>CAVPAH010000009.1:0-775937 GCA_963701415.1 uncultured Chloroflexia bacterium
GGCCACAAGCGGGTACTGCTGACCAGCCGCTTTGGTGCAGCCCATCGGCGCGTGCAGAGTCCGCTGACCGTCGTGTGACGCCGGCGGAGTGCACCTTCCAGTCCACCGCGATCCGCACCTGTCCATATCGAACCGGAATCAGCACGGCAGCCGTTACCAATGCGTTGCCAGGGCTCTCGCGCAGTAACTGCCAAGCCTCGCATCCTTCGCCGGCCTCGCGCTTTCGAATCAACTTGACATGTCGCTCATATAGTGACTATTGTGATGATCACTTTAGTCACTATATGAATCATGTCGGGCGATCCCTTCCTCTTGAACTACCTCTACGGACCGGCCGCCGCGGTCAACGGCTGGCGCTCGGCGGGTACGGCTGAGTTGCCGGCCATCGCTGGTCGTCGCGCCCCCGCGCATTTGGCGAAGCGGTTCTCGCAGGTCATGGTCAGCTTGATGACCGACGCGCTGGAGCCGTACGGGCTGACCCCTTCGCAGTGGGGCGTGATGGTGGCGATCATTCGCGAGCCCGGAACGGACCAACGCCGCGTGGCGGAGCGCCAAGGCATCGATGCCAACTCGGCGAGCCGGCTGATCGACGAACTCGAACAGTTGGGGCTGGTGCGCCGTGTGGCTTCACCGATCGACCGGCGCAGCAACCAGCTGGAACTTACCGCTGCCGGCAGGCGTCTGCGCGCCAAGGCGGCGGTTCCGGTGATCGCCGCGCAGGACAGCGCCCTGGCCTGCCTCGACGACGCCGAGAAGACGACTCTGCTGAACCTGCTCACCCGCGTCGTGGAAGCCAACAAGGCACATGCCCGTCCAGGCGTCGGGCGACGCAAGCCGGTCCGAAGGTCGGCACCGTCACAACCCGCCCACAGCGCCTGACCCTCAACCTCTCTCTGCGCTTCGATGGTCGAAGCTGGGAACCCGATCATGAACATCCCGCGGCAAGGCCCTTCGTGCAACGCGCAGGCGGCGCGCCGATCGTTCATGGCCTCGGCTCTGGCCCTCGCTGGCCTGGCGTCGGGCAGGGTCGTTGGCGCGGAACGTTGGCCCTCGCGGCCCATTGTCATGGTCTGCACTGGCCCTGCGGGCAGCGGCCCTGACACACGAGCGCGCGATCTCGTCACCCGCATCGGCATGGCGCTCGGCCAGCCGATCGTGGTCGAGAACATGCCCGGCGCCGGCGGCATCATCGCGATGGAGCAGGTGCGTCGCGCATCGCCCGATGGCTACCGCTTCATCTTCACGCACATTGGCGCCGTGGTCATCAACCCGTCGCTGTTCAAGACACTGCCCTACGACCCGGTGCGCGACTTCGATCCGGTGTCGCTGGTGCTCGAGTCGCCGATGATCCTGGTCGCACCGTCGTCGCTCGGCATCGAGTCGCTGGCGCAGTTGATCGATCTGGCCAAGCGCAAGCCGGGCACGCTGATGTATGCATCGGCCGGCAATGGCACGCCACCGCACATGTTTGTTGAACAACTCAAGGCAGCAACCCAGATGTCGATCGATCATGTGCCGTTCAAAGGCTCGCCTGGCGTGGCGCAGGCGTTGATGGGCGCTCAGGTCGCGATCGGTATGGAAGCGGCCACCGCATTGATGCCGCTGATCGAGACCGGCAAGGTTCGCGCCCTGGCCGTGACCGGTGAGATCCGCATGGAGATCCTGCCGCAGGTGCCGACCTTCAGCGAGTTGGGTGTGCCGGACATCGGCCTGAGCTGGCTTGCAGTGATGGCGCCCAAGGGCACGCTGCCCGAGGCAGTGATGGCGATGAACCGCGAGATCACACGTGCGCTCGCCTTGCCCGACTTGCGGCGCAGCCTGGTCGCGGTCGGCAGCAGGCCCATCGGCGGGCCGCCCGAAGTGCTGGCCGAGCGCATTCGCGCCGAGTTGCCGCGCTGGAAGACGGTGATCGACCGCGCCGGCATCCGCCCCGAATAGCCTTCAAGGAACCGCAAGATGACTGCTTCCGACACTGCTCTGCCACCCATGCGCCTGGGTGAGATCGTGCTTGCCACCGGCCGCTACGACGCCATGACGGCGTGGTACCGGCAACTGCTGGATATCGAGCCATCGCTCGAACATGCGGTCAAAGCGGAGGCCTCACCGGGCGGGCCGCCCAAGCCGACGCGCATGTGCTTTTTCAGGCTGCACATCGAGCACCCCTACCAGGACGTGGTGGCCATCTTTGAGATGCCCGGCACGCGCGATGCGCCCAGCGGCGACCCGGGACTGCACCACATGCAGTTGCGCAATGCCTCGTTGCCCGTCTTGCGTGAGCGCTATCGACGCCTGCGCGACCTGGGTGTCTTGCCCTACCGTGCAATGGACCACGGCCCGAGCACCAGCCTGTACTACCGCGATCCGGACCACAACGCGGTGGAGATCGCGGCCAGCAACTTCGCGACCATGGAGGAGTTTCAGGCTTGCCTGGCCTCCGATGCCTTCCGGCGCAATCCAGGCGGGCAAGGTCATCGATCCGCAATCAATGCTGATGGTGTGAACCGGGACGGACTGCTCCCGTCGCGACCAGGAAGCTCGAGTTCCGGAGCCACGAGGCGATTCGGTTGTGCTGCTGCTGGTTCGAGCTGCGATAGGCCGTTTTGGGTCGAAATGGTGAGATCGCGTGTCGAGAACGGCCCGTTCGGCGCCGGCTGGATCGGATGGCCGCTGTCGGACTCGACGGCGAATTGGCAGTCCCGGCCATCTGCCGCCGGTGGCCCCGGCAGCTTCGCTGCCAACCGACTTGGCCGACCGAAATCAAGCCTCGACCGAGGGTTTGTCGGCCCGAACGGGGCGCCTTCCGAAGCATTGAATCTGTGGATGCGGGGACGCGCCCGACCCTCGTCGAGTCGGCGGCGCGCGAGGCAGTGCGAAGTCGGCTTTGCGATCGCAGCGCACGGACCACCAGGCCGGCGCATCGCGCGCACATCCCACCCGATGGCTTCGCTAGGCCAGATGGGCCGGCGCGTTTACGGATGTGACTGGCGGCGGGGTCGGCATCTGGCCGTTCGTACTGACGCGCGGCCGAACGGGGTCGCGCCGATCCAGCCTAGCTACACAAGGTACGCGCATCGCAGTACGCTTGCAATCTCAGCGCCGGGCTCGCTGGGTCATTCGCGCTGCAAATCCTCCAACCACACGGAGCAATCGATGACCACACTGAACATCAACGGCCGTGAGACGAAGCGTCAGCGCGCCCGCAGATACCCCGCTGCTGTGGGTGCTGCGCGACGAGCTCGGCCTGACCGGCACCAAGTTCGGCTGCGGCATGGCGCTGTGCGGCGCCTGCACGGTGCACGTGGACGGCGCGCCGATGCGCTCCTGCGTCACGCCGCTGTCGGCGGTCGCCGGCAAGAAGGTCACGACGATCGAAGGCCTCGCCGCCGCCAAGACGCGGCACGCCGTGCAGGCGCGCCTGGATCGAGATCGACGTGCCGCAGTGCGGCTACTGCCAGGCCGGCCAGATCATGAGCGCCGCCGCGCTGCTGCGCAGAACCCCGAACCCGACCGACGCCGAGATCGACGACGGCCATGAGCGGCAACCTCTGCCGCTGCGGCACCTACCCGCGCATCCGCAGCGCCATCAAGGCCGCCGCGAGGCATCAAGGGAGAACCAGCATGAACATCCCGAACATCGTTGCGGCGGGCACCCTCGCTTCTGCCGGCACCACCCGCCGTTCTTTCCTGGCGGCCGTGCCCTTGAGCGGCCTGGTGTTGGTGGTCGGCCTGCCGGGCATGGGCGTCGCCGCCGACGAACCGAAGAAGTACGGCGGCGAAGGCATGCCCAACGGCCTGCGTGACAGCCCGGCGATCTTCGTGTCGATCGCGCCGGATGGCACCGTCAGCATCGTCGTCGCCCGATCGGAAATGGGCCAGGGCGTGCGCACCAGCCTGCCGAAGATCGTTGCCGACGAGCTCGACGCCGACTGGAGCCGCGTGCGGGTCGTGCAAGCGCCCGGCGACGAACCCCGATACGGCAACCAGGACACCGACGGCTCGCGCAGCACGCGCCACTGGTTCATGCCGTTGCGGCGCTGCGGCGCCAGCGCCCGCATGATGCTCGAACAGGCGGCCGCCGCGAAGTGGGGTGTGCCGGTCGACCAGGTGCAGGCACGCAACCACGAGGTGGTCCACAAGGCCAGCGGCCGCAAGCTCGGCTACGGCGCGCTGGCGCTGGCCGCTGCCAAGCTCGAGGTGCCGGCACCCGATACGCTGAAGCTCAAGGACGCCAGCCAGTTCCGCTACATCGGCAAGTCCGACACCACCTCGTCGACGGCAAGGCCATCGTCACCGGCACCGCGCAGTTCGGCATCGACACCCGCCTGCCCGGCATGCTCTATGCGGTGATCGCCCGCCCGCCGGTGCTCGGCGGCAAGCTCCGCAGCTTCGACGCCGCCGAGGCGCTGAAAGTGCCCGGCGTGCTCAAGGTGTTCGCACTCGACGGCACGCCGCCGCCTTCCGAGTTCCAGCCGATCGGCGGCATCGTCGTCGTCGGTCGCGACACCTGGGCGGCGATCAAGGGCCGCAGCCTGCTGAAGATCGACTGGGACGATGGCGCCCACGGCAGCTACGACTCCGACAGCTACCGCAAGGAACTTGAAGCGGCGGTGTCGAAACCTGGCGGCAAGGTCGTGCGCAACGAGGGCGACACCTACGACGGGCTGTCGAAGGCCGCGAAGAGGTTCGACGCCGACCTACTACGTGCCCCACTACGCGCATGCCACGATGGAAGCCCCGGCCGCCACGGCGCGCATCGTCAACGGCAAATGCGAGATCTGGGCGCCGAGCCAGTCGCCGCAGGCCGCGCGCGACCGCGTCGCGAAGCGGCTGAACCTGCCGGACGACAAGGTCACCGTCAACGTCACCTTGCTCGGCGGCGGTTTCGGGCGCAAGTCGAAGGCCGATTTCGTCGTCGAAGCGGCGCTGGTGTCGCAGGCCATGGAGGGCAAGCCGGTCAAGCTGACCTGGACCCGCGAAGACGACCTGCATCACGACTATTTCCATGCCGTCTCGGCGCAGTACCTCGAAGCCGGGTTCGATGCCAACGGCAAGGTCACGGCATGGCTGCAGCGCACTTCCGAGCGCACGTTGAGTTCGTGCTGCCCCAGCCCCCACTCGCCCTTGGAGTTCTCGATCGGAATCCCCGACTGCTTGAGGTGCCGGCGCACCGCCGCGTTAAACACCTCCTCGCGGGAGCCCTGCAGCATGTGGTAATCTTCGATATACCAGCCGATCGGCTCCAGGTTCTGGTAGTTGTTCTGCGCCGCCGCCTTGTACGAATCGTTAAATAGGAAGTACTCCAGCTCCGAGGCGGCCGCCGCCGAGTAGCCCAGCGCCGCCTGCCCGGTTGATCTGCGTGCGCAGGATCGACCGCGGCGCCACCGAGATCAGCCGGTGCGAACCCTCGTCCTGTACGTCACACAGCACCAGCGCCGACTTGTCCAGCCAGCTCGCCACCCGCAGCGTCGCCAGGTCCGGCACGAGATGGAAGTCCCCATAGCCGCGCTCCCAGTTGGCAAAGCGGAAGCCCGGCGCCGGGTCCATCTCCATATCCACCGTCAGCAGGTAGTTGCAGGCGTGCGTGCCGTGGCCGGCGATATCTTCCACAAAGAACTCGGCGTCAAACCGCTTGCCCATGAACCGGCCGAAGTGGTCCGTAAACATGACGAGCACCGTCTCGATCGCGCCGTCCTGCACGCGCCGCTGCAGTTCGTCGAGGGTCAACATGCCTTGGATGGTCATGTCTGCTGCTCTCGTTTTAATAAGGCCCCGCTGCCCGCTTATCACCCGCGCCTTGCTTCACCGCCTGGACCACGCGCCGCGCCTCTGTCTCCAAGAAACCGGCGTCGGACTGCACCGTCACAAACTGAAAGCCCTTCTCGATCATCTGCCGGGCGTAGGCGGCCGAACCCGTGTGCAGCCCCGCCACCTTGCCGTGCCGCTTCGCCGCCGCCAGGATCGTGTCGAGCGCCTCCACCATGACCGGGTCCGTCTGGTCCGTGCGCTGCGTGCGCCCCAGGGCCAGGCTGAGATCTGCCGGGCCAATATAAAGGGCGTCGATCCCCGGCGTGGCGACGATCGCATCTACGTTCTCCAGCCCGCCGGCAGTCTCGATCATCGCGATCGCCAGGATCGTCTCGTTGGCGCGCTCGGGATAGTCGTCCCCCGCATACAGCGTCGCGCGCTTGGGGCCAAAGGATCGGATGCCCGCCGGGCGGATAGCGGCAGAACGAGGCGAACGCCGCCGCTTCCTCGGCCGTGCTGACCATCGGGCAGATAATGCCGTACGTTCCGGCATCGAGCAGCTTCATGATCGAACTCGGCTCGTTCCACGGCACGCGCGCCAGGGGAATGCAGTCGGTTGTCGAGATCGCCTGTAGCATGCCCACTGCCGCGCTGTAGTCGATCAGGCCGTGCTGGGTATCAATCGTGATGCAGTCAAAGCCGGAGTGCGCCAGGATCTCGGCGCTGAACGCGGACGGAATCGACAGCCAGGCCGAGAGCACTGCCTCGCCTGCCTCCCACCGGGTACGAATCGTATTGGTACGCATGGGTCAATCCTATTTACTGGGCTGGGCGAACGCATTGTTCGCAGTCCAACGATTGTTGCACACCCCGAAAACCCCTGTCAAACCTTGTTAAACCCTGTCAAACCAAGCCCCTGCATGCGAACTTTGGAACTTTTTATTGTTTCAACCGCCTCTAATTTGACCATTCTCCTGGGTGTGCTATAATCGCAAAGCGCGTGTACATGCAGCACTGTGTGCGCGATAGTAGAGACGACATCGGATCTGGTTTTGTGTGCCGGCGTAGCTCAATCGGCAGAGCAGCTGTCTTGTAAACAGCAGGTTAACGGTTCAAGTCCGTTCGTCGGCTCTGCCGAAGGTCATCACAGACTAAGCCGGCAAAAGGTACGTTACAAACCTGGGCGGGTGCCCGAGTGGACAAAGGGAGCTGACTGTAAATCAGCCGGCTGGCGCCTACGATGGTTCGAATCCGTCCCCGCCCACTATGGAAAGGGTAGCATTCCCGGCGAAGAGTACACGTTGGTTCTTGCGTGTACTTTTTCTTGGGTACTGCCTTATTTCCGGCCCACATAGCTCAGTCGGTAGAGCACATTCTTGGTAAGAATGAGGTCATCGGTTCAAGTCCGATTGTGGGCTCTCCGATGTTTGTGAAAATGCCGGCCCGCGGCGTACAGGAACTTCCCAGGCATGGCCTGGGCCCTGCCCGTTACGGAGTGCGCATTAATACGCGTAGGCAGAGGCCGCCGAAAAGGATGGCTTCATATCGCCCGACGTAAGAACGGCGATCAGGCGCCCAGCAGTGGGCGACGCCCAGAAGTGGGCGGGACACAAACAGTTCGGTTGTTTGCAGGAAACAATTCAAGGAGGCATTTTTCCAATGTCTAAGGCAGTATTTGAGCGGACAAAGCCCCATGTGAACGTGGGGACGATTGGGCACATTGACCACGGCAAGACGTCGTTGACGGCCTCGATCACGAAGGTGTTGGCGATGAAGGGGTGGGCGGATTTCCGGGCGTTTGATTCGATCGACAATGCGCCGGAAGAGAAGGCGCGTGGGATCACGATTGCGATTGCGCACGTGGAGTACCAGACGGAGAAGCGGCACTATGCGCACGTGGACTGCCCTGGGCATGCGGACTACATCAAGAACATGATCACGGGTGCGGCGCAGATGGACGGTGCGATTCTGGTGGTGGCGGCGCCGGATGGTCCGATGCCGCAGACGCGGGAGCACATCCTGCTGGCGCGGCAGGTGGAAGTGCCGGCGATGGTGGTGTTCCTGAACAAGGTCGACATGATGGACGACGAGGAGCTGCTGGAGCTGGTGGAGATGGAGCTGCGCGAGTTGCTGAGCAGCTACAACTTCCCTGGCGACGACATTCCGTTCGTGCGCGGCAGTGCGTTGAACGTGCTGGAGTCGACGAGCAAGGACCCGAATGCGCCGGAGTATGCGTGCATCTGGGAGCTGATGCGTGTGGTGGACGAGTACATTCCGACGCCGGTGCGCGAGACGGACAAGCCGTTCCTGATGCCGATCGAAGATGTGTTCAGCATCAAGGGGCGCGGGACGGTGGTGACGGGGCGTATCGAGCGCGGCACGATCAAGCCGATGGAAGAAGTGGAGATCGTGGGGCTGGCGCCGACGCGCAAGACGGTGGTGACGGGCGTGGAGATGTTCCGCAAGCTGCTGGACCAGGGCATTGCGGGCGACAACGTGGGCTGCCTGCTGCGCGGCATCACGCGTGAAGAGATCGAGCGCGGGCAGGTGCTGGCCAAGCCGGGCAGCATCACGCCGCACACGGAGTTCAACTCCGAGGTGTACGTGCTGAAGAAGGAAGAGGGCGGGCGCCACACGCCGTTCTTCAAGGGCTACCGGCCGCAGTTCTACATCCGCACGATGGACATCACGGGTGAGATCGAACTGCCTGCCGGCGTGGAGATGGTCATGCCGGGCGACAACATCAAGATGGTCGTGCGCCTGATCTTCGCCCGTTGCCCTCGAGGCCGGCTCGCGCTTCGCCATCCGCGAAGGCGGCCGCACCGTCGGCGCCGGTGTCATCACCAGCATCATCAAGTAAGTATTGCGGAATTGGAGACGGGTGCGGTAAACTACTACTAGTAAATCGCACCCCGTCTCCGGTCCCGTCTATCTGTTTAGGCGAGTAGCTCAACTGGCAGAGCGGTGGTCTCCAAAACCACAGGTTGCGGGTTCAAGTCCTGCCTCGCCTGCCTAAACAGACCACCGGTGCGTAACGCCCGGTGGTCGTTTTCCGAATAATGACCGCAGTTTTTAGGGGTTTCTGAAGGTTCTGGGGGTTGCATGACCAAGACAACAACACCGCACCCAAGGAAGAGAATCGGCTCGTTCGCTACTTTCGCGACACACGCGCCGAA
The DNA here is from genome assembly GCA_963701415.1 of uncultured Chloroflexia bacterium. Lineage (GTDB taxonomy): Bacteria > Chloroflexota > Anaerolineae > Caldilineales > Caldilineaceae > Fredericiella. Next base: position 8,922 of record CAVPAH010000009.1, read on the forward strand.
ATCGCCAAGGTAACCTGGCCGACGCGCGAAGCAGGGCCTGCGCCTCTCCGCCATCGTGCTGTTGATCACGGCCGTGTCGACCGTCGTCCTGTTTGCGATCGACTCCTTGTTTGCGTATCTCATCGGCGTCCTGATCCAGAATCTCTAGGATTACCAGGCGCACGCGTATTGCAGCCGTCGCAGACACGTGTGTCGGAGCTGCCCGTCGTTTAGTCCGCACGCTGACGTGCGGACCGGCGCAGCCGGTGAGTGTTGTTCCCGGGGTTGTTCCCCCAAGGAGAGAGACGTGGCCGAACAATCCAAAAGCCAAAAGTCACAGCGGCGGCGGCATGACCGACGCCGAACTGGCCGCGCTGGATGCTGAAATCCAGGCGCAGCTGGATGCCGAGGCGACCGGCGTCAGGCAATATCCCCCAGTGGTTTGTGATTCACAGCTACTCGGGGATGGAACATAAGGTTAAGAAGAATATCGAGCATCGCGCCGAATCGATGGGCATGACCGACCGCATTCATGAGGTCGTCGTTCCCACCGAGACGGAAATCGAAATTCGCAACGGTGTCCGCCGCGAGGTGGAACGCCGTGTCTTCCCCGGCTATATCCTGGTCAATATGATCATGGACGAAGATAGCTGGTATGTCGTCCGCAACAGCCCCGGCGTCACCGGGTTTGTCGGCATGGGCAACAAGCCGACGCCGCTGCGCCAGGAAGAAGTCGACAAGATCATGCGCCGCATCGAGTCCGATGAGCCGCGCATCAAGGTCAGCTTCCAGCGCGGCGAACACGTGCGAATCATGAGCGGCCCCTTTGCCGAGTTTGCCGGGATCGTCGAAGAGATCTTCCCCGACAAGGGCAAGGCCCGCGTGATGGTGAGCTTCTTCAACCGGGAAACCCCGGTCGAAGTGGACTTTATTCAGTTAGTACGCGACATGTAATCGCGTACAATCAACGTTCCTGTTTTTGCTGGGCCTGGGAGCAGGCAGGCGGTCGCCAGCCGCCTGGTAAGCGTTCACCAGTACCCAGAAGGAGTACATCATGGCAAAGAAACTCAAGGCAATCGTCAAGCTGCAGCTGCCGGCCGGCAAGGCCACACCTGCCCCCCCGGTCGGTACCGCGTTGGGCCCCCAGGGCGTCAACATCATGGGCTTCGTCAAGGAGTACAACGCCCGCACCGCCGGCCAGATCGGCCAGGTGATCCCGGCCGAGATCACGATCTTCAGTGACAACTCGTTTACCTTTATCACCAAGACGCCGCCGGCCCCGGACCTGATCAAGAAGGCCGCCAACCTGAAGAGCGGCAGCGCCGAACCGAACAAGAACAAGGTCGGCAAGCTGACCAAGTCTCAGGTGCGCGAGATTGCCGAGATCAAGCTCAAGGATCTCGAAGGTGTCAGCCTCGAAAGCGCCATGCTGATGATCGAAGGCACGGCGCGCAGCATGGGTGTTACGATCGTAGACTGAACGAAAGTGGGAGGGCGGCGTCAAGAGCCAGGCTCTTGAACTGCCCCCGTCTGCACCACCAAGGAGCAAATCATGCCAAAGCACAGCAAACGCTTTAACGCTGCATTCAGCAAAGTCGACCGCCTGCAGAACTACGAACCGGCAGCAGGCCGTCGATCTCGTCAAGGAAGCCGCCAGCGCCAAGTTCGACGAAACCGTCGAAGTCCATATGCGCATGGGCGTCGACCCGCGCTATTCGGACCAGCAGGTCCGCGGCGTCGTGACCCTGCCCAACGGCACCGGCCGCACCGTCCGCATCCTCGTCTTCGCCGGCCCCGATGGCCAGCAGTTCGCCCGTGACGCCGGCGCCGATTTCGTCGGCGCCGACGACCTGGCCGACCAGATCACGAAGGGCTGGACCGACTTCGACGTCGTCCTCGCCACGCCCGACATGATGCGTGTCGTCGGTAAGTTGGGTAAGGTCCTCGGCCCCCGCGGCCTCATGCCCAGCCCCAAGACCGGCACGATCGTCCCGGCCGAAGACCTGCCGCGTGTCATCAACGAGTCCCGCCTCGGCCGCGTCGAGTTCCGTGTCGACAAGACCTCGAACATCCACGTGCCGATCGGCAAGGTCTCCTTCCCCAAGGAGAAGCTGCTGCAGAACTTCGCTGCGTTGATGGAAGCCGTCGTCGCCGCCAAGCCGGCCAGCGTCAAGGGCATCTACATTCACCGCGTCACCCTGGCCAGCACCATGGGCCCGGGCGTCAAGACCGACGTCGCCGCCGCCTCCTCCCTCAAGTCCGACAGCGTCGCCGCCTGATCGAATCGATAAACGTGTCCCGGGGACGGCGGAAGGGAACTTCCGCCGTCCCCGGGACATTTCTTTTATCCCCTACCTACAATTGTAATACGGCTGCCGATATCCATACCCCTGGTAGCTCGGCTGCTGATACCCGTTGTTGTAGTACCCGTTGTTGTACCCGCGGCCATACCCGTAGTTGTTCCCCTGGTAGCCGTATCCCTGCCCGTATCCATTTCCCTGGTAGCTGGGCTGGTAGTACTGCTGCTGATAGGCGTTATACGCGTTGTTGTTATACGCGTTGTAGTTCCCGGCGTACCCCTGCGCGTAATAGCCCTGCTGCGCGTATCCCTGGCTGTAGCCCTGCCCATATCCCAGTCGTGCCAGCCCCTGCGGATCGTACCCCTGGGCAGAATATCCCTGGGCATTGTAGCCCTGCGCATAATACGTCTGCGGCGCATAGCCCTGTACCGCCTGCCCGCCGTACACCGGCTGGGCAGCCGGTGCCGCCGGCGGCGGCGCAACGTACTGGTCGGCGCTCGACGAGCCGTTCCCCGAATCCGAGCCGTTCCCCTGATTGTCCGGCTGTGGCTGCGGGGGCTGCGGCTGCGGCTGAGACGGGACGTCAGGCCGCGACGGCTGGCCGCCCGAAATGTCCGGCCGCGGCGGTGGCTCATCCTGGGCAAAGGTTACCGCCGGCACGGCCAGGGCCAGCACAAGCGCCAGCATTGTGCCGGCTAGCAGCAGAAAAGTTACACGTTTGGGCCAGGTGTTCATAGGTCTCCTCCTTAACTTGCTCACTCGTTGTTAGCAGGACGGTCGGACACGACTGCCGGGAACTGCGCAGCGCTAAACGGATATTGCGGCTGGCCCACTGCAACGCTGCGATACTCTGGCCCCCGTTGGTTATTGGTCTCGTCGATCTCCTTTACCCAACCGATCGTGTCGCCGCTTCCGTTCCAAGAATCCACGTACGCCCACATGTTCACGTCGCCGGCATTCAACGTTCCGTTCCAGTTCGTGTGGGGCAACCAAATATAGGGATCTTCCATGCGCTGTGAGGTCAGCGTCAGCTTCTCGCCCGGCAGCAAGTTCGTGTTCACCTTCCACGAGATGCCCAAATCGTTCATACATTTTGAGCTCTGGCAGAGATCAGACCAGACCGTGCCCGCCTGATTAGGCGGTACGGACCGCGGGTTGATAAACAGGTCGACCCAGAAGCCGCGCTGCGCCTCCGCCAGGCCCGTGTTCTCGATCACAACTTTAATCACTACCGGCGTGGTCGAGTTGAGAGGTCCTGGCGACTCGATGTTGATGGCCGCCACGCGCAGGTCTGCCAGCTTCGGCTGCATGATCAACCTCGGTAGATAGGTCATGCCCCTTTCCATCGCACCGAGATCGCAGCTGCTGCCAGCGCACGCGCGTCGCCGACCTGGTCGACCCTCACGTCCGCACGGCAGCTTCCAGCATCGATGCCGCTGCTGCCGTCTAGCTGCCGGTATACGGGCATAATCGTCGTCGTCGAGCAACTCGACTGAGCTTGACATTCGGCAGATCTGTATTGCCTGGATCTGGCTGAACCGGTACCTGTTCTTTTCCCTTCTGATCTGGTGGTGCTGAACAAGAGATACAGACACCTGTGACCCCGTTTTCGTAGAACAGGTTGTTGGTTAGCTCAGGCTGCTTGCTCATCTTCTATGGCTTGGCCGCCAACACCCGCCATGGTTGTAGGCAATCGTGTTGTATCCGCCTGCAAGTTCGTCGTTGCCAAAGATCGCGCCCCCTCATAGACTGGCAGGGTAATCGGCACCCCGGGTGTATCCGGGGTGCTCTCCACGCAGCCGTTTACGACAGTTGTAGCTGAATGTGCTGTTGAAGACGTCAAGGCTGCCGTTACTATAGATGCCGGCGCCCCTTGCCACTGAGCCGGCGGTGAAAACCGTATTGGAGAGAAACGAACTGCTGTCTACCTTCAGCAGACCAAGGTTGTACACGCCTCCGCCGACAGCGGCCAGGTCAGTGCCTGTATACACGATGGTGTTCGAGATCACAATCACACGATAGAGCGACAGCTTGCCCAGACTCCAGATGCCTGCTCCTGCCGCTGACTCCGCTGTCGCTTTCCAGGCAGCCGTGTCGGATCGTCACGTTCTCCACCCTGACTGCGGCGTTCGAGGTCCACAACACACGTCTGTGGCGGCCTGTCTACTGGGTTGCCCACGCTGTCCACCGATTGGCAGGGTATGGGGGACTGCCTGGATGATGGTATTGCGTGGCTCCTGGCCCCGAATCGTCAAGTCCTTACCGTCAATCACGATCCCTGCTTCGGTATAGATGCCGTTCGTAAGCGAGATGACCGAGTTCGGGCGCGGCCTTATTGATTGCTTCCTGGATCGAGCTGTACTGGCGGCAGTTCAGACTGACTGCCTGTCGGCGGGCACACCTTGATGCTGTCGGCCTGCGCCACCTGGGTGAACAGGCAAGCAGGCCAACACACAAGCGCCAAAAACAGCAACAAGCACCTTTCTCATACATACTCCTTCTTTCTGCGAGCTGCGTACAACAATGTCAATCGTGATGGGCGGTGATGCAAAGAGCTACCGTGAGAATAGGTTCGGTTTTGGTGGCACCTCGCTGGTTGATGAATGGCGGCGATTCGAAGGACACATGGGCCGGTGCTTGGTGCTACGAGCTTGTTTGGCGCGGCGTGAGAGGTGATGGGAAGCGCGTAGAGGCAAGACAGCATACACGCCGCCCCCTGAGGGCGCGGCGTCTTCCTGCAGTGCAGTTGGATCTTGGTGGTCAAATGCCCACGGTCTGGCCGGGAAACCAGCGCCGCAAGCCTGAGGCAGTGTGTGCATCAACGTTCTGCCGATCGGGTGATTCGACAACAGCGACAGCTAACTTACAGTATGATGCCCATATTCAACAACAATTAGGCGCCGACGTCAAGTCCATTGGTCACTTCGGTTTTGCCTGCGTTAGTGCCGCTGCGATAGCCTCAGCCAACTGCTGCTGACCGGAAGGCTTGTCAATCCAGGCGGCTATCGCTCCTTGCTCCAGCCGAGTGCGATCTTCGCCGATTGGATGGTCACTCATCAGGATGACCGGCGTCTCACACCTAAGCCATTCGTCGCCGTTGACGACAGGTGACGGCGCCGCACAGTCCGGTGCGTGCGAACAGTGCCCGCCGTCGGGCATGGCGTCGCGGGCGTTGACACGGAGCACAAAGTCATGCAACTATGTACGCTGCCGTGGCGTTCTATACGTAGTTGCCGACAACTCACCATAAGAAGCATGCGCAGTTGTCTATCGTTCTAGTCGTGGTTACAATAAACACAGCGAACTGTTTCCTGATTCTTTCCCGAGGTGAAGATGCGTTCACCGTCTTATCTGTACCGCCTCACAGCACAACTCACCCTGATGCTTGTGCTGGCCGCTGCGCTTTTCTCACCCTTTCCCGCCTCCGCCCAGGAGACTGCTCAACCGGCAGCTCCAGCCGCGGATTCCGTAGTCGTGCTCGCCGCCGGCGATATCGCCAAGTGCAACCTGGAATGGGACAGCCAGACCGGCGCGTTGCTCGACAACCTGCCCGGCACGATCCTTGGTCTGGGCGATAACGCCTATAACACGGGCTCGCTCCAGGAGTTTAACGACTGCTATGGTCCGACGTGGGGCCGCCACAAGGACCGCGTCTACCCGGTCCCCGGCAACCACGAGTACCTGACCGGCGGCGCCGAAGGCTACTTCACCTACTTCGGCGATCGCGCCACCCCGCTCGAGCCCGGCTGCCGCAAGGAGTGCAAAGGCTACTATTCGTTCGACCTCGGCGCCTGGCACATCGTGGCGCTCAACAGCGAGATCGACAACAACCCCGGCTCGGAGCAGGACCTCTGGCTGCGCGCCGACCTGGCTGCGCACCCAAGCGTCTGCACGCTCGCCTACTGGCACAAGCCGCGCTGGAGTTCGGGCGACCACGGCAGCGGCGCCTCGGCCCCCCTCTTCCAGGCCGTCTACGACTACGGCGTCGATATCGTCCTCTCGGGCCACGACCACGACTACGAACGCTTTGCGCCGCAAAGCCCGCAGGGCGTGCTCGAATACGACCGCGGCGTGCGCCAGTTTGTCGTCGGCACCGGCGGCGACACCCACCGCGGCTGGGAATCCAGCGAGCCCAACAGCGAGGTCAAGGACGCCGACACCTGGGGCGTGCTCAAACTGACTCTGAACCCAACCAGCTACGACTGGGAGTTCATTCCCATCGCCGGTCAGACCTTTACCGACAAGGGCAGCGCCAACTGCGTGACCGCCGGCAGCGTGCCACCTGCCCCGGCCGCCAGCACGATCCCCGTCTCGACCAGCTCCGCGCCTGTCGACGTGGAGAGCGACGCCGCCGGTACTGCGGCGTCTGCTGCCACAGCTGCCCGCAGCTGGACTCGACTATGTCGTACAGTCCGGCGATACGCTCAGCCTGATCTCCCTGCGCTACGGCTTGGACTGGGAAGTGGTGGCGCAAGTCAACGGCATCACCAATACCGAGGTAATCGAGGTCGGCCAGGTGATCCGCCTGCCCGGTGTGGACGAGGCGGCTGCCTCAGCTGTGACGACACCGTTGGCTTCGGCCACCGCTGCCACCGGTACGACGGCTTAGACCGCGGGCACCGCTGCGGGTACAACTGCTGCCGGCGCCAGCACGGGCGGCACCAGTTATACCGTCGTGGCGGGCGATACGCTCTTCGGGATCGCCCTGCGTGCCAACGTCACCCTCCAGGAACTAGCCGCTGCTAACAACATGCAGGAGGACGATCTCCTGCTCATCGGCCAGACCCTTGTGGTACCAGGCCGCGCCGCGCCGCTGCCGTCACTCAGCGCGTTGGTCCCTGCCGGCTCATCGCGTACCACCCTCACCGGCAGCACAAACGTGACGGGCACGCGCGCCATTACGACGACCGGTGTCAGCGGCACGGCGGGCATCACAACTACCCGAACCACGACCTCGACCGCGATCGATCTCTGCTGCCGTCACCGACACCTCGTGCCAGCGCATCCACAGCGGTCACCTCCACGGTCACCTCCACCGCCGGTACAGCGGCTGGTACTGGGGCGAGTACGTACACGGTGGCGGAAGGCGACACCATCATCACCATCGCCCTGGCCCACAATCTCGACTGGCAGGAACTGCTCGCACTGAATGATCTGCAGCCAGATTCGGTGATCCAGGTCGGCCAGAAGATCCGCCTGCGGTAGGGGCGGTAAATGAAATGCACCCAACGGCCGCCGGATTTGTCACCGGCGGCCGTTTCGTCTATACTCTTGTGTTGAACTGCATAGAAATGTTCCTAGCTTGATGCTGAAGACAGCAGGTGCCAGTGTAAATGCCGGCGTTGCCGGACAGCCTGCCGAGGCCGGTGAGCAGTGAACTTGCGTGCGGCTTCTGTTGAGAAGCACCACGTCTGGTTTGCCCTTAACGCCCTTTTGCATCGCAAAAGGGCGTTTCTTTTGGTAGTACCTTTGAGGAAAGGGGGAAAAGTCGCTTGGCTATTAATCGCGAAAAGAAGGTAGAACTGGTCGCCCGCTACAAGGAACTGATCGATGGGTCTTCAGCCCTGGTCTTCACGAACTTTAAGGGCACCAAGGTTCAGCAGCTGCGCTCGCTGCGTGTCAAACTGCACGACACCAACACCACGTACGTCGTCGTCAAGAACAAGCTGCTGGCAATCGCGCTCAAGGAATCTGGCCGCGTCGTGCCGGAGCAGCTGCTCAAGGGCACCAACGGCGTAGCGTTCTTGGGTGAAGACATCGGCAAGAGCACGGCCGCCATCAATGACTGGATCAAGAGCGCCAAGGTGCTCGAAATCACCGGTGCGCTGCTCGAGTCGTCGATCGTCGATGCCAAGGGCGCGGCAGGTCTGTCCGATCTGCCGACCAAGGAGCAGACCCGTGCCATGCTGTTGGGCGCCATCAGCGCTCCGGCGCGCTCGCTGGTGCAGATCATCAATGCACCCGGCGCCAGCCTGGCGCGCGTCGTCAACGCGCATACGCCGAAGAAGGACGCTGCGTAACGCGGACGCAACGGTGGCCCACTGTGGGCCGATTTTGTAGAAGTTGTTTGTCACAACTGAACACGAGAATGCCTGCCACAAGCCGTGACAGGAAATTGAATTTCTTACGAGGAGATTATTCAAATGGCTGACTTGAACGCCATCAAGGAAATGTTGAACGAGCTTTCGCTGCTGGAAGCCTCGCAGTTGGTCAAGATACTCGAGAGCGAGTGGGGCGTCAGCGCCGCCGCTCCGGTTGCCATGGCTGCCATGCCCGCCGCCGCTGCCGAGCTGCCGAGCCGGTCGAAGAGCAGACCGAGTTCGACGTCGTTCTCACCGGCGCCGGCGAGAAGAAGATCAACGTCATCAAGGTCGTGCGCGCACTGACCAACCTGGGCCTCAAGGAGGCCAAGGATGTGGTCGAGGGCACCCCCTCCACCGTCCTCACCGCCGTCAGCAAGGACGCCGCCCAGGATGCCAAGGCCAAGCTCGAGGCCGAAGGCGCCCAGGTCACCGTCAAGTAAGACGCACCTTACTGCAGCACAAAAGGGGAGTCAGGCCATTTGGGCCCGGCTCCCCTTTTTATTATGGCGCTCTTGCCGTAGGCCCATTCCGACGTTCGTGCACTCTCGCGCTCCTGCGTCGCACCCTCACGCAGACTCTTTGAACAGAATTCCCTGATTATGGTATAGTACCCCCGATGCAAACGGAACCTGGCTCCTCACTGCCGGCGGGCCGCTGGCCTGTGTTCGGCCACACCTGGGCAGTACAACTGTTAGCGAAAACGATCTTACCTGCCGCAGCATCCGCACGCGGCGGGCCGAGCCATGCTTACCTGCTGCTCGGCGCCCCTCAGATCGGCAAGACGACGCTCGCCAAGGCCTACGCCCAGGCCCTCCTGTGCACGCACCCTACCGAACGCCCTTGTCAGCGCTGCCGTGCCTGCGACTTGGTCGCACGTAACGCACACCCCGACGTCCAGCTCTTCCAGCCGCGTACGAAGCTGCCCAACAAGGACGACTCGGTGGTCGATCGGGTGGACGGCAAGATCCTCGCCGACCAGGCCGACGTGCTCGTCCACGAGGCCGCCCTGCGTCCCGCTCGAAGGCCGCTACCGCATCCTCCTGATCCAGGACGCCCACCGCGCCAACGACACCTTCCAGAACAAGGTGCTCAAGACGCTCGAAGAGCCGCCGCCCAACACGATCCTGCTGCTGACGGCGCTCGACCGTACCAGCGTGCTGCCCACGATCGTCAGCCGCTGCCAGGTGCTCAACCTCCGCCCGCTCGACGTGCCTACCGTGGAGAAGGCACTGATCGACGGCTGGGGCGCGGCGCCGGAACAGGCCGCCCTCTACGCCCGCCTCGCCAACGGCCGGCTGGGCTGGGCGGTTAACCAATTGGCCGACCCCGACAGCAGCCGCCGGCGCGCCGAACAGCTGCAGGCCCTCTGGCGCCTGTTGGCGGCCGACCGCGTAGACCGGCTCGCCTTTGCCGAGACCATGGCCAGCGAGCGCAGCGCCGGCCGCGACAACCGCCAGCTGTTTGGCATGCTCGAACTCTGGACCGGCTGGTGGCGCGACGTGCTCCTCGTCCAGGCCGGCTGTCCCGAGGCGTGCAGCAATGTCGACCAGGTGGCCGAACTCCAGCGCCAGGCGCGTTTGCTCGCACAAGAACCCGCCAAAGACTCAGTCCGCAAGTTGATGCATACCCTGCAGCGTATCGAGCAGTACCTCCACCACACGGTCAATACCCGCCTTGCGCTGGACGTGCTGGTGCTCAACCTGCCCTATATGCCGGGCGAAGCTTCGGCATAACAACAGTACATAATAGAGAGAGTATCCTATGCCAATCGTTGTTGGCGTTCAATTTAAACCGGTGACCAAGGTCTACCACTTCGATTCCAACCAGCTGCTTGACCTCGCCCACCAGGACTATGTCGTGGTGGATACGGCGCGTGGGCCCGAAGTGGCACAGGTCGTACAGCCGCCCCACCAGATCGGCGACGCCGAAGTGGTGGGCGAGATGAAAAGCGTGCTCCGCCGTGCCAATCCCTGGGATATGGTCCAGCGCGACCTGTGGCAGCACAAGGAGCAGGAGGCGCTGGCGCTCTGCCGCGCCAAGGCGCGCGAACACCGCCTCGACATTAAGATGGTGCGCTGCGAGTACAGCTTCGACGGCGGACGGCTGCTCGTCTACTTTGCGTCTGAAGATCGGGTGGACTTTCGCTCGCTCGTGCGCGAACTGGCCCGCGTCTTTCACACCCGCATCGAGATGCGCCAGATCGGCGTGCGCGACGAGGCCAAGCTGCTCGACGGCGTCGGCAAATGCGGCCGCCAGCTCTGCTGCACCAGTTGGCTGCGCGAGTTTACCCCCGTCAGCATCCGCATGGCCAAGAACCAGCAGCTGCCGCTCAACCCCGACGAGATCAGCGGCGTCTGCGGCCGCCTGCTCTGCTGCCTCTCCTACGAGGACGAGGTCTACCGCGAGCAGAACAAGAAGATGCCGAAGCTGGGCGCCGAGGTCGTGACCCCCCATGGCACCGGCCGTGTCCGCCACATCCACCCGCTCAAAGAGACGGTCACCGTCATGCTCGAGAACCACGCGCTGGTCGAGGTGGCGGTGGGCGAGCTAATCTCCACGCAAGACGGCTGCCGGCCACTCCTGCAGCACCTGCGGTGGCTGCACCACCAAGCGCCGAGCCGGCGCCGAAGAGGATAACGCCCGCACGCGCGAGGCCAATAAGCGCCGCGGTAAAGCAGCCCGGCCAGCAAGGCCAGGCCCAGGCTAGTTCCGTGCCCACCGAAGACGAGGTCGAGGAAGACCTGGGTGAAGTCGGCATCGATTCGGACGCTGCACCCGGCACCGGCCCCGCCGACAGCTCGCGCCGCAAGCGCCGCCGCCGTAACCGTAATCGCAACGAGCGCGGGGGCGACCGATCCGGCGACAAGGGCAAGGGCGGCACCCCCCGCAGCGACTAAGGCCGGCGCCGAGCCAATGATGTTTCGCCGACTTAAAAGGCTGCTAGTTCAGACGTGCATGGCGCCACTCACGATGTGTGAGGCGTGGGTATCAGTTGGAGTGGCGCCACGCACGCATCCGATCTTTAGTTGTGGTGTCCGCTGCCGTTCGTGGCTACGGCGGGGAACTGCAAGGTGGGCGGGCGCTTGAAGACCGCCAGGCGTACTGCCGTGCGCTCGTTGCCCTCTATCTCCACCTCGGTAAAGCTGGGGACGACGGCCAGGTCCATATTGTCCTGCTCCAGATAGCTGCGGGCGATGGTGATCGCCTTGACGGCCTGGTTGATGGCGCTGGCGCCGATCGCCTGGATTTCCGCATAGCCCTGCTCGCGCATGACGCCGGCAATGGCGCCGGCAACTGCCGTCGAACGGGACTGCGCAGAGACTTTGATTAGCTCAGCCATGAAATGTGCCTCCTCTAGGGATCGATGTACCGCAACGTCGAGCTGTTGGCGTCCGGCCAGGTATCCCTGCCGCGACTGCTTAGCAATCAGGACGTAGAAGAGGCAAAAGAGTTACGCTGAATAGCACAAATTGCTTGCAATTTGCGCAGATCGGTCAAATTTCAAGCTCGCGCTGCGCCGCCTCACGCAGCCGGGCCAGATTTTCGGCCACCGAGGCGCGCTTGTTGTAGACGGCACTCCCCACGACAATCACGTTGGCGCCCACTCCTACGATGTCGCCGATATTGTGCGTGTCGATCCCGCCGTCCACCTCAAGGTCGGCCAGCGGCGCCAGGTCGTCCATCAGCTTGCGCATCCGCCGCAGCTTGTTGGTGCTGGTCTCGATAAACTTCTGCGATCCAAATCCTGGGTTGACGCTCATCACCAGCACCATATCCACAAACGGCAGCACCTCGCGCAGCGCCTCGATCGGCGTCGCCGGGTTGATCGCCACGCCGGCCTTGCAGCCAAGCGCTGTGATCTGCTGCAGCGTCCGATGGAGATGCTTGCACGCCTCCGCCTGTACGGTGAGGATGTTGACTCCCGCCGCCGCATAATCGGCCAGGTAGCGCCCCGGCTCCTCCACCATCAGGTGCACGTCGAGCGGCAGCGTGGTGTACTTGCGCACCGCCTGGATCACCACCGGCCCAAAGGAGATGTTGGGCACAAAGGCGCCGTCCATCACGTCGAGATGAATATAGGTCGCGCCGCCTTCCTCGGCGGCGCGCACTTCGTCGGCCAGATGACCAAAATCAGCCGTCAGGATCGACGGCGCCAGCTTGAGCGGGTGGCGCGTATTCATATGCTTTCCTGCTTTCATTTCACGCAATTAAGAATGGCTATGCAGGAATTTTAGCATAATCTGGGCGACTTGCCACGGCTGCCGAAACAGGAGGGCATGCGTCTGCCGCGGCACCATGTGCAGCTCGGCATTGGGCGCCGTCGCCGCCATGCCCTCGGGGATGAACGCGGGAAAGAACTCGTCGCGCTCGCCGTGAATAATGCAGAGCGGCATCGTGAACTCCGCCAGCGCCGCCAGCGGCAGGTCGATCGCCGTCTCCCCCGTGAGGTTGCGGAAGCCGGGCAGCAGCTCTTGCTCGTAATAGCCCTGATAGCGGTAGGGGTCGTGCAGCCGCGCCGTGGCCTCCATCCAGTTGCGCGCCGCCTGGAAGTGCTCGGGCGTGAGAGCATGGTCGTTGCCGGTGGTCTGTGGGTTGACGCTGTAGGTGGTGCTGACGAGCGTCAGCGTGGCCGGCGTTACCAGCCGGTGGTGCACAAGCAACTGCGCCAGCATCCCCCCGCTGCTGCAGCCCGCCAGGTGGCCATGCTCAGCTCCCTCGGCACGCATCAGATCCGCTAGCTGGCAGGCAATGGCGTGGTGCTCGTACCCGGCGGGCTGCCCGAGCGACCGCCCATGCCCGGGTAGATCTGGCAGCAGTAGGCGGTACGGCTTGCTCAGTTCCACCAGCAGCGGCCCCCAGGCTGCCCGGCCCGAACTCATAAAGTTGTGCAGCAGTGTGAGGGTCTGCACCTCGGGCCGCGTGGGCTCAGTCGCCTCGATCACCTCGTAGTGAATCGCGCCGGTATCCGTCACAAACTCAGCCATTCTTCTTCTCCTGCTCGGGAGCAATGCTCGCCGGCGTGTTGTCCTCTGTCTCTGCCCGCACTTCCGCCCGTGAACTATCCCCTGAATCTGGCCCTGAATCTGGCCCTGAATCTGCCGCTCCAACAGCTTGCAGTACGTCAGGTGGATCCGCCCATGTGTCCAGCGCGGTCGGCGCCGCCGCAGCGATAGGCGCGACTGGCGGCTGGTGGCGCCGACGCCCTTCCATCGCCGCGGCCACAACCTGGAAGACCTCGCTGATGTCGTCGCTCGTGAGGATGCCGGCGAACTGCGCGCCATTGCGCACTGCCACGATCCGGCTGCCGTGCTGCGACATAAGCTCCCACACTGTCGCCAGGTCCGCATTTGCCTGCACTTCCGGCACCTCGCTGCTCGGCGCCATCACCTCGACGATGCGCGTGTCCGGCCCCTGCTCGCGCAAGGCAGACACCAGCCGCTGGCGCGTGAGCACGCCGGCAAAGCGGCCCCCCAGGTCGAGCACCGGGTAATCCGTCTGATAGGTCGTCAGGATCAGGTCCATCGCGCGCTCGAGCCGCTCGCTTGTATACAGGCTGACGGCTCCCGGCGCGATGGCGGCGCCTGCGCGCACGCTGCGCAGCACGGCCCGGCTGCTGACGGCCTCCAGCTCGGCTGAACCGCCGACATAGACAAAGAAGGCGACGAGCATGAGCGTGATGCTGCCGGTAAAGATGCCGTACACGGCCATGCCCACCGCCACCAGGCGGCCGACCAGCACGGCAATACGCGTGGCTTGCATATAGGGGATGACCATCGCCAGCAGCGCCCGCAGCAGCCGGCCGCCGTCCATCGGAAAGGCGGGCAGCAGGTTGAACAGCGCCAGCAGCACGTTGGTCAGGAACAGGTAGAGCAGCAGGTTGGTAAGCCCGGGCGCACGCAGGTTGTCGCTCAGCACACTGGTCTGGCCCAGGCTCCCCGCCGCCTCCACACCTCCAATCAAGAAGACGACCGGCACCAGCAGCGCCGCAATGGCAAAGTTGACGAGCGGCCCGGCAATCGCGATTACCATCTCCTGGTGCGGTTTTTCCGGCATGCGTTCCAGGTTGGCCACGCCGCCGATCGGCAGCAGGAGGATGCTGCGCGTCTGGATGCCGTAATGCCGTGCCGTCAGGGCGTGGCCATACTCATGCAGCGTCACGCACACAAACAGCAGCAGAAACGTGAGCACGCCGTACAGCCCGCCCACGAGCCACCCCGCCGGCCCGGCTCCGTACACAAAGGCGCCAAACGCCAGGATCAGGATAAACGACCAATGAACCTTGACATCTATACCAAGCAGCCGGAATTCGGCCAGATTCTTACCCATGCGTTCCTCGGAAGGGTGTGCGGTACCGAGCACGACTCCCTTCTCTATATATCATGGGCGTATCAGGCGGCAAGGTCGGTCAATTACAATACAGTCGCGGCAATTGCCCCAGGCTGCTGAGCGCGCAGGCTAGGTCCGCTGCACGGGTGTAGGCAGGCGCATCGTGTTGAGCACCGGGCAGGTCTCGTCCACCGCCGCATGCATCCGCGCAATGTCCTCGGGTGCCGCCGGCGAAGTCACCTTCGCCGAGTACGTAACCTCGGACAGCTGCGGCAGCGCCGTGTAGGGCAGGCCGACGACGCCGCTCATGTCCAGCGCCCCTTTCACCTCGACTTCCACGTTGTCGAGCGGGATCTGCAGCAAGGTAGCCTGGATGAGATAGGTGTGCACCAGGCAGCTGGCCAGCGCACCCAGCAGCATCTCGGGCGCCGTCGGCCCCAGCGCGTGGCCTGCCAGCGCCGGCGCCGAGTCGGTGATAAACAGCACCTCGCCCATCCGCACCGGCCGCGCCCCGGTGTTGCCTGCTACCCAGGAAGCTGCCTTGATGCGGACGGTCGCCTTTCTCGGGTGCGGCTTGAAAGTCGGCCTGGCGCTGTGCGAGCACGGCCTGTTTGCGGCTGAGGTATGGTGCGAGCGCGGACATGGCTGGGTTACTCCTCGCGATGATTCTCGCGATAATTTCTTGTGACTGTTTTTTGCGGTTATTCTTCGATGAGTGCCGGTTGACCTTCGGGATTGCATTCGGGGCAAGGACAGCATGCGCGCAGCCCGGCAAAGGGATAGATGCCGCTGCCATGCCCATCCTGCCAGGTAAAGCGAATGGCGTATTGGCCCACAAACTCTGCCCCTGCCACCTCGAGGCTGGGTGCCGGCGTTTCCAGGAGGCGCAGCGGGTCCGTGTTGAGCGCGGCCGCGTACCGCTCCTCGCGGCAGGTGGCACAGGGGCAGTTGGCGCGCAGCCAGTGCAGGGTATAGTCGCTGTGGTGGCCGTCCTGCCAGACGACATGCATCACCCCTGCCGCGCGTTCAACCGTGATCGACTGTGGTTGGGTTTCGGTATTCATGGGTTCATTTTACCATGCTGCGCGTCATGTGCCGGGGACGTCCATGCGAACGCAAGCGTTCGCCCGTCCCCGGCACATTTCTACCACGGCGACCAGCTGTACGTGACATAACGCTGCTGCGCCAGCGCGCCTTGCCGTGTAAGGAATGCGGCCGCGTCCGATCCAACTACGACAGGCCCGCAGGTAATCGTCTGCCATCGCAACTGGCGCGCCCGGTCAAGCGCATGGCGCCACAGCTGCAGCCCAATCCCCTGGCCTCGCCATTCCGGCGTCACCGCCCCCAGCAGCAGCCGGCCGGCGGTCATGCGCGGATAACGGCGCAGCGCCAGATAGCCGCGTTGGAGCCAGCGCTTGCCGCCGCCCGTACGCTGCAGCAGGGGCGCCAGGTCCGCCTGCAGCATGATGAACCCCACTGGCGTGCCGTCGACCGTCGCTAGCCAGGCCTCGGGCGGCGCACCGCCTGCAGCCAGGCGATCAGGGTCTCCGCTTCGAGCTGGTCGTACTCCGGAAATGCTTCGTCCAGGCGGGTGCTTGCCACGAGCAGCGGCAGCAGGTCGCCTGCCAGGCGCGGCAGCGCCAGTGGCTCCAGCGCAGCCGCGGTGGGGGCTAGGCGGCAGGTCGGCAGGGACTTCCAGCGTGTACAGCTCGGTTTCGAGCCAGGGCTCCATGATTGACGCCAGCAGCTCGCCGACATAGGGCGGATTGTAGGGAGTGTGCCAGGGTGGGCGGCGGTGATAGTGGTTGACCAGCGCACCCGGATTCCAGCCGGGCAGGATGCCGGTCGGTCCGATCAGCAGGCTGCAGCCCTGTTCCGCCACCTGCTCGAACGCTTTGCCCAGCAGTCGCTCGAGCGTCTCCTCGTCGTTGGCGCAGCGCAGCAGCCCCAGATAGGCGGCGTCGTCTTCGCGGCGCCGGTCGATCTGGATCAGCGTCGCGCTCACCACTTCCTCGAAGGTCATTGAAGCCCCCACGGGAGCGTTCATCGTAGTATTGGTGGCGTAGGTGTTGGCACTATCGCGGCGCGGCAGCGCTTCCATGTAGAGCATCTGTGTGCTCAGCCGCACGTAGAGGGGGTTGTCGGCTGTGCGTACGAGGCGTGATAACGCGGTGTAGACAGGTGGCGCCCACTGTCGATCGCCTGCATACAACCGCCACCATGCATGCAAAAAGCTGCGCCGCTCCCACCAACTGTTGGGCAGGTATGTCGTGTAATTGAAATACATGGTGTGCTCGTTGTTAACGCTGTGTCAATGCCGCGTTAGCAGATGCCGTGCCGTCGGGCGAGTTTGACAAATATCCGTGCAATTCTATGCGACAAATCATATAGAACTGTGGAAAACACCAAACTGTGGATAACTCTTGGGATAACCCCAGGTGGGTGTGGAAAACCCTGCCCTTACGTGTGGACAAGTATAACGGAATTTTAGCAGGCGTTCTGCAATTCACTTTTGCACCTTAAATTTACGCGCCATCTCAAATTGGTGCCCTGAGATATGTAGCGCAGTACTTTTATCGTTGCGCTATATGTCGCGTAGCACAAATGTTCAGGCGCCTCTGGTTAACCATAACGGCGCAGTATTGCTGCAAAATCCGGCGCAACCAACGTTGTCAACTCTTTCTGATTCTGCTACACTTGTCCTCAATGAGCCGCAGGCAGTAGTGCCACCAACGACAGCGTCACGCAGCGCCACAACTTCCAATACGCTGTACCATCGACGCCGCATTCTGCTAGCTGGACGGGTGCGACCCTTAGAGCATCCTCTTCTCTCATTGCCCACCCTCGTGGTGACGCATGTCGGAAGCGAAATAGAATAACAGTATATAGGAACTTGGGGCGTTGTGCATGGTGCACGCGCTCTATTTGTCACTGCGTTAATATTGCTGCCTGATGGACGCGTTGTCGCGCCATCTCATTGCTGACCGTCTTGGTTAAGGAGGCATCTTGTGTTGCTGAAGTTGCCAGAGTAATGCTCGTGAGCCTGGCGTCGGCGCTGTGCCTGGTCAAACCTTTGGCTATGCGCCCAGGCAGTTGCCGGTAGACGCCGCAAGTACTGGTTGTGGCATCGCAACAACGACGAGCACTTCCACAACACGTGAATATAGAACCGCCATGATAGACAGCAACGGATTTGACCCACATGCAGTGTGGCGCCAATTGCAGAGTGAATTGGCTATCGAACAAGGTGGTACTTTCGATCGTTGGGTGAATGACACCTGGGTCATCGCCTACGAAGACGGCGAGTTCCTGATCGGCCTGCCGGATGCTTTCCGGTATGACTGGATCGTGAACCGGTTGAGCCGCCAGATAAAGCGCAAGCTGGCCGTGATCGTCGGCCGGGCAACCATCGACGTCAAGTTCCGTGTCCAGCCCCGCCCGGCGGTGGATCGCGACGATGCTGCCGCTACACCGCTGTATGGCCAGAGCGAGCAGTTGCAGCCGTCCGCCGCCCGTGGATTACCGCGCGCCCAGCCTGAACTGCCGCACGCGCGTACAGCTGAGACCGGCGTAGGGGGCTACGCGGGCTCTACCAATGGGGCTGCGCACGCTGCCTACAATGTTGGCGCCAACTACGGCAGTAGCGGCAGCAGCAACGGGGGGCAGGATGGGCGCAGCGATGCGCGCATTGGCCGGCTTGCAGGTAAATCCGCGGCACACGTTTGCCAACTTTGTCGTGGGCAGCCATAACAAGCTGGCGCACGCCGTGGCGGAAGCCGTGGCCGAACGGCCCGGCACGCTCTACAACCCCTTGTTTGTCTATGGCGGCGTCGGGCTGGGCAAGACCCACCTGCTGCACGCCATCACGATCCAGCTCACACAGCTGGGCTATGCGGCGCTCTACTGCACGACCGAACAGTTTACCAACGACCTGATCGCCGCCATCCGCCATCAGACGACTGACCAGTTCCGCGCCAAGTACCGCCACGTGGATGCACTGCTGCTCGACGATATCCAGTTTATCAGCGGCAAGGAGAGCACCCAGGAGGAGTTCTTCCACACCTTCAATCACCTGCACGCCGCCGGCAAGCAGATCATCATCAGCAGCGATCGCCCGCCGAAGGCGCTGGCGACGCTCGAGGAACGCCTGCGCAGCCGCTTTGAGGGTGGCATCCAGACCGATATCCAGACGCCTGACTTCGAGACGCGCGTGGCAATCCTGCAGTCCAAGGCACAGCGCCAGCAGCTGCACGTTCCCTACGACGTCCTCATGCTGCTGGCCGAGCGGGTGGACAGCAACGTGCGCGAACTGGAAGGCGCCCTGAACAATCTGTGGATCCAGGCACAATTGCAGAAGACGCCGCTCACGGTAAGCCTGGCAAACATGATTCTTAACAATCTGGCTCCGCAGCGCACGCCTTGCGCTCCGCCGCGGGTGATCGAGATCGTGGCGGACTACTACAGCTTGACCGCGGCCGATCTCACCGGCCGCAGCCGCACCGCGCCGGTGGCAGCGGCACGCCACGTTGCGATGTACCTGCTGCGCGAGGAGAATGGTCTGTCGCTTCCCGCCATCGGGGATCAGCTGGGTGGCCGCGACCACACGACAGTGCGCCATGGCGTGGAGAAGGTCACGCTCGACCTGGAACAGCAGGAGCAGCTGCGGCGGGATATCAGCACCTTGCGCGAGCGAGTCTATATGGCGCACAGCGCAGTGTAACCAGTGGGCTGGTCGTACTGGCAGGTAGCGGATTTAATCATCTATTCATCTTTGTTTGCAGGAATGCGCCACCTGCTGTAAACTGCGCTACGAACGCTATAGGGTTATTGGAATCGTTTTGGTTCAAGCAAGTATCCCACTCAGTTATACAGGATTGATCGCTGGGTTGATTGTTGTAGAGCAAAGCCACGCTGCGGCTTGGAGCCTGGAATGAGCAAGGAAGGTCGCCAGAAAGCGCTTGAAACGACCCTGGCCGGCCTCAACAAGCGCTACGGGGAAGGCGTCGTGATGAAGCTGGGAGATGCCTCCCGGCTTGCGGTCGAGGCGATTCCCACCGGCAGCCTGAGCCTCGATATTGCGCTTGGCGTCGGCGGTGTGCCGCGTGGCCGCATCATCGAGATCTATGGCCCCGAGAGTTCCGGCAAGACCACGCTTTGCCTGCATGTGATTGCCGAGGCGCAGAAGCAGGGCGGCATCTGTGGTTTTGTGGACGTCGAGCATGCGCTGGATCCGGCCTATGCAGCCAGGATCGGCGTGGACGTCAACAATCTCTACATCAGCCAGCCGGATACCGGCGAGCAGGCGCTTGAGATCGCCGAGGCGTTGGTCCGCTCGAATGCCATGGACGTTGTTGTGGTGGACAGCGTGGCGGCATTGGTGCCGCGCGCCGAGATCGAGGGCGAGATGGGCGACAGCCACGTCGGCCTCCAGGCTCGTCTCATGAGCCAGGCGCTGCGCAAGCTCACCGGTGCCATCAAGTCCACGAACACGTGCATGATCTTCACCAACCAGCTGCGCCAGAAGATCGGCGTGATGTTTGGCAACCCGGAGACGACGACCGGCGGCATGGCGCTCAAGTTCTACGCCAGCGTGCGCCTGGACGTGCGGCGCATCGAGTCGATCAAGCAGGGCGATGCAGGTGGTCGGCAACCGCACGCGCGTGACCGTGAAGAAGAACAAGGTGGCGCCGCCGTTCCGCACTGCCGAGTTCGACATCATGTATAACGAAGGCATCAGCACAACTGGGGACTTGCTTGATCTGGGCGTCGAATACGACATCCTGTCCAAACGTGGAGCATACTACCGCTTCAACGAAGAGATCATCGGGCAGGGCCGCGAGGCAAGCAAAGAATTCTTGCGCCAGAACGGCGAACTGGCTGCCGAGATCGACCGCATGGTGCGCACCAAGGCAGGGGTTCCCCTGCGCAACGGCGCCGGCGGGTAGGCAGCAGATTGCCGCACGATTCCATAGGCTGTGACGGTCTTCACGACCGGCAGATCGGCTGGACAGCTTGTCCGGCGAGGTCTGCGGATGAACGCACCCGTTTGTCCTGCGCCGTAGCGTCATGCTGCGGCGTTTTTTTTATTATGTGACCGAACGAGGTAACACCGTATGGATAATCTGTTGTTAATGATTGTCCTGGCGATCCTTTTTTTCTTGATCGGCGCCGGCGTTGCCGGGTATCTAGCCTTTAAACGAGGTCAGACAGCCGGCATTGAGACGGAAAGGACACGCCAGGAGGGGATACGGCTGGGGGCAGAGCAGGAGGCCGCCCGCATCATCAGCTGATGCCGAGGCCCAGGCCAAGCAGCTGCAGCTTTCCATCAAGGAAGAGGAAGTGCAGCGCCGCAAGGAGATGGATGTCGAGTCGGCCCGCCGCCGCACGGAGTTGGAAAAGATCGAGGAGCGCCTGCAGAACCGGCTGGACACGGCGGAGCGGCGCCTGCAGCAGATCGAAAGCCGCGAGCGCAAGATCAATCAGCGCGAGACGAAGATCGGCGAGCGCGAGGCCAGGCTGACCACCATCGAAGAAGAATGGTCGGCCGAACTGCAGCGCGTGGCCGCCATGAATGAGGAGGAGGCGCGCCAGGTGCTGCTCGAGCGTGTGGAGCAAAGCACCCGCAACGACATGGCGCGCAAGATCCGCGAGGTGGAGGCCGAGGCGCACGAGGAAGCCGACCGCCGGGCACGCGCCATTATTACGATGGCCATCGAGCGCCTCGCCAGCGACCATGTCAGCGAGTTCTCGGTGAGCAGCGTGGATCTGCCTTCCGACGAGATGAAGGGGCGCATTATCGGCCGCCAGGGCCGCAACATCCGCGCCATCGAACAGGCGTTGGGCGTGGACCTGGTCGTAGACGACACGCCGGAAGCCATCATCATCAGCAGCTACGATCCCGTGCGTCGCGAGGTTGCACGTATGGCGCTGAGCAAGCTGGTGGCCGACGGGCGCATCCACCCGGCCCGCATCGAGAAAGAAGTCGAGAAGGCCCAGCAGGAGATCGACCGCATCATCATCGAGGCGGGCGAGCAGGCTGTGATCGAGGCCGGCATCTCAGGCTTGCACCGCGAGGTGCAGCGCCTGCTTGGCCGCCTTAAATTCCGCACCAGCTACGGCCAGAACCAGCTCATGCATGCCGTCGAGACCGCCAAACTGGCCGGCCTGATGGCGGCCGAACTGCACGCCAACGTCAAGATCGCCCGCATGGGCGGCCTGCTCCACGACCTGGGCAAGGCCGTGACGCACGAGATCGACGGGCCCCACGCCGTCGTGGGCGCCGAGATCGCCAAGCGCTATGGCGTGCCCGACGTCGTGGTCAACTGTATCGCCAGCCATCATGGCGAAGTGGAGCCCGAGTCGATCGAGGCCGTGATCGTGGCTGCGGCCGACGCCATCAGCGGGGCTCGCCCCGGCGCCCGCCGTGAGAGCCTCGAGACCTACATCAAGCGTGTCACCGAGCTGGAAGAGATCGGCAACAGCTTCAAGGGCGTCAGCCAGACCTACGCCATCCAGGCCGGCCGCGAGATTCGCGTCCTGGTGCGTCCCGAGGACGTCGACGACTACGCTGCCGTCCAGCTCAGCAAGAATATCGCCCAGAAGATCGAAGACAACCTGCAGTACCCCGGCCAGATCCGGGTCACCGTCGTGCGCGAAACCCGCGCCGTCGAGTACGCCAAGTAAATCTCCTCGTGCCTGGCGCCGTCCAAGATCAACTGGTCATCCAAAGACCAGAGGGCGGCGCCTCGCACGACTTACGTCCCCAGCGCACGGTCCCGCCCAGCCGCTTATACCTACAACGTCTTTGCGAACAGGGCCAGCGCCTGGTAGATAAACGGCAGCGTAAAAAGCAGGCTGTCCATGCGGTCCAGCAGCCCGCCATGCCCTAGGAAGAACGTCCCCGTGTCCTTAACCCCTACCTGCCGCTTCATCATGCTGATCGACAGGTCGCCAAAGAGCGCCAGGACGCCGGCCAGAAAGCCCACGATGGCGCCAAAGATGGGGCCGATGCCAACAGGGAGCGCCCACGCCAGGAATGCCCCGGCCAACGACGCTGCGATCCAGCCGCCGATCGTGCCCTCCCATGTCTTCTTGGGGCTTAACCGCGGCCAGAGCTTATGCCGCCCCATGGAGACGCCCACGAAAAGCGCTGCCGAATCGTTCGCCCAAGTGACCAACAGCCCAAACATCACGTACCAAAAGCCGTTAGGCAGGAAGCGCAGCGATACAACCTGGCCCAGCGTCACGCCCAGGTAGATGGCCACCATGCTGGTCGCCAGCCAGGTGTTGATCGGCTTGTCAATCACAAACAGGCTGTACGTCAGCAGGACGATAAACCCGGCAATCAGCACGGTGGCGGTCGGGAACGAGACCAACTCGATCAGCCGTACCGTGGGCGCCGTGAACCAGCCGGTGATCGCGATCGACGATGCCTGCACCTGTTGGGGATCCCAGCCTGAGAGAAACAGCATGACCGCCCAGATCAGGCCCAACCACGTGGCCGGGTTGTAGCCGCCTTTGCGCAGCATGTCGAACATCTCGAGACTGCCGACGACCGTGACGACCACGCCAAATGCCAGCCCCCATATGCCACCTAGGTAGATCGGAATGATTACAATTGGAATCGCAATAAAGGCGGCAATAATTCGCGTGCGCACGAGGCAGCCTGCGCTTTCTTTGCTGGTTGGGGAGATGGGCGACGCTAGTCGGGTGCTTCCGATTAGTTTGCAGTTGTTTCTGTAATCTACTAATGTATCGCTACAAAAATGCGTACTGCTGCACAGCGAACCGCCGCTCGCGGCGATTGTATTCGATCAGAGCCTTGTCCAATTCCACTTCGTCAAAGTCCGGCCAGTAGGTGGGCGTCGTATAGTATTCGGCGTAGGCAGCTTGCCATATCAGGAAATTGCTCAGCCGCCATTCGCCACCGGTACGAATCACCAGGTCAGGATCGGGCAGATTCGCCGTATAGAGATACGAACTCAACAGTTTCTCGCTGAGGTCTTCTGGCCGCACGCCGTCCTGGATGAGGTGGCGGACCGCGTCGACGATCTCTGCGCGCCCGCCATAGTTAAACGCAACGTTGAGTGTGATGCGCTCGTTGTTGCGCGTCACCTCGAGGGCATGCAGGATCTGTTTCTGCAACTGCGGGTTGATGCCTTCCATCCGCCCACTGTGCAGGATGCGCACCCCATTCTTGTTCAGGTCGTTGAGCTGGCGCTGGATCGCCAGACCCAACAGGCGCATGAGCCCACTCACCTCTTCCTGCGGCCGACCCCAGTTCTCGGTCGAGAAGGCATAAATGCTGAGCACCTTCACCTCACGCCGCACGCAGTGCTCCAGGATACGCCGCAGGTTGTCGACGCCGGCCTGGTGACCGGCCACGCGCGGCATGCCGCGCCCTTTCGCCCAGCGTCCGTTGCCGTCCATGATAATGCCCAAGTGGTGCGGTACGGCGGTGATCTCTGGGCTGGCGTCTGGTTGGGTGCTCACGAATGCCTCTGCTCCTGCCTAGACCGTCATGATCTCTTCATCTTTGGTCTTGACGATCTCGTTGACCAGTTCGATGTAGTGGTCGGTCTGCTCCTGCATCTTCTCCTGGCCCCGCTTCAGGTCATCTTCTGAGATCAGGTGTTCTTTTTCCAGGTCGCGCATGTCCTGAATTGCATCGCGGCGGATGTTGCGCACCGACACACGTGCTTCTTCGCCGCGCTTGGACACGACTTTGGTCAACTCGCGGCGGCGTTCCTCGGTCAGCGCGGGAATCATAAGGCGAATTTGCTGGCCGTCATTGTTGGGCGTCAGTCCCAGGTCGGATTTGGCGATCGCCTTTTCGATCGCGCCGATGTCGCCGCGTGCATAGGGCCGGATGACGATCTGCTGTGCCTCGGGCACGCTGATCGTGGCCAACTGCAGCAGGGGCGTGGGCATCGCCGTAGTATTCGATCGTCAGGTGCTCGACCAGGGCCGGCGAAGCGCGGCCCGTCCGGATCGTCATCAGGTCCTGCCGGAGCGACTCAATGGTCTTTTCCATGCGCTCGTGCGCATCATCCATTACTTCCTTAATCATCACTTCTGCTCCTTGTATGGAGACGCGTGTTTATATAACACGGCGATTGGAAAGAGAAATCGTGGCAATGGGAATCACTAGCGGATATTGTAACAAATTCCGCTGAATGTGAAAACAGCTACGCCGTAATAATCGTGCCCACCGGCTCGCCAACCATTGCCATCTCCAGCGCGTTTTCCTGCCACAGGTTGAGCACAAGGATGGGCAGGTTGTTGTCCATGCACATGGCCATCGCCGTGCTGTCCATGACACCCACCCGCATGTTGAGCGCCTGAATATAGGTGAGGTGGTCGAAGCGCTTGGCGTCCTTGTTCTTCTTAGGGTCGCTGTCATAGACGGCATCGACCTTGGTGGCCTTAATCAGCACGTCGGCGGCGATTTCCATGGCCCGCAGCGAGGCGGCCGTATCGGTCGTGAAATAGGGATTGCCGGTGCCGGCGCCAAAGATGATCACGCGGCCCTTTCTCCAGGTGGCGCAGGGCGCGGCGCTGGATGTAGGGCTCCGCCACGGCGCGCACTTCGATGCCCGTCAACACGCGCGTGGGCAGGCCATGGCGTTCGAGCGCGTCTTGCAGCGCCAGTGAGTTCATCACTGTGGCCAGCATACCCATGTGATCGGCCGTCACACGTTCCATGCCGTGGTCGAGCCCATCCTGCTTGCCGCGCCACAGGTTGCCGCCGCCGATCACGAGTGCGACCTGCGCGCCCATGTTGACGACGTTGGCAACCCTTGTCCGCCACAAATGCTGCCTGGCTGGGATTGATGCCGAACCCACCCTCGCCGGCCAGTGCTTCGCCACCGAGCTTGAGCAGGATGCGCCGATACTTTAGCTCTGCCATCGTGATTTCTCCTTTTTCGCTTGATACAGAAATGCCCAGCCTGGAGTGGCTGGGCATCTGTTTTTACGCTTGCGGATTAACCGCCGACTTCGAGGCGGGCGAAGCGCCGCACCTTCATGTTTTCGCCCAACTGGGCGATCGTCGTCGTCAGCAGATCCTTGATGGTGACGTCGGGGTCCTTGACGAAGGGCTGTTCCATCAAGCAGACTTCGCTGTACCACTTGTCGAGTTTGCCTTCGACAATCTTGTCGACCACCTGCGCCGGCTTGCCGCTGTTGGCCATCTGCTCGCGGTAGATTTCCTTCTCCTTGGCGACGGCGTCTTCGGGTACATCTTCGCGGTTGACCCACAGCGGGCGAGCCGCCGTGACATGCATGGCCAGGTCCTTGGCCAGCTGTTGGAACTGCTCGGTGCGCGCCACGAAGTCGGACTCGCAGTTCAGCTCGACCAGGGTGGCAATCTTGCTGCCGCCATGGACATAGGTGCCGATCAGCCCTTCATTGGCATCGCGCGATGCCTTCTTGGCGGCGGTAGCCAACCCCTTCTTGCGCAGATACTCCACGGCAGCATCAAAGTCGCCGTTGGCGTCGGTCAAAGCCTTCTTGCAGTCGAGCACGCCGGCATTGGTTGCCTCGCGCAGGAGCTTGACCATTTCTGCAGTAATCTCAGCCATAATGACCTCTTTGTTCCTTGTTTCTATTCGGCGTCTTCGGCGATTTCTTCAAACCCGCTGTCGAGGTTCTCGATCACCTCGACCACATCTTCGACAACAGCCGCTTCGTCGCCGGCATACTCCTCGGCAATCTCGCTGTCGATGTCGATGGTCTGCAGCTTGGCCAGCACGCTCGGCCCAAGGTACTGCTCCATCTCGGCCAGGTCACGGCGGCTGACGCCGCCTGTCTCGGCGGCGTCAACCTCGCGGATGCGCAGGCCTTCTTCGGCGGCATCGGCGACGGCACCGACCACCAGCTTGACGGCGCGAATGGCATCGTCGTTGCTGGGGATCACATAGGTGATCTGGTCCGGGTTGGAATTGGTGTCGACCATGGCAATGATCGGCACGTTCACCTTGTTGGCTTCGTTCACGGCCAGTTCTTCGACATTGGTGTCCACAATGAACAACATGTCGGGCAGGCGGTTGGACATGGTCTTCAAACCGCCGATACGGCGGTTGAGCTTTTCCACTTCCTTCTGGATCGACAGCCGTTCTTTCTTGGGCAGGTTGCGGAACTCGCCGGCATCCATGCGCCGTTCGAGCTGGCGCAGGTACTGGATGCGCTGGTAGATGGTGACCCAGTTCGTGAGCGTGCCGCCCAGCCAGCGCTGGTTGATGTACGGCATGCCCGCGCGCATGGCTTCCTGCTCGATCGTCGCCTGTGCCTGGCGCTTGGTGCCCACAAAGAGCACCGTGCCGCCCTTGGCCACCGTGTCGCGCACCACGGCCGTGGAGGCGTTGAGCGACTGCACGGTCTGCTGCAGGTCGATAATGTGGATCCCGCTGCGCTCGGTAAAGATATACGGGCGCATCTTGGGGTTCCAGCGGCGAGTGCGGTGCCCAAAGTGGACGCCCGCCTCCAGAAGTTGCTTCATCGTAACGTTTGGCATGAAATCTCCTGATTGGGTTAGATCACCCGCTTTCCTCAACCCGGCAGCAGACTGCACAGGTGAATCTCGCCCTGTACAGCACCCGGCTCCCGGTCAGAAAGCGTGACAATTGTGCTTGGCGCAACACGCGCCAAGGAAAGATTTTACTACAGGCGCGGCCAGACCATCAAACTGCCGCACCTGCGATTTTAACAGCATCGTAGGTCACACGCTGCCCCTGCGCGACTCGCTTACACCGGCTGCTTCTTGAAATCCACAAAGCGATAGCCCAGCCCGCGCTCGGTGAAGATGTAGTGCGGATCCGCCGGATCGATTTCGATCTTCTGGCGCAGATACGTGATGTACAGCCGCAGCAGGTGATTGTCGTTTACGTACTCGTGTCCCCACACCTTGGTCAGCAGGGTTTCGTGCGGCACCACCCAGCCGGCATTCTGGATCAGGTGATAGAGCAGCCGGTACTCCGTCGGGCGCAGGCCAATGCGCTCGCCGTCTACGATCACCTGGCGGCGCTGCATGTCCACCTGCAGCCGGTCGTCGATGGTGACGATCTGGTCTTCCGGCCGGCCGTGCTGCTCAAAGCGCCGCAGGACGGCGCGAATGCGGCTCGACAGCTCGCGTGGGCTGAACGGCTTGGTGATATAGTCGTCCGCCCCCAGGTCCAGCCCCTTGATGCGGTCGTCTTCGTCCGAGCGCACGGTCAGCATGATCACCGGCGTTTCGCTGATCTCACGGATGCGGCGCAGGGTCTCGAAGCCATCCATGCCGGGCATTTCGACGTCGAGCAGCACCAGGTCCGGCTGGTGGTCGCGCACCTTTTCCAGCGCCTGGTAGCCGTTGTTGGCCTCCAGGGTCAGGTACCCCTCCAAGTCGAGGTTCATTTTTACGAACCGGATCATGCGCGGCTCGTCGTCGACGACAAGTATGGTCTTCTTCGGTTGATTCGACATGATATAGATACCCTGGTCGGCGCTCATAACTTTGGATTAGCTATCCGTGTGCACTATTATAGCATCATGATTCGCCCTGAGCCGCTCACTCGCACCGCTGGACTGCACGACCAAGAGGCGACGACAGAGCTGCAGATCGGCCGCTGGGCACTGCCCCTCCTTCTCCTGTTGGCGCTGCTCCATGGCGTGCAGTACGCGGCCTTGATGCCGCCTTGGGGCTTGATCGACGAGGCGCAGCACGTTGACTACGTGTGGCACATTGCCGAGCGCGGCGAATTTCCTGTGGCAGGCACAACCAGCCTGTCGCCCGCACTGATCGACAGTCTCTTCGCCACACGGCACTGGTTCGTCTTTCATTGGTCGACGCCGGCCTCTACTGCACTCGCCGATCTCAGGCGCGGCCGGCTACAGCTACGAAGCCTATCACCCGCCCTTATACTATCTGCTGTTGGCGCCAGTTTACCTGGGCGCTCCTGGCTCTCTTCTGGATCGCCTGTTCGTACTGCGCGGCGCCACGCTTGCGCTCTCCCTTGTAACCGTGTACCTTGTTTTCCGTCTGGGCGCCCTGGTGAGCCGCAGCGTGCTGTTTGCCTTACTGGCGACGCTTGTCTTTATCATGCTGCCCGAGCGCGCTGTCTATACCAGCCGCGTCAACAACGATGTCCTGGCGGAGCTGCTGGGTGCTGCAATCTGCCTTCTCAGCGCCCGAGGTGTGCTGCATGCCTTAACGCGGGGCCGGGCAGCCAGCCTGGGCCTGCTCATGGCGCTGGGGATCTGGACGAAGCTCTCGGTATCGTTCTGGTTGGGGCCGCTCGCCTTGCTGGCATTCTGGCTCTATCCGCGGGCCGATGGGCGGCGTTGGCTGCTGCCGCTGCTGATGGGGGGAGCGGCGCTGGGTGCCCTACTGGCGCGCAACTGGTCGATCTACCATGATCTCACGGGCTTTGGCGCCTTTCACCAACTCTACCAGATCGCTGCTCCCCCGTTGCAGCCGGCCACGCTCGTGTCTGCGTTCCAAGACCTGTTCAGTCACTTTTGGTTCATATGGTGGAAGGGTGCCCAGGTGGGCAGCACCCTGTTAACGAAGTCGATCTACTTAGGGCTGGCGGTGCTTACGCTTGCCAGTGCTGCGCTCCTGGCACGCATGCTATGGCAGAGACGAGGCAAACTTCGCAAGGGTTGGCGCTCGAACCCCCGGCTGACCCTGTTCGTGTTTTTTGCACTGGCGGCGTGTATCTATGCTGTCATGACGCTGTACACCTACTTTCAAGGCATTGTACCCGTGCTGCAAGGGCGTTTCCTGGCCCCTGCCACGGTTGTGTACGTGCTGCTGTTTGCCTGCGGCTGGTGGCAGCACCGCCTGGGCGCCAGGGTGCTCTGGGGGACGGCCCTCGGGCTCTTTGCGGTGAGCTTGCTGCAGCTCTGGGGGAACTTGCTGCCCTACCACTACTACTGGAGCAGCGTAAACGCATCTGCGGGCGCACTGCCGGCTGTGGGCCGCAACGCTGCAGTCCTCTTTTGGTCCAACCTCACAGCCGACAAACCGGATGCCATCTTGCCGTGGCTGCCGCTTCTGATCGCGGCCTATGGCCTGGCTGCTGCAGCCACATTCTATTGGACCTGGCGTTGGACGGCACCCGACCGCCGCGTATCCCGTCGAGCCTCCGGTGTTTAGCATGCGCAGGCTTTCGCATACCCTTCTCTGGGTCACTCTCCTGTTGTTTGCGTTCTATCTGGCCCTGGTTCTGGTCCGGCCGCAGGGTGTCTTCTGGTCGCTCGACGAAGGCGGCAAGCTGCTCTACATCCAGAATGTGCTCAAGAGTGGAAGTGCCACGGCTCCCCTGATCTACCCCGGCCGCGCGCTGGACCCCAACCTGGAGTACCTGCCGCTCTTTTTCTACGCGCGGCAGGCCGGCGCTGTCTACTCCTGGTGGCCGGTCGGATTTCCGCTGCTCACGCTGCCGTTCTATCGTTTTCTGGGCTGGGCCGGGCTGTATATTCTACCTGCTCTGGCCGGCGCAGTTGCCTGCGCCCTTTCTGCCCTGATTACAGTGCGCCTCGCCCCCACGCTATTTGCGGACGGCCGCGCACGGCAGGCCGCATTGCTGGGGACGGCAGCCCTGATTGGGCTGACCACTCCGATGCTCTTTTACTCGACCATGTTTTGGGAGCACACGCTGTCGGTGGCGCTGCTGCTGCTCGGGCTGTGGCTGGCCTTGCGCAGCGGGCAGGACAACTGCAGTTGGTGCGCACTTGGCGCCGGTGCCGCCGTGGGCCTGGCAGGCTTCCTGCGCACCGAGCAGCTGTTTGCCGGTCTAGGCATCTTGGCTGTGTTGACCCTCTGGCGCTGGCGCCGGGGTCTGCTGATGGGGCTTATGCTGGCATTCGTAACAGCGGCGTGGATGGGGTTCAACTATGCTCTGATGGGCTCTTGGATCAGCCGGCAGTGGGGTGCCAATACGACCGAGCTCACGAACGCACTCTTCCCCGGCCTAACCGAAGCCGGCTTCCTGTATATACCCTACTTGCTGTTCAATGCGCCTAAGATCATTGCCTACGATCCAGGTACGCCCCTGCTGATCGTTGGTACGGTTCTGGTTGCGGCTTGTTTGATCCTGCCGGCCTTCAGGCGACTGTGGCCACTGCTGGCAGCCTGTTACGCCGGCCTGGCGGTCGTCTGCGCCGTGGTGCTGTTTCAGCCCGAGGGGTACCGCTCGGTGCATGGGCTGGTGGTGGTCGCTCCTCAAATTGTCTGCTTTCCCTGGCTCTACTACGCTCTGCGCCGGAAGGATGTGGGACGTTGGCCGGCTGCCATGCTCAGCGCAGCGGCTTTGGTTGTCTTGCTGGCCTTCGTTGCCCGCAGTTGGCTGGCGGCCGGCGGCCAACAGTGGGGCATCGCGCTACTTGCTCGTGCTCTACCCGCTGCTGATGATCGCTGCCGTCGTCGGGCTGTTCTCGCTGCCGCGCAGCCCTGGCAATGCCATTGTACGACTCCTGTTCGCCACTGCTGCCGCTGCTTGCACTGGTTGGCGGCGGTTTTCAACTGCGCGGCCAGCAGGCCGTTTGGACAACGGTGCAGAATTATCGCTTGACCCAGGTCGCGCTGCGCGAGACAGATCTCACTCCAAAGCTGACTGACTGCATCTGGCTGCCAATGGTGATCCCGGAACTGTATTGGCGCGGCGATTTTTATGCGCGCACAGACGGCCGTGATCCGGCGGCATGGCAAGCGTCGATCCGCAGCCTGGGCGCTGCCTCCGGTGAGTGGCTGGATATGGACATGTGTCTCTCTGTGCCGCTGGATGAGATCCAGCGCCTGCGCCAGGCAAATCCAACCGGTGTAGAATTGCACCCGATTGAAGGTGGATAGCAGCTGCGGCGCGCACAGACCAGGTGCGCGTGCTGCCCTTGCGCCGGATTTTGTGCAGGATGCTCGCCAAGGTAATAATGTGCTGATTCGATCCGCGACAATCGCCGCGACAATTTCAGTGTGCGCAACGAATGGTTAGGCTGCTATGGTTCGGGTCTGTATGGCCGCTACCACCTTTCCCGCGCTGGGCGGGGGATGGGGAAGGGGCCTTTGTCTGGGGACTGGCGCACGCCTTGGTAGAGCAGGGGGCCGAGGTACGCGTCGTTGCCTTGCACTCGCCAGGCGCTGCCACCCATGAGGTGATCGACGGCGTCGAGGTACAGCGCCCACGCTACTGGTGGCCCGAGCGCCAGGAAAGCCTGCGCCGCGGCGGCGGCGGTCTGCCGGTTACGCTGCGCGATTATCCCTTTGCCCGGGTGCAGTTCCCAGGGTTTCTGGCCATGTACAGCCGGGCGGTGGCCAAGGTCGCTCGCACCTGTGATGTCCTGCATGCCCAGTGGACGCTGTCGGGCGCCGTGGGTCTGCTGACACGCTGGCGCCACCAGCGCCCTATCGTGGTGACTGTGCAGGGATCAGACGTCTATCAGATCCCCAAGCTGCCGCTTGGCAGCGGCTTTACACACTGGGTGCTGGACAACTGCCAGCACGTGACGGCGCTGAGCACGTCGCTGCAGGAGGCCGCCGCTGCCGTCGGTATCCAGCGCGAGCGTATCGAGGTGATCCCAAACGGCGTGGACGTTGGAGCCCTGGACACTCCGGCTCCCTATGGGGAACGCGCAGCCGGTGCTGCTGTTTGTCGGCTACCTGATCGAGCGCAAGGGTGTGCGTTATCTACTGGAGGCAGCGCCGGCCATCCTCGCCCAGCATCCTGATCTGCGCATCGTACTGATCGGCAAGGGTCCCGAGGAACAGAGGCTGCGTGAACAGGCCGAGGCACTGGGAATCGCAGGTGCGGTTTCGTTTGCGGGCTTCCTGGCGCATGCGGAGGTAATCGAGTGGATGCAGCGTTCGCTGCTCTTGGTGCTGCCTTCGGTGGAGGAGGGCCAGGGCGCGGTGCTGCTCGAAGCGCTCGCCGCCGGCACGCCGGTGGTGGGCAGCAACGTAGACGGGATTGCCGAGGTAATCACGCCGCAAGTCGGGCGTCTCTTTCCCGTGGCGGATGCTGCGGCACTGGCGGCGCAGGTGAATGATCTGCTTGCCACTCCCACCTGCTGGCAGAAGGCAAGCGATGCGGCCCGCAGCCTGGCGTTGGCCACCTACGATTGGCGCGTACTGGCGCAGCGTTATCTCGCCCTTTATGGTGCGCTAAGGAAATGAAGGCAGTGACAGTGAAGGCTGTGACAGTCCCAATGACAACGACATCATCATCCAACATAGACTCGGATCGCGGGTATCAGCCAGGATTCTTCGCTCACTCCGAAGGGGTGCGCGATGAGGAGCGGCGGCTGCGCAAGGCCGCCAAGATCCGGCTTGCCCTGCAAAACTTTGGCTTGTCCGCAAATGACGGGTTCTGCCTGGATGTGGGCTCATCTTCCGGCATCATGACGGCGCAGATCGCCCCGCTCTTTGGCCACACGGTGGGCCTGGACTACGACGTAACGGCGCTGGCCGCCATTGCGCCGCAGGATCGGGTTGCAGTCGACTATGTACGTGGCGACGCCATGGGCCTGCCGTTAGGCGATGCTTGCGTCGACGTCGTGATCTGCGCCCAGGTTTACGAGCATGTGCCCAACGACGTGCAGCTGTTTGCCGAGATTTATCGGGTGCTAAAGCCGGGCGGCATTGTATTCTTTAGCGGCCCAAACTGGCTGTTTCCGATCGAACTGCACTACAATCTGCCCTTCCTCCACTGGCTGCCCCAGACGTGGGCCAATACCTTGCTGCAGGCGCTTGGCGCGGACGACCAGTATTATGAGAAGTCGCGCCATATGTGGGGACTGCGGCAGCTCATGCGGCGCTTCGAGATCTATGATGTTACGCTTGACCTGATGCAGTCGGAGACATTGATCGCAACACCCTGGCTGCGTGAAGCTGGCGGGAAGGCTGCCGCGGCCGCTGTGGTCGCTGCTCTACCCCTGGCTGCCCAACTTCAACTGGATTCTGCGCAAGCCCCAGGGGGCGGAGTTCCATCGCAGCGAGGCTCGGGTTTGAAGAATATCAAGATTAACCCGCGTCTGAAGACCATCCTCTATCGGATCGGGCTTGGCCTGGGCGTCGCCCTGTTCGTTTACCAGATGTGGCTGGCCGTCGTGGCACTGCGCAGCAACCCGGCCCCATTGCACTATGGCTACCTGGCGGCGCTGCTGTGCTTGGACCTTGCCGCATACGTGCTGCTGATCGCGGGCTGGGGGATCATTACCCGTGCCCTGCGGCTCAATTTGTCGACCCGCCACATGTTCGACGGCTACGTGTTGGCGTTTTTGCCACGCTATATCCCGGGCAGCGTGTGGGGCTACGTCAGCCGCGGCGAGTGGATGCAGCGTACGTGTGGCGCCAGCTACGCGCAGTCCACCGCGGCTTCGCTCATGGAAATCTCCGTGCAGTTTGGTACGGCCGGGTTGGTCGTGCTGGGGGGATTGGCGCCGGTACATTGGCGCGCAGCCGCCGTTGTGCTGGGCGTTTGTGCCTTAGCCGTACCTTGGTGGCTGCTGCAGCGCCTCTATTTGCGCCGGCAGCAGATTTCGCAACGTGCGCCTTGTAGTGGCATGGCTGCTGCTGTTCCTGATCTATGCGGTGTTTTGGACCGTGCACGGCATGACGATCCTGATGGCACTGCAGGCGGTGGGCACTGGTGCCACGCTCACGCTGCCGGCGGCTGTTTTTGCCTTTTGCAGCTCTTGGCTGGTGGGTTTCGCCGCCATCCTGGTGCCGGCCGGCCTTGGCGTGCGTGAAATGACGCTCTCGGCGCTCTTACAGCGCTTGACCACGATTCCTGCAGGGGATGCATCGCTGGTCGCCGTCATTACCCGCCTGGGAATCGTGGCTGCCGAACTCATCTTCTTGCTGTCTGCCGCCGCCCTGATGGGCTTCGACCATTGGCGTAAACAACGCCTCGCCTATGCGCCTGATCATCCAGATACCCTGCTATAACGAGGCGGAAACCCTGCCTGCCGTCCTGGCCGACCTGCCGCACGCGCTGCCGGGTGTGGATTGCGTCGAGGTGCTTGTCATCGACGACGGCAGCACGGACGCAACGGCACAGGTCGCGGCGCAGCTGGGCGTCCAGCACATTGTGCGTCATCCGACGAACCAGGGTATTGCCGCCGCATTTCAAACCGGGCTGGACGCCTGCCTCGCCCGCGGTGCCGACATCATCGTCAATACTGACGGCGATCATCAGTACCCAGGCCGCGAGATCGAAAAGATCGTGCGCCCCATCGTGGACGGGACCGCCGACATGGTGGTTGGCGACCGGCAGACGCGCGCGCTTGAGCACTTTTCGCCGGTCAAGAAGCTGCTCCAGGCGTGGGGGAGCTGGGTCGTCCGCATGGCGTCGGGCACTGACCGTCCCTGATGCCACCAGTGGTTTTCGCGCGCTCAACCGCGAGACAGCCTTGCGCCTGATGATTTTGACTCGCTACAGCTATACGCTGGAGACACTGATTCAGGCCGGCAAGAAGGGGCTGCGCGTGGCTGCCGTGCCCATCGACGTCAACCCGCCGACGCGCGAGTCCCGGCTGGTGCGCAGCACGTGGTCGTACGTCCGCCGCCAGGCGTTGACGATTTTGCGCATCTACACCCTCTACGAACCGCTGCGCTCGTTTGTGCTGTTTGCTTCGCCTCTGC
This sequence comes from uncultured Chloroflexia bacterium, assembly GCA_963701415.1. GTDB lineage: Bacteria > Chloroflexota > Anaerolineae > Caldilineales > Caldilineaceae > Fredericiella. The sequence continues at coordinate 44,228 of CAVPAH010000009.1, forward strand.
TGGCTGTGGGGGCGTTTCTGCTGCTGCGTTTTGTCTATTTCTACCTGACAGAGCAGACGTATATGGGCCGCCACGTGCAGTCGGTGGTCGTCGGCAGCATGCTCGTGACCGTTGGCTTTCTGATCGTCCTCTTCGGATTTTTGGCGGATGTCAACGCCACCAACCGCTATCTGCTTGAGCAGCTGCTCTATAGACAGCGCAAGCAGGAATACGAAAAGCGCGATCGTGACGATTTTCCAATTTAAGTCCGCATGAGTTTACACGAGTGCGCGAAAGAATAACCCTTTCGTTGTATTGCATCGTGAACCTCTGAAAGCTACTATGAGTCGTGAACGCAGCCGTTCTGCTGGCTCTGGGAATCAGGTCCGGGGAGCAGCTGCAAACAACAATGCGATGCAATCGAGTTCGATAAGGAGAGAGTTATATGCGATTTATTTCGGCAAAGCGGAAGCTTGCCATTACTGGTGTGATGGCCTCCTTGGCCCTCGCCAGCATCGTGGTGGCAAGCGCGGCGTCGACCAGCAAGACGCTCAGCACCAACTTCACGTTGGTGAACCTCACCAATGGCGCCAATACGGCCAACATCAGCTATTACAAGCCCGATGGCTCGCAGTGGCGCACACCGGAAGTTAAGTCGTTCACGACGCTCGGCGAGCAGGCGATCTACCGCCAGTACACCGACGCCAATCTGTCGGCCGGATCCGGCTCGGTCGTCGTCGGCGGCCAGGGTGCATTGGGCGCCGTCGTGCAGATCCGTGCTTTGAACCAGACCCCCACCAGCGGCGCCTACTCGGGCGCCACCAATGGGGCGGCCAGCGTCAATATTCCGCTGGTTACCTACCAGGGCAATTCGGCCCAGGGCACGACCAACTCGCAGATCATCATCCAGAACACGAGCGGCACCGCTACCAACTATGCCGTGGATTTGATCAACCGCGATACGGGCAACGTGGACAAGACGTTCAACTCGCCGAGCCTGCTCCAGCCGGGCGCTTCGTACACCTTCGACATGGCTGACAACGCCGTCGGTCTGCCGGCCAACTGGTTCGGCTCGGCGGTCGTGCGCGCCACGACGGCCGGTGGTGAAGTGACCGCGGTGTCGAACTTCTTCCTGGGCGCCGACACCATGCAGACGTTCAACGGCTTCACGACGACCGGCAACAAGTGGTCGGCCCCGTTGTTCACCTCCCGCCTGGGCAATGGCCTGAGCACGCCGATGACCGTTCAGAACCTGAGCGGCGGCACGATCCCGGCCAATGCGATCACCGTCAGCTGCTGCGCCGAACGCGGCCTCGGGCGTCAACACCCCGATTTCGCTGACGAACACGACTGAGATCAAGAACACGGCCGGCTACTCGTGGAACCCCGTCGTTGACAACACGATCCCGACCGACTTCCAGGGCTCGTGCACGATCAACACCGGCACCTTCGCCACCGTGGCGTTCGTCCAGATGCGCTTCATCGGCACGGCCAACGCCGCCGCTTACGAAGCCCTGGATGCCAATTCCACGAACTCGACCGTGGTCGTGCCGCTGGTCCTCAAGCGCCTCCCGAACGGCTTTGCCACTGCCGTGACCATTTCCAACCTGGGCTCGGCACCGGCTAACGTGGTGCTGACCTACAAGCGCTCTTCGGACACGCCGGCTACGGTTGCGAACTGCGATGCGACCTTTGAAGCGACGATTCCGGTCGGCGGCAGCATCGTCCAGAACCACCGTGTCGCCAACGGCGTCACCAACTCGGTGCCGCAGATCGACGACGGCTGCACGGCCTCTCTGACGGTCACGCCCAAGGCGGGCACCACTGCTCAGCCGATCGGTGCGTTCGTCCAGATCACGGTGATCACCCCCGGCGCCCCGGGCGACACCTACATGGCGCACGATGCTTTTAGCATCCAGTAAGCTTTAGGTTTGCTCTAAGAACAGAGATGGGTTACCTGTGTGCCTCTGGCACTGGGAACCCATCTCTGTTTGCTTGTGGAGCTTGATACTCACCCTGTCACTCAGGTTCTCAGTCGAAACCCTTATGCTTAAGAGAAACGTCCTATTTGCGTCGCTTGTGGTCGCAGCACTGCTGGCGCTCGCCGCCTGCGGTGGTGGTGAGCCACAGCCGACAGCTACTCCGCCGCCTGCACCGACTGCGGCGCCTACAGCTACAGCTGAAGCGACAGCCGAAGCCACTGCCGAAGCGGGCGGCGCGCCGGTATCGCCGCTTACGCAGCCCAATTCGCCACTGGCGCCCGAGTCCCCGCTTGCCGCCCCTGCCGACACTACAATGCCGCCTGCCGTCGACGCCACTGGCAGGCCGCTTCACGACAAAGATGCGATTAGCCGGATTGCAGTGGCCAACAAGCCCCCGACACCGCAGCCGGGCAAGGCTTCGATCAGTGCTCTGCTGTACTCGAATTCGTGGGGCCAGGTGATCCCAGGCAACCTGATCTACTTTACGCCGACCATCCAGGAGAACGGCAACGAATATCCGCCCAGTTTCTTTAGCGGCCCTGACCAGGCCAAGGGCGATATTCCGTTCTACTCTGACGAGTACGGCCGTATCAGTGCCGACGACGTGACGCCGGGCCGGTACGTGTTGGCAGTTTGGACGGTGTACGACTACATTATCATCGAGGAGCCCAGCAATCCGGGTTCGGCCAGGATTTTCGACGTCAAGCCGGGCGACCAGATCGACCTTGGCTTGATGGAACTCGGTTGGCCGTAATTCCAGCTGAGTGCAGACCCGCCCGATACACTGAAAAGCCCGGCAGAACAGGCGCTATGTTCATCAGCGCCTGTTCTGCCGGGCCTTTTTTACTTACCTTGCGCCAGCGTGTGATCTTTGTCTGGTTCAGGCCTTAGCTCTTAGGCGGACCGGAAGAGCCTGAGCCTTGTGCCGGGTCCTTTTTGGCGCCCCAGCTGCCAAAAAACATCTGGCGCAGCAGGCCGCCCGATGGCTGCGCCCCAGCATCAATCACAGGCTCCCCAACTGCCCACTCGTGCAGTTGTGCTTGTTCCGCCCAACGCTCGCGCTCGGCACGGCTGTCGGCGATCGCCGCCTGCAGCGGATGGTCGCCGGCTGCATCGCCGGCTTCGCTTTCGCCTTCCGCCGCCAGCCACGTCTTCCACGCTGCCAGTTCACGCTCAAACTGCTCGAGACGAACCAGCAGGTTGGCGCGGTTGCCGCGCATCGCCGCAAAGAGGTTTTCGGCAGAGCGCCCGCTGTCTGTGCTTTGGGCAAAGGTGCGCCCTGCCAGCCGGCGCGCTTCGGTCCAGCCGGGTGAAGCCGCCAGCATGTGGACGGTAGCCAGGCCCAGCAGCTGCGGCAGCTGCTCCACGCCCGCGATCAGGCCATCGTGCTCGACAGGATCCATAAACAGCGGCTGCGCGCCCACACTCTCGACAAAGTTGGCTGCCAGCTCCAATGCCGATGGATCTGTGCTGGCACCGGCCGCAACGACAAACGTGGTCTTGTCAAACAGATCGGCCCGTGGCGTGACCAGCCCGCCGATACCGTTGATGATCGGGTGGCCGACGACGGCATGGCCCCGGCTGCCTGCGGGGCCGCCGAGCTTTTCTTCGATCAGCTGCGCTGCCGGCTGCAGCACATCACTCAGGACAAAGACGAGGGCGTTGGGAAGCACATCCTCACGGATTAGGTCCAGCGTTTCGGCGATCTCGCCGACGGGCATGGCGAGCACGATCAAGCTGGCCGGCTCGCACGCGGCGTGCAGGTTCCACTCGACGCGCTGCACCACGTTGTTCTTGCGCGCCATCTGCGAGGCTTCCGGCACTTTGTCGTGGCCGACAATCTCTGCCTGCGCAGCTGACCGCTGCAGTGCCAGGCCCAGGCTTGCTCCGAGCGTGCCGAGCCCAAGAATTGTGATAATCGGCTTTGCCATAGATTTAGTTCCTTCCATCGGCCCACTGCAGGCGGGCCAGGCAGTTGCGAGCGGATTCGAAGTCAAACGGTTCGTAGCCACATGTGTCACCGGCCGCCTCTGCTGCCATTCTGCCGGCGGCATCAACTGTAGCATACTTGTCTTGATGGTGGGCAATCAGCCAGCAGGTGAGCGGGCTGCAGCCCGCGTCTCTGGCCCATGCCGCGCCGATCTGTGGATGCGCAAGGTGTACGAACAGCGCATAGCGCAGGCTGGCAGCCGGCTGCGGCGAAGCCAATCGTACCAGCAGGTCTGGCCGCCAGGCCTCCAGCAGCACAATCGGGCCGCGTATCCACAACCCCAGGTAAGCTCCGGCATCGTCGGCCGCTACCTTGCCAACGTCGTGCAGCAGGGCAGCGGCCGCAAGGTCGGGCGGCGTTGGGCCCTCGGCTTGCAGGGCCTTGACCACGCGCAGGCTGTGCGCCTGTGCGTCCACCGGCATCCGCCGGAACAACTCGGCCGCTTCTGATCCGGCAGGCGAGAGCACTTGTTCCACCAGCGACAAATCTTGCGCCGTGACGACGGCGCGCCAGCCCTTGAAAAACTGTGCAATCCGATAGCGCGCCCGCTCGGCCCAGCCCGCACACTTTTGTGCGAACTGACCGTGTCTCCGCGCTTGCGTCATATAAGCCCGACGATACTCGCCAGCATTCTCATGACCATGGTGGTCGGCCCCGTGATGAGCTGGGGTGCCAGAAAGATCACGGCAAAGAGAATAAGCGTGCCATACTGCGTGATGCCATAGAACGCCCGCTGTGCGCCGTCCGGCAGCAGCGCAAACAGCACGTGCGAGCCATCCAGCGGCGGGATCGGCAGCAGGTTGAAGACAAACAACAGCACGTTGATATCGGCAAAGAAATAGAGCAGGTTGAGCCCCCAGATCCCCACCATGCTGTCGGGACCACCCAACGCGTTGGCGAACACGCCGCGGGGGTCAAAAAAGAGTCGAATCAGCACCAGGCTGAGCGTCGCCAACAGCAAATTGCTGAAGGGGCCGGCGATGGCGACAAGAATAGAGCCGAGCCGGAGATCGACCGTGATGTTGCGCGGGTTCCAGCGCACCGGGCGTGCCCAGCCAAAGCCCACCAGGTAGATGAGCAAGGCGCCAAACGGGTCGATATGGACAAGCGGGTTGAGCGTATAGCGCCCTTCCAGCCGCGGCGTCGGGTCGCCGAGCTTGACCGCCGTAAAGGCGTGGGCAAACTCGTGAAACGGCAGCGCAAATAAGACAATGGCGGTTGTAGCCAGCCACCACATGGGGTCGCTGTAGCGCCCCAGGCCGCCGCCGCTCCTGAACATCACGATCACGCCGTAGATGATCAGCAGGCCGATGCCGCCGATAAAAATCTTCTGTCCCTGGGTCAGGGAATTCCAGCGTTGGCCCAGTGAGCCTCCAAACATGGTTACTCCTCTATGCGGGCTTCTTAGCGTGCCGCCGCGCATCCTCGCGCAAAATGCACAGTGTATCGCCTGATTATAGCATGAGCTGGCCTGCCTGTTTGTGATCGTGACAACCAACCCGGCGTAAAATACCCTACGGACAAGGGCCTGCAAGTTGCAAAATCCTAGTTTGTGCATATGATACACTCGTGTCGTTTCCGCCAGGTCGCTCGCTAAGTTTTCCGTCACGCCGGTTGCTCTTACTGGGTTTCCTCGGCCTGGTCTTCCTGATCCTGGCCATCGCCACTGCACTCCGCCTGGCTGATCGTCAGGCTGCCAATGTGCCTTTGGGACCCCAACAGGTTGTGCACACGGTGAACCCAAAGGTTGGCATGCACACTCGGCTGACCGACGAAGTCGAGCCTTGGAAGATCAAGCGCACGCTGGTGATGGTGCGTGAGATGGGCGCCCCTTGGGTGGTGGAATACTTTCCCTGGGCGTATATCGAAGAGCAGCCGGGGCACTACAATTGGGTGCATGCCGATCAAGTCGTCAATCATGCCGCACGACAAGGGCTCACCTTGATTGCTCGCCTTGGTTATGTACCGCAGTGGGCGCGCCCCAAAGACACTTCGCCGCTGTACCTCGACGAGGAACACTTTGCTGACTTTGCTCGTTTTGCTGCTGCTTTTGTGAAGCGCTATCAAGGCAAGGTGCATTATACTATTATTTGGAATGAGCCAAACCTGGCGCTCGAATGGGGGTATCAGCCGCCGGATCCGGCAAAGTATACGGCCATGCTGCGTGCCGTATATCCGGCCATTAAGGAAGCCAATCCGGATGTGCAGGTACTGGCTGGAGCATTAGCACCGACGCTCGCTCCGCCCGGCAGCGAGGCTGGTATGAATGACCTCGTCTTCCTGCAGAAGATGTACGAGGCCGGCGCTGCAGATTTCTTTGACATCTTAGCCATTCATGCCTACGGCTGGCACTTTGCGCCCGATGATCCCCCCGATCCAGAGGTCATCAATTTCCGCCGTTCTGAACTGCTGCACGACATCATGGTGGCAAACGGCGACGGCGAGAAGCAGGCAATGATCACCGAAGGCGGATGGAATGATCACCCGCGTTGGACCCGGGCAGTGCGTCCGAGCCAACGTATCATCTACACCATCCGTGCCTATGAGCTGGCAAATGAGGATTGGCCGTGGCTTAGCGCCGTCTGTCTCTGGGTTTTTCGTTTTCCATGGGACCAAAAATCTTACCAGGATTACTATACATTCGTACGCACCGATTTTGAGCCAAAGCCAATCTATACGGAGGTGCAGCGCTACACGCAAGGAATCCCCCGAGGAACGGAAGAGTGATTCGGCGCAGATGGTTCTGGCCAGCGGCGGCCGCTGCGGTTGCCGGCGTGATGGCGATGGCTCTGTTGGCCTGGCTGTTGTGGACAGGGCAGACGACGCCGTTCAACGCGCTGCTGCCGGCTCTGCTGCGGCGCGACATCACCTGGCAGGCGATGCAGGCACGCAGGACATGGCGTGTCGGCATGGACCCCAGCTTCCCACCGTTTGAGTCGCTCGATGCAAACGGGGTCCCGCAGGGGTATGATGTGGAGCTGGCACGTAAGCTGGCGACAGGATGGGGAATGGAAGTGGAGGTTGTTGCGATCGGTTTCGACAGTCTTGTGGATGCTCTGCAGGCTGCCAAGGTCGATGCGATCGCCAGTGCCTACCCCTACGATGCACGCTTGACTCGCGATGTATCCTTTTCGCAGCCGTATTTTGATAGTGGGCTGCGGTTGGTTGTGCCTGACGGGTCATTGATCCAGGGCCGCGCCGACCTCAACGGAAAACGTGTGGGGGTAGAATGGGGTAGTGAAGGGGACATGGTTGGACGCCAGTGGCAGCGCGAAGGCATCGACCTGGCGCTGGTGCCCTTCGAGACGCCGCCGGACGTTATCGCTGCGCTGGCAGGGAAACACGATGAGAATCAGGCTGTTGATGCGATTTTGGTGGACAGCGTGACGCTGCGCCAGGCACAGGCGGCAGGTGCGGCACTTAGCGCCGCCGGCCCATATGTCACCAGCAACCCCTATGTAATTGTCGTACCAAGACGAGCGCCTGATCTGCTGCAACAGATCAACACTGGTTTAGATGCGGCTGCAGGCGAGTGGTGATTTGGCTAAGCTCGAGCAGAAGTGGTTTGGCCAGCCCTAAATACATATTCTGTTGTGCACGAATTCGGTCCATACGCCGAGTACAATGAAGTGACTCTGTGATATTGTGCAGTCGCAGCTGCGAATGCGCTAATGCATGAAAGCCCCAAAGTGCGGGAGTACACTATGGCCAACGGCGGCCTGATCTCAATTGGTTTGTGCGCTGACACTCATTACTGGCCGCAGGGCCGTAACTTTGTAACCTCGGACGGCAGCCTTCAGCTGCAGGGTTCGACGCAGGACTTGCTGGCGACACTGTTCCAGGAACTGCGTGGCGCGCGCCTGGACATGGTGCTGCACCTTGGCGATCTCACTTGCGGCGGCGGCACCTATGACATGGCGCCGGACGTCTTTGTTACCACGGTGGTCGATCTCTATCGCACCTATCAAAGCCTCGATCTGCCGGTATATGCCCTCCCCGGCAACCACGACAGCCTTCCCGGCGCCGGTGGTTGGGATGTCTTTCACGATGTGTGGGGTATGGAACCTGGCCTGGGCAGCACGGTTGATCTGCCGCTGGCGCGCCTGGTGATGCTTAACACGCATGGCCATTCGCCGGCTCAAATCGCCCAGGCCCAAGAGTTTGACCCAGTCTACGGCTGGGTGAGCGACGTCGAACTTGATCGTCTCGAACGCGCCCTGGCCACGGCAGGTGACTTACCCGTTCTCGTTTTTACCCATCAACTGCTGGCGCCTTGGTCCAACTATGTTGATTGGCACGACTACTTCGCCGTGCGCAATGCCGCCGCTGTGCGTGCCGTGCTGAGCCGTCACTCCAATGTGGCGGCCGTGTTCCAGGCCCATGCCCATCGTTTTGATGTACGCCGGCTGGCACTGGGGCGCCATGAGTGCACATTTGTCATCTTGCCGTCATTGATCGAGTTTCCCCTCGCCTGGGTGCAGCTCGATCTTGCACCGAACCTGTTGCGCATGCGGTTGCGCCAGCTGCCGCTGCCCGAACTGCGCGAGGCAAGCCGCACCAGCGGCAGCGGCCAGGAATGGCGCGCCGGCCGTTCTGAATGGTGGGACCTGACCATTCCTCTGCGCCCAGCTCCACTCCACCCCGTCTCATCGCAGACGGGCACAATCTCAAGTTCAGTCCAACCGGGTTCGGTGCCTTTGGATTCGGGGCGCTGACACAAGTGTGAGGAGTGTCGTTTTGGGCACAGCGAAAACAATGTCGATTGAATCGTTATCTCCGGAACAGCTGCGCCGGCGCACGGATCCGGAACAGCTGAGTTTTGATTCAACTGCCGATCTGCCGGAACTGCCGATCTTTGTCGGCCAGGAGCGCCCCATCAGCGCCATTCGTTTTGGTGTCAAGATGGATCGGCCCGGCTACAATATCTTCGCCTTGGGCCCAGCCGGCCTGGGCAAGTTCACGTTGGTGCATAGTGCCGTGCAGGAGCGCGCTGCTGCCGAGCCCCCGCCGGCCGACTGGTGCTATGTCAACAATTTCAGCCAACCATATCGGCCCAAGGTGCTGCGCATGCCAAACGGCATGGGGCGCCAGTTTCGCAGCGACATGGAACGGCTGCTCGACGACATGCAGACGGCGCTGTCCGCCGCCTTTGAGAGTGAGGAATATCAGGCTCGCCGCCGTACCGTAGAGGGGGAGTTCCAGGATATCCAGCAGGCCACCTTGATGGAGCTGCAGGAACAAGCAAAGCAGCGTAACCTTGCCCTGCTGCGCACGCCTGCCGGCCTGGCATTTGCCCCGGTCAAAGACGGCAACGTGCTTCCGCCGGAAGAGTTCGAGAAGATGCCGGAAGAAGACCAGAAGCGCGTGCAGGCGGACGTGGAAGTGATGCAGGAGCAACTGCAGAAGGTGCTCGGCCAGGCGCCCCGCTGGGAGCGCGAACTGCGCCACCGAGTACGCGAACTCAACCGCGAAGTGGCATCGGTTGTGCTCAACGACCTGCATGGCGAGATTACCGAGAAGTACAAGGAACTGCCTGACGTCATCGCTTTCCTCGATGCCGTGCGCCACGATGTCAACGACCACTTGGGCGACTTTTTGGTGGCAGGTGAGAAAAAGCACGAGCAAGCGGACGGCGACGGCCAGGCCGCCTTTATGGAGCCGGTATCGCCGCTGCGTCGCTACCAGGTTAACCTGTTGGTGGATTCGGCGGAAATGATCGGTGCACCTGTGATTTACGAGAGCAACCCCAGCTATCTCAACCTCACCGGCCGCGCCGAGCAGATGGCGCAGATGGGTGCCTTGATCACCGACTTCATGTTGATCAAACCCGGCATGCTGCATCGCGCCAACGGCGGCTATCTTATCCTCGATGCCCTCAAGGTGTTGACCAGCCCCTATGCGTGGGAGGGTCTCAAACGGGCGCTGCAGTTCCGCGAGATTCGCATCGAATCTGCCCTACAGATGCTGAGCCTGACCAGCACCGTTTCTCTCGAACCAGAGCCGGTGCCGCTGGACGTCAAAGTGATCCTGTTGGGCGATCGCATGCTCTATTACCTGCTGTCGGAAGCCGACCCCGATTTCAACGAGCTGTTTAAGGTGGCTGCCGATTTTGCCGACGAAATGGTGCGCAACAGCGAAACGGAACGACTCTATGCGCAGCTGGTGGCCCAGATCGCCCGCAGCTGCGACCTGCGGCCGATGGACCGCGTGGCCGTCGCCCGTGTGCTGGACCATGCTGCCCGGCTGGTCAGCGATTCCGAACGCATGACCACCAATATCCAGGCAATCGTCGATCTGCTGCAGGAAGCGGATCACTTCGCCGACGAGGCTGGCGCGGCCGTGATTCGGGCCGAACATGTCGAGGAGGCTATCGACGCTCGTATTTTCCGCAATAACCGGGTGGCGAACCTGCTGCAGGAGGAGGTGCTGCGCGAGACCATCAATGTGCAGACACAGGGCGAGGTTGTCGGCCAGATCAACGGGCTGTCGGTCATCCAGCTCGGCAATCAGCCGTTTGGCCAGGCTGTCGCGCATCACTGCCACCGTACGCATGGGGCGCGGCGACGTGGTCAACATCGAGCGCGAGGTGAACATGAGCGGTCCCTCCCACTCAAAAGGGCGTGCTCATTCTTGCCAGTTTTCTCAACGCACGTTATGCGCTCGACCGTCCGCTCTCCCTTTCGGCCAGCCTCGTGTTCGAGCAGTCCTATGGCGGCGTAGACGGCGACAGCGCCTCGTCGACGGAACTCTATGTGCTGCTTTCCGCCATCGGCGGCATGCCCATTCGCCAGTCGCTGGCCGTCACCGGTTCGGTCGACCAGCTTGGACGCGTGCAGGCCATCGGCGGCGTCAACGAGAAGATCGAAGGCTTTTTCGATCTCTGTAATGCGCGTGGCCTCACCGGAGATCAAGGTGTTTTGATTCCTGCTGCCAATGTCAAGCACCTGATGCTGCGCCAGGATGTGGTGGATGCCGTGGCTGCCGGCAAGTTTCACGTTTACCCGGTCGACCACGTCGACCAGGGCATCGAACTGTTGACGGGGCTGCCGGCAGGCGCACGCGATGCAAAAGGCAGGTACCCAAAGGGCTCGGTCAACCGCCTGGTGGACGACCGGTTGAACGAAATTGCCAAGAAGCGCCAGGCACTAGAACGCAGGGGCCAGTCTAAGAGCAGCGCTCCGGGTAAAAGTTCAGACAAGGCGGACGGCGGTGAGATAGCGGTCAGTCAGAAACAATCATGACGGAAAATAGACAGCCCCAGATCCGAGGCGAGTCCGGGTGTCGAATACATCCTGGTTGCGCTTGACATGTCCCCCCACAGCGAAGCAGCTTTAGCTGCCGCTGCCGAGTTAGCGGCGGCACTGCAGCTCGAACTGCGCGGCCTTTACGTGGAGGATGTCAACCTGCTGCGCTTGTGCGGGCTGCCGTTTGGTATCGAGTACGGTTCCTTTACTGCCAAGCCGCGCCGGATAGAGCAGAACCACCTCGAACGTGAGTTTCGGATGCAGGCGTCGCTGCTCCGCAAGATCATGGCCGATATCGCCGGCAAAAAACGCATCGCCTGGTCGTTTCAGGTTGTGCGCGGTGGTGTTACCGACCAACTGCTGGAAGCAGCGACGTCGGCACGCATGTTAAGTCTAGGCCGCGTGGGGCGCTCGCCCGGCAAGCGCACAGGATCGACGGCACAAGCCGTTGCGCAGCGGGCACAGCGGCCTGTCGTATTTCAGTCGCGCCAGCGGACACTGCATGGGCCGTACACTGTTTTGTATACGGGCTCGCCTGCCGCCCATCGGGCGGTGAGCTTGGGTGTCGAACTCGCGACCCAGGAAGGGGGCACATTGAAGGTGCTGACCCCGACGCCCGAGTTGGCGGCGGGCGCCCAAGCCTTTCTGGCGGCGAACTACGCGGATTCTAGCGCCGTCTTTGAGCAGGCAGCTGTCCTGCGCGAAGTGCTGACAGCGATTGGCAAAAGCGGTGTTGTCGTTTTGCCCGCCGAGTCCGCCGGCTGGCTCGACGAGATCCCTCTGACCGTCATCGTCGTACCGTAACGCTGCCGATTTGGACCTGGCCGTCACCTGCAGGCAGCCCGCCCGCATCCGTGACTGGCAGGCGCAGCGCGCCTGCACTGGCCGTCTCATATAGGCCAACCCACAGCTGATAGTCGCCGGCAGGCAGGTCAGGCGGCAAGCTAAGCGCAAAGGTGCTGACAATCTGATCTCCGGCCCGCCAATGGCTGGTCGGAAATCGATCGCCGGCTGGGGTACGGTCGTAACCCGCCACCTGTTGGCCCTGGGCATCGATCATGTGCACATAGGCTGTGTAGTCGGTAGCAGGCTGGCCGGTGGCTTCCCAGACGATGGTAGTGGTCAAGGCTGTGCCCGCCTGCAGTGTGGCTGTTGTCGCCTGCTCTGCTTCGAGAGTCGCATCGGATGGCACATGATAGCCCGCGAGCTGGATAACGCTGCCGAAAGCTGCCGCTGCCGACTTTATGCCCAAGGCGTCAAGTTCAGGCTGCTGCCATGGTGCCAATTCAACGGCTGCCACAAACGGTGTTACTTCAGTCCCGTCGAGCGTATGCACCTTGAGCGGCAGATTGTCTGTTTCGGCGCTGGCAGGGTCGATGAGCCCGGTATACACCCGTGCCAGTAGCGGCGAAGTGGCGTCGAGTGGCCCGCGCACCAACACCTGGTACGGATCGGCATACAGGGCACCAGGCTGCCATTGGCTGCTGGGATTGCGGCCCCAACCGGGGTGGCTCGTGAGATTCGCCACTTCGCGGCCGTTCTCGTCAAGAAACTGGATAAAGAGCTGGTAGTTCTGGTGCAGCAGCTGCTCGGCCTGCCAGTAGAGGGTAACCGGCACCCGCTCGCCCGGACGGTAGCGGTCACGCCCCACCTCGATGCCAACCAGTTCGACGGGCGCCTCGGCATCAAATACAAGATTGACCGGCTGTGCCGTCTCAGGCAGCGCCACTAGCGGCTGCGGCGCATTGTACACGCCTGGCAGCAGGCTCAACAGTGCGTAGGCGGACATTCCCACCAGGACGGCGAGCATAATCGTCCACGCCGCCCAGCGCAGCGCACGCGGGCCAAGCTGCAGCCAGAAGTCCACGCCTAACGGCAGCAAGATGCCGTAGGCAATAATACCGGGAAATATCAGGCGGCCTTGGCTGCCGGTAGCCTGCAGGGTCCAGTAGATTAGCAGCAGGAAGATCAACGCGGCCCACATCAGCAGCAGCACCAGGACGCGCAGCCGCGACTGGTCGGCCAGCGGCGCAGGCGTGCGGCGCACCGTCTGGACGGCTGCACCCACGACCCCGGCTGCTGCCACGACCGTCAGCAGGTCGGCCGCCTGGTAAAACCAATCAGGCAGCAGGATGTTAAACCAGCCAAAGAGGCCCCAGAACGAATAGCGAAGTCCCCGAAATTCCGGCCAGAAATCATCCAGGGTAAGCGGCTCCGTCCGGCGGCCATTGATGGAGGTCAGGTGACCCAGGCCGCTCCAGTCCCCGTAGAGCGTGATGTTGCGTACGTACCACCAGCCCCCAATCGCCGCCACGGGCACGGCCACGCAGATCGCCGCTTGGAGCACCAGGCGCCAGCTGTGCCGCCGCCAGCCGAGAAAGAGCACGACCAGTCCCGCCAGAGGGATCAAGCCCAGCCCCTGCAGCTTGCTGAGGGACGCAACACCGATGATTACCCCCAGAATCACCCACTCCCACCACCTGATGGGGGCCGCCGCTGGCTTGGCCAGCAGCCGCGCCAGCCAATAGACCGCCGCCGCGCAGGCCGTGATCACCAAGGTATCGTTGGTGAAGGAAGCGCTGATAAATAGAAACTGCGGGATAGCGGCTACAAATGCCGTCGCCAGCAGCGCGAGCACATAATCAGCACGCTCACGTCCAACAGCGGCCCCGCGGCGCTCGCCTGGCGGCTTCACGCCTAACTCTGCGGTGAGATAAACACACCACAATGTGACCGCCCCCAGCAGCAGTGACAGCCAGCGGCCAACGTGCAGTGCCAGGTTGCTGCCCACGAGCGCAGGCTGCCTCCCGCTGTACAGCATGAAGTTCTTGTTGCCGGGATCCAGCGGGTCGCCGATATTGGCGCGCGGATTGCGCACAGCAATGCTGGCGAAGTCACTCTGGTCGATGCCACGCGTCAACCAGCCCGCCAACAGGTAATAGAGCGGCGCCTGGCTGCCTTCCTGCGCCCAGGGGCCCGTTTCGACTTCGCTCTGCACCGGCAGCCAGTTGCCTTGGGCGATGTGGCGGGCAAAACCATAGTGGAAGGGTTCGTCAGGCGTTTCAAAGGGCGGCACGACCAGGCTGTAGGCAAACCCAAAGCAGAGAAAAATCACGACGATGATACCGGCACCCAGCCGGCTGCGTCTCCGCAGCGCCTGTTCCTGGATTGATCCCGGCACTGTTTTCACGCTTAGTTCTGTCTTTAGTTCTACTTGGGGGGAAGATGCTGACGCCGACATCAGGGCAGCCTCACGGTCGTGTCATCCAACTGCACAGCTCCATCCGCGGCCTTCGTCACCGGCAGTTTTTCCAAGCGTCTCTGCATCGTACATCTGGAATGTAAGGTAGCGTTGGCTGCCATCTGCCGGCGGCTGCGATGGCATTGGAAACTCTACGTATTCGAGGATGGTCTTGCCCGGATCCCAGTAGAGCGTGGGAATGTCGCCCTCGTACGGCTCACGTTCGAGCGACGACAAGACTTGCGTGCTCCCGTCCGGCGCCTGCTCGACCAGCTGCACAATGTACTTGTAGCGGCGCTGCGGCTTTGTCCAGCACCTGCCAGTAGAGGCGCAGCTGCGCCGGCAGCTTTTCGTCTACCACGGGATCGAGGCTGTAGCCGGCCAGCCGCACGAGATTGCCGTACTCCGCCGTCAAGGGATGCTGGACGTCCTCCGGGAGCTGCTCAAAAACGGGAATCTTGGGCAGAAACAGAAATGCATGCAGCGAAGAATGGCTGAAGAACTTGGCGTCGCGCACGCGCAGCATATTGTCGGGCAGCCACTTCTCAAGATGCCACTCTTCGTCAAAGTAGGGATGCGTGCCCGACTTTAGCACCCACACCCGATCGTACTTATCGCCCAATGTGCGCAGCCAGTCCTCGGTTTCGTCCATACTGCGGCCCAGCAGCGGGATCCCGTAGATGCCGATCGGCTTGTCTGCCTGGGCATCAGTACCTGATCCAGTGTCCGATTGTGCCGGAATCCCGCCGGCGACAGCAGTGGACGGGACATAATACTGGAATATGCGCCAGGAAGATGGCGGGTAGAAGAGTACGGCGTCGCCGGGCATGATCCGGGTGGACAGATAGCTGCCAAAGGTCTTGTAGTCGTCCTTGGCATACTCTTCGAGCGTGTAGTAGTTGACCGTGCTGTAGCCGATCGCCACGACGAGCGCCAGCGTCAGCAGCCCGCCCGCCCAACGCTGCCACCGCCAGAGCAGGGCCAGCCCGCTGCCGCTGAGCAGGATGAAGGCGCCCACCAACAGGCTCAAGTGGCGGGCATTCATGTACAAGGGGCGAAACTCGTTGAGCACCAGCAGGATGGCCACCGGAATCAAGAAGAAGGACGGCAGCACCCAGCCGCCGGCGGCGACGGCCCGGCGCGAGCGTAAGCCCCAAGCCGCCCCTGCCAGCGCCAGCGCGCCAAACACCCAGTCGATCCACCAGACGCGCGCCAGGTCGACGCTCAGGCCGAGGCTGAAGGCGTTGAGCAGGTCCGGCACGAGCATCGCCAGTGAGATAGAAGCGAAGTTCTGCCCGCCGCCCTGCGCAAAGATCGTGTAGGCGCCGTAGGCGCCGACCAGGCTGCCCACGACCAGGAGCACGGCCGCCGCGACCAGCGCGCGCACAAGATTGCGCCGCGCCAGCCAGGCAAACAGGATCAGCGCATGCACCGGCAGCAGCAGCACGGCATAGTAGTGTGTCGTGAGAAAGATGGCTTCAGCCACCACAAAACCGGCGGCAAAGCGGCCGTCGAGCCCACGGTTCTCTGTGGCGCGCAGCGCCAGGTAGGTGGTGAGCACGGCCAGCGCCGCCCACAGCGCGTAGGGACGCGCCTCCTGCCCGTACCACAACATAAACGGGCTGATGGCGCCGAACAACACTGCCAACCAGGGCGTTGCCGGCGGAGCAACGCTGCGGCGCACAAGCCAGCGTGCCAGCACCCACAGCGACGGTACCAACAGGGTCGCCCCTATCACCGCCCCATAGCGGACCACAAATTCGCTTTCGCCGGCCGTGCGGATCAGCGCTCCCTGCAGCAGAAAGGAGAAAAAGGGGTGCTGGTCAATCGTCAGCAGGCTGCTGAAGCCATCGCGAATCCACAGCACGCCGCGCACAATATCAAGCAGCGACTGCTCGGCTCGCTGCAGCGAGAGGCTCTCATCCCACCAAAACGCCTTGGCGTCCAATTGAAACACCACGTGCGCGTAGGCGAGCAGGATCAAACCTGGCAGCAGTACACGTTGGCCCCAACTCTTCACGGTCGCGTTCATGGGTGCGTTTCGCCAATCTGAAGTTCGGCCAGCAGTACATCTTGCCCTGCGCTGCTGTCAACCGGCGTTCCAGTCGCCGGATCGTAGAGCCGCAGCGTCAGCTTGTAGGCACCGGGCGGCAGATCGTCCGGCAGCAGGATCCCGCGCTGATCGGTAGCAGGCTGGCCGACGACCCAGACATTGGTCGGCGCGAACCAGTTCTGCGGCACATAATCGACCGTATAGACTGGCGCACCTGCCGCGTCGGTCAGCCGCAAGCTAAATTTGTACTCGGGGAGCTGCTGATTGACAAACCAGTGTGTACTTACGCGCAGCAAATCGCCCCCGTGCAAAACTGCCGGTGCTGTGTCGACACTTTGCAGCGTAAGCGCCGGGCCAAAGCTGACGTCGAGCGCCCGATTCCCTGGGCCATCTTGTGCCAGCCCGTAGAGAAGCACGCGAATGCCGTTGTGCTCAGTGGGCTCTGTCGCCCAGGCCTGCGTCGCCAGCCATACCTGGACGGCGGACGGCGGATGGAAATAGAGCACTTCCCACACCCGCTTCGCCCCTTGCAGCAGCGGTTCCAACTCCTTGCCCACCGTGTCGTATGCCCCATCCTGCAGATAGCCCACGGCATGTACAGGTGCATCGGCGTTGAAATAATGCTTGAACACCTTTTCCGGATCCGGCCCATCCACCAGGACTACATCTCCCGGCTGCAGGTTCGCGGCAATTCGTTCTGCTGCGGCCCGATAATCAGGCTTGTGCAGCGACGCATCGGTATACAAGCGCTGCACGGCCAACCCGTTCCCGATCATCAGCAGCCCCGTAAGCAGCAGGGCCGGCAGCACAAGCCAGTAGTTTTGCGGTCCATGCGGTGTGCGTGCTTGAGTGCGGTACCTACGCAGGTCGACGAGCCCGATTCCGCCTGCCACCAGGAGCAGCAGCGGTGCGGCCAGATAGATCGTATAGCGCTCGTGATAATCAGGGTTGCGAACGGCCAGCGCCAGTGCCACGGCCCACGGCGCCAACAGCGTGACCAGCAGGTAGATGGCAGCGGGCATACGTACGCGCCACCAATACACGGTGCCCCCGAGCGCCAGGATGACGTAGACCCATGGCAGCCAGATACGCCATGGCGACGCCAATCCGTCACTTACCGTATATGCCAACCAGTAGCGCCACGGCAGATGCCCGGCGTCGCCCCCTTGGCGCCAGCCTTCAAACCCAAAGATGCCTAATGTGTGTGGCAGCCAAGGCAAGAAGAGCAGCAGGGCGGCTGTGGCTGCCAGCGCCCAGCGGGCGAAACGGCGTGGGTCACGGCGTACGGCGAGCCAGCCCAGGGCGAAGACCACCTGTGCCAGCGGCAGCAGCGCGCCAAACAGGTGCAGGTAGACCACACCGGCCGTAGAGAGCGCATATAGGAGTGCCCACCAGTTGGCGTGCGCGCCAGGATGATCTCTGGGTTGTTCCAACACTTGCCATTGTGCCAGGCATGACGTAAGCGCTGCAGCCAACAGCCAGGCATACATGCGCGCTTCTTGCGCATACCAGATCTGAAAGCCGCTGGTTGCCAGCAGTAGCGCACCTAGCACGGCCACCAACTGCTGAACCGAAGATCGTGGCGCCGCGGCCGAACTGAGCGATACGCCCAGCCGGAACATCAGTGCCACCGCCAGCACGCTGGGCAGCAGCGACAGCCAACGGAGCGCTGTGTCGCTTGTGCCTGCCAGTGCCAGCCAGCCATGGAGCAGCACAAAATATCCCGGCGTGTGTTCCACCGGCATATTGCGCAGCATAGCTGGCAGCGACTGGCTGGAGCGCAGCAGGCTGATGCCCTCGTCGCTCCACAAGCTCTGGAAATCGAGCCGGTAAGCGCGCAAGGCAAAGGCGACGAGGAGAATGGCCAGCATCGCAAGCCGCGCCGGCAGTGCGCCTGCCCGCGCTGCCTGAGCCGGCCGTGGGTAGACGGCGCTCATGCAAGTAGCAGAATTGTAACATGTATGGCCGACAAGCGTTCGCTGTCCATACGGATCAATCGAAGTAGCAATCGGCTTCGATTAGCGCAAGGGGTATTGCCTATATATAATCACCCTAGCATGCACCTCACCAAGAATCCGAGGAATTCCCAGTAAACGCGATGGCAACTACTTCGAAATCTGTAAGGTCGCGGCAGCAACTTGCCGGGTGGTTGTTGCTGCTCGTCGCCCTTGTAGTGGGCATGCTTACAGTGGGGTGGGGAACATTTACTGACGAAGGCGACAATCTAGTTATTGGCGACATGCTGGCGCGCGGCGGCGTCTT
Organism: uncultured Chloroflexia bacterium; assembly: GCA_963701415.1. Taxonomy (GTDB): domain Bacteria; phylum Chloroflexota; class Anaerolineae; order Caldilineales; family Caldilineaceae; genus Fredericiella. The sequence continues at coordinate 62,979 of CAVPAH010000009.1, forward strand.
GTATCGTGATCTCTTCTCGCACCATTTCCCCTTTGCTTACTACTGGGTTGCTGCCACAATTCCGCTGGTAGGCAAGTCCATTTATGCCTTGCGCGTGTCGGTCTGGCTATTTGAGATACTTTGTTTTGCTACGGCAATGTGGGCTACCCGCTGGCACCTGCTCCTTGGCCTGGCAGCGCTGTTGTGGAGCATGGTTGCGGTATTCTATTTTGGTACGCACGTAGTCTACTACGTATTTGGCGCCTCTACCATGTTGATTGTCTTCAGCATTACGTTTGCCGTGCTGTACGACCACGTGCGGCTGACGTGGCGACTGGCTACGATTATCGGCGTGTGCGGCATTATTGCACTACTGTCGAATCCCCTGCTGGCATATGCATTCGGCATCTCTCTGCTGTTCTTAGTATACAAAGACTGGCGCAGAACGCTGGGAAGTGCTGCCATGACAGCGGCGGGCCTGTTGCTGTATGGTGGTTTTCTCGTAGTGACGGGTGATTGGCCCACCTTCTGGCAAGACGCCATCGTCTTCAATTCGCAAGTCTACTCCAAGTATCTTGGGCAATATGCCAATCCTGTTCGCTTTACTATGCTCTTCGACATTATGGCGAGCGGCTTGGGGGTGTTCGAGCCGGCATGGCGTGACCTTAATCCAATGGCCCCGGTGCTGGACTATTATCAGCTTGAGCGTTGGTTCTATACGGGTCTCGTCTATAGGATTGTCGTCTGGGCTGCTGTGCTGATCTTGGCACTGCAGCGGCGCTGGCTTGCAGCGGCATTTTTGTTTCTATCGGCAGCAGCGGCCCTGCTGGTTGGTGGGAGTGGCGGGCGCATCCAATACTTTGCACTGCTTGCGTTATTTGTGATCGGGGGTTTGATCACGCAGCAATGGTGGCCGTGGCGCAGCAACGGACGGCAAAGAATAGTAGCTGCGGCAGTAAGCCTCGCAGTGGCAATGCTGGCGCTCTGGCCGGGATTGCGCACAATTAATCATATGTACGCGCATCGCTCTGAACTGCTCTCCATGTCGCAGTTGGGCGGCTTTGAGACGCAGGCCGACATGATCGATGCTGTAGTTTGTGGGCAGACTGACGTAGCCCTTGCTTGGTATCCCGATGGGACGTATCGCGCCTGGTTTTCTGGGTTACGCCCCTTGGCTGGCTATACCATCATGTGGCCTTGGGTGGCAGAACGTGCGTTGCCGGTCGTCATGCCACTGCTTGCTGATCCTGACGTTAAGGTCCTTGTTGTCGTGGAAGATTTCACGGTTTGGCGGCACTACAAGACAACTGAATATCTGCAACCGCTTCTGGACTTCGTCAAGAGCAACTACAAGGATCTGGGGTACGGTTGGTATCTGTCACCTGCCGCCGCCGCTGGCTGTCCGCAATAACGAGCTTCGTTTCCCTCTCTATCTTCCTGACAGTTTGCAGCCAGCTTCAGGCGTATAATGGATTCGTCACTCCGGAAAGAGAGGCCACGCACACGATGGATTACTACGAACTGGAACTCGCACGCCGCGAGGATGAACTCGAAGACATGCGACAGGCGGAGCGGGAAGAAAATCGCTTTCTGCTGGCGATCATTGGGATCCTTGCTGGGGGCGCCGGCGCTGCCTTGATGCTGGCCGGTACCGCCCTGCTGGCTATGTTCTTCGTGCTGAGTTACCCAGGCCTCACGAGCCCTGCCCGGGCCCCTGTATTGGCGCCGGCGGCGCCTCCCACGCCAACCTTCACTCCCGAGCCAACGGTCATGGTTGCACTGCCATCCGTGCAAACGGAAGCGGGTAGCACAGATACGCCCTATGCGTTCACATCAAGCGGCTTGGGAATAACCAAAGCGGAGTGGGAGTCCGTGTATGGATCTCCTATCGGCATGGTAAACGGTGCGGCCCGCTATGGCACAGATGGGGCGTTGACGCTCGACGTGGTGTTCCTCGACGACATGGTGCAATCGATTGATTGGCAGAGTGCTCAGCCGGTGCCTGCCGACGCCGCATTGACGAACGGACAAGCGCTGCTGCCTGCCGACGTGCGCCAGGTCAGCAGTTATGCGCCACCCGAGCAGCCTACGGCCGTCGTGACACTCTACGTCAGCGACTCGCTTGCACAGCGGATTGGCGGCGATTCAAAATGGTGGTACGGTGCGGAGCCCGGCACGTCGCGGCTGGAATATGACATCACCCCTGCGGGAGTCAGCCGTCTGATCGTCAGTACCGGGGGCAGCCCAGGCAGTAATCCATAGCGGCACTCATGCCGGCGTCTGGAACAAATCCAGCATTTGCAGTATACTTGCGAGCAACTAACAACCCCCATACCGCATCTTCCGAGGAGGCAGGCATGACGGCAAAGCCCAGGCGCGTCCCCATGAGCAATGTGGATAAAGCGTGGCTGGAGATGGACAGCGCGACAAACTTGATGATCATCAACGGCGTAATGCTGTTTGATGACGTGCCTGATTTTGAGGAGTTGAAAGATGTCCTTGCCGAACGTTTTGTCGCAAAGTATGAACGTTTTCGCCAGCGCATCGTCGTAGGTTCAGGCGGCCGGCTTTACTGGGAAGACGATCCTCATTTCGACATTCGCGCCCACGTACGCCGCTATGCCTTGCCCCATCCGGGTGACATCGCCACGCTGCAGACCGTAGTCAGCGCAATCGTCAACGAACCACTCGACCGGCGCAAGCCGTTATGGCGCTATCTGCTGATCGAAAATGTCGATGGCGGTGCCGCAATCTTGGCTCGCCTGCACCATTGTATCGGCGACGGTATCGCGTTGATCAAAGTGCTGCTTAACATGACCGGCAGCACGCCCAATGAGTCGCTGCAGGTGCTCCATCTGCCGCCACCGCCGCGCCCACCCGCCCCCAGCCCTTTGGCACGGCTGTTCAGCATGGCGAATAGTGCCGTTAAGACCACTGTGTGGGCAGCGCAGGGGGTCGCAAATGAGACCTTGCAGACACTGGAGAACCCTTCGCATCCACTCTCGTTGCTGCGTTCGGCGGGGATCGTCTCCGCGGCCAGCACGGCGATCCTGGCCAAGCTGTTGATTCTGCCTCCGGATCGTAAGTCGGCCTTCAAGGGCGACGTGGGTGCCATTAAGCGCGTCGTCTGGTCGGCACCGTTTCCGCTTGAACGCATCAAGACGATCGGCAAGGCGCATGGCGCCACGATCAACGATGTCTTGGTCGCCGCCGTCGCCGGCGCGCTGCGCCGCTATATGATCGAAGCCGGCGACGATACTGATGCCGGCGATGTCACGGCTATGGTGCCCGTCAACCTGCGCCCCGAGAACGATACCAGCCTCGGCAACGAGTTCGCCCTTGTGTTCTTGAGCCTACCGGTCAGCATGGCTGATGCCTATGACCGGCTGATGATGACCAAGCGGCATATGGATGTGCTCAAGAATTCGCCCGAGCCGTTTTTGGTCTACCAGATCCTGGGCGTCATCGGCACGCTGCCTGGCGATGTCGCCAAGCAGACTACATCCTGGTTTGCGGCCAAAGCATCCGCCGTCCTGACCAACGTACCCGGCCCGCGCCAGCAGATCTATTTTGCCGGCCTGCCGCTCAAGGACATGATGTTCTGGGTACCCCAGTCCGGCAGCATTGGGTTAGGTATCAGTATCTTCAGTTACAACGGCAAGGTGATGCTGGGCCTTATGGTGGACGAGCACCTGATTCGCGAGCCCCAGCATATCATCCATGGCTTTGAATCTGAGCTCTTGGATTTGGAACGCCGCTTGTTACCCCGATCCGATGCCAGCGCGAACGGGATTCCTGGCGGCACAGCCATGCTGCCAGCCGGCGCGCCGGCGCCGTTTGAAGGATGAGAGCTTGATCTGCCAGCGGGTTGCTGCTTACCTATTGGCTTGCCTTTGCCTGAGCCTGCTGATCTTGCCGCCGCTGCCTGCCCTGGCCCAGGCAGAGCCTGCCGCGTCACCTACCCAGACTACGGCGGATGCCAGTCTGCCAGGCAGCCAGCAGCCTGCCCCGGCCGGAGAGCAGCCGGGTGACCGGCTGTTTCAGTCGCCGCTAGAGCCGCCGGTGGCTGGACCTGCGACTGTTACGGTCACTCCCACGCTGCTGCCCACGGAGACGCCAACCGCAACGGCCAGCCCGATTCCAACCGATACCCCTGAGCCGACCGCAACACCGACGGCCACCCCCACGGCAACTATTGCCCCGTTGCAGGTTTCACCGCTGGTGGCGCAGAGCGGGACCCGTTTGCCTGATGATGGGGCTTTGCTTTGGATCGGCGCAGCTGCTCTTGTCATCCTGGCCGGCAGCACCATCTTAGTTGTTGCCGAGCGCCGCCAAAACCGCTAGCTCGCTGCGTATGCCCTAGCATGCCGTGCGACTCATTTCACCGCGCGTTTTTATTGCCCGCCCTCTCCGGAAAATTTGTTCGTGACGTTTCCCACGCGGTATAATATTCTTTATGCCTTTTACCTTGCATGCGGCCTGGCATCGTGCAAACGAGCCATTTGCAGACGGAAAGTTCGTTTTTTGGGCGGAAACGCTCGATTTTCAGCCGATCTCACGGCCTGATGCTGCTCACGCCAGCAACGCTTCCCGCCAGCGCCAACCTAAGCCACCTTCTCACCCCGGCCAGCTGCCAATCCACCAATTGCGCAACCTGATCGCCGAAGATGTTTCTCATCTTGCCGTGCAGGACATGCAGCCGGCCACCACTACGGCGTGGCTCCCCAGCCGCGACGGGAACCCTGTGGCGCGGCGCAGCATGGTGCAGGCGTCAGGCAGGCCCATTAATTTTGGCGGCGAAATGGGTGGGGAGACGGCAGGCGTACCCGCCACCCCTGTTGCCGCACCCCTGGCGTTAAGCTGCTGGCAAATCACGGGCCTGACCCTTGATCCTTTATCTTCGCTGGTTTTTCTGAGCCAGTTGCAACAGCAGACACGCGGTCGTACGGCGGCCGCCGCTCGCAACGAGCGCCTGCGCATGGGCAACGACCTGCTGTATTGGAGCAACGCCGCCAAGTTCGCGCTTGAGATCTTGATCGGCCAGCATTATGTGCCTGCCTTGCGCATGAATGGCGGCTCCACGCTTTATGCGCTCTGGCAGCCCGCACTGCTTGACGACCGCATGAAGCGCCGCTTTGCCGCATTGGTCGAGACGATGCCTACGGTCTGCCGCGCCTATGCCATTGACAAGCCCGAGGATGCCCTGGCGCCGGCGGACCTCACCGAGCACTTCGTCGCTACGGTGGTGGATGCAGCCGTGCGCGCCTGGGGCAGCGGCCATGGCGTCAACGGCGGCACGCGTTCAACGGCCGGAATGGCACCAACGGTCATGGCATGGAACTGGCGCCAGGGTCGGTCGATACGACCCCTGCCCTGCTTTGGGTGCGCCAGCTGCGCGCGGCCAGTCGCTCGTTGACGCTGCCGCCCCAGCCCGCCCACAAGTTGGTGCAGGATTGGCAGAGCTGGATCGAACAGCTGCACGTCACAAGCGACGCAAATTTCCGCATTGCTTTTGAGTTGGTCGAGCCGGAAGTAGCTGCCCAGTCTGGGGGCTATACGGGTGCCTTGGGCGAACAGGACGAAGCTGCTCCCGAGCGCAGCGAGTGGACGCTGCACTTTGCCCTGCAGGCGCGTGACGACATGCGCCTGGTTATCCCCGCCGCACAGATTTGGACTGCCTATAACGGCGTGCTGCGCTACGGCGGCCGCCGCGTCGATCGGCCGCAGGAGCGGCTGCTGGCCGGGCTTGGCGCTGCCAGCCGGCTGTTTGCGCCGATCGAGCGCAGCTTGCGCACGCCGCGGCCCGAACGCGCCATTCTGTCGCCGGCAGAGGCACACCGCTTTCTGTGCGAAATTGCACCGCTGCTTGAGAGCAACGGCTTCGGCGTCCTGCTGCCGGAGTGGTGGAACTCGCGCCAGCGCACCTCGCTCGGCATGCGCCTGCGTCTGTTTGCCGACGAGAACACCGCGTGGAGAAGCGCTGATGACGAGCAGACTGCCTCTGCCTGAGAAGCGGCGCACCCGCGGCGGGACTGCAGTGCGCTACGCTTGGGAGTTGACCCTTGGCTCGCAGCGAATCAGCCAGGAAGAGTTTGAGCAGTTGGCGGCGCGCAATGTGCCCCTGCTCAAGTCGCACGGCCAATGGATTGAACTGGATCCGGAACAGGTGGCTGCCGCCAAGCGCTTTCTGGCCGAACGCAAGGCGACAGGTGAGATGTCGCTTCTGCAGTCGATCCGTATGGCACAGGCCTACTTGGAGCAGGCAGGCGACGCACGCACACCGGCCGTCCTGCTTGACGGCGGGGCGCTTGATGGCCGGTTAGCCGACGGCCCTATTAACGGTGAGCCGGCGATGGTGGCCCCGGGTGTCGTGCGCAATGGCGAACACAGCGCCGAGGCCTTGCGCCTGGAAGCAGTCGATGTGGATGGGTGGCTGCGCGGCGTGCTCGAACAGCTGCGGACGCAGAAGCTCCTGGCCGAACTGGCTGAACCTGCAGGTTTTGTCGGCGAGCTGCGTCCCTATCAGCGCCGCGGGCTGGGCTGGCTCGTTTATCTGCGCCGCCTGGGCCTGGGCGCCTGCCTGGCCGACGACATGGGGCTGGGCAAGACGGTGCAGGCCATCGCCATGCTGCTGCACGAACGTGCCGGAGAACCCTGAGGAGCGGCAGCCTACGCTGCTGATCTGCCCGACCAGCGTGGTCGCCAACTGGCGTCGCGAGGTTGAGCGCTTTTCGCCCAGCCTCCGTATTCTCGTGCACCACGGCGGCAGCCGGCACGAGGGCGAGGCCTTCCTGCAGGCGCTGCCCGGACATGATATCGTGATCACCTCCTACGGCACCGCACGGCGCGACGCCGAGGTGCTGCAGCAGGTACGCTGGGGAGACCTGATCCTGGACGAGGCGCAGAACATCAAGAACCCCAGCGCCAAGCAGTCGCAGGCGGTGCGCCGTTTCGATGCCCGCAACCGCGTGGCGCTGACCGGCACCCCGGTGGAGAACCATCTGACGGAGCTGTGGAGCGTGCTGGAGTTCCTGAACCCCGGCTATCTCGGCAGCCACGAACAGTTCCGCCAGCAGTTCACGGTGCCGATCGAGCGCTACAATGACGACGAGCAGGCAGCTGAACTGCGGCGCCTGGTGCAGCCATTCCTGCTGCGCCGGCTTAAGTCCGACCCGACCATCATCTCGGACCTGCCGGAGAAGAACGAGATGGTCGTCTACTGCTCGCTGACGCAGGAGCAGGCCGCACTCTACGAGACGACCGTGCACGAGGCGCTGGCCAACCTGGACCGCACTGACGGCATCCAGCGCCGCGGCCTGGTGTTGAGCCTGCTGACCCAGCTCAAGCAGATCTGCAACCACCCGGCGCACTTCCTCAAGGAGCAAGGGCCCCTGCTGCACCGCAGCGGCAAGCTGACGCGCCTGACCGAAATGCTTGAAGAAGCGCTGTCGGTCGGTGACCACGCGCTGGTCTTCACCCAGTTTGTCGAGATGGGCACGCTGCTGCAGCGCCATCTGCGCGACCGCTTGAACACCGAGGTGCTGTTCCTGCATGGCGGCACGCCGGCGCTCCAGCGCGACCAGATGGTGCAGGCGTTCCAGAGCGACGATGGCCCGCCCATCTTCGTTCTCAGCCTGCGGGCAGGCGGTTCGGGCTTGAACCTGACGCGCGCCAACCATGTCTTCCACTTCGATCGCTGGTGGAACCCGGCCGTGGAGAATCAGGCGACCGACCGGGCATTCCGCATCGGCCAACGACGCAATGTGCAGGTGCATAAGTTCGTCGTGGCGGGGACGCTCGAAGAGCGCATCAACGACATTATCGAAAGCAAGCAGGCGCTGGCCGAATCGATCGTCGGCAGCGGCGAGAACTGGTTGACCGAGCTTGACACCGATCAGCTGCGCGAGCTGTTGACGCTGCGCCGCGAGACGCTGGACGAGTAGCAACATGATGAATCAACAGAGCAACAACGCCTGGTGGGCGCGGCGCTGGCAGACCTGGCTAAAGCAGCTTGGCTTGGACACGGATGCCGAGGGGGGCTTGCGCGGCTGCCGCGTCAAGCGCATGGAGATCTCGCCCGGCCTGATCCAGGCGCAAGTGCAGGATCGTGAGCTGGGCGCTGTGGCGGTCGAAATTCGCCTGGCCGTGCTGCAGGACGCGCAGTGGGAGCGTGTGATCGATGCGCTGGGCAGCCAGGCGATTTATGCCGCGCAGCTGCTGGCCGGCAACATGCCGCCCGAGATCGAGGATGTGTTTGCCCAGGCCGGCGCGTCGCTGCTCCCCGCATCCTTGGACGAAGTCCAGCAAAGCTGCAGTACCTGTGCCGCCGGGCACCAGGCCCTGCCGCCCATCTGGCAGCGGTCTACTGGCAACTGGGCGAAATGGTAGGCGAAGATCCCTGGCTGCTGCTGCGGCTGCGCGGGCGCGATCGCCAGCAGGTGCTGGCCAGCATCCACGAACGCCGCAACATGGGCGCCGAACCGGCTGCCCGCCCTTCAACACCGGTGCCACAGCCGGGCGCCGAGGGCTCGGCCAGCTTCTATACGCCCGTTCCGGGCGGCCCAGGCACCATGACTGACCAGGCGCCTGTCGCTGGAAGACCAGATCGGCGACTACTGGGGCCGGCGCAAGGTCCTGGAGGAGATTCACCATCACCTGGCACGTCCGGTCGTCGAACTGGCGCTGCTGCGCCGCTTGGGGCCTCCCACACCGACGCCCGACGGTCAAGATGCCTATGGCCAGCTTCAGACCGTCTACCGTCGTGTTACCGAGCGCGTGTGGGCTTTGGCGTTCGATGCCGGCGCCGACAGCAACGGCACGCCGTTGGAAGACACGGACGAGAGCGACGAACCCGGGTAGTGCTGTCTGCTGAGCGCTGCTGGGTACTGCTGAGCTGCCGCGCAGCCTATCCCCGCCCTATCCTGCTTGCCCGCAGCCGGATCATCGACCACTCAAACAGCCCCGGCGCTGCGTTGGCACCCCACACGAACAGCCGGTCCTTCCAGGTGACATACACCTCACGCTGGTTCTGTTCGATCCCACGCAGGATCGCCTGTGCCACACGTTCGGGCGGCGTAACACCCATCAGGCTTCGGCTTGGCCGCGCTGCCGTCTGCCCTGTTGGCTGCCGCTGGTTCTGCCGTTGGTTCTGCCGGTTCGCTAAGTAGAAACTGCTCGTTAAACTCGCTGCGCGTTACGCCCGGGAGCACCGTCACCACGTGAATGCCGTCGCCGGCCAGTTCCATGCGTGCTGCCAGGCTGAAGGCGTGCAGCGCTGCCTTGCTGGCCGTGTAGCCCGGCGGAGGAGCCGACCATGCCCAGCGACGGCAGCGTGACCTTGGCCAGAATGCTGGTGATGTTGACGATCGTCCCTGCGCCCTGCCGCCGCATGCTGGGGATCACTGCCTGCATCGCAAATTGCGGCCCATACAGATTCACGTCAAACAGGTAGCGCAGCTCGCGCTCCGGGAGCACAGCCACATCTCCCTGCAGGCCGATACCGGCATTGTTGACAAGGATGTCGATGCGGCCGTGGCGTGTCCAGCGTGCGCTGCTATCAGCTCGTCAATCTGCTCGCGGCTGCTCATGTCCGTCGCGACGACATCCGCGCGGATGCCGTAGGTGGCAGACAGGTCACCCACCAACTGCTGCAGCCGCTCGGTACGCCGCGCCGCCAGCACGACATGTGCGCCTGCCGCCGCCAGCGCCCGTGCCGTTGCCGCACCGATGCCCGAGCTAGCCCCCGTGACGATCGCCACACGGCCGGCGAACGTCGCCCCTGCACGCATAGGAGTCACCCGATCCGCTGGATCTGGGCGCCGAGGCTGCGCAGCTTCTGCTCAATGTCTTGGTAGCCGCGATCGATCTGTTCGACGTTGCCGATCTGCGTCGTCCCCTTGGCAACCAGCGCTGCGAGCACCAATGCCATGCCGGCGCGGATGTCGGGGCTGCTTACGTGCTGCCCGGTGAGCCGGCTGGGACCGACCACGACGGCGCGATGCGGGTCGCAGAGGATGATCTGCGCGCCCATCGCGATCAGCTTATCGACAAAGAACAGCCTGCTTTCGTACATCTTTTCGTGGATGATGACCGTGCCCTGTGCCTGCGTGGCCGTTACCACCGCAATGCTCATCAGGTCGGGCGGGAAGGCCGGCCAGGGAGCATCGTCGATCTTGGGGACGGCGCCGCCAAAATCCGATCGCACGCGCAGCTCCTGCTCCTTCTCGATCACCAGCGTATAGCGCTCGTCGGGCGGCGCAGAGGGCTGTTCCTCAAGATGCATGCGCACGCCCAGCCTGTCGACAAAGACCATTTCCATCATGCGCAGGTGTTCGGGCACGACGCCGACGATGCGCACTTCTCCGTCTGTGATCGCACCCATGCCGATGTAGCTGCCGACTTCGACGAAGTCGGGGCTGACGTGGATTTCCGCTCCACCCAGCTGCGGCTGCCCTTCGATGGTCAGCGTGTTGCTGCCGATGCCGTGGATCGGGCAGCCCATGGCCACCAGCAGCCGGCAGAGGTCCTGCACATGCGGCTCGCTGGCGGCGTTGCGCAGGATGGTCGTGCCCTTCCGCCAGGGCGGCGGCCATGATGCCGTTCTCCGTGGCTGTGACGGAGGCTTCGTCCAGCAGGATGTCGCGGCCCTGCAGGCGGTGCGCCGGCGCTGAGCTCGAATTTGCCGTTGTGTCGCAGCTCGGCGCCCAGCGCGCCGAATACTTGGAGGTGTGTGTCGATCCGGCGGCGGCCGATGTCGTCGCCGCCAGCCGCAGTGTTGACGGCAAAATGGCCGTGGCGGCCCAGCATCGGTCCCATCAAGGTGAGCGAGCCGCGAATCTGGCCAAAGAGGTGCGGGTCAGGCGACGTGGTCGTGACACCGCGGGCGCACAGCGTTACCGAATTAGTCGTGCTGTGTGATGGCAACACCCATGCCACCCAGGATCTGGAGCAGGGTGCGCACGTCGCCGATCTGCGGCAGGTTGTGCAGCGTGATAGGTTCATCGGTGAGCAGGCAGGCTGCCAACATCGGCAGGGCTGCATTCTTGTTGCCGATCGGGCGGATGCTGCCGTGCAGCGGGTGCCCGCCTTCGATGAGAAACGACGGCATGTGGGCTCAATTCCTTTGTGGTCACGGCGTGTTCCGGCGCCGCTCGGAATGTCGGTTACTGGTGAAACGTCCCGAGCATAGCCGGCAGTTCCTGGTGGTACGGCCCCGTACGCATCGGCAAACGCGCCGCATTGTACCCAGACCCGCGCCGAATCGCCAACCCGCACGCCTGCTGGAGGACACCTTTTCGTTTTACTTTTGCTGGAGTGCGCACTTTGCGGCTGATCTTCAAAAAACGATGCTGCGTCAGAACACCTGTTCGTTTTCAGGGCATGCCAGACTTCGGAATTCAGGGCGAATGATGCTATAATTCTCCCTTGAATTTAGCCGTGTTTTTCACCACGATTCGGCAGGTGAGGCTTGGGCGTTATCGACTGTTTGTCGGCGGGCTATCGCTACTTGGGGTGGCGGCTCGAACTGATCCTGATTCCGATCGTGTTGGATTTGCTGCTTTGGTTGGGACCACGCTTAAATGTGGCGCCACTCTTCGACCAGTTTGCGATTTCGTATCGCGAGCCTGGCATCGGCTGAAGGGGTGACGCCTGAGATCGGGCAGATGGTGAGCCAATTGTCGGACAGCATTCGCCAGATGGGAGAAGGCTCCAACCTGCTCAACGGCCTGGTCAGCGGCACGCTGCTGCACGTGCCAAGCCTGCCTGTCGTCAGCTGCCAACTGGCTGCCGCACTACACCATCGACATCACGACGATGGGCGAGGCGGCAATCTGGTGGCTGGTCTTCAGTTTGCTGGGGCTGTTACTCGGGGTCATCTACCTGACGCTGCTGGCGCGCCGGCTGCCGATCGGCAGTGCGGCGGGCTCCACCGGTGGGCAGGTGGCCGTGGCGGTGCTGCGGCACTGGCTGCAGGTCATCGGGTTTGTGATTATCGTGTCGTTGGCGCTGCTGGTTCTATACTTGCCCATCAGCTTTATCGTGGGCCTGATGATGCTGGTCAGCCCTGCCATCGGTTCGGCGGCGGCGGCGTTTGCCGGAGCGCTGACGTTGGTCGTGTTTTTCTATCTATATTTTGTGACTGCTGCACTGATTATGGACAACGTGCCGCTTGGCGTGGCGATCATGCGCAGTATACGCCTGGTGCGGGAGAATTTCTGGGCAACTTTGGGCTTTCATTCTGCTCAGCAGTCTCATCGGCTTGGGCATGGCGCTGCTGCTTGTCCAACTGGCCAACCTTGCGATGTGGGCAGGGTTTGTGGCGATCGTCATCAACGCGTATATCGGCACCGGCTTAAGCATGGCCCTGCTGGTCTTCTATCGCTCGCGCTTCATCAAGGGCGCAGATATGGCTCAATTCTAGGGCCCAATTCTAGAATGACCGGCAACGGCCACCCGTCGCTGGCGGAATGGTAAGTAGGAGGAATGATTTGTGATTGATCCGAACAACAGGCAAGCCGCACAGGCAAACTATACTGCCGATCAGATCCAGGTGCTGGAAGGCCTCGAGGCCGTGCGCCGCCGCCCAGGTATGTACATCGGCGGCACCGATGGCAAGGCGCTGCATCACATGGTCTACGAAGTGGTCGACAACTCGATCGACGAGGCCATGCAGGGGCGCTGTGATCGCATCCGGATCACCATCCACAAGGATGACAGCGTCACCGTCGAAGACAACGGCGCCGGCATCCCGGTCGATATTCAGAAGCAGACCGGCATGCCGGCGGTGACGGTGGTCATGACCAAGCTGCATGCCGGCGGCAAGTTTGGCGGCGGCGGCTACAAGGTTTCCGGCGGTCTGCACGGCGTCGGCGTCAGCGCCGTCAACGCTCTCAGCGAATGGATGGAAACCAAGGTCAAGCGCGGCGGCAAGATCTACCGCCAGCGTTTTGAACGCGGCATACCGGTGACGGGCGTGGACGTGATCGGCGAGTGCGACCCCAACGACACGGGCACGATCCAGACCTTCATGCGCGACGATACGATCTTCCAGGTGCTGGAGTACAGCTGGCACACGCTGGTTACGCGCTTCCGCGAAATGGCCTTTCTCACGCGCGGCATCGACATCAGCTTCTATCGACGAACGGCCCGAGCAGCAGCGCGAAATGAACTTTCATTTCGAGGGCGGCGTCAAGTCGTTCGTGCGCTATCTCAACAAGAATCGCCAGGTGGTGCACGATCCGGTGTACATCGACATGGAGGTCGAGACGACACAGGTCGAGGCCGCTATCCAGTACACGGATGCCTTCACCGAATCGGTCTTTGCCTTTGCCAACACGATCAACACGCCCGACGGCGGCTCGCACCTGACCGGACTGCGCACGGCCGTGACGCGCATGATCAACGACTACGCGCGCAAGCAGGGGTTGATCAAGGAGAAGGAAGAGAACTTCTCGGGCGATGACACTCGCCAGGGCATGACTGCCATCGTCAGCGTCAAGGTGGTGGAGCCGCAGTTTGAAGGCCAGAACAAGCTCAAGCTGCTCAACAACGAAGTGCGCTACCATGTCGAGCAGGCCGTGGCCGAGGCCATGGGCCGCTGGATGGAAGAGAACCCGCGCGATGCCGCGCGGCATCGTCGAGAAGTGCCGCACGGCCTTCCGTGCGCGTGAGGCGGCCAAGAAGGCGCGCGACCTCGTCATCCGCAAGAGCGCGCTGGAAAGCTTGACGCTGCCCGGCAAGCTGGCCGACTGCTCCAATCGCAACCCCGCAGGAGTGTGAGATCTACATCGTCGAGGGTGACAGCGCCGGTGGCACCGCCAAGCAGGGCCGTGACCGCCGCTTCCAGGCCATCCTGCCCCTGCGCGGCAAGATCCTCAATATCGAGAAGACCAGCCTCGACAAGGCGCTCGCCAACAAGGAGATCCAGGCGCTGATCACGGCGCTGGGGACCAACATTGGCGAGAACTTCGACTTATCTGGTTTAAGGTACCACAAAATTGTTCTGATGACGGACGCTGACGTAGATGGTAGCCATATCAGAACGTTATTGTTAACTTTCTTCTACCGTTACATGGAGGACCTGGTCGCCAACGGCCATCTCTACATCGCGCAGCCGCCGCTCTATCGGGTCGGCATCACGCGCCAGGAGAACGGCAAGGCGAAGAAGACGCAGGAGTACGTCTACGACGACAAGGCGCTGGAGACCTTGCGCAAGGAACTGGGCGACCCCAACGTCAAGATCGAGCAGCGCTACAAAGGCCTGGGCGAGATGAACGAAGTGCAGCTCTGGGACACCACCATGAACCCAGCCAACCGCACCGTGCTGCGCGTCAACATCGACGACGCCGCCGAGGCCGACCGCACGTTCGACATGCTTATGGGCAGCAACGTGCCCCCGCGGCGGCGCTTTATCCAGACGCACGCCAACCAGGCGCGGCTGGATATTTAGGCAGAAGTCCGTATTGCGACAAGGGGAGGTGCACGATGCGCCTCCCCTTTGTGCTATACGCTGTCATGATTGCAGCAGTACGTATGGCTTGCCAGAAGCGTATGGTATAGTCAATCCCGGCAAGTCCTGTTGTTCTGCGTGATTGCGCCTGCATGCGAGGCGCACCCATCCAAATTTCAATCTCTTTCATCTCATCGTCAGAAAAAGGAGAATAGCCATGCGTAAACCCTTGTGGTATGTGCTGGTGCTGGCACTGGTCCTCGTGCTGGCGGCCGGCTGTACGGCAGCGGCACCAGCATCTGCACCCGCCGCCGGCACCGAAGCTGGCACTGCCGGCGCCACGGAACAGGCCGCCGAAACCGGCACGGGCGCCGCCCCGGTTACGGTACGCGTCTCGACAGTTTCAGAACCGAGCACGCTCGATCCCAACCTGGCCGAGGATATCTATTCGATTACGCCGATCGAGCAGTTGTTCCTGGGATTGACCAACCTCAACAACGAGACTGGCGCAGTGGAGCCGGAACTGGCCGAAAGCTGGACGGTTTCTGACGATGGTCTCACCTGGACCTTTAACATGCGCAAGGATGCCGTCTGGAGCGACGGTACGCCGGTCACCGCCAAGGACGTCGAGTACAGCGTCAAGCGCGCGGTGAAGCCCGAGACGGCCTCGCCCTATGCCTATGTGCTCTATTCGATCAAGAATGCGGCCGCCATCAACCAGACCGCAATTCCCACCGATACGTACGATATTGACAGTCTCGGCGTCAAGGCCGTAGATGACTACACGGTCGAGTTCACGCTCGAGGCCCCTGCCTCATTACTTCGAGTCTATCTCCAGCATGTGGACTTTGCGCCCAGTACCCGTCGCGGCCATCGAGAAATTCGGTGATGCTTGGACGGACCCTGCCAACATCGTCGTCAACGGCCCCTACATGCTGAAGGAGTGGAAACCAGCCGAGCAGCTCGTCTTTGAGAAGAACCCGACCTACTATGACGCCGACAAGGTGCAGATCGATCGCGTGGAACTAGATGTAATTACCGATCAGAATACCGAATTGGCGTTGTACGAGTCGGGAGATCTTGATGTCGCCGGCGACAATGCGGCTTCATTTCCGATCGAGGCGCTGACCCGCATTCGCCAGGATCCTACGCTCAGTGCTGAACTGCACGAAGGCCCGCGTGCTTCGACGACTTATGTGGGCTTCACGATGACCAAGCCGCCGTTTGACAATGTGCTGGTGCGCAAGGCTTTCTCTGCTGCTATTGACCGCGAGACGATGGTGCGTGATGTGGTCGGCTCAGGCGTGCCCGCCACCCAGTTTGCGCCCAAGGGCATTTTCGGCGCTCCCGATCCCGAAGTCGGCATCGGCTATCGACCCTGAACAGGCCAAGGCCTGGCTGGCCGAAGCAGGTTATCCCGACGGCGAGGGCTTCCCCACCGTGACTTACCGCTACTTCTCCAATACTCTGGAGGAAGCATTGGCTCAGGCTCTCCAGGCCATGTGGAAGGAGAATCTGAACGTCAACGTCGAGCTGGAATCGATGGAGTTCCCGGCGTTCCTGGCCAGCACAGCGGCAACAGTGTGCCGCTGGAAGAAATGCCCGAGATGTGGCGCCTCGGTTGGGGTGCTGACTACCCGGATGAGAACAACTGGGTGTACGAGGTATTCCACTGCACCGACAGCCAGAACCGCCCACGCGCTGCCTGCACGCAGGCCGACGAACTGGCCAAGGCTGCCGGACGCGAGACTGACCCGGCCAAGCGCATCGAGATGTACCGCCAAGTCGAGCAGATGATGTTCGGCGACGAAGTACGCGTAGCCCCCTATTACCACCGCGGCTTCACTATCCTGGCCAAGCCGTACATCCAGCGTGCCTATCCCACGTTTGCCCCCCCAACTGGGATACGTGGACCGTGACTGAGCAATAGAGTGAAGAGTGAGGCTGAGAGCGGTTGCAGAGGGATCTCATGCTCACCTCTCACCCTCTCACTGTTGCATGGGAAATCGCCTATGTTTCGCCTCGTCGTCCGCCGCCTCCTCTGGTTTATTCCCGTCTTCTTTGTGGTGACGGGCATCACCTTTTTGACCATGCATGCCCTGCCGGGCGGGCCGTTTACCAACGACAAGACGCCGCCGGCCCTGGTGCAGCAGATGGAAAATGCCTTTGGGCTCAACCGGCCGATCTACGAGCAGTACTTTATCTGGCTCAAGAACGCCGTCCAACTGGACTTTGGCCCCTCGCTCAAGCAGCGCGGCAAACCGGTGGCGGGTTTCCTGCTCCCCGGGCTCGCGGTTTCGGCGCAGCTGGGTATCTTCGCCCTGCTGTTTGCCTTGGCGATCGGGCTCCCTTCCGGCATTATCGCTGCGCTGCACCGCGGGCGCTGGCAGGATCGCGCGGCAACGTTTGTCGCCATCCTCGGCGTATCGGTGCCGGCTATCGTCCTGGGGCCGCTGCTGGTGTGGCTGTTCGCGCTGACGCTGGATTGGCTGCCGGTCGCGCAGTGGGTACCCCTGCAAGACGGCATCATCCCTTACGCCAGCCACCTCGTCCTGCCGGCCATTACGTTGGGCGCTGGGCTCTCCGCTATCGTCGCCCGCCTGACACGTGCCAGCCTGCTCCAGGTGCTGGGCGAGGATTACATCCGCACCGCCCATGCCAAGGGCCTGGCGCGGCGCACGGTCACCATCCAGCATGCCTTGCGCAACTCGCTGATTCCGCTCGTGACCTACCTGGGGCCGTTGGCCGCTGCCGTGCTGACCGGCTCGCTGGTGGTCGAGCAGATCTTCGCCATCCCAGGGATGGGCCGCTACTTTGTCAGCAGCATCACCAGTCGCGATTACCCAATGGTGATGGCGGTGGTCGTGATTTACGCCTTTATCATTGTCATCGTCAACCTTGTGGTTGATGTTCTCTATCTGTTCATCGATCCGAGGATGCGTCATGGCAACTAGTTCTGCCCAGACCGCCGCCCCTGCGCTGCCAGCTGCACCGCGGCGGCGCTCACGCTCGCTCTTGCAGGACACACTGCACCGGCTCTTCAAGGATCCAGTGGTGGTTGTCTGCATCCTCTATCTTGCCCTCTTGCTGGTGGTTGCGCTGTTCCCAGCCTTTTTTGCTACGGCGCCCTACGACGAGACGAATTTCCCCTATAAGTTTGCGTCTCCTGGCACTGTGGTGACTGACGGCAAGATGGCCGGTTTTACCTACTGGATGGGAGCCGATAAGCTCGGCCGCGATGTCTACAGCCGGCTGGTGTACGGCACGCGCGTCTCCATGGCCGTCGCCTACCTGGGCGCCGCCATCAGCTTTACGATCGGCGTGAGCTAGGGGCTGATCGCCGGCTACAGTCGCCCGCGCATCGACAACATCATGATGCGCATCGTCGACATCATCTACGCGTATCCGACACTGATCCTGATCATCCTGCTCCAGGTCTTCTTGACCGCCCTGGCCCAGAAAGACCCTGCGGACATGCGCCCGCTAGAGCAGCTGTTTGTGAGTCTGGATCAGAATTCCGGCGGCCTGTTTTTCGTCTTCGTCGCCATCGGCGCCGTGAGTTGGCTCAACATGGCCCGGCTCATGCGCGGCCAGGTGATGCACTACAAGGAGCAGGAATTCGTCCAGGCCGCCCACGTGGTAGGGGCCAACGACCGGCGCATCATGGGGCGCCACCTGCTGCCCAACGCGATCGGCCCCTGTATCGTGGCCGAGACGCTGGCCATTCCGACCTACATCGCCACCGAGGCCTTTCTCAGCTTCATCGGCCTGGGTGTCCAGCCGCCGACGCCCAGTTGGGGCAGCATGATTGCCGACGGCTACGGCGCCCTGCGCACGGCGCCCTGGCTGATCTTCTTCCCGGCCCTGGCGCTGTCGCTGACCATGCTCGCCTTCAATTTCCTGGGCGACGCCATTCGCGACGCGCTGGACCCCAAGCTGCGCGACCGGTAAGAGCACGTTGCCGACATGGCCTACACGACGCGTATGCCTTCGCACGCGCACCACTTCGCCGATCTGCCAGTACGGCCTGTTTGCGTTCGTCGCAGGCAGCGGTGAATGTGGCTACCTTAGCTGGCGGAACCGCCAGCAGCAGTCCGCCGCTTGTCTCCGCTTCCCAAAACAGCGTGCGCTGGGCCGGCGTGACTTCCGCCGCATAGGTGACGTTGATGCCATAGTAGCTGGGGTTGCGCGCCGGTTGCGCCGGACATGTAGCCGGCGGCAATGTAGTCCCACACGCCGTCCAGCACCGGTATCGAGGCCGCGTGCACCACAAAGCCGGCACCGCTCTGCCGGTAAGCGGCAGTGGCCATTTCGCTGGCGTGCCCTAGAAGGCCAAAGCCCGTGATGTCTGTGGCGGCACGCACCCCTGCCAGGCGCCCTGCCTGCGAGGCCGCCCGGTTGAGCAGCAGCATCGAATCGATGGCGGCGTCAAGATGCTTGAGGTCAAGGTCTGGTTTGCCCTGCGTGCGCCGTGCCATGCGGTGGACTGCACGTTTCGGCACTGCCCGTCACCTTGGCCGCCGTCGTGATGATTCCCGTGCCCAGCGGCTTGGTCAGAAAGAGGGCGTCGCCTGGCTGTGCACCGCCCTTGCGCATGATCGCGTCGGGATGGATGATGCCGGTCACGCTCAGGCCATAGAACGGCTCGGGGCTCTTGACCGTGTGGCCGCCAGCAATTGCTGCCCCGGCCTCGCGCACCTTCACGGCGCCACCGGCAAAGATCTGCGCCACAGTCTCCGGCGATATGCTGTCGGGGAACCCGGCAATGTTAAGGCAGAACAGTACTTCACCGCCCATGGCGTAGACGTCGCTCATGGCGTTGGCGGCGGCAATCGCGCCGTAGGTCCAGGGATCGTCCACCACCGGTGTGAAGAAATCGGTCGTCTTGATCAGGGCGCGCGTGTCGTCCAGGCGGAAGACGGCGGCGTCATCTGGCTCGCCAAGTCCCACCAGTACATCGGGATATTCGTTCTGCCGGGAACAACCCGGCCAACTGGCGCACGACCTGCGCTAATGTCCCTGGCGGGGACTTAGACGCTCAACCCGCGCATTCTACCAGCGCCGTCAACGGCTGTTGCTGTTCTGCCATAGTTCCCCTAGATCTGAATGATTGTCCACACAATCCAGCTTACCACGACGAGGGCAAGCACGAGAAAGAAGACGCGCAGCACGGCCCGAAAGATGGCGTCGTTTGCCTTGTGCGCATCTTGTTTCGCCTTCAGCGACTTCTCCTGCACCTCCTTGCGCGCCTTGACCGAGGACGAGCGTAGATCTTTGCTTTTGTGCCACCATGTCCGAATCGAGGTCCAGAGCAGCGTAAACAGGATCCCGATGACTATGCCTACAACGATCAGGAGTAGCGCTTCCATAGCTTGATTTTACATCCGCCAGCGCTGCGAATGGCAAACTTACGCCGTATTACTCGAGAAAGCGCGCCCAGCGCTGCTCGGCGCGCTGCGGCTTGGGATTGTGCGCCATCTCGATCGCCAGGTCCGCCATCGCCTTTACCGCCCAGTCAAAGTAATGCGGCGTAACGCTGTTGATGTCCATGTCCGGGGCCGGGTTCATGAAGTCGATCGCATACGGCACGCCGTCCTTGATGGCGAACTCGATGCTGTTCATGTCATAGCCCATGACGTTGTTGATCAGCCGGGCATCATGTACGATGCGTTCGCCCAGTTCGGGCGTGAGATGGTCGTGTTCGATGATGTAGCGCCGGTTCTTGGGATCATACTTGATCGGCATGATGTTGTCCTGGCCGACGCAGATGCAGCGCACGAACTGGTCGAACTCGATAAATTCCTGCAGGATCATGCACAGCGTGCCGGTCTCGTCGTAGGCCCGGATCAACTCCTCAAGCGAGTTGACCTTGTACACGTTCTTCCAGCCGCCGCCCCAGGCATCCTTTAAGATGGCAGGCAGGCCCACATAGCCGACGATAGCATCCCAGTCTAGCGGGTAGATCAGGTTGCGCAGGCTTTCGCTGACGACGCCTTCGGGGTAGGCCTTCATCGGCAGCGCCATTGTCCTGGGCGAGGCCAGCCCCAGCTTGGTGATCAGGCTGGCGCCAAAGAACTTGTCGTCGGCGCTCCACCAGAAGGGGTTGTTGATGCAGTAGGCGCCCTGCAGCATGGCATTTTTCAGGTAGGTGCGGTAGTACGGTATCTCGTGGCTGATGCGGTCGATCAGCACGGCATACTCGCACGGCTCGTTCATTTTGGTGCCGCCCAACTTGGCATACTCGGCGACGACGCCGGCATTGCGGCTGTTGACTTCCTCGATAAATGCCGGCGGAAAACTCCACTCACGGCCGACGATCACACCAACTTTCTTGACGCTCATGTGGTCCCCCGTTTAGAACAGCGTGGATTGATTATGTTGTTCAATCGTGCCCGGAAATGTACTGGCGCACCATCTGCTTCCAGTAAGGCCAGTCGTGGCTCCAGCCGGCCCATTCGCGGAAGGCATGTGGCACACCCTTAGCCCACAGCGCCCGGCTGAGGGCCCGGTTATTCTCGATGTTTGGGTCATGCTCGCCGGCCACAATGATGATGTCCATACGCCGCATCGCCTCTAGCATGTTGTGGTCGCTGAGGTTGGGCACGTAGTGGCTCGGCGTGTTGAAGTAGAGATTATCGTCGTAATAGCCGCTGAAGAAACCAGACATGTCATACTTGCCGCTCAATGCCAGCACCCGTCCAAACAGATGCGGGTTGCGAAAGGCGATGTTGACGGCATGATAGGCGCCAAAGCTGCAGCCGTGGCTGATGAGGAACGGATTGGGATTCTTGGTTTGCGACAGCGGCAGCACCTCGTTGAGCAGATAGTCCTCGTATTGCACATGGCGGTAGATGCGCCCGCCCGGATGCGCCCAGTTGTTATAAAAGCTCTCGCTGTCTACGCTGTCTACGCAGTAGATCTGCAGCCAGCCATTGTCCAGTTGGTCCGCCAGGTTGGCCACCATGCCGCGGTCTTCATATTCGTAAAAGCGGCCCATGCTCGTGGGAAAGACCAGCATGCGCGCCCCGGCATGCCCATAAATCAGCAGTTCCATGTCACGGTTCAGACGTGGGCTGTACCACTTATGATATTCGCGGTGCATGGCGATACCTCTGGCCAGTAGATGGTGGTTTGGATGGTTGGCGGGCGGTTATGTTTGTTCCTGGCAATTTCAGTTCGCTGACTCAGCTAGATGACCTTAGTCGATGATGACGGCGCTGTGCCCATCGTGGTAGCCACTCTCACTGCTGTTGGGGTTTTCATAGTCATGCAGCCACGTTCCCGTGGCGCCTGCTTCGCTGCCTGAGTCGAGCCAGAAGCGGTACAGGTGCGTTCCTTGCGGCAGCAGCACCGCCGCGTGCCACCAGCCGCGGCCGGCAGGCCGCAGCGGCAGACGGTACGGCAGCCAGTGATTGAAGGAACCTACCAGGCTGACGCAGTCGGCCTGCGGAGCATAGCAGCCAAAATAGACGGCGCCGGCTGCGCTTGGGGTCTCGTCCAGCGTAAGCACCGCCAATGTACCCTGAGCAGCCCATTTATGCAATTCATGTTCGCGCAGCCGCACACCGCTGTGCGGGAAACCGGCCAATCTGCCCCCCTGGGCACGCAGTGCCGCCGCAACGGCTGCGGCCGGCTGCAGTAGACCCGCGCCTGTCTGCCGCGGCATGAGGTGAGACAGCGGCAGGGAACTGTCGACCAGGATCTGGCGCACGTCGTCGCCGGTCAGCGCCGGGTTGGCCGCAAACATCTGCGCCGCGACCGCCGATACCTGGGCCACCGCCACGCTGGTGCCGTCGACGTGCTGGTAGTACGGATGCACCCACTTGTGCGCATTCATACGCCGCCGCAGCGCATGCCAGACTTCGGGCATCATCGCTTCGTCTTCGCCCTCCAATACGTGGCGCAGGCGGTCGATCAGGTACGTCTCGCGCAGGATTGGGCTGGGCGGCAGGATCGGCGAAGGCAGCCAACGTGCCAGCGCCAGCAGTTCAGGTTTGCGCAGCAGGCTGTGACCCCATGGGACGCTGCCATAATTGTGGTGGTACAGCTCCATTTGCCCCAGGTCTGTGCCGACAGCCGAGCGCCAACGCAGGTTGCGATCGTCCACACCGCCAACTGTCAATACCGTCGGCGTCTGCGCTGGGGCCAGCAGTTCCTCCACGCCGCGATTCCCCGCTGCGGCTGCTACCAGCACCCCGCGCTGTGCCAGGGCATGCGCCGCATGGCACACCAGGTTGTTCTGCCAGGGCTCAGGATAGTCGCCGCCGACGCTGATGTTGACGACGCGTACGCCGTAGCGCAGCCAGTTGTCGTCGCGCAGCAGCCAGGTCAGCCCGCGTAGAATGTCCTCTTCAGGGATGCGGCCCCCGCCCCGCCCGATCTTGATGGGCAGGATAGAGGCAGCAGGTGCATAGCCGCGGTACCGGCCGCCGCTGAGCAGGCCGTTGCCTGCCGCAATAGCGGTCGTCATCTGGCCGTGCCAGCTGTCGCCGGCGCTGTCCCACAAGCTTGGCACGTCGAGGCCTACTTGTTCGCCGTCGTCGGTCAAGTCGACATAATCGACCAGCCGCAAGTCGGCCGGCCCAAGTAAGTCATACCACTGCCGTTCGCTTAACTGTCGCCAGTCAGGCTGGATCCCTTGCCATTCAGCTGCGCGCAACAGGTCCGGATGCGGATAGAAGCCGCTGTCCAAGAAGGCAATCGTTACGCCGCTGCCGTCGAAGCTGGCATAGTCCGGCAGCCGCTGCGCCTGGCTGAGCACGGTTTCTTCGGCAGGATGATAGTAGGGAAAGGTCGTGATTGGCTCGGTTGAACGTGTGCCGGCTCTCGGTGCTGCGTTGCGCGGTCAAATGGCCGGTGCAGCGCAGCAGGCAGGCCGGGCAGATGCCGTGGGCCGGCGACCAGCTTGGGTGGCTCTGGCTGACGGCCGCCGCGACGGTGCCGTCCAGTTGCTCCTTTAGTGCCAGGATGCGCGGATCGCTCGGCGTGCGGCAGATAGGGCAAGGGGTCAAGGTCACAGCTTCGTTGCCTTGCGCTTTACCTCATCCCAATCGACGCCAAAGCCAAACCCTGGCTCGCCTGCGTCGGGGTTGCGGAATTCCAGCACCAGGTCAAACTCGTGCCGGTCGAGCAGCTGCGCCTGGTCACCCAGACCCTGGGTCATCTCCGCGACGACGTGATAGGTTGCACCCGGTACGCCGTTGCGTAGGTGCAGCGTCGTCTCGGCGCGCTGTTCGGCATGTTCCATCATAAATACGCTGGTGTTCTCAACCCCGTCCGGGTTGTAGATCACGACTTCGAGGTTGGGGTGATTCTCTTCTTGCACGGCAGTCAGCCACAGGCGCGTCCAGATTCGCTTCAAATCCGGATATGGGTAGAGCACGCAGCGTTCGATTGCCAGCGGCTTGTCGTCTTCAAACAGCGATATTTCCATTGCTACCTCGCAGTGACCTGCCAGCGATATAGGCGGGAAGGCGTGGGAGTCGAACCCACCGCAGCCGGCTCGGCGCCGCCTGCCACCGGTTTTGAAGACCGGGGCACCCACCGGGACACATGCCCCCCCACGCTGCATTATTTAGCATGCGCCAAATTTCCGCCAAATTTTGCTGTGTGCCCCGGCTGCTAATTGCGGCCGGGGCACACGGCTACCCCCTCCCTTTGCACTGCCTTGTTGCTTTCTGTACAATGCGGAGTTGATGAACACTATTATGCACCGGTTATTGGCTGTTCTCTTGTTGAGCAGCTTTGCCCTGGCCGCCTGCCAGGGCTATGGGCCTATCAGCCCGCTGCTCGTGATGGAAAAGGCACTGCTCAACGGCAGTTCTGACCTAAGCACGCAGCAGGCTCCCGTTCCCGCCGTACCCACAGCCGCGGCGTCAGCCGCTGCACGGAAACGGCGCAGCCAGCGGTGACGCCTGCCGAGACGCCTGCGCAAGCCGAGACTGCTCCTGCCGCAGAAGGGGTGGTTGCTGCAGCAACTACGGCCGACTACTCGCCGACAATGCCGGTGGCCCTCGCCATTCCGGCCGTCGACCTGCAGGCGCAGGTAACGCCGATGGGATGGGAACCGGCGCTGATCGCCGATCAGGTGAGCACGCGTTGGATAGTGCCCGAACAGACGCTCGGCTGGGCAGTCAACAGCGCAGGCGCCGGTGAGCCCGGCAATGTGATGATTGTCGGCCATCAGGCCGTGGGCGCTGCCCTCTTTCGCCCGCTGGCCCTGGGCGAGGTAGTGGCGGGCCAGGAGATCTTGTTACAGGCCGCTGACGGTGTAGTGCATCGTTATCAGGTCGTCGAGGTTTCCGATCCGATTCCTGCGCTCGGCGCCTCCGCCGACGAACTGGCGCAGGCTGCCGCGTATCTGGCTCCGACCACGGATGCGCGCCTGACGCTGGTCTCCGGCTGGCCTGCGGACGCGACGACTCACCGCGTATTCGTGGTGGCTGAGTATGTCGGGGTCCAGCCGTAGCCAGGTGGGTAAGCGTGCGGCCGGCGCCTGGGGAGATCGTGCTGCTGGTGACCCATGATGAAGCCTGAACACTCGCGTGCAGCCCTCCCACGCTTCTCGATCGTCGTCCCCATGCACAATGCCGGCGGCACCATCGAGCGCTGCCTCGATGGGCTGGCAGGACAGACGATTCCCCTGCACAAGCTGGAAGTGATTGTGGTCGACGCTGCCTCCTGCGACGGTAGCAGTGCGCTTGCGTGCTGCCTGGCAGCAGCGCAATCCTGACTTGGCTGTACGCCAGGTAGCCATCGCCTTCCGCTTCATTGGCCGCTGCCCGCAACCTCGGCGTACAGGCGGCTTGTGCGCCTGTTGTCCTGTTTGCAGAAGCTGACTGCGTACCCGCACGCCGTTGGGTAGAGGCGATGGCCGCTGCGTTCGCCGACCAGCAGGTCATGGGGGCAAAGGGGACGTTCCGCACCGAGCAGACGGGCTTTGTGCCGCGCTTCGTCCAGGCCGAGTATGAAGATCGCTACGACCATATGCGGCGGCACGCCGTCATCGACTTTATCGACAACTACTCGGCCGGCTACCGCCGCCAGGTGTTCCTGGCGAACGGCGGTTTTGACGTGGAATTCGAGGCCTGCGAGGATCAGGAGTTGAGTTTTCGCCTGGCAGAAAAGGGCTACCGGCTCGTCTTTGCGCCCCAGGCGGTGGTGACTCACCTGCACGACACTTCGCTTGCGGAGTATATGCGGCGCAAGTACGCGCAGGGCTTCTGGAAGGCGCCTCTGACCCACCTCCACCCCGAACGCATGGTGGAAGACACGCACACGCCGCAGGTGCTGAAGCTCCAGATCGTGCTGGTCGGCTTGATGCTTGTACTGTTTCCCCTCTTGCTGTTGGGCCTTTGGTGGCCGCCGCTCGACTGGCTGTGGCTGGCCGAACTGGCGCTGGTTGGCCTTTTTCTTGCTTCAGCCGCTCCTTTTTTAGCCAAGCTGGCACGGCGCTCGTGGTCGCTCGCCGCTGCCGCCCCCTTGATGCTTGCCGCACGCGCCCTGGCGCTCGGCAGCGGCTACCTGGTCGGGACGATCCAGTTTGCCGGCATGCTGCCCTGGGGCGCGCCGGCCGGTGATCCCAGGCTGGCAGCGCTTCGTCAAGCGCGGCCTCGACATCGTCGGCGCCTTGGTTGGGCTTGCCATCGCCATCCCACTGGTCGCTATCGCCGCCGTCGCCATCAAGCTAGACTCGCCCGGGACCGATCTTCTTCGGCCAGGTGCGCATCGGCGAGAATGGCCGCAGTTTCCGCATTTTCAAGCTGCGCAGCATGGTCGACGGCGCCGAGCAGCGGCTTGACGCCTTGATTGACCTGCGCGAGCTGGCAGAGGAGCCGGCCTTTAAGATTGCAGACGATCCGCGCATAACGCGTGTCGGGCGCATTTTGCGCCGCACAAGCCTCGACGAACTGCCGCAGTTTTACAATGTGCTGCGGGGGGAGATGAGCCTGGTCGGGCCGCGGCCGGAAGAAGAGCGCATCGTGCAGCTTTACAGCGACTATCATCGCCGCCGGCTGGCCGTCAAGCCCGGCCTGACCGGGCCCATGCAGGTCAGCGGCCGCGGCGACCTGCCGTTCTCCGATCGCCTTCAACTGGAGCTGGACTATATCGACAACTACAGCCTGCGCCGTGACCTTGTCGATTTTGCTGCGCACCGTACCGGTCATCCTGCAAGGCAAGGGTGCACACTAGATGAACGGCTGGGCCTGGCTGTTTTGGATCGGCTGCGCCGTTGTCGTCTACACCTATGCCGGCTATGGCTTGCTCGTTTACCTCTGGGTCCACTGGCGCTGCCCGCAGCGCCTGCAGAGCCCGCCGCCCCTTGCCGACATCGACCTGCCGCCCCTTACGTTGATTGTGGCCGCCTACAATGAAGCCACTGGTATTGCCCGCTAAATTGCATAATAGTTTGGAACTGGACTACCCGCGCGATCGTCTCGATATCGTGTTTGTGACCGATGGTTCTGACGACGGCAGCGAACGGCTGCTGCAGGACCTGCCGGTGCCGGCAGATCTCCAGATACGGGTACTGCATCAACCCCGGCGCCAGGGCAAGCTGGCCGCAGTCGCCCGGGTCATGCCCCTTGTGGCGGCGCCGATAACCGTGTACAGCGACGCCAATGCCATGCTCAACCGAGAGGCGCTCCGCAACATCGTCAAGCACTATGCCGACCCAACGGCCGGCGCAGTGGCAGGTGAGAAACGGGTGCAATTTGCGCAGTCGGCAGGGGCCGAAGGCGTGGGTGAAGGTGTATATTGGCGTTATGAGTCTACCCTCAAGCGCCTGGACGCTGCGCTGTATTCCGTCGTGGGGGCAGCCGGCGAGCTCTTTTCCATCCGTACGGCGCTGTATCAACCGGCGCCGCCAGATACTATTCTTGAGGACTTCTATTACTCGCTGCAAATTGCCATGCGCGGCTTCCGGGTTGCCTATGCTCCCGACGCGTACGCCGTCGAGGGGCACTCTGCTTCGCTGCGCGAGGAGTTCAAGCGCAAGGCGCGCAATGCCGCCGGCGGGCTCCAAGCCATTGTGCGTATGCCGCAGCTGCTGAACCCTTGGCGCCATGGTGTCCTGAGCTTTCAGTATGTTTCCCATCGCGTGCTGCGCTGGACCTTGGCGCCGCTGCTGCTGCCGGTCGTCTTTGTCGCCAACCTGGCGCTGCTGGCAACGGGCTCACCTTTGTACGCAGCGCTTATGGCGGGACAACTGCTGTTCTACGGTGCTGCTATTTGTGGTTGGTTGCTCGAACAACTTGGCGTCAAGATCAAACTGTTTTATATTCCGATGTACTTCTGCCTGATGAATTATGCAGTCTACGCTGGTGCACTCAGACTGCTGCGGCGGCGACAGAGCGTCGTGTGGGAAAAAGTGCAGCGCGCGTAGCGCAGCATATACTCGATTCCATCCGAACCATTCGAGGAGATTGTTCATGCATAGCCGATCGAAAAAGACGCAGGGACTGGCGCCAGTTGCGCGCCGTCACTGGCTGCTGGTGACTGTAGCCGGACTCGCTTTTCTAGCCCTGCTGGCGGGTCAGCCGGCGTTTGCTGCCGATGTGCGGCCCGATGTCAACCAGACCGTGCCGCCGCCGACCCCGCGGCCGAGCAACGCAGCCAATGACAACTAGCAACAATAACTCTAATGACCAGTCTGACAACAGCGGTACGGCAAGCTCGCAAGCGGAAGCGCCCGCTGCTGAAGCGACAGAGACAGTCACGGAGACAGCCACTGCTACCGGCGCATTGACCGCGGCTGTGCAGGTCGTGTCGCTCAATGTTCGCCAGGGCCCCGGCACCACCTACCCGGTGGTAGGGAAGCTGGCCGAAGGCAGTGAGATCACGGTCGATGGCCGCAATGAGGCCGGTGACTGGTGGTCCATTTGCTGCATTGCCGACGGCACACCCGGCTGGGTCAGTGCTGCGTTGGTGACGCCCAACTTTGCGGCCGAACAGGCGGCAGCGCTGCCTGTGGTGGCCAGTGAACCCGCTCCAGAAGCTACACCTGCCCCAACCGCCACACCGGCCATTACAGCGACTGCTGGTGCGGCTGCTGGGGCGGTGTCCAGGGGACGGTTGCCGGCGTGAATCTGAATGTGCGCAGTGGCCCAAGCACTGACGATGCTGTGCTGGGCAAGCTGCGCGGCAGTGACACCGTCACCGTTTTGGGGCGCAATGCCGGTGGCGATTGGCTGTATATCTGCTGCATCGGCACGCCGGCCTGCAAATGGCTGGGTGAGCGCCCAGTTTATCACCCCGGCCTTTGCCGCCGGTGACCTGCCTGAGGTTGGCAGCGATGGCCAGTCCGGTGCAGCGACGGGCACCACTGCCACCGAGACCCCGACAGCTGGAGGCGAAGGCGCGCCAGCAACTGCAGCTGCCGGCACCGGCGCTTTGAGCGTCGCCGTCGCACAGCAGCCGCCTTTCGCCGTGCAGGGGCGTGAGATCGCACTCATCTACACTGTGCGCAACGATAGTGCGGAAGATCTCGCTGATGTGGTCTTGAGCAGCGAACTGCCAGGACCGTTGGCGTTGATCGCCGCCACCGCAGGGGCAGGTGGCGAAGTTGCCCAGTCAGCAGACAGTCCGGCTGTTACGGTGACATGGGCCGCAGTGCCGGCCGGTGGATCGGCTACGGCTACCGTGCGCGTGCGTGTGGCTGACGATGTGCCGAACGGCACCACCTTTGCCAACCTGGCCTCGGTTACGGCCAGCAATGGCGAGACGGCCAGCAGCGGCATCACCATCGGCATGCCGCCGTCGCTGCTGCCCGAGTTCTGGTAGGTCGACCCTGCGCAAGCCTTCGGGGCGTGGCTCGGTGAAAGCCGGGCTGCGCCCCTTTTCTGTGTAGTTCCGCGGCAATGCCTCAGCAGCCTCCATCTTTGCCCACCAAATCCCAGGAGCCTACTCGTGTGCCCGTGCCGGACGCGCAAGAGGCGAGCGTCTCTGCGAATGCCGCCGACAAATGTTATTGTGGCGGCAGCCCTAAGCACCGCGGCTTTCTTTGTCTATTTTTTCTCGCTGGCCCCGGGACTTACGTGGGCCCACCAAGGTGCCGATGGCGGCGAACTGGTGACGGCGGCCATCGTCAACGGTGTCCCCCACCCGCCCGGCTATCCCCTTTACATGCTTCTTCTGCAGGGCTGGTTGGCGATTACGGGCTTCCTGCTGCCTGGTGCAGATTTAGTCTGGCGCGGTGCGCTGCTCAGCGCCTTATGCGCGGCGTTGAGCGTGGGTGTGACATACCTGACTGCCCGTCACCTGCTGCGCCTCAACCGCCATGGCATGCTCTGGGCGGCACTGGCTGCGCTGGCTTGGGGCATATCTCCACTGCTGTGGCAGCAGGCGGTGATTGCAGAGGTTTACGCCCTCCATGCATTGTTGTTGGCACTGCTGGGCTGGGCTACCTTGGTGCATCCTGACAAATTGTGGTATGTTGTAATCCCGGTAGCGCTGGGCGTCGCCAACCACTTAACGTTTGTGTTGCTGCTGCCGGCTGCGTTCTACATTGTCTGGTCACAACGAAAGCGGCAGCTAGACAGCCAGCCCGGCAGCCAATTCGGCACAAAGTGGCGGTGTATGCTGCCGATCGCCTGTGCATTTGGCCTGGGTGTGCTGCTCGGGGCCCTGCTTTACTTGCGTGTTCCACTGGTTGCCGCCAGGACCCCGCCAGTAAACTGGGGGTACGCCGATAACTGGAATGGGTTTTGGTGGTTGGTAAGCGGGGCGGCCTACCGTGGTTACCTGTTTGCATCGCCTGCCAGTTCAGTGCTGTCGCGGCTGGCAGCTTGGGCCTACACGGTAACGGCCCAGTATACGCCGGTAGGATTGGCTGTTGCCTTGATCGGGCTTGCACATTGGGATCGGACGGCCGGTTACCTGCGCAACTTCAGCCTCTTATGGGTGACGCCGGTCAGTGTTTATGCCCTAGCCTATTACACGCGTGATAGCGACATCTATTTGCTGCCAGTCGGTTGGATAATGGCCCTCTGGCTGGCGGTGGGCCTGGCGCAAGTCGACGAGTGGGTTTCACAGTGGTTATCACAGCGCTCTGCCGCAGCGAAAGCCCATTCTCAGCGCAGTAGGATGATCACCTGGTTGTTGGGAGGACTTGCCTGTCTGGGGCTCATAGGTATGACTGTATGGCGTTGGGACGCCAGTTCGCTGGCCGGTGATCAGGTGGCACGCGACTACTTGCAGCAGGTGAAAGCTGTGGTGGAGCCCGACAAGCATTGTTGTGACACTCGATGATCGTGAGACGTTTGCCCTTTGGTTTGGCGCGTGGGGCAGCCGAGAACTTACCGGCGTGACGCCGATAAACGACTCGCTTTATCAATTTGAGTGGTACCGCCGCTTACAGGGGGATCTGCACCCCGAAATACCTGGAATCGATCAATCTGTGGATGCCGTTATTGCGGCAAACCGTGGACAAAGGCCGATTTACTTTGCACAGATGCCTGCCGATCTCGCGCAGACAGATGTCACACAGATCGGCCCGCTGTGGAGACTAAATGACTAAAATGTTGACCAAATTGAGCCGGATCGTACGCTGGTTTGGCGTTCTAGTGATTGTAGCAGCGGCTGTGGGTTGGTCCACAGCCCACGCCGCGCTCTCTGGTGGCGGCAGCTGGGAAGGTGAACTGTCGATCGGCGAGGTCGGTGCCCGGCTTGGGCCATCGCTGCCTTGGCTGCTTGGTATGGAGGGACCGCGTACCTACCTGGTACTGGTGCAAAACAGCCACGAACTGCGCGCAACCGGTGGCTTTATCGCCGCCGTAGGCCGTGTGTCCGTCGACGGTGGCCGCCTGGTTGACTTTGACTTTCAGGACAGCTATGCGCTGTACAGCGACCGCAGCACGTACCCGCCTGCACCGCAGGCGATGCAGCAGTATATGGGCATCCCACTCCTGGTGATGCGCGATGCGAACTGGTCGCCTGACTTTCCGACGACGGCGCAGGTCGCGCGCGCTTTATATGCTCAGGAGACCGGCACGCAGGTCGATGGCGTGTTTACCGTTGACCTCAACGCCGTCAAGCATCTTATCGGCGCGCTCGGGGCTCTGACCGTACCTGGCGCAGACGAGCCAATCACGAGCGATAATATCGAACAGCAGGTAATCCGCTTCTGGGAAAAGCCGGCGGGCACCGACACGAGCATTGCCGCAGGCATGAGCGGCGACTGGTTCGGCCAGCGCAAGGACTTTATTCCGGCAATCGCGCGCGAGGCGTTGAACCGAATTCAGAGTGGCGATGTCAACTACGGCGCACTGCTGACTGCCGTACAGACCGCCATGGACGAACGCTCGATTCAGATCTGGGTAAACAATCCCCAGGTGCAAAGTGTGATGGCCGAGGCGCGTTGGGATGGGGGGCTCCACCCGCAGCCGGGCGCTGACTTCCTGGCGGTCGTCGACACCAATATGGGCTACAACAAAGTCGACGCTGCCATCGAACGTACGCTGGCGTACAGCGTGACCTGGCCTGATGGCCCGGATCAACCGGCCTTGGCGACGGTGACGATCAGCTACACTCATCCAATTACGACGCCCGATCCCGGCTGCGATCAATCGCCTCGCTACGGGACCTCATACGCCGACATGATAGCCCGCTGCTATTTTGACTACGTGCGTGTGTTTGCGCCGGCCGGCAGTGAACTGCTGAAGGCTAAGGGCGTTGAGGGTGAGAGCATCATCAGCCGCCGCGGCGAGCGTGGCACCCATGAGTTTGCGGGCTTTTTCGTGCTGTCGCCTGCCAGCGAACAGCAAGTGTCATTCACCTACCGCTTGCCGGCAGGGATCACGCCCGCCGACTATCGTCTGCTCTTCCAGCGTCAGTCAGGTACGCAGCCGTTACCGCTGACCCTGGACGTCGATGGCGCCGAGCAGGCGACGACTGTTGCCGAGGGATGGCTGGACTGGTCTGCCCCCCAACGCAATGCGACATCCGGATAGATGCCTTGCTGCGCGCCCCTACTGGCGCACGCGGCCTTGCTAGGCACTCTGCAGTTCAGCTACCAGTTGCAGCAGGCGCGGCAAGATTATGCCGCTGCGTGCCGGTATACAAACGTCGGCACAATCTGAAAGGTGCGTTGCCTCTGGGTTGATCTCAATCACGGCGGCGCCATGGTGCTGGGCCACGAGCGGTAGGTGCGCGGCAGGATAGACGACGCCGCTGGTACCCACGAGCAGAAATACGTCGCATCGCTCGCTTTCATGCCATGCCTTGTCTAGAATACGGCTGGGCAGCGGTTCGCCAAACCAGACCACGTCCGGGCGCACTGTGCCGCTGCAGCTCAGGCAGCGCGGCGGGCACGCGTGTTCGCTTCTCGGCCGGCAGCAGTTCGTGCTCATACCCGCAGACGTTGCACCGGAAACGATTGATGCGGCCGTGCAGGTGCAGCACGCGCAGGCTGCCGCCCCGTTCGTGCAGATCATCTACATTCTGTGTCACGACTGTGAAAGAGGGCGCGCTCTGTTCAAGCTGTGCCAACGCTCGATGGCCGTCATTTGGCTTCGCACTTTCAACTGCCATCAGCCGGTGCATGTACCACTGCCAGACCATGCCAGGATTGGCTGCAAACCCCTCCTGCGAGGCCAATTGCTGCGGGTCAAATCGTGACCAGATAATATCGTTTTGATTATCAGTCGTAGTGCGGAAGGTTGCGACACCTGACTCGGCGCTAACTCCTGCGCCAGTCAGGCATACAATTCGTTTTGCCTGGCGGAGCAAACGTGCTGCGGCTTCCAGAGGAACTTCTAGCTTCTCGTTCATAGGAGCCATCCTGGATATTGAGGGCTAGTGCCCACACGTTTGTTGTGAAAGAGCAGGGTGTGAGAGAACAGCTTGTGGAACGACTGATTGTACAAAGACAAGGGGCAGACATCTAGCCGATGCCTGCCCCCGCACTGCATATCAGGGATGCTACCTTTTGCGTTGGGGTGATGACCACGCCGCCGAGGACCGGGCTCCAGCATAAGCTGTCTCCCTACTACCGGCGGTGGGCATCGGCAAGCTTAGCCCGCCAGGCTTACTTCTGTCTTCGGATCGAAGATATGGGCATTCGCCATGTTCACGGCCAACTGGATATCATCGCCGGTCTGGCGCGCGCACGCGCGGGTCGACACGGGCGATGAACTGCTTGTTGTCGCGGGTGAACAGGTACAGGAAGATCTCGTTGCCCATCATCTCGATCACGTCGACCTTGGCCGGCATGTCGGACTCGAGAATGCCCGGGGCCACATAGGGCTTGGCATGGATGTCTTCCGGGCGAATGCCGAAGATCACCTGCTTGCCCTTGTGCGCACGCCACTCTTCTGCCTTGGCCGGCGGCACTTCGAGCCGGAAGCCACCGGCGTTGATCTCCAGCTTGCCGTCACTCTCGACCAGCGTGGCATCGAAGAAGTTCATGCTCGGGCTGCCGATAAAGCCGGCAACGAACACGTTGCCCGGGTGATCGTACAGCACCTGCGGCGTGTCGATCTGCTGCAGCAGGCCATCCTTCATGACGGCGATGCGGGAGGCCATGGTCATGGCTTCGACCTGGTCGTGCGTCACATAGATGAAGGTCGTGGCGAGGCGCTGGTGCAGGCGGGTAAGCTGGGCACGCGTCTGCACGCGCAGCTTGGCATCGAGGTTGGACAGCGGCTCGTCAAAGAGGAACACGGCCGGCTCGCGCACGATGGCGCGACCTACGGCCACACGCTGGCGCTGACCACCGGAGAGCTGCTTGGGCTTGCGATCCAGCAGGTGGCCAATGTCCAGAATCTCGGCGGCTTCCTTCACGCGGCGGTCGATTTCAGCCTTGGGCGTCTTGCGCAGCTTGAGGCCGAAGGCCATGTTGTCGTAGACGCTCATGTGGGGATACAGAGCGTAGCTCTGGAACACCATGGCGATGTCGCGATCCTTGGGCGGCACATCGTTGACGACGCGATCGCCGATCAAGATGTTGCCTTCACTGATCTCTTCCAGGCCGGCCAACAAGCGCAGGCTCGTCGTCTTGCCACAACCTGACGGACCGACGAAGACGAGGAATTCCTTGTCTTCGACGTGAATGTTCAGGTCGTTGACCGCCGTGACATCGCCGTACCGCTTGAAGACATGGTCGTACGTCACACTTGCCATTCAGTTTTTTCTCCTTGTTGTCAAACAGATACAGTTTGAACCTAAGTTTGGAGGGACGCTAGGGAGCAATCCTGATGTGCTCAGTATAGCACAGTTGCAACAACGCTTGCAACTGCCATAAAACCTCAACAGCACGCTTCCTGCTTACAAAAATGTGACAATTTGCGGACTCGCCATCCCCTGATCTGCTACAAATGGCCGTTGCTTCGGTCGCTCAATATGCTACCCTATATTTGCCTGAAGTGCAGCTTACGGGATAGGCGTGGCTATGTGTGGAAAGAGCCATTTTGGGCCAGAAAACCAGCATGAATACCAACTTGACCGTCACCAGTCCGGCGCCAACCTCGAGCTTCTCGACGGAATACGTTTCGCCCATGACATGTGAATGGGTAAACAACGACGTGCGTATTTTGGTCGTGGACGACGAACGGCTGATGCGTGACCTGATGGCGCTCTCGTTGCGCCGCTTTGGCTATGATGTCGAGGCTGTGGCCGACGGCCATACTGCGCTGACTTTGCTGGAAAATGAATACTTCGACCTGGTCATGCTCGACGTGGTCATGCCGGACATGGACGGCTTCACACTGCTGCAGCGAACTGCGTGCCTTTTCCGATGTGCCGGTGATCATGCTGACGGCGATGAACCGCCAGGAAGATGTGGTACGTGGCTTCGAATTGGGCGCCGATAACTACATTGCCAAACCCTTCAACTTCAAGGAAGTGGAAGCGCGCATCCAGGCCGTCCTGCGCCGCGCGATACACCTGCTGGGCGGCGTCGCTTTTGACGTCGCCACCTATGGCGACTTGCATATTTACAATGCAGAACAGCGCGCCGACGTAGGCGGCCGGCCGGTCGATCTGACACCTACCGAGTTCGCCCTGCTCGCCTTCCTGGCCAAGCGCGGTGAACGGCCGACGAGCAAAGAGGAACTGCTGCAGACGGTCTGGGGTTACAGCGGCAGCGACAACCTCAACCTGGTCGAGTTGGCTGTGCGCCGTCTGCGCACCAAGATCGAAACCGATCCGAGCCATCCCACACGCGTCGTAACAGTGCGCGGGGTGGGGTACAAGTATGTAGCACAGCCTGATCTCACGACTGTCAATCGTGGCCTCGGGGCGAACTAGCCGCGCACGCGCTGCACAATCGTCTGAAGGTTGGCAACAATATAGCTTACATCCGCCTCGGTGTTGCTGTGGCCGAGGCTGAAGCGCAAGGCGCCGGCGGCGTCGGCTGCGCTAAAGCCCATCGCTTCCAGTACATGGCTGGTGCGCTGGGCTCCGCTGGAACAGGCACTGCCGCTGCTGGCGGCAATGCCCGCCATGTCAAGGGCAATCAACATACTCTCGGCGTCGGCATCGCGCACGACGAAGCTGGCATGGTTGGCCAGACGTTCAGTGCGATGACCTGTCAAAGTTACCGCTGTAAGCTTCCCCATGACGCCTTCAATCAGCTGCTCACGCAGGGAGCATTGTCGCGCCATCTCCTCGTCACGCGTGGCTTCGACCATTTCAAACGCCTTCGCCATGCCGGCGATCAGCGGCACGTTTTCAGTGCCGGCGCGCCGCCCCCCCTCGTGGCTCCCTCCCGTTTGCTGCGGCCAGAACGGCGTTCCTTTGCGCAGATATAGAAAGCCCGTTCCCTTGGGGCCGTAAAACTTGTGAGCACCGGCGCTCAATGCATCCACCTGCAACTGCTCTACCTGCAGAGGCAGTTTGCCTGCGGCCTGCACGGCATCTGTATGCAGTGGCACGCCGCGGGCCCTGCACAAGCGTCCCACTTCTGCGAGCGGCTGGATCGTGCCCACCTCGTTGTTGGCCAGCATCACGCTGACCAGCGCTACATCGCGACCGTCGCCAAGCACTTGCTCGCAGGCTGCCAGGTCGATGTGTCCTGCTCCGTCAACTGGAACTAGGGTCAAGGCAAAACCGTAACGGTCGCGCAGATCCTCTGCCGTAGTCAGCACCGCGTGATGCTCGATCGGTGTCGTTACAATGCGCGTAGCCCCTGTTGCGGCTCGGCGAGCGTGGGCGATGCCGCGTAGGGCGGCGTTATCGCTCTCGCTGCCGCAGCCAGTAAACACAATCTCGCCGGGTCTGGCACCGATTAGCCCTGCGATCGAGCGCCGCGCCTGCTCCAGTGCCACATTTGCCCGCCGGCCGAGGCGGTGAATGCTGGACGGATTACCGTAAAACTCGGTGAAATACGGCAGCATGGCGTCCAGTACCTCGGCGGCAACCGGCGTCGTCGCCGCATGGTCGACATAAATCTGTCGTTGTTGTTGGCTGTTCATCGTCTTTCCTCGTCTGCCCATGTAGCCCTTGCGCAGGCCGCAGCATTGTACCATGACGCCGCGGTGAAATGCTGATGCAAAAGATCGACAACTCTTGGGGGATTGCCCATACCGCCAGTACAATAGCGGCAGTTTCGATAGCAAAACTTTAACATCCTGAAACAGGCATACAGAATAGGGGGGATTACCTTGCTGCAAGGGACTGCTTCGGTTGTGTTGGCGTTACTGTTCAGCCTCGTCGGCATTGGCTTTGTCGTATGGCAGATGCGGCGCGTCTTGCGTGAGGACCAGGGCAACCAGACGATGCGCGAAATTGCCGGTGCCGTGCAGGTGGGCGCATCTGCCTTCCTGCGCCGTGAATATACCTATTTGACGGCCTTTGTGGTCATCGTCGCGCTGGTGATCGCCGCTTTCCTGAACTGGCAGACGGCCTTTGCCTTTGTCGTCGGTGCCGTGATTTCGGCCGCAACCGGCTACCTCGGCATGTACGTTGCCGTGCGTGCCAATGTGCGGACTGCGGCGGCTGCCGTGCGCAGCCTCAACGACGGCCTGCGTGTGGCCTTTGCGTCGGGTTCGGTCATGGGCATGGCGGTCGTCAGCTTCGGCTTGCTTGGGCTTTCACTCGTCTACCTGCTGTTTAGCGGCGATATCCAAACTGACATTGTGTACATCGCCGGGTTCGGCTTTGGCGCCTCCAGTATCGCCCTCTTTGCTCGCGTCGGCGGCGGTATCTACACCAAGGCGGCCGATGTCGGCGCCGACCTGGTGGGCAAGATCGAGGCAGGCATCCCCGAGGACGATGCCCGCAACCCTGCCGTGATTGCCGATAATGTGGGCGACAATGTCGGCGACGTGGCCGGCATGGGCGCCGACCTCTTTGAAAGCTACGTGGGCTCGATCATCGCCGCTGCCTCGCTGGGCGTGGTGATGACGTCGGCATCTGCCAACATCTATGCTTATGTGGGCCTCCCCTTCCTGATCGCAGCCGGCGGCATCATCGCCTCGCTCATCGGTTCCTTCCTGGTCAAGACCAAGGAAGACGCCACGCAGGAGGACCTGCTGGGCACGCTGCGGCGCTCGGTCTGGGCATCCTCGGGCATCGTAATCGTACTCTCCGCCTTCTTGGTGTTGCTGTCGGGCGTGTCTTTCAACTACTTCTGGGCGATCCTGATCGGCCTCATCGCCGGCAACGCCATCGCCTACTTTACCGAGTACTACACGTCCTACACCAATAAACCCACGCAGTCGATCGCCGATGCCGCTGAGACAGGTGCTGCCACGATCATCATCCAGGGGATGGCTGTAGGCATGAACAGCACGGCTGCCCCGGTCCTGGTGGTCGCCATCGCTATCCTGCTGGCGCTGTGGTTTGGCATCACGGGCGACCCTGACATGGGCATTATCGGCGGCCTCTATGCCGTCGCCCTGGCGGGCGTCGGCATGTTGAGCACGCTGGGCGTCACTCTTGCCACCGATGCCTATGGTCCTGTGGCCGACAACGCCGGCGGCATTGCCGAGATGAGCGGCCTGCCCCCCTATGTGCGCGAGCGCACCGATGCGCTCGACAGCCTCGGCAACACCACTGCCGCCACCGGCAAGGGCTTTGCCATCGGCTCGGCCGTGCTCACTGCCCTGGCGCTGATCGGTGCCTACATGCAGGCGGCCGGCATGACTTCGCTCGACATGCTGCGCCCGACCGTGCTACCTGGGCTGCTCATCGGCGCCATGCTGCCGTTTCTATTCTCCGCCTTGACGATGACGGCCGTCGGCCGTGCGGCCAAGGAAATCGTGCTCGAGGTGCGCCGCCAGTTCAAGGAGATTCCCGGCATCATGGAAGGGACTGGCCAGCCGGACTACGCGCGCTGTGTCGACATCAGCACGCGGAGCGCCTTGCGTGAGATGATCATCCCTGGCGTGCTGGCCGTGGCGTCACCGCTGCTGGTTGGCTTTATCCTCGGCAAGGAAGCGTTGGCCGGCATGCTGATCGGCGCCACTGCGGCAGGCTTCTTACTGGCAGTCATGATGGCCAATGCCGGCGGCGCCTGGGACAATGCCAAGAAGTACATCGAAGCTGGCGAGATGGGTGGCAAGGGCTCTGCCTCGCACAAGGCCGCCGTCGTCGGCGACACCGTTGGCGACCCCTTCAAAGACACCAGCGGCCCCTCGCTCAACATTCTGATCAAGCTCATGTCCATCGTCGCGCTCGTCTTTGCTGCCTCTTTTGGCGCCGGCCTGCTGACGTTCTAAGGTTTCGTACTCGCCCCTCGCTCGGCATACGAGGCACCGTGCTGGCCTCATGCGCCGAGCGAGGGGTGGTGCTGCGTTCCGGTCAATTCCATGGCGGCACGCACCCGCTGCTCGCCCCCTGTTGACAGTGCCCGCTGCTGTCTGCTAGATTAGCACCAATCTCCGACAAAGAGTCAGCAATTCTTACCAAATTTCGCAGATTGTGCGGACCGTGCCTAACCGAAGGGGTGGGCCTCGCACGTTCGCAATGCGACAATTACTGAGCGATCGTAGAATCGAGCAGAAGGAGTCCGCTATGGGTAACACGCAGAACGCCGCAAGGGCTAAGGTTGGCGTGTTTGGGATCGGGTTGGCCGCCTACTGGCCGCAGTTTGAAGGTCTGAAGGAACAGCTGGAAGGCTACCAGCGCACGGTCGAGGAACGACTGGCACAGATGGGCGGCGAGGTAGTCTCGGCCGGGCTGGTCGATACGGCACAGGCGGCCGTCAAGGCGGGCGACCTGTTTGCCCAGGCCAACGTGGACCTGATCATCTGCTACGTCGGCACCTATTCGACCTCATCCCAGGTGCTGCCGGCGGTGCAGCGCCGCAAGGCGCCCGTGCTGATCCTCAACCTGCAGCCGGTGCCAGCGCTCGACTATCCCAATACCGACACGGGCGAATGGCTGTCGGCATGCTGTGCCTGCTGCGTGCCCGAGATCTCCAACGCCTTTGCCCGCAGCCGCATCCAGTTCAACGTCGTCACCGGCCTGCTCAACCCGGCCGCGGGTCACGCCCAGCAGTACTACGACCGCGCCTGGCGCGAGATCGAGGAGTGGGTGCAGGCGGCCAGCGTTATGCGCGAGCTGAACTACAGCCGCATCGGCTTTCTCGGCCACACCTACCCCGGCATGCTCGACATGTACTCGGACTTCACCATGCACCATGCCCAGCTTGGCGCCCACGTCGAAGTGCTGGAGATCGACGACCTCCAGGCGCGCGTCCATGCGGTACAGGATGACGAGGTGCAGGCCAAGATCGCCGAGATCAAGCGGACGTTCGAACTTGCCGCTGCCCGGCAAAGACAAGATCTCCATGCCGGTCACCGACGAGGCGCTGCACTGGTCGGCGCGCGTGGCGGCCGGCCTGGACAAGCTGGTGCAGGACTTCGACCTCAACGGCCTGACCTACTACTACCGCGGCCTCGACGGCAACGAAAGTGAAGAACTGGGCGCATCGCTGATCGTCGGCAACTCGCTGCTCACCGCGCGCGGCGTCCCGGCCTCGGGCGAGGGCGACCTCAAGACCTGCATGGCCATGCTGATCATGGACCGGCTGGGCGCCGGCGGTTCGTACACCGAGTTCTACGCCATGGACTTCAACGAGGACTTCATCCTGATGGGCCACGACGGCCCGGGCCACGTCGCCATCGCCTCGGGCAAGCCGCTGCTGCGCGGCCTGGGCTTGTTCCACGGCAAGCGCGGCTACGGCCTCTCGGTCGAGTTCAACGTCCAGACCGGCCCGGTCACCATCCTTGGCATGACGCAGACGGCCGACGGCCGGCTCAAGCTGCTGGCTGCCGAAGGCGAGTCGATCCCCGGCCCGCGCCTGGAGATCGGCAACACCAACTCGCGCCTCAAGTTCAGCCTCGATCCCGCCGAGTTCATGAACCGCTGGTCCGAGCAGGGGCCGACCCATCACTGCGCCCTCGGCGTCGGCCGCCAGGTCAACAAGATTCGCAAGCTGGCCCGCCTCCTCGACCTCGAATTGGTCGTCATCGGCTAGAACAGACAAGGAATCACCTCATGAAACGTGTCGGCTTCATCCTCAAGGTCAAGCAGGACAAGATCGAAGAATACAAGCGCCATCACGAACAGGTCTGGCCGGAGATGCTGGACGCACTGCGCGCCGCCGGCTGGCACAATTACTCGCTTTTTATGGCGGACGACGGCCTCCTCTTCGGCTACTTCGAGACACCCGTAGACCTGGCCACCGCCAACACCCACATGGCCGCCACCGAAGTCAACACTCGTTGGCAGGAGTTTATGGCACCCTACTTTGAGTCCCCCAACAATGCACGCCCCGATCAGATGCTGGTGGAACTGCAGGAGGTGTTCCACCTTGCCTGATCAAGAAAAACGAACAAGTGTTTGACATTGGGGCGCCACCGTCCTATACTGATTACCAACTATACGAAATTTCTTCCGAGTTGGAGGATGGTATGGCCGACCCAGTAATCGACCCTAACACTCACGGCCGCAGGTGATACTACGGATCCGGACATGGTCCTAACTCCGCCGTTGCGCGCCAACAGCACGCTTGCGGCGGGGATCGCTGCCTTTGACGAATACATGCTGCGCAAAGGCTTTAGCGAAAACACGATCAAGGCTTTTCGCAACGATCTCAAGATCCTCTCCGGCTTCATGGAGAGCGACGTCAAGCTCTACCAGATCAGTACGCAGAATTTGGAAGATTATTTGGCGTGGATGCAGAGCGAACGCAACGTTCCTTGCAGTGCCAAGACGCTGGCGCGCCGCATCACGTCGATCAAGGTCTTCTTTGGTTGGCTGCACGGCATTGGCGTGCTCGGCACCGACCCGGCCG
The DNA here is from genome assembly GCA_963701415.1 of uncultured Chloroflexia bacterium. GTDB lineage: Bacteria > Chloroflexota > Anaerolineae > Caldilineales > Caldilineaceae > Fredericiella. The sequence continues at coordinate 104,645 of CAVPAH010000009.1, forward strand.
AGCCCGTCGCCCAGCAGCCGGCGCGCCCGCCCCTGCCTGTCATCCTGCGCGACCAGGACATCAGCCGCCTCGTGCGCGCCGCCCAGGATTATCTCTGGTCCCGCACTAGCCCCGATGCACGACCCTACCTGCTGGTCAGCCTGCTGCTGCAGACCGGCATGAAAAAGGCCGAGTGCTCACGCCTGCTGGTCGCCGACTTCAACTTCGAGCGCCCCCAGGCGCCTGAAGTGACGATTCGCTACGCCGGGGAGGAGCAGGCCCACAAGAACCGCATCCTCGCACTCAACCAGACCATCACGCCTGTCTTTAACCAGTACGTCGACCAATACAAGCCGGCTGATTTCCTTTTCGACTGCACCCCGCGTAATCTCGAGTACGTGCTCGACGAAGTGGGCCAGAAGGCAGGCATTCGCAACGTCCAGGTCGGTTTTGAAACCTTGCGCTGGACCTGTGCCGTCCGCGACTATCGTACCGGAATGCCCGAAGAACGCCTGCGCCAGAAACTTGGTCTCAGCAAAATCTCGTGGCGGGAAACCCGCGAGAAAATATTCCAACTCGCCGGTAGATAAGTACATTTCACACCCTATGACGCCTGACCTTTCTGGCAAAACCGCCGTCATCACTGGCAGCGGCCGCGGCATTGGCCGCGGCATCGCCCTGTCCCTCGCACAGCGCGGCTGCAACGTCGCCGTCAACTTCTTCCGCCACCGCGAAGACGCCGAGCAGACCGCCGCCGAGGCCGAAGCGCTTGGCGTCAAGGCCGCCGTGATCAAGGCCAATGTCGCCAAGGAAGATGAAATTCGCGGCCTGGTAGACGAGGCAGCCCGCCAGTTGGGCGGCGTCGACATCTTCGTCGGCAACGCCGCCAGCGGCGTGATCAAGCCGATCACCGAGATCGACGCCAAGGCCTGGGATTGGACGCTCAACATCAACGCCCGCAGCATCCTGTTTGGCGCGCAGGCGGCCGTGCCCTATATGCGGCGCCAAGGGTGGGGACGCATCATCACCATCACCAGCATCGGCAGCCGCCGTGTGTTCCCTGAGTACGGGGTCGTAGGCGTCAGCAAGGCCGCCATCGAAGCCGTCACCCGCTATCTTGCCGTCGAACTCGCCCGTGAAAACATCATCGCCAACTGTATCAGCCCCGGCGTCGTCCTCACCGGCGCGCTCGACTTCTTCCCCCGCCGCGACGCCATGATCGCCCACGCCGAGCAGAACACCCCCGCCGGCCGCCTCGTCACCCCTGAGGACGTCGGCAACGTGACGGCGTGGCTCTGCAGCGAGGAGGCGCGCATGATCGTCGGGCAGACCATCGAACTGGATGGCGGCTACAGCCTGGTTCTGGAATGATGTATGCCGCACTACTTATCAGGTCAGGCGAATCTTGGGAAACCTGGCCCGATCGAACTCTTCCAGCCGCTGTGGACCGAGCGCTACCAACTCGGCGTGGATGGCCTCGCTCGCCATCCGAAACGCAGCAATATCTACCCCTTGGCAGACTGGCGGCAGGGCGCGCAGGCGTGGCAGCCCGCGCCGCAGCAGCTTGATCGCCCCCGTCCAATTGCCGCGTTCGATCTGCAGAAAGCCCACGCCGATCTGGAGGATGCCCTGGTACATCTCGCGTATGGGGCGCTGCTCTTCAAGCCAGGCTTTCTCCAGCCACTCGTGCTGCTCAAAGTATTCTCCGGCGTTAAACTCCTCGATGCCGTGCCGCGCCAGCTCGCTCAGCGGCGCATCCCAGCCTTCGGGATAGACGACAGGCGGCTGTACATGGCGCCGGACCACCGGCACCAGCTCTTCCATCATCTTGGAACGCGCCCAGGCATGGTCGGCCCCCGCCTGCCGCGCCCGCTTGAGCGTCTCCACCTCGACATGGCTGCCAAAGGCGATGATCGGCGTCTGCGCCGTATGCGGGCGCAGCTTGCAGCGCCGGATCGCCGTCTCCCACTCGCCCGGCACATTCAGGTCGAGCAGCGCCAGCACCGGGAAGCAGCGATCGACGGCGGCCACAAACTCATCCGGCGTGTCGACGATCAAGGGCTGCCCGCCGCACGCACGAATCACATCGTCCAATCGCGCCCCAAAGAACAGGTCAGGCTCCAGGCACACCACGGCCGGACGACCTGGGATGAACTCGTCGCCAGCCGGCTGCGGGTTATCAACTTGCATGCAAATATCCTTTCGCAGAACGCTTCCTGGAAGCGTTCCAGAAAACGTCGTGCCCATTCTACACCGAAGTGGTGTTTCCGCGCGTGCGCACGGTGTTTGGTATACTGTAAGTACTCAATATGTGTGAACTTTCTGCTTCACACGACGCTTAGCCAAACTCACCCGGACCTTTCTGACTTTAGCCGCGAAAGAAGATGCAATGTCCAACTCGCTTGATACTTTGACCTACGACCAGGCATTCGCTGAACTGGAGATCGTGCTAGGGCAGCTCGAAAATGGTGACCTGCCGCTCGAACAAACCCTGGCCCTCTACGAACAGGGTGTGGCACTGGCCAATCTGTGCGCCCGCAAACTGGCCGATGCCGAACTGCGCGTGCGCCAGTGGCAGGGGCCTGATGCTCCCGGCGACCAGACCAAGGCATTTGATGGCTGGCAAGATAACTAGCGATGCGTGCGCTGTTCAGCAACGCCGCCCTTTGGCTGCCGATCTCAGTGGCGCTTGGCGTCCAGCTCTACAAGATGCTGGCCGATTGGATCCAGACCGGCCGCCTCGACTGGCGTGTGCTGGGGGCCACCGGTGGCATGCCCAGCAGCCACTCGGCCATGGTCACCAGCCTGGCCACCGTCTGCGGTTATCAATATGGACTCGACAGCGCCGCCTTTGCCGTCGCTACTGTGCTCGCCTTGATCGTCATGTACGACGCGCGCGGCGTACGCCAGGAAAGTGGCAAGCAGGCACGCGTCATCAACCAGATCGTGCAGACGCTGTTCACCGGCCATCCCATCACCGACGAGGAACTCAAGGAGTTGGTCGGCCATACCACGATCCAGGTTCTTGTCGGCGGCCTGATCGGCATCATCTACTCGCTGGTCTATCTCCTCTTTCGCGATTGGTTTTGAGCCCCCCAATTTTTCTAAAGTTTTTCCCATTAATAGCTTGTCGAATCATACGGGCCCGTGCTATGATGTGCGGCGTTATTACAAATTCGGCCCCGGCTTATGCGTGGGGCGTGAACTGGACTGCAGCGGAGGATTCATGCGACGTATTGTGCTGATTCAGCCCCGGCGCGACGGCCGTGTCTTTGGCAGGTCGCCGGGTTCCCCTTATACCTTGATGCGACTGGCTTCGTTGGTTCCGGCAGAAATCCCCGTGGAAATCTGGGATGAGAACGTGCGGGATATCGACCTCAGCACGCTGCGGGAGGGGGATTTGGTCGGCATTACGTCGATGACCGTGACTATCGAACGCGCCGAGAACATTGCCCGCCGCGCCATGAAGCAGGGCGCCGGCGTGGTGCTGGGCGGTGTGCACGCCACGCTGATGCCCGAGCACTCCTCTACCTTTGCGCACAGTGTCATGGTCGGCGAAGGCTACTTCACCTGGCAGCAGGTGATCAAAGACTTCGGCGCCGAAGGCATTAAAGGCATGAAGCCTCGCTATGAGGACGAACGCTGGGCGGACCTGGCCGGCCTCGCCACCATCACCGACCGCGTGATCCAGATGGTGGACGAGAACAACAACTACTGGACACCCTACCTGGAGATCACCCGCGGCTGCCCGCGCAACTGCGACTTCTGCACGGCCATCCGTGTCAGCGGCCGCCGCATGCGCCTGCGCCCGATCGACGAGGTAGTCGACGAGATCAAGCGCCGCCAGATCAAGCGCTTCTTCCTCACCGACGACAACTTCGGTCTCAACTTCACCACCGACCCGGACTACTGCGCCAAGCTGTTTGAGGAACTGGCCAAGCTCGACCTGCATGGTTGGACCTGCCAGTCGGAGATGAGCGTCGCCAAGCACCCCGACCTGCTCGAAATGAGCGTTGCCGCACACCTCGACAAGCATTTCATCGGCTTTGAAAGCGTCAACCCCGACAACCGCAGCTCGCTGGGTGGCAAGTCCAAGGGTATGGCGGACAAGGCACAGGATGCCATCCGTACGATTCGCAGCACCGGCGTCGGCGTTGTCGGCCTGTTTGTGATGGGGTTTGACTCTGACACCTCAGACACGTTCCAGGCCATGTGGGATTTCGTGCGTACGAGCGAACTGGACAGCGTGAGCACCACGATGCTGACGCCCTATCCCGGCACGCCCTTCCGCGATCTGGTCGAGCGTGAGAATCGCCTGCTTGACGTACCGTGGAGCCACTACGACACGGCACACGTCACCTTCGTGCCCAAGAACTTCACGGTCGACGAACTGCGCAGCGCCTACGACTGGCTGTGTCGCAAGATCTACAGCCCCTCGCAGATCGCCCGCCGCGGCGTCCGTTCATTGGGGCGCTACCCGCTCTCCAAGGCCGGCAAGAAAGCCTTCGGCAGCTTCAGCACCGACTACGGCTACCGCCGCACCTACGCCTACCGCAACGCGCTGTAGTTTCCCCTGCTCCACTCATGTCCCGGGGACCTCTAAGCGAACGCTTGCGTTCGCCGGTCCCCGGGACACGCCATCATGGCAATCCTAGCAAACGTACGAATCAAGGTTCAGGCGGCACTTCGATCCTCAGGATCGTTTCACCGTGGTCGATCGTCGTTACGTAGGGTAGATTCACTTCACGAAAGATGCGGATCGCGTCCTCGTTGTCAGGCTGAAAGATCGCCAGGATCGTCTTGACATGCATCTGCTTGGCCAACAGCACAAGCCGCCGCATCAGCTCCGTTCCCACCCCTTGACCTTGGAAATCGTCGCGCACGACGACCGCTGCCTCCGCTTCCGGCGATTCGGGTGTGGCCGGGTCGCGCGCCAGCCGCACGCTGCCGACGATGTGCTCACCCGTGGCGTCCTTATAGACGGCTACAACTGCACCGGAAACTGACCTTGTTGTCGACGTCCGCCAACTCAGCTGCGCGCTGCTGAACCACTTCTTCGCTGACGTTCTCGACGCCAATATGAAAGCGCCGCCGCCGGGTTTCTGGTGTCAGCAGGTGAAACATTTCGACCAGCAGCGGCGGTATCGCTGGGGTGTAGGAGACGCAGCGTGAGCTTTTTCCCATCGCGCGTGGTAAAACGCGGGCTCACGTTTCTCAGTTTCGTTTTGTAACGCTCGACATTCTGCTTGTGCAGCATGTAATGCTCTTTTCCGAAAGGTTCTCCTCTACGCAAACCAAGAGGGAATCGGTTCGACTCCGTGGTCTGCCAGTGTCCCTGCTGCCTGGCAAGGAGGCCATTCCGTGCGCAAATACGGCTTGATCGCGTCGCTCTTTGCTACCGGGCCAACGACAATGCTTGCCATGCCCGCTCGCTGTGCGGCCTCGATCCCGTGAATTGTATCCTCAATGACCACGCATGCCGCCGGGTCGGCTTCGACGGCGGCAGCACAGCGCAGGAACAGCATTGGGTCGGGCTTACCGCGTGGCAGGCGGTAGCCTGACAGCATGGCGTGAAAGAGATCGCCAACTTCAAGCACGTGAATCATGGCGATGATGTTGGCCATCGGCGCCGACGAGCCAATCGCCTGGGGCAGGCCGAGCGCATGAAAGTGCGCAAGCCACTGTCCTACCCCCGGCAGCAGTTCCAGTGCACCGGGATGCAGCAGGCGACGGTAGGCGGCCTCCTTTTCTTCCGAAACCTGGCTTATCTTAGCAGACGTGAAGTCTGGCATCTGTTCAGCCAGAATTTCGAAGTTGTTGCGACCGAACCCGTGCAGAAACAGCTCCTGCGTATAGTCAACGCCGTGATCGGCCATGGTCGCCCGCCAGGCCCGGAAATGTAACGCCGCCGAGTCCGTTATCGTGCCGTCAAGATCCCAAATGACTGCTTGGAGTTTCACAACCGCCCCTTCTGTGCGCGCAACTGCTTTCGTTTTAGTTTCGGCAATTGTAGCACAGGCGGGGAGTGAGGGGGTGAGAGGGTGAGAGGGTAAGAGGGTGAGGGGGTGAGAAGGTGAAGAGTTCCTTCGAAACGTCTACCCTCTCACCCTCTCACCCCATCAGCTTTTCGTCAGCACGTCGAGCATCTCGTCGGCCTTGACGAGCTTGATGCGCGGCCTGCCCTGCGGCTTGCCGGAATTTACTTCGTAGGCGTCGATCTTGCGCCACTCGTCGGCCGTGACATAGCGAACGCCACGTTCCTTGTAGCAGCGCAACGGCAGCATCGGGATTCGGGTCTGCGCAGCCCTGCAGCTTTCCCTTCTGGAGGTCCTCAAACATGCTGTTGACCGACTCGATTGAGTCCGGCTTGTTGGTGCCAATGACGCCCGTAGGACCGCGCTTGGCCCAGCCCACGACATATTCGCCGCGTACGATCTTGTCGCTCGCCGGGTCGATCACGCGTCCCAGCTCGTTGGGAATGGTGCCCTTGCGCGTGTCATACGGCACGCCGGGCAGCGGCGAACCCTTGTAGCCTACAGAGCGCAGAATCATGCCTGCAGGAATCGTTTCATACTGCCCAGTCCCGCTGGCACTAATGTCGCCGCCGGCCACTGCCCGCAGTTGGTTCCTTTCCATCTTGACGGCCACGATCTTGCCGTCCTCGCCGATGATTTCCACCGGCGACAGCAGGAACCTGAAGTGGACACGCCGCGGCTTGCCGGTGTCGCCGATTTCGGCATAGGCACGCAGATAATCGAGATTCTTCTGCATGCTCGTGTCGCCTTCGATCGAGGCGCTGCTGGCCCGGTCGAGACGGAGTTCGCCGTCCAGCACGATCGGGTCCGCTAGCGCCAGGTGACCAAACTCGCGCACCTCCGCATTGGTAAACTTCACCTGCGCCGGCCCGCGGCGCGCCACGATGTAGATGTCCTTGATGTTGCTTTTCGCCAGCGCTTCGAGCGCATAGTCGGTGATGTCGGTCGCTTTCAGCTCGTCCACTGACTTGGCAAGGATGCGTGCGACATCCATCGCCACGTTACCTACGCCCACGACGATGGCGGCTTCGCAGCTCAGGTCCGGATTGAGATCCCTGAAATCGGGATGGCCGTTGTACCAGGCAACAAACTCGGTGGCGGACAGGCTGTTGGGCAGATCCTCGCCCGGTACCCCCAGCCTGCGGTCCGACTGGGCGCCGGTGGCATAGAAGATGGCGTCGTAGTGGCGGCGCAGATCCTCGTGCGTGATCTGTTTGCCAAATTCGACGTTGCCAAAGTAACGAAAGCCCGGATCCGCCGCCGTACGATCATAGGTCTTGGCGACGGCCTTGATGTTCTGGTGGTCCGGTGCCACGCCGTACCGCACCAGCCCGTGGGGTGCGACCAGGCGATCGTACATGTCGACCGTGACCTTGTGGCCTTCTTCCTTGAGCAGAGCCGCCGCTGCATAGAAGCCCGATGGTCCTGCCCCGACGATCGCGACACGCAAGGGGCGCTCCGGCGTTGCCAACGTAGTTGCCACTCAATCTCTCCTTATGGTGTGTGCCGTGCATTTGCTAAGGTCCTGCGACAGCGCCGAGCCGGCGCGGACTGCTATGCCTTCTTAAGCATATTGCCGAACTGGCGTGCGAGGGTGAAGATCGCTATGGCGAGCGTGAAATAGTCCATCGGCCCCAGTTGGGATACGGCGTGCAGTGCGTTGCCGTCCTCGTCATTCTCGGTTGCCTCACTCGCAACCCAGGCAAAGGCTGCTCCCAAGAGGGCGCCGGCGCCCACGCCGGTAATCACAGATCGTAGTTTGGTATTCATGTTGCTAGTCCTTCTGCTGCGCATTCGTGGCGCGCGGCAATAAATTGGAGAGGATCGCCTGGGCGCGGCTGGCCTGCCCATGGGCGCGTGTCACCGGCTCGGCCGCCACTGCGCTGTACTTGCGTGTCTGGTCACGAACGATCCCGCTGTAGTATTGCCCCAGCTTCAGGTAGCGCGGCACAGTGCGATTGACGACCATCATCCCGCGTACGGCAAAGAAGAGGATTGCCAGCGGCACGAGGCCGAGAATGAATGCCAGGAAACACAGCCAGATGATCGACAGGTTGGTCCAGGTTGTCAGGTTTAACAGTCCTGATAAGTCCATACGTTACCCCCTGCGTGTATGTTATCAGATAACGGACAAGCATCCGAACTCGCTATTTGTCATGACGGGTTTTGCAGGATGACCACATGATCCGCCCCTTCGGGGCTAGCAAGTGGCAGTCGCTGCCCCGTCTCATCGTACAGCCCGACGATAACCTGGTGCCAGCCGTCCAGCGGTTGGCTGAAGGTCAGGGTGTCCACGATTTCTTCGCCTGCCAGCCAGGTAGAAGTGGGCGCCCTTCCTTGCTGCGGCTGTTGGTCAATCTGCGCTAGCAAGTGGCCGGCGGCGTCGAGCGCCTGCACAAAAACGGTGTAGTCACGCTGCCCCGTTCTGTTCGCTGTTCCACCGCAGCTGCAGCGCGTTGGGGGCACCGTTGTCGGGCTTGAGCACAGTGACATCCTGCAGGCTGATCCCGTTCTGCCACCGCGCCCGCGGCGTACGGGCTTTCCCTGTGCCCTGTCGCTGTCGCTTCCCTTGCTGAAGGCAGCGATTCCTCCGGAAGAATGCGGATCTTTGCCAGCAGCACGCGATCGCCAACGGGCTGCCCGTTCGCGTCGAGAACAGGCAGGCGCTCTTGGGGGCGCAAAACCGGGTAAAAGCCAAGCGTGAGCGAGGCCAGCGTATTCGTGATCTGGCCTGTCAGGGCGGCCGCCGCTCAGGCTTTGGCAGGATCTCGTAGTGGTCGGCAAAGATCTCGCCCGCTCGCCACTGGCGCGGCGGGTGCCGGCCTTGATAGGGGATGCCGTCATATTGGTACAGCATGCGATTCTCGCCGTCCACCAGGTGGATGAACAACGTGTAATCTTCGGGGACAGGCGCAACCGCCTGAAAATAGAGCGTGAGCGGCAGCGGCTTGCTGAAGTCCGTGGCTGCGCCCTCCGGTAGATCAAAGCCGACCAACTGCATGCCGCCGCTAAACGTGGCGTCTACCATCCGAGAGGGTGTCACGGGGGCTGCAAGCGCCGGCGGCGTGGCGTACGTGGCCTGTACAGTCTGGTACTGCCATATTCCCAGCACCAACATGCCGGCGCCGACGGCGAGTGCGGCCCACTCCTGCAGGCGCCGCGGCAGCCAGCCGACCCAGCCAATAACGAGGATCGTGGCAACAGCAGCCGCGGCCGGAAAGAGCAGGCGTCCCTGCTCGCCGGCGATCATGATGCGAATCCACACTGCGAGGCTGAACACAAGTGCCGCACACCACACGAACGAGAATGCCAGCGCACGCACAAGGTCGCCGCTTTCGCCGCGCTTGGGTCGTGCCAGCCACATGACAAGCACCACAAGACAGCCCACCAATGCCAGCCACAACCCGGCGTCCACCAGCTCGAAAAAGCCCGCCGACGCCCGCACTCCATAGCCAAAGATGCCCGTGTAGGTGCGTGTCAAAAACGTAAGCCGTCCCCAAAGCTCTCCAAGGCTTAATGGTTCAGGACGAATCAGCCCGGGCAGCAGCGTACGAATTGGCTGCATAGGCAGCAATTCGCCGGTGGTGCTGAAATTGTGCACGAACTGAACGGCAGTAACCGCAACAAATCCCCCGGCGACGGCCAGCCCCTTGGCTAGCAGATCCTTGACGACAGGGCCAGCTGCCGCCAGGCTGCGCCAGTTCCACGAGGGGCGCATCAGCACTGCTAACAGTGCTACCGGCAGCAGCGTGATGATGCCGCTGTATTTCGTAATCGTCGCCAGCCCGCACAATGCCCCTACAAGCAGCCAGACCCGCGGCCGGGCGCTGCGGGCGGCTGCCAATGCAGCGGCACTTACCGCCAGCGTCGAGAGCGCTGCTGCCCAAACGTCGTTGGTGATCGTTGTGCTGGTAAACAGAAACTGGGGGTTAAAGGCGACGACGGCTGTAATGGCCAGCGCCAGCGCAGCTCTGCCCCGTAAAATGCTGCGCGCCAGCACCCAGGCGGCGGCCACCACCAGGATCCCGCCGGCCAGGCTCACCCCGCGTGCCACGCGCAGCGGCCAGACGAGCTTGGGATCTACATCCGGCGGCGATACCGTCGCTCGTTTCCCCAGCCCCTTTTCAAAGTAACGCGTCTGTACCGCTTGTTCGTACCCGACCGTCGCCTGCACGTCTGCACCCGGCAGCAGCGCTGCTACCAGCGCATAGTAGAGCGGAGGCTGCTGCACGAGTTCATGCGAGACGTTCGCTGTCGGCAGGTCGTAGGCTGGAATCTGCGGGTGCTCGTGCAAGAAGGCCACGTAGCGGAAGTGAGCGCCTGCATCCGGAGCTTCCAAGTCAGGCGTGGCCAGCCCATAGGCCGCTGCCAGGATCACGTAGGCGCCCAAAAGCAGCGCAAACGCCACCAGTTCACTGCGCCTTATCCCGTGACCTATCACTCGACCATGCGAGTTCCGCATGGAAACTTAGCCTACCATAATTAGTCCAATACACCCGTTTTTGCTAAGATGAACGGTCAGGTATCTATGAAGCCGACCGCACTATCTTTCAACCGCGTGTGGCCCTACGCTGTGCTCGGGCTGATCGTCCTGGCCAGCCTGCTGGGAAACCTATATTGGTTGCAGCAGAATGTTGTACAGCTGGGCCACGATGCCAGCGCTCATCTTACCCGTACCCTCAAGATGGCGATGGCAATGAGCCCATTCTCGCTCGCCAGCTTTCTACGCGGCCTGACCATCACCGACTTTCGGCCGCCCGGCCTATATCTTGCCGTCCAACCGTTCTACTGGCTGTTTGGCCGCTCGATCGACAGCGCACAGCTTGCGAACGTCACCATCTTGGTGCTGATCCTGATCTGCACCTACTTACTTGCCCGCCTTATGTTGTACCAGGCAGTTGCGCAGGGTTTGCCCGGCCTCACCCGCCAGGGCGCAGAAGCACTCGCCCTGCTGGCCGCGGCGGTGACGGCCATGCTGCCGATGCTGCTGGCCATGACCCGGCTTTTCTATACCGAAACCTTGGTGACGCTGTGCGTAGTGGCTGGGGTGTACTTTCTGCTGAAGAGCCAAGGGTTTGCCCGCCGCACCTGGTGCGTGGCCCTTGGCATTGTGCTCGGCATCGGCTTGTTGGCCAAGTGGACGACTACCGGTGTATGTCGTCGTGCCAATCTTGCTCATCGCCTGGCAGTCGCCGCTGCGCCACTCGCTTGCACAGCGTTCGCTCTGGTCACAGCTGCGACCGGGCTGGGAGGGCAGGGGCCGACCAACTTTTCCCTGGCGTGCCTTTTTGGGGCGAACGGCACTGGCAGGGTTTGCCGCCGCGGCCGTGGCGCTGCTTCTCTACTGGCCGCAGCAGGACCTTTGGGCTCAGACCCTGTTGGGCGGCTGGCTGCTGGGGGCATGGTTTGTAATCTGGTTTGCCGTGTTTGCCCTGCTGCTGTCGCCTTCTACCTCTTTGCTCAACCTGCTGCTGGCACTGGCTGTCGCCGGAGCGATCGCCGGCCTTTGGTACCTGCCGCGAGCAGGATTTGCCCTCGAACTGTCCGACGTTGCCTTTGGTACCGGCGGCGGCGATTTTGAGGTGGCCGATTGGTCAAGCTTTAACCAGTACTTTCGTTATTTCCGTCTCTTCTTTCAACACCACCTTGGGTTGACGCTTGGGCTGCTGATCTTGCCTGCCGGGCTGCTGCCTTGGCTGTGGCACGGTCGCACCTGGCTGCACGCGCTGCCCGGCACGTTGCTGCTCTGGGTGACTACCCTGTCTCCATTTCTGCTGCTGATCGCTACGTCGCAGACCAACTCGCGCAACCTTGTTCCTGTGCTGCCGCTGTTCGCTATTCTAGTGTCGATCGGGCTGCTGGCTTACCCTGTGCCCTGGCGTTTCGGCTGGGCAGCTGCGTGGCTCGCCGCTTTGTGTTTGTTCTGGGCACTGTCGACCTTCGACGGTTTAAGTGCGCTGCGCACGCAGACAAGTATGCTTTGGCCCAGTCAGAGCTACTCTGTCGCGCCTGCCAGTGGTTACACTGCCCCCAGCTACTGGATCGTGCCGGATGTGCTGGACCAGGTGAGTGCGAGCGTTAACCCAAGTGGCGAAATGACGACGACGCTGGGCGTAATGCTGGACCTGGCCTCACTCCACTCCGGCAGCTTTGAGTACGATATCATCCATGATGCCAGGCCAGTCGATCTCATCACGCTTACGAACCCCCAAGTACACGGCATAAATGACGTGATAACCAATCAGTGGCTGCTGATTAAGGACGGCGACAACGGCGAACTGAACAGCTTGCAGCGGGGCATTGTCGAGCAGATGCTGGCGCGTATCCCTTGGTTTGCCAGCCTCTACGATCTCGTCAAGAGCTACCACTTTCCCAATGGCGATACCGCGTATCTCTACCGGCGCAATACAGGCCCCGCCGATCCCTACCAATTCTCGACCATCGTCAGCGCCGATCTGCCGCCAGTCGCGGATGCGATCCGCCGTTGGTGGAGCCAGAGTGCGACGTTGGCATATGCCACGCCTGAGACAGCAGTCTGGCTGGGTACGCAGGCCCTGCCACCGGACGAGCATGCCATCATTCCCGCCGGCGGCGGCGATCTGCAACCTGGCGATCTTGCCGGCGTGAAGCGGACGTTGATCGTCGCTTCGCGCTACCGCACTTCCGACTTCCAGGCATGGCTGGACAAGCAGTTCCGCTATGTCACCGAGGTGCGCAGCGGCGAGTTTGCGGCATCGCTCTACGGTCGTGTCGATCAGCCGTTGGCGCCGGTGCCAGTTGACGCGGCCTGGCCTTCGCTGCGTGTGACGTCCCTGGCAACATGGCCCCAGGTCAAACCCGGAGACCCGCTGCCCGTCGAAGCAGCGCTTGATGGGCAGCTGGATGGCACCTGGAAGGTTTCGGCGCGACTTGTGGACGCGTCCGGTGCCATGTTGTGGCAGCAGGATACGCCTGCCGTGGAGGAAAAGGTGTCGCTGACACTCTTTGTGCCGCCAAGCACCCCCCCGGAGAATACACGTTGCATTTTGTGGTGTACAATGCGGCGACGCAGGAAGTCGCCGCGGACGCGGCCGGCCGGCCGGCGACGCCATTGGCGACGATTAAGGTTGTGGAGTAACTGTGAGTAAACGCACCCTCTGGAACGTGTTTGTGCCGCTGCTAATTATGGCGGCCGCGCACGTGTTCTTATTTCTCCCGCTGCCACTTGCCCTGCAACCCCACCTGGTACAAGCTGTGGCAGCATTGGTCCTGACCGGCTTTCTGCCCGGAGCTCTCCTCGTACAGGCATTGGTTGGCCAAGGCGCCGCTCCGCCAAACTGGTGGGAGCGCACCGTCTACAGTGCTGGTGCCGCTTACATCATGCTCGTAGGGGGCATGCTCGCCCTGAGCTACCTGCCGGGGGGCCCCACGCGGCAGGCGGTGCTGCTCCTGTATGACGCCCTGACGCTGGCCTTCATCGCGTGGGTGGCATGGCGCGGGCGCACGGCCCCAGCAGATGCTGCGGTTTGGCCCCTGATGGCGGATCGTCGCTGGCTTCTGGCAGGCACGCTGGTCTTGCTGTTGGTAGGGGCTGTCTTGCGGCTTGGCAACCTCGGTTACACGGATTTCCAGGGTGACGAGGCGCGTGCCACGCTGCGCGCTGCCGCTGCCATTCAGGGCTACGAGGATGTGCTGTTTTTGCACAAGAAGGGTCCCACCGAGATCCTACTGCCGACAGCCATCTATTCGTTGACGGGCCACCTGACCGAGGCCACCGCACGCTTGCCGTTTGCCCTCGCCAATCTGGCCGCCTTGTTTGCCATCTGGCTGTTGGGCTGGCGGCTCTTCCACCCTTTGGCAGGATGGATCGCCGCCATGTTCTTTGCGCTTGACGGCTACTTCATCGGCTTTGCCCGCATCGTTCAGTACCAGAGCGTCGTCCTGTTGATGAGCGTCCTGGTTGTGTTGATCCTGTATCGGCTGGTGCGGCGACCGCAGGCGTTAACCGGATACTTGACTTTGGCCGCACTGCTGCTGGCGACTGGCTTGCAGTCCCATTATGAAGGCGCCCTGGTTGCCTTGCCGGCCGGCGTGTTGTGGGGCGTGCTGGTCTGGCAGCAGCGCCACAACTGGCGGCCCGTTGCTGTGGCGACCGTGATCGCTGCCGTCACCGGCGGCGTCTTTCTGGGAGCTTTCTACGTGCCATACATAGTCAACCCCCGGTTTGCCGCTACCTACTATTATCTGACTGACCGCCGCATCGGCGGCAGCCCTCCCTATAACAACTTGCTCGACGTGTTCCTTCGCACGACGCTCTACAGCACCACATATTATGTGCTGCTGCTGATAGGCCTTACGGTGGCAGGGATGCTTCGCATCTTCTGGCGCGGGTTACGCCGCCCCTGGGCGCTCTTGGCCGGCGCCGCAACCCTGCTGCTGGTGGCCGTCACCTTTGCCAACCCTGGCTGGCTCACCGTGCGCGACCACGATTGGATCATCGTGCCGTTCGCCGTGCTGTTTGCCGCGCTCGTGCTCACGCCAAAACAGTCGCTCGAGGAGCGCGTGCTGTGGCTCTGGTTAGGAGCTGTCATGGTGCTGGCGCTCTTTCTCACCGAGAAGCCGCGTACCCATGTCTACACCTTCTTTATTCCCTGGCTGCTGATCTGCGGCCAGGTTGCCGCCATCGGCTATGGCTGGCTCGTTCGGCGTACCGGCCCACGTATGGCCATGATCCTGGGCAGTGCCGCGGCAGTGGTTCTCATCCTTGTCTTTGGCAACTACGCCTATCGCTACTTCGTCAGTACCGAAGAGGTCATGCTCGATTATGCAGAGCTCAGACCTCCGGGCTACTGGGTCACCTATGACGAACCGGATAACAAGGCGCGCTTCGGCTTTCCTCTTAACAACGGTTGGAAGGTAATCGGTGAACTCTTCCGCCAGGGCGACCTGGCGGGCCATTTCGACACCAATGAAAAAGAGGCGTGGGTACCTGCCTGGTACTCGCGGGGGGTAGACCGATGCCCGCGTGACGCCCAGTGGTTCTTCGAGATCCGCAACCTCGAACCTTGGAGCACAGACGATGCGCTGGCGATGGAGCACTTCTTGCGCCAGGGCTTTGAGAAGTGGGGCAAGGTGCAGGTCGACGGCCGCGACAAGATGATCATCTACCAACGCACCGGCAATCACCTGGATTTCCCAACCCAGGTCTCCAACGAGGGATTGCGCACCTTCCGTTTTGAAGATTTTGCCGACTCTTTTGACGCCAATGCCGCCCCTGACCTGCCGCTCACGTACCCCAGCGTCGATCCGGCGATTGCCCACCCGCTTAACTATAATTTGGGTAATCTGATTACGCTCGAGGGGTACGACATTTCCTATCCTCAGCCGCTCAAGCCTGGCGACAACATCCGGCTGACGCTCTACTGGCGCGGCCAGCAGCCCATCCCGGCCAACTACAAGGTCTTCAACCAGATGTATGCTGCCGATGGCAAGATGCAGGCCCAGCGTGACGGTTACCCTGTGTGCGATGGCCGCGAAACCTGGCGCTGGGACCCCGGTGAACTGATTACCGATGTCTACGACATCCCCGTCGCCGCCGACGCCGTCGATGGCCTCTACCCGCTCTATACCGGCTTCTACCTGGAAGACACCGGCGACCGCCTGCCAGTACTGGACGCGGCCGGCAATGAGGTCGGCACGCAGGTCCACGTGACCGACGTGCGCATTGGAGTCGAATGATGACGCCCCGAACCCGCCAGGCTTTGCGCACGTTCTGGATCATGGTGGTGCTCTTCTTCTGCGCCTGGATCCCGCGCGTGGTGGCACTGGACGCCTTTGTGACCGTCGACGAGCGCAAGTGGCTGGCACGCTCGGCCAATTTCCTCTATGCGCTGGCTCACGGCGACTTTGCCAATACGTTTCAGCGTGAGCACCCGGGCGTCACCGTCATGTGGGCGGGCGCGCTCGGCATTTTGCAGAAATTCCCGGACTATCTTGCAGCAGGCACCTGGCTACTTCACGTGGGACAACCAGCTGATCGAGGCGTGGCTCAAGACCAGCACCACACACACGCCGCTTGAACTGCTGGCGGCCGGCCGCTGGTGGATCGTGCTGGGTGTCTCGATCCTGCTGGCCCTCTCGTTCCTGCCCATGCGCCGACTGCTAGGCGATGCTCTTGCTGCGTTGGCCCTGGTGATGATTGCCTGGATGCCCTGGTCGGTGGCGCTCTCACGCCAACTGCACCCAGACGGCTATGTTGCCAGCATGATCTTCGTGGCCCTGGTCTTTTTTCTCTCCTGGCTTTACACCGGCCGCCGCACCGTCGACCTGATCGCGTCCGGAATCTTTATGGGTCTGGCTTGGCTGACCAAGACCCCCTGCCGCCTTCCTGGTACCCATCGGCGCCCTCCTTATCGCCCTCGAAATCTGGCGCTACCGTCGCGCCAAGCAGCCGACCGAGCCGCTCGCCAACTCGTTCTCTATTGCTCGGCTACGTGCTCTGGGGCATTGTTGCCTCCGCGACCTTCTTTCTGCTGTGGCCCTCTACGTGGGTCAACCCATTAGGCACCTTTGCCAAGATGACGATGGAAATGGAGGAGTACGTCGGTGGGCACGTCAACCCTAACTATTTCATGGGGCAGATTACGAACGATCCGGGGATTATCTTCTATCCGATCGCCTATTTTTTCCGGATCACGCCGGCTACGGTCGTCGGCCTGGTGGCGGCGGTGGTTGCTGCAGCACGGCGCAGCAACCCCTTAGATCGTCCCCTCGTGCGCCGGGCGGCAATGGGTTTTCTCCTCTCCGGTGTCGTTTTTGTCGTATTGATGAGCCTTCCTGCCAAAAAGTTTGACCGCTACATCCTGCCCGCCTTTCCCGCCTTCGAAGTGCTGTCGGCGCTGGGCTGGATGGCGCTCGCCATGTGGATCGGCACCTGGTGGGCGCAGCGTCGGGCTGCCAAGATCGGCGCCCAAGCGGACAGTGCTGCCCCTCTCTCGGCTACGCGGCCCTTCTGGGTGGCCGCTGCCATCACCTTGTTCGTCGGCGTCGTACCTTTCCACAGCTTCTTTACGGCGCTTCACTACCCGTATTACCTGACCTATTTCAATCCCTTGGCGGGCGGCAGTATCACGGCCCCAAAGATCATGATCATCGGCTGGGGCGAGGGGTTGGACCAGGTCGCGGCGTGGCTGAACGAACAGCCCGATGCCGAAAAGCAGCGCATCGTCGCATGGTATTACGACGGTCCGCTGTCCTACTTTACCAAGGCCGAACCGTCTGGCGTCCGGTATGGCTCTTCGCTGGCCTGGCTCGACAACGATTTTGTCGTACTCTACGTCAACCAGATCCAGCGCGACATCCCTTCCAAGGAGGCCATCGACTGGTACCTGTCGATGGAACCTGCCTACCGCGTCGACTTTGGCGGCATCGAGCTCGCGCGTGTCTACGACATGCGCGGCAAGCCTATGCCTCCCTTTGTCGGTCTCAACATCAACAGCGCCGCCATCTTTGGCGACAAGCTACGCCTGCTGGCCCATGAGCTCGATAAGCAGGCTGTCGCTCCCGGCGACGAGATCTTTGCCCAACTCTACCTCCGCAGCCTGGCCCCCATGGACATCAACTACAACGTGTCCGTGCGGCTGCTTGACGCGCAAGGCAACCCTATTTGGAGCGAGGACGGCTGGCCGTGGGGTGCGGCGACGCGCGATTGGCCTGTCGGCGACGTCCGCCCCGACGGCCATCACGTTCGTATCCCCGCCAATACGCCGCCGGGTCTCTACAAGCTGACCATGTCCCTCTACGAGCCGGCCACGCTGGCGACGCTGCCCGTGCTGTCGGCTACGGACGGTGCTCTGCTCGACCCGGGCACGCGTGAGCTGGCCTTGATCCAGGTCGGCGACGCCCCCCAAGCGGCCACGCAGTTTGACCAGCCGTGGCAGTTCGACCGCTGGTTTGCGCTCTCGGGTGCCAACTTACCCAGCAGCTTGACGGGCGGCGACGTTCTACCGCTCAAACTGCAGTGGGACAGTCTCGAGACGACGCCGACCGACTACACGGTCTTTGTCCATGTCGTCGGACCTGACGGCCAGACTGTCGCGCAGCAGGATTGGCAGCCGCTGCAGAACTATGCGCCCACGCACCTGTGGCATAAGGGCCTGCGCCTGGTCGACGACCGCTACGCACTTCAGCTGCCTGCGGACCTGGCACCCGGGACGTATACGGTGCAGGTGGGGATGTATACAGACGCCGGCCGCCTGCCGGTTACTCGCAGCGGTGAACCTGCCGGCGACTATGCGGTTGCGGGCACATTTGAGGTGCCATGACCCGGCTCCGGCCTCACCTGCCGACGATCTTTGGCCTTCTTGCCCTGCTGGCCTTAGCTGCCTGGCTGCGCTGGCGCTACGCCACTGAAATCAGCCTGTATGTAGACGAGTTCACCACGCTGTGGGCGGCCAAACGCGTGATGGCGAGCGGCGTCCCCGTCATGCCCAGCGGGGTGCTCTACACGCGCGGCCTGCTTGCGACCTACGTTACCGCCCTGGCCGGGCTTCTGGCCGGGGGCCTGACCTACACTGTCGGACGGCTGCCCAGCCTGCTGTTTGGCCTTGCCAGCATCGTCGCCATTTTTGGCGCAGGCCGGCGTGAGTGGAACAGCCGCGTCGGCTGGCTGGCTGCCCTGGGGCTCGTCCTGCTGCCTGAGGCGATCGTCTGGAGTGCTCGGGCCCGTTTCTACGCACAGCTCCAGCTCTTCGCCCTGCTCACCATGTGGGCTGCCTACGCCGCCATCCAGTATAGGGGCGCGCGTAGGGGCACAAGGTCCGGCGGAACGACTCAAGAAACCGAGTTTCTCGCAGAAACTCGGTTTCTGTCCTCGCCGGACCTTGTGCCTCAACCAAATCCTTCTGAACGCCGCCACCTGCTCTTCGCCGCGCTGTTTGTCCTTGCCCTCTTCTCGCAAGAGCAGATGGTGCTTCTTTACCCCTCCATCTTGCTGGCAATGCTGCTGTGGCGCGGCTGGCGTTATCTGTTGCGCCCGCAGGTTTGGCCCGCCCAGGCCGTCTGCCTGGCTGCCATGGCCCTGCGCTATGCGATCGAGATCCTGGGTCAGCCCGGCTACTTTGAGACCATCCAGGCACAGCGGCCCTATGTCGGCTTGATCCTCGACCTGCCGGCCGCTTGGGCAGCGTATGCCCCCTTGCTGATCGCGCCTGAGCGCTTGCCGTGGACGCTGTTTGGCCTGCTGGCAGTGGCGGTGGCCGCCGTCGCCTGGCGCAAAGCGCGTTGGCGTATGGCGCAAGTTGCCCCCTATCACCAGGCGACACTCTTCTTTGCGCTCCAGTTCCTCTTTATGCTCGGCTTTATTCTGTTCTTTGTCGGCGGCCAGTGGCGCGAAACGCGTTACCTGTTTCTCGTGCAGCCTGCCTGGCTGTTGGTCGGCGCTGCGGGCGCCGTATGGGCCATTGACTGGCTGATCGCTCGCCTGCTCCCCAGCGTTTCCTCGCCGCCGGTCTGGCGCTGGAGTGCAACAGGGCTGGTTGCCCTTCTCCTGGCGCTCAGCTTATGGCAGCCCGCCCAGGCGGTGCTGGGGCGGCAGGTCGAAGGGTACGACAAGGTGCTGGCCTACGTCGCGGCGCAGCGGCAGCCAGGTGACGTCGTCATGTCGCCCCAGCCACCTGCCTGTGCCTTTGTTCTGGGACCGTGCGACTATTACGCCGTGCAGAAGGTGTATGAGGAGTTCGTCGTGCCCAAGGGGCTGGCGACCGGCGGCGAGCTTGTCGACCGCTGGTCCGGCGCCCGCCTGCTCAACGACGCTGCCACCCTCGCAGAGGTCGTCAGCCAGGCCCCAACTGTGTGGTTTGTTACCGACCGTTTCCGCCTGGCGACACGCTACGATGAAGCCTTCTTGCGCACCGTGCTGGAGCAATTTGACATAAGTTTTGAGGAGCGCGGCGTGGTAGCTCTGCGCTCTCATGGCTGGCGCGCACAGCCTGCTATGGTGGTCGACGAAGCGCTGCCTGCACCCCTCGCCGCCGGCCCGCTCTCCCTCACCCGCTGGGCACACACCGCTGCTGTCCCCGGCCAGGACCTGGCCGTGACCCTCACCTGGCAGGCTACCGCCCCCATCGACCGCCAGATCAACACTTCGTTGCGCCTCGTCAATGGCGAAGGCCAGGTCGTCGCCCAGCAGGATGGCCCACCCGCCCGCGGCATCATCCCCACCAACCTGTTTTTCGCCACCCCGCTGCCGGACAGCAAGACACTGTCCCTGCCGGCCGATCTCTGTCCCGGGTCAGTACCAATTGGAGGTCGTCGCCTACGATGTAGACACGGTCACGCCCGTCGGCGAGCCATTGGTCGTCGGGACCCTTGACATTGCCCCATGATGCGTTAAGCGTAGCAGTCGACTTTGCAATTCGCCTAGATCGCTAGTGGGGATAGTCTGTCGATCCTGGTCTATTGGCTTGCGTTTGTCTTTGCGGTACCTTGCCTCTACCGGCATAAACGAAGTTTGGGCGTGTCAATTTGGCGGATGGTGCCGACTGCGTGACAAAGAAGAGCTATGGCAGAAGTACCGGAAGTTGAAATCCTCGTGCGTGACTTGCGCCAGGCGGTGGTGGGACGGCGCATCGAGCGGGTGATGCTCCCTCAGCCGGTAGCGGTACGATTCCCTTCCCCTGAAGAATACGCTGCAACCTTGGCTGATCAGACGGTGCAGGGCGCCCGGCGTTGGGCCAAGCATATCTGGCTGCCGCTCAGCAATAACCTGGCTCTCGAAGTCCACCTCATGCTGTGGGGAACATTGGCGCTGGTGCCCCGCAGCCAATTTGTCGTGCCTGAGACTATGGTCGTCTGGCAGCTGGATGGTGGCGAGGAACTCCGGCTGATCGACAAGCTGGGGTATGCCCGTACTGCTGCCGGCGCACCCGAGACGCTCATCGAACGTCTCGACCTGCATTCCTTGGGACCGGACGCGTTGGAACCAGGTTTCAACGACGAGGTGATGCTCAACCGTCTGAAGGCGCGCCGCGGCGTGCTGAAGACGGTGCTGCTCAATCAACGGGTTGTGGCGGGACTGGGCAACCGCGATGCCGACGAAAGCCTCTGGCTGGCCGGTATCGACCCGCGCCGTGCGGTCTCAACGCTGAGCGAGGATGAGATCGTCAAGCTGCGCGCCGCTATCGACCAGGTGCTGCGGGAAGGGCTGGCGCTGCGCGGTACGCAGCGCGACCTGTTCGGACGCAAGGGCCAGGCCCAGCACGGACGCTACGTCTTCGAACGTACCGGCCGCCCCTGCCCGCGCTGCCAGACGCCCGTCGCCAGCACCCGCATTGGCGGTCGCAACACCCATTTCTGCCCGCGCTGCCAACACTGACCTGTTCGTGCCTGGCTCGCCCGAATTCTGCCGCTGCGCCAGCCAACTCGGTCCCCGGGACCTGGTGTACTGGTCTGCCGGGCACGCTGTACTCGGCTGCTGGGCGATCAGGCCCCGCCGGCGCCCTTGGTTTCTTGGCCACTCTGGCCGCCGGCTTCGGGGTCTTTCCCTTCGTAGGTCTTCGGATCGCGACCGAAGGTGACGGTGGAGTCGACCAACCGCTGCGCGACGTGGCCCGTCACTTGCTCCGAGACGAAGCGCCACGCCCAGTTGCCTTCGGCCCGCCCGGGCAGGTTCATGCGTGCCTCGCCGCGCAGGTTGAGCAGGTCCTGCAGCGGGACGATGGCGTAGAGCGCCACGCTGCGGAACGCTGCATCGATCAGCGACCAGGCGAATGTCGTGCCCGTCGGTGCGCAGATAGCGGCGGGCAAAGTCGCGCTCGTGGTCGTTGGCCGTGCGTTCGTACCAGCCCCACGTCGTGTCGTTGTCGTGCGTGCCGGTGTATACGATAAAGTTGCGCTCATAGTTGTGCGGCAGGAACTTGTCGCTCGCATCCGTGCTGAAGGCAAACTGCAGGATCTTCATCCCGGGCAGCCCAAAGCCGTTGCGCAGCTCGACCACGTCCGGCGTGATCTCACCCAAATCTTCGGCGATGATCGGCAGGTTCTCGCCCAGTTCGCTGCGTACGACGTTGAAGAAATCGGCGCCCGGGCCCTTCTTCCACTCGCCGTTGACCGCCGTCTCCTCGCCCGCCGGCACTTCCCAGTAGCCGGCAAAGCCGCGGAAGTGGTCGACGCGCACGATGTCGTACAGGCGCAGCGCGGCGCGCATGCGGCGCAGCCACCAGGCATAGCCGTTCTTCTTCATCGCCTTCCAGTTGTACAGCGGGTTGCCCCACAGCTGGCCGGTGGCCGAGAAATAGTCCGGCGGCACGCCCGCCACTGCCGTCGGGTGATACTGGTCGTCGAGGAAGAACTCCTTCGGATTGGTCCAGGCGTCGCTGGAGTCCATCGCCACAAAGATGGGGATATCGCCCACGATCTGGATTCCCTGGCTGTTGGCATAGCTCTTGAGCGCCAGCCACTGGCGGTAGAACAGCCATTGGTTTAGGCGATGGTTGTGCAGCGCCGCCGCGTGCACCTTGCGCGCCTCGGTGAGGGCCCCCTTTTGCCGTGCCCGCAGCGGCATGTCCCACTGGATCCAAGGTGAGCCGTTGTGGGCATCCTTGAGCGCCATGAACAGGGCGAAGTCCTCCAGCCAGTCGGCATTGTCGGCGACAAATTGGCCGAATTCTGCTTTGATCGCGGCCGAAGCGCGGGCGTCAAACTGCTCGGCCACGCGGCGCAGCAGGGGCATCTTCCAGCTGTAGATTGCGCCGAAATCCACCATTTGGCGCGGGAAGTCGGGGGCGTTGTCCAGTTCCCACTGGTCGAGCAGTCCCATCTCCACCAGCGCTTCAAGGCTGATTAAATAGGGGTTGCCGGCAAATGAGCTAAAGCTCTGATAGGGGCTGTCGCCGTAGCCGGTCGGGCCGAGCGGGAGCACCTGCCACAACGTCTGGCGCGTCTGTGCCAGGAAGTTGACCCAATGATACGCCTCATGATTGAGTGTGCCGATGCCATACTTGCCCGGCAGTGAGGTCAGGTGCAGTAAAACGCCGCTGCGTCGCACGTCCTGCATGGGAATCCTCCAGTTCTAACTAGCTAAAGGGTGAGGCTGGGTAATAGGTTTTGATATTGCCAGGTCACTAACATCACGCCGCCGACAAAGACCAAGGTGCAGATGATGACCCAGATCCATTCCCATCGTTGGCGTTTTACTTCTTCCAAGGGCTGGGCGCCATAGCGCACGACAGAGGGCGCCTCATACTGCGGCATGATGCCAAGCCCCACCAATGCGCCGCCCAGGAGCCCACCAATGTGACCCCAGTTGTCGATATAGCCGGCGCTGAGCCCAAAGAGCAGGTTGATCACGATCACGACGATCATGTTTTGTAGAATTGCGCGGCCTTGCGATCCGAAATTGTTGCGGTAGCGGAAGAAGTACACGGTCGTAGCACCAATGATGCCAAAAATGGCGCCGGATGCACCGACTGAAACCGACTGCGAGAAGGCGTAGCTTAACAGGCTGCCAAACAACCCGCCCAGCAGGTAGATGATCAGGAAGCGGCGCGGCCCCACATAAGCTTCGAGCATCGGGCCCAGCGCAAACAGGGCATAGAGGTTGAACATCAGGTGGAGGATGCCGTCATGCAGCAGGGTGGCCGTAAACAGCCGCCAGATTTCGCCCTGGGCAATATAAGGATTGACTTTGGCGCCCAGATCCACCAAGGCGCGTATGTCGGATCCCGTAAAGGTCATCCAGCTGTCATAACGTACGATGCCATAGACGACCTGCACGAAAAAGACCGCCAGCAGCACCCCCAAGATAAAGCGGCTGACTACCGGCTTGGTCATGGGCACATAGAACGTCGGCCGCTCCTGCAGCAGGGGTGTATTCGGAGGCGTGCCCGGGCGCACATTGGGCGGAGCAGCTGCAGGGACTGGCGCGGGCAGCGGTGCGGGCTCAGGCGGTGTATTCTGTTCGGGTGGCAACTCGGGTTGGTACATGAAAATTAAACCTTGCTGACGTTACAGGATCACCGGCGTCCAGCCCACCCGGCTTTTTTCCGCCTTGATGATGCTGAGCACCTGATCCACCGTCTCTCCAAGCGCGTCTTCGCGGTTGATGACCACATAGTCGAACTCGACGATGCGCTGCAACTCGCGCCGTGCGGTGACGATCCGCATTTTGAGCTGGTCGGCCTCCTCGGTCTTGCGCTCCCGCAGGCGCCGCACCAGCTTCTCTTCGCTCTCCGCCGTCAGGAAGATAGTGATGGCGTTGGGCACCAGCCGCCGAATCGTGGCTGCGCCTTGTACGTCGATACGCATAATGACATCTTTCCCACTCGCCAGCGCCTCACGCACATGCTTCTTGGGAATCCCCTTATAGTCTCCGTAGACGACGGCGTGCTCGATCAACTCATCCTTATCGATCATCTCTGCGAACTCGCCGACTGTCACGAAGTGATAGTCCACACCATCACGTTCGCCCGCCCGCCGCCCCCGCGTTGTCGCCGTGACGACAAAATAGAACGGGTACTCGGTTCGCTTCAGCTCCTGCAGCACGCTGTCCTTGCCGACACCCGAGGGGCCAGAGATGACAACCAACACGGGGCGTGGGTTGTGCAGGCTTTCATATAGTGCTTCGGCATCTTGCTCTATGTCATGTAGTCCAAACAACGGCATCCACAATCTCGCAGTCTACGAAATCTTTGCCTTATAATCTTGCCTAAACTATTCAATGCCTGTCAGTATATGCGATGCACTGGGACGCCGTAAAACGGTTAGCCCATTCAGTCGCCCTGAAAAGAGGTGTACATGCCAATTTACGAATACAACTGTCTCGATTGTCGCCGCCGCGTGAGCGTTTTCTTTCGCACGTTCTCAGATGCCAGCGACGATGCGGCCCGCTGCCCACGCTGCAACGGCGCCAACCTGCGCCGCCTGGTAAGCAAGGTGGCGGTTTTGCGCTCAGAGGAGAGCCGCTTCGACAGCATGGCGGACGAGTCATTTATGGCCGGCTTGGAGAATGAGGACCCACGTGCGCTGGCGGGAATGATGCGCAAGATGAGCGACGAGACGGGCGAGCCGCTCGATCCTGAGATGCATGAAGTCGTGCAGCGGCTCGAGCGCGGCGAGAGCCCCGAGTCGATCGAGCAGTCGATGCCTGACCTGGGCGGTGGCCTGGACGATGAAGCTGGCATGGAATGGGCGGAATGGGCGGCGGGGGATTCGCCGACGAGTTCTAGACGCTAGATCTTTTCAAATCGATCGACAGCCATGACAAAGATCGTCGCGCCGCCGACATGCTTCTCGACCGGGGTAGGGATGTGCACCTCACCTGGCTCCATGACCGGCGGCAGCGGCGTCACATACTGCACCCGGCTGGGACAGCTCTCGCGAAAGATGCCGAGGACTTCATCCACCTTGATGTCGTCCACGCCGCAAAAGATCGTCGTGTTGCCCACGCGCAAGAAGCCACCTGTGCTGCTGGTCACCGTCGCCGAGAAGCCGCGCCGTGCCAGGCGATCCAGCACGTTGCGCGTGTCGTCGCTGTTGATGATTGCCATGATCAATTTCATGTCTTCTCTCCTTTTCGCAGCTTCATTCAAACACAGCCGGCAGAAATGACGAAATGCCCTCTAGCAATGTCCCCGGGACATCTCGAAGTCCGCCCGCCAGGATCTGCGCGTGAATCGACTCCACCGGCTGGTCAGCGTCGACTACCAGCCAGCGTATGGACTCTGCCGCCATCTCGAGGTAGCCCCGCCGCACTGCTTCGATGATATGCCAGCGTCTTCTCCTCGATCCGGTTCCACTCTTCAGCCGCTCCCGCCCGCTTGCGGGCTAAGCCTTTGCGCACGTCCAGATCCAGATAGATCGTGAGATCGGGCGTCAGCCCGCGCGTGGCATAGGCAATCAACTGGCGCAGCGGGTCCAACTGGTTGGCAGTGCCCGTAGCCTTGATAGGCCAACGTGCTGTCGCCATAGCGGTCGCACAACACGATTTCTCCGCGTGCAAGCGCAGGTTGTATTACCTGGTCCACCAACTGGGCCCGTGCCGCGTTGAACAGCAGCGCCTCAGCCCGTTCGCTCATCTCCGTGTGCTGCGAGTTAAGCAGCACGCTGCGCACGGCATCGCCGATGCGCGTCCCGCCCGGCTCGCGTGTCGTAACCACGTTCTGCCCGCGCGCCGTCAAGGCCGCTGCCAGCAGCCCGATCTGTGTCGTCTTCCCGCTGCCCTCGGGACCTTCGAAGGTGATAAATAGGCTCAAGTTGTGTCGATGACTGGTGACAGTTTATTTGCGAAAGATTCTCACCCGCCGGTACGGCTCGCGCCCGTAGCTGTGGCTGATGAGATTGGCGGCGCGCGCCAGCTGATGCTGCTGGCCGCGAATGGTCGCCGACTGTGGGCTCAGCTCGATGTCGTCGCTCGAACCGTTGAGCACACGCTGGATGCCCTCCTGCGTCTCCCGCATTGCCTCGTCAAATACGTCTACCGGATCAGACGGGACATGAAAGATGTCCACCAGGCACTGCTCCATCTGCATCACGGTGTTGCTGCGCAGGATGTAGATGGGAATGTTGCGACGCTCGGCTTCGAGAATGGGCGCCGGCTGCTGCCGATAATAGTTTTTGATCGTCATCACCGCATCGGCCGCGTTCAGGTTGTCCACGATCTGCACCGGCACCTTGAGCGTGCTGGCCGCCGTGCGCAGGCGGTTTTGCCCGATCCCATAAGGATAGATGCGTATCACATCGCGACGCGCCGGTTCCGGTGGGGGCTCAACTTCTATCTCATAATGGCTGCCGTTGCTCGGCACCGCTGCCTGCTGGTAGGTCTCTTCCGGTTCGGCGGCGACCCGGCGTTTCCGGGTGCGTCCCCCAAACTCGGACTGGTACGCGCCGGACGTTTCCTCGTAGCGTTGGATCTGCACCTGGCCCTCGTACGTTGAGCATGCGCTCTTCGGGCAGCAGCGGGCGATCTCGCAGAATGGCGTCCACGGCAGCGGCCACGTTGTGGTGCACGACCATGTGCTGGCGGTCCTTGATCTCGATCAGTACGTCAAACGTGGGTGGGGCGCGCCGTTCGAGCACACTCTTCTGGGTGCCGCGGCGGCGTGCCTCTTCGTCCGACAGCGTTACCGATTCGATGCCGCCGACCAGGTCGCTCAACGTCGGGTTCATCAACAAGTTTTCAAGGTTGTTGCCGTGCGCCGTGCCGATCAGCTGCACGCCGCGCTCGGCGATCGTGCGGGCCGCTACAGCCTCCAGTTCGCGCCCGATTTCGTCGATAATGATGACCTCGGGCATATGGTTTTCCACCGCCTCGATCATCACTTCATGCTGCAGGGCCGGCTCCGAGACCTGCATGCGGCGCGCCCGGCCGATCGCCGGGTGTGGGATATCGCCATCGCCCGCGATTTCGTTGCTCGTATCTACGATCACCACGCGTTTATGCTCGCTGCGCAAACGTGCGGCCTCACGCAGAAGCGTTGTCTTGCCGACACCCGGGCGCCCCAGGAGCAGAATGCTCTTGTCCTGCGTGACGATGTCCTTGATAATCTCGATCGCCCCGTAAACTGCACGCCCTACGCGACAGGTCAACCCTATCACGTCGCCCTTGCGGTTGCGAATGGCCGAAATGCGGTGCAGCGTGCGTTCGATGCCGGCACGATTGTCCTGGCCAAAGTTGCCGACATGTTCGACAACCATCTGCAGGTCTGCCAGGGTAATTTCATGCTTGCTCAGCACCATCTCCCCGTCGCTGAAGCGTGCCTCGGGCAGACGGCCGAGGTCCATTACAATTTCAAGCAGGTTGCTCTTGCGCTCGGATTCTTCCAGCGCTTGGGCAATGCGTTCAGGTAGAACAGAAAGCAGCAGGTCTAGATCGTCGGTGATCTGAAGTGTATTCATACTAGCTAAGTTACGTCCGTCTGTTACAAAGGGTTCCCTAATTTGGTGCGCGCTTTACTCTGCACGCGGCTGCCAGGCATGAACTGTGTCGGCACAATTTCTCCCGCCGGCTCCAGCACGGTGGTCATCGCCGGTGCTGCCTCGCGTACCCACTTGGCGACCGGCTTCACCATCTTCACACGGTCACTAAAGGGAGCGAAGCCATAGTCGGACAACAGCGGCGACATGCCGCCTTGGTAATCCGCAACGACCAGGTAGACTGGTGTCCGCCAGTTGTTCTCCCGAATGGTGCTAAGGCCGACGCACAATAGCTGTTCTACGACCTCGGTGTTAGGCAACAGCGGGTCTGCCCACCACTGCAGCCAGGATCCCTGTATACCGGTCGCAGCTTGCACAGCACCCATCACGCTGAGCCCATCGGCCAGCACAAACGTGAGCCCGTGCTCGCCCAACCAGCTGCGCAAGATCGGCACACGTTCACCCGTAAGCCCCTGCCAGCCTTCCGCTTGCTGTACCACGTCGGGCACACTCTGGGTATACAGCTGCGTCAGCGCCCACTCGTCAGCATCCGTGCGATAGCGCACGGTCGCCTTTACGTTTTGCCGGTAGCTTTCCACCGTGGGGGTGAACAGGCGCCAAATGGTCTGGCGGCTGTAGACTTGAAAGCCTACCCCGGCAAACGTGTTGACCGGCAGCGGCTGGTCCGACACATCTGCGTAGATACGCAGAATACCCTGGGTCATGACATCATGTAAGTAGGCGGATAGCAGCTTGCTCCAGGTTGCAGGGTGCCCGGCCGGGGCGTCCAGTCCGGGTGCCAGGCACAGCACGTCTGCCTCCGGGCAGGCGGGCCGCTTCTGCACCTGTAGGAAACCGCTGTTTACCAGGCTGTGGCCGTCCTGACGCAGCACGTACGTCGTCACTTTCGCATCGCCCCAGGGGATAGCAGAACCCAATGCCGCACGCATGGCTGAATGCGGTTGCAGCAGCGTTTGGACGGTGTGAAATTTCGTAGCCTGCCGGTTCAGGCGCTGGATCAGGTACAGGTCGCCAGGTCTAAAAGGGCGAATCACAGAATGAATGTCTCCGTGGTGAATCCTGCCCGCATTGTACTTGATTATTTGCTGCTTGACAAGTAACCCACATCACATCTAGTATTATGTTAATCTAATGTTGGCAGCGGCAGCTTATCTTTCCATTGCGGTGACTACACCGAATTCACGGTTTACGAAAGCGAGAAAACGTGATAGGATCTTAAATTCGAAAGGGTAGTTAACACGCACCACCTTACCCGCCTCAAAACAACAGTCCAGATCTGAAAGGAGTAGTACTGTATGCGATCAAAAATGTTGGGCTTGCTGGTCGTCCTAGCTTTGCTGCTGGGCACGTTCGGCACGGCATTCGCACAAGATGCAGCGCCGGCGCCCTTCTGTGGGAACCTGTCCGAAGAAGATTGCACTACGCTCAAGGATGCCCAGGCTGCGATGATGGAAGTAACTTCCTATCAGTCGTCGGCCACCTATAATGCCAATATCTCCGGCATCCCTGGCCTGCCCGCCGACCCGACTGACGTGAATGTTGGCGTTGACGGCGCTTTCGTGATGGACGAGTCTGCTTTGGCTGCTGCCCAAGGCCTCGTTGGCAAGGATCAGCAGGCCATTATGGCTGCCCTGGCCGAAGACGCCCAGCCTCTGGCCGACCTCATCCAGGGCTGGAGCGTTGACGCAACGATCAATGCCGACATGACGCCGGAACTAGCCGATGCACTGACTGTCCAGGCTGGCATGCCCATCCCGGCGAGCGCTTCGGTGGGCGTGATTCTGGCCGACGGTGTTCTGTACCTCGACCTGAGCGCGTTCACGGACCTGGGCGCACCGGAAGGCTGGATCGGCATCCCGGTCGGCGAGCTGCTGCAGGCGCAGGTCGACGCGGGCGTGTTCAAGGAGGCTGCTGCCCAGATGGACCCGGCCAATCTTGACGCGACCACGGCCGCTTCCCTCGGTCTCTCCAGCATGCTGATGAACCCGCAGGCGTTTGAGCAGTTCATGAGTGTGGAGAAGAGCGAAGGCGCCGACGGCGCATCCGTCTTCACCACCAGCATCGACGTGGCCAGCCTCGTCGCCAGCCCCGAGTTCGCCGACATGGTTAAGGGCCTGGCCGACTCCGGCGCCTTTGCCGAGTCCGGCCTGACTGCCGCCGACATCGAAGCCAACCTGCCCATGCTGGGCATGATGGCCCCGATGATCTTCGCCGACCTGATTATCAGCAACTCGACGACGATCGACGCCGACAGCCATGTCACGAACAGCTCCAGCGAATTCAGCTGGGATCTCTCCGGCCTGCTGCAGATGGCGGCTATGAGCGGTCAGCTTCCGGCCGGCATCGATGCCAGCAAGCCCGTTGCGCTCAGCTTCACCACGAGCGTTGACAATTCCGACTTCAACGCCGAGCAGTCGGTGGAAGCCCCGGCCGATGCCATGCTGCTCCCGGCCGAGTCCTTCTACGCCCAGCCTGCCCAGTAGCGGTAAGCAACACAAGAAACCGAGTTTCTCACAGAAACTCGGTTTCTACCGATTGTAACGCCGTAGCGCCACATCGCAGCGTAACACCGTAGTGGAAAGCAACGCCGGCGATCATCCGATCGCCGGCGTTGTCTCTTTATCAACCTTACGTTCTATCTTGCGAAGGAGCCGACACCCCTATGCTACACAGGCTGATCTGTGCCATCCTGGCGGCGCTGCTGCCGCTGCTCGTCGCCCTGCCCGTTTTTGCGCAAGACGATAGCTCATCCTCGCCCGTCATCTGCGGCGATCTGCCCGCGGCAGACTGTGCGTTGATCGAAGAGTCGAACCTGGCCATGCGCGACCTTTCCTCCTATTCGATCGCCGCATCCGCCGACTTCAGCATGACCGGCATCCCTGATATGCCGGCCGATCCGCTGGCCATGAACGTGCAATTTGACGGCAGCTTTGCCATGGACGAGGCCGCCAAGGCTGTCGCCCAGCAAATGAGATCGCTCATGCTCGGAGGATCCGTCGCCGACGCCGAAGCGATGGGTGGCAACATGCCGGATATGCTGCGTGACCTGTTCGGAGGAATGGATTTTGACATAACGTTCCAT
This sequence comes from uncultured Chloroflexia bacterium, assembly GCA_963701415.1. GTDB lineage: Bacteria > Chloroflexota > Anaerolineae > Caldilineales > Caldilineaceae > Fredericiella. The sequence continues at coordinate 135,650 of CAVPAH010000009.1, forward strand.
TACACGGTGCCGCCTGAACTGGCCGACGCTATCTCGCAGGATTCGGACGTGCCGATGCCCGAAACCTTCGCCATCGAGATGCGCCTCATCGACGGCACCATGTACATCAACGTCGCCGATTTACGCGCCCTTGACCCCTCGATGGCAGAAGAGATCACCTCTGACTGGATCGGCATCGACTATGTCGGGCTGCTCGAAATGCAGATGCAGCAGGACAGCATGGAAGGGGATCCGGCTGCTGCCAGCGCTGCCGCCGCCCTGGCGATGTCCCAGTTTATGGAAGAGATGAAGCAGTATATTAGCGTGGAACGGCTGGATGATACCGACCTTGGCGATCAGGAAGGTGCGGTGTTCTCCTACACGTTTGACATCATCGGCTTCCTGACCAGCGACTCCTTCCGCACTGCCGTGGAAAATACGCTCACTGCGGCAGGCGAAGACATGTCGGCCAGCGACGTCGAAGAAGGCATCACCATGCTGAACTTCGTCGCCCCGATGCTCTTCCGCGATCTGGAGATGAGTGCTCAGACGGAGATCGGGCTGGAGGACAAAATGCTGTACTCCCAAGCCTTTGATTTCTCGTGGGACCTTGCCTCGGTAATGCAGTTTGCCGCCATGAGCGATCCGTCAGTTGCCGATGCCATGGGCGACGCCCAGCCGGCAATCTCCTTCAGCTTCAGCGGCGAGTACGCCGACTTTAACGACGAAATGCTCTTCGAAACCCCTGAAGACGTACAGATGATTCCCCTAGAGCAGCTCGCCCCGCCCGATACGAGCGCTGTGTTCTAGCCCGCCGTTGCTGGCTCCGACCGGGACCTCTACGCGAAACATCGGTTCGTCGGTCCGGGGACATGGCTGTCACACTCCCTACGCGTATGCCTCTACCGGCAAGCACGCGCACACCAGGTTGCGGTCCCCATACACGTTGTCAATCCGTGACACATAGGGCCAGAATTTGCGCTCCCGTACCCATGGCGCCGGGAAGGCGGCTAATTCGCGGCTGTAGGACCGGTTCCACTCGCCGGTGACCACCGCCGCGGTATGCGGCGCGTGCTTGAGGGGATTGTCGGTGCGATCCAGCCGCCCCTCGGCCACTGCCTGTATTTCTTCGCGGATCGCGATCATCGCCTGGCAGAAGCGCTCCAGCTCCGCCAGCGATTCGCTCTCGGTCGGCTCGATCATCAACGTGCCCGGCACGGGGAACGACATCGTCGGCGCATGGAAGCCATAGTCCATCAGCCGCTTGGCAATGTCCTCTGCCTCGATGCCGGCCAGGTCCTTGAGCGGTCGCGTGTCGATGATGCATTCGTGCGCCACGCGCCCATGTGCTCCCTTGTACAGCACGGGGTAATATGGCTCCAGCCGCTTGGCAACATAGTTGGCGTTGAGAATGGCCGTCTTCGTAGCCAGCGTGAGCCCCTCGCCACCCATCATCGCGATGTAGGCATAGGAGATCGGCAGGATGCTGGCACTGCCCCACGGGGCCGCCGAGACGCTGCCCACCGACTCGGCACCCCCCACGCCGCCGACGACGGCGCTGCCGGGGAGGAAAGGCGCCAGGTGGCTCGCCACGCAGATCGGCCCCATGCCGGGGCCGCCGCCGCCATGCGGGATGCAGAAGGTCTTGTGCAGGTTGAGGTGGCACACGTCCGCACCAATGCGGCCGGGGCTGGTCAGCCCAACCTGGGCGTTCATGTTGGCGCCGTCCATATATACCTGCCCGCCGGCGGCGTGCACCAGCTTGCAGATGTCGACGATCGCTTCCTCAAATACACCGTGTGTCGAGGGATAGGTCACCATCAGCGCCGCCAGCTCGTCCTTGTGCTGTTCAACCTTGGCGCGCAGGTCGGGCAGGTCGACGTTGCCCTGCTCGTCACAGGCGACCACGACGACTTCCATGCCGGCCATCACGGCGCTCGCCGGGTTGGTACCGTGCGCCGACGATGGAATCAGGCAGATGTGGCGGTGGCTCTCCCCGCGGCGGCGTGGTAGCCGCGGATGGTGAGCAGCCCGGCATACTCGCCTTGCGAACCCGCATTGGGCTGCAGCGACACGGCGGCAAACCCGGTGATCTCTGCCAGCCACTTTTCCAGTTGGGCAAACAGCTCACGATAGCCCCCTGCCTGTTCTGCGGGCGCAAACGGGTGGATTCGGCCAAACTCCGGCCATGTCACCGGGATCATTTCGGTGGTGGCGTTGAGCTTCATCGTGCACGAACCAAGCGAGATCATCGAGTGCGTCAGCGACAGGTCCCGCGCCTCGAGCCGCTTGATGTAGCGCAGCATTTCATGCTCGGTATGATAGGAGTTGAACACGGGATGTGTCAGGTAGGTGCTCGTACGCGCATGGGGTTCGCCATAGCCCGCACTCACCTGGCGCGCCAGGCCTGCGAAGTCGATAGATGCTTCGTCGCCAAAGGCGGCTAACACAGCGCGCAATACGTCGACCGTGGTCGCCTCGTCTAGCGCTATGCCGACCGCGCCGTCGCTATACTTGCGCAGATTGATTTGCCTGTTTAGAGCGGACTGCACGATTTCTTGTTGGCTGCGTGGCCAGACATCGTTTTTGCCACTGACCTTGAGTGTGTCAAACACGGGGCCTTGGTTAACACGTGTAGCCAAGCTGCTCGAGGCGAGTGCGCAGCATCTCGGTCAGGAGGTGCGTGCGCTGGGCAATCCGGCGCAGCCCTTCCGGCCCGTGATATACCGCGTACATCGACGCCATGACGGCCAGCAGCACCTGTGCCGTGCAGATGTTGGAAGTCGCCTTTTCGCGGCGGATATGCTGCTCGCGTGTCTGCAGCGAAAGTCGCATAGCCGGCCGGCCCTCGGCATCTTGTGAGACGCCCACCAGACGGCCGGGCATGACACGCTTGTACTCATCGCGTGTCGCCATAAAGGCCGCATGCGGGCCGCCATAGCCGAACGGCACGCCAAAACGCTGCGAGTTGCCCACCGCAATATCGGCGCCAAACTCACCAGGCGCCCGCAGCAGCGTCAGCGCCAGCAAATCGGCTGCGACGACTACGAGCGCGCCTGCGGCATGCGCACGGGCACAGAACTCGTCCCACGCTTCGATATTGCCTTCCGTGTCCGGGTACTGGACGAGTGCGCCAAATGCCTCGGCAAAGTCATAGCTGCTGCGCGTCGCCGACGACAACCGTGAATCCCAACGGTTCGGCGCGTGTGCGCACTACGTCGATCGTCTGCGGGATGGCACTTGTCGGACACAAAGAAGGTATTGCCGTTGTGTCCGCGTTTCTGCCCGCGCTTGCACATCGTCATCGCCTCGGCGGCGGCCGTGCCCTCGTCGAGCAGCGACGCATTGGCAATATCCATGCCCGTCAGGTCGGCCACCATGGTCTGGTAGTTGAGCAGCGCCTCCAACCGGCCCTGGGCGATCTCGGCCTGGTAGGGGGTGTACTGCGTGTACCAGCCGGGGTTCTCCAGGATGTTGCGCTGGATCACGCCGGGGGTGAGCGTGTCGTAGTAGCCCATGCCGATCAGCGAGCGGTAGACGCGGTTGCCTGCTGCAATGGCGCGCAGGTCGGCCAGTGCCTGCGACTCGCTGCGCGGTGCATCGAGCTGCAGCGGCTTGGCCAGGCGGATATTGGCAGGCACGGTCTCGTCGATCAGGGCATCGAGGGAGGGCACGCCCAGCACCTCGAGCATGCGCTCCAGGTCCAGCCCCGACGGGCCGAGGTGCCGGCGCGCAAAGGTATCGAGCGGCGCCAGCAGCGCGGCCGGGTCAGAGTCCAGGCTGAAGGCGGCAGGGGCAGGTGTCTCGACCGAAGGTGTGGTCATTTTCGCTCTCCATTGAAACGTAAATGAAATGGCAGCTGAATTGCCGTGAGAACGCACAAAAAACGGGCAATCCGAATGGATGCCCGTCGGCTCTGTCTTGGACCTGAGAGATTGGACGGGCCTGAGCAGGCCCATCTTGCCCCATGGGTGGCCAAGCCGGCACGCTCTCGCGTGTCGCCGGTGGCGCTTTCCAGAGCTGCTGCCGAACTGCGATCCTTTTGCCTGAGAGTGTCACGCCGGGCGTGTGGCTCGCCGCCCAACGCTTGCACCTTCGGCGACCGGACGGTAGGGAGGACTGCCGGTTCTCTCTCGCAATACAGTGTCAGCGCTATTTTGTTGCGCCGACAATTGTACCATAACATTGCCGTACGTACACAACACGCCGCCAAAACGCAAGCCGATCGTCAGCTTACATATTCCCCAGTCATGGTAAACTCGCTAGTGTATGCACCCGCGTGTTTGCCGCGAACACTCCCCGAGGATTTCACGTTGAGGTCATATGAAGTACGTGACTCACCGCCATATAGCCTCGTGGATGCTGGTTCCCGCCATTCTAGTTGTCCCGGCTTTTATCTCTGGTATCAGTATCTGGAACAGCTGGAGCCCCCACTGGCTGCTGATCTCTATCGCAGTTACGGCTGCGCTGCTGGCGCTGCTGGTCGACTATCGACGCGCGGTACGCTGGGGCAGTGGTGGGTATCCTCCTCGGCCTGATCACGTCGCCTGTTCTGCTCCTGTTCCCTGGTGCGGACAAGGCGTTGTTTGCCTGGTGGATCATTGCGGTCGCCTTGCTGACAGCCTTTCTGATGCCGCTCATGTGGGGAGGAACCCGCCAACCCGGCCAGTCGGGCTCCGCTTGTCAGCCGCTGCCCGGTGACACTGAAATGGGTAGGGAGCACCTATTGCCCGCTCCTCCGCCGCAGTCAAAGGCTTAACACGCTCAGCGCAGGCGCGTGCGAACTGCCCGTTCGATCCTACGCAGCCGGTGCCAGCCGCGTGTACACCTCAAATCGTTCTCCGGTGGGATGAAAGCCAAGTGAGTGATAGAGGGCCTGGGCTCGCTGGTTGTCGGCCTGCGTGTTGAGCACCGCGCTCCGGCAGCCCAGATCGCTTGCTGCCCCCAGGCCGCCGGCCAGCAGCTGGCGGCCGATGCCGTGGCCGCTCCAGGCCGGATGGACGGCCAGCCGGGCCACCTGGGCGATACTGCCGCGTATCGTCAGTGCCAGATAGCCGGCCAGGCTCCCCTCCATCTCCGCGAGCGTCAGGTGCCCAAACAGCACCAACTGGCGCAGGTCGGCAGGGCCCATGTGCCACAGCACGTTGAAGCATGCAGCATCCAGCAGCGCCAGGTCGCCGATATCGGCAATCGTGGCAGAACGAACTGCTGCGCGGACTGCCGAGGGGCCGGCGGCACATGCAGTTCCGGCGCGCTGCGGTCCAGGTGCGGCAGCTCAAAAAAGATCACTTCTTCGGCCAGCACGCAGCCCGCCGCCAGCAGCGAGCGGTTGTACCAGGGTTCGCCGCCATAGGCGATCAGGAGCCGCGTGCGGGGCGCCGGTGCCCCGTACCACGTGTCCAGCAGTTCATGCAGTGCCGAGCTGGGCGACACGCCGTTGCGGAATGCGGCGGCGCGCAAAAAGACCCGGTCCGGCTCCGCGGCCGGTAGGCTGGCGGGGCGTGGTTCGTAGTAAAACGCCGCCATGGCATCGATCGGGTTGCGCTGCGGCGGGTGCGCAGCGTCTGTCGCAGTCGCTAGGAGCACACTGCCTGTGTCCACCAGCGCGGCAAGATCTTCGTCGCCGATACCGATCTGGCTGCGGGTAGCGGCGCGGATCAGCGCCTTCACTGCTGGGAGGTCGGCGGCCGTCGCTGTGGTTACGGGCATGCAGGGCCTTCCCATCTGCCGCGCTGTTCGTGCGGCAAGCTGCTGCATGCCCCCACCAACCGTTCCTCCTGTACTAGGTAGTTCATCTGCTGCATTATTGGGGGCAGACCGTTTTTAAGCAAGTTACCTCAACGGACTTGCAACCACTACAAAACATATTGCGCGTACGCTGAACACGCCTTCCCGCCCCACGTTTGCACCTCCGGGCCCCGAAGGCGTCGACAGACTGACATGAACTCAACACGGAGCAGCTATGTATTCGTTTGACATGACATCCGAACAAAAAATGCTCGTGGAGACTGTGCGCCGCTTTGCCGAAAAGAATCTGCGCAGCGTCTACCGCGAGGCGGAGGAGTCCAAGCATGTGCCCCAGAACGTGGTGCAGATGGGCTGGGAGATTGGGCTGCTGCCGGGCGCTATCGACGCCCAATATGGCGGCTATGGCGAGTACTCGGCGCTGACCAGCGCCCTCTACCTCGAAGAGCTGGCCTGGGGCGACCTGGGCATCACGCTCCACCTGCTCACCCCCAACCTGTTTGCCCTGCCTGTGGCCCAGTTTGGCAACGACAAGCAGAAGGAACAGTACCTGGAAAAATTCTGTGACGAGAAGTTCCCCAAGGCCACGGCGGCACTCGTCGAGCCCCTCGTGCAGTTTGACCCCGCCGAACTCAAGACGACGGCGGTCAAGGAAGGGGACAACTTCGTCATCAACGGCAAGAAGACCTACGTGCCGCTGGCCGACAAGGCCGAGCTGTTTCTGGTCTACGCCGACGAGGGCGGCACCACGCAGGCCTATATCGTCCCTGCCGATACGCCCGGCATCAAGGTGGGCAAGCGCGTCAAGCTGATGGGGATGCAGGCGCTGGAGCTGTTTGAGGTCGAGTTCGAGAATGTGAGCGTGCCCAAGGCCAACCGCCTGGGCGGGCTCAAGGGCATCCGCATTCAGAAGCTGCTGACGCTCAGCCGCATCACGCTCGCCGCCCTGGCCGTGGGCCAGGCCCGTGCCGCTTATGAGTACGCCGTCGAGTATGCCAAGACGCGCGTCGCCTTTGGCGAGCCCATCGCCCATCGCCAGAGCATTGCCTTCCTGCTGGCCAACATGCGCATCGAACTCGAAGCCACGCGCCTGATGGTGTGGGAAGCGGCCTACAAGTACGACAGCGACGAAGATGCCAGCAAGGCCGCTTACCTGGCCAAGCAGTATGCCGACAAGATGGTGTTGGAAGTGACCGACGGCGCCGTGCAGGTCCTCGGCGGCCACGGCTACGTCCGCGACCATCCTGTCGAACTCTGGCTGCGGAATGGGCGTGGGTTTACGACGTTGGATGGCGCGGTGATTGGGTGATAGGGCGATAACGGAGAACACAACCATGGCAATCGAATTCAAACTGCCTGAGACGATAGAGAAGCAGCTGCGCGGCGTACAGCTGGTGGCGGAGAACGTCATGCGGCCCGAGAGCCGCCGCTTGGATGACAACGAGCACGAGCGGCCCACCCGCTTTGTCAACATGATGCTGCCGCAGATGCAGGAGATGGAAAAGGCCAACATCGCCGCGGCCAAGGCGCGCACAGCCGCCAAGAAGGCGGCCACGATGGCCGAGAAGGTCAACGGCAATGGGCATGGCGGCATTGCCGTGCATGGATGCCCGCAGGCCTCACCTGACGAAGAGAAGAAGCCGGCGATCGGCACGCTGTTCCTGATCCACATGCTCGAGATGTTGAGCTGGGGTGATGCCGGCCAGTACCTGTGCCTGCCCGCCGGCATGCTGGGCGGCGCGGCCATCAATGCCGTGGGTACGCCCGAGCAGATCGACCGCTTTCTCACCCGCTTTACCGAGGGCGGGCCCAAGTGGGGCGCCATGGCCATGACCGAGCCGCAGGCCGGTTCGGACACGGGCAACATCCAGACGACCGCCACCTTCGACGCCAAAACCAACGAGTGGGTGCTCAACGGCCAGAAGATCTTCTGCACCAGCGGCAAGCTGGCGCTCGAAGAATCCGACGGGCTCGTCGTCGTCTGGGCCACCATCGACAAGAAGGCCGGCCGCGCCGGTATGAAGCCCTTCGTCGTCGAGGCGGGCACGCCGGGCGTGATCATCGCCAAGGTCGAGGAGAAGCTGGGCATCCGCGCCAGCGACACTGCCACCATCATCTTTGACAACGCCCGCATCCCGGCCGACAACATCCTGGGCGACGCCGAGGTCAAGACCGGCGAGGGCAACAAGGGGTTCAAGGGTGCCATGAAGACCTTTGACACCACCCGCCCGATCGTCGCCGCCAGCGCCATCGGCATTGGCCGCGCCGCCTTCGAGTTCACGCGCGACACGCTGGCCAAGGAAGGCGTCCGGATGGAGTATGGCAAGCCGCGCCACAAGCTCACCAGCGTGCAGGTCGACCTGCTCGAGATGGAGGCCCAGCTCAAGGCCGCCTGGCTGCTGACGCTCAAGGCCACGGCGCTGCTTGACGCCAAGGAAGAGAACAAGCTCGAGTCGTCGATGGCCAAGGTCAAGGCCGGCAAGGCTGTGACGTGGGTTTCGCAGAAGGCCGTCGAGCTGCTCGGCCCGCTCGGCTACAGCACCGAGTTTCTCGTCGAAAAGTGGATGCGCGACGCCAAGATCAACGACATCTACGAAGGCACCGGCCAGGTCAACACCCTCGTCGTCGCCCGCGAGATCCTTGGGTATACCCGCAACGAGTTGAAGTAAGCTCTTCGTTTCCGTCCCTCAACCCCAGGCGTCTCATCCCTAGTAGGCGCCTGGGGTTTTTGCTTTCGAGCCCCTACTTCACTACGCGATAACGCAAGTGGGTCACCTGTGGCGTATCGACCACCCGCAGAATTTCGAGCGCCCGCAGTTCCGTTCCCAGGTGGTCAAACAAGCGCACCCCTGTCCCCAGCAGCACCGGCGCCAGGTGAATTTCGATTTCGTCCAACCAGCCGCCCTGCAGGCACTGCTGGACGATGGTCGAGCCCCCCACGTCGACGTCCTTTTCGCCTGCCGCCTCCTTTGCCTGCGCCAGCGCGCTGGCGACACCATCGGTGACAAAGGTAAACGGCGATCCCTCTCCCGCCCACTCCTGTGGCACGGAATGGGTAACAATAAAGGTCGGCACGTCGATCGGCGGCCGGCCACCCCAAGCGTGGGAAACATCAAAATCGCGTCGCCCGGTCACCATCGCGCCCGCTCGATTTATGGACTCTTGAAACACCGCGGCGGAGGCCTGCGACAGCTTGAACACCGGCCCGCCCCCTTCCATGCGGACCTCGACGTCGCCGCTAAAGTACCAGCCAAACAGCGCCCGCACATCACCGCCGGGTCCGGCAATGAAGCCGTCGAGCGACATGGTCAGACTCGTCACTACCTTACCCATCGTTGTTCCTCCCTATTTCGCCACAAAGCAAGCCGGCAAATCCGCACATGTGTTCTGCTACAATATCCTACCTGCTTGTGCAGCGCAAGTGCTGCGCCAGGTGTTTATTTGCCCACTAACTGCGGCCGCAGCATAATTGGAGCGATCGGCTTCGCCTATCATTCCACACGCCAGACGATTGTCGCTTGCACGCGAAAGTGCGTCTTCATGAATACCGGCTTTGATGCCTGCGCCTTTGCGCCGATTCTACACACCGAACTGCCGTTCCCGCTCCTGTTTGCCAGCATCAGCGGCGCCCACCTCTACGGCTTTCCGTCGCCCGACAGCGATGTCGACTTGCGCGCCTGCCACATCCTGCCGGCTGCAAGCTTCCTGCGGCTCGACGAACCACGCTTGACGGTCAACCGCAGCTGGTGGGTAGACGGCGTCGAAGTGGATCTGGTAAGCCACGATCTGAAAAAATTCGTCACGCTGCTGCTGCGCCAGAACGGCAACTATCTTGAGCAGCTGTTTGCGCCGCTGGTCGTGGTCGACACCCCCTGGGCTGCCGAGCTGCGGGCCATCATGCGCGCCGGCGGCATCGCCCGCCATGCCTATCACGCCTACGCCAACTACGCCGAGGGCAAATGGCAGGAATGGCGCAAGGAAGCGCTGGGGGGCGCCGGCCGCATCAAGCCGCTGCTCTACGCCTACCGGGTGAGCCTGACCGGCATTCACCTGCTGCGCACCGGCGAAGTCGTCGCCGATTTGTCAGCGCTCGCCCCGCTATATGACATGGAGCAGCTGCTGGACCTGATCGCCGCCAAGGGCGCCGAGCACATCGCCGTGCTGCTCGACGTGGAAGAACATGATCGCACCCTTACCCGCCTGCAGCGGGAGCTTGAGGATGCCTACAACGCCAGCACGCTGCCCGACGCGCCCACCAATTATGCGGCGCTGGACGACTTTGTCCTGCGCGTGCGTGCTGCGTCAAATGCCGCCTGCGCCTGAGCGCTGCACGGGGAGCAAGCATGGATTGGGTCGAGACGAACACGATTCTCAAGGTAGTCTGGGGCAGCCAGGCGTTTGGCACGGCCGGTCCCAACAGCGACGTCGACGTGCGCGGCGTTTGCGTTCCACCTGCCCGCTACCTGGTCGGTTTGAGCAAGTTTGACCAGTACGAAGACCGTGCGGCCGACGTCGTGATCTACAGCCTGGCCAAGTTTGTCGAGCTGGCGCTGGCAAATAACCCCAACATGCTCGACATCCTTTGGGTCGAAGACCCACACGTGCTCTATATCGACGAATATGGTCGGGCGCTGCGGGCGCTGCGGGCCGAGTTCCTGTCGCGCAAGGTGGCGCGCACCTACGCCGGCTATGCTGAAGACCAGCTGAAGCGCATGGAGACCCACTACCGTTGGCTGCACGACCCACCCGACCATCAGCCCACGCCGCCGGAATTCGGCGCCACGCGCAACCCCAAGGGTGGCTTTCGTTTTCCCAATACGCACATGGAGCGTGCCTATCACAACGCGCTCAAGCATTGGCAGAACTACGTCCATTGGCGTGCCAACCGCAACCCCGAGCGTGCGGCAACGGAGGAGCGTTTTGGTTACGACACCAAGCATGCGGCGCATCTGCTCCGGCTCTACAACATGGGCATCGAAATTCTCCGCGAGCAGGTGCTGCGCGTGCATCGTCCCGAGGCAGCGTGGCTGCGCGAGGTGCTGGGCGGCCGCTACACCTACCCCGAACTGATGGCGCTGGTTGCCGGGCTGCGCAGCGGAGCTGATTGCGGCGGAGGCCGCCAGCACCCTGCCCGACGCCCCTGCGGCCGAGGCAATCGAGGCGGTCGTGGTGGCCCTGCACACCCAGGCCCTGGCCGCCTCGCGGTTTCAACCTACTCAATAGGCGCCGCCCGGGGCGCGGGTTGCTGGACTATATCTCGGCCGCATGGCATATACTGGTCATATCGCTTTTCGCACGCCGATCTCCCCGCACTTACCTAAGGAGGCCACCATGGCACTTACGCAGTCCACCATGACAGCAGAATTCATGTATTACAACCGCTGGGCCAACCTTGTGCTGATCGACGCCTGTATCGGGCTCAGCGACGAGCAGCTGGAGAGCGGGCTGCCGGGCAGCTTTGGCACGATCTACGACACCTTCGTGCACGTCATCCGCTCCGAGGCGGGCTACTACCGCAGGTTGGCCAACGTGCGGCTGGAGCCGCCATTCGCCTGGGACAGCCGTCCCACACTGACGGCTATGCGGCCGTATGCGGATCAAGTCGGCAGCGCGTTGGTGGCTGCCGCCGAGCAGCTGGATCCGGCCGGTGTGATCGAGCAGGAATGGGACGGGCAGGTCCACCGCTACAGGGCCGCCGCGCTCTTTATCCAGGCGGTCAACCACGGCGTCGAGCACCGGACCAACATCACGACCATCCTGGCGCAGCTGGGCATCGAGCCGCCCGACGTCGACGGGTGGGGATACATGATGGCGCAACCCGGGCGGATGGGGGCGAGTGAACAGTAGACCTGCTTACCAGTACCTCGCCACATACGCACTCGCCGCCGGCGGGCAGTGCGTCAGCGCTTCGTCCAGCGCCGGGCCTGGCTCCAAGTCTAGCCCGATGTTGTGCCAGAAGCGCTCGGTGAGAACGGCGGCGTCTGCGGGGGCGATGCCCGCGCGCAGGGTGATGACGTGCGGCACCGCCTGCAGCCAGTCGCCGCTACCGTCACCCTCCCAGGCGGCGAGCAGCAGGATGCGCACCCCGGCCAAGCCGTGGACTCAGCCAGCTGCCGTCGGCCAGGCCGTCGGCGAACTGGATGCCTGCAGGGGTGGCTGGCAGCGCCACGTGCAGCAGCTCGATCGGCCGCCCCAGGCTGTGTTCCCGCCGCAGCGCTGCGGCGAACTTCCTCTGGGTAACGTCGAGCACACGCATGAACTTGAGCCCCGTGGCGGCGCGCACGGCGCACAGTGCAGCCTGGTCCAAGAGCAGACTGCCGTCCGGACCGTTGCAGACCAGGAGGGTGCGGCCTGCCCGACAATTGTCCACGGCGGGCTTTGCAGGGCAACGGGGGAGCCGCGCAAGCTCCGGCCGCTCGTTTTGCTCGGCGACAGCTTGGGCATCGTACGCGCGTTGGGCGGCACGCAGGTCGTCGGCCGTAATGGTGAGGTGGTTGGCAGGGTCGTCACGTTCGTAGTCGCCGCGCTCGAACTCCTTGCGCTCGGCCGCCAGCAGATCGAGCAGGAACACCCGCATCTGGGGCAGCCAGGCGCGCGCCTGCTGCTCGTCGACCGCAGTGAGGTTGGCCGGTCGAGCAGCTCGCAGACGACATCGAGCTGGTCCTCGATCAGCTCGATGCGGCGGTCACGCAGTGCCAGGCGCCGGTTGCGCTCGCTGAGCGCCAGCAGCTCACGCTGGTGCACGTCCCAGGCGTGGGCCCGGTCGCGCCAGTACCACTGCTGGGCAGTTCCCGACCAACGCCCGTTCGATCCATGCTTCTGCCTGGCGGGCGCTGGGGCCAACGCACGCTCCGTTGCGCTCACGCTGCGCGTCGGCCCCAGCGCCAAATACACCTTGAACCGGCCATACCACAGCTCCGGCTCGTGCGGCCACTGCTCCCACAGCCTGGTCCGCGCCGGCCACGGCCACCTGATCTTGCATCTCACGCACGCCAGCCATGATTGTTCCTTTCACCTTTGTTCTGTTAGTCCATAATATGTCCGTAATGTCTATCGTTGCACGTTTTTAGGGGAAATGCAACCGAATTTGCACATAAATTTTTTAGCATGTGTAAATGGAGTTTAGATTAAACGGCGAAGTGTGTTCTATTCAGGTAGGAGTGGCGCCCGGCCCCATGGCTGATCCTGAATATTTAGCTAAACAAAAGGCCCCGGAAATTGGGCCAACCAGTGCTTCCGAGTTATAATTCACACCAGGCATTTCCCGCCTCATCTACCTCGCCAAGTCCCCGATCGCAGGTCTGGAATCCCGAGGAACAATCGCATGAATCCCACACCGACCGCTAATTTCTCCTGCTCGCCCCTACCCGGCCCGCGCCTCACGCCGTTTGCTGCCACTGCACCGACGACTACGGGCCAGTTCGCCCGGCAGGTCATCCGCCAGCTGCTCGACGGCGCCGCAGCGGACACCTTCGCCGCCATACCGCTCGCCGAGCTACGGCCCCTGGGCCGAGACCGTGCGGCTGCTGCGCGAGGCCTATGCCGAAGGCAAGGCCAGCGCCACGGCCGAGCAGGACGCCGGGCGGCGGGGCACGCAGGCCGTGACCACCGTCTACCGCTCACTCGTGCGGGTGGACGACCAGCTGCTCCAGCTGATGGCGGGCGACGTGGATGCCCCGCGCAAGTCCTTCAAGATGCGCGAGCTGCTCACCGCCAACTACCCGCCGCTCAAGTTCGTGATCCCCGGTCTCATCCCCGTCGGCCTCACGATTCTCGCCGGCCGCCCCAAGGAAGGCAAGTCGTGGCTGGCGCTCCAGATCGCCCTGGCCGCCTATCTCGGCGGCACGGTGCTCGGCCAGGCCGTGCCGCGAGCTCAAGGTGCTCTTTCTGGGGCTCGAAGATACCGAGTACCGTCTTGCCGACCGGCTCAAGAAGCTGCTGGCGGGCGTGTACGGCGGGCGGATTCCCGAGCTCCAGGAATGCGGCGAGGTCGACATCATGATCGACTGGTAGCCGCTGAGCGACCACGGTCTCGCCGACCTGCGCGAGGCGATGGATCGCGAGGGCTACAATCTCATCATCATCGACACCTTCAGCCGCATCCTCGGCCGCGGCGACCAGATGGACCAGCAGGAGATGACGCGCACCATGGGCGCGCTCCAGCGTCTCGCCGCCGAGCACGGGGCGGCGATCCTCCTCGTCGACCACCACCGCAAGAGTGCCCGCACCACGCTGGATGCCGACCCCATCGACGACATCATGGGCAGCACCGCCAAGGCCGGCGTGGTCGACTGCGCCATGGGTCTTTACCGCCGCCACAACCAAAACGAGGCCAGGCTCAAGCTCAGCGGCCGCGACTTTGGCGACAGCGAGCTCGCCCTCGAGTGGGATCCCGAGGCCTTCTGCTGGAATCTCAAGCAGGGGGCGGCGGGGGCGAAGGGCCATCTACACCCTGCGCGAGCGCGAGGCCATCGACGCGGTCGGCGAGCTGGGGCGCGCCACGCTCAGCCAGCTCGTCGCGCATCTCGGCCAGGACAAGAGCAACCTGTACAACCGGCTGCAGAAGCTTGTGCGAGCGCGGCGCCCTGGCGTGCGGCCAAGGCGCAAGAGGCTACGAATATACCCTCGTGCCGCCCGTCGCCGCAGCCTCACCGCCCGCGTCCCTGTAGCCGGTTGTAGAGGTTGTACCGGTTGTAGACGTTGTACCGGTTGTAGACGTTGTACCCGTTGTAGACGTTGTACCGTTGTAGTGTACCAGTAGAACACGGGGTACTACAACGCAACACAACACCGCCCGACGGCGGCTCCTACACACTGGGTGAAGCGTCGCCCGCCCCGCAGCATCCAGGCGCGGCACCGGTTGTAGAGGTTGTAGAGGTTGTAGAGGTTGTAGAGGTTGTAGAGGTTGTAGAGGTTGTAGAGGTTGTAGAGGTTGTAGACTGGTTGTAGACGTTGTGCGGTTGTAGACGTTGTGCCGGTTGCCAACAAAGCCCCACAACGCTGCACCACAACGCGAACGAAAAAACGACGGCATCATCGGCGGTGACTCCAACCGCCCATCCATCATGTGCATCGCATAAATCCTGCGAATCAAGGTTCAGACATCTTCGCCGCTATAATACCTGGGCGCAGCACAACCCCGGGCGACGCCAGGCTTCCCGCTTTCCAACCGAGAAAGGAATACGATCGTGGCTGCGAATTTGATGGATCTGACCGGGCGTGTCGCCGTGATTACGGGCGGCGGCAGGGGCATCGGGCGTGAGACGGCACGCGTGCTGGCCGGCGCCGGGGCGCACATCGCCATTGCGGAACTGGACCCCGCCACGGGCGAAGATGCTGCGGCCGAGATCCGTGCCCTCGGCCGCGAGGCCATTTCGGTGCCGACCAACGTGCGCAGTTCGGCTAACGTGGATGCGATGGCCGCGCAGGTGATGGAGCATTTCGGGCGGATCGATATCCTGGTGAGCAACGCCGGCATCGCCCACTGCGTGGCGGCGGAAGAGACCAGCGACGACGACTGGCTGCGGGTGATCGACATCGATTTGAACGGCGTGTTCTGGTCGTGCCGGGCGGTGGGCCGCTATATGATCCAGCAGAAGGCGGGGGCGATCGTCAACATCGCCTCGATGTCGGGCGTGATCGTCAACAAGCCGCAGCCGCAGGCCGCCTACAACGCCGCCAAGGCCGGGGTCATCCACCTCACCAAGTCGCTGGCGGCGGAATGGGCGCCGCACGGGATCCGGGTCAACGCCGTGTCCCCCGGCTATGTCGCCACCGAGATGACGCTGGGCAGCTATCACAACTTCCCTGACTGGGCGAAGACCTGGCACTTCATGTCGCCCATGGACCGGATTGCGACGCCGATGGAGATCGCGCAGGCGGTCTATTTCCTGGCGTCCGACGCCTCGAGCTTTACGACGGGCAGCAACCTGCTTGTCGACGGCGGTTATACTACCTGGTAGGCATGCTACGGCGGGGTGGGCTGCAGGGCGGGGCGCACAAGGTTCGAGCGTAAGGGAGGATGCGGCGCATGAGGCATGCGTGCGCCGGACCTTGTCACCTACGGGTGTCAGTTGCGCGCTGGCCGCCAGTCGCACAGATTGCACGGAAACGACGGGCACGTGGGCGTATCGCAAGGCGGGCACTTAGGGTGCGGCTACGCGGGAAGGTCGCCGGATCGGGAGGTGTACGCGGGAGGTATGTGCCGGCACGCCCGAGGCGTGAACGCACTCCTGACAATGCGAGCTACCGCCGGACCTTGTGTCGCTACTATGTTATAATGTGGCTATGGCTTACGAACTCTCCAGCGACAGCATAGATCGCAATTCTTTTTCAGTTGTTGCACTAGACAGCGACTCTGATGAGTTGTCTTTTTGGCTGTCGCGTACCCCCCAGGAACGTATCGACCACATCCAGCGCCTGCGTCAGATCAACTATGGCCATCGAGCTTCCGAACGACTTCAAAGAGTTCTTGAAGTTGTTGAACTCGTACGAAGTTGAGTATCTCTTAGTCGGCGGCTACGCCGTTGGCTAGTTCTTCTCCACTACGCGCCCTGCGCAACACTATCCGCCTGCACATGACAATGGAGACTACATATGATCATACAAGGCGCGCCCGATCGTTATTTTGATCCTGATCCCCAGCAAAAGAGCATTGCCCTCGAGCTGTATGCCGATATCCGCACGCTGCCCATCGTCTCCCCCCATGGGCACGTGGACCCGGCGCTCTTTGCCACGCCGGATTATCACTTTGATAATCCGCTGGCGCTGCTGGTCGCTCCCGACCACTATCTCCTGCGCATGCTCTATGCGCAGGGCGTGCCCTATACGCAGCTGCTGGACATCGACGACCCGCGCCAGGGCTGGCAGACGTTTGCCGACCATTTCCACCTCTTTCGCGGCACCCCTTCTGGACTGTGGCTGGCGCACGAGCTTGCCGGCGTTTTTGGCGTGGAGGAGAAGCTTGACAGCAGCTCTGCCCAGCCCATCTACGACCAGATCCAGGCTGCCCTCGCCGCGCCAGGCTTCACCCCGCGCCGGCTCTTTGAGGAGTGGAATATCGAGGTGTTGGCCACGACCGACGCCGCCACCGACACGCTCGACCAGCATGCCGCCATCCGTGCCTCGGGCTGGCATGGCCGCATCGTGCCGACCTTCCGCCCGGACGGCGTCGTCAACCTGCTCAACCCGACCTGGGCGCAGCAGATCGCCCGCCTGGCCGCCGTCAGCGGCGAGCCGATCCGCGACTACCGGTCCTATATCCGGGCACTGGAGCAGCGCCGCAGTGCCTTTAAAGCGATGGGCGCCACGGCCACCGACATCAGCGCCGTGACCGCGGCCACGGTCTGCCTGCCCGCAAGCGAGGCGGACGCTATCTTCCAGCGTGCGCCTGCGGGGCCAGGTGGGCGCTGCCGACGCCGAGCGCTTTACCGCGCATATGCTGTGCGAGATGGCGCGCATGAGCGTCGACGACGGCCTGGTCATGCAGTTGCACTGCGGGTCGCTGCGCAACTATAACAGCCAGATCTACGCCGCCTATGGCGCCGACCGCGGCTTCGACATCCCCGTTGCCGCCGAGTACACGCGCAACCTGCTCCCGCTGCTCGGCCGGTTCGGCAATCACCCGGGGCTGACCATCATCCTCTTCACGCTCGACGAGTCCGCTTATTCGCGCGAGCTTGCCCCGCTTGCCGGCGCCTATCCTGCTCTGCGCCTTGGCCCGCCCTGGTGGTTCTTCGACTCATGGAACGGTATCCGGCGTTACTTCGACCAGGTGATCGAGACGGCGGGCCTCTACAACACCGCCGGCTTTAACGACGACACGCGTGCCTTTCTCTCGATTCCTGCCCGCCACGACCTGTGGCGCCGTGCCGCCGCCAATTGGTTGGCAGGGCTCGTCGTGCGTAAGATGATCGATCGCGCCGATGCCGAGGAGATGGCGCAAGAACTTGCCGTTGGGCTGGCGCGCCGCGCTTATCGCCTGTGAGTCGTGGTGGGGAGGGCAGGCGGGGACGACTGCGGTCCGAATCAGCCGTCGCATCCTCGCCAATTGAGCAGTTGCGCAGATGCGCGATATGCTATAGAAGGATTCTGGAATGAGTACCGAGACTTCAACCGCTTCGAACGCGGCTACGATCTGTGACGCCTACGATTTCCACGGCCAGACGATCTTTGTGACGGGCGGATTTGGCGTCCTTGGCGGCGCCATGGTCGCTGCGCTGGCAGCCCACGGTGCCAACGTGGCCGTGCTCAGCCGCCGCCCGGGTGCTGCCGCGCGCGTCCTGGAGCGGTTTGGCGCACGTGCGGAGTCTGGCTGCATCTGGGGTGTCGAGGGCGATGTGCTCGACCCCAATGCACTGGCCGCCGCCCTTGCGGCAGTGGTCGACCGCTTCGGCGCCATCGACGGGCTGATCAATGCCGCCGGCGGCAACCGGCCCGAGGCGATCTCGAACCATGCCGCCAACCCCGCCCGCAGCTTCTTCGACCTGGCGCCTGATGCCATGCGGTGGGTTTTTGACCTTAACCTGATGGGGACGGTCCTGCCGTCGCAGATCGTGGGCCGCCATATGGCCCAGCGCGGCCGTGGGGTGATCCTCAACATCACGTCGATGGCCGCCATCCGGCCGCTGACGCGCGTCGCCGCCTATGCCGCTGCCAAGGCTGCTGTTGGCAACTTTACCCAGTGGTTGGCCGTATATATGGCGCAGGAGTATGGCGCGGCGATCCGCGTCAACGCGCTGGCGCCCGGCTTCTTTCTCGGCGAGCAGAATCGTGACCTGCTGGTCGACCGCACCAGCGGCGAGCTTACCCCACGCGGCCGCCAGATCATGGATCACACGCCGATGGCGCGCTTTGGCGACCCCACCGACCTGGTCGGCCCCATGCTGTGGCTTATGTCGCCGGCCGCCGCCTTCGTGACCGGTATCGTCGTACCCGTAGACGGCGGCTTCTCCGCCTTTGCGGGCGTCTAGGTGGGGTGCGTCGAGAATGTCACCGATGGTCGCGCCAGTGTTCGTCTCACCTGTGTTCGTCGTAGTGATGGGGGTGTCTGGCAGCGGCAAGACGACGGTCGGCGAACTGCTGGCAGCGCGAATGGGCTGGCGGTTCTACGACGGCGATAAGTTCCATCCCCCTGAAAACGTGGCCAAAATGGCCGCCGGCACGCCGCTGGACGACACTGACCGCGCCGGCTGGTTGGCGGTGCTGGCCGGCTTGATGCGGGACGGGCTTGCGCGCGGGGACAGCGGCGTTATCGCCTGCTCGGCCCTCAAGGAGAAGTATCGTGACGACCTGCGGGTGGATCCAACCCGCGTGCATTTTGTCTATCTCAAGGGCAGTTTCGACCTGATCTGGGAGCGCATGCTGCGCCGTCAGAATCACTATATGAAAGCCTCGATGCTGCAAAGCCAGTTCGCAGCTTTGGAGGAACCGGAGGGCGTGCTGACATGCGATATCACGCCTCCACCGGAACAGATCGTAGACGAAATCATCGCCGGGCTTGGGCTGGACAGTTAGGCGAGACAGGCCTTCCGGCTGATCTACGCCCTGAGTTACGGGCGCCAATTTAGACTAGGACAATTTCATGACACCGCAAGAAAATCCCCCCACTGCTTGCCTTCCCGCTGCGGCCGAGGATCAGGAGTATGGGCTCAGTGATAGGCCCTGGCGATCCTCTCCACTCCACATGGCATGCTATGGGGGTCGACGACGTCGTGGTGCACCTGGCCAGCCACCAGCAGTTTGGCCTGACGGGCGAGGAAGCAGCGCGCCGGCTGGCACAGGTTGGGCGCAACGAGCTGCAGGAGCGGCCGCGGCCCAGCTTCTGGCAGTTGGTGCTGGCCCAACTCAACAACTTTGTCATCATCCTCTTGATCGTCGCCGCCGTCATCTCGGCCCTTCTGGGCGATTGGGTGGAGGCGGGCGCCATCCTGCTGATCGTCGTCCTCAACGCCGTGCTGGGCGTTGTGCAGGAGAGCCGCGCCGAACAGGCGCTGGCCGCGCTCAAGAAGATGGCCTCGCCCGAGGCGCACGTGCTGCGCGACGGCGCCCACCGCTCGGTGCCGGCTGCCGAACTGGTGCCGGGCGACCTCGTGCTGCTCGAAGCCGGCAACTTCGTCCCCGCTGACCTGCGCCTGCTTGAGGCCGTCAACCTGCGCATCGAAGAGGCTGCCCTGACGGGAGAGTCGGAAGCGGTCGAGAAGAGCGCTGCCCTCGTGCTTGATGCCGATGCTACGCTGGGCGACCGCAGAAATACGGCCTTTATGGGCACGACCGTCGCTTACGGGCGCGGCCGCGGCCTGGTCGTGGCGACCGGCATGCACACGCAGCTCGGACTTATCGCCGACATGCTGCAGAATGTCGAGCAGGAGGAGACGCCGCTCCAGCAGCGGCTGGACGAACTGGGCAAGGTACTGGGCTGGGGTGCGCTGGCCATCTGCGGTATCGTCTTCCTGGTGGGCATCGTTCGCAGCGGTCTCTTCACGCAGCCGTTCACGTCCGCCACCACCGACGCCCTGGTCGAGTCCTTTATGATCGCCGTCAGCCTGGCCATCGCTGCCGTCCCCGAGGGTCTGCCCGCGGTCGTCACCATCAGCCTGGCATTGGGGATGCGCGAGATGGTGCACCGCCATGCGCTGATCCGCAAGCTGGCCTCGGTCGAGACACTTGGCTCCGCCACCGTCATCTGCTCGGACAAGACCGGCACGCTGACCCAGAACGTGATGACCGTCACACGCATGTGGGTAGACGGCCGGTTTGTCGACCTGCCGCCGGCACCCGAGCCGGGCGGCGAGTTTCTGATTCAGGGCCAGGGCGTCAGCCTGCGCTCCTATCCCGGCGTATCCACGGCGCTGTGGGTGGGCGTCCTCAACAACGATGCCCAGCTCGAAATATTAGATTCCGGGTATCACGACGATGGCCAGACCTACGCGCCGGCTTCCTCAGCTACCCCGTGGGCTACCGTGTTGTCGGCGACCCTACCGAGGGCTGCATCCTACTGGCGGCGGCGCGTGCCGGGGTGCTGCAGAACGCCCTCAACCAGGCCTATCCCCGCCAGCAGGAGATCCCGTTTGACTCGACGCGCAAGCGCATGGTAACCGTACACGATATCCAGGCGCCTGACCCTGCGGACAGCTCGCCGCTGCACGACGACCTGCACCGCAGTTGGAGCGCCGTCGCCGTCAAAGGCGCCCCCGACGTCGTGCTGCGCCTGTGCACGCGCATCCAGACGATGGATGACCAGGTGCGGCTGCTCGACGAGCGCACGCGCCACGAGATCCTGGCGGCGAACGACAGCCTGACCAAGGATGCCTTGCGTGTCCTGGGCCTTGCTTACCGCCTGACGCCCGCCGCGCCGGACGAAGTGCAGCCCGTCGAAATGGAGCAGGATCTGATCTTCGCCGGCCTCATCGGCATGATCGACCCGCCCCGTACCGAGGTGAAGCCCGCGCTCGCCACCGCCCGCAGCGCCGGCATCCGCACGATCATGATCACCGGCGACTACCCCAACACGGCGCGCGCCATCGCCGAGAGCATCGGCCTGCTGCGGCCCGGGCACGCCGTGATGACGGGCGCCGAACTCAACGCGCTCGACGACGCCGGCCTTGCCGCCCGGGTCGAGATCACCGACGTGTTTGCCCGTGTCTCGCCCGAGCACAAGCTGCGCATCGTCGACGCGCTGCGCGCCAACGACGAGGTGGTGGCGATGACCGGCGACGGTGTCAACGACGCCCCTGCCATCAAGCGCGCCGACATCGGCGTCGCCATGGGCATCACCGGCACCGATGTCGCCAAGGAGACGGCCGACATGGTGCTGACCGACGACAACTACGCCAGCATCGTCGCCGCCATCGAGCAGGGCCGCGTCATCTATGCCAACATCCGCAAGTTTGTCTTCTTCCTGCTCTCCTCCAACGTGGCCGAGATCATGATCATCTTCCTGGCGACGCTGGCCGCGCTGCCGACGCCGCTGACCGCCATTCAGCTGCTGTGGCTCAACCTGCTCACGGACGGCGCGCCGGCATTGGCGCTGGCGATGGAGAAGGGTGATCCTGACATCATGGCTCAGAAGCCGCGGCCCAAGAACGAGTCGATCGTCAACCGCCCGATGCGCGTCGGTATCATCGTCCAGACCATTGCCCAGACGGCGGCCGTGCTGGGCGCTTTCCTGGTCGGCCTTTCCTGGCACCTGGATCTACAGATGCCCCCCGGCGCCAACCCTCTGCTGTATCTGCTGGAGCACAACTGGCGCGGTGTAGATGTGCGCACGGCGCAGACGATGGCTTTCGTCACGCTGTCGCTGTGCGAGCTGTTCCGTGCCTACACCGTGCGTTCCGAGCGCGTCTCGGTCTTCCGTCTCGGCGTCTTCTCCAACAAGTACATGCAGTACGCCGTCGGCGCCTCGATTGTGCTGCTGCTGCTCGTCATCTACGTCCCGTTCCTGCAGCCGGTCTTCAACACGCACACGATGAGCGTCACCGAGTGGGCCTTTGTCCTCGGCTTGTCGCTCATCCCGGCCGTCGCCGAAGAGATCACCAAGTTCTTCCTCCGCCGCCAGCACAGTGGTGAGGCCGCCGTCGCATGATCTCAGGACACCCTTCCGGGAAGACCCCCCTCTTCCCGGAAGAGGGGGGTCTTCCCGGAAGCCTCAGGCAGCCCGCCGCGCCGCGTATGCCGCTTGCTCATGGCCTCGGCCGCAATGTAGCTGCCGATCACAAATGCCGCTGCCGCCGCCTGCAGCAGGATTCCCTCCCACGTGGCATAGGTGCCAAACCACAGCCCTGTCCAGTACGGCAGCGCCAGCCAGCGGATGGGATGTACGGGCAGCCAGCCTACTACCTGCATGACATGCACAGTGTTGCCGACCATCACCAGCAGCACCACGCCGATGAGAACCCCCGTCCAGACCAGCATGCGCTTGTAAGGCAGCCGCGACTGCAGCTTGAACGTCAGCCAGCCGGCTGCAAATACGCACAGCAAGCCCACCAGCGTGCCCTGGAGGATAGGCCAGAAGCCTGCATCTAGCACCAGCGCCTGCAGAAACAGCACTGTTTCGAACCCCTCGCGGTAGACGCTGGTAAAGCCGAGGGTAAGAAAACCCAGCATCTGGCCGGCTGCTACCCCGCCCAGAATGCTCTTCTTGCGGCTGTGCAGCTCGGCCATCCAGTCGGTCCAGTAGACACGGTGGAAGAACCAGTTCGTGATCAGCAGCAGCACGCCGATTGCCACCAACGAAACCACCGCTTCCAGCCGTTCGCCATAGCCGCGGAAGGCAAACAGCACCGTCTGCAGCAGCCACCAGGTCAACGCCGAAGCCACAAACGCCAGCGCAACGCCCAGCGCCATCGGCCGGCGATACATGCGTCGCGCCCCCACCATGCTGGCCGTCAGCGCAGCCAGGATTACGACCGCCTCCAACCCCTCGCGAAAGACAAGGACAGCCGCGTTCAGCGCCATGGCCGTGGGCGACGCCTGGCCCCCAAGTGCCGCCTGGGCAGCCGCCAGTTCGCCATCCAGCTGCTGGCGCGTCGGCCGCTATCTCGGCTACGGTCGCCTTCTTCTGCAGGAGGCCCGCCAGCCCCGCCTGATCACCTTGGCCGTACCAGAAGAGGTCTTCGATCGGGGTGATGTGCTGCGGCGCAAAGGCAAACAGCCGCGCTTCAGGACCGCTCTCCAACAGGGCGTACGCTTCTAACCGTGCGGCTTCGGCTCGTTCATAATCACCTGCCGCTACGGCTGCCTGCATGCTGCCAAGCGCTGCTGCAATCAGGTCGAAGTCGGCAGCGCTGTTGTGCTGCTGCCATGCGGCAGGCAGCAGAACCTGCAGGCTGGTCGCCAGCGTGTCGACTGCCCCCTGTACAGCGCCAGGGGGAGCTACATACGTGCCGGCCGTGGTCGCCGCCAGCATCTGCTGCAGCGCGTCCAGATCGGCAGCTACGCGTGCAGTGCCGTTCGCATCCAGGTCCACCAGGTCGGGCTGCAGATCGGCGAAGGCGTTGTGCGCTGCCTCGGCAAACGCCACCGCCTCGCTCACTTCCAGGCCGTTGGTCACCAGGCTGCCGTTTACGCCGCGCCCATATTCGACCGGCACCAATGCCAGGAAGCGCACCAACTGTGCAGCCCGCCGCGCCTGTTCCGCCGGGCTGAGCGGCGCCGCGCGGAAGCTGGCCAACTTTGCTTCCACTTCTTGCAGAGACCCTGCGATCGTCCCTGCATTTGAACCTGTCAACGCGGATTCACCGGCTGTCACCTGCGCAACCAACTGTGCCAATTCCTCGGCGACGCCCGCCGCAGCCGCGTCCCCACGCTGCTCGGCATAGGCCGGCGCGAGAAGCGCAAAGTACCCCTGTGCCTGGGCTGCTGCCTCAGCGCGCCGTGCGGCAAAGCCGCGAGCGTCTGCCGCGGCCACATCCTGAAATGCCGCGGCCAGCCGTTCCTGGTAGGCGTCGAGCAGGTCGGCGTGGATTGCCTGCACGACGTAACTTGCGTCCACGTCCCCTGTGGCGTACTGCTTTAGTGCGATGGTCGCATCGGCACCTGGCCGGACAAAGCGCGAAGCCTGGCTGAATTCGCGCACCTGCAGCCACCGCTGTGCCGCCGCCGTCTCACCATCATTCACCGCCGCCAGCAGCGCTCGATACGCCCCATCCAGTACACCCGTCCAGATGGTTGCCTTGGCCGCCGCCACCGCCGCCTGGTCGCCGGTGGCAAGGCCTTGTGTGGCCGCAGCAAAACCGGCTTCGATGCGCTGCGCTGCGGCCGGTGCTTGCGCAGCAAATGGTTCCGCAAACGCAACCATGTATTGCTGGTGCGCCGATTCCAGCGCCGCCTGCCCTGCCACGGCATTGCCGGCCAGTTGGGCGTCGAGCAGACTCGTACGCAGGGATTCAGCAGCAGCCGCGAGGCTGATGGAAGTAGGTGGTGCGGCAGGCGCTGTTGTGCCGGCCTGCGCGCTGGCTTTATGCGGCGCCAGCAAGGGCACTGCCACCAATAGCACGAGCAGGCATGCGCAGTATGCGCACACCTGCCGGCTGGAATTTCGCTTTGTCGTCGTGTCGATGTTCATGCTGCCATCATTCTGCCGTTATTCCGGCAACGTAATTCCGAGCTGCGCGACCAACTGGCTGATATGCCCTGTGACTGCGGTAGCGCGGTTCTGCGCTTCCTCGCCCAGCAGATCGGCTTCTTCGGGGGAGAAACGTTTGCCGCCCTGCTCATCGGCGTACACGCCGGCCACAAACGCGCGCAGGTCCGTTAAGCCTGCCGCCACCTGCTTGGCCTGATCGGCGTCGGCCGTGGCTGCGAGCGGCTGCACCTGGGCATAGATAAGCTCCAGCCCGCCGAGAATATCCTGCATATCGGCCAGGCGGGAAATGGCTACGAAGTCGCGCTGGGTCGAGGCATCGCCGCTGACAAAACGTGAATCACGCCAGGAGGCAAAGTACTCGCTCATCGTGGGCGTCATGACGACCAGCGCGTTAAAGGCGTCAGGCAGGGTCGGCTGCCAATCCGCAGCGGCCTGTCCCAGCGCGCCCACCTGTTCGTCCAGCGCATCGGCGCCGGCCTTGAGCACGTTGGCGTCGGGCAGCGCTTCGCCAAAGCTGATCGTGCCGTCGCCGTCCCAGTCTGCCGTCACCCCCTGCGCGGCATACGCCGGGAAGACACCCCACAGCGTGCTCTCGGTGACGCCAAACAGGTTGCCTGGCCTGGCCAGGGTGCGCCCGTCAGGCAGTTGGAGATCGATCGGTGCCGCATTGGCCGGATCATCCTCGCCCGAGGCGCCTGCGTCCAGGATAACGTCGTAGCTTGCCAGCGCAGGTGTACCGGCGACGACCGCTTCCATTTGCTCGTACAACGGGCTGGCTGCTTTCCACGCCTCACGCGCCGCATCAATCGTATCGATGACGGCGGGCTGCTGCTCCTGCCAGAGCCGCGGATAATCAAACTCGACTGCAGCAGCCAGCGCATAATACCGATCAGTCTCCTCTTTCAGCGCACTCGTCGCCTGTTTGAGCGCCTGCGTGCGGTCGAGCAAGTATTGGTGAATACCGCTGAGATCAGTTTGAGTTTCCGGCGCCTGTGAAACAGGGGCCGTATCCGGTGTTGTCGCCTGGCACGCAGTCAGGAGAAGTATAGATAGGGCCATGCTTGCGCTTAGGAGTAGCTGGGGCCCAGGCCACTTGCGTAGAACGCCGATAGTAAGGTACTGGATCATTGTGTCCTCGAGAACTAGCGGCACGGTATGTCTGCCGCACGAAAAACAGAGCGTGTGCCAGTATTTCATACTTTGCGGCCAGATCAAGCCCCTACTTTGGCGCAAATCTTGCTTTTCTCGTGCGGCGCCACCATAGTCAATCTTCAAGCCCATGGATGATCACGCGTTAACTCACTTGCATAAGTAGTTAAATGCACTTAACTGCTGGCTCAATCCGATCGATCCGTGTGCAACCTGAGAAGCCATTGTTGGAAGTACATGTGCAAATGTGCAGCGCCGCCCAAATGTAAGCAAAATGAATGATCCATTCTGCACTGAATATGCTAGAATAACGTTACATAAGCAGCGCCGAGCAAGCCATCCAATGGCATTTTGCGATGACCCCCAAGACACGGTCTGCCTGAACTGTCGTTGATGTCGTCGCAATTAATCTCCCTCAGGCGCAGCACAATATGCAGCGCACGCTCCGCACGCAATTTGCCTACCATCTTGTTGTTGCTGCCGTCACCGTGATGTGTTTCATTGTGGGGCAGGAAGTGCAGCAGCCCGCAGTGAGTTGGCTGGCAGCTGCGTTGTTGGTGATTGCATTTGGCTTCCTCATCAGGCCCACTCGGCTCGAGGCCGCACTACTCGCCGCACTGTTTATGACGTTGACGTTCGCTCTGTGGCCAATGCCTTTGTGGCCAACACCTTTGCCATCGAGTATCCTGATCGCCTTCTCCGCCGCGCTCTTCGGGGTACTCCTCACCAGCGTGTCTTTCAGCGACCTCTTCACCGGCACGGGCACCAGCCCATTCACCTATGTCCTGCGCCGTTATACCGGGCAATTGCTAGAGGCGCAGGTGCTGACCGTGCCCAAGGGCGCAGTGGAAGATGGCGATGCAGGCAAGATCGGACCGCGCCCTGTAATCATCCCTGCCAACACGGCAGTGCTGCTCATTGCTGCGGATCAGCGTGCACGGGTCAGAGGGCCTGGCATGTACGTGAGCAGGCCTTTCGAGCACGTTGCCAAGGTTTTTAGTCTGCGTCCGATAAAGCGAAACTACCGTTTCCGCGACGTGTTGACTGACGACAACACGCCGTTGGCCATAGAAGTCGATATCACCTATGGGATCGACGTGCGCGAGGACGGACGTCTTTGGGCGCGAGGACTAAACCAGCGGGATCGCGCCAATTTGCGGCACATAGTCGCGTCCACGCCGGACTGGGAGACTGCGCTGCGCGATGTAGTAGACAGGAATCTCCGCAACGCAGTCGGAACGTGCGATCTTGGCGATATTCTCGACCCGGGGCAGCAGCGCAATGTCAGCGCTCGCACGGCGCGCACGGTGCGCACCGACACGCAAGGCTGGGGTGTCCGTGTCTATGACTTTGAGCTAATCGCCGTACAACCCGATACGAGCGTGATCGAAGCAAGCGTGCAGAATTGGCTCCTGAATGTCACAAACGACATGCTGCAGCGCAAGGAGTCCGCCCGCGGCGAAGCATGGGCGATGGCTTTAGCACCCATTGTGCGCGCTTATCAGGCAGCGAATCAGATCGACGTACCGGACGCAATTATCAATCGCGAACTTGTCAGGCGCCTCTTCGAACAGGCTTCTCTTGATACCAATACGAAGCATCTGCTTCAATCTGAGCTCGCCCAGATGATGGCCAGACGGGACGTGGATCGGGAGCATCCACCCGGATCATAGGAGATGGTTCAAACAACAGGCCAAGAGCGACCGAGATGCTGCGCAAAGCGTCATCAAAACCCTGCGCATAGGCATCGCTGTATGCGTCTGCTGCCCCACGCAGGCTGCTGGCTGATGCCAACTGGACCGCAGCTATGATATCTCTCAATTCACTACGAAGATACAAGTGGTTCTTTGGTTCATACTGGCTCATGAGCGGCTTCCTTTGAAAACGTCCTGGCAGCAAGGTCGTCTGTCACTGCAGTTCTTGTGCTCGTGCTGTAGTTTAGAACGCGTGAGCTAAAACTGCAAGTGCCTCAGTCGTCACGGATCGCGCGCGTGCCCCGAACATGAAATACACCCGCTAACGACCTAAATATTGACCGAATAGCCCGCTCGGTCGTATGCTTGCACGACCGCGTAGTTGTGCGCACAACCGGAATGGACCTCTTCGCATGTCAAGCTCAAACGAGGGCGCTCCCCCTGTGCAATCCGCCTCAGCACAGGGGGCCCCGCTTCCGCAGCATTTGTCGCAGCCTTCCCGGGCGGTTGCGCTCGGATGGGCCTTGGGGCTCGGGTCGACCGTGGCTTTCAGCTTTGCGCCCCCTGTGGCGCGTGCTGCCATCCTCGGCGGCATGGACTCAAATCAGCTGTTGATGCTGCGCATGGTGATCGCCACCACCCTTTTTGGCCTGACGATTGCGGTGACGGCGCGCGCCAGCCTGCGCCTGCCACGCCAGGGCCTTCAGGCTGCGATCGTGGTCGGCGCCATCAACGCTGCAGGCATGATCCTGTTCTTTCTCAGCCTCAACTATCTCGAGGCCTCGCTGGGCGCCATGATCATTGCGCTCAGCCCGCCCATCGTCCTCACGCTGCTGGCGCTGCGTGGCGAACGGCTGACCCGCCGCCATCTCGTGCGTCTGGGCCTGGCGTTGGCGGGCGTCTACCTGTTGATCAGCCCTTCCGGCGAAGTCAACTGGACCGGCGCGGCGCTGGCCCTGGTCGCCACCTTCTTCTTTGCCCTGCAGATGGCCGTCACGCAGTGGACGCTGGTCAGCTACCCGGTGCGGGCCGTGGTCTTCTACGTGACCGGCACCATGACCGTCTTCGTCACCGGCTGGTGGCTGCTGCAGGGCGCAGTCTGGATTCCGCCTAGCCCGCTCGGCTGGCTCCAAGTGCTGATGCTGGCAATCGTCAGCACCTACTTTGCCCGCCTGGGTTACTATGCCGCCATCCCCCGCATCGGCAGCGGCCAGCTGGCGCTGCTGGGGCCGCTCGAAACGATGCTGTCCGTCATCTGGGCTGTGATCTTCCTCCATGAGCGGCTGGCGCCCTGGCAGGTGGTCGGCGGCGTGCTGATCCTCGCCAGCGCCCTGCTTGCCGTCCAGCGCTTTGGCCGCGTGAACCTCCGCCTGCCGCGGCGGTGAGTGGAATATTTACGGCACTATGGAGCGCAGATGACAGCCGCCCGCTAAATTTGCTATGCTGATGCCAGCGTACTCCAGCGTACTTTCGCCGCCCACCACGACCAGAGGAGCCTTCGCATGCCGGCCGACCAGAAGCTCAAGATCCTGTTTCTTGCCGCCAATCCCATCAACACGCCGCAGCTTCGTCTCGAGCAAGAACTGCGCGATGTCAAGACTCGCCCTGCGGCAGTCCCGCTATCGTGACCAGTTTGAACTGCAGGCAGTGTCCGCTGCGCGCATCAACGACATGCGCCAGGCGATGCTGGACATCGAGCCCCAGATCCTGCATTTCTCCGGCCACGGCGAAGGCGGCGCCATCTACCTGGAAGACAATGCCGGCAACGCACGCCCCATCGCCGCGCGATGCCTTTGCCAACTTCTTGACGAACTTCCCCTCTGTACAGTGCGTCGTGCTCAATGCCTGCTACAGTGAAGAACTCGGCGCAGCACATCAATACGACTGTGTCCCGTTTGTGGTGGGCATGGAGACCGCAGTTGAGGATGAGGCTGCCATCAGCTTTGCCGTCGCATTCTACGATGTGCTTGGCTCCGGGCGGCAACTACGAACGCGCCTTCCGCCTCGCCGCCAATGCGCTGGAACTGGAAGACAAGCTGACGGCCGTCAATCCTGTGCTGACAAAGAGTCCCACGGCGGCTCCGTACCGCCGCCTATTACCGCTCCGATCGCAGGCGCCGCTCCAGTCCAGCCAGAGCGCGCCGTCCCAGCTCAGCCGTCGCCAGCCCGCCGCGTGCCTCCGCCAACTCGCCTGCCGCTGCGCCGGCGATGCCCCTGTCCATCACCCGCCTCTCCGGCCCGCAGTTCAAGCAGTTTCATGAAGCGCTGCTGGCCGCCTTCGACCAGGAGTCGCTGACGCAGATGGTCAGGCTGGAGATGGGTGTCAACATCAGCTCGGTGGCCGGCGGCAGCAACTTTAGCGCGGTCGCCTTCAACCTGATCGACTGGGCACAGCGTACCGGCCGGCTGGGCGAACTGATCGCTGCCGCCGCCCGCTCAAACGGCGATAATCCCGAAATTAAAGCGTTCGTAGCTTCGCTTCATAATTGACAAGACCGCACTTGGAGGTTAGCTTACTCTAGTTATCAACTACACCAACGGCGGCCGCGCGCCCTAAGCCGAGCAGGCAGCAGTCAGCATGATTTCTGGCATTACCAACCTCAGGGGCAACGTCAAGCGCGTCGACCAGATCGTTCGCATTCTGGGCAAGTACGGCCTTGGCAACTTCATAGGCGAGAAAACGCCGGATTTCATCCAGCGCCGCTTTGTCTCGGCCGAAGGCATCGCCGTACGCGATTACCCTGTAGAAGTGCGCGTGCGCATGGCGCTGACCGAGCTGGGTACGACCTTTATCAAGGTCGGCCAGATGATGAGCCAGCGCCCCGACATGGTAGGGCCCGAACTGGCCGCCCAGCTCGAATCCCTGCAGGCCGATACGCCGCCCGACCCGCCGGCCCTCGTGCGTGCCACCATCGAGGAGGAACTCGGCCAGCCCCCCGACGCCATCTTTGCCGCCTTCAACCAGCTTGCCCTTGCCTCTGCCTCGGTCGGCCAGGTTCACCTCGCCGAGCTGAAGGACGGCTCCCCGGTGGTCGTCAAGGTGCAGCACGCCGGCATCGAGCCCAAGGTCAAAAGCGATCTCAACCTGATGATGACGCTGGCCCAGGCCGCCGAGAACAACAGCCGCGAGCTCGCCCAATACCGGCCGACCGCCACCGTGGCCGAGTTCCAGCGCAGCCTGATGCGTGAGTTGGACTTCGAGGTCGAACTCCACAACATGGAGCAGTTCGCCCGCAACTTTGCCGACGAACCTGACGTCCACTTCCCGATCGCCTATCCCGAGTTCTCGTCCAAGCGCGTGCTGACCATGGAGCGGCTGGACGGCTACAGCATCGCCCGCCGCGACCGATGATTGCCGACGGCGTCGATCCCACGGCCTTCGCCGACCTGTTTGCCAGCACCATGCTCAGCATGGTCTTTCGCGATGGCTTCTACCATGCCGATCCGCATCCCGGCAACATCTTCGTGCTGCCGGGCGGCCGTCTCGGCATGCTGGATTCAGGCAAGGTGGGCCGCGTCGACGAAAAGACGCAGGACGACTTCATCAACATCGTCACCGCCTTTATCAACCACGACGTGGATTCGCTCACCGACGAGCTTGCCCGGATCTGCGAAACGCCCCCCACGTTCAACCGGGGCATCTACCGCGCCGATGTGGCCGAGTTCGTGGGCGAGTTCGGCGATATGTCGGGCGGCTTCGACCTCGGCGCTGGCGTTCACCTCCATGTTTGACATCATTCGCAAGCACAAGCTGGTGGCGCCTGCGCGTGTCAACATGCTGCTGCTGGTGATCGTCCAGATTGAGGGCACCGCCCGCTACCTTGACCCCGATTTCGACCTCACGCAGGCGCTGCAGGGCTTTGGCGTCGATCTGCTGCAGCGGCGCTATTCGCCCAAGCGCCTCGGGCGCGAGGCATTCCGCAGCATGCGCGAGTGGCAGCGCCTGCTCGACGCCCTCCCGCGCGAGTTGCTCCAACTGCTCGAACGCACACGCAGCGGCGACCTGCGTTTCAGCGTCGAGCAGCCCTCCCTGACCGGTCCCCTCAACCGGCTGACGTATGGCATCGTCGTCGCCGCCCTCTTCCTGGGGTCCTCCCTCATGTTGGGCATGGCTGCGCAGCCGGCACTGTGGGGCGTTTCCGTCTTCGGCTTTCTGGGTATTGTCCTGGCGATCCTGCTCGGCCTGCACCTGCTCTACCTGCTCTGGCGCAGCAGCTAGGCCCCGTCATCTCATTTTCCCGTAAGCTAATCTCTCAATTTGACCAAACTCTTTACCCAGGCGACTGTCTGGCCGATGCTATTGCTACTGCCAGGACAAGCAGGCGGGTGACGTCACCTGCGTTCTCATCAGTCCACGAGGCTCTTTCCTGCCTGGGCCTCTGTGCGACTGGACAACCTCATATTCTACCTTCTTGAGGGGGTGGGCTTGCCCACCCCCTTACTGTTCCGATCTCCTGCCGTACTTGTCGATGGTTTTCTGCAGTACCTGCTGCAGCCCATGCTGAACGCTGCTGAGCGTACTGGCCGTGACGCTCGCCATACAATCTTGCGCTCGTCCGCCGTGGCCCCAAACAGCAGGTAGCAGACTGCATAGACGCCGAGCCCGGCCGCGCCGGTGACGGCCACAGCCCCCAGCGAAGCCGGCGCCCAGATGGCACGCAGCGCCAGCAGCACCAGCAGCGCCGGCACCGCCGGTCCCAGCGCCGGCCAGACCATCTCCGTCACCACCTCGCCGCCAGCTCACCCCGATCTCGCGCCGCGCCAGCGGCAGCTTCAGCAGCAGCGTCTCCAACGTCGCCGGAATCAACGTGCCGAGCGCCACGCCGACTACGCCGTAGCGCTGCACAAGGATCAGCGAGAGCACGAGGTTGACCACCCCGGAGCCGATCGAGATGAGCGCCAGCGGACGATGCCGCGCCATCCCGGTCAGCACTGACGCTGCCGGCCATTGGCTGATGTCAAACAGCCGCGCCAGCGTCAGGATCAGCACTAGCATCGTCGAATTGGCATAGGCTGCACCGACCCACAGCGTCAGCAGCGGCTGCGCCAGCACCACCAGCACACACGCAAACGGTACAAAGATGGCCAGTGTCAGCCGTGTGCTTAGGACATACAGCGTCCGCAGCCGCGCGCGCGCATCGGTCGCGTCGTACATCGACGCGATCGGCAGCAGCACCTTGATAAACTGCTGCGCAAAGATCTGCGCCGTTTCGCTCAACCGGTTGGCCAGCGCATAGGGTGTCACGGCCGCCAGCGGCAGAAACAGCCCGATCACGATCTCGTCCGTCTTCGTCTTTAGCTGCCCTGCCAGGTTTGTGATAAAGGTCGACGAGCTGAACCCCGCGACGGTGCGCAGCTGCCGCCGGTCGGCCGCGCGCCAGTGCAGCCTGAGACCGGGCGCCACGCGGCGGATCAACACGATGCTCGGGATCTGCATGACTGCCGTGACGAAGATGGCCACGACCATCATGCCGACTAAGTTCCCCCCTGCCAGCACGACTGCCACCGTCAGCAACGCATTGAGCAGGGTGCCCGCAATGCCGATCACGTTGGCCAGGTCAAACCGGTGCAGCCCGCGTAGGATTCCCGTCGTCGTGGCGCTGGGAATCGCCACGCCCACGTTGATCCCTGCCAGCAGCACCAGCCAGGAGGCCGTCGCTTCGCCCCCCGGCGGCACGCTGAACAGGTGTGGGAAGATCGGCGCCAGCACCAGCCCCAGAAGCACGGCCGTCAATCCCAGTAGCAGGTAGAGGCTGACCGCCGTCGCCACGAGGCTGTCTGCCTGTGCGTGCTCGCTGCGTGCCTGGTACTCCGAGGTGTACTTGACGATCGCGCTGGCAATGCCGAAATCCAGCAGCGCACCGTACCCTGCCACCGAGCTGACCAGCACCCAGAGGCCAAAGGCCGACGGCCCCAGGCTGTGCAGCAAGAACGGTGTCAGCAGCAGCCCGAGCCCGATCGTCACGATCTGTGCCGCGTAGTTGCTCGCCGTGTTGTACAACACCCGCTGTTCCATGCCCCCGCGCGCTGTCCTTCAGTTGCGCCGCCCTGTTCACTCATGTTGCGCAACCTCCCGCCAGTTCTTCTTCCCACAGGTGCAGGAACACGCTCTGCCGCAGCTCCGGCACGCTGGGTGTCGTGCCATACGCCTGCCAGGTCGTCAGGTACTCGTGGCGAGCATAGACCATCCATGCCAGGAGCCGCAGCGGTTGCAGCACGTCGAGCGCCAGGCCGAGTCGTCGGGCATAGCTCGCCAGGCACCTCTGCACCACGCTTCCCAGCTCGGAGCGCGGGTCGCGAGTCAGGCGATAGACGCGGCGTGCCTGCCCGACGTCCACGACGCCGTGCACCTGTACGCCCTCGACAAACAGCGCGAGGTAGGTCAGGAAGTAGACCAGGTCAAGCGCAGGCAGGCCGTTCAACTCTGCCGACTCCCAGTCGAGCACAATGAAATCCCCGTCCTTGAGCAGCACATTCCACGGTGAGAAATCGCGCTGCTCGCACACCAATGGCAGATCGGGCAGGCGTTGCAGCGCGTCCGCAGCCTGCTGAAGCAGACTTTCCTCGACCGCCGCGCCAAAAGCTTTGCGGAACCAGGCAAGCTGGCAGCCGACCAGCCGTTCCCACCAGGTCGCGCGTGGCACCGGCACCGCATCGCCCGCCAGCGCTACCTGCCAGGCCACCGCCTTGGCCGCCAGCGCCGCAAAGTTGGTGCGGCTCAACTGTGTCCACAGCGGCGCTCCTGTCAGGGCTGTCTCGCACAGCGCTCCGGCGGTCTCGTCAAACGCTACGACGTGCGGCACACCTTCCAATGCCCCGCCCAGCCGTTCATGGATCGCCCTTAGGATCGCAGCCTCGTTGTCCAATGCCGGCAGCGACTCGGGCACCCGCGCCATCTTGACTGCCAGCCGCGGTTCCGTATCTCCATCCGCAAACATCAGCCGCACAGGCTTATTGATACTGCGCAGCCCCCCTGCAAGAAGCAGCTGGTGCATTTGCGCCGCCTGCCACCCTTGGCCGAGGCCGCGCAGAACATCGACACTTTTTCCGTGTTCCAGCGGCTTATAGGCCACCGCACATAGCGGTGTCGCCACGCCCACGCCTGCGAGTACCTGCAGCGCCAGGCCTTCCACCTGGAGTCGAGCTTTACGCGCTAGCCCCTTGACCGCACTCCTGCTCCTGGCGTAGTAGCGCAGCGCACCTGGCGCAGCAAGCGGCAGCCATGCTCCTGCCGCCGCGCGCGCCGGTGCACCTGTCGGCCAGTAACATGCCGGCGGCGTGAACCCCGCCTGCACCAATTCTTCTGTAACCCCCGCCCGAGTTGCCGGCAGCCGGTTCCACTCCCCATACAGCGCGCCGCCGGGCCGCAGTGCTTCCCACGCCGCCCGCAGCTCCGCGGCCGATGGATTGGCGACTACTGCCAGGTCGAAGGTGGCGTCGTCGTCATGGGCACTGTCCCCGGGACCTCTAAGGTCCCGGGGACGTGGTGTGAGTTGCGGGGAGATTTGTGCGCCTCCACCACCACGTTACTGACCAGTCGCAGCGCCTCTGCCATCGACCCGCCGGCAAAACAGACCGCTCGATTGAGGCTGCGGATCCGCCAGCAGAAACCGCCAGTCCACGCGCCGCAGCAGCCGGTTGCGCTCAGCTTCGGGGTAACCTAATTGCTCCGGCACGTCAGGCTTCCTTCCAGTTCTGCCGCAGCGGCGGCGCTATTATCTGTCTTGGCTGCTGCTCATTCTGACCCGCCAGCAGCCCGGCATAGATACCTTCTAATCGTCGGACGTGCGCCTCGGGGCTGAAATGTTCGAGCACAAATTCGCGCGCATCAGCACCTAGCCTGCGCCGCTGCTCGGCATCCGCCAGCAGCGCGGCCACAGCCGTCGCCACGGCATCCGCATCCTCCGCCACCACCAACGGCGGATGCTGCCCGTCGATCTCCAGTCCTTCGGCCCCGCGCGGTGTCGTTACCACTGCTTTGCCCATCGCCATCGCATGCAGCACCTTCATGCGCATGCCGCCGCCGATGCGCAGCGGCGCCAGCACGACCGCCGCCCGTTCGAGCCAGGGCTCAATCTCCGGCACAGGTCCCGTCACCACGATATCGGGCCCACCCAGCGCCAGCACTTCTGCGGGCGGGTAGATGCCGACGATGTTCAAACGTACACCCGGTCGCAGCTGCCGCAGGCGCGGCATGATCTCCTGGCCGAGCCACAAGGCTGCGTCCACATTCGGTGCGTGGGTGTAGTTGCCGACAAAGATGAGCTGTCCCTCTTCTTCGCTGCGCCGGAGCTGCGGCCGGTGGCGCCATGACGCCAAACGGGTTGACGCTCACGCGCTGGCTGCAGCTCCGGCGCCATCTCTGGCAATCTGCCCGCATCGCGCTTGGTAAAGACCACGATGCGGTCGAACTGCGCCCAGGCCGACTTTTGATACTGCGACCAGCGCTGCCAGTCCAACTCGTCAAGCGCATGTCTGAATGCCCCGCGCCCTCTCAGCCCGCGCCAGTTCACAGGCCGAGCCCGGCGCACCTCATGCTCCGTCAGTACGGTGGGCGTGCATGTCCGGTACGTATAGCTCGCCATGGCATTGTCTTCCACCTGTACGATGTCAAAGCGCGGCACCGCCAGCAGTTCGTCCAGCACCTGCTGCAGCGCTGCACTCCGGAACCAGGCCGTGCGCCATGGGTAGCCGCCGATGAGCCAGTCACTGGCCAGCTGGCTGCGGCGCTGCCACCGCCGGCCGGTACCGGCGTCCATCAAAGGCGGCGCATGCACCTCGATCCCCAGCTTGCGCAGACGTTCCACTGCCTCGGCTTCGCCTGGATCAGTGCCGATCGGCGTGACCAAGGTTACATCGTGCCGGCCCATGAGTGCGGTCAGCTGCGCGTGCAGGACCAGTGGAATTGCCCCCGGCGCTTGCGCCTGCGGCGGCATCGGTGTCACCAGTAAAATGTTCATGTTTGATGCTGCCCACGCGTGAAAATCAACTCAGGCCACCTGCGGTTCGAGACGCTCGCTGTGCTCCGGCTGGGGCTGCTCGTGAACTTCCGAGATTGTGAAGCGAAACTTCCCAGAGGCGCTGGGCGCAATATCATCCACAAACTCGAAGTCCACCTGGCAGTCGGCACCCATGACCAGGCGTGTTTCGCGCGCAATTTCCTCCAGTTCTTCTGGCCTGGAGTCGCCCTCCGGCGCCACACGGAAAATCACCCGCTCATAGTCAGCCTGGACAATTTGAAATTTGCGCACCCAATCGCGTGACCGCAGCATATGGAAGAAATACACGCCGTCGACATGCGTGCCGTCGCGCTTCAGAAATACGTCGACGCTGCGCCCGGACACTCGCTCCAGGATTTGACCGCTGCGCCCACAGGCACACACGCCGGCAGGCGCCATTACCCCGCGGTCACCGATCACATAGCGGACCAAGGGCATGGCATAGTTGTTCAAATTCGTGACGACGATATTCCCTTCCACGCCATCGGGCACCACTTCACCATTCTCGTCGACAATTTCGACATAGTTGCCAAAGGGGAAGACGTGCAAACCCGCATGCTGATCGCATTCCCCGGCAATGTCGCCCACCTCGCGTGAGCCGTAACGGTCAAACACGGGACAGCCAAATACGGATTCGATTTTTGCGCGCATGGCAGGGTACAGCGTACCGGCCGATGTAACGATTGCCTCCTGCGCCGCCACGGGGATCTGTTCGCGCTCGGCGAAGCGCGCCAGCTCATACAGCGCCTGAACATAGGCCACGATCAGCTTGGGACGTTCTTCGTTGATCTGCTGCAGCACGCTGCGCATGGTGTCCGGGGACATCCGAAATGCGTTGCGATACCGGTCGTTGCTTAACCGGTTCAGAATGCGCATCGGCCACCGTTCGCTCCCATGAAGAATGTCGCGCACCGATCCCCAGATGTGCAGTGCCGGTTCGCCCAACTGCCGGCCGGCCCACTGAAAGCTGAGTAGTTGGATGGCCATCTGCCGATCCTGGAACTCGCGGTCCTGGATTAGCTTGACCGGTTCACCCGTAGATCCGCCGGAGGTGTTGTAGACCCAGTGCCGCTGCCCCAGGTCGCATGACTGCAGGCGTTCGAACTGCGCCCGCACGATATCTTTCGTCAGCAGCGGCAGGTTGCGCAGGTACTCGATCGCATTCGCTTCATATCCATTCCCCGCCGCCGTGATCAGGTCCGCATAGTACGGGACATTGGCAGCGCAGTGTCGCAGCAGGGCCGCCAATACCTCCTGCGGCGGTGCGTAACCGTTCCGCTGCCGGTCGGCCTCCAGGTAGTCTGCGTAGTACTTGCCCAGCGGCCTGCCTGTGAGGCGGTGGGCGCCAAAGTAGAGGGATTTCTTTAACGTATTTTTCATCGATGCAACCTTCCTAACACCCGATTCAGCGCACGGCGCTGCTGCGGATAGATAAAGACCTCGGCCACCGGCTGCGCCAGCGGGGTCGGGGTACACGCCAGCGCTGTGAACCAGGCTGTGAACAGCAGGCGCATGGGCCAGGCAACGTCAAATCGCCGCAGCGAAGCCTTGATGCCGAGCCACAACAGCCGCCCTGTGCGTGTCGCCGCCGTATGGGTGATCTGCAGGCGCCAGCTTGAGCGAGATGAACCGGTTGGCAAGCGCCGCCACCGATAGGTCCTCGCGCACTCTCTGCCCTTCGTTCGGGGCGCAAGCAGGCCGAGCTGGGCCGCATAGTGCTGGACATAGCGATGGGTGCAGCGGGCATAATGGATCGTCTGCCGCAGCTGCCGCATGTCGATCTTGCCGCCTGCCTGTTCGTAGTTGTTCTGACCGTGCACGCGATACTGTGCGCCGACCCAGTTCAGGAAGATCACGCTGCCAAACAGCGGCGTAACCTGTGCCACATACCAGTCTGCGCCCACGCGGCCGTATTCCGTCGGCACCGGCATGATCTGGCGCAGCACAGCGGCCCTGAATGCGTTGGCGCTGGTCGGCATCCATGGGATGTCGGAAGGAAATTCTACGGTATGCCGGCGCAGGTCGCCGTCCAGCAGAGGCAGATGCGCGGCGGGCTTTTCTTCCCCTGTGAGCCGGCCCCCTGTCGTCGATCACCTCCATGCGCACCATGACTTTGGCGGCATCCGGCTGATTGTGCAGCGCCGCAACTACCTTCGCCGCCATCTCGGGCAGCAGCACGTCGTCTGCATCCAAAAAGATGATCACGTCGCCCGTGCTGCACGCAAAGCCCAGGTTGAAGGCTGCCGCCTGGCCCATGTTGCGTTGATAGAGCGGCTTGATGGACTCCCCATACGTCTGCATCACCGCCTGCGAATCGTCGGTCGAGCCGTCGTCCACTACGATCACCTCGACGGCGTCGTACGTCTGGCGCAGTGCACTGTCGATCGCTGCCGGCAGAAAGCGGCCATAGTTGTAGTTGTTGATGATGATACTGACGAGCATCACGGAATCCGGCCCTTGCACTACTGCACCTCTCCCGACCCGGCGCCAAGGCGCTCTCTCTGCCGTACATTCCGCTGTTGAACTTGCTGCTCAAGTGTTCGGCGCGCCCCTTAAGCAGCACCGGCGCCATCCGGCTGAGCACAAGCGCAAGCGCGACAAAGGTCTGGCTGACCAGCGCCGCGACGCCTACGCCGGTAATCCCCCACAGCGGCAGCAGCCAGAAGCTTAGCCCCAGCAGCAGCACGGCCTGCGTGGCCTGCACCAGCACAAGATTCCAACCGCGGTTCTCGACGCGGAGGACGCTGATGTACAGCACTACCAGGATGTTGGGGATCGCCGCCAACGCCAGCAGGCGTACCAGCGTCTCTCCCTGTGCCGCATACTCTGGGCCAAACGCCAGCAGCAGCCAGTGTGCGCCCAATAGCAGTGCCACCACCACCGGCCCCAGCAGCCGCAGGCTCTGCATGAGCACGCGGTAGCTGAACAGGCCGAGCTTGCGTTCGTCGTGGACTGCTTCCACGGTCATGGAAGTCGCCAGGTTGATCGGCACGAGCTGCAGCCCGGTGTAGATCATCCACGGCATGTAAAAGTAGGCATTGGCGCGCAGCCCGGCCTGCTGGGACACGACGAGCGGCATCAGCGCACTCAAGGCCAGGCTGAACAGCGCGCCCGGGTAATTGCGTACGATGTATCTGACAATGCTGGCGCGATCTGTGGCCCGCACTTGGGGGCTGTGCACCTTTGCTGCCTGCGGTGCCAGCCGGCCCAGCAGCAGCAGGTTGATAGGGATGATCGCGGCCGCCGCCGGTACGACCCAGGCTGCAAAGATGCCCCAGTGCGGCATCCCGCTCGCCAGCAGCACCAGCAGCGCCATCTTGCCCACGGCGTAAAGTATGTTCTCGATCGGCACCCACACAGCATGGCGCAGCCCTGTCAACGCACCATCCTGGAGATTGAATACGGACCATACCATGGTGCCGAGCACGAAGCCCCATCCGGCTGCGCCGTCGGCGCTCAGCGCGCTCAGATTTGGCGCCCACCACGTTATGGTGTGGACGAACAGTGTGCCCAGCAGCAGCGCCATGCTGGCGTGTATTGCATACGCGAGCAGGATCAGGCGCGCTGCCTTTGCGCCTGCCGCCGGCAGAAAGCGAACCAGCACGCCCTGCAGGCTGAAACTAGCCAGGCCGGTCACCAGTACCATGGCCGAAATTGCTGCCGAGCTGAAGCCGACGACCTCTGCCGTGTATAGAAGCGTACGGCCGCGGCCCAGAATACGATCCCCAGCAGGGATGTAGTCACCGCCGTCACGAGCAGTGCGTATCCGTTACGGTAGAGCGGCGTACGGAGATGTGATCTGATCTTATTGAATTGACGCACCGGGCGGCTGCCCTCGCGCTCAAAACTGTCTCGAATATTGTGTACTGGTATACTGCGATGAATCATTCGCCCTA
Organism: uncultured Chloroflexia bacterium; assembly: GCA_963701415.1. Classification (GTDB taxonomy): domain Bacteria; phylum Chloroflexota; class Anaerolineae; order Caldilineales; family Caldilineaceae; genus Fredericiella. The sequence goes on from CAVPAH010000009.1 coordinate 176,196, forward strand.
CGCCCCCGATTGCCAGTTGACAGTCTCGACGCTGTGCTTGGCGTCTGCACCATGCGGGCTCTGCCTGGTGCGATTTGCCTCGATCAAGCTGACGGTACAGCTGTTCAAAGCGCGGTACGTTTACCTCGGCGGTGAACAGCCGCGCACGGACTCGTCCGGCCTGACCAAACCGCACACACAATTCCGGATCGTCGAGCAGTGTCTGCATTGCCGCACGCAGCGCGTCGACATCACCCGGCGGCACGAGCAGCCCGGTGACTCCGTCCACGATCATGTCGGTGTGGCCGCCCGGCGTCGTGCCGATCACTGCCTTCCCCCGGCTCATCCCTTCATACACGACACTCCCTAGCGGCTCCGGCCACAGCGACGGGATCACGCCAAACAAGGCGCGATCCCACGCCGCCATCACCGCCGCATGCGGCAGGTTCGGCACGACGTGCACCCCTGGGGGCAGCTGGTGCGGTGAGTCGTTCTCCCACGTTCCGATCAAGACCAGCGGCGGCGCGCCCTCGAGCTGTTCGTAGGCGTCCAGCAGCTGCTGGACGCCCTTCACCCGCCGCAGCGCGCCCACGAACAGGATGTACGGTTCCTCCGGCAGCTGGTCCAGATACTCTTGGATCGCGGCATCGTCACTCCCCGCCTCTTCATCATCCTCGCGAAAGCTGGGGATGATTGCCTCGATCGGCCACTGTGACCCCCTCTTGGGCCTCTTGACCAAGTTCGTTCGCGTCTTCTCCCAGGAAGTCACGCCGGACGATCTCCTGTACGTACGTGCTGATGCTGTGAATGCCCGTCACCTTCCGGCGCAGCAGCTCGCCGCCGCCGGCCACGCCCAGCACAGCTGTGACACCCTTGCCCACGCCATACAGCGTCTGCGCGCATGTCAGGCACTTCAACAAGGCTGGGCCGCTGCACGGGTCGACGCCGCGATAGACCAGGCTGCGCGTGGCGCAGCTGTAGGCATAATCGCGTGCCGAGAGCAGCAGTGGAATATCACGCTTCACCAGTGCCGTCGCCACCGAGTATGAGATCCAGCCATAGGTGTGAACCACGTCGGGTTGAAACTTGTCGATCAGCTTGCGCAGCCCTGCCGCTTCCAGCGGGTCGGGGAACGGCGGCTGGTGTCGCTGTTGCGGCTGCTATTGCCTGGTGTTCTCCCCAGGTGCGCAGCTGCCGAAAATGATGGACAGGCACCCCATGATCGTCTTCTTGCGCGGGGAGCCCTGGGTGCCAGCCTGTGGCGACGGCAACTTGGTGGCCCCGGGCGTGCAGTTCTCTACCCAACAGCTGCGTCTGGCGGTGTGCGCCTCCGATAAATGGTGGATAGTGATCGCTTGCTAAAAGAATACGCATAGTTACACCTGTATATTGAATCCCTAAACCTTTATATCGTCTCAAATTGAATCGTTAATCTGTCTCGCTAGTCCGTTCTGCCAGTTTTGCCGACTCCGAATCTCACCTGCCGGTAGACGATCCGCGGCGCGTCTGAGCGGTACAGGATGGCTTCGACCTCCAGCGCCGCACGCCCTGCGTCCGGCAGCGCAAGCTGCGCTTGCCAGACTTGATTGGGCTCAAGCCGCAAATCCGGCCACACGTTGGCCACTTGCCCGTTCACCAGCACTTCGAGCCGATAGCTGGTCGGCTCGAACTCCCCACTCTGTATGCCGATACGTGCGCCGGTCTGCGTGCCGGTCTGTGGGCCTGCCTGTTCGCCGTTCGGCGCCAGCCACAGCGTCGTATACCCTTGATACCGTGCGGCCGGCGCCGGAATACGGGCCACGTAGACCGCCAGCCCCAGCAGCACGATCGCGACAATTGGCAGCGCCAGCCGCAGCGTGGGAACCTGCATCTTTCTGCCGGCACGCATCTCTCCGAGCTGTGCCCCTTACCCTTTGCAGCCGGAGCAGCGCCGCAAGCGAAGCAATTACCGTCACGCCGCTAAGAACGACTGACCACGAAATTGGCTGCAGTCCCCACGGCGTGGCATCCAGGATGAGCCCACTCATCACGGCGAGGGCGATGCTGGCCACCACGGTTGTCAACACGTGCTCTGCCGTACCCAGCTGCTTGGCCGGCAGCAGCGCCGTCGTGACGGCAAGGCCAGGCCCCACGAGCACCAGGTATACGCCCAGCACTGCCCGCAGCAGCGGCGCGCCCCCAGGCAGCGCCAGCCCAAACCCCGCGGCAGCCGCGAGCGTTAGCACGCAAGCCAGCAGCCACTTACTCTGCAGGTTGCTCATGGTTAAGCGCTCCTATGTCGTAGATCACGATATTGCCGCTGTCGAAGAGCCGATCTGCCCCAGGCTCCTTGTCGTATTTCAAATACTGTTCCGGCGCCAGCCATTCTGTCGCGGGTTCGCTGTCGCGTGCGGCACCGGCGCAAAGAAGTACCCCACCATGTTGTCCCAACTGCTGAGCCGCCGATCTACGACGACATATCTCATCTGGTAGTCATGCATAGCCTGCAGCTGCCAGCGGTCATACTCGGGCTTGGTCACGATGTCGTGGATAAACGGGAAGCGTCCTGCCAGCACATAGCGCTGTGCCCGGGCCAGCATCAGGCGGCCATTGGCTTCGTCCGCCCCTATAACACCTGGCGGCAGTTCGTCACGCACAAACGCCGCCGCCGCCTCGCCTTCCGGCAGGATCGTTTGGCCGCCGGCCTCCACCTGGTACGGCTGGGCCAGCAGCTGCTGCCCCGGCCAGCCGGCGATAACGCCGCCCGCAAAGATGACGCCAATATAGGCCGCCAGCAGCACCCTGCCGATCCTGCCCGGCACCTTGGCGAGCCATACTTGTACGGCCGCCATGCTCAGCACTAGTGCCAGCCCCAGGAACAGGTAGGTCGAAGCCCGGTTGGCCGTTTCCCAACCGGCGCCCGTCAGCCGGAAGCCAAGCATCGCAAAGTAACCCACGGCTGCCAGGGCCATGAGTACTACGAACGCCGAGCGTGAATACCGGCGCCACACCCGGTACAGCCCGAAGGGCAGCCCAAAGAGACACAGCAGCACGGCACCGAACCCGGTCAACCGCTCCAGCAGCGGCGCGACATACCCGCTCTTCGATACAAACAGCTGGCGCGTCGTCTGCTCGCCGGCAATCATCCCCACGACCGACAGCACTGCCTGCGACAACACGGGCGATAGGTAGCTGATCGTGGGGTTCGCCACAAACAGGAGCCAGCCCGCCGCTGCCAGGGCCGCAAAGACCGCCAGCAGGTCAGGCGCTCGCCACTTTCCCGGCCCATTTGCATCCCTCGCCAGGAGCCTGCTTATGCTGCCCAGGTAGGGGACGCGCCTCCGCAAAGGTTCAAAGACGCGTTCTAACCCGCCCGCCAGCCGAGCGTGCAGCTGCGTGTGCTCGAGGAAGCTCCACGCCAGCAGCAAAGCTGCCAGTGCATACGACGAGAGATGATGGATAGTCGTAATAGCGGCAACCACAAGGAGCGCCAGGATGGTATAGCGCCAGAAGTTGCTCCTGCGCCGCGCCGCCGCGCCTCTTGGCGGCCATGAGCAGCGCTGCAATCACCAGCGGAAACGACAGCGATTCATAGGAGAACTGCGCGCTCCAGTAGAGAAAACTTGACTGCCCCATAAATAGGACGGCGCCCAGGCCGGCCACACGCGTCGAGCCGCTCACCTGCTCAAACAGCAAGAAGATCGCCAGCACCAGCACCAGGCGTGCCGCCCCGATGAGCACCACGGCTGCTGCCATCACCGGCAGCCCGGTGACGTCAGCCAGGGCCGTAGTCACGGCCGCCAGGCCCGGATAATAGGCCGTTACCCGGAGGATCGAGTTCGGGTTAAACAGGTAGCCGCTCGCCAGCGTCGCCTCCGCGTTGAACACGTGTACAAACTCGTCGGCGAAGGTGAGCGTAAAAGGGCTGTGCAGCAGCTTTACTGCGTAGAAACCCCATACCAGCAGCACGATCACGCCGAGCCGCTCGCGCCGTGTCGCCTCCGCCGCCGCCAGCCGGTAGACCGCGGGCAGCAGCATGACCATCAGCCCCAGCCAGAACAGTGGCGTCGCCCACGCCGCCTCCGTATAGGCGCCGTAGTTGGTAAAGGCAATCAGCAGCAGCCCCAGCGTCGTCGTTACGCTTAGCTCTGGCAGCCAGCCCCAGGCTCTCACCTGTGCCTTGGCCGCCTGAACCTTGGTTGCTGACCTGGCTTCTACGGCTGCACCGACACCTGCTTTGCCTGGCACCCGCTGCTCGAGCCCCGCTGCGCTGCTGAGGTGGAGCGGCGTCTGCTTGATTTCTGTCTTTAACACTAGAGCACCTCTGCTTCGGCCTCGGGTCGGCCCCGCGCCTCATGGCGGGCGGTCGGCGCCGGCCGCTCACCCAACACAGCGGCATAGGCCCGCTCTACACGCTGCGCCACGTTCGACGCGCGGTACTCTGCCGCCCGCTGCGCCGCCGCCTGCCCCAGCCGCGCCCGCAGTTCAGGATCCTCCAGCAGCCGGCGGATGCCCTCCGCCAACGCATCGGCGTCGCCCGCCGGCACCAGCAGGCCCGTCTCGCCGTCGAGCACAATGTCGGACAGGCCACCTGTATTCGACGCCACTAGCGGTTTGCCGGCCAACATAGCCTCGATGGCGACGATGCCAAACGGCTCCGCCCACACCGATGGCGCCAGCGCGATCGTGCACCGCCGCCACGCCTCCATGACGGCCGCATGCGGGATCCGGCCGAGCGCAATCACGCCCGGTGGCAGTTCGTCCGCCGTACCGGCAAACCTTCTGCCGATCACGACCAGCGGCGGGACGCTTAGCGGCAGCTTGCCCTCTGCTTCACGCAGCTTGCTGTAGGCTGCCAGCAGCACGTGCGCCCCCTTGTCGGCTGACAGGTCGCCCACAAAGAGCAGAAAGTCGCCCTCCGGCAGCTGCTCCAGCTCTGGGGGAACCGGCTGGGCTCCATCTTGCTCCTCCTCTGCCAGCAGCTTTTCCGGCAGCAGGTTCGGGATTACCTGATACGGCAGCCCATCCTCGTCGAGCCGGTTGCCCTCTGCTACCGCCTTGCTCACCGGTAAGAAAAGGTCTACCGCCCGCCGTTCCCATGCACTCATGGCCAGGTTGCCAAAGTAGGTAACGCTGCCCTTCGTCGTGCCGTAGTGATGCGCCGCACATTCGAGGCACTTGCGCAGCCCCGGCCCGTCACAGGGTGCGTCGAAACGCATCAGCCGCTTCTGCACGCACACGAGGCTGTAGTCGTGCAGGGTAATAACCAGCCGCGCCCCGTGCAGCGGCTCCAGCGGCAGGTACGAATGGATCAACCAGTTGTGCGCATGCACGATCTGCGGCTGTTCGCGCTGTATGACCTCACGCAGCCCCCAGGTTGTCTCGGGATCTGGCAGCGGCGGCGCATGCCGGCGTTCGTCGTCCTTGTAGAGCCACGTCGCCCGCTGGGCTAGCCCACGCAGCCGGTAGACGGCCACGCCGCCGTCCATTTCGAACTCGGACGAGACCGGGATGCCAGAGCGTGGCGACCGCTACGTGGTGTCCGCGCTCGGCCAGCGCATGGCTCAGGTCGTGAACGTGCTGCTCCTCGCCGCCGATGGTCGGAGGATAAAATTGGGCCAGCATCAAAATACGCATCTCTACCTCAGCCTGCTTTCGGAACGATCTCTTTGTATAGCGCCATCAGTCCGTCGACACAGTCATCCCACGTCGGCAGGTTGATCGGCGGCGGCACAATCGGGTTCGCCAGCTGTTCGAGCATGGCGGAAGCCACCGCCTGCGGCTTACTCTGAAGCGGAATGGCACGCGCCAGCCCCTGGTCTGCCAGCTCGCGCAAACCGGACGTGTCGGCCACGAGCAGCGAACAGCCCAGCGTCAGCGCCTCGAGTGCCGCAATCGGGTGCGTTTCATACTCGCTCAGCAGCGTGACCAGCGAGGCGCTTGAGCCAGCTCGCGCGCCATCCGCTCCCGTTCGCCCGGCGGCACCGCCCGGATTTCCACCTTGTCCTCGACGTCCAGCTCCGCTGCCAGCTTGCGCAGTTCGGGTTCATACGGACCCGTGCCCGCAATCCACAAGTGGGCGTCCGGCCGCTCCTGCAGCACATAGGGCAGCGCCGCCAGCACGTGGTGGTGCCCCTTGTAGCGCTCCAACCGTCCCACCGACGCGATCGTGCCGTTCTTATGCACGGCATCGGGTGCCTGAGTGCGGAGCCTTGATGTCGCAGCCGTTGGGGATATGCACGAACTTCTGCGTGCGGCAGGTGCAGACTGCGGCTGAACATCTCCAGCTCAAACCGCGCCACCGCGATCAGCCGCTCGGCCCCCGCCAGCAGCGGCCGCAGCAGCAGCTGCTGGACCCCACGCAGGCGGTTGCGCAGCTGCGACGTGTGGCCACCGGGATGAAAGGTGACCACGTACGGCACGTGCGCCCGCTGCGCCGCCGCCATCGTGATCGGCGCCACCAGCGTGTGATACGACTGCAGGTGCACGAGGTCCCAATCGCCTTCCCGGATGATCCGCCCGATCTCGGGCGCAAAATAGTAGTCCCGGTTGGCGGGCCACGCTCGCACCCGGCGCACCGTAACACCTTCTACGTTCTCAACGCTCGGCAGCTCACCGGTTGGGCCCTCAGCCAGCGCCGTGGTCAACACTGTCACGTCTGCCCCGCGCTGCGCCAGCCGCCGTGCCACTTCGTACACGTGCGTCTCTACGCCGCCCATCAGCGGAAAATAGCGCGGCGTCACCATCAGCAGTCGCATCATGGCGCCACCTCTTCCGCTGTCTGCCACGCGCTCGGCCGTTGGCTCGTCCCTGCTCGATTCCGCTGCTCGCTGCCAGCACCCCGCGCCCATATCCGATCGCGGTCAGTGCAAACCCGCCGGCGATCGCTGCCGCGCGTCCAAGCCCGCCGCCATGCCCGCGCAGCGCTGTCCGCCAGCCCTCGGAGCACGCCTGCCGGCAGCGTTCGCAGCGTGTATGTCCGCTCGGATGACAGCCCATCCTCGCGCGCCGACAAACTGCGTCACCAGCGCCTTGGAGATCCCCTCCGCATAGCATCGGCTGCGGAAGTATCCCCAGGTGGCGCGGCCCTGCGGCACGCGGTGCCGTACGACAGCCGTTGGCACATAGACCAGCTCGCCTTGTGGCCAGCGCTGGCGCACCCGGATGCACAGTTCCGTCTCCTCGCAGCCAACCGGCAGTGTGCCGACCCGGCCGATGCCCGGCCGGAACCCGCCGACCTCGGCAAACACCTCCCGCCGCAGCGACATATTGCAGCCGATCAGGTTGCGCACCGGCGCCTGTACTCGCGGCATGCCCCGGTAGGTGCAGCCGACCACCCAGTCGAATTCCTCCGGGAACCAGGCTGGGCGCCCATTCTGCCACTGCGGCACGATCGCCCCGCCGGCGCCCAGCACGTTAGGGTCGGCGTACGCCGCCGCCAGTTCCTGCAGCCAGGCAGGCTCGGCGGTTGCATCTTCGTCCATAAAGGCGACAATCTCGCCGCTTGCCGCCGCCAGCCCGCTGTTGCGTGCCCCGGACAGCCCCTGCGGCCCCGTGTTCTCGATCACAGTCACGTCGGGGAATTCCGCCCGCGCCCGCGCCAGCAGCCCGGGATTGTGGTCCACGACCACGATCACCTCTGCCGGTGCCATTTGCTGGCGCCGCAGCGACGCAACTGCCTCAATTAAGTCATTCCAGCGCACGTCCGTGTACGCACAAATGATCACCGATATGGTGGGGGCATGCACCATTGAAAAACCTCGCAAATCCCTGGAAATTCATCGCTCTACAGATCGAAAAGTCTCAGGCTGGCCAGACCAGCCTGAGACAATCCGACGCTTGTCAACTGCTGCAGCGCACCTAGTCGGCAAAGCTGTCGTAGGCCGGGGTCGCCTCAGGCTCGCGCGACCGCTTGCCGCCGCGAGCCATTCGCCCACGATGCACTTGAGCACGCGCCAGCCGTCCGGAAAGGTGCGCAGCCGCCCCACGCCATGAATGCGTTCGGCTTCAAAGCTCGGGACCTCGGCTACCACGACCTGCTCGCGCAGCACCCGGATGTTCATCATGGTTTCAATTTCGAAACCGTCGCCGTCCAGCGCCAGCTGGGGGAGAATGTCGCGCCAGAAGGCGTTGTAGCCATAGCACAGGTCGCTGTAGCTGCCGCCGAACAGCGTCCGGACCGCCAGCACGAAACCCCAGTTCCCCAGCTTGCGATACAGCGGCATATCCGAGGTGCCGCCGCCCTGGAGGAACCGCGAACCCTTTGCAAAGTCGGCGCCCGCCAGCAGCGCGCCGACATAGCTGGGAATTTCAGCCGGATTCATCGACCCGTCGGCGTCCATCATCACAATGATGTCGCCGTGCGCCGCTTCAAAGCCGGCCCGCAGCGCGGCGCCCTTGCCGTGCGTGTGTTCATATACGATTCTTACATCCGGCCGCAGCGACTTTGCTACGTGCACGGTATCGTCTGTCGACCGGCCATCCACAATGATGACCTCGTCCACATACGACGGAATCGCCGGCAGCACGTGCGGCAGGTTTTCCGCTTCGTCGAGCGTCGGGATTACAACGCTGATAGAGGGACGATCGATCGCATTGGCGTCAAAGGATGTCTTCGTGCGTTCTTGCGTTCCAACGCCGATCGCGTCTGCGCAGGCGTCCTCTAGTGCTCTCACTTCCCCCGCCGTGCGGGGAATCATGGTTTTGTCCAACATTTACAGCCTCCCTACAACTGTCTGACTTGCTGCTTGGCACCTCTGTTGCGCAGGTGCCTGCTTGTGACTTTGTCCGTGAGTGGACAGAGTTCGCCAGTGTTGAACGAGAACCCCACCCCCATGGTTCAGGTTTCCCTGTCAAGGTTGTAGTACAAAACTTGTAGCGGAAACGCTACATTCTTAGATGGATGCTGAAGGAAGGTACAGAGGAGGATACAGAGAAAGTGATGTCCCGGGGGAGGTTGCGGAGATGTCCCGGGGACCTGCAGACGAAGGCTTGCCGTCGCAAGTCCCCGGGACATTGCTAGCGCGCTAGCCGCCCACCAAGCCCTGCCGGATGGCAATCTTAACCAGGTCCGCCGTGGTTTCGGCCCCGATTTTGCTCTTGATCCGGCTGCGATACGTGTCTACTGTGTGCACCGACAGCTTTAACTGCAGCGCAATTTCGGGGCTCGTAGCACCGTGCACGACCATGTCCAGCACCTGCCGCTCGCGCTGGCTGAGCTGGCTCCCTTGATTCGCAGAGTGGTGCAGTCGTCTCCGCGACCTGGCTGGCCGAGAGCGCTACCTCGTCGGGGAAATAGACGCCGCCGTCGCAGATCACCTGGATCGCCTCAAACAAGTACGCCTTGTCCTTCGACCGATCCACAAACCCGCGCGCGCCCGCCGCCAATGCCTGCGCCACCTGATCGGGCGAGGTGCCCGGCGCCAGGATGATCACCCGGCTGGCCGGCCGCTTCTGCATCAACAGGCGCGTCGCCTCGAAGCCGTCCATCTGTGGCATCACGGCGTCCATCAAGATAATATCCGGATTCTCACTGCAGATAAGTGGGATGGCGTCTGCACCGTTCGTCGCCGTGCCGGCAACGGTATAGGGGGTGTGCAGCTTCAGTAGCGCAGCAAGTGACTCGAGAATTAGCTCATAATCGTCGACAATAAAGACTTGTACTGCCATCGTCTGATCGTGTCCGAACACCGTGCTGCTGCTCCGCCAAGAGCAGCATCCAATCCTGCAGCCGGTGTTCTACCTCCCATTTCACAGAAATCATGGTATGTAAATGATCCTGTGAGGCCCAATGTTCCCCTTCGCTTGTAATCACCTGACATCCCGCCTGCGCACGTTGTTCGTTCACCCTCCGTGCCCTTGGCACACTGCTTTGGTCCGGCAGCGGTTTGCTTCTGTGTACGCCCAGGGCAGCAGTGTCACTCACCGTTTACTCGTCTGCTCTTTGCTTTGGCGGTCCAATCGGCGCGGTGTCGATATCTTCAAACTCTGCGCCGCTGTAGTACGGCGACGCAATCCCCTGCGCAAACGCCGCCTGCGCGCTTCTGCGACGATTCGATCACCCAGTCCATCCCATCCGTGTTCCAGTTAAACCACACCAGGGCCTTCACCGCGGGAAAATCGTTCGGCAGTTCCTCCTCCAGCATCTTGCTGATCCAGTCCGCCTTCGATCCCCCCTCCTCGGTGGCGCTGACTTCGCCGATCATGATCGGCTTGTCCGGCGCAATCTTGCGCAGCTGGGCATACGTCTCGCCAAATACCTCCGAAAAGCTCTTCCACTTGTCGGGCTTGGCCGGGTTCGTGCCCCAGTTGTAGCCGTCCATGCACATCCAGTCGACATAATCTTTGCCCGGGTAGTAGTGCTCCAGCTTCGCGTCGTCGCCAGCGGTCGATGACATTGGGACACCAGACCCACGTCACGTTGTCCACATCCTCCTGCCCGAACAGCTCGTGTACGTGCCGCCACGCCGCCACAAATTGGCCGCTGTTGTTGCCGTTGCGGCGCTCGCTCCAGGGAAACCAGTTCCCGTTCATCTCCCAGTTAAAGCGCACAAAGAAAGGATGGCCCCACTCGGCGCGCTTCCTTGGCCCAGCGCCGGATGTACTTGTCGTGCTTCCCGTCGATAATCGACTGCAGCGAGAAGTCCGGCTGATCGAACTGCGGCCACACGTAGGCATCCCAGGAGGCCCAGTCGATCATGCGGGATGCTGCCGCGCTTGCGCACCGCATCCATCTGCGGGCGCTGCTCGAAAAACTCGTTGTAGCCGCAGCGGTCGCCATCGCACCTCCACCATGGCTGCCCCCAATGCAGGATTGAAACCTGCTTCCCTGCATGCTCCTCAAACGTTTCCAGCGTCTCCTTGATCCCAAGGCGCGTCCTCGCGCCCATACGTCGTGCCGCTGACCAGCGCCCCCCAATAGATCCGCTCATGCTCTGCCGCCTGGCTCGCCGCTCCCGCCGCTCGGCATCCCCACTCCCATCGCCGCCACCGCCACCAGCGCAGCGGCATCGCCACCAGCGCCAGGCCGGCCCACGAAATCCTATTCATAGACACTGCAACGCACCGTACCTGCCAATCAGTTTCCTTTACGCACGTGTCACCCTTTCATCGTTTCACCTCCGGCAAATACACGCACGCCCCCTCCTCACACTCCCCCGTCAGCGCCCAGTGCGGCGGAATCGGCGCCGCCGAGATGCTGCTGTATCGCTCGCATGCTGTAATAGGGGGCGGCGATGGCCGCCGCAAACGCAGCCTGCGCCGCCGGCGACGACTCGATCGCCCACTGCATCCCCTCTGTGTTCCAGTTGAACCACAACACCGCCTCCACCCGCGGGAATGCCTTTGGGATCTCGCTGCCAAAGGTGCTCTTGATCCACTCCGCCTTGGACCCCCCAACTCGCTCGAGGCCGTTTCGCCGATCATCAGCGGCTTGCCCGGCGCGATCGCCAGCACCTGTGTGTACGACTCGGCAAAGATCTCGCTAAAGCTGCGCCAGCGATCGTTCTGCGGCGGACCCTCGCCCCAGTTGTACCCGTCGAGACACGTCCAGTCCACATAGGCGTCGCCCGGATACAACTGGTCCATCGGGATCGCCCGCGGGAACACGATGTTGGGGCACCAGACCCAGGTCACGTTATTCGCCCCCTGCGCCCGGAAGATGTCGTGTACGTGCCGCCATGCCTGCACGTACTGCCCGCTGCGGTTGCCGTTCACGCGTTCACTCCAGGGGAACCAGTCGCCGTTCATCTCCCAGTTAAAGCGCAGGAAAAACGGCTGCCCCCACTCGCGTGCCGCCGCCGCCCAGCGCTTGATGTACGCGTCATGTTCGCCGTCGATGATCTTCTGCAGCGCAAAGCGCGGCTGGTCGACCCGTGAGGCACTGCTGTCCCACGCCGCCCAGTCCACCAGCGGGATAATCCCGCGCCGCCGCATCGCGTCAAACTGCGGCCGCTGGGTGCTGAACTCCTGGTAGCCGCAGCTCGCCTGGCACCGCCACCACGACTGCCCCCAGTGCAAGATAGAGATCGGCTTGCCCGCATTCTGCTCGAACTGGTCGATCGCACCTTCGTCCCAGGGGGGATTGTCGCGCCCATAGGTGCTGCCTGCGATCAGCGCACCCCAATAGATCGTCTTCTGCCCCCGGGCGTCTCCCACCTCGGCCAGGCCGGCCTGATCGCCGGCAGGCTGATCCGGCCCAAGGAGCCCAGGCTGCTCAGCGCTGTAGCGGGCGCTGCGTCCCCCTGCGTGCACGGGCAGGGCCTGTCCCGCCATCCATAACAAAGACAGCGCGCCAAAGAGAAGGAAGACTACGCGAGGCAGCTCGGCTGCATGATGCTGCCAGGCATCCCGAAGGTAAAGCATTTGATTGTTCCTATGGATCTAGAAAATCGGGGAACCTATTCTATCGCTTACTTTTCGGCGGCGATCTGGTTGATCACCCGCCGCAGCACGTCAGCGGGTTGTGCGCCGGAAAGCGCGTAGCGGTTGTCGAAAATGAGTGCGGGAACGCCGTTCAGTCCGTACGCGTGCGCAATGTCGATATCGGCCTGCACTTGGGCATCATAGACTGGGTCGTCGAGTGCGGCCAGGTACTCCTCGCGTGGCAGCCCGATCGCCTCTGCAATGTCGGCCAGCACGCTGCGGTCGCCAATATTGCGCGCCTCCTGCCAATACGCTCGCATCATCGCCTCGTGATAAGCGAGACCTAGCTCCTTGCTCTCCGCATACTTGGCACCGATCAGGGCAGGCCGGCTGTCGATGCCAAATGGCCCCTGGTTGATCTCGCGATGATACCGCTCGCGAGCGATCGCCAGCAGCTGCGGTCGCATTGCTTCAATGCGCTGCTTGTACTCCGGCGGCATCGGCGGCGCACCCTTAGGGCGCAGCTCAAACGAACGCCAGTGGATATCCACTGCCGGTGGGCCGGGATCGGCCTCGGGATCAATTGGGTGCTGGAGCGTCTCCAAACTGGAGCCGACGAGAAAACACCAAGGTCAGTTATAGTCCGACCAGACATCAATGCGAATCGGTTTTGTCATCGCTACCAGTCTAGCACCGCTGGGCGGGCTTGGCAACGGCGCCCCACCCACGCTCGCGGGCATCCAACCTACTCGCGCTGCGTCCCCACGCCGTTTTCCCGACTTTCCCGCAGGGGCCTTCGCGATCGGTAGGGGCATAAGGTCCGGCGGAAGAAAGCTCGCCAAAAAGGTGAGATTCTCACCGCCGGACCTTATGCCCGTCCTTTACAACGTGCGCGACAGCAGTGCTCGCCCCGGGGAGGAGTTCAGGCGATCGCTGATCTGCTCGTTTACCAGCTGTGCAAACGCCTGCTGTGTCAGGCGTGCCAACTGCTCTTTCACTGCGTGGGTCATGCGCCCCGCATACATGTGGCCGGTGACCAACTGCAGGAACTCGTCTGACGGCTGCTGCATCTGCTCCTGCAGCACGCGCCGGATGCCGCGTGTGTACGCCAGTTCGCGTGCGCTGTGCACGACGTGGTTGCGGTCAAAGGTGGTCCGTGCAAAGCTCTTGAGCTGCTCGACCGCTTCGTCGTCGCTGTCCAGCACGTCATACGTCCAGAAGGGTTCCGCGTCCATGGTGCCGTCGGTCTCCTGGTCAGTAAAGAACCGATAGACCAGGCCATTCGTGAAGACGCCGACCTTGGCACCCGTGCTGCCAAAGGAATGTGCCAGCAGCGACGGCTGCGCTGCGGCGAGATCGGTGTCATGGTGCCGGCACTCGATCACCATGATCGGCTTGCCGTCGGACCAGATGGTATAGTCGACGGTTTTTCCCTGCTGGGCTTTCGCCGTCGATGCCCAGCCCCCAGGTAACCTGCGTGGGGTCGTACACGTTATAGTCCAGTGCGGCCAGAAAGGGCAGGACAAACGTCCGCTTGGTTGCTTCTTCGGTCTGGACCTCATCACGCTGTTCGGCGATCCGTGCCGACAGCTCGCGCAAGCTGTTTCGCAATTGCATGACAGTGGCTCCTCGAGTGAAATCTACGTTGATTACACGCAATACCGCGGCGATGCGGCGGTAGGGGACAGCATACACCAATAAACCATTACATGTCGCTTACATTTGCGAATAAACGCCAGTTTCGGTTGGAAACACAAAAATGCCCGCCATAGTAGGCGGGCACGGAGCCATCGCATAAAAAGTAAGGCACCCCCTGCAGGATTCGAACCTGCGACCCACTGCTTAGAAGGCAGTTGCTCTATCCCCTGAGCTAAGGGGGCGGGCATACACATGTAAACGGTTATTGGACGGTCGGAAAAGGACCGTAGGCAGTTGCTGTAAAAGCTTGTTTGGAATTGTGCCCTAGACCGTTTATAACGTCAATTCGGACCATACTAGTGCTTTTCAGGGCCGTTTCAGGTCATTCTTGTGCCCCGGCAGCCACGACTATTGGACTTTGGCGGCGTCTGCTCTACGTTTCACTCTAGGTATCGCTACCCTGCCTCTTGGACGTTTTGAGCGCACTGAGCCACCACAACATTGCTGTACACTGGACCTGCCCACTCAAGAGAATGAGGTTGACTCGCTGCTGCGTGCGCTGCCGGGTTCTGTAGCCGTTACTGGCAACGTGACAGAGCAACGGCTGATGGAGTACGTAGATCGTGCATATGACGATCTCGGGTTTGCCGTTACGGCACCGAGTACGGACTCAGCCTAAGCGATGCGGTTCTATCAGTGGATGCGCTGATCGGCTACATCAAGCACTGCCAAGTCAGTTGGGTTGTGCTGAACGCGTGCTGGAGCGATGCGCTGATCAACAAACTGCTCCTTGCTACGTCTGCCGATCTGCTGGTCGTGACAGGCTCAGTGCTGGACAAGGATGCATGGCGTTTTGCGAGGCTTGTGGCCTACGAGCTAGCGAAGCATGGCGATATACGGCGCGCAATGGAGAGTATTGCGCCTGGACAATTGGGGAGACACCGCTTTTATCGCAACGACAAGGCAGGCAACATGCAGGAGAACACAACTCGAATTGAAGAACGGTTAGACCGGCTTATTACCGACATGAGCATTATCGGGCAGCGCGTTGCTGCCATTGAAGCAAAGCTGGACAGCGTGGAAGAGAAGGTTGACGCGCAGCACAGCGGCATGATCTTGTGGTACATCGCAGCCTTGGCCGGCGCGTTCTCACTGGTTATTCTGCTGGCTCACATGTATTACACCTAGAACTTCTCAGCACAGTCACTTGGGGAGTGCTCTCGCAGTTGTATACGTTTACCAGTCGGTTGTATTGTGCACACGGAACGACCTTGGAGAGTAGATGTGTATTCTTGCGTCCGCTGGGAAGCGAACGTCATGTGGCTGCAAACCGGCGGCCATCATTAACCTAATTTCAAGGTCTTCTTGCAAAACACAGGAAGTAGTGCAGTTTTCCCAAAAATTAAATATAGTATTGAACAAATGCTTTGGGGGAGCTTCCTTTGCGGTGAAATAGTTTAACATGATAACTCTGAGCAAGTTATTACTAAGGAAATATTCTACTGACTCTATAGAGACACCATACTGATCGCATAAGTAGTCAACCAACCACGCTTCTATATCGTTATACCTTGCACATCCCTTGCCTACTGCAACTACAACTGGTACAGGTGCATTCTTGTTCTTCTGAGCTTCCTCCAGACACTCTCTCAGTAACTCTGTCTCCACTGGTATCGCATATGTGAAGAAACCTTCTGGTATTCCAATAACGATACGCCAGTTCTTTGTTTTGCCTACAAGAGTGAGAATTTTCTCGTTGTCATCAAGCAGGAAAGGTAGTTTATGAGGTAGTTTGGCCTTGATGGCGTAAGGACGCTTCGGCTCTGGTAGTATCTCGGACAAGGGTGTCTTTCTGAGTTCAAATTCAGCCAAAGTGTCATTGTTATTGCTAGCTTCGAGTGTTGAGTTGTTTTCCATTAAGGCTATCAACCGCAAGCGGCTGGTAGTCATTATCCTGTTTCTATCACGCAAGAGGACTTCACTTGGTAACTGTGTAAGCGGCTCAATATAGTCTCCAAGTGTCAGTGTCGGCAGCTGTGGTTTGATATTATCATCATCTGCAACATCATATTTCCGTTGGTTAGCTAGTTGCCACAACCAACTGCCGAATGGAATTGCTAGAATTGTCCCAACGGCGAACAACACAGTGAAAGCCGCCTCTGGTACAGTTCCTTGTTTGCTGCTGATCACTAAGTTCAAGTCAATTGTTATTGGGCCAACACGTTGAACGTCGAACTTATACGATGGATCATTCCACGCTTTCCCATTTACAAGGGCTACAAGCAGACAAACGCCACTGAGAGTAAAAACTATAATGGCTAACGCACGCACGATGGTGTAGCGAAAAGTGGAGCGCATGGTTGGGGACACCCTAGACAGAATGAACGGTCAACATATGGAATTCGAGATCAACTAACTCGTCTGGAATGTGTTCGCGGCAGAATGGGCAGGTTGTCGCCGTAGTAGAGAGTATTCTTACCGTTCCACATGGGGAGCTACTTTCTGTGTTGAACTTGGCGCACCAGGAATATATAGGTGTATCACAGCATGTGCTGGCAAATTGCTATACACTTCACTGACGCTAGCAGCCTCTTTGAGTTTGACTTCCATATCTCTCTGGAGAACACAAGGAGTTGGAGAATTAGTCCAAAACTTTCTTAGGTCGGTATATAGGTCTGCGTAGGCGTCACTTCGCCACGGTATTCCTAAAAAGAAGAGTATCAACCACTTTCGCTGTAAGAAGTCCCATCCGGTTGGAATAGGAACTTCATACTTCATAGCCAACTGGTGAACTACCCACTCATCAAATGGTTGTTGTGGTCGGCTAGTCCAGTGGTTAAGTTCGACTGTTACTGGTACAGGAGCAAGAACACTGCGTTGCGCTGCTTCTATACACTCTTGCATCAACTCGGTTTCCACTACCATCTTGCATTGAAATGGGCTATTCTCTGGCTCGATGACCAAGCGCCAGTTATCGTTGTCTTCCACGATACTTAATATGCGCTTATCCTGCTCCAGTGTATATGGGTTTCTGGTGCCCTGTTTCACGAGAATATCGTATGGACGAAAAATGGTCAGGTGAGGTGATGGCATCCTCAGCTTTCGAGCCGAAGCAAGACACTCATTCGTCTTGTGTATGGTGGACCCGTTTGTCAAGACACTGATTGGGTCAAAAATAAAGTCCAATCTCCTTTCTTGTGAGACGCTGTGTGAGTTGTGAGAAAGTCGAAAGTGATTGTCATAATACTGGGTAGATGTCGACTGGGAGATCGCAAACGCATGATGGCGCTCGGTGCCCTGCTTCCGTCCTCCCTCGCCGTCGCTGCACCAAAGTCAGCGTAAGTGGCGGGCTGGTCAAGGGCTGGTTTGTGGTGGATGGGAGCTTTTCCCGTCCAGCACAAACCAGTTCATCTCGACCCTTGACCAGGCCGCCACTTATGCTACGTTGCCCGTGCGACGGCGAGGGAGGATGGTAGCCCCCCTGCTTCTTGAATCCTGAGCCAGAGCAGTGTGTACATTAACAAGCCCGATAGACCTCGGCCGGCGTACGATAAGCGATGGCCTGGTGCAGGCGCTGATGGTTGTAGAACTGGAAATAGCTGGCCAGACCCCGGAAGGCATCTTTGGGTGTGACGTACTCACGTAGATAGACCTCCTCATATTTGACCGTGCGCCACAAGCGCTCCGTAAAGATGTTGTCCAACGCCCGCCCCTTGCCATCCATGCTGATTTGCACGCCGGCGGCCAGCAAGCGTTGGGTGTACTGCGGGCTGGTGAAATGGCTGCCCTGATCACTATTCCAAACGAGCGGCCTGGCCTGCGCCAAAGCCATATCGACACTGACCAACACGAAATCGATGTCCAAAGTGTGGTCAAGTTGCCAGTTGACCACGTAGCGTGAGTACCAGTCCAAGATGGCCACCAGATACATCCAGTGTTTCTGCAGGCGGATGTAGGTGATGTCGATGCCCCAGACATGATTGGGGTAGCTGCTAACCACATTGCGCAGCAGATAGGGATAGACCCTATGTTCCTTATGCCGTTGACTCAGATTTGGCCCCGGCGCAATGCCCGCAATCCCCATCTCGCGCATGTGGCGCTGGACGGTCTTGCGGCTGATGGTCGTGCCCTCCTTTACCAACTGGGCCGTGATGCGCCGCGAACCATAGAAAGGCCAGGCCGTATAGAGCTCGTCAATGCGATGCTTGATGACCACCTCCTGGGCCGGCGGGAGTGCAGGCTGATAATAGAGACTGGAGCGGCTCAGGCTCAGCAGCTCCGCCTGCACACGCAGCGGCAGCGCGGCCGGCTCGCCCGGCACCTCCCGCTCTACCAGCGCCAGGCGCTCAGCTCGACTCAGGTTGCAGACCAGATTTTTTTTTCAGCCAGTTCACCTGCGTCGTCAGGCGCCCGATTTCGGCATAGAGTTCGGTTACCTTCTGTTCGTGATCGCGCGCTTCGTCCAACGCCCGGTCGTTCCGGCTGAACAATTCCGGCAGCCGCGTCAACGCAATGCGCTTCCACTCTTTGAGTTGCGTCGGGTGGATGCCTGTCTCCGACGCCAGTTGGCTCACCGTCTTCTCTTCTTTTAGCAGTTCTTGTACGACTTCGGCCTTATAGGTGGCACTGTACTGTTTGCGCATGGTAGTTCAGGACTTTATTTCAGCCGTTTCCACTGTCCAAATTCCTGGGTCCACTATAGTGTTTGTCAGACAATTCTATTAAGCGTAAGCGAGTAGCATCTAGGATGCGCTCTCTATCGCGCAAAGGTTCTGGACTGGGCCTTAACATGCTCCGTCCGCTGGGATATGTAGCCGCTTCGCTCTGTAGAGACAACTGGTTTAGCGGTTGTGTTGGAGGCACTTCTGGCGACACGGATGCAGGCGCGGCTTCTGGTGTCGTCTTGGCCTTATCATCTCGAATGACAAAGAAAGTGCGTAGCGCAGCTAACGGAGTAATTACCCAGATCACAAGCTGAAACAATGAGTCAAAGCCGATGCCTGTATCTAGCAACGCTTGCTTTACAGCCGGAAAGTCCAACGATAAAGTATAGGTCCACTTTGATAAACTCGATGAGGTTATTACGGCAGCCAAACCAATAGCAAACGCCATGCCAAGAGTCGCTAACCACATTAGGATAACTGGAAAGCTTAGGAGCTTGCGCCACTTCAGTGAAGGCATGTCTGGAGGAACTCACGCTAGGTTGGCCGGTGCTAACCTCAGTGTAAGCGATAGGTAAGCTGTGGTCAAGCGGCTGCTACTTACGTCTTGCACGCTCCCACTCAGCGTCAAGCTCTTCAAGGTTGAGGCGTGTAGGGTCAAGACTGGCGAAGTGTTCCATCACGAGGCGATGGATGAAGGTGTAACCTGGACCGATACGATACATGAATTTGAGAGCAACACTATCTTCTAGGAGTCGCTTGACGTTCCAAGGAAGATAACCGTCAAGGACCATAATAGCGCGTGGAAGGATGGACTCTCGAAGCCCGATGACTAGAACGAACAAATAAACCGGAAGAGCAATTATCACAACTGCTCTTACTGAGTAAGAGAGGCGCGTAAACGACCAATAGGTCATTAACGTATAGGCGACTGCCATAACTATCGATACAACCAAGACCGTTTTTCCCTGCGCTGTTCTTAGCAGTTGTGTTCTAATAACTTCGAACTGTTCGCTTTTGTATCGCTGTCTTATTACCCTAGGCACGACAAAATAATATATAGACATTAGAAGCACGAGGAGTGTCGTTGTACCTAGGGCAACGTTCTGTACAGGAGGCCAAGGATAATTTTGCATTACAAAAAATGTAAATAGCCCCAGCAATGATACTAATACATACGCGAGAGATAGGCCGCGAAACGTAGAAATAAAATTTTCATATGACTCATCACCGAATTTGAAGATACTCACCCAATTGGGGATGATAGCGCTGATATTCAGCCTTTGCATGTTCTGCCCTAAGAATTGTAGATAACGAATTGTCTTTTCCGATGATGAATGCGTGCGTATTGCCTTGCTACGCATTAACATCTGACGTATAAATGCATCAATAACTTGTTCCCGTAAGTCTTCTGTGGTTGTGTCTCCGGTTGATAACTGCTGTATCACTTCTGGCGCGGCCAGCGCCATGATGTTGAGGAACAGTGGTGTCTGTGCAAGTTCCACTAACTTAGGCTCTCTTGTAAGCAGTTCTGCAAGTATCTGGCCATTTGTGCCAAGATCGGCAACATACGTGCTTATTTGTTCCTGGTTAAGCGGTAACAACTTGACTGCTCCACCTGCAAGCAGCTTCTCTCCAATAGCGTTGTAGTCAGTCTCTCGCGTACTAACAACAATGCCCACACTGCGTTGTCGGCAAAACTCATTGATCCTCTGAACAAGGCTTTTCTGCGCGCTGTCTGTGCTTCATCCAACCCATCGAGAAGCAAAGTCAAAGCATTTTCTTCAAGCCATTTAGTGCACACGTCTTGTGGAATTCGGTACTTACTTTCTAGCTCGGTTACCAGCCAAGTCTCAAGAGTTCCGTTACTGTTATCCCAAGAGGATAGCCTCAATACAACGGGGACAGGTTGTGTTGCATCGCTCCTGCAACAGTCCAGAAGTTCCTTTGCCAACTCAAGGAGCGTTGTTGTCTTACCTGCTCCTGCCACTCCCAGGATGAGCAGCCAATTGTTTGTCTTCTTGAAGACTTCACTTATTTTCGTTCCCTGACTGGCTACATGCTCTGACCCATCAAACGCCTGTACCACCACGCCCCAAGGACGTATGACCGCATTCGGCGTTGCCTCTTTGCCTAACTCCAGCAGTACGGAGCGATATAACGACTGTTCAAAAACACTGTCTATCCAGTTGTTTTGAACAGTATCGATAAGGACTTGTCTATGGCGTGCTAGTCTTTCGGCTGAAGGAGCAGGTTTATCCTTTGACTCAGCAGCAGTCTGTCTGCGAGAGCGCAACTGCGCTATTACGTAGACAATAACTGAGACAACAACTGGGAACGCAAGCGTGAATTGAAAGACCTCGTTCCAAGGGACGCCGCTATCAGTCAAAACTTGCTTCCACCAAGGAAAGTCAAAGCCGACGGAGCCACACCACTGACAAGCAGGGGAGCGCACAACGACTGATGCAGCACCAGTACCAACAACCGCAACAGCGTAGATGCTGAGTGCGATAACGGGAAGGCTGAATAAATTACGCCAAAAGCTTTTGCGCATGTTGCAGGGGAAGAGGTTACATCGATGAACTGTCGATGTAACCAGTTTACGCTGCAATTAAGAGACGGTCAAAGCGCGGCCCCCCATTCAGCAGACCGCGTCGTCCAAATTTAGATGTTGTCCACCAGCCCGAACTTCTGATGCGCCTCGCGCAGATCGTCGTCAATGACCGACACGTAATGCTTCAGCACTGTCAAGTCTTCGTGGCCGAGCAGCTTTTGCAGCAGGTAGATGCTCATGCCGCTGCGCAGGCACTCCGTCGCACACGTCCTGCGAAGCATGTGCGGGTTGCACTTGAAGCCTAGACTCAAGCTGTAGCGTTCCAGCATTTGAGCAAGCCCAAAGATGGTCAGTCGCTCCCTGCGCTTTTCAGAGATGAACACAGGCTCCGTTGCTCCCGGGACGCCGCGCACGGCGTAGTATCTGCAGCAAGGCTTTGACGGTCTTGGCCCCGATGAACACCGTCCTGTCCTTGCCGCCTTTGCCCTTCCGAACAAACACCGTGGCAGAGCGAACGTCAATATCCCTGCCGTTGAGCGAGCAAAGTTCTGATGCTCTAACGCCAGTGTCGAGCAGGAACAAGATAATTGCCTTGTCGCGCGCGGACCTGGCTGATGCTATCAGCTGCTTGACTTGCTCCTTGGTTAGTACAGTCGGAGCCAGCTTGGGCAGCTTAGGCATCGGCATACCCTTCATCGGGCTTTTGTCGAGCCACTCCTCCCGCACGCAGAAGTTAAAGAACGCACGAATCGCCCTGGCCGCGGTGTTGATGCTGTACTCTGACAGTCCGCGCTCGTTGCAAGTGATGAGGTATTGCCGGACATGGTTGGGCCGAACAAGATGCAGGTGAGTGACGCCAAGCGCATCCAACCACGCTACAAACGGAGTCAGTTGCGTCTTGTAATGCTCTAGAGTTCGTGCGCTTGCTGTGCTTGCTGGCTTGATGGTCGAGCAGGTAGACCGACAGGGCGTCGGACACTGGCAAGGCAGTTGGTGTATTACGCATTGTAGACCCCTTTTTGCTAGGTCTACATGTGTATTTGCCGCTTGTCCTGCGACCCACTGCTTAGAAGGCAGTTGCTCTATCCCCTGAGCTAAGGGGGCGGGCGTCAATTGTCAAAATTCTACCACAAATCGTCCCGGCCCGTCGAACTCAGCCCCACCCCACGGGTTTGCGATTCCCCCCACCCCACCGGTATACTGAAACAGCCGGCCCACGCACGGCCCGGCCTTTCTTCTCCTCGTGCGCGCGGTGACCGCACCCACTTTCGCAAAGGAGCGATGCGTGCAACGTACACCTCTCTACGATACCCACGTGGCCCTCGGCGGCCGCATGGTCGAATTCGCCGGCTACGAACTGCCCGTCCAATATCCCACCGGCCCCATCGCCGAACACAACGCCGTCCGGAACGCCGCCGGCCTCTTTGATATCGACCATATGGGCCAGTTCGAACTCAGCGGCCCCGACGCCGACCTCTTCCTCCAGCTGGTCCAGGTCTACGATATCGAGCAGATGGCAATCAACGACGCCCACTACAGCCTCCTGCTCTACGAGGACGGCACCGTGGTCGACGATATCTTTCTCTACAAGCTCTCCGGCAGCTGGCTGATCGCCGTCAACGCCTCCAACCGCGCCAAGGACTTCGCCTGGCTCCAGGCCCAGGCGCTCGACTTCGACCTCAACCTCGTCGACCGCTCGGACGACCTCTGCATGCTCGCCCTCCAGGGCCCCAAAGCCGAGCAGATTCTCCAGCGCCTGGCCGACAAGGACCTGGGCGCCGTTGCCGCTCGCACCGCCATCGAACTGGAGATCGACGGCTATCCCGTGATCGCCGGCCGCACCGGCTACACCGGCGAGGACGGCTTCGAGCTCTACCTGCCCACCGACCAGGCCGTCGCCTTCTGGAACCGCCTGCTGGCAGCCGGCAAGGACGACGGCCTGCTGCCCTGCGGCCTCGCCGCCCGCGACAGCCTGCGCTTCGAAGCCTGCATGCCGCTCTACGGCCACGAGCTCAGCGCCGCCATCAACGCCCTCGAGGCGCGCATGGGCTGGACCGTCTCCTGGAACAAGGAGTTTATCGGCCGCGGCGCCCTGCTCAAGGTCAAGCTCGAAACGCCCGCCCGCCTGCTCGTCGGCTTCGAGATGGTCGACAAGGCCGTCGCCCGCGAGCACTACGACGTCGCCGTCGACGGGCAGGTCATCGGCCACGTCAGCTCGGGCATGAAAAGCCCCACCCTCGACAAGTTCCTGGGTATGGCTTTTGTGCCCGCCGCCTACAGCGCCCTTGGCGCCGAGTTTGACATCCTGGTGCGCGGCCAGCCCAAGAAAGCGCGCGTCGTCAAGCGCCCGTTCTACAAGCCGCGCTACAAGCAATAATCAGTCATTGCCTGATCTCGAACAAGCCTGTATCTGTCGTAACCGGCAATTGCAGCAACCTAACTGGCACATCAACAGGAGGCACAACAAATGGCTAAATTCAAGGTAGACAAGAACGCCCGCTACGCCAAGACCCATGAGTGGGTGCGCATGGAAGACGGCGTCGCCACGGTCGGCATCTCCGACTATGCCCAGGACGCCCTCAGCGACGTCGTCTTTGTCGATCTGCCCGAAGTCGGCGAGCTCGTCACCGCCGGCAAAATGGCTGCCACCGTCGAATCCGTCAAGGCCGCCGAAGACGTCATCTCCCCCGTCAGCGGCGAGGTGATCGAGGTCAACTCGGCCCTCGAAGGCACGCCCGAAATCGTCAACGAGCGCCCCTACGAAACGTGGTTCTACCGTGTCAAGCCCACCGGCAAGATCGACGCCGAGCTCGCCGCACTCCTCAGCCCCGACGACTACGACAAGCACATGGACGAAGCCGCCGCCGCCCACTAGCCCGCTTTCGTGCCTGGCTCGCCCCCTTTCCCTCCTCTTCTAATCAGGGGGGCGAGCCTCGCACGCTCTCCCGCCTGTACTGCTCTAATCCCCAGGTTCGTTCGGCTCCTCCTACCATAACATTGCCTGTACGACTTCTCGTCCCGGTTAAGCCATTTCCCCTTCCTCCGCCCTGATGCATAAATACATCGCACCGATAGGCCGCCCCGTAAAAATCAAGTAAATCCCAAGCGCCAGCCAAATCCCACGAACCAAGGTTCAGACCAATTCTCTCTACCTAGGGGGATTGACACCACCCCACTCCAGTGCTAATGCTATAAAGCGAACGTTCGGGCGAACGTTCGCCTAACCCAGTAGACTCTCATAAGGTACCCATGCCACCTGTCTCGCGCGTCACGCTCAAAGACGTCGCTGCCCGCGCCGGCGTCAGCTATCAGACCGTGTCCAAGGTCATCAACGGCCAGGGCACCGTCGGCCGCGAGACAGAAGAACTCATCTGGCAGGTGGTCGCCGAACTCGGCTACCGCACCAATGTCACCGCCCGCAGCCTGCGCAAACAGGCCACCGGCCTGATCGGCTATACCTGGACCCCCATGCCGCCCGATCGCGCCAACCCAATTCTTGACCGCTTTCTGACCGGCACCATGCAGGCCGCCGAGGCCGTCGGCTATCACCTCATGCTCTTCCCCAGCCCCGCCTCGGACGAGCAGGTGAACGTCTACCGCCAGCTGATCCACTCGGGCCGCGTCGACGGCTTTATCGTCGCCAGCACCAACTATGACGACCCCCGCATCAAGCTGCTGCTGGAGCTGAACTTTCCCTTTGTCGCCTTTGGCCGCGCCAATCCCGACTGGGACTTCTGCTATGTGGACGTCGACGGCCGCGCCGGCGTGCGCGCCGCCACCGAGCACCTGCTCGCCCAGGGCCATCGCGCCATCGCCGTCATCGGCTGGCCCGGCGCCTCACGCGTGGGCACGTCCCGCTTTGCCGGCTACCTCGACGCCCTCGCCGCTGCAGGGATCGATCCCCACCCCCACTGGATCGCCCGCACCGAAAGCAGCTTCCAGGATGCCTACGCTCTCACGCAGGGCTTTCTGGCGCTGCCGCCGGCCGAACGCCCCACCGCCGTCGTCGCCCTCGACGACACCCTGGCCATCGGCGCCATGCGCGCCGCCCTCGACGCCGGCCTTGCCGTCGGCCCCGAGTTCGGCGTTACCGGCTTCGACGATACGCCCGGCGTCCAGCATTTTTCGCCGCCGTTAACCTCCGTGCGCCAGCCTGTCCTGGAAGTGGCCCAGACCCTGATCCCCATGCTCTTCCATCTGATCGACGGCCAGCGTCCGGATCCGGATAAAGTCATTCTCGAACCCAGGCTGATCGTGCGCGCTTCCAGCCTGCGCACCACCACGAAGGAGCAGCAGCCTTGACGCAGTCTATCCAGGCCATCCTCTTCGACCTCGATGGGGTCATCACCGATACGGCCGAGTTTCACTACCAGGCCTGGCAGGCGCTGGCCGATGCCGAAGGCCTGCCTTTCGACCGTGCCGCCAATGAGAAGCTGCGCGGCGTCTCACGCCGCGAGTCGCTCGAGCTGATCCTGGGGGGCCGCACCGTTCCCGAGCCCCAGATCCAGGAATGGCTCGACCGCAAGAATCGCCACTACCAGGAACTGCTCCAGACGCTCTCGCCCGCCGACCTCCTCCCCGGCGTTGCTGCACTCCTGCAGGAGATTCGCGAGGCCGGCCTGGGACTTGCCATCGTCTCGGCCAGCCACAACACTCCCTTCGTCCTGGCCCGCCTGGGCATCGCCGAGCTGTTTGACGCGGTGATCGCCGGCCCCGAAGCCGACGCCCCCGCCGGCAAGCGCCGCCCCAAGCCCGCCCCCGACCTCTTCCTGCTCGCCGCCGAACGCCTCGGCTGCCCGCCCGCCACCTGCCTGGTGGTCGAAGACGCCGAGTCGGGCCTCATCGGCGCCCGCAGCGGCCGGCATGGTGACCGTCGGCATCGGCCCCGAGGAACGCGTGGGCATCGCCGACCTCGTGCTGCCCGACCTGGCGGGCGTGCGTCTTGACCAACTGCTCTACGCCGGGACCTGGTCGGTCGCCGAGGCCCAGTTTGCCCCCGCCCGTCTCCACCAATGGGAGAGCGCCCTCACGATCGGCGGCGGCGCCTCCGGCACCCGCGGCAGCTTCGAAGAGCGCTATCCGGGCGATCAGCCCGCCACGCTCATCCACGGCCTCTGGGACGACGTGCCCGTCGTCTATACCGAGCTGGCCAATGCCTTTGACTGGACCGCCCTCGACATCTGGATCGACGGCCAGCCCTTCCGCATGGATCGCGGCCGCGTCACCGACTACAGCCGCCGCCTTGACCTGCGCACCGGCGAGCTGCGCCGCCATCTCTACTGGACGCCCGACAGCGGCGCCACGGTCGAGCTGTCCTTTGCCCGCATCGCCAGCCTGGTCGACCCCCACGCCTTTGCCCAGAGCGTGAGCGTCACGCCCCTTGTCCGCCCCGTCGACGTCCGCATCCGCGCCCGCATCGACGGCTTTGCCGAAAACGAGAGCTACCTGCACTGGCGCGAACTCCAGCCCGGCCGCCTCGGCGACGTCGCCTATCTCACCGGCCTCACCCGCAAAACCGGCAAGCGCCTGGTCGAAGCCTTGCAGCTTGTGGATTCTGCACCTGCGCCGGCCGGCTTGACTCCTGTGGCGTCTTCCCCCCTGCGCTACACCGACGCTCCCTATAACCCCGGTTTCGAAGTCGAGGCCCGCCTGGATCTCAACCAGACCTGGTCGCTCGCCAAGCTGGTCAGCATCTTCACCAGCCGCGACAGCGAGGACCCCGTCGCCGCGGCCCTGACCCATGCCGCCGCACTCGGCCGGAGAGTCGTACGCCGCTCTCCTCGCTGCCAACAAGGCGGCCTGGGCCGAATTCTGGGCAGCCGGCGACGTGGTGATCGAAGGCGACAACCTCGCCCAGATCGCCACCCGCCACGGTCTCTTTCAGCTGCGCATCGCCGCCCCCGCCCACGACGAGCGCGTCAGCATCGCCGCCCGCTCGCTCAGCGGCTTTGGCTACCGCGGCCACGCCTTCTGGGATACCGAGACCTTTATCCTGCCCTTCTTTACCTACACGCAGCCGCACCTGGCGCGCAACCTGCTCATGTATCGCTATCACACCCTCGCCGGCGCCCGCCGCAAAGCCGCCGGCAACCGCCTGCAGGGCGCCCAGTACGCCTGGGAGAGCGCCGAGACGGGCGACGAGGTGACCCCGCGCTGGGTTCCCGGCCCCCAGGGCGAGGAACTCGTCCGCATCTGGTGCGGCGACATCGAGCTGCACATCACCGCCGACGTCGTCTACGCCATCTGGCAGTACTGGCAGATCGCCGGCGACGACGAGTTCATGATCGGCCCCGGCGCCCAGATCGTCTTTGAAACGGCCCGCTACTGGGAGAGCCGCGTCGAGCCCAACCGCCCCAAGCCCGGCCAATATTCGATCTCCGACGTGATCGGCCCCGACGAGTACCACGACCACGTCGACAACAACGCCTTCACCAACGGCATGGTCCGCTGGCACCTGCGCATGGCCATCGGCCTGCTCTCCTGGCTGCGCCGAGCACGCCCCCGCCCGCGCCGAGGAGCTGGCGCCGCGCTCGACCTCACGCCCGAGCGCCTCGACCACTGGGAGCATATCGCCGCCAACCTGGTCTTCAACCGCGACCCCCAGACGGGACTCATCGAGCAGTTTGACGGCTTCTTCGCCCGCAAGGAGGTCGACTGGCCCGCCTACGCCGTGCGCACCAAGTCCATGCAGGCCCTGCTCGGCATCGAGGGCGCCAACGAGCACCAGGTGCTCAAGCAGCCCGACGTCCTCCTGCTCCAGGTCCTCTTCCCCGACGAGTACCCCCTGGAGGAGCTGCGCGTCAACTGGGACTACTACGCCCCGCGCACCGACCACACCTACGGCTCGTCGCTTGGCCCCGCCATCCATGCCTGGGCCGCCTGCCGCCTGGGCGATCCCGCCGAGGCCTACACGCACTTCATGCGCGCCGCCCTCGCCGACATCGACGACGTGCGCGGCAACGCCCGCGACGGCATCCACGCCGCCTCCGCCGGCGGCCTCTGGCAGGCCCTCGCCTTCGGCTTCGGCGGTCTGCGCGTCGCCGGCGACACCTACACCGTCCAGCCGCAGCTGCCCAAGCACTGGCGCCGCCTGGCCTTCCGCTTCACCCTGCGCGGCCAGCCACACGTCGTCGATCTCCACCAACCCACCCCCCAATCGGAGGTTGCCAATGCATCGTAGCTGCCCTATCCGGCCCTCGCTCGGTGCCCTGCACAGGCCCTACCTCGAACCCGGTGCACCGCGCCTGGATCCATGCTGTCACGTCGTTCGCGAAACAGGTGCCGCCATCCATCAGCGGCCAACCTTTTCTAAGTAGTTGTTCTCTGTCAACATTTTTTCAAGGAGAGAATCTATGAGATCCCGCGTAACACCTCTCGTCGCCCTCATGCTGCTGCTGGCCATGGTGCTCTCGGCCTGCGGCGGTGGCGCCAGCCCCTGCCGCGCAGGCTCCTGCAGCCGGCGACACCGAGGCAGCGGCCACCGAAGCTGCTACCGAGGCCGCCGCCACCGAAGAAGCTGCCGCCACCGAGGCTGCCGCCGCCCCCGCCGCGGCCGGCGCTCTCCAGCTCATGGGCTGGGCCAGCTCGGACGCCGAAAACACCCGTCTCCAGCAGATCGTCGACCAGTGGAACGCCGCCAACCCGGACTCCACCGTCCAGCTCAACCTGGTGCCCGACTACGACACCAAGCTGCAGACGGCCCTCGCCGGCGGCAGCCCGCCCGACATCTTCTACATCGACAGCTTCAAGCTGCCCGACCTCGTGGCCGCCAAGGCCGTCGCCCCCATCGGCGACCAGCTGACCAACCCCGACGACTTCTACCCCAGCATGCGCGAGGCCTTCACCATCGACGGCACCTTCTACTGCCCGCCCAAGGACTTCAGCACGCTGGCCCTCGAGTACAACAAGGACCTCTTCGACGCTGCCGGTGTCGAATACCCGACCGCCGACTGGACCTGGGACGACCTGCGCGCCGCCGCCGAAAAGCTGACCAACGCCGACAGCGGCACCTACGGCATGGTGCTCAGCCCCGACTTCGCCCGCCTGATCGCCTTCATCTACCAGGCCGGCGGCACCATCACCGACGAGGGCTTCACCACGATGACCCTCGACACCGACGCCGTCAAGCAGGCCACCGACTTCTACATCAACATGGTCGCCGACGGCTTCGCCGCCCAGCCCTCCGACCTCGACAGCGGTTGGGCCGGCGAGGCCTTCGGCAAGGGCCAGGCCGCCATGGCCATGGAAGGCAACTGGATCGTTCCCTTCCTCAAGGACCAGTACCCGGACGTCAACTACGGCGTCGTCGAGCTGCCCGCCGGTTCCGCCGGCAAGGCCACCATGGCCTTCACCGTCTGCTACGGCGTCCCGGCCAACGGCAAGAACAACGAGCAGGCCCTCAAGGTCGTCGACTACCTGACCGGCGCCGAAGGCATGAAGGCCTGGACCGACCTCGGCCTTGCCATGCCCACCCGCGCCAGCCTGGCCGAAGGCTGGCTGGCCCAGTACCCGGACCTGCAGCCCTTCATGGCCGGCGCCGACTATGCCAAGAAGTGGCAGTTCCGCCCCGGCTTCCAGGACGTCCTCGACGCCTTCAACGCCGGTCTCCAGGACGCCTTCGCCGGCAACCAGACCGCCGAAACCGTCCTGTCAAGCGTCCAGGACGTCGGCAACCAGGTCCTGAGCAAGTAAGTGTTTGTGGTGCCTGGCTCGCCCCATCATCTGGCCTACCTCGGGCCCGGTGGGGCGAGCCTCGCACCGGTTCGCACACGTCGACCCTGCTGCGTATACGAACCCGGTGGAAGGTGACCCATGGCAACAGGCATCAAACAGCAAGACAGGCAGGACACGATCGCCGGGTGGCTCTTCATGTCGCCGACCCTCGTCATCCTCGGCATCTTCATGGCTCCTGCCCATCGCTCTTCGCCCTCTACTTCAGCTTCACCGACTGGAACGGCATCAGCCCGCCCCGCGACGCCAACTGGGTCGGCCTGGCCAACTTCCAGGAGCTGCTGCTGCAGGACGGCATCCGCCGCGCCGACTTCTTCAAGTCGCTCAAGAATACCGTCTACTTCTCGCTCGGCGTCGTCCCGCTGCAGACCATCATCGCCCTCTTCCTGGCCGTCGTCGTCAACCAGCGCCGCCTGCGCTTCAAGGACTTCTTCCGCACGTCCTACTACCTGCCTGCCATCACCTCGTCCATCGCCATCAGCATGCTCTTCCTCTTCTTCTACCAGAAGAACGGGTTGATCAACCAGGTGCTCGAGGTGCTCACCTTTGGCCGCTGGGAACCGATCGCCTGGATGAGCGAGCCGCAGGGCCTCTTCCATATCATCCTCGGCTGGTTCGGCATCACGCTCCGCACCGGGCCCGAATGGCTGCAGACCGAGATCCTCAGCCTCACCGTCTGGGACTGGATCAGCGGCCCCAGCATCGCCCTGATGGCCATCATGCTCATGAACACCTGGACCACCATCGGCACCATGATGGTCATCTTTATCGCCGCCCTCGTCAGGACGTGCCCACGCCCGTCTACGAGGCGGCCGAGATGGACGGCGCCAACGGCTGGCAGACCTTCCGCAAGATCACCGTGCCCCTGCTGCGCCCCACGCTCTTCTTCGTCATCACCTTGGGGCTGATCGGCACCTTCCAGGTCTTCGACCAGATCTACGTCATGAGTTCGGGCGGACCGGCCAAGACCACGCTCACCGTCGCCTACCTGGTCTATCGCAACGGCTTTAACAACTCGCAGATGGGCCTGGCCGCCGCCATCGCGCTGCTGCTCTTTATCATCATCTTCACCCTCACCATCGTGCAGCGCCGCATTACCGAAGGCAAGCCAGAGGAGAAATAGAGGAGCAACCCCATGACAGCCAGCACTGCCTCGACCACGCACGCACCTCCACCCCCGTGCGCCAGGCGCAGAGCCTCTTCTGGCCGCGCGTGCGCATGCTGCTCTCCTACGCGCTGCTCTTCCTGATCGCGCTGGCCTTTATCTACCCCTTCATCCTGGCCATCGCCACCAGCTTCAAGACGCTGCCCGAGATCGCCCAGAACCCGGTCAGCCCCATCCCGCAGACCTTCACGCTCGAGGGTTACCAGCGCATGTTTGCGCTCAACGTCGACCGTTGGGCGATCAACAGCTTTCTTGTCGCCGCCGTCGTCACCGTCACCACCGTGCTCTTTGCTGCCCTGGCCGGCTATGCCATCTCGCGCATCAGGTTTCCGGGCAGCCGTGCCATCTTTCTCGCCATTCTCGGCACCATGATGGTCCCCGGCATCGTCATGCTGATCCCCATGTTCATCATCCTCAAGTCGCTGGGCATGATCGACACCTACAGCGGCCTCATCGTCCCCAAGATGGTCACCGCCTTTGGCATCTTTCTCATGGCGCAGTTCTTCGAGGCCGTGCCCATCGAGATCGAAGAGGCCGCCCGCATGGACGGCGCCAACCGCTTCCGCACCTTCTTCCAGGTCGTCCTGCCGCTGGCGCGCCCCGCCGTCGTCGCGCTCATCATCTTCAGCTTCCAGGGCAACTGGAACGAGTTCATGCACCCGCTCATCGTCATCACCACCAACCAGGATCTCTACACCCTGCCGCTCGGCCTCGCCCTCCTGCGCGGCGGCCTCGGCCAGAACCTGCAGTGGAACGCCCTCATGGCCGGCTCCATGCTCACCACGCTGCCCATGCTGATCATCTTCCTCATCTTCCAGCGCTACTTCATCGAAGGCATCAGCTACAGCGGCGTCAAAGGCTAAAATGCAACATCCCGTTTGGCTGGCAGCTGAACGCTGCCTACGACGGTCGGCAGGCCCTGGCCTGCGGCTCGCCCTTCGCGACCACGTCGACGCCGGTCGCCACCACGGCGTCCCTTCCTTCTGCGTCGGGGATCGGCTGCAGCGTCGTCGGGTCGTATACTACAAGCTCCAGGCTGTAGCACCCAGGCGCTGCCTTGGGCGGCACAAGCAGCAGGAACGTGCTTGCCTCGGGAGTAACCGGCTTGTCCTGCTGCGCCACGACGCTGCCTTGGGCGTCGACCAGCCGTACCGACACTGCCCGCTCCCCCGCCTGCTTAGCGGTGCGAGAATGCGAGATTCGACCGGCAGCACCTGGCCCGGCGCCACGTCAGGCCAGGTCCGCAGCTGCGCCAACTCCAGCCCCGGCCGCCACGCCGCCTTCGTCTCAACTTCCACCAACGGCCGCTGTGACCGGAAATACATGCCCACCGTGAATTCGCCGTTAGCCACTTCCTGCACAAGCGCGAACTCTGTACTGAGCGCCTCACGCATTTCCTTCGTCTCGTAGCGCGATACGACGATAAGCGGCCCATCTACCTCTGCCAGGTCGGCCACCTGCAGCTTGGCGCCGCTCTGGGGAATGATCGCCTGCTCAAACGGCAGCGGCTGTGTCCCCAACCATACCGCCGTGTCCGCATCCGCAAAGGCCAGCGTCGACTCGCCGCTCGACCACGCACGCACGGTTTCGGCACTGGCCGGCACATCTTTGCCCATGAGCGTCGAGAACTGCTCGGGCCAGTCAGGACCCGCGGCCCGGCGGTAGAGCGTCACTACTTCGCCGTTGGGCAGCGGAAAACTCCTCACAGGGCTGTAAAGCTTGTGAAACCAGGGCGCACCCTCCAGGATCTCCTGCACCAGCGCCGTCGGCGCTTCCGTCATTTCGCTGTTGTCGCCGCTCTTCAGCAGAATCCAGCGGTTGGCGACCACTGCCTCCGGCCCCCGCACGTCGATCCCGCCCAGGTTCGCCACGTGGATCGGCATGTCGTTTAGCATGATCGGGTACTCAAAGGTCCCAGAGTTCAGCTGTTCCATGTCGACCATGACACCCAGCGAGGTCTCCCCCTGCGCGCGTGGCCGGCTGCCTGCGAACCCGCCAGGATGGTCTGCAGGACATCGGGGACAATTCCATAGCCCGGATCGGTGATCCCGCTGGCCGGCGCCGCCAGCAGACCCTCGCGTACCCAGAGAGCTACTGCTCGTGGTCCGCAGCTCGGTCAGGCCGTCAAAGGTAAAGAGCGTCCACTGCACGATGAGTACCGTGAGCCAGGCGGCGGCGATCGCCTGGCGCCAGGGCGGGGGATAGGCCAGCAGCGCCACGCCCAGCAGGATCGCAAACAGCGGCAGGATCGGGACAAGGTTGCGTACCCCCGTCTGCGACGTGAAGGTGAGCAGTACGAAGGGCGACAGCACACTCACCCACAGCAGCCCGGTGGCCGGCATCGTCCGCAGCCAGGTGCGGCCGCGCAGCAGCCACGGGATCAGGCCAAGGGGTAGAATGACGGCCGCGGCCAGCAGCCCGAAATGGTCGCGGTAAAAGAGCCGGAAGTAGCGCACGTAATAGACCGGATCGCTCCAGTCGCCCGGCTTGAGCACGCCGCGGTCCTCGCCCATCGCCACGCTCGACAGCGTAAAGATGAATCCCAACTCGGGCAGGTACCACAGGCCGGCAATTGCGCCCGCCAGGGCCAGCCCCGCCAGGAAGTTCGTTGCCGGCGCCTTGTGCCAGAGCAGGCAGAACAGGCAGACAAACCACAGCGCAAACCACGCTGCCGCCGCCCCCGGCCCCAGCCATGTTGCCTGCCAGGCGTCACGGGCCGGCCAATAGAGCAGCCATGCGATCCCCACGGCGCACGCCGCCGCCAGCAGTGCCGCCTTGCCCAACGCGGCGGAAACCCAGCTTCCACGCACCCTCCCAGGCGCGCCATAGGCGTGTCTGCCAGATCACGAGCAGCGTCGGGAACAGCAGGTAGACCGGCAGCGTCCACTTGGCGAGCAGCCCGATACCGATCGCTGCCCCCCAACCCAGCGACCAGCCGCGCCGGGTAAAGCCTTCACTGTTGACCAGGCATAGTATGCTGGCAGCCACGCTCAGCGTGACAAATGGCTCAATATAGAACGCACGGCTTACTGCCGCCATCAACGGCAGAAACGCCGTCAGCGCGGCAGCGAACAAGCCTACCCCAGAACTGGCAACGCGCCGCCCGAGCAGAAAGGTGCAGACCACCACCAGCGCCGTCAAGACGATATTCGCCAGCTGAGCGCTGTCTGTTGAGCGCCCAAACAGTTGGTAGAAAGGTTGTACCAGGAGATAGAGTGCCGGCGGCCGGTAGCTTGTTGCGGTTAGCGCCCGGATAAAGGCGTCGGGGGTTAAGACGTCCAGCTTTGCCGCCACCTTGAGCGTGCGCGACAGGTGGCCGGCCGGATCGTTGCCCAGCGGCACCACGTTGTGCGCTATCCAGAACAGGTTGCCGGCAACGCTGGCTGCGATGATCAGACCGAGACCAATGAAAACCAGGATGCGGCCACGTGCTGGATTGGATTCCCTGCTAATTGACGCTTTCATCCTCACACTCCATTCTAGTGGAGTGGCCGCCAGAGCTACAAAACCGGACGCAATTCAATTCTTTGACAACACACCCTGTGCGCCGCTAAGATCGACTTATGATAGCTGACCCCTTGAAAGCATATCTGTGGTGGCAGGTCTGATGCGTTTACTCGTCCCCGTGCTTGTGATCCTCATCGTCGTCTATGGCGTGGCTGCCGCCAGCCCCCTTTTTGTGATCGCCGGTGCGGCCGCAGCCGCCCTCCTGGCCAGCGGCCGTCTCGGCACGGTTAGCCCCGAGGATGCCGGCCAGATGAACATCCTTGTGAAGCGTGCGGCCGGTCCGCCCTGGCGCTGGCTGCTTTTTGGCGCCGTTCTCTGCGCTGTACTCGCAGCTTGGATTTCCCAACAGAACCAGTTCTCCATGTCGGGCTTCTATGTCTGGCTGCTGGCGCTGGCGTTACTGATCGCCGCCGGTCCTGCTCCACGATCGCACACGCCCGCCCGCTGCCCCCGAGGACGCACACCGGCATCGCTGGACGTGGCTGGATTGGAGCCTGGTCGTATCCGTGACTTTGCTTGCCCTTGCCCTGCGCCTCTACCAGCTCGGCGCCTTCCTGCCTCCTATGCACGGCGACGAGGGTGAAATGGGCCTGCTGGCCTTGTTGGCGCGCTACGGGCCTGCTTCTGGCCTGTCGCCGCAGCCGCTGCCGCCGTTTTCAACCGCCTTCTTGGATCACCCGACGCTGTTCCATTATCTCCAGGTGCTGCCGCTGCTGCTCTTTGGCGACACCATCACTGCGCTCCGTACCCTGTCGGCCGTCGTCGGCGCCCTTTGCGTCCCCCTCATCTACGCTGTTGGCCGTCTCGGCTGGGGCCGTACTGCCGCTTTTACCGCCGCCTGGCTCCTCGCGGTGTCCCATATTCACATTCACTACAGCCGGATCGCCCTCAACAACATCGAAACCGTCTGGTGCGTCATCCTGCTCATCGCCCTCCTGGCACTCGCCTATGAAACAAGCAGCCCAGGGCCGGGCGATCGAGTCCAGCTCTACCTTGCACGCACATTCCGTAGAGCCCCGAAATCCGCCGACACCGACGCGCTGGTGTCGACGGCGCAAGTGCCGGATTCGCCTGCCCTGCCCGTCGCGTTGGATTCACCCGGCCTGAGCGCAAGGCGGGCCCCTGCCCTCACTCTCCTGATCGCGATCGGCCTCGTCGTCGGCTTGAGCCAATACTTCTACTTTGGCTCCCGCCTTCTGCCCATTCTGGCCGTCATCCTGCTCTTCGTGCTCTGGTGTCAACGCCGCGTCCCGCTCTGGCAGCTCGCCGTTGCGGCTGTGGCCGCCATCGTCGCTTATCTGCCGCTCGCCGGCTATTACGCCAACCACCTCACTCCGTTTCTGGGCCGCATGCAGGGTGTCACCATTTTCAGCCCGCAAGGCATGGCCCAGACTTTGGGGCCACAAGCCGTCTGGCCCAACGACCTGCCGCTCTTGCTCTGGACGCAGGTCAAGACCAACGTGCTCTTCTTCTTGAGCGATGGCGACCGCTCCGCCTTTTACCTGGCCGACATTCCTGCCTTCGACAAGGTAACTGTCATCCTTTTCTGGTTGGGCCTCGGCGTGGTCATTGCTCACGTGCGCCGCTTCCACGAGTTGGCGCTGCTTGCCTGGCTGGGCCTCGGCGTGCTGCTGGCCGGCGTCGTCACGCTCGACGCCCCCAACGGGCCGCGCCTCATCGTGGC
Organism: uncultured Chloroflexia bacterium; assembly: GCA_963701415.1. Classification (GTDB taxonomy): domain Bacteria; phylum Chloroflexota; class Anaerolineae; order Caldilineales; family Caldilineaceae; genus Fredericiella. The sequence goes on from CAVPAH010000009.1 coordinate 212,456, forward strand.
CGTGCCCGCTATGTACCTGATTTGCGGCGTCTTCATGCAAAAGGCGGTCGACCTGGTTGCGCAGCTCTGGCCGCAAAACGGCCGCCGCATCGGGCTGGGTGCGGTCACTGCGGTGGCGGCTGTGACGCTGCTGCTAAACTACAACACCTATTTTGTCGACTATCAGCAGCGACAGCCCAACACGTTCACCGTCCGGCTCGCCGAGGAAATCGCCGCCGCAAGCCCGGGTTACCGTGCCTACTTGCTCGGCACCCCCAACCTCTTCGTCAACTACGGCACGATTCGCTTCCTGGCCTTTGACGCCGAGAAATATGACCTGGCGGCCCCTGACCAACTGGTCCCCATGCTGGCAGAATCAGGAGGCGGCACGGGTGCCCTGATCCTTGCGTTGCCCAATCACCTGGCCGATCTCCAGCAGATCCAGGAGCAGTTCCCCCATGGCACGCTTGCCGAGCGTAAAGACGCGCGAGGTAGCCTTCTCTATGTCACCTATCGCATCCCCGCCGTCGAGGTGGCAAAGCAGCTTGTCGGCAAGCCGTAAACACACAAGTGCGCTCCACGTCCGCCTAAGATCCTTCACCATATTGGCCCTTGTACACCCGCACTCGCGGGTCGCACGTCTGAATATTGTTCCTAATATTTGGCCCGAAACTTTCGTTTGTTAACGTAACTCGACCGGCAGCCATACTCGTCCGCCTTTGACGGTAGAGGAAGGTAATGTTAGTCTCTCGGGAAATGTCACATCCTCGTTTATTTCGGCGCGCCGATTCCTCGCCCGATCCGCTCGTTGTTCTGGGAGCTCAAACCATGTTTCGCCATTTAGCATCGCCCGCCTGCGCAGGTGTCCTCGCCTTTCTGCTGCTCGCGTTTACCAGCCTCTGTGCCGAGGCCCAATCTCCTGCCCCCATCGATCCCGGTATCGTGGCGCCCACCGCGCTTAAATCGGCCGGCGTAGAGCAGCCGGCCGCCGTAGACCAGCAGGTTCCCGTTGGCCCACAGGAGGCCATTTCTACGACGGCTTCGGTATACTGGGGCGCTTACATTCACGGCGGTACCTATGGTTTCGAAAACGCGCCCTGGGACGTGCGCGCCATCGACTCCTTTGAGCAAAATGCCGGCAAACGGGTCTCCATCCTCCACTGGGGCCAGGCGTGGCAGCGCTGTGGCACCACCTGCATATACCAGGAGTTCAATGAGCAGAAGCCGCAGTTCGACGCGATGTGGCAGCGCGGCATCATCCCGCTGCTCGACTGGGGTTCCTGGAGCACCGCAGCCTCGCCTAAATACATCCAGCCGAACTTTGCCCTCTCGACCATCATTGGCGGTAGCCATGACGCCTATATCCACCGCTGGGCGCAGGAGGCGAAGGCCTGGGGCCATCCTCTCTTTCTGCGCTTCAACTGGGAGATGAACGGCAGCTGGTACCCCTGGAGTGAAACCCGCAACGGCAACAGCAGCGGGGAGTACGTCACTTCCTGGCGCCACGTGCGCGAGATCTTCCGTGCTGAGGGCGTCACCAACGTCAAGTGGGTCTGGTGCCCCAACGTAATCGATACGCGCAGTACGGTGCCCCTGTCACACTACTATCCCGGCGGCTATTACGTGGACTGGCTCTGCGTCGACGGCTACAACTGGGGCACCAACCCCGCCAGGCCAGACCGTTGGAAAACCTTCGCCCAAGTCTTTAGCCTGACATACGCCACCTTGACCCAGATCAGTTCCCGGCCCATCATGATCGCCGAAACCGGTTCCAGCGAGATCGGCGGCTCCAAGGCCGCCTGGATCTCGGATACGCTTGAGGTAGCGCTGCCCTACAGGTTCCCCCGCATCCGTGCTTTCGTCTGGTTCAATTGGAACGCCGACCATATGGACTGGATCATCGAATCCTCTTCCGATGCCCAGGCTGCCTTCGCCAAGGGCATCGCCTCCTCGTACTACCGTCCCGGCGAGTTCGGCGCCATCATCAGCGCCGAAGACCCGGTCCTGACCCCCCAGGTCGTCGCCTGTCCCGACGACCAGTGCGTCTACCTACCTGCCATCGCCACCGACTGACTTCCGGCTTCCGGGAAGACCCCCCTCTTCCCGGAAGCCCGCCACTGCGCTGTCTCCTTGACAGCGTCGCCCGCCCTCTCCTATGCTGCTGCCTCAGGAGAGCTACACCATGCCCAAAGTCCAGTTCGGCCTGATCCTGCCTGAAACCGGCCTGACCCCGGCGCGCCGTCACCTCTACATGGCGGACCTGAACCGCCTGCTCGCCACCGTCCAGGGACGCTTTCACTCGGCATGGTCGATCGATCACCCGCAGGCGGACGCGCTAGAGGCCTGGACCGCTATCACTTTTCTTGCAGCCCTTTATCCAAATCTGTATTGGGGCCACACGGTGCTCAACCAGGCATTCCGCAGCCCTGCCCTCGTCGCGAAGATGGGGGCTACGCTGCACTACATGTCAGGCGGCCGCTTCATCCTCGGGATCGGTGCCGGCGGACAGGAACTGGAGCACCTGGCCTACGGCTACAGCTTTCCCCGTGGGCGCTGACCGCGTCGCCGCCCTCGACGAGGCGTTGCACATCGTCAAAGCGATGTGGACAGAAGAAACCACCAGCTTTAGCGGCGCGTATTACCGCGTCGACGCAGCGCGCTGTGATCCCACTCTTCAGCCTCCACCTTCGGTCATGGTCGGCGCCTTTATGCCGCAGATGCTGCGCCTGGCCGCCCGCCACGCTGATTGGTGGAACGTCTCCTCCACCGGTATCGCCGAATATCGCCGCCTGGCGCAGGAGTTTGACCGTGCCTGCGCCGAAACAGGGCGCGATCCCGCAACCGTCCGGCGCACGTGGGGCGGCGGCTGTGTCTGTGGGCCGCACCCCGCGGCCGTCGCGGATCTGGCGGCCGCACGATTGCAGTTAGGGCCTGGCTATTCCTACGAATTGGACGAGGATTTTGTCGGCACCCCCGCGCAGCTCGTCGAGCAGATGCAGCCCTTTGTCGAACTGGGTGTCGACTACTTTATGCTCGACTGCGGCGGCTTCCCGCACCTGACCACCGTCGAGCTGCTGATCGACGAGGTGCTGCCGGCCCTCAACCGTTGAACGGGCAAACTGAATGTACCCCTTGACAACCTTTCCGCAGACTGGTACACTCTGGTCCACTGGTCTAGACCTGCGTGGTCTGGAGGACCAATGGCCCTGAACCGCATGCTCCCTGTGCCCCTTTACTACCAGCTTGCCGAACTCCTGGCCGCCAAGATCCGGGAGGGTGAGCTCGCGCCTGGCCGACAGCTGCCCGCAGAACGTGACCTCAGCGAGCAGTACGGCATCAGCCGCATGACGGTTCGCCAGGCGCTCGCTTACCTCGTCGCTGAAGGGGTACTCACTACCCATCAGGGGCTGGGTACCTTTGTTGCCGCCCCGAAGCTGACCGCCAACCCGGTCCACCTTCTGGGCTTCAGCGAGGAGATGATCGCCAAGGGCGCCGCCCCCTCCTCGCGTGTGCTCGAACAACGCCTGGTCACCGCACCTCAGGCAGTGGCCGCAGGCCTGGAACTCGCACCCCGGGCTCAGGCCGTCAAGATTGTTCGCCTGCGCGGCGGTCAGGATCTCCCCCTCCTGCTCGAAACGGTGCACGTGCCCGCCACCCTATGCCCGGGCCTCGAACACGCCGACCTGGCCACGCAGTCGCTTTACGCGCTCTTTGAAAACACCTATGGCCTCAAGCTCGACCGCACCCGTCAGGCGCTCGAAGCCGCTCCCGCTAACGAATCCGAGGCCGATCTCTTTGACATTGCTCCGGGCACGCCCATGATCCTGCTCCGGGGCATCACGTACCTGGCCGACGGCCGTCCCGCCGAACACTTCAAAGCCGTCTACCGGGGCGACCGTTTTCAGTTCGAGTTTGATGGCCGCCGCACCCACTGGGCGGCGGCCACGACCTGGACCGTTACTTCACCAGGCGACTCATCTGCGGAAACGCTCGGCTCCCCACGCATGAGCGTCGTTATTCGGTAACTTCATTCACAAAAGGAACCTGCTATGAGCAAGCCCGTACGTATCGGCGTGATCGGATGTGGCAGCGTGTCGAGCAAGTATCTGCGCCTCGCCGGCGAGTTGAAGCTGGCGGGCAAGGCCGAGGTCGTCATCGGCTGCGACGTCAACCCCGCCCGCCGTACCTATTTGGCGGAGGAGTATAACGTCGACCGCTTTACCACCAACTACCAGGACGTCCTCGACCGCGACGATGTCGACTTGGTACTCGTACTCACCGCCATGCCTGAGCACGGCCCGCTTGCCAAGGCCGCCCTTCTCGCCGGCAAACACGTCCTGGTCGAAAAGCCCATGGCCATCACGCTCCCCGAAGCGGCCGAACTGGTCGAGATCGCCAAAACCAGCCCGGGCTTCCTGGTTCCCGCACCCCACGTCGTGCTCAGTCCCACCTTCCAGACGATCTGGCGCCGCGTTCGCAACGGCGACATCGGCAAGGTCGCACCTGCCCGCGCCGTCTACGGCTGGGCCGGTCCCTGGTGGGGCCAGTGGTTCTACCGCACGGGCGGCGGCCCCCTCTTCGACCTCGGCGTTTACAACATCACCAGCCTCACCGCGCTGCTCGGCCCGGCTAAGCGCGTCAGCTGCATGGCCGGCACTGCCATTCCCGAACGCGTGGTGGACGACGAGTTGATCAAGGTCGAGACCGAGGACAACATGCAAATCCTGCTCGACTTCGGCGACGCCACCTTTGGCGTGGTCACCACCGGCTTTACCATGCAGGCCTACCGCGCCCCCGCCATCGAACTCTACGGCGGCAAAGGCACCATCCAGATGATGGGCGACGACTGGGACCCCGAGGGCTACGAGCTCTGGCAGAACGATGTCGGTGCCTGGCAGGTCTACGGCGAGACCGACCCCAACTGGCCCTGGTTTGACGGCCTCCGCCACGTGGTCGAGTGCATCCGCACCAGCACGCGCCCGCTGATCACGCCCGAGCACGGCTACCACGTGCTTGAGATCATGATCAAGGCGCTCGAGTCGGCGCGCAGCGGACAGGCGCTCACGATCGAGAGCACCTTCACGCCCGGTCACTACGACCAGTCAACGGCGGCCCGAAGCGGCAGCGCAGCCGCACACTTGTCCACGATCCCACCTAGTCAGGATCATTAAGGACTGACCATGGCCTATTCAGCTTCGCCGCGCCCGACCTTCGCCGGCCCCACCCACATTCCTTACGCTGCGGTCACCCGCCACCTGTGGGGTGACGCCGAGTCGGGCGAGGTGGACGATTGGATCTATGTGTCGAGCGACCAGATTCACCAGCTTGTCTTCGGCCTCCCGCCCGGCGGCTGGTTTCGCCATTCGCCCGACTACCGCACGGTCTTCGCCGCCGACGAGATCTACTACGTGCTCAGCGGCGTCATGACCATCGCCAATCCTGAGACGGGCGAGGTGCTGCGCGTGCTGCCGGGCGAGGCCGTCTTCTTCCGCCGCGACACCTGGCACCACGCCTACAACTACAGCGTCGAGCCGCTGCGCGTGCTCGAACTCTTCGCGCCGCCGCCTTCCAAGGGTACTTCGGGCGCCTACGCGCGCACGCGTCCCTATATAGAAACCCCGCGCTACACGCAGGACAAGTACCTGGGCCGCTGGCCCATGGCTGCTGACGAGCGCCGGGCGGCGGCGACCCTCCACCACCTGCGTGAGCGCGACCTGCTTTGGCGGCTGGAGGGCGCACAGAACTACACCCCGGTCGGCATCTGGGCCTCGACCGAGCACCTGACCATCGGCCAGCGCGAGCTGTTGCCCGGCCAGCACAGCGACGTCGAGTGCCACGGGGGCTCCGAGAGCCTTTATGTCCTCGATGGTGTGCTCAACCTGCGCACGCCCGAGCACGATGGCCAGCGCTGGTATGAGCTGCACCCCGGCGATGGCTTCTATCTGCCTGAGGGCACTCCTCACCAGTACTACAACATGCGCGGCACCCCCACCAAGTTCCTCTTCGGCGTGGCTCCCAACTACACCCAAGGTGCTGCCCAATGACCCTGCCTCGGAGCGCAGGCGTCCTTGGAGCGCAGGCGTCGGATTCGCCTGCATCCTTCTCCGCTCCTCTCGGTGCCCACCGCCTGTGCCATCGGCGTGGACGTCGGCGGCACCAAGATCGCGGCCGGGCTCGTACAGTTCCCGCAGGGCACAATCCTCGCTCAGCGTACCGTGCCCACGCGAGCCCAGCGGGGCGGTCATGCCGTCCTGGCCGACGCACTCGACGCAGCTGCAGCCCTCCATGCCGATGCCCTAGCGCAGGGCCTTGAGGTCACAGGCATCGGCGTCGACGTCTGTGAATTGGTCAACCCTGCCGGCTGTGTCACCAGCAGCCACACCGTGGCATGGGCCGGCCTGCCAGTGCGTGAGGCCTTCGCACAGCTCGCACCCTCTGCCCACTCGGTCGTCGTCGAAGCCGACGTGCGCGCCCACGCTCTCGCCGAAGCCCATCTCGGCGCCGGCCGCGGCTGCCCCACCTTTGTCTTTGTCACCGTCGGCACCGGGATCAGCAGCTGCTTCGTCCAACACGGCGTCCCCTTTGGGGGCACCCACGGCAACGCGCTCGATCCTGGCCAGCAGCCCTTATACCACCACGTGCTCCGCCTGCGGCACCACCCTCCGCCCGGTCCTGGAAGAGATCGCCTCCGGTCCCGGACTCGTCGCCCTCTATAACCATCAAGTGGGGCAGGTGTTCCCGCCTTCCCCACTTGCGGCCCCGCCCGCGAGGCGCGCCGAAGACGTTTTGCTCGCCGCCACCTCCGGTGACGAGGCCGCTCTTTCCGCCATTCATACCGCCGCCGGTGCACTGGGCGTCAGCATTGGCTGGCTCGTCAACGTGCTCGACCCCGCCGCCATCGTCATCGGCGGCGGTCTTGGCTCCGCTCCCGGCCTCTACTGGGACCGGATGTTCGCATCTGCACGCGAGCATATCTGGTCCGAAGTCAGCCGCAGCGTGCCCATCGTGCCCGCCGCCCTCGGCCCGGCCGCCGGCCTGATCGGCGCTGCCTTAGCCGCTGTTTTGCTAATGCCTTCACCTGGTTGAACGACCGAACCTTGTTTTGCCTGTCTTGCCCGTGCTTTAGGAATCGGAATTCTACAGCTCATACCAAGCGAGGAACCATGTCCAGCCGTCACAACCCAACCCACACGACTCCCTATCGACCCACACTCAGCCGCCGTTCCTTCCTGCGCTACGCCGGCGCCGGGGGCGGCCTCCTGCTGCTCACCGCCTGCGCCGCACCGGCGGGAACATCCAGTGCCGGCAGCAGCGGTGCAGCGGCTGGCGCGAGTACCGGCAGTGCCGCCGGCGAAGCGGTGACCATGAGTTTCTGGACCCCCGGCGGCTCGGAGCCCTTCTGCCAGGGCTTCAATACGATGGCCGCCAACTTCATGCAGGCCAATCCCGGCATCACCATCGAGGAGGCCCAGTGCTACGCCGGCCAGGACTCCTACAACGAGGTCCTCCTTTCCGCCATCGCCGGCGGCACGCCGCCCGACGCTACCGTCCTCTGGACCTCGCCCGCTGCCTTTGCCGTGCGCAACGTGCTCGAGCCGCTCGACGACTTGATGGCTACCTCCCAGGCGCCAAGGTCTCCGACTGGGGTCCCGGCGTGCTCGCCTCCTGCCAGGTGGACGGCAAGACCTACGGCCTGCCCGTCACTGCCAGCACCTACGGCATCTTCTACAACCCCAATCTGCTCGACGTCCAAGGGCATCTCCTCCAAGCCCGAGGACTTCCCCAAGACCTGGGACGAGCTGCGCCGCCTCTCGGCCGAGTTCGTCGTCTGGAACGGCGACACCCTCGAACAGGTCGGCTTCTTGCCCTGGACCGACGCTGTCCAGACTACCATCTGGTCCGCCGCCAACGGCACCCAGATCTATGATGCCGCCAACCAGAAATACACCATCGACTCCGAGCAGAACGTCGAGATGTTCCAGTTCCTGGTCGACTGGCTCGACGAGCAGTACCGCGGCGACTGGGTGGCCGTGCAGTCGGCTGCCAACTGGGGCGGGTGAGTCGACGCCCAGGGCCGCCCGCCCATGTTCCCGGCCGGCAAGACGCTGGGGCTGATGGACGGCTTCTGGTATGCCGGCGACTTCTACACCAACGACGCCGCCTTCGACAACTGGGAGGTCGCCGGCGTGCCCGTCGGGCCCAGCGGCAGCAAGGAAGTGTCCGGTTACTGGCCCAACTGGCTGGTCATCCCCAAGGGCACGGACCACGCCGCCGACATGTTCAAGTACTTCGACTACATCGCCGGCGAGGGCGTCCTCACCTGGTACGCCGTCACGCCCGACCTGCCCGCCTCCGGCCGCCGTCGCCTCGATCCCGGCCCCGACCAGCCTGGTCGAGCGCCGCGGCCAGGAGTTCGCCGACGCCACGACGGCCTTCTTCCGCAAGCAGCTCGACATCGCCGCCCCCATGTGGAATTCGCCCGTCCAGGACTTCGCCAACGACCAACTCACCCGCGCCGCCGAGCGCATCCTGAGCAAGGAAGCCCCCGTCGCCGACGTCCTGGCCGAAGCCCAATGCCGCCTGCCAGGCCGAGCTCGACAAGGTGCTGAAGGGCTGATTGGGGGGGATCGTAGGGGCACAAGGTCCGGCGGGGGAAGTAGGCGGGGACGCATGCGCTCCGAGTGCCGCCGGACCTTGTGCCCCTACCGTAACCATCGTCGCTACCAGGAGGACATCCATGACTACTCTACCAACCGCTGGCGCACGGCCCCGCAAGATGTCCAAAATGCAGCGCCGCGAGGCCCGCGCCGGCCTCCTCTTCGTCCTGCCCTGGCTGCTGGGCTTGCTCATTTTCACGGCCTATCCGGTGCTCGCCACGGTCTTCCTGGCCTTTACCGATTACAGCGTGCTCGAAGCCCCGCGCTGGACGGGTCTCCAGAACATCCAAACGATGTTTGGCAGCGACCCCTCCTTCGGCATCTCGGTCTACAACAGCGCCTACTATGCCCTGATCTCGGTCCCGCTGGGGCTGGCAGTCGCCTTGGGCCTGGCCATTGTTCTCAACCAGCGCACTCGGGGCGTCGGCGTCTACCGCACGCTGTTCTACCTGCCGTCGCTTGTACCGCCCGTCGCCGCCATGCTCGTCTTTCTCGTCATGTTTGAGCCCCAGGGCGGGGTGATCAACACGCTGCTGCGATCAGTGGGCCTGCCCGCCCCCGCCTGGTTTTATGACCCCGCGTGGTCCAAGCCGGGGCTCATCCTGATCAGCCTGTGGGCCGTCGGCGCCGCTACCCTGATCTTTCTGGCCGGCCTCCAGGATATTCCCCAGAGCCTGCTCGACGCCGCCGCCATCGACGGCGCAAGCACCCTGCAGCGCTTCCGCCACATCACCCTGCCCCTGCTGACCCCCGTCATCCTCTTCAACCTGGTGATGGGCATCATCTACTCGTTCCAGGTCTTTGTGCAGGCTATTGTGATCGGCGGCGCTACCGGCCGGCCCCTGGAATCGACCCTGATGTTTATGGTCTTGATCTATCGCAGCGCCTTCCGCTACTTCCAGATGGGCTACGCCTCGGCGCTGTCACTGGTACTGTTTATCGTCGTCTTCGGCCTGACCGTGTTTATCTTCAAAACATCACGGCGCTGGGTCTTTTACTCCGGCGGTGAGGAGTAGCATTCTATGGCACATGCAGTCGCCAACGGCAATTCAGCTTCCGACCAAGCTCCCAAAGCCGCCCAGGTGAGCGCACCCCCGCGCCGCAGATCGCTCTCCCGCACGGCCGCCTTCCTTGCGCGCCACGCGCTGCTGATCGTTGTCGCCATCGCCTTCATGCTCCCCTTCGCCTGGATGGTGATCTCCTCGTTCAAGACGACGCCCAAGATCTTTTCCGTGCCGATCCAGTGGATCCCCGACCCCTTTGTCTGGCAGAACTATGTCAAGGTGTTTGATTACCCAGGCTTCCCCTTCTGGCGCTTCCTTGGCAACAGCATTTTCTACGCGGGCCTCACCACGGTCGGCACCGTGCTCTCCTGCGCCGCCGTCGGCTACGGCTTCGCCCGCTTCCGTTTCCCCGGCCGCGACCTGCTCTTCACCCTCACGCTGGCCACGCTGATGATCCCCGCCATCGTCACCTTCATCCCCACCTTCCTGCTCTTCAAGTGGTTCGGCCTGCTGGGAACCTATGCGCCGCTCATCCTCCCGCGCTTCTTCGGCGACGCCTTCTTTATCTTCATGATGCGGCAGTTCTACATGGGCCTGCCCAACGAATTGGCCGACGCGGCCCGCGTCGACGGCGCCGGCGACTGGCGCATCTTCTGGCAGATCATGCTCCCCCTCGTGCGCCCGGCCCTCATCGTCATGGCCGTATTCACCTTTCTCTGGACCTGGCACGAGTTCCTTGGCCCGCTGATCTATCTCAGTGACAAGGACCTCTACCCGCTCTCGCTCGGCCTGTTTGCCTTCCGCGCCCAGCGCACCACCGAGTGGGCCCTCCTCATGGCCGGCGCGACGCTGACGACCGTGCCGTTGGTCCTGATTTTCTTCTTCTCGCAGCGCTACTTCCTGGAGGGGATCAAAATGACAGGGCTAAAAGGCTGACACAGTTGCGAGGTGACGTTGCTCAGGTAAGTGGAGACAGCAACTGCAGCCGCTCGATACGGTCGAAATGGCCTAAGTTCAGAGCTTAGAGAGCGTACTCGTCGGCAATCCTATACAGAATGCTCTTGCGCCGGTTCTGTTTTCGTAGATGTTCAATGACAATAGACGTGTCGATCAGGATGCGGGGAAGTTCCATGCGTTAATCCTGTCTTGTGCTTCCTGGATCTGCGCGATGTCTTCATCCGTCCAAACCGACAGCGCAAGCAACTCTTTCTTGCTGCGCTTACCGGCAGAAATCCTCGATCTCAGTAGGAACTCAACAAAATCAGCAACTGATTGCTGTTGGAACGGATCCAATTGACCGAGTTTCTCCCACAATTGCTCTCTCGTTATGCCATATTGCATGTTTAAACCGGCCTCCATGACGAAATCTTGCAGGGAGTATAGCACCGATGGCCTATCGCCTCAAGCACTTTTGGATGCCGTCTCGAAGGTTTCGAATCCCGTTCACGCCTCCGGATCCGGATTCCACCAGCACGGCCCCTTGTCCTGCCGCGCCGCGACCGCCCGCCGCCGGATGTCGGCCATCTGCTCCGCGCTCAGCGGCGCAAACGAGCGCGCCGCCGCCAGTGCCTCGTCCTGCTCGTTGGGAAAGCTCATGCCCAGCAGCGCCACGTCCGGGTCGAGCGTCAGCGTGTAGTGCAGGCAGTCGGCGACGCTCAGCCGCGGCAGCACCGCCACCGCATCGGCCACGCCGCCCGACGACAGCTTGCCGCGCGGGCGCAGCTGCAGCGGCTGGTTGTAGCCCTGCGTGTCGCCCAGCAGCTTGCCCGCCCCAAACGTCTTGAAGCAGACCGTGCCCACGCCGTGCTGCTTCGCCAGCGGCAGCGTCTCGGCGATGTAACGCTCGTCCACAAACGGGCCGACCGGGAACATGACGATGTCGCACAGCCCCGCCTCGATCGCCGCCCGCAGCACATCGGGGTTGTGCGAGGAGATGCCGCCAAAGCGGGTCTTGCCCGCCCGAATGCAGTCGGCCAGCTGGTCAAAGCCGCCGCCCGGCGCCGCCAGCCGCTCGAAAATCTCCATCGACGAGAGGGCGTGAAAGACAAAGGCGTCGGTGTGGTCCAGCTGCAGCCGGCGCAGCGAGTCCTCGATCTGCGGCGCCACCGGCGCCTGCGAGGTCGTCGATCTTGTCGATCACAAACAGCTGGTCGCGCACGCCCTTGACGGCCTGCGCCACGATCTCTTCCGAGTAGCCCGTCTTCGTAGCCCGGCGCCGTGTCGACGACATTCAGCCCTGCGTCGATGGCACGGCGCAGCGTGGCCACACAGGTCTCAAGCGGCAGGCTGCGGTCGGCCAGGTCGCCAATGCCGAGCAGCGAGGCCCCAAAACCGGTGCGGCCCAATGGGCGTCGCGCAACAGCAGTACGTTGCATGATTCATGGTTCACCTCCTACCGTAATTATGACATGCCCCGCCGATTGTCAGCTAACTGTAATACCGGGTGGCACGCAGCTATGCTAGATTCGTATACCTTCAATGTAGCAAGCATTGCCAAAGCAAAGGTATAGGACGATGGTGTGTTGTGTTGGACGTTTTGAGGAATGATCCTGTAGCCAAACCCAAGAAAAACCGGCCCGACTTGCCAATGCCCTATGTGGCCCCCACGACGGCGACCGAACGCATGCTGGCCGACATCTGGTCTGAACAGTTGGGCGTCGATAAGGTCGGCGTCCATGATGGATTTTTGGAGTTAGGGGGAGATTCGCTCCTGGCCGCCCGCGTGGTCGCCAGGGTACGCCAGGCTGTTGCTGCCGATTTGTCTTCCAGCCGTCTCCTGGAGGCGACAACCGTGTGCATCATGGGCGAGTTCATCGACAACCAGGTGCTCAATACGGCTCCGTCGACCCAAGTCGATCTACTCTTAGGTGAAATCGAAGCTCTGAGCGACGAAGAAGCATCCTGCCGGCTCGAATACTAGCCGCTGCGTTAGCCGCAGGCACAGGTGCCGGTGGAATTGCTGCACGGGGTGTCACCGCGCAGCAACACAATAACACAACGGCATGAGCAGCTGTTAGAGGAGTACGACCATGTTGACCGAGGAACTGCGCGAGCGGATCAACAAGCTCTCCTATGTGAAACGCCAACTGCTGAATCAGCAGCTGCGCGAGCACCGTGCTGTGAGCACGTCTTTCTCTGCCATTTTGCCCGGCGCTGCTGCTGCGCTCTGCCCCCTTATCCTATACACAGCAGCTGATCTGGCGGACGCAATCCGCCCATCCCGCTGCCACCTTTTACAACTTTCCCCAGGCCCTGCAGCTGGATGGCACTCTCAACGTCACTGCCCTCGCCAATGCCTTGCGCTATCTGACTGCACGCCACGACGTGCTGCGGACGCGGTTTGCACTGGCAGGCGACACTCCCTGCGCCGTGATCGGTGCTCCTTCCGCCGCCGGCGACCTGCGCTATGTGCCGGATGATCACGGATCTCTCGCATTTGAAGCACCATCTGCCCACCCCCACGCTCTTACTGTGGACGACCTGCTGCACCGGCAGATCGCCCGGCCTTTTGACCTGACTGCGGATCTGCCGCTTTCAGCACAGCTGCTGCGGATTGCACCAGAACGGCATATTTTGTCGTTGGTCCATCACGTTGCTGCGTTCGATTATTGGTCGCTGAACCTTTTCAATCGCGAGCTCGCTTACTGTTACAACGCCTACGCTGCCGGCAGCACGCCCACACTGCCGGCCGTACCCTTTACCTATGCAGACTATGCCGTCTGGCAGCATTCACCCGAAAACCAGGCTCGCCTGGCTGGAATAAGCCATTACTGGCGTTGGCAGCTGGCGAAGCGCGCACCCAGCAGTGGGACGCCTCAAGGCGATCCACAACAGGCCGCCGCGACTTTCACCGCCGACAGCTTTGAGTTTTGCCTGCCCTCCCCTATGCTGCGGCGCCTGGAGCGGCTCGCCCAACACGACAATGCCACGCTCTTCATGCTGCTTCTGGGCAGCCTGCAGACGCTGCTTGAGCCGCTACACAGGGCAGCACCAGATTGCGGTTGGCGCCCTGGTCGCCAATCGTCCTTCACTCGAATCCGAACAGCTGCTGGGGAATTTTTCTAACCGGCTGCTGTTGTGGGGCAATCTTGCCGGCAATCCTACCTTTCGCCAACTGCTGCATCGCGTGCGCGGTGCGACGCTTGACGCCTATGCGCGCCTGGAAATGCCACTGGAGCAGGTGGCGGCCGATTCCAGTCGAGCTGTTCCCGGTCATGTTTGACTACGTCAACGAGCCGCTGGCGTCGCCGAATTTGCATGGCCTGATCGTCACGCGCATCCCTATCCAGTCCGGCGAAAGCGAATACCCGCTGCACGTGACGGCGCAGCGCAGTGAGAACCACCTGCGCGTGCGCCTCCAGGTACGCCCGGACTTCGCGGTTCGTACTGCCGTACCACACATGGCCTACCATTGGAATACCCTGTTGTCAGCCATCGCCGAGGATCCCGAGCAGAACATTGACAGCTTGCCGTTGACCCGCAACCAGCCGCGCCAGCACACCGGCGGCAGTTGGTTTGCGCGGCCGCCCTCACTTTCAAATTCGCCCGCAGCGCGGCTATAATGGCAGCCACGCGGCGCTGATACAGGCGCGCCGCACAACCCTACCTCTCTTTCTGGAAACGGATGGCTGCTGCTTGCCCATTGGCTTGCTCGTCGATTCGCTTGCGACTTCCGTCCTCGTCGGCAGTCTCTATGCGCTGATGGCCGTTGGCTTGACGTTGACCATGGCGGTCGTCAAGCTGCCCAATTTCGCCCACGCCGAGCTGATCAGCACCGGCGCCTATGCCGCATTGATCCTCTCGATGGGCCTCGGCACCGCGTTTGGCGGCGCGCTGGCGGGCAACCCAATCGCCGTCATGCTGGGGGCCTTTGTGGCCGGCGCACTGGTTGCACTGCTGGCACACTGGACGGTCTTTCGCCCGCTGAGCCGGCGCAAGTCTTCGACCTACGTGCTGATCCTGGCATCGTTCGCCGTCGGTCTCCTCATCCGCTACTTGCTTTTCCTCCTGGCCGATTCGTTTGACCTGTTTGACAAGCGCATCCAGGTGGCACAGGAGATTTGGCTCCAGGCGGGGCCGCTGACGCTGACAAATATCTTCTTCTGGGTCGTGCCAGTCAGCATTGGCCTGGTTGCGGCGCTCAGCCTGCTGCTCAACTTCACCAGCCTTGGCCGGCAGATGCGTGCCCTGGCCGACAACCCCACCCTGGCGCGTGTGATCGGCGTGCCCACCGAGCGCGTGGTCAACCTGACCTGGATTCTGGTGGGCGGCCTGGCCGCCGTCGGCGGCGCGCTGTGGGGCATCTACACCTTTGTCGATCCGATGTTGGGCTGGCTGGCCATTCTCTCGGTCTTTGCCGCCGCCGTGCTGGGCGGACTGACCAGCTTTTCCGGTGCTATCATGGGGGCGTATGTCGTCGCATTTGCGGAGAATACGCTGATGCAGCTGCTCAACTACTGGTTTGGGCTTGACTTCAGCTTCAAGCCCGCCATTCCCTTCATCATCATCATCCTGGTGCTGATGATCCGCCCCCAGGGCCTGACCGGGCTGTTTGACGGCATGCGCCGCAGCGCAGGACTGGAGCGGTAGCACGATGAACATCGACCTGGTTGGCAGCCTCGTCTCGCTGCTCACATTCTTTGGCATCTCGGCCATCATTGCGCTCAGCCTCAACATCGAGTACGGCGTGGGCGGCATCCCCAACTTCGGCCAGGCACTTTTCGTCTCGCTCGGCGCCTATACGGCGGGGGTCACCTACACCCGCCTGATGCCGCTGCTGGCCGGGCGCGAGGCGCTCGAACCCTGCGGCGCCACCAATATGGCGGCGGCGCTGGCGCTGCGCGGCCAGATTATCAAGACCATGCCCGCCGTGGCGCTTGGCAACTTTGCCCTCACGCTGCTGCTGGCGGCCGTGATCGGCGGTGTCGTCGGTCTCATCGCCTCCTATCCCGCGCTGCGGCTCAAGGAAGAGTGGTTCCTGGGCCTGGTGCTGCTGGTCGGCGCCGAGACCGTGCGCATCTTCGTGCGTGGCTGGGAACCGATCATCTGCGCCCACAACGGCTTGTCGGGGATCTCACAGCCGTTCGGCTGGCTGCCCACCGCCCAGGTCCGTTCGTTTACCTTTCTTGGGTTCGTGTTGGTGATCATGGCCCTGGCCTATTGGTACAGCGAACGGTTGGTGCGCTCTCCCTACGGCCGCCTGCTCAAGGCGCTGCGCGAGAACAACGCCGTCGCCGCCGGGCTGGGCAAGGACATGACGCGCGTGCGCGGCCAGGTCATGGTGATCGGCTCCGCCATGGCCGCCCTGGCCGGCGTGCTGTTTGTCACCAACGTGGGCTTTGCCAGCGCCAACGACTACGGCGTCGCGCTGACACTCGACATCTGGGTCATGATCGTCCTTGGCGGCCTGGGCAACATGCGCGGCGCGCTGCTCGGCGCCCTGATCGTCACCCTGCTCGATCGCTTTACCTCCATCGCCGCCATCCAGTTCAACATGCTGGGGATCGATATCGAGTTCAACTACGTGCGCTACATCCTGTTTGGCATCATCCTGCTGCTGATGCTGCGCTTCCGCCCGCAGGGCCTTTGGCCCGAACCGCGCCGCACGACCAAGGCCAACAAGGTCGTGGACAAGGTTGCTGACGGTCTCACTGACAGCCTCGCTGTCGGCGGCGCTGCCTCCCCTGTCCAGCCCGCCGTCCAAGGAGGCGAGTAGCGTGGCTATGCTGGAACTGCAGGAACTCTGCAAATCCTTTGGCGGCTTGATGGCCGTCGCCGGTGCGTCGCTGCACGTCGAAAAAGGCCAGATCGTCGGCCTGATCGGCCCCAACGGCAGCGGCAAATCGACCCTGCTCAGCACGGTCGCCGGCCAGTATCGCCCTGATGGGGGCCACATCTTGTTTGACGGCCAGGAGATCGGCGGGCTCGCGCCCGAAAAGATCTTCGGCCGCGGCCTGGCGCGCAGCTACCAGGACCCGTCGCTCTTCTTTCGCATGGGCGTGCTCGACAATGTCCTGCTGGCCGCCAAGGACCAATCCGGCGAGCACCCGACCGTGGCACCGTGGCATCGCCGCTGGTGGCCGCAGGAGCGCCGGCTGGCCGAACGGGCAGTCACGGTGCTCAACGACCTCAAGCTGCTGGGGCGCCGGGATGCCATGGCCGCCGACCTTTCCGGCGGCCAGATGAAGCTGCTGGAGCTTGGCCGCACTGTCATGGGTGAGCCCGCCATGATGCTGCTGGACGAACCGACCGCCGGCGTAGCGCCGGCGCTGGCCTATGCCATCTTCGAAGAGATCGAACGGCTGCGCCGGGCGCAGGGGCTGACCTTCCTGATCGTCGAGCATCGGCTGGAGATCCTCTTTGACTTCGTCGACTGGATCTACGTCATGCACATGGGCAAAGTCATCGCCCAGGGCAAACCCGACCAGATCGCCGCCGATCCACTCGTGCGCGAGGTCTACTTTGGAGAATAACGCTCCCGTTCAGATGCTGACCATCCGCAATCTCACCGCCGGCTATGGCAAGCTCGAAATCCTCCACGCCGTTGATCTCGACGTCGCCGCGGGCCAGTTTGTCGCCATTCTCGGCCCCAACGGCAGCGGGAAATCAACGCTGCTCAAGACCATCTTCGGCCTTACCGACGTGATGGGCGGCACGATCACCTGCGACGGCCAGCCCGTGCTCGGCCGCCGCACGGAAACGCTGGGCGATCTTGGCCTGGCCTACGTGCCGCAGCGTGAGAATGTCTTTCGCACCATGACAGTGCACGAGAACCTGCTGCTGGCCGTGCGCGGGCTGGCAGGCCACAGCGCCGCCACCGCCTTGGGCGAGTGTTACGCCCTCTTCCCCACCCTGCAGAAACGGCTGGCCCAGAAGGCCGGCCAGCTGAGCGGCGGCGAGCGCCAGATGCTTGCCATCGCCATGGGCTGGCTGGCGCGGCCCAAGCTGATGCTGCTTGACGAGCCCTCGGCCGGCCTGTCTCCCCTATTTGTGACCGAAACATTTCGCACTCTCAAAGAACTGTGCGGCCAAGGCATCACGATGGCCGTCGTCGAACAAAATGCCCGCAGCATTCTCCGTTACTGCGATTATGCCTACGTCCTGCGCGAAGGTGCCGTTGCCTTTCAAGGCAGCGCCGCGCAGATTCTGGCAGACGAGGAAACGGTCAAGGGCTACCTGGGCGTAGGAAAGGTAAAGACGCTATGACTGCTACAACAGCATCCCACGCATTTCTGCAAGACCCGCGCATCTGGTACGGCGGCGACTACAACCCTGAGCAGTGGCCCGAGGAGGTCTGGCTGGAGGACGTGCGCCTCATGCAGGCGGCCGGCGTCAACCTTGTCTCGGTCGGCATCTTCTCCTGGGCGTGGCTCGAACCGCGATCGGGCCACTACGAGTTTGGCTGGCTCGACAGGGTGCTTGACCTGCTGCACCAGCACGGCATCCAGGCCTGCCTGGCGACGGCCACGGCGTCGCCGCCGCCCTGGCTGGCGCACCGGCACCCTGAAAGCCTGCCCGTGACGGCCGACGGCGTCACCCTCTGGCCTGGCGGACGGCAGGCGTACTGCCCGCACTCCAGCGCCTACCGCAAAACCGCGGCCGAGCTGGTCACCCGCCTTGCCGAACGCTACCGCCACCATCCCGCCCTGGCGATCTGGCATATCAACAACGAGTACGGCTGCCACGTCAACGAATGTTTCTGCGACCAATCTGCTGCCGCCTTTCGCCAATGGCTGCGCCGGCGTTATGGCACGCTCGACGCGCTCAACGCAGCGTGGGGCACCGCCTTCTGGAGCCAGCGCTACGACGACTGGGACGAGATCAACCCGCCGCGCCGTGCGCCTACCTTTGCCAACCCGACCCAGCAGCTCGACTGGCGGCGCTTCTCGTCCGACACCATTCTCGAACTGAACCAGATGGAGCGGGAGATCCTGCAGCGCATCACGCCCGAGGTGCCCATGACCACCAACTTCATGGGCTTCTTCAAACCGCTCGACTACCGGGCCTGGGCGCCGGAACAGGACATCATCTCGCTCGACTCCTACTCGGACCCGCACGATCCGTGGGCGACGGGCGTATCTGCCGCCCAGTACGACCTCACCCGCTCGCTGGGCGACGGCGCGCCGTGGATGTTGATGGAGCAGGTGACGTCGCAGGTCAACTGGCGCCCGCGCAATGCCCTCAAGCAGCCCGGCCAGATGCGGCTCTGGAGCCTGCAGGCAGTCGCGCGCGGGGCACGCGCCATCATGTTCTTCCAGTGGCGTGCGGCCAGGGCTGGGGCCGAGAAGTTCCACGGCGCGCTCGTGCCGCACGTGGGCGTCGAAAACTCGCGCATCTGGCGCGAGGTCTCGGCGCTGGGCAACGAGCTCAAGGAGTTCGGCGTGGTCGCCAAGGGCGCCGTCGAAGCCCGTGCCGGCATCCTCGTCGACTGGCAGAGCTGGTGGGCGCTCGAACAGGATTCCAAGCCCTCCACCGACGTCAAGTTTCTCGAGCAGGTGCAGCAGTATTACGGGCCGCTGTATGCGCAGAATATCACGGTGGACTTTGTGTTCCCCGACTCAGACCTGTGGGCCTACCAGGTGCTGTTCGTCCCCAATCTCTACCTGGTAAACGACGAAACCGCCGCCAAGCTCGAGCGCTATGTTGCCAACGGCGGCGTGCTGGTCATGTCGTTCTTCAGCGGCATCGTCGACACCAACGAGCACATCCGCCTGGGCGGCTATCCCGCGCCCTTCCGCAAGTTCCTGGGCATCCGGGTCGAGGAGTTCTCCCCGATGGCCGTGGGCCAGGTCGAACGGGTGCGCTTTGCCGACGGAAGCGAGGCGCCGTGCGACCTGTGGGCCGACGTCATCGACCTGGAGGGCGCGCAGGCGCAGGCGACCTTCACCGACAACTTCTATGCAGGCAAGCCGGCCGTCACCGAACATGCCTACGGCCACGGCCGCGCCATCTATATCGGCACGCGGCTGGCGCCAGAAGCTATGGGTGGGCTGCTGGGCCGTATCTGTGCCGAAAAGGGCGTTCACGCCCCGTTGGATGTGCCGCAGGGCGTTGAGGTCGTTGCCCGCCGCGGCGGGGACAACCAGCGCTACCTGTTCGTTCTCAACCACCGTCCCGAGCCGGTCACCATCACGCTGCCCCAGCCCATGCGCGACCTCCTCAGCGGCGACGCCCCCAGCGCCGGCCTCACCTTGGATGCCTACGGTGCCGCCATCCTAGCCGAATAAACCCCTTCCGGGAAGAGGGGGCTTCCCGGAAGCCCCCCTCTTCCCGGAAGGGTGCAAAGACCGGAGCAGCAGCGTGCAGGTCTCGATTGCGTTTCAAACGGATAAGCCCCTGGCGGCGTATGGGCCGTTGGCCGCCGCCGCCGAAGCCTATGGCTTTGACGCCGTCACGGTCTACAACGATATGCTCTACCAGCCGGCCTGGCTGCCGCTGCTGGAGATGGCCCGTGCCACCCAACGTGTGCAGCTTGGCGTGGCAGCGGTCAACCCCTTTACCTGCCACCCGATCAACATCGCCGGCAACATCGCGCTGATCGACGAGGCGTCACAAGGCCGCGCCTACCTGGGCGTGGCGCGCGGCGCCTGGCTGGACTTTGTGGGGCTGCATCCCAAACGCGGCGTGACGGCCCTGGCCGAGGCGCTGCGCTGCGTGCGCCACCTGCTGCGCCGTTCGACCGAGCCGCTGCCTGGCGAGTTCTACCCGCTGGCGGGCGGCGACACGCTGCGCTGGCCGGTCACTCGCCCTGAACTGCCCTTCTTGCTCGGCACCTGGGGCGAGCAGACGATCCGCGCCTGCATCGGCGACATTGCGGCGGTCAAGATCGGCGGCAGCGCCAACCCCGGCCTGCTGCCGCACTTCCGGCGCGTGATCGACGCGGCCGCGGCCGCGATCGGGCGTGACGGCCGCGAGATCGAGATCGCGATCGGCGCCGTCTGCGTCGTGGACGAAGACGGCGCTGCCGCCCGTGCCCTGGCCCGCCGCGAGGTGGCACTCTACCTGCCCGTCGTGGCCGAACTGGATCCCTCGCTGGAGCTTGACCCGTGCCCTGCTGGCGGGTATCAAGGCTGCCGCCGCCCGCTACGACTTCGCCGCCGCCGGCGCGCTCATCTCCGACGACCTGCTGCGCTGCTTTGCCTTCGCCGGCACGCCGCAGGAAGTGGCCGACCACGCCGCCGCCCTCTTCGCCGCCGGCGCCGGCCGCGTCGAGTTCGGCACCCCGCATGGGCTCAGCGCAGAGAGTGGCCTGCGGCTGCTGGGCGAGCAGTGTGGTGCCGGCGCTCGCCGGCCGCAAATAGCGATCGTCACCCAGCTCCCCTATGCCCCGTCCCCAAGCGGCCAGTGGCTGCCTGGGGATCGAGGCAGGACTTACTGCCAGCCCTCGGCATAAGCAGGTCTCAAACATGGCGACGATATTCTCCGGCGGGCTGATCGGCTGGATATTGTGGCACGGGGCGAGAATGTAGCCGCCGCCCTTGCCCAGCACGGCCAGGTTCTCCAGGACTTCGGCGCGCACCTCGTCCACGCTGCCAAAGGCGAGTGTGTACTGGTTATCCACGCCGCCGTGCAGGACAACCTGGTCGCCGAAATCTCGCTTGAGCCCTTCACGCTCCATCCCCCGGCAGCGCCACTGCAGCGGGTTAAGGATGTCGATCCCCGCCGCAATCATATCCGGGATGATCGGCCTGACCGCGCCGTCGCTGTGAAAGAAGACATAGGCGCCGGCGCTGTGCGCAAGATCCATCATCCGCTTCATCCGCGGGACAAAGACCTCACGGATCGTCTGCGGCGAAAACAGCAGGCTGACCTGCGAGCCAAAGTCCTCGGCAATGTAGGACACCGTCACCTGGCCCGGAATCTGGTCGTAGATGCGGACAGTCTCGGTATAGGCCAGGTCGAAGAGCTTATCCAGGCAGTACAAGGCAAACTCCGGATCGAGCAGCAGATCCATATACGCCTGCTCCATCCCGCGCAGCCGGGCATAGATAAGGAACGGCTCGGACCCGCCGCCCTGAATCGGATATTCTTCCTTGCCGTGGAGCTGAGCCGGAATACCCGAGTAATCCCACCAGTCGGGATCGGGCCAGGTATAGCTGGCCTTCAGCTCCTCCAGCGTTGCGTACTGTGCTAACGGGTGAGACACACACTCGCGATAGACGCCAGCGCCATAACTGACGTCGCGGAAGGTGCAGCCAAAGACATCGTAGTCGTCGGGGATAGGAGGACCCACATACTCCGGCCGCACCGAACACATATGGTCGATGTGCAGCTTGCGAAAGACATCCCATGGTTCACTGCACCCCAAGTGACGCATGAGGATGGCCATGGTTTCGTCCGTGCCCCAGTAATCCATGGGCGCACGATCGGGCGTCTTGCGCTGCAGGACGGCCAGCCAGCGCTCTTTCGGGGTCATGCTTTCCTGCGGCATTGTCGTCTCGTTTCTTCTTCTATTCGGCGGAGCGTGCAACAGCATCGACAGCACGGAGCAGATACGCTGCTCCGGCGCTATTGCCCGTGAGGACATTTTCCAACATGGCCCCGCGCACCATTATAGCCGATCTTGAGACAGCCAATACCGCCACTCGCACAGCAGGGCGTCATCCCATGCGCGCGAGCGATGATGAGATACTTATCGCCGCAACCCTTGAGCCGTCTCGGCCAGTTCTACGATGCCCGCGTGGGTGGGCGTGCCCCAGGCTGCAGCTGCTGGGAGCAGGTGTCTTACCCGTGCTGTCCGGCTGATCTTGCCCTGGTGGGGATTGCCCGCAAAGGGATAGGCAGGACAGCCGGCCTTCGTGCCCGGACCCTGGCGGAATCGCGGATGCAGAACGCTAGGATGAGCGCGGCGGTAAACCACCACGCCGTTCCGCCAAAAGCATAGAGCACTTGTGTAACCATATGTGGCACTCCAGCAGCAAAGGGAAGCGTATTCGGCACTGCACAGGGAAACTCTTTACTGCAATGGCGAACGCCAACGAGAGACCGCTGTACGAGGTGCGATAGTTGAAGGCCAACAAATACAGAGCCATCAACAAAAACGCAATCGGTATAGCATCGAACTGCCCGTGGAAGCAGGTCACAATCAGCGCCACAGGATTGATCGCGTACACGAACGCTGCTGACAGCCAGCGTGTGTTACGCTTCCTTGCCTGCCATGCCGCCAACAGCGCTACGATCAGCAGGTCTGCCAGCACAATCGGGAGACGCACAAGGAGCGAATAGCTGCCCTCAAATCTATCGGCTACCTGCGCCGCCAGCACTTCTACTCTCATCCACACCGGTGGATAGGGATAGATCCCTGTCGTTTCTGTATAGAGGGCTGCTCCCCCATGCTTCTCGACAATGTCCGCGACTCGCGCGTAGTTCTGCACGTCGATGTTGTCGGTAGCGACTACCACGAACAGTACACGCAGGCACAGTGCCAAAAAAAGGATGGCGACAGCTTGCTGCTGCTGTGTGAGCTTCGGCATCGGGGTCTGAGCCCTCCGGTAAACGGCTGGGGTTTCTCCGTTCGCCAAATCTTGGCGCGGAGACTGGCCGCTTGCCCTCTTACAGAGCAGCATATCATCAATGTGGTACGAGAAATACGGTTAAATGTCGTATTTATTCGGACCTGTGCCGTAAGGTTGTGCTTGTCCCAACACCTGCCGATAAATCGCCAGCGTCAACGCCGCCGTCTTTTCCCACGTAAAGCTTGCCGCCCGTGCAAGCCCGGCCTGTTCCATGCGGCCCCGCAGTGCCTCATCTCCCAGCAGTCGCCCGATGGTTTCGGTCATCGCCGCTACATCCAGCGGATCAAACGTCAGCGCCGCATCGCCGGCAATCTCGGGCAGGCTGGAGGTGTTGCTGCACGCCACCGCCGCGCCGCAGGCCATCGCCTCCAGCACCGGCAGCCCAAAGCCTTCGTACAGGCTCGGCAGCACAAAGACGGTGGCGGCCGCGTAGAGCGCCGGCAGGTCGGCGTCGGCCACGGGGCCCAAGAACAGCACGCTGGCGTTGGCGGGCAGCTGTGCAGCGGCTTCCTTGGCTTGGGGATACCGGTCGTCCCACGGTCCCGCCAGAACCAGCGTGGCGCTGCACCCTTGCTGCACCAGCCGCCTGTATGCTTCGATCAGCCGCACCAGGTTTTTGTGCGGCTTGTTGATGCCGACAAAGAGCACGATTTCTTGCGGCAGGCCGTAGACCGCCCGCACTCTTGCGACTTCCTCCGCCGGCTGGGGGCGAAAGCGAGTGTCGGCCGCCAATGGGGTCGTGGTGACCCGCGCGGGCGGCAGCTTGAAGCGCGCCAGCACGTCGCGCCGTGCCGCCTCGGAGATCGACACGACATGCGCCGACACCCCCAGCGCCATGCCCATCGTCAGCCGGAACAGGATGCGTGCCCGGCGTGACACGGTCTCCGGATGCTGTAAGGGGATCAGATCGTAGAAGGTCAGCACCGTCGGCAGGCGCATGCTGTAGGGCATGAGATAGTAGGTGCTGTGATACAAATCCACGTCGCCTTCTTCACGCAGCAGCCGCGGCAGCTGCAGCTGCTGACCCAGGGAAAATGGTGATATCGCTGTGGCCAGCAGCCTTACCTGCGGGCCTGACAGTCCGCCCAGCCGCGCACGTGCTTCCGGCGCATGCAGCACCAGCAGCCGCTCGTTGGCCTCAAGCTGCGCCGCCAGCGCAGGGGCAAGATTGGCGACATAACGGCCGATGCCGGGGAAGTGTGGCGTGACGGTGCGCGCGTCGAGAACGTACGTTGTCATGCCAGCGCCTCGTGGTAGAAGTCAAGCGTGCGGTCGAGCATCGACGTCGATGCTGAATTCTGTCTGCGCCCGCTGCCGCCCGGCAGCGCCCATGCGCGCACGGAGCAGGGGGTCGGCCAGCAGCTGGCGGACTGCCGCCGCCAGGGCCGGGGCGTCGTTGGACGGCACCACCCGGCCGGTGACGCCGATCTTGATTGACATAAGATGTGCCGGTGCCAAGCTCTGTGCAGATCACCGGCCGGCCGCACGCCATCGCCTCCAACTGCACGATGCCAAACGTCTCGGCGCGATTGGTGGAGGGGAGGATAAAAATGTCGGCAGCGTGATACAGCGCCAGCACCGCCGTGTCAGGCTGCTCGCCGAGAAAGTGCACTCGGTCGTGCAGACCGGCCGCCTGCCGCCTGCTGCTGCCACTCCTCCGCCATCGGCCCGATGCCGACAATCAAGGCCGTAGCTTCCGGCAGCTGCTGCATTGCCTCGATCAGCACGTTGACCCCCTTGTAGTGGCGCAGCCGGCCCACAAACAGCAGCAGCGGCCGGTTGCCATAGCGCGCCCGCCATGCCGCTGCGTCGGCCTCGATCTGCGGGGTGGCGGCAAAGCGATCCAAGTTCAGGCCAAAGTGAATGACACGGCACTTCTCGGCATAGCGGCGGAGAAAGGGCGAATCCTGGATGTAGACTGGGTTGGAGACGGCGATCAGCCGCGCCTGCCGCAGCACCTGCCACAAGAAACGGGCGATAGAGCGCACCCAGCACGCGCTGCCGGACGATGTCGCTGTGATAGGTGACGACAAAGCGCCGGGCCCGGCCCGCCAGCAGGTGCGCCACCTCTCCCGGCGGATACGGCATGTGCGCGTGGGCGATGTCGGCATCTGCTTCCAGCTTGCGCACCCACGAAAAGAAGGGAAGCTCACCGGCGCCGACGACACGTTGACCTGGCGCGCCGTCTTGACGACCGGCACGCCGCCGATCGTCTCCTCCACCGTCTGCCCGGTCGTGTTGGTGACCAGCACGCGCGCATCCACGCCGCGTGCCCGCAGCCCCTCGGCCAGCACGCGGATGTGGTTCTCGATGCCGCCCAGGACAGGATAGTAGTCTTTGTAGAGATAGAGTACGCGCATGACTCCCCTGCTTGTTAACGGGTGTACTGCTGGATCGTCAGCTTGTCGGCATAAGCCGGGCGCCCGGTCAGGCGCTGCTTGATGGCCTGGTATAGTGGCTCTACCGGCCCATAGCCGCGCTCTGCTCTCTGTGCGTAGCCGGCTGCCAAGGCTGACCGCAGCTCCGGCGTGCCAAAGACCCCTTCGGTGCTGTCGCGGCCAAAGGTCACCAGCCAGATGCGGCCTGGGCGGTGCTGCTCGATCCAGGCAAGGTTCGCTTGCGGATCGACATCCTGGTACGCGGCCGCGCCGGGATGCTGGCCGTAGTAGTAACCAAACAGCGTGTCGCGTTC
Organism: uncultured Chloroflexia bacterium; assembly: GCA_963701415.1. Classification (GTDB taxonomy): domain Bacteria; phylum Chloroflexota; class Anaerolineae; order Caldilineales; family Caldilineaceae; genus Fredericiella. The sequence continues at coordinate 238,302 of CAVPAH010000009.1, forward strand.
GGCCAGGATAAGGTCGCCCGGCTGCGCCTGCGCCGCCACCTCTGCCGCCAAAGCCCTGGTAGGCAGCGCATAGATCGGGTTGAGGAACTGCACGCCGTTGAAATAGTTCACGGTGGCTGCCATAATCCCCGCCAGCAGGCAGGCCGCAGCTGCCGCCTGCAGCCAGCGCCGGCGCAGCGCCACCAGCCCGGCCGCAGCCGCCATGATATAGGCCGGCGCCGCACCGGGCGTGCGGCTGGCGGCGTTGAGAAAGGTGATGTCGGTCGCCACCAGCGCCAGCAGCGTGGCCGTAAAGAGCAGCGGCAGCACCAGCCAGGCTGCCAGCAGCCAGCCGGCTGCGTGCGTGCGGCGCCACGTCTTCCACAGCCCCCACAGCGCCAGCAGACCCATGGCCAGGGCCGCCGCCGATCCCCAAGGGCTGCCAGGGGTACAAGGTCTCACCCACACCCCAGGTGTAGAGCGGCACCGCGAGCTTGACGGCGAATCCTACCGGCCCGCCTGCCAGGTCGGTGATGCGCACGTTGCGGTCGGTGGCCGTGAGGATCGCCGGCAGCCAGGGCACGTAGAGCAGCCCCACGGCCACCATCGCCACCAGCCAGGCGGCGGGCAGCCGCCACGATCGCCCTGCAGCGGGTCGCTTGGCCGTGAGCCAGACGGCAATGACGTAGACGCCGTGCGCGGCCAGGATTGGCAGGCCGCTGTAGTCGGTGTAGATCAGCGCCGTCGCCGCCAGAACATAGGCCGCCCACCAGCCGCGCCCGCGGCGTACCGCGAGCCAGCAGCAGCAGGGTCGCCGCCAGCGAGAGCATCATCGTCTGGCTGTACGCGCGGATCATGCGGCCGTAGAGCAGCCAGAAGGGCGAAACGCCCAGCAGCAGCGCCGCTGCCGCCGCGGCTGCCTCTTGCCGCAGCAGGCGGCGGCCCACGGCATAGATGAGCGCCACTGCCAGCACCACCATGGCCCACGCTGTAGATGACGCAGCGCCAATTCCTCGCTGCCCGCCAGCCATGCTCCACAGCTTGAGCAGGGCAAAGTGCAGCGGCGGGCGGCGTTCGGTGGCTATCACCGACGGCAGAAATTCGGCCCAGCTCTTGCCGATGTTGAAATTGGTGAACCACTCGTCCACCCACATACTCTGTACGGCCAAGCTGCCAGCAGCCCAGCAGCCAGGCCAGCAGCATCGCTGCAAGTGCTGTTCCTCTGTACCAGTTTTCAGGCCGGATACACTGCGTGCGTTCTGCCGTCATCTCGTGCCCTGTGTCGCCTGTTTTTGTTGCCAATCTCGCTGTGCCTGCAGGTAAACTTGCCGCGTCTGCGCGGCGACGGCGGTCCAGGTAGTCGCAGCGGCATAGGCGATGTGCCTCTGCCATGAGCCGGCTCGCGCTGCTCAGGCGCGTCCAGCAGCCGGCGCACCGTCTCCGCCAGCGCCCCTGCATCCTCGCTGGCGAAAGAGCGCAATGCCCGCCTTGCGTTCGGCGACCTCGCGATGGCCGTAGACGTCCGATGCCACGATCGGCGCACAGCCGTAGGCCAGCCCCGTTACCAGCGAGTACGACGAATCGGCGTGCGTCGCCGGATAGACCAGCAGGTCGCAGGCGGCGATATGGGCCGGGCACGTCCGCGTCTTCGAGAAAGCCGGTGACGCGCACACGCTCGCCGAGCCCCGCCGCGGCAATGTCACGCTGCAGGTCGTCCAGCACCACCTGGTCGCCGTCCCGGCGCACGCCGCCCGCCACCAGCAGCACGACGTCCTCCGGCAGCTGCGACAGTGCCTGGACCGCCAGGCCGGTGGCCCTTGGCCGGCGTGATGTAGCCGAAGATGCCCAGTACGCGCTTGTCTTCCCAACCCCACGCCGGCGCAGGGCTTCGCCGCCGGCGGCAGGCGGGTACCGTGGGCACACCCGCAGGGATCACATGGATTTTGTCTCGCCGCCAGCCCACGCGCAACCAGGTGCTCCTTGAGCCGGGCGCTGAGCACGATGATGCGGTCGGCGTGGGCGAAGACGCCCTTGTTTAGATAGGTGGCGTACGGGCCCCAGCCACCGGTTGTAGGCCGCCCACTTGGCCCGGCGGATGGCGTGCTTCACCCCGCTGCCCGGCACAGTCAGGGGGCCGTCAAAGGTGACGTGGCGCGTGATGACGAGCGGCCGGCGGATGCGGGTGATGAAGGCCTCGTATTGGTTCTGCCACGGGACCAGGTAGCCGAAGAAGGAGTACTCGTGCTGCACGTGCGCCACGTCGCCGCCGTTCATCGCTTCGCCCCAGGCGACGTAATCGCTGCGTGGGTGGCGCTGGCGGTCGTAGGCGACGACCTCCACCTCGTGGCGGGCAGGCTGCGCAGCGCCCCCGACGAGATCGGCGGCATAGCTGGCAATGCCGCAGCGCACTTGCCAGGAGGTAAACATGCGCACGTTTAGGGTTTCTTGCACGGGCGCGTTCATGGTGCCTCCTCCACGACCACCGGCGGCACAGCTGCGGGCGTCTCCAACGGTGCCAGGGCGCGGCGCAGCATCTGCCGGTGCAGCAGCACTCCCGTTTGATTGCGGCGCAGGGCGCTGGCCAGCAGCAGGACCGACTCCTTGCCCGCCAGCATCGCCTGTACTGCCACACCTGCGATCGCCCCATAGTGTTTGCGAAAGTAATAGCGCAGGCTGTCTTGCCCGGCGCGATAGGTCAAAGTGGACACGCTGCGGCTCGTCCCCTGCCAGTGATGCATCACCTGGGCCGTGGGCACATAGTAAATCCGGTAGCCCGCGTCGCCGATTCGCTTGCACCAATCGACGTCTTCATAATAAAAGAAAAAACCCGTGTCGAGCCCGCCTACCTGCTCGTAGACGCTGCGCCGCACCAAGAACGCGGCTGCCGACAGCTCGCCCACCGCCGCAACTTGGGTGTAATCACGCCCGGGCTGCGCATAGAGGTCGCGCTTCCACAGCCGGTACAGCTTGGTCATGTCGAGAAACAGGCTGCCGAGTGTGGGCAGGTCGCGGCCCGTCGGCTGCAGCGAGCCGTCGGGGTTGAGCAGCATCGGCCCACACGCCCCCGCATCGGGGTGCGCATCCATAAAGGCAACCAGCGCCGCCAGCGCGCCGGGCCGCACCTCGGCGTCCGAATTCAGCAGCAGCAGGTAGCGCCCCTGCGCCGCCGCCAGACCCGCGTTGTTGCCGCCGGCAAAGCCCAGGTTGGTACGCTGCTACCAGCACACGCGCCTGCGGCGCCGCCTCGCGCAGCGCCTCCGCCGTCCCATCGCTGGACGCGTTGTCGACGACAATCAGTTCAATCTGCAGGCCGTGCAGGAACATTGCTGCTGCTCGGCCAGCACCGAAGCCACGCACGCCAGCGTGAGCTCGCGCGAGTTGTAGGTGACGACAATCACCGAGAGATCGATGCCTGGGAGCACCACCCAACGCCTGCCCACTCATACGCCGGATTCTCGCTCCATGTGCACGCCCTCGTGCGCAGTGTCTGGGGCCAGGTTGAGCACGATCTGAAAACCGTTGAAGCGTCCGCCAGAAGCGCGGCAAAGCGCGGCTTGAACACGACCTGTTCCTCGGCAACGCTGTAGCCGCTGCGCGCCGCCAGCTCACGCGCACTTTTCCACGTAAACCAGCGCAGATGAGTACGGTCCATCAGGTAGCCGTCGGTGTAGTCAAAGCGGCCCAGCAGCAGGTTGAAGCGCGCCGTCCAGTGCGCAATATTGGGCACAGACAGCAGCACGCGCCCACCTGGGTTGAGCAGGGGACGCAGCTCGCGCAGCACGCCCCAGGGGTCCACCAGGTGCTCGAGGACGTCGGCAAAAATGATGACGTCATAGGGAGCCAGGTCGCGAACCTGATCTTGCACCAGTGGGTCTTCAATGCTGCCGACGATCATATGGGCAAAGTGCGCTGCGGCAGTTGCGGCGGCTGCGGCTACGTACTCGACGCCAACCACCTGGCAGCCCCGGTTGGCCGTCAGCCACGTGCCTACTACGCCATCACCCGGCCCCACTTCGAGCACCCGTGCACCCTGGGGCACCCAGCGCGCAATGATGGTGCGCGGGTTGTTGCGTTCGTCGGGTTGAAACTGCCCCCCGTACACGCGGCTTGTGTCAAGCTTGCCCATTATCGGAGTTGTCAGCCATACAGCTTCGTGCCCTTCGTGTTCCTTGTGGATCCTATTCTACCGGCAGCTGCATGATTTGCCGGTACACGGCGCGCTTCTTGGCGTCGCCTGCCAGCAGCCAGCGCGGCGCCAGCGCCAGCCACGTCGCCCCCCGCATGGCAACCTGCCCGCCCCGCGAGAGGTGCAGCGCGCAGTAGCGGTAGAAGCCCCGGTACATCTGCACGCGTGCGGTCGTCCAGCGGGCTGGCACTTTCGGCGTGCACGATGACCGCGGCCGGGTCAAACCAAATCTGCCAGCCCTTGCCATGGATGCGTCGGCACCAGTCGATGTCCTCGCCGTACATCCCACCGAAGCGCAGTTCGTCAAAGCCGCCGGTCTGCTCGAAGACCTCGCGCGCGCACCAGCAGGCAGGCGGCGGTCAACCAGTCGACCGCCATCGCCTCGTCGTGCGGGCTGCACATGTAGTAGTGCCGCCCGACCGCCCGTTGGTTGCGCAGCAGCTGCCACAGGCCTGAGGCCTCTAGAAAATGCGTCCACGGCGTGGGAAAGTTGCGGCATGAGGGCTGCAGGCTGCCGTCCGGATGCACCAATCGCGGCCCCACGACGCCGCAGCCTGGCCGCCCTTCCGCAAAACGCACCAACTCCGCCAGCGCACCCGGCGTGACCAGCGTGTCCGAATTGAGCGCCAGCAGGTAGCGGCCATGCGCCTGCTGCATCAGTTGGTTCTGGTTGGCGGCAAACGACAGCGGCCGCTCGTTTTGTACAAACTTCGCCTGCGGCATGGCCTCAATGGCTGCTGCCAGCCGCTCCTGGTCGTCTGCCGTATTGTTGACCAGCAGCACCTCCACGTCCAGACCGCCGCTGTGCTGGGCGATCGAGCTGAGGCAGGCCAGCGTCAGCTCTGGCGTGCGGTGATTGGCGACGCAGATGCTGAGATCAGGGTTCATATCTGCTTCTTGGCTGCATAGGCCGTCATAAAGTCGCTGCGCCCGATCAAGCTGCCGAACCCTGAAAGCCCCACCAGCGCAACATCCTTGAGACGGTTGGGGTGGCGGTGCAGATAAGGGTCGCTGGTCACTTGCAGCGTCTGGAAGCCGGCCTTTTCCAGCATGGCCCGCAGCGTCTTGGGGGTGAAGTGCCACAGGTGCTGATCGGGCAGCAGACCCGCCCAGCGGTCGCGCATCGTCTGCGCCATGACACTGGCATAATTGGGCACCGCAATAACCAGCAGGCCGTCGTCCCGCAGGATGCGGCGCACCTCTTGGAGAAATGGCAGCGGCGCAGGCACATGTTCTAGGGTATGGCTGGCGACGACGATATCGAAAGCGTTGTCATCGTAATGGATCTCCTCCAGCGTGCCCGTGCGGACATCGTAGCCTGCCTTGCGCGCATAATCCGTTGCCCACGTCGAGATATCGCAGCCTGCTACCTGGTAGCCGCGCGCCTTTGCCACTTGCAGCAGTTGGCCGACGCCGCAGCCTACGTCGAGCAGGCGGCCGCTTGCCTTGCGCCGCTGCACGTGATCGAGCATGCGTTCGAACATCTTCAGAAACACGGCGCTGTCCTCCAGGTAGGCGTTGCGTTCCGTGTAATAGCTCTCGCCATAGAGCGCCGCCGGCGGCGCAGTGTAGGCGGGATCGGTGCAGACCAGGTTACAGGTGCTGCACTGTACCAGCGGGCCGAATCGTGCCTGCGCTTGCGTGCCGCCGCACAACGGGCATTGAAAAGCGTTCACCATGACGAGTACCTTCTACGAGCGATGCCTGATACGGCGCAGCAGTGCCTGCAGCGCGTAGTACAGCTGGGGTGCCAGGCTGACCCCCGGCTGCTCCATCACACAGTCGACCAGGCGCAGCTGCGAGTGTATGCGCATGTACGCCTTCGCCGCCTCGGCCTGCTGCCATTGGCGGGCCGGAGCGCGGCGGTGCAGCCCGTCGCCGGTCACGACGCGCACCATTTCAGCCGTACGTTGCGCGTATGTATGCCGTGAGAGCACGGCTGCCCTTCCCGCCTGCGCGATGCGCGCGCGCTCTTCTTCGTGGGCCAGATAGTAGTCCACCTTTTCTATGGCGTCGTCGACACTGGTAAAGCTCACATATTCCTCGCCCGGGCGCAGCATCTCGTCCTGTCCGTTGTCGCTCGAATTCTGCGTCAGCAGCATCGCCCCTGCCGCCGGCGCTTCAAAAAAGCGCATGGGAATAATCCGGTCCGTGTGGCTTACGTTGACCACGATCTTCGACTGGCTGTAGATACGCGCCATCTCCTCCCGGTAGTAACGCTGCCGGTAGTCGTTGAGGCGATACCTCTGCTCCAGTGCGCTCAGTAGCCGCACTCGTTCTGGATAAGACTTGTTCACCTGGCCCACAAAGCCAACGTCGTAGATGCGCACCTGGTGTTGATCGCCGTGCACGACCGGATCGCAGCAGGGCGGCAGCCAGTGCACCGCCGCACCCCCGCGCAGCGCTTGGTAATGTGGTATGGCCGTACGGTGCGCCACGAACAGGTAGTCAAATAGGGGCGCAAATGTTTCGAGATAGGGGGTCCGCTGCGGGCTGCCGGGCGGGTACGCATCCATAAAGTAGCCGGCGGTAGGGATGGGCAGCGTATGCAGATTGACAGGTGCATACGGGTTGTTGCCGCTGTCGACATACAGAAACAGGTCTGCCGGCTCCTTCATGTCTGCCGTGAAGGCTGCCATGTCCAGGTCGGCGGCATACCCCGGCCGCGCGTTTGAACCCCGCCCCACAAAGGTAACCGTGTGGGCTGCCCTCAGCGCGTCTTCCATGTATTGGCCGGTCGTGCCCGGGGCATCGCCGTACCCCACTAGAATGCGCATTCCCGTCTACCCTTCCACCATGCCGGCAGGCAGCCTCTGCGCCGGCGGCACATAGAGCACGTTGTTCACCTGTACTTGGTCAAGCTTTTCGAGATCCAGCGGCGCCAGCTGCGGCCCGCCTGTGCTGCCCCTGCTTTGCAGAAGTTGGAAACCCTGGTAGCCGCGCTCAGCCAGGAACCCGTCCAGCTCAACGCAACTGGCGCCAAAGCGGCGCTGAAAAGGTTCGAACATCTCTACCAGCACCCAGGGGTGCGTTGCCGCCAGGTGGCCGCTTGCCCCGCGCAGGACACCCAGTTCGCCGCCCTCGACGTCGATCTTGAGCCAGGATACCGGCGTCGCTGGCAGCTGTTCGTCCAGCGTGGCAACCTTTACTGTCTCGCAGAAGGCGTCGTCGCGCACCAGCGGTCTCAACGAAGCCAGGTCGGGCTGCCCTGCCGAATTGTAGAGCTGCATTTCCCCCGCTTGCTCGCCTAAGCCGACGGCGTGCAGTGTCACCTTCCCCGCCAGAGGGGGGTTGAGCGCAAGGTTCCGGCGCAGGCGTTCGGCTGTCGCCGGGCTGATTTCGAACGCGTGCACCGCCGCTGCGTACTTAGCTGCTACCAATGCAAAAACGCCGATATGGGCGCCGACGTCGACAAAGACGTCAGTTGGTTTCAGCAGTGTGCACAGCAGCTGCGTCTCTGGTTCGGCCGACAGGTCGTGATGGAAATAGAGGTAGCGAAAGGCGGGAACGCTCATGTCTAGTTCGAGTGTGATGTCGCCGTCGATCTTGATCTGTTCCCTGGTATTCGCGGGAGCAAGCAGCCGGCCCACTCCCATCCGCCCGCTGATGCGCTGCAGCCACGGGTAGTGGATGGCGATCTGGCGCAGAGAGCGCCGCAGGTGTTGCCGTATCATAGTCCAACTCCGCTCATCGTCAGCGCAGCAGCCGCCTGATGTACTGCAGCCGTTCCATCGTGTCCCGCGGCTGCAGCAGGAAGCTGATCGCATAATAGCCAATCACCGCATAGGCCGCCTTGCTGAGTACACGCACCGCCAGCGGCCAGTCTTCGAAGGGCAGCAGGCGGCTCAGCACCACATAACCCACCACGACCAGCACGGCTGCCAGCAGAGGCTTGGCAAATAGGTTGACCAGGTCTAACTGCAGCTGACCGGCTGTAACGCGCTGTGCCACGGCGAGCCCCGCGACATAAGCCACGATCACGGCGGCGCCTACGCCGAGCGGCCCATAGAAGCTGCTGAGCAGCCAACCCAGCCCCAAAATGATCGCCAGCTGCAGCGCACCGATCCAGATCGCCCGCCGCGGCTGGCCGGTGCCGATAAATAGCGCAAACGTATTATCCCATATCGGCCGCAGCATGGCCGCGATTACCAGCAGCCGCAGAATCGGCACCGCCGGCAGCCACCGCTCGCCGTATAGAAGCAGCACGAGGTCAGACGCCGAGATCGCCAGTGCCAGTGCAATCGGCGCGCCCATGCTGACAATCAGCCAGATCACCATCGACATGGACTTGCGGAGACGCGCCGTATCGTCCCGCAGTTGGGCATACGTGAACAGCGCCGAGCGCAGCACCAGGGTGTTGAGCAGCAGGTTCGGCCATTGTGCCGTGCGATAGCCGCGGTCGTAATAGCCCAGTTCCGTCACGCCGTTGCGGGTGCCGACGACGAAGTTGTCCGTCTGCGTCACCATGTTGGACAAAAATGTAGCCACACCGGTTAGGATGCCGTAGTGCAGGTAGCTGCGCGCCAGCCCGCCGCTGAACTGCCAGCGCATGGCAGTACAGCCAGCGCATCCGGCGCCAGATGAACGCGCCGAATACGACAAAGCTCAGCAGCGAAAAGGCCACGTACTGGCTGATAAGACTCAAGCTGCCGCGCCCCGTCCATGCCAACCAGAATGCCGGCAGGTAGGAGATGCGGCAGGATCAGGCTGCTGATGACGCTGCCCGGCTTGAAGTGCAGCTCTTTCTCCAGCGTCGTCATGAACACGGCAAAGAAGCTCTCCCCGAGCGTCATGAGCAGCAGCAGCATCATCATGGCGACGACGGCCAGCTGAATAGCCAAGCGCCAGCAGAATAGGCGTCGCAATAAGGCCGATCGCAACGCCGCCAATGCCAAGCAGCACGTCGAGCGTAAACACCGTGCCCACGGCGGTACCAGTTACGGTGCGCTCCTGTGCAAACGCATAGGCGAGCCCGACCTTGGTGCGCAGCTGAAAGAGCATCGCAAAGAATGTCGCCAGCGCATACTCGCCGTATACCTCGGGCGTGAGCAGGCGTGTCAGCAGGATATTGGCGACAAAGCCAAACCCGATCGTCCAGTAGGCGGCCGCCACGACCCATAGCCCGCCGCGCACGGCCCGCTGCGCCAGCGGCGTCGCCGAAGGCTGGCCGGACTGCTCCACCTGCTCGGAGGCAGCCTCAACGGGCTCCTGCGCGAGATCCTGAGTGGGCAAATCGGGAGGTGGGGGAGCCGCAGTGGTCATGCGCCGGCTGGCTGCTGGGGTTGGGTGCGGGCAACGTAGGCCGCCAGCGCCTGCAGTGCAAGTGCCGGCTGCAGCGGCTGTTTCTCAAAGTTCCGGCCCGTGTTGTAGGTCAGGATCAGCTCGCGGCGGGCGCGCGTGATGCCGACGTAGAGCAGGCGCAGCCGCTCGGCTGCCAGGTCCAGGCGGGCGGCCACCGTGGCTTCGCCGGGACGGTAGTCGTCGAGCGTGCCCATGTGCAGCTGCCGCAGCTGTGCGTCGGTCTCGGCCACCAGGTTGAGCCGGTCGCGCACATACCAGCGTTCGCTGCGATAGCCGTCCTCCTCGCCGCCGCTTGGGAAGCCAAAGGAATTGAGCCCGGTCAGGTAGACCCGATCCCACTCCAGCCCCTTGGCTGCATGCATGGTCGCCACCGTGACGGTAGCCAGGCAGCGCCTGGTAGCCCTGCGCGTCTTCGCCAAAGCCCAGGATGCGCCGCTTGTTGAGGGCAATGTTTTCCAGCTCGCCCGCCAGCTCGGGCAGGCGCCAGGTGGGATTCTCGTCGGCCAGCTTGGCCAGCAGCACCGCCAGGCGGTGGGTGAGGGCGAGGTCGCCCGGCTCGGTAAACAGGTCGTTGCCGAGGGTCAGCAGCAGCTCATCTACCGGCAGGATGACGGCGCGCGCCCAGCGCTGGAGCGTGGCACGGAATTCGACAATCACGTCGCGCAGCCCATCCACGCCGTCCAGCCAGGTCTGCCCGTCCAGCCAGTCCAGGCGTTCGGGGAAGACGAACAGCTCGGTCTCGCGCAGCTTGGACAGCGCATTGGCAAACGTCTGCACCGGCTCCGGCAGCGGCACTTTGCGCATCCGGCCGCCAAAGGGTTGCCCGTGGCGCTCCCCGGGGGCACCAGCGCACCCGGCACGTCGCCGTGCTGCTGTGCCCAGCGCGGGATACCACACCTCCGACCAGACCGGCTCGAGGATTCCCGGCGTCTGCGGGTTGGCCACGAACTTGACCACGGTCGCCAGGGCGTGCGCCGAGGCCCGGGTCGTGCTGTCCGTCCGCAGCAGGCTGTCGTCGTAGGGCAGCCCGGCGCGCTCCAGGGCTTCGGTGAGGCTGAAGCCCCGGGCATTTTCGGGCACGAGCACGGCCACGGTCTTGTCGCCGTTTGTGGGCAGCCAGCGCTGCAGGCTGCGCATCACCATCTCGATTTCCTTGTCGGGCGCAAGGGCGACGGCGTGCACGTAGACGGAAGCCGTCCCGGCCGGTGGATTGGGCTGCGGGTCGTCCGGCGGGGTCGGCTCGATCTCCGGCCGGGTCAAGGCCAGCGTCTCAGGCAGCAGTGGGTGAGCAGCGCCGCGACCAGCCGATCAGAAAATTGGCCAGGTCGATGATCGGGCGCGCACTGCGCCCCGAGTTGGGCAGATCGCGTGCCTGCTCCGGATACTGCTGCAGAAATTGTTGCAGGAAGCGAGTGTTTGCGCTTGTAAATGTGGTGTTGATCGCCTGGTTGGGATCCCCCACACGCACCCAGTTCCCACCCGCCGCCTGTCAGCAGCCGCAGCATCTTCTCCTGGGCGCTGCTGGAATCCTGCGCCTCGTCCTCCAGCACGTAGGGCCAGCGGTCGCGCAGCCGCAGAAGATAGCCCTCGTCCGCCTCGAGCGCCTGCAGGGCCAGGAGGATCAGGTCGTCAAAGTCGACCGCCCCGCGCAGGGCGAGGCTGCGCTGATAGTCGGCATAGATGCGCACGCCAAAGTCGAGCAGCGGCCAGGTGCCGCTCTGCTGCTGCAGCTGCTGGGCCAGCTCGTGTGCCTGGGCCGGCAGTTCCTTGGCCACGCGGATAAAGTTGGTGGCGATGTCGATGGCGTCGTCGATCAGGTAGCGCTCGATGCGCTGCGCCTGCTGGAGGTTTTCCGGCTTGATAAAGGGGGCCAGCGCATCCGGGTTGCTGCGCAGATAGTTGATCGCCGCCTCGCGCTTGATCTCGGCTGGCGGTGCGCTCGTCGACGATGTCAAAGTCCTCGCTCAGCCCGACCAGGCCCGGGCGCTCGCGCACGATGTCGTGGGCGAGCCCGTGCAGCGTGCGCACGCGGTAGCCGGCGCCCGCCAGCAGGCCGCGGCTGCGCAGGAACGCGCCGATGCGGGCGCGGAAATTGGCCACGGCGCTGTTGGTAAAGGTGACGACCAGCACCTCGCGGTCGTCGCTGCGGGCGCCCAGGCGATCTTCGGCGATGATGCGCTCGACCAGGTGCGCGGCCAGCAGGCTTAGCGTAAAGGTCTTGCCGGCCCCCGGCACCGCGCTGACACCCATCGGGCCGCCCGTGTATTGCAGGATGCGCTCCTGGGCAGGGCGCAGGGTAATGCTGGCCGGGCCCTGGCTGCCTGGCTGCGTGGCCCGGTGCTTGACCGGCGGGCGAATTGGGAGTTGCGGGCGTGTTGTTGTCGCCGTTCATGATGTGCCGAGTCTGTTACCTCTGCGCCCGCCTATTGGCTTGCGCCCAGGATCTGAACGCCGCTCGCCGTCTGCTCGGCTACCCAGCCCACGACAGGCTGCCCGGTGCCCGTCGTCTGGACGTGCCACCAGATCAACTCGTCCGCGGCCGTCGGGTCGCCCAGGATCTGGAGCGTCTCGCCCGGCCCCACCTGGCCGATGACGTCGGCGGCTGTCTTTGCCCAGGTACCCCGGCGACAAATGCGCACATTGACGCGGCTGTTGGTTACGTTGCGCACCGTCTGTCCGGCGGCAAAGCGGCCAGACGCTGGTGCCGCCGGCGCTGGTGCAGCCGTCGTCCTGCGGAGTTTGCTTCTGCCACGACCGGCGTCGGCGTGATCGGCGACGGCGTCCAGGCCGGCCCGGTGCCGCCGCGCAAGTCGTCGAGACTGATTCGGTTTAGTCCCAAGGCCGCAGCCGAGACGCCGCAGCTCAGCGAAGCCAGCAGCAGAAAACCCAGGGCAAAGCCCGGCCAGAACAGCGAGCGCGCCTTGTGCCGCCCGGCCTTCTGTGCCGGCGCCTGCACTGCTGCCTGCTGCAGCGGCAGCACATCCTGCTCAGTGACAGGTTTCTGCCCCGGGCTGGCTGCACCGGGCTGCTGACCATACTGTTGCGCATATTGTGGACCGTACTGCTGGCCATAGGGCTGCGCGCCCTGCCCGTACTGATTCCCGGACTGTGGGGCCCCGTACTGCTGTGCCGGCGGCTGGCCCGTATTGGGCACCATACGGGAGGCGCCGGCCGCTGGCCCGGTGGTTGGCCCGGCTGTTGGCCTGCGGGCCGATTCTGCCGAGGCGGCTCTTGTGGGGGCGGATAGGCCGACCACTGCGTCAGCGTCGGGTCGTCGTTGGGCACAACCGGGGGCTGCGCCGGCCGGTGGTGCGGGCGAGCGGCGGCGGAACGGACGGCAGCGGTTCGTTCCACCACGTGCGCGTCGGGTCGTCAGGTGCCGGCGTACCTGGCCGCTCGGGTTGCGCCGGTGACCGCGTTGGTTGCCTGGTTGGGTGGCTGGGTTGGCGGCCCGTCCTGCCTGCGGTCTCGGCCTTGCCCAGTACCTTGCTCTGGGCCTTGCTCCGGCGTCTGGTCTGGGTTGGCTGGTGAACTCACGGGCGAATCGATTCCAAAACGATCAAAAAAGCCAGCCGCCGTCGCCGGCCGGCTGGCATTCCATCAGCGCAAATCGTGTGGCGCAAGCCGTGTCAGGCGCTCAACTCGCCCAGCACGCGCAGCACGCCGACGGCGTTGCCTTCCATGTCGAGGCTGTTGTGCTGAAGCAGCACACTGCCGCTGCGGCCATCTTCCAGCTTGACGACCATCTTCTCGTCACGGTGCAGCTCGATCATGGTCTTGCTGGCGTTGAGCTTGTGGCTTTTGTAGGTGATGCGCACCGGATTCTGCTTGTGGTTGTCGTTCATTGCCACCACCGTCACCTCGTCCAGCTCGGCCACGGGCGTCTCTTTGTTGTTGAGAAATAGCGTCGCTTTCATGCGCGAACCTGGCTCCTCACTGGGTGCGCTCCCTACACGCCTGTCACCAGGCGCGTACAGTAGAACGCACAACATGGCTTCAACAGTTCCATTTTAGCCTAGAGTAGGTGTATCGACCAAACGAGGAGGATGCGTTACCGTCTTAAGCTTCATTCCGGGCGTATACTGCTCAGAATGAAGCAATCAACGTAGGAGCATGGTATGGGCGTGGATGTACAGGATTTTAAGAATGCGCTGGCGCACTGGGCGACCGGTGTTACCGTAGTAACCACCCGCAGCGGCGAACGGCACGTCGGCATTACGGCAAGCTCGTTGACAAGCCTGAGCCTGGATCCGCCGCAGATCTTGATTTGCGTGGGCCGCAAGCTGTATACGCACGCCGCCATTCTGGAGAGCGGCGTATTTGCCGTCAATATTCTCAACGTCGACCAGGTCGAATGGGGCATTCGCTTCGCCGGCCGGATCCCTGAAGTCGCCGATCGCTTTGAGGACATCGAGTTTGACACGGCCACGACCGGCTGCGCCATTCTGCCCGGGGTGCTGGGCTGGCTGGACTGTACCCTGCGCCATGCCTACGACGGTGGCGACCACTCAATCTTTGTCGGTGAAGTGGTGGCCGCCGGCTTCGAGCCCGGCGCGCCGCTCCTCTACTTCAACCGCCACTGGCGCCAGCTTTCCGACTGCGCCTGTAGGGGGCAAACGCGTAAGGGCACAAGGTCCGGCGGAACAGTACAAGAAACCGAGTTTCTCACAGAAACTCGGTTTCTGCCCGCCGGACCTTGTGCCCCTCCTTTTCCCATGCCACCGACACCCTACCTGCGCGGAATAATGATCCACAGCAGCAAGTACGGCAGCACGCCCGGCAGCCCACCCGGCAGCATCAGGAACAGGAAGAGCAGCCGGAACCACAGCGGGTCGATGCCAAAAAACTCCCCCAAACCGCCGCACACACCGCCGACAATGCCGTCCTGGCGGCGCAGTTGCTTTGTCGTATTCTCAGTCATTTCCATCCTCCTCGTAGTCGAAATTTCATATATCGCACACTACGCAGCGGACCTCCAATCGTCGCGCCCCCTTCCAGGAAGACACCCTTCCTGGAAGGGGGCGCCAGTGAAGCTAGCTCACAGTGACGGCGGAGGCCCCTGTGGTAGACTTGTAGGTAGTGATATCAGAGCAGTTTGTCCTGCATGACGAGGAGAACGATTAGGAATGAATGTACGCGTCTACGCCACCTTGCGCCCCATCGTGGGCGGGCCGATGGCGCAGTTGGAGACTGATGTCGGCGATACCTTTCGCCAGATGCTCGACGAACTGCTGGTGCGCTGGCCGCGCCTGGAGCGTGAGCTTCTGGATAAGGAAGGCGCGCTGCGCACCAACATCCATATCTTTCTAAACGGCCGCGACGTGCGCTACCTCGGCGGACTTGACATGCCGATCCCCGAGAATGCCGACGTCTGCGTCTTCCCGCCGGTTGGAGGCGGGGCGTGACCGCCGATGGCCCAGCCTCCAGAACAAGCTCTGGCATGCTCCGACGGACAGACGCACGATTATTATGGCGTGCCGCTCTGGCTGATGAAGGAATATCTCGGCCAGCTAGGGGCCCAGGAGACGGGCGAGAACGAAATGGCGGCCGAAGGCTGGAGCGCCAGCCTTGCGCAAGGCAGAACCGCGCCACCTGGGCTCGCTGGTGGTCGGCGGGACGACCGTCACCTTTCGTGGCGATGAGCAGGCGCTCGCCGCTATGTTCGAGCGCCTGCATTGGAAGACCTTGCGCGGTGGCGGGTAATTCGAATCTCAGTGCTGCGTTGTCTACGTCGCTACACGCACTGCGCCAGGAACACTGGGTTATCTGCTGCGCCGCTGACTTCCGGCAGGAACACTCGGCAGCACCCATCCGCGCCTCTCGTTGCGGCGGCGCTCATCGGCATGCCGCCGTGCTGATGCGGCATCGGCTGCCCCGTCTGTTCGGGCCCCACCCGGTACGGTCGCATCATCTCGTTGTCCTCATGCTCGACAATGTGGCAGTGCCAGACATACTGCCCCGGTGTGTCAAACGTGCGCTACGACACGCGGGTAACTTGGCCGGGATAAGCAATCACCGTGTCCTTGAAGCCGTTTCCCAGGGCTCTGGCAGTGATGAGGCGTCGAGTCGGGCACGACCTGCACGGTCTTCGTCTCTTCATCGACAAAAATCGGCTGCCGATTCACGACTCGGAAGCATCACCTCGTGAATGTGCATCGGATGCGCATCGGCAGTTGCGTTGTAGAACTCCCAGATCTCCGTCGCCCGGACAGCCGGGTTCTCCGTTATCGGGTTCCATCCACATTTGTAGGCGGCCCACACGCCTTGCCCCGTGTTGGGATCGCCCGTCGACCGTGCCCAAGACCGGGCTGCCGCCGGCGCATCGGCAAAGAACATGGACATCTCTTCCAGCAGCGCCAGCCGGCCGGGTCACGGTCGCCGCCGGTAGCGGCGCAATCACAGGCAGCAGCCAGGAACTGCGGCGGCGTCGTCGGGTCGACACGCGAGCGCCGGAACGACACGGAACTGCATGACCTGGCCGGTGGAGGCGGGATCCGCCATCGTCGAAGTCAATACCGGGACGCCGCCGCCGAACGGCTCGTCCGGGCCAACGTTGCCGAGGATGTAGCTGCCCACCGGCACGTTGGTGAAGTCGACGATGACATCGGCGCGTTCGGCCGGCCACATCAGCAGGCGGTTGCCTTGGGCCGTCACGTTTACCGGCGCCGCCAGGAAGCCGCCCTCGTTGCCGATCATCCAGACCTCCACGCCCGGAATGCTGCCGAAGTCCAGGATCAGGAAGCGGCAGTCGCAGCCGTTGAGGAACCGCAAGCGGTAGCGCCGCTGCTCCACAATCTGGAACGGCCAGGTGTTGCCGTTGACCATCATGCATGTTGCCGAAGAACTCAGGGTTCCAAATCGGCGAGACGTCGTGCTGCTTCCTGGGAATGTAGTGGCCCGTGATTCCGTCGAAGAACTGCACGCGTGTCGGGATAGAAGAGCGAGCCGTCGTCGTTGAACGAGCGATCCTGGATCGCAATGCGGGATCTCGTAGTACGTCTTGTTAGCCGGGAAGCTCGTCGCCGTCCTTGGGCGCCGGCCCAGGCAGCACGGCGACCGTGCCGGTGCGTGAATCAAGCACGGCGCCGTCGCCCGCCGGCCCGCCGCGAATGATGAAGAACCCGCCGGACCGGCATAGACGTTGAGACGCGTCATGCCCAGCGAGTGGTCGTGGTACCAGATGGTGGAGGCGCGCTGCGTGTTGGGGTACTGGAAGGACGGCAAAGCCGCGGTCCCCAGCCGCTGCGCCAAAGCCTTGGCAGCAGCCTTGCCGGCGAAGAAGTCGTACCAGGTGCCCGTCGTCGCATAGCCATGCAGGAATGTCTTTGCGCCGCAGGCAGGAACCAGGCTTCGGCGTAGCCGTCGCTCTCGTCGCCCACACCGACTGCACCGTGGACGTGCGTGACGATCGGCACCGGGCCGGTATAGCGGCCCGGCGTGCTGTGAACGTCGGCCGCGTGTCGCGGCCCATCGTGCCGCCGGGCGGGTTGGCCCAGTGCAGGGTGGGATCGACCGGCAGCAGGTGCGGCAGGTAGTTGCCGTTGGCATCCACCAGCTCGTTGATCCACTTGACGCGCACCGGCGTGTCCTGCCTTGGCCTCAATCGTCAGCGAAGGCGCATTGATGCAGCAGCAGCCCCTTCTTGCTGGCGGACGTCACTGCGCCGTAGCCCCAGACAGTCGTCGCCGGCAGACCAGCCGGCAGGATCTGCTGCTGGAACTGCCGCATCGAGATCTCGTAGTAGTCGGCGTTCTTGCCACCCTTTTCCTTAATCGTGCCCGCCTTCGGCATCACCGGCGGGATCAGCAGGGGCGTCTGGTACTTGGGTACGTGCAGTAGGATCAAGTGTGCCACCCGCAATCTGGGCGACGACAGACGACACACGTGTCTCCTTGGAGCGGGCGTACAGCGTGTCCCCGCGCCAAAAGAACGTTGCTGCGCCCAGGGCAGCGGCGGACTGCAGGAACTGGCGTCGCGTGAGCATGGATGGGTTCCTCCTTCGGAACAGATCGTAGGGCAGTGCTACGGCCGCAGTGGAAGTGGTGCAGCAAACTGCAGCCGTAGTGCGCACAAATACGGCGTCAAGATGTGTATTCAGTTGTCCGTAGGCACTTGGTACAGCGATAGAAAAGGGGTACGACAATCCTGTGCTGCCTGCATCGGCGCCAGGCGCTGACTGGCACCGATGTAAGATCCGGCTTATAACCTGATTCTCAGGATGTCGCAGACTCCGTGGGCGAGTCCCCTTAAGGAAAAATACAATAAATAGTCGTATGGAGTAAAGCTGACAAATGTCCTGTCTTACACGGGACATTACTGCAGGGGACCAGGTATAGGAGATTCGGCGCCGTGAGGAGGGTGACGCCGGTGCACAGGCATGCGGGTGCCCGGCAAGAGAGACGCACCTGCGTGGGAAGCGTCCGTCCCTCTTGTTGGTCATACGTGGTAGCTTAGGCGACGATCTCCAACTCGCGCAGCTTGGCTTCCGGCACGACGCCGTTGACCCAACCGCGCTCCTTGTAGTACTCGTCGAGCATCAGGTCAAGCTCGCACACATGGCCTTCGGAGCCGGGCATGGTGCTGGGCTCGTGCGTGAAGCGCTTGGGCAGGTAGTCCGAGCCCTCGCGGAAGCCGGCCAGGTTGTTGTAGTAGCGCTCCAGATTGTAGATGCGCTCGCCACACTGCAGCAGCTTCTCTACCGAGTAGTCAAGCCCCGTTACGGCGTTGAACTGGTCGGTGTATTCCTGCATGCCCTGCGCAAAGGCCGAGAACTTGCAGAGGTCGAGCGAGTCGGAAACGGCGTGCACGTCCTGGAAGATCTTGGTCAGTGCGCCCTTGCCCTTCCACTCCAGCGGGTCGACCTTGAGCGAGCCAAACGGCATGACGCCCAGTTCGGCGGCCGGCGTGTAGGCGCGCAGGTGGCAGGCGCCGCGGTTCGAGGTGGCGTAGGCGATGCCCATGCCCTTCATCCCGCGTGGGTCGTAGGCCGGAATGGCCTGGCCCTTGACCGTCATGGCGATCTCCGGGTGGCCGAAGGCCGCCGCGCCGCGGGCCGTGCCGCCCGACAGCTTGTCGCCCGCGCCGCTGGCGCATGGCGATGTCGTGCGTGACCGCGACCATGGTCATCGTGTCGCCCCAGCCAAGCTTGCCGTCGCCGTTGGTGTAGCCGCACTCGCTGGCTTCCATGTACATGGCGAGCACGTTGCCCAGCTCGATCGGGTCCATGCCGTAGTCGTTGCAGAGGTCGATGATGTAGGCCACGGCGTTGACATCGTTGTTGCCGCAGTTGGCGCCGAGCGACCAGGCCGGTTCGTACTCGACGCTCTCCATGCGGACCTTGAACGGCCCTTCCTTGACCTCGACTTCCTTCTTGCAGGCGACCGGGCAGGCGTGGCAGGTGGGGTTCTCGACCAGGATGTGGTCGTTGACCTATTCGCCCGAGATCTTCTCGGCGTTGTCCTTGCCAAAGGCCGTCTTGCGTGAATTGTACGCCGGCAGGCCGCCAATGCTCTCGGTGATGTTCATCAGCACGTTGGTGCCGTAGACGCTCAAGCCGCCCTTGCGCGGGGAGGTGATGTTCTCTTCGGCCATGATGGCGGCCAGGGCGCGCTTGCGGGCTTCCTTGTCGGCTTCCTTGTTGGCCGGCTCGGGGCGATTCTTCTTGTCGCCGTTGACGATGATGGCCTTGAGGTTCTTGCTGCCGCCGACTGCACCGGTGCCGTTGCGGCCCGCCGCGCGGTCGTTGACGTTGACCCAGCAGGCAAAGCGCACCAGGTTCTCGCCGGCCTGGCCGATCGCCATGCCGTCGCACTGCTGGCCGTGGCGCTCGCGCAGGATGCGCAGCGTCTCGTGGATGCCCTTGCCCCACAGGTCCGAGGCGTCGTGCAGCGTGACCTTGCCGTCTTCGACATAGGCGTAGACCGGCTTTTCGCTCTTGCCCTTGAAGACAAGCCCGTCAAAGCCCGCCCACTTGAGCTTGGCGGCCGTCCAGCCGCCCATGTGGGCGTCGGCCACGGTGCCGGTGAGCGGCGACTTGGTTACCACGGCCAGGCGCCCGCTCATGTTGACGTTCGTGCCGGTCAACGGGCCGTTCATCACGCACAGAATGTTATCCGGCGACAGCGGCTCGACTTCCGGGCCGTTGTCAAAGACGTACTTGACGCCCAAACCACGTGCGCCGATGTACTTCCGGGCATCAGTTTCGTCGATGCCCTTGTATTCGACGTCACCGGATGTCAGGTCGACCCAGGCGATCCGGTTCGCAAACCCACCAATCATGATGCTGCTCCTTTGCCACAAAAACTAGGGAAAGGACTGTCACCGTTCGAAGTTGTCACCAAAAGCTGTATCTGTCACCATCAACGTGGATAGTAAGCGCGCGTATCGATTGACTCTGTTGTCTGCTGCCGGGGAGCAGTCTCAAGCAAGGTTTCTAGCGTCATGTCTGGAAGGAAAGGGTTAGTTGGCCGGCCTCCCACGCTCGCGTAGGACTGCCATGGTAGTTGCGGCCAACTCAGCAGTCTAGCGGAATTGTAATCACCCTCGCAAAGGTTGTCAATATATGTTGCGCAGACGAACCTTTGGCGCACCAAATATATACTATTAGTATATATTTCTACGGGCGTCTCGTTCAGCGCGCACGCCTCACATGCTGCTGAGTTCCAGATTCAACGTTGGAGCAGGTTTAGATCGCCAACCCCTTGAACTGGCTCACATACAGCTGGTAGTAGAACCCCTGCGCCGCCAGCAGCTGCTCGTGGCTGCCCTGCTCGACGATCTCGCCGTTGTTGATCACGACGACATTGTCGGCGTCACGAATGGTGCTCAGCCGGTGGGCGATCACAAAGCTGGTGCGCCCCTGCATCAGGCGCAGCAGCGACTGCTGGATGCGCGCCTCGGTGCGGGTGTCGACGCTGCTGGTGGCCTCGTCAAGGATCAGGATCGCCGGGTCGGCCAGGATGGCGCGGGCGATGGCCAGCAGCTGGCGCTGGCCCTGGCTGAGGTTGCCGGCGCGCTCGGAGAGCCGCGTCTGATAGCCGTGCGGCAGCTGGCGGATAAAGTGGTCGGCGTCGGCCAGCTCGGCGGCGCGAATACACTCTTCGTCGCTCGCCTCCAGCCGGCCATAGCGGATGTTCTCCAGCACCGTGTCGGAGAAGAGGAACGTGTCCTGCAGCACCATCCCCAGCTTGCGGCGCAGGTCGTCCTTGCGTACGTCGCGGATGTCGTGGCCGTCCACGCAGATGGCGCCGCCGTCGATCTCGTAAAAACGCGACAGCAGGTTGATGATCGTCGTCTTGCCGGCGCCGGTGGGCCCGACCAGCGCCACCGTCTGCCCGGCCGGCGCATGCAGCGTCATCTCCTTGATCACCGGCGTGTCCGGCTTGTAGCCAAAGTGCACATCTTCAAAGTCGACGTCGCCGTGGATCTGCGGCAGCGGCAGCGCGTCCGGCGCATCTGCCGCTTCCGGGGCTACGTCGATGATCTCAAAGACGCGCTCCGACCCCGCCAAGCGCCGCCTGGATGGCGTTGTACATGTTGGCCAGCTGGCGCAGCGGCTGGATGAAGTTCTGACCGTAGATGATAAAGGTGGCAATGACGCCAACCGTGACCATGCCCTGCAGCGCCAGCAAGCCGCCCAGCGCCGCCAGCACGATGACAAAGAAGTTGCCCAGCACGTTCGTAAGCGGCATCAGCAGCAGCGCATACGTGTTGGCGTAGACGCCGGCCTCGTACACCTCCTGGTTGGCCGCACGGAAGGCCTCGACCACCGAATCGTTGCGGCCAAAGGCCTTGATCACCTTCTGCCCGCTGATCGACTCCTCCATGACGGCGTTCATCCCGCCCAGGCTTTTCTGCAGACCGCGGAAGCCCTTGCGCGTGTACCTGGCGACAAACTCGGTGAACCACAGCATGATCGGCACGACCAGCAGCGTGGCCAGCGCCAGCCAATGGTTGAGCCAGAACATGGCGATGATGATCCCCACCAGCGACAGCACGCTGGCGACCAGCGAGATCACGTTCTGTGATACTGCCTGGTTGATGGCGTCGATGTCGTTGGTCAGCCGGCTCATCAGCTCGCCCGCCGGGTTGTTGTCGAAGAAGCGCAGCGGCAGCCGCTGCAGGTGGGTGAACAGGTCCTGGCGCAGCTGCTGGAGCGAACGCTGCGAGACGATGGCCATCACCCAGTTGGCGCCGGCCTGAAACAGGTTGTTGAGCACATACACAACCAGCATGATGGCGGAGATGTAGGCCAGCCCGACCGGGTCTTTGCCGTTGATAAACTGGTCGATCGCCACGCCCATCAGGTAGGGCCCAAGCAGCCCAAGCAGCGTATAGACGACAACCAGCACAAGCACACAGAGCCATCGCGGCCCAGTAGGGCCGGAGATAGAGCAGCCAGCCGCAGTATGGCCTGGCGCGGGTCATGCGCCTTTTCGATCTTGCCCACCTGTGCCGGGCGGCGCTGCTGCATGCTGGCACGGGCGTCGCCATTAGAGGATCGGAGCGAAGAGTTGTCTGCCATGATCAATGGCTCCCTTCCGCGTCCGCAGGGACGCTCGCAGGGATAGCTGCGGGGATAGTCACAGGGTTGGGTCTGCCGCCGCCACGCTGCCCGGCGGCGCAGAGTCCGGCGTGAACCCGCTGCCCAGCTGCGAGTCGTAGATTTCGCGGTAGATCGGGCTGGTCGCCATCAGCTCGGCATGCGAGCCCTCGGCGACAAGGCGCCCGCGGTCGAGCACCAGGATCTTGTCGGCCGTCAGCACCGTGCTGATGCGCTGGGCCACGACGATAGTCGTGTGCCGCGCCATCCACTCGTCCAGCGCCGTCTGGATACGTGTCTCGGTCGCCACATCCACCGCGCTCGTGCTGTCGTCCAGGATCAGGATGCGCGGCCGCACGAGCAGGGCGCGGGCGATCGCGAGCCGCTGCTTCTGCCCGCCTGACAGGTTCACCCCACGCTCTTCGACGTGCGTGTCGTACTGCTCGCGGCAGCCGCATCACAAAATCGTGCGCCTGCGCCGCCTTGGCCGCCGCCACGACTTCCTCGTCGCTTGCCTGCGGATGGCCGTAACGGATGTTGTCACGCACGCTGCCCGAGAAGAGAATGGCTTCCTGCGGCACGATCGCGATCTGGCGGCGCAGCTCGGTCTGGTCGAGCTCGCGCACGTCCACGCCGTCGATCAGCACGCAGCCGCCGCTGGCGTCGTAGAAACGCGGGATGAGGTTGACCAGCGACGTCTTGCCGGCACCGGTCGCGCCGAGGATCGCCACGCGTGTGCCCGGCTCGATCGTCACGTTGATGTCCTCGAGCACAGTCTCGGGCGCACCGTCCTCGTCCCGTGCGTTGTCTCCTTCCCCGGGAGCGTAGGCAAACGAGACATGTTCAAACACCACGCGCCCGTGCAGCGCCGGGGGCAGCGGCAGCGGATCCACGGCATCCTGGACGTCAGGCTCCGCCTCCAGCACGCCTTCGATGCGCCGCGTCGAGGCAAAGCCCGCCGCCCAGACGTTGGAAAGCAGCGTCATCATCAGCAGCGGCCCCATGGTGGTGAGCAGGTAGTTGGTAAAGGCCACGATCTGGCCGTCGGACAGGTTGCCGGCGATCGCCTGCATGCCGCCGATGTAGATCACCATCACCATGCCGATGTTGACAAAGATGGTCAGCATCGGGCCCATCACCGACATAAACTGGGTAACCTGGATCGTGCGGTCGGCAAATTCCTGGTTGGCGGTGCCAAAGCGGGCTGCCTCATGGTCGCCGCGCACAAAGGCCTTGACCAGGCGGGCGCCGGCGATGTTTTCCTGCAGGACCGTGTTGAGCGCGTCGAGCTTGCGCTGGACCGTGCGATAGCGCGGCTCCATCTGCATGCTGAAGATGACGATGATCACGCCCGTGAGCAGCAGCAGCGGCAGAATCATCAGCGCCAGGTGGGCGTCGGTGACGAACATCAGGATCAGGCTGCCGATCATCAGCAGCGGGGCGCGCGTGCCGATGCGCAGCGAGATCTGCACCAGGCGCTGCACGGCGCTCGCGTCGCTGGTCAGCCGCACCAGCAGCTTGCCCGTGGTGAAGCGGTCGAGGTTGCCGTAGGAGAACGACTGGATCTTGAGGAACAGCGCCTCGCGCACATCGCGCGCCACGCCTTCGCCCACCTGGACCGAGAAGTAGTTGTTGCCGACGGCAAAGACGGCGCTGATCGCCGAGATGACAAGCATGATGATCGAGGTCTGCAGCACGACGGCGCCGTCCTGCTTGTTGATGCCCTGGTCGATCAGCCTCTGGAGCAGGCGCGGGATCGCCAGGTCCATAAAGACCAACGAGGTGAGCAAGACCAGGGCGATCGCCGACTTGCGCCAGTAGGGCCGGACAAAAGGGTAGAGAGTGCGCAGCGAGTTCATGGCTAACTGTTATACCACCATTCCGAATACTTAGATTGTAGAATTATTCCATATTCAAAGTGATTTCGCAAATGCCCCTTCCTTGCCGCTGTCTATCCACGGTCGCTTTGCCTTTGCTGTGGCAAACTGTAAGGTAAGGGCAACCTAAATTGCGATTTGTGTCCTCTATGACAGCAGACAGAGGCAAAAGCTTCCGGAATTGCATGTTGTCTTTTGATTTACCATATGCTAGACTTAAGCTGGCCAGGATTTGGAGTCTTCATAGCTGCCAGAATGATGCAGTACGGTAAGTGGCTGGATCGTGAAAAGGAGTTGAATCATGTTGGGAAGACTGCAGGTCAGAGTTTTACTTGTACTGGTGCTTGTTGCCCTGCTTGTGCCGGCCACGGTACAGGCAAAAGATCCGCCGCAGCCTACGCCGATTCCACCTGCTGGGCTCAAACCTGGTCCCATCCCAAACACAAGGCTTGTCTCCCCACGGCGCGCGTTTAACGCACCGCTCACCGCCGAGGAGCAAGAAGGCGCCGCCGTGACACAGAGCCTCACGCAGGCTCCTACCGGTCCTGTGCCGGAACCTATCAGCAATGCCGGCGGCCTGTTTGCCGACAGCGATGCGTGTCTTACGTTTGACGACCCGCAGTTGTGGACCGGCAGTACGTGGAGCCGCCAGTATGCAGGATGGGGCATGCAGGGGCTGACGGAGCGGCCGCTGTACTTTGCCCAGAATCTCACCTTTGACGACGAAACCGCCATCGCCAGTGTGCGCTCGTTAAAGATTGCCGGCGACAAGCCCTTCCGCGGTCTGGTCGTCAGCCCAACCTTCAAGGTGCCGGCCGGCGCCGAAGTCGTCGTGCGGGCGAGCTACTATATCCGGCTGGGCGCCAATCAGTACCCCCGCGATGATGAGAGCGTCTGGGCCGCGCATCAACGTCAACGCTGTTGAGGGCACTGCCGTAGAAGACGACGGCCCCACCAACGGCTACCTGAGAAATGACGCCTGGCACCGCTTCGAGAGCCGCCTGACCATGGGGCCCGAAGACGGTGCAATCAACGTCGTGCTGCTGGGCAACAACGTCTTCACGAACGCGAGTGTAGCCGTCTACTTCGACAACGTGGAGATATGGGTCAACGGCAAGCCCTTGGCGCAGTGCCTGTACGCCGGCTGATCTGCTACTTCTGCCTGTACCTGTTTCGTGTATAATGGAGCAGCCTCGTGCTCCCAAAGGTTCCACTTGGAATGCTGCCCGTACATCTACGTCCCTAAGGACGCAGCAGATAAGGCATGGCAATGGCTCGTTTGGACTTCGTACGTGAAATGCTGGATCGCTCCGCCGACGGTGCCTACATCGTCGACCAGGATCAGCGCATCGCCGCGTGGAATAGGTCAGCCGAAAAGATCCTGGGCTTTAAG
Source organism: uncultured Chloroflexia bacterium (assembly GCA_963701415.1). Taxonomy (GTDB): domain Bacteria; phylum Chloroflexota; class Anaerolineae; order Caldilineales; family Caldilineaceae; genus Fredericiella. Next base: position 263,579 of record CAVPAH010000009.1, read on the forward strand.
GCCCAGGAAATCGTCGGCATGAACTGCTTTGCCGTCCTGGGCGGCCACATCGACGGCGGCTGCGTGGTCTGCCGGCGTGGGTGCCTCCCTTTCACGGCAGGACGGCGCGGCGAATTGGTGCCTACCTTTGATGCGCAGATGCGTACGGCAAGCGGCTATCCGCTCTGGGTCAACGTGACCATCATCGCCGTGCCCACCACTGACGGCAGCGACGAGCCGGACGTCATTGTCCATTTCTTCCGCGAAGTGGAGGCCAAGAAACGCGCCGAAACCTTTGCCAAGGACGTGGCCGGCTGGGTGCGCCAGCTGCAGCTCGAAGTGCCACAGCCCGGCATGCCCGAGCGCCAGGCCTTGCGATGTTGGCTTGACCGAGCGTGAGATCCAGGTGCTGCGCCAGTTGTCCCATGGGGCCGACACCGACACGATTGCCAATCAGCTGGTCATCGACCGATCGACGGTGCGCAATCACGTCCAGCGCATCTTGCACAAGCTGGGCGTCCACAGCCGTCTCGAGGCCGTCACCTACGCCCGCGAACACGGGCTGCTCGATTAGCGACTGCCATATCTCGAGCACCGTCACAGGGCTTATCGTGTTCTGACAATCACCATCTGCCGTTCGACCAATTGGAAGTCAAACCGTCGGATTTCGACCAGCGTCACGTTTCGCCGCGACTCGACTACGACCGTCGGCAGATCGTTGTCAGTGGCGGCAAACAGCTCGACGGGGCCGGCCTGGAGGCCAATCTCGATCACGTCCACGACCCTCTGCCAGTCCTCCACCGTTCGCGGGCGGAGATCTCCTCGTTCTCCGCTGCGTCGTCGTTCGTCAACGCCCAGACTTCACTCTCCGACAGCCGCAAGTTACAGCCGCAGCCGTAGCGTGAGGTAACTTCGTAGACATACGGCAGCGTCATCCAGCGCGTGTAGGAGCCATCGCCCGGCCAGTTGTTCAGGTCGAGCACGGCAATGCGGCGCAGTTGGGGGTCGACGGGCGCCGTCGGCAGTGGACAGGTTGCAGCAATCTTGACGATCAGGCACATAGGAGTGGCAGCATATACAGATCCACGCAGCAACGCAAGCCCGGGGCGAAGCGCCAGAAAACAGGGGATTGACAGAAACCTGATGCGAGCAGGACATGGTGATCTCCGTCGATATTCCCATCTTCAACGCGCCTTGGGGCGGGCTGCGCATCGAAGACGGCTATCTGATCACCGAAAGCGGAGCGCAGCCGCTGCACGACACGCCATATGTGATTCGTCGCTAGACGCTGCGCCACGCTGCAGGGAGGCGCCTGCTCAGGCCAGTTCTGCAGGTAAAGCATGTGATCAATTGCACACGGCAGCCGCTGGCTTCCGCACAGCATCGGCGCACCGTATTTGCTATCCTGGCAGCGGGAGCATTCGGCCCCCACGAACTCAGCCGGTCATTTCCAGGAGACAACCAACCATGAATCCCTTTCAAATCAGCACCCCGATCCTGACGGTCACCGATCCCATCCTGCTGTGGCTGTTCCGCCACGGCTGGGAAGATCCGGAATGGGGACGCACCCCCGCCGGCCAGATTGCCGCCGCCAGTACCATCTATGAACTGGCGAACCTGGTCGAGGACGTCGAAGTGCGCAAGCAGATCCAGGTAGGCGCCGCCAAGGCGATTGCCGCCACGGCGGAACGAATGGCCGCCCAGTAGCTGCGGAGCGGGAGGGTGGATGCACGCCTTCCACCCTCCCGCCCTACCAGATTCTTCGATGTACAAGCCTGGTCTGTAATCAATGCTTCAGCCCCCTCCACTCAGCCATGCTATGCTTGATCCATGGCAAATCTCCGGCGTCTCTTCCGCTACGTCCGTCCCTACTGGCTGCAGATGCTCCTGGCCACCGTGGCCTTGCTCTGCAGCAGCCTGATCGCCCTGGCGCTGCCGTGGGCCGTCAGCCTCCTGGTCGACTCAGTCTTTACCAGCAGCAACGCGCAGCTGCTCAACCAGATCGCCCTGGGCCTCCTCGGCTTGTTCGTCATCCAGGCCGGCTTCTACTTTGTCGAATCCTTTTACCTGGCCCGCGTCGGCCAGCGCGTGGTTGCCGACCTGCGCATCGACCTGCACAGCCGCCTGCTCAGCCTGCCCGCCTTTTTCTTCGACAACCGCCGCGTCGGCGAGATGGTCTCACGCGTGACCAACGACGTGACGCTGGTGCAGACGGTGCTGACGGAGACGCCCGTGGCGTTTTTGCGCCAGGCAGTTACGTTCGTAGGTGCTCTAGCACTGATGCTCTATTTGAATTGGCAGTTGACGCTGTTTATCCTTGCCATTCTCCCCCCGATCACGTTCTTCGCCATCTACTTCGGCCGCCGTATCGAACGCGTCTCGACGGACGTGCAGGACCGGCTGGCCGATTCGACGACCGTGCTGGAAGAGTCGCTGTCGGGCATCCGGGTGATCAAATCCTTTGGCCGCCAGGCGTACGAGCAGGAGCGCTTCACCGTCCGGGTCGAGCGCACCTTTGCCACGGCCATGCAGCGTATCCGCCTGCGCGCCACCTTTATTCCCCTGATTACCTTCTTCTCGCTCAGCGCTATCACCGCCGTGCTCTGGTTTGGCGGCCAGCAGGTGCTGGCGGGTACGATCACCGCCGGCGAGTTGATCGCCTTCCTCTTCTACATGTTCATGGTGGCCGGACCGGTCGGCGAGTTTGCCGGGCTCTATTCGCAGCTGCGCGAAGCACTCGGCGCCTCACGGCGTATCTTTGAGATCCTCGAGACGCCTGGGGAAGAGCAGCAGGCGGGACTCCCTGCCCTCCCGCCCGTACACGGCCTGGTGCGCTATGACAGTGTGAAGTTTGAATATACTGACACGCTGGACGGCGAGCCCTGCCATACAGCGCGATGTGCGGTGCCCGCCCGCCCGTCAATCGGCGCTGCCGGCACCGACGACGACCTCATCCCCGAGCAGCGGCCCGCCGTCCTGCACGGCATCGACCTGGTCGCGGAGCCCGGCGAGGTGATCGCCATCGTCGGCCCCAGCGGCGTCGGCAAGACCACGCTCGTCAACCTGCTGCCCCGCTTCTACGAGCCGACCGGCGGCTGCATCGAGATCGACGGCATCGACACGCGCACGGTCAACCTGGAAAGCCTGCGCGCCCAGATCGGCCTGGTGCCGCAGGAGACGTTTCTCTTTGGCGGCACGGTGCGCGAGAATATCGCCTATGGCCGGCTGGATGCCACGCAGGCGGAGATCGAGGATGCGGCGCGTGCGGCCTACGCCCACGACTTCATCACGCAGCTGCCCAAGGGCTACGACACGATCGTCGGGCGAACGCGGCGTCAAGCTGTCGGCCGGGCAGCGCCAGCGCGTGGCGATCGCCCGTGCCCTGCTCAAGGACCCGCGCATCCTGATCCTGGACGAGGCGACCTCGGCGCTCGACACCGAGTCCGAGCGCTGGGTGCAGGCGGCGCTGGAACGGCTGATGCAGGGGCGCACTTCGTTCGTGATCGCCCACCGCCTCTCGACCGTCCAGCGTGCCGACCGTATCATCGTGCTGCAGGGCGGGCGCATCGTCGAAAGCGGTCGCCACGCGGAGCTGCTGGCGCAGGACGGCCTCTACGCCCACCTGTGGTCTCTCCAGTTCGCCGACAGTGGCGAGCTTCAGCTGCAGGTTGCCTGAGACGGAACAATAGCAGCAACGAGGAAGGTACAGCCATGGATCGCTATGCGCTCAACGTATGGAACTGGCGTTTCTTGAGCCTTACGGGCGGCGCCTTGTCTGCGCTGATCAGTCTGCCGCTAGGTTACAATGACGATACCCCTTCCCCCAGGCGCTGGCCGCTGGTGTTCTTTCTGCACGGCCGCGGCGAATGCGGCAGCGACTTGGAGGCCGTCCTCCGCTACGGCGTGCCGCCCGTCGTCTTGGGCCGCCCCGACTTCCCCTTTATCACCCTGTCCCCGCAGCTGCCCGACGGCCACGAGTGGGTCGATTACCACGCCGAGCTGCTCGCCATGCTGCGCTACGTGACCGCCAACCTTGCCGTCGATCCCCAGCGCATCTATCTCACGGGCCTCAGCATGGGCGGCCGCGGCGCGTGGCGAATGGCTGCCGAGCATCCCGAGCTGTTTGCTGCCGTCGTGCCCATCTGCGGCGGGATGCCCGACCTCAACAGCTTCCTGCTGCGCCTCCCCGCGCTGGTCGGCAAACCCATCTGGGTCTTTCATGGCGCCCAGGACGACGTGGCGCCCATTGCCGACTCCGACCGCATCGTGGCCGAACTGCGTTCTCTGGGTTCTGACGTCCGCTATACCATCTACCCGGATTCCGGCCACAACTCATGGTCGCCCGCCTATGCGGAGGATGAACTATGGACGTGGCTGGGTGAACAACGGCTGGCACCGGCTGCTTAGGCGTGAGTTCAGTTCGCGATCTCCGGCCGGTCAGGGGCCTGGCTCCACCAGCTGGCGCTCCAGGTCGGCCAGCGCCGGCACAGCCTCCACCTTCCCACTCAGGATTGACGTCACGGTCTCGGCGTACAAGGCCGCTACTTGGGTATACCGTGTCCCGGTCACCGCAATGGGGCGCACCGCCAGCCCGCCATCGGCGATCACCTTGTAGACAGCGTGTAGGACAGGATGAACTGCCACGATGCTCGGATCGTGGTAGAGCGCCAGGATCGATGGCGCGGCCCCGTCGGACTGTCTTCCACGCCGGCGCTGCGTTTCCGGTGCCCCGATTGCCTTCAGAAGCTCAAGCGCCTCGTCACGCTGCCGGAAAGACTTGTGCACGACCAGCGGCCATCCGCCCAGCGTGGCCGCATGGCGCACCGAACCGCGCGGCATGATACAGATCTCGGTCACAGATTGTACGTTCGCCCGCCTGGATCACCGCCGCCATTTGCTCCAACTCCTCCCAAGTCTCTGGCGGCGCGGCAAACCCATACTTGGCCAGGAGGTCACAGCGATAGATCACCGACAGTCGCGTCAAGGTGGTTTGCTCCTGAGACGTCAGCGTCGCCCAGGACGTGTCAAAGCTCGCCGTCATGCTCCGCTGCCACAGCGGCAGATCGCGCACATCGGCCGCCAACCGTTCTATCCCAGCTGCAATCTGATCGGCAATCACGCCACACGCCAGGCTGCCGGCCTGGGCGGCGGCCAATTCGACGCCAAGCGGCAGGCCGCCGACAAGGCGGCAGATGCGCATCACCTGGCTCAGCTCGGTGCCTTCTACACAGTGGCCCGGTCGTGTTCGGCGCGCAATTTGAAGAAACATCTGCACGGAGCTGTACGCTGCAGGTTCAACCCCTGCAGATTCTTCCTGAAATTCACCCGGAAAGCTCAGCTCGCCCGGAAGATAGCGCCACTCCCAGCGCGTAGACAGGGCCTCGCGCGATGTAACGATGCAGCGCGGGCGTGTAACACTCTCCAATAGCTGATCGAGGACGGTGGCTCCATCCGGAAGCAGGTGTTCGAAGTTGTCCAACACCAGCAGCAAGTCAGGATCGGCCTCACGCAGCGCGGCGAGCACACTGTCTTCGCCGGTGCTGAGGGTTTCGCCGGTGCAGGCGACGCCAAGCGCACGCCTCAGTGTAGGCAGAATGTCCGCTGCCCGGGTGATGGACGCCAGCAAGACCATGGCAACTTGGGCGTACTGGCTCCTGAGCCGATGCGCCAGCGCCAGGGCCAGGCGCGTCTTGCCGATGCCGCCCATTCCCAAGATCGTCACCAGGCGGCAGTCCGGATCTAACAGCATGGTCGCCAGTTCGCCCAGCTCGCGCTCCCGGCCCACGATCGGTGCCGGCTCGCGCGGCAGTGCGCCATACGTGAGCGCGTTGGAATCATGCCCGAGCGCACGGACTCTTCCCAGGGGCAGCCAGCCATGGCTGCCCCTGTAGATGTCCCTAAGACGTTCGCCATCACCTACTCCTTGGAAATGCAGAGAGGCCGGTACATAGAACCGCCTCCCTACAGACCCTCCGCATCTGTTGCGAACCGGATGTGCGCAGGGTGCCGGCAAAGCTGTCAGCGGTGACGGAACTACCTTGACTATACTCCTATCATCCGCACCGGTCAACGGGTGGCAAACCGTCACGACGCCAGTAATTGTGGGCAAAGACGCGCCCGAAGTACAGTCGCACAAACAGAAAATAGTGCATATTTATATTTTGAAATTTAAAATTATGATTAAATTTAATTATTATTAATTGAAATTTATTATCAAAGGTGAAAAAAAGACAGCTGTGAATGTTTATTAGATTAGTTTGCTATATGGCTTACGGATTGTTGCTTAATATGAATATGTTGTGTTAAAGTCTTAGATAATTAGAATATTAAATGATATATTTATTTTGCTTCATTGAACTGGGCATGCTGTGGCGCGATAATGAAACCTGCACAGCAGTCCTCGGCTTCAGTTTGACCCCGGATCGAGAAGCACACCTTGCTCCCTCGATTCGAAATGCATTCCTATCCAATCACCTTTTGTGCAGAATTACTCTGAAACATCATAGAAAGGAACGGTTGGTTATGCCCATCCACAATCGAATTGCTGTCATCCTGTTTGTGCTGCTCTTCGCCTTGTGCCCACTGGTTCCAGCCATGGCCCAAAGCACACAACCTGCCGCGCCACCAGACGCCGGCACTGGGAACAATCTGCTCTTCTTGCCGCTTCTCAATCAAGCCGGCGGTGCAGAGCTGTCCGGCGCCGCGGCCCCCAAGGTGGCGGCCAAGCCACTCGCCAAGAATGTCATTGTTATGATCAGCGATGGCTGGGGCTACAACTCACTGACGGCAGCCAGCTACTACGAGTATGGAAAGGATGCTCGCCAGATTTACAATCGCTTCCCCTTCCAATGGGCGATGAGCACCTACTCGTACTACTGCTCCTATGACCCAGTGCTCGCCTGGAGTGACTTCAATTACGTCAAATCCTGTTACACCGACTCCGCCGCCGCGGCCACTGCGCTGGCGGCAGGCGTCAAGACTTACGACGCTGCGATTGGGGTCGATGTTAACAAGAAACCTGTGGCGAACGCGCTCGAGTTGGCCGAGGCAAAGGGCAAAGCCACCGGTGTCGTTACCACCGTGGAATGGAGCCATGCCACACCCGCCGGTCACGTCGCACATAATGATCACCGTGACAACTACGCTGCCATTGCCCAAGAGATCGTCAACATGAGTGCAGCCGATGTTGTCATGGGCGCGGGGCACCCCTGGTATGATGTGGACGGCAAGCTGAAGGAAAGCCCGAATACGTACAAGTACGTGGGTGACCAGGTTACGTGGGACGCCCTGGTTGCCGGCACCGCCGGTGGTGATGCCGATGGCGACGGGATTGCCGATCCTTGGACCCTCATCCAGTCGCGGGCTGAGTTCCAGTCGCTGATGAGCGGCCAAACGCCCGAGCGCGTGCTTGGCACTGCCCAGGTCTACCAGACTATGCAGCAGGGTCGCAGTGGCGATGCCTTTGCCGCCCCTTATGTCGTGCCCCAGATTCAGACTGTGCCTACCCTGGCCGAAATGACCGTGGCAGCGCTCAACATCCTGGATAACGATCCGGATGGCCTGTACCTGATGGTAGAGGGTGGGGCAGTAGACTGGGCCGCACACTCTAACCAGTCCGGCCGTATGATCGAGGAGGCGATCGATTTCGAGCGCGCCGTTGAGGCTGTGGTCGACTGGGTGCAGAAGAACAGCAATTGGGGCGAAACACTGCTGATTGTTACCGGTGACCACGAAACTGGTTACTTGTGGGGCCCCGGCTCGAATCCGGGGTGGATGCCGGTTGTCAACAACGGCGCGGGCAACCTGCCGGGCATGCAGTGGAATTCCCCCAACCATACCAACAGCCTGATGATATTATCTGCCAAAGGTGACGCCGCACGCTTGTTCCATCCATACGCCGACCTGTATGACCCGGTGCGCGGCGCGTATATCGACAACACGGACGTAGCGAAGGTCGTGTTCTATACGCTGGACCCCAAATAGGGCCGGCATGTAACTAACGCAATCTAAGAAGCCGAGGTAAAGTGTAAGCGAGCGGGGCCGTTGCCAGACGGCCCCGCTCATGATTGGCGTACCATGGCATTCCAGTTCGCTCAAACAGCCGCTAGGCTTGTCTGGCTTTCGTTCTCTGTCAGCCTCAGAACTTCATTTCGAAACAAACGCTTGTCGGGTCGCCCACGTACGGCCCGAACGGTGCGATGCGCATCCATCCGTTCGATGTGTACATCGCCACTGCTTCCGGCTGTCGGTCGCCTGTCTCGAGCACCAGCCGGCGATAGCCGAAGTCGCGTGCCCGCTCCCCGAGCGTCGCAAGAATCGCTGCACCTACACCCCGTCGGCGCCAATCTTGTGTTACATACATGCGCTTGACTTCGCCGCTGAGTGCGTCCGTTTCGCCGTCAAGTGCCATGATAACGGGCTGTATCCCGCCGCAGCCAATCGCTTGTCCCCCCGCGGTCGCAACCAAAAACACGCTGCGCTCACCCAAAAACGCAGCATTCGCCGCCAGCACAGCTGCCGCGCGCTCGGCCGCAGCCGCCGCATCGAGCACCTCACCGTAGCGCCGCGGGATCTCCGCCACCATTTCTCGCACCAGCTGCCCGGCGGCTGGACCCATTGGGTCGGCCGGTTCGATCAGGATTTGCATCATGCCTCCATCGTACCGGTGACGTGCGCTAGGTACAACCACACGAATTGCGCAGCACCAGCCGCGACGGCACCACTTCTACATGCGGCGACGGCGCCTTTGCAACCGGCGCCGCCGAAGCCAGCGCCGCAAACAGGATCTCGCAAGCACGCTGCGCAATCTCGGCAATCGGCTGCTGCGTCGTCGAAACGGGCGGCACCGTTAGCTCCATCCAGGGCACATCGTCGTACCCGAAGATCGCTACCTGCCCGGGAATGTCGACCCCTAGGTGCTTGCAGGCCTTGAACGCCCCCATGGTGATCGACTGGCTCGTGGCCATGATGGCGTCGGCATGTTGGTCGACAACCAGGTGACAGGCCAGGTCAAAGGCCGAAGAACCGACGTAGTCGGTCTCATGAAACAACGCCGGATCAAGGCAGCCGCCATCCCGCAGCGCCCGCCGGAAGCCCTCGATGCGCTGGCGCGTGTTGGTGCCTTGCTGCGGCATGTGGATGACCCCGATGCGGCGGCGGCCGTGCGCCACAAGATGAGCCGCCGCCCGAAAGCTGACTTCATCGTTGTCGGTCACCACACTGCAGGTGCCCGGCACCGCCCGTTCGATGGTGACGACCGGGATCAACGAAGCGGCATACTGCAGGTGCTCGACGGCGCTGGAGTCGGCCGGGCAGAGGATCAGCCCGTCGACCCGTTTCGACAGCATATTCTCGACGATGTTCGTCTCGAGGCTCAAGTCCTCCTCGCTCACGGCCAGGAGCGTGTCAAATCCCTGCTCGCGCGCATAGCGCTGGACGAGCCGCACGGAGGGCGGCGTCACGGGACTGGTAATGTTGGTCAGGATCAGGCCGATCGTGCGCGTCTCTTTTACCTTGAGGCTGCGCGCGACAAGATTGGGCTGGTAGTTCAGCTGCCGCACGGCCTCGAGCACCTGCTGCCGCAGGCGCGGCGCCACATACTTGTCCTTGTTGTTGATGACCACCGATGCCGTCGCGACGGACACGCCGGCCGTCCTCGCGACGTCGGTGATGGTGACGTGCTTTTGCGCCATAACCCGTCCCCTACAACTTCCTCGTTTGCCGGTTGACGTCGGTAAGCTTGTTTGCTATACTCAGATTACCACCCAGCGAAACGTTTTTCCAAATTGACATAAGGGAAAACCAATGCAATATGTCTCTTTCCCCGGGCACCCCCTGCCCGTTTCGCGGATCTGCCTCGGTACCATGATGTTTGGCGATAAGTGCGATGGCGCGCTCTCGGAAGCCATCGTGGCCCGGGCGCTGGATCTAGGCATCAACGCCTTTGACACGGCGGCCATGTACTCCGCCGGCGCCAGCGAACAGTACCTGGGACGGGCGCTCAAGTCGCAGCTACGCGAGCAGCTCTTTGTTACGACCAAGGTCGTCAAGGGCGTCGATCGCCGCAGTATCGTGGAGAGTATCGACGAGTCGCTGGCCCGGCTGCAAATGGACTACGTGGATCTCTATCTCGTCCACTGGCCGGTGGTGGGGATGAACCTGACCGAGATGATGGCAGGGCTGAATGACGTCGTCGCGGCCGGCAAGACGCGCCTGGTGGGCTGCTGTAACTTTCCCGCCTACCTGCTGGCGTCGGCCAATGCGATCGCCGCCGCCAATGGCTGGGCCCTCCTGCGCTGCAACCAGGTGGCCTACAACCTGTTCGAACGCGGCGTCGAGGTCGAAATCCTGCCGCAGGCGCGGCTGGAGGATATCGCCATCACCGCCTATCGGCCCCTGGCGATCGGGCTGCTGACCGGCCGCCTGATGCCCGGCACGCCAATGGACGCCGCCACGCGCGGGGCGACCGACTCACGCGTGCTCACCTGGCTGTCGCAGCACGGCCGCTCGCTCGAACGCTTTGTCGCCTACGCTCGCGCCAAGGGCGTCGAGCCGGCCCAGTTGGCTGCGGCCTGGGTAATGCACAACCCGGCCGTGACGCAGCCGATCCTGGGCGTGAGTTCGCTGGCGCAGGTAGAGTCTGGCGTATGCGTGCCCGACATCCCGTTCGGTGAAGACGAGCGCCAGGACATCACCGACATGTTCCATACCGAGGTGACTGAGGAGGGGCTCCAGCGCTTCCCCGGCACCAAGTATAACTTCCCGCGCCTGCGCCGGAACCTGGCGTTGGCCGTCAAGGCATAGGGCGCGGTTGGGATAGGGAGAGAGTCAGTGATGCAGGGCACACCGTTGCTCGAGATGCGCAATATATCCAAGGTCTTTCCCGGCGTGCGCGCCCTCAACCAGGTGAGTATTGCGCTGGCGGCTGGAGAAGTGCGCGCTCTAGTGGGCGAAAACGGTGCCGGCAAATCGACGCTTATCAAGATCCTGTCCGGCGTCTACCAGCCTTCCGAAGGTGAGATCTTCCTCGACGGCCGGCAGGAGCAGATCCACGACCCGGCGCACGCGCTCAAGCTGGGGATCATCCCCGTCCACCAGGAAGTCAACCTTGAGCCGTACCTGTCGATCGCCGAGAACATCTTCATCGGCCGACAGCCGCGCAACCGCTTCGGGCTGATCGATTTTGGCCGGATGAATAAAGACGCTGGGAACTGGCTCTCTGAACTAGGCGTTTCCACCGACCCGTCTGTGCCGCTGGGCATGATCTCGATCGCCGAACGCCAGATGGTGGCGATCGCCCGCGCTGTCTCGCTTGACGCCCGCGTGGTCATCTTTGACGAACCCACCTCCTCGCTTACCCTGCGCGAGACGGAGCGGCTATTTACGGTTATTCGCCGCCTCAAAGCGAAAGACATCGCCGTCATTTACATCTCGCACCGGCTGGAAGAGATCTTTCGCATCTGCGACACGCTCACCGTCATGCGCGACGGCGCCCTGGTGGCCACTAAGTCCATCGCCGAGGTGAATACCGACGGCGTGATTCGCATGATGATCGGCCGCGACCTCAAGGACATGTACCAGAAGACCGCCACCGAGCAGGGCGCGCCGGTGCTCGAGGTGAAACATCTCACGGTCAAGGGCATCCTTAACGACATCTCGCTGACGCTCCACCGTGGCGAGATCCTAGGGGTTTCCGGCCTGGTCGGCGCCGGCCGTACGGAGTTGGCACGCGCCATCTTTGGCGATCTCCCCTACCAGGCGGGCGAAATTATCGTCGACGGCAAGCTCATCCATCCCTCCTGCCCCGACGACTGCATCGGCGCCGGGATCGGCCTCGTCCCCGAAGACCGCAAGGACCAAGGCCTGGTGCTGCCGATGCCGGTCAAAAACAACATCTCCATGGCCGTCCTGGGCAAGTTGGCCCGCCTGGGCATGATCCGCGGCGGCAAGGAGAATCAGCTCGCCGATGAATCGGTGCGCCGCTTGGCGATCAAGACGCCGTCGATCAAGCAGCAGGTCCAGTATCTGAGCGGCGGCAACCAGCAGCGGGTAGTCATCGCTAAGTGGCTGGCTACCAATCCCAAAGTGCTCCTCGTCGACGAGCCGACACGCGGCATCGACGTCGGCGCCAAGTCGGAGATCTATGCGCTGCTCAACCGCCTCGCCGGCCAGGGCGTCGCTATTCTCATGATCTCCTCGGAACTGCCGGAGATCCTGGCAATGAGCGATCGCATCCTGGTGATGCACCAGGGCCGAATCAAGGCGGAACTGCCCGGCAAGGGTGCGACCGAAGAAACCATCATGCGCTTCGCTACCGGCCAGTCTGCCGGACACCCCACCGGCCAGCCGGTCTAAGGCGGAGTACCAGGAGAGCACATATGCAGGACACGGCACAGGCCCTCCCCCAAGGCGAACTGGGTACCGGAGAGACGGGCAAGCCCGACTTCGAACAGCCTGAATTTGAGAAAGGGGGCTTCCTCGCCGGCCTAGGACACTTCCTGGCCGCCAACCCTGCGCTCATCATTCTGGCCGTGCTGATGGTCGCCGGCGCCTTCCTCTCGCCTGTCTTCCTGACCACGCAGAACCTGCTCAACATCCTCTGGACGGTGTCCGTGCTGGGCATCGTGGCGATGGGCCAGACTATCCTGCTCATCACGGGCAACTTCGATATGTCGGTCGCCTACGTGGTGGGGCTGGCAGGCATCACCGCCGTGATCGCCCAGCTCTGGGGCGCAGGCTTCCTCGTCTCGGTGCTGGTGGGGCTGGCGGCCGGCGCGCTGATCGGCGTGCTCAACGGCACGATTATCGTCTGGACCAAAGCCAACGCCTTTCTGATCACCTTGGGCACCAGCATTCTGGTCTACGCGATCAACCTGATCCTGACCCAGTCCAAGACCTATTATGCCTCCGTAGACAGCTTCCTGCTGCTCGGCCGCGGCAAGCTGTTCGACACGGTCCACTACTCGGTCCTCATCTTTCTGCTGCTGGGCGTCGTGCTGGAGTTCATCCTGCGGCGGCACCACCTTTGGCCGCTCGCTCTATATCATCGGCTCCAACCAGCGCGCCGGCGCCCTGTCCGGCATTCGCATCAACCGCATCAAGCTTGGCCACCTACGTCTTCTGCGGCACGACGGCGGCACTGGCCGGCTTGATCATGACGGCGCGCACCGGCAGCACGGTGGCCAATGCCGGCGTGGGCATGGATTTTGATTCGCTGATCGCCGCCGTGCTGGGCGGCACCAGCCTCTTCGGCGGCCGCGGCGGTACGCTGCGCACGATCGTCGGCGTGCTGATCCTCGGCGTGCTCAACAACCTGCTGGTGCTGCTCAACGTGCCCGTACGAGGCGCAGCAGATCGCCAAGGGCCTGGTGTTCCTTTCGGTCGTGTGGATGGACGGCTTTCTGCAGAAGAGATGAGCAGAAAAGATAGGTTTTGTAGTTGGTGGGGGAATGCGAACAAATATGTTGGCCAAAACGCGTCAATTCATGCTGCAGCATAACGTAGTGATCTTGCTGCTGCTGTTGATTGTCTTCTTTGCCCTGACCACCGGCGATCTGTTCCTGAACGGGCAGAACATCCACAATATCGCGCGCCAGATATCGTTCGACATTCCCGCTGGCGCTTGCGCTCACCATTGTCCTGATCGCCGGCGGCATCGACCTTTCGGTCGGCTCGGTGTTGAGTATGGCCGCGGCGCTGACGATGGGGCTGCAGCCCTACGGCACTTGGCTGTCCGTGCTGATCGCCCTGTTGTTCGGCGCCGCCGTCGGCCTGGTGAACGGCCTGCTGGTGACCAAGGGCAGGATCGTGCCCTTTATTGCCACGCTCGGCACCATGACGGTGGTGCGCGGCATCATGCTGACCTACACGCGCCAGCAGCCGATCCCCGGCACTGATGCCGCCTTTACCTTCTGGGGTGCCGGCTCGATCGGCCCGATCCCGGTGCCCGATCCTGATCGTCCTGGCGATCTGCGTCGCCGTCCACGTCCTGCTCGCCTACACGCAGTTCGGTCGCAACCTGTACGCCGTCGGCGGCAATCTTGAGGCCGCCTTTCTGGCCGGCATCGACGTCGTCCGCAACAAGATCCTCGCCTTCGTGCTCAGCGGGTTGCTGGCAGCCGTCTCCGGCGTGCTCCTCGCCTCGCGCCTCAACTCCTCCACCGTGCACATCGGCTTGGACTCCGGGCTGTGGGCGATTGCCGCCGCCATTATCGGCGGCGCCAGCCTCACGGGCGGCAAGGGCAGCGTGCTCGGGGCCGTGTTGGGTGTCGTTACGCTGGGCGTGCTCGTCAACGGCATGAACCTGCTTGGGCGTGCACACCTACTACCAGATCGGAATTCGCGCCATCATCCTGATCGCGGTCGTCGCCGTTGACGCCCTCTCGGCCGCCAACTTGCGTAAGAAGCTTGTCATGCAGTCGTACGGTAATCGGGAGTGAGGTGTCTGGAAGTGACAGTAACGAATTACCAGTAGGGCAGGGGGGTGATAGGGGGCTACACTGCGGCAGTTATCCAACCATCAAACAGATTTAGGACGGAGGAGACAGAGATGAAGAAAACGCTTTTGCTGCTCACGCTGGTGCTTGGCGCTGGTTCTGTCAGGTTGCACGGCCGGTACACTGCCGTCGGTGGCACCTGCAGGTTCGAGCCGGTGCCGCACCTGCTGCGGGGGCCGCTGCCGCACCGGCCGCAGGGGAGGCATTCGATATCTGCGTCGTGCACAACAACGCCGACCATCCTTCCATCACCGCCATCGTGCAAGGCATGGACGAGGAGGCAAAGATCTACAATGCCAACGTGACCTACTTCGACCCGGCCTTTGATCCGCAGAAGCAGGCCGCCATGATCGAGGACTGCATCGCCCGCAAGGCCGACGTCATCGTGGTCAACGCCGTGGATCCCGACCGCCGTGATCGCGCCGATCCAGAAGGCGGCCGAGGCCGGCATCCCGGTCATCACGCAGAACGCCGACGTCGCGCCGGATGGCAAGCAGTACACCAAGACCTTTGTCGGCTCGCAGTCGTACGACCAGGGCTTGGCAGTGGGCAAGATGATGGTCTGCTAAGCTCGGCGACAAGCCGGCCAAGGTCGTCTTCATCGGCGGCAAGCCGGGCCAGACCGACTACGTCAACCGCGTCCAGGGCGCGCAAGGATGCCTGGGCCGCTGCCGGCGTCAACTACGAGGTCCTCGCCGACCAGCCGGCCGAGTGGAGCAAGGACAAGGCCCTGGCCGTTATGCAGGACCTGCTGACCCGCTATCCCAGCGGCGGCATCGACGCCGTGTACGCAGTGGACGACCCGATGGCCATGGGCGCGCTCGAAGCCATCAAGGCGGCCGGCCGTGAGAAGGAGATCGCCGTCTTTGGCACCAATGGTAACACCGATGCCTGCCAGGCGATCAAGACCGGCGACATGGCCGGCACCGCACTGCAGATGAGCTACCTCGTCGGCGTGTACGCCGTGCGCGCGGCCTACGACATTCAAGAGGGCCGGCTCGTGCCCGACCAGATCCTGGCGCCGACCGCTCCGGTAACCCCGGAAAACATCGACCAGTGGCTGTCCATGTGCTGGTAGTAGACTAGGAATTGTGCCTGGCTCGCACCTTGCGCCTCCAGAAACCGAGTTTTTCCAAAAAACTCGGTTTCTGTGCCCGGTGGTGCGAGCCTCGCACGGTAGTCACGAAGGAAAGGAAAATCCCATGTCGCGGATCGTTCGTATCGTCACCTCGTCCTTTGCCACGCTTGAGGACACGCGCCCGCCCTTCAACCTGCGCCATCCCACGCTCGAGGAGAACCTGCGCACCGCCGAGTCGATCCTGCAGACCGCAGTGGCCTACAAACCAGACCTGGTGCTGCTGCCAGAGGCCTTCCCACTCGCCGGCATGCCGCTGGCTAAGGTCCCAGAGGTCGCCGAGCCCGTGCCCGGGCCGACCTATGACATGCTGGCATCATACTGTCGCCAGGGCAATTTCAACCTGGTTGCCGGTCACGTCACGCGCGAGGGCGATCGTTACTACAACCAGGCATTGGTGATCGATCGGGCTGGGTGCTTTGTGGGAAGCTATCGCAAGAACTACCCAGTGGAGGAAGAGATCCGCTGCGGCATCGAACCCGGCCGCGAAGCCGCCGCCTTTGACCTGGATTTTGGCCGTATCGGCGTGGCGATCTGCTTCGATCTCAACTGGCCCAACCTCTGGGCCGACCTGGCCAGTAAGGATATCGACTTTGCCTGCTGGATCTCGGCCTACGAGGGCGGCTTCCCGGTCAAGAGCTACGCCTGGACGCACCGCTATCCCATCGTGTCGTCGGTCTGGCCCTATCACGCCCGGGTAGTCGACGTTACGGGCGAGGTGCTGGCCTCCACCTCGCGCTGGTCGCGCGTGGCCCCTTGCGATCTCAACCTCGACCGCGAGCTCTTCCATACCGACATGCAGATGGACAAGATCGCCTTGGTGCAGGCCCGCTATGGCGCCGATGTGGTCGTCAAGACCTACACGGAGGAGCACCTGATCTTGATCGAGAGCGTTGCCCCCGGCCTCACCGTGCGCGACATCATGGACGAATTCGGGCTGGTTAGTTACCGCGATTACATCGCCCGCTGCACCGAGTTCCGTGGCCAGGCGCTGGGCCTGCCCGCGTTCGGTTGATCAACCTGAACTATTCCTGCGTAGCCCGCACGCCATCGTGCGGGTCCTGCGGGCACGCCCTCGTGCCCCTGTTAGCCCCCACCACGCCCAAACGCCTGACACACGCCCGGCGGCCCGCTTGCAAGTTTTCTCATACTCCAAAATGGAGTAGCATATGTGCATGCGCGCCAATTCAATCGCTTTCGTTTTGTTCGCCCTGTTCCTTGTTGCCTGCTCGTCGCCCAGCGCCCCTTCACCCATGGCCGGGCAGACCCCCGCAGTCACCCGGCCCGCCAACTTGGACCTCGCCACCGACCCAGCCCTCCCACGGGGGCAAGTTCACGGTTTCGTACAAGAGCGACCTTGACCCGGTCACGATCAACAAGCTGCATACCTGGACCCTGCACGTCGCCGACTCCGCCGGCAAGCCCCTGGACAATGCCACGGTAGCCATCGACGGCGGCATGCCCGAGCACAACCACGGCATGCCGACACAACCGATCGTCACCCCCTTGGGCGGCGGCGACTATCGCGCCGAAGGCATGAAGTTCCAGATGCCCGGTTGGTGGACGGTCACAGTCACTGTGACCGATACGGTGGGCGGTGCCACACAGCCGGACAGCGCCACGTTCAACCTCGTGCTCCAGTGATGCGCAAGCTAGTTCTGATTGCCGCCGCCCTGATCATGGTGGGGTGGCGCTGCTCAGCGTGTGGATGGCGAACCAACCTGCCGCCTGGACGCCGGCGGAGGTGGCGACGCTGCGCTCGCTCTCGCTGGCCGCGCTGCCGCCCGTGCCGCCCGACCCCTCCAACGCCGTGGCCGATGACCCGCGCGCCGCCGCCCTGGGCCGGCAGATCTTCTTTGACCCGCGCTTCAGCGGCAGCGGCCAGGTTTCCTGCGCCACCTGCCACCTGCCCGGCCGCTACTTCACGGACGGCAAGACCCTGGGCCAGGGCATGGGAATCGTCAGCCGCCACACGATGTCGCTGATTGGCTCCTCCTACAGCCCCTGGTTCACCTGGGACGGCAAAGCGGACAGCCAATGGGCGCAGGCATTCGGCCCTTTGGAAAACCCAGCCGAACACGGCGGCGACCGTCTGACCTATGCCCGCGTGCTGGCTGCCAATTACGCCGACGAGTATGCTGCCCTGTTTGGTCCGCTCCCCGAGCTGGCCGACACCGCCCGCTTTCCACTCCAGGCCGCCCCCTTTGGCACTGGCGCCCAACGGGCAGCCTGGAAGCAGATGGCACCCGCCGACCAGGAAGCTGTGACGCGCATGCTCGTCAACATGGCCAAGACCCTCGCCGCCTACGAACGTACGCTGCTGCCACAGGAAGCGCGCTTTGACCGCTACGTCGACGCGCTAGCCGGAGCGCCATCTGGCGACGGCAAGGTGAGGTCAAGCACAGTCGTGACGGACAGCAGCTTGAGCGGCGACGAAATCGCCGGGCTGCGCCTCTTTATCGGCAAAGCCCACTGCATCAACTGCCACAACGGGCCGCTCTTCACCAATTTCGAGTTTCACAACACGGCCGTCCCCAACACGCCGGGTTTCCCGCTCGACCACGGCCGCCGTGACGGGGTAGCGCTGCTCGAGGCCAGCCCGTTTAACTGCCTGGGCACCTACAGTGATGCCGCACCAGAGGAGTGCGGCGAGACGCGGTTCCTCAAGGTCGGCGGTACCACCTTCGACGGCAGCTTCCGCACCCCCACGCTGCGCAACGTCGCCGAGACCGCTCCCTATATGCATGCCGGCCAATTTGGGACCTTAGACGAGGTGCTCCAGCACTACAATCAAGGCGGCTTTGCCCTGCTCGGCCACAACGAACTGGCCCCGCTCAACCTGAGCAACCAGGAAGTTGCCCAGCTGGAAGCCTTTCTCAAAACCCTGACCGGCCCCGTCCCCACCGTGAAGTAGGCGGCCCGCGCCTCAATTCGCAATCGGGAACTGCACCGACTTCTCATACACGTCGAGCAGCTCACACAGCGCCGTGTAGTCAGGCCCAAGCTGCTCCTTGATCAAGTAGCCGGCCACGCGGCGATCGTACGCCGCGGCCGTGTCTTCCTCGCGTGTCGAAGTGGTGAGGACAAAGACAATGCTGCGGCGCCAGATCGGGTCGGCACGCAGGTCGTCCAGGAAGGCGATGCCGTCGAGGCGCGGCAGGTTGAGGTCGAGCACAATCAAAAAGGGGCGTGTGATCAGGCTGTCGCCAAACGCGCCGTGCAGCGCATCGAGCGCCTCCCGCCCATCGCGGTAGCGTACGATCTCACAGTTGACGTTGCGATGCCGGCAGGCGCGCTCAATCGCCTCGGCATCTACCTCGTCGTCTTCAATTAAAAGCAGCTGGATAGGTTTGTTCAGCGCTGCCGTCACGGTCGTATTATCGTCCCCTTGGTGCTAGCGCCACGAGCCGGCAGTACGTCACCAGCAGCTGTGGCAGCAATGCGTAATCTTCGCCTAGGTGGGATTTTACGAGATAACCGGCGACTTGTCTATCGTAGGCCGCACTGATATCTTCGCTGCGCTCCGATTGGGTGAGGATAAAGACAGTCGATCTGCTTAGCTCGGGATCCTCGCGCAGCAGGTCGAGAAACTCGAACCCACTCAGCCGCGGCATGCTGAGGTCAAGGAGGATCATGAGCGGCCGCGCCACAAGCAGCGAACGCTGCGGGCCGCGCAGCGCCTGGATGGCCTCCATACCGTCATGAAATTGCGTGACAGGAGCCCCAATGCCGCTGCGGCGGAGAACGCGTACGACGTACTCAGCGTCCACTTCGTCGTCTTCCACCAGGATTAAGTGCACACGAGACAGAGGCATGGTAATTTGCAAAGCACCTACAGAGCACCTACAGATATCTTACAAAATTAGGTAGTATTTTGCTGTTTCGACTTGCAGGATCAGGCGCAATGGCGTCGAGGCTGCATTGAGCGCGTCTAGCAATCATAGCGGCGCGTTACGCCGGTCGCCAATAGCACACGATATAGTTCCCCGATACGGTTTTGTCCTGGCACATTCTTGCTCTACACTTGGGCGAAAGTTCTGCCCTGAACATAGGAGAGCAACGATGAAATGGGTGGCAATCCTGGTGCTGCTGGGACTGCTTGTGCTGTATCTGGGTATAGGCGCCTTTGGGTTTTTCATGAGCGCCTTCTGTTTTGACACTGGCACGCAACCGGACGCGTGGAACTGCTTTGGCGGGATCAATCTAGTAACGATAGTGCCGTCGTTGATCTGTTTGATCGCAGGCGTCGTCCTGCTGCTGCTGCGCCGCTATAAGCTGGCAATCGCCGTGGCGGCGATCCCGGCGCTGCTGGCGGGGATTGGAGTCTTGGTCGTGTTTGTCGCCAACGCCACGTATACGTTCACACACTAGATGACCGGAATGCTTGAACAACCGTCCCGCCAACGGAACACGCTCCCTCTACCGCTGAGAACTGGGCTCGCCACGCTCGCCACTGGGCGCGCCTTCGTGACCGCGCACCCGGCATGGGTCTACTGGATCTGCTTCGCCGTCCTCAACCTGCTGCTGTTCCTGCCGCTGGCTGTGCTGGATCAGGACGAACTGGCACTGCTGCCCCCGCTCACTATCTTTGGCCAGGGCCCTTGGCTGGGGCTGAACCAGCTGCTGATCTACCGCCAAAGCGTCGATCCACTGCGCCTGTCGATCGAACTGGCCATCGTAGGCGGCCTCTGGGTCAACCTTCGTTGGCTGCACGTGCGGGTGGTGCGCTGGGCGATTGCGGTGTTCTACCTGCTGCTGCTGGCCTACTACATCTACGAGGCCATCATGGTCTCGATCTACCGCGCCGACCCCGTCTTCTACAGCCATTACTTCCTGGCGCGTGATGGCCTGCCCTTCCTGGCCGAACATGTGGGCGCCTCCCCCTGGCTCTACCTGGCAGCGGCACTCGGACTGCTGTTGGGCATCGGCGCCATCGTACTCGTGGTGCAGGTGATGCTCGCCGGCGGGGCACACGTAGGGCGCTGGTCGCGCGTCGCCGCCGGCACCCTGGCGGTCTTGTGCGTGGTGGCCGCCCTCGCCTACCAGACCTATACCAGCCGGCCCGAGATGGTGCTCAGCAGCATCGGTTGGAAGCTGCAGAAGAACATCACCGCCTCCTGGCAGCTTTACAACGACATTGCCGGCTTTGACGACCGCGCCGCCCGCAGCGCCTACAACTACAGCGGCTACAAGCTCGAACACAAGCCCAACATCTACCTGATCTTTGTCGAATCCTACGGAAGCGTGCTCTACAAGCGGCCCGACTACAAGGCTGCGTATACGACCCTGTTGGAGGAACTGGAGGGGGAATTGGCAGCCGGCGGCTGGCAGGCGACCAGCTCCCTCAGCCGCTCGCCCACCTGGGGCGGTGGCTCGTGGCTGGCGTACACGAGCTTTCTGTTTGGCCTCCGTATCGACAACCAGCCGCAGTACCTGGCCCTGCGCAGCCGCTACCAGGTGGCCGATTACCCCGACCTCGGCAGCACGCTGCGCGACCAGGGCTATCGCTATGCCTGGGTGTCCTCCATCGACGAGAATCTGGGCGACATGGCCTGGGCGAAATACGAAAACTTCCTGGGTCCCGACGTCTGGCTGCGCCACAAGGACCTCGCCTATAAGGGCCCCCAGTATGGCTGGGGACCGGCGCCGCCCGACCAGTACATGCTGAACTACGCCGACGAACTGCTGCGTAAGCAGAGCGACCAGCCGCTGCTGTTTGTGACGATCACGCAGAATTCGCACTATCCCTGGGACCTGCCGCCGGCGCTGCTGGAAGATTGGCGTACCTTCAGCACCATGCCGCCCGCAACGACCACGACCGGCGACGATATCGACCACGCCGACAAGCGCCGCCGCTACCTGCGGGCGATCGATTACGAGCTGCGCATGCTGGTCGATTTCATCCGCAGGCACGACGGCGAGGACAGCATTTTCGTCCTTATCGGCGATCACCAGCCGCCGCAGGTGTCACGCCGGGCGGATGGCTGGGAAACGCCGGTGCACATTGTAGCCAAGGACCCGGCGTTTTTGGCCGCCTTCGCCGACTATGGTTTCACCCCTGGGCTGGCCGTAGATCTGGCCGCTGCGCCCGTGCACCACGAAGGCATGTACTCGCTGCTCATGCGTGCGCTCTTCAGCCGCTATGGCAGCGGTCAGATAGCAATACCGAACTCCGCACCCGATGCTCTACCTAGTTATTGGCCTGAAGGCGTGAATTAGCTCGTTCCCAAAGGAGAAAACACCGTGAGCCGAACCATGCGTATGTTCCCACTCGCTCTGCTCGCTGCGTTGGTGCTCGCTGCTTGCGGCGGCACCCAGGAGGCGCCGGCTGCCGCAACAGCCGCCGCAACAGTCGCTGCCACAGACACTGCCACAGAGACTGCCGCCAGCAGAAACCGCGACAGAAACCGCGGCCGACGCTGCGCCTGGCCCCATCAGCGGCCAGCGCACCTTTGTCATTGTGCCGGAACAGTCAAAGGCTTCCTATGTGATGGATGAATCGTTTTTGGGCGGCGCGCTCGCCAAGTATGGGATTGCCGCTGGAAATTCCAAGACCACCGGCGGCACTCAGCAAATTACGGGCCAGCTGCAGCTCAACCTTGATGACCTAAACGCCGCGTTGGGCGACAACAGCTTCACGGTGCAGTTGAATACGCTGGCAAGTGACCAGGATCTCCGCGACCAGTGGATCCGCGACAACGGTCCGCGTTTCAACCAGTACCCGGACGCCACCTTTGTTGCCACCGCCATCGAGGGCGCGCCTGCCGCCTACGACAACGGCCAGGAGGTCAGTTTCAAACTGAGCGGCGATCTCACCGTGCGCGACATTACCAAGCCCGTGACCTTCGACGTCAACGCCAAGCTGGCCGGCGACACCCTCTCCGGCACCGCCACCACCCGCGTCAAGCTCACCGACTTTGGCATCGAGCCCCCCAACTTTGCCAATACCCTCACCGTCGAAGACGAATTCACCATCCAAGTCGAATTCGTCGCCAAGGGCTAACCCCCTCCACGTGTCCCCGGGACGTCATGCAAACGCTTGCGTTCGCCCGTCCCGGGGACATTGCCGCCCGCTCACTCACTCTCACTCCACCAATCCCATCCAAACTCCGCCATCCTGTTGACACGCGCTGGCTGACTATGGTAGAGTTTGGCAATCCCGCATAGCTTAATAGGATATTTCGTTCGCCGTGCATCCGGTTGTGTGATTGCTTGTCGTGTGCGACCACATGTTAACTGCCGAACGACACAAGCGTATTCTCCGCTATCTTCAGGTGCATCGCTCTGCCCGCCTGACCGACCTGGCCAATGAACTTGGCGCCGGCCTGTCTACCGTGCGCCGTGATCTCAAGGAGATGGAAGGCCGCGGTCTGCTCGAACGGGTCTATGGCGGCGCACTGCTGACAGACCAAAGCTCCGAAGAGCAGCCGACCAAAGTGCGGGTCGTGCAGAATGCCACGGCCAAACACTTGATTGGCGCAGCCGCCGCGCGCCTGGTGCAGTCGGGCAGCACCATCATCGTTACGGGGGGAACCACGACCGAGGCTCTCGTGCCGTGGTTGGCCGATAAGCACGGCCTGACGGTAATCACCAACGCCCTCAATATTGCCAACTGCCTGGTACATTACCCGCATATCACGACGATTGTGCTGGGTGGTTGGCTGCGCAGCTCGGAGTTGTCACTGCTTGGCCACCTGACCGTGCAAGCCATGCAGGAACTGCGCGCCGACCAGATCTATCATGGCACGTTTAGTCTTGATCCGGATCATGGCCTCGCTGGGTCGTTTATGCAGGAAGTCGAAACGGACCGAATCATGATTGGGGCCGCACGCGAACTGATCGTGCTGGCAGATCACACGAAGTTCGAGCGATTTGGTCCTGTGCGCCTGGCTCCCGTCGAGCGCATCGCCACCGTGGTAACGGATTCGCTTGCTTCGCCCGCAGTCCTGGCTGCGCTGCGCGCCAAGGGGATCCATGTGATCGTGGCCGGAAGCTAGCCTGCCTCGGGATATCTGACCTGGCAGCTGCACGCAACCGGCGGAGCGAAAGGAGATTGCACACGCCCACAGGTTCTTGTTCAGCCCTATTCAGCCGCCGTGACCGTGCAAGCCGGCCACGAACAGCACCTATGATTGTATGCGTAACAGGAGACCAGCATGAATAACAGAGTGTTGACTAACAGAGTGTTGACCAGGCGCAGCTTCCTGGGTGTGTCCGCTGGTGTAGGTCTGGGCGCCTTCCTGGCCGCCTGCGCGCCGGGTGGCCTGGCTCCCCAGGCCCCACAGGCCGCAGGGGGTAGTCAGGCCGGCACCGGCGGCCTTGCTTATCAGGGTGAGTTGGAATACTGGGACTGGGATTATGAAGCGCGCGCAGCCTTGCTCCAAAAGTACAGCGACGCTTGGGTGACGGACCACCCCGGCATCACGCTCAAACGCGTCTCGCAAGCGTACTCCGACGCCCAGACCAAGCTGTTGACCGCCGCCTCATCCGGCAACAATCCGCCCTTCGCTAACATACACAACACCTGGCGCTTTGCGATTCAACGGCAGGGGCTGCTGGAACCGTATCCGGATGACCTTCTGCCCTTCGACAAGCTGTTGAGCACGCCCTACAACCGTGATCCTCAGACCGGCAAGATCTACACCTGCACCTTCAACTATTTCTGCGACGAGCTGTTCTTCAACACCGATCTCCTCGCCGCCGAAGGTATCAAGCCCGAGCAGGTGCCGGCGAAGTGGGAAGACTATCTCGCCATGGCGCAGCAGCTCACCAAGCGCGGCGCCGACGGCAAGGTGACGCAGGCCGGCATGACGCTCAACCACTACTACTCTCGCCAATGGCTGTGGCAGACGCTCGTCTATCAACTGGGCGGCTGGCTCTACAACGAAGACGGCACGGAAGCCATCTGGAACAGCGAAGAGGGCGTCGCTGCGCTGCAGACGATTAAAGACATCTACTTTAAGTACAAGCTGGACGATGTGGACTTCCTGTCGCTGTGGGACGCCTTTGGCACTGCCAAGGCCGCCAGCTATATCAGCCAGGGCTACACTGCCACCTGGGATACCGATTATCCGGCCATCGCGGGGAAATGGAGCACCAAAACGACCCCCACCTTCACGGGCAGCACACCCGACCACGCCTGGGGTATCGTCAGCCCTGAAGAAGGCTTTGGCGTCTTCAAGAATGCCACACCTGAGCAGAAGGAAGCGGCCTTCAGCTTCATCGGCTACGCCGTCGGCCCCGACGAGCATGCGCTTGAATGGGCCAAGCTCCAGGGTGGCCCGCCCGACCGCGCTGACTTGCTCGACAATCCGGACCTGCTTGCCGACGACAAATACGGCGTGATCGCCAATCAGGGCACGACGATGCCTTACCGCATCAATGCGGGCGAGCAGCCGCTCCAGGCCGAGAAACATTGGCGCACGATGTTCGACCGCATCCTGCTCGAGAACGCAGATGCCAAGGCCGCTGCCGACGAGGCTACTGCCAATTTCAACACGGAACTCAAGGATTCCGGCGATAAGCCGATTATCACCGAGCGCGCCTACAAACAGCCGTAATAGATGATGACCGAGCCGGACAAATCGGGTTTCATTCCCAATTCGTCCGGCTCATTCATCCGGAGCCGTACTGTCGAGTATTTGTTCCACACGAGGTAGCCCCGCTTATGACCGCGCCCAGTGTGCCTGTACCGAGAACCAAGCCCATCGGACGCCCCCGCCGCCGGAAGATCCCCTGGTTCCGCTATCTGCTCTGGCTGCTGCTCGGCATCGGCTCGATCATCATGATCTTGCCCTTCTACTGGACGATTATCACATCTTTCAAGACCACTGCCGAGATCCAACGCTTTCCTCCCACCTGGTGGCCCCAGGAATGGACGCTCGACCATTGGCTTGCACTGGGCAATCTCAGCATCGGCAGCTTCCCAGACTTCTTCCGCAACAGCGTTTTCGTCACCACTGTCATCACCGTGCTAACCCTGTTCACCAGTTCGCTGAGCGGCTATGTCTTTGCCAAGTTTGAGTTCCCCGGGCGCAACAAGATCTTCATTTTGGTTCTCGCCATGATGATGATTCCCTTCAGTATCACGCTGATACCATCCTATGCCCTGATGGTGCGCTTTCATTGGATTAACAATTACCTGGCATTGATCATCCCCGTGGCCTTTAACCCATTCGGGATCTTCCTGATGCGCCAGTTCATGCATGGCATCCCCAACGAGCTGTTGGATGCCGCCCGTATCGACGGTTCGGGCGAATGGCAGATCTTTTTCCGCATCGTTCTGCCACTGTCTACCGCCGGCCTTGCCGCCTTGGGCATTCTTACCTTTATCGGCCAGTGGGATAACTTCCTATGGCCGCTCGTGATCATAAATGACCCTGACCTGTATACGATCCCGCTGGGCCTGTCGCAGTTCCGCGGCCGCGTGGGCACCGACGTGGGCGGCCTGGCCGCCGCCGCCATGGTCGCCGTCCTGCCGGTCTTGATCATGTATCTCTTTGCGCAGAGGCGTTTTATCGAAGGCATCACGCTTTCAGGGCTGAAAGGCTGACCATGGGTGCTGACACACTTCCTGCCACTCGGACCCGCACCCCGCGCAAGCGCAGGGGCTCCTCGCTGCGCCGGCAGCAGATGGCGTTTGTACTGCTGGCACTCGTGCCGATGGCGGTAATCTTCCTGGTCTTCTGGATCTATCCAATGCTGGACGGGTTGTGGGGCAGCTTCACCAATTGGTCTGCGTTCAACCCGGCACGCTCGTTCGTCGGTTTGAAACACTATCTGGCCTTGTTCGCAGACGATATCTTCCTCAAGTCACTGCAGAACACGCTGGTCTTCGCACTTGCCTATGTGCCTGCATCCATCGTGCTCGCCCTGATCGTAGCGGTTGCGATCGAAGCCACCGGCCGGCTGCGCCCCCTGTTCCGTACCATCTACTTTCTCCCCGTGGTGACCTCCGTGATCGCCACCGGGCTGATTTGGGCGTGGCTCTACCAGCCTGCCCTGGGTCTCTTCAACCAGCTGCTCCAACTGGCCGGCCTGCCGCCGCAGCGTTTTCTGCTCTCACCCGAGCAGGCACTCATGTGCATCGTCGTTTACTCGCTGTGGAAGAACCTGGGTTTTAACATGGTCCTCTTTATGGCCGGCCTCAGCGGCATCGACCAGAGCTTCTCCGAAGCGGCCCGCGTGGATGGCGCCAACCGCTGGCAGGTCTTTTCGCGCATCACGCTGCCGCTGCTCCGCCCCACCATGGTCTTTGTGCTCATCACCGGCATCATCGAAACCATGCAGGTCTTCGGCCCCATCTTCGTCATGACCAGCCGCGAGGCCAACGATGCGCCCGGTGGACCGCTCAATTCGACCATGGTCGTCGCCATCTACCAATGGCAGGTCGGCTTCCGCGAGCTCAACCTCGGCTACGCCGCCGCCATGGGCATCGTCCTATTTCTCATTATTCTGGTGCTCACGCTGCTGCAAACGCCCCTGCTGCGCCAGCGCTGGGAATATTAGGGAGTTCGAGGCTAGCATTGTCACACCCGTCTACGAACGGCATCCGCGTTCTGAGCACACGTTCCTTTGACTCGTGCCTGGCTCGACAAGCTGCGGGCAATATCGCCGCGGCTGGTGATCGACCAGGTGACCGCCGACACGGCCGACCAGGTACCCGCCTCGGTCTGGGCCGAAGTGGAAGTGCTCTACACGTGGGGCGCCCTGCCCGACCCCGCACAGGCGCCCAACTTGCGCTGGGTACAGCTGGACACGGCCGGCGTCAACCATCTGCTCGACACGCCGCTCTGGCACAGTGACGTGCTCCTGACCACGCTCAACGGCGTCGCTCCCTCCAACATGGCCGAGTTTGCCCTCATGATGATGATGGCCTTCGGCCACCGCCTGCCCCTCATGCTGGACCTGCAGCGCCGTTGCGAATGGCCCTCATTCCAGTTCCGCTGGGACCATTTCACACCCCACGAACTCCGTGGCGCGACGCTGGGCGTGATCGGCTACGGCGCCATCGGCCGCGAGCTTGGACGGCTGGCCCATGCCTTTGGCATGCGCGTGCTCGGCATGAACCGCAGCGGCCACAGCAGTGCCCGCCCCCTGACCTTTGCCATTCCTGCTCTGCAGGGCCTCCCGGGCGGCGAACCGGATGCGCTGTTCACCCCCGACCGCATCAGCGAAATGGTGGCCGCCTGCGACTACGTGGTGGTAATCGCCCCCTATACCGAGGCTACCCACCATCTGGTGGGCGAAGCTGCCTTGCGCTCGATGAAGCCCAACGCCGTGCTGATCAACATCGCCCGCGGCGGCGTCGTCGACGAGGCGGCCCTGATTCACGCGCTGCAGGAAGGCTGGATTGGCGGCGCCGCTCTCGACGTCTTCGAGCAGGAGCCGCTGGGGGCCGACAGCCCGCTCTGGGGCATGCCCAACGTCATCATCTCGCCGCACGCCGCCGGCTTCACCGCGCGCTACTACGATGTAATCCAGGAGCTGTTCGGCGAAAACCTGCGCCGCTACCTGGCCGGTGAGCCGCTGCTCAATCAGGTTGACCGCACACGCCAATATTAGCCGATAGCAGTAGGGTGGATCATGGCTGCTCAACTTTCTGAATTCCTCAATGACCCGGGCTTGTTTGACGGTGCCCTACACTGGCGCATGGTCGGCCCTTACCGCGGCGGCCGCGTGATGGCCGTCGCCGGCCACCCTCATGATCCCATGACCTTCTACTTTGGCTCGACCGGCGGCGGTGTCTGGCAGACGACCAATGGCGGCGCCACCTGGGACAACATCTCGGATCGCGCTACTTCCGCCGTGCCTCGGTCGGCGCCCTCGCCGTCGCCCCCTCCGACCCCAATGTCCTCTATGTGGGCATGGGCGAGTGTGGCATGCGCGCCGACCAGACACACGGGGACGGTATCTACAGCTCGACCGACGGCGGCCGCAGCTGGCAGCACCTTGGCCTGGCCGCCACCCAGAACATCGGCAAGATCGAGGTCGACCCCCACGACGCCAACCGCGTCTACGTGGCCGCCTTCGGCCACCGCTTTGGCCCGAACCCCGAGCGCGGCGTCTATCGCTCGCTCGACGGCGGCGCTACCTGGCAGCAGGTCCTCTTTGTGAGCCCGGATGCCGGCGCCATCGACCTGGCGCTTGACGCCGCCAACCCGCGTAACCTCTACGCCGCCATCTGGGACATGCGCATGCAGCCCTGGGGGCGCACCAACCGTGGCCCGCAAAGCGCGCTCTATAAGAGCGGCGACGGCGGCGACACTTGGACCAAGATTTCGGATAACCCGGGCTTTCCGACGGGCCGACTCGGTCGTATCGGACTCTGCGCTGCGCCCACGCGCAGCGGCCGCCTCTGGGCGCTGGTCGATGCCGGCGAAAACGGCGCCACCGGGGGCATCTATCGCAGCGATGACGGCGGCGCGACCTGGACTTGGCTAAGCGCCGACCGCAACTTCCTCGTGCGGCCCTGGTACTTCATGCACCTCACGGCCGACCCTGCTGACGCCGACACGCTCTATGTCGTCAACCGCAAGCTGTGGAAATCGGTCGACGGCGGCCGCTCCTACCGGCAGGTCAACGTCCCCTATGTCGATAACCATGCGCTCTGGGTCGACGCCAAGAACCCACAGCGCATGATCGTCGGCAACGACGGCGGCGCTGCCGTCTCCTTCAACGGCGGCGAAACGTGGTCCACGCTGCTCAACCAGCCGACCGCCGAGATCTACCGCATCGCCGCCGACACCCACTTTCCCTATCGCGTCTACGGCTCGCAGCAGGACAACAGCACCCTCTGCCTGCCCAGCCGCTCGGAGCGCGGGCCGATCTCGCACATGGAATGGTACGACGTCGGTGGCGGCGAAAGTGGCTATATCGCCGTGCGCCCCGACGACCCGGAGATCGTCTACTCCAGCGATCTGCCCGGCCTGGGCGTCACCCGCTACGACCACCGCACGCATCAGTTGCGCGAGATCTCGCCGTGGATCGAGCCGGACGGCATGCAGGGCGACGAAGTGGTGCACCGCTACAACTGGTCTACCCCAATCGTCATCTGTCCCCACGACCCCGCGCGTGCTCTATATCCTGGGCAACCGGGTCTTTCGCTCGCACGACGAGGGCGAGCACTGGGAGTGCATCAGCCCCGACCTGACGCGCAACGACCCCGGAAAAGTTGGGCGGCGCATCGGGCACGGGCGAGAACAGCATCGTCAATGACTACTGCACGATCAGCTCCTTTTGCCGAGTCCCCCTGTCGAGCGCGGCGTGCTGTGGGCCGGCACCGACGACGGCCTGGTGCACTGCTCGCAAGACGACGGCCGTCACCTGGCAGAATGTCACGCCGCCCCACCTGCCTGCCTGGTCGACCGTTCACGTCGAGGCCTCGCCGCATGCCCCAGGCACGGTCTATGCCGCCGCCACTGCGCATGCCCTCGACGATTTCCATCCCTACGTCTACCGCTCCACAGACTTCGGCCAGACCTGGCAGCCGATCACCAATGGCCTGCCCGCCGACGACTTTGTACGCGTCCTGCGCGAGGATCCCGTTCAGGCAGGGCTGCTCTACGCCGGCGGCGAATCCGGTGTCTACGTTTCGCTCGACGCCGGCGCCAATTGGCGATCCACTGCAACTAAATCTGCCGCATACACCCGTGCATGACTTGATAGTTGCAGGCAGCGACCTCGTGATCGGCACCCACGGCCGCGGCATCTGGATCCTGGACGACATCACACCGCTGCGCGAACTCGCCGCCGGCAGAATACAATCCAGCGTGCAGTCACCCCTGCACTTGTTTGCGCCCGCTCCCGTGGTCCGCCTGACACGCCAGGCCTATGGCCTCAACAGCCTCAACGCCGCCTACGAACCCTTCGCTGCCCCCAATCCACCCAGTGGTGTGGTCGTGACCTTCTGGCTCGATCAGCAAGCCAAGACCGCTCGCCTGGACTTGCTCGATGCCGATGGCGCAGTGCTGCAGCATCTCGATCCCTGTCCCGCCCCTTCGCCCGCCGCGCCGATCGGCCCCTATGCCTACCACCTCCAGTATGGCGTCTCCGTCCTCAAGGCCAAACCCGCCGGCCAGGACGAGTGGGGCGTCAAGTGGGGCGCTGTCACGCTGCCGCCCGAGCGCGGAAAACTGCCTGCCGCTGTCCCCTGGCCTGTACCGCTGTGAACTCCCTCTCTTCCATCCCGGCCCGCTCTCGTTCCCAGGTATCTCCGCCTGGGTGGCGCCGCTGTTGGTCCCCGGCAATACCAGGTTCGCCTGAGGTGGATGGCGAGGTGCGCACGGCGCCGGTCATCGTGTACAAAGACCCACCGCGTGGCGACGACGCCGGCGGAATTCGCCGCTCAATTGGCCCTGATGCTCAGCATCCGCGACAAGGTCTCGGAGATCCATCTGGCCGTCTGGCAGCTGCGCAGCCTGCGCCGGCAGCTGGAAGAACGGCTGGCCGCTCTGCCCCTGGCTCGCTACAGCGAACTGCGCGCTGTGGCCGCACGCCTCCTGCCGCAGCTGGCCGCCATCGAAGGCGAGCTGATCCAGGTGCACAAGGACGAGCACAGCGGCGAGTTGGACGGCATTCACTTCCCGCCCAAGCTCAATGCCAAGCTGGCGTCGCTTGGCCTACTCAGTCTCCCGTTCGGACAACGCCCCGACCGAGATGGAATATGCCGTCTACGCCGACCTGGCCGCCCGCGCTGATCGGCAGCTCGCTCGCCTGTATGGCGAGATAGCAGAGGGTGTAACGGAATTCAATGTCACGGCCCAGGCACTGGCTGCACCTGCCATCTGGACCGACTTCTAGTGAGGAGTGTGAACGATGCAAGCACGTAAGATCGTCCTGCTTGGCGCCGGCAGCGCCATGTTTACCAAGGGCATGGTGGCCGACCTGATTCTCTCCCCTGAACTCGGGCCGGTCGAACTCTGCCTCGTCGATATCGACCCCGCTGGCGCTGGAGACGGCCGAAGGTTTGAGCCGCCGCATGATCGAGGCACGCGGCCAGCACCTCACGCTGCGCGCCGCCACCGACCGCCGCGACGTGCTCGCCGGCGCCGACCTCGTGGTGAGCGCCATCGGCGTGGGCGGTCGCCGCGCCTGGGAGAACGACGCCTACATCCCGCGCCGTTACGGCATCTTCCAGCCCGTGGGCGATTCCGTCATGCCCGGCGGTGTCTCACGTGCCATGCGCATGATCCCCGCCCTGGTGGCGATCGCCGAGGACGTCAAGCGCCTCTGCCCCAACGCCCTCTTCTTCAACTTTGCCAACCCCCTGACCGCCAACTGCTGGGCCGTACGCCAGGCGACCGGCGTGCCCGTCGTCGGCCTGTGCCACGGCGTCTTCCACGTCGAACGCCAGCTGGCCGAGCTGCTCGGCGCGCCGCCCGAGGAGGTCACCTCGCTCGCCGCCGGTCTCAACCACCTGACCTTCTTCTTCGACCTGCGCTGGAATGGCCGCGACGCCTGGCCGCTGGTGCGCGAGAAGCTGGCCGAGGCGCGCCGCACTCCCGGAAGATCGCTCGGGCCTGGGCGATACGTTTGCCAAGCCCTTCCGGGTCGCCAACAACCCGTTCTCCTGGTCGCTGTTCGAGGCCTACGGCGGCTACCCCTCGGCCAACGACCGCCACGTCACGGAGTTCTTCCCCGAGCGCTTCCCGCACGGCCAATACTACGGGCTGACCCTGGGCATCGACGCCTTCTCCGTCGAGCACATCATCGCCTGGGGCGACGAGATCTACGCCGACATGCGCGCCCAGGCGCTGGGCGAGAAGCCGCTGGACCAAGGCATCTTCAACCGCACCGTGGGCGAGCACGAGCAGCTGCTGGCGATCCTGCGCTCGATCGAGTGCGACAAGCGCGAGGTTTACTCGATGAATGTGCCCAATGGCGGCGCGATCCCCAGCCTGCCTGGCCGACGCCATTCTGGAACTGCCCGTGGCGGCCACGGCCAGCGGCCTGCGCCCTCTGGCCCTGCCCGACTTCCCTGAACTGCTGGCCGCCATCATTGCCCGCAAGCTGACTGCCACGCGCCTGACGGTTGAAGCGGCCCTCAGCGGCAGCCGCACGCTCTTCTATGAGGCGCTGCTGGCCGATGGCGCCGTAACCGACCCGGACGTGGCGCGCCGCCTGGGCGACGAACTGCTCGCCGCCCAGCGCGCCTACCTGCCCAACTTTTTCGACTAGCTGTTTCCACAGCTTACGCAGCATCAGCATGAGGTGGTGAATGGATACACAAGTGGAAACGCCAAGAACGCGAGCTGTGGCTGCGGCTCTATCGCACCATGGTGCGCGTGCGCGAGTTCGAGCACGCAGCACGGGACAACTACCAGGCGGGCAAGCTGCCCGGCTTCCTGCACCTCTCGGTCGGCCAGGAGGCGGTCAGCGTCGGCGCCTGTGCCGCCCTGCGTGAAGACGACTATATGGCCAGCACCCACCGCGGCCATGGCGACACGATCGCCAAGGGCGTGACCGTCGAGGCCGCCATGGCCGAGCTGTTTGGCCGCGTGACCGGCACCAGCCACGCCAAGGGCGGTTCCATGCACATCGCCGACTTCGACCGCGGCATCCTCGGCGCCAACGGCATCGTGGCCGCCGGTATCCCCATCGCCGTCGGCGCCGCCCTGTCGGCCCAATACCGCGGCACCGACCAGGTGGCACTGGCCTTCTTTGGCGACGGCGCCACCGCCGCCGGCCCCCTCCACGAGGCCATGAATATGTCGGTCGCTGTGGCGGCTGCCCATGATCTTTGTCCGCCAGAACAACCGCTACGCCGAATCGACGCCGCTGGCCGAAGGCATGGGCATCCCCGACCTCGCACGTTGGGCCGAGGGCTACGGGATGCCGGCCGCACGCGTGGACGGCAACGACGTGCTGGCCGTCTATACGGCTGTGTCAGCGTGCCGTAGCCCGTGCCCGCCGTGGCGAAGGCCCCAGCTTTATCGACTGCGAAACCTACCGCTGGTACGGCCACAACATCGGCGACCCCGGCACGGCGCGGCCCCCCGACGAGGTGGAAGCCTGGCGCGCCAAGGACCCCGTGGCCCGTTTCCGCCGCCACATTCTCGACGAAGAAGCGGCCGGCGAGGAGGAAGTCAGGCGACATCGAGGCCGAGGAGGCGCAGCGCCTGGCTGCGGCCGTCGCCGCCGCCGAGGCGGCCCCCAAGCCGCCCGTGCATGCCGCCCTGGAAGACCTCTATGTTGACCCGGTGCTCGGGGCGCGTGCCATCCAAGGAGTCCGGCCATGAGCGGCGAAATCATGATGCGTGAAGCCATCCGCGATGCCATGCGCGAGGAAATGGCACGCGACCCCAATGTCTTCCTGCTCGGCGAGGACCTGCGCGACCCTTGGGGCGGCGCCTACAAGACGACCCTGGGCCTGACCAACGAATTCGGCCCCCGCCGCGTGCTCAACACGCCGATCGCCGAGGAGGCGATCATCAGCGCCGCCTTGGGCGCCGCGCTCACCGGTCTGCGCCCGGTCGCCGAACTCCAGTATCTCGACTTTGTCACCCGCGCGATGGATTCCGTCTTCAACCAGGTGGCCAAGGTGCGCTACATGTCGGGCGGCAAAGCCAAGGCGCCGCTGGTCATTCGCGCCCAGGGCGGCGGCGGTCGCTCATCCGCCGCGCAGCACGGCAACAGCCTGGAGGCCTGGCTCTGCCATATCCCCGGCCTCTTTGTCGCCATCCCCGCCACGCCCTATGACGCCAAGGGGCTGCTCAAGACGGCCATCCGCATGGATGACCCGGTCTTCTTCGTCGAGCATAAGATGCTCTACATGACTAAGGGTGAGGTGCCCGACGGCGAGTACACCATCCCCTTTGGCGTGGCTGACGTGAAGCGCCGCGGCGACGACGTCACCATCGTGGCCACGGCCCGCATGGTTCACCTGGCGCTGGAAGCCGCTGCCGAGCTCGCCAAGCGGGGGATTGACGCCGAAGTTATCGACCCTCGCACGCTGGTCCCCCTGGACGAGGACACCATCCTGGAGTCGGTGCGCAAGACCAACCGCCTGGTTGTCGCCAACGAGGGGGTCGAACGCTGCGGCTGGGCCGCCGAGCTGGCGGCAATCGTCCAGAAGAAAGCATTCACCGACCTGGATGCCCCAATCGAGCGTGTCTGCACGCGCAACGTGCCGCTGCCCTTCCAGCCGGACCTCGAGGCCTATGTGCTTCCTTCCGTCGCCGACATCGTGGCCGCGGCTATGCTCACGCTGGGCAAGGAGGGCTGATGGCCGTCGCAGTGATCATGCCCCGCATGGGGCAAAGCATGGAAGAGGGCCGCATCGTACGCTGGCTCCGCGCACCCGGCGACCGGGTGGAGCGCGGCGAACCGCTGGTCGAGATCGAGACCGACAAGGCCAACGTCGAACTGGATGCTGCTGTTGCAGGCTACCTGTCCGCCATCCTCGTCGCCGAAGATACGATCGCCCTCGTCGGCGCAACCATTGCCCTGATCGAAGAACAGCAGGCTTCCCCTGCCGCTGCTGGCCCAGAACCTGCGCCGGCCGCCCCAGAATCCCCGTCACTTGATGTGCCTGACACCGACAGTTTCACCGTACCTGCTGCAGCAACCCGTCCGCCCAAGTCGCCGCGCCTTCCCGCTTCACCCTTGGCCCGCCGCCTCGCCGCCGAGTACGGTGTCGACTTGCGCCGCGTCAAGGGCACAGGCCCCGGCGGCCGTATCGGCAAGGCCGACGTCCTGGCCTGGGTTGCTGCCCAGAAAACCCTACCGGCACCCGTATCGGTACCGGCGGCTCCGCCCGTGCAGGCACCACAGCGGGCAGGCCACGCCAAGATGCGCCGCGCCATCGGCCAGCGGATGGTCGCCAGCAAGACCACCATCCCGCACTTCTATCTGTCCATCGACTTGGACATGCGCCAGGCGCTGGCCCTGCGTGACTCGCTGGCTGCCCGCCAGCAGCCCATATCGCTGACCGCCATCCTGCTCAAGGCCGTCGCGCTGAGCCTTGCCCAGCACCCCGACCTCAATGCCGCACTTGTCGACGACGAAATCATCTACTCAGATCGCATCGACCTGGCCGTCGCCGTTGCGCTGGAAGAAGGCCTCCTCACGCCGATCGTGGGCGACTGCCAGGCCCTGTCACTGTCCGCACTGGGCGGGGCACTCCAAGCCGTCATCGCCCGGGCGCGCACGGGACGGCTACTGCCGCAAGATCTGGGTCCGGGCACCTTCACCGTTAGCAATCTCGGCATGTTTGGCATCAAGCAGTTCGAGGCCATCATCAATCCGCCTCATGCCGCGATCCTGGCTTTGGGTGCCATTCAGCGTGTGCCCGTCTTTGATGCCCATGACACTGTGGTCGCAGCCCAGCTCCTCACCGCCACCTTGTCTGCCGACCATCGCATCGTCGACGGCGCCGCCGCGGCCCGTTTCCTGGCCACGCTCAAACAGCTGGTAGCCGACGGCTTCGCGCTGCTCTAGCCGGCGATTGGAGAGATAAACATGCCCGCCATCATCACGAGCCTCGGCCTCAAGCAAGCTTCAGACCTGGGCATCATCTTGCCGCACGAGCATATCTTCGCAAATTTCGACAGCCTCGACCACGGGGGCGCTCACGCCGTAGCACCTGAAACTGTGCTGGATCACATAGGCCCAAGTTTGCGCTCCGCTCAGGCCGCGGGTGTCACGCTTTTGGTCGATGCCACGTCGATCGGCGGTGCTCGCCGGGCCGATATCCTGCGTGCCGTCTCTGTGGCGCTCGACCTGCCCGTTGTCGCCGCCACCGGCATCTTCCGCGAACCGTGGATCACCCAATGGGTCGAACAACAGGGCGAAGAGGGGCTGCGCGTCTGGATGGAGCACGAAATCACGACCGGTATCGAAGACAGCGGCGTGCGTGCCGGCTGGATCAAGCTGCGTGCAGGCGACGACGAACTCTCTGCGGCCCAGACGCTGCTCGTCCGCGCCGCCGCCCGCGCCGGGGTCGCCACCGGCGTCGTCATCGGCAGCCACACGGTCGCCGGCCATGTCGCAGCACGTCAGGTCGACATAATTGAAGATGGTGGTTGTGCTGCCGGTCGCTTTATCTGGATTCACGCCCAGGTCGAACCGGACTTTGCGTGGAATCTGGAACTCGCGCAGCGTGGCGCCTGGATCGAGTATGATGGCATCGGTGATTCGCCGGCCGACGCGGTCTACGTCGACCGCATTCTGCGCATGTGGGATGCGGGTTATGGCAACCGCGTCTTGCTCAGTCAGGACCGCGGCTGGTACGATCCCGTCAAGCCCGGCGGCGGTGTGCCCAAGCCCTACACCTACCTGACCGGCACCTTTTTGCCCAAGCTTGTAGCGGCCGGCTTGTCCGACCGTCAGATTCGCCAGATGACAATCCACAACCCTTTTAACGCCTATGCCACCGACCATGCGCTTTGGCCTTGATCTGCCCACCACCGGTGACTACGCCGACGTGCGGCTCCTCGCCGACCTCGCCGCCGTCGCCGAAGAAAGCGGCTGGGACGGCTTCTTTGTCTTCGACCAGGTGGCCAGCGACCAGCCCGAGCCGCTGGTCGATCCCTGGCTCGCGCTGGCGGCCGTGACCCTCGCAACCAGCTCGCTTCGATTTGGCCCGCTGGTCACGCCCTTGGCTCGCCGGCGGCCGTGGAAAGTAGCGCGCGAGGCCGCCACGCTGGATCGCCTCTCCGGTGGCCGCATGGTGCTGGGCGTTGGCCTGGGTGCCGGCGCGACCGAGTTTGAAAATCTCGGCGAAGCCGGCAATCCCAAAGATCGTGCTGCCATGTTGGACGAGGGCCTGGCCATCCTGCAGGGCCTTTGGCAGGGTCAGCCGTTCGACTTTGATGGCCAGCACTATCGTCTGCAAGGGGCTCACTTCCTGCCCACCCCCCAGCAGCAGCCGCGCATCCCGATCTGGGTCGGCGGCATCTGGCCCAATCAGGCGCCCATGCGCCGTGCCGCGCGCTGGGACGGCGTATTCCCGCATTTCCGTGGCGGAATGATGCCCCCCGACGAGCTTGCCCGCCTCGTCGACTACGTGTCTAGCCAGCGTACCGCCACCACCCCGTTCGACGTTGTTTTGCGCAACAAGCTTGGCCCTATGCCCCTAGACGAAGAAGCCGCAGTCGTCGCCACCTACGCCAGTGCCGGCCTCACCTGGTGGCTGGTCGGTACCGAGGGCGCGCCCACCGTCGCCGCCATGTTCGACCGCATCCGCCGCGGCCCCCCGCGCCTGCCCACCTCCAGGCAGCTCCGACCGAAGGTAGCACCCACTTCCCAAGTCTCAACGCTCACTCGCATTGCCTCACCGTTGCCCCGCGCCCCTGCAAGTACATCCCCGCCAGCCCCAATCCCGCCAGCCCCAGCAGCACATCCCGCCCGCGGATCAACAGGCTGAGGCTGATGCCATACGCTGCCGGCAGTCCCAGGCTGGCCATCGCCAGCGCCTGGCTGGCTTCCAGTACGCCGACGGCCGCCGGCAGGGGCAGCAGAATGGCCGCCCGCGCCGCCAGCAGGGCATACATGGCCTCTGGCAGCGACAGTCCAAGCCCCAAGATGTAGGTCATCAGCCAGAACTCGCCGATGATCGCAATCCAGCTGACCAGTGAGGCCGCGATCGCAGCCGCCAGCAGCCCCGGCCGGGCCCGAAACAGCCGGCTGCCCAGCTCTTCGCTCTCCCGCAACGTGACGGCAAAATGGCGGAGCCGGCCATGCCGTGATCCTGCCCGCCCTTCGCCGCCGGACATCCT
Source organism: uncultured Chloroflexia bacterium (assembly GCA_963701415.1). Lineage (GTDB taxonomy): Bacteria > Chloroflexota > Anaerolineae > Caldilineales > Caldilineaceae > Fredericiella. The sequence continues at coordinate 301,906 of CAVPAH010000009.1, forward strand.
CTCCCATAGCTTCAGCGCCGCCACCAGCGGCCCTGACAGCGGATGGCGCCCCATCACCAGCGCCCCCAATAGGACGACCGGCACCATGAACAGCAGGCCAAACCCGGCGAGCGGCCCCACCTGCAGCTGCTGCGCCGCGCCTCTCTGCCACTGCAGCACAAATAGCACCCCCAACACGATAAACGTGAAGTTGAAGATCATCTCGATCAGCTTGTCGAGCACGACGGCCGCCAGCGACGCCGCCGTGGGCACGCCGTGCCGCTGGCTGACCAGATACACCTGCAGCGGCTCGCCGCCCAAATGCGGGCCCGGCGTGAAGTACGAGACGGCAAACGTCGCCAGGCGATAGCCCATCAGCTTGTGATAGGGCACCACATACCCCTGCGCATAGAGCAGGATCCACCAGCGCGCGCTAAAGGTCGCCAGCACCACCAGGTTGGCGGCGACCAGCAGGGCGATCTCGTCGAGCCGCAGCTGCGACAGCTGCGCCCACACCTCGGTCAGCGGGATCGTGCGCAGCGTCAGCCACAGCAGGCCAAGCGCCAGCGCCAGCAGCAGCCACTGCCAGAAGTTCTTGCGCAGCAGTCGTCATGGGCGGGGTGCGCCGGCCTTGGCGCGCAGCAGCGGCTCTTCCGGCCGCCAAAGGGCCCACTTGCCGCTGCCCAGGTGCACCACAATCAGCGAGCAGATCAGCAGCAGGATGCTGCCGTCCTCCCGCCCCGCCACCGGCGATGTCCAACGCCGCAGTGGCGGCCAGCACCAGCGCACCAACGCGGCCCGCTGCGCCCAGCGCCACCGCCACGACCGCCAGCAGCCCCAGCAAGATCAGCCCGCCAAAGACCAGCGTCGAACCCTCGATTCCCATGCCGGCGATGCCCTGCCTGCCAGGGCGCAAACGCCGGCGCTGCCTGCCAGAGGAGGGGCAGCGCCAGCACCGCTGCCGCCAGGCGGGCGACCAGCGGCAGCCAGCCCTCGATCACCACCTTGCCCCACGCCCGTGCCCGTTGATAGCCTTGCGACGCTGCATCGACCACGCCGCTGACGACCAGCCAGTCACGGCCAAAGCTGAAGATCAGCGGGATGGCCATGACATAGGCCGCCGGCAGCGTGACCGCCGGCGGCCACAGCGGCCACAGCACGACCGTGATAAAGCCGGTCTGAAAACCGGCAATCATGCGCCGGTGTTCGCTCGGCGGCAGATCGTAGACCGGCTTGCCCGCCCGGCGCAGCAGCCACATGCCCAGCACAAACAGCTGGCGTCCAAGACCCAGCAGCAGGTACCAGGGCGGCAGCTTGCCATACTGAATGCCCAGCACAATCGCAATCAGGATGCCCAGGCCGTCAAACTCGATGTCGAGAATCTCGCCCAGCCTGGTTTCGCGGCGCGTCACGCGCGCCACGTAACCGTCGGCAAAGTCGACCAGCCGTTCGAGCGTATACAGGATCGCCGGCATCCACGCCAGCCGACCCTCGGGCTGCGGCGCAAACAGAAAGCCCGCCAGCATGCACGTGCACAGCCCGCGCAGCAGGGTGATGGCATTGGCATAGCCAAGCGTCGGCAGCAGCAGCGGACTCTCGCCCGCCGCCAGGCTGTGCCCCTGCCGCCGGTTGTACGGCAGCGCCCACCACAAGATGCCAAGCTGAATTGCCATTGCTATAGCGGAAAATACCAGCCACTGCAAGGATTGTTGCGGATCGACGCCCTGGCGCAGCAAGTTGAAGCCGGCGAGCAGCGCCGCACCGTAGCACGCGGCCACGATCAGCCACTGCCAGCGCAGGGTCGCAATCTCTTGTCTCTGTTCGCGTATCATCGGGCTGTACCTTCTCAAAAGGCGCTGTTCATTCTGATCATCAACAACGTTGTACAAGCCCTCTATGGATTGCGGACCTGCAGCAGACGTGCATAGATGTCGCCCGAAGGATCGTCGACCCCCAAGCCCTTGCAGGTACTCCGCCATCTCGCCATGCGTCCAGCCACGTCGGCCGCCTGCCAGCGGTGCTGCTCGCCCAGCGACCAGTTGAACTCGTAGTCGCCCAGCTGCTGCAGCCGTGCCAGGCAGGCCAAGGCATCCTCCTTGGCCGCCGGGACAAACTCAAACGACAGGGCCTGCAGCGGCTGTGTCAGCCCCGCCAGCGCCGCACCCTCGTACCCTTCGATGTCGATCTTGCAAAATGCCGGCGCGCCATAAGCGGGCGATGAGCGCGTCGAGCGTGGTCACCTCGACGCCGGTCGTCTCCTCCCACTCCACCCCGGCAAAACCCGTGCTTGCCTGCACGGCCTCGATCCACGACTGCGAGAGCGTGGTGACGGTAGGGATGCGCGCTGCTGATACGCAGCGTCTGCCGGCCTGGCGCGGCCCCTACCGCCTGGTCGACCAAGGTAACGCTGCGGCGAACGCCCATACAAGCGGCGCAGCAGTGCCAGGCAGGCAGGCTGCGGCTCCACTGCGACGATCCTGGCGCCAAGCCGCGACCAGACAAGGACGCGGTTGCCGACATGTGCGCCAATGTCAAAACAGAGGTCGCCGGGCTGGATGAACTGGGCGTAGAAGCGCTGCATGCGTCGCAGCTTGAGCGGGTTGCCGTAATAGACGGCGATCGATCGCCCCAAGCCGCGCCAGCGCTGCCAGCGGCTGCCTTGTCGAAGAAACGGTAGATGGTCGGACATAGACCAACTATCATAGCGCTCATCCCTGCCAGACGGCAAGATCGCAACTCCTACAGGCTGTACTCCCCCTTCCACGGCACACCAACCCACTTCAGTGGGTTTTGCACGTCGTAGCACCGAATTCATTCGGTGCAGCCGTCACCTGCCGACAAAAGACGGATTGTCGCTGACCAGCAAAGTCTGTTATACTTAACGTGTGTTAAAACGTATTATGCCCACGCAACCGCGCAGCTTCGTTATGACGGTTAAGTCCCCCTTCCACCCATCCGCATTTCCTGCGCAAGTCTTGATGCCGGAACATAGTAAAGCAAGACAAGCGTATGATGAGCGATCCAGAACCTCTGGGCCACACGCCTAGCCAAAGGTTAGATGCTGCATCACCAGACATGGCCCTATCTCTAGGTGAACAGCTCTTCTGGGCTACGTTTAACAGCTCGCCGGCCGCGCAAGTGATCACTGAATTCGCGACGGGGCAGATTCTTGAAGTAAACGAGGCATACTGCCGCCTCGTAGGGTATCCTCGCGCCGCGCTATTGGGACATACAACGCCGGAATTGCACCTCTGGCTTGATCCAGGGGAGCGCGAAGAGACGCTGCAGGCACTGCAGCGCGACGGTCACGTGCGCGACAAGGAATTTAAGATTCGCACCAAGACAGGCGAGATAAGGACACAGCTGGCCTCGTTCGAGCTGTTCGAACTGCAGGGCCGCCGTTATATCGTCTCTACCACGATCGACATCACGGATCGCAAACAGACAGAGGATGCGCTGCGCCGCAGCGAGGAGCGCTTCCGCACCGTCTTCGACAATATGCTCGAAGGCGTCCAGATCATGGACTTCGATTGGCGCTATCTCTACCTGAATGCCGCTGCTCAGGTCCATAACCGGCGTCCAAATGCGGATCTGTTGGGCAATCGCTATATGGACATGTGGCCCGGAATCGAAACTACCCAGGTCTTTGCCGAGATCCGGCGCTGCATGGATGAGCGTGCTCCTTGCCGGATGGAGAATGAGTTTGTCTACCCGGATGGCCTCGTGCGCTGGTTCGAACTAAGCATCCAGCCCATATCTGAAGGCATCTTCGTTCTCTCGATCGATATCACCGAGCGCAAGCAGGCGGAAATTGAACTGCGCCGCAGCGAAGAGCAGTATCGCGGCCTGACGAAAACCTTGGATAGCGTTGTCGCCGCCGTCGACTCCGAAGGGCGAGTCCTCTATATGAACGACCTGGCGGCAGCTCCTTTTGGCCGGGACGCCGCCGAGTTGATCGGCAAGCACCTGTCGGATCTATTCCATGGCCCGATCGGCGCCCGCCTGGCGGACAGCATTCGCAGGTTATCAACACCGATCAAGGCAGCATGACCGAGTCCCAGGTCCCTATCCAGGGCGCCCTCCGTTGGTATCGCACCTCTATTCAGCCAATCCACGACGAGTATGGCCGCGTCGTCTACGCCCTGCTAAACTCGACCGACATCCACGACCTCAAGCAGGCACAACAAGACCTGCTGGAACTGAACCGCACGCTCGAGGAACGCATCCAGGAACGTACGGCCGAAGTCCAGGACCTTTACGACAACGCCCCCGCCGGCTATCACTCGCTCGATGCAGAAGGCAGATTCGTTCGCATCAACAAGACTGAGCTAGATTGGCTCGGCTATACCCGCGAGGAAGTGCTGGGCCGCCCCTTTCTCAATTTTGTGACCCCCACCAGCCAGGCCGTGTTCCGCGCCAATTTCCCCAAGTTCCTGGCAACAGGTTCCATCCGCGATCTGGAGTTCGACTTGGTGTGCAAGGACGGCGGCACGCTGCGCGTCCTTCTCAATGCGACTGCCATCCATGACGCTGCGGGGCGCTATCTCTTCAGCCGTTCGACCATGTTTGACAATTCCGCCCGCAAGCAAGCCGAGGATGCCCTGCGTCTCGCCAACCTCGAGATGGAACGCGCCATCCGCCTCAAAGACGAATTCCTGGCCAACATGAGCCACGAGCTGCGCACACCCCTCACCGGTATGCTTGCGCTCGGCGAAAACCTCCAAGAACAAATCTACGGCCCGCTCAACGAACGCCAACTCAAAATACTGTCCCACGTCGAGACCAGCAGCCGCCATCTGCTCTCATTGATCAATGACCTGCTCGACCTGTCAAAAATCGAAGCGGGCGGGCTGGACCTCGAGCTGCAGCCGCTGGTCGTCGACGACATCATTCAAGCCAGCATGCACTTTGTCAAGGAGGTGGCCCACAAAAAGAACATACAGCTGTCCTCCCAGAACGATCAGCCCTATGCGATCGTCATGGCCGATGCACGGCGGCTCAAGCAGATGCTGGTCAACCTGTTGGGCAACGCCGTCAAATTTACGCCCGAAGGCGGCCAGGTACAGCTCCAAGTCACACCTGACGCCGCAGCCCGCGAGATCCGCTTCATCGTGACTGATACGGGCGTTGGCATCCCGCCGGCAGCGCAAGCCAGGCTGTTTCAGCCGTTTACTCAGCTTGACTCCGCACTTGCGCGCCAGTACGAGGGCACCGGCTTGGGTCTGGCCCTTGTGAAGCGCCTTGCCGCACAGCATGGCGGCTCCGTCAGCGTCGCCAGCAGCGGTGTGCCAGGAGAAGGCAGCTGCTTTACGATTGTTTTGCCGTATAATATAGATCCAGACTTTACCCTGGCCGTGTAGACCTGACCCTGTAAACCGTCTATGCCGAGGATAACCGCCAAACCTCTGGGAGCAGCAATACCATGAGCAATGCCGCAAGCCACGGCACGAATGATCAAACGCAAGACCCTCCTGCCGACTTGCATCGCTCACTCAAGCTGTTTGTCGAACACGCATCGGTGGCCGTCGCCATGTTCGACCGCGACATGAACTACCTGGCGGTAAGCCCAGGCTTTCTCGCCGATTACCGCCCACCCCGACCTGACATCGTCGGCCGCTGCCACTACGATCTCTTCCCCGAAACCGGCGCCCGCTGGCGCGATATCCACCGCCGCTGCCTGGCCGGCGCAGCCGAAAGCGGCGCGCAGGACCTGTTCCGCCCCGCGGACGGCTCCGAAGAGTGGCTGCAGTGGGAGATCACTCCCTGGTATGCGAAGCCGGATGAGATCGGCGGCATCATCCTGTTCTCAGAAGTGGTCACCGGCCGCGTCGCCGGACAGACTGCACAGCGCGAGAGCGAAGATCGCTACCGTCTTCTCTTTGAAACCATGGTTCAGGGCGTCGCCTTTCAGGACGCCGAAGGCAGGATCTCACATGCCAACCCAGCCGCCCAGCAAATCCTGGGCTTGACCCTGGACCAGCTCCAAGGCCGTACTTCCATTGATGCGCGCTGGAAGGCCTTGCACGAGGATGGTTCCGATTACGGGGGAGAAACCCATCCTGCCATGGTCGCCTTACGCACCGGCCGGCCGGTGCGTAACACGACTATGGGAATCTTCAATCCGCAGGACGATGCCTATCACTGGATCAATGTCAGCGCTGTCCCCCGCTTCCGACCTGGCGAATCCATGCCGTACGAGGTCTACACCACGTTTGACGACATTACCGAGCGCAGGCAGGCAGAGCAGGCGCTGCGCCGCAGCGAAGAAAATTACCGCGGGCTCATGGAAAGCCTTGACAACGTTATTGCTACGGTAGACCATGACGGTTGCTTCCTCTATATGAACGACGTGGCGGCCACACAGCTCGGCCGGCCCGCCGGCGATCTCATCGGCAAGACGATGGGCGAGCTTTTTCCTGCGTCGGTCGCAGATCGCCAGCTCCAGCACATCCGCCAGGTCATCAGCCAGGATCGAAGCATTGTAGCGGAAGCCCAGAGCTTTGTCCGCGGCGTGCCGCGCTGGTACCGTACCACGATCCAGCCGGTTCACGACGAATATGGCAAGGTTGCTTTTGCCCTCATAAACTCGACCGATATCGACGACCTCAAGCGCGCACAAGAGGAATTGCGTGCCCTGAACCATACCTTGGAACAGCGCGTCGCCGTACGTTCGGCCGAGGTGCAGGACTTGTACGACTACGCCCCCATCGGTTATCACTCCTTGGACGAAGACGGCCTATATGTCAGGATCAATCAAACCGAGCTGGGCTGGCTGGGCTATCCCCGCGAGGAAGTGCTCGGCCGTTCCTTTGCCGATTTCACCACGCCGGCAGGCAAGATCAAATTCCAATCCAAGCTCATCGAACTCACACAAACTGGCGCCGTGGGCAACCTGGAATACGAGATGGTCCGCAAGGACGGCTCCACCTTCCCTTGCCTTATCAATGCGACCGGCATCTATGATGCCGATGGTGTCTTCGTTATGAGCCGCTCGACAATGCTCGACAATACCGTAGGCAAGCGGGCCGCCGACGCCCTCCAGCTCGCCAACGCCGAGATGGAGCGCGCCGTCCGGCTTAAGGACGAGTTCCTTGCCAATATGAGTCACGAGCTGCGTACGCCCCTCACCGGTGTCCTGGCCTTAGGTGAAAACCTGCTCGAAGCGATTTACGGCCCATTAAACGAGCGCCAGGAAAAGGCGCTGCGCAACATCGACATCAGCGCCCAGCACCTCATGTCCCTGATTAATGACCTGCTCGACCTCTCTAAGATCGAGGCCGGCCGCCTGGACCTCGACCTGCAGCCGGTGGGGGTCAACGACATCTGCCAGGCCAGTCTCGTTTTTGTCAAGGAGATGGCCCACAAAAAGGAGATCAAGCTCTCCTATACCAACAATCGGCCCGAAGCCGTGGTGTACGCCGATGCGCGCCGGCTCAAGCAGATGCTGGTCAACCTCCTCAGCAATGCCGTTAAGTTTACCGTCGAAGGCGGCCGCGTAAATCTATGTGTGACGGTGGCCGCCGCCGACCACCAGATCCGGTTCGACGTGCAGGACACCGGGCAAGGCATCAGCGCTGCCGATCAAGCCAGGCTGTTCCAGCCCTTCACCCAGCTCGACAACGCCCTGACACGCAAGTATGAGGGCACCGGCCTAGGCTTGGCCCTCGTCAGGCGCCTGGCCGTCCAGCACGGCGGGTCCGTAACCGTCGCCAGCGCCGGCATTCCCGGCGCTGGCAGCTGCTTCACGATCACCCTCCCCTACGCTGCTGGTTGACTTGCCTGCTGCGTGCGAGACGCTCGCCATCCACATCAGGCGACGAGCTCGAGTAGCCGGCGCCCGCACGCCATCTATGTTGCCTTACCGCAGCGGGTACTGTATCTCCATCACTCCCACCGGGTTGTTTGGTGAGCGCGGTGGCTGGACGTAGTACTCACGCACCGGTTCCCCGACATCTAATCCTTGTTCTTCGATCCAGCGCCGGATCGCAGCATGCATCTGGCCGACGGCGGCAAAGTCGTCGTAGCTGCCATGGTAAACAGCATACGCCACCTCTGTCGCCGGCATGCTGTGTACGCTTGCACCATCACTTCCCCCGCCCCTTACACCCTCAGCCGCCCGCGGCACGACGTAAGCCATCTCGACGTCGATTCCGCCTTCGGCCTCTTTACCGGAATAGTACAGGGCGAGTGATACACCGTCGCTGACAAGCCCTGCATCCTGCATGTACCGGCATGTCTGCCTGTCCAGCCCGATACAGTGCTCGCGCATGTTGTCGCCGGCCTCCGCAACTTTGCGGGCTCCCGCCACTACGATCTCCGGAACATCTTTGCGTAGTACCTCGATTTGCGGCATATGCTTCTCCTCTTCGATCCATCTCAGCCGGATGTCCACCTGGGTAAGCCTGCCCTGCGCTGCCGCAATCTCCTGCTCCAGTTCCGCGCGCCGCAGCTGAAGCATGCCGCGCAGTTCCTCCACGCCTACCGTCGCGTCCAGCAGTGCCGCCACCTGCTCCAAGGTGAAGCCCAGGTCGCGCAGCGCTAAAATGCGGTTGAGGCGCGGCAGCTGCTCCAGCGTGTAGTACCGGTAGCTCGTAAACCGATCCACGTGTGCCGGCTGCAGCAGCCCAATTGCGTCGTAATGGTGCAGTGTCTTCAGCGAGACGTGTGCCAGGCGGGCAAACTCCCCAATTTTGAGGTGTGTGACCATGTGTGCTGTCATGTCCTCCTATGCCAGCATACACTCTCCCCTAACCGGAAAGTCAAGGGGGGAGTTTTGCCTCGCCCGTCTCGTAGCCTGCCTCGAACCCAGTGCACCGAGCCTGGGACCATTTCAACTCGTCATCTCCCGCCCAGCAGGAACGAACACCCCGAGCTTGCAGGATACAGCGCTACCGGCACGCGCGTATAATCGATGGGCCCAAACCCCGCCGCGCTTTCCTCCGTCACGCCCACCAGCACCGCCACCGGTTCGGCCGGGTCGTACGCCACCACTGTGCTGAAGTCCTTGTAGACCCCCAGGTTGCCGCCCAACGTCGACGTGCTGGTCAGCACCTCCCCGCTGCGGGCACTTAGCGTCACCAGCACATTCGCTTCAAATGTGTTGGAATACCCGCTCACATAGATGCTGCCGCAAGCCCCTTCGCCCGGTGTGGGCGCATTCAAGTCTACTACGCGCTGGCCTGGCAGCAGCGTCAGCGGGATGCTTACCTTGTGAATCTCGCTGCCATCCTTGGCGCTGACCTCAAACACCTCCAGCGTGGCAGATATCACCTCGCTTGTCGTGAAACGCAGGTAGGAGTCAAAGAAGGCAAAGCCATCGACGGACCCACCCAGCGCTGTCCGTTCGCCTAGTATCTCGCCGCCCGCCGCACTTAGGCGCATATTGACCACTCCCTCAAAGGTCTGTGAGAAGCCGCGCACCTCGATCGGGCTGTGATACAAACCATTTGCCACCGGCGAGAATACCTCGATTGCCTGGCTCGGATCGGTCCAAACGGCTGTCCCCGTTGGTACGGGTGTTGGCTCGACCGTAGGCGTCACTGTCACAGTCGGCTCAACAGTTGGCTCCACAGTAACCGTCGCCGTCGGCGTAGCTGTCCCAGTAGGCGTCCCTGTAGGGGTTGTGGTCGGCGTGTGGGTGGCGTCCGCCCGGATCTGCGGCATATATACCGCCTCGCCCGCACTCTTGCAGAACTGCGCGGCTACGTCGTCGGCGTACATCGCCGTCACGCCGCCCACGCCGTCATTGTAGACGCCAATATGCACACGCAGCTGGCGCCCCAGATAGGACGTGAGGTCAAAGGTCGACTCCTGCCACTGCTGGGCATTGCTGCGCGCCCACAGCAGGCTCGTGATAACCTTGTTGTTCTCATTGGTGAGGATCACATACTGGTGGTCACCCTCCGGCAGCGCTGCACTGGGTGTTACGCCGTCAACGATCGCCTGGAGCGTCAGCCACGTCCACCGATTGGTCGACTGCTGCCGCACCCACCGTCTGGGTCAGCTCGCCCTCTGTGGTGATGGGCCACCACCACACCGTAAGCGTCGCCGTCATCGTGCCGGTCGCTACGTCAGTCGGCACCGCGGTCGGGAACACGATCGCCTGATTCGCGGCAGAATAGCTGTACACATCAGGTTCTGTCGTCAAGATGCCGGCGCGCAGGCTGCGCTCGCCGGTGTGTGCCATGGCCGTGCTGTAGGCCGCCGGAAAGGCTGTACCCGGCAGCGTCCAATCCGTGTCCTCTTCAAACCCGCCGTTGCCCAACCCATTGGTGCAGGCTACCCTTGCGGATGCCAGTGGCTCCGCAGTCGCGCCGATCGCCGACAGCAGCAGCCCGAGCGCTGCAGCCAATACAACCGGAATCAGCCATGTCCAAATAACACGCTGTCTCATACTCCCCCCTCTTACTTATTGTTCTATCAGGGAATTACACTGGCCGTTGCACCAACCGCTAAGGTAGGTGCCCACCTTCGCGCCGAGTTCATTCGGCGAGGCCTGGCGCAGGGTGCGGCGGTCGAACCCCAAGTCGCGCCACTCACTACTTATGACGTATTAGAAGGGAAACAAGATGCGCGCGGTCAACTCGCTGTGCGCCGTGGTGGGAACGTCGCGCTTTCTATGCTGCCGGCTGTTTTGGGAGGTACGCCTGCGCGATCGGGATGCCGTGCTCATGCAGCGCGTCGAGCGCCATCCGCCGCAGGTGCCGAGCAACCGCCCACTGCTGCCCCGGCTGCACCTTGGCTTGCATGCGCACACGCACGCCGAGGTCATTCGTCTGATTCCAGCCCAGGAGTTCCGGCGGCTCGAGCAGCACCGGCTTGATCGCCGGATCCTCGGCCGCCTCGGCCAGCATGGCATTCAGCGCCGTCACAGCCTTGGTAATGTCGCCGTCATAGGCCAGGTTGAGCTCTACCGTCGCCCGTGACCAGTCGCGGGTGTTGTTGCCCACCGTGCGGATGTCGCCGTTGGGCACGATAAACAGCGTACCGTCCCCTGTGCGAATATTAGTGCGCCGCAGGGTGATGCGCTCCACAGCCCCGTCGACGCCGTTGACCGAGATCGCGTCGCCCACACGGTACTGGTCCTCCAGCAGGATGATCAGCCCCCCGAGGAAATCCTTGATCATCGTCTGGGCGCCGAGAGAAATAGCGAGGCCTGCGATGCCGGCTGCCGCCAGGATCGGTCCAAAATCCAGGCCAAACCCCGCCAGGATACCCATCGCCGCCAGCGCCAGGATCGTGATGCGCAGCGTGTTCTTGGCGGCGCTGATCACCGTGCGCAGCCGCGCCCGGCGGTCGGCTTCCATCTCCGCCGCCATCACGTGTTCCTTGGCCTTGTGCGCCACCCAGTTGACGAGGGCCAGCAGCATCACCGCTACCGCTATCGTCAGGAAGATCGTCAACACCGAATCGATCAGGTTCGCCAATGCGAACCTACGGAACATCTCCCACCATTTCAAAATCACAACGCCACGTTCCTCGCACGAAGTAAGAGGGCATCAGTCCAGGTCATTATAGCACGCTGGAACCGCAGCCAATCGGGGAAAAATTCGTCATTGACAATCGAGGCATCCTAGTATACAGTATACGAATCCTGCTGGAGAAAATAGCATACCATTCTCATCTGCAGCCTGTGCAGGAACGCTGGCCGCGCTTGGCTTCGCATTCCCGCGCAGTGACGTCAGATGCATCGACCGCCACGGTGCTCCCTTCGCCTGCTTTACCCCAGGCGAATCGCAACCCTACCGTTCCGTGTTCCGTCGATGAAGGAGGATGACATGCAGCGTACAACCCCAAGTAAGCCCGGCACCCCGCCCGGCCTGTCCCGCCGCCAGTTCCTGCAGATGTCTGCCGTGACAGCCGGCGCTGTCGCCCTCGCCGCTTGCGCCGCGCCGGCATCTCCCGCCGCGCCCGCCGCAGCTACTGAAGGCGCTGCAGCAGCTGGCGGCGCCGCCCCCGCTGTGCTCAAAGGCGCTACCATTAACTATCTCAGCGGCGGTTGGTTCGTGCCCGCCCTGGTGGATGCCTTCCAGGCCTTTGCCACGGACTGGGCCGCACAAAACAACGTTACCTTTACCATCGACCTGGTGACGCAGGACTCGCGCGCCAAGCTGGCCACGGCCATCGAAACCGGCCAGGGCGCCAACCTTGCCCAGATCGATTTTGCCCCCGTCTCGATCCAGGATGCCCTGGTCGACGTGACCGACATTGCCGAACAGCTGGCCGCCAAACAGGGCCAATACTCCCCGGCGTCGACCTATACCTGCACCCAAGGCGCCAACTGGCTCTCAGTCCCCTTCGGCGAACACCCACGCATGATTAACTACCGCGAGGATTGGTTCAGGGAGGCCGGCTACGATACCTTCCCCGACACCTGGGAGAAGGCTCTGGAAGCAGGCCAAGCGCTCAAGGCCGCCGGCCGCCCCTACGGCTGGACGCTGTCTGACCAGTCGCCTGCCGACGGCGTAGCCGCCTGCTCTGTGCTGCTCTGGGCCTTCGGCGGTAAGGAGTTCAACGCCGACGGCAGCGTCGCCCTCGACTCGCAAGAAACCATGGACGCTCTCGACTTCGCCATCCAGCTCTATAACGACGCCTGCGACCCGGCTTCTACCTCCTACCAGGAGGCCACCAACAACCAGGCCTTCCTTGCCGGACAGATCAGCATGACCTACAACGTCAACACGATTTACCTGCCGGCCCTCGAGAGCAACCCGGATCTGGCCACAGCGATGAATCATGCGCTGCCGCCTTCTGGTCCCGGCGGCGCCCACAACTACACGGGCGTCGCCTCTATGATCATGCTCGACCACACAGAGGGCGCCGACCGTGACGCTGCCCATGCGTTCATGCTCGACTTCTACAGCCCTGAGAACTATGCCAACTTTATCAAAGAAGGCCAGGGCTACCTGATCCCGTCCCAGCCCGGCTATGACGACATGGACGTCTGGCCGACCGATCCCAAGCTGCAGGCGACACGCGAGGCGGGCAAGATTGGCCGCGTGGCCGGCTACGACCTGCCCAATCCCAACCAGATGTCATCCCTGGTCCAGACGCAGCTGGTCATCCCGAAGCTGTTCTCGACCGCCTGCTCGACCGGCAACGCGCGCGCCGCCCTCGATGCCGCCATGGCTCAGATCGCCGAAATTCAGGCCCAGCTCGGCTAGCATACGAACTGTAGGGGCACAAGGTCCGCCGGACCCGGCGCGCAGGCGTCCTCGCCTGCATCCCCCCGCCGAACCTCGTGCCCCCACCAGTGAGACGGTAACTAACGTGGCAACCGAAATCTCAAGCAGCAGCAAACAAATCCCCAGTGTTATGTCCCGGTTCAGATCAGCCCGGTGGCTCGATCGCGAAGGCCCATTGGGCTACCTCATGATCAGCCCCGCCTTCCTGTTCCTGATCTTCCTGCTTGCCTATCCCTTCCTGATGTCGATCTACCTGTCGCTGACCGATAAGCGGCTCGGGGCGGATGCCTCGTTCGTCGGGCTGGACAACTACCTGACCCTGTTTGGCACCACCCGCTTTTGGACGACGGTGCGCGCCTCGTTGATCTATACGCTCGGCGCCCTGGCGCTCAAATTCGCGGGCGGCATCGCCGTCGCCCAGCTTCTCAACCGGCCCTTTCGCGGCCGGCGCCTGGCCATGGCTGCCCTGCTGCTCCCCTGGATCATCCCCACGGTCTTTAGCACGCTGGCCTGGTGGTGGATGCTCGATCCCGCCAATCGTATCATCAACGTGATGCTTCGCCAGTGGGGGCTGATCGACCAGAATCTGCCCTTCCTGACCGATCCCACCTGGGCGATGGCCTGCCTGATCATCCTGAACGCCTGGCGCGGCGTGCCCTTTTTCGCTATCACCTTTCTCGCCGCCATCCAGACGGTGCCGGAGGAACTCGTCGACGCCAGCAAGATCGACGGCGCCAACGAGTGGCGCCGCTTCTGGTCGATCATCTTTCCCCTGATTCTGCCGGTGGTCGTCATCGTCGTGCTGATCTCGACGATCAGCACGATGTCGGACTTTGAGCTGCCTTACCTGCTAACGCGCGGCGGCCCGCGCGACGCGACGCTCATCTTTGGCATCTTGACCTACGATTACGCGATGAACATCGGACATATCGGTATGGGCGCCGCCGTCTCCATCACGATGGTGCCGCTGCTCGCCTTGCTCGTCGTGCTCTCGCTGGTGCAGCTGCGCCGCCAGGACTGAACCCGGGCCGACTGTTCGCGCAATCTCGGAGGAAATGTGCACACCTCACGCCCACGACGCTTTCTGTCGCTGCTGATCATGCCCTACTTGCCGCTGACGATCCTGTTGATCGCCATGCTCTTCCCTTTCTACTGGATGGTCTTGACCTCATTCAAGTCGCTGGGGGAAGTGTTCGACTACAAGACGATGCCGCTCTGGGTGGTCAACCCGACCCTGAGCAACTACACCTACCTGTTTGAGAAGGTCGACTTTGGCCGCTGGTTCTTGAACAGCATCCTGATTGCCGTGGTGACGACTGTCTTTTCCGTCGTCCTGTCGGTCCTGGCAGGCTACGCCATCGCCCGGCTCCAGTTTCGCGGCGCAACCGTCATTGGCGTTCTCGTCTTTATCACCTATCTCGTGCCCAAGACGCTTCTCTTCGTGCCCCTGGCGCAGGTGATGAACAGCGTCGGCTTGCTCGGCAACCTGGCGTCGCTGGCCCTGGCCTATCCTACCTTTCTCATTCCCTTCTGTGCCTGGCTGCTGACCGGCTACTTTCGCACGGTGCCGATCGAGCCCGAGGAGTGCGCCATGGTCGACGGCTGCAGCCGGCTCGGCGCCGCCCTCCGCATCACCCTGCCCATGGCGATCCCCGGCGTGCTGACGGCGACAATCTTTTCCTTTACGCTTTCCTGGAACGAGCTGCTCTACGCCCTGGTCTTTGTCACCGGCGAAAGCAACAAAACCCTGCCGGTGGGTCTGATCAACAGCCTGGCCCAGCGCGACTTCTTCAACTGGGGCCCACTGATGGCCGGCGCTACGCTTGCCTCGATTCCCGTGGCAATTCTCTACTTCTTCTTCATGGACAGGTTTGTCGGCGGTCTGACCGCAGGAGCAGTCAAAGGCTAGTGCGGGTTTGATATCACGTGGCTGCAGCCGGCACGTAACGTTCGACGTTGATCGTATCGGCCTTGGCCCGCACCTGCGCCAGGTCATAGTTGAGCTGCAGGCGCAGCCAAAACTCAGGCGTGCTGCCAAACGCCTTGGCCAGCCGGATCGCCATCTCAGGCGAAATCGCCGCGCGGCCATTGACAATCTTGGAGATCGTGGGCCGCGTCACACCCAACACCTTGGCGGCGTCGGTAACCGACAAGCCCAACTCCTCAAGCGAACCCTTGACAATCGTGCCTGGGTGCACCGGGTTCTTCATCGGCATAGGGTGCTCCTAATGGTAATCCTCCAAGTCCACATCCTCGGCACGGCCGTCCTGAAAACGAAAGGTGACACGCCAATTGCCCGTCACTTTGACGCTCCAATACCCTTGTCGATCGCCGCCTAAGGGGTGCAGCCGATACCCTGGAATGTCCGCCTCGCCAATTGAGTCGGCTGCATCCAGCACAGAGAGAATCTCGCTAACGCGCTTGCGTAGGTTGGCGCCAATCCCTCGTGGATCGCCATTCTCGTAAAGACGCTTGAGTCCCTTGTGGCGGATGCTGCCGATCATAGACGAATTGTATACTGTAACGCTACACTTTACAAGTGAATAGGCCGCACGGGGTGCAGGTAATGTCTCTACGCTTATACCCCTACCTTCCCGATCCGCACCCGCCAGTCGATCGGCCCCTTCTCCAAATACTCCCACACAAACTCCCCCGCATGCTCCGCCGCAAACTGGTAGTACAGCGGCTTGGGGTCGTGGTCGTTGACCAGCACAAACGCCGCCCCCGGCGCCAGCCCCGCAAACGTATCAAAAATCAGCGGATGCCGCTGCGCCGGCGCCACACGCCGCACGTCGACCACCGGCGCCCGTCTCGTCCCTCCGTTCGCCCCAACCTTGTCCCCCTCCGGCTGCCGCCCCACCGTCGCCGGCACCTCATCCGTCCACTCCAGCTTATTGCGCTTATTCGCATCCATCGTGAATTCCTACTCCTTCTATCAACACAAACCGCCCAATGCAATTTGTATGACGCAGATTATAAGAATTCCGCTCCCCCTTCTGCGACTTTGGTCCCACCAACAAAATGTCCCGGGGACGTCCGGCGGAAGTTCACCTTCCGCCCGTCCCCGGGACATGGTTCACGCACGCTGCGCGCCCTACTCCACGATCACCGTCTCACTCCCCGTCCGCCCAAACACCTCGGGCGAATACATCTCCTCCGCATGCGCCGGCGGCACCACGTACGTCCCCGGCGTGGTCGCCCGCGCCGTATACGTGTAGTCGTACACCCCATCCCACAGGTACGTGGCAAACGCCTCCGCCCCCGCATCCCGCAGGTTCTGGTGGTCGTACCAGGTGCCCCACCACCAGCCGTAGTAGGAGGACGGGTCCACGTCGGCCGGCGGCACGCTCTCCGACACCGCCAGGTCCGGGTTGATGATCTCCAGCCCCGCCGGCAGCCGGTCCACCAGCGCCACGTGGTAGCGGCGGTTGGGCGCCACCAGCTTCAGGTTGACGCGCACCCGCGCCCCCTCCTTGATGTGCCACACGCCGTCGCCGTCCCGCGTCACGTCCGCCGGGTCGTCCACCGCCTCGTACGTCCGCTCGACGACAAACCCCATCTCGCGCGGCTCGAGCTTCAGGTCGGTCGGCGCATAGGTCATCCCCAGCCTGTAGTACAGCCGCCCGTCCCCATCCTTCTGGATCACCACGTCCTGCGTCCCTTCCTGCTCGACCAGGTACTGCATCGGCACCGTCGTCTGGAAGGTGTCCGTGGTGTAGCCCTTGAACTCGTTCTCGGCCACGTAGGTGTCGCCCAGCCACACCCGCGCCACGAAGTTCGGCTCGACATTCTCATAGGTGTTGAAGTAGCGGTCCATCGCCAGGATCACCCACACGTTCTCCTGCGTGTTGTTCCAGCGCCCGTTGTCGCGCGCCGCCATCAGCCCGCGCACGACCTTGACGATCAGGTCGCTGTCTGGCTGCATGTTGATCAGCGCATCCAGCACCACCGCATCCGTGCGCCGGTCGGAGTGCAGCATCACCCACTCCTGGTCCCCATACCCCGAGAAGAAGTTGGCCATGCCCGCCGTCTCCACCGCACTGTTGTTGATGCGCCGCTGGATCTCCGCCACCTGCGCCGCCGACCCCGGGTCCTTCCCCATCACCTGCCACAGCCAGGCCAGCGCCTCCAGCGGCGCCTGGTCGAGCGGCACCTGCGCATACACGTCGCGCGCCTTGGCCGGGTCGAAGTCGCCCATCAGCCATCGCACATACAGCGCATACGCGCTCAGCGTCTGCTTCACCTCGGCGCTGTACCACGGCTGGTAGTACGCCTCGACGTTGGTCAGGAATCCGCGCGCGGCCTCCATCGTCTCGGGCTTGACGGCATAATCCTTGCTGCGCGCCACCTGCAGGGCGTGCGCCACAAAGATGCTGTTGTACACCACCGTCTCGTCCCCGCGCGTCCAGAACGGCCAGCCGCCATCCGTGTTCTGCAGGTCTTCCAGCAGCTTGATGTCACGCACCATCGCCGCGTTGATCTCCTGCGGCGACTGCAGCCCCTCGGCCTGGAACGCCGTCAGCACATCTCGCAGCGAGGCCACGCTCATCACCCGCGACGCGATCTGCTCGGTGCACTCAAACGGGTAGCGCTGCAGGTACAGCACGGCATCGGTAAGGCTCTGCAGCGCCGTCGCCGACGTGCTTACCTCCAGCCCGCCAAACTGCGGGAAGACACCCTGCGGCTGCGCCACCGGCTGGGCCACCGCCCCCTCGTCCACCGTCCCATACACCGCAAACGCCTCGGTCGTCGCCGGCGTGTAGACCGGAATCGCCACCTGCGCCGCGTCCCCATACTGGCCCGGACGCTGCCACGATCTGCGCATACGCCGTGCCGACATTCTCCGTCCTCGCCGGGAACCGCACCGCCACCCGGTCGTTGGCGGGCACCGTGACCCGCTGCCCACTCCCCCCGTCGGTGGCCATCTCCAGGTTGACCGTGTCGATCGCCACGTCTACCGTCATCGGCTCGTCGGTCTGGTTCTGCAGCACGACGGGGAACGCAAAGCGGTCGCCAAAGTTGAGGAAGCGCGGCGCCGAAGGCCGCACCATCAGCGGCAGCCGCGCCGTCACGTTGGCCTCGGCCGATCCGAAGTCCTGCTCCGTCGCCGCCACCACCATCACTCGGTACCGCGTCAGGTTGTCCGGCAGCTTGTACTCTATCGTCGCCCGCCCCTCGGCATCGGTCTTCACGTCCGGCGCAAACAGCGCCAGCGGGTTAAAGTTCGTCCGTACCGTGATCGGCCCTGTGCTCGCCTGCTCCTGCGCCTCGGTCGCCACCTTATCCTGTGAAGGCATCATAGTGGCCTGCGGCGCCATCGGCGCCGGCATCGCCGCCGACTCCATCATCATGGCCTCGTCGGCCGCCGGGGCCGCCGCCGCCGCCGGCATGGCGGCCCCCGCCGCACCGCCCACTGCGGAGTCCCGGTACATGTTGGCGCTCTGCATCTCGTCGACCATCGTCTGCGGATTGGCCAGCACGATGCTCGACCGCCCATAGACGCTGTTCGTCCCCGACCCGCGCGCCGTGTAGAAGGTGCTGATCGGGTCCGCCAGTTCATAGTTGCTCAGCGCCAGCACGGCCTCGTCTACCACCACGACGGCCAGCTCTGCCCCCTCTACGGGTTTACCCTCGGCATCCTTTACCTGCACGCTGACCGAGGTCTGCTCCCCTGGGTCCACCTTCTCGGCTGCTACCGTGGCCGTCACGTCCAGCGTCCGGCTCAGCGGCGGCACGTTGAGGTCCAGCCCGCCGCTCGCATAGGCCGGCCGCGGCGCCACGCCCTCCACGGGGTTGCCCTTGTCGTCCAGCCGCTGGGCCGACCCCACCAGGTCCACCTGCACGTGTACGTTGGGCAGATAGCTCTCTTCGATCGGGATCTCCAGGGTCGCCGTGCTCCCGTCCAGGCTGAACTGCGTGGTCGAGATGATCCCGTCGCGTGAAAGCGTCAGCAGCCCCTCGGCCGGCGTAAACGGCGACTGCACCAGCACCTTGGCCGTGTCGCCCGGCTGGTACGTTTCCTTGTCCGGCACCAGCACTACCGTCTCCATCTGCACGTTGCGCTGCGGCACGCTCTGCCCGCCGCTCACCCAGCGCGTAAACTCGCTGCGGTTGAGCCGCTCCTGGTCGTCACGCACCTCGGCGCTGATGCGGTACTCGCCGCCTGTCTCCGTGGTAAAGCTGCACTTGACCGGCTCGGTTCCCGAGGTGACGTCGCAGATCTGCTCGTCCTTCTCCACTTCCTGCCAGCTGCCGTCGACAAACTCCCACGCCAGCCGCACGGCCCGCACCTTCACGGGGCGGTCGGCCACGGCCTTGCCGTCTACGTCGGTGACGATCAGCTCGATGTCCAGCGGGTCGCCCTGCTCGACAAACGTCGCCGGCGACCGCAGCCCCACGTACAGCTCGGACGGGTGCACCAGCAGGCTGGTCGTCGCCGCCCACGCCTGGTTGTTGACGTCCATCACCCGCGCCTCGGCCAGCACGCTGTACGGCCGCGGCTCGTCGGACTTGATAAAGGTCATGTCCAGGTACTGGTTGCCGGTGGCGTCGGTCCGCGCGCTGTAGGTCAGCGGCTGTGACCCTTGCCCCTGCGGCCCCGGGTAGTACCCGACGTCGCTGTAGACCATGTCCGTCCGCATGCCGCCGCCGCTGCTCGCAAACCACCACGGCGTCCACACGCCAAAGACAAACTCGTCCCAGTTCGGCGGCCGGTAGTCGGTCGGCGATGCGCTGACCGTCCAGTCCGTCTCCGCCCCCGGCAGCGGCCCGCCCGCATAGTACTGCGCCGATGCCGCCACCGTGGCCGTGTCGCCCAGGTAGTACGGCCCCGTCGTCTCGTTGTTCGCCGTCACCGCAAACTCGGGCCGGCGGAACTCCTGCACCTGGAACGAATGATAGTAGCTGTTGTTGTAGGTGTTGCCCGTCGTCGGCGTCGTAAACTGGATCGACGCATACCCCAGGTTGCTCTGCACCGGCAGCGTAAACGCCAGGCTGAAGCCGCCCAGGCTGCTCAGCTTGACCTCGCCCTGCGTCAGCTGGTTGCCCTGCGGGTCCATCACCTGGTAGGTCACCGGCGCACCCGCCAGCCCCGCCATGCTCACGTCGCCCGTCGGGCCCATACCCGATCTCGCGCACAAACCCCTTGACGTGCACCTCTTCGCCCGGCCGGTACATCCCCCGGTCGTCAAACACATACCAGCGCACCTCGTCGAACGGCGTGCTCGCCGCCCACCCCGACGTGTCCCACATGTAGGTTGCGCGCGGCAGGATGGCCGTGTCCTCGCCCAGCCGCCCCACCAGCAGGCTGGCCGGGATGCTCGGCAGCTGGATCTGCGCCAGCCCATCCGTCCCCGGTCGTTGCCTGCACCGTGCCCGGCAGCAGCTGCAGCTGCACGCCCTCGAGCGGCGTCCCGTCGCTCAGCTTGGTCGCCCACGCCGCCATCTGCGTCATGTCGCTCGTGGCGTCCAGCCCGATGTTCGTGGACTGCACCCAGCTCTGCACGACATAGTCGTCGCCGGGCATAAACATCGACAGCAGCGAGGCCGGCTTGTCCACCACCACGATCAATTGCCCCGGCTTGCCGCCCAGCGCCGGGCTGAGGTCGATCGGCGTCTCGGTCAGCACGTCCGGCTGCACCTCGACGTCGATCGTCTGCTCCATCACCTTCTTGCCCGGCGGCTCTTTGCCCTTGTCCTGGTAGAAGTTCTGCAGGTGCAGCAGCCACGCCGGCCAGTCGCTCCGGCGTCACGGCATAGACGCGCACGCGCAGCTTGTCATAATTCACCGAGTAGACGGTAAACACCGGCGTCTTGGCCGTCGGGTCCAGCGTCGTCAGCGGCCCCTGCGGCCCCGTGATATAGCTCGACGCGTTGCCGGTCTGGAAGGTGAGCGGTCTGCGCCTCGTCCCAGCTTCTGCCCAAAGGTGTCCTGCACGTCGCCGCTGATCGTCACCTTGTACTGCGTGCGCCCGGCCGTCGCCCCATAGATCGTGAGCGTGTTGTAGCGAGGCCGCCACCGTCATCCCCTGGATCGGCGGCTCGGCCGTCACCACGCTGTTGTTGACGCTCTTCGGGTCCAGCGGGTTGTTAAATTCGACCGTAAACGGCTGCCCCGGCGGGCAGTCACTCCCCTGCCACCCGCAGTACGAGTTGGTGATGCGCAGCGCCCCATACGTCTGGAAGCTGAACGACTGCACTTCCTTGGTCGTCAGCGGCCCCTCGGCCGACGGCGTGCCGGGCCCGATGTTGACCGTCACCGTCGTGTCGCCGGGGAACGGCTGCTGCGGCCTTAAAGGCCAGCCAGCGCCCCTCGCCCGCATACTGGCTGTAGGCGCTCACGCTCGCGTCCGCCGCCACCTCGTCCTGCGTCGCCATCCGCAGCGGCACCGCCTGCCCGCCCGCGCTCGCCGTGATCGTCGCTAGCACCGCCGCGGGGTCGATGTGCTGGTCAAACGCCACAAACAGCAGCGGGTCGCGCGACTGCGGCCCATAGGTCGGGTACATCGTGACCGCCACCGGCGGGGGCGTGCTAAAGGTCCACGTCACCGTCTCCGCCAACTCGCCGCCCACCGCCGACTTGGTCCCCGCCGGGATCGTCGCCGTATACACCGTCGCCATCGGGAAGCGGTTGAGCTCGTCGCCCCGATATTCAAACGACAGCGTCGTCGTGCCCAGCCACTTCCACACGCCCGTCAGCTCCGGCGTGACCTGCACCGGTACCTCCGCCGCGCTCAGCTCGTCGAGCGTCGCCAGCGGCACCATCGGCTGGTTGAACGTGACGTTGAGAAACGGCGCAATCGGGATCTCGCCCTGCGGCGCATACCGCAGCACCTCCAGCGGCCCGCTCGTCACCACCGGTGGCGCCGCCTCCGTCCCTGTAGGCGGGAAAGTCTCCGTGATCGTCGTCCCCGCCACCGGCGGCGGCAGCGACTCGGGCGGCAGCCGGAACTCCTCCGTCACCGTCCCCGTCACGCTGATCGGTTCTGCGCGGCCCAGCACCGCCTGCGTCTCCGTCCGCCGTCAGCGGCTGCCCCTCGGCCACCGGCGGTCCCGTCACCGCGCCGCCTTCGCCCTGTGCGCCCTCGCCCAGCAGGAGCGTCAGCCCATTCGTCGTCTGTGGTGTCTGCGCCTGGCTCACACTGCTCCCCTCCTGGCTTGCCCCATCAGGCTCACGCATCCCCCGTTCGCCTGCCACAGGCGCCACCGGGGCTGGTTCATCCTGCGCGCTGGCCCGCTGCACCAGCGGCCCTGCCGGTGCCAGCAGCATTCCGGCGATCACCAGCAGCGCGCACAAATGTTGGAAAACGCGCCGCTTGGCGTACCGGCGCGTCGAAGAGCGGGACAATGCGGACATAACACTTCCTCCTATGGGTTGCAGACAGGCGCAAGGCTTGCGGGGTGAGAAGCCCTGTCCGGTCCCATCATAGACCGAACCGATCGCAAGCGCAAGCACATAGGGGACGGCAGCCGCCCCACCTTTGTTCCCCCGCCAACTCGTGTCATTGCCCGCCGGCCCATCCACCTTCAGCGGTCGACCGCCACCGATTCACTCGGTGCCGCACGACCGGCAAATACAATGCCGCCTCCGGCGCCGGCGCCTCTCCGCGGTAGAACTTGAATGCCACATCCTTGCTCGTGCTGGCGCTAAAGCGCAGCACGCCATCTGCCCCTACCCTGACCGCACCCGCTGTCTGCGTAAACGTTCCTGCCCTGGTATCCCACGTCTCCTGCGTATACATGCCGGGCGGCATGCCGCTGACCGTGAGCGTCCCCTGCGCCGGTGTGTCATACTTCGGGTTCAGCCACGTGTTGTTCTCATTGTCAACCCAGATCAGGACGCGTGCGGTCGCCGGGTCCTTAGACCCATATGCCCTGAGACTTGCGTTGGAGGTGACCACGACACTATCCCCCGCCAGGTCCGTGCCCAGGTCGACATGGCTGCCGTTGCTGAGCGGCTCGCCGGCCACAAATCTCTCGTAGGCCGTATAGATCTTGTAGATGTCGTACGTAGCGTTAGGAAAGCTGCCGCTGCGCGGCGCTTCAAAGATGCGGGGATACCACTCGCCATCGCACGTGTACCCCAGCAGCCCCACGTGCGCCCAGACCTTCTTGTGGTAGTACGTCCCCGTGGGTTCGGCCGCGATCGCCGGATCCAGCGGTCCCGTGCCCGCCAGCGCCACCCCGGTTTCCCCACGCACAAACGGTTTGCGGTAGCCCCCAGCCTGGGCGGCGTATTCTTTGAACCGCTTATAACACTGCCGCACATTGGCGACCGTGTCATCCCAGATCGTGCTGATTACCTCGTCGTCATGCTTTTCCCGGTTGGCGTACCAGTGCTTGTCGGAGTAATCCAGGTAGCGCCCATACGTCGGGTCCTTGAAGAAACCATCCACCCAGTACCCCCAGAAGGAGTTGGTGGTCAAGATCGGCCGCGCGCTGTTCTCCGCCACATACTTGGCATACATCCACCCCGCATCCAGTGCCAGATCCGAGAAGTCCGACTCGTTGACATACTCCAGCGAATGGATGGCCGGCGAATACGACCACCGGGCCAGGAAGTAGCGCATGTACGCCTGCTCGAGCCAGCGCACCATCTGCCCCTGGCCCGAGTAGAAGTTGTTGGGACAGTACCCCCATTCACACTGGGCCGCTTCCCCCAACTTGCCGGTCTTGTCATAATAGTTGAGGATTCCGTCGTTCTTGTGAAAGATCGGCAGCTTGTGGTAGACCCCATACTGCTCCGAATACCGCAGAATCTCGTCCAGCACGGCTGCCTCATTCTGGTCCACATACAGGTGCGTGTCGGCGTCCCCTCGCGCGACCAGGTTGGGTCCCCAACTGCCGCTCTCATCCCGCTGCAGCGCCACCTCGTTGACCCGCACCTTGCCGCTGCGCACCTGGTTATACGGGGCCGGCGCGTCCGTGCTGAAGTACAGGCCGCGGATAAAGAGGTCCGTGTAGCCCGTGGCCGTGGCCGTAAATGTCAGCCCATAGCTGTTCCACCCACTCTTCTTCGTGGTACAGGGGCTGTGCTGCGTGTTCGTGGCCGAGCAGGCGTAGAACTCTCCGTAGCCGCCTACTCCCGCTCCGAGCACCTGTTCGCCGCTCACGTTGGCCCGCAGCGACAGCCGGTAGGTTTGCCCATTCTGCAGGTAAACGCCTTGGACAGAGTAGTAATAGGGCGAGTAGCTCCACGTGTGCCCGCGCGCGGTGTCCGGCTCTGCCGCGTCGTAGCTGCCGCCAAAGCGCCAGCTCGACAGGATCGAATCGCCGTACAGATTGATGTCGGCGTCTTCCGTGGTCGGAAACCAGCGAATAAAGTGAATCCCCCCTTGGCCCAGCTTGGCGATCGTCCCCTCCAGGTCCCCCTGGCTCCGGATATGCTGGACGGTGACGAGCGGCGTGACAAACGGCGTCCGATCGGAAAACGCAAAGAAGCGTGGGTCGGTCTTGCTGACCTCGACAAAGCCCTTGCGCGCCGATTCTATACAGGCAAAGCTGTGCACCGTGCTTTGGACGCTCCCATTCTTGTCCGTCACCTGGATCTTATACTGCCAGGTGCCTACCACCGTAGGCGTAAACCGGCAGCGCCACTGCGCGCTGCCCTCCGGCACCAGCGTACCTGCGTCATACGGCTGGTAGTAGAAGCAGGCGATCCGCTGCGCCTGGCCCCAGTTAACCTGCCCGGGCGCCAGCAAGAAAGCATCCACCGCAACGCCGATCCCCGGAGCGACCCCCGGCGGCGGCGCGCTGTCGTACGGAAAGTAGGGATTGCTGTACGTGCTGCCTGCGACGGTAAATGCCACTTCAAACTTGCCGTACTTCTCAATGCTGCCGGGCGTCACCGGCGCAATGTCGCCGATCACCGCCGTCGCCTGCACATCCTTGGGCAAATACAGCAAAATCACCGCCGCCAGCAAGCTAATCACCAGTTTATTCCACATACCCAAAGTATACACCGTTGTCCCTCACCCAAGCCTTCGCGCAGCCGCCGCTCGCCCAATGTGTCCCGCACGGGCCGACCTCCCAACCCACTATAGTGGGATTTGTTCCGGCTAGCACCGAATTCATTCGGTGCGGGTGCTTGCCTCCTCCCCCAATCTGGCGTACACTACCCGCGCACCTAGCACAGACGTTCTCACGAGATCCCTATGCCCACCCACATCGGCACACTCACCGAAAAATCCCTCCACGCGCAGCTCAAGCAGCTCTACGCCGCCCCCGGCGACCTGTTCGAGCATCCCCTCGACGGCTACGTTGTCGACATCGCACGCCCTATGAGTCCGGAGGGAGGGCCCCCCGACTACCGCTGCATCGAGATCCAGACCCGCCACCTCGCCGCTATGAAAGCCAAGCTCGGCGGTCCTCCTCCCCGCCCGCCCCGTCCACGTCGTCTTCCCGATCGCCGCGCAGCGCACCATCGCCCGCATGGCAGCCGGCGGCGACATTCTCAGCCGCCGCCGCTCGCCCAAGCACGGGAGCATCTACGACATCTTCCCCGAGCTCGTCAGCCTGCCCGCCCTCGATCCATCATCCGCACTTCAGCCTCGAGGTCCTCCTCATCCACGAAGAGCAGATCTGGCGCGACGACGGCCAAGGCAGCTGGCGCCGCCGCCGCTGGAGCATCTACGACCGCCGCCTGCTCGCCACCGTCACCGCCATCCCATTGACCGGTGCCGAGGAATTTGCCGCCCTTCTGCCAACCGATCTCCCCGACGGCTTCGACTGCCGCGCCCTCGCCGGGGCTATCGGGCAGCCCCTCCACGTCGCCCAGAAGATGGCTTACTGCCTCCGCCACATGGGACTTCTCTCTGTTGCCGGCAAGCAAGGCAATTCCCTCATCTACGCCCGCTGCCACCTTTCTGCATCGCATCTCTAACTGCGCTCCTATATCCAGATATAGTCACATACGGCGCACTTGGGCGCATTGTGGATGGCGCACAGCTGCGATCTGCGGCTGCGCGTTTGGATTGCAAGTGGCAGTTTAAAGGACGGTATATCACAATGATGAAACCTACACACAAATTGGTGGCAGGTGGCCTGCTGGCCATCGCCCTCGTCGCCGTCAGCTTGCTGGCCGGTGGTTTATCCACCTGGACGCCCGCTGCCGTGGCCCAGGGCACAATCCCGCCCGCACCCGGCAGCGATGATCAGAACAATAACCAGAACTCTGATGAAGATTCTCAGGATGACACCGGTAGCAGCGGCTCCCAGGATAGCTCCCAAGGGAATGCGCAGGACGACATGACCGGCTCCACCAACGAGGCGGCAGGCCAGGACACCTCCCCCCGCGCCTCGTCACCCGAGCAGCCCCTGCCCTACTCCGACCAGTGGATGACAATCCAGCCCGGCGAATGGCAGTGGTTTGCCTTTAAGTACAGCTTCGACAGCAGTCGCAACAGCGACGACGACAAGAGCAACGACCAGGTGCCGGCCAACCTCCGCCTCGATGCCGAGCCTGCCAACGGCGTGTCGCTGATCCTCGTAAACCGCGACCAAGTCAAGGCCTGGCAGGACGGCGAGAAGCTCCAGGGCTTCGGCGCCGCCACCCCCCAGACCGACAAGGTGCAGAACAAGGCCGATCTCGACCGCTTCTGCCACGACTATCCCAACGATCCAGCTTGCACCGGCGGCGACCGCTCCCAGAGCGCCTGCGAAAATATAGTTGCCGGTGCCGCCAACCCTGAACAATGCAAGTACCGGACCTCCGAGTCACGCGGCTACTCCAACTGGAAAGGCACCATCGGCGCCACCGGCACCTACTACGTCGTCGTCAAGGGCGACCCCCGTGCCGCCGGCCCCATCCGCTACAAATTCACCTTCACCGGCGAAGGCCTCACCCTGAGATAAAGGCCCAAGGTCCGGCGCAATCGGCAGCATCATTGCGCCGGACCTCCCCTCCCCCACCCCTTTCCCCCCTCCACCCGGCGGCCATGCCCCCTCCCCCAACCGGTTTTAACCGGTTTCGCATCCGCTAGCACCGAGTTCATTCGGTGCGGTACGCGTCCCCTTACAGTATTGCAAGTTATCTAGTTTTGTGCTATCGTGTTTGCCAAGGCTTGAATCTGTCTCCACCGCTTTGATGGGCTTTAGATTCGGAACTATGCGTACTCATCCACTCCGCCCCTCACTCGTTTTGGCGCTTGCCTGCCTGCTGGCAGTTCTGCTCTTCCTCTCCCGCGTCGCCGGCCTCAGCGCGCATTCCTGGCCCTACTTCTTCATTCCCATCTTGGTGGTCTTCCTCTGGGCCCGCCCGCGGGATATCTACATCATTACCGCCCTTGCCGGCCTGCTCGTCGCCGCCGGCTGCTGGTTCACCGGGATCCGTACGCCCGCTAACCTGCTGCTCAACTGCGGCCTGCCCCTTCTCGTGCTGGGTACCGCGGCCTGGCTGCTGGCCCGCTGGAGGCAGCAGCAGGCGCAGATAGCACGTCGCGCCCAGGAGCTTGAAGGGGGCTTCATTGCACGCACCGCCGAACTCGAGGCCAGCGAGGAAAAGCTCGCCAAGATCTTCCGTGCCAACCCCGGCGGTATCGCCATTCTGCGCCAGGCGGATGGCCACATTCTCGAACTCAACGACGCCTTCCTCAGTATGATCGGCCTTACCCGCGACCAGCTTGTTGGCCGCAACCCCGACGACCTGGGCATCATAACGCCCACCGTGAGCGCTGCCGTCAGGGACGCCGTCCAGGGCCAGGGCTTTATCCACGGCCAGGATGTACAGGTCACAAACGCGGAGGGCGCGGCCGTCGATCTCCTCCTCTCGGTTGAGCAGTTGGATATCGGCAGCGTGCCCTGTTTTCTGGTGTTGGTCCTCGACATCAGCAAGCGCAAGCAGCTGGAGACTGCCCTGAAGGAAAGTGAAGAGAATTACCGGACGCTCTTCAACCAGGCCGGCGACGGCATCTATACGGTCGACGCTGGCGGCCGCTACGCCGAAGTCAACGACCGCTTCTGCCGGTTGCTGGGTCGCACGCGCGCTGAGCTCGTCGGCACCCACCTGAGCGATATAGCGGTTGGCGTCACGTCGGAGTTCTTTGTCGCCATTGGCGCGGAGATGGCGCAGTACGGCTCCGCCACCTTCGAGCGTCAGCTGCGTCACAAGGACGGCACCCTCCTCGAGGTCGAAATTACGGTGGCCTCCCTCAGTGGCGGGCGCCGTTTCGGGATCGTGCGCGATATCTCCCGGCGCAAGGCCGCCGAACGCGCCCTGCGGGCCTCCGAGGAAAAATTCGCCCGCGCCTTTGCCGCCAATCCGGCCGGCATCGCCATCTCACGCGTTGCCGATGGCTGCTTCCTCGATGCCAACCCCGCCTACCTCGAGATGCTCGGCTATACACGCGATGAACTGGTTGGCCGGCGCAGCATTGACCTGGGCATCATGTCCCCCGCCGCTAGGGCAGAGGTTGTCGCCCGCGCCGCGCAGCAGGCCAGCCCCACGCCTTTCGAGGTGCAGGTGCACACCAAGTCCGGCAGCACCGTCGAGATCATGACAGCCTTTGGCATCATCGACGTAGACGGCGAGCCCTGTCTCTTGACCATGGCCGTCGACATCACCGAGCGTAAACAATACGAACATCTCCTCCAGGACGCCAACGCCGTGCTCGAACAGCGCGTGGCAGAGCGTACGGCCGACCTGCAGCGCGCTGTGGACGATCTCCAGCGTGCCAACGCGCTTCGGGACGAATTCATGGCGATGATCAGCCACGAGCTGCGCACGCCCCTGACCGGCGTCCTCAGCCTGGCCGAAACCCTGCAAGATCAGATTGTCGGCCCACTGAACCCACGCCAGGCCGTCTACGTGCAGGGGATCACCGCAAGCGGCAACCGGCTGCTGTACGTCATCAACGGCATTCTCAGCTACACGCACCTTATCTCCGGCAAAGTTCCGCTGCAGGCAGAGCCCTGCGATCTGGCCAACCTGCTCAACATCTGCGCCGTCTCTCAGCAGCACAAGGCGGCCGCCAAGGGCCTGGCCGTCTCCGTGTGTGTCGATCCGGTCGACCTCACCATCGTGAGCGATGCCTCGGCCCTCGCCAGCATCCTCAAGCGCCTGCTCGATAATGCCGTCAAATTCACGCCGGAAGGCGGCCAGATTGGCCTCGCCGCCCGCATCGGGACGGTGCCCGCTACCGCCGATCTGATCGTCTGGGATACCGGCATCGGCATCGCCGGGGGCCAGATCGAGCACATCCTCAAGCCGTTTGCCCAGGCCGACGGCACCTTGGCACGCCAGTACGACGGGATCGGGATGGGCCTTGCCTATGTGCACGAGATGGTCCACCTCCTGGGCGGCACCCTCGCCGTGGACAGCACGCCCGGCGGCGGCAGCCGGTTTACCATCACGCTGCCCGCCTAGCACCTCGTCAAACGTCATCCGTTTCGTTCGCACGCCCACGTGCGACTCTCCTGGCGTCGCAAGCGTCCTTTGTATCCCCTTCTGTTCTCCACTCTGGGAATCTGGCTACTGACGCGCCGCTCTCCTGCTGCTATCCTGGATCCAGCAAGCGCCGCCGCTGCGCACCGTCCTGTTCCGCGCAATGACCAAAATCACCGACCCGATGGGAGCATCGAACATGCCAAAACAGAAGACAGTCACGACCCACAATGACCTCGACCAGGCCACCCGGGCGCGGGTGATCGAACTGCTCAACCAGCAGCTTGCCGACACCTTCGACCTCTTCAGCCAGACCAAGCAGGCCCACTGGAACGTCAAGGGCCCCCAGTTCTACCAGCTCCACCTGCTGTACGACACCCTGGCCGAAGGCATCGAAGACTATGTGGATGAGATCGCCGAACGCGCCACGGCCCTCGGCGGCGTCGCCATGGGCACCGCCCGCATGGCTGCCGAAAACACCCGCCTGCCCGAATATCCTGCCGCCGCCACCGACAGCATGGAAAGCGTCCAGTGCCTCGTCGACCGCTACGCCGCCCTCGCCGCCAGCACGCGCAAAGCCATCGACGCCGCCGACGAAGCCGGCGACGCCGACACCGCCGATCTCTTCACCGAAATCTCGCGCGACCTCGACAAGTGGCTCTGGTTCCTCGAGGCCCACCTGCAGTAACCGCTGCCCTATGTCCCGGGGACGTTATGCGGAAGTTCACCTTCCGCCGTCCCCGGGACATGCCTCTCCCGCGCCGCTGCCACACAAAAAAGGCCCGCCCCGGCAACCCGGGGCGGGCCTTTCTACTCTCGAACCTACAACCTACTTCGTTTCCCTACTTCGTTTCCACCGTCACCGACTCGATCGTGTCGCTCACGGTCAGGCTCGGCAGAATATCCTGCCCCGAAACAATCTGCCCAAAGAAGCTGTACGAGGTGTTCACGTCCGCCGGCGGCGCCGTGACGGCCAGGTAGAGCTGGCTGCCGCTCGCCACGATCGAACCGTCCTGGTCCTGCCCCACCGAGCGATACGCCACCGAACCGACGGTCGGCGTGATCGGCAGGCTCACCTCAGGCTTGATCGTGTAGCCGACGTCCGCCGAGGGATCCCCCGTCGGCGAACCCAGCACGACCAGCTCGCCCGGCGCCACGTCGTTGATCGGCGTGCCGTCGTAATAGCCAAGGTTGGCCAGCGTCACAAAGTTGTTCACCGCTACCGGGGCGTCGTCGTCGAACAGCGCCACCACGAGCTCGCCCTGTGACGTGGTGATGGTGGCCGTGTAGCCCTTGCTCGTGTCCAGCGTGTTCTCGGGCGCCGAATTGAAGTAGCCCGCGCGTTCTTCCAGCGGCACGGAAGCCAGCGGCCGGTCCGCACCCAGGCCGGCGCTGGGGGCAAACGGGGTCGGCGTCGGCGGCAGCGGGGTTGGCGTCGGCAGGTTGCTCGTGTCGCTCTCCTCGATTGTCACCGTGTAGAGCTTGTCGCCCGTCTGGCCCGCACCCGGCTCGACGCGCGTGATCTTGTCCAGCACGTCCATGCCTTCGACGATTTCGCCAAAGATCGTGTGCTGGCCGTTCAGCCACTCGGTCGGGCCAAAGGTGAGAAAGAACTGGCTGCCGTTAGTGCCGGGGCCGGCATTGGCCATCGCCAGCAGGCCCGGGCGATCAAATGCCGTACCCGGCCAGATCTCGTCCGCAAACTGGTAGCCGGGGCCGCCCGCGCCGGTGCCCGTCGGGTCGCCGCCCTGCGCCATAAAGCCCTCGATCACGCGGTGGAACGTCGTGTCGTTATAGAAGCCCTCGTTCGCCAGGTAGACAAAGTTGTTGACCGTCTCAGGTGCGCGGTCCGCAAACAGCTGCACCTTGATATCGCCCTTATCCGTCTTAAACGTGGCATAGTAGAACTTGGCCGGGTCGATCGTCATCTCCGGCGCCGCGCTGTACATGTCGGCGCGCTCGGCCGGTGCCTTGTCGCTGGCACCGCCCTGCGCCACCTCGGCCGGCGGCGGCACCGTCGGATACGGCGTGACTGCGGCCGCTTGCGTCTCAGTCTCCGTCCCGGTAGCTGCCGTGCCCGTCGTGTCGGTCACACTGCCCGAGGCTGCGGCATCCTGGCCGGTCGCCTCTGTCGTCGCTGCTGCTTCCGTTGTCGCTGCTGCGTCGCCCGCGGCGGGCACGGCCGTGGCCGCCGGCTCGCTGCCGCCACCGCACGCTGCGATAACCAGCGCCGTCACAACCAGCAGCGTCAGCAGCACGCCCCCAGCGGCGGTTTTTATGCAAATAATCGTTCACAGGGTCTCCTTTATCGAATAAGGCTGCCCAATCGTGAGCGGCAGCCATGGCAAACATTCCTGCCCCGATTATCGCACAGATGCGGACTCGCACGAATCCACGCCTGCCACCATGCAGCAATCATTAATGCTGTACCAATGTGCCCCGGCCATTCCAAGCCAACCACCTTCTTCTCATTGCCCAAGGTAAGCAGCAGGCGCAGTTGCGCCGGCAGGTACTCTTGAATGTTAGTCACCTATGTATCCAAGCCGCCAGCCAACTCCACGTCAAATCTCAAGATATTCCTCGCCATGACGCACCTCCAAAACAGCATCTATGTGCCATGTTGTATCAGCGGTGTGTGACATACAGCACTTGGCGCACTGAAAATCTACTCCGCATGTAGAACCAGCGGCAGCGCTTCGACGAGCCGCCGATCATTCTCGCGCCCTTGCGAGGCCACACGGATGTGATAGCGATCCATCCCCACCTTGTTCGAGCAGTCGCGCACGTAGAGACCGTGCTCGACCAGCAGCCGCCGCTGCACCTGGCGCGCCGTGCTGCCGGTGTCCACCCGGAAACAGACAAAGTTCGCGCCCGTCGGGTAAGCCATGATGCCTTCAATGCGCGCCAGCTCGCCGTACAGCGAGCGCACGTCTTGCAGCACGCGCAGGCGTGAGGCATGGTATTCGGCATCGGTGGCCGGCAGCAGGCTGAGGTAAAACTCGGCCAGGGTGTTGATGTTCCAGGTCGGCAGCGAATTGCGCAGCTGACCGATCATTGGCTCGCTGCCGCTGTAGCAGTAGCCCAGCCGCAGCCCCGGCACCCCACAGTGCTTGCTCATGCTGCGCACCAGCACCAGGTTCGGGTAGCGTTCGGCGGTGTGCAGCAGCGACGGTACCTCTTCGCCGGCAAAATCGATAAACGACTCGTCCACGATCACCAGGTTCAGCCCACGTGCCTGCTCTAGAAACGCCTGCATCTCGGTCAGGCCAAACAGCTGTCCGGTCGGATTGTGCGGATTGATTACCAATGCCGCGTGCAGCTTCTCCTGCTGCAGCCAGCCCAGGTATGCCGGGAGGTCGAGTTGGTAATTGCGCGCCGCGTCCAGCGGATACAGCCGCAGCCGTGCCGCATCGATCTTCTCGGTGTATTCCCCAAACGTAGGCACCGGCACGCCGATCGTCGGTACGAGCCGGTGGCACAGTTCGGTGATCAACTCGGTCGCGCCATTGCCGACGATCAGATGGTGTGGATCCACATGCAGGACGGCAGCCAGGTGCCGCGCGCTGATCATCGGGTTGCTGGAGGGATAGCTGCGGATCAGCTCCGGCAACCGCCGCGCCAGCTCCTCGACCATCGCCTGTGTCGGATAATATGGGTTGGCAATAAAGCAGAAATCGACAATCTCGCGCGCCTGCTCGTATCCCACCAGGTCGATCAGTGACGGCGAGTGCGTGGTCTCCTCAAACAGCGCCTCGTTGACCTGAAGCATGCCTCCTCCTCTCACGCCACATCCCGTTCAGTGCGCCCGCCCACGTGCGCTGATGTGTTGTAGATCTCACTCTGGATTCGACTCAGTGATAATTCAACCCCGGCAAAAACGACGGCAGCGGGAACAGCACCGGCACCACGTCCGCCAGCGTACCTGGGAGCTGCACCGGCTCATCACCCTCAGCGCTCCCCATCACCAGCCTCGTCATCGCCGCCCCATCCAGCTCAAGCCGGTCCGGTCCGCGCACAATCGCATACCGATCCTCTCCCAATCCACCAAACAGCGGCCCGCTCTGCTCAAACCGTAGCCCGCGCAGCAAATCTGCCGGCAGCCGCGCCCTCAAAACAGGCCGCAAGTCAGCCATAAATCCCGGGAAGTTAAGAATACGGTAGGTGTGGCCGTCCAGCGGCGCGAGTTCCGCCCGGTACCCGCTCGCCTGCAGCAGCTGGATCAACTCGCTCTCCTGCCAGGCGACCGACCAGGTCAGCTCCCGCACGCCCCCGACCGCAAAAAGCGTGCCAAGCACTGCCGCTATCGCCGTGCGGCTGCCCGCATACTCGCCCACATGCCGAATTCCCGCCGCCAGTTCCTCGCGCCAGGGGCTTCCCAAACAAAGATAAGCCACCGCCTCACCTGTGCGCTCGATCATCCAGCGGTCGGCATACACATACGTATTCCCTGGCGGATCCTGCAGCGCCTTCGCAAAATCGGCATACGTGCGGCCAAAGTGCACCGGTTCCGCAGCATACAGCCTGCTGCACGCCAGGGCATCGGCCGGCGTTGCCCTGCGCACCACAAGCCTCCTCCGCCGCCGGCAGCTGCTCGCTCTGCGGTGAGGTGATGGCAAAGCTCAAAAAGCGGCCGTGCGGCACGTTACCCAGGCGCGTATAGAGCCCTCGCCCGCCCGAAATCAGCAGTAAATTTGCACCACCGTCGACCAGCTCCTGCGCGCAGTACTCCATCAGCCGCCCCGCCAGCCGCCGCTCGCGGTATTCAGGATGCGTGCACACGCCCCCCACGCTGCCCACCCGGATCTCCCCGTCATAGACCTTGATCCGGTCGTGAAACGTATCGATCTGCGCCACCAGCCTGCCTTCATGGGCGATAACATACATCCCCCCTTCGCGCGGCGGCACGTACCTGGCCAGCACCCCCGCCTCATCCTCAAGCGCCGGCGCCCCAAAGCAAGCCCGGAACAGCCGTTCCGAAGCCACCACCTCGTCCATCCGCATGCGCCGCGGCCCCTCAAACGCGCCGCGTCCAATTCCGCCACTGTCGTCGCCATCCGTGCCTCCCGCCACCATCACCACCGCCCACACCGAATGAATTCGGTGCTACCCAAACACAAAACCCACTGAAGTGGGTTGGCGCAATCGGCCACCTGCGCCCACGTCAACCGGTTTTAACCGGTTTTGCATCCCCTAGCACCGAATTCATTCGGTGCGCCCATCGGCGCACCCTCCCGTGTACCCCTAAAACGGCACGTCCTCATCCCACGCATCCACGCCGTCGTAACTAGCTTTCCCCTCAGCCAACCTCGGCACAATCACCTGGCCCTGCGCCTCAGGCACGGCCACCCCATCCTCCGCATCATCGCACCATTCCAAGCGGTGGATGGTTGTCTGGTTGGCATGGTGCTCCTTCTGCCGCAGCACATACTCAACTGCAATGGGACAGTGTCGCTCCCCAACCGTAAGCGCGCCATACCCCTGCTGCCAGGCAAAATGTGGCGTGCGTACATCCAAGGCCGAACTAAGGTGATTTAGGTCGTGCGAACTGGCACCCTTCAACGTCTTCATTACCTCCGCAACCGACAGTTTCGGCGGAATCGCAACTACCATATGGACATGCTCCGTCCACCCATTGATTGCCAGCACCGCCATCCCCATCTCGCCGGCCTTGTTGACCAAATACGGATACAACCGCCCCTCCACAGCCTCCGTAATCAACGCCTCCCGCCCCTTCGTCGCCCAAATCAGATGATAAAACAACCGCCAATACGCCATCCCTCACCCACCCCCGTGTGTCTAGCGCGCGATCGCTTCCCAACCCACTTCAGTGGGTTTTGCATCCACTAGCACCGAATTCATTCGGTGCGGCCCCTGGCACGAACCCACCCGCCACGCGCTCACATCGAACCCCCACGGCCCCGGCATGAATCCACCCGCCACGCGCTCGCATCGAACTCCCCCACGGCCCTCGGCACGAATCCACCCGCCGCGCGCCCACACCGAGTTCATCCTCCACACGCTCGCTCTTACCCCGGCCGCACCCCGCCATGCCGGAAGTCCAGCGCCCAGATCCCCAGCACCCCGGCCAGGAACACCGCCCCACCCAGCAGCAGCGCCGCCGGCAGGTTCGCCTGTGACACGTAGACCGACGCCAACCCGACCGCCCCCGCGATCAGGTAGCACACCAGCACCGCCTCGCGCCGGCTGCCCAGCAGGTGCGCCAGCCGGTGGCTGATATGGTCCTTGCCCGGCGTCGTCAGCGGGTTCTTGCCCCGCCGCAGCCGGCTGATAAACACCAGCGTCGTGTCAAAGATCGGCAGCGCCAGCACCATGAGCGGGATCATCCACGTCACCACATAGCTGTTCGCCGGAAATCGCAGCTTGATCGCCAGCGCCGAAAGCAGAAAGCCGATAAACAGGCTGCCCGCATCGCCCATGAAGATGTGCGCCGGGTTCCAGTTGTAAAACAGGAAACCCGCACACGCCCCCGCCAGCGCCGCCGCCAATGCCCCCACCAGGTACTGGTTGCTCATCGCCGCCAGCAGCAGAAAGTACGTGGACGCAATCATGGCTATTCCCGCCGACAGCCCATCCATGTTGTCCAGCAGGTTAAACGCGTTGGTGATCGCCACCACCCACAGCATCGTCAGCGCCACGTCCACCCAGCCGCCAAAAATGCGGATCTGCACCCCCGTGTACACCAGGATCCCCGCCGCCAGCAGCTGCCCCGCCAGCTTCACATACGATCCCAGCCCCCAGCGGTCGTCGGCGATCCCCATAAAGCTCATCAGCGTGGCGCCCACAAAGATGCCGACCACCTGGCTGATATACTCCTGTTCGCCAAAGAAGATCAGCACCAGGACAAACGCCAGGTAGATCGCCGCGCCGCCCAGCAGCGGCACGGGGCTGGCATGAATCTTGCGCGCGGCCGGCTTGTCCACCGTCCCCGTCTGCAGCGCCACCCGGCGCATCAGCGGCGTCACCGCAATCGCCACCACCAGCGCCATCGCCCCAATCAGCAGCAGTGAAGTCATACCCGACCCCGTACCCCCCATCCACACCATCAATTCGCCAGAATCACTTCCACATCACCTCGGCGCTCTGGCGCACACCTGCTCAGGCATCTCAACCGCCTCCCAACTGCGTAACCAGCTGCTGGATCGCCGCCTTCGCATCATCGGGCGCCAGCGCCAATGCCTGCTGCGCAAACGAGAGCGCCTCCTGGTTGCGCTGCTGGCGCAGCAGGGCCTGCGCCACGGCCAGCGGGTGTTGATAGTTCTGCGGATCCAGCTGCATCAGCTGCTGCTCGATCTCGATCACCTTGGCATCATTGCCCGTCGCCACATACAGCCCGCTGAGCGTGCTCAACGCAGTCGCGTCGTTAGGATCGACCTGGCGGATGTTCTCATACTGCGTGATGACCTGGGTGGTGTTGCCCTGCGCCTGGTACAGCTCGGCGGCGAGTTGGTATAGGGACTTCAGGTCGGCCCCATTTTGCCCCGCGGCCGCCAGCGCCTGGTTGACCCACTGCATCGCCTCGTCCGGCTTGCCCTGGTCACGTGCCAGGATCGCCAGGTTGCGCATCGCCGCCACGTTGCCGGGCACCAGCTCCAGCAGCCGCTGATTGGTGGCCACGGCTCCTGCCAGATCGCCCTGTCGCGCCTGTGCCACGCTCAGATAGGAGAGCAGCTGCGTCGTCGGGCTGGGTAAGTTTGCCTTCACAAACATGTCGATGCCTTGGTCGAGCAGCGGCACGATCTTATCCTTCTGCCCCGTGCGCTCGAATACATCCGCCAGCAGCAGGTACGTCTGCTCGAAACAGCTTGTCGATGCTAAGGCTCTTCTCGTACGAGGCCAGCGCCTGCGTGTCGTCGCCGTCGGCCGCAAAGGCGTTGCCGCGTTCGTTCCACAGGTGCGCCGCGTTAGGGCTGAGCATCACGGCCTTGTCATACATGGCAATGCTTTTCTGCAGCAGCTCCTGCCGGGCGGTTGGATCGCCCGACGCCAGGTCGGCCCAGGTGCGGTACAGTCGCGCCAGGTTGGCGGTGTGGTCCGTGTTGAGCGGGTTGACGTGCTGCGCGTCGAGCAGCACGGTCTCGGCCGCGCGCAGCAGCTCGCCCTGGCTCATCTGCGCCACTTCGTCCGGGTTGAGCGCGAGCACGTCGTTGAGCGTCGGCTGCGTCGGCAGCTGATAGGTGCCGGTATCTTGCGCTTGCTTGGCCTGTTCGAGCAGGGCGCGGCCCAGGAAGAGCATGTACTGGTCCTCGGTCTGCCGCGTCGCCAGCGCCCGACGGTACAGCTCGATGCTGCTCAGCCAGTTGCCCTGCTGGTCAAACTGCTGCCCCTGCTTGTAGACGATGTCGGCCTTGACCAGGTTGATGTTGACCGTGATCACCAGGAAGATGACCAGCACGGCCCCCGCCGCCCCCGCCAGTCCCGCCAGCAGCGGCCGCCGCACGACCGGCACGGCGTTCCCCCGCAGCCACGGCCAGGCATAGACCGTCCCCGCCACCAGCACCCACGTAACCAGCAGATCCCTGTATAAAGCCCAAAGTGTCCGGCCACCCGGTCCAACTGCAGGTCGAGATACTGCTGGTTGGTCATGCCGGGCGTCGCCTGCATCGGCACCAGCCGGGCCGCCTGCCACAGCCCGTACACAAGCCACGCGCCCCAGACGATCGCGGCGTGCAGCGCATAGCCGCGCACCCACCAGCTCGTCCCCGGCGCCCGCTTGTGCGCCAGCGACTCGCGCCGCCAGCCCGATCGTGGCCGCAATCAACCAGGTAAAGAAGAGCAGGAAGAGTATCGCCGGGCTGTTCACGTCCTTGGAGGGATCATAGGTGATGCTGCGCCAGAGGACGCTGAACGCATCCTGCACGCCCGCCGGCGTTGGTGGTGTAGATGTAGACAAATGTGATGAACACCAGCACGTCGGTCATGATCGTCGCCGGCAGGAACGGCACCCCGCTCATACCTCTTGCGGCCGGCCCGGCGTGACTGCGCCGCCTTCGCAGCTTCTGCGGCCTTGGCCGCAGCAGTGGATTGCGACTTGCCTTTGCCCTTGCCGCTCTTGCCGCCTGCCGACAGTTGCCGCTGCCGCGGTCGCCGCTTTCTCTGCCGCAGCCTGTTCTGCAGCCGCGGCTGCTTCGGCCTCAGGGTCCATCTGCTCGGCGATCTCGGCCGGCTGCGGCTGCGCCAGGCGCATGCCGACCACCATCAGCGTCGCCGCCAGCACCCAGAAGAGCGTGCGCGTGGCGCCGATGGCGATGGCAAAGTGGATTTCCATGTAGTGGGCGATGATGGCCGACAGCAGGGCAATGATCAGCATCTGCCGCGGCAGCTCGTTGCGGTCGGGCCGCTCGTAGCTCTTGTCGAATGCCGCCACCGTCACATAGATGCCATAGCCCAGCATCAGGCCAAACGGCACGGCCACGCCAAACAGCCGCAGCCGCCACTGGTCGTAGGCCAGCAGCGCCAGCAGGACGAGCGGTACCGTGATCGCCATGATGATCGCCAGCAGGATCTTGTCGCGCCGCGTCCGGATCAGGTTGAGCCAGCGCAGCGCCCAGTAGAAGATGGTCAGGAAGACCGCCGTGTAGGCCAGAAAGCCAAACAGCCCCGTCACCACCAGGCTGTCCCACGTCTCGTTGTGCGAGCGGTCGGGGCTGGCGTTGCGCGCCTCGACATTGGCCAGCGCCGGCGGGTAGAAGCGGTTGTAGGCGATCCACATCGCCTCGGGGCCGTAGCCGATCAGCGGGCGCACGATGTTGAGCGCGTCTTGCTCGCCGTCGGGGAAGGTCAGCGGCTCGTGCGGCACCACCAGGTGCGACGCCCCCTCCCAGATCAACGTGCGTACCCTGTTCGTGCCTTCGTCCAGGTCGAGAATGCTGACGAGGCGGCCGACATAGGGCGCCTTGCGCACGCCGCTGAGCGCCGGCACCGTGTTGAGCGCGATCAGGAACAGCGCGCCGCCCAGGCCAAGCGCCACCCAGATGATCGTCATCTGCCGGTAGAAGCGCGGCCGCACCGCGCTGAGCGTGAGCAGGACAAACAGGTAGACGCCAAAGAACAGCCCCAGCCAGGGGCCGCGGCTCTGCGTCCAGACGATCGCCACGATCTCCACCAGCAGCACAAACAGGTAGGCGCCGCCCGCCAGCGATGTCTGCCAATCCTGCGTGTCCGCCCCGACCGGCTGCCCGATGCCCAGCAGCCGCACGAAGCTGCTGAACACCCGCTCCAGCGTCACGAAGAACGTGATGATCAGCATCGCCCCCAGAAAGATGGAGTTCCCGGCGTTCCCCGCCACGCGCGTGGTCGTGTCGCCGCCCCACGGCAGCGGGTCGATGTCGTAGTGCTGCACCACGCCGTAGATCGAGCAGGCCAGCCCCACGACGATAATGGCATGCTGCAGCCGCCGCACCTGCTCCGGCCGCCGCAGCGTCGCCGCCGTCAGCCCGCCGATCAGGACATAGGAGAAGAAGGTATACGTCCCCTGCAGCCGCTGGTACGACCCAAACCAGCTGACAAAGCCGGCCACGCTAAAGAGCGTGCTGAGCGAATACGCCAGAATCAGCAGCGCCACCGGAATAAAAAACGGGTTGCGCACAAACCCGCGCCAGTTCTGCCCCGCAAACTCCTCCGAACCCACAGCGGCTGCATCCAGCGTTCCCCCCGCCGCCGTTGCAGGGACCGCCGCCATTCCGGCCGTCTTCACCCCGGCTGCACCCTGGCCGCTGCCTGCTGTCCCTGGCAGCCCCGACGGCGCCGCCGGCAGCCAGGCAAACCCGCCGTTGGCCACCTTGATCAGCCACACCACCGCCATCGTCAAGGCCAGCGTCCGGATCAGGCTGATCTTATCCGGTTCAAACACGCGGCTCGAAAACACATTAAAAAAGAGCGGCGCCACCACCACGGCGGCCAGCCACCCCGCCTCCAGCACCGCATCACACCAACGATCCAATTTGCTGCGATTCAGCATAACGCATTCCCCAACTCCCGGCCCTCAATCCTGCCGGGCAGATGTATTCCCATAATTGGCTGCACTATAGCACACCTTACCCCAAACCTCAGGTACAAACCTCTATCGATCTTCACCAGCCAACCGCCCGCCCCGCATCACCGGCCCGCCCCCACCCAACCGGCTTTAGCCGGTTTCGCATGTGCTAGCACCGAATTCATTCGGTGCGGCCGCCCGACGTTCGCTGCGGTCCCGCTCCGCCGATCACTTCCCCACCATCCGCCGCATCCCACCATTCACCCAATTCACCGCGCGCATCACCCGCCCGTTCGCATACCCCTCGGCCAGGCTCCGCCAATAATCCCTCTCCGCCCGCAGCGGCAGCGTGGGGTCCACGTACGCCTCGCCCCCCTGCATCTCCTCCACCCGGTCCGGCGCATGCACCGGCGCCCGGCAGAAGCGCACCAGCGGCTCGGCCGCCCGCTCCCAACTCAACGCCTCCGCGCGCCGCATCAAACGCCGCCGCCCGCTCCCCCCGCGGCTCGGACAGCAGCCGGTCGATCGCCGCCGCCACCGCCGCCGTGTCGCCCACCGGCACCACCACGCCCAGCCCGTGCCCCGCCAGGAGGTCGCTGGTGGCGTCGCCCGCCGTCGCCACGATCGGCAGCCCCGCCCAGATGTACTCCAACACCCGGCTGCGAAACGCCAGCCGCGTCTCCACCGTGTCAAAATGCAGCGTCAGCGCCACGTCGCTCTCCTGGAGCACGTGCGGCCAATCCGCATAGGGCACCCAGTCGCCAAAGAACACCGCCGTATCCATCACGCCGAGTTCCGCCGCCAGCGCCTTGGCCGCCTCCACCTGGTTGGGCATCCCCGCCATCGTGGGGTTGGGATGGCGCGTGCCTGGAAACACCAGCTTGAGGCGCGGGTGCCGCTCCCGCAGCAGGGCCACGGCCCGGATGGCCGTCAGCGGGTCCAGCCACGGCCACAGCCCCCCACCCCACAGCGCCAGCCGGTCGTCCGGCTCGATCCCCGGCCATACGCCCTTGATCGCCGGCTTGGCCGGCGGCAGCGGGTGCTCGGGCAGCCCGTAGGGCACGACGTCCACGAGCCGGCGCAGCGACGGGTCGGCGTCAAATGTCGCCGGGTTGATGCGCCCCGACGCCTCCAGCAGCCCCAGCCACCAGTCCCGCTGCCGCTCGCTGGCGCAGACAAAAAAGTCGCCGATCCGGTACTGCCGCGCCAGCGCCTCCATCCGCACGTGCCAGTCGACTCGCCACTGGGCCACCTGCTCTGGCCCGCGCCGGGCGCTGCGGCTGAGCGCCAGCCACTCCGCCATCAGCGGGTCATAGCCGTCCACCACCAGGCAGGCGCGGC
Source organism: uncultured Chloroflexia bacterium (assembly GCA_963701415.1). Taxonomy (GTDB): domain Bacteria; phylum Chloroflexota; class Anaerolineae; order Caldilineales; family Caldilineaceae; genus Fredericiella. The sequence goes on from CAVPAH010000009.1 coordinate 343,781, forward strand.
TCTCCGCCAGCTGCGGCAGCTCGTCCGCCACGTCCGACGGAAACAGGCACACGTCCGCCTGCGCCACCTGCGCCGCCAGCGTCTCCCACTGTCCGCGCCGGTAGGGGGTCACGGCAAAAGGGATATCGCCGGCCGCTGCTTGCTGGGAGCCGGCTTCGTCTTGTACGGGCGCCGCCAGCGTAGTCTGCACATGCTTGGCCAGCACCCGCGCCAGGTGATAGTAGCGGATGCCCGGTCCCGCCATATTGGCGCCGACGACGTCGTGGCTGATGATCAGCAGTCGGGGCGTACGACCGGGCTGGCTTGTCACGGGGGTGCCGGAAGCTGCGTCCGTTACTGTCTGCGTCATTGCCCGCGCTGCATCAGCTGCCACTGCACGTAGTTGATCATCTCACGCGCCAGCCCCAGGACCCCACGCTGCTGCAGCGCACTGCGCGCCTGGCCCGCCAGGCGTGCCGCCTCCTGCCCCTGCCGCCCGGCCACCTCGCGCGCCACAGTCGGCGCCAGCCGGATCGGCGCGTTCCAGTTCTCGGGCCCCTGCCGCGCCGGCAGCAGCGGCGGGTGTTCGCCGTAGAAAGGCTGGATCGCCAGCTCCCCGCCTACGCTCCGGTCATCCCCCGCCTGCAGCTGCGCGTCCGCATGCTGCACCTGGCGGAAGTGCCAGATCGCCGGCGGCTGCCGGTTCAGCTCCCCCGCCGCCACGCACAGTGTATACGTCTTGCCGTATGAATCCACCTGCGTCGCAAAATCGACACCCACCGGCCGGTCGAGCGGCACCTCCGCCGCACTCAGCAGCTCGCTCGCAACCAGTTTGCCCCTCTGTGTCGCCTTCGTATAGCGAAACTCGGATCGATCCTGTGTGCACGGCCGCCCGCGGCGCAAACCGCAGCTCGATGCGGCGCAGGTGCGAGCGGTCGGCGCGGAACGACTGGCAGAGCGGCGCCTGGTCCAGCGGCAGCTTGCTCAGCAGTGCGCTGCCCAGCAGCCAGGCCGGCGTGTTGTCCAGCAGCTTGTCCGTGATCGGCTGCAGCGCCGCCCGCACCGGCGCGCCGGCCCCGCCGCCCTGCGCTGCGGAGAGCCGCTGCTCCACCTCCTGCACGTGCTGCACGAGCATCGCCTTCTCCGCCAGCGTGCGGTAGAGCGTGCTGCGCAGGGCATCGACCAAGGCGGTATTGTCGCCGCCCGCATCCAGCAGCTGGTGGATCTGCCAGGCCAGCATGTCGATGTCGTCGCCGCTCGCCTCGCGGTACGCCACGCGCTGTTCCGGCGGCGTGTGCCGCAGCAGCACCGCCTCGATCTGCCGCGCCGAGTGCTGCCACGACATGTCTTTCACCTGCTGGTAAGCCGTCTCGACGATGCTAGCCCGCTGCTCCTTGTTCCACAGCAGGTCCAGCACGGTCGCCGCCACTCCCTCGGGCGTCGGCTCCGCCAGCCGGCAGTTGACGCCGTCCTCCAGCAGCCCTTCCACCCGTTCTGATGCCAGGTCCACCACCGCGCAGCGGCAGGCCATCATCTCAAAGGGCACAAAGGAAGGGTTGGTGGTCGAGAAGACCAGCCCCACGTCGCAGCTGGCAAACAGCGTCGCCAGCTCCCACGGGTTGAGCAGCCCGGCGTTGGTATACGAAAACGGCGGCGGCGGCACCGTCTGGGCGCCGTAGAACACGATCTCCACCCCCGGGCTGCGCTGCTTGACCAGCTGCAGCGCCTCCATCCCCAGCTCATACGCCCGCCGCGGCGTGCTCGGCCGCGGCATAAAACGCCACCCGCAGGTGCGCCGGCCTGCCACCGGGAGCCGGGCGATAGATCTCCGTGTCGACCGAAAAATCAAAGTGGTCTGCCCCCGCGCCGTATCGCTCGCGCATCAGCTTCGCCAGCCACGGTCCCAGCGTGAGGCAGTGCAGCCCCTGCCGGTAGCTGTTCTCCGCCTGGATATACTCCGTGCCCACGGGTAGAAATAGGGCTCAAAATCCTGCACAAAATAGTAGCGACGGCCCGGCATCGGCAGCTGCAGCAGCAGCGGCACCGTGCGCCAGTAGGTGGCGACCGTGGCGTCCGCCGGCCCGATCTGCCCGCTCCACTGGTGGTAGATGGCGCCCGTCGGCGACAAACTGCTCGTTCACCCAATGCTCGATCTGCGCCGGGCTGTAGCGGTGCATAAAGTGGATCGGCACGATATGCACGTGGCACACATGCCCAAAGTCCACCAGGTGCCGGATCATGCGAAAAATCCCCGCATGCCCCCCCGACCCCGCAATCGGCTCGCTCACAATCCAATGAATCGTCAGCGGCGTAAACCCCTCCCCCGCCTCTTCCAGGAAGGGGGTCCTCCTGGAAGACACCCTTCCTGGAAGCCTGTCCTCCGGAGGTGTCCACTTCCTGGAGGTCCGGCGTTCGCCGCCCTGCTGTTCGGCCTGCTCGTTCGCCTGCATCGGTTGCTCTGCTTCCATGCGTCTTCCTGCCCTCGTCTTGAGGATCTCCGGCAGCAGCTGCGCCAGCTCCGCCGCCCGCGCCTGCGGGCTGTAACGCTCTACGACTGTCGCCCGCGCCGCCTCGTCCAACGCGCCGGCGCAGCTCCGCATCCGCCGCCAGGCTGTCGAGGTGTTGAATCCATTGGGGCGTGCCGGCCGCCAGAAAGCCGTCTCTCCCCTGTGTGATGGCCGCCGCAAACGGGTCGATCTGCGACGCCACGGTCGGAACTCCCAGCGCCGCCGCCTCGACAAACTTGATCTCGCTCTTCGCCCGGCAGAAGATGTTGTTCATCTCCAGCGGCGCCAGGTTGATGTCGATCTGCGCCGCCAGCTCAAACCACTCGCGCCACGGCAGCAGCGGAAACCGCCGCACACGCGCCCCAAACGCTGCCAAGCTCGTCCGGCAGCAGCATCGGCCCGGCGATCCACAGCTCGGCCTGCGGATAGCGCGTGAGAATGTCGATCACGGCCGGCGCCGCCTCCGCAAAATCCACATCATGCGTCGGCGTGCCGCTCCCATACCCCAGCACCAGCCTCGCTCCCCGGACCGCAGGCGTCCTCGCCTGCCCTCCATCGCCGTACCTCAGCCCGTACAGCTCCCCCGCCCACGCCATCATCTCCTCGCCCAGCGCGTTGCGATGGACATGGGCCGCCACCCCGTGCCGCTCCGCCAGCTCCGCCAGCAGCGGCGACGCCGTCAGCACGTGGTCGCAGCGTTCAAGCGTAGCCAGGTAGCGCTGCACGCCTTCGACATACAGCGCCTGCTCGGACGGCGGCAGGTTGGCGACGCCCCGATGCCAGGGCGCCAGCTGCGGCTCAAACACCAGGTCGTCGACGTCAAAGATTACCGGCCGCCCCACCGCGTGCATGCGGTCGATCAGCTCCCCAGCGCAGGCGTAAACGCCACGCGCTGCAGCACCAGCGCCCGCTCCGGCAGCTCCCGGCGGCCATCGATCCGGCTGGGGTCATACCACTCCTCCACCGTCGCCGCGATCCCGTTCGCCGCCAACTGCTCCTGCAGGTGCAGGCAGCGATAGCGTGTAACCGTCGCATGCGGGCAGCCGGCCCCAATCAAAACCTGTGGCGCCTCCAACTGGCCCATCAGCCCTGTCCCCCGCCTTGTGACGCCCGGCCCGCCCGCTCCTGCTCCAGCCTGGCCAAAATATCGCGCAGCACGATCTGCTGCTGCTGCTGCCGGGCCTGCAGCTCGGCGCGCCAGAAGGCCGCCCCCTGGCCGCCGCTGGTGCCCTCCCACTGCGCCTGCGCGTCCCGCAGGGCGTCGAGCTGGCGCTCCAGCTGTGCTTTCTCGTCGCGGCTGCGCTCCAGGTGGCGCAGCATATCCTGCGCCAGCGTCTGCAGCAGCTCATGCGGGTCCCGGCTCGGCGGCGCATGTCGCTCGACGATCGTGCGCAGCGTCGCCACCAGCGCCTCGGCCGCCGCCTCCGGCAGATAGCTTGCATACACATGGCTGCGCGCCGCTTCTCCCAGCCGCACCCTCTCGTCCGGGTCCTCGATCAGCCGCACGAGCGCCGCCCGCCACTGCTCCGCCCCCTCCGCCAGCAGCCCATCCTCGCCGTCACGCACGGCGTAGACAAAAGCCTGCGTCGGGCTGGCCACGGTCGGCACGCCCACCAGCGCCGCCTCGGTAAACTTGATCTCGCTCTTGGACTGGCAGAACGGGTTGTCCAGCTCGAGCGGCGCCAGGTTGATGTCGATCTGCGCCACGATGTTGGGCAGCCCCTGCCACGCCACATACGGCGCCCGGCGGATGCGATCCCAATACCGCAGCAGCGGCCCGCCCACGTCGAGCTGCCCGCTGACATGCAGCCACAGCTGCGGATAGCGCTCCATCAGCTCGGCCAGCACCGGCGTTACCGTGGCAAAATCGCGGTTGTGCGACCCGCTGCCGCTAAAGTAGCCGATCACCACCGGCGCCTGTTCGCCCGTCGCTCGCTGTGCCGCCTGCTGCGCCAGCCGCTGCAGCCGCAGCGTGTACGCCCCCTCGGCCGCCGCCACCATCTCGGCGCTGCACGCGTTGCGCTGCACGTACGCCGGCTTGCCGCGCTCGATCGCCGCCTCGGCCAGGTACTCGGTCGTCGTCAGCACGCAGTCGCTGTGCGCAAACGTCTGCGACCTGGCCGGCGAGATCGGCGCGAAAGCGCTGCGCCTGGTCTGGCGGCAGGGTGTCCAGATACGCGATGCGGTGAAACACCTCGGGCGCAAAGATCAGGTCGTCCGTCTCAAACACGATCGGCACCCCGCGCCCGCGTGCGACGTCGACCACGTCGGCGATCAAGGGCGACCAAGGCACGCGGTGCAAAACGACCAAATCGCACACCGTCGCCTCGACATAAAGCCGCGGGTCGTTTGCCTCGTACAGGGCGCTGTCGATGCCCCGCAGGGCAAGCTGCTGCTGGTGATGGCTGCAGCGATAGCGCCGCGTATCGCCGCCAATGCCGCTGACAAATAGAATGCGCATGACCAGCTATTCTACTGTAAGCGCCGCCAAAGCAGGCAATCAGCTTTCCTGCGCTGTGCTACAATACCTTGCCCAACCAAACCGTGCCCGTACAACAACGAATTTGAAGAAGGAATGCTATGGCGCAGGCAGTGCGTGATTTGACCGGTAAAGTCGCCCTGGTAACCGGTGGCGGCAGCGGCATCGGCCGCGGATTTGTGCTAAGCATGGCCGCCAAGGGGGCGGCCGTCGCCGTCGTCGACCGCAACGGCGCCGCCGCCCAGCAGGTGGCGGACGAAGCGGCCGCCCTAGGCGTCAGCTCCCGCGCCTATGCCGTCGACGTGACCGATGCCGGGGCCATGCACGCCACCGTGCAGGACGTCATCGCAGAACTCGGCCAGCTCGACTTCCTGTTCGCGAATGCCGGCGTGCTCGGCCCGGCAGAGTATCTCGACATAACTCCGGACGACTGGGACCTGGTGCTCGACGTCAACGTCAAGGGCATCACCCATACCTGCCGCGCCGCCGTCGAGCATATGATGGCCCGGCGCCAGGGCCGCATCATCGTCACCGCCTCCTACAACGGCGTGCGCGCCGGCGCCCACGTCATTCCCTACCGGGTGAGCAAGGCCGCCGCCATCATGTACACCCGCTGCCTGGCCCTCGTGCTCGCCCCCTATGGCATCACGGTCAACGCCATCTGCCCCGGCGTGACGCTGACCCCCATGCAGCTCGACTATGCCGCGGCCACCGCAGAGGAGCGCAGCATCACCTTGGAGCAGTATCTCGCCGACCGCGCCGCCAAGATCCCGATGGGCGAGTTCACCACAATTGACGACCTGACCGGCCTGGCCGAATTCCTGGTCTCCGACGCCGCCCGTCTTATCACCGGCCAGGCCATCGCGCCCGACGGTGGCGTGATGGTGTCGTCCTGAGGAGGAGGGCCAAGCAATGACTGCTGGAACTAAGGCGCCGCACTGGACGCGCTATCGCACCGCAACGGAACCCTTGCCCCCGAGCAACTGGAGTTGGCCCTTGCGCGGCGCAGGTCTGGCCTGGCTGGGCGTCGACGGCGCCCCCGTCGCCGAGCCGCTGCCCACATGCGGCCCCGACGAGATTCTAGTGCGCGTCGACGCCGTGAGTCTCTGCTCGTCCGACGCCAAGATGATCCGCCTGGGCGACCGCTATCCGCTCTTCTACGGCCGCGACCTCCACAAGGAGCCGACGCGCCTGGGTCACGAGGTCGCGCTCACGGTCGTGGAGGTCGGCACGCGCTGGCAGCACCACTTCAGCCGCGGCCAGCGTCTAGGCCTCCAGCCCGACGTGTTCAACGGCGGCCGGCGCACCTGTTTCGGCGTGCTCATTCCCGGCGGCCTTGCCCAGTACGTGGCCCTGGGCCCCGATGTGCTGGACGGCGATGCCGGCAGCTACGTCTTTCCCGTACCCGACTCCTTAGGCTATGCCGACGTGGCTCTCCTGGAGCCCTGGGCATGCGTCGACGCCGCCTATGCGCCCCGGCGGCGCCTGGACCTGCGCCCCGACGGCATCCTGCTGATCGTGGGCCGCCCGGACGACGCGACCCCCTACACATTTGCACGCCCGCTGCCCTCACGCAAAGTGCTGGTTTCCGGCGTGTCCCCTGCACCTGGCCGCATCGCTGCACCGCCAGTCGATCGACGTCGTCGATCTTGGCGAGGCGGATTGGCTGACGCCGTGACAGCCCTGAACCTGGCAGGTGCGATCGACGACGCCATCTTGCTCGACCCGCGCCACAGCGCGGACGTGGAGGCCGCCGCGCGCCTGCTCGCATCCGCAGGCACCCTGACTGTCGTAGGCGACCGCCCGCTGGATCGGCCCGCCATGCTGGACGTAGGCCGGATTCACTACGAGTTTATTGCCTACCTGGGCTGCCGTGGCCCGCAGATCGACGCTGCCTTCGGTCCGGCGCGCAACCGCTCCGAGCTGCGCGCCGGAGGCGTGGCCTGGATTGCCGGCGCCGGCGGCCCGATGGGGCGCATGCACGTGCAGCGAGCGCTGCAACTGGCAGACGGGCCGCGCGCCGTCGTCGCCACCAATCGCGGCACCGCCCGCCTGGCGGAGCTGGCACACACCTTTGCGCCCCTGGCGCAGGCGCACGGCAAACAGTTCTTTGCCCTGAATCCCGAGGCGGATCCCCAGCGGTTCGCCGCCCTGGTCCGCGACCTCACCGGGGGCCGCGGCTTTGACGACATCGTGGTCGTCGCCGCCGACCTGGCTCTGATGGCGCAGGCCGTCGACTTCCTGGCGCCCGACGGCATGCTGGCGCTGTTCGCCGGGCTGCCGCTGGGCAGCTTGCTGCCGCTTCCCGTGGACAACGTAACGCGTCATGCGGCGCAGTTCACGGGAACGAGCGGATCATCGCTCGCCGATCAGCAGCGCGTGGTCGCGCGCACGCTCGCGGGGCAGCTGGCGCCTGCCCAGTCGTCGCCGCCATCGGCGGGCTCGACGCAGCCGCGCAAGGGCTGCAGGCCGTCGCCGAACGCCGTTTTGGGGGCAAGATCGTGCTCTTTCCTCACCTGCGCGACCTGCCGCTGCTGGGCCTCGACGAACTGGCCGAGACGCTGCCCGACTGTCCATGCCGCGCCTCGGCCCGGGCGGGACCTGGTGCGCAGCCGCCGAAGCAGGCGCTGTTCGAAGAGTACCTGGCAAGCCGTCGGTAAGGAGACCACCCATGCCTGACTATGTGATTGGCGTCGATCTGGGTACGAGCGTCGTCAAGGCGACACTCGTCGCGCGTGCAGCCGGAATGCAGCAACGCCGGGTGCCGGGCCGGACGCATTGTGGCCACCGCCAGCCGCACCGTGCAGATGCATCATCCCGGCCCCGGCCAGGCCGAGCAGGATCCGGAAGAGTTCGTGGCGGCAGCGCTGTCGGCGCATGGGCGAGGTCGTGGCACAGGCCCAGGATTGAGCCCTGCTCCGTCGCCGCCATTGCCTTTTCCGGCCAGATGGGCGGCGCCATGGCCATCGACCGCCGTGGCCAGGCACTGACGCCCTGGTATCCGTCCACCTTGGATGTGCGCTACCAGCCCTATCTGCAGCCGGTGTTGGAGGCCGCCGGATCCGCGCCTGCTGGCCCTGGGCGGGGCCGTGCCGATCCTGGCGCCGCGCATCGCCTGGTGGCGCGCCGAGCTGCCGGCACTCTATGGCCAGATCGACAAGGTGCTGCTCCTGGCCAACTATGCAGCCGCACGGCTGTGCGGCCTCGCCGGCGATGCGATCTGCTGTGATGCCTCCTATCTCACCTGGACCGGCCTGGCCGACACTGCGCGGCGCACCTGGTCAGACGAATTGGCAGACCTGTGGGGTGTCTCACTCGATCGCCTGCCGCGCATCGTGGGCGGCCAGCGACGTGGTGGGACGCCTGAGCAGCGAGGCGGCGCAGCATTGCGGGCTGTGCGCAGGCACGCCGGTGGTGGCCGGTGCGGGCGACCAGGTGGCCGGCTTTTTAGGGGCGGGCCTGGTGGAGCCCGGGCAGCTGATCGACGTGGCAGGCACCTTCCCTGTCTTTGCCACCTGTCTTGACCGCTGCCTGATTGACAACGAGCAGCAGCATCTTTCAGCCCCTGGCCGGGCCGTTGGGCGAGCAGCACTGGTATGCCTTGATGTACATCGGCGGCGGTGGGCTGACCCATCATTGGTTTGCCGAGCAGTTTGGCCTGTTTGACATGCCGGACGGCGGGCATCAGCTTGTCGGAAGAAGACGCACGCCTGGCCTATGCGCAGCTCGATGCGATGGCGGCGGACCTGCCGCCCGGTGCGCAGGGCATGCTCTTTATCCCGCACTTGCTCGGCCGGGCCTGCCCACCTGACCCGGCAGTGCGCGGTGCCTGGCTGGGGTTCACATGGACGCACAGCCCCGGCCACTTCTATCGCTCCTTGCTCGAAGCCATTGCCTACGACTACGCCCAGGCCTTGGCCGCACTGCGCCGGGAACTGCCGTGCGCATGCCCTACGACGTCGTGCGTGTCATCGGCGGTGGGTCTAGGAGCGCGGTCTGGAACCAGATCAAGGCCGACGTGCTCGGCCTGCCCTATGTGCGCCTGCCGGAAGGCGACCGCGCGGCGCTTGGCTGTGCAATTCTCGCCGGGCACGCCGCAGGGATTTATCCGGATATGGCGGCAGCGGCACGCAGTTTTGCGCAGCCTAGGGATACGACGCTCCCGCGCGCCGAGTGGCACGCCTACTATCAAGGCTATGTCGAGGTGTATCGCCGGGCGTTTGACCAGTTGCGTGAGATCTACACGGCGCTCGGAGCCTTGAGCAGTCGTCCATGGCCGCCACCGGCCGCTCGGCCCGCGCAGGCAGGCGAGTAAGACACGCTATTACCCCAGGCCGGTGGAGAGACCGCTCGCCGACGGCGCGGACGATGCGCGGCGTCCCGCGTTCGAGCAGGTCGTCGAGTTGGCGTGCCGTGGTGCGCACGGCCGCCGCAGTGTGGCCCGGGGGATCGGCAACGTCGAAATCGTAGCCGGTGGTCGCCTCGCTCACGGTGATGACGCGCTCGGCTACGTCCGGGTACTCGACGCGCAAGGCGTCACGCTGGCCGCGCTCCATGGTCAGAATCAGGTCGTAGCGCTGTAAGTTGAGATCTTCGACGCGTGTCGATCTGTGTTCGCTGAGATCTACGCCCAAGCTCGGCGCCCGCCTGGATCGCCACGGTAAGCGCCGGGAGATCGGGCGAAGTCCACGCGCCGGCAGAGTCCACGCGCCAGGTGGCGGTGAGCGGATCGTTTGCTAGGCGGCGGCGTAGGAGATATTCAGCAAGCGGCGATCGAATGCGGTTGGCAGTGCAAACAAACAGTATTGCAGGCATAAGGCGAGCCGTTACACATGGCAGCCATATTCGGTGGCTGGCGGTGTTATCTTCAGTATAGCACATCTGCGCACGCCCCATCAGTGAATTGCGCATTCGACGCGCAGCGAATCCGTGCGCGCAGTGTGCGCTAGATCACACCTGTGCCTGTGCAGTTGTCAATTCCGGGAAACCACACCAGGCGCTAAGCTGTCTGCAGCGCTCGTGATGCACCCATCCAGGAGAGATTATGAATCCCACGCCCACCGATCACAGCTATGCGCACTCGGATGCCACACATCGTGCCTGGCCGGCCGGCGCTCTGTCGCGCCCACGCTGGCAGCCTGGCGAAGAAGTGGAAGGGTGGGTCACCGCAGAAGTCACGCCCGTATCCACGGCCGCTGGCATCACTCGACGCGCCGTACGAAGCACAGTTTGTGCTGGCGATCGTCGAGTATCCGAGTGGGCTTGCCAGCCAGTGGGGAAACCTGCATTGGCGTGCCGTCGACGTCGTGCTGCGCTCCGATCGCGCCTGGCCGTCGTCGTCGACGGCGACTGCGCCCCGCAAGTCACACCTGAGCTGCAGCAGCTGGTGGACGACCTGGCGCGCCAGGCGCAGTCGTCTGGCTGGGAGCCTGCCGGCCGCGGGCGCACGTGGTGCAGCCTGCGCTTCCGCAAGCCCTACGCACAAATGCGCGGCCAACTGCAGTGGCGCTGACGGCAGACGCGCACGCTGAGCTTCTGCAGCAGCCTCACCCCTCGCCGCTGCGACGACGGCGGAAAATTTCCTGCATGAGGAAGGCGTTGCCTCCCTCGCTGGCGTCTTCTGCCGGGTGCATGACGCCGTCTTCGCCGATGTAGCCGATCTGGGTTACCACAAAAGGGCGATCCCAGGTCAGATCCATCTTGCTGTACACGACCGGGTTTTCGCGTGGGGCAGTGTGCTTGCCGGCCTGCACAAAGGCGAGGCCTTGCCTGCCGAAGATGTGGAGCAGTTCGTCAGCGCGAGAGTTCGTGCGCCCGGCAGACGTCGTAGAGCATGAGCAGGGCGTCGACGGCAAACGGTTCGGGCAGTTGGCTGGCGCAGATGTGTGCGATGCGGCGGAGGCGGTTGTACTCTGGACTTGCTAAATTCGTGTTGCATATTTCTCCGATCCTTGGCGGCGAATACCGGAAAAATCATATCACTGGGCTGACGGCGGGGATACTGACAAAACGCCGGTACATGATCGGACAAATGGTTGGATTTGGCAAATGCGCAAGAAGAGCGGCGCTGGGGTCCCCAGCGCCGCTCTTCTTGGCGGCAGTTGGCCGACTGCGTGGCCAATGCCTGTATCTAGGTTTGCTGTTACACGCTTACTGCTTGACGATGCGGCCTTCCACCACCGGTCCTACCGGCGAGTTGGCGGTCACGTAGTCGATCGCCACCTCCAGCAGGTCGTCGCCCGGCTGCAGGACGTTGGTGCCCTGGGTGAAGACTGTGTAGCCGTCGCCACCGGTGTACATGAAGTCGTTGGTGACGAAACGGACCGTGTCGGCCGGGCCGATCGGGGTCGCCGGGCCGCTGATACCCTGCGGCGTCTTCCACATGCCGGTGACGACCGGCGTCGTGCCGTTGCAGGTGTAGGTGACCTTGAGGCCGGATATCTGCGGGAAGCGGCCCGTGCGCCGGTGAACGCCGGGTTGCAGGACGGCGAGAAGCCGTTCAGGAACGCCTGCTCGAGCTGCGCGCCCGTCAGCGTGAGGATCACGGTGCGGTTGCCGAACGGCAGCACCGCGAACATCTCACCCCAGGTGATCTCGCACGGCTGCTCGCCCGCGCTCGGCGGCGTACAGTAGCAGATCCTGCGCGCAGGCCGCCCGAGTTGGTGTAGGCTGCGTCCACGCCCGGATACTTGAGCCGCATCGCGTCGGCGACCATGTTGCCCATGGCCGACTCGAACAGGCGGGTCGGGGCACGCTTGATGTCGAACTGCTGCGTGCCGATCACCTGGTTGCGCAGGACGGCCGTCTGGGCGTTGGCATCGTCGACGATGGCCTTGACGTCGGCGCGCGGGGCAACGCCGAGGTTCTTGGCGATGCGCGTGGCTGCGCCTACCCATTCGACGTCGCCGCCCTTGACGACCATCTGCACGACCGAGTAGCTGGCGCCGGCATTGATGCCTTCGGCTACCGTGATGTGCCCGACCAGCAGGTTGGAGACGCGGTGCGTGTGGCCGGCCAGCACCAGGTCGACCGTCGTGTCCTGGATGGCGTTGACGATCGTCATGATCGGACCGCCCCAGGGGACGCCGGCCTTGTTGCCGATCGCGTTGGTACCGTCGGCGGTGCCCTGGTGGATCAGCACGATCTGCACCTTGATGCCCTGCCGGCGCAGCTTCTCCGACTCGGTCCGGATGGTCTCCGCCTCGTCCAGGAACTTCAGACCCGCAGTCGCGCCGGCACTGACCAGTTCCGGCGTTTCCTTCAGCTCGATGCCGATCACGCCGACCCGCACGCCGTTAGCTCGAAGACGTGCGTGCCCTGCACCCAATCCGGATTCTGCAGCGTAGTCTCGTCGACGATGTTGGCGCCCAGGAAGGGGAAGTTGGCGCGCGCCTGGTGCATCTTAGCAGCCGGTCGATCGCCATAGTCGAACTCGTGGTTGCCGTAGGATGTTGCATCCAGGCCCCAGGCGTTCTCGACGTCGATGGCGGGCATGTCTTCCAGCAGACCCGAGTTGGCCGGCGAGGCACCTACGTTGTCGCCCGACGCAAGCAGCAGGCTCTGGCCGGGGAAGTTGGCGGCCTCTTCGTCGAACATGGTCGCCAGGTGCGCGGCACCGCCGACGGACACATTCCTGCCGTCCATCGTGTAAGTGCTTGGATCGAGCTGGCCGTGGAAGTCGGTCAGGCCGATGATGGGCAGCAGCGTGCGGCTGCCGCCGCCGCGGTGCGCGTCTTCGACCTGGGCATTGTGCCAATCATTGCCGCTGCCGCGCAGGATGTCAAGCCGTACGACACCTTGCGAGAACTGCGGCTCCGGAATGCCCAGGATGTAGGCGACGGTCGGGGCCACGTCGATCGTGCGCATGCCCGCGACGGTCTCATTCTTGTCGAGAATCCCGCCGCCTGCGATGAAGGTCGCCCGCATGTTGATGTTGTTGGCCAGGTCCTGCACGTCAGGCACGTAGCCATGCTGGCCGAAGAAGGCCGAGCGGGCGACGAGCGTGCCGGGCGTGGCAGCGTCGAACTGGTACGGCGGGTAGGCAAAGACCACGACGTCGCCCGTGCGCGTCGGATGCGCCATGTCGGCGGTGCTGTGCTCGCCGTTAGGAATGTAGCGCGCCTCGGCCTTTGTGTAGGCACGGTCGATCAGCTTCCAGCCTTCGGGCTGACCGTCGCGCGTCCAGTCGTTGGGATCAGTCAGGCCAAGGAACGCAGCCTTGATCGCCGCCACGGTGCTGGCCTCATCGGCCGCTGCCACCTGCTGGAAGGCCGCGATCGACCGGGTCGCGGCCGGCCAGGTTGAGATAGATCTGCACGGTGCCGCCGGCCCAGCAGGCCTTGGCCTTGCCGATCGTTTCACCCGTCGCCGGGCGGCAGTTGGAGGTCTGCGGCTTGGAGAGCAGCCCCAGGTCCACGAGCACCTTGGAGGCGTCGATGGCCAGGAACTGCGGCGCAAAGCCGTGATCGGACGAGACAAAGGTGTTAGCCTTGCGCGGCATCAGCCGACTGGACCAGGCCCAGCGTGGCGTCCGCACCGGCATAGGCGCGGCGGATGAATGCCTCGCGCTCCTTGACACGGCCGTCGGGCGTGCCGTTGGACCTGCACGTCGTCATAGGCCGGGTTCGGCGCACCGCCCGGCAGCGTGGGCGAGACCAGCCCCAGGAACTGGTGCTGGAACTCATCGGTCGTGGGATAGCCGATCATCGCCAGGTCAGGCTTGTAGCTCTTGAGAATGTACCGGATCAGCGGATGATAGAGGACATCCCAGTACGGTGCCCTGCTGTACATAGGTCTCCTCGCTGACGATGCCCGCCTCGAGAATGGCAAAGTCGGCGGCCGTCGAGGTGGCGAACTTCTGGGCGATGAACTCGTCGAAGTCGGCGCCGTGAAGCCCTGGCTCGCCTGCCCACGTGGGCCAGGACGCAATCGCGCGTGTGACCGAGGTGTGGAACAGGCGCACCTGGGACAGGTCCTTGGTGAGTTCTTCGACCTTGACCAGCATGCCGGCCGTCTTGCCCTGCCAGCGCGCCGTCGACGATCTTGACCTTCACATCCGCCCACTGACCCTTGCTCAACAGGCCTACGGTCTGGCTGCCGTCCTTGCTGAAGGACAACAGCACGCGGTCGTAGTCCACCTTGTTATTGTTGCGCGAGTCATAAATGTAGGCGTTGAGGCCGTACTTGTCGGCGCCAAAGTCGAGCACGCGCAGCCGCATTTCCTTGGCCGGGCTGTACGACGTCGGCACATTGGTCCACCCGCTCGCATCCGTGGGGGCCGCGCCGGCGAAGGGGGCCTGGCCGGCAAAGCCTGCCGGATGGTCGAACTGGAGGCCAAACGAGGCCACGAAGGCAGCATCGTCGGTGGGGCTGATGTAGTTCGTGGCGACACCGCGGCCCGAGTGGAAGGTGCGGTAGTCTACCGTTGGGCCCTGGATAGAGGCCTCGCGCCCGCCGGCCCACTCGATCTGGGCCACCTTCTTGCCGCCGCGCTCGGCCGCCTGGGCCAGGCTCTCCGCCTGCAGCACATTCAGGTCAAATGCGGCAGTGCGATTGGTGAAGGGCTGGCCGTTAATGTGGAAGGTGTTGTTGGTCGAGCCGTGTACGCCCGGCCAGGCACCCGTCGCCAGGCTGTACCAGCCTGCTCCCGTGTTGGGCGGCGCCTCGGTCAGCAAGCCGTCTCCGGCCGCTTTGACGCCGTTGCGCAGCAGCGTGCGCATATTGGGCATCACGTTGCGTTGGGCAGCGTATTTCTCCACCATGTCCTGGCGCAGACCGTCGGCGACAAAGAAGATCGCCTTGCTGGCAGCGTCGTCGTCGCCGTCGTCGTTGTTGTATGCCGCCTCTGCGTCGGCCGACATGTCAGCGGTCTCGACGGAGCCGTCTGACAGCATCGGCAGGAAGATGTTAGGGGCCCGGCCATCGCTGCCGTCGGTCCCGTCGCCGGTGTCCTGGGCAAATACCTGCGTGGGCAGGCTGAACATGCTGAGGACAATAAGCGCAACAAGCAATTTCTGTAGCATGAGCTTCGGTCTACGCATTGGTTTGTGCAGTGTCATTCCTTGGGTCTCCTTCCCTGTGCCGTAGTGCGAACGCGCTCCGGGTGTTCAAGTGACTACTTCTCTTCTCGTCGTGGCGGTCTGTGTGCGAATACAGTGCGCTTGCTCCTTGTGGGTGGTGGTGGTTGGATCTTGAGGCGCCAAGTATCATGCCGGCGGTAGGCGGACCAGCACAGGGCAATACTACCATCACTTGCATGATTCGTTGCTGACGTTTTGCTTGCATTCGAGTAGGTAATTTGTCTTACAATTCGCGCATGTGTCAAAAGTGAATTACTCGGACCGCAGACGTCCTCGTCTGCTTCTCTTGCCAGCCACATCAGCCTGAACATCTACCCTCTACCTGTGTCCCGATCACAATACAACGCGTATATTTTCGGATACGTTTACTCCTACGTATTTTGCAATCGTTAGACAAAGGAGATTCCAACGTGGCAAAGAAAAGGTGGAGCTTAATCCCCAAGCCCCAGACAACCCCCGGCGCATGCCGACATCAATCCAGAAGCCAAGCCCGGCATGAGCCGGCGCACCGTGCTCAAGGCGATGGGCGTATCTGCCGGCGCCATCGGCCTGCTTCCGCAAGCGCTGGGGGCGCCCGGCAACCCTGCCCAACAGACTGATCCGGTTACACCGCCTACGCCGCCGCCCGCCGCCGGGGCGATCGATGCCCAGAAGGCACCCCAAATCGCCAGCGTGGCCGACGGCGAATTCCTGACCACCAACACCGGTCTGCGCATCAGCGACGACCAGAACACCCTCAAGGCGGGCGAGCGCGGCCCCAGCCTGCTCGAAGACTTCCACTTCCGCGAGAAGATGACCCACTTCGACCACGAGCGCATTCCCGAGCGCGTGGTTCACGCTCGCGGCACCGGCATTCACGGCGTCTTCCAGGTCTACGAGCCGATGACGCAGTACACGCGCGCGGCGTTCCTGCAGGATCCGTCTGTCGAAACGCCGGTCTTCGTGCGCTTCTCGACCGTCAACGGCTCACGCGGCTCGGCTGACACCGTGCGCGATGCCCGCGGCTTTGCCACCAAGTTCTATACCACCGAAGGTATCTTTGACCTCGTCGGCAACAACATCCCTGTCTTCTTCATCCAGGATGCCATCAAGTTCCCCGACCTCGTGCACTCATTCAAGCCGGAGCCGGACTACGAGATCCCGCAGGCCTCGACGGCGCACGACACCTTCTGGGACTTCATCTCGCTGACGCCGGAATCGATGCACATGATCATGTGGATCATGTCCGACCGGGCGATCCCACGCTCCTACCGCATGATGGAAGGGTTTGGCGTGCATACCTTCCGGCTGGTCAACGACCAGGGACAGTCGACCTTCGTGAAGTTCCACTGGAAGCCGAAGTTGGGCGTGCATTCGCTCGTGTGGGATGAAGCCAACGAACTGGCAGGCCGTGACCCGGACTTCCACCGCCGCGACCTGTACGAGATGGTCGACAGCGGCATCTTCCCCGAGTACGAACTGGGCTTCCAGCTGGTGCCCGAGACGGACGAGTTGGCCTTCGGCTTTGACCTGCTCGACCCGACCAAGATCATTCCCGAAGACCAGGTGCCGGTGACGCCGGTCGGCAAGATGACGCTCAACCGCCCCCCGGTCAACTTCTTCATGGAGACCGAGCAGGCAGCGTTCCACCTCGGCCACGTCGTGCCGGGTATCGACTTCTCGAACGATCCCCTGCTTCAAGGGCCGCTTGTTCTCCTACCTGGACACGCAGATCAACCGCTTCAACGGCACCAACTTCCAGCAGCTGCCGATCAACCAGACCAAGGCGCCGGTCAACAACTACCAGCAGGATGGCTACATGCGCATCGCCAACCGGCCGGGCAAGGTCAACTACGAGCCGAACTCGATGGATGCCACCCCGGCGCGCGAGGCAAAGCCGGAAGAAGGCGGGTTTGTGAGCTACCCGGCGCCGACCGAAGGCACCAAGGTGCGCTCGCGCAGCGAGACCTTTGGCGACCACTACAGCCAGGCGACGCTCTTCTACAACAGCATGTCGGCGCCGGAGAAGGAGCACATCACGCAGGCGCTGCAGTTTGAGCTGGGGCGCGTAAAGAACACCGACGTGCAGCAGCGCATGGTCGACCACCTGGCAAACATCGACGCGCAGCTTGCCACCGACGTCGGCGGCTTCCTTGGCCTTGTCGCCAAAGGCCGGCAAACCCAACACAGGTGTCGGCAAGGCCAAGGCGCTGAGCCAGTTGGAGACGATCAAGGACACGCCGGAAGGCCGCAAGATCGCGATCTTGGCGGGCGACGGCGTTGATGCTGCCGACGTCAAGGCGGTGCAGGATGCGCTGCTGAACGCCAAGGCGGTCGTAGAGGTGGTAGGCACGCACCAAGGCGCCCTGAAGGCCGCCGACGGCTCAGACGTGCCGGCGCCGGTCAGCGTGCTGACGGCCAAGTCGGTTATGTACGACGCCGTCTATGTGCCGGGTGGCGCCGACAGCGCCGCCGCACTGGCAAGCAATGCCGATGCCGTCCACTTCGTGCAGGAGGCATTCAAGCACTACAAGCCCGTCGGCGCAGCCGGCAGACGGGGCGGACTTCCTGGACAAGGCCGCCATCAAGGCCGACGACCCCGGCGTCGTAGTCGCCGATACCGGCGCCGCGGTCGCCGATCCCTTCATGGCGGCCATCGGCAAGCACCGCTTCTGGGACCGCGACCCGCGCCACCCTCATGCCGGCTTAGCTACGCCTGTCCCGGGACATGATCGCTGCCAGCCCCTCGCTCGCCGCCCGCGCCTTGCCAATCAGCAGCCCGGTGCGGCGAGCCTGGGGCAGTTCTCTCACCCCGTCCGCTCCAACCCCCGCTCAATTCCATCGCGCACGACATCCGTATACGCCCCAGCCGGCAGCCCCGCCAGCCGCGCCGCTCCCGCCAGATAGCAGGTCCGCGCCGTAACCGGATCCCCCAGCACCTCATGCGACCAGCCCAGATTCAGATACAACGATGGCAAGAACCCCGCGATCCTGCTCTTCCGGCACGGCCAGGGCATGGTCGATCGCCCGCTGATTCCACGCCAGCGACTCCTGCAGCGTCTCCTGCTCGCGTGCCAGGTAGTGCGCCGCAATGCAGGCTTCATAATCATCGGTGTGGATCGCCCACGCCTTCGTGTACAAGGCCGCCGCCTCCACATGCTGGCCCTGTCCTTCCGCCGCTATGCCTTCGGCGCACAAACGAACCACAGGATTATCGGGATCTATCATAGTGAGGTATTTGTGGTTGCCGCTCAGAACGCGACTGACGGTGGCTTTGGACACGCCGGCCGCCTTGGCGACCTCGGCGATGGTGGCTCGCGCCATGAAACGGACTATATTCCCTTCTGCAACCATACGGCCATTTCACCCACGCCGCGGTGAGCCCACGCGTAATAGGGCACAAATGCAAGATCAGTCGTGTCGCCGTGAGCATAGACGAGGTTTACACCGTGCTAGCAGTTCGGGGCGCCACTCAACCGTAAAATCGGCCGCATCGGGAAGTGCACGCCCGAGCGCCTTGCCGTCATTGTCGATCGCCTCCAGGCAGTAGACGAGGGGACCGCGCTCGATGGCAACCTTGTCTCGGTTCTCACTAACGGCCGGGTTGGTTTCTACACGCCGTACGGGCATCGGCAGTCGCAGTTCCACAACGTCGCCAGGTTGCCAGGTGCGGTCGATCACAGCGTAACCCTTATCTAGCTGGATCGTCGCCTCCACGCCGTTGACGGTTAGTTGGGGCGCAGCCTGTTGGCCGTCGCGGTAGCGATAGAGCGAGCTGGGCACCGGGGTACCCTGCGCCCAGCCGGGAACGCGCACGCGGAGGGTAAACTGGGCCGGCGCCGCGGGCTCGACCGCGATCCGGATGTTGCCATCCCAGGGGTAGCGGGTCTTCTGGGCAACTGTGACGGCCGTCGGATTGACTCCGTCAGTCTTGACTTCGGCAGTGGTCTGGCTGGTGATGAAGAGATTTACATACAGATCCTGGCCCTGCTGGGCGTAGATGTAGCCGCCCAGCGCAGGAAAGAGGCGCACAACGTTGGTCGGGCAGCAGGAGCAGCCGAACCAGGGCATGCGCACGAGCGAGTCATCACGATTGAACCGGAAAGATCCGTCAAATTCCAGGGGGTTGACATAAAAGAAGCGGTCGCCGCTAAAGTCGACACCCGATAGGAAGCCATTGTAAAGCGAGCGTTCGAGTACATCAATATACTTGGCGTCGCCGTGGAGTTGGAAGAGGCGCTGGTTCCAGTAAACGTTGGCGATGGCGGCGCAGGTCTCGTTGTAGGCAGTGGCATTGGGCAGCTCGTAGGCCTCGCCAAATGCCTCTCCTTCATGGCGGGCGCCAATGCCGCCAGTAAGATAAAGCTTGCTGGTAACGACGTCCTCCCAAATGGTGTCGATGGCGTCGATGTAACTCTGTTCGCCTGTCAGCGCCGCAACATCGGCCATGCCGGCATACATGTAGCCGGCGCGGACTGCGTGGCCGACCGCCGTGGTCTGCTCGGTCACAGGCAGATGGTCTTGTGCGTAGGGGCCATAGAGTGTGTGACCGTCGGGCCGCCCACGCTCGTCGAGGAAGAACTTGGCCAGCTTCAGGTAGCGTTCCTCGCCGGTGACAAGGTAGAGCTTGACCAGCCCGATTTCGATCTCCTGGTGGCCGGGGACATAGCGCAGCTTTCCAGGGCCAAAGGTATTGTCGATCAGGTCGGCATTCTTGAGCGCAATGTCGAGCAGCGAACGCTTGCCTGTGGCCTGGTAGTGAGCGACAGCGCCTTCGTAGAGGTGGCCGACGTTGTAGAACTCGTGGTTGATGCGCAAGTTCGACCAGCGCGTGTGTCCCTCGACGTCGGGGCGCATGAGTTCAGGCGTGCCGTTGCGTTCGGCAATTGTGCGGGCAGTGTAGAGATAGCCGTCCGGTTCCTGGGCGGCGCCGATCAGCACAATGACCTGATCAACATAGGCGTCGAGCTCAGGATCGGGGCGGAGCATCAGCGAGTAGGCTGCACCTTCGATGACTTTGAAGACGTCTGAATCGTTAAAGAAGATGCCTTCGTGCGCTCCAGGCTGGAGGCCGCCGGCCTTGGCAAAGTTGCTGATGCGGCCGGTCTCTTCGCACTTTTGGAAATCATAGCGCACGGTCACAGCGCGGTTGGTTTCAATCCGCGGCGACCAGAAAGGGTCATCTACGTGTACTGCGGTAAAGGGTAGGGCGGAGATTGGGTAGCGGGCCGAATGCAATGACATAGGAAATTCCTCTACTTGATGAGCCTATCCCTTTAACGCCCCTGCCGTCAACCCCTGGATAAACTGCCGCTGGAAGACGATATAGACGATGATCACCGGCAGGCTGACAATGGTGGCGCCCGCCATGGTGAGGGCATAGCTCGTCGTGTACCGCGACTGGAAGAACATCAGCCCGATCACCAGCGGCCGCAGTTCTTCACGCTGCATATAGATAAGGGGCAGCAGGAACGAATTCCAGGCGCCGAGAAAGCTGAAGATGCCTAGCGTGACCATCCCCGGTTTCGCCAGCGGCAGAATCACGCGCCAGAACACGTCAAACTCGTTGCAACCGTCCACGCGCGCGGCGTCCGATAGCTCAAAAGGCAGTCCCTGAAAGAACGCACGCATGATGAAAATGCCAAAGGGCAGCCCCAACGCCGTGCTGGGAATGATCATGGCCCAATAGGTGCCCAGCAGCTGCAGGTCCCGCAGCAGGTAGTAGAGCGGGATCATGATGGACTGAAACGGCAGGATCAGCCCAATCAAGAAGATATAGAACAGCACGTTGCGGCCGGGGAAGGTGGCGCGGGCAAACGCATAGGCCGCCAGCGAAGACAGCGCAATGGTAAAAAATACGATGGGCACGGCCACGATAACGCTGTTGAGAAAGTACTTGCCCAACCGTCCCTGCACCCAGGCCTCGACGATATTATCCAGTGTCGGATGCTGCGGCAGCGCCAGGGGTGCCTTGATAATTTCGGCCGGCGGTTTGAGCGCCGACGACCACACCCACACGAAGGGTATCAGGCATAGTACGGCGACTGTGATCAGCACCACGTACTTTGCAAATTCCGCTGCTAGCTCGGCCGGCCGGCGCCGCCGGACCCCAGTTGAAGACATAAACGCTCTTTTCTCGAATCACTTTTCTCTGATCACAATGACTCGCCGCTGCTGCGTTCACGCAGCGAGATAAACAGGTAGGACGCGATCAGCGACAGTACGGTGATGACCATGGTCAGCGCCGCACCATATCCCACCTGGCTTTGCTTAAAGGCCATGTTGTAGGTGTAGGTGGCCAGCACCTCGGTGGCATTGGCCGGCCCACCCTTGGTCATGATGTAGACGACATCAAACACGTTAAAGCCGCCGATCAGCGTATATGCCAATAGCATCGTCAGCACCGCACTCAGCTGCGGAATGGTGACATTGATAAAGCGCTGCCACGCATTGGCGCCGTCGATTTTGGCTGCGTCATGCTGCTCCATGTCGATATTTTGCAGCGCGGCCAGCAGGATGACGAAACAGAACCCGAAATAGGCCCACAGCCCCGCCAACAGCAGCGCATAGATCGCCCACGTCAGATCACCCAGCCAGCCGCGGGCCACGCCGCCCAGCCCGATTGCACGCAGCACCAGGTTGATTGGCCCAAACATTGGGTGATATATCCACGACCAGATCATCCCCACCACGACCGTCGAAAGCACGACCGGCATGAAGTACACCGTGCGGAAGAAGAGCCGCCCACGTACCCCGCTCCATACCAGCGTCGCCAGCCCTAACCCCAATGCCACCGGCGTCACTGTACCTACGGCAATCCAGATGAGGTTGTGCTGGAGCGACAGCCACATCAGCGGATCCTGAAACATCCGTGTGTAGTTCGCCAGGCCGATAAAGTTCTTCTGCGGCTGGGCGCCGTCCCAGTCCGTCATGCTGTAGTAAATGGTGATCAGGAACGGGTAGAGCACGAACAGTGCATAGATCAGCAGCGCCGGCAAAACAAACGCGTACGCGGCAGCATACTTGCGCAGCCACTGGCGCACACCCCGCCTGCCATGGGGCTTGTCGGCGGCAGGGGAAGGGGCAGGGGATGTAAGTTGCGATGCGGCCATAGTCAGGTAGCCTCGTTCATGCACCGGGTCATGCCCCGCCACGCTGACCTGCAGCACGGCAGTGAGCCCCCGGACAACTGCTGATCGGACAAACTGCTCAAGTGGGCGGATGCCTGAGCGAGGAAGCGTACGTCCGCTGCAGATCACACTGATCTGCAGCGGACTGCAGCGAACGTACGTTGGAGACGGCAGCGCACAAGTTGTGTCGTGCGCCGCCCTGTGCACAATACTACTTGCCCGTGATGTCGACCGCGTTGCCCTTGTCGACCGCCTCCTTCATGGCAGCCTCCAGATCCGTGGCCTGCTGCTCGGGCGTCTTGCTGTTGGCGAGCACGGCGGCAAAGCCGTCCCACATAACCTTGTTGAAATTGTCCGGCTGTCAGCACGTCGATGTTGTAGCCCATGCTGTCGGCCTGATCGGAGATGATGCCGAGCGCAAAGGACAGCAGCTCAGGAATGGCCAGGCCCTCGGTATTGACAGGGTAGGCTGGCACGGCATTGATCTCCGTTACCCAGCGCGGCCCCATCTCGTCGCTGACCAGGTAGTCGAGGAACTCTGTCGACCTCCTGCCGGATACTTGGTGGCAGCCGACACGACCCAGCCGGAGCCGATGCCGCCTGGCACTACCACGGGCTTGCCGTTGATGGTGGGCAGGAAGAAGAAGCCGATCGGCTCAGAGGTCTTCTCCGGGATTGCTGAACGCCTCGATGTTCCAGGTGCCGCTCATGTGCATGGCCGCCTGTGCCGTTCTGCAGCAGCGCCAGGCCGTCTTCATACTTGATGCTGTTGACGTCGGGCGGGAAGCAGCCCTGCGCGTTCAGATCGACAAAGAAGCGCTTGATGGCATCCACGGTGTCCGGGTTGTCCCACGACTCCTTGCCCGAAATCATCGCCGCCAGCCGGTCCTTGCCCACCTCGTTGTTCATCACCATGCTGAACATGTGGTAGGAAGGCCAGCTGTCGCCGTTCGTAAAGGCGATCGGCATCACGCCGGCAGCCTTGGCACTGTCGCACAGCGTAACCAGGTCTTCCCATGTCTTGGGAACTGCCCAGCCGTTTTCCTCAAAGATGCGCTTGTTGTAGAAGACGCCGATAAACTCCAGTTCGTTGGCGACGCCGTAGGATCTTGCCGTCAAAGGTGCTGCGCTCGCGCGTCCACGGATAGATGCGCTTGTCCCAGCCCTTTTCTGCGTAGGCATCGTCCAGCGGCATAGCCAGTCCGGCCTTGGCCAGCACGCCCGTAAAGCCGGGGCCGAGATCGTAGTAGAAGATGTCCGGACCCGTGCCCGAAGTCAGCGCCGTCTTGAGGACGTCGCGCATCGCCTCGGTCTGGTAGCTTTCGCGTGTCACCTCGATGTTGGGATGGGCGGCATTGAAGTCCGCTACAACCTTGTCCATCTGTTCGGACACGTCCGGGAACTGGTCCCAGAATAAAATCTTGACCTTCTCTCCGGCGGCGGGGGCGGCCGCTTCACTCGATGCCGCTTCCCCTGCCGGAGCCGCCGGCGCGACAGGCGCCGTACAGCCGGCAAAGAGAAGCACCAGCATGGCTAATACCGCGGCCATTCCAATCCAGTGGAGCCTTTGCATACTATTCTCCTGATTGTTTGAGAAACGTGGACGGAATCTGAAAAGCATCGCTGTAGCGACGCCCTGAATTATACGCCGCACCCTCTTCACTGTCAACGATATACGTATAAATAGATTTATCGGGCTCAGCCTGCAACCACGTGCGGCTGGCTGCGCATCAACTCCTCCACCTCCTGCCGTGTCGGCGCTCCCTCCATCGGCCCCTTGCGCGTCACCGCCAGCGCCCCCACGGCATTGGCAAAGCGCGCCGCACTGCGCAGATCGAGGTTGTCGAGCATCGCTGCCGTGAACCCTGCGCAAAAGGTGTCGCCTGCGCCCGTAGGATCTATCTCGGGCACAGCATAGCCCGGTATCGCAAAAGACTCGCCGTCTGCAAACACCCGGCAGCCCAGATCGCCGCGTTTCTGCAGCACGACCTTGCCCTGCGCCGCCAGCTGCCGGCACGCCGCTTCGTCGTCATCCAGCCCCAACATCAGCATCGCCTCGCCGGCACTGGGCAGGATGTAGTCGGCGCGCGCGATGATCGGCTGCCACTGGTGCAGGATCTTTTCGTTCAGCCACTCGCGGCGGATGTTGGGATCGAAGCTGACGCGTGCACCGGGGGACATCGCATTCATTGCCCGCAGGCATGCCTCGTACGAGGCATCTGTGATCACCAGGTTGCCCCCCGTTAGATGCAGCCAGGTGGCACCGGCACAGTAAGCCTCAGGTACGTAGTCGGGGCCGATCTGGCCCGCCGCTGCCTCGCGCCAGTGAAAGATAAACTGCCTGCTGCCGTCGCTGGCGTAGGCCACAAAGGCGATGCCCGTCGTACGGTCGGGCAGCACCCGGACGTGTGTCGCATCCACGCCTTGTTCGGCAAAGCGGTTGAGGATGCAGCGGCCAAAGCCATCCTGGCCGACTGCGCCGATAAAACCCGCAGAGTGTCCCAGTCGGGCCACGGCATTGACATAGACGGGCGTGTCGCCGCTTGGGAAGGGTCCGGCGAACGTGCCACTTTGTTCAAACGGTTCGTCCAAGGCGATGCGCATGATCTCGACCAGCATCGTGCCCAACGACACGACCTTCGGTGAACTCATGGTTGGTTCCTCCGTGCAAATGGGTGTGATGGCTGGTTTCGCCAACCGTCTCAGGCCGCCGCGCCCTGCAGCAGCTCGTGCGTGACAAGCGTCGGTTGGCCGTGCAGCAGCGCCAGGTGGTAAATCTGTGCCGCATGCTCGACGATGACCGTGCGCCGGAACGCCTCGTCGACGCTGTGCCCTACCGTCAGCAGCCCGTGGTTGGCCCAGATGACGCCAGCGCCATCGCCCATCACCTGCAGCATGACACGCCCAAATGCTTCGGTGCCACTTGGCATAAACGGCATGACCGGAATGGCCCCGCCCAGGTTGACCAGGAGACTCACCACGATCGGTTCGATGGGCTTGCCGACTGCCCCCAGGCAGTTTACATACGTGGGCTCCGTATGCACCATGGCCATAACGTCTGGCCGCGCCCGGTAGACGGCGCAGTGCACAGGCGTCTCAAACGAAGGATCGTGCGTACCCGCTACCTTGTTCCCATTTTCGTCGACGATCACGACGTCGTCCGCCGCTAGGGCGCCATAAGGAAGGTCGTGCGGGGTGATGGCGATCAGCCCAGTAGCCGGGTCGCGTGCGCTGACGTTGCCCTGCGTGTTCGGAACCAGGCCATACTCGGCAGCACGCCGGGCATAGACAATCACATCGTTGCAGATGGCGCGAGAAATGTGTTCCACAAATACTTCCTTGACCCGCAAAGAGACCGCCGGCCGGGCCGTGCCGTGTGTACTGTGGTTTGTCAAAAAGTGGGAGAAGCAGTTGCTCCCTCTCATGGTAACCCCCAAGCGCACCGCCGTCAATGCAAGCCGGGTCCTGTCACCGCCGCAGCGGCTCGTAGGTCCCCTATGCCTGTTTTGAGCCGATCGCCCGCCTCGACCCTGGCACAGCGCAAGATCGGCTCGCCCATCCCGATCCCTCTGCGCTGAGCCAGGGACGTTCTTCCCCTCCTCCCGTCTTGAACCTGCACCCCTCCGGGCATACAATAGTCGTTGAGATATCCCTCCATATTCATCCAATCCAATAAACAAAAAGGACAGATCTATGGGCGAGGTTGCAGTATTCACAGCTCCTCACGAACTGGGTTTCGCACAGGAAGAGGACAGGCCCCTGGCCGCCAACGAGGTGCGTATCGCTACTCTGTATTCCGGCATCAGCGCCGGTACCGAGCTGACCGCCTTCCGCGGCAGCAATCCCTATCTGCGCAAGCAGTGGGATACGACCCAGCGCCTCTTTGTCCCCGGCGAAGCGACGACCTTAAGTTACCCGGTGGTTGGCTGGGGGTATGAGGAGTGCGGCAAGATCGTAGAACTCGGCAGTGATGCCGCCGAGGGTAATGTCAACGTCAAGGTCGGCGACGTGATCTACGGCACCTGGGGCCATCGCACGCATACGATCGTCGCGGCCGACTATGCCGCCGCCCGCATCCTGCCCGCCGAGCTTCACCCCATCCTGGGCGTCTTCTCGCAGATCGGCGCGATCGCCTTGAACGGCGCCCACGATGCCGCCATCCGCATCGGCGAGACGGTAGCCGTCTTCGGCCTGGGGACCCCCGGCCAGATCATGGCGCAGCTCGCCAAGAAGTCTGGCGCCACTGTAATCGGCGTCGATCTCTTTCCCATGCGGCGCCAGCTGGCGCTCGATCTGGGCGCCGTGGACGTCGCGCTCGACCCGCGCCAGGGGAACATCGCCGAACAGATCAAGGCCATGACCGGTCTGCGCGGCGCCGACGTCTGCATCGAGGTGTCCGGCTCATACCTGGCCCTCCACGAGGCGATCCGCACTGCTGCCTACTCGGCCAAGGTCGTGACGCTCGGCTTCTTCCAGCATGACGGCCAGGGCCTCTTCCTGGGCGAGGAATTCCACCACAATCGCGTCAACGTCGTCTGCTCGCAGATCTACGGCGTGAGCCCCGAACTGACCTATCGCTGGAATCAGGCCCGCCTGGTCGCTGCGGTCATGCAGCTCCAGGCCCGCGGCGTTCTGGACCTGCGCCCGATTATTACGCAGGTGATACCCTTCCGCGACGCTGCCGAGGCATTCCGCCTCGTCGACAAGCAGGCCGAGCAGACGGTCCAGGTCGTGCTGGACTTTACGAGCTGAAGGACTGAATAGATGACTATGCAGACACTACGAACCGCAATCATAGGCTGCGGCGGCATCGCGCAGCGCCATGCCCAGAACCTGGTGCAGATGGCGGACCGCTTTGAACTTGTCGCCTTTGCCGACGCCAATGCTGAACGCGCCCGTGCGTTCGCTGCGGAGTATGGCGCTGGCCGTGCCGCCGTCTACACTGTGCCCGCCGCCCTGTTGGACACGGAGCAGTTGGACGCCGTCTTCATCTGCCTGCCGCCGTTCGCCCATACCGATGAAGTCGCCCGCGCAGCGGCGCGCGGGGTGCACGTCTTCATCGAGAAGCCCATCGCCCTCGATTCCGCACAGGCCTGGCAGATGGTCGCCGCCGTCGAGGAGGCCGGCATCACAACCCAGGTCGGCTTCATGTTTCGCTTTGGCGGCGCCATCGGCAGGCTGAAGCAGATGATGGCCAGCGGCGAGGCAGGGCAGGCCGGGCTGATGAGTACGCGCTACTTCTGCAATGCCCTCCACGCCCCTTGGTGGCGCCAGCGCGATAAGTCCGGGGGACAGCTCGTCGAACAGGTGATCCATATGGTGGACCTCATGCGCTGCTTGATGGGGGAAGCAGCCACCGTCTACAGCGTCCAGCGCAATCTCTACCATCAGGCGGTGCCCGATTACACGGTGGAGGATGTCTCGGGGACGGTGATCTCCTTTGCCTCCGGCGGCATCGGCGTGATCTATGCCTCCAACAACGCTATCCCGGGCAAGTGGATCAACGACTACAAGGTAGTGACGGCGCACATCACCGCCGAGTTCACCGATGCCAACCACGCGGTCTTCCACCATACGTCCAACGGCGCCGTGCGCAGCGAGGAAGTGACCTCTGAGGAAGACGTCTACAAGCTGGAGGTGCTGGACTTCATACGCGGCCGTGGTGAACGGCCGGCAGGCGCAGATCCCGCTGCGCGAGGGGGCACTTTCGCTTGACCTGGCCCTGGCGGCACGTGCTTCGGCCGATGCCGGCACCGTGGTGCAGCTGCCGCAAGGGGCAGATCTGGGCCTGTGACTAAGCCTGTGACCCCTGCGCTAACGCAAGGCCGGCATGCCGCCGCTGCGGCTGATTGACGCTCTCCAGCGACTGGTGCCGGAAGTACGTGTTGTACAGCTCGGCATAGTGCCCGCCGTGCGCCATCAGCGCCTCGTGGCTGCCCTCCTCGATGATCCGGCCGTGGTCGAGCACCAGGATGCGGTCGCAGGCCTTGACGGTCGAGAGGCGGTGGGCGATGACGATCGAGGTGCGGTTGGCCAGGATCAGGTCGAGCGCCTCCTGGATCTGCGTCTCGGTAAACGGGTCGACGCTGGCCGTCGCCTCGTCGAGGATAAAGATGGCCGGGTCCTGCGCCAGCATGCGCGCCAGCACCACCAGCTGGCGCTGGCCCATGCTGAGCCGGGTCCCGCGCTCGCCGACGTCGGTGCGCAGCCCGTCGGGCAGCGTCTCCAGCCAGTCGCCGCCGCCGATCTGGCGCGCAATCCGCTCGACTTCGGCGTCGCTCAGCTCGGGTACGGCATAGCGGATGTTGTCGGCGACGCTGCCGGCAAACAGGAACGGCTGCTGGCTGACGATGCCCAGCCGGCGCCGGTAGCTGCGCAGGTCAAAGCTGCGGATGTCGCGGCCGTCGATCCGCAGCGTGCCGCCCTGGAACTCGTAGAAGCGCGTCACCAGCTTGGCAATGCTCGACTTGCCTGCGCCTGTATGGCCGACCAGCGCGATGCTCTCGCCCGGCTCGATGTGCAGGTTGAAGTCGCTCAGCACCTGCTCCTTGCGCCGTAGCGGAAGTCGACCTGCTCAAACTCGATGTCGCCGGCCAGCGCCTCGACCGGCTCGTCGGCGGTCTGGAAGACGGCCGGCTCGGCATCGATCAGCGCAAAGATGCGCTCGGTGGCGCTCAGCGCGCCCTGGAACTGGCTCCAGAAGGCCGACAGGTTGATCATCGGGAACCAGAAGAGCGAGACGCTGTTCATAAACAGAAACCAGGCGCCCGCCGAGATGATGCCGAGATAGGTGTAGTAGCCGCCGGCCAGCAGCAGCGCCGCCGTGCCGAGCCCGCTAAAGAACTGGAGCGTCGGAAAGATCAGCGACAGCACAAAGCCGCGCTGCACGTGGATGTCGTAGCTCTGCGTGTTGACGCCCAGGAACTCGTCGTAGATGCCCTGCTCGCGGCGGAAGTTTTTGGAAACCGCGATGCCGGTCACCGCCTCCTGGATGCTGGCGTTGACGTCGGCCACGGCCTGCTGGCTGTGGCGCGTGACCCGCCGCGCCCACGCGCGATAGGAGCTGGCAATGATAAACGCCACCGGCGCCAGCAGCGCCAGCGATCAGCGTCAGCTGCCAGTTGATCGGTAAACAGGTAGGCAAGCAGGATGATGACCAGCAGCACCTGCGACAGGAGGTCGGTCAGCACGACGGCCACGCGGCTGAACTCGTCGGTGTCGCTGGTGATGCGGCTGACGATGCGCGCCGACTGGAACTGGTCGAAGAAGCTCATGTCGTGGCTCATCACCGCGCGAAAGGCATCCGTGCGCATGGCCAGCACCACGTCGCCGAGCACCCGCACCGTGAGGATGCGCCGCGCCCAGTTGAGCAGCCAGTTGACCACGCCGATCACGAGCACGCCGATCACCAGCAGCGCCGCCAGCAGGTCGCGATTGGCCGCAGTTGCTGTCGATCACGCCCACGCCCCAGGCCACCAGCACCGGCTGCAGCGCGCCCACCAGCGAGATGATCGCCACCAGCACCATCAGCACCGTCATGCGCCGCCCGGACGGCCGGAAATAGGCGGCGATCCGCCCAAACAGCTGGCGGTTGGTGTACTGTCGATCGTAGGCCTCGTTGGTCAGGCCGGCGCGCATAATGCCCATCGCAATGCTCTCCTCACATTCCCTAGGTCGAAAGAGTGTACGCCGTCACTTTCCCTAAAGCCAAAATGGAAACGACCCTGACACACTCTTCGCCGCGCACACGCAACAATGGGCTCATTACGAATCAAAGGAGAACCGCTTCATGCGTTATGTCCCAGTACCACCCTATTCCGTCTCGTGCGCCCGTCCCGCGTACGCAAAGGCGCTGCTGTGCAGCGCACATCGCCCGCGTGCGCTCTTGTTCGGCCTGATAATGGCCATGTTCCTGACCGCCTGCACCGCGGCGCCGCAAAACCCCGACCTCGCCGCCCAGACGCCGCCGGCCGCCGCAACCACCGCCGCCGTCCCCCACGGCTGCGGCGACGCCGCCCACAGAGCCTGCAGATGGGGCCGCGGCACTCCCGACGGCCACGCCGGCTGGTGCACCTGCAACAGAAGCGCCTGCCCCATCTGCCCCCGACCTGTCGGCCGTGTCCGTCAATCTCGAACCCATGATCGAAAACCTGGAGCAGCCCCTGTTTGTCACGCACGCGGGCGACGGCAGCGGCCGCGCTGTTTATCGTGGAGAAGATCGGCCGCATCCGCATCGTCCAAGACGGCAAGCTGCTGGACACGCCCTTCCTCGATATCTCCGGCAAGGTCAGCCTTTCCTCGGAACAAGGGCTGCTGGGCCTGGCCTTCACACCCGACTATGCCGACCAGCGGCACGTTCTACGTCAACTACACCAACCAGATCGGCGACACGGTCATTGCCCGCTATGCCGTCTCGGCCGACGATCCCAACCAGGCCGACTCCGCCAGCGAGCTGCCCATCCTCCAGCTCGACCAGCCCGCGCCCAACCACAACGGCGGCATGCTGGCCTTTGGCCCCGACGGCTACCTCTGGATCGGCATGGGCGACGGCGGCGCCGCCAACGACCGCTTCGGCAACGGCCAGAACCCCCAGACGCTGCTGGCCAAGATGCTGCGCCTCAACGTCAACAGCGATCCCGACGAACCCTACACGATCCCGCCGGACAACCCTTGGGTGACGGCCGATTGGAACGGGCAGGATGTGCGCAACGAGATCTGGGCCGTCGGCCTGCGCAACCCCTGGCGCTGGAGCTTCGACCGCCAGACCAACGACCTGTGGATCGCCGACGTGGGCCAGAACATGATCGAGGAAATCAACGTGGTTCCCAATGCCCCAGGCACGGGCGGCCTCAACTTTGGCTGGCCGATCATGGAAGGCAAGAGCTGTTTTCAAACGGAGAACTGCGACCAGGCTGGGCTCACCCTGCCCGTAACCGATTACCGCCACGAGGGCAACTGCTCGGTCACCGGCGGCTACGTCTACCGCGGCCAGGCACATCCTGCCTGGAACGGCGTCTATTTCTACGGCGACTACTGCAGCGGTCGCATCTGGGCCCTGGCCCCCGACGGCAGCGGCAGCTGGACCACCGTCGAACTCGCCCAGTTCCCTATCGCCCTCTCGTCCTTCGGCGAAGACGAAGCCGGCGAACTCTACGTCACAGATTTGTCAGGCGGCACCGTCTACCGTATGATCGAGTAACAGCGTGCCTGGCTCGCCCCAAATCACCTCACCACTCCCGTACCCTGTGGGGCGAGCCTCGCACGAATTCCCTCTCCCTTTCACCCACTCACTCAATCCACTCCTCCCGCTCCCCCACGACCTTGAACCGCCGTTCGCTCCGCGCGCGGCTCCCAGGAATTCGTCTGGTTGGGCACAAAATACGGCCCTGGGCCGAGGGGCGGTGGCGCAGCCTGCGGCGCCTGTGCCCCGGCCACGACGATCACGGGCGGCTGGTACGGATAGGCCGGCAGCTGGCGATCCTGCCGCTGCTGATAACGGTCGTACCGCTCATAGCGCTCGTCATCTTCCTGCTCGCGCCGGCGGCTGTTGGTGGCCAGCACCAGCAGCGCGGCCGGGATGCCGGCCAGCACGCCAAACACCACGCCCACCGCCATGCCCAGCGCGTCGCTGCTTAGCGAACTGCCCAGGCGCCAGGTCATGACACCCAGGATGACCAGCAGTGCCAACATCACAAATCTACGCATTCGTCCCCCTCCCTAGCTGTTGCAGCTCCGCCTCGCCGACCCAGGCGGCTTGAAACCGGGTCGCTTCGCCGCGCATGATAAGTAAAAAGTCGCCCTTGCCTTCCAGGGTCTCCGCGCCGCTGTCGCTGATGCCGGCGGCATGGCGTGCCTCGTCCCGGCTGGCCACGCTGCCGACCAGCCGCACGGGAAAGTTCGCCTTGATGGCACTGCCGATCAGGCTGGCGCTTGGCTTCTGGGTGCAGGCGATCAGGTGAATGCCCGCCTCTCGCCCCCGCTGGGCCAGGCGTGTCAGCGCCGCCTCGGCCGCCTTGCCCCCCGTCTGCAGCAGGTCGGCCAGCTCGTCGATCGCCACGATCAGCAGCGGCTTGCTGATGTGCTGGCGGTCGCGCCGTTCCATCTCGTCGACGACTCGCGTCAGCTCGACCACGGCGGCCATACTGTCGGCGATCGCCTGTTTCTGGACATGGGGGAGCCCGTTGAGCGCCGCAAACCCGCGCCCTTTGGGATCGATCAGCACCATCTGCAGGTCCGCTGGGCTGTTCTGCAGCGCCAGCGACGCCAGCATCGTACGGGCAAGCGCCGTCTTGCCGCTCCCCGTCGTGCCGGCAATCAGGACGTGCACCACATTCGACGCCGGCAGCCGCAGCAGCAGCGGCTGCCCCGACTCCTCGACCCCCAGCACCGCCGTCCCGGCGGGTATACCCGAGAGGCTCCGCTGCAGCGTCATCAGCCGCACCGGGGAGGGATCGCGCCGCGGCACCTCGATATGCACCACCGCACCGTTGCGTGCGATCCGCACTCGTGGGCAGCCCAGTGCAAAGGCGATCTCCTCGCCGAGCCCTGCAATCTTATTCAGCTTCGTATCCGGGTGCGGGCGCAGGCTGAACTGTACAAAGCGCGGTGTAACCACCCCACCTTGAATATGGCCCGGCGCCTTATGCCGTGCCAGCACTGCCTCGATGCAGTCCGCCTGTTGTTCAAGAGATACCCGATCTGTCTGCATAGCCGCCCCCCAACTGCTGACGTCTCTATCTTATAGAACACTTGTTCTAATGTCAAGAGCCAATCAGCAAGTCAGTGTCCCCGGGACATCTAGCGCGCCATGCCTGGACCGCAGGCGTCCCCGCCTGCCTCTCCTGCGTAGCCCGCACGCCCCGTGCGGGGCGGCCGCCAGGCCGCATGCCTTGCCGTCGAGACTTGCGGTCCCCCCCAACTTCATCCACAATACCAACTCCCCCAGCCAGTCATGCCAGCCCATCTGGCGCTGTTCATATGAAAAGGAGGACCCAATGCGCAAACTCATGCTCGTCCTAACCCTCGTCGCCGCCCTCACGTTCATCTTCGCCGGTCTGGCCCTCGCCGACCACGGCGCGCCCATCGGCGGCTGTCCTCGACAACTTCGAACTCCACCACATGCATGCCATGGATGGCGACGGCCACATGCACCATCACATCGGCAACGATGTCGATCAAAATGGCGACGGCTATCTCTGCATGAAGCATGTAGGAGCAGCGGGCAACAACCACGTCCACATCGATAACACCGTGCCGTGCGACCCAGACCCTGACCGCTGTGTCGTCGTCGAGCCCGACATGTAGTGAAAGGGCAGCACGTTCG
Source organism: uncultured Chloroflexia bacterium (assembly GCA_963701415.1). Taxonomy (GTDB): domain Bacteria; phylum Chloroflexota; class Anaerolineae; order Caldilineales; family Caldilineaceae; genus Fredericiella. The sequence continues at coordinate 377,257 of CAVPAH010000009.1, forward strand.
GTAGGGGCACAAGGTCCGGCGCACGCACCTTCTCTTCGCGGCGAAACTCTCTTCGCCGGACCTTGTGCCCTCCTGTGTACAGGAGGCCCTCCTGTACAGGACCGCCCGCAGCACGAAAAGGCCCACGATCGGGCAAGATCGTGGGCCTTTTATCTGGTCTCGGTTGAATTCCGGCTGCAGGAAAATCAGCAGGTGGATCGGACAGGATTCGAACCTGTAACCAAGGAGTTATGAGCCCCCTGCTCTGCCGTTGAGCTACCGATCCAGGGACATACGAAGCAGTTGCGGAGGAATAAAGAGAGCGGGTAGCGGGAATCGAACCCGCGTATTCTGCTTGGAAGGCAGATGCTTTACCATTAAGCTATACCCGCACACTACAGTCGGGGAGAGAGGATTTGAACCTCCGACCCCAGCGTCCCAAACGCTGTGCGCTGCCAGACTGCGCTACTCCCCGACGTTGTAAAGCCATTCTACTCTAGGTTCCGCCCTAAATCAAACCCACGTTCTCGCGTGGGCGCATTTCTTATTGGGGCGCGCGCGATTTGTAGGGGCATAAGGTCCGGCGGACGGATGCCACCAATGACGGCGATCCCCTGTCCGCCGGGCCTTATGCCCGCCCCTTGCCATTTGTCAAAAGAGTGTTACAGCCGGCAACGCCAGCCCTACCCCAAAAACCGCAGCGAATCCAACACCGCCTGGTACCACGCCTCCGCCTCCGGGCTCAGCGGCATGAACATGAGGCTGTATACCATGTTGTTGTGCATCACCACCACCCGGCGGTTGAAGTCCTGCCCGGGCAGGTTGTCCAGCAGCACCGCCTCCTCGCCGTCGATCGTGAGCGTCTGCGAGGTGACATCCGTCCCGACCGGCACATAGTCCGCCATCATCTGGTCCGTGATCCCCGCCAATGTCCGGTCGCCGGCAGCCGTGACCTCGATCCCTACCCGGGGCGACGTATGGTTCATCAGGTCGCCGCCCGCAACGATGTTGAGACTGCCGGGCGCCGACTCGACCATTCCATACCCCTCGGGCACCAGAATGCAGAACCCATACTCGCTGCTGCTGTAGATCTGCCCTGCGGCCGGCGCCTCGCCACAGTCCGCCGCACCCGCATCGCTGACCCACTGCTGGTCGACCCTGCATCGACCGCCGGGGCTACCGGCATCCCGCTCAGGCGTGTCCACAGCGCAGCCGCCCACTCCTGGACGGCAGGGGCCTCGCTCTCGGCCATCTGCTCCTGCCCCACGCCGTTGAGATAGTTGTCGCCGGCATACAGCGGCGCATAGCCGTACAGCCACTGGTCGAACTGCTGCATCTCCTCGGGGCTCAGCCAATCCTCCGCCGAGGAGACGAGATCGCCGCTCTCACAGCCGCGCTGCTCGGCGTACGCATAGCCGTAGTCGAGCACCGTCAGGTGCGCACACACGTCGGCAGCGTCAGGCACCGTCCCCAGATTCCAACTCAGCGCCGTGCGTGCCGTGGCGCTGGTCTTGCCGGACGCCAGCTCGGCCCGGGTGACCCGCGCCCACGCCAGCAGCGCCCGCTGCCATACCGGGTCGACCAGGCTGCCCATGCCCTCGAAAGTCAGCCGCTCGCTCGGCGTCTCATAGACAATGCTGCCAAAGCGCCCGCTGATGTCTGCCCACGTGGCCGCCAGGTTCTCCCCCAACGGCGCCGTCGTGACCGTGCCGTCACAGGCCCATACCGACGACTCGCCGCCCCCGATTTGCAGGATCGCACAGCGCGACGTGTCGCCGCTGCCGAGTTCCTCGGGGCCCTCATAGCTCATTCCCGCAATGCTCTGCCCGGCCGCTGCTTCCATGGCGGCGCTCTGCGCCCACCGGGCAATTTCCGCCTGCTGCTCGGTGGCGGCCTCTGCCGTACCCGTGCCTGCGAAGTCCAGCGTACCCCATTCGGTGTCTGCCTGGAACGGCGCGTAGGCAGCAGCCCACTCTTGCAGCGCCGCCAGCCGCTCCTCTCCCGCGTACCGGCCCTGGCTCTGCACGCCGCCGCACCCGCCAAAGGCAACGCTCTCGGTGCCAAAGCTGGCTTGCAGGCACGAACCGTTGTCGGCCGTCCCGCGCCAGTCGGCAATGCGCTCGCCGATTTGTACCTCCGGCCCCTCGGCCAGCCGATACCAGGATCCGCTTTGATCGGTGTGATACGTATAGCTGTTCCCGTTGGCGGACAGGACTATTTTGTAACCCGGCGTGATCACCTGGGCGCACATCTCGTCTTCGAGCGTCACTCCCAGGCACGCGTCGGGCCACTCGACGGCCTCGCTGCTGGTAACCGTGACCTCGCTGCTGTCGATGCCCAGCTGATTGGCCAGCACCCCCGCCATGTTGGCGGCAGCGCTACCCTGGCTGCCGGCCTGGCTGTTGCCCTGGTCGGCAGCTTGCTCCTCGGCCGTAGCGGTTGCCGTGGCAGCGGGTTCATCACTTCCCGCCGGCAGCGGCCGTACGGGATTGCAGCCTCCAAACAACAGCAGGCCGAACAGCAGTACACTCATCGTAACAACTGACTTCATGGACTTCTCCTAGTATACATAGCTTGTTTCCTCTCAAGTAAGAGGAGCACTGGTTGTTCCTTTCCGCTGACGATGGTGGTGCGAAGATTGTTCCGTCTGCTGTTGCGGCGGTCGGTAATCAAGCTGACATTTGCCCCGCTACTTTCGCCGGATAGCTGCGGCTCGCCACTAGGGCAGCCAGGACATATACCAGCGCGGGCAGGCCGAGCCAGAAAAGATACGTTGTATCCAGGAGACTGGACCAACTCCACAGACTCATCTGCCCCAGGGCCATGTGCAAGAGCAGCACGAACAGGATGGCAACCCCCGCGCCGATCGCTGCCGGATGGAGGCCGGCGCCGATCCGCTTCGCCAGCCAATACAACGCTGCCGCGCACACCGCCGTCACCATGCCGACCACCGCCGCCACGAGCGCCATGATCGCCGTGATGCCTAGCGACGCCACCGCCAGCGAGACGGCGCCGCCCCCAACCATGAGCCAGAAGCCGCCTTCGGGCGGCGCCGCCGATAAGTCGATGCCATAGCGTATCAGGGCAATTGCGATAAAGATCAAGCCGTAAACCAAGGCTAACCCGGCACCAAGCGAGGCCCCTAAGCCGAGAACTCTACGCATACTCATAACGATTCCTCCCGAGACGCCTGCCCCAATGACGATCTTTCCGCACGTGCCTTGAGGCCCAACATCATGCCGGACTCCATCAGGAAGTGCGCGGGCTCAAAAATCGTGAAGTAATAGAAGAGATTGTCTTTGCAGAAGTAACGGACAATAAGCCGCGTGTTCTCGTCGTCGAGGGGCTCCAGATAGAAAGTCCAGCCGCCGTCAAGCACCAGGCTGCGCTGGGGGTCAATCGCCGCGACCGTGGCGTGCAAGCCCATTTGCGTAAACAGAAGGTGATCGCCGACCGCAATCTGCTGCAGCGCAGGTTCTATCGCCTCTGCGTTGTGCATGTCCGCCCCAAACAGGTTCTCCATCCAATCGTAGCTGTACCAACCCCCGCGCCCTTGCCCAATCTGCACAAGCCACTGCCATGCGACGCCGGCCGGCGCATGAATCGTTACCGCCCGCGTGGTGACGGCCGGGGCACCCGCGCCAAGGCTGTCCCCGGGCAGCAGCATGACCTGCTCCTGCGCCGTCGCGCCCCAGCCCGCATGCCAGGGACGTACGATAAGTGCATAGCACCCAACCAGGAGTGCGATGCACAGCACGATGAAAATCCAGTAGATGCGCCCTTTCGCTGCCATCATTTCCACTCCTTGTGTCCGCGTGCCGGTCGTTGCCTACCTTCATGATAGAAAAGTAGTCCGCCTGCGGCGCCTGCCGGGCGATTGGTGCTAACCTGTCCGCAGGGCTAGTACATTGTCAATCGTTTCGTTCGCACACCCACGCCCGAACCTCCGGCACACCCACGTGCCAACCCACTTCAGTGGGTTTTGCATTGGCCAGCACCGAATTCATTCGGTGGCCTGGCTTTCAGTGGTACAATCCACATCAGCATGCCATCGCAGTCAACACACGTCTGCCAGCACAAGACGGAGCTCGCGGCAGCAAACATGAGTCTTGACTATCTAGAGTTCGAGCCGACGCCTGCACCACCCCCCGGTAACCGCACCGGCTGTGCGGGGCGCTTCGCCCAAATCCTCCTCTTCCTCGCCGTCATCTTGATTGCCTTCGGGGCCCAGCTTTATACCTGGCTGGGCGCAGCGTTTGGCGCGGAAGTAAACCCTGCGGCCGTGACCGCAATACAGGCCGCAGTTACCCTGCTCCTGCTGCTCCCCTTTGCCTGGGCCTGGCGCGCCGCCCGCGAGCGTGCAATCTACCGCCTTTGGCTGGCGGCTGCCGTCTACCCACTGCTGCTGGCTGCCACCCGGCTGCTGCCCTCCCACCGAGACCCAACTGGTCTACCTGGCGCAGTTCGGGCTGACCGTGCTCTACAGCCTTGGCGTATGGTCGCTTCTGCGCCGCGTGTCACCTGCGCATCCTTCAGGCGCTGCCTGGCAGCACCAGGCCCCCTGGGCACTGGCGGGCGCTGGGCTCTTTGCCCTGCCTTGGATCTGGCGCGGCGCGCTCGGGGTCGCCGTTAGACCTTGTCCTCTCCGTGCTGCTGGGTCTTGCCTTTGGCGCTGCGGTGGCGCTCCTGCTGCGCAGCCTTTGGCTGCCCAGCCTTGACCACGACACGCGCGGGCGCGGCGCCGACCTGCTGACCGGCGGCCTGGCGGCCGGCGCTGCCCTGGTGATCATGGCCAGCGGCTTGAGCCTCAACGGCATGCAGCTGCTGCTCATGGTGGCGCTGCCGGCACTCGGCTGGTTTGCCGTAGCCTGGCTGCTGCCTGGCTGCCGCCCATCCTCTTCCTGGGCCTGGCCGCCGGCGCCGTTCTGGCCTTTGTCGACGTCTCGCCCCTGGCCGTTGAGGCCGCCGACCCGGCGCTGGGCTGGGCGTGGCAGGCGGCCATCATCAGCGTCGTGCTAGGCTGGATCCTGGCGCTGGCCGCAGCACTGGGCGTATCGCGGCCGCCTGTAGAGGGCACCGCGCGCAAGGGTGCCGGCGCAGCTTGGGTGAGCGCGGCCGTGGTCTGGGCCGCCGCAGCGCTGATCTTCTTGGTCGGCGGCCGCTGGGGCTTCTATGGCGACCGCATCTTCGTGATCATGGACGGCCAGGCCGATGTCTCGTCGGCCGCGCAGATGTCCGACTACGACGCCCGCCGCCAGTATGTCTACGACACGCTCGTCGCCCGCGCCGACGCGAGCCAGGCCGATCTGCGCAGCCTGCTCGACCGATTCCGCATTCGCTATACCCCCTACTACCTGGTCAACGCCGTGGAGGTGGACGGTGGGCTGGTGACACAGCTGCTGCTGAGGGGCCGCAAGGACGTAAGCCGCATCCTTCCCAGCCCGCGCCTGCGCCCGCTGCCCGGCTCGCTTGACGCCGGCCGCGGCGAGGCTGAGCTGCCGGATGGCCACGACTGGAATCTCAACCTCCTGGGCGCCGAGAAGGTTTGGCAGGAGTTCGGCGCGCGTGGGGCGGGCATCGTCGTCGGCCAGTCCGATTCGGGCGTCGACGTCACCCATCCGGAGTTGGCAGATGGCTATCGTGGGCGCGGCGGCGACAGCAACTATGCCTGGTTTGACCCGTGGTCGCATACCTCTTCCCCCGTCGACTACGGCGGCCACGGCACCCATACGCTGGGCAGCGTCCTCGGCAACAGCACCGGCGTGGCGCCCGACGCCACCTGGATCGCCTGCGCCAACCTGCAGCGCAACCTGGGCAACCCGGCCCTCTATCTCGACTGCCTGCAGTTTATGCTCGCGCCCTTCCCGCAGGGCGGCGATCCCCTGCACGACGGCGACCCGCTGCGGTCGGCCAACGTGCTCAACAACTCGTGGGGCTGCCCGCAGGAACACGAGGGCTGCGATCCCGCCTCGCTGCAGCCCGCCGTGGATGCCCTGCGCGCCGCCGGAATTTTTGTGGTGGCCTCGGCCGGCAACGACGGCCCGCGCTGCAGCACGATCACGGACCCGATCGCCATCTACGACGGCGCGTTCAGCGTCGGCGCCGTGGACGAGGGGCGCAGCCTCGCGCCGTTTAGCAGCACGGGGCCGGTGACGGTGGACGGCAGCGGCCGCCTGAAGCCGGACATCGCCGCCCCGGGCGTGGACGTCTGGTCGGCCTGGCCCGGCGGCCAATATGCCATGAACAGCGGCACCTCGATGGCCGGCCCGCACGTCGCCGGCGTCGTGGCGCTGCTCTGGTCGGCCAATCCAGCCCTGATCGGCGACATCGATCGCACCGAACAGATCCTGCGCGAGACGGCCCAGCCGTTTAGCGGCCACATGACGAGCATGTCGGCCATGCTGGCAGAGGAGGACGCACGCGAGGACACACTGCAGCCTTCGGCTACCCCCAATCCTGCTGCCGCAGCAGTCGACGACGCGTTGGGCGGGCAGGATGCCTGCATCTTGCAGGGCGGCGCCGATCAGACTCCCAACAACCTGGTCGGCTATGGCATCGTCGACGCCTATGCCGCCGTACAGCAGGCGCTGGCCCCCTAAGGGGAGGCGCTCTGCTTTCCACCATCCAAACAAGTATGAGCAAGAGGCTTGAGAAAGAAATCGTATGAGTCGTTGGCAGCGGTGGTTGGCGCGGCTCGGCCGCGTCCTCGTGGTTATTGCCGCCATCTTTTCTGGCCGTCTACCTCGGCATTTACTTGTGGTCACTGCTCATGCCGCCGCTGGCGCCGGTGGCGCTGAGCTCGCACCCCAATCCCGCCGCGACGTTTGACGAGGCGATGACCCGCTTTGACGCCCTCCTGGCCGAGGAGAAGGCGCGCGGGGATATCGATCCCAAGTGCCTGCCCTACCAACTCAATCATGGGCAGAAGACGGAGCGTGCCATCGTGCTGCTGCACGGGCTGACCGCCTGCCCCTTCCAGTATCATGAGCTGGCACAGCTCTACTTTGACCAGGGCTACAACGTCCTTGTCCCGCGCCTGCCGCGCCACGGCCTGGCCGACCGCACGGCCAATAACCTGGCCGACCTGACAGCCGAGGAACTGCTCGGCGTCATGGACCCATCGCTCGACATTGCGGCCGGCATGGGCGACCAGGTGGCCATGTTTGGCCTCTCCTTGGGCGCAAATGTGGCCGCTGCCTCTGGCCAGCTCCGCCCCGACCTGCACCTGGCCGTGCCGACGTCGCCTGCGATCGGCCTGCGCTTCACGTGGCCAGGCATCACGCCCGCGCTGACACGCATCGTGTTGGGGCTGCCCGACATCTATGTCTGGTGGGATCCGATCCACAAGGCCGAGTTCCAGGCGGAAAGCGGCTATCCCGGTTTCTCCTCGCACGCCCTCGGCCAGATCTGGCGGTTTGGCTTGGCGATTCTGGACGCAGCCAAGAATACACCGCCCACTTCCGATAAGCAGCTTGTGATCACCAACTGGGGCGACCCGGCGATCAACCTGGCCAATGCGGACGCACTGGTGGACGACTGGCGGCGCAGCGGCGGCGACGTCAGCACCTACCGCTTCGCCCTGCTCCCGTGGCTGCCGCACGACATCATCTCTACCGACGCCGTCGGCGCCAACACGGCGCTGACCTACCCCATCCTCCTGGAGCAGGTCGACACCCACTTCTAGCCCTACCAGCGCCTCGCTCGCACCCAGCAGCCCTCCCTACCACACACCTGTGGTGCGAGCCTACGCGACCTCTTGCCTGATACTCGCCGCCCACGCCTTCACACGCTCGGCGGCACCGTCCGGCCGATCCGGAATGTAAACGTCGGCGATCGTCATCGGCCACCGTCTGAGCACGGGCCTGCGTTCTGCCTCGGGCTTGATCACGCGCGTGGCTCCGGCCGCCGTCCGACCGATCCGGCGGCGAATCTCGCTGATGGCGACACCCTGGTCCAGGTGCGCGATGAACTGCTCGCGCAGGCCCGCTAGCGCGGCCTCGGTAAACTGCGCCGGGTGCTGCAGGTTGTAGGAAGCTACGGTTAGAAAGTGCACGGCGGCCAGCTCGGGGTCTTGCCATTCCCAGGCGAGGATCGCCCCCATCTGCTCCCAGCAGGAAAAACCCTCAACACGGGGGGCGCCACACTCAGGACACATGGTGGTTGTTGGTTCGTCCACGACAGTGATCAGCAAATTCTACGCGGGCGCGGCTACTCTTCGGCGACTGCCGCCAGCCCTTCGGGATCGAGAATGGTGATGCGCTTGCGCCCGATCTCGATGTAGCCGTCGGCCTTGAGGTCGTTGAGCACCTGGGTGGCCGTCTCGCGGTAGGTGCCGACGCTCTCGGCCAGGTCCTGGTGCGTCAAGCCGGTGATGTCGTTGCTGCCCTGTTCCTGCGCCAGGCGCAGGAGCAGGCTGGCCAGCCGGGCGGGAATGCCCTTGAAGGCCATGTTCTCGAGCCGCTCTTCGGCCTCGCGCAGGCGGCGGCCCGTGATCTCCAGGATGCGCAGCGCTACCTGCGGCTTGCTGAGAATCAGCCGCTCCAGGTCGTTGCGGCTCATCACGCAGATCGTGCAGTCCTCCACCGCCTCGGCAAAGGTGTTGTGCAGCTTGGTGCCCAACAGGGCCATCTCGCCAAACAGCGTGTGCGGCCCCAGCGTCGTGATGACCAGCTTTTTGCCCTCGGGGCTGATGCGATAGAGCTGGACGCGGCCTTCCTTGACGATAAACAGCACCTCGCCCGGCTCCTCGGGCCGGTAGAAGACGCGCCCGCGCGGCACGACGCTGATGGTCGTGATGCGGTTCAGCTCCTCCATCTCGCGCGGTGACAAGTCCTGAAATACGGTGATCTCGGACAGGTAGCGCAGTTTGTCGGCCGGCTGCGAGCCGCTTGCCTTCTCGCCCGTTCGTTCAGGGGATCGTTCTGGAGCCTTGTCAGGCGTTATGCCTGCAGCTTGTTCTTCGCCTTTCACCGGTTCCTCCCTTTGCCTGCCGCCGGCGCTGCTTCAACTTGTGTGCGCCTTACGGTGCTGTTCCCCTGCATTATGTGCGCGGCCGCAGCAAAACGCAAATGAGATTGCTCAATCTGTACGGCTGTTGCTACAATAGGATTGGTGTGCTTTGCCGTCTAGCCGTGTGATTCTCGGGTCAAGGGATTGGTCTTTATCCTCCATGTCTATTTATCCGGCCCCTGACACCGCTCACACCGCAGCCCCCGCCTTCCACCAACCGCACGGGTTTTGTGATTACTGTCAGCGTCCTCTCGGCTGTGCTCGTATTGCTTGGCGTCGCCTTGATGTGGTTTGCGGTGCAAAATGGCTTTGCCTTTGCCCCGACCCCCACGCCGACCCCCACCGCCCGGCCGCCCTCGACACCCACTCCCGATGTGCGCGCGACCCATGTCGCCGAAGACATGCACACGCAGGTGGCCTTTGCCGCCACGCTCGTCGCCGGCATGACGGCGGGCGCGCCGCTGCCGGCCGACCTGCCCGCCAACAACCAAACGGCGCAGGCCCAGGTTACCGGCAGCGTCGTGCAGCTGCCTATCGTCTCGGCCCCGGGTACGGCCGTGCCCGCCCAGACACCCGTTCCGATTTCCACGGTCGTCTACATGCCCAACGTCGGCAATCCCGGCCCTCCCACGGCGACCCCGCTGCCGCCGCCAACCCTGTATGTGCCGCCAACGCCTGTGATCGTGCCGCCTGGTCCAACCCCGGCTTTTCCGACGCCTGCGTTCCCGACACCCGCTTTTCCGACGCCCGTAGGCGCAGCGACGCCGATCCAGGCCTTCCCCACACCCCCGCCTGTGCTGCCTACGCCTGTACCCACGCAGCCGCTGCCGATCGGGGGAGAGCTGGCTGCTACGGTGCGTTCGTCCGACACCGTCGTCCGTGTAGGGCCGTCGAATGTCTATACAGTTTCCGCCACCATTGCCGCCAATACGTCCGTCCGTCTGCGCGGGCGTACCCCCGCCGGGGATTGGTACTACGCCTGCTGCATTCCCAACACCGCCACTACCTTCTGGGTGCGCAGCGCCTGGGTTAACATCGCCAACAATACGCTGCCGGCCGGTGCGCCGAGCGACGCCGATCCCAACAACCCCAGCTGGCTGGCCGTGCAGCCGATCGACCCCATCCTGGTCCCGCGGCCGACCCCCACCGGGATCCCGCTGGGCGATTTCCCGTTGGCCCATTATGACGCCGCCAACAGCGGTCGGGTGCCCAGCCTGCCCAACGCACCCCTGCAGCAGTCGTGGACCAACCTGCAGCAGGCGGCGCAGGCGTTTGTGTCGCCCGTGGCCGTCAGCGGCGCCAGTGTGCTGGCTTCCAGCCAGGATAACCAGTACTACAGCCTGGACCTGGGCGCGGGGTCGCAGCGCTGGCGGTATAACTTGCAGAACACGACGCTGCTTGCGCCGGCCATCCAAGATGGCTTGATCTATCTTGTCTTTGGCGGCCGCAGTATTCTCTCGCTGCAGGATCAGGGCAATTCCGCTGGCGTCATCTGGCAGAGCGATCTGCCGCAGAATGCTACGTCGCCTTTTACGGCCTGGCTTGACACGCTTTTTATCGGGGCAGGCGACGGCGGTGAGGCCCGCCTGATCGCGATCCGGCGCAGCAATCCAGCCGAGCGCCGTGAGTTTGGGGAGCCCAACAGCCGCGTTTTGCAGCCCGCCATCGGCCAGGAGACGCTCTTTGTGGGGGCCGACCGGCTGTGGGCGATCGACGCCAACTTGTTGTCGCTTGGCCCGGACCTCGTCTGGACCAGTCCCGATGTCGTCAACGTTGCGGCGCCGCCCGTCTACGCCTGGCCGGGAGTCGTGAAGCTCGCCGAGCTGTACGTGGCCGACAGCAACGGTACGGTGCATGCCCTCGACGCCAACACCGGCGTGCGCTTCTGGACAAACTCGCCCGGCTTTGGGGTCACGGCCCTGGCGGTGAACGATACGAGCGTCATCCTGGCCGGCAACAACGGCGTGCTGCGCGCCCTCTCGCGGCGCGACGGTTCCGTCCAGTGGACGCAGGCCGTCGGCGGCCTGGTCATGGGCGGCCCGTTCGTGACGAACACGCGCGTGCTTGCCGTGACCCAAGGCGGCGGCATATTCCTGCTGGACGCGGCCAGCGGCGGCATTCTCGACGCGGCCCAGAACGTACAGTCGCAGGTGCCCGGCGGCCCGGCGGTGAGCGGCCTGCAGGTGATCGTGCCGACCAGCAGCAACAGCGTCTATGCGTTCCGGGGTGCACCTTGAGCAAACGGCCCGGGTGGGACAGCCTGCTGTTGGCGGTCCTGGTCATCGCACTCGTACAAATTACGGGGTTGGCTGAGCAGGCAGCCCTGCCCACACGTCTCCAGGATGTGCTCCGCCACCCGATCTTGGGATCGCTCCTGCCGCCAAGCGGCATCGCTGCCATGGGGGACGCCGGTCCGCGTCCCGGTGACCCTGTCGGGCTCGTGCTCGTAGCCTTGAGCCTGGGCCTGCTGCTGCTCTACCTGCTGCTCGACCTGCTGCTGCACGATCCGTGGCGCAGTCGCGCCAAGGCGTTGATTCTGGCATGCCTCCTGGCCACCGTCGTCTTCTTGCCCATGACAAAGCTGATCTTGCTGCGGCAGGGCAGCGGGCCTGCCTCCTACACGCACGATGGCGGCGTGATCCAGACCGAGGCCACGATCCGTTACCTGTTTGAGGGTAAGAACCCGTATGTGGAAGACTATATAGACACGCCCATGGCGGAGTGGGGGATCAGCCGCTACCGCACTGCGTTGTACCACTACCCCTATCTGCCATGGACCTTTTTGGTTAGCGCCCCCTTCTTTGCACTCGGCCAGGCCCTCGGTTTTTACGACCAGCGGCTTGTCTATGCGCTGCTGTGGATCGTTGCGCTGGCCCTCGTCCCCCGCCTTACGCGCGGGGCACAGCGCAAGCTGGCCCTGGTGGCGCTGCTGGGGCTCAACCCGATCATGGGGCTGGACGTCATCTTCGGCCAGAACGATATGTTCGTGTTGAGCTGGATCGTGCTTTCGCTCGTCTGCTGGCAGATCTGGTGCGACGGCGTACAGTCTGACAGGGGATCAGCCCGGGCATCACGCTGGGCACTGGTGGGGTCGTCGCTGTTGTTCGGGCTCGCCTGCGCCTCAAAGCCGACGGCCTGGTTCTTTGCGCCATTCTACGGCCTGCTGCTGCTCGGCGATCGCAACCTGGCCGTGCTTGCTTGGGGGGAACGCGGGCGCCTGCTGCCGCTGCTGCTCAAGCGCGCGCTCCCGGCGCTGCTGGTCTTTGCCGTGATCGTCGGCCCCTATCTGATCTGGGATGCCGGGGCGATGTATGACGATATCTGGCGCTGGAGCAGCGGCCAGGGCGATACGGGTTACCAAATCTGGGGGTGGGGCGCCAGCAACTTTGTCCTGGCCTTGGGCTGGGTCGCCGACCGTTTCGGCCAGTGGCCGTTCTGGCTGGTTGAGGTTCTGATCGCCGTGCCGCTGCTGGCTTGGTTCCTGTGGCGGCAGCTGCAGGAAAACACGTTGGCGAATGCATGCTGGCACTACGGTCTGCTGCTGTTAGGTTTCTTTTACGTCAGCCGTTTTCTCAACGAGAACTATCTCGGCTATCTCTTGGCATTCCTGGCCATCGGGATGCTGGCGAACCACAAAACCGGCTGCCGCATCCTAGGTGCCGCACGGGGGTGTGCGGACCGGACGCAGCGTGTGCAGGGGCGGTGTATGGCAGGCTGGTTCGAAAAGATCGGTGCAACTATAGCTCGTCCGCCACGCGTGCTGTTTCGAGCGCAGCAATGGCTTCCTCTTGTGTGAGGAACTGGTAAGCTTGTTCAAACGTCATCGATATGGCGCTCTACGCTGGCCGGGTTGTCCTTCGCCGCCATGAGCACCAGGCTGGTCAAGGCCGCGACAAGCCCGACGATGCTGGGCAGCGGTCCCGTCACGTCGGTGGGTGCAAAGATGACGATTTCTGACATGCGGTTGGCCGGATTGGCCATGGAACCGATGACACCCAGTGTGTGCGCACCGCGTGTTCGGGCATATTCCATGGCGCGCGCCACATCACGGCCGTAGTCAGAAGCGCTGACGCCGATCACCAGCACGCTGCTGTCCACGCTCATGAGGGACGATGCCTTTTTTACCGCATCGTTGGGGAGGTACTCGGCGTCGATGCCGCGATGGCGAAACATCTGCGCCACAGTCTCGGCCACAGCGTCGGCATAACCGTCGCCGATGAGGAGAATGCGCTTTGCCGCCGGCGAGCAGGCGCGCAATGGCCTCTACATGCTCGGGCGGGTTGTGTACCAATAGCTGGCGCAGGTTCTGTTGTTCCTGGCTGATCCGATCGCGGAACGCGCCGGCAGGATCTTCCGGGGAAAGGATTTGCGGTTCGTAAGCAGCGTAAATTTCCGATTTTACTTGCTCACGAACATCTTGCAGAAGTTCTGGATAACCGTTATAACCAAGTCGTTGCGAGAAGCGGACTACTGTCGTCGTGTCAACCCCTACGGCGTAGGCAAGCTGCGCTGCCGTCATGAAGGCGACTTCATAGTAGTTACTCATGATATAGTCCGCGACTTTCCGGTAACTACGACTGAGATGGTCGTAGTACTCGCGGATCTTTTCCCTATACATCTGGCCCCCCTAAATGTATGGAATGTATAAGTTATGGGTCGCTTGTCTTGCTTATGTGACCATCGGCAGCTTCCTTGGAGAATCAGTCTAGAATGCCAACGAAATTGATCAATGCTTCAGATGTACAGTATAAGATGAACAACGCGATTTGTCAATCACTTAGTGAAAATCTGGCGGCAAATGAAAATAAGTTTGCCGACAAACTTTGCAACGGTTTTCAGCCCGGCATACCTGCTGGACGCAGCGAATGGGGCCATGATAGGATGGAGGCATGAATCTTAAGGGGATTGGACCCTCTCGCTGGGCTGCCGGACTGGCGATCATTCTTGTGGTTGTGCTCCTCGCCGGCGCCTGTGGCACGCATTTGGCGTCAGAATCGCAGGGGCAGGTCAGCATGGTCTCGGCTGCGCCGGTTACGCCCGATGCGGCTGCAACTATAAGTGCGAACCTGCGCGCCACGCTCCCCGCGACCGCCGCCGCCACCTCGACCACTTCGACCGGCGCGGCGTCGTTTGCGCTGCTTACGCCGACGCCGACTCCCCTCCCGACGGCAACGCCTGCCCCCACCTCTACCCCAGAGCTTGCGCCGACGCCCGATGGTGTCGCACGCACGGTCAAGGTGCCGATCTTGATGTATCACTACATCAGCGTGCCGCCCGCCGATGCCGATGTTTACCGGGTCGATCTGTCCGTCCCACCTGATTTGTTTGGCGCGCACCTGGATCGCCTGCAGGCCGAAGGCTACACTACTATCAGCCTCTATCAACTGCTGGCGCACCTGACGCAGGGTGCGCCGCTGCCGGAGAAGCCGGTCGTGATCACGTTTGACGATGGCTACCGCGATACCTACGAGAATGCCTTCCCGCTGCTGCTCGCCCATGGGATGACGGCAACTTTCTTTGTCATCACTGACTTTATCGACGAGCAGCGCCCCCTCTATCTGTCGTGGGACATGGCACGCGAAATGCTGGCAGCAGGCATGTCGATCGAGTCGCACAGCCGCAATCATTTCACCTTGAAAGGGCAGGACGACGACTATCTTGTCTGGCAGGCTTTAGGCAGTCTCGAAACCCTGCAGTATGAGCTGGGCGAGCGGCCCCGCTTTATCTCCTACCCGGCCGGAGATTACGACCAGCGCACCATTGACGTCTTTAAGAGCGCCAACTACTGGGCGGGCCTGACCACCGAGCAGGGAACCGAGCAGTCCTCCGAGCACCCATTCGAACTGGAACGAATCCGCGTCCGCGCCACCACAACCCCTGATGATCTCATTCGCTACATGAAGGCGGACTGGTAGCGTGAAGCTCGACCCGAAATACGGGGCTCTAGTTGACAAGCGCCGCAAAGCTCGCTACAATCGCGATAGCCTCGGGATTGTGCGTTGCACAACAATCAACTCCCAGATGACATCAGCCGCAATTCTCGGTAGCCTCTAAGAAAGTGTGAAACTTGGCGAACCGTTTAATTAAAACCGTAATCATAGCTTAGACACAGACGAAAGAAGACTAGGAGGTCGCTTTTATGACGCATGTGATTTTTGATCTGTGCATTCGTGACGGCGCGTGCGCAGAGGTTTGCCCAGTCGAATGTATCGTACCGGGCATCCCTGAAGATGAATGGCCCTGGTATTATATCGATCCTGATACCTGCATCGACTGTGGCGCCTGCGTGCCCGAGTGCCCCGTAGACGCCATCCTGCCGGAAGAAGATCTGCCGGAAGAATATCAATATACGACGGAACTCAACGCCCTGTATTTCTCGGAAGGCCCCGGTTATACCGCAGTCGCGAAGTAAGCCTCGCGCTGCTTAGAGAAGATTATTGCGGCAAATCGTTTTGGTGAAACAAAAGACCTCTGCGCAAGCGGGGGTCTTTTTATTGAGGCCTTGATCTATGACTGAAGAGACAAAGACACCACTGCACGACTGGTCCGACATCAAACGCGCCCTGGTAATCGTCGCCCATCCTGACGACGCTGACTTCATCTGCTCCGGCACCTGCATCCAAATGGCCCGCCAGGGGATCGAAGTCACCTACATGGTGTTGACAAACGGCGACAAGGGTAATCACAACCCCGAGATCACACGCAACCAGCTGATCGCCATGCGGCAGATCGAGCAGCGCCAGGCCGCCACTCGATCTGGCATCCACGAGGTGCTGTTTATGGGCGAGGAAGATGGCTTTCTGCGCCCGCGCAAGACGATCCGCAAGCGCGTGACGCGCGAGATCCGGCGCATTCGCCCCGAACTGATTTTCTGTACGAATCCGGACCGCTACTTTGTCGGCGACGGCTATATCAACCATCCGGACCATCGCAACGCCGGCCTGGTTGCCATCGAAGCCATTTTCCCAGCCGCCGATAACCCGATGTTCTATCCCGATATGGCCGAAGAAGGATACCACCCGCACAAGATCAAATACTTGTACGTGCACGGCCATGACCAGCCTGACCTCAAGGTAGACATAACGGACGTCTTGGAAACCAAGATCGACTCCATCCTCTGCCATACCTCGCAGTTTGAGGATCCTGCCGGCGCCCAGAAACGCTGGCGCGAAATTTGGGGCGAAGCGCAGCCGGACGGCACTCTGCGCTACTTTGAGTCCTTCAAAATTATGAAGTTCACCTAGAACGTACCCTGCGCTCGCTCCCGCCAGACGTCTTTGCACGAGCTAAGACTTGATGGCGGGAGCCTCGCGCCAGTTTCACGCCACGTCGCGTTACCCGCGCACGATTCGCGTCCCCGTCTCACCTCGCAGGGCGCGACCGAGGTTGGCCGGGTTGGTGATGAGCGCGACGGCATCGGGCTTGGTGCCGTGGTCCAGAAAGCGCAGGCAAGCCTCAATCTTGGGCTTCATGCTGCCAGGTGCAAAATGACCTTCTGCCATGTAGCGGCGTGCCTCGGACTGCGTCATCTGGTCAAGCTCCTGCTGGTTGGGCTTGCCAAAGTTGATGGCAACCTTCTCCACGCCCGTGCTGATCAGGAATAGGTCCACGTCGATACTGGATGCCAGCAGGCTGCTGGCGCGATCTTTGTCGATTACCGCGTAGACCGACCGCAGTTCGCCCTTGGCATTGCGGACGACGGGGATGCCGCCCCCGCCGACTGAAACGACGATCCAGCCCATGCGCACGGCATCGGCAATGGCTTTCTCCTCGACGATCTCGATCGGCTCCGGCGAGGCCACCACGCGCCGCCATCCGCGGCCTGCATCTTCGACCACTTGCCACCCCTCGCGCTCGAACTCACGCGCACTTGCTTCATCCAAAAAGCTGCCGATCGGCTTGGTCGGGTGCTCAAAGGCCGGGTCCTCAGCCTCAACGCGGACCTGGGTAATCAACGTGATGCACTGGCGCGAGATCTTGCGCTGAAGAAACTCGTTGTTGAGCGTCTGCTGCAGCATGAAGCCGATGCTGCCCTGCGTGTCGGCTACGATCAGGTCGAGCGGCGTGGGATGAACTTCGGCGGCGGCCAGTTCGTTGCGGCGCAAAATAAAGCCCACCTGGGGCCCGTTGCCATGGGTGACCACGACGGTCCAGCCTGCCTCCACCATGTCAGCCACGTTGCGGGTCGTCTCGCGGACGGCATCCCACTGCCGCGGTACGCTGGGATCCTTGTTATCGGTAATCAGCGAGTTGCCGCCGATCGCCACGACGGCAACGGGGGGAGTGTCGGAGTGGAAGTCACGCCTAAGAAACGTCATAAAAAATCTCACCGCCTTGTGAGTACTGCCTGGACTGTTGGATGGATATGGAACAAACGCTCAAAATCGTATCGGATTGTAGAGGGCGACTGGCAGAAGAGCAAATTGTAGCGGCACCTCTGCTGCTGCCTCTTCTAAGGCAAATTCCAGCGCTGATCGCCGTGGCTGCCCCACGTCATGATCCTGTCCGGCGTTACCGCAATGACCGTGTCGTACTCGTGGTCTGTCACGATGTCCCAGTTGTACTTGGCCTGGAACAGCGGCCGCAGCACTGCCTTGGTGTCTGGGGCAAAAGCCGCCTTGCCTTCCACAATCACCGGGTTGAGCGGGTCCGGCAGCGCTGCACTCACGGACGGATTATGAAGGATATTGCGCGCTCGCACTGACTTGCTCTGCGTCACGACGAACAGCTGGTCAGCATGCCAGACATGCCAGATGGGCGCAAGGTGCGCACGGCCGTCCGGACGTACGCTGCCGAACCAGCAGCATTCGGCGGCGGCAATCAGGGAGATGATGGCCTGCAGCTTGGGATCGTTTGGCAGCCGTGAGCTTACCGGCAAAGAGGAACTTGTCATGTCTGTCGCCGTCCTGTTACCATTGATGATACATGAACTTCACCTACCGCCACAACTCCTCTGTGCAAGTGGCCAGACACGCATACTGAAGCACATGCTGCATTCTGTGATAACGAAGGATTGGCCGGCCGCAGGCGATACATTGGTAAGGGGGCGGTTTGCCAGCGCCACCGATTGAGAGCGACGAGGCCGCCACAGGCCAGGCAAGCGCAGATCTTGTTCTGCTGCGCAAGCTGCAGGCCGGTGACGAACTGGCGTGGGCGGAGTTGACGCGTGAATACAGCCCGCGGCTGTATTCCTATCTGCGCCATAATCTGCCCGGCGCCGCCGATGCCGAAGACGCCTTGAGCGAGACGCTGCTGGCCGCAGTTCGCGCACTGCCCAGCGTTCGACGGTCGAGTCTCGCTGTCCGCGTTCCTCTACTCTCTGGCGTATCGCAAGATGGCGGATTTCTGGCGCCGGCGCCATGATACGGCGCCGCTCCTGGAAAGTGTCGCAGCAAGCAGTACGCATGGCGCGGCTGGAGAGAACGCCGAATTCGAGGAACTGCTCGATATGCTGCCCGAAATCTCACGCCAGGTGCTGCTACTGCGCTACCAGGTAGGGCTGAGCGTAGGCGAAATCGCCGAGGTGATCGACCGCTCCTATAAGGGAACCGAATCGCTGCTCAGCCGCGCGCGCACCCAGCTGCGGGCAGTATTGGATCGTGTGGATCAGGAACATGGTTGACGGGTCACAACAAGGACCGGAAACAAACCCAGCAACAGATCCGGCAACGAATCCGGCAATAAATTCGGACGACGCGCTGCATGCCTTGTTTGCGCTGCACCTCGCCGACGAGCCGCTGTCAGCCGCCGCGCTCGACCGTGTTACGCTGAGCGTGCTGGACGAGGTGCGTACCAGCCTGGCCCCCCATCCGCTGGAAGCTTCAAAATCCCCTAAAATGACGCACAGTGCCGGCGCCACGCTCGCCGCTGGCTTCGATCGGATGCGCAGTTGGCTGCGCGGGCTTACGCCCAACCAGTCGCTCCTCCTGGCAGGCGCAGGGGCGCTGGCTGCCTTGCTGTTGTTCGTCGCCATCTCGCGCATTATGCCGCGGCCGCTCAGCGTTACTGCCGAGGTCAGCGGCGGCGATGCCACGGTGCTTAACCGGCACTCTGACCAGTTTCGTGTGCAGGGCGACGGCGACCTGATCAAGCTGCGGCAGGGAGACCAAATCCTTACGGGCGAAGGGCGCGTGCGCCTCAGCCATCTTCCCGACCAGGTCGCCATCATTGAACCCGGCGCCCACGTGGAACTGATGCGTCTCGACGAAGCAGATGGCGGCCGGCAGCTCGCACTGAAGGTGCATGACGGCACCGTACACAGCCAGCTTAACTCGCCTCTGCAGTCGCAAGACGCCTATGTCGTCAGTACACGCGGGATCACTGCCTCTGCCGTCGGCACCGATTTTACGGTGGAGGCAGTCAGCCAGGACGAGACGCTGGTGACGGCGGCCGCCGGTCACGTGCAAGTGACTATGGGCGAGCAGTCGGTGACAGTCGGCCCCGGCCAGGAGGTAGATGCCGTTTTGGGGCGCAGCCTCGCCGTACAGGCGGCAGATGGCAAAGCAGACGGGCAAGCTGGCCGGATGCTGCCAAGGCTGGTTACCCTGTCCGCGGCCGGTGATCTGCAGCTGTACGCACAGCCGCGCACAGACGCTGCTCCCGTCGGCCGCGTGCCGGTGGGGCACGCGCTCACCATCCTGTCCGAAGATTCCGCCGGTACCTGGGTGCAGGTTTGCTGCGTCGCCGGCAAATCCGGCTGGTTGAAGCTGCGCTGAGCACCTAAGTACAGCTCATTCGAACCTTGTTCCTCAACAAACTTGTTGTAGAATAGTACCCGTTGCCGGCGAGAGGCTTTGATGGGCCTGGCGCCGGCACGCCTGTTTGCATTGGGCAGATTACTAAGCAGAATACGAATTAGTGTACTGGTTTGTGTGCTGACTGGGTGGGAGTAACCAAATGACAAAATATATCTTTGTAACCGGTGGTGTGCTGTCTGGCCTCGGCAAGGGCGTCACCGTGGCGTCGCTTGGCACGATCCTGAAAGCGCGCGGCATCCGCGTCGCGACGATGAAGTTGGACCCGTACCTCAATGTCGACCCGGGCACCATGTCGCCCTATCAGCACGGTGAGGTCTTTGTCACCGAGGACGGCGCAGAAACGGACCTCGACCTGGGCCACTACGAGCGCTTCGTGGACGTCAACCTGAGCAAGCTTTCCAACATCACCAGCGGCCAGATCTACACGGCCGTGCTTGAGCCAGGAACGCCGCGGCGACTACCTGGGCGGCACCATCCAGGTGATCCCGCACGTCACCAACGAGATCAAGCGGCGGATCGGGCAGGCGGCGCGCACCGCGCAGGCCGACGTACTGATCGTCGAGGTCGGCGGCACGATTGGCGACATTGAGGGACTCCCCTTCCTGGAGGCGATCCGCCAGATGCGCAAAGACGTCGGCCGCAAGAACACCCTGTACGTGCATGTGACCTGGCTGCCCTATCTGGCTGCGTCCAAGGAACTCAAGACCAAGCCCACGCAGCACAGCGTGCGCGAACTGCGCGGCATCGGCATCAGCCCCGACGTGATCGTGCTGCGCTCGGATGCGCCCGTGGACGAAGAGGTGCTGGCGAAGACGGCGCTCTTCTGTGACGTGGAAAAGGAGGCGGTCGTTTCGCTGGTTACCTCCGATACGATCTATTCCGTCCCGCTCACACTCGAAGACTCGGGGATCGGCGCCTGGATCGTGAGCCAGTTGGGCCTGCCCGAAGTGCGCTCGGCCCAGGAAGGCCTGGCCGACTGGCGGCAGTTTGTCAGCAAGCTGCGCTGTGAGAAGCCGGTTCTGCGCATCGGCCTGGTGGGCAAGTACGTCGAGCTGGAAGACGCCTACCTCAGCGTCAAGGAGGCGCTGATCCACGCCGGACTGGCGATTGGCTGGGATATCGACATCGCCTGGATCAGCTCCGAGGAGCTGGAGAAGGGCCGCGACTACGATCGCCTGGGGAGCGTCGACGGTATCGTCGTGCCGGGCGGCTTTGGCTATCGCGGCATCGAAGGCAAGATCGGGGCGGCCCGCTTTGCCCGTGAGCACGCTGTCCCCTATCTGGGTCTGTGCCTGGGCATGCAGGTGATGTGCATCGAGTTTGCCCGGCACATCCTGCAAGCGATGAGCCAAACAGCACCGAGTTTGACCTCAGTACCGAGTATCCGATCATCGACCTGATGCCCGACCAGCGCGATATTACCGATATGGGCGGCACCATGCGCCTGGGCGTCTATGACTGCCAGCTGACCCCGGGCACGCACGCCGGGAATGCCTATGCCGAACTTGGCTACGGCGAGGTGATCCAGGAGCGCCACCGCCATCGCTTTGAGTTCAACAACGCCTTCCGCGGCGAGATGGAGCGCAACGGCATGGTCTTTACCGGCCTGTCACCCGATGGGCGTCTGGTGGAGATCGCCGAGCTGGCCAACCACCCCTTCATGCTGGGCAGCCAGTTCCATCCCGAGTTCAAGAGCCGGCCCAACAAGCCGCACCCGCTCTTCCTGGCCTTTGTAAAGGCCGCAATCGCTTACCGCGAGCGCACGCTTGACCGGCCGGTGCAGGCGGCGGAGATCGAATAGGGGCACGAACAAGAAATGCGCCCCCTTGGCCCTGCAAATTTGCCGTTTGTGCCCCCACCGGCTATACTCTGTTGTCGAGCAATTCGTCAGCGGTTTGCCGTTGTAGCTCAGTCGGTAGAGCGGCGCACTCGTAATGCGCAGGTCATGAGTTCGAGTCTCATCAACGGCTCTCAGAACGCCCTCCCCAATTTGGAGGGCGTTTTGTTTAGCAGGAGGGAACGAAACCCTATGGGTCCGGCGTTATCCTGCCGGTTGCCCTCCGCACAAGGACTCGGCACAAGGATTGTCACAAGGATCGGCAGCGTATTTGCGCTGCCCTGATGTTAAAGCGGAATTGACAAAGGCATTACGGCAGGCTAGACTGCACATAAGTGTTAAACCTGCGTTTATTGCTCGCGTCTGAAGGGGCTGTCCGGCAGGGCACCCTGGATTGTGTTCAGAAAGGCAGATGCGAACTCTCTAATGGCTGATATGCTGACCTTGAACTCGGGGAAGACTGCTCGCAGCGACTCCGCGGCGAGACACGATCGAGGACGCGGCGGACGCAATGCTGTCCCGGCCCCGGTACAGAGCATCGGCCCCCTGTTGCGTGAGCGACGTGAGGCTATGGGCGTGACCCTGGCTGAAGCCGAAGTCGCCACGCGGATCCGGCAAAAATACCTCGCAGCACTTGAAGCCGATGAGTGGGATTTGCTGCCCGGTGAGGTGGTCGGCCGCGGCTTCCTGCGCAACTATTCAACCTATCTGGGGCTGGAACCTACCGAAATGATCGAGCGGCGCCGTGCGGTGGCCGACGAATCATTGGCGGCCGTACTGGTCAACACCAGCGCCGGGAGCGCCCTACCTCCCGAGCGTAAGGTCGACTACCGGCCAAAGGATGTTGCGCTGAAAGATGAAGGCGATGAGCTGGACGCCCCGCGCCAGATCAACTGGGCGCCGCTGCTGGCGCTTGTGGTCCTTGGCGTCTTTGCGGGGCTGATATTTTTTGTTGTTACCCAATTGGGTCCCCAATTAGGCGAGATGGCAGCTGCCGCGCAGCGGCAGATTGCCGCCCTGCAGGCGCCTGCACCGGAGGCCACGCCCCAAGTCGCAGCAACTCTGCCGCCTAACCTGACCGCAAACGCCGGCCAAGATGCCGGCCAGGCTCCCGCGGCCCCTGAGGCCGCTGCCGGTGCCACAGGTACCGAAAATGCCGCCGGCACTGGCGCTGCTGGCGCCGCCGGGGATACCAACAGTGCGGCTGCCCCTGCAGCTGTTGCAACGACGCCTCCGGTCGTGGTCGAGCCGACTCCGGCCCCTGCCGACGCTGCAGCTGCCGGCGCTGCTGCAACTGCCCCTGTCGCAGACGCCGCAGCGGAAGGCGACCTGTCTTTGGGTGATTTGCTCCCGGCGCCGTCTGATGACGCGGCTGCTGCAGCTCCTGCCGCCGGCGCAGCCCTGGCTGCTGTGCCAACGCCGGCCCCGGCAGCACCGGCAGCCTCTGCTGCCGCCACGGTGAATACCGGTGCCAACCTGCGCGGCGGACCGGGTACTGACTATCCAATCCTCGCGGGCCTGCCGGCCGGCCAGGCCATCACGATTACCGGCCGCAGCGCCGACGGCACCTGGTTCGCCCTCTCGGATGGGTCCTGGGTGTTTGCCGAACTGGTGAGCAACCCGCCGGTCGATGTGCCGGTCGTTGAAGCGCCACCGGTGCCTGCCCCTGCCGAGGCTGCCCCTGCGACCAATCCATAACTCTGTGCCGGCTAGTTACCAGGCGATAAAAAAACCGAGCCACAGTGGCTCGGTTTTTTGTTGCTGATCAGTCTGGCCTGTGCTATGCCCCGTGCTGTACGGTAGCGAAACGCTCAGGCCGCAGACTGGGCGCCTGCTCCAGCGGGACCGCCTCAACCTCGCCGTCGCTGTTCTTTACCAGCTTGTAGATCTGGGTCGCCTTGTCCGTCATGAGCACCCCGTGCAGGTGATCAATTTCATGCAGAAAGATACGCGCCAGCCAATCGTAGGCCTTGATGCGGATCTCCTTGCCGTTGCGGTCCTGCGCCTTCAGCAGCACATAGGTCGGGCGATCCACGTCCGCCGCCAGGCCCGGAATGCTGAGGCAGCCCTCCTGGCCGCTGTCGCTGCCCTTCTGCTTGATGACTTCCGGGTTGATGATCTCGTACACGCGCCGGGTGTTGTCCGGGTCTTCCTCGTCTTCGGGATACTCGATCACGGCGACTCGCAAACCAATCCCCACTTGCGGCGCAGCCAGGCCCACACCCGGCGCGTCACGCATCGTTTCGAGCATGTCGTCCAGCAGCTTGTGCAGCGCCGGGCCAAACTCGCGCACGCGGCTTGCCGGCTTAAATAACACCTCGTCGTTGGCGTCGCCAACCGTCACAATTTCCAACAGCGCCATGACTCTCTGCTCCCTGTCTATGTCCTGCGTGTGACAGCATCCTAGGCATTTTACCCTCATTTGTCAAACGTTTGGAGCTTACAGGGCGCTGCAGAGCTGACACGCCCGCGACATCACGGGCAAAACTGCCCGTTACCTTTCTCCAGGTCTGCCCGTCATGGTTGACGTAGAGACTCTATGCAACGCAAATTGGCAAATATCAGCCACATTTCAAACGTGGACATCCGGCCACGTTGAGTATCCGGGAGAACCATCTATGAGAGCATCTTTGCGTATCATTGTGCTGCTGGCGGTCGTACTGACCCTGGTGGCGCTGCCTTCGGTGGTCATGGCTGCCGGTGGGCAGTCGCTCAGCGCCACGGTGGCAACCATGTTTGGCGCGTCGGGCAGTGATGACGTCGGCCATCATCCGCCGCCGCCGTACCCCCGCCCGGTGGAACGGTGCCGCACCCGACGCCGCGCCCGCGCCCGCCCGTGCCGCCGCCTCCTCCGCCGCCCCCGCCGGTCCAACCGACCCCGGCTGCCAGCAGGCCGATGCCGGCCACCCTGGGTACCTATCAGATCGTCCGCGTCATTGGCGACCGCCTCAGTTCGACGATCTATGCTTATACCGACAGCGGTTGGCTCTACCGCTCTGACTTCGATGGCCGCAGCTGGTACCTGGTCATCACCGAACCGGCCGTGAACGACTTCCTGATGAGCCCGTCGGACCCCAACGTGCTGTACAGCGGCAACGGTCCCGACTGTTCAGGTTCCACGGCTTCGATTGCGCCGATGTACAAGTCGGAAGATGGCGGCGGAACCTGGACCGAACTTCCAGGCGGGCTGGATCTGAAGCCGATGCTGATCGACCCGAGCAACCCCAACAACGTGTTCGCCGCCGATTGCGCGACGCTCTATCTTTCGACGGACGGCGGCCAGACCTGGACGCCCAAGCCGGATGCGCCTGCCGATAATATCTGGCAGACCTATACCCCGGCCGACATGTCGTCCGGCTCCCTGGTCGGCAGCCCGCAGCCTGCGACGCCGCACTGGGACCAGATCTTTGCCGTGGGCAACGACGTCCAGGGTACAGGAATCGTGGCATTTACCGGTGACCAGGGCGTCAGCTGGGCCAATATCACCGACCCCAGCAGCGCGCCACAGAATGCCACGGTGGTCTTGGCAAGCCTGACTGAGGGCGGCAAAGTGTGGGTCGTCTCGAGCAAGGGCGTGTGGTGGACCACTGACTACGGGGTCAACTGGAACCTGTCGAAGACCGGCCTTGAGTACCTCATCAAGACGAATGCGACGTTCAACGACCTGGTGAATGGCTTCAACGGGAACCTGTACCTGGCCACGGACCGGGGCCTGTATGTGCAGAAGCCTGCCGACGGCGTATGGCGCATGCCGGATGCCAAGGACGTCAACTTTGGCCCTATGAATATGAAGAGCCTGCTGCTCACCGAGTCGAACCCGACCCGCATCTGGATCAATGCCTTGGACAAGAACGACAACCCAATTGTCTATTCCATGGGCGTTAAGTAAGGCTAGAACGTAGCTCCGTCCTTCGGAACAAGAGAGGGGAGAGGCGCACAAGCCTCTCCCCTCTTCTATTTGTAGGATTTCCGGCCTCGACCTGCCCGCCCTCTATCGTTCCGGTCGCATGCCAAGCAAGCGCAGCCCGTTCGCCACCACGATCAAGGTGCTGCCCTCATGCCCGACCACACCCAACGGCAGCGGCAGCAGGAAACCGGGAATGATGACCGGCAGCAGAATCGTCAGCAGGATCAGGGTGATAATGACACCCACTGCGAAGAATACGTTCTGGCGAATGATACGGCCGGCCTTGCGGCTCAGCTTGATGGCGAACGGCAGCTTGGCCAGGTCGCTCGACATCAGCACGATGTCGGCCGTCTCGAGCGCCACGTCGGTGCCGCCGGCGCCCATGGCAATGCCGACGTGGGCCGTGGCCAATGCCGGGGCATCGTTGACGCCGTCACCCACCATCGCTACTTTGCCATTGAGTGCCCAGCTGCTTGATCAGCTCCAGCTTCTGCTCGGGCAGCAGGTCCGCAAATACTTCGTCGATGTTGGCCTGCTGCGCAATAAAGTGCGCCGCGTTGGCATTGTCGCCGGTGATCATGGCGACGTGGCGGATGCCCTCTTCGCGCAGCCGGCGTACAGCCTCGGCTGCCTCGCTGCGCAGCGTGTCGGCGACGGCAATGTAGCCCATCACTTCCCAGTCGCGCTCGCTGCCGAGCGTGTCTTCGATCCGGCTGCGCCGGACGACGAGCATCACGGACTTGCCCTGTTTCTGCAGCGCCTGCCCGATCATGCGGATCGCAGGCGATAGATCCATCTTCTGGTTGTCAAACAACCGCTCGTTGCCGATATAGATCGTCTCAGTGTGGTCGCCGATCTCAAAACTGGCGACGATGCCCTCGCCTGCGATCGCCTGAAACTCAAGTGGCTTCTTCAGCTCCAACCCGCGCGCCCGCGCCTTTTCGACAATGGCCTTGCCGATATGGTGCTCGCTGAGCGTCTCGGCGCTCGCCGCAATCGCCAGCAGCCCGTTCTCAGTGTGACCGGTCAGCGGATGGATGTTGGTCACCACCGGGCCGCCCGGGCGTAAGCGTGCCCGTCTTGTCAAAGGCCATGATGTCTACCTGGCCCAGCAGCTCGAGATAGGCGCCGCCTTTAAACAGCACACCCGACCGCGCGGCGGCGGCGATGGCGCTGAGCGCTGATGCCGGCGTGCTGATGACGAGTGCACATGGGCTCGCCACCACCAGCAGCGTCATGGCGCGATAGAGGGTGATGTCGAACGGCTCGTCCAAAAACAGGATCGGCAGCACGATCGCCAGCGCCGTGGCCCCGATGACGGCATACGTGTACGGTTGGCTGAACCGGTCGATAAACTGCTGGGTAGGTGTGGCATCCTCTTGCGCTTCTGACACCAGCGTCACGATCTTGCTCAGTGTTGTTTCGCCCGCCGGCTTGGTCACGCGTACTTCCAGCGCGCCGCCGCCGTTGATCGTGCCGGCAAAGACGCTGTCGCCTATCCACTTGCTGACCGGCATGCTCTCACCGGTGATGGCGCTCTGGTCGATGCTGCTCGAGCCGCTGACCACCATGCCGTCGACGGGCAGTCGCTCGCCCGGTTTTACCAGCACCAGGTCCCCGACCTCCAGTTGCGCGACCGGCAAGACCATCTCTTGATTGCCCCGCCGCACGGTGGCTACGTCTGGACGCAGCTTCGACAGCGACTCGATCGCCTTGCGCGTGCGTCCCATTGCGAATGTTTCCAGCGCGCCGCTCAACGTGAAGAGAAACAGCAGCAGCGCACCTTCGGGCCAGTCGCCGATCAGCGCCGCACCAAAGGCCGCCGCAATCATCAAGAAGTCGATGTCGAAGCGGCCCTGGCGTGCCTGCTCCCACGCGCCCATCACGCCCGCATAGCCGCCGGCCGCAAAGGCGATGACGGCACAGGTCATGACCGCCCACTGGGGCATGGTGCCGAGTCACCTCGCCGCCGATCCAGCCCGCCAGCAGGGCGACCAGGGTGATTGCGGCCAGCACAAATTCATAGTTCTCTTTCCAGAAGCCGGGCGTGCGCCAGCCTGGACGGTACGGCGCGTAGCTCTGCAATCGGGCCTGCGGAGGTCGGTTGTGTGGTCATCGCACAGTTCCTTGCAGTAAAGCAATACGCCACTTAAGCGGCGCCAGGATATAAATGATCAGGGCTTGGTCCCCTGAAATTGGGCACGAATTTCCGCCAGGCGCTGCTCACGACACTCGGTGCAGAACCCCACCAGGTCCACCTTGGCGGCGGCGCTCTGGAAACCGGTTTCCTGGAAGATGCGCTGGCTCGTCTCGTCAAGCGCCAGTTCGCCGGCATAGTCGACGATTTTGTGACAGCGCAGGCAGATCAGGTTGATGTGCGGCTCCGGGTTGGTGTCGTAATGCGTGTGTTCGGCGCCAAAGCTCAGCTCGACGATGGCACCGAGCTGCTGGAGCGTGTTGAGCGTGTTATAGATCGTCGCCCGGCTGATTTCGGGGTGCGCCTGCGTCACGTCGGCATAGACCTGGTAGGGCGAAGGGTGCTGTTCCGTATGTGCCAGGTATTCGCACACTGCACGGCGCTGAGGGGTCAGCCGTAAGCCGGCCCGCTGCAGTGCACCGGTAAAGATGTCTAGTCGCTGTTTGCTGTTCATGAGGTAAGCTTACATAATTTAGATTCGTTCTAATCTATACTACTATAGCACGTGCCCCGCCAGGCCCCAAATCTAATTTGGAATGAATCTAAATTCTCGCCTCGTTGCGATTGTGTTGTGACGTTTGTTGATTCCATCCGGGACCTACCCAAACTGATAGGGATAGATGTCCCGGAATTGCCGGGACCTTTGACATGCCCTCTGAACTCTGCTACAATCTGCCCGCCTTAAAGGTAGGACCTAGGTTGCCTAAGAGGGATTGAGGCACACATATGATGCGAAAAGTAGTAACATTGGCCGTCTTGGGCGGGATTGTGGCGTGGCTGGTATTCAGCTACTGGCCTACTGCTGCGGCGCTGCTGCCCACAATTGCATTTGGCGGCGCCTGGGCCGTGACCTGGCTGCCCGCACTCGACCGTGGCTGCTTTGGCCGTGGCCGCCGGTATCCAGGCTTGGCTGGTGTACGCCACCGCCCAATCCCTGCACAAGCCGGCCGGTCCCCTGCAGGCCGCGGCACTGAGCCAGTTCCGCCTCAACGTGCGCGTTGAAGCTTGGTTGACTGCGGCACCGCTGTTGATTACCCTGGGGCTGGCCGCCTGGCTCTGGCTGGGCAGTCGCTAGAAGTAGATTGATTTTTCTTTACGCAAAGATTGTGCAATAATGCACGAACTTTGTGGGCTGGAAGCTGTTCGGAAAGCTGTGTTGTCTGGGAACTTATCGAACCGCAGTAGGGATTAAGAGGAGCTGTGAAACGCTATGCCCAGTTCGGCATCTAACAAGCGCCACTTCATCATCGTAGGTGTGTTGGTCGTGGTTACGACCATCGTCATGGGCGTGCTGCTCAACACTGCGCTGCCGCTGCCCGAAGCAGCCTCGCTGCAGGCGGGCACGGTTGATTCGCTCTTCCGCGTGCACATGTGGTTGATCGCGTTCCTGTTCTCGCTCGTCTGCGTCTTCATGGTCTACTCGTTTGTCGTCTTCCGCCGCGGCAAGCGTGAGGACGAAGGCGATCATTTCGAAGGGAATACGACGCTCGAAGTTCTGTGGACGGCGATTCCACTTGTGCTGGTGGTCGTGTTCTCCTTTATCGGCGTGCGCACACTGGCTGAGATTACCGCAAGCAGGCCGGACGAATTGGTGGTCGATGTGACCGGTCAGCAGTGGTCGTGGTCCTTTACCTATCCCAACGGCACGACCAACGCGGAACTCGTGGTGCCGGTCGGCCAGCCGCTCCAGTTGGAGATGACCGCCAAGGACGTGATTCACTCGTTCTGGGTCAAGGAATGGCGCATGAAGCAGGACCTTGTGCCCGGTCTGGTCACCCATATTCACTATACCCCGAGCGCGACCGGCGAGTTTACGTTGGCCTGCAACCAGGTGTGCGGCCTCTCGCACACGACCATGTACGCCAAGGTGCGCGTTGTCACGCAAGAAGAGTACACGGCCTGGGCGCAGCAGCAGGCGCTTGCCCAGGGCGTTCAACTGGACGCCCAGGCGATGAAAGTGGACCTGCAGACCGCAAGCAATTAGTCCAGCGTTTATGTGAGCAGCGAGGCATGTCAGACCCCGGATTACAGTTCCGGTTCTGAGATATAGGGAACACAGGTCAAAGGAGAACGCACGGCTATGTCTGTTCCGTTGACATCATTAGCATTAGTACGTGGCCTCATCGGCTACATCGTCGGCTTCGTGGCCGGCATGATCGTGGTCATCCTCGGCCGCGTCCTGCTCGGGCGTCGAGCCCTGGTTTGCCGAAGCCGTCTACGTCGGGGGTATCATGTTCGCCACTGTCAGCTTTATGTTGGCAAGCGGCGCGATGAGCGACTGGCTCAAGTGGACGCGCGGTATCGCCACCCCGATACACCACGGCCCGCCCGCCGGCCGCCCGGCCTGGGCGCGCTACTTCGGCATCGACTACAACCACAAGGTGATCGGCATCCAGTACGGCGTTACCGGCCTGCTGCTGCTCATGATCGGCGGCACCTTCGCCCTGATCTTCCGCACCGAGCTGGCGGAGCCTGGCATGCAGTTCCTGACGATGCAGAGCTATAACGAGATCTTCAGCCTGCACGGCTGGGTAGCGCTCGCCTCGATCCTGCTCGGCATCGGCGGCCTCGCCAACTACCTCGTCCCGCTGATGATCGGCGCCGAGGACATGGCCTTCCCCCGCCTCAATGCCTTCGCCTACTGGATCAACGTGCCGGGCATCGTCACCTTGATGGCCTCGCTGCTGGTCGGCGGCTGGGATTCCGGCTGGACGGCCTACCCGCCGTTGAGCCTGCGTGGTCCCGTCGGCTACCAGTTCATGTTCTTGGGCGTCTTTGCCATCGGCCTCTCGTCGATCCTTGGTTCGCTCAACCTGATCGCCACGATCTTGATGATGCGCCCCAAAGGCATGTCGCTGTTCCGCATGCCCATCTTCTGCTGGGCCGTGTTGGCGACAAGCCTGATTCAGCTGACCGCTACGCAGTTCATCGGTACGGACTTCCTGCTGATGTCCTTCGAGCGCTCGCTGGGCATGCCGTTCTTCAACCCGATCATGACGGCTGAAGGCATCAACATGGGCGGTGAGCCGCTCTTGCACCAGCACCTCTTCTGGTTCTATTCGCATCCGGCCGTGTACGTCTTCGTGCTGCCCGGCCTGGGCATCATCAGCGAGCTGCTGCCGGTCTTCTCCCGCAAGCCGCTGTTCGGCTACCGCTGGGTCGCCCTGTCCAGCCTGGCCATTGCCCTGGTCGGCTTCCTGGTCTGGGGCCATCACATGTTCACCTCCGGCTACCAGCCTTACCTGCGCATCGCCTTCATGATCTCGACGCTGCTCGTGGCGGTGCCGACCGGCGTCAAGTTCTTCAGCTGGCTCGGCACCATGTGGGGCGGCCGCTTGACCTTCCCGACGCCGATGCTCTTCACGCTCGGCGCCATCTCGGTCTTCCTGATCGGCGGTCTCAGCGGCCCGGTGCTGGCCACGGTCACCACCGACCTGTACCTGCATGACACCTACTTCGTGGTCGGTCACTTCCACGCCACGATCTTTGGCGGCTTCGTCTTCCCGTTCTTTGCTGCCATCTACTACTGGTATCCGAAGATCACCGGCCGCATGTACAACGAAACGCTCGGCAAGCTGCACTTCTGGATCATGACGCCGGCCTTCTGGGTCATGAGCATTGGCCAGATGTCGGTGGGCGTGCTGGGCATGCGCCGCCACATCGCCGACTACGACCCGGCGTTGGGAATCACGGGCGGCCAAATTGCGGTCACGCTGGCCGGCTTTGCGATTGCCTTCTCGATCCTGCTGTTTATCTACAACCTCTTCACCAGCGCCGAGGTGGGCGTGCTGGCCGGTGCCAATCCCTGGCGCTCGCGCTCGCCCGAATGGCAGATTCCTTCGCCTGTGCCGGAGCACAGCTTTGCCAGCCCGATCAGCGTGGTCGGCGAGCCCTATGACTACGGCCTGGCAGGTTCGCAGGTACGTTGCCATGGCCGGCGCCGGTGACGATTAAGCAGCGACGACTGAATACGAACAGCACAAGGGTCGAGGACGAAGAGAACTTATGGGTCACTATAGAACAGGGATTGTTATCGCCTTGGTGTTGGCCGTGATCACCGTGTTTGAGTTCTGGCTCGCACACGTCAACTCCGGACCAACTTTCTTGATGATGATCGCCGCCATCAAGGCCGGCCTGGTTATCTGGTTCTTCATGCACGTCAAGCGCCTTTGGTCGGCTGAGGGGGGACACTAATGGCAGTTTCGACACCGGTATCGACACCACTGAGCAAGCCGGCGCATGCCGATACCAGCTATGCCCCTGTCACGGCGCACGAAGCCGGCCACGAAACCTACGCCGAGCGCCTGCGCCTCAACCGCATGGGCATGTGGCTGTTCTTCATCTCCGAGGCCTTTCTGTTCGGCGCACTGCTGGCCGCACGCTTCTATCTCTGGGGCGATACCCGCCCCGCCCTGGACCAGAATGTCGGCCTGATCGTGACGACCGTCCTGCTGCTGAGCAGTATCTCCATGTATACCGCCGATACGGCCGCGGAACATGGACAGTGGCGTGTCTTCTCGATAGCATCATGGTTGACGATGATCATGGGTCTTGTCTTCTTCTTTGGCGTGGTCATCTTCGAGTGGGGCTTGTTCCCGCAGCATCTACCAGGGCCACCTGACGCCCTGGGGAGATCAAGTACGGCGCCGTGGTCTTCGCCATGACCGGCATGCACGCCCTGCACGTCATCTCGGGTGTCGTGCTGATCTTTATCATGTGGCGCCTGGCCCGCAAGAAGCACTTTACCCCCGAGAAGCACTGGGGTATCGAGGCCGCCGCCATCTACTGGCACTATGTCGACGTGGTCTGGATTTTCTTCTATCCGGCGCTCTACCTGATCGGGACTGCCGTCCATCACTAGACGGTGACCTGCCCTCGCTATCGCGTTGAAACGATGCGTGCTGTATTGGCAGATGCCATACAGCACGCATCTTGCTTTTCTGCTATGCTGTAAAGTGTTATGCATCCATTAATTGGTGGTCTGTTTTCGCCCTGGGAGTTCCGGCCCGAAATCCTCCTCCCAGTGCTCATGATGGGAACGCTCTACGCTGCCGGCTGGCTGCGCATCCGCCGCAAGCTGGAGGCAAAAGGCCATACACGGGTGCATACACGGGGCCATAAGCTGGCCAGCGGCTGGCGCCTCGCCTCGTACCTGAGCGGCCTGGCGCTGCTGCTGCTGGCCCTGCTGTCGCCCATCGACGTGCTCGGCAACCAGCTGCTGATCATGCACATGGTGCAGCACAAGATCCTCGTCATGGGTGCCGCGCCGCTGCTGTGGCTTGGCGACCCATTCCCCATCGTGCTGTGGGCGCTGCCCGGCAGCCTGCGGCGGGGTGTCGGCGGGCTGTTCGAGCGTGACACCTGGTTCCGCCGCGCCCTGACCGCCGTGACGCACCCCATGATCTGCTGGCTGGTCTTTATCTTCACCTATATCGGCTGGCATGACCCCAGCCTCTACGATCTCGCACTGCGGGTGCCCTGGGTCCATAACGTCGAGCACGTCACCTTCTTTCTGACGGCCATGCTCTTCTGGTACCCGGTGGTCAACAGCGCCCCCCACCTGCACAAGGCGCTGCCCTACTGGGTGCGTATCATCTACCTGATCGCCTTCGTGCCGCCCGAACGCCATTACCGGCGTTTCGATCGCCATGGCAACAGACATCATCTATCCTCATTATGCGAGCGTGCCTCATATCTGGGGCTTCACGGCGCTGGAGGACCAGGCCTGGGGCGGGGCGATCATGTGGATTTGGAGCAGCGAGATGATGATCCAGGCCGCCGTCATCATGTTGGGCGTCAGCTTCTATCAAGAAAAGCGGCGCAACCTGGCCCGCGCACGCCA
Organism: uncultured Chloroflexia bacterium; assembly: GCA_963701415.1. GTDB lineage: Bacteria > Chloroflexota > Anaerolineae > Caldilineales > Caldilineaceae > Fredericiella. Next base: position 410,785 of record CAVPAH010000009.1, read on the forward strand.
CCAGCAGGAGCTGCAGGCCAGGCGCAAGGACACCCAGCACCATGCCGTCGGCGCAGTATGACTAAGTTTTTGATTGTCTGCCTGCTCGCACTGTTGGCGTCTGCCCTTCCCGCTGCGGCCGGGGCACACGGCGGCGGCAAGCAGCAGTTGGCAGCCGAGCCCGTCGGCGCCTATCGCGTCTATGTGTGGACGAGCCCCGACCCTTGGCGGGTCGGCCAGGCACATACGACGGTGGCCGTGACTCAATTGCTGGATGGCCAGGAAGAGACGCCGGCCACTGGCCTGGAGGTCTTTGTCACCTATGTGCACGCGGGCCAGTCCGAACGCGTGGCGGCCGTCGAGCAGACTGGTGCGCAGGCAGGCTTCTATGAGGCCGACGCGGCCGTCGACACTGCCGGCGAGTGGCAGGTGACCGTCGAAGTAGCCGGCCCCCAGGGAGGCCAGGTAGGCTTTACCGAGGTAGTGCAGCCGGCAGCTTCATTCAATTGGTGGTTGATCGGCGGCGGCGTCCTTGTGGCGCTGCTGGCGGTCGGTTATTTTGGCACGCGCAAGACCGGCAAGCAGCCGGTCCAGCGAGGAGCAAGTTCGTGACACTGCGGGCAATATTCTCAAAGAAGTGGATCATCCCCACGATCCTGGTCGTGCTGGGAATGGTGTTGTTGGTACGGCTCGGCTTCTGGCAGTTGGATCGGCTGCAGCAAAAGCGTGATTTTAACTTGATGATGGCCGAGCGCTGGCGGTCCGAACCGCTCGATCTCGCCACACAGTCGCTGCCGGCAGATCCAGCCGGGATCAAAGACTTGGAGTACCGCCGCGTTGCTGCGCAGGGGCAGTGGGACTACGACCACCAGATCTTGATCAGCAACCAGACCTTCCAGGGGACGGCCGGCTACGTGGTCGTCACGCCACTCGTGCTGGGCGACAACCGCGCCGTGCTCGTGGCTCGCGGCTGGATTCCTGCCAACGAGGCCGATCCCGCACACCTGGCGCAGTTTGGCGAGACGGCGGGACTTGGCACGACCACACCGATTATCGGCCTGGCGCGCAAGTCCCAAGGGCTTCCGGGAGGCGCCGTCTCGACTCCCCCTGCTACCCCGCAGCGCGAGTGGTATCGCGTCGACGTGCCTGCAATTCAGGGCCAGATGCCCTACAAACTGGAGCCGGGCTATATCGAGCAGATGCCTGAAGCCGGCCGGGCCTATGACGCCATTCCCATTCGCAGCGAGCCGATAGCGCTAGACGAGGGCAACCACCTCAGCTATGCGATCCAGTGGTTTACGTTTGCCGTGGTGCTAGGTTTCGGCTATATAATGCTTGTACGGCATCGAACACGGTTGGCGGCAGGTTTGATCAAGCCCGCCGGCCCTGTCGGTCCTATACAAGGGACTGCAGCAGATTCTGCGCCAGACATGCCGGATGCAACTGAACCAATTCTGGCGGGAGAACAACCCCGCCCAGTTCACTAAATGAAAGCGCGGCAATGCTTGACAGTGCACCCGTGAACAACCCTCAAACTGGCGCGGCCGAAGCGCCGATGACGCGCGAGCAGGCGCTTACCCGGCTGGCGATCAGCGACTATGTCATGCTCACCAAGCCGCGCATCATCTCGCTGCTGCTGATCGTCACGCTGCTGCCCATGTTCCTGGCCGGGCCAACGGCACCTAGCGGCTGGCTTATCCTTTGGACCATGATCGGTGGCTTTCTGGCTGCCGGCGGTGCCAATGCCATCAACCAATACGTGGACCGTGATATCGATCACGTAATGGTGCGTACCCGCCAGCGTCCACTGCCCGGCGGCCGTCTCTCACCCCTCCAGGTGTTGATTTTTGGCATTGTGTTGTGCGTGGCCAGTTTTGTTCTGCTGTGGTGGCAGGTCAACCTTTTGACTGCCATCCTGGCGCTGTCAGGCTTCATGTTTTACGTCTTTATCTACACGGGGCTGCTCAAGCGCACAAGCACGCAGAATATTGTTATCGGCGGCGCTGCCGGCGCCGTACCGCCACTGGTGGGTTGGGCGGCCGTCGCAAATGACGTTGCCTTGCTGCCGTTGATCATGTTCTTGATCGTTTTCTACTGGACGCCGCCCCACTTCTGGGCCCTGGCCTTGATGCGCCAGAAAGAATACAAGGCGGCAGGGGTGCCCATGCTGCCGGTCGTGGCCGGCGATAGGGAAACCCACCGTCAGATCCTGCTCTACAGCGTGATCCTGATGGTATTCAGCTTGCTTCCCGTCTTCTTGCGCCTGCTGGGTCCCGTCTACTTCGTCCTGGCGCTTGTGCTCAACGGGATCTTCGTCTGGCAGGCGGTCGCAATCTGGCGCAAACCTACCAATGCCAATGTGTGGCGGCTGTACAAGTACAGCCTGCTGTTTCTGGCGCTGCTGTTCATGGCAATGGGTGTCGATCACCTCTTCTACACGATACCTGCGGACGCCATCAACTTCAGTTGGAGCCTGCCGTTCTAGCAATCAGCAGCAGATAAGAAACCGAGTTTCTATCAGAAACTCGGTTTCTTGCGCTTGGTTACTGTTCTCGTCTTACTTTTCCACCCACACCACCGGCTCGGGGTGAATATCGGGCTCCGGGCGTGGACCTGCATCGGGCCGCCCGCTCCCTGCCAGGCGGCTGATGGCTCGCACGTCCATGTCGTGGTCACACAGAATCTGGCATGAGAGGCGGACGCCGGTCAGCCCTTTGTCGGCCAATTTTGCCTTCTCGGCCTCGGTCATCTTTTCTGGTTCGCCGCCGATGAATTCGACGCGGCAGGTAGTGCAGCGGCAGTTGCCGCCACAGGCGTGCAGCTGGTCGATGCCGGCGTCGTCAAGCAGCGCTAACACGAGCCGTTTGCCCTCTGCGACATCAAATGTCCCAACCCCGTCGACGGTAAGTTTTGGCATGTGCAAATCCTTTTCCTGGTTGTAGATGGGTGAGTTCAACGCCTTTGTATCATTGCCGAAAATCCGGGGTTTGGGTGTATGATTTGCCACAATCTTCCCCCCATAACAATTGAAGGAGTTGGGTTACGTGAACATGAGCAACGCTAAGCCGCGCAGCGCTGGCATGGGAACCTTCATATTTATCTGGATCGGCCAGATCCATTTCAATGCTTGGCTCGGGCATGACGCAGTTTGCCCTTACGATCTGGGCCTACCAGACGACTGGTTCGGCGACAGCCCTGGCGCTTGTCGGCTTCTTCTCCTACGCACCGACCGTGCTCGCCAGCCCCCTGGCCGGCGCCCTGGTCGATCGCTGGAACCGCAAGCTGGTAATGATGCTGAGCGACCTGGCGGCGGGGCTGTCCACGATCGTCGTCTTGATTCTCTACAGTACAGGCCGGCTTGAGATCTGGCATCTGTGCGTTACTGGGGCATTTGCCGGGTTCTTTAGCGCATTCCAGTTTCCCGCCTTTTCCGCTGCCATGACGCTCATGGTGCCTAAAGAGCAGTACACGCGCGCCAACGGTCTCGTCGCACTTGGCCGAGTCTGCGACGACCATTGTTGCTCCGGTCCTGGCAGGGCTGCTGCTCACTCTGATCGGCATCAGCGGCATCATGGTCATCGACATCGTGACCTTTGTCTTTGCCGTGTCGGCCGTCGCCCTGGTCTTTATTCCCCAGCCGGCCGAAAGCGAAGCGGGACGCGAAGGCCGCGGCAGCCTCTGGCGCGAGTCGCTCTACGGTTTTCAGTACATCTGGGAGCGTAAGAGCTTGCTGGGGGTCCAGCTGACCTTCACCTTGAGCAACTTCTTTTTTGCCATCGGCATGGTGCTGGTTGCCCCCATGATCCTGGCCCGCAGCGACAACAACGAACTGGCGCTAGGTACAGTCCAGTCGGCGCTCGGCGTAGGCGGCGTCATCGGCGCTGTTGTGCTGTCTGCCTGGGGCGGTCCGCGCCGTCGCATCCATGGTGTGCTTGGCGGCTTCATCCTTAGCAGTATCTTGGGCCAGTCGATCATGGGGATGGGGCAGAGTCTTCCGGTGTGGGTCTTTGCTGCCTTCTGCTCGATGTTCTTTATGCCGTTTATCAACGGCTCCAACCAGTCGATCTGGCAGTCAAAGGTCGCGCCCGACCTCCAGGGCCGTGTCTTCGGCACACGCCGCTTGATTGCTCAGATCGCCGGTCCCTTGGGAATGCTGATCGCCGGTCCCCTGGCGGATCGTATCTTTGAGCCGGCGATGAGCGTCGGCGGCGCCTGGGCGGAGCGCTTCGGCTGGCTGGTCGGCGTCGGTCCAGGCGCCGGCATGGGCCTGATCCTGGTGACTAGTCGGCCTATTAGGCGCGCTGGCAGGCGTGGTCGGCTACTCAGTGGCGACCATTCGCAATGTCGAGCGAATTATGCCTGATTACGATGCCGGGCTGGTGACAGGCGGTCTTGAGCCTGCCCTGGAACAGACTAGCGCACCCGCGTGACGTACGTCCCTTCGCGGGTATCGACGCGCAGGATGTCACCCTCTTGGACAAATAGGGGTGCCTGGATGCGCAGGCCTGTTTCGAGTTCGACCTGCTTCATCGGGGCATTTGCCGTGTCGCCTTGGATTGCCGGCTCGGCCCACATCACGCGCAGTTCGACCGTGGTCGGAATCTTGACCGAAATGGGCTCGCCATCATAGCTCTGCAACTGGACGGTCATCTCGTCGACCAGGTAGTCGCGCATGCCTTCGAGAAAGGCGGGCGACATCGCGATCTGCTCAAACGTCGTGGTGTTCATGAAGTAGTAGTTGTCGTCGTCGTGGTACAGATACTGCACCTCGTCTTTGTCCAACTCGACGTCGTTGACACGTGTTCCGTTGCTGTATGTGCGCTCCACCGTGGAGCCGCTGCGCACGTTGCGCACCTTGAGCCGGATCGTGGCGCCGCCGCGCGCGACCTTGATGTGCTGGTACTCCAGCACGCGCCACAACTGGTTTTCTTCTTCATAGATGTCGCCCTTGCGCAGGGTCTGTACTTCGGCCACGTTCTTGCTCCTTAGCGGGGAGATTTTCGATAGATATGTGTCTTCTCTGTGTTCTCAGCCGCCGAACTGGCTCAGTGCCAGGCGCAGGCGATCTTCGACGCCAACCGCTTCGCGCGGCAGCTTCTGCACAGCTCGCTGTGCCTCGACGATGCTGTAGCCGAGCGCCACCAGGGCATCGATCACTTCGGCGTCGGTGTTCGTCATCTGGGCCAGCACTTCCAGGTTGCCCTGCGGGCCCTTGACCTTATCTTTCAGGTCGACGATGATCTTTTCTGCCGTACGCTTGCCCACGCCCGGCGACCTCGCAATCAACGCCGGCTCCTCGTTGGCGAGCGCAAGCCGCAGGGCATCCGGGCTCAACGTGCTGAGGATGGACAACGCCGCCTTGGGGCCTACGCCGCTGACTGTGAGCAGCAGTTCAAAGATGCCGAGCTCATCTTCGCTTTCAAAGCCAAACAGCGTGAGCGCATCTTCGCGAACTTGCAGATAGGTATGCAAGAAAACGGCAGCGCCTTCCACAAAGCGCGCTGCCGTAGGTTCCGGCGTATTGACCTTAAATCCCACGCCGCCTGCCGCCGCACCGATATCCACCACGAGGAAGTCTCGGCCGCGTGCAGCTACGACGCCGCGTACCAGTCGAATCATTTACCGAATTGTCACCTTGTCGGATATACCCTGCGTGCTGAACTTGTAGCCCACGCCACGCACTGTGAGCAGATAAATCGGGTTGGACGGATCCAGTTCCACCTTTTCGCGCAGGCGGCGCATGGCTACTTCCACCAGGTTGGTGCCCCCGGCCATGTTATAGCCCCAGACGCTTTGGAACAGGTCCTCTTTGCTGACCGGCTTGTCCGGCGAGTTCATCAGCGTGCGCAGCAGTTGATACTCGATGGGCGTGAGGTGCACCGACTCGCCGCGCACCGTTACTTCGTGCACGTCGTCGTTTACCATCACGTCTTGCACGGTGATGACCTGCTGCTGCGTGACGCGCTCCTGGTTCCAGTTCATGCGCCGCAAGATGGCCTGCAGCCGCACTTCAACTTCCTTAAACGTGAACGGCTTGGTGATATAGTCGTCTGCGCCCAGGCTGAAGCCGTGCACAATGTCGTCGGGGCGATTCAGTGCCGTCAGCAGGACGACGGGAACATCAGTCCGCTTGCGCAGCTCGATGCAGGTGGTAAAACCGTCCATTTCCGGCATCATGACGTCGAGTAGGACCAGGTCTACCTTCCTGTTGGCCACGACGTCCAGTGCCTCGCGCCCATTGTGCGCAATGACAACTCGATAGCCCTGGCGCTGCAGCGAAATCTGCAAAAGGGTGCACAAGGCATCCTCGTCGTCTACGACGAGGACAGTCACGCTGCCAGGAGGTACGACTGATTGTGCGCTGTTCTGATGCAACATTCCTGATCTTGCTGCCCTATCGCTTCGGTGGTAGATGAGCGTTTTCTGCATCGTAATTGTATCCCCTACGACGTGCTTTCACAAATGGATCGATCAGCTTTGCCCGCTTTCCCAGCGGCGGTAGCGCGCTGCCTGCAAATGGCAGATGGCAATGGCTACCCCGTCGGCGGCATCGTCAGGCTGCGGCGCTTCTTCCAACCCCAGCAGCTGGCGTACCATCTCCTGCACCTGCCCCTTGTCCGCATTCCCGTAGCCACTGATCGCCTGCTTGATTTCGGCCGGCGTATATTCGATCACATCCAACCCTGCCAGTGCCGCTGCCAATAGGATGCTGCCGCGTGCCTGGCCAACCGAGATGGCGGTCGTTACATTGCGGCCAAAGAAAAGCTTTTCTACCGCCATCTCGTCAGGGCGAAACTCGTCGATCAGCGCCTGCAGGTCACGAAACAGCTCCAAGAGCCGCAAGTGCATGGCTACATGGGCCTCCGTGCGGATTACGCCACACGCCAGCAAGCTGAAGTCGCCATTCTCTTCTTCTGCCACCACACCGTAACCGGTGATGGCCGTACCAGGGTCGACGCCCAACACGCAGCGTAGCGTACGATTCGTGGTTGCGGGCATAGGTCTTTGGGTTCCTGAACTGTCGCAAAAGAAAAGGGCGGGCGACCTCGCACACCGGCCCCCGCCCCAGGTGACACGCCTCGTTCGGTCTAGGCAAACTGGGCGACCATTTCGTCGGTCAACTCCAGGTTGTGATAGACCTTGTTCACGTCGTCCAACTCCTCGAGGGCTTCGATCATGCCGAGTACGGCCTGTGCCTCGTCCGCGCTAAGTTCGAGCGTGGTGTTGGGGTTCATGATGAGTTCTGCCTGGTCCGGTTTGGTGCCGGCTGCTTCTAGCGCCTGGCTTACCTGCGCAAAATTCGTTCGATTGGTGTAAACCTCCACGCTGTCGTCACTAACATCTACGTCGTCAGCGCCCGCTTCGAGCGCTATCATAAACACTTCATCCGGGTCGACGCCCGTGTCAGCCCCATCTTCGGTGACACGATTGATCAGTAGATAGCCCTTCTCCGTGAACTGCCAGGCGACCGATCCCGGCTCCCCCAGCCCGCCGCCGGCACGGGTAAATACCCGGCGCAGATCCGAAATGGTCCGATTGCGATTGTCTGTCAGGCAGTCGACCAGCACGGCGATGCCGTGGGGCGCATAGCCCTCGTAGACGATCGTCTCGATTTCGGCGGCATCCTTTTCGAGGCCGGCACCGCGCCGGATGGCGCGCTCGATATTCTCCTTGGGCATGTTCTCAGCGCGTGCCCGATCTACCGCCAGACGCAGCTGAAAGTTGGAGTTGATATCCGTACTGCTGCGGGCGGCTATCTGGATCTCACGCGCCAGCCTTGTAAATACCTTGCCGCGTGCGGCGTCGGCAGCGCCCTTCTTGCGCTTGATCGTCGACCATTTGGAATGCCCGGACATGTTTGCGTACCCCCGTTTACTCAAAAAGCGGCGCCCGCCACCCCGAGCTGGTGCGCCGCGTGTCTCCTAATGTACCCTTGATTTTGGCATAAAATCGCCAAATCGGCAATCATAGGAGGTACGCGCCTACACTCTAGCACGCGGTCCGGCATGAAACATCAGACATTGGTAGTAAATTAAGCAGGCAATCGCTGTACTTCGGGGCACTCACGCACACATTTTGTCAGGAAAATTCAAACATTTGTATCTTGACGAAAAGGGATGAGACACGGCTATAATGGTGCGGTTGTATAGTAGGTGCACAGCGGAATTGCGCACACAATGTCGTAAGGAGTAACCATGGATTTTCTGCAACAGGCGTTGAACATATTTCTGCACGTAGATGACTACCTGGCCCAAATCGTCGCGCAACTTGGGGTCTGGACCTACGTGCTGCTGTTCATCGTGATTTTTTGTGAGACAGGGCTGGTCATCACCCCCTTCCTGCCCGGCGATTCGCTGCTGTTTGCCGCCGGCGCCATCGCCGCAATTGCGCCGGAGCTGAATATCTGGGTGCTGCTGATCGTGCTGTCCGTTGCCGCCATCTTGGGCGATACAGTCAATTACTGGATCGGCCATTGGATCGGTCCACATGCCTTTAGCGGTAAGGTACGTTTCCTGAAGAAGGAGCACCTCGAACCGCACGCACGCCTTTTATGAGAAACATGGCGGCAAGACGATTATTCTTGCCCGCTTTGTCCCCATCGTGCGCACCTTTGCCCCTTTTGTGGCCGGTGTCGGCGCCATGACCTATTCCAAGTTTTTTGCCTACAATGTCGTGGGCGGCGTGCTGTGGGTTTCTCTCTTTACACTGCTTGGCTACTACTTCGGTAACCTGCCCTTTGTACAGCATAACTTTGAGTTTGTCGTGATTGCGATCATCGGCATTTCGCTCGTGCCGATGATCTGGGAGTTTGCGGCAGAGAAGATGCGCAAGGCTAGCCGCCAGCCCCGCTGACTAAGTCTGCACGTCCCAGGCATCCAGTCCGCCTAAGTGCATGGGCCAGACGGTTGACCGTAAACGCTTTTCGATGACCCGCACACCTGTGTGCGGGTCATTTGTTGCTGTAAGGCAGTGGACGGTGCGACTACAGGCGACGGGAGCTCTCGCGTATGACCAACTCAGGGGTGATCAAGCGGGTGTAGGCAGGCGACACTTCGCCTTGGCTGCGGCTTGCAATTGCCTGGTGCAGTTCCTGCACGGCCATGCGGCCCACGTCGGCCAGGTGCTGGCGTACCGATGTCAGCGAAGGCACCAGGTACGCGGCCTCGGGCATGTTGTCATAGCCTGCCACTGCCAGGTCGTCCGGCACGCGGCGCCCGGCAAAATGACAGGCGCGCAGTACGCCCAGCGCCATCTGATCGTTACAGGCAAATATTGCGTCGATCTCGGGCTGCTGCGCCAGCAGGTGGTGGAACCCACGCTCGCCGCTTGCTGCCGTCCAGTCCCCCGTAAACACAAGACTATCGCTGTAGTTGCAGCCTGCTGCGGCCAGGCAGCTGCGCCAGCCGGCCAGCCGTTCGCGCGCCTCCCACCACTCCAGCGGCCCGGTAATGATTCCAATTTGACGGCGCCCCTGTTCCAACAGGTGACATACCGCCAGCGACGCGCCGGCACGATTGTCGGTGGAGACGATCGTCGCATGCGGCCGGGACTCCATCGTGAGGAAGACGATCGGCGGCAGGGCGCGCAGCCGCTCGGGCACGATCCAGGCGCGGTTGCGCCCCATCTCGTGGACGGCCCAGATGATGCCGTCTACCCGCCGTGCCAGCAGGTCGTCAAGCACCGAATCGACTTCGGCCGTCTCGGGATCGTGCAGCAGGCTGAGCAGCAGCGAATAGCCAAGTTCGTTGGCCTGGCGCTCGATGCCCACCAGCGTACGCGAGGGGCCGTACAACTCGAGGCCTGAGGCGACCACGCCCAGCGAATTGCTGGCACGGTTGACCAGGCTGCGGGCAAGCAGGTTGGGCTGGTAGCCCAGCTCGTCGATGGCGGCCTGGATGCGTTTGCGTGTATGCTCGGCGACCGGGCGCTTGCCCGTGAGGACATTGGACACGGTCCCCGCCGAAACCTTGGCTCGCTTTGCCACGTCGATGATCGTAACAGTCTGCTTGTGGTTCAAGAGAGCCGCCTTTGCTTAAAACGTTTTAAGACTATTCTAGCATATCAGGTGGCACTGTCAATAGGCGGTCGCGGAAAGCACACAAAACAAGCGCTCGGGCCAGGACCCGAGCGCTTGTACGCGAATCAATTTGACCTGCCTGCCACCTACCAGATGCGCAGCACCTGCCCGACGTAAATGCGGCTGGGATTCCAGATCCCGTTCAGGTTCACCAGGCTCTGCACCGTCGTGCCGCACCAGCGGGCAATTCGCACTCAGCGTGTTGCCGGGCTGTACCGTGTAGTACTGCCCACACGAGGCGGCCCGGCGGGGGTGGCGGGGGCGGCGGCGGATACGGGTGTCCACCACCACTTGGAATGCATAGCCGCTGGCCGACATAGATGTGGCTGGGATTCTAGATGTTGTTGCGGCCGCCAACTGCTGGGTGCTCACGCCAAACCAGCGGGCAATTCCGGATAGGGTGTCGCCAGGCTGCACGATGTAGGTCTGAGCGCACCAACCGCCGCCGCCACCGCCGCCCGCCATGGCCGGCCGGGATGTAGAGCACCTGGCCAACATAGATGACCGAGCTGTGCAGCCCGTTGGCACTCATGATGGCGCCAACCGTGGTGCCATAGCGATTGGCGATGCGCGTCAGGTTATCGCCCGGCCGCACCGTGTAGTAAAAGCCCCCGTAGCCTTCCTGGGCTGCGGTGGACTGCTTGTCCGGCTGTGCCGGTGCAGCAGACACGGTTGCCGGGACCAATAGCCCAAGCAACACAAAGCACATCAGAAAAACGAATCCGGCGCGCCGGATACTGCGATGGTACATAGAGGCCCTCCTCAAAACTGATTACATTGAACTGTTGCGCGCATGTGCTAAGACACGCACTTCCTGCTGAAACACGCTGCACTGCCAATGTGGTTGTCAACTGCACTTGTCTCAATCTGCTGTTCAATCATCATGACGTGAAAACAGGCGGCGGGTAACGGCCAATTGATCGCCTGCCTGCCACTTCATGAGAAATCAAATGCATTAATCGGGCTGTGCGCAGTGAAAACTGTCATGATTCTACCACTTATTATGCAGGCTGTCTACCAACAAATGTTGCAATGTTGAAGAGGTTGAAGGCGATGCTCTCGTATTCGAAAACCGGCGCCGGGGATATCCCCGGCGCCGGTTTTTGTGCATCTCGCTGCTATCCTCTTGCCTACTTACAGGCGGCCTGCACGCTGTAACCTTGCTGGGCCAGCAGCGGCAGCAGAGTCTCCAGCGTCGCAGCCGTCGCCTGGCCGCCGTCGCCGCTGTCGGCAAAGTGAAGTACTGCGCCTGGGAAGACCTGGCCTGCCAGCGCGTCTGGAGCCACACCGCCGGCGTCGATATCCCACAGCACGACGTCAAACCCGAGTTCGCTTGCCGCGGCACGCGTGTAGCCGTCGGTCGCCGCATAGGGCGGGCGCAGACACTTTGCGCCGGATTCGCCAAGTGCCTGGCGGGCAGCGCTGATTTCGGTAAACAAGGTGTCGCGGCCTTCTGCCGTCAATGCTGCCACCGGCCCGGCAATGATGCCGACGCCGTTCCCGGCCGCCGCTGCGTTCGGCAGCTCCGCACCACCCTGCGCTGCCTGTTCGCCGGTCACAAAGAAGTCGGCCTGGGCATTGTTGCGCTGCAGCACGTCCAGGACGGCCGCTTGCGGCACACCGTCGATGACCAGGTGAACTGTGTTGCCCGCCGCCGCGGTGGGCGTCTGCACCTGTGTCTGTACCGGTGGCTCGCCCTGTCCCGCCAGCTCGATCGTCAATGTGTAGGGCGAGGCGCTGCCCGACGCCACGGCACTGACGATGTAGTCCTGTGTGCTGGGCACGGCGCCTGCCCAGCTGTTGGTTTCACTGCGAATCGAACGCAGCACTGTCTGGTCGTCTGCCCCATACAGCGAGAGCCATACGTCGTCAAACGGGCTTTGCAGCGTCACCGTCAACTGCTGGCCGGCCTGCGCCTGGATACGATAGGGATGGACCACACCTGCTTCGATGGCGCCGGTCAGCGCCGCCGCCGGCATGCCGCCGGACTCGCTGGCCGGGGCCGGCGTCAGCGCAACATCCTGGGTGGGTAGGTCAAGCCGTCCCTTGGTCGGCTGTGCCGGCAAACCCTCTTCGCTGACCTGCACAAAGTGATCGGTTTCAAAGGTATAGACGCGGCGCTTGCCTTCGGTGCCTTGGTCAAAATCGACCGTCAGCTGTTTGCCGTCCCAGCGCAGGTCACGCACGTATACATTGTCTCCCAGCGGCTCGAGCGTCAAGGGAATCGCCAGCCCGCCGCCATTCAGCACGGGCGCCAGGTAAGACTTTGGCGTGGCCGAGTTATCGTTCACGACCAGCACCAGCACGGAATCGATCGATACTCTCGGGTTCCGGCGTCGGAGTGGGCGTGGCATCGGCAGGGGGAGGTACGAGCGGCGTCGGTTCCGGCGTCGCGGGGTCGAGTTCACCGTACGTGTGCATCGTGGCAAGGCTCACGACGAAGTCGGATGGGGCACCGACAGTTGCGGTAACGGTGCAACAGTATCGGTGACCGTATTGGGACGGTATCGGTGACTGGAGCCTCGGGGGCCGGCGCAGCAATGGCGCGATATTCGCCGTCAACCAGGGGCACCTGCCCGTCGCCTGCCGGCGCCCCGGGCACAAGGAAGGTGCTGTTTTTCAGGTTGTTCCAGATTCAGGAAAGGCACGCCGAAGGCAGCCATCTGCCCGGCACGGGCCAGGCCCATCTCGCCGCCCTGGGTGCCGTAGTTCAGCACCAGGCGGTCTCCGTCAAAGCGATAGCTGGTTACCTCGCCGAGCGCACGCACAAACGGATCGGCCAGCGAGTCGGGAGCGCAGAGCATATCGACAAAGGCGACGTCAAACGCCAACGTGCCCTCTGGCGTACGCGTAAAGGTGCCGCGCCCGGTCTTGCAGTCGGCCGTCACGCGCACGACGCCGGTTGGGCTGAAGGCCAGCCGATAGCCGGGCGGCGCGGTGGTTTCGCTCATGCTGCTCGACGACCGGACTGTCTGCAGCTGCCATGCTCCCGAAATGGGCGCCTGGGTCGGCACGGCAGTGGGCTGCTGCGGCGCCGCCAGGGGTGATTCGGGTGCCGCCAAGGGCGACTCCGGCGCAATCACCGATGGGGCGAATACATCGTCTGCTGCCGGAGTGCCTGCATCCGTTAACGGCGTCGGTTGCTGCAATGGTGGCGGTTTCGGCAGGCACCGGTGTGGCTGCTTCAGTTGGCGCTGCAGTAGGAGTCTCAGTAGGGGCAGCGGTTGGGGCTGCCGTCGGCGTAAATGTCGCCAATGGCGTCGGCGTCGGCGTTGGCTCTTCGCTGCCCCCGCAGCCGGCCAGGGCGAATACGGTCAGAATCAGGACTACAACAAGATAGCGTTTGAGCATTGTGCTCTCCTTGCGTTTTGGCGGCTTCCGTGGCGTTGCCGGAAGTGGTTGCATGCTTTGCCCAAGTTGTAGATTGTCCTCGATCTCGTTATGATTTGCCAAGTTGCAGTCAAATGTTGATCGAAGAAGTGAGGCACCGTGGCACACAACGCGCGATCGCTGCTCCCGCCGCAGGCGCAACGGCGGCCAGTTCAGATTACCAAGCACGATGACGTGCGTGTAGATGACTTCTTCTGGCTGCGCGAGCGCGACAACCCCGAGGTGCTGCAGTACCTGGCGGCTGAAAACGACTATACAGCTGCCGTCATGGCCCCCACAAAGGCCCTCCAGGAAACCCTCTACCAGGAGATGGTCGGCCGCATCCGGGAGACGGATGCATCTGCCTTCCTACCCGAGGGTGACTACTGGTACTACGAACGCACCGAAGCGGGCAAAAACTACGCTATCTTGTGCCGGAGCAAACGTCGAGACGACGCCGCGGAAGAGATCCTGCTGGATGTAAACGAACTGGCACTTGGCCACGCCTTTTGTGACCTTGGCGAGTGGCGTGTCAGCCCTGACCAGAATTCGCTGGCCTACTGCCTCGACGTAGATGGTAACGAGGCGTTCGTGGTGCATGTCAAGCGCCTGGATACCGGCGCCGTGCTGTCGGAGCGTATCGGCAACGCTTACTACGGCCTGGAGTGGGATGCCGCTTCGCAGCACATCTTCTACACGACCTTAGGTGAGGCACACCGTCCAGACAGCGTGTGGCGGCATTGCGTCGGCGACGATCCCTCGGCCGACGTACGCGTCTTCTACGAGCCGGACATTCGCTTTGAAGTGGGCATCGGCAAGACCGCAGATGGAGCATCCCTGCTCATTACGCTGTCCAGCAACACGACAAGTGAGACGTGGCATGTGCCTGCCGCTTTGCCTGCTGCCGATCCGCAGCCAGTGGCAGTTCGCCGCGCACAGCATGAGTATGCTGTCGACCGGCGCGGCGAGTGGTTCTACATTCGCACCAACCTGGATGCCCCCAATTTTCGCGTGGTCGTAGCTCCCGTGACGGCGCCCGGCATCGACCAGTGGCAGGAACTGGTTGCTCATGACCCAAATTTTTTGATTGAGAATCTGATCACATTTGTGCACCAGGTCGTGCTGTTTGGGCACAGTGGCGGGCTGCCGGCGATCCGCGTTTTGCATATGGCTGAGGGCGAACTGGTTATCCTGGATCAGTATGATGTGAAGTTTCCCGAGCCGGCGTACACGTGCAGCCTTGTGCGTAATGCTCAGTATGCTACCTCTCTGCTTTACTTTGCTTACTCTTCGCCGGTGACACCGAATACTGTCTATGCCTACGACATGCAGCAGCGAACGCTTGCTGTTGTCAAGCGCGAGGACGTGAATGGTTATGACCCGAACCGGTATACGGTGGAACGTCTGTGGGCGACGGCTGCAGATGGCACCCGTATCCCTATATCACTGGCTTACCGCAAGGGTATTGCGCACGACGGCAGCAACCCAGCGTTCCTGTACGGCTATGGAGCCTATGGCGCAAGCACCGAACCGCGCTTTGTCTCGCAGCGCATCAGCCTGCTCGACCGCGGTTTTGTCGTTGCAATGGCCCATATTCGCGGCGGCAGCGAAATGGGGCGCGCATGGTACGAAACAGGCAAGATGCTGTACAAGCGCAATACGTTTACGGATTTCGTCGCCTGCGCCGAGACATTGATTGCCGACGGTTATACCAATCCCGCCAGGCTTGTGGTCTGTGGCCGCAGCGCAGGCGGCCTGTTGATGGGCGCAGTGACAAACCTGCGGCCCGACTTGTTTGCGGCCGTGTTGGCAGGCGTGCCATTCATGGACGTCATCAATACCATGTTGGATCCCTCAATTCCTCTGACGGCGATGGAGTACGAGGAGTGGGGTCACCCCGACGATCCCGAGCAGTATGCCTACATGCGCAGCTACTCGCCATATGACAACCTGGTGGCGGGAACGTACCCGCGCTCTGCTGGTGACAGCCGGGCTGCACGATCCGCGGGTACAATACTGGGAGCCGGCCAAGTACGTGGCCAAGCTGCGCACCCTCCAAAACGAACACAGCGGTACGAATAACCTGGCATTGCTCAAGACAATTATGACAGTCGGTCATGGCGGCCCTACCGGCCGCTACGACAGCCTGCGCGAAACTGCCTTTGAGTATGCATTCTTTCTCGACGCAGTCGGCCTGGCGCAATCTTCGGCCTGACAATGTATGACTCCGTGGGAATAGGTGGACAACTTCTTGCTTAGCTTTTTAATCATATTTTTCTTGATCGTTCTGAACGGCCTGCTCTCGATGGCCGAGATGGCGATCGTCTCAGCGCGCAAACCGCGCCTGCAGCAGATGGCCGATGACGGCAGCCCCTCCGCATTGGCTGCCCTCAGGCTGGCAGACGACCCCGGCGACTTTCTTTCTACTGTACAGATCGGTATTACGCTGATCGGCATCCTCGTCGGCGCATTTAGCGGCGCTACGCTGTCTGGCCCCGTCGCCGCGGTGCTGGCACGGATCCCCGGGCTGCAGAATATTGCCGAGCCGCTGGCCGTGGTCATTGTCGTCGTGATCACGACCTACCTGTCGCTGGTCGTCGGCGAACTGGTACCCAAACGCATTGCCTTGAACAACGCCGAGCGGATCGCCACTTGGGTGGCTACGCCCATGCGGGGGCTCTCGGCGATCACGCGACCTGCTGTCTGGGTATTGGATAGGTCAAGTTTGGCTCTGCTGCGCCTGCTCGGCATCAAGCCCAACGACGGGCCGCCTGTCACCGAAGAAGAGGTGCGCGTCCTGATCGAGCAAGGGACACAGTCCGGGGTATTCGAGCCGATCGAGGAGGAGATTCTCGGCCAGGTCTTCCGTCTGAGCGATCGCACGGTCAGTGCCATTATGACGCCGCGCACCGACATGGTCTGGTTTGATGTAAATGACAGCGACGAGCAAGTGCGCGAGATCGTGCTGGCGCACGGCCACTCGCGTTACCCTGTGGCGCGGCAGCGACCTCGACGATATGATCGGCGTCGTGATGGTCAAGGATCTTCTGGCCAAGCGCATCGCCAACGAGCCCATCGACCTGGAAGCTTTGGCCCAGACGCCGTTATTTGTTCCGGAAAGCATGCCTGCCCTCGACGTGATCGAACGCCTGCGCGAGACGTCGCTCGCATCTTGCCCTGGTGATTGACGAGTACGGCGGCCTTGAAGGCCTGGTGACTTTTACGGACATCATGCGCGCGATTCTGGGTGAGCTGCCTGACAACCGTGGCAACAGCGAGTCGCCCGTCGTTGCTCGCGACGATGGTTCCTGGCTGGTCGACGGCATGTACCCGTCGACGAGTTCAAAGACACCTTTGACATCAAGGAACTGCCCGACGAAGAGGACGCCTCGTACCAAACAGTCGGCGGCATGATTATGAGTATGCTGGGCCGCGTGCCCATCGACCGGCAACAAAGTTCGCGTCGGCGAATACAAAATTGAGGTGATCGATATGGACGGGCGGCGGGTGGATAAGGTGCTCGTCATGCGTGAAGCCGATGGGGATGAGAGGGTGAGAGGGTGAGAGGGTATACGGTGATCGCCAGTGTGCTCCGACACCCTCTCACCCTCTCACCCTCTCACTTCACTTGCTGCCCGTCGGGGTGACGTTGCCGAGCCCCGAAATCTTTGTCGTTACATCCGGGTTGCCATAGTACTCGACGTTGCCGGCCCCACTGATGCTGGCGTTGAGGTTTTCGGTCGCCCACACCGTGGCGCCGCCTAGACCAGAGAGTGAAATATCCGTTGAACCGGTTTCCAGGTCGCCGCCGCTGTAGCTTCCGGCCCCTGATAGACTGATGGACTGGCGTTTTGCCTTGCCGCCCAACTCCAGATTACCCACCCCGCTGAGGTTGGCGAAAACAGTGTCTGCCTGCAGGTCCTTGATCGAGAGGTTGCCGGCTCCACTGACGCCGACAGTCAGGTCACCGGTATCCAACTTGTCCATCTCGGCGTTGCCGGCCCCACTCAACTGCAGGCTGTTCAGGTTGCGCACTTGCAAGTCATAGTGCAGATCGTTGATGACCGGGATGCCAAAGGTTGATTTGCTGCCGATTGTCAGCACTCCATCTTTCACCGTCGTCGTGATCAACGGCAGCACGTTGTCATCCCCCGTTATCACGAGTTTCTCCTCGTCGCCTTGCGTGATGCGCAGGTCGCCGACGAAGGAAAGTGTCACGCCTTCGACGCCGCTGATCTCCCCGCTCTTCGGTCACCGTGTTCCCCGACCCCGACGACGAGGCCAACTGCCACAGCCCCGCGTCAGCACCACGGCAAGACACAATACTGCGGATACCAACAAGCGGCGATGCACGGACAATCCACTCATATTCCCTCCTCATCCAAAAATACCGCGCTGTCTTTCATGGGCATGCTATCATCTGTAGTACGCAAAGTCCACTAGAAGCGATACGCCTGTTCGGCTTTGCGCCGTCTGGGGGTCGACTACAATCAAGCTGGGCGGCACCGCCCGAATATCGATGCAGGCAGACCGGAAGGAGATTGGTTTTGAGCACCACCACGCTGATCCGCAATGCGACGATGTTGGTGACCATGGATGAGCAGCGCCGCGAGATCGCAGATGGCGCGCTGTTGATCGAGGATAATGCAGTCGTCTGGGTCGGATCCATGTCCGAATCTTCCGCCTGGTACGCTTGAAAGTGCGAACCGCATCCTCGATGCCACGGGGAAGATCGTACTCCCTGGTTTCGTCAATACCCACCACCACTTCTATCAGACATTGACACGCGTTGTGCCGGGTGCCCAAGATGCCGTGCTGTTTGACTGGCTCAAGACGCTTTACCCTATCTGGGCCGAGCTCACACCCGACGACGTGTTCGTCAGTACGGAGCTGGCGTTGACCGAGCTGCTGCTTTCAGGCTGCACGACAAGCAGCGATCATCATTATTTGTGGCCAAACGGCTCCCGTTTGGACGATCAATTTGCGGCAGCGGCAACCGTCGGCGTGCGTTTTCACGGCGCCCGCGGCAGTATGAGCCTTGGCGAGAGCAAGGGCGGTCTGCCGCCCGATCGCGTCACCGAAGACGAAGAGGCTATTTTACGCGACAGCCGCCGCGTCGTGGAGACGTTTCACGATTCCAAGCGATTTGCGCTGCACCGGGTCGTGCTTGCCCCGTGCAGCCCTTTTAGCGTAACGCCCGAGCTGATGCGCCAAAGCGCTCTGCTCGCCCGCAGTTTTGGCACGGCGATGAACGTACATCTCCATACACACCTGGCGGAAACCAAAGATGAAGAGGAGTTTTGTCTGCAGCGTTTTGGCTACCGCCCTGGGGACTATGCGGAGCAGCTGGGCTGGATCGGCGATGATGTCTGGCATGCCCACTGCGTTCACCTGAATCAGCCTGAAGTGGAGCTGTTTGGACGCACGCACACAGGTGTTGCACACTGTCCGACCAGCAACATGCGACTGGCATCGGGGATCGCCCCGGTCCGCGGTATGCGCGATGCTGGTGTGCCGGTCGGAATGGGTGTCGACGGCAGCGCGTCGAATGATGGCAGCCACTTACTAAACGAAGTGCGCCAATGCATGCTGCTGCAGCGGGTACTCGGCGATCCCCAAGCCATGACGGCAAGGGAGGCGCTAGAGATTGCCACGCTTGGCGGGGCGGCAGTGCTCGGACGCGATGATATTGGCGCCTTGGCGCCCGGCATGGCCGCCGATGTCGTGGCGTTTGCGCTGGACGACATCTGGCACGCCGGCGGTGCCGTGCATGATCCGGTGGCGGCCTTGGTCTTTTGCCAGCCCCAAGGCGTGGACTTCGCCTTGGTGAATGGTAAACTTTTGGTGCAAAATGGCGTTCCGTTGCAAGTTGATGTGCCTGGATTAGTGGAACGTCACAATCGTTCGGCCCGCGGGCTGTTGGTGCGCGCCGGAAAAGCTTAGGCTCGAATCGTGAACCGCACGTTTGATATTATTGTTACCCACGAGCGCACGGATTTTGATGCACTGGCCTCACTGCTGGGTGCGGCACTCCTGTTCCCCGAAGCGTACCCTGTGCTGCCGCGCCAGATGAACCGCAACGTGCGCGAGTTCCTTACGCTATACCACAACCACTTTCGTTTTGTCAGTGCCGACGATCTCCCGCGTGGCATGTGGCGCGCACGTTTGTCGTAGATGCACGGACGGCAAACTCGCCGCGAGGCACGCAGCACGACACAGAGTACATCATTATCGACCATCATGCCCTTCCCCAAGGCGAGGTTGATGAGCCGCGCGAAGCTGCCCGCCAATACCCGTGAACTGTGGTGCGGCGGTACGGGAGCGAATACGACCTTGCTGGTGGAAAAGCTGATCGAGCACGGCATCGCGGTGTCCCCGTTGGAGGCGACGCTCCTGGCGTTGGGTATCTACGAGGATACCGGCAACCTGACATATGCCTCGACTACGCACCGTGATGCTGCCGCACTCGCCTGGCTGCTCGACCCCCAGCGTGGTGTAAACCTGCGTG
This sequence comes from uncultured Chloroflexia bacterium, assembly GCA_963701415.1. Classification (GTDB taxonomy): domain Bacteria; phylum Chloroflexota; class Anaerolineae; order Caldilineales; family Caldilineaceae; genus Fredericiella. The sequence goes on from CAVPAH010000009.1 coordinate 430,719, forward strand.
AGGTGAACGAGTTCCTACACCATCCCATTACCGACGAACAGCGCGAGCTCTTGCAGGCGTTGATGGACCAAAGCGAGTTTCTCGACATCGGGGGCTATCGTGTGGTGATCGCTACCGCCACCGCGCATGGTTTTACCGATGAGCTAAGTACATTGGCCGCCAGGCTGCGCGATTTTCACGAGCCTGACGCCGTATTTCTTGTGGTGGATCTCGGCGACGTCATGCAGGTCGTGGCGCGCAGCACAACCGACGCCGTGGACGTGGGCAGGATTACGCTGGCGCTGGGCGGTGGCGGCCACAACCGGGCTGCGGCCGCACACCTGCGCGAGGTCACGCTCGTCGAACTGCGTGACCGGATTGTCGAGTTGGTGAAGACGACGACACGCGCTGCCGGCACCGTGCGGGAGATCATGAGCATGGGCCGGCCGCAGGTGCTGCGCCCGGATGCCTCTATCCAAGAAGCGGCACGTCTGATGCGCCGCTGGGGCCACGAAGGCTTTCCCGTCGTGCAATCTGAGGGTGGACGCGACCAACTGCTGGGCGTCCTCACAAGACGGGAAGCCGACCGCGCCATTGACCATGGCATGGGCGAACTTCCAGTGCAGCGTTTTATGCGCGCCGGCCAGGTTACGGTAACCACAGATGATTCAATCGCTACCTTGCGCAAGCGCATGATCGAGAGCAACTGGGGGCAGATCCCAGTGGTCGACAACGGGCAGATTATCGGCATCGTCACCCGCACAGACTTGATTAAGCTGTGGGACGAAGCCAATCTCCCCGATCGACGTGCCGCCGAGATTGCGCAGCGTCTGCAGCGTGCGCTCAACCCGGTCCAATACCACCTCCTGGAGCGGATCGGCGCCGAGGTAGACCGCATGAATTACGCGGTATATGTCGTGGGCGGCTTTGTGCGCGACCTTATGCTCGATCGCGCAGGGGCCAATCCCTTGTCACTCGATGTCGATATCGTCATCGAGGGCGACGCTATTGCCTTTGCGCGCCGCATGCAGTCACTATATGGCGGCCGCGTGATCGAGCATAAGCGTTTCGGTACCGCAAAGTGGCAGTTGAAGCGGGGGGACGAGCCTGTCAATGTGACCAAACTGCTGCGCAGTATGAGCGAACTCGCCGACTCGCACCAAATGTTGGAAGAATTGCCCACGCACCTTGATTTTGTGACGGCGCGCACCGAGTTCTATACCGAGCCGGCTGTGCTTCCAACGGTTCAGCAGGGCAGTATCAAGCTTGACCTCCACCGCCGCGATTTCACGATAAATACGCTGGCGCTGTGCCTGAATCCCGATCGCTGGGGTAACCTGCTGGACTTCTGGAACGGCCTGAACGATCTGAATGCCGGGCTGGTACGCGTGCTCCACAGCTTGAGCTTTGTGGACGACGCCACCCGCATCTTGCGCGCCGTGCGTTACGAGCAGCGTTTTGGTTTCCGGATTGAGGAACGCACACTCGAACTGCTGCGCGACGCCCTCGAACTGCTCGACCGCGTAACGCCGGCACGCATTCGCCACGAACTCGAACGTATCCTGGAGGAAGAAGAGCCGGAGAAGGCAATGCTGCGGCTGGACGAACTCCGTGTATTGCAGACGCTGCATCCTGACCTGCATATGGCTGCCGACATGGCCTACCAGTTTGCGCTGCTGCGCGACTTGCGCGGCCAGGAAGGCGCAAACCGCGTGCTTGTCGAAACCCCGATCGTCCTGCTGTACTGGGGGATTATTACATACCCGCTCTCCTCTGATGCGCTTGCGGCGCTGCAGGAGCGGCTTGGACTCAAGCAGGAGACATTCCGGTTGATGCGGAGCCTGGCGCAGCTGCGTACGCGCCTGCCGGTGGTCGGCGACCCTGCTGCTCCACCGAGCCAGATCGTCGCGGCGCTTGATGACATCAGCCCAATCGCCCTGGCCCTGCTGCCTGTCATATCCAGCGATGCGCAAGTTCTGGCCGCGTTTGACCGTTACGACCATGAATGGCGGCACGTACAGACGTCACTTAACGGTAACGACCTACAGTCGCTGGGGTTGCACCGCGGCGCGATCTTTCGCACCGTGTTGGCTGAACTGCGCGCCGGCAGGCTTGACGGCACCATCAACAGCCGTGAGGAAGAAGTTGCCTGGGTGCGGCGAATCGCGGCGCCATCATAGGGGCACAAGATCGGAGCGAAGAGGGGCAGGCGGGGACGCCTGCGGTCCAGATTCGCCGGACCTTGTGCGTCTTTCTATGGCGCGATATGCGGTATATACGCAAACGTGACCGGCATGCGGACAGTCGTCAGCGCAACGTCGCGGACGGTGTTGTCGGCGCTAATTGCTTGCAGCCAGTACACATACTGGCTGCGTGGATCTGCGTCCGCATCGACAAACTGTGCATGTTCCAGCATGGTGCTCTCTGTTGGCGACCCTAAGGGATAGGTCGTGACTACGACTCGCGCCCCTATATCCTCAAGTGGGCTGCGCAATAGACGGAAGTTAACCGAGTCCCCAAGCGGTTTCGCTACCCAGCGCACTTCCATGGTGCCTTCTGCGTTGACATAAGCGTCGAAGCTGCAGAGATCTGCGAGCGCTGTTGGCGCAATTGGTCCAGGTGGCAGCATACCTAGACCGCCGGAGCCGGTCACTGTTGCCGCCTGCCAATTGGCCGGTTCGTCGCCAAAACCGTTGAGGTCTGCACGCGTCAACACAACGTCGGTACCCTGGCTTGGCCATGGAGCCTGGCTCCGATAGTACACGCCATCCACCTCGCTGTAGGTCCAGCCTGGACCCCAGTTTGTCGGCTGAAGCAGTGTCAAGTCCATACCCGGGCCTGCCAGCGGCAGGGGTAAGGGCCCCACCACGCGCAAGCCGGCCGGCACTCCGCCAGAGAGACAGAGATCAGATGGATCGGCTGATGTGACCAGCAGGCGACCGCCGGGCGGCAGTTCGATGCCCGCCGGCAGTTGAAATGCAGCGCCCGAAAGCAGCCAGCCCTGCTGCAGGTTGTTCGGATTGTACAACTGTGCGTTCGCTGCAGTCGTGTTTGTAACTTCCAGCCACTGGACACCGTCGCTTGGGTTCACTGATAGGGCACTGATTGCGAGCGGCGGTGGCTGCGGCCCCGCATTTGGGCCACCCCAGGTCGGGGCGAGTTCTACGGCAAAATGGTCCTGGCCGTCGCTGGTTACCAGGCGGCCAAAGGTGGTGGCACCAAGCGGCAGGTCAGCACGATGGACGTACCCGCTTGGCCGGCCATTCGGTTGGACCGACAAGAGCGTCAACGTCGCACCGGCACTGCCAAGTACCAGGCCGCCGGCGCTTGTATCCAGCACGACATAACTATCCGGTGGTATGGTGGTGCCATTTGCAATCTGCATCCCCCCCGGTATGGGCTGCATCGCGTGTGCCTGACGCGCAGGTATGGCAGCCGGGGTGATCTGCCAGTTTCCGACTGCGGCCGTAGCCTGGCTGGGATTATATAGTTCCACCTTTGTAATGGCGGTTGTGAGCGGGTCGACTTCCACCTCGTTGATCACGACCGGGGCCGGATCCGGTGCCCCAGGCGAGCCGCCGAGTGCCGTACTCGCGCGCCAGGCAGTGGGGCTGTTTGGATCGCCGCCGCTCGCTACCAGCGAGGCACCTGCGCCGTCGGCGGCCTGCGGCCACCCATCTTCGTCACTGTACGTGATGTCGATTACGGGTGTTCCAAATGCATCGAGCAGCACGATACGCTCGCCGCGATTGCTTAGCTCCTTGGCGTATTGAGCGTATGGTGCGTAACCATAATATTGCTCAAAGTAACCGGCGTGGTTGGCGAGGACCAGGTAAGCGCCGGGTTGCAATTGGGCGCCGGCCGGGAATTGATAGGCGATGCCTTCGCTAAACTTCATGTTGGAGAGGTCTACTGGTGCCGAGCCCGCATTAGTCAGCTCCAGGAACTCCAGTTCATGGCCGGGCAGCGTGTCAAGCTGGGCCGGCTTATACATGATCTCGCTAATTTTGAGATCCTTGCTGGTCCCTAATGTGGGTGAGCCCGCCACAAACTCGACAGGCGCCGACCAGTGACTCCACCGGCCACTATTGTCCATGACGCGCACGCGGACTCGGCAGGTAATGCCTGGCCGGCACGCGCCTCGCGGTACGGCCATATCGGCTTGATAGGTCGCCAACTGCGGGCTGAGCCAGGTAGACTCCATTTCGTAGCGCCAGCGAGTGTTTTCGGTGTAGCCTGGCAGCCCAGGCCGGATGATCTCCGCCGCTCGCCACTGCATAGCGTCAAATGTATCGGACCCCTGAGGGTCGCGGAAACCGGCAGCGTGCATCAGTAATTGATCGGCGGGATACCCTGCCGGCCCCGCATAGCTAAGTGCCGGTGTGTCGGGCATAGCCTTATCGATTAGCAGTGCCTTGTCAATCCATACGCTGCGGCGGGCTACATAGTCTTTGAGCAGCCGCACCATGCCTGTAAAGGCACGATCGGGCGAGATTTCGTAGTACTTGCCGGTCACGGAGCGATCGTCTGACACATAGCGAGAGGCAAGAATCGGGTTGAAGTCCCACAGCGCCCGATCGGCATCCACCATCGAGAGGCCGTCCGCCGGAGTGTTGATGATCGCAGCCGTCTCGTCGATCATCGGGTACATCTGGTCAGTGTTAAACAGCAGGTCGCAGGAGCTCGCGCAAGTAGTTTTGATAGTCGACGTTGAATTCTGGCCTGGTCAGCACCCGATCGCGGAAAGGCTCGCCACCATACCCGAACATACTCTCGTCCCAAGTCAAGTCGAGATCCCAGGGGAGGATGGTCCATTTATTGGATTGGGGGTTCAGGTAGAAGGCGTAATTCTTACCCTGGTCTACGTCATAATGGTGGACGGCCTCGAGCACCGAGCGGAAGCGATAGTAGCCTACGAGGTCAAAGTTGCTGCGCCACCAATTTGCATCGGGAGACGAATAGACGTAGCTCTTCATAAAGGCGTACAGATCAGACTTGTCGGTAACGCCGTTGTCCCCTAGGTTGTCAAGCTCGCCGGTCCAATCGTGCATATCGTAGAGGTTGCCGTCCGGCAGGTCATGGTCGTCCAGAAACTGGCCGTCCATGTTCTCGATAGCCAGGTACAACCCCCAAAAATCGCCGGTGTACTGGTCGGATGTGACCTCGGCCCAGTGGTCAATCACGCGGAAATGGACGAACTCCGTATTGGATGTGGCGACGCCCGCAAGATTGAACAGCCTGTATGCAAGCGACTCGAACATGCCCTGCTCGCCGCGAAAATGGCGCTGCGCATGCTGCATCACTGCGGAGAAGTTGAGTCTGTCCCACTTGACGGGATAAGGCTTGCCATAGTCGTCATAAGCTTGGAAGCTGTGGCCGCGCGTAAAGTTGAACTTCCAGTGGTTCTTGCCCACTGCATAGCGGTACTCGCCGCCCCTAGCCTGGAAGCCGATATGATCGTAGACGACCCCGTCAACAATTAGCGTGCCGCGCCAGGGGAAGCCAGAGCCCAGGTAGCCCGCCGGCAGCTTGCTGTTGGGAATAAACTGCGAGTCCTCAACGTCGGTCTGTTGGGCCAGCAAGTTGTACACGGGCAGGGAACGCATCTGGCCAAAGTTGTAGGTCTGAACCTTGTTGAGTGGGCCAAACGACTTTTCGTGAACGGCCCCCCGCCACGGCACCGGCCCATCGTAGACAAAGTAGGCAAAATTTGGCTGTGGGTCGTCGGCGTAGGGGGTCACAACACTGCGTCCTCCGCTGTCGATTGCCTCGATGCGGTAGCGCACAAGTGCCCGATTGAAGTGCATGTCGACCGGAGTCTGTGCCGTAAACGTGTCGTTACCGGCCGGCTGCATCGGAAGCGCAACCCAATCGCTTTGGTACTGCGGGTCCGTGAGGCGGATATACTGGCCGGGCACCACCCGCTGCAGCCACAGGCGTGCGCTTGCTACGCCATCGGCGTCGGCGATGTGGGCGCTGATCGTTACTGTGTCGGTGGAGCGCGGGGCAGCCGGCGAGTGGGTGACGGCGTCCACAAATGGCGCCGGATTGTCGACGAGGTTGCTGTTAGGCCCGCCCGGTGTGGGTGCACCCGAGCGCCAGGCGCCCGGAACGCTGTTGTCCAGCGCGGCATTGATCAGGCCTATCGATTGGTCCGCGTCGTCATTGGGGGTGGGCCAGGGAAAGCCAAGCGCGTAGTCCACTTCGTCCACGAGCTGGCCACCGCGATCGTAGAGGGCCAGGCTGTCGCCGTCATTGGATAATTTGCCGTCAAACGGACCCAGCGCGGCCACGCCATAGATCTGGCGCAGCGCAGCGGGGTTGCGCGCGACCAGGGCAAAGCTGCCCGGCAGCAGCTGTGTCCCAACCGCGAACACGTAGTCGATCCCTTTGCCGAGCGACCAGCCGGTGAGGTTCACGGTGCCGGCGCCGGCGTTGTAGAGTTCGACATACTCACCGGCAGCCTTGCTGCGCGGGTCGTAATGAACTTCGTTGATAATGATGGCCGGAGCAGCATCAACCGCTGCCTGTGCGCGTCCGGTATCCAAAAACGCTGCAGCGGCCAACGGAGCCACGCACTGGGCAAGGGATTGGACGAGGCAGAGCAGAACGATTGTCAATCTGCGCATACGCAAGCTGGTGGCCATGGCAAGAACGCAAAATAGGCAGAGCTTAGAACAACCCGCCGGGCTGCGGCGGCCGTGTCCACTGTTCCTCGCGCAGCTAGGCTTTGGAGACCGCTTGCGCCTTTGCTATTATACAGGCAGATTCGAACAAAGAACCAAACGTACATTCGCAACTAAGAGCTGTCGGCGAGTCCTGCCTGGACGGCGCGCACATTGAGTTATGCAATCTCAACAAGAGAGTTATGAAATATACATACCGCTTGTTTGTTTGGGCCGCCGCGCTTGTCCTCCTGATTGGGCGGCGGCGTGACCGCTGCTCGTGCCGCTAACGCTGCTCCCGTCACTGCCTCATCGGTTTACCCTTTCATTCCCGATCTTGAGCCCGCTGCAACTGATGCGCCGGCCGCAGGCAATCCGTTTCCCAGCATCATTCCGATTGCCACCTCCGTCATAGGCGCACATTCCGTGCGGGCTGCCGACCTTGATAATGACGGTGATATGGACGTCGTTGTGGCAGCGCGCGGCAGCGGCCAGGTGCTATGGTACGAGAACCTCGGCACGAACCCACCTACCTTTGCGCCCCATGTGCTTGCCACTGCGGACGGCAGTTATATGGCCATCCCTGCCGATATCAACCATGATGGCTGGACCGATGTTGTGGCTGTTGCCGTGGGTGTTGTCAACCCGGCTAGTGCAGATCTATATGCCGATCCTACCGCGATACAGGGCACCGGTAAGGTGTTCTGGCTGCAAAACCGGCTGCCCCAAGGCCAGGGATTTGCCGCACGGCCTGTTGCCGATGGGCTCAACTATCCTGTTGCAGTACACGCTGTTGACCTCAACAGTGACGACCGGTTAGATATCGTGGTACCTACGCGCGATGATGGCCGCGTACTCTGGTTTCAAAACAATGGGGACGGCAGCGCCTTTGCCGCGCTGCGTTGCTGCCCAGAACTTGCCCGGCAGCGTTGGCGTGCACAGCGGCGACATCGACGGTGACGGCCGCGTTGACATTGTGGCCGCGTCGGAAGACACCAATCAGATCGTCTGGCTGCGCAACAACGGCGCCCAGCCGCCGACTTTTGAGCAGCGCACGGTTAGCAGTGGGCCGCCGCCGCCGCCTGGCCAGGATTTCGCGAAGGCTGTGTTTGTGGCCGACATTGACCACGACGGCGACTTCGACGTGGTTTTCGCCTCGGAGCAGCAGAATAAGATCGGGTGGTTTGAAAATACCGGCCGCGGCAGCTCGTTTACGGAACATGTGATCGCCACCGACATGCTGCACGCCAAGAGCGTATGGGCCGAGGACATTGACTGGGACGGCGACCTCGATATCCTGGCCACTGCAGCCGAAAGTGGGAAGGTTACGCTGTATGAGAACCGCCGCGGCAAGCCGGTCACCTTTGTAACCCACATGATTAACAGTGGCGCCATGGGCGCTCATAGCGTAACGGTCGCCGACATGGACCGTGATGGCGATCTGGGATATTCTCTCGGCATCGCGCGACGACAACAAAGTGCTGCTCTATCCCAACCTAGCCTCGCATCGCACCGCCTTGTTTGACCCGCAGACCCAGTATGTCGTCAGCACCTATCGCGAGCCGCGCATGGCCGCCGGCGTAGACCTGGACAACGATGGCGACCAGGACATCGTCTCCATCGCCGACCAGGTAGTGGCATGGCACCGTAATGACGGCGGGCTGCCGCCCAGCTTTACCCGCTTCATCATCACCGAGGGCTTGGAAGGTGGGCGCTGGATTCACGCCGCCGACATCGACGGCGACGGCGACAAGGATCTGGCTATCGCCGACACTACGTCGAACCGCATCCTATGGTTTGAGAACCAGCTTGCAGCACCGGGCACCTTGCCTACATTCATCCCACACATGGTTACCGACCGTGCCAAGGGCGTGCGTGATGTGCACACCGCCGACCTGGATGGCGACGGCGACCTCGATCTCTACTCCGCAAGCGGCGTCGGCGACACCGTTACCTGGTACGAGCAGACGCGTACGCCCGCCATCACGTTTGTGGAGCGCGTCATCATCGATACACTCCAATATCCCCGCTCTTCGTTTGCCGCCGACCTCAACTTCGACGGCAGGCTCGACCTGATGTCGGCATCGGCGGAGGACAACACGGTTGCCTGGTTTGAGAACAAGGGCGGGGCGGGGCTGAGCTGGGCCCTGCGTGTGCTGACACGCGCAATGGATGGTGCGCGCCATATCTATGCGGCCGATCTAGACGGCGACGGCGACATGGATATCATCGCCGGCGCCGAGCGCAGTAATACGATTGCCTGGTACGAGAACAAGCGCGGCACTCCAACCAGCTTTGTCGAGCATATCCTGTCGAATACGGCTGCCGGCATCCACGCAATTGTGGCCGGCGACGCCGATCATGACGGTGACATGGATGTATTTGCCGCCCTGGAATCCGGCGAGCGTGTGATGTGGTATGAAAATAACGGCACACGCACGCCTTCCTTCCAAGAACACACGATAGCCACCAATTTCCGTATCGCCCACTCGATTTCAGTGAGCGATCTGGACAATGACGGGGATCTGGATGTCATTGCCACCTCGCGCGCCGGCGGCCAGGTCGCCTGGTTCGAAAATGTAGGCGGCCAGTATAACGTGAGCCAGAGCTCCGGCGCAGGCGAGCGGCGGAAAGAGCCAGGTGCTGGTCAACCTTGTGTTTGCCAACCGGGCACGCCAGGGCGACGCAAACATGCGCATAAACGCCCTGACGCTGCGATTTGCCACGAAGACGGGTCGCCCGCTGACGCCGGCGGAGGCGTCCGGCCTCTTCAGTGGGCTTGCCGTACATCAAGATAGCAACTTTAACGGCGTCTATGACCAGGGCGTCGACACCCAACTGACGAGCATCGACAGCCTGAACCTGGACGCTGCCGGCCAACTGCTGATTGACCTGCCGCCTGAACAGCCGGCGGTCAGGGTCGGCCCGGGCGGCAGCGTGCGCTATTTTGTGACGGGAACCACTCTCAGCAATCGCTGTTTTTCCAGTGACACAGTGCAGATCTCGCACATCGCCAACGCCATGACGGTGGTAAATCAGCAGACTGCGTACCGGATGACGGGCGAGTATATGCGCAGTATTGACGCACTGGGGTCGCCCCAGGAAAACTCGCAAACTCCGCTTGTAATCAACGAAATCATGGCGGACAACACGCATACGCTGGAGGATCCCAACGAACCTGAGGAATATCCGGACTGGATCGAGCTGTACAACCCAGCGTCAGTCCCTATCAATCTAGGGGGCATGTTCCTCAGCGATGACCCGTCCAATTCGCAGCTGTATCGTATTCCCGCCGAAGTCATGATCGGCGCCAACGATTACCTGCTATTTATCGCCGATGGCGAACCTGAGCAAGGTCCACTGCACACCAATTTCCGGCTGAGCAAGGGTGGCGAGAGCGTTACCCTTATCGACAAGGCTGAACGTTCTTACCGCCTTGTCGACCAGATTGCGTACGACGGCCTGGCGGCAGACGCATCCTATGGCCGTCTCCCCAATGGCAGCAGCACCTGGAAAGTGCTGGGAGCCGCTACCCCTGGCAGCTATAATCTGGATCAGCCGCTGGTTATCCAAGCGTATGTCTATGCTCCCGTCGTCGCCAACGGCACCGCCTGTCGCTAGCGCGCCTCGTTGCGTGCGCTTTGCCAGAGTCCCCACGTTCACGGAGTTAGCATCTATGTTAAACCCAACCCGACCCATCTTGTTGTTGTGCATTGCCCTTCTTACGTCGCTGGCACTCGTGGCGATAACTTATGGGACTAGCGCGGCACAAGATCGATCCCAAGATCAATCCCCCAATCAATCCCTTGCTCAGGCAGTGAGCGTTCAGCCTGACGCCGCCTCAGACCAGAACGCCATTCGTGTCAATGAGATCATGGCGTCTAACAATAAGACGTTGATCGATCCGGATGAACCCGGAGAGACGCCAGACTGGTTTGAACTGTACAATCCAGGACCCGGCGCTGTTTCGCTGGACGGCCTGGGTGTGGCCGATGGCGAACCGCTGGAGGGCGGTTTTGCCATCACTACCGGCCTCACGATTCCGGCCGGCGGCTTCATCATCTTTTATGCCGACAACGATCCGTCGCAGGGTCCGCTGCACACCAACTTCGGGTTGAGTGCCGACGGCGAATCCGTCATCCTGTACAACACAACGACGAAGCAAATCATCGATAAAATCGACTACCCGGCATTGGAAACCGACCAGTCCTATGGGCGCAAGCCTGACGGCACCGGGACGCCCGCCGTGCTGCCTGCGCCGTCGCCGCTGGCATCTAATGCGGTCAATCCACCACACCTGAGCGACCTGACCAAGCCGCCCTACCCTGCCCCAGTTGCTGCGCCCGTGGCCGTCAGCGTGACGGTAACCGACACGGGGACGGTCGTCGGCGTGACTCTTTACTATTCCACTTCAGTGGCGGGCGAGCAATCCCTACCGATGGCAAACGTTGGTGGCAGCGTCTACCAGGTTGATATTCCCAGCCAGGTGGAAGGCACATTTGTCACCTACTACGCCAAGGCCACCGACAACGACGGCGAAACTGCCCGCACGCCGCTGCCCGGGCGCGAGCGCCGGTATCTTACGGGCTATGTCGCCCCTGTGATCCTGATCAATGAATTCGTGGTGGAGAATGGCAGCCAGCATGTCGATCCCGACGAACCGGCCGAGACACCCGATTGGATCGAACTTTATAATCCGGGCCCGGCCGCCGTCAGCTTGGATGGGTTGTCACTGACCGATGATAAGGACCTGCCACAGCGCTTTGTCATACCCAATGGTCTCACGCTTGGCGCCGGCGCGCGCATGACTGTTTCTGGCCGACGATGACAAGGGGCAAAACACGATTCGCGGCAATCAACCGCCACTGCACTTGCCGTTCAATCTCAGCAAGTCCAGCGCTTATGTTGGTCTCTTTGGTGGCGAGGGCAGTGTGCGTATCGACTACTACGATATTGACGACCCGACGCCGTTTGGCGCTGGTTGCCCGCATCCCGGATGGCGGCAGCTGGAGTATGTCCGTCTGCCCAAGCTTTAATACACCCAATACGGCCTGTGACAGCCGCTTGTACACGCCGGCAATCAGGAAGTAACGCTGCCGATGCGAGGTGCTGCCTGCATAGGCAGCACATCGCAGACCGGAGTGCTGTGACTGAAGTTATACCTGGGTCTTGTCGTTCACGATCTCGCGCACGACATAGATCGGCTTGTTCTGGCTCTCGTAATAGGTGCGCGTGATCATCTCGCCCAGCAGCCCCATCGTGATCAACTGCACGCCGATGACGACGAGCAGCACGGCCAGCAGCAGCAGCGGGCGGTTGCCGATGTTCTCGTGGAAGAAGATCTTGAGAAAGGTCAGGTACAGCCCGATCAGCGACGCCCATCGCGGCCGAAGCCAGGCCCAGGGTGCCAAAGACGTGGATCGGACGTGTCGAGTAGGTGCCCAAGAACCAGACCGTGATCAGGTCCAGCATCACGCGGATCGTGCGGCTGATGCCGTACTTGGAGCGGCCAAACTGGCGTGCCCGGTGGTTGACCGGCACCTCGGTCACCGTGCCGCCGACCTGCGATGCCAGCGCCGGGATAAAGCGGTGGAGCTCGCCATACAGGTGGACGTGCTGCAGCACGTCGCGGCGGTAGGCCTTGAGCGAACAGCCGTAGTCGTGCAGCCGCACGTCGGTGACGTTGGAGATCAGCCGGTTGGCCATCATCGAGGGCAGCTTGCGGTCGATGAAGCGATCCTGGCGGTCCTTGCGCCAGCCGCTGACGATGTCATACCCCTCGTCGATCTTGGCCATCAACTTGGGAATATCCATCGGATCGTTCTGCAGGTCGGCATCCATCGTGATCACGACTTCGCCGCGCGCCTGGGCAAAACCGGCCGCAAAGCCGCCGTCTGGCCGAAGTTGCGGCGGAAGCGGATGATCGTAAAGCGTGGATCCTTGGCGGCAATCTCGCGCAGCAAGGCGAAGCTGCGATCCTTGGAACCATCGTCGACAATGATCACCTCGGCCGGCTGGCCGTAGTTCGCAATCGCTTTGTCGAGAGCTTCCCACAAGTGCGGGAATGCTCTCTTCTTCGTTGTACAGCGGGATGACGATCGAGATGCGCGGAGCCGGCTGCTCCAGCGTCATCAGGCTTGGTCAGGCTTTCGATCTCCAAATCAGGAGATAATAGTTTTGTAGTCATGGAATTTTGTGAATGGTTGAAACGTCAGTGCGCTGCGGACATTGCTGCATTGTATCACGATCCTGCCTCGCGGCCCGAGACTTGGGCCTCGGCAAAGGTGGCCATTTCGTTGAGCGTTGCCACGGCGGCATCGAGCAGCGGCAGCGCCAGGGCTGCGCCCGTGCCTTCGCCCAGGCGCAGGTCCAAGTCGATCAGCGGCGCCAGCCCAAGATAGGACAGCAGCACGCGCATGACCGGGCTCGACACCGCGGTGACCGGCAATCAAGAATGGACGCACGGCAGAGCACAGACCGACGGCGATGGCTGCGCCCGCCGTCGAGATGATGCCGTCTACGACGACCGGCACACGTGCGGCCGCACCGGCCAGGATGACGCCCGGCAATCGCGCCGATTTCCAGTCCACCTACCTTGGCCAACACGTCGAGGGCATCGCTCGGGTCGGGCCGGTGGAGCGCCAGTGCCTCCTCGATCACTGCTGCTTTGTGGCGGCGGCCCGCGTCGTCCAGTCCGGTGCCAAAACCTGTCACCTCGGCCACCGGCTTGCCCGTCAGCACGGCCGCAATCGCGGCGCTGGCCGTGGTGTTGCCGATACCCATGTCGCCTGTCGACCAGCACGCGCGCACCCTCGGCGATGGCCGCCTGCGCCGCGCCAATGCCGGCTTCGACAGCAGCAACCGCTTCGCTGCGCTGCATGGCCGGCTCGCGGCGCAGATTGCCCGTACCACGCCGCACCTTGGCTGCCCGCAGCTGGGGGTGGTCCGGCAGGTCGGACTGCACGCCGACGTCCAGCACGCAGCACGCTGGCTCCAAACTGGCGTGCCAGCACGTTGATGGCTGCGCCGCCGTGCAGAAAGTTGAGCACCATTTGCGCCGTCACCTCGGACGGATAGGCACTCACGCCTTCCGCCGTCACGCCGTGGTCGGCCGCGCACAGACGATCACCTGGCGCGGGGTCAACGCCGGCCGCAGCTGGCCGGTGATGCCCGCAAGCTGTATACTCAAGCGCCTCGATGCGGCCCAGCGCACCGGCGGGCTTCGTGAGGTTGGCCTGGCGCTCGCGTGCCGCCTGCATGGCGCCGGGCGTCAAGTGCGCCGACGCTCGCGATGGTGGCGTGCAGAAGTTCACCGGCCATTGGTCACCGTCCCCTGGCTGCCATCTACCACTGACAACTCCCTGCACTGCTGCCAGCCCGCGGTCGCCCAGATCGTAAACGACCGGGATTTGCAGGGCACCGGCAGCCACCACAGCCGGATCGAGCGGCGAACCTTGGGCTTGGACAATTCCCGCGGCGGCCGGCAGGGCCGCCGCCCAGCCGCCGTCCGCCTGCACGCCGGCCAGTATCACCTTGCGCCGCCGTCTGCTTTGGCCAGGCCGGCCGGAGTCCGCCGCTGTGACCACGGCCGCCACGGCCGCTTCCGCCTGCACCGGGCAAGCCTGTCGCGCCGCTAGGGATATCGGCAAACGCCTCGCCGTCACCGACGAGCAGATCCCCCGCCGCAGCCTCGCTGCCAGCCTGCGTAGTCCTGTTTGCGCTGAACGGCCGTGGTACGGATGTTGTCCATATCGCTGATGTTCCACTCGCCGGTCATCATTTGTTTCATCTCTTCCAACTCATAGAAGAAGACGTCACCTTCGGCCAGCAGCCGCTGATCGGTCATCGCCTCGCGGCCTGCTGCCAGGGCCCAGATGCGGGTGCCCGCCAGAGTGTAGGCATGAACGTGCAGGGCCTTACTCTGCAACTGCAGACACTGCCGCACCAGCGGCAGCAGCGCCTGTGCCTCCTTGCGCCGCTTCGCATCCAGCAGGTTCAAGAACAAGCCCTCTTCGGGGCCTACCTGTGCGGGCAGTGCGGCGCCGGTCCGGACTGCCGCCGCCACTGCTGCCAGAAGCGGCGTGGGATCTTCCGCCCAGCGTGGGTTGCTTCAACTCACCTTCCCCGCCACAGCGATGGCCGTGGGCGGCCAGCAGTTCAGACAAGCCTGCTTTGAAGGGGCTTTCTGCCAGCTGTGTTTCCCAGGCGGCATATTCGCCTGCGGCGAGGAACTGCAGCACGTCGGGCAGTGCCTGCGCCGTCTGGGCCAGGCCGGCGACGGCGCGGGCAATCTGGAGTTCAACCAGGTCGCCGGTTGGGCGCATGGCAGCGCTCAGCGCTGCCAGCAGCTGCACCGGTGAACCTCCCTCCACCAGGCCAAGCAGGCGCAGGTAAGCGGTCTCCAGATTGTGGCGCGCGACCACATACAGCTGGAGCGTAGCGGCGCCAACACGTTCGATTTCCTCCATGATCTGGAGGATCTCAGCCTGTGACCAACGCATCGCCTGCACGCGCTGGAGCCACGCCTGCCCTTGCGGTACTGCCGCATCGATCTCCCGGTCGAGTGCTTGCAGCGCCGCGGCTGCCTTGCGTGCATTCCCACCTAGCTTCAGGCCCGCCAGCAGTCCCGGTTTCTCCCACCGTGCGAGCGGGCGGACGGTGCCGCCAATCTGCAGCGCCGGCGGCTCGATACCTGCCTGCTGCGCATCCAGTTGTGCAGAGAGTGTGAGCGTAAAATAGGGGCGTCCATGCATGCTGCGTACGACGCGCGCTTTGGGTGTGGGATCAAAGCCAAGGCGGTCATAATAGTTGTACCAACTGCGGCCGGCCATTTCGTGCAGGACACTGGCGCTAAACGGAGTCAGTGCACCGGGCGCAAGCGGCTGCAGGAAGTCCCGGCTCCAAATGGGGGCACCCGCAGATGGTCCACCATCCTGCGCGTTGGAGCCCCGTAGACTGTAGTCGATCAAACAAACACCTCGTTTCGCTGCGCCTGGTGGCGCCTGAGTGGCTGCTGCTACCGGGCGCACCTGCTGTATTCCAACGGTGCATTGTCGCGGCAAGCGCCGGATGTGTCAATTCAAGGGCCTAAGTATAAGATGTGTACTTCTAAAGGTTTTCCTTTCGCCCTACTCAGATTGCCAGAAGGAGACTGGATCGATGCGCCTGCAAGATAAGGTGGCCGTGATTACCGGTGGCGGCAGCGGCATCGGCCGCGAAACGGCCGTGCTCTTTGCCAAGGAAGGGGCTGCGATCGTCGTAGCCGACGTTAACGACGGTGGCGGTGAGGAGACGGTGCAGATGGTCCGCCAGGCGGGCGGGCAAGCGACCTATGTCCACGCCGACGTGTCGCGTGCGGCGGATTGTGACGGCAATGGTGCAGGCGGCCGAAACCAACTTTGGCAAGCTCAATGTGCTCTTTAACAACGCCGGTATCATGTTGAGCCAGGACGACGACGCCATCAACACCGAGGAAGCGATTTGGGATTTGACCATGGCGGTCAATCTCAAAGGCGTCTACCTGGGCTGCAAGTACGGCATCCCGGCGCTGCGCCGTGCCGGCGGCGGCTCGATCATCAACACAGCTTCGTTTGTGGCCCTGCTGGGCGCGGCGACGCCCCAACTGGCGTACACGGCCTCCAAAGGCGGCGTGCTCTCGATGACGCGTGAACTGGCCGTGATCCACGCGCGCGGAAAATATCCGCGTGAACGCCCTCTGCCCTGGGCCCCTGCGCACGGAACTGCTGATGAAGTTTCTCAATACGGAGGAGAAACGGCAGCGCCGGCTCGTGCACATCCCCATGGGACGTTTCGGCGAGGCCAAGGAGATGGCCTATGCCGCGCTCTACCTGGCATCCGATGAATCCTCGTACGTGACCGGGTCCGAGTTTGTGGTGGACGGAGGGATTACCGCGGCGTACGTAACGCCGGAGTAGTGAGAGGGTGAAATGTCCCCGGGACCTGAGGCATGCGGGCTAATCGCTGCCGTTCGCTTCAGGTCCCGGGGACATGGGGCAGTGCTACTGCGAAGGCGGGATCAACAGCTCCTGGCCGACCACGATCGTATTCGGGTCGTCGAGGCTGTTGGCTGCCATGATGGCCTCGACGCTGACGCCATACTGGGCAGCAATCATCGAGAGGCTTTCGCCGGACTGGACGATGTGGCGCTCGCCACGTGCTTCGAGGGCGTCGCGGGCGGTAACGCCGGGAATGACGAGCCGCTGGCCCACACGAATCAGGTTGCCGTTGGTGATGTTGTTGGCATCTGCAAGGGCGACAGGATCTACGCCGTATTCGGCAGCAATCTGCCCAAGCGATTCGCCCGGCTGCACAACATGCTCGACTGTATCGCCGGCTGCTGTGCTTCCCGCGGTGGTGCCGGCATCACCGGTCTGGGTGCCCTCCGAACCGCCGGCCGTGCTGTCTGTGTTTTCGCCGGCCGGGCTGACGTAGCCGGGGATCAGCAGCGGGGTGCCCACGGCCAGGTTGTTGGGGTCAAGTATGTTGTTGACCTCGATCAAGGTGCCCGGCTTCACGTTGTAGCGGGCGGCGATGCTTGAAAGCGTGTCCCCCACCTCGACGACATAGGTGAAGGGAGTCGGTGACGGCGTGGGTGCGCCTTCGGCCGTCATGCCTTCGACATAGGGCACTGACAGCACCTGGCCGGCAAAGATATTGTCGTCAAGCAGGAAGTTGAGCTCCCGCAGCGTCTGCACCTCAGTCTGGAACTTGCCCGCAATACCTGCCAGTGTTTCGCCGGGTTTCACCGTGTAGTCAAACGTGTCGGCTGCAGCCGTGGCCTCAGGTGTAGGCGTCGTCTTCTTCTGTCGCCTCTGGCGTCGGTGTACCGGCCGTGCTTTCGACGACGGGTTCGTCGCTGCTGCGCACAGTCGAGGTTACAGAACCTGTTTGGCTTGCGGCCTGGCCAGAGGCTTGTGTTGCTGCCGGAGTTGATTCTGGCGTCGGCGTCGGGGTTTCGCGATCGCGCGTGCAGGCGACCAAAAGTAGAACGGCCAGCAAGAACGTTACTGTGCGAAGGAGGGTGGTGTGCACGGGATACCTCCGGTGGCGGGCCAGCGTTAGCTAGCAAGGGCTACAAATGATGGTCTGCAATTAGTATAGATGAGAATGAGGGTTTCGGCAATCGTTTGTACACAATACAATGCATCCGGACCGCAAGCGAGCACATGCGCTTGCTTGCAGGTCCGGATGCAGTTTCTCAACGCAGCAACTGCCAGGCTGAACCGATTGCCAGCACGCCGAACAGCAGTGCCGGCAGAGTAATCAACGGAAAGCCCAGGAACATGTTGGTCACGAAGACGCTCAACAGCAAGCCTACGATGATGCCGCCAACGGTAAAATGGCGGATATAGCGGCCGCGCCGCTTGCCGACCGACTTGCGGATGATCTGCGCCAGTGACCGCTCCGGCACCGGAGCCGACCAAGGCCGCAACGATCCAGCTGATCAGCCAGAAGACACTGCCGAGCATGCCGAACAGCAGGGCGGCGATCGGCCATGCCACCAACGTGATCCCGCCGGCAACGGCAAATGCGATTCCATTGTCGCCGGTCACGGCGTTGTAAAACACATTCTGCTGCTCGCGAATGCACTCTTTGCACCGGTAGCCGACCTCAGTCAGCACGGCACACTTGAGACAGATCGGCTTGTTGCACTTGTTGCAGCGCAGATAGGTTTCAACATCCGGGTGGTTGGCGCAGTAAAGCACCTCACCAGCCGGCTGCTCCGTAGGCTGTGTGGGGACAGAAGTTGTCATTGTTTCCGAGTTCCTAGACTTGGTTTCCGAGTTCCTGAACTTGATTGTCTTAACTGCAGCGGACTCAAATTGTCCATTGCATCTTTTCCATGAGCGACCGGTAGAAGTACCCTCGCTCGCGCAGCCGGATGAAGCGCGCCAGGTGCGGGCTGCCGACGACGACAACTTCATCACCTTCTTGCACTTCCACCACAACCTGGCCGTCCACCGTCAGCATCGGTGGATAGTCACTGTGTGCGCGCAGGCGAATTGTAGCCCCTTCTGCCAATATCACGGCCCGATCCATGCTCAGATGCGGCGCAATCGGAATCACAAGGATATTGCGCAGATCCGGCGGCATGATCGGCCCGTTCACAGCCAAGGCGTAGCCCGTGCTGCCCGTCGCCGTGCTAATAATCAGACCATCACAAGTGTACGTCGTCAAGTAGCTGTTATCCAGTTCCGCGCTAATTCGTACAACGCGTGCCAGGTTACCGCGGCTAAGGACGACATCGTTGAGTGCGTCATAGACGCAGGTCTGGCACAGATCGGCGCCGCCCTGGTCTTGTCGCTCCACACGCACGCGGATCATCAGGCGCTGCTCGATCCAGTAATCGCCTGCAAGCATGCGGTCGAGGGGGCCCTGCCAATCGTTGGGCTGCACCTCGGCCAGGAAGC
This sequence comes from uncultured Chloroflexia bacterium, assembly GCA_963701415.1. Taxonomy (GTDB): domain Bacteria; phylum Chloroflexota; class Anaerolineae; order Caldilineales; family Caldilineaceae; genus Fredericiella. Next base: position 449,794 of record CAVPAH010000009.1, read on the forward strand.
CGAGACGTCCCATCTTGACGCCCAACATCGGCACCTCATATTCGGCGCCCATGCGTGCCGCGCGCAGCAGGGTGCCGTCGCCCCCCAGCGTGATCAGCAGGTCGACGTCGGGAAGATGTGCCGTTGTCGCCTCTTCTTCCCACGCCGACTCAAGCCAGATTTCCGCCTGTGCCGACAGCTTTCAGGTAGCGCACCCATCTCCTCGGCAAGCTGGCGCGACTCCGGTTTTTTGGGATGATAGAGGATACCGACACGGTGAAAAGGCGGCTGAGAGTTCTTGCGATCGACTGGAGAGGAAGGGCTCTGCATGGTCAGGAACAATACCACAACAATGCGCTTCAGTGAATTACGTCAGTGCGCACACCCCCGGAAACGCTGGTCGGGTAGATCCCTTTGTCGCCTGCGCGCTGCGCCGGGCAACTCTGTGGTATGATGCCAGCCATGACACGTGTGCTGGTGATTTCAGATATACATGCCAACCAGGCGGCCTTGGAAAGCGTGCTGGCGGCAGCTGCCGGCCGTTACGATACCATCTGGTGTCTGGGCGATTTGGTCGGCTACGGCCCCCGACCGAACGAGTGCATCGAGATCGTGCGGGAGCGCGCTGCCTTGTGTGTGATGGGCAACCACGACTGGGCGGTGCTTGGACGTCCGGGCATTAATGTTGACGACTTTAACCCCCAGGCACGCCAGGCCGTGCTCTGGACGCGCGATGAACTGAAGCCGGAGAATCGTCGCTACCTGGAGTCTCTCGCCGATATGCCGATTCAGCCGCCCGATACGCAGCAGCAATCGATCCTCGTGACCCATGCCAGCCCACGCGAGCCGGTGTGGGAATATATACTCACGCCCACAGTGGCCCTGGAGAATTTCGCCGTGTTTAACGAGCGGATTTGCCTGGTGGGCCATACGCACAAGCCGGCGATCTATCGCTGGCAGTATTTTCACATGCCGTACTGATGGCGACGAAGTCGTCAGTGCCGGTACCCCTGGCGGCGACGAGAATGGTAACGGGGAGGCATGGCCACGGTGGAGTACCTCCAGCCGCGCACAGATGGGCCCATCCACCTTGCCACGTCGGAAACGCAGCGCCTGATCGTCAACCCCGGCAGTGTCGGCCAGCCGCGCGACAACGATGCCCGCGCCGCCTACGCCCTGCTCGATCTGCAGCATATGACGTGGACGTACACCCGCGTCGCCTATCCGATCGAACTCACGCAGAACCAGATGCGCGCCGCCAAGCTGCCCAAGCGCCTGATCGACCGCCTCAGCTTTGGCTGGTGAGGTCGTCAGCTTCTCATCTTCTCGACGGCTCCCTGCTCCAGCCGGTTGTACATCTCGAACCAGTCCGGCAGGTCCTGGGCACGGCGGCGAGCCTCCTCTTCTTCCTGGCGCCGCTTGGCATTGTCCATGCGTGTCAGAATCTCGTCGGACACCGCACGCGGGTCGGGCACTGAATAGAAGATCAAGGTGCCGAACTCGGCGGCCGTCTGGATTACGACGTTGCCGTAGTCGAACAGCCAGTGAATCGGCGAAGGGATGCGCATTTCCACGTTCTGGATACGTGCCAGCGGCGCCGCGCGGCGATCTTCCCGCAGTCCGAAGGGCAGCTTGCGCATGTTGACGACGTCGGTGTCGCTGACCTCATAGGTGTCGTTATACCAGTCGACGATTACCCAGGCCAGGCGGCCGATGAACAAGCAGCACGAAGATCACGAGCAACCACTGCGCGACCCTGGCGATCGGTTCCCATTCATCCGCAAGCTGGCGTGTCGAAAGCACCCACCAGCCGGTCAGTACCAAGATGATCAAAAACGGCGTCAGCCAACCCCAGCCGATGCGCGGCAGGAGCGCCATCCAGTGTTTGCGCCAGACAATGCGGTTGCCTTCTTCCCAGCGGATGCCGATCCCTTGCCGGCCGAAGAGACGTGAATACCACCTCTGTGGCTTGGGCGGTGTCGGGCGGCTTTTCGCGCGCGATGCGGCTTGGCGGTTCTACCATAAGGCCCAAGCGCCGCTCTAGCTGTCTGTGAATACTGATCTTGCTTTGCGCCGAGGCATGCTGTTTGCGTTGATCTTGCTGCATCTTGATAACGCCGCGCAGTTCGTCGAAGTTCGTCGTGTAGTTAAACCTGATCTCGCCCGACGTGCCTGCCGTGCGCACGACAAGCGTGCCAAAGCCAAGCCAGCGGCCCAGAAAGGTGCGCATGAAGTCGACGCTCTGAATTTGCTCGAGCGGCGCCTCCTTGCGCCATGAGTTGACGAAGAGCAGCTTCTCCTGGTAGACCACACGCCGGTTCGTGACGACCAGCCAGTCGTTGCGATAGTCGGTGATGCCCCATGCCAGTGCTACGCCTGAGGCGAACAGCAGCAAGATGACCATGGTCACAACCCACGTCTGCGCGCCCGGCAGTGCCCAGCCCACGATGCCAAACACGATCACGAGGCCGATGAAGACAAAGGTGAGAAAGTTCTTCATCAAGAAGGCTATCCAGTGCCGGCGGCTGAAGTAGGCAACCGTTTCGCCCTGCAGCAGCCAGGGATATTTCTTGCGCGCCTCCTTGCCCACCAGGCGTGGCTGCTTGGGGGAGTTGATCTGCAGCTTGGCGCGCAGATCCGCCGGATCCAGCACGTCAAAATAGTCAAAGTCGCGCCAGTGCAGCCGCAGCCACTCGCTGCCGGCATCTGCTTCTACGGTCGAACCCTGTGGAATCTGGCCGAGCAGCGCCGTCTCGGCGAAATAGGTAGGGCCTGTCACCACCGTGTCGCGCATGTTGGTGCCATCTTTATCGATCGCATCGATAATGGCGTTGCTGCCCGGCATCACCACCCATAGACTATCTGCAGCTTCGTTCTGCTGGACCAGCAGGTGGTTGGTGGGGTATCGATTGTGGCTGAAGAAGCCCACCAACTGCCGCCGCTGCATCTCGCTGAACCTGGCGAAGACGCGCATTCCGTTGACGATGCGCTCGCGCTCGGCAATGACCTCGAGGCCCCTATCGTCAGGACGCGTACCCGTGATGGTAATAAACGCGGCACGCGGAATCGAGAATATCCTTGCCGCAATGCTAACGATGCAGTCGTGCTCCACAGTGACAGCGGCACCGCCTCCGGCGTCGTGTGCCAGACCCAGCAGTGTTCCATTCCCCCCCCAACTCTTGCTGCCGTTGTTCCAGCGCAGCTCCACCTGGCCCTGGCTCAACAGGTATATGCGGTCTACCGCATCGCCGCTCCTGTAGAGCACGTCGCCGGCCTTATAATCCTTGGAAACCAATACGTCGGCCAGGAAGCCAAGCCCAACCGGATCAACCTCCCCTACGATCGGGAAGTGTCTGCAGCCGCCCGATCAATTCGATGGGCGCCATGCGCTGCCGAATGTCAGGGAAGCGAAAGACCAATCGGCTCAAGGCGGATGCGTCAATGGCCAGCAGGCGGCAGGCGCCGACTGCAACGGCGCGCGTCCGGTATGTCGTCTCAAATAGAAAATCGTATACACCGATCAGCGCGCCTTTTTCCGCTTCACGTACGAGCGACTGGCGCGGCTTGCCCGCAGGATCGAGGTCACGGCGATACTGGCTGATCTTGCCTTCCAGCAGCAGCCAGACGTAGGCAATCGCAGCGTCTTGTTGGCAGAGAGTCTCACGGTCGTGCAGGGCAATCTCACGCACCGAGCCGGTGAAAAGCTCCATCAACTCCGGCTTGCTCACGCCCGCCAGAAAGTTCAGCTGCTGAATGGCAACCCCAGGATCAATATAGGGTTGGTCGGCATTGGGGCCAGCGTTGGGGTCAGCCATCGCTATAGGTTCTCTTTAATCGTCTCGGCCACTTTGCGGTTGATGCCGGGCACTGCCATCAGTTCCTCAAGCGATGCCTCGCGCACGCGCTGCAAGTCGCCGTCGAAATGGGTCATGATTGCCTTGCGCCGGCGCGGACCTACACCGGGAATGTCATCAAGCTTTGAGTGAACCTGCTCCTTGGTGCGCAGGTTACGATGGTACGTGATGCCAAAGCGGTGGGCTTCGTCGCGCACACGCTGCACAAGATGCAGCGCCTCGCTGCCGCGTTTGAGCCACAGCGGGTCGGACTGAAATGGGCGGTAAATCTCCTCTTCACGCTTGGCCAGGCCCACAAGTGGAATGCGCCCGTACAATCCCAACTCCTGCAGCACGTCTACCGCAATCCCAAGCTGTCCCTTGCCGCCGTCGACGATCACGAGATCTGGCGCGATGCGCCAGGTGTCGTCTTCCTCGCGCCCCTTGGCGCCGGGATCGTTGCCGTCGGTGGGCTCCTCCACCAGGCGGCGGAAGCGGCGGCGCAGCACCTCGCGCATCGAGGCGAAATCGTCCGGCTCCCCCTGCCCGCCTTTGCCCCGAATTTTGAAGCGTTTGTAATACTGTTTGGCTGGCGCGCCCTTGACGAATACCACCATCGACCCGACCGTATTCGTCCCCTGCAGCGTGCTGATGTCATAGCATTCGATGCGGGCGGGCGGCCGCTCCAGGTGCAGCGCGGCCTGCAGTTCGGCGACAGCCTCGGTCTGGCGGTTCGTGTCGGCGGCCCGCTCTGCCTGCTGGAGGCGCAGGAACTCAGCTGCATTTTCCTGTGCCATCTCCATCAGCTTGAGCTTGTCACCTCGGCGCGGGACACGCAGTTCGACCTTCATGCTCCGCTTTCCCGCCAGCCATTCTTCCAGTACCGGCCGCTCTGCCGGCATGGCCTGCACCAGGATCAACGGTGGAATAAACGGGGCGTTATCATAGAACTGCTGAATAAAGATCCCCGCCAGCGTCCCGAGGCGCCATGTCTCGAACCCCGGCGACGCGGGGGCGCTGGCGACGCGGGGGTCGCTTGCTGCGGCTTTCCTCGCCGGGTTGGGCTGCGCCCTCTGGTGTGGTACTAGGCCCGTTCATCGTGGTTGCATAAAGGTCAAGTACGTCTGAGCCTTCGAGCAGGAAGTTGTCGCGCCCGATCAGGCGGCCGTGCCGCACCATGAAGACCTGGACGGCTGTGTCGCCGTTGCGCGCGTCCTGGGCGAGGGCGATGTAGTCGACATCCTCCTGTGATGTCGAAATGATCTTCTGCTGTTCGGCGATGCGCTGCGCCGCCTGCAGCCGGTCGCGATAGAGGGCAGCCAGCTCGAACTGCATGTTTTCGGCCGCCCGACCCATCTGTTCGTCCAACTGCTTGAGCACCTGGTCGGTTTCGCCTTCCAGAAAGCTCATCAACTGCTTGATCGTCCCGCGATACTCTTCGCGATTTTGGGCGCCGATGCAAGGCCCACCGCAGAGCTTGATATGGTAGTAAAGACAAGGCCGCGGGTCCTGGCCCGTGATCTCGCGATCGCAGTCCAGGTAGGGAAAGACGCGCCGCAGTGCATCAAGGGTATGGTAGCAGGCCCGGCTGGAGGTGTAGGGACCAAAATAGCGTGCCCCGTCCTTGCTCATCCGCCGCACCACCTGCACCTTCGGAAAGTCGTGCTGCCAGTTCACCTTGATATAAGGGAAACTCTTGTCATCTTTCAGGCGGATGTTATAGCGCGGCTTGTAGCGCTTGATCAGCTCATTTTCGAGGATCAGCGCTTCCAACTCATTTTTGGTTACCCACCAGGTGATGTCGACGATTTCGTCGACCAGCGCCTGGGTCTTCGCATTGTGATTGGCGGAAGCATGGAAGTACGAGCGCACACGATTGCGCAGCACCACCGCTTTGCCGACATAGATGACCTTGCCGGCAGCGTTGTGCATCTGGTAACAACCGGGAGCATTGGGTAAATTGTCCAGCTTCTGTGCCAGCTTCTCCGGTATCTGACGCATAATGGTCTATTTTACCATGGCCAATGTCCGCTGCACAGTAAGGGAAAAACATGTGTTCGGTTCTGTTGCAGCAAAATATGGTATTCGTAGGGTTACGCGACAAGCACTTTGCGGTATGATAGGGGGCGAGCCGCAATCTCTAGGCGACGGCGCATACGTCATTTGGTGGCGATGAGAATACGACATGCGAAAGTTCTCGTGAAGTGCAAGGCGTGCTTCGATCCTTGCATCAGCCGTGCATAGACTCTCCTGACCACCATTGAACAGGTCGTTGCCAACATCGTTACCAACCATAGTGCTTAGTAGAAGGAGAATCACTGTGATTCATCACAGGACTGCGCGCCTGTCTTGGCTGGCAAGACAGCTAGTTTTCTCGGTCTTGGTCCTGGCGCTTGCCGCCGGGATGCTGGTGCCTGCCTTGCTGCCAACGACCGCCTTGGCACAAGACGCGGCGACAGATGCTACACCCTCCCCCGATTCAGTTTCGCCGGCCGCAACAGATGCCTCGCAGACCGTTACGCTGACTGCGCGGCAGGACGCCTATATTTCTTCGGCGTTTCCCAATACGAATTTCGGTTCTGCTCCGAACCTGAATCTCGGTTGGCAAAGTGGCGGCCAGGAAGCCATGCGTATCCTGGTGCAGTTTGATCTTTCTTCTATTCCAAGAAACGCCGTAATCAACAGCGCCCGTTGGGAAATGTTCCAGACACAGGTCGTGCCTGTAAACGATCGCAGCATGGACTTTCGTGCCCAGTTCCTTAACCAAAGCTGGAGCGAGTCTGGGGTAACTTGGAACAACGCAAACTTCTTGGGCGGCCAGTCGCTGCCTCTTGGTTCCGTGCCGGGTACCATCGGCTGGCAGAGCGGTGACGCACGCGGCGTGGTGCAGGCATGGCTGAGCGGCTCGCAGGCGAATAATGGCGTGATCATTACCGGCGATGAGGTGCCGTCTGCCGGACGATGGCGTGTTTTCCGCTCGCGCGAGACAAGCGATCCGCCGCGCCTGGTGATCAACTTCACTGCCAACTGTGACACCGTGCCACCCACCGCCACCGTGCAGTCGCTGCCGCGCTTCTCGCCGGCACAGTTCACCGTCGCTTGGAGCGGCCAGGACTTTGCGCCCAGCGGCTGCCAGCCCAGCGGCATTGCCAACTACGACGTCCAGTACCGCATTAACGGCGGCAGCTGGGTGACCTGGCACACACGCACCACGCGCACCAGCGCCACCTTTAACAACCTCGCACCCAATGGCGCATTTGTCGAGTACCGGGCACGCGCGACGGATAATGCCGGCAATGTCGGCCAATATACGTCGGTGGCACAGGCCTCCACCACAGTGGATTCCCAGCCTCCGGTGGCCACGATGAACCCACTGACGCCCATCCAGATTTCGACCTCGTTCGTCGTCAACTGGTCGGGTACCGATAACCTGTCCGGCATCGCGTCCTATGATGTCGAGTTCACGCTCGACGACGGCCCCTGGCAGCCGCTTGTGAGCAGTACGCTGGCTACCAGCTTCCAAATTACAGGCGCGCGGGCCGGACAGAGCTATGGCTTCCGCGTGCGCGCTACCGATAATGTGGGCAACGTGCAGGCTTGGTCGCAGACGGCCCAGGCCGAGACAGTCGTCCTGGACTTCCCGGTCGTAGTGCTCAATCCGATCGACCCCAACGTCATTCAGCCAAGCCTGCCGGTCACCGAAACGATTGGCATCAGCTGGCGCGGCTTTGCTGCCCCGGGTACAACGATCCAGCAGTACAAGGTTTACTACAGCTACAACAATGGGCCGCGGCTCCTATGGCAGACTTTCTCTGCTGCCACTACCAGTGTCCAGTTCCCATGGCTGCAGCTAGGCCTTGGCGATGGTACGTACCAATTTGACGTGACCGCCGTCAACAACCTTGGCCAGGAAACGGACTTGAACAATCCCATATCTGAGCTGGGACACGGCGGTGCCATCGTCGACATGGCCGATACCGTGCGGCCGCAGGCGTATTTGGGCTTCGTCAGCGGTGACTGATTTCCATGGGGTTGTACACCAGCTTGGCATCCCCAGCCAAGCTGGTTTTGTATCGTTTGTAAGTAGATAGGAGTTCAATATGCAACAGCGCAGTCATTTGAGAGTCCCAACCGCTCTGCAGTGGTTGGGACCGGTTTTGCTCGTCTTCTTGATGCTGGTGGCCCAATTGGCTCTGCCAGCTGCCGCGGCAGCGCAAGACGATGGCGACGAGCCCTCTGCCCCTGTGGAAGCTATGCAGCCGGCCGGCGAAACGGCGACCCTGGGTACGACGGTCCAGATCAACGTCGGCAAAGACACATTTATTGCCAGCAACCAGCCGAACACAAACTTCGGCGGCCTCAGCAACTTGGATGCCGGGTGGTATGCCAACTTCGGCGCCGTACGCCCTCTCCTCAAGTTCGGCCTCGACAACATTCCAAGCAACGCCCGCATCAATGGTGCCCAGCTGTTCCTGTACCTGGACTTCTCATTGCCCAACAATGATGGCGGCATGCAGCTGAACTATGCACGTGCGACCCAGAGTTGGAGTGAGGGAAGCGCAACCTGGAACAATGCCGCGGGAATTGGCGGCAGCCAGTCTGTCCTGGGTACGGTCGGCTCAAACCCGGGCTGGGCAAGCTTCGACCTCACCAGCCAGGTGCAGCAGTGGGTCAACGGCCAGAGCAATAACGGCTTGATGATCATAGGCGAAGAGAGTCCATCGCAGGCACGCGCGCGCATCTTTCGCTCGCGCGACTACGGCGGCTACACGCCCTACCTCCTGGTCAATTACGAGTGCGACACGCTGGCCCCTGCGACCTTTATGAATACGCTGCCGCAGTATTCGCCGGGCGTTTTCACTGCCAGTTGGGGTGGTCAGGATCGCGCCCCCAGCGGCTGCCAGCCGAGTGGGATTCGCAAGCGCCACGTGCAGTACCAGATCAATGGCGGCGCCTGGGTGGACTGGAAGAGCACGACTCAGACGTCCGAGACATTCAACAACTTCGCTCCGAACGGCGCGATTGTTGGTTTCCGGACCTATGCCGACGACAATGCCGGCAACGTGGAGCAGACCCCAAGCGGCGCGACGACGACCACGATCATCGTTTCGCAGGCCCCGCCGGTCACCATGGCGCCGCTGCCCACCTATACCAATGCGTCGAGCTTCACGGTCTCCTGGACGCCCGGCGGCACACCCGTTGGCGTCGCCGGCTATGACCTGCAGTACCAGGCCAACAGCGGCGCCTGGGTCGACCTGCTGGTGAACTCCAACCAGACCTCGTACCAGTTCGTTAATGCCCAGAACGAGGTGACGTACGGGTTCCGCGTACGGGCACGGGATACCCTGGGCAACATCGGGGCCTGGCCGGGTGCAGCCCAGGCGGTGACCACGGTTGTGCTGTTCCCGATTGCCAAGGTCACGCCGTTCTTTCCAAACATCATCCAGTCCACCTCGCCGGTCACGACCTCGTTCACCGTCAACTGGACGGCGAGCACGCCGCCTGGCACGTTCATCACGTCTTACGTGATCTACTCGCGTGTCAGAAATCTGCAGGGCGTGATAGTGCAGCCCTGGCAGGTGTGGCAGACGATTAACGACGGCGGCATCACGAACGCGGTATACACGATCGGGCTTGGCGACGGCATCTATGACTTCGAGGCGGCTGCCACCAACAATTTGGGGCAGACCACCCCGGTCACCGGGCAGCCGGAAGCTACCATGATTGTGGACCTTGGCGACACGTTTAAGGTTCAAAACATCTTGCCCTATATTTCAGGCAACGAGTAAGCTCCAGCACATGGCGGGCCCATCCCGGTGGGCCCGCCATGATCCCCCATTGCGGATGCGCGGTGCCAAACGTTGCTGCCACGCGTCCTCGTGGCTGTTTGACAGCACTTACTTCTTGCGTTACCCTACCCAATCGATTGGCGCATAGCCCTTTTTGCCGCGCGCCATCAGGAACAAAAACACACCTTGCCCTCCGGCCCTGCCGGATGGCGCAACCCACTGGAGTCCCGGTTTCCGGTTGCCGTGTGCATAAGCAGAAGAGTGCGGCCATGCGCAGCAGTGCGCCTGGCCGCTTCGGCAGATGCACATTGCTCATACCCGGTGGGAATGCAACCGATCGCAAAGATCGACGCCTTTGACCCTCCGAGTGGTAGCCTGGAGGGTTTTTCTTTTCGGGAGAGAGGGAATGCGCACAGTATTTTGGGAAGATGGGCGTGTGAAGATGATCGACCAGCGGCTGCTGCCGGGGCAGTTCGTCATTGCCGAGTTTGCCACTGTCGACGAGGTAGCCTTTAGCATCCGCGACATGGCTGTGCGCGGCGCACCGGCGATCGGCGCCACCGGCGCCTACGGCATGGTCGTTGCCGCAATGCAAAGCAGCGCCGGCAACCGGGAGCAGCTGCTCGCCGACTTGTCTGCCGCAAAACATACGCTGGACGATGCCCGTCCCACGGCCGTCAACTTGAGTTGGGCGACCGCGCGCATGTTGGAACTGGTCGAGAACCTACAGGTTCAGGACGTGACCGAACTGCGCCGACTCCTCCTGGCCGAAGCCGAGGCCCTGGCGGATGAGGATGTGGATATCAACCGGCGCATGGGCTTTAACGGCGCCGAACTGATCCCCGATGGGGCCAATCTGCTGCATCACTGTAACACCGGCGCACTTGCAGCTGTCGATTTTGGCACAGCCCTGGGCGTGATCTTTGCCTGCCAGGAGCAGGGCAAGCAAATCCATGTCTGGGTTGACGAAACGCGCCCGCGCCTGCAGGGGGCCCGTCTGACGGCCTGGGAATTGATGCGTGCCGAGATCCCCATGCACCTGATTGCCGATAATGCGGCCGGCCACCTGATGCGCACCGGCAAGGTCGATGCGGTCATCTTTGGCGCCGATCGCGTGGCCGCCAACGGCGATGTGGCCAACAAGGTCGGCAGCTACAAACTCGCCGTTGTGGCGCGTGAGAACGGCATCCCCGTCTACTCGGTTGTGCCCACGAGCACCATCGACCTGAACTTGCCCGACGGCGACCACATTCCGATCGAAGAGCGCGACAGCCGCGAGGTCACACATGTCGGCGGCACCAACATCGCACCGGAGAATGTGCCGGTTTACAACCCGGCGTTTGACGTTACCCCCCACAAGTATTTGACCGCCATCATTACCGAAGAAGGGGTCTGTTACCCTCCCTTTACGATCACGCTGCGCCGCGCCAAGGAAGCGGCCGAGGCGCGCGTCCTGGCAAATCGCGCCGGGCGGAAGTAAGGCACAGGGTTGAGGACGTAAAGAGGTATTGATGAATCAAATTCGTAGTGTCTGCGTGTTCTGTGGCTCGAGTGCGGGCGGCAAGGATATGTACCGCCTGGCTGCAGAAACGCTGGGACGTGAGCTGGTCAGCCGCGGCATCCGCCTGGTCTACGGCGCAGGCAGCGTGGGCTTGATGGGCATTCTGGCTCGGACGGTGCACGAGCGCGGTGGCGATGTGCTTGGGATCATCCCCGAGCCGCTTATGACCCGCGAGATGGCCGGCGACAGCATCGGCGAGACCATCGTCGTGCAGACAATGCATGAACGCAAGGCCCTGATGAACGAGCACTGCGACGCCTTTATTGCTATGCCTGGCGGCTTTGGCACGATGGACGAGCTGTTTGAGGCAATCACCTGGGGCCAGTTGGGCATTCACCACAAGCCGATCGGCTTGCTAAATGTCAACCGCTTTTTTGATCCTGTGCTGCAGTGGATCGATCTTTCCGTCAAAGAAGGATTTATTCGGCCACAGCACCGCCAACTGTTTCTGGCCAGCGACGACGCCTCGCTGTTGATCGAACGCCTGGCGTTGATGCCGATGCCGGCGGGGCTGACGCGCTGGCAGACACGCGCAGATCCAAAACCGTAAAGGAACCAATATGTCCTTTGTCATCACCGGATCGGTAGCCTACGACTACCTGATGCACTATCCCGGGTCTCTATCGGGACCACATTTTACCGGATCAGCTTGACAAGATCAGTCTCAGCTTTCTTGCCGACTCGCTGCGCCGGGAGCGCGGCGGGGTGGCTGCCAATATCGCATACACCATGAAACTGCTGGGGGCCGACCCCGTAGTCTTTGCTACGGTGGGCCAGGACTTTGGTGACTACCGGCGCTGGATGGAGGAGCATGGGCTGCGTACCGATCACATCGTCGAAGTTGAAGGTGAATATACTGCATCTTTCTTTGTGGGAAGCGATCTAGAAGAGAATCAAATTGCGATTTTCTATACGGGAGCTATGGCGCAGGCGCGCAACTACAGCCTTGAAGACCAGGGGTTGGCCGACAGCCAGATCGTGCTGATCAGCCCCAACGACCCCCTTGCCATGCTCAAGTACGCCCAGGAGTGCCGCGAGCTTGGTATCGCATATGCCTATGATCCCAGCCAGCAGATCGCCCGGCTCAGCGGCGAAGACCTGGCAGCCAGCATTCCGGGCGCTGCCTATCTGCTCTGCAACGAGTACGAACTCGGCATGGTACAGAAAAAGACTGGCTGGAGCCTCGACGATATCCGCGGTGAAGTAGGCGTTCTGGTCAACACACTGGGCAAGGATGGGTCGCTGATCTATACAGACAACAGAGTCTACGAGATACCGCCGGTGCGCCTGGTGCGTACAGTGGATCCGACCGGTGCCGGCGACGCCTATCGGGCCGGCCTGTTTGCAGCCTTGCTGGCGGGGCTTCCTTGGGAGGTTTGTGGGCGCGTCGGCGCTTTGTGTGGCGCTTATGCGCTTGAGCATGCGGGCACAACATCACACACGTTTACCCTGCCCGAACTGGCTGAGCGATATGCCGAGAATTTCGGCGCTGAGCCGCGGCTGCTGCGCCTTGGGCAGACGGCATAAAGGGCATTGGGGCTGAGTTTCAAGGGTACAGAGGCTGCGGAAGTATGCACGAGGCAACCGGGTGCGACGCCATTCAGGTGTGCACAGACGATACAGACCTGGCACGGGTGCGCCGTATGCTGTCAACGGACCCGATCTGGGCGGCTTATGCGCTGGCAGATCTGCAGCCGGGCTATGCGGCGGACTGTCGCTGGATGACGGTGACCACCACAGCTGGAGAGGCAGTGGCACTCGTCTATCGCGGCTTGGAGCCGCCTGTACTGTTCACCATGGGGCACCCGCAGGCGCTTGCAGCGCTTCTCGCCCAGGCTGACCTGCCTGAAGCAATCTATCTCAGCATCGACGAGGGCCATCTTCCCGTCGTGAGCCACCATTATGCCATCGAAGAAGTGCGCCCGATGTGGCGCATGGTGCTGGCTGACACCCAAGCCGTTTTGCACTGTTCGGCATCAAGTGCAGAACGACAAGACTTCGCCGTGACACGCTTGGCGGGAGAGTACGCAGCAGACGTGCTTCAGTTGTTGACTCATGGTGGCCCATTTACGCCTGATGCGTTTTCCCCCGCACAGATGGACAACGGTGTCTTCTTTGGACTCTATGTAGGCCAGGAGCTATTGGCCGTAGGAGGGACACACATCGTCGATTTCACCGGCGGCAGTGCCGCCATTGGCAATATGTACACACATCCGGCATACCGGCGCCGCGGCTATTCGGCTGCTATTCTGCGTGCGATTGTGCGCGAACTGCTGCAACGCGGTGTAACTAATATCGTGCTAAACGTGGACCAACGCAACCCCGGTGCACAAGCGCTGTACCTGGCCCACGGCTTTATCGTTCATGTTCCCTTTTTAGAAGGCACGGGGAATCGTGACGTGGATCATGTTCAATAGGAGAAACAAAGACTATGAGTGTTACAGCTAAGGAAGGCGCCTACGATATTGCGGACATCAAGCTGGCCGAACGTGGCCGCTTCCGCATGCAGTGGGCTGGCCAAGGAAATGCCCGTGCTCGACTTGCTCGAGCAGCGCTTCAAGAAGGAGCAGCCCTTTAAGGGGGTGCGGGTCGCCGGCGCAATGCATGTTACCGCCGAGACTGCCAACCTGATGCGTATCCTGCTGGCCGGCGGCGCCGAGGTTGCCTTGTGCGCTTCCAATCCGCTGAGCACCCAGGACGACATCGCAGCTGCGCTGGTGGCCTACTATGAGATGCCGGTGTATGCCATCAAGGGCGAATCCGTGGAGCAATACAACAGCCATCTCAACAGCGTGCTGGACATCAAGCCCAACATCACCATGGACGACGGCATGGACCTGGTGGCGATGCTGCACACCCAGCGCAGCAGCCTGCTGGAGAACGTCATCGGCGGCACGGAAGAGACCACCACCGGCGTCATTCGCCTGCGCGCCATGGCTGCGGCCGGCAAACTCCAGTTCCCGGTGATTGCCGTCAACGACGCGCAGACCAAGCACTTCTTTGACAACCGCTATGGCACCGGCCAGAGCACGATCGACGGCATCATCCGCGCCACCAACGTGCTGCTCGCCGGGAAGAACTTCGTCGTCGGCGGCTACGGCTGGTGCGGCAAGGGCATCGCCATGCGGGCACGCGGCATGGGCTCCAACGTCATCGTCACCGAAATCGATCCGCTGCGCGCCCTGGAGGCGGTGATGGACGGCTTCCGCGTGATGCCGATGAACGAGGCGGCGGAAGTAGGCCATATCTTCTGCAGCGCCACCGGCGACATTCACGTCATCGACATCACACCATATTGACCGGATGCGTGACGGCGCCATCCTGTCCAACAGCGGCCACTTCGACGTCGAGATCAACATGAAGGCGCTGACGAGTTCGGCGTCCAAGATCACCCGCGTGCGCGACTTCCTGGACGAATATACCCTGCCCGATGGCCGCCGTATCTACGTTGCCGGCGAGGGCCGCCTGGTCAACCTGGCCGCCGCCGAAGGTCACCCAAGCGCCGTGATGGACATGAGCTTTGCCAACCAGGCACTGGCCGCCGAGTATATCCTCAAGAAGGGCGGCGAGCTTAAGGGTGATGTCTACGACGTACCCTTGGACATCGACCGGGAGATTGCCCGGCTCAAGCTGAAGGCCATGGGCGTCGAGATCGACACGTTGACGAGTGAGCAGGAGCACTACCTCAACGAGTGGAGCTTGGGGACCGGACACTAAAATACGAGGAGATGAAATAAACATGAGCACCTTTATGACTGCCCCGAGCCTGCTGTTCACGAGTGAATCTGTGACAGAAGGCCACCCGGACAAGATGTGCGACCAGATCAGCGACGCCGTGCTTGATGCTATTATGGCGCAGGACCCGACGGCACGCGTAGCATGCGAGACGGCCATCAAGACCGGGTTTGTGATGTGCCTGGGCGAAATCACGACCAGCGCCTTCGTCAACTTCGACGAGTTGGTGCGCCAGGTCGTCAAGGATATCGGCTTCGACTCCAGCGATAAGGGCTTTGACGGCAACACTTGCGGCGTACAGATCGCCATTGCCTCGCAGAGCCCCGACATTGCCATGGGCGTCAACGAAGCCTTGGAACACAAGACCGGCGAGATGCACGACGAGATCGAGGCCGTCGGCGCAGGCGACCAGGGCATGATGTTTGGCTTTGCCTGCGATGAAACGCCTACGCTGATGCCGATGCCCATCTACCTGGCGCACAAGCTGGCGCGCCGCCTCTCGGAAGTGCGCAAGCAGGGCATCCTGCCCTGGCTGCGCCCCGACGGCAAGACCCAGGTGACGGTCGAATACTGCATACGGCAAGCCCAAGCGCATTCACACCGTGCTGATCAGCACGCAGCACGATCCCGACATCTCACAGCAGGAAATTCGCGAGGCGTTGATCGAACACGTGATCGATCCTGTGCTCCCCGGGCACCTGGTCGACAAGGACATGCTCGTCTTCACCAACCCGACCGGCCGCTTTGTCGTCGGTGGGCCCATGGGTGACGCCGGCCTGACCGGCCGCAAGATCATCGTCGACAGCTACGGCGGCATGGGGCGTCACGGCGGCGGCGCGTTCTCGGGCAAGGACTGCACCAAGGTGGACCGCAGCGCTGCCTATGCCGCCCGCTGGGTTGCCAAGAATATTGTCGCTGCCGGCATTGCCACGCGCTGCGAGATCCAGCTGGCCTATGCCATCGGCGTGGCGAAACCACTCAGCATCAACGTCGAGACCTTCGGCACCGGCCGGATCGACGACCACAAGATCGGCGAACTGATTCAGCAGTTCTTCGACCTGCGCCCGGGCGCGATCATTCGCGACCTGGATCTGCGCCGGCCCATCTATCGCCAGACGGCCGCCTATGGCCACTTCGGCCGCGACGACATCGCGCTCCCCTGGGAGAATATCGATCGCGCCGAAGAACTGCGTGCGGCCGCCGGCATTGAAGAGATGGTGCGGATGTAGCACTCCCTCTCCACCCTAAAACCGTAATGGTGCCTGCGCCTGGTTTCCACCACAAGGTCATGTGAAGCAAAGACATGGTGGTGGAAGCCAGGCGCTGCTTCCTATCATGCAACGAAAGCGCAATGCCGTGCCCGTCGCATCGTCCTCGCCTTGGAAGGCATATCTCGCCCTTACTTTTGGTGTTCTGTGCATTGGTCTCTCCGCGATCTTCGTAAAGATTGCCGCTGCACCCGGGGTCGTTTCGGCATTTTATCGTGTGTTCTTCGCCAGCCTCGTCCTCGTTCCGCTCTGGATTCTGCGGCGCCCGAAGCTGCCGCCCGGGGCTGTACTGCGCGCTACTTTGCTTGGCGGCGTATTCTTTGCGACCGATCTGGTGCTTTGGAATGCCTCACTCCTGCTGACGGGGGCAGGCGTCGCCACCCTTCTGGCCAACAATGCGCCGCTCTGGGTGGGTCTGGCCGCCTGGCTGTTCCTGCATGAGCGGCTCACTGCTAATTTTTGGGTCGGACTGTTCGTGGCCCTGGGCGGCATGGTGCTGATCGTCGGCGGCACTGGTATCCGGTTGGACGGGAACAATTTGGGAAACCTGATGGCCATCAGCGCCAGTGTCTTTTATGCCGCCTACCTCCTCACAACCCAGCGCGTCCGTGCGTCCATGGACACCGTCAGTTTTATGGCGATCTCCGTCAGTACGGGCGCCATCCTGCTGCTGTTAGCTGCGCTCGTCTTTGGCCAGCCGTTAGTAGGCTACGCACCCAACCAATGGCTGGCTCTGCTGGCTCTTGGCTTTATTTCCCAGGTAGGTGGGTGGCTGTCGATCAACTATTCGCTTGGCCATATTCCTGCCACGCGCGTCTCAGTTACGCTCCTCGCCCAGGCTGTGGTGACCACGCTGGTCGCCGTGCCGATACTAGGTGAATTGCCTACGCCAATCCAACTTGTCGGTGGTGCATTGGTATTGGGGGGTATTTACTGGGTTTACAATGGCCACACGCGGGCCTGAAAATCGCTCTTTTCGGCGGATTGCAGCTATAATGAAGCGATGTGCCGTCTTCATTGCCACCGGACGAGGGAACAGATCCGGGGCCGTCGCTTGGGTTTCTGGCTGGCTGGGCTTGTGATGCTGCTTGCCGCCGGGCTCATACCAGTGCGCGACGGCGTTGCTGCATCGCATGCAGTATCTATGCTTGCCCCGATTCCCCCTAAGCCAAGGCAGCCTTGGCCCGACCAGGTACAGGCATATGAGGCAACCGTCACACTCCCGACATTTCCCTACGAGCGCTATCAAAGTGATGCCTACGACCCACAGTACAATTGGCACTACAAGCGCTTTGATTATGAACGCTTTCGCGCCGAGGCACCGCAGCCAGAGCTGCGCACTTACCAAACGGTAGTGCTGGAAAACCGCTATCTGCGTCTGATTGTCCTGCCTGAGCTGGGCGGGCGCCTGTGGCGTGTGATCGATAAGTCCACCGGCAACGACCTTTTTTATCATAACTCCGTCGTGATGCCCTCACCCTGGGGCCCGCCAGGCATGCAGGGGTGGTTTGCGTTGGGGGGACTCGAATGGGATCTCCCAGTAGCCGAACATGGATATGCCTGGGGAACAAACTGGGATGTCACAGCGTTGCAGAGGAATGGACAACAGGCTTTCGTCACGCTGACTTTGCCGCGCGGGGCAGTATCTTGAAGTAAGCATCAACATCAGTCTGGCGGCCGATGAGGCTGCCTTCACGGTGGCGCCGACGGTCACAAATGTGAGCAGTGAGCCCGTGCGTTTCGCTTTCTGGCATAGCGCAGCCATTGCACCTGGAAAAAACAACACACCTAGCGCAGAGACGCGGTTCATTGTTCCGTCTGAGAATATAGCGGTTCACAGCACCGATGATAGCGCCTTGCCTGGCTTTGGGCACACGCTGCATTGGCCCTCGGACGGCGGCCGTGATCTTAGCCGGCTGGGCAACTGGGATCAGTACCTTGGCTTCTTTGAGTGGCCGGCTGCTCATGGGCCCTTTGTTGCTGTTTACGATCCTTTGCAGGACGCTGGAACTGTACGCGTCTTTCCCGACGCGAGCGTGCGTGGCAGCAAGATCTTTGCCTTGGGCTGGCAACACCCTCTGGACACCAACTACTACACGACCGATGGCTCGGCCTATGTAGAACTGCACGGCGGCCTTGCGCCCACTTTTGCCGACCAGGTAGCGCTTTCTGCCGGAGAGTCGGTCCAATGGCGCGAAACCTGGTATGGTGTGCATGGTATCGGCGGCATCACACAGGCAAACGAATACGGCGCACTTACCTGGCAGCAAAGTGGTGGCGACCTAGAAGTCGGGTTCTATCCTACGCGTGCGGTAAGCGGCGACGTAGTCGTGCTGGCAGGCGGTCGTCCGGTGGCGCGCCAGCCATTTGCGGCGCAGCCGGACGCGCCGTTTGTCACCCGCTTGTCTTTGAATGAGAATGGTGACGTGCCTCCCGGCGCATCCTTGACGGTACAAGTGCAAGATAAGGCCGGTGTCCCTTTGCTGGCGGTAAAGTAGAACATAGAACTGCGGAAGTGCAAGGAATGGGTGCTTTGTAGCGCCCGGGCTGGGTATAGAGCATGAGCAGAGAGTCGCGATTTCCGACATGGGCTTGGGGTATTATCGGCGCAGTCACCATCTTGGCCGCGTCGATCTTGATCATTTCGGTTGTGCTTGGCGTCCAAGCCGGTCAGCAGCAGATTGAAATTCAGCGGCGCCAGCAGATCGGGATTGCGCTGCAGCAAGCCACTGACGCGCAGGCAGAAGGTAACTTGCAGTCTGCGCTGGACGCATATCAGAAAGTCCTTGTGCTCGATCCCAGCAACGATATTGCCCAACAAGGCATCAAGAACTTGTTGACCCTGGCGCAGGGTGATGGCAATGGAACTGTAGCCGCCGGTTCGCAGTCCCCTCTGCCAGCGCCGGTGAGCCCTGCCGCCGGCACCGCCGAAAGTATGGCAAGCGCTGCGCCGGCAGGTACGGCAGCCGGTACGGAACCTGCAAATGCAGGCGCAATAACGCCGGGGGCGACTACTGCGCCCACGCCGACCGACCAGTCGGCGGCGTTGTCGTATTGGAATGCGGCGCAAGCTTCCGCGGGTGCCGGGCGCTGGCAGGAGGCCTTGGTCAACCTGACGTCGCTGCAGAAAGCGGATCCGCTCTACCGCAGTGATGAGGTTGCCGATATCTTGTACCAAACGTACATCAACCTGGCAGGTGAGCAGGAGAGCCAAGATAACCTGGAAGGCGCGCTCCAGTATTACGATCGGGCGCTGCTCCTGCAGCCTGATGCAGTAGACGCACAGCGCGAGCGCAAGCTCATCACATCGTATCTTGACGTTTTGACGTACTCGGATGCAGACTGGCCACGGGCGATCGAGCTGCTGGAAAATCTGTACACCGAAGATCCTCAGTATCGCGACGTGGAAGCGCGCCTGCAGGACGCACACGCTGCTTTTGGCGACCAGATGGCCGAGCAGCAGCAGTGGTGCCTAGCACTCAACGAATACGAATCAGCTTTGTCCGTGCGCAACCAGGTGGACCTGGCACAAAAGCGTAATGCTGCCCAGGTACAATGCGATCAAGTGGGCAACCTCGCCCTCGCGCCCGACGCAAATGGGGTTTTGACCGCTACCGGTGCACTTGCCGGAACACTGAGCGGGACAGTCACCGGCACGATTGCGGGTGAAGTGACGGACCCGCCGCCGCAGCAGCCGGTAGTGCTACCTACAATGCCGGCGGGGGGCCGGCCATCGGGCGCATCCTCTACTCTGCGAACGATGCCGTTTCGGGTGCCCAGATGGCCATGCAACAGGTGGTCGGAAAAGATGCGCCGGCGCAGCAGCTGCTGCAGGATGCTGCCCAGCCGGCCTTGCGCGCCGATGGTACCCGTCTCGCTTTCCACAACCAACGCGGCAACATGGGCGGCATCAGCTCCTATGATCCAGATACCGGCCTGATGCTGCGCTTTACCCAGTATGCTGAAGACAGCGCTCCCAGTTGGAACCCTCAGGGCAGCCGTGTGGCCTTTGCCTCCAATCGCGAAGGTGACCGGCGCTGGCGCATCTATTTGGTCTGGGCGGAAAATGACGGCGGGACCGATACGCTCGGCTTTGGAGAGGCACCCAGTTGGCACCCTACGGCCGACCTGATTGCCTTTCGGGGCTGCAACGAATCAGGCAATAACTGCGGCCTCTGGACGATGAGCAGCAGCGGCACTAATCGTGCACCGCTGACGACCGTGCCGGACGACAACCGCCCCAGCTGGTCGCCTGACGGCAAGTTCCTCGTCTTCATGAGCAGCGGCCGCGACGGCAACTACGAGATTTACCGGCTGGACGTGGGGAGCGGCCAGGTTACGCGCGTGACCAACAACCCCGGCCTCGATGTTTTGCCGGTGGTGAGCCCCGACGGCGCATGGATCGCCTACGCCTCCAACCGTGATGGGGGATGGAAGATTTGGGCCATGCCCAGCGAAGGTGGGCTGGAGCACATTGTTGCACCGCTCACCGGCGACCTCAGCAGCTGGCAAGAACATGGCATGCAGTGGGTGTATTAGTCCACTGAGCTAGTTCGCTTTCGACAGCCGGTCAGCAAATTGCAAGGTTTCACGCCCCCACTCCTGCATTTCTTGTGCTAACGTTAGGGCAGCGATAGTTACTGCTCGACACACCCGTCTGCTCCCGTACGACTACGCTACGAGGGAAGCCGATAGGGCGTTGCTCTGACGCTCTTCGCTTGAATAGGCCATACCAACCGCTGCCCCAATGCTGCTTCATCGTTAACCCATCGCTGCTGGAATGCTGTCACCTGTCTAGTGCTGGCCGCGTACTCACGCGCCAGTTGTCGTCTTAATGTCTTTTTCTGTCAGATCTCGCGCAGGTAGGAGGCGAATCGTGTACCCGACATGGTTGAAACGAACCACAAGGACGTGGACAGCAGCGCTGCTGCTCCTGGCAACGGTAACCGCTGTCATTGGCGGTGTACAGAATGTGGCTGCGCAGCAGGCTGCTCCGGCTGCGACAAACCGGCCAACCAAATTGATGTTGCCCCTTATGATGAACCAGGCGGTGAGTGTCGCAGACCCGTTGGTTGCCTTCGCCGCTGAGGCATCGGCCACCGGTGCCACGGTCACGACGGACCTGGCAGATTATCCGCCGGGCGCTACCGTGACCGTGATCGGCGCCGGCTGGGCGCCAGGGGAAGCGGTCGACATCTTCGTCAATGACAGCGGCGGGCAGAGCTGGAGTCTCCGCAGCGACCCCGATCCCGTAGCGGACCTGGCAGGCGCGTTTACCTACCAATTCCAATTGCCCAGCTGGTTCGTGGCCAACTACGCTGTCTTGGCTACCGGGTCGACCTCTGGTTCGGCCACTACCACGTTTACCGATGTTGCGATCGGAACGTACGATCAGTGCTCCAACGATCAGGGCACCGGCTATACCACCGGCGACACCGGCTGCCGCTGGATTAACGGCAACCTACAGGGCAATAACTCGACCTACACCGAGGGCGACGCAACCGTGCAGCGGGTGTGGCTCACCGACTATACGCCCGGCAGCACACATACCGTCACCTTCGAGTACGGCACGACGAAGGGCGGCAAGCACGCCTACGACTTCTTGACCACCTGGAACTGGTCCGAAAGCTGGATTACCCTCGCCGATCGCTGCCAGGACATCACGGGCTGCACGACGGCCGGTGAAACCACGCTCGACATTCCGCAGGATCCCAATGTGCCGGACAGCTTCGAGCCAAGTGCGCCCGGCGCCCGGCAGTTCGTCATGCGCGGCGGCACGTTGAACAGCGCCACCACGCCCGTGATTGCCAGCGGCAGCTACGCCGGTGACAGCGAGACCTCAATCACCGTCAGCTTCACCGTGCCGAACTCCGGGCCAATGTGCTCTACAAAACAGGGCGTGACCACCTGCAGCGTCGCATTGTGGTTTGGCGCCCATGTCGCCGCACAGAGCGACTGGGGTGCCGGCACCGCTGCCGGCAACATCTCCGGCTCGCCGTATCATGTGGCGCTCGACGCTGTCGACGGCACTGCCGTTGGCCAGCGCGACAACCAGATGCAGGCCAGCGCCGTGGTGCCCAACGGCACGATCGTCATCGTCAAGGATGCCGTGCCGAATGACGCACAGGACTTCAACTTCAACCTGACCAACAACACTACGATCAACCAGAATTTCCAGCTGGACGACGACAGCGATCCGACGCTGCCGAACAGCCAGACTTTCAGCGTGCCGCCCGGCACCTGGTCGGCTTCGGAAGTGTTCCCGCTGCCCGCCACCTGGGCATTGACCAACCTGGTGTGCGTCGATCCGACCAGTAACACCACGGTGAATGTGGGGACCGGCGTAGCGACCATCAACCTGGCATCGGCCGAAACAGTCACGTGCACCTACACGAATACACGGGACGACCGTGGGTCACTGCGGATTCTGAAGACGTTGAGCAACCCGGATGGCGCATCCGTGCCGGCGAGCTTCACGATCAACTATGACTGCGGCACCGGCTACACCGGCAGCGTGCAGGTGGCAGCCGGTGGTTCGGCAACGGTGAGCAATATTCCGACCGGCCGCAGCTGCACAGTGAGCGAGGCGACCCTGGCGCCGATCGCCGGCTACACGTGGGGTACGCCGGTCATCACCGGCAGCCCGGCCACCATCGGCAAGAACACGACGGTTGATGTGACGGTCGCCAACAGCATCATGCGTGACCAGGGCTACCTGAAGATCAGCAAGGTATTCAACCCGCAGACCTCGGGCTTTGCGGGCACGTTTGCCGTCGTCTACAACTGCGGCGCCGGCAACCAGACGGTCAACCTGGCAGCAGGCGCCTCGACGACGGTCGGGCCTTTCCCGGCCGGCACCTCGTGCACCGTGAGCGAACCGGCGCTGCCGACCGCCCCGGCGGGCTGGACGTTCGGCACGCCGTCGATCTCCGGCAGCCCGGCCATCATCGTCAAGGGTGACCAGGCAGCTGCCGTCAACGTGACGGTCACCAACAGCATCACGCCGTGACCAGGGGTACTTGAAGATCACCAAGACGTTCGATCCGAAGACCTCGGGTTTCACCGGCACGTTCGCCGTCGTCTACAACTGCGGCGCGGGCGACCAGACGGTGAACCTGGCGGCAGGCGCCTCGACGACGGTCGGGCCGTTCAACACCGGCACCTCCTGCACGGTGGGCGAGTTGTCGCTGCCGACGGCCCCGGCGGGCTGGACGTTTGGTACGCCGGTCGTCACCGGCAGCCCGGCCACCATCGTCAAGGGTGACCAGGCAGCAGCGGTCAGCGTGACGGTCACCAACACCATCAGCCGCGACCAGGGCTATCTGAAGATCAATAAGGCGTTTGACCCGAAAACTTCGGGCTTCACCGGCACGTTCGCCATCGTTTACAACTGCGGGGCCGGCGACCAGACAGTAAACGTGGCGGCAGGCTCATGGGTAACGGTAGGACCTTTCCCCACCGGCACCTCGTGCACAGTGAGCGAGCCCCTGCTGCCGACTGCCCCGACAGGCTGGACGTTTGGTACGCCGATCATCACCGGCACTCCGGCCACCATCGGGAAGGACACAACAGTTGAGGCGACGGTGACCAACACCATCAGCCGCGACCAAGGCTACTTGAAGATCAGCAAGGCGTTCGACCCCAAGACCTCCGGCTTTGCAGGCACGTTCTCGATCGTCTACAACTGTGGTGCAGGTAACCAGACGGTGAACCTGGCAGCAGGCGCTTCTACGACAGTCGGGCCGTTCGACACCGGCACCTCGTGCACGGTGAGCGAGCCCCTGCTGCCGACTGCTCCGGCAGGCTGGACGTTCGGCACGCCGGCTGTCAACGGCAGCCCGGCCACGATCGTCAAGGGCAATCAGTCCGCGGCAATCGAAGTGACAGTGACAAACACGATCACGCGTGACCCGGGGTACTTGAAGATCAGCAAGGCGTTCGACCCCAAGACCTCCGGCTTTGCAGGCACGTTCGCCATCGTTTACAACTGTGGTGCAGGTAACCAGACGGTGAACCTGGCAGCAGGCGCTTCTACGACAGTCGGGCCGTTCGACACCGGCACCTCGTGCACAGTGAGCGAGCCGGCCCTGCCGACTGCTCCGGCGGGCTGGACGTTTGGCACGCCGTCGATCTCCGGCAGCCCGGCCACCATCGTCAAGGGGGACCAGGCAGCAGCAGTCGAGGTAGCAGTCACCAACAGCATCAGCCGCGACCAAGGATACTTGAAGATCAGCAAGGCATTCGATGCCCAGACCTCTGGTTTTGCAGGCACGTTCTCGATCGTCTACAACTGCGGCGCAGGCAACCAGACGGTGAACCTGGCAGCAGGTGCTTCGACGACAGTCGGGCCTTTCGAGACCGGCACGTCGTGTGCCGTAAGTGAGCCGTCGCTGCCAAATGCCCCTGCGGGCTGGACGTTTGGCACGCCGATCGTTACCGGCAGCCCGGCAACCATCACCAAGGGTGACCAGGCCGCTGCCGTCACGGTGACGGTAACAAACAATATCAGCCGTGATCAGGGCTATCTGAAGATCGGCAAGGTATTCGATGCTCAGACTTCGGGTTTCAGCGGCACGTTCGCCGTCGTCTACAACTGCGGCGCTGGCGACCAGACCGTGAACGTCACGGCAGGTGAGACCACGACGGTCGGGCCGTTCGACACCGGCACGTCGTGTGCCGTTAGTGAGCCCCTGCTGCCGACGGCTCCGACAGGCTGGACGTTTGGCACGCCCATCATTGCCGGCAGCCCTGCTACCATCGTCAAGGGCGATCAGGCCGCTGCGGTCAGCGTGACGGTGACCAACAGCATCAGCCGTGACCAGGGTTATCTGAAAATTAGCAAGGCGTTCGACCCTCAGATCTCAGGCTTCATTGGCACTTTCTCGATCGTCTACAACTGCGGTGCCGGCGACCAGACGGTGAACCTTGCGGCAGGTGAGACGACGACAGTAGGACCTCTCCCGACTGGTACGTCGTGCACAGTGAGCGAGCCCCTGCTGCCGACCGCCCCCGCGGGCTGGACGTTCGGCACGCCGGCTGTCAGCGGCAGCCCGGTCACCATCGTCAAGAGCGACCAGGCAGCGGCCGTCAACGTGACGGTCACCAACAGCATCACGCGTGACCAGGGCTATTTGAAGATCTCCAAGACCTTTGATCCGCAGACCTCCGGCTTCACGGGCAAGTTCGACATTGTCTACAACTGCGGCGCCGGCGACCAGACGGTGAACCTGGCGGCAGGTGAGACGACGACGGTCGGGCCGTTCGACACCGGCACCTCGTGCATGGTGAGCGAACCGGCACTGCCGACTGCTCCGGCGGGCTGGACGTTTGGCACGCCAGTTGTGACCGGCAGCCCGGCCACTGTCGTCAGAGAGCGACCAGGTGGGAGCGGTCAGTGTGACCGTCACCAACACCATCAGCCGGGATCAGGGCTATCTGAGGATCGACAAGGTGTTCGACCCGCAGACCTCGGGCGTCACAGGCGAGTTCGCTATCGTCTATAACTGCGGCGCGGGAGACCAGACCGTTAACCTGGCGGCAGGTGAATGGATAGCTGTGGGCCCAATACCCCACCGGCACCTCGTGCACGGTGAGCGAGCCAACACTGCCGGCTGCCCCTGCTGACTGGGCCTTCAGCACGCCTATCGTCACCGGCAGCCCTGCCGTTATCGTCGCAGGTGACCAGGAAACAACGGTGAACGTGACGGTGACGAACAATATCACGCGTGACCGTGGCTCGCTGCGGATCCTGAAGACCGTGAACAATGCAGATGGCGCGACGCTGCCGGCGAGCTTCACGATGAACTACGACTGTGGTCCTAGCCAGGCCGGCCAGGTGACGGTAACTCCAGATACTCCGGCTGTGGTGAACGACATCCCGACCGGCAGCATCTGCACGGTGAGCGAGGCAGCTCTGACGCCGATCGCCGGCTACACGTGGGGCACACCGGTTGTCACCGGCAGCCCGGCCACCATCGGCAAGGATACGACGGTCGATGTGACTGTCGCCAACAGCATCACGCTGGATCGTGGCTCGCTGCGGATCCTGAAGACGGTGAGCAATCCGGATGGTGCAACGCGTGCCGGCGAGCTTCACGGTGAACTATGACTGTGGCACCGGCTATACCGGCAGCGTGCCGGTGGCGGCCGGCGGTTCGGCAATCGGTGAACAACATCCCGACGGGCAGCATCTGCACGGTGAGCGAAGCGACACTGGCGCCGATTGCCGGCTACACGTGGGGCACGCCGGTCATCACCGGCAGCCCGGCCACCATCGGCAAGGATACGACGGTCGATGTGACGGTCGCCAACAGCATCGCACGCATGCTGGGCAGCCTCCAGGTGACGAAGATCGTGGACTGGAATGGCGCAGTGCCGGATGCAGCCAGAACCTTCCAGATCTGTATCACCGGCCCGTCCTTCGCCAATGGCGACTGCAAGGTGGCAGGCTACACCGGCGGCGTTCTCACCTGGAACGGCCTGGTACCGGGCGTCTACACCGTTGCCGAGACCGATCCCGGCAACGAATGGAAGGTGACAGTCGACAGCGCAAGCGTGACGGTTCCCAGCGATGGCGGCCAGGCGCAGGCGACGGTGACGAACACCAAGCTGGCGGATCCGCGCATCACAGTAACCAAGATCGTGACGCAAACCTCGCAGCAGCAGTGGAGCTTCGTGCTGCGCCTGGACGGCGATCGCAGGACGGTCTCAAACGAACAGCCGCAGGCAACATGGGAGAACCTGGAGCCAAACCGCACCTACACCTTGAGTGAGGATGAACCGGGCGCCGGTTGGGCCGAAGGCTCGTTCGAGTGCACGGTGAATGGGGTCAGCGTCGGCGAGCCCCTGCCGGGCGGCGACCTGCAGTTGAGTGTCGTGCCGGGTGACGACGTCGCCTGCGTCAAGTACAACGCCGATATCAGCGGTACTGATCTTGATCCGATGGAAGAGCCCGGTACTGTGTTCGGCCTCTTCCTGCCGGCAATCACCCGGTAGTAGTGACACAGAACCGACCAACGTCGGTACAATCCAAGTTCTAGAAAACGGCGCCGGACCAACCGGCGCCGTTTTGTTGTATCTGGCACATGTAAACGCCGCGCGCCAACTCACCGGCCGCCATCTGGAAAATTCTACAATCCCCTTGACTTCGATCTGGTGGTATGATAACATATGTTGTGCATCTGCGCGCGTGTGTTCATTTGAACAGTGCCGTGTGTGGCTGCGGGTGTGTTGAAAATCAGTACGCTGTTTGCTCCCTAATCCAGACTGAGAAACCTTATGCGAATACTCATTATCGGTGGAACCGGCTTGATCAGCGCTCCGATGACGCAGATGTTGTTGGCGCAGGGAGATGATGTCACACATTTCAATCGGGGGCGGCTGGATCTCTATCCCGCACCCGCTGGTGTGACGACAGTGCATGGCGATCGCACCGACTATGTTACCTTCGAACGCCAGATGCAGGATCTTGGCGTGTTTGACTGCGTGATTGACATGGTGGGGTACCTGCCGGAAGATGCCGACAGTGTCGTGCGTGCTTTTCGTGGGCGCACGGGGCAATTCCTTTTCTGCAGCACTGTGGATGTCTATCGCAAGCCGGCAGCGCACTACCCTGTGACCGAAAGTGAAGAGTATGGTGGCTTGAACACGTACAGCCGCAACAAGGTGGCTATCGAGCAGATCCTCTTTGCCGCCCATGCCGCAGGTGACTTCCCCTTGACCGTCATCCGGCCGGCGTATACCTATGGCGAAGGGCGCGGCCCCTTGCACTCTTTCGGCGGGCGCACCAGCTATGTGGATCGCATTCGCAAAGGAAAACCGATCGTCGTACATGGCGACGGCAGCTCATTTTGGACGGCCTGCCACAGGGACGACGTGGCACGCGCATTTGTGGCGGCGGCGCGCAACCCGCAGACGATCGGCAAGGCATATCACACGCCGGGCGAGGAGTGGATGACCTGGGACATGTATCATCAGGCCGTCGCCGAGGCGCTTAGCGTACCACCCCCGCAGTTGGTGCATATCCCTACTGATGTGTTGGCACTGGCGGCGCCCAAACACGCAGCGATTTGCGTCGAAAACTTCCAATTCAACAACATCTTTGACACGCGCGCTGCCCATGCCGACCTCGCCTTCCAGTACACGATCCCCTGGCGCGAAGGCGTGCAGCGGATGGTCACCTGGCTGGATGCGCATAGCGGCGTCGAGCCTTGGGATGCCGACCCCTATGAAGACCGCCTGATTGCCTGCTGGCTCAGCAGCAGTGGTCAACTCGTGGCCGATTTGGCTGCCGGCGGAGGGGTTGAGTGACTAGTAGGGCATCGGCCAGGACTGCGCCTGTGCAACGGTCGACCGCGACTCCCCAGCATTTGAGCCTTGCGGCTCGACTTCACCGCGCCTGGAATCGCAATGGAGTGCTGCTGTTGATGGCGCTGCCCGGTATTATTCAGATATTTGTCTTTGCCTACCTGCCGATGCCGGGGCTGATCCTGGCATTTAAAAACTATCGTGCCGCACAGGGTATTTGGGGCAGCGATTGGGTCGGCTTCAAGAACTTTGAGTTTCTCTTTTCAACCGGCGACGCCTGGCGCATCATTTTTAACACAATCTTTCTAAATTCTCTCTTCCTGTGTTTCACAATCGTACTCGGGTCATTGGCCTTAGCCATCCTTCTGCATGAGATCTACGACCACTACGTCACGCGCTTCTATCAATCAGTCTTGTTTTTTCCTCACTTCATATCATTTGTAATTGTCGGCTATTTCGCGTTTGCTTTTCTAAACGCCGACAACGGCATGATCAACGGCTTGCTCACGAAGTGGGGCTTGGACCCGATCAACTGGTATGGAGAAGCAAAATACTGGCCCACGATTCTCGTGTTGATCAGTATGTGGAAGGGCATCGGCTATTTCGCCATTATCTACTTGGCGGGCATGCTGGCCATCAACCCCGAATATTATGAAGCCGCACGCATCGACGGGGCCTCAAAATGGCACGAGATCCGCTATGTCATGCTGCCACTAATTCGGCCCCTGGTCATCATTAATGTTCTGCTGGCCATAGGCCGCATTTTCTACGCCAACTTTGATTTTCTCTATAACGTCACCCGCGATTCCAGCCTGCTGCTGCCGACGGTAGATGTCATAGACACCTACGTGTTTCGTTCTTTGACGGCCGTCGGAAACTACAACTTGGCTTCGGCGGCCGGCTTTTTTCAGGCAACGGTGGGATTTGTGCTCGTGTTGCTGGCTAACTGGATGGTTCGGCGCTACGACTCGGAACAGGCGCTGTTTTGAAAGAGTGGTGAAACGCACGTGACCAAAACAAAACCCGTGCGCAGTCAGCGCTCACAGACTCGCCTTCTGCAGGGCTCAATCCATGCATTGCTTATCCCTCTCTGCATCGTCGCCATGATCCCATTGCTGCTGATCGTGATGTCGTCGCTGACCGACGAGAAATCCTTGGCGCTCAACGGTTACCAACTGTGGCCCGCTGCAGTTTAGTGGCTACGCCTACGAGTTTCTATGGAAGCAGCCAGAGCAACTGCTGTATTCATATGGCGTGTCGATTTTGGTGACCGTAGTCGGCAGCACGCTCGGTCTGCTGATCATGTCGATGCTTGCATATGCCATCTCGCGGCGTGACTTTGCCTTGCGCGGAATCATCTCCTTCTACGTGTTCTTCACGATGCTGTTTAGCGGTGGTCTCGTCCCCTACTATATTTTGATGACACGTACGCTGCAGCTCAAGAACAATCTGCTGGCGTTGATCCTGCCGTACCTGGTAATGCCATTCTTTGTGCTGCTCCTGCGCACCTACTTTGCCTCGTTGCCACGTGACCTGATCGATGCCGCCAAGGTCGACGGCGCCAGCGAGTGGCGCATCTTTTTCCGTATCGTCGTGCCGCTTTCCACGCCCGCCCTGGCGACGGTGGGACTCTTTTCCGTGCTGCTTTATTGGAATGACCTCTGGCAGGCGCTGCTATTTATCGATTCACAGCGGATGTACCCCTTGCAGTATCTGCTCTATAAGCTCATCCATGATGTGCAGATGTTGCAGGAGTTGGCAGTTGCGCAGGGAACCCCGGTGCCACACCAATCGGTGCGCATGGCAATGGCGGTGATTGCCATCGGGCCGGTGTTGTTTGCGTTTTTGTTTATCCAGAAATACTTCATCCGCGGTATCACGTTGGGCGGTCTGAAGGGCGAGTAAGCCGGAAGGGAGGTGCGCAAGAGCCAAATCGGTGTCGTCTTGTGTTGGTCGTCGTGAAAGTCATTGAGACATTTTTGGAGGAAGACACGTATGCCTACGAAGCGATGGCTGTATCTTGCTGTTTGTGTGGCCGTAGTTCTGTCTTTACTGTCGGCTTGTACGGCGGTCACTCCTTCCGCCAGCCCTGGTAGTGCTGGTGGAGGCACCGCGGCGAGCGCCGAAGCCCCCACGCTTGATTATTACTATGTAGCTTTTGCTGCAAAGCCCGAGGATCTGCAGGAGGTCGAGGATGCGGCCAACGCAATTTTAGTGGACAAGATCGGCGCCAAGATCAAGCTGCACCCCCTTACCTTTGCCGACGTTACCACCAAGGCGCCCCTCATCCTGCAAAGCGGTGAGAAATGTGACCTGATGGCCATGAGTGGCTTTAACCCCTACAATAATGGCGTAGCTACCGGCGGGCTGCTGGCGCTTGACGAACTTCTGCCGCAGTACGCGCCCAAAACCTTGGCCGCCTATCCCGCCGAGATTTGGGATGCCGCGCGTGTCAACGGCAAGATCTATGGGGCCATCAACAACACTGGCGGTTGGCCGTCATTCGCTGGCATGTGGGCGCGCCAGGATCTGCTCGACAAGTACAAGTTTGATTGGCAGAACACGAAGACCGTCGAGGACTGGGAGCCGTACTTTGACCAGATCGTCGCCAGCGGCGATGGCACAATTCCACTGGTATCCACCGATGGTTACTGGGGTCGCACGTGGTTCCCCAACTACTATGGCTACGACGCCATCGACAAGGGCATTGGCTCCCCGCAGGCGCAGGGCATTATTGGCGTCAAGGTTGACGACGCCGCGCGCAAGGTCGTCGCTGTACCCTGGACACCCGAATATAAGCAGGCGATCGAACTGGCACGGCGCTGGTACGACAAGGGCTATTTCCTTAAGACACCGCCGACCGACTCGGAAATGATCGCCATGCGTTCGGCGCTCAAGTTCAGCACCTTCCACTTTCCGGGTACGGGCGAGTTCTCCACCAAGGCTATGTCGTCCAATGAGTGGAACAGCATCCCCATTATGACACAGCACCTGCAGGAGCAACCGATCATCAATACGGGAGCTGTGCAGGGATCGATTACATCCGTCTGCGCCACGTCCGAGCACCCAGACCTGGCTGTGAAGTACATCGAAGAGGTGAACAACAATC
Source organism: uncultured Chloroflexia bacterium (assembly GCA_963701415.1). Lineage (GTDB taxonomy): Bacteria > Chloroflexota > Anaerolineae > Caldilineales > Caldilineaceae > Fredericiella. Next base: position 481,374 of record CAVPAH010000009.1, read on the forward strand.
CCGAGTTGCTTAACCTGCTCAACTATGGCATCGAGGGCAAACATTGGGTATGGGTCGACAAGGACAAGAAGCTAATCAGCTACCCGGAAGGAGTAGATGGGCAGACAGTCGGCTATAACCCCAATGCCTACTGGCAGTTTGGTGACCGCCATAACCTCTATCTGATGGACGAAAGTGACGTAGGTGTCTTTGACCGCATCGACGCCGATATGAAGAATGCAGCCTACTCGCCGGTGATGGGCTTCACGCCTGACCGGACAGCGATTCAGAATGAGATCGCCCAGATCAGCACTGTTGCCAAGCAGTACTGCGATCCGCTCGAGAAGGGGCTCGCCGATCCGGCAACGGGTCTCAAGGATTGCCAGGACAAGCTCAAGGAAGCAGGCATCGACAAGGTAGTGGCTGAGATCCAGCGCCAGGTTGACGAATGGGCCAAGGCTAACGGTAAGTAGTTTTTGCGATGAAGGACGGGGCGCCATTGGCGCCCCGTCACATGTCTCTAATCTTCTTCCAGGCTCAGCACCGACATAAACGCTTCCTGCGGGATTTCGACTGAGCCGACCATCTTCATGCGCTTCTTGCCCGCCTTCTGCTTCTCCAGCAGCTTGCGCTTGCGCGAGATGTCGCCGCCATAGCACTTGGCCAGCACGTCCTTGCGCATGGCCTTGACGTTGGCGCGGCTGATGACCTTGGTGCCCACGGCCGCCTGGATCGGCACCTCGAACTGCTGGCGCGGGATGATCTCTTTCATCTTGGAAACCAGCCGCTGCCCCTTGTGGAAGGCACTGTCGCGGTGCACGATGATGCTCAAGGCGTCCACCGGCATGAAGTTGACCAGCACATCCAGCTTGACCATGTCGGACGCACGATACTCGTCGATGTTGTAGTCCATGCTGGCATAGCCCTTGGTGCGCGCCTTGAGCTCGTTGTAGAAGTCCACAATGATCTCGGACAGTGGGATCATGCAGGTGATCTCCACGCGCTTGGTGTCGAGCCATGTCTGGTTCTTGAGTTCGCCGCGGCGCTTGGTCACCAGGTCGAGCACGGCCCCAATGTATTCGGAAGGCGTAAAGACGCGCAGCTCGCACCATGGCTCCTCGATGTGCTCGATCTCGGTCGGGTCAGGCAGCGCCGCCGGGCTGTCGATGGCCATCATCGTGCCGTCAGTCTTGAGCACCTGGTATTCCACCGAGGGCGCAGTAAAGATGATGTCCATGTCGTACTCGCGCTCGAGCCGTTCCTGGACGATCTCCATGTGGAACAAGCCCAGAAAGCCCAGGCGATAGCCAAAACCGAGCGCCTGGCTGCTCTCGGGCTCATAGGTGAGGGCGGCGTCGTTGAGCTGCAGCTTCTCGAGCGCATCGCGCAGGTCGTTGTATTCTTCCGGGTTGCTCGGGTAGAGGCCGGCAAAGACCATTGGCTTGAGCGGGCGATAGCCGGGCAGCTTGTCCGTCGCCGGCTGCGCCGCCAGCGTAATCGTATCGCCCACGTCGAGGTCCTGCAGCGTCTTGAGCCCGGTGGCGATATAGCCTACCTGTCCGGTGGTCAGTTCGTTGATCGGCAGCATGACAGGCACGAGCACGCCGATCTCCAGCGGGTCGAGTGTCTTGCCGGTGTTCATGGCCAACAGGCGCGGGGTGCCTTCGATGGCGCCGTCCACCATGCGCACATAGGCGATCACACCTTTGTACGGGTCGTAGCGGCAGTCAAAGACCAGTGCCCGCAGCGGTTGGTGACGGTTGCCCTTGGGCGGCGGCACCTGCTCTACCACCTGCTGCAGCACCAATTCCACATTGATGCCGGCCTTGGCGCTGATGCGCGGGATATCCTCGGCCGGCGTGCCGAGCAGTTCCTCGATCTCCTCCGCCACATCGTCGGGCATGGCGGCGGGCAGGTCGATCTTGTTGATCACCGGCACGATCGTCAGGTTTTGCTCCAGGGCGGCAAACAGGTGCGCCATGGTCTGCGCCTGGATGCCCTGCGAGGCGTCCACGACCAGCACGGCCCCTTCGCACGCTTGCAGGGCACGGTGGACTTCATACGAAAAGTCCACGTGGCCTGGGGTGTCGATCAGGTTGATTTGATATTCCTGGCCATTATGCTTGTAAATCATGCGCACGGCGCTGGCCTTGATGGTGACGCCCTTCTCGCGTTCAAGGTCCATCGAGTCCAGCAGCTGCTCGCGCATTTCACGCTCAGTGACCGTATCCGTGATCTGGATCAGGCGGTCGGCCAGCGTGCTCTTGCCGTGGTCAATATGCGCAATAATCGAAAAGTTACGGATATGGTCCTGGTTCATGCGGAGAATTATATATGGGGTAGCGGGAAAACAGGAATGTGCGAGACATAAATGTAGGGGCACACGCTCCGGCTACGCCGGAGCGTGTGCCCCTACACGTAATTGCGCTTAGAGCCGACTACACCCGGTCGCGGAACCAGGCGATTGTCTGTTCCATGCCCGCGCGCAGGCCGACCTTCGGCTCCCAGCCCAGAACGGTCCGCGCCTTGGTGATGTCGGGCTGGCGCTGCTTGGGGTCGTCCACCGGCAGCGGCTGGAAGCAGATGCCGCCCTTGTTGCCGGTCAGTTCGTTGATGACGCTGGCAAAGTCATGGATCGTGAGTTCCATCGGGTTGCCGATGTTGACCGGGTCGGATTCATCGCTCATCAGCAGCCGGTAGATGCCGTCGACCAGGTCCAAGCAGTAGCAGAAGCTGCGCGTCTGCTTGCCTTCGCCGTAGACGGTAAGCGGCTCGCCGCGCAGCGCCTGGCCGACAAAGTTGGGCACCACCCGGCCGTCGCGCAGGCGCATGCGCGGGCCATAGGTGTTGAAGATGCGTACGATACGCGTCTCCACACCGTGCGAACGGTGGTAGGCCATGGTCATGGCCTCGGCAAAGCGCTTGGCTTCGTCGTAGACGCCGCGCGGGCCGATCGGGTTGACGTTGCCCCAATAGGTCTCTTGCTGCGGGTGCACCATCGGGTCGCCGTACACCTCGCTCGTGCTGGCGAGCAGAAAGCGGGAACCTTTGGCCAGGGCGAGACCGAGCGCATTGTGCGTGCCGAGGCTGCCGACCTTAAGCGTCTGAATCGGCAGCTCGAGATAGTCGATCGGACTGGCGGGACTGGCGAAGTGTAGAATGGCGTCTACGGGTCCCTTGACATAGATGTAGTCGGTCACATCATGGTGGATAAACTGAAATCTGCGATTGCCTGCCAGGTGGGCAATGTTGTCGGTGCTGCCGGTGATGAGGTTATCCATGGCGATAACGTCGTGGCCCTCGGCCAGGAGCCGGTCGCAGAGGTGACTGCCCAGAAATCCGGCGCCGCCGGTGACTAATACGCGCATAATGCGAAAGATTCCCCCTTTGCGATTGCATTCCGTAATCGAACAACGACAGACGGCAAAACACTGCACTGAGTGTAGCGACACACTACCTGCCGCGGTCTAATAAACAGCTTACAATTCGGGCTCACCCTGTGGTGCGAATCCATGTATCCAGCTCTGCCTTTCGGTCCTGTTACACTACCTACTGGCCCTGTATTTATCCTTCTGGCCGCCTATTTGGGTCTGGACGCTGCGGCGCGTACGGGGCGGCGCCTGGGGCTGAGGCCGGATGATGTTTGGAACACCGGCCTGTTGGCGCTGCTCGCCGGCGTGATTGTAGCGCGCCTTTGGAACGTGTTCCAGTTTTGGTACGTGTATGCAGCGGAACCGCTGCTTATCTTCAGCCTGCGGCCCAGCGGCTACGCCTTCTGGCCGGGCCTGATTGCGGCACTGCTCGGAGGCTACGCCTATCTCCTGCGTTCAGCATTGCACCCAATGGTGATGGCGGCAGCTTTTACACCGGGCATATTGGCGGCAGGGGTCCTGCTCAATGTTGGCGATTACCTCACCGGCGTGCTGACCGGGTCTGCCCAGTGACATGCCGTGGGCGCTGCCTTATTTCGGCGAAATGCTTCACCCGGTCGCGCTGTATCGCGCGGTAGGCCTGATCGTCGTGTTGTTGGTGGTCTGGTGGCGGCTTGACCGCACGCGGCCGCAGCGCACACTCTACCTTGGGGGCTTGGGATGGGGTCTCGTTCACCTCATCGCCGATGGCTTTGCCGCCAATGCCCCGATCACCGGGACGTTCCGCACCAGCCAGGTGATTGGCCTGGTGCTGGCGCTTGTCTGTACGGTCTTGCTGGCGCGCGACAAGCCCAAGCCGGCGATCGTCACGCCGGAAGCGACGCAGGCAGAGGCGTCGCAGGTAGAGCCAACTACCTCGTCGCCGGCATAGCCCATGGCTGATCGCCTACTGCTCAATAACGCACACGACCAACAGTACACCCTCGTCGATCGTGATCGTGGCCGGCGACGAAGCGACGACATTGCTAACCCCGCGCGTGCTTCCAAGTGTCAGGGTAGCGTCCTCCAGTGGGTATTCCAACCCTGTATACGTGATGCCGGTCACGACGGCGCTGAGAGGGATGGCGCTGACCGTACTGCCGGGTGCGGCAGGCAGCATGAGTGTCTCGCCGCTGCGCAGCAACTGCGCCAGCTGGCTGCCCTCCGCCAGCCGCAACGGCACAGGCCAGTTGCGCTGCGCCAGGATCAGGAGGTTGGCCAGCGTCTGGTCAAGTCGCCCCCCCAGCGCCCCCAGCAGCAGGATTTCGCTTGCCCCTGCCCGCAGGCCGCGCTCGATGGCGAGTTCCAGGTCGGTCTGATCCTTGGCGACCGGGTAGCGTTCTACGTCTACACCTTGGGCAATCAGCTTTGTCACGGTCTCAGGTTCAAGCGAATCGAGGTCGCCGACGACGACGTCGGGCATCAAGCCGAGTGCCAGCATGTGGCGCGTCCCGCCGTCGGCGCCGATCAGATGATCGCCGGGCCGCAGCCACTTGGCGAGCGCCGTGTAATCCTGAACTTCGCCGTTCACAAAGACGACAGCGCGCATAGATGTCCTAGCTCTGTGCTTAGAGGAATACCTGCCAGATAAAAATACCCACCATCAGCAGCGCCACCACCACTTCAAAGACTGTGGACAACAGCGAGGCGGTAAAATAGGTGCGGACGGCTCCAAATGCCTCGCCCCAGTTTCCCTTAATATAGCGCTCGATGACCAGCATGCCCAATAACGCACCGATGAGCGCGCCAAACAGGGTGCCGATCACAGGTAAGCTGCTCAGAAAGATGCCACCGGCAATGCCGCAGACCAGCGCACCGGCGATTGCCCGCCAACTCACCCCCGCGCGACGGCTGAGCGTGGTGGTGAAGAATAAGTCCGCAGCCCAGGCCAGCGCCGCCAGCACGCCTAGCGCACCAATCGTCCACCAGTTGACCTCAACAAAGCCATCGCCCCAAGCCCAGGCCAGCACCCCCAACCAGATCAGGATCGGCCCCGGCAGCACCGGCAACACTGCGCCGATCAGGCCCAATACCACGAGCGCGTAGCCAATTCCCTGTAATACCAAACCGCTAGATTCAACCATTCCTACTCCTCAGCCCAGATCTCTCCCTTCTCTACGTGCAAAGGCACGATGGAGTCGCGGGCGAACAAGAGAGGCACGGCGATCCCGATCTGTTCGTACAACGCTGCGGGGACGCCGATATCGGCTAAGTAAAGGTCACCGGAGACCTCCGCTGCTGCAGCAGCACGCAGGCCAGACTTGGGCAGCGCCAGTGACAGTGTGGCAGCCGCTTGCACGCACGTCGCAGACACGCGGCCGGTGGCGGTATCCACACCGCTGGGCACGTCGAGGCTGAGGATGGGAGCCGGATTGCTGTTGGCAAGCTCTATCAGGCTGCGCGCCGCGCCACGCGGCTCGCCGCGCAAGCCGCAGCCGATTACCGCGTCGATCAGCAGGTCGCAAGGGGGGATCTCCCAGCCATCTTCGGCCCAGGCGAGCGCCGCGCCCATCGCCTGGAGCGCAGCCAACTGCTCCCCCGCAACGCCTGCGAAGGAGCCGGATGGAGAGGAACATACAACCTGTACCCAGGCTCCCCAGTTCAGCAGGTGGCGCGCCGCCGCCAGGCCAACCCCGCCATTGCTGCCGCGCCCCGCCAGCACCACGACGGGCCGGTCCAAGATTTCCTGTTCCAGCAGTTGCCGCGCCAGGTGCGCCAGCGCGCGCCCGCCGTTCTCCATCATCTGCGAACTGGCCGACATGGTACTCCTGGACCATAAGACGGTCCAGCTCACTGACCTGCTCGCCGGTCAACGTAGGGACGGGCAGCCGTACCGCCACCTTAGGCGAGACCTGTACTGATCCAGGCCCGGTGGAGCAGCCAGGTGTTCTCCGCCGGGTCCCACTGCAACTCGTAGGCGCCGTTGTCCACTGCCTGGATCAGGTAGCAGTGCAGGCGTTTGCCGTTAACGATCTCTTCCCAGTGGCGGCCCACGTCATTGACATAGCGGGTGCGGTCGCGCCAGATAAACGATGTCGGCCGTACATCGCCGTTGGGCATCACTCGAATCAGTGTGTCGACCGTCTCATTGACGAGTAGTTCGCGGTTCATGCTATCTCCTATCTTTTTCGCTCGATTGTAGCCGTGGTGGGTTGCAGGTCCACAATCGGGCGCCCGCTTAGGCTTGATCCAGATATTCACCAATCATTTGGAAGGAGCGTATGGCGCTAAGCAGCTTATTGCCGCTGCGGTCGCTCTCCCAGACGTGCCGTTCGCCGTGCTCGTAGCCGTCGGCGGCGCTCACATGCAGGTAGACAGTCCCCGTCGGTTTTCCGGGCACTCCACCTCCTGGACCGGCGATGCCGGTCACGGCGACAGCCACACCGGCTGCGTACAGCCGCAGGACACCTTGCGCCATCTGCTGGGCCACGCTTGCTGACACCGCGCCCTCGGCTAGGAGGGTTTCGTGGTCTACGCCGGCGACCGCCTCCTTCGCCCCATAGCTGTAGACGATCGCCCCGCCGGCAAAGTAGTCGGAACAGCCGGGCACTTCTGTGATCAAGTGTCCGATCAAGCCGCCGGTGCAGCTCTCCGCCGTAACGCACATCAGGTTGCGCTCCCGCAGCCTGGCGCCCAGGAGCTGTGCCAGCTCTACGGCCTCCCGCATTGTAGGCATTGTCTTCATTCTGATTCCCTTCCCAAGCGCCTGCCGATAAGCATCAAATGTTCGTCGCCGTGCGAGGGGCCACTGCGATCCACGACCCGGGTAAAAATGACAACTGCGTCACGCCCTTGTTGCGCAAGCTTGAGACGCGGGCGCAGTGATTCCGGCTCGACGGGAAAGCCGCGCTTTTTCAGCTCGACACGCGCCACGCCAAGCGCTTGCAGACGCTGGTTTAGCAGTTTAAGCGCAAATGGATGGATTTCCTCAATGGCAAAGGCCTGGACAAGCGAGCGCGCCAGCCGGTCGGGCCTGAGGTCGGGCACGGCATCGCCGGCCAGGTAAGCGATATCAGGGTCAAACTGGTGCGCAATCAGGCGGCGGCACAGCCACGCCAGGCAGCCGGCACGAATCAAGGCGGGATCTGGCTCATAGAGCACCTGGCCTGGCGCCAGCTCTCCGAGCGGCGGCACTTCGTCGTCGCATGGTATGGATTCTGCGCTGTCACCTCGAATCGACCGTTGCCCACTTGTGCCGCCAACTGGTTGGCCCAAACCAAAGGATCGCCTCCTTGCAGACACCCTGATGGCTGACAAACTCGACGCCGCAGCCGGCCGGTAGATCGACGTCTTGAACGCTTGGCATCACCTTGACGCCTAGCGCCGGCACGACAGCCTGTAACTGCAGCAGCGCCGCGATCGGCGGCTGCATCTGGTCAAGCTTAAAAACCCGGCGCTCGCCTACACGGCGAGCGGGGTCGGCGAACGCGCCCGCCACTGCCGGCAGCAGGCCCGCATGGAGGTCGGCCACCCAATCACGGGTACGCACCTCGACCTGCCCGGCCAGGCCCAGGCCGGCCGCGTTGGCCTCGGCAAAGGCGGCACGCACGGGGTCAAGCTCATAGGCTATCACCCGGCGGCGCCCGGCCAGTGCTACCAGATCGCCGCCAATCCCACAGCCCAGGTCCAGTATGGGGCCTGGCGGCGCGTGGCGGTCAAGCCAGGCGGCATGCTGCTGCGCGACCTCCCATGCCGTCGCCTGTTCCAAGGCTTCAGCCGTGAAAAAGAGCTGTTCCGCCTGGGGAAACTTGGCTGCGGCGCGGCGGCGCAGGCGTGCCAGGGTTACAAGCGCGCCTGCCCTGCTGGCGTCGAATCGCTGGCGCAGCCGGTTGAGCAGCGGGGGCAGGTCGGCATCGTCGAGCTGGGCGTCCTGCAGCTCTTCTGCAGCCGCCTCGCCCCTCCTGTGACAGGAGAAACGCGGCTGTTGCCGGACCGATGGCGCTGATGATTGGCATAGCTTTGGATTGTACATGGCGGAGCCGGAACGCCCACAAAGTGTTAGCCAATTGTAGGCTTTCTGGCTTGACGCTGCCTGTCCCCAGCGGGTAGACTAAGACGCTGTTGTTTGTGATGGCTTGCACATGCACCGAGCGCCTACCTGGCTGGCAGACCGGACTGCGCCGCAGGATCGGCGCTTCGCCGACGGGCACGCAGCAACCATTGTCCATATTGGTATGGGGGTCCCATCGTCCCCGACTGCAGTTCGTCCATCTTGGAAGGAGTCTGAATGAGCGTTCAACATGAATCACTGGATATGAAGTCCACAGAGCGGAAGCAGGAAGCACCCGAGCTCGAGTACAAGGCGGCCAGCCAGGACTCGCTGTCAATGTTTTTTGCTGCCGTTGGCGGTGCCGTGCTCGGCATGCTGGCGACGCTGCTGATCCTGGCGTTGATCAACGGAGGCACGCTGAATTTTATCCATCCGGAACGCCTGGCCGTGCTCGAACAGAATTTGACCCGCGTCAACGAGAACGTCGGGGCCGTGAGCACCAACGTCGACAACGTAGCGCAGCAGGTGACTGCTATGCGCGGCGACATCGCCGGCGCCAAGGGTGATGTGCAGGCCGCCATGGCCAAGCTTGACGAGCGCGGTACGCAGGTCGACCAGATCGGCTCGGATGTCGCGAATCTGAAGGTCACCGGGCAGAAGTTCGACACCTTTGTGGTTGCTCTTGACCAGGCTTTGACCTCTATGGACCGCGTCGGCGCCGCCAATGGCGTAAGCGCTGCGGTCGGCGGCCCGCTGGTCGTCAACAGTGACGCCGTCAAGCCCGGCAACGTAGCCGTCCTCTTCTATGTCGACAGCAACGGCAACGGCCGCATGGACGACAGCGAAGCTAACCTGGTGGGCCTGAAGTTGGCCGTAACTGACGCCCAGGGCGCCACCGTCGGCGATTACAGCTCGACCGATGGCGGCATCGCCGTCGACAACCTGGCCGCCGGCCAGTACACGTTTGCCGTGACCGACCCGGCCGGCCATACGCTCACCGGCGCCGACAGTGTCACCGTCAACGTGCCGCAGGATGCCGAGCAGGGCCAGGTTGTGTACTTCCCGGTTGCCCAGTAATTTTTAGCTCTCACTCGGGCAGTAACATGCAGTAAATAAGAGGCGCCACCCAATCGGTGGCGCCTCTTCTCTTTTATTCGTCTGCCTCGTCCGGTTCCAGATCCTCTTCTGGACCTGTATCTGCTCCCTTCTCGTCCAGATCCGCCGCATCCGCATAGAAGAGCAGCATGACGGAACCGTATTTACGCCGGTCGTACTCCTGCAGACGCTGCAATTCGACCGGTTTGTCTTCGACGGGATGAATCTGGACGACGATGGTGGCATATTCGGCCGTAAGGGATGGGCGCTGGTCAATCATCTGCAGCGCCTTGCGCCATAAATCCTGGTACTGCGGCGGCGCCACAAAAATAAAGTCGAACGGCTCGCCGCGGTAGCGTTCGAGGAAGGTAAAGCTGTCGTTGCGCTCAACTGTTGCCTCGCGGCCGAAGCCGCAGTGCGCCAGGTTGGCCTGCATCGTATCGACAGCCTTGCGGTTGTTGTCGACAAAGTGGACATAGGTGGCACCCCGGCTGAGACACTCGATGCCCACGGCGCCCGTGCCGCCAAACAGGTCGAGCACGCGTGTACCCTCGATCCAATCGCTTAGGATGCTGAACAGGGCGGACTTGGCGCGGTCCGTGATCGGCCGCGTGCTGTCGCCGGGGACACTCATCAATTTGCGGCCCTTGGCACGGCCGGTGATCACCCGCATGTGTACATCCTCCTAGGGCGCTGCTCTAGCGCACCATCATCATATCCCATTTGCCGTCGTCAAGCAGGCGGAAGTAACGGATGGTGGCATCCTCGAAACAGGCCAGCAGCCGGCCCTTCTCAAATCGTTGGACGACTGTGTGTTGGCAGAGGCGCTCCTCACGGTCGATCGTCCCCATCTTATCCTGCAGCCCGTCTACGGTGCACCAAAGCTTGCCAAAGCCGCGCCGCGGCAGCGGCGGCGAAGTCGGGGGCACGCTGAGTGGATTGCACGACAGCTCCGGCTGCCCCTCGCGCCAGGTGTCCAGGTAGGCCTGCCAGGTCTGGTCCGGGAAGAGCACGTAAATCTGAAGTTCGTCGCTGAACCAAAGCATGAAACGATTGTAGTCCGGACCCTTGCCAAACTCGTTGATGCCGACGTTGTTGTTGTTGGCCGGTTCGAGTGCGCATCCCATCTTGGCGAGCAGGTCGGGATAGCCGGCCAAATCCAGGTCGTACTGCACGGCGCAGTCGCCCTCGTCGACGACCGGCGGCTCGGAGACGCTCGCTACCGCACCGGCCGGCGGCGTTGTCAGGGCAGGATCGGAGGAGGGCGCCGCGCCAGCCCCTGTCGGCTGCGAGGTTGGTATTTGCTCCAGCGGCACCGCCGTTGGAGTAGGTGGCGCTGCCGTCGCGGTGGCGGTCGGCTGTGGCGCCGGCGTAGCGGTAGGAGTGGGAGTCGGCTCAGGTGAGCCCCCACAGGCAGCCAGCATTACAGCGACGGCGCAGGCCGATGCTTATCCAAGTTGCCTTGCGTAGGTGCCATTTCATCATAGGACTATTCTTACCGAGTCTACTGGCGGACCAAAATTGGGCCGAGGTCAATTGCATAGCTGCTTGGCCCTGCGCTGACGGGCAGGCGCTGGCCTGTGACGGGATGATAGAGGCCAACGGCGATTTTATACTCGCCGCTCGGCAGCGTCTCGGGCAGCAGCAGGCCATAATGGTCGGCGATTTTTTCCCCCGGCTGCCAGGTGCTGGTAGGGCGCAGCCACTGTACCGGTTGACCATCTGCTTGTTCTATTTTATTCCCCTGCTCGTCCAGTAGATGGACGAACACCTGATAGTTCTCATCCACTGCGGCTAGATCCTGCCACAGCAGTGTGAGCAGAACTGCCTCTCCTGGGCGTGCCTCTGCCGTTACGGCATAACCGTCCAACCGGAACCAGCCGTTGGCCTCCGTCACAGGCGGCGGTGCCGCCGGGTCGCCAAAGACGGTTCCTAGGCCGGCTTCTGCCAATTCTTGTCGTGGCGCCAGGGCAAACAGCCCCAGCCGCTGGTCGCTGCCGCCGGCAACACGGTCGTTGACCAGCAAGAAGTCTGACCCGCGCAGGGCACGCTCCCACCCCGACTTTTCCGGTGGGCTGCTGTCTGGCAGCACCCACAGCCGATCATACTGCCGGCGCAGCCGCTGGAGCCATGCCTCCTGATCGGGAGACAGCGTCTCGGCGTTGAAAAAGCCATAGACCGGCAGGCTGCCGCGATAGTTGTTGGCAAGCGCCTGGCTCTGGTCGGGCCGGAGGTTGAGCACGGCATCGCCGCCCCGCTCACTTGCGGCAATGCGCTGGCTCGCCGCATCAATGGCGGTGCTGCCCAATGTCGCCTGTACGTACGTCAGCACGGCTAGGGTGATCGCAATCAACGCCGCCCCGTACAGCCAGTTGCGTGCCCGATCGTCGCGATCGTCGGGCCGCCGGCTGCGCAGCAGCTGAATCAACAAGATGAGACCAGCCAATACGCCTGCGAGCGGCATGGCAAAGGACAGCCAGTTGACCGAATCATGAGTGGCGCCGGCCTGCCACCACGCAAACTGGATGTTCTGCGGCGTCAAGAACTGCCACTGCAGTACCAGAGGTGAGTAGCGCAGCTCTGTGAAAGTCTGGGGCGCAAACAGCGGCTGTACATTGGCCGCCAGCCAGTCCTGCACCAGTGAAAACGGCACTGCCAACCCCAGCCACTGGATCGCCACCGACCACGCCGTCAACAATGCTGCCAGCACGAGCCCAGGCCACGCCCAGCGCCGCTTCGTGACCAGCATATCCCAGCCTCCCCCTGCTATGAGGCTGACAAAGGGCACGATCGGCACCAGGAATCGTGGCCCCCAGCTGTAACCGCCATGCCACATGTACCACTTGGCGTAGACCACGACGTAGAGCCCGGTCAGCAGCAGGCTGAACACAAAGATGCGCCGGTGGCTGCGCCAAAAGATGATCGCACCAGGAATGGCTAGCAGTAAGACAGGGTTGTACCAGATAAAGCCGCGGGCCGGCCCGATGGTCAAGCCATAGAGTCCCGCCAGCAGGTCGCCGGTGAATGATTCGGTCGAGACATACCCAGTATCAAAGATGCTGCCGTAGCGTGCCCAGTTCCACCATAAGGCCACCAACCCCGCCGCGACGACAGGAATAAAGAAGCTGACTACGGGGCGCCAGTTGCGCCAGAAGGCAGCGCGCAGCCGTTCTGTCATCGTCATGCCGCTGCTACCCTCTACGGCGTCCAAAACCCAGAACAGGGCAAGCAGGTAAACGGGCAGCGTTATCAGGTTGATCGAGCGGGTGAGAAAGGCGATGCCCCAGGCAGTTCCTGCGCCAAACAAGTACAGCTTGCGCCCAGACTGGGCATAGGCCAAGAGCGCGTAGGCAGCCGCCAACAGCCCCCAGCCGCAAATAGGATCGCTAAAGTATCCCTGCGTATAGGGCCAGGCCATGGTTGCCAGGCCAAAGAGCAGGGCCGTGGCGATCGACGTTGGCCGCGACCAACCTAAGCGGCGCCCCGTGCGAAACAGCAGCGCACCCGTCCAGGCGGTAACCAAGGGGTTGAGCAGCAGCGCCGCATGCACCAGGCCCACCGCTCCCCACTGTTTGGCCAGCCACACAAGCGGCATCGCCAGCAGCACCATGCCGTAACCCTTGCGCGAGAACAGGTCGCCGCCGACGCCAATGTTGCCCTGCTGGTTGCCCATCCACAGCAGCTGGTTGCTGTCGAACGAACCGGTGCGGACAAAGCTTTCGGTGGTGGCAAACATAGAGAGACCGTCACTGCTGTCGACCAGGCCGGTAAAGGTCAGCAGGTAACAGGCGAGCAAGAAGCCAAACAGAAAGAAAGCTGTGCTGCGGTCTTTGGGGCTTACGTCAAGCGGGCGAGTTTGCATCGGTGGAGTCTGTGGTCGATTCAGGCGGTCAATCGACATGAACTGGTAACGATAGATGGTCGGCGCTCGTTCCGTCCGGCAGAGTCAGCGTACGCCGGCCTACGCTGTCATACATTCCCACTTGCAGAGCATAGTCACCCGGCGGGAGGTCTGTGGGCAATGACAAGCGATAGGGATCACGGATTGCTGCTTGTGGCTGCCATGTCGTGGTTGGCGCCAGCCCCTGCACCGGCAAATTGTCTTGCTGTGCGATGAGGCGTCCCGACGGGTCAAACAGCTGTGTAAAGACGGTGTAGCTTGCTTCTACCGGCGCCACTGCCTGCCAGTATAGCACCACCGGCAGGATACTGCTGCTCGGTGTGCTGGGCGTCGCAACGGTAAGTGGCCTGCCGACGTCTGCCGCCAGCAGTTCTATGGGGCCGCCCGTTGTATCAACGGTGGCGAGCGGCGTATGGTCGCCCACCGCCGCCACGCGCGCCAGGTGGCACGCTCCAAGCACCTGTTCGTCGAAAATCGCTACGCCCGACTTTGCGGCGAAGCTGCGCAGTACCGGCGACCACTCCGGCATATCGGTACTTTGACTTTCCCCCGGTGGCTGTGCACCCGGATCTGCCACTCTGTTCGACCCACCAGAATTCTCCTGCACCGGCCAACTGCGCCAGCTTGGCACCCATGACTTCTTCTGCAGGCCGGTCATTTGGATCGTAGCCATCAAGCACGTGGATTGTGTATTCGTCATGCAGCCACGGATAGAGGTCGCGCCAGACGGTGATCTGGGGCGTGATAATTACCGCCTCTCCCATACCTGCATTCTCCTGCAGCAAGGTTATGGCCTCACGACATGGATGTTCGGCTGTGCGCCGGTCCCAATAGGCCTGGGCGGCGCGCGGTGCACCAAGCAGGGCAGCTAACAGGGCGGCCGCTACGACGACCCATGCCATCCGCGCCGCAACCATTTGCAGGCGGCGACCTGTTTTCGCGGCAGGCCAGATCTGTCCCAGCCACTCGGCGGCAAGCAGCACCAGCAGCAGCGTGCGCAGGAGCACCGTGGCGACCAACAGCCAATGCTCGTCGGGCAGGACAAGGAGAAAAACTGTCGATTCCGCAAAATTAATTGCTGTCAGTGTTATTGCTAGCACGATTCCGTGCATGTTCGGCGTCAGCAGCACCAGAAAGGCCAGCACCCAGACGATAAACTGCGGGCTCCAGCCCTTGCTGTAGAGAAACAGCCAGATCACACTCACTGCCGCAAACACAATCGGGGTGCGTGCCCGCGCCCAATCGTAGCGGCGGGTATAGAGCCAAAGATAGATCGCTGCAAAGGCCAGACCGATCAACCCCCAAGGCAAGCGCGTCTGCCATTGGCCGCCTGTCGCCAATCCCTGCAGGTTGCGCATATCGATAGGCACCAGTCCATAGCCATAGTAGCCGTCCAGCAGCGCCCAGATGCTTTGCCAAGGTGGCCGGATGGCGTTGATGCGAAAGCTGCTCAGCGCCAGCTGTGGGTTGAACCCCGGACCAAGCGCCAGCGCGCCAACGCCCACAGAGACCACACCAAAAACCAGGATGTAAAGGGCCGGCCGCAGCAAGTTGCCCGGCGACCGTCGATTGAACCACTCCTGGCGTGCTGCGGCCCAACTGAGCTTTGCTCCCAACCAGCGCACTGCTATGGGAACCAATAGAATTGGTGTCAGCTTGATCAGGAAGCCGAGCGCCGCAGCTATGGCACTGCCGGCCCACCCCCACCGGCGCGCCAGCAGCAAGAGGTCTAGCCCCAACAGCATAAAGAAGAGCGGCATCGCCTCGAACCAGCCGAGCAAGCGTGTACAGCGGCGCAAACAGCAGCGCATAAAGCACGGCTGGCAGCAGGCCGGGCAGGAACCAGGTGTTTCCCGGCAGCTGGTTTTTTGAGGTAGCGCTTTCTGCGGTATCGCTTTCTGCCCCCAGCCGATTGCCAAGCCGGTAGATCAGCAGGAGGTTGCCTGTCTCAAACAGCAGCAGCAGCCCGCCAAAGATCAGATGAAAGAAGAGCCGCGGCTCGACCCAGGGGGGGATCCGACTTGACAGCTCAAAAATCGGCAGCATCAGTGCCGGGAAAAGCGGGGGATAGGCCGTCCACAAGTTCTGGAACGTGGTATACCCGCTGGGCCCCATCTGACCCCAGAGCTGGTAGAACTCATAGTCGGAGTTATCGGCAAAAAAACCGCCTGGGCGAAAGAGCAGGATCGCCAGCAAGCGCATGGCGACAAATAGGAGCAGCAGCACTCCAAACCAATAATGGCGGCGGTACCACTCGGCAAGTCGCGTCATAAAGATGGAGCGCAGTCGTCTCCGACTGCTCGAGTCGGCTCCGACTGTCCGTAGGGCCGCACTGCAGTGGGTGCGCCGGAGCAGAAGCGCCGTCATCCGAGCCTTCGGCCGTGGTGGCCAGGGCACTGGGCATCAGGCTGCCAAAGCCGGCTGCAAGCGCGACCAGACCGCTAAAGGCGAGGAAGCTCCAGTAAGTGATAAAGCGCACGACTAGCACGATGGCGCCGACGTTCAGTGCAGGCAGCGCCAGCAAGGCCAGTAGCCCGGCGTAGGCGGCATCGATCTGCCCGATGCCGCCCGGCGTAAGCGGCACAGCGGCCAGGACGTCCACAGTGAGCGCAACAAATGCCGCGGCTGGCAGTGACAGGGGAGCGGCAAGACTGAGCACCACCAACCATAACACCAGCGCATCGCAGAGCCAGATGACGACGCTCTCTACAATCACCAGGATTGCTGTAGCAGGCTGGCGGAAGAGTGTGCGCAGGCCCTCGACGAAGTGTGTGACAAAATCGATGGCCAACTGCCAGTAACGGTGCTGCCAGAGCCCGCGCAGCCAATTGAGCAGCGGTGGGGCCAGCACGAGCACGGCTCCAAACAACAGCAGCAGCCCGATGCCCACGAGATAGCTTGCCAGCAGCCAACTTGGCAGCTGCTCTCGCATGAGCAAGAAGCCAAACGCGGCGCCCAACATCAAGATGGCCAGGATATCGAGCACCCGTTCCAGGACAATCGAGCTAAGGCTGCTTGGCACAGGCACGGGCTCATGGCGTTCGGTATCAAGCCGCAGCACGCCGACCCGCAGCCAGTCCCCGGCGCGGGCGGGCAGCAGCGCGCTGGCGAACCACCCGGCCAGGAGCAGGCCCGTCGTATATAGATAGGGGAGGGGATAACCCAGCGCATCGAGCAGCCTTTGCCACCGATGGCCGCGCAGCGCAAAGCTGCTATAGTGGATCAGGACGGCCAGGCCAAGGATCGCCCAATTCGCCTTGACTACGGCGTCAAGTGCGGCTCTGCCACCTGCCAGCACTACCAGCACGGTGATGGTGACCGCGCCGATCAGCCCGATCAGCACCAGCCGCCGCCTGTCCACCCCCCCGAGTATGCTCATTCGCTCCATTTTGCGCGGCAGCAAGTGTTTCGCCAAATTCGGCGGGGCTTGTGCTTAGACAGTGACCACATGTTGCCTGGTCGGTCTGTGGCAGGAACCACTTACGCCAGTTCATGCCTGAAGACGTACATGGGGCGTCCATACAGCATGATACTGCGCCAGTCCGAGAAACCGTGTCTTCGGTAGAACCTCTGGGCACCGTCGTTGGCAGCGTCTACCGTAACTGTTACGGCGCGCAGCGATCGGCTGCGACATTCATGCAGAAACGCCGCCATCAACAATGTGCCAATCCCATATGAGCGCAGCGCAGGTTCGACCATGATCGACAGCAGTTCTGCCGTTGGCCCATCTTCACCCTCATGCGCGAGGAACGGGTAGACGGCAGTCTGCATGCTGCGTACGACCAGGCTAGGGGCCTGTACATACCGGCGCATGAGTGGGGGGATCAGTTCGCCAAGCCGCTGCGATGCAATCTCGATAAATAGCCCGCCAATTCCTGTCGTCGCGCTGATGTAGCCAAGAAGCGGCGCATCGCCTGACGGCGCGGCACTGGTCGCGGTTAACTGTACCGCCGCAGTGCCAAACCCACCGCGGGACTGCGGCAATGCGCGGTATACGACGGTTAGAACATCCTCACCCAAACTGGTTAGAAAAGTGCCCGGCTGACCTTGTATGTGCAGCCGGGCCGCTTGTGGGGCGTAATCAGGAGTGAGGGGCGTGACGAGCAGTTGGTGCACGTCTACGCCCGTACCAGCTCTTCGGTGTGAATCGGCCAGCGCTTGAACCGATCCCATGCCTTCTCTTCCAGGTCTGCGCGGTGGTCTGGGTGCGCGATGTCGATCAACGCACGCGCCCGCTGGCGCAGGTTCTTGCCGTAAAGATAGGCGATGCCGTACTCGGTCACCACATAGTGCACATGGGCACGCGTGGTCACAACGCCGGATCCCAGGCGCAAATAAGGCGCAATGCGCGAGATACCTTTCCCTGTGACCGAGGGCAAGGCGATGATCGGCTTGCCGCCTTCAGACAGTGAGGCGCCACGCACGAAGTCCATCTGCCCGCCTACGCCCGAATACTGGCGCGTGCCCATCGAATCGGCGCCCACCTGGCCGGTCAGGTCAACCTCGATCGCACTGTTGATCGCCGTAACCTTGGGGTTGCGGCGAATGACGGCCGTGTCATTGACATAAGCAACGTCCAGCAGTACGACCTGCGGATTGTCGTCGATAAAGTCGTACAGCCGGCGCGTGCCCATGGCGAACGCACTGACCATCTTGCCCGGGTGCACGCGCTTCTTCTCGTTGGTGATGACGCCCTTCTCGAGCAGGTCGATCGCCCCATCTGAGAACATTTCTGTGTGTACACCCAGATCGCGATGATCCTTCAGCGCCGCCAGCACTGCATTGGGAATGGCCCCAATGCCCATCTGCAGCGTGGCGCCATCCTCGATCAGCTCGGCACAGTAGCGGCCGATCGACTTTTCTGCCTCGCTCAGATCGCCGGGAGGAAACTCGGGCAGCGGATCGTCCACGACGACTGCACTGTCGATGTGGCTGATATGGATCAGCCCATCGCCGTGCGTGCGGGGCATGTTGGGGTTGAGCTGGGCGATCACGTGCTTGGCCATTTGCACGGCCGCACGCGCCACGTCTACCGATACGCCAAGCGAGCAGAAGCCGTGGCGATCCGGCGGCGACACCTGGACCAGCGCCACGTCGAGCGGCAGGATCCCCTTGCGGAAGAGGCCGGGCACCTCGCTCAGAAAGACCGGAATGTAGTCGGCTACGCCCTCGGCGACTGCCTGGCGCACGTTGGCGCCGATAAACATGGCGTTGGTGCGGAAGCTGTCGGCTACCTCCGGCGAAGCGTAGGGCGCGGGACCCTCGGTGTGGATGTGCACGACCTCCACGTCGCGCAGCTCTTCGGCACGGTTGGTCATCGCAATGACGAGCTGAGCTGGAGTGGCGGCGCCGCCGTGTACAAACACACGATCGCCTGATTTGATGATTCTGACGGCTTCTTCTGCGCTTGTAATTCGCATAGGTTTACTCTCGTTTTCGAACAACTAGACGCCGGCGCTACGGAAGGCGTCGGAGACGATGGCCTGTGCCTCTTGCTGAATCTGCTTGAGGTGTTCGGCCCCCAAAAAGCTCTCTGCGTAAATTTTGTAAACGTCCTCAGTGCCCGACGGGCGGGCGGCAAACCAGCCATTGGCCGTCACAATTTTGAGACCGCCAATCGGGGCATTGTTTTCGGGCGCATGTGTCAGGCGGGCGACGATCGGCTCTCCTGCCAGCGTCTGCGCCGTCACCATCGCCGGCGACAGATTCGACAGCACCTTCTTCTGCTCGCGGTTGGCGGGTGCATCCATCCGTTCGTAGAGGGGGCTGCCAAAGCGGCTCTCGAGTTCCTGGTAGTGCTCGCCGGGATCCTTGCCGGTGATGGCCGTGATTTCGGCTGCCAGCAAGTCCATGATCAGGCCGTCCTTGTCGGTCGTCCAGACCGTGCCTTCGCGGCGCAGGAAGGATGCGCCGGCGCTTTCCTCGCCGCCAAAGCCATAGGAGCCGTCCAGCAGGCCCTCGACGAAATACTTAAAGCCGACAGGTACCTCGGCCAGGCGACGGCCCAGGTGTGCCGCTACCCGGTCGATCATCGAGCTGGAGACCAGCGTCTTGCCTACGGCCGCGTCAGAGCGCCAGCCGGGACGGTGCTGGAAGAGGTACCAGATCGCCACCGACAGGTAGTGATTGGGGTTCATGAGTCCCACGCTCGGGTCACGATGCCGTGGCGGTCGGCATCAGGGTCGTTGCCAAAGGCTACGTCGAAGCGGTCCTTGAGCGCGATCAGGCTGGCCATCGCGTAGGGCGACGAGCAGTCCATCCGGATCTTGCCGTCCTTGTCCACGGTCATAAACGAAAACGACGCGTCGACATGCTTGTTGACGATCTCGAGCTGCAGGCCGTACAGGTCGGCAATCGGCTGCCAATAAGGAAGGCTGGCCCCGCCCATCGGGTCGACGCCTATCTTGAGGCCCGACGCAGCGATTGCATCCATGTCGAGGATGTTCTTGAGATCGGCCACATAAGGGGTGACGAAATCGTACTCGTGCGTCGTCGCTGCCGTTTTGGCTTTGCCCCACGGCATACGCTTGACACCCTTGAGCTGATCGCGCAGCAGCTCGTTGGCGCGGTTCTCGATCACCTTGGTCACGCTCGTGTCTGCAGGGCCACCCGAAGGTGGGTTGTACTTGAAACCGCCATCGTCCGGTGGGTTGTGCGAAGGCGTAATCACCACGCCGTCGGCAAAATGAGCGTGGCGGCCCAGATTGTAGGTCAGGATAGCGTGCGAAATGGCGGGCGTTGGGGCATACCCCATGCCTGCCTGCATGGCGACCTCAACATCGTTGGCGGCGAACACCTCGATGGCCGTTACCTGCGCCGGCTCCGAGAGCGCATGCGTGTCCATGCCGATAAAGAGGGGCCCGTCGATGCCTTCGCTGCGGCGATAATCGCAGATCGCCTGGCTGATGGCGAGAATATGCTGTTCGTTAAAGGAACACTTGATGGACGATCCGCGGTGACCCGAGGTGCCAAACGCTACCTGATGCGCAGGGTTGCTGGGATCCGGCTCGTGCGTAAAGTACGCCGTCACGAGACGCGGGAGGTTTTGCAGCAGTTCACTAGGGGCCGGCTTGCCGGCGAGTGGATGCAGAGCCATGGCAGCGATCCTTTCGTTCCTTTCTGATGCCTATGATGGAGGGAATTGGCGCCCCTGTCATGTGACACGTGTCCTGTCCTACAGGCGGAGGTGTCACATGTTTTGCAGGGAACGCCGGCCGTACTTGGGAACCAGGCTTGATTCGAAATGGTACCCGAGACGCTATTCGAAATGTTCTACAGCATGCGCCGCAATATAGCGGCCGATGGCCAACGACGCCGTAGCGGCCGGCGAGGGAGCGTTGAGCACATGCAACATACGATATGCGGGCGCAAACAAGAAGTCGTCGACCAACTTGCCGTCGGGGGCCATGGCCTGGGCGCGTACCCCCGCCCCGGCGGGGATCAGGTCGTCCACCTCGATTTCGGGCGTGAGGCGGCGCAGCGCGCGCCAGAACGCGTACTTACTGTAGGAGCGATAATACTCGCCCGCCCCCATGCGCCAGTAGCGCCGCGCCAGCGACCAGAAGCCGCGGCTGCCGGTTATCTCCCAGGCCTCGCGCGGGTGAAAGCTGAATTTGCCATAACCCTCTCGGCGCAGCGCCAATACCGCATTGGGACCCGCTTCGACCCCGCCGCCGATCTTGCGCGTGTAGTGTACACCGAGAAAAGGGAACTGCGGATCGGGCACCGGATAGATCAGGTTCCGCACCAGGTCGCGCCGGCTGGGCGCCAGCTCATAGTACTCGCCCCGGAACGGCATGATCCGCATATTGGGCTTAACGCCGCACAGCTCGGCCACTTGATCGGCATGCAAGCCGGCGCACGTGACCAGGTTGCGGCAGGCGACTGCTTCCTGGGTGGAGTGTTCGTCCGACCCATTGCGGGCAGGCTTGAGCACGAGGCGGTCTGGCTGGCGGTGACACGCGGCCAGGCGCCAGCCCGTGCGCACTTCGACCCCGCGTTCCTGCAGAATGCGGCGATAGGCCGCAGCTACCTGTTTGTAGTCGACAATGCCCGTTTCCGGCACCCAGAGCCCCGCAACGCCGGCAACGTGCGGCTCATATTCCTTCAGGTCATGACCGCTCAGCTTGCGCAGCTGCAGCCCGTTGGCCAGGCCGCGCTCCGCCAGTGCATCGAGGCGCGGCAGCTCCGCTTCGTTGGTCGCTACCACCAGCTTGCCGCAGCGATCGTAGGCGATACCCTGCTGCTCGCAGAAAGCGTAGAGCAGCTCGCGGCCTTCAATGCAGAGCGTTGCCTTAAGCGAACCGGGCTTGTAATAGAGGCCAGAGTGGATCACACCGCTGTTGTGGCCAGTCTGGTGGGCTGCAATCTCCTCCTCGGCTTCTAGGACAATGATCGAACCTGGCTGCTGCTCGCTTAACGCCAAGGCCGTGGCCAGGCCGACGATCCCGCCGCCAACAACTGCAATGTCAATATTAGTAGTCATAATACACGCGCTCTCTATGGTTTGTTCAGATGCTGGAACAGCTTCTGCAATCGCCCCAATTATACTTGATCTTGGAGGCGCAGACGTTTTCTGTGTTACACTGCACCTAATTGTTAGTCAGACAATAACGGATTTAGGAGAAGAATACCATGTCCACGGCAGCGCCAACCGTACTCGATCACGAGCTGATAGTCGAGCACGACAAGAAGCAGCTTCATCCGCTGCAGCACCCCAGCGTACACAACAACCCACTCGTCGTAGACAGCGGCCAGGGCGTTTGGCTGCATACCACCGATGGGCGCAAGGTGCTCGACGGCATGGCTGGGCTGTGGAACGTAAATATCGGCTACGGCAACGAGGAACTGCCGCTGGCGGCCTACGAGCAGATGAAGAAGGTGGCGTTTACCTCCAACTTCGCCGGCATGACGACCCCTCCGGCGGCCGAATTGGCCAACCGCATGGCCGGTATCGCCCATCCCACGCTCAATACGACCTTCTTCACTTCGGGCGGGTCGGAATCCAACGACTCGGCCTTTAAGACCGCACGCTACTACTGGTACCGCTTGGGCCAGCACGAGAAGGTCAAGTTTATCTCGCGCATGGGCGGCTACCATGGCATTACGGTGGCGGCAACCGCCGCGACTGGCATTCCCCGCTACCACACCATGTTTGGCCCGTTGATGAGCGGTTTCATCCACATTCCCAACCCGAATCCCTACCGCTACGCGGGCGATATTCGCCCCGGCGAGACCGTTGGGCAGGCAGCCGCGCGTGCGCTGGAAGAAGCCATCCTGCGCGAAGGCCCCGAGACGGTGGCTGCATTTATCGGCGAGCCAATTCAGGGTGTGGGCGGCGTGATCGTGCCGCCGGACGACTACTGGCCGGCCGTGCGTGCCATCTGTGATAAGTACGACGTGCTGCTGATCGCCGACGAGGTGATCACCGGCTTTGGGCGTACGGGCAAGCTGTTTGGCCAGCACCAGTGGGATCTGCGCCCCGATATCATGTCCTTTGCCAAGGGCATTACCAGCGGCTATATGCAGCTCGGCGGTATCCAGATCTCGGACGCAATCCGCGAGACGATCGACAACGCTTCGGCTGCCGATACCTGGATGCACGGTTTTACCTATTCGGGCCATGCCGCCTCCTGCGCCGTGGGTCTCAAGAACTTGGAAATCATCGAGCGTGACCACCTGGTCGAGAACGCTGCCAAGATGGGCGAACGCCTGCTCGCCGGCTTGAGCAAGCTGCTCGAGTTCTCCTGCGTCGGCGATGTACGTGGGCGCGGCCTGATTGCGGGTGTCGAAATCGTCGAGGACAAGGCGAGCCGAACGGCAGCTCCGGCCAAGGCCCTGCAGATTGCCAACGCCTGCATGGCCCGCGGCCTGCGCAGCCGCCCGGTCGGCAGCACGCTGGCGTTCTCGCCTGCGCTCAGCATCAACGAGCAGGAAGTCGATACGATCGTCGATATCCTGGGCAGCGCGATCGATTCGGTTGGATAAGTGAACTGTACCCATGTCCCGGGGACCTCAAGCGAACACTTGCGTTCGCCGGTCCCGGGGACGTGAGATTGGTGGCGACCGCCGCACGCCAAATCAAGCGAACAATCTTCATCTCTCGAACCCAAGCACTTGATTTAGACGAGGACAGCCATGAATTCAAATGATGGTGCGGCAACCAGCACGGCGCCTGCCGGACTTGCCAATCCGTATCAACTCGCTGCCCGCGACGTCGTGGCGCAGTTGCAGACTGACCCCGTCCGCGGGCTAAGCAGCGACGAGGCGCAACGCCGCCTGCAACAGTACGGCCCCAACCAACTGCAAGCCACCCCACCGATCCCTAAGTGGCGCAAGTTCCTGGCCCAGTTCACCAATCCGCTCGTCCTGCTGCTGTTGGTCGCAGTGGTGATCTCGTTGATCGCCTGGTATATCGAAGGCATGCACGAACTGCCGTACGAAGCCATTGCTATCATCGCCATCGTGCTGCTCAACGCCGTTATTGGCTATTTCCAGGAAGCGCGGGCCGAGGCCGCAGTGGCTGCGCTGCAGAAAATGACCACAGCCATGGCCGGTGTGCTGCGCGATGGCAGACAGCAGCAGATAGCGTCGATGGACCTGGTGCCGGGCGACATCATGCTGATCGAGGAAGGCAACTCGATTGCGGCCGACGCGCGCGTGATCGACGTGACCTCGCTGCAGGTGGCCGAGGCGGCCTTGACGGGCGAGAGCCACTCTGTGACTAAGGACGTCAACCCGATCACGGGTGAGGCAGGCATCGGCGACCAGGTCAATATGATCTTTAGCGGTACGGTCGCCACCTTTGGCCGCGGCAAGGCCGTCGTCACCGGCACCGGAATGCAGACCGAAATGGGCAAGATTGCCGGCATGATGCAGGCTGAGCCCGAGGAGGACACGCCGCTGCAGAAGGAGATCGACCACGTCGGCAGGCTCCTGGGCATCGGCGTGATTGTCATCGCCGTGGTGATCGTCGCCACCATCGTGCTGGTCAACGACGTGCGTACGTTTGACGCCCTGGTGGATGTGCTGCTGCTGGGCGTGTCGCTGGCAGTGGCGGCCGTGCCCGAGGGGTTGCCCACCATTCTCACCGTAGTACTGGCGCTTGGCGTGCAACGCATGGCCAAGCGCAACGCCATCGTGCGCAAGCTGTCGGCGGTCGAGACGCTGGGTTCGGCCTCTGTTATCTGCTCGGACAAGACCGGCACGCTGACCAAGAACGAGATGACCGTGCGCACAGTCGTTACACCCAGCGGCCGCGTTGAATTGACAGGCATCGGCTATGAGCCCGTTGGTGCTGTGGAAATGTATCGGCACGGATGATCCAGTAGGCGATCCGACCCTGCAAGCCGACGTGCGCCGCACGCTGCTTGGCAGCGCACTAGCCAACAACGCCGTGCTCGAGCAAAAGGAAGGCGTCTGGACCATCCAAGGTGACCCGACTGAGGCAGCCTTGTTAGTGGCGGCGCGCAAGATGGGTATCACCCCCGAGGAGATGGACCAGCGCTTTACGCGCATCGGCGAGGTGCCCTTCTCGTCCGACCGCAAGTTGATGAGCACCGTGCAGACAGACGTGGAGAGCGAAGGGGCGGTGGCAGTCGTCTCTAAAGGGGCGCCGGACGTGCTGCTGTCGCGCTGTACGCACGAACGTTGTGGCGACGAGATTCGCCCGCTCACAGAGGATCGACGCGCAGCGATTCTCGCCTCGGTCGAGCAGCTGGCCGCCGAGGCGCTGCGCACGTTGGGGGTGGCTTATCGGCGCATAGCGCACGAGAGCTACAGCGCTACACCCAACGCCGAAATGGAAGGGCTGGAGAAGGAGCTGATCTTTGTCGGCATCCTGGGCATCATCGACCCGCCACGGCCCGAAGCCAAGGAAGCCGTGGCCACGGCGCAGGGCGCAGGCATCCGCGTGATTATGATCACGGGTGACCACCCAGTCACGGCGTCGACCATTGCGGCTGAGCTGGGAATCGTGGAGCCGGGAGCTGTCGCAGTGCGCGGGGCTGAACTGGAGAAGATGGATGATGCCCAACTCCTGGAGACGACGCGCAGACACTCGGTCTATGCAAGGGTCAGTCCCGAACATAAGCTGCGTATCGTCAAGGCGCTCAAAACAGACGGGCATGTGGTCTCGATGACAGGCGATGGCGTCAACGATGCGCCCGCGCTGAAGACCGCCGACATCGGCGTGGCCATGGGCATCACCGGCACCGACGTCTCCAAGGAAGCGGCCGACATGATCCTGACTGACGACAACTTTGCCACCATTGTGGCGGCGGTCGAGGAAGGCCGGTCCATCTTCGGCAACATCCGCAAGTTCTTGCGATACCTGCTCTCGTCCAACATCGGCGAAGTGCTGACGATGTTTTTCGGCGTGCTCTTTGCCGGCGCATTGGGGTTGGTCTCCGAGGCGGGGGAAGCGTTTATTGTCCCGCTGGCGGCCACGCAGATCTTGTGGATTAACCTGCTGACCGATGCAGCCCCGGCGCTGGCGGTCGGGGTCGACCCTGTCGATCCGGGCGTGATGAAACGCTCGCCGCGGCGGCGGACGGACCGCGTTATCGACCGTGATATGTGGTTGAGTTTCTTCCTGGCGGGCACGACGATGGCGATCGCCACCTTGGCCGTGCTCGACATGGCGCTACCGGGAGGCTTCTTCGAAGGCACGCATGACATGACCTATGGGCGTACGCTTGCCTTTACCACGCTGGTCTTCTGCCAGTTGTTCAACGTCTTCAACTCGCGGTCCGACTACAGCAGCGCTTTCAGCCATTTGTTTACCAACAAGTTGCTGTGGGGCGCCGTAGGTCTGTCTGTGCTGTTGCAAATAGCGGTGATCTACCTGCCATTCTTGAACAATGCCTTTGACACTGCGCCAATGGCAGCACAGGACTGGGTTCTGTGCGTTGTCATGGCCAGCCTGGTCTTGTGGGTGGAGGAGATCAAGAAGTTTATCCTGCGCGCCAGCGGCTACGCTGCCCGCAAGACGCAGGCAAACGTGCAGCACGCCACTGCATAACATTGATAGAAGGGGACGAGGAAAGCAATATGATGTTGGAAGCACTGCGCGAAGAGGTCTGGCGGCTCCACCTGGAACTGCCGAAGAACAACCTGGTGGCGTGGACCTCGGGCAACGTCAGCGCCCGCGACCCGGAGTCCGGCCTGGTGGTGATCAAGCCGTCCGGCCTGAAATATGAAGACCTGCGCCCCGAGAACATGGTGATCGTGGACCTGGAAGGCGACATCGTCGAGGGCAACCTCAAGCCTTCCTCCGACACGGCCAGCCATCTCTACATCTACCGGGCGCGGCCAGATGTCAACGGCATCGTACACACGCACTCGCGCTATGCCACCGCCTTTGCCGCCATCGGCAAGCCGATCCCCGTCTACCTGACTGCGCAAGGCGACGAGTTTGGCGGCCCGATCCCCTGCGGCGGCTTTGCGCTGATCGGCGGCGAGGAGATCGGCAAGGTGGTCGTCGAGTCGATCGGCACCTCGCCGGCCGTGCTGCTCAAGAACCACGGCGTCTTCACCGTCGGCAAGAACGTCGAGGGCGCACTCAAGGCGGCGGTCATGGTCGAGGACGTAGCTGCCACGATCTGGCTGTCCCTGCAGATCGGCCAGCCCGAAGTCATCTCGGACGAGAACGTGGCCAAGCTGCACTACCGCTACATGAATGTGTACGGGCAGAAGTAGTAGGGAGCACTAGATTGGGCGACGGCTCAGAAACCGAGTTTCATCGACAGAAACTCGGTTCTTTGGGGGCTGTTCCGACGGACTCTAGTCCCCTACCGCCCCGACCCAGCTCGATCTCGATACCGCGGACCGACTCAGCCGTGCGCACCCAGTTCGCCGGTATGGCTGCTGCAGATGGCGGATGATGTACATCTGGAGTTCCAGCTTGCTGAAAGGCAGCCATTCGAAGCCTGAGGGGCCGGCAAAGTCCAGCTCTGCTAGCTTGGCCTGGCCTTCTTTGCGGCAGAACTCCAAGTACTCGAGCACTTCGGCCTGCGTGTAGGGCTCCCCGATCGCATGGCATGCGGTTGCCCTCCCACGGAATTGGGCCAAGGAGGTGGTAGTCTTTGCGGTGTTTGGGCCAGGGGCGGAATGCTGCCTCCGACTCCTGCAGGTAAAGGTGTGTATAGAACAGGGCGTGATAGGCAATCTGCCAGAACTGGTCCTTGGCCTGCGGGTCGACCCAGAGGTCGGGCGGGCACCGCTGGATGGTCTGCTCCAGCATGGCCAGCGCCGCCAGAAATTGGGAATTGACTGCCTTGCGCATGTCCATCGCGTCCATAGTCTACCTCGCAATATGTCATAAACCGGATCTGATCTGTGTTGGTATTGTACATCGGCTCAGGCTTTACGCGAGCTGATCAAACAGCGTGTTGAGCGACTCCGCCAGCGTCGGATGGGCAAAGACGCCGTCGCGCAGCGCCGTGTACGGCAGGTGGCCCATCATGGCGATCTCGATCATCGACATGAGCTCGCCGCCGGCGATGCCGAGCATGGCGCAGCCGAGGATCTCGTCGCTCTGCGAATCGACCAGCACCTTGAGCAGGCCACGGGTTTCGCCCACTTCGCCGGCCCGCGCCACCCAACTCATCGGCATGGACGCGACCCGCACCGCACTGCCCTTGTCTGCTGCGCTTCCTTTTCGCTCAGCCCCACCCTCCCCAACTCTGGGTCGGTAAAGATTGTGTACGGCACCAGCCGGTCTTTTGTGGTGCGCCGGCCGTTCGCGCAGCAGGTTGTCCCGCACGATGCGGTAGTCGTCATAGGAGATGTGGGTAAAGGCAGGGCCGCCCTTTACGTCGCCCAGCGCGTAGACGCCCTCGACGTTGGTCGCCAACCGCTCGTCAACCCGGATATAGCCCTTGTCGTCGCATTCGACGCCGGTCGCCGGGAGGTTGAGACGCCCGGTGTTGGGCGTACGGCCCGTCGCCACCAGCAGATGGCTTCCCTCCAACTGCCGCTCACCTTGGGCATCACGTATGGTCAGGACAACGCCGCCCGCCGACGTTGCGTCGGCGCGCACCGTTGTCGTGTCAAGCAGGACATCGATCCCGTCCTCACGCAAGATAGCCGTCAAGGCCTCGGCCACATCGGCATCTTCCGCGGGATCAGCTGTCCTGAACGCTGCACAATCGTGACCTGGCTGCCCAGTCGGCGAAACAGCTGTGCAAACTCGAGCCCGATGTAGCCGCCGCCCAAGATGAGCAGGTGTTCAGGGATCACGTCGACCTCCATAATCGTGGTCGAATCGAGCGACGGCGTGGTGTCGAGACCCGGGATCTCAGGCCGTGAGGGGCGGGCGCCGGTGTTGATGAAAATCGTGCCGGCGCTCAAGTAGCGCATCCCATCTTCTTTGGTCGTGACGGCGAGCGACTTGTGGCCGTCAAACGCGGCCTCGCCGTAGATCAGGTCGACGTCGTCAAGGCCGCTGAGACGGCGATGAATATTGCTGCGCGATGCGTCGACGATCGCCTGTTTGCGCCTGCGCACCTCGGCGAGGCTGACGGTGACGCTGCCGGCGTGAACGCCGTAATCGTCTGCCCGCCGCGCCAGGTACGCGGCACGCGCCGCTCGCAATCATCGTCTTGGTCGGCGTGCAGCCGTCGTTGACACAGGTGCCGCCGACAAAGCGGCGCTCGATCACGGCGGTTTTCCAGCCCGCCTGGCTGAGTGCGGTCGCCAAGGGGTTGCCTGCCTGGCCTACGCCAATGATGATGGCGTCATATTGCTCGTGTGCTTGCGTCATTCATGCTCCTCGCCTAGTACCAACGGTGCCTGGGCCACGAAGGCTTTCACCGTAACCTCGTCAATGTTACAGAATTGGACGGTGCGAAGAGGACTCTGTGGATGGTGATGAGAGATAGTCTGCTGTGGCTTGGATCAACACGCTGGGCGCTTACATCTTTGGGCATCCCGTAGATACCTGAGGAGATGGCAGGGATGGCAATGCTGGTCACGCCATGCTCGTCGGCGAGGGTAAGGGCACTGGTGACGGCGGCGGCGAGCTTGCGCTCTTCGTCGCCGCTGCCCCAGATAGGGCCGACGGCGTGGATCACATACTTGGCAGGCAGGCGGCCGGCACCTGTGATGGCGGCACTCCCGGTTGGCACCCTGCCGTGTTCGCGTACCGACTTGCTGCTTTGGGCCTGGATTGCGTCACCGCCGCGGCGGCTGATGGCCCCGGCGACACCCCCTCCGTGCTGCAGGTGTTCGTTGGCGGCATTGACGATGGCGTCGACGTTTGCCTCCGTAATATCGCCGTGCACGATCGCGATGGTGCGGCCATCAGTTAATGAGTACGTTGCACGCGTCTGCATGGAGCGATTCCTTTCAAGCCTCGATCCACCCCAACTGGCGCAGCAGGTCTGGCAGCGGCTCGTAATGCTCGTCGTGATGCTCGTAGGAGCCCTGCAGCACGTCTGCCGGCGCGTAGCCGCCTAGCCAGGTATAACGGTTGGCGTCAAACAAATCGGCTTCAGGAATGGCGGCGGCCAAGGTGAGAAAGCGTTGGAAACCCCACCGCCACGCGGCATAGACGTCCGCCCAGACCTGGTCACGGTAATGGACGTGAATCCAGGCGTTGATGCGCTCCAGGTTCTCTGTGCGTCCGGTGCGAGGTCGCCGAGCCAGGCAGGCATGGCTGGTTCCCGATCGTCGACAACGGCTTCGAGACGTGCGATCGAGATCTGCTGCCAGGCGTGCAGGTGGCCGATCTGGTCCTTGATCGATAGCCCGGCGGGCAGCGCACGGGTGCCGAGCTGCATCTTCGTCCAGGCCGGCGAGAAGCGCTTGCCAGCGATCATATTCGGCGCGGAGCGTGGCGAGGAGGTGCTGCTTGTCAGGCATGATTGCTCTCCCAAACTAGGCCCCTGCAGCAGGAAGGTCACGCCACAGACGCGACCTACACGGTGACGAGGGGCAGGACTACGGCGGACGGGTGGATGGCGTCGTGGTAGACTGTCTGGTCGGCCAACTGATAGGTGGTGCTCATCACCTGGGGTTCGGGCACACCTAAGTTGCGGGCGAAGCGTGGATGGGCGCCGCTGGATACCTGGATCCGGATGCGGTGGTTGGTCAGGAAGCGATAGGCAGTGGCGGACATGGCGATCGTGATGCGCAGGGTGCCGTCCGGCTGGAGTTCGCCCCGGCCGGGTTCGATGCGGAAGTTGCCATCGCAGACGTTGAGCGAACGCCCGCTGCTTTCTACGTCGCACAAGCGTACAAAGAAGTCTGTATAGGCAGCGATGAGCGGACGTACAGATCGGCGTGCAGATAGCCGATAATTTCAACATCCCCGGGCAGCGGCGGCGTGGTATAGATCAGCACGTCGGCGCGCTCTTCCAGCGGACGATTGTCGACCTGGCCCGCGTCGGTGCCCATCTTGGCGCCGCCTAAGTTCGGGGTGGGCAGCGCCGGGTTATAGCGGTACTGGTCCGGCACGGCGTTGGCGCCGCCGGCCGCCGTCTCCTCGGCATCCACCGGCTGCCAGCGCAGCCGGCCGGTCTTTTGCGCGCCGCTGCCGTGGAGGTAGAGCTTGTACTCTTTGCTGGGCGGCGGCCAGCTTTCAAACGATCGCCAGCGCCTGGCACCCATGACAAAGAGGCGTACCGGGCGCTTACGCAGCTTGCTCTGGTCGCCACGCAGATAGGCAGAGAACCACGCCAGGCCGTCGGTAAAGGCGACGGGCAGGTAGCCGGTATCGAGATGGCTCCAGGGGCCGATCGTGAGGTACGGCTTGGGTTTGCCTGGGGTTTGGGCGGCCTTCAACTGCGCCGTGTAATCTTCGAGCAGCCCGTCGAGAAAGAGGTCGTACCAACCGGAGGTGAAGTCGGCCGGCGGCGCACTGGCTGCTGCGGCCGAATGATCGCTGACACGCCAGTATTCATGGGTGGCATCGGACTCGGCCATCTCCCGATAGAGCGCGCCTGGGTGGCCGATCGCGAGTTCGTCCGCCGTGAGGATCGGTAGATGGTCAAACGCACTCCGCAGAAAACGATCTTGGACTCGGGCGTCGTTGATCCGCTGCATGCGCTCCAACATACTCAGATTCGGCGTGTCCATGGTCTGCATCTGGAACATCCAACGCAGCAGGAGGTCGAGCGGGAAACCGTTTGCCGGATAGCTCATCAAGTGCGAACTGGTAATCATCGGCACCAACGCCTTGAGGTGTGGCGACCCAGTCGAGGCTGCGGCCCACTGGCAGTAGCCCAGGTAGGAGGCGCCCCACATGCCTACCTGCCCATCGCTCCACGTCTGCTGTGCGATCCAGTCCAGCGTGGCGGCACCATCTGCTGCTTCGTGCAGAAACGGCATGAATCTCGCCGTCGTCGCCTTGCGATCCAAAGCGGCCGCGGCAGTCCTGGACGACGACATGATACCCGTGGGTGGCGAATTGGTAGGCAAAGAGTCCTGCCACCAGGCTGCCGGCCGCACCCTTGCTGTAGGGCGTGCGCATCAATATCGTCGGGCCGGCGGCAACGCCCGCCGGTTCGTAGCGATCGGTGGCAAGCGGCAGGCCGTCGGCTGCTGGAACATAGAAGTTCTCGATCAGCCGCACACGATAGCGGCCAGCCGGCAGCCCCATCCAATTGGCAAAGAGCTGCCGCAGCGACGCCGGCGACAGCCGGGTTGCTAAGAATCTTTTGTTCCCATGCTATAAGTGAGGAGGGCAGCGCACTATCGTTTGAAGTAGACATAATGATTCTCGGGCTAGGCGCGCACAGACCAGGCGATCAGCAGTTGTGCTGCCCAGTAGGTAGACATGACGATGATGCTGCTTTGACGGATCGGGGCGCGGAATCTGTTCAGTGCCAGGGTTGAATCAGATAGCAGAAAGAAAACGCCTCCCAACATGGCGGCAAGGGCGCTGATATCGCTCCAGATCAACCACATCTCCGCTGCTTGCCAACCCATTACCATCAGCACGGCAGCATAGACAGAGTACCGGAATGCGTACGTCGGCGATGCTGGGCCAAAGCAAGTACACGAGTGCGACTGCATAGGCCAGGTACAGCAATGCCAGCCACCAGGTAAAGCCAAACCCGCCGCACAACGGTAAGCGCCGATGTAAAACAGGTGCGCGACCAGAAAGGCAGCAAGACCAAAGATAAAGTACCGGTCGTCGGGCAGCGTGAGAAAGACGTCGCCCGCCAGCGATAGCAGCAGCCCTAGAATAACCAGCCAGCGATAGGTGTCGGACACAGGTACGGGAATGACAAACGCGATGCCTGCAATCAGCAGGGTGGTCAACGGCTTGAGCACATAGTGCAGGCGATCGGCGCCTTCGTTGCTGCCAAGCGTACTGATATAGGCCAGGCTGCTGATCAGGGCTGCAATTGTCAGATATGTTAGCGAGCATAAGACACGCGCCTTCGCATGACGTCCGTCCATAACGGTCAGTATAGATAAGGGATCAACCGCTTGCTGCCGGCCATATACGCCCCGTACCCCCCAAAGTGCCCCTGCAGCATCCGTTCTTCGTAGTGCAGTTTGATCAAGAGATCGATCAGCAGTACGATCCACAGGCTCCAACGCAGTGGCGAGGGCGAGTCAAGCACAAGGGCCAGCGTGCCGAGCAGTAGTGCTGAGTACATAGGATGCCGGATCCACCGGTAGGGACCGGATTGTACTAGAACAGTTTCCGGGCGCGGGTCGGGCAGGACGTTGACATTGCCGATGCGGACCGTCAGAAGCGCCCACAGGCCGAGCAGCACGGCGGCTGCTTCCATGACCAGCAGTGCGGGGCTGCGTGCCAGAGATCGGACCGGTCAGCGCGATGGCAATCAGGCAGGCAAATTGGATGGCGACGAGCGAATAAGAGGCAAGCCGGCTGCGCTGCATGATAGATGGATCAATACCACGAGTAGCCGGTTTCAACAACTTGGCAGGTGGTGTGCTCACTGGACATTTGCTGCGCGCTGGCGATAATTGGGCTATGAACGGAACTATGCACGGAACTATAAACAGGACATGGAATGGAACCATTAATGGGCATTTTCAACCACGCCGCTTCGTACGCGGTGCGGCCGCCCAGACCATGTTAGCCATGTGGCAGCCGCCCGGAATCGACGTTACGCTGGACGAGCAGCCGCTGCTGCTGGATGCCGGCCTGGACCGCACCGGGATCGATCCCGAGCATCCGGTCTGCCTGATAGGATATTACAACGCCAGCCGGAGGCAGGGGCCAAGCAAAGGCCTGGTGCTGATCCTGCATGGCTGGGAGGGATCCAGCCATTCCAATTACAACCTGATTCAAGCGCAGCTCCTCGCCGAAGCCGGTTACGATGTGTTTCGCCTCAATCTACGCGATCATGGACCCCACAGCCTGGTCAATCCGTACGCTCTCAACCGCGGCCTGTTTCTCGGCACCTTGATCGAAGAAGCTGCCGTGGCGGCGCGGCGCGTGGCGGAACTGGCCGGCGAACGACCTTTTTACATTGTGGGCGCGTCGATGGGGGGCAATTTCGCGCTGCGATTGGCGCTTTGGCACAGGCATGAGCCGTTCCCCAACCTCACCAAGGTGATTGCAATGTGCCCGGCAATTGACCCTGCGTCGGCCACCGACGCGCTGGACAGCCACCCTGCCACGCGCCGCTACTTTCGTCAGCGTTGGCTGCGCTCGCTGCGCGGCAAGCAGGCGCTGTATCCTGACCTCTATGACTTTCGCCCGGTGGAGAACATACCATTGGTGCGCGACATGACCGACTGGCTGATCCGCCGTTACGGACACGTCCTGCAGAACCGCTTCCACAGCGCCAACGAGTATTTTGCAACCTACTCGGCCTTCGAGGCTGTGCGTGGCGAATTGACCGTGCCGACTGCGATTATTGCTGCAGCCAATGACCCGGTGATCCCCGTGAAGGACTTTTCCGACCTGCCGACCCACCCGCTGCTCAAGTTGGAGATTCATCCTACGGGTGGGCACTGCGGTTTTATGGATGTACTGCCAATGCGCCATCACATGCCTCAAATGGTGCTGCACGAAGTCGACGCTGTGGTACAATCGCTCCCATGGGACGGCGACGGCAAGGTCATAGCTGGCCGCACACCTGGCTTGCGTGGCTCCGGGAACGGCAGCGCACCGTGACGGAAACGTGGTTCGGCTCTGATTCCCGGTCTGATTTTCGGGGAAAAGGCCAATGGCCTGATGTGACCGACGAGCGCGTCCGCGCCGCCTTTGCCGCCGTCCACGCGAGGCATTTATTGCGCCTGAGCTGCGACAATATGCCGGTGAGGATGCTCCCCTGCCGATTCGCCAAGGGCAGACGATCAGCCAGCCGTACGTGGTGGCGTTGATGGTACAGGCACTGGCGCTCCGCAACGGCGACAAGATATTGGAGATCGGGACGGGGTCAGGATCGAGACGGCCATCTTGTGTACGCTGACCGCTGTGCCGGATCGCCCTTTGGGCGACAATATCTACGCGATCGAGCGACTGGAGACACTGGCAGAGCAAGCCGGTACCGCTTTGCATGGGTTGGGTACCGGCCTCACTTGCGCGTCGGCGACGGCGCAGCAGGTTGGCCCGAGGAAGCACCGTTTGCCGCAATCATCGTTTCTGCAGCCGCCAGCCATGTGCCACGCCCGCTCTGGGACCAGCTGGCTGAGGGTGGACGTATGGTGCTGCCGCGCGGGACCAAACCCGATAACCAGGAGCTGTGGCTGCTGCAGAAGGGCGCCGGAGATATGCACGTCGAGAATTTGGGCGGTGTGCGCTTTGTCCCGCTTATTTCGCCGCTGCTGCAGGATCCGGCCAACTGGGCTGAGTCGTAGTATGTCGTTGGCTGTTGATAATCACTTAGGAGTGCATGCGCTCGCAAGCGTGCTGCACACTTGTGCAATCTGCCCGCATCGTGCAGAGACAGAGGGAGGCGAGGCGTAATGCGAGTTCTGATCACCGGTGGCCTGGGCCAATTGGGGCGGGCAATCCAGGCTTCTCTTGCCCGGCGAACGCAGGCTGAAGTGACCATTTGGGAAATTGGCGACCACGATATCTCCAACCCGGCCGCTGCCCAGTGGGTGGCGGATCTCGCCCCTGACATCGTGATCAATGCCGCTGCCTGGACCAATGTCGATGGCGCGGAGGCCGACCCAGATGCGGCATATGCTGCCAACACGTTGGCACCCAAGTATCTTGCGGAAGGCTGTGCTCGCTGCGGTGCTGCCATGCTGCAGGTCAGCACGAACGAGGTCTTTGCCGGCGCGCCCGGCGTGTTTTATCGTGAGTATGACCCAATTGAGCGGCGGCGCCAGCGCCTATGCTCGATCTAAACTGGCAGCCGAGCGCGCAGTGACGCAGATGCTGGACAGGTTGTATATCGTCCGCATTGCCTGGCTGTTTGGGCCGGGCGGCAACAATTTTCCTACCAAGATCGCAGCCGCCGCCGACCGCAACGGCGCGCTGCGGGTGGTGGACGACGAACACAGCAATCCAACCTATGCCCCCGATGTAGCAGAGGCAATGGTGCAGTTGGTGGAAAGTGGTCGCTTTGGTATTTATCACCTGGTGAACGACGGTTGGTGCAGCCGCTATGAACTGGCCAAGGCTGTGCTGGCGGCTAGCGGCCGCGGCCATATTCCGCTGGAGGCGATTGACAGCGGCCAGTGGAATCGCCCGACCACGCCGCCGCCACATGCCGTGCTCATAAACCAAACTGGGACCGCACTTGGCCTCCGTTTGCGCCCATGGCAGGAGGCGGTGGAAGAGTACTGCCGTTTAGAGTTGGTTGGCGCAAGGTAGTCCAGGTTGCAGCTGGCGCGTCAGGCGTGAATAACCGATATCTGGGAGAATGAATGACTGAAGAAAAGAAATCCAAGCAGCCCAAATCGGGAGCTGGCAAGAAGAGTCCAAAGAAAGCGCCTGATAGCGTTGATAACGGTAGTCAGGCTGACGTCACTACGCCGGCCGCAGCCAAAAACGTCAACCCTATCGTGCTGGACGACACCTATCACGGCCTGCCGCGAGGAAAACCGGGTTGTCATGCGGCGCACGATCGCGGTCAACCTGGACAATTTTCGTGCTGCGCCCGAGAACTTTGACCCACGGCCGCAGCGCAACTATCCCACGCTGCCGCAGGTGGATGCGCCATTCTTCTCGGTCGTCGTCCCGACCTATAACGGGCTCCGCCACATGGCGGGCGTGCTCGGCGCGCTGCAGCAGCAGACATTCTCGGACAGCGAAGTCATCGTCGTGGACGACGCCAGCTCTGACGCCACGGCACAGTGGGTGGCCGAGCATTATCCTTGGGTGCGGCTGATCGTCAACCGGCGCAACATCGGCTTTGCGGCGTCCTGCAATACGGGTGCGGCGGCCGCACGCGGGCGCTATGTCGTCCTGCTTAACAATGACACCGAGCCGGAAGCGACCTGGCTGGCGGAACTGGCGCGTACGATCGCTGCGCATCCTGATGCCGCCATCGTCGCCTCCAAGCTGCTGCTCTACGACCGCCGCGATACGCTGCACACCACCGGCGACACGCTCGGCCTGACGGCATTCCGCACAACCGCGGGGTGTGGGAACAGACCGCGGGCAGTACGATGCTGCCGGCGAGATCTTCAGCGGCTGCGGCGGGGCGTCCGCCTATCGCAAGGACGTGTGGCAGGCGCTCGGCGGCTTTGACGAAGATTTTTGGATGTACCTGGAGGATGTGGATTTCGGTTTTCGGGCGCGGCTGCTGGGGTGCTCGGCGGTGTTTGCGCCTGAGGCGCGGGTCTATCACCGGCTCAGCCAGTCGGGCGGCGACACGCTGGCTTCGTACTACGTCGGCCGCAACACGATCTGGCTGATCGCCAAGAACATGCCCCGTTCGCTGCTGCTGCGCAACGCGCCGCAGATCGTCGGCAGCCAGTTGCGGCATCGCCCTGGCGGCCCTGCGCAACTGGCGCGGGGAGGCGGCGCAGGCCCGCCTGCGCGGGCAGTGGGCCGGCCTGCGCGGCCTGCCGCGGCAGCTTGGCCAAGCGCCGCGTCATCCAGCCGCGCCGCCAGCTCGACGACTCCGAATTGGCAAAACTGTTAAGCGACTGAATCGGTCAGGAGTGCAACATGGCTATGCAGGCACCACCAGAACAATTGGGCTCGTTTTACCTCGGCGCGGAGTATGATCTCGAACAGGCAGCGCGCCAGGACGCAGCCGTCAACTATGATCGCACGCGACCTCGTCACCCATGCCGTGTGCGTCGGCATGACGGGCAGCGGCAAGACAGGGCTCTGCATTGGCCTGCTGGAGGAGGCGGCCCTCGACAAGGTGCCGGCCATCCTGATCGACCCCAAGGGCGACATCACCAACCTGCTGCTGCAGTTTCCCGACCTGCTGCCCGACGACTTCAAGCCGTGGATCAATGAAGACGACGCACGACGCAAGGACAAGACGGTGGAGGAGTTTGCGGCAGCACGGCCGAGACAGTGGAAGAACGGCCTGGCCGATTGGGGCATCAGCGGCGACCGCATGCGGCTGCTGGCCGAGCATACCGGCTACACGATCTTCACCCCCGGCTCCGACATGGGCATTCCCGATCAACATCCTGGGCAGCCTGGCCGCCCCCAAGCTGGACTGGGCCACGGAGGCCGAAAACATCCGTGAGCGCATCAGCGGGACCGTGGCGGCCCTGCTGGGGCTGGCCGGCGTAAACGCCGACCCTGTGCGCTTCCGCGAAGGCATCCTGTTGGCCAACATCTTCGAGCATGCCTGGCAGCAGGGTCAGGACCTGGACCTGGCCAAGCTGATCCTAGCCATCCAGAAGCCGCCTTCCGCCAGCTGGGCGTGTTTGACGTCGACACCTTCTACTCCGGAGAAGGACCGCTTCAGCCTCGCCATGGCCTTTAACACGCTGGTGGCGTCGCCCAAGTTTCAGACCTGGCTCCAGGGCGAGCCGCTTGATGTAGACCGGCTCTTCTTCGACGCCGCGGGCAAGCCGCGGCACAGCGTCATCTACATCGCGCACCTGAGCGACTTGGAGCGCATGTTTATTGTCACCCTGCTGCTGGAGAACCTGCTCACCTGGATGCGGCGGCAAAGCGGCACGACAAGCCTGCGCGCCCTGCTCTATTTTGACGAGGTCTTCGGCTACTTCCCGCCACGGCGGAGCCGCCGTCCAAGCGGCCGCTGCTGACGCTGCTCAAGCAGGCGCGCGCCTTTGGGCTGGGCCGTGTCCTGGTGACGCAGAACCCGGTGGACATCGACTACAAGGGCCTGACCAACGCCGGCACCTGGTTTATCGGCAAGCTGCAGGCCGAACGTGACAAGGAGCGCGTGCTCGGCGGGCTGAAAGGCGCGTTGTCGGAAGCGGGCCAGACCAACGAGGTGGATTACAGCAAGCTGATTACCCGGTTGGGCAACCGTGTTTTCTTGATGCACAACGTGCACGACAAGGGGCCGGTGGTCTTCAACACGCGTTGGGCCATGAGCTATCTACGCGGGCCGCTGACGCTGCCACAGGTGCGCAAGTTGATGGCGGATCGCAAGGCTAACCAGGCCGGGGCAGTTGCCCTGCAGGCAGCCCACTGCTCGGCGCCCGCCGCACCCCCAATACAGCCTGCTGCACCCGCTGCAACTGCACCTGCCGCTGCTCCTGCTGCCGGGGCCACGCCGCCTAATTGAAGTCGATATCGGCCTCCGCTGCATAGTCCATGGATTGGCTCCACGGCGAATGGTGCAGAAATCGTCATGTGAGCGTTGTCGCCCCTGCCGCTGCGTGTTGGCGTTGACGAAAGCGAATATCAGTGGTGGGCCACGTGTTGGGGCATACTGCGGCATCTGAACTCGCTGGGCTGAGGCAGGCTGCAGCAGAATCTTGCCGCCCGACCGCCGGCAATTTCTATCCATTCGATCTGAGCGGAGCGGCGCAGGAAAGCTGAACCTGTTCCCGGCTGCAGCATGGACGCATCGCTGACAAGCAGGCCCATGCCATCGGGCAGTTCCGCGATGGTGTAACCGGAACGTATTGCGTTGGTTCGCGGCAAGCGTTCCGGAAGCCGCTATCTGGCCAGCATACCCGGCTCTCGATCAAGCTGGCGATCGGAGTTCCAGTAGCTCTGGTCTGGATCACCGCCGCGCGGACGCACAAGGGAAGTCTCGGTTGTGTGTCGCTGCAACGGCGCAGGTGGACCTGCTGCACCACTTGCCTGGCGACTGTATCGGGGACCAGATCGGCTGCCGCAAGACCATGGTGAACGACTCGCAAATAGGACCTGATTCCTGCGCCCTGACGAATATGCCCCGAACTCCTCGTGTTTGCTCATTCGCCTACCCACACGCCCCGAACTGTGCGGGTGGTTGTTGCTGCCTGCTTGCCGGAGGCTCGCAAGTTCGGTACATGTAACCAGAATTGGCTTCGAATACCTCATTCGCTCGTTATTCCATTGCCGGCGTCCATCCGGTGCAGTGCCGCAGGAAATGACCATGATCGAATTCTTCCTTGCTGGCCGAACTCGCGCGGCTCTGCCCCTGCCAGACTGCTCGTGCAGGATCGCAGCTGGCTCCCTATGAGTCGGATGCGTTGACTGCCTTCGAGGCGCGACCGGCCGCTCGTCGTTCTGGCCGAAACTCAGGATGAGGTCATCGCCGCCGTGCGGCTCTGCCATCGCCACGGCGTGCCCTTTGTCGCGCGCGGCAGCGGCACCAGCCTCTCAGCGGCGGCTCGCTGCCCGTCGAGGATGGGCTGGTGATCGCGCTCAACCGGCTCAACCGCATCTTGCGACTGGATCCGGAGACAGCGCATCGCCGTCGTGGAGCCGGGCGTCGATCAACCTCGATGTGACCAAGGCCGCCGCGCCCTACGGCCTCTACTATCGCCCCCGACCCCTCCAGCCAGTTGATCTGCACGATCGGCGGCAACGTGGCCTTCAACTCGGGCGGCGCGCACTGCCTCAAGTACGGCATGACCAGCAACCACGTGCTCGGCATCAAGGCCGTGCTGCCCGACGGCGCAGTCGTGCAACTGGGCGGCGAGAGCCTGGAAGCAGGTCGGGACCGGATCTGGCAGGCTTCTTCGTCGGTCGCGAAGGGCTCTTTGGCATCGCGCTCGAGATCACGCTGCGCCTGATGCCCAAGCCCGGAGATGTACAAGCACGGTGCTGGCGGCCTATGTCGCTCGTGAGGCGCGCCGGCGACGCCGTGGCTCAGGTGGTGGCCTCCGGCCTGCTGCCGGGCGCGCTCGAGATCATGGACAACCTGGCGATCCAGGCCGCCGAGGCAGGCCGTCCATGCCGGCTACCCAGCGATGCCGCGGCGCCTGCTGATCGTCGAACTGGAGGGCGAGAGCGTCCAGGTCGAGGCCGAGTTTGCGCATCTGCTGCAGGTGATCGAGGCATCGGGCCCCTGACCTGCGCGTTGCCAAGGATGACGCCGACCGCGCCCGCATCTGGAAGGGGCGCAAGAGCGCCTTTTCGGCCGTGGGCCGCCTCAGCCCCGACTACATCGTGCAGGACGGCGTGGTGCCGCGCAGCCGCCTGGGCGAGGCGCTTGGCGACGATCGAGCGGCTGAGCGCGAAGCTACGGCATCCGCGTGGCCAATGTCTTTCATGCCGGCGACGGCAACCTGCACCCGCTGATCCTGTACGACGGCCGCAAGCCCGGCGAACTGGAGCGCGCCGAGGCACTGGCCGGCGAGATCCTCGCCATGTGCATCGACCTGGGCGGCTCGATCACCGGCGAGCACGGCGTGGGCATGGAGAAGCGGCGCTTCATGCCCGCCATGTTTAGCGAGCCGATCTGGAGGTCATGGCCGAACTGCGCCGCGGCATCGACCCAGGCGAGATCGCCAATCGCGGCAAGATGTTCCCGGACGGCGAGGCGCCGGCCCTGGCGGCGCACGGACCGCATCCGTTGGAACGTGCCGGTGTCATTTCACGCGAGTAGGGCGTCCATGCCTGCACGTATCCCTGAACCATCCAGATCTATGCCGCCGAGTCGGTGGCCGACGTGCAAGCGGCAGTGGCAGCGCGCCGCACTGTGGTCGCGCGGCGGCGGCACCAAAACGGCGCTGAGCCGCACGTTGCCAAGTGGCGCCGCAGCTCTCGGCCGTGCGGCTGCGCCGGACCGAGGTGCTGAGCGAGACGTGCTGGAGTTAGCGCGCCTGGCCGGCATCCTCGAATACGACCGGCGAGTTCGTGTTTACGGCGCTGGCCGGCACGCCGCTGGCGGCCATCGA
The DNA here is from genome assembly GCA_963701415.1 of uncultured Chloroflexia bacterium. Lineage (GTDB taxonomy): Bacteria > Chloroflexota > Anaerolineae > Caldilineales > Caldilineaceae > Fredericiella. Next base: position 522,913 of record CAVPAH010000009.1, read on the forward strand.
GGCAGAGCTGGCGCGAGCACGGCCAGTACCTGCCGTTCGACCCCCGCTTGCCGCACGCGGCGCGACCTGGGCGGCACAGTGGCGGCAGGATTGAGCGGCGCCGGGCGCCAGCGCTATGGCGGGCTGCGCGACTTTCTTCTCGGCGCACGCTTTGTGGACGGCCAAGGCCGCCTGGTCCGCAGCGGCGGCAAGGTAGTGAAGAATGCGGCGGGCTTTGACCAGCACAAGCTGCTGATCGGCAGCCTGGGTCGGCTCGGCGTGCTGGTGGAGGTGAGCTTCAAGGTCTTTCCGCAGCCCCCGACCTACGGCACGCTGCGCGTGGACGTAGCGGACGCAGCGGCGCGATCGCTGTATTGCGCCGCCTTGCTACGACGCGCTTTGACTTGGAGGCGCTCGATCGCGCATCGACGATCCCATGGCTCTGCCGGGTGCGGCCGGAGCCGCGGTTCTGGTGCGACTGGGCCGGCAGGCGGCCGTGCTGCCCCAGCGCTTGCGACGTGGCGCGTGGCTGGGCACGGGCAGCGTAGATGCTGAGGCCGAAGCCGAGTACTGGCGCGGCGGGCGATTCGTTGCCTGGCTGCCTGGCGGGTCGGCCGAGTAGGTCAAGCTGCCCGCTGACGCTGGACCGCCTCGTCGCCCTGATGCTGCTCGCCGCCGACACGGTGCGCTGCCGGTACAGCAGCGGCGGCAACCTGGCCTGGATCGGCTGGCCGGCCAGACCGGCTGCAGCGCTGATCAGCGCCTGACCGCGCGTGCAGATCGGGTTGGAGCCTGGTCGTGCTGGGAGCACGCGAGCACCGTCGATCGGCGTCCGGCAAGGCAGAACCTGGCCCGCGAAGGCCACGCTCGATCCGGACGCTAACTTCTCTCCTTCCTGGCATAGCGATTCAGACTCATGATCTACTGATCGCAACGCTCGGCCCCGAGGGGCCCGCCATGGCGGAGGCCATGCGACAACGCGTCCACTGCGGCTTCTGCCTGGCCACCTGCCCGACCTACAAGGTGCTGGGCGAGGAGATGGATTCGCCGCGCGGCGCATCATCCTGATGAAAGAGGCGCTGGAAGGCCGCATCGACTGAGTCGACGCTGCCCTATATCGACCGCTGCCTGGGCTGCATGGCGTGCGTGACGGCCTGCCCGTCGGGCGTGCCGTACGGCCACTTGCTCGCCTTTCGCGAGCGGGCGGAGGCACAGCGCGACGCGGCCGATGCTGAGCGAGGTCACGCGGCAGCTGGTCAAGGAAACGCTGCCCTATCCGGAACGCTTCCGCCTGGCGGCGACTGCGGCCGGCTGGGCAAGTCGTGCGCCCGCACTGCCCGGCGAACTGCGCGGGATGCTGGACCTGCTGCCCCCGATCTGCCGCCGGCGCAGCCGCTGCCCGAGATCTATCCGGCCAGGTCGCGAAGCGGCGGGCCGCGTGGCGCTGCTGGCAGGCTGCGTGCAGCAGGTGCTGGCGCCGCAGATCAACTGGGCTACACTGCGCGTGCTGGCGCAGAACGGCATCGAGACGGTCATTCCGCGCGGGCAGGGCTGCTGCGGCTCGCTGTCACTGCACATCGGTGAGGGCGACCAGGCGCGCGCTGGCGCGCGCCAACCTGCGGTCTTTCCCCGGCGACGTGGATGCCATCATCACCAACGCCGCCGGCTGCGGCTCGGGCATGCACGAGTACGCGCTGCTGTTTGCCGGCAAGCGAGAGCCAGCGCGCCTGGGTGTTCGGGCGCCAGGTCAAGGACATCACCGTTTTTCTGGACGAACTCGGCTGTCAGCGCACCCGCGGCTTGCCCGAGCCGATCCGTGGCCTACCACGACGCCTGCCATCTGGCGCACGCACAGGGAGTGACGGCCCCGCCACGCCGGCTTCTGGCGGCTATTCCCAATGTGACGTTGGTGGAGATCCCGGAAGGGGAGTTGTGCTGCGGCTCGGCGGCACGTACAACCTGGAGCAGCCCGAATTGGCAGCGCAGATCGGCGAGCGCAAGGCCGCAACATCTTGCACCGGTGCACAGGCGGTCGTCACCGGCAATATCGGCTGCATGACACAGATCCGTACGCATTTGTTGCTGGGCAATGCCGTTCATTGGCATACCGTAGAGCTGCTGGCCGCAGCGTATCAGAGGTTAGCGAGGCGGAGTGCGAGGACGATGCACGTCTGCACCCCACAGGCTTAAGGCTGGAAAGGGGAGAATTATGTCCAAATTTGTAAAGGTGCGCACAGAACTGCGCGACTTGGCATTAATCAAGCGGGCGCTGGACGATCTCAAGCTCACGTATGCTGAGAACGAGCGCTACACGCATGTGTGGAGCGGATATAACCAGCAGGCTCCGTTAGTGGTCAAGCAGAAGCGGGCGACGTTTGCCTTCCGCAGCAATGACGAGGGCGCCTACGAGGCGGTTGGCGACGATATGCAGATGGGGCAGATCAAGAACACCCTGCAGCAGGTCCAGCAGCGCTACGCCTATCACAAGGTGTTGGCCGAGGTGGAGCAGGCGGGCTTTGCACTGGTCGAAGAGCAAACCGGCAAGGATCACGTGATTCGCATGACTGTACGGCGCTGGAGCTAGTTCCTTGAGTAAGTTGATTAACCGAAAACAAGCGAGAATGAACCGGAGTTGACAATGTATTACCTGGACTTGGCCACACGCAAGGTGAAGGAACTCGTTCCTAATGGGCGCACCCAGACCTTCTGGGGTGAAAATATGCTGGTGTCGCGGGTTGACTTTGACCCGCACGTGGTCGTGCCTGAGCACAAGCATCCGCACGAGCAATTTGGCGTGGTCTTGAGCGGCGAGTTGACGCTGACGATCGCGGGCGAGCCGCTCGTGCTGCGCGCGGGCGAGATGTACATTATTCCAGGCAACGTTCCGCACAGCGCCAAGGCGGGCCCCCAAGGCTTTGTGGCGGCCGAGGTCTTCAGCCCGGTGCGCGAGGATTTGAAGTACGAGTAGGAGTGGCTATGAACAGTCAAGAAATTGAAATCTCCATCCTGCCTGACGGCCGGGTGGAGTATACGATCAAGGGTGTAAAGGGCAGCGCCTGCGAAGAAATCAGCGCCTTGCTTGAGCAGTTGGGCAAGGTGGAGCAGGCGGAACGCACGGGCGAGTACTATGAGGATGACAACCGCGTCGACGTGAACCTCTCCAATGGCTGAACCCTTGCATGGGGCGGCACAAGCAGGCGCGGCAGCAACGGGTGCGGCGCCAGGCGAGTGGCCGGCACTACCCACAGAAACCGAAATTTACATTCTGCCGGACGGCCGTGTGGTGATTGCAGACATGCCGGCGGAACTGACCTCGCTGGCGGCGGCGCTGGGTGTGGTCGAAGCCTGCGAGATTACCCCCCATGCCCAGCCTGATTCCACTCTTTGACCTCTCACCTGACCCGCACTCCGGTGCAGGGCCGCACATCCTGCAAATCTATCAGGATCTGGAACTGTTTAGTGAGGGCGACCCGCCGGCCAATTCTCTCTTCGTGCTGGGGCGCAGCTTGGGGGTCATGCCCGATCAGGTAGGGCTGTGGCGAGACCAACTGTTGGTGGTCGATCCGCCGCCTGACCTGGAGACGCGCTTTCGGCTGGAAGGCGACGTAGCGGTGCTGTACACGCAGGAAAATGGCAGCCAAGGCGACGCTGCGGGTGCGTTAGCGCGGGTGCAGACGATGGCGGGCGGCGTGGCGCACATTCGCATCGGCGAGCATTTTCTCGACGTCTACTCGCAGCAGGCGGGGGCCATCGTGCATCTGCCCGCCATCGGCGTCTTGTTGGGGGGCATCTACGGCAGCGCCGTCGTACCGCCGCAAATAGCGGCCGGCTCCGACGGCGAAGAGGAACTCGATACGCTGCGCCTGATTGCTCGTATCCTCAAAAGCCATCACTTCCAACTCTACGTGCCTCATGTCGGAGCGATGGTGCAGGACAAGTTGACCGTCATGGAGCGGCTGGCAGCCGATGTCGCCTATCTGCATGGCCTGCGCCGCGTCGTCCCGGCGCTGGTGCAGCGGGGGGAATCCTGGGAGATGGTCGAAACCATAGGTGAGTCACTGTTGCCTGGATCGATGCAGTCGCCCGCCGCCAGAGAAGTGCATACGGCAAATCTGCACACGCTGTACGCAAATCCGCTGTAGGTCACGTCACTCACCCAAAGAACCCACTCTGTTCGGGCCGTTCCGGGTACACGACCTGCATATGGGCGTAGGCGGCCCGCGTGGCCACGCGCCCGTGTGGGGTGCGGTCAAGGAAGCCAAGCTGGAGCAGGTAGGGCTCGACCACATCCATGATGGTGTCGGGCTCTTCGCTGATGCTTGCCGCCAGCGTGTCAAGCCCCGTCGGGCCGCCGCCAAACTTGTTGATCAGGGCGTCGAGCACGCGGCGGTCCAGATCGTCCAGACCAAGTTCGTCAATTTCAAGCAGGGACAGCGCCTGGTCGGCAACATCGGCCGTGATGCGGCCTTCGGCGCGCACCTGGGCATAGTCGCGCAGGCGGCGCAGCAGGCGCAGCGACACGCGTGGGGTGCCCCGGGCGCGGCGGGCAATGGCCCGCGACCCTTCCAGGTCGATGGGGACGTTGAGAAGGCGAGCGGCGCGCATCACGATCTCCTGCACGGCGGGTTGGTCATAGAAGTCAAAACGCTCGACCACGCCAAAGCGGGCGCGCAGCGGCGAGGTCATCAGCGCCAGCCGCGTCGTCGCTCCAACCACCGTAAACTTGGGCAGGCTCAACTGGATATTGCGTGCACCGGGGCCGCTTCCCACCACGATGTTGAGTGAGAAGTCCTCCATGGCCGGGTAGAGGATCTCCTCCACGGCGCGGCCCAGGCGGTGAATCTCGTCGATAAAGAGAATATCGCCCTTGCGTAGGTTGGTGAGAATAGCGGCCAGATCGCCCTGCTTTTCAATTGCAGGGCCCGCCGTGACCTTGATATTAGCACCCATCTCATGAGCGAGCACGAAGCTCAGGGTGGTCTTACCTAAGCCCGGAGGACCATAAAATAGTACATGATCTAGCGCTTCGCCACGTTGCCGCGCCGCTTCCACTAGGATCTGCATCTTGTCGCGCAGCCGTTCCTGGCCGATCATCTCCTGCAGCGAGCGGGGGCGGAGGGCGTGATCCACCTGCTTGTCGCCGGGTTGCGACTCGCCGGCGACGCTGCGAGCCGCCTCGCGCTCGGCGCGTTCAGGTACACGCTCGGTCCCTGGCCTGGTCACCGGCGCCAGGTTCCACAAAGTTTTTGCGTTGATTGGGCGTCCGGCCCGTATGGCTGCGTTCGTCGGTCATAGTCGCTGCAAATCGTTCATTTGTTCTAGTGTACTTTGATTTGACCAAACGAGCAAAAGCTGGTATAAACTGTCTGCCATTTGGCATTGTGGGCAGCGCATGTGCGCTGCTGCTTTTCACTTACTGCAGTTCGTGGCATTTATCCCTTTTTGCAACCACAGGCGGTGTGCTTGCCGGGAAGCTGGCAGCCCCACAACCCCTGCCTGTGGAGGAGAAACAGCATGAACAACGACGATCATATTACGCAGGAACGAGCAAGGCTGCTCGACGAGCAGGGCCATATCAACGACGAGTTGACCCACCTGCGTGAGTTTCTGCAGGCGGAAGTCGACGTGGAACCCGACGAAGGTGACTCCGAGGTGTTCGAGCGCGAAAAGAATGCAGCTCTGATCGCCGTCCTGGAACGGCGTCTCGTCGACATTGAGACTGCACTCAAGTCGATGGAAAAGGGGGATTATGGGACCTGCCAACGTTGCGGCAAGCCGATCGAGCCGGAGCGCCTGGAGGTGAAGCCTGACGCCACGATGTGTGTCACGTGCCAGCAGGAAGTCGAACGTCTCGGCCGCCGCAATCGCCCGCAGCGACAAATCGAATGGTAGGAGGCCGGCAGCACAACCTGCCGTGATCGCTGCTATGACCGCAAATGTGTTTGTGTCTCGGCATCCGCTTGCCCAGCACAAGCTGACGCTCCTGCGCCGCCGAGAGACGGAACCCAAGAAGTTCCGTGAACTGATCGGCGAGTTGGCGACAATGTTGGTCTACGAGGCAACGCAGGACTTGCAGGTAGGCCCGTGCGAGATCGAGACGCCTCTCACCACGATGCGAGGCGCATACATGGTCGAAAAGGTCGGCCTGGTGCCGATTTTGCGCGCCGGATTGGGCATGGTCGAGGGTGCATGGCAGCTGCTGCCGCAGGCCGAAGTCTGGCACCTGGGGCTGTATCGCGACGAGCGCACGCTCAAGCCGGTGTCGTACTACAACAAGCTGCCGATCGCGCCCACGGTCGAACTGTGCCTGGTGCTCTGACCCGATGCTGGCCACCGGCGGTTCGGCTACGGCGGCAGTGCAAGTGCTCAAGCGTGGGGCGTGTCGCGTATCAAGTTCGTGGGATTGGTGGCCGCGCCCGAGGGCATCGCCCTGCTGCACAGCCACTTCCCTGACGTGGCGATTCATGTCGCGGCCGTGGACGAGCGGCTGACCGGCCCCGCTGACGGGTTCCCCAGCGGCTATATCTGGCCGGGCCTGGGCGATGCGGGCGACCGCCAGTTTGGGACGGCGTAAGCGAATCGATCAATGCTCGCTCGAACCACCACACTTCACCGTGTGACCGGGTGGTGAAACGAGGACGTTCAGGCGTCAGTACTGACGCTACAGTTTGCGTGGGCTCAGATGGGCCTGGCCGTCGGCGTGGTAGCTGGAGCGCACGAGCGGGCCGGATTCCATCCAGCGGAAGCCGCGGCGCTCGCCTTCTTCCTTGAGGCGGGCAAACTCGTCGGGCGTGTAGTAGCGCTCAATGGGCAGGTGAAAGCGGCTCGGCTGCAAGGTACTGGCCGATGGTCATGATGTCCACGTCGTGGGCACGCAGGTCGTCCATCACCTGCAGAATTTCATCCCACGTCTCGCCCAAGCCCAGCATGATGCCGGACTTGGTCAGCGCCTCGCCGTCCATGCGCTTGGCGCGCTGCAGAAGTTCCATGCTGCGCATGTACTTGGCCTGTGGGCGCACCGTGCGGTAAAGGCGCGGTACCGTCTCGGTGTTGTGGTTAAGGATCTCCGGGCTTGGCGTCCATCACCGCCTGCAGCGCCGCCCAGTCGCCGCGAAAGTCGGGGATCAGCACCTCGATGGTGCAGCCGGGCTGGAGCTGGCGAATCCAGTAGATGCTTTCGGCAAAGACCCACGCGCCGCCATCGGGCTGCTCGTCGCGGTTGACGCTGGTCAGCACGGCGTGGCTGAGCCCCATGGCCTGGACGATTCCGCCACGCGGCGCGGTTCGTCCGGGTCAAGCGAGCCGCCGCGGCCGGTCTTGATCTTGCAGAAGCCGCACGAGCGCGTGCAGGTGTCGCCCATCAGCAGGAAGGTTGCCGTGCCGCGGCCCCAGCATTCGCCGATGTTGGGGCACATGGCCTCCTCGCAGACTGTGTGCAGATGCTTGCCGCGGAAGAGGCCATAGAGCTCACGGTATTTGGGGCTGTCTACGGGCCGTACGCGCAGCCATTCAGGCCGGCGCCCGCGCGTAAGTGAGCTGCCGCCAACTGGTGCCGAGGCGGGAGTTGGCTCCAAAGTAATCGTGCCGAATTCATTCGTGCGGGTTTCAAGATCTGGCGTTCATGAAAAGTATTGTACCATGTGCAGTTGACTGCCGATAAGCATGGAAATTCCCATGTTGCGGCGTTCCTGCTATATTTTTGTGCCGCAGTACGCTTAAGGCCTTGCCGCTGACCGTACCGACTGTTTTTTGACCACGGATCAAAATGAGCAATGACGAACTACCGGCTGATAATCTTCGATTTTGACGGCACCTTGGCTGATTCATTTACCTGGGCCGCGGGCGTGGTAAACCAATTTGCCGATCAATATGGCTTTCGCCGCATCGACCCTTCCGAACATGAAACGCTGCGCGTGCTGGACGCCAAAACGTTGATGCAGCAGTTGGGTGTGCCAATGTGGAAGGTCCCAATCATGGCCGCACATGTGCACCGGTTGATGGGGCAGCAGATCGACCACATTTTGCTGTTTGATGGAATTGAAAGGCAGCTCCAGTGTTTGCACGCCAGCGGCGCGGTTTTGGCGGTCGTGAGCTCAAACGCCGAGCAAAACATCCGCCGCGTGTTAGGCCAGGCGAATTCGGCGTTGATCGATTATTTTGAGTGTGGGGCGGCAGTGTTTGGCAAGTCGTCCAAGCTCAAGACTGTCCTGCGCCACAGCCGCATTGCATCCGAGCAGTCGATTCTGATCGGCGACGAGATTCGTGACGCTGATGCCGCCCGGCAGGTACACATGGCGTTTGGGGCCGTTGCCTGGGGCTACACCAACTACGAGGCCTTGCTTGCGCAGTCCCCGAACGAGAGCTTCAGCCGTGTCGACGAGTTGAGCGAAAAGCTCGTGGGCGGTTGCAGCTAGTCGCGCACGCTCTAGCCCACAAAGATCGGCAGGCGATCGCTGGGCTCACATAGATCGTCGAGCTGCAGACATTCAAAGTTTTCCGCGCACGCCCAACGCACAAGGTCGGCAATGTACCTGCTGTAACCCAGCATGCACAGCTGCGCCAGAAACTCATTGAGCTTCTCATTATTTGTGATCGTTGCGGGCAGGGTCAACACAACTGTGTGACCGGCGACTTCGTACGTCAGCGGCCAGCCGAGCGTGCGGATGCGCTCGATATCAGATTTCGATACATGAAGACTTGCGATGGTAAGCGTCAACGTCTCGTGTGGCTGGGCGGGCGCGACTGCGTCCGCCACGTGCATGTAGGTTGCGAGCATGGCTGCCTTCTGTTAAACCGCGCCACATCAGCGCGCTGGAAGAGTCTACAATCCCTTAAACTGAGATTGTAGCATGCTCCACCACTGGTGAATACGGACACTTGACCTAGACGCAGAAGCGCTGCAGTCACTCCTGTGGGTTCGACTTGTTGACCAGGATCGTCGCCGTCGCCATGCCTACATACAGCCAAAACAACACGGTCATGTGCGGATAGGTCATGTTGAACCAGTAGTGATCGAAGATGCCGCTGACCAGCGCGCCGAGGATGGCGCCCATGAACCCCAACAGGATCGGCTCGAGGCTAGGGCTTAGCCCCCCGCGCCACGCTCGCAACGCCATGGCGAAGAAGCCCACCATGACGGCGAGGAAGATGGCAAGCCCGATCACCCCCATATTCTCGGCAATGATCAAGTAGAGCATGCTGACGCCCAGGTAGATGTCCATGTCGGGCGTGCCGGTGAAGCCGACACCAAACAGCGGATAACGCTGGATCAAGATCAGCGCATCCTTGTACTCGCCAAACCGCATCTGTGTCGCCAGGTCCTGCCCTGAAAAACCTTCGAGCAGGCGCTCGACGTACCCTTGCGTGACGGGCAGCAGCAGGATAAGCAGGGCTGCCACGATCATCCACGGGATCAGGCGGCGATATTTCAGCACGGCGAGCATGGCGATGGCCGAAGCCAAACCCAGCAGTGCCGAACGGCTGTAGGTCAGGTAGAGCGCTATACCTGACGTAGCCAGCATGACAACAGTCAACCAGCGCGGAAAGAGTGTGCGCTTGGCCACGAACTGCGGTACCAGTAGTGCCGTCACCAGGATCATCATCCCGCCAAGCACATTCGGGTCGACCGCCGTGCCGATAGCACGCATGACGCCATTAGGGTCGTCCTCGATATAGCGCAGGGCGCCTGCCCCGCCAGGATAATCAAAACGACCCAGCCGGTCGAGGATCCCAATCGTCCACGCCTGCGGCATGACATAAAATGCAACGGCAATCAGCGCGCAGCCCCAGCCGCCCAGCACGATCCAGCGCGTGACCCAATCAATCTCGGTTTCGCTGCGCACGGTGTTGATGGTGACAAAGAAAAGGGTCACGCCCAACAGGATTTCCAGGAAGCGGCGCAGCAAGAACATGTTGGCGGGGCTGTGCGTGAGCCCCAGCGCAAAGCTGAAGACGGCGATCAACAGAAAGAGCGCCACCAGGATGCCTAGGGGCGAGGCGACAAACTCTCGCTGCTGCCCGATCACTAATTTGAAGAACCAGACAAAAAAGAGCGCACCCAGTGCCAGGTCGAGAAAGGTCGGTTTAAAGCCCACAGAGAAGGGCAGGCTGGCAAAAGGCAGGAGGAAGACGACGCCGCAGAGGGCGACAAAGCCCCAGTGCGTGTCGGCCAGGATGAGCACCCCCGCAATGAGGGATGCGGCAGCTACCAGTGCCAGCAGCGGGCCCGCTACGCCGATAAAGAGCGCAATCAGCAGCGCCCCGGCAACCAATACGGCTCCAAGCGCCACCCCTCGCACAAGGTGGTTGGGCGAAAAAAAGATATTCTGGGCGCTGCGATAGGTGCTCTGCAGGATCGACATTACCAGTCAATTTACCGCATCGGGGCGGCGCGGACAAATGGCGCACGCCCAAATGTCCCCGGGACATTGAACTAGTTCAACTCGGCCGCCGCTTGCTGGGCCGGCACAAAAGACGGGTTGAGCGCAAGGGACTCCTGAATGGCTTGCGCTGCTCCTGCCGTATCCCCCAGCATGGCCAGGGCACGCCCCCGCCAGTAGTGAATCTCTTCAATGCTGGTCGTGACCGCATTCACCTGGTCTGCCAGCGCGACGACGTCTTGCGCCCGTCCCAGCGCAAGGTACGCCTCAAAAATCTCGAACTGGTACCAGAACATACGCCAGGGCAGGCCAATCGCCCGCGCCTGGTCGAACGCCCCCGCAGCTTCACCGAACTGCCCCTGCGCCGTCAGGCTGCTGCCCAGGTTGAACCAGGCAAACGCGTCCGCCGGGTTGGCGGTCAGTTCCGCCTGTGCCTCTACAGCCGCAGCCGCATACATCGTCTGGGGTGTGACATTGTAGGCTCCCAGGATCGCGTCGACTACCGGCGCACGGTCAGGCGGGTAGGCGAGCACAAACGCACGGTTGAACACCTTCCATAGGTTGTCCATCTCGCCAAACGAGAAGCGCAGGCCGCCGTAGGGCTCGACAGAGATCAAGTTGGTGCGATCGTACGAGTCGTAGACCGTCCACGTCTGCGAGCGCATCGTCGTATCCGACCAGCAGGCGGTAATGGCCCATGCCGTCATCCGGCCCATCTTCGTGCCAGGTTTCAACCAGCACCGGAATGCCGTTGCTGAGCAGCGTGCGCGCGAGGTCGGTCGAGCCGTTGACCAGCCGCTGGCTGACATAGCCCTGCTGCTGCGCGTACGCCACCAGCTCGTAGGGGCTGACGTTCTTGTCGTCGGCCGAGAGCCGCAGCACCGCTCCGGCCTGTGCCTGGTCGATGGTGCTGCCAAAGTAGCTCAGATTCATGGCAATCGTCGCCGGACCGCAGTTGTTCCATGTCTGCCATTCGTGCCGGAGACCCGCCAGCAGGACCGTAGGCTGTGCCGGCTGAAAGAGCAGCGGTGTCGGGGTCGGTGTCGGCGGCAGCGGCGTGGCCGTCGGTTCCAACGTCGGCGTCGCCGTAGGCCAGGGCGTCGCGGTGCTGCCGGGCAGGTGACGCTCGCCGGACGCCGGGTCAACGGGTGTGGGCGCCAATTCCAACAATGCCGCACTGCTGCGAGCGACATTCAACGCCGCCGCGCCGCGGCGCCAGGCGCCGAGCACGACAACTAGGACAATGCTGAGCAGGACAATTGCGAGGACAGTAGGTAGGACTCGTAAACGCATCAGGCTTGCTACACTAGGAACGCAACGCCCTGACGCCGCGTATTCACCCACGGTCTGGGTGCCGGGCGCTCAGTTGGCGCTGGGCCGTACAGGCCCGTTATTATACGCTACTTGCCCCGTAAGCGTTCCATGCGACGCCGCCTGCGCTCCAGGTGTTGCCTGACCGGTTCAGTCGTAGCTGCGCAGCACGACGTGGTCGGCGCCGTCCTTGCGTCTTCAGCCGGGGCGCGCCCTCCTGCGCCGGGTCATAGATGCCTGCGATCAGCTGGTAGGGGCCGGCGCCAAGTTTGGCGGGCAGCACCAGTCCGTAGACCGCCAGGCCGCTGCCGGCTGCACGCGGGGCGCTCAGCACGAGCGGCCGGTCATCTTGGGCGACGAGCTGGCCGCCGGCGTCGAGGAGCTGGACAAAGACCTTGCGCTCCTCACCGCACCTGCCGTGTTCGCCGTGCCTGTGCCCGGTGTAGATGCCCAGTCGAGGTGCACGGTGAGCAGCCCCCCCGGCGCAAGCGTGTCGGGCGCAGCCACGAAGCCACGCAGCGTGACGCCATCGTCGAATGCGGCATCGACAGGCGTGAGGGCGCCGGCGGGCTGGGCATAGACTTGCACCGGCCACACGCCCTCCTGAGTTGCGCCGCGCGGTCGAACCAGCCGTCAAGCGCCATGGTCGCCAGACCGCCGGCATCCCAGTTGGCGGCAGGCTGCACCGGCAGAATCACGCGCTGGATGCCCTGGCTGGCGAGTGCCTGGGCGGTGCTGCGCGCGCCCTGCGGCGTCGTTGGCCTGCGGCGGCAGCACCAGGTGCTCGACTGGGCCGCGGTAGTAGTACCACAAGGTCGGGTCGGGAAAATTCTGTGCCACGCGCACGCGTTCGGGCGGCAGCCCTGCGCTGAGACGCGTGATGGCCGCCGCCAGCTCGCGCCAGCCGCGCGTCTTGCTGTAGGCAGGATCGCTGTAAGCGCGCACAAGCGAAAGGCTCATCCCGACGATCAGTACGCCGGCCAGCAGCGCCGAAACCGCAGGCGAGCACCGCGGACGATTGCGGCGCGGCAGCGGGCGCAGGTCAACTGCTGCCGCCATCAGCAGATAGAAAGGCGGCAGGGCGGCCACCAGGTAGCGTTCGTTGAAGATCGGCCGCGACTGCGCACCCCACCAGGTGGCCAGCAGCGGCACGCCAAGATAGAGGACCAGCAGGCCGAGGTTGCGCAGATCGCGCGTGCTGCCGAGCGCCAGCCGGACGATGCCGATGAGGAGCAGCAGGCCGCCGACCAGCATCCAGATCGTCTGGCTGCCCGGCAGTGCGCTCTCGCCGGCGGCAAAGACCGTCAGCGCCCGCTGCAGGGCCGAGAACAGGTCAGGCGAGTCGCCGTTGCCGCCGTAGCCGCGACAAGATGCTGCCGGCGCGCACCAGCCAGGGCAGATAGAGCGCCACCACCAGCACCTGCCAGAGCAGCCAGGTGACGAACATCGGGCGCATGCGCCGGGCAAACTCCATCCACAGCAGGACAAACAGGTTGAGCGCCACCAGCACAAAGACGGCGTAGTAGTGGGTGTGCAGCGCCAGGGAGGCCGCCAGGATGTAGGCAACCGCCCACGGCCAGCGCCGCCGCTCCAGCGCCTCGATGCCAAGCAGGACGGCGGCGGTCGTCAGCGCCAGGCTCATCGCATACATGCGGGCGTCTTGGGCGTGCCAGATGGCGTAGGGGCTGAGCGCCAGCAGGAGCGCGGCCACCGCGGCCGGCAGCGGCCGGTAGCCGATGCGGCGGCCCAACCGGTAGACCAGCGCCACCGCCAGCACCCCCCACCAGGCGCCGGGGAAACGCAGCGCAAACTCGCCGTCACCTGCCAGCCCCAGCCATGCCTTCTGCACGAAATACGATGCGACCGGGTGCGGCTCCGCCAGCGCAATGGTGGCGTCGACGATCTCCCCGTAGGGGCGCTGGCTGAAGAAGTAGCCAAACGCCTCGTCGCCCCGCAGTTCCTGGTAGTCGAGACGATAGAGCCGCAGCGCAAACGCCGCAGCAGCAAGATGGCCAGCAGCGACAGGCGCAGGAGTCCAGACGCCGGTTGATACGCTTCATGCAGGAGCCTTTCCAGGCTTTCTGCGCGCCAGCCAGCGCCAGGCGGCCAGCACGACCAGAACCAGCAGGGTCGCACCGCTGATCCACAGGCCCACACGGATGCTGTCAGGTTGATAAACAAGGTCGAAGGTGAAGGAACCCGCGGGAACCGGTACGCCGATCAAGCGTGAGATTGGCGCGCTGTGGTGCAAAGGCTGGCAGGCCCAGCGGCGCTTCGTTCGGGGCAGCCGCCGGCGCACGTGACATTCTGCACCCGCCAGCCGGGCATCCAGTTCTCTGCAATCACCAGCAGCCCCCCAGCCGAGTCTTGCACCTCCACATGCAGGTTGGCCGGGCCGCGCTGCTGCAGCTGCACCTGGGCTTTGGCCGACCGGTCGAACTTGCTGCGCCCGCTGTTGCACCGGCGCCTTGAACGTCGCCGGCAGGTTCTGTGGGGGCCAACACGGCCGTCGTGTCCAGGTCGAACTGGTGGTCGGCGAGCAGCGCCAATGCCTCTTCGTCGTCTGCCGGCCGCACCGCGCCGACCAACCACGCGCGCGGGTGCGGCTCGGGCAGCCGGTGCAGATAGGTCGTGTCGGTTGCCTGCGGGAACTCGCCCAGGAGTTCGCTGGGGCCAAACAGCTCCTTGCGCCATGTGAGCACATGTTCTACGCCCAGCAGCCGCCACATGCGGTCGAGCGGGAACTCCTCAAAGAGCGCCGCATAGCGGCCGAGGCGCAGCGGGCTGGATCCCCACACATCTTCGACGCCGGCGCGCATGCCGTAGTCTTCGTAGCTCCGAAACTCGTTATACACGCGGCCGGGCAGGCCGTTGGCATCGGCGGCTGTGGCCGCTGCTGCCGCCTGCACGGCTTGTACCTCGGGCGCAAGAATTGTCTTGCGCGCCGGGTCAAAGTCGCCGACATTTGTGCCCATGTTGACCACGAATAGGTTGGCCGCCGCCAGCCCCACGAGCCACAGCCAGCGCCGCCGGCTCCAGCCGGGCGTGCGCAGCAGCACGGCGATAAACGGAAACCAGCGTCACCGTCAGGGCCGCGACAACCAGAAACTGGCCCTGCCCGATGGCCGTGCGGCCCGGCAGCTGCCAGAGCAGGCCAAACAGGTAGATGGCACCGATTACGATGGCGGCGTACGCCGTGGCCCACCAGGAGCGGCTGCGCTGCGGCATCACCTGGCTGGCCAACGCACCGTAGCCCGCCAGCACGCTCAGCCCAAGCGCAACCAGGTAGGCGGCGCGTTCCTGGCCGCGAAAGAGGTTCCAGCCGGGAGCAAACCGATAGAAGATCGGGTAGAGAAAGCCGTTGCCGCCATAGGAGAGCAGCAGGGCCAGCACCGCCAGCCGCCAGAAAGAACGCGGCGCCTGCACGCGGCGATGGCGTCCAGACCGCGCCTGTCGATCGCCTGTGACTGGCGGCTAAAGACAAACCATATGCCCAGCCAGGCAAATCCCAGCCCGATGACCCCAATGTAGAGCGGCGAGTACTGCGTGAGTACGGCCGGCAGCAGCAGCTGCCATGTATCCTGCAGGGGAAAGCCCCCGGCAACAAAGGCGTAGTCCACATTGGCACGTACGCTCAACCCGGCAAACTCGGCGCTGGGCAGCAGCTGCGCGGCGCTGAGCCCCAGGGCCAGCAGCCCGCTCGCCAGAAAAGCCGCCGCCAGTAGGCCGCGGTCACGCGCCGCCAGCGACCGCCAGCGCAGCACAAACAGCAGGATGGCCCAGGCCGCAGCCGTGTACGCCACGTAGAGAAACGTCTGTGCGTGGCCGGCCAGAAAGGCCACGGCAATCGCCACTCCTGTCGCCATCCACCACCGCCAGCGCCGTGGCTCCGCCACCATGCGCAGCAGCAGCCACAGCAGCAGCGGCAGCCAGATCGCCGTGCGCAGCACGGCCAGCTGCGCCGGCGGATAGCCGGTCAGGTAGCCCGAAAACGCAAAGCAGATGCCGGCCAGCAGCCCGGCCCAGAAGCTGCCTGTCAGCTGGCGCGCAAGCACAAAGGTGAAGATGCCCGCCAGCACCACCTGCAGCACGGCCTCCAGTTGGAGGAAGTACAGGCGCGTCCCTGCATCCCGCCAGGGCAGCGTAAGCCCCAGCAGCAGGGTAGAAATCGGGTAGAAGACCGCCGCCTGCACGTCGGCCAGAAACGGGTGACCGCCGTAGGTGTACGGGTTCCAGACGGGCAGCCGTCCTGCAAGCATCTCTTGCTGCTGGAACAGGCTGAACGGCAGGAAATGATGCGTGAAGTCCCCGTCCGGGAATGTGCGCAGGCCGCTCAGCACCGGCGCGTAAAAAAGCACGCCCAGGGCCACAAAAACGAGCACGGCAAGCGTGAGCCCGCGTACGGCAGGCAGCCGCGATGTGCGCTTAGCGGGTTGCTGCACTGGCATAGCGGCCCATCATTATGGTTGGCGTCATCGTCGTCATGGTTGGGTTGGCTGCCGTTGGCGTACCGCCTCGTAGAGCAAAATGGCGGCAGAGGCGGCAAGGTTGAGGCTGTCGGCCTGGCCGTGCATGGGAATGTACATGCGCACATCGGCGGCATCCAGCCACGGCTGCGTGAGCCCGTGCGCTTCGCTGCCCAGCACGATCGCCAAGCGGACCGCGCAGGTCGCAGTCCGTATAACGTGTCGCACCTTCGGGTGTGGACGCCGCGATACGAATGCCCTGCGCGCGCAGCCAGGCAATGACCTGCTCACTCCCGTGCCTCCGCCAAGGGCACGCTGAAGATGGTGCCGAGGCTGGCGCGCACGGTGTTGGGATTGTGAACGTCGGTGCCCGCCGCCTGCCCAGGGCTGTGACAGGCGATCAGCCCATCCACGCCGGCAGCATCGGCGGTGCGCAGGATTGCGCCCAGGTTGCCCGGCTTCTCGGCATTTTCGACCACGGCCACGAGCGGTGCAGGTGGCAAGGACAAGGCGTCGAGGCGCGTCTGCAGGTAAGGGATGACCAGCAGCACGCCGCCGCTTGACTCGCGCATCGCCAGCTTGGCATAGACGTCTGGCGTGACCGTGTAAAGGCGCGTGCGGCCGGCCCGTTCCATCTGCTCCAAAGTCTGCAGGACAGGCGCCATCTCGGCGCCGCCCGCCAGTTCGGGACAGACATAGGCGGCGACCGGGACATGGCCCGCGGCCAGGGCGCGGCTCACCTCGCGGCTGCCTTCCACCGGCAGCAGCCGTTCGCGCTCGCGTTCGCCGCGCTTCTCTAGTTTGGCCACCTGCTTGACCTGTTGATTCTGCAGGCTTGTAATCAGTCGCGAAGAGTATTCAGACATAGCTAAGCTCTCATTGAAAAGCTGTTTGCGACAGGTGTCAAACTGTTGTATAGTTTGCGCGTTCTGTGGGCCGGCACCATGACGGCAGCACGACATCCCCTCCAAGCGCCGGCGCTCGGTTCCAGGGACAGTCCACAAGCAACAGCGATTCGCAACCCATGAGAGACAGAGAAGAAGGAGCACCGATGTTACACAAGCATTGGCTAAAGGTAGCCGCGCTGGCGCTGCTGGCTGCGCTGCTGGGCGCCTGTACCGCAGTGCAGGGAGGCGTGCCGGCTGCCACTACCGCCGGGCCGCAGACGTACGTGGTGGGCATAGCCCTGCCCTTTACCGGTTCGCTCGGCTCGTTCGGCGTCGACTTTGGCCGCGGCGTCGACCTGGCCGTCGAGCAGATGAACGCCCAGATGGAAGCGGCCGGCACAAATGTACGCTTCCAGACGGCCAGCGCCGACACCGAAGGTACGCCCGACGGCGCGTCCAAGGCCGTGCAGACGGTCGTGCAGTCGAGCGGCGCCAAGGTCGTCGTCGGCCCGCTGACCACCAGCGAAGTGCTGGGCGCCAAGCAGTTCGTTGACGAGAACGACATCGTCATCGTCGCGCCTGCCTCCAGCGGTATCCCCGGCGCAATTCCGGACGACAACATCTTCCGCGTGATGTATCCGCCCGACACCTATGCGGCGCGCGCCTTTGCCGAGATTGCGCCGCGCGTGGCTACGAGAACATCGTGATCCTGGCCGTGGACGATCCCTTCGGCAACGGCCTGTCGGACCTGTTCACGCAGCTGTTCAAGGAAAAGGGCGGCAAGGAAGTTTCGGTCACCAAGTATGCGCCTGAGCCGGCCGATCTCTCCGGCGAGGCCGCCAAGGTGAGCGCCGAGATCGAGCGGCTTTCCGCCACGGGCAAGACGGCATTCTTCTGCATCTGCTTCCTGGGCGACGCGCAGAAGCTGCTGCAGCAGGCGGTGGCCGACCCGGTGATGGCGACGGTCGACTGGCTGGGTGTCGAGAACCTGGTCAACAAGGAGATCCTGGGCGACCCGGCGCATGCCGAGTTCCTGGCCAAGGTGGGGCTGACGTCGGTCTCGTTTGCCGACCAGCAGAACCCCAACACGCAGCCGTTTATCGACGCTTTCAAGGCCAAGTACGACGGCGCCGAGCCGGGCCCCTTCACCAACTACGCCTATGATGCCGCCAACATCGCCATGTTGAGCATGCTCAGCGGCGGCAACGACGGCAAGGCTGTCAAGGCCATCCTGCCGTGGATTTCCGACCACTACATCGGCACCGCCTTCCAGGCCTTCCTGGACGCAAACGGCGACCAGGCGATCGCCTACTACACCATCTTCAAGACGAACGCCGACGGCACGGACTTTGATGCCGATCGGCACGTTTGACGGCCAGACCAACACCGTAACCCTGAACGAGCAGAAGTAACACTGCACTAGCATGTGCGCCCGGGCATCGTCTGACGCCGGCCCATCCTGGTTCGACCTAGGCCCGGGGACATTGCCCCGTACTCGGCCATGGAAACACAGCGATCACTTTGAACTGTACGACCTGACCGTAGTCGTCGAGGCCATCGAGGGCCACTGCACCTGCAACATGGCCGTCGGCGACTGCTTTTACCTGCGCGGCGGCAAGCTCTCGCTGCCCGAGGGCAAGGACTTCTGCGTCTACGCCCTGCAGTCGACGCTGCCGCTGCTGCCTGCCAAGCAGCGGCACAACCATCCGGCGGACTGGATGGAAACCGACGCCCGCATCACCTGCCCCGACCCCGCCTGCCGGCTGATCATGCGCGTCGACCGCGTGGGCACACGCACCCTGCGCCACGACGACGTCAGCGCCGTTCCGCTGGAATGAGCGCCGATCACGCAAAATGCCGCACGACCTGCCCCAGCAGCTGCACTGCCTGCAGCGGGTCCGGCCCCAGCGGCGGCCCAAAGCTGAGGTGGCGCGCCCCGGCCGCCACCAGCGGCTCCAGCCGCTCGATCACATCGCTGGCGCCGCCGACGATGCCAATGCGCAGCATTCGTTCGTCCACCAAGGCAGATCGCCTTCTCCTCGTCGCGCTCGACCATCATGGCCTGCTCGATCGGCGCAAAGTCCTCTTTGACCAGGCCCAGCCGGTCCCAGATCAGCGGCCCAAGCGCATGGCCGTAATAGGCGATCTTCTGCGCCAGCACACGGCGGGCCGCGGCGCGATCGTCGGCGAGCGAAACCCAGATGCAGGCTGCCAGGTCCAGCTCGCCCAAGCCCGGCGTGGCGCCGCGCCATTCCTTCTTGCAGATAGGGCAGCACGCCAAAATAGTGCTCGGGCGGGAAGAGCAGCGGCAGCGCGCCATCCGCCAGTTCGCCGCTGAGCGCCAGCATCTTTGGCCCCATGGCGCCAATGTAGATGGGCGTGCAGCGGGGCGCGGTAAAGCGCAGATAGGCCTCATTGCTCCAGTGCAGGAAGCGCCCTTCGATCGCCGCCCGCTCGCCCGCCTGCAGCCGCCGAACGGCCTCGATGGTCTCACGCAGCGCCGCCAGGGTTGCCCCTTGCTCGATGCCCACCCACTTGAGAAATTCGCCCGCACCCGCCGCCAGCCCCAGGTTGAAGCGGCTGCCGCTGAGTTCGTCCATCGTGGCGGCAAACATCGCTATCTCGCCTGGGTGCAGCGTGTATGGGTTGAGAATGCCGGTGCCCAACTCGATACGCGTCGGTCGCGACGGCGACGCGCCGGCAGAATGGCCAGGGCGCTGCGCAGAAAGAGGTCGTTGCTGATCCAGAACTGGTCAAACCCCGCCTCTTCGGCGGCGCGTGCCAGCGTAATATAGTCGGCCAGGGGCAGATCGTTGTTGAGACGCAGGCTGAAGCGCATCGCCGCTACAGGCCGCCGGCGCCGATGACTGCCTCGGCCTCGATCTCCACCAGGTATTCCGGCCCCACCAGCTTGGCTTCCACCAGGGTGTTGACGGGCCGGATGCGCCCAAAGCGCTCGCCGTGTACGCGAGCCACCGCTTCCCAGTTGGCAATGTCGCTCACATAAGACGCGCGTGCGCACGATGTCTTCAAAGCGTCCGCCCAATGCCTTTATTGAGAAATCGATCTTGTCGAAGATAAAACGCGCCTGTGCCGCCGGGTCGGCGCCACCAACCAGGCCGTCAGGCCCGGTGGCCGTCGTGCCGGAAACCAGGATCCGGTCGCCAATGCGCACGGCGCGGCTGTAGCCGGCCATGTCCTCCCATACTGTGCCGCTGCCAAATGTCGCTTTCTTGACGCTCATGTTACAGGCTCCTTCGCCAGACTAACGGTTTTTTGTACACGTGTTTGGAAAATCAGCCACAGCGTCCACGTGGCGATGCCCGCAATGCCTGCGATGAGACAGACCTGCTGCAGCGACAGCCCCAGCTGGTCCGTGGCATAGCCGGCCCACAGCGTGCCGATGGCCTGCGTGAAGGTCAGCGCCGCAAACTCAAACGCAAAGACGCGCCCGCGCACGTGGTCCGGCAGCAGCTGCTGCAGCAGGACGGTGGAAAAGACCCAGACGCCGCCCGAGCCCACTGCCCTCACCACCGTTGCCGCCAGCACCCAGGGCAGTGACGGGGCCAGCGCCAGCCCGAGGATGCCCAGTGTCAAGCGCGCCAAAGCCGATCTGGATCGCTCGCATCTGCGCCGGCTTGCTGTCGCCCAGCCAGCGCCGCATCAGCAGCGGACCGATGCCCGTGCCGATGCCGGTGCAGGCATAGAGGATGCCCAGCGTGAGCGCGCCGTTGCCCATCAAGGGGAATACCCGTTCCGCCAGCGGTATCTCGACGACGTTGATCCCGCCCCACACCAGCGAACCGCCGGCCTTGGCCAGCGCAATGCCGAGGATGACCGGCTCGCCCCCCAGGTAGCGCATGCCCTCGACAAAGGCGAACATGCCCGACTTGACGTCGTGCGCGTCCGCCGCCGTACCGCCGATACCCACCTTCTCTTGGCACGCGCACGCGGCTGACAAACCAGGCCGAGACCAAGAAGCTCACCGCGTCCAGCAGGAAGGCGACGATGACGCCGAAGAATGCCGCCGCCAGGCCACCCAGCATCGCGCCAAAGGCGAGCATCGTGCTCCAGGTCAAGCTGTCGAGCGCATTGGCGGTGATGAGATCATCTTCCTCCACCACGCTCGGAATCAGCGCCGTCTCGGCCGGGGTGAAGATGGCGCTGAAGACAAACTGCAGCGCCGTCAGCACATAGAGCAGCCAGATGCGCTCCGGCCGGTCCACCAGCACCAGCGCCGCCACGGTAGCGGCCCGCAGCAGGTTGGTGGCGATGAGCACCTTGCGCCGGTCAAAATGGTCCGCAATCACGCCCGCAAACGGGCTCATGAAGAAGAGCGGTAGAAAGCGCACGAGGAACAGCAGGCTGACCGCCGCGCCTGAATCGGTCAGGCGGGCGATCAGCGAGGCACTGGCCAGCAGGTTGAACCAGTCGCCCAGGTTGCTGACGACGCGCGCAAACCACAGGTTGCGATAGTTGTGGTTGCGCTGCAGCAGGCTGACGTAGACGTTCAACTCTTTGCAGCTTTCCCGTTTGCCTTCCCGTCGGCTTTTCGCCAGCAGCTGGCAGGTGACGTCCGCCAGCACGGCGGCGCCCAGGGGCAGCGTGCTCTCGTCGATGTTGAAGACCGGCGTGTGGTGCGGCCGGCTGAAGTCGCCGACGGCCGCCCCCAGCATGAACATGGCGCCCGGCGCCTTGCGCGTCATGAAGGCAAAGTCCTCGGCGCCCATCATCTTCTCCGGCACCATCACGCCCTCCTCGCCGATCATGGCCACGGTCGAGGCACGCATCAGGGCGGCAATGCCGGGCTCGTTGTAGTTCGACGGATAGCCGGGGCGAATGCGCAGCGTAAAGTCGCCGCCCAGCACACGCGCGATCTTCAGCGTGCGCGCCAGCTCGTCACGCAGCTGCTGCCGGGTGGCATCGTCAAAGCTGCGCATGGTGCCCGAGATATAGACCTGGCTGGGAATGACGTTGGACGCCTTGCCCGCATGAATTTCGCCGATCGAGAGGGCGGCGGCCTTGGTCGGGTCCACGCGCCGCGAGCGGATGCCCTGGATCGCGTTGAGCACCTGCGCCAGGATAAAGGTGGGGTCAATGGCCTGGTGCGGCATGGCCCCGTGGCCGCCTGTGCCCTGTCAGCACCACCTGGAACGAGTCTTCGTTGGCGGTGCTGTAGCCGTCCTCGACCGTGATGACGCCGGCCGGCAGGTCGCTGGCCACGTGCAGTGCGATCACGGCGTCCACACCTTCGAGCGCGCCGTCTTCGATCATGCGCGTCGGCGCCGGATTTGTCGTCCTCGTCGCTGTTCTCTTCGCTCGGCTGAAACAAGAAGCGCACCTGGCCCGGCGGCCGGTCGGGCATCTCGGAAAGCATCTTGGCCACGCCCAGCAGGATGGCAGTGTGTGCGTCGTGGCCACAGGCATGCATCACGCCCGGCGTCTGCGAGCGATAGGGCACATCGTTCTCCTCCTCGATCGGCAGCGCGTCCATGTCGGCGCGGATGCCGATCACCGGGCTGCCTTCGCCCAGGTAGCCGACGACGCCCGTCTTGCCGACGCCGGTCTGCGCCTCGATGCCAAACTCGGCGAGGGTGTCGGCCACCAGGCGGGCGGTGCGCTGCTCCTGAAAGCCAAGTTCCGGATGCATGTGGATGTCACGGCGCCAGGCAACGATCTGGTCGGCCAACTGCTGGGCCTGGGCGTAAAAAGCAGCGGATCGGGTCATAGGTAGTTTCCTTCGCTGTGTGGTTGGTGGTGCGCGGCTGTCTGCAGCGCCCGGAGGTTTCGCTATTTAACCTGATCGCCACGCGCGCTGTCAATTTTCATCGTGCCGGCTGTCCATGTGCCGCGGGACATGTCTCCATGGGGCCGCTGCACACGCAGCGCAGCCCGCTGCGGATCACCTGGCGGTATGCCTCGATCCGCTGCCGGCGCAGCTCGGGTTTGCTGCGCAGCAGGAGCTTGGCGCGTTCGATCCAGAGCTGGGAGCGAAATTCGAGCAGAAGGTAGCGCCGCAGCAGATCGGGCCAGGGACGGTCGAACCACTTCTCGTAGTAACGCACCTTGCTGGTGTTGAAGTTGATGTGGCGGGCCGCGCTGGCCTGGTCGCTGCTCCTGGCTTCGTAGTGGATGACGACCGCCTCGGGCACGTAGACGACCCGCCACTCCTCCAGCTTCAGCCGGCGGCAGAGATCCAGCTCCTCGCTGTACATGAAGAAGCGTTCGTCAAACGGCCCTTCTCTGTGTGCGCACATCCTCCAGCGCCTGGCGGCTACAGAGCATGGCCGCGCCTGTCACCCAATCGACGTCGTGGCGATACTCGACCGGCCAGTCTGCCATGTGCATGCGCCGCGACCACGGATTGCCGCGCCAGAAGCGGCCCAACCACGTGCTCTCGAAAAAGCCGGTCGGCGGCGAAGGAAAGCGACGCACGCTGACTTGCTGCTCGCCATCTGGGTAACGCAACTGTGGCCCAACTATGCCGACGCCCGGCGCCACGGCAATCGCCGCATAGAGCACCCACAGGCTGTCGTGCGGCGGTGGCAGCCCACGTGCAGTCGCCAGGCGGTGCGTGTGGCCTTGGTCTAGTTCGGTGTCAGGGTTGAGAAAGTAAATATAGCGGCCGCGGCTGGATGCATAGCCTAGATTGTTCCCGCGTGTAAAGCCCAGGTTTTCAGTGCTGGCGATCAAGCGCACCCAGGGGAACGCCTGCGGCAGCTCTTCGCCGCGTTGCATCGTGGCTGGCATTATCGACGACGATGACCTCGAGTGCAGCCGGCGCTCCTGGAGGCCCGAAGCGGCGCAGATACGGCTCGCCTGGAATTGCCCGGCTCGCATGCTCGATCGAGCGCAAACAGCCGGCAAGGATCGGCCAGACATTCCACGAGACGATAATGATCGAAAGGTCGCAGTCAACGTGGCCGGCAAAGGGTGCAACTGGGGGTGCAAATGAAGCCATGATCGAATTGTACTCCAAACTACAGTTTGTCTGTATAATACAGAGGGCGCTGTTTCCCTTCCGAATAACTTTCCCAATTCCCTCAATATCGTTCTTTAGCATTAGGAGCCAAAAGATGGAAGACCTGGAAAAGCTGTACGACGCTGTTCTGGCCGGCAATGCGAAGCTTGCCGCCGCCATCACCAAGGAGGCCGTAGAGGCAGGTGCCGATCCGCAGGTGCTGCTCGACGAGTACATGATCCCTGCCATGGACGAAGTGGGCCGCCGCTTCGAGGCCAACGAGTGCTTTGTGCCGGAACTCCTCATCTCGGCACGCGCCATGAAGGGTTCTGTCGAGATTATCCGCCCGCTGCTCTCGACCGCCGGCGCCGAACCGGTCGGCCGCGTCGTGATCGGCACGGTCCAGGGCGACCTGCACGACATCGGCAAGAACCTGGTGGCCATCATGCTCGAAGGCGGCGGCTTTGAGATCATCGATGTCGGCGTGGACGCCAATGCAGACAAGTTCATCGACGCCATCAACGCCAAGAAGCCCCATATCGTGGCCCTGTCGGCACTGCTGACCACGACGCTGCCTTCGATGAAGAATATCATCGACCGCCTCAGTCAGGCCGGCGTGCGCAGCCAGGTCAAGGTCATCATCGGCGGCGCGCCCGTGACCCAGGACTTTGCCGACGAGATCGGCGCCGACGGCTACTCCGACAATGCCGGCGCCGCCGTTACGCTTGCCCGCCGCCTGCTGGGCCTGAACTAGGCGCGCCACGCGGTTGCAGCAGGCGTCGCTGCGCTTGCGCTACGAGGCGGTGAACAGATGAACGCACGTGAGCGCTTTGCGGCGGTCATGCATTACGAGCCGCGTGACCGCAGCCCGATCATGGACTTCGGCTTCTGGGATGAGACCCTGCCGATCTGGCAGGAACAGGGCTATCCCGCGGGGGCCAACCCTGACCTGTTCTTTGGCATGGACCCGCAGTGGATCACCTGCGGCTGCATCCTGGGCCTCTATCCCGCCTTCCCCGAACTGCTGCTCAAGGACTGCGGCGAAACCGAGATCGTCCAGCAGTCCGACGGTGTCATCGTCGAACGGGGCAAGTTCCTGGGTTCGATCCCCCGCCACCTGCGCCATACGCTGACGGACCGCGCCAGTTGGGAAGCCTACTACAAGCCCCGCCTGCGCGCCGACGATCCCCTGCGGCTGGCCTCTGGCCCGGCCTGGGAGATGCAGCTGGCCGAGTGGCTGCGGCCCGACCGCGAGTACCCGCTCTTTATCGAGGCGGGTTCGCTCTACGGCGTGGCGCGCAACTGGTTCGGGCTCGAAGGCATCTCGCAGATCATGTACGACGACCGCGACCTGTTCGAGGAGGTCGTCGCCACGCTCGCCGATGTCGTCGTGACCGTGCTCGAGCATACGCTCAGCGCCGGGGTGCGCCCCGAGGCGGCGTCGATGTGGGAGGACATGTGCTTCAGCGGCGGCCCGCTGATGTCCCCCAAGATCTTCAAGGAAGTGCTGGTGCCACACTACCAGCGCATCACCGGCACGCTCAATCGCTATGGCGTCGACATCATCTTCCTCGACTGCGACGGCAAGATCGACGCCCTCGCCCCGCTGTGGCTGGAGGCAGGCGTCAATACCATGTTCCCCATCGAGGTGGGCAAGTGGAAGGCCGACCCCCTCGAGTTCCGCCGCCGCTACGGCAAGGAGATGCGGTTGATCGGCGGCGTGGACAAGCACGTGTTGATGAAAACGCCCACAGAAATTGCGGCCGAGGTCGCACGGCTGGCTCCCTTGGTGGAAGAGGGCGGCTATATCCCGCTGCCCGACCACCGCGTGCCGCCCGATGTGCCGCTGGCCAACTACATCTTCTATCTTGAGGAGGCCAAGCGTGTGTGGGGGAAGGGCTTGAGCAACATCAAGCCGACCGGTAGGCCTCACCATGGCGAACATGGCGCCGCAAGCGGGGGGGCGTGATGAACGGCCGCCAGCGCATCCTGGCGCACCTGGCCGGTGAGCCGGTGGACTGCCTGCCGGCCATGCCGATCACGATGACCTTTGCCGCACGCGGCATCGGCGCGCCCTACCTGGAGTACTGCACGGACCACCGCGTGCAGGTAGAAGGCCAGGTCTGGGTGGCAGACACATATGACATCGACTATGTTTCTGCCATCTCTGACCCGGCCGTCGAGGCAACCGACTGCGGCGCGCCTACCGTCTTCTTCCCCGACGACCCGCCGGCCAACAACGGGCAGACGCCGCTGCTGGGGGACAAGGAACTCCTCGCCCACCTCCAGCAGCCGGGCATCAAGCCGAACGGGCGCATGGCGAACCGCCTGGCCGTGATCGCCGGGTTGAAAGCAGCGTGTCGGCGAACGCAAGCTGGTCGAGGGCTGGATCGAAGGCCCTTGCGCCGAGGCCGCCGACCTGCGCGGCATCAACAACCTGATGCTCGACTTCTACGACGACCCCGACTTCGTGGAGCGGCTGTTCGAGTTCGTGCTCGCCATGGAGTTGGACTTTGCCGCCGCCCAGGTGGCGGCCGGCGCCGACCTGATCGGCATCGGCGATGCGGCCGCCTCGCTGGTCGGGCCGCACGTCTATGAGCAGTTCGTCTGGCCGTTCGAGCAGCGCATGGTCGAGGGCGTGCACCGCCTGGGCGCCAAGGTGCGGCTGCACATCTGCGGCAACACGCGGCGCATCCTCGGCGGCATGGGCAGACTGGGCTGTGAAATCGTCGATCTGGACTTCCTGGCTCCCGCTCGACGAAGGCCGTGCTGCCATGGGGCCCTCCCAGGTCCTGTTGGGCAACATCGCCCCCGTGCGCGACCTGCGCGGCGGCACGCCGGAATCCGTCTACGCCATGATGGGCGCGTGCCATCGAGCAGGCGGGCGACCGCTACATCGTCGGCGCCGGCTGCGAAGTGCCGCGTGACACGCCGGATGAAAACCTGCGGGCTCTCGTGCGCTATGCGCGCGAGCATCTACCGCAGCTCTCCAACAGACTAGGAGTAAGTGCTCGTGGCCGCCACCTCGCGTGAACTTGTACAGCAAACGCTCAATTTTCAAAACCCGGCGCGTGCGCCGCGCGAGCTGTGGGTTCTGCCCATCGCGCCCGCGCAGCACCCTGTTGCCTTCGCCGAGCTCCAGCGCGACTTCCCCAACGATATCGTCGGCGCCTGCGGCTACGAGCGCGAGCGGGCGCCGGTCGTGGGCGACCCGCATGGGGTGGGCCAGTATACCGACGAGTGGGGCGCCACCTTCACCAACATTCAGCCGGGGATCATCGGCGAGGTCAAGCGGCCCGCTGATCGAGGACTGGGATGATTACCTTCAGCGCGTGCACATCCCGCGCGAGTGGCTGACCATCGATCGCGACCAGGTGAACCGCGACTGCGCCGCCACCGACCAAGTATGTGCTGGCCGGCTGCTGCCCGCGCCCCTTCGAGCAGATGCAGTTCCTGCGCGGCTCGGCCAATCTCTACATGGACCTGACCGATCCGCCGCCGGCCATGAGCGCGTTTATGGCCGAAATGCACGGCTTCTACTGCGAACTGCTGGAGACCTGGGCGCGCACCGACGTGGACGCCCTGCGCTTTATGGACGACTGGGGATCGCAGCGCAGCCTGCTGATCTCGCCCACCATGTGGCGCGAGCTGTTCAAGCCGATGTACCGGGACTATGCGCGAGATTGCCCACGCTGCCGGCAAGAAGCTCTTCATGCACTCGGATGGGCACATCCTGGCCATCTATCCCGACCTCGTCGAGATCGGCATCGACGCCGTCAACTCGCAGATCTTCTGCATGGGCGTCGAGAAGCTGGCCCCGTTCGCCGGCCGCATCACCTTCTGGGGCGAGATCGACCGCCAGCACCTCCTGGCGCACGCCACGCCCGGACGAGGTGGAACAGGCCGTGCGCGACGTGCACGCCGCCCTCTGGCGTGACGGCGGCTGCATCGCCCAGTGCGAGTTCGGGGCAGGGGCCCAACCCGAGAATGTGCGCCGCGTCTTTGCAACGTGGAACACGCTGACTACAAAACGCTAATACGAAGCCTGATAACTGGCAGACAGGATTGATATGCAACCGCGCGAACGCTTTATTGCCGCACTGGAACGCCGCCCTCTGACGGGGCTGGTGCCGCACTTTGAACTGGTCTTCTTTCTCACCATGGAGGCGTTTGGCAAGGTGCACCCTTCGCACCGCTACTACTCGCAGTGGGGGCAGATGGAGGAGAAGGAGCGCGCCCTGCACCGCAGCGAGATGGCCGACATCTACATCGCCACCGCCGAACGCTATGACCACAGCGCCATCTTCATTCACCCCAACCCGGATACGGTCGAAGAGACGCATGCACCTGGTCGACCTGATCCGCGAGCGCACGGGCGACCGCTACTTTATCATGCGCCACGGCGACGCCACCTTCAGCATCCCCAGCGGGTCGGAGATGATGGCGTTTGCCGAGCGCCTGGCCGACGACCCAGACGACCTCAAGCGCGAGGCGCAGGCCATGGTGGAGAACGCCGTTCGCCACGCCGAAGACTGGCGCAAGCACCGCGATCGCAACGGCATCGGGCTGGACGGCTTCGCCCTCTGCGCCGACTACTGCTTCAACATCGGCCCCTTTCTGAGCCCGCGCCACTTCGAGGAGTTTGTCACGCCGTACCTGGCCAAGGCTCACCAAGGCCTACCGCGACATGGGCTACTACGTGATCAAGCACACCGACGGCAACATCATGCCCATCCTCGACCAGCTGGTCTCCACCAAGCCGCACGCCCTGCACTCGCTCGACCCGCAGGCAGGCGTGGACATCGCCGAGGTCAAGCGCCTGTACGGCGACCAGTTGTGCCTGATCGGCAACGTCAACTGCGCCATGCTCGACACCGGCACGCCTGAGCAGATCGACGAGGCCGTGCGCTACTCGCTGCGCAACGGCATGCCCGGCGGCGGCTATATCTTCTCGACCAGCAACTGCATCTACACCGGCATGCCCCTGGCCTCCTACGAGCGCATGCTCGAGGTGTGGCGGCGGGAAGGAGTCTACGCATGAAAGAGAAGCTGTCCGGTCGTGAACGTGTCAACCTGGCGCTGGCGCACCGGGAGGGCGATCGTGTGCCTCGCGCCGAGTCATTCTGGACCGAGACGATCCCGCTGTGGCACCAGCAGGGCTTGGATCCCTGTGCCGACGTGGCCGATCTCTTTGACTATGACATTGCGGGCGGCGGCTGGGTGTCGCACGAGGCGCAGCCCGGTTTCCTTGTGACGCTGGAGGAAACGGACAACTGGTGGACGCGGCGCGACGGCGACGGGGCGATCCTGCGCTACTGGAAGCACCGCAGCGGCACGCCTGAGCATGTGGGCTTTACGGTGCAGACGCGCGACCAGTGGGAGGCGTTCAAGCAGCAGATGCTGGCGCAGCCGCCGGGATCACGCGTCGACACCTTCTCGGCGCTGCGCCGCATGTACGAAGCCCAGGCCAAGCGGAAGTGGTTCTGCTGGACAGGCATTGAGTGCTATGAGGCGGCCAAGAATGTATTTGGCCACGAGAACCTGTCGATTCTGATGGCCGAAGACCCCGAATTGGCGATCGACATCTTCGAACGGGAAACCGATATCGCCATCGACGTCTTGAACTACCTGGAGCAGAGCGGCGTGCGCTTTGACGGGGCGTGGATCTACGGCGACATCGCCTACAATCATGCGCCGTTCTTCTCGCCGCGCATGTACCGGCAGCAGATCAAGCCGGCCCACGCCCGCCAGGTCGCCTGGTTCAAAGAGCGTGGGCTGCCCGTCATCTATCACACCGACGGCGACTTTCGCCTGCTGATCCCCGACATGATCGAGATCGGCATCGACTGCATTCAGCCGCTCGAAGCCAAGGCGCACATGGACCTGCGCGAGCTCAAGCCGCTGTACGGCGACAAGCTCACCTTCATGGGCAACATCGACATCATGATCCTGATCACCAACGACCGGGCGCGCATCGAGGCCGAGGTCGTCGCCAAGCTCCCCATGGCCAAGCAGGGCGGCGGCTACATCTACCACAGCGACCACTCGATCGCCCCCGGCGTCCGCTGGGAAACCTATCAGTACCTGATGCAGTTGGTGGACGAGTACGGCCGCTATCCCTAGCACGCCTGCGCATTCTTGCATCGTGTACGCGCGCCGCGCAGCCGGCTGTGTGCCTTGCGAATACCTGCTCGTTTAGTCCGCACGCTCCGCGCGGAGCGTGCGGACGCAAGAAGTATCTCTACACCACGTGCTGCGAATGCAGCGCCGCCTCGCCTACTGTGCTGCTGTGCAGCAGGCGCCACGCCTGGCGCGCCACTTCCCACAAGCTCACGGCAAAGATGATTGCTGCCGTGATTCTGAAGGCCGGGTCCAGCGGCGGCCACGCTGCGATTGGGCCGCCCACCAGCAGCTGGTAAAACACAAACGCATTCGCCCCGTCCACGACCATGGCCGCGACTCGCGTCGCCGGCTCCCAGCGTCCCCGCGCCAGCAGCACGATGTTCACCAAAATATCGGCCCCCCATATCACCATCAACCACGGAATGTACTGTAGGACCTCCGGCGAAAACAGCGGGATCGGCTGCCATTCGCCGCTGTAGAAGACCGTTGCCCCCCGGTTCAGGTAGTTGGCGGCTAACACCAACACCGCCGCCGTTAACCCGATCTCTACCGCTTTCTCAAACACATTGATCCGCTGCTCGTCCTTTACCGGCGGCAGGCTGCGCGGGTCCCAACTTGCTGCTTTCTTTCGGCTCGCGCTTACGCCCAGTCGCTCCAATGCCACGAAGATCAGCGTTACCGTCCCAAACGCCTGGAGCACGCCTGCAAACAAGGCTGCCAATGTGTCGAGCAAGGGTTGTACGCCCCCGTTACCTGCTGCCACCGCCAGTGCGAGCAGGTTGGCAAACACCGTTACCGTCAGAACAATGCCCAGCACGATTTGGTAGACCGGGAACATCGCCGGGCCGATCAAATAGCGGGGTGCCTGGTAGCGCGCAGCCATTTCTTCCGGTGCGCCGAACTGCTCCAGCACAGCCAGCACAATCGTCTCTGCGCTCGGCTGCGTTCCACCCTCATTCGCCACTGCTTGCAGCCGCTCTGCCACTTCATCCTCGATCAGTGAGCGGATCTCCTGCTGAACGTCGGCGCGCTGATTCGGCGGCAGCCGCCGTCCCACCTCGTTTACATAGCGGTCGATCCATTCCGTGCCTGTAGGCGTTGTCCTGCCCACGCTATTGGGCTTCACCGAGGCGTTAGCACTCATTTGTCTTTGCTCTCCTTCACCAATTGCTCTTGGGGCAGCACGTTGGCAACCACGCTGACTAGCTCCTGCCATTCCTTCACCAGCTTCTCCAAGACCTCCGCTCCCCCTGTGCTCAGGGTGTAGTAGCGGCGGGGTCGGTCTTCTGTTACCAACCACTCGCTGCGCAGCAGCCCTTGTCCCTCGAGCCGCCGCAGCAGTGGGTACAACGTGCCTTCGTTGATGTCCAACCCAGCGGCACTCAACTGCTGCTTAAGCGAATAGCCGTACTGCACGCTGCGACACTGCGCCAGCACGGCCAGCACCAGCACCCCACGCCGCAGCTCTGAGGCAAGGTTTTCAGAGGCAGAATAGCTTGTGTCATCACTTATCATGTATCACATGATACTATGTGTCGTACAGTATGTCAATACCCTCTTGACATTTGCCAAGCACGACTCTGCAACCCTGTGCTATACTTCCTCCACCTGTACTCGCCGACTTCTGGAGTTCCCAATGTCAGACAAGCTCCTCTCGATGACTGAAGCTGTCGCCCGGTACGTGCCCGACGGCTGCTCGCTTGCCATCGAAGGGTTTACCGCCTTTATCTGTTTCGCCGCCGGCCACGAGATCATCCGCCAGGGCAAACGCAACCTGACGCTGATCCGCATGACCCCCGATCTGATTTACGATCAGATGATCGCCGCGGGTGTGGCAAGCAAGCTCGTGTTCTCGTACCTGGGCAACCCTGGCGTCGGCTCGCTGCACTGCATCCGCCGCGCCGTCGAAAAGAAAATCCCCTTGCTCGCTGGAACTTGAGGAGTATTCGCACTTTGGCATGGTCGGGCGTTATCTGGCCGGCGCCAGCCGGCTGCCCTTCTACCCGCTGCGTTCCTACACCGGCAGCGATCTGCCCGCCGCCAACCCACGTATTCGGTTCCTAGACGATCCCTACGGCACCGGCCCAATTGCAGTCGTGCCGCCGATCAACCCCGATGTGGCGATCCTCCACGCCCAGCGCGCCGACGTGCAGGGTAATACACAGCTGTGGGGCCTGCTGGGCATGCAGAAGGAAGTTGCTTTCGCCGCCCGGCATGTGATCGTGGTTGTGGAGGAGATTGTCGACGAGGCGGTAATCCGCGCCGACCCCAACCGCACGCTCATTCCGGGGCTGATCGTCGACGCCGTCGTCCACGAACCCTTTGGCGCCCATCCTTCCTACGTGCAGGGCTGCTACGATCGAGACAACGAGGCCTACCTGGAGTGGGACCGTGTATCCCAGGACCAGGCGGCGACGGAAGCCTGGCTGCAGGAGTGGGTGTATGGCGTCGCGGATCGGCGGGCGTACCTGGCGAAGCTGGGCGAGCAAAAGCTGGCGAGCCTCAAGCCGGCCGCCCGCATGGCCGAGGCCGTGAACTATGGAGATTACCGGTGAGCTACACCCCTGCCGAGATGATGATAACCGTGGCCGCCCGCCAGTTGGCCGGTGCACGCACCGTGTTTGTCGGTGTCGGCCTGCCCAATATAGCCTGCAACCTGGCGCGTTATACGGTGGCCCCTGACCTGGAGCTGATCTACGAGTCAGGCGTCTACGGCGCACAGCCGGCGCGCCTGCCGCTGTCGATCGGCGACCCCACCCTTGTCACGGGCGCGCTGTCGGTCGTGTCGATGGCCGACCTGTTTGGCCTTTACCTCCAGCGAGGCCTGGTCGACGTCGCCTTGTTGGGCGGCGCCCAGATCGATCGCTACGGCAATCTCAACACCACCGTGATCGGCGACTACGCCCATCCCAAGACACGCCTGCCGGGCAGCGGCGGCGCCTGCGAGATCGCCATCAATGCCCAAAACGTCTTTATGATCATGCGTCTCAAGCGCCGCGCCTTCGTCGAGAAGCTCGACTTCGTCACCAGCCCCGGCCACCAGGACCCGAATCAACGGGGCCGCGCCGGCAGCATCCCTGGCGGCGGCCCTGCCCTCGTCATTACGGACAAGGGACTGTTTGACTTTGGCTGGGCCGGAGCGCACGATGCGCCTTGTCGCAGCTGTACCCCGGCGTGACCGCTCGACGATGTGCGCGCCGAGGTCGCATGGCCCCTGGCGGTGGCGGATGAGGTAGCTGAGACGCCTGCACCGACGGTTGACGAACTGCACCTGATGCGCTCACAATTGGACCCTCAGGGACTCTACCGTTCGTAGCAAGCTAGCGCGGCCTTTGGGGCTGAGAAGGAGCATATCACGTGACAGGCACAGGGGATGGCATGCACCGTGGGCAGCCGGTGCTCACGGCCGGGGTACCATTGGCCGGGGCACAGGCCGCTATGATCATGGTGCACGGGCGCGGCGCATCCGCACGCGATATCTTGCTGCTGGCCCAGGAGTGGCGGGCAGACGGTGTCGCCTATCTTGCGCCGCAGGCCGCCAACAACACCTGGTATCCGAACCGCTTTATTGCGCCGGTAGCCACCAACGAGCCTTGGCTCAGCTCGGCCCTGGCAAGTCTCGACGACGTTCTGCAAACGGTGGCAGAGTGCGGGCATCGCCGCCGATCACACCGTGCTGCTCGGCTTCTCCCAGGGAGGCTGCCTGGCGCTGGAGTTTGCCGCCCGCAACCCGCAGCGCTACGGCGCCGTCGTAGGTCTCAGCGCCGGGCTGATCGAAAATGGCGACAAGCCGCGGGCGTACAGCGGCACCCTGGCCGGCACGCCCGTATTTCTAGGCTGCAGCGACGTCGACTTCCACATCGCCCTCGAACGCGTCGAGCGCACCGCCGAGATCCTGGCGCACTTGGGCGGAGAGGTGGACAAGCGTATCTACCGCAACATGGGCCACACCGTCATACGCGACGAGATTGAGGCAGTGCAGCAGATTCTCGATCGCCTTCTGGTGAACTTGATCGAGTGCCAGGACTATACACTGCATGCGGCTCCGCAGCCGTGCGCGCAGCCATCTGCCACACGCGTTGTGGCGCCGGCTGCCTTGACCAGGGCTTGCTGCAAATGGCCGTCAGCAACAGCATGTCAGGGTCAACGCTGAACGTGCAGCGGCTGGAGATCCGCTGCGTGCACGACCTGGCGCAGCGTAGCCTCGGTAAAGTAGAAGTTGTGCACGGCGCAAACGATGCCTCCAAACTGGCCGCGGGCACGATAGTCTTCTAGATGCTCGTAGGCGGGCACTTGCAGCGCCAATACCCCGCCCGGCTGCAAGCCTGTGCTTCTGCCGCGCGCAGGAATGCAACTGGGTCATACGTATGTTCCAGCACGTGCCAGGCGGTGATCACGTCGAACGGCGGCTCGTGCTCTACGGCGGCAAGATCCGGATAAATGGTCAAGCCGAACTCCGTGCGAGCACGCTTGGTGCCGCTTCGTCGGCGATCTCGATGCCGGTCACTTGCCAGCCGCGCCGGCGTGCCGCTTCCAGCAGCATCCCGCGGTTGCAGCCGATGTCGAGCCAGCGCTTGCCCCGGCTGCGCACGTAGCCCCTCCAAGGTGCGCAGCCAGGTCCGTCGAGTGGCCCAGCTCACCGTCCGCTCCACCTCCTCCGGCGACAAGTCATAGACGCGTGCTCTCGTTCTCCATCGCCACCATTGAGTCGACATGGGTCATAGCGCGGGTTCTGCAGCGTGATGCCGCAGCGCTTGCACTGCTGCACCACAATTTGCTTCATATGCGCCGTGTCCGGCGCCGTCATGCACCAGTGAACAGCTCACCGCCGCAGATGACACAGCCTGGGAGCGTTTCGGAGGTTGGTAGTCGCGCTGGCAGTCATCGGCATCCCTTCAGTCACTATTCCGCAAACACGACGCGCAGACAGCTTATCTAGCATTTGGTCGCGCTTCGATCCAGGCGGGGCGAGACGTGCGCGCAGCGCCTGCAGTCCGTGCAGCACACGGCCGCCGGCGCTGTGATCGATGGCGGCGAGCTGAGCACGCAGCGCCGCATTTTCTCGCTGTGCCGTGCTAGGTCCGCCGGCGGACCCCCCTGGGCCTCGCTCAAGCTGCTGCGCAAGTTCCTGCAACGCGCGCTTCTTGCTGCGCCAACTGCTCGCGCTGCTCAAGGTTCACCTGCCCCCGTGCGCGGCTCTCCTGGCGCATCTGCCAGAAGCTGCGCTCGTAGTCCCCTATGACCTGCGCCAGAGGCTTGTCCTGCCGGCGAAAGTAGACTGCCCACGGTGTAAGAAAGCCGGCATCCACGTCTACGTCCCGAAAGAACCCCTGCTGAGCAAACAACCTGGCCCAGTATTCCGGCGGCTGGACGTTGAAATGGGTGACCTCGGCATAGTCAAAAGGCGAAGAAGAAAAGAGCACGCCGTCGGCATGGGCACATAGATTGGCGATGGCTCCCTGCGCCTGCTCGGGCGGCATGTGCTCCAGCACTTCGATGCAAGTGATCAGATCGTAGCGGCGGCCAAATGGCTCGGTCGCTCCGCCTACCCGGCAGTAAGGGCGCACCGATGGATGCACCTGCTCGATGGCGTACTCGGATACATCTACGCCGTATGCCTCCACCCCACGCCCGCGCAGCGTTTCTACCAGCAGGCCGATGGCGCAGCCCACGTCCAGGACCGTGTGCGGCTGGATCTCGCGGACGATGGAGTCGGCGATGCGGCCAAACTGTGCCAGCCAGCCCTCGTCGCGGCGATAGGGCGCACCACACCCGTGGGCATAGTAGTAGTCGTCAAACAGCTTGCCGTCAGCCGCCATTTAGCGCTCCATCTGCCACGCACCGCCCAGCGTGACAAAGCCGTAGCGTTCGTTGCTGTTGGGGTAGACCTGGAAATCGTACAGGCGGTCGTGGTAGTCGAACGTTTCGTTGTCGTCGCCGTCGACCACTGCGACCGAGAGCCGGTAGCGGCCTTCCAGGAGCGGCAGGCACGGCACACGGTAGGTGATGATGCCGGGCCCTTCGACGGCCGGAATATCAAGCCCGCCAAACTGCGTGTTGGGGCCGCTGATGTGCGCGCCACTTTCATGGTAGACCGCCAGGCCAAACACCGGCTGCTTCACGCGATGCGGCGCCGTGTAGTGCAGCCGCACCGCCAGCGGCTCGCCGCTGGCAAAGGCGAATGCTTCCTGCCCACTGCCGTCGCACAGTTCGACGCGCGTAATCCGCACCTTGCCGCTGCCCCAGCGCCCCGGCTCGTTGATGCTGGTGTCTTCGTCTATGGCGCTGGTCACGGTGCCATCTGCCTGCTGCTGCGCCCGTTCCTGGAACTGGCGTTCGCGCTGCGCGTGCTCCTCACGCCGTACCTGGTCGCGGGTATAGTCCATCACGACGTCAGTCGGCTGCCCGGCACTTTGCACGAGGCCTTCCTCCAGCCAGATAGCACGCTGGCAGATAGACTGGATCGCGTTCAGATCATGCGAAACCAGCAGCAGTGTGCCGCCGCCATCACGAAACTTCTGGATGGCACTCATGCACTTGTGCTGAAAATTCTGGTCGCCCACAGCCAGGACCTCGTCCACCAACAGGAGGTCCGGTTCTGTGTGGATGGCGACGGCAAAGCCAAGGCGTACGTACATGCCTGAGGAATAGTGGCGCACAGGCGTGTCGATAAAATCGCCGAGTTCGGCGAAATCGATGATGCTGTCCACGCGCTGGTTCATGTCGGCGCGTGAGAGGCCATAGATCGAGCCGTTGAGAAAGATGTTCTCGCGGCCGGTCAGGTCGGGTTGAAAGCCTGCCCCCAGCTCCAGCAGCGAACAGATGCGGCCATTGACAATCATCTCGCCGTGAGTAGGCATCAGGATGCCGGTGATCAGCTTGAGCAGCGTGCTCTTGCCCGAGCCGTTCGGGCCCGATCACGCCCAGCGACTCGCCGCGGTCAAGCCGGAACGACACGTCGCGCAGCGGCCAGAAGTCCTCTTCGATGACGTTGCGCCGGCTCAACAGCCGGACAAACTTGTCTTGGAACGAACGGTTGCGCTCGCGCCGCTTGATAAAGCGGCGGGCGACGCTGCGCAGCTCAAGCACCGGCTCTCCCGGCTGGAGGCTGCTGTTGCGAACGACGCTCATAGCTCTTCCCCGAAACGATCGGCATAACGATGGAAGAACCAGAAACCAAACGCAAACACAAGTACCGCCGTGATGGCCGTGCGTACAAAAAAGTCCAGGTCGGTGCGATAGCCCCAGTACAGCAGGTCGCGGTAGATATTGATCAGCGATGCCATGGGGTTCACGATATAGAGCAGCCGCTGCGGGTCAAACGTGATCCCGGCGATCGTGAGCGAGTTCGGCAAAATTGCGGCGGAGTAAAAGACCGGCGTCAGAAAGAACCAGGCCAGCATCACCACATCCATAATCATCGCCGTGTCCCGGTAAAAGACGTTGAGCGTGCTCAGAATGAGCGCGATACCGATGGTAAAGATCGTCTGGATCAGCATCACGAGCGGCAGCGTCCACAGCCAGGGGCTGAAGTTGGCCTGGAAGATCAGAAGCGCAGCGAACAGCACAATGAAGGCCAGCAGGAAATTGACCAGCTGGCTGAGCACGGTGGCAATGGGCAGTACGGCACGCGGAAAATAGACCTTCTTGACCAGGTTGCTGTTGCCGATCAACGCTGTAGAGGCTGCCGGTGACGCTGGTCGAGAAGTAGTTCCACGGCAGCAGCCCGCAGAGCAGGAAGAGTGGATACTTCTCGATCTTCACGTTGGGCGTCAGCACGCCAAAGATCAGCGTGAAGACCAGCATCATGCCAAGCGGATTTAGCAGGCTCCAAAAGAAGCCAAAAACGCTGTTCTTATAGCGGGTCTTGAGGTCGCTGACGACCAGGTTGCGAATAAGCTCGCGGTAGTGCCACAGTTCACGTAGCCGTTGGATCAGCGACGGGTGGCCGGCGGCGGTTCTTGAGTTCAGCACGCAAAGCATCACTTGTGGGCAGCACAACTGGATACCGGACTGACTGCCGGATTGGCAATAGACTGCAGGACGGCTGCCGTTCGTCCTGCAACGGTCAAGCATAGCGCAGGATGTGCTCACAGGCAAACCCTAGTACGAATTGGGTTGCCCTAAGTGGACCTGGTTCCTTAAGATTACAGCGCTGCCTTGTAGAACCTGGTCTTGCTGCAGAGTATATAATCCAATGGCCACATCATAGCCTCCATCTTCCAGGCCCGGAGGCAGCGCAAACACATGGTGTGTGCTCCATATGTCATCTGGCTTAGGTGCGCTGAACGGCGGTTCCAGTTTCACATCTGCGCCGTTGATGCGTGTTCCCTGCTTGTCAAGCAGATGAACGTACGCCGTGTAATCTTGTGGGTCAGGTATTTGCCAATCCAGGTCAACTTGCAATTGGTCACCTGTCATATGACTATCAACGCTAAATAAGCGCAGCCGTTCGGGAAAAAGATAACCGTGGGGGCTGCCAGATGGCAGGTTAAGGACCATGGTCCAGCCCTGGGGCGAGATAGGGATGCGGAGCGAAATTGCTGCGGAAGCCTCATGGCTAGCTGTTGGCTTGGAGGGTGGCGGATATGAGGATGACCAAGTGACGGCATCCGGTACTGCGGGATCGATGATATGGTTGAGCAGGTGCACAGTATGTGACCAGTCTGGATCCCACCAGCGCCAGAGCACGAAATTGGGGCTGTCAAGCAACAGTACTATCAACACAGCGATCCAGATCAAGCTGCCTGTGATGCGCTGCTCTGTAACAAAGTGGTCCAAGACCATAAGACACAACAGATAGACGCCGCTAATGCCTAGGAAGAAATACCGTAACGAGTCAAGCGGTGCCACTTCAGACGATGCAAATGGGTAGTGATAAACAGGTGCACGGCGCAGGTACAATGCCGCCGTACTGACGACGATGTATGCCAGGGCGAGATATATCCAACGCCTGCTGTCGTTCTTGGCACTTTTCGTGGCGGCTGCCACTGCAAGCGCCAAAACTACCGCCACGATTATTGCCAGCACATAGATAGCAGGCCAACCCACGACGCGCGCGATTTCGTTGCTCAAGGTGAGACCTAAAAACGGTGAAACGAAATAGCGGAATGCAACACCGCGAGCTATATCTGTTACAAGGAATTGCCAGTCCACGGCTTGGGGCGGCTCGCGCACCTGGAGTGTAGCGATGAACATAAATAAGGTGCCCGCAAGGATCATTGCAATCCAATAGCGTTGTGCTCGACTCGGGGCCTTGAACATCCTCCAAAGCCATAGGGGGAACAACACAAAGAGCACTGGGGCCGTGGCCTGTGCTGCAATATAGGCGAACGCCAACACCCACTGCACCCACAGTTTGCGTGGTGGCTTCATTAGCACAAGCAGCATTCCCCACAACGCTAGCTGCCATTGCGAATAGGCTATCAGAAGGGGTGGATCTAGAATGGGCATCAGTACGAGCAAGAGCACGAACAATAACCGCAGGTCATCGTTGACGACGACATTACGGAAGTTGGGAAGGTAAAACCAACTCAGGGCAACGCTGCTAAGTACCAAGGCGCAAAACGCATAGAACAGAGGGACCACATCAAGCGGCAGGAACGAGCCCGCTTCAGCGATCAAGCGGGGAATTAAGTGCCAATAGCCTGAATATGGGGTGAGGATCGCAGCAATAGGAGCGTAATTGAAGGCGTCAGCAAAGAATATATTGCCGTCTTCTGCAATCAGCTTGGGAGTAGTAAATTGATCTGGCGAACGAGCAACCAGTATCGCGGCGCAAGTCAGCACGATACCCGCGAATCGCCAGGGATACGACAAACTAAGCTTCATAATCTGTTCTGGCTAGATGAGTTTGCCATCGAGCCTTTGCAGTATAGCGTGAGCGACAACCGGAAGCAAAGCTATCCATCTGCCACGGCAACCGCGCTGGCTCGGCGTTTATCCGGCCTGCCGTGTTTGCGCTACAATGGTGCGCATGACTGATAAGCATTCCAAGCCGCCAGCCGAAACGACCGTCGTCGTAGCCATGAGCGGCGGCGTCGATTCCTCGGTGGCAGCCGCGCTGCTGGTGGAGCAGGGCTATCGCTGCATTGGCGTCATGATGCGGCTGTGGGCCGAAATGGGTGCCGGCGAAGGCTCAACCAACAAGTGCTGCAGCCTCGAAAGCGTCCATGACGCGCGCCGTGTGGCGGATGAACTCGGGATTCCCTTCTACCTGATCAACGTCGAGCAGCCATTCAAGCAGCACGTGGTTGACTTCTTCGTCGACGGCTACAGCCAAGGCGTGACCCCCAATCCGTGCTTGGAGTGCAACCGCCATATTCGTTTTGACTACCTGCTCAACTACGCCCGCCGGATGGGCGCCGACTACCTGGCTACCGGTCACTACGCACGCCTGGAGCGCGGCGCAGGCGGCAAGATTCATCTGCTCAAGGGCGTAGATGAAGGCAAGGACCAGAGCTACGTGCTCAGCGTCCTGGGCCAGGCCGAGCTGCAGGACGTGCTGTTCCCCATCGGCGACTATCCCCAAGGCCGAGGTGCGGCGCATCGCCGCTGCTCGTGGGTTGCCCGTCGCCTCCAAGCATGACTCGATGGATCTTTGCTTCGTCTTCGACGACGACTACCGCCGGTTCCTTCAGGACTGGGCGGCTGAGGCCATGCGGCCCGGGCCCCATTCTTGACCGCAGCGGGCGGTTGTACGGCCAGCATGCCGGGCTGCCCGGTTACACCATCGGCCAACGCAAGGGCCTGGGCATCAGTGGCGCCGCCGAACCTCTGTTTGTCGTGGAGTTGGACCACGCCGCCAATGCCCTGATCGTGGGCACTGCGGCAGAATTAGGGCGCACGGAGATGGTGGTTGAACGCGTCAACTGGACGCTGGATGAGCCGCCCCTTGCTGGAACCCAACTCAGCTGCAAGATTCGTTACAAGGCCGAACCCATGGCCTGCATCATACACCCGGAGACTGGAGACACAGTCTGCGTGCGCTTCAGCCGTCCTCTGCGTGACATAACCGCCGGGCAGGGCGCCGTTTTTTACGCCGGCGACCACTGTCTCGGCGGCGGCATCATTGCTCGACAAAGGAGTTAACCCGTGGTCCTATTCGTGCTGCGCGATCTCGCTATCATTTTTCTGGCGCTGGAGAGCATTGTGACGCTGACGCTGCTCAGCATCCTCATCTGGCAGATCTGGCGCCTGACCAAGATGCTGCAGACGGAGGTGCTGCCGGTCATTCGGGATGCGCAGGAGACGGTGAGCACAGTGCGCGGCACGACGACCTTCATGGCAGATAACGTCGTAACGCCGGTCGTGAATACCACCAGCAAGGTGGCCGGTGCGCGCCGCACCCTGCAAGTCCTCATGGCAGATCTGCCGCTGCAGCGCAGCTCCAAAACAAAGGCGGCGCCTTATGTGCCGCCGCCTCCCATGCCCGACGTTGCGCCGCCACCATCGGCTGGATCGGCGCCGCCGGCTCCTTGAGCGTTAAGCCCGCTCTGCTTTCTTATTCTCGTTCCAGCCAAACATTGCAGCGACACCCTGCACGACGCCCTCTGCCAGCAGCCGTCAATCAGCAAGAAAATGGCCAGTGCGTAAGAGATGACTGTCGAAGCCGAGGTTGACTGGGTGAGAGGTCTTGTTTGCGCTTCTGCGTGGGATAGCTATATTTGTCACTGCGGCCATTTTCACCGTCTTTTCAAACCGCCTGCCAATTGTGATAATACTCACCGAGAAAATTCGCATCCTTGTTGTACTATTATCTATAGTTTGAACATGTTTTGTCCAAACGAAGTCGATTGTTGCAAGCTCACACACAAGGAGAAACCATGAGTAACCTATTGCGCTCGCCACTGCGCCTATTGCTGGCGCTCGCCCTCATAGTCGGGCTGCTTCCTGTAGCTGCCCTCGCCCAGGACGAACCGGCCGATATCGTCGATACCGCCGTTGCGGCCGGTGACTTTGGCACGCTGGTAGCTGCCGTCCAGGCCGCCGGCTTGGTCGATACCCTCAAGGGTGAAGGCCCTTTCACCGTCTTTGCACCCACTGACGAAGCGTTCGCCAAGCTGCCGGCCGGCACGGTCGACGCACTCCTCGCAGATCCTGAAGGTGCGCTGACGCAGATCCTGCTCTACCACGTCGTCCCCGGCAAGGTACTGTCGAGCGACCTGAGCGACGGCTTGGAAGCTGCCACTGTCCAGGGGGAAAATGTGAAGTTCACGCTTGGCGATGGCAAGGCCCTGGTCAATGACGCCAACATCGTTGCCCCCGATATCGAAACCAGCAACGGCGTTATCCATGTCATCGACAGTGTTATCCTGCCGCCATCGGTGGCCGCCGCCAGCGCCGAGGCCACCCCTGAAGCGACTGCGGAGGCCACAGCTGAGGCAGCACCGGCCGCCGATATTGTCGACACCGCAGTTGCTGCTGGCAGCTTCAATACCCTGGTTGCTGCCGTACAGGCTGCCGGGCTCGTCGACACGCTCAAGGGTGAAGGCCCCTTCACCGTCTTTGCCCCGACTGATGAGGCATTTGCCAAGCTGCCGGCCGGTACCGTTGACGCTCTCCTGGCCGACCCCGAGGGTGATCTGACGCAGATCCTGCTCTACCATGTGCTGTCCGGCAAGGTGCTGGCGGCCGATGTCAAGGATGGCCTCGAGGCCACCACGGTACAGGGGAAACCGGTCAAGTTCAGCATCAAGGATGGCAAGCCCTACATCAACGACGCCCAGATTGTGACGACCGACATCGAGACCAGCAATGGTGTTATCCATGTCATCGACAGCGTGATCCTGCCGCCGGCTGATGCCGCCGCCTCTGCGGAAGCTGCTGCGACCGAGGCCGCTCCGGCTGCAGAAGCAGCTGCCGAGAGCGCACCGGCAGCCGATCAGGCTCCCGACAGCATGCCCGTGACCGGCGGCGAAACCAGCCCTGTGCTGCCGCTCGCAGTCGCCGGCCTGGCCCTAGCCGCACTTGCCGGCGCCGCCTTCGTCACCAGTAAGCGCGCTGCCTGACCTGACTAGTCCAAATCGTGCGAGGCTGCCCCACCATCGTTTCACCAACGATGTACCTGGTGGGGCTAGCCTCGCACGATTTTGCCACCCCTACTTGCTCACTTCTTCCGCACCATCGTGTCCATCAGCCGCTCAAGCGTCCCCGGCAAATCGTCGGTGAT
The DNA here is from genome assembly GCA_963701415.1 of uncultured Chloroflexia bacterium. Taxonomy (GTDB): domain Bacteria; phylum Chloroflexota; class Anaerolineae; order Caldilineales; family Caldilineaceae; genus Fredericiella. The sequence goes on from CAVPAH010000009.1 coordinate 566,190, forward strand.
CCCCGAGTGCACCGCAGAGCACTGGATAACCGTGCTGTGCGGTGCTACCAGCCAGTGATACGTTTCCGCCAACCCCAACTGCCCAATTGGCCCTTCCCCCTGGCACATGCGCGGAATCAGGGCAAGCTGTTCCTCCACCGCGGCAATGCTGCAGTCCGGCGACAATGCTCGCAACCGTGCGCGGTCCAGCTCTACCTTGGCGCTAAGGTAGCGTGCCGGACGGCAAAAAAGGATGATGCCGGCATTGATGAATTCTTCGCGCTCGATATGAGGCACCACGCGCACGACGGCGTAATCATACACGTGCGGACCGGGCACGAATGGCCTCCTCTAGAAAGATGGGCGCTGCAGCCAGGCGGTTGGTCAAGTAGGCTACATAGGCCGCACGGTGTTCTTGCTCATCGGCAAAGTACGTTTCTCCCGCAAGCCAGTCAGACGGAATGTCGTTTGCAATCTCGGTAAAGAAATTTGTGTCCAGCCGTGGACGTAGTGTCGCGTCTGCCTGCGCCAACCGGCTGGCAAGGTGCAACAGCGTATGCTGCTTGATCATCGCAAACGGCGTGCGGCTGCGCTCCAGGTAGTCGCGCCAGTCGTGGTGAAAATAGAGCGCCGCGCCATGGTCGATCAGCCACACCTTGTCCTGCCACAGCAGCATGTTGACATTGCGATCGGTACGATCCACATTCGTGACAAACGCATCAAACCAGACGATAGCCGAGGCCAGGTCGGCGTCGGGCCGCCGCCGCACCAGCGAGTTGTAGGCGAAGGAACTGCGTAGGTAGCGCATGCCAAGGTTCATGCCCCGGCTGGAGCGCAGCAGGTCACGGATCTCCGGGTTAGGCTCCGCACGGCCTAGATCCGGCGACATTGGCATCAGCACCAACTCCGGCACGTCCAGCCCCAGACGGCGTCCGATCTCTCCTGCCAGCCACTCGGCGATCAAGGCCTTGCGCCCCTGGCCGGCCCCGATAAATTTCATGACATAAAGCGTGCCATCGTCACCCTCGACGACTGCGGGCAGCGATCCACCCTCGCGCAAGGGCACAACATAGCGTACTGCCTCAACCGTACGAACCATTCTATTACCATCCCCTCTTTCACATAACCCGTGCAGTATAATAGCGGCAGATTGTACACGAGTGAAAAATAGGCCGGATTCGAACCGGAGTAGGAACAATGAACATGGCGCTATCGATAACACCCGGTCAGGAGCCGGTCGTAACACAAGGTGATCGTTTCTGGATCCGTGAAGCCGCAGAGGAGGACGCTGCCTCGGTGGTTCGCATCATCCACGCCGCCTACGCCGAGTTTCAAGGCAAGCTCGACCCGCCATCTGGTGCCCATGCGGAAACTGAGGCTTCAATTCGCAAGCTGTTCGATACCGAGCGCTGCGTGATTGGTGGCTGGGGCGAAGAAGTCGCTGGATGCACCTTTTTTCACATCGGCGAACGCGATACCTACCTGCACCGCCTGGCCGTGGTGCCTGAGCATCGCCGCAAGGCCCTCGGCCACGCCCTGGTAACCTTTGCGGAGACTCAGGCGCGCACAGCCGGCAGCCCACGCGTGCGCCTCGGTGTGCGCCTCCAACTGCCGACGAACCAGGTCTTTTATCGCAGCCTCGGCTATTCTGTCACGAGTCACCATTCGCATCCCGGCTACTCCTACCCGACCTATGTTTCGATGACAAAAGACGTGAGTGAACCGCCACAGCGCCTGATCGAGGTCGTGGCGTCCAATCCGGCCTGGCCGCGCCAGTATGAAGTCGAGGCGCAGCTGCTGCAGCTGGTCTTTGGCTCAGAATTGGTTGAGATCCACCACGTCGGCAGCACGGCAATCCCCGGCATCTACGCCAAGCCCATCATCGATATCATGCCCTTGGTGCGCGATATCGAAGTCGTCGACAGCTTCAATCCGATTATGGAAGCTCTGGGCTATAAGCCCCGGGGTGAATTCGACATCGTTGGGAGGCGCTACTTCACCCGTGGCACTACCCTGCGGACTCACCAGGTACACACGTATCAAGTCGGCAATCCTGAGGTACGAGCGCCACCTGGCCTTCCGTGACTATCTGCGTGCTCATCCGGACAAGGCCATGGTATACAGCGACCACAAGCGGGCAGTGGCACGCCAGCATCCATACGACATCTATGCCTACATGGACGGCAAAGACGCGCTGATCAAACAACTGCTGGCGGAGGCGCTGGCATGGCAGAGGGAAGGAGCCACGCTCATGACTTACACAGTCGATTCTATGCAGCCTTCTGACTGGGAGCAGGTGCGCGCAATTTACTCTGCAGGGGATAGCGACGGGGCTTGCCACCTTCGAACAAAGCGCGCCTGAATGGCCCGCCTGGGACGCCGCACGGCTGCCGGCCCCGCGCTTGGTGGCACGCAGCCAAGACGGCTCACTCGCGGGTTGGGCAGCACTGTCGCCTGTCTCCAGCCGCTGCGTCTACGGCGGCGTGGCCGAAGTGAGCGTCTACGTGGCTGAAGACCAGCGCGGCCGCGGCGTTGGCCTTGCGCTCCTCAACGCCTTGATCGAACAGTCTGAAGCCGCCGGTCTGTGGACACTCCAGGCCGGTATCTTCCCCGAGAACACGGCCAGCGTCGCGCTGCACCACCGCTGCGGCTTTCGCACGGTTGGCCGCCGTGAAAAGCTCGGCCAGCTCGACGGCCAGTGGCGCGACGTACTTCTCTTGGAACGCCGCAGCCACATTGTGGGCGTCTAGACCGCGTGGCGTCGAGTTCATCACCGCGCGTGCACGTCCCACTGCAGTCGCGCCTAGCGTAATTGTTTATGGCTTGCGGCAGTGATACACTGCTCCCACTGCAAGCGCAGCTATAACGTTAAGTAAAGGAATGATGCTGATGGCTCCCAAACAGTGGAACGAACCACCCGCAATGCAGATCGACACCAAGAAGCGCTATGTGGCCAAGATTGAGACGACTCGCGGCACGATCGAGATCGAACTCTATCCGGCCTACGCGCCGAAGACGGTGAATAACTTTGTCTTTCTGGCCCGCGAGGGCTTCTATGACGGCGTCAGCTTTCACCGCGTGATCGACAACTTTATGATCCAAGGCGGCGACCCGACCGGCACCGGCCGCGGCGGCCCCGGCTACAAGTTCGAGGACGAATTCAAGAACAACCCGCTCAAACACGAAACCGGCGTGCTGTCGATGGCCAATGCCGGCCCCGGCACGAACGGCAGCCAGTTCTTTATCACCCATTCGCCCCAACCGCACCTGGACGGCAAACACACGGTCTTTGGCAAAGTCATCAGCGGCCAGGATGTCGTCAACCGCATCCGCCAGGGTGACAAGATGGTCAAGGTCGTCATCGAGGAAAGCTGACCCCAACCACGGCGCATGGCAGACTCCACGTTACCCTTTGTCGAACTCTCTGCGGGTGTAGGCATCGGTTCGCCTGCACCCGCAGATTGGGAATGCGTCGCCGACCGCCCGCTGCTCGTCATCGTCGGCGTGACCGGCGTGGGCAAAAGCACCGCCCTGCAGGCGCTGCAGGACGGGGGCCTTGAATACGACCTGCTGCCCGACCGCCGCGACCTGACGGACCGGCTGATTATCCCCAGCGTCCAGGCCGCACGCGGCGAGCCGCTAGAGCCGGTGCGCGACCGCAAGCTGCGATTTGAGTACACCCGCGCCTTCCGCGAAGCAGCATGCCGGCGGCATGGCGTACGCGCTGTCGCAGCTCTGGATCGATCCCTGAGAAGCTGAGCGGCGCCCTGCTGTTTGACGGCCTGCGCGGCGCCAACGAGGTGAGCTCACGCCGCGGCACTGCTGCCGCTGGCCTTGTTTGTCGTGCTGGAGGCACCTGACGTGGTGCGCGTCTCGCGCCTCATGGGCCGCGGCGACCCGTTTGACCAGATCGGGGGCGAGGGCGCCGAGAACGTCGTGCTTGACCACGTGCAGCACTTCGCCGACGTCGGCGCGCCACAGGCGAGCGAGTATTTCTCCCACCTCGAGGAGCAGGCGCTGCTCGAACTGGTGCGCACGGGCGCCGCCTCCGCCGAATCGCTCCGCGACAGCCTCGCCATCGTGATCGAGGAGCGGCGCAATTATGACCCCACCGCAGCCAGCGCCGCCCTCCTGGATGCTGCACCCCTGCGCACGATCATCGTCGATACGCAGCGGTTCGGCCCCGACTATGTGGCGGCACGCATCATCCGCTTCGTTCAGCAGTACATGTAACTGCGTGAGAGCTTTGCCATGACGAATCCGCTCACAACTGTGCTCCTCCCTGGGCTCCTCTGGCCGGGGCCGCTGCCCACGATCGCGGCGGTTACGACGACCATTTTCGCCCTGCCGCTGGAGGGGGAACTCAAGTGGGGCAAGGCCAGCCGGCTGGCGGAGGCGCGCCACGTGCTGGTCGAGGTGACGCTCAGCGACGGCAGCCAGGGTGTGGCCGAGGCGCCGCCGCGGCCGACGATCTACGGCGAAACCGAATACACGATCACCGCCATCGTCGATCGGGAGCTGGCGCCGCGCCTGGTCGGCAAGCCCGCTGGATGCCGTCGGCGGCGTGCTGGCGAGCGTCAAGAACAACCACACGGCCAAGGGCGCCGTCGACATGGCCGTCCACGATGCCCTGGCGCAGAGCCGCGGCGTCACGCCTGGCCGAGCACCTGGGGTGCACGCAGCAGCGGCTGCCGGTGAGCTTTATCCTCGGCATCGGCGATCGGGACACCGTGCTGGCCGAGGCCGAGCGGGTCGTGGCAGCCGGGGTGCGCGTGCTCAAGGTCAAGGTGGGGCGCGAGTGGGACGAAGACCTGGCGCGCATCCACGATCTGTACACCATGTTTAAGGGCAAGGTAAAGCTGTACGCCGATGCCAACGAGTGCCTCGAGCCCCGACGAGGCCGCGCGCAAGCTGGATTATCTGCGCGGGCTGGGGCTGGCCTACTGCGAGGAGCCGCTGCCGGTCGAACTGATTCGCGAGCGGGCCCTGCTGCGTGCCGGCGCCCATCTCCCCTTGATTGCCGACGACAGCACCTTTACCGAGCGGGATCTGGTGCGCGAGATCGAGTTGGATACCTTTGATATCCTCAACATCAAGACGCCGCGCACCGGCTACACCGAGTCGCTGCGCATGCTGGCGCTGGCACAGGCCGCCGGCAAGGGCGTCATGATCGGATCGCAGGCGGGCAGCACGATCGGCGTGGCGCGGGCGGCCATCTTTGCCGCGCTGCCGGGGATCGATCATCCGTCTGAGCTGAGCTTTTTTCTCAAGCTCAAGCAGGATATCGTCGCACGACCGCTGACGCTCAACGACGGGTTTCTGTCGCTCGACGATGCGTTGGCCGTGCGCGTCGACCGGGATCTGCTGCGTGCCGCCACGGTTTCGCCGGTCGGGTAGGGGGATCATCAAGGGGCACTGACATGCTGCAAGTGAACAGGCCAATGGGGCTTGGCGAACTGCTTGACGGCGCGTTTCGCGCCTATCGGGCCCACTTTGCGCGCCTGGTGCTGATCAGCGCCATCTTCATGGTGCCGGTCGGCGTCGCCACCACGCTGCTGCTCGGCTTTACCGTCGAGCGGTTTTAACCAGCTGTTTTTCGCCGCCACCAATGAAGGGGATATCGGCGCGGCGGCGCCCGACGCCTACGCCCTGCTGGCCTACCTGGTGCTCGGCGTTCTCGGCTACGTGGCCATGGCGCTGGCCTGCGTCAGCCTGGTCAGCTTTATCGTGCCAATGCTGCAGGGCGAGGAGCTGTCGGTCGGCGAGAGTATCCGCCGCGGGCTGCGGCGGCTGCCTGCGTTTATCGGGATGGCGCTGCTCGTCGCGCTGGGGATCGGCGGCCTGACCCTGGCCCTCTACCTGGTGCTGGCGCTCTTCTTTTTTGTGGTGGCGGCGGGCGTGGCGGCCTTGAGCAGTTTTGGCGACCGGGGGATGGGGGCGCTGGCGATCGGCGCGATGATCGTTGCGTTCATGTTCTACTTTGTCGCTATCTTTCTCGTCTTTATTCCCGTCGGCCTGCTGGCCGCCCGTTGGCTCATCGCCCCGGTGACGGTCGTGGCCGAGCGGATGGGACCGCGGGGATCGCTGAAGCGCAGCTGGGCGCTCACGCGCGGGAATCTCTGGCGCTGCTTTGGCTTTCTCGTGCTGCTCGTCATCTTCAACTTTGTGGTGATCGGCCTGCCGATCACGATGCTGCAGTGGCTGCTGATGTTTGCGCTGACGACGCAGTGGTACGGATGGCTCAGCGGGCTCGTCGCCGGCCTGACCTACTTCGTGAACATCCTGTGGTACCCTATCCTCGTGCTGGCGCTGACGCTGCTCTATTTTGACCTGCGGGTGCGCAACGAGAGCCTGGATCTGGACGTGCGCATTCGGGCCCTGGAGCAGAGCGTGGGGGACACGGCGCCGGCGCTGCCGGCAGTTGTGACCGATGCGGCCGAGACACAATTGCCAACATCGCCAACTCTGCCAGCACAGCCAACACCGCCTGCGATCTAGAGTTGTGGAGCCTATGGTTCGCCTGTACAAGCACCTGCGTATCCTCCTGGCCGGCATCGTGCTGTCGCGCGATCGCGTTTGGCGGCGGCGACGGGTGACCGTGCCCTGGCCCAGGATGGTGCCGAGGAGACGGGGGTGCCGCTAGCGGAGTATATTGGCGCGCTGCGGGAGGCACAGGACATCTTGGCGCACAGTGGGGAGCTGGCAGCCGTGGACCGGGCGCGTGCCGTGCTGGAGGGTATCGATCGCGTCCAGCTGCCCAGGGGCGCCGAGATTGCGGTGGCGCCGCTGCTGGGGGCAGAGGGCGCCGCGCTGACGCAGGATGCGGCGGCGGCACGCGTGGCGGCACGGTGCTCGCTCAGCTGGATGCGGCAGGGAATGACAATACTGCGGCGCGGCTGGCGGTGCTGGACCAGGTGCTCGCCGGGCCCGCCTTTCAGCAAGGCGAATCGTGGTGGGATGTCTTCCGCCGCTGGCTGGCCGACATGGCTCGATCGCCTGCTGCCCGATGCGGCGTCCCGCTTCCCCAACTCGCGGGCGGCCGGCCGCGCAGGCGACCTGATCGCGTGGAGCATCGGCATCTTGGGCGTGATCGCCATCGTGCTGCTGCTGGCCTACTGGCTGCGCGGGCTGATCGGGGGGTTCGTGGCCAATGCGGACGGCGACGAAGCGGGGGGCGGCGAGGACGATCTGCCGCAGAGCCCGGCCGAGGCGCGCCAGCGGGCGGCGGGGGCGGCGAACGAGGGCAACTATCGTGGCGCGGTGCGCAACCTCTATCTTGCCGCCCTGCTCACGCTCGAACAGCACGGGCTGGTGCCGGCCGATCGCAGCCTCACCAATCGCGAGGTGTTGGGGCGCATCGGGAACACGCACCCGGTGCGGCCGCACCTGCAGCCGGTGGTGGAGACCTTTGACGACGTCTGGTATGGGGTGCACGAGCCCGATGCCGGCACCTACACCGCGTACGCGCAGTCGATCGACGAGTTGGAGACGATTGCCCAGCGGCCAGACGCCCGGCACGACGGGCAAGGAGGGCCGACCATGACGGCTGCCGCGCCAACCCGGGGCACGCCCAACGGGCGCCGGGGCGGGCTTGCCCGCCTCTTCAACCGGAGCAACTGGCCGCTGCTGGGCCTGATCGGGCTCGCCGGGCTGCTGCTGGTCGTCAGCGCGCTGGGCAGCCGCCCAGCGCAGCCGATTCCGTTTGACCTCGATTCTTCCACCGCCAGCGGGCTGCGGGCGCTGGACCTCTGGCTGCAGGAGCTGGGCTACGACGTGCAGCGCATCGGGGGCATGCAGTTTCGCGTGCCGCAAGATGCCGACCTGCTCTTTGTCTATCCAAACCAGCTTTCTTACACGGAGGCCGAGGCCGAGGCCCTGCACGATTGGGTGGCGGCGGGCCACACGCTCGTGATCGTAGGGCCGCACCCCGAGGATGCCGAGCTGGAGCGGGTCTTTGGCGTCCGCAGCGAGCCGCGCGATGGGTTTGGACTGACCGAGCAGCAGCGGCAGCCGCTGGTCCCCGAAGGCGAGGCGCGAGTATATCGACCGACTGGAACATGGGCAGCGAGGCGCTCGACCTGGAGAACGCGCCTGGCGCGGTGCCCATGCTGCGTGGCCGAAAACGGCCAGGTGACGGCGGCGGTCCAGCAGATCGGACCGGGGTGGTCTGGCACCTGACGCCGGGCATCGCGTTTGTCAACCACGGCCTGGCCGAGGAAGACCACGGCCAACTGCTGCCGCCGATCTTGCGCTACGTGCCCCGAGGCGGCACGATTGCGTTTGACACGTACCACCAGTTTGGCGTCAGCCGAGTCGGCGAGCAGATTGCAACGCTGCAGGATTGGCTGTACCGCACGCCGACCGGTTGGGCCACTTTCTTTGCCTTTATCGTCTTTAGCATCTTTATCGTGCTCAACGGCCGGCGGCTGGGACCGTCGGTGGTGACCAAGGCCGAGCGGCGCCGGCGGGAGGCGGCCGAGTATGTCGAGGCCATGGCCGCCCTGGCGCGGCGGGCCAGGCTGGGGAAAGACGTGGCCCAGTACCAGCAGCAGCGGCTCAAGCGCGGGCTGGCCAGGCGCCGACCGCTCGATCCGAACCTGCCCGACCACGACTTTGTCGAGCGGCTCGCCTATGCCGAACCCACGCTGACGGCCGAGCAGGCGGCCGAGGTGCGCCAGGTGCTCGAGGCGCTGCGGCGCAGCCCCAACGAACAGCAGCTGGTGGCGCTGGCCGCCAAGGTCGATGCACTTGGTCAAACTGTAATCGTCGTAACCCGAAGGGACACGCTCGTGACGCTTGCGGAGCTGTACGAACAGGTGAAGGTGGAGGCGGCCAAGGTTATCGTTGGCCAGGAAGACGTCTTTGAGCAGGTGCTGATCGCCTTTTTGAGCGGCGGGCATGTGCTGCTGGAGGGCGTCCCGGGCGTCGCCAAGACGCTGATCGCCAAGACGCTGGCGCGGCTGATCGATGCCGGCTTTGGCCGCATCCAGTTTACGGCCGACCTGATGCCAAGCGACGTCATCGGCACGCAGGTGTTTGAGATCAACAAGGGCACCTTCTATCTCAAGAAGGGGCCGATCTTCACCAACATCGTGCTGGCGGACGAGATCAACCGTGCGCCGGCCAAGACGCAGTCGGCGCTGCTCGAGGCCATGGAGGAGCGCCAGGTGACGATCGAGGGCGTGCGCTACCCGCTTGACCCGCCCTTCATGGTGTTGGCGACGCAGAACCCGGTCGAGTATGAGGGCACCTACCCGCTGCCCGAGGCGCAGCTGGACCGCTTCCTGTTCAAGGTCGTGGTGCCCTACCCGAGCGAGACGGCCGAGGTGGAGATCGTGCGGCGCTACCACCAGGGCTTCGACGCGCATCACCTGGAGTCATCCGGGCTGCAGGCGGTGATCAAGCCGCTCGATCTGCCGGCGCTGCACGCCGAGATCCAGGCCGTCACGGTCGAGGATGGCATCCTGGCCTACATCACCCAGATTGCCGGCGCCACGCAGGCGCAGCCCCGACTTGATCCTGGGCGGCAGCCCGCGCGCGGCGATCGCCACGCTGCTCACGGCGAAGACCTATGCGGCGCTGCAGGGGCGCACCTATGTCACGCCCGACGACGTCAAGCATGTGCTGCTGCCGACCTATCGCCATCGCATCATTTTGCGGCCCGAGGCGGAGATCGAAGGCCTGGATGCCGATGCCGTCCTGCGCCGCATAGTTGCCGGTGTGCCCGCGCCAAGGTAAGATAGGCGGTAAAATAGGCGATGCCCGATAGTTTTCTGCGCGCCGCAACGGTTGAAGACCAGGCGACGATCCGGCGCATGATCCGCGCTGCGCGGCTGAACCCATTTGGCCTGCACTGGCAGCGCTTTGTCGTGGCCCAGGCAGGCGACCAGGTGGCGGGATTTGGCCAGGTGAAGATCCTGGGCGACGGGACGCCCGAACTGGCGTCGTTGGCCGTGCTGCCGGAGTATCAGAACAGCGGCATCGGCAGCTGTATCGTATGGACGCTGATCGATCGCACGCCCGGGCCGCTCTACTTGCGCTGCGCCGGCCATAATGAGGGATATTATCAGCGTTTTGGTTTTCGCACGCTGGCACCGGCAGAAATGCCTCGCTCCCTGCGCCGCATGTACACCGCGATCAATGCCGTCCTGCCGCTGGTGAACCTGGATGCTCGGCAGCCACGAGCGGCTGTTGGTTATGGGGCGCCGGTAGGGGATTCTGTGTGGACACGGAGGAATGTATGCCAAGCCTGCCACCCGAACATGAACGACTGTATGCCCGCATCTACGCCGTCGTGCGGCAGATCCCGCGCGGCAAGGTGGCGACCTACGGACAGATCGCCGAGATCGTGGGGGACTGCACGGCGCGCGTGGTGGGCTATGCCATGGCGGCCTGTCCCGACGACGTGCCGTGGCAGCGGGTGATCAATGCCCAGGGCAAGGTCAGCCCGCGTGCCGACAGCTGGGGCACTGAGGTGCAGCGCGTGCGGCTGGAGGAGGAGGGCATCGTCTTTGGCCCCGACCACAAAGTGAATCTCGCCGCGGTACGTTGGCCCGGCCCCGGCCTGGAGTGGCTGCTCGAAAACGGCTTCACTCCCCAGGATCACGACACGCCGGGCGGCGATTCAGATACTGATCCAGATGATGTGCAGCCACGGCTGTTTTAGCTCTGACCTGATTTCGCCATTACTTCTCTCACAATTCAAACAGGAACGATCATGGGAACAATCGACATTCGGACGGCCTTGCCGGGGCCTAGGAGCCAGGCGGTGCTGGCGCGGCGGGATGCGGCAGTTTCGGCTGCTTCGGCACGCGCGACTTCGGTGGTGGCCGCTAAGGCGCATGGGGCCGTCGTGACGGACGTGGACGGCAATACGTTTCTCGATTTCACGGCCGGCATCGGCACCCTCAACGTCGGCCATACGCCGGTTGAGGTGGTGGAGGCAGTGCAGCAGCAGGCGGGCGACTTGATCCACCTGTGCGCGATCGTGGGCACCTACGAGCCCTATATCGAGCTGGCGGAGCGGCTGAATGCGCTGGTGCCGATCAGCGGGCCCAAGAAGAGCTTCCTGATGAACTCGGGCTCCGAGGCGGTCGAGACGGCGATCAAGTTCGCCCGCTCGTATACGAAGCGCCCGGCCATCATCACCTATGAAGGGGCGTACCACGGCCGCACGCTGCTGACCATGTCGCTCACCTCCAAGTACGCGCTGTTCAAGAAGGGATTCGGCCCGTTTGCCCCCGAGATCTACCGGGTGCCCTATCCCTATAGCTATCGCTGCCCGCACTGCCGGAATGAGAATGCCTGCAACCTGACCTGCTTTGAGGACCTCGAACGTTCGCTGGTCACGCAGGTGGATCCTTCCGCCGTCGCCGCCATTATCATCGAGCCGGTGCAGGGCGAGGGCGGCTTTATCCCGGCCTCGTTTGAGTATATGCGCCGGCTGCGGCAGCTGTGCGACAAGTACGGCATCCTGCTCATCGCCGACGAAGTGCAGTCGGGCTTCTGCCGGACCGGGCGCTGGTTTGCCTTTGAGCACAGCGGCGTCGAGCCCGACCTGGTCGTCATGGCCAAGTCGATCGCTGCGGGCATGCCGTTGGGCGCCATCACCGGGCCGCGCCGAGATCCTGGATGCGCCGCACTTGGGCGGCGTGGGCAGCACCTTTGGCGGCAACCCGCTGGCCTGCGCGGCCGCCCTCAAGTCGATCGAGGTCATGGAACGCGACAACCTCAACCAGCGTGCCGAGCAGATCGGCGAGATCTCGATGGCACACTTCCGCCGGTGGCAGGACAAGTACCCGAGTCATCGGCGACGTGCGCGGGCTTGGCGCCATGACGGCCCTCGAGTTTATCCAGGGCAAGGGCGACCGCACGCCCAATGCCGACCTGCCGCCCAAGATCGTGGGCGAAGCGTACCGGCGCGGCCTCCTGCTGATCCGAGCCGGCCTCTACTCCAACTGCCTGCGCACGCTCGTGCCGCTTTCGATCACGGATGCGCAGCTGGAGGAAGGCCTGGGCGTGCTGGAGGGCGCCATTGCCGCCGTGGCATAGCTTTCGTGCCACCACTGCCATCATGCAAAACCTGACGATTACGACGATTCGCCCCGAGCACTTCGCCGCATTGGAAGCGCTGCAGCGGGCCTGCTACCCGACGCTCGGCGCGCACGAGTTGATGCGCGTCGAGCACTATGCCAGCCAGTACGCAGTCTTTGCCGAGGGCCAGATCGTGGTGCTCGACGGCGAGCGCGTGATCGGCCAGGGTTCGGGTTTCTTTATCGACTTTGACTTTGCGCACCCCGACCACCGGTTCAGCGAGATCTGCGACGGCTTCTACTTCCGCAACCATCAACCTGACGGCGCCTACTATTACGGCGCCGACATCAGCGTGCATCCGGATTACCGCGGGCGCGGGATCGGCAAGCTGATCTACCGTGCCCGCAAGGAACTGGTGCGGCGCTACAACCGGCGCGGCATTGTGGCCGGCGGCGTCCTGCCCGGCTTTGTGCATTACAAGCACCAGATGCAGGTGCAGGACTATGTCGACCAGGTGCTGGCCGGGGAGTTGTTCGACCCCACCCTCACCTTCCAACTCAAGGAGGGATTCGTGGTGCGTGGGCTGCTGCAGGACTACCTCGTAGACAGTGCGTCCGACAATTGGGCGACGCTTATCGTGTGGGAGAACCCGGACTACCGTCCCAGTCGCCTCAGGCGCAGCGAACTGCCTCCCTGACCCCACATAGAAGCACACCCAAACATGGCGCTGGGATTGCTGCAAATTCTGCGCCTGCGTTACAATGGCACGGTTATGCTTGCTTCCTTTGAGGGCAGTAGCCACCGTTCTTGGCAGGGGACTCGGCCGGGCGCACGGCGAGAGTCGGGGCTGCTGCTGCCGCTTTGGCTGCGGATTGGGCTGCTGGCCCTGCTGCTGTTCGCCTTTGGCGTGCGCCTGCAGGAGCTGACCCGGCAGGACATCTGGTGGGACGAGGCACGCAATATCGACGTGGCGCTGCGGCCATTTTTGCAGATTCCAACCGCGCCCGAACTGGATATTCAACCCCCCGTTTATTACTGGCTGCTGCACGGTTGGGATCGCCTGTTTGGCGTCGCCATCGGCCAGCCTCCCGCCGAGCTGGCACTGTTCAGCCGGCTGCTGAGCGTGTTTGCGGGCGTCTGCGGCGTGGCCCTGCTCTTTGCGCTGGCCCGCCGTGCGCTGCCCGGCACGGTTTGGCCTCACCGCAGGCCTGCTGGCGGCCCTGGTGGGCGCTTGCTCGCCCTTCTGGCTGGCGGAAAGCCAGGAGGCACGCATGTACACGGTGGGCTTTGCCCTGGCCGCGGCGGCTGCCATCATGCTGCTGCACTATGTGGATCGTCAGGATCGCGGGCCGGCGGCTGCGTGACCACCTGCCACGGCCTGGCCGCGTTTGTCCTTCTCTCTACTGCGGCGCTGCTGACCCACTACAACATGGTCTTTGTGCTTGTGGCCTGGTATGCCTGGTGGGCAGTCTGGGCGCTGCTGCGGCGCGACCGCTGGCGGCAGCTTGGCGTGATCGCCGGCTGCGGGGTGGTGATGACGCTGCTGGTGCTGCCTATGGCGCCGATTGCCCTGCGCCAGATCCCCGACTACGAGAACCCCAATATCACGATTGTGAGCGTGGCGGAATACCTGCGGCAGAACTGGCAGGCGTATGTCGGCGGCTATGCGTTTGACAGCGCCCTGCTGGGGGGGTATGCCACCTGGTGGCTGTGGGGCGTGCTGCTGCTGGCGGCCGTTGGCGCTGGGCGTGACCGCTGCGCTGCGCTTTGGCGGCATAGGCGGCAGCGAACCGGCGACCCACCGGGTTGTCGTGCACTTTTCATTTTTGCTGACCTGGCTGATCGGCGCCCTGGCGCTCTACTACGTGGCCGTGCTCGACCGCAACGCGTTCAACGTGCGCTACGCCAGCTTTGTCACCCCGGCCCTGTATGCCTTGCTCGGCGTTGGACTGGCGGCCCTGGCCTACGTGTGGAAGCCGCTGCCCCTGCTGGGCGCCGCTGCTGCTGGTTGGGGGCCTGCTGCCGGCGCAGCAGGCCGACCTCTACGACAGCCGCTTCGACCGCGAGCACATCGCCGAGGTGGCCGCCTGGCTGAAGGCAAATACGCGGCCCGGCGACGTGATCTTCGTCGACCAGAAGTATCCGTTTGGCTTTTACTGGCAGCCGTACACGATCGATGCCGAGGAAAGCAGGCGCCCGCAGGACGGCGAGGTGCCGGCGCGCTACTTGTTTGTGGACATCAACACGATCGACCAGCGGCTCGACGAATGGGCGGGGAATGCCCGGCGCGTGTTCTGGCTGCGCTGGTTTGAGAGTGACACCGACCCGCGCCACGCCGTGCCCTTCCTGCTCGATAAGTATGGCAAGTTTGGCGGCGAGCAGCTGTTCCAGGGCTACACGCTGCAGTGGTGGGAGATGAAGCCGCCGAGCAAGTTTGTCCTGGCGCCGGACCTGGCGCCGGCGCACTATGCTTTCCCGCCGGCCGTCGAGACGGTCGAGGTTTCGCTGCCCCAGGCGCCCCTGCACCCGGGCGACCCACTGGGGGTGGCCATTCGCTGGCAGCGTACGCCCAACGGCGCCGTCGATCGGCCGCTCAAGGCGCGCGTGGCGCTGTACGACGCCAACGACGGCCGGCTGGTCCAGGCCGACGAGCGCCTGCTCAACGACCGCCATCGCGCGCCCGTCGCAGTGGGCAGCCGGCAGACCAACCGCTCAATGTTTACATGCTGCCGCTGCCGGCCGAGCTGGCGCCCGGAACGTACGCGGTGCGCCTATTGGTGTATGATGCGGATACACTCGAGCCGCTGACGCTCGTAGATGCAGCAGGAAATCCCGCCGGCCAGGAGGCTGCGCTGGGTACTATTGAGGTCGAGACACCATGATCGTCGAGCAACTGCCGCTGTTCCCCTATCTTGAGGCGCAAGAGTCGCCGCGCCCGCCGGATTTTATCCCTGTCTACACGCCGTCGCTCGACGGCCGTGAGGAGCAGTACGTCGTGGATGCCGTCCGCAGCGGCTGGATCAGCAGCCTGGGCCAGTACGTCACGCGCTTTGAGGAGCAGTTCGCCCGTTTCTGCGGCGTCGAGCATGCGGTCAGCGTGACCAACGGCACCGTGGCCCTGCATCTGGCGCTGCACGCCCTGGGCATCGGCCCCGGCGACGAGGTGATCGTGCCCAGCCTCACGTTTGTCGCCAGCGCCAATGCGGTGCGGTACACCGGCGCCAACGTCGATCTTTGCCGACGTCGAACCCGACACGTGGTGCATCGACGTCGGAGGATGCCGCCGCCTGGTCACGCCGCGCACGAAGGCGATCATGCCCGTGCATCTTTACGGCCACCCGGCCGATATGGCCGGCCATCAACGCGCTGGCCGCAGCGCACGACCTGCACGTAATCGAGGATGCCGCCGAGGCGCATGGGGCCACCGTCGCCGGCCGCACCGTGGGCGGACTTGGGCGCATCGGCTCGTTCAGCTTCTATGCCAACAAGATCATCACCACCGGCGAAGGCGGCATGCTCACGACCGACGACGGTGCGCTGGCCGCCCGCTGCCGCATGCTGCGCGACCATGCCATGCCGCCGCAGAAGCGCTACTGGCACGAAGAGGTCGGCTTCAACTATCGCATGACCAATCTGCAGGCCGCGGTCGGCGTGGCGCAGATGGAGCGAATCGACGAGTTTATCCGGCGCAAGCGGCGCATTGCCGAGCTGTATGACGCTGCAACTCGGCGGCGTGCCCGGCGTGCAGCTGCCGGCGCAGCGGCAGGGCTGCACCAATGTCTATTGGATGTACTCGATCCTCGTGCGAGCCGCCCTACGCGCGTCACGCGCGACGAGTTGATCGCCGCCCTGCGCAGCCGGGGGATCGACAGCAGGCCTTTCTTCCATCCGCTTGACACGCTGCCGCCACTACCGCAGCGGCTCCGTGCGGCCGGTGGCCGAAGCAGCTGAGCCGGTGCGGCATCAATCTGCCCAGCTTTCCCTCTCTCACCGACGAGCAGGTGGCCTATGTGGCGGCCGCCATCCGCGAACTGGCCCACTGACAGGAAAACGAATGTCTGCAAATTCTTCTGTGGAAAGCACGCAGGAAACAGAGCGAGTTGATGTTTCCGTCGTCCTGCCCACATTTAACGAGCGTGACAATATCTGCGACCTGATCGACGCGATCTGCCGCGAATTGCAGCCCGCGGGCTATCGCTTTGAAGTCCTGGTCGTGGACGACAGCAGCCCGGACGGGACGGCTGAGGTCGTGCGCGGCCGTTATCAACTTGGGCGACGACAGCGGCGGGCGCCATTCCCAAGTATCCCGGGGGCACGCTGCGGCTCTTTGTGCGTACGCAGGACAAGGGACTGGCGGCGTCCATTCGTGACGGGTTGATGCTGGCCCAGGGCCAGACGCTGGTCGTGATGGACACCGACTTCAACCACGATCCGGCCATGATCCCGCAGATGGTGGACTTGCTGCGCCACTACGACCTGGTGATCGGCAGCCGTTTTGTCATGCGCGGGCGGCATGGAGGACCGGCAGCGCTATCACTTCAGCCAGCTGTACAACGTCTTTATCCGCGCCCTCTTCCATACCCAGATCCAGGACAACTTGAGCGGCTTCTTTGCCGTGCGGCGCGACCGGCTGTTCTCGCTGGCGCCGCTCTTTCCCCGCATCTTCTACGGCTATGGCGACTACTTTATCCGCCTGCTGCTGGTGGCGTGGCGCAGCGACTGGAAGATCCTGGAGGTGCCGGTCTTTTATATCTTGCGGCGCCACGGGGCAAGCAAGACCGGTTTTTGGTCGGTCTTTAAGAAATATACGGCGGCCGTGCTGCGTCTGCGCATCTACGGCGTCTAGCGCTGACCTCTCTTATGCGACAAGCACGCCTCTACGGCATTCTCATTCTCGTGGCCCTGTTGACGACTGTCTACGTCCTCAGCAATTCCGGGCGCTTCCACATCGTCGACGAAGTCAGCATGTATGCCGTCACCGAGTCGCTGGCGCTGCGCGGCGAGGTCGACACCAACGCCATCGCCTGGACGCAGTGGGTCAACAGTCCAGGCGAGGTGCTCGGGGCATTTGGCCCCGACGGCCAGGTCTTTAGCAAGAAAGGGCCCGCACTCTCATTTCTTGGCCGTGCCCTGGTATCTGCTCCTGCATGCGGTCAGCTTTCTCAACATCCAGGTCGGCCAGCTCCAGGCAACGCTGCTCTTTAACGCCATTGTGACGGCCTGGACCGCCGTCCTGCTGTGGTTGACGGCGCTGCGGCTCGGCTATCGCGACCGCACGGCAATGCTGCTGGGGCTCTTGTTTGGCATCGCCACCATCGCCTGGCCCTATGCCAAGCAGTTCTTTGGCGAGCCGCTCAGCGCCTTGAGCCTGCTCGCCTGCTTCTACGGTCTGCTGGCGTGGCGGCAGACCGGCCGTGCGCGCTGGCTTGCCGTGGCCGGGATCGGAGCCGCCGCGGCAATTGCCACTGTCAACGCGCACGCCGTACTGATTGCCGTGCTGCTGGTCTGGTGGGTGGTGGATTGGGTGGTGCGCGGCCGGCCCTTTGGCAGCCGCAAGGGGCTGCGGGGGCTGGCTGGCCTTCGCCGTGCCCGTCGCTGGTAGCGGGGGTGCTGCTCGTCGCCTATAACCTGGTTCGTTTTGGCAGCCCGTTCGACACGGGCTATCACTTTGACAGCGGAGAAGGCTTCACGACGCCGATCTGGCAGGGGTTGTGGGGGCTGTTGTTCAGCCCCTATCGCAGCATCTTTCTGCACACGCCGCTCTTTATCGCCAGCATGATCGCCTTTGTCCCCTTCTGGCGGCGCCACCGCAGCGAAGCAGCGGCGATTGCCGCCATCAGCCTGACCTTGATCCTGATGTACAGCGCCTGGTGGATGTGGTGGGGCGGCTATGCCTGGGGCCCGCGCTTTTTGGTCCCGCTTACGCCGTTCTGGGTGCTGCTGCTGGCCCCGGTTGTCGAGAAACTGGAGACCGGCGCCTGGCGGCTGCGGCGCACAAGTGCTGACCAGGGTGCAGAGCCTGCGGCGCAGCGCCGGGCAGCACGCTTGGCGGCGTTGTCGTCTTCTGGGCGACGGCTGTGCTCGCCGTTGTTTCGACGATCGTGCAGGCGGGCGCCGTCTTTATGAACTTCGTGAACTACGAGACGCTGCTGCGCACGCTCTATCCTACCGACTGGAACGATCCGCTCGCCTTTGGCCCGCCGGCGCAGAGCCTGGGCGCTTTGCTCGACAGCCCGGTGTTTGGCCAGTTTCGGCTCATGGCGCAGAATCTTGTCGCCAACACCGACGTGGCATGGTTGTGGGCCGACGGCAAGGTGCTCTGGCTGGTCGTGTTGACCGGGGCCGCCGCCGTGCTGACCTTGGCCTGCCTGCTGCTGCTGTGGTGGGTGTTGTGGGAGGATGATGGCACCGGCTGGCGCATGAGCGGCCCGACCCTGGCCTTGGTCATTGCCCTGCCTTTCGTGACCATCGGCGCGTGGGTAGGCGAGGTCAGCCGCGATCCGCTGTATGGCACGGTAGGCGAAGGCTACCGCGGCGATCGTCGGCGACATGTGCAAGGCGGCCAATTCCACCGATGCCTTTGTCAACGTCGTGCCCACCGGCTACCAGATCCCGATGAACTGGATGGCGGGCGACTGCCTGTTTGCCCTGCCGACCTTTGGCTATGCCACCGACAGCGGCGAGCATCCGGAAACGACGACGGTCATGGATCGGCTCATGGGGCAGCACGACCGGCTCTTTTTTGCGACGTATGGCGTGCAGCCCAACGACCCTGACAATACGCTCGAGCGCTGGTTGGCGGCCAACGCCTTCAAGTCAGACGACAAGTGGTATGGCGACTATCGGCTGCTGCAGTATGCCACGCCGCTGCGGCTCAGCGGGGTGCAGGAGAAGACGATCAACCAGGCGTTGCTGGGGAAACAGGCCGAGCAGGTCACGATCTTGTCGGCGCGTGCGCCGTCGGTCGCCCCGGCCGGCGAGCCCATCCCGATCGAGATCAAGTTCCGCCTGGAGGCGCCCACCAGCCAGAACTTGCGCTGGTTTGTCCAGCTCTTGAGCGGGCAGAACATCCCGCTGGCGCAGTTGGACACCGGCCCCGACGACAACTACACCACATTCAGCACGCTGCCTGCGCGCGAGACGCTGACGGAGAACGCTGGGCTGCTTGGTCCCTGGCAACACGCCGGACGGCGAATACCGGCTGATCGCCGGCCTATACAATCCCGATGCCGGCGGCGCGCGCCTTGTCACGATCGGCGGTCCGGACTTCGTCGAACTTGGCACTGTGCGTGTGGTGCGGGGCGAGTAGCTGTCCCAAGTTCGTTCTTTTTTTCACCAGTTTGTGGACAACTTGCCAAATCGGCGGCAGATTGGGTATAGTCAGCAAAAAGGACCACGCGCGAAGAGTCGGTTAAATACCGGCCAAATATCAGCGGCAATATTGTTTCACGACGTTTCTGAGGAGAACAGCTCGTATGGCAAAAATCGGCATCTTTTTTGGCAGCAGCACCGGCTGCACGGACCGTGTCGCCAACCTCATCAAGGCAGAGATCGATGCTACCGGCGTGGCCACCTCCGACGTGATGGTGATTTCCGTAGCCAGTGCCAAACTGTTCCCCAACTACGATTTTCTGATGTTTGGCGGCTCCACCTGGAATATCGGCGAGCTGCAGGACGACTGGGCTGTTGCGCTGCCTGCCCTGACCGGTGATGGGCTCAAGGGCAAAAAGGTAGCGCTGTTTGGCTGCGGCGACCAGTTTGGCTATTCGAACAGCTTTGTGGATGCGATCGGCATTATCGGCGAGCGCATTACCCAGCTGGGGGCGGAGACGGTCGGCTGGATTGTGCCTGACAGCAGCTACCAGTATGAGTTCTCGCGCGGCGTGTTTGAAGGCATCATGATGGGCCTGCCGATCGACGACGACAACCAGTCTGCCCTGACCCCGCAGCGGGTCGTGAACTGGGTGCACTGGGTGTTGGAGGAGTTTGGCCTGCTCAAGCCGCAGGCCGCGGCGGCGTAGCGGCGCAGTCGCGTTCGATTTTGTTTGATTTGCCACACGGGCAGAGCAGGGTACATCGTGATGCATGCCCTGCTCTGCCCGTATTTTGTTTCCCTGTCTAGAGATAGGAGGAACTGCCGGCGGCGCACGGAGCGTTACAACGGCACGCGTGGTACCCTGGGCAGGTGTTGTGAGTAGCGTCTTGGGGTGGAAGCCATCCTACTGCGTCTAGGGGTAAAATCGGGTAGGGTTGAGTGCGACAGGCCGCCGTTCGTTTGGGCGTCAAGTAATCGTCTAGCAATTAGCATGCATTCGGCGAGCAATTGGAGTTAGAGCGGTGCTAAACTGCGGTGCTTGTGGCACGCAGCCGAGCGCCTTAATTTTTTCTAAACCTTTGACGTTAGCTTGGCGCTGTGATAAACTGGCATTTAGGAGTATTGCTACATCGTCTCGCGGGTGAGTTGAGACGGCAATCGGCCCAAAGAGTAGCAAGCTTACATGTACGGGCATAGGAATACGCATGAATTCTAAGCGACTGCGCAGTGGTGCGATCTATCTGCTTCTGGTGATCGCTTTAGGAGCGTTCCTCTATTCTTCGCTGATGCGGCGGCCCACGGCTGCCGTAGCCACAGTTCCTATCGGCGATGTTGCGGCCCTGGTACGCTCGGGCGACGTAGACTCGATCATTATCGACAACGACAAACTCCTGGTAACCAAGACCAGCGGCGAGCCTCTGCAGTCCCGCATCGAGGATCAGGCCGGGTTGATCAACACCTTGACGGACCTCGGCGTAACGCCCGAGCAGCTGCGCCAGGTCGAGATCAGCGTCGCCAATCCGCAGTTCTGGGATGTCTGGAGCAACGTGCTCCTGGCGCTCGTGCCGTTGGCGCTGCTGGGCGCCTTCTTCTTCTTCATCCTGCGCCAGGCGCAGGGTGCGGGCAACCAGGCCTTCAGCTTTGGCAAGAGCCGCGCCCGCATGTTTACGGGCGACCGGCCGACGGTCACCTTTGTCGACGTCGCCGGCAACGACGAGGCCAAGCAGGAACTGCAGGAAGTCGTCGAGTTCCTCAAGGAGCCGCAGAAGTTTGCCGCGCTTGGCGCACGCATCCCCAAGGGCGTGCTGCTGGTCGGCCCTCCCGGCACCGGCAAGACGCTGATGGCCAAGGCCGTCTCGGGCGAAGCGGGCGTGCCGTTCTTCAGCATCTCCGGCTCTGAGTTTGTCGAGATGTTTGTGGGCGTCGGCGCCAGCCGCGTGCGCGACCTCTTCGAGCAGGCCAAGAAGAACTCGCCCTGTATCATCTTCGTCGACGAGATCGACGCCGTCGGCCGCCACCGCGGCGCCGGCCTGGGCGGCTCGCACGACGAGCGCGAGCAGACGCTCAACCAGATCCTGGTCGAGATGGACGGCTTTGACACCGACACGAACATCATCATCGTCGCCGCCACCAACCGGCCCGACATTCTCGACCCGGCGCTGCTGCGCCCCGGCCGCTTTGACCGCCGCGTGACGATGGACATGCCCGACGTCAAGGGCCGCCGCGCGATTCTGGACGTGCACGTGCGCGGCAAGCCGCTGGCCGCCGACGTGGACCTCGATATTATCGCCAAGCAGACGCCCGGTTTTGCCGGCGCCGATATCGAGAACCTGGTGAACGAGGCGGCCATCCTGGCTGCCCGCCGCAACCGCCGCTCCATCAGCACCGACGAACTGCAGGAAGCGATCGAACGCGTGATTGCCGGCCCCGAACGGCGCAGCCGCCTGATCTCGCCCAAGGAAAAGGAAATCGTCGCCTACCACGAGGCAGGCCACGCCGTCGCCATGCACGTGCTGCCCAACCATGACCCGGTGCACAAGATAACGATTGTGCCGCGCGGCATGGCCGGCGGTTACACGATGAGCATGCCCGACGAAGAGACCACCTTGCTGACCAAGGACAAGTTCCGCGACCAGCTCGTCGCGCTGCTTGGGCGGGCGTGTGGCCGAGGAGATCCGCTTTGGCGACATGACGACCGGCGCCTCCAATGACCTCGAGCGTGTGACCGGCATGGCGCGGGCCATGGTCACGCAGTGGGGTATGAGCGAACAAGCTTGGCCCGATTCGCTACGGCGAGCGCGAAGAGTTGATGTTCCTGAATCGTTCGTTTGCCGAACATCGCAACTACAGCGACAAGGTGGCACAGCAGATCGACGAAGAAGTGCACCGGCTGGTCGAAGAAGCGCATCAGCGCTGCCACCAGGTGCTGAGCGAGCACTGGGACGCGATGATGCGTGTGGCAGACCGCCTGCTCGAGGTCGAAACCATCAACGCCGAGGAATTTGCCGCCCTCATGCGCAATGAGGAGCCGCTCAACAAAAGCAGTGACGGCCGGCGCGAGTCTGAAAACCAGCAGCGGCAGAAGAATGAAGGCTCTGTGCGCGGCGACGACAAGCGTACGGACGGCGGACTGGACCTCACAGGACGCCTGCCACAGCCGGCCTAGCCGGCTGGCGCGGCGCAGACACGATGAACCGGTAGAAGCTTGTATGCAGGGGAAGGCAATGCGCCTTCCCCTGCTTTTTCATATGACCTCTTCGCAACGATTCTATGCTGCACCGTAACGGAACTCCTCCTGCGCCTGATTTGATGCGCGGGAAAGCTGTCCCCCCTGCGGCGCGCACCGAGTTCTTGCCCGATCGCCCAGTCGATACCCCGCGTGCCCTGGCCTATCATCTGGAGCGCCAGCGGCTGGCCGGTATACCCGTGATCCGCTGGCTGTATGGCCTGCTATATCGTGCTTGCCTTGGTGCTGCTGCTGCGGCCGGGGGTCGGCTGGTGGTTGGCCGGCGGACTGCTGCTGGCGCTAGTGGCCCTCTGGATGTGGTTGCGTCTGCTGCGCAGCCGCGACTTTGTCCGCTTTACGCCCCAGCCGCATTCGGCAGCCGCCGGGCAGGCGACACCTTTGCCGCTGAAGCCGGCCGACAAGCTGCCCGTCTATGTCAGTGGCTTTCTCTCGGTGGATACCAAGGTGCGGCGTTTTGCGGCCCTCCCTGGCTTCTACCGCACGTTTGCCACGCGGGAACACGCGCTGCTGTGCCATGCGCGTCCACGTCGCTTTGGCCGCCTGGCGGCCTGGCCGGAAGAGGAGCAAGGCCTCTGGTATGCCTTTTTTCAAGCCCGCCAGGTTCGCAGCCTGCAGACGGGCGAGATTGCCTTTGATCGGGCTTGCTTCCGGGGCCTGAAGGTTGAATATGAGCCGGCCCAGCCGCTCGACGGCAAATCAAAACGACGTTACCGGCGCGTCACCTTGTACCTGGCCTTTCCCCAAGCCGCGGACTGCCAGGCAGCCCTTGCCGACCTGATGGTCGAGCCAATTCCGGCGGCACAAGCGCAAAGCAGCGATTCATGAACGAAGCAAACCCCAATATGCTGCACTTTCCCCTGGGCTTTCTCTGGGGCACGGCCACCTCTGCCCACCAGGTGGAGGGCAACAACACGAACAACCAGTGGTGGGAGTGGGAGCAGCTTCCCGGCAAGGTATGGCACGGGGATAGGAGTGCACTTGCCTGCGACTGGTGGCGCAGCGCCGAGCAGGATTTTGCGCGCATGCAGCAGATGCACTTCAATACGCACCGGCTGAGCATCGAGTGGAGCCGCGTCGAGCCCCAGCCGGGCCAGTTTGACCATGCCGCCATCGATCGCTACCGCGAGATGTTGAATGATCTGCATGCACGCGGCATCAAGCCGATGGTGACGCTGCACCACTTCACGAATCCGTTGTGGCTGGAGCGTGCAGGGGGGTGGGAGCAGCCCGAGGTCGCTCACGCGCTTCCAGGGCTATGTTCGTTATACGGTCGCGGCACTGCGTGATCTGTGCGACCTCTGGCTGACGGTCAACGAGCCGCTGGTGTATCTCGCCCAGGGCTGGTTTCGCGGCATCTGGCCGCCGGAGAAGCCTTTAGCCCCTTCCGCGCTGCGCGTCTATCGCCACCTGCTGCTGGCCCACGGCATCGCCTACCAGACCATCCATGCCCTCCAGCCCCACGCAAATGTCGGCGCCGCGCTGGCGATCCGCCATTTCCAGCCGTCGGATCCACAGCGCCGCCTGGATCGGTTTGCGGCCGGCATCAAGCGTTATGTGGGCGAGGATGTCTGGCTGCGCAGCGTGGCCGACGGCCGGGTCCGTCTTCCGCTGGGCGTAAACGACTATCATCACGCGCTTGCCCACAGCATGGACTTTATCGGCGTGAACTACTACACCAGCGACCTGGTGCGCTTTACGCCCGACCCGCGGCCCCTGTTTGGCCGCGAGCACTATGCGCCCGACGCCGAGTTCTCCGACAGCGGCTGGCGTGGTATCTACAGCCAGTTTGCGCCCGAAGGGCTGTACGAGGTCGTGCGCGAGCTCCAGTGTTACGAGGTGCCGATTTACATCACCGAGAACGGCCTGCCCGATCGCGACGACGATCAACGGCCGCGCTGGCTGCTGGCGCACCTGGCGCAGCTGCACCGCGCTATTCGAGCTGGCAGCGATGTGCGCAGCTATTACCACTGGACGTTTACCGACAACTTCGAGTGGTCAGAAGGGTGGGGCCTGCGGTTTGGCCTGATCGATCTCGATCCCGCCACCCAGGCACGCACCATCCGCCCCAGCGGCCGCATGATGGCGGAAATTGCCGCTGCCAACGGCATCTCGCGCGACCTGGTCAGCCGCTACGCCCCCGAACTGGTTGCGAACCTATTTGGTCAATCGTAACGATCTTTAGTCCTGACGGCGTATCTGAAATGTAGCACTAAGTGGTTGACTTTCATGACGCACCGTGTTAGAATCTTCTATGACGCGTTGCGTTATAAAGGGTTGCCGGACGAGTTCGTGAGTGGAACTCGCAGCGGCCAAAGAGGTGTGTGATGCTCCACAGGAGATCCAGATGATTGTCGATATGGTACAACAGGACGTGCCTGCGCCGTCAGCTGGTGCGGGCTTGGATTATTTGCAGCACACAGCGAGTACCGTGGGCGGGACCGGCCGCAAGATCGCCCTCGCGTACTGTCGGCTTGGGGGCATACATCGTCGACGGGGCCCTAGCCGTCTATAAGGGAGGGCTGCGTTTCGTCTCCTCCGCCGAGCGCCGCGGCCAACGCATGAGCCGCGACTTCACGCGCCGCTTCGGCGACTTCGAGGAACATGCCGTCAGCGAGATGCGCAAGCTGCAGGACCAGGTGGACGAGAATGTGGACCACCTGCGCGGCGGCTTTATAGATGCAAAAAGCAGCGCCGACGAAGATCTCGAGAAGCGGGTGGAACTCGTCTTGTCGAACATGGGGCTGCCAAGCCGCGAACGGCTGGAGCGCCTCAGCATGGAAATTGACGAGTTGAATCGAAAGCTTGATCAACAGCTCAGGCGGCTGCCTGACCGGCCGATCCCCGATCCCCTCGGCTGATAAACCGGCAGCTTGGGCATGCGTTTTTCGGGGGCAAGCATACGCTTGCCCCTTTTACTTGCCATGGTTGGTCAAGTAGGTTTGTCAGGTCGGGTTATCAGGCAGGTGTGTGCCGTTCCAGCCAATTCAGAACGGCCGTAAACACCTCACCCCGGTGCAAGTCATTGTGTGACTCGTGGTAGCCCCCCGGCCACTCGATCCACTCCTTATCGGCTACCTTCACATTGGCAAAAAAGGTGCGGCTGCCGGCAATCGGCACCAGCGGATCATCCGTGCCGTGGTACAGGAGCAGCGGAATCTGCAGGTCGCCGGCATGGGCCTGCGTCCAGGTCTGCGCTGCCTGCAGCTCGGTGCCAAAGCGGGCAGGTAGCGCGGCCGTGGACATAGGGATCATCGCGGTAGCGTTTTACCTCGGCCGGATCGCGCGAGATGGTCTCGGGCTTGACGCCGGTATCGAAGCTGAAATCCGGCTTGATCCTGGACAAGGCACTGACGGCAAAGTTGATCCAGGGGGCGACATTGGGCGGGTGCCAGCAAGGGGGCCGAGGCGATGACCCCGGCTAAACCCTCAGGACTGCGAATCGCATAGTCCAGCGCCAGCAGACCGCCCATGCTGTGGCCAAAGAGAAATAGGGGTACGGACGGCGCCAGCCCCTTTGCCACCGCCAACGATGCCTTGATGTCGGTTAGAAACTGGTCCCCGCGGTCGACATGGCCGCGCAATCCGGGCGAATGGCCGTGGCCGCGGTGATCGAAGGTGCTGAGCACGTAGCCCGCGCTTGTCAGGGCCTCGGCCAGGTAGCGTGTAGCGGCCGCCGTGCTCGCCAAACCCGTGCACCAACGCCACCACCGCGCGCGGCGGCTGCTCGGGCAGCCAGGCCTGGCCGAACAACTGCATGTCGCCGGCCCCCGCAAACGTACACTCACGGCGTTCGAGCTTCATCGTTAGTCTCCTATCAGAGGGTGAGAAGATGGAGCCCAGGTCGCCGTCGATGCTGCGCAGCTGCGGGCCAAGTTCGCTGGCATAGTAGGCCAGCAGTTCCAGCACCTGTCCAAACAGCTCCGCGTCGATGTGCTGTGCCGGCACGTCGACCAGTAGGTTGACGTCGCCGTCGGCGTCGAGCGCCAGGCGCGCCAGGCGCAGGTCCTGGTTCGTATGCAGCAGGAAAGAGAGCAGGCGTTCCGGCACGACGCCGAATGAGGGAGCGTACAACGGGCTGACGGCGAGCTGCACCCAGTCGTCTGCCACGAGGACGTAGAGATCGTAGACATCGCCGGGCTCACGCCCCGTCTCGACGGCAAACGCGCTGTGCCATACCCCGGGATCGACTTCTTCACAGGTCCAACCGTAATGTCGGAAACAGGCCGCAATCTCGACCATAGGAGCACCATGCGTGGAGAAAGTAAGTGAGCTTGATCGTAGCTTGCTTTGGTGTATGGGTCAAGTGGCCTGGCATTTATGTGTGCAAATCGTAAACGTAGTTGACAAGCGTACCCTCGCCGTGCTACGCTTTGCGTCACATTTTTGCGACGTGCGCAGCGGCGCCATAGGAAAAGTCCAACAGACCATGCAGTCCGCAGCAGTTACCCTTCAACAGCGTGAACAGCAGCCGTGGCTTCAGCCGCAGTTGAATGCGACGTTGTCTGGCATACTGCCGACTGCACTACACTCGAACCCGCGCTATACCTTGCGTGGGTTTTTTGTTGCCTTTTCCTATTGGTTTGGCTTTTACTTTTTTGGCTATCGCCAGACGCCAGCCCGCGCCGGAGCACGAACGATGCTTGAGTGACAAGCAGACGAACGAGCGCTACGAGAGCGAGGTTGGCGAAAGCAACCTCGCTTTTTTGTTGGGCTTTTTTAGGAAGATTTTTGTTGGTCTCAATCCGCACCAAAATCACTAGTTGAGGTCAAGCTTGGTATGGCACCGGACACGATGATGGCTTGTAGGGGGGTAAGAGGGGCAACAACAGTAGAGGTGGACGAGCGCGAGGCTGTGCTGCGCGGCACGCGCGAACTGCTGGCGCTCATGATCCATCTCAACGGGATTCATAAGGAGGACGTCGCCAGCGCCATCTTTACGACGACGCCGGACCTCTCCAGCGCCTTCCCCGCCACGGCGGCGCGCCAGCTGGGCTGGCTCGACGTACCGCTGATGTGCTCGCACGAGATCGACGTGGCCGGGTCCGTGGGTATGTGCATCCGCGTGCTGCTGCACTGGAACACCAGCCGGCCCCAGGCAGCTATCCAACATGTCTATCTCAAGGAAGCACAGCGCCTGCGGCCGGACAAGACCATCGTACTCTCAAGCGTCGACATGCAGGAACTCAATCGCTGGATCGAAGAACAATTACAAGTGTGGAGGGCAAACGGGCAATGACTACAAACCTGCCAACCGGGCCGTCGCTAGCACCGCCGGCAGCACCAGTCGTGGCATTCCAGGGCGAACATGGCGCCTTCTCTGAAGAAGCCTGCCGCCGGCATTTCGGCCAGGAAGTGCAGACGCTGCCCTGCCGCACCTTTGAAGACATCTTTGCGGCCGTGGACGAAGGCCGCGCTGACTTACGGCACGGTCCCGGTGGAGAACTCGACGGCCGGCAGCATCAACAAGTCGTTTGACCTGCTGCTCGACCATGATCTCAAGCTGCATGGCGAAATTCTGCTGCGCGTGCATCACAACTTGCTGACAATGCCGGGCAACGCCGCCGCGATCACGCAGGTGCGCAGCCATCCGCAGGCGCTGGCCCAGTGCGAGAGCTATCTCAACCGCCACAAGTATGCCGCCGTGCCCTGGTATGACACGGCCGGCAGCGCCAAGGACCTGGCGGCCGATCCGGTCGACCGGCGTCGGCGTCATCGCCAGCAAGCTGGCAGCCGAGGTCTACGGCCTGGAGATCGTGGAAGAGCGCATCGAGGACATGCCCAACAACTACACGCGCTTTTTTGTAGTCGGCCGCGGTGAGCCGCCGCACGCGGCCAATGCCAAGACAACCTTGGTCTTTGCCGTGCCCAACACGCCCGGTTCGCTCTACCAGGCGCTGGGCGAGTTCGCCAACCGCAACGTCAACCTGACCAAGCTGGAGAGCCGCCCGCGCCGCAACCGGCCCTGGCAGTATGTCTTCTATCTCGACCTTGACGGCCACTGGCAGGATCCTGCCATCAGCGCCGCCATCGTCAGCTTGCTCAACCGCGCCGCCTTCGTCAAGCTCTTGGGCAGCTATCCCGCTGCCCAGCCGCTGGAAGCCAACGGCGCCAGCACCGGCCAGGCCCAACTATTGCAGATCTGAGATTCGGAATCTTTTTTCTCTGATGGAGGAACCACAATGATCGTCGTCATGAAACCAGGAGCCACCGCCGCCGAGATCGGCGCCGTCATCCGCAAGGCCGAGTCGATGGGCGCCAAGACCCATCCGATCTACGGCGACAACCGCACCGTCGTCGCCCTGGTGGGCGACCTCACCCGTGTCAACCGCGACTATTTTGACCAGATGGAAGGCGTGATGCACACGCTGCGCATCCAGGAGCCGTACAAGCTGTCGAGCCGCACGACTCGCCCCGACAATACGGTCATCGACGTGCTCAACAGCCAGGTGAAGATAGGCGGCAGCGAGGTCGTCGTCATGGCCGGCCCCTGCAGCGTCGAGAGCCGCGAGCAGATCATCGAGATCGCCCACGCCGTCAAGGCGGCCGGCGCCACGGTGCTGCGCGGCGGCGCCTTCAAGCCGCGCACGAGCCCCTACGACTTCCAGGGCTTGGGGCTCAAGGGGCTCGAATACCTGGCCGACGCGCGCGAAGCCACCGGCCTGCCGGTCATCACCGAGGTCATGCGCGAAGAGCAGGTGCCGATGGTGGCGGAATACGCCGACATCCTGCAGATCGGCGCCCGCAACATGCAGAACTACGGCCTGCTGCAGGCCGTGGGCAAGCAGCCGCGGCCGGTCATGCTCAAGCGCGGCATCAGCGGCACGATTCGCGAGCTGCTCATGTGCGCCGAGTACATCGTCAGCAACGGCAACTACAACGTCATGCTCTGCGAGCGCGGCATCCGCACCTACGAGACGGCCACGCGCAACACCTTCGACCTCAACGCCGTGCCGGTGCTCAAGCAGTCCAGCCACCTGCCCGTCGTGGCCGACCCTTCGCACGGCACGGGGCTGCGCGAGCTGGTGCCGGCCATGAGCCGTGCCGCCGTCGCCGCCGGGGCCGATGCCTTGATCCTCGAGGTTCACCCCGACCCCGATGCCGCCGTCAGCGACGGCCGCCAGAGCCTGACGCTCGAAGAGTTCACCGAACTCATGGTCAGCCTGCGCCGCATCGCCGCCGCCGTCGATCGGTCCATCGCCGAGCCGGCGCGCGCCTTGGAAACAGCCTGAGAGGGTGAGGGGCAGCGCTCAGCTGCCCTCACCTCATAGACCGATAACGGAGCACAAATATGATTATCGTCATGCGGTCCCACGCCGAGCCCACCCAGATCGAGGCGGTGGTCAAGCGGGTCGAAGAGATGGGCTACAAGGTGCACCTCAGCCGCGGCGAGGCGCGCACCATCATCGGCATCATCGGCGCGGACGAGCACCTGATCCAGAACGAAGCCTTCGAGGTGATGGAAGGCGTCGAAAAGACGATGCGCGTCATGCAGCCGTTCAAGCTGGCCAGCCGCGACTTCAGTGAAGCCAACACGGTCATCAACGTCAACGGCGTGGAGATCGGCGGCAAACGCATCGTCGTGATGGCCGGCCCGTGCAGCGTCGAGAGCCGCGAGATGATCCTCGAGACGGCACAGATGGTCAAGGAGGCGGGCGCCATCGATCCTGCGCGGCGGCGCCTACAAGCCGCGCTCGAGCCCCTACAGCTTCCAGGGCCTGGGCGAAGAAGGGCTCAAGTACCTGGCCGAGGCACGCGAGCAGACGGGGCTGCCCATCATCACCGAGGTCATGGGGCCGGACGACGTGGACCTGGTCGGCGAGTACACCGACATCTTCCAGGTCGGCGCACGCAACACGCAGAACTACTCGCTGCTCAAGGCGCTGGGCAAGCACCGCAAGCCGGTCTTTCTCAAGCGCGGCATCAGCGGCACGATCCAGGAACTGCTCATGAGCGCCGAGTACATCCTGGCCGGCGGCAACATGAACGTGATGCTCTGCGAGCGCGGCATCCGCACCTACGAGACGGCGACGCGCAACACCTTTGACGTCAACGCCATTCCCGTGCTCAAGGACCTGACGCACCTGCCGATCGTGGCCGACCCGTCGCACGGCACCGGCATGTCGCAGCTGGTGGGCCGCATCGCGCTGGCCGCCGTCGCCGCCGGCGCCGACTCGCTGATGATCGAGGTGCACCCCAATCCGGCGCGCGCCTGGAGCGATGGCGCCCAGAGCCTCACGCCCGAGCGCTTCCAGCAGTTGATGTGTGAAGTGCGCCTGGTGGCGCAGGCCGTGGGGCGCGACATCTATAGCAGGGCCGCGTGCCCGGACCATACACGGAACCAGGTGCAGCATGTCCAAGCGTCTTTGCGACTGCTCGGTAACAGTTGTCGGGCTCGGCCTGATGGGGGCCAGCCTGTGCATGGATCTCAAGACGCAGCAGCTCTGCCGCGAGGTGCGGGGGGTGGCGCGGCGCACGCAGACGGTGCTCGACGCCTTCTTCGCCGGCGCCGTCGACCTGGCCACCAACGACCTGCAGACGGGCATCCTCGGCGCCGACATCGTGATCCTCTCGACGCCTGTGCGTACGATCGTCGCGACGCTGCACGAGATCGGCCCGCGTCTCTGGCCCGGCACGCTCGTCATGGACATGGGCAGCACCAAGGCCGACATCTGTGCGGCCATGGCCGAGCTGCCGCCCGGCGTCCAGCCGGTGGGCGGCCACCCCATGTGCGGCAAGGAGACGGCGGGCTTTGAGTCCGCCGAGTGCGGGCTCTACCGCAACGCCCCTTGGGTGCTGTCGCCGCTGCCGCGCACCGATCCCCAGGCGCTGGACCTGGCCGCCGAGCTGGCCGAGGCCGTCGGCGCCCGGCCGATCGTGCTCGAACCGGCACGCCACGATCGCCTGGTGGCCAGCATCAGCCATCTGCCCTTCCTGGTCGCCAGCGCGCTCACCGGTGCCGTTGCGCGAGGTGGGCGCGTCCGACCCCACTGGTGTGGGATCTGGCCGCCGGCGGCTTCCGCGACACCAGCCGGGTGGCGGCCTCGCGACACCCAGATGTTTCTGGACATCCTGCTGACGAACCGGTCTGCCGTGCTGGCCCAGGTCGATGCCTTCGCCGCCGAGCTGGGCGAGCTGCGCTCGCTGCTGGCGCAAGAGGACGAAGCGGCCCTGCGCACCAAACTTGCCGCGACCCAGCGCCAGCGTGCAGCCTGGAAAGCCAGGCGTTAGTCCCGGTAGTCCGCTAGCTGCCTGGCAGACTTGCTCTCGCTTATCATTTTCTACGCACTTATCACGAATGGGATGCAGCGC
The DNA here is from genome assembly GCA_963701415.1 of uncultured Chloroflexia bacterium. Lineage (GTDB taxonomy): Bacteria > Chloroflexota > Anaerolineae > Caldilineales > Caldilineaceae > Fredericiella. The sequence continues at coordinate 598,073 of CAVPAH010000009.1, forward strand.
ATGACTCACATAACGATTACGCCAGGCCGTTCGCTTACCGGCGCCTGTTCCGTGCCCGGCGACAAGTCCATCAGCCATCGCGCCGTGATGTTCGGCAGCATCGCCGAGGGCGAAACGCACATCCGCAATTTTCTCGACGGCGGCGACTGCCGCTCGACCATAGCAGGTCATGCGCGGCCTTGGCGTCGAGATCGAGGCCACCACGCCAACCGACCTGGTGGTCCACGGGCGCGGCCTGGACGGCCTGCAGGAGCCGGCGGATGTGCTCGACTGCGGCAACTCCGGCACCACGATTCGCCTGCTGCTCGGGCTGCTGGCCGGCCAGAAGTTCGCCAGCTTTCTGACCGGCACCGCGCAGATCCGCCGCCGCCCCATGGGGCGCGTGGTGCGCCCGCTGCGCGGGATGGGCGCCGATATCATGGGCCGCCAGAACGGCGACTATGCCCCGCTTGGCATCCGCCCTGCGCGCCTGCGCGGCGTCGAGTACGACATGCCGGTGGCCAGCGCCCAGGTCAAGAGCTGTGTCCTGCTGGCCGGCCTCTACAGCCAGGGGCTGACGGTCGTGCACGAGCCGGGCCGGCCCGCGACCACACCGAGCGCATGCTGGCGGCCATGGGCGCCCCCGTCCACGTCTACGGCCGCAAGGTCACCACCGAACGGCCCGACAAGCCGCTCAGCCCGCTCGACATCACAGTGCCCGGCGATCTCTCGTCCGCGGCCTTCTTGCTGGCCGCCGGCGCCATCGTGCCCGGCAGCCACATCACGATCCGCGACGTGGGCGTCAACCCCACGCGCACGGGGATCGTCGATGCGCTGCAGGAAATGGGCGCACAGATTATCTATCATAATGAGCGCGCTGGAAGGCGGCGAGCCGGTAGCCGACCTGGAAGTATGCGCCGGCGAACTGCACGGCACAACCTTTGGCGGCGAGTCGATCGTCACGATGATCGACGAACTGCCCATGTTGGCCGTGGCTGCCACCCAGGCGCATGGGCGCACCGTCGTGCGCGATGCCGGCGAACTGCGTGTCAAGGAGACGGACCGGATCGCCACGACCGTCAGCGAGCTGCGCAAGATGGGCGCCAAGATCGAGCCGACCAACGACGGCTTTATCATCGACGGCCCTACACCGCTGATCGGCGCACCCGTCGAGAGCCACGGCGACCACCGCCTGGCCATGGCGATGGCGGTTGCCGGCCTTGCCGCCCAGAAGCAGACAGTCGTCTACGGCTCGCATGTCACGGCCGACAGCTTCCCCGGTTTTGAGGTCACGCTGCAGGCGCTTGGCGCCAGGTTACAGGTAGACGAATGAAAACTCCCCCTGCCATCACCGGTTCCACCCAGATCGTGGGCTTGTTGGGCTGGCCTGTGAGCCACAGCCTGAGCCCGGCAATGCACAACGCAGCCTTTGCGCACCTGGAGCTCGACTGGCGCTACGTGCCGCTGCCCGTGGATCCGGCCCGGCCGGGAGCCATACCGCAGGCCGTGGCGGGGCTGCGTGCGCTTGGTCTGCGCGGGGCCAACGTCACCGTGCCGCACAAGCAGGCGGTGATGCGCTGTGTGGATCGCCTTACCCCCGCCGCGGAGGTGATCGGCGCCGTCAATACACTTGTCGTCGAGAAGGATGGCTCGCTGTTGGGCGACAACACGGACGCCGCCGGCTTTATCGGCGACCTGCGCGACCATGGGGTGGATCTGCAGGATCGACATGTGCTGGTGCTGGGCGCCGGCGGCTCGGCCCGCGCCGTCGTCTATGGGCTGGCACAGGCTGGGGTAGCGCGGATCGCCATCGCCAACCGCACCGTCGAGACGGCCCAGGCGCTCGCCGCCGCACTGCAGCCACACGCACAGCGGCTGCCCGATGACGGCGTTTGCCCTTCCCGCCGATCTACCCGGGCTTGCTGCGCACGCGGACCTGATCGTCAACTGCACGTCGCTGGGCATGACGCCCAATGTGGACACGACCCCATGGCCAGATGAACTGCCGTTCCACAGCGGCCAGATCGTCTACGATCTGGTCTATAACCCGGCCGATACGAGGCTGCTGCGCCAGGCAAGGCGTGAGGGCGCACAGGCCATCGGCGGGTTGGGCATGCTTGTGTGGCAGGGAGCATTTGCCTTTGAGCGCTGGACCGGCACGCCCGCCCCCGTCGACATCATGCGCGCCGCGGCCGCGGCGCATTTTGCAGCGCGCACGCGTGCGGCTCCGGCTTCCCTTCCCGACCTGCAGGTACGGTTTGCACGTCCCGACGACGCTGGCCGGATCAGCGAACTCAATGCGTACGTGCAGCAGTCTGCATGCCGACGCGCTCCCCGACTTCTTCAAGCAGCCGTCGGCAACCTCGTTTCCGGCTGAGTACGTGCTCGAAATCATGGCGCGGCCCGATACCGTCATGTTTCTGGTCGAAGAGGGAGACAAGGCCGTAGGCTATCTCTATGCCGACGTCACCCCGGCGATGGAGACCAGCTCCACGTACACTTTCGATCGCCTTCATATTCATCATATTGCCGTCCTCCCCGAGGCTCAAGGGCACGGCTGCGGCACGGCGCTGATTGAGGCTGCCAAGCAGGAGGCGCGGCGGCGCGGAATTCCCCGCCTGTCGCTTGCCACCTGGGACTTCAACCGCCGTGCGCAGCGCTTCTTCGAGTCACAGGGGTTTGTCTACTACGGTCACCGCATGTGGTTGCAAGGGATTTGAGTCGAACGGAGAGAATCATGCCCGTATCACAATCGTCGCCCCAGAGTTCAAGCCAGTCACCAAACAGGGCGACCAAGATCAACTATAAGAACTACCCCGACGAATCGGGCCATTTCGGCCCCTATGGCGGCAAGTTCGTGCCCGAAACGCTCATGCCGGCGTTGGAAGAGCTGGAAGAGGTCTATCTCAAGTCAAAGCACGACAAGGACTTCCAGGCGGAGCTTGCCCACTTGTTGCGCACCTTTGTCGGCCGGCCCACGCCGATCACGTACGCCCGGCGGCTCACCGAGCATTTCGGCGGCCCGCACATCTACATCAAGCGCGAAGACCTGGCGCACACCGGCGCGCACAAGATCAACAATGCGCTGGGCCAGGCGCTGCTGATGAAGCGCAAGATGAACAAGACGCGCATCGTCGCCGAGACGGGCGCCGGCCAGCATGGCGTGGCCACGGCCACCGCCGCCGCCATGCTCGGCATCGAGTGCGTCGTCTACATGGGCACCGTGGACATGGCGCGCCAGCAGCCCAACGTCTATCGCATGCAGCTGCTGGGCACCGAGGTGCGCGGGGTGGAGTCCGGCAGCAAGACGCTCAAGGATGCCATCAACGAGGCCATCCGCGATTGGGTGACCAATGTGCGCACGACCCACTACCTGCTTGGCAGCGCGCTTGGCCCGCATCCCTATCCGACCATGGTGCGCGATTTCCAGAGCGTGATCGGCCGCGAGTCGATCGACCAGCTGCTCGATCCCGAGACCGGCCCCGGGCCGCCTGCCCGACGCCGTGGTCGCCTGCGTGGGCGGCGGCAGCAACGCGATCGGCATGTTCCACCCCTTTCTCGAACATGAAGAGGTGCGTCTGATCGGCGTGGAGGCCGGCGGCCGCGGCATCGAGGGCGGCGAGCATGCCGCCCGTTTCGCCGACCCCAAGCTCGGCCGTCTCGGCGTGCTGCAGGGCACCAAGAGCTATGTGCTGCAGGACGACGACGGCCAGATTGCGCTCACCCACAGCATCAGCGCCGGGCTGGACTACGCCAGCGTCGGCCCCGAGCACGCCTGGCTGCGCGACCTTGGCCGCACCGAGTATACGTATGCGACCGATGCCGAAGCGCTGGAGGCGGTCAAGCTGCTCAGCCGCATGGAGGGCATCATTCCGGCCCTGGAAAGCGCCCACGCCGTGGCGCACCTGGTCAAGCTTGCGCCGCAGATGGGCAAGGACCAGGTGCTGCTCGTCAACCTCAGCGGCCGCGGCGACAAGGATCTCGGCACCATCATGCATGAACTAGGAGAACTGGGAGGCCAGGCATGACCGGCTTAGAACGCATTCAATCCGTATTTGCGCAGGCCAAGGCCGAAGGGCGCGCCGTCTTTATGCCCTATCACGCCATGGGCTACCCGGATCGCGCCCGCACGCTCGAGGTCATCAAGGTGCTCAGCGCCAACGGCGCCGGCCTGTTTGAGATTGGCATCCCCCACAGCGACCCGCTGGCCGACGGCCCGACCGTCCAGACGGCCACCTATACGGCGCTGACGCAGGGCACCACCGTGCGCGACTGCCTGGCCATGTGCCGCGAACTGCGTGCGGCCGGCGTCGACCAGCCCTTCTGCGCCATGACCTACTACAACCCGCTGTTTGCCTACGGCATCCAGCGCTTTGTGGACGACGCCGTGGCCTCCGGTATCGACGGCCTGATCGTGCCTGACCTGCCGCCGGAGGAGTCGGAGGAATTGGAGGCAGCCTGCCGCAAGGCAGGCCTGGCGACCATCTACCTGCTGGCGCCCACGAGCACGGACGAGCGCATCCGCTTTGTGGCCAGTCACTGCACCGGCTTTATCTACCTGGTCAGCGTCACCGGCATCACGGGCGCGCGCACCGAGCTGCCGCCCGACCTGGCGGAGTTTGTCGCCCGGGTGCGCCGCCACACCAGGCTGCCGCTGGCGGTCGGCTTTGGCATCGGCACGGGCGCGCAGGCGGCCGCCGTGGCCGGCATCGCCGACGGCGTCATCGTCGGCTCGGCGCTGGTCAAGGCGGCCGGCGGCGAACAGGGCATTGCCGCAGGTGCAGGCGCTCGCCGCCGAACTGGCCGCGGGTACCGCTGCCCCGATTAAGGTGCAATAGTATTTCGCACGTGCCAGGCTCGCCGGCTTGTCGTCGCCGTGACGATGGGAGGGTGAGCCTGGCAAGAGTTCGCCTGCAGCGTGGCACTGCGCCCGGCTGCTCGCGTCTATCCTGGAGTGTATGACTGTGACAGCAACCCCAACCCCTACGGTAACCGAAGTGAATCGCATCGCAGCAGACTGCCGATCCCATCGTGCGCAACCTGCAGATAACCCAGTGCTATGCGGAACTCTCGGCGGTCATGGCAGAGCGTACGGGTATTGGGGCCAACTGGTGCACCTTTGCGACTTGGGCCTCCAAGCAAGCCGGCCAGACCATCCGCCAGGAAGATCTTGTGCGCCGTTTTCGCCAGATCGTGAATGACACGCCTGCCCTCAACGAGGCTGCGGCAGAGGTAGCCGGCGAGATGTCGGCGAGCGGGGCAAAGGCGGCCGCGACGCCCGGGAGGTCGAAGAAACGTTGTGGGACGTGCTCGATCCCAAGGCACCCTTCGATCGCGCCAGTGACGCCGTCGCACGCGGCAACCGTAAAGTCTTTGTCGAGATCGGCTATGAGTTTGCGCGTTTCTACGCCGGCTGTTTTGGCGATGCTGTCTTCAGCCAGGCCAAGGATTGACCAGTTCTGCTCAGGGCTAAAGCCGGGCGATCCGCCTGAGGGACAGCAGTACCTGCGCCAGGCCTTCACGCACTACTACCAGGCGCTCTTTACGCTTGACGCCGACGCTGCGTGCCCAACTGCTGCTGCTCGCCAACATTGAGATTGGCTATCACGAACAGACGCGGCTCCAGCCTGAGATCGTGGAAGCGCTCGACGCCTCTGTCGTCGACCCGCGCCAACTGAGCAGGCGCCTGCTCAAATCTCTGTTCCCTTACCCGCTTTGGGTCACTCGCCTTTGGCTGCAGTACCGACAGTGGCGTGGGCGGCCATTGCTGATCGATGCCGCAATGGATCGATTTGTGCAGCGCGTGCGTTACCTGGCCCATCTGGTCATCACCGAGTACATGATGACGATCGGGCTGCCTGAGGGCCAGTATCTGCGCTTGGGCCATGACCTGCGTGCCGATTACCCGCAGTCACTTGCCAGCCTTTCGAATTCAGAGCTGGTTGCGCTCCTGAAGCAGGTGGATCCTACTTCCGACAGCATAGAAGCCAGCGGTGCGGTAGACTGGGGCAACCTCTCGGATCGGCTGCACTTTATCGTCGACATGTTTCGCTGCTATCAAGAGTGGTCGCTGTTGTTCACAGCACCCTTTACGGATGAGCAGGTCGCAGCGATCAAGGCGGGTCTTCGCCCCCCAGGCGAACTCTAGCCCACGCCCTTTGGCAGTATCATTTACGAGAACGTACAGAAGTAGTTAACAATATCTGTAAAGATATCCGACATTTGACGCTGGTCATGCCTGCCCATTACCGCTATGCTTAAGGCAGCAGTTCGGTTCTACGCCCGATCGACCAGTGGAGGATGCGATGATAACTGAGGTAGCTCGCTCGCCGTACGTATTGCTCAGTGTGTCGGTGCTGCTGGGCAGCGCTGTGTACTTACTGGCGCTGATTGTCGTTAATCGCGTCCGTAAGAAATAACAACCGCCTGTCGCACACGACAGGCGGTTTTTTGTTGCTTCAGCTGGTCTGCTCTCATACGGCAGCATTCACGCTACCGCATGGTCCGCCAGAGCCTGCGCAGCTCCCATTCGTCGCTCTGCATGTTGTCGCGGCTGTCCGGCGCCCTGAACAGCGCCATCAGGTCGAGCAAGACGATCGCCACCAGCAAAAAGGCCAAGAACATTCCCGTCACCATACCCCCTCCATCTACTCCTCCCGCCTACCTGCACCGCCGCTAATTGGCGCCGCTGCCTACTGTACGCCGCCGCCTGCTGCAACCTGCAGCCCATCACCACGAGCTGCTCCCCTGCCGCCACGAGGATCCGCTTGCCCAACGGGCGCTCACCACGCTCTGCGCGTGCCGCTTCCTCGATGCGCTGGGCCAAACGTTCGTACTCGGCTGTCTTCACCAACTCTGCATGCCGCAGCATTGCGTATTCGTAGCCAAACACGTCACCAAACATACAACCCCTCCTTCCTGTCTAGCCGCCCTCACCCTCCCCCTCGGGAGCAATCTGTTTTGTAACCTCCAAAACAGATTTTGATGGTTAGATTGTAGCAGAATAGTTGTAACCTGTCAATAGCATATTGATAGTTACGGCAAAATACGTTATGCTAAAATCACAAGCCAGAATGGCTTGGAGGAACAAAGATGGCAGAACACGAACACAGCACGGGCGAGCAGCCTGTGCCTTACGTTTACAAACACGGCCAGCGCACGCGTTGACTGGCACGCTCAAAGAGCAGCTGCACAGTTATGAAGATCTACTGGCCTGGGGTGAACGGGAAGGAGCCCTGCCGGCGTCGTCGGCAGCACAACTGGCGGATCTCGCTCGCAGCAGCCCTCAGACAAGCCAATGGCATGCTGCACGCGGCAATCGAGCTGCGCGAGGCGCTGTACCGCATCTTTACTGCCCACGCTGAAAGCAGGGAACCCCCTGCGGACGATCTATCCATGTTGAACCGCGTGTTGGCGCAAACGCTGCCGCATCTTCAGCTAGCGGCCGGCCCCGATGGCTTTCATTGGGAATGGAATGAGGATGAGCTGGATTTAGGCCGCATGTTGTGGCCGGTTGCGCGTTCCGCTGCCGACCTGTTGACGTCGGACGACCTGGCGCGCGTGCGTGAGTGCGCCGGCGAGCGCTGCAATTGGCTCTTTGTCGACCGCAGCAAGAATCACAGCCGCCGCTGGTGCGACATGCAGGATTGCGGCAACGTCGCCAAGGTGCGCCGCTATCGCAGCCGCAAGCAGGCAGACGGTTGAAGGTACATTTTTGTGTGGGGCGGAAGGAGCAGCGCGTCCTCGCCTGCGGTCCGGGCTCTACTTCAGCACTGGGCGCAGCTTGAGCGCCAGCTGCAGCGAAAAGCGGGCGTCGGGGTCGTCAAGATCCAGCTGCGTGATGTTGGCGATCTGCTCCAGCCGGTAGGTCAGCGTGTTGCGATGGATGTGCAGCCGCGTGGCCGTCTGGCTGAGATTGCCGTGGCAGGCAAAAAAGGCGTCGAGTGTCTGCACCAGCTCTGAGTTCTTGTTGTCGTCGTGGCTGATCAGCTTGCCCAACGTCTTGCGGTAGAAGCGCGCCGCCTCGGGATTGGTGCTCAGCCCCGTGAGCAGCTGGTAGAGGCCCAGGTCGCCAAAGTAGGTGACCGGTGCCGTCTCCCATTCCTTGCCGAGACGCCAGCTCTCGCGTGCCTGCTGCAGGCTCTGCAGCCAGTTGCCAGGGCCCACTCCAGGTCGCCCGATGCCGATGATCAGCCGGGCCCGGGAATTGCGTGCCTGGATCTGCTCGACAAACTCCCCGGCGATGCTCTTGAACTCGCGCCCGCTCTTTGGGCTCTCCACCGGCCAGAAGAACAATATGCCTTCGTCCCGGCGTGTGTGCGGCGCCATGACCTGGCGCTGCTGCATAAACCGCAGCAGCGGCGCGGGCCAATCGGGCATACCACTGGCGTCCGCCAGCACTGCCACGTGCGGCTTGGTCAAGTCATAGTTCAGCGACGAGCCGCGCCGGATCCACGCCTGCTCGTCGGCGATCTCGGCTGCCAGCAGTTCGTCCAGAAAGGTGGCGCGCATCCGCTCTTCGGCAATGCCTACGGCGTTTTGCTTGGCCCACTCCAGGGCCGCAGCAGAGGCGCCCTGTGCTACCGCCACCTCTTCTACCGCCGAGATCTCCTGCTCTGCCTGCGACGACCCACGCAGCAGCAGGCAGTAGCCGTGCACGCCGTCGCTCGCATATACCGGCGTCAGAATGGTATAGCGATAGGCGCTGCCGGCCGCCTGGTTTGACAGCGGCAGTGTGCCGACGCTGACATGCAGGCCCTCGGCCGGCTGGGTTGCCGTCCAGCTGCGCAGCATGGTCAGGTTGGGCAGGCTGTCGAGCAGCGCCTTGCGCTGGTCAGGGCTGAGGTGGTCGATCCCCGCCGCGGCGTTGACCTGGCCCGTCTCGCTTAACAGGATGACCGGCTGCTGCACGAAGCCGTGCAGGCGAGCGGCGATCTTGGTCAATCCGCCGCCGTTGAGGGCCGCCTGGCTCAGCTCACGCTGCAGTTCGGCCGAGCGCTGTGCAATATAGCCGGCGCGGTCTACAATCAGGCGGATAACAGAACGCTCCACCTGCGTGAGTGAAACGCTCGCCGGAAGCTGAAAGAGAACCAGGTGATTCTCGCGTGCCGCGGCTATGGCGCCGGATTCTCCCATATCGCCCAGGATGGCAACTGCCGTGACACGCGCGCTTTGCAGGCTGCGGATCACGCGGTCCAGCCGCATCTTCGGGTCAAGACGGCGCAGATCCTCCATGTCGATCAGCGCCAACTCGTTGCCGTCGAGCTTAGGAAAAGCGGGTGGGCTGGGGCGCAGGCTGCAGGCCCAGCTCACAGGGCGGTTAATAATATTCAGCGCCGACCAGCAGTTGCGTCTGGGCCGGCAGCGCCAGGCGGAATACATCGTCGATGGTGGTGGTGCTCTTGTACATTTTGCCCGCTAGCGGCACGATCGCCGCTGCTCCACACATGAGTATAGCCAGAAACGGCCAACTTAGCAAACAGACGGCTTAACAACTATTGGGCAATTTGCACGAAAAAGGCGGCAGCCAACCATGGCTGCCGCCTTTGTCATCTACCGGTATGAAGGCTGTCGTGTGCGCCTAGCTGGCGTCGGCCTTGCCGCCCGTCATAAAGGCTGCCGCCGAGCCGCCCCACATGCTGGCCGCCAGCGTCCATGCCAGTCCAACCCAGCGTATACGGATCCTGGCCCATCAACGTCGCTACCAGGAAAAAGACCGCTACGCCGAGGACGATGCCGATGATGCTGCCCAGGTAGAGCCGGCCCAGCGAGAAGCTGCGGTTAAACAGCCACACAAAGAGCGGCCACAGCAGCAGCTGGCCCGATGATCGGGATGATCGAGCCGAGAATGCCGCCGATGATCGTCTTCCAATCGGAGCCAAGCTTGCCGGCAGCCAACTGGTAGCCGAGCACGGGACCGACGCCGATAAGCAGCAGCGCCAACCCCCACAAGATCGGCTGGTTCATGGGCAGCAAGAAATGAAACGCAATGGCGATGATTGCGGTAATGACGCCGCCATAGACGGCTGCCATCCACGGGTTAACAGCGACCGGTTGCACCGCAGCCATAGTTGTCGAACGAGTCATGGCAGGTTACTCCTGAGCTGGTTACTCTTGAGCATTGGCAGTGAGGTTGTTGGTGAATACTGCCCTATCATAGACGAATTTCGCCAAACACGCAACCCGGTTTTGTCTATGATTCGGGCAGCTCGTCCCACTCTTCCAGCAGCCAGGCCGCCACTGGCAGATAGATGTGTTTGCCCGCTCCATAGCGCAGCACCAGCACCAACTGGTCCTCTTCGTCGACCGCTACTTCTTCGAGCACCGCCTTCTGCTTGGCCGCCGCACTCAGGCGCTTGCTGACATCTTCCAACCCGACCCACGGTTCGCCGTCGGGGCTGTCGAAACAGGTGGCGCTGTACAGCTCAAAATAGGCGCCGTCGGCCAGGTACAGGTCGATGTCAAACGACGCCTGCTGCTCCGGCTGCTCCTCTTCCTCTTCCAGCGCGCTGCTCAGCGAGTCTTCCCAAACTTCGACAAAGACGATCGCCTGCCCTGCCAGCTGGCTGAGTTCGTCGTACAGCTCGTCGTCTACGGTGGTGTACAGCGGTATTTCGTCCTGCTTGGCCATGGTCATTCCTCCTCTCCGATCACGATCATGCGCGTCGGAATCGTCGTCGGCTGCGTAAAGGACTGCCCGCCGGCCCAGAAATGGCTGAACAAGAGCCGGCAGCCCCTGGTCGATAAATGGATGCGGGCCATCGGCCAGGTGAAAATGCAGGTGCGGTCCGGGCGAGACGCCGCTGTTGCCCACCTTGCCGAGCAGCGCACCGCGCTTGACAATCTGGCCTTCGTTGACCGCCAGGCTGGCCTGCTGCAGGCAGGCATAGTAGCTGAACTCCCCGTTGCCATGGCTGATGGCCACCGAGTTGCCCAGCGTGCGGCGTGGGTCGCCGCGGAACATCAGCGGGTCCGGCAGCATCCCCGGCGCCAGGTCCGGCATGTCATAGGTGACGGCCGCCACCTTGCCTCCGGCCGCGGCATACACCGGCTGGTCCCAGCTGTAGTGGTCCTCGAGCGCCGTCCCGCGCCCGCCAAAGGTGCGGTTGTCGGGTCCCAAGCCGGGCAAAGTCCAGCGCATAGGCCTGGGTCAGGACCTCCTGCTTGTGCATGTCGCTCCAGTCGGACCCCTGGATCGCCCACCACGCCCCGCGCAGGGGAAAGTACAGCTTCGTCTTCTGGCTGTGAAACTGTACCGGGATTTCGAGCGTGGCGTGCTCCAACTCCTCTTTGCCGTCAACCTGGGCCAGCACGACGAGCTCGATCGACGTCAGCGCTTCGTAGGCGTGCAGCTGGAAGTGCAGGCTGCGCAGCGCCAGCCCCGTCCCCCGTTCGATGCGCAGGTTCTCCTCGCCGAGCCGCTGGCGAATGATCCGCGCCGGCCAGCGCTGCTCGAACAGCAGTTGATGGTCGTTGTAGCCCTGGATCACCACGCCTGCCAGTTCCAGCGGCGTGTCGGTAGCCGTGACGCCCAGGTCAAACGCCACCTCTTGGATCGGCATCAGGGCCGGAAACGGCAGCGTCTTGTATTCGGCTGCCATGATCTTCGCAGGTCTGCACTCAAGTAGCATGCTTGGCGGCTCTTTCTAATCTCTAGCGACGCTCTTTCTAGCGCCCTTGCTTGATTTGATGGCTCAGGATCGGCCGCGCGCCGATAAACTGCTGCATCCACACCCGCTCTGCATCGCGTTCGTGCCGCCGTGCCGGATGTTCGGCATCCACCACCCCGTCGATGACGGCCAGGATCTCAAGCGCCTCCTGCGGCGCCAGCCGGTAATACGTCTCCTCGGTTTCGAGGCTGTCGGTGCGTTCCCAGCGGTCGATCCAGTCGTTCAAATAGTAGGTAAAGCACTGCCGGCAGCGCCAGACGCTGTAGGTCTGCTTGTCGCCCTCCGGCGAGGCCACTGCCAGCGCACCCAGGTTGGCGATGCGGCCCTGGCAGGCAAAACACGGCTCCGTGCCGGCCCCCACGCCGCTGCGCTCGACAATCCGCTCCTCCCAGCTGCCTGGGGAGCAGGTTGGGCAGCGTGGCTGCGGTCGGCGCCGCCGATGGCCCCGCCAATCGGCGCCGCAGCCGCCCCCACCACGACCACCGCTCATCGCTTTCGCGCTCCGCACGCTTGACGATTGGCGCCACTTCTGTGGGCTCGCCTGCCGGCGCTTGTTCTGCCTGCGTCTGTTGTATCGCCCTCCGCGCTCCCAGCCGGTTCCCAGTGGCTGCAGTCCAGCGCCAGCAGCGACTGCACTGCCAGCCGTCCAGTGTCGGACCGCAGGCGTCCTCGCCTGCTCATCGCTTGCGCTGCGCCTGCCAGGCGAGAGCAGGCGTGCTCGCCTGCGGTCGCCAGGTGCAGCGCCCCGCCGGCAGGCCGTCGGCCGTCTTCGACGCCGCCAGCTGCCAGAAGGCGCAGCTGCCGCACGCCATATACCGCAGGCCATTGGCCGCCAGCGCTTCTGCCAGCTGCTCGCCAAAATCTCCACGTCAGCGGTTCGGGAATGCGCAGCAGGTTTGCCCCCAACTCCACCACACACGCCGGGGGCTCCTCATACCACAGCAGCCGCACCCACTGCGCCGTGGCTGGGCCTTGTCACCTTGTCCAAGGGTCCTTGCTCTAGCGGCTGCACACGCACGCGCTGAAACACCATCGTGCGCGTGCCGGGAAACACGCCCGACATCGTCTCCAGGTTGAACAGCTGAAACGATGTACTCAATCCGCCTACTTCCCATTGGCCTCGTTGATCAGCGCCGCCGTCTCCCTGACCGTCGCCGCCGGGTCGGCATTGCCGTCCACCACCTTGACGACCATGTCGCCCGCATACCCCCACACCTGTTCCATCTCCGGCCGGTTCGGCATCGACTGGGCGTTTGCCGCCTGGTTCATAAACCCTTGCAGCAGCGGGTTGTCGCCGATCACCGCATTGCGGTTGGCCGGCAGGCGCTTCGCCTGGCTCGCCAGCGCGCTGCCGCTCTCGGCGCTGGTCAGGTATTCGGCAAACAGCAGCGCCAGCCGCTGCTGCTCGGGCGCACTGCGCGGGTTCAGCATGACTCCGTCCGCGTGCAGCCACGGCTGCGCCGGCCCGCTCGGCCCTGCCGGCAGGCTTGCCACCGCCAGGTTTGTCCCCAGGGCTGCGCTCAGATCGTCGATCGCCCACGGGCCGTCGACAAAATAGGCAAACTCACCCTTCTTGAAGCGGTCGAGCAGCATGCCGTAGTCGGTGTCCACATAGCTGCCCGGCGTCTGGCCCATCTGCCGCAGCCAGGCGAGATAGCCCGCCACGTCGCCGCCCTGGTCCAGCACCACGGCGCCGCTGTCGTCAAACAGGCGCCCGCCGTAGGCCGGCAGCCCCCAGAAGAGGTGGTAGAGGCTGTTGTAGAGCCCCGCCCCCTGCGTGGGTGCCGCCTGCGCCTGCGCCAGCATGTCGGCCGTCGTGGCGGGGGCACCGTTGGGCGCCAGCGCCGTGTTGACAAACAGGCTCACAAGCTCGAAATCGGTGGGCAGGCCATAAAGCTGCCCGTTCCAGCGCAGGTTGTCCACCGCCGCCGGCCAGTACTTGATCCAGCGCCGCCTGGTCGACGCTCATGTCGAGCGGCTGCACCACCCCCAGGTCGACAAAGTCACTCAGCCACCAGGTCGGGGCCAGCACGAGGTCGGGCCCGCTGCCTGCCAGCACGGCGTCGGCATAGGCCTTGGGCAGGTCCGTGTCGGCCACAAACAGCGTATCGACCGTGACCTGCGGGTACTTAGCCTGGAAGCCGCTCAGGATGCTGGCCAGCGCATCGCCGTCGCCGCTGCCCCAACTGTGCCACAGCACGATGCGCCCTGCCGGTTCGGGCGTTGCGGTCGGCGTTGGCGCCTGCTGCGCGGCGGCGCTCGCCGGCGTCGGCACGGCCGTCGCTTGTGTCCCGCGGCACCGCCCACGGCCTGGCCGCCCTGCACCGCCTGCGACGACGGGTTCGCCCCCAGCCTGGCCGGCCGCAGCCGGGTCGGCCTGCCGGCTGCTCTTCGTTGCCGCACGCCGCCAGAAGCAAAGACCAGCAGAAGACGCGGCGATGAGCGGCAGCAGGGCCGTCCGGCAGGCAGATGGGTGCGCCAGATTCGATTCATGCCTTTGCCTGTTCTTTCAAATGGTCAAGGAGCGCCTGCAGGCCAAGCAGATAGCTGCGCCAGCCAAAGCCGCAGATCTGCCCGACACACACGGGGGCAATCACCGACGTGTGGCGAAACTCCTCGCGGGCGTGAATATTGCTCAGATGGACTTCCACCGTCGGCAGCTTGACCGCCGCAACGGCGTCGCGCAGCGCATACGAATAATGGGTGAAGGCGCCTGGATTGATGAGGATGCCGTCGGCCCATTCGCGGCCGTCGTGGATCGTGTCGATCAGCGCACCTTCATGGTTGCTCTGAAACGGACGCACTTCGTGATCCGGGCTGCGCCGCCTCGACCACGGCGGCGTTGATCCGCTCGAGCGTCATGCTGCCGTAGATGCCGGGTTCGCGTGTGCCGAGCAGGTTGAGATTGGGGCCGTGCAGGAGGGCGATCTTCATGGCGCGCATTATAGCACAATCCTTTGGATGGCCCGGCGCACGACGTCTTCGCCGGGATCGTCGATCACGACCACGTCGCCCAGCGCCTTGCGGGATGACAAAGCGCAGCTTCTTGCCCGCCCGTTTCTTGTCGTGGCCCATGGCCGCCAGCACGGCATCCACGTCATAGCCCGGCGCCGCAACCGGCAGCCCCAGCCGGTCGATCAGCCGCGTGATGCCGCTCCGCCAGCGCGGGTTCGCAGCGGCCCAGCTCGGCCGCCATGTCCGCCGCCGCCACCATGCCGATCGCCACCGCCTCGCCGTGGCGCAGCGTGTACTCGCTGACCAGTTCCAGCGCATGGCCAAAGGTATGGCCCAGGTTGAGCACGGCGCGCCGGCCGCGCTCGAACGGGTCTTCCTCCACCACCTCGATCTTGACGCGCACGGCATCGGCCACCAGCTGCACCAGGTTGATCGGGCCTTCGTTCTCCAGCTGTACGAAGAGCTTGGGCGCGCCGATGATCCCGTGCTTGACGATCTCCGCCAGCCCCGACCGGAACTCGTCCGACGGCAGCGTGCTCAGCACGGCCGTGTCCATGATCACCACCTGCGGCTGCTTGAAGGCGCCGACCAGGTTCTTGCCCTGCGGCAGGTCCACGCCGGTCTTGCCGCCGACCGAGGCATCCACCATCGCCAGCAGCGAGGTGGGCAGCTGCACGAACGGCACCCCGCGCAGGTAGGTGGCCGCGGCAAAGCCCGCCATGTCGCCGATCACCCCGCCGCCCAAGTGCCAGCACCGTGCTGCTGCGGTCCAGCCCTGCGGCCAGGAACTGCTCATAGAGGTTGGCGACCGTCGCCAGCGTCTTGTGCTGTTCGCCCTCCGGCACAGTGCAGATGACAGGCTCAAAGCCGGCACGCCGCAAGCCGTCGGCCAGCGTCTCGGCATGGGTGCGGATCATCTCGTTGGTGACGATCGCCGCACGCCCTTGTTTCAGCCCCCGGTTGGTCAGCAGCCTGCCGGCGTAGGCCAGGATGCCGTCGCCCAGGCACAGGTCGTACGTACCTTCCGGCGTGCGCACCGGCAGCCGCTGCATGCCCGGGCGCCTCGCCGTGGCTTTCAGCCGCCGCCAGGATGCGCTCGACCACCTGTTCGGGCGTGCTGCCGTCGGTGTCGATCTGGTAGGGGATGGCGCCATAGGCCGCCCGGCGGACGCCCAGCAGGGTCCGGATCCGCTTGCGCTTTTCTTCTTCCTCGCCGGCAAGCAGCGGCCGGTCCGTCGCCCGGCCCAACCGGCGCAAAATCTCGCCCTCGCTCGCCGTGAGGCAGACCAGCATGCCGGTTTCCGCCAGCGCCGTGCGCGAGCTCTCGTTGACCAGCGCGCCGCCGCCGGTGCTGATCACCAGCTGCTGCTCGGCCGCCAGCTCCCGGCACAGCTCCGCCTCCGCCGCCCGGAATGCCTCTTCGCCTTCCTCGGCAAACACGGCGGCAATGGGCTTGCCAAAGCGTTCGGCCAGCCGCGCATCCATGTCCACATAGCGGCGCTCCAGCCGCCTCGGCCAGCAGCCGCCCCACCGTACTCTTGCCCGTGCCCATAAAGCCGGTAATGACGATATTCTGCTGCATATCCATGGGGTTATCCCTCTACGTCGCAGCCCGGCGGATGGCATCCATGCGCTGGACTACCTGGTTTACCAACATCTTGAGCGGCAGCGTCGTGTCGAGCACGACGTGCTGTCCCGGTTCGATCGGATACTGCCAGCAGCCGTCATACTTGCGCAGCATCTCCTGCATCGCCTCCCAGCCGCTGATCTTGTGCGTAGAGTAGCCGGGCCGGCGCGCGTTGAGACGGCGCTTCCATTCCTCTTCCTCCAACTGCGTCTCCACCACCAGCAGGTGCGCACGATGCTTGGCCGCCAGCTCCTGCGCCGCCGCATAGCCCTCGGGATAGGAGAGCGGCGACACGGCGATCGCGTTGAGGCGCAGTGCAAGCTGCACGCCGGCGATCTGCCACATGATCGTATAGGCACGGTCGTTGCTGTCGGGCAGGTCCAGCACGTTGTCCTTGATATCGTCCTTGTCGATCAGCGGGCAGCGCAGCCGCCGCGCCAGCGCCGCCGCCACGTTGCTCTTGCCCGTGGCCGGGTGACCCTTCATCGCGATCAGAACAGGCATGGGACGATAGCCGCTCTTGGACACGGGCAAACCTACTTCTGGGGAAAAATTTGGAACTGGCTTGTGTCTACACGCTGCGCCTGGTGCATCAGGACGGCGTTCATCAGCTCGATCGCCACGCGCGACTCGAGGGTTACCCCCGCCCGCACGCCCACACAGGGGTCGTGGCGGCCCTTCTGCAGCAGGAAGTCGATCTCTTCCAGGTTCTTGCGCACCGACTGCTGCGGCTTGACGATGGTCGAGGTCGGCTTGAATCCGACGCGCAGCACCAGCGGCATCCCGGTGGTGATGCCGCCGATCAGCCCGCCGTGGCTGTTGCTCTGGTAGCCGCCGGCGCGAATCGGGTCGTTGTTCTCGCTGCCGCGGCGTTCGACGACGGCAAAGCCTGCCCCGATCTCGACCCCCTGCACGGCGTTCAGCCCGCCGAGCGCGCCCATCAGCCGCAGCTTGAGGCTCTGGTAGAGCGGGTCGCCCAGCAGCGGCGGCACGTTGACCGCCACCACTTCGACCGCCGCGCCGATCGAATCGCCGTCGATGCGCGTCTGCTTGATCAACTGCCCGGCCGCATGGGCAAAGTCCGGCGTCGAGCGTGTGGATCTCGGCGCCGGCCAGCTCGCGCTCGATTGCCTGGATCGCCTCCGCGCGGCACGATCTGGCCGCCGCTCCTCTGCAGGAGTTCCTCGATACGAGCCGGCCAGGGTGCGCTCGGCCTTCAAATGGCCCGACCTGGCAGATCGACGACAGGATGGCCGTCCCAAACACCTGGCGCAGAAAGATGCGGGCCAGCGAGCCGCCGATGACGTCGGAAATCGTCGAGCGGTACGAGGAGCGGCCGCCGCCGCGCACGTCGACAAACCCTTGCGACTTGTAGTGCTTGACCAGGTCCGTGTGGCCCGGGCGCACCTCGCCGCTTGGCCCCGCAAACTGCAGGTAGTCGTTCGAGCGTTTGGCCGTGGAGAGCACGATGGCGGCAATCGGCTCGCCCGTGGTGTAGCCCTCGGCATACCCCGTCGTGGCCGAGGCATCTTCGCCTTCGCCGATGCGGATGGGCGGCCCGGCGGTCAGCTTGTCGTGGTCGGGCTGGTAGAGGCCCGACAGCAGGACAACCGTATCGTCCTCGCGCCGCGGCGTGCCGTGCTTGTTGCTGCCCGGCCGCCGCCGGTCCAGGTAGCTGCTGAATCTCGGCGGCCGTCACATAGAGGCCGGGCGGGCAGCCAAACACGATCGTCGTCACCGCCGGCCCATGCGATTCACCCGCCCCCGCCACCGCAAACAGCGGCCCACCCAATAGTTCCATAGATCGTGTAGAATAGCCCCGAATACACAGAAAATCAAAGTACCGGGGACTTGCAGCACCTATGCCTGAACCCATCAGCTTCCACCCTCACCTACCGCATCAGCCCGCCGGTCGCCAACGAGGAACTCAACCGCCTCTTCGCCGCAGCCTGGCCGGATCACCGCTGGGTTGACTTTGCGCCCGTCCTCGCGCACAGCCTGGCCTATGTCTGCGCCTACGAGGACGAGACACTCGCCGGCTTTGTGAACGTGGCGTGGGACGGCGGCATCCACGCCTTTCTGCTCGACACCACCGTGCACCCCGACCACCAGCGCCGGGGTGTCGGCCGGCACCTGGTCGAACTGGCCGCCGCCGAGGCGCGCCGCCGCGGCATGGAGTGGCTGCACGTCGACTACGAACCGCACCTGGAGCCGTTCTATCGCAGCTGTGGCTTTACGCCGACCCTGGCCGGCCTGATCCGCCTATGACACAGCAGTTGACGAACCGGTGACCACGCCTATGTGTACCCCATCCCCCACACGATCGATCGCTGCTTGGGAAACAAGGTGTCGAGCACAAGCATCGCCGCCGCATCCTTGACCCAGACGTCCGGATAGGTTTCCACCAGGTCGCCGATGCTGCGATAGCCGAACAGCAGCTGCAAAAACAGCAGCGGCGGGCAGTTCAGTTCGGCGTCGTCTTCATATTCGAGCGCGGCCCATGGCTCGACTGCCGCCAGCTCGCCGTGTTCGAACTGAAGGCGCAGGCCGCTGCGGTAGAGCTCGAACTTGAGTTCGCCGGTGTATCCGCTCAGGATCGAGTCTGCCAGCCGCTGCTCGAGCACCGGCGCAATGTGGCGCACGAACCCCGGCACGTCGGGTACGCGGACGTACCACGCATACACCTGTTCGGACTGTGCATGGAGCTTCTCGTCCAACACGTCGTAGGCAGGATGCGAGCGGCCTAGCGCGAGCACGAGCTCGCTGAACGGCGGCGCGTCCGGCGACATCGGGCGCAGATCGCGGCCTATGGCGCAGAACGCCCGCAGCAGGCTCGGCAGGGCAGCCTGCCAGTTCACACCCGGATACATCTCCAGGTCGAAGATGCGCATATTTGTTCGTGCGCCGGCGTGATGCCAGTCGATGCAAAGCCGCAGACATGCCCCGCCTGATCCACAACCATGTGCATCCGGTATGCCAAGGCCCACCATCTCCGGTGCCTGGCTGCGCACGACGGGCTCATCCCATGCCGTGATATAGTAGCGCCAATCTGCCTCGGTGGCCTCGGCGTAGACCAGGCTCTTCCGGCACAGCCGGGCATATAACGCCTGGATGTGCGGTACATCGTCCACCGTTGCCGGACGCAGCGTGTAGGGCTCGACCTCACCTTCGTGGCAGGGGAGGCACGCCGTCGACTGCAAACGTCCGCCTGCCGCCCAAATCCAGCGCGTACTCATAGCCGAACTGCCGGTAGTAATATTCGATGCCGGTGATTGCCTGCACCATCTCGCCGCGGGCGGCGCTGCGGGCATGGAACATCTCAAACAAGGCGCGGATCAGGCCGCGCTTGCGATAGGCGGGCAGCGTGGCCACGATCTCCGGCCGCCCCACGCCAAACGAAACCCCGCCCAGATTCCAGCGGTGGCTCCAGCAGCAAAGGCACGCGACGACCGGCCGCTCCGGCAGATTCGTATCTTCCACCAGCGCAAAGTCACCCGGTCCCATCAAGGGAAAGCCGGGGCTGAGCATGACCCGGCATTCATTCGCCACCGCCTCGTTCGGCGGCTCGTCGGCGTGGTGCCGGAAGACGGTCGCCGTGCACAGCGCGATCTTCTCGACATCGGCCGCCGTCGACCAGCGCCGCACCAGGCCGCTGCCCAAATCACCTACATAGTCTGCTGCGGCAAGTGTATCTGCCATAGGACCTACTCCTTCTCAGTATATCGTATCGTGCTCCTGCGCCGCGGCTAGATGATGCACATCTCCTGCACCCAGGACGGCTGCTTGGGGAAGAGGGTGTTGAGCAGCAGCCGCGCCTCGTCCTTTGGCCAGACGTCCTGAAAATAGGCGTACAGCTCATCCAGGCTGCGGTACCCAAACAGCAGCTGCAGAAAAACCAAGGGCGGGAAATGGGCGTGGCACTCGTCCCCGTACAGTGCCTCCTGCCATGGCTCCGCGCTCTTCAGCTTGCCCTGGTCGAACGCCAGCCGCAGCCCACCACGGTAGAAGTCGATCTTGAGATCCCCGCTGTACCCGACCAGGGGCGAGCTTGCCAGCCGGGCTTCGAGCACCGGCCCGATGTGCCGGAGAAACGCCGGCACATCGGGCACACGCACATACCAGGCGTCCGGCGGTTCGTAGCGTGCGGCCAGCTTGGCGCCCAGCACGTCATAGGCGGGATGCGTACGGCCCAGGTTGAAGGCCAGCTCGATCGCGGGCTCGCTGCCTAGCCCAGTTGGCGTGCGCTGCGGCGTCTGCACCGCCAGCTGCGCCAGTTCCCGCAGCAGGTCGGGCATGACCTGCTGCCAGTTGACATGGGGATACAGCTCCAGATCGTCGACTGAGAGAGCCAGAGTACGCCGTACCGGCGCCGCGGCCACATAGCCGGCTACAGCGCCCGCAGCATCGACGATCATGTATGGGCGATCGATCAGCGGGCTGTAGACCGGGTCCACGCTGCGTATGGGCGGCAGTTCCCCGGCTGTGATAATGTAATGCCAGTATGCTTCGTCCGTCTCACACCACACCAGGCTGCCTGCCCGCCGCTGGTTATACAAGGCCAGCAGATCTGCAGTGTCGCCGGCTGCGGCCGGACGCAAATCGGTACTCTGCCTTCCGGCCTTCTGCTGCCGGGGGGATGTCCGCCAGGTAGACCCTGCGTATGCCGTACAGGTCAAGCGCGTACTCGTAGCCAAACTGCCGATAGTAGAAAGGGATTCCCGTAATCGCCTGGACGAGGTCGCCGCGTGCGGTGCTCCGTGCATGCACCATCTCCATCAGGTCTCGGACCAGCCCGCGATTGCGATATCCCACGCGCGTGCCGATATACTCGGGCCGGCCGATGCCAAAGGGGATGCCGCCGCAGCTCCAGCGCTGGCGCCACAGGGAGACTGTGGCGACGATGGGCCGATCTACACGGCTGGTGTCTTCGACCACGGCGCAGTCGCCCGCATCCATCAAGGGAAATGCTGGATTGAATGAAAGGTTCATCCTGGCCCAGTGTAGGGGGCTCAGCGGCTCGCCCTCGTCGCCACGGAAGACGGTGGCCATGCAGAGGGCGATCTTGTCCAGGTCGGCCGCCGTGGACCAGCGCCGTACCAGGCCATCGCCTAGATCGCCGGCATAGTCAGGTGCAGCAAGCGCAGACGACATGCGTTTCCTCCACTTCCGACTAGGTGTACCCAAGCATCCACACCGTCGAAGGCTGCTTGGGAAACAGGATGTCAATGAGCAGGGCCGCCTCTTCCCCGGCCCAGACGTCGGGGTAGATCGCCCGCAGCTCGGCCAGGCTGCGGTAGCCGAACAACAGCTGCTGAAAGACGCCGGCGGGGCAGCCGGCATGGGCATGATCGCCGTAGTCCGGTGGACGCCACGGTTCGACTGCTGCCAGGCGTCCGTGGTCGAACGCCAGGCGCAGCCCGCCGCGATAGAAGTCGATGATCAGTTCGCCGCTGTGCCCCGGCAGGATCGAGGACGCCAAACGCCGTTCGAGGAGTGGCCCAATGTGGCGTACGAAGCTCCCCACGTTCGCCACCCGGAGGTACCACGCATAAGGTTCTTCGTAGACAGGCGCCAGCTTTTCACTCACCACCGTGTATGCCGGATGCGATCGCCCAAGGGCAAGCTTTAGCTCGCGCAGCGGTGGCGTGTCCGCCTTGGCCGTCGGTGTCTGCTCTGCTACGGCAAGCAGGCTGCGCAGCAGGCTCGGCATGGCAGCCCGCCAGTTTACGTTGGGATACAGCTGCAAAAAATGGACGTCAAGCTTGTGATCGCGCCGGCTGCTCGCCACGCACACAAAACCGCAGACGCTGCCGCTGCTGCCGTCGACGACCATATACAGGCGCCGGGTCAATCCCGGCGCACCCGCCTCCAGGCTGCGCAAATGGGGTTCGTCCCAAGATGTGACGTAATAGCGCCATTCGGCTTCGCTGACTTCTGCCCAGGCCAGGCTGGCACTGCGCCCCTGGTCGTACAACGCTTTCAAGTGCGGCACATCCGCGACTGTGGCCGGCCGCAGGTGGTAAGGGTCGGTGGCACCCTCCTCAGCTTGAGGGATCAGCGCAGCGTACACGGAGCGCTCGCCGTAAATGTCCGCGGCGTACTCATAGCCGAACTGCCGGTAGTAATGGGGGATGCCAAAGATGATCTGCAGGTGGTCGCCGCGTGCGGCACTGCGGGCGTGAAGCATCTCGAACAGCGCGCGCACGAGACCGCGATTGCGATAGTCCGGCAGCGTGCCGACGTATTCAGGGCGGCCGACTTCAAGCGGAATGCCCCCGAGGCTCCAATGCTGGTGCCAAAGGGAGGCACAGGCGACGATCGGGCGATCGGGCCGGCTTGTATCTTCGACAACCGCATAGTCGCCGGGCCCCATGTGGGGAAACCCGGGGCTGAACATGACGACTGTCCGGTTGATCATCCGCTGGTTGACAGGCTCGTCGGCGCCGTGGCGAAATGCCTCGGCCAGGCAGAGACCGATCTTCTCCTGGTCCGCGGCCGTAGACCAGCGTCGCACCAGGCCGCCGCCCAGGTCTTCAACGTATTCAGGCGTGCCGGGGGCTACATCCATACCAGATTCCTCTCTGTAGGAGCACAAGGTCCGGCGGAAACGGCGCAAGACACCGAGTTTCTGCGAGAAGCTCGGTGTCTGCCCCGCCGGACCTTGTGCCCGCTCTTTGGAAACTCTAGGATACGTTAGAATAGCTGCAAGCGGATAGAATGCCAAAAGCAGGAGGTTGACCATGCCCAGCGATTCCGTACAGCGCTTTTCCAATCGTGTCGACAGTTATGCCAAATACCGCCCCAATTACCCGCCTGAAGTGCTGCGCTGCCTCCAGGAGCATATGGGGCTGACACCCGAGATGATCGTCGCCGATATCGGGGCGGGCACGGGGCTGCTGACCGAACGCTTTCTCCACAACGGCAACGTCGTCTACGCCGTCGAGCCCAACGAGAACATGCGCAAGGCCGCCGAGGCCGCGCTGGGCCAGTATCCCAACCTGCGCGCCGTCGACGGCCGTTCCGAGGCGACGACGCTGCCCGACGGCAGCGTCGACCTGGTGACGGCAGCGCAAGCATTTCATTGGTTTGAGCCGGTGGGAACCCGCGCCGAGTTCGTGCGTATTCTGCGCCCCCACGGCTGGGTGGCCCTGATCTGGAACGAACGCCGGGATGACTCGACGCCTTTTATGACTGCCTATCGCCAGATGCTCGACGGGCTGGGCACCGACTACCGGAAAGTGGACCACAAGTTCGTGGCGGATGCGCCGGCCATTGAGCGTTTCTTCGCGCCGGGCAGCGTCCACCGTTACACCTATTCCAACAACCAGGTGCTGGACTACGACGGCCTGGTCGGCCGGCTGCAGTCCACTTCCTACGTGCCCGCCTCCGGCGAACCAGGTCACGACCGCATGCGGGCAGATGCACGCGCCCTTTTCGATCGCTATGCCGAAGAAGGCAAGGTGCGCATCGAATATGATACGCAGGTATACCTGGGCCGCTTGCCGGCTTAGTCCGGGCGGCTGGACTGGCCGGCTATTTGCTGCCTAACCTGCGCAGGGCTTTTCGGTCTACGACGACATACAGCCCGCGACCGTCGGCCACATAACAGTGTCCTCCGCCTCCATCGTGCAGGAGCACGACCGGCGTCCCGCGCTCGAACGTCCCGTCCGGCGGCCGCTCCGTTGTCGCCTTCCGTGTAGTAGAACGGCGCCTTCCGGGCGATTTCATGTGTGAACTGGTTCGGCGCAGGCTCGATCAGGTTCGGTGTAGGAATGAGGGAACTGGCGGGCAGCACCTCTGGTTTTGGCCTGCTCACTTCACCCATAGACTGTCTCCTCCTACTCAGCCCCGCGGTGCGGGTCACACGTCAATACTGTCCTCT
Organism: uncultured Chloroflexia bacterium; assembly: GCA_963701415.1. Lineage (GTDB taxonomy): Bacteria > Chloroflexota > Anaerolineae > Caldilineales > Caldilineaceae > Fredericiella. The sequence goes on from CAVPAH010000009.1 coordinate 622,185, forward strand.
GCCAAGACCACCGGGATATTGGGCAAAACCTGCCCGGCCTCCTGTGCCAGCGCAAAGGCGCGCGGGCCGAGCATCCCGCTTTCGGCCAGGTGCTGCAGGTTGGGCAGGCTGTACGGCTCGGCGGCATTCATGTCGACCTTGTAGCCGATATCCTGCAGGCTTGCCAGCGTGAGCCGGCTGAGCGGATTGCCGGCGGCGGCCACGTAGCCCGACATCAACTCGTTACCGAAGAGCGTCTCGCGCCAATGGCTGTCGCGGGTGCCCGGGCCGCCGGCATTTTCGAGGGGCACTTCACGCGCCCGGCTGATGCCCAGCAGGTTGGCGTATTCCTTCTTCGCCTGCTTGCCGGTGAAGACCGGGTTGATCTTGCCTGCGTTCTTCAGCAGCTTCTTGTAGTTCCACACGGTGCCAAAGCCCAGCACATGGCCCATTTCGTGGGCGATCACGTCGTTGAGCGTGCCGTCCTTCTCCATTTGGTCAAGGTCGGCGGTGTCAAACGACATGATGCCCTTGGCCGGCAGGTAGGCGGCGGCGCCGGCATTCTTGGGTCGCAGCGCCGTCGGGCCTGCCTGGCCCAAGATCTTGCCCGGCCCGTCGATAGGGGTGCCTTGCGCCAGGATCAGCACGTCGTCGATCACTTCGCCGTCTACCTGCACGTTCGGCAGGTCGCCGACGATCGCTTTCGTCCACCGGTCGGCGGCAAGGCGAAACGCGTCTTTTTGCTTTTCGCTCAGCCCACCGAGAAAGCGAACATCAATCGTAAAGGGAGAAGTCTCATTGGCAACGGCAAGGGCTACTTCGGGATTGGCGACGGATCGATAGACCTCGTATTTCGGCATACGATTTCCTCACGTATTCGGTGTGGTTGGATGGGGGCGCCCCGCAGGCAGTGCCGTGCGGGTAAATCCATGATAGCACCAATCCCCCAGCAGCGGTACCCCCGACCTATGCATAGGGGTGTGCATTTCTTGCTCGGGGCACGCACCCCAACTTGCGATCGCGCCGTTGCTTGGGTCGTTGCGTCCACCTACTGTAGAATGAAGCCATGTATTTCTAACGATTCCAATTGACAGCATTCCAAAGGAGTCTTCTCATGTACAAACTGGTGCTTTTGCGCCACGGCGAGAGTACGTGGAACAAGGAAAACCGTTTTACCGGCTGGACCGACGTCGATCTCTCCGAGCGCGGCCGTGAAGAGGCCAAGCGCGCCGGCGAAACCCTCAAGGCCGAAGGCTATGTCTTTGACCTGGCCTACACCTCGGTCCTCAAGCGCGCGATCCGCACGCTGTGGATGACACTCGACGAGCTGGACCTGATGTGGATCCCCGTCACCAAGGCCTGGCAGCTCAACGAGCGCCATTATGGCGCCCTCCAGGGGCTCAATAAGGCCGAGACCGCCGCCCAGTTCGGCGACGAGCAGGTCCTGGTCTGGCGCCGCTCGTATGACGTGCCCCCGCCGGTCCTCACCGAAGACGACCCGCGCTTCCCCGGCAAGGACCCGCGCTACGCCTCGCTCACCAAGGACGAACTGCCGCTGACCGAGTCCCTCAAGGAAACCGTCGCCCGCGTCGTCCCCTACTGGCACAAGCACATCGTGCCCGACATCAAGGCCGGCAAGCGTGTCGTCATCGCCGCCCACGGCAACAGCCTGCGCGCGCTCGTCAAGTACCTGGACGACATGAGCGAAGAAGCGATCATCAAGCTCAACATCCCCACCGGCGTGCCGCTGGTCTACGAGCTTGACGAGATCCCTCAAGCCCATCCAGCACTACTATCTGGGCGACCCCGAAGAGATCGCCAAGGCCGCCGCCGCCGTCGCCGCGCAGGGCAAGGCGAAGTAGTCTGAACCACGATTCGTAGGATTTAGTGGATTACCTTGATTAGAGAGCAGACGTTCTAATCAAGGTAATCCGATAATCGTACAAATCGTGGTTCAGACAATCCTCTAACTTCCCGCCAACGCTCTTCTAACACCCCCGCCCTATCCTAGAGTCAAATGCAACAAGTTCGTTGCATTCTGTTCGCAGCAGACTGAAGTTGAGACTGAACCAACAGAGTGACACGAATAAGGAGGATAGTATGGCTGCTTTGACTCGATGGGAACCGATGCGTGAATTGGCGACAATGCGCCAGGTAATGGATCGCATGTTTGACGAGGACATGTTCCGCCTGGCCGGTGGTTGGGATCGCAGCGGCGGTGAAGCCGTCAGCCTGGCCCTCGACGTGGCGGAGAAGGACGACGCCTATGTCGTCAAGGCCTCGCTGCCCGGCGTGAATCCCGAGGACGTGGATATCACCCTCGCCGACAACGTGCTGACCATTCGCGGTGAGACGAAGGCGGACAACGAGATCAAGGAAGAACATTATCACCTGCGTGAACGCCGCTTTGGCAGCTTCACGCGCAGCGTGGCCCTGCCAAACGCCGTCGACGCCGACAAGATTGAGGCCGTCAACGAGAACGGCGTGCTGACCCTGACCCTGCCCAAGGCCGAATCGGTCAAACCGCGCAAGATTGAAGTCAAGCGCATGGTAAACGGACAGCACTAAGCCCCTGGTTGGCCACAGCCAACACGTTGGCTGCTGCCAACACGCCGGCGAGAGCCGGCACGACAACGTCATCACCTGGCTTCTCAGACAGAAACGGCCCGATCCAACTGGATCGGGCCGTTTCTGTCTACTCTGCTCTTAAGACGGCTCTGCTTGAGCCGGCTCAGTCTTCTAACACAGCAGTGCTGCCTCTTGCAGTGCCGCTGCTTCATCTCCAGTTGGGCGAAATTCGAGCCCGACATAACCTGGATATCCTGCCGCATCAATTGCGGCGAAGACCGACCGGTAATCCAGGTCGCCGCCGACCAGATTCGTGCGGCCAGGCGCACCTGCCACGTGGATGTGCCCGATCTGCGCTGCGTACCTACGCAGGTTGTCGATGATCTTGCCTTCGGTCATCTGCTGATGATAGATGTCATAGAGGATCTTCAGGTTGGGCGAAGCCACCTCATCAAGGATGTCGGCAGCCTGCGCCATGGTCGTCAGCCAATAGCCAGGATGGTCGACAAACGGGTTGAGCGGCTCAAGCACCAGCGTCATCTGTTCCTCGGCGGCGGCGACAGCCATTGCCTGCAGTTTGCGCACCACCCTGCGCCGCAGCATCTCGTCGCTCTCGCCGGCGACGATGTTGCCGGTGGTGACAATCATCGTCGAGCAGCCGAGAGTGCGTGCGGCTGCCGCCGATTCCCGCACACCCTGGACGTGCTCGGCAACTGGCAGAGGGCTCGTGAGAGCAAACCCCGGTTCGCAGACAAATCCCGCCACGGCTACGCCGGCGGTGCGTGCGGCTGCTGCCATCTGCGCCACGTTCTTGTTCGAGTGATTCCAGAATTCCACCGCCGGCAGATGCAGGGCGCCGACACGTGCGACGCGCTCTTCGAACGGCAGGTCCGGCCAAAACATCTCAATGCATACGGAAAGACGAGGCATAGGAGAACCCTTTCGCTTAGTACTGAAGGACGACCTGGATGATTTGGTCGCTGTGATTGTCGACAAGGTCGTAGCCGCGTGTCGCTTCCTTGAACGGTATGTAGGTCGTCAGCAGCGACTCCAATTCCAGGGAACTGAAGGCATCTAGTCACCGACTGCTGCCGCCGCCCCATCGACCAGGTCACGTGCGCCGGATCGACGGCGCCCACCTGCGACGACCTGATGCTGACACGGTTGTGGTGGAATTCGTCGGAAAGACGCAGCGCCTCGCCGCTGCCGCCGTACCAAGACATGGCCGTGATGGTGGTGTTGGGTGCCGCCGTGCGAATCGCTTCCTGCAGCGCAGCATACGATCCGGACACTTCGATCACGACGTCGGCCCCGCGGTTGCCCGTGCGCTTGCGCACCTCCATGGCGACGTCGACTTCGGCCGGATCCAAGACGAGATCGGCACCAAGCTTTTCCGACATGGCGCGGCGCACGGCGATGCGGTCGACGGTAATCACCTGTGCCGCGGCCGAACGACGCACAAGCTGCGTCACCAGCAGGCCGATGAGACCCTGGCCGAAAATGACGACTGTGTCGTCCTGGCCGATGGCGTGTCGAGCACGCCGTTGAAGGCAGTCGTGATGTTGGAGAGCAGCACACCCTGGGCGGGATTCTTCAATTCCGGCAGCCGAATCAGGCTTGCCGCCGGCGCCACATAGGCCGTCTGGTGCGGCATGTAGGCATAGACCAGGTCGCCCTCGGCGAATCCCGCTCACGTCTTGCCCCAGGGCCGCCACGCGGCCGACGTTGGCATAGCCGTAGGCGAGCGGGAAGTTCCATACCGGGTCGCCCGGCGTCCAGTAGCCGCGGGCCGGTCGGGCGCGTTCGGCCTCGGTTGCCGGCCGGAACAGGCGCAGTTCGCGATCGTAGACACGGCTCCACTGCGGCGCCACGCCCCGATAGACATTCATCTCGGTGCCGTGGCTGATGCCCGAGTAGATCGTCTGCACGCGCACCTCGCCCGGACCAGGTGCCGGCAGCTCGCGTTCAGGTAGGTCAGTGTACGGGGGGCAGTGATGGCAAGAATGGACGCTTGCCTGTCGCTTTCACTGGAAGAGGTTGTATTCATCTATGAGTTCCTGTTCTGAATCGTCCTGCTCTAGACAGGCACAGTTTTATACAGCGTTCCAAACTCTAGCCTTTGACACCGCCGCTTGTCAGCCCACCCACCAACCAGCGCTGGAAGAAGATGAAGAGGATGGCAGGCGGCAGCGAAATGATGACGCCGCCGGCGGTCAGCATCCCCCAGTTGATCTGGAACTGGCCCACAGCGGCCTGCAGTGCCAGCGGCAGCGTCTTGGTGTCGGTCGAGGTGATGAGCGACAGGGCAAATAAGTACTCGCCCCAGCAGAGCATGAAGGCAAACGCACCCACCGCCACGATGGCCGGGGCCAGGAGCGGCACGATGATGAGCCCCAGCACCTGGAAGTAGTTGGCGCCGTCGATCAGGGCAGCCTGGTCCAGCTCGGGCGGGATATCGTCCATGTAGCCCTTGAGCATCCAGACCGACACCGGCAGCCCCAGCAGCATATAGGCGACGATAAGCCCCGGCAGGCTGTTAGTCAGACCCAACCGCTGCAAGATGAGGATAAGCGGCACGACGATGACGATGCCCGGCAGCATCTGCATCGCAAGGATGCCGCCCGAGAACGCGCCGCGATAGCGATAGCTGAAGCGCGAGAGGCTGCATGCCGCCATCAGGCCGACGGTGGTGACGATGATGGCCGTTGTACCCGCCACCAGCAGGCTGTTGCGGAACGCCGCCTGGAAACCGATCGACTTCCAGATGTCCCGGTAGCCGTCCAAAGTGAAGGTCGTCGGCAGCACCTGCAGCGGATCACCTACCAGGTCCGCCTGGGACTTGAACGAGGCAAAGAACAGCCAGATGATGGGAAACAGCAGCACAAACGTCAGTGCCAGGGTGATCACGTCCAACAGCAGGTTCTGCGAGCGCGTAGGCTTCAACATGGCGTTCTCCTAGTCGGCCCGGCGCAGCGCGCGGAGGTAAACGGCCGACGTGACGATCAAAATAAGCAGCATCATCATGCCGAGCACGGCGGCATAGCTGAAGTCCTTGCGCTCGAAAAAGCTGCGGAAAAGATACACTCCAATCAACGTGGTGGCGTTGAGCGGCCCCCCCTTATCTGTGATGATCCACACCAGGTCAAAGCTGTAGAAGGCCAGGATGCCCAGCAGGAGCGAGATGACGACGGCCGTGTTGCGCAGCAGAGGCAGGGTGACGTGGAGGAAGCGCTGCCACGCCGAGGCGCCATCCACCGCTGCCGCCTCATAAAGGTCAAAGGGAATGGCCTTGAGCGCCGCCAGCAGCGCGACCGCCATGAATGGTATGCCTTTCCAAGCGCTGATGACGGTTACTACATAGAGCGCTACGCTGGGATTCCCCAGCAAAGATCGCTCGCCGACCAACCCCACCGTGTGCAGGAGGTAGTGCACGGTGCCGTATTGTCCGTCCAGCAGCCAGCGCCAGGCGTACGCCACCACGATAGAGGGCGTCACCCACGGCAGCAGGATCAGTCCGCTGAGCACCGCATTGAGCCGGGTGCGCCGGTTGAGCAGCAGTGCGAGCGGCAGCCCGACGGCGAACTCGATCAGGACCGTGCCGATCGTCCAGATGGCCGTCCGGCCCAAACTCGACCAGACCATCGGGTCTTGAAAGAAGCGTTGGTAGCCCTTCAAGCCCTGAAAAACCGGCTCAGGGTTGCGCAGGATGTACCAGTCGGTCAGGCTGAGCCAGAACTGGTAGAGAATCGGATAGATGCTCAGCAGCACGACGACGGTCAGTGCCGGAGCAATCAGCAGGTAGCCGATGCGGCGCTGCGACTTTAACATGCGCTGCTGCTCCTAGAACTTCATATACGACAGTGACAGAGCCATCCCCGGCATGCTCGACTGGCGCACACTGGGGATGGCTTTGCTGTATGGGGCGCTAGCGCGCCAGTTCCGAGTTAATACGTTCGCAGAGCGCGGCCGTCGCCTCGTCGACGCTCTGGCCGAGCATCACGCCCTGCACCGCGGTCTGCACTGCGTCCACTTCCAGGGTGCCCATCTGCGGAATTTCTGCATCCGGGTACTGGTACGGCTGTGCGATCTTGAGCGCGTCCAGGAAGGTCTGCATGTTGGCACGCACATTCGGGTCAGTGAACTTGTCCAGCCACTTGCCGGCGATTGACTGGCGGCCCGGCGGCAGGTTGCCGCCGTCGGTGATAATCGGCAGACCGCCGTTCGGATCGGTGGCGTACTTGATCCACTCCCAGGCTGCATCCGGGTTCGCGCTGTTCTTCCACAGCACCAGCGGCCATCCGCCCAGGAAGCCGTACTGCCCGGCGGGACCGGCAGGTACAGGCGCGACCTTGACGCTGTTGATCCAATCAGGATTGGCAGCCGTGATGTTGTTCCAGAACCACGGGCCGTCGATATACATTGCCAGCTTGCCCTCGGTGAACATCTGGCGCAGCTGTTCGGCGCTGTAGGTCGGGGTATCGGGCGGCGTTACCTTGTCGACCAGGTACAGGTCCGTGTAGTACGTGAGTGCGTCGCGGAATTCCTGCGTGTCAAAACCGCACTGGCCTTGATCGTTGAGGAACCGTGCGCCGTAGCCCAGGTACACGTTCATGAAGGTCTGGACGGTCGGATAGTCGATGGCGCCGGGGATGCCAAAGCCGTATACGTCGTCCTTGGTCAGGGCCTGTGGCATATTGGCGCAGTTCGTCCCATGTCTTGGGCGGTTCGGTACCGAGCCCGGCAGCTTCCAGCAGGTCCGTGCGGTACCACAGGTTGCGTGTCTCGACGCCGACGGGCGAGCCCCACCAGTCATTCCCGATCTTGTAGTAGTAGGTGTCGCCGGGCCAGAAGTCGGCCGTTACGTCGCTGCCCGCCTCTTCCGACCACTTCTGGAAGTAGTCGGTAAGCGGCAGCAGCGCGCCGATGGCCTGGTACTGGGCCACCACATTGTTCCCAAGCATGGAGACGTCCGGCAGCTCCCCGGTGGTCAGGCCCGTCGTGAGCGCCTGCTGCTGCGACGACCACGGCACGATCTCCATCTGCACGTCGATCTCGGGGTGCAGCTTTTCAAATTCATCGATCGCCTTCTGGTAAGCGGCAATCTGGGGCTCATCGGTTGAGAACTGCCAGAATACGACGGGGGTCTTGTCTCCCGCAGCCGTACCACTATCGGCAGCAGCTTCAGTAGTGGCCTCTGCCGTAGCTTCTGCCGCAGCTGCTTCTGTCGCGGCCGCGGTGTCGGCGGCAGGCGCCTGTGCCGCCGGCGCAGCGGGTGCGGCGCACCCGGCCAGCAGAACAGCCACCAATAGTGCCGACAGTAAGAGCTGGATGTGCTTGATTCGGAAACTTCGCCTTACCATAGTTTCTCCTCTCAGAATCGAAAACAGGCACAGATTGAGCAGGTGGGGAACAAAACAAAAAACGGCACAACAACACAGGGTCAGCGCTTTATTCTTGTAATAGCTCCTCCTTTCAGCACAGAGACATGTAAACGTTTACATATCACACGACGACGAAATCCGACGGCGCACAGCGCCGTCGACTGAAAAAGGGCGTCACTACCGCGGCGACAGACCTGTCGACGCCCGCACCACCAGACGCGTCGACAGCACTTCCGTCCGCAGCGAAGGCGGCGGCTCCTCTTCCTGCAAGGTTTGCACCACAATGCGCGCCGCAGTGCGGCCGATGTCGAGCATCGGCTGCGCCACGGAGGTCAATTGGGGTGCCAGGTAGGGGGCATAGGTATTATCGAAACCGATAACCGAAACGTCGGCAGGTACCCGCAGGCCGGCCTCGTAGACGGCCTGCAGGACACCGGCGGCAAAGATGTCGAAGGTGGCAAAGATGGCGGTGGGCCGGGGGTGTTCTGCCAGCAGCGAGCGCGCTGCTTCATATGCTTCTGCGGGCGCTTCGGCAATGTCGCCGACGGCCCCATAGCTGCGACAGATGCGGATCAGGCTCTGCTTGACCGGCAGCCCATGCTGGGCCATGGTTTCTGTGTACCCACACATGCGCTGTTCATCTACCTCGCGATGCCCTGGGTAGCCGGTAGTCGTAGAGCCCTTTGTCGGATCTACGCCGATATAGGCGATATCGGTGTGTCCCAGCTCGATCAGGTGCCGTGTAGCAGCTGCCGAACCGGAGAAATTGTCGACGCGCACCATGTGGGTCGGTACAGGCGTATAGCGCTCGATTTGGACGACCGGAATACCGGCGGCTACGGCTGTGGCGACATTGGCAGCGTCCACTGCCGTGGTAAAGAGGATCGCGTCGACACGGCGTTCGATCAGCCGGTTCACGCCCTCAGCTTCAAACTGTGGATTGCCGTTGACGTTAAACAAGAGCACGCTGTAGCCGCTGCGTCTGGCTTCGTTTTCCACGCCGAGCGCTACCTGCGCAAAAAACGGGTTGGGCGCGATCGACTGCATGAGATGGCCGATCGTAAAGGTGCGCTGGCTGCGCAGTCCTTGTGCGACGGCATTCACGCGGAAGCCCGTGGCGCGAATGGCCTCCTCCACCCGTTTGCGCGTGGCAGGAGCGACATAGCCATTATTCCGCAGCACGCGTGAGACGGTCGCAATCGACACGCCCGCGCGCTCCGCTACCTCAATCAAGGTCGTGTTCTTGGTCATATGGGTCAGGGAGCATGTAAACGTTGCCACAAAACTATCGCGCAGGGAGGCGGATCTGTCAATCCCCCAAATTTGGAAAGTGCGGTTCACGATTTGGGCACGCCGGAACAGACCTCCCGTGCGGGCTACACGGAAGCTTGCGAACGCATCCATGGAGGCGGTCCAGGTTCTTGCAGGCTAGACTTCGGCTGCCCTGGCTACTCCACAAGCTCCGCATTGTCCCTGACCCACCGCAGCCACTGCAGCACGGTCGACGCGCGCCGCGCCGGCGTCGTGCCTGATAGACTGGTGTGCCGGCTGATGATCGCCGCAAGCTCGTCGGATCGAATCTGCTCCACATCCAGGCCGTGTGCCTGCAGCAGCGCAAATGCATCGCGCAGCACCGGGCGCTGCAGCATCTGTGCGACCAGCATCTCGGTCCGCCGTGCCAGCGAGCGCGTCCCGACCAGCCGGCTGCCGGATTCTGACAGCACAAAGCCGGCGTCGCTCCGGCTGATCAGCCCCAGGTACACACCGGCATTGGCATAGTAGTCACCCTGGCGCTCGTCGAATTCGAAATGCTCCGCAATGGCGGCCTTGCTTACAACACCACTGATTGCCGTCAGCGGCCCGGCTGCGCAGCAGCGCCAGCAAGTCCACTATCTTGTCCAGGTCGTTGGCTTGTGGAAATGGTATCGGCGGCTCGCCCTCATCTCCGCTGCGTGCTATCAACTCTGCCAGGCGGAGGCGTGCTTTGGGTGACTCGTCGATTACGTAGCTCTCCGACCCGTGCAATGGACAGCGCCCCAAATGCCTGTTCAAAACGGAACTCGAAGAAGTAGAACTTGCCGTTCGTAACAAAAAAGAAGATCGGCACGATCCGCTTGGCCGAGCGCGCCGACCATTCCAGGTATGGATAGTACAGCTGGCGAATGTGGAAGTCGGCACGGCGGCCGGTCTTGGCTTCCACCAGGTAAATGGCATCGCGGCTCTCATACCCGCCATCCACCTCGATCTGGACGCTGCTAACCTGTACCTTATGCGCCACGTGCGGCAGGTCAAAGGCAAACTGCCCGCTGTAGGTGCGGCCGCGGATGACCAGGTGCAGATCGCCGGCGCCCGTAAAGTGCCTGAGAAGCCCCGCGACCAGCGCAAAGTCGAGCGCCTGTGACTCGTTGAGCCGCTGCAGCCCCGGAAAGGAGTCGAATGCCGTGAGATCCACGCTGGACTGGTACAGGCGCGGCGGCAGCTCGAGGTGTGCGCTGCCAAGCCGAAAGTAGCTCCTATGCTGCGGGTCGCGAAAGAGGATGTACCTGCCGTTCTTCACCGGAAAGATCGTCAGGTCGTGCTCCTTGAAGACGCCGGGCCGGTCTTCCAGCGTGTCCAACTTAGTCATCAGCCGCGCATCAAGCAGCTTTAGCGCGTTGAGCTGGTCGGCGGTGATGTAGCTGTAGCCTTGTTCTCGGACCTGCGCCAGCGTGTCTGTCCGGCGGAAGAATTCAGCCCATGCCATGTCTTTCCGGCGCCGGCTGTCGGGGCCTGGGCTTGCTGGATCTGCCGCCGCCGGGCCGGCGCCGTCCTCGTGCTGGTCGCTGCTGTCCATGGCCGAGCGGTCGCCCCGCTGGTTCGTCAATAGTTGGTGACCAGGATTTCCGTGATCTTGCCCCGTCCTCCCGCCACCGAGTTGATCATCCGGCTGGCTGCCACCCGCTGCACCTTGAAGGGAGCGTACAGCTCGTCAAAGAAGAGGTCGCTGGGGTCGTTGTTCTTGGGATCCGAGTTGCTGAGCATCAGCCGGGCGCCCGTGCTCGCATCCAGGTCGGCATAGAAGGCCGCCAGCCGGCGCTGGTCTGCGTCGCCGAAACGGTCCGCGGCATAGGACGTAAAGCTCGACGTGGCGCTGATCGGCCGGTAGGGTGGGTCGAAGTAGACAAAGGTCCGCTCGTCGACCACGTCGCGGCAGCGCTCAAACCCGCCGCAGCGAATCACCGCCCGTTGGAGGAGACGGGCTACGCCACGAATATTGTCTGCATCGAAGATCTCAGGCTTTACGTAGCGCCCAAACGGCACATTAAAATGGCCGGACGAGTTCACCCGAAACAGGCCGTTATAGCACGTCTTGTTGAGGAAGATCAGGTCAGCGGTGCGCTCGACCCATGCGGGCGAAAAGGTCTCGAAATCAATCGTTGCCTTCTGGCCGTTGTAATGCTCGCGCCGGCCGTAAAAGAACTCGGTTCTGCCGGTGTCGTCCTTCTCAAGATACTGCTGCCGATACTCTGTCAGCCGTGCAATCAGCCCTGCGGGGTCGCGCTGCACTGCCGTATAGGCTACGATCAGCTCGGGGTTGATATCATATAAGTACACCTCAGAGATCTCGCTGCGCTGCATCACGTCCAAGAACACCGCGCCGCCGCCCAGAAAAGGCTCGACATAGCGCGTGATGCCGCCATCCTTGAGCTCCTGCGGATAGTTGGCGCGCAACTGCTCGAGCAGTTGTGTCTTGCCCCCCGCCCATTTCAGGAACGGCTTTGCTGCGGTTGTGGCATTGCGCACGGCTGGCTGCATAACGGGTATACTTTACTGTGGGTGCAGTTGTCTGTGTGGAAAGGGTACTACAGGATGAGCCGCAGAACAAATATTCGCAATTCACCGTCCGACCCCATCGGCGCCTTTGCCGAACGTACTTTCCCCCGCTTTCGCACCGCCACCATCGACACGCTCGAATGGGGCCGCAAACGGCATCACATCCCCCTCATGCTGGAAGTGGACGTTACGACCGCCCGTGACGCCATCCGGGTCCAGAAGGAGCAGACCGGCGAGGCAGTCAGTTTTACAGGCTGGATCATCAAGTGCCTTGCCCAGGCAGTCGCCGAACACCCGCACGTCCATGCCCTGCGCAAAGGCCGTGGCAAGCTCATCACGTTTGGCGATGTAGACGTGACGATCGTCGTCGAGCGTGCAGTGGGACCTGGCGGTGCCGGCGCACGCACCACGACCCTGCCGATGCCCTACATCATCCGCAAGGCGAACGAAAAGAGCCTCGCCGCCATTCATGCCGAGATTCGCAGCGCCCAGCAGGCCCCGGTTGGCGATGGGGCAACGCAGATAGGCGGTGCCTACGCCGCTTCACAGGTCCGCCTCTTCAGCATGCTGCCGAAGTTTGCCCGTGACCTGCTCGTCTGGCGGCGCCTCCAGCGCGATCCGTTCTTTATGAAGCGGATGATGGGCACCGTCAGCGTCACCTCGATCGGCATGGCGGGTCACGGCGGCATCGGCTGGGGCATCCCGCTTGGCATCCATCCCCTGATTCTCGCCGTAGGCGGCATCTCCCCGCGCCCCCTGCTCGTCGAAGACCGCCTGCTTATGCGCGAACACCTGGGCTTGACGGTGCTGTTCGACCATGACGTGACAGACGGCGCACCGGTGGCGCGCTTTATCGGCCGGCTGCAGGAATTGCTGGAATCGGCCTATGGTCTGGCCGGCTAAAACTGTTGGCGCATGGATTGAAATCGAATGGAATATTCTAGCTAATCTGACATGACTGTGACTCACCGACGCTCACTGACCACGCGCTGCCCAATCCAAAGACCCAATTGGGCGAGGAGGAAGCCAAAAACCATTGACGCCCCGATAAAAAGGAGTCCTCTCAGCCTCAGGCTCGGGTCTGCGAGCATATTGTCCGCTCCCCACACAAAAGAACTGAAGGTGGAGAGTCCACCCATTATGCCCGTGGCGATAAGTAATTTCCCCGCCGGTCCAATGATGCCGCCTTTGACGGCCAGCCCAGCCGTCAGACCAATCAGCAGTGCGGCCGTCATGTTGGCGACGAAGATCGATGCCTCAGAACCGCCGGGAAGCTCAGGCACCGCTAATATCAGCGCCTCACGCATAACCGCGCCTATGCCACCCCCCAGCATCACGAATAGCATTTTTTTCAGCATCTGCATGCCTGTCCCGAACTACCCGATTTGGATGGCAATCCACCAACCCAGCGCAGCAGCCAAAAGGCCAGCCGCTACGGAGCCCACCCAGTACAAGAAGGCGATACCACGCTCTTGCTTGTTGTAAGCCGTAACGGTGTCCAATTCGTAGCTGCTAAACGTTGTGTAGCCACCGAGAAGGCCGGTTAACACGAGCGCAGTGAAGAAACTCCCGAGGCGATCTCGCCAATCTACGTTCATAAGCGTCGAGAGCAGACCCATCACAAATGCTCCCGTCACATTGATCACAAACGTGCCCAGAGGAAACTTGCCTGTGTAACGTTCGCCGATCGCACTGCCCAGCCACCAACGCAGCAGCGAACCAAGCGCGCCGCCAATGAAGACCAATGTAAATGTTGTAACGCTAGACACGGCTGACCGCCGTCATGACATCCTCAGTAGCGGCAATCAAATGAGCGAGAATTGGTTCGATATTGCATAAGTCAATCATGTTCGTCGCTCCTGACGGTAAACGTTCCCGGCGCCAGGTGGATACCCAGCCCGGGAAACGCAAAGGTGTAGGCCGAGCCTGGCTGGAAGCGGCGGGCCACCACATAGCCGATCGCCGCGCCCAGTATCAACGGGAAAAGCATGCCGTAATCGCTGGTCATCTCGAAGATCATCATGGCGCCAAAGAGCGGCGCGTGAAAGGTACCTGCCAGCATTGCGGCCGTCGCCACCATGGCAAATGCAGTGGGCGACACATGCACGCCGGGCAGTGCCAGCGCCACCACATCCCCATAGGCTGCACCCAGCGCCGAGCCGATCAGCAGCGCCGGCCCGATTACGCCGCCGACAAACCCGGCCCCCAGGCTGTTCGGCGTCAGGATGATCTTGGCGAGCAGCAGCGCGATCAACATGGTGAACGGATAGCCTATGCCGGCGAAGATCGATTTCATCTGGCTTAACCCTGTGCCGAAAACATCCGGCAGCCAGATGCCCACCACGCCGACCAACGCGCCTGCCAGCGCGGCCTTGGCCCAGAAGGGCAGCCTGACTTTGAGCCACAGTGTTTTCAAGCGCGGCAGCAAGTTGACGTAGACGATCGCGGCCACGCTCGCCAGCAGCGCCACGCCGATATAGAGCGGCAGCGCCGGCCCCCACGGGCCCGCACCGGCCGAGACGGCGTATTGAACAGGCATGCCACCCACCGCAAAAGTAAACAGCACCGCCATCACCACTGAAATCAGCGTCGGCGCTACAAAGACTGCACCGCCAAAGCCGCCCAGTACGACTTCGAATGCAAAGAAGATCGCCGCCAGCTGGGCAAAGTACGTGGCCGAGATACCTGCGGCGACGCCGGCCACGACCAGCACGCGGATGAAGACGGCAGGCCAGCGCAGGCGCTGCGCCAGCCACGCGCCGAAGTGGCCGCCGATCATGGCTGCCGGCGTGTCTGCGCCCACAGGAGCCCCAAAGCCGATCCCCAACAGCGAGCCGACGACAAACACGATGCCATTGCGCTGGTTGAGCCGGCCTTCCTGCTCCGCCACGCCGTCGATGATGTGACCCATGGCCGCCAGCTTGGCGGGCCGGCTCAGGTAGTGCATCCACAGGGCGACGAGCAGACCGCCTAGCGCAGGAATTGCCACCGTCGCCATGATCCCGACCGGCGGCGGCGCTGCACCGAATGTGCCCAGCGTCAAGCGATTGATCAGCCCGAACCCCTGTATGAACAGCCAGACACCCACGGACGTGACCAGTCCCACCACTGCGGCAGCAAAGCAGAGGCTGAGATAAGCACGGCCGGTGACGGGGTCAGTCGTGGACGAACCCATGATAAAACCCTTTGCGCTGCTGCTCATGCTCAATCTCCATACATCGTTTTCTAGCGAGCGCCCATGCCACGTGACGCGTCAGGTCTACTGCGTTACTCGCGGCTCAACACCGCCATAGCTTCGAGCTCGAGGTTGCTATACGGCTCGTCGCTCACATCGACGATGACCTGCTCGATGGCGCCGCCGGTGAACGCCCAAGGCATGTCGCCTGGGTAATCGTTGGTGACGTTGGCGCTGCCATCCCGCCCGATGTTCAACCCTTCGCCGCACAGCGCAAACTTGCCAAGCTGGGTCACCATCTCCTTGAACTCGCCGACCTTTTTGTCGTTGATGTAGAGCGTGGCCGTGCCGATACATTGGTTGGGGAACGGCGAATTGCGAATCGCATTGAGCTTCTCCTTGACAAATTCGACGCCCAACACGCACTTGCCCTGGGGCACGTTCACGTCAGACGTGATCATCTGCTCGGTTTCGCCCAGGAAGTTGTAGACATACTTGAGCTTGCCGTCCTTGACGTAGAGTGCATGGCCGCCAAACTTGTGGCCGTGCGCAAACAGCACGCCCTCGGCTTCGGGCGTTTCGATGGTGACCTCGGCGGCAATCTTGTACGAACGGCCGCGCACATTCACGGCGACTGCCTCCGGCACTTCGAGCGTGTTCGGGTAGTAGATGTAGCGGCTGCGCGGCGGGCTCATCTGCGGCCGCGGCGTGGTGAGGACTGCAATAGCGCCGCGATCTTCCAGCGGCAGCCCAAAGTACTTGCCCGCCTCCACAAACCACAGGTCCTGGAGCTCGCGCAGCTTCACCGGTTCCTGGTCGGCCAGGTTCTTGCACTCGGAACGATCCACTTCGGTGTTGTAGAGCTCCCACACATCTTCGGTGAAATGGCTCCAGTCACCCGGCGCCGACGGGTGAATCGTGTCTGCCTTCCAGCCCTTGTGCCAGATGCCGCGCGTGCCCAGCATGACATAGTACTGCGTGTCCTTTTGCGTGGCCGCCTTGGCGTCGTCAAAGCTGTACTTGAAGCTCTTCCCTTCCAGCGGCCACTGGGTGTAGCCCTTTACTTCCGCCGGCAGCTCCATGCCCAGGCACTCGTAGATCGTGGGCACAACATCGCTGCAGTGGGTGTACTGGTCGCGTACCTCGCCCTTGGCCTTGATGCCTTTGGGCCAGTGGACCATCATCGGGTCGCAGATACCGCCGTTCCAGGAGTAGCGCTTCCACAGCTTGAACGGGGTGTTGAACGCCATGGCCCAGCCGGTCGGATAGTGGTTGTACGTTGCCTCAGACCCGAGCTTGTCGAGCAGCTTGAGGTTATCTTCCATGCTGTCCGGGACGCTGTTAAAGAAGTTGTTCTCGTTGACGGAACCGTTGGGGCCACCTTCGCCCGACGCGCCGTTGTCCGAGATGACCACGATGATCGTGTTGTCGAGCTGGCCGGATTTTTCCAGGTAATCAATCAGGCGCCCGATCTCATGATCCGTGTAGCTGCAGAAACCGGCATATACCTCGGCCATGCGCGCAAACAGCTTCTTCTCGCCGTCCGACAGCGAATCCCACGGGCGCACGACATCGAGCGGTGACCAGGGTTTGCCGTCCGGGCTCTTGCGGTCAACATACGGGTTGATGGGCGAGAGTTCGGTGTTGGGCGGCACGATCCCCATCTTGATCTGATTCGCCAGAATCGTCTCGCGAATCTTCTCGTAGCCCATGTCGAACTTGCCCTTGTACTTGTCCGCCCATTCCTTTGGCGAGTGATGCGGGGCGTGGTTGGCGCCGGGGCAGAAGTACATGAAGAATGGCTTTTCTGGCGCAACCTGCTTAGCATCGGCAATCATCCCGATGGCGTGGTCGACCAGGTCGGCAGACAGGTGATAGTCACCGTCTTGCATGCCCGCCGCCCAATCCTTGGGTGGTTCGGCTTTTTGCTCTACGAACTGCTGGTCTTGCACGAGGTCCGGATACCACTGGTTGGTCTCGCCACCCAGGAATCCATAATAGCGCTCAAAGCCGCGGCCGGTGGGCCAATTGCGCTTGGTGGAGGCCATATTGGTCTCATCTTCGGGACAGCAGTGCCACTTGCCCAGCATGTAGGTGTTGTAGCCCTTTTCGCTGAGCACTTCGGGGATGAGTGCCGTCTCGAAGGGGATGTGCCCATTTGAACCCGGAAAGCCGGTAGTGGCTTCGCAGATGCACGCCATGCCGACGGTGGTGTGATTGCGCCCCGTCAGCAGCGAGGCACGGGTGGGGGAGCACAACGCCGTGGTGTGAAACTGGCTGTAGCGCAGCCCGCCCTTGGCCAGCCGATCCATGGTCGGCACTTCGATCGGGCCGCCAAATGGCGACAGGGCGCCAAAGCCGGTGTCGTCCCATACGATAAACAGGACGTTCGGCGCACCCGCCGGCGCTTTGGGCTGCTCATACGGTGCCCAATCCGGAATGGAGTCGCGGATGTCAAGATTGATAATGCCTTTGAAAGCCTTGCTGGCCATTGTCGAATCCCCTTTGCTTCTGTTACTTTGGGTAATATCCAGACGGCGCCGCAATCGTCGCCGAAGAAATGCTCAGCTTACTGGGCTAACCCGCATCTGCACGCCTACATCAACGGTTGCGTACGCGCACGCGCCAGTATCCTATGTGCGATGACTGCAAGCGCTGCTTCATATTGCAAACGCTTCTCCGAAAATTCGCGCCATGCCTGGTCGCTATCGGTCTTAATCGGTGCACCGGCGGCTGCCAGTCGGGCACACAAAGCATCAAAGGTCGCGCGATCTACCTGCGTAGGAGCCAAGCCACTGCCGGTGAGCTGCTGCTCGGTGGCAAAAACCATCGCTATGGTGCGCAGGGCACGAATACCGGTGTCGCAGCAAACGGTTGCGGATGGCGCTGAGGCAATGTCCAGCGTTGTGGATGCTAGCGCCGAAGCATCCAGCATCGCTGCTGTGCCGGCCAGCCAATCCTGTTCGGGCCGGAACGAGCGTGACATGTTTAACAGTGGCGTCGCCGCATGTGTCTCGCCCAGCGCTCGAAACCACATCTCCCAGCTGCTCCACAGTTCGTCGATCAGCTCAGGCTGTAAGCCATAGAACCATTCAAGCAGCCGCCCGGCTGTCGGCGGTGCACCGGTGCGGGCATAAACCCAGGCCACTTGGTCATTGCGCTGCTGCATTGCGATCATAAATCCGGGGAGGAACGTGATGGTATAGACGACAATAAACAGGCCGATGGCCGCCTCGCAAATCGCAAGCACCTGCCCCGGCGGATTGTTCACGGTATCAAAGCCCAGCGTACTTAAGGCCGAGCCGCTCGCCACCAGTGCCCCAAACACCGTAGTTGCGGCACCAGTTGCCCAATAGAAAAAGGCAAAGCCCACGACTACTAACCCAAACCAGGTGAAAATCAGCGAAAACACAGCGATCGGCCAAAACCAGATGATCCGCCGATCGATAACTGCCTGCTCGTTGCTGCGCAAGGCAACCGTGCGGAACACAGCCCATGAAATGCTCGTGATGGCATGGCCGATGCCGTCACGACGATGCCGGTTAAAGAGGGTGGTCGAAATCAGCGACCGAAAAAAGACGGCAATCAGTGCCAACCCGATTATCCACGCGACTAGGGCCTGTACGATGTTCATCTCCGGCGTCCTTTGCACTACGCTGCCTGAATCGGGGATATCTCGAGGGCATATACTATTGGTTAGGGTTTGCGCGTTTGCCGGCGCCTGCCGGCAGTACAGCAGGGGACGGCCCCTTGCCATCGCCACTAGTACCTGGCGCTGCAAGAGCGCCTTTTGTCGGAACTGGCAGTTGCTCGTGCGGCGCCGGGGCAAGGTTAAGGTGCGGCAGGAGGAAGAGCCAGGTGACAAAGACAAAGGGCGCCGTAAAGGTCGGAATGCCAAGCGGGGCCAGCGCCGTGTCAAGCGCCCCTTGCACGATGACCGTGAAGATCGTAGCGATCAAGGTGACGAACACCGTCCTTGGCGAGAACGGATAAAAAGTCGCGCCCAACGCAATCGCCGTGAGCACGGCGCTAAATCCAAACAGGCCGGCCGCTATGCTGTCCGGCTCGCCACCAAGCACCAATATTGTGATGAGCGCCACGGCCGCACCGATCACGGCAAACAAGGCCGCACGCCACGAACTGACTGCCAACGCGATAATGAAGATGACACCGGTGATGATATTTTCAATCAAAAAGACTTGGGCGACCCCATTAAATAACCCATTGATCAAGAAGGTTGGATCCAGAAACGGCGCGGAAGCAGCTGCGGTCGCTTGTGGCAACGCTGGTGGCCCCATCGACGCGATTTGGATACCAGGAAACGCATAGGCGCCCAAAACCAAAAACCATGTCGTCAGAACAAATGGAAAGGTCAGAGCAGGGACATTCCATGTCTTGAAAACCGTAGCGATGGCGCTCATCGCGATGACCGAGACCATGGCGCCGATCACGATGTAGATCCACAGCATGGGCGTCGGCGTGAGAAACGTTGGCAGCGCCGCACCGACGAGGATGCCGTTAAAGCCATATAAGCCGATTCGCAGCGACTTGGGATCCACATCCATCGCCATCGCCATGAGTGTTGCCACCACAAGCGCGACCAGCGCCCCGATGCCGACCTGGATCATGCCTGCCGCATACGCGCCCCAGAAGATGCCGGCTAAGAACAGCAGGCCCGTGAGCGGGTTGTTCTGAAACATGACCTGGCCCGCGCCGCGCAAATTGATGTCGATGAAACGCACGATGGCGTTGTTGTCAGCTTGTCGGTTCCAGGATTCTGCGATGGAAGCCATGAATTATCCTCCTTGGTAGCGAGCAGCCAGACGAGGCTGACGAACGGAACGGACCAAATTGCTAGCGCCAAAGAAATTCGCTTGGCACCGCTGCACCCACGACTTCCTGGCGGACAAGTGACCAAAAGCTGCGAATAATGGCGCGCACGGGCTGCGATTCCATCCCGACCACCTTGTAGACGAGACCGGCGTCATTGGGCAGGCGACTGGCGCCGGCCGCCCAACGCTCGCTGCGGTTGAACACTGCCGGCGTCTGTTCAAAAATCCGATCCGCGTGCTCCTTTGGTGTCAACAGCACCACATTGCCAAAGACATCAAACTCACCCATAACCCCCGCGCGCCGTACGTTGCGCTGGTTGGGCTCCACGACATATTTCTCGGTAAACAGTTCCTCGCCCGCCGGTCGTTCGGCGCGTACCGTCGAGGAAAACAGGTCGTACTGATATAGTTCCCCGGCCTTGTGGTACTTGCGTCCGGGCATCAAGATTTCCGAGTAGAGCAGCGTGGCGCTGGACGGCAGCACAATGCGTGTGTGGGTGATAAAGCGCGCGTGCGCATGTGGAATGACGGCATCAGGCAGGTACTCCAGGTAGGCGTTGTCGCCCAGTACGATCTCCTGGGTCTGTGCCGCAAAGTTCGCGTCCATCGAATGAATCTTAGTAGCCGCCTGCGTCGTAACGTGCGCTTGTGTGTCGGGGGCCACGTCGATTTCGATCCGGTAGCGGTCGCCTTGCAGGACGCTGCCCGAGGTGGTGATGATAAACACACACGGCATATCCGGCATGGCCGCGTCCCAGTACAGCGCTTTCTGCGCCAGCAGCGGCACACGGCGCTGGAGATCGATCAGGGCGCTGCGCGCGCCGCGGCGCTGAAATCCGAGGCGCAGGTAGGCGTTTTTGCCCACCACGCCGCTCGGCATCTGCTTTGGTTCATCTTGATAAGCCGCGAGCTCAGGCGCTGCGTGCAGCTTATTCATGCTTCCTGCCCAACCAAATCAATATCGAACAGCACATTCTCGCGAATTAATCTCACCAGTTCCGGGATACCGTCACCTGTCTTGCAGTTGGTAAACAGGTAGGGTTTGCCGCTGCGCATCAAGCGCGAGTCGTTGTCCATCACCTCAAGACTTGCCCCTACGTAGGGCGCCAAATCGGTCTTGTTGATCACCAGAATATCGGATTGGCTGATGCCAGGTCCATTCTTGCGCGGGATCTTGTCGCCGGCGGCCACGTCGATGACATAGATAAAGAAATCGACGAGAGCTGGGCTGAAGGTTAGCGTCAAGTTATCGCCGCCACTCTCGATCAATACTAAGTCGCTGTCCGGGAATCGTTCTTCCATGTCCTCGACAGCCGCCAGATTCATGCTTGGATCCTCGCGCACGGCGGTGTGCGGACAGGCACCGGTCTCGACGCCAATGATCCTTTCCTCAACCAGAATGCCCTTTAATGTGCGCTGGACATGTTTGGCATCTTCGGTCGTCACCACGTCGTTGGTAATAATCAATACCTTGATGCCCATGTCCGTAAACAAAGGGGTGATTGCTTCGATGATGGCGGTCTTGCCGGAACCAACCGGTCCGCCGATGCCGATGCGTGTAATCTTCTTCATTGTTCTCGTATCCTGTCCTCAGTCCATCTTCAATTCATGAACATGCGTACGTGTGATTTGACGTGCACGGCAGCCAAGATGTCCAGGGAGGGTGCAAAAGTAGCCATGTCACTCAGCGCGGCGTGCGCAATGCGCTGGTACTCACCATCAGCACCGGCATTCACCTCATACAGGATCGCCTGGGTGTCAAGGTGGTTCACCTTCATCAGCCGCAACGCGGCCCCTAGAATTGTCACGGCGACACCGTACTGATGCACGGCAAAGGCTTGCTGTTCGGGCAAACGCAAGCCGGCAAATAGCACACCCAGGCCAACCGGAAAGGTGCCTGGCGTCTCCGCGCGTTTGACATGAGCCAACCAGGTTACGAGCTGTGGCGCATGCGTTACGTAGTCTCCCATCTCTGCCAGCTTCTTGCCCATCCGCACGCTCATCGTCCGCATCTCTTCATTGAGCTTCCGATTGAAAACTGCCCTGTCGGCCAGCAGCACGCCGGCCATGTCGTTTGCGGCTGCTGCACGATGTGCTTCCAGTAATGCGATACCGTCTGCCGATGCAGCTTGCTGCGTTGCGGTCAGCACGAACTCGCGCAGTGTTGCCACGTCACAAACCACGCCCTGTTGAATGGCCGGCTCCAGTCCGTTCGAAAACGAAAAGGCTCCCACTGGCAGCATCGAGTCGCCAAACTGCAGCACGCGCATCAGCTCGGTGATATTCATGGCATTCAAGTCACTCACCATGTACATGGGAATGCACAGCGCCTTGCGCGCCGCCAAATAGACGCCGCGCCTCGTGGGGGGCCAGATAGGGAATCACATCGGAACCCGGCACAAAATCGTAGGTGACGTCCTGGAACGCATGCGTCCGCATGACAGACGCCATCACTTTGCGATCCACGGTGAGCGGCACAAAGACCTTTGTGCCTTTGACCACGGCTGGCCAATGTTGGTTGCCGATGGCGTGGCCAAGTTCCACTGCCGTGCGCACGAGCGTCTCGACATCCTGGGCCAGCAGTGCATCCATCTGGATGACCATGACATCTTTAAGCGTGATGCGCGCCACGATGGCAAGACCCTTGGCCTCATCCCAGACCAGCACGTCGTCGTTGCGCAAAAAAACGCCACGATCAAGGGAGATCGCAAGTTCAACGCCACCTTGCGATGTCTTGCGCAGGCGGTTCTTCTGGGCCTCCCATTGGTCAAGCGCGAGCAAGTCAACCTGCGCAGCCGCCAGCCGCTCCAGCCAGGGCGCGTCGTTCCTATTGCCAACAACATGTTCCACCAAAATCACAATGAACTCCTGTAAGTAGACGGGAAAGCAGGCGTGGGTGCTGCCTGAACCAGGCAGCACCCACGCTGTCGGCCGCTAGCTAAAGAAATAAAGCTGGTTGAGCGCGATCGAGGCCGCGGGCGCAACCGTGGCGTGTACACCATCGACCATCACCGCGAACGTTTCAGGATTCACCTCAATCTTGGGGGTGTTGCCGTTGCGCACCATGTGGCGCTTGGTAATCGTGCGCATGCCGTACACGGGCATGACCTTGCGCTGCAGCCCGAGTTGCTCGGCAATACCGAGATCATAGGCGGAGCGTGACACGAAGCTGATACAGGTCTCAGGCATGGCTTTGCCAAATGCGCCAAACATCGGCCGGTAGTAGATCGGCTGCGGCGTCGGCAGCGACGCATTCGGATCGCCCATCAATGCCCAGTTAATCAAGCCGCCCTTGATGACAAGCTTTGGCTTGGCCCCAAAGGATGCCGGATCCCAAAGCACCAAATCGGCCATCTTGCCCGGTGCAATCGAGCCGAGCACATGGCTGATCCCTTGGGCGATTGCGGGATTGATCGTGATCTTGGCCACAAAGCGCAACACACGGAAGTTGTCGTTGCCGGCCGCGTCTTCGGGTAGTTTGCCGCGGCCTTTTTTCATGGCATCGGCAGTCTGGATCGCCCGCAGCCAGTTCTCACCCACGCGGCCCATGGCTTGCGAGTCACTCGATATCATCGAAATGACACCCATATCATGCAGTACGTTTTCAGCGGCGATGGTCTCGGCGCGCACGCGGCTCTCGGCGAATGCCACATCCGAAGGAATCGTCGGGTTCAAGTTGTGGCAGACCATGATCATGTCGAACAGTTCGGCCTGCGTGTTGACCCCGTAGGGCAAGGTCGGGTTTGTCGAGCTCGGCAGCACGTTTAGTTCACCCGCCACCTTGATGATGTCAGGGGCATGGCCGCCACCCGCGCCTTCGGTGTGAAAGGTGTGGATCGTACGGCCTTCAAAGGCGGCAATGGTGTCTTCTACGAAACCGCCTTCATTGAGCGTGTCCGTGTGGATGCTGACCTGGACATCAAGGTCGTCGGCGACACGCAGCGCCGCGCGGATGGCGGCCGGCGTCGTGCCCCAGTCCTCATGGATCTTTAAACCAGCTGCACCGGCCCGGACCTGTTCCACAAGCGGCAGGATGCCGGAGGAGTTGCCCTTGCCCAAGAAACCGAAATTGATCGGTAGTCCCTCGATCGCCTTTAGCATCATGGCCAGATTCCACGGCCCTGAGGTAATTGTCGTCCCGTTGGTGCCGTCGGTCGGCCCAATGCCGCCGCCGAAGAAAGTTGTGACGCCATTGGACAGGGCGGCGTAGGCCTGTTGCGGCGAGATATAGTGAACGTGCGAGTCGATACCCGCCGCCGTCAAGATTAGCTTCTCACCCGAGATAGCATCGGTCGCAGGCCCGACCGACAAACCGGGTGTGACGCCGTCCATCGTGCTCGGGTTACCTGCTTTGCCGATGCCGACGATCTTGCCGTCTTTAACACCTACATCGGCTTTGACCACGCCCAACTCAGCGTCGACGACCGTAACATTCGTGATGACAAGGTCGAGGGCACCGGCTGCGCTGGTAAGCTGGTTGTCCAGGCCCATACCGTCGCGCAGCGTCTTGCCGCCGCCGTAGATCGCCTCATCGCCGTAGACGCGCAAGTCTTTCTCGATTTCAATATACAAATCAGTGTCGCCGAGACGAATCTTGTCGCCGACGGTCGGCCCGAATAAGTTGGCGTACTCTTGACGTGATACTTGTGTCATGACCATTGCTCCTTTTGTACTCGCAGGTCAGTTGGGTGTCAGGGCTTGGACTTAAAGCCCAGCTCTTCAGCGCGCCGCAGAGCTTCGACTTTGCTCGGTTGATAGCCCGGCGTGGGGCCGGTGCCCGTCCAGTTGTCGACCAAGCCGTTAAAGCCATACACCCGCTGTTTGCCGCCAAACGGCACAAGGTTGACTTCTTTTTCATCGCCTGGCTCAAAGCGAATGGCCGTCGACGCAGATATGTCGAGGCGCATGCCAAACGCTGCAGCGCGGTCAAATTCCAATGCGCGGTTCACTTCAAAGAAGTGAAAGTGCGAACCTACCTGGATGGGGCGGTCGCCAGTGTTGCGCACCTTGAGTGTTACTCGTGCGCGCCCTGCGTTGATCTCGATAGGGGTGTCGGCAAATACGATGCCACCTACGGGCGTTGTCATAGTGATGTCTCCTCGATTGAAATCGACTGGGTTGTGCTTTACTGGATGGGCTGATGAACGGTGACCAGGCGACTGCCATCGGTAAATACGGCTTCAACCTGAACCAATGGAATCAGGTCTGCCACGCCCTCCATGACATCAACTTTCGTCAGCGCAGTGCGTGCATCATTCATAACTTCTTCGACCGTTTTACCCGCACGCGCCCCGTCCAACGCTGAAGCCGAGATCACCGCCACTGCCTCTGGATGGTTGAGCTTAAGCCCTTTCTCCTTGCGTTTCAGCGCCACGTCCGCCATCATGTAAATCATGAGCTTGTCTAGTTCTCTTGGGGTGAGATTCATACATGCCTCCTTGACCTTGAACTAGGATCACTGCATTGAGAGCGCACCGGATAGCATGTCGCTTCTAAACCAGGATAGTATGTCGAGGCGGCGCTGTCATGACCCGAGAGGGGGCTTTTCGCGTACCCCAAAAGGGGTGCTAATCGGGTACTCCCCTGAGGGTATGGCCTGGCATCGGCACTGCTGAGAATCCCAGCGCGTCTGCCTGCAAGACGGCCTGGCGCCGGTTCTTGACGCCCAGCTTGCGGTAAATACTGACTGAGTGTTGTCTTACGGTATCAGGCGAAATGCACAGGCTGTGCGCGATCTCCTTGTTCGTCAGCCGTTGGTGCAGCAATAAGAGTACGTCCATTTCACGATAGGTTAGCACGCTGCGTATGTTGCGTTCTGAGGGTGCTGGTGCCACAGCTGGCAATTCGCCGGCGCGCGCAAAGAAGCTCCGCCAACGCTCGGTTTGCTGAACCTCCAGCATCCCCGGCAGCAGAGGGCGCGGATGTGCCAGCAGTGCCACCGCGCCGGCCTGGTCGCCACCGGTGAGGGCATGCGGCGAGGTGTCTTCGTACAGTTTGTGCAGTTCGCACCAGGCAGTGGCGCGTTGATGCAGCACGTCGATTTCTGCCGGCTCATGTGTCTTGTGAAGTTTGTGCTGCAGCAGCGTCCGGAACAGGCCGTGATACTCGAACCACTGCCTCTCTGCGTCGAGCGATGTAACGAAGATGCCGGCTTGTTCCAACATGCGCAGGGTAGCGAGGCTGTCGATTGCGGGCAACGAGTCACCGACGACGGCGTCGCACAATGCTCCATTCAGTTGGCTGAGGATCGAGGTGCGGGCCAGAAACAGCTGCACGTCAGCCGGCAAGCGATCAATCACTTCGCTATCTAGATATCCAAGCAGGGAGCGTCCGCAGCCACGTAGTACGTCCTGCAGGCAGGAGACATCCTGCCGCTGGCGCAGGCACAAGGCCACGAGGCGCAGGCTGACTGCCCAGCCTTCCGACTGCTGCACCAATTCTGCAATGGCTTGCGCATCCAAAGGCTGTTCGACGAACTGCCGCAAGAATTCACCGGTTTCTGCTGCGGTAAAGCTCAAGTCACGGGCGCGCAGTTCGGTAACCGCCCCTTGGACGCGTAGGCGTGGTGGGATGGGTGGGTCGTGGCGTGCGGTAAGCACAAGGTGCAGTGGCCGGGGCGGATGTGCGAGCAGCCCCCACAGCAGCTCATGGATGGAGCTGTCGGCAATGCGGTGATAGTCGTCGAGCACCAAGACAAAATCCTGTTCGAGTCGGTCCAGCTCGTTCAGGAGAATGGGCAAGACCAATGCTGGGGTCAGTTCCGTGGTTGGTCTCGCAGTTAGCTCTGCCTGCGCGGCACACAGGCGGAGGATCTCCTCGCCAAAAGTGGGAAACACGCAGCGAACACCAGTGACAAATCTGTGCAGAAAGACTGGGAGCACGCTGTCTTCGCCGTCGAGCGAAATCCATGCGCCTGGCCGGCGACAGCCGGCCAGCCAGGTGCCGGCCAGCGTGGTTTTGCCATAGCCGGCAGGTGCGATGATAAGCGCCAATGCTGCTGGGCGATCGAGCCGCGCCAGCAGCCTGCTGCGCAGCAAGATGTCGCTTGGGAGTCGCGGCGGATGGAACTTGGTACGCGGCACAAATGGGATGGATGCAAGAGTCATCTTTGTGTCCTCCTTGGCTCTAGTGAGCACCAGCCAGGATATTGATGGCGCTGCCTACGCTCCCAGTATGGTCATAAACGAGATCACCGAACAGGACTGTACACGAAATTCCGTCCTGCATTATCGCAACCAGCAGCAACATCAACACGACCATCGACTGCCGAGGCAACATTCATCGTAGTGGAGACAATCCGGGGCTGAGGCTGAGCACGGCGTCGAGCAGTTCACGCGACGGTCCACCTTTGACCACGCAGGCATCGGCGCCGGCGGCCATGGCCGGCTCGGACTGGCTCGGTTCCATGATCAGCATGAGCACGTGCATCTCATGCCAACGGCGCTTGATCTCCCGTGTGGCCTCTACACCGCTCATATACGGGAGCGAAAACGCCATAATCACTACATCAGGCAGTTCTTTCGGGATCAGTTCCAACGCCTGCAGCGCAGTCGCAACATCAAGCACGCAGGCAGCGGGCAGCGCGGTGCTGAGATAGGTTTTGAGGCTGCGACGCGTAGCGTTATGGTAATCAACCACCAGCAGTCGTGACACTCTGCTTTCTTCTGCCTCATGGATTTGCAATACCAGGCACATTCCAGGTGGGGGATCCCCGGCGGCAGCCGCAATCCAACACATCTCATCCAACCGGCAAAATTAGCATAGTATAGGGGGGCAGCCCTGTCAGCAGCCGTAAGGGGGGTTTCGCGCACCCCAAAAGGGGTGCTTATTGGCTGCCCTTATGGGGCATAGCAGCAGACGAAGGCTGTTATTCGCGGTCGTCGAGTGAGCTGATGCCCTCGCGCAGAGCGTAGAGCGTGGCTTGGACCCGGTTGGCCACGTGCAGCTTGCTGAGGATGTTGTTTACGTGGCCGCGCGCCGTTTCTGGGGAAACGCTCAGCTTGCCGGCAATCTCCCTGTTGGTCTTGCCCTGCCCCACCAGGCGCAGGACTTCCACTTCACGATCGGTCAGCGCATCCGGCCCTGGCGACAAGCCCGGCGCAGGCTGGCGCAGTTCGGAGAGGATCAAGTGGGCAATCTCCGGCGGCAGCGAAGGCTCGCCACGGTCCACCTGGCGAATCGCTTCCACCAAGTCAACAGAAGATGTGTCTTTGAGCAGGTAGCCCAACGCCCCGGCCTTGATGGCCGGGTAAAGCTTGTCGGCCGTCAAGAAACTGGTCAGAACCAGCACCCGTGCCACGGGCGCGGCTGCTGTTATTCGCCGGGTTGCCTCAATGCCGTCCATCCCAGACATCACCAGATCCATCAAGATGACATGTGGTTGGAGTGCTGGGACTAAGCTGACGCCTTCCTGCCCACTGCCTGCTTCGCCGACGACTTGGATATCCTCAAACTCGCTGAGCAGGGCGCGGATCCCTTCGCGCACGATACGATGGTCGTCGACAATCAGCACGCGGATTGGTGTATGGTTCATTGATTGACCTCGATCTCAAGTGTCGTCCCCTCATGCAACTTAGTAATGATCTTGAGCTCGCCGTTGATCTGCGCAAGCCGGGCGCGCATGTTGGCCAGGCCATAGCCGCCATAGGGCTCGGCAGCATCTGGCCGAAAACCAACGCCGTCGTCCCGAATGGTCAACCGGCAGCGAGAGTCCTCATAGGCAAGGTCCACCCACACCTGGCTGGCATGGGCGTGTCGCAGCGCATTGTTCAACCCTTCTTGCGCTACCCAGAACAGCTCGCGCTCGCTTGCCGGCGACAGTCGTGGCTGACCCTTCACCTGAAAATGTGCTTTGACGCCCGAGCGAGCCTCGACTGCCTCGAGTCGTTCCTGCAAGGCAGGCGCCAGCCCGGCGTCCGCCAACACCGTAGGATGCAAATTGTACACCAGCCAGCGCATCTCGGTCATGGCCTCGTGCGCCACGTCCTTGATGCGAGCTAAGCGCTCGGCAACGGCTTCCAGCTTGCCCGCTGTGAGCGCCAAGATAGTCGCATCGGCAAGGAGGGTCATGCTGTACAGCGCCTGGGTCACCGAATCGTGCAGCTCGCGAGCGATCCGGGAGCGCTCCTCAGCCGCCGCGGTCAAGCCAGCCTGGTCTTTGAGATAGATATTGTCGACGGCCACCGCCAGTTGGTTGGCATAGGTGCGCGCCAGTTCGATGTCGCTGGTAGTGTAGTGATTGGCTTCGTCGCCCAGTACATTGAGCAAGCCAATTCTGCGCTCACCTGAGAGCAGGGGCAGCCCCAGCCAGCTGCGGCTGGCCTCCAGTACTGCCGACCAAGGCCCAGCGGGCATACGGTCGAGCTCGGCCATGATTGCTTGGTTAGCTTGCAGGTCAGGTATGTAGGTTGTCGCGGCACCCTGTAACGTCGCCTGCAGAAACGGCCAGCGCTTGATGGGGACATGCTGGGGTGTAAACTCAGGCGCCAAAGCCGGGGCCAGGTAGGCATAGATCGCCAGCGACTCGCCGTCCTCCTCGATGAGCATCAGGGCAGCCCGCTGGAAGTCGACGACCTTGCTCAGCTGCTGCAGTGCACCCTCCAGCAGTGCGGAAAGGTCAGGCATGGCAGCCAGGTCGTATGAGATTTCCTGCAGCGTAGCCAGGGCCTGGCGCGCTTCCACCTGGTCTGTGATGTCGTCGGTGATTCCGAGGATCATCGCTTGCCCGGCCATTTCCAACCGGCTTAGGCTCAAACTGGCAAAATATATGCTGCGATCGCGCCGCCGCATCTGCACGCCGTAGTCACTCACAAAGCCTTCAGCGTCTAGCTTCGCCAGCAGTGGCGCCCGCTCCGCAGGATTGGCATAGAGACCGCTTACATTTGCTCCGAGCAGTTGAGCTTCCGAATAGCCGGAGATACGCTGCAGCGCCCGGTTGACGCCAAGGATCTTGCCGTCCAGGGTAGCCACGCAAATGCCGAGCGGCGAGGTATCGAACAGCGTGTTGATCTGCGTCCTGGCATCCTGCAGCTCATGGGTGCGTTCGGCGACCATGGCCTCCAACTTGCGCTGCTGGATCATGGCATTGCGCCGCTGGCCGGCAAGGACAGCCGCCACCAGACCCGCGCCCGCCAGCACCAGCAGCAAGCGAAACCAGAAGGTCTCCCACCAGGGCGGGGTAATCGTGAGCGTCAGCGCCGCGCCCTCGTCGTTCCAGGTACCGTCATGATTGGAGCCAAGGACGCGAAACACGTATCTTCCTGGGCCGAGGTTGGTATATGTCACCAGGCGGCGGTCGCTGCCGACTTCGGTCCATTCCGTATCGAACCCTTCCAACATGTAGCGATAACGATTCTTTTGGGGCGCGGTAAAGTCGAGCGCCGCAAACTCAAACGAGATGACCCGATCCTGATAAGAGAGCTCCAACGCCGCGGTTGCGTCTATGGCGCGCCGCAGCACGGAATTCGGGCCAATCGGCACGGGCTTGTTGGCGAGCAGGAAGGCGGTGAGGACAACCGGGGGAGGGGTGAGATTGTCGTGAATTTGGTCGGGCTGGAAGACGAGCAAGCCGTTTATGCCGCCAAATAGCAGCTCGCCACCGGGCCCCTGCGCTGCGGTCGAGCGCTGGAACACGGTGCCCGGCAGCCCATCCTGCTCATCGTAATTGTGAACTGCACCGGTCTGGGGATCGAAGCGCACCAGCCCGTTGTTGGTGCTAAGCCACAGCAGCCCGCGGCTGTCCTCCAAGATGGCGCAGATCGCGTCGCTAGGCAGGCCGGAAGCGCGGTCGTAGTAGGTAAAGTCGCCCGTCGCGCGGTTCAGGCGCGCCAGGCCGCCGCCCCAGGTGGCCACCCAGAGTCTCCCCGCACGGTCAAGCAGGAGCGAGGTCACGCGATTGGCCGGCAGGCCCTTGGGATTGCTCGCGGCGTCCGGATAGCGGGTGAATGTTTCCGTGGCAGGGTCGAAGCGATTCAAACCGCCGCCAAGGGTACCGACCCAGAGGTCACCATTGGGATCTTGGAGCAGCGCCTGGATGTTATCGTCGCTCACGCTCGCCGGGTCGGCGGGATCATGCCGATATTGGGTGATTGTGCCGGTGGCGGGGTCAAGGCGGTTCAGCCCGGCATCCCAGGTGCCGGCCCAGACGGTGCCAGACCGATCTTCCAGAATGGTGGTGACTAGATTGGAACTCAAGCTTGCCGGATTATCCGGGTCGTGGCGGTATTGAAGCGATTGCCCGGTCTTGGGGTCGAACAGGCTGATGCCGGCTTCGAAGGCTGCCAACCAAAGTTTGCCGTTGCGTTCGGGCGCGATGCCATATATTTCGTTTGAGCCAATGCTGCTGGCGTCGGCAGGATCATGTTGAAAGTGGCTGACGTGGCCCGTAACGCGATCGACGCGATTAAACCCAGTACTGACCGTCGCGACCCAAAGGACCCCTTGGGGGTCGGCATAGACGGCATTGATTCTATTGTCGGCCAGGCTGTCGGCGTTGTCGGCAATATTCTGCAAGACGCCGAACGGCTTTGGCTGCATATCGAGGGCAATAACGCCGACGTTGGTGGCAAACCACGCGCTGCCGGCGTCTACCACCATGTCATAGACCTCGCTGGTGCGAAAGCTCGCCAGGGCACTTTCGTCAGCCTCAAAATGCCGGAACGTGCCGGCCTGGGGGTCGAACCGATTGAGACCACCGCCAAGCGTGCCAATCCAGAGCGCACCCGTGGCGTCCTGTTGGATGGCAAAGACGCCGTCGTTGCTCAGACTCTGCGGCCTGCCCGGTTCATGCTGATAGTGGACAAAGGTTTCCGTGTTGCGGTCGAAGCGATTGAGACCACCACCCCAGGTGCCCACCCACAGGCTGCCGCGGGTGTCGACGTAGAGGGACCTGATCGTATCACTGCTCAAGCTGGTCGGGTCATCCGGATTGTAGCGGTAGTGGCGAAAGATCCCGGTGGCGGGGTCAAGGCGGTCGAGGCCGCCCTCCGTGCCCACCCAGAGCGCGCCGTCGCCATCTTCCCAAAGCGCAAAGACACTGTCGTTGCCCAGGCTGGTGGGCACGGCGGGGTCATGGCGGTAGTGGGTGAAGGTGTTGGTCTTGGGATCGAAGTACTCCAGGCCACCCGTGCGGGTGCCCAACCAGAGCATCCCGGCACGATCTTCCAAGATGGCAAAGACACCGTTGCTGCTGAGACTGTCAGGGTTCGCAGGGTCGTGCTGAAAGTGGGTGAAAGTCTCTGTGTCGCGATCGTAGCGATCGAGGCCGCCGGTCCAGGTGCCAATCCAGAGGATGCCGGCGCGGTCTTCGTACAGGGTGCGAATCGCATTGTCGCTGAGGCTGGCCGGATCCGCCGGGGAATATTTGAAGACCTTCATCTGGTAGCCGTCGAAGCGATTTAGCCCGTCCAGCGTACCAAACCACAAAAAGCCGCGGCGATCGCGCAGTACGCTCCAGACCTCAGGACTGGAGAGACCTTGCGCAGCAGAGACATGATCAAAGCGGAAAGGCACGTCGGCACTTGGCGGCGCTGCAGCCGGTGCAGCGGTGCAGCTCCACCCCATATGGAAGTCTGGAGCCCAAATGCGCCCAGCAGGATTGCCAGACACAGAATCTGCGCGATTCTCTTCATAGGGCCTCGCCAACGGTCGCGTCAGGCGATAGGCTTTGGCCGAGGCGCGCATAGAGGCGTGGGTGCTTCAATTCGTCCAGCCAAGCGTAATGGTGCGGCCCCATGTCTGTTACTCTTCACCGACGTGTACCGTAGTGAGGTGTCGCGGGCACACTTCAACCGGGCAACAAGACGAGCGACGAAACTAACGGCATAGGATAATATCATCTTGGCTTCTTGCCAAGAAAGCCGCACGCATGGGAGGCAGCCCCTGAGTCACTCCCAAGTCGTAGCAGTGTGACCCAGGGGTCGGCTAAATTGAGGTTAGTCCGACAATCCTACAAATCAATGTTCAGACGGGTCGCGTCAGCCCATCGGCGCCGGCCGTGCGCACGTGCTCTCCACGTCCACATGGCAGCCGCGATCCGAGGCCTCGTGAATCGCAAACATCAGGTCCAGCACGTGGTAGGCCAGTTCGCCGCTCGCCCGGTGCGGTTTACCGCTGCGCAGCGCCTCGGCCATCCCTGCCACGCCCAGGCCGCGCGAGTTCGCCGCATACGGCCGCGTCACCGGGATCTCCTGCCAGTCTTTGTCGTCGGTGCGGCGCAGCTTGACCGGCCCGCCAAACGTGTTGGGGTCCGGCGCGTTGATCGTGCCTTCCGTGCCGTAGATCTCGATCCACGGCAGCCCCGACGCCTGCACGTCAAAGGTGGTCATGATCATCCCGATCGGCCCGTCCGCAAAGTCGAGCAGCCCCGCCACGTGCGTCGGCACCTCCACGTCGATGATCTCGCCGCTGCGCGGCTGGCTGCTGATCGTGCGCTGCGGCCGCGTGATGCGCGTCGTTCCCGTCACCCGGCGCACCGGACCCAGCAGCGATACCAGCGCCGTCAGGTAGTACGGCCCCATGTCAAACATCGGCCCGCCGCCGGCCTTGTAGTAGAAGACCGGGTTAGGGTGCCAGTGCTCGTGCCCGCGGCTCATCATGAAGGCGTTTGCGCCGACCGGCGTACCGATGGCGCCGGCGTCGATCAGCTCGCGCACGGTCTGGAAGCCTGCGCCCAGGAAGGTGTCCGGCGCGCCGCCCACGAGCAGCCCCTTGGCGCGCGCAACTTCCAGCATGCGCTTGCCCTGCTCGCGGCTCATGGCCAGCGGTTTCTCGTTGTAGACCGACTTGCCCGCCTCCAGCGCCGCCAGCGCAATCGTGCCGTGCGACTCGGGCGTTGTCAGGTTGAGGACGATCTCGATCTTCGGGTCCGCCAGCAGCTCTTCGACGCTGCACACGCGCCCGACGCCAAACTTGGCCGCCTGCGCCTCAGCCGCCTCACGGCGCATGTCGGCGCAGGCGACGATCTCGATCGGGTCCAGCGTCTGGGCGTTCTGCAGGTAGATCGAACTGATATTGCCGCAGCCGATCAGGCCGACGGCGACGGGGTTCGTTTTGCTCATGGTGCGAGGCTCCCTTAGCGTGCGCCCAGAGGAAGCCGCGGCGCGAGATCTCGCGCGCTTCCGGCACGTTGAAATCCGAGGCCACATGGCCCAGCGACGAGTAAAAGACGCGACCCTTGCCCCACACCTTCTTCCACACCACCGGCATCACCACGCCGTCGACCCAGGGACAGTACTGGCCGCTGAAGGTCGTCGTCGCCAGCACCTGGTTGACCGGGTCCACATGCATGTAGTACTGCTCCGAGTGCATGTTAAAGTCGTCCAGCCCCGCCATGACCGGGTCGTTGCGATCGGTGATGTTGACGCGGTAGTCGATGATGTTGCCCGGATGCGCCACCCACTGCCCGCCCACCATGAACTGGTAGTTGCAGTTGTTGCGGAACGCATCGGCCATGCCGCCGTGCCAGCCGGCAAAGCCGACACCGCCCTCGATCGCGTCCAGCAGCCCCTTCTCCTGCTCCGGCGTGATCGTGCTCATGGTGTAGACCTGGGAGATCAGGTCATAGCTCTGCATTGCCTCCTTGTCCAGGTAGGCGTCCAGCGTGTCGCACACCGTCACCTGGAATCCGGCCTCCTCCAAAATCGGTGCAAACAATTGCACACACTTGAACGGCTCGTGACCTTCCCAGCCGCCCCAGACCATCAAAGCTTTTTTCATTGTCTTTCTTCCTTTGGCAAATCGATTACGAAGTACTTGGGGTAATGGTTCTTATGCTACATCGATACGCCGTTCTTGTCACCTTAGCATGGGGAGTCGTTTGTGTACGGGACTTTTTAGAACATATGTGCTATAATAGGAATCAATGAATGCCAATCATGTTCTGCAGCATGGACTTTCTATCACTGAGCAGCTCGACCTTGCGCTGCGCCTGCTCGAACGCCTGCACCAGGGCGGCGACTGGTGGCTGTACTCACGGCCTCAGGGGAAGGGGTACGAGTCGGACTGGCGCAAAGCCGGCAGGCACGGCCCGCCCCGCGCCTCTTGGCTTGCGCGCGACCATGTCTTCTTTGGCGTACACCCACATGCCGATATCCCGACCAAGAACGCCCAGGGGAAAAAGCGCGACCAGCGCTGGGTGCGCGGCACCGTCCACAACATCGCCGCCGTCAACGCCCTGTTTGTCGAACTGGACGCCAAGGACACGATCCAGCAGTCAGAGTGGCTGCCCTACTATGTCACGCCCGAAGTCGGCAGCATGGAAAAAGCCCAGGCGCGCGGTGCCTTGCAGAAAGCCCAGACGGCTGC
Source organism: uncultured Chloroflexia bacterium (assembly GCA_963701415.1). Classification (GTDB taxonomy): domain Bacteria; phylum Chloroflexota; class Anaerolineae; order Caldilineales; family Caldilineaceae; genus Fredericiella. Next base: position 657,236 of record CAVPAH010000009.1, read on the forward strand.
CATCGATGCTGCCCTGCCCCTTCGCCTGGACGAATACAAGCGGCGGGCTCTGGCCGCCCTGCAGGCGGCGCCCGTGCGCCCCTCAGCCTGCTGGGACAGCGGCGGCGGCTACCAGGCAGTCTGGCTGCTCGATGCCACGCTGCCCGTCACCGATACCAATCGCAGCGACGTTGCAACTGTGGAAAAAGAGTGGGTGCGCTTGATCGGGGGCGATCCTGCCGCCAGCGACCTGAACCGTGTCCTGCGCCTGCCCGGCAGCGTCAACCGCAAGCCCAAGTACGGCCCACACGGGCACCCGGTGACGTTCGTCTGGTGCGATCTCGACCTGACCTACGGTTACGCGACGTTGGCGGCGCTGGTGTCCCCCATGGCGCCTGAGCTGCCGGCGCCGCGCCGGGTGTATGTCCCGGACGGCCTGCCGCCTGCGCTAGGCGAATTTGCCGAAGTGCCGGACCTGCCGCTGCATCCCGCCATCGACGCGTACAATGCCGCCACGGACCTGCGCACACTGCTGCTGGAGTATGGCTATACGGATGCGGGGCCCGGCCGCATGCACCGCCCCGGCGGCAACACCGCCGGCGTCCAGCTGCATGCAAACAACACCGCCAGTATCTACTCGAGCGCCGATCCCCTGTGGTGTGGACACCGCGTCACGCCTGCCCACGCCCTCTGCGTGTTCGAGTACGACGGCGACGTAAAAGCCATGCTGGCAGGCCTCACCAGCGGCCAGCTCTACCTGTTCTCCAGCTACGCCGCCTCTGCCGTGCCAGCTGCGGGGTAGGATCGTGTTGCGCCACCCTACTCCTGCCCAAACTGCAGGTAGCGTCCCGGCGTAGCGCCTGCAACTGCCTCGCCATCCGCAATAATGGGCTTGCCGTTGACCAGCACATAATCCACGCCCTGCGCCAGCCGCAGCGGGTGGTCAAAGGTGGCACGATCGTTGATGGTGTCGGGGCTGAAGACGGTGATGTCGGCATAGTTGTTGGGACGCAGCACGCCGCGCCCGTGCAGCTTGAAGCGTGCGGCCGGAAAGCCGGTCATTTTGTAAACCGCATCCTCCAGCGAGAACAGCCGCTTGCGCCGCGCATAGTGCCCCAACAGCCGCGCCGCCGAGCCATACTGCCGCGGGTGGATGACCCCGTCCGGGAAATAGATGCCGTCGCTGCCCATCATGTAACACGGATGCTCGAGAAAGGCGGACTCCGACCCATCTTCCTGGCGGTGAAACACCAGCAGCACCGCCATCCCCTCCTCCAGCAGCAGGTCGCACAGCGCGTCCGCCGCCCGCCGCCCCGTGGCCGCCACGTAATCTGCGACCGTCTCGCCGTGATAGATGCTGTTGTGGCGGCTCGCTACCCAGGCGAACGTCACGTTCGCCAGTTTCTCGCGATCCAGCTTGCGTTGGAACCGATCGCGCAGCACCGGGTCGGACAGCTTGCTATAGGCCGCCAGCACGCCGTCGGTCCAGAACTCGAGCGGCAGAAGGTACTGCAGCATCGTCGACGACGACATATACGGATAGACGTCAAACGAGAAGTCCACCTCGTTGATCGCTACCAGGTCGATATAATCGATGATCGCCTCGGCCTCGGCCTCGCTGGTGCCCCGCAGGTGCGAAATATGCACCGGCACCCCGGCGCGGCGCCCGATCTCTACTGCTTCGCGCACGCCGTCCAGCGTGCCGCGCGCATAGCGCACGTGCGTGACATAGATCCCCTGCTGGGTGCGCATCCCGCGCGCCGCCGCTACGAGTTCGTCGGTGGAGGCAAAGCACTGCTCGACATAATCTAATCCGGTGGACAGCCCGGCCGCACCTTCTGCCATTCCCTGTGCCACCAGCCCCTGGATATCCACCAACTGGTAGTCATTGGGCGTGTGATCGCCGGAGCCCAGGGCCAGCGTGCGCACGTTGCCGTAGGGCACAAAGGTCGCCACGTTCTGGGCAGTACGTTCGTGCAGGAGCGCCATGTACTCGCCGATCGTCTCCCAACCGCTGTACTGCTCAAAGCGGAGACCATCCAGCGCGCGCAGGTATTGGATCCAGCCGCCGGCCGTGTGCCGCGACACCGGCGCATACGAGATGCCGTCCAGCATCAGGAACTCGGTGGTAATGCCCTGCATCGTCTTCGACAGCAGGTGCGGCGTCGAGAGCAGCACGGCATCCGAGTGCGTGTGCACGTCGATAAAGCCCGGCGCCACGATCATGTCCGTGGCGTCGATGACCGTCTCCGCCTCGGCGCTGCTCAGGTTACCGACCGCAGCAATCCGATCCCCGCGCACGCCGACGTCGGCACGGTAGCGTGGGGTCTTCTGTCCATCGATGATTTCGCCGTTGCGAATGATGAGGTCGAACATGCTGTCATTGTACACCAGGGGCCTCCGCACTCGAGTATAATGAAATGGAGGCCGCCCGTTCATTGGCAGCTGCTACACTGCCATGGAACCTAGGCGGAAGCGCGAACGTTAGCATCAACACTTCCGCCCTAAAACCAAGGGCAGCGCTCGCCCCGGATGCGAAGATTACGGGCCTCAGCGTGTGACTTGCCGGCGGAGTACAGGAGAATGGGCCACGCGGCATGTGAAGATTGCCGCCGTGGCTGCTTCTCGCAAACCACCTTTATCTAACATTACCCCTGCCGCTTTTGCAGCGCCGCCGCAATGCGGGCGTGGTTCTGGTCAACCTCGGCGCGGCGCATCAACGCCATGTAGCTGTAGAGCACGTCGATCAGGCCGACCTGTGCTACCCGCGCCCCCAGCGGATACCCGTATGCCAGGGACTCCTGCGCTGCGGTGTGCAGGCTGATCTGGGCTGCCATCGCCAGCGGCGATCCCGGGTGGTTCGTAATGGCAATGGTCTGCGCCCCCGCCTTACCGGCTACCACCAGCGCCCGCGCCACGTCTTGGGACTCGCCCGAGTGTGAGATGGCGACCGCCACGTCCGCCGGCGTCAACAGTGTCGCGGAAACCATCTGCATTTCGGCGTCTGTGTGTGGCACCGCACGTATACCAAGCCGCACCAGCTTATACTGCAGGTCCAGCGCCGCAATCGCGCCCCCGCCTGCCCCGTAGATGTCCACGCGCCGCGCGCCCAGCAGAATCATGGCGGCCCGGTCGACTGCCGGCAGGTCCAGCACCGCCAACGTATCCTCTAGGGCCTTTACATTGGCCTGGATCGCCTTCGCCGCAATCCCGCTCAAGGTGTCCGCATCGCTGATTACCGCATACGTTGGCGCTCGCGCGGCGGCCATATCCTGGGCAAGCCTGATCTTGAGATCCTGGTAGCCGGCTGCGCCAACCTTGCGACAGAAACGAAAAATGGTCGTATCGCTGGCGTGGCAGCGCTCCGCCAGGTCCTCGATCGCCAGCCGCACGACCTCCTCGGGGTTGCTCAAAATGTACTGGCCCACTTTCTGCTCCTGTTCGTGCAGCGAAGGCAGCAGCGCGCGAATTCGCAGCAGCAGATTGTCGGGTGCGGAACTTGCCTCTTCCACGGTCCGTTTCCCTGGTATTGACACTGAATTTCTAATCCAGTATCATAACAAATATTTTCTCCTACCTCAATGCGGAGAAATATAGTTTCGTCAGCGCAGACTTCGGGAGTTATTGTCATTCAGGCGACATTCTGGAAAACACTATGATTCTTCTCGCTATCATCGTGCAGTCGGAGGACGCCGGCAAGCTCGCAGATCGCCTTGTCGATAAAGGCTTCCGTCTCACACGCCTGAGCGCAACCGGCGGCTTTCTGGCAACCGGGAGTTCCGTCTTGCTCCTCGGCGTGGCAAAGGACCGCTTGCCCGCAGTGACCGAGATTATCGAGGCCACCTGCCACACCCGGACTCGCTTGATCAATGCCGCGCCCTATCCTGGCATGGCAGGCGTCTATGCCATGGGCACCGTGGCGCCGGTCGAAGTGCTTGTCGGCGGCGCCGTCGTGTTTGGCATACCGGTAGAGCACCATCTGCGCTTGGGTGGCGCCGCTGCACCGCCCCTGATCCAACCCGTTTCCGGTGATGAGCCTATCCCAGCAGAAAGGATGAGCAACGTGACTTCTGGCACCGACTCCACTTCAGAGCCTGCCGCTGTGCCCACTTCACAATCCGAAGCGGCTCCGCTGTTCGACGCAGCACCCCCCGGTACCAAGTTGGTGGTGGCCATCGTCCAGAAGGAGAACTCCGATGCCGTCGTCAATGCGCTCATGGACGCAGGCTACCGGCTGACACGTATCGATACGGCCGGCGGCTTCTTGCGGCGTGGCAATGCCACGCTGCTGATTGGTGTGGAAGCGCCGCGGCTGAATGATGTGCTGGCTCTGATCCATGCCAATTGCCAGCCGCGCTCGGAACCGAACCCGATCCAGCAAGGCATGCCGATGTACGGCGCCACAGTCTTTGTTACGGATGCCTCGCACTACCTGCGGTTCTAGCGATCGGCCAGTCTTACATCGGTAGGCAGAGGGCTTCTTCTCTCCCACCATGGCCGAAACGTTGAGAGGCATCGTACAAATCGCAGAAGCGCGCGTGTTGGATGTGATCTCGCTGGCATTGACCAGGATGCGCAGGAGAACTTCTTTCACCCTGAGCGCTACGATCCGCGCCGGTGCGGGGCAGGAGCAGATGAAAGGGGATGGGGGGAGACCTGCAGTCTCCCCCACACCTACCTCGTGCTATCGCTCGGGGTAACCGTCGGACAATGTCTTGAGGAATGCCACGATGTTGCCCACCTGCGGTCCGGGGAACATGTTCAAGGCTGCGCGGTTCTGATCCACTTCCGGAGGCGGAAACATATTGCCCATACCGGCGCGCATGCCGCCGCGCATGCGGCCCATACCGCTACCCATGCTGCCATCCATCATTGCGCGCCAGTGGTAGAAGAAAACGATCTCCTCAAGCGATTTGAAATAGCCGTTGTGCCCGTAGGCCTTAACGAGATCGGGCGCGGTGCGCCGGTCCACATTGCGGAGGGTGGGCACTTTGAATTTGCCCATTTCCGGCTCATAGATTTCCGGCGCTTTCCCAGTGCTCTTCAGAAAGCCTCCCAGCCCAGTGTCCACCCAGTCCGAGCCGTCGGGATTCCATTTGGCGGCCATCGAGTAGAACGGATTGCTTGGGTTCTTTGGCACGCCGGTATTTTCATAGCCGAAGTCGGTGAAGAGCGGATACCCCTCAGTACCAGGTTCGAGCGAGTGGCATGAAGCGCAGTTCGCTCGATTCGGATCGTTGAAGATCGCCAGTCCTTGGAGCTCGGCGTCACTAAATCCCAGGTTGCGGTAGGCCGTCCAGTCGTAAGAATCCGTGCCGCCGGGGCAGCCCATGGCACCCATACCGCCCATACCGCCCATACCACCGGCCATGGCGCCGCCAACTGTGCCACACTTAATTTGTGTCACGTCCATTCCCGGCGGCCTGCGCTTTATCCCAGAAGAGGTCAAACTTCGAGCTGAAGGGGCTGACTTCGGCACTCCTCTCGTATGCGGCAATAGAGCGTGCGATTCGTTCATAAACGCCATTGGCGTCCTCTGCACAGTCCAGCGAACCCGCACCCCACACCTGCTCGAACAGGCCGGCGTAACTCGCCCCGTTGACCTTTACACATAAATCCTGGGCATCGGCGACTGCTTGCTCGAGTGGGTTGAGAAACGGCCCTTGCGCCTGTTCCGCCAGCGGGTCACCTAGCGACGCACCCGTGGCTCTGCCATCCCAGAACATGCCGCCAAACCATGCATTCTCGGCCTCATCGAAATAGAGCGCTGGGCTGTCGCCGGCATAGGCAGCGGCAGGCGGCTTGCGATTGCCGAAGTGATTGGGCAGCGCTCCCTCGTACACGGCTCCGGCGGCATTGATGGCTGCATCCGACCCGGTAAAGCCGACTGCGGAATCATGGCACGTCGCACATGACTGTGTGCCGTTGGCCGACAGGTCTGCGTCGAAAAAGATCGCCTTACCAAGTGAGACGATGTCGCCGGCATCTGTGGGCGCATCTTGCGCATGCGCAGGCAGACGGCTGCCGAAAGCAAGCAGGCCAAAGATCTGGGATAATCACTGCCATCCAGAGAACTCGCTTCATGATGTTGCTCCTGAGCATAGTTGATTTTGAGATGAGCCGGCGCGACCGATGTTGCACTGTTCGGCCCATCGTACTTGCGGTCAGACCTGCATATTTTTCGGCAACAGAACCCTGCCTACTGCGAGGCCAGAAGCGAGCGGCTGGTGACAAAGATCGGGCGCTCTTTGTTGATCACGACGAATGTTGTGAAAGCGGCGCCGAAGAATTCCTGCAGCTGCGGCTGTTTTTCGAAGCGTACGGCCGAAGCAAACATGATAAGCATCAGCAATAAAGTATGCGCATATAGTTGCGCACGCCGCAACAGTCATTTGGTGTAAGTGATCGCGTCGAAGCAGCGCCTCATGGCCTGAGACCTATCCAGACCACCTGTGGCACTCGTCTAGGAGCCGGTCTGGGGTGCGCCGGTCAATCTCGACACAACGGTCAGATAGATACCTGGGTGCATTGTCGCCGCCGCCCACGGAGAAGTGCCCTCAAAGCGCCAGAAAGTAGAAGCTCTGCTTGGCGAAGAATCGGGAAGAGGAGTAGAGTGAACAGCGGCACTAAGGAGGCCTTGTCATGAATCCAGTCATCTTTCAACTCGGCCCGTTCAGCTTGCACTGGTACGGCGTTTTCATTGTCGGCGGTGCGGTGTTGGCCGGCTGGCTGTCTGCGCGCAATGCCGAGCGGGCAGGCGAAGACCCCAACCACATTTGGAATCTCTTGGCGTGGATGCTGGTGGCGGGAATCGTCGGCGCCCGCATCTACCACGTGCTCAGCTCACCGGCCGACGGTGGGGGCTTGACATATTACCTGCAGCATCCCCTCGATGCCATCAACTTCTGGTCGGGCGGCTTCCGCGGCCTGGGCATTTACGGCGGCGTTGCCGGTGGGCTGCTGGCACTTTGGTACTACACCTGGCGCCACCAGCTCAACATCGCCAAGTATATCGACTTCATCGCCATCAACGTGCTGCTGGCACAGGCCGTCGGGCGTATGGGCAACTTCGTCAACCAGGAGCTGTACGGGCCGGCCACAAGCGTGCCTTGGGCATTTCACATCAACCCTACCTTCCCCTGCGCCGTGCCGGAGAATCTGCCGGCCGGTATACAGGCTTGTGGCACGGCGCCGTTGACACAGCAGACGATCGCCTGGTACGCGGCCAACGGGTTTCACCCCACCTTCTTCTACGAGGCGATCTGGAACTTGTCTGCGTTCCTGGTGCTTACCTGGTTTGTGCGCCGCTATGGCGCCAGGCTGCGCCAGGGTGACACGGCCTTTCTCTATCTCATCGCCTATTCCATGGGGCGCTTCTGGGTCGAGGCGTTCCGCCCGGATGCCTGGACGATGGGGACGCTGGCCACGGCACAGTGGATTGCCCTGGGCTTGATTGCAGTCGGTGTCGTTGGCTTGATCTGGCGGCACAGCGGCTGGAGTCCAACGCTCCACCCGGATGAGAATAGCGCCTATCTGGCGCGCTAAAGCCTGGCTCGCAAGGCGCAACAGCGCCGGCAAAGACATGAGCCATCCCGTCGTTAGGATGGCTCATGTCTTTGTCTAGCGTGGAAGAAACGGATGTCTCCAAACCATGGCACTCACAATCTTGGTGAGCGCATCTTTATGGCCCGACTACTTTGCTCCGGACCAGCCTAGCCGTGCCTTCACACCCTGCCAGATAGGACAACGATCGTGAATGGCACTGAAGAACACGCCGGCCGCAGCGATCAGCAGCACAAGCGGCCAACCGGTAAAGGCGGCCAGAACAAACAAAACTAGCGCAACGGCGAGGCGCAACCACCGTTCGCCGTCTGCTGGGCCGGCATGCACCGGCGCCGGATCCGCGGCAATCGCCCGCTCAAACAACGAACGAATCCCAGCAGCCGTCATACCGCCGGTGCGACGGGTGACCTCCTGCCCTTCTCGGTAGACGATCAGCGTTGGAATGCCAAAGATCTTGAGCGCGTGCACGGCGTCTGGCTGTTCGTCGGCATTGATTTTCCACACATCTACCTGGCCAACATATTCGCTGCGCACCGCTGCGAGATGGGGTTCCATCGCTCGGCATGGCCCGCACCACGGCGCCCATACGTCGATCACAACCGGACGCTCCGCCTGTTGCAGACGTTCCTGAATCGTCCCAGCCACTGCCCCTGAGATTGGATTTGCTGCTGCTCGCGCGGTCATCATGCTTACGCCGTCTTCGTCCGCAGGTGGAACAGCGAATAGAGCGGGCACCACCCGATCAGCCCGGTTATCAGCGGCACAAAGCCGAGCCACTGCAGAATTACGCCCAACGTACCGCCGACAAATCCACCCCAGCCCAGAATGAGCATGGCCAGCCCTAAGACGATGCGCACGATGCGATCCCAACCTGCTTCATTTACCTGAAACATATTCTTCTCCCTGTGCGTGTAACACACTTGATTTTGATATTCCGGACGACGGCAAGGTGAACATTAGCATTGTCTATCGTAGTTGGATGCAGGCTCGGGGAAAAGGTTACAGGGAAGCTCGACGGTGAATGCGGTCATGTCAGCACCGACCGACGCCAAAGCATTAAGGGATTACTGCAGCGTGGCAACGGCCGTGCGTACTTGATCTACTTCGGTCAACTGTCCACCCTGCACCAATTCCCGTACCGTCGTCTGCGGGTCCGTGTCGGCGGGAAGCTGCAGCGCCGTGAGCAGTGCGGGCAGGTCTACGCCCGTGCCGTCCACGATCTGCTGCAGCGTGTGGCTGCCCTTGATCGAGGCTGCGCTGGTGACGGCCGGCTGATCTTCGCCGTCACCGGTGCCCGTCCCAGTACCTGTCCCCGTACCGGTGGGTTCATGGACGGCAGCCGGCGTTGCCGGTCGGCGTTGGTTCCGCCACGGCTGCCGTGGGCACTGGACTCGCCACTGCCTCCAGGTTCTGCATCCGGTTCTGCAGCTGCCGCTTCCTGCGTCGTTGCTTCTTCGGCACCATCTGCTGCTGTTACTGCTTCTGCCGCCGGTGCCAGCCCCAGCGCCTCGTCCACTACTGGTCCGCACCGCCGTGATCTCGAACCCTTCTACGATGCCTTCGATGTCCTTCAGCACGGTTGCTGGCGGCAGGTCGGCGGGCAGCCCAAGCTTCGCCAAGAGTGCTGCCGTCTCGATCCCCGTCCCATCCGCCACCTGCTGCAGCGTCATCCACCCTTTCACGTCGTCGCCGCTCGTCAGCTGTGTGAGGTCGACCATCTCCCGCCCGCTCACCACCCACCAACCCGCAGCCTGCGCAATGCCTACCGTGCCCAGCAGCAGCACGAGCGCCAGAATCGGCAGCAACCACTTATTGACTCTCACAGGGATTCTCCTTGCTCAATCGAGCGGCGGTCTTGGTTGTAACAGGCCACGAACAACGGCACAGTCACCGGAACTGTCAATGTGATGTTTGACGGCGCGCTGTTGGCCTCCTCGGCGGACGGGCGCCCAAACTTCCCACGCAAGCTGCTGAGCCAGTACTTGGGCATGAAGGCCACCTCCAGCGCACCGTGGCGGGGACAGGTCTCAACACAGGCCAGGCAGCCGATGCAGTTGGTGCTGACCAGCGGCGCAGCCTTCTCCACCGCGATCCCTACCGGGCAGGGGCGAGCACACAGCGCACAGCTCTTGCAGGTGCTCTCCGTGCGGCGGATGCGCAGCAGGCTCACGTGGCTGACCAGGCTGAGCGCGCCGCCCAACGGGCAGGTGTACTTGCACCAGAAGCGGGGGATGAAGAACGAGGCCACCAGGATCGTGAGGGCGATGGTGTAGGCCGGCCACTGCTCGGCGGCGTTGAACTCGAAGAGCCAGCCCAGCCCAAAGATCGTGCGGTACGGGTCATAGTCGGCAAACCAGAGCTTGACGGTGCTGATGGTCATGTACAGCACCAGCGCCAGCGTCACATACCGCCCATAGCGCAGCCAGCGGTCCAGCTTCTCGGGAACGTTGACGGCCGGGATGTGCAGCCGTTCACGCAGCCAGGTCAGCGCGTCCTGCAGCGTGCCGAAGGGGCAGATCCAGCCGCAAAACGCTGCGCCGCTGACAAGCGTGGCCAGCAGCAGTCCCACGCTCAGTACGAGGCTGGAGGGATGGGTCTTGGGTACGAACTGCGCCGGTGGTTACCCACTGCCAGAGCGTCTCGACTCCGCCAAAGGGGCACAGCGCATCGATCGATGCTGCCCCAGCTTCTTCAAAGAAGATGTGGCGTACGGCGGCCGCCACGATAAAGACCAGGAACCCAGTCTGGACAAGCCGGCGGATGAGCTGTGTGCGTGAGAGCTTGCGGCGCTTGGCGCGGGGGCTCGGGCGGACGGAAACAGAGGATGTGGTCATGATGCTGCTCCTTCATAGCTGGCTGAACTCAAGTTGACTCGATAGCTCAACTTTAGCCACGATCTATGAAGAAGCTGTGAAGGGAATACAGGGAGAATATGTGCGGGGAGCCCCGGAACCTGGCCGCTCAGCCGGCCGCGGGCAGGTCAAGGATAAACGAGATGGTGCCTTTGTATGTCTCGGCACGAATCATGCCATGCTGCAGCACCACCAACTGCCTGGTAATGGCCAGCCCCAAACCGCTGCCCGCGGCATCACGCTGCCGGGCCGCATCGGCGCGCCAGAAGCGGTCAAAGAGATGCGCCAGCTCTTCAGGTGCCAGGTCGCCGGGATTCGAGATCACAAACTCAACTCCTTGGCCACTGGCCCGCACACTTGCCCGTGCCGTTATGGAAATCTCGCCGCCCGGCGGCGTGTGGCGCAGAGCATTCGCCAGCAAGTTGTCGAACACTTGTTGTGTCCGGTTGGCGTCAACACAGATAAACGGTAGTGCAGCCGCGACGTCATGCCTGACCGCAATGTCCGCATCTTGCGCCAGGGGCGCAAAGCGCGCCACGACCGCCTCGACCAACGGTGCGACTGCCGTGGGGCGCGGGTTGAGCTCCAGCCGCCCTGCTTCCGCTTGGGTCAGCAGCCGCAGATCTTCGACCAGCCGTGCCAGGTGAATCGTCTGGTCGTATGCGACGGCCAGGTGTTCGGTGTCAAGCGGATAGACGCCGTCCATCATTGCCTCGAGATGGCCGCGCAGCACCGTGACGGGCGTGCGCAGCTCGTGCGCAATATCGCTGCTCATCTGCTGCCGCTGCTTCTCGCCGGCGGACAGGCGCTGCGACAGGCCGTTGAACTCGATGGCCAGTTCGCGTACCTCGGTTGGACCCTCGACCGGCACCAGTTCGCCCACCTGGGACGACGTCAAGGGCCGGATGCGCTCGGCCAGCCGCTGGAGCGGGCGCGCCAGGGTGTACGACAAGAAAATTGCCGCACCGAGGGCGAGCAGGGACGCGATGATGCCGCTGCCAATGAGGGCCGTGTTGATTTGCTCTGTAAAGCGGTGCTCAGCCAGCGCCATTCGCTGCCCACCCGGCGACTGTTGGCCAAGCGTACCCACGCGTACGCCGTCTAGCATAAGCGGCGTCGTGCGCGTGGCGCCTACTGTGTCGGCCGGCTGGCCGATCCAGGCTCCATTGGTGGCAGCCACGATCACCCCGTCGGGGTTGGCCACAAACGACTGGAGGCCGCGGCCGCCGCGCCCCCCTTGCCCGTTGCCCGCGCTCGCCAGCAGCGGATCGACTCCCTCCCACGTTCCCTGGGCGCGAAAGTAATCTATCAGGTCGTCAACGGCAACCGGGCCAAGGTTCGCCATGTCCGTTTCTGTGACAAATTGGCGAAAGCTGGATGTGACGGAATAGTTGACGGCCAGCGTCACCATCAGGAGCAGCACCAGTACGATGCCCAGGAAGCCGATGGTGAGCCGCACCCACAACCTATTCATGGTCCGGCCTCATGCGATAGCCAACCCCGTAGACCGTTTCGATATATTCAGGATTGTGGGAATCTGCCTCGATCTTGGCACGCACGTTCTTAACGTGTACGTCGACCGTGCGCTCATAAGCCGCATAGGCCTCGCCCTGCAGCAGGTCGAGCAGCTCCATGCGCGTGTAGACCCGCCCGGGGCGTGCGATCAGTGCCTGCAGAATGCTGAACTCGCTGGGCGTGAGATCGACGCGCTGGCCGCGGATGGTGGCCAGTCGAGTCTCGGCGTTGACCTCCAGGTCACGGACACGCCAGAGCGACGCGTCGCCGGCGAGTTCCCCATGCACCCTGCGCAGCAAGGCGCGCACCCGCGCCGCCACGACCCGCGGGCTAAAGGGCTTGGTCACATATTCGTCGGCGCCGATCTCGAGACCGATCAGTTGGTCGGTCTCGTCCACGCGGGCAGTCAGAAACAGCAGCGGAACGTCGCTCTCTTTGCGGATCAGCCGTGCCGCCGTCCAGCCATCCATCTCGGGCATCATCACGTCGAGGATCACCAGGTCGGGTTTCTCGTGCCGGAATGCGTAGACCGCATCGCGCCCATTGCGCACAGTGATCACTTCAAAACCGTCCTGCCTCAGGTAGGCGCTTACCGTATCGAGAATGTGTTGTTCGTCATCTGCAATGAGCACTTTGCGCGGCATACCTGTAACCCTCTTCTGTTAATTGTCTGATAGCGCGACTATGCCAGACTGCCTGTCAATCCGCCAAAATCGAAATGCCCGGCAGCGTCCGGGCATTTCGCATCGTCAACTCTCGTCAACTCTCGTTGACACGTGGTTTCGTCCTTAAAGCGAGTTCACCTGGAACTCATGGCCGGGCTTAGTTGTTCGAGCCCTGCCCACCCTGCATACCACGACCCTGCATGCCACGACCCTGCATACCGCGACCCTGCATGCCGCGACCCTGTCCACTGCGCCCCTGCATGCCCTGCGCGGTGCCCAGGTTGTCACAGGTGCCGTCGTTGTTAGCGTCGACAAAGTTGGCGCCTTGCCCCGCACCCTGGCCGTTCTGCTTGCCCTGGCCCTGCATGCCCTGGCCCTGCATACCGCGGCCCTGCATGCCCTGAGTCTGGCCGTTGCCGCGATTCATGCCCTGCCCATTCTGTTGGCCGAACTGCATGCCGCTGCCGTCACGCGGGGCGTTGTCGCAGACGCCGTCGTTGTCGGCGTCGACCCAGTTGCCGTTAGCACAGGCACGGCAGGCCGGCCAGTGGCCGGAGTCGTAGGAGTTGGCTGCGCAGTCTGTGCCGATGCAGTGACGACGAGCCCGGTCACGAGCATCAAGGCGACGAGGGTGGCGATAACGAAGTTGCGTTTCATGATGTTATTGTCCTTTGCATCTGTTCCATCTGGTGGGTGTTACCCCTGCTTGACTTGATGGCTACAGCTTAGCGGCGGATTATGATGGCCTTATGTCGCAAATGTAGGGAAATTGTGAAGGCGAGCCTTCTTATTCAACCCACGATCCCTTCGCAAAATCTTCACAGTTTATCGCTACGATCTGGGCACATGTGGCAGCAAGGCCCGTGCTCAACTCAGACAACGAATCAAGAAATCGGAGGATCATCATGTTTAAGACTTCTCTAGCCGCAGGCGCCTTCGCCTTGCTCACCGTCTTCTCTACTACGCTGCCGACCTATGCGAATGGGTTGACCCCGGCAGCCCCGGCCAGCGGCCCCTGTGGCTGCTGCCGTAGCTGTCGCCGCACCTGCCGCGCTCAGCCCAACCGAGAGCGCCAGCCTGCAGTACATGCGTGAGGAAGAAAAGCTCGCCCACGACGTATACGTCACACTCTATGCCAAGTGGGGTCTGCGAGTCTTCAACAATATCTCGGCCGCCGAACAGCGGCACACCGACGCGATCGTCACGCTCCTGAACCGCTACGGCATCAGTGACCCGGCTGCGGGCAACCCCGTCGGCGTGTTCACCAACCCCGACCTGCAGGCGCTCTACGACAAGCTGATCGCCCAAGGCAGCGTCTCCACCGCCGAGGCACTCAAGGTAGGCGTGCTCATCGAGCAGACCGACATCCAGGATCTCAAGACGCACATCGCCGAGACTACCAAGGCCGACATCCTGCAGGTCTACAACAACCTGCTGCGAGGTTCGCAGAACCACCTGCGTGCCTTCACCCGCTGAGCCGGCACTGCGGTTCGTGCTATGAAGTACAAAACCCAATAAAGAAGAGCGGCTCCGTTTGCGGAGCCGCTCTTCTTTTCGTCTGCTAACACACGGTTAGCGGTAGCGGATCCCTCAGCCACCACCCGTGGAGCAGGACGCGTCGCCGGCCGCGCTGCTGCTGCCGGAAAAGCCGCCGGCACCTTTCGTCCCAAACGTGGAGAACTGCTTGTTGACCAGCGTGCTGGCACACTTGGGACACGTCACCGCTTCCTGCGATGAGGCGCTGCGCACAAACTGTTCAAACGCAGTGCCGCAGTTGATGCAAACATACTCGTATAGGGGCATTGCTCTATCTCCGTAAATCCAAGAACTTGATAGCTTCGCATTGTACTACGCGGCCGTGAAGATGCCGCTTACAGGATCCCAACTTTGTTCAAATTGTCGACCAGCAAGAAGATGGCCAGCCCGATCACAAACACGGCAAACGCCTTGCGCAGGTGCTCCGGGTGCACGATGCGGGTGAGCCGCGCCCCCACCAGCGCGCCGGCCAGCCCGGCGGCGACAAAGATCGCAACCACCTGGATGTCGATCGGCGGCCCTTGCAGATGACCAAGGAAGCCGGCCAGGCTGTTCATCGCAATCACCACCAGCGACGTGCCGACTGCCTGGCGCATCGACAGCCCCACCAGCATGACGAGCGCAGGCACGATCAGAAAGCCGCCGCCGACGCCCAGAAAGCCCGTAAGCAGGCCCACGCCCGCACCCGTGAGAACCGTCACCAGCCAGCCGCGCCCACCCTCTTCGTTGCCCAACGGCGTCGGCTTGAGCATCATAAACAAGCCCACCACCAGCATCAGCACGGCAAAGAGCATCATCAGCGTCGTGGACGGCAGCGCCTTTGACCACCCGGCCGCCAGGTAGGCCATGGCCATGCCGGTCCCGCCAAAGACAAGCGCCACCTTCCAGTTGAGGGTGCCCTGCGAGCGGTGCATGAAGGCGCCCATGGCGCTGTTCGCGCCCACGATCACCAGCGACGCCGTCACCGCTGCCTGGGGACTCGGCCCTACCAGGTAGACCAGGGCCGGCACCGTGAGAATCGAGCCGCCGCCCCCCAACAGCCCCAGCGAAAGGCCGATCGTAAAACCAAGCATGATGTCCAGCGCCAGCTGCGGCATGGGTCTACCTCGCGCCTTCCGTCGGCAGGAACTTGGACCAGCATTCCTCGCCCTCGTTGAGGGTGACCACATTTTCAAAGCCGTTGGCCTGGAGCAGGCTTGCCGCAATCTGCGAGCGATAGCCGCTGGCACACTGCGTGATGACGGTCCGATCGCGCGGGATCTCGTGCAGGCGATCCGCAAGATAGCCCAGGGGCACGTGCCGCGACCCCGCAATGTGCCGCTCCGCATACTCGCCCTTGCCGCGCACGTCGACGATCATGATCCCGTTTTGTGGCAGCCGTTTGGCAAGCTCGCGGGCCGTGATCACCGGCAGTGCCTGTGTATTGTGCGCCGCAACCTCGGGGCTGAAATACCCCGGCACATAATCAATGCCGATCGAGCGCAGGTCGCTCAGGATGGCGTGCTCGCCGTCGACGGATGGTAGCAGCAGGTACACAGGCCGCTCGTAGTCCACCAGCCATCCCAGGAAGGTGACGTACGTGTTGTTGTCCGCCGGCACGTTGACAGTGCCCGGCACATGTGAGAAGGCAAACTGGCCGCGGTTGCGCAGGTCAAACACCTGCCCGCCGTCCTGGATGACAGCATCCAGGGTGCTGCGGTCGAAGTTGACCGGCTGGGGCAGCTGGTTGAGCAGGGCCGGCCCCAGCTTGTTGACCTTCTTCATCTGGGCGAAATACTTGGGTGGCTCGGGCTGGCCTGCCAGCAGCCAGCGCACAAAAGAGTCCTCGTCGGCATACTGGAACGCCGGGTTGAAAAGCTTTTCGTACCCCAGCGTGGTCGACGGAATCGCGCCCAGTGCCTTACCGCAGGCGCTGCCGGCGCCGTGGCCGGGCCAGATCTGCAGATAGTCAGGCATGGCTTTAAACTTCTGGACGGTCTGGTACTGCATCCGTGCGCCCGGTTCCTTGGTGCCCTTGTAGCCGGCCGCCTCTTCGAGCAGGTCTGGCCGCCCTACATCGCCCACAAACAGGAAGTCGCCGGTGAAGACGCCGATGGGGCGGTTCGCCGCTGCCGTGTCGGTGATCTGGAACGCGATGTGTTCGAGCGTGTGTCCTGGAGTGTGCAGCACGTCCACCTTGATGTTGCCCACCATGAAGAAGTCGCCGTCGCGCACCAGCATCACGCGCGGATCGTCGGCATACCCGTACTTCCACTCGGCGTCGCCCATGTCGCTGAGAATAACAGAGGCGCCGGTAACCGCTGCCAGCTCGCGGCTGCCGCTTACAAAGTCGGCATGGATGTGTGTTTCGGTGACGTGGGTGATGCGCAACCCCTCCTTCTCCGCGGCACGCAGGTACGGCGTGACATTGCGCATAGGGTCGATGACCAGGGCCTCGCCAGTCTTGGCACAGCCGACCAGGTAAGATGCCTGCGCCAGCTTTTCGTCGTAGAAGTATTTGAGTAACATGGTTGTTCTCCTGTCCTGATAGATGCGCTCTAAACGACTAATGCGTAATGGCGCCGCCCTGCCGCGCCCATTCAAAGAGGCCGCCGAGGTCGTAGACTTCCGTGTAGCCGGCCGCCAGCAGAGTCTGGGCGGCATGTGCGCTGCGGTTGCCGCTGCGGCAGTAGACGACCACCGGCTGATCCTTGGCGATCTTGTTGAGCTTGCCGCTCAACTCCTGCACCGAGATATTGACGGCGCCGGGGATGTAGCCACTGCGATACTCGTCGGCCGACCGCACGTCGACGAGCGTGTGCTGCTCTTTGCCGTCCACAAACCGGGACATGTAGTCGGCCGGCGTGATGACCGGATGGCTGCTTGCGCCGGGGGCGCCAAATAAGCGTGACAGAAAACTCATGATTTGCACTCTCCTGAACTGACTGCGCCAAAAATCCTACTGGGGGGTTAGATGCATTCGAGGGCACCAGGTTACATCGAATCAATAGAGGGCTGCGCCACACTTCCTATAAGCACACATATGGCAGTGCTGCCATGTGCACTGTGTAACCAGGCGCACCACGCTGCATCTAAACCGTCAGTAGATACAGCAGATTCTTGGGTGCAGGCCGATTAGGAAGTGAGAACGTGTTATGAATCTTGACCTTTTGGCAGTGGAGAGCCAGGCAGCAAAAATGGATTATGACGTCATCATCATTGGCGGCGGTCCGGCCGGCGCCACGGCTGCCATGTATGCTGCGCGCGCGAGCCTGCAGACGTTGGTGCTCGACAAGGGCTTGACTGCCGGTGCGCTGGGGATCACGTCCAAGATCGCCAACTATCCGGGCATCCTGGGCGAGATCAGTGGGGCCGAACTGCTGGAACGGATGCGCCAGCAGGCCGAGTCGTTTGGGGCGCAGTTCGTGCAGGACCGGGTGCAGGGCGTCGACCTGCTCTCCGATCCCAAGCTCATCTTCGCCAACAGCGGTACGTACACGGCCCGCGCAGTGATCATCGCGACCGGTTCCATGGGGCGAGGCCAGCGGGTAAAGGGCGAGGACGAACTGTTGGGCCGCGGCGTCTCCTACTGCGCAACGTGCGACGCCGCCTTCTTTCGCGGCCAGGACGTGGTGGTCGCCGGGCAGAGCGACGAGGCGGTCGAGGAAGCGCTGTTTCTGACCCGCTTTGTCCGCACTGTTCACCTGCTCTCGCCCACGAACGAACTAAAGGCGCCGGCACACCTGGTCGAAGAGCTGACCCATAAACCCAACGTCGAGATCCACCTGGGGGCCGCTCTGCGGGCGGTGCTGGGCAGCGAGCACGTGGAAGGAGTTCGCTACGCCCAGCGTGGTGCAGGCGAACACACCCTGCCTGTTACCGGGGCTTTCATTTACCTCCAGGGTGCCCGCCCTATCACCGACTTCCTGGAAGGGCAGCTCTCCGTCAGCGAAGGCGGCTGCCTGCTGGTCGATAATGAGTTCAAGACCCCACTGCCCGGCGTCTTTGCCGTCGGGGACGTGCTCTGCAACCATGTCAAGCAGGCCGTCGTGGCTGCCGCCGAAGGCGCCGTCGCCGCCATGGCGGTGGAGAAGCATCTGCACGGACGCAAGCAGCTGGTGGCCGACTGGGCAAAATAGGATTCCTGTGGAAGCCGTCCTGTGCGCTAGAATCAAGCCAGCATCGAGCCCCAACCAAGCCGGCGAAGCTGACTTCTAGCGCACGGGAGCCGTACATTGAGCGTAGTAGAACACAGTACAGAACAGGATCTGGCGGAGCGCATCCGGGCAGGCGACAAGTCCGCCTGTGCCGAGTGTATTGAGCTGCATGCGCCCGCCGTCTATCGCCTGGCCTTCAACATGCTGGGCGACGAGGCCGAAGCCGAGGATGTCACCCAGGAGACCTTTCTCAATGCCTTTGCCGCCATCGACCGTTTCGAGTGGCGTGCGGGCCTGGGCACCTGGCTGCACCGGATCGCCCACAACCAGGTCCTCATGCGCCTGCGCAAGCGCCGGCCGCTCTTTGTTCCGATCGACGCCGCGGAGGATGACGAACAGGTGCAGACACCCCGCCAGCTGTTCGACTGGTGCTGCCTGCCCGACAAGGATTTTGAAACCGCCGAGGCGCAGGCTGAATTAAGAGCTGCGATCCTGGAGATGCCTGAGAAACTGCGCGAGGTTTTCGTGCTGCGTGAACTGGAAGGACTTTCGACCGAAGATGCTGCCGCCGTGCTCGACCTGTCGGTCAGCAACGTCAAGGTGCGCCTGCACCGGGGACGCTTGTGGCTGCGCGAACGCCTCGCCAGCTACTTCACGGAACTGGCGGGCCAGGGTGAATTGGACCAAGGGGGCTGAAATGGCTGAAACGCCTGCGGGCACATGCCATCATCTGTTGGATGAACTAGGCGAATACCTGGACGGCGAGGCGGCGGCCGCCACCTGTGCGGAGATCGAACGCCACCTGGCGGAGTGTGAAAACTGCCGCGCCGTCGTCGACACGCTGCGCAAGACGATCACCCTCTATCGTGAACTGCCCCCGCCCGAGCTGTCCGAGGCCGCCCGCGCCCGCCTCTACAAGACCCTCGACCTGAGCGCCCTCTATACCGAGCACACTCCACGAACTAACCGACCAAGTGCAACTGGCCGGCCGCCGCTTCACCTCAGCCAGACCACGTGCCCGGTGGGGCGAGCCTCGTACAGTGTCCTTCGCGCTGCTACTCCTGCAGGTGCTCTACCGCGCGCCGCAGCCGGCTGTTCGCTTCCGCCGCGACTCTCGTCCAGCGCGGGATTCTGGACGAAACCCATCATCTGCATCGGGTCCATGACGCTGACCCGGCACGTGCTGTCCCCATTGTCGTAGACGATCACGTTGCAAGGCAGCAGCAGCCCCAGTTCCTCCTCCGCCTGCAAGGCGCGATAGGAGAGGTTGGGATTGCAGGCGCCCAAGATGACGTAGGGCTTGAAATCTACCCCGATCTTGTTCTTGAGCGTAGCCGTGACGTCGATCGTCGTCAGCACGCCAAACCCTTCCTGCTTCAGCGCCTCGGTCGTGCGCTTGATCGCCTCGTCCAGCTCCCCGTGCACGGTGCAGCCAAATCCGTAGGTGCTTACACTGCTTGTACCAACCATCAGCTTCACTCCTTGTTGCTGTCATACACGTTCGTCTGGTATACCTCTGGGATCGCTTGGATGCAGGACTGCCAGGTTAGGTTACAATAGGAATTCCATTTGCCGCGCATGAACCGTAGCACGAATTTGGTAGACAGACACTGGGATCTGCCCCGTGCCATCTACATCGCCTAGACAGCGCAGCCGTCCAATTCGTGCCGAACCTTCGCCCTGCGCTACAATAGCAGGGACAGGCTTATCACTGCCGCGCGATTGGGAGCCTCTGCATGAGTTCACCGCTAGGCACTTGCCCGACTACTTACTCCGTATACCCCTCTTCTACAAGATCCTCCTGGCCAACGTCTTTATCGTCGCCCTGGGCGCCGCGATCGGCACGGGCGTCACCGTCTGGTATGTCGACACCTACCCGGGCCGAGTCTATGTGCCGCTGATCGCCGTCTTCGTCCTGTGTGGGCTGGTGGTCAGCTTTGTCGTCAACAACTGGGTCCTCAAGCGTGCCCTCGCCCCGCTCGATCGGCTGCAGGCCGCCGTGGACGAGGTGCGCAGCGGGGCAGCAGAACGTGCATGTCGAGCTGGGCGAGGTAACCGACGACCGCTTTGACCGCCTGGTCGACACCTTCAATCAAATGATCTCTGCAGCTCGAACTGAGCCGGCAGCAGATGCAGCAGATCTCCCGCATGATCCTCCAGGCCCAGGAGGAGGAGCGCTAGCCGCCTGGCGCGTGAGCTGCACGACGAGGCCGCCCAGTCGCTCACTTCGCTGCTGGTCCGCCTGCGCCTGCTCGAGCGCGCCCGCAACCCCGAGGACGCCCAGCAGCGCGTGCAGGAACTGCGCGAGCTGACGGCCCAGGCGCTGGAGGACGTCCGCCGCGTCGCCCTCGATCTCCGCCCCACGATTCTCGACGACCTCGGCCTCGGCCCCGCCCTCGAGTGGCGCGTGGACGAGTTTAACAAGAGCGGTACCCTCCACGCCACCATAACCGTCAGCGGGATCGACCGGCGCCTGCCGCGTGAAACCGAGCTGACCCTCTACCGCGTGGGCCAGGAGGCGCTCTCCAACGTGAGCCGGCACGCCAACGCTCACCAGGTAGACCTCGACCTGCGGCGCAGCGCCGGCGACGTTGTGCTCCGGGTGCGCGACGACGGTGTCGGTTTTGACCCACAGTCCGTACAGCCGGCCACGCGGTCACGGGCTGGGGCTGGTCGGCATGCGCGAGCGCGTGGCCACCGTCGGCGGCACACTGGCAGTCGAGTCGCAGCCCGGCAAAGGCACCCGCATCGAGGCCCGCATTCCGCTGCGGAATCACAGCACCAGAATCTGGAGGAACGGCAGCATGAGCAAGGTACGCGTGCTGCTTGTCGACGACCATATGGTCGTGCGCGTCGGCCTCAAGGCGCTGATCGACGCCGAAACCGATCTCACCGTCGTCGGCGAGGCCGGCAACGGCGTCGAAGGCGTCGCCAAGGCGATCGCGCTCACGCCGGATGTGATCGTTATGGACATATCGATGCCTGAAATGGATGGGCTGGAAGCCACACGCCGCATTCGCCAGGAATGCCCGCAGTGTCATGTGCTGATCCTGACCGTGCACGCCCAGGAGCGCTATCTGTTCCCCGTGCTCAAGGCCGGCGCGGCCGGCTATGTGCTCAAGTCGACGGTCGATACTGAACTGATCGACGCCATCCGCATCGTCGCGCGGGGTGAGGCATTTCTCTACCCCTCCGCCACGCGTATGGTGCTCGAAGACTATCTTGGCAACCTGCATGCGGCCTCAGCCGACGCCTACGGCACGTTGAGCGAACGCGAGCGCGAAGTGCTCAAGCTGATCGCCTTGGGGTATACCGCCCCCCAGGTCGGCGAAAAGCTTGCCCTCAGCACCAAGACCGTCGAAACCTATCGTGCCCGCATCATGGAGAAGCTCAATCTCAGCAGCCGAGCGGATCTCGTGCAGTACGCGCTCAGCCGTGGGCTGCTCTCCGAATATCAGTAACTTCAATCCCCGCGCACTGTCATGCAGGCCCTGTAGGACTTTCTCCGCGCAAACTGTCATAGTTTCCCCTCTGCTCCCGTATTTCCATTTCTGCTACTCTTGCTTGTGACCGCATTCACAAGCGCGTACCCCTGAGTACAGGAGGAAACATGAGTATTCGCGTGCTGCTGGCCGGCCCCAATCCCAACTCCCTTGATCTGCAGCGGATTCTGCTCGACGCGTCCACCAACCTTGTCTGTTTTTTGGTGGAATCCTCCTCGGTCGCCAGTGTCGAAGCGCTGTGGGCACGCGTAGATGCCGACCTGGACGACGTGATTCTGCTGGACTGGCACCTGGTCGAAGCACAGACCCCTGACCTGGTGCGCGCCATTCTCCAAAGCAAGCCCCGCCTGCGTATCGTTGCACTGCTTCCGCAAGGCTACCGGCAGTATCGCCAAGCGTGTCTGGGAAGCCGGCGCCTGCAGCAGTATCCCTCAGGAGCACATGGACCAGGAGTGGTTATCCAGCATCTTGTGCGTGATGCACCGCGCCATGCAGCGCGAGCAGAACCTGCTGCAAACAACAGTGAACTGACGTCAGCGGCGCATAGGTTGCGCCACATACAGCCTTCAGAGAAGGATCTTGGGCAATGACCAGAGTAAAACTAGAAATCACCCGCCGCAGCTTTTTGAAGACGGCACTTGCCGGGAGCGGCAGCCTGGCTCTCGCCGCGAGCGCAACGCGCCCCGGATTGGCCGCCGAGGAGTAAACAGCCGCAAACACGCCCTGGTTCCACCGCGGCGAGATCAAGACCACCTACAACTACTGCGACATGTGCCCTTGGAAGTGCGGAATTGTCGTCCAGAGCGTGGACGGTCAGGTCTTCAAGATGGACGGGAACCCTGCCGATCCTAAGAGCCGCGGGATGCTCTGTGCACGGGGTCAGGGCGCCGTCTCCTTCATCTATGACCCCGATCGACTGCAAGCCCCTATGGTCCGCAGCGGCGAACGGGGCGAGGGCAAATTCCAGGAAATCGCCTGGACACAGGCGCTCGACGAGATAGCCGCCAAGCTGAATGCCGTCAAGGACAAGTACGGCCCCGAGTCGGTCGCCATCTTTGGCCACACTTCCGGTGATTTCTGGTTTGCCGACTATTTCGCCCAGGCTTGGGGCACACCCAATGCCGCCAAGCCCTCGGCCGCCCTCTGCACCAGCCCGCGCGATGAGGCTGCCCTGCTTACCACTGGCGTCGCCGTCGGCGGGCATGAGCCGATGGACTGGGACAAGATGCGCTGCATCACCTTGATCGGCTCGCATATCGGCGAAGACTCCCGCAATACCGTCATGCAGGACTTTGCCCGCGCCTGGAGCCAAGGCGCCAAGGTCATCGTCGTCGATCCTCGCTTCTCCAGCGTCGCCGCCAAGGCCGACTACTGGCTGCCGATCAAACCAGGGACTGACACTGCACTCCTGCTCGCTTGGATCAACGTGTTGCTCGCCGAGAATCGCTATGACACCGAGTACGTGGCACAGTGGACCGAAGGCCTGGATCAGCTCGCCGCCCACGTCCAAGACTTGACGCCCGAGTGGGCAGCCGCCATCACCGAACTCGACCCCGAACTGATCCGCACGACGGCGCGGGTAATGGCCGATGCGCTCCCCCAGGCTGCGATCATGCCCGGCCGCCACACCACCTGGTACGGCAACGACACGCAGCGCATGCGCGCCGTCTACATCGTCAACACGCTGCTGGGCGCCTACGGCCGCGAGGGCGGCCTCTACTTCAACAAGTCACCCTACATCGAGGCCTATCCCCACCCGCCTTTTGCCGTGGCCGGCAGCGCCGGCGGTTGTTCCGCCGAACCGGGGGCCGAAAGCGCCGAGTTGCCCACCGGTCCCTACCGGCAAAGCGCGTGCCGATGGCGCCCGCACTACGTTCCTGCGCGGGGCCACTGCCATGCAGGAGCTGATCGAGCCCATGATCACCGGCGAGCCGTACCCGATCAAGGCCCTGATTGTCTACGGGACCAATCTGCTGAACACCGTTCCCAACGTGCCGCGCACGCTGGAAGCACTCAAGCAGCTGGATCTGGTCGTTGCCATCGACGTGCTGCCGCAGGCGCATGTCGCCTGGGCCGACTATGTGCTGCCGGAAGCCACTTCGCTGGAACGCTACGACGAACTGTCCACCGTTGCGCACAAGACGCCCTACATTGCCCTGCGCGAACCGGCCGTGGCGCCGCTCTATGACACGAAGCCCGGCTGGTGGATCGCACGCGAGTTGGGGCTGCGTGTGGGTCTGGACGCGTTCTTCAAGTGGGAGACCGTCGAGGAGTACCTCAACACCCGCCTGATGTCGATCGGCTCGAGCATCGAACAAGATACACGAGCAGCAGGGTATCATCGTCCAGAAGGGCAAACCCTATCTCGAGGACTTCAACGGCGCCTCGCCCTTTGCCACCAAGTCCGGCAAGATCGAACTCTACTCTGCATGAGCTGGCACTGGCCGGGCACGACCCGCTGCCGGTCTACGCGCCGATCGAAGCACCGCCGCAGGGTTATTACCGCCTGCTCTATGGCCGCCATCCTGTCCACACCTTCGCCAAGACGCAGAACACCCCGCTGCTCAACGAGCTCTACCCGGAAAACGAGCTGTGGCTGAACGCCGATGCGGCGGCGGCGCAGGGACTGAGGATGGCCAATACGTCTGGCTGGAGAACCAGGACGGCGCCCGCAGCGGCCCCATCAAGATCAAGGCTACCCAGCGTATCCGCCCGGACGCCGTCTTTATGGCCCACGGTTTTGGCCAACAGTCGCCGGTCTGACCCGGGCCAAGGGCAAAGGAGCCAGCGACACGCAACTCCAGACGCGCTATGTGCTCGATCCGATCAGCGGCGGCGCCGGTATGCGCGTCAACTTTGTGCGCATTGTGAAGGAGGCATAGCGTGGCGACCTACGCTTTTCTGCTCGACCTTGCCCGCTGTATCGGCTGCCAGGCCTGCGTGGCAGCCTGCAAAACGGGCAATGAACTGCCGACCGGCACACAGTATATCCATTTGATCGAACAGACGCGCGGCGTATTTCCCTGCCTTGCAGGGCGGCTTTATGAATCATCGCTGCTATCACTGCACGGATGCTGCCTGCGTGGCCGTTTGCCCGACCGGCGCACTCTACAAGGAAGAGGGGATGACCCGCCTCGACCGCGCAAAGTGCAGCGGCTGCACCTACTGCGTAGACGCCTGCCCATTCGACGTCCCCGTGATGGTCGACGACCGCTCCAGCAAATGCGACGCCTGTAACGCCGTCGTCAAGGCGGGTGGCACGCCCTGGTGCGTCAAAACCTGTCCCAGCAATGCCTTGATGTACGGCGCACGCGAGGAAATTCTGGCCGAGGCGCACCAGCGTGTGGCCGCGCTGCAAGGACGCTATCCCAAGGCGCGCGTCTATGGCGAGACCGAAGCCGGCGGGCTGGGCGTGATCATGGTGCTGCCCGACGATCCGGAAGTCCTGGACCTGCCCGCTAAACCCGGCGCCCGACGGCAGCCGTACAGGCCTGGCAGAAAGTGGTGCAGCCGGCGACCATGGGGCTGACCGGGCTCAGCGTGATCGTGATGGGGATCGCCGCCGTGATTTCCCGGCGCAACCACATGCAGGAACTGCGTGACCTGCACCGGCAGGAGCCGCAGACCCCTGCGATTGGCACAGATGCAGAACAAGGAGCAAGCATAATGGCCACGCAAACCCAGGCATTGACTGAACGCAAGGTTCTTCGTTACCGCGTCGGTCCCCGCATCAACCACGCCGTGCTTGCCACCAGCTTCGTCGTGCTGCTGCTCACCGGTCTGGTGCTGCTGTGGGCGCCGCTTGGCCAGTTTGCCGCCAATGGCGGTTCACGTCTGCTCCACCGGGTGGGCGCAGTTCTCTTCATGGCTGTGCCTGTCCTGTACCTAATCCTTGACCGACCTGCCGCCAAGGAACTGCTGTGGGATTCGTTCCACTACGACAAGGACGACGTAGCCTGGTTCAAGCACTTCTTCCGCTACTTTTTTGGCCACACGACGAATATGCCGCCGCAGGGGCGCTTGAATGCCGGCCAGAAGTTTCACCATGCCGCCGTCGTCGTCGTTTCGGCGGCTATCGTCGCCTCCGGGCTGGTGCTCTGGTTCGCCAAGGGCAGCCTAGACGCAGACGGCCTGGCCGTCACCGCCATGATCCACGACGCCGCCATGCTGATCCTCACCGTCCTGCTGGTCGGCCACCTTTATTTCACCTATGTCTACCAGGCCCTGCCCGGCATGACCACCGGCTATGTGCCCGAGGAGGAAGCTCGCCTCGAACACAGCAAGTGGGTGGACGAGCTGCCGGCAGAAGCCCCCTATATCCTTGATGTTCCAACGAAAAGCTCAAAGTAACTCTTATTTAGCGAGGAGATGACTGTATGTCCACCAAAATGCGCATGATGATCGCTGGCCTCCTGCTCGCCCTAGTGGTTCTGGCAGGTTGCGGCGGCGAAGAAGCAACACCCGCTGCCGAGCCGACCCAAGCTGCTGTGTTGGCCGAACAGCCGGCAGCGACTGTCGAAGCGACTGTCGAAGCCACTGCCGAAGCGACTGTCGAAGCAACTGTCGAAGCCACTGCCGAAGCAACTGCCGAAGCAACTGCCGAAACCGCCGCTGCACCCGACGTCAAGAGCCTGCTGGGCGCCTTCGCGAGCACCATTCCGGATGGTTTTATGGCTACCGGCAAGATTGATGATGTGAAGGCGGCAGTCGATGCCGGCACATATGTAATCGATGTGCGCGAGCCTAAGGAATATGCAGAAGGGCATATTCCCGGTGCAGTGAATATTCCGCTGCGCACCCTGGCGCAAAATTTGGACAAGGTGCCGGCCGACCAGCCCGTCCTGCTCTACTGCGCTTCCGGCCTGCGCGCCGGCACGGCGACGGCCGCACTGCGCCTGCTCGGATACGACAATGTCAAGGCCTTCCCCGGCGGTTGGAAGGCGTGGAGTGGGGCCAACGAGGTCGCCTCGACTGACGCCGTAGAACCCCAGACGTTCACCGCAAAAGAGGTAGACCCTGAACTGCTCAAGACCGTGGACGGCTTCTTGAGTGCTATCCCCGATGGCTTCTACTCCGTAGGCGCAGTCGATAAGCTGCAGGAAGCGATCGACAACGGCGCCGTCTTGGTCGACGTGCGCGAGGAAAATGAATATGCCGACGGTGCCATCCCTGGCGCAGTCAACGTCCCGCATCCGCACCCTGGTTGCCAACCTGGACAAGGTGCCTGCCGACAAGCCGGTAATCGTCTACTGCGCCTCGGGCCATCGGGCCGCGCTCGCCAATGCCGTGCTGCACATGGCCGGCTATGACAATGTACGTGTCTTCCCCGCCGGCTACGGCGCCTGGGAAGCAGCGCAAGACACCGCCGCAGCTGCCGGTTCGCCTGTGACCGACACCATGAGTGCGACCGTCGCCGCCGGCGCCGTGCCTACCGAGGTCGTGCAGGCCGTCAACTCCGGCTTCCAAATTCAGACCGTAGTAGATGGATTCCTCAGCGCTATTCCCGACGGCTACTATTCGTCAGGCGCCGTCGACAAGCTCCAGGATGCGATCGCGTCTGCCAATCCCGTCCTGATCGATGTGCGTGAGGAGACGGAATATGCCGACGGTCACATTCCCGGCGCCATCAACATCCCACTCCGCACCCTTGCCGATAACTTGGATAAGGTCCCTGCCGACAAGCCGGTGATCGTTTACTGCGCCTCCGGCCTGCGTGCCGGCACGGCCGCGGCTGCCCTGCATGCACTTGGCTATGACAACGTAAAGTCCTTCCCCAGCGGCTTCAAAGCCTGGAGTGGCGCCAACGCCGAGGTTAGCAAAGATCCGGTCGCCGCCCAGACGGTTACGCCGAAGCCAGTAGAACCCGAAGCGCTGGCCGCCGTCGCCGAGCTGCTGACCAATATCCCCGAAGGCTACTACTCCGTGGGCGATGTGGAAAAGCTCAAGGGCGCCATCGATGCCGGCGCCGCCCTGGTGGACGTGCGCGAGGAGACCGAATACGCAGAAGGGCATCTGCCCGGCGCCGTAAACGTCCCGATCCGCACCCTGGCCCAGAAGCTGGACCAGGTGCCGCAGGACAAGCCGGTGATCGTCTACTGCGCCTCCGGCCACCGCGCCGCCATGGCCAATGCTGCCCTTCATTTGCTCGGCTATGAAAACGTACGTGTCTTCCCGGCCGGCTACGGCGCCTGGGAAGCTGCGGGCGAGCCTACCGAAAAGTAAAACTGCCCGGCCTGTGTAACTGATCGTTGCGCACCCGGCACCGGTGATAGCCGGGTGCGCTTCGTGTGAAGAGGCTGATCCTGTGATAGCTAAGATAATTGGCAAGACACCTGCCAAACAACTCGCCGAACTGCTTGAGGAATCCGCTGCGCTGCACCGCCACCTGTGCCCGCGCCAGGTGCTCGGCGTGCGCATGGGCCAGTGGGCGGGCACCCTCCTCGGACTGGACCTCCCGCAAACCGGCAAACGCCTGCTCACGATCGTCGAAACCGACGGCTGCTTTGCCGACGGAGTTTCCGTCGCGACGGGTTGTTGGGTCGGCCGGCGCACGCTGCGCGTCGAAGACTACGGCAAGGTTGCCGCTACCTTTATCGATACTGCCGACGGCCGCGCGTTGCGTCTAGTCCCGGGTTTACAATCACGTGAACTTGCTCCGGCCCTTGCCCCCGAAGCATCAAATCGCTGGGAAGCCATGCTTTTAGGCTATCAGCGCATCGAACCGCAGAACCTTTTTGTCGTACAATCTGTCGCCCTCAAGATCCCCGTCGAGATCCTGGTCAGCCGTGCCGGCAGCCGTGCCCGCTGCGACGGCTGCGGCGAAGAGATCATTAATGATCGTGAGATTGTACTTGCCGGGCTAACTCTGTGCCGCGCCTGCGCTGGCCAGGCCTACTACCGCCCACTTGCCGCCCCTGTAACAGCGCCGGCGAGCGAACTACAGCGCAGGGATGTTTATGAGCCGGTCGCAAGGGATATCCGCCATGCTGTCACGGCACCACAATTTGAAACCCTTCATGGGGGCGCTCCATTATGAAAAGACGTCAATGGCTCTGGATCGTCGGGTTGATCGGGATTCTGCTGATCATCGCCATTCCTATCTTCCTGTTTCTCCCCAAGACCACGGCAGCTACCAAGGATCCTAGGGCGGGCATTCCGCAGCACCCGATACACACCGACCACAAAAATATTATCAGCGGTCCGCTGACGACCGGTCAGGAAGTGACGGAAGCCTGTCTGCAGTGCCACCCCGAATCCGCCGACCAGGTTATGCACACCACGCACTGGACCTGGCAAAGTGACCCTGTCAAGCTCCCTTGGCGTGATGAGCCGGTCACCATCGGCAAGCTCAACCAGCTCAATAACTTCTGCATCGGCGCCAAGGGCAATGAGAAAACGTGTACGTCCTGTCATGCGGGCTAC
This sequence comes from uncultured Chloroflexia bacterium, assembly GCA_963701415.1. Taxonomy (GTDB): domain Bacteria; phylum Chloroflexota; class Anaerolineae; order Caldilineales; family Caldilineaceae; genus Fredericiella. The sequence continues at coordinate 686,407 of CAVPAH010000009.1, forward strand.
GGCTGGGAAAACCTTCCCTATGATTTCACTGCAAAACAGAACGTCGACTGCCTGGCCTGTCATGCCGATGCAGACCTCTACGCCAAGGGCAACTACGGCAACCCCGTCAAGGAAGTAGACCTCGTTGCCGCTGCGCAAAGCGTGCGCAATCCCACCCGTGAGAACTGCGGCAAGTGCCACTTCGACGGCGGCGGCGGCAACGGCGTCAAGCACGGCGACCTGGATGAGAGCCTCTACTTCCCCAAGGAAAACCAGGATGTCCATATGGGCGGCCTCGACTTCCAATGCACCGACTGCCACAAGACCGTAGACCACGACATTCGCGGCAAGATGATTTCCGTCTCGGTAGACGCGACCCAGAACCAGGTCGCCTGCACGGACTGCCATGCATCCGACCTGCACGAGGACGAGCGCATCAACGCCCATACCGACTCGGTGGCATGCCAGACCTGCCATATCCCCAGCATGGCCACAAAAGATCCCACCAAGACCTACTGGGATTGGTCCACGGCCGGCCAGGATCTCCCCGAGGATCACTACACTTACCTCAAGATCAAGGGCAACTTTATCTACGACACCAATGTCGAGCCGACCTACCGTTGGTACAACGAGACCGATGCCTATCGCTATATCCTTGGCGATACGATCGTCCCCACCGAGACCACCAACATCAACCTTCCTGGCGGTTCGATCGACGACCCGACGCCACGCATCTTCCCGTTCAAAGTGCATGTTGCCAAGCAGCCCTACGATACGGTCAACAACACTCTCCTGGTCCCGCTCACATCCGGTGAAGGCGGTTTCTGGACCACATTCGACTGGCCCAGTGCTTTGAAGCTCGGCGCCGAAGCAAACGGGCTGGACTTCAGCGGTCAGTATGGCTTTGCCGAAACCGCCATGTACTGGCCGACGACGCACATGGTGCAGCCCGCCTCCAGTGCCCTGCAGTGCGAAGACTGCCATGGCGAAAATGGGCGCATGGACTGGACCGCACTTGGCTATTCTGGCGACCCGCTGGAGTGGGGCGGCCGCTTCGACAAGCAAAATATCCAATCAACCGCTGCTAACGGCAACTGAACCGCCGCCGGTACCGAGTCCGGCAGCAGGGTGCATTATGAACAGACGAAATATTGCTCGCATTCTTATCAGCATCAGTACGGTCGCCATCGTCGCCGTGCTGATGCTTGGCGCGCGCCAACTGCGCGCGCAGACAGCCCAACCGCCTGCCCCGGAACTGGCACAGCTTCATCCCCAAATTACGCTGCTTGATGCAAACGGCGCCAATGTGTTGGAAACAGGCCAGGCAGTGTCGCCTATGCAGACCTGCGGCCAGTGCCATGACGCCGACTACATCGCGTCGCACAGTTTCCACGCCGATCTCGGCCTGAATGCGATGGGACCTGTCTCCCCGCCGGACAGCGCCGGCGGCCTGGGCAGTTGGGATCCGCTGACCTATCGCTACCTGTCGCAACCCGGCGACGACCGCCTGGACCTGAGCACAGCCGGCTGGCTTGAGTTCAACGCCGCGCGCTACACCGGCGGCGCCATGGGGCAGACTTCGCGCACCGGCGCGCCGCTGACCGCACTTGCGCCGGACGCACAAAATAGCGAAACCAACATCCTCAATCCCCACACGGGTCAGGCCGAAGCATGGGACTGGAGTGCCTCCGGTACGCTGGAGATGAACTGCTTCCTCTGCCATCTCCCCGACCCGAACAACGCCGAGCGTGTTGCAACTGCCTCCGCGGGCCAGTTTGGCGATGCCGCGACCGCTACCCTGAGCGGCACAGGCCTGGTGACCAAAACCGTCGAGGGCTGGCAGTGGAATGATCTGGCATTTGACGCCGAAGGCCGTCTACAGGAAACCTGGCTTAGGATCCAGAATCCGACCAACGATAACTGCGGCCAGTGTCACGGCACAGTTCACACGGACCTTAAGCAGCCATTGGTCATTGGCGACTTCTCCTATCAACCGGGCAACGCCGAGACGGCAACCACCGGCCAGGTGAACAGTGCGCAGCGTATTGCCGACTCCGGCTTGAACATCGCGGGGAAGGACGAACTCAGCCGTGCCTGGGATGTGCACGCCGAACGCCAGCTCCAATGCACGGACTGTCACTATGCGCTCAACAACCCCGCTCACGCGCAGGAGACGAGCGCCGACCGCCTTGCCCACCTGATTTACGATCCGCGCCGGCTGGATATCGGCGAGTACCTGGAACGTCCGGACCACAATTTCGCCCGCGGCGAAAGCGCCCAGTACGACGTGTCGCCCGAGGGCAAAGGCACGATGCGCCGCTGTGAGTCATGCCACGACGCATCGGAGGCTCACGCCAACTGGCTGCCATACACAGAGCGCCATATGGACGCGCTCACCTGCGAAAGCTGCCATATCCCCAAGCTGTACGCGCCCGCACTCCAGCAGATCGACTGGACGGTGTTGACTGCCGACGGCAAGGCGCAAACCACCTGGCGCGGCGTTACCCCGGCGTCAGGTACCGGCAGCGACACCGGTGCCCAGGTCGCCTCGACGCTAGCGCCGATGTATGCCGCCAGCAGCTTGATCAGCGGCTACGAGCCGGTGCTGATGCAGCGCAGCAACGCGGACGGCAGCACGTCCCTGGCGCCCTATAACTTGATCACCGCGTACTACTGGGCTGCTGATGGAGGCACCAATGACAGTGCTGGTGTGCCGGTGCGCCTGGTTGATCTGCAGCATGCCTGGTTCGAAAACGGCACGTACGCTCCCGACGTGGTTGGGGCCTTTGACACCAACAAGGACGGCACGCTCAGCGACGCTGAACTGCTGATCGATACCGAGGCCAAGCGTGATCTAATCGCCGGCCGGCTCGCAGCACTGGGTCTTGATAACCCCCGCATGGTCGGCGAGGTGAGGCCGTACAGTATCAACCACGATGTGGCACGCGGCGACTGGGCCGTGCGCGACTGCAATACCTGCCACGCCGAGGACTCCCGCCTGGCCCAGGCCATTACGCTGACGGTCGCGTCACCCTTCAACGTCACGCCGACATTTATCGGCGGCACCAACGTGAAGTTTGGCGGCAGCATCGATCGTGCCGATACGGGCACCGTTACCTATCAGCCCGTGCCGGCCGACTCTGGGCTGTACATCCTGGGCCATGACCAGGTTAAATGGGTCGACTGGCTGGGCGCCCTCATCTTCCTGGGCACGATCATCGCCGTGGCCGCCCATGCCACAGGCCGCTATGTTCTGTCCCTGCGCCGGCCGCACCACCCTGCCGAAACCCAGCGCGTGTACATGTATGATACCTACGAGCGCTTCTGGCACTGGCTGCAGACCACGGCGATCCTGCTGCTGCTCTTCACCGGGCTCATCATCCACAAGCCGGATACGTTCGGGATCTTTACCTTCCCCCATGTCGTCACTCGCGCATAACGTGCTGGCTGCCATCCTGGTCATCAACGCCGCCTTCTCGCTCTTCTGGCACCTGGTCAAAGGCGAGATTCGCCAGTACATTCCGCGCCCCTACGGCTTCTTCGACCAGGCCATCGTCCAGGCGAAGTACTACATGCAGGGCATCATGACCGGAGAGGCACACCCGTTTGCCAAGACAAAGCAGCACAAGCTGAACCCGCTGCAGCAGGTAACCTATTTTGGCCTGCTCAACGTCCTGCTGCCTCTGCAGATTCTCACCGGCGCCTTGATGTGGGGTGTTCAAGTCTATCCACAAGCTGCGGCCATGATGGGCGGGCTGCCCTATCTCGCCCCAACCCACACGCTTGTGGCCTGGCTGCTGGCCAGCTTCGTCGTCGGCCATGTCTATCTCACGACGACCGCCGGCGTTAGTGCGACGACGGATATCAAGGCCATGATCACCGGCTGGGAAGATGTGGAGATCCACCAACAGCCTGCGACCGGCGACTGAAATACAGGAGAACACGATGACAGCTTCTGCACCCACAAAGCCAGGTTTTTGGAAGTCCTTATTCAATCGGCCACGCAAAGCCTATGTCGACCCCTACGTCGGCGGCTTGCTGCTCGGTCTGGTCCTGTTTATGGCATTTTTTATCACGGGCGAAGGCTTGGGCGCCTCTGGCGGCTTGAGCCGCTACGCCGTCTTTTTCGAGGACTTGCTGGCGCCTACCCACATCGACCAGGTGCCGTACCTGCTCAAAATGGCAGGCGGGTCGCTCAACCCCCTGGATGACTGGATCATCTTCGTCACCGCCGGCACCATGATCGGCGGGTTTGTCTCAGGCCTGATCCACGGGCGCACCCGCTGGGAGACCACCAAGGGGCCGCATATCACCAACCGCACACGGTGGCTGATGGCCTTGATCGGCGGCATCGTCTTCGGTTACGGCGCCCGCATGGCGCGCGGCTGCACCTCCGGCCAGGCACTGTCTGGCGGCGCCACCCTGTCAGCCGGCAGTTGGACCGTCATGCTGGCCATCTTTGCCGGTGCTTATGCCCTGGCATATTTCATGCGCAAGCTGTGGAACTAGGGGAAAATCACTATGACACCTTTCCCACTTGACCTTGCCGGCCTGTTCGGCAAATCCGGAACCTATCTTATCTTCTTGCTGATCGGCATCGCCTTTGGTTATGTCCTTGAGATCGCTGGCTTTAATAACTCGACGCTGCTGGCGGGCCAGTTCTATTTTAAAGACCTGCGTGTACTCAAGGTGATGTTTACCGGCATCGTGGTAGCCATGCTGCTGATTTTTGGCTCCGCCGCGATCGGCCTGCTCGACTACAACCTGATCTTCGTCAACCCCACCTACCTGTGGCCGGGCATCCTTGGCGGCCTCATCATGGGGGTAGGCTTTATCGTTGGCGGCTTCTGTCCCGGCACTTCGCTCGTGGCCGCCGCCACGCTCAAGATTGACGGCATTATCTTCGTCCTCGGCGGCCTGGTTGGCGTCACGCTGTTCGGCGAAACGGAGAAGTACTTCGATGCCTTCTACAACGGCAGCTACTACGGCCGCGTGACACTGATGGATGTTTTTAACCAGCCGACCGGCGTTATCGTCGTCGGTGTGACGTTGATGGCGCTGGGCATGTTCTGGGCCGGCGACCAGATCGCACGCATGGTCAGCAAGCAGCCGATGCCCCCCAGACCCCACTGGCACCGGGCCGGCGCCGCCGGGCTCATCGTCGCCGCGTTGGTCGTCGTCTGGCTGGGGCAGCCCACCACCGAGGATAAGTGGACGCGGATTGCTCCTGAAAAGGAACCCGCCCTCGCAGACCGGTCGGTCCAAATCGAACCGGCCGAACTGCTGACGAGCATGGCCGACGACAAGCTGAATATGATCCTGCTCGACGTCCGCTCTGAAACCGACTACAACCTCTTCCACATTCGCGGCGCGCTCCATACACCCTTATCCGACATCCCCGCCCTGGTGCCTGAACTGCTGCTGGAACCCGCTGCAAACACAGTCTACGTGCTGATGAGCAACGACGAAGGCGCCGCCACCGACGCCTGGAAGACCCTGGTTGCCGAAAGCGTGCCCAATGTCTATATCCTCGGCGGCGGGTCAACGGCTGGATTTCGACCTTCGGCGCAGGAGGAGGCGGGTATTCGTCCCACGCCCACACCGCCGGGCGATGATCAGCTGCACTATATCTTTGCTTCGGCCATCGGCGACCGCTACACGGCCGCAGACCCCAACGTGCACGAGATGGAACTGGAGTTCATTCCGAAGATCAAGCTGCAGAACAAAAAGGGTCCCACCGGTGGAGGCTGCGGATGATCGGCCGCCCCACCGGCGTGAGGTCTCGAAACTTGTTCGAAACACACTCGAAACTGATTCGACGCTTGCACGGGCGACATTAACTACAGAGAGATCTTCTATGACGCAGATCATGACTTGCTACTTCGAAATCGTTGGTAAGGAGATGGCGACAAGCCCAGCTTAGCTATGAAAAGATTGTTCTATTGGCTCGGCGTGGCAGTGTTGGCCGTTGCTTTGCTGTTACCCGGCAAGGCCCAGGCCCAGGGGCCCGTGGTGCGCGCAGTGCTGTTCTACTCGCCTACCTGCCCACACTGCCACTACGTGATGACTGAGGTGCTGCCACCCCTGATCGAGCAGTACGGTGACCAGCTGCAGATCGCGGCGATCGATGTAAGCGAGCCTTCCGGGCAGGCACTCTATCAGAGTACGATCGAGAAGTTCGCCATCACCGAAGAACGCCTGGGCGTGCCGACGCTCGTCGTCGGCACGACCGTGCTGGTCGGTTCGGGGGAGATTCCGGAGCAGTTTCCAGGCATCATTAACGGCTGCCTTGGCTAAAGGCGGTGAGAACTGGCCCGCAATTCCCGGCCTTCCCGCTGCGCTGGAACCTACCGCAGCCCCGACATCTGGTCCTGCCGAAGCGCCTGCCGCGGCTGCGGCAGATCAGCCATCTGCACAAGCAACCCCGCCGGCGGCCGCTCTCATTGCGCCGGATACGGCCGCCACGCTCGCCGCTGGGCAGGGGGACGGGTCGCTCGCAGACAAGCTGAGCCGTGATCCCGCCGGCAACACGATCGCAATCCTGTTCCTGATCGCCATGGTAGGGGTGTTCGTGATTGCGATCGTACGTGTCGTGGGAGCCTTGGCACGCGGGACAGCAGGCTTTAGCCCCAGCCCTCCGCAAGGCTGGCTCAGTTGGGCACTGGCCGCCCTGGCGCTGATCGGCCTCGGCGTCTCTATTTACATGGCGTTCGTCGAGACTTCCCATTCGTCCGCGATCTGCGGCCCCATCGGCGACTGCAATACTGTCCAGCAGAGCGAGTACGCCGCGCTCTTTGGCTGGCTTCCGATCGGGGTACTTGGCACCCTCGGTTACGCCGCCATCCTGGTGGCGTGGGCCTTAATGCACTGGGGGAAAGACCACCTGCAGCGGCTGGCTGCCTCCGCCCTGCTGGTCATGGCCCTGTTCGGCGCTGCATTTTCAATCTACCTGACGTTCCTGGAACCCTTCGTCATCGGGGCAACCTGCGTCTGGTGCCTGACCTCGGCCCTGTGCATGACCTTGATCCTGGTTATCCTCGTCGTGTCCATGCCCAGACGGGCGCCGCTTACCAGGCACATGGCCTGACGGGCTCGCCCCACCCCGTACATCCACCCATTTTATTGTTTCGTGCGCACGCCCCACGTGCGCACTTGCGCGTCCCCGGGCGTTCATTCCCACTGCTGCTCCATCAACCGCCGGCACTGCTGGGGCCGCCCGCAAACCTTGCGCCACGAATACGTCCACACCCTGGCGTGTCTGCAGGACGGCCCGATCATCAATGCGCAGGGGCAGGCCTTGCAGCGTGCAGCTTGGGCACGAAGACGACCACCAGGACAACCAAGGCACCCAGCAGCAGCACGATGTCGATGGTGACACCGAGCCGCAGAGCGCCAAAGAGACCGTAGAAGAGGCCGGTGGCAGCCAGGACCGTAGTCCAAAGCCGTGAATCAAGGCCGCCAGCAATCAGCGCCAGCCCAATCACGATCGACAGTGTGGGGCAAGGCACCAGGCCCGTCGGCGCCGCGTATAGGTACGCAAAAACCGGAAACGTATCCAAGAAGTGCGGGTATACCCAGCCGAAGACAAACATGAGCGCGCCGGCAACCACGACCCACAACGGTGCAATCTGGATTTGCTCGTCCGGCAGCCGGAACGCCAGCACGATCAGTGCCACGCCGGCCAACCCCAGCAGTGCTCCGTTGAAGGGATTAGCGGCCGTCCAGGCCAGGACACTGACCGAGAGCAGCGGCAGCGCCAACAGGATGCCGGCCACGCGCTGGAAGGGCGCACGCCGAGGATGAGCCCGACAATCAACACGGCAAAATAGGCATGCCAGGCCGCCGCCAGCAGCCACCATTGATTTGCAATATTGCTCAAACCGTTAAGGATAAGTTCAGGCGCAGGCATAATGACTTGTTTTCCTTTGTTGCATGTAACAAGGCTATCGACATGACACCTGCAGTATCGCGCCCCGAGACCTGCTGTCGGATCGACCAAAGGGCAGGACTTCTACTGTCCAAAGGATAGGTACGTCGTTCGTGCCTCCCTCTGTCCCGGGGACGTCCGGCGAAAGTTCATCTTTCGCCCGTCCCCGGGACATGTCGCGCCGCCTCCATGAAAAAAGGATGCGGTCCACTTCCAACCCGCATAATGGCACCTGCTTGACAGTGCCCCACAAAAGATGTATTTTAGTCTAAACTAAGATAATTTTGAGGTATTACTAGTGAGAGGTAAAGTCGATTCCATGCTCCATCACACAGTACGCCAGTTCCTGGCACGGCGTGACTTCCTCCGCCTTGGCTTGGGTTCGACCCTGGGCGCCGCCGGCGTACTCCTACAGCCCGCATCTGCGCCTGCCACCGCCCCCGCCGGCGCTATGCCCGGTATGTCCATGCCCGGCGACACAACCCCGGCACCCGGCCACGCCCACGGCCAATCCATGCTCGTCGGCGCCGTCGACCCTGCCGTCAACGGCTTCGACCCCATGCACATGCTGGTCGACTGGGACTATGGCAAAGTCAGCACCCTGCCCAGCGGCCAGCGCCTGCGCGAGTACGAAATCTTTGCCGCCGACAAGGAGATCGAGATCGCACCCGGCATCCTCTTCCCCGCCTGGACCTACAACGGCCGCGTGCCCGGGCCGACCATCCGCTGCACCGAAGGCGACCGCATCCGCATCCACTTCTACAACGGCGGCAGCCACCCGCACACGATGCATTTTCACGGCATCCACCCGGCCGAAATGGACGGCGTCACCGGCATCGGTCCCGGCGAGATCCAGCCCGGCCAGGAGTTCACCTACGAGTTTGACGCCTTCCCGTTTGGCTGCCATCTCTATCACTGCCACGCCGCCCCGCTCAAGCGCCACATCCACAAGGGGCTGTACGGCGCCTTCATCGTCGACCCCGCCCAGGGCCGCCCGCCGGCGCGCGAATTCATGATGATGATGAACGCCTTCGACACCAACTTCGACAACGAGAACGAGATCTACGCCGTCAACACCGTCGGCCACGAATTTGCCCGCCGCCCGATCCCCATCAAGGTCGGCGAGCGGGTGCGGATCTACCTGATCAACATCATCGAGTTCGACCCGATCAACTCGCTCCACCTGCACGCCGAGTTCTTCGACTACTACGACCACGGCACCACCCTCGAACCGACCCACCGCACCGTCGACACCATCATGCAGTGCCAGGCGCAGCGCGGCCTGGTCGAGTTCTCCTATCGCTGGCCGGGCTTGTACATGTTCCACGCCCACCAGAGCGAGTTCGCCGAGCTGGGCTGGATGGGCTTCTTCCGGGCGCTGCCCGAAGCTGATTGGGCCAACGGCCTGGCGGAGGCAGGCGTCGATGCCGAGTGGGACCAGCTCGGCATCGCAGGCAGCACGGTCGATCCGGTTTCCAAGGAGGTAGTGCGATGAACGTTGAGGAAGTACGCGCGGCCAAGCCTGCCTCGCCGGCGCTGACATGGCTGCTGCTCCTGCTGCCGCTGCTGCTGTTGGGCCTTGTTCTCGCCTACATCGTTGCTACCGGCGCCGGGCTGAGCGAATTGAGCGGGGCCGCCTGTCGAGCAGTTGGCGGTGGAACGGATCACGCTGCCGGAGCCAGGCATGATCCAGGTCGAGGTCGTCAACGACGGCCCGCAGGCAGTCACCGTGGCGCAGGTCGCGGTGGACGATGCCTACTGGTCCTTTACGGCGTCGCCCTCAACCACGATCCCGCGCCTCGGGCAAGCGACCTTCGCAATCCCCTATCCCTGGGTGCGCGATGAGCTGCACGTCGTGAAGTTCGTTACCTCGCTCGGCGTGACCTTTGAGGGCGAGATCGCGGCCGCCGTGCAGAGCCCGCAGCCATCGCTCAGCACTCTTCGTGCGCTTCGGCCTGCTGGGGCTGTACGTCGGCATCGTGCCCATCGTGCTGGGCATGCTCTGGTATCCCTTGCTGCGGCGCTCGGGACGCACGGTGATGAACTTCGTCCTGTGCCTGACCGTCGGCCTGCTGCTCTACCTCGCCGTCAGCACCTGGCTCGACGCGCTCGAATTCGCCGCCGAACTGCCCGTCTTCTGGCAGGGTGTGCCGCTGGTCGCCTTTGTGGCCCTGCTCACGCTCGGCGTGCTCCTGGCCACCGGCCGCCGCAAGGGCGGTGCCCCGCGCACCCCGCTGCAGATCGCCTACCTGATCGCCCTCGGCATCGGCCTCCACAACCTCGGCGAGGGCCTGGCCATCGGCGCCGCCTTTGGCCTGGGCGAAGCCGCCCTGGGCACCTTCCTGGTGCTCGGCTTCACGCTCCACAACATCACCGAGGGCGTCGGCATCGTCTCGCCGCTCACCCGCCAGCGCCCGCCACTCTGGCACTTTGCCCTGCTCGCGCTGCTGGCCGGCGGCCCCGCCATCCTGGGCGTCTGGGTCGGCGGCTTCGTCTTCAACCCCGTCGCCGCCACGATCTTCCTGGGCATCGGCCTCGGCGCCATCGTCCAGGTCATCTGGGAAGTGGGCAAGCTGGTCGTCAACGACGCCGCCCGCCACCAGGCCCCCGCCCTGACCTGGACCAATCTCGCCGGCGTTGCCCTAGGCGTGGCCGTAATGTACTTCACCGCCTTCATGGTCAAGTTCTAGTAACGAGTTACTGCGTGGCTACCCGCAGTGATGTGCTGTGTCCTGCGCCGATCGTGGGCTGGCACGGCACCAATCACGGCACCGATCGGGAGGTCTCCCCAGCAAAGCTAGGGAGAGTTACCCTGTTGAACTTCGCCGTCTTCGGCCATACTAACTTAAAGGTTGTTTCACAGGCGCGCACTGGCGCCGCGTGAGCACATCTACATCAGCGCCCTTTCTATCAATCTAATATACCATTTCCAGACTCAACCTTTTGCAAGGGGAGGATCGCGTTTATGAGAACAATGCGTCGCTTTTTGATCGCAGTCGCAGCGCTGTGTGCGCTGCTGGTTGTGGCGGGCTGTCGGCCGGTGCAGGCGCCTCCACCCGGTGCAGCAGCTGCACCTGCTGCCGAAGCCGCTGCGCCAACTACTGCGCGTGGCACCATCGTGGCGGCCAAGGTGGCCGACAGCCCCCGCACTCGACGGCGTGGCCGACGAGGCATTCTGGGCTGACGCCGCCCCGCTGAATGTCAAGGTTGCCCACGGCGCCAATACTGAGAAGAACGAGGTCACGCTCAAGTCTGTCTACACCGACGACATGATCTACTTCCTCGTCAGCTGGCCGGATGCAACGGAGAGCTTTGTGCGCAGCCCGTGGCAGAAACAAGAAGACGGCAGTTGGAAGAAGCTGAGCGATCCCAATGACAAGGGCGGTGACAACAACGTCTACTATGAAGACAAGATGGCCATGATCTGGGATATCAACGACAGCATTGAGGACTTCCCGCGCCTCGGCTGCGCCACAGCGTGCCACCTGGACAAGGAACAAGCCGTCAAGCCCTACGGCAATAAGTTCACGGCCGGCGAGGGGCAGATGGGCGACATCTGGCACTGGAAGTCAGTGCGCAACATGAACCAGGTCGACGATCAATATCTCGACTCGACGCAGTATTCGCCCGACACGCCGGAAGCAGGCCGGCACAGCGATCCCAAGGATAGTGGCGGCTACGTAGACAATCAGACCGAAGACAAGACGCTGCCGGCTTTCATGGGACCCGAAGGCTACCCGCGCGACGGCGCCCCCGGCTACATCCTGGATGAGGAGAAAGTGCCGTTTGATGACAGCCTGTTTGCGGCCGGCGACATGATTCCTGCCATCATCAAGTCGCCGTTCGTGGGTGACCGCGCCAACATTTCCGCCGGCTGGAAATGGGCCGACGGCGTCTGGACGCTGGAACTGGGCCGGCCATTGGTGACAGGTTCAGAATTTGATGTGCAGTTCGACGACCTCACCAAGCCCTACTACTTCGGCGTGGCGGTCTTTGACAACGCCCAGGTGCGCCACGCATTCCAGCAGCGCGCAAACACCTTGGTCTTCCAACAGTAACTCGTTAGAGTCCCAATCAACAGTACAGGGCTGGAGCGGCTGCTCCAGCCCTGTGCGTTGTCCTGATGCCTGAATCCACTGCACATCATTAGAGAACCCTCCCTATCAAAACAAGGAACACTCCCCTGGATGGCGCTGCACGCCAGACCTACACTATGGCTATCGCTGAATTGGCAGCTATTCCAGAGGAGTGTTCGACGTATGATTCTTACAAGCAAAGAGTTATGGGGTTTGATTCACGGCATGGTGTTGGGCGGCTTGTTCCTCCTCACCTTTGCCGGCGGCCTGGCCGGTCTCTACAGCCTGCGGCCCGAGTGGGTGACGGTGACGGGTATGCAGGAGCGCCTGCGCCGTCTGGACATCGGCACCATCGCCATGGCCGTGGTTGCCTGGCTCACCTGCATCACCGGCACGTTCATTGTCTACACCTGGTACCGCGCCGCCCCGCCGGACGGCACGACGGGTGACGCGCTGCGTGCCTTCCCCCGTTACTTCCTCTTAGCCAACGAAGGGCTCAAGGAGTGGCATGCGTTTGGGATGGAGTGGAAGGAGCATGTTGCCTGGTTTGCGCCGCTACTCGCCACCGCCGTGGCCTACATCGTCTGGCGCTACCGCGGCCAACTGGCAGGCAACAGCGCCCTGCGTAACATTGTCATCGGCGTCTTCCTGTTGGCGTTTGCAGCAGCAGCCGTCGCCGGCCTGATGGGCGCTTTGATTACCAAGGCTGCGCCGATCCTGTAACTGCCGGCGACCCGCACGACGAGATTTATGGAAGCTCTAAGGAGATTTTGATATGACTACCATGCAAGAAATCACCAAGCCTGTTGCGCCTACCGGTCCGGCCGCAGCTGCCCTTATCGCCTCGGGCGTGGGCTGCTTCATGATCGGCTTGTTTACCACCATCGCCGAGTACAACACCACGGTCAAGGATGGGCTGAACTGGTACAAGCCCACTGGACCGCTGACGGGCAAAGTCGGCGTCGGCGTCATCGCCTGGCTGATCGCCTGGGCGATCCTGCACTTCGCCCTCAAGGACAAGAATCCAAAGATTCAAACCGCGGCTATGTGGGCCTTTACGTTGATCGCCCTCGGTTTCGCCCTGACCTTCCCCCCGATCTTTGGTTTCTTCGTACAAGAATAAGCCTCAAGCCGGATCCAACATAGAAAGTGAGCCGCTCCTGGTCAAGCCGACCAGGAGCGGCTCACTTTCTATAGCTCAACTGGGGCGGATACGCTCGATGTGGTTGCGCACGGCATAGGTAGCCGCTTCGATCCGGTTGGTCACGTTGAGCTTGCTCAATATCGTGCTGACATGGTTGCCGACCGTCTTCTCGCTCAAATTGAGCTGTGCCGCAATCTCAGCATTGGTCTTGCCCTCCGCCACCAGCGCCAGCACATCGAGTTCTCGCTCCGACAGGTCGCGAAACGCAGCCTCGTGTGATTCGTGTTCAGCCCGCCGCACGCGCTGCAGCAGCTTCTGTGTCACGATGGGGTCGAGCACGGCATCTCCGCGCGCCACAGCATGCACGAGCTTGACCAGCTCATTGGTGTCTAGCTGCTTGAGAATGTACCCGGCCGCACCGGCCGAGATTGCCTCGAGCACCAGTTCCTCGTCCGCATACGACGTCAGCACCAGCACCTGGATGCGCGGCCAGCGCTGCCGAATTTCCTGGCAGGCGGCCAACCCGCTGCGGTCGGGCAGCCGTACATCCATGATCACCACGTCGGGCTGCCATTCGCCCGCCTGGAGCACCGCCTGGGCCGCCGTAGCAGCTTCGGCTACCACTTCGATATCTGATTCACCATCCAAGCACGGCGCGCAGGCCGACCCGAACCACCTGGTGGTCATCCACCAGCAGGAGACGCAGCTTGCTCATTGACATTGCTCCAAGGAACCTCGATCAGGACATGTGTGCCCTGGCGCGTGCCAGACTGGATGTGAATTGTGCCGCCGAGCATGTGCGCCCGGTCATGCATATTCTGAAGGCCGTACCCTAGCACGTAGTCCGGCGGCAGTCCGCGGCCGTTGTCGGCAATACACAGTGAGAGATGCTGCTCGTCGCTGCCGGCGTTGATATCGACGGTAGTGGCCTGCGCATGCCGGACCACGTTGCTCAGCGCCTCGTTCGCAATAGCCAAAAGGTGGCGTACTTGCCAAGGTGAGAGCGGCCGGTTCTCGGGCAGATCCAGGCTGAGCTTTACGTCGAGCAGGTTGCCGAGATGGCCGGCGCTCGCCATGTCCTGCAGGCCAAGTGCAAGGCTGCGACTGTCTGGCTGGGGCTGCAGTTCGCCGATATATTTGCGGATATCCGTCACTGCCTCGTCGAGCAGTTGAACGCTCTGCTGGACGCGCGCGCTGGCCTTGGTTGCCTGTTTCTCGGCGAGTTCGGCCCTGGTGCTGTTCAGCAGCAGGCCTACCGCATAGATTTTCTGCAGCGTGCCGTCGTGCAGGTCGCGGCCGATCCGCTCGCGTTCTGCCAACAAGATCTGGCTCTCCTCCAGCGTTGCCAAGCGCCGGTCAATCTCGACCTGGAACATACTGAGCGCCCGGATGATTGCAATAGTGAGGGTGAGACCAAGTATGCTCCGGAACACCGGCGCCGGTATCGAGGTCCAGAGCTGAAGCACATCCTCGTTGATCCGGTCGGCAGGAAAGAAGGCCGCGCGGGCGACGAACAGCCCGCTCAGCACCGCATAGCCTACCAAGGCGATGCCCGCCAGGCGCAGCATGCTGACCACCTTCTGCGATTGCAGGGGTGCAATCAGGCGGAGCGTGTGCCGGCGCAGACCATAGGCAGCGACCAAGGCCCCAGGCAGGCCGAGCGCATAGCGGGCGGCGATGCTCGTATTGAGCATCCACTCTGGCATGCTCGGGGTTGTGAACAGGGCGGGGAAGAACGCCCACCAAAGCCACAGCAGCAGCAGGCCGGCAGGGAGATAGCGGAGGTAGCGCCAATGACCGGGAAGCGGGCGCAGGATCTCGATGCCAAACTGGAACAGCAGCGCAAACGACAGGGCAAGCAGCACAGCCTGCGCGCCGATCAGCATCCCGATGAACGGAGGTGCCACGTAGTCCTGCTGCAGCGGGATGAAGATATAACCCCATTCATGCAACGCATGCGCGAAGCCAAAGGCTGCCAGCCACGGGAGGCTGCGCGCCAGCACGAGGCGGCTGTGGCGCCATGACTGCAATGCGATCGCCATCCCCAGCACGAAGAACACCTGGCCGTAGGCGAATAGGACTATATCGCGATTCGCTGCAAAGAAGTGATGAATATCCATACGAAACCAGGAAAGTAAGTGGAGGAACAGAGGGTGTGCACAACGTCTCGTAACACATTATAGCCACGAACCGCCACCTGACCAAGTATCACGGCCAAGGTACCAGAACCGCTATCACGCCCGGAGTGACGAGCGCAACTCGCCCAACGATGCTATCATCGAACGGGTGCAAAATGAAGCAGATGTGGCGGATGGTAGCTATCCATTACCTTCTGCTACTTCCTCAAATCCACCCAGCAGCGTTGCGACTGCTTTCGCTAAGGCACCGTGACCGACTGGGCTAACGGCTGCACTTGGAGCGCGTCGACTAGCCGCATGCGAGGGCGCCACTCTTGGAAGATGGTCGCCAGCGACGCATTATAGTAGTGCGTAAGTTGCGGGATGCTGAGTGCGGGGATATAGCCAGAATCGTGCGCCATCTGCGCCTGCTGATCATAATGGACCATTTTGGGGAACGCCTACTTATTGTAGATCAACAGGCGCAGCGCATTGAGCACCACCAAGATCGTGCTGCCCTCGTGAAAAATTACGGCCCCACTCAACTGTACGACCCCCAGCACCGACGTCAAGATCAATACGAGGATCACCCCCAACGCGATCACCACGTTCTGCACGATGATCCGCCGGCTCGCCCGGCTGAGACCCACGGCAAACGGCAGCTTCCCCAGATCGTCCGCCATCAGCGCCACGTCCGCGGTCTCCAGCGCCACCGCCGTCCCCGCCCCACCCATCGCAATGCCTACCGTCGCCGTGGCCAGCGCCGGGGCATCGTTGACCCCGTCGCCGGTCATTGCCAGCCGCCCGTGCTCGCGCGCCAGCTCCTGGATGGCGGTAAGCTTGTCCTGCGGCAGCAGCCCCGCCCGCACGTCGGTGACACCCACCTCGGCGCCGATCCGCTGCGCCGCCTGCGGATTGTCGCCGGTCAGCATCACTAGCTTACGCACCCCCAGCTCTGCCAACTGCTTGAGTACCCCAGCCACCCCCGGCCGCGGCTGATCCGCCAGCGCCAGCAGCCCCACCAACCGCCCGTCGACGGCTACGAGCATGGTGCTCTTGCCCTGCCGCTCGAACTCGTCAATCTTGGCAGTTGCGTCGGCATCCACCTTGGCGCCGTCTGCCCCATCGAAAAAGGCCCGCGAACCGACCCGCACCGTCTTTCCCTCGACAGCTCCCCTGCAGCCCGCGCCCGGCCGTATTCTGCACGTTCTCCGCCGCCGGCGTCTGCAGCCCACGCTCCTCGACCGCCCGCACCACGGCCTGCGCCAGTGGATGGTTGGACTGCCGCTCCACAGCCCCCGCCAGCCGCTAGCACCTGCTCTTCACCTGCGTCGCCCAGCGGCACGATGTCCGTGACGGCAAAGCGGCCCTCCGTCAGCGTGCCGGTCTTGTCGAACGCCATCACCTGCACGCGGCCGAGATTCTCCAGGTGGACGCCGCCCTTGATCAGCACGCCGTGGCGCGCCGCCTGGGCAATCCCCGCCAGCACCGCCGCCGGCGTGCCGATGGCCAGCGCACAGGGCGAGGCCGCCACCAGCAGCAGCATGCCGCGATAGAAGCTGTCGCTCAGCGGCATCAGGTTCACGAGCGGCGGAATCACAATCACCAGCGCGACCAGCACCAACACTGCGGGCACAAACCAGCGCGTGAACTGCTCGGTAAACTGCTGCGTGGGGCTCTGCTGGCTCTGCGCCTCCTGCACCATCCGCATGATGCGGGCCAGCGTGTTGTCGGCTGCAACCCGCGTGACGTGCACGTCCAGCGCGTTCTCCTGGTTCACCGTCCCGGCAAAGACCTCGTCGCCGGCTTGCTTTGCCACCGGCACGCTTTCGCCCGTCACCGCCGCCTGATCCACCGTGCTGCTCCCCGCCGCCACGGCACCGTCCACCGGGATGCGGTCGCCCGGTCGCACCACGACGACGTCGTCCACGGCAAGGCTCGCCACGTCCACCTCTTCCACTCGGCCGCCGCGGCGCACGTGCGCCGTCTTGGGCATCAGCGCCCCCAGCGCGTTGACAGCGTTGCGGGCACGGTCCAGCGCATAGTGCTCGCCGGCATGGCCGAGGCTGAACAGGAACAGTAGAAAGGCGCCCTCTGCCCACTCGCCCAGCAGGGCTGCGCCGGCCGCTGCCGCCAGCATCAGCACGTCGGTGTCGAACTTGCCCCGCAGCAGTCCCGGTATGGCATGGGTAGCTACGTCCCATCCGCCGGCCACATACGCCATGAGGTAGAACAGCAGCGCCACCTGGGACGGCAGCCCCAGGAACGTCTCGCCGATCCAGCCAATGGCGAGAAACACGCCCGCCACTGCCACCAAGGCCAGCGTCCACCGTTCCTGCACCCAGTGTGGCAGAAATGCAGGGGCGCTGCCGTGATCGTGCCCGTGCCCTCCCACCTCAGGTGTCGGGGCAGTTACAACCTCTAATTCTTCCATCTCACACCTATAAACACATAAACATGGATTAATGCGTTATGCCAAAAAAAATGCGCTCTACCCGTGCTGAATGTGGTCGACACCCTGGTGAAACAGCTGGTGAATGTGGTCGTCGACCAAGGAATAGAAGACGTGCTTGCCCTCTTTGCGCGCCGTGACAAGGCGCAAGTTGCGCAGCAGGCGCAGGTGGTGCGAAACGGCCGGCTGGCTCATGCCCAGCACCAGGCAGAGGTCGCCCACGCACATTTCCGTATGGGCCAGCAGCCCGACGATCCGCACCCGCGTCGGGTCAGACAGCGCTGCAAACAACTCGGCGGTCCGCGTCGCCGTCACGCCGTCCAGCAAGTGATCCTGCGCCGCCAGTGCCAGCGCCGGATCATCGTGGTCATCGGCACAAATGGTAATACGTTCTCTCATGTCGTACCCCACAACGCATAAGCATTCATTTATATATTACTGGTTGCTGCGCCCCCTGTCAAATGGCGTCACCGCGGCGCAGCATCATACCGCCTACCCCAATCCCTCTGCGCCGAGACAGGGCCGTTCCCCTCACCCCCCATCTTCCAATTCGACAATCTCCTCGCTACAATCTATCATTACATCATTGAATGCTGATATCATGATGCAAGAGGATCGCTGGATGCTGCCAATCTCCGAAAAACTCGAACTCGAACTGAAAGCCAAGCTGTTCCGTGGCTTTGCCGATACGTCCCGGCTGTCCATTCTGGAGGCGCTGCGTGCCCGGCCGCTCAATGTGGGCGAGATCGACCAGGCGACCGGACTCAGCCAGTCCAACATCTCCAACCATCTGGGCTGCCTGCGCGACTGCGGCCTCGTGACGAGCGAGCAGCGCGGCCGCTACACCTACTACCGCCTTGCCGACGACCGGATCGACCGCCTGCTGCGCCTGGCCGAGGAGGTGCTGTCCGATGTCGCCCAGGGTGTCTACCAGTGCACGCGTTACTCCGCCCCAGCCGAACTTCAGCTTGACGTATAGGTTCAACAAGGACAAACACGGTGACCGCAACCAAGACAATCGAGTTTCCCGTCCAAGGGCATGGACTGCGCCGAGTGCGCACTGCATGTGCAGCAGGCGATCGAGAAGCTGCCCGGCGTGACATCGGCGAACGTGCTGCTCGGCGCCGAAAAGGCGATCGTGCGGCTGGACGCCAACCTGGTGGATATGCCCACCCTGCGCCGGGCCGTCGAAGGCGCCGGCTACCAGGTGCCCGCAGAGAATGCGCCGCCCGCCGCCGCAGTCCCCGCCAACTTCACGCGCCGCGTGCTGACCTTCTTTGCCCTGCTCTTCGGCGCCGTGCTCTTCATCGTGGTGGCCGGCGAGTGGCTGGGGCTGTTTGAGAAGATCACCGCCCTGGTGCCCTTCTGGTTCGGCGCGCTGCTGGTGCTGGTGACCGGCTGGCCGATCTTCGCCAACGTGGCACGGGCGGCCGCCCAGCGCCAGGTCACCTCGCACACGCTGATGACCATTGGCGTTGTGGCCGCACTGGCCGTCGGCGAGTGGGCAACGGCCGCCGTGGTCGTCTTCTTTATGCGCGTCGGCGACTACGCCGAAAAGTTTACGGCCGAGGGCGCCCGCCGCGCGGTCAAGGAACTGACCGCGCTGGCGCCCGCAGACGGCCCGTGTCGCGCGCGCGGCGATCTAGGCGAAGAGGAAGTCGAGCTGCCCATCGCCGCCGTGCAGATCGGCGACGTGGTCGTCGTCCGCCCGGGCGAACTGATCCCGGTCGACGGCGAGGTGATCGCCGGCCATGCCACCATCAACCAGGCCACCATCACCGGCGAGTCCGTGCCGGTGGATGCCGGGCCGGGCGCGCAGGTCTTTGCGGCGACGATCGCCCAGCTGGGCAGCCTGCGCGTGCGCACGGCACGCGTGGGCCCGGACACCACCTTTGGCCGCGTGGTTAAGATGGTCGAAGAGGCGGAGGCGCATCGGGCCGACGTGCAGCGCTTTGCCGACAAGTTTACCGGCTACTACCTGCCCATCGTCGCCACCATTGCCCTGCTCACCTTCCTGATCAGCCGCAACCCGCTGTCCACGGCCGCCGTGCTGGTCGTGGCCTGCTCCTGCTCGATCGCGCTGGCGACGCCCATCGCCATGCTGGCCTCGATCGGCGCCGCCGCCAAGCACGGGCTGCTGATCAAGGGCGGCAAGTACCTGGAGACGCTGGCCAAGGCCGACGTGCTGCTGATCGACAAGACCGGCACGCTCACGCTCGGGCGAGCCGCAGATCACCGACGTCGTGCCGCTCAACGGGCTGTCTGCCGCTGACGCGCGCTGCTGCTTGCGGCCTCGGCCGAACGCTATTCGGAGCACCCCCTGGCCGAGGCGCTGCGCCGGGCGGCCCAGCAGCAGGCGCTGCCCGCTCACCGATCCGCAGGATTTCACGGCGCTGCCCGGTATCGGCGTCCAGGCCACCGTCGCCAACCAGCGCGTCGAAGTCGGCAGCCGCCGCCTGGTGGCGCTGCCCACCGAGCCGGCCACCGAGACGATCAACGAGACTGCCGCCCGCTCGATCGCCGGCGCTGCGCAGCGCTCGAGACGAGGGCAAGACCCTGCTGTACATGGCATGCGATGGCGAGCCCACCGCCGTCTTTGCCGCCGCCGACACGCTGCGCGACGAAGTGCCGGCGGCGCTGGCCGCGGCTTCGCACGCTGGGCATCACCCACGTCGAGCTGCTGACAGGCGATAATGAGCGCACCGCGGCTGCCCTGGCCGCACGCCTGGGCGTCGCCTACCGGGCCGAGCTGCTGCCCGAGGACAAGATCGCCATCGTCAAGGAGTACCAGGCCCGCGGCCACATGGTGGTGATGGTTGGCGACGGCGTCAACGACGCGCCGGCCCTGGCCCAGGCCGACGTCGGCATTGCCATGGGCGCGGCCGGCGCCGACGTGGCCCTGGAGGCCGCCCACATCGCGCTCGATGCGCAGCGACTGGCTGCTTGTCCCGACGGTCTTCGCGATCGCCCAGCGTACCATGCGCGTGGTGAAGATGAACTTGATCTTCACCGGCCGTCTACAACGTGGTCGGGCTTTCGCTGGCTGCCTTTGGCTTCCTGCCGCCCATGCTGGCCGCGGCGGCGCAGTCGATCCCGGATCTGGGTATCCTGGCCAACTCGGCGCGCCTGCTGCGCCAGAAAAGCGAGTGAGCCAATCAGGGCATACTCGGACCGCAGGCGCCGACCGACCTTGTGTCGGCGCCTGCCTCCTCACTGCGCCCCATACCAAGAAAGCCGTACCCAATCAGTATCTGTATCTTATGTGTGGATAAGTGGACGGCACACTTACTTACGCTAGACTCTTCCATCAAGGAGAGCCAACCATATGATGAACCCCAAAACAGGCAGTCCGCCCATGGTGCCCAGCGATGAGGCCACCGAAGAGCAGCTCAAGCTTGCCCGCCAACAGGGTGACGTGTTTGCCCGCGCCGTCGAGCACATGACGCAGCAAGAAGCCCACGGCGCCGAGATCCGGGCCGGCGATTACCTGATCGGCTATGCCGTCGAACACGCCGAAGGCATGTACATGCTCGAGGACGGCGAGCTGGTCTGGCACAACCCCACGGACGAGAACGTGCACGTCGAGGTTGTCGTCCGCGATGGCGCCGACGGCCGCTTCATCCCCGGCCTGACCGTCCACGCCACTATCGTCGACGCCAAGGGCAGCGAGCTCGGCACCCATCTGCAGCCCTTTCTCTGGCACCCCTGGCTCTATCACTACGGCCGCAACTGGCAGGTACCGGGCCCTGGCGAGTACGCGCTGCGCGTCCGCGTCGATACCCCCGACTTCATGCGTCACGACAAAGAAAACGGCCGCCGCTTTGCCTACCCCATCGAAGTCGAGTTCCGCAACGTCAAAATCGACCCCGGCCAAAAGCTAAGCTGACAGTCGCCATGTACACCGGCTGCGCATCCCATGCACGGCATGCACGTCACAGCTTCACTTCACCGGTGTCACCCCCCGTGCGCCAGCTGTCTAAGATAATCGACCAGTGCCCAGGTCTCCTCGGGCGTAAACAACGTCCCAAAGTTGGGCATCCCGGTTCCCATCCCGCCCCGGCGAATCTTGGCGTACAACACGTCGCCGCGCCGGGTCGCCATACGTTGGGCATCGGCAAAAGACGGCGGCGCCACCGGGGCCGAGGCCGCATCGAAGCCCTTGCCATCGCCATTGTCGCCGTGGCAGGCGGCACAGTTCTTGGCGTAAAGGGTGGCTGCCGGCTCGAGCGGGGCAGCCAGCACCTCGGCCGCTGCCATATTGCCGTGCGTGTTGCGCACTTGCGCCGGCCCACCGCCATTCACCAGGTAGGCGTCAATGTCGACGCCTTCGGCGGCCAGGTTGTCGATGACAGGATCGTGCTCCACTTCCGGGTCGCCCGCCCGCGGATCCTCGACGGCGATCACCCCACGCATGCGCCAGTGGTTGGGGCTGCACCACTTGTTGCAGTAAAAAGTGTACGTACCTGCCGCGGGGAAAGTCACGTCTACGATCTTGACCTCGCCCGGCGCAAGGTCGCCGAGGTCAATCCCCAGACCCGGACCGATCGCCACGCCGTGGGTGGTGTCGGCGGCGCGGAAGCGCAGCTGTACCCGCTGCCCCGCGTAGACCGTGACGCTGTCAGGCTGAAAGCCGCCGGCCTGGGGCACGGCGGCTGTGATGTCTACGATGCGCACACCCCGTGCCATCGGCGGCGGCTGCTGCAAACCGATCAGTGCCGCTGGGATGAAGAGGAGCAGGAGCAGTGGCAGGAACAGCAGCCGCCGCCGCAGCTCCTGCAGGCGCCTCCCCCAGCCCGATATCATGGTACCCAATTTGACCGTACGACGACCTCCTGTTCTGGATTCTTCGGGTCGTTGGTCGCCACATGGACCCGGAAGTCGTGCTGGCCTTCCATGCCGGCATGCATCATGAACTGCAAATCAACTGTCGTTGCTTCCCCTGGGTTGAGTGTCGTCTGACCGGCGACTGCGCGGGGCGGTCAGCACCCCTCGACGACTTCGACCCGCGGTTCGCCGGCAAAGGCCAGTTGCTTGTCCCCCACATTCTTAACATGGATCTGGGTCTTCACCGTCTGGCCCAGCTTGACATCGCCATAATCAAACATGGTCTGTTCGATCTGGGCGCTGGGACCGCCGGTCACCTCCGGCGTGTAACTGGTCGCCGCCTGTCGTCCCTGGAGCGCCAGCATCAACGCCGCAGCAACCAAGATCGCCGCCGCGCCAATAAAGGCGGCCCACAGCCAGGATCGCTTCTGTGCCGGCGCTTCGAGATGCGCAGCTCGTCTCTTTTTGCTCGTCATGTCACCGTTCTCCTGCAGGCTAACGTACGTCGAACATCATCATCAATCCGCCCGGTTCCACTCCGTCGTTTGTGGTGTGGTGCAGGATATGGCAGTGCAGCATCCACTGCCCGGGCTCACTGGCGACAAACTCCACATCATAGCGTTCGCCTGGCGCCACCAGCACCGTGTCCTTGGTCAGCTGTGCTGCCTCGGGCACAGGATGCCCATCCGTAGCCACGATCTTGAACGGCATGCCGTGCAGATGCATGGGATGGACGAGCTGGCCGATGCCCATGAAGCGAATCCGCACCCGGTCACCCAGCTTGACCGGGATCGTCTCCGTGGCCGGGAAGGCTTTGCCGTTGATCAAAAAGTAGTTGGGCTCAGCACCTGCCATCGGCATGGCCGCATAAGTCTGCCCATCGACCACCCGTGCCTCCGCCAGCATCATGATCACGTCGACTTCCGGGACGGGTGCCTTGGACTGCGCCGGATCGATGATAATGGGTGCATACAACCCCAGGCCGACCTGCTTGTCGGCGGCAGTGTGCGAGTGGTACATGAAGCTGCCCGCCGGCTTCGCCACAAACTCATAGGCAAAGGTTTCACCCGGCTGCACCGCGGGCTGCGTTACACCTGCCACGCCATCCATGCTGTTGGGCACCATGACACCGTGCCAGTGAATAGTGGTCGCCTCCGGCAGCTGATTCTGCAGCACGACCCGCACCTTGTCTCCCTCCGTCACGCGCAGCAGGGGCCCCGGCACCATACCGTTGTACGTGTAGGCCGTCATCGTGACGCCCTCCATGATCGGCCACTCCACAACCTCAGCCGTCAAGGTAAAGACCTTGGTGTCGCCGTCCAGCACATGGCCCAGCAGCTGTGCGCCGGCCGTCGCCGTTGCGGGCGCCACGTCTTCGCCAGAAATGGACCCCATTGCATGTCCGCTCATGTCGTGGCCGGTAACCGTATCTGTAACCGGTTCGCTTGCGTCCGGCATTGTCATGCCACCCATCTCCATAGCGGGCATCTCGGTTGGCGTCGGCGTGGGTGCAGGCTGCTTCGCCACCGCGCCTGCTGACGCAGCGAACACCATACTGGCAAAAACCACTGCTGCCAGTGAGGTTGTACTCCAAAACATTACTC
Organism: uncultured Chloroflexia bacterium; assembly: GCA_963701415.1. Classification (GTDB taxonomy): domain Bacteria; phylum Chloroflexota; class Anaerolineae; order Caldilineales; family Caldilineaceae; genus Fredericiella. The sequence continues at coordinate 710,530 of CAVPAH010000009.1, forward strand.
GCTTTAGCATGTTTAAAATCCCACAATCTCCCTAGGTCGGATAAAACAGTACGCTCGCGCCTATCATACGCGCCAAAGTCGCACAAAAGTAGCGCAACTACACCCGGCGCGCATAGGCATAATTGCCTATACTGAAAAGCTTGACAGCCCACCCACCCCATGTTACACTCTATGCGTACCCCACCCCATAGGGGGAGGGGTAAACGAGAAATAGCAGGAGGTCAAGATGACGACAGATAGTACCCACATCACCCAGCAGATCACCCTGCCGATTACAGGCATGACTTGCGCCAACTGCGCGGCCACGATTGAGCGCACCCTCAAGCGTCTGCCCACCGTCCAAAACGCCAATGTCAACCTGGCATCGGAACGCGCTTCGCTCGAATATGATCCGGCACAACTGAGCCAGGATGAGATTGTCGCCCGCATCCAAAAGGCAGGCTACGACGTGGCCATGGGCGAGGCCGTCGTGCCGATCAAGCGTTTAGGCGATGCCACCGATGCCCAACGCCTGGAGCAGGTGCTCAGGAGGGAAGCAGGCGTGGTGGAAGCCCATGTGAACGCTGTGTCGCAGCAGGCCACGATTCGCTACGTGCCAACGATGGTCAGCCAGGCTGCCCTGCGCCGCGCGATCACCGCTGCCGGCTTTGAACCACTGACCACAGAGAACAGCGCCGAGGATGCCGAACAGGTTGCCCGCGACAAGGAGATTGCCCACCAGCGCCACTTGCTGGTCGTTGGCATCGCCTTTACTGTGCCGCTCTTTCTGCTGTCGATGGCGCGCGACTTCGGCCTGCTGACCGCCTTCTTCGGCGGCATGCCGGGCATGCTGATGGTGATGGAGGGCATGGCGCCCACGATGGCCGCTCCCTGGTTCAACTGGCTGCTCCTGGCACTGGCGACTCCGGTCCAGTTCTACGTGGGCCGCCAGTACTACGTGGGCGCCTATAAGTCGCTGCGCAACGGCGCCGCCAACATGGATGTGCTGATCGCCATGGGCACGAGCGTGGCGTACTTCTACAGCCTGGCCGTGTTGATTGCCCTGGCCCTTGGCTCCAATGCGCTCGGCGACCATGTCTACTTCGAGACGGCCGCCGTCATCATCGTGCTGATCGTGCTGGGCAAGTATCTGGAAGTGCGTGCCAAGGGCCAGACGTCCGAGGCGATCAAGAAGCTGATGGGTCTCAGCGCCAAGACGGCGCGCGTGGTCCGCAGCGGCGTCGAGCTGGATATCCCGGCCGACGAAGTGCTGGTCGGCGACATCGTCAGCGTCCGCCCCGGCGAGAAAATCGCCGTCGACGGCGTGGTGATCGAGGGGAAGTCGACCGTCGACGAATCCATGCTGACCGGCGAGTCGCTGCCCGTGGAAAAGGCGCCCGGCGCGGCGGTGATCGGTGCGACCATCAACCGCCAGGGTCTGCTCAAGTTCGAGGCGACCAAAGTCGGCAAGGAAACGGCACTGGCCCAGATCATCAAGCTTGTGGAGGAGGCGCAGGGCAGCAAGGCGCCCATTCAGAAGTTGGCCGATCAGGTATCTGCCATCTTCGTTCCGGTCGTGATTGCCATCGCCGCCCTGACGTTTCTGGGGTGGTATTTCGTGGCGGGCGCCGGCCTGACGACTGCCCTGATCAACATGATCGCCGTCCTGGTCATCGCCTGCCCCTGTGCGCTCGGTCTCGCCACTCCCACCGCGATCATGGTGGGCACCGGCAAGGGCGCCGAGCGTGGGCTGCTGTTCAAGTCGAGTGAGGCCCTGCAGCGAGCAGGCTCCGTGCGCACCGTCGTGCTGGACAAGACCGGCACGATCACCCGCGGCCGGCCGACGGTGACGGATGTCGTGCTTGGCAGCAGTGGCTTGCGTGAAGCAGACGTGCTGGCTCTGGCGGCAGCCGCCGAGAAGGGCAGCGAGCACCCGCTCGCCGAGGCCATCGTGGCGGCCGCCACGGAGCGCGGGTTGGAACTGGGACAGATCCATGCCTTCCAGGCGATTCCCGGCCAGGGCATCAATGCCAACATCGGGGGCCACGAGGTGCTCGTGGGCAACCTGCGCATGATGGGGGCAATGGGCGTACCGCTGAATGGTCTCGAGGCGGCGGTCGTGCGCCTGCAGGCCGAAGCCAAGACGGCCATGATCGTCGCCGTCAACGGCGAAGAAGCCGGCGTGATTGCCGTGGCCGACGCCATCAAGGAGGGCTCGGTCGAGGCGATCGCCGAGCTGCACGCGCAGGGTCTCGAGGTCATCATGCTGACCGGCGACAATCAGAAGACGGCCGAGGCCATCGCCAAGGAGGCGGGCGTCGACCGTGTGATCGCCGAGGTGCTGCCGGGCGACAAGGCCGCCGTGATCAAGCAGCTGCAGGCAGAGGGCAAAGTCGTCGCCATGGTTGGCGACGGCGTGAACGATGCCCCTGCGCTTGCGCAGGCGGACGTAGGCATCGCCATCGGCACGGGCACCGATGTGGCCATGGCGGCTGCTCCGGTCACGCTGATGAGCGGCGACCTGCGCGGCGTGCCGCGTGCCATCATGCTCTCGCGGGCGACGATGCGCACGATTCGCCAGAACCTGTTCTGGGCCTTCTTCTACAATGTGATTTTGATTCCGGCCGCGGCCATGGGCTACCTGGTGCCCATTCTTGCCGCCGGTGCCATGGCCTTCAGCTCGATCTTTGTCGTCGGCAACAGCCTGCGCCTGCGCAAGCTGTTGCTGCCCCGTTGAGCAGACCTCGCCAGCGTTGGGACCCAGGTCGTCGCCAGTACGGTGACGGCGACCTGGGTTCCAGCCGCGTCCCATGCTATAATCGGCCTCACCTGTCCGCCTCAGAATTGCACCATCCATAGCAGCGCATTGTACCGCCCCCTTTCTTTTGTGCTGGGAGCATTCCAAGGAGGCAGCTCACTATGCCCATTTCGCTCTTGCTCGTCGACGATCACGCCGTCGTGCGCGACGGCCTGAAGATGTATCTCTCGCTTGACCCCGACTTCGCCGTCGTTGGCGAAGCCGCCGACGGCGCCGAGGCGCTTATGCTTGCCCGCCAGCTGCAGCCTGATGTGGTCATCATGGATCTACTGATGCCCGTCATGGATGGGATCGCTGCCACGGCCGCCATCCGCCGGGAGCTTCCCGACACCGAAGTCGTCGCCTTGACCAGCGTCTTGGAGGACGCCTCCATCACCGCCGCGATCCGCGCCGGCGCGATCGGCTACCTGCTCAAGGATACGAAGGCGCCCGACCTGCTGCAGGCCATCCGCGGTGCCGCCGGCGGCCAGGTTCAGCTGTCGCCTCAGGCGATGGCCAGGCTCGTCCAGGAGGTGCGATCCCCCGCCAGCCCCGAGACTCTCACCGAACGCGAAACCGAAGTGCTGTGCCTGGTGGCAGGTGGTCTCTCCAACCGCGAGATTGCCCGCTCGCTGCAGATCGGCGAAAAGACGGTGAAGACCCACGTCAGCAGCATCCTGAGCAAGCTTGGCTTGCCCAGCCGCACCGCTGCTGCCCTCTATGCCGTGCGTGCCGGCCTGGTTTCCGCCGATCGTCCGGCATGAACGGCATCACGCCAGGGGCAGTAGCCCGCAGCGAGGAATACCGCAGCGTTTTCGACTCGGTCAACGACGGTCTGCTGATCTATGCCCTGGACGGCCGCCAGGTAGATTTTAACCCTGCTGCCTGCCGCCTCTGGGGCTATACGGTTGACGAGTTTCGCTGCCTCCCGTCTGACGCCCTGGTGCACGGGGCGAGTCTGCCTGCCTTCCGCGGCCTCTTCGCCCGGGTCCAGGCCGAGGGCGAGTTCCACGGCCGGGGTACCATGGTGCGCAAGAACGGCACCACCTTCGTGGCCGACGTGCGCGTCACTGCCTTTCTGTATGATGGCCAGCCCCACGCCCTTGCCATCGTCCGCGATGTAAGCGAGGAAACGGCGACCGTGCAGATCCTGGAACAGCGCGTGGCCGAACGCACCCGTGAGCTCACCACCATTCTGCACAGCTCGCGCCAGATCGGGCTGACTCTCGACCTGGAAGCCGTGCTCGACCTGATCCTGGAGCAGCTGCAGACGGTGGTCCCCTACAGCGGCGCTTCGATCATGAGCCTGGAAGGGGACCGCCTGCTGGGCCGTGCCTATCGCGGGCCCAAGCCCAAAGGCTGGATCAACCAGTTTCGCTTTCCTATCGACAACCCCATCGACCGCGATGTCATTGCCGGCCGGCAGCCATTTATCGCCGAGGACCTGCACGGTGACAACCCGGTGGGCCGTTACTTCCAGGCTGACCACGGCGAGCGTTTCGCCACCCTCTACGCCGGCGTACGTTCGTGGATGCGCATCCCGCTGATTGCCCGTGACGAGGTGATCGGCATGCTGACCCTGCATCACGGCGACCCGCAGCATTTCTCGGACCATGACGCCGAACTGGCACTGGCGTTCGCTGACCAGGCAGCTGTCGCGATCCAAAACGCTCGTCTCTACGCCCAGGCACGCCAGTTGGCCTCGATCCAGGAGCGGCAGCGACTGGCGCGCGAGCTGCACGATTCCGTCTCCCAGGCGCTTTACGGCATCGCCCTGGGTGCTCACACTGCCCGCTCCCTCCTGGCCATTGACCCCCAGCGTGTCGCGACTCCGCTTGACTACGTGCTGCAGTTGGCGGAGGCCGCCATGACCGAAATGCGTGCTCTTATCTTTGAGCTGCGGCCGGAATCGCTCGAGCAGGAAGGGCTCGTCGCCGCCCTGCAAAAACAGGCCAATGCTCTGGCCGCGCGCCACCAGCTTGCTATGACCGTCGAATTCTGTGCCGAACCGACCATTTCGCTCGAGTGCAAAGCCGATTTGCTGCGTGTTGCCCAAGAGGCACTCCATAACGTCGTCAAGCATGCCCATGCCTCGCAGGTAGAACTGCGCCTGAACGTGGTGGCCGGGTCGCTGCACATGCTCATCCGCGACAATGGGCGTGGCTTCGATCCCGCTGGTGACTTCCCCGGCCATCTCGGTCTGCACTCGATGCGTGAGCGCATCCAAGATCATGGCGGGGAAGTCACCATCGTAAGCGCTCCAGGCGCTGGCACATGCGTTTCCGTTCGCCTGCCCGTTCTCTAGCTGGCCCGCGCCTGGCGCTGCCCCCTTCAACCCGCTACCCCCTGAAACTCGTGAGCAGCGCCTCGTACGGCCTCTGTATGCCCATCCTCGCTCTTTCTCCGCCGCTCTCCCCAACGCTTCGCAATTGTGACCAGCATCCCACCCATCGCCAAGAGCACCATGGGGACCGCCAGGCGCTCGACCGCCACTTGCTTCGCCGGCAGTTGCAGGTGCTCGATCGGGTACTCAAGCCCGTTGGCCGCATACCGGGCGTCGGCCTCGCTGAGCCACTCGGCAAAACCGTTGAGCGCGCTGTCGAATGCAAATATGCTGCCGGCCTCGGGCACGATGATCCGCCGCACGTTCGAAATCGTTGCCGCACTGCCGCGAGGCACCAGGTTCAACCCAAAGCGTGACCGGACCACCGTGCGCTCTGCCGCAAACGTCTGCACCATTGCCGCAAACGACCGTCCATACGTGTCCACCGTCGCTGTTAAGGCCATCTCGTCCACGCCATCCGGCAGGTAGACGCCCACCTGGGGGCGGCCCGGAGCAAAGCCCATGTTGTACTCCATCATCATCGCCGCCGCCCCAATGTCCGGGAGCACATAGCTTGGGTCGTCCAGAAAGCGCGTGTGCGGATAATTGAGCCGGGCCGCCGTGGCCAGCGCCGCCTCGCGGCCCAACAGGCGATCGACTATGTGCAGGCTGGCGTCGATACCCGCCGTGATCCCCGCCGACGTAACGGTCCGGCCGTTGTCGGTCCAGCGCACCCCACGCACGAGTTCGACTTGCGGAAAGTCCTTGGCGATTAGTGAAAACACGCCCGTATGCGTCGTGACCTTGCCGTCGTCCACCAGCCCCGTCGCCGCCAGCACGTAGGCACCGCCGCAGATCGAGGCCACGATTGTCTGCGGCCCCGCGTGGGTGCGGATATAGTCGATAATCTCCGCATTCTCCGGATCCTTGATGAAAGGCACCACGACCACGTCCGGCTGCTTACCGAGCAGCGTGTCCAGCTCGGCAAACGAGAAATGCGGCACCAGGTCCACGCCGCCCCACATAAACGGTGTGAACGTACGCTCCGGTGCTGCCGTGTAGACGTTGAATGCCTCGGCGGCGGCAAATACTGCATACGGGGCTAACAGGTCGGTGATCTCGGTCCCGTTGTTGCTTGCCAGCACCACGACTGTGGGCTTGGCCGGGTCATAGGCTGGCGGCGTAATTGGCGGTGCCGTGAACAATGGCGCCGGAGCAAAAAAATCGACCATGGCGCCGCGGGCATTCGCACCCGCTGCCAACAGGAGTGGCGCTGCCAAGGCTGCACCGTATAGCGCATACTTAAAGCCTCGTTTCGCCAATTGTGCGATGCTCATCGGGTTCCTCCTCTGGAACGTTACGGTGAATTGCTGCGTTACAAGTCTTGCTTTCACCAGGATAGGTGGATCCTGGGAATCCGTCGTCGGCCTTGGGCTGGAAAATTTGGCCGGACTTAGGTCGGGTCTGCTGCCTCCGACTAAAGGCTGAGATCATGCTGCATCTGTGCAGCTCAAACGACCACGGCAGCAATCTGGCCGTGAGGCTCAACACTGATATAAGCTATACAATGATGCAAAGCCTGACGCGCCCACGACCCGGCGCAGCGGCAGACGTCCCGGCGGCGCTGCCGCATAACCGTGCCCACACAACCAGTCTCGTCTATGCCGGCCTGGCGGCCGTCGTACTGCTGGCCGTAGGCGGAAGCGCTTACTGGGTCTACCATAACGTCGTGCTGGTCGGCCGCGACGCCGCTGGCCACCTCGAACAGTCCATTTTGGTCGCGAAGACGCTGGCCTCCACCTCATGGCAGGGCCTGTTTGCAGCGACTGTGCTCGACGAGTACCGGCCGCCCGGCCTCTACCTGCTGACGCAGCCCGTCTACTGGCTCTTCGGCCGCGACCAGCAAACGGCCTTGATCCCCAATATCGTCATGCTGGGTGCCATCGTCACGCTAACCTTCATGCTGGCGCGCAAGGTGGCGAGTGACCGGCTGGCCCTGTTTGCCGCTCTGTTGGTCAGCCTCCTGCCGATGGCCGCCGCCATGGCACGCCTGTACTACATGGAGACCCTGCTGACCACGGCCCTGCTGCTGGCCTTGCTGGCGCTGCTCAAGAGCGACGGCTTTGTCTCACGGCGGTGGGCGCTGGCCTTTGGGGCCGGCCTGGGCGTGATGCTGCTGGTCAAGTGGACCACGCCGATCTACCTGCTGGTCCCCGTGCTCTACGTCCTCTGGCGCCACGACTTCTGGCGCGCGCAGCGCCGCGCACTGCAGGCGCCGGCGATTCAACTGGCGGCGTGCCCTGCTTTCGCTCGCTGCCGCGGCCGCCTTTGCCCTGCTCTGGTACCTGCCCAATCGCACCTATGTCCACGACCAGCACATGCTGCTCGGCGACTGGCTGCCCCTGCTGTGGACCCTCGTCTTTGCCGCCACGTTCTATGCCCTGACCCTGCGCCGCAGCAGCCGCGTCGCCAATCTCTGGAGTGCAGTGCTGTTGGCGACTGGCCGTGGCCAGCATCTGGTACCTGCCCCGTATCGGCTTCCTCGGGCGCTTGTCCGACGTTGCCTTCGGCACCGATCGCGGCCAGCAGGAGGCCTGGGACCCGCTCCAGCTCGCAATGTACACCCGCTATTTGAGCTTCTGGATCGGCGAACACATGGGCCCGCTTGCCGCCGCGCTCATCCTCCCGGTTGCGCTCGCCGGCTGGCTGCTCCTGGTCAAAAAAGCGCGCCCCGACTGGCGTACCGTTTGGCGTTCTGCGCCAGAGCCCCTGGTCGTCTACTGGCTGCTCTTCGCCAGCTCCTGGGTCTTCCTCACACTGCTGGCCCAGGCCAACCCGCGCAACCTGACCCCGCTCGTGCCGGTGGCTGCTATCCTGCTGGCGTGCAGCCTGGCAGCCTTTGCCCGGCCGCTTGCCGTTGGCATTGCCGCCGTCTGGGTCCTGGTACTCGGCGTCCAGTGGACAATGTACACGGTCACGACCGTGGATCAGCCGCTCGGCGCACAGCTTTACGCCCGCACATCGCAGCTCTGGGCCGCCGGCGACTACCTCCAGTTCCCCGCGGCCGGATCGACCGATCCGGGATACTGGATCCACCCACGCGTGCTGGCCGCCATTGGCGAACCTCCGGACGGCGACGCCGACTCGCTGGGCATTCTCGTCAACACGTGGGAGGTGAACCGCGGCGCCTTCCGCTATTTGGCCGAGCGCAGCAACCAGACGGTCAAGATCATGACACTGACCGAGTATAAGAACCGCGGCTGGAGCGATGCCTTGGCCAACCGCTGGCTGCTCGTCAAGGATGGCGACAACAGCAACGTTGCCGCACCTGGCCGGGCCGTAATTGACGGCATCGAGCACAGCGATGGCCGCGGCTATCAGCTGTTCCACCAGCTCTATACCCCCGTCGAGGTCTATCCCCTCCCGAATGGTGACACCGCCACGCTCTACTTCCGCGCAGCCGGCCCGCGCCAGCCGCAGGACTATCCCGTGATCCTTAACGAAACCGCCTCCGTGGCGCAGAATCTGAATGCGTTGTGGTCGCCGGGTGCCAACCTGGTTTTCGATTCAGGCGACACTGGGGTGTGGGTTGGCGTGCACAACTTGCGCGCGGACAGGGTCGTGATTCCGCAGACGGAAGGGAAGACCGGCCTGGCGCCGCTCCGCGACCTGCAGGGCACAATCTTCTTCGTCGCCCGTCATGACACCAGCACCCGTGCCGCCGTGGCGGACAACAGCTATCTTGCCAAGATCCTGCAGTCAGGCGATACGACGCTGGAGGTCTATGGCCGCCCCACGCGGGCCCTCGCTGACCTCCCGGTGGCGGCGCCATGGTCCGAAGTGGAGCTCACGGCGGTGCAGGGCCTGCGCGGCGTGTCGCAGGGGGAAGTCCTGCCGCTGGAGTTCCAAGTCAAGAACCTAGCCGGCCGCCCGCTCAAGTTGTCGCTGCGCCTGCTCGACGCCCAGGGCCACGTCATCGCGCAAAACGACGTTCCTGCCGAATCCGACCAGCCAGTGCATCTGGGCTTGTTCGTCCCACCCGGCGTTGCACCCGGAAACTACCAGCTGGCTGCCGTGCTCTACGACCCCAACACGCTGGCGCCGGTCGCGACCCAATGGGGGGCTGACGCTGCCGCCCTCACGGCAGTCGTCGTCACCCGCGCCCCCGCTGCGGTCGATCAGGTGCAGCTGCTCGCCAGCCTGGGCATCGGCGCAGGAGCCATTTTGCCATGAAGCCGCGCCTCAGCGTCATCACCCTGGGCGTCGACGACCTGGAAGCCGCCGTCCGTTTCTATCGTGACGGACTGGGCCTCCACACAGAGGGGATCATCGGCACCGAATTCGAACACGGCGCCGTCGCCTTCTTCGATCTACAAGATGGTCTGAAGCTGGCGCTTTGGCCGTGCGCAAGTATTTCCCACGACACCGGCATCGCGCAAACGGCGCAAAGCCCTACCGGCTTCACGCTCGGCCACAACGTCTCGTCTCGCGCCGAAGTTGATGCCGTCATGCGGCAAGCCCAAGCCGCCGGCGCGGTCATCGTCAAGCCCGCCCAGTCCACCTTCTGGGGTGGCTATTCCGGCTACTTTCAAGACCCGGACGGGCATCTATGGGAGATCGTGTGGAACCCTCAACTGCTGCCTGTTGACGATCGGTAGGGACCCTCAAACCTTCACCACCGTGACGACCCCGCCGCCGCTTCTCCCTTCACCTTCTCCCCCGTGCGTGTCGCCACATCCAAAAAGCGCCAGCGGTAGAGCCCCGCCACCACCAACAAGAACACCTGCCCCGCCGCCTCGAGCAGGGCGTAAATCTGCGCAAAGTAGAAGGTCAGAAAATTCACGACGCACAGCGAGAATATCAGCGCCACCGTGCCGATCCGCACACCCGCGGCGTCTCGGCGCAGAAGCAGCAGGATCGCGGCCGCCAGCGCCATCAACCCGGCGGCAATGATCAGCAGCTGCGTGATCAGGAGCATCGGCTCATTGTTTACCACGTACTGCGACTTGCCGCTGACGACCACGAATTCGCCGAGCGTCGTATGCAGCAGTCCCTGCTCGCTTGCCAAGACGATCAGGGCGCTCAACTTGGCGAGGGCGTTGATGCTCATCAGCCCCCAGCCGACCACCAGGATTGTCTTCAGCGTCCACCGCGCCGGCCGGTTGGCAAACACGCGGCGCAGATCCTCGATCAGCCGTTCGGCAAAATTAGGCTTGGTCGCCAGCCGCAGCTCGCGCGACTGTACGAAGTCCAGCAGTTCCTGCGCCAGCCGCAGCTCGTTGGGATCGGTTGCCTGGGCGGCGACCAGCTTCAACTCGGTCAGCAGCTCGCGGTGCTCAAATGGGTCCAGGTCGTTGTCAAGCACCTGCTTCAAGTCCTCCAGCGCATGGTACAGCAGCGTGCGCGTGTCGTGCGGCTGGTGGCGCCGGATGCGCCAATACAGCCACACGCAGACCAGGATGAACCCGTATATGATCGGAAACGCCAGCGGGAAGAAGTAGTCGTTGCTCTGGGTGATGAACTTGCCCACCTCGTCGATAAAGAGTCCGGCCCCGATCCCGCCCAGCACCGCCGACGCCCACAGCGCGTAGCGGTTGACGATCGACAGCGGCAGCGCCACCGCAATAAACAGCAGCAGCCCGCCCCACAGCACATGGGCCACGTGGTAGGTGCTGTCCCCCACCTGTGGATACCCCGTGAGTTCCAGGTAGACGCGCGTCACCATCACCGTGATCGACAGCGCCGTGATCAGCAGCATCCAAAAGCTGTCGGCGGCCTGGTCGCGCACTGGCTTCCACAGCCGTTTCGATGTCGCCATGTCGTTCCTCTAATCTTCTTCGCTTGGATAGTGCGTTTCTCGCGCCGCTAGTATACGCCGTTGCCGCACCTGGCACAACGACGGCACAACCCTCCGCTTGTCAAGCGCTTTCAATCCGCCCGTGTCCGCTCCTGTCGTCACCGCACCAGGCCGGCACGGGCAGCGCGGCACGTGGGGCTTGTTTCGCCGACACTGATTTGTAGTACTTTTTGTGGCGCTGACTGCCACCCAAGCTGTGCCGTTCCAAGCTTTAATAGAGGTGCAGGGTACAGCAGGCGAGTGAGGCCCCGGACAATAAGTAAAGGAGCAAGCACCATGATGTCGCCATACGATTTTGACAACCTGGCAGCGCTAGCCAAGGATCGGCACGCGGAGATGTCGGCGCAGGCACGGCAGCAGCAGTTGTTGAACCAGGCGACGCCGGCCAGCCCGCATGCGCACCGTGTATGGCAGTGGCTGCAGGAGGCTGTCGTTGACCGCGTGCGGCACGCCGGCCAACTGTTGTCCCCTAGAGCACGCCACTCCGTACAGCATCACTAACCCTCTGCGCAACCGGAGATAACAGTTGAGGCAAGCCACTGGGCTTGCCTCAACTGTTGTTCAGCGCCAATTCTACCACCTGCTGCAGCCCGGCTTCCGCTTGAGCCTCGCCCAATTCCCAGGCCGCTGCATACGCATCGGCGCCAAGCGAACTGCGGGCCGCTGCAACTGCCGCACACAGCCGTTCTTCGTCGATCGGCATCAGGGGGACTCCGATCCGCCGGCGCAGCGCATCGGCTGCCCCTAGGAGCCTCACTGCCTGGGCGGGACGCGCAGTGGAAGCCAGCAGCGCCGCCCACAGCTCCAGCCCCTCGGCGAGCGCATGACGCGCCCCGAGCAGCAGCACCTGCTGTAGACCTGTACGCAAGTGTTCTTCGGCCAGCGCAGCGTCGCCGCTGAGCCAGGCCAGTTCCGCGGTCGTAAACGCAAGCAGGGCACGCGCAAAACCCTCGTGCATAGCTGCGCAGACCTGCCTGCTGTGCTCGATGGCCTGCTGCGCCGTCGCCAGGTCGCCCTGGCGCATGGCACAGCGGGCCACCCCCTGCTGAGACAACGTCACTACGATCGGGTCAAAGGATTTCTTACAAAACTCAAGCGCCCGTTCATACAATGTGCGTGCTGCGGCGACTCGCCCCAGCGCGTACGCGGCGTCGCCGCGCGACATGGCAATGTAATTGCTGCTTTCGAAGCTAGTCTCGTAAAAGATCGTCTCACCCTCATTGATCAGGGCGAGCGCTCGGTCGTAATCCCCCTGCATCATCACGGCACGCGCGAGTAGGTTGTAGGCGTTTCCTAGCCCAACCCGATCATGCAGCGCAGCCCACACTTCCAAATTCGGTTCGATCAGCGCTACTGCCTTTTGCGGGTCGCCCTGGCGCAGCGCCATCAGTCCAAGGCTGTACAGCGCAGCCAAGGCCAGGTCAGTCCTGCCGATCTCCTGCGCCAGCATAACGCTGGCGGTGTAAAGCTCGATCGCGCGTGCATGTTCGCCCGTATGACGTGCGAAATCGGCCTGCCGGAGCAACACCGTCGCCAGCGTTGCCTTATCGCCGTCTGCCTCGGCCAGGCACTGCGCTTCGGCAAAGCAGGCGTCGCCGCCTTCCAGATCGGGGACGACCATCACCTCGTTGCCCAAGACAGCCAGGGCGAGTGCGGTGGTGCGTCGATCGTTGGCCTGGCGCGCCAGCGCCAGCGCCTTGTGCATCATTTCCATGGCGCCACTCATGCTGCGTTGCAAGGGCGCCAGGACAAGCAGCACACGCGCACGCGCTCCGAGTATCGCGGGCTCATTGTCAGGAGTATCCGTTTCGGTAAGGCGTTCCAACCACTGTTCAGCCTCGCGCACCGGGCGCCGCGACCAATAGGGTTCCAGCACCGCGGCCAGGTCGCAGGCTGCACCATCGTCCCGCGCAACAAGGTAGCGCAACGCTGCCTGTAGGTTGTCGCTTTCGAGCTCAAGCTGGTCGACCAGGGCCAGGTACTGCGGGTTGTTGCGGGCCGCGTCGACATCCCTCGCCATGCCCAGGAAATAGGTCCAGTGCCGCCGGGCCGCGGCTTCAGCCTCGCCGGCTTCCTCGAGCTTCTCGGCGGCGTACTGGCGCACGATGGGGTGTAAATCGTAGCGGCTTTCGCTTGTACGCTCTACCAGTGATTTCGCCATGAGTACAGCCAGATCCTGCAGACCTGCGCCCGCCACCGCCTCGCCCGCCTTGCGCGTGAAGCCCCCGGCAAATACGGACAGCGCCTGCAGCACGTGCCGTTCTGCTGGGGACAAAAGCCGCCAGGAATGCTCAAATCCAGCGCGCAGGCTGCGCTGGCGCGCTGGGACGTTGCGCGCGGTTGTGGCCAGAAAATCGTAGCTGCGCTCGATCTCGGCTGCGATCTCGCGGCACGGCAGCAGGCGCACCCACGCCGCTGCCAGTTCGATGCCAAGTGGAGATCCTTCGACCATGCGGCAGATGTGCGCGATCGGGGCGAAGTCCGCTGCACCCGGCGCAAATTCGGGATCGGCGCGGCGCGCAGCTTGCAGAAACAACATGACGGCACTGCCTGCTTCCCAACCTGGCGGTAGCCCCCCATCAATCGGGGGATGTTCGCCCTCAAGCGGCGGGTGTCCGGTCTCAAGGGGCGGGGGCAGCGTCGGCAGGTTGAGGCCGTGGATCTCCAGGACCCATTCACCCGCAAGCCCCACCTGCTCGCGCGAGGTGACCAGCACCTGCACGCCTGGCGCCGCCTGTACGATTTCGGCGATGCTGCCGGCTCCTTCCAACAGGTGTTCCATATTATCCAGGACGAGGAGCACGTGCCTCGACTGCAGGTAGCCGGCAAGCTGGACCGGCAGATTGCCGGCCGAGTGCAGGCGCAGCCCAAGAGCAACGGCCACCGCAGTCAGGATCGAGTCCGCAGCCGTCACCGCGGCAAGGGGCACAAACCAGGCCCCATCGCTAAAACGTGGCGCCAGATACTCTGCTGCGGCGATGGCCAGGCGCGTCTTGCCCACGCCCCCTGTCCCTGTCAGCGTGAGCAGGCGGCACTCTGGATCGGAGAGGATCTCACAGATGCGCGCCACTTCAGCCTTGCGGCCTACCAAGGGTGTCGGCGGTACTGGCAAGCTGCGCACTCTCGGACGTCCGTCCCTGTTTTGCAGTGCTGCCACTGCATCTGCGTCACCTGCCGGTAACGGTGAGGGCGGGGCGAGGGCGCCAAACGCGGGCACACCGATCGTCTCCAGATGGTCGTAGGCCAGTTCCATGCGCGCGACCTTCAAGAACGCAGGCCGGTCTGTACTTGGAATGTGCAGAATCTCCGCCAGGAGTTCAGCCACCTGGCGCGAGGGGCGTCGTTCGTCGCCTTCGATCTTGCGAATCGCCGAAATGGAGCAGCCCACGCGCACCGCGAGCTCGTCTTGGGTCAAGTCCAGTGCACGCCGTTGCTGTCGTATCCAGTGGCCGAAGGAAACCGTAGGAGCCGTCATCTTGGCCGTCCGATTTGCTGTGCCCCAGGGTGTAAGATGGAGTTAATCCAAGTATAGCGTTGTGCGCCGCACTCTGCAACCACTTTGCCCAATTTGGGTGCAGGAGAACCAAGGCCAATTTCTGTTGCGGAGCAGGTGCGAAGTGACGACCAAAGGCGCAGGGTCAGGCCTGCGGTTGGGGATTGTAGTTTAGGATGGTTGTGGTAATGTGGGAGCGCGGTTCGCCGCTAGGCTAGCGGCCGTTCGCCCTGATAGTTCAACCGGAAAGTCAAGAGGAGTCCCACAATGACAGAGCTTGCAACAGTCGCACCGGCATTTGTGGAGATGGCACACCGTATCGTGTGGTGCAGCGTGGCGACTGTCGACGCGCAGGGCCGGCCCTGGTCCCGCATCCTGCATCCCATCTGGCAGTGGGACGGTGAGCGCCTGGTCGGTTGGATCGGTACAAGCCCCACGCCCACCAAGCGAGCCCACCTGGCCGCCCACCCCTACGTGTCGGTCAACTACTGGACCCCGACACACGATACCTGCGTGGCCGACTGCCACGCCGCCTGGGCCTTCGACGACGAAACGCGCACGATGGTATGGGAGCTTTTTCGTACCGCTCCGCCCCCCGTCGGCTACGATCCTGCGATCGTGCCGGCCTGGAAGGGACCTACCGCCGAAGCGTTTGCCGTCCTCCGCCTGGAGCCGTGGCACCTGCGCGTGTTTCCCGGCAGCGTGCTGCTGGGGCAGGGCGGCACAGTGCTTACCTGGCGCGCATAGACTGCTGCGTAGACGAGCAGCAGAAAATAAAAGAGGTCCGGCGAAGATTTCCCTTCGCCGGACCTCCAATCAACTTTTTGTGCAGTTCAGCGCCCGTCAGCCCTTAGGCGTCGACGTCGCCGTCCGCAAGTTCCGCCATCGCATCCGCCATATCCTGGCGCGCCATGCCTTCCAGCATCTCGTTGGCCCCCAACGCGCCGATCTGGTTGGAGGTCTCCAGCATGGCTTCCGACAAGGCGCGGCCGGCACCAAACCGCTTGACCCCGTCCACCGCGATCTTGTGCAGCTCGTCGCCCTTGTCGCGCAGGAATATTGCCAGCTCCGGCAGCTGCAGGGTGTAGACGATTTCGGCTGCCACGGCGATCTGGCCAGCGATGGCGCCCAGCGCCATGCTGCGCTCGAGATCGTCGCTGCTCAGTGCCGCTACGACATCGCTTTGCAGTTCGATGTCCTGCGCTGCAGCCAAAGCCTCTGATCCCTGGGCGATATCCATCTCGCCGGCAATGGCCACGACGTCGCTCAACTCTGTCATGGCTTCGCTGCCGATCACGGTAACGTTCTCGGTGACGCCATCGTTTTGTGCCTTCTTGTTCTTAATTGCCACGTTTGTTCTCCTCGTTAACTTTTGCTGTCTGCTTCATAAAACCGGGCGCCAAGCCGGCGCCTGGGTCCATGCAAGTGTGTTGGGCTGTATACTGTTCGCTGAGCATACTTACAATACACCGTTTTCCGCGCACGCACAGTAACCAAATAGGAGGAAAAATGGCCTATATTTGGCTGGGGGGTGCGACAACTGCGCCCTTTTGCAGCATACAAAGCAAAGTTAGATTGTTCCTGTTGTGAATCGAGCCACTATCACGAAATTGATGCGCGTGCTGGCTAATCCGAAATTTGGCCTAAGCCAGTCAGAACGCGAAGACGTGCTTGCCGAGTATCTCCCTTTCTGCACAACGTTCGCGCTTGTTGGCGAGGCTCAGGCTCCGGCTGTGCGTGACGCTGCCGATCAGCACTTCCTGCAGTTGGCGTTGGCAGCAAAGGTCGCATTTCTCTTGACAGGCGATCAAGACCTCCTCGTCGTTGCTTCCTGCCTACCCGCGGATACCGTCAGGATTGTCACGCCCGAGCAGTTCCGCTTGGAATGGGCGAAGGTATAGCCCAAAATAGAAGATGCACAGGCCGAAAAACCCTGTGCATCCTCAAATTCCAACGAATCAGGGCTCAGTCAGCACCTACGGCGCGATACTCGGCAAAAACTCCTTCGTCTTAAACGTGTCCGCCAAATCTACGATTATGCTGCTCTCCGACTTGCTCGTGTACGGCGTGGTCTGGTTGAGGTTGTCGGTCGCCGTGGCCTCAAAATGGTAGACGCCGTTGCCCGCGTCGATCGGGAAGTCGGCACTCGTCACGTTGCCCCCAAAGGTCTTCCAATCCTTCCACCCCTCGAGTACCTGGCCCCTGAAGTCGGTCACCTGGTAGCGGACATGGAACGCGACAATCCACGTGTCGGGCGTGTTCTGGCCGGTCCAGTTGATTGTGAACGACTTTGTCACCGGCGCCGTCGACTGGATGATGTTGGGGTTGAACGCCGCCACCTTGGCAATCGGGTACAGCACCACGGTCGTCTCCGTCTGTGCCTGGCGTGGATAGGTGCCCTCGTTGCCAATGCTGTCGCGCGCCCGCCCGCGGAAGCTGTAGACGGTTTCGTTCTGCCCACCCGTAAAGGTGAACGACGTCTGCTGCGTCCCCACGATCAGGTCCTTCCAGTTGCCGTCGTTGCCGGCCTGGTACTGGATGTCGTAGCTGCTCACCCCGACTAGCGCATCGGTTGCATACCAGCTCAACGTAAAGCTGGCCGCATGCGTCCACGTCGGCAGCAGGTTGAAGACGACCGTCGGCGCCTTGGTGATCACCCGCGTCGTGGCCTGCGCCTGGCTCGGCGTCTTCTCCACGTTGCCGGCCTTGTCGCTGGCATGGATGCGGAACTGCACCGTCGCCCCATTGGGTACGTCGCGGTTGAACTCATGGCTCTTGGTGCCGCCCGACTGCTCCGTGAAGGGCTGCCAGCCCTGGTTGTCCACGTTGTAGTCGACATAGAACTTGTTGATCCCGCTCGGCGTGCAGCCGTCCGGCGCCTTGTCCTCACCCTTCCAGCCTACCGTGAACTTGCGCGGCGAAACGGCGTTTAAGCCGAGCATGCTCGCCACCGGCGGCACCGTGTCGCATTGGTAGACCACCGTCAGCACCGCCGACTTGCTCAGGTTGCGCACATGCGGCTGGTCCTTCCGCTCGTCGCCGATGATGATGATGCCGTGGTTGGCGCCGCCGTTGACCCAGTACTTCACCAGGTCGGTCATGGTGACCTTGCCCGTGCCCTGCTTCGGCAGACTGCCGCCGGCGCTTGGCGAGCCGCCAATGAAGTTTGCGTTGTTCCACGAAGCGTTGCCCTGCGTCCAGTTGTGGCCGCCATCGACCGCCATCACCTTAATCCCCATGCTCTGGTTCGGGTCGGCTGGGGGCTCGCTGGAGATGACGTTCAGCTCCATCTGCGCGCTGTACACGTGTACGCCGCGCGGGATGCTGCCCAGGTCGAAACGAATGAGGGTACGCAGTGCTGCTTGGCCGTCGGCGATGCTGTAGCCGAGCCGCAGCCGCCCGGCACTGTCGAAGTTCGTGCCCGCCTGGCCGCTGGCAATGTACGTGCGTTCCACCGCCCCCAGCCGGACCTCCTTCCCGCCCGCTGTGCCGTCCTCCGGCGGCGGATCCTCATAAACGGCTTGGGGATCGACCATCGCATCCGGTGCTGTCAGTACGGCCGGGTCGGGGCTGCCTTCGTCCTGGGCCCCTACCCTGCCGGGCATGCCGAGCACCGGCGCCAGCAGGCCGGCGATCAGTATCAGGATGAGCAGTTGCTTGAAAATGCGCTGTTGCATAGGGGATCCTCACTTCTGTAAGAGGCAATAGGTAACAAGCCGGCACGCAAATGCGGCCAGCTTTCGCTGACGGGATGGAGCGTAGGGTCATCGGGTACTTCGATCCTAGCACGAATTCCGTTTACGCGGCGTTTAACTTTCTCGGGCTTTTGACGTAACTTAGTTACAATGATGGCATCCATGGCGAAGTTTCGTCAGTCCTAGACCTCGGCTTATCGCTGCCTTATCTGCAACCTTTGTCAGCACTGTCGCCAATACGTCATCTGGAAGTTACAATTTGGCGCTTTGCACGTACTCTAACGCTTGAATAAAGAAGCAGGTATCGGTCGTGTTGCTCCGCACCAAGCTCTTTCGCCCCCCCATCCCCCGCGACTACGTCGTGCGCCCGCGCCTGCTGGAAAAAATCGAGCAGGGACGCCACCACCCGCTTACGCTGATCTCGGCGCCGGCCGGCTATGGCAAAACCGTGCTCGTGAGTTCCTTTCTGGAAACTTGCCCTTTGCCCGCGGCCTGGCTTTCGCTCGACGAGAACGACAATGACTTCGGCGTGTTCCTGGCTTACCTGCTCGCCGCGCTGGATACGGTGTTCCCGGGCTCACTCCACCGCACGCAGCTGTTTCTAAGTAAGACCAGTCTGCCCCCTGTTTCTGCCATTGCCGACAGCCTGATTTCAGAGTTGGCCGAACTTGAATCCGACTTCATCCTGGTGCTGGACGACCTGCACGCCGTCCACGCCGCAGATATCTACAGTTTGCTTGCTGCCCTTCTGCGCCATCCCTTGCCGACGCTGCACCTGATAGTCATGACACGGCAAGACCCGCCCGTTGCCGTTAGGGCCACCTGCGCGCCTATGACCAGATGACCGAGATCCGGTCGCGCGATTTGCGCTTCTCCCGCGCGGAGACGGCAGCATTCCTCGCCGCCGCTGTCTCCTCGCCCCTCCGCGACGAGGCGCTTGCCGTGCTCGCCGAGCGCACGGAGGGTTGGGCCGCCGGTTTGCGCCTCGCGGCACTGACGCTGCGCTATGGCGGCGACATCGACCGCCAGGTCGCCGGCTTGCACGCCGAGAACCGCCACGTCATCGACTACCTGATGAACGAGGTGCTGTCCCGCGTGCCGCCCGAAATCGAAGACTTTCTCATCAAGACTTCGATCCTCGATCTGCTCTGCGGCCCATTGTGTGATGCCGTCATGGATGTGGACAGTACGCAGCCACGCGGGCAGGCCATCCTCCAGGGGTTGGATGAGGCGAACCTGTTCACTGTGTCCCTCGACGAACAGGGCTTCTGGTATCGCTATCACAATTTGTTTCATGGCATCCTGCGCATTCGGCTCATGCAGAGGGTCGATGCCGCTGCGATCGAAGCCATGCACAGGCGCGCGAGCGCCTGGTATGCCGAACACGATTCGATTGAATCGGCGCTGCGGCACGCTTTGGCCGGCAACGACACCCCGGGCGCCGTACAGTTGGTGGCGGCGCGCCGCCACCAACTGCTCAATCGTGAAGAACGGCCGCTGCTCGAACGCTGGCTGCGCGTCTTCCCCACCGCAACGCTGGCCCAATATCCGGACCTGCTCTTGTCTGCGGCCTGGATCGCCGAACTCGACCGGTCCGATTCGCAGACGGTCTTGAACACGCTTGCCCGTGCCCAAGCTCTCGTCTCTGCGCTGGAGGGCGAGGAGGAACGCGCCCGCCAGCTGCAGGGCGAGATCAACGCGATCCTCAGCATCGAGAAAGGCTTTGCCGCTGACGATCCCGCCGGCACGATCGTGCTCGCCACCCAGGCCCTGGAGGCTATGCCGCAGGCCTGGTATATGGCACGTGTCGAAGCCTATCTCCAGTTAGCCGGAGCCTATCAGATGTTTGGGCAGCTTGCCCGCGCCTATGCGACACTGGCAGCCGCGCAGCGAGAGGAGATCGCGGATATGGCCGCCCCGCGCGCACGTCTCTCGGCTGCGAACTGTTTCATCCATTGGATGGCAGCGGACCTGCCGCGGATGTTGCAGTCGGCCAGGCATGCTGTCATGTTTGGCCAGGCCACCGACCAACAGCGCGAGTCGCTC
Source organism: uncultured Chloroflexia bacterium (assembly GCA_963701415.1). Lineage (GTDB taxonomy): Bacteria > Chloroflexota > Anaerolineae > Caldilineales > Caldilineaceae > Fredericiella. Next base: position 730,720 of record CAVPAH010000009.1, read on the forward strand.
GGTTGGGGCCATTATTTCCTTGCCCTCGGTTTCTACCTGCGCAATGACCTGGCCGCTGCCGAATTCCACGCCAACGCCGTGCAAGCGGAGCGCATCGCCTGTCATCGCATCACAGTCGTGCAGAGCGCAATCGTGCTCGCCGCCATCTATCAGGCGCGCGGCCAACCCGAGGAGGCGCGCCTGGCCCTCGACCGGGTCAATAGCTTTTTGGCGGAGATCCGCAGCGAGGCGCTGCTGCCGCTTGTCGGGGCTTTCGCCGCTGAGCTGGCAGCGCTGCAGGGCGACTTTGATACGGCTGCACGCTGGGCAGCGACTGTTGGTCCCCTGGTCCCGCTCGGGCTGATGGCGTTCTTCTATGCGCCGCAGCTGACATTGCCAAAGGTGCTGCTGCGCCTGAACACGCCGGCCGAGCCGCCAGCAGGCCGGCGAGGCGCTCTTGCGCCTGCACGCATTCGTCACCAGCACCCACAATACGCGCTTCACGATCGACGTGCTGGCGCTCCAGGCCCTGTGCTATGACGCACAGGGCGACGGGCCGGCTGCGCTGCAGGCCCTGGCACAAGCTGTGACATTGGCCCAGCCCAGCGGTTTCATCCGGAATTTCGTGGACTTGGGTTCTCCTATGGCCGGCCTGCTGGAGCGCCTGGCCCGGCGCGGGTTCGAGCCGGACTACATTCAGCAGATCCTGCAGGCTTTCCACTCCCACCCTTCCAGTTCTGCGCCCCTGGTCCCGCCGCTGCCGGGCTTTGCCGCCCAAGTTGGCCTGGTCGAGCCCTTGACGAACCGCGAGCTGGACGTCCTGGCCCTTCTGGCCAGGCGGTTCAGCGCCAAGGAGATTGCGCACGACCTGGTCATCTCGGATGCAACCGTGAAACGCCATCTTGCCAACATCTATGACAAACTGGCCGTGAACAGCCGTAGAGATGCGGTCGCTGCGGCCATTGCCCTGCGTATCCTGCCCCCGCAGCCCTAAAACCCGTTATCGGCCCCGTTATCAGCCCCCGTTATCGCCCCAGTGGTCCTTTTCTACATAGTTTCGGTACTTATCTCCACCTGAGGCCGGTGCTACGCTTAATGCGTCACTTGAAAAAGATGCCAGGACATGAACCCCGTAACGCGAAGGGATAATACTCGATGCTGCCAAACAGTGGGCTGACCGTCGACTCGTCGGGCAACTACGAGATATGCGTGCAAGGCTGCCTGGACGCAAGCTGGTCCCAGTACGTGGGTGGCGCCAATATCGTGATTGAGCTTCAGCCCGGGCCCTCACCTGTGACGGTGATCACCGGCGAGTTCACGGACCAGGCTGCGCTGAACGGTGCGCTGGGCCATCTTTATGATTTGGGGCTTCCCTTGTTGTCAGTGCGGTTCATCGGCAGCGGGCAGCAGTAATTCTGTCCGGCCAACCGCCTGCGCTCATCAAGTTGTTCGGAACCTGTTCCAAAGGAGAAAGTGTCAATGATTAAGCGAGGACCAGTGGATGTAGTCGTGCTGGCTGCCGGCCACCCGCGTTTCGAAGGCCGTGTCTTTACCGAGCTCGAGCGACAAGTAGCAGCCGGGACGATCCGGGTGCTCGACGCCATGCTGCTCGTCAAGGACGATGACGGCAAGTGCCGGCGTCTGCGAGCTCAAGGACCTGCCGCAGGAACAATCCGCCGCTGTCGGCTTTGTTGCCGACGAGACGCGTGGTCTCTTTGACGCCACCGACGAAGCGACGCTGATGGAGGGCATGGTGCCCGGCTCGGCTGTGGTCGCCCTTGCAATCGAACATACCTGGGCGATTGCCCTGGTAAACGCCCTCGCCGACGCCGGTGTCGAGATGGCTTTGAACTTCCGTGTGCCGGCACCCGTTGTCGACGAGGCATTTGCCTCGCTCCCAGTGAAAGCCTAGAGGAGGCTGATATGCCAGGATTAATGCGAGGAATGGCCCGCACCGCGGCCGTAGTCGGCACCGCAACCGCGACCCGCAACGCCGTCAACCGCCGCCAGGCCGACAAGAACGCCCAGGCATACGCCAACGCGCAAGCGCAGGCTGCACCGCCGCCACAGGAGTATGCGCCGCCGCCGCAGGAGTATGCCCCACCGCCACCTGCGCCGCCGGCCCCCGATGAAGATGTGATCACGCAGCTCGAGCGCCTGGGCGCGCTCAAGGCGCAGGGACTCCTGACCGAAGAGGAGTTCGCCGCCCAGAAGGCCAAGCTGCTCGGCATGTAGGCTGTGCCGGCCGACTTCCCTGGCTGGTTTTTAACTCAGGCTGTTCGACTCTATCGCTTTTTTTTAAAAGGAAAGGTTACTAAAATGAGAGGCAACAGATCGGGATGCTTGACTGGTCTCATCTCTACGTTCTCGCGCATCATGCTGCTGGCCGTCTGGTTCGCGCGCCCGACGATGATGAACTCCGCCTTCGGCTCCTTCATCCTCCCGTGTCTCGGCTTCCTGTTCCTGCCGTTCACGACGCTGATGTATGTCATCCTCGTGCAGGGTGCCAACACCATTCAGGGCTTGGACTGGCTGTGGCTGGGCCTCGCTGTGCTGCTGGACATCGCCAGCATCGCCGGCGCCGGCGTTGCCAATCGCGACCGTATCCCGGCCGGGATGCCCGGCTCGTACAATGGCCAAACCGCAGCGCCGCTCCCGGCAGCCGCAGTAACGCCGGCCGCAGCGGCCGCAGTGGCTGCGCCGGTCACGCCAACTGCACCGGTCACGCCGGTCACGCCGGTCACGCCGCCGGACTCAAAACCGGCAGACACTCAGAACACGTAGTCTTGATAGAGATGCCGGCCGCAGCCAGGTAATGCGCCGGCAAGCAGGCACACAGGAGACGCAGCATGACCGCAAACGAAGTTCTCCAGGTTTTCGCGGGCCTGTCGGGCCCGCTGTTCGTTATCACCAGCATGCTTGCCATCGGTCTGAGCCTCACCATGGCACAGGCCAGGCGGCCGCTCATGAATTTGTGTCCTGTAGTCTACAAACCATAGGAGAATCTCGCATGTCAAAACAATTGGTACTCGCTTTCTTCGATAACGAAGCCGCTGCTGACCAGGCGGTTGATGCAGTAAAGCAGTGGGACAAGGCAAGCAAGGATGTCAAGCTTGGCGCCATCGGCATCCTGGTCAAGGATGACAACGGCAAGATCAAGACCCACAAGCTGGGCAAGCGCAAGACCGGGACAGGCGCCGTCCTTTTTGGCCTCGCCACAGTCCTGACCGGGGGAACGTTGTTAGCCGGCGTCGTCCTTGGCGGCATCGTCGGCTCCTTCTTCCGCAAGGGATTGGGCATGTCCAAGGAGGACCTGGCCCGCATCGACGGTAAACTGGTTGGCGGCACGGCGGCTGTGTGCATCCTGGCCGCACCGGATGAGGCGGCAGCCGTTTCTGCCAAGTTGGCGGAACTGGGTGGCAAGGCGGAATCTTATGAGATTTCCGACGAAGTCGTGCAAGAAGCCGCAACCGCCGCCGCCGAAATGCCTGAAGAAGCAGCCGAAGCCACACCTGAAGTGGCAGCCGCAGCGACACCCGAACCGGCAGTGGTTGAACCCGTCACAGCGCCAGGTGCGGAAGAAACTACAAAACCGGCTTCTGCCTGATTCTTTGTAACGGCTGGTACTTGGCAGCGTGCATCACTCTCGCTGCCAACTGCAAATCGCTAGCGGATGAACCTGGAACGTCCCAGGTTCATCCGCTATTTTAGGTATTGCCCGCTGGCGAGCCAGGCAGACCAGCCTGCTCTCCAGCTCGGCATCCTTCCTCCTCGCTGATATCCCGATTGGGGTTGATCACTCTACATATTTTCTACAACCTTAGTAGGGTATCGCTCTCCTTGCATTCCATCTATATTAACGACAGAAGAGTTGCGCTGCCTGGAAATCTGCGCCAAGCATGATAACCGACGACCAAAATCAAGAAGGAGCCACATGAGCAGCGACGACAAGAAAAACCGTTCTCATCTGCCGATGCCGAACACGCAGCGGCCCAGCCTGATCACCTTCGACGCCAAGGATCCGGACACCAAGTTCCCACCGATTGAGCAGCTGCGCCCGCCCGCAGGCGCGCCCAACGTGCTGATCATCCTGATCGACGACGCCGGCTTCGGTTCCTCCAGCGCCTTTGGCGGCCCGTGCCAGACGCCGACCGCGGAGAAACTGGCGGCGAACGGTCTGAAGCTCAACCGCTTCCACACCACCGCCCTGTGCTCGCCGAGCCGGCAGGCGCTGCTGACCGGGCGCAACCACCACTCTGCCGGCATGGGCGGCATCACCGAGATCGCCACGGGCGCGCCGGGCTACTGCTCGGTGCTGCCGAACTCCATGTCGCCGCTGGCAAGAACCCTCAAGCTCAACGGCTACTCCACCGCGCAGTTTGGCAAGTGCCACGAAGTGCCGGTGTGGGAGACAAGCCCGGCCGGGCCGTTTGACGCCTGGCCCACGGGCGGCGGCGGCTTCGAGTATTTCTATGGCTTCCTCGGCGGCGAGGCCAACCAGTGGTACCCCACGCTGTACGAGGGCACCACGCCGGTCGAGCCCGAAAAGACACCCGAAGAGGGCTACCACCTGATGGAGGACATGACCGACAAGGCCATGGCCTGGATGTCACAGCAGAAGGCGCTGGCGCCCGACAAGCCCTTCTTCGTCTACTTCGCCCCCGGCGCGACCCACGCCCCGCACCACGTGCCCAAGGAGTGGGCCGACAAGTACAAAGGCAAGTTCGATGCCGGCTGGGACGCGCTGCGCGAGGAGACCCTTGCCCGCCAGAAGCAGCTGGGCGTGATCCCGGCCGACTGCGATCTCACGGCGCGCCACAAGGAGATCTCGGCCTGGAACGACGCGCCGGAGGCGTTCAAGCAGGTGCTGCGCCGGGAGATGGAGGTGTATGCCGGTTTCATGGAGTACACCGACCACCACGTCGGCCGCCTCGTCGACGGCCTGGAGAAGCTGGGCGTCCTCGACGACACGCTCGTCTACTACATCATCGGCGACAACGGCGCCTCCGCCGAGGGCGGGATCAACGGCTGCTTCAACGAGATGGGCTACTTCAACGGCCTGCAGGCCTTCGAGACGCCCGAGTATCTCGGGGCCCGGCTCGACAAGCTCGGCGGGCCCGAGTCCTATAACCACTACGCCGTGGGCTGGGCGCACGCCATGAACACGCCCTACCAGTGGACCAAGCAGGTTGCCTCGCACTTTGGCGGGACGCGCAACGGCACCATCGTGCACTGGCCGAACGGGATCAAAGCCAAGGGCGAGATTCGCTCCCAGTTCACCCACGTGATTGACGTGGCGCCGACCATCCTCGAGGCGGCCGGCATCCCCGAACCGGTCTCGGTGAACGGCGTGCACCAGGACCCGATCGAGGGCGTGAGCATGCTCTACGCCTTCGACGACGCCGGCGCGCCGGAGCGACACGAGACGCAGTACTTTGAGATGTTCGGCAACCGCGGCATCTACCACAAGGGGTGGACCGCGGTGACGAAGCACGGGACGCCCTGGTTGATGATGAGCGAGAAGCGGCCCGCGCTCGACGACGATGTCTGGGAGCTCTACGACACCACGCAAGGACTGGAGCCAGGCACACGACCTCGCCAAGGAGATGCCGGAGAAGCTGCATGAGCTGCAGCGCCTGTGGCTGATCGAGGCGACGCGCTACAAGGTGCTGCCGATCGACGACCGGTTGATCGAGAAGATCAACCCGGACACCGCCGGCCGCCCGGTGCTCATCAAGGGCAAGACCCAGCTCCTCTTCGGCGGCATGGGGCACCTCGCGGAGAACTGTGTCCTCAACATCAAGAACAAGTCCCACTCGGTCACCGCCGAGATCGTGGTGCCGGAGCAGGGCGCCGAGGGCGTCATCATTGCCCAGGGCGCCAACATCGGCGGCTGGAGCCTGTACGCCAAGGGCGGCAAGCTCAAGTACTGCTACAACTGGAGCGGCCTGCAAACACTTCTACGTGGAGGCGAGCACCCCGATCCCCGCGGGCGAGCACCAGGTGCGCATGGAGTTCGCCTACGCCGGTGGCGGTCTGGGCAAGGGCGGCAAGGTGACCCTGTACACCGACGGCCAGAAGGTCGGCGAGGGGGATATCGGCGCCACGCTGGCGATGATCTTCTCCGCCGACGACGGCTGTGACGTCGGTGAGGATACCGGTGCGCCCGTCTCGGAAGACTACGGCTCGAGCGGCAACGCCTTCAACGGCCGCATCAAGGGCGTGCAGCTTGCGATCGCCGAGGCTGCCGAGAACGCGGATCACCTGGTCGACCCGGCGGACGCCATGCGCATGGCGATGGCGCGGCAGTAGCGACAGGCAGAACAACAGTCCCACTGTAATACCCGCAGGGTTCCCAAGGAACCCTGCGGGCGTAGACAAAAGGAGTCAGACAATGCTTGACCTTCCACTGGAATACGCCTTGATCACATTCGAGGACGCCAAGCCCACCGGCAAGATCGTGCCCGAGCTGCTGGATCTGGCGGCGCGCGGCATCGTGCGCTTTGTGGACATCGTCTTCATCCACAAAGAGGAGGACGGCAGCACGCGCACCGTCGAACTCAACGATCTCGACCCCGAGTCGTATGAGCTGTTCGTCCCCATGGGCGAGCACGTTTCCAGCCTCTTTACCAACGACGACCTGGAGATCGCGGCGAGCAAACTCCCCGCCAATTCAGCGGCGATGCTCATCTTGTGGGAGAACCTGTGGGTTGCCGGTCTGCGCAAGGCCATCCTGGATGCCGGCGGCCAACTGGTGGAGCGCGTACAGATTGCGCCCGAAGTGGTCGAGCAGTTCGTGCAGGGAATGAGCGTGGAATAGCACAGGCGTCACGTATCGTCTTTTGAGAGGAGCACGATCATGGTAGGTAGAAGAGGACCGAATCCCCCCGGCCCCGTCGGCGGGGTTGGCGCTGGGAATCCCCCCGGCCTGGTCGGCGGCGTCGGCCGTGGGCCGAATCCCCCAGGGCCGGTCGGCGGCGTTGGCGCTGGGAATCCGCCCGGCCTGGTCGGCGGCGTCGGCCGTGGGCCGAATCCCCCTGGCCCTGTCGGCGGTGTTGGCCGTGGGCCGAATCCTCCTGGCCCCGTCGGCGGCGTCGGCCGCCGCAACGGCGTCGGGCTGCTGCGCTAGCCGGCGCAGCGCAGGCGGTATCTTACTGTTCGGCGACAAGCACAAACAGGCAGCCCGCTGCGATGGGGCTGCCTGTTTGCGAACGGGGGCTACTTCACCGAGCCATTGGAGGGCCTGATTGCTGCTGCAGTCCGTCGTAGGATCGCCGGGGCACAAAGCTATGAGAAACGAGGAAGCCATGATTCAAGGAGAAGGTACCGTAATGCGCAGATCCCTCAAGACGCCGCGCGCAGCGGCGGTTGCAGGTATCCTCTTTGCCTTGCTCTATGGCACAAGTCTGGCGCTCATCCGCTTCTCAATTCCCGACCAGAATGCCGCCGACGGCGGCGCCTGGTTGGCGACCAGTTCAGGCACCATTGCTTTCGCGCTGAACCTGGTGCCCTATGCCGGCATCGCCTTTCTCTGGTTCATCGGCGTGATTCGTGACCGCCTGGGCGACTCGGAGGACCGTTTCATTGCGACTGTGTTCCTCGGCAGCGGGCTGCTGTTTTTGGCCCTGACGTTTGTCGGCGCCGCCCTGGCGGGCGCGCTGCTAACGAGTTATGCAGATGCAGGCGAGGCCTTAGGCAGCGGAGTGTTCACTTACGGCCGCGCGCGTGATGTTTCAGATTATCAACGTCTATGCCATTCGCATGGCGGGCGTGTTCATGCTCTCGCTAGGCACCCTCTGGCTCCGCACCGGCCTGATGCATCGCGCCTGGACGTTCGTGACCTACGCCCTGGCGCTGGCGCTGCTCGTGAGCATCAGTATCTCTCTGTGGGTAACCCTGATCTTCCCCGCCTGGGTGCTGGCGGTCAGCGTGTATTTATTGATCCAAACCAAGCGCGACCATCCCGATGGTGCCGCGGCGGAAACAGGTTCTGCATGAGAAGCCGCGGTTGATTCATCGTCAAAATGTTCGCCCACGCTCGGTGCCGGGATAGGCACCGAGCGTGGGCCGTCGCAGCCAAAAATCTCGGGGACGCTATCCTTGTTCGTACGCCCGCTGCAGCGTCGCGATGTCGATCTTGTGCATGGGCATCAGCGCTTCCATCACCCGCTGTGCCTTGGCCCGGTCCGGGCTGCCCATCAGCTCGCCCAATGCGCTGGGCACGATCTGCCAGGACACACCATACCTGTCCTTTACCCAGCCGCACGGCTGCCTCTCGCCGCCCTCTGCTAATCCATCGTAGAACCGGTCCACCTCTTCCTGGCTCTTGCAGTCCACCATCAGCGAGATCCCTTGCGCAAAGTGGAAGTGTGGGCCTGCATCCATGGCCATGAACTCCTGGCCGTCCAGTTCAAACGAAGCGTTCAGCAGCGCGCCCGCTGGGAACGGCCCGCCCTCTTCATAGCGGACGATGTTGTTGATCCTCGCGTTCTGGAACAGGGAGACGTAGAACTTGACTGCTTCCTCGCCGCGTTCCGCGAATGTCAAGTACGTAGTAATTTTCTGCATGTGGTTCTCTCCTTCTAGTCTCCTGCTCTCAGTTTCCACTGCCCAGCCTGTCACTGCCCAGCCTGTACGTCGGCCAGTGCCGCTGCCATTTTGTCGAACGACTGGTTCCAGCCGGTGTTGGCATTCTCAAGCTCGACCTCAGAGCCCTGGGCCATGCCTGCGTGCACCAGCGTCATCACGGTCTTGGCGCCTTGCTCGACCAGCGTCACCGTCACCACGGTCTCGGTCGGGAAGTCGTCGCTCATGCCGTAATAGGCTGCCGGCACCGGGTTGCCGTGCTCGTCGGCTAAGTTGTCGGTGTACACGATTCGCTCGGGCGCCACAACTTCGCGGAACTCGCCGGCGGTCCAGAAGTCCTGCCCATCGGGCGAACGCATGCACCAGAGATAGCTTGCCGCCTACCCGCACGTCCATCCGGCAGACGGGACAGGTAAAGATGCTCGGCCCCCACCAGCGCATAAACAGCTCGGGGTCTGTCCACGCTCTTCCACACCAGCTCGCGCGGGGCGTCAAACGTGCGTGTGATAACTAGCTCTTTGCTGTTCACTTGGGTTTCCATGGTCTCGGCTTTCTCCTTTGCCTCTCCTGTTCTCACGTACTCCGGGGTCTTGCCTGTACTTGCTTACGCCGGTTAGCTTGGCGGCGTCTGCCGGGCCAGTTCCTCGCGCAGCAGGTCGTCCAGTGCGTCGAAGCGGCGCTGCCAGAGCCGTGTCATGCGCCCTGCCCAGCTCTCCACCTCCTGCACCGCCTGCGGGTTGATGCGGTAGATGCGCTGCTGTGCCCGCTTCTCCATCGTCACGACATTGGCCTCCCGCAGCACCTTGAGGTGCTGCGAGATGGCGGGTGCACTCATCGGAAAGTGCCCGGCAATTTCGCTCGCCGGGAGTTCACCGTGCTGCGCCAGCAGTTCGACGATTGCCCGTCGTGTCGGATCGGAAAGGGCGAAAAACGCATCCATAGTCCGTATTATAAAGCAATTACTTAATTAAGTCAATACCTAATTTGTGTGAAAACTGAAATTGCTTCATACAACAGAGAAGGCTCACTGTCCGGCAGGGGCAGTGAGCCTTCTACATGGTCATGCAATTGCTGCGGGTAAGCAGTTAGATGAGCGACACCATCAGCCTAGGTAAGGCCGCAAGCCCGAGCTTTACTTGCTCGCCACCACAAGTACTTGCTTGACGCACTCGGATACAACTTTCGCGTCGGGCGCGTCGTCACCTGGCATGGTGGCCCAACCGCCGTCGTGAACATAACTGGAACGCGCGCTGGTGCCCAATGCCTGCAGTTCTGCCAGTTTCTCTGTGTGCGCACCGTCATTGCCAAACTGGGCCAGCGCAGATCTTGGCCAGGCGCTGTACCACGGCCGTCTGCGCCACGCTGTTTGCCTGCTTTTGGGCCGCGTCCTTTGTTGTCCAACCTCCCCACGTGAAACCCGATGAACATGGTGAGCGCGATGGCACCCAGGCAAAGCCAGAAGGCCATCATCTTGGTGGGGCGAGCAACGCGCCAGCGTTCGCCTCGCGTGGGCGGGGGCGGCGGCGCCTTCGCGCTCGCGACAGGCGTAGTTGGTGACTGTGACGCACGGTTGTCGTTAGAGGAACGTTCTATGTGCTGGTCGACTGCATGTTGGTCTGCCATGAGATCTCTCCTTGATGCCTGGGGCATCACTAACGTTGTCAAAACTTGCTCGTGCAACTACCCAGGCCCGTCGGCCGGCCTGGCGATCACTGCGTCCATCAGCTCTTTCGTGCTGCAACCCTTGAGCAGAAAGGCATCAGCCCCGGCACCTAGAACAGACGCGCGGGATGTGGCATACATCGTCAGCACCACGATCCTGGTGGCCGGCCACCTGCTCTTGATCATCCGGATCGTCGCCAAGGCCATCCATCCCCGCTTCAGGAGCTGATACCGTGTGCAGGTGCAGGTCCATCACCACGACATCGGGGTAGAGGGCCTGCACCTGCTCCACTGCTTGTCAGGCCATCCTCTGCTACGCCGACGACTTCAACCGAAAAGAAGCCGGCAGGGAATGGCTACTCGGCGTGGCTGGGAGCGCTCCAACGCATCGCCGTGAGCAAGGCATGCAGGCTGCGGCGGGAACTTGGCTGGTCGTCGGCGATGAGCACTCGTATGCACACAAGGTTTCTTCCCGTGGCTTACCCGTCGAACAGGGCATGCCCGCGTTTGTCTAGTTTCTCGGCCTGCTTGCGTGCATCGCGTGTCATCTGGTCGGTCTTATCGCGAGCATCTTCGATGGCGTCTTCCATGTTTTCCATGGTTTCAGCCGTCTGCGCGCGCAGCGCAATGCTTCGCCGCCGCAGCTTGGCCCGTGTCCTCTTGCCCGATTGTGGCGCCAGCAGCAGCATGGCGATCGCGCCCGCCAGGCCACCGATCAGCAGTCCGGCCAGCATACCGGCCCAAAGGCCGCCCGGCTCCGCCGCACCGTGTCGTGCTCGTGCTCGTGCTCATGATTGTGGTTGTGTTCGTGTTTGTCCATTCTGCTTCTCCTTTACGTGTCTTCACGTAAGCATCCGCGTCATTAGTTCGGCTCTATGCTGCTCGCCAACACCACATCCGCCTGGGCTCGCGCGACCGGCAGGTTGGCGCTGTCTGCCGTCGCCATCAACCGCATCACCACGTCGGCGGCCACAACGATCACGTCTTCTCCGATGGTGAGTATCTTGTCGCCGGCGATCGTCAGAATCTCGCCCACGACGTTCATGCCTGGGGGCACCGTCAGGGAGGTCAGAGCGAAGGTATCTGGGTTGAATTCGTAGTCACGCACCTCGCCCAAGCGCTCGCCGTTCTCGGTGATCACTTTGTTGCCGATGATCTCGCGCTTGGCTTTGACCAACGCGAGGGCTTCGGGCGCTTCCTCGGGAGTTCGCGCGTCGGCTTCGGTATTGATCGTAACGACATCTTCACCCATGGCATGCACCGCCGCAGTTGACACCCACAGCCGCTCGCCACCAAGTATCCCCATCCCGCCGCTGTGCAGGCGGAGCCAGCCTACCGCCTTCCGTTCCGGATCGATGACAAGGTCGTCAACCTTGCCCACTTGCTTGCCCTCTGCCATGGTCATGACGGGCAAACCCTTTACCAATTCGTAGCGTGCCATGTTTGAGTCTCCTTACCTTACCTCACTTGGAACCTGGAAGATCCTATTCCTACTACTGCTAGCATGACAGGTGTGCACCGCCCTGTCATCCACGCAAACGCTAGGGTTTGCATAGCAAAAGGGCCGCTCTCTTGAGCGACCTTCGTTACTTTTGGTGTAAGCTGTTTGATGTAGCTGCTGTCGATCATGCTTTACAAGGCATACCCAAAGACGATCCCGCCCAGCAGGCCCCAGGCGGTGCCCAATATGGCTCCTGCCAGCACATCGCGCGGATAGTGAGCCCCTACGTACATACGGGTGATGCCTACCAGCAGCGCGATAGCATACAGCAGGCACACCGCCCAAACGCCGGCGTCGAAGTAGGCGGCCAGCAGGGTTGCCATGAAAAAGGCCTGGCTGGTATGCCCGCTGGGAAATGAACGCCCGCCGGCCGGCTCGCCGACGATGCGCGTTTGGGACAGGCGGCTGAAAGGCCGTCTCCGATGCGCCAGGGCCTTCACCAACTCGACCACCAACCACAACGTCAACGTGCCCAAGATGAGCTCGTAAGCCAGCAGATGATCCCCGGCGAAAAAAAAGATCAAGGCAAGCGCCACGCCAGCCATGCCGTTGCCGATCTGGGTGCAGCTCTGCATCAGCATATCGAGCCAGGGTGGGTGGCGCCCGCGCACGTTAAAGAACAGGAAAGTCCAGGCGTCCATACGCTGGCCGGCGGACCACAGCAGCGAGAGGGCCAGCAAGCCAAAGCCAAAGGTCATGCTGGCCAGGACGGCCTGTGCCTGCAGCCCATGCCAGAAGTACAACCGCACGTAGGGAGGCAGCCAGGCCAAGAAGAGGACCAGGCCGGTCGTGAGGGCCACCAGCCAGACAAGCGGGCGATTGTGACTCACCCAAAGGGCCAGGCGCGCCCATGCCCCGGGATTGCGCGCTGCCGGGCAAACGTATTTCATCCGGCGCCGGCATGCGTCATGCGCCTCAAGACTCTCGCCGGAGGCGGGCAGCGCCTCTGGCGTCGATTTGCCAACCATCACTGTCAGGACACGTCGCCGCACTTCGATCCGCACCCGCCCTTCGCCCAACGCGATCCCATCCGCCATGATCGGCATGGCCGGCTGGGTGTCGATGTCCACCCGGCGTACGTGGAAGTGCTGGATACGTGGGTCTTCCAGATTGCCTGTGCCCACCCCGTGGAGCATATAGCCCACCAGGTCCAGCTTGGATAAGTCGGCAAAGAACAGGACATCCAACAAGCCATCGTGAAACGAGGCCGCCGCGCCAACCATATAATGGCGGCCGATATAGGGCATGTTGGTAACCAGCACCACGTGCCCCAGCGCGTGGACCTCCTGCTTGCCGTCCAATACCAAAGTCATTTCGGCGGGCGGCGAACTGACCAGCGTTGCCAGGAAATCGCCGACCCGCGCCAGGTTACCGTGTTGGACATCGTCGGTGGACGGGAAAAGCGTCGAAACCAGCCCCACCGAGCAAAGCTCCAAGAAGGGCGTGTGCAGTTCGCCGCCTTCTGAAGAGGAGCTTGGATGGGTGGCCATGCCAATGTCCACTTTGATGCGGCGGCCCGTGCGCAGGATGGCGATGGCGGCCGGAATGTCCGTCGGAATGCCCAGGCTGAGGGCCGTGTTGTTTTGCGTGCCGATGGGAATGATCCCCAGGGTGGCGCGTGTACCGGCCAGGATTCTGGCCACGGCAGAAATGGTGCCGTCGCCACCGCAGACCACAAACATTCGGATCCCTTGCGCCAGCGCATCCCGGACCGCTCCGGGCAGGTCGCAGCCCGCTTCGACCAGGAAGGCTTCCGGCACGAGCTTCCAAGCCTGCATCTCGTGGATGACATCCAGGATTCCGATGGGCGATCCTCTGGCTGCGCCTGCGCTGGGATTGAAGATCAGCTTGGCGCGCATGTCGCGATAGTGCTTAGCGCGCGGTTTTTTGGCACGGATTTCCTTGATTTCTTGGATTTCTTGCATACGGATCTATCCTTTGGCCGAAGACTCATCGGCCGGCGCAGCTGCCTGCAGCATGGGTTCGGCTTTCGCCATCAGTTGGGTAAGCCGCTCCATGCTGCTGGTCACCATAGGCAGCGGCGCTTCATCCATTGTCCTGATGGCCGCCCATACGCGTGCTTGCCGCTCCTTTAGGTCGGAAACCTGGGCCGCGGCCTCTGCCGCAGGGCGGTGGCTGACGAGGCGGCTCCACAGGATCTGGCATACTACGGAGAGCGCAGGCGCTACGATGATGCCGACAAGGCCAAAAGCGTCGGCCATGGCAATGAGCAGTATGACGGTTAGAATAGGATTATCCCACCTGCGGCTGAACAAGCCGTGGCATTACCCATGCTTCCAGGGCAATCAAGACGACGAGCGCATAGAGCGCGGTAGACAGGCTAAGCTGTACACTGGTCAGCAGCCCCACCAAGAGCGCTGCAATGACCGCCAGGGCCGTCCCCACCACGGGTATCAGGCATGCAAGCGCGCCGGCCAGCGCCAAGAGGGCCGGGTAGGGCGACCCGAGCAGCCAGTAACCAAGGCCCAAGAGCAGCCCGGCCAGGAGACTTTGGGTAACCTGGCCGCGTATGTAGGCGCCGATGTCAGGCTCGATGGTCCGCCAGACGCCACGCGCCTGCGTGCGCTGGCCAGCCGGCAGCAGCGAGAGCCAGAAACGCTCAAAATGAACCTGGCTGATGCTCCAATAGATGCTCAACAACAGAATGACGAGTACGCCGCTCACGACGCTGCCAATGCCTTGCGTGAAGTCGAAGAGGGCTGGCAGCACGCGCTGCCCCTGGCTGCCGGTAACTGCGCTAAAGAGCTGACTCGGCGGCGGCAGCCGCGCAGCCAGCTCTTGTTGGAACGCGCTGCCCTCCAGCCATACCGGCACCCGCCATTCATCCTGGACTGACACAGTGCGGGCAAACAGTTGAATCTCATTGATGGCGGTCTCACCGGTGCGGAAGAGTAAGAAGCCAAAACTGCCCAGGGCCACCACGTACAGCAGAATCCAAACCGTGCGCGCCACAAAGCCGTCACTGACCACACGCTTAGCAAAGGGGCGCAAGCGCGGCTGCGAGCGCCAGCGAGATCAACACGTAGACGACGACAAGCCGGAACTGCCACAGCACCGCCAGCGCCAGCAGCGTGGTCATCACTGCCGTGCCAGACTTTAGCAGTTGTTTTGTCATGGCGCACCTGAAGTACTGACCTGGGCCAGCAGAGCATCCAGGTCGACTGTAATCGTCTCAATCTCATCCATCACCTGATCTAGCTGCCTGCCCGGTCCGGCCCCTTCCCCGAAGCGCGCCTGCTTGCGCAGGTCTTGGGCCAGGTCCTGCGCTTCATAGCGCAGCCGGCTGGCATAGTCGCGGTCAGGCGAGACCACCGGTTCCATTGCTGACGGATTAAAGACGAAGCGATCGAGCAAGAGTTGAATCATGGCCGCAATCGGGACGGCCATGAGCGCGCCGAGAAAGCCAAACATAGAGCTAAAGGCAAAAATGGCCAGCAGGGAGATGAACGGATTGACTCCCACCGCCTTACGCATGACGCGCGGCACGAGCACGGCGTTTTCCAGTTGCTGAATCACTAGCGTGGCGACGATCACCCAGACCAACTTGGAGGGCGCGATGGCCAGGGCAATCACCGCCGCAGGAATGGCGCCCAGCGACGGCCCAATCAACGGTACGACCTCCATGACGCCTGCGACGAGCGCCAACACCAGGGCATTGGGCAGGCCGATGAGCAGATAGGCAATCAGCGCCATGATGCCGACGCTCAGGCAAAGGACGCATTCGCCGGCAATGTAGAAACCAACCTTGGTTTCCATGGCCGCGAACAGCTCGCTAATGCCCTGGCGTTGGCCCAGTGGTACCAGCAGCAGCAATGACTGGATACTGCGCTGCCCATCGAGCGTCCAGTGATAGGCCAGCAGCAGAATGGCGGTGGCCATGAAAATGACCTGGGCGCCCGAGGACATAAAGCCCGCCGCTTGCCCGGCAAAATCCAGCATCTGCTGGCCCGTCTGCTGGTTCAGCTCCAGCCCTGACAGCGTCGCCGGGAGAAACTCACTTAAGCGCACAATCAACTGGTTGGGGTAACCAATCATCCACGCGCGCAGGCCATGGTAGTAACCGGGCACGGCAGTGGCAATCGTCGTACCCTGCTCGACAATTAACGGGAATACCAACAGTACGATGCCGACGAGCAAGGCGAGCAGCAGGAGGTAGACAAGCATGACCCCCGCTATCCGGGGGAGTCCACGCCGGTGCAACCAGGTTACGGCTGGCCTGATGACCGTGCCCATCACGATGGCGATCAACAGGATGAAAACGACCTCGTTAAACCAATAGAGAAGGCAGAAGCCCAGGGCGACAAAAACGAGGACGAGTGTCGCCCACATCACGCGCCGAAATGTCCATTGATATGGTGGTGACGGCGGATAGTGTGCCATGCTCGACCTGTACTTTGTGAGTAAATGAAATACGCGTCAACGCCGAGATGAACCCTCTTTGCCAAAATCGATATATCCCCGCTCGACGTCCACGGCCATCAGCCGCACGTGAATCCGATCGCCGACATCCATGCCCGCGAACCCACGCACCACTCTTCCTTCCACAGGCATGGTGAGCAGCCTGGCCCAGGTGCCCTTGGCGGAAGCACCCGTGACAATGGCGTCAAACTGTTCGCCGATCCTCGCTTCAAGCAGGAGCGCGGCCGCAGATTTGGCCACCTGCCGCTCTACTTTGTTGGCAGCGTCCTCTTCCGTGGTGAAATGTCTCGCCAGCCCATCGAGTTCGGCAAAGCTGTAGGGCGCCGCCTCGCCCTCAATGGCCGATCACCATTTCCACGACCACGGCCAGGCGCTCCGACGCGAAATTCAGCGAGGTGAGATCGGTAGAAAGCTTTTCTGGCAGCATCGGAAAGATCTTGGCCGCCGTATACACTGAGGTCGTGTTGTGGCGCGCGTGTTCGTCAATGGCCGAGCCGTCCTTCACTAGCACGTCCACGTCGGCCACGGCCACGCGAATCTTGACTTTGTCGGCGGGCAGGATCTCGGTGACTGTCAACTGATCCAGGTCGCGGGAGTCATCGTTGTCAATCGAAGACCACGGGAGGTCTGTCAGGTCGCCAATCCTGCTAGGATTGGCGACCTGCTCACCATTCACGCCCACCGGCGCCTGCATCCTGTCAAGTTCGGCCAGCACCGCAGCCGAAAAGTCAGGGAGCAGGCCTCTCTCCACCATCGCCCTATGGGCAATGCTCTGCAAGATTGCGCGGTGCTGTTGATCCGTGTGTGGTGCTTGTGGCATGGGTGTTCTCCAGTTAGCCACTCGAGATTGTCAACGTACCGTGCCTCGGTTGAAGAGATTGACGACCGCCAGCAGGATGACAGCACCCCCTAGCGAAACCACCAGGGCGGCGATGCTGAAGTTGCTTTCGTTGATCGTCCCAACCCCCAAGAACGGTGTGAGGATCAATCCGGCCAGGAATGCACCGGCGATACCCACCACGATGTTCAGTAAGATGCCCTGCTGTGCGTCCCTCCGCATGATCATGCTGGCCAGCCAGCCAATAAGCCCGCCGACGATGATCCATACCAGGAAATTGATAAACATAGTTCCTCCTTCTGAAAATGGGCTACCCTGCGGCGCCCCCGGTCTGCTTGGTCAGGTAGTTCTCGATGCCCATCTGTGCGATCTGCGTGCGCTGGATCTCGGCCCAATCTACGTGCCCCTCTTCCATCTTGAGAATCTCCAGCAGCAGATCGGCCGTCGCCTGGTCGGCCACTTCATGGGCGATGCCAATCGCGCTGTTGTAGGCGCGTACTGCCCCCAACTCGTCATCCTGATCGTTGCTCACAATCTCAAGCACGGTCTGGCCGATCTTGATCGGATTGAGCTTGGACACCACGGGTGCGCCCTCCAGGAACAGAATTCGCCGAATGAGCCATTCTGCGTGGTGCATCTCATCATGCGCCTGGTGCTCAATTGCCTTGTGGAGTTCGTCGTAGCCCCAGTTGGCGCACATCTCGGAGTGCACCATGTACTGGCTGATCGCAGTGAGTTCATCGGCCAATAGGTGATTGAGTACTACGATAAGCCCATCATTGCCTTTCATATCGATCCTCTTTCCTCAATGTGGTTGCTCGACTGCATCTGCTGGCAAATACCGGGCCGACGAGGCTGCAAAGCGGAGCGCTGCCACCTCGTCGGGCGGCACGAGCTATTCCGGCGCTGCCTATTTCGCAGCATCCTTGGCATCGTTCTTGGCGTCGTGAGCGGCATCGTCGACCGCGTTCTTGGCGTCGTGAGTGGCGTCCTTAACCGCGTTCTTGGCGTCGTGCGTAGCGTCCTTGGCTGCGTTTTTGGCGTCGTGCGTGGCGTCCTTGGCCGCGTTCTTGGCATCGTGGGCGGCGTCGTCGACCTTGTTCTTCACATCGTGAGCGGCATCCGCTACATTGTCCATCACGTCCTGGACTGCATCTTTCGTCTTCTGCGTGTTGCTTGACATAAATTCCTCCAGATTGATGAAATGGCGATCGGAAGATCACTCGTTCTTCCCTTTATAGCGTAGCGGAAGGAGGCGGTCCTGTCGTCAGCGCAAACGCTAAGGTTTCTATAGCAAAAGGGCCGCCCCACAGGGCGGCCCTTGATACTTTGATGTACGCTGTTTGATGTACAGGCACCACGAAGAACGTCGAACTCTGTGGCTACCCCTCCTGCTCGCCGGCCGCGTCTGCGTCCGTCAACCCTTCCCGCACCGCGTAGAGCGCGGCCTGGGTGCGGCTGGCCAGGTGCAGCTTGCCGAGGATACGGCTCACGTGGGCGCGCACGGTCGCCTCGCTGACCGCGATGCGGTCGGCAATTTCCTGGTTGCTCAGCCCTTGGGCGATCAGCCGCAGCACCGCCATCTCACGGTCCGTGAGCGCCTCGGGCGCAGGCTGCAGCTCGGCCGGGCGCGCAATCTCTTGCAGCAGCTTGCGGGCAATGGTCGGATGGAGCGACGGCTCGCCGCGATGCACCTGGCGGATGGCGCGTACGAGTTCGTCAGGGGAGGAGTCCTTGAGCAGGTAACCCACCGCGCCCGCCTTGATGGCCGGAAACACCTTGTTGTCGGCGGCAAAGCTGGTCAGCACGAGCACCCGTGCCTGCGGCTGGCGGCCGGTGATCTGGCGCGTCGCCTCGATGCCGTCCATACCGGGCATCAGCAGGTCCATCAGGATGACGTCAGGGGCGGTCTCCTCGGCGCGCAGCACTGCTTCTTGCCCGTTGTCTGCTTCTCCCACCACCTCGAAGCCGCCGGCTTCAGAGAGCAGGGCGCGGATGCCCTTGCGCACGATGGCATGGTCGTCGACAATCAAAACACGAATGCTCGCTGCCGAGGATCGGATGCTTTCTTCCGTCACAGCACCACCTCAACCTTCACCCGCGTGCCCTGGCCCGGCGTGCTTTCGTATGTCAGTTGCCCGCCGATGCGCGCGCTGCGTTCGGCGATGGTGCGCAGACCGCCCCGCCCCTCGGCGGGCACCGCCTGCGGATCGAACCCGACGCCGTCATCCAGCACTTCGAGCGAGACTGGTCGCGGCAGTGAAGTGCAGATGCACGGTCACATGCTGGGCCGCCGCATGTTTGCGCACGTTGTTGAGCGCCTCTTGGGCGATCCAGTACAGCTCGCCTTCGATCGCGATGGGCAGCCGCCGCTCCCCCTCGACGCGGAACTCGGGTTGCAGGCCGGCGCGGCCTTCGACGGCCGCCAGGCGCGCCTGCAGCGCGGCCACCAGCCCTTCCGTCTCCAGCACCGGCGGGTGCAGCTGGAAGATGAGCAGCCGCATGTCGCGCATCCCCTCTTGGGCGGTCTCCTGCAGCTCCTGCAAGTAGCCGGCCGTGACCTCATGTTTGCCGGCCGCCAGCGCCAGGACCGCGGCGTTGGCGTACAGGGTCACGCTGTACAGCGACTGGGTGACCGAATCATGCAGCTCACGGGCCAGCCGCTGCCGCTCCGCCAGCACCGCCAGTTGCTCTGCCTGCTGTTGGAGCCGGGCGTGCTCGATGGCCATGGCGGCCTGGTTGGCGAAAATGGACATGACGGGGACGTCTTCCTCGGTGAAGCCGCCCGCCTTGTTGACGACGTCCAGCACGCCGATGACCCCGCCATTGACGTGCAGGGGCACGGCGAGCAGCGCGGTCAGATCCGAGGGCCACTGGTAGACCTGGGCCCGCTCCAAGGGAGCCGGGTCATTCAGCACGACCGGCTCACCCTGGCGCATGACCCGGCCTGCCAGCGAGCCGTCCACAGGCACCGGTTCGACCGCTGCCAACGGCTTGCCCAAGCGATGTTTGACCTCCAGCCAGGCCTGGTCGGTCAGCAGCAAGACCGCGCTGCCGGTCGCCCCGATCAAGCCCTGGGCTTCGGCGCAGACGATGTCCAGCACCTGTTCCAGCACTGTCTTCTGGAGCAAGCTCACCAGCACGCGGTTGAAGCTCTCGCTCTCGGCCAGCCGCCGCTGCAGCTCGCCATACAGTTCGGCGTTCTTGCGCTCGAGCGCCGCCGTCGCTCGCTCCCGTTCGTCCCGCTCGGCCTGGAACGCATCCAGGATTTGCTGAAGGTCGGAGTTGTTTACAGGATCAGAAAGCTGGCAGACATCGCTATCTCCTGCCTGATTGTATCCGGTCCAGCTCTTTTATCAACGCAGTAAGGTACTTGGCGTGCATAGGTAGGACAACCCCTGGCAGGCGGCATGGTGTCAATTGTTCATCTCTCCGGCTAGTACCATTTGGCTGAGACGCAGCTCGCGGACCTGTGGGTTCTCCTCGCCGAGTTCCTTCACCCGTTCTTGCTCGTGCGTTGTTGCCGGGACTTGCGCCCGCGTGAGTTCCATCTCGAGGAAGTGAATGTAGTCTGTCTCCGCTGCGTTTTCCGCTCCCAGTCGTTCCACCTCTGCGATCAGCTCTTGCATGATGCCTGCCGACAGGGTCATGCCGGCCCTTGCCATTCTGTCGGCTGACTCAATTGCCCGCTGCTTAAATTCCTTGTCCATGACTGTCCTTCCAACTCCAGCCTGCTATTTCTGCCCATTCTCGACGATGGCCAGAACATCAGTTTCCTTGAGAATCAGGTATTCCTTACCGTCCAACTTGATCGTGGTACCTCCGTATCTGGCATAGAGCACGGTGTCGTCGACCTTGATGTCCATGGCGATACGGTCACCGTCTTCCTTGCGGGCACCCGGGCCGGCGGCGATAACTTTGCCCTGCTGCGGCTTTTCCTTGGCGGTTTCGGGCAGGAAAAGACCGGTCGGCGTCTGGTCATCCGCTTCAATCGGCGTTACGATCACACGGTCTCCCAACGGCTTCAGTTTCATAGGAATGTTCCTTCTTGAGCATAAGATATTGATAGAAAAGTGCCTGCATAGACACCACGAACTTCTTGTTGTATCGTAGCATGGCTGACACTTGCTGTATCCGACTTATGTCGAATCTCGACCCACTGTCGATCACCAGAAATGCGGGACAGAGCCCATGCGACCTCCGGATGTAGATTCCTTGATCGAGAAATTGCATGTCGTGCCGGTCTTTGAACGGCTGGAGGTAGATGTCCTGGCGGTCATGGCACAGCGAGCTGTCTGGCGCGAGTATGAAGCCGGCGCTATTGTCTTTCTCGAAGGGGATACCGCCCACGGTTTCTACTATGTGCATGCGGGCTGGCTGAAAGAGGTCAAGATCTCACAGGAAGGTCGCGAACAGATTCTGCAATATCTGGGTCCCGGCGATATCTTTAACTACATGGGCATCTTTGTCGGCCGCCCCAATCTGGCTACGGCTATCGCCTTGGAGCCGGCAGGTGTCTGGCTGCTGCAGCGCGAGTCATTTCACCAGGTGCTGGCCACAAATCCCAATCTGGGCGTGCACGTCGCCGAAGCGCTGGCCGACTACGTCGTTCACCTCGTCCAACTGGTTTCGGATTTGTCACTGCACACCGTGGAGGCGCGCCTGGCGCAACGCTTGCTGGCACAAGCAGAAGCCGATGTGGTGTACCGGCAGCGCTGGGCAACGCAGGCCGAGATGGCAGCCCGGCTGGGGACAGTGCCGGATGTAATCGGTCGGGTGCTGCAGAAGTTGGTCGAAGAGCAGCTCATCCGGGTTGAGCGACAGCGGATCTGGATTCTGAATCGAGAAGGATTGGCCGCCAAGGCGATGCTCGAATCATAGGGACAGGCAGAAATTTGCTGTAATCCGACAAAAGTCGAAGACGCCTGCGCACGCAGGTGCTATGCTTTGTGCCTGGGCCCCAGCGAGCGCCTTTCGCGGAACGGCACCTTTGCGCCGGCCTGACCGCTGCGTTGACTCGCCAAGATGGGCCTGAGAAGGACTATGCCGTGCAGATGCCCGCCGCCGATGACCGCCACCAAGACGACCGTGATACCGAGCTGCTTGTCGCCGGCTTCATTCGCCCAGACACGCGCCCGTGACCGGATGGTCGAAGTAAAAAGGGACATGATCATCTTGACCGGCGAAGGCCGCGCCGCCGGCAGGGTGGCCGCCGTCGCTATCGACCGGCTCGACCGGCAGGTGACGCATATCCTGCTCAGCCAGCGCAGCCAGCCCCCCCAGTACCGCCTTGTACCCGTCGCCCTCGTCATGCAGGTGCAGGGCGGGCAAGTGGTGTTGGACATCTTCAACGAGGCCGTCGAAAGCCTTCCCATCTGGCATGGGGCGCGAGCCTGACGATTGCTCCGCAGGGTCGGTCTTTGGTTTTGAATATACATACCATTCGCTAAATTTGCGATAACACCGAATAAAGTTTGACGTTAACGCGCATTTGCTGCATGATCACTCATCATGGACCCCATTGATGATTACGATCGTGCAATTCTTGATGCCCTCCAGCAGGACGGCCGCATCGCCAACGCCGAACTCGCCCGCCGCCTGAACTTGTCGCCCCCGGCTATCCACGCCCGCCTGCGCCGCCTGGAAGAATCAGGCCTCATCCAGCGCTATGCCGCGGTCCTCGACCGCGAGAAGCTCGGTTTCGACCTGCTCTGTTTTGTCAACGTCAGCCTCCAACGCCACACGCGCGAACACGTGGACGTCTTCCGCGATCGTATCCGCCAACTGCCCAACGTACTCGAATGCCACCATGTCACCGGCGAATACGACTACCTGCTCAAGGTCGTCGTCCGCAACCGCAAGGAATTGGAACACCTGCTGATGGAGGACCTGACGCCGATCCCCGGCGTAGCACATATTCATACCAGTCTCGTTCTCAATGAAATCAAGGCAGCGACGGCGCTGCCGCTCGCATCCTAGAAGATGCAAGGAGATCACTGTGACAACGCCAACGTCCGTTCCACAAACCATGGGCCAGCAGTTTGGCCGCCGCTCCTGGGCCGAGCCCTGGAAGATCAAGATGGTCGAACCCATCAAGATGATCGACCGTGCCGCCCGCGCAGCCGCCCTCGACGAGGCCGGCTATAACACCTTCCTCCTCCGCTCCGAAGACGTCTACATCGACCTGCTCACCGACAGCGGCACCAACGCCATGAGCGACCGCCAGTGGGCCGGCATGATGCTCGGCGACGAGGCCTACGCCGGCAGCCGCAACTTCTACCATCTGGAAGACGCCGTGCAGCACCTACTACGGCTATAAGCACCTCGTCCCCACCCACCAGGGCCGCGGCGCCGAACACCTCATCTCGCAGGCGCTGATCAAGCCCGGCGACTACATACCCGGCAACATGTACTTCACCACCACGCGCCAGCACCAGGAACTGGCCGGCGCAACCTTCGTAGACGTGATCATCGACGAGGCGCACGACTCGCAGAACCCCCACCCCTTCAAGGGCAACATCGACCTGAACAAGCTCGAGGCCCTGATCGACCGCGTCGGTGCCGACAAGATCCCCTATGTCGTCGCTGGCCGGCACCGTCAACATGGCCGGCGGCCAGCCCGTCAGCATGGCCAACGTGCGTGACCTGCGCGCCCTGTGCGACCGCCACGGCATCCGCCTCTATCTGGACGCCACGCGCATGGCCGAGAACTGCTTCTTTATCCAGGAGCGCGAGGAGGGCTACGCGGACAAGCCCATCGCCGCCATCCTCAAGGAGTTCTGCTCCTACACCGACGGCGCCTGGATGAGCTCCAAGAAGGACCACCTGGTCAACATCGGCGGCTGGCTGGCCATGAACCACGAGGACCTCTTCGAGAAGGCCTCCAACCTCGTCGTGGTCTTCGAGGGCCTGCACACCTACGGCGGCATGGCCGGCCGCGACATGGAGGCGGTGGCCATCGGCATCGAGGAGGCGCTCCAGGACGACTACATGCGCTCCCGCATCGGCCAGGTCCGCTACCTCGGCGAGCTGCTCAGCGACTGGAACATCCCCATCGTCCAGCCCGTGGGCGGCCACGCCATCTTCCTCGACGCCAAGCGCATCTACGACCACATGCCCCAGTCCGCCTTCCCGGCCCAGACGCTGGCGGCTGAGCTCTATCTCGACTCCGGCATTCGCTCGATGGAGCGCGGCGTCGTCAGCGCCGGCCGCGACCCGCAGACCGGCGACCACCGCTATCCCAAGCTGGAACTCGTGCGCCTCACCATCCCGCGCCGCGTCTACACGCAGGCGCACATGGACGTCGTCGCCGAATCGGTCAAGGCGGTCTACGACGAACGCCACGCCGTCAAGGGCCTGGAAATGGTCTACGAACCCGCCTACCTGCGCTTCTTCCAAGCTCGCTTCGCCCCCATCCGCTAACCAGCGCGTGCTCGCAGGCTTCGCCCCACCTGTAATACCGGTGGGGCGAGCCTCGCACGATTCCGCTTGGTGTAGGGCGATCCCTCATTGGCAACACTGCGCATTTGCATTACACTCCTTCCAACAACCTTCAAAAGTGCTTCCTGGAGGAGTTTTTGCACGACGGCACGTTTGAGGGAACCGCCACCCAATTATTACCAGACCTAGAACGCATCTTCCCCGGCGACAGCGAGATGGCCCGCCGCATGCGCGCCTTTGACTGGTCGCACCATGAGTTGGGCGCGCCCACCACCTGGCCGCAAAGCCTCAAAACCGTCATTCGGATCATCCTGACCTCCCGCCAGGCCATGTTTGCCTGGTGGGGCAGCCGCTTGATCAACCTCTATAACGACGCCTATATCCCAGTGCTGGGCGCCAAGCATCCGGCCGCGCTCGGCAAGTACGCGCCGGATATCTGGCACGAAATCTGGCACGTGATCGGCCCGCGCGCCGAGCAGGCGCTCACCCGCGACGAGGGGACCTACGACGAAGCTCTTCTCCTGCTCATGGAGCGCAACGGCTATCTCGAGGAGACGTACTTCACCTTTTCCTACAGCCCTATCGTCGACGAGGAGGGCGGCTACGGCGGTATCTTCAGCCCTGTGACCGAGGATACCCAGCGCATCATCGGCGAGCGCCAGTTGGCTTTGCTGCGCGAGCTTTCCGTGCGCACCGCCGATGCCCGCACCTGGCAGGACGCCTGCACCCTGGGTGCCGCCGCACTCGCCACGAACCCGCATGACATTTACTGGGCCCTGATCTATATGATCGATGACGAGAAAAATGTGGCCGTGCTCGCCGCCGCCGCCGGTGTAGAACCCGGCAGCCGCGCCGCGCCGCTCGTCGTTCCGCTCGTCGCTCCGTTCGGCATCCCGGAGCGTGAGGTCACGATGTCACCCGATGGTGTGCCCGGCACCACCCCTGGCACCGACAGTGGCGCGGCCGGCTGCCCGTGGCCGCTGGCCGCCGTGGCCCAGACACGTCGGCCAATCTTGCTGGACAATCTTGCGCTGCCGCCTGCTGCCGCCGCCGATCTGCCCGCCGGCGTCCCCGGCTTACCAGCCACAAGCGCCATCGCCGTTCCGATTTCCCCTTCGGGCATGACGGGAAAGACCGGCATCCTGGTCGTCGGGCTGAGCCCGCTGCGTCTATGGGACGACAGCTACCAGCGCTTCCTCGAACTGGTCACGGGCGAAATTGCCGCCGCGATCGCCAACGGCCATGCCTATGCTGAGGAGCGCCGCCGCGCCGAAGCTCTAGCGGAACTCGACCGCGCCAAGACCACCTTCTTTTCCAATGTCAGCCACGAGTTCCGCACCCCGTTGTCCCTGATGCTCGGCCCCCTTGACGATCTGCTGCGCGGCGCCCTGCCGCTCGCCGCCCACAGCCAGATCGAAATGGTGTACCGCAATGCCCTGCGTTTGCTCAGGCTTGTCAACACGCTGCTGGACTTTGCCCGCATCGAAGCCGCGCGCATGGAGGCCGTCTACGAGCCTACCGACCTGGCCGCCGTTACCACCGACCTGGCCGCCAGCTTCCGCTCTGCGATTGAACGGGCAGGCATGCAGTTGATCGTCGACTGCCGCGCCCCTGCCCGAGCTCATCTATGTCGACCGCGAGATGTGGGAGAAGATCGTGCTCAATCTCCTCTCCAACGCGTTCAAGTTCACCTTTGCGGGCGAGATTGTGGTGTCGCTGCGGTGGCAGGGCGACCATGTCGAACTGGTGGTGCGCGATACGGGTACGGGCATCCCTGCGGCAGAACTTCCGCGCGTCTTCGACCGCTTTCATCGCGTACCTAGTGCCCGCGGCCGCACGATCGAAGGCACCGGCATTGGCCTGGCCCTGGTCAAGGAACTGGTGCGCCTCCATGCCGGCTCGATCGAGGCTGCCAGCGCCGTGGACCAGGGCTCCGTCTTTACCGTGTCAATTCCCGCCGGTCACCAGCACCTGCCGGCGGACCGCATCAACACGGCCAGGACACATGCCTCTACTTCCCTAGGCGCTATGCCCTTTGTCGAGGAGGCACTGCGCTGGCTTCCGGACGGCACTCCTGATGACACTCTACATGGCGCTGCTGCCGGCCGCAGGCCAGAAATCGGCAGCGCCTTAGACATCGGCTGCGGCACGGTCAGCGGCCACCGGTGCAGAATCTCGCCTTAGCGATGCCCGTATTCTAGTCGCCGACGACAATGCCGACATGCGGGTCTATCTACGCAAGCTGCTGGGTGCCCACTGGCATGTAGAAACCGTCGCTGACGGCGCCGCTGCGCTGCAGGCTGCCGCCGACCGTCCGCCGGACCTGATCATGTCCGACGTAATGATGCCGGGCATGGATGGGTTTGCGCTGCTGGCGCACCTGCGCAGTGATCCGCGCTGGCGCGAGATACCGGTGATCCTGCTGTCGGCGCGCGCCGGCGACGAAGCACGCATCGAGGGCATGGCTTCGGGCGCCGACGACTACATGATCAAGCCCTTCTCCGGCCGCGAACTGGTGGCACGCGTCCAGGCCCACCTGGAACTGGCTCGGGTGCGCAGCGAAGCGGCCGCCGCCCTGCGCGCCGGCGAGGAGCGCTTCCGCAGCCTGGCCCAGGAGCTGGAGCAGCAGGTCCGCAGGTTTGATGCCATCACCTCTGCGGCAGAGGACTGCATCTACACGTTTGATCCGGCCGGCCGCCTTACCTACGCCAACAAGCGCTTCCTCGATCTCTGGAACGTAACCGCCGAGCAGGCCTATGGCAGGTCCCTATGGGAGCTGAACTTCCCGCCCGTAGAAGCGGCGCGGCTGACACGCCAGGTCGAGCAGGTGGTGGCCAGCCGCAAGCCCTTGCGCGACGAGACGGTCGCCTTAGGGGTTGTCGGCGGCAGTGCGGCGCATGAGTATATCTTTGCGCCCATTATTGACGGCGCTGGTAACGTCGAAGCCGTGGCCGGCATCTCGCGCGATACGACCGAACGCAGGCGCTTCGAGCAGCAGCTGCGTGAGAGTGAAGAGCGCCTCTATGCCCTCAGCCAGTCCCTGGAAGTACGCGTCCAGGAGCGCACGCTCGAGCTGGCGCGCAGCAATCAGGAGCTCGATCAGTTCGCCTATGTTGCTTCGCACGACCTCAAGGCGCCCTTGCGCGCCATCGAGCACCTGGCGGCCTGGATCAGCCAGGACGCCGCCGACACCTTGCCCCCGGCATCGTTGGAACATCTTCAGAAGCTCCGCAGCCGCATTCGGCGCATGGAACGGCTGCTGGACGACCTGCTGGCCTACTCGCGCGCCGGCCGCCACCTGCACGAGCCGGAATGGGTCGACACCGAGGCCTGGTGCGTGACATCGGTTTTATGCTGGCGCCCCCGCCGGGTTTCGTACTGGACATCCAGGGACCTCTACCTCGGCTCTATGCGGAGCGCGTGCCGCTGGAAACCGTGCTGCGCAACCTGATCGGCAACGCCATCAAGCACCACGACCGCCCCCAGGCAAGGCTGGGTGCGCATCTCCGCCGAGGACAAGGGCGACTGGGTGGAGTTCACCGTGGCCGACAACGGTCCCGGCATCGACCCCCAGCACCACGAGCGCATCTTCCAGGTCTTCCAGACCCTCAAGCCGCGCGACCAGGTCGAGGGCAGCGGCATCGGCCTCGCCGTCGTCAAGAAGACCGTCGAAAACCAGGGCGGCGAGGTCGCGATCATCTCCCACCCCGGCCGCGGCGCCACCTTCTGCTTCACCTGGCCCAAACGCTCCCCATAGTCCGTGACACGTGGTCTGGCCCCGCACTCTGATCTTCCCGCGTAGCCCGTACGCCCACGTACGGGTCCGGGGGCACGCCCTCGTGCCCGACCTTGCGTGCAGAGGCGGAGCATGCCGTGTCGACGAGGCCGGATGAGGCGTGCCTGTCGCGCCGCACCGAACGAAGGCGTTCGGTCTACACGGGAACGGTGCGCCGGCGAACCCAGCGAAAACTCGCTGACTCTAACCGCCCAATTTGCGCGACAATAGGGGCAGCGCTGTTTCACACCAGATGGAGGTGCGCCTTGAACCACCCTGCCATCTTGTCCCGCCCGCTCCACCAAGGCTATGTCCAATGCACCGCGTGTGAGCACTGGTGCGCCATCGCACCGGGCGAGGCAGGCAAATGCGGCGTGCGCCGTAACCTGCACGGCACACTCGAACTCGTGGTCTACGGCACCGCCATGGCCGCCCACGTCGATCCGGTAGAAAAGAAGCCGCTCCACCACTTCCTGCCCGGCAGCGAAATCCTCTCGATCGGCACCGTCGGCTGCAACCTGTCCTGCGCCTGGTGCCAGAACTGGGAGCTGTCCCAGTTGAAGGACTTTGACCCCGCCCGCGACTTTATCGGCGAGGACTGGCCGCCCGCAGCCCTGGTCGCCACCGCCTGCCGCGACGCCATCCCGTCCATCGCCTTTACCTACAACGAACCCGCCATCTACTTTGAATACGCCTACGATACGGCCCAGCTTGCCTACACCCAGGGCATTCACTGTGTCTTTGTTTCCAGCGGCTTCGAAACCCTACAGGCGATCGACCGGCTGGCGCCCTACCTGAGCGCCGCCAATATCGACCTCAAGGCCTGGTCGCCCGACACGTACCGCCGCTTCTGTGGCGCCCGCGTCGAACCCGTGCTCCGCAACATCCGCCATCTCGTGCAGCAGACGGGTACCTGGACCGAGGTCACGACCTTGGTGATCCCAGGCATCAACGACGGCGACGACGAACTATGCGCCATTGCCGACTTCTTGGCCGACATCAGCCTCGACATCCCCTGGCACGTCTCGGGCTTTACGCCCCACTACCAGATGCGTGACAGGCCGCCCACGCCCCCTGCCACCCTGCGCCGTGCCTGGGAGATCGGGCGCGCCGCAGGACTCCGCTACGTCTACACCGGCAACATCTGGGGCAGCCGCCAGCTGGCTGGCTGCAGCAACACCTGCTGCCCGCACTGCGGGACGATCCTGATCGAACGCGCCGGCTACCACGCCCGCCAGCGCTGGCTGGAGCCGGGCCAATGCCACACGTGCGGCGCAGCGATTGCAGGGAGGTGGAGATGACAGTCCAAGCGGTAACCCCACGCGAGCCGGCACACGCCGGCGACGCCTTCATCCGCCAGCCCGCCGTCGCCGGGCGCTTCTATCCCGCAAATGAAGGCACGCTGGCCGGCGAGGTGCAGCGTCTGCTCGCAGCCGGTCGCCCTCCGCGCTTGGGGCGCGTGCGTGCGCTGGTTGCCCCCCATGCCGGCTACGCCTGCAGCGGCGAAGTCGCCGGCGCCGCCTACCGTCCCTCGGCCGGTTCACCGCCAGGCGTCCAACGGACGGTGTACCTGCTCGGCCCGGCGCATTGGAAGGCGGTGCACGGCGTGGGTCTCTCCAGCGCGGCGGGCTTTGCCACGCCCCTGGGCCAGGTCGAAGTAGCGGCAGACCGCGTGCACCAGCTGGCGGCGCTCGGCGGGCAGTACCACGTCGACGACGGCGCCCACGCCCCGGAGCACTGCCTCGAGGTTCATCTGCCGTTCCTGCAAACCGTGCTCCCTGCGCTGCGCATCGTCCCGCTGCTCTTTGACGACGGCGCCAATCCCGAACGCGTGGCCGACGACCTCTGCACCCTGCTCGAAGGCTGCCCCGACGACCTCGTCGCCGTCAGCACCGACCTCAGCCACTATCACCCCTACCAGGACGCGATCATCCTGGACCATCGCCTCCTCAAGGCCTTGGCGACCAACGACATGCCGGCTGCCAACGCAGGCGAAGCCTGCGGCCTGCTGCCCGTCCTGTGCTTGATGTACGTGGCCCAGCGCTTCGGCTGGCAGCCGCACCTGCTGGCCTACGCCAATTCCGGCGACACCTGCGGCTCCCGCCGCGAGGTCGTCGGCTACGGGGCTGTGGCCTATACGGAATGACCCTCTGGGTCCATTTCAGGTCTAGACGGTAGGTGCACAAGGTCCGGCGAAACGGCCCAAGAAACCGAGTTTCGCAGAAACTCGGTTTCTGCCCCCGCCGAACCCCGTGCCCCTACGATGCGTCAGCCCACGTGGATTCCTGTAGTGTGTGGCTTGCCTCCCACCCGAGGATGGCCTTCTTGCGCGTCGATCCCCACCGGTAATCCCGGATGACGCCGCTCTTGCGGATCACGCGGTGGCAGGGAATCAAATACGCAATCGCATTCGCCCCTACCGCGCCACCAACCGCCCGCGCCGCGCTCGGCTGCCCGACCCACTGCGCCACATCCTCGTAGGTGCAGGCGCTGCCCGGCGGAATGCGCAGCAGCGCCTCCCACACCTTGATCTGGAAGTTGGTGCCCGCCAGCAGCAGGCGGACCGCGTCCTCGCTGCCGTGTTCAGCGGCGAAAATCTTGTCGACCACCGCTGCCGTCGCCTCCGGGTTTTCCACCAGCTCGGCCGCCGGCCAGCGCGCCCGCAGCGCCTCCAACTCGGCCTCGCGCCCCGGCTGGCCGACAAAGTTCAGCCCGCAGATGCCGCGTTCGGTCGCCGCCAGCAGGCACTCGCCAAACGGCGTGGCATGAAACCCATATTGGATGGTGAGCCCCTGCCCGCCGAGCTTAAACTCGCCCGGCGTCATCGCTTCGACGTTGATAAACAGGTCGTGCAGCCGTCCCGGGCCCGAAAGCCCCGTCTCGTAGGCCGCGTCGAGCATCGTCCGCGACTCCGCCAGCAGCTGCTTGGCATGTTCCACCGTCAGAAACTGCACAAACCGCTTGGGGCTGATCCCCGCCCAGCGCTTGAACAGCCGCTGCAGGTGAAAGGGGCTGACTGCCACGTGGCGCGCCAGTTCCTCCAGCGACGGCTGGCTGCGGTGGTTGGCCTCCAAATACGCGATCGCGGCGGCAATCAGCTGATAGTCGCTCGCACTCGTACGCCCGCTTGTGTCAATCGCCTCATCGGCACTGTGTTGTACGTTGTGTTGCATATCTTCTGCTGCGCTGTAAAAGATCGGCGCCACTTCACTCATCGTTGCACTGTCGGGCATGGGGTTCATCGTCGCTAACATGGTTCGCTCTCCTGGGTAAACGTCCTCGCCTCCCCATTCTCGCGCCCCGCGCCGCCGAATCACCACCCGATTCTTGCTAACCTTCACTCCCGCGTAGGCCGCACGCCCCGTGCGGCTGGCGCCCCCAGGCGCCTCTCCTCTCTCCGCAACAACGCGCGAACACCCGCCGCCTATGATAACACGTAAATCAGGCGAATCTCCAGGCATATTCCAAAGGACGCCACCATGGGCCATATCGTCAATTCCCCACGCGCCTACCGCCTCCTCCAGCAGCGGCTTGACCGCAACGTGACCGGCGCGCCTGACTCGCCCGTCCTCCGCCAGATCCTCGAGCTCCTGTTCAAGCCCGACGAAGCGGAGCTGGCCGCCCAGATTCCCACCCGCTTCATCAGCCTGCGCCGCCTGGCCCAGCGCACCGGCATGGAACCGGACGCCCTCGCCGCGCGCGTCACCAGCATGGCCGCCCGCGGCCTGGTCTTCGACCTTGAGCATGAAGGCAAGCGCTACGTCGCCCTGGCGCCGGTCGTCATCGGTTTCTTCGAGTTCACCTTTATGCGCACCCGTCCCGAGAGCTACCCGACGCACGCGCTGTCGCAGCTGTTCGAGGAGTACATGTTTGGCGACGAGCGTTTTGCCCATGCCGTCTTTGACGGCCAGGCGCAGATCGGCCGCTCCCTCGTGCGCGAAGAGGCGCTGCCCCCAGATTGCCCAGAAGACAGCACGTAGACACCACCGGCGACAGCACCGAAGTACTGGACTGGGAGCGGGCATCCAAGATCGTAGAAACTGCCAAAAGCCACGCCGTCTCGCTGTGCGCCTGCCGCCACCACGCACAGCACCAGGATCGCGCCTGTGACCGCCCCCAGCGCACCTGCCTGACGCTCAACGGCGGCGCCGAGCTGCTGGCCTCCAGCGGGATCGCCGAACGCATCTCCAAGCGCGAGGCCATGCAGATCCTCGAAGAGTGCAAGGCCGCCGGGCTGGCGCAGACGGGCGACAACGTCCGGCAGAACGTCAGCTATATCTGCAACTGCTGCGGGTGCTGCTGCGGCATGATGAACGCCATCCGCCGCTTTGACATCCGCAATGCCATCGTCACCTCCAACTATCTCTCTACGATCGACCCCGCGCGCTGCAAAGGCTGCGGGCGCTGCGTCAAGGCCTGCCCCGTCAACGCAATCCACCTCGCCGAGGGGGAGAAAGACGGCGAGAAGCACGGGCGCAAGCGCAAGTGGGCCGTCCGTGACGCCGATCTGTGTCTCGGCTGCGGCGTCTGCTATGCCGCCTGCAAACACGGCGCCCTGCACATGGAACGCCGCGCCCGGCGCGTCTATACGCCGGAAACGACCTTCGACCGCATGGTTGCCATGGCGATCGAGCGCGGCAAGCTGGGCGACATGCTGCTCGACAACGTCGAGGGCTGGGCCCCACAGGCGCTGGCGCGTATCGTCCAGTGTGGTCGAGCACACCCCCGTCGGCCCGGCGCTTGCCGCCGTCGAGCCCCTCAAGTCCGTCTTTCTCCGCGCCGTCGTAACCGCGGCCCGCCAGTCTAGCGGCAAGAGCGCCGGCCTGTTTTGAGCAAGCTCAGTTCATTGGGGGGATTGCGTTACAATATCATTCATGACCGACCAACCTTCTCCTCTCGACCCGCGCACGCGTGAACTGACCATCCTCAACGCCGTGGCACAGACGCTCAACCGTTCCGTCTCGCTGGAAGCCGCCTTGCGCGCCACCCTGGCCAAGGCCGCCGAGCTGCTCAACCTCCACGCCGGCTGGATCTGGCTCCTCAACGAGGAGAACGGCGAGCACTACCTGGCCGCTGCCCAGAACCTGCCGCCCGCCCTCGCCGCCGACCCGCGCAAGATGGAGGGCTGGTGCCAGTGCGTCGAGGCCTACCTGGAGGGCGGGCTGGCCGAGGCCGAAAACATCGACGTCATCACCTGCACGCGGCTCAAGGGCCTGGTTGCCGGCACCGACGGCCTGCGCTACCATGCCAGCATTCCGTTGCACACCTACGGCAAACAGATCGGCATTCTCAACGTCGCCTCGGCCGACTGGCGTGAGCTCTCCCCCGACGACCTCAGCCTGCTCTACACGATCGGCGACATGCTGGGCACCGCCGTCGAGCGCGCCCGTCTCTATGCCCGCAGCCAGGAGCTGGGCGCCGTGCGCGAGCGCAACCGCCTGGCCCGCGAGATCCACGACACGCTGGCGCAAGGTCTTTCCGCCATCGCCCTCCAGCTGGAGACCGCCGACGCGCTGCTGGACAGTGCCCTCCTCGCCCATGCCTTGGCCGCCGGCGCCGCTGCCTCCCAAAGCGAGGACGGCACCCCATCTGTCAATCTGCCTGCCACTGCGCCGGCGTTTGACGGCGCGCGCCGCGCCGTCCAGCAGGCGTTGGCGCTCGCACGCGGCAATCTGGACGAAGCCCGGCGCTCCGTCCTGGATCTGCGCGCCGCTCCGCTCGAAGGGCGCAGCCTGGCTGCTGCCCTCGCGGGCCTCGCCGCCGATACGACTGCGCAGGCGGTGGGCAAAACGATCGTCAACCTGTCCACGGTTGGTGGCAGCCGCCCGCTCCCCGTCAGCGTGGAGGTCGGGCTCTATCGCGTCGCCCAGGAGGCCGTCGCCAACAGCCTCCGCCACGCCGGCGCCCGCCGCGTCCAGCTCACGCTCACAACCACCCCGGCTTACGTGCGCCTGCTGGTCGAAGACGACGGCCACGGCTTTGAGGTCGACCAGGTGGCAGGCGATCGCTTCGGCCTGGCCGGCATGAACGAGCGCATCGGCCTGCTGGGCGGTACCCTCCACGTGCGCAGCGCACCGGAGACGGGCACGGAGATCGAAGCCACCGTGCCGCTCGCCGAGTAACCCATGATCCGCATCTTGGTTGTCGACGACCACCCCATCGTGCGTGACGGCCTCGCCGCCGTCCTCGGCACCCAGCCCGATCTGCAGGTAGTCGGCGAGGCCGGCGACGGCGCCGAGGCGCTGCGCCGCGCCGAGGAACTGCAGCCGGACGTGATGCTGCTCGACCTCGAGATGCCGGGCCTCGACGGCGTCGGCGTCCTGCAGCAGCTGCGCGCCGCGGGCACCAACCTCCCCGTGATCGTCTTTACCGCCTTTGACACCGACGAACGCATCGTCGAGGCAGTGCGGGCCGGAGCCCGCGGCTACCTGCTCAAGGGTGCCCCACGCGCCGAGCTCTTCGCCGCCATCCGCATCGTGCACGCCGGCGGCTCGCTGCTCCAGCCGCTGATCGCCTCCAAGCTGATCCAGCACATGGCCCAGCCCACCGGCAATCGAGCCACAGACGGCGGGCGCCAGCCGATCGAGCCGCTCACCGCGCGCGAACTCGAGGTGCTGCAGCTGCTGGCCGCCGGCCAGACCAATCGCCAGATCGCCGATCGCCTGGTCGTCACCGAACGCACCGTCAAATTTCACGTCAGCTCGATCCTCGCCAAGCTCGGCGCCGGCAACCGCACCGAAGCCGTGGCCTTCGCCAACCAGCGCGGCCTGGTCAAGCCCGCATAAAGCAGTGAGTACGTGTCGTGTCTTTGGCCATGGACGGACCTCCTGTGTAGCCCGCACGCCCCGTGCGGGGTGGCCGTCAGGCCACACGCGTGCGGGCTACACGGGTGGTCGGTTCCGGCGCACCCAAAATCGTGAGCCACACGGCCGTACCTTGCAGCAGTATGGTAAAATCCCCTCCTATGATCAGACACAATAGCATTATCTTGCGAATCCTGCTGGTCGCCGCAATGCTGGCAGTCTGTCCTCTCGTTGTGGAGCCCGCGTGCCGTGCATGCCCAGCCGGCCCCACCGGCCCCGCTGTCCTCCGCCCCGCAGGAAACCTGCGAAGACGGCCCCCAGGCCAGCGGCGCCACCTACCGCATCTGCATGCCTGCCGTCTGGAACGGCGACCTCATGGTCTACGCCCACGGCTACGTTTCGCCCACTCGCCCGGTCGGCATTCCCGAGGACCAGCTCGAACTGCCGGGCGTCGGGTCGGATCGACACCATCATCACCAACCAGGGCTATGCGTTTGCCACGACCGGCTACAGCGTCAACGGCCTGGCCGTGGTCCCGGCCCAGGCCGACCTGATCGACCTCGTCAACATCTTCGAGCAGAAGAAGGGCCGCGCCGACAAGGTGCTGCTGGCCGGCGTCTCCGAAGGCGGGCTGATCGCCACGCTGCTCGCCGAACGCACGCCCAGCGTCTTTGACGGCGTGCTTGCCCTCTGCGGCCCCTACGGCAGTTTCACGGGCCAGGTCGACTACATCGGCGACTTCCGCGTGCTCTTTGACTACTACTTCCCCGGCCTGCTGCCGCCCACGCCCGTCGACATTCCCGACAGCCTGCTGACGACCTGGGAGACCGAGACCTACTCGACCACGATCAAGCCGGTCATCGACAACCCTGCCAACAGCGCCACGGTCGTGGAACTGCTCAAGGTTGGTGGCGTGGCCTACAGCCCGAGCGATCCCGCCAGCCGCGAGCGCAGCGTCGAGCGCATGCTGTGGTACAACGTCTACGCCACCGACGACGCCGCGGCCAAGCTGGGCGGCCAGCCCTTCAACAACCAGCAGCCGCTGCGCATCTACACCGGCTCGAGCGACGATGCGGCGTTGAATGCCGCCGTGGCGCGCTTCGAGGCCTCACCCGATGCCCTGCTCACCATGGCCACCCAGTATCAGACCTCCGGCCGCATCAAGATCCCCGTCGTCACGCTGCACACCACCCTCGACCCCGTGGTGCCCATCTGGCATCAAACCGAGTACACCGCCAAGGTGCAGGCCGCCGGTGCGAGCAGCCTCTACGAAGACTATCAAGACGCCAGCTACGGCCACTGCGCCTTCAACCCGCTCCAGGTCCTGTCCGCCTTCAACAAGCTCACGACCATGGTCGACCAGGTAATCAAGCCGCAGCTCTACCTGCCGGTCATCAGCCCGGCACACCGTAGGGGCACAAGGTCCGGCGGACAGCCCAAGAAACCGAGTTTCTCGCAGAAACTCGGTTTCTGCCCTCGCCGGACCTTGTGCCCCTACCCACCTTCGCCCAACTTGCGGCTCCTGTACCAACGTACAGGGGCCTTTCTGATCCTGCGATCGATGCGCCGCGCCTCTCACCGGCGGTACAGTACATGTGCACGGCAAACGGCCGTGTCGAGCAAAAGGATCGACATAATGACACACATACAAACGGCACTTATTACCGGCGCAAGCCGCGGACTTGGCAAAACCTTGGCGCAGTTTCTGGCCGCGCAAGGTACGGACTTGATTCTGACCGCACGCGGAAGCGAGGCACTCGCTGCCGCAGCAAGTGAGCTCTCCAGATTTGGCGGCCGGACGATCGCCTTGGCCGGCGACGTGGCCGACGCCAACCACCGGCGTGCGCTGGCGCAGGCGGCTGAGGAACTGGGCGGGCTGGACCTGCTGGTCAATAACGCTTCAATCCTGGGGCCAAGCCCGTTACCTAGCGCTGACCGACTATCCGCTGGAGTCGCTCGAACAGGTGCTGGAAGTCAACTTCCTGGCCCCACTTGGGCTGGTGCAAGTCACGCTCCCCCTGCTGCAGCGCCGCCGCGGCCTGGTCGTAAATATCTCCAGCGATGCCGCCGTCGGTGGCTATGCGGGCTGGGGCGGCTATGGCGCCAGCAAGGCCGCGCTCGACCTGGCGAGCCTCACGCTGGCCAATGAGCTGGCGGCAAGCGGCGTCGCCGTCGTCAGCGTCGATCCCGGCGATCTGCGCACGCAGATGCACCAGGAAGCCTTCCCCGGCGAGGACATCTCCGATCGCCCGCTGCCCGAGCGACACTGCCCTTCTGGGCCTGGCTGCTGGGCCAGGAACACGCCGCCATCACCGGCCGGCGCTTCAAGGCCCAGGCCGACGTCTGGGTGTCTGAACCTTGATTGTAGGACTCGATTTGATTGAGCGATAGGACGACTATTATGCAGCGCGACGAACTTGTCTTTGAACGCCCCCAGGAACTGCAGGCCACCGCCCCCGCCGAACTGCGCGGGCTGGCACGGGACGAGGTGCGGTTGATGGTCAGCACGCCGGCCGGCCACGTTCACACCAGGTTTATGCACCTGGCCCAATACCTGCAGCCCGGCGACCTGTTGGTCGTCAACCGGTCGGCCACGCTGCCGGCCAGCCTGCCGGCCGTGGCGGCCATTGGCAGCTTCCGCCTGAATCTATCCACCGACTACGGCCGCGGCCTCTGGCTGGCGGAGCCGCGCTGGGACTATGACCGGCCCGGGCCCCTGCCGCTGGAGGTAGGGGAGACGATCGCCGTCGCCGGGTCGCCGGCCACCGTGCTCGCGCCCTATCCCGGCCTGCCGCGCCTGCGCTTTGTGCAGCTGGGCGAGCAGGCGCGGCGGCTGCTGCACCGCTGGGGCGAGCCGATCCGCTACGGCTACGTGCGCGATCCCTATCCCCTCGCCGCCTACCAGACCATCTTCGCCCGCGTCCCCGGCAGTGCCGAGATGCCCTCGGCCGGCCGCCCCTTTACGAAGCGCGTGCTGCAAAGCCTCAAGCAGCGCGGCGTAGAGATCGCAGGCGTGCTCCTGCACACCGGCGTCTCAAGCCTCGAGGTGGAGACGAGCCGCCTGGAGGAACACCCGATGTACGCCGAGCCGTTCGCCGTCCCCGCAGGCCACGGCCGCAGGCCGTCAACCGGGCACGCAAAGAAGGCCGGCGTGTGATCGCCGTCGGCACGACCGTCGTGCGGGCGCTCGAATCGGCCTGGGACGGCTGCGCAGGTCCGGCCGGCGCAGCGGCTTCACCCGGACCTTTATCCACCCCGACCGCGGCGTCGTCCACGGTAGACGGCCTGATCAGCGGCTTCCACGACCCCCTGGCCAGCCACCTGGCCATGCTCTACGCCGTCGCCGGCCAGGACCTCATCCGCGACGCCTATGCCCAAGCCGTCGCCCACGGCTACCTCTGGCACGAGTTTGGCGACAGCCACCTGATCCTGCGCTAACCCGCTGCGTGCAATGTCGCCGCCGATGCCCGGCGACGCCACGTCCCGACGCGCCTGAGGTTCGCCGTCCCGGGGACTTCGTCCCGCTACCGTCGCCCCCATCACTACGCCACGGTGCGTTTCCAGATTTGTCCCGCGTAGCCGCACGCCCCGTGCGGGTCAGGGCAGCCCACGGCCCGTGTTTCAGGCTCGCCTCTGCCGCTTGCGCTTGCTTATTCCACAACGGCACCTATAATTGGGACCAGAATTGGTACGTGATTTTAGTCCCTATTGGAGGGTGCTATGCAGCAGGCCAAGTTTAGCCTATCCGAGCCGTTGCTGGAGTTCCTGAGCCACTACCGACAGTATGGGTATAAGGACAAGAGCGCCATGGTCCAGGCTGCATTACTGCACATGCAGCGGAATATGAGCAGCGTCAGTTGCGGGAATCCGCAGCACTCTATGCCGAGGTGTACGCAGAAGACGCCGACTTGAGGGAGTTAACAGACAGCGCAATTAGTGGATGGCCGGAATGACAGCGCTGCGCCGTGGTCTGGTAATTGACGTAAATCTGGAGCCAATGCAAGGCTCAGAAACTGGCAAGATCCGCCCATGTATCATCGTAACAAACGATGTCTATAATGAACGTGTGCCGGTGATTCAGGTTGTGCCGGTCACTGCCTGGACTGAAAAGAAAAGCCGGATCAAGAGCAATGTTGAGCTCTGGCCGCAGCCGGAAAACGGCTTGGACAAGCAGTCGATTGCCGATTGCCTGCAGGTGCGACCGATCGATCATCGCTATCGGCTGGTCAAGGTTCGCGGCCAGTTAACAGCCGATGAGATGAAACGGATCGATGCTGCATTGCGGATCGTGTTTGCACTTTAGCCCACTCACCTAACTCCTGTGATCCGCCTTCTCCCACCACCACAGCGTCCCGACCACCCCAATCACCGCCGTCGCCACTACTAGCCCATAGCTGATCATCCCCAACTGCGCGTCCTCTGGCCCCGCCATGCCGGCATACAGCGCAGGAATCGCCCACGGGAAGTACTCCCCCCACCCCGCCGCCGCTACAACCTGCGCCAGCACGACAAAGAAAATGGCGATCCCCATGGGCGCCAGGTAGCCGTGCCCCACGCCGGCGAAAAAGGCCACCGGCGTGGTCAGCAGCATCGTCAGCAGCGCCGCCCCGGCCACCGTCAGGCTGCCCTGTATCATCACCTCCGGCATCGCCGGCGGCAGCCCGACCAACACACCGACCACCAGGCCCAGCCCGTAGACGAGCAGCGCCAGCAGCACCCCCCACCCGAGACATACCGCAAACTTCGCCAGCACGATGGACGTGCGCGGCGTCGGCAGCGCCAGCAGGTCCTTAAACGTCCGGTCGGAGTGCTCGCGGCCAAATACCCAGCTGGCGATGATGCTGAACACCATGAAGCCTCCGATGGCCGCCGCCTGCGCCAGCAGGCTCAGATAGGTCGGCCAGTCGGCCGCGCCCCCGACGATCTGCGCCTTGGCACTGATCATCCCCATGCGCCGCGCCAATTCGGGATCCTTCATCACGACCATAAAGAAACCACCCGCCAGCGGCGCCATGGCCAGCGCCAGCGCCGTAAAAAGGGGCACCTTGGAGCGCCGCGCCTTGAGCAGCTCGACTCGCGCTGCCTGCAGCAGGTTGTTCATGCGGCACCCTCTTCCACGCCCACCAGGCGCAAGAAGTAGTGCTCCAGGTCCTCTTGCTCGACCAACAGCATGGTCGGCGGGTGCCCGCCCTCGACCAGCTTGATGGCGACCTCGTCGGGCCGCTCGATCGCGCCCGCATCCGTGATTTCGACCATGCCGTTGTCCTGGCGGATGTGATAACCTGCCGCTGCCAGAATGGACATACCCGCCTGTTCATCACGCGTGCGCACTACCAGGCGTCTGCGCCGGTTGCGCTCCAACTCGGCGACGTCCATCTCTTCGAGCAGCCGGCCTTGGTGGATGATGCCGATGCGATTCGCAACCCGGGCGACCTCGCCCAGGATATGGCTCGACAGGAAGACCGTCACCCCCTGTTCCTCCGCCAGCTCGCGCAGAAAATGGCGAATCTCCACGATTCCGGCCGGGTCCAAGCCATTAGCCGGTTCGTCGAGGATCAGCAGCGCAGGGTTGTGCAGCATCGCCTTGGCCAGGCCCAACCGCTGCACGTTGCCCAGCGAGAGCGTCCCGGCGCGGCGGTCGGCATAGGTGCCAAGCCCGAGCCGTTCGATGATTGTCGGCACAGCCTCGGCCGGTGTGCCGGGCCGCAGGCGGCGTGTGGCCTCCAGGTTCTCGCGCACGGTCAACTCAGGATAGGCGTGTGGGGTCTCCACCAGGTAGCCCACAGACTCCCAGGGCTTTTTGCCGCGGCCGCCTATCGTTTGGCCCAGCACCCGCGCCTCACCCGCAGTGGGGCGCACCATCCCAAGCAGCATTCGGATGGTCGTCGTCTTGCCTGCCCCATTGAGGCCCAGAAACGCGTAGATTTCTCCCTGCCTCACGCGCAGGGACACGCCGTCGACGGCGGCTACGTTGCCATAATGCTTGCTGAGTCCAGCTGTTTGAATTGCCGCGCTCGTATTCACGGCTTGGATATTAGCGTGAATATCTGGTGCTGTAAATTGCGACGGTTAAAGGAGGTGTCGTTCACGATTTCACCTATCAATCCTGCGTCGGCGGTGAGCTGATCCGCTTCCCGTGTCTCATGGTTTGGATCACGGCGTTGCTGGGATGCTTTCGCGGCCGTGACAATGCTTGAATTTCTGACCGCTCCCGCAGGGACAGGGGTCATTGCGGCCGGTCTTGGCGAGCATCGCCTGCCACTCGCGATCCTTGGCTTGATACAGCTGCGTGAGTTCTGACGGGGCACGGTTCTGGCGCAGCAGCTGCACCATCAACTGCATCGGCTGATTGACGTGCTGAAAGAACAGCTTGTAGCCGGCACACAGGTAGTTCAGGCCCGCTTCACCGTCCGGCGTGCTGATAAAGCGATCCTTCGGGCAGCCGCCGTGGCAGGCAAAGCGTACGTCGCAATCCCGGCAGTACTGGGGCAGCGTATCGAACTTGTCCTGGCCGAACTTGCGCTGCTGGGCTGATGCCACCAGTTCGATCATGTGCGTTTCCTTGATATTGCCGAGCTTGTACTGTGGCTCCACAAAGTGGTCGCAGGAGTAGAGGTCGCCGTTGTGCTCCAGCGCCAGCGCCGTGCCGCATGTCTTGGAGAACACGCACAGCCCCGAAGGCTCGCCATACCAGTTGGCCAGCGCCACGTCGAACATCTGCACGTAGACCTCGCCGATGTCGTGGCGCACCCACTCTTCAAAGACGCCGATCAGGAACTGCCCGTACTGCGTCGCCGTGACTGAGCGCTCGACGACGGCAGCGCCGAAGGGCACGCCGTCGACATGGTGGCGTTCGACAATGGGAATAAACTGGACGAAGCGTGCGCCGCACTCGTCGCGCAGAAAGCGATAGACCGCCACCGGCTGGTCGACGTTAGCGTGATTGAGCGTCGTGAGCGCGTTCCATTCCACGCCATGCTGCTTGAGATAAGCCAGGCCGCGCATCACCTTGTCAAAGGTAGGCGCCCCGCCCTTGTCCTGGCGGTAGATATCGTGCATGGCACGCGGACCGTCGATGCTGATGCCGACCAGGAAATTGTTCTGCTTAAAGAACGCCGCCCACTCGTCGTCGATCAGGGTGCCGTTGGTCTGGATGGTGTGGGCGATCGTCATCCCGGGACGTGCGTACTGCTGAGCGAACTCCACCGAACGGCGGAAGAACGGCAAACCCATCAGGGTTGGCTCGCCGCCCTGCCAGGCAATCGTGACGTCGGGCGTGCGGTGCGACTCGATCAGCTGGCGGAGGTAGGTCTCGAGCAGCGCTTCCGCCATGCGAAAGCGGCTGCCGGGATAGAGCATCTCCTTGGCCAGAAAGAAGCAATAGGCGCAGTCGAGATTGCAGATCGCACCGGTCGGTTTGGATAGTAGGTGAAAGGCAGGCGGCGCGCCGGCCGGTAGAGTTGATGGCAAAGTTGGCAAAATTGATGTCTCCCTATGGATGGGCTAGCAAACCCATCCCAACAGTAACATATTCAGCGCTAGTGACAGAATGGCGTCGCACTGACTGGACAGGGGAAATTGGGCCAAAGATGAAACTCGAGAGGAGGAAGTGGCGATAGGCGCGAGGTTCACCTTTGATCCAGTATGAAGTCGGCGAATGATAGTCCCATTGCGTTTGCCTGCACGACCGCCTGGCGCCGGGTCTTGACGCCCAGCTTGCGGTAGATATTGACCGTATGTTGCTTTACGGTATCAGGCGCAATACAGAGGCTTTGCGCGACTTCTTTGTTCGTCAGCCGCCGGCAAAGCAGCAAGAGCACGTCCATTTCGCGATACGTGAGCACGTTGTGCACATCGTGTGCTGTCGGCGCCGGCAGTGGTACCGGCGGCATCGCTGACAGTTCGCCGGCACGCGCAAAGAAACCACGCAAACGCGCGGGTGGCTGCAATTCCTGCCGTGCCGATAACGGGAGGCGATGGCACACCGCCAATGTCACGGCAACGGCTTGGTCGTCCAGGTCTTTGGCATGCGCGCGGGCATTCTCGCCCAGATCGTGCTGTTCATACCAGGCAGTGGCGCGTTGCTGCAGCACGTCGATTTCTGCCGGCTCATGTGTCTTGTGAAGTTTGTGCTGCAGCAGCGTCCGGAACAGGCCGTGATACTCGAACCACTGCCTCTCTGCGTCGAGCGATGTAACGAAGATGCCGGCTTGTTCCAACATGCGCAGGGTAGCGAGGCTGTCGATTGCGGGTAACGAGTCACCGACGACGGCGTCGCACAATGCTCCATTCAGTTGGCTGAGGATCGAGGTGCGGGCCAGAAACAACTGCACGTCAGCCGGCAAGCCATTAATCACTTCGCTATCTAGATATTCAATCAAGGATCGTCCGCAGGCGCGTAGCACGTCCTGCAGGCCAGAGACATCCGGCTGCTGGCGCAGGCACAAGGCCACGAGGCGCAGGCTGACTGCCCAGCCTTCCGACTGCTGCACCAATTCTGCAATGGCTTGCGCATCCAAAGGCTGTTCGACGAACTGCCGCAAGAATTCACCGGTTTCTGCTGCGGTAAAGCTCAAGTCACGGGCGCGCAGTTCGGTAACCGCCCCTTGGACGTGTAGGCGTGGTGGGATGGGTGGGTCGTGGCGTGCGGTAAGCACAAGGTGCAGTGGCCGGGGCGGATGTGCAAGCAGTCCCCACAGCAGCTCATGGATGGAGCTGTCGGCAATGCGGTGATAGTCGTCGAGCACCAAGACAAAATCCTGTTCGAGTTGGTCCAGCTCGTTCAGGAGAATGGGCAAGACCAATGCTGGGGTCAGTTCCGTGGTTGGTCTCGCAGTTAGCTCTGCCTGCGCG
This sequence comes from uncultured Chloroflexia bacterium, assembly GCA_963701415.1. Classification (GTDB taxonomy): domain Bacteria; phylum Chloroflexota; class Anaerolineae; order Caldilineales; family Caldilineaceae; genus Fredericiella. The sequence goes on from CAVPAH010000009.1 coordinate 774,597, forward strand.
GCACACAGGCGGAGAATCTCCTCGCCAAAAGTGGGAAACACGCAGCGAACACCAGTGACAAATCTATGCAGAAAGACCGCCAGCACGCTGTCTTCGCCGTCGAGCGAAACCCAGGCAGTTGGGCGGTTGCAGTGCGCAACCCAAGTGCCGGCCAGCGTGGTTTTGCCGTAACCGGCTGGAGCGACGATGAGGGTCAGCGTCTGCGGGCGATCTAGTCGCTCCAGCAGCCGGGCGCGCAACAAGATGTCGTCCGGAAGTCGCGGCGGACGCAGCTTCGTACGCGGAGCGAATGGAATCAGTGCAGGAAGCATCTTGGTCACCACCTACCGGGACGATGAATATCACTTGCTTTGTCGCAGCGAGCGTTCGCAAGCTGGTTCAGGTCGCAGTGTCCCATCGCGACCTGAACCAGTCCCTTGTTCCTCGAGCGTTTGCCTAAAAGCGGCGGTCGCGCCGCCTGTCGCGCCGATGCATGCCGGCGACAGATACCGGAGACAACGGCCGGCCGATAACGTCAATGAAGAGCGAGATGGGTCCGCCGCTGGCCGGCATCTCGCCGTCGAGAATCTCCACCGTGTAGGTGAGTTCGCTGCCGGACAAGACAGGGTCCTGTAGTTCGACGACGATGTCGCTGACCGCATCCGGGTGGAAGACGGACAGCACGGCGTTGGGTGGATTAGAGGCAAAGCTGTCGGGGCCCTTGTCCCACGTCTCCACGAACTCGCGTGACGTGATGTGCCCTGTCACGCGATCAGGTCGATCGGAGAAGAACAGCGTGGTGGGGGCGAGGGTCTGCAGCGTGAGCTTGCCATCTTCATAGTTAATACCGTGCGCTGTCTGAACGTATAGGGCTTCGATCTCGTCTGCTTCGACGATCGACTTGACGTCCTTGTGCTTGGCTTCCATCGTGGTATCTCCTTGTCAATTAAGTGAACGATCAACGATACGAAAGGTTAAGATGCGACCGGCGTGCTGCTCTTGTTGAAACCCGGGATGCGGTTGCGGTAAGTGGCGCCATGGCCGGTCAGGCTGGCAATATCCATCAACACAGCCAGGCCGATCCAAAGCCAGTCCCACCCCTGGAGCCCAATGCCCGGCGTCCACATAAACACATAGAACAGGGTTGTGAAGGGTAGGAAGATGATGCCCAGCACCGGCCACAGCCACATACCGTTGAACGGGGCCATGAACCAGGTAGGGCGCGCAAGCCACAGGATGAGGTCGGCTACGCGGGAAAGAAGCCGGCGAACAGGGCAAATAGACAAGGCATGGTGCTCTCCTTATAAAATCAAGATCAGGCAGTCGGTAATGCAATTTGTTCCTGTGTTACGCCACAGGTTG
>CAVPAH010000010.1:0-143167 GCA_963701415.1 uncultured Chloroflexia bacterium
GACGGCGACCCGCTCTGGGCCATCCTCGAGCAGTACCCCAACCTCGACCACGGCAGCCTGTACGCGTTCCCGGAGGACGGCGCCCGTCGGCTACCGGCCGGAGGACTACTTCGTCGGCACCGACACGTTCCTCTACCAGGCCGAGGACGAGAGCACCGAGTTCGAGGAATCGAACCTGGCCACGGTGCAGTCGCGCGTCACCGACACCGCCCCGCGGGCCGGCGACGACTTCTACCAGACCAACGAACTGAACGACGCCACGGTCACCGGCAACTGGCTGTACGGCAGCGGCCTGATGACCAACGACCTGGACGCCGACAGCGACCCGCTGACGACGGTGCTGGTCTCCAACCCGTTCGGCGCCCAGTACTTCGACCTGCAGCCCGACGGCACCTTCACCTACGTGCCGGCGGAGGACTTCTACGGCATCGACGAGTTCACCTACAAGGTGAACGACGGGCGGCCGACACGCCCCGGCGACGGTGCGCATCCAGGTCAACAAGGTGACGCCGCCCAAGACCGACCTCGACGGCCGCGACGTCAACTACTGGATTCACGACCCGTGGCTCTGCGAGGAGGAGGAGATCGGCGACGGGATGCTCGTGGACGAGGCCGGCGGCAGTTACTACCCGACCACCTTGCTGGCCCGCAACGAGCGGCTGAGCGGCTACTGGCGGACGCTGACCTGGGACCCGTCGCTGCTCGATATCTCCGACGGCTACCAGCTTTACACGACCGGCACGGTGACGCTCTACGAGTGCACCAACGACGTGCAGTTCACCGTCATCGCCAGGCCCGCCTTCGCCATCGGGACCTCGACGAACATCACCATGACCCTGACCGACCCGGTGGTGCGGGCGGCCAGGACGTCGTCAAGGCGGTCCGCCACAAGGTGGACCTGGACATCGACTCGCTGAACAACAACGGCTTCAACCCGACCAACCGCGGCGGGCTGGAGGGGTGGTGGGAGGACTTCATCGAGAACTTCCCGTTCCTGCCCGGCAAGTGGGTGGGGTCCAACCACACGCAGGACAAGGACTCCGACGGTGCGCCTGACTACGCCGACGGCTTCGACCTCCTCCCCCTGTGGCCCGACGACGACGCCAACGTCAACGAGAAGTTCGTGCCGCTGACGCTGGAGCTGAAGGTGCCGATCAACCTGGCCAACGCCAAGATCCGCTTCACCTACGACGAGTCGGACCCGGCGCGGTGAACTTCGCCGCCCCCCTGTACAACCTGCCGGCCGGCAAGCTGCGCGTCTGGACCAAGGAGGGGCTGGCCAACATGCGCGACCCCGCCGTGGCCAACGCCGGCGGCGACTACGTCAAGCCGGGGGCCGGCAACGTCTACACCATGGCCGACCTCGACCCGGCCGGCATGGGCATGAACCGCGTCATCAACCTGTACGTCGAGGGGATGGACGTCAGCGCCGCCAAGGGGGACATCCCGATCAAGGTCGACTTGACCCGACCGGGGCGGCCGGTGGGCGGCCAGCGACCAGGTCCGCACCACCGTGGCCAAGATCGACCTGAAGATCGACTCCGACAACACCAACGGCTTCGGCGCGCCGGACGGCAACGCCACGGAAGACCAGATGGAGGACGACCAGACGCTGCCGGGCAAGTACGTGGCGAGCAACCTCGGCGACAAGGACGGCGACAGCATCCCCGACTTCGCCGACGGCTTCAACCTGCTGCCGCGCGTGGTCAACGACGACGCCAACGTCAACGAGAAGTTCGTGCCGCTGAAGATCGAGGTGTCGGGGACCGCGGTGGACATGACCAAGGCCCGCTTCCGCTTCAACGACAGCGCCTCGGACCCGACGACGGTGCCGCGGCCGGACCGCCAGGGCAACTACCAGTCCGCCGCCCGGCGACGGCAAGCTGCGTCTGGACGATCGACGGGACCGGCGGCGTCAACCGGAAGAAGGAGCGGGCCAACGCGCCGGCCCGCGGCGACCGGCCACTACGTGGCCCCGGGCAACACCCAGATTTACACGGCGGCCCAGTCTGGCTTCGCGGGCCGCGTGGCGACGCTGTACGTGGAGGGGATCAAGCCCAGCGCCGCCGGCGACGCCCGGGTCGTCATCGAGCTGGACCCCGACGGCCCCGGCCCGGCCGACTTCATGGTCCACGACGCGGTGCGGATCACGGTGGTGGACGTGGACCTGGACGTCAACACCGACCGCAACGGGGTCGTCAACGACCGCGACGAGCGCGGCGAGGACAACTGGGTCAAGGACCGCGGCGCCATCATGATGACCAACTACGACGACGACAACGCCAGCGGCTCCCCCAACTCCATCGGCTTCGACGACAAGGGCATCCCCGACTTCGAGAGCAACTTCATCAACGGTGCCGGCGACGTGCCCGACATCACGCCGTTCGTGGTCGGCCGCCCGGGGGTCAAGGACGGACTGCAGTTCTTCCTGCGCATGGACGCCAGCGACCTCAAGGCGGTGCACGTGTTCGAGGAGCGTGCGGCCAACAAGGCCAGGATTGGGGCGGCTGGACCGACCACAAGGCCGACGTGGGCGTCAAGGAGAAGGACATCACCGCCCAGGTCCAGGCCGGCGCCAGCATCGACCTCGGCCTGGAGGCCCTCTTCTTCCGCGGCCAGAAGGTGTACGACCCGGTCCTGGCCACGTGGACGTTCGCCGACGGCATGGTGGACGTCGAGTTGGTCGTGCAGGCGACCCAGGGCGGCGGCCATCGTGCCCGCCAAGGTGATCGCCACCGACAAGGTGCGGCTCAAGGTCGTGCCCTACATGATGCTGCCGAACACCCAGAACGCCCAGACGGTGTGGATGAGCAACCTCGGCTCCGGGACGTCGCGGCCGCCTTCGGCGGGCTGGCGACCCAGGTCGCGTCGCAACCGCCGGCCGGGTGGACGAGTCGCAGTGGTTCCAGGACCACGTGCAGATCGGCTACACCCACATGCCGGGCCTGTCCGCTCTCCACGGTCAGCGCTACCTCCGGCGGCTGTGCCACCCTGTGCGCTGTGGCTTCCTCCCATGAATCGCCCACCAGCGGCAGTGTCGCCGTCACCGTCAATGTCTCGCCTGCTCCGTCGGCGGGCGGCGCACATACTCCCCACACCACGACGTCATAGCGGTCGCCAAAACTGCGCGCGCCCGCATCGTCCCGCACCGCCTGCGCCACGTCCTCCCACAGGATCCGCTTGTCGAGCAGCTTCGCTTTCGCCAGCTCGCCGGTGAGCGATGTACGCAAGGTATCGTTCACCGCCGTCTGCACACAGTCGACGGGCGCCGCCACGCCTACCGTGATCGGACGCCGTTCCACCACTGGCGCCGCAGACGCCCGGTACCACACTGGTCGCTGCGCTGTAGGCGCAGCGGTCGGCACCGGTGGTTCCGTTGCAGCATGCGTGAGGGTCGCCGCCGCTATCTCACCGGGTTCACTCGTGGCCGTCACGCCGTGCAGGCGGCGGAGCAGTTCCAATCATTCTGCTTAACCCGAACACAACTGCCAGCCCCAACACGAGCAATCCCCCAGCCAATTAGTAACCAACGCACAGCGGCGCCTTGTGTTTTGCGGCGCCATCGCCAGCGCCGGTTGCAGGCGGTCCAGCCTGGCGCCGTGCCGCGCGTGGCGACACTGGCGCCGCCTGTACCACGGCCGCTCAGCGCGCGGTGCGACAATCCGCAGCGGTTCGCCACGCGCCGCGAACAAGACCGGCGTCGCCCACTCGACCGCATTCGGCTGCGCATAGATCGCCTGGCGGGCACACTGCATCGCCTCGTCAACGCTCCGCCCACTGCTGAGCGCCCCGTAAAACTCGCTCGAAAACACCGCCGCCGCCTTGTCCGTGACGGCAAATTGCATCGCCGCCACCGCCGGCGTCCCCCCGACCACCAGCCGCTGCGCCACACCCGCCGAAGCATCGTCAGCGGCCGATTGCGCGCCCAGGCAGGCGTTCAAGACGGCCAGGCGCAGTGGGGCATGGTTGCTCAGCACCTGTGCCAACTGGTCGGCGCTGACCGCCTGCGCCTGCTGCTTCTCATTCTCCAGTACCAGCCCCCCGCTGTTCGCCTGCGCATCGAACACGCCGTGGCCGACAAAATGCAATATGTGCACCGGCTCCGCCTGCAGCCGTGCCGCCAATCCTGCGAATGTCGGCGCCCTTAACCGCTCAAGCTGCACAAGCCCGCTGTCGACGAGCGGTGCGAAACTAAGCTGCATCCGCTGCCATTCGCCTGCCGCATCGACCACCGCCAGATCCTGCGGTGCCGCAATCACGCACAGCACCTGCAAGGGCAGCGCTACACGCCCTACATTGGGCCGCCGCCGTACGTCCAGGTGCCGGACAACCGACACCTGCTGCATCAGCGCCAGGTGGCGCCCAAGCTCCTCGACGTACAGGCACTCCCACGGCAAGTTCGCCAGCGCGGGTGTTTCCGAAAGCCCCAGTCGCACCTGCAGGAGTCGCGTCCCCGGCGCGCCTGGCGCAGCCTGCAGGTGCTGCAGCGTCGCCAGCAGCAGCTGGCGCACGTCGCCGCCCAAAGCAGCCTGGTACAGCCGCAGGCCGAACCGGCGCACAAGCGCCGCATCTACCCGCGCCACACCGCGCACGACTGCCAGTTCTTGCGTCGTGAACGGCAGGGCAAACTCATGCCGCCCACCGCTGCCGGCCGGAGAGTCAAGCACACGCACGACAAATGCGTCCTGGCCGGTGGGCGTGAACTGCAGATCCAATGCGTCGGTTTTCACTTCCTGGGGCGTAGCGGGATTAGCCATGATCTCAGCAGCGTCAGGCAGCAGGGTATTGGCGTGCACTCAGCTTGTTCTGCATTACAGTTTACCAGACAATCACGTCGAATAAAATAGGCATGGGAATAGGCACGCGCGCGATTTGTAGGGGCACAAGGTCCGGCGGAACAACCATCGCCGTTGTGACGAGGCTCCCATCGCCGGACCTTGTGCCCCCTACCGCCCACAACCTGAACTGAATGGGGGATCGGCGCTCAAGACCCGGTCAGCACCAGCACCTCGTCAATCAACACCATCAACTCCGCATACTGCCTGGCATACGCATCCTCCCTAGGCGGATACAGGATCGACTGCACCCGCGTGGCAAAGTCCTGGGGCACAATCGCAAACTTCTCGGCGAACGCCAGGTTCGCCCCATCCCCCACAAAGTACGTCTCGTTCAGCGCAAACAGCACTTGGATCACTTCGTGCATCAGCTTCGCCGCCATGCCGGCCAGAAATACCACATCTCCCCGCTCCACCTTGTGGGCATAGTGATAGTCATGCCGCCAATACCGCAGCGAACCCGTATACTTGCGCAGAATCGCCTCTTTGAGCGCCGGCGGATACTCCCGCAGCCGCTCACGCCACGCGCCGATGATGTGATACGGGTCCTCGATCACATACTGGTTGTTCACATCCGTCAATACGTGATATCCCCAGATCGTCCACACCTCCGGCACGGGCTCAATCTCGCCGCGCAGCCACCCCTCCACCGCCGCGTCGATCTCCCCCACCGTGCGCGGCCACACGCCGTCAATGTTGACGCCGCGCTCCTTCCACCGCTCGATCGCCGCCAAACACTCACGCCACAAGTCCGGCGCCTCCCCTGCCCACGGCACCTCCTCGTCCGTAAACAGGCGAAAATCAACATCCGATCGGCTGTCCCAAGTACCCTTACCCAGCGAACCGCCCACCGAGATGGCATACCGCTGCTCGCCCGCCACCCCCCTGCAAATCGGCACAAACTCCGCAAAGATCGCCTGTAAGACCGGCGAGAACGCTGCTGCTGACATATCGTCTCCTAACCCCCGAGGTTTCAATTCACCCGCGCCACGCGCCACATCGGCGCGATAATATCTATAGAGTCAATTCCACGGGAACTGACTCCGAAAGGACATCCCACTATGACCGCCATGCAAGTCGTTCCGCAGCCGCATCCCAACCACTGGGGACCGCGCCTCCTCCGCTGGACGCCGCGCGTCTTGGCCATCCTCTTCATCGCCTTCATCGCGCTCTTCGCTCTCGACGTCTTCGACGCGGGCTATAGCCTCTGGGAGACGATCGTAGCCCTCTTTATGCACCTGCTGCCAAACCTGGCCCTGCTCGCCGTCGTGATCCTCGCCTGGCGCTGGCCCTGGGTCGGCGCCGTCGGCTTCCTGGGCTTTGCAGCCTGGTACCTGCTGACCTTCGGCATCACAAACGACTGGTCGTTCGACTGGTCCGTCTATGCCCTGCTCGCCGGCATCCCCGCCCTGACGGGCGTTCTCTACCTGGCCGACTGGTTCGTGCGCCGCCGCGCCGCCTGAAACGCAATTACTTCCTCGTCCCCGACTCCCGGCACGCTGCCAAAGCCTCTGTTCCTCTCTCACCCTCCGCAGCGTGCCGGGAGCAGGGGCACCGTATCTTCACGCCGCATTTTGTCCATTTCACCGGCTGCACCCCATAATAATGAGGACGCGCACCAGTCCATCTACTCAAAAACCACAGACTTGTCGAAAGGACCCTCTACTCCATGGAATACGCCTATCTCGGCCGCTCCAACGTCAAGGTCAGCAAGGTCTGCCTCGGCACGATGCACTTCGGCCGCCGCTGCGACGAAAAAGAATCCTTCGCCATCATGGACCGCGCCCTCGAAATGGGCATCAACTTCTGGGACACCGCCAACGTCTACGGCGATCCCTCCGGCCACTCGGAAGAGATCATCGGCCGCTGGTTCGCCCAGGGCGGTAACCGCCGCGACCAGGTCGTGCTCGCCACCAAGGTCTACGGCGGCATGAACAAGCCCGGCCCCAACGAGGAGCGCGGCATCTCCGACTACAAGATCCGCATGCACGTGGCGGAGTCGCTGCGCCGCCTGCAGACCGACCGCATCGACCTCTACCAGGTCCACCACATCGACCGCCACATCACCCCCGAGGAGTTCTGGGGCGCGTTCGAGCGGCTCCAGCTCAAGGGCGACATCCTCTACGTCGGCACCAGCAACTTCCCCGGCTGGGGCCTCGCCAAGTACCAGGCCGCCGCCTGGCAGCGCGGCAATGTCGGCATCGTCTCCGAGCAGAGCATGTACAGCCTGCTCTGCCGCTATCCCGAGCTCGAAGTCCTGCCCGCCGCCAAGGAGTTCGGCATCGGCGTCATTCCCTACATGCCCCTCGCCGGCGGCCTGCTCACCGGCAAGACCCAGTCCGTCGAGGGCTCGCGCACGGCCCAGGTCGAAGGCGAGTACGGCATGCGTGTGAGCGACAGCCAAATCTTCCGCGACTTCAGCGCCCTCTGCAAAGAGCTGGGCGAAACCGAGTCCGTCGTCGCCATCGCCTGGACCCTGCACCAGACCGCCGTCACCTCCGCCATCGTCGGCATCCGCTCCGTCGCCCACCTCGAGGGCCTCGACCGCGCCGCCGCCCTCCACCTCGACGAGACCGCCCTCAAGCGCCTCGACGAGATCTTCGACATCAACAAGAGCCGCCCCCTCCGCGTAAGCTCCCCCGCCCCCGAAGCCTACGCCTGGTAGCCACAGCTCCATGTCCCGGGGACGTCCGGCGGAAGTTCATCTTCCGCCCGTCCCCGGGACATTTCCTCTCACTCCCCCACCTCCGCCACCGCCGTCAGCTGCAGCCCCCCGCGCACCTGCTGCCGCAGCGTCACCTTGCAGTACTTCGGCGCGATCGCATCCACCACCTGCTGTGCGATCTCCCCGGCCAGCTGCTCCGCAAAACAGCGCTCCTCCCGGTACGACCACAAAAACAGCTTCAAGCTCTTGCTCTCGATGCACAGCTTGTCCGGATGAAACTCCAGCTCAAATTCGTAAAAGTCCGGCTGGTGCGTCACCGGGCAGAACGCCGTCAGTTCCTCCGATGTAAACCGCACCACCGTCACGTGCGCCGGACACGGAAATGTCTCCAGCGTGCGGCTGGGCTCTGTCGAGGGGTGGCCCAGCGCCCGAAAATGCATATTCGATAAATCGTTCACGTTCTCTGCTCCTGATTACCCACTCCGCCTGGCCTGCGTCTGCTGCACGTGCCTACTCCATCACGCGCACCCGGGTCAGCCGCACCCGCAGCACCGTCGAGTACTCGCGCACCATCTGCTCCTCGGTCAGGCCGATCATCTTGATCCCCTCGCGGTACTTGTCCAGATAGGCCGCCATTTCCGCCTGCCCGATCGGCTGCGGATCCAGGTGCGCCTCGCCCGTAAACACTGCCACGCTGCCGCCGTATTCGTCGGTATTAAAGTTAAGCGCCACCTTCGGATTCGCCGCAATGTTGCGCACCTTGTGCGAGTTGGGCTGCGTGACGATCAGCATGCCCTCCTCGTGCCAGTAGTACCATACCGGCGTCGGCACCGGCGTGCCATCGGCTTTACCGTCGTCAGCCAGATCACCTGCTCCCTCTTCAGCCGCTCTGCCAGCTTCTCGTCGATCGCGATCGCCATGGTGCCCTCTCCCTCATGCTCAGCGTGTTCGTTGTTCAAATCCCCACAGGTTCTTCGCCATCATGCCACAAGTGCAGGCCCCTTGCCACCGCCCATTTTGACGGTTCGCCTTGCCCCTGGCCCAGTTCACCCGCCCGCAAGTCTCCGTAATGCCGGCGGGAATTCGCATCCGTAGTGGCAATCGTCTATAGTAGCGCAGAGCGCTGGGAAACTGTACCGCTGCTTGTTCAAATACCAAGAAGACAGATCATGACAACCCCTGCTAGGGGCTTTGCGGAAGTAAACAAGGCCCGCCTCTACTACGAAACCGCCGGCGAAGGCCACCCCGTCGTCTTTGTCCACGCCGGCCTGGCCGACAGCGGCATGTGGGACGGCCAGTTCGGGGCTTTCGCCGCCCACTGCCGCGCCATCCGCTACGACATGCGCGGTTTTGGCCAGAGCGTACCGGTCAAGGGCAAGTACTCGCACGCCGAGGACCTGGCCGGCCTCCTGAAGTCCCTCGGCGTGAAGCGGGCAAGCCTCGTCGGCTGCTCGCAAGGCGGCAGCGTCATCCTCGATTTCGCCCTGGCCAACCCGGCCGCCGCGGCCGCGTTGGTGCTCGTCAGCACCAGTCCCGTCGGCCTCGAGCTGGACATGCCTGCCTCAGAGCAGTTTGCCGACCTGCAGGCTGCGCTCCTGACCAACGACTGGATGGCCTTTCTCGAGCTGTCCGCCCAGATCTGGTTCGACGGCGCCGGCCGCACGCCCGACCAGGTGGATCAGCAAGCGCGCAAGCGCCTGGTGGGCATGTACCTGCGCCGCCTCCAGCTCACCCGGGCGGACCCGGGCAAGGAAAAGCCCGTCTCCGAGCCCACCGCCGCCGACCGCCTGGGCGAACTGAACCTGCCCACCCTCATCGTCACGGGCGATCGCGACCTCGACTTCGTCCATGCCGCCGCCGCCTACATGGCCCGCCGCATCGCCGGCGCCCAGACCGTCGTCATGCCCAACGCCGCCCACATGCTCAACATGGAACACCCCGCCGAGTTCAACCAAATCGTCCTCGACTTTCTCTTGCACGTTCCGTAGGAGCACACAGTCCGGCGCAATGACGCAAGAAACCGAGTTTCTGCGAGAAACTCGGTTTCTGCCCATCCACCGGACCGTGTGCCCCCGCTCTCCCAGCACCAGCATTCCCGGCATCATCCCCGCCACCCGTCAAATTCAAGCGTCGCTTTTCCTTGCCCGCCAGGCCCAAGCGTGCTATAATCTACTTACGATATTCCTAACCCTATAGAATATCCGTTCATCGCGAAGGAGAGATTTATGTCACGTCCGCCGCGCACTGACATTGGCGTTCCCCTCGCCCCCGACCGCGCCCCCTGGGAGCCGCAGCCAGGCGAATCCTCCATCTGGTACACCCGCTTCGCCGAATACCTGCGCCTCGGCCCCACCCGCACCATGCAGCGCGTGCGCAACAACCTCTGCGCGGAAACCGGCAAAACCAGCTACAAGTGTGGCGGCCATTGGTCCCGTGCCGCGCAGAAATGGCGCTGGCGGGAACGCGCCCGCGCTTGGGACGCCGATCAATGCCAGCGCTACGCCAGCGAGCGCCGCACGATGGAGATTGCCCTCCACATGCGCCGGCTCGAGATCTATAACGAGGGCATCGAAATGTGCCTCGACGTCCTGCGCGCCGCCAACCTTGCCGACATGACGCAGGAGCAGGCTCGCGCCATGTTTGGCCAGATGAGCCGTTTCCTCATCAAGCTCCTGCGCGAAGAACGCATCGAGTGCGAAACCTACCGCTACCTGGACGACGAAGCTGCCGCCGTTCACTTCACGGCCGACGACCTCATTGCCGCCCAGCGCGCCCTCCAGCACCGCATGCACGCCATTCAGGCCAATTCGTAGGGGCACCGAGGCTAGCCGCCGATCAGAAACCATCACCGGCTCTTAACCGGTTCTTAATTGTAATGGCGCATTGGCTCTGCTATGCTTCGTCAATTGCCGTTGTCAGGCACATGCCGTCTCGGGATGGCGTATGCCGTACGTTCTAACGCTGCATAGCCCCACGGCCGCCGCCCAAGACGGTAGCTGTTTATCGAGGAAGTAACATGAAGGTCCAAAGTGCAGCAGTAAAGGTACTCGCAGGTTTTCTCGCCCTGGTAGCCCTGGTGTCATGTGCCGCCGCCGCGCAGCCGCTAGTGCAGTTGGTGTCACAGCCGGTGTCGCCCGAGGCAGCCGCGGCGCAGCCGGCCACGGCACGAGCAAGATTCCATGGCCGGACGGTCTCCCTGTCTACGACCATGTCGTCATCGTTATGGAAGAAAACAAGGCCTACGACCAGGTGATCGGCAGCCCGGACGCGCCCTATATCAACGACACGCTCAAGAAGGAAGGCGCCAATCTCGTCAAAATGTTTGCGGAAGAGCACAAGAGCGAGGGCAACTACTTCTGGCTCTTCTCCGGCAGCAACCAGGACGTCGGCTTCAAGGACGAGATCCCTGCCCAGCCGATCACGGCGCACAACCTGGGCGAGCAGTTGATTGCCGCCGGCCTTTCGTTTAAGGGCTATTCCGAAGACCTGCCCGCCATCGGCGCGACGGACGCCAAGTCCGGGCAATACGCGCGCAAACACGCCCCATGGATCAGCTTCGCCAACGTCCCCAACGGCACCACGCGCGGCCGACTCGTCCAACCTCCGCTTCGAGGACTTTCCGAGCGACTACAGCAAGCTGCCGACTGTCGCCTTTGTCGTTCCCAACCTCGACCATGACATGCACGACGGCTCGATTCAGGACGGCGACAAGTGGCTGCAGGAGCATATCGGCAGCTATTACGAGTGGGCGAAAGAGCACAACAGCCTGCTGATCGTCACCTTCGACGAAAGCTCGCATGGGAAGACGGGACTGACCGACCCGGCTGCCGCGCGCCGGAGGACCAGAACCGCATCGTCACCATCCTCGCCGGCGCGCACATCAAGCCCGGCGACTACGCCGAAGGCCCCGGCGTGACCCACGTCAACCTCCTGCGCACCCTCGAGGCAATGTACGACCTCCATCCGTCGGGCGCGCAGCAGCAAAACGCCGTCGCCGCCGGCATCACCGACACCAGCCATCATCACCGACGTCTTCACCACCAAATAGCGGGGCAGCTCGCCGCGCTCTATTTGTTCTAGCTTTCCTTCGTAATCCAGTGTGACGTCGCCCACACCGATCGTCGGCTGTCCAGGTCGCGCGTCACCTTGCGCCCTTGCACCAGGTCCAGGTACAAGGTGCAGATTTCATACGCGTGCATCTCTACCGTGACGGCATTCCAGCCGATGGGGCCGGCAACGGGCGCTGCAACTGGTTCTACTTGCAGCGTCTCCAACCGTTCGCCCAGGAGATTGGTGCGATAGGCCGCCGCAATCTCACCTGGAAATGCGATGCGCACGGGCCCCGACTTGGCCGTTCCACTCCACGAGGCGCACGACGGTTGGGTACTCAATTGCCGCGCCTGCATAGGCGTCGAGCCCTGCGCCCGCCTCGGGCGTCTCGCGATAGCAGGCCGTTACTGCGACGTGCTCGGCGTCACACCAAAGCCCGGCAAACGCTGGCGGCAGCTCGCCCGCTGCGCCTTCACCCACCGCCACATACGGCGGGCGCACAAACTCCTGGGCGATCTTCCAGCGCGCGGCATGCGTCAGCCGCCCGTGGGGCACGATCCGGACGTTGATATCGATTTTGTCGACGTAATAGTCTTCGTCCCAGGCATCATACATCGTCAGCACATGCTTGATCACAGTGCCTTCACGCCACAGCGCCTGGCTGCCGTCGTGGACGAACAGCAGCCCGCGCTCCTCCCCGGCGAAATCCAGCAGCTGCAGCGCCGTGAACGGGTTGTGGACTTTTTCGTATACCTGGGGCGAGGTCATCCAGTCGCCGGTGGGGTACTTCCGCCAGTACTCGCCCTGGGGATCGATGGCGCTCAGGCCATAAGGATGATCGTGGATCAGTTGATACTCGGGCAGTGCCGTGCCCAGGTCTGTGTGCAAGGCAGCGTGCAGGCGCGAGTCGGTGCGCGGCAGGTGCTCGCCGCGGTAGCTCACATCCACGGCATCCAACTCTGCGGCCAGCCGGACAAGGATCGCGATCTCGGCGCCTTCGGCCGTGGCGCGCCGGATCATGAGCGCGGGCTGGCCGGACGTCTCGTCTTCGACGACGGCGACGGCAGCCTGGCCAAACGTCTCGACCTTGTCGCTGCACGTCATCTCCAAAGTGCCCAACGGGCATGCCGGCGACAAGGCGCCCTCAGGGAAATGGGCGTCCTGGATCTGCACGATCAGCCCGCGGGCGCGGTCGACGGTCACCGCCAGCGCACCGCGCCGGAGACTCACGTTCGTTCCATCCTCCTCTATCTGCACCGGCAGTATGGCCGGCAAGGCCGCGAAATCATCTACGACCGTGTAGCCCATGGGCGGCAGATCGGCAATGACCCGCATCGCGCCGGTCACGGGATGCGTCACACGCGCCGTGCGCGACCACCCCAGCGGGTTATACACGACGACTCGTCCCGGCGGTCCGCCGACACGCTGCGCCAGCAGGCGCAAGGATCGCTCCAAGATATGGCCGGCGATGGCACGGCTGCGTTCGTACGAACGCAGCCCGATGTGGCCGCACAGCCCTTCGCACTCGTCGTTGTCGTGGTGCTGGGCCGAGAGCAGCTCACGCCAGGCTTCTTCCAGCTCCCACGTCGGGTAGACGTCCCACTGCGCGTAGGGCCGGCCAAACAGGCCCAGCAGAGTGCTTAGCGACTCTGCACCGAGCAGCGCCTGCTCGGTGCTGCGGCTGAGCCGGCGGAAGAGGTCGCCGTTCTTGCCCAGGCTCATGCCGTGGAAGACGTCGTCCATCGTGTAGCGGCGCGGCTCCGCCACGGGGCGCGCCGCGTCGAGGTACTCGGAGAGCGTCGCAAAGCGCACCTCAAAGGCGGGATTGTCCATCAAGGCGTGCAGCTGCGGCAGCATCAGCTCGGAACGGCACATCCAGTCCGGCGAGGGCATCAATTCCAGCCACTGGACGATGCCGGGCACCGGCATCTCACGCGGGGTGGGGCTGGCCAGCAGGGCGGCAAAGTCCTCGGGCCACTGGTGCAGGTTGAGCTTGTTGCGCGACGCCGTCAGGAGCCGGGTGCCGTCCTGCCCTTCCCACCAGATCGCCGGGATCTGTCTCCCAGGGCACCTCCGGCGTGTGCCAGGTCCACTGGAAGTAGAGCGAGGCATACTGAAAACCCACGCCCGCCAGCATCTGCGGCAGCTGCGGAAAGAAGTCGAACTCCTCCTCCCAGAAGGTGCGCGGGCGCGTCCCGAGCACGCGCAGCACGGCCCGTACGCCGTAGACGCGCTGGCGCACATTGGACTCGCCGCCGTGGAACAGCCCGTACGGCTGGCCGTACGAGGCGCCGACGACTTCGATCTGTCCGCGCGCGATCGCATCGCGCAGTTCCGCCAGCGCATCGGGGGCTTCCACGGCCATCTTCTCGTAGCCGATGCCGTCGAAGTTGACGTTGCCGCGTGCGCCGGTCTCGGCGCAGAAGCGCAGCATGTCGCGCACCGAGCCGGGCAGCACGTGGTAGCCCCACAGCCACTGCATGTCCACCCAGTGCATGTGGTTGCCGAATGTGTAATAGAGGGGCAGGCGTTGTTCGCTCATGGCATTCTTCTTATCCACCTTTACTGATGTTTCGACGGCTCAAGACGGCGCTCATGGCTCTCGCCGCCGGCCCACACGTGTCGCTGGCTGTCCAGATCGCGATAGACTTTGCGGCCCATCTCCAAATCCAAGTAAACTGTTGCGATCGCATGCGGGTTGAGGGTTACCGGCACACGGCACACGCCAGGCTCGTCCGCCTGGCGCCGCTCGGGTTCGACGATGGGCAGCTCGGCCATGCGTTCGCCACACAGGCTCGCACGGCGTGCCGTGGCAGCACGTCCCGGCAGCTGCAACGATGCCTCGGTCACGCCGCCGTTCAAGTTCGACAAGGCGTACGACATAAGGAAACTGCATACCTGCACCGGCGTAATCTGTGCAGTGCCGGCCGGCATCTTCTGCTTCGCGATAGAAGGCTGTCGCAACCGCTGCCGCCGAAGGACACGCGGCCCCGGCGCAGGTGGCAGGCATGTCCCCCCGATCGTTCGGCTTGACGACCGCCAGCAGTGGCCGGTTGAATTCTTGCGCACGCCGCCAGCGATCGCAATTGGTCAGCGCGCCGTGGGGGAGGATGCGCATGCGCGCATCCAGGCCTGCCACGAAATAGTCCTCATCCCACGCATCGTGCATCGAGAGCAGGTTGTGCACGACGCTGCCGTCACGCAGCATACCCTGGGAACCGTCATGTATATAGAGCACTCCGAGTTCCCCGGCCACAAAATCGACGAAACTAAGCGCCGTGAAGGGATTATATATCTCTTCGTAAACCTGCGGCGAAGTCATCCAATCACCCGTTGGATATTTGCGCCGGTACGTGCCCTCCGCCCGGATTGTGCTGATGCCAAAGGGATGATCGTGCAGCAGCTGGGCGCCGGGGAGCCGAAAGGCGATCGGCATCTGCAGCGCCGCAGCCATGCGCGAATCGGAACGTGGGACGGCCTCACTGGTAACATGCAAGTCCACTGCGTCGATCACAGGCGCCAGGCTGACGCGCACGGAGAGTTCTGACCCATCGCGTGCACGCCGACGCACCAGAATCGATGGTGCCGGTCGCGGCGCGATCGACATGAACTTCCACGCCGGCGAATGACTCTACCTCGCCGCCGCAGACCATGTGAAATGTGGCCAGTGGCAGATCGGGGTCGAAAATACCCGCGGGGAACTCTGCGCTTGCCAGCTCCGTAATCGCGCCACTCTCCCGGTCGACGGCGACCTCGAGTGCGCCGCGGCGCAAGCGAATGGTTGCGCCGTCTTCAAGCACCGTCGGCGGCGGTGCATGGGCAGCGGCAATGCGTGCCAGCGTGCGGTAGCCAAAGGCGGGCACATCCGCCACCACTATCTCGCTTCCGGTCAGCGGGTCGTGCGCAACACCGGTACGCTCCCACCCGAGCGGATTGAAGACTACCAGATCCCCGGCCGATCCGTCGGCCCGCTGCGCCAAGTGACGCAGCCCACGCTCGACAATGCCCCCCGTAAGTTGGAGGCTGCGGTCGTAGGAGTAACGGCCGACATAGCCGCAAAGTCCTTCACACTCCTCATTGTCGTGATGCTGGGCCGAAAGCAGTTCGCGCCACGCCTCGTCCAGTTCCCACGTGGGGTAGACGTCCCACGAGGCATAGGGGCGCCCGAAGAGACCAAGCAGCGCGGACAGCGCTTCGGCAGCCAGGGCCGACGCCTCGGCCCGCCGGCTCAAGCGGCGAAACAGATCGCCGTTCTTGCCGATACTCATGCCGTGAAATACGTCGTCGAGCGTATATTTGCGCACGGGCGCCTGTGCCCGCAGCGGCTCCAGGTATTGGGGCAGCGTGGCGAAACGCACGGCGAAGTGTGAATCCTCGAGCAGCTGGCGAATCTCGGGCAGCACGACCTCGGCACGGCACATCCAGTCGCGCGAGGGCATCAGTTCCAACCACTGGAGAATCAGCGGGGCCGTTGCTTTATGCAGCAGTGGTTCGCTGTCGAGACGTGCGCGCAGCCGGCGAAATTCCTCCGGCCACTGGCGCACATTGAGCTTGTTGCGCGGCGCGGTCAGCAGCTGGCTGCCGTCCATCCCCTCCCACAGCACCGCTACAGCGTCCTCCATGGGGATCGATGGGGTGTGCCACGTCTCTTTGAAGAACAGAGAACCATATTCATAACCGGCCGAGCAAAGCAGCTGCGGCAGCTGCGGAAAGAAGTAGAACTCCTCCTCCCAGAAGAGCCGGGGGCGCACCCCCAGGAGTCGAGCAATGGTGCGGACGCCGAAGATAAGCTGCCGGGCGTTGGATTCCGCACCATGAAACAGTCCGTACGGCTGGCCGTAGGAACCGCCCGCAACTTCGACGCTGCCTGCTTGGATCGCAAGGCGCAGCTCCGCCAGCGCCGTGGGGTCTTCGCTGGCCAGTTTCTCGTAACCTATCGCATCGAAATTGATATGGGCCTGTGCGCCGGTAGCTGCACAAACGCGCAGCATGTCATGCACCGAGTCAGCTAACACATGGGAACCCCACAGCCATTCCATGTCTGCCCAGTGCATGTGATTGCCAAAAGCATAGACTATTGGGTGTATGGGGTGTTGTGCCTCTGGTGCCGCCATAGCTCACCCCTTGACGGCGCCGGCCGTGAGCCCGCTGATAAAGTAGCGCTGCACCAGCATGTAGCCAATGAAGGTAGGCACCAGGCCGATGGCCGCCGCCGCATGCAGATAGCCATAGCGCAAGAAGATCTGTGCGTCGGTGGTCAAAAAGTCATAGAGGCCGAGTTGATAGGTCTTCAGGCTGCTGGTCGAAATAAACGTCAGGGCAATGACAAACTCGTTCCAGGCGATCACAAAGACGAGGATCGCCACGGCCGCTAGCCCCGGCAGCATGAGCGGCATCACCACACGCCAGAAAGCGCCCATCAGGGTGCAGCCGTCCATGAGCGCCGCCTCTTCCAGCTCGCGCGGGATGGCCTGGAAAAAACTTGTCAACATCCAGATCGCCAGTGGCAGTGCCCCTGCCGTGTAGGTAATGGTCAGCCACGCCAGGCTGTCGGTCGCGCTGACCGACTGGATCATGATGTACAGCGGGATAATGTTGGTGAGCCCGGGAATCATCTGGGTTGCCAGCACCGCATATAACAGGGCATTGCGCCCGCGGAATTGAAAGCGTGCAAAGGCGTAGGCAGCCATCGCACCGGCCACTGCCGTAGCCAAGGCTGTCGAGACTGCGACGACCGAACTGTTGATAAGCCACTGGGGCAGATGGGTTTTTGTCAGAACCGATGTGAAGTTGTCCAGGTACAGGCCGGGCAGCCAGTTCGGTGGATACTGGAAAAGCCGCTCATTCGGCTGGAACGCGGCCACGATGATCCACAACATAGGGATCATTGCCAGTATCACGGCGATGATCAGTGTCAAATGGACCGCGATCTTTTCGACGGTTTGTGCAAGACGCATGGCGTGCTCCGGCGCGATCGATTTTATGGCAAAGTAATTTACGCTTGCGCCGAGCGTGGGCGCAGCGTGATGATGTATATGACGGTGATCAGCAGGTTCAGCAGGAACATCAGAACCGCAATCGATGCCCCATAGCCCAACCGTCCCGATGTGAACGCCGTACGATACATGAACAGGCCGATGATTTCGGTCGCGTTCACCGGCCCTCCACCTGTCATGGCGTAGACCAGGCTGAAAATATTAAAGGTATAGATCGTGATCAGCACCCAGGTCGCCAGCATAACCGGCCACAGCAGGGGCAGCGTAATGTGGCGCAAGGTACCCCAACGATTGGCGCCGTCGATGCTGGCAGCCTCCTTCAACTCGTGCGGAATGCTCTGCAAACCGGCTAGCAGCAATACCATCGAAAACGGGTAACCCTTCCAAATGTTGAGCACGATGACCGTACTCATGGCCAGGCTGGGCGTGGCGAACCACTTGAAGGCGGGCAATCCCATCAACTGCAGATAGTAATTTAGGAGTCCATAGGTATCGTTAAAGATCCATTTGAAGGCGGTTACTGCCATGATTTCCGAGAAGACCCACGGCAAAAACAACAGCGCGCCATAGATCCCCCGGCCACGCTTCACGCTGTTTAGCGCAAGGGCCAGCCCCAGCCCAATCAAGAACTGGAAAACAATGACGGTAAACACGTAAAGATAGGTGTTGCGCAGCACGTGCAGCGCAGCGGGGTCGCCAAAGAATCTGAAGTAATTCTCTAATCCTACCAGGTCCCATTCGCGGCGAATCAACGAGCCGTTTGTCAGGCTCAAGTAGATTGCAAAAAGGGCCGGGTAGATGACAAATACGGCAATCGCAAACAGCGCCGGCGCCAGGAAGAGCGCAGCAACACGCCCCTGCTGAAACGGGGAACTCCAACCTTTGCGCTGTCCCCGGGGAGGCACAGCCCCCTGCGGCGAACTGCCACGCTTGAATTCGGTGGTGGTATTTGCGCTCATGAACCCGCTCTGCAACAAACTGGAATGGAGAAACCGGGCTCTTGCGTTGGCACGAGCCTTGTGTTGCTCGGCAAAAACCCGGCTTCTCAACCAACCATCACACTTGCGCTTGACGCGCCGCGGCTATTTCACGTAGCCTTTTTCCTTGGCGATTGCCAGGGCACGTTCCTCGGCGTCGGCCAGCGCCTGTTCCGCTGTCTTCTGGCCGAGCAGGGTCTCCTGGAATGCCTGCGCCCACTCCAACGAGGCGTCCGGATAGATTTCGACGGCGGGCCGCGTCTTGGCATAGGGCAGTTCGCTCAGAATGATCTTCTGCCATTCTGTCTCGGCAAAGCGGGGATCGTCGGCGACAGACTTCATGGTCGGCAGGTCGCCGCCTTGCAGACGCGCTTCGATATAGTCTTCGGGGATGCTGCCGCTCAAAATCGCCAGGAGATCGGCGGAAGTCTGGCGCTTTGCTTCGTCTGGGGTGGTGACGGCGAAGCTCCAGCCGCCGGCATTGGTGCCGCGATTGCCCGTACGCGGATAGACGGGATTGGGTGCCAGGCCGACCTTGCCCTCCAACTCAGGCGCCAGGTTGTACATACCGGAGGAAAGCCATGATCCGTGCAGCATCATGGCTGCCTTGTCGGCAAAGAAGGCCTGCTGCACCTCGGTGTAGCCCATGTTGATGACTTCGGGCATGACCGATCCATCCTTGTACATGTCGGCAAAGAGGTTGAACACGTCGACGCTGGTTTCGTTGTTAAAAGCAGGTTGGTTGTCCGGCGTCACAAAGACATCCTCACCCTGCCAGTAATAGCCCAGCAAGGTAACGCTGGTCAGTTCGCTGCGGGCACCCGAAAACGCCAGGCCATAGCGCACGACATTGCCATTCTCATCCTTGACGGTGAGTTTCTCGGCATAGTCCTTCAGTTCATTCCAGTCCTTCGGCGGGCCATCCAAACCGGCTTCCTTCAGTAAATCCTCTCGATACCAGAGCATCGAGTTGAACGCCGTGCCCGGAATAAGGGCATGGACCTTGCCGCCGTAGACTACCTTGAAAGCATCGAAGTAGTCATCCAGCACTTCCTGCGGCACGATCCCCTCCAGCGGCACCGTGCAGCCGAGGGCAGCGAACTCCGCGACCCAGAAGCCGTCGAGTTGCAATACGTCGGCCTGCGTGCCTTCACGGCACTGCAGCAAGTACTTGGTGCGGCCTTCGGTGTCACCCAACAGCTCTTCAGCATTCAGTGCCACATTCGGGTGACTTTCCAGGAACGCGGGAACATCTTCGTGTACTCGATCGACTGCTTACCGGTGGCCTCGACGATATCGCCTGAAGGTTCGACGTTGGGATGAATCACCAGGTTGATCGTCATGTCAGGGTTCGCCGGCTGCTCCAACGTCACCTGCCCCGCAGGCGCCGCCGTCGCAGCCGCGTCGGCAGGAGCTTCCGCCACCGGAGGCGCCTCCGCAGGTGCCGCCGGTGGTGGCGGCTGCGGCACTTGCGCACAGCCCGCCAGCATTGCCACTATCAAAACGAGTGCCAGGCCGCCACCAACGTAGCGCCCGCCCAGACGGGGCACACGGTAGAACTTGGACATAAATCCTCCTTCTGTAGCTGATTCGTTCACGGTTGAAAAGGCATTACGCACATGCAGCAAGGGACATCGATCAAGAAAAAGGGTGACGATGACGCCACGACCTTTTACCTTCGCCATGCGACAAAATTCAAGCGGAACGACGGCGCCAGCGCTGGCCGGTCAGTCGACAAAAATTGATTCAGTTCAGGGTTGGGACGAATACATATAGACGAATTGGTACAGAGTATCGCGCCTGCCCTCCACTTTGTCAAGGGAATATATGGCGATTCCTTTGACATATTCATCACTTTGCGCTATGCTACGTACAAACTTGTCCATTACCCTCACGTGTCGCTTTTCGTGCGCCTCAGCCAACCGATACCATGCAACTCGATCGCAATTCCGGGCTCCCCCTACATGTACAGGTCAGTAATCTTCTCGCCAGCCGCATTTTGGACGGCGAATGGCCGATCGGAGGCATGCTGCCGTCGGAACAGCTGCTGTGTGCGCAGTTGGGCATCTCGCGCGGTACATTGCGGCAGGCTTTGGCGGAACTCCAGCGCAACGGCTACGTGCGGCGCGAACAGGGGCGCGGCACCTTTATCGCCCGCGGCCAGGTGCGGCAGAATCAGAACGATTTGCCCAGTCGCACGCTGGCGTTTCTGGTCCCGTACGTGCTGGATTCATTTGCCCCATCGCTGCTGATGGGCGTCGAGCACAAAGCCAAGGAGCATGGCTACAGCGTCCTCTTTCACCACGTAGAGAACAGCCTGGCTAAACAGGCGGAAATACTGCACCGGCTAAAACACACCGGCGTCGCCGGCATCGTTCTCTATCCGGTCGACTCGATCCATATCGATCAAGCAATTCTCCGCCTCCAGGAAGAGCGTTACCCCCTGGTTGTGGTCGACCGCTATTTCAAGCATCTGACTACCGATTATGTGACGGCCGATAACTTTGGCGGTGCGCTGCGCGCTGCCCAGCACTTAATCGCGCTGGGCCATCAGCGCATTGGCTTCTTGACCAGCGCCGAACCCGCGGTGACGATGGAGCATCGCGAGCTTGGCTACCGCCAGGCACTGGGCGAAGCCGACCTTGTCGCCAATGCCGAGGATATCTGGGGCATCGAATGCTATCCCACCATGGATATGACGCCGTTGGTGCCGATCCTCAGCGCCGCACACCGGCCCACCGCCATTCTGGCGGCCAGTGATCGCCTGGCGCTTGCCCTGTATAAGCTGAGCCGCACGCTTCGCCTGCGCATTCCCGAGGATCTCGCCATCGTCGGCTTCGGCGACTTTGGCATCTCGGCACACCTGGATCCTCCGCTTACCAGCGTGGCGCTGCCTACCCTGGAAATGGGGCGCAAAGCGGCCGAGGTGGTGATGGGACGCATCGATCACACGATCGTTGGCCCGCAGCAGCATATGCTGCCCACAAATCTGGTCGTGCGCGCATCTTGCGGGACTTCGGAGGCGGAACAGTCGCCGGATACCAATGTATACAGCTTTATGGTCGATCAAAACCCGGTATTTGTCTCGCAAGACCAACCATAGCAGGAGCGCAACATGCTGCGCAGCGATAACGCACCGACCGTCGCGCTTGATGGGACCTGGGATTTTCGGCTGGGCGCTGCCGGTGCCTGGTCGGCGATCCGCGTGCCTGGCCGCTGGGAAGCCCAAGGGCATGCCAAGTCGGTAGACGGTCCTGCCGAGTATCGTCGCGTGTTTACGCTGCCCGCTCACTGGGCCGGCAGCCGCATCATGCTCGAATTTGATGCCGTCAGCTACGCCTTTGCGGTCCGCGTCAATGGGCAAGAGATCGGTGTGCATCGCGGCATCTGGACGCCCTTTGCGTTCGACATCACCGCCAGTGTGAACTTTGGTGGCGAAAACCTGCTGTCGGTAATCATCTACAAACCTGGCACGCAATACCCGCTGCGCTCCACGCTGGCCGGTTTCCTGCCCGACGTTGCGACGACGTTCGGCGGAATCTGGCAGTCTGTCCGGCTGCGTTCAGTACAGCACACGATCCAGGATTTAAGCCTGCAAGCCGACGGCAAGACGGGCAGTCTGCGCGTGTCGGGACAGGTGCTGCCTTTTGGTGGTCTGCTTGCGCTTGCGGTCGATGTGCAGGTTGCACGCGCGGGCGAACCTATTATCGCGGCAACCTGCCAGGCAGATGATGCAGGAACCTTCGACTTGATTATCGAGGTTCCCAACCCTGTACGCTGGCATCCGGCAGAGCCGGCGCTATACGATGTGGCGGTGGCAGTAAAGGGGCACGATGGCCTGCTGGCTGCGGCGTACGAACGGATCGGTTTCCGCTCCCTTGCCGCCGACGGTGAGCGCTTGTTCTTCAATGGGACTCCGATCTGCGTGCGCGGCGTGCTGCACTGGGGCTGGAATCCAGACGGGATTGCACCTTCGTTCACAGATGCAGCAATCCGCACCGAACTGCGCCAAATTCGCAGCCTTGGTTTCAACCTGGTCAAGCTTTGTCTCTTTGTCCCTAACCGCCGCTACTACGACATTGCCGACGAGGAGGGCATACTGCTGTGGCAGGAATGGCCGCTCTGGCTGCCCGAAATTACCCCCGAACTGCGCGCAGCCATGCCGGCGGAGTACCGCGCCTACATGCAGTTAAGCGCGCACCATCCCTCAGTCGTGCTGTACAGCATCGGCTGCGAGCTGCCGGAGAACGTCGATGCTGACCTGCTGACACAGCTCGACACGACCGTGCGCCAGCCCGTATCCGGGGCCTTGATCTGCGACAACAGCGGCTCATCAGAAGCGTACGGCGCCGCCGAGGTTGAGCTTGCCGACTTCTACGACTATCACACTTATACGGATCTGCACTTTTTTGAGCCGATGCTCGACCACTGGCGGCGCGACTGGCGGCCCGCACGCCCCTGGATCTTTGGCGAATTCAACGACTCGGACGGGTTTCGCGACCTCGCTGCGATCGCAGCCGCCAACGGCGGGGAGAAGCCTTGGTGGCTGACCGAAGACAACCCGGTACACACCTGGCGGCCCGAAGTGCGGGCACTGCTCGACGAGCCGGAGCTGCTCCAGCAGGCACAGTTGGGGTTCAACCCGCAAGAGCTGATCGCAATATCCCGGCGCCAATCCTTGGCCGTTTTGAAGTTTGTGCTCGAGGCAGTCCGGCGGCGCGCGCGGCATGGGCGGCTATGTGGTGATCGGCATCCGTGATACACCGATCGTCACGGCGGGTGTTCTCGATGACTTTGGCCAGCCCAAATGGCCGCCTGCCGACTTTGTGAGCTTTAACGACGACGCGGTTCTTTGCCTGGAGACTCGGCGCCGCCGCAGCTGGCACGCAGGCGGGGATCGCCCCGAACGCAGCGACCTCCACTGCTGGTGGTCCGGCAGCGAGGCAAGCTTTCAGGTTGTGCTCAACAATGCAGGAAGCGCGCTGCACCCGGACGCCGAGATCCACTGGCAGTTCACGGCACCAGGCGGCAACGTAGTAGCTGCGGGGAAGGCTGCCCAGCGCGCCGTGGGCGGGCAGCCCGCCCACGGCGCGCTGGGGGCACCGTATCGGATTGCCACGATTACGTTCCAACTGCCGGCTGTGCAAGCAGGCACTGCGTTCCACTTGCGCGTCTGGCTGACGGATCCAACACGTTCGATCCACAACCAGTGGCCTATCTGGATCTTCCCGCATCCGGCGGCACGGGCCGGGCAAATTGCCCTCTACGATCCCTCCTTCACGCTCGCCAGTTGGGGAGAGCCGCTGCTAGGGAGCCAGGGCACGTGGCGAGGGCAAGATCGGCGCTCGGTCCGGCTGATAGTCGCAACCGCCCTCGACGAGCAGCTGATCCACTATGTGGCGAACGGCGGCGCGGCGCTCCTCCTCCAGCAGAACGATGGACCCCTGCCGGTGCGGCGGGTGCCCTTCTGGCGGGAATCGATCAAGCTGATCTATCCACACCCGATCTGGCAGCGCTTCCCGCATGAGGGGTTTGCCGATCTCCAGTTCTTCGGCATGGCAACCGATATCGCATTGGACACAGCGCAGTTGCATAAGGTTCTGCCTGCGGTCAAGCAAATCAAGCCCATCCTCAGGCGTCTCGACGCACGTGAGTTCCATGTCACGGATCATCTGATCGAGCTGGAAATTGGCGCCGGCCGGTTGATCGTGAGCACACTTCGTCACCAAGGCGGTGCCGGTGCGCAGCCGACTGGCATGGAACGCAATGTGGCTGGCTATTCTCTCCTCGACGCAATATTAGCGTACCTGTTACGCAGCAGCGATTCCCAAGACAAGGAGGCCCAGATATGAGCATGTCACCCAAGCAACGGATGTTGTGCGCCATTCAGCGTGGGAAGCCGGATCGTCTGCCGGCGACAACGCATCACCTGATGCCCTATTTCCTCGATAAGTACATGGACGGAATCTCGCATCAGCAGTTTTTCGAGTACTTCGGCATCGACGCCATCAAGTGGATCACGCCCCATTGCCCCGATCCGGCCCACGGCGAGTACTTTGACCCCCTGCAGGGCGAGCCCAGCTTTCTGGAAGCCAGGCGGATCTGGTCGGACCAGTGGCAGGTCAAAGAAGAGGTCCTGCCCAGCACCAAGTACACGAACGTCCGCTACCACTTCATCACGCCCAAGGGCAGCCTCTCCATGGTGCTGCAGTCGGACGAATACAGCGCCTGGGTCGGAGAGTACCTGATCAAAGACAAGCGCGACATCGACCTGATCGCCGAATTTGTCACCGCGCCCAAGTGCGATGTCGCGGCGGTCAACCAGTGCGGCCGACGAGTTTGGCGAACGCGGCCTCATCCGCAGCCACATCTGCTGTTTCGACGTGTTCGGCCAGCCCGGCACCTGGCAGGACGCCTGCTGCCTGTTCCCGCTGCAGCAGTTGATCCTGATGACCTTCGACGACCCGGAATGGGTGCACGCGCTGCTCAAGATTCTGCACGCACGCAAGAAGACCTATATCGAGTCGATGCAAGGCGCCCGCTACGATATCCTGGAACTGGGTGGCGGGACGGCCTCCAGCACGGTCATTTCGCCCAAGCTCTTTGCAGAATTTGTGGCCCCCTACGACCGGGAGCTGATCGCCACGGCGCACGCGGCGGGCCAGCGGATCACCTATCACACCTGCGGCGGCATGATGCCGATCCTGGAGCTGATCGCCGGCATGGAGCCGGATGCGATGGAGACGCTCACGCCCAAGGACATGGGCGGCGACATGAACCTTGCGCGAGGCCAAGGCGCCGCATCGGCGACAAGGTCTGCATGATCGGCGGCTTTGACCAGTTTCACTTCTTTGGTCAACTGCACCCCCGAAAAGACACGCGCCGAGGTCCGGCGTTGTTTCGAGGCGGCCGGCGAAGGCGGCGGCTACATTCTCTCGCCCTCCGACCACTTCTTCGACGCCGATCCCAAGTTGATCCGCGCCTTTGCCGAAGAAGCGCAGCGCTGCGTCTATTAGGGAATTTATACCTGCTCGGACCGGACAAGCATGCCGAACACGATAAAAGTTCGCTTCCGGGCAGAGTAATGCACAGCTAGGCGCCCGGGGACCTGGTCCCGGTCACGGCGCACTCGGACCGCAGGCGTCCCCGCCCGCCTCTTCCGCCGGACCCTATGCCCGCCCCCGGGCGCCCCGCCTCCGCCACTTGGAAATGCACAGCTGCCCCCTGTCGTCTGGAGCACGCCTATTTCGGCATGGATGCATCGCCGCACCCGCGTATTGTAGGGGCACAAGGTCCGGCGCACGCACGTCCCCAATCACTGCGAACTTCCCTTCGCCGGACCTTGTGCCCTACTGCCCCCAACCCCAAATGAACCCACTAAAGACGGTCACACCCTGCACCGTGCTGCCGCAGCGGCCCCCTACTTCTGCTTAGCGAGGAAGTCCTCAACCTCCACGGCCCGTGCATCCACAAAGTCCACGACACTCCTGCACGGCGGCATCGTACTCCTCCGGGCTCATGTCCAGCGTCGCATAGGGCTGCAATCAGCTCGGCGTGCGCGTGTATCTTCGCGATCACCGCCTCCGGTGCGAGCCACGCCGGCAAAGTTCTCGGCCATGAGTTTGGCGTAGCGCTCCTTGTAGACCGGGTCGTCCAGCAGGTACCGGATGAGCGGCCAGGCGTCGCTCACGTTCGCCTTGTCGAACGTGAGGAGCGGCCGCATGTCGTTGCGGAACGTCAGGTTGTGGTCCCACGAGTACCAGGTAAGCTTGCCGGTCGCCGGATTGTCGTAGAGGTAGAAGTTGTGATACGCAAAGCCGTAGGTGTCGGCGTGGCCCACCATCGCCGCGATCCCCAGCCACTCGAGGAAGCCGTCGACGTCAAAGACCGCCTCCAGGTCGGTCCGCCAGGCCGCAGGGTCGCTGGTGCGCTTTTCCGAGTTGAGGGCGTCGTAGAGCGCCCAGATGTCGCTCCAGTCTCCCTTCTTCTCGTTGTTCTTCTTCTGGAAGCTCTCCTCGAGCAGGTTTGCATCCTCCTCGGCCAAGGATGCGCCAAGCCCTTCCCCTTCGTAGATGTTGCCGTCGTCGCTGCCAAAGTAGCTCGGGACCCCGGTGTCGTCCACCACCTCGACCATCGTGTAGAGGCCAAGGCGCACCGGCCCCTCGCCGTAGTCCAGCACGATTTCGTACGGCGCCGTGCGCAGCGACGGCAGCCCGGCCTCCGCCAGAAGCTCATAGACGACGGAGTCACGCATGCCGGTGGGGTCCTGGTAGTTGTTGGCCAGCGAGAGCTGCTTAAAGCCGAAGAAGCGCTGGTTCTTGATCTCGGGATAGTCATCCTCAAACTGGTCAAAGTCAAACTTGAACGGGAGCTTCAGATCGCCCATCACCCACGGGCTCAGCGAACTCGCCCCCTTGTAGCGCACCCCCACATGCTCCCAATCCTGGCCTGCGAAGCTGATCGTCGCCGGCACCCACATGGGCGACCGGTTCATGGCAATCTGCTCCCGGCGGGCCGGGGCAGCCGCGACGTCGGTGAACTCCTCGCTCGCGTGAGCGCCTCCGTCCCCGTGATCTCCGCCGTGACCGTCACTGGTGGCCGTGACGGTGACCGGCTCTGTACCGGTGAGTTCCGCTGTAACGGTCACTGGCGACGCACCGGGCGGCTGCTCGACCGGCCTTGACGCAAACAGCTCCACCAAAAGCTTCTCGCGCTCATCCCGGGACAGATCGGGGCCCGCGGCAAGGATCGCCTTGCGAATATAAAGCGATGGCGCATAAATGTCTTCCATATCCGCTGCCATTACCGTCCAGTCCTCCGGCGCAATGGTAATCGTAATCGTGTTGACGGCGTCGATCGGAAAGACGACATCATAGTTCGGTGGGACGTCGTTGCTGTGGCTCTCCTTGCTCCACCCCGCCGGGCGCTCCTTACCGCCAGGCTTCGGCGTAGCGCCGGCGCTGGTGGGCGCGGCGGCTGGCTCGATGGTGGGTGTTGCGTCCGGCTGTTGGTGGGGGTTGCGGCCGGCTCGCTGGTGGGCGCGGCGGCACTCTCGGCAGGCGCGCTGCCTGCCGGCATTCGGGGGGCACAAGCTGCCAGGCCGGTCGCCATTGCAGCGAAAAACACGGCGACTGCCGCGCTGCGTAAAAGGGAGTTGACCATCTACCGTTTCCTAAGGGACGGGGTGGGCCACGAACCATTGTGTGCGGCACACAAGCCAGCATTAGCATACACTGGAGTCTTGCCTACGGTAAAAGGGAGCTCCCAGCGTGGATGATCCAATTCTATTGGGAAAGCGACTTTATTCGCCAAAACGCCTGGTCAACTCGACCCTGGCACGGCGCCGCGATCACTCCGCCTCGACGATCGCCTCTGCGCCGAGCCAGGGACGTTCCCCCATCCCTTTTCGGAGTTTGCCCCAACAGAACAGATGAGCTATAATTGCTGCCTGGACAAGTGGTTCAGGGTGACAGCGCAGCAAGAGGAGAGGAGACACAAATGCCAACTATCACGCCCCACCTATGGTACGACAAGGAAGCCGGGGAAGCGGCCAGGCTCTACACATCGGCGTTCCCCCACTCAAGTATTACGGGGGGTGCCACCCTCCACGACACACCGTCGGGAGACGCTCCCGTTGTCTCGTTCGAGTTGTGGGGGTCTCCGTTCATGGCCATCAGCGCCGGGCCCCTGTTTAAGTTCAACCCGTCCATATCCTTTATGGTCAACTTCGACCCGTCCCAAGACAAGGACGCAAAAACGCTGCTCGATGGGGCCTGGAGCAAGCTTGTGGAGGGCGGGCAGATACTGATGCCGCTCGACGCCTACCCCTTCAGCCCGCACTTCGGCTGGGTCCAGGACAAGTATGGGCTGACTTGGCAGCTGATCCTCACCAACCCTGCAGGCGAAGTGGCGCCCGCCCATCATCCCGTCGCTGTTGTTCGTCGGCGACGTATGTGGCAAGGCGGAAGAGGCCTCTGACTTCTATATTTCCCTCTTCCCAGAGTCCAAGCGCGGCACGACTCTCGCGGTGGCCGCAGGGCACGGCGCCGGAGCAAGAAGGCTCCATCATGTTCACCGACTTCATGCTGGCAGGCAAGTGGTTCACCGCGATGGACAGCGCGCAGCAGCACAATTTCGCCTTCAACGAAGCGGTTTCCTTCATGGTCTCCTGCGATACGCAGGAAGAGATCGACTACTACTGGGAAAAGCTCTCCGCCGTGCCCGAAGCCGAGCAGTGCGGCTGGCTCAAGGACAAGTACGGCGTCTCCTGGCAGATTGTGCCGGCCGCCATGGGTGAGATGATGATGAACGGCACGCCCGAGCAGGTCGATCGCGTGACGCAGGCCTTTCTACCCATGAAGAAATTTGATATTGCGAAGTTGCAGGCCGCCTACGCGGGGAATTGACGTGTAGATCTGCGGGTTGGTGGTGAGGCGGTTGATCTAGTTGCATACATAGTACCGGTGTCTGCAGCTAGTTCAACCGCCTCAACCCATAAGACTACATCCAATGAAGTAGTAAATAGGCCAAAGATTACAATATAGTCAGTACTTTAGCTGAATAGATTGTTAGGCAAAACCTGGTATAATCATAACCAGCGGCTTAACTACGCCACGCGCCCGTTGCTCCAAAGAAGACAATGCGTGCCCGCCCATGATCTCTAAACAACTTTCTTACGTGGTCGTCACAGTTCTCGGCGCACCACGCAGAAACTCCGGGGTGGGAATATGTCGTTCTGGAAAACGGGTCGCACACATAGTGCCATACAACTGATCTTGGCAGCCGCCGTCTTGCCGCTTGTGGCGGTTGGGCTGGGGCTCACGCTGCAGGGGCCTCCCGCCTCGGCAGACAGCAGCGGCTTTTTGGCGCCACTCCTCACATCCCCGGCAGCAAACGCCGTGCCCAATCGCTACATCGTCGTGCTCAATCCAGCCGCACAGCGGCGGCACGGTCACTGCGGCCACTACGACGGCGGCCGTGCGCAGCAAAGCCCTGCAAGCACAACAGGAACTGGGCGCCACCATCTACTTTCTGTACGACCACGCCCTCCAGGGCTATGCGGCCGCACTGTCGCCGGAGGCGCTAAAGGCGCTGCGCAGCGACCCGGATGTCGCCTACATCCAGCAGGATCAGGTTGTGACACTCGCCGATACGGAGTCGAACCCGCCCTGGGGATTGGACCGCATCGACCAGCGCCCCCTGCCGCTCAATCAGGCCTACCAGTACGACGCGGCCGGCAGAAACGTCCATGCCTACATTATCGACACCGGCATCCGCAGCACCCACAGCGAGTTCAGCGGGCGCATCGGCAGCGGTTTTGATGCTGTGGACGGCGGCGCGCCTGACGACTGCCACGGCCACGGCACACACGTGGCCGGCACCATCGGCGGTTCGACCTACGGGGTGGCCAAAGCGGTTACCCTCCATGCCGTGCGCGTGCTCGACTGCAGCGGCAGCGGTACTACCTCCGGCGTGGTTGCCGGCATCGACTGGGTGACGGCCAATCACGCCGGACCCGCCGTGGCCGAATATGAGCCTCGGCGGCGGCGCCGACGCGGCACTGGACCAGGCCCTGCGCAATTCGGTGGCCGCCGGCGTCGTCTACGTCGTCGCCGCCGGCAATGCCAACGGCGATGCCTGCACTTCTTCGCCGGCACGTGAGCCCCTGGCCATCACGGTCGGCGCGACCGACAGCACCGACCAGCGCGCCGCCTTCTCCAATTACGGCACCTGCCTCGACATCTTTGCGCCGGGCGTCAACGTCCTGTCTGCCTGGCTCACCGGCGACAGCGCCACCGCCTGGCTCTCCGGCACCTCGATGGCGTCGCCCCACACGGCCGGCGTGGTGGCCCTCTACCTGGAACGCAGCCCGGGCGCCTCTCCCGCCCAGATTGCCGCGGACTTGATCGCCAACGCCACCCTGTATGCCGTCGGCGCTGCCGGACCGGGCTCGCCAAACCTGCTGCTCTATGCCGGCGCCGATGGGCCGCAGCCCACACCGACCGGCACGCCGCCCACGCCGATCCCCACCTTCACGCCGACGCCGACGGCCGTGCCGCCGGCCAACGACGACTTTGGCCAGGCATTGCTCCGTGTCGGCACTCCCCGCCGGCGATGCCAGGAATACCGCCGGGGCCACGACCGCCGGCGACGACCCGCTGCTCTGCATCGGGAACCAAGGCGGCGCGACCGTCTGGTATCGCCTGGTCGCCCCGGCCTCCGGCACTTTGACGGTGGCGACTGCAGGCAGCGACTACGATACCGTACTGGCCGTACACAGCGGTGCGCAGGGCAGCTTGACGCGGCTGGCCTGTAACGACGACGCCAGTGGCAGCCTGACCTCGCTCGTCGAGCTTGACGTCGTGGCCGGCAGCACCTATTACCTGGAAGTTACCGACTACTGGTCTTCTACCAGTACGGCGAACGCGCCCGGTGGCAAGCTGGGCAGCAGCATTGGCACATTGAGTGGAGGCAGCCTTCATCTGACTGCCAGCCTCAGCGCCTTGGTCCCGACTCCTACCTTGACGCCAACCCCAACGCCAACGCTAGCGCCAACCTCGACGCCAACCTCGACGCCCGATCCGGCGCACAGCGCGGTGCTAGCCGTCGCCCCGGTCACCTCGTCCGTTGCCGTCGGCCAGGTATTCAGCGTGATGGTGCAGGTGCGTACGACCCAGAGCGTGGACGGCGCTGCCGCCTACCTCACGTTCGACCCCGCACACCTCCAGGTTGCCGCCGTTGCGGCGGGTAACGCCCTGCCCATCGTGATGCAGAACGAGGTCGACAACACCGCCGGGCGCGTCGATTTTGTGGCGGGGGCATTGAACGCGCCGTTTCCATCGGCCGATTTCGCCCTGGCGACTGTCGTCTTTACCGCCACCAGCCCTGTGGCAAGCACGCCGCTGGCGTTTGGCGCCACCAACCCCAGGCTAAGCGATGTCACCTTCGGCGGCAGTTCGATCCTTGGCGCCCGTGCGCCCGGCACCGTGACGATACAGGCTGCCTCGCTCGTCGGCCACGCCCAGCCGCCCGGCCGTCCTGACGCCCCACACGAACGCTGGCGTATCCCCGTGACGCTTTCCCTGCAGCGCCTTGGCGGCGCGCCGTCAAGTACCGCGCTGACACTGGACAGCGCCGGCTGCTTCACCATCACAAATCAGCTGCCCGGTGTCTATCGCGCCGGAGTGCGCGGGCTGAACACGCTCCAGTCCACACGCGAGATCACCCTGGCGCTCGGGAGCAATGCCGTTGATTTCGGCCTTCTGCGCGGCGGTGACGGCAACGGCGACAATGCCGTCACTCTGGTGGACTTCTCCCTGTTGGCGACGGCCTTCGCCAGGTGCGCTGGCGGCAGTGGCTACGACGCTCGCGCCGATTTCAACGGCGACGCCTGCGTGACGCTGCTCGACTTCTCCATCCTGCGCACCAATTTCGGGAGCAGCGGTGACAGCGCAGCCACTGCGCCGATGGACACCGAAGTCAACGCACAAGTGGCACGCTTGGCGCTCGAGCGTGAGGAACGGACCCTGGCCGTTGGCGCGACGTTCACGGTAGATATCGTGGTCGCTGGCGAAGGCAACCCGGTGGATGGCGCCGCAGCCTATCTCACGTTCGACCCGGCTGTACTCCAGGTGCTGGCCGTCGAAAACGGTCCTGCGTTGCCGCAGCTGCTGCAGCGCGACTTGGACAACGCAGGGGGCAGGATCGCGGTTGCGTCTGGCGCTCTCACTGCCGTCGAGCAGCAGCACCTTGTACTGGCGACGCTTACGTTTCAGGCAGTGGGCGCGGGCGTCACGCCTCTTGGCTTCGTGCGGGATGCTCCGCAGCCGAGCGACGTCACCTACGCCGGGGCCTCTGTGCTGGCCGGCGCCAGCAGCAGCCAGGTTGTGGTGATAGATCAGGGGAGCACGGAGCACAGCCTGTTCCTTCCGGTGCTCCAGAGATAAAACGATGAGGTGTCCTATCGCTGGCCGATCTCAGAGAAACAGCGAGATTACCTGCCCGCCATCACCCGCTAGTACGACGCAGTCATCGTAGGGGCACAAGGTCCGCGAAATCGGTCGCAGATCCGCCGCATCCTCGCCGGACCTTGTGCCCGCCCTCGCCACCTGCTACCCCATCGGCGAAACTAGTTGAAAGTAGTTGCCATCCGGGTCGGCCAGGGTCGCAAGCCACCCCTCACCCATTGCATTCGGCGCGCTAACAACCTTCGCGCCCAGGGCTTTGATGCGCTCAAACTCCTCTTTTACTTGCGGCGTCTCAAAATTCAGCAGGATCCGTCCGGGGTCTTTGGCCATGCCCCCCATCTCGGAATGTCGCAGCACGGAAAAGTAGCAGCTGCCAACCTGCCAACCATAGAACCCCTGCTCCTCCGAAACCATGTCCGCCGGCTTCCCCAAGACCTTCTCATAGAAGGCCACCAACTCCTTGGTGCGTGTTGTCCCGATCATGACGGTATTCAAATTTAACATGCTTCCTCCTCCATTCAATCTGCGCCGTACATGCCTGCTGCGTTATGGGGATATTCAGTATATCAGAACACCCGTTCTACATCAAGACCAAACCAGACCGTGTTGGTGTGGTTTACGTTATTGGGCGCCGGCATATCGTAGGGGCCAAGGTCCGCGCGCTCAACCCCGAATCGCGCGATCGTGCTGGCCGGACTGGCACGCCCTCGGCCCGCAGCGTCCTCGCCTGCCGCCTCGCCTGAATTGCTACCGGCGCGATCAGCACCCTTGATCGCGCCGCCCCACCGCACTATACTGAGACTATGAACGCCCCCATTGACTGGCTGCTGGCCGGTGAGCCCTACATCCGCTACCGCACGCTCCGCGATCTCCTGGATCAACCAGAGCACGATCCCGCCGTCCAGGCTGCACGCCAGGCAATGCTGGCCGACCGCCAGGTGCAGGAACTGCTTACCGAACTGGCCGGCTGGCCCGGCACGGTCATTGCCAGCCATAAGAGCGCCGGCCAGCCCTTTCACAAGCTCACGTTTGCCGCCGACCTGGGACTCCACGCCGGCGACTCGCAGGTGGACGCGATCGCCGCCGCCATCCTCCGGCACCAATCCGCCGAGGGCCCCTTTCAGCTGCCGCTGCAGATCGATCCCAGCGCCTCCGGTACGACTCAAGAGCAGTGGGCCTGGGCCCTGTGTGACGCGCCCTTGCTCGTCTATGCCCTGGCCAGGTTCGGGTTCGCCGCGTGACCCGGCTGTCGACCGCGCCGTCGCGCATCTCGCCAACCTGCTGCGCGCCAACGGCTGGCCTTGTGCCGTGTCGCCGACCCTTGGCAGCTTCCGCGGCCCCGGCCGCAAAGACGATCCCTGCCCCTATGCCAACCTGGCCATGCTCAAGGCTCTAAGCGCGCTGGAAGCATGGCGTGACGGCGAGGCCTGCCGTACCGGCGCCGAAACCCTGCTCAGCCTCTGGGAGGAGAGCACGACCCGCCACCCCTACATGTTCTACATGGGCACAGACTTCCGCAAGCTCAAGGTTCCCCTGGTCTGGTACGACCTCGTCCATGTGCTCGACGTCCTCTCGCGCTTCCCCTGGCTGCACGCCGATCCCCGCCTCCTGGACATGCTCGCCGTGCTCAAACAGAAAGCCGGCGCCGACGGCCGCTTCACGGTCGAGTCGGTTTGGACGGCCTGGCAAGACTGGGAGTTTGGCCAGAAACGCACACCCTCGCGCTGGCTCACCCTGACCGCCTGGCGGATTATCCGCCGTATCGAGGGTCGTACATCAGTTGCGCCCTGACCTTGCGCAGGTTCGTATCCATCACGGCAATCTTTTTAGATCTTCAACCGTCAGTCAAGGTCATCACAAATCGACCAAGGGCAGCATGCTGGTCGACGATGTCGCCTATCGGATGCCCAAAGATGCGTTCGGCCATCTCGACTGGAATGTCGCTGTGGATCCCCTGCAGCGCCAGCCAGGTGTGTTCCAGGAAGAACAACGTGGCTGCGGTGGCGTATGTGCGGCGCACCAGAGCTGCGTCGCCGGTCCAACCGGCTGCTCTCAGGCCGGCGAGATATCCGTCGTGTACAGTTTCAAACAGCGCACGCATAGCTGTTGCCGGCCGCTCCAGGTACACGAGACTTGTCACCACGAGTTTGGCAGCATCTTCGCCAACTGCGCCTTCGCCGGAAAACGCCCAGTCAATCGCCACGATCTCTGCGCGGTTGTCGCTCCGGCGCAGCATCAGGTTGCGGCGAAATGCATCGTTGTGACAAAAACAGCGCGGGGCGTCTCTCAATTCATGCGCGAGCTGCCGCCTGCGATACCAGAGCTGTTCCAGCCACGCGACTTGCTCTTGCGGGATCGCTCGCCGGCTGAGTGGGTGGCGCCTGTAGGATGGCAAGTCGGCGAAGTAACGCTCGCCGCCCTGCAGACGTGTTCGCCAGTCTCCCTGATTCAACCATGGCTGCTGCGGTATAGGTTGCCCGATCAAATAGGCGCCGTTAAACAACCCCAGCCGTTCTGCCGCCAAGGCAAAATGCGTTTGCGGCCAAGTGCCGGCGGCACCCCCATCGGTGTATTCACGAACATCCTCCATCCAAATCCACGTCTCTACGTCAGACTGGTCTGCTACGCCATAGCACGCCGGCGCCACAAGCGCCGGCGCCACGGCGTTCAAAAGCCCAGACTGGTAGAGCAGCGCTTCTCGTTTCCAGTAATCCGATGAACCTGGCTCTCCGCTTCCATCAGTATCATTCAGGATCTTGAGAATCATTGACCAGGGGCGCAGACCAGCTCGGACGGCCGCCGTCCCGCGCCAGCGATAGAGACGATGGCTGTTGTTCGCTCCTTGGCCGAACCCCCCATAGATGGGTTCGCACCGCCACTCCTTGATATCAATCGCAGTGTCCCCCAGCACCTGGCGTACGAGGGGCTGCAATGCCGCAGGTTTGAGGTTACTCAACCGTTCCGCAGTCGACTGGCTCATAATCTCTCCTTGTTCGTTACCTTGCCTATGATTAGAATATTCTGGCCAGTGCTCGTTTCACCATCGTTTCAAGAGTAACTGATGACCGAAACACTTCGTATCTGTACCCTCGGCGGCTTCGCAGCCTACATGGAAGGGCGGCAGGATGGCACGGGGGAAAGCCCAGGCGTCGCTGCGGCGGTTCCGCTTCACTTGGAAACGCGCACGGCGGAGGCACTGCTCGTCTATGTGGCTTGCCAGCGTGGGCCTGTTGCGCGTGAGCTGCTTGCGGAACTGCTGTGGCCGGACCGCAATCAAGAGCAGTCGCTGACCAATGTGCGCGTCGCCCTGCATCGGCTGCGCACGAAGGTAGGAGCACACCTGCTCTGCACACGCTCGACGGTAGCGCTGCGCGCCGATACAGCGGTACGCCTCGACTCCGCTGCGTTCGAAGACGAATGTGCCGCAGGCAGGCTTGCGAGCGCGGCCGCACTCTATCATGGCGATTTTCTCGACGGTTATCAGCTCAACGGCAGCCCCGCCTTCGAACACTGGCTGCTCGCCGAACGGGAACGCCTGCGCAGCCTCGCCTTGTCTGTGCACCAGAAGCTGCTGAGCCAGGCAGCCGCCGGCGGTCAGTTCGATCGCGCAATCGCCGAGGCACAGGCTTTGCTGCGGATCGATCCGCTGCAGGAGCCTGCCCAACGCCAGTTGATGCGGCTGCTTGCCGGGACTGGTCGGCGTAACCAGGCACTGTCGCAATTTGAGAACTACCGCACGCTGCTCGCCGAAGAACTGGATGTTGAACCCGACGAGAAAACGCGGGCACTGTACGAGGCGATCCGCACGGGCAGCCCGGAGCCGGCGATCCCCCTGCTGCCCACTGTTGAACTGCGCCTGG
Source organism: uncultured Chloroflexia bacterium (assembly GCA_963701415.1). Lineage (GTDB taxonomy): Bacteria > Chloroflexota > Anaerolineae > Caldilineales > Caldilineaceae > Fredericiella. The sequence goes on from CAVPAH010000010.1 coordinate 36,351, forward strand.
ACCCTGCGGCAAACGGCACCCACAAGCCAATTTTCCAGCCGCAGCCCACGCCGTTTCTTGGCCGCCAGGAAGATACTGCGGGAATTCTGGCGCTGCTGCATAATCCTGACTGCCGCATGTTGACACTGCTGGGCATGGGCGGCGTTGGAAAAACGCGGCTCGCGCTTGAAGTTGCGTCGCAGTGGGCAGCAGGTACAGGGCGCGAAGCTGGTTTCGTTGATTTGACGGGCTTGTCTGCGCCTGAGTTTACAGCGGCAGCGGTTGCCCAGAGTCTCGGCGTCACGCCTTCATTCGAGGGTGACACGTTGACGCTGCTGGCAGAGCACTTGCGCGCTCGCCGGCTGCTGTTAGTGCTTGACAACGTTGAGCATCTGCTTGAAACGCCTCCCGCAGCGCTCGGTCTCACTTCGCCACCTGCTGGCAGTCGCGCAGACGTGCGCCAGATAGTCACGCAGCTGCTGCGGGCCGCGCCTGGGCTAAAAGTCCTCGTGACCTCTCGCGCCCGAGTGGGTGTACTGGAAGAATGGCTTTGGCCCGTTACGGGACTCTCATTCGTGGGCGGACTGGGAGGAACAGCAGCACAGCTGTTTGTAAGTAGTGCACGTCGCACGAATCCGGCGTTTGCTACGGCTGGGCAAGAGTCGGCGATTACCGACATCTGCCGCATACTCGAAGGGCTTCCCCTGGGGATTGAATTGGCGGCAGGCTGGACACGCGTGATGCCTTGCGCTGCCATCGCTGAACGCCTGGCAGAAGATGTCGGCTTTCTGCTGGGGGCTGACTATAACATGCCCGCACGCCACATGAGCCTGCGCAGCGTATTCGAGGGGTCATGGCGCCATCTCACAGCTGCCGAACAGGACACGCTGATGCGGCTCAGCGTGTTTACCGGTGGCTGGACTGCGGCTGCCGCGGCCGACGTCGCCAATGCCTCACTTCCCATCCTGCTGGCGCTTGTAGATAGATCCCTCGTGCGCACCGCCGGGGACGGCCGCTTCGACCTGCACGTTGTCGTTCGCCAGTTTGCGGCTGAAAGGTTACAGGCGAGTGCTCACGGGGAAGCTACTCATGTGCGCCACGCTGCAGCGTTTCTTGCCTTGGCTCAGCTGGCCGATACAAAGGTACGCGGTGCTGATGCCCTGCGTTGGTTGCAGCGCGTAGAACTTGAGCAAGACAACATGCGCGCCGCCCTGAAGTGGCTCGTGGACACAGGCCGCATCGTCGATGCTGCCCGGCTGGCGCTTGCTCTCACCTGGTACTGGATGCGTCGCGGGCACTGGCGTGAGGCTGCAGCCTGGTTGGAGCAGATTGTGGTCCAAGGCGATCGCTTACCCCACGATCTACAGCTTGCCGTGCTGGTAAGCGCATATTGGTATGCGGGGCAGATGCTTCAGACGGAAGCAGCCGCCGGGTACCTGGCCAAGATCTATTTACTGGCACCGTCCTGCGAGGATGACAACCTGCGCGTCGGGGTGCTCCATGCAACTGCCTGGTACGCCACCTCATTCGTCCGGACCATGGAGGCCTATCAGGGAACGGTTGAACTTGCACGCCGCCAGTGCGCCATGCCGTTCCGTACGCCTAGACGTACAGACGACCTCTATGGAATTCATGGTGACCCGGTTGTGCTGTTGTCCAACGCATTGTTTCAACTGTCAGAGCTAAAGCGTTGCATCGGCGCATATGCAGAAGCGCGTGTGCTGGCCGCAGAGTGTCTTCGTGTCCATGAATCCCTTGCGGACCGCGATATCGTGTCCCACGCATTCGGCGCGTTCGGACGCCTGGCCCTTCTGGATGGAGACATTGACACGGCGCGAGCACGCTTTAACGACGCAGTCGCTACAGCACGCGCCGTGCAAAGTCCGATGAGCCTCACCGAATGGCTGCCGTGGCTGGGGATAGTCATGGTGTATCAAGACGAGCTTCGAGAGGGCCGGCGCATGCTCGAGGAGAGCCTGGAGCTCCGCCGCTTGATCAATCCTCATCGGATTCGCCCTGTCATCCATCTCGGCCTTGCCCTGGCAGCTTTGGAATCTGGGGAGCTTGCCGACGCCGAGCACTGGGTGGCCGAGGCCCTGCGCGGCTACATGCGCGGGTCTTGGGTACGGCCTGAACTCGTCGACTGCCTGCTCGTTGCCGCTCGCCTTGCAGTCCGCCGTCAGTACTGGGAATCCGCTGCGGAGATCATGGGCATGGCAGAGAAGCTGCGCGCCGGGATTCGACATGCGCTGGATGCCCCTCTGCGCCCAGTATGGATCGATGTGCTGCGCGCCATCAGGATGAATCTGCCACCTGAGCTGTACATGGCTGCCTGGGAGCGGGGTCATAATCTATCTCTGAACGCGCTAAACTCCACACTGCCGTTGGCCCGCCCGCTGCTGCTGTTGCCTGAGCTGCCGCCAACAACGAGTGCGTGAACGAAGCTGCCTGAGACGCCACATAACCTGAAACGCTTTTGAAACGCCAACTGCGTACTGTGGTGCCGTCTACGTTTGTGCACAAGTCACATCGTTTTGGTGGCAACCCATGCAAACGAGACGGGGCTCGCCAACGGCTTCCTTCCCGCGAGAAGCCGTTGGCGCAGTCTATGCCGCCTCAACCACCTGTCTTCCTGCGCCAACGCCGAGCTATTTTCCGCGACCACGTTCAGTTTAGTGCACAAATCACCCCATTGCGTGCCGAAAATGAGCGTGAATGTCAGCCGCTTTGTGTCAGTCCGTGATACCATGACACCCAATGCCTACCTCAATCATCCACACCGAACACCTTTCCCGCACGTTTGGCGCCATCACCGCCGTCGATGACCTGTCGATCGACGTGCCGCGGGGCATTGTCTTTGGCTTTCTTGGCCCCAACGGCGCCGGCAAAACCACCACCATCCATCTGCTCCTGGGTCTCCTCGAACCTACAGAGGGCGAAGCCCACGTGATGGGCTTCGACACGCGCACGGACGCCGACGCGATTCGGGCCCAGAGCGGTGCACTGCTCGAATTCTCCGGTCTCTACGAACGCATGAGTGCCGAAGACAATCTCGACCTCTACGGCCGCATCTTCCGGATGCCCAGACCCGAACGCCGGGCGCGCACCAAGGAACTGCTCACCCACCTGGAGCTTGTGGGACCGCCGCCGCGACCGAGTCGGCCATTGGAGCCGCGGGATGAAACAAAGACTCGCCGTCGCCCGCGCGCTCTTTCACCGCCCGCCCTTGATCTTTTTGGATGAGCCCACCGCCGGCTTCGACCCGGTGGCCGCGGCCGCCTTGCATACGGACCTGGCGCGGCTGGTCGCCCATGAAGGCGTGACGGTCTTCCTCAACACCCATAACCTGGCGGAAGCCGAAAAACTCTGCGCCCGAGGTGGCCGTCATCCGCAGCGGACGGCTCCTCACGATCGGCAACCCTGACGATTTACGCCTCAGCCAGGGCGGACCCAAGGTCGAGATTGTCGGCCGCAATTTCAATGCCCAGACCCTCGGCTCTCTGCGGGCCCGGCCCGAAGTCGCGCGGGCTGAGCTGCAAAATGACCGCCTGATGCATTGACCTCCACGACGATGGCAGAATCGGACCGTTGGTCACGCTGATCGTGCAAGCCGGTGGCGAAGTCGAGGATATCCGGCGGTCGAAGACAAGCCTGGAAGACGTGTTCTTGACGCTGATGCAGGAAGATACACAATGAGCGATCTCTGGACGATGGTGTGGAAAGAGTGGAAGGATCTCTTGGGGTCGGGCGGACCTTCCGATTGGTTCCGGCCCCTGTTGATTGTGGCCGTCATGGGCATCATTCTGCCCCTCTCCTCCGGGCGGACCTGGCTGGACCTCGGCCCCGCGCCGTTCCTGATTATGGTCTATATCCCGTTTCTGCTGCTCGCCACCTTCATCGGCGATGCCGTCGCCGGCGAGCGCGAGCGCCATACCCTGGAAACGCTGCTGGCCAGCCGCATCTCAGATTGGGCGATTCTGCTGGGGAAGATCCTGGTGACGGCAGCCTTCAGCTGGGGATTGGCCGTCTTCAGCCTCCTCCTCGGCGCGGTCGTCGTGAATCTGGCGCAGGGCCAGTGGCCGTGGGCAATTCTATGCGCCGCTCAGCCGCTTCTGGGTCGTGCTGGTGCTGAGCGTACTGACCACGCTCCTTGCCGCCAGCGGGGGCGTGCTGATCTCCCTCAAGTCCGCCACCGTGCGCCAGGCGGCCCAAACCATCGTCGCCGCCGAGCTGGTGCTGGCCCTGGCCATCTTTGGGATCCTCAGGCTGCTGCCGGAGAGCCTCGCCGCGTCACTGACCGCGTCCCAGGTGGTCCTAAGCGTCATGTTCGCCCTGGCCGTGCTCGATGCGATTCTGTTAGCCGCCGCGTGCTAGCCAGCTTCCGCCGTTCGCGCCTCATGCAGCATTAAGCGCCGCCTCTGTGGGGCACAAGGTCCGGCGCCTCGGACCGCAGACTCGGTCTCTCCCGCCGGACCTTGTGCCCGCCTGCCTTGCGTTGTAATTTGCGTAACGCAACCAGAACCACGGGCGCAAGCACCTATGTGTACAATAAGCAAGCGATCTAGATTCCTCATGAGCGACCGGACCGCTGCCCTCGTACCCTCATAGGATGCTTATGCTGCGCAGACAGCTGCTGGACCACCGCACGCAGGATGCTGACCCGAACGCCTTTCGCTGGCGCGGCACGGATGTCAGCCGGCTCGAAGGCTTCACCGACGCGATTCTTGGCTTTGCGATCACATTAGTGGTCGTTTCGCTGGATGTCCCCGATACGCTGGACGGACTGCTGCTGGCAATGCGTGGCTTTGTGCCATTTGGCCTTTGTTTTGGCTACCTGGTGTTGATCTGGTACGAGCACAACATCTATTTCCGCCGCTACGGACTCAACACGCTCTTTATCCTCTACTGCAATACAGCGCTGCTGTTCGTGATTTTGATGTATGTCTATCCGCTCAAGTTTCTGGCCAACTACCTGGTCGACGGCTTCGTTGGCCTGAATACGCCGGCACCGCCAGACGACGTACTCTCGATCCCCGTGTTGGCCCAGGGTCAGATCGCGACGCTGATGGTCGTGTACGGACTGGGGTATGTTGCCATCCGCGCCATCATTTTGCTGTTATATGGCTATGCCTACAGCAAACGCAATACACTCGAACTCAACGCGGTCGAGCGCTTTGATACTCTCGAGACCATCCAGGGACAAACTATCCGCCTGGGTGTTGGGTGCGCTGCTGTCATGGTCGCCGGCCTAGGCGGCTCAATGGCGGGGCTGGCATCCGGGCTGCTCTTTACGTCCCTCTTTCTGATCTTGCCGGTATTTCACACCATGAAGGGCCGGCGCCGCCACCGCTACGAAGTCCAGCCGCCACTGCAGCCGTTGCCCTAGGTCAAAATCCGACCCCGGGTTACCTGTGCCTCACCTCAACGAGGGCACTAGGACTGCGAGTCCATCACCAGGATCGTCTCGAAATACCGCTCCTGGAAGTCCACTTGCAGCATGATCTCTTCCGGCGTCAACAACGGACCACCCTCTGGAACCACGATCAGTTTATCTTCCACGTCATTCAGTCGATGGATGATGGCAATACAGCGCCCGGTAAACGCCTCCAGCGGCACGTCGATTCCAAGCACGTACGCGTCCTGCAGGTCACCGTCAGGAGCCAGGCGACCCGGTATGTAGCCATAGTTGACCGGGTAGACATGTCCCCATTCCGGATGGCGGGACCCCATGGGGCGATCCACGACAACGGTAAGGATCTGGCCAAGATAATCATTAGCGCAGAGATTCATAGGCAGCCTGTTAACAGCATAGACGGCGGCGCCACCGCTGCGCCGTGTTTTTCGTATGTGTGAAGAGATAGGCGCTGCGGTAAGTATTGCACATTGCGACGGATATTTGTAGCGACACGTGAGGGGAACGGTGGCGGTGAATTATTCCATGTGGTTTCAACAGCAGTTGCAAGCAAGCGCAGATGGATTTGTGTGGGCGGTCAGCGCAAGTGCCGGCCGCACGGCTACATTGCCGGCCACCGCAGGGACTGGGTGAGTGGACCGCCGCCCGTCACCTCTTCCACATGCTAGACTACGAGCGGCAGATTGCACTCCCGGTGATGCAGCAGTGGTTAGGCGCATCCGAGTTCGCGGTGAATTGGGATGAAGAAGCGGGCTGGCGTGCCAACTGCGACGTGGCGGTTGAAGATCTGCTCGACCAATTCCGCGCCGTTCGCCGCGAGCAGATTGGCCTGTTACCCCAGTTTTCCGAGCACGCATGGCATGAACTGCAAATGACCGGCTGGGGGCCGATCCCGCTGTTGTGGTTGGTCAGCAAGACCTATCAACACACCAACGAGCACACCAGTGATGTGCTGCGGATGGCTCTCTTCTGGGATTACTACGCCCGTGAAGAGCAAGCAGGCGCCGGCGTGGGTGAAGAATAGCAAAAGTGCGAGCAAGTCTTTTCGCCCCAGCGGCATCACCTGCACAGCGCGGATCGGGCGCGCAAGAATGCTCTCAGCGGGCATTGCCTTCATCGGCCAGGTGGCGGCGGCTCCCCATCGGGCATGCGCCAGGCAGCGACGGCCAGCCAACTCATCCAAACCACGTCCAGGAACTCAGCCAACACGATGGCATTCGACATCATGGGCGAGAAGCCTTCGGCGCCGACCAGCCAGCCCTGCCAAAGAAAGGCGCAGCCGGAAAGCCCGATCAGGACGGCGATTGGCCGTGGGATCCAAGCCGTACGTATGGCCGCGACCGCAAACAGGAGCAAAGCGAGGCCCAGGGTGAAGGCCTGATAGCTCCGCATCCCCCACTCGAGCCAACGGACGGCCTCGGCGCTCGCGAAGCGCCCCGCCTTCTCGGCGTCGGGAGCGCTTAACCACGCCACATCGACCAGCCGGTTGGCGACCCCATCCACCGCCTGGAGGGCACCGTACAGCGCCAGCGCGGCGACCGCCGCCGCGGCCCCGAATGCGGCGGGCCCAGCGCGCCGTGTCATCCTCAACGTCCAGCGCGTAGAACAGGGCGAGCAGCCCGGCGAGCAAGATCGCCATAGCCGCAAACTGGCCGATGTGGTCGGCCGTCCAGCTCCCGCTGGCTGCGTACGCGGCAAAGATGGCGGGATGGTTATTGGCATCCCCACCCGTGTGGAACAGGGTGATCACAATGTACAGGAGTTGTCCCAAGAGCAGCAGTGTGGCGGACAGGCGCAGGGACTGACGGAGTGAGCCGCTATTGTTCATGACCATTCACCTCGTCTACTTGACCGCGGGCCACCATCCTATCAAAGTCCGGGTACCCTATCAAGGCGAAAAAAGCCGCTCTTGCGGCGCATATCATGTTCGGTGTACGCACGCTCCGTAGGGGCACAAGGTCCGGCGCAATCACGCCCCGAATCGCAGCGATCCTCCCTTCGCCGGACCTTGTGCCCGCCTGCCCCGAATCCTGTTGTAGTGGTTGTAGTGATTGTGTTGGTTGTATTGACTGCGCTGGTTGTACTCATCCTTGATACAATGGCCGTTCTGCGTGCCCGCGTGGCTGGTCGCTACGGTAGACGAAATGTACTATAATAGCCCCCTGTTCTACGGCCAATACAGTAAGCGGAGGACAAATGGACGACTTGCAGGCCCACAATCAAGCCCTGATCACCGAGTTCCGCGCAGCCCGTGATCGCGGGGAAGAGCCTATGCCAGGCCGCCCATTGGTCATCCTCACGACCACTGGTGCGAAAAGCGGGCGCGCTCATACGACGCCGATGATGTATGTTCCAGACGGTGACCGCCTGCTTGTGATTGCCTCGAATGCAGGCGCGCCGAAGGATCCCGACTGGTACATCAACCTGGTGCATAACCCGCAGGTTACGGTCGAGGTTGGGCGAGACACCTTCACCACAAACGCAGAAGTCCTGACCGGTGAAGAACGGCAGCGTTGGTGGGAAACGATCAGTGCCGCCTATCCCTTCTTTGTGGAGCACCAGGCAAAAGTCACTCGTCTCATCCCGCTGGTCGCCTTGCCCCGTCCGGCTTCCGTCGCCCCAAGTTGAACGCCACACGACCGTAGGGGCACAAGGTCCGGCGACGAGAGCCTCGCCATGACCACGCATGCTGTTCCGCCGGACCTTGTGCCCCCACTGCTGGGCAGTCGGTCAACCTTCGCAGACAAACCGAATTCCCCTCCTAGTCTCGATTGAACCGGTTCGATGCAGCCGCCGGGTGCAGCAAATCTTCGCACCATCGCGCCGGATTCTGCCGGATATATTCGCGCACCTGCGCCAGCACATCATCTTTCCGCACAATATTGTCGTAAAAATTGCGCTGCCACAACACCGGCACCGGCAGAAGCCTCCTCCGCCTCGCCTGTTGTGTTACCGCCGACTTATACGCACCCACTAACACCGACAGCGAACCGGCAGCGCGACCGCCAAAACCCCGTTGGGGTGTGCTTGCAATTGACAGTTGTCCATCTTCTGGGGGTCGCAGCCATAGCAGTGCATGCACATGATTCGGCATGACCACGGACGCATCCAGCATAAAATCCGTGTGATGCTCCGCTAGCACAGGCCACGTTTCGCTTGCGATCCGTCCCAATTCGTTCAGGCACATCACACCATCCGTGATAGAACCGAACAGGCAGATCCGCTGCGAAACACAAATTGTCACAAAATAGGCGCCTGCGCTGCTGTAATCAAACTGGGGATGGCGCATGGAATTGTTGCGCCGATAACCATGCGGTGTGTGTGGCATACACACCTCCTTCATTACGCAATTTTAATCCACCAACCTCCTCACCCGCCAAACCAGCCCCGCGCCAGCGCACACGAACGCATGCAGACGCGTAGGGGCACAAGGTCCGGCGGAACCACGCTCGCCATAACGACGAGATCCCCACCGCCGGACCTTGTGCCCCTACCCTCACCTCGCACGCCACCCACCGATCGCGGCGTGCCCCTACCCTATCCTACACGCCACCTGCCGATCGCGGCGTGCTCATCACATGCCGGTCCGCCTTACCTCCCATGCTCCCCCACCGACATCAAAATCATCTGTGCGTTCACCGGCAGCCCCTCCCCCGGCGTGATCCGCACATACGTCCCGTCCGCCAGCATCTCGCGCGCCTGCACGTTGTCGCGCAAATACAGATCCAGCACGTCGTCGCGCAGGTGCCGCAGCAGCTTCTCGTCCTGGATCGGGAACAGCGTCTCGATGCGCCGGTGCAGGTTGCGGTCCATCAGGTCCGCACTCCCCGCATACAGCTCCTCGTCGCCCCCATTGTAAAAGTAGTAAAAGCGGTGATGCTCCAGGAACCGCCCCACGATGCTGTGCACCCGCATGCACTCGCTCAACCCCGGAATCCCCGGCCGCACGCTGCATACGCCACGCACCAACAGGTCCACCCGCACCCCCGCCTGCGCCGCCCGGTACAGCGCCGCCGTCATCTCCTCGTCGGTCAACCCGTTGCACTTGAAGATGAGATGCCCGTTGCCCGTCTTCCGCTGCCGCACGATCTCACGCTCGATCTTGGCGATCAGCTTGTGCTGCATGTCCAGCGGCGCCACCAGCAGCGCCCGGTGCGCCTGCTGCTTGCTCGACCCTGTCAGCATGTTGAACAGCTCGCCCACGTCCGCCCCCAGCGCCTCGTCGGCCGTCATCAGGCTGAAGTCGGTGTACTGGCGCGCCGTCGTGGCGTTGTAGTTGCCCGTCCCCAGATGCAGGTAGCGCCGCAGCCCCTCCGCCTCGCGCCGCACGATCATCAGCAGCTTGGCGTGCACCTTGAGCCCCGGCAGCCCATAGATCACGTGCGCACCCGTCGCCTCCAGCGCCCGCGCCCAGCCGATGTTCGAGGCCTCGTCAAACCGCGCCTTCAGCTCCACCAGCACCGCCACCTGCTTGCCGTTCTCCACCGCCTCCATCAACGCCTGTACGATCGGCGAGTTGCGCCCCACCCGGTACAGCGTCATCTTGATCGCCAGCACGTTCGGATCGATCGCCGCCGCTCGCACCAGGTCGATGATCGGCTGGAACGAGTCAAACGGATGGTGCAGCGCAATGTCGCGGCTGCGAATGGCCGCAAAAATATCCTGGTTGCGCAGCACTTTTGGCGTCTGGGGCGTAAACGGCGCATCCTTGAGGTCCGGCCGGTCGAGACTGTACAGCTCCATCAGCGCACTCAGCCCCAGCGGCCCGCGCACGGCATACAGGTCGGCCTCCTCCACCTCGAGCTTCTCGCCCAGCATGGTCCGCATGTCGGGCGTCATCCCGTCACCGATCTCCAGCCGCACCACGTCGCCAAACCGCCGCCGCCGTACGTTCTCCTCCATCGCCTGCAGCAGGTCGGCCGCCTCATACTCGCGGATCTCGATGTCCGCATCGCGCGTCACCCGGAACGGCACCGTGGTCGAGATATCCCTGCCCGTAAACAGCGTGCCCACGTTGGCCGCGATCACATCCTCCAGCCAGACGAGCACCACGTTCTGGACCCCGCTCTGGCCCGTGTTCTGGGGCGTGCTCTGTCCTGTGCCTGTCCCCAGCTGTGAGACGGTGTGCGGCAGCATCACCAGCCGCGGCAGCATCTGCGGCACCTTGACGCGCGCAAACCGCTTCCCGGCATCCGGCACGTCCAGCACCACCGCCAGGCTCAAGCTCAAGTTGGAAATAAACGGGAAGCGGTGCGTCGGGTCGACGACCAGCGGCGTCAGCACCGGGAAGATTTCGCGCAGGTAGTAGTCGTCGAGCCACTGCCGCTGCTCCGCGTTGAGGTCCGCATAGCGCGCCACGACGATCCCCTCCGCCGCCAGCGCCGGCAGCAGGTCGTCGCAGACGACGTCCTGGCATTCGGTCACCAACGGCAGCAGCGCCGCCCGGATCGCCGCATACTGCTCCGAAGGCGTAAACCCGTTCGGCGTCCGCCCGCTCACCCCGCGGTCGATCTGCTCCTTCACCCCCGACACCCGCACCATGAAGAACTCGTCCAGGTTCGAACTGAAGATCGCCGCAAACTTGATCCGCTCCAGCAGCGGGTTGCGCGGGTCACGCGCCTCGTCCAGCACCCGCCGGTTGAACTCGATCCAGCTCAGCTCACGATTTATGTATAGTTCCGGGTTGATGTTGCCGCCGGCATCAATTTCGATCTGCATCGAAACCCCCACTTTTTACCTGGTCCCCTTGCATGCTGGATACCTTCGATTCTACCACACCCGCCCTGACGCGCCTCTCGTTCGGGCTGCGCGCGATCTGTAGGGGTTACCTCGGAGCGCAGGCGTCCCCGCCTGCTCCCCTGCCCCCATCTCCGTAATGCCATTTGCCGATATCCCACTTTCGTTGGATACTGCACCTCCGCTGTTGGCCGCCTGCAGACCACCGGGCGACCGGCAGCAGCGCCCACTTAAACGTACATAAGGAGACAACCCAATGCCCAAGCGCCTGCTCGCTCTCGCAGCGGCACTCGTGCTTCTCTTGCTGCCCGCCGCCGCCGCCCATGCTCAGGACCCCGCCCCGAGTGAAGGCACCATTTATCTGCAGGCCGGCGCTTTCGACCCGCTTGCCGCGCCCGCAGTCGCAGCAGCCGCGGCAGCCGATAGCTGCATCGCCCTACTACCTCGTGCAGTTTAGCGGCCCGGTCGAGGCCTACTGGCTCGAACAGGTCGCCGCGCTCGGCGGCGAGGTGGTCGGCTACATCCCCAACAACACCCACATCGTGCGCATGGCCCCGTCCACCGCGACGGCCGTGCAGAGCCTGCCCTCCGTGCGCTGGGTCGGCCCCTACCGGCCGGCCTATAAGGTCGCACCGGAGCTGACCGCCGCCTACGCCAGGACCGGGGTCGCCGGTGCCGCGGCGGCTGCGCCGGTGGAGCTGACGGTCATGGCTTTCCACGGCGAATCGCTGGGGGCGCTGCGTGCTGCTCTCACTACCCTGGGGGCCGGTATCGTCGAGGCCGCCGACACCTCGCTCGGCCCCGTCCTGCGCGTGCAGGCGCCGTTGAGCCTCCTGCCGTCCATGGCGCAGCAGCCGGGCGTCAGCTGGGTCGAACGCTATATCCAGCCCTCCGTCGCCAATGCCGAAGGCCGCAAGATCATCGGCGCCGAGGCCGTGTGGCAGTCGTTCGGCTACTACGGCAGCGGCCAGACCATCGCCGTCTCCGACTCCGGCCTGAGCGTGCAGGGCGCCCTGAGCCCCGATTTCGCCGGCCGCCTGGTGCGCGCCTACGCCCCCAGCGAGATGAACCTCGCCAGCGCCCAGTGCACCGCCAAGACGACCTTCACCGACCTCAACGGCCACGGCACCCACGTGGCCGGCTCGGTGCTGGGCAGCGGCACCCGCTCGGGCAGCAATGCCGCCGCGCATGCCTACACCGGATCCCACGCCGGCACTGCGCCCGAAGCGAGCCTGGTCTTCATGGCGCTCAACACCGACGGCAGCTCCGGCATCCAGTGCATCGACCTCAACGGCGACTTTCTCAACAAGGGTTACCAGGATGGGGCCCGCATCTCCAGCAACAGCTGGGGCGCCAGCGACCGCGGCGGCTACAACCAGATCTCCAGCCTGGTCGACGACTACATCTGGCGCCACAAGGATTACCTCGTGCTCTACGCCGCCGGCAACGCCGGCCCCGGCGCCCAGACGGTCGGCTCGCCGGGCACCGCCAAGAACGTGCTGACGATCGGCGCCAGCGAAAACAACCGCCCCGACCAGGACAGCGATGCCGACGATCCCAACACGATGGCCTACTTCTCCAGCCGCGGGCCGACGGCCGACGGGCGCGTCAAGCCCGATGTCGTGGCGCCGGGCACTTGGGTGCTTTCCGTCCGCGCCGCCCAGGCCCCCGACGGCAGCTTCTGGGGCCCGTTTAACCAGGACTACGCCTACATGGGCGGCACGTCGATGGCGACGCCCCTCTCTGCCGGCGGCGCCGCGATCGTGCGCGAATGGCTGAATAAGGCGCGCAGCATTGCCGAGCCGATCGGCCGCCCTGCTCAAGGCCATCATCGTCAACGGCGCGACGCAGCTGCCGGGCGAACAGCTTGCCAGCAACAACAGCGGCTACGGCCGTATCGATTTGAAGAACACGCTCAGCGCCAACTACGTGGTCATGGACGACCACGTGCAGGGCCTGCAGATCGGGCAACACGGTTAGCTACACCGTCCAGGTTGTCGCCGCAGGCAACCAGGGCGCGCTGGTGGCGCAAGGAACGCCGGCCGTGAGTGCAGGCGGGCGCCTTGCCGGCCGCAATCTCGCTGGCGAGTGCGCCGCCGCTGGTCGCCGCGTCGGCTGCCGTCACGACGCCGGCAGAACTGCACGGTCAAGCCGTGCCCGGCTACGACCAGGCCCGGCCGCTCACGCGCATCCCCGACGCACTCGGCCCGGTCGAGCCGGCCAGAAGCGCAGCGCTGCCGCCGCTCCCCAACACTGTGCCGGCGCTCGGCCAGCGGCCCGTCGCTGCACACCAGTAGCGACCGCGCACGGCACCTTCCAGCCCGGGACCGGCGCGCGCGGCCTTGCGCTGCAGAACTATCCAGCAGCAGATGGTCGGCGGCGGCGATTTTGAAGACCCGGACTGGACGGATATCTGGAGCTATGTCTGGCTGGGCAGCGGCCTGCCGGTACGCACCGATGATCCCGCCTACGTCGTGTCGGGCAGCTACTCGATGTGGCTGGGCGGTACGCTCAGCGACGGCACGGCCTCCGAAGATACGCTGTTCTACCCGGTGCAGTTTCCCGCCGCCATCGACGATGCCCTGAACAGCGGCATCGCATTCTCTGTGCGCATCGTCGACCAGGACGCCGGCGCCGACTATCTCTGCGTCGCCCTGATCGACGCTTCCGGCAACTATATTGGCCCCTATGCACCCGACAACCCCGAATGCATCGACGTCGAACGGCGACTGGACGTACTCGTTGCCCTTCAACGCCGCCGACCGCGCCGCCCTGGCCGGCCAGACCGCGTATCTGATGGTCTTCAACGACGGCAACGGCGTCGCGCCCGACATGTCCGCCTTCGTCGACGACGTCAGCCTGCTCGTCGACTTCCCGTCGCCGGCGGCCACCATCACGCCGGCTTCCGGCCCGCCCGGGACGACCTTCCTCCTGACCGGCAAGTACAACACGCCCTACGGCTGGGTCGATATCTGCATCAGCCCCTGCAGCCAGGACAACTACATCACCACCGTCTATGCCGACGCCGCCGGCGACATCGCCGCCTACTTGATTGCCTCCGACGACATCGCCCCTGGCCCCTACTCGATCCAGACCTCCGATCTCGCCGACCGCACGGCCGAGACCCAGCTGACGATCTCGGGCGCCACCGCGCCGTCGCTGGCCGTGGATCCCACGTCCGGACCTGCCGGCACCACCTTCGAGTTCAGCGGCAGCGACTTCATCCCCAACGACACGACGATCGCCGTCACGCTTAACGGCGCAGCGTTCGGAACCGTAGGCAGCGACAGTGCCGGTGCGGTCTCCTTCAAGCTCAATACGAGTGCCAACACCCCCGCCGGCACCTATACCGTACAGGCCACCGACAGCGCCGGACGGAGCGCCGAGACATCCTTCAGCGTCACCGCCGTGCCCGCCGGCAGCCCCAAGCTAACGGTAACGCCGGCCTCCGGCCCTCCCGGCACGACGTTTACCTTTGTTGCCAGCAACTTCACCGCCGGCACGCCCGCCGACGTCTCGCTCGACGGGCAGGCGCTGGGCCAGGTGAACATCGATGCCACCGGCACCGTCACGCTGACGCTGTCGACCACCGGCAGCACTGCGCCGGCCCGCTACACGCTCGCCGTCGCCCAAGGCGCACGCAGCGCGTCGGCGCAGTATGAGGTGACCGCCGGCAGCGGGACGCCCCTCACCGGCCAGGGTCTCTACGTGACGCTGGCCTGGACCGACCCGCCGGCCCAGTCCGCCGCCGGCCAGAAGCTGGTCAACGACCTCGACCTCACGGTCGACGGCCCCGGTGGCCGCGTCTTCGGCAACGGCGGCACGGCAGCCGACCGCAAGAACAATGTCGAAGCCGTGCGCATCGAAAAGCCGGCCGCCGGCAGCCTATGTCGTCACGGTGCGGGCGCGAGCGTCAATGGCACGTTTGGCACCCAGCCCTATGCCCTGGTTGCCACCACCAGGCAGAACTTCGGGACGGGGAGCAGCGTCGACCTGGGCCAGCCCAACGCCGGCACCCTGAGCGGCGTCGTCTTCGCCGACCTCGACCGCGACGGCGTCCGCGACACGGGTGAGCCGGGCATCGCCGGCGCCACCGTCGTCGTCCGCCAGGTCGACGGCGCCCTCAACCGCCAGGTCACCACCGATGCGGCGGGCAGCTACCAGTTCACCGGACCTGCCCGCCGGCGACTACGACGCATCACCGTCGCCCTGCCCCGGGGCCCTCAGCGCGACAACGCCCGCCACCATGAACAGGACCATCGCCACCGGCGCCAACACCGCCCCCGACATCGGCGCCGCCACCATCCTCCACCTCCCCGACGTCCGCCGCTAACCGCGTAACACCACTTCCAGGAGGTGCCCCCAACTCCTGGAAGTGTCGTCCCCACCCCCTCTCCCCATTCGCCCATCTGGCAAAAAGCATGTACAATCTTCCCTTATGAAAGTGCTTTCAGTGAGCAGCCTTCAAAAAAGGAGCAAACCCTCTATATGAATATCGTCGGCAAAATCTCCGTCTATCCCAAGCTTCCCGCTAAGATCGAACGTCTCCAAGATGTCGCTTTCAACCTCTGGTGGAGCTGGGATACGGAGGCACAAGCGCTCTTTGCCTCGATCGACCCCGAGTTGTGGGAAGCCGTCAGCCACAACCCCGTCAAGCTGCTGCGCACGGTGCACCAGGAAAAGCTCGACGCCGCTGCCGCCAGCCCCGATTTTCTCAAGAACTATCAGGCCGTCCTGGGGGCCTTCGACGAGTACATGAACCCTGCGACCGCGACGTGGTTCGGCACGGCCCACGACGATAAGCGCAACCAGGTCATCGCCTACTTCAGCGCCGAGTTCGGCCTCCACGAGGCGCTGCCCATCTACTCGGGCGGTCTCGGCATCCTCAGCGGCGACCACTGCAAGGCCGCCTCGGACCTCGACCTGCCCTTTATCGGCGTCGGCTTCCTCTACCCGCAGGGCTACTTTATCCAGCGCATCGACGCCTCCGGCATGCAGCAGGCCGTCTATGAGAAGATCGACTTCGCCGAAATGCCCGTCACCCAGGCGCTCGACCCGCAGGGCAAGCCGGTCCTGATCAACGTCGACCTGCCCGGCCGCACGGTCTATGCCAAGGTCTGGCGCATCCAGGTCGGCCGCATCCCCATCTACCTGATGGACACCGACGTCGACCGCAACGCGCCCCAGGACCGCGAGCTCAGCGCCCGCCTCTACGGCGGCGACCGCGAGATGCGCATCAGCCAGGAGGTCGTCCTCGGCATCGGCGGCGTGCGCGCCGTGCGCGCCCTCGGCTACAACCCCTCCGTCTGGCACATGAACGAAGGCCACAGCGCCTTCCTGGGCCTCGAACGCGTGCGCGAGCTGGTCCAGGGCCAGGGTCTCTCCTTCGCCGAGGCCGTCGAAGCCGCCCGCGCCAACGCCATCTTCACGACCCACACGCCCGTGCCCGCCGGCAACGACGCCTTTGCCTTTGAGCTGGTCGAGAAGTTCTTCTGGCAGTACTGGGGCCAGCTTGGCATCGACCGCGACAGCTTTATCGAGTTCGCCGCCCAGGACCTGCCCTGGGGCCGCCAATACTCGATGACCGTCCTGGCCCTGCGCCTCAGCGCCTACGCCAACGGCGTGAGCGAGCTCCACGGCCACGTCAGCCGCGAGATGTGGCAGTTCCTCTGGCCGCAGACGCCGGTCGAAGAGGTGCCCATCACCTCCATCACCAACGGCGTGCACACCCGCACCTGGATGGTCCAGGAGATCAAGGACCTCTACACCAAGTACCTGCCCAAGAACTGGCGCGACGAGGTCGACGACCCCAAGACCTGGGACAAGCTGGCCGCCGTGCCCGACGCCGAGCTGTGGTCCGTCCACCAGGGCCGCAAGGCAAAGCTGGTCGACTTCACCCGCAGCCGCCTGCAGGCGATGTACCGCCGCCACGGCGAAGGCCCGCAGAAGCTCTCCGCCGCCGGCCAGGTGCTCGACCCGCAGGCGCTCACCCTCGGCTTCGCCCGCCGCTTCGCCACCTACAAGCGCGCCACGCTGCTCTTCCACGACGAGGAGCGCCTCAAGCGCATCCTGCACAACCCCGACCGGCCGGTGCAGATCATCTTCAGCGGCAAGGCGCACCCCGCCGACGAGCCGGGCAAGGCGCTGATCCAGCGCATCTACCAGCTCAGCCAGACGCCCGACTACTGGGGCAAGATCGTCTTCGTCGAGAACTACGACATGAACATCGCCCGCCACCTGGTCTCGGGCGTCGACATCTGGCTCAACAACCCGCGCCGCCCCCACGAGGCCAGCGGCACCTCGGGCATGAAGGCCGCCCTCTCCGGCGCGCCCAACTTCAGCGTGCTCGACGGCTGGTGGGTCGAAGGCTACGACGGCACCAACGGCTGGTCGATCGGCGAGGAGCGCGAGTACAAGGACGAGGCGACGCAGGACGCCGCCGACGCCATCAGCCTCTACAGCACGCTCGAGGACATCATCGTCCCGCTCTACTACGGCAACCGCGACGGCGACGGCGTGCCCACGGGCTGGGTCGAGGTCATGAAGAACTCGATCCGCACCTGCACGCCGCAGTTCAGCATGCGCCGCATGGTCAAGGAATACACCGAGCGCTTCTACCTGCCCGCCGCCACGACCGGCAGCAGCTACAGCAGCAACGGCTACGCCCTGGCCCGTGAGATCGCCCAGTGGAAGCAGTTGGTGCGCCAGCGCTGGGGCCAGGTTGCCGTCCAGGCCATGGTGCCCGACCAGCCGCAGATCACCGTCGGCCAGGCCGTCACCATTGGCGCCAAGGTCTGGTACAACGGCCTCTCCGACGGCGACGCCGCCGTCGAAGTCGTCAGCGGCGTGCTCAACGCCGCAAGGCGAGCTGGCCGACCCGCAGGTCACGACGATGCAGCACAGCGGCTGGGACAACGGCGCCGCCGTCTACCAGTGCTCGCTCAAACCCGACACCAGCGGCCATATCGCCCTCGGCGTCCGCGCCCGCCCCAGCAAGCCCGCCCTCATCAACCCCAACGAGCTTGGCATCGCCAGCTGGGCCAGCTAGCGCACAGGCAACCATGTTCCGGGGACGTCCGAACGTCCCCGGAACATTTTAACGTCTACCCCGTCCCGGGGACCTGCGAGGTCCCCGGGACATTTCTCTCCCTACCCCATCATCTCCTGCAAATGCGCCCGCTCGTGCAGCCCGATAATCCGCGCCACGTACTCCACCGTCTGATGCCCCAGCGCCGCATGATCCCCACTCTTCTCCCAGGCATCGTCCGGCAGCGCCTGCAGCACCTTGATCGTCGCCGCCCGCTCCTCGTCATACGCCGCCAGCAGTTCCTCTAACGACTGATTGGCCCGCTTCGCCACACGGCCGGCGTTCCAGGCGTTGAGGTCAAAGTTCTCCACCTTCGCCGGCGGGTTGCCCGATGCCACCGCCTCGATAAACCGCCGGTGCGCCCGCTCCGCATCGACCAGGTGGCCGACGATCTCGCGCGGGTTCCACGGGTTACCCGTCGAAGGCTGCTGCACGGCAGCGCCGTCCAGCCCCGCAATAAATGCCTTGAACTTCTCGTGCGTGGACTCCATCTTAGGCAGAATGCTTTCCAACTCTGCGCTCATAGCGCGACCTCCAGCTGTGGTGTCTTGCGTTGACCAAGGATAAAGACGATGGCGCCGATGACCAGGCTGATGCCACCGACAACCAGCACGACTGTGCCGCCGAACGTGTCCCACAGGATGCCGGCCGTGATCCCGCCGATCGCCCAGCCCAGCCCGGCCTGCGCCGCGCCGACCAGCGACTGCCCGGTCGCCCGCAGCTGCGGCGGCGCGCTCTGGTTGGCAAAGATGACCAGGTTCATCCAGAATGCGCCGCTAAAGAAGCCGACCATCGCCATGGCGACGAGGATCATGTTCGGCGTAGGCGCCACGCCGGCAAAGATGTATGACGCCGCCAGCCCAAAGATGCCCGCCAGCAGCAGGTTGACGGTGCCAAAGCGGTCGGTCAACCGCGCGCCCATAAACATGCACCGGGATCTCCGTCACCGCGTTGAGCGCAAATGCCAGCCCCACCTGCGCGCTGGTGCCGCCCAGCGACAGCAGCCGCAGCCCCACAAAGTTGATGAAACAGGCCGACCCAAAGCCAAAAAATACGTTCATGACCAGAAACGTCACATACGGCCGCTGCCCTGCCAGCATGCGCAGCCCCTGCCACATGCTCGCCCCGTGCTCCTCTGTGTGCCGGTGAAACGGCAGCATAAAGCTGAGGAGCGTGCAGCCGATCGCCAGCAGCGCTCCGTGCACCCAGAAGATCAGGTCCAGGTCGTCCGCCGCCATGATCTGCCCCAGCCCATAGGAGGTGAGCAGAAACCCGATGCTGCCAAACATCCGCTGCCGCCCGTACGACCCGCCGTTGTTTACCAACATGCCCATCACCGCCGTGTCCAGCAGCGGCGGCACCGGCGAGCGAAAGAAGATCATCACCAACAGCAGCAGCAGGATCGGCAGAAACCCGTGCAGCCAGATAAACGGGATACTCAGGATCCCCGCCATCAACACGCAGATTGCCAGGATCACCTGGTGCTTCTGAAAGCGGTCGGCCGTGGTCCCCCAAAATGGATTTGCCACCAGCGACATCAGCGGCGCCAGGCTGCCCAGGATCCCGATCTCGGTGCCCGACAGCCCGCGCTGCTGCAGATAGATGTTGAAGTAAGGCGCGATTGCCCCGATCGCGGCAAAGAAGCTGAAGTAATAGAGCTTGGCCGCCACCATGCCGCGCTCTTGCTGCTGCGCCTGCACCCCCGCCCGCCCGAACCACACGCCCAAACGCTGCATAAAAACCCACCGTCCCTAATGTTGCGCCAATATGACAAACATGGAAACGTTATCCCACCTCCCCCAAACACGCAAATCATTTTCCCCCTCCAGCCACCAACCTTGCCCTACAGGTTTGTCGGGAACCTCAGAATGTTGCATAATTTCGAGGCTTGCACAGGACGTGCAGCCAAACGAGCACGCATAAGGCGACAAGGAAAATCATGTCCAAACGATTCCCACCACCGTTCTATCGCTGGCGTCCCCATCCTTGGCACGGCCTGGAGATCGGCCCCAACCCGCCCGAGGTGGTCCATGCCTATATCGAGATCACCCCGTTCGACTTGATCAAGTACGAGATCGACAAGACGACCGGCTATCTGCGCGTCGACCGCCCCCAGCGCACCTCGTCGCAGCCGCCGGCCCTCTACGGCTTTATCCCGCGCACCTACTGCGACAAGCACGTGGCCGAACTGGGCGGCGCCGAACAGGGCGACGGCGACCCGCTCGACATCTGCGTGCTGAGCGAGCGCCCCGTCAACCGCTCGGAAGTGATCCTCAACGCCCGCGTGGTCGGCGGACTTTATGTCAACGACCACGGCGAGGCCGACGACAAGATCATCGCCGTGCTCCAAAACGACAACGTCTGGGGCAACGCCCGCGACATCGGCGACCTGCCCTCGATCCTGATCGAACGCCTGCGCCACTACTTCGCCACCTACAAGATGATTCCCGGCCAGGAACCCGGCCTCACGGTCGACCGCACCTACGACCGCGAACACGCCTTGCGCGTGGTCGAAGCTGCCATGCAGGACTACTTTGTCGAATATGGTGATTAACGCCGCCTATGGACATTAGAGTCGTTCGCGCTCGCCCCGAACAGGCCGAGCGCCTCACCCAGGTCGCACATGCCGCCAAGAGCTATTGGGGTTACCCATCCCAGTGGATCGAGATGTGGCACAACCAACTGACGATCACCAAGCAGTTCATTCTGCAAAACGAGGTCTACGCCGCCGTCGACGACGACGAAGCCGATTCTCGGCTTCTATGCCTTGATGGGCAGCGGCGAACGGATGGTGCTCGAACACCTTTGGGTTCAGCCTCGCTCACTGCACGGCGGCGTCGGGCGCAAGCTCTTCGAGCACGCCATCCAGCTTGCCAGCCGAGAACGGTGCGCAGCGCATCGAAATCGAATCCGACCCGAACGCCGAAGGCTTCTATCAGAAAATGGGCGCCGAAACCGTCGGCGAAGTGACCTACGAGTTGGAAGGACTCCCCCGCTCGCTGCCCTTCATGGTCTACACGATCGGCGGCAGCCATCCTCCCTTCCCAACCGAAGACACGCTCCCCGAATGATCGAATCCCCTCGCAGCCGTTGGGAAACACACTACGCCACCGGCAACACGCCCTGGGACACCCAGATCACCCCACCGGAGGTCCAGTCCTTCTGGGCCTCCGGCCGTCTCGCCCCCCAGGGCCTGGCCCTCGACATCGGCTGCGGCCCCGGCACCAACGTCCGCTATCTCGCGGAGCTTGGCCTGCACGACCATCGGCTTTGACATCGCCTACCAGGCCGTCGCCACCGGCCGCGACCGCATCGCCCAGCACGCGCCCCATCTCCTGTCCTGCGCCGGCCTCGTCCAGGCCGACGTCACCGCCCTCCCCCTCGCCAACGCCGGCGCCGCCTACATCCTCGACATCGGCTGCTCGCACGGCCTCCCTCCCGCTCTGCGCCCCCGTTTCGCCGCGGGCATCATCACCAATCTGCGCCCCGGCGGCTACTACCACCTCTACGCCTTCGACTACGTCCCCCGCCCGGAAGAAGAAGCCCAAGAGCGCTACATGGGCATGCTCGATGACGAAGTCGTCGCCCGCTTCACCCCCGCCCTCGAGGTCGTCGACATCACCCGCGCCACCCCCGACCGCTACCCCTGCCGCTGGTACCTCCTCCGCAAACCCTGACCGACCGCCCCTTAGTCACCCTCTCACCCTCTCACAAAGCGACCAGGCGACCAAGCACACTACAATTGCCGGCGCGCTCCACCGTCGTCAGTATCATCGTCCCCCACGAACCAGGGCAACTGACCAGTGCGCAATCCTTCGATTTTTGCTACACTATATCTGCCCAGGATTGGTACACCTATCCAGCAAAGACAGCAACACGACTGGAACAAGGGCTCGTTACAATCCCGGCGCCATCCGCAACCTGTTCAGCCGTTCGCGGCTGAGTTTGCAGCCGAGTTCGCAGGCTGCAATGTCCGGACGGCGTTCCCGTTCCGTTCACCGTGAAACAGGAAGTCAATTTCCATGAATACAATGACATCTACTCGCTACAAAAACTGCGTCCAACGCTTCCTCTGGCGTCCTCACCGGCGTCCGCGTCGTCGTTACGCACGACAAGGAGCAGGCCAAGGACCAGGCTGAACTCTTCGGGGCCCTGGGCGCCGAGGTCTTCTACTATCCTTGCATCGAAATCCTGCCCTACGACCAGGACGGCGAACTCGATGCCGCCCTGCGCGAGGCCGCGGCGGGCAAGTACGACTGGCTCGTGCTCAACGATGCCGACACGGCCATGGTCGTCGGCGAGCGCATGCGCGCCGCCAACATCGACCCGGTCCAGATCCCACGCCGCCTCAAGGTGGCCACCATCGGCTGCATGACCGAGATCTACACCAAGGAGTTTATGGGTCTCGACTCGGCCTTTGCCCCCGAGGTCTACACGCCCGAATACGTGGCCGAAGCCATGAAGCTCAAGCCCGGCGAGCGCGTCCTGCTGCCCCAGTCCGCCGTCACGCGCATGAGCCTGGCCAAGTGCCTGCGCAACACCGGCGCCGAGGTCACGGCCATCAACGCCTACCGCACCGTCATCGGCAAGGGCGGCGACCCCATCCCGGTCCTGCTCTGGGAAGGCAAGATCGACTGCCTCGTCTTCACCTTCCCCACCGCCGTCCGCTACTTTGTCAAGCGCCTGGACTACGAAGGCGGCACCCTGGCCATGCTCGACGACATCACCATCGCCTGCATCGGCCCCCTCACCAGCGCCGCCGCCAAGGAATACGGCCTGCACGTCGACATCGTCCCGCAGCAGCACACCATCGCCGGCCTCGTCGACTCGGTGGCGGAGTACTTCAAGAACCACTAGCCGCATGAGAGCCATGTCCCGGGGACGTGCGTGCGAACGCAAGCTTCGCAGACGTCCCCGGGACCTGCTCACCCGCTCACCCTCTCATCTTATACCCTCCCCAAAGCCCCTACTATTTGCCTCAAACCCCTCATCTCCCCTATAATCAGGAGCGGAGAGGTCGCATAGTGGCCTAGTGCGCGGGCCTGGAAAGCTCGTACGGTTAATAGCCGTCGAGGGTTCAAATCCCTCCCTCTCCGCCAAGATTCGTGTGTTCTCATCGCTTCGTCAGGCGCTGGGTCCTGTGCGGCAGAACACTGTGAACCCCGCCAGGGTCGGAAGGCAGCAACGGTAAACAGACCGTTCTGGGTGACACGGGAGCGCCTGGTGTCCTGGCGAGGCGGTGAGAGCACACGAATCTTTTTGTGCCCAAAAAGGAATCTCTATTCGCATGCTCTTTGAAAATAACGGCAACAAAATCAGTTTGAACGGGGCGAACGGCATGTTGACATGGCGCCAGCCCGTCGTCTTTCTCGCCCGCCACGGCACGCCGGACTGGAACATGACCAGCATCCGCTACGATATTCCACCCGGCCCGCCCCTGGTGCCGCAGGGCGAAGAAGAAGCCGCCAAGCTGGGCAAGTTCCTCAAGTCCCAAAATGTGCAGTTGGTCTACGCCAGCCCGCTCGTCCGTGCCCGGCGCACGGCACGAGATTGCGGCCGAGATCGCCGGCGTGCAGGTCGAGGTGATCGACGCCGTGGCGGAATACCGGCGCGAAGAGAATGACGCCCAGGTGTTTGCCCGCTTCAATCCCGTCTTCCTGCGCGCATGGGCGGAGGCCGCCCAGTATGGGCCCGTCGCCATCGTCAGCCACGGCGGCCCCGTGCGCGTGATGCTGGAAAATCTCGGCGGGATTCCCGACGTGCTCTGGCACTACCGCAAACAGTTTGACCATCAGAATCCACTGCCGCCGGCAGCAGCCTGGCGTGTGACCAGCGGCGCACAACCCGGCGCGTGGCAGTTGGATCTGCCTTTTTCACCGCAAGACCACGTACCATACCAGCCGGCGACGGTTAACGTCTAGCAGCGCCTAGCCGTTGGCAAAATCGGCCGGCGAAACCAGCGCCCGCTTGAGGACGCCGAAGGGAGCACAAATGGGCTTCTTTACGAAACTCCAGGCCGCTGTAGAACGCAATCACAGCCTGCTCTGTGTTGGGCTCGACCCCAACCCGGCGCAGGCTCCTGCGCGCTACCGGGCGGCGGACGGCAACCCAGCAGCGACGATTGTGGCCTGGAACCGCGCCATCATCGCCCAGACCCAGGATCTCGTCTGCGCCTACAAGCCAAACATCGCCTTCTACGAGGCGCTGGGCGCGAGCGGCATGGCAGCGCTGCGCCAGACGCTGGCCCTGATCCCCCCGCACATTCCCGTCCTGCTCGACGCCAAGCGCGGCGATATCGGCAGCACGGCGGAGGCCTATGCCCGCGCCTGTTTCGACGATCTCGGCGTGGATGGCGTCACCCTGAGCCCTTACTTGGGCAAGGACAGCATCGAACCGTTTGCCCGCTACGCAGACAAGGGCCTGTTTGTGCTGTGCCACACCTCCAACCCCGGCGCAGGCGAGTTTCAGGAACTGGAAATTGCCGACTGGCGCACGCTGGATCGTGAACCCAACCAGCCGCTCTATATCCATGTGGCACGCACGGCGACCGCCTGGAGCCCCAATGTCGGCCTTGTCGTGGGAGCTACGTTCCCGCAGGCCATCGCCGACGTACGCAGCGCCGCCCCGCAGGCCTGGTTCCTGGTGCCCGGGCATCGGCGCCCAAGGCGGCGATCTGGAAGCGACGCTTGGCGGCGGGTCTCCGCGCCGACGGTGCGGGTGTCATCATCAACGCCAGCCGCAACATTGCCTTGGCCGACGATCACGAGCAGGCAGCCGCGCAAGCTGCGTGACGAGATCAACGCGGTGCGCGCACAGCTGAGGGCGCAAGGCACTGCCAAGCCCGCCGGCGACGCCAAACCGGCGGCAGTGCGCCGTCGCAGCTGTCGGCGACTAGCGATATTCAGCAGTTGGCCGCCGAGCTGTTTCACCTGGGTGCGGTCAAGTTTGGCAGCTTTACGCTTGCCAGCGGTATCCAGTCGCCCATCTATGTAGACCTGCGCCTGCTGGTGAGCAAGCCCGCACTGCTGGCCAGGGCAGCACAGGCCTATGCGGCCATTCTGGCCGACATCGATTGCGAGCGCATCGCCGGCGTGCCCTACGCCGCCCTGCCGATCGGCACCGCCGTCGCGATTGCAGCCGACAAGCCCCTGATCTACCCGCGCAAAGAGGCCAAAAGCCATGGCCTCGGCAAGCTGATCGAAGGCGCCTGGCAGGCAGGCGAACGTGTGGTCGTGATCGAGGACCTGATCACGAGCGGCGGCAGCACGATCGAGACGGCCGAGCAGCTGCGTGCGGCAGGCCTGGTGGTCGAGCACGTGATCGTCCTGATCGATCGCGAGCAGGGCGGCGTCGCCAAGCTGGCGCAGGCCGGCATCCAGGCGCACAGCGTCTTCAAGCTGACGGCCGTGCTCGACGCGCTTGCCGCCCAGAGAGCTGCTTGACCCGCAGAAACACCAGGAAGTGCTTACGTTCCTGGGCAAATAGACGTCCAACGAGCTGCTCAGATCTGCCGGAGGTGCTGACGTGGCCGACATGCAGACACAGTTTCTTCACCTGACCTTCCCCACGCCGCTCGTCCTGGCGAGCGGCATCTGGGGGACGACTGTAAGCCTGCTCGAGCGCGCAGCACGCGCCGGCTGCGGCGCCGTTACGGCCAAATCCTGCGGGCCCGGCCCCGCGTGCCGGGCATGTCAATCCCACCTGCCTTGATTGGGGTCACGGCCTGATCAACGCCATTGGGCTCGCCAACCCCGGCGCAGCGGCAGAGGTAGCCCTGCTCAAGCAGGCACAAGGCAGCCCTTGCCCCGCTGCACGTGCCCCTGATTGCCAGCATCTTCGCCGGGCCCGCCGGAAGAGTTTGGCGCCGTAGCCGCCGCCGTGGCCGCGGCGCAGCCCCGACCTGGTCGAGGTCAATATCTCGTGCCCCAACGTGCACAGCGAGTTTGGCGAACCCTACGCCGGCAGTGCGGATGCCGCCGCCGAGGTGACAGGCTACGTCAAGCAGGCGTTGGCAGGCAGCGGAATCCCCGTGGTCGTGAAACTGGCGCCCAATGTGCCCAGCATTGGCCGGATCGCCCGCGCCGTCGTCGCAGCCGGCGCCGATGCGCTGTGTGTCATCAACACGGTGCCGGGCATGGTGATCGACGCCGAAAGCGGCCAGGCGGTGCTGGCCAACCGCAGCGGCGGGCTCAGTGGGCCCGCGATCAAACCCGTCGCCCTCAAATGCGTGTATGATGCCCGCCGCGCCTGCCCCGATGTGCCGATCATCGGCACGGGCGGCGTGACTACCGGGCTGGATGCCATTGAAATGTTGATGGCGGGCGCCACGGCCGTGGGCGTAGGCAGCGCGGTCTACTACCGGGGCGCCGACGCCATTCGCACGATCCGTGACGAGATGCAGCAGTGGCTGGACGCCCACGCTTGCAGCATCGAAGATGTGCGCGGAGTCGTTCACCGTGAGCGCATCTATGCGACCGCACCCAGCGGCGCCCCCGTCCCTGCTGCCCACTAGCCTCGCTTACCCGACGCACAGCTTACAATTACCCACCGTATAGAAGCCGTCTAGCGACAATCAACCAAATAGCATTGTAAAGTAAAACTGCCCGTAACCTTGGCGGATTCGTAACGTCTTCATTGGAGAAGAACATAGCGAACCGCCGGCTCGTGTGCAGCTTAGCTGCCACGTGCGGCAATCAACAACGAGGATATCATGGACGAGCAGGAAGACGGTTACTCTGGCATGTTTTACATCATGCTCATCGTGGGCATCGTTGGCGTGCTGGGCTTTGTGCTGGTTGCTGCCGGCGCCGGCAGCTAATCCGATTTTATCTGGCCAGGCCAGACGCTGGATGATCGGCAGATAGACTGGGTAATCGGTGCACACAAACGCAACTATCGGACGTGCGCGTGTAGGTTGCGCCGCCCAATTGGCCGACCACCGTTACGTGTGCCTGGTTGAACAGTGCCGCTTGCGCCGGATCGATTGTCAAGGTGATGGTTGACGGCACCGTGGTCGTCGGACGATTGAGCGGCACTGATCCACGGGGCGTTTTGCACTGGCCAGGTTACGTCGGTCCGCTTCGGCGGGCAACAGTGCGCCGGCTTGCGCAGCCGTTTGCAGAGTCGGCAGTTCCCCCATCGACCGCAGCGCTGAAAGTCATGCCGGCCGACCCCAAAACACGCAGATCCACCTGCAGCGGCGCAGCTGCAGGCTGGCAGGGAGCTTGCACGACACTCAAGCCGTGGGGGCGCACGATCATGCCCTTTTCCACACGGATGAGAACGGGAATGCTGTAGGGCGTATTTGTTACGGCGGCTCCTGGAGATTCGATCACCAGCTGCACGGCATAGGTGATGTCGGGCAGCAGTTCGGCGGCGTCAACATAGACGGTCAGGGTGCTGGGCGTGGAAGCGCTGCTCAGCGACCAACGCACATAATCTACCTGGGGCGACGTGTGGACCTGGAGAGGAACTGCGGCTCCAGACGAAGCAGCGTTGCTGATAGTGATGGACTGCGGCTGGCTCTGATCACCGGCGGCGACGGTAAAGTCGAGCCGGCTGGGGTTCACGACCAGCGTGTTTGGCTTGACCGCACCGGCTTTATCAAGGTTGCCGGCTGCGATCGTGCGTGCATTGCTGGAGATCGCTACATTCTGCACCGTGAAGCTTGTCGCCACGTTGTAGAAGATGCGCAGCTGGGTGGCGCTTAAGACGATCACCTCGTCTTTGCCGTCGCCATCCAGGTCGCCCCCGGCGCCATAGCGGAAACTGTTGGACTACATCCAGGCAGACTTCAAAGTCGGGCGGCTCATCCGGGCCGCGGTCGCGCATGATGAGCTGAACGGGAGGCGTGTTATAGGGCGGCGGGCAGCCGGCGGTGCGCGTGACGTTGCGCAGCATGAATATTTCCGAATCGGCCGTTGCCGTTGACGTCGGCGAGAAATACCACGCGCGGGGCAGGGTTAAAGTCACGCAGGTAGACGTCCACAAACTTGTCGGGCGCCTGGTAGCGCCAGACGATCAGGCTGGCCAATGGGCGATCTGCGCGCCGCACGAGCACCAGCTCAGGCTGCGCCGTTTCCGGCTCGACCTGCCCGATCGCCGAACTGCTCCACTCGCGCGTATCGCTGGCCGAGAGATAATAGCGCTGCAGCGTGTTGTTCGCCAGACGATAGACGGCCAGCACACCCCGGTCTTCGTCGATCAAGGCAGCGTTGTCGATGCCGGTCAGTTCAAGATCCCCGGTCGAGATGTCGCTCCACTGCTGCCCCGTCGTAGTGCTGGTGAGCGTGCGCCAGGCAGTGCCGTCGGCGGGACTGCCGGTCTGCACCAGGATCGTGACTACACTGCGAGGATTGCCGTTCGGGTCCGGCGGCAGCATCGGTGGTGTAGATGATCTCACGGCCCGGCACGGCCGGATCGAACTCTCCCGTCGCCACCAGCCGCGGCGTAGCAGGCAGGTTGGTGATATAGAGCTGCTTCCACGGCACACCGTTGAACTCCTGGTCGGCATCCACCGAACCCGACGCTACCACGGGATCGTAGACGACCAGCCTGGCGGCGCCGTCCTTGCCGCCTACGGCCACGATCTCGTCGTCACCTTCGCCTGTAAAGTCGCCCAGCGCGGCCGCGCTCCAGCCGCCTTCGGGGCTCACCCAGGTAATTTTGGGTTCGCCTACGGGATCGTATACGCGGATGAAACCGTAGGATCGATGTAGATTACTTCGTCGTCACTGTTCGGATTGGCCAGCCAACCTGCCGGCGCAGGCTTGCGCCGCAGCCGGCAGGGGCAGCATAACCTGCGCCACAGCAGGATAGCAGCTAGCAGCACACGTCCCAGCTGCGCGCGCCGTGTTCCGCCAGGCAAACGCTGGCTCAGCGCCAGCGCCGCGGCGCAGTGCGGAAAGTTGTGCGATCGGGGTGTGCTGCCAACTGCCGTCTCCTCAGCTTACTCTATGCCTTCCCCAGCACGGCCGCAAGCAAGGCCATGCGAATGTACATGCCGTTGCGCATCTGGTCGAAGTAAGCGGCACGCGGGTCGTTGTCGATCGCATAGCTGATCTCGTTGATGCGCGGCAGCGGATGCATGACGATCATCCGCTCCTTTGCCTTGCTCATCAGCGCCGGATCGACGACATAGTGATCCTTTACCTCTTCATACACGGCCAGATCGGTAAAGCGCTCCTTCTGCACACGCGTGACGTAGAGCACGTCCACGTCGGAAATGCAGTCGTGCACGTCCTCAGTTTCCTGGTAGCTATGGCCCGTGGAGTTGACGACGTCAAGCACGTCCTTGGGCATACGCAGGATCTCGGGACTGACGAAGACGAATTCCACCGGATAGTTCACCAGCAGCTTGGTCAGGCTGTGCACGGTGCGGCCAAACTTGAGGTCACCCACCATGGCGATCTTGAGGCCGCCTATGGTTCCTAACGCTTCAGAGATGGTAAAAAGGTCCAGCAGCGCCTGCGTAGGATGTTCGCCCACGCCGTCGCCGGCATTGATGATGGGCTTGCTGGAATAGTGCGCCGCAATAGCCGCCGAGCCGACCTCAGGGTGGCGAATCACGATCACATCAGAGTAGCTTTCCAGGGTGCGCACCGTGTCCGGCAGGCTCTCGCCCTTGGTGACGGAGCTGTACTGCACGTTGTTGATCGGGATGACCTGCCCGCCCAGGCGCAGCATGGCAGCCATGAAGCTGGAACTGGTGCGTGTGCTCGGTTCATAAAACAGGTTGGCCAGGATCTTGCCCTGGAGGAGGTCAGCGCTGCCGAAGCGCTCGACCAGCATGCGCATTTCTTCACCGACACTAAAGATGAAGTCCAACTTATCGCGGTCAAACTGGCTGACGCTTAAGATATCCTGCCCATAAAAGCCGTTGTCCACACGGTTGGCCGCCATGCGGTCCACATCTTTGACTTTGGTTTGAGGTTTGCTTGCCATGGTATGAAGTTCCTTATAAGAAAAGAAATCCGCACAAAATCACGATTGAAACAATACAATGCCACTGCCGGGCTGTGCCATCAGCTTGCCATCGGCATAGACTGGCTGGCCGCGCAGCGTCACCTGCTCGACTCGGCCATAGACAACCTTGCCGGCAAAGGGTGACCAGCGTACGGCTGTATTCTGCGTCTCGTCATCTAGTGTATAGCGGCAGTCCACATCTACGTCCACCCACGTGTTGGGCTGCTCCGGCAAGCCATAGATCTGCCGCGGATTGGCGGCACAGCGGCGCACCACGTCATCCAACGATAGCCGGCCCTCGTGCACTGCCGTCAGCAGCAGCGGGAGCATGGTTTCTACGCCCGGCACGCCAGGTGGCGGGGCCGCCGGCACTTCGGTTACGCCAAAGCCCTTTTCTGCCAAAGTGTGCGGGGCGTGGTCGGTGGCAAAAATATCGATATAGGCCAGGTTTTCCCACAGCGCAGCGACATCATCTGGCGCGGCCAACCGCGGCCGCATGTCACCGCGGTTGCCCAGGCGAGGAAGATCATCGCTGCTCAGGAAAAGGTGATGGGGGGTTGCCTCGCAGGTCACGGCATAGCCCCGCTCCTTTGCCGCGCGAATAAGCTCAATCTCGCTGCGGCGTGATACGTGGGCAATATGCAGCGGGGTCCCATAGAGGTTGGCCAATGCGAGGCAGACGGGAAGCATCAGTTCCTCGGCATGCACCGTGATTGGGCCAAGGCCTGTGGTCTTGCCTTCTCGCCGGTAGCCGTCATGCGCGGCTTGCTCGGCCCAGGTCCTGAACAGCCGGTGCATCAACTCCAGCGTATCGATACGAAGGCTGCCAAAGGTGTCGCTGACATAGATCTTGAGCGCACAGGCGTGCTTCGCAGCCGGCAGATAAGCGTCTGCGTGCGTATTGGTGGCGCCAACAAAAAGCCCGACATCGCAAACAGCTTTGGCTGCAGCAAGTCGGGCCTTGTCGCTGAGGCGGTCGGGCGTCGCCGTCGGCGGGTTGGTGTTCGGCATGTCCAGCACGACCGTCACCCCTCCTGCCAATGCGGCCGCCGTCCCACTAAAAAAGTCCTCTTTGTGGGTATAGCCGGGTTCACGCAGATGCACGTGGGCATCGACCAGCCCGGGCAAGCGCAGTTTGGTCATTGCCAACTCCTTCCAGTATCTGTGTCTGACCGGGACCTAATTGTAAACGGCTGCCAACGAACTGACAAAAATCGGCGCCAAGATGTGCTTGATCGTCAGCGAAATGTCATTCCGACTACAGCCCTGGGCTGGTAGAATGGGCCGCGTACAAAACTGAGCCTATTGGCCGCAAATGTCAGGAGAAAACCCATTCATGTCCAGCAATATAAAACCCGGAAACTCACGTAAGCCGCTGACGATCCTATTTGCATTCCTGGCGGTCGGCGTTTTGCTCGTCTTCATGATGAGCGTTTCCAGCCGCTTCTTCTACTTCTTTGAGCAGGTCGGCCAAGACGAAGTCGGCATCCAATTCGAGAGCGGCCGCATCCAGGAAATTGTCGGTCCGGGTGTCTACAGCGATTCGGGCCTGTTTGTCAACCTCGAACGCGTTTCCAGCAAGGCGGTCCCCTTTGAGGTCCAGGATGCTGAGCTGATTACGAAAGACAAGCAGCGGATTGGTCTCACCGTGACGGGTGATATCTTTCGGCCGGGTCTAGCCGATGGTGAGCAGCTGCGCACGTTGTGGGCAAAGTACAACCAGTTGTTTGTCAACGACGAAGCAGCACGCCAGCAGGTGATCGCCCGCGCCAAGCAGGCAATGAAGGTTTGCGTCGGCGATCGCAACTTTGACGACGCCGTTATCGGCACCGGGCGCGACGTCCTGCGCGACTGCATCGACATCGAGCTTGGCGAGCTGTCGAACGACTTCGGCCTTGCCATCGACAACGTAGCCGTACCGGAGGTAACGCTGTCGCCTGAGGTGCAGGCCGGCCTGGATCGCATCGTGCAACTGCGGCTGGAAACGGAGCAGGCGCGCCAGGATGAACTAAAGGCATCCGCCCAGGCGGAAGCCGAACAGGCGCGGCAGGAAGGTGAGATCCGGGTGGAGCAAAGCCGGATCCAGGAAGAGTCGCGCCAGCAGCTGATCCTGGCGCAGCTAAACCAGGAAAAGATCCAGGCACAAAAGGCCGTGATCGAGGCCGAACGTGCCAACGAGTTAGCACGGGTTGAGGCGGAGCGTGCTATTATTGAGGCCGAGAAAGCCAACGAACTGCTGGCTGCCCAGCGCGATCTTGAAATTCAGCGCGCAGCAGCACTGGCAGCCACCGAGCAGGCCAAGGCCGACACAGCGCTGGAAGCCGCCCTAGCCGCGATCCTGGCCACCAACCCCAGCCTGCTGCAGCTGAGGACCGTCGAAGCCAATGCCAGCGCGCTGCAGCCGACCGACAAACTGATCTTTACGCCGGACGGCACGACGCCGACCATCGTCTTGCCTGGGCCTGGAATTGTCCCAACGGTAGACACAAGCGAGTCGGCATCCACCTCCGGCCCAACACAACCGTAGCGGAACAGGTACCTAACAACTCATGACCGAATCACGTCTGGAACAGCAGATTGCCTTCCTGATTGAAATTGACAAGCTCAAGCAAGTGTTGAGGCGTACCCGGCTGATCGGCGGCGAGCGCCGCGAAAACACGGCCGAGCACTCCTGGCATGCCACAATGATCGCACTTGTACTTGCCGAATATTCCAATGAACCCATCGACGTGCTGCGGGCAATCAAGATGCTGTTGGTGCACGATATCGTCGAGATCGATGCCGGCGACACCTTCGCCTTCGACGCGGTCGGGTACTTGGACAAGGCGGAACGCGAGCAGGCTGCCGCCGCCCGCATCTTTGGCCTGCTGCCCGGCGACCAGAGAGCTGAACTGCGCGAGCTGTGGGAGGAATTTGAAGCCGGGGAAAGCCCGGAAGCAAAATTCGCCAACATGGCCGACCGGCTGATGCCGGCCCTGCAAAACTACAGCAACGATGGCGGCACCTGGCGCGAGGCAAATCTGGACCGAGCGAAGGTCGCACACCGCATGGAACCGATCAGCGCGGCTGCGCCCGTCTATGCGTACGTCAACGACCTGATCGACCAGGCCGTGGCGCAAGGGATGATCCGTGCCTAAGACAGGTGTGCCGCTGCGGCCATGAGTGAGTACGCTATCTGTGAATGCAGCAATCCTGCCTGTCGGCTGCGCTATCCGGCCGGCAGGCGGGACAATGCCTTTACTCGGTGTCCGGTCTGCCACGCGCCTGTGGCACATTTCCCTTGCCCCTCACCCAGGACAGAAGATGCCAGCGAAACGCCGCCTGCGGTACAGGGTGACAGCGCGGCGCCGGGCCTGCATGCCCTGCTCGACAACGTGCGCAGCGTCTATAACGTCGGCTCGATCTTCCGCAGTGCCGACGGCGCGGGGTTTGGCACCCTGTACCTCTGCGGCGTCACGCCCACGCCGGCCAATCCCAAGCTGGCGAAGACGGCACTGGGAGCACATAACACCGTGCGGTGGGAGACCTGGACCAATGCAGTCGACCTGGCACAACGGCTGCTGGCGGAAGGCTATCACCTATGGGCGCTGGAGGAAGGCGCGCGTGCCGAGCCGCTGCTGGCAGCACCGCCGCCACCCGTACCCACGGTGCTGGTCGTAGGCAGTGAAGTTACGGGCGTCGACCCCGGCCTGCTGGAGCTGTGCGAACGTACGTTGGCAATTCCTATGCGTGGGGCCAAGCGTTCGCTCAACGTGGCCACGGCGTTCGGCGTTGCGGCCGTGATCCTGGCAAGCAGGACGGAGGCGAGTAAAGCCTAGGACGAGGGCGTCAGGCCAGCATAGCCGTCAGCGCCTTGCGGTCGATCTTCCCGGTCGGCGTCTGCGGCAGGTCAGGCAGATAGGCAAACCGGCGCGGCAGTGCAAAGCGATCCAGCTCGGCGCGCAGTGCGTCCTGGATGGCAGCCTCAGCCGCATCGCCAAGCGGCGGGCCCGCAACAACGAGCGTCACTGCCTGGCCCAGCCTTGCGTCCGGCAGGCCGGTAATGGCCAGGCGGCGGCCTGCCCAGGCGAGATCGGGCCGCTGTGCCTGGCAGGCGACAATGGCAGCTTCGACCTGCTCGACCTGCACCTTGATGCCGCCCGTGTTGATCACATTGTCCCAACGCCCCAGCCACATAAACGAACCGTCGCTGCGCAGATCGAGCGATATCGTTGGTCTGCAGCCATGCGCCAGCCGTTACCGCACCACGAATGGCAAGACAGCCGCGGTCGTCAAGGGCCAGTTCGACCCCTGGGAGTGGCACGAACGTATCGGACCGCTCAGGCCCGTTAAGTCGGCGCAAGGCGATGTGAGTGGCGGTTTCGGTCATTCCGTAGGTATGGTAGACGGGAACAGCAAGCCGCCCAACCTCTTTATGTAAAGCTTCGTCGATCGGACCACCGCCAAGGAGAATGGCTTGCATGCCCTCGAGGAGGTGCCGGTAGCGGAAGGAGCGGGCGGTGTCGTCGGCGTAGCAGGAGTCGTCTGGCGCCACGAGGGCGATATCCAGAAGCGTCTGCATCTGGAGTGGAATGAACGCGGCAAAGTCCGGGCGTGCAGACTGGCGGCAGCGCAGCGAATGGATCGGAGGTGGGTTCGACTACCTGCATGTCCAGGCCAAGCACGAAGCCGCGGACGAGCATCATGCGGCCGGCGACGAAGCGAGTGGGGAGGCAGACGAGCGCCTGCTGCCCTGCACGAAGGCCAAGCGCAGCGCCCGTGGCGCGGGCGCTTGCCTCCATCTGGCTGCGGGCCAGGTAGATAGGCTTTGGTGTGCCGGTGGAGCCCGAGGTGTGCAGCGCAAAACTCTGGGCACCCGAGAGCCATTCGTGTGCGAACTGAAGCGTTGCACGGTCGTTCTCGCTCAGCGACCGCTCGGCCTGGGTTTGCTCCCAGGCAAGAAGCTGCGGCCAGCTCGTAGCGGCGGCCGGCAAGTGTAATGCGTAGAAATTAGCGTCTTGCGCCATGATGACCAGCCAAGCTTACGCAGCATCGGGAACGTGCAAGCGTTCGGCAACGGTCGCGCTGCTGATTTCAGCAAGTGACGCGATTGCGGAAAGTCGTCAAGAAGTCCAGGAAGCGGTAGACGTCGGCAAAGTTTGAGACAATGCCAAACGACACACGAATGGTGGTGGGCGTCTTGCCCGTGCGGTCGTGGATGAGCGAAAAGAACTGTGTATAGGAGACTGGGGCTTGACTGGCAAAGCACTGCGCCATTTCGTCGGGATGTAGATCATGGGCAATTTCACCGTCGCCGGGGTTACAGAAGCAGCCGGTGCGCAGGGAAATGCGCTGCTCACCCGCCAGTGCCTCTACCTGGCGCACGTCAAAGACTTCCCCGCTCGGATCGAGCAGGTAGAAGGCGACAGTGCCGCCGCGCCGGTCCACAGTCTCGCGGGCCAAAGATACGTACAAGAGGCGCGCCGTTGTCATGACGCAGCGCAACCATTTCTTCGAGCAGCCAGCCGGTAAGACACATAACCCGGTCGTGGATGGCATCCATGCCCACCTGCTCCAGGTGGCGCAGGCCAGTTTCGACGGCCGGCAAGCTGAGGTAATTGACGGTACCGTCTTCGAAGCCAGCCTCACCTGGGTTGAGGTAGTGCCAGCCTTCGCCCTGAACCGAGGCGATCGTAATCGTTCCGCCGGCAAACCAGGGACGGTGGAGCTTTGCAAGCGTGGCGCGTTTTGCGATCAAGGCGCCGACGCCGGTGGGATAGCCAAACATCTTGTAGAAGGAAAGCGGCACGAAGTCCGGCTTGACTTCGTCTAGCCGCAAACGGTTGGTCGGTGCGAAGGCAGCGCAGTCGAGAAGCACATCCCATCCCAACGCCTGGGCTTCGGCCACCCACTCGAGGGGGTGCTGGACGCCGCTGAAGTTCGACTGGGCAGGGTAGGCAAACAGGTTGGTGGCGCTCCGATCGGCACGCGCCAGGTGTGACCGAACGGCACAC
Organism: uncultured Chloroflexia bacterium; assembly: GCA_963701415.1. Lineage (GTDB taxonomy): Bacteria > Chloroflexota > Anaerolineae > Caldilineales > Caldilineaceae > Fredericiella. Next base: position 72,523 of record CAVPAH010000010.1, read on the forward strand.
GGATCCAGGCGCAAATCGGGGGCAACGGTGGGCACGTAGGTCACCTCCGCACCATGGGCGCGGGCAAATTCGCGGATACCGTTGACCGAATTGTGGTTATCATAGGCAACCAGGTAGCGGCTCGCGCTGGCGAAAGGGTAGGACTCGCCGACAAGCTTAAGCGCGCCGCTGGCATTGGGCGTAAAGATAACGGCGTACTCTTGCGGGGTCGCCGGCAAAGAAGTCGAGCACGGCATGGCGGGCGTGTTCGACCAGCCTCGTCATGGCCAGCGAGGTGGGATTGTTAGAGTGCGGGTTACCAAAGACATTGTCCGCCAGCAGTTGCAGGTGGCTGCGCAGCTGCGACTCGGCGTAGAGGCCGCCGCCAGTGTAATCCAGGTAGACATGGCCAAGGCGATCAAGCCGGCTGTATTCGCCGGCGCGCAGGCCATCCAAATGTGCAGCGGCAGTGTAGGCGGGACAGCGCTGGAGAAAGTCCTGCAGAGCCGATTGATAGTCGAGGGGAGCGTAACAGCCAAGGGCGGCTTCCTTGACTTCGTACAAAGCAACCATCGTTTGAATTCCTTGTCGCAATATGTTTTTTCCATTGTACCGCAAATGTGCCGCGGGCGTGTTTGAGCAGCAACTGCAGCGGCGCGATTGGAGTTCCTGGGGTGCGGCGCTATCATCGGCGTATGGCGATGATCGGAATTTTCGATTCGGGTGTAGGCGGGACTTTCCGTCCTGGCTGCGTTGTGCAAGCGCCTCCCGGACGACAACCTGGTGTATGTGGCGGATACGGCGCACGTGCCCTATGGCCCTCGTTCGTTGCAGCAGGTGCGCGACTTTTCCTTTGGCATTACGCGCTTTCTCGTCGAGCAGGGAGCGCAGGTTGTAGTCGTGGCGTGCAACACGGCCTCAGCGGCGGCGCTGCACGAACTGCGTGCCGCCTATCCGGCGATTCGCTTTGTCGGGCATGGAGCCTGCAGTGAAGCCGGCAGCAGAGCAGTCGCATACGGGCGTCGTAGCAGTGTTGGCTACGCAGGCGACCTTCCAAGGTGCGCTCTTTGCGTCGGTGGTAGAACGCTTTGCCCAAGGCGTCGAGGTGATTTCCCAGGTGTGCCCCGGGTTGGTCGAGCAGATCGAGGCGGGCGAGTTGGAGTCGCCGCGCACAGAGGCCATGCTGCGCGGCTGGGTGGAACCGCTGCTGGCGCGCAATGTCGATGCGTTAGTACTTGGGTGTACGCATTACCCGTTCGTGCGACCGCTGCTGGAACGGATATGCGGGCCGGCGGTGCGCGTGATCGACCCTTCGGCGGCAGTGGCAAGGCAGGTGGAACGCGTACTCGGCGCAGCGAATGGCGCAGCACGCGGAACTGCCGGGGAGTGCGGGAGAGTTGCGTACTTCACGAGCGGGCCCGTGGCCCCGTTTGCACTGGCGCTGCTGAAGCTGGGAAGTCCATTGGGCAGCGCAGCGGGGGTGAGATGGGTGGACGGCCGGTGCACTCTATGGGATGAGGATGCCGAGTGCAAACAGCAGACTAAAGATGAGGCCGAGGCGGGCGGTGCCGGCGAGTGTCTTGTTGAGCGTGGGCCCGTCGGTGGCTCGGTTGAGGGTCCGGACCAGTTGGGCAGCCAGGGGGGCGGTGAGCCAGGGCAGCAGCACCCAGGGTGCGAAATGGAAAGCCAACCAGAGCAGCGGCGGCACGAGGTAGGCAAGAATTATACACAAGGCGTATTCGATGCGGGCGCCGCGGCGACCCATGCGGACGGCTAGCGTGCGCTTGCCGGCGCGGCGGTCGGTGTCAATGTCACGATAGTTGTTGACGACCAAGATGGCAGTCACCAGCAGGCCCACCGGCACCGAGGCCACTAAGACAGACCATGGTACGTCGAGGGCCTGTACATAGTACGTTCCACAGACGGCGGCCACGCCGAAGAAGAGAAAGACGAAAAACTCGCCCAGGCCGTAGTAGCCAAATGGAAACGGGCCACCGGTGTAGGCGAGCGCGGCCAGGATAGCGGCGACGCCAATGGCCAGGATCGGCCAGCCGCCCACCCAGACCAGGTACAGGCCCACCACGACGGCCAGGGCAATGACGACGATGATGCCGAACCGGAGCTCCTTGGGCGATATCAAACCGCTGGAGGTGACGCGTACGGGACCCAGGCGGTCTACGGGATCGGCCCCACGAAAGAAGTCGGAATAGTCGTTGGCGAAGTTGCTCAGGATCTGCAGCAGCAGCGCGCCGAGCGCGGCGGCGAGTGCGGGCAGAAGATCAAACGTACCGGCGGCCGCAGCCAAAGCGGCGCCCACGACAACGGGCGAAAGGGCCGCGGGCAGCGTCTTGGGACGGGCGGCAAGGATCCAGGCCTGGCGCCTGGTAATGGCGGTCGCTTGTGTCGCCATGGGTCAAATTCTCCGTCGAATGTCCGCAGCGGCGGCGCGAAACTGCGGCTGGTGGGCTAACAGGTCAAAAGCGTCGGCCAGGATGGCAAGCTTGCGCTTGTCCTGGGTGGTCTTGGCATGTGTCAGCAGATCCTCAAGCAGGGGCGGCTTGCCGGAGGCGACCATGGTCATCGCAACGTAACGGTAGATATCGGCGTCGCGCGCAGCCTGCAGCTGCTTGATCAGGAACTCGCGGCCGTGCGGGCCTGTGTGATGATTGATCAGCAGGTCTACGAGGCCGAGCAGTACGGAGGAAGGCGGCTTCTCACGATAGCGCTCGATCAGCGCGGGCAGGAGCGTCTCTGGCAAGACAACGAGTTGGCGAATGCATTCGCCGGTGACTTCAGGGAAACGCGGTGGATCCTGGCTGAAGATGTAGGACCAGAGTACGGTCTGCTCGCCGAGAATGCCGAGTACTCGGGCGGCAGTCATCGCCGGCTCGCCCGACATCGGCTGCACGTAGGGGTCGACGAGCAGGCGGGCGGAATGGAAGCGCGCCAGCTCCTCGTCGACCTCGGCCAATGCCACCAAGCCCGCAGCCCGCAGCAGCACAGCGTCTTCGGCAAAGTCGGGCGGCCAGAACTCGTAGCTGGACGCAGCCTGTGCCAGCAGTTCCGCGTCGGCCCGCACCGCCAGCGGGCGGAGAGCGTCGAGCAGGCTGCGCCGGAAGTAGGCACCCTGGTCGCGCACGCCCTTGTCAGCCGAATAGCGGGCAAAGAGGCGGAGAATGGCTTCGCGCGCGCCGGGTCCGGCCGCTCGGCGAGAACGGTGAGGGCAGCCTGCAAAATATCCTTGCCGTGCTGGCCTCCCAGCACGGTGGCAGCATAGGCAGCTTGTGCCGCAGGGTCATCAGCCAGGGCATGCAGTTGCTCGACGACAGGTGACTTGCCGGCAGAGCGGCCTGACGGTTTTCCGGCGGATCCACCGGTAGATCGTGGCGATGGCATAGGTGTCCTATATTCTAGCGCAAGACGCGGCGGTTCATTCAGCGGCGAATGCGATAGACGAGCTCGGTGGTGAAGTGGAAGGGTTCGACCTGCCAGGCGCGGCCTTCGACGAAACGGGCAAACTGGGCGGCATACTGCTCAGGCATGCCATGTTTGTGCCCGCCCAGGCTGTGCGCCGGGTAAGAGATAATGATTGTGGGTGCGTCAATGGTGTCGAGCAGGCGGCGGCCGATTTCGCGGTCCATCTGCTGCAGGCAGGGAATGGCCTTGAGCAGCAGGACGACATCAGCTCGCAGCGCAGGCGGAGCAGTCACAAGATCGCAGAGGAATGCCTCGCCGGATTGGCCCGCAATGGCGAACCAGCGATTGATGAGCTCGACCTGGTCGGCGTAAATATCGCACGCGTGGTAGACCGCATCAGGGGCCAGCCCCATCCATGACAGCGCCAGCGGGTTCAAGCCACAGGCGAGGTCAAGCACGGAGTTGACAGGCGGTAGGTCGCCAAACAGTGTGGGGTAGAACTCGTCCAGAATGGACAGCCGCTCGCGTGTCGAGGCGTGGCGCGCCATCAAGCTGCGGCACAATGGGCGCACGTCACAACCATGCGCGATGCACGTTTGCACCTCTGCCAGCCATGCGTCGCCCTGCAGAGGCTCAACCTGGTAGGCACCGGCGACTTGGTGCAGCTTGTTTTTGACGGACTTGACAGCGTCTTTTGGGCGCGCCCCTGCGGCAAGCTCCCGCACAGCAAGCGTCTCCACCAGCGCCGGCGCAACGTGGCGGTATTTCGCGCTGGCACGCACCGCTGCAACGACCTCGGCTGCAATTCGAGCTGCAGCCGGATCGGCAGACTGCGATTCTCCCTTCGTGCTACCCATGCGCCACCCGCAGTTGGGGACGCAGCGCTGCCATCAGGCGGCTCATAAAGCGCAGATTGTGCAGTGTGGTCAACCGCTGAAAGGCAGCTTCGTTGGCACGATAGAGATGGCGCAGGTAACCGCGCGAGTAGTGCGTGCAGGTGAGACAGTCGCACGCAGGGTCTACCGGCTCGGCCGCCTTGATATACTTGTCGTCGGTGACGTAGAGGAACCGGAACCAACTGTCGTCGCCCGCCGTGGGCGTGTCCTTCATGACGTAAAGGCGGCCGCGGCGGGCGTCGCGCGTGGGGAGGGCGCTGTCAAAGGTCGCGTAGCCCAGCGGCACGCAGGCGGCAACATTGGCAGGGTGGCCGATACCCAGCGCATGCATGGGAAACTGCGGCGGGATGAGATCGCGCGTGAGGCGCAGCATTTGGTCGACCAGCTTGCCCTCGGCGTCGAGCGGCCAGCCGCCGTAGCCATAGCCGTCAAACCCGATCGCCAGGAGTGCATCGGCGCATTCAGTGCGCAGCTCAGGCGAACCGCCGCCCTGCACCACGCCAAATAGCAGCGGACGCTGTTCGGGCGGCAGCCGCTTCTGCGCCATCAGCCGGTCAAACTCGGCACGGCAGCGCTTTGCCCAGGCGATGGTGCGGCGAACGGCCGCCTCCTGCACCGGGAAGGGGTCGTCCACGTGCGTGCACTGGTCCAGGCACATGACGACGTCGGCGCCGTAGGCCACCTGGAGCTGGACGCATTTTTCGGGCGTCAGCTGGAACTTGCGGTCGCTGCCTTCGGGGCGCACGGTGATGCCGTCCTCGGTCATCGTGCCAAAGCGAGGGTTTTCGCTGATGAGCGACCAGGCCTGAAAACCGCCCGAGTCGGTGACAATCGGCCCTGTCCAGCCGCTCATGCGATGCAGCCCACCCAGCGCTTGGACCGTCGAGGAGCCGGGGTGCTGCATCAGGTGAAAGGTGTTCATCACCACGGCGCCGATGCCGCAGTTGGCGACGTCGACGCTGTCCACGGCGCGCACGACGCCTAACGTGGCGTCGGGCAGAAAGGCGGGCAGCGCAAGCTCGCCGTGCGGCAGATGAAGGGGATCCGGCATGGGTGGTATTACTGCCAATCCCCTTTGAGCACGCGGCGCAGGTTGCGCTCACTCTCGCGCTCGGCGATGCTGTCGCGCTTATCGTGCAGCTGCTTGCCGCGCGCGACGCCGATCTCGACCTTAGCCAGGCCGCGCTCGGTGAGATAGACGCGCAGCGGCACAATTGTGAAGTTGCGCTGCGTGGCGGAGGCATAAAGCTGGGCGATCTCGCGGCGGTTGAGCAGCAGCTTGCGGTCGCGCACCTCGACGTGATTGAAGCGGTTGCCTTGCTCGTAATGGGCGATGTGGACGTTGAGCAGCCAGGCCTCGCTGCCCTTGATCATGACAAACCCGTCCTGCAGGCTCACCTTGCCGGCGCGGACCGACTTGATCTCGGTGCCGGTCAGCACGATGCCGGCCTCATAGACCTCTTCGATAAAGTATTCGTGGCGCGCCTTGCGGTTGGATGCGACTGTGCGGGGGCCACGCACGGGCTCTTTTTCTTTTTTCACTGCGCTCTCGCCATGACTAGATAAGATCTGGAATTCGGACGTTTTGCCGGCTGTTACTGTACGGGCAGCGGCTCCGGGTTGCCGCCGAGCAGTTCGACCGCTGTGTCGAGCTGCGGGTCGGTACCCTGCTGACGCTGCTGGTCGGTGATCTCTACGACCACATCCGGATCGAGCCCGGTGCCGTCGATGGTGCGGTCCTTAGGAGTGAACCAACGGGCGATCGTCACGCGCATGATCGAGCCGTCGCTGAGCGTCTGTGGCAGCTGCACGCTGCCCTTGCCGTAGGTCTTGGCCCCGACCACCTTGCCGCGCCCATTGTCCTGGATGGAGCCCGCCACAATCTCACTGGCGCTGGCGCTGCCTTCGTTTACCAGCACGACCAGTGGAACGTCCGTTGTGGCAGCCTTATCCTCGGTCTTGTAGATCTGCTCCTTGCCGTCGGCAAAGCGCTCGATCAGCACGTTCGAGTCCTCCATGAAGACGTTGGCGACGGCAACAGCCTGGGTGAGCAGCCCGCCGGGATTACCACGCAGGTCAAAGATGATACCCTTGGGGTTCTTGGCAAGGGCGTCTCTGACGGACTGGCGCACGAGTTCGCCGGCGTTTTCGTTAAACGTATTGAGCTGGATATAAGCAATGTTCCCGTCGATCGTGTCGGTGGCGATCGTTGGGATCTCGATGCGGTCACGCGTCACCTCGATGTCGAGCGGGGCATCCTCGCCTTGGCGCACGATCGTCAGCACGACCTTGCTGCCCTTGGGGCCGCGAATCTTATCGATAGCCGAAACCAGGTCGGTGCCGATGACGCTCTCGCCGTCGACGGCAATGATCAGGTCGTCACGCTTGACGCCGGCTTTCCAGGCCGGCTGGTTCTCAAATGGCTCGACGACGCGCACGGTATTCGCCTGCAAGTCCCAATCGACCCGGGCGCCGATCCCTTCAAAGCTGCCCTCCAGATTCGAGCGGAAGTAGTTCGCCTCTTCCGGGGACATGAACGAGGTATTGTGGTCTTGCAGCTTGCTGAGCACGCCTTGGATGGCGCCGTATGTCGCCTCGTTCGTGGCGGGCAGTTCGCCATAGAAGTCTTGGTAGAGGAGATCCATCGCTTCCCAGAAGACGCCAAACTTCGGGTACAGGTGTTCGGCGCCGGCACCGCTGCTGCTGCCCGCCGAAGCGGCCGAGGCCGAGCCCAGGCCAAAGCCGATACCGAAGCCGACCAGCAGCAAGACGATACCCAGGACGATCGACAGGCAGGTTACGAACAGGGGGCGATTTGCACGCAGCTGCCCAGATGGCATCGCAGGTTGCGGTTCTGCCGGCTGCTCGGCAGCCGGTACCTGGTCAAGCGCATCATTGGGGGCGGCAGTGCGATCCCCGGAGGTGTGGATGGGTTCGGTCGTCATGGAGTCACAGTTCCCTTATTTGCTGCTTGGACGCTGGGCAAGGCAGCCAACGCTGCCGTCAGCGGATCGTCGCCGTCGGCGACAGGAATATCCGGTGCCAGCCCGTGCCCGCTGATCTGCAGGCCGTCGGGCGTATACCACTGGGCGGTCGTCACGTGGAGGCTGCTCTGGTCGGCCAGCTCGTGGATCAGCTGTACGCTGCCCTTACCGTACGTCTGCTGGCCGACCATCTTGGCGCGGCCGTGGTCGTGCAGTGCGCCGGCCACGATCTCGCTGGCGCTGGCAGTCCCGTGGTCTACCAGTACGATCAGCGGTGCATTGGCGGCTAGTTCGCCGGGCGTGGCCTCAAAGGTCTTGCGCAGGCCGCCCGCCTTCTCCTCGACCACGATCGCGCCATCGTCGAGCCACATGTCGGCCTGCTCGACGGCCGAATTGAGCAGGCCCCCAGGGTTGCCGCGCAAGTCCCAGACAAAGCGGACGGCGCCGGCCGCGCGCAGCTCTTCGATCGCCTGGCGCATTTCGGCGGGGCTGCGCTCGCTAAAGATGGTCTGGCGCATATACCCGACGTCGGCGGTGCCGGGCGAGCTGTCGAGCATGCGCCATTCGAGGCTGGGCGTCTGGATCTCGGCGCGGTTGAACGTAAAGGTCAATTCCTCGGCGGTGCGGTAACGGTTGCAGTGATCGCAGTCCAGCGCCAGCGCCAGTGCTAGCGCCAGTGCCAGAGTCAGCGCCAGTGGCCGGGGCTGTCCCGGCGTCGGCCCCCGCGGCGCACCACCAGCGTGATCGACGAGCCGACCGGGCCGCGCAGCAGTGCGATTACTTCGTCGGTCGTCATCTGCGGCGTGACCTCGTGGCCGTCGACCATCAACAGCAGGTCGCCCTTGCGTACGCCGGCCTGGTCGGCGGGCTGGCCGGCGAGCGGCGAAAGCACGTAGCCCCCATCGGTCTGTTCGAGGTTGGCGCCGATCCCGCCGAACTTGCCGGCCAGCTGGTCGCGCTCCAGTTCGCGCGTCTGCGGTTCGACGAAAAACGTATAGGGGTCGTTAAAGGTCTGCACCATACCGGCGATGGCGCCGTCGGTGCGTTTGGCCGCGTCCGGCTTCGTCGCCAAAGAAGTCGCGGTCCAGCAGATCCCACACCTGCCAGTACTTACCCATCTCGGCCTCGCCCTCGGCCACATCCGAGCCGGGCGGCGTCACGGAGGGCAGGCTGCCCTGATGTAGGAGCGGGTAGGCGGCATACCCAGCGATAAAGACCAGCACCGCCAGGGACAGGGCGGCCAGGCCAAAGAACACACGACGTACCAGCATAGATTGGCTATTGTATCACAGGTGGGGAGCGGGGTGTAGGCAGAGAGGTGGTTGGCACGTATCGTAGGGGCACAAGGTCCGGCGGCACTCCGGCGGCACTTGGACCGCAGACGTCCTCGTCTGCCTCGGCCAGACCGTGGACCGCAGACGTCCTCGTCTGCCTCTTCCGCCAGCACTTGGCCCGCCCTGCCCCCACCTCAAATGCACGTCTAGAAACAGGTTAGGCGCCGGCTGTGGATCAGTAGCCACGCTCCAGTTCCTCCAGCATCTTCCACGTGATCTCGGCGGCACTTAGCTCCGGATAGCGCCGCCGCAGGCGCCCGCGGATCAGGCCGACGGCCAGACGATGTGCGTTAAGCGCCGTCTGGATGCGAGCGCCGGGTGACAGCTGCGCCCAGCGTTCAAACTCTACCCAGTCGATCGGCTCACAATCGGTCATGTAGGGTTCTTCTGTCATACCCGCTATAGTAGCGCCTTTGCGGGTAAAGCGCTACCGCGAACAGGCCGTTGGGTATGCGCGAGGATTTTGGGCGTGCCGGCACAAACCTCCCGCGTAGCCTGCACGCCCTCCCGCGTAGCCTGCACGCCCACGTGCAGGTAGGGGGCACGCCCACGTGCCCGTGTTTTTCGTCCGCCAAAAACCCTGACGCACACCCCATGCCGATCACTTCATGCTCAGGCCATCGCCGCCCGCGGCGAGCTTGTACTCGATGGGACCGGCGACGCGTGCGCTGCCGCGGACGAGGATGTAGTACGTCCCCGACGCGCCGATCGTGCCTGTCCAGGTGGAGTAGCCGCGCGGCTCCTTGAGCGTGAAATTACAGGAACTGTCGGTGCTGAGAGGGTCGCGCAGGTTCTCGCACTGCGAGTTGGCGCGGTTGCCGTTGTCGTCGCAAATCGGGTCGTGGGGGTTCTGTTCGCAGAACTCGCCCTTGTCCACCTTGACCCGCGTCGAGCTGATCACCGGCGAGGCCACCCCGAAGCCCTGCAGCTTCTCGCCGTGCTCCCAGGCACGCACCTGGTCGCCGTTGAGCAGCAGCAGTTCGGCGCCTGCGCCGGGCTTCATGTCGAGGCGGATGTTCGACGGGGTCTGGCGGCTGTCGCCGCTGTCGTCGAAGTCGTACTTGAACGCGTACCAGTGCCATTCGCCCGGCTGCATGGCGACCCAGCCGTCGCCGTAAGCCAGGGGCTGTTCGGGTGAGGATTTAGGGGCAGGGGCCGGGGTTGGCGTCGGCGTGGGTGGCGCTTTCGCCACGGCCGCCGCCGTGCGCGGCAGCAGCAGGCAGGCAGCAGCCAAAACCGCCAGCAGACCGGCTGCCAGCAGCACGCGGTGTAATTTGAACATAACAGCGCTCCTTCTTTACGCAGCAGATCAAACGGGCGCAGGATTGCGCCTGCTCTGATGGTAGTCTACATCCAGGCTGCGAATCAGTAAGAATCGCTGAGAGTTCGGTGCCAAGCGTGCGCGCGGCGCAGCCCGAAACGTCCCGGGGACCTGCGAGGTCCCCGGGACATAGACTAATGGGTGACTTGCGGCAGGTAGACGAACACCTTAGGGGGTGCCAGGGCTGCGAGGGTCCACAGCTCTACGCCGCTGCCGGGCATCTGGCGGTCGAAGTAGAGGCGCCCGCCCGCCAGGGTGATGCAGGGACAGCCCGCGTAATCCGTGTTCTCGAACGTAGCCGCCATCTCGGCCACTTTGCGCGTGCCCGCAGCCGTGCCATCGCTCACCCACAGCTCCGTGGGCGGGAGCGAGTCGATCATGCGGGGATTGACCAGCAGGTAGAGCAGGCTGCCGTCCGTCACGATGGCGCCGATATCCTGCGTGCCGGTCACGGTGAAGACCGGCGAGATGGAGATCGGCGTGGTCGAGGTCAGCGGCAGCCGCACAAGCTCGCTGCCGTCGGCGGTCGGGTCGCCGATCGGGTACCCCGAGAAGTAGACGCTGTCGCCCATCTGCGTCAGCCCCGTGACGCGGCCCCACTGGCCGGCGATCTTCTCCAGCGTATCGGTCGCGCCGTCGTAGCGCCACCAGTTCTCGGTCCGCCCCCGTGCATACGTGAGGTTCATCAGGTAGAGGCGGTCGCCGACGACCTGCATCTGGGCCACAGGCCGCAGCACGTCGCGGTGAAAGTCGGCGGCCGTGTCGCTGCCGGCGGGCAGGCGCACCACCCGATTAGAAAGCGAGAGGTAGAGCGCGTCGTCGTAGACCTGCATCATGTTTGCCATGTACATGTCGACGTCGAGTGGCACTACATCGGTCAGGGTTGCGCGCCAAAGGTGGAGCGTGACGCCGGTCTCGGCGTGCTTGGCGGCAAAGTAGAGGGCGCCGCCCATGACCTGCGGCACAAAGCGCTCGTCAAAGGTGAAACCATCTTTGATCAAGGTCGTGCCCGCCGCGGTGCCGTCGGTCTGCCACAGGCCTCCCTGGTTGTCCCCATAGGCGAAGATCAGCGTGCGGTCGCCGAGGGTGCGCCAGGTGGAGATTGTCCCGTTAAACTGTTTTACGAGCTGCGCGCCGGCAGCCGTGCCGGTCGTCGCCCACACTTCCGAGGCCCAGCAGGTGCCGGCCGGGTCGGCGCCAAAGAGGATGAGGCTGCCTTGGCGGATTGGCTCGACCATTCGGTGCGCCATGATGCAGCCCAGCCCCGAAGTGCCGGCATAGACATCGCTGATTTGGACGGCTGACGTACCGCTGGTGCGAAACAGCTGCGGCGACTGGCCGTTGTTGGCCACAAAGTAGAGCGTATCGTCGATCACGGTGGGCAGCGACGGGTAGGCATCGCCATTTGGGTTGAGATTGCCGACTGGAATGGGCTGCAGCGACGGCTCGCCGGCCGCCAGGACAGGCGCAGCGCTCGGAAGCGGCAAAAGGAGCGACAGACATAGTGCGCAGGTTAGAACAGAGAACGACGTGAGGCGGAGACGACGAACGTGGCGCAAAAAGCGGAGAAACATCATATTCCTTTCTTGACGTATGCGTAGTACGTCTTGGCAGCAGGTCACGGCTGTCCGCGCAACGCGGCTTGGCGGGGTGCGGCATTAATGTGCCTGCCGGCGGAACAAAAAGGGAAATAAAGTCGCACCGGAAGCCGACGGACTTACGCTACACATTACGCCTGCATTTGGCGGCCGTCAACGGCAATTTGACGGAGCTTTGGGGAGGGTAGGTAGGAGCGCGCGCCATCCCCGGGGCTCTTAGCTGGCGCAGGGGCGAATGCCAACCTGCAGTTCCGCCGGCTACCAAGTTCGCGCAGGGCTGGAACTGATGCGCGGTGGAGTGAGTATGCGGGCGCGCAAGCCCCACGTATCGCCGGGCAGGATGGCATTGCCGGAACCGGGCCTGTCGTGGTGGGCGGGCCGCGCCCGCACGCTGTATCAGTGCGTGCAGACGCCCGAAGGCGAGCCAGGCACGCGGAGCTCGGCACCTCACCTGCACCTAGATGCCCTGTGCGGGTATTGTGTTACAGGTGAAGTTGAAGTAGTATGTAAGGAGTTCTCCTAGGTGTACGTCGACGTATTTTCACAGATCGCTCCTGGAGTGCCACTATGCTCAGCAATGCCCCACTTGCACAGCCGTTCGGCATCGTGCAGCGCTTTGGCGATAACCCGGCAGAACATTCCAAGCTGCTCGTAAACGGTGTGCCGCTGTTGGGGCACGAGGGAATGGACCTGGCGGCGGCGCCGGGGACACAGGTTTGTGCCGTGCAGGACGGCGCGGTGCTGCGGGCGGAGGAGAATCACCCGCGCTATGGCCGGGTGGTGCTGCTCGGGCACGAATGGGGACAGTCGCTCTATGCGCAGCTTGGGCAACTTGCGGTAGGGGCAGGGGCAGCAGTCAAGGGCGGCCAGGCGATTGGGACGATCGGGTCCGGCACGCAAGGGGGCAGATCCGCCGACCCACATGTGCACTTTGGCCTGCGCATCCGGCCGTTTGCCGTAGACGACGGCTGGGTCGGCCACAGCGACCCGGCGCCGTACCTGGATCGGCTCACGCAGGGGCGCGGGGCCATCTTGGGGCCACACATTATCGGCGGCGTGACTCCCCACCTGGACCTGCTGCGCCGCTGGCAGCCGCGGCTGATCACCGTCCTGGACCCCAACCCCGACGAGATGGCGCTGCTGCGCGCCGCCTGCCCGCACGCGGTCATTGTTGGGCGTATCTTTGTGCCTGATTCGGACGTCGAGACTCGTATCAGAGGCAATCCCGAAGCAGCAGCACAGTGGGCCCATGAATTGACTATGCGACGATTGACACCGCACGTGAACTACTGGCAGATCGCCAACGAAGTCCTGGCCAATCCTGCCGACCTTCCCCTTCTCACCCGTTTTGAAATCAAGCGCATGCAGCTGGCGGCCGCCGCCACGTTTTTCTGCGCCATCTTCGCCTTCAGCGTCGGCAACCCCGACCTGCCCACGGCAGACCGTATGGGGCTGTGGCAGCTGCTCTATCCGGCGATCGAGATGGCAGAGCAAGCCGGCCACATCGTGGCGGTGCACCAATACGGCGCACCCGACGTATGGAAGCCGGACCGCGACTGGTACGGCTACCGCCTTGAACACCAGGTGCTGCGCCGGCTGCCGTTCAAGAAAGTGCAGTTCGCCGTCACCGAATACGGCATCGACGGCCTGATCCAGGGCGGCCAACCGCGCGGCTGGCAGGGCTTTACGGATGCGGCCGGCTATGCTGGACAGCTGATCACCAGCGGCCGCTATCTCGAACGATTTAGCGGGCGCGTCCTGGGCTATTCTGTCTTCACCCTCGGCCACAACAACCCGTGGCAGACGTACGAAATATCCGGCGCTGTGGCCGACCAGGTTGCAGCAGGGGCACCGCGTGGCACGTGGCAGGAGGCCCAGGTCCTGGGCACAGGCATTGGGCCGGGCGATGAGGGGACGAGCACCAATCTGGGCGAGGTGGGACAGGCGGCGGGGAGATCCCGCCAACCCCGCCACCGCCGACGCCGCCTGAACCAGGCAAGCCAGGCGAGCCGGCAGTCATACCACCGGTCAAGCCTCAAGAACCGAGTACCGACCAGCCAACATCACCAACCACATCAAGCGGAGGTACGGATACCATGGAACGGCGCATTACCCAGTGGGCCGACAGCATGCACCTGTCGATCAAGACCATCGCCGAGCGGCCTGACACGACGACTGGCGACGTGGAATACGTCATCAAGGATGTGTTTACAACGCGCGCAGGCTCTTGGGATGTGACAAGCAACCCCTACAGCGTGCCGCAGTGGGCAAAGGATGCATACCTGACGGGAGCATTCCAGAAGGCGTACGAGCGCACAAACCTGTACGCAGCGATGATCGGACTGGACGGGCAGTTTGTGACCGGACAGGAGATCGTCTATTGGACAGGCGGACTCGGCAAGCTCACCGACCTGGGGAGCACGACCTGGAACGTACTCAAGACCAACGAGACGCCGGGCTGGGCGACGATGGTCATGTTTGGCAGCAGCAATTACGACGCGGCGGGCGGGAACGCAGGCCCGTGGTGCTTTGCCCCCAACAAGCCGCTGCCGGCCGAAGTACTATGCGGCGCCGGGCTGCCCAACGGCGAGCAGGTCTCGACCTTTGTGGTCTGGCAGGCTGTCAAACGCGGGGTCACGCCCGAGCCGACGCCGCCGACACCCACACCGCCCACTCCGACACCAACGCCTCCTACCCCCACGCCCACGCCACCCATCCCAACGCCTCCTACCCCCACGCCCCCCGTGCCGACGCCCACACCGGGGCCGACACCGAGCATTCAGCGGCGGGTCGGCAGTTGGGTGAACACGATTAACCTGAAGGTCAAGAGCATTGCCGAGCGCCCCGATGCTGTACCGGCGGGAGATTATGTCTACCTAATCAAGGACATCTTCACCACGCGTGACGGCTCGTGGGATCCCAAAAATGTCTATGGTGGGGTCGACCAATGGGCGCGCGATACGTATCTCAAGCCCTTTGGCGATCCTGAATACTTCGACGATGCGGGCGCAGACCATCACCTGTTTGCCGCCATTCTGGACAAGGACGGCAAGCTGCTCAAAAACATGGACATGCTCTATTGGTCCGACGGCTTTGCCCAACTGGGCAACTCTGCCTACAACGGCTACGTGCAGGGCAGCAACGGCTTCCGCTACCCGCGCACGAAGGAGCGGTCGGGCTGGGCAAACATCGTCATGGATCCGGGCAGCAACTATGTGCCGGAACGTGGCGAGATGGGGCCGTGGTGCTGGGTGCCGTTTGGCCTGCCGGCCGAGGTCATGTGCGGCGGCGGCATGCCGGCCAAGCAGCATATCTCGGTCTTTGTCGTCTGGCAGGCGGTGGCCAGGGGCGCCGTGACGCTGCCGGGGCTGCCGGAGGGCGACCACAAGATCTTTATCCCAGGCGTGATGCGCGAGGCGGGACCGCAGGCGGCTGCACCACAGGCAGCGGCGATGCAGGCACGCCGTGGCGGCTAAGCCCGCCATGCAGGCTGCGCCTGCCGCAGCGCCCCTGCCCGAGATCATCCGGGCGGCAGCGTGGAATCGATTAGGCCTGGAGTACGCAGCCGGGTCACCGTTGGTGGAATATGCGCGCAGCGCGGGGTTAGGCGCACCGCTGAGCAACCTGTTCGAAGTGGCCGGGCACCTGGCACAGGCGTATCACGGCGGTATCGTGATGGCCCCCGTTGGCGAGCCGGGGAAGGTGACGCATATTGTGTGGTAGCTAGGGCGATGTCCCGGGGACGTTGTGAGACGTCCCCGGGACATGATCGCGACGATCAACGTGCCGGGGACCTTAGAGGTCCCCGGCACGTTCGCGTTAACGCAGGCGGGGGAGAAGGTCGGCACCGACCACGATGCGCAGGTCGACGGATGACCGGGCGTTGAGGCCGTTAAGGGTCGCCAGGTTGGGTTCGAGGCTGAGGTCGGTGCTGATTTTCTGGACCGAAGCGGCAGGGGCGGCGTAGTTGATGACGATCGTCTGAACATAGTCTTTGCGGTCGGCATCGCCCACGGAGACGACATCCCAGCCCTGGGCCTTGAGCAGTTCGGCGGTGGCAGCGGCGACGCCGGCCTGTGCCGTGCCGTTGAGCACCTCGACGCGCAGCGGACCGCCGCTGGCCGTCGCCACCGCGGCCGCAGCCGGGCTGAAGAACTGCTCTAAGGCCGTGCGCACCTGCGCCCGATCCGGCAGCAGAATCCACTGGCCATCAGAGCTGTAGGTCTCCTCGCCATAGTGGCTGTCGAGCACCAACTGGCGGATTTCGCGCATTGTGGAGTTGTTGACCAGCTTGGCCAGCTCGACCCCGGTCGGGATCGGGATGTCCGTCTGGATCGTGTTCTGGGCCGAAACGAGCAGCTGCGGCGCCTTGCCCAGCAGCTGCGGGATCATCCCCGCGTTGAGCACCTTGTTGGCCACGGCACGGATGATGTCTTGCTGGCGGCGGGCGCGGCTGTAGTCGCTGTCGCCATGGCGGGTGCGGGCATACTTGAGCGCAGTTGCGCCGTCTAGATGCTGCAGCCCCGCATCGAGGTCGAAGGTCTCCACGCCGTAATCTTCGGTGGGATACTCCTCGTCGTGAATGGTGTAGGGGACATTGATGTCCACCCCACCAATGAGGTCGATGATTTCGCGAAAGCCGTCAAAGTTGACGCGTACATAGTAGTCCACCGGGCGGCCGATAAAGCTGCTCACGGTGTCCTTCGCCAGCTGCGGGCCGCCGCCAGGATAGTTGGTCTGCGAACCGATGGTGTAAGCAGTGTTAATCTTTGCCGTCGTATTCTTGCCGGGTATGGGCACCCACAGGTCGCGCGGCAGCGAGAGCATGCCCAAGCGTCTGGCCGGACGGATCGAGCGACAGCAGGATCATGGTGTCCGTGCGCAAGGGCACGCCTTCGTCCGGCCGCTCGTCTGTCCCCAACAGCAGCACGTTGATCGGCGCCGGGGTGGGCGTCACAACGGGAGCAGGCGTTGCCGTCGGCACGACGGCCGCGGCTTCCTGGCCGGGAGCCGTTGTGGCAACCGCAGGTGGCGGCGCAGCGGCAACGCTCGTTTCCTGGTCGAGTGAGGCGATGATGGAAGACTGAACGATACGTTCACGTGCCCACGTGTTCAGCCGTGCGCCCAACACGCCGGCCAGCACCAGAACGACGACAGAATAGACGATTGTGGTACTGACAGCAATCAGCCGAGCCCTGGAACGGCGCGGCTGAGGAGTGGGATTGACTGGTCTATATTGCGAACCATTTGACGCCATATGGAGTCGAGTATAGCACAAGCGCGCGGCATTGTGCACAAATGGAGATGGGTCAGGGCTGGGGGTCCTGCAGTCGTATTCGCTCTGCAGGTGAAGGGAAGTCCGCTACAAGTAGGGAATCAACGGGGCAGGCGCTGCACGTAGAGTGCTTCATTGGTCAGGATGAAGAGGGTGCCGCGCACTTCGTCGATGTAGATGCTGCGCAGGCCGCGCAAGGGGCGGCCCTCGGCGGCCTGAAACTGGCCCTGAAACTCGCCGCTCTCCTTATTGAAGAACAAGATGCGCTCTTCGGCGGCATCGGCCAGGTAGATCGAGGGGTCATTGACCGACTGGCTGACATACAGGTCGACCGGATCGGCCGGCAGCGCCACGCTGTCATCCAGGCTGAAGGGAACCTGCTCGCCGGCATGATAACGCACGACCTTGCCATCATTAAACAGCAGCCAGATGTCGCCGTCGATGCGCAGGGCTTCGGTACCCTGCAAGCTGACCTGCGTCGTCGGCTGGAACCAGGGAACCGGTGGGTCCTGGTAGGTACCAGGCGCGTAGCGATAGATCTGATTGGCTGTTTCATCGGCGACGTAGAGCCGGTCGGAGAAGACCTCCAATTGGGTCGCCTTCTGCCATGGCGACGGATCACCAAAGCTGATCAACGTGCTGCCGTCTACCGAGTTGTAGCGAAAGACACGGTTATTGCCGTCCAGCAGGAGCAGGCTGGCCTTGTCTTCGTAACCGGGGATAGGCGACTGCCAGGCCATATCGACCAGCGGTCCAACCGTAACGCCGTTGACGACGTCGCCTTCGCGCAGCACGATCTGGCCTTGGTCGACCAACGTCTCGCCATTGGCGTCAAGGCGATACTTCGTAACTTCGCCGCGGCCGGTGTCCATGACATAGACATCCTGGTCGATCACCTGCACCCGGTGCGGGGAGGCATCGGCAGGAAAGGTCGCCAGCGGCGCCGTAAGGCCATAGAGCGGGGTGATCTGCATCACCTCCTGCTGTTCAGCGCGAATCTGGTCGATCAGGTCGCTGCTGCGCGTGGTGCGACCGAGGATCTCCTCACTTTGCAGCACGTAGTCGTAGGCCTCGGTAAGCAGGGCACGCGCCGTCGACTTGTCTTCCTGGTCCAAGGCGCCCTGTGCGCTGAGCAGGCGCGCTTGGGCCAGGTCCAACAAGGACTCAGCCTCCGAGCGGTTGCTGGCCCCCTGCTGCCAGTACATGCCCGCAACGACGGCAGGCACAAGCAGCAGCAGGATAACGGCAATGGCTACAAAGAGACGCGCGCGGCTGCCGGTGGCGGCGGGGGGTGGCACGAACGTCGTGCTGGCAGCGCGTGCTGGCGGTGCGGCTGGTCACTGCCGCTTCCGTGCCCGCCGCCCCGGCCCAAGGATTGGGTGCGGGCGCTGCGCTCCGGTCTGGAAGAATGCTGGCAAACATGCCGCGTGCCCGGTTCAGGCCGGTGAGAGCGCCGGCCGCCAGTACTGCTGGTACCCCTGGGCTTGTGGTTATGCTTCCCCCTGCAGCCGGAGGCGGTGCGGTTGGCGAGTGCGGTTGGCGAAGCAGCTGGTGCTGTGGTTGCGGCAGTATCCACCTCGACCACGGCTGCTGCTGCGAGAGTACGGCCGGCGGAAGAAGATGCCGCCTCAGGGGCACTGACGACAGGTGGCGAGGCGTTGAGGGCGGTCGGCAGTCCGGCGCCGGCACGCGACCGCGCGGCCGGCACCGCGCCGGCAGGGGGCGAGGTCGATGCAGCGTACACGGCCGCAGCCTTCGCCGCGGGTGGAACGCCCGAAGATGCATCGAACGGCGAGCTGACCGGACGCTGTCGATGACGCTGTCGATGGTGTTGCCGAAACCGGTGGGGGCCCGGTGAGGCGTGCGGCAGGCGGCCCTTCGCCGGCACCTTGAGCGGGTACAGGCGAGTCGTCACCATCGCTCCACGAAAACACCAGCAGCAGGCCCGGAATGTCCGTGACGCCGGCCTGCTCGCGGAGGCCGTCGGCGGCGTCCTGGCAGTTTTCCGGGCGTGACAAAGGCGGCGGCGCTGGCCAGAGTACGCGGTGAAACGCGATCCAGCCACTCGGCGCCACCGGCGATCAACGCACCACCGGACTCAACCTTCTGGCGATGGAGCGGCCACAGGGCAAATGGGTCGTCGGCATTAAGTGGACTGCTCAGGCGGTCGGGCGGGTAGACGTTGACGCCACCGTTGTCGGTCGTGACAAAGGCAAATGCGTCGCCCATGCCCGCAATTGCCAGGCGGTCGCTCATGAGGCCAATGCAGATCACACCTGCCCGCCAGTCGGCGCTGCGCTGCCCGTATTCTGCCTCGAGCAGCTGCTGCGCAGAGCGCATCGTGTCGGTCAATACTTGTGACTGCGTACCCTTGGTCGTGTAGTAGGTGCGCTGCATGGCGCTGAGGATCCGCTCGGTCAGGACGGCGGCATCGTCCAGCCCCTGCAGGTCCACAAGGGCATAGAAGTTTCCGCGCTGGGCTTGATGCGTATCGGGCGGCGGCTCTACGATACGCACCCCGGTCGGGGCTCCAGCTTGCTCGTCGGCTAGGTAGGCTATGTAAACCGTCATGGATTGATCTTGGAGGTTTGGAAGCGGCCAGTTTTGCATAGATTGTAGCCCTCGGTGGACGGAATGTCAACGTCGCTTGCAGCGCTGCCACCCATAACACACACGAGGGAGCCACCTGCACCAAATTCAGCCAACCCCTTGCCAGCGCGCCAATTTCGTGCTAGAACGATATAAACTCGATTTTGACACGAGAGCGGTTCAATTCTGGAAAGGCAGTGTTATGTCAGCCCTCTGTGTGGAATGTGACGCTGAACTCAACATTGGGGGACGTGTGCGCATTGGCCAACGGATCGTCTGCCCGAGCTGCGGTGTGCAGCTTGAAGTTATCAGTGCGCACCCCTTGGAAGTAGACGTCGCCTACGACGACGGCGAGGAATGGGACGATCTGGACGGTTACTCGCTCGACGATGAGGACGATCTGGACGATGTGGGCCGTCTCAACGGCGCTTCGGCACTTGACGACGAGTGGGACGATGAGCTTGACGAAGACGACGAATTGGGCGACCTGGACGACGATCTTGAAGACGACCTGGACGAAGACTGGGTAGACAAGAAACCAAGCGGGCGATGACCGCCGGTCGTTACCTTGTACCATGCCGGCGTCCAGCGCGTCGAGGAAGAGATCAAACGCAGCCGCTTCATAACCACCGTCGGGCCAGCCCCCTCGCTCGAAGCAGCGCGCGCCTCTATAGCACAAGTCAGCGCAGAATTCGCCGACGCCAGCCACAACTGCTGGGCCTATGTCGTGGGCCCACCGGGCAGCACCTCGCAGATCGGCATGAGCGATGCCGGCGAGCCGCACGGCACGGCCGGCCGTCCCATGCTGAATGTTCTGCTCCACAGCGGCGTCGGCGACATCGTCGCCGTCGTCACGCGCTATTTTGGCGGCACGCTGCTGGGTACTGGCGGCTTGGTCAAGGCCTACAGCGGCGGCGTGCAGCTTGGCCTGCAGGCGCTGCCGGTCGTGGAAAAGGTAGCCATGGCTGAAGTCGTGGTCGTGATCGACTACGGCGCCGTAACACCGTTCCAGCGCCTGTTAGCGGACTTCGAGGCCGAGGTGGTTCGGCAGGAGTTTGCTGCCGACGCCACCTTTGTGATCAAGCTGCCGGAGGAGAAGGTGGATGCGCTGTCGGCACAGGTCGTTGAGCTGACGAATGGGCTCGCGCTGGTGGAACGCTCTGAACCTGAACCTGATGTGGGATTGCCTGGTAGACGCGGCTGATCCGGGCGGCCTGTGATACACTAACCGGAAAAGATTCAGCCCAACCAGCCAGAAAAGTGAGGAGCGATATGGAGCTTTGGGGTGGCATTGAGGCCGGCGGCACCAAGTTTGTGTGTGCAGTCGGCAGCGGTCCCGACGATATCCGCGCGGAAGTGCGTTTTCCCACCAGCAAACCGTCAGAGGCGATACCGGAGGCCATAGCATTTTTCCGCAGCCAGGCGGCGCGAGGGACCACTAGCGTCGGTCGGCGTCTCGTGCTTTGGGCCGATCGATCCAGACCCACGGTCGCCCACCTACGGCTATGTGACCACCACGCCGAAGCCCTACTGGGCACATACGGACTTTGTGGGCGCGCTCAAGTCAGAGTTGGGTGTGCCCGTCGGCTTTGACACAGATGTCAACGGCGCGGCGCTGGGCGAGCACCGGTGGGGCGCCGCCCAAGGGCTCGACACCTTTGTCTACTTGACGGTCGGCACCGGTCTCGGCGGCGGCGGCATGGTCAACGGCAAATTGATCCATGGGCTGATGCATTCCGAGATGGGGCATATGCGCGTTCCGCACGACTTGCATGAAGATCCCTATCCGGGCTGGTGCACCTATCATGGCGACTGCTGGGAAGGTTTGACCTGCGGCCCGGCGATCGAGGGGCGCTGGAGCACCAATGCGCGGGACCTGCCGCCGAATCACCCGGCCTGGGCGCTGGAAGCCAAGTACCTGGCGCTGGGCATCGTCAACATCATCACCGTGCTGTCGCCGCAGCGTATCATCATGGGCGGCGGCGTGATGGATCAGGCTCACCTCTTCCCACAGATCCGCAGCGAGGTCGTACGCCTGCTCAACGGCTACATCCAACGCCCGCAGATCCAGGAGAAGATCGACGAGTATATCGTGCCGCCCGGCCTTGGCAACCGTGCCGGCGTGGTCGGGGCCTTTGCGCTGGCGCAGGACGCCCTGAAGGAGGCACAGCGTGTCTAGCAAGCCGTCACCATCCGCCGCAGGCTTTATTCCTACCGAACATCCGCACCGGCGCCGCAACGCGCTCAACGGCGACTGGGTGCTGGTGTCCCCACACCGCACAAAGCGGCCGTGGCTGGGACAGGTCGAAAAGACGCCGCCCGACAACCGGCCCAGCTATGATCCAACCTGCTATCTCTGCCCGGGCAACGAACGGGTTGGCGGCGAACACAACCCGGCCTATACCGACACGTTCGTGTTTACGAACGATTTTGCGGCCCTGCTGCCGGATGGGCCACGTGGCGATGTGAGCCAGGGCGAACTGCTGCAGGCGCAGGCCGAAACCGGCATCTGCCGTGTCATCTGTTTCAGCCCGCGCCACGACCTGACGCTGCCCGAGTTGGATGTTACGGCGATTCGCAAGGTGGTGGATCTATGGGCCGAGCAGATCGTCGACCTCGGTTCCCGGCCAGAGATCAACTACGTCCAGCTCTTCGAGAACAAGGGTGCGGCAATGGGTGCGTCCAACCCACACCCGCACGGGCAGCTGTGGTCCAACTACACCGTGCCGCTCGAGCCGGCCAAGGAAGACGTGCAGCAGCGCGAGTATTTTGAGCGCCATCGCTCACCCCTGCTGCTTGATTATGTCAATGTAGAGCTTGCGGCCGGCGAACGGGTCGTCGTCCAGAACGATCACTGGGTGGCGCGTGGTGCCCTTCTGGGCAGTGTGGCCGTTTGAGACGCTGCTGATCCCGCGCCGGCACGTACAGTCGCTGCCGCAGTTGGAAGATGACGAACGCGACGCGCTGGCCGACATTCTCAAGCGACTGACGACACGTTATGACAACTTATTCGAGATCAGCTTCCCGTACTCGATGGGCTGGCACGGGCAGCCGACCGATGGGCACAACCATCCGCACTGGCAGCTCCACGCCCACTTCTACCCGCCGCTGCTGCGCTCGGCGACCGTGCGCAAGTTCATGGTCGGGTATGAAATGCTGGCCAATCCGCAGCGCGATATTACCGCCGAACAGGCGGCGGATCGGCTGCGGCAGATGAGCGAAGTGCACTACAAGCTGAGAGAAGCGATTGCCTAGATGAATGTCCCGGGGACATTCTCTTACCCTCTCAGCGCCGCGATCGCGGTGACGATTTGCGTGGCGTCGGTGGCGAGGCCGCTGCTGCGAAAGCCGGGAATGTTGTAGAGATCGTCGGTGCTGGCGGGGGCGCGCTGGGCGATGGCGCGCAGAAGGCTGTCGGGGGCGATGCTGTAGGGCTTGGTGCGCTCGGAGACGGCACGCTTCTGGCGAATCTCCTGGAGCTTCATCAGGATCTTGCGCTCGAGCTGCGGCGAACTGGCCGAGGCAGCCGCCTGGCGGATCTTGCCGGCAGCGGCTTTGCCCCCTTCGCTGGCTTCGGCCAGCGCCTGGCGCTGGGTGGACAGCAGTTCCTGGTCGCCGTCGTGGGCCGGATGCAGCTTGATAATGTCTAGAACCGCCTTGCCATAGTGCTGCAGCCGCTGTGCGCCGATGCCAGGCACGGCGCCAAGCTCGTCCATCGTCTGCGGGCGCAGCTCGGCCACGCGCAGCATGACCTCGTTGCTCATAATCACGTAGACAGGTTGGCCCAGTTCCTCGGCCGTGCGCCGGCGCCACAACCAGAGCGCCTTTTGCAGTCCCGTGTATTTTTCGGCTTCGGCCGGTTCAGGCTCGGCCGCCTCAGGTTCCTGGACCTGCAAGCGGCTCGCCATAGCCGGCCAGGTCAGGGTGCTCCGCCAACCACGCCTCGGCCTCGGCCCGTCCACGCAGTGTAGCGGCGATTACCGGAAATCCATTAGAAGCGTACTGGCGCAGGCGCTCATCTTCGATCAGCTTGTCGATATGCTCGCTGACGAGGGCCTCGGGCATGCCCTTTGAGCGCGCCAAAGTGGCGCGCCTTATCAGGGCCAAACGGTGCGCGCAGGGCGCCGACCAGGATGCGCGCCAGGCCGCTGCGGCCGACGGGGCGCGGCAGGCTGACCAGGCAGTCCAGGATAATGGGCTCGACGTCGGCAGCTGTCGGGGGCCAGGTGCATGACAAGTTCGGGCACCTCGATATCCGGCCGGATGCCCGTGCAGTTGTCACACACGGTGCAGCGGGTGCGCGGCGGGCTGCCGAAATGAGCGCTGATGTAGCCGTGGCGGCAGGTCTCGCTGGTAGCGTAGCCGATCATGTCTTCAATGCGGCGCTGGGCCAGAGCCTGCGAATGAGCCAGCACGCGTTCCAGCCGCTGGGCGGCATCGGCCGGGCGCGGCGGCAGCTGCATGAACATGGAGCGGCGCGACCCACGCACGATGAGCCACCCATCTGCCTGCCAGCGCAGCAGGTGTGATTCGACGTCGTAGGGTTCCCAACGCATAAAGCGGGCAACGTCGGCCGTGGCAAACACGGCCGACTGGCCTGCCTCGAGCGCCAGGCCTTTGAGCAGCCGCAGCATACCCTTGTGCTCGCGCGCCGCCGTCGGGCAGGCGCTTGGGAACTGCAATGGCGAGTTCCTGGCTCAAATCAAAACCGCGCGCCAGCAGGTCGGCGCGTTCGAGGAGGCTGATAGCCACGCGCACGGCCGTCTCGTCGACCTTTTTGCCTTCGGTGCTGATCACCTGCTGCAAGCGCCGCGCATCGATGGGGCCTGCGATAGTACCTGCCTCCGCGCCCGTGGTGCCCGGTTCACCGTCAGTCAACTGCGCCGCAATTGCGGCATACACCTGCTCTAGAAACTCCACCTTGTATTCGTCAGAGGTAGCCCACCGGCGCAGGCTCGCCCAGTCGTTGATGGAGTAAAACAGCACACCGTGGCTCAGCTTGCCGTCACGGCCGGCGCGCCCTACCTCCTGGTAGTAGGAGTCCAGGCTGCGCGAGGGGTGAAAGTGCACGATGAACCGAATATCGGATTTGTCGATACCCATGCCAAAGGCGATGGTGGCGACGATGACACGGGTCGTCCCCTTCATAAAGCGGTCCTGCACCGGACCGCGGGTGCTTTCCAGCCCAGCATGATAGGCTTCGGCCTGGACGCCCACGTTCTTGAGGGCAAGCGCCAGCATCTCCGCTTTGTGGCGGCTGTTGACATAGACGATTCCGCTGCCTTCGGTGCCGGCGACAAACTTGAGCAGGGCTTCCTGCTTCGCGTCCTCGTTATGAAACTGAAGGGCCGACAGATGCAGGTTGGGGCGAAAGATATCGAGTGCGATCACACGTGGGCGCTCGACTGTCGCGGCCCCGCTCTCCTCCTCCTCGTCCGAGATGTACTCCACGATCTCGTCGCGCACGCGCGGCGGAGCCGTAGCGGTCATCGCCAGTGCCGGCGGGTTACCCAATTCGTGGCGCGCTTCCTCGATAAAGAGGTAATCGGGACGGAAGTCATGGCCCCACATACTGACGCAGTGCGCCTCGTCCACGACAAAGAGATTGATCTTTGCCTGGCGCAGCGCACCGAGGAAGGTGCGCTGGCGCAGCCGCTCGGGCGCAGCGTAGATCAACTTGTACTGGCCCTGGGCAATGGCCTGCATACGCGCTGCCAGCTCGGTTTCGCTTAGCGAGCTGTTGACAAAGGTAGCCAGACGCTGGGCCGCGCTCGGCAGACCTTCCACCTGGTCTTTCATCAATGCGATCAACGGGCTGATCACCAGCGTCGCGTGCGGCAGCACCAGCGCAGGCAGTTGGTAGCAGAGCGACTTGCCGGCACCGGTCGGCATGACCGTGAGAATGGATTCCCCGCGAAGCACCGCAGCCATGGTTTCGACCTGGCCCTCGCGCAGCTTGTCAAACCCGAAATTGCGTATCACTTCGACTTCGATCTGGCTGCGTTCGCGTGCGCTGACAGGGACCGACTCGGGGCCGTTGTGCAGCCGGTAGAAGCGTTCAGGATCAGCGGCGAGCACATTGTCGTCGCCCACAAAGGGGCGCAGCTGTTCGTTCAACTGCTCCAACTGGTGCTGGCGCCGGCGTTGAAGCTCGAGACCGGCAGCTGCGGCAGTTTGCTGGCGGCCAAGCTCTTCGGCTAACGACTGCAGCCGGCGCAGCTCATCGTCGCGAATTCCAGCGGGGATACCGGCGCCTAGACGCTGCAGCTGCTCGTCGGCCTCACTGCGGCCCGCCAGCTGCAGTGTCAGCGCAATGGAGGCCAGCGTAACAAGCAGATCGCGCGGCCGGTACTCGAGGTAACTGTGCAAGAAGGCAGAGGCAGCGTCGGTGTCGCCGAGTGCCGCCAGTGTTTCGGCGGCAACGGTCACTGCGCCGCCGTTGCGCCCGTAGGCGCGGCCAAGTTCATGCGCAATGCTGCGTGCGTGTTGGCTGTGGCCGGCAGCCAGCAAGACCTGGGCTTCACGCATCTGGGTCGTGACGGACGAGCTGCGGCGCTGGCGGCGTTCGATCAGATCGAGCGCCTCTTCGTAGCGACCAAGGCCGTACAAGCGCCTGCGCCTGGTAGTCGAGCAGGAACAGGAGCGGGCCGTGGACTTCACGCAGAGCAGCCACCAGCTCCAGCATTTCGTCGGGCGATCCCCACATTTGTACGTAGGCAAGCAGCGCATCGCGCAACTCCGGGGGGAGGTTCGGTGTTGTATTTAGTGCTAGACCGAGTTGGGGCAGTACGGGGCGCTGTTCTTCACTCATAATCGTTTGGGCGACACCTTACAACGGGTTGACCATGTTTTTTTGACGGCGAATGCGGCATTCCGTATAATGAGAACAGCATTAAAACTTTAATCTTATGATTTTGAACTATTCTGCAAGCATACACGGTTTCGCGTAATTTGCGAAGGGCGCAGTCGTCTGCGCCCTTTTTTCAAACTCCGTAACGGCGGCGTGCTATTGGCTCCCGCCTTGAAAGTGAGCAACTGATATGACACGAGTGTTTATTACGGGCATGGGGGCACTGACCCCCATCGGCAACGACGTGCAGACTTTCTGGCGCAACCTGGTCGCAGGAAAATCCGGCGCGGGCAAGATTGCGAACTTTGACACGCACGACATGCCGTTCAACATCGGCTGCGAGGTCAAGGACTTCGATCCCAGCGCCTACCTGGATCGCAAGACGGCGCGCCGCATCCACCGCTCCACCCAGTTCGCCGTCGCCGTCAGCCGGCAGGCCCTTGACGACGCCAAGCTGACCATTGACGAGAGCAACTGGGACCGCGTCGGCGTCTTGATGGCGACCGGCGGCGGCGGCATTACCGAGATTGAAGCAGGGGCGCTCGACGTGGTGCAAAAGGGCTGGCGGTCGGTCGGCCCGTTTGTCGTGCCCAGCGCCATGGCCAACGCCGTGAGCTGCGTGGTCTCGATTGAGACCGGCGCGCGCGGCCCGGTGATGACCAGCACGGCCGCCTGTGCCAGCGGCCACTATTCGATTATCGAAGGCTATCACTTTCTGCAGCGCGGCGAGGCCGACGTAATCATTGCCGGCGGCGCCGAATCGATCATGTCGATGCTGACCATGGCCGCGTTTGGGCGCATGGGGCCGCTGTCGAGCCGCTTTGACGATCCGGAACATGCCTGCCGCCCGTTCTCGATCGACCGCGACGGCTTTGTGGCCGGCGAAGGGGCCGCCGCCGTGATTCTGGAGACGGAAGAACACGCCCGCGCACGTGGGGCAAGGCTGTACGCCGAGGTGCTGGGCGGCAAGCTGACCGCCGACGCCTTCCACATCACGGCGCCGGATCCCGAGGGCATGGGCGCGGCGCGCGCGCTGTCGGGCGCGCTGCAGATGGCGCACCTGCAGCCGCAGGATATCGGCGCCGTATTTGCACACGGCACGGGCACGGTGCTCAACGACATCGGCGAGACCAAGGCGCTCAAGCGGGCCTTTGGCGATGCCGCCTACGACATGAAGATCACCAGCATCAAGAGCATGGTGGGCCACGCGCTGGGTGCTGCCGGCGCGCAGTCGGCCGTGGCGGCCGTCTGTGCGCTCAACGAAGGCTGCATGCCGCCGACCATCAACTACACGCCCGACCCGGAGATCGATCTGCACATCGTCGGCAACCAGGCCGAGCCGGTCGATGCCCGCTACGCTATCGTCAACGCGTTTGGCTTTGGCGGGCAAAACGTAGTGGCGGTGTTTGGCAAGGTCCAGGACTAAGAAGGTAACGGCAACCCACGTTGCTTGAAGGCAACCAGTTGCTTGAAGGCAACTGAGGCGCGATAAAGGGGGTTGTTGTGGGTGAAGGGGAGCTGCTGTATTTGTCGCGGGCAGATGTCGAGGCGGTCGCACTGGACATGCCGGCCATGATCGGGCTGCTGGAGACGGCGTTTCGCGAAAAAGGGGAAGGCCGTGTGGAGATGCCGCCCAAGCCCGGCATCCACACGCAGCCTGACGCCTTTATACACGCCATGCCTGCCCATATTCCGGGCCTGCATGCCGCCGGCATCAAGTGGGTAAGCGGCTATCCAGGCAACCAGGCGAAGGGGCTGCCGTACATTACGGGGCTGCTAATCTTGAACGACGAGGTGACGGGACTGCCGTACAGCGTCATGGACTGCACCTGGATTACGGCTTATCGCACGGGCGCCGCCACGGCGGTTTCGGCGAAATATCTGGCCCGCCCGCAGTCCGAGACGGCAGGTATCCTGGCCTGCGGCGTGCAGGGACGCACGAACCTGGAGGCGCTGGCCGCAGTGTTCCCACTGCGCCGCGCCTACGTCTTCGATGTGGACAAGGTGCGGCAGCAGCGCTTTGCGGTGGAGATGAGTACAAAGCTTGGCATCGAAATTGTCGAGGTCGACGCGCCCCGAGATGCAGTCATCACCTCCGACCTGGTCGTCACTTCGGGTCCCATCCTGAAGCACCCGGCGCCGGCAATCGAAGCAGACTGGCTGCAGCCCGGCGCCTTTGGCTCGGCTGTGGACTTTGACAGCTACTGGCAGCCGGCGGCCCTGGCGCAGATGGACAGGATCACAACCGACGACCATGCCCAGTTTCAGTATTATCGCAGCGTGGGATATTTTGGCCAGACGCCAGATCCATATGCGGACCTGGGCGAATTGGTCGCAGGGGCCAAACCAGGTCGGCAGTCCGACGGCGAACGGACGCTGGCGATCAACCTGGGGCTGGCGCTCGACGACATGGCCGTGGCGCCGGAAGTGTACCGGCGCGCGGTAGAACACGGGATTGGGACCTGGCTGCCGCTGTAGAAGGCGCGCAGCGCGGCCGGTAATCCTTCCTTTTCTCCCCATTTCTTTATCTTTTTGGTGGTAGTCGCGCGCCGCACCGCATGGTAGCCTATCGACAGCAGCGTCTTTTGCAGTCGTGAGCAATAATACTATTTTCAAACAAGGAGATTTCGCATGACAGCAGTTGCAGCAAAGCCGGCGGCGGCGCAGCACAGCCACTCGGCCGTCCCTGGTGGATGACACTCATCCTTGGCATTGCCGCCGTCATTATCGGCGGCTTGCTTCTCTTCGGTTCGTTGACGACCCAGTTGCGCACCTACGAGATGCTGATCGTATTGATCGGTATCTGGTGGCTGGTCGACGGCATCATGAACATCGTCCACATCTTCTTTGACCACCGTCAGTGGGGTTGGAAGCTGTTCATGGGCATTATCGGGATCCTGGCCGGTGGTTGGATCCTCATCTACCCCGTCTATGCCGGCGTTGCGCTGCCGCAGATCTTTGTGCTGGTGCTAGGGATCTGGGGCTTGCTCGAAGGCATCACGCTGCTGGTCTTGGCCTTCCGGGGCGGCGGTTGGGGCCCTGGTGTCATGGGTGCGCTGATGCTGATCCTGGGCATGATCCTGATCGGCAACTATGGCGTCCCGGGCTGGGGCCTGTCCATGATCTGGGCCGCCGCAGTATGGATGTTCATCGGCGGCTTCTTCATGATCTTCCGCGCGTTCCGGGAACGCAGGGTCTAACCAGAGTGGATTTCAGTCCCACAAAAAACAGCGGCGCCAGGCAGGCCTGGCGCCGCTGTTTTTTGTGCTGCTGACCAAGCGTGGGAGCCGCACGGCATAGACTGTGCGGCTCCCTGCGTCTCTTACTTCTTCGTCTGCAGCTTGACGATCGGCATGTAGACCGTGTACAGCCCCTGGCCGGCGGCCATGGTGTACTGCGTACCGTTGTCGAATGGCACATTTCCGGCAACCTGCACCTGGACCAGCCACCTGCCGCTGAGAGGGTTGGCGACCGTCAGATAGCCGTTTTCCGAGCGCATGATTGTCCCGTCGGGTGCGGTAACGACCAGCGTTCCGCCGCTCGCGATGAAGAACAGCTTGCCGGGGCCTACTGCATTCACCACCATCGGCGGCGTAAGGTTACCAGGATTGCCGGTGCCGAACGCGCTCGCCAGCAGTTTTGCGCCTTCAGCCTGGAGGGCGCTTTCCACACCAGCAAGTTGGGGCACCTCAGAGGGTGTTGACGTGAACGACGTCATATTTCCTGCACCATCCTCAACCTGGGCATAGGCATAGCTTGTCAGGTCGAGGTTGAAGATGCCAGCCAGATCCAGGCTGTAGCTGCCGTCGGCGCCGGCGATCGCAGTTGCGCTGTATGAGAAACACTCCAAAGGCTCACAGCGATAGGCTGTAACGAGCACGGCGGCACCAGCCGGCGCGCTGCCGCTGATTCGGTCGAGCGTCGGGTCAACGACTGCGGTCAGGCCGACAGCAGAGGAGGCCACAGTCGGAGATGCGGTGACTTCTACCACGTCGCCGGCCACGAGATTGATCACGTTACCTTCGCTGTCCAGGAAGAAGGCCGAGAACGCGCCGTCCATGCCCGTCGGAGCCTTGGTCGTGGCGATCACACTGCCGCCGCGCTTGAGCACGACCGAGGCCATGGCGTTCGGAGTGGCATAGCCGTCGACGATGTCGCTCCCCAGGTTGATGCGCACGAGCGGTGCGGCATGCTCGAGGTAGACGAAATTGCCGTCGGCATTCATATGCGCGACGTCGACGTAGTCGCCGCCCTGGAGATCACGCACGCCCCGGAAGTCGGCGACGTAAGCGCCGTCGCCCCCCGTGGTAACGTGGCGCATGGCCTGCGCCCCGCCGGTCATGATCCCGACGAGTCAGCGCCTGGCTCGCCGGGCCGCTGCCCGTCACCTGATCGGCGGCGCTGTCGACTGAGGCGGACAGCGACACCACGGGCACCGTGATCGACTGTTCCCCATACACTACGACGACCGTGTCGTTGGGCAGAATAATGAACGGGTTGCCGCCGCTGCCTAGGAACTCGGCCCAGAACCAGCCGTTAGCCTCGTCGGCAGTGACCACTGTTTCGGCGACCATGACGTTGAGACGCCACAGCTGCACGTGTGCCTCTGCCTCGGCGACGAGTACGCCGCTGACCATGTTGCCGTTGAAGCCATACCGCTACGCGCGGCGTGCTCCAGTTCAGATACGTCCGATTGCCCTGCAGGTCCTGCACCGCAACCCAACCGGCATCACCTTGGTCCAGCCCGGGGCACGGCAGCACCCAGCTGCCGGCAGGATCAACCACATATTCGTCGAACTCATAGGGACCCGGGTGGACGCCACAGGCGACGCCCCCGACCAAGAGCGGGGCATTCGCCGGGCCGGTGCCGTAGAGCGTGTGGCTCGCAAGGTTCGCCTGCACCGTCAGCTCAGGCACGATCAGCGACCGTGTCACTGCGCCGGCGGCCATCTCGATCAGGTCACCGGCCTCAATGTCCACGGGCTGGCCGTCGCTGTCGCGCAGCATGGCGGAGAAGTGGCCATCCTGGTCAGACATGACGGCTCCGGTCGCGATGACCAGGCCCCAGCGGTGCAACGACAGCTGCACCGGGGTCAGGGCTGCACCGGCGCTGCCGGAGACCGCGTGCGCCAGGTAGTTGGCATAGAACAGATCGGCGTTGTTCGTATCCCAGCGCACTTCCAGGTACGCGGGCTCCACGACCAGCTGCCCGCTGCGCGCCCGGATCCAGTTACCCTGCGGCTCGTGATAGGTCAGCACGACGGCGCGGGGGCCGGCACTCGCAGCACCCAGGTTGTAGAGCGTGGTCGTGAAGGCGCCGTCGGGTCCAGTATGTACGGTCTGGCTGCCACCGTGTTCCAGGTAGAGCCCCAGTGCCGCATTCGCCGGGCCAACACCCGTAATGATGCGGGCGAATAGGTCGATGACCGCCGTCAAGACGGGGACGGTCACG
Source organism: uncultured Chloroflexia bacterium (assembly GCA_963701415.1). Lineage (GTDB taxonomy): Bacteria > Chloroflexota > Anaerolineae > Caldilineales > Caldilineaceae > Fredericiella. The sequence goes on from CAVPAH010000010.1 coordinate 104,218, forward strand.
CTCACCGGCGGCCCGGCGACACTTTGGACCTCGACCACGTCGCCGGGCAAGATATCTGCAGTCAGGCCGTTGCGGTCACGGAGATAGGCCATGTAGTAGCCCCATTCGTCCGCTTCCAGGGTGAGAAAGGCCAGCACGCCGCCGTTGCGCTTGAGCGTTACCATGACGGGCGCAAACGGTGCGGCAAAGCCGGTCACGAGGTTGTTGACGACATTGCCCTCCTTGACGGCATTGTCATCATACTGGTCGGTGGCGCGCACCCAGAAGACGGGGGCGACGGCGCCCAGCCAGGTGTAGTCGATCCCGTTGGCCGTATAGAGCACGTCGGCGGTGGCGCCGGCCTCGATGCCCAGCAGCCAGGTGTCGAGCGCGAGCGACCATTGGCCGTTCCCGTCCGTCAACACCGTCGTGTCCAGTTCATCAGGGGCCGTATACGCCCAGACGCCGAGGAGACTTGCGGCGGGGCCGACGCCACGGAGCGCATTGGCGGCGAGGTCGACTGACAGCTGCAAGGGAGCCAGCGTGAGCGACCGGGAACCGCCGCTGCCAAAGGTGGCGGCAATCACGTCGCCGGGCTGCAGGATGACCGGCTGGCCGGCGGCGTCGATCAGGAAGGCGACATACTCGCCGTCTTCATCGGCCACGAGCGTGTCCATGCCGACGACGCTGCCCGCACGCTGGACGGTGACCTGCACGGGGGTGTCGGCGGCAGGCGCCTGGCCCCAGACGCGGCTGGTGTTGAGACCGCCTTCCAGGGAAGCGCCGGCCGGCTGCTCGATGGCGATTGTCTGGCCGTCCGGATTGCGGTATGCCAAGTACCCCCACATGTCGGGCTGGATGTCGATCAGGCCGCGCAGGTCTAGGACGTAGTTGCCGTCCTTGTCTGTGGCCACCGTCATGCCCGTATGGAACTTGATCATGCCCCGCAGACTGATGTTTAGCAGGGCGTTGGCCGGTCCCTTACCGGTGATGCGGTCGTTTTCCACGTCGATGCCGGCCGTCAGCGGCGGCACCACGACGGTCGTCAGCGGCGGTGTGAATTCGACGACATCGCCCTCGGCGATCCGGATCGGATTGCCCCTGCCGTCGAAAATCTGCACATCGAACATGCCGCCCAACTCAGATAATGGTGGCCCCCACGCCCTTGACGACGGCGCCGCTCTTGACAGTGACCGTGACTGGTCCGCTGCTGACCGGCGCCATGCCACTCACCCAGTTGCCGCCCTTGTGAATATGCAGCACCGGCTGCTCGGTGACGGCGCCGAAGATGGCATAGATCTGGTTGCCGTCGGCGTCGATGTAGCGCAGATGCCCCAGGGCGCCCGGCTGCCAGACAAGATCAAGCGGGTTGCCGTTGGGGTCGGCAGCTTGATAGAAAGGATTGGTGGCGCTGAAAGCCCCGCCGGCAGCGAGCACGTACTTGCCATATAGGTAGTCGTCCTCGGCCGTGGGCCACACCGCCAGCGTCTGCGTAAGGCCGGGGCTGGCGGCCGCGACCGGGGCATTGGTCGTGCCGGCGACAGTGCTGGTTTTCGGGTCGGAAACGACGGCAAAGGTGGGCACCACCGCCACAGCCGTGCTACCCCTATACGTCGCCTCGACGGTGTCGCCGGGGTTCAGGTTCAATGGGTTGCCAAGACCGTCGTCGAGATCGAGGACAACCATCGGCGTGCAGGCGGCCAGTGTCCGCTGCCAGCGGACGCTGCTGTCCTGCGCCTTTACGACCACAAAGATCGTGCTGGTGCACGGGGACTGCGGCGCGAAGTGCGGCAGGGTGATATGGACGAAGTTCGCGTCCACGTATCCGTCTTTGCCGCGCAGCGCAAGCACAGGCTTGTCGAACGGCGCCTGCCAGCTGGCATATACCGTGTTGCGATTGGCGTCGACGTAGGCGACGTAGCCGCGCCCGCCGGGGAGCAGGTCGACAAGACCGCTGAAGTCGGCCCGGAAGTTGCCCTCTGCATCGGGCTGCACGTAGACAGGGTTCGCAGACGACCCAACCGCCGGATAGACAACCAACGACTGCGGCGCATCGGCCGTGGTCGTGGTTACCAGCGCCCCCGTGATCCGGCCGGTCACGAGGTCGGCCGCAGGATCCACGGCAAACGCAAACACCGGGGCCTTAACCGTGGTCGTGCGCCCGGCGAAGGTCGCCACTACGGCATCGCCATCGGCGATCGGCAGCGGATTGCCGTAGACGTCAGAGAACGAGGTCGCGATGGCGGGTCCAGACTGCACGAAATTCCGGGCTTTGACCGTGTTGTCGGCGCCAAGCAGGATAATCGTGCCCGCGGCGCTGACATCGGTCAGACCGGCTACGACGTTGTCGGCGGTATAGCCGCTGTCGCCGCGCAGCGTCAGGATGGGATCGACGGCACGGGCGCGGAACCCGCTAAATATAACGTTGCCGTTGGCGTCGACATAGCGCAGGTGCCCCTGCTCGCCGGCAGGCCAGTCCAGCGGCGCAGCAGTAAGGTCAGGGTCGGCCCATTGGTAGAAGTCATTGCCGACGCTAAAGGCGCCGCCAGGCGCAAGCGCCAGCTTGCCAAAGGCAAAACCGGGATCCTTGTAATAGTCGCTGACGCTGTCAGGAAAGATGGCCAAGGTCTGCGGCAGGTTGATGGTGTCGGTGACCACCATGGCATTGGTTGTGCCGGAGACCGTGTTGGTGTTGGGGTCGGAGACAACTGCAAAGGCGGGGACGGTGGCGGAGAGCGTGACGCCGCCGCCGGTCACCTGCACGGTGTCGCCGGCCACTATGGCAACTCGGTTGAAATACTGGTCGTACAGATGCAGGCCAAAGGTGCTTTCCTCATCTGAACGGGTGTAGTTCACAATCGTCGGGCTCCCGGCGCGCGTCAGCGTCACCGTGAGCACGGCATTCGCGTCGACGACCGCGCCGCTGACAAACGCGTCGTCATCGTCGTATTCGCCATCAAAGTCGTCGTAGTAGCCGCGCAGCACGAGGATCGGAATCTCGCCGCGGACAAACGTTTCCTGGTTTTCGGCGTTGGCAAAGCGCAGTTCCCACGTGCGTCCCGGCAGGAGTGCGGTCGTGCTGACCGCAAACGTGCCGCTGGGGGTCGTCGTGATGTAGCTGCTTTGCGCGATGCTGAAATAAAGCCAGGGGTACCCAGTGTTGTCAGTCGTGGTCACATTCGCCGGGGCAAAGCCTCCCGCCGTCTGCGCAGCCGCGTTGATCGATGCCTGCAAGTTGACGACGGGAATGGTAATCAGGCCCGGCGTCTGCAGTTCGAGGATGTCGGCGGCGGCGACAAATACCGGGTTGCCGTACGTATCTTCGAGGTCGAGATCCACCCATCCGGGGACGCTGCTGGTGTTATGCGCGGCGCCCTTGATCACGCCGGCCGCGGTCTTGAGCGTCGCGGTGACCAAGGTGTCGGCGGCGATTTGCCCGCTGACCCTGCTGGAATTGAGCTGGATGCGGAAATTTGGCGCGACAAAATTTCCCGCCGCCACAGCGCCCGCGGCCGAGAAGCCGGCGTTGTGCGCGGCGTTGTGCGCCGCCGTCTGCACGGCGCTCGGCGGAGGCGGGGCGGCGGCCGATGACGGCGCCGCCTGCAACCGCGGGCGCGCAGCCGCCGCAATGGCGGCCCCTAAGCTCGCCCGGTACGCATGGCTCAGGCCGTCGACGGCGGCGGCCGACAGGTCACCCGCGGGCTGGAGTTGGCCAAACGCAGCAAGCACGGCGCGTGCAGCCGGCGTGACGCCGCGCACGACAAAGGCATAGGCGGCGGGCTCGGCGCGAAATCCACCGATGGCCCCCTGCTGCTGCAAGGCTGCCAGCTGCGCCTGAACCGTGTTGAAGTAGCGGGCGTGCTCGATGTTGAAATAGCCGGCGACGCGCAGCGCGCCGATTTCGGCTGGGATCGACACCTTGGGGGGTGTCACGACAAGCAGGTAAGCGGTGCTGGCGGCGGCAGCGGGCTCTTGCCGCACCGGGCGCCGCAGCAGGCGCTGCGGACACGGCGGCCGGCGCTGAGGAAAGGACCAGCGCCACCAGCAGTAGTGCGGCGAGCCATCTAGGTGCACTCATAATACTCGACTCCTTAATATAGACAGAAAGTAATCGTCGGACGGCATAGACGCACAACGCGCATCGGCTAGCCTGTGTCACACATTGGCCGAACTCCTTATTGGGGCACGAAGACGAGAAAGTCTTGTAGATGTAAGTGTTCTCGCAGGAGCAGCGCCAGAACCCCCGCGTTTTATGTAGGTCGTCACCTACAACTATAGCCATGAAGCCGCGCGGGCGGATCGGCAATTTGATGTATTGTTTTGTTTAAGCTTAAATAAACAGTAAGGGGATCAACGAAAGAACGTCCCGAGCTCGGTGCGCCGGCAGGGGGACATTCGCCCGTATGCAGCGCACGCAGCCCGGGGCAAGCGGGCGGAGAACGGGGAAAGCTGGCGGGGTGCTAGTCGTCGCCGGCGACGAACTCGGGCATGCCGTATTCGACGTGGTTGCGCTCGGCGTCGGTGCTGATGTAGTATTCGACCGAATCCGACAGCGCAATCCAGCTGGCCTCGATGATATTGGTGCTGGCGCCGACCGTGGTCCAGGTGCGCTCGCCGTCGGCGAAGTCGATCAGGACGCGCGTCATGGCGGCAGTGCCGCTGGTGCTGTCCAGGATGCGCACCTTGTAGTCGGTCAGATGCACCAGGCGGAGGCGCGGGTAGAACTGCCCGATGGCCTTGCGCAGCGCCCGGTTGAGCGCGTTGACGGGGCCGTTGCCTTCCGCCACCTCGTGCAGGACGCGGTCGCCGATCTTGACCTTGACCGTGGCCTCGCTAAACATGCCGCGCCCGTGCCGGTGTTCGACGGTGGCGGTATAGTCGACCAGCTCGAAGGGCGCGGTGTAGTCGGGCCGCACCCGGCGCAGCATCAGGTCGATGCTGGCCTCGGCGCTCTCGAACGCGAAGCCGGCGTTCTCCAGGTCCTTGATGCGCTGGAGCACCGCACGTTCCTGCTCGCGGCTGAGGCCTTCCAGCCCGAACTCGCGGCGCTTGACGGCGATGTTGTCCTTGCCGGCCAGTTCGCTGACCAGGACCCGCGTCTCGTTGCCGACCAGCGACGGATCGATGTGCTGGTAGCTCATCACGTACTTGACCACGGCGTTGACGTGCGTGCCGCCCTTGTGGGCAAAGGCGCTCTGCCCCACAAACGGCTGGTGGCTGTCGGGGTTCTGGTTGGCCAGCTCGCTGACGTAGCGGCTGAGCTCCAGCAGTTGGCGCAGGTTTTCATCGGTGGTACACTCGCAGGCCCATCTTGAGCTGGAGGTCGGGAATGATGCTGACCAGGTTGGCGTTGCCGCAGCGCTCGCCGTAGCCGTTGACGGTGCCCTGCACCTGCGTGCAGCCGTGCCGCACCGCCTCCAGCGTGTTGGCGACGCCGGTTTCGCTGTCGTTGTGAGCGTGAATGCCGAGGTCGACATGGCGCGAGCTTGCCCCCCTCACCAGTCCAGGGTGCGGCCGAGCACCTGGGCCATCACTTCGTCCACAGCTTCGCCGACCTGCCAGGGCAGGCTGCCGCCGTTGGTGTCGCACAGGACGATGCTGCCGGCGCCGCCCAGGATGGCGGCCTTGAGGGTGGATAAAGCGTACTCAGGATTGGCGCGGTAGCCGTCAAAGAAGTGCTCGGCGTCGTAGACCACTTCCTTGCCGTGCGCGGCGAGATAGCGCACGGTTTCGCGGATCATGCGCAGGTTCTCTTCCAAGGTGGTGCGCAGCACCTCGGTCACGTGCAGGTCCCAGGTCTTGCCGAAGATGGTAACCACCGGCGTGTTGGCCTCGATCAGCAGCTGCACCTGGGGATCCTCGGCGGGGTCGACATCGGCCTTGCAGGTCGAGCCAAAGGCGGCAACCTTGGCATTGCGCAGCTTCAGCTCGGTCTGGGCACGTTCGAAGAACTCCATGTCCTTGGGATTCGAGCCCGGCCAGCCGCCTTCGATGTAGGCCATGCCAAACTCGTCCAGCCGGCGTGCGATCTTCAGCTTGTCGTCGCAGCTCAGGGCGATGCCCTCACCCTGCGTGCCGTCGCGCAGCGTCGTGTCGTAAAGCGAAATCCTTGGTTGTTCATGCATCCTCAGTTTGTACGGGGAGGCTGGCCCAACGTGTCAGCGTGCATCAGATCGGCCACGCTGTTCAGTACACGGTCGGGCCAGATGCCGCGCCCCAGATCTTCCTTGCGAAAACGGCCCGTCTTAACAAGCCAGCCCTGCATGCCCATCCGCTTGGCGCCGTGCACGTCGATCTCGATGTCGTCGCCAATCATTGCCACCCGGTTTGGAGGCAGCTTGAGGTCCTCGAGGACCAGGTTGAAGTAGGCAGCGCTCGGCTTGCCGACTACGATTGCGCTTTGCTCGGTCGCATATTCAAGCGCCATCACGAACGGGCCCGCATCAAGATAGGGACCGTCCGGCGTGCGCCAGTGACGTTTCTTGTGGAGCGCCACCAGCTTCGCGCCGTTGAGCAGGGCCCGAAAGGCCTTGTTGAGGCGTGCGAAGGTAAAGCTTGCGCCCATGTCGCCCACGACCACGTACTCCGGATTCTCCTCGTCCACGTCGATGCCGCCGAATTCAAGCTGCGCGTCGGGCAGAAGAAGCGGAAAGTAGCTCTGGGCCTTCTGGTCGTGCAGGTAGCGCGCCGCCACGTAGGTGGCGGTATACAGCTCGGTCGAGGTCCAGATCAAAGCCACGGGCATGCAGGCGATCGAGCAAGGTATAGCGACAATAGATAGTCGTGTTCGTCATAAAGCGGTAGGGAATACCACGGGCGCGCAGAGCGGAAACCGTCTCTGCTGCGCCCGGGATCACCTCTTCGCCCAGTAACAGAACACCGTCGATATCGAACAGAAGACCGTCTACGCCAGCCAAGGAACGTTTCATGCTACTTATCCCACGTTTTGCAGACCGGCGGCGATGCCGTTGACGGACAGGAGAATTGCGTTGCGCAGGCGATTGGCCGCTTCTGGATCGGACTCCGTGCGCAGGCGGCGCAGAAGGGCAACTTGGATATAGTTGATGGGATCCACATAAGGATTGCGCACCCGGATGCTGCGCTGGATCATCGGTTCCTTGTCCAGCAGCTGCGGGGTCTCGGAGATCTCCAGCACAACACGCACGGTGCGATCAAACTCATCCTGCAGATCGGTAAAGATCGCCTGGCATGTGGCGTCGTCGGTCAACCCGGCGTAAAGCGAGGCGATGGCAAAATCGGCCTTGGCCAGCCCCATCTGCACGTTGTCGAGGATCGTGCGAAAGAAGGGCCAGACCATGTACATCTCACGCAAAGTGGCGCGCCGTTCGCGCAGGTCGCCCGCAGCCATCCACGTCTCCAGCGCCGTCCCGACCCCGTACCAGCTCGGCAGGTTGACACGCGACTGCGTCCAGGCAAAGACCCAAGGAATGGCGCGCAGATCGCTGATATCCTGGGTTGCCTTGCGGCGGGCCGGGCGCGAGCCGATATTGAGCGCGCCAACCTGCTCGATGGGAGTCGTTTCATGGAAGAAGGTCAGGAACTGCGGCAGCGTTACGAGCGAGCGATACTTCCGAAACGCAATGCTCACTCAGCTCGTTCATTACGGTGGCCCACTCCTCTTCTCCGGCGAACTGTGGGCGCCGACCGCTGGTCAACAAGACAGCGCCGACAAGCTGTTCCAGGTGACGGCGGGCCAGGTCGCGATTGGAGTAGCGGCTGCTGATGACTTCGCCCTGCTCGGTGATCTTGATGTTGCCACGCACCGATTCAGGCGGCTGCGCCAGGATGGCGCGGTTGGCGGGACCGCCGCCGCGCCCGAGTGTGCCGCCGCGGCCGTGAAAGAGGGTCAGACGCACGCCATACTTATCGCACAATTGGGCGAGCGTGCGCTGGGCCTTAAACAGCATCCAATTGGCCTGCAGGTAGCCACCGTCCTTGTTCGAGTCGCTGTAGCCAATCATGATCTGCTGGCGCCGGCCGCGCAGGTCAAGGTGCTTGCAGTAAGCATCGTTCTTGAAAAGCGTGGCCATGATCGCAGGTGCGTTGTCCAGGTCGGCCACGGTTTCAAACAACGGCACGATGTCGATCCGTCCCAGCAGCCCGGCGTCTTTGGCCAGCAGCAGCACCTCGAGCATATTGCTGATGCTCGAAGTCATGCTGATGATATAGGTCTGGATGGCGTCCTCGTCGATCTCATCCTTGGCCCGGCGGATCAGGCGGAACAGCCGGACCGACTCGTTGGTCTCCTCTGAGAAGACGAACTGCGCCGTAAACGGCCGCAGATTTAAGATCTCACTGGTCAGCACGCGCACCTTGTCGGGCTCAGCCAGGGCGTTGTAATCGCTGTAGATACCATAGTGATTGTAGATCTCGGCGACGGCGGCGCGGTGCCGGCTGGAGTGCTGCCGCACATCGAGCGTGGCCAGGTGAAAACCAAACACCTCTACGTTACGAATCAGGTCGGCCAGGCGACCGGCGGCAATGCGTGCTCCCTTGTTTTCGCGCAGGCTGCGGTCGATGATCTGGAGATCATGCATAAACTCGTCGACGCTGTGATAGGCGCGTGCTTGGCGCACACGTTCGTCCCACGGCCGCTCATTCTCTGCCCGCGTGGCACGCAGGCGGCGAAACATCATGATCAGCTTTTGCCGGTAGGGCTCCATGCGGAAGCGGTCGAGCACCTCGATCTCGTGCTCAGGCACAAGCTTGAAGTCTTCGGCGATGCTCTCTGCCAGTTCCTGGCTGATCTGAATGCGCGTCACGGCCGGGATGAGGTGATGATACAGCTCGTCGACCGCAACGTTGTAGAGGGTAAGGATCGATTCTTTCATCGTACGGAGCGCCTGCTCGGTGATGTCGACGGTGACGAAGGGGTTGCCGTCGCGGTCGCCGCCGATCCAGGAACCATAGCGCAGAAAAGTCGGGACTTCGAACTTCTCGCCCGGGTAAGCGAAGGTCAAGGCCCGGGCAAACTCGCTGTAGATCTCCGGCAAGACATGGTAGAGCGTGGCCTCGAAGAAATAGAGTCCCGTGCGCACCTCATCCAAGACAGTAGGGGGGCGATCGCGCGTCTCGTCGCTCTGCCACAGCAGCAAGATATCTTCACGCAGTCGGTTCGTCAGTTCACTGGCTTCCAACGGCAAAAGGTCGTCCGTGTTGAGGCTCCGCAGCGTGGCCGCAATCGTCCGCAGCTTGGTCAGTATGGCCTGGCGCTTGGTTTCCGTCGGGTGGGCGGTGAGCACCGGGCGGATGAAGAGGCTGCTAAGGATGGCGCGCATCTCATCCGCCGTTACGCCTTCCTGTTTGAGACGGGTGATTGCCTCTTCGATCGTTTCGCGCCCCGGCACGCCGGTGGTCTGGGCGTCGGCCGTACGCCGGCGTAGCACTTGTGTGCGCTGCTCGTCTTCGGCCAGATTCACCAACTGGAAGTAGGTAGTGAAAGCCTTGAGAACCGCCAGCGCCTTGGGCAGGTCGTCGACCAGGTCCGGGATCATGGCCCGAATCTGGTCGCCGGCCGCAGCGTCGCCACTCCGCCAGGCCTTGGCAAGACTGCGGATCTCTTCTTCCAGCTCGAAGATATCCTGGCCTTCTTGCTCGATAATCGTTTCGCCCAGCAAATCGCCGAGCAGGTGAATATTGGCGCTGAGCTGCTGCTGCTGTTGTTCGACGTTCGGCTGTTCGGCGCTCATATCTTCGCTGCGACCAGGTCTCCCATCACGACGGTTCCTACGACTTCGCTGCCGGTATCGGCGATATCGCCGGTGCGCACACCTTGATCAAGTACAGCGTCGACCGCGCGTTCGATGGCCTGCGCCTCATTTTCGAGGCCGAGGCTGTGGCGCAGCAGCATAGCGACGCTGAGAATTGTTGCCAGTGGATTGGCAATCCCGCGGCCGGCGATATCTGGGGCACTGCCGTGGATAGGCTCATAGAGGCCGAGGGGCAGCCCGTGGCTGTTCAACTTATCGCCGAGGCTGGCCGAGGGCAGCATTCCCATCGATCCTGCCAGCATCGACGCTTCGTCGGTCAGGATATCACCAAATAGGTTTTCGGCGACGATCACATCGTATGCGGCGGGCTTGCGGATCAGGTGCATGGCCATGGCATCGACCAGGACATGCTCGAGCTGCACATCGGGATAATCCTGCATGACCTCAGTGGTGACGCGCCGCCACAGCCGGCTGGAGGCAAGCACGTTGGCCTTGTCCACACTGGTCAGGTGCTTGCGGCGCCCGCGTGCGGCTTCGGCCGCCACCCGTACGACGCGCTCGATCTCGGGCCGCGTATACAACATCGTATCATAGGCATCGTATGCTTCAGGGCCGGCTTCTTTGCGGGGGCCAAAGTAGGCGCCGCCTGTCAATTCACGAATCACAACCATATCCGTACCTTCAAGCACGGACTCCTTAATCGTGCTGGAGGAAATCAGCTGGCGCGAAAGCTTGACCGGGCGCAGATTGGCAAACAAGTTGAGCGCCTTGCGAATGGCCAGAAGGCCGCGCTCGGGGCGATCGGGAGCAGTCGGCACATCCCACTTGGGACCGCCCACGGCACCAAGCAGTACGGCATCTGCCGCGAGGCTCGCCTGTACTGTCTCCTCCGGCAGGCTGGTGCCCTTGAGGTCAATGGCACAACCGCCCATTAACTGGTGGTCGAACTCGAAAGAGTGGCCAAACTTCTCGGCCACGACGTTCAGGATTTTCTTGGCCTCATCGGTGACTTCGGGGCCGATGCCGTCGCCGGCCAAAACTACGATGCGCGCTTGCATAGGTTCACTTTCGCTGTTCACGGATATAAATCTTGCATATTATACGGATTTTAGCCGATTCGGGAAAGGGACTCTTGGCGTACCGTATACTGCAATTGGAGCAGATTCGGGCTACAGGAGGGTGCAATAAGCGAAAGCCACCTGTGATGCGTTTCACGCCGAAACGGGAGCGGGCACAAGATCTGGCGGTGATAAGACCGCCGCGATTGGCGGCAATCTTGCGCCGGATCTTGTGCCCCTAGAGAACGTGCGCGACGCTTACGCTAATAGGCAGGCGCCGCTTCATAGGTGGCGATGGCCGCATTCTTGGACATGATGTAGCCCAAGTCGTCCACGCCGTTGAGCAGGCACAGCCGGCGGAACGGGTCAATGTCAAAGTGATGCTTTTGACCATCGGGCAGCGTGACGGTCTGGCTGGCGAGATCTACCTGGATGGTCGTGGTCGGCTCTTCCTCGGTCAGGTCCCACAGCATGTTGACAACGTCTTCGGGCAGCGACACTGGCAGCAGGCCATTCTTGAGGCTGTTGTTATAGAAAATGTCGGCGAAGCCCGGCGCGATCACACAGCGAAAACCATAGTCCGTTAGCGCCCACACGGCGTGCTCGCGGCTGGAGCCGCTGCCAAAGTTGCGCCCGGCAATGAGGATTTCGCAGCCTGCATACTCGGGCTTGTTGAGCACGAAATCCGCCTTGGGGGAACCGTCGGCGTTGTAGCGAATCCAAGAGAATAGTCCTTGGCCCATGCCTTCCTTGGTCACGGCCGTCAGGTACTTAGCCGGGATGATCTGGTCGGTGTCCACATTCTCCATGCGCAGCGGCACGGCCGTGGAAGTCAATTTCTCAAACGCTTGCATGTTAGATGACCTCCCGCACGTCTACCACCCGGCCGTTGACTGCCGCCGCCGCCGCCATGATGGGGCTCATGAGCAAGCTGCGGGCGCCCGGCCCCTGGCGACCCTGGAAATTGCGATTGCTGGTGCTGGCCACGTACTTGCCGGGGCCGGCCTTATCGTCGTTCATGGCGAGGCACATGCTGCAGCCGGCCCCGCGCCATTCAAACCCGGCCTCGCTAAAGATGCGATCGAGTCCCTCTGCTTCGGCCTGGGCCTTGACATCTTTGGAGCCGGGCACAACCAGTGCCTGCACGGTGGAGGCAACCTTTTTGCCCGCGACGATCTTGGCCGCCTCGCGCAAGTCCTCGATGCGTCCGTTGGTGCAGGAGCCAATGAAGACAATGTCGATCGGTTGGCCTTCCATGGGCTGGCCGGCGCGTAGGCCCATGTAGTCGAGGGCGCTCATAAGGCTGCGGCGCTCGGCCGGATCCGCCAGATCTTCAGGGGTGGGTATGCAGCCGGTGACCGGCACGCCCTGGCCTGGATTTGTGCCGTAGGTAACCATCGGCTCCAACTTGTCAGCATCCAGGTACAGCTCGCGGTCGAAGGTTGCGTCGGCATCTGTCGCCAGCGTGCGCCAGTAGGCGACCGCCCGGTCCCAGTCCTCACCCTTAGGGGCATAATGGCGACCCTTGATGAACTCAAACGTGGTCTCGTCGGGTGCGATCATGCCGGCCCGGGCGCCGCCTTCGATGCTCATGTTGCAGATTGTCATCCGGTTGGCCATACTTAGCTTGCGAATGGCGCTGCCTCGGTATTCGAAGACATAGCCCGCACCACCACCCGCACCGTTCTTGGCGATGATGGCCAGGATAATGTCCTTGGCCGTGACGCCGTGGCCCAGTTGACCGTCCACCGTTATGGCGAAGGTCTTGGGTTTCTTCTGCATGAGACACTGCGAGGCAAGCACATGCCCGACCTCGCTGGTGCCGATGCCAAAGGCCAAGGCACCAAAGGCGCCATGCGTGCTGGTGTGGCTGTCGCCACAGACGATGGTCATTCCGGGTTGGGTGACGCCCATCTCGGGGCCGACAACGTGGACAATGCCCTGGATAGGACCATTGATATCCCAGAGGGTGATGCCAAACTCCTCGCAGTTCTCGCGCAGGGTGCGCACCTGGGTGGCTGCGTCGAGCGGCCACAACGAGATGTCGGTGCTGCGGGTGGGGATGGCGTGGTCCATGGTGGCAAAGGTCTTGTCGGGCCGGCGCACCTTGAGCCCACGTTCGCGCAGCATCGTGAACGCCTGCGGCGACGTGACTTCATGAATCAGGTGTGCATCAATATAAAGGATCGCCGGAGCGCCTTCATCTTGCGCCACGACGTGCGCATCCCATACCTTTTCGAAGAGTGTTTTACCCATTTGTTCTCCTGATATTGGCTTACCTGGTTGTCTGAACCATGCATGTCAGACAACAATTACACTTTTGCGGACTCTTCTTCCTCTTCAGATTCTGCCGAGCCCTCGGTGGCGGATTCGATCTGGACGACATTTTCCTTGGGCATCACGTGCCAGAAGAACTGGCGCTGTGTCTCCCATTCCTCCAGCAGCATACGCGCCATCTGCGAACCGGTCCGCTCCAGGTGCTCGCGAATCAGGGCCTTCAGATACTTCTCGTAGGCGTCACCCTGCAGCCGGCTGATGGCAATCAGCTCCGGATTGTAGCGCCGCTCAAACGTCTCATTGAGGTCGTAGACAAACGCCTGCCCGCCGGTCATGCCGGCGCCAAAGTTGCGGCCCGTCTCGCCCAAGCACGACAACGCAGCCGCCGGTCATGTACTCGGCAGCAGTGCTCGCCGGCGCCTTCGACCACGGCCACAGCACCCTGAGTTGCGCACGGCGAAGCGCTCGCCGGCCACACCGGCGGCAAAGAGCTTGCCCGCCGTTGCGCCGTAGAGGCAGGTGTTGCCGATGATCACATTCTGGTGGGGCACGAAGCCTGCCTCCTCCATCGGCCGCACGACGATCTCGCCGCCGCCCAGGCCCTTGCCCACGTAGTCGTTGGCCGCGCCGGTCAGCACCAGCGATCAGGCCACGGATGGCAAAGGCACCAAAGCTCTGGCCCGCATGGCCATGCAGGTCGATCCGGATATGGCCATCGCGGCAGACCCTGCATCGCCGTAGCGCAGCGCCAGTTGGCCGGAGACGCGCGCCCCGACCGCCCGCTCAACGTTGGTGATCTTGTGGGCCAGCCGTACCGGCGAATCGGGATTCGCCTGCAGCGCCGCCAGCACCTGCTCGGTGATCCGGTCGCTCAACGTCTCTGCCGGCGGCACAACCTCGTTGCGCGGGCAGCACATTGCGGCGCGCCGTGCCGGTATCAGGCACAAACAGCAGCGGTGACAGGTCCATAAAGCCAGCCTCGCGGCCGTGAATCACCTGCTCGCAGGTACTCCGGGTGGCCGACTACCTCGTCGAGGCTGCGAAAACCCAGGTCGGCCAGGATGTTAGCGCACATCCTCGGCAATGGCCGTCATGAAGCGCATCACCATTTCGGGTGTGCCGTTAAACTTCTTGCGCAGCTCGGGGTCCTGCGTGGCCACGCCGACGGGGCAGGTGTTCTTGTGGCAGACGCGTGCCATGATACAGCCCTCGGCGATCATGGCGCTGGTGCCAAAGCTGACCTCGTCCGCACCCAGCATCGTGGCGATCACCACATCGCGGCCGGTCGCCATGCCGCCGTCGGCGCGCAGCGTCACGCGCGTGCGCAGGCCGTTGGCCAGCAGCACCTGGTGCGTTTCGGACAGGCCGATCTCCCAGGGCAGGCCGGCATTCTTGATCGAGCTGAGCGGGCTGGCGCCCGTACCCCCGCTGGCGCCCGAGATGTGGATCACGTCCGCCATGGCCTTGGCTACGCCGGCGGCGATTGTGCCTACGCCCATCTGCGCCACCAGCTTGACGCTGATCTTGGCGTCGGGGTTGATGGTCTTGAGGTCCCAGATCAGCTGCGCCAGATCCTCGATGCTATAGATGTCATGGTGCGGCGGCGGGCTGATAAGGGCAACGCCAGGCGTGCTGTGGCGCAGCACGGCAATCTCGGCCGTCACCTTGTGGCCCGGCAGCTGGCCGCCCTCGCCGGGCTTAGAGCCTTGCGCCATCTTGATCTGCAGCTCTTCGGCGCTCATCAGGTACTCAGGCGTGACGCCGAAGCGGCCCGAGGCCACCTGCTTGATCTTGGAGGCGCGCTCGGTGAAGTAGCGATCCTTGGCTTCGCCGCCTTCGCCGCTGTTGCTCTTGCCGCCCAGGCGGTTCATGGCGATCGCCAGCGTCTCGTGCGCCTCCGACCCAAGGGCGCCGTGGCTCATCGCAGCCGTAGAGAAGCGGCGCAGAATGCGCTCGACGCCTTCCACCTGGCCCAGCGGGATAGCAGGGCGCGAGCGGCGGAAACCGAGCAGATGGCGCGGGGCCAGCCGCAGATCATTGACCATGTCAGCGTACTTGCGGTAGTTGGCAGCAGCGTCCCCGTCATGCTTGGGACGCGCCACCGATGTCAGCGCGTGGACCACCTGCGGGCTCCACTCGTGCACCTCGCCGCCGCGCCGCGACTTGTAGATACCCCAGGTGACCAGCTTGACAGCCTGGCTGGTCTCGCTGCCGGGATAACCATACTGGTGCCATGCCAGCACATCCTCGGCCACCGTGGCGAAGTCCACACCACCCAGGACACTGGGTGTGTCGACAAAGGCGACGTCGATCAACTGCTGCCCGATGCCGAGGGCCTCAAAGATCTGGGCGCCGCAGTAGGCGTCGAGTGTGGCGATGCCCATCTTGCTCATGATCTTGAGCAGGCCCTTGTCCACGGCCTTGCCGAAATTCTTGAGCGCCTGATCTACCGTCAGCATACCGGTCTTGCGGCCTTCCTGGACGATACCTTCGACGGTGGCATAGGCCAGGTACGGATAGACGGCGTTGGCGCCATAACCGATCAGCGCAGCAAAATGGTGCACCTCGCGCGGCTCGCCGCTCGCCGCTACCAGGCTGGCGCGCATGCGCAGGCCCGCACTGAATCAGGTGGTGATGGACGGCGCCGATCGCCAGCAGCGAGGGAATCGGCAGCGTATGCACGTCGGCCTTCTCATCACTGATTACGACAATGGCAGCGCCCTCGCGCACGGCCGTCTCCGCCTCGCGGCACAGCCGTTCGACGGCTGCGCGCAGGGCAGCGCCTGCCTGATCGGGCAGCACGTCGCCCCCCGTTGGCGCCTGCCATACGGCATCGATGGTCACACAGGCATACTCAGGCAGAGGCGAGGCGCGCAAGGCAGCCAACTGCTCGGGCAGCAGAATGGGCGACTTGAGGGCAATCAGGTGCGCTGCCTCGGGCGTTTCCGCCAACAGGTTCGTGCGCCGGCCCAGCAGCATGCGGAGGCTCATGACCAGTCTCCTCGCGCAGCGGATCGATGGGCGGGTTGGTGACCTCGGCAAAGCGCTGCTTGAAGTAGGAGAAAAGCGGGCGTGGGAGCTTGGACATGGCGGCGGGAGGCGTGTCGTCGCCCATCGCCCCGACTGGCTCCTGTCCCGTCGTGAGCATGGGGCGCAGAATGACAATCATCTCTTCGCTGGTGTAGCCAAACGAGGCCTGACGACTGGTCAGATTCTCGGCATTGGCCGATGGAGGCAGTTGCGCCCCATTGGCGTGCGCATGACCATTAGTGCCAGCGTGCTCGTTCTTGACGGCATGCTGCTGGCGGTAGCGCGCAACTAGATCGTCGAGGGTGACCAGGTTCTCCTGCAGCCACTTGTGATAGGGACGGCGGGCGGCAAACTTCTGCGTGATCTCCTCGTCGTCCATCACGGCACCGCGCGTGGTATCGACGCAGAAGATCTGGCCGGGGCCGATGCGGCCCTTCTTGATCACGCGGCTCTCGTCGTAAGCGACAGAACCGCTCTCGCTGGCGCAGATCACGATCCCGTTGTCGAGCACGACATAGCGCGCCGGGCGCAGGCCGTTGCGGTCCATGATCGTGCCCACGATGCGGCCGTCGGTGTAGGTCACGGCGGCGGGGCCATCCCACGGCTCCATCAGGCTGCTGTGATACTCATAAAAGGCGCGGCGCTCGGGCGTCACTTCGCCTTCGGGCATGCGTTCCCAGGCCTCGGGCATCATCATCATCAGGCCGTGGCGGATGTCACGGCCGCTGCGGACCAGCAGTTCCAGCGTATTGTCAAGCTTGCCGCTGTCGCTGCCTTCGCGGGCGATGATGGGGCGCAGTTGCGCCTGTCGGATCGTCCCAGAAGGGGCTTTGCAGATCCGCCTCGCGCGCCCGCATCCAGTTCTCGTTGCCCTGCAGGGTGTTGATCTCACCGTTGTGGCAGATCAAGCGGAAGGGCTGGGCGCGCTCCCAGGTGGGGAAGGTATTGGTGCTGTAACGCTGGTGAAAGACGGCGATCGCCGTCTTGTAGTCCGGGTCGCTCAGGTCAGGGTAGAAGTGCGCCAGCTCCTCGGCCAGGACCAGCCCCTTGTAGACGATCGTGCGGGCGCTCAGGCTGGCGATATAGAGCCGCTGCACGCCGCGCGCGCGGGCCGTGTTGACGATGCGCTTGCGCGCCAGGTAGAGCAGGCGCTCAAAGGCATCGCCCGCCGCACAGGCGTCATCGGTGCGCCGCACGACGATCTGGCCAAACCAGGGCCGGCTGACCAGCGCACGCTGGCCCAGCGCCGATTCGATGACCGGCACCGAGCGAAACGCGAGCATTTCGAGCTTGAGTTCGGCCAGCACCTCGCGCATCAACTCGCGCGCCTGGGCACGATCTTCGCCGTTGGCCTTGTTGAGATAGATCTGGCCAACTGCCATGTCGCCGGGCGCCGGCGGCTCGATGCCCATGCGGCTCAGTTCGCGGCCAAAGAACTCGTACGGCAGCTGCGTGAGCACGCCGGCGCCGTCGCCTGTCTTGCGGTCGTCGGCGACGGCCCCGCGATGAGCGTGGTTGCGCAGCGCCTCCAGTGCCATATCCAGCACACGGTGCGTGCGCTTGCCTTCCACGTGGGCGACGAACCCGATGCCGCAGGCGTCGTGCTCAAAACGTGGATCGTATAGTCCCTGGGTATTCCCCATCTGCGTTCATAACTCCTCACGTAGGGTAAAGCTGACCCAACTCAGCGCCGCCCGGCGGCAAGGGCGGCAGGCGCGCGAGAATAGCCGCCTGGGCAGTCCATTTGGTCATCTGCGCCGACGATTATTCTTCTTCCTTGAAGCCTGGCTGAGTGCCTAGGTTGATGCCTTCGTCGCTGAAGAGTCGAGCAACTACTCGCTGCGGGTCTTACGCCTTTGCAGGTAGCCGATAACTACCGCAGCCACAGCGACGAGGATGGCCAGCGTCGCCAAAATGCCTAGAACGCGTATATTACCATTTTCAGGCCCCTGCTGCAACCCGACTGGCGCCTGCGCAGACGCATCCGCTGCCGACACTGCCCGTGCCACCTGCTACCGCTGCGGCACTGTCGGTCAGAACCGCCGTGCTCGCCGGCGTGCTCAATTCGCTCTATCGTGACGTTGCCCTGCGCCACGTCCTCGGCGATCTTGACGGCAGCCGTGGGCGACTGGGCGGGCTCCAACATGCGGTTGGCGAGGACGGCCAGCTGCGTCGTGGAGTTGCGGGCAGCCAGCGTCTGCAGTGTGTCGGCAGGCAGCGACAGCAGAACGTTACGCTGGGCGGGGGCCAAGGCCAGCAGCTTCTGGAGATCGGCCGTGTTGCTCACAGCCATCAGGCCGCCACGCTGTACTTGTCAAACTCATCTGGCTGCGCCAGCCGGTACATGCCGAGTTGGATGCACACGATCGAGCCGGTCGCCGGCCACGTCAAGCCAGCCGACGGCCTCGCTCGGCTGCATGGTTGCCACCAGCGGAAGCGACGGTGGCGTCGGGCAGCGCCAGCAGCCGCTCCAAAGAACCGTCCGTCACGGCATCGTCAAGCGCGCGGCGACCCTCCTGGTTGATAAACCAGGTGACCAGACTCGAAAGCCGATCGAGTTCGTCCAGCGCGACGAAGCCCAGCAGCGACCGGAATTCAGGGTTCTGGTCTGCCACCTGGCAGATGTCGCCAAAGCGAGTGCAGAAGCCCTGCCACTGCTCGACCAGGCTGACCGAGGTTTCCAGTGCGATCAGCGAGGCCTGGTCGGGGAGGTCGTCCTTGATGGCCGTGGCGATCTCCTCGCGGATCTTGCTCTTGACCTCTTCGCTTTGCAGCGCCTCTTGAATTTGCGGCAGCGCACCCTTGGTTGCCTTCCCAGAGGTCATAGGCGATCAGGGCCACGCCGACGATCCAGCCCGCCACAGGGATGAACGACGAGCCGGCCTTGCCCAGCACGCGGCCAACCACCTTGCCGGCCACCCGTTCGGCAATCTTTTCGCGTCAGCTTCTGCGCCAGGCGATAGACCAGCTGCGTGACCAGGATTGTGCCCACGCCGGCAATGGCCAGGCCATGCTGTTCTACTGCGCTCGTAATCACGGGCGAGTCGGCCGCGAGGTTGACCTGCTGCGTGTCGGCCTGGACGCTGCGCTCGAAGGCGCTAAAGAGCTGGTCCGAATACTGCTCGCCCACGTACTCTTTGAGACAGAGCAGTGCGACCGAGGCGGCGGCGGCAAACTGCGACTCGACCTGGCGCGCAACCTCGCTGCCGACGGCATGTCGAAAGGTCGTCAAGCTTGGTCTGAAAGGCAGGCGAGCTGAAGGCGTCATTGGCGACGCGTTCGGCATATTCCTGCGCCTTCTCGCCCCACCAGCCGGAGAGCAGCTTGTCCCAGTAGGCTTCCTGCTCGCCAAGGTTGTTGACGGCCTGCTGCACGGCGGCAGTCGACCGCGGCATCCATGTCCAGGTCGGCCCACTTGCGCGCCACCAGGCTGTCGATGTCGGCGGGGGTGCCGCTGGCGTTGATCACGGCCAGGGCGTGCGCCTCGATCTCGTCGCGCACCTGCGCCTTGTCGACGCGGCTGCAGTCGCCGACCGTATACTGATCGGCGCCGGCCTGCGCAATCGCACCGGCGCGTACACCTGACTCGGCATGGGCCGGCACAGATGCCAGCGCCAGGCAGGCGATCAGGATGCCAATAATTGTTCTTTGCCAGTTATGCATTATGTAGACTGCTTGATGAACCGAAAACCATTGCCATAGACCACAACTTCGACGCCACCCTCGACCAGGGAAGGATGGCTGATCTTGACGCCGATCACGCCGTCATAGCCGCAGGCCTTGGCTTTTGCGTCGAGCTCGGCCAGCGCGCCGTTGACGGCCTGGGCCACCAGCACCTCGTAATGGGCCATCCGCCCGCCGACCAGGTTGCGGATATTCTCGCGAATATCCTTGACCACATTTGCGGCCGACACGTTGACAACCGTCAACAGCTCCCCCAACTCGATCTGGGCGTTGGGGTGATAATCCAAAGCAATCAGCATCTTTTCTCAACCTATTCGTTGCGCGATGGACCAATTCCGCACATTCGCCGAACAGCGACCATGCCGCGGACCTTGTGCCACTACCGACCGCGCAATAGCCCAGCGGCTCCACCAGCCACTGGCCCAATCCAAACAAGAAACGCAGCACCACCAGCGCCAGCAGCACCATCAGCGCAACGGCCCCCAATGAGGGCCATAGTCCGTGCTTCGCCACAAACAATCCGGGGGCGACGCTGCCTGCCAGCACCGTCACCACGTCCGTCCAGAAGTCGGCCGTGCCCTTGGGTCCGGCCACAAAGGTGATGGCCGAGTCGAGGCTGCGGCTGGCGACGACCTGGTGCAGATCGCCCAACTGGCGCAGCGACGGCACGACGCCGGGCTGGCTGAGGATGCGGCGCACAAGATCGTTGGCCTGCTCCTGCGTCATCGCCGGCAGTTGGTCGCCAAGCCAGGCAAGGTCGTCGGGCGCCAGCTGGTTGGCCAAGGGGATGAGGTTCTCCTTGGGCAGCGCCAGCAGGGCGTCCAACTGCGGGCCTTGCAGCAGCGACAGGCGCGCCACGGCCGTCTTGTCGCCCAGGGCCAGCAGCTTGTCCAGCTGGGCCAGGTCGACCGACTCGGGCGTGCGTCCCTTGTAGAGCTCCAGCTCGACCACGTCGTCCAGCCGTGCGCCGACGGCGTTGTACCAGTCGAGTGCGCTCTGCAGCGACTTATTCTCGGCGGCCAGCGGCGCTGCGCTGGCCGGAAGGTTGGCGACGGCGGCCAGCGTCCCGTCGGCGATCGCCGCCTGCAGCGCAGCCTCGCCGCCGTTTGCCTGCACCATGCCCACCAGGCCCACCAGCCGCGCCACCTGCTCGGACGAGGCCATGCTGCCGAGGATGTCCGCAAACTGCGGATTGGCCGCGGCCAGGTCCAGCACCTGGCGAATGTTGCGCTTGGTGTTGCGCCACTCGACAAACAGGTCGTTGGCGATGGTACGGGCAAGGCCGGGAATCTCGGCCTCCAGCTCAGGCCGGATCGAGCCGGCGATCTCGGACCGCACGCCGGCGGCTATCTCCGGCGACTTGAGCGAGGTGCGAATCTGCGGCAGCGCCCCCTCACGGCTTGTCCACAGGTCGTAGGCGATCATGCCGGTGCCGATCAGCCAGCCGGCAATAGGAATGACGGTCGAGCCGGCTTTGCCGAGGAGGCGGCCCACGATCTTGCCGGCCACGCGCTGCGAGATCTTCTCGGCGATGCTGGTGACGATCTTGCGGGTGATTTGGGCGACGATGATCACACCGATACCGCCGAGCGCCATTTGGTGTTCGCCGACCATCTGCAGGATATCGGGGCTGAGTTCGTTGGCGCTCAGCAGGCTGGCGCTGCTCGTCGCTACCTGGACACGCTCCTCAAAGGCATTGACCAGGGCCTGCGAGTAGTTGCCGCCGATAAAAGTCTGGAGACAGTAGAGGGCGGCCGACGCAGAATTCGGCGGATGCCAGCCCCAGTTGGGCGGCGACGTACTCGGAGACACCCTTTGACAGCTCGTCCATCTTCGTGCGAAACGTCGGGTCGTCAAAGGTATAGGTGGCAACAGCCAGCGTCAGTTGCTGCGCCATATCCGGTGACCAGCCGGAGAGAAACTGGTTCCAGAGGTCGGTTTCCGACTGCACGCGTTCCACGGCCCGGTCGACGGCAGCGGCCACGGCGTTGTCCATCTCCAGCGTCACCCAGAAACGAGTGACGGCCGCGTCGAGGTCCACCGCCGCCAGGGCAGTGGCAAACACCTCCTGCGTCACCGCGTTGAGTTCGCCCTGCAGCGTATCTTCGGCTACCGTGCTGCAGTCCTGCAGAGTGGCCGTGGCACCCGCCGGCGGCGTGTCGGGCACCTGGTAGACAGGCGCGGCAAAAGCAGGCAGCGCTTCAAACAGAAGCGTCCCGACCAACAGCAAGCTCAGCCATCTTGTCCAGCGCCACATGCGCCGGTCACGCGTCCCCTGCATCATCCCTCTCAAGAAAACCCGGGCATATTTCGAACCCTATACAGCAAACAAGGCATTGCCCCGGGGCAGTGCCTTGCGTGCATGTACTATACGTATGAATAGAGTAATTTGTTTCAGGCTGCGAAGCAAATATACACCCGCGGACCCTCGCCGCGCACCCGGCACAGGCTCTGTATAGGAAGAACGTATGCCTGTGGCCAGCACCTCTCCCGTACGGGGATCGACAACTCGATAAGGAAGGGGCACTTGATCGCCGAAAACCCTTAGGTCGCCGCCATCCCAGGTGTAGCCGATGAAAAGCGTGCCGGGGACCAACAAGCCGCGACGGCCCTAGTGTGACTTCCCAATTGGGCTGCATGTCGGCGAACGGCAGGCCGTCGAGGATGCGGGCAACGAGGCCAACGTAGTTGGAGCCTTCGTAATCGAGCGCTTCCCGCCAGCCTGCGCCGGGACCAATAAAGTAGTCTGACTGGCCCGGCTCATCGGGGCGATGCGCCCACTGCCACAGGCTGGCAGCGCCGTAGACGACGCCAAAGGTGCCGCCGGCACAGAGATTGCTCCAGGCCTCGTGTCCCTGCCACCAGCCTTCGGCAAGGCCGAGCTGGCGGGTGTGCTCGTAGGTCGGCTCGCCGTTGGCGACGGCCTTCACAGGCTCATTGCGCCACATATCGGCCACGCGTTCGGGAATGTGCTCGCCGGTGTGGCCGGTCTGGCACCACTGGAAATCGAGCCACTCGGCGTCCTGGTGGGCATTGGCGACGATGTGGGGTCGATAGTGGATGCCGGTCGGCTGGCGGTAAGCATCCCACCGCTCGATCTCTTCGCCCCCGGCTGCGACCTGTGGCTCGCGGCCGGTGCCGTCGCCGCCAACCAGGTAGACGGCCGGGCGGGCGCCGTAACGGGCGACCAGGTAGCGGCAGTAGCGGGCGTACTCTGCCAATGGAAGTACAGGGCCGGCAACACGGAGCCCCTTCCAGCCAAAGCCGAAGAAGACCGGCTGAAAGACCGGTACAATCTCATGGGCGACAAGGATCGAGGTGAGGCCGTCGAGGTACTGGAAATAGGCGGGGTTGAGTTGGTTGATGTGGCCGGTCGGGAGGTCTTCAAAGCCGACGTCAAAGCCTTCATCGGCGCTGCGATCACGCGGGCCGCGTGCATCCATGTCGGGCTGCACGCTCATCAGCAGGACGGCATTGAAGCCCTTGGCCTGGCGGTCGCGGGCATAAACCTCACATTGCTCGTGCGTGGCGCGCCAGGGCAGGCCCCAGGCCGTGTCACCCACCAACACGGCAGCGCGGCCGTCGGCGTGCACGAGGTTGCGCCTGCCCGGCGACATGCGCCAGAAGCCATGATTGTAGAAACGGTGATCTGTCGGCGGGACTGGGCTCACACTGGATACCACCGCTCTGATCCGCCAGCCCAGCATCGTTTGCGGAGGCGAATGTGCGCCACTGCCAGGACCCGTGCTCGGGAGCAGCGAAACGGACCTTCCAGGTGCGGCCCCCATCCCAGAAGGCTGGGCGGCGCAGCGCCCGGCCGCTTTCGTGGGTGAAGTCGGCCCAGACGTCAACGTCTGTGTAGCCGTTGGCGTAGTGCTGCGCAGCGGTTAAGGTCAGTTCGATCTCGCGCCAGGGGGAAACAGGGCTCGGTGTAGTTGGGGCCATTTTTGCGGTCCTATCGATGCTGTTGGAGTCTATTGTACTTGCTGGGGTCTGGTTATCTTACCACACGTCGGGACAAAAGAATGTCCCCGGGACCTGCAAGCGACCGCTTGCGGTCGCCGGTCCCGGGGACATGGTGCGAATACTATGCGAACAACGCGGCTGTCAGGGCAGCGCGGTTTCGCCCATCAGCCAGCGGTCGACTTCGCGGGCGGCGCCGCGGCCTTCGTTGATGGCCCAGACGACGAGGCTCTGGCCGCGGCGCATGTCGCCGGCGGCAAAGATGCCTTCGATGCTGGTGCGGAACTTGCCGTGATCGGCCAAGACGTTGGAGCGGGCATCGCGTGCCACGCTCAGCTGGTCGACCAGGAAGTCCTCCGGGCCGCGGAAGCCCATCGCGAGCAGCACCAGGTCGGCAGGCCACACTTCCTCCGTGCCGGGGATCTCGATGAACTGCATGCGCCCATCCTGGAACTTCATCTCAACGCGCACCGTGTGCAGTTCCTTGACGCGGCCGTGCTCGTCGCCGACGAAGCGCTTGGTCGAGATCTGGTAGGTGCGCGGGTCCTTGCCAAAGCGGGCCTCGGCCTCGACCTGGCCGTAGTCCTGCTTGAAGACACGGGGCCACTGCGGCCAGGGATTGTCGGCGCCCGCTCGTCCGGCGGCCGCGGGACGATTTCGAACTGCGCCAGAGTCTTGCAGTTATGGCGCAGCGAGGTGGCCACGCAGTCAGTGCCGGTGTCGCCGCCACCGATCACGATGACGTTCTTGCCTTCGGCCGAGATGAAGTAACCGTTTTCCCCCATACCCGCACGCGAGTCGAGCACGTGCTTGGTGTTACCGCGCAGGAAGTCCATGGCAAAGTGGATGCCCTTGAGCTCGCGGCCGGGAATGGGCAGGTCGTTCGGCTTGGTCGCCCCGCCGCAGAGCACAATCGCGTCGAACTTGGCGCGCAGCTTGTCGATCGGATACTGGGTGCCGACTTCGGTGTTGGTGATGAAGCGCACGCCTTCGGCCGCCAGCAGTTCGACACGGCGCTGCACGACAGCTTCCTTGTCGAGCTTCATGTTGGGGATGCCATACATCAGCAGCCCGCCGATGCGGTCGGCACGCTCGAAGACCGTCACCCAGTGCCCGACCTTGTTAAGCTGGGCGGCACAGGCCAGGCCTGATGGTCCCGAACCGACGATGGCGACCTTCTTGCCCGTGCGCACCGGCGGCGCCTGCGGCACGATCCAGCCTTCCTCAAAACCCTTGTCGACGATGGCGCACTCGATGCTCTTGATCGTCACAGGCGAGCCGATCATGCCCACCGTACAGGAGCCCTCGCAGGGCGCCGGACAGACGCGGCCGGTAAACTCGGGAAAGTTGTTGGTCTTGTGCAGGCGGTTGAGCGCCTCGCGCCACAAGCCCCGGTAGACCAGGTCGTTCCACTCGGGAATCAGATTGTTGACGGGGCAGCCTGCGGCCATGCCGTTGATCAGCTGCCCGGTCTGGCAGAAGGGAATGCCGCAGTCCATGCAGCGCGCGCCCTGCACCCGCAGGTCACTCTCGTCAAAATGCAGGTGAAATTCGTCCCAGTCCTTGACGCGCTGGAGCGGGTCACGGTCGGGGCCAAGCTCACGTTCGAATTCTAGAAAGCCGGTCGGCTTACCCATCAGTTTCCTCCTACGCGCGAGGCATCGCTCTTGTTGCTCTCAAAGGCTGCCATGACGGCCTCATCGCCGCTGAGGCCCTGCGCCTTAACCTGCGCATACGCCTGCAGAACACGCTTGTAATCCTTAGGCAGCACTTTGACGAATTTTGGTAGTAGTTCATCCCAGCGGATCAGCACCCGCCACGCCAGTTCGCTGTTGGTGTAGTCGGCATGCTTCTGCACCAGCGCCCGCACCAGGGCGATCTCGTCAGCTTCCTCAAGCGCCTCGAGACCAACCATTTCCTTATTGACGCGCGTGGCAAAGTCGCCGTTCCAGTCCAGAACGTAGGCAACGCCGCCCGACATGCCGGCTGCAAAGTTGCGCCCGGTCTGGCCGAGCACGACCACTGTACCGCCGGTCATGTATTCGCAGGCATGGTCACCCACCCCTTCTACCACGGCACTGACACCCGAGTTGCGGACGCCAAAGCGCTCGCCGGCCACGCCGCGGATGTAGGCCTCGCCCGCAGTGCCGCCGTACAGCGCCACATTGCCGACGATGATATTCTCTTCGGCGCGGAAGGTGCTGGCGACAGGCGGATAGGCGATGAGCTTGCCGCCCGACAGACCCTTGCCGAAGTAGTCGTTGGCGTCGCCTTCCAGTTCGAGCGTCATGCCCGGCGGAATAAAGGCGCCAAAGCTCTGGCCCGCCGAGCCCTCAAACTTGAAGTGAATCGTGTCTTCCGGCAGGCCGTCGGGGCCGTAGCGGCGGGTCACTTCGCTGCCGACCATGGTGCCTACGACGCGGTTGACGTTGTGAATGGGCAGGATGGCCTTGACCTTCTCCCCCCGTTCAAGTGCCGGCGCCGCCAGGTCCAGCAGCGTCGTGCGGTCGAGTGCCTTGTCGAGGCCGTGGTCCTGGCCGATCTGACAGTAGCGGCCAACATCTTCGCCTACCGGCGGCTGCCAGAGCAGGGCAGACAGGTCGACGCCGCTCGCCTTCCAGTGGCTGAGTGCCTTGCGCGGCTCCAACTTGTCTACACGGCCGATCATCTCGTTCACGGTGCGGAAGCCGAGCTTGGCCATAACCTCGCGCAGCTCGCTGGCGATAAAGTACATGAAGTTGATCACATCTTCGGGCTCGCCGACGAACTTCTTGCGCAGCTCCGGGTTCTGCGTGGCAATGCCGGCCGGGCAGGTGTCGAGGTGACAGACGCGCATCATGACGCAGCCCAAGGTCACCAGCGGCCCAGTGGCGAAGCCGAACTCCTCGGCGCCCAGCAGCGCGGCGATGGCAACATCGCGACCGGTCTTGAGCTGGCCGTCGGTCTCGACCGCCACGCGGCTGCGCAGGTTGTTGAGCACGAGCGTCTGGTGCGTCTCGGCCAGGCCCAATTCCCAGGGCAGGCCGGCATGCTTGATGCTCGACTGCGGCGATGCGCCGGTGCCGCCGTCGTGGCCTGAAATCAGGATGACGTCGGCGTGGCCCTTGGCGACACCCGCCGCAATCGTGCCAACACCCACTTCCGACACCAGCTTGACGCTGATGCGGGCGTGGTGGTTGGCATTCTTGAGGTCATGGATCAGTTCGGCCAGGTCTTCGATCGAATAGATGTCGTGATGCGGTGGCGGCGAGATCAGGCCTACGCCGGGTGTCGAATGGCGCACCTTGGCGATCCAGGGATAGACCTTGGCACCGGGCAGCTGACCGCCTTCGCCTGGCTTGGCACCCTGGGCCATCTTGATCTGCAGCTCACGGGCATTGACCAGGTATTGGCTGGTCACGCCAAAGCGGCCGGACGCCACCTGCTTGATCGCGCTGTTCTTGCTGTCGCCGCGCTCGTTGGTCCAACTGTAGCGCTCAGCATCCTCACCGCCTTCGCCCGTATTGGAGCGTCCGCCAATGCGGTTCATGGCGATCGCCATCGTTTCGTGCGCTTCTTTGGAGATCGAACCGTAGCTCATGGCACCGGTTTTGAAGCGCTTGACGATCTCCTCGATCGGCTCGACTTCGTCCAGCGGGATCGATTCGGCAGCCCAGCGCAGTTCGAGCAGCCCGCGCAGCGTCGCGAACTCCTCCTCCTGCGTGTTGACGAGCGTGGAGTATTCCTTGAAGGTCTTGTAGCCCTTGGTCCACACGTCGCCATCGCGGAAGCGCACGGCGGCCTGCAGCTTGTGGATCGTCAGGGGGTTGAACAGGTGGCGTTCGCCATCGGGCCGCCACTGATAGTCGCCGCCCGAAACCAGCACGCCCGGCTGCTCCTCGCGCTCCGGATAGGCACGCAGGTGGCGGCGTTTCACCTCGCTGTAGATCTCCTTGAGGCCGATGCCTTCGATGCGGGTCGGCGTCCAGGTGAAGTACTTGTCGACGAGCGCCTTGCTCACGCCTAGGGCCTCGAAGATCTGGGCGCCGCAGTAGCTCTGCAGCGTGCTGATGCCCATCTTCGAGCAGACCTTGATGATGCCCTTGAGTGAGGCCTTGATGTAGTTGTACTTGGCCTTTTCGTAGGTGATGTCGGTGACCAGGCCCTGGTCGATCAGGTCGTAGATCGTCTCGTAGGCCATGTAGGGGTTGATGGCCGTGGCGCCATAGCCGAGCAGGAGCGAGAAGTGGTGCACCTCGCGCGGCTCGCCGCTCTCCACCACGAGCGCGCACTGGGTGCGCGTCTTGCTGCGAATCAGGTGGTGGTGCAGGCCGGCCGTCGCCAGCAGGGCCGGGATAGGCGCCATATCGCGGCTTACGCCGCGATCCGACAGGATGAAGATGTTGACGCCCTGCTCGATGGCCTCGTCGGCCAGCATGCAAAGATAATCCATCGCCTTCTCGAGCCCCTGCCAGCCGTCCTTGATCGGGAACAGCATGGGCAGCTTCTGCGACTTGAAGCCCGGCTCCTTGATGTGGGCCAGCTTCGCCAGCTGCTCGTTGGTCAGGATGGGATTCTTGAGCCGGATCTGGCGGCAGTTCTCGGGCACGGTTTCCAGCAGGTTGCCTTCGGTGCCCATCATGACGTCGGAGGCAGTGACCAATTCCTCGCGGATTGCATCCAGCGGTGGGTTTGTCACCTGGGCAAACAGCTGGCGGAAATAGGTATAGAGGAGCTGCGGGCGATCGGACAGCACGGCCACGGGCGTGTCGTCGCCCATGCTGCCCAGCGCCTCGACGCCGTTCTTGGCCATCGGGGCCAGGAGCGTGCGCTGCGTCTCGAAGGTATAGCCAAAGACATGCTGGCGATGCAGGACGCTGGCATGGTCGTCGGCCTGGTACAGGTCTGGCGGCGGGCGCAGCGCGTCGAGTTCGACGAGGTTCTTGTCCAGCCACTCCCGGTAGGGGTAAGCAGCGGCCATCGTCTCCTTAATTTCCTCGTCGCTGATGATGCGGCCTTGGGCCGTGTCGACAAGGAACATGCGTCCGGGCTGCAGGCGCGATTTATAGGCGACGTTCTCAGGCGCTATCTCGTCGCCCAGCACCCCGACCTCGGAGGCCATCACCACGATGCCGTCCTTGGTCACATAATAGCGTGAGGGGCGCAGACCGTTGCGGTCGAGCACTGCACCCACGACGGTGCCGTCGGTAAAGGCGATCGAGGCAGGTCCATCCCACGGCTCCATCAGGGCGGCATGATACTCGTAAAAGGCGCGCTTGGTGGGCGACATGCTCTCGTGGTTGCTCCACGGCTCGGGGATCATCATCATCGCCACATGATGCAGGGGCCGGCCGGCCAGGTGCAGGAACTCGAGTGCGTTGTCGAACTGGGCGCTGTCCGAGCCATCCGGGTCCACAATCTGCTGGCGAAGCTTATCCAGATCGGGACCGAACAGCTCCGACTGGAGCACCGACTGGCGGGCGTACATCCAGTTGACATTGCCGCGGATCGTGTTGATTTCGCCATTATGGATCAGATAGCGGTAGGGATGCGCGCGGTCCCAGGTGGGGAAGGTATTGGTCGAGAAGCGCGAATGGACGACGGCAATCGCCGACTCCACCGATGGGTCGAGCAGGTCGGGATAATAGGCGTCCACCTGCTCGGCAAGCAGCATGCCTTTGTAGACAATCGTGCGGCAGGAGAGGCTGGCGATGTAGAACTGGCGTGCCTGTGGATGATCGCTGTAGCGAATCGCCTGTTCGGCACGTTTACGGATCACATAGAGCTTGCGTTCGAAAGCCAGCGCATCGCGGCCGATCAGGGCGTCGCTGTTGCGGCCGACAAAGATCTGGCGCACATACGGCTCGCCGGCTTTCGCCGTCTCGCCCAGGGAGCTGTTGTCGGTCGGCACCGTGCGCCAGCCGAGCAGTGTCTGCCCCTCTTCGGCGACGATAGCCTCAAGGCGAGCCTCGAACTGGCGGCGCAGCGCAGCGTCCTTGGGGAGAAACACCATGCCGACGCCATATTCGCCCGGCGCCGGCAAAGTAATGCCTTCGGCTGCAGCAATTTTGAGTAAGAAGCGATCTGGAATCTGAAGATTGATGCCGGCGCCGTCACCGGTATTGGCTTCGCAGCCACAGGCGCCACGGTGGTTAAGGTTAACCAGCACCGTCATGGCATGGCGTACGATCTTGTGGGATTTCTCGCCCTTGATATTGACTACAAAGCCAACACCACAGGCATCCTTTTCGAACTGCGGGTCATACAGGCCCTGCTTGGGTGGCAGCCCAGGAGGCAGTGCGTGCGACTGGCCACTAGCTTGGTCGGATTCGCTGTTCAAAGTGAGCTCCTTGTCTTTCACACACACAATGCGCATTTATCGGCGCGGTCGTTGCACTGCCACATCCTTGGGGCGATACGCAGCAAAAAGATAAAAATGATAACGACACTTGCGTGCGCTGTGGTCTGGTTGGGCGTTGAGATTATGCCAGTAGGGAGGCGGCACAAGTACCATCAAGGTACAAACCCGGTTCGAGCACGCAAGAGCACAGACGGCAACAACAACAAAGCACCTGCGTTCACGGCTCGATGTGAAGAGAGGAAGACTGCTAGCGCGCACCGGTGCGCGTCCTCACGCATGGATAAGCACGACCTGGAGGTCATTCGCTGTCAGATTTCGTGCGTGTGAAATTATACACGAGCGCCCGCCAAGGTCAAACTGCTTTACGGGGTGACGTGTGGTAGATAAAGATGCGCCTTATCTCCTTCGGGCGTGCTGGTGCTGGGCGCCGGGCTGGCCGTGGGCGGGATTGTCGAGCCTGGAGATGGCGTGACACCAGGCGTCACTTCGGGCGTAGTGGTGGGAGGTGTCGATGCTGTGCCGATTGTAAAGTCGTCGGCAAAAGTACCAGCGCCGGCAATGAACTGAGCGTCGATCTGGTCCTTTGTGACGGTAAACTGCAGGAAACCATTGCTGGGAGCGCTGGCTTCCATCCATGCTGCAAAATAGGGGGCGTCGGTGTCGAATGGATTTGCTGGATAGGGAGCACGGCCCATCACGGCCGTGATGGCAAAGACCAGGCCCATACCGCGCTTGTAGAGTCCATCGCTGCCGTCATCGGCGACGCAGTTGGCGTTATAGGCATCGGTTTGGACAAGCAGGCAGCCGGCCGTTAAGCTGAGCTGCTTCGACCGTTGATACCCGTGGTCATGCCCCTGCAGCACGAGATCTACCTTGAGATCGATCAACATATTGAGCAGGTCGGCGCCGATCTCGCAAGATTTGACGCCCATGGTCAGGCAGTTCTTGTGCATGCCGACGATGGTCCATAGACCTTGCTGCTTGGCTTCGTCAATGCGCGCCTGCAGCCACCCGCAGTTGTCTGTTTCGCCGCCTTTGCAATACTGGGCCTTTGCCCCACTGCGGTTGAGGTCCGGATCGATGAGGATAAAGCGGGCGAGCGGTGCGCTGGCGGGATAGTCGAAATAGTAGCGGTGGGCGTAACTACCGGTGACACTCAGGCGATCAGGCAGGCAGGCGGCAAAGTTGTCGATAAAGCCATTAGGCCCGGTGGGGAATTCTTCATGGTTGCCCACCAGGAGTTGGAACGGATAGGTCTCGCCGAGGTGGTCCTTTATGTAGGCGCACCAGGCGGCTTCCGGCTTGATGTCGTCATAGCTCATATCGCCGAGCGCCAGAAAGAAGTCCGCGCCCGAGGCAGCCAACGCCTGGAGTGACGCCGTCACGGCGCTGGACGCGCCTATGTCGCCGGCAGCAGCAAACACAAAGGAAGCTTCGGGCGTGGCAGAGGGAGTGACTGAGGGAGTGACTGAGGGAATAGTAGAAGTCGGGGTGAGCGAGGCCGCCACCATCGGCAGCGCCCCAGAGGCCACCATCAGCAGCAAAACATACAGCAGCAGCCCTAACCACCTGGCTGAGTGTCGATCATGGCCCATATAATGAGTATAGCATACCACCCCAGGTGTGCGTCAGGCTTTTGGCCGTGCCGGCACAAACCTCCCGCGTAGCCCGCACGCCCACGTGCGGGTCCTGGGGCACGCCCACGTGCCCGTGTTTTCCCCGCACCTGCGGCTTGACGCACACCCTACCACCCCAACGCGATTGACAGGGACCCCGCTCGGCGCTACACTATGGCCGCATTCATCGAGACCACAAGGCGCATACCACGGTTCACGCATAGGCCTCCCACGCGTCCGGTGCAGACCTGACCCACCCTACCCAGACCGACATTGATATCGGAGGGAACATTATGTTCACTATCCCACGCGCTTGCGTATTTGCTGTGCTGCTGCTCCCATCCGTTCTGACCACCTGTGCGCCGCGCCTCGCAAGCCTGAGCCTGGCAAGCTCGACCCCGGCGAGCCCAACCCTGGCGACCCCGACCCCGGCGAGCCCCATCCCAACAAGTCAAGCCCCTGATAAGTTTGATACGCCCTTGGGCGCACGCTTGTTGGCAGCAGTCGATGATCCTGATCCGGACGTGCGCACGGCGGCCGTGTTTGCACTCGGCGATAGTGGCGAAGCATCGGCACCTGTAACCCAGCGCTTACTGGCGCTTATTGGCGATAGCAGTGTTGACGCGAAGCTGCGCTATGCCGCGCTGGCTGCGCTGCAAAGCTTGGGTGATCCCCCTGACGCAGTCATCACGGCCCTGGCGGGCCTGGTCGCAAAGGATCCCGACGAGAACATACGCTACGCCGCACTCGACGCGCTCGACCGGTTGGGCGGTGTCCCGGATGACGCCGCGATTGGTATGCTCATCGACGCCCTGAATGATCCCAGTTGGCAGGTGGCGGAACAGGCCAGTGCGATGCTGCTGAAATCCGGAGAAAAGGGCGCGGCAGCGCTCGCCGCGCACCTGGCGAGCGACACAGATTGGACACGGCGGTCCGCTTTGCTGCACACATTGATCCTCACGCCCACTGCAGCGATCCCGTACCTGGCGCAGATCATCACCGCGACCGAGGCCGTAACTCCCGCCACGCAGGCATTCGGCGCCGCCGGTCTGGCGATGATGGCGCCGGGAGGGTTTACGGCATTGGGCGAAGCCGCGCAGGCGGGATCGCCGCTGGCGCTGGCTGTGCTGCCGCTCGAGGGCGACGCCGCGGTGTCGAACCTGCTCGATGCGGCCGCAAGCCCGTCAAGCGGACCCGACCGTGCTCTGCTAACGATTGCGTCGCTGGCTCAGGTTGGGCCGCAGACAATTGCGAACCAGCGCGCAGTGTTTGATAGCCTTTCACCCGCAGACCAGCAGTACGTCCTGGCACACCTGCGTGCTGCATTGGGCGCTAAGCTCGACCCGTTGTTGATCAGCCTGATCACGACGCCACCTGTGCAGACGGCGACCCTTGTGACAGTAGTACAGGAGCTAGGGACATATCCGACCGCACCGCTGGCGATGGTGCCAAAGCTGGTCGAGATCGCGCAAGAACCTTTGGCAGCTGCCGAGCTGCGCAACGCTGCGGTCAGGGCGTTGGGAGGCTATGGCACTGCCGCAGAAGAGGCGATTCCAATGCTGAGTACGCTGTTGGAAGGCGCCGACCAAAGTAGCCATGCTGCAGCCGCAGCGGCGTTGGCCGCGATCGATCCAGGAAATCCCAAGACAGTAGCCACGCTTTCGGCCATGTTGGCTGACTGCGACGCAGCAAGCGAGAGTGCAGCCAGAGCGCTGGGCGCGTTGGGCCTGCTGGCGCAAGATGCCGTGCCACGCCTGGTCGAAGCGCTGCAGTGTCCCGAGCCCGTAAGCCTGGCGGTCGCCACGGCGCTGGGCAGCATTGCGCCCTCAACGCCTGCCGTTGCGGAAGCCCTGCTGCCGTTGACCAAGGCCAACGAACAAGCTGCCCGCACGGCGGTTGCTGCGTTGGGGCACATGGGACCGGTCGCCGCGTCATTGCTCATTCCCCTGCTGGTGTCATCCGCTTCAGAGCCAGTCTGGCAAGATGCGTCTGACGCCTTAGCGGGCATGGGTGTAGCAGTAGCGCCCCCGCTTCTAGAGCTGTTACGCGACGAGACGCTTGCACCCGAGATCGCCACGCGGTTGATCCAAACGCTGGGCAAGATGGGTTCGCCGGTGGAACCTTTTGTTCGGCAGGCGCTGGGCGCCGACACGCTCTCCTCCGCAGCACGCGACAGGCTCGTGGCGACGCTGTTTGCGATGGGGCCACGGTCATTGGCGACGCTGGACTGGGTCAAGCTAAATCATCCCGATGCGATCGACCAGGCCCGCTTTGCCGAGGTGTTCGGCACATTTGACACTAGCAAAGATGGAGCCGTCGTTACGAGGGGTTTTGCCGTACCCGAGGCGATTGGTTTCCTGGCAGCCAAGGTCCGTGATACCGGCGGTACGCTAGAGGTGCGCAAGCAGGCAGCGCGCGTGCTTGGGTTCATGGGACCGGCAGGCGCCGCGGCGGCGCCCGTCTTAGCGGACGTCCTGGCCGACCCGGACCCTGGTTTACGCTGCGAAGCGGCCTTGGCGTTGTACTTGATGGGGCCCCCTGCAGGCAGCGCAGCACCGGCCCTGGCTGCCGCGCTAGAAAATGCTGACCCCCAAACCATGTGTGTTGTCGACGGCGACAGCAAGCGGCTGATCTCCGAACGCCAACCGGCGGGGTTCCAGTGGCTGCTGGCCGATTACGCAGAAGATATGCAGGGAATCAGCAATATCCCTCTCTCCCGCCTGCTGATCGATTCCATTGGCATGGGTGGTCCGCAGGCGCAGGTGACCGCGCCGGCATTGTTGCAGGCCATGTCCCAGCCCATCTTGCGCCGCGCTGCGGCCGAAGCTGCGGCCCATGTCGGTGCGGCCGCCACCCCAGGCTTTATCGACCTCCTGATAAGCCGCAAGCAGCAGCAGGGGTCCTTGGGCGGCAAACCGTTGCGGCGGGGGTATGGCGCCGACCTGCGCCGAGCGGCGGCCTACGCCCTTCTGCAAAGCGGCGAGCCGCTGGATCCTGCAGTTGCGGAGCGGCTGACTAGGGTAATTAAGGACGATGCTGAAGACGTCGGCGTGCGCACGCTGCTTGCGTCGGCGTTGGAGGCACGCGGACAGCTGGACGCCAAGGTGTGGAAGCAAGCAGGCCTGCAGCCGCCTGTTGCGCCCCAATGTCCCGCCTGGCCGAACATGTCCGACTCCGCAATTGCCCTGGTCGGCTATGATGTCTATCGCGGCGTCTGCGTCTATGGTCCTGCTGCGGCTACCCCTACTGCCTGGAGCGAAAACTGGAGCGACCTCGTAGGGGCCTGGCTGCGACGACGCCCCGTAGCGGCACAAGACCGGCGAAGGGTGCCAAGCACTGAGTTTCTGGATCCTCAGAAAGTGGGCGGTTCGTTTGGCACACGCCGACCTATCTATTCGCCTCACAATTCTGGGCATGCCGACAAGATCTCCCGCGTAGCCCGCACGCCGCGTGCGGGGTGGCCGGCAGGCCACACGCGTCTGCGGCAGCACGGGCTGAACCACACCCCCTACGCTCCCGCCTCAATCACCAGTTCTTCGCTCACCGCGCTGCGGGCGGCCGGGTCTTCTTCGGTCTTCATGGCGTCGATCAGCTTGTTGAGCGCCTGCATATAGGCCTTGGCGCTGGCATAGATGATGTCGGTGTCGACGCCACGACCGCTGAAGAGGCGGCGGCGCTGGCGGCCTTGGGCCGTTTCCTTGTAGCCGCGGCTGTCCGGCACTTCGATGCGAATGGTCACGTCGCCGTTGGCATCCATGCCGTCGGTAATGGCCTGGACCAGGTACTCGACCAGGTTGTTCTCAACCTGCACGATCTGGTTGATGCTCTTGTAGACGGCATCCACCGGCCCCGTGCCAATCGTCGCGCCCAGTTTGATCTCGCCGGTATCGTTGTTGCGCAGCTTGACGACCGCGGTCGGCGTCATGTTGGAGCCACAGTGCACCTGCACCTCGAGCAGTTCCCACACCTCGACGGGCTGGTACAGTTCGTCGCCGACCAACGCCTCCAGATCGGCCTCGGAGACGGTCTTCTTCTTGTCGGCCAGGTCCTTGAAGCGCTGGAAGACTTCCTTGAGTTCCTCGGGGCTCAGGTGATAGCCCATCTCTTCCAGCTTGCGGCGCAGGGCATGGCTTGCCCGAGTGCTTGCCCAAGCACCAGCGTGCTCTGGTTCAGGCCGATGGTGGAGGCGTCCATGATCTCGTAGGTGCGCTTGTTCTTGAGCATGCCGTCCTGATGGATGCCCGCTTCGTGGGCAAAGGCGTTGGCCCCGACAATGGCCTTGTTGGGCTGGATGACCATGCCGGTGTAGCGGCTCACCATGTCGCTGGCCCGGTGGATCTCGGTGGTGACAATGTTGTGTTCCAGCTCGAACACCGGCTTGGCGCACGTAGTACGCGCCATCACCGTCTCTTCGAGGCTGGTGTTGCCTGCACGCTCGCCGATGCCGTTGACGGTCACTTCCATCTGGCGCGCCCCGTTGCGCACGCCCGGCCAGCGTGTTGGCCGTCGCCAAGCCCCAGGTCGTTGTGGCAGTGGACGCTGAAAGATCACATCCTTGCCGCCCGGCACGTTCTCGCGCAAATAGTGGATTAGCCCGCCATACTCCTCGGGCGTGGTATAGCCCACCGTGTCGGGAATGTTGAGCGTGGTTGCGCCGGCGTGGATCGCCACGTCCAACACCTTGCACCAGAAATTCCGGGTCGCTGCGGCCTGCATCTTCGGGGCTAAACTCCACATCGGCGCAGAGGCTGCGCGCATACTGCACCATGTCGCCCACGGTCTCCAGCACTTCGTCGCGGCACATGCGCAGCTTGTGCTGCATGTGGATGTCGCTGGTCGCCAAGAAGGTGTGGATGCGCGGGCGGACTGCGCCCTTGCACGGCCTCCCACGCCCTGTCAATGTCGTTCTTGTTGGCGCGCGCCAGCCCGGCAATGATCGGCGGCGCGACACCTTTCCGCCGTGGCTGTCGACGCGCGGCTGGCGGCCCACGGTGTTGGCAATCTGGCGCACCGCGTCCAGGTCGCCGGGGCTGGCAGCCGGGAAAGCCCGCCTCCATGATGTCGACGCCCAGGCGGGCCAGTTGCTGGGCAATATCCAGTTTTTCTTGGGTGTTGAGGGTTGCGCCGGGGCTTTGTTCACCATCGCGCAAGGTGGTGTCAAAGACCACAACCCGTTCACCGTGGGCAATGGCGCGGGCATGGGCGGCAATGTCGGGAATGCGGAACTGCTCTACGTCTACTTCGGGTACGTCGTCGCCGACACCGCCAATACCATCAACGGCTACGTCATCTTCGTGGTCAACGCTGGCTGCTTTGGTCATCATCTATTCTCCTAGAGGTAAAATCAAACATGGATAACGGTACAACAGTACACTCGGTAAGGTCACTAAGGTCCGCAAGACCATCGTCCATTTCGATCACCTCCCTTCATTTTCTAGCTAAACCACTACCTACACCACTGGATCATCACAGCACATAGTTTTCCCGGACCGCAGCGACCAATGGCGGGTGCTGGGCAGGGCGATTGTCGCCTTCGGGCTGGAGGAAGGCCGACAACGGATTCACCTGCGCCGTCGTAGGCATCACGTGCTGACAAATGCTCACCATGGTGCGCACGGCTTGCACAGGGTATGCACCCATTGCGGTTTCACCGCTGAGCATGATGCCGTTCGCCCCGTCGAGCAGGGCGTTCGCCACGTCGCTCACTTCCGCGCGTGTGGGCCGGTGGTTGTGGATCATGCTTTCGAGCATCTGCGTGGCCACCACCACCGGCTTGTGGCCTGGACGCGGCAGGCGCGCACGATTTGCTTTTGCAGAGCGGCAAGTTGCCAGAGGCTGGTCTCGAGTGCCAGATCGCCGCGGTGCGACGATGACGCCGTCGCTGGCGTGGATGATCGCGCGCAGGTTCTCCACTCCGTCCGGCCGCTCGATCTTGGCCATGATGCGCGGCGGCAGTGCTCAAGACGAGCTCGTCGACCGCTCGGTGATGCCGCGCAGTTCGTTCGACGTCGGCGGCGCTGCCGGCAAACTGAGCGCGATCCAGTCCACCCCATGCCCACGGCGAAGGCGGCATCAGGCGCGTTCCTTGTCCGTCAGCGCAGGAATCGGCAGGCTCGTGTAAGGCACATTGACGCCCTTCCGCGAACTCACCTCGCCCCCAGTGGACCATGCCGGCAGTGGACATGCCCCTCGACAATGGCCTCGACCAGCAGTTCGAGGTTGCCGTCATCGATCAGCACCGTGCCGCCGCGGCTTGAGGTGCGGCGCCAGGTCAAAGTCCACCGGGAGCATCACGGCGTCGGGCTCGTGATGCAGGTGCCTCGCGCACGTCCACCTCCAGCCCCACCAGGATCACCGGCTGCCCGTGGGCAATCGGCACCTCGCGTTCGAGCCAGCCGACGCGCACCTTGGCCCCCTGCAGGTCCGCCAGCAGCGCCGCCGGCTTGCCCGCCACCAGCGATGCCTCGCGCACCAGGTCGGCCATCCACGTGTGAAAGGCGTAGTCCCCATGCGAAAAGTTCATCCGCGCCACACTCATACCGGACGCGAATCATCTCCGCCAGGATGGCCACATCCGCGCAAGCTGGACCTATCGTCGCAATAATGTCAGTCATAGGTTGTAAGGGTGAGCGGGTGAACGGGTGAACAGATAAGGACGGGCAGGGGTGACCATGTGGCCACTCTCTCACCCGCTCACCCGCCCATCCGCTCACTGACTCATGCTTGCTTAGCTAACTTCTTTTGCGTTCAGGAACGTCATCATCTTGCGCAGCTGCTTGCCAACCACCTCGATCTGCTGGTTCTGCTCGGCCTTCCGCGTCGCCTTGAGGTGCTGGGGCGCATGGGCGCGATACTCGTCCATCCACTCCTCGGCGAAGGCACCGCTCTGAATATCCTTGAGGATCTGGCGCATCGCCGCACGCGTCTCGTCGGTGACAATGCGGGGAGTACCTCTTGTAGTCGCCCCACTCGGCTGTGTCCGAAACGCTGTAGCGCATGTAGCTAAGGCCGCCCTGGTACACCAGGTCGACGATCAGCTTAAGCTCATGCAGGCACTCGAAGTAGGCGATCTCCGGCTGATAACCCGCCTCGACCAGCGTGTAGAAGCCGGCCTTGATCAGCTCGCTCACGCCGCCGCACAGCACGGTCTGCTCGCCAAAGAGATCGGTCTCCGTCTCCTCAGAGAAACTGGTTTCGAGCACACCGGCGCGGGTCGAGCCGATGCCCTTGGCGTAGGCAGACGCGTTGGCGAGCGCCTTACCGCTATAGTCC
>CAVPAH010000011.1:0-148360 GCA_963701415.1 uncultured Chloroflexia bacterium
ACGGCCGGTCGGGTGGGGTTCTCCCGTTCGGCGTTAGCGATCGCGAGGATGTGTTCGAGCACGTGGCGGACGTCGCAGGCGCGCACATTGGCGAGCAGCAGCTTTTGGTAATTGCGATACATTTGTAACGTACAACCTTTCAGGGATCTTGGCCGCGGCGTGCCGTCCCGCCTGCATGCTCGGCAGGAAGGTGCGCCGTGGTCCACTGTGGTGCGGCGAGCAAGGCAGCCGACAACCGGCCTGAACAGCCAATGCCGAAACTGTCCCGCAGATGAATGGGGACGGGGCAAGAGCAGAGGCGGAAACGCAGTTCTATCGTTAACCCAAGCTGGATGCGCTGTGTTGTTCTGCTTCCACTATACCCCCATCCTGGGGTTGAGGCCAAATAAGGATTACCATTTATTCAGGTGTGACCACCTAAACGTGATCTACGCCATTTGACGTATCTTTTCTGTAGACAAGCGGCAATTATTTGAAGCCACACCGTTGCAAATAACGAACATTTGTGCTATAATTGCTTACGTTGCAGAAAGGTAAATTCCTTTCGTCGTCTGTGTTTCCAGCAGCGTCAGCAGAGACAGGTGCACAAGTGAGTAACGACAAGCCGCGGTCAGAAGAGACTGGTTGGTCCGGCGATCCATGGGATCAACAGCCGGGTGAGTCCGATGTGTGGTATGGGCGGTTCAAGGCGTATCTAGCGATGGGGCCGAGGCGCACCGTACAGTCGCTTGAGCGCGCGCAAGTTGAAAAGGCTGGGAAGAGCTGGGTTCATTGCCACGGCCGTTACCATTATGGTGCCCGTAAATGGTATTGGCGCAAACGAGCCAACGCTTGGGATATTCACCAGCGCGACTTGTTGGCCCTCAGCGAGCGCAACACGCGTATAGCGTTACGCGACCGCCGGCTCGAACGGATGGAGGACTACCTGGAGGCCATCTGCGATGTGCTCGACACGGCTAACATCGCGGCAGCCGACGAGCAGCAGGCGCGTGCCTGGCTGCCGCAGATGCGCGTCTTCCTGCGGGATCTGCTGGTGGCCGAACGGCAGGAGTTCGAACATGGCGATTACGAAAAAGAGGACCCCAACAGTTCTATCACCATAACGGCCGACGACCTGCGGGCCGCACAGCGGGCGGCGAATGCGCTCCATTCGCTCGAAGCCAGACCTAACGTGCCGCAACCGGACATACTGGCACGGCCTGCCGCGGTGCCCACCAGCGAGCGTTACTCTGGGGACCGCACCCTATTGGTCTGTATCGGCCCCGACAGTGCCCTGATGCTGGACCTGGCGGCGCTCCGCGCGGTGCGGTCCGCTACCGGTCTCACGTTTCATCGCGTGCTGGACGCCACCCGGTTCAAGTTCGCCGACGCGCTGCGCCGCGAGCGCAACCTAGGGCGGCCGGTCGAGCTGCTGCACCTGGCCCTGCATGCCTCGCCGGACGGGGTGGAGTTTGCCGACGGGGTGGCGGATGGGAACTGGCTGAGCGAGCGGCTGTTTGGCGTGCGCATCATGCTGCTCGCCGCCTGCCGGGGCGACGGCATCGGCGACTGGCTGGGGGTAGTGCCGCACGTTATCACGCTCAGCGAGGAGATCAGTCACGAAGATGCCGCGGTGCTCACCCAGCACTTCTGGCACAACATCGGGTTGAGCATGGAGCCGGGGGCGGCGCTGGACGAGGCCTTGACGCACTGCCCGCCGGCGGTGAGCGAGTATGTGGTGCGGCATTGGTAGCACCGAATGAATTCGGTGTTAGTGGATGCGAAACCGGTTAAAACCGGTTGGAGAGGAGCATGCGTATGTGGAGTGGATTGCGGGAGCTGTTTGGGGGGTTGTCGGAGAGGGGGAGGTTTTGGTTGGCGGTGGTGATTGTGGTGGCGCTGCTGGCCGTGTTTGTGACGATGGTGGTGATGGGAGTGGATCTGGCGCCGCTGTGGGGGGTGTTGGGCGGGTGATGGGGGGAACGTCCCTGGCTCGGCGCAGAAGGATCGGGGTTGGCGGTATGATCTTGCGCCGTGCCAGGGTCGAGGCGAGTGCGTCGTGCGAATGGATGGGCGGAGATGGCGGCGAGGGTTGGCGAGTTGAAGGTGCAGTGGCTCACCTATGGCCTCGATCCTGCCGCCTTCGTGCGGGACTGCGTCTATATCTACGACGCGACGGGGCAGGATTGGGTTAAGTTTGAGCTTTGGCCGGCACAGGTGGAGACGCTGGCTGCCATGGCTGGGAGCCGGAAGCTGGTGATCCTCAAGGCGCGGCAGCTGGGAATTTCTTGGTTGTCGTTGAGCTATGCGCTGTGGCTGATGCTGTTTCAATCCCCCGCCACCATCCTGCTGTTCAGCCTGCGTGAGGAGGAGTCCAAGGAGCTGCTCTGGCGGCTGCGGGGGATGTATGAGCGGCTGCCGGCGCACCTGCGGCGCCAGGGCGGTGACGCACAGCAATGAGACGCGGTGGATCTTGTCGAACGGGTCGCGGGCGCTGGCGTTTTCGACCAGGTCGGGGCGGTCGTATACGGGGACGCTGGCGCTGGTGGATGAGGCGGATTTTGTGCCCGAGCTAAGCCAGTTTTTGAATGCGGTGAAGCCGACGATCGATGCCGGTGGGCAGCTGTTTTTGGTGTCGACGTCGGATAAGAAGCGGCCGATGTCGACCTTCAAGAACCTGTTTCGGGCGGCGGTGAGAGGGACGGGGGATTACCGGCAGGTGTTTCTGCCGTGGTGGGCGCGGCCGGGGCGGGATGAGGCGTGGCGGGCGGCGGTGCAGGCGGAGATGTATGCGCAGCGGGGGACGCATGATGATTTTTATGCGGAGTATCCGGCGTCGCCGGAGGAGGCGTTGGCGGCGGAGCAGCTGGATCGGCGGCTGCCGTGGGCGTGGGTGAAGGGGTGTGTGGAGGGGGGCGAGGAGGCTTCCGGGAAGACCCCCCTCTTCCCGGAAGACGCCCCGGCTCTTCCCGGAAGCCCGACCCTTCCGGGGCTGACCGTCTGGGAGGAGCCGATTCCGGGGCGGCGGTATGTGATTGGGGTGGATCCGGCGGAGGGGAATCCGAACTCGGACGAGTCGGCGGCGTGTGTGCTGGATGCGTGAGACGCTGGGCGCAGGTGGCCATGCTCGCGGGGAAGGTGGAGCCCGGCGTGTTTGCGAGGCTATGTGCACGAGGTGGGCACGTGGTTCAACAACGCGGATGTACTCCCCGAGCGCAACAATCATGGCCACCTTTTTATTCGTGAGATTCGAGCGGCTGGGCGGGCTGCGGGTGCTGGAGGGGTATGACGGGCGGCCGGGGTGGCTGGCAATGTGAAGGGGAAGCCGCTGCTGTATGGGCTGCTGGCGGATGCGGTGCGCGACGGGGTGTGCCGGGTACGAGATCAGGAGACGGCGGTGCAGTTGGCGAGCATCGAGGCGTCGACGCTGCGGGCGCCGGCGGGGCTGCGGGATGACAGGGCGGATGCGTTTGCGCTGGCGGTGGCGGGGGTGGCGTGGCTGCCGGAGGCTGGGGCGAGCACAGTGGTCGCCCAATCTGACCCGTTAGGGGTGTATGACGCGGGTACCTGGTGAGATCGTACGGGCGACCCCACGGCTTGGTATCGGCGACGCGGACGGTTCGAGCGGAATGTAGACGTCGAGTGGGCGAGTGGACGCCAGGCTTGGGCTGTAGGGGAGGTTGCACGTGCAGACTGGACCGCAGCGTACGCCGGCAGCCGGTGGGGTTTGGGCGCGCAGCTGCCTTTGCAGCGCGTCGAGGTGGAAGCAAAGCACACACCAGTATTGGATGAGCTGCTGATCGCCGGGACTGGCAGGCACCATCTGGCGCCGGCAGCGAGCCAAATAGGCAACCTGCTCGTTGAGCAAGTGCAGGAGCATCTGCCGGTCGGCAGTGTGGGCATGGGCGAGGGCCGGTACGCAGGAGGCCAGCATGGCAACGTAGCGCCGGAAATAGTCCAAGGCTGCCGGAGTTGGCGGCGCCGGAGGTACGACGGAGTAGGGACGCAAGGTCATGTCACGATCCAGTCTATGCCGGCCAACTTGTCTATTGTTTGTGCAATGTTGGCACGGTTTTTAATACAAGTATACACAGGTGTCGCCAAAGTGACATCCGTCGAATGATGTAAGAGGTTGGAAAGCAGTTGAGGCAAGGCTATGACACTGATGCAGCGCGTAGTGACCTGGCTGGCAGCCGTAACCCTCGTACCGCCCGGCCGTCCGCAGGACGGCTTTGCTCCTATCGCCCACGCGCAAGGCGTGGCGGATAAGGGGTGGGGGGAGCTGTGGCGGGAGATGGAGGATGCCCGGGAGGCGTGGCGGCTGAATCCGCTGGCGCGGCGGCTGGTGGGGATGGTGACGGCGTATGTGGTGGGGAATGGGATCACCTTGCGATCGGAATATGCGCCGCTGCAGCGATTTATTGACGATTTCTGGGCGCGGAACCAGATGGAGCAGCGGGTGCCGGAGTGGAGTGACGAGCTGTGCCGGGCGGGGGAGGTGTTTCCGGTGCTGTTTACCAACCCGCAGGACCGGACGTCGACGGTGCGCTGTGTGCCGGCGTCGATCGTCGAGCGCATCGAGTGGCGGGAGGGCGATTACGAGGCGGAGTTGGCGTACCAGGAAAGCGGCTTGGAAGGGCGCAGGTGGGTGTCGCCGCGGCATGAGAGTGCGGGGGATGTGGCGGTGCCTTTGATGCTGCACTACGCGGTCAACCGGCCGGTGGGCGCCTTGCGCGGGGAGTCGGATTTGGCGCCGATCTTGCCGTGGTTGAAGCGGTATTCGCGGTGGCTGGAGGATCGGGTGCGGTTGAATGCGGGGGTGCGGGCGTTTTTGTGGGTGGTCAAGGCATCGATCTCGCCTTCGACGAGGACAACCGGCTTGTCCACGTGGAGGCTGTCGGCGTTGAACAAGGCGTTGCCGAAGCCGGCTGGCCCCAGGTATTTCGGCTGCCCGGCGGCAATCTGCGCGGTCGTCACCGGCCGGCGCACGTTGATGCGCCAGAGGGCGCCGCCGGCGAACCAGGGAATCGTGATGCCGCGGGGTACGTGGATGCGATGGGAAGGGTCGGTGGATGGCGGCAGACCCCATTCGGCATGTGATTCGACGATGTGTTGGGGGTTGTAGCCGATG
Source organism: uncultured Chloroflexia bacterium (assembly GCA_963701415.1). Taxonomy (GTDB): domain Bacteria; phylum Chloroflexota; class Anaerolineae; order Caldilineales; family Caldilineaceae; genus Fredericiella. Next base: position 5,111 of record CAVPAH010000011.1, read on the forward strand.
ACGTAGCGGTTGAGGGTGTCGTCGGTCAGGCCGCGGGCGTGCAGATAGTTGAGTGCCCGGGCGCCTTCGGGGCGAAAGAGGCGGACGGCACAGCGGGCGATGATGCCGCGGCCGTGGGCCTGCCAGCGGGGGTTGGGCGGTGTGAGCGGGGCGGGCCGCGAGGCTTCCAGGAGGGGTCCGGGACAAGCAACGTGGCGAGGCGAGGTATTGCCGCCGGACCCCTCCTGGAAGCCTCGCTCGGATCGTCGCGGGTTCGAGGCCCAGGCGATCGCAGGCTTCGCGATAGGTGAGGCCGTCGCGGTGGCGGAGGTAGTCGATGGCGTCGCCGTGGAGGTCGCAGCCGTTGCGGCCGGCGTGGGGGCCAAGACAGGCCCAGCGGCCCTGGCGGGGCCAGACATGAAGGCGATCGGTGCCGGTCGTGCGGGATCCGCCCTGGTGGCAGAGCGAGCACGGTCCGGCGAGTTCGCCGCCGTGCGTGGACGCGACGCGGCGCAGCTCGTGTATCGCGGCCGATGAGGGCCAGCAAGTCGATGGTCATGATGTCCTTTCTTGAATTGGTGAACTGTCGGTGGATCCGTGCGAGGCGCTGCCTGCTGGGTTCGAGGTGCAGCAGGGTGAAGGAGGCAGCGCCAGGCACGGTCAGCGTTTTTTGCGTTTTTGGGGTTTTGGAGGCTTTGGGCGGTTGCGGTGCGGCGCGGTGGCCCATGGGTGCCGCCCGGTGGCCGGGCACGGCGTAGAAACGTCCGTGGTGCGCGTGGTATCCGTGGTACGCGTGGTATCCGTGGTGCGCGTGGTATCCGTGGTAGGCGTGGTGGCCGTGGTAGGCGTGGTGTCCGTGGTAGGCGTGGTAGGCGTGGTGGCGTGGTAGGCGTGGTATCCATGGGTGAATCGCCGGGCAGCAGTGGGGGCTGGGCTGCGGGCGGAGGCTGGGGGATGAGCGAGTAGGTGACAATATGATTATCGGTATTGCGGCGCAGGACACCGGCATCCACGAGGGCTTTGAGCAGGTCGAACAGATTGCTCTTGTCGATCTGGACGACGGCCGCCAGCCTGGCCAAGGTACAGGAACCCAGTGCGTCGATCGCTTCCACGATTTCGTTGACGTGCACACGGTCCAAGATCGACGTGGGGCGTGATTCCTTGGTGGACGGCTTGGGCTCGTCTTTGCGCTGCCAGGTGAAGTGTTCGGGATCCCAGGTGAGGGCGTATTCGGCGTCGCCGAAGTCACGGCCGACGAGCTTGAGGACCGCGTCGGTGCTGTTGTGCTTGCGGTAGAGGCCGATGGCGCAGTCGAGCACGCTGGCCTTGGCGGTGCTGCCGAGGATGTCGTCGATGGGGTCGCTCTCGACAGGGTTGCGGGCGGTCTTGCGGTGATGGTCGACGACGACGATGGCCAGGTTGTGGCGCAGGGCCAACCCCTGGAGGGCGGCGTAGACCTGGGTCATCTCGTTGGGGTCCATCTGGTCGGCGCGGCCGTTGACACGGCTGAAGGTGTCGATGAAGACGACCTGGCAGCGCAGCTGCACCACGGCGGCTTCCAGGTCCTCCAGCCCGCCGGCGTCGAGCGCCCGCCAGCCGAAGGCGACGTGGAGCTTGTCGTTGGGCGCGGCGCCCATCTTTTGGAAGCGGTTCTGCAGGCGGCCGGGCGAGTCCTCGGTGGCGAGGTAGAGCACGCAGACCTGCCGTGCCCGGAAGCCCAGGATCTTGCCGCCGGTGCTGAGCGCCAGCGCCATGGCCTCGGCCAGCCAGGACTTGCCGACCTTGGGGCGGCCGGAGACGCTGGTGACCCCCATGCACAGTACCTGGTCGATGAAGAACTCGACGGGCGGCAGCTGTGCCGCCAGCAGGTCGGCAAGGGTGACGATCGGACCATTGAGCGATGGCGTGGGGCCGCTTGCGTTGACCCCCGCGGGATTGCCGCTGCTTTTGCCGGCGCTGCCCATGAGGGCGATGAGGCGGTCGTCGGCGCGGTGGAGTTCCTGGTAGGCCGCCGCCACGGCGGGCGTGCCGCCCGCGGCGTGGGCGATAAACAGCCGCTCGACCGTGGGGCCCCAGCTGCCGTAGGCGCCGGTGCTGGGTTGGGTCAGGGCGGCGGGAGAGGAGCCGTTGAGCAGGCTGCGAATGGTGGCGTGGGCCAGCTGGCCGGCGCGCTGCTGTGCTTTGTGGCCGGGGCTATTGGATAAGTTCATGCACTGAGTCTCTTTCTACATGGGGCCGCGGCGGCTGCGGCGTACGGTATAGAAAGAGTATGCGCCGGGTGGGGGGAAAAGTCAGCCCCGACGTTTGTCGGGGAAAGGGAGCTGCGAATTGCGGCGGGGTTGGGGATAAAGGGTGCTGTGATTGGAGTGGATGCGGCGCTCTACTAAGAATCAGTATTGCAGAATGCGGCGCTCTGTCAAATAAACGGAACGATACTGTGTGGTGGGTGCGTTTCACGAGCTTGGTCGCGTAGCCCGCACGCCGCGTGCGGGGTGGCCGTCAGGCGACACGCGTTACCGGCAACACGGGCACGTGGGCGTGGTGCGTCGCTTGCGACGCCAACAGACCCGCACGTGGCGTGCGGGCTACGCGGGAGCTAAGTCCGCCACTGGTTGGCGCGCTTGCCTTCGGCCGCCAGGCGGGCTGTCTCGGCAACGCGTGCGGCGCGGGTTTCAGGGCGTTTGGCCTGGACGATCCATTCCAGGATGCCGCGCTTGACCGAACGCGGAAAGCCTGCGAAGTTTTCCGCTGCGGGGGGCTGCGCGGCCAGCGCCGCGGCCAGGTCCGGTGGGATGGTCAGCGTCTCCACTTCGTCGAGCAGCGTCCAGGTGCCGTCGGCTTTGGCGGCTTGGACCTTGGCCAGGCCCGCGGGGGCCATCTTGCCCGCCGCCAGCATCCGTTCTACGCGTTCTTTGTTGGGCTTCGACCAGCCCGTGCCGCCCTTGCGCGGCGCAAACCAGAGCAGCGATCGCTCCTCGTCCAGCTTTTGGGGCTTGGAGTCCACCCAGCCGAAACAGAGTGCTTCCTCGACGGCCTCGTCGTATTCAACCCGTGGCTTGCCGGTCGCTTTCTTGTAGGTGACAAGCCAGGCGCCTTCCTGGCGTGTGTGGTTGGCTGCCAGCCATGCCCGCCACTCCTCACGGGAGAGCGGGTGTACCAGTTCGCCTTTGATTGCGGGCATCGTGTTCCCCCCATTCGTTTGTCCAAAACCACCCATATCTGGTGTACTGTATAGGACCGGCAGCCCCTGTTCTGCATCATTTTTCACAATGCATAACATTCTGGAGATGGAGCGAAGGCACCTATGAAGATCACCGAGATCAAAACCTATCCTGTCTGGGTTGGCACACGCAACCAATTGGTCGTGAAGGTCGAAACCGACGAGGGAATCGTCGGCTGGGGTGAGTCGGGGCTGTCGGGGCGTGAACAGGCGGTGGTGGGCGCGATTCGCCACTACCGCGAGTGGCTGATCGGCCGCGACCCGATGCGGATGGGCGCGCTGTGGCAGGAGATGTATCGCAGCCAGTATTTCGAAGGCGGGCGCGTGCTGACGGCCGCACAGGCTGCCCTGGACCTGGCCTTCTATGATATCGCCGGTAAGGCGCTGGGCGTGCCGGTCTACCAACTGTTGGGTGGCAAACAGCGCGAGTGGATCCCCTGTTTTGCTTCCACGACGGCGCCGATGGGGCCGCAGCTGGTCGAGCAGGTACAGCTCCTTGCCGCGCGTGGCTGGCCGGCGATTCGCACGGGAATCCACCCCGGACACGCCGAGGGCGAGGATGAGGCCATCTTCGAACCGCGCATCTCGATTGGGGAGACGGCGACCTGGTTGGCAGCAGCGCGCGCGGCGGTCGGGCCGGGCCCGGTGTTGGGTGTCGACTATCACCACCGGCTGTCGGTGGCCGAGGCAGCCTCCTTCTGCCAGCGCATGCCGCCAGGGACACTGGACTTTCTGGAGGAGCCGATTCGGGCGGAGACGCCCGATGCTTACGCCGCGCTGCGCAAGCTGACCGACGTGCCCTTTGCGATTGGCGAAGAGGCGTCAAGCAAGTGGCAATTCCTTCCCTACCTGGAGCGTGGCATTACCCAGTTTGCGCGCATCGACGTGTGCAATGTGGGCGGGCTGACGGAAGCCATGAAGGTGGCGGCGCTGGCGGAAACGCACTACATCGATCTCATGCCACACAATCCGCTCGGCCCCATCTGCACCGCCGCGACGGCCCATTTCTCGGCCGCCGTACCCAATTTTGCCTGGCTGGAGACGCGCGTGTCGCCTACCGAGCAGCTTGGGTTTCACGATCCTGACTGGTTTCCCACCCAGCTGCACCAGGACGAATACCGGCTTATGGTGCCGGATGCACCAGGACTCGGCGTCGAGTTTAATGAAGAACGCGCGCTGCGCGCCGATTTCAAATACTGGGAGCCCCCCCATCTTCGCCGCCGCGACGGCTCGGTGACCAACTGGTAGGCCACGGCTTTGCCGTAAGATCGACAAACCCACGCCAGGCCACACGCGTGGGGCGGCAACACGGGCACGTGGGCGTGCCCGTCAGACCCGCACGAGGGCGTGCGGGCTACGCGGGAGGCGTGTTCCGACGGCGCGGGAGGCCTGTTCCGACGCACGCCCAAAAACGTGCAACGCACCCTAGATAGGCAACTCACGGGGTTTCCTCAGGTAATCCGTGTATTTTAGCTTGTTCTAGTCTGCTCTATTGGAATAAGTGGTATTTCACGGATTTGTTCCAGTTGCTGGATTCGCGCGCGGCAACCGCCATGTCGCCGTCCGAAACAAGCCGCATCTCGGAGGATTACTGTGTCCAGCTTGTCCCAACTGCTTGACAATTATCCAGGCCCTGTACGTGCGCTGGTTGCCGAATTGTCTGTCTTAATCAAGTCTGCCGCCCCAGGAGCACGTGAGGCGGTGCGCCTGGAAACGCGCTGCCTGCGCTACAGTCATGCACGCTGTGGCTATTTCTGCGGTCTCTTCCCCCAGGTTTCGAGTGCGCAGCTGCTGTTTGAATTTGGCGTACTCCTGCCGGATCCCGAAGGATTCTTGGAGGGGGATGGGCCTCATGTTCGCTTTGTGACCGTCTGGGCAAACCAGCCGGTGCGTACGCCTGCCCTGCGCCGTTTGATCGTGGCCTCCTATGATTTGCCACGCAAGCGGGCAGACAAGCTGGACCTGGTAGACGCGCGTGCGACGCAGTGCCAGTACGATGACCTGCTGGAACGGGCGGTGCTGCACGGCACGTTGGAGGATGTCCGCGATGCCTTGGCGCTCGGCGCCAATCCGGAGGGCCAACCATACGAACTGGCGCCGCTCTTTCGCGCCTGCATCCATCGCGCCGACGACCACCAGCGCGAGGAGATCGTGCGCCTGCTGTTAGCAGCCGGCGCCGACGTGAACTGCGAATACAATGGCCGCTCGCTGCTCGCCAACGTCGAACGGATGGGACGGCAGGACCTCGTGCGGCTGCTGCTTGAATATGGTGCCAGGCAGGAGGCCGGCGTGCCCGTGCGCGCAGATGTGCCCGTGGGTCCCGTACCGCCGGGTGCGGTGACACGAACCTGGCCCCAGCGCGCATTTGGCGACTAGTCGGGACCCATTCTACATCTCAATCGTCGTGCCGATTTCGAACACACGCGCCGGCGGGAGGCAGAAAAAGTCCGCCGCACTCGCCGCATTGCGGCGCATCAGGGTGTACAGGTGTTCGCGCCAGGGTGCCATACCCGGCTGAGCTGACGCCGTTACTTTGGTGCGATTGACAAAGAACGGCACATTTTCGGGTTCAAACTGTTTCCCCGGCAGGGTAACCCGCTCTAACGTGCGCGGTACATTCGCCTCTTCCATAAAACCATAGCGGAACGTTGCTCGATAGATCTCGTGCCCCAGGTGCTCGACCTCGATCCGCTGGTTGCGGCGCGATGTACGGAACCTCCTCAAACTGCACATTGAGCAGCAGCACCCGCTCGTGCAGCACGTGGTTGTACTTCAGATTGGCCAGCAGCGCGGCCGGCGCCCCCTCGCGATTGGCACTCAAAAAGACTGCATCGCCGGGCGCGCGCACCGTCCCCTCTTCTTTTACTCTTTCCAACAGGCGCGGGAGCGTGAGTTCCAGGTTGCGTTCGCGGGTGACCACCAGCCAGCTGCCGCGTTTCCAAGTCGTCATGATGGCAAAGATTAAGAGCGCCGCCACAATGGGGAACCAGCCACCCTGTGGGATCTTCACGATATTCGCACCAAAGAAGGCCAGGTCGACGACAAGGAAGAAGGCGACGAGCACAGCCACCCAGGGCGCGCTCCACCGCCAGCGATTGCGCGCAACCACGGCAAATATGATCGTGGTGATCACCATCGTCGAGGTAACGGCGATGCCGTAGGCCGCGGCCAGATGCGTAGATGATCTGGAAATAGAGCACGACCCCTATGCAGGTAAACATCAGCAGCCAATTCACGATCGGAATGTAGATCTGGCCAAAAGCCGTCTCCGACGTGTGGTCGATCTGCAGGCGAGGTAGGAACCCGAGGTTTTCTGCCTGCATCGTGAGCGAGAAGGCACCCGAGATCAGCGCCTGCGAAGCGATAATGGTGGCGGCCGTCGCCAACACCACGAGCGGCAGCAGCGCCCAGGAGGGGGCGAGCATGTAAAACGAGTTCTCTGCCAGTTCCGGCTGCTGCAGCACCAGCGCGCCCTGGCCAAAGTAGTTTAGCAGCAGGGCGGGCAGGACGTAGGTGAACCAGGCCAGGCGAATCGGCTTGGGGCCAAAGTGTCCCATGTCGGCATAGAGCGCCTCGCCGCCGGTCACGACCAGGAAGACCGTGCCCAGCACAAGGAAACCGTGCCAGCCGTTGCGAATAAAGAAGTTCGCGCCAAAGTGCGGGCTGACGGCCTGCAGCACATAAGGCGCCTGCACAATCTGCATGACCCCGAGGATGGCGATGACGGCGAACCACACGACCATGATAGGGCCGAAGAGTCCGCCGATACGCGCGGTGCCGTTGCGCTGGATCATGAACAGGGCAATGATGATGACGATCGTGATCGGCACCACGTAGGGATGCAGCAACGGCGTGACCGTGTTCAGACCTTCGACGGCGCTCAACACCGAGATCGCAGGCGTGATCACACCGTCGCCGTAGAGCAGCGCGGCGCCAAACACGCCCAAGAGCACCAACCACCGCTGGCGGCTCATGGCGATGCGCCGCAGCGGCGTAGCCAGCGCGGTCAGCGCCAGGATGCCGCCTTCGCCGTGGTTGTCGGCGCGCAGGATGAAGGTGACATACTTCAGCGTGATGACAATAATCAAGGACCAGAAGATAAGCGAAAGCACCCCGAGCACGTTCTCCGGCGTGGCCGCAATGCCGTAGTGGCCGGAGAAGCATTCGCGAAAGGCGTAGAGCGGCGAGGTACCGATGTCGCCATAGACGACACCGAGCGCCGTCACCGCCAGCAGCGCCAGCGCTTTACCCTTGACATGGCCATGGCTGTGCCCGTGCCCGGGCCTGGCGCCAACGCTTTTATGGGCAGGACGGCGGCTGGCACCGGGGGTAGCATTCTCAGGGGTGGAGGGTGCAGCTTCGTCTGCAGGCGCCGGGGCAGCTGGTGGCCAGGTGGCGCGTTCTTGCTTGCTGTTCATATCTCTCCGGTTGCTGAACAGCTGCTATTCTGAATAGAAGCCTGATCGCGAAATGAGAAGGAAAGTCACCTTGTTCACCTGGATCTTGTCGCCGTGATGAGTGTCCCTGGCGGCGGCGCCTCGATCGTCGACTCTGCACCGTCGGGCCAACGAATCTCCAGCCGCTGCGGCGTCGTGCCCGCGGCCAGGCCAAAGTGCAGCCGTGGCGGATCGCCGCTGAGATAGCCACTGCCGCCGCGCACGTCGCGCACTGACTTGCCCTTATCGGTGACCAGCGTGACCTGCGCGCCCAAGGCATAGGTGTTGCCGCTGCCGGGCATGCGCAGGTCGAGCTCTGAATGCTGGAGCCACCGCTGCAGAGGCGATTCTCAAAGAGTTGGGCCGGACCGCGCAGGTTGTTCACCACGATGTCCAGATCGCCGTCGCCGTCGAGGTCGGCCATGAGCATGCCGCGCCCGCTGAACTCCGAGTCGAGCTGCCAGCCGGGCATATTGCGGAAGCGCACGCCCCCTTCGTTGCGGAAGGCCTGGTTCTTCTCCACAAGCTCATGGTTTGGCATGTGGCCGAAGAGCGATTCTTCGATCATGCCGTTGACCGAATAGAGATCCAGAAAGCCGTCGTTGTCCAGGTCGCCAAACTTGGACGACCAGCTCCAGCCGGTGCCGTCCACACCCCAGTCGGGTGCGAGGTCGAGATATTCACCGGGCGCCGCTTGAAACTGGAGCATGTTTTCCATTGCCTGGCGGTCTGCGGTGACGCTTTGGCGCGTCATGCCCTCCATCATGTCGTCCATGACGGGCATCATGTCCACCATGTCGGCTTCGGAATAGGGCTTCATGTCGGCGGCAAAGATCTCGGGGCGGCCGTCGTTGTCGACGTCGCCCTGGTCAAGGCTCATGGTGCTGTGCGACGTTATGGCAAAGGGCTCGGCGCGTGCCCAGCCCCCGTCAGCCGTTTGCAGCCAGATCATGTCCGGCACAAGGAAATCGTTGCCGACCATGATGTCCGGACGGCCGTCGGCGTTGAGATCGGGCAGCAGGATGGCCAGCCCCTGCGCCTCGGCTGCCAGCTGTGTGGCGGAAAAGTTGCCGTCTTGGTTGCGATAGACGTAGACGCCTTTATTTGAGCCGTTGACGATGTAGGACGATCCCCGGTCGGTGAGCAGACCGGCATCATAGGTCGCTGTCACCAGATCCAGGTCGCCGTCGCCGTCCAGATCGCTCCAATTGGTCGAGTACGCCGGCGCGGCTACACCCGGCAGCGTCTTGCGCGTGAAGCTCACCGCACCGGCCTCTTCTCGCCTTCATTGTGAAAGTAGTTCAGCATGCCGGTGTTGCGCGTCAGTACGGCGTCGAGCCGGCCATCGCCGTCGACATCTACCAGCTTCACGTCACGGGTTTTGCCGGTAGAGAATTTTTCGGCGCGGAAGCGAAGTTGGCCCAGGTTCCACAGCAGCGTATCCGCCCCGTCCTGATTGCCTAAGAGCAGGTCGAGATCGCCGTCGCCGTCCAGGTCTCCGGCCGCCACACCGGCACCGTTGGCGTCAAACATGCGCACGGTGTCATTCTCTACCGCCGTGTAATGGGGCAGGGCATTCGTCACAAACGATTGGAGACAGGGCTGCGTTTCGGTGCCAAGCGGTTGCGCAGCAACCGTGACGGGGGTCTTCTCGACATCCTGACCATGAGCGGCGAATGGCAGGAGCAGCAGCGCAAGCAGAGCAAGATGCAAAATCGGTGTACATCTGGACATGCTGGAAGTGTAGCAGGAAATCCGCGAACAGTGGAAACCCGTCTGAACCAGGACGCGCATGACATGGAGCATAAGGAGAGAGTCGAGCGGCGTCGATATATCCCGATGGAGGGGCGCTGTCTACTGTGCGCCCAGTGACTGCAGCGCCTGCTATGGGGCTGCGCAGGCTAGCATCCATAGCCAGCTTTTAGTCCTTTTCGGACGTTGTCACGTGGCGTGTATTTCGTTAAGATTGCAGGCAGATAGATTCATAAATCAACCATAATTCAGGAGTCATAAGGAGAGATATATGACCCACCCTTCGAGTGGCGAGAAACTGTACGATCAGAATCTCACGCAGTGGTTGCAACTGAGTGGCGAGTACATTGGACGTGTGCGACCGAGTGACGAGCGTGTTGCCTGGATGGAGTTTCTGCTCGACGAGATTCGCCCCTTTGTCCCGCCTGCGGAATACGACCAGTTCCTGGGAGAATTGCAGGCTGCGATCGGCAAGCGCCGGGCCTAGCCTGCGCGGCGGTCGTGACGCGTACCGGCCTGATTTAGGGGCTGGACATCCAGGCAGAATACGCATAGGATTAGTGTTACAACACTCCTGATACCGTTTACCGGCAAAATTGCATAAGGATAGGAGATTCTCATGAGCGATTTAATCGTCATCTCGTTTGACAGCGTGGCAACGGCCGAAGAGGTGCGTGGCAAAGTGCGCGGCTTGCAGAAGCAGGGCTTGATTGCGCTGACCGATGCGGCCGTGATCAGTAAAGATGCGGACGGCAAAATCCAAGTCCACAATGAGGTTTCGCGCGAGACGAAGGTTGGTGCAGGTGTAGGCCTCTTGATGGGTGCGCTTCTCACAGTTGTCTTTCCAGCCGCCCTCTTGATCGGCGCGGCAGGCGGCGCTGCCGTCGGTGCGATGGTGGGCAACGGGGTGGACAAGAAATTTGTCGAGGATGTACAGAACCAGCTTGCCCCCGGCAGTTCGGCGTTGTTCATCGTCTTGAAGGGCGGAGACGCGGCTGCTATTCGCGGTGTTCTCGAGCCGTACGAAGGCACGCTGATTCAGACGACGTTTGACACCGACCTCGAAGATCAGTTGCGCGACGCTCTGAAGTAAGCTTCGCATTTTCCTGTCGCTTAACCACCATGTCCCCGGGACCGGCGCACGCTTACGTGCGCCGGTCCCGGGGACATTTTTTGGTGCGGTTCGCTGATCTATCCTGCGTAGCCCGCACGCCGCGTGCGGGTCTGTGGCACGCCCTCGTGCCCGTGTTGCCCCGCGTGTGGCCTGACGGCCACCCCGCACGGCGCGTGCTCGCTACACAGGAGGTGTGTTCCGGTGCACCCAGAATCGTGAACCGTGGCCGGGGTGCGCCTCGATCACGAGGAACGTCCAAACTCTAGAGAATCAAGGTAGATCCGCCGTAGATCGCCGCGCAATTTGCGTCCTATACTGGGGGATATGCGCACCTACCCATCCCATCCAAACCAGGGGCCCGTCTTCTACATCACCAGCGTCGTCCAAAGCCGTCTCCCGATCTTTGTCCGTCCTGCGTACATCATTCCCTTGTTTGACAGCCTTATCTACTATCGCAGCAGCTACAACTTCAAACTACTGGGGTACGTTTGCATGCCCGATCACCTGCACCTGTTGATCTGGCCACAGCAGGCCACTGATTTGGATGCGATCCTGCGTGATTTTAAGGGCTTCACGTCGAGGCGGATACTGCGCCAGGCAGAGGCTGAGAAAGACGACGAACTGCTGGCGAAGTTTACCACTGCAGGTGAGGGACCAAGGCGGGGCGAGCACAAGGTATGGCAGGCAAGCTTTTGGGAACAAGATGTGTATTCTGCGAAGTATTTGCGGGACAGGTTGGTATACTTGCATCGTAACCCTGTACGAGCCGGGTTGGTCGTTACACCGGAGGAGTACCCGTATTCAAGTTACAGGACGTACCTGACCGGCGAGGAGTGGTTGATTGAAGTGGATCGGGAGTGGTAACACGGGCACGTGGGCGTGGAGCGTCGCGTTTTTTTTGCCGGAGATCGACTTCCCGCGTAGCCCGCACGCCGCGTGCGGGGTGGCCGACAGGCCACATGTGTGGGCGGGGTAATAAGGGGTAACGACAACGCGGGCACGTGGGCGTGCCGCAGACCCGCACGCGGCGTGCGGGCTACGCAGGAGGTGTGCGCGACACGCACTATCGCCGGGAAGTGGGCGTGGAGCGTCGCGTTTTTTTTTGCCGGAGATGGACTTCCCGCGTAGCCCGCACGCCGCATGCGGGGTGGCCGACAGGCCACATGTGTGGGCGGGGTAACAAGGGGTAACGACAACACGGGCACGTGGGCGTGCCGCAGGACCCGCACGGGGCGTGCGGGCTACGCGGGAGGCACATTCGGCCGAATCGCGAACCCCCCCCCATTTTTTCCTTCTTGACAATCACTCACCCAAGTGCTATTTTGTGAGTGTCTCCTGATTGTTTTTGAGCGATTGTGCTCGATCCCAAGCGAAAATGATGTCGAAAGCCACGGCAGAGTCCAATACCGAACGCCAGGGTCGGCTGCTGGCGTGGATCGAGGAGCGCCGCCGCGCCAGCGTACCCGAGATCTGCGAGCAGTTCTCCGTCAGCCTCGCTACCGCGCGGCGCGATCTGGAAACGCTGGCCGAGCAGGGTAAGGTGCAGCGCGTGCACGGGGGCGCCGTGGCGGTGCGCCGCGCCCCACCCGAGCCGCCGGTCGTGCAGCGTTGGGGGGAGCAGGTAGAGGAAAAGCGGCGGATTGGGGCCGCGGCAGCCGACCTGGTGCGCGACGGCGAAACGATCTTCCTGGGCAGCGGCACGACGGCGATGGAAGTGGCCGCCTGCCTGCACAACCGCCGCGATCTGACGGTCTTTACCAACTCGTTGGCCGTTGTCAATGCCCTGGGGCATGCACCCGGCGTCACCGTCACCTTGCTCGGCGGCACAGTGCGCATGAGCGAGGGCTCGCTGGTTGGCCCGCTGACCATGCAGGCGCTCGCTTCACTGCGCTCGGTGCGCGTGATTATGGGCATCCGCGCCATCGACCTCGAAGAGGGGCTGACCAATAACTATCTGGAAGAGAGCCTGGTGGATCGCGAGATCCTGCGCATCGCCAGTGAGACGATTCTTGTGGCCGATCACAGCAAATGCGGCCGTGTTTCCATCGTGTTTGTGGCCGGGCTCGACGCGGTCGATCTGGTGATCACCGACGACAAGACGCCCGCTTCCTTTGTCGCCGCGCTGCGCGAGCGCGGGATTGCCGTAAAGGTGGTGTAACGATGCTGCTGGCCGACTATCAACCCCGCCCCGCACTGGTGACAAAGACGACCCCCATCGACAAGCCGCGCTTCCCTGTGATCGACGCCCACAACCATCTAGGCGAGCCGTTCGGTGGCGGCTGGGAACACCGGCCCATCGCCGAACTGCTGGACAGCTTGACGCTGCGGGCGTGCGCCAGTACGTCGACCTGGACGGCGGCTGGGGCGAAGAGATCCTGCGCAGCCACCTGGATCTGTTTAAGGCCAAGGCGCCGGAGCGCTTTCGCGTATTCGGCGGCGTCGACTGGGCGCAGTGGCCGCAGCAGGGAGCCAACTTTGGCGAGTGGGCGGCGCGGCGGCTGGAGCAGCAGGCGGCCTGGGGTGCGCAGGGGCTGAAGATCTGGAAGCCTTTCGGTCTGCACGTCACCGACGACGGGGGACGCCGCGCCGCGCTGGACGACGCCCGGCTGGATCCCATCTGGGAGACGGCAGCCGCCCTGCACTGGCCCGTGCTGATCCACGTCGCCGACCCCGTGGCCTTCTTCGATCCGCTGGACAATCACAATGAGCGCTGGGAAGAGCTCCACGGTCATATGGATTGGCACTTCCCCAGCCCACCCTTTCCCCCATTTCTGCAGATCATGGACGAGTTTGCGGGCCTGATCGCCCGCCATCCACGCACCATCTTTATCGGCGCACACGTCGGCTGTTACGCTGAAAACCTGGGGTGGGTAGCCGGACTGCTGGATCGCTGCCCCAATTTCTTTATCGACTTCAGCGCGCGGATCGGCGAGCTGGGCCGCCAGCCCTACAGCACCCGCCGCTTCTTTGTCGACTACGCCGATCGCATTCTCTTCGGCACGGATTCAGGGCCAAATGTTGAAATGTACCGGCTGTACTATCGCTTTCTCGAAACCGACGACGAATACTTCAGCTACGACGGCCAGGTGGTGCCCGGACAGGGTCGCTGGTACATCTACGGCCTGCACCTGCCCGACGAGGTGCTGCGGAAGGTTTACCATGCCAATGCGGAACGCGTGTTAAGCGGGACAGTGTAACGAGAACAGTAAGCGAGACAGTATGAAGCGCACAACACCTGTTTATCTACTGGCGATCGTCATCATGCTCTGTGCCATTGGCCTGGCGCTGGCGGCTACGTCGCCGGAGACGGCAGCCGCATCTACGGCCACGCCTGTGCCGGGAGCATCATTTCATTACTCGACGGTGGGCTCGTGTGGATGCGAGGTAAATGCCACAGGTACCATGACGCCGACGCTAATGATTGGCCTCAAGTAATTCGGAAATCATATGATTGTGTCTTAACAAGTGACAGCGTCCAAAACGGAGTCTAAGAATGTCAACAACCTATGCAGCCGGTTATCACACACGACGCGAGCTGTTTTCGCAGCCTGAAGTCTGGGCCGCAGCAGTCGCACAGCTTGAGGGGCGCGCGGATGAAGTCGCTCAATTTCTAGCGCGCGGGCAGTATACGCACGTGGTTTTCACCGGGTGCGGCTCACCCTACTACTCTTCTGTGTCGGCCGCCCTCGTGTGGCAGGGCATGACCGGCATGCCGGCGTTTGCCCGGCCGGCCTCGGAAGTCTGGCTGTCGCCCGACGATCTTCCGCGGCTGCCGGGGCGGGGACTGCTGGTCGTCTCCAGCCGTTCGGGCGAAACCAGCGAGTCGGTGCGGGCCTGCGATACCTTCCGCAAGACCGGGCGTGGCGACGTGCTGTATATCGGCTGTTTCCCCGGGCGCAGCCTGGAGGCATACAGCGACTACACACTGCTCATCCCTGAAGCGCAGGAAGAGAGCACGGCGCAGACACGTGCCCTGTCCACGATGTACCTGGCGACGACGGGGCTGGCGTTGATTGCCGCCAACCGGCAGCCGGAACTGGCCGAACTGCGCAAGCTGGCCCCGGCCGCGCAGCGAATGCTCCAGGAGTACGGCGACCTGGCGTTGTCGATCGGGGCAGACCTGGACATCGATCGCTTCTACTTTCTCGGCTCACGCGCACTCTATGGGCTGGCGTCGGAACTCAGCCTGAAAATGAAAGAGATGACGCTGAGCCACAGCGAACCGTTCCACACGCTTGAGTTCCGCCACGGCCCACGCTCGATGGCGACGGAGGGGGCCTGCGTGGTCGGCCTGCTGTCGGACGGGCGGCGGACACTGGAACAGGCCGTGCTGGCGGAAATGGTGGACCAGGGCGCGCAGCTTCTCACCATGGACGAGCACGATGCCGACGTGGCGTTCCAGTCCGGCCTGCCCGCCCCCCTGCGTGATGTGTTGTATCTGCCCATCGGCCAGTTGGTCGCACTCGAGCGATCGCTGGCCAAGGGGCTGAATCCGGACGCTCCCGAAAACCTGGTGGCGTACGTGACGTTGGACGAGTAGCATGCGCCAAACCAGGGATAAACCATAGCGGTGCCATAGCTGTCTATCTACCAGATCGCTCATTTCCACACTTGAACTGGAGGCAACTCTCATGCGTAGGTGGTTTGTGACAGTCGTGTCAGTCATGCTTGTGGCCGCACTGCTGGCCGCCTGCGGCGGCTCAGCTGCCGCACCGGCGGTACGGCGAGCGCAGCCGATGGCGCAGCGAGCGCTGCCGGGGCACGCGGCCGACACCGCCGGCAGCGGCGAGAAGATCACGCTGCGGCGTGTGGTCGCATCAGAATCCTGGCGTTTATTCAAGGCAAACGAGGAGATCATTGCCAAGTTCATGGAGCAGAACCCCGACATCGAGGTGACGTACGAGCAGTTCCAGTATGACCAGTTTCTGCAAACCCTGCAGACCTCGATGCAGGCCGGCACCGAAGCCGACGTGATCGAGATGTTTGGCTCCTGGGTCTGCTCCTATGCGAACGGCGGCCGCCTGGCCGAGGTGCCGCCGGAAGTGATGAGCTACAGCCAGGCACAGGAGCTGTTCTATACTGCGCCGCTGGATGGCTACTACTGTGACGGCAAGCTGTACGGCCTGCCTAACGAGTTCAATCTCGAAGTCGGCGGTGCACTGGTCAACCCGGCCTGTTCGAGGCCACGGGCGTGACCTATCCGCCGAAGTGGGAGAACTGGGAGCAGATTGCGGCCGACGGCTCGACACTTGCCCAGTTGGACGGCGACACGATGACGCGCGCCGGCTTCCATTTTGTCGGCGGCGATGGCCTGCCCTTCCTGCTGCTCGAAGGCATCCTCGAGCAGGGCGGCAACTATTTCGCCGAGGACGGCCGCACTTCAACTTGGACACGCCCGAGGCAGTGAACACGATCCAACTGCTGGTGGACATGGCGCAGAAGTACAAGACGGTTGACCCGGTGCGTGTTCAACAATGAGGCCAACCAGCCGTATGAGAGCTTCTTTGCCGGCAACTCGGCCGCCAGCTTTATCGGTTCGTGGGCGGCGGGCCAGGGCTGATCAACTTCCCGGACCTGAAGTTCGACTATGTCAACGTGCCGCCGCTGTTTGGCGACCGAGCGCAAGTACGCTGCCGACGCCGGCTGGGGCAAGGTCGTTTCTGCCAACAGCCCAAACCAGGCTGCGGCGTGGAAGCTGGTCAAGTTCATGACCGCCGAGCGCGACAATGCCGCCGCCGTTCAACGGCGTCACCGGCACGATTCCGGCGATGAAGGAACTGGTCGCCAATCCCCAGGATGTGCTGGCCCAGGCACCGTGGATCGAGCCGACCTTCTAGCGTGCTGCCTTCCGGCCAGTTACGTCGGCAACATGACGGATCGCGATCGTTCTTCTACCAGATCGCCTATCCTGCCATCCTGCAGGCGCTGCAGGGCAGCATCACTGCCGAAGAAGCGGCGCAGCTGATCCACAAGCAGGCGAACGAGATGGTGGACGAAGCGGCGCCGCAGCAGTAAGGCTGCAGCTGAATAAGGCAGGCATTGGGCGGGTGCCGAGGATCTACCGTGTCTTCGGTACCTGCACGGCCCTATGCCTGCTACATTCCTGGAATCTTGTGAGGCTACGTCTATGGCCCGAATGGCTCTCCCAGGCGCTCAACCGCTCCATCGAGACAATCGTCCGGGCTGCGTTCGAGCGAGCGACGTTTTGTGGCAGCAGTGTTGATCCCGGTCATGCTTCTACATGCTGGTCTTTTCGCTCTTTCCCATGGTGTGGGTCGTGGTGATGAGCTTCTTTAACTATTCTCCCGCACGCGCGGGCAGCGGTCTGCTGGGGCTGGGCGGGCGCAATCCCTTTATCGGGCTCGGCAACTTCCAGGCCATGTTTGCCGATACGCAGGCGGCCGACCTGTTTCGGACCTCGGTCTGGAATACGCGTCATCTTTGCCGTGCTGGTGATGATTCTTAACCTCGTCGATCACGCTGCCGCTGGCAGTCATGGTGGAGAGCGTGGCCGAGCGCCTGAAGGGCGTGTTTCGCTTTATCTATTTCCTGCCCACGGTCAGCGCGGCCGTGGCGGTAGCCATGATGTGGGCGTATGTCTTTCATCCGCAGCAGGGTCTGCTCAACAGCGTCATTCGGGCCGTGGGGCTGACGCCGCCCCGCTCGTGGCTCACCGACCCGCAGGCGTTCGTGCTGGGCGTACCGCTGGCCATGATCGCGGTGATCATCGCCTATGTCTGGCAGGACTTTGGCTACAACCTGGTGATCTTCATCGCCGCGCTGCAGGGCATCCCTCGCGAGATCACGCGACGTCGTGCGCATCGACGGCGCCAATGCCTGGGAGGAGTTCTGGATGTAACCCTGCCGCTGCTGCGGCCAACGCTGCTGCTGGTGCTGCACGCTGACGATGATTTCGTCCTTCCAGACATTTGTCATCTTCTACGTCATGACTGGCGGCGGGCCCCAGAACCAGACGCGTTCGCTGACGCTCAATATCTATGAGAATGCCTTCCGCTTTCAGAACATGGGCTGGGCGGCGTCAATGTCGCTGATCTTGTTCGCCATGATCCTGGTCGTTACCTTGGTCCAGTTCCGCCTGCTGCGCACGGACTGGGAGTACTAAGGAGGTTGTGATGACAGAAGCAGTCAAGCCTACCCAAACTCCCCAGCCGGGCAGGGCAGCGGCGTGCGCAGTACCAGCCGCTCGCGGCCGCCATCCCATCACGCGCATGCTGGTGTACGCGCATCTTGATTCTTGGCACTCTCGTGACGTTGGTGCCGTTTATCTGGATCCTGGCGACATCATTCAAGTCGGCTTCCGAAATCGTCCGCATGCCGCCGACCTTCTTCCCCGAAAACTGGACGCTCAACAGCTACAAGACGATCTTCAACGACCCCAAGATTCCGCTGGCGCGCTTCTATCTTAACAGCGCCTTTGGTGGCGATCTGCGGCGTCGTGATTATCACCTTGTTTCTGAGTTCGTTGGTCGGTTACGTATTTGCCAAGTACAACTTCCGCGGCAAGAACCTGCTGTTCGGGTTTATCTTGATCCAGCTGATGGTGCCGTTTCACGGTCATCATGATCCCTGCCTACCTGATCCTGGTGCAGCTGCGACTGATCGACACGTTGTGGGGGCTGGTCGATGCCCTCCATGGTCGACGCCTTTGGCATCTTTCTGATGCGCCAGTTCATCGAGACCTTCCCCAACGATCTGATCGACGCCGCCCGCATCGACGGCTCGGGGGAGTTTGGCATCTATCGCAAGATCGTGCTGCCCAATCTCGGCGCTGCCTGGCCACGCTGGGTATTTTCACGTTTATGACCACCTGGAACGACTATCTGTGGCCGCTGATCGTCATCACGACGCACGAGAAGCGCACGCTGCCGCTGCTGCTGACCTGGTACAACTCGCAGCACGGCCAGCGCTACGACCTGACGATGGCAGCCTCGATCTTGGTGCTGATTCCTGTGTTGATCGTTTACGTGTTCTTCCAGCGCTGGATCGTGCGCGGGGTGGCCTTGAGCGGGATGAAATAGCAGAGGACTAGAGTCAAGCCATTCTTCTGGCGTGATGCCTAGCTCACGGATATGGCGCGGATCAAGCCGACACTTACGTCTTTGCCGCCGTGCACAGGCACAGGATAATCTTGCCGGATTTGGATGTACCATGCGCGAATGACGACCACCGGCAATTGGACCTTCATAACCTAAAGCCGCAGCTTGTCGATCACCTCGCGGGATCTAAGCGGCGTAAGCCTCGGCATCTTGTTCCTCTATCAGTGACGCCGGGCATGGCAGGAATAGGTAGGTCAAGCTGTAGTGCAAGGAGCACATTGCCTTCAACCACGTCGCGTAGATTTGAGCGGGCCTCTTCGAATGAATCGCCTTGGGCAAAGAAGCCAGAGGCATTCGGCACGACGGCGATGATGGCTCCATTTTCATCACGCTCATACTGGGCAAGTGACAGCGCAGTGTCGACATAACGCATGAGAGAAAAAGTTCTTACCCGTGTGACCATGGCATCGGTCCTCCATGAACAAGGGCACAATCACACGCCAAGCTGTGCACATGCCCTACTATGCAGCGCTATTTTACCATGATATTTTGATGGGAAGGGATTGCTTGAATGAGAGAAAAGATCGTCTTGATCGGCGCAGGCAGCGCCGTGTTTACGAGCGGGTTGATCGCCGATCTGATCCGGCTGAACTGGACGGCAGATGTGGCGCTGGTCGACGTCGATCCGAGCGCGCTGGACGTGGCGTACCGGCTGGCGTCAAAGATGGTGGCGGCGACGAATGCGTCGATCACGCTGCGGGCGACGACTGACCGGCGCGAGGTCCTGCCGGGGGCGACGGCCGTGATCTGTACGGTCGGCGTCGGCGGCCGGCGGGCATGGGAGCAGGATGTGTTTGTGCCGCGCAAGTACGGCATCTATGCTCCTGTCGGCGACACTGTCGGGCCGGGCGGCTCGTCGCGCGCGCTGCGCATGATTCCTGTCATGGTGGACGTCGCGCGTGACGTGCTCGACCTGGCGCCCGACGCGCTGTTCTTTAACTACGGCAACCCGATGGCGCCGATCTGCCGTGCGATCCGCAAGGCCACGGGCGCAAACGTCACGGGGCTCTGCCATGGCGTCGTGCACGTGGCGCGCTATCTGGCCGAGAAGCTCGGCGTGCGTCCCAACCAGCTGCAGTACACGGCCGTGGGCATCAACCACCTGACGTGGTTTACCAGCGTGCGCAGCGACGGGCGAGGATGCGATGGGCCGGCTGCGCGCCATCGCTGCCGCCAAGGCCGCCAGTCCCCTGCAGCAGGCGACACCCAACGACGATCCGTTTCGACACGCCCGACGACGACCCGTTCAGCTGGCGGCTGATGCACCTGTTCGGCGCGTTCCCGGCCGTGCTCGACCGCCACGTGACCGAGTTCTTCCCGCAGTTCTTCCGCGACGGCAGCTACTGGGGCTGCAAGCTGGGCGTCGACACGTTCCACTTCGAGGGCACGATCGCCGAAGGCGACAGCACCTTTGCCGAGATGCGGGCCGCGGCCTATGATCCAGCACCGATGGATCCGGCGAGCATCGAGCGCGAAGAGGGCGAGCACGAACAGGTGATGGACATCATCGACTCGATCCGCCGCGACCGCAGCCTGGTCTTCTCGGCCAACCTGCCCAACACCGGCCAGGTCGCCAACCTGCCGGCACTGTCTATCGTCGAAAGCCCGTGCGTGGCCAATGCCGAGGGGTTGCGGCCGATCACCCTGGGCGCGCTGCCCAGCGGCATTGCCGGCACGCTGGCCACGCGCTACCAGTGGGTGGAGACCATTGTGGAGGCGGCGCTCGAACGCAGCCGCGACAAGTTTATCCAGGCGCTGATCCTGGACGGCGCCACCAGCTCGGTAGACCAGGCGGTGGCGCTCGCCGACGATCTGTTGGGGGCGCAGGCCGCGTACCTGCCGGGCTGGGAGATCGGGGTGCGCCATGGCCAAGCCGTTTGACCTTGTCGTCGTCGGCGACATCTGCACCGACCTGATATTGAGCGGCGACGTGACGCCTGCCTTTGGGCAGGTGGAGAAGCTGCTGGACGACGCCAGCCTGGTGATTGGCGGCTCGGCCACCATCTTTGCCTGCGGCGCCGCGCGGTTGGGGCTGCGCGTCGCCTTTGTCGGCAAGGTGGGCGACGACGTCTTTGGCCGCTTCCTGCTGGACGCGCTCGAACTGCGCGGGATCGATACGTCATACATCGTGCGTGATCCGGTCGTCAAGACCGGGCAGACCATCATTCTTTCGCGCGGGCAGGACCGGGCGATGCTGACCTATTTGGGCACAATCGGGGCGCTGCGCTACGACGAGATCAATCTGGAGGTTCTGGAACTGGCGCGGCACGTGCACATGGGCAGCTTTTTCCTGCTGGACAGTCTGATCCCCGATGTGCCGCGGCTGTTTGCGGAGGCACAGCGGCGGGGGCTGACGGTCTCACTCGACACCAACTACGACCCCGCCGAGCGTTGGGACAGCGGCCTCGCGGCGGTGCTGCGGCATGTAGATATCTTCCTGCCCAATGAGACGGAACTGACCCGCATTACACAGGCGCCGGATTGGCGGTCCGGGCTGGCCAAGGCGGCACAGATGGTGCCGACCGTCGTGGCCAAGCTGGGGGCCGAAGGGGCAGCAGTGCAGCAGGGCAGTGTGTTTGTGCATCAGCCTGTGCGGCCGGTGGCTGTGGTGGACACCACAGGCGCCGGCGACTCGTTTGACGCCGGGTTTGTCTATGGGCATCTGGCCGGCTGGTCGCTGGAGCAGACGCTGAGCATGGCCATCGCCTGCGGGACGTCGTCGACGCAGGCTGCGGGCGGGACGGCATCGCAGCCGAACCTGGAGGAGGCCCTGGCGCTGGCGGGTAGTCTGAACCTTAATTCGTGGGATTTGGGGGATTGCCACGATTCATGCCACACGCGACGTGATAGTCTAGCAGGTATGAATCATAGGGATCATGTCAATCTGTTGCGAAGGGGAGTGCCCTCTTCTGGCGGCGTGTGGGCTGACCTGGGCTCAGGCGCCGGTGCATTCACGTTGGCGCTGGCGGAACTGGTCGGCCCTGGCGCCGTTATTTATGCGGTAGACAAGGATCGTGGCGCGCTGCGGCAGCTGGCGCAGGCCATGCAGGGGCAGTTTCGGGGCGTGACGCTGCACACAATCGTGGCAGACTTCACGCGCCCGCTCGACCTGCCGCCGCTCGACGGCGTGGTGATGGCGAACTCGCTGCATTTCGAACGCAGCAAGGAGAGCGTGCTGCGGCTGGTGCGTGGCTATCTCAAGCCCGGAGGCCGGCTGCTGCTGGTGGAGTACAACACCGACAAGGGCAACATGTGGGTGCCGCATCCGCTGTCCTACCCGACGTGGGAGAAGCTGGCGGCGCGCAGCGGGTTTGCGCGCACGGAACTGCTGGCGACGCACGCCAGCCGGTTCTTGGACGAGTTCTTTGCGGCGGCGAGTTACCCATAGGATAGGAGAAGCCTGATGCGGATTGGACTGATTGGCGATACTCATGGGTATATGCCGGCGCTTGAGGCGGCAATTCAAGGCTGCCGGGATGCCGGCGTAGACCAGATCATTCACTGCGGCGATTTTCTCTCTACGCCTTTCTCGCCTGATCCGCCGGACGAAACCATAGCGCTTTTACGTTCTGAAAACGTGCGTGCGATAACCGGCAATGGCGAGATCTACTTCTGCCACTGGAATACACCCTTCTGGGATGCCACGCTCGCCCAGCGCATGCGCCGCCCAGATTCGCCCGCGCACTTTCTCCATCAGGTGGCAGAGGGTCAGGCTGCGTTGAGTTCGGACAGCCTTGCCTGGCTGCGATCGTTACCGGACGAATTGGTGTTGGACTGTGGGCGGCGCGGCGACGTGTATGTTTGCCACGCCATGCCCGGCGACCCTTTTTCCTCCATCTGGGATACCGATCCGCAGTACACACCCGCATTCGAACCAGGTGAAATCGAGCGTGTCCTCGCCCAGCCAAACGTGGCCCAAGCCGACCTCATCCTGTGCGGCCACATCCCCTATCCGCTTGTGCAGCGATCGGCGCTGCCCAACGGCCGGTCGGCGCTGGTAGTGCGCGGCGTCGGCTGGATGCGTGGCGCCGCCGACGGCAGTGACTGGATGGTGGATTTCTGGGTGCTGGAGAACATCGGACCGGTGTCGCTAGGATACAAAGCATGGACGCTCCAGCGCCAACTGCGGCCGTTTCGTCCGCGCAACCCTGCGTGGGGAAAGTAGGCGCTGCTACTGGGCTCGCCCTTGCAGCCAGCGCTCAAGGATCTGCGTGCTTTCGCCACTGCGGCGGCCGGCAAGCAGCCCTCCACGCCTACGTGCTCGTCGAGGTCCGGCCATTCAATGGCATAACCGTTACCGAGTAGCTGCCAGTGGACCCGCTCTTCGCGGTGTGCATGGACAAGCGCGGATACCGCCCAATGGCACCGCATGGGTCGGCCATCCATCAGATCGACGGTGAGCCATCGTCCGAAACCTGAACGGCAACGGCGTCGGTTCCGCCTCAAGCACCAAAGTACTCATAGAGGGATATTATACTACTGGGAACCTGTATTCCTACGCAGCCCCTCCCGGTTAGCCAATTACTCCCCGCGCGCACCCTCTGCTATAATGAGTCGACCGCAATAGAACATCGGTTCATATTATGCAAAGTTGCGGGCTGCGTTTGGGTTGACGTTCCTGCCGGTTGACCGCCATGGCTGATGATTTTGTACATCTGCACGTCCACTCCGAGTATTCTCTGCTCGATGGGCTTGGACGGATCAAGAACCTAGTCAAGGAAGCCAAGCGCCTCGGCCAGCCGGCCCTGGCGCTGACCGATCATGGCGTCATGCACGGCGCAATCGAATTCTTCCGCGCCTGCAAAGGGGAGGGGATCCGTCCCCTGATCGGCGTCGAGGCCTACCAGACGACATACGGCCGGCCGATGGGCGGCCGTGACCCCCAGCTCGACAAAGAGAATTATCACCTGCTGATGCTGGCTCGGAACATGACGGGCTATCACAACCTGCTCAAGATCGCCTCGCACGCACAGCTGAACGGCTATTACTACAAGCCGCGCGTGGACCATGACTTCCTGGCCAAACATGCCGAAGGCTTGTTCTGCACGACCGGCTGCCTGGGCGCCGAGGTGCCGCAGCTGCTCTACCAGGGCAAAGAGAAAGAAGCCTACGAGCGGCTGGGCTGGTACGTGGACGTCTTTGGCCGCGAAAACTTCTCCATCGAGCTGCAGGAACACTCGATCCCCGAGTTGATCACGGTCAACAAGACCCTGGTCCCCTGGGCAGAGAAGTTTGGGCTGCAGCTGGTCGCCACGAACGACGTGCACTATGTGCGTGAGGAGGATGGCGGCCCGCACGACGTGCTGCTTTGCGTGCAGACGGGTGTGCAGATCTCGCAGCAGAACCGCATGCGCATGAGCGACGGCTCGTACTTCCTCAAGAGCCGCGCGCAGATGGAAGCCACCTTCCGTCCCTTTATCGACCTGCCGCCCAGCGCCTTTGAGAATACGCTGCGCATCGCCGAGATGTGCGAGGTGGACCTCGAGGACCCCACCTACCACCTGCCCGACCTGCCGATGCCCGAAGGCTACAACTACGAGACCTATCTGCGCCACCTGACCGAGGAAGGGGTGCGGCGGCTGTATGGCGATCGGGCCAATGATTCCGAGGTCGTGGAGCGCAAGGAGCGCGAGCTTAAGACGATCCACGAGATGGGCTTCGACATCTACTACCTGATCGTGGCTGACCTGTGCGACTTTGCGCGCACGCAGCAACATCTGGTGGAACGTGCGCGGCTCGGGCGCCGGCTCGCTGGTGGCCTACTGCCGTCGGCATCACCGGCATCGACCCGCTCAAGAACAACCTGATCTTTGAGCGCTTCCTCAACCCCGGCCGTGTCACCATGCCGGACTTTGACCTGGACTTCCCCGACGACCAGCGTGAAGAGATGATCCGCTATACGGTCGAGAAGTTTGGCGAGAGCCAGGTCGCCCAGATCGCCACCTTTAACCGCATGAAGGCCAAGGCCGCCGTGCGCGACGTCGGCCGTGCCCAGGGCATCGAGCTGGCGCTGGTGGACAAGATCGCCAAGCTGATCCCCGGCATTCCCGGCAAGCCGGTGACGATCCAGGACTGCCTGACCGAAGGCCACGAGTTCTACAGCCAGGAGCTGGTCGAACTCTACAAGAAGGAGCAGTGGGTCAAGGAACTGCTCGAGACGGCCATGAAGCTGGAGGGTGTGGCACGCAATCCCGGCATCCATGCCGCCGCCGTGATCGTGGCCGACCGTGAGCTTGAGCACTACACGCCGCTGATGCGCGGCAGCAAGTCCACCGTCACCAGCACGATCGCCCAGTACGAGTTCCCGATCCTGGAGTCGATCGGCCTGCTCAAGGTGGACTTCCTGGGCTTGAGCACGCTGTCCGTCATGCGCGAGGCGGCGCGGCTGATCAAGGAGCGCCACGGCGATCGAGTTCCCGCTGGACAACATCCCCTACGAGGGTGAGGAGGCCAAGGACGCGTTCACGCTGCTCTCGAGCGGCGAAGTCAGCGGCGTCTTCCAGGTCGAAAGTGCGGGCATGCGCCGCATGCTCACGGAGATGAAGCCGACGACGTTTGAGCACATCGTCGCCACCATCTCGCTCTATCGCCCCGG
Source organism: uncultured Chloroflexia bacterium (assembly GCA_963701415.1). Classification (GTDB taxonomy): domain Bacteria; phylum Chloroflexota; class Anaerolineae; order Caldilineales; family Caldilineaceae; genus Fredericiella. Next base: position 30,324 of record CAVPAH010000011.1, read on the forward strand.
CCCGATGGAGTACATTCCCCAGTATATCCGGCGCATGCACGGCGAGGAGCCGGTCGAGTACAAGCATCGAGAAGCTGGAGCCGATCCTCGCGCGAGACCTATGCGATTATCGTCTACCAGGAGCAGATCATCCAGGCCTTGAGCGCCCTGGCCGGCTACACGCCCGGCGAAGCCGACCTGGTGCGCCGCGCCATCGGCAAGAAGAAGGCTTCCGAGATCGAGAAGCACAAGAAGATCTTTGTCGCCGGCTGCCAGAAGAACGGCATCGACCACGAGACGGCCGAGGCTATCTACAACGATATCGAGTTCTTTGCGCGTTATGGCTTCAACAAATCACATGCCGCCGACTACGCCGTCATCACCGTGCAGACGGCCTACCTCAAGGCGCACTACCCTGTCGAGTATATGGCGGCGCAGCTGCTGGTGGAGCGCGACAAGACGGAGAAGGTGATCAACTTTGTCTCCGAGTGCCGCCGCATGGGCGTGGACGTGCTGCCGCCCGATGTCAACTACAGCGGGCTGGACTTTGAGATCCAGCTGCGCCCGCCCGAAACGCAGACGATGGCGCACCGCGACCCGAGCCTGGGCTATCCGTTCCCCGTCCCCGAGGGCAGCGCCATTCGCTTTGGCATGGCCGCGATCAAGAACGTGGGCGAAGGGCCGGTGGAGGCCATCCTGGCCGCGCGCGACGAAGGCGGCCCGTTTACCGGCCTGGAGGAGTTCTGCGACCGGGTAGACCTGCGCAAGGTGGGCAAACGCCCGCTCGAGTTCTTGATCAAGGCCGGCGCGCTCGACCGCTTTGGCTTTCGCTCGCAGCTGCTGGCCGTGCTCGACCAGATGGTGGCGCAGTCCACCTCCGTGCACGACGCCCGCGATGCCGGGCAGCTGTCGATGTTTGACCTGATGGGCGGCTCCGGCGACGCGCATGTGACCCCGATCCGGCTGCCCGACATCGAAGAGGTGAAGGGCAAAGAAAAGCTGACCTGGGAGAAAGAGCTGCTCGGCGTCTATTCGATCAGCCATCCGCTGCTGCAGCTCGACGTGGACCTCAAGAAAGTGACGAGCTGCTCGTGCGCCGAGCTGGACGAGCGGTTTGACGGCAAGGGCGTCACGCTGGCCGGCCTGATCGCCGGCATTCGCACGATCAACACCAAGAAGGGCGACCAGATGGCCTTCGTCCAGCTTGAGGACCTGCAGGGTAGCTGCGAAGTCGTCTTCTTCCCCAAGACGTATGCCGAGTACAAGGACAAGCTGGTCGCCGATGCCGTGGTGATCGTCAAGGGCAAGGCCCAGACACGCGAGGGCGAGACCAGCCTGCTGGCCGAGATCGTACAGACCCATTTTGACAAGGTGGTGACGATCGGCGAAGACCCGCAGCGCTATCAACCCCCATTGACTCTGGCCGCCCCCACGCTCAACGGCATGGCGCTGGAAAATGGTACTGGGAATGGTACCGGTCATGAAGACGACGCTGCTGAAAACGGCCGGGCAAACGGCAGCTGGTCCGCCACGAGTGACGACTGGGATGATCTCGGCGCGGGCAGTGGCTTTGACCCGTTCTCTGGCGGCAGCCATAACGGCGTTGAAGAGAGCCCGTTCCGCAACGATATACCCGACTGGCTTAACGAAGGCGCCCCGCCCACACCGATGGTAATCGATGCGCCGACGGTCATACAGGGCCTACATGCCGCTACTGCGAGTCCTGAAGTCGACGAGTGACGAGGTAGACGAAGGCGTAGAAGACAGATGCTGCAGACGAGCGGTACTGAAGAAGACGCAGCGCGGAACGCTGTCGTGACCTCTGCCGTTGCCGCACCCATGTTGGCGCGCAGCCCGGCCGATGGCGCCGCAGCGGTGGCATTGTCAAACCCGCCTGCCGCTCTAGCCCAAGCAGCTACAGTGCAACCAGTGGCGGCCCGCAGTGAAGAGCCGGTCGCACAGCCGACCGCGGGGGCAGAAGATCCCGCTCCCGAAGAGACAAAGCCTGCAGACAAACCGCCGCTCGGGCCGCCCACTTGGCAGGGCCGCCCTCTGCGCCACCGCCCAACTCGCCCGGCCCCACGTCGCGGCGACGCCTGGTGATCACCTTCCGGCGTACGGGCGACCTGGAACGTGATAAGTACCGCCTGCGCGAGATTTACGAGATGGTGCGCGACCCACACGGGCGCGACTCATTCCTTATCAAGATCGAAAGCAGCGGCCAGGCGGCTGAGCTGGCTTTCCCCAACGATGGCTGCACAATCTCCAAGCGGCTCGAGAGTGACCTCAAGCGGTTGAAACTCGAAGTGGAAGTGCAGGAATCTGGCTACTTAGCCAACATCACGTCTGCCATGTTCTGAATCAATTGGTCGCTCACATCCGGCGGCAGCCAGCCCATTGATATCCCAAATAGCATCAGCAGCGCACCCTTCGGCTCCTCAAATCCTGCGTCACTTAGAAGGATCAGCACCGGCGCACCGGCTTCGCCGCTGGCTGGGCCGCGCGCCAAGGCTGTGCGCGCGCCGGCTGACGGGTCGGGATTTTCCTCCAGTGGCGTCAAGGCCGGCGAATCGTTGTTGAGGACGATTGGTGTTGTGGGCAAGCCTTTGACCAGTTCGGGAATTTCGTCGGCCAGGATAATATCCTTAATCACGGAAGCGGGCTTGGCACTCATCCCGAAAAATGGCATACGGCTGCTGATTGTCAGCCGCCCTCCCTGGTTGATGTACTCGCCGGTGACACGCAGGCTTTCGCCGTCGATGCCACTCGACTTGTAGCTGGCGTCGCTCCAGATGACCCAGGCGTACGGGAAGAGGTCCTCGCCGGCGGGCAAGCCCTTGTCGCCGGTTACCCAGTTGTCCACCTGGTAGCCTGCCTGCGTCAGTGCCAACAGGTAAACGGCGGCCTCGCTTGGTTCACTGGGATCCGCCTCTACATTGTTATCTACGACCAGGATCGTGGCTGCGCCAGGTGGCTGCGGTGCGATGGGCGCGCCCGGTGTAGGGCTGCTGTCTGGTGCAGGCCCTGTAGATGCCGCCTCTGCAGCCGACGTGCTGCTAGCCGTAGCAGTGCTGGCGGCGCTGGCAGCTGCCTGTGCCTGGATTGTAGGGGCAGATGACAAGATCGGCCTGTGTGAGGCAGCCGCTGAAGTCGCGATTGAGCAGGCGGGTCATGGCAGCGTTGACAGCCGGAGCGCTGTTGCCCAACACCGCCAGGGTATGCGAGCCTGCCGTATTCGTGCGACGCACAAACAGGAGTGTTTCGTCAGCCAGCAGCCGCAAGCCATCGCCGCGGTCCAGCAGCAGCCTGATTTGCGGTTCTGGAACACTGGTCGCATCCGGTGTCGCCGCAGGGCCAGGGGTTGCGGTCGTGACTTCCGGCGTAGGGAATGCCAGAGAAGGATCAACTGTATCCGTGATCGTACCAGTGATTGTATGTGTGATCGTATCTGTGATCGGCGCCTGCTGCTGATCGAAGCGTGCTACAGTGTCGGGAGTAGCGCTTGGGGGCCCCGGTGTTGCCAGCGGTGTGATCGGCACAGACGTCGGCGTGCGCTCAGTCGCTGCTTGTGCTGTAGGGGTAGGCGACACGGACGGAGTAATCAACGGCGGCGGCACTTCGGCGGGGCCGCCGGTGTGAACGGCGGTTCTTCTGGCCGCGGCAGGGTGGGTGGCGGCGGGGTTTCTTTCGTCTTGTTCGGCTGAATGCCGTCAGCTGCTCCTGGCCCCGGTACTGGTGTTGCCGGCGGCGTTTGGATAGGAGTGGCAGGTGCAGACACTGTTGCTGTGGGCGTGATGACTTCTTCGACCAGCTGAATGCCCAGATCACGCAAGAGATCTGTTTCGCTGTCGGCCGTGCGATAGCCCGCCACATAGATCAAATCGGGGCTCGTCCCACTGCAGCCGTCTGTGTGTAGGCATCGGCCGTACCCAAGAGCAGCTGGCGCCCGCTTGCTTCCAGCACGCGCTGCAGCTCTGCCGCAGTTGTCAGCGAAAGCGCGCCCACCGGCTCGCTGCTTTCGATCGCCAGGGCCACTTGTTTGCCCGAGGAAAGCCGGGAAATCGGCAATGTCGTTGTCGCGTTTGGCCCCTGCCAGAAAATCTGCGACGAACTGCAGCATGCGGCGGTTGTCGTGGCGCGCGACGTATGGATCCGTCAGCACGTCGAAATCACTCATGGCAAGCACGCGGCCGCTTGAGTTGTTGGCCGGTGAGCCGCCCAGCACGACCGTGTTGAAGCTTGTCAGGCCGTTGCGCAGGCTGCTCAGTGTAGTGTCGGCGCTGCGCACCAACGTCTCTACTGCCCCGCCAATGCTGCGCCCGCCGTAAAAGGCGATCCGGCTGCCCGCCAGGTCAGCTGCCTGGCCGAGAAACTCATCCTGGAAAAAGTAGGTGAAATTTTCGTCGTTGGCCGTGGTGTCGTAGAGATAATCCTGGTTGAAGACGACATTGAACGCAGCCGCCAGCTGATTGGTGTCGCTGGCCGAATCACTCTCGATGTCCGGGTCGCTGATCACGAGCAGGCGCCCACCGTCGGCCACAAAGCGTTCGACCTCGGCAATCTCGGCCGGCGTATACAGGAAAAAGGGGCTGATCACGACGAGGCCGCTGGCGCCCCCAAGCTGCTTCGCCAGGTCGGCCGACATATCGGGGAAGTCAGTGATCGCCTTGACTCTTGGATGCGTCGACAGTCGGCAGCCAGAAGCGCAGATCCAGCCCGTACTGCGCCAGGGCAGCCGCCAGTGGCTGGAACCTGGCGCGATCGATCCGAGAGTAATGGGCCAGATCCACGACGATGGGTCCTCGCGGCAGCTCGTCGGTAGGCAGCTGCGCGGCAGCGTCACTGCGCACCGGTGTGGCGGTTGGGATCGGCGTTACTGCCAACTGCGGCGTGGGCACATCCGGCGGTACGTAGGCTTTGGTCGTGGCGGCAGGCAGCGGCAGGCCATTTGGCCGGCGCAGTTCGCGCATGACCGTCGGCAGCAGCAGCAGCACAACTCCAGCTACTGCGATCAGGATCCAGCGTGTGACTGGTTTCATGGTGTGAGCCCGCTTGGCGTGGCCGGCAGCAGGGTGTCTGCAAACGATTGCGGTTGTGAACCCACAAGCCCTTCACCAGTCACTTGCTTGGCCGGCAGGCTGTTGAGCAGGGTCGACTTGCTCCTGCCGGGCAGGCGAACGCGGCTGTCGAGCATATAGATGGTCCCGGGCGGCGCTTCGTCGACCAGCTCCTGCAGCGCCTGCTGTGGTGCGAGGCGTAGGCAGCGGCGGCGGCACCAGGTTGAGATACTGCGGCAGCTCGACCACTTCGTAGTCAGCCAAGCCCGCTAGATCGGCGGCGGCCTGAATACCGTCGGCGCGACCGCCTTCGGCATCGATCAAGCCCAGGGCCAGTGCCTCGCTCCCCAGGTAGATGCGTGCCTCGCCCAGCTGCTCAGGTGTCAGCTTGAGCGGATTGACGGGTGAGGCGGCGCGCTGGCTGACCACGTTCTTGATAAATGCCTGGGCGACGAGGTCGAGTTGGTGAATCTGGTCAAAGCGGCTGCCGCCCTCAAGCTTGTACGGGCCGCTGCTCAACTCGTCGGGGGCAATGGCCGGATCGGAAGGGCGGCCGCCGCGCGTGCCGACATTGCCGATATAGGCGCTGGCCGGGGCCAGGATGCGGTTGCCCGCCGCTGCCATATAGTAGCCGCCGCTCGCCGCCAGGCCGTCGATCACGACGACCAGCGGCTTCTCCTGCGCGCAGCTTCAGCATGGTGTAGTAGATGCTTTCGCTGCTGGTTGCGTAGCCACCGGGGCTGAGCAGTTCCAACACGACGCCGTGTACTCGCTCGTCGCGGCGAGCAGCTTCGAGCAGCGTGATAAGCTGATTGGCAGACGCAAAGTCGATCTCGCCTTCAAAGCGTACGAGCCCGATGGCAGGGTCGCCGCTGCCGGGCATGCCAATGAAGCCGTCGTTTGTAGATGAGCGGGCGAGATACAAACCGCCGACGAGGCACAATGCTAAGAAGAGTACTGCCAGTGCAATTTCCCAGGGGCGCATGGGGTCCTTTGTGGCGTTTGTAGCGGCATGAAGTCGACGCCACCAGGACCGTCCCTGGTGGCGTCGACTTCATGCCGCTGCGTATCTGTACACCTATCCGGCCAGGTACGCGTCGACGGCTTCCTTTGAGATGCGCACCTGGGCGCCGATTTTCTTCGCCTTGAGATCGCCGGCGTCGATGGCCGCCTGGACGTCGGCCGGGGTCACCTTGAGGTAGGCCGCAGCCTCTTCCAGCGTCATGACGCCGCCCGGCGCAGGTGCGGCGGCCGGGCTGGCTGGTGCCTGCGGGGCGTTCGTGCTGGCGCTGGTCATCGCATTGGCGATCATGCCGGCCATGCCTGCCCCCATGCCCATGCCGGCGCCGAGGCCCACACCGGCCGCGGCGCCGCCGCCGGACGGGTTCTTGGCCGCCTCGGTCATGGCCTTGGCTGCCTGGTACTTCATGTAGGCGTCCATGTTGCCGATGGCACCCATGCTGGCGCGCTCGTCGATGGCCTTCGCCGTCTCGTCCGTCGGCGTGATCGATACAATCATGAACTGCTTGAGGGCAATGCCGACGGCAGTAAACGAGTCCTGCACCTTGGCCTTGACGGCCGCACCCAACTCGTCGACCAGCTTGGGCAGGTCAAAGATGCTGGTCATGTTCTCGCCCAGCACGTCGGTGATGCGGCTGATGATCGAGTTGCGCAGGTAGTCTTCGATCTGCGAGGTCTGGTACAGCCCCTGCGTGCCCACGATCTGGTCGACAAAGCGCTTGGGATCGGAGATCTGGATCGTGTACTGGCCAAAGCCGCGCACGCGGGCATAGCCCAGTTCGCTGTCGCGCAGGCTGATCGGCTGCGGCGTGCCCCACTTGAGGTCGGTAAACTCGCGCATGTTCACGAAGTAGACCTCGGCAGTAAACACGTTGTTGCCGCCGGTAACGAAGCTCAACATGCTGGAAATCAAGGGCAGGTTGGCCGTCGTGATCGTGTGGCGGCCGGGGCCAAAGGTGTCCAGCGATTTGCCGTCGCGATAGAACACCGCCACCTGGCTCTCGCGTACGATCACCTGGCTGCCCAGGCGAAAGTCGCCTGCGCCAACCTGGGGTATGCGTACCACCATCTCATTGGCGCCCTGGTTGGGCGCTTCGATCACGTCAATAATGCGTGGCATTCGTTTCGTCTCCTTTAGCGTGCGAGATATCCGTTCGCTTCATTCTCAGTATGATGCTCGGTAGGTGCTCGGTATGGGGCGACTAGCCAACGGCGTTAGGGTCGTTGGCGACGTCGGACGCAGATGCTGCCCCGCTGTCGGCTGGTGCGCTCGCCGGGGCAGGCCGGCCGGCACGGGCGGCGCATACTCGGCCTGGCTCAGCAGGTCGGGCGAGACAATGGCATCCTTGCGCTTGTCGTACAGCCGGTTCAGGTCTGCCACTACCTTGGTGACACGGCTGGCGTCGGGCCAATGTTGCTGTTGTCGGCGACGGCATTGGACAACGCCGTGATCGCCTCGTTGAGCTGGCCGACTTCGTTGACCATCGCCACGTCAAAGCGATTGAGCGCGTCCAATTGCTCTTCCTTGATCCGGACGGCATCAAACAGGCCGGCATAGCCGTAGGCGGCGGTCTTGACGCGGTCGATCAGCGTCTGCAGCTTCACGACCGCCTGGTCCACATCATCCATGTAGAGCAGGCCGCCGCCGCTCAAGAGGCGATTTTGAATATCCATCAGTTCTGACTTGCTGTGTTCCAGCAGCTGGACCAAGCCCTTCGCGCACGCGCTTGTCGGCATCGCGGCGCAGTTCCTTGTCGATGTAGCCACTGATGCCCGGCAGCCCCTTTAGCAGCCGCTCGATCGCTCCCATCTGCGACTTAGCGAAATCCACAAATTGATCGCTCATGCTAGTCTCCTGTGTCCTCTCCTGTGAGAATCATTACGACAGCCACTACGTATACCGCACCCGTTCGTTGCGGGTTCCCTTATGTACTGCCGGTGAATCCTGGTCACTACGCGGCCGGCGGCACGACTTCGGCTGCAGGCGCGCTGGCCGGGCTCGGCAGTTGCCTCGGCCGCACGCTTCGTCAAGAATACCTGGCTGCCGCAGTAGGGGCAGACGATCAGCCCCTTACCGGCAAAGACGAGATCGCCGCCGCAGTTCGGGCACTTGCTGTCGCCCGTCAGTTTCTGGCTCTCGACGCTGTACAATACACCCTTTTCCCAATTGACGGCGCCGCTGAACAGCTGTTTGCCGACAAGGTCCTGGATCATGCGCTCGATATCCTCGCGCGGCAGCTGCATCTCGGCCACCAGTTCGTTGATGGTCACCTGGCCGCGCGTGAGCACGGCGTTCAGGATCTGCTTCTCCTTCTGCACCTGCGCCATCTCGCGCTGCTCCTGGCCGCCCTTGCGGAAGAGATAGGCGCCGACGCCAAAGACAGGCGCAATCACGATCAAGGCGAGCATGATGCCGAGCACCGCCCCACCCGAGGTGGTTTCGCTGGACAGCAGCGCCGTCGTCGCCCAGGCGCCAAAGGCGATCAGCAGCAGGCCGCCGCCAACCATCAGGATGATACCGAGTGTCTTGCCCGAACCAACCATCGTTTGCTCCTTTGTATTACGCTCATATTACGTGCTGCGGTGCGGTACAGCGTCGTGGATCAACCAAAGCCGCCGCCGCCGCCGCCACCACCGCCGCCGCCGAACGCCGCCACCGCCGCTCCAGCCGCCGCCGCCGCTCCAACCACCGCCGCCGCCGCTGCCTGAGCTGGAGGGCCGGCTGGAAAAGGTCGAGCTGGCACTGGTGAGCAGCGCGCCCAAGCCCGCACTCATGTTGGACAGGCTGGCGCCCATGCCGCGGCTGGCGTCACTCAGACCGCCGCCCAGGCTGCCGCCTCCTTCGCCTGACGGCATCTCGGACCACCTTCGCCAAGGTCACCGCACCGGCCAACCGCCGACGATCACCGGCCCGCTGCCCGGACCATAGTAGCGCCGGTGATAGGGCCCGTACAGGGTAGGCGAAGGAATGTACCAGCCGGGAGCCGGCGCGTCGACGCTCTCGAACTTGCGGATGAACTCCTTGTCAAAGCCAAAGGCGATCGCGTAGGGCAGCCAGCGATCCCAGATCTCTTTCTGCGCTGCAACGTCGGTGTACTTGTCGATGTTGCGCAGGTATTCGCTAAACGCCTTCCAGCGTGCAGCTGCCTCGGCGCCGGTGTCACTCTTGCGCGGCATGGCGTTGGCGATAGCAATCATCGCAATCGCGGTCACAAACAGGCCGATCCCTGGGCATATGGCCGCAAAGGCAAAGTCGCCAAAGAAGACCAGGCCGACAAAGCCCAACGCTACCGCCACTGCCATGAGCAACCCTGCCATGCAGCCATACTGCGTGCGCACCTTCTCCGGGTTCTCGCGATAATAACCGAGTTGAATCAACTCGTTGTACATCGCCGTCTTGATGCCCGGGAGGTACTGGTAAAACTTGTTCTTGAGGTCCGACAGGCGCACTTCATCGCTCGAGCCAAAGAGACCGTTGATAAGCTTCAGCTCAAAGGGCGTCATCTGCACGCTCTTGTCTTCGCGGCGGTAGATGAAGTCTGTGCTCATGCGGAAGAAGACCTTCTTCCTTGTCTTCCGTGATGCTGATGGCTTTGCGCCGCGCCAGGTCGACAATTGTGGCCATAATGTCCTGCATGTCGGCCTTGTCGTCGATCAACGTGCCGGCCAGCCCTGGCGCGAGGCCGTCAGGCGGCTCGGGCAGATAGTCCGCCACACGCGCCACCGGCTTGTCGCGTCCCTTGCGATACCATAGGAGGTAGACAAGCGCCGGACCGCCAAACAGCAGCAGCAGGCCCAGTGTGCCGAAAGACACGTTTGCCAGCGGGCTCCACTGGTCGCGGAATGCCTGGTCGGCGGCTTGTTGCGCCGCAGCGGCGTCGGCGGCGGCCTGCCAGCTGGCAGCCGCACCGGCGACCACACCGGGCGTGAACTCTACGCGCGCCTCCAACTCCTCGCCGGCGATCAAGGTGTCCTGCGTGTCAAAGATCACGGCCCGCCCATCGTCGAGCACCTCGGCGTTGACGCGATCACGGGCGTCGCTCCCGTTGATATAGGCAGCATACTGCTGCGCAGTGGCAGGCGCAGGCAGGAGCACACGCACCCGGCTCGCCAGGACAGGGAACTGGCGGTCGCCATAGACGGCCTTCCACCAAACCTGATCGCCCTCGGTGTAGTAGCGCAGGCCGTCATGTACCTTGTAGCTCAGCGTGTAGGTTTCGGGCTGGTCGGTGGTAGGAAAGTACCACTTGATTACGTACTGGTCGCCTTGGTCGTCGACCGAGAAGGTGTACGGATCTTCGCCCCATCCGGCCTGGGTATAGGTGTTGCCGGAGGCATCGGTGATCGTCCAGTCGCTGATATACGAGAGGTTCTGTTTCGGGATGTTGCGGTAGCCAAAGCTAAAGGTGCCGTCGACAAAGCGAATCGCCTGGTGTTCGGCTACATCGAACGTGCCGTCTGTGTTGACGGTGATGTCGGAGTCGAAACGATCCCAGACGATGCTCTTTTCGGCGGCCAGGGTGGGTAGTGCGGATGCGACGAACAGACCGGCGATCAACATGCCGGCCAGCAACGTCCACATCCAGCGTCGCCGGAACTCCATAGTGCCTCCAATCGCGGATTGCTGACGGCTTGCGCTGCGCTGGACTTGACCAACGCTCGCTGCCGCATGACACAAGTGTACGAAAGGCACGCACAAGCAGGGGCTTGTGGCTGCGCCGATACAATCATGCCACACAGCCTGTCAGACTACATGACATTTTACCAACAATCAGGCTGACATCCAACTGCTTTGGCGAATTACGCCTGTTGTTCGATCGCTTCTTCGATGCGCGCCAGCTCGGTACTCTCAAGCGGCGGCAGCTCGTGCAGGGCGGTGAGACCGAAGTGATGCATGAACAGGTCGGTCACGCCGTACAGCACGGGCCGGCCCGGTGCATCCAGGCGGCCTACTTCCTCGAGCAGGCCGCGCTGGAGGAGCGAGCGCAGCACGCCCGAGCAGTCTACGCCGCGCACGGCCTCGATCTGTGCACGTGTCACCGGCTGGCGGTAGGCTGCGACGGCCAGCGTCTCGAGCGCTGGGGCGCTGAGCTTGCTTGTCGCATCCAGGTTGAGGAATGTTTCAATCAGATTTGCGGCTTCAGGGGCAGTGACAAGTTGATAACGGCCGTTGCGTGTTTGGAGGCGCAGCCCGCGGTTCCCTGCGCGGTAGGCGGCGTCAAGCTCCTGCAAGCCCACTTCTATCTCGCCAGGTGCAATGCCAAGGGCGCGGCCTAGCTGGGCCGGTTCGACAGCCTCGTCAGAGACAAATAAAAGGCTTTCCAGTGCTGCAATGAGCGGCAGCGCGGCGACCACAGGGCTTTCCGTGGTGTCCGCGTCCGCGGGAACGGCGTCCTCAGGTGTGGCATCTTCCCCTGCTACATCTTCCCCTGTTACGTTCTCTGGCTTGGCTTCACCTGCACTGGACGATATAGCGTTGACTTCACCGGCAGGCGCCGGATTGCGTTCCGTCTCGTGAGCAAGTTCCGGGCTGAGTTCCGGGCTGAGTTCCGGGTGCGGTTCTTCGCCCGACTCCTGGCGCGCCAACTCCTCCTTGCCTACGGCCTGTACATCTGCGTTGTCAGGTTCAAGGGTGCCGCCGTCAATTGTGTCAGTTTCCATGCTTGTAGGCTCCACAGGCAGTGGCTGGCTGTCGTCAATGACCGTGCCGTTTGGTTTTGGGCTCGTGAGCAAGTTGGGTACGGGCAAGCTGGTGGTCGGCGCCGCAATGGTCTGGATCAACTCGCGGAAGTTATCGAACGTGACGCGGACGAAGCGGCGCAGCGTCATCTTTTGCGTCGTGCGGGCAGGTGATGCGCTCATAACAATGCCTTGCTTGCTGCCCTCAGTTATTCCATTCGGGCTCAAAGGGTGCACAGCGCATGCGCACGTCAAGCCTGCCCAGCCGCAGCCCCATATCGCGTTCTACCACCTCGCGCGTGACGCCGACGACCTCATCCGTCTTCATCGGAATATCGATATCTGGTGCAGTCTCGATTTCGAGCCTGATGTCGACGGCGCCGCCCCGTGATTTGACGGCGGGAACGACCGTTATGACTTCTGCCAACTGGTCGAGATGCCACTGCAGCCGCCGCCCCACGCTGTTGGGGTCGAGCTCGGCCGAACCACCTTCCGTGGTATGGATGCGCACGCCGCGCTGGCGCCCGCTCAAGATCTCGAAGAAGAGCAGCGTGCCAAACAAAAGCAGCGCACCGATACCGATCGTAGCCTGCCAAATCAGGAAATTAGTCGGGTTGGCCTGCTGCCACTCCGCCAGCTGCCTGGCAAATGCGGCGGCCCGCATCTGCAGCCAGGCGGCGCTCACCATGGGCGCCACGGCCAGCGTCAAGGCGGCGACGAGCAGTGCCAGCCACAGCAAGACGGCTACGATGCGGTTAAATACATTCATGCAGAGGCTCCTTCACGGCGCACGCCAGTTGGCCTGGGCCGTGGCGCGCATTATACCGCATGGTCGCGCTGGCGCCGAAAGCCCCATCCGGCCAGGAGCCATAGCGCTGCAATCAGCACCACTGCCTGCACCGGCAGCAATCAAGCCCACGCGCCAGCCGTTCGGCTCAAATGTGAATACCACCGAATGCTCGCCGGCAGGCACAGGCACGCCGCGAAACAACACATTGGCGGGGTAGATAGGTGTCTCATGCCCATCTACGCTGGCGCGCCAGCCTGGGTAAAAGGCGTCGGCCAACACAAGCAGCCCTGGCCCGTCTCCGGTCGTGCGCACTTCGACGCGTTCCGGCGCATAGCTGGCGATCTTGGCCTCCACGGTGTAGCTGCCGGTTGCCTGCAGCGGGCTCCATCCCTTCCACCACCGTGGTCACGGGACCGCTGGGCCGGCGTGCCAGCTGTTCCTGCAGCAGCGCAGCCGCCTGATCTGGCCCATCCGCTTTCAGCGTCTTCGTCACGACATAGGCGCGCGGCAGCAGCTCTTGATTGGCATAGATCTTGACGTCCCCGCTGTGCACACGTGCGAAGTGGCCGTGATCGCTGGGCAGCAGCGCCGAGAACATGCCGGTCCGTTCGTCGTAAAGGGTGGCCGCCTGCAGCGCAACTGTGAAGCGATCGTCGAGCAGCCGTACCGCGATGGAGTCCGGTGTCAGCGGCGCATCAAACGGCAGACGCACACGGTATTCCTGGCGGCCGGCATCTACATCGCGCAAGGCAACGACTGCGCCGCTTGTCTGCGCCAGGCTGCTGTCGAGCTTCCCATCTGCCAACTCGCGCGCCGGCGGCGCCGCCGGCGGTCACAGTGAATGTCTGCGTAACCCCTGTCACTGCTGCTGATGCTTACAGACGCCACGGGAACCGCAGTTCCGGCCAACTCCGCTCCAGACGTCGTCGCCTGCGTCGGCATAGGCGATAAGGTCCAGGTGTGTTGCCTCCAATGCATTCTCTGGCCCTACTGCCATCTCGGTTGCCGGCTGCGCCGCGTCAAGGCGGGCGCCGATCTGCCGGTCGTAGTAGACATCCTCAAACCAGAGGTCGCGTACCTTGTCGGTGATCAGGTACTGCACGTTCATCAGGTTGAGCAGGCTGGCCGGCGGGATCGCCTGCAGCTGCTCGCGCAGGCGTCCGTCGGGTACGAGCTCATCGGGTGGAATCAAGAGCTGGGCAAACTGGTTGTAGCGCTGCAGCGGCAGTACGCCGCCGTCAAAGCCATCGATCGACGGGATGCGCCACAGCAGCGCCAGGTTGGGCACCAGCAGCTCCTGTACCTTCTGTGCGATCACCAGGTCGTCAAAGGCCGCCTGGTCCAACTGCGGCGGGCTGCCGTCAAGCATAATCCGCTTGTAATCCGGCATATCGCCGGGATCGTATGTGATCGTGCTCAGCCCCAGAAAGCGCCCGCCGGCCGCCGGACTGTTCGCCGCCCGGCCGGGATCGGTCAGCAGGTGCGCAGGCGCCGAACGCACGCCGTCGACTGCTTCGGGCGCCGTCGGATGCGTGTGCGGCAGGCTGCGCGCTGCCAGCAGCAAGTCGGCGGCTACCAGCAGAAGCAGGATGGGAGCCCAACCAGGCCGCGGCTTTAGCGCCCGCCGGTTTTCGTGCCAGCTTCCCGAGCAGCCACTGTGTTCCCAGGCCCGCCAGCACTGCCGCACCATACGTATAGAGCAGCATCCAGCGGGCTGGCACACGGAAAAGATCAAATCCAGGCACTGCCGCGTGCAGCGCATAATAAAGCGGATTCCAGCGCCCCAACCCCAGTGCCAGCCCCATCACTACAAGCATTAACCCAAAGGCGCGGGCACGCCCGCGCCCCTTCCAGGCACCAAGGACGGCCAGCACAAGTCCGATCACACCAATGTAGGCGATAAACTCGGTGTAAGCAGGTGTGTCGAATACGGCCTGCATGCTCAGCAAGCCATAGGACGGCAGCAATGTCCAGGGCAGCTGCAGCGGCTTGAGGCTGAAACTTGTGGCATCCAGGTAGTTGAGGCCGCCGGTGCGCAGGCCCAGGCCGCTCAACTCAAGCGTCGGCAGCAGCTGCGGCGCGCTCAAGAGTGCACCCAGCACCACACCCACTGCATAGACGATCAGGCGTGCCAGCGTCTCGCGCCACTGCCGCTGCACTGCCGGCCAAAGACACCAAAGCCCCAGGCCAAAAAGCACAATGTAAACGGTCTGTGTATGCCCTGCCAGCAGCATGAGCGCGACGACAAGCGCAAATGCTGCGCTGCGCGCCAATACGCCGGCCCACCTCGTTCGCCCACGCCCTTGCGTGCCGAGATTCGCTCCTTCAATACACAGTACCGCCCACGGACCCCAGGCAGCCACGTTGAGCTGGTTGAGATGTCCCATCAGGCCGCCCACGATCCCGGCTCCGCTGAGCACCAGGGCTGTGACCAGGCCTGCCCACACGCCGCTGCCCCAATACCGCAGCAGGCAGTAGCCGCCCATCCCAAGCAGCCAGGTATGGATGGCTGCACTCCAGTAGACCTGCTTGGTGACCGGCAGCCAGATCAGCGGCCAGTGCAGCGGGTAGAGAACGGCCGCCTGCGGGTTGGCCAGCAGCGGCGCCCCGCCAAAGAGATAGGGATTCCAGAATGGGATGCGCCCTTCCCGCAGGGCGGTCGCCACAAAATCGCGATAAGGATAGAAGTAGAGCAGGATGTCGCCTGTCGCCAGCACCCGGTTGGTAAACAGCAGCGGGTAATAGAGCAGGGCCACGAACCCGGCCAGTCCAGGGCAGCTGCCAGGTGCACCCACCAGCGGTGACGCGCTTCGTTGTGCATGCGCACCTAGTTCCCGACGATCTCCCGTTCGCGAATGCCGATCAGATACAGCAGCCCGTCGAGACCAACGTCGGTGATTGTGCGCTCTGCCTGCCGCCGTACAATGGGTTTCGCATGGAAAGCCACGCCCAGGCCGGCTACACTCAGCATCGGCAGGTCGTTGGCGCCGTCGCCCACGGCGATCGTCTGTTCGAGCGACAATCCCTCCTGTGCCGCCAGCATGGCCAGCAGTTCGGCCTTGCGCTGGCCGTCTATGATGTCGCCCTCCACCTGGCCGGTCAGCTTGCCGTCGACGATTTCGAGCTTGTTGGCAAAGACGTAGTCAAAGCCCAGCCGCTTCTGCACGCGACGGCCGAAGTAATCAAAGCCGCCAGAGAGGATCGCCAGTTTGTAGCCGAGACGCTTGAGCGTGCCGGCCACCCGCTCCGCACCCTCCGACAGCGGGAGCGTCTCTGCTACTTCGGCCAGCACCGCCTCGTCCAGTCCCGCCAGCAGCGCGACGCGCTGCGTAAGACTTTGGCTGAAGTCGAGTTCGCCGCGCATGGCGGCCTCGGTGATGGCCTCAACCTGCGGGCCAACCCCGGCCCGGCGCGCCAGTTCGTCGATTACCTCGCACTGGATGAGCGTAGAATCCATGTCAAAGGCCACCAGCCGGCGGTTGCGGCGGTAGATGTCGTCGTTATGGTAGGCAATGTCGATTCCGGTTTCACTCGACACCTGCCACAACTGCTCGCGTATGGCCTTGTCGTCGCTGACAGGGCCGCGTACGGTCATTTCCACGCATGCCTTGGGATGGCGTGCGGGGTTGCGCAGTGAGGGTCTTCCCGACAGGCGTGTGATCACGTCGATATTGAGGTCATTGGCGGCGCAGACCGCCGCCACGCGGGCAATGTGGTCGGCAGACAGGCGGCGGCCCAGCAGCGTGATGACGCGACGCTCCTTACCGCCGGCCGCTGCCCACGCCTCGTAGTCGTCGAGCGAGGTGGGCCGGAAGCGAACGTCGAGCCCCAGGTCGTGCCCGGCGAAGAGCAGGTCTTTCAACACTGACGACTGGTGCTCGTCGGGCAGTTCCACGAGCATTCCCAAGGAAATGTAGTCGTGGATCACGGCCTGGCCGATGTCGAGGATGTTGACGTCGTGGTCGGCAAGGATGCCGTTAAAGCGTGCGACCAGACCCGTGCGGTCTTTGCCGGTGACATTGATAAGGTAAATTTCAGACATATTTGGTCTCTCACCCCATAAAGCGCACTAGCGCGGGTAACCGGTAATTTCGCGGATTTCCTTGTACAACGGTTTGAGCCGCTCGTACAACTTCAGGTAGACCCTGCGATACAGCGCGTCGTAGAGCGCATGCGTCTCCGCGATTGGGATCAAAGACGCGCCCCACGCGCGTCATCTCGCGCACGGCTGTATCGAAGTCGGGATGCAGCTTGAGCCCTACCGCAGCATCGATCGCCGCGCCAAGGCCCGATGTTTCATAGACATGTGGGCGTATGGCGGGCAGGCCAAACACGTCGGCGCTCAACTGCATGACTGCGTCGCTCTGCGACCCACCGCCTGACACACGCAGTTCGGTGATCGGTGTCCCAGTGCGCCGCTCCAAGCGCTCCTTGCCTTCACGCAGCCCATACGCCAGCCCCTCGATCATCGAGCGATACAGGTGCGCCCGTGTGTGGACGTCGCCAAACCCAATGACTGCCCCCTTGGCTTCCGGCCCGGGTATCTTGATGCCGGGCGTCCAGTATGGCTGGAGGACCAGCCCCATCGACCCTGCCGGTGCTTCGGCCAGCAGCTGGTCGAGCAGCACCTCGGCGGCAATCCCTTGCTCTTCGGCCAGCTGCAGCTCGACGTGGCCAAACTCTTTCTTGAACCAGCTCACCATCCAGAAGCCGCGGAAGATCTGCACCTCGAGGCTGTAGGCATTGGGCACGGCGGCGGGATAGGGTGGGATCAGCGGTAGCGGCTCGACATAACGTTTCTGGGTGTTGGTGATCGTGGCCGTCGTGCCATACGAGATGCAGCCCGTGTGGGCGTCCAGGCTGCCTGCCCCGATCACCTCGCATGCCTTGTCGGCGGCCGCCGCGATCAACGGCAGCCCGGCGGGAATGCCCGTCGCCTCGGCCGCGTCTGGCGCTGATGACACCCAACTGACCCGCCGGCGGCACCAGGTCCACCAGGAGATCGCGCTGCATCGGCACGGCCCGCCACTTCCAATCCCAGCCCGCCGCCCACTGCAGTCGTTTGTAGTCAAACGGCATGAAACCGACCTGGCAGCCTACCGAATCGGCAAAGCGCCCGCACAGACGGTAGGTCAGGTAACCGGAGAGATAGAGAAACTTGTAGGTCTCGGCCCAGATCTCGGGCTCGTGCGTCCGGATCCAGTTGGCCTCCGCCTCCGCCTGGATATAGGCAATCGTTTCGCTCATGCGTGACAGCTTGAATGCCACACCCCATGGCCCGCGAATTGGGCGCTGCCCCTCCGTACGCCGCTGGTCCAGCCACAGGATGGCAGGACGCAGCGGGCGCCCCTTGCGGTCTACGTTGATGACCGTGGCGCGCTGCGTCGTCAGCGCCACCCCGGCAATCGTCTCCTTCACGGCCGGCGCCTTTTCCCACAGCTGCCGGCAGGCCCCGCATAGTGAACTCCAGTAATACTCTGGATTCTGTTCGGCCCAGCCGGGCTGGCGCGAAAAATAGGGCTCGATCGTCACTTGCGACTTCGCCACCAGGTTGCCGCGCAGGTCAAACACCAGCGCCCGTACGCTCTGCGTGCCGTTATCGATCGCCAACAGGTGGTCGCGCATCTAGTGCTGCTTCGCCTTGTTCCGGCGAACCACAGCCAGCAACAGATGCCAATCCTGCGCCTGCCGCCAGCATGATCAGCCCCCACGTCCAGCTCGGTGGCCAGTAGCGCAGCTGTACCTCCGCCGCACCTGCCGGCACCGGTACGGCCCGGAATACCCCGTTGACCGGCTCAATTGGCACACTCTGCCCGTTCACCGTTGCCGACCAGCCGGGATACCAGGTTTCACTCAGTACAAGGTAACCGGCGTCCGGCGCACTTACTTGGACGTCGATGGCAGTGGGCGAATAGCGTGTTATCTGCGCGCCGCCGGGCTGATCCGGCAGCGCAAGATTCGCCAGGTCGGTGTCACCCGCCGCCCACCAGGCACGCGGGGCGAAGTCGTTGTTACGATAGACTTCCAGCTCCCCTACCGGCCCCAACACGCGCTCAAACTTGCCTGCGGGCAGCGGCGTGCCTGTGCGTACGAGCACATACTTGACGTTGAGCAAGTCGTAACGGCGCGTCTCGCGCCCGCCGGTGGACTGCCAGAAATCGCGCACGCTGCGCAGCAGCAGCGGGTTGGCGACGCCATATACATCCTGCAGACCGGCCAGGGCTGCCGTGTCCGGCTGCCACAGGGCCGCAATGTCGGTGTCGGTATCGATCCGGAACAGGTCGGGGTCGGCGCGCAGGAAATCGACAATTTCGGGATGCTGGAAACCACGGGTCGGGTCACTCGAGCTGATATCCGTATATGCTCCAGCCGCCGTCAATTCGAGGAACAGCAGGGCGATCAGCAGCCCCCCGCCGAGCGGCACGCCGATCTTGGCGCGCCGGACGGCTGCGAGGATCAGCCAGGTCCCCAGCCATGCCGCCAATGCGAGCACCAAGGCCAGCGACGCCAGCGATGCCCGCAGAAAGGCCGTTTCGTCGCTCCTGCGTCAAGAACAGCGCCAGGAAGCTGAGCGGCACGGCGACAATCCCTAGAAACAGCGCACCCCAGCGCACAAAGGCGTCAAAGGCGCGCCCTCCGAATGTCCCGGGGACGTCAGACGAAGGCTGCCTTCGCAACGTCCCCGGGACATGTCACCTACCGTCCGCCCCAGCGCCAGGTCGAACCCTACCGAAGCCAGCACGCATATGCCGAGCGCCCACAGGATCAAGGCACGCGCCGGCGCCCGGAACTGGTCGAAGAACGGCACGAGCCAGGTCAGCAGCCCATGCACGATGCCATAGACGCCCAGGCTCAGCAGCAGGCCAAAGACCGCCATCGCCAGCCACACCCACAGGGAACGCCGCCGTTCACGCCCCCCCAGCAGCAGCCCGCCTGCTGCCAGGATCAGTACCGGCACGCCGAGGTAAGGCAGCTCAACCCGCTGCCAGAGGCTCCAATGCAGCGCCGGCCCCCGGCCAAATAGGCCCGGTGTCACCAGGCCGGCGACGGCCTGCACCGGTGCCAGCGAGTAGCTCACCGCGTCCTGATAGGTGAACTCCGACCGCACCGTGTAGCGCGTCATCTCAAAGGCCGGGAGCAGGATCGGCCCCATCAGCAGCACGGCCACTACGACCACCCCGATGCCCAATGCCAGCGTGTGCGACGCTGACAACTTGCCGCTGCTGTGCGTAGTCCTGACCGCGGAGGTCAAAAAAGGCCTCGACGAGCCACCCGACAGTATAGACTGCCAGCGCAAGACCCACATAGAGCGTGCTCTGCGCATGGCCCGCATAGCTGCTGACGGCCAGCAGCACGCCCGGCGAGCGCCGCCCATCCCCACCCGCGCGCCAACCCATTCCTCCAGCGTGCCGCTTCCAGCGCCCTGACATACGCTGCCAGGATCCAGGGCAGCCAGCTCAACACGGCGATCAGGTTCAAGTTGCCCAGGTGGATAAACAGCGGGTCGCACAGCGCAAATGCCAGGGCGCCGAACAGCGCAGCCGGGCGGGAAATCTGCGCGCGGTCTGTTCGTCCCTTGCGAGTCCGGCGGAGCCATCGTCTCAAATCGCAGCGTCCGCAGCAGCACATAGAGGCCCAAGCCTGCCCAGTACATGTGGAGAATCGCCAGCCACTGCAGGCTCGTATAGGAAAATGTGGGATTCGCAAGAAACAGCGCCAGGTTGGGCGGGTACAGGAACCCTGCCTGGATGTCACCCACGAACGGTGCGCCGCCGTACAAGGTCGGATTCCAGAGCGGCAGGCGCCCGGCTGCCAGTTCGCCGGCGGCAAAGCGGTAGGTGGGGAACAAGAAGGAGACGAGGTCGCCGCCGTCCGCCGGCTGATAGACGTCGCCGCTCAACGTGCGCCAGAAGAATGCCGCGACCAGGACAAAGAGCACGCCGCCTGCCAGCACGTCGTACCAGAGCGTCCGGCGCAAAGATGAGGAGGAATTGCGCCCCCAGGCACGCACGCCCACCACAATCGCCAACCAGATTAGCCCAACGAGGAGCAGTATGAGATGCATGTCCAAGCCATTATCGGCCGTGCCGAGCGGTTTGCATTGCCAGTGTATCCGCGCTGAGTATACAATAGTGAGACAAGAGAGGAGCAACCGCAATGGTTGAACGCGAGTTCACCGACCAGCAGCTGCGCGCATACAACGGCGAACGCGGCTATCGCAAGTATATTGCCTACGCCGGGATTGTTTACGATGTGACGGACTGCCCCAAATGGCGGCGCGCCATGCATGAGAACCAACACTGGCCTGGGCAGGATCTCACATCGGAATTGGTCGATGCCCCGCACACGGATTCGGTCTTTGATCATCCTTGCTGCAAGCGGGTCGGCATATTGCGTTAAATTTTCGCCTGTTTCTCCACCTGTGCTAAGATAGCCTGTAGTGTGATCGTTCGTTTCGTACAAACTGGAGCAAGCAAATGAAGAGACTATTCCAGATCCTGTTTGTCGTCGCCATACTTGCCGGCATCGCCTATGCCTTGAAGCGCTTCCTGGCCCCCGCCAACAGCAGCTCTGCTGCTCGCAGCGGTGTCCTGCCGTCGCAGCCCATCAAGTCGTTGGACGAGGCTCCCTTGGGCGGCAAGATCAGCGATGAACTGCTCAAGATCCTGGTCTGCCCGGAAGATAAAGGCCCGCTGACCCTGGTGGACGACGGCAAGTTCCTGCTCAACCCACGCAATGGGTACAAGTACCCCATTCGCAACGGCATCCCGGTCATGTTGATCGAGGAAGGCAAGAAGTACCGCGACCCGAACTTCGTAGCGGCGGCTTAGCACAGCCAACTCTCCGCTAGGTAGACGGCGAACAAACCTGGAATGGCCAAGCGGCCATTCCAGGTTTTTGTATTGGATCCCGGAGGTACGCAGTGACTGAAGACGAGATTCTCAAGCGTTATGGTCGCCAAGGCACCCTCACCCACTTGCCCTCTAAGCATGAGGCGCGCATGGAAGTACTGGCGTGGGTGGCCAGCCCGATTCGACCCGGCGTCACCTATCGCGAAGCCGGAGATCAACGACCTGCTGCGCGGCCACGGCATCGACCATGTGACGCTGCGCCGCTACCTGGTCGACTATGGTTTCCTGACCCGGCAGGGAGGAATTTACCAGGTCGCGGCCCAACCGCCATGGCCGCCGCAAGAGCAGCAGGCACGCAGCCCCATGCAAGCAAGAACCTGCTGCGGCCGGCCAGGACAGGTCTGGTCCTTCCTCGGGCGACCGGCTTCGCGGCTGCCTGATTGGACTGGCCGTGGGCGATGCCGTCGGCACGACAGTCGAGTTCAAGCCGCGCGGGTCATTCACGCCGGTGAAAGACATGGTGGGCGGCGGGCCGTTCTCGCTGCCCCCAGGCGCGTGGACGGATGACACCTCGATGGCACTTGTGCCTGGCGACCAGCCTGGTGGAGAAGCGTGGATTTGACGCGCTCGACCAGATGCAGCGCTATCTGCGCTGGCGCGAGGAAGGTTACCTCTCGAGCATCGGCCGCTGCTTTGATATCGGCAATGCCACCAGTGCGGCCCTCTCCCGCTTCAAGCACAGCGGCGATCCCTACAGCGGATCGGACGATCCACACAGCGCCGGCAACGGGTCGATCATGCGGCTGGCTCCCGTACCCATGTTCTTTGCCGGCGATCCCCAGGCTGCTGTCGCGTACGCAGTGGAGAGCTCACGCACGACCCATGCTGCGCAGGAGTGCCTCGACGCCTGCCGCCTCTTTGCTGCCATCCTGCTTGGGGCCCTGGCGGGGGCAGACAAAGCCACGGTGCTGTTTGGCCCGCACGCTGTTCTGGCAGGAGGCGCAGGTCTCGGGCCCAAGCTGCAGGCGATCGCGGAAGGTGCCTATCGCAACAAAGACGCCGAGCAGATCCGCGGATCGGGTTACGTGGTGGACAGCTTGGAGGCGGCACTTTGGTCTTTCTGGCGCACGGACAACTTTCGCGACGCCATCTTAACTGCCGTGAACCTGGGGGACGATGCCGACACGACTGCGGCCGTTTGCGGCCAGGTAGCGGGCGCCTTCTACGGCGAGTCTGGCATCCCAGGACACTGGCGCAAGCGGCTTGTCATGGTGCAGGAGATTCGTACCCTGGCCGATCAGCTCCAAATTCCACAAAACTGATGCTTGACATTCATGACGCAATGCGTTATAGTGTGGTTGTAACGCACTGCGTTATGAAATTTGTCAAACGGATATTTGCGTAGATACGTTTTTCTAGTACTGGGTGTTGACACTAGTACAGTGTTCACCAAACGAGGAGCGACGGATTATGAGTGAAAAGTCAGCCATGAATGTCGACCTGCGCGATGTGCAGGAAAAGGTCGAAGATGGCGTACAGTCGGCCAAGAATATGAGCCGCAAGGTTGTGTTGGCAAGCATCGGCGTGTGGGGCCTGGCGTATGACAAGGCGCAGGAAATGTGGGACGCCAGCATGGGCTTGGTAGACAAGGCCGAGAAGCGCGGCGAAGAGATCGAACAGGATTTCGGCAAGCGCTTCAACAAGATGCAGGAGCAGGTGCAGGAGCAGCCGCAGGTCAAGAAGGTCGTCGACGTAGTCGACGACGGCTATGACAACGTCTCCAAGAACGCCAAGTCCGTCGTGGCCGAGGTCGAGAAGTTCCTGGGCCAGTTCCAGGCCAAGACCGAGGAAGTCGCCAAGGACGTGGCGATCGAGGTCGAGAAGGTCGATGGACGCCGTGCTGCCTGGCTACGACGAGATGGCCGCCAAGGACATCGTCGGCAAGCTGCCCGGCATGCCCAAGGAAGCGCTGATCGAGATTCGCGAGTACGAGGTCAAGGGCAAGAACCGCGTGACGGTTCTGCGTGAGATCGATGTGTTGCTGGAAACCCCGGACACGGTTGCTATCTAGATTGTTACCTGATCTGGGTTCTCCTTTCTCCTTCGTGGTGTGGGTTGAATAGGTTGTGAGACGACATAGCCCGGGGCGCAGCCCCGGGCTATGTCGTTGTATTCCTATATCGTTTGTACCTGCGAATACAATTTGACACGCTTTCCGCTGCTGGCTATACTGCCATCCATCATGAACCTGTATGTACCCTGTGCCCACCGAGACATTGCCGCTGCAAATAGCGCTGCCGCCCCTGCGGCAGCCGCAGCTAGACGCGTGTCCCGGTGATGGCCGATAGGTCGCCAGCGCCGTGGACACGTGCCACGGCGTTTTTGTTTGCTCAGATGGTATCAGACAGAGCAGCACAAGCAACGTCGTGGACATAGCCGCCACGACGTTTTTGTTGGGAGAGATTAGGTCACAGTATGCATTTGACAACTGACGAGGTGCGCCACGTCGCCGAACTGGCCAAACTGCGGCTGACGGAAGAGGAAATCAACCAGTACACGCAGCAGCTCTCCGCCATCCTCGACTATGCCGAGATCCTGCAGCAGGTTGACACCAGCCACGTGCCGCCTACGCCGTATGTGCTGCCCCTGGCCAATGTGATGGCTGCCGACGTGCCTCGCCCATCACTCTCCAACGACCAGGCTCTGGCCAATGCCCCGGATGCCGCCAATGGCTTCTTCCGCGTCGCCGCAGTCTTCGAGGAATAACAGGCGTACTCTCATGATGCAGCAGCCCAATCACCGAACCGGCCAGCGAACCAAGCAGCTACACGAGTTGACACTAACCGAAGCGCGCGCCGGCTTGCGCGCCGGCGAATTCTCGGCGGTCGAACTCACGCAGGCGCTGCTCGACCGCATTGCCACCGTCGATTCCAGCGTGAAAGCCTATCTTGACGGTGACGCCCGAACGTGCCCTTGCCCAGGCCAAAATCGCCGACGACCGCCGGCGCCGCGGCGATGATGCTCCCCTGCTTGGGCTGCCGCTGGCGATCAAGGATGTGCTTTCCACGACTGGCGTGCGCACGACGGCCGGCAGCCGCATTCTCGAGAATTACGCGCCGCCCTTCACGGCTACGGCCGTCGCCCGCCTGGAAGCAGGCCGGGCATGGTGATGCTGGGCAAGACCAACACCGACGAGTTCGCGATGGGGTCCAGCACCGAGAACAGCGGCTATTTCACGACGCACAACCCGTGGGATCTGGCACGGGTGCCCGGCGGCAGCTCCGGCGGCTCGCGGCGCGGCTGTGTCGGCGCAGACTGGCGCTGGCCGCGCTGGGCACCGACACCGGCGGCAGCGTGCGCCTGCCGGCCTCCTACTGCGGCGTGGTCGGGCATCAAGCCCTCCTACGGCCGCGTCAGCCGCTATGGGTTGATTGCCTATGGCTCGAGCCTCGACCAGATCGGCGTGCTCGCCAAGAGCGTGGCCGATGCTGCGCTCGTCCTGCAGGTGATCGCCGGCCACGATCCCTGCGACAGCACCAGCCTTGACGTTCCCGTGCCCGACTACTCGCGCCGCGCTGACGGGCGACATACGCGGGCTGCGCGTCGGGCTGCCCAAGGAATACTTTATCGAAGGCTTGCAGCCCGAGGTCAAGACTGCAGTTGAAGCGGCGGTTGCGCAGTTGGAAGCGCTCGGCGCCCAGGTGGTGCCGATCAGCCTGCCCAACACCGACAAGGCGCTGCCGGTCTACTATCTGGTGGCGACGGCAGAGGCCAGCGCCAACCTGGCGCGCTTTGACGGCGTGCGCTTTGGCTACAGCGCCCACGCCGACAGCATGTTTGAGAACTTCCGCCAGTCGCGCGGCGAGGGCTTTGGCCCCGAAGTCAAGCGGCGCATCATGCTGGGCACCTATGCGCTCAGCGCCGGCTACTACGACGCCTACTATCTCAAGGCGCAGCAGGTGCGCACGCTGATCAAGCAGGACTTCGAGCGGGCTTTCGAGGCAGTGGACGTGATCGCCTGCCCCGGTTGCCCCGACTACGGCCTTCCGCATCGGCGAAAAGACGGACAATCCGCTCGAAATGTATCTGATGGACGTGTTTACGATCACGCTCAACCTGGCCGGGATGTGCGGGATCAGCGTGCCGTGCGGCTTCGACAAGGGGGGCCTGCCGATCGGCCTGCAGCTCGATCGGGCCGCACCTGGGCGAAGAGACGCATCCTGCGCACCGCCCACGCCTACGAGCAGGCGACCGACTGGCACACGTATTGGGCGCAGGTATAAAGGATATTATGCGAAATCTCGGTGGGTTTGGAGTCGGTGGATTGGCCACAGCTAGCAGCCGGCAGTTTGCGGGGGTGAACCGGCCCGCAAGCTGCAAGCGGCTCTAGCCGGCAGTCATAGCCAGCCGCGAACAAACGGCGCCCGCAGACGTTCAGGATCTACGGGCCAATCCAACAGCAAGCATGTATTCACTGACTCCAAGCAAGGACCGGACGTATGAACCAGATCATCACCCCCAACCAGGGATCAACCATGACCAGCAACTACATCAACGGCCAAAGCCGTGTTTTGCGCCCCATGAGCAGCCGCCTGAGCAAGCGCGTGCAGACGGTGCCGCCTTCGGGCATTCGCAAGTATTTCGACATCGCCGCCACCATGGACGACGTGATCAGCCTTGGCATCGGCGAGCCCGACTTCGTGTCGCCGCCGCCGATCCTGCAGGCCGGCATCACCAGCTTGCAGCGCGGCCACACCTCCTATACGTCGAACTCGGGTATCTGGGAACTGCGCGAGGCGGTGGCCAACAACCTGCGCGACCGCTACGGCGCCCGCGCCTACGACATCGAGACCGAGGTGCTGATCACCGTCGGCGTCAGCGAGGCCATGTACCTGGCGATGCAGGCCATCCTCGACCCGGGCGACGAGGTGATCGTGCCGCAGCCCTGCTTTGTCTCCTACACCGCCAGCGTCATCCTGGCCGGCGGCAGCGTGGTCGACGTGCCGACCTATGCCAAGGACAACTTCTTTGTCAGCCCCGAGGCGATCGAGGCGGCGATTACGCCCAACACCAAGGCGCTGCTGATCGGCTTCCCCAGCAACCCCACCGGCGCCGTCATGGACATGGCCGGCATGCTGGAGATCGCCCGCATCGCCGAGAAGCACGACCTGATCGTGATCTCCGACGAGATCTACGACCGTCTCGTCTACGGCGATCATGAGCACATCATGTTTGCGGCGCTGCCGGGCATGGCCGAGCGCACCATTCACCTGGGCGGCATGAGCAAGGATTACGCCATGACCGGCTGGCGCATCGGCTATGCGCTGGGGCCGGAAGACCTGCTCGGGGCGATGCGCAAGATCCACCAGTACCTGATCATGTCGGCGCCCACGACCGGACAGGAAGCGGCGTTGGCGGCCTTCACCGACCCGGCCAGCGAGGAGTATGTCCAGCAGATGGTGGCGAGCTACGACACCCGCCGCCGCCTGATCGTGGACGGGCTGAACTCGATCGGCCTCGACTGCTTCGAGCCCAAGGGCGCGTTCTACGCCTTCCCCAGCATTCGCATCACCGGCATGAACGAGCACGAGTTCTGCGAGCGGCTGCTGGTCGAAGAACACGTCGCCGTGATCCCCGGCAGCGCCTTTGGCTGCGGCGGCGAAGGCCACGTCCGCTGCGCCTATGCTGCCAGCATCGAGCACATCGAAAAGGCGCTCGAGCGCATGCACCGCTTCATCCGCCGCCACGCGTAACAGGCGAGGGTGAGAGGGCGACGTCAGAAACCGAGTTTCTCGCAGAAACTCGGTTTCTTTCACCTCTCACCCGCTCACCCTCTTCAATTCATCCTCCAGCCGCAGCGGAAATATCTCCAAGAAACGTCACCGGCTGCTTCAGATTCTGCGTCAGGATATGCTTGTTGAGTTCGACGACTTCCGCGCGCCAGCTCGCCACGTAGGCCTGCCACATCTCGTCCAACTGCTGACCCCGCTGGGGGGTAGTGGCTTCGGCGCGCGCCTGGGCAAAGTCGGCGGCAATCGTGCGCAGTTTCTCTCTGAAGCGCTCGATGGCGGCGAGCATGGCGCCGCGGTCGCCGATCCAGGCAGGCGACAGCTCGTTGTTCTTGAGCAGAGAGTTTGCCATCTGCATGTCCGGCGGCACATGCGGATCCGGCGCAGGTGTCAAGCGGCTTGCCTTTGTTACGCAAGTTGTCGAAGGCGCCGTTGCGCATGGCCTCTTCGATGCGCTGGTTAACCAGGGTGTCCCAGTCTTGTGGCGTGCGCTTGGGTGTAGGCGCCTTCTTCGCCTGTTCTTCTTCCTGCGCTTGTTCCGGCGGGGGCTCGGTGCGGTACTCCTCGTTCTTTTGCTTTGGGTTGTGTGTGTTGCTCATCTTTACTTGCCAGACATTCTATTCGAAAACAATAGACCGTACCTGTTCGGCAGCCCTATTTTATATCATGCCTGCATTCGCTACCGTAAGCTTAGGTTTCAAATTCATTATTAGGTAAAATAGTGGGGACTACGTAGAGGCAGGGCCCGGAGGACAGCACGAGCACACCCAGGACAACGGCGAAGCGCCCAAAAGCTACGAAGGCGGCAGGAAGGCAGCAACGACGTCAGGCACGACGGGCGAGAATACGGGGTTGCGCAGTATGCGCGCATGGTGGCACTGGCTAGGCGCACTGTTTTGGAATGAAACGGAAGGGCGGCTGCGCGCAGGCGTGCGCGTGTGCATCTTCTTTGGCCTGTGGGGCTTTGGCCCGGCTCTCTTGCATCTGCTGCTGGGCGAATGGGTGCGCCTGCTGGCCGGCATCCGCGGCCAGTGGCTGGCCAGCATTTACCTCGATTTACTGCGCCTATTTGCCGTGCTGCTGGCCGCCCTCATCGCCGCCCGCTTCGTCGACTTCCGTCCGCTGGCGGACTGGGGCTTTCACATCAATCGACGCTGGTGGTTGGATCTGCTCTTCGGCATGGCGCTGGGCGCCGTGCTGATGGGGGCAATCTTCACCGTCGAATGGCTGTTGGGGTGGGTAGACGTGACCGGTTTCTGGTCGGCGCCGACGGGTGTGCCGTTTGCCGCCGCAATTCTTGCTCCTCTAATACTCGCCATCGTTGTGTCGATTTCTGAGGAACTGTTGGCGCGCGGCAATCAGCTGCTCAACTTCGCCGAGGGCTTTCGCTTTCTCGGCCTGCGCTGGGCTGATCTTGGTGGCTTGGGCCATCTCCTCCTTTATCTTCGGCCTGCTGCACGTTTCCAATCCCAACAGTTCGTGGCTCAGCACCGGCTATCTTGTCTTCTACGGCGCCTTTCTGGGTATGGGCTACGTGCTGACAGGCGAGCTGGCACTGCCGATCGGCCTGCACTTTACCTGGAACTTCGTTCAGGGCAGTGTGTTTGGCTTTCCCGTGAGCGGCCGGCCGCTCTACATGGTCAGCGTGCTCGATACCCAGCAGGCAGGCCCTGACCTGTGGACCGGCGGCGCCTTTGGCCCCGAGGCCGGGCTGCTCGGTCTTATTGCCGGGCTTATCGGTATTGTGGCAATGGTCCTGTGGGTGCGTTTCCATCAGCGTGTGATAAGCTTTGACCGTTTGGCCGCCAACATGGCGCCAAAAGAGAACGCCGGCGTGGATAGTCTAGTCCACCAGCATTGATCGCGATAGGGAGTGTGCCAGTGAGCAAGAAGTTGTGGGGTGGCCGTTTCACGGGCAAAACCGATCCGCTGATGGAGCAGTTTAACGCCTCGATCGGCTTTGATCGGCAGCTGTGGCAGGCCGACATCCGCGGCAGCCAGGCCTATGCCCGTGCGCTTGGTCGTGCCGGCCTGTTAACGGAGCCCGAGGTCGAACAGCTCGTGACCGGGTTGGACCAGGTGGCGGAGGAGTGGGCGCAGGGCACATTTACCTTGGTCGAAGGTGACGAGGATATCCACACGGCGAATGAGCGGCGGCTGACTGAGTTGGTAGGCACGGTGGGCGGCAAGCTGCATACGGGACGCAGCCGCAACGATCAGATCGCCACCGACGTCCGGCTGTGGCTGCGTGAGGCGATTACGGGGCTGCGCGGCTACCTGCAGCAGCTGATCTCCGTCGCAGTGGACCGCGCCGAGGCCGAAATCGATCTGCTTATGCCCGGCTACACCCATATGCAGCCTGCCCAGCCGGTGCGCTGGAGCCACTGGCTGCTGTCGCACACGTGGGCCTGGCAGCGGGATGCACAGCGGCTCGCCGAACTGGCGGCGCGCGTCAACGTCATGCCGCTCGGTTCCGGCGCCCTGGCCGGCAACCCCTTCCCGATCGACCGCCATGCCCTGGCTGCCGACCTGGAGTTTGCCGATATCACCTACAACAGCCTGGACGGCGTGGCCGACCGCGATTTTATCGCCGAGTTTCTGTTCTGGGCCACGCTCACGATGCTGCACCTCAGCCGCTTTGCCGAAGACCTGATTATCTACAGCAGCCGCGAGTTTGGCTTTGTCGCGCTGGCCGACGCCTACAGCACAGGCAGCAGCCTCATGCCGCAGAAGAAGAACCCCGACGCACTCGAACTGCTGCGCGGCAAGTCGGGCCGCGTACTGGGCCAGATGACGGGCCTGATGACGGTGCTCAAGGGGCTGCCGACGTCCTACAACAAGGACCTCCAGGAGGACAAGGAGCCGCTGTTTGATGCCTTCGCCAGCCTCAACGCTTCACTGCAGATCGCGTGCGGCGTGCTTTCGACGCTGACTGTCAATCCGCTGCCGATGCGTGCCGCACTCAGCCCCGAGATGCTGGCGACCGACCTGGCCGAGTACCTTGTGCGCAAGGGCGTGCCTTTCCGCGAATCGCACCACATCGCCGGCGCCGCCGTGCGTATGGCCGAAGTGCAGGGAGTGGCGCTTCCCGACCTCTCGCTAGAAGACCTGCAGACGCTGCACAAGGCGTTTGCAGAAGATGTCGCCGAGGTCTGGAGCTTTGAGGCCAGCGTCGACCGGCGCGATGTCGCCGGCGGCACAAGCCGTCGCTCCGTACAAGAGCAGATCGATCTTTTGCGCGCCTGGCTCAACCAACCGAACACAACCATCTAGGAGTCGCAACATCGCCATGCCTGCCCACACGCAACCTGTATCCACGTCGCAGCCCGGCCTGGACACTGCTCCCGGCGCCTATGCCGTGACCGGCTTTGACGCTGCGGGGCTCGCCGCCGGCATCAAGAAGAATGGCGCGCCGGACCTGGCGCTGGTCGCCTCGCGCGTCCCCTGCCGTGCCGCCGGCGTGTTTACCCAGAATGCCTTCCCGGCAGCGCCGGTCAACTACGACCGGCAGCCTGCTCGACTTCAACCCCGAGGCCGTGTATGCCATTGTCGTCAACGCCGGCTGTGCCAACGCCTGCACGGGGGTGGAAGGGGATGCCAATGCCCGGCGCACCGCCGAACTGGTGGCGCTGCACCTCGGCGCACACGAGCACTCGGTCTTTGTGATGAGCACGGGTGTGATCGGCGTACAGCTGCCGATGGCCAAGGTTGAGGCGGGTGTGCCCAAGATGGTGGACGAACTCTCGCCCGACGGCTGGCCGGCAGCGGCCACCGCCATCATGACCACCGACACGCGCCCCAAGCTGGTAACCCGCACGGCGCAGATCGGCGATCGCCAGGTGCGCTGTACGGGCATCGCCAAGGGCGCCGGCATGATCCATCCCAACATGGCGACCATGCTCAGCGCCATCGTCACCGACGCCTTTGTGGCGCAGCCCGTGCTCCAGGCCGCGCTGTTGGCCGCCTCGGACGTCAGCTTCAACCGCATCTCGATCGACGGCGACACCAGCACCAACGACACCGTGCTGCTGTTGGCCAACGGCCTGGCCGACAACGTCGAGATCGTCGAAACCCAAGGCGAGCTGTACGCGCCGTTCCTGGCGCATGCTGACAGACGTCTGCACCGAGCTGGCCCAGGCCGTCGTGCGCGATGGCGAGGGCGTCACCCGCTTTGTCACCATCCACGTGCGTGGCGCCGCCAGCGACGAGGCAGCTCACATCGCCGCCAACACCGTGGCTACGAGCCCGCTTGTCAAGACCGCCTTTTTTGGCGGCGACGCCAACTGGGGGCGCATCCTGGCGGCAGTCGGCCGTTCGGGCATCCAGGTGGATCCCAAGCGCGCCGCCCTCTACATCGACGGCGGTCCGGATGCCGCCACGCGCCTGGGCGAGCTACAGCTCGTGGCAGGTGGCACGCCTCTCCCCTACAGCGAAGAGCAGGCCACCGCCATCTTTGCCCAGCCCGAAATCGACGTGCGTATCGAGTTGGATCTTGGCGACGGCCAGGCCACCGTCTGGACCTCCGACCTCAGCTACGACTACGTTCGCATCAACGGCGACTATCGCACCTAACGGCCAGCACTGTCCCTGCGAACTTAGTACCGCCTCGCAGAAGAGCGATCCATGCATCGCATCCCATGGCCACGTATCCTGGACGAACTGCGCCGCCTGATCCTGCTGCTCCTTGGCGCCGGCCTCTCGGCGGTAGGGTATGCCGTTTTTCAGGTTCCCTATAACATCGCCGCCGGCGGCGTCAGCGGTATTGCCATCTTGGTCAACCACTTCACCGGCTGGCCCGTATCGACGTTTTACCTGGTCGCCAACATTCCACTCTTCATCGTGGGCTATTTTTACCTTGGCCGCTGGCGTTTTCTTTGGAGCACGGCGCTGGTCGTCTTGATCTTCTCTTTTGCCACGCAGTGGCTTGAAGTCACGCTGCCGCAGTACCTGGCAGCCTGGCCCATCACGGACAACGTCTTGCTGAGCGCCATCTGGGCCGGCCTGGTCGGCGGCATCGGCGGCGGCCTTGTCTATTGGGCGGGCGTCTACGCTGGGCGGCACGGCCATCGTCGGCCGCGTGATCCAGGTCAAGACCGGGCTGGCGTTGAGCCAAATCTACCTCTTTGTCGATGGCACGATTGTCGTGGCTGCGGGCGTGATCTTCGGCTGGGAGACCGCGCTGTACTCGATGTTGACGCTGCTGTTGAGCGGCATCGCGACCGACTATGTGCTCGAAGGCCCAAGCCGCACGCGCACTGCCACCATCATCACCAGCAACCCGCAGCCCATCATCGCTGCCCTGATGGCCGAACTGAGCCGCGGCGTCAGCTACTGGGACGCGGTGGGTGGCTACACCGGCGAGAAGCGCACCATCATCGTCTGCACCATCTACCGTCCCGCAGGTCACCGACCTCAAGCGCATCATCGCCCACCTCGATCCCAAGGCCTTCATCACCATCGGCGTCACCCAGGAAGCGCTCGGCCAGGGGTTTGGGGATTTGTCACTTCGAGAGTAATGCTGGTCGACGGGTCGAAGTCGAGATTGTAGATTATCACTGATTGAAAGGGGCATTGCAATGGTTCGCATCCCTAGCCATCGGGTTCCGACCCATCCCGGCGAGATGCTGCTGGAAGAGTTCTTGAAGCCCATGAAATTGACACAACGTGAATTGGCTGATGCGATTCACGTGCCGTATCAGCGAATAAATGAAATTGTTAATGCGCGGCGCGGTATCACGCCTGGAACGGCGTTGCGGCTTGCAAAGTTCTTTGGTATGTCAGCAGACTTTTGGATGAACCTGCAGCTGCGATGGGATTTGTATTTCGCGCAGCAAGATGAGAGGGATACTCTCGATGCAATTCATCCCTTTGTCGCGGCGGCGTGAGAGTATATTTACACTGTGTAGGTGTAATAATCTTTCTTGACGGCCACGAGCAGCCCGCTAGACCACTCTAGTTGCGTGACCCAAAGATCCACCCGGCTCTGTAATTCATGGATCAGCCGATCCACGCTCGCGCCATGGTTGGGCGGCCAGTTTGGCTGGGGCAGCAGGTCGTCCACGACGTAGAAGCCGCCCGGCTTCAGCAGCCCGAGTGTCAGGTCCAGCAGGCGATATTTGCCCGGCCAGGTGTCGGCAAAGATCAGGTCGTAGCGCTCGCCGGCAGCTTGGAGGCGTGGCAGGGCCGTGTCCCCATCCTCCGTCACCAGAGTCAGCCGCGGATCGTCGCCACAATACTCCGCTGCGATCGACTGCACCATGGCGTCATTGTCGAGGGACAGCAGTCGTGCCGCTGCGTCCATGCCCTGCAGCAGCCAGGCCGTCGCTAACCCGGTGCCGGTGCCCAGCTCGAGCAGGTTGCCACCGGGCTTGGAAGCTGCCAGCGTGCGCAGAAGCGTACCGGTCGCCCGGTCCGACGCCATTGCGAAGCCGAGCGCACCGGTTGCCTCTTCGATTGCGGTCAGCTGCGGTGGTAAGGTCGACGGCAGCATCCGCCTACTTGCTCCCCTGCAGTGTCGTGATCACCTTGTCCACCCGCCGCTGCCGGGTTTCCGGCGTCTTGGCGTCCTCGACCGACAGCACGTGCAGTCGCTTGTTGCTGTATGAGAGCTTCTCGAATGCCTGCTTTGCGGCCGGATTAGCGTCCAGTGCCGCCATCAGGTCTGCGGGCACCGCCACCTCGCGTGGCTCAGTATCGATTTCGATCTCGACGTCTAGTTCATCGCCGGCATTGATCCCCGCGCCCGCCCGGTTCTCTGCGCTTACCGGAATCCAGAACTGGCCGCCCATCGGCGCCACGGTCGTGCGATACGTATAGCTGCCGATCGTCACCCGCACGGGCGGGCGCTTGCCGGCGCCAAGCTGTTCTACGATCGCATCCGGCACTTGGATGCCCGTGGCCGTCTTGCCGCTGAGAATTAAGGTTGCGTGGAAGAGCATAGCGTTTCCTTTTGATCACCGCCGGTTGCTGTGGTCGTGCCCGTCAGTTCCCGAATCATGCCTGAATCGACCTCGAGTTGTCGAATTGGAGCTATCCACTCGCCGCTGCCGTCAGGTACTCCCTCGCGTGCCATGTCGTAGTAGAAATAGCGGCTGTCCGGCGACCAGCAGAGCCCCTGGAAACCATAGGCACCCAGCCCGCCGCAGTTGATCAACTGGCTGTCCACTTGCGCAGGCGCCCCGGCGCTGCTACGCGCCAGATGCAGGGCCTCAAAGGCATACTCGTCGCTGCCCTCGTCGCCAATGCCGGTAGCCACGCACCCGTACATGGTGATCTCGGCCTTCCATACGCCATCAGGGGAGGTAAATGTTTGTGTCACCGGCTGCGTACCGGCCATTACTGCGGTGATAGTTTCGCGTGTGGCTGCGTCTGGCGTCGGAGTAGCCGTTACGGATGGGGCCACCGCCTCTGCGGGCGCATGCCGGTCGGCCGACACCGCGACACAGCCGGTTGCTAAGGCAAGGCTGAGTAGGAGCACAGCAACGCGACCAAAACGAGGATAGCTCATAGAGTTCTCCAATTGTAGAGTCCGCCAACTAACTACCGATGACGCCAATCAACCAAAAAGTGGGGAGTGCATATAGTACAATATGTGTGACTGAGCGTATGTTGTTTTTGTTCCGGCAGGACTTCCGTATGACCGTGATGGTTTCGCCGTTGTGACTTAGGTGTCTGGGCAGACTACCTGAGCTCTAAAGCGGGTTATGCACCCCATCTGCCGGCGCAAATCCTACGGGGCGGCTCGGCGACTGCACACCACATGATTGCCGAATAACTAGTTCACATGCCAATTTCGCCTGCTGAACAGGCCGGCTGGGATTGCGCATGCGTGAGAAGAGCAGTTCGGCCGCCACTGCACCAATATGGTAGGGGTGCTGGTCCACCACTGTCAGCGGTGGGTTGTAGGCATCGGTCCAGGGCATTTCGTCAAATCCGATAAAGGCCACATCCTCTGGGATGCGCCACTGTCTTTCACGGATCGCCTTCAGTGTGGCCGTGGTGGCATCATTATTGACCGTCAGCAGAGCGAAGGGTGGTTGAATCCGGCCCAAAAGCCGCTGCGCAGCCATATAGAAACCGTCCAGCTGCCATGCCCCATTTTCAACGACGTAATCCCGCGGTCCAAGCCCTGCTTCCTGCAACGCCAATACGAAGCCGCGCTGGCGCTCAATGGCCGTGTCGTGATCAAGCGGACCACCGATCAAGGCAAAACGCCGGTGGCCAAGTGCCAGCAGGTGGCGAGTAGCATGTGCCATCGCCTGGCAGTTGTCTGTTACGACACTATCGAGCGGCATCCCGGGTGGAACGTGGTCCACACAGACCACGGGCACGCCGCTTCGTGACAATTCGAGGTAATTCTTAGGGCGGTTGGAACAGAACTGGACAATCAGTCCGCTCACTTGTTCCTCGAGCATGATCTCCAGGTTGAGCTGCTCATACTTAATGTCATTGTTCGAGTTCCCGACAAGCACAGCCACTTGATTGGGGATCAATGTCTGTTCCACGCCTTTTAATATATCGGTAAAAAATGGGTTTTGAATATTGGAGACGAGAAAACCCACGCGTTTGACCGATCGTCCTATACGCAAGTCCCGCGCGGAGCGGTTGGGCCGATAGCCGAGTTGCTGCACGGCAGCCTGGACGCGTGCGGCAAGTTCCGGACTGACGCTGTTTGGGTTGTTGAGTACACGCGAGACAGTGGCGTCAGAAACATTCGCTGCTGCTGCTACTTGACGAATAGTCACACGTGGGGACGAATCGTGGTCGTCCATAGCTGGAGGTGAGTTGCCGCTCATCCATTCTCCTTGTCGGCACAGGGCGATAACGTTGGTTCCCGTAATAATAAGCTTGGGGCGGAATGGCTAACAGTCTGCTTTTAGCTCATATTTGCCCTGTGCCTATGGGTTGACATCAGACATTCGGCGTGCTATTCTGTAATTCGATTGTAATCGTTTTCTGTTAATTTTCAAGCCCCGTCTTTCCCAAAGGAGACATTGTATGCGCAAACAGAGTGTGCGCCTGCTAGCCACCGTCTTGCTAGGCGCCATGTTGGCAGCCTGTGCTGCGCCGCCCGCGACTACCAGTGGCCCTGCAACAGATGCGGCGCAGCCAGCAAGCGATGCTGCACAACCGGCGGCAGCGACCGGCGAGAAGCAGACGCTCGACTTGTGGTTCAACAGCGACGACACCTTTAATCAATTTAATGAGAAGGTGATTGCCGACTTTGAAGCCGCCAACCCAGACATCGACATTGTCTATAGCCCCTATGCAAACGAGGCTTATAAGACCACGTTGCAGGTGGCCATCGGCTCGGATGACCCGCCCGATATCCTGTTCAACTGGGCTGGCGACGACACTGGCCGTTTTGCGCGTGAGGGCAACTTATTGGACCTATCGTCCTACGCCGAGCAGTACAAGTGGGCTGACCAGCTGTCTCCCGCCATGCTCGACGCCTTCACAGTGGACGGCAAGCTGTACGGCGCTCCCTATAGTCAAGAGGCCAAGTATTTCTACTATCACTTGGATCTTTTTGATAAGTTGGGCCTAAAGGTGCCGACCACCTTTGATGAACTGTTGGGCATGTGCCGTACCATTCGTGAGGCGGGCATGGTGCCATTGGCATTCGGAAACCAAGAGCGCTGGGAAGGCGTACATTACTTGACTATCTTCAACCAGAAAATGGCTGGGGAAGATACAATTGCCGCAGACTATTCGTTGTCTAGCGCGCCTGACGCCTTGTTCACCGACCCCGGCTATGCCGAAGCGTTCAAGCAACTGCTGGCTATGCAGGATGCAGGCTGCTTTGGCGACGCTGTCAACTCCACAACGCCCGACGCCGCTGCTGTTCTGTTTTCCAATCAGCAGACGGTCATGTACTACCAAGGTACCTGGCTGATGGGCGCCTTGAAGGAGAATGGATTGGAAGGCAAGTACGGAATGTTCCGTATGCCGCCGATTACCAGCGAGGCCGCTAAGGGTAACCAGAACTACGTTTTGGCCGGCCCTGTGGGTTTGGAAATCTCCGCCAAAACGCCCCATCCAGATGCCGCTGCCAAGTTCCTCGATTTCTACGTCTCGCAGCCCACGCAGGCTTCACTGCTGCTTGACACCAATCGTATCCCGGTACGTGGGGACGCAGTAGACAAAGAGCAGGCTCCAGCCGGCGTAGTTGCTGTGACCGAGGACCTGGCCAAGGGCGAAGGCACGGCGTTGTGGCTCGACGTTGTGCTGGAAAACAGCATCTCGGAAGTGTACTTGAATTCAATTCAGGAAGTATTAGCTGGTAGCAAGACACCGGAAGAAGCTGTACAGGCCGTGCGTGAGCAGGCGCTGAAGGTGCAAGCGTCACGCAACCAGTAAGTCTAGCCAGACGCAAGCCGGACGGCGCATGGTCGCGTCCGGCTTGCGCCTATCTGATGACGGCTCTCTTTTGCATTTGCCATAACTCTTATGACCAATCAAAACCTCGCAGGCAATTCGCCTCCACACCAAGTGAGGAAGAGCCGCACCAGCAGGCATGGGCGGCGGCAGTGGCTCGACGCCTACGTGCTCGTTGCGCCTGCGCTTGTCATGTTTTTTGTCTTCATCATCTATCCTCTGCTTAGCACAATTTACCTTTCACTCTATGACTACGGCCTTACCGATGCCCGGCTGCGCTTTGTTGGCTTGGGCAATTTCGTGGAACTGGGGAGTGATCCGGTCTTTTGGCGTGCTTTGGGTAATAATCTGACCATTTTAGCGGTCTCGGTCATAGTACAAGTTGGGTTAGGGCTCATTTTAGCGGCACTGATAGACCGCGGCGCACGTTGGGGGCGCTCAATCTTTCGTACGCTCAACTTTGCGCCCGTGGTCATGTCGGCGGTGGCCGTCGGTATACTGTGGCAGCTAATTTACGATCCTACGGTGGGGCTTGCCAATCGCTTTGTTGCGCTGTTTGGTATTGCGCCGCCCTCCCAGGGCTGGTTGGGCGATCCCAACCTCGCCATCTTTTCGATCCTCATCGTCGCCTGCTGGCAGTACACGGGCTACGTTATGGTGATTGTTCTGGCCGGAATGCAATCGGTTTCACAAGAGCTATATGAAGCCGCAGCGCTCGATGGCGCCGGCGAGGTGCGCAAGTTCATCTCCGTGACTCTGCCCTCGGTCCGCAACGTTATCATTGCTGTTGTACTTATTACGATGATCGGGGCCGTCAAGGTGTTTGACCTGGTCTATATTCTGACGCGCGGTGGGCCTGCCAATGCAAGCCAGGTGATGAGCACTTATATCTACTACAACGCCTTTACTGTCAATCGTGCAGGTTATGCCAGCGCCATCAGTGTCGTGTTGCTCATTATCGCTTTGATTTTGGGTGTGCTGCAGCTGCGCCTAAGTTCTCGCCCACGGGAGGACGCATGAAAGTGCGACCGTTGCAGTTCTTTGCCTATGCCCTGCTGACTGTTTACTCCATTATGGTGGCGCTACCGCTCGTCTGGATGGTGCTTTCCTCGACCAAGACCACGCGCGAACTCTTTACCGCTCCTTTTGCCCTGCCTGCTGATCCCCAATGGTCCAATTTTGCTAAGGCATGGCAGAGCGGTATTTCGCATTACTTGCTGAATTCATTGATCGTGACGTCGGTGTCAGTCGTTCTTATCGTACTGTTCAGCGCCTTGGCAGCTTATGCGCTCGCAAGGCTCAACTTCCCCGGACGCGTGCCAATCTTCCTCCTTCTAATTGCCGGTTTTGCTATCCCGGTACATACGGTACTTGTACCGCTGTATCGGAGTCTCAACGTCCTCGGCCTGCTCAACACGCACGCCGGCTTGATCGCACCCTATGTGGCGTTTGGCATTCCCTTTTCCGTGCTGCTGCTCTATGCTTTTTTCTTGGAGTTCCCGCCTGAGATCGAGGATGCAGCCCGCATCGACGGCTGCAACACGCTGCAGATGGTTTTTCAGGTCGTGATGCCTTTGTCGATGCCTGCACTTGTCAGCGTGACGATATTCCAGACGGTGTTTCTCTGGAACGAGTTTTCGCTAGCGCTGATTGTTATCCGCGACGACGCGCTGCGCACCATTCCCCTTGGATTGACTAAATTCCAGGGGCAGTGGTCGACAAATTGGACGCTGATGTTGGCATCGCTATCGATGGCAACACTGCCTGTGCTGTTGTTGTTTATTGTGCTGCAGAAGCAGTTTATCCGCAGCCTGGTTGGTTTCTCCAAGTAGCACCGGCCGCTGTATACCAATCGTTTCATCGCCAGATACTGGGGTTCCCATGAATGCTTTTCCTCTTCGTTATCGACAAGTCCATCTCGATTTTCACACCTCCCCTGATTGTGCGGATGTAGGCGCCGACTTCGACGGCGCGACGTTCGCGCGCACGCTGCAAGATGCGCATGTCAACGCCATCAATATCTTTGCCAAGTGTCATCACGGTTTCTCGTATTATCCTACCAAGGTGGGCACGCCGCATCCCGGGCTGCAAATCGACCTCTTGGGGCAGCAGATCGAGGTGTTGCACCGCGCCGATATTGTGTGTCCAATCTATGTCAGCATTATGTGGGACGAACTGGCGGGGGCGCAGCACCCCGAGTGGGTGATCGTCAACAAGGATGGCCGTGTGGCCTCACGTCCTCCTCTCTCCAATGAATGGGGTTGGACCACCCTCGACGTCTCCTCTGGCTATGCTGATTATGTACTGGCGCAGGTCAGGGAGCTGACGGAGCTGTATGAAGTCGACGGCTTCTGGTTCGACATCTGTTTTCCACGACCCAACTATTCGCCATGGGGGCAGGCGCAGATGCGTGACGCCGGCGTACCGCTGGACGACGACGAAGCGGTTTGGGAGTTTGCCCGTCGGAAGCAAGAGCGTTTCTTTGCGACGATGACCAAACATGTCAACCAGCTGGTGCCGGGAGCCTCGATCTTTTACAACGGCACCATCAGCCGTGATATGCGTCGTGTAGTCCCGTATGAGACCCATTTTGAGGTTGAGAGTCTGCCCACGTCGGGTACATGGGGATATCTGCACTATCCAATTATGGCGCGCCAGGCGCGCACCTATGGGAAACCAATGATCGGCATGACAGGCCGCTTCCATCGCTCGTGGGGTGATTTTGGCGGACTCAAGACAGTAGACCAGATGCGCTACGAATGTGCCACCACCGTGGCAGCAGGGGGGCGTATCTGTGTTGGCGACCAGCTGCATCCGCGTGGGGTGCTCGATCCTGCGGTCTACCGCATGGTGGGCACAGCCTATGCCGAGGTTGCAGCGCTGGAGCCATGGCTGATCGATTCAGTGCCAGTGGCGGAGGCGGCTGTGCTCGCAGTTGGCCCCCTGGAGGAGGAACTAGATGGCATTGGCACCCAGAGCCCCGATGCTGAGGGCGCCGTGCAGATGCTGATCGAATTAGGCGTCCAGTGCGACCTGGTGGATGCTGCCGCAGACTTGGATGGCTATCGACTCGTGGTAGTGCCAGATGGAACAGTTATGGACGGCGCCCTGCGCGCTAAGCTTGACGCGTTCGTTGACGCTGGCGGCGCCCTGATTTTTAGTGGTACTGCCGCATTGGATAGGGAAACGGGCGAATTCCAGTTGGCAGGCACACCCGTGCGCTATCGGGAGCCCGCGCCGACACAGCCAAGCTTCTTGCGCCCTAGTGGGATCAAGACGCTTGAGACTGAATTGGCAGCAGACTACGATTATGTGTACTACGAGCAAGCGCACTGTGTTGAGGCAGTCGAAGGTGCGCGGTCCTATGGAGAAGTGCGCCGCGCCTATTTCACGCGTACTTGGCAGCACTTCATGGGCCACCAGCATTCCGCCATGGATCGATCCCTGGCAAGCCCGTTAGCGGTGCGCAAGGAGAAGGTGCTCTACCTTGCGGCCCCCTTGTTCCGCGGCTACAAGAAGTTCGACTACTGGGCTTATCGGGCTATGGTACAAGGTTTGCTATCAGAGCTTTTGCCCGATCAACTCTTGTATCCGTTGGGGCCAGGATGGGTGGAATTTACGCTGCAGCGACAGCCTGGTAATGAGGAGCACGGTCGCGCGACAAATTGTGTATGTTATAAGTTATCAGCCGCGGCGCAGTCTTCAGCCAATTGCTCACGTCGACCAGGCTTGGCCAGTGGCGGGTTTGGGTTTCAAAGTACGCGTCAATAGCGCTCCGAAGCGTGTCTACCTGGCGCCTGAAGGAAAACCTCTGTCTTGGAGCGTGCAAGATGGTTACGCACACGTTGTCCTGCCCCCTATGCGCACGAGTGCCGTAGTCGTGATTGAGTAGCGTGACCCACCCCGTTGCTGTAGTGCTGCATAAGCCAATATGCAGCACTACAGCAACGGGGTAATTGAAGCTGAGCGGAGCCATGGGCGGCACCTGGCACTACGGCCCCTTCTCCATATATGGCAGTAAAGGCTCCGACAGAATTCATCGCCAGTAGTAGCGCTGCCGCAAGCACCGGCAGCGCAGCTCCAGTCGTGCGCAGGACATGAACCAACAAGGGTCTCATGCTCACTCCCTCTCTTTCTTGTTCGGCAGGCTGTTCCGCTTTCCTGAGCCCGCTTGCCCCCCTCCGCCATCTGCGCCGTATAATGACAACGGCTGTTCGCCCAATAACCAATGTATTCCTGCCTATGCCTGTCGTCAAGAGCACAACAGATCGTCCCTCGGCTGCCGCCGACTCGCTTGCTACGCCGCTCGCTGCAAGCCTTGGCAGGCATGGTATGGCTGCGACTGCGCTGCTGTACGTGACGGCGCACCGTCCGCTGGCCTTTGCCGCCGGCCACTTGCTGGCTGTGGCCGCTCCAGTTGCAGCGGTGCTCGGCGCTCCACACCTCATGGATTGGGCGCAGTTGCTGACTTCGCCCGAGGGTGTCGACCGCCTCATTGCGGCGCTGGCTGCAGCCGAGGTGCCGGCGGCGGTCAGCTTGGGGGAGCAGCGCGCATGAATACGAACCGCTCGCTCGCGGCCATCGTTGCCCAATGGCAGGCAGAGTTGGATGCAGGGCTGGAAATCGGGGAGACGCCTGTATTCTATCTCGGCCACGGCCCGGAAATGTTGGGAGAACTCACCGGGCCATTGGCACTCCAATGGCTTGACGAGCAACGGCGCGATACGCGCATGCCGCTGGCTGTTGGGGGCGGGCTCGGGCCTTATTGGCTGGCAGCCTTGCTTCACCAGCGTGCCGCTGATGCACCGCTCCTATCGCCAGCCACCGTCTTCTCCTATACAGCGCCTGACCAGGCTACGCATGCTGCTGCCCTGAGCCTGCTCGACACCCGCCGCTCGCAGTTCCGCCGCCGGCCGGCTGATCTGCCGCCCGCCTTTCAACCCACCTTTGTTGCGAATGTCCAAGCCGGCCCCTTTGCCGGCGAGGCACTCCCCTTGCAGCTTGCCTCCCTATCGGCACAGGCGCAAGGGGCGCAGCTGGCGGAGCACGTGCCGGCCTCTGCTATCGCCGGGCGCGATGGTTGGGTGGCCTGGACGGTCGTCGTTGTCGCCGTCGCCCTGCTCCTGATTGCCCTGGTGGCGTAGCTTCTCATGTCTACTATCGCCTAACTCGCCTCGTCAGCGTTCAAGCGCCAACATTCTGCTGACCCTGCTGATCCTGATCGCACTGGCCGTGCTGATCGTGGATCGTGTCGGTATTGCCCCAGCCCTGGGTACTGCACTGTCCGTCGGCTACCAATGGTTGATGCTGCTGGCCGGCATCGCACTGCTGCTTGGCACGGCCAACGTGTTGGCCCTACATCTCTGGCGCGTTCAGACCGGGCAGCGCGATTGGGTGCTGAGCCTGATCCTGGTAGCCGTGATGGTAGCCGTTTTTGTGGCCGGCATCGTCAATCCAGGCGGCGCAACGGGCCCGCTGTTGAGCTGGGTCTTTGATGCGCTGGTAGCTCCATCGCAGGCGGCACTGTTCAGCCTGCTGGTCTTTTTTATGGCTGCCGCCGCTTTTCGCTACCTGCGGGTAAGCCGCCAGGGCGGTGCCTGGATGCTGGTGGGCACGCTGATCGTGCTGCTGGCGCAGTGGCCGCTGGCGACACAGTGGCTGCCGCCCGCTTACGCCCAGGCAACCTTCTGGCTGGTCGACGCGCCGGTTATGGCCGCCCTGCGCGGCGTGCTGCTCGGCAGCGGCATCGCCCTGCTCGTCGTCGGTCTGCGCCTGCTAGTGGGAAAGGCGTAACGAGGCACACATGTCGCCTATCCTCTGCCCTCACTGCGGCACAGCCAATCGCGCCGGCTCAAACTTCTGCAATCGCTGTGGCGCCAGCCTGCGCGGCGAAGGTGTGCCTCCACCTGCCGATCGAGGTCCAAGTGCTTCGCTGCCCGCCCAAGATCCAGGTGCAGGTGCTGAGCAGCCGCCTGGAGCTGCGGGCGAGGCTCCTCGCACGACAGGCACACAACCCACTTTTGAAGATCCGGCTGCCGAGGCGAATGCCGAACAGCCTTGGCTTCAACCTGATTTCGTCGGCGAGGACGACGTCCCCCTCGAACCGGACGACGAGTTGGGCCATGATGTTGACGCAGACGTTGACGCGGGTGTAGCGGATACAACAGATATTCCGGTTGCTGCCGGTCGCCTGGTCAGCGGCATTCAAGGCCTGATCGAGCCGATCCGGGTGGCCACCGTGCCGGGCGAGGGCAATGGCGAACCGCCCGTTGCCGAGGCCACAGCCGAGGTGCTCGACGCCGACCGCCTGCGCCGAGTGCGCGCGCTGATGACCGAAGAGCCATTGCTGGCGACCGGTACCTTCGGCAGCACATCCCAGGCTGTGCTGCTGCCGCCAAAGCGCCATGTCTCATTGTGGATACCGTGGGTGTTTCTTGTGATCGGTATGGCGGTAGCGATCCCAGTCTTTCTACAGGTATCCCGAACCACTGGCACGGCGCTGGCATGGCCAGGTGTGCGTGCTGCCTACGCCGCTATTGAAAGCCTGCCGCCGCAGGCGACAGTACAGGTTTTTTGGGCCTATGACCCCGCTACGGCCGGCGAACTGGATTTGTTGTCTGCTCCCATCGTCCGCCATCTTTTGGATAAGGGCGCCAGCCTGCGTATCGTGAGCCTGCTGCCCAATGGGCCGGCGACGGCCCGGCACCTCCTGGCCGCCGTCCACGACGAACGCAGTCAACTGCGTACAGGCACCGCCGAAGCCTCCATAGAACCACCTCGTTTCCTTCCTGGCGGTGTGATGGTATTGCCTGCGCTTGGACAGGA
Source organism: uncultured Chloroflexia bacterium (assembly GCA_963701415.1). GTDB lineage: Bacteria > Chloroflexota > Anaerolineae > Caldilineales > Caldilineaceae > Fredericiella. The sequence goes on from CAVPAH010000011.1 coordinate 74,692, forward strand.
GCATGCGGACTTGGCCGTCGTCTTTGCCGCGCAGGCCGAGGACGCACAGGCTTGGCTTGAGCAAGTTGCGCCACGCAACCGCGTGCCCGTCGTTGCTGCCACAGGCGCAGGCGCCGATCCGCTGCTGCGCCCCTACCTCGCGTCCGGCCAGTTGGTAGGGTTGGTCAGCGGCTATGATGGGGCCGCCACTTATACGGACATGCTCAATGAACTGCCGACCCGCTCACGCGAGCGGCAGCTGCAGATCCAGCTTGTCGGCCAGAATCTCGCCACGGTGGCTTTTCTGCTCTTGATCCTAGCCGGCAACGTAGCCATCTTGGTCACGGGGAGGCGCGGCGATGCCTGAGCCCGTAGCGCAGATCGGCCAGTTTATGCAGCCCGACTGGGTTGCGAATGCCGGCATGTGGGTGGGGCTGATCGTGGCCCTGCTCGTCTTTAGCGCCATCCTGGGCGACCACTGGCTGGCGCGCCTCGGCCAAACCATCCTCGTTGCGGCCGGTCTTGGTTACGCTGCGGCTGTGACCTGGCACGCCATGATCGGGCTGCCCTTTGTGCAGGGACTGCTGGCAGATCCGCGTGCCGAGCCGTGGAACTGGATTCCTGTGATCCTGGCGCGCTGCTGGTACTGGCGGCGGCCGAGCGCATCCTCTTCCAGGGCGAAGGGGGACCGCCTGCGGTGGATTCCGGCGTGTGCTGCGCTGGGGCGGCGTCGTTCCGGCTGCCCTGCTGCTGGCGGCAGGGATTGCCGTCGTGGTGGTTGGCACGGTACAGGGAACCATGCTGCCACAGTTTCTGGCCGCTGCCCGTGCGGGGATCCGCTGGGAAGCGCCCTTACAACTATTCTTCACGGGGCTCCTTACCTTGGTTATCACAGCCAGTGCGCTGGTCTTTTGGGGATTGGACCCCCAGCACCATCTTGCAGGACAGCCGAACTGGGTGCAGCGCCTGATGCGGGCCTGGGTCTGGTTTGGTCAGCGCGCAGTATGGCTGGCGGCTGGCGTCATCTTTGCCCGCCTGCTTGCCTCGCGCACGTCGCTGTTGATTGCGGAGTTCGAGTTTATGCGAGCGACATTTACCTCTACCGGGCTCTGGCAGATCATACAAAGTTGGTTGCCCAAATGAACGACTTTACTGCCCGCGGCCAGCATAGTTCCCCCGCAATCGACTCCACGTCGTCCGTCCTGACACTCGGTTTTGATGCCGTATCCGTGCGCGCCGGCTTGTTGGAGATGGTTAATGGGCGCTATCGCCTGGCTGCATGGTCGAACACTCCACTGCAGCCGAACCTGTCGCTTGATATCCAAGCGGGCGGGCTGCTGCAGCACCTGGGTGACCGGCTGCACCGCACGCTGTGGAACGGTGACGACGGTGCGCCCTTCGTATTGAGTGACGAACCGGCAAGCTACCCACCTGTGGACCAGATCGCTGTGGTGGCGAGCCCACGTGGCCACGTGCGCGTGTGGCTCGCAGGGTTGACTGCGACGCAGAGCCTCGCCGCAGCCGAGGAGGCGTTGTGTGGCGGGCCTGCTGAGATTGTCGGGCAGACACTGCACAGTGCCGATCTCCAAGTTGGGCGCCTGGCTGCTTTGCTCGCCCGGATTGAGATCGATCTGATCGTGCTCGTGGGCGGTTACGACTATCTCGGGAGTGAGGGGCTGCAGCCACTGTACGAACTGAGCCGTGTGTTTGCTGCCGTCCTGGCACGTACACCGCCGCCACAGCGGCCTCAACTGCTGTTTGCAGGGAATCGTTGGGCGGCGGCCGGCGTTGCCGAGATCTTTCAGGTCGCCGGTGCCGGAACGATCGAGGTTGTAGAGAACGTGCGACCGGCTCCGGGGGTGCTGCACAGCGTGGGGCTCGTCCAAGCGGTCAACTTCACCTACTGGCGGCTGTGCCGGCGCAGCGAGGGCATGCGTGAGATCAGCCGTTGGGTTACGGCACCCGGCCACATCAGCAGCATCGAAAGCAGTTTTGCCCAGCTCGTTCAGGTGTGGTTGGAGCAGAACGGCTTACCCGACCTCCATGCTCTCTACTGCGGGCCGGCATGGTGGCTCCATGTAGCGGCACGTTCGGATCAACAAGGATTGGACATGCGCTATGTGGCACCCAATTCACGACCGGATGACCTCGAACGCTGGCCGCCGCTGCGCCTGGTCAGCGGCGACTGGCCCAATCACTTGTGGCCGCGGCCAGCCGGTTCCTGGTGGGACCGCGGCGCTCTGGCCCCCTTGATCGCGGCAGTAGGGCAGGTCGCGCCGCAAGCTATGCTGCAGGTGCTGCGCGCCGATGTCCTGGAGCCGCGTGGCTAGCACAGCGTGATTTTGTTTACTTTACCAATCGGAAGCTCGCAGACGGAGTGGTCTGCCAAATTAGTTTAATATTGAACTAATTTGTGTGGGCCTAACCAATTGGAGAGATGCTATGGAGCAAACGGTCGTTTCGTCACGCGAGATCAAGCAGGCTGCAGTCGCCTATCCTATTCATCCCTTGTTGCAGGAACGCTGGAGTCCGCGCGCCTTTGCGGACACTCCGGTAGAGCAGGCTAAACTGCTGAGCATGCTTGAGGCCGCGCGCTGGGCGCCTTCGGGTGGAAATGCCCAGCCTTGGCACTTTATCGTGGCTGCCAAGGACAATGAGGAGGAGTACGCCAGGCTGGCCTCTTGCCTCAACCCGGGTAACGGCGAGTGGGCAACACAGGCACCAGTCTTGCTCTTAACCGTGGCACGCATGGTTACCAGCAGTGGGCGCAAAAATGGGCACGCCTTTCATGATGTGGGTCTTGCCACCCAGAACCTGGCAATCCAGGCGACGGCACTGGGCTTGCACGTACATCCCATGGCTGGCTTTTCTGCCGATACAGCCCGCACTTTGTACGGTATCCCGGAAGACTACGAGCCGGTCACCATGTTGGCGGTTGGCTACCTTGGGGATCCTGAGACGCTTCCCGAACAGCGCCGCCAGCAGGAACTGACGCCGCGCGTACGCCGGCCGCTCGACGAGTTCGTTTTTAGCAGCATGTGGGGGCACTCTTCCCCACTCGTCAAGTAGTTCACAAGTTATTCAGAGGAGCCACCCGTCTTGACGACATCGTTTGAAGACCTCTACGCTGCGGCCAAGGCTGTTCTTAACCCGCGCCGGCTTTCGGCTTCGGCCGAAGCCGGCGGTGTCGGCGCTGCCCTGCTCACCCCAAGCGGCACAGTCTACACGGGCGTCTGCATCGATACCGCCTGCTCGATGGGCTTTTGTGCCGAGCATGCTGCGGCAGCCGCCATGGTGACTGCCGGTGAAAGCCAGGTGCTGCGCATGGTGGCAGTCAATTGGGATGGCGGCATCCTGCCGCCGTGCGGCCGCTGTCGCGAGTTTATCAGCCAACTGCACGACGCGAACCTGCATGCCGAGGTGCTGGTTGGCGATGGCATCGTGGTATGCTTGCGCGATTTGCTGCCCTACGACTGGCGTGCTGCCGCTGGGGCTTGAGGCTGCACCCCTATTCGCCAGCCTGTTTTCGTTGACAGCCGTTTCCCTTGCCGCTTACAATCAGGAGCATGATACGCCGACTGCGGCTTGATCCGTACTTGCTGTTGCTGTTTGTCCTCACCCTGCCCGCACTGGCGCCGCTGTTGTCCCCGGGTTACTTCTACGATGCCCATGACGGGCGGCACAGCGTCTTCTATCTCATCCAGTTCGATGCCAGCATCCGCGACGGCGCCTGGTGGCCGCGGTGGGCAATGCACCATATCCAGGGCTATGGCTACCCGACGTTCCTGATCCAGGCTCCGCTTGGTCTCTACCTGGGCGAGTTGTTTGTGCTGCTAGGGGCCGGCTTCACTACCGCCGCAAAACTGAGTTGGGCAGTGGGCATGTTTGCCGGCGCATGGGGCATGTACGCGCTGGTCCGCCACTGGCTGAGCGCCTTAGCATTTCCCGCACTCGGCAGCTCCGTTGGTGCGCAGCTTGATGGCCTACCTCCCTTAGCCGCAGCGGAAACAAGCGTGCCTGATGGCCGGCGCTGGGCAGCCCTGGCCGCAGTGGCGGCAGGCGTGCTCTACGTTTACTTCCCCTACCACCTGGTGGATATGTACGTGCGTGGAGCGCTCAACGACACACTGCTGCTCGCCTGGCTGCCATGGCTGTTCCTGGTTTTTGACCGGCTGCTGGTGCTTGGCACCGCCCGCGGCTGGCAGCGGCGCCTCGGCCTGTCTATTTTGGTGCTGGGCGGCACCCTGCTGACGCACACCTTTGCCCTCCTCTCGATCGTGCCGCTGCTCGTCAGCCTGGTGATCTTTCGCCTGGTCCAGGCATGGCGGCAGCGTGGGGGTGCCTTGGCGGCGCACACTGCTGGCCCTGGCAGGTGGATTGGGCGGGCTGCTGCTTTGTTCCATCTTTATTCTCCCGCTGCTGGCCGAAGGCCGCTACTTGCAGCAGCAGGTATACGTCACCGATACCTACGACTTTCGCAACCACTTTGTCCAGATCGGGCAGTTCTTCAGCCCGTTTTGGGGCTTCGGCTTTTCTGACGATCCGAAGGGCGCTAACGACGGCATGAGCTTTCAGGTCGGGGCCCTGCTGCTGGTGCTGGCAATCGCCGCTGTCTTTGGCTGGCGTCGGGCCAGGGTGGCGGGTGCCGTGCAGGGCTACCTGCTGGTGATGGGTGCACTGCTCTTGGTGGTAATGACACCGCTGGCGCAGCCCTTGTGGGAGGCCTTTCCGCCGCTGGCGGTGATCCAGTTTCCGTGGCGCCTGCTGGCGCTGACTGGCTTCCTCTTCAGCGCTCTTGGCGGGCTGCTGCTGGCCAACCTGGCGCTGGACGATTTTGCCGACGAAGGTCAGTCGCTGCTGGCCGCCGCCACCGGCGCGCGGAGCAGCCCTGCCGGTGGGCTGTTCGTGTTTGCGCTGTTAGGCGTCTTTGCCAGCTGGCCTTACCTGCAGGCCAATCTCTCCCCCGTAGAGAGCTGGCGCGAAGATGGGCGCGCGATCTTCCGCTTCGAGCAAGAACACCCTGACATGATCGCCTATACCCAGTGGGTGACGCAGCCCTTCACCTCGACCGTCATGAGCGCCGGCTATGCCGCGCCCGACTATGCCGAGGATCACGGCTACACAACCAGCCTCGACCGCCTCCAGATTGTCGCCGGCGACGGGACCGTGGCCAGCCGTTACAGTCGCGGCTCGAGTGGTGGCGGCGTGGTGGAGATGGCTGTCCCGGGCACCGTTCAGATCAACTTCTTCTATTTCCCGGGATGGGAGGTAACGGTAGATGGCCTGCCCGTCCCGACCCGCCCATCCCCGACAGGTGCGATCCTGGTAGACATAGGAGCCGGACGGCACGCGATCGAGGCTCGTTTTGGCGACACGCCCCCGCGCACGTTGGGCGCATTCATTTCCGGTGTGATGCTTATCGTTGCAGTCGGGCTGATCCTCTGGCGCGGCAAGCCGCATGAAGTTACTTAGAAATCGATCAATCAATGCAAATCCTGGCCATTGAAACAAGCTGTGACGAAACCGCAGCGGCAGTCATCGAAGACGGGCAGCGTGTGCTGAGCAATGTTGTGGCGACGCAGATCGAACTGCACCGCCGCTTTGGCGGCGTCTTCCCCGAGGTCGCCAGCCGCCAGCACGTGCTGTCCATTGAGCCCGTGATCGCCCAGGCGCTGGCTGAAGCAGGCATCAACCACCCGTCGGAGCTGGACGCGATTGCCGTGACGCACGGGCCCGGCCTCGCCGGCAGCCTGCTGGTCGGCGTGAACGCAGCCAAGGGGCTGGCCTTTGCCAGCGGCCTGCCGCTGCTGCCGGTCAATCACTTGGAAGGACATGTCTACTCGAACTGGCTGGACACAGGGGCCGTGGGGCCGACGGCGAGCGCCGGCGACCGTTTCCCCGTGCTGGTGCTGATCGTCTCGGGCGGCCACACCGAGTTGGTGCTGATGACCGCCCACGGCCGCTATGAGCGGCTGGGCGGCACGCTTGATGATGCTGCAGGCGAGGCGTTTGACAAGGTTGCCCGCTTGCTCGACCTTGGCTTCCCCGGCGGGCCCGCCATCGAGCGCGCCGCACAAGGGGGCAATCCGGCGCGCTATCCCCTCCCGCGCGGGCTGCGCCATGCCGCCGATCATCGCTATGACTTCAGCTTCTCCGGACTCAAGACCGCCGTCCTCCACCTTACCCAGGAGCTGAGCAGCCGAAGGCGTCGATATGCAGGCTCCGCAGGTATTGGCCGATCTGGCCGCTTCCTTTCAGCAGGCCGTGGTGGATGTGCTCGTCGACAAGACTGCCGCCGCTGCAAAAGCCTATGCGGTTCAACAGGTCTGCATCTGCGGCGGCGTCAGCGCCAATGCGTGCCTGCGCGCCACCGCCGAACAGCGCTTTGCCGAACTGAAGCATCCCCTTTTCTATCCCACCCTTTGCCTACTGCACCGACAACGCCGCCATGATCGGTGCGGCCGCCTTCTACCGCTGGCGTGAGGAGTCGGGTCTTGGACACGATCTAGCACGTAGACGTACACGCCACGCTGCCGCTGCCGGGGACGGAATAGCCTACTACTTGCGGCTTGCACTTAATGTGCGGGCTAGCTGATCCGCCTGGTCTGAGGCCACCACCGCCAGCACCTCGTCCCCCGGCTGGAGCACTGTGTCGCCCTTCGGCAGCAAAAGCCGCCCACCGCGCAGTATGCCCGTGAGAACACACTCCTCCGGCAGCTGCAGCTCGGCCACGCGTTTCCCAGCCGCCGGAGCCTGGGGATCCACTTTCTCCTCCACGAGCGAATAGGCGCCGCGACGCAGCTTAAGCAGCGTCATCATATCGCCCAGCGACATCTCTTCGAGGATCAGGTGCGCCATCAGGTCTGCCTGGTTGAGCGCGACGTCCACCCCCATCTCGCCGTTGTACAGCCAGGCATTGGCCGGATTGTTGACGCGGGCGATCGTGCGCGGCGTGCCGAACTCAAAGCGCGCCAGGCTCGTCACCACCAGGTTGATCTCGTCGCTTCCCGTTACCGCCGCCAGTACCTGCGCTTGACGGATGCCTGCCCGCTCGAGCAGGTCCGGGTCAGCCCCACTCCCGGCAACTACGCGCACGCCGGGCACTAACTTTTCGACTTCGGCGACGTGGTCGGCGCGCAGCTCGATCACGGTAACCTGGTGCTGTGCTGCCTGCAGCAGCGCTGCCAGCCGCATGCCGACCTTGCCGCCGCCCACAATGGTGGCGTTCATTGCGCACCTCCCACCAACTCTTCCAGCCGGCCGGCAGCTCGTGTTTGGACGGCTACGTAGAGTAGGTCGCCGGCATGTACGACGGTGTCAGGGCTGGGTAGTAGAGCGTGGCCGTTGCGGCGCAGTGCCGTCACCTGGATTTCGTGCGGCAGATTGATAGTCTGCACCGTGCGCCCTTCGAGCAGCAGCGGCGCTTCGAACACGACGACGTTGACCTCGCCGCTCCCAATGCTCAACACGGGCGACAGCTGGGCATTTGCCAGTACTTCGGCCATCCGGTCCACACCCCAAGCCAGCGGCGAGATCGTCGCGATACCCAGACGGCGGTAGACCTCCGCCTTGCGCGGCTCATATACCCGTGCCACCACACGCGGGACGCGAAAGATACGTCGCGCCAGGCGCGCAACGATGACGTTGACCTCGTCGACGCCCGTGACCGCGGCCAGCCCATCGGCCTGTTCGATCCCGGCCTCGACCAACGTCTTGCGGTCAAACCCAAACCCGCGCACCACACGCACGGGGCTGGCGCCATCGGGTCTTGCTGCAAGTGCTTCAACGCGGGCGAGCGCCTGCGCGTCCTCGTCCACTACCGTAACTCGATGACCCTGGGTGCTGAGCACCTGGGCCAGCCGCGAGCCGGCGCGGCCGCAGCCGACAATAACGCAACGCATGGATCACCTCAGGTTTCACGGTTTGCAGCGCCTTGCGCTACCATGACCTTCCATTTTCCATTCGCAAGCGGAACCTTTCCCATACCATCTCTTATCCTTTCTATTGTAGCAGAGGAAACAGCCGTGGATCACGCTCAATTTCATCGCGTAACTGTACTGGGGACTGGGCTGGTCGGCAGCGCTATCGTCGACCGATCTGGCCAAGGATGCCAATCTGACTGTGACTGCCGTCGATGCCAATCCGGCCGCCCTCGAACGGCTCGCCCAAAGCGCCGGCGTGCATACGCAGGCTGCCGACCTGCGTGCGCCCGGCGCTATCGCCGGACTCGTGGCCGATGCCGATCTGGTGGTGCTGGCCGTGCCGGGCTTTATGGGCTTTGAGTCCCTGCGCCAGGTGCTTGAAGCAGGCAAGCCCGTCGTCGATATCTCTTTTTTCCCCGAAGACGCATTCCTGCTCGACGATCTCGCCAAGGCAAAGGGCCTGACGGCCGTGGTGGACTGCGGCGTGGCCCCGGGCATGGCGAATATCGTGGCCGGCTACGTCGAGAGCCAGCTCGACCAGCTCGATTCCTATCTCTGCTATGTGGGCGGCTTGCCCAAGGTGCGTCATTGGCCCTATGAATACAAGGCTGTCTTCTCGCCCATCGACGTGATCGAGGAGTACACCCGCCCTGCACGCTTCATGGAGCACGGCCGCGAGGTGGTGCGCCCGGCCCTCTCGGGCGTCGAACTGGTCAACCTGCCCGGCGTCGGGACCCTTGAGTCCTTCAACACCGACGGTCTGCGCTCACTGATCCGCACCTTCTCCGCTCCCAACATGAAGGAAATGACACTGCGCTATCCAGGGCATGCCAGCTTGATGGCCGTCCTGCGCGAAAGCGGCTTCTTTGGCACCGAGCCGCTGCAGGTTGAAGGCCAGTCAGTGCGCCCCCTGGCCGTGACCGCCAAGCTGCTCTTCGATCACTGGAAGCTGCACCCCGGCGAGGAAGACTTCACGGTCATGCGCGTCGTGCTGGAAGGGCGCAAAGACGGCCGTCAGCTGCGCTATACCTACGATCTGCTGGATTCCTACGACCGCACGACCAATACCACGTCCATGGCGCGCACAACTGGATACACCTGCACGCAGGTCGCACGCCAGGTCCTTGCGGGCCAGTTCCGCCAGATCGGTATCTGCCCGCCCGAATACGTCGGGCGTACGCCGGGGTGCTGCCAGGCGCTGCTTGAAGGCCTCGCCGCCCGCAATATCGTTCTTACCGAGACGATCGAGTAGAGCACATCATTGGGTTGACGATTTCCTCACTGCTACCAGCAGCTTCCGTGCTTCGTCCACCAGGAGCACGATGGGAGCCCAGGCGAAGAGGAAGATCCAGTACGGCCAGGCGAAGGGCGCCATGCCGAAGATCTGCTGTAGGATGGGAATGTAGATCATCGCCAGCAGCAGGAGCAGCTCGACGCCGATGCCGATCCAGATCAGGCGATTGTTAAAGAGTGGGAGGCGGAACACCGAAACCGTCTGTGAGCGGTGGGCAAAAAGGTTGCCGATTTGCCCGCAGATCACGGCGCTCAGTGCCATCGCCACTGCCGAAAGGTAGATGGGGCCACTGCCTGGGAGGTCCAGCCACTGGCCCCAATAACCGTTGGTCCAGAAGAAGAAGTAAAACGCTGCCATGGTGGCGATGCCTTCTGCGGCACCCTGGATAGCGTATGCGCGCACCAGCAGTTCGCGATTGACGAGATGGTCCCGCAAACTACGCGGCGGTCGCGCCATCAGTCCAGGCTCAGGTGGCTCCACACCCAGCGCAAGCGCCGGCACAATATCGGTGCCCACATCGATACTCAGGACCTGCATGACATTTAGTGCCAGCGGAATGCGTCCACCACTGAAAGCAAAGGCCACAAAGGGTACTGCCTCGGGTGCGTTGCTGGTCAGAATGTAGCTGGTGAACTTGCGGATATTGGCGTATACCGCGCGGCCCTCCTCGACTGCCGCTACAATCGAGGCGAAGTTATCGTCCGTTAAGATCAGATCGGCGGCCTCCTTGGCGACGTCGGTGCCGGATAAGCCCATCGCGACGCCGATGTCGGCCTGCTTGAGTGCCGGTGCGTCGTTGACGCCGTCGCCGGTGACTGCGACGACGTGTCCTTGTGCCTGCAGGGCAGTAACGATGCGCAGCTTGTGATCCGGAGAGACGCGCGCAAAGATCACTTCATCTTGCAGCGCGCTTTCCAGCGCCGGCGCATCCATGGCATCCAGTTCGGCGCCCGTCACAATGCGCGGGAGCGGTTTGGTGATAATACCGATCCGGCGCGCAATACTTTCGGCCGTGAGGCCGTAGTCGCCGGTAATCATGATTGTGCGAATGCCGGCGCGTCTGCACGTGTCCACCGCCTGTGCCACCTCCGGACGCGGCGGATCGAGCATTCCGGCCAGTCCCAGCAGCGTCAGCCCACACTCGACCTCTTCGGCACGGTAATCGTCAAAGTCCTGCGGCAGCTGGCGCTGTGCTACAGCCAGCACCCGCATGCCCCCACGGGCCATGCGATCGTTAACCTCCATGACTGTCTGGCGCTGCGCTGCGTCAAGCAGGACATCCTGCCCATTGAGCCGCAGACAGCTGCTGAGGGCGAGCACCTCCTTGGGCGCACCTTTCACGAATGCGACCAGGTTATTCCTTTGTCGTCTGATGGATGGTGCTCATGCGCTTGCGCTGCGATTCAAACGGCAGTTCGCGCACCAGCGGCCATTTTCGCTCTACCTGTGCAAGGTCGACGTTTGCCTTTGCTGCCGCCACCAGCAGCGCTGCTTCGGTCGGATCACCCAATATGTGCCAGCCGTGCTGCCCTGCCGCCCCCTCATCCGGAGCCAGCAGCCGCGCGTTATTGCAGCGTACCGCTGCCACCAAGAACGTCGACAGGTCGTCCTGCTCCGGCGGTGTACCAAGCTGCTCCTCAGCTTCGCGTATTTCGCCTTCTGGCGTGTATCCTGCCCCGGTTACCGCATATGTTTTCCCACTCACCCACAGCTCGCGTACCGTCATCTCGTTTTGGGTGAGCGTCCCGGTCTTGTCTGTGCAGATCACGCTCGTACAGCCGAGCGTCTCTACCGACGACAGCCGTTTGACGATGGCATTGCGTTTGACCATACGCTGCACGCCCATCGCCAGCGACAACGTGACTGTCGGCAGCAGTCCCTCCGGAACAAAGGCGACGATCATGCCCATGGCAAAGATGAACGCTTCGAGCATTTTCATCCCGGCAACCAACGTGGAAATGGCAAAAAAGATGATCCCCGCCACGACGGCGAAGATAGACACGATACGGGTAACGACCTGGATCTCCTTTTGCAGTGGGCTGAGTTGGTCGCCCATGCGCCTGCGTCAGTGCGGCGATCTTGCCGAATTCGGTCGCCATCCCGGTGGCAAAGACCACCGCCCGCCCCGTGCCGGCGGCCACATGTGTGCCGGCAAAGACCAGGTTTGGCAGCTCGGCGCGTGCCAGATCTGTGCCCGCGACGGGATCGGCACCTTTGCGCACCGGGCGCGACTCGCCGCTGAGGGTGGACTGATCGACACGCAGTTCAAAGGCCTGAATCAGACGGCCGTCGGCCGAGATTGCGTCACCTTCGCTCAGCAGCATCACGTCACCCAGGACGAGTTCCTCGGCTACGATGCGCTGTTCCTGGCCGTCGCGCAGCACGCGGGCGTAGATGGGGCAGCAGCTTGCGCAGCGCTTCGGTCGCGCGTTCGGCCTTGTATTCCTGCCAGAAGCTGAAGACGCCGTTGAGCAAAACCACCAGCCAGACGGCCACACCCAACTGCGGCATGCCGGCTACAAAGGCCATGGCACCCGCCACCCACAGCAGAATTGCCATCAGATGTGTGAAGTTGGCCAGCAGCTTGCGATACAGAGGCTGGCGCCTGGCCTCGTGCAGTTCGTTGCGCCCGTACTGAGTGAGCCGCGCTGCGGCTTCGTTGGAGGTCAATCCACTCGACGTGGTTTCAAGCGTCGCCGGCACCTGGCCAGGCTCAAGCGTATAGATCGACGATACGGAGATCATAGGCCCACCTGGCGCTAGCCGGCGGTCGGTCCTGACGCGAATTATGGTGACCTGCCTTGCAGAACCGGCCTATGTCTCCAATTGTACGCCCGCCCTACATAGATGTAAATGCACGCCTGGCAGCTGTACGCAGGGCTATTTACAAACCGCGTACAAACGAATACATTCCTTGCAAGGATAATGCGTTACAGTGGAGACGCCTGCTGCATGGGATCAACCGCACTGCAGCCAACAAAGGAGATCGATCTTTGCTCGCAATACATCCCCAACCCGCGATTCTGGCGCTGGGCACGGCGTTGCCCAGATACAGCGGAAGTCAGGAGGAGATCGGCCGCTGGATGGCTGAATCGTTTGGCGACCGGCGGCGCGTGCAACGTCTCGTGCGTATGGTCCACAGCCAGTCCGGCATCGAAACCCGCTATTCGTGCACTCCCTGCCTACCTGGAATCACCACAAACCTCGCGCTTTGCGCCTGGGGCCGCCCCTGAGAACAGCGCGTCGACGGGGGAGCGCATGCAGATTTACGAGCGTGAGGCGACGCCGCTGGGAACTGCCGCAGCCCGCCAGGCCCTAGAACAATATGCCCGCCAGCGCGGCCAGGACGTCGAACAGGTAGCCGCTACGGTGACACACCTGTTGGCGGTCAGCTGTACCGGCCTGTTTGCCCCGGGGTTGGATTTTGCGCTCGCCAAGGAACTGCAGTTGCCCGCCACAGTGCGGCGCACACTGATCGGCTTTATGGGGTGCGCTGCGGCCTTTAACGGGTTGCGGCTGGCGGCGGAGATCGTGCGCGGCCAGCCGGAGGCGCGCGTGCTGGTCGTCAGCGTCGAGTTGTGCTCGCTGCACAGCCAGCCCATCGACAACTATGATCTGCTCGTGGGTGCATCTATCTTCTCCGACGGGGCGTCGGCCTGCCTCGTGGGTCGCCCTTCGCCCGGCGACAGCGATTACTTCCGCCTGGAGGATTTTTACACCGCCATCCACCCCGATACGCAGCAGGAGATGGCGTGGAACATCCGTGACCATGGCTTTGCCCTGCGCCTCTCGCCACGCGTGCCTGAGCACCTGGGCGTAGCGGCCCCAGCCGCCCTGCAGGTTGTCTTTGGCAGCAAGCAGCCGCGCTTCTGGGCTATCCACCCCGGCGGGCGCGCCATCGTAGACAAGCTGGCCGAGATCTTTCATCTTGCCGCCTGAGGAACTGGTATCCACGCGTGAAGTGCTGCGCCAGTATGGCAACATGTCGTCGGCCACTATCTTGTTTGTGCTAGACCACTTGCGCCAACAACTGCGCGACGCCAACCTCGAGAACAGTTCCATGCACGGTTCCTTGAAAGGGCTCGCTAAGCGGTGTGGCCATGGCGTTCGGTCCAGGGCTGGTGGTGGAGATGAGCCGTCTCACGTATGTGCCGCCGCTGCCACCGATCGCAGCGGCTGAGCAGATGGCGCATAGTCACGTGCTGGAGCCGGCGCGTAATGGCGCAGCCTGAGTTGGAGCAGCAGGGCGGCCAAGAAAGCGGCGTACGCCGTGACGTAGTCGTCATCGGGGCGGGCCTGGCCGGCAGCGGCATTGCCGCCGCCCTGGCACAGCGTGGCTGGGACGTGCTGCTGGTCGAGCGTGACCGCTTCCCGCGCCACAAGGTGTGCGGCGAGTTCCTCTCCCCCGAGGCGCAGCACAGCCTGCAAACGTTGGGTGTGCTCCAGGATGTGGCGGCGCTTGCGCCCGTGCCCTTGCACGCTGCTGCCATTACCACCTCCGGGGGGAAGACGATCGAGATGGGGCTGCCGGCGGATGCTTGGGGCCTCAGCCGCTACGCGCTGGATGCGCGCATGGCGGCCGCGGTGGAGCGCTGCGGGGGTGAGGTGTGGCAGGGCGCAGCGGTCACACATATCACGCCTGCGCATGGGGCATATCTCGTGCAGGTACGCCGCAGCAGAGAGCACGGCCGCATGCAGGAACTCAGCGTGCAGGCGCGGGCGGTCATCATCGCGTGCGGCCGCCATAGCAGTGCGGACCTGCCGCCGCGCAACACGGCCCAGGGGGCAGACAAGCGCGGCTGGCGCAACTGCGTGGGACTGAAGATCCATTACCAGAATGTCCGCATGGAGCCGCGCGTCGAACTTTACCTGTTCCCCGGCGGCTACGTCGGGATCAACCCGGTTGAGGATGGGCGGGCCAACGTCTGCTTGCTGATCACCTATGCCGCTTTCCAGGCTGCGGGCAAGTCGCTGCCCTGCGTGCTCGAGTTGGCAGCTACCCGCCACCCGGCCTTTGCCGATCGGCTGCGTGGGGCGTGCGCCGTGGCTGAGAGCGAGTGCGCGGTCGCGCCCGTGGACACGCAGCGCCGGCCTCTGCCTTGGGATGCTGCAGCGGCGGCCGCCATGCTTGGGCGATACGGTCGCTATGATTCCGCCGCTGGCAGGCGATGGCATGGCCATGGCCCTGCGCTCGGCCGAACTGTGCCTGGCTCCCGCCGACGCCTATCTGCACGGCAGCCTTGCGCTGAGGGGTTGGGAGGAGGAGTACGGCCGTGCCTGGCGTCGGGAGTTTGCCAGGCGGCTGCGGCTGGGGCAATCCTTGCAGGCGACGCTCACAACGCCTGGGCTGGGTGATGCCATGGCTGGGATCGGCCGGCAACTGCCTTGGGCGGCGCGCTGGATGCTGGAAGGGACCCGCGGGCGCATCGCATGAAACGGCTGCACCTGATGGAAATTCACGAGCAGCCGTGGTGCCCGCCTGAGATCCGCGATGGGGCGACCGACTGCCTGCGCGCCATTGCCGGCATGCTGCAGCAGTATCGTGCCGTCGTGCCGCTGCTGCAGCGGGCGCTCGACGCCACCGGCAGCCGCCAGATCGTCGACCTGTGCTCGGGTGGGGCAGGGCCGTGGCTGCGTATGGGACCGCAGCTGCAGCGCCGCATGAAGCGAAGGGTGCCGATCGTGCTGACCGACCTTTATCCAAGCTGGCAGAGCACTATGCATGACAACACCGGCGACCTAACCAGCCGGCCATCCGCCACGCAGATCGTCTTTGTGCCCTTTCCTGTCGATGCCACGCGCGTCTCACCCGCACTGCCTGGTTTTCGCACCCTTTTTACGGCGTTTCACCACTTCGACCCGCCCACGGCACAGGCAATTCTGCAGAGCGCCGTGGACCAGGGGCAGGGCATCGGCATCTTCGAGCAGACGCAGCGCAGCCCCCTTGGGCTGCTGGTTATGCTCGTGCTGCCGCTGCTGGCATGGCTGTTTACGCCCTTCCTACGTCCATTTCATTGGTCCCGGTTCTTTTGGACCTACATCATCCCGGCCATTCCCGCCGTGCTGCTGCTCGACGGTCTGGTCTCGTGCCTGCGCACCTATGAACCCCACGAACTGCGCGCAATGGTGGAGCAATTGCACGGCCGCACCTATCACTGGGAGATCGGCCGCGCCCGCAGCCCCCTCTCCCCGCTCGGCATAACCTACCTTGTCGGCTGGCCTGGCAGCGACGAGCAGCCGGCAAGCCGTCTCCAACTTGGTGTACCCCAGGTGCGCTGAATTCTTTCGGGCGCGCCAAAACTGGCGCAACCGCCTGTTGCCGCTATAATGCCCCCATTGCCATACTCACTTTTCCCACTCTGCAAAAGCACTTGGGGCAACTGCATCCAGCAAGGAGCACGAAATCATGGCCATGCGGGCTGACTATATTTGGATGAACGGCAAGATCATCCCCTGGGACCAGGCGCAGGTGCACGTGTTTACGCATGCGCTGCATTACGGCAGCAGCGTCTTTGAGGGTATCCGCGTCTACGAGACGGCGCAAGGGCCCGGCGCTCTTCCGCGGGCGCGAGCACTACGAGCGCCTGCTGTTCAGCTGCAAGGTGGCGTATATTCCCTGCGCCCTATACGGTCGACGAGTTCATCCAGGCTACCATAGACGTGGTGAAGGCCAACAACCAGCGCAGCGCCTATATCCGCCCGCTGGTCTTCCGCGGCTACAACACCTTGGGCGTCGACGGCCGCGGCTGCCCCGTCGAGACGATCGTGGCGTCTGTGCCCTGGGGTGCCTATCTGGGCAAGGAAGGGCTCGAACAGGGCGTGGACGTGCAGGTGAGCAGCTGGCGGCGCATGGCTCCCGATACCCTCAGCGCTCTCGCCAAGATCGGCGGCCAATACGTCAACAGCCAGAACGTCGTCATGGAAGCCAAGGACAACGGCTTTACCGAAGGGCATCGCGCTCGATGTGAACGGCTACGTCAGCGAGGGCTCGCGGCGAGAATATCTTTGTCATCATCAAGGGGCAGATCTACACGCCCGCCGCTGGGCAACAGCATTCTGGGCGGCATCACGCGCGACTGCGCCACGACTATCGCCAAGGACCTCGGCTACACCGTCAAGGAATCGGTCATCCCGCGCGAGATGCTGTACATGGCCGACGAGATCTTCTTCACCGGCACGGCGGCCGAGATCACGCCCGTGCGCTCGGTCGATCGCAAACCCGTCGGCGAAGGCAAACGCGGCCCGATCACCGAGAAGATCCAGTCACGCTTCTTTGGCATCGTCGAAGGCGAATTGGAGGACAGCCACGGCTGGTTCCTGCCCGTAGCATAACCCCTCCTCTGGTGCAGCTCGCCAGCCCTGACTGACACCGCCGTGCAAGCCAGCCACATAGAATGGCCGGCTTGCAGCGGCGGTGTCAGTTCTACTCCCCTAGTATCTTTGCGCTATTTCTTCAATATTGACAAATAGAGGTGCATTTCGAGGAACTCGGGGATGCCGTTGCCGTTGCCGTCGACGGGAGCGTCGGGGTCGCCGCCGGCTTCGACGCTGTCGGGGATGCCGTTGTTGTTGGAATCGAGATCGAGGTAGTTGGGAACCCGGTCGCCATCAGGATCGCCGCTGCCCTCGACGCCATCGGGAATGCCGTCGCCATCGCTGTCGAGCTGTGGGAGGTGGGGTGGGGGTCGCAGTTACGCTGCCGGCCGGGGTGGTGGTTGGGGTCGGCATGCCCGTAATGGTCCCGGTTGGGGTAGCAGTCGGGATAGCCGTCGACGTACCTGTTGGTGTCGGCGTGGTGACATCGGTCCGAGACGATCTTGACGGAGCCGGGGGAACTGATGCCGGGGACACCCTGGCCGGCAGGGTTGCCAAAGCTGACGGGCGGGAAGGTGGAGAAGGTGATGTCGCTGATGCGGCTGTTGTCGGTGACGTCGGGCTCGCAGATGACGTCGAAACGCAGGGCGAGCACGGGACCGTTGGGCAGGGATGGCCAGCGGCGGGCTGTAGTCGGTGATGACGACGTCGATCTCGCCGTCGGTGTCGTCGGGCTGGTAGCCGATGGAAGGCGTGAACTGCAGCGGCACGACAAACTGGGCGGCGTCGGGGATGCCGTCGCCGTTGGCGTCGGTAGTCATTGAAGGCGAGACAGGTGGGATCGATGTCGAGCGAGAAGATGAGGCCGGAGATGGCTTCGCCGTCGGTGTCGAGGTTGACGGTGACGACGGCGCTCTCGCCGACGACGGCCGGGATGCGGTCGGGGATGTCGAGCAGGGGCTGGCCGCCCGCTGCCAGGACGCTGCGGTAGCGCCGGGCAGGAGAGGGTGAGCAGGAGGATGGCCGTGAGCGTGAGTCGGGCTTTGGGTTTCATGGCTGCACCTGGAGAACGGAGCCGGGCGGCGAGTGAAGTTCTCTTCACTCGCCGCCCGCTTGATTCACGATATGAGCCCTGCCGGCTAGTGGAGGATAGCCGGGAGGTAGATGAGCGGCTTGACCTGGACACCGCTGACCTGCGACCTCGACGGGGGTGTTGCGACCGGCGTCGCTGCCGAGGGCGGCATCGACGAGGCTGAGGCCGGCGAGCGGCTGGTCGCCCAGCGGCTGGAGGTGGACGGTGGCCAGGGGCCCGTTGTCGATGGTGGGCAGCGGGAGGCTGAGGCCATAGACGGCGATCTTGATGCGGCCGCTGGCGGCATCGACGCTGACCGAGCGCTTGAGGCCGGCGGCGGTGGTGAAGACCACGGCGTCGGGGATGCCGTCGCCGTCGGCATCGCTGCTGTCGAAGGTGGCTTGCGCTGGGTCGTAGGTGAGCGTGAAGGCGGCAGCGGCGACCGCGGTGCCCTTGCCGTCGAGCATGACCGGCACCTCGATGCTGCTGCCGTTTGCCACCGGCGCCACCGTCAGCAGTGAGGGCTGTGCGGCGGCAGCTTGCTCGGCCGCTGCAACGAGCGAATCGCCCGTACATGCGCTGTTACCAAAGACGACCAGCACCGTGCAGACCACGTCGGCCACGTCGATGTACTTGCTGGCGTTGGCGTCACAGCCTGCCGGGCTGCCGGGGAAGTCGCTCTGCGGCGCATCGAGCCACCAGGGCAGGTCGCTGTCGAAGGTCTCGAGCACGATGGCCGAGAAGTCGCCGGCATTGACAAAGCCGTCGCTGTTGCAGTCGCCGCGGGCTGTGTTGGAGATTACCAGGACCTTGCCTTCGTCTGTCTCGACGGGCAGGGGGCCGTTGGCGTCCGCGAGGCTCGCGCCGGTGATGCCCAGCGGCACGCTTGTGCCCGAGGGGCAGGCGAAGTTGGCGGTGAAGTTGAGGGTTACCAGCGTGCCGTTGCTAAACGGTCCCGTGGTGCTGACCGTCACTACGCCGACGCCGGCGATGCCCGTGCCGCCGCTGATGCCGACGTAGGTCAGGCAGGCGGCATTGTACGTGATGCCAAAGGAGGCGACCGTCGGGGCGTTGCCGTTGGCCACAAAGGCGACGGGGATGCCGATGGTCTCGTTGTGGCGCACGACAAAGGTGTCGCCGATGCTCAACAGTGAGTGGTCGAGTACATGATACTGCAAACTGCTTCTCGACATACTGCGTCGGCGCGCCGGTGTCGGTGCTGCGCACGCGGATGTAGTAGATGTACTGCGTGGCGAAGTCCGGCACGATGGCGATCTTGAGCCGGTCGTCGTCGATGGTGAACTTGCCGTTGTCGGCGCTGCCGTCGCCGCTCACCAGGCTGTAGCTGAACGTCTGTCCTGCTTCGGGGTCGCCGCTGGTGCTGAAGGTGCCGACCTGCGTGCCCACGGCCGCGCCTTCCCATACTGTATTGCCGTGCAGGACGATGCCGGTAGGCGGCTCGTTGACGTCCGTGATGGTGACGGCCAGCGGTGCGGCGAAGATGCCGCCCTGCCTGTCGTTGGCCTCGACGCAGATCGCCCGGCTGGGTGTGGATTCGAAGTCGAAGACGACCGCCGTTTTGAGCGTGCTGCCGCTGAGGGTGAAGTCGCCGTTGGCAAACGGTCCGCCGCTGCTGCAGGATGAAGACAGCATGTAGGTCGGGGTGTCGCCGTCGGGGTCAAAGATGCTCAATTTGCCAACCGTCGTGCCCACAGGTGCGTTCTCGACCACGCTGTTGGGGCTGAGGTTGATGTCCGTCGGCGCAGCGTTGTAGTCCAGCAGCAGCGGGTCGGCGCTCTGCGTGCCGCGATAGACGGCGCGGCCATTCGCGTCGCTGAAGGTCGGCGTAGGCGCCGACGAGAACTTCACAAAAGTGCTCTTGTCCGCCGGACCTTGGCAGGCGGGCAGGATGTCGAACTTGACCTTGAGGATAGCGCCGGCCGGCAGGGAAGCCAGGGGCGGCGTGACATCCCACATCGCCACATCCAGCTCGCCGTCCGCATCGGCCGTGTCGAGCATAATGCTGTTGACAAAGCCGCCCGGCAGGCCGCTGATGGCTTCGGGAATGCCGTCGCCATTATCGTCGGTAGGATCAATGCTCAGGCAGGCTGTGTCGTAGTCTAGCGAGAAGGCCGTGCTGCTCAGGCTGCCCGCAGACGCGTTGAGGTTGACCGGCAGCGTGAAGCTGGTCCCCCCCAGCGGCAGGTCTACCGGCGTCCCCGGGATAACCAGGGCAACCTTTGGCAGTGCGGTGAGGAAAGGACTGAACACGACCGCGGCCGATGTGTGGCGAACAGCATCGCCCCCGCCTGTACCGTCGCCACTCGGTCCATTGGCGACTCCCCACCAGTTGTTGGTGGCACCGACAGCGGAACGAGTGTAGTTGATTAAACCGCCATACAGGCTTCCATCCGTACCCGTATACGTCTTTTTGTTGCCGTAGATGGCGGCATTGTGGATCTGCACGTTGTACGGACCGGCGTTGTTTTTGTCCGGCTCGCCCACGCGAATACCCCGCTCATTCCCGTTGAAGAGCCCGCTGTCGACCAGTACGTTGGATAACACAGCTGGATAGGGGCTGCAGTTTCCATCGTCACGTACCTTGATCGTTAAGGCAGAGCCGTCACGTGCGCCGAGACCGTTACCGGTCATCGTCATGTTACGGAAGACCAGGTTCTGGTAGACCCGGGTCTGGCCGGCGGTATCACCCTTGAGATTGATCTCAAAGCCAGCATTCCACCTGTCGTTCCAGTTGGCAATCTGTCCGTTATTCGTGACTACGACGCTGTCAAAGGCGGCATCGGACAGCATTTCGACGTACAAGCCCTTGTAGCTGTTGTCGGCAAAGCTGCTGTTGCCAACGGTGACGTACTGGGCTGTGCTCGGCGTAAAGGTTGACCCGCTGTGCTTGGCGAAGTACCAGCCGTAATCGCACTGGCTAAAGCCGCTGTTGACGACCGAGAGGTGCGCGACGCTCTTGTTGAGATCCAGGTTGATGCCGCGCTCGTTTTCCTTATGGCTTTGGCTGAGCGTGCCAACCACCTGTACGTCTTCGAGGCGGATATAGCTCATGGTCTGCGCCGCCTGCAAGTCGGTACTGCCGAGGTTGATACCCACTGTGCCTTGTGGCTTGATGCGCAGGCTCTTGAGCAGAAGCGGGTTGCTGTCAGATTCACCCGAGCCGGTGATCGTGACGACGTTGCCGCTTGGGGGTTGCAGCACGGTGCTCGATGCTGGGTCGCTGCCCGAACCGGTACCCATTAGTTTGATGTGCTTGGCAATTACCAGGTTCTCGGCGTAGATGCCAGGGTGCACCTTGACGGTGTCGCCGGGCGCAGATTTATCGATGGCCACCTGAATATGGCAGTAGTAGGGTGAGCCGGTTGCGTCGCTGCAGCCTGCGCCGCCGCTGACCTCCCAGTCGGCAGCAAATGCCGGGACGGTAAACATACAAACCAATAACAGCGCGAAGGTTGTTCCGAATAACAACGTGCGAGGAAGAACTCTTGGGGTATTCGCCCATGTGCACATGGGGTGTCTCCTTGTCAGCAATGAAAGGCAAAATGAAAGCCAGTAGGAGCTTAGTAGTTGGGGTACTTCATCTCAAGTATTGTTGTCGCACACCGCCTTACTGCTTGGACGGTTAAAGGTAGACGTTTAGCTTACTGCCGTTGTTGAGATTTTGGCGTAGAGAGCCAAATCTAGTCTCGTTAGAAGCTAACAAAAACATTACAATATTCATTATGGCCATCATATCATACGCGTCAAGCATGACATATGACCTATACTTTTCGGGACAAAGCGGTAATGGAATGGGGAGTTGGGAGCTTAATGAGAGGTGTGTAGGTCAAATGTGGGCTATATTGTCACTTTAGCACCTTATGTTTTCGTGAGTGGGATGCGCCTGCCGTCATGACCTTTATAATTGCCAGCGGTCTGAGCGACCTTACGCTCGCTCAGACCGGTATCTTCCAGCTATGTTGCCAAGTGGGATAGGAAGAGGTGCATTTCGAGGAACTCGGGGATGCCGTTGCCGTTGCCGTCGACGGGAGCATCGGGGTCGCCGCCGGCTTCGACGCTGTCGGGGATGCCGTTGTTGTTGGAATCGAGATCCAGATAGTTGGGAATGCCGTCGCCATCAGGATCGCCGCTGCCTTCAACCGCATCGGGAATGCCGTCGCCGTCGCTGTCAAGCGTGGGGGATGGAGTCAGCGTGACGGTTGCGGTGGGCGGAGTAGGGGTTGCAGTTACGCTGCCGGCGGGCGTGGTGGTTGGAGTCGGCGTGCCCGTAATGGTACCGGTTGGGGTACTAGTTGCGGTAGGTGTCGGCGTTGAAGTTGGCGTATCTGTTATCGTCGGGGGCGGCGGGACGACATCCACCCGAGAGATCTTGACGGAGCCGGGGGAACTGGTGCCGGGGACACCCTGGCCGGCGGGGTTGCCAAAGCTGACGGGCGGGAAGGCGGAGAAGGCAATGTCGCTGATGCGGCTGTTGTCGGTGAGTTCAGGCTCGCAGATGACGTCGAAACGCAGGGCGAGCACGGGACCGTTGGGCAGCGCAGCGAGCGGAGGGCTGTAGTCGGTGATGACGACGTCGATCTCGCCGTCGGTGTCGTCGGGCTGATAGCCGATGGAAGGGGTGAACTGCAGCGGCACGACAAACTGGGCGGCGTCGGGGAGGCCGTCGCCGTTGGCGTCGGTATCATTGAAGGCGAGACAGGTGGGATCGATGTCGAGCGAGAAGATGAGGCCGGAGATGGCTTCGCCGTCGGTGTCGAGGTTGACGGTGACGACGGCGCTCTCGCCGACGACGGCCGGGATGCGGTCGGGGATGTCGAGCAGGGGCTGGCCGCCGGCCGCCAACACGCTTGAGGTGCCGGTGCCGCCGGGCAGCAAAAGGGTGAGGAGGAGGGCTGTCAGCGTCGTGAGCGTCGTGAGCATGAGTCGGGCGTTGGGTTTCATGGCTGCACCTGGAGAACGGAGGCGGGCGGCGAGTAAAGGGAATCTTACTCGCCGCCCGCTCGTTTTACTAATGAACCTGCCGGCTAGTGGAGGATAGCCGGGAGGTAGATGAGCGGCTTGACCTGGGCGCCGCTGACCTGGACCTCGACGGGGGTGTTGCGGCCGGCGTCGCTGCCGAGGGCGGCGTCGACGAGGCTGAGGCCCGTGAGCGGCTGGTCACCCAACGGCTGGAGGTGGACGGTGGCGAGGAGACCGTCGTCGATGGTGGGCAGCGGGAGGCTGAGGCCGTAGACGGCGATCTTGATGCGGCCGCTGGCGGCGTCGACGCTGACCGAGCGCTTGAGACCGGCGTTGGTAGCGAAGACCACGGCGTCGGGGAGGCCGTCGCCGTCAGCATCGCTGCTGTCGAAGGCCGCCTGCTGCGGGTCGTAGGTGAGGGTGAAGGCGGCGGCGGCGACCGTGGTGCCCTTGCGGTCGAGTGTGACCGGCACCTCGACGCTGCTGCCGTTTGCCACCGGCGCCACTGCCAGCGTGGCGGGTTCTGTGGCCGCTGCCGCTGCCATCAGCGAGCCGCCGGTGCAGGAGCTGTTGCCAAAGACGACCAGCACCGTGCAGACCACGTCGGCGACGTCGATGTACTCGCTCGCGTTCGCATCGCAGCCGACGGGGCTGCCCTTGAAGTCGCTTTGCGGCGCATTGAGCCACCAGGGCAGGTCGGTGTCGAAGGTCTCGAGCACGATGGCCGAGAAGTCACCGGCGTTGACGAAGCCGTCGCTGTTGCAGTCGCCGCGGGCGCTGTTGGCGATTACGAGGACCTGGCCGTTGTCGGTGCTGACCGGCAGGGCGCCGCCGTTGAGGCTGGCGGTCGTGAAGGCCAGCGGCACACTCGTGCCGGAGGGGCAGGACGGGTTGGCGGTGAAGTTGAGGGTCACCAGCGTGCCGTTGGCGATGGGGCTGCCGCCGGCGTTGACCGTCACCACGCCGGCCGCCGCGCTGCCGGTGCCGCCGCTGCGTGCTGACATAGGTCAGGCAGGCGGCATTGTAGCTGACACCAAAGGCGGCGCCGGTCGGCGCGTTGCCGTTGGCCGTGAAGACGACGGGAATGCCGATGGTTTCGTTGTGCCGCACGACAAAGCTGTCGCCGATGCTCAGCAGCGAGTGGTCGAGCACGTTGATGACGAACTGCTGCTCGACGGACTGCGCCGGGTCGCCGCTGTCCGTACTGCGCACGCGGATGTAGTAGATATGCTGCGTGGCGAAGTCCGGCACGCCAGCGATCTTGAGCTGGCTGCCGTTGATGGTGAACTTGCCGTTGTCGGCGGCGCCGTCCCCGCTCGCCCAGCTGTAGCTGAACGTCTGGCTTCCTTCCGGGTTGCCGCTGGTGCTGAAGGTACCCACCAGCGTGCCGGCAGCGGCGCCTTCCCACACCGTGCTGTTGCTCAGCGCAATGGCAGTGGGCGGCTCGTTGACGTCCGTGATGGTGATGAGTCAGCGGTGCGGCGAGGATGCCGCCCTGCCCGTCGTTGGCCTCGACGCAGATCGACCGGCTGGATGCAGGCTCGAAGTCGAAGACGACCGCCGTCTTGAGCGTGCTGCCCGCCAGGGTGAAGTCGCCGTTGGCGAACGAGCCACCACTCGTGCAGGCGGAGGACAGCGCGTAGGTTGGGGCGTCGCCGTCGGGGTCGACGACGCTCAGCGTCCCCACCGTCGTGCCCACGGCTGCATTCTCGGCCACGCTGCTGGGGGTGAGGTTGATGGCCGTCGGCAGCTGGTTGTAGTCCAGCAGCAGCGGGTCGGCGCTCTGCGTGGCGCGGTAGATCGCATGGCCCTGGCTGTCGCTGAAGGTGGCGGCCGGTGCCGACGAGAACTTCACATAGGTGCTCTTGTCCGCCGGACCTTGACAGGGCGGCAGGATATCGAACTTGATCTTGAGGATGGCGCCCGCCGGCAGCGCGGCCAGCGGCGGCGTCACATCCCACATTGCCACGTCCAGCTCGCCGTCTGCGTCCGCTGTGTTGAGGGTCACGCTGTTGACAAAGCCGCCCGGCAGGCTGCTGATGGCTTCGGGGATACCGTCGCCGTTGCTGTCGGCCGGATTGATGCGCAGGCAAGCCGTGTCGTAGTCCAGCGAGAAGGCGGTACTGCTCAGGCTGCCCGCCGTCGGGTTGAGGTTGACCGGCAGCGTGAAGCTGGTGGCGCCTGTCGGCAGGTCTACCGGCGTCCCCGGCACGATCAGTGCCGCCGCCGGGACCGTTGTCAGGAAGGGGTTAAAGAGTACTAATGCTGAGGTATGGCGGACAGCGTCACCTGACCCAGTCCCGTCGCCACTTGGCCCGTTTGCGGCCCCCCACCAGTTGTTGGTCGCGTCTACGACTGCCTGGCTTTGGTTTACCACGCCACCGTACAAGGAGCCGTCTAAGTCTGTGTAAGTGTGATTGTTCCCATAGATGGCAGCGTTGTGAATCTGCACGTTCACCGGGCCAAGATTGTTCTTGTCTGGTTCACCGATGCGAATGCCCCGCTCGTTGCCCGTGAAGATGCCACCTTCGATAGTGACGTTCGTCAGGCTGGCAGGATTAGTGTTATAGCTTGTGGCGTCGTCGCGAGCCTTGATCATCAAGGCCGCCCCTTCCTTATAGCCTAGACCATTGCCGGTCATGTAGAGGTTCTGGAAGGTCAGGTTTCTATAAGCCTCTGCCCCCTTGAGGTTAATGTCAATGCCGGCATTCCAAATGCTGTTCCAATCGGATTGGCTGCCGTTTCCGGTCACCACTACGTTGACGAATGTAGCATCGGAGAGCTTTTCAACGTAGATACCCTTGAAGCCGTTGTTGACAAAACTCGTGTTGGCAACGTAGACGTTACGCACGTAGCTGCCACCGGCTGCTTCGGGATTCTTTGCGAAATACCAACCGTGATCGCAGTTGCTGAATCCACTATCTACGATGGTCAAGTCTGCAACGCTCGCCTCTGTAGCGATTTTGAGGCAGACCTCATTCTCGACTGCGGTTCCTGGTGAACCCGCCACCTGTACATTCTCGATGCGTACATACTGAGCATTGCCGAGATTGATGCCGTACTGGCCCATCGGTTCAATGCGTAGATTCTTCAGTAGTATAGGATCGCTGTTGGATGTACCGTTACCGGAAAGTACAAGTGCAGAGCCACCAACTGCGCGGCGTAGCACTGTATTCGTAGTACTGTCGCTTCCCGAACCGACGCCGATCACCTTGACGTGCTTGTTAGCGGTGATATCTTCAACGTACAGTCCTTTACCGACCAGGACCGTGTCGCCCGTTGCGGCAATGTCGATCTGCGGCTGGATCAACCCGCCGATGCGGCGCGCATTGTCGATGGGGGATGAGCCGCTCATGTAGGAGTAGGGACGCACGTCGAACGTCGCCGCGTTGGCAAGCGCTACTGCTTTACGGTCGAACGTGTTGTCATTCCAATATGACTGCCAGTTGAACTGCGCGTTGTCGTAGATTCCGCGGGCACGGATGTACTGCTCGCCCCCGCTGAAGTCGTTGCCGGTGATCACTGCACCGCCTACCGAGTAGACGTACCAGCCTATCGATGGAACAGTGCCGTTGAAGCTGATGGCGGGCCAGTATTGGCCAGGCTCCAGCACAAACTTGTTGTTCTTGATCTGCCGGCCAGTAGCGAGACCACTGTAGCCGGCCCCACTGGCGATGTCGACGCTTGTGCCTTGCTCAAAGAGGTTGCCCTCAATGGTATAGCTCTTGACGTACGAAGTGTTGGTAGCGGTATCGTAACGCCAATCGTTCAGGTACACCGAGCCGCCATCTGGAGGAATGACAAAGCGCGAGTACTTTAACGTGAAATTGTCGCCGATTACCTCGATCGTCTTGTTGTCGCCAGCCGTATTAGGACCGATTTTGAGGCCCGTAATCGTTACACCGTTGCCCTCGATAAAAAAGCCGCTGGCGCCGAAGCTGTTCGTGGCGTTCGTCGTGACATAGGCCGCGGTGGCAGCCGGATCGGCTATCGGCAGCCCGGCATCGTTGACGCCTTGGATCAGAAGGTTGTCTTTGTTGATAAACAGGCCGAACTGATAGGGGCCGGTGTTGTTAAACAGAGTGCGGCCGGCGGCCGTTTCGCTATAGCTGCCGGGATATACCTTGATGATATCGCCGGACACCGCTACATCGATGGCAGGTTGAATGTGACAATAATAGGGGGAGCCGGTTGCGTCATTGCAGCCTGCATCGTCATTGACGATGCGATCGGCGGCGAACGCCGGCACGGAAAACACGAAAACCAACAAGAGCGCTAACGAATCGGAAAGGACTAGCGCGCGAGGAAGAGACCTTGGGGTATTGGCCCAGGTAGACATGGGGCTGTCTCCTTATAATCGACGAAAAAGTAAACGAAAGGCAAGTAGGAGCAACAGATGAGATGGAGTGTTTTGCGTATCGGAGCCGGGGGTACCTCCTTGCCAGCTAGGTAATCAAAGAAAGGAAATTAACTTACAGGGTACGTTAAGATCATAGCATACTGCGGTTCGTCCAGAAGAAGCGCTAAGCTGACAAAAAGGTTACAGGCGAGACCTGTCACTTGTCATGTGAATCTCGGGACAAAACGGTAGTGGCATCTGAGCTGCTGCGCTTTTTTACTCACTCAAGAGCATACTGCATCCAACACTATCAATTGACTTGGCGCAGGCGCACAAGCTGACAACGGCGCCGCTGTGCTACAATGCCCACTCTAGACAAGTCCGAGTGTCTATCTGCCGTGTGCGGGATGTTATCATCATGAATAAGCTGCGTTTGTTCTCTTCGGCCTATGGCCACTTGTCGATCGACGTGCTCAACTCGTCAGTCGCCATGATCTTGACGCTGGCCGCCAGCCAGTTCGGCCTCACGATCGCCCAGATCGGCTTTGGCGCCATGCTTTACCAGATCATGGCCGCCATGAGCCAGCCACTTTTCGGCAGCGTAACCGACAGGCTGCGTGGACGTTGGGTCGGGCCGGTCGGGGTGCTGTGGACGGCCGTTTTCTTTGCGACCGCGGCATTTATGCCCACTTATCCGGCGTTTATCACCTGCCTTATGATCGGCGGCCTGGGCAGCGGCGCCTTTCACGCGTCCGGCATGGTCCACGCTGCAATGTCGGGCGGCAGCAAGCCCACAACCTCGACCTCGGTCTTTTTCCTGGGTGGCCAGACCGGCTTGGCTCTTGGCCCCTTCATCGCCGGCCTCATCATTGCCCCACTTGGCCTGATCGGCATGCCTATCATGGCGTCGTTTACGCTTCCTGCCGTGGTCCTCATGCTGATCTTTATGAACGACGAACTGCCTCTCGTGCACAAGCACGCGCCGGCAGCGGAAACCACGCGCCAGGAGCGCCGTCACGGCGCCGCCGCACTCCTCGTCACGGCGTTTATTTTATTTATCATGCTGCGCTCCGGTACGTCGCAAGGCTTCGCTACCTTGCTGCCGTCCTATTTTGAAGGACTTGGCTATCCACCGGCGCAGTTTGGCTTGATGCTCGGTGTCTTTAGCTTCGCCGGCGCCATCGGTACCTTTATCGGCGGCTATCTCGGCGACCGCTATAACCGGCGCCAGATTATGATGTTTTCCTCGATGGCGGCTGCACCTTTTGCCTTTCTCATGCTCTATACCACCGGCGCTGCTTATTATGTCGTCGCGGTGTTTGCCGGCCTGCTGCTGTCAATGCCGCACAGTATCCTCTTGGTGATGACGCAGGAACTTGCACCTCACCGCCGCGGCCTGGTGGGCGGCATGGTGCTGGGCTTTATCTTTGCCAGCGGCTCCACCCTGGCATGGCTGCAGTCGATCGCCGCCACCAACCGCGGCCTTCAGCCGGTGCTGACTGTGGTGGCGTTTTTCCCGCTTGTTGCCGGCCTCGTGGCGATTCTTCTGCCCTCAGGGCGGCGGGTCGCGCCAGCGCTGCCGGTACCTGTACCTGGGCCGGCTAGCCCCGCGTCGGCGGCCGACTGAGGTAAGCTGCCATGACCAACGCACCATCCGCCATAACTGGAGCCACTTCTTTAGATGTCAAGGCCAAGCGCCGGCCGTTCGGCCTGCTCGCAATCATTGTGATTCAGGTGCTGACGATGTTGGGCAGCGGTCTCCTGCTGCTCTTGTTTCTCGTTGGCTTTGTCTTCGCAAGCCGCATGATTGTTGTGGAGGGTGCCGATCCCAAATTGCCTAATTGGGATCTGTCGCCAATGGACCTCCTGCAGCTGGTGCTAATCTTCGTGATCAACGGCGTCTGCGCCGTTGGGCTATGGCGGCGCAAGCGTTGGGCCTGGTTCTTGACGATGCTGCAGCTTGGCGCCTTTATGATCAGCGACCTGTACAGTTACTTCACGAACAGCCCCCCTGAGACGTATGCCTGGTCGATGCTGCTAAACGTCTTCATGGTCTTTTATCTGAACCAGCGCGATGTGCAGGCTATCTTCTTGACCAAGAACGAGGGAACACGGCGCCTGTGAACGATCTGCAGCTCTTGCGTGCCTACGAACCGGTGGTCAAGTACACCGAGGGCGAACTGTTCTTTCCCATGGCGGTCGAACCTTATGTGGCTGCGGCCAGCTTGTGGCAGATGGGACCCAATCAACAGCGGCGCGAGCTCGTGCCGGCCGGCGAACTGACGATTGATCGCCTCGCGCAGCAGCCTGAGCCGCCCGCCGGTCACACACTCTATCTTCGCTTTCAGCGTGAGCCCCTGGGCGCCCTCGAATACCAGCGCTGGCGTGCCCGGCCCGACCATCCCGTTCTGCATGCAGCCGGCCGCCTGACGCGCGTCGGCATTGCCTCACGTGTGATCAGCTCATTGTTCAACTTTACGCTGCTGCTGCGCGGCGCCGTACCCGGCGGAACGGCCGGCGCCGCCGACATTGCCGTCCGCAAGCTACGCACGGCGGATCCACGTTTTGTCTACTACGGCCGTGTCGTGCGCGCCGGTGGCTATATCGTTCTGCACTACGTCTACTTTTTTGCCATGAACGACTGGCGCTCCAGCTTCCACGGCATCAACGACCATGAGGCGGACTGGGAGCAGTGTCTTGTCTATCTCGTGGAAGGTCCCAACGCCGAACTTCAGCCACGCTGGGTAGCCTTTGCCTCGCATGATTACAGCGGTGACGATCTTCGGCGGCGCTGGGATGATCCTGAACTGACACTGGTGGACGGCTGCCATCCTGTCATCTACTCCGGCGCCGGTTCGCACGCGTCATACTGTTTATGCGGCGAATACATTACCGGCGTGGAGCCAAAGTTCCTCCGCCCAGTGCGCGACGTTAGTGTCGCATTGCGCAAGCTGTGGGTTGAGAAGCTGGCCCAGGGTAACAGCGCCCATGTTCAGGAAGAAGTGCGCGAGTACTTCCGCATCGCATTCGTCGATTATGCACGCGGTGACGGTGTGGCAGTAGGCCCCGGCCAGACCAATGCTTGGACGCCAATTCTGATGGATGAGCTCGCTTGGGTCGAAACGTACCGCGGGCTGTGGGGTGTAGATACTGAAGATCCATTTGGCGGTGAGCGCGCCCCTGCCGGCCCTAAGTACAATCGCGACGGCAGTGTCCGGCTTGCCTGGTACGATCCCTTGGCCTGGGCTGGGTTGGATAAAGTGCCGCCGCCGTGCGAAGCCCCCATTGTGCTGGCGCAAAGGCTGGAGCAGCTGGGCGTCGATCTGGCAACCGCCGAAACGGAGCTGGCAAATAAGCGCCAGCAGGTGCGCGAACTCGAGCTGCAGACCAGTGCGCTGTTGGGCAACCAGTATTGGCAGCCCGTATATAAGTCGCAGGTCAACGAAGCCGGCAAGGCGCAGACAGAACTTCAGGCCCAGTCCGCCCGTGTACAGTCGTTGATCGAATCTCAGCAGGCGTGCCGACTGCTGCTTGAGCGCCTTCAGCAAGGTGACTGGGGCGACCCGCAGGCACACCTGCGCCACCAGCATCGCCCTGAGCCGCCACTGCCGGGGCAGTCGAGGATGCTTGATCTCTGGGGTGCCGTCAGCGGCGCGCTGCTCATGCTGGTTCTTCTCTTGCTGATTATTTACACGCCCTCCAACTGGTATGTATGGATAGTGGTAGCCGTACTGCTATCCTTGGGCGTCGAGTCCTGGCTCCGCGGACGCCTGGCAAATTACCTGCTCAACGCGACTATCTTTCTGGCCTTTGTCACCACGGCAGTCCTCATGGTGGCCTACTGGCGTTACGCGTTAGTGCTTGGCGTGTTCGTGCTGGCGTTTGTCATGGTTCGTGACAACCTGCGCGAGCTGAGACGCAGGTGATCGCTTAGTCCGGCACAGGCGCCATCCTGCCCCCACTGCTGTGTCTACATAGTTTTGCTCCATTTTGCTTGCTTACCGTTGGCCGCGACTGCTGCACAATAGTCGCAGCGAGCTCTATACGATGACTACTGAATGCGGTATGCATGGGTAGTTCGAAAATCTCGATAAGCGAGTTGTGCAGTATGTATTCGCAACCTTTTCATGTTCCCCTCGATCAGCCGGCCGAATATCGAATTTCGATTCTCGGCCCGCTCGAAGACCAACTAGCGGAACGACTCGGAGACTTGCGCGTGAGCCGCGAACACTCTCGCACGGGCGAGGAGATATCCGTATTGAGCGGGGAACTTGTCGATCAAGCTGCCCTCATCGGTATCTTGGTACAGCTATATAACCGTGGACATTGCCTGCTGGCGCTCGAGCGCTCAGGCAGCACATGCGCTGCCGACGGAACCTAAGCGCCCTATTCAAATATTATACAATACTTGTAAGCTTGGCCCCTTCAGTATATACTTATTCATGCTAATCTCCACCCCGGAACAGGCCGGGAGGTAGCATGGATGAGCGCGGCTAACAGCACACTGATTCTCTTAAAGACCAAGCTGCACAAGCCGCAACTGCAGCTCGACCTAGTCTTACGCACACACCTTGTGCAAAAGCTACACAATGGACTTGGCCTGAACCTCGAGCCGAGTTCACCGCGTTCACCTGCGCGCAAGCTGACTTTGGTTTCCGCCCCTGCCGGCTTTGGCAAGTCTACACTCGCTGCATCCTGGCTTTCAATTTTGGAAGAGGAGGCAGCAGCAGGTGCGCATGCCTGGGGCCGGTCCTGCTGGCTGTCGCTTGACAGCCATGACAACAATCTGGCGCGGTTTTTGACCTATATCGTCGCTACTGTGCGTACTGTCTATCCCGATGGCTGCAGCAGCGTGGGACGTATGCTTCAGTCGCTGCCCCTGCCCGGTGCCGACTACCTCTCTGAGGTGCTGATAAGTGATTTGTGCGACTTGCCGGGCAACCTGCTGCTGGCGCTTGACGACTATCAACAGGTGCAGAACCGGGATGTACAGCAGGTGGTGGAATCGCTCATTCTACAGGCACCCTCCAATGTGCACGTCATGATTGTGACGCGCCTGGATCCCCCGCTTCCGCTGTCGCGACTGCGCGTGCAGAAGCAGATCACGGAGGTCCGGGCGGCCGATCTCCGCTTTTCGGTAGACGAGGCTGGGGTTTTCTTTGCGCGCGCACTCGGTATGCCGCTGGCGGCTGAAATTGTGCAGGCATTAGACGAACGTGCTGAAGGCTGGATCGCGGGGCTGCGGCTTGCCGCATTGTCGCTGCAGGATGGCACCGATCCGGCTGCCCTGGCTGCGGCATTTTGCGGCACCCAGCATCACGTACTGGATTTCTTGCTGGAACAGGTAATGGCTCAGCAGCCGCCATCCATCGCCGAATTTCTAGCCTGTACAGCCCCGCTTGAAATGCTGTGTGCCCCTCTCTGCAATGAAGTGCTTGACGGCGTTCCGATTGCGCCTGACGCTTACACGACCAGGTTCGTCACGCCACGCCGTGCCGATGGCGAACTGCCACGTATCGACAGCCGGGCTATCTTGGAGTATCTGGATCGCTCACACCTCTTTGTCGTCCCGCTCGACGGCACGCACCACTGGTATCGCTATCACCATCTGTTCCGTGACATGCTGCTGTACTGGCTGCAGGCGCGCTATACAGTCGACGAGATCGGCACCATCAACCGCCGGGCTGCGGCCTGGTATGCGCGCAACGGCTATGTCGACGTTGCGATGCGCCAGTTGTTGGCCGCCGGCGCCGATCAGGAAGCTGCCGACCTGATTCAGACTCATATTCCTGCCATGTTGGGACGCGCCGCCTGGCCGACTGTGCAGCAGCTACTTGACAGCGTGCCGGCCGAGCTCATATCACAGCGGCCAATCTTGATCCTCGCCAAGGCCTGGTTGATGTGGGTGGAACTGCGGTACGAACTGTTGGCCAGCATGCTCCACGAGGCAGAAACACTTTTGAACCATGCAGAGCTGGACTATGGCCAGGAGCGGCCGAACTGGCTGCAGGGGTGGATTGACGCGCTTTGGTCGCTTGTCTACCTTCTGCAGTGGGATTTCGAAGCGGCCCTGGCGCGCAGTGAAGATGCTTTGGCAAAACTGCCTGCCGCATACGGCTATGGTCGCGGTGTGACTATCGTTTATGACGTGGTTGCCCTGCAGTGCCTGGGACGACGTGACGAGGCCTTGGCGTATTCTGCGCATGCGCTGGCCAACGAAAGAGAAGACTCGGCGCAGCGCGTCATGATCGCCCCAGGCCTGCTTGCTATCTATTGCGCAGACCTGGCCAGCCTGGCCGCTGCGGGTGAGCACTGTCTACGATCTGCGCCACAATCGTCAGTTGCCAAGCTGAAAAACTGGGGCCACCTATGTCTGGGAATTGTGGCCTACGAGCAAAACAATCTTTCGGCTGCACAGCAGCACTTTGCTGCCGTATACGAGGATCGCTTTGGCAGCGCCACGATGCTTGTGCTGGACGCGTTGTATGGTTTGGCATTGACCCGTCAGGCATTGGGCGACGGAGCGGGGGCGGTGTCGTTTGCTGCGGCTTTCCTTAACTTCGCCAATGACTTACAGTCGGCCTATTTTGTTGCCGTTGCCCACTGGCTGCAGTGCCGGCTGGCGCTGCAGCGTGGTGTTGTGCCCGCACCGCCAGGCGGCCAGCAGTGGTGTATCGGCGCTGCCCCCATGATCCAGTACCGGTGGACCGAACTTCCCGAACTGACATGCGCCCACCTACTGGTAGCGCAAGCCAGCCGCGCCAGCCTCGCCGAAGCCGTTGATCTGCTGCAGCCGATCATCGAGCGCTGCGTGCGTTATCATCTGCACTGGCGCCAGATTGAGGCGACCGCCACCTTGGCATTAGCTTACCAGGCGCAGGGGCAAGAGACATTGGCGCTGGATACCTTGGCGGAGGCCCTCAAGCTGGCGCAGCCGCGGTCCCTTGTGCGTACCTTTGTCGATCGGGGACCGCAGATGGCCAACCTGCTCTATGCGTTGGCGCGCAAAGGCGTGGCAGCCGACTATATTGGTCGCCTGCTTGCTGCCTTTCCGTTGGATGCGCGCAACGCCGTCGCCGTCGCTGCAGCCGACAAGTTGGACGATGAAATCATTGAGCCGCTCAGCGAGCGCGAGCTCGAAGTGCTCGGCTTGCTGGCCGAGCGGCTGTCGGATAAGGAGATCGCCGCGCGTTTGCGCATTTCGCCGCTCACCGTGCGCCGCCACAGCGTCAACCTCTATCAAAAACTGCACGTCAACAGCCGCCGCCAGGCCGTGATCCGCGCCCAAGCGCTCGGGTTGCTGCGCCCTACACCCTGAAACTACACGTACTATCGAACCCCGATGTAGCGGCAAAGTCACGGTCTGGCTATAGCATAAAGGCATAGTTCTTTCGGACGGCAAGCACACAGCCTTGATTGGCTCGTGCTCTGGGCTTCACTGGCGACGTAGATTGAAGCTCGTGTCCAGAAAAGCCCAATGTGGTGTATACTCGCCCCCACAACCTTGTACACAAGTCTTGCCATTAATCTGTGAGGCCAATCATGCTCTACTTTATCGTGCGTGTTTGCGTCTATATGCTTGCCATCCTCATGACACTCTGGCTGCTCCCCGGTGTGCATCTCGATCTTCGTGAGTTCACGAACATCCCCATGGCCGAGTTGAGAGCAAATCTAGCGGCCGATACCGGTACGAGCCCGGAAGTGGATCAGATGATCATCAGTTTTGTGGGTTCGTTGCGGATCGTCGGTCCAGTGCTCTTGTTCATAGGCCTGGCGCTGGGGCTGTGGTTCTGGAATTGGCTGCTGTGGCCCGTAGTGCTTTTCTTTACTGGACGTATCGTCTTGTGGTCATTTGGTTTGCTTCTGATTGCCGGTAACGCCCTTCTGTTTTTTGTTTCCGTCGTCAATAGCTCGAGCGATGGCATTCATGTCGATGAGCCTGTGGTGCTTTGGTGCGTGTTAGGTGGCCTGTCGATAGCCTTCTGGCTGCTCTTCCTGGAAGGTTTAACCGGCCTGGACAGCCCAATGCGCTCGCATACCCAATCGCGCCGTCGCTACTGGCAGACGCTCAACAAGCTTACCTTCGGCGGCCGCAACTACTTCGCCGAGAACCTACGCATCGCCCAATCGCTCGATATCATCACGATGTATCTCAAGGATATTGCTTTCGATAACTCCCCCTTCGGCCCAATCCGCCGTTTCTTTCAACGCATTATCTATTGGTTCAAGAAGCCGCTCATTGATGAATCTACCCCGGAGACAGTGCGTTACATGCTCCAGGAACTTGGGCCCTACCTACGTCAAACTCGGCCAGATCGTCTCCAGCCGCGCGGACCAACTGCCGCCCGAGTGGCGCGAGCAGATGTCCAAGCTGCAGAGCAACGTCGCTCCCTTTCCCTTCGAGACTGCCGAAAAGATCATCCGACGTGAACTTCGCGCACCGCTTGATCAGCTTTATGCGACCTTTAACAAGGAACCACTTGCTGCCGCTTCGACTGCGCAGGTGCATCGTGCGACTCTGCCCGATGGCCAGCACGTCGTGGTGAAGGTGCAGCGACCCGATATCGACATCACGGTACGCGCCGACCTCAACGTGGTCCGCGACCTGACCCTCGACCTCGAAAAGCGCTTCGCTTGGGCACGCAATTCGGATATTCACGCCATTACCAATGAATATGCTGACAACATCCTGCGCGAGATCGACTATACCAACGAAGCCTTTAATGGCCGCATGCTGGCCAAGAATATGCAAATCTTCCCCGAGGTGCATGTGCCCGCTATCTATCCTGAGCTGTCCACGGCACGCGTGATGACCCAGGAGTTTATCCGCGGTGTCAAAATCACGAATGTAGAGGCGCTCGAAGCTGCCGGCGTGGACCGCACGCTGCTGGCTACGGTCTTCATGCGTGCGATCGTCAAGCAGGTGCTGTACGACGGCTTTTTCCACGGCGACCCGCACCCTGGCAACGTGCTGGTGGATACCGAAACGTCACAGATCATCTTTCTCGACCTCGGCATGGTCGGCACGCTCACTCGTCGACCAGCGTATGGCGATGGTCGATCTGCTGTGGGCGCTTTCCAGCGGCGATCGCCGCGAAATTGCGAAGACGGTGCTCGGGCTGACGACAAGCTATAAGGAGGTAGACGAGGAGGCGTTTGTGGCCGACGTGGATCGTCTGCTTACTCGCTACACGACTTTTGCCGACAGCAGCATGTCGATCTCGGGGGCAATGAAGGCGCTGCTCGATGCCATGTACGGCGCCGGCCTGCGGATGGACCCGCAGTTCACGCTAGCGCTCAAGGCGATGATCCAGGCAGAGGAGACGGTGCGCACGCTCGATCCCTGCTTGCCACTGGTCGACACCGCGTTCGCCGCCACCAAGGAACTGCTTGTTGACACGTTTGACGCTGACGGGTGATCAGTGCACTACGCCTGCAGATGTTGCGTAGCGCCAAAGAGGCGATCCGCAACATCCCTTCTATCGAGGAGATGTTGACGGTTGGCTCAACCAGTTGCGCAAAGGCCGGTTCACAGTCTATGTCGATACCAGCGATGTCAGCAAGCAGATCGGTGAGTTGGACGACACACTTACACTCAACATTCGCCGCCTGAGCCTGGCCCTGCTGCTGGTCGGCCTTCTGATTGGCGGCAGCATTGCCAGCAATACGCCAGCCGACCTCCTTCCGGCCTATGGCCGACCTGGCCTACCTCGATCTTATGTAGCAGCAGGCTGCGACTCGTGCTTGCTAAGGCAACATCGTGGTTGAACTCGCCAAAGCTTAGGCTTTTCGAAGCTCTGGTTCTGTTATACGTCAACGAGCTGCTTAGCCGCGGAGGACAACCATGCTGCTGTACATCTTGTACGTATCTGTGTGTATATGCTTGCCCTGTGTTCTGACTTTTCTGTTTGTGCCGGGCATTCATATGGACATTCTGCGGACGGTGACGCCCGAGGAATTGGCCAAGTGCCACACCCACCGAGCTCGCCCAGTTCGAAATGGTGCGTCCCTGGCTGTACCTGCTCGTTTATTTCTTCCTCGCGCTCGCCTTTTGGTTCTGGAATTGGATATTCTGGCCTGTAATTCTGTTCTTTACCGGCCGCATCGTACTGTGGTCTTTTGGCCTGCTGCTGATCAGCGCCAATGCCTTGCTTTTCTACCTTGTTGTCATCAATGGCACTGAACCCGGCATCTGGGCTGATCCGCCCGTCAATGTCTGGTGTGCACTGGGCGGTCTCTCCATGGCCTTCTGGTTGGTGGTGCTGGAGGGGATTACGGGTCTCGACAGCCCGCTCAAAACACGTTCGCAGTCGCGGCGTCGCTACTGGCGCATCCTGCGCAGGCTCTCGTTCGGCGGGCGCAACTACTTCGCCGAAAACCTGCGTATCGCCCAGTCGCTGGACATCATCACGATGTATCTCAAAGATATCATCGTCGATATCTCCCCGTTTGGTCCCATCCGCCGCTTCTTCCAACGCATTATCTACTGGCGCAAGAAGCCCCTCATCAACGAGTCGCCCGCCGAGACCGTGCGCTATCATGCTGCAGGAACTTGGTCCTACCTACGTCAAGCTCGGCCAGATTGTCTCCAGTCGCGCCGAACAACTGCCGGAGGAATGGCGCACGCAACTGGCTAAGCTGCAGAGCAATGTCGAGCCATTCCCCTCTGCCATAGCCGAACAAATCATCGAGCGCGAACTGGGGGCGCCGGTGTGCAAGCTCTATGCCACGTTTGATCCTAAGCCCCTGGCGGCAGCCTCCACTGCCCAGGTTCACCGGGCGACCTTGTTGGATGGCGCAGCAAGTCGTGGTCAAGGTGCAGCGACCCGACATCGACGTCAGCGTGCGCGCCGACCTCAACGTCATACGCGATCTGACGCGTTACCTGGAGCGGCGCATTAGCTGGGCGCGCAACTCCGAATATTAATGGCATCGTCAATGAATACGCCGACAACATTCTGCTCGAACTCGACTACACCAATGAAGCCTTTAATGGTCGTATGCTGGCCCAAAATATGGAAGTCTTCCCTGATGTACACGTGCCAACTATTTATGGCGAACTGTCGACCGGCAAAGTCATGACGCAGGAATTTATCCGCGGCGTCAAGATCACCAATGTCGAAGCGCTCGATGCAGCCGGTGTAGACCGCACGCTCCTTGCTATCGCCTTTATGCGCGCCATCGTCAAAGCAGGTGCTCTACGACGGTTTCTTTCACGGTGACCCACATCCTGGCAACGTGATGGTCGATCCCGCCACATCGCAGATTATTTTCTCGACCTCGGTATGGTCGGCACCCTTACTTCGGACCAGCGAATGGCTATCGTCAACTTGCTGTGGTCCTTGTCCAGCGGGGACCGCCGCGAGATTGCCAAGACTGTGTTGAGGCTTGACGACAGCTACAAGGAGGTCGACGAGGAGGCGTTTATCGCCGACGTCGATCGCCTGCTCACCCGCTATACAACCTTTAGCGACGCCACCATGTCGATATCAACCGCTATGAAGGCGTTGTTGGATGCTATGTACAGTGCCGGCTTGCGCATGGATCCGCAACTCACGCTTGCGCTCAAGGCTATGATTCAGGCTGAGGAGACAGTGCGCACGCTCGATCCGTCTCTCCCGCTGGTTGATACTGCCTTTGCCGCCACCAAAGAACTGATGGTGCAGACGTTCGACCCTGACAGCGTTCTCAAGGAATTGCGAATGCAGGCTCTACGCGGGGTCAAGGAAGCTATCCGCAATATTCCTTCGATCGAAGACATGGTTGGGAAGCTGGCTGACGCAGTTGCGCCAGGGCCGCTTTACAGTCTATGTGGATACGAGCGATGTCAGCAAGCAGATTGGCGAATTCGATGAGGTGCTGAGCCTTAATATGCGCCGCCTGAGCCTGGCCCTGTTATTGGTCGGTCTGTTGATCGGTGCCAGCATTGCCAGCAACACCCCGGCCGATTTGCTACCCGGTTTGGCAGACCTGGCGTACTTAATTTTTGTCGGCGCCGCAATATTGGCGGGCGTTGTGCTTATCAAGGCTGTGTTAGGATGGCTGAATGGTGAC
The DNA here is from genome assembly GCA_963701415.1 of uncultured Chloroflexia bacterium. Lineage (GTDB taxonomy): Bacteria > Chloroflexota > Anaerolineae > Caldilineales > Caldilineaceae > Fredericiella. The sequence goes on from CAVPAH010000011.1 coordinate 113,646, forward strand.
CGCCTTTGATTGCCTCAATGCCGTCCCCGCAATGCCGTTCTTATTTAAGCATTAAAAACATATTCATTTGACAAAATTGTTTCGCCATGGTATCGTTCACCCATGACGATCAGCCAAATCAGCAAGCGCGAGTCGCCGTTGTGGCAAATCATCGAATACTTGCAGCGCAACGGCTCCGCCACGATTAAGGAGCTGGAAGACCTGTTGGGGGTGACCACAACTGCGGTGCGCCAACACCTTGACCACCCTGCAGGTAGAGAGTTACATCGAGCGCCGCGTCGTGCACTCGGGCGTCGGTCGCCCTCATCACGCCTATTTCACTACCTCCAAGGTGCAGGAGCTGTTTGCCTGCCAGTGCGACGACCTGGCGCTCACATTGCTCCAGGAGGTTTTCTACTTGGAAGGTCAGGAGCGGGCGCTGCAGCTGCTGGATCGCGTCGGGACGCGCCTGGCGCGCAGGTATGCCACCAGCGTGCGTTCCTCTATGCTGCAGGAGCGGGTAAGCGAGCTTGCCGGTACGCTCAACGTCAACGGCGTGTTAGCGGATGCGCGCACCCAGGAAGATGATACGATCCTGCTGCGCACCTTTAACTGCCCGTTCCATGAACTGGCGCATGAGCACCGTGAGATCTGTGAGATGGACACCAACATGATGCGCAAGGTGCTGGGTTCCGATGTGAGCCTCAGCAGCTGCATGCTCGACGGCCATGCCGGGTGCACGTTTGTGGTCACACCGAGCAATGTCCCGGCGGTGAGCACAGTGGCGGACAGCTAAGTGGGTGAAAGCACCCTGACACGGCTGCTCAGTTGGTGTATTGGTAAATAACTGGTTACACAGCGTAATCTAAATTGTTGATAGGAGTAAGACACATGAGCGTTCTGGAAATCCGTGACCTGCGGGCTACAGTCGAAGACAAAGAAATCTTGAAGGGCGTCAACCTGACCCTGCGCAGCGGTGAGATTCATGCCCTGATGGGCCCCAATGGCTCTGGCAAGTCGACTCTGGCTTATGTGGTCGCCGGTCACCCGCATTATCAAGTAACGGGCGGCGACATTCTGCTTGACGGCGAGAGCTTCTGGAGATGGAGCCCGACGAGCGCTGCAAGGCCGGTGTCTTCCTGGCCTTCCAATACCCCGTGTCGGTGCCGGGCGTCAGCGTCGCCAACTTCCTGCGTACCGCGGTCAGCAACGTGCGCGGTTATACGGCACAGACCGCCGAAGCCGAAGGCCGCGGCGGCGTGATCGGCAGCCACCTGATGCCGATGCGCGAGTTCCGCAAGGAGCTCAACGACAAGATGAAGGAATACAACGTCGATGCCTCTTTTGCCCGCCGTTACCTCAACGACGGCTTTTCGGGCGGCGAGAAGAAGCGCACCGAGGTCCTGCAGATGGCAATGTTGGAGCCCAAGTTCGCACTGATGGACGAGTCCGATTCTGGCCTCGACATCGACGCCTTGCGCGTGGTGGCAGACGGCATCAACAAGCTTGCGACGCCCGAACGCGGTTTCCTGTTGATTACGCACTATCAGCGCCTGCTCAATTACGTCAAGCCCCACTACGTCAGCATCTTCTTTGACGGCCGCGTAGTGATGACGGGCGGCCCCGAAGTGGCGCACATGCTCGAGGAGAGAGGCTACGGCTGGGTCGAGCGCGAATTTGGCGCTCAAGTTGTGCCGGCGTAACCTACTAGACAAACCGAGGAGATACTCATGGCAACACATGCCGACCTGACCGCCCTCAAGGGCGTTAAAGAAGAATACGAATACGGCTTTCATGACGAAGAGAAGTCGGTCTTCCGCACCGCACGCGGCCTCAACCACGAGGTGATCGACCAGATTTCCGATCATAAGAATGAGCCGGACTGGATGCGCAAGTTCCGCCACGAGGCGCTGGACATTTTCTTTGCCAAGCCGATGCCGACTTGGGGCGCCGACCTCAGCGGTATCGACTTTGACGAGATCACCTACTTTCTCCGCCCCATGGAAGGCGGCACGGCGGGCAAGAGCTGGGACGATGTGCCCGAAGACATCAAGCGCACCTTTGACCGCCTGGGCATTCCCGAGGCCGAACGCAAGTTCCTGGCCGGCGTGGGCGCCCAGTACGACTCCGAGGTGATCTACCACAGCCTGCGCGCCGAGTGGGAAAAGCTTGGCGTGATCTTCCTGGATATGGACGCCGGCTTGCGCGAGCACGAGGACCTGGTGCGCGAGTACTTCGCCACCATCATCCCGGCGGCCGACAACAAGTTCGCGGCGCTCAACAGCGCGGTGTGGAGCGGCGGCAGCTTCGTCTACGTCCCCAAGGGCGTGCACGTCGACATCCCGCTGCAGGCCTACTTCCGCATCAACGCCCAGAACATGGGCCAGTTCGAGCGCACGCTGATCATCGTCGAAGAAGGCGCCAGCATGCACTATGTCGAAGGCTGCACGGCGCCGATCTATTCAGCAGCAACAGCCTGCACAGCGCCGTGGTCGAGATCATCGTCAAGAAGGGCGCCCGCTGCCGCTACACCACGATCCAGAACTGGAGCACCGACGTCTACAACCTGGTGACCAAGCGCTCCGTTGCCTACGAAGGCGCGACCATGGAGTGGATCGACGGCAACCTGGGCAGCAAGGTGACGATGAAGTATCCGGCCGTCTACATGCTCGGCCCCAAGGCGCACGGCGAGATCCTGTCGATCGCCTTTGCCGGCAAGGGCCAGCACCAGGACGCCGGCGGCAAGGTCGTGCACGGCGCACCCTACACCAGCTCGAAGATCGTCTCCAAGTCGATCTCCAAGGATGGCGGCCGCGCCTCCTATCGTGGCCTGCTGCGGGTGGCCAAGGGCGCCCATCACTCCAAGAGCAACGTCGTCTGCGACGCGCTGCTGCTGGACGAGAAGAGCCGCTCGGACACCTATCCGTACATCGAGATCGAAGAGGACAACGTCAGCGTCGGCCACGAGGCGTCGGTCAGCAAGATCGGCGAGGAGCAGCTCTTCTACCTGTCGAGCCGCGGCATTGGCGAGGATGAGGCGGCGGCCATGATCGTGGGCGGCTTTATCGAGCCGCTGGTCAAGGAGCTGCCGATGGAATATGCCGTAGAAATGAACCGCCTGATCCAGTTGCAGATGGAAGGTTCGATCGGCTAAGCCAATTGAGCCTGGCACAAGCCTGAACGGGAGATAGAAAATGAGTGTTCTCGTGAAACAACCAGACGCAATCGTGGAGACGGTCGGCGGCTACAGCGAGGCGACGGTGCGTGCGCTGTCTGCCGCGCGCAACGAACCGGAGTGGATGCTGGAGTTCCGCCTGGAAGCCTGGCGCCAGTTCGAAGCCATGCCGTGGCCAAAGGCGACGGACGAACCCTGGCGGCGCACGCGCCTGACGGGCTTTAACCTCAAGAACTTCAAGCCGCACGCTGCGTCCGGTGGCCGCGTCGAGCGCGCTGAGCTCGACGAGTTGATCCAGCACGAACTGACCGAAATGGACAGCTCCGCCAGCATGGTCTTTGAGGATGGCGCCATGCGCTTCAGCCAGGCCAATGTCGACCTGGCTGCGTCAGGCATCATCTTCACCGATCTGCAGACGGCGCTGCAGCAGCATCCCGACCTCGTACGCCAGTACTTTATGACCAAGGCCGTCAAGCCGGGCCATAACAAGTTCACGGCCCTGCACGCTGCGCTGTGGGACTCGGGTACGTTTGTCTACGTGCCCGCCAATGCCCGTGCCATCCTGCCGTTGCAGGTGATCCTCAACCAGGCCAGCGCCGGCGTGGGCAACTACCATCACACGCTGCTCGTAACCGAAACCGGCGCCGAAATTACGTTGGTGGACGACCTGCTCGGCGCCAAGGACGGCCTGCAGGTGGGTGTCGTCGAGCTTGGTGGTCGGCAACAGCTCGGTCGTGCGCTACTTGAACCTGCAGGACTTCGATCACAGCGCCTGGAACTTTCTGACCGGCCGTGCGGTGCTCGGCCGCGATGCGGACCTGCGCTGGATCCAGGTCAGTTGGGGCAGCCGCCTGACCAAGGCCTTCCTCGACCTTGACATGATGGATCAAGGGCACCCATGCCGAACTGCTGGGCATCTACTTCCCGACCGGCAGCCAGCACATCGACCACCAGACGCTGCAGATCCACCGTGCGCCGCACTGTTTCAGCGACCTGCTGTTCAACGGCGCGCTCAAGGACAAGGCCCGCAGCGTCTACATGGGCGTCATCCAGGTGCACAAGAACGCGCAGAAGACCGACGCCTACCAGCGCAACGGCAACCTGATCCTTGACCCGCACGCGCGCGCCGACAGCATCCCGGGCCTGGAGATCGAGGCCGACGACGTGCGCTGTACGCATGGCGCTACCGCTGCCCAGGTTGAGGAGGAGTACGTCTTCTACCTCATGGCGCGCGGCCTCAGCCGCCCGCAGGCCGAGCGCATGATCGTGCAGGGCTTCTTCCAGGCCGTGCTCGACCGTGTGCCGGTGGAAAGCGTCGTTCACAAGCTCGAACGTGTGATTGAACGTAAGATCGGCGGCTAACCCCCTACCGGGAATATAAGCGACCTTCGGTCGCCCCCTGCCGTGAGACCAGGCGGCTAACAGCCGCCTGGTTTCACGGCAGGCGCCAATTTGGTGATTCATAAAAGGAGAGCCCGAATGAGCGCTGCAGTACTCCCTGAGATCCAGGAAAAAGGTTACGCCCACCCCGATACGCTCGTCACCACCGAATGGGTGGCCGACCACCTGAATGACCCTATCGTCCGCCTGGTCGAGAGCAACGAAGATATCCTGCTCTACGACACCGGCCACATCCCCGGCGCCGTCAAGGTCGACTGGCATGCCGACCTGAACGATCCGGTCGTCCGCGACTACATCAGCCGCGAGCAGTTTGAGAAGCTGATGCGCCGCTTGGGCATCACCAACGACACCACCGTCGTCTTCTATGGCGACAAGAACAACTGGTGGGCGACCTACGCCTACTGGGTGTTCCAGCTGTTCGGCCACAGCAATGCCAAGGTCATGGATGGCGGCCGCGCCAAGTGGATCGCCGAAAAGCGCGAGGTCACGCGCGATGTGCCCACCTATCGCTGCCACCAACTATGTAGCCCAGGAACGCAACGACAAGCCGATCCGCGCCTTGCGTGACGACGTGCTCGTCCATGTCGCTGCCGGCAAGCCGCTGGTCGATGTGCGCAGCCCTGCCGAGTACAAGGGCGAACTGCTGCACATGGCCGACTATCCGCAGGAAGGCGCCTTGCGCGGCGGCCATATCCCCGGCGCCAAGTCCGTGCCGTGGGCGCGTGCCGCCAACCCGGATGGCACCTTCAAGAGCGCCGACGAACTGCGCGCCATCTACGAGAAGGAGCAGGGCCTCAACCCCGGCGACGACATTATCGCCTACTGCCGTATCGGCGAGCGCAGCAGCCACAGCTGGTTCGTGCTGACGCATCTCCTCGGCTACGAGCACGTCCGCAACTACGACGGCTCCTGGACCGAGTGGGGCAACGGCGTCCGGCTGCCAGTTGAGAAGTAGTTGATCGGGTAGCAAACGTCCCCGGGACCTCGCAGCGAACCTTCGGTTCGCCGGCACCCGGGGACTTGAAAGACGAACATCGAGATTCACCATGACTACACATTCCTCCCCTACGCTTGACCGCACTGCCACCATCCGGCAGGATTTCCCTATCCTGTCGCGCACGGTGGCCAGCGGCGCCCCTTGGTCTACCTGGACAATGGGGCGAGCAGCCAGAAGCCGGAGAGTGTGCTGCGGGCGATGGATGAATATTACCGCCGCTACAATGCCAACGTTCATCGCGGCGTTCATACGCTCAGCGAAGAAGCCACCGCCCTCTATGAAGGCGCACGCGAAAAGGTGGCGCGCTTTATCAATGCGCGCAGCGCCAACCAGGTTATTTTTACGCGTGGCACGACCGAGAGTATTAATCTGGTGGCGTACGCCTGGGGGCGCGCCAACCTGAAACCGGGCGACGAGGTGCTCATTACCGAGATGGAGCACCACGCCAATATCGTGCCCTGGCAGATCGTGCAGGAGCAGCTTGGCTTTACACTGCGCTATGTGCCGGTTACCGATCACGGCCTGCTCGACCTCGACGCACTTGATGGACTGCTGACCGAAAAGACAAAGCTGTTTGCCTTTGTCCACGCCTCTAATGTGGTGGGGACAATCAACCCAGTCGAGGAACTGGTTGCGCGTGCACGCGCCGTCGGCGCCAAGGTGCTGATTGACGGCGCCCAAAGCGTGCCGCACATGCCGGTCGACATGCAGGCGCTTGACCCCGACTTCTATGCTTTCAGCAGCCACAAGATGTGCGGGCCCACCGGCATCGGCGTGCTGTACGGCAAGCGCGAGATCCTGGAAGCCATGCCGCCGTTTATGGGCGGTGGCGACATGATCCGCGAGGTGACACTGGGCGGCAGCAAGTGGAACACTGTGCCCTACAAGTTTGAGGCGGGCACGCCATCGATTGCCGAAGGCATCGGGTTGGGTGCCGCCGTGGACTATCTGCAGGCGGTTGGCATGGACTGGGTGCGCGCCCACGAGCGCGAGCTGGTGGCCTACGCCTATGCGCGGCTGAGCGAGGTGGAAGGGCTGCGCATTCTCGGTCCCGGCCCCGATCAGCGCGGTGGGTTGATTTCGTTTACCCTGGAAGGCGTACACCCGCACGACATCGCCGCCATTCTTGGACAGCCAGGGCGTGGCAGTGCGCGCCGGCCATCATTGCGCCGCGCCGCTGCATGCGCGTTACTGCATTCCTGCCAGCGCCCGCGCCAGCTTTTACCTGTATAATACGGTGCAGGAAGTTGATGTTCTGACGCACGCTCTGCACAAGGCGCAGGAGTTGTTTATCTAAAAAGGAAAGGCTCTTATGAGCACCGATGCGCTGTATCGAGAAGCAATTCTCGACCATTACAAACATCCGCGGCAGAAGGGGCACCTGGAAGATCCGGATATTCATTATCACGACCATAATCCATTCTGCGGCGACGAAATCACGATCGAACTAAAGGTAGAAGACGGCGTGGTGGTCGATGCCGCCTTCGACGGCCGAGGCTGTGCCATCAGCCAGGCGACCGCCAGCATGCTGATGGAAGAAATCGTCGGCAAGTCGCTCGACGAGATCAAGACGTGGGACAAGCAGTACATCATCGATCTTTTGGGTATTGAGATCGGTCCGGTGCGTCTCAAGTGCGCGCTGCTCTCCCTCAAGGTGCTCAAGGCCGGGGTCTGGGGCCTGGAAGAATGGCCTGAATGACGCGCAACACGAGTGAAGAATACGATGAGTGACTTTGTAAAGGTAGCCGGTCTAGACGAAATCCCGCCTGGTGGGAGCAAACTGGTCGAGCTAGACATGGTGCGCGTGGCGCTGTTCAATCTGAACGGCGAGATCTATGCCATCGAAGACGTATGCACGCACGATGGCGGCCCGCTCGTGGAGGGCACGATCGTCGACGGCTGCGAGGTCCAGTGCCCCCGCCATGGCGCCCGTTTTGATATCCGCACCGGTGCAGCCGTACGTTTTCCCGCCTTCGAACCCACCAAGAGCTATGCGGTGCGCATTGAAGGCCAAGAGGTCTGGATGGAGCAGCCTGAGTAGGGGCACAGTTAGGCGGCCAGAATAGGCAAGAGGGAGAAGGTTAGAATGAACATGCCAACGCCGGAACAGGTCCGGGAAATTTTGCGCGAGCGGGTCAAAGATCCCGAACTGATGATGAACATTGTCGACCTGGGTCTCATCTATGGGGTGGACATAACGCCGCAGCGCACTGCTGAGATTGTGATGACGCTGACCAGCCCCGGCTGCCCGGCCGGCCCGGAAATCATCACCAACGTCCAGCGTGAAACTCACGCTGCGTTCCCCGATCTGGATGAGGTAAACATCCACCTCACCTGGTCCCCCTTCTGGAACCCCGATATGATGTCGGATGAGGCGAAGGAAGAACTGGGAATTTACTAAAGGTCGATGACAGACAAAAACGCGGCTCGGCACAATCGCCGAGCCTCGTTTTATTCAGTAGGTTGGACCGTTCTGTTAGGAAGGCAGCGTGACGGTCACGTCCAGCTTGGCCGCCTGCAGAACAGGCATGAGCTTGAAGACGGTCTTGAGCGTGTCAAGCGTGCCAGCATCCAGGTTTGCCAGCACCTGGAGCCCGCCGGCGTCGACGCCGATTTCGTTCATCGTCTTCATCTCGTTGCGATCCCACTGCAGGGACGGCAGCGCCTTGTCGTTGATCGCGATGTCCAGGCCCTGGGGCGAGTTCTTGATCTGGAGCTTCGTGATGCCCAGGTCCTGCAGCTGCTTGAGTTGGTCCGCCGGCAAGGCAATGGCGCCCTGCGGAATCTGGCTGAGAATAAAGGGAGCCAGGCCCGTGAGCGTGCCGGCACCGTTGGCGTCAAAGGCGACCGTCAGCGGCGGCAGGCCGGCCAGCAGTCCACCCAGAAGGCCGCCCATGCCCTTCATATTGTCGGGCAAGACTTCCTGCAGTGCGGCAGGCGCTGCTTTGGTGGCTTCTGCCAGGATACCCTTCGGATCCGGCTGCACCTCTGCCACGAGCGGCAGTGTGTCGCCTTCATGCGGGAAGCGCATGACAATGCCCAGGCTCATATTGGCAAGCACCGGCAGCAGACCCTGCACCTGCTTCATGGTCGGGTCTGGCAAGGCGCCCAGTATCGTGCCCAGGTTGGCGAGCGTTTCCGGCGTCCACGCCAACGAAAGCATCGGGTTGCCGTTGGCGTACATGCTGACGCCAGAAGGCGTCAAGTTGATAAACATGTGTTGGATGCCGGCGTCGGTCAGTGCCTTGATTGCCTCTGGCGTGCGGTCCAGCGACGATAGGTCCTGGCCGAGCAGAGCACCAAGCTGCGCAATTGCGGCACCGCTGATCGAAGCCTGGCCTTGTTCGTCGTAATCAATATAGACGGCGGGCAGGTCCACCACCAGTGTGTCGTCGGTAGCGCTCTGTGCCAGTTCACCCTGCTGGGGTCGCGGTCCGCAAGCGGAGAGAACCAGGGTAAAGATCAAGAGGGCGGTCAACAGCAAGGCCAGCCTTCTGTGCTGCATAAGAATTCCTCCGTGTCTGGTTCATGAATGGAGTATTACTGGGGCATTGTAGCACAGCCCTGTGGAATGTCCAACGGGGATTTGAGGCATGGGCGAGGTGGCAGCCAATAGTAAAGGCAGAGGCCACAGCCTCTGCCTTTACTATTGCTTACTTAACTGTCGGGGTACGTTGCGCCCGATTCGCTGCCGGTGCGCGTTTACCAGCCTTGGCGTGCGAAGTAGTCGTTCACCTCGCGCTCGGCACGGGCGCGTTCCCAGCCATAGCGTTCCTGCAGGACGCCGACGAACTTGTCGTAGCTTCCCTCGGCGCGGGCGATGTCGTTATCGGTCAGGTCGCCCCATGCCTGCTTGGCGTCGCCCTTGAACTGGTTCCACTTGCCCTTAAAAATATCCTCGTTCATCAGGTTCTCCTTTCTTCCGACCAGCTTGGTCGGAATTACGAGCCTCACTGCTTGTTCGAGAACGTGAGCTCGCTTCAACCTTAGCATCTCCTGCGCGGCTGCGCCTATGTAGCTGGGTAGAGCACTGGGATAGGTCGCAAGTCACATAGTCAGGTACCAAACGCTAGACAGCAGTAGCGCCGCGCCAACGTTGCCGGCGATGCTGGCGACCGTACGTAAACCCCAATGCGCCGGCCATCACCGCAACAATCAGTAAAAGTGCTGCCCAAGGAAACATACTCGATTCTCCTCTCACGTTCGAACCAAGGCTGGTTGAGAGCCTATGTCATCCGCTTCTGTCCTGGCGTACAGACTACTAGATAAGCAAGCTGTTTTGTCCTGTCCCAGATACAGGCTGGAGCCATAACCTTCTACATAGCTTCTCGTCTATGCTTCCTGTGCAGTGCCTTGTAGCCGGCGACCGCCACACGCCAAATTCCCCGTCCCACCAGCGCCCAATTTTGACACGCCCTCACTCACCTGCTATAGTCGCCAGTTAATTGAACAAAGTAGCTCTTATCCAGAGAGGTGGAGGGACCGGCCCTGTGAAACCTCGGCAACCTGGCTGTCAGCAGTGAACTGGCAGACCGCGGTGCCAATTCCGGCAGACTGTTCTGGAAGATGAGAGGCAAGGATTGCAATGATGCATGATCCCTCTCGCCTGCCCGACGAGGGGGATTTTTTTATCAGCTCTTTTTCAGGAGTCGCGCTATGATCGTCATGAAATTTGGTGGAACGTCGGTGGGCAGCGCCGATGCCTTCGCCCAGGTGGCCAAAATTGTTGCACAAAAGGTGGCAGAGCAGAACGCGGCCAGGCTGCGACTGAACGCCCGGGCGTGGTCGTCGTGACTAGCGCCATGGCGGGCGTGACGAATATGCTGATCGAGGCCGCCCAAAAGGCCGCGCGCGGCGACGAGAGTTTTCACCAGGTGCAGCAGGACAGCTTGCTGCTGAAGCACCAGGTGGTGGCCGGCCGGCTGATCGAGGATGGCGCCGAGCGCGCTGCGCTCACCCGCGTCTTTGAGCAGCGCCTGGGTGAGTTCGACCGCCTGTGCACGAGCATCGCCGTGCTGGGCGAACTGACCAACCGCGGCCTCGACGTGGTCAGCGGCCTGGGCGAACGCATGGCGGCCCCCCTGCTGGCTGCCGTGCTGCGCGCCAATGGGCTCAAGGCAGAAGCCATCGACGCCACCGAGATCATCGTCACCGACAACGTGTTTGGCTCCGCCGCCCCCATTGCCGACCTGACGGAGCGCAAGTGCCGCGAGCGGCTGCTGCCGCTGCTGGAAGACGGCATCGTGCCCGTGGTCACGGGCTTTATCGGGGCGACGGTGGACGGCGTGCCCACCACGCTTGGCCGCGGCGGCTCCGACTATTCGGGTGCGATTGTCGGCGCGGCGCTTGATGCCGACGAGATCCAGATCTGGACCGACGTGAACGGCGTGATGACGGCCGACCCGCGCCAGGTGCCCAACGCTCGCAGCCTGCGCCACCTGAGCTATGAGGAAGTGGCCGAACTGGCCTACTACGGGGCCAAGGTGCTGCACCCCAAGACGGTGACGCCCGCGATCGAGAAGAAGATCCCGGTACGCGTGCTCAATACCTTTGAACCCGAGCACCCCGGCACCTGGATCATGGAGCAGCCGATACCGATGCCAAGGGCACGGTCAAGGCCATCACCGCTATCCGCCAGATGAACCTGATCACGGTGGGCGGCCGGGGTATGATGGGCGTGCCGGGCATCGCTGCCCGCACCTTTGGGGCAGTGGCGCGCACGGGTGCCAATGTGCTGATGATCAGCCAGAGCAGCAGCGAACAAAGCATCTGCTTTGTCGTGCCCGAAACGTCGGCCGAGACCGTGCAGAAAGAGCTGCGCGATGAGTTCGCCAAGGAACTGGAACGGCGTTACATCGACGACATCCATGGCATGCCGCACATCAACATCGTGGCCGTCGTCGGCAGCGGCATGCGCGGCACGCCAGGCCTGGCCGCGCGCGTCTTTACGGCCGTAGCCGCGCACGGGATCAATGTGATCGCCATTGCGCAGGGCTCGAGCGAGGCCAATATCAGCCTGGTCGTCGTCGACAGCGACTCCACCGCAGCGGTGCGCGCGATTCACGACATCTTCGAACTGCATCTGCCGACTGAGCAGCGCTCGCACAGCTGGCAGCAGGCGTAAGTCAGGGCCGCAAGGTGCACACGGTAACGGCACACGGTAGAGTCACGGTAGAGGATACACGCATGCAAGAGTTGCCGATCATAGTGTTAGGCGCCGGGGGCGTCGGCCGCGCCTTTATCCGCCAGATTGTCGAGAACCGTGGGCTGCATGCCGAGCAGTATGGGCTCTGGTTGTCTGTGCTCGCCGTGTGCGATCGCGATGGGGCGGTGCTTGGCCTGGACAGCCGCCGCGACCAGCATGGCCTCGACGATCCCAACCTGCTCGACCTCGTCGCGCTATAAGGCGGAAGGCGGCCGCCTGGCGGAACACCGGCTCGGCGGGCCGCAAAATGACCTGGCGGCTGTGATCGATATCGCCGGCAGGCCTGGCGCCGTGGTGGTGGACTGCACCGCCACCGAGGAAACCGCCTGGGCCCTGTTGTTTGCTCTGGAACGAAAATATAAGGTGGTGCTGGCCAACAAAAAGCCGCTCACCATCGACCAGGAGGTATACGACCGGCTCACCAGAGCCGGTGCCACCGGGGATGAAGCCCATGACGGCGGCCCGGGGCTGCGCCACCTGGGCCGCTGCCGCTGGGAGACTACCTGCGGCGCAGCCCTGCCCGTGGTCAGCACACTCAACCGCCTCGTCGCTGCAGGCGATACCGTGCACAAGATCGCCGGCGCGTTCAGCGGCACGCTGGGCTTTGTGATGACGGGGCTGCAGGCAGGGCAGCCGTTCAGCACAGTCGTGCGCGAGGCGCACCGGCTGGGCTACACTGAGCCGGACCCGCGCGACGACCTGGGCGGCCTCGACGTGGCGCGCAAGGCGCTGATCCTGGCGCGTGGGCTTGGCTGGCGGCTGGACATGCGCGACGTCCAGGTGCGCGGCCTCTATCCCGCCGAGATGACAAGCCTGTCGGTGCCCGACTTCCTGGCGGCGCTGCCGCAGCTGGATGCCGATTTCCGCGACCGTGTGGAAATGGCTGCGGCTGAAGGCAAGGTGCTGCGCTATGCCGCTACGATCGAGGAGGGCCGCTGCCGCGTGGGGCTGACCGCGGTGGACGCGGCGAGCCCGCTGGGCAGGCTGAGCGGCACCGACAACCTGGTCGAGTTCAGCACACGCTGGTACAGCCCCAACCCCCTGGTTGTCCAGGGGCGAGGCGCCGGCGCCGATGTCACGGCCTCGGGCGTGCTGGCCGATGTCATTGAGTTGGCGTATACGACGTAAACGAGTGACGCAAAGACGACGTACCGAGACGCGTGCGTCACTGCTGCTCGTTATAGAGCACTTTCAGGGGCTTCCTGCGAGGAGCACCCTCTACAGGAGAACTGGTTATGAACAAGATCAAGGTTGGCGTGCTGGGGGCGACGGGAGCCGTCGGCCAGCGTTTTGTGCAGATGCTGCAAGGCCACCCATGGTTCGAGATCACGACGCTCTGCGCCTCTGACCGCAACGCAGGCAAGCGCTACTACGATGCCTGTCGCTGGAACCTGCGCGGCGACATGCCCGAATCTGTGCGCGAAATCGTGCTGCAGGAGTGTGAACCCGGCCCCGACTGCAAGATCGTCTTCAGCGCCCTGCCGTCTGAGATTGCAGGCGAGATTGAAGAGGATTTCGCCGCGGCCGGCTACATCGTCTGCAGCAACTCACGCAACCATCGCTATGACGCCGATGTGCCGCTGTTGATCCCCGAAGTCAACCCTGAGCACCTGGCGCTGATCGACGTCCAGCGCCGCAACCGCGGCTGGGAAGGCTACATCACGACCAATCCCAACTGCAGCACGACGCACCTGGTCAGCGCTGCTGCACCCGCTGCACCAGCGCTTTGGCGTCAAGAAGGTCTTTGTCGTCACCATGCAGGCGGTGAGCGGCGCCGGCTATCCCGGCGTGAGCAGCATGGACATTCTCGACAACGTCGTGCCTTACATCAGCGGCGAAGAAGAGAAGATGGAAGAAAAGGAACCGCATAAGCTGCTGGGCACCTTTGACGGCGTGGGGATTCGCAACGCCGATTTCGTCATCAGCGCGCACTGCAACCGCGTGGCCACGCGCAACGGTCACCTGGAAGCGGTCAGCGTCGAATTTGAGGTCAAGCCAACCGAGGCGGAGATCCTTGAGGCCTGGCAGTCCTACAAGCCGCTGGCGCAGCAGCTGAACCTGCCCAGCGCGCCGCAGCCGGCCATTCTGTATGACAACCGGCCCGATCGCCCGCAGCCGCGCCTCGATCGCCTGGCCGGCAGCGTGCCGGGCATGGCGACGGTGATCGGCCGTCTGCGCCCGGATCCGCTCTTGCACTACAAGTTCATGGTGCTGGGACACAACACCATTCGCGGCGCCGCAGGCGGCAGCCTGCTCAACGCCGAACTGCTGGTGGCGCAGGGGTATGTCGGTCAATCGAATGACGTCTTGGCACATTCGGCGCAGTTAGCATAAAATAGTCCGTAACGTGTAAGTAAGCGCCGGGCGAACTCGGCGCCGTACATGCAGAACCAGCGAAGGCTGGTAGCACTGGCGAGCTTGCGTGTGTTCAGTGCACTGCTGACTGCTTATGCGTTACGGATTTTTTTGTTTAGTGACAGGAGGAACCGCCGTGCCTTCAGCATCGACCGCAAGCGCGCCGCTAGCTGCGCAGAAAGTTCCTGCATATGCTAGTTTTGGCCGGGCTCGGTTGGCTGACTTTTGCGAGGACTGGGTCGTCTATCGCAACTTGGAACCGCTGGACAAGCGCCTCCACGGGCTTAAGACAGCCTATCTAGACATGGAACTGCGCACGGATATGATTCCGCGCAAACAGGAACCGGCCTATGCCAAGGCCGCAACCTACTTCCTCAACGAGATTCAGCGCCTGCGTGGCGTCAAGACGAAGCTGGGCGAAGTCCTGTTCCTGGGTGACACACTGTTTAACGACAGCCAGGCCTACAAGCACATTCGCCAGTTCAGCCGCTGGCAAGGCGCCTGCTTTATCTGCACCGAGCGCGTAGACCAGGAACCGGCGCTCACCGTAGACGAAGAGAATGTCTATAGCGCAAATCGCTGGAGCCTGCTGGCGGAATGGGTGCGCCAGCTGCGTGAGCAGGGCTTACAGCTTGACCAGCGTACCGCGGTCATTATCGACATCGACAAGACGGCACTGGGCGCCAAGGGCCGCAACGACAAGACGATCGACCGGGCGCGCCTGGCAGGCATCTTCCGCACGATGAATTCGGTGCTGGGGGATGAGTTTGACCAGCCCAGTCTTCGAACGTGACTACGCCGAACTTAACCGTGCCAAGTACCACCAGGTAACTGCCGACAATCAGGATTACCTGGCGTACATCTGCATGGTGCTCAACACCAACCTGATCAGCCTGGACGAAGTCAAGCGTGAGGTAGAGACCGACAGCCTCGACAATTTCGAGCAGTTTATTCGCTGGGTGGACAGCCGCATGATGATCAACCCGGCGGCCGGTGAGGCGCTGCGTGAGGTGCATGAAGCCGTCAATGCCAGCGTGCGCAACGGAGACCCTACACCGTTCAAGCGCTTCCGGCGCCAGGAGTTTATCAGCACAATGGAGAATATGGGCAGTATGCCCGATTCAGCCACGGCGGCGGAACTGCTGCAGGAAGAGATCACGCTGACCGAAGAAGTGTACGAACTGGCCAACTGGCTGCGCGAACGCGGCTGTATCATTCTGTGCCTGAGTGACAAGCCGGACGAAGCATCCATGCCGCATCCGCGCGTGTCGCCAGACCTTGCACCGCTGCACAGGGCGGAGACGCACCGAGTCGGCGTGAGCATCATGGCGGAACTAAATACGATTGGCTAGTCGTTAACGGCGCAGTGCATCATGAGGCACGTAAATGGGGCACAAGATCCGACCGGAGCTTGTGCCCCTACTTACAGATGTGTTGCTTCGTTTCCTGTAGATTGAAGACATGGCAGACAAAAAACCTACTCGTAATGACTCCGGCAATCAAGGCGGACAGCGCGGACCCGGCGGGCCTGGCAGCCCTGGTGGACCAACTGGCGGCAACTGGTTAAGCCGCGGCTGGTTCTGGATTGTGTTGGTGATCCTGTTGGTGGTCGGCTCGCGCTATCTATTCAACGGCTCGACGGATTCCGCCGACCAGGTAGGCCTCAACGTCCTGGCGAGCCAGGTGCAGGCAGGCAAGGTCAAGTCCCTCGTCGTGCAGGGCGATACGGTCACTATCATTCCAATTGAGGGTAGCCGTTCTTACACGCGCAAGGAAGAGGATCAAAGCCTGTTTGATACCTTGCGAGCGCTGGGCGTTAGCCAGGCGCAACTGGAGAAGCTGCCCGTTCAGGTCGAGAGCACACCGAACACAGGGGCGCTGTTCAGCTGGTTGATGATGCTCCTGCCGATGCTGCTGATCTTTGGCTTCTTCATCTTTATCATGCGCCAGGCAGGCGGCGGCGGGCAGAACCGTGCCATGCAGTTTGGCCGCAGCCGCGCACGCAAGATGGAGGGAGCCGATCGCCCCACCGTCACGTTTAACGATGTGGCGGGCTCGGATGAAGCCAAGCAGGAACTGCAGGAAGTCGTCGAGTTCCTCAAGGAGCCGCAGAAGTTCGCTGCGCTCGGCGCACGCATCCCCAAGGGCGTGCTGATGGTCGGCGCTCCGGGCACCGGCAAGACGCTGCTCGCCAAGGCCGTGGCCGGCGAAGCGGGCGTGCCGTTCTTTGCCAGCTCGGGTTCGGAGTTTGTCGAGATGTTCGTGGGCGTCGGCGCCAGCCGCGTGCGCGACCTCTTCGAACAGGCCAAGAAGAACTCGCCCTGCATCATCTTCATCGACGAGATTGACGCCGTCGGCCGCCATCGCGGCGCCGGGCTGGGCGGCGGCAACGACGAGCGCGAGCAGACGCTCAACCAGATCCTGGTCGAGATGGACGGCTTTGACACCGACACGAACATTGTCATCGTCGCCGCCACCAACCGGCCCGACATTCTGGACCCGGCCCTGCTGCGTCCTGGCCGCTTCGACCGCAAGGTTGTGGTCGATCGCCCCGACCGCCGCGGCCGCGAAGCGATCCTCAAGGTGCACGCCCGCGGCAAGCCGTTGGCTTCCGATGTAGATCTGGCCGTCGTGGCGTCGCAAACGGTCGGCATGGTCGGCGCCGACTTGGAGAATCTGATCAACGAGGCTGCCATCCTTGCGGCACGCCGCAACAAGCGCTCGATCTCCATGTCGGAAATGGTCGAATCGATCGAGCGGGTGATGGCGGGTCCGGCGCGGCGCAGCCGTGTGCTCGACGAAAAGGATCGCCGCGTCGTGGCCTATCACGAAGCGGGCAGGGCGCTGGTGATGGAGGAACTGCTGCACTCGGAAGGCGGTGGGCAAGATCACCATCGTCAGCCGTGGGCAGTCGCTGGGCTATGTCATGCCTCTGCCGGATGAAGACAAGAATCTGCGCAGTCGCTCCGAGTACGAGGATTCGATTGCCGGTCTGCTGGCCGGGCGTGCAGCAGAAGAGCTGATCTTCCACGAGCCTTCGACCCGCGCCGCAACTGATCTGGAGCGCGTGACCAAGGTGGCTAAGGCCATGGTGACCCGCTTTGGCATGAGCGACGTCATTGGCCCCATGCAGCTTCAGCAGGGCGATGCCAATCCCTTTATGGGCATGGAACTTGGCGAACAGCGCTCTTACAGCGAGGACGTCGCCCGCAAGATCGACCGCGAAGTGCGGCGTATCGTTGATCAGGCCTACAAGCGTGCGATCGAGATTCTCACACGGCGCAACGAGCAGTTGGTGCTGATTGCAGAGACGCTGCTGGAGCGTGAAGTGATGGAACGCCAGGAGTTCTTGCAGCTGATCGGCAAGGGCGGCTCGACGCCGGCACCAGCGGCGGCTGCTGCAGCAGACTAAGGTCAGAACGCGAACGTAATCAAGGCGCCGGGGACAATCCCCCGGCGCCTTTTTTGTGCTGCTATGAGAACGCCTCGCGCTCGGGTACTTCCTCGAGCTCAGATTGGCGCAGCGCCACGGCAATCTCGGCGGCGACGCGGGCATTGTTTTTGAGGAGCGCGAGATTGGCACGCAGGCTGCGCTCGCCGCTGAGCTGGGCGATACGGGTGAGCAGAAACGGGGTGACTTCGGCGGACCGGAGCCCCTGCATTTCGGCCTCGGCTACGGCCTGCAAAATTGTAGGCTCGATCTCGGCGGCAGGAATTTCGTCGTCCACGGGCACTGGCACGGTGACGAGCAGCCCACCGGGGAGGCCAAGCTTCTGCTTGGCGCGCCAGATGGCAACAACCTCCGCCGGCGCTGTCGCAGCGCACGTCGACGGGCAAGCCGCTGCTGCGGCTGTAGAAGGCCGGAAACTCGTCCGTGCCGTAGCCGGCGACGGTGACGCCAAAGGTTTCCAGGTATTCCAGTGTGCCGGGCAGGTCAAGGATGGCCTTGGCGCCGGCACACACGACGATCACGGGCGTCTGCGCCAGTTCCTGCAGATCGGCACTGATGTCGCTGCTGGTGCCGCCTTTGCTCCCGCGATGGACGCCGCCGATACCGCCGGTGGCAAAGACCTGGATGCCAAAGCGGTGCGCCACCCACATGGTGGTTGCTACCGTGGTGGCGCCGTCAAGCTCGCGGGCGACCACGACCGGGAGATCACGCCGGCTGACCTTGCGCACGTTCTGTGCCGTGGCAAGGTGATGGAGCTGGGCATAGCTGAGGCCCGCCACCAACTCGCCGCCCAAGAATGGCGATCGTACGCGGTTCGGCGCCCCCTTGCCGCACGATCTCCTCCATCTCCTGCGCCAGGGTCAAGTTGTGCGGATAGGGGAGACCGTGCGAAATAACTGTCGATTCAAGCGCCACGGCAGGCAGGTGGTGGTGCGTCGTCACAGGCTTCACTCCTTGGTGTGGGTGGTGGCGAGATTGTGTGCATAATCGAGCATGGCTCCGGCCTGCGCGGGATCGACGCCGCCCCCTTGGGCCAGTTCGGGGCGCCCGCCGCCGTTGCCGCCAAAGGCTTTCAGTGTATCGCGCAGCAGGTTGCCGGCGTGCAGCGCAACGTCATCGCTGCGCCCAAACAGCAGCGTGAGCTTACCGCCGCTTTGCGTGCCGAGCAGGGCCAGTGTTCGAGGCTGGCTGCGCAGGAGGCTGGCCGCCTGCTTCAGCGCATCCACGCTGCGGTCGACATATACTTTCTGTATCACGCGCAGCTCGCCGTCGATCTGCGCGCGCCGGCCAGCAGTTCACGGATCTTCGTAGGTGACGAGCTGCTCCGTCAGCGCATCGACCTGCCGCTGGAGCTCACGCGCCTGGTCGAGCGAACGCTGCACAAGCGCAGGCACGGCGGTGATGTCGGTGGAAAAGACGTTGGCCGCCTCGACGAGCAAGCGATGCTTTTCCGCATAATCACGCGTGGCACGCAGTCCGCACAAGAAGGTTACGCGCGTCTGCCCGCGACGCCGCTCCTGGCGCACGATTTTAATGGGCGCGATTTCGGCTGTCGTGTGTACATGTGTGCCGCCGCAAGCTGAGTAATCAAACTCGGCGATCTCCACGATGCGCACGATGCCCGTAACCTTGGGCGGGCGGCGCAGGGGCACGGCCGCAAGGGCATCCTGTTCCACCCCGTATGCTGTAATTGCCAGCGCTGCGTAAGCCAGCCGGTTTGCCTCCTGCTCTGCCGCCGCCAGTTGGTCGGATTCTACCGTTGCAGCGTCGAGATCCAAGGTAGACTCCGTCGCGCCAAAATGGACGGATACCGTCTCAAACCCAAACAGCCGATAAAATACCTGCGACAGCAGGTGCTGGCCCGAGTGCTGCTGCATGTGGTCGTAACGGCGCTGCCAGTCGATGCTACCGGTCACAACCTGTCCTGGTTCGAGCGCCGCGCTCGCTGCCAGCACGTGCCACAGGATGTCATCCTGCACCAGGACGTCGATCACGTCTGCGCCCGCCAATGTGCCGGTGTCATGGGGCTGGCCACCGGAGGTGGGATAGAAAAAGGTGCGGTCAAGCTGTACGGCCGGGCGGCCTCCGACTTCGCCGATGGCTGTGACCGTGGCATCAAAGGTCGTGCAGTAGGAATCGTCGTAATAGAGGCGAGTGGTCATATCGATACGCTATTCGTTTGGCTTGCTTTTGTCAATCTTGGCAGCGCCCGTGCTTCCGTCCAACCAACGCTGCCGAGCGTGATATGATACGGACTTTGCATGATACGGGCGATTGGATAGAAGGGAATCGGAGTTTTATGCATTTATATCTTGTGCGCCATGGGCAGAGTTACGTGAATCTACCCGACTGGGCGCAAGGCAATACAGACGAGCCGCTCACTGAACTCGGCCAGCGGCAGGCCGCTGCGCTTGCTGCATTCTTGCCCACGCGGCTGTCCCAGGTCGATATGATTTATGCCAGCACCATGCAGCGGGCGCGCGAAACTGCCGAGGCGTTGGCCCGCGCCTACGATATGACGATCTGCTTTGACGACCGCATCCGCGAAATCGGCAACAACCAGATCGATCACACGGCTTTTACAAGGGAATCGCTGCCCAATCAGTATGTCGACTATTGGGCGAGTGCACGCCCCTTTGCGCCCAGCATGATGGGCGGGGATACGGTCGAATCGTGGATGCATTTCCGCACCCGCGTGGGCAGTTTCATTGAGAGCTTGATCGCCAAGCACCGCGGCCAGACCGTGATCGCCGTCTGTCACGGCGGCGTCATCGAGGCTTCGTTCCAACACATTTTCAACGTTGGCCCGTGGCAGCGCTGTGAGATCTGGACCAGCAACACGGCCGTCACCCATTTCCAGCTGGTAGAGCACCAGGACCGCGAAACATGGCGGCTCCACAGCCACAACCGGACGGATCACCTGGCGGCCGAGGCGATCAGTTGAGTATGAGGTAATGTCCCGGGGACCGGCAAGCGACCGCTTGCGGTCGCCGGTCCCCGGGATATGGCTCTTACACTTACGCTCGCTTACCGGCCTTGAGCCTGCCGACAAGCTCGTTGAACTTGTCCCAATCCCCAGCCGCAGCGTGGGCCGCCTGCTCGGGCCAGGTTGTGGGATCGGTGATGCGGTAGCGGCTGCCGGCGGCATTGAGGATCTCCCGCAGGCGACCGGCAGATGTGCCCGCCAGCGCGGCAAATGTGGTGATGCCGGCATCGGCGAGTACCTGGGCGATCTTGGGACCGATGCCCTCGATCTTCGTCAAGTCGTCCGCCTGGGCTGCTGCGCCCACTCGACGGTGGCGGCGCGTGTCCCTGCCGCGATCGCAGCGGACTCGACCTCAACCTTGGGTGAGTCGGGAATTCCGACGTACTCGGGCGCGGTGGCATCCACCGGTCCCGACTCCGGAATGCCGACCAGATCAGGCGCCGCCGGCGTCACAGGCCGGAATCCGGAATGGCCACCAGGTCGGGTGCCGCCGGAGCGACGGGGCCAGAATCAGGAATGGCCACGAGTTCGCTCTCCGGCGCCGTCTTCTTGCGGCTCTTGCTCGCGGGCTTGGCTGCCAGCGACTGCTGCAGGGGCAGCGACCGCTACGGCTGGCGCTTTCGTTGCCTTGCCGTCTTTGCCGGTGCCGCCTTGGCTGGTGCCACCTTCTCAGGTGCGGCCTTTGCTGCTGGGGCCTTAGATTCTGCCTTGGGCGCGGCGGCCTTCGTGCTCTTGGCCGCCTTCACCGGCGCCGCGCTGGCGCGGCTGCTGGCAGCTGCGCTGGCTGCCACCACGCGGTCCCGCAAGACAACCCCCAACGAATCCATATACCAGTCAGCGCGGCCAAAAAGGCCTGCAACTTCGCCGTTGGCCGCAGCTTCGAAGTGATACTCGTTTTCGCCACCGCGCCCGCCGATGCTGTCGGTGACGCGCTTGTTGGTGTGAAAGCGAATGCTGTCAATGTAGCGCCCGCTGCGTCCACTGATGCCCGTGAGATATTCGTCGGCGTCGAGCGTGATGGTGTGGCGGAAGCCGCTTCTGCCGCCCAGGTGAGACAGTTCGATCACCGTCCCCACAGCGTCGACACAGATGAGCTGCAGCCCGTCGACATAAAATCCTGCATTAACACGAATCTCCTGTACCTTGGCGCCGTCGGGAATCGTATAGCCTTCAAATGCATGGCCGCCGTTGCCACCGGAGGGTCCTAGAACGAGGTTTGCCATTGTTAGCTCCTTAATATGGATAGTCACTCTATTGGATCTGGACGACTTGTGCGCCGTCGCTGGCCCGTGTCGTGTACACTTCCGGCCAGATGTTGGTTGCTTTGGGATACTGCTCAAAAATGGCGTCGGCCATCGCTTGCTCAGCGCCTGGCTGGACGAGCGCCACGGCACAGCCGCCAAAACCGGCGCCCGTCAGGCGGGCGCCGTAGCAGCCCGGCACGCTGCGCATGGCCTCGACCATGGCGTCGAGTGCCGCACTGCTGACGGCATAGTCGTCGCGCAGGCTTTCGTGGCTGGCGTTCATCAGCTGGCCAACCGTCACGAGATCATTGCGGCGAAATGCGTCGACTGTCTGTAACACCCGCTCATTTTCGCTCACCACATGGCGGCAGCGGCGATACACAGTAGCCGGCAGCACAGCTTTGTGCTCTTCCAACTGGGCGCTGGTCACGTCCCGCAAGGCGCGGATACCGGGCAGCATTGGTTCGAGCAGGGCGACGCCGGTCTCGCATTCCTGGCGGCGCTCGTTGTAGGCGCTGGACGCAAGCGAGCGGCTGGCACGCGTGTTGCCGATCACCAACGAAGCCTCAGCCGGCATGGGGATCAACTCGTAGGTCAGCGAGCGGCAGTCGATCAGCAGGGCGTGGTTCTCACGGCCGAGTACGCTGATAAACTGGTCCATGATGCCGCAGTTTACGCCTACATACTCGTTTTCGGCGCGCTGCGCAGCACGGGCAATTTGGGGGCCGCTGAGATGCCCAAGCTGGCCGGCAGCTGCCAGAAAGGCATGTGCCGCCCCAACCTCTACGGCCGCTGAGCTGCTCAAACCGCTTCCGCGCGGCACGTTGCCGCTAAGTGCAGCGTCCATTCCGGTTAAGGCGATACCCGACTGCTCGAGACTCCACGCCATGCCCTGCACATAGTTGGCCCACAGCATGGCGTCGTTGAAGGCAAAATTGTCCAGATCAAACTCGTAGGTTTCGCCGTATTCGAGTGAGAACAGCCGTACGTGGCGATCGCCGCGCGGGCGAAAGGCAAAGCGCACGTCGCGCTTGAGCGCAACCGGCAGCACAAAGCCTTCATTGTAGTCGGTGTGTTCGCCGATCAAATTCACGCGGCCGGGCCCGCTGCTTAAGTGCGTCGGCTCGGCGCCAAAATGCTCCTTGTAGGCAGCAATCAGGTCGTCAGTGCGTTGGTCGGCCAATATCGATGACATAGTTACTTCGTTTCTTCCATCTCCATGTGAGGATGAGAATTCATTTTCAGGTCAACATATCACAGCCGCAACCGAGACGGCAAACCTATACTTGCAATAATGTGTACAGGTTGAGATTGCCTTCCTTGCCATCTGCCCGAAATGTATCCGTCACACGGAGGCCGGCGCCGCGCGCGAGTAGCTCAACTTCGTCTAGCTCGAGTTGATGGACATAGCGCACGGCATATGTGCCTTGATTCCACGGCAGCAGGGCGTCGCCCGGTTCGATGTCGGCCGGATCGATGCCCAATTCGGCCCATTCGACCTGCTTGGCCGTGAGGCGTTCGCTCGTGAGAAACTGCCAGGTGGACAACGCTAGGACGCCGTGCCGCGCCAACAGGTGGGCGAAGTCGGCCACGATGCGCTGGCGCAGCGCCAGCCCGGGAAAGTGGTGCAGCACGGCCAGGCAGACCACGGCGTCAAATGGTTCGCCATGTGCCAAGCTGCTCCCGCCAGTCGGGCTGGGCAATATCGACCTGCATCAGGCGGACCTTGATTTGGGGTAGTGATGTCGTCTGCGCGGCGGCGGCTGCCAACAGGCGCTCATCGGCATCGACGCCCAGGTAGTCGGCACCTTGCCCAACCTGCGCCATAGCGCGGGCAAAGCGGCCGTTGCCGCAGCCTACGTCGAGCACGTGCATCGTTTCCCTGCCAGTCACACGCGCGTGCGCTGCAAGGCGTCCCGCCAGGTCGATCATGCCGCTGGGCAGCCCGTGGCGGGTGAGGTCAAACTCGCCCGCTACTGTCGCATAGAACTGGCGGTTGAGGTCCAACAGCCGGGCTTGAATTGTAGCGGGCATACCCTGTCCGCGCGGGCTTGGCTGTGGTATACTGGATGCAGGTTCCTGGCTACTCATGCGGTGATTATATCGCCTTTCGTCCTTGAGAACACTCAGGCCGGGTGAGTAGGTGTTTTTCTAGCATGAAGCGAATCCTCGCAGTAGAAGATATTCCAAGTGACGTCCTCGAAAAAAGCGCTGCCTGGCAGGCCAAGCGGCGCGACTTTAATGCGGCAGATCACAGCGCAGTTCTAAACGCCATTTTTCGCGAAGTCCTGGCCGTGCCCGAGGCAGAATGGCACGAACGCCACTCGCTGCAGTCGGTGCTGCTGCGCCATCCTAAGCATGGCAGCGGTTTGTATTCTAAAGCAAACCTGGTCGCAGGCTATCGCCACCTCGTCGCTGAGGGTGATGTTGAGGCCGATCCGCTCCTTGAAAAACGCATTCGCATGAAGCCGATGCGCACGCAGAGTGGGGTGGCGCCGGTGACGGTGCTGACGGCGCCCGGCCGGCTGCCCGGGCAAGTGCATCTTCTGCCCTGACGACTGGCGGATGCCCAAGAGCTACCTCTACGACGAACCGGGCTGCCAGCGTGCCGAGCGCGATGGGTTTGACCCCTATAAGCAGACGCTTGGGCGCATCCAGGCATTCGAAGGTATCGGCCACGACGCCTCAAAGGTGGAACTTCTGATCCTGGGCGGCACGTGGAGTGCCTACAGCCGCGACTACCGGGAGTGGTTTGTGCAGCGCTGTTTTGATGCCATGAACGCTGCGGGCGATCCCGCCTACGGCGGCTCCCGCTCGCTGGAAGAGGCACAGGCCTTCAACGTGCAGGCGGCACACCGCAATGTCGGTCTGGTGGTCGAGACGCGGCCCGACTGGATTACGCCCGAGGAGATTCGCCATCTGCGCCGGCTCGGCGTGACCAAGGTCCAGATCGGCGTGCAGAGCCTGGACGATGAAATCCTGAGCCTGAATCAGCGCGGGCACGACGTCAGCTCTGTGCGGCAGGCATTGGGCCTGCTGCGCACGGCGGGTTTCAAGCTGCATCTCCATTGGATGCCAAACTTGTATGGCGCAACGCCGGACAAGCGACCGCGCCGATTTTGCCCGTTTCTTCTCGGATCCAGCCATTCGCCCCGACGAACTGAAGATCTATCCCTGCTCGCTGCTCGCCGATACACTGTTGTACGACTATTACCAGCAGGGGCGTCTATCAGCCGTATACCGAAGACGAGTTGGTAGCAACTGCTGGCCGACGTAAAGCCGACGATTCCGCCCTATACTCGCATCAACCGGCTGTTTCGCGACATTCCTGCGCATCATATCCAGGCCGGCGTCAGGATGAGCAATTTGCGCCAGGTGGTGCATGAAGAGCTGGCGCGCCGGGGCCAGCGCTGCGGCTGCATCCGCTGCCGCGAGATTCGGCGCCGCGACGTGCAGCCCGAACATTTGACGCTGCAGGTGTATCGCTATGCAACTGATCTGACGGATGAATATTTCCTGCAGTTTGTGACCAACGAGCGTTACGGCGAGCCTGGACTGATTGCCGGTTTCCTGCGCCTGAGCCTGCCCTTGCATATGCCGGCGGGACCCAAGGCGGGCAGCCGGGCGTTTTTGGAAGAGATAGCCGACAGCGCGCTGATCCGTGAGGTCCACGTCTACGGGCCGGCACTCTCGATTGGAGACGAAAAGCCCGGCGCTGCCCAACACGTGGGGCTTGGCACGCAGCTGCTCGATGCCGCGCAGCGCATCGGGTGCGAGGCCGGCTTCCAGCGTTTGAGTGTGATTGCCGCTACCGGCACACGCGCCTACTATGCCGGCCGCGGCTTTACGCTGGGTGAGCTGTACATGCACAAGGAAATCTAGGCTTGTGCTTTCTTTAAATCCTTCATCGCAGGAGGCATATTCATGTTGACGGAACAGGATGTTCAACGTGCAGTCGAGTTTGAAAGCTATGACGCACCAGTCCTCAGCGTCTACCTCAACGTCGATCCCAGGCGGCGCACCGGCGAATCTCACAAGGTGACCCTGCGCAACCTGCTGGCCGGCGTGGAGGGTGCCGACCCCGAAGACATCAAGCGTGTCCAAAACTATGTCGAGATGGGCTACAATCGCCAGGGCTTGAGCGTCATCTTGTTTAGCTGCGCCAAGAAGGACTTTTGGTGGGCTTTCAGCTTTGCCGTGCCCGTCGAGGACTTTGCCTTTGTCAGCTTTCGCCCGTATGTCCGCCAGTTGGCGCGTATGCTGGATATCTACGAACGCTGCGGCGTCGTGCATGTGGACCAGGAAGGCGCACGCCTGTACCTGTTCAACATGGGCGTGCTTGAGAACGCCGAGGGCTACATGGGCGAGGAGGTCAAGCTGCACCGCGGCGGCGGCTGGGCCAACCCCCGGATCCAGCGCCATGAAACCGGCCAGGCGCGCCAGAACCTGCAGGAGGCGGCCGAGCTGGCCGAGGAGTTCTACCGCAACAGCGGCACGCGCCGCCTGATCCTGGCGGGTACGGACAAAAATGTGGCGCATTTTAAGGACTTGTTGAGCAATCGCCTGCGCTCGATGATCATCGGCCAGATTGCGGCAGATGCCAACGCCACGCCGAACGACCTGCGCGACCGTGCCCTGGAGCTGGCAGCCAAGGAGGAAGTACGCGAGGCCAATGCCATCGCCGACCGCGTCATCGCGACGGCATGGCAGGGCGGCAATGCCGTGTTAGGGCTTGAAGAAACGCTGACGGCTGTGCAGCAGGGACGTGCGGCACACGTCGTTACGCTCAACGACTATGCCCAACCTGCCTATCGTTTTGTGGACAGCGGCCACGTCCTGTTGGAACTCGACGAAGAGGCAGATCTACAAAGCGGCCGCGTGCAGAGTCTACCCGATGCCGTGGAAAGCTGCCTGCGCCGGGCGCTGGTGCAGAACATCGGCGTAACCGTGATCGAACAGCACGACGGCTTGGAGAAGGCGGGGAAAATCGGGGCGTTGACTCGGTACTGACAAAGAAAATGTCCCCGGGACCGGCGACCGCAAGCGGTCGCTTGCAGGTCCCGGGGACATCATGCCACTTGTTCACGTCGCTGCCGGCGTCTCTGTGAGTTCCACCGGCGGCTTGCCCTGCATGTACGTCATCGCGTCGGCAGGGTGTGTACGCCAGTTCCAGCCAATATGGCGAATCACCAAAATGATGACGCTGACGGCAATGCAGCCAATTGCGATCCACTGCGCCGTCGCCATGCGGCCCATCACCCAGGCGTCGGGGCGGAACATCTCGACCCAGAAGCGGCCCAAGGGATAGGCGATGAAGTAGAACAGCACGGCGTCGCCTTTGCGGAAGCGTTCGCCATAGCGCTTGAACACAAATGTGAGGATCGCAAACATGGCCAGGTTCCACAACGCTTCGTAGAAGAAAGTCGGGTGGAAGCCGTTGGTTGCATACCAGTCGAGTGTTGCCTGCGACAGCACGTCTTGTGCGCCGCACGGCTGTACGTTCATCGGCACGCCGGCTGGCAGTTGGCAGGGAAATCGGGGATTGATGTGAAAGGCCCACGGCAGGGTGGTCGGCGGGCCGTAGAGTTCCTGGTTGACAAAGTTGCCCATGCGCCCGATTGCCTGTGCCAGCAGCACGTTAGGCGCCAGGAAGTCCAGGAACTTAACAAAGTCCAGCTTGTTGATCAGGCTGTAGACGATGATCGCAAGGATGCCGCCGACCAGGCCGCCGTAGATGCCCAGCCCGCGAAATCCACCGTTCATAAAGTTGAAGATTTCGCCCGGATTATTGCGATAATAGTCCCAGCCGATGCCGTTAGCGGGTGTGCTGAAGACGTGGTAGAGACGGGCGCCGATAATGCCGCAGATCAACGCCCAGGCCAACATGTTCCAGATATGGTCCGGGTTTTCCCCCGCCTTGGCGGCAGTGCGCGAGGCGAGGTAGGCGGCCAGGGCGGCGCCGCCGACGATAAAGATGCCATACCAGTGGAGCGAAAAGGGTCCGAGTTGAAAGATTACTGGGTTCATAGGCTGTGAGTATAGAACGGTTTCCGACAAATGCCAAAGCGTTGTGTTAGTTTACTGGTGCTACTTTTACTGGCGCGGCTGCACGCGTGCCCCGGCTCGCATTTTGCCCACGGCCGTACCCACGATCGCCCCACCATCCTATGTCTCTGCACCTGCGGACGTCGCCATCCCACAGCTGATCGCCGCCGAACGTGAGGCCTCGCGCAGCGGTGATTTGGCGCTGCTGGCGCAGCTGTGGGCCACAGACGGCCGCATTGTCGACACCCGCGGCACCGCTGACGCCGCCGACGATTTTGTTTGGCCAAATCGCAGCGCAATCCTGGATCGCTACGTGGTGGCCGTGTTCCCGGCGCCACCCCCGGGTTTGGAAGGGCCGCCAACGCCCACTATGGTAGCCGATAATGACCTAGTGCAAGCTGTTAACGGGCAGGATCACTGGACGTTTGCACGGCGCCAGGGTAGATGGTGGGTGCTGGAACTGCGCTATTAGCCGCAGTCAAACTATAGGTGAATTTGCGTCCTGCATCAAGGAACGTGCTGGGTGCACCATCCGTATCTGACGGCACGCGCACACTCCAAAAGTACTCACCGGGTGGGAACAGCGATTCAGATATAGAACCCAGCTGTACGCTCAATGTCGTGCTTAAGGAACTGGCGATTGGTGGCGCCAGTTGTCGAGCGCTGTTCTGTGACTCAGCTGCACCCCAGTAGACGAGCTCATAGAATCTATTCGGATCTTGGAGATCTGCATTGACGACCCAAGAAAACGTTACTGGGCCGTCAAGCTCTGCACCCTCGACTGGGGACAGCAGGCTCTCTCGCGAAGTTTCGAGGTTACCGCTTGACGGTGGCGGCACAACTGCTTTGTCGCTGGCACTTTGAGGCGCAACTGGGGTGGGGACTGCGGCGCCCGTGAAATTGCTGGTGGCGGTCTGGTGCACAACGACAGTACCGGACACGGATGTCGGCAACTCTGCGCCGGTTTTTGCAGCAGTGCCGACAACGGGCACGAGTGTAGGAGACGCTTGTTCGAGTGCACGTGATGGCGCGGGTGACCGCGTCTGAGTGGCCCGCGATGCCACTGTTATCGTTGGCGCAGGCGCAGCAGCCAGCGTTGCGCTCGACAGTGCCGACGACGACAGGGCTGCTGTCGTCATAAGCCCGGCAAGCAGCAGCACAGAGATGAGGCCACCACCGGCAATTGCTGCTGGCCAGTAGTTCCTTGCCACCTTCATTAGCGCAACTGTGACGTTATCGGGGCCGCCGGCCTCGTTGGCGCGGTTGACGAGTGTTTGGGCCGTCTCGCCAAACGGTGTAGCGTTCACTACCTGCTCAATCTGTTCGACTGACAGTGCATCGGTCAGGCCATCGGAACACAGTACGATGATGTCACCCGGATGCACCAATAATCGGTCGACCAGGGTTGCCGGCCCCCGATCTGTTTGTGCGCCTCTCTCCTGGACAGGCATGCGTATGGTATGGTCAACCTCTACAATGGGCTGTAGACCCAAAGAGCGAGTGACGACATGACGCTTGGGGTGGTTCTCTACTTCATCAAGTGTGAGCAGGCCGGCATCGAGAGCACTTTGAATCCACGAGTGATCTGTTGTCAACTGTTGGGCTGTTCCGTCGCGAACCAGATAGCTGCGGCTGTCGCCGACATGCGCGATGTACAACGAGGAGTCCTCAATGATGGCGATGACGATCGTGCTGGCCATACCGGTGAGTTCGGGATCGGCTTGGGCAGTCGTAACGATGGCTTGGTTCGCTGCCTGAATGGCATTGTCTAGTTGCGCGGCAACAGACCCAGTGTCCTGGCCGGCGGCGCCAGCTTTAAACGCCGTGTGAATCGTCTCTACGGCGAGTTGACTGGCACGTTCGCCTGCTATGGCTCCACCCACACCATCTGCGAGCACGGCTATACTTGCCTGGCCGGAGCTGCCGTTCTCCTTGCGCGATAGTTCACTTGTAAAGAGAACAAAAGCGTCCTCATTGTTGGAACGAACCTTCCCAGGATCCGTTGCACCGCTGCTTAGAATTCGGTAGCGCCTCCAACTCGACGGTAACATGTTACCCAGTTTCAGAGTCATCGTTGATCCCCTGGACGGCGCCGCCATTAATACTCTAATAGGTAGACAGTGTGTGCTGGCTTGTTGGCGTTGATCAGCGCCTTGAGCAGCGATTCGTTCTGCGGGCGTTGGTGGAGCTTGACGACGAAATGATAAGGCGCCAGACCTTCACGCTCTTCGATGATCTCTGGACGTTGGCCCGTATACAACTCGATTAAACGTGCCATCGCTCGCCGCGTTCCGTGCAGCGCAAACAATTCCCCGGCTTCCGCGAGAAAGGCTCGTTGCATCCCTTCCGTCCAGCTCGCATCAAAGGCGATCCCGTACCAGTTGACGAGCCAAGGCAGGAACTCAGCCGGCGCCGTGTATACTCCCAGAAACAGGTCGAAGTTGTCGACAGTCCAGTCAACAGGCAGCAAGATCGACTCGAGAATGCCAGAAATCGCGCCAGGAAGTCGGTGCTCCCGTCGTGATTGCTATCTTCCTCTCTGGCGCTGCTGCGCCCTCCATGGTAGATCTCGGGCAGATAATACAGCAGGCGCATACTGTCGCGCGCTAGGCCCGGTGGTACGGTGCCGTTATAGGGCACATTTCTGCGCAGCCCCGCTACCGGTGGCGCTGGCGGAAGGGGAGGCGGCGGCAAAGGTGATGCAGCCGGAGATTGCGCAGGGGGTGCAGGCTCTGGCGGTGCCACCGGCAACTGTGACTCACCCGTCACGTCAGCTGGTGGCAGATCCTCCAACTGGGCAGCACTGCTCTCGTCTACTGCCAATTCGAGTGTGTAGGGTCCAATTTCGATGCGGTCCCCTGTCCGCAGTTCATGGCTGACGTCAGGCTGCAGCAGCAGCCCATTGACCTTGGTGCCATTGGTGCTTTTCGTGTCAACGATCTGGCACTTTTGCCCGTCATTTATCACGCGGGCATGGTTTGACGACACGTAGCTATCTGACAGTTGCAGGTTGTTCGTAGTGGCACGCCCAATTGTGGTCTGGCCCAGCGGCAAGGGAAATTCCCACTGCTTTCCATCCCCTTGGATCTGCAGCAAAAAAGTTGTTTGACCCCCAAGCGTTTCGGTCACGTTATTTCCCACCTTAACCTATATCGCTGCTCGCCTCTCACTCGAACACCACTGTATGGATACCTGACACGAATACTCCGTGGCGCAGCAAGGAAACCGACCTGACTGCCTCCCCGATTGCATTGCCGCCTGGCTGCGCCCGAAAAATTTCCAGCGCACTGGTGTACAGTACACCGGGAGTGCC
This sequence comes from uncultured Chloroflexia bacterium, assembly GCA_963701415.1. Classification (GTDB taxonomy): domain Bacteria; phylum Chloroflexota; class Anaerolineae; order Caldilineales; family Caldilineaceae; genus Fredericiella. Next base: position 144,797 of record CAVPAH010000011.1, read on the forward strand.
TTGCAGACATTGATGAACATCTGATTCATACAACGTACGGCCAAATGGCCAACCCTTGCCGTTCGAACCACCGCGTAGCGGATTGATAAAGCGATACAGACGCTCTAGGATCGCCTCCTGGAGGCGTCGACGATCGACGCCGAGCACCTCGCGCAGGCGCACGCGTACCGCAACCCATTCGTACGCAGGCTGGCTCACCCGCAGTCGCACTGTCAGCATCCGGCGCTCGTCTAGATATGCTTCGAGTTTGGCCAGGTCGGCTGGATCAGGGGTCAACAGGTCTGGGGATAGATAGCCCTCTGGATTGCGCACGTTTGGGATTACCACCACATGGACAAGACCGGCCCGGACGCGCTCGGCATCGTCCGGCAGCGGCTCGACACACTTGACCCGGCCGATGGCCGAGGGCAGTGCTTGCTCGGCGAGGACCTCAAAGTCTTCCGCTGTAACTGCGCGGGCTCGCGTGCGCAGCAGTCTTGGCGTGCGGCAGCATAGCCGCCTCTAGCGATTCCGGGTCAGTTCCGCCGGTCGCAGGCTGGCGGTTGCGAACCTGCATGACATACGGAATCGAGGTCTTTAGTGTGTCCAGGCGACCTGCCTCGACGTTGCCCTTGGTTCCTCCGCCAAAACGATACCGCTTGAGCAGGAGCGTGGCACCGCGCTCAGGCACCCGCCCGTAGAGACAAATCTGGCCGTTTGGTTGCCGTATGGCCGGGCCAAGTCGCAATTCACCCGTGATGCTGTCGAGTGTATAGTGCGGATCAGCCGGCTGCGAGTCCGCAAAATCGGTCACCTCTTCCCATTCTTCGCCGGCATCACCGCGTATAACGACAAGATTCTCGCCTGCGCCGCGTTTCAGCAGTGGCACATGCTGCAGCCTGAAACGCTGGCCTGGCTCACCGTTGCTCGTGCCTAAGATCTCCTGCTGCACCGTCTGGCAGTGAGTGGCGGGCACCGTCCCACCCATCGCGCGCGGCTCCCCGACCCGGCGCAGGCGCGGCGAACGGTCATAGGGCATCATGCCGTGATCCTGGGCTTCCTGCGGTATATCCATCACGCGCAGGCGCACCCAGTACCCTTCCTGGCCTTCCACGGTGCTGCGCCCCATGGCTGGGAGGTGGATCTGCATGGCCCCGTTGTTGTTCAGCCCACCTGTCGTGTCGAGGTCGGGTTGGCCACACGACAGCCAAGGCTGGTCGGCCCTGCCGGTGGCAACCTGCCACTCGTAGGGTGGCAGGGTCGGGTCGATGCCCGTGCCGAATGCAGAGTTGCATTCGAACTCAAGCCGTAGAATATGGCGGCTGAGGTCATTGTCAAATCCGAAATACAGGGCATCGCCGGTGCGGGGACGCGATGAAAATGCCTCCATACCTTCCCCGCCCGTGTAAAAGGTACCGGTGATGCGACGTATGCTTTCTTCGCGGAACCGGTGTTTCCCTTCCCCAGTGACGGTCCGCACATACAGCGCTTTCCAACTGGGCACATGGATCGTAAATTCCTGGTCGGTAGTGAAGATAACCGGGCTGCGTGTCTCGGTCTGAGTGGTGGAAACCTCGGTACCGGTAGGGATCAGCACTGGCGCCGGCTGGGGAGCCGTCAGCCAAAACGTGACCTCTGTGTGCGCAGGGTAGGGCTCCTGCAGTCGGATGCCGAGCATTTCCATAAACTTAATGAAGTGCAGGTCCGGCACTTGGTTCAGCCGGTAGATCGTCATCTCGGTCATCCACGCCAGCAGCTCGATCAAGGTGATGCCCGGGTCGCTTACGTTGTGATCGGTCCACTCGGCACAGTAGTGCGGAATGCGCTTTTTTGCTTCGTCGACGATCGTCTGAAACTGGCGATCATCCAGGACCGGTTTTGGCAGTGACATCAACTTGCTCCAGTTTCGCCAGGAATCAGGTAGAAAGGAAAGACCAGGCTGCGCACATCATGGATGCTCTTGATCTCATAAATAATTTCAAATCGGAGGTGGCTGCCGGTGTCGTTGTCCAGCTCGCCGTCAACATGTTGCACTTTCACCTCCATGACGCGGATGCGCGGCTCCCACATTCCCAGCGCTTCCTCGACATAGCGGCGCGCCTGGGCGGCGGTTTGGCTGTTGTTTGGTTCGAAGACCAGCTCGTGCAGCCTGCTGCCGAAGTCCAGACGCATAGCCCGTTCGCCCTTGGCTGTAGCAAGGATGATGCGGATCGCTTCTTCGATCTCGTCCTGCTCCGTGCTTAGTGCTATCCCACCTTGGGGGCCGACTCTGATTGGGAAAGACCATCCACGGCCGACAATCAAATCCAGCCCCGACCGTTCTTCCATCTGCATTCTCCGCCAAATCGGTTGCGAGTGAATATCGATCGATTATCCAACCATGACTGTGCCGGCGGCTACTATTGTAGCCTGTGTATTGGGCGGTTCGCCACACGTTTGTGCCGAATCACCGTTGCGTGCCGCCGGCCTGCCGTTGATCATTACCGTGCCGCTGCCCGATGTGACGCGCCCCTGGTTGGTAGGAGGTATCTGGAAGGACACCCCGGGCGGCGTCGGTATGTGAGGTGGCGAGTTTGTCGCCGTGCTGCCGACAATAGCCGCGGGCCGGTGCATAATATTCACGTTGTGGCTGAGGCTGCCGTCGAGCAGGCCAAGAAACGGATGCGGGAGCGACGCCGGCGTCGAACCCGAGGCAGACGGCACCAGCACGATGTGAATGTCGGTGCCTGTGATCTGGTCGCCCTGCTTGGCGGCGGGTTGTCCCATCTGTGCACCTCCTAGTTCAAATTGATGGTGAGCACCGGTTACATTGACCTGCTGCGCAGCCTGCAGATCCATGCTCTCCGTTTGCCTGGACGTTAAGGCTGCCTCTCGCTTCGATATTGAGGTCGCCGCCGGTCTCGATCCGTAGATTGCTCCGCACCTTAATTTCCATGTCTTGCGTTCCCTCAATGGTGATTTTCCTGGCCGCGTCGTCGAGCACGAAACGCTGGCCACCCGCCGTGACAATTTCGATCTTGTTGTCCCGGTTGTCGTGCATGGCGATCCAATGGCCTGTGCGCGAATGCCAGGTGCGCACCAGCGGCTTCTCCCCCTGGCTTGCGTTGGTCACCTCAGGCGGCGGCGCGTGTCTTCCGTTCCAGAAGCCGCCGACGACCACAGGGCCGGCGAAATCCCCCTGGATGAACCCCACCAGCACCTCGTCGTTTACAGCGGGGAGAAGGTGCAAGCCGCAGTTTGGCCCTGCACCGGCGCCCACGACACGCGCCCAGTCGCTCTCTTCCTGGTCGGACATCCATGGATACTTAACCTTGACCCGCCCCCAGTTATTGGGGTCATCTGTATTGGTCACGATGGCCGGCACCAACCCAGGCCAGCGGTTGGCGCGACTGCCGGGGGCGAGCTGGTCGGCCAGCAGTCCCGTGCGGGTGCCGCGTACGCAGAATGTGGTCGTTAGTCCTTGCGGCGTGTAGCGATGCAGCGCACTTGTTACCAGGTAGACGCCGCTGAACCGGCTGCCCAGCCCCTGTAGCCTGACTGGTCGCCCCGCCTTGATATCAGGCCGGCGAAATGCAGTGCCCTCGG
>CAVPAH010000012.1:0-387040 GCA_963701415.1 uncultured Chloroflexia bacterium
GCGCCCTTGCGCTAGAAGGTAATCGGATGCTTGTTCCCTACGAGGCCCGCGCAAGATGACAGAGAGCAAACCTGGCGGTTCAGCCTGGCCCATCTGGGTCGGCGGTGCGCTGGGCGGCGTCGCCGGCCTCGCTGAGGGGCATGTGCATGCAACGGTGCCCCTGGCCTGGGGCTCGGATACCTCGTCTATCTGCGTTCCGCCGACGCGCGCGGAGAGCGAGACGCTGCGCGACCACGTACTCGCCCTGCAGAAGCGCCTGGGAGGGGCTGGAGGGCGGCGCGGCGACTCAACCCGCTCGCGCGAGCGCGCCCTCCGCAGTGATACCGCCGGTGGCGGCCAAGGCTTCTGCCTCTGTCCGGGCCGCGTCTGTATCCGAGGCGATCCCTGATCTTGATCTTCTGCCACTTCAAACCCCGGCGACCGAGACGCCCCCACTTCCACCGCGGACCGTGACGCCCTCCGTTGCGCGGCCGGCCCATACGATCACCCGACCAGTGGCGCCCACCTCGCCGCGCGTCGAGCCACCCGCGCAGCCGTCGCCCATCGATCAGGCGATCGCTAGTGCGAAGGCCTGGCTCCTGGGCGGCAACACGGTCGCGCGCATCGGCCTGCTGCTGCTCTTCATCGGCGTCGCCTTCCTGCTGCGCTACGTCGCCGAGCACACCCAATACCGATCGAGTGGCGGCTGACGGGCGTCGCACTCGGAGCCATCGCCTTGCTCATCGTCGGATGGCGCATGCGGGCGAAGCGACCGGGCTACGCCATCACACTGCAGGGCGGCGCGATCGGCATCCTGTACCTGACTGTCTTCGCCGCGCTGCGCCTCTATAACGTCCTGCCGCCCGTCCCTGCCTTTTCACTGCTGGCCGCGCTGGCGGTGCTTTCCGGAATCCTGGCCGTGGCGCAGAACGCGCGCGCCCTAGCCGCACTCGGCGCCACCGGTGGCTTCCTCGCTCCCATCCTGGTGTCGACCGGGGCGGGCCGCATCGAACTGCTGCTGTCGTATTACCTGCTGCTCAACCTCGGTGTCCTTGGCATTGCGTGGTTTCGCGCCTGGCGCGAGCTGAACTGGCTCGGCTTCGCGTTCACGTTCGGCGTGTTCGGGCTGTGGGTGGTGCAGCGCTAGTACCCTGAGCAGTACCTCCTCGCGCAGGGCTTCCTCGCGGCGTTCTGGCTGCTCTTCCTCGTCGTGTCGATGCTCTACGCACTGCGTCAGCCTGAGCAATCGCGCGGCTTGTTCGACACGACACTGATGTTCGCCCTGCCGCTGGCCGCCTTCGGAGTCCAGTCGCGCCTGACGGAGGGGGTGGAACTGGCGCTGGCGGCGGTCGTCGCTGCGGGTGCCTATCTGGCCAGCTCCGCGGTGCTGCTCCGCCGCGGCGAGAAAGCGTTACGACTTCTGACGGAGGCCAGTTTTGGTGTCGGTGTGGCCTTCCTGACGCTCGCCGTGCCGCTGGCCGCAAGCGCGCAGTGGACCGCGGCCGCGTGGGCGCTCGAGGGACTCGCGCTCGTCTGGGTCGGCACACGGCAGAAGAGCCTGCTGCCATTGGCGGCCGGCCTCGCGCTGCATGTCGCCGGCGCCATCGCCCTCTTCCGCGCGATCGGCATGAATCAGATTGGCCTGGAACCGGAATTTTCCGGCTTCACGCTCAATCTTGTCGTGTTCGCGCTCACGGCGTTCGCCAGTGGCTGGCAGCTGGACAGGGAGGACGTGCAGGACGCGCTGGCACCGCATGCCACCGGATTGATGGACCGCGCGCCATGGGTGCTGAGGCTGATCGGCTGGGCGTGGGTCGCGGCCCTGCTCTGGCAGCCGCTCGCCAGCCCTTGGTATGTGCTCGCCTGGTGCGGGGCCGCGGTGTCGTTGGTCGCCTATCGTCGCCGAGGAACCGACGATTCACTGCATCCCGACTGGCTCGCCGGCGTTGCGTTCACTGTGCTGGCGTGGCTTGCCGCCGAGAAGGGCGCCGTCCACGGCGACATGCTCACGACCACAGCGCTACGGCTGGCTGTTTCCGTGACGGCCGTTGCCGCTGCTTGGCTGTCGCTCAACGGTTCGCGCCTGCAGCGCAATGTCGCGGCCGCCCTGCTCACGCTGGGCGCCGTGTCATGGCTCACGGCGCTCCTGGTGGAAACGTGGCAGCGGATCGATGATCCGATGGCCGCCATCCAGATCGGCCTGATGATCGTGGTCCTCACCGGGATGATGCTGTACTGGCTCGCCCATCGACTGCAGTGGTCGTGGCCGATCCGGCTGTCGTGGGTTCAGTTCGTCGCGCAGGTCGTCGTGGCCGCTGCCGCCGTCGCGCTGGCGATGGGTGAGGGTCAGCGTCCCAGCGGGCATTACGGCGCGCTCGTCTGGCCGATCGCGTGGGCGCTCTTCTACCTGCGGCTGCATTGGGAAGACCGCGCAGGCCTGCGAGCGCCCTACCCCGAGATCGTCCACGTCGCCGGCCTATGGCTGCTGACCGCAATGGCCACCGTCGAGGTCGCGCTGCAACTCGACCGGATCGCCGGTGACGGCTGGTATTTCGCGGCGTGGGGCGCGCTCCCGGCGCTCGCACTGTGGCTCGTGCTCCAGTACAAGATACGCTGGCCGATGCGCGCGGCCCCGTTCGCCTACGCCAAGCTGGGCGCCCCGGGTCTGGCCGCCTTCCTGCTGGGCTGGATTCTCTTCACGAGCATCCGGACCACGGGCGATGCGACGCCCCTGCCATACATCCCGCTGCTGAACCCGCTCGACATCGCAACACTGCTGGCGCTGTTTGCCGTGCTGCGCTGGCACCTCGAGGACCACCGCGCGGACTGGCGCAAGCAGGCGCGCGCCGCGCTGGGCGCCGGCGCCTTCATCGCGCTCAACGCGTCTGCACTGCGTGCCGTTCACTTCCTGGCCGGTGTGCCGTGGGACGCGGGCGCAATGGGCAAGTCGCTGCTGGTGCAGGCGGTGCTGTCACTGCTGTGGACCGGCACGGCCATGGGATTGATGGTGTTCGGCAACCGGCGCGCGCTGCGCCTCCTGTGGCTGGTCGGCGCGGGTCTGCTGGGCGCCGTCGTCGTGAAGCTTTTCATGGTGGACCTGTCAGGCCAGGGGACCATCGAGCGCATCGTCTCCTTCGTCGGCGTGGGTGCGCTCATCCTTGTGATCGGCTATCTGGCGCCAGTACCGCCGTCGCAGGGCAGCGCGACGAGGAGCGCGACATGAAACGTACCCTGCTTTTGGCTGTAACTGCCTGCGGGCTCGGCCTGTTCGCCTCCGTGGCACACGCGGCGGACAACCTGAGGCCGAGCGACTTTGCACTGCGCATACCACTGTCACTCGCGCAGCCCGATGGACTCCATGTCCTGGAACTCAACGAGTCGATGTACCGGGCCGGAGCGTCGCGCACGCTGGCAGACCTGCGGATCTTCAATGCCAAGGGCGAGACACTGGCCTGGGCCGTCTTGCCGACGCAGGTGCCGGAGCAGATGTCGGGCGCACCGTTGGACCTTGCGCTGGTGCCACTGCCGGAACAGCCGGACATGAGGGCGATGGTGCTCAAGTCCTACGCGATCCGGGTCGAGCGCGACGAACGCCGCGCCGTCGTCGAGGTCGCGCCACTGCAGCCGGTCGAGCTGCCGCCCGGACAGATCGGCGGATTCCTGGTCGATGCGCGCCGCGCGAAGGACCGCAGCGGACAGTTGTCGCTGGTGTTCGACGCCGGCGCGGCGGATTTTGCGAGCCGGGTCGAGATCCTCGGCAGCGAGGACCTCGTCAACTGGCGCCCTGTCGCCAGCGGCCCGCTTGCGCTGAACCGGAAGCTCGGCGAGCCGGTCGAGCGCACGAAGTTTGACCTGTCACGTCCACCACCGTTTCTGCGCGTGCAGTGGGCCGGCGGACCGGCGCCACAGCTCGTCGGCGCCCGCTTCGTCGAGCGCACGGCTGCCGTTGCCACGCTGCCCCGGGCGACCCTGACCGTGCTCGCCGATCCTGATCTGAGGGACAGCTTTCTCGTAGACGTCCCGCGCGCCCTGCCCATCGAGCGGCTGTACTTCTGGCCGCAGACGATGAACGAGACTTTTCGCATGCAGGTTTATCGGAGGGAGGCGCATCCGTACCGATCACGGCATCATGTGCTGTCGCGCGGACGGGTCGATCAGTGGGTTCCGCTGGGTCAAGTCGATGTCATGCGCATCATGCGCGACGGCGCAGAAGTCCAGGGCGAATCACTGTCTTTCAGCGGGTCCACCGATCGGCTGCGGCTCAGCCCGGTCGGGGCTCCGACCGGAAGCATCCCTGTGGTCGAGGCGGAATGGCGATCGGCGCGAATTGCCTTTGTCGCCAAGGCGCCTGGGCCGTACTTCGTCGCGATCGGTCACGCCGATGCGAAACCCGAGCCACCTCTAGATCTGCGAATCGCGCTACCGGAAAACGATCGCGCCGGGACCACGTTGCCGTTGGCAAGGGTGGCCATAGGCAGTGCGGAGCAACTCGCGACGCAGGCTGCCGGCCACCAGCGCGCGCAGCGCATCGCCATCGAAGCGCGCTGGTCGCGGTACGTCCTGTGGGCCGTGCTGCTGGCCGCCGTCGCGGCGATGGCGTGGATGGCATGGCGACTGTCCCTGCAACTGCGGCGGGAGCAGCCGTGACAGGGCGCACGTCGCGCGCCCTCACCAATCCCATGATCAGCGCACGTTCCCCGGGTCGGGGCGTTTCCTGGCTGCGCCGTCGTAAACGGATCGTGCGACGGAGGAAGCGTGTTCTTGCTGCTGCGCAAGGATCAATCGGTTATGCAGTTCAGGGCAACCAGGTGCTCGCCGTTTCTAGTCACGAGCCGACGTGACGAGGCGACCCCCAACCCGCTCCAAAGCGGCCACTCAGGCGCCTTGGTACGAGTGTTGAGTGAGGACGAGATCGTGCAAGGCACGGGATCAGTCCGTCGAATCACGGGAGGGGCGACCCTCCGTGCATGTTGGGTCGCCCTCGCCTTCGACTAGTCCTTCTTGCGTCGCGTAAACGGCAGCGACGTCTGGCTGCACTTGTCTTCGTCGTCGCAGTCTTCTTCGTCACGGCTGGCGCGAGTGACGCCGATACCGCTCAACTTGACGACGTGAGGCGCTCCGGCCGCGTTGCTCGCCACCGACAGTTCACCGGTGCGCGCGCCTACGGCGGTCGGCTTGAACTTCACGTTCATCTCGCAGCTCTTGCCCGCCGCCAGGGTCGACTTGCAGTCGCTTTCGTACACGAAGTCGCCGGTGACGCTGACGGAGCTGATGAGAAGCGGCGACGTGCCGGTGTTGCGGACGCGGATCTTGCGTTCGTCACTCGTCTTGCCAACGCGCACGCTGCCGAAGATCGCCTGGGTCGGTGCGACCTGCGCCAGGGCCGAGGCCTGGACCATGCCTGTCCCCTTCAGGTCGACCGCGGGCGAGCCGGCTGCGTTCGGACGTCAGCGTCAAGGTCGCCGCACGGGTGCCCGTCGCCGCGGGCGTGAACTTGGCGCTGATCGTGCAGCTCGCCCCGGCCGCCAGGGCACCGCCCACCGGGCAGTTGTGTGTCTGCGAGAACTCGCTGGCATTGGCGCCTCCCAGGTTAACCGCGCTCAGGTTCAACGGGGCGTTGCCGGTGTTGGACAGGCTGACCGCGCTCGTCGTGCTCGGCGTGTTGAGAGTCACCGCGCCGAAGTCGACCGCGACCGGCGCCAGCGTGGCGACCGGCACCATCGGTGTGGGAGCCGTGCCGGTACCGGAGAGGCCGACCGTATGGGGGCTTCCGGCCGCAGCCGATGTGACTGTCACGGCGCCCGTGGACGCGACGGCGGCCGCTCGGCGCGAAGGTCACGTTGATCGTGCAACTGGCCGCGGCCGCCAGCGTCGCGGCGCAGTTGTGTGTCGACGTGAATCCGCTGCCGCTGGTCGACGATCGAGGTGATGCCTAGTGCGGCGCTGCCCGAGTTCGTCAGCGTGATCGACTTGGCGACGCTCGCGCCCACCGTCTGATTGCCGAACGCCACACTGGCTGGGCTCAGCGTGACTGCCGGCGCGGGCGCGGCCACCCCATTGCCGGACAGTGCGACGCCGTGCGGGCTGCCGCTGGCGTTGGACGGGATGCTCAGTGTCGCGCTGCGTGCGTTCAGCGCAGCGGGCGTGAACGTCACGTCGACCGCGCAGCTCGCGCCCGGCGTGAGGGTGGAGCCGCTGCACTTGCTCGGCGCGAACTCGGACGCATTGGTCCCGGTCGTTACGATCGTCCCCAGGACCAGATTGGCGGTGCCGGTGTTGCTGATCGAAACCGACTTCGCCGCACTGGCGGTGCCGAGCATCTGGTTGCCGAAGGCAAGTGTCGTCGCCGACAGCCCGACCGCCGGCACCGGCGCGGCAGCTCCCGTCCCGGTGAGGCCGAGAACGCTGGTGTTCGGCGTCGCGTTATGGCCGATCGTGATCGTCGCGCTGCGGGCACCGGTGGCCGTGGGCTTGAAGGTGACGTCAACGGAGCACGACGCCTTCGGGGCGAGCGAGACCGCAGGCGCGCAGGTGCCGGTGCGCGTGAACTCTGTCGGATTGGTGCCGCCAAGCGTGATCGTCGACAGGACGAGATTGGCAGAGCCGCTGTTGGTCAGCGTCGCCGACATCGTGCCGGAGGTCGTCTGCACGACCTGGCTGCCAAAACTCAGCGTCGCGGTGGACAGCGTGGCTGCCGGGCTCGGCGTACCGGCCGCAGGGTTCGCAATGTAGGCGGCGATGTCGGCAGCCTGCAGGGCCGTAACGTTGTATGCCGCGAGAAAGCCCATTCCCCCTTTGTTGGAGCTGATCGCGTTCAGGATCACGTTCGGTGCATTGGCTCCCGCACGGATGTTGCTCTTGTTGGTCGTCGGATCAGGGCCATGGCAACTCACGTTCGCGCACGACAGCGGCGACCCATTGGTGTTCTCGTAGAGCAACTTCCCCTGTACCGGATCGGCCGCCTGTACGGGCGCGGCGATTGCGGTGGCCAGCAGCCCCGCAGTCAGCATGTAGTTCATTGTTCTCACGGCTTCTCCCTTTGAATACGGTGCCGAAGTGAAGATCAGCTCGATGTTTGGTGCAGCAGAGAGCTGCACGGGACCGATCACCGATGACGGCGGGGAGAACTTAGAACCAAACGCTTCTATCGCGACGCCGCTGCTTCGCACCTTCGCGTTAAGACCGTCGGTGGAGTGCGATCGCTCGGACTAGCGGGTGAGTGCGACGGCTCGCGGATCGAAGTAACAAGAACGCGCGTCCAGAATTTATTTGCTCGCTGCGACACATTCTTAAGCAAGCTTAAGCAGACAGGTGCGAGGCCTGAACTCCTCGCATGCGCGTGAGGCGTCGCGCCAATGAGCATCCCGCTCAAGGTGGCGCAGTTGCTGGTGTGAAGGGACCCGCAACTTGCTCCTGGGTTTGTTTAGATCCGGCCGTCGATTGACCCTGCCTGCGATCTGGCTACCATGTGCGTCGCGGTAAGCGAAGGAGTGATGGCCTTGCGTCTGCTTCTCATCGAAGACGATGTGCTGCTCGGCTCGTCGACGAAGGTCGGCCTCGAGCAGGATGGGTTCGCTGTCGACTGGGTCAGCGACGCCGAATCCGCCGACCGCGCGGTCACGACGCATCGGTACGACGCGGCCATCCTGGACCTCGGTCTGCCCGGTACCGACGGTGAGACGCTGCTGCGCCAGTGGCGCGCCCGCGGCGAGCGCACTGGGGTTGTCGTCTTGACAGGGCGAGGTTACGTGCTTGACCGGGTCCGTCTACTCAATCTCGGCGCGGACGACTACCTGGTCAAGCCCTTCGATCTGGTCGAGCTCGATGCCCGGGTACGCGCCGTCGTCCGACGCTCGGCAGGTGCCAACGACACGGCACTGCAGGTCGGACAGCTGCAGCTGATCCCCGAGTCCCAGACCGTGCTTTGGCGCGGTCAGCCTGTCGTCGTAACGAGCAAGGAATTCTGGCTGCTCGAGGCTTTGGTGCGCAACAAGAACCGCGTCCTGACACGCCGCCAGCTCGAGGACGCGCTCTACGGCTGGGGCGACGAAGTAGAAAGCAATGCCGTCGAGGTCCACATTCACCATCTGCGTCGCAAGATCTCGCGCGACCTGATCCAGACCGTAAGGGGTGCCGGATATGGCCTCCGTGTCGACGCACTCAACTGACGTCGTCACCCCAAATGATCGGCGCTGGTCGCTACGCAACCGGCTGATGCTGCTTGCCGTGATGGGTACGCTGGTCGCCTGGATCATGGGTGCGTCGGTGGTCTACTTCGTCGCAGCGAAGGAGAGTCACGAGCTGTTCGACGAGCGCCTGCATCGTATGGGTTCGTTGGTGCTGTCGTTCTCCGAGCACGAGATCGACGAGATCCGCTCCGAAGGTCGCGACATCGTCCACGTCGAGACCGAGCTGACGCTCGGCACGCGTTACAAGTATCAGGTCGTCTCCGGGTCGGGCGAGTTGCTGCTGTTGAGCCATGACGCGCCACGCGCGCTCATGGCCCCGCTGGGCCAGGTGGGCTGCATCGACCGCGAGGTCGAAGGCGTCATGTCGCGGACCGAAATCGTCTGGAACGCTGACCGCTCCAAGGGAGTCATCATCGCCGAACCGCTCGACCGGCGTTCCTCCTTCGTCGGCGCACTGCACGGCTACCTGATCCCGATGTTCCTGCTTTCCTTCGGCTCGCTTCTGGTCCTGAACTGGTGGTTGTTTCACCGCGCCATGGATCCGCTGAAGGAATCCGCCACACAACTGATCGACCGGTCACCCAGTGACCTGCGGCCTATCCAGGTCGAACGGCCGCCCACCGAACTGGAGCCGCTGATCACTTCGATGAACGGCTTGTTCGAGCGCTTCCAGGGCGCACTCGCGGCCGAGCGGCGACTGGCGCAGTCGGCCGCGCACGAGCTGCGCACCCCCCTGGCGGCCGTGAAGGTCCAGGCGCAGGTTGCCATTCGTGCGCGCTCCCGCAACGAATCGCAGGTTGCGCTGGCCCATCTGACAACTTCGATCGACCGTGCCTCGCGCATGGTCGACCAGCTGCTTGCCCTGGCACGGCTTGAGTCGCTGGCGGCGAGTCCGCAGCTGCAGACACCCCTTTGCCTTGCCACCCTGTGCGAGCTCGTGCTTCATGACCTGGGGCCGACCTTGAGTCAGCGCGGCATACATCTCCACAAGTCGGTGCAGCCGGCTCCCATCAAGGGAATGGAGTTCGGCGTTGCCGTCCTGCTCCGCAATCTGATCGATAACGCGATCCGCTATGGGCCCGCCCAGGGTGATGTCCGGATTACGACAGGTCTCGACGGGGATCGCAGCTTCGTACAAGTCGAGGACGCCGGCCCGGGGGTAACCGCCGACGAACGCGACCGGATCTTCGAACTGTTTTATCGGGGCGCCGAGTCGCGCAATGTCGACGGCTGCGGCATTGGCCTGTCGATTGTCCAATCGGTTGCGCGACTGCACAAGGCCGACATCCGCCTCGAGGCCTCCTCGCTGGGGGGACTCTGCGTGCGGGTCGCTTTCCCAACGTTTACTAGTGGCGGGTGATCCACCCTACCCTACGAGTAGGGAATTCCCCCCGACGAACGGAGCCCACTTAAGACTTCGCTAAGAAATTCCCGGCATAAATGCCACGTCTGCGCTAGGGAATGTCCCCCCAGGGGGATCTCCCAAGATCAACCTTCAGGTCGTAGTCACGCAGGTCATCGGCACCGCCATAGGCGGGCAACTACGCAACAGCGAACTTGGGCGATCGGCCTACCAGGCCCGCCTCGTCGTTGTCGCCAGTCGGGAGAGGAGAGCCCATGCAGGTGTCTGCGCAGCAGGCGAGGCACAGCTATCGCCGCCGAAACGGGCACCGCATCGCCGGCTTTACGCTCCTTGAACTGCTCGTCGTGATAGTGATCATCGGTCTGCTGGCTGGTCTCGTGGCACCGCGCTATTTCGACCAGGTCGGCAAGTCCAACACCAAGATCGCGAGTGCGCAAATCAACTCGCTCGAGAAGGCGCTCGATCAGTTCCGGCTCGACGTCGGCGCCTACCCGACGACGGAACAGGGTCTTCCGGCGCTGTTCGTCAAGCCGAACGGCGTTGAAAAGTGGCAGGGACCCTACCTGAAGAAGCCGGCTCCGCCGGATCCGTGGGGCCGCTCCTACCGGTACAAGTCCCCGGGTGATCATGGGGACTATGACCTCGCGAGCCTGGGCGCTGACGGGCAGGTCGGCGGCACCGGCGAAAACGTCGACGTGTCGAACTGGGAACCGCTGGCGGTTGCCGGACCCAGATGAGCGCCCGCGACAGCGCCGTGGCGTTCGAGGTCATCGGTATCCTGCCGCAGGGCGGCGTGCGCACGACGCGTGTGCTGGCACCGGACTCGCGGCGCGCGACGGAGCAGCTGCAGCTGGAAGGGCTGCGCGTGCTGTCATGCCGACCCGCCCCGCGCGGCACGGCCGACTGGCTGGCGACACTGCTGCCGCGGCGCGCGAGGCTCGACGTCGGACTGTTCACCGAGGAATTGGCGGCGCTGCTCGAGGCCGGCCTTGGCATGGTCGACGCGATCCGGACGCTCGCGGTCAAAGAGCAGGACGCACGGGCGCGCGCCGCACTCGAGCACGTGGCCGGTGACCTGACCGAAGGCCTGCCGCTGTCGCGCACGCTCTCCAACCAGGGGGGAACCTTTCCTGCGCTGCTGATCGCGGCCGTTGCCGCCAGCGAGCAGACCGGCGACCTGGTCGTGCAGTTGCGGCGCTACTCCGCGCACCTCGAAAACCTCGATGCGTTGCGCGGCAAGGTGGTCGGCGCGGCGGTCTATCCGGCACTGCTGCTCGTCGTCGGATCCGCTGTCGTGCTGTTCCTGCTCGGCGTCGTCGTGCCCCGCTTTGCACTTTTGCTCGAAGGCGCACACAGCGACCTGCCGACCGCATCGCGACTCCTGCTAGGACTGGGCAAAGCGATCGCCGTGCATCCATGGTTCTACTCTTTGCGGCCCATCCCCTCGTATCGCTGATGGGGTGTGCACTGTGTGGGCTGTCCGTTGCCCTGATGTGGCCCGGCACCTTCAGCCTTACTGCCGCCTCTTTTCCGCTCGGCGGCACGGCCCTGTTTGGCATCCTGGCGATCTGCGGCGATATCGGCGCGGCTACGGGACCGTGGTTGGCGGGCGTCGCCTCGCAGTACGCCCTCGACTCCGGCCGCCTGCTCAGCTATGGTGTAGAGAACGGTCTGACGCCCGACCAGGTAAGCCTCCGCTTCGGCCTGCTGGTTGCCATGATCTTCCCCATTACTGCGATCGTCGGGCTGCTGCTCTGGAAGGAACGTATCGTCACGACTGAGCCCGTCATCGCGCCGACCAGCTGAGCCTCAATACCGGCGTTTTCGGCGCCGTTCGGTACAATAGGCATATGCCACCGATCACTCGCCTCTTTGTTAAGACGGCGCTGGCGTATTTTGTGCTCGCCCTGCTGACCGGCATGTTGATCACCATCCATCCCTTGACGGCCGCCGTACCTTTTGTCGGTGCGCTCTCGCCTGTCTACTTTCATCTCTTTATGGTCGGTTGGGTGACGCAGTTGATCGCCGGCGTCGCCTACTGGATGTTCCCCAAGTTCACCAGGGAGCAGCCGCGCGGCTACGACAGCCTGGCCTGGGCCACCTATTGGCTGCTCAACATTGGCCTGATCCTGCCGCGTGGTAGCCGAACCCATGCAGGCCGTCAACCCACAGCCGTGGTGGGGCTGGCTCATCGTCGCCGCTGCCATCCTGCAGTGGCTGGGTGGGATGGCATTTGTCGCCAACACCTGGCCGCGCGTGAAGGAGAAGTAGGCGTGCCGCGCCTGAGCGTCTTGTTCGTCCGCGCCTCCTTGGTCTATCTCGCTATCGGGCTGACCGTGGGTATGCTGCTGCTTTGGAACAAGGGCGTGCCGATCAGCCCCTACATCTGGCTACTGCTTCCATCCCACATCGAATTCCTGCTGATCGGCTGGATCGTGCAGCTTGCCCTGGGGATGGCATTCTGGATCCTCCCACGCTGGCAGACACAGCGCGGCGACGTGCGCGCGGCCTGGGCGGCATTCTTCCTGCTCAACGTGGGGATCTGGTGCGTCGTGCTGGCGTCCTGGATGAATCTTCCCTACTGGGTGCTCAGCCTTGGCCGCATCTCCGAAGCGGCCGCTGCCGGCGCTTTCGCCCTGCATGCCTGGCCGCGCGTCAAGCCCTGGGTGGAGTCACCCTGAAGGCAGGCGCGTTTCCATTCGTGACACGCACTTCCGGCGAGGCACAAGTCCAACGGAACTTGCGTTCCCACACGTGTGCGGATCAAAAGATCTCGAGTTTGGTCCGGCTGTCGCTGCGACATACAATGCAGACGGTGAGTACTGTTTCCCAACTTACGATTGACCTCTGGCGCAAAGTGCCATATCTCGAAGGCATATCGGATGCGGCCTTGGCCGATCTTGCCGCGGCCGCCGTACATCACGCCTACACGCAGGGCCAGATGATCTTTCTGGAGGCCGAACCGAATCAGGGCATTCTACCTGGTCGAACAGGGCACGGTCAAGATCTGCCGCTATGCAGCCGACGGGCGCGAGCATATCCTTCACCTCGTCCACCCGGGCGACACATTTAACGACGTGGCAGCCCTTGACGGGGGCCCCAATCCGGCCTGTGCTACGGCATTTAGCGACGTCACACTCTGGCGCATCCCGCGCACTGAGCTGCGTCGCGTGGCGGCCCAGCATCCTGAACTCGCCTGGGCTCTGATCGAGAGCATTGCCCAGCGTGCTCGCTACCTGGTCAATGTCGTGCAAGATCTTGCCATGCGCAACGTGAAGGGCCGGCTCGCCCGCCTGCTGCTCGAAGAAGCACGGGCTGCCGAACGCGGCGCGCCGCCGGTTGCGCTCACCCAGGAAGAGATGGCCAGCCGGCTGGGCACGGTACGCGAGGTGGTAGGGCGTGCGCTGCGCAGCCTGGCGGCCGAAAACGTGATCGCTATGGAAAAGCAGCGCATTGTCATCGTCGATCGCCGCCGCCTGGAACAGGCAGCCGAAGTATAGAAATCCTGCAAAGCACTTAGAGCCATCCAGTTGGGTAAAGGGGTGTCTATGTCCGCCTTCAATCTCTCTCGCAGCGTCGTTGAAGCGCACAGCATTGATCTGCGCCAGTTCATCGACTTTCGACAGTCGACGCTCGCCTGCTGGGCAGCGTGTGATTGACGCCTACAACGCCAGCGGCCTGACGTTCACCCTTCTGCCTGACCGGGGGCTAGACGTGTGGCTGGCCGCCTACAACGGTCGCCCGCTCACCTGGATCACCCAGAACGCGCCGCATACGCCTGACTTTGGCGCATCCTGGCTCCGCCAGTTCAACGGCGGGATGCTCGTCACCTGCGGGCTGCGCCACGTCGGCCCGCCGGAGCGTGACGAACGCACCGGCGAAGCGCGCGACCTGCACGGCGACTATACACGGCTGCGCGCCAACAATGTCTCCGTCCAAGGTGGCTGGCAGGACGATCGCTATGTGCTCGAACTGACGGGCGTCGTGGCCGAGTCGCTCTTCTTTGGCGAGCAGCTCCGGCTCACGCGCACAATCCGCCTGGTGCTGGGCGAGCCCTCGCTCGAAATTCGTGACGTCGTCGAGAATCTCTACGACACGCCGGCCCCCTTCATGCTGCTCCACCATTTCAACTTCGGTTACCCGCTGGTCCAGGAAGGTGTCCGGCTGCATGTAGCGACCAAGCAGGTCCTTCCCCGCGACGCAACTGCCCAGGCCGCCTTCGGCACGTGGGAGAGCTACAGCGCGGCCACCCCGCGCCACCAGGAAGAAGTGCACTTCCATCAGGTCTTCGCCGGGCCCGACAACCGCGCCGTGGCAGCCCTGGCGAGCGACGATTTCGGTCTCCAAGTCGAATGGGATACCACGCACGAGCCCTATCTCACCCAGTGGAAGAATTTCCGCCGCGGCGTCTATGTGTGTGGCGTAGAGCCGGGCAACTGCGTTCCCGAAGGCCAAAATCGAGCGCGCGGTTCCGGTCGCCTCGTGATGCTTGAACCAGGGGAACAGCGCACCTTCACGAACAAGCTAAGTGTGCTGCCGAGTGCCGAAGCAGTAGCAGAAATGCTGGCCCGCATATCTGCGCTGCGCACGTCGGGCCGCGCGCTGTCAATCGACCTGGCAGACTACGAATCCCTCTAAGCTTTCCTCAACAAGAACGTGCCGGGGACGTGCGACGTCCCCGGCACGTTGGCGATGCCACCTCTCTCTCTCTCTCTCTCCCCCCATACCATGATCAACGCGTGATCAACGCGCCGGATCACATATTTGTAGTGCAGCAATTAACAGCAACCGACAGACGAACACATCCAACCCAGAGCCCTTGGGGCTAATCCATGTCGCACCGTACGGGCGCTGCCAATCCCGCGTGGCAGCGCCCGTACGCGTGCCAGGCCAGGCGTACTGCAGCCCGCTAATCGACACGGCGTCGATCTTGTTTGCGACACATGACGCGTTTGTGGTGCGCCGTTACGTGCTATGCTGGTTGGAGGTGTGCCATGCACATCCAACAATTGTTTCATGTCTGATGGGAGACAAAGTATGTTACGAGTACGGTTGACAGCCATCGTCCTACTTCTATTTGCGCTTGCCGTGACTTCTACTGGCGGCGCGCTGCCGGCACTGGCCCAGGACAACAGCATTACGCTGGATGAGGCCGGCTTTGGACTGGTCAAAAATGAGTCGCTTGCCCCACAATCCGAAGCAGCCTACACTATCGCGCTCAAGGCGGGCGATCGTGTAGCCATGGACCTGGAAGGTGAGAACGACAACCTGCAGGTTGCGCAGTTCGCAGCTTCGTACGGCGCGCTGGATCTGCAGTCGCCCGCTCCCTTCAACTACATGGCCTGGGCGCCCGAAGATGGCACCTACACGATTACGGTCAAGAATGCAGGCGACGCCGCCGGGGGCTTCACTCTACGCGTGGCCGTTTCCGCGGCCCCGCTGCCGGCAAAGAAGATTTTGACGATCGACGCCGACGGGCAGACCATCCCGGTCACGGCAGGCGAGCCGTTCCAGGTTGCACTCGACGCACAGGCCGGGGATGGCTATTCGTGGACGCTGGGCGAGTACGATAAGGCCGTGGTCGCCGAGGACGGCGAGCCTGCCACGGTGCTGCTGGGCACGATGCCCGGCGCCATGAGCCAGCAGATTTTCACTTTCTCGGGTACTGCAGCGGGCAGCACGGCCCTTCCGTTCGCCTATGGCAAGGAAGGTGCTGACCCCGAGAAGAGCTATTCGGTCACAATCGAAGTGAGCGCCCCAGAAGCAGCACACCTGAGGCAGGAGCTGAAGGCGAGGAGCCTGCACCTGTGACACTGACGCTGGACGAGAGCGGTAAAGCGCAGGCCGCCGGTTCGCTCGAGCCGCAGGGTATGGCCAGCTATGTGGTCAATATCAAGGCGGGCGAGGAAACCCAGGCCGCCATCACGCCTGCCGACACCAATTTTGTACTCACGGTGGTAGGCGCCGACGGCAACCCGCTGCAGACGGACCATGCAGGCGCCAGCAGCTTCGACCAGACCATGCCGGTCGACCAGGACTACACCTTCAAGGTGATCAACTTCGGCGACAAGGCCCAGGACTATACCTTTGATATTCAGGTCGGGAGCCCCGGCGCCTGAGCCGACCCCGGAGGCGACCCCGTACCCACCACAGCCGATTACTGTGGAACCGGGCAATGTTGTGGTCGTTCCGTTAGCGGGTAACCCGACGACAGGGTATTTGTGGCAGGCAAAGCCGAGCGCCGACGGTGTGCTCGTCCAGCGCGGGGACAGCAGTTTCGTGAGTTCAAATCCCGATCCGGACATCGCCGGCGCGGGCGGCTACGAGATCTTCACGTTTGACGCCGCAGCCCCGGGTGAAGTGACTGTGACCTTTACCCACAGCCAACCCTGGGACGACAAGACGCCGCCCGAACAGGTGATTGAAATGCCGTTTGTCGTCAGCGCGCCTGCAGCTGCGGCCGAACCACCGGCTCCGCCTGCCCCTGTGACCATCGGCGAAGCGGAAAATGGCAGCACGGTCCAGGTACAGGTTGGCGGCATGCTCTACGTGGATCTGCCCGGCAACCCCACGACCGGCTATATCTGGCAGATTACCAACAAGGACGACGCCGTTCTCAACCCGACCGACTATGCCTTCCAACCTGACTCCAACGCGATGGGTGCAGGCGGTATCGAACATTTCGAGTTTGAGGCCATCGCCCCCGGCGAGGTGAAGCTGGAATTCGCACAGTCGCGGCCCTGGGAAACCGACGCCAAAGCCGTCTGCTACCTATTCGGTGACAGTAAAGGTGGTCGAGGGCGGCAGCTGATCGTTGGTTATAGCGGAAGAAGGGCGGCGCACCTGTCTTCCAGGTGTGCCGCCTTTGTCTATAGAAGGCTTACTGCTGCCGCACGAATACTATCAAATCGACATCGCCCGGCGAGCAGCCATAGCCCGTCAGCATCTGCGCCACCTCGGCGCGGTGCTGCGTGCTGTGGTTCACCACGTGCAGCAAGATCTGCCACATCACCGCTTCAAACAGCTCGCCCTTGGTGTTGCGATACAACATCGGCCGGTTTACTTCGTCGTCGACCAGGCCGCGCACGTAGGCGTTCCATCCGGCCTGCTCCTCACGCCAGCGCTCGGCCAACGCGTCATAGGTAGGGTAGTCGGCAGGGTCGAGCAGCCGTGTAGGCGCGGCACCATGCTGCAGCCGCATGCGCCAGATCCAGGCAGCCCCCAGCATGTGCACCAGGATATCGCGCACGCTTTTCCCATCGGGGTCGGTCTGCGCAAGGAACTGCTCAGGTGTGAGCCGGGCAGTCGCGTCGAGGATGCGCTGATTCGCCCACTCGCTGTAGTTGAACAAGATCTCTACGTCGTTCGCTTGCATGAAGTTCTCCTACTTCTGCTGCTGCACGCAGGCGCGCTGCGTGCAATATGGCGATTACGGTCATGGCATCACGAATTTCGCTGCTGTAGACCATCTCCAACACCTGCTCGAACGGGAAGACTGCATGTTCGAACTCCTCGGTGTCGTCTTGCGGCAGCGCCGACTGGGTCAGGCCATAGCCGAGATACAGATGAGCCATCTCGTAGCAGACGCTCTTCGAAGTGTAAAACGTGCTGACCCATTCTAGGCGTTCGGCGGTATGACCGATCTCCTCCTGCAGCTCGCGCTGCGCCGCATCCTCGGGGGTCTCGCCGGGCTTCATGCCGCCGGTGGGAATCTCCCAACGATCGGCCTCGTCAAAGACATAGCGATACTGGCGCACCAGCATGACATGGTCGGCGTCGACAAACGGCAGCACGCCCACCGCGCCGCCCATCGTGACGACACCGTAGATCGTGGTCCGCCCGTTCGGCAGCTCTGCCACGTCTTCACGCACGCGAATCCACGGATTCTTATACACTTCCCGGCTTGACTGCGTCTTCCACTTGGCAGGTGGCATTGTCTTCTCTTTCTCGAACCCAGCCCGATCTGCCTATCGCCGCAGGCGCTGGATCAGCTTGCGCAGGATCAACTCCTCTTCCGGCGTCACCTCCTGCATCGGTGCGTCGTCCGGGTTGAGAATGATCTCACCCAGCTTGCTGAACGCCAAACTGCGCAGGTCTTCCTCCAGGGGATCGAGCACGCGATGGTCTTCGACAACGTGCCCGTCCTGCATGCGCAGGATGCGCTGCGTGGCCTGGGCAACCCGCGGGTCGTGCGTCACCACGGCAATGGTGGTGCCCTCGCTGCGGTTTAGCTCGCCGAGCAGTTCCAGGAGTTCCTGGCCGCTGGCGCTGTCGAGCGCGCCGGTTGGCTCGTCGGCAAGGATCAACTGCGGGCGGTTGGCCAGGGCGCGGGCGATGGCGACGCGCTGGCGCTGCCCGCCGGAAAGCTGGTTCGGCAGGTGCTGTGCCCGCGCCGCCAGGCCCACCAGCTCCAGCAGATGGCGGGCACGCTCTTTGCGCTCGCGCGCCCCGATCGGCCGCCCCTGCATCGGCACCTCCACATTTTCCTGCGCCGTCAGGGTTGGCAGCAGGTTGTGAAGCTGAAAGACAAAGCCCACGGTGGAGGCACGGAACTCGTCCACATTCTTGATCTTCGCCAGGTTCTGCCCCGCGACCCACACCTCGCCGCTGGTGGGCTGGTCGAGCGCGCCGAGCATGTTGAGCAGCGTGCTCTTGCCACAGCCGCTGGGGCCCATGATGGCAAAGAACTCGCCTTGTTCGACCGCCAGGTTGACGTCATCCAGGGCATGGACGGCGGTCTCGCCTGTTCCGTATACTTTGCTCAAGCCAATCGTCTGTATCAACATGGCGTCAATCCTGAGGCCGGATGTTTACAAAGGCAGTCATCCCCCAGCGCAGTCCCGGGTCCAGGTCGGCGACGTCCACATCCACGGTATAGTTCGTGCTGCCCTTCTCTGCCGAACTGACCGGCGCCACCTGTGTCACCGTGCCGTTGAAGATGTGATTGGGCACGGCATCAAAGGTAACCTCGACCGGCATGCCGGCCTGCACGCGCACGACGTCCGTCTCGCGCAGGTCGGTTGTCTCGACGTGCATGGCCGATGTGTCGCCTAACAGGATGGCATACGCTCCCGGCGCCAGCAGTTCGCCCAAGCGGACGTTGACCGTGCCTACCTGGCCGTCAAAGGGTGCATATACCTGGCTCTGGCGCAGCTGTGCCTTGGCGCTGTCTACCGCTGCCTGTGCCGACTGCACGCGTGCCTCGGCCATGGCAATGTCTTCTGCCGTGGCGCCCGCCAGCAGTTTGTCCAAGGCCGCCTGTGCGCTGGCCGCCTGGGCAAGGGCCGCCCGGACGTTCGCCTCGGCGCCGGCCTGCTTGTCTTGCGCGGCAGCGACGGCCGTCTGCGCTTCGCGGATCGCCGTTGCCGCCACTGCCAGCTGCTCGGCCGTCGGCCCGGTAGCAGTTACCGCCGCCTGCGCATTCGCCGCTTCCAGCGCGGCCGTGGCCTGGCTCAATGCCAGCGACTCAGGGCGCGCGCCGATGGCCGGATCACCCTTCACCAGGTTGTATGCCGCCTGGGCATTTGACACCGCCGCCTCGGCCTGAGCGATTGCTGCACGTGCCGCCAGCTTTTCGGCCGGTGTCGGATGGCTTGCCACCTCCGCATACTGGGCGCGCGCCATGTCGACGCCTACCTGGGCGGCAGCCAGTGCCGATTCCACATCCTTCATCTGGCTGGCGGCAATCTCCACCTGCGCTTTGGCAGCTTCGACCGCCGCCTCGGCTGCTGCAATGTCGGCAGCGGTTGCCTTTGCGCGCAGTTTGGCCAGCGCCGTCTGGGCTTCCACCAGTGGCCGCTTCGGCGACCCTTACCTGGCTCTGCGCTACGGCATTTTCCAGTTCAAGCAGCAGGTCGCCGGCCTTCACGGAGTCGCCTTCGTGCACGTAGATTTTCTCTACCGTGCCGCTGCCTGAGGGGGCAAGCCCGGCCCAGACGACCGGCTGCAGCTTACCTGAGGCCCAGATTACCTGTTCCAGGTCGCCGGCCGCCTGTGCTTCAGCAGCGGCCTTGGCGGCTGCCTCAGCCTGCTGCTGGGCCCCGTACTGGCCATAGGCCCAATAACCAACCCCGCCGACGACGGCAAGGACAAGCATAATAACGATAATCCTTTTCATGATGCGCCATCCAATCTTTTTGCAGCGCTACTCATAGCGCAGCGCTTCCGCCGGCTCAAGTTTGGTCGCCCGCCATGCTGGGTACAGCCCGCCCAGGATCCCCAGGACGGCAGCCGTCACAAACGCAGACAGGAATATGTCGGGACTCCAAGTTGCGGACATGAACTGCCCGGCCCCGGGCGCCATCGTTACTAAGGTCAGCAGCCCAACGCCAAACAGCGAACCCAGCACGGCCGCAACCAGGCACAACAGGAGGCTCTCCAGCAGGATCTGCCCCAGGATGCGCCGGCGGCGCCAGCCCAGCGCGCGCAGCGTGCCGATCTCGCGCGTGCGTTCGAAGATGGACATGATCATGGTGTTCGCCACGACGATGCCGCCCACGATCAGCGCCAGCGCCTGGATGCCGCTGACCATCCCTTGCGTCGTCTGCAGGTCGTTGCTGCTCTGGGCAAATTCGCTGCTCAGGCTTGCCCGCGCCTCCGGAAACCGGGCGTTGATCACGTTCGCCACCGCCTGCGTCTGTGCCGGGTCCTTGACGTCGACAAAGATAAAGGAAACTGCCCGCGGCCGCCCCATCAGGCGCTGCGCCTCACGCAGCGCCAGCATGCCGCCGGCGTCCTCGTAGGCCGTGCCCGTCTGCGTGATCCCCACCACCTTGTAGCGGTTGTCGTTGAGGTTGAGCGTGTCGCCGATCCCCACCTTGTAGGTCTCGGCCGCCACCTTGCCCAGCACGATCTCGTTGGGGCGCTGCATGTAGCGGCCCTCGACCAGCTTGTAGTGGCGCATGGCCGGGCTGTTGGGGTCGAGCCCGCCAAGCAAGAACATCGGCATTTCGGGCGAGGAGATCACCGCCAGCATAAAGGGGCTGGCCGTTTTCACCTCGGGCATCGCCAGGATCTGGCGCACCACCCGTTCGTCGAGGCTGCTCATGCTCATGTCGGCGACATCGCGCTGCATGACCGTGATGCTGCCGGCGCCGCCGCTGCCGGTCAGCCCGTTGAGCTGGCCGATCATCCCCTTCATCAGCCCGCCCAGCATGACCAGCGTGCCGACGCCGACGCCGATGCCGGCGGCCGACAGCAGCGTGCGGTTGCGGCGCCGCCACAGGTTGCGAAAGCTCTGGTTGCCGATCCGCCCAAGCCAGCCGGTCGACGCCGTGGCCCCGCCGCCCTCGTAGCGCAGCGCCTCCACCGGCTGCAGGTTGGCCGCCGTCCACGCCGGGTACAGGCCCCCCACGATGCCCAGGATCAGCGCCGTGACCATGCCCTGCACGACCAGTCCAGGGCTGACTGAACTTGCCAGCATGACGCCCCAGCCGGGAGCCTGGCCCATCGCCCAGACCAGGACGGCGCCGATCAGCGACGCCGATCACGCCGCCGACGGCGCTCAGCAGGATGGACTCGCCCAGGATCATGCGCAGCACGCGCCCGCGGCTCCAGCCGACGGCCCGCAGCGTGCCGATCTCGCGCGTGCGCTCCAGGACGCTCATCACCATGGCGCTCATCATGCCCAGGCCGCCGATCAGGATCGCGATGGCGGCGACGCCCCAGGCAAACCCCTGCAGGTACTGCGTCCACTGCTGCGAAACCGAGTAGCCGGAGGCCGTCGTTACCGTCACTTCGTTGTCCAGCGCCTCGATGCGCGCCATCACCGTGTCGGCGCTGCCGCCGCGGCGCAGCCCGACCTGGAAGAGGCTGACCGTGCGCTCCTTCTGGGCAATGGTTTGTGCGTCTTCCAGCACCACGACGCCGCCCGACTCCTCCATGCCCTGGCCCGTCTCGTAGATGCCGACGATGTGATAGGGCGCGCCGTTGATGCGCAGGATATCGTCCACGCCCACCTTGAGCGCTTCTGCCCCGCGGCGGCCGATGGCGATCTGCCCCGGCGCCATCACGGGCTTGCCCTCGACGATCCGGTAGTGCTGCATGGCAACACTGTCAGGCGCGTAGCCGTAGATCAGGAAGTAGGGCAGTTCGTCAAACGAATACCAGCTGAACACGCCGGGATCGACGTTGGCGACATCCGGCAGCCCGGCGATGCGCTGGCCGAGTGTCTCGTCCAGGCTGCTG
Organism: uncultured Chloroflexia bacterium; assembly: GCA_963701415.1. GTDB lineage: Bacteria > Chloroflexota > Anaerolineae > Caldilineales > Caldilineaceae > Fredericiella. The sequence goes on from CAVPAH010000012.1 coordinate 21,718, forward strand.
AAGGCCACGTCGTAGGCGTTTTTCTGGGTCACGAGCAGGTCGTTGCTGAGCCCCAGCGCACCGCCGTAGTTGTCGGCAATGCCATTGGCCATGGCGCCGAGCGCCACCACTGCGGCTACGCCGATCGCGATACCGAGGATTGTCAGTGTGCTGCGTGTTGCCCGCCGCAGCAGGTTGTGCAGAATCATGGTGATCACGTTCCCGACTCTCTGAAGCGCTGCGCTGCGCCAATCCTATGCCCATCCAACCACGGGCTGCCAACTATCCAACGGACAGGTGGCACGCCTCCATCTTGGAATCATTCTAAACTACTTTCCTGACATTTATCAGGTAGGAGGCTGACGGCTGGGAATGTCCCACGGCGAACGCACGTTCGCAACGTCCCGGGGACATGCTGCTGTGCCGCCGGAGTTGCGAGGGCGCCTGTCCGCCTGTATCATGGTGGCACCACAGTAACTCCACAAACACGGATAGGAACCCAGGTATGGCCTACGCTGCACTCGACAACAGCACCGTGCTCGACTATCTGCGCACGGTCACCGCCCTGGAAGGCATCCTGCCGCCGGACGCCGACTTGTCCGCGCGCGAGGTGGGCGACGGCAATCTCAACCAGGTCTTTATCGTCCAGAGCCGCGGCGCTGATGGCGCTCCCAACGGTTCGGTTGTGCTCAAGCAGGCGCTGCCCTACCTGCGCGTGGCGGGCGAATCGTGGCCGCTTACGCGCGAGCGCATGCGCTTTGAGACACAGGCGCTGATGAAGCACAATGAGCTGGCGCCCGGCCTGGCGCCGCAGGTCTACCATTTCGACAACGAGATGTCGCTGGTGGTGATGGAAGATTTGTCGGCGCTCGAGGTCATGCGCCGCCCGCTGGTGGCACGCAAGCGCTTCCCGCACTTTGCCGACCACATCTCCACCTTCCTGGCGCGCACGCTCTTTTTCACCTCCGACCTCTATCTCACGGGGCTGGAGAAGAAGGAACTGCAGGCGACCTTTATCAACCCGCACCTCTGCAAAATTCAAGAGGATTTCGTCTTCACCAATCCCTTCATGGAGTCAGCCGAGAACCACTGGAACCCCCTGATCGACGACGAGGTGCAGGCGGTACGGCGCGATGGCGAGCTCAAGCTGGCGATCGCCGAGCTCAAGGAAGGGTACATGACGCGCGGCCAGGCCCTGATCCACAGCGACCTGCACACCGGCAGCATCATGGCCGACGCAGCAGCAGACGCGGGTGATCGATCCTGAGTTCGCCTTCTACGGGCCGATGGGGTTTGATATCGGCGCCGTGCTCGAAAACCTTGTGCTAAACTACCTGTCACACTTCGCCCACACGCCGGATCCGGCCGTGCGCCGTGAGTACCAGGAGTACTTGCTCTCGCTGGTGCGTGAGATCTGGCTCCAGTTTGCACGCAAGTTCGACGAGCTGTGGGCCAACAACAATCGCGGCGAGCTGGCCCCGCCCAAGTACTGGGACTTTGCGGGCGGCGAAGCGGCCTTCGCCGAATTCCGCCGCCGCTATATTGCCCGCCTGCTGCAGGACACCGCCGGGTACGGCGGCTGCAAGTTCCTGCGCCGGATGATGGGCATCGTCAACGTCTGGGATATCAACAGCATCGCCGATCCCGAGCAGCGTGCGGTTCCTGAGCGGCACGCCGTTCACATTGGCCGCCGCTGGGTGCTGGAGCGCACGCACATCAACACCATCGACGATCTGATCGCCATCGTCCGCGAGGAAGCGCCGGCCTAGAAGTCGAGCCCAAACGTCCAACCGAAAGCACCGGCAAATCCAACCGTCCGTGGTATAATCACGCAAATTTACGCCTCGCCTGTTACTCACGTAAGGAAAACGCCAATATGGCCCTGCTGAAAACTGTCTATCGCCCGGAGTCTGCCGCCGAGGCTGCGGCCCTCCTGGCGAGCTACGGACCAAAAGCTGGCGCCGATCGCCGGCGGCAGCAAGCTGATTGCCGAACTGGAAACGCGTGCCCGCCGCGACCTGGATGGGTTGGTCGACCTCAGCCGTGCCGGCCTGAATCACATCGAATCGGTCACACAGGACGGCCGGCAGTACATACGTGCCGGCGCCACGGTGACGTTGAGCCAGCTCACCGAAGACGAGGTTGGCGGCGCACTGGCCGACGGCCTGCTGCGCCGGGCGGCTGCCGGCGAAGGCCCCTTGAACCTGCGCAACGCCGCCACGATCGGCGGTGTGGTCGCCAGCGCCGAGTACGACAGCGAGTTCTACGCCGCCCTGCTGGCCCTGGATGCCGCCGTCGTCCTGCACGACGGCGAGCAGGAACACACGGTGCAGTTGGAGGACCTGCAAAGCGTCGCGGGCCTCATCACGGCCGTACTCATTCCGGCCGCCGCGCGCGTGGCGGCCTGGCCCGCGTCGCACGCACTCCGGCCGATCGCCCCATTGTCGCTGCCGCGGTGGTGCGGGCCGCCGGCGGTCGAGCGCGTCGCGCTGTGCGGCGTCGCCGCCCGCCCCGTGCTGAGGGGCGCCGAGCTCAACCCACCGGACGACTACAAGGGCAGCGCCGCCTACCGCCGTGCCATGGCCGAAATTGTTGCTCAGCGCGCCCGCGCCGAGATCGCTGCAGAGCCAGCCGCCTAAATGGCGATTGAGGAAATACCTATGCTAGTTCATTTCACCGTCAACGGCACCGATCACAGCCTCGACGTGCATGCCGGCGAGCTGCTGCGCACGGCCCTGCGCCGCCTGCGCTACTACAGCGTCAAGTTTGGCGACGAGCATGCGCTCACCGGCGCCGACGCCGTCTTGCTGACGATGACGCCCGACCAGCCGCGTTCCTATCGCCTGATCAACAGCGGCGGCATGCTGGCCGTGCAGGCCGACGGCGCCGCCATCATCACCGCCGAGGGTCTTTCGAGCCCGCGCGACCACGACCTCCATCCGCTGCAGGAGCAGTTCGTCACCTGCGGCGCGATCCAGTGCGGCTACTGCACCCCGGCCCAGCTGCTGGCCGCCAAGAAGCTGCTGGACGAGAATCCGGCGCCGAGCGAAGCGCAAGTGCGCGAGGCGCTGGCGGGCGTGCTCTGCCGCTGCACCGGTTATGTCAAGCCGGTCGAGGCCGTGCTGCGCGCGGCGGCCCAGCTGCGCGGCGAGGAGTTGGGCGCGTACCAGGTGCACATTATCGATGCGCCGGAGTCGGACGAATGGCCCACGGGTGGCGACTCCCACGAGAGCGGCGACGGGGCAGATGGCGGAGCCGGCGGCACCGATACCCAGACCCGCACCAAGACCGTGCCGGTCAAGATGGCGCCGCCCGAGACGGTGGTCGTCAACAAGCCCGAGCCAAAGGTGGACGCGATCAAGCTCGTCAAGGGGCGCGCCGTCTTTGCCGACGATATGGAACTGCCGGGCATGCTCTACGGCGGCCTGCTCACGAGCCCCCATGCCCACGCCCGCATCAAGCACATCGACGCGAGCAAGGCACGCGCCCTGCCCGGCGTGCATGCCGTGCTGACCCACATGGACGTGCCGCGCGTGGTGTATGCCTCGGGCGGGCAGAGCTATCCCAACCCGCCGCCGTACGACCAGGTCAGCCTGGACAACAAGGTGCGCCATGTCGGCGACCGCGTCGCGGTCGTCGCCGCCGAGACGCGCGAGATCCTGCAGCAGGCGCTGGAGCTGATCGAGGTCGAGTACGAGGTGCTGCCGGCCGTCTTTGACCCCCTGGAAGCCATGCAGCCCGGCGCGCCGAAGGTGCATGATGAGCCGGACGCCGTCAAGATTCACGATGCCGACCGCAACCTCGTCCACCACCTGCATGTCAACCACGGCGACGTGGAGGCCGCGCTGGCCAAGGCAGCCCATGTCTATGAGAGCGAGTACACGGTGCAGCAGGTGCAGCAGACGTCGATCGAGCCGCACATCGTGCTGTCCTGGTGGGATGAGGACGACCGGCTCGTGATTCGCACCAGCACCCAGGTGCCGTTCCACGTGCGGCGCATGGTGGCGCCGCTGCTCGGCCTGCCGCTGCGCAAGATTCGCGTGGTCAAGCCGCGCATCGGCGGCGGCTTTGGCGGCAAGCAGGAGATGTTGATCGAGGACCTCTGCGCCCATCTGACCCTCGCGACCGGCCGCCCGGTGCGCTTCGAGTACACCCGCGAGCAGGAGTTCACCAGCTCGCGCTCGCGCCACCCGCAGATCCTGCGCTTCCGCTCGGGTGTGGACGCAACACGGCAAGCTGGTGGGCATGGATCTGCATGTCGTCGCCGACACCGGCGCCTACGGCACGCACGGCCTCACGGTGCAGATGGTGACCGGCTTCCGCGGCCTCAGCACCTACTGGCTGCCCAATGCCGCGCTTCGACTGCCTGGTGGTGTACACCAACAAGCCGACGCCCGGCGCGTTTCGCGGCTACGGCGCACCCCAGGCCCTCTTTGGGCTCGAACAGCACATGGAGGAGTTTGCGCTGGAGCTTGGCGTGGACCCGGTCGAGTTCAAGCGCGCCAACTGGGTCAAGGTCGGGCAGAACCTGCCGCTTGCCGAGGCGATGGGCGAGGGGCGCGAGGGCTTTGCGCAGATCGTGCGCTCCAATGGGCTCGAGGAGTGCCTTGCCGCCGGCAGCCAGGCGATCGGCTGGGAGCGCCGCAGCGACCGCAGTTGGAAGAGCGACCCACAGCGCCCGCACGTCAAGCGCGGCATCGGGCTGGCCGTGTGCATGCACGGCACCGGGATCGCCGGCCTCGACATGGGGGCGGCGTCCATCAAGCTCAACGACGACGGCAGCTTCAACCTGCTGATCGGCGCGACCGACCTTGGCACCGGCTCCGACACCGTCCTGGCCCAGATTGCGGCCGAGACGCTGGGCGTGCCGCTCGACAAGGTGCTCGTCTACAGCAGCGACACCGACTTCACGCCGTTTGACACCGGCGCCTACGCCTCCAGCACGACCTATATCTCGGGCGGCGCCGTGCTCAAGGCCGCCGAAGAGGTGCGCGAACAGATCCTGGCGCATGCCGCCAAGCACTTCTTGACCGGGATCAGCCCTGACCGGCTGTGGCTCGAAGGCAGCAGCGTCGTCGCCCCCGACGGCCGTTCGGTGGACCTGGAGACGCTTGCCCTGCACTCGCTGCACCAGGCGGAGCAGCACCAGATCATGGCGACGGCCAGCCACATGAGCTATCTCAGCCCGCCGCCCTTCGCCACCCAGTTTGCCGAGGTCGAGGTCGACACGCAGACCGGCGAGGTTACCTGCCAGAAGCTGGTGATGGCCGTAGACTGCGGCATCGCCATCAACCCCGTCACGGCCAGCGGCCAGGTCGAAGGCGGCATGCTCCAGGCCCTGGGCTACGCCCTCTGCGAGGAAATGGTCTACGACGGCGAGGGGCGCATGCTCAACACCAAGTTCGGCGACTACCGGATCTTCACGCGCGGACGAGACGCCGGAACTCCAGGCGATCCTGGTGCAGACCTACGAGCCCAGCGGCCCCTACGGCGCCAAGGCCGTGGCGGAAATTCCGATGGACGGCGTCGCGCCTGCGATCGCCAACGCCATCTACGATGCCACGGGCGTGCGTCTGCGCAGCATCCCGTTTACCCCAGAGCGCGTGTGGCGTGCGCTGCAGGGGACATGTCTGAACCGTGATGCGTAGGATTCCAGGATTACCATGATGCGTGCGGCCCGCAGGATCTCGCCTGCATCACGGAGAATCCCTTAATCGAGTGAATCGAGGTTCAGACGATGTCTGATTCAACTACCGGTGTACTGCAGATTCTCCGCCAAGGCGGCGGCTTTTTGCGCGACCCTGCCGTGTCGCTGCAGGCGACGTCGGTCGACGTGTTTGTGCCGCAGAAGCTGATCCAGGAGTACGGCCTGATCGAAGGCGCCACCGTCAGCGGGGAGGCGCGCCCGGGGACGAAGAACGACCAGCTTGCCTCGGTCGACACTATCTGCGGCCTGCCTCCGGCCGCGTTCCAGGCGCGCACCCGGTTCGAGCGCCTGGTGGCCATCGACCCCACCGAGCGCTTCCGCCTGGGCGACAGCGGCAACCTGTCCATGCGCATCTACGAGCTGATCGCCCCCATCGGCAAGGGCACGCGCGGGCTGATCGTCGCGCCGCCGAAGTCGGGCAAGACGATTCTGCTCGAACAGATCGCCAACGGCATCCGCGCCTGCGAGCCGCACACACGCATCATCGTGCTGCTGGTGGACGAGCGCCCCGAAGAGGTGACCCACTTCCGGCGCAGCGTCGACGCCGAGGTGCTGGCCTCGTCAAACGACCAGGGCATCGACGCCCACGTCAATCTGGCCGAGCTGGCGATGGCGCATATCCGCTGCGAGCTTGAGTGCGGCCGGGACGTCGTCGTGCTGATCGACTCGATCACCCGCCTCAGCCGCGCCTTCAACCTGGCCGGATCGGGCGCCAACCGCACCATGTCGGGCGGTCTCGACGCCAAGGCGCTGGAGATTCCGCGCCGCTTCTTTGGCCTGGCGCGCAACATCGAAAAGGGCGGCTCGGTCACGGTCATCGCCACCGCGCTCGTGCAGACCGGGTCGCGGATGGACGACATGATCTTTGAGGAGTTCAAAAGCACGGGCAACAGCGAGCTGGTGCTTGACCGCAACCTGGCCGAGGCGCGCATCTATCCTGCCATCAACCTGCTTGCGAGCGGCACGCGCAAAGAAGAGCTGCTCTACCCTCCAGAGCAGATGGAAAAGCTGTCCCTCCTGCGCCGCGCCCTCGCCGGCCGTGACCCCAAGTCGGCCATGCTGGGGTTGATCAAGCTGCTGGAAAAAGAACCCAGCAACGACGAGGTGCTGCGCCGGCTGAAGCGCGAGGTAGTGGCGCGCCCGCAGGAATCGTTCTCACCTTCCAACCTTCTTCTATGACCCGGCTCTTACCCTCCTGGCCTGGTTCGGGCTACCCTGCCACCAGAAGAACAAGCACCGCGCACGTGCGCAGCGGTGCCGGCCTGAGGCGTGCATTTCTTGTTCGGAGCAGGCCCGATTTGTGGGGCCAAGGTGCCCCTACCCATCTTATCTTGCCCGGCACAGATAAAAAGCATCTCCTTCTGAACCATAGCAAGGGGGAATCATGTTCGCTATACGCCGAGCCGGCATTGGCTGTCTGCTGTCTTGTGGTTGTCGCTTGTTCGCTGCTGGCAGCGACCTACACCTCAAGTGCAGCAACCGCAGCATTGCAGCAGGACGACCCGCCTGCTGCCGGGCCAAAGGTGCGCATCACGCGCACGGTCAATATCCGCAGCGGCCCCGGCACCGAGCTATCCCGTCTTGGGGGTGGCGCAGGCCGGCGAAACCTACGACGTCACCGGCGAAAATGCGGCCGGGACGTGGTGGCGCATCGACTACGGCGGGAAGACGGCGTGGGTCTATGCGAGCCTGGTCGAGGCGGAGAATGTGCAGGACGTGCCCGTCATCCTGGTCCAACCAAAGCCTGCGGCAAGAAGTGGCAGCACTGGGGCGAGCACTGGCCGCGCGAGGCACTGGGGCAGCCGGCGCCACGGCACAGTCCCAGCGTGCAGAGCCCCGGCGTCAGCTTTGACCCGCAGAAGGTGACGTTTAGGCTCGAAAAGGTCTACGCCGGGCTGAACCAGCCGACGTTTGTCACCAATGCGGGCGACGGCAGCGGGCGCATGTTTGTGCTGGAACGCGCCGGCCGCATCAAGGTGTTTGCGGCTCCCGCCAGCGAACCAAGCAGCGATGGGCAGATGTTTCTCGACATCGAGGACAAGGTGGACGACAGCGGGCCCGAGCAGGGGCTGCTGGGGCTGGCGTTTGCCCCGGACTATAAGACGAGCGGCCTCTTCTACGTCAACTACACCGACAACGCCGGCGACACGGTCGTCGCCCGCTACCATGTGAGTGATGATCCGAACCGGGCAGATAAGGAAAGTGAAAAGCAGCTGCTGTGGGTGGATCAGCCGGCGCCCAACCATAACGGCGGCATGCTGGCTCTTTGGGCCGGACGGCAGGTTGTGGGTCGGGCTGGGCGATGGCGGCGGCGCCAACGACACGTTTGGCAACGGGCAGAATCCCAACACGCTCCTGGGCAAGATCGTACGCATGGACGTGAGCGGGGAGAATGCGGCCAGCGAGATCTGGGCCACGGGCTTGCGCAACCCGTGGCGCTTCAGCTTTGACCGCAAGACCGGCGACCTGTGGATCGCCGACGTGGGGCAGGACTTGTTCGAAGAGATCGACTACGTGCCGGCGGCGCTGGTCAGTGCAGGCGGGCTCAACTTCGGCTGGCCGATCATGGAGGGTGCCCACTGCCGCGGTGACAAGGACTGCAATACCGATGGACTGCAGCTGCCCGTATGGGAGTATGGCCATGCCGGCAACGGCTGCTCGATCACGGGCGGCAGCGTGTACCGCGGGCAGGCCTATGGCGCGCTGCAGGGCGTTTACTTGTACGGCGACTTTTGTTCGGGCAACATGTGGGCCTATCTGGCGTGGAACAGACGGTACGGCACACAACGCGCTCGTGCTGCCCAATGCCGCCGCCGTGAGTTCGTTTGGCGAGGATGAGGCGGGCGAGCTGTATGTCGCCGATTTTGGCGGGTTTGTGCACCGCATCGTCACGACAAACCCATAGGCAAGCGAAGCTCTGGCGCTGCTCCGCCAAGGCCACGCTCAGTGACTACGGAGTTCCAGTATGGTCACTGAATGCGGCGGCAGGGAGATCGCACCGTCTAGACATGCAAGCTCTGTTTGTTGCGGAATGACACGATCAGGGGTGCCTATATCGTTATAAGCGTCAGGACTATCGCCGCTGAGCACTGTCGCCGGGTGTGTTCCGTGCAGTGGTGCTCCGGCGATCCTGATCGTGCAATCTAGTTCACGGTCAGGCAGGCGATTGACCAGCGCCAAACGCCAACTCCCCTGGTCCTGGTTGCAGGTAGCCACCGCGTCAAGCGCCGGCGCCGACAAGCCGCCATGTGCAAACGTAGGGCAGTCGACAAAGGCTGCGCCGATCTGTGGGCCCAGCAGGTTGGCGTACATGGCGAGCACGTGGAAGGTCGTGCGGCGTACAACGCCGGTGGGATGTACGAAGAGCGGCCCACGCGTGTTGACGACGGGTGCCATGTTGGCCATCCACACGGTGTCGGCATGGCGAAGACAGGTATTGAGAAAACCGGCCGAAAAGACTGCGTCGGCCATCGTATAGGTGGCGTTGATGTCGTTACGATCACGCGCATGGATCGCTTCGGGCGAATTTCCATCTGGGTGATGCCAGCCGCGCAGATTCCACTCATCGAAGGCGATGCCCAACTTGCCACCATAGCCCGCCACCCCGATGATCTGCTCGGTCAAGCGAATTGCGTCTTCGATCTGGCCGGACCGCACGACACAGGTGGCATAGTCACTGGGCTGATCCTTCTGCCACAACGGATCGTAATAGCCATGGATAGAGACCATGTCCAGGTAGCTCCCCGCCTGGCGCAGCAGGTTGAGGGTCCAGTCTACGTCGGCCAGCGCCGCTGCCAGCAGATGGATTGACGGGTCAACACGTTTCATCATCTTGGCCGACTCGGCCACGAAGCGGCCCCATTCCGCCGCCGTCTTGGCCCCCATCTCCCAGTCGCCGTAGTTCTCGTTGCCGATGGACCAATAGCGGACGTCGTGCGGCTGCGTGATGGCCATTGGCCTGGCGCAGCCGTGCCCATCGGCCGGCCGCGGGCAGGTTACAGTATTCGACCCAGTCGCTCATCTCCTCGGGTGTTCCGGTGCCGGCATTGGTGCAGATGTAAGGTTCCGCGCCAATTTTGCGACACCATGCGACAAACTCGTCTGTGCCGAACGTGTTGGGGTCTTCGACGCGCCAAGCCTTGTCATAGCTCGGCTTGCGCGCGTGGCCGACGCCATGCAGCCAGTGGTAGGCGCTGACAAAGCAGCCCCCGGGCCAGCGTACGACCGGCACGCGCAGTTCGCGCAGAGCGGCGATCACATCGGTGCGGAAACCGTCGGCATCAGCCAGAGGGGAGCCAGGGTCGAAGACGCCGCCGTAGACCTGGCGGTGGAAATGCTCGAGAAATTGGCCAAAGAGCATGCGGTCGTATGGCTTGCTGCCGCGATGCGGGTCGACGTAAACGGCGGCGGAGATAGTCATCAATTGTAGTCTAGCACACGGTTGCAGCGAGATCAAAACGTTTTAACTAAACTGTTGACAATCATGCACGGCTCCTGCTATACTCATTCTTGCCTGACCCGGGCAAATTCAGCTTCTGCAACTTATCCAGGTGCGCGCTTTCGCGGCAACGCAATTGCATATTGTTGGCACGTATTTCGGTGAAGACAGACTATTCCGCGCCACGCACAATTATCCTTGTGCGTGGGCTACTTCTTGCTGCCGCCACAGCCTGATAGGTTCAGCCCTTTCCTTGCGGAGCACTTCGTAGAGTACCGGCACACGCCGGTGCACTAGAATCCATATCTTGCTCGATCACCAGTGGAGGAAAAGATGGAAAGATACACGAGTACGAGACGCGACTTCTTGAAGCAAGCGGCGCTATTTGCCGCCGGTGCCGCAGCCCTATCTGCCTGCGCGGCCCCCACCGCCGGGGGTCGCAGCGGGCAGGCGCAGCGGCAGGCGCAGCAGGCGCAGCAGCAGCAGCAGCAGGGGACAAGGAAATTCAGCCGGGCGTTCTCCGCCGCGAAACCCTGATCCTTGAGAACCCAACCGGGCGCGTCACGCCCGCAGATGACTTTAACCGCTGGCGGCCCGGAACTGCGACCTACTCAACCGGTTTGCAGCAGATCGCACTCGACGCATTGTGGTATATCGACCCCGACGCGGGCGTCGATGGCGTTTGGGACAACGCGTTGGCGGCGGAGAAGCCGATTTACAACGACGACTTCACCCAGATGACAGTCAAGCTCCGCCCCGGACTTTATTGGAGCGACGGCGTAGAGTTCACGGCCGACGACCTGTACTATACCGTCGACGTGCAGATGAAGACGCCAGGCTTCGCCTCTTCCGGCACATTCAACGGCAATGTCGAAAAAATGGAAATGCCGGACAAGTATACGGTCGTCTTTACCCTGAAAGAGCCAAACTCGCGCTTCCATGCTTTCTTCACCGTGCGCTGGGGCGCCGTCTTTATGATGCCCAAGCACATCTTTGAGAAGGAGGCCGATCCGCTGGCGTTCAAGTTCAATCCGCCGGTCAGCCTCAGCGCGTATACGCTCAAGGACTTCGATCCCAACGGATCATGGTACCTGTGGCAGCGCCGCGAAGACTGGCAGAAAACCTCGCTCGGCCGCTTTGGCGAACCCGGACCCAAGTACGCCATGTACATCGACCCCGGCCCCAGTGACAAGCGCGTGATCGCCCAGATGCAGCACGACCTGGATGTGATCCACGATCTCACCCCTGAAGGTCGCATCACCCTGGCGAAGAACAGCCCGAGTTCCGTAGGCTGGTTCAAGTCGTTCCCCTGGGCACATCCCGATCCCACACTGCCGGCTGTGATCTACAACAACGAAAAGCCCGGATTGGACAAGAAGGAAGTGCGCTGGGCGTTGACGCTGGCAATCGATATCGTGCGCGTCGCCATGGCCTCGTATCGCGGCGCCGCCACCATCTCCCCCATCCACGTACCGCCCACCGGTATGTATCCGCAGTACTACTTCGAGCCGCTGGAAGGCTGGCTGAATGACTTCACGATCGACGTCGGCGGATCGCCGTACAAGCCTTATGACCCGGAAGCCACCACACGCATGGCCGAAGAGGCGCGCAAGACCCTGGGCGACCTGGTACCCACGGATCCGGCTGAAATCAAGAAGTCCTATGGGCATTGGCTGGTGGAAGTACGATGTCAAGGCCGCCGAGCAGTTGATGCTGGACGCCGGCATGAAGCGCGACGGGTCGGGCAAATGGACCGCTTCCGGATGGGACGCTGTTCACAGTGCCCATGCTGAGCATGAATGAGACCAACCCGACGATGAACCGCTGTGCCAGCATGGTTGTCGAGTGCTGGAAGGAATTTGGCATCGACACCCTGCTTGACTCGCAAGCCGCGCCTTGGCAAATCATGCAGCAGGGCAATTACAGCGCCAACCTGGCCTGGACGATTGAGACCTGGGGTGGGCATCCTGACCTGTCCTTCTTCCTCTCGTCCTGGCACTCGAAGTTCTACAAGCCAAGCGGCGAACAATCAGCGGGCAGCAACAACATGCGCTGGAAGAACCCTGAGCTCGACGCGATCATCGAGAAGATCCAGAAGGTCAGCTTCGACGACCCGAAGGCCATCGATTACGGCCAGGAGTTCATCAAGCTGGCGGCGGCAGAGATGCCGATCACCCCACTGATGTCCTACAACGTCTTCACGGTGTGTGATACGACGTATTGGCAAGGCTTCCCGACTGCGGAGGATCCCTATACGGACCCGGTGCCGAACTGGGCGAATACGAAGTACATGTTCGTCAAGGTCAAGCCACAGGGGTCATAACCTTGCCGCTGCATAGCTGCTATCGCGGCCTGGTTCAGGAGACAGGAATCGTACGCGATGATCGAGGCAGAAGAGCATTAGCTACGTGTTTCCTCTCCACAGCGGTTGCGTTTGCCACATCCGCTGTGGAGGGGCTTTTTTTTGCGGAGGGGTTCCCAATGCGAAAGTTTTTGTTAGGCTATTTATTTCCACGAATCCTTCAATATCTCACCGTTTGTTTTATTGGAATCACGGCGGTCTTTATTATTCCCCGGCTCTCACCCCTCAACCCGGTTGAAGCACAGATTAGCATGATCACTTCGAGTGGGTCTGCGATCGATCCGGCGGCCATCGCCGACCTGCGCGCTGCACTGACCGAGATGTACGGGCTGTCGGGCAGTCCGTTCGAGCAATATGTGGCGTTCTGGGGCCGGCTGCTGCGTGGCGACCTCGGACCCTCGCTCTCTACGTTTCCAACCCCGGTCTCCGAGTTGATCGGCCGCGCCTTGCCGTGGACCCTGGGCCTTTTGTTAACCGCCGTGATTGTTTCGTGGGTACTTGGCAACCTGTTTGGCGTGCTGAGCAGCTACTATCCCAAACACAAAACGATTTTTGCGATCGATATGCTGAGCCAGGCGGTACGGCCGATCCCGTACTATGTTGTGGCCCTGGTTCTGCTGGTGGTGTTTTCCTACTTTATACCGATCTTCCCATTCAGCGGCGCCTACCCGGTCGGGACGCGTCCCAATCTATCCCTGGAGTTTGCGCAAACGTATCTCTGGCACGCGGCGCTGCCATTTCTCACGCTGGTCCTCATCGGGTTTGGAGGTTGGTTTCTTGGCATGAAGTCACTCACCTCCAATATTATCTCCGAGGACTATGTAGTCTATGCCGAGACCGCCGGGATCAAAGAGAACAAAATCCTGTTCAATTACGTGAGTCGCAACGCACTGCTGCCCCAGCTCACCGGACTGGCCTTGTCGCTAGGGACTGTCTTTAGTGGGGCCCTCATCATGGAGGTGGTCTTTGGCTACCCAGGCATGGGCATGCTAACCGTGCAGGCCGTTTACAGAAACGACTATTCTCTGATCATGGGCATCGCCATCTACTCCATCATCGGTGTTGCTACCTGCGTCTTTATCATGGATTTGATCTATCCGTTGTTCGATCCGCGCGTGCGGTATCAATAGGAGTTCGAACCGTGTTCAAAGTATTTCGCGATCTGTTCAAATACGACGGCCGCTTCCGCATGGCTTGTGTTTTCCTGGGCGCCGTGGGATTGATGATCCTTTTATCGTTTGTCTCGCCGGATGATCCAAACAAATCCTTCGTGGTTGCCATGGATGCACCCCCGTCACTGGAACACATCTTCGGCACCAGCTCGCGCGGCCAGGATATCTTCTGGTGGATGACATTTGCCGTCCGCAACTCGATCCTCATGGCGGCAGTGGCCGCGATCGTGTCTCGCATCATCGCCATCACCGTCGGCCTGACCGCCGGGTACCGGGGCGGGGGGATCGACAATGGGCTGATGGCGATCAATGACAGCTTCGTGGTCATACCGCTGCTGCCCATCCTCATCTTGCTCAGCTTTCTGCTGCGCGCACAGATGAATCTGTTTTTCCTGGGCGTCATCCTGGGCTTGTTTGGCTGGCCGTGGGATGCGCGCCTGATCCGCTCCCAGGTGCTGAGCCTGAAGGAACGCTCGTTTTCACGCACCGCCGTCTATTCCGGGGTCAGCCCGTTCTGGATCACGCGCCACCAGCACCTGCCCTTTGTCATGCCCATCGTCTTCGCCACTACCATCAACAACATGCTGTGGGCGATTGGCATGGAAGTGACGCTGAGCGTCCTCGGCCTCACGGACCTGGGCACGCCTACTTTGGGGACCGCGCTCTACTGGGCCAATCAGCATGGGGCGTTGGTGGCCGGCAATTGGTGGTGGATCGCAGCGCCGGTGCTGGTGGCCGTCGTTCTGTTCCTCGGTTTGCACCTCCTCTTCTCGAGCCTTAACGAATATACTGATCCGCGCACACGCCTAAGGCTGATAGGAGGCTGACCCGTGCCCTTACTGAGCGTCCAGAACCTACGCGCCTATTACCAGACCGAGGTCTATGGAATTTCGCGGACGGTGCGCGCCGTCGACGGCGTCTCCTTCGAACTCTATCCCAACGAGATTTATGGGGTAGCGGGCGAGTCAAGCTGTGGCAAGACGACGCTGATCAAAGTGATCTCCGGCTCGATCAAGCCCCCGCTAAAGGCACAATCGGGGAGCGTCAACTATCAGTTCGGCTTCGGCGAAATCGATATGCTCAAGATTTCTCAGGCCGAGCTGCGCGAGAACATCCGCTGGAAGGAAATATCGTATGTCATGCAGGGATCGATGAGCGTGCTGAACCCGGTGCGCAAGGTGATCAAGACCTTTGAGGACATCGTCGATTCGCATCAGCCCATCAGGAACAGAAAGCACTTCCTCGCCGCGACCGAGGCGCACATCAATCGTCTGGGCCTGACCAACGACGTGTTGAACGCGTACCCGCACCAGCTTTCGGGTGGCATGCGGCAGCGCGTGGCGATTGCCTTGGCCACCGTGTTCCAGCCCAGCCTGATCATCGCCGATGAGCCCACCACCGCACTGGACGTGGTCGTGCAGCGCGGCGTGTTGCAGACCATCAAGGAAATCCAGGCCGAAAGCGGCAATACCGTGCTGCTCGTAACCCATGATATTGCCGTACACGCCAATGTCGCCGACCGGTTGATGATCATGTACGCCGGCCGCATTGTGGAGGAGGCGCCGACCGAGAACATATTCGCCGCGCCGCTCCATCCCTACACCCAGCACCTGGTCAGCTCGCTGCCAGTAATCGGGGAACGGTCAACGAAGGCCAGCCTGAAAGGTGCGCCGCCCAACCTGGCCAACCCGCCGACCGGCTGCCGTTTCCACCCGCGCTGCCCGCTTGCCATGGATATATGCCGGACAGAAGTGCCCGAGATGCTCGAGGTCGCCCAGCGCCACCGCGTGGCCTGCCACCTGGTCAAGGAGGGCTTGCAATGAACACAGATACCAAGCTGCTCGATGTTCAGCACGTCACCGTCGAGTTTCACACGGGCAATATGTTTAGCGGCACGCGCATCGTGGCTGTCAACGACATATCGTTCTCGCTCGAGCGCGACAAACCCGAGATTTACACCCTGGCCGGTGAAAGTGGGAGCGGCAAGACTACGCTCTCGCGCCTGCTGCTGCGCGACCTGGACCCCACAACGGGCAATGTGTTTTTCGAAGGCCGCAATCTAGCAACCATCCGTAAGCGGAGCGACTTCAAAGAGTTTATGAAGAAGGTCCAGCCGGTATTCCAGAACCCATTTGAGACCTTCAGTCCGCTGCGGCACGTCGATACCTACCTATTTGAAACTGCCATCAACTTTGGGATGGCGCGCAACCAGCGCGAGGCGGCCCCGATCGTGGATGAAGCACTGCGCAACGTGGGGCTGTCACTGGACGAGGTGGCCAAGCGCTATCCGCACGAACTCTCGGGTGGGCAGATCCAGCGCATATCGGTCGCCCGGGCGCTGATTCCGAAGCCCCGGCTGATCCTGGCGGATGAGCCGGTTTCGATGGTGGACGCTTCGCTGCGCATGGAAATCGTGAATCTGTTCCGCAAACTGCGCGATGAACAGCAGGTAAGTGTCATTTATGTGACCCATGACCTGGCCACGGCGTACTACATCAGCGATCGGATCGCGATTATGCTCCGTGGCTATGTTGTGGAATCGGGCCCGGTTGAAGCAGTGCTGGATCAGCCACTCCATCCCTACTCACAACTCCTAAAGGAGTCGATCCCGAAACCGCAGCCCACGGAAAAAGCGGCATGGGCTGCGCACATTGACCTTGGCGCGACCGAAGCCAAGGAATTTGGCAGGGTGGGCTGCAAATTCGCCGGCCGCTGTCCGCATGTGATGGACATCTGCCGCACGGCTGATCCTCCTGACGTGCAGGTTGAGCAGCGAACAGTGAAGTGCTATTTGTATAGCTTAGGATTCTGCCGCAGGCTGCCGCCGTTCTCAGCAAATTCTCATAATTCATGCCTGCGCATGTATCTTTTTCTGTTCCCGTATGTGTGGTGGAGGCCGTGCGATCTGCTCTATCCTAGGCAGCAAGCGTCTATGAATGCAACTAAGTACCGCCCCCGAGGAGTAGGAGGAGCCATGTCGCCAGCGCCACTTTCAGAATCCGGCTGACTCACGGCCATTGCGCTCTTGCTCGTGGCGCTGCTGGTGGTGGCAGCAGTGCATGCCTCCGCGGTGTCCGCCTATGGCCTCCTGCCGATCGGCAAGCAGGCCGAACGAACCTTCTGTCTTTGTCACGGCGGCAGCCGACGTACGCAGCGGCCCCGGGCGCGATTATTTGACGTTGACGGCTGTGCAGCCGGGTGAGCAGTATGCGCTGTTGGGCAGAAGTACGGACGGCCGCTGGTGGCGTATCGACTTTTGCGGCCAGCCGGCCTGGCTGCCGGCTGCCGCCGCCCGCGCCCACGCCGCAGGCTCTGGTCGCCACGGTGACGGTTCGCGGCGCCAACTAGCGCGCGCAGTCACCGGGGACGTCATCGAACGCATGCGTTCGCCCGTCCCGGGACGTGCGGGTGTGCACGTCGGACTGGTGCAGTCCACTAGCTCCAATTTGCGCTAATTTTCGCACTTGACGATGCAGGGATCGTGTGCTAGACTACGTATCACCGCATACGATTGCATAAATCAGTTCAAGTCGATTTCATTCAGTCAGTTGCCACATGTTAGCCAGAGTGCAGGCCAGACGACGTTTTTGTGCCCGTGTGAGTTAAAACGTTTTAAGAGCAGCCGGTTCTTGCCATGACTGTCAGCAGCCGACCAGTACGCACGCCGTCCGTCACCATGCGCGACGTCGCCAAACGGGCAAGGGTTTCGCAGAGCACGGTTTCGCGCGTGCTCAGCGGCACCAGCGACACGATCCCGATCGGCGAGAAGACGCGGGCACGGGTGCTGCAGGCAGTGGCGGAGCTGGGTTACCAGCCCAACCTGCATGCCGGCAGCCTGCGCGGGCAGAAGACGCGCATGGTGGCCATTATGGTCGCCGACATCACCAACCCGTTCTACCACCCCATCATCCGGGCGGTGCAGGACATTGCGTACGACCATCGCTATGACGTCATGGTAGCCAATTCGGATCACCGGCAGATCAGCGAACAGCACTTTGTCGAGTCGGTGATCCGCCGCCCCGTAGACGGCATCCTGGTCGTGCCCTATCACCTGGGCGACGAAGAGCTTGACGACCTGATGAAGCGCACCGGCGCCGTGGTCGGGGTCGTCGGCCAGCACATCCACCACCCAGAGGTGGACGTCGCCTTTGGCGACGACGGCCAGGCGACGGAAGACACGATTACCTGGCTGCACAAAGAGAAGGGCCACACACGTATCGGCTTTATCGGGGTGGCCCAATCCTTTTCGGCAGCATTGCGGCGCCAGGAAGCATACCAGCGTGCGATGCAGCGTGCGCGGCTGGATATCCTCGCCGGGCTACGAGCAGTTTGGCGACTGGTCGCTGGAAAGCGGCTATGGGGCGATGCAGCGGCTGCTGGATCTGCCTACCCCGCCGACCGCAGTCTTTGTCTGCAATGACCTGATGGCAATCGGTGCCCTGGATGGGGCACAGCAGCGAGGGCTACGCGTGCCGGAGGATGTCGCCGTGGTCGGTTTTGACGACATTCCCGCC
The DNA here is from genome assembly GCA_963701415.1 of uncultured Chloroflexia bacterium. GTDB lineage: Bacteria > Chloroflexota > Anaerolineae > Caldilineales > Caldilineaceae > Fredericiella. Next base: position 39,890 of record CAVPAH010000012.1, read on the forward strand.
GCATCCTGGGTGCGGCCGCGCCTGACTACGGTGGCGCAGTATCCCGCCGAAATGGGCGAACGGCTGGCGGCAGCGCTCTTTGAACGAATCCTGGGCGAGTATGAGGGTCCCGGGCGCCGCTTCGAAGTGCCATGCCGGCTGGTCATGCGGGAGTCGACGTGATGAAAGGGTGACCGGCCGTGAGTAGGTAAGCAGGTTCTGGTTTTGGTTGCAGCGCAGAACCCCAGCTGCGTTTTCAACAATATGAGTGTGTGTTTTATCGGTAGTTTTTCTTTCCAAACTTACGCATAAGGAGAACACTATGCGAAAGCTTTCCTCAGTATTTGCCTTGCTAGTAGTAGCGGCAATGCTGCTTAGCGCCTGCGCCGGCGCAGCACCCGCTGCGACCGACACCGGCGCAGCAGCACCGGCCGCCGACGCGGGCGCAGCAGCACCGGCGGAAGCCACCGTCGATGCGAATGCCCCCACGCCGGAACCGACCCCGGTCGTCAATGCCTTCGGCCAGTGCGACGATCCCATGCGCCTCTGGCACGGCCTGACCGGCTCCGACGGCGCCGTCTTCGCCGAGATGCTGCAGCAGTACGCCAATGCCAACCCGGAAGCCTGCTTCGAGTCGCAGGGCATTCCGTGGGACCTCTTCTTCCAGAAGTATCCCACCGCCGTTGCGGCAGGCACGCCCCCGGACCTGGTCATCTTCCATGCCGGCGAAGTCCAGCAGATGGCAGCCGAAGGCCTGATGGAGTCCATGGAAAACTTCTATGAGACCAGCGGCCTCACCAAGGACCAGTTCAACGAAGTGCTCATCAACGCCATCTCGACGGACGGCCAGACCATGGCTGTGCCGTTCGACAACCACGGCTGGCTGGCATGGGTCAACACCAAGGTCATTAGCGATGCCGGGCTCGACCCGACCAAGCTGCCGCAAGAACGGCACCGAGTTCATCGAATGGGCGCAGAAGATCACGACTGACGTGAACGGCAAGCACCCGAACGAAGAAGGCTTCGATAAGGACAACGTACAGGTATGGGCGACCTACTGGACGTGGCCCCGCTTCACCGTGCCCAGCATCCTGTGGCAGTTCGGCGGCGGCGTCGTGAATGAGGACGTCACCAAGGCCACGCTCGACAGCCCCGAGTCGATCGCTGCGATCCAGTACGTCCAGGACCTGATGTGCAAGTATTACGTCATGAACCCGTACCAGACCGGCACCCCCTACGGTGGCGAGCCGTACCAGAACAACCAGATCGCGATCTGGTGGGAAGGCACGTGGACGGGCGGGTACATGCGCGACCGGCCGGAAGTGGCGGCCGTGACTGAGCCGATGTTCCTCAACTCCTACGCTCCGGACGGCAAGCAGTCCGTCAAGTTCGACTCGCACATCTTCTCGGTTCCGACCGGCGTCGATGACACGGGCCGCGAACAGGCCTACGCCATGGTCAAGTACCTCGTCGAGAACGGCGCCTACTGGGCCGACCTCCGGCCAGGTGCCCGCGCTGAAGTCGGTGCAGGCCCAGCCCGACGTGCAGGAGATCAAGTCGGTCGCCACGGCAGCCGACGCAGTTCAACGAGTTCGGCCGCACCGACACGTCGCAGCCCGCGCTTCATCGAAATCCAGACCGCATGGGAAACCGCGGTCGGCAATGCGCTCGCCACCTGCGACGCCGATGTCACCCAGGCCCTGACTGAAGGCAACACGGCAGTCCAGGCCATCCTGGATCGCCCCTAGTCCTTTGTCATGAGTGTGCAGGCCGGTGTATGATTGCATACACCGGCCTGCAAGTTCGCCTATCTGAGCCTGGAGAACTTCACTATGGCCACATCGACTGCCGCTACGGCGCCCCAGCGTACCTCCGCTACGGACAAGAGCCGGCGGTGGAAGACGTTGAAGAGTCAGCTGCCCAACTATCTCTTCATCCTGCCGCATTTCGTCCTGTTCACTCTTTTCCTGCTCTACCCGATCTTCCGCGGCCTGCAGATCAGCCTCTTCGACTGGAAGATCATGCTCTCGACGCAGCGTTGGCTGGGCATGGCGAATTACCAGGCGCTGATGAACGACCAGGTCTTCTGGCAGGTCTTGCGCAACACGTTCTGGTTTATGATCTTGACGGTCATCATGAATGTGTTTCTGGCGCTGGTCGTGGCGGCAGGGTTGAAGCACCGCTTTACGGGGAGCGACTTCTACCGCGTCCTCTTCTATGCGCCCGGCATCCTATCCGTTTCCGTGCTCGGCATCATCGCGCATTCGCGTCTGGGAGCCACAGCTCGGCATCATCAACTACTACTTCGTCAACGTTCTCGGCTTCCCCCGCATCAACTGGGTCAGCGATCCGACGCTCATCATCCCGGTGCTGTCGATCACGACCGTCTGGTGGACATTTGGCTTTCCCATGCTCGTCTTTGTCGCCGGACTTGCACGGGATTCCGGAGCAGCTCTACGAAGCCGCCAAGATCGACGGCGCCGGCGTGCTCCAATCGTTCCGCCACATTACCATTCCCTTGATCATGCCGACGATGTTGTTTGTCGTCGTTACCCAGTTTATTGCGCATATGCAGGTCTTTGCCCAGCCCTACATCATCACGGGCGGTGGACCGGGCAACGCATCACGCTCCGTCGTGCAATACCTGTATGAAACGGCGTGGAAGTACTTCCGCTACGGCTATGCGTCGGCGATCTCCGTCGTCCTGGCGCTCATCATGATCGTCGTAACGATCATCCTGTTCTCACTCATGCGCCGCCGCGCAGAGTACTAGGCCACCAGGAGGAAATTGTAAATCATGGCTGCAACAACCACTGCCAATCGGCGGCAGGGCAAAAGAGGGATGAGTAAAGACGCGAAGCGGGCGATCCTGATGTGGCTGATTCTTCTCCCGCTGGCCTTCATCATCATCATTCCGCTGCTGTACATGTTCTCGATGGCATTCACCACCGAGGCCAACCAGTTCATTTTGCCCATCCGCTGGATCCCCATCCCCCCAACGCTGCAGAACTTTCAGAAGATCTTTGCCGACCCGCTGCTGCCCTTGGCCCGCTGGTTTGGCAACAGCTTGCTGGTGGCCAGTGTGGGCACGGTGATCATTCTCCTTGTCTCATCGCTCAGCGGCTATGCCTTTGCCCGCCTTGAGTTTCCCGGCAAGGGCTTTCTCTTTTCGCTCCTGCTGTTCAGCCTCATGATCCCGGCGGCCATCACCTTGATTCCCGTCTTTCTGCTGCTGCGCACGTTCGGCATGCTTGACACCTATAACGCCATCTGGTGGCCGGCCGCGGCCTCGGTGACCGGTATCTTTCTCCTGCGCCAGCACTTCTATTCCGTGCCAAAGGAGCTGGAGGACGCAGCCCGCGTCGACGGCGCCAACCGGTTTCGCATCTACTGGCAGATCTGCCTGCCGCTGGTGCGCGGCGCGCTCGTGGCGCTCTCGATCTTCACCTTCCTCGGCTTGTGGAATGACCTGTTCTGGCCGCTGATCGTACTCAACAAGCAGACCAACCTGACCCTGCCGATCGGCCTGGTGGTGCTCCAACAGGGCAGCTATATTCAGCGCGGCCTGGCCTTTGCCGGTGCGTTTGTCGCATCGGTGCCCGTCCTGATCTTTTACATTATCTTCCAGCGCCAGATCATCGCCGGCATCACGACGACCGGCATGGCCGGCCAGTAAGCCGGTACGCCGGCATCAGTACGCACTAAAAGGGAATAAAGTCATTACATGTCCAAACAACAACGCGTCCATCTACCTGGACACCAACCGTACGATCGCGGAGATTTCTCCCCTGCTCTTCGCCGGCTTTGTCGAACACATGGGCCGCTGCGTCTACGAGGGCATCTATGACCCCAAGTCGCCGCTGGCCGACGAACAGGGCCTGCGCACCGACGTGATGGATGCCCTGCGCGACCAGAAGTACACCGCCATCCGCTACCCGGGCGGCAACTTTCTGAGCGGCTACAACTGGCTGGACGGCGTCGGCCCCAAGGAGAAGCGCCCCCGCCGCCGTGAGACTGGCCTGGCAGTCGATCGAGACCAACCAGTTCGGCACCAACGAGTTTATCGAGTTCTGCCGCAAGATCGACGCCAAGCCGATGCTGGGCGTCAACATGGGCACCGGCACGCCCGCAGGCCGCCGGCGACCTGGTCGAGTACTGCAACGCCCCCGTCGGCACCTACTACGCCGACCTGCGCGCCGCACACGGCTACCGTGACCCGCACAACGTACCCCTGCTGGTGCGTCGGCAACGAGATGGACGGCCCCTGGCAGATCGGCGCCCTCGGTGCCGCCGAATACGGCGCCAAGGCCCTCGAAGCCGCCAAGATCATGAAGTGGCAGGACCCGACGATCAAGACGGTGCTGTGCGGCTCCTCCAACGACCGCATGCCCACGTACCCGCAGTGGGACCGCATCGCCCTGGAATATGCCTACGAATATGTCGACTACCTGTCGATCCACTACTACGCCGGCAACCGCGAGAACGACACCGCCAGCTACCTGGCCAACGCCCTGCTCTTTGAAGAGTATGTGGACACGCTGGCCGCCACCGCGCGTTACGTAAAGGCCAAGCGGCGCAGCAAGCACGACGTCTATCTCTCGTGGGACGAGTGGCAGGTCTGGTACAAGGGCGACCCGACGCAGGGCGGCTGGACCGAGGCGCCGCACCTGGCCGAGGAGCAGTACAACCTCGAAGACGCCCTGGTCGTCGGCCAGTGGCTCAACGTCTTCCTGCGCAAGTCCGACGTGCTCAAGATCGCCTGCGTGGCGCAGATCGTCAACGTGATCTCCTGGATGCACACGAAGAGCGACGGCCTGCTCAAGTTCCCGTCGTACGACGTCTTCAAGCTCTTCAGCAACAACGCCAGCGGCCATGCGCTGGACGTGCTGGTCAAGGCGCCGCAGGTAGAGACCAAGCAGTTCGACTTTGTGCCCGCGCTCGACGTCTCCGCCAGCTACGACGAGGCCACCGGCAACGGGCGCAATCTTTATCGTCAACCGCAGCCAGACCGACGCCGTCGTCACGGACGTGGTGTGGCAGAACGGCAGCCCCGACTGTGTCGCCGAGGCATGGCAGCTGGCCGGCACCGACGTCAAGGAAGTCAACACGTGGGATGAGCCCGACCGCCTGCGGGCCAAGCCCATCCAGCCGCCTGCCGTCGCCGACGGCAAGGCCACGCTGCAGCTGCCGCCGCTCTCGTTTACGGTCTTGACGACCCGCCGGCAGCCCGCCTAGCTGCCGCAACGCGCGGAAATAAACGGGGGGCCGACACTGAATACAGGGCAGCCCCCCGTTGGTTACCATGTTTCTGCGCGGCATGTGCTGTACCATGCGTGTTTTTTCTTCCATCCACCACCATCCACTGAAGCGAATTGCTGCCGTGCTGCTAACCGTTGCACTGCTCTCTGGCTGCGCGCCCGTGCGGACCCTGCCAACGCTTGTGAGCGCATTGGCCAGGCCGCCGGCGTCGCCGGCATCGCCGGCCTACCCGGCCTACACCAACCCCGTCTTTGACCGCGATTTTCCCGATCCCTTTGTGCTGCCAACCGAGGACGGCTACTACGCCTATGCGACCAACAGCGGCGGCCGCAACGTCCAGGTGCTCTTTTCGCCTGACCTCTTCACCTGGGAACGGGCCGGGGAGGACGGCGATGCCCTGCCCAAACTCCCGGCGTGGGCACAGAGCAATGCCAGCCTCACCTGGGCGCCAAGCGTGCTGCAGCGGGGCGACGAGTACATTCTCTATTACGTGACGCGCTTCAAAGCAGGCCGGCCGGCAGTGCATCAGCTATGCCGTGGCCGATGCGCCCGACAGGTCCCTTTGTGGACCCGAACGACAAGCCGTTTATCTGCCAGCTGGACGAGGGCGGATCGATCGACCCGGAACCTTTTGTCGACGCCGATGGCTCGCTCCACCTCATTTGGAAGAGCGATGCCAACGCGCTCAACCGTGATGCCAACATCTACAGCCAGCGTCTTAGCGACGACGGCCGTACCCTGGTGGGTGATCCTGTCAAGTCTTGATTACGCGCGACCAGGAATGGGAGCGCCCGCTGGTCGAGAACCCGAGCCTTGTGCTGCAGGACGGGGTGTACTACTTGATGTACTCGGGCAACTGGTGGGAAGGGGGCAACTACGCCCTCGGGTACGCCATCTGTGATGGTCCCAGCGGCCCCTGCCACAAGCCACTCGACGAGCCATTCTTTGCGATCCCGAGCAACGACATTGGGGGCGAAATCGGCCCCGGCGGCGGCTCGTTCTTTCGCGACCACGACGGCAGCCTGTGGATCGCCTATCATGCCTGGCGCTCGCCCAGTGCCGGTTACGTGGCCGGCGGCCAGCGCCGGCTTTCCATTGGCCGCGTCGAGTTCGTCGAACGACATTCCCACCGTTCTGCGGCCTGAAACGATGATGGTCCCGAGCCCTTGATCCCCTGGGTGTTTGCCCAGGTGTTTGCCTGACTGTTTACCTGAGTGTTTACCGCAAGCCACTTTATGATGGAGTACCGTTTATGAGCAGCATCCGCACACGCATCTCGCTTGACGGCGCCTGGGACTTTCAGCTGGATCCCAACGACGGCGCCGATATTACCGCCATTCAAGAGTGGCGCACCGCCCAGGTTCCGCTGCCGTGGCAGGCGCAGTTTGAGGACCTGCGCCTCGTCAACGGCGTCGCCTGGTACCGCCGCCACTTCACCTACACCCCCGGCAGTCACGCCGGCGTCGCCATCCTGCACTTCGGCGCCGTCGACTATTGCGCCGAGGTCTGGCTCAACGGCAGCAAGGTGGGCGAACACGAAGGCGGCTACCTCCCCTTCGAGTTCGACGTCACCGGGCAGCTGCGGGCCGGCGACAACGAGCTGGTCGTGCGGGTGATCGACCCCAGCGACGACCGCCAGCGCTTTCCCGACACGCCGTTTAGCGAGATCCCGCACGGCAAACAGAGCTGGTACGGGCCCATCGGCGGCATCTGGCAGAGCGTGTGGCTCGAACAGCGGGCCAGCACCTACATCCGCAACGTACGCCTGTTCCCGGAACCCGCCGCCGGCGCCATCGTCATTGCAGCTACGCTCAGCGGCGCCGCTGCCCGCCGACGCGGCACTGACACGCCGCCGTCTACGACCCCAACGGCGACATCGTGGCGGAGGCCACCCTGGACGCGGCGGGGCACGGCCAGGCCAGGCTGGCCGGCGCCCCCGCCCTGTGGAGCCCTGACACGCCCAACCTGTATCGCGTCGAAACCTCACTCCGCGCAGGCGGCCAGGTGCAGGACACGTTGCAGCGACACCTGCGGCTTCCGCACCGTCGAGGCGCGTGACGGCCGCATCTATCTCAACGGCGAACCGATTTACCTGCGCGGCGTGCTCGACCAGGCCTATTATCCCGAAACCATCTACACGATTCCCAGCGTGGAGTACCTGGAAGACCAGGCACGCAAGGCCAAGGCGCTGGGGCTCAACTGCCTGCGCATCCATATCAAGATCGAGGACCCGCGCTACTACGAGGTGGCGGACCGCCTCGGCCTGCTCGTCTGGACCGAGATCCCCAACTGGGTGCTGCTCACGCCCGCCACCGACCGGCGCGCCAAGGCCACCTTCGACGGGCATGATCGAACGCGACGGCAACCACCCCTCCATCATCGCCTGGACGCTGATCAACGAGAACTGGGGCACCGACCTGACCCGCAACCCCGAACATCGGGCCTGGCTGATCGACTTCTACCATGCCGCCAAGCAGATCGATCCCACCCGCCTGATCGTCGACAACTCGGCCTGCCAGACCAATGCCCACGTCGCCGGCGACCTCGAAGACTATCATCCCTACAAGGCGATCCCCGACCACGCCGACGAATGGGACGAGTGGGTTGACGAGTTTGCCGGCCGCAGCAGCCGGTGGATCTGGTATGCCGACTGTCTCGACAAGCGCCGCCCCGACCTGCCCCTGATCGTCTCCGAGTTTGGCAACTGGGGCCTGCCCGATCCCGATTCGCTCAAGGAACACGGCGGCGATCCATGGTGGTTCCAGACCGGCCACGAATGGGGCGAGGGCATCGTCCATCCCCACGCCATGCGCCAGCGCTTTGACTACTTCGGCCTGGGCAAGGTCTTTGGCTCGTTTGACCAGTTCATCACCAACTCGCAGGAACACATGGCGCGCAGCCTGCACTATGAGATCTCCAGCATGCGCCTGCGGCCTGAAGTCGGCGGTTATGTCATCACCGAGTTCACCGACGTACACTGGGAGTGCAACGGCCTGCTGACCATGCAGCGCGAGGTCAAGCAGACCCTCGACCCGATCTTTACGTCCATCAACCAGGACAATGTCGTCGTCATCCGGCCGCAGCAGTGGAGCGGCCGGCCCGGCGAACGCGTGCGCGTCGAACTGCACGCCTTTGGCGTCGACGGCCTGGGCAGTGAGGGGACAATCGAATGGTGCGCCGGCAGCGACCAGGGCCGGATCCCGGCTCCCGGCGGCATCGTCGACGTGACGCTGCCCTGCACCGGGGATGGTGACGGTCGAGGCCCGTTGGCGCAGTGCCGACGGCACGCCGATCGCCGCCAACGCAGTCGAACTGGCCTGTGTGCAGCCCACGGTTTCCCCTTTGGGCTTGCGCGTGGTCGACGATCGCAGCCTGACACTGGCACTGGAGGATCTTGGCTACCGGGTGGGCAACGGCTCTAACGGCCGGAGCGGCACCAAGAATCCCAATCTGGATCACGCAGCGCTATACCCGCCGCGTCCAGGAAGCGGTGCAAAAGGGTGCCCGCGTCCTGCTGCTGGCCGACGAGGACTTCGCCGTCAGCATGAAGGCGAGCCAGACCACGACGGCCAGCGCCTATATCAGTCCCGCCGCCAGCGCCGCCAACCGCAACATGCGGCTGCCGGCCGGCGCCATTGCGGCCCGCAAGAATACACACTGGGAAGGCGACTGGGCGACCTCCTTCAGCTGGCTCAACAAGAGCGGCCCGTTTGCGGCCCTCCCCGGCAAGCCGCTGCTGGAGATGGAGTACGCCGATATCATGCCGGATGCCGTTTTCGCCGGCCTGCCGGCGTGGGCATTTGTCAGCCACAGCTGGGCAGGGATTGCGCTCGGCTGGATCCACAAGCCTGCGTCCCTGCTCGCAACGATGCCATACGGAAATGGACAATTAGCGGTCACTACGTTTAAGCTAAATAGCCAAACATTGTCCACCAATGTCGTCGCACAAGCGCTGCTGGACGGAATCCTCCAACTCCTGCGGCCGCGACGATAACGCATTATTTAGAGTCCCTGGAATGTCCCGGGGACGGGCGAACGCAAGCGTTCGCACGACGTCCCCGGGACATAGATAACATCTTGTTCAGAAAGCATTCTCGTGGAGCACAAATTTGCCGTAACCATCTCGTCGCTGGCCCTAAGCGTCACACTTTTGGCCGGCTGCGCCCTCTTGCCCGCTACCCGCAGCGAACAAGTCGCAGGTGAACCGACTCCTACCCCGATTCCCACCACTGCCATCGCATTAAAACCCACGTACCAGGTGCAGACAGGCGAAGTGGTCAAGTCAAGCAAGTTTGCCGGCCGCATCTCGCCGGTGGTCGAAGAAGATCTCTTCTTCCGCGCCGACGGCCATATCCGCTCGGTCTTCTTCAAACGCAACCAGACGGTCAAGAAGGGCGACGTGATCGCCGAACTGGAGATCGATGCGCTGGAACGTGACCTCAAGGCAGCCGAGCTGGAGCTGCAGCGCGCCCAGGTTACGCTGGACGAGGCCAAGCGCAACCTGCGAGTTTGACCGTGAGGAAGCGCAGAAGCGGTTGGAGCTCGCGCAGATTCGCTACGACGGCACAGAGGCCGACCGGCACAGCACCCGCGCCGAAGTGGAGGCGGCGGAAAAAGAAGTGGAACTGGCGCAGGTCGAGCTTGACCGCATCGGCACCGACGTCAGCCCGCTGCTCACCGGCGACCTCGAACGCGCCCAGTACGCGGTGCAGAAGCTCAACGAAACGATCGCCGAGTCGCAGATCATCGCACCTTTTGACGGCCTGCTGCTGTCGCTCGCATTGACGCCGGGCCAGGCGGTGACCGCCTATGCGCCGGTTGCGACGCTGGCCGACCCCAACCAGCTGGAAGTCAGCGCCAACATCCTGAGCGACCAGCTGCAGCTGCTGGCCGAAGGAATGCCGGTCACGATGGAACTGGCCAGCCGCCCGGGGCAGAAGCTCACCGGCGTCGATTCGCCGCCTCCCCTATCCCTACGGCAGCGGCGGCAGCGGTAAGACGCTGGAAGAGAAAGACAAGAGCACGCGCGTGGCGATCGACGGCACTACACAGGACCTGGGCTTCACACTTGGCGACCTGATCAACGTGACCGCCATCATCGAAAGCAAGGACAACGTGGTCTGGGTGCCGCCGCAGGCCATCCGCAACTTCAACGGCCGCCGCTTCGCCGTGGTGCAGGACGGCGACGTGCAGCGCCGCGTGGACGTCAAAATCGGCATCCAGGCCGAAGAACGCGTCGAAATCGAGGAAGGGCTGCAGGCCGGCCAGACCGTAGTCGGCCCGTGATTGACTGGCTGACCACCGGCCGTGCGTGTAGCTGCTTGTTCAGAACATCAGGCACCCGATGAATTTCCTGTTACGCACCTGGGCGACACTGCAGATCGCAGTACGCCGCATCTTTGCACAGCGCTGGCTGGCGCTGGCCACCGCCCTCGGGCTGGTGGCATCCATTGCGCTCATCATGAGCATCCCCCTGTATTCGGACGCCGTTTACTACCGCATCCTGCAGGAGAACCTGGGCAAGACGGACGAAACCACCGGCGACTACTCGCGCCCGCCCTTTGCCATTATGTGGCGCTACTCCGGCTCGCTCTACGGGCTCAAGCAGTGGGAGGACATCAAGGAGCTTGACGCCTACATGACGGGGCCGGCGGTCGGCCAGCTTGGCCTGCCGCAGAACGACGCCGTGCGCTATATGAAGACGGACAGCTTCCGGCTGTTCCCCGCCGCCGACGTCGCCAGCGGCGTCTATGCCAATGCCCGCGACCCGATGGCCTGGGTCACCTTCTCGACGGCCGGCAACTTCGATGAGCACGTGAACTACGTCGAAGGCGGCCCACCGGCGCCGGCCTCGCCCAATGCCGAGGACCCGGCCGAGGCTGCCATCAGCAAGACGATGGCCGACGACCTGGGCATCCAGGCGGGCGAAGATTATGTAACCTTCCGCAAGATCGAAACCGAGGGCGGCACCCGCAACGTGCAGATCCCCGTGCGGATCAGCGGCATCTGGGAGCCAAAGGACAGCAAGGATCCCTTCTGGTTTTATCCCTGGACGGTCTTTGACAAGCAGCTCTTTGTCGCCGACGGCACCTTCCAGGGGCGGATCACATCGCTGCTGCCCGACGAGATCGGCCAGATCGTCTGGTACTGGCTGATGGACGGCTCGCAGGTGCATGCTGCCGACGCCAACCGGCTTGTGGCCGCCATGGACCGCATCCGGCTGCACGCCAGCACGCTGCTGGCCAACACCAAGCTTGATATCTCACCCTATGACGCGCTGCGCGACTACCAACAGTCGGCGCGCGTGCTCAACATCCTGCTGTTCGCCTTTAGCATTCCCATCATCGGCCTGCTGCTGGCGTTTATCGGGCTTGTCGTCGGCCTCTCTGTGGCCCGGCAGCGCAACGAGATCGCCGTGCTGCGCAGCCGCGGTGCGACTGCAATCCAGATCGTGGGCATCGCGGCGCTCGAGGCCGGGCTGCTGGCAGGCTTTGCGTTGATCGTCGGGGCGTCGATCAGCACCTGGGTGGCCCAGGCGATCGGCGCCACCAAGAGCTTTCTGAACTTCACGCTCGACCCGAACCTGCGGATCAACCTGACCACCACGGCCGTCCAATTTGGCGCGGTTGCGCTCGGGCGTCACCATCCTCGCCCAGGTGCTGCCTTCGCTGGGAGCCTCACGCCACACCATTATCAGCTATAAGCAGGAACTGGCGCGCACGGTGCGCCCGCCCTGGTGGCAGCGGGCCTGGCTCGACGTGCTGCTGTTGATCCCGGCAGCGTACGGCATCTACCTGCTGCGCCAGCAGGGCAGCGTGCTGACCCCCAACACCGACAGCGGCGGCGACATCTTTGACAATCCGCTGCTGTTCCTGCTCCCGGCCCTGGCAGCACTTGGCCCTCACGCTGATCGTGCTGCGCCTGCTGCCGATCATCATGGCGATCTTCGCCTGGATCGCCGCACGCACGCGCAGCGTCGGCTTCCTGTTGGCGACCCGCTATCTGGCCCGCGACCCCGGCTTCTACACGACGCCGCTGGTCCTGCTCATGCTGACGCTCGGCCTTTCGGTCTTTACCGCTTCGCTGGCGCAGACGCTCGACAATCACCTGTACGACAAGAACTTCTATGCGGTCGGCGCCGACGCCCGGCTGGTCGAGATGGGCGCCACCAACCAGTCGTCCATGAGCCCGTTTGGCGCCGGCGCCGCGGGCGACAGCGGCGCGGCGCGATGCGACGGCGTCCACGACGGCCACCGACGATGCAGCCGCCGTCGACGACAGCTCGCCGCAGTGGGTCTTCCTGCCCATCTCCGAACACTTGAAGGCCAAGGAGATCCAGGCCGCCACGCGCGTGGGTGACTTCCCCGGCGCCGTGCAGGTCCAGGGCCAGTGGGTATCGTCTACGATTATGGGGTCGATCGCATCGACTTTCCCAAGGTGGCCTTCTGGCGCCCCGACTTTGCCTCGGCGCCGCTGGGCGCCCTGATGAACTCGCTGGCGATCGCGTCCGACGGCGTCCTCGTGGAACGCAAGAAGATGCGCGACGCGGGTCTGCGGGTCGGCGACCAGATCCAGGTGCGCATCAGCGCCGCCGGTTCCGGGTACGAAGGGCCGATGAAGATCGTCGGCACGTTTGACTACTTCCCGACGTGGTATTCCAAGCAGGAAGAAGAGAAGCCGCTGATCATCGGCAACCTCGACTACATCTTCGAACAGATCGGGGGCGAGCAGCCCTACGAGGTGTGGGTCAAGACTGCCCCCGAAACCGATTACAACAAGATGGTCGACGACCTGCGCAACTTCGAGATCACCGTCTTTGACTACGATGCGTCCAGCGACCGCATCTCCAAGGAGCTAAAGCAGCCCGAACGCCAAGGGCTCTTTGGCGTGCTCTCGGTCGGCTTCATGGCCTCGGCGCTGCTGACCGTGCTGGGCTTCCTGCTGTATGCACTGTTCTCATTCCGCCGACGCTTTATCGAGCTGGGCACGCTGCGGGCCATCGGCCTTTCGACCACGCAGTTGACCATCTTCCTGATCTGCGAGCTGGCCTTTCTGATCTTGCTCGGTCTTGGTGCGGGCACGGCCATCGGCGTCTTTATCAGCCAGGCCTTTATTCCCTACCTGCAGATCGGCACCGGCCCGACGGCCAATGTGCCGCCCTACCAGGTCGAGATCGCATGGTTCGCCATCAACCGCCTGTACGTGCTGTTTGGTGCGCTGTTCCTGGTGGCGTTTGGGGTGCTCATCATCCTGCTGATGCGTATGAAGGTCTTCCAGGCCATCAAGCTTGGCGAGACTGTCTAAAGGAGTTCCGTTTGTCCGAAGAACCGTTTATCTTGTGTGACGGGCTCGTCAAGATCTACAAAATCGCCGGGCTGGAACAGGTGGCGCTGCGCGAGCTCAACATCACCATCGAAAGAGGTGAGTTGATGTCGATCATTGGCGCCTCCGGCAGCGGCAAGACGACGCTGATGAACATTCTGGGCGGGCTGGACCGGCCTTCGGCCGGCCGCGTGCGTGTGGACGGCCACGACCTGCTGCGCATGACCGACAGCCAGCTCAACAAGTATCGGCGCGAGAAGGTCGGTTTCGTGTGGCAGCAGAGCACGCGCAACCTTATTTCCTATTTGAATGCGGTAGAAAACGTCGAGCTTCCCATGACCGTCGCCGGGCTCGCCCACAACAAGCGCCGGCGCGCCGACGAGCTGCTCGACCTGGTCGGATTGGACCAGCGCAAGCATCACCAGCTCTCCGAGCTTTCGGGCGGCGAGCAGCAGCGTGTTGCCATCGCCGTAGCCTTGGCCAATCACCCGCCCCTGCTGCTGGCCGACGAGCCGACGGGCGAAGTCGACACGGTGACGGCGCAGATGATCTACGACACATTCCGCCATCTCACGCGCGAGATGGGCATCACGACCATCATCGTCAGCCACGACCCGGCCATTGCCAAGCAGGTCGACCGCGTCGTGGCCATTCGTGACGGCATGCTGGCCAGCGAGACCGTGCGCCAGACGCGCGGCAACGGTGCCAACGGCAGCACGGACGGCAGCGGCGCGGACGCGGGACAAAATGGCGCCGGTATTGGCGGGCTGCATGACACGTTTGAGGAGCTGGTCGTGCTCGACCGCGCCGGCCGTGTCCATGTGCCGCAGGAATACCTCGAGCAGTATCAGATCAAGGGTCGCGCCCGGTTGGAACTGATCGAGGGCGGCATCCTGATCCGCGCGGTCGCGCCGCAGCCCACAGCGGGCGCCGCTGCCCTCAAGGACGAGGGGGCCCAGATGGGGGCCCAGGAGGCGGAAGCAGTGGAAGACAGCCCAGAAGAGAATGCGCCGCAGGAAGGCAAGCGCGGCTTGTTTGGCAGATTTGGCAGACGAAACAAGAAACAATGACTATAGCAGCGGAAGAAGCAGACATTATTGCAGGCAGCACACCGCCCGCGCTGACTATGCGATCGAAACCATCGACCTCCAGCGTGTCTACCGGCGCGGGGCCGAGGCGGTGTACGCCTTGCGCGGCGTGGACATTGCCATTGAGCCAGGCAGTTTTATTGCGCTCAAGGGGCGCTCCGGCAGCGGCAAGACGACGCTGCTCAACTGCATCAGCGGGTTGGACCAGCCCACCAGCGGCATTGCCCGTATTTTTGGCCAGGAGATCGGCAGCTGGAGCGAGGGGCGCCGCACGACGTGGCGGCGGCAGCAGGTGGGCTTTATCTTTCAGTCGCTGGGTTTGCTGCCGGTGATGTCGGCCTATGAAAACGTCGAACTGGCGCTGCGCCTCGTCAATGCGCCGGCCAAGGTCGCGTCACAAGGCGACGACCGAAACCATCGACATGGTCGGCCTGACCAAGTGGAGCGACCACCGCCCGTACGAGCTGTCGGGCGGCCAGCAGCAGCGCGTCGCCATTGCGCGGGCGCTCGTGACGCAGCCGCCGCTGGTCATCGCCGACGAACCCACGGCCAACCTCGATACCAAGACGGCGCGCGAGGTGCTCAATCTCTTCCGCACCATCGTGCGCGAGCGCAACACGACGCTGCTGATGGCCACCCACGATACGCTCGCCGAAGAATACGTCGACCGCATCGTCTATCTCAGCGACGGCTCGGTCGTCGACGCGCTCGAGTAGGGGCCTACTTCACCTTCTGAAAGGTGATCTCATACGAAAAGTGAATCGCCGACAGCGGCCACTGGCACTTGATTTCAAGCGTCGGGCAGGCACCGTACTCGTAGTTCACATCGCCCAGCTTGCCTACAATGTCCGGAAGATGGGGGAAGATCAGGCCCATCTGGTTGGAAACCTGGCTGGTGACGGGACCGGAGGGATCTGACGCGACGGCGAGCTTGAACGGCTCGTAATACATCGTGATCTCCGTCTTGCCGGGTCCCTTGTTGCCGGTGGT
Source organism: uncultured Chloroflexia bacterium (assembly GCA_963701415.1). Lineage (GTDB taxonomy): Bacteria > Chloroflexota > Anaerolineae > Caldilineales > Caldilineaceae > Fredericiella. The sequence continues at coordinate 55,528 of CAVPAH010000012.1, forward strand.
CACTTCGCTCTTGTCGCCCACCAGGTTGCGCACCACGGCGCCGTCTACGCCATTGCCGTTCTGGTCGAGCACGGTCAGGAAGATCAGGTGCTGGGCGGAGCTGTCGCGGATGCCGCCGTTGTTCTCGTCCAGCCCCAACACCTTGAAGTTGACGATCTGATATTGGGCGTTGGGGTCAAAGTTGCCCTCACTCGAAACCGTGGGGTCGTAGGGGGCAGCAGGGGCCGGCGCGGCAGTCGGAGCGGCTTCGGCTGTGGCGGCTTCGGCTGTAGCAGCTTCGGCTGCAGCAGCTTCTGCCACTGTATCCGCCGGTGCGGCCGTTGCTGCAGCCACGGGAGCTGCGGGCAGGTCGGCGGCCACAGCCACACTTTCGACGTTTTGTACGGTGGCCAGCTCGCCAAAGACCCAGCCGTTCTGGCCTCCGACACAGCAGACCTCCCACCAGTCGCCGGCCGCGTTCTTGGCGACGATCGAGAAGGATTCACCGGTCGCGGCCGTGCCGACGAGATCGTACTCCGTGCCGGGCCCGCTGCGCACGTTGACCAGGTCGCTGGCGATCGTGAGGGTCGCAGCAGATGGTGCGGCGGGCGCAGGTGCTGCGGCCAGTGCTGTTTCGCTCAAGGTTGCGGTCTGTGTCAGTGGCTGCACTGCTGCCGGCTGTGGATCTGCCGGTGCTGCCGCAACCGTGGGCGGAGCCACCGTCGGCGTCGCTGCAACCGCAGGTGTTGCCGTAAACGTTGGGAAAGGCGTGCGGGTCGGCATAGGGGTTGGGGATTCTTCTGCGCCGCCAAATAAGCCACAGCCGGCAAGCAGGGCCGCGGCCGCGACCAGTGCCAATAATGTCAAGAGATGGGGGGTGATACGCTTGTGCGTACCTTGTCCCTGCAATGATGTCATACGTACCTCGGACACATGAATTGAACGTGCAACCCGCCGATTGTAGCAGGTTTTTGGGACTTTGGCGCAAAAAGGGATGGGGTCGGGGGAACGTCCCTGTCTCGGCACAGAGGGATTGGGGTAGGCGGAATGATGCTGCGCCGTGGTGCGCCGCCGCCGGCGCCAAGGGTCGAGACAGGCGATCGCTGCGGATGGGGGCTTCCCGGAAGACCGCCCCTTCCCGGAAGGGGCTCCACTCACATGGCCAGCATGCATTCCTTCCCGTTATTTGCTATCATGGGGTCCACCAGCGTGGTCCTGTAGTAATTATGGATATGTGCCGTTATGCTGCTTGCCACCAAGCTTTTTGTTCCAGCACTTCCGGCCGCACGTGTGCCGCGCCTGCGGCTGCGCACGCGGCTCGGCGCGGCCCTAGCCACCCGCCTCACCTTGGTGTCCGCCCCGCCGGGATTTGGCAAGTCTACCCTGGTGGCCGACTGGCTAACCGACCTTGCCGACATGGACACCGCCTACGGTTGGCTGTCGCTCGACGAGCAGGATAACGATCCTGTCCGCTTCTACACGCATTTGCTAGCTGCCCTGCATGGCGCGGATCCTACAATCGGCGGCGATTTTCCGGTGCTGCTGCGCACACCCGAGCTGCCGCGCGGCGAGACGTTGATGAGCGCAATCATCAACGATGCAGCAGTCCGCGACAAGCCGCTGATCCTTGTGCTTGACGACTACCATGCCGTCGAGAATCCTGATCTGCACAAGGCGGTGACTTTCTTGATCGACAACATGCCCGCCTGCATGCACCTGGTGATCTCTTCACGTTCAAATCCGCCGTTCCCGCTGGCACGCTGGCGCGTACGCGGAACGCTGCTCGAACTGCGTGAAAAGGAGTTGCGTTTCAGCCACGACGAGATTGCAGCCTTTCTCCAGCAGGCGGTGGACCTCAACATGTCCTGTGCGGACATCACTGCGATCGAGGAGCGTACCGAAGGCTGGATCGGCGCCCTGCAATTGGCGGCGCTCTCCATGCAGGGTGCCAACGACCTCCACAGCTTCCTGGTCCACTTCACCGGAAGTCATACCTACATTGTCGACTACCTCGTCGAAGAAGTCTTAAGCCGCCAGCCCGATACGGTCCAGAACTTCCTGCTGCAGACGTCGGTCCTGGACCGCATGTGCGGCGACCTGTGCGCGGCAGTCACCGGCAGCCTCGACAGCGAAGCCATTCTGCACAGCCTGCACCAGCAGAACCTGTTCATCATCCCACTAGACGTCGAACGCCGCTGGTTTCGCTATCACCACCTGTTCGCCGACATGCTGCGTGTTCGCCTCGAACGGCAGCAGCCCCGAAGCAAGCAGGAGCTGAACCTGGCAGCGAGCAGATGGTGTGAAGAAAGGGATTTGCTGCCCGAGGCCATTCACTATGCCCTTGCAGCACCAGATCTCGACCGAGCGACCCGGCTGATTGGCAACAACTACTGGGGGCTTTTGGAACGAGGGGCGTTTCTGCAGCTGCGAAGCTGGACGCGCAGCCTGCCCCAAGCAGCGATCTCCACTCACCCCTACCTTAACCTTGTCGGTGCCTGGTTGTGCCTGCCAAGCTACAACATCCAAGTCATGGAGAATTACTTGAACGCGGCAGAAGTGTGCCTGGCGCGAATAGCAGCTGAAGATGCAGAGTGCAACCTGGGCTGTGATCCGTCCATCGTGCCGCGCCTCCCGCTTGAGATCACAGCGCTGCGATCGCTGGCGGCACTTGTAAAAGGCGAGACTGAGACCGCCTGCCGCCTGGCAGCAGCGACGATTGCCGTCATCGGCGACGAATGGCCGCTGCTCTACTGTGTCAGTGCCATCGTGCTCGGGCGCGGCCGTTACTTTATGGGCGATGCCCTCGAGTCGGTACAGTGGTGCCGCGCTGCATACGAGCGCGCGCTTGCTGCTCACCTGCCGTTCGTCGCCGGCGAAGCGCTGAATACCTGGCTGCTCTCACTCCAGCGCACGGCAGCATTGGACGAAGCCGTGGCGCTGGCCCATGATGTGATCAAGCTGGCGGCCGGCGACGACAGGTATGTCGACCTGACCACCCCTGCCCACTACTGGTTGGCGATTATCTTCTGGGAGCGCAACGACCTGGCGGCAGCAGAGCAGCACGCGCACCTGGCACTCGAACTGGCTCGCCGCCGAGATATGGAAGATATGATGATCAGGTCGCTGGCACAGCGGACCCTCATCGAAATAGCACAGGGCAGATACGACCAGGCACTTGCCACAGTCAGCACGATCTATGGGCTGAGCATCATGACGACGCCGTTTATCTCCGAATGGATTGCAACACTCGAACCGCGTATCCGGCTGGCGCAAGGGGAGATCGCACAAGCAGCAAGGGCGATAGAGCGCTGCCGCGTGTCGGCGCAAGATGAGGTCGTGCCGGCCAGGGAGATCGAGCTGTTTGTGCACGCTGGCCTGTTGTACGCGCAAGGAAGCTATGACCAGGCGCTGGATCTTGTCGACAGGCTGCAAAAGACTTTTGCGGCCGTGCAGCGGCCGCGCCGCGTGGTGGAGGCGCAATACCTGCGCGCCCTGATTCGTTGGCGCCAGGGCGAACCCTCCGCAGCCGGCAGGGAAATCGGACAGGCATTGACGGCCGCACAGAAATTCGGCTTTGTGCGCCTGTTTCTGAACATGCCCTCCTGCTTGGACGAAGTGCTTACCTATGCCCTGGGCGCCGGCTGTATTGCCCCTGACGCTGAGGCCTTCGGACGGCGGATACTCCACCTGTACTCCGCACAGTACCGGCCCTATGCGGGTACCACGATCCCCGACGCTTGGGCAGGCGAGCCCCGCGCAAGGGCAGGCGAGACGTACCCATTGGTCGAAGCACTTTCGGAGCGCGAACTGGAAGTGCTGCAGCTTGTCGCCCAAGGGCTCTCCGACCGCCAGGTCGCCGAGCGACTGATCGTGGTGCCCGGCACTGTCAAACGCCACCTCAACAACATCTACGGCAAGCTGGGTGTGCACAGCCGCACCCAGGCGCTCGCCCGCGCCCGCGCCGCCAACCTCCTGCCCTGACACGCTCAACCACCCGGTCAACTGCAGAATCAACCACTGGATGTACCTTTTGGTACATGCCATGCCCCCTGGTTGAGGGCTAAGCTGTTCCTCACTTTGCTCAGTGTAAGACTGCTGCGCTAGAGGAGGAATACGCCATAGATGACAGCACAGCTTCCCACCTACTGCATTCGTATCCGCGGCCGGCTCGGACCGGAATGGTCGGACTGGTTTGAGGGGCTGGATATCGTGCCCCTTGATACCGGCGAAACCAACCTTGAAGGGCCGCTGCCTGACCAGGCTGCGCTGCACGGCATTTTGGCCAAGCTGCGCGACCTTGGGCTGCCATTGATTTCCGTCAACCAGGAGGAGAACCAGTGAACTGCGCCACTTATCGCCACAAGTCCATTTCGCTTCTGCTGCTGGCGGCGCTGTTTGCCGCACTCTGCGCACTGCCGGCGCGCGCAGCGGCGCCCCAGGCCGTCGCGCCAGGCGTGGTCTACAGCGCCTTGATCGGCGGCAGCGGCGCGGAGGAAGGGCGTGCTGTCGCCGTGGATGCCCAGGGCAATGTCTACATCACCGGCACGACGCTCTCGAACAACTTCCCGAGCGCAGGTGCGCCACAGCCTAACTACGGCGGCCCGGCCTCCGGCAACTTTGGCGATGCCTTTGTCGCCAAGCTCAACCCTGCGGGCGACCAGCTGATCTACATGACGTACCTGGGCGGCAGCGGCGCCGATATCGGCGAGGCTATCACGGTTGATGCCGATGGCAGCGTGTACGTCACAGGCATGACCGAGTCCCCCAACTTCCCGACGACGGCGGGTGCGCTGCAGCCGAGCCGCCCGGCGCAGAACTGCGGGAACCCACCCTGTGCCGATGCCTTCGTGGCCAAGCTCAACCCATCCGGGAGCGCCCTCGTCTTCAGCACGTACCTGGGCGGCGACGGCGAGGAGAACGCCGGTCTGCTCGATACCGGCACCCGCAGCAGCGCGGCCGGGATCGCCGTCGACGCGCAGCACAATGTGTATGTGACGGGTACGACCCAGTCCGCCAACTTCCCTGTGCACAACGCGGCCTATGGCGATCGCGACGGCGCCTTTGACGACATCTTCGTGGCGAAGCTCAATCCCGAGGGCAGCGCACTGCTCTACGGCACGTACCTCGGCGGCGACGGCGCGGAGTATGCCGGTGACGTAGCCGTCGACGACAGCGGCAATGCCTTTGTAACGGGCGGCACGTTGGCGAACAACTTCCCGATCACCAACGCGCTGCAGACGGCCCCCGGAAGCGTCGGTGACGCCGTCGTCGCCCAGATCGATACGACCAAGGCAGCCAGCGCTTCGCTGCGCTTCAGCACCTATCTTGGCGGCGGCGACGCCGACTACGGCCTTGGTATTGCGCTCGACAGCCAGCACAACATCGTCGTCGCTGGCCACACGCAGTCGCTCGACTTCCCCGTCAAGAATGCCTACCAGGCCACCAACGGCGGTGCCGGGGGCACCTTCAAACGCGACGTCTTTGTGACGCAGCTCAGCCCGACGGGCGGCGCCGTGCTCTACAGCACCTATCTCGGCGGCAGCAGCGACGACGTGGGGTACGACCTGGCGATCGACGGGCAGGACAATGTGTACGTCACCGGCACCACCAGCTCCGACAACTTCCCGGTGCGCAGCGCGTGGCAACCCGAGCGTGCGGATTTCCGCGACACGTTCGCAGCCAAGCTCGCGCCGAGCAGTGGCGGCGATGCGTCGCTGGTGTACAGCTCATTCTACGGCAGCGTCCTCAACGACTACAGCTACGGCATTGCGGTCGACGGCAGCGGGGACGCCTACATGACCGGCATCGCCGACGGTGTCATCCGCAACGACCTGCCGATCGACACCGTGATCGGCAACAACAACACCGGCGCGGGTGTCCTGGTCGCGAAGTTCGGCGAGCTGAACCAGTTCAAGCTCTACATGCCAAACGTCAACAAGCTGCTTGGCCCACCTGAGATTCCCGAATAGGGCCATAGGCAAAGGAAGGAAGGGGCACAGGCACCCGTTTGTGCCTGTGCCCTGTCAGCAGCACGGTTTTGCCCAACCCTGAGGAGTAAGAGAACCCATGTACTTCACGACAGCGCAATCTTTTCCTTTCCCATCTATCACAAGCCGTGCCGGCGAACGGCTGGCGGCGATTGTGATGCTGGCTGCCATGCTCATCCAGATGGTGGCGCCCATCCTGCTGCCTGTAGCGCTGGACCAGGCGGCCCCGGCCGCAAGCGCGCCTGCTGCGGCCGTGCCCGTCGTGCGGCCTGTAACGCCGGGCGTTGACGCTGCACGCGGCCTTAACGGCGCGCCGCCTACCGTGTGGACGCCCGTGCGTCCTGCCCCAAGCTATCCGCTGCCCTCCGAGCTTGCGGGCAAGCGCGAAATTGCGGCGCTGCGCAGCAGCAACGGGGCTGTGTTTGACCTGGGCGCCGGCAATTACGCCCAACTGCAGGACATGCAGCCGCTCCACTACCAAGATAAGGACGGCACATGGCAGGTGATCGCCCCGACCTTCGCCGCCGTCGACAAAGGCTGGGCCAACAGCACCAACACTGTGCGCACCAGCCTCGCCGCAAGTGCAGCGTATGCGGAGGTCGGCACGGCGGATGTAGGTATCGCCTGGGAACCTAGAGGCATCGAAGTCTCCGATCCCGGTGGAAAGACGCAGCCTGTAGCGGGCCTGCTCCCCGCCGGCGAGGCCCAGCACGGCACGCTCAGCGCCGACGGCCGCACGGTGCGCTACACCGCCAGTTGGACTGGCGGTATCCAAGACCAATGGCAGATTGACCGCGGCCGCGCCGAATACTCGCTGCGCCTGCCTGAGCTGCCGCAGATCGCGCCAGGTGCACGGGGTGAAGATGCCACGCTTGACCTGCACGTGCGTCTCCATCTCAATTCCGGTACGCAGATCCTGGTCGACGGCCAGCCGGCTGCGCTGCCGCTCACGACCGCAAAAACGGTCGAGTTCCAAGGCACCAACGGCGAGACGCTCCAACTGCTCCCGCCCTACGCATTCGAGCAGATCAACTTCGCCAACGGCACGGGCGGCGAATACACAATTGCGAGTGCCGATGCCGGCACAGGCGCGCTGGACCTGCGACTGCGGATCCCCTGGCACTGGCTGGCTGCCCCGGAGCGCCAGTACCCTGTAATCCTCGACCCGCGCTTCCAGATGCGTTCCTCCACCGAGGCGGCCACGGCGCGTTACAACCCGCTCACGCTCCAGTTTCAAGATGTAGTGCTCGGCGGCGCCAGCAACCTCTTGGGCCGCAGCAAGGACTACGCCAACCGCATGCTCGTGCGGTTTGACATGCCGTTTATCCCAGCGCCGCTGCCGGTCATCAGCAAGGCGTGGCTGCTGGCAGCACCTTCGGCGGTCGATCGCGATGCGCGCTATGCTGCGGCCGGCAACGTGACGGTGCACACCGTCAACAACTCCATGGGCCAGGACTGGTGGTCAGCCACCTCGATCGAGCCCGCGTTCGACCTTAACCAGCCGCTGCCGCCTGGCCCGCAGCTGATGGGCCTCGTCAAGGGCGCCAGCGTCCACCCGGTTACCCGCTGGGACATCACCAACCAGGTCCGGGGGTGGCTGCCCAATGCCAGCACCGGCCAGGAATTCAACATGGGCCTGATCCTGCGTGCCTCCAACGAGCAGTGCCTGCACGGCTTCAGCCTCGATCCGCTGTGCGGCGCCATGCTCTTTAGCGAGACGGCCAGCAACTGGACGCAGACCGACCTCAACGAGACCCAGTACGCAAGCACGCCGGACAGTCCCTATACTCCTGCCAGCGAAAGCAGCGGCCTGCGCCTGCTCGTCTTCTATACGGCTGCGGCGCTCAATCCCAACCAAGTCCTGACCTTCCGCCCGATCAGCAAACAGGCGCTGCCGCCGGGGACGGACCCGGTCTGGAACTTCGACCACGTATACAACCTGCCGGCGATCGCCACGGACCGGTGGCGCGCCATGGTAGCGCGTGGTTTTGGCCCCGTGGTGGAGACACCGCTGGCCCAGTACCCGGGCAAGACCATGCGCAGAACGCCGCTCGCCGGTGGGGTGCCGCTGACCGTGCGCACCGACTCGGACGACGACGGAGCAGGGTACATCGATTGGCGCATCGCTACCCCCAACAAGGGGCAGGCGACCTACGTGTTGGTCAACGGACGAGGTACGTCAAACATCACTCCACCAGGCTTCCAATTACACGTGGGGGCCACCACGGATGCCGTGCAACCCGAAGGCTACGACGTGCGCCTGATCAACGAGCTGAGCACGCTGCAGACGACGCTGCCAGTCCAGGGCGACCCGCAGGCGCACAAGCGCACGATACGGTACGCCTTTGACAGCGGCGATCCGCTGGCCATCTGGAACCTGGACCTGCCGTCCGGCAGCAACACGGAGATCAGCATCACGGTCGACAAGGACGGCACGGTGCCCATGAGCTTTATGGGGTTCGCCAACAACTTCTCGGCGCAGGTAATCCACAGCACCACGCGCCTGAGCTACCCCGACGGCAGCGGGCTGGGCGCGACCAACCGCTGGCCGCTGGAGCGCGTTGGGCTGCAGCCCGTCGTCATCGGCACGGACACGCGGCCGCGCCAGTTCTTCCTGGACTTCCAGCCGCAGGCGGGCCAGAGTGCCCTGGTGCTGGCGTACAACGGGCCGCGCGTGGACACGTTTGAAGTGCCGGACATCTGCCTCGACGAGCTCTGCAACCGCCCGCCGGCGCAAGAGATGCGGGTGAAGTTCGAGATGACGATCAACATCATTTCCTGCCCCGCCGGTTCGTATCCGGATGCCGACGGCAACTGCCGCGAGGTGCGCTGCCCGACGACCTCCATGCCGGCCGGCTCGATCCAGGACGCCGGATCGTTCCGGCTGTGGAGCAGCGCAGGGTGGACCCCGGCCAACGCCCAGGCAGCGACCAGCAACAGCGTGGGGCCGGCGCCCCTGATCGGCACGGCCGTGGGGGGACCAAGGGTGGCGATCATTGGCAATGTGACCTACGACAAGGCAGCAAGCGAAGTAACGACTTCGGCCAACAGCAAGGCGATCCTGATCAGCTGTCCCCCGCCGGCGGCGAGCCCTGCCCTGCCGACCGCAGCCTTTGTGGCGGGGCGCGGTGCCATGGAGCGGCAGCTGCTGACGCAGACCAAGGCAGTGCTGCGTTTCACCAACATCACCAATACGCGCCCCAACCCTTGGGCGGATCCCGATCGCAGCGACCTGCTCAACGCCGACTACTATGTCGATCCTGCTGCAGGGACGGCCGTGGGCACGGCGGAGCTGCGGCGGCGGACGGGGGAGGCGCCCGATTTTCGAGATTTGAAGTTCGCGGTCAACTGGTCGTGGAATGCCCAGGGGTGGGCGTCGTTCGTGGGCAATGCGGCGGCCATGGCCAACAACCCTCAGCCGCCGGCGATCGCGAGCCTGGCGCTGGGGCTGGGCAGCAGCTTTGCGCTGGACATGCAGCCGCAGCAGGGGAACGGCTACCGGACCTTTGCTGCGCTGCGGGCGACGCAGGCCACCATCACCCAGCCGGTCGAGCTGGGCGGTGCGAGCCGGCCGGTGCAGGCCCTGGTGCTGCCGCGTAACCAGTATGTGCCAAGCGACCCGCTGATCTCCTGCGCGGCCAGCTGCATCGACCTGCGGGCGCTCGACGATACGGTGAGCGCACCCAACAGGACGTGGCAGATGCCCGACGTGCATGTCGTGGCGGCGGCGGGGACGGTGATGATGAGTGCGCCGGGGATGCTGCAAGTCAATAGCATCGATCATCCAAACATCGACCCGGCGCGGGCGGCGGACTTTGCGCAGGAATACAGCTTTGACGCCTACAAGGCGAGCGTGAGCGTGCAGCAGGAGTGGTGTACGCAGGAGGATCAACAGCAGAACAATCCGAAGGTGCTGGTGGTGCGCGGGGAGACGCGGATGGCGCTGCCCAACATCGGCGACTCGGGAGCTTCGCCGGATGCGGCGATCGCGGCGTCGTTCAAGCTGTGTTCGTCGTCGCTGCGCGGCGTGCACATGGAGTTCTACTCGCCGGTGGGTGTACCGATTGGGACGAGCGGACTTTTCCTGACGGGGCTAAACGGCAGCGTGGACATCTATCCTGAGCACACGCGCATCACGATGGGGCTGCGGTTCCAGGCGGCACAGGGCGGCGACGGCGGCGTGTTTACGGCCACCGGCGAGGTGACCATCGACACGCTGGGGCTGTTCGCCTTCCAGGGGTCGGCGGAGATCCTGGGCGTCGTAGATGCGAATGGGAAGGTGTGGGTGGCGTGGAACCCGCTGGATACAGGGTTCGAGGTGACGGCGCACGTCGGCAGCTGGCTGTCGGGCGGGCTGCGCGCCCACATGTGGGAAGGGACAGGGGTGGAACAACCGCTACACCTGGCTGCCCGACAACAATGACAAGCACTTTGCGGGCGAGTTCGAGGCGACGATCACGATCCATGCGGGCGACGTGGCCACGGTGCTGGGCGTGCCGATCCCGCCGGGCGACATCAGCTTTGGCGTGTCGCTGGCATTTGGCGAGTTCTGCGTCAACAGCTCGTGCACGGTCTACGAATGGGGCATCAAGGGCACCTTCGAGGTGGTCGGCTATGACGTGGGGCTCTACTACGGCTTTGACACGGGGCTCGACTTCATCCTCGGCAACGACGACTACCTGCTGGTGGACGAGTATGGCGGCGGCCAGACGGCACCGGTGCTGCGGCGAGTGTAGAAGGGGCGGGGGAGCAAGGACAGGCCTTAGGGCCGGGAGCTGGCCTCTGCGGCGAGGCCGAACCGGCAGCGGAACGAACACGCAGGGCTCGCAGATGGGCGATGCAGCGCAAGTACAGGTGCTGGGGCCGGATGACCTGCCGGTGACGGTACAGGCAGGGCCGGCGGCGGTGAACGGCGTGGCGGAGATCCCGTTTGTCGTCAGCCCACGGGCGGAGCAGATCCTGATCGGGCTGGGCTGGCAGGCGGGCGCGCCGCAGATTAGCCTGGTGGCGCCGGACGGTGCGGTGGTGGACCTGAACAACCTCGCCCAGTTCCAAGGGCAGGTGGTGGCGCAGCCAGACTACGTGCTGTTGAGCCTGCAGGCACCCAAACCGGGTGAGTGGACGGCGCGCATCGACAGCCTCTCCGCCGAAGGCTACGAGCACTACAAGTTCTTCTACTTCGCCAACAAGGGCGCGCCCGGTGCGCCGGGCGAAGGCGGCTTCCTGGCGCCGGCGGCGCCCAACGAGGAGGGCAGCAGCGGGTATACGATCCGCTGGCAGGTGCCGGCGGGGATGAACGATGCGGCAAGCGCCAAGGCAACGATCAGCCTGTTCTACCGCAGCTCGATCGTTTACACTGGGACGCTGGGTGTGGACGTGCCGATCGTGCAGAACCTGCCCTATAAAAACGGCAGCTTCTTCTGGGACACGGCGGGGCTGCCCTCGGCCAGCTACCAGATCAAGGCGGTGGTGGACGACGGCGTCAACGACCTGCCCGTGGGCAAGATCAGCCGGCCGGACGACGCCTGCGTGGCGCTGACCAGCGGGCTGCCGTATGCACGGGCGTTTGCCAAAGAACGGTTCCCGGGGACGGTCACGTTCCTGTCGGCGGGGTCGGTCAAGGTGACGGACGTCACGCCGCCCCCGACGCCGGGCAACGTGCAGGTGACCAGCTCGGACGGCGCCCTGCTCGTGCGCTGGGATGGGGCACCGGCGGAATCGGACGTAACGCGCTATCTCGTGCGGTGGGGCAAGGCCAACGGCAACATGTTCACGCCGGAGGAGCAGCGCATCGTCACGGCGGGGGCTGAGCCGCGGCTGCGGATCGGGGCGGTCAAGATCGGGCAGGCGTACGGCATCGACGTGACGGCGCTGGACGCCAGCAGCAACCCGAGCAACTTGAGCGCGCCGGTATATGGGACGCCGGCGATCGGGAACGATCCTGTGCCGCTGGCGCCGGTCGACTTTCAGCAAGACGGGTGACGGCAGCGACAGCGCAGGGTTTGCGTGGACGCCGGGCGGCGGCGCGGCGCCGGCCTTCTACCGGCTCGATTATGTCAAACTAGGCCAGGCGATTGTGGCGGGACGGCTGGATGTGAATACGACATCCGCCACGATCGGCGGGCTCGAAACAGGCGCGACGTATGACGTGCGGCTGTTTGCGGGGAATGCGGACGGCTGGCTGTCGGCGGTGGTGAGCCCGACGCTGCGGGTGGTCGTCAGCAGCGGCGTGGACGGCAACGGCGATGGCATGCCGGAGGACTGGGCCGCGGCCAACGGCGTGACTGATGGGTCGGTCGACGGCGACGGCGACGGGCTGACGAACGCGGCCGAGTACCAGCTGGGGAGCGAGCCGCTGGAGCAGGACTCGGACGGCGACGGCTACAGCGACGGCGAGGAGCAGGCGGCGGGGAGCGACGCGCTGGACGGCGCAAGCTACGGCGGCGCTTATCTGCAGCCGCGGCTCGTGCTGGGTGACGACCAGCTGCACTTCAAGGCGAAGCTGCAGGCGGGCGGCGAGGCGCCGGCGCAGAGCGTGGCGTGGGCAAACGCCGGCGGCGGCAGCCTCACCCTGCAGGCGGCAGGCGACCAAGGCTGGATCGTGCCGAGCGTCGTGGGCGGTGACGTGCAGGTGGCGGTGGCGACGGCCGGGCTGAAGCCGGGGTTCTACTCGGGCGTGGTACGGCTGAGCGCAGCGGGCGGTGCGCCATTGATGGGCGATCCGGCGTGTATCCGGGTGAACACCTGGGTGCTGCCGGCGGACAACGACGTCGCGCAGGAGCAGGGGCAGGTGATCGACTTTGCCCCGCTGCCCGGACCGGCGGCTGGGCGAGGCGCCCTTCACGCTGGCGGCGAAGGCGAGCTCGGGGCTGCCGGTGAGCTTCACCAGTCTGGCGCCGGCGGTCTGTACGGTAACAGGGGCCGTGGTCACGCTAGTAGGCGCCGGGCAGTGTACGATCTCGGCGACGCAGGCGGGGAACGGCGTGTTCGGGCCGGCGCCGAGCGTGATTCGCAGCTTCTCGGTAGTGGGGTCGCCACTGGAGATGCCGGTGCGGATCTACGCGCCGATCATCAGCCGCGGGTAAGGGTAGGCTTCCGGGAAGACCCCCCTCTTCCCGGAAGGGGCAGGCGGTGCCGGGGACGGCGTAAGGTGAACTTCCGCATGTCGTCCCCGGCACATGTGCGTCCGGGAGGTGTATTATTTAGGGGAGGCAGGACGAATGATCGCAGCGGAGGGAGAATGAGATGGAGCGTGAGGCTTTGATTGGGGAGTGGGAGCGGGAGGAGACGGAGCCGTTTGCGGGGTGGGATTTTTCGTACCTGGCGGGGCGGTGGAGGTTGGAGGAGCCGCCTTGGTCGTATGCGGACCGGGTACGCGAGCTGATGCACGGGGCGAGGAGCTTGCTGGACCTGGGGACGGGTGGCGGCGAGCGGCTGCTGGAGCTGCGGGACGATTGGCCGCCGCGGATGGCGGCGACGGAGGGGTATCCGCCAAACCTGGCGCTGGCGGCGCAGCGGCTGGCACCCTATGGGGTGGAGGTAAAGGAGGCCGATTCGAATGAGCGCCAGATTTTGCCGTTTGCGGACGGCAGCTTTGACCTGGTGATCAGCCGCCACTCGGCCTTTGGCGGGGCGGAGGTAATGCGCGTACTTGCCCCGGGTGGGGTGTTCTTTACGCAGCAGGTGCATGGGCGGTCGGGGGAGGATCTGCAGGCGCGGTTTGGCGCAGTGCCGGAGTGGCCGTACGCGACGATGGAGTACTTTGGAGGGAAGTTGGCGGCAGCAGGGCTGCAGGTGACGGAGATGGAGGAGTGGGCGGGGAAGATGGTGTTTGCGGACGTGGGGGCGATTGTGTATTACCTCAAGGCGACGCCATGGCTTGTGCCGGATTTCAGCGTGGCGACGCATTTAGACGCGCTGCTGGGGTTGCAGGCGCAGGTGGATGCAGGGCAAGAGCTGGCGTTTGGGCGGAGGTTGTATATTTTGGCGGCGAGGAAGGGGTAATTGGCGGCGAGGGGCGTGACGAGTGCTGAGGGTGGGATCATGTCCCCGGGACGTGGCGAACGCAGGCGTTCGTAGACGTCCCGGGGACATTTTCGCGCTAGACGGTTTGCTTATTCGCTACCGGTTCGAGGGGCTTCTGGGCCGGGCCCTCGAGGACGGCGCCGTCGATGTCGAAGCGGGAGCCGTGGCAGGGGCAGTCCCAGCTGAGTTCGGCCGGGTTCCAGTGGACTTTGCAGCCCATGTGGGTGCAGATGGACGAGACGGCATGGACGGTGCCGTCGGGGGACCGGTAGACGGCCTCTTCGCCATCGTCGGTCTTGACGATACAGCCTTCGCCGGGGGCGACGTCCTCGCGCTTGGCACGGGCGAGGTGGTCGACGACGAAGTCCTTGGCCACTTCCAGATTGGCCTTGACCATGGAGGCAACGCCGGCGAGCTCGACACGGTTGGGATTGAAGACCTTGGCCCAGGGGGCTTCACGGCCGGTGATGGCGCCGCAGAGGGTCAGCCCGGCCAGCGTGCCGCTGGTCATACCCCAGCCCTTGAAGCCGGTGGCGACGTAGACGTTTTTGCTGGTGGGGCCGGCGAGGCCAATAAACGGGATACGGTCAAAGGTCGCGTAGTCCTGCGTCGACCAACTGTAGATGACCTCGTCGACCGGAAAGTTGCTGCGCGCCCAGGTTTCGATGCGGGCGTAGCGCTCGGCGGTGTCGGTCGCCTTGCCGGTCTTGTGGCCTTCGCCGCCCACCAGCAGCAGTTCACGGCCGTTGGCCATCGGCTGGCGGCGGATCGAGTGCGCCGAATCGGTGGTGATGTACATGCCTTCGGGCGCCGGACCGTGCAGGGTCACGCGCCAGCACGTAGGAGCGGTGGGGCTCCATGCGGGCAAAGTAGGCGGCGGAATCCTGGAACGGGAAATGGGTGGCGATGATCGACCTGGTCGGCGGTCAGGACGCCGCGGCTGGTCGTCACGCGGCAGGGTTCGCCGTCCTCGACCTTGAGCGCCTTGGTCTGCTCCCAGACATAGCTGCCGTCGCAGTCGATGAGCTGCGCCAGCCCCAGCAGGTACTTGCGCGGGTGGAACTGCGCCTGGTTGTCGAGGCGGATCGCGCCGGCGATCGGGTAAGGGCAGGGCGCTCTCGCGGACGAATCTGACGGGCAGCCCGGCCTTGCGGGCGGCCTCGACTTCGGCCTCGATCTTCTGCACTTCGCCTTGCGTCGGTCGTGTAGGTGTAGGCGGGCTGGCGCAGGAAGTCGCAGGCGATGTTGTACTGCTTGACCCGATCGGCCACCAGCTCGACCGCGGCCTGGTTGGCCTGCGCGTAGAGTTGGGCCGTCTCGGCGTCAAAGCTGCGCTCGAGATGGTCGTAGATCAGGTTGTGGAGGGCGGTGATTTTGGCCGTGGTATAGGCCGTGATGCCCTCGACGATGTGGTCGGCCTCGATCACGGCGACGCGCTTGCCTTCCTCCTTGAGGAGCAGGGCCGTGGTCAGGCCGGCAATGCCACCGCCGATGATGGCCACGTCGACGGTCGTGTCGCCGGGCATGGGGCCGTAGTTGGTATGCGGGGTCGAGGCAAGCCAGTAGGATTCGTGGTGGCCGATATAGGTGTCGTCAAACGCGCCGTGCGTTTCGGGATTTCTGTTTTGGTTGCATGTGTGTCCTCCTGTTGATGGGAGGATAGCGTCAGGAGGAGCACGGTGCTATGGGGCGCGGTACAGGGAGTGGAGTTACTAGGAGAGGGGGAGGTTGGCTACGCGGGGGCGTCAGGACGCAGGCGAGAGAGTGACGATGAAGCGGCTGCCGAGTCCGGGGCTGCTTTCGACGTCGAGGTGGCCGCCGAGAAGGTCGATCATCTGGGTGACGTAGGCGAGGCCGAGGCCGGCGCCTTCGTAGGCAGCGGGCGAGGCGGCTGTCGGCCTGGGTGAAGGGTTCGGTGACTTTGGCGAGATGGTCGGGATTGATACCGATGCCGGTGTCCCAGACGACGATCTGGACGCCGGCAGGAGGGGGCGGATTCGCCGGGGGGATGAGGCGAGCCTCGAGGCCAAGCGACCCGCCGGTGGGGGTGAACTTGATGGCGTTGTCGAGCAGGCGATCCAGGATCGCGGCGAAACCGGCGCGGTCGGTGGAAACGGCCAAGTCGGGTGGGTCGACGAGGATGTGCAGCGACTGCTGCTTGAGCTCACGCTTGCCCTCGACACGGGCAGCACCAGCGGCCAGGAGCGGGGCCAGGGCGCCATGCTCGTGCTCTAAGTGGACGTTGCCACCGGCAAGGTGGGTGTAGCTGAGGATGCCGTCGACCATCTCAAGCAGGCGCTCGCCGCTCTGCATGATATTGTGCACATGGCGGGCCTGGCGCTCATTGAGCGGCCCGACGACCTGGCTTTCGAGCAGCTCTGCCGATGCCATAACACCCGTGAGGGGAGTGCGCAGTTCGTGGCTCATGACGCCCATGAACTCATCCTTGAGGTGCGCAGCCCGCTGGAGGTCGGCCATGGCGGCGGCGAGGGCGGCGGTGCGTTCTGCGACCCGATCTTCGAGATCTTCGTTCAGTTGGCGCAGCTGCTGTTCCATCTGCTTGCGCACGCGATTGTCAAAAACTGAGGAGAGCAGACAGGGCTCGCCGTCGATCTCGACCGGCTCGATGAAGTAGACGACGTCGATGGTTTCGCCCGTCTTGGCATAGATCTGGGCGTCTGTCCCGTGCACGGTGCCGCCGGCCTTGAGCAGCGACAGCAGCAGATCGCGGTCGGCAGCGGGCAGAATGCCAAGTTCGAGGCTGGTGCGGCCGATCAGCTCCTCACGGGTATAACCGACCAGCTCGGCAAAGGTGTCGTTGACGTCGATATAGCGGCCGTCAGCCTGGCCCGTGACCATGATGCCGCCGGGGCTGACGCGAAAGAGCGTAGCGAAGCGTTCTTCAGAGCGACGCAGCGCTTCGAGCGCCTGCTGGCGCTTGGTGATGTCGCGCGTGGTCCCACGTACGCCGACCGGGCGGCCCTCGCCGTCGACCATCGGGCTGAGGGTGGTTTCGGTCCAAAGCAAGGCGCCGCTCTTGTGGACCTGCGGGAAGACGTAAGGGCCAGGATCGAGCGGCTCGCCCGCCCGGACTGCGGCCAAGGCGTTCTGGAGCACCGCCACTGCCGTTGGGCCATATCCGGGAGCGACACGCTCTTCCCAATTGAACGTCAACGTTTCTTCAGGCGAGTAGCCGCGCAGCCGGGTGACAGAGGGACTCAAGTACGTTACGCTGCCGTGGAGGTCCACGGCCCAGATCAGCTCGTTGGCGCTCTCGGCCAGGAGCCGATACCGTTCCTCGCTGGCCTGCAGCGCCGCTTCCGCCGATCGGCGTTCGGCAACCTCGGCTTCCAATGCGGCTGTACGGGCACGAACTTGTCCCTTGAGATCCACCTCGTGACGAGCGAGCTGCCGCTCCAGCTTCAGGCGCTGTGCCAGCAGGAGGGCGACAAGCCAAAGCGTGGCAATCTGGACGAGGTGCTCGCCTACATTCACAGATGTTGACTGCGCCGGTCCCTCCAACAAGTGGCCCACGACAATGAGGAAGGTAGAAAACGCCGCAACGGCGTATAAGTCCTTGGGGCGACCCCAGCGGTAGACTATCAGCACCGCCAGGATATAGGGTACCAAGAAGACAAGTTCGTAGCGGATGTAGGCTGCGCCGGCGAGCGACAGGAGGAGTGCAGCTGCGAGGGCAACATAGCGCAAGCTCTTTGACTTTGCTGCCATATCGCTTCACTATAGCATGAACAAGGCGTAAGCCGAAGACTCGAAGGGTGGCAAGGCGGGCACAAGGTCCGGCGAGGGCAGAAACCGAGTTTCTGCGAGAAACTCGGTTTCTTGGGCTTGTTCCGCCGGACCTTGTGCCCCTACGACGATATTGACCGTACGATGACATTGATCGTACGACGCGATTGCCGGTTACAAAAAGAAAGGGTAGGCATATGTACGACGTAGAGACCCATGCGGCAGGACCGGCAGGCAGCCTGCCGCTGGACGACGAATTTTTGCTGGCGGCGCCCAGCGGGGATCTCTTTGGGCTGACGCAGGACGCGGCCATGGGCTGGGACCCGAGCCTGCTGCGGCGCAAGGAGTTCCTGATCCTCAGCACCCAGGGCGGGATCCGAGCGCCGGATGGGTCGCCGGTGGCGCTGGGCTATCACACGGGCCACTGGGAGGTGGGCCTGCTGGTGCAGGCGGCGGCGCAGGAGTTTGCGGCGCTCGGGGCGATCCCGTTTGCCGGGTTTGTGACTGACCCCTGCGACGGGCGCACCCAGGGCACGGTGGGCATGATGGACAGCCTGCCCTACCGCAACGACGCCGCCATCGTGCTGCGGCGGCTGATCCGCTCGCTGCCCACGCGGGCCGGCGTGATGGGCGTGGCGACCTGCGACAAGGGGCTGCCGGCCATGCTGCTGGCGCTGGCGGCACAGCGCGAGCTGCCGGTGATCATCGTGCCCGGCGGCGTGACGCTGCCGCCAACGCGAGGGCGAAGATGCCGGCAAGGTGCAGACGATCGGCGTGCGCTATGCCCAGGGCGAGCTGACGCTGGAGGAGGCGGCGGAGCTGGGCTGCCGGGCCTGCGCCACGCCGGGCGGCGGCTGCCAGTTCCTGGGCACGGCGGCGACGAGCCAGGTGGTGGCCGAGGCGCTGGGGCTCGCCGTGCTGCACTCGGCGCTGGCGCCCTCGGGCCAGCCGATCTGGCTCGACCTGGCGGTACGGTCGGCGCGGGCGCTGGCGGCGCTGGAGCGCAGCGGGACGACGGCACGCGACATCCTGACGCAGGAGGCGCTGCACAATGCCATGGTCGTGCACGCGGCGTTTGGCGGGAGCACCAACCTGCTGCTGCACATCCCGGCGATCGCCCAGGCGGCCAGGCTGCGGGTGCCGACGGTGGACGACTGGGCGGCGGTCAACCGCAGCGTGCCGCGGCTGGTGGACGTGCTGCCCAACGGGCCTGTCCGGGCACCCGACGGTGCGCGCCTTCCTGGCCGGCGGCGTGCCCGAGGTGATGCTGCACCTGGCGGAGCTGGGGCTGCTGCACCTGGGGGTGCGCACGGTGGAAGGGATCACGCTGGAGGAGCAGCTGGCGGGCTGGGCCAAAAGCGAGCGGCGGGAGCGGCTGCGCGCCCGGCTGGTCGAGGCAGACGGGGTGGATCCGGACGACGTGATCATGTCGCCGCAGCGCGCGCGGGCCAAGGGGCTGACAAGCACGGTCACGTTCCCCCTCGGCAACCTGGCGCCGCAGGGGTCGGTGGTCAAGAGCACGGCGATCGACCCGAGCGTGGTGGATGCGGATGGGGTCTACCGCAAGGTGGGGCCGGCGCGGGTCTTTACGAGCGAGCGGGCGGCGATTGCGGCGATCAAGGGGCTCGGGCGCAGAGCCGATCCGGCCGGGCGACATCCTGGTGCTGATGGGACGCGGGCCGCTGGGGTGCGGGATGGAAGAGACGTACCAGGTGACGTCGGCGCTCAAGCACCTGCCGTGGGGCAAGGAGGTGGCGCTGATCACCGACGCCCGCTTTAGCGGGGTGAGCACGGGCGCGTGCATCGGCCACATCGGGCCGGAGGCGCTGGCCGGCGGGCCGCTGGGCCGGCTGCGCGAGGGGGACCTGATCGAGATCGTGATCGACCGGGTCAACCTGACGGGCAGCGTGGACCTGGTCGGGCATGATGGCGTGGTGTACGGCGCCGAGGAAGGGGCGCGCGTGCTGGCGGCGCGAGGCGCCGCATCCCGACCTGGCGCCGGACCCCGACCTGCCCGACGACACGCGGCTGTGGGCGGCGCTGCAGCAGGTGAGCGGGGGGATTTGGGGCGGGTGTACGTATGATGTGGAGAAGATTTTAACGGCGCTGTCTGAACCTTGATTCGTGGGATTTGGCGCGGGCTCAAGGAGTCCAGGCGATGAAGGGTTGGTGCGAAACCGAGTTCGCGAACTGGTCCGTGCGCCGGACCTTGTGCCCCTACGCCTCCTGGGCGAGGCGGGATTTCAATTGGGCGACGCGGGTGGCGTCGGCGGCGGCGTCGGGGTGGTTGATTTCTTGTTCGTAGGCGACGCAGAGTTCCATGCAGGCGATAGCGCGGGGGAGGTCGCCTTCCATTTCGTAGGCTTCGCCCGAGGTTCCAGCTGCCGATGGCTTCGCTGCGGCGGTCGCCGATGGAGCGGGTGATGACGAGCTGCTGCTCGTAGAGTTCGATGGCGCGGCGGGTTTCGCCGATGGCGGCGTAGGCGTTGCCGAGATTGCCGAGGGCGATGGCCTCGCCGCGGCGGTCTTCAATCTCGCGAGCGATGGCGAGACGCTGGGCGTAGAGATCGATGGCACGACGGGTTTCGCCCAGCGAGTAA
The DNA here is from genome assembly GCA_963701415.1 of uncultured Chloroflexia bacterium. Taxonomy (GTDB): domain Bacteria; phylum Chloroflexota; class Anaerolineae; order Caldilineales; family Caldilineaceae; genus Fredericiella. The sequence continues at coordinate 75,866 of CAVPAH010000012.1, forward strand.
TAGGCGAGGCCCAGGTTGCCCAGGTCGGCGCCTTCGCCGCGGCGGTCGCCGATGGCACGGTCGAGGTCAAGCGCCTGTTCGTAAAGCACGATCGCCCGGTGCGTGTCGCCCAGGGTGGCGTAGGCGAGGCCGAGGTTGCCGAGGGCATTGCCCTCGCCCTCACGGTCGCCGATCTCACGGGCGATGGCGAGGGCCTGCAGATAGAGGTCGGTGGCGCGGCGATGCTCGCCGATCGAGTAATGGGCCAGGCCCAGCTCGTTTAAGAACTGGCCTTCGTCATAGCGGTCGCCGGCCGAACGGGCGGCGTCAAGACCGGCCTGGACGACGATCAGCCGGTGAAAGAGGTAGCCCTTGAGGTCCAGATAGTCCTTGAGCTTCCACGTGAGCAGGCGCACGATGTCGTACTGTCCGGCCTTGAGGGCGGCGGCCTGCACCGTCACGATGTGCGAGCGATGGCGGTCGAGGACACGAAAACCGGCGGGGCCGTTGCAGGTCTCGGCCTTGGCCAGCGCCACGTAGTGGCGGGCGAGGCGCGCCACACACTCGGCCCGGTCCTGCCCCCCATGGGTCCGGGCGTAGGCATGGGCCAGGGCGTGGGTCACCTGGTAGCGGTCGCCGGGGCGCAGCACGAGGCCGTAATCTACCAGCTCGCCGAGGGCCTGGTGCGCGGCGCCTTCGCTCAAAGCCAGGCCGGCCGCCACCACGGCGGCATCGACGGGCGCCAGGGCCAGGACGCCCAGCACGGTAAACGCCGCCTGCGCGATGGGGGTGACCTGTTCGAGACTGCGTTCCATCAGCAGCGGGATGCTCTTGCTGGGACGGTCGGCAAAATGGAGGGCGTCGAGGCCGGTCAAGGCCAGCCAGGCGGCAAACTCGCGCGCGTGCTGGCGGCGCTGCGCCAGGTAGCGGCCGGCCAGGAAGAGCGCCAGGGGCAGCCCGCCCAGGAGGCGGACCATCTCGTTGGCGGCGGCGAGGCGATTCTCCTCGTCGGCGGCATCGGCGTCCACGGCATAGGGTCCGGCCCAGGCACAGAGCAGGTCCAGGCTTTCGGCGCGGGGCAGCGGTTCGAGGTCCTGGTAGTCCGCAGGCGCGTCGGCGTGCCTGCGTGTCGTAATGATGACACCACAACTTCCGGTCACAGCGAGTACGGCCTCCAAATCATCGGCAGCTTCCGCACCGTCAAGCACGATCAGGGCCTGTTTCCCGGCCAGCGCCTGGCGGGCGGCGTCGCGGGGGACCGGGAGCGGTTCGACGCCAAAGGCGCGGGCGAGCGCTGTCAGGGCCAGGCCCGGCTTGGGGCTGCCGATAAAACGAATGAAAAAAGATGCCGTCGGGGAAACGGGCGGGCGGTTCGCTGCCGGGGGCCAGCGTCCAGATAGCTTCGGCGGCGAGCGACGTCTTGCCGATGCCGCCGGGGCCGCAGAGCGTCACGGAGCGGCCGGCGGTGAGGTCCTCCAGCAGCCGCGCCAGCTCGGCGGCACGGCCGATAAAGGGTTCCGCGCGCAGGGGCTTATGCAGGGGGACACGGCGCACGGGCCGGTGGCCCTCCTGCTGAGTCGGGGGAGGCCCAGCAGGAGCCAGCGGGTCGGCGATGGGCGTCAGGGGCGTCCTAAGCAAGGTTTCCGCAATGGCGACCAGTTCGGGATTATGCGGCCGGCGGGCACGCAGGGCCTGGACCAGGTCCAGAGCACGGCCCATGCGCGCCGACCAGAGCAGCAGGTCGAACACCTGGGTTGCAAGGGGCGTATCCGCCGTAATCTCTTCCAGCGGGAGGCCGAGCGTGAACTGCACCGCCTGGCGCAGCTCATCGCGGCTGAAGGAGGAGAGGATAGCGTTGTGCGTGCGCTCCAGCCAGGCGGCAGCGGGGGGCTGTGTGCCCTGGGAAGGCGCAGCTTGCGACAGTGTGTCCTGTGGCAGCATAGTCTGCGACAGCATGCCCTGCAATGTACAGGCGGACGGCATAGAAACCTCGGCAGCGATGTGGGCAACCTTGATGGGCAGCCAATCGCGGCCCCCACTTACAACAGTGTCGTTTCATTGCCGGAAAAATACATGTATCCTGCGCGGGCTATACCTGCTTGGACAGGTACTGGGGAGAGGCAGGCGGGGACGCCTGCGGTCCATGTGCAAAGCTAAGGACGGATTTGCTTGCAATGGCGCAAGATTTCTGCTAACGATAAGGAGGGTACATAAAGGTTTTGTCAGTTCAGGTAAGGGCAACAATAGGAAGGTGGTATGACTGAGGCTGCGAACGATGAATTGCGGCGGCCGTGGGACCGGCAGGATGGCGAGCCCGCCAAGTGGTATGCGCGGTTTCTACTCTACCTGGAGCTCGGGCCCGGAAGGGCCCTGGCGGAGGCATATACAGACGTGCAGGAGAAGGCGGGTAAGGGCGGCAAATGCCCCGGCCCGAGTGGATGGCTTCGCCCAAACGGCAGCTGGGGCAAGATAGCCGGGCAGTACCGGTGGCGCGAGCGTGCGCTGGAAGAGCGGCGCGCAGGCACCGGCTGGCAGGGGAAATGACCTGGCAATCAGGGCAGCTGGGCCGGTTGGCGGCCCGTGCCTGCCCCGGGGGAGCGGTGGGGGTCCGCTTTACCGATGGGTGGGTGGACGGCACCTGGCTGAGCGAGCGGCTGCAGGGGGTGCGCGTGCTGCTGCTGATCGCGTGCGAATGCCCGGTCGGCGATCCCCTGGGCGCGCAACCGGGCTCGCTTATTTGGCCAGGGGGTGATCTGGCGAGCCCGGCGCGGGGATGGTGTATTTACTTAATCAGGTGGGGGTGGGTGGCGGCCTCTACGGGTGGAACGGCCGGCAGATTCGTGTTCGTGACGGGTTGGGGGGTGTGGGTGAGCAGGAGCGTCAGGCAGCGGCGCAGAAGCTTGGGGGTAGGCGGCTGGTTGAGATCGCGGGCGCGCATGACTTCGTCACGCAGGGCCTCGACGGCGGCCATCCACTCGCGCGAGCTGAGATAGTAGGTGGCGCGCGGGTTTTCGAGTTCTTTTTCTAGGAACTCGTCGTAGCGGAGCTGGTAGTCGGCGGCTTCGCGCGGCCAGATGGTGAAGATGCGCTGGAGAATGCGGGCGGCCAGGGCGTCCCCATCGAGGCCCTGGGCGACCCAATGGCGGCAGGCGAGGTAGCTATCGTGTGCGCCTTCGCGCACCAATGCGCCTTCGCGTACCAATCCGCCATCGCCTGCGTCGACCGGGTCAGCGGTCTCAGCGACACGGGCTTGGATGGCACGGTGCAAGCTTCCTTGCTCGAGGAGGGCGAGGCAGTCGGCCAGGCCGTCCACCATGCCTTCGCGGCGCAGGCGCGCTTGCTTTTCCTCACTGAAGTTGATGTCCATTGGGCACCTATTCCTTTGTTAGAACCGAGAGCCGGCGGCTGTGGGCGCCGACTTACTCGCAACTTTGCGGCCCCACCGCTGCGATGCGGCGACGGCCCCGATAGTATCGCGCCGTAAGGATGTCAATATTCGTCGCAATTCGGACACCTTACCTACGAAAGGGGGACAATTGGGGGACGGAATTGGCACAACGACCCCAGCTCGGCGCAATTCCATCGGGACGACAGGTCGGTTATATGCCGCCGAGGAAAAGGGTCAACTGGAGGAAATGACTTCGCTACCGCGCACACCTCGCATTCTGGTAGAATTTTGCGGCGGGGAGAAGTGGATCCTAAGCAGGAAAGGGGTAAAGATGGCAGAGGGAGCACGCATAGACGTAGGAGGACGGCGGCTTTATTGCGAGGCGGCAGGCGCGGGGAGCCCGACGGTGGTCTTCGAGAGCGGGATTGAGTGCGGGGCGGCCTCGCTGGCGAACCTCGCAGAGGCGGTCCAGGGGTTTACACGCACGGTGATCTACGATCGAGCCGGGTTGGGACAGAGCGACCCGGCGCCGACGCCGCGGACGGCGCAGGACATGGCGAACGACCTGTGGGCCCTGCTAGTGCAGGCGCGAATCCCCGGACCATACCTGCTGGTGGGGCACTCGTATGGAGGGCTGCCGCTGCGGATCTTTGCCACACAGCATCGCAATGAGGCAGCGGGGATGGTACTGCTGGATGCAAGCTATCCGGACCTGGCGCGGCGCCAGTTGGCACTCCTGCCGCCGCCGGCGCCAGGCGAGCCGGCAGCACTGACCCGGATGCGGAACGAGCTGGAGATCGAACGGATCGACCCCTATTACAACAGCGAGGCCGTCGACCTTATCACCAGCGCGGCGCAGGTGCAGGCGAGTGGACGGCTGGGGGAGCTGCCGCTGGTGGTAATCACGGCGGGCAGGGACGAGTGGGAAGAGGGTTTCCCGCCCGAGCTGGCGCGGGCCCAGGAAGACGACTGGCTAGCGATGCAGAAGGAGTGGGCTGCTCTGTCTGACAACAATACGCACATCATCGCCGCGGAGAGCACCCACGTGATCCAGGATTGCCAGCCCGAGCTGGTAGTGGTCGTGATCCGGCGGCTGGTGGAGGCGCTGCAGGCAGGCGGCGTGCCGGCGGTGGCGAGCTGGTCATGGGGAGGCTAGAGGGGTACCTCCTGGAAGTGTTGAATAAGAGCCGAATACGCACGCCTATTGAGAAAGCATGGAACGCTGATGACGACTGCAAAGACCGATCTGCAAGTGGAAGCCCGCGTCGACCGCCTCCAGGCGGGAGGAGTGGTGGATATGCATTATGACCTGCTGATGGACCTGTACGAGAAGCGGCAGCGGCGGGGGGTGCTGGCGACGGATCACCTGCCGCAGCTGCAGGCGGGGGGCATGGGGGTGCTGGGGGCGGCGATTTACCTGGAGGACAAGTACCTGCCGGAGATGGCGCTGCGGGTGGCGCTGGACCAGGTCGCCCGACTGTACGCCGAGGTGGCGGAGACGCCCGAGTTCGCGATCTGCAAGTCCGGCGGCGATATCGCGCGGGCACGGGAGGCGGGGCAGATCGCACTCGTCATCACGATGGAGGGGGTGGAGCCGCTGGGGACGGACCTGGACCTGCTGCGGGTGTTTTACGAGCTGGGGGTGCGCAGCGTGGGGTTGACACACGTGCGGCGCAACCTGGCGGGGGATGGGGGGATCATGGCGCCGAGCGGGTCGCCGGCGAGCGGGTTGAGCGCGTTTGGACGGGCGGTGGTGAAGGAGTGCCAGGCGCTGGGGATGCTGATCGACCTGGCGCATCTCAACCCGGCGGGGGTGGAGGACGTGCTGTCGCTGACGGAGGGGCGGGTCATCCTCTCGCACACGAACCCGCGAGCGTTTTATGACATCGAGCGCAACAGCAGCGACGCGCACATTCAGGCGGTGGGCGCGCGGGGCGGCGTGATCGGCGTGAATGCGGTGCTGGTCAGCGACCGGCAAGAGGAGGCGACGCTGGATCGTTATGTCGACCACATCGAGCATGTCGCCGGGATCGCGGGGATCGACGGCGTGGGGCTGGGGTTTGACTTCTTCAAGTTCATCCTGGACCAGTGGCCGCCGGAGGAGCAGGCGAAGTATGACATGGTGCGGTTTGTGCCGGATCTGCTGGAGCACGGGCAGGCGCGGAATGTGACGCGCAGGTTGGTCGAGCGGGGGTGGGAGGACGAGGAGATTGGGAAGGTGTTGTATGGGAATTGGCGGCGCGTGCTGGGGTGAGGGAACGTCCCTGGCTCGGCGCAGGGGGATCGGGGTAGGCAAGGTTAGCGTGGCGCCGTGCCAGGGTCGAGGCCGGCGATCGTCGCAAATGTGCGGGGGACGGGCGGAAGTTCACTTCCGCCGGACGTCCCCGGCACGGTAGTCGCCGCTTAGCCTTGGGGGTACGTCCTGGAGGTGGTCAGGTGCAGCACATTGACAACCCGGCCACAACGCGGTAGGTTAAGACTTGCCTTACAAGTTACTTCGACGAATCGATAGGAAGCCGTCACCCCCAAGTTATGGCAGATTCGCACCGTCCCGCAGGGCCTTCATCGCTGATCTGCAGAGGCGGGTCTGGCGCGCCCGGAATCGCTGAGCGGCACCCATATTACGCGGCTGGCGGAGACACTGGAGGAGGGGTTAACCCTGGAGGACCTGCGGCAGATGCTGCGGGCGGGGTTCGCAGCGGCTGCGGCGGATGGCAGGCGGCGGCTGCTCGATGCGGAGAACTAGCAGAGGCGAGGCGTGGGTGCAAAGCGATGACGCGGCCGAACTAGGGGTGAGCGACGAACTGCGAGCGCTGGTCGCAGACAGCCGCACCGCCATCGAGCAGGACGACAGCAGAAAGAAGAGCTAGTCCAGTTGCAGAGGCAGCAGGCGGAGCTGACACGACAACGACTGGAGAAGCAGGCGCAGGAACGGCAGCAGCTGCGGCGAGATGGCGAGGCAGGCGGGCTGCTCGATGCGGCAGAACTAGCAGAGGCGAGGCGTGGGTGCAAAGCGATGACGCGGCCGAACTAGGGGTGAGCGACGAACTGCGAGCGCTGGTCACAGACAGCCGCACCGCCATCGAGCAGGATCGACAGCAGAAAGAAGAACTCGTCCAGTTGCGAAGGCAGGTGGCGGAGCTGACACGACAACGACTGGAGAAGCAGGCGCAGGAACGGCAGCAGCTGCGGCGAGATGGCAAGGCAGGCGGGCTGCTCGATGCGGTAGAACTAGCAGAGGCCGAGGCGTGGGTGCAAAGCGATGACGCGGCCGAACTAGGGGTGAGCGACGACCTGCGAGCGCTGGTCACAGACAGCCGCACCGCCATCGAGCAGGAACAGCGGTCTATAGGAAGCCGTCGCCCCCAAGTTACGGCAGGTTCGCACCGTCCCGCAGGGTCTTCATCGCTTAGATCTGCAACGGTGAGTCTGGCGCGCCCGGAGGCGCTGAGCGGCGTCCAGCTTGCGCGGCTGGCGGAGGCGCTGGAGGATGGGTTAACCCTGGAGAGGCTGCGGCAGATGCTGCCGGGATTGGCTGAGGGCTGAGCCTCAATCTCGATCGCCGTCGTACCGGTGCCGGGGAGAACGCTGCACGAAATCTGCCACGACCTGGTGGTGTGGGCGCTGCGCGACAAGCGCGTGGGGCTGCAGGGGCTCTTGGCGGCGGCGGTGCGTTGCAACCCCAGGAACCCGCAGCTTCTGGCGCTGCAAAACGAGTGGGCAAGGATCACGTTTGCGCTGCCGGCCTGCCCGTACCCAGGGATGAAGGCGTTTACGGCGGCGGACCAGGCGCGCTTTTATGGGCGCGACACTGAAATTGTGCAGGCAGTGGACAGGCTGCGCCGCTTCCCCTTGCTTGCGATCGTCGGCTCGTCGGGCAGCGGCAAGTCCTCACTGCTAGCGGCAGGCATCTTGCCGGCCCTCGCCAGCTCCCACTTATTTCCCAGACAGCCGCTGGGTGGTGCAGAGCATGCGGCCGGGGGCTGCTCCGTATACGGCGCTCCTCGCGCTGTTTGGTATGGCGGCAGAAGAGCACAGCACCCGCCTGCCGGAACTGCCCAGCGTGGAGCCCGGCACGCAAAGGCTCCTGATCATCGATCAATACGAGGAGCTGTATACCACCGCGGACGCACAACAGCGCGAGTGCTTCGAGCAAAGTCTACTGCAGTTGATAGGAGCGCGCACCATTTTTCTATTGCCGGCGATGCGCGCAGACTTTTATACCAACCTGATGGACTCACCCGTGTGGGCTGCCGTCCGCGACCACCGATTGGAGATCACACCACCGAGAGGCGATGCACTGCGCGACGCCATCGCCCTGCCGGCACGCGATGTAGGGGTCACTTGGACTCTGCCCTGGTCCAGCGGCTCCTGTCAGACGCAGGTGACGAACCGGGCGTACTCCCGTTCATCCAGGAAACCCTGGTCATGTTGTGGTCGCATGCCCAACGCCTGGAGATAGCCCTTTCCGCCTATACCAGTCTAATCGGCGACAATGGCGGGCGGTCGGGGCTGCAAGTGGCACTTGCCGAGCATGCCGAACATGTTTATCAGGACGTGTTAGCCGACGACGGCGAACGCAGCCAGGCCACACGCATTCTGCTGCGCCTGGTGCAGTTTGGCGAAGGCCGAGCCGATACGCGACGGCAGCAGACGGTCGACGAACTGCGCCAAGGTGTGAACGGGGGCTTCGACAAGGTGCTTGCTGCCCTGACTGCCAACCGGCTGCTAACGCTAAGTGATGAGGCGCAGCGCGTGGACCTCTCACATGAGGCGCTGATCCAAGGCTGGCCGCGCCTGCAGCGGTTAACAAAGCAGCGGCGCGGCGGCAGAACTGACGCGACGCCGGCTCGAGGACAAAGCGCAGGAGCGGCTGCGGCTGCGCGAAGGGGGCGAGTCAGGTGGGCTGCTGGACATCGTGGAACTGGCGGAAGCAGAAGCATGGGTACGCGGGCCGGATGCAGAAGAACTTGGCGTAAGTGACGAACTTAGAGAGCTGATCGCAGACAGCCGCCAGGCGATCGATGCTGCAGCGATCGAGAAGGAGAAGGCGGCAGAACGCTTGCGCCGGCGCAATCAGGGGCTGGCGATCGCACTGGCGGCAGCCCTGGTGGCGGTGGCAGTCGCCGTAGTGTTCTTCTTCAACGCGCAGGCCGAAGCACGGAATGCACGCACGGCGGAGGCGACGGCGCAGGCGAACGCGGTCGAGGCCGGCAACCAGCGCAACCTGGCCGAGGCAAACGCGGTGCTGGCCGAGAACGCCAGGGCGACGGCGCAGGCGAACTTGAGCCTGGCGGAGCAGAAGCTGGACGAGCTGAAGGTGGAGCAACTGCTGGCGAGCGCCCGCGACAAGAAGGTACAGCTGGACGCGCCGGGTGCGATCGCCGATTTTCAGGCGGCGGCGGAGGCGGCGAAGGCGCGCGGCAGTACCTTGGACGTGGCGGCGGAGATCAGTGATACGCTGCGGTATGTGGCGACCCAGCTGGTGCAGGAGGGCGAAAAGGTTCTATGCGAAGCGCAAAACGGGGCAGGGCCGCACTGTGACCTGCTGGTAACAGGGGTGGGGGCGGACGGCACGGGCACCGGCGCCGCGATCGGGCTGGAGTATCTGGCCTGGGCACGCGAGGCGGCGCCCCAATTGCGGGGCTGGGAGACGTATACGGATACGAGCTCGGGCACGATCCGGCAGCAGGCTGTGATCACGGCGAGCGCCCTCTTCAGCCAGGCGCTGGCGCTGGGGCCGCCGGCGAACACGGCGGTATACGTCTGGATCGCGCCGGGCACATTTGCGATGGGGAGCACGGCCGGAGAGTGCGTGGCGCCGGGGTTTGGCGATTGCCCTACGAACGAACAGCCGCGCCACCAGGTGGCGCTGGACGCCTACTGGATCCAGCGGACGGCGGTGACAAACGAGCAGTATGGCCGCTGCGTGCAGGCGGGGGTGTGCAAGCCGCCGGCCAACTGGTACTGGCAGGTGTCCAGCTCGGCACGGCTGCCGGTGACGGATGTGTCGTGGGCAAAGGCGTCGCAGTACGCGGCGCTCGTGGGCGGGCGGCTGCCGACGGAGGCCGAATGGGAGTACGGCTGCCGGGGCGGGGATGGGAGGATGTACCCGTGGGGCGACGAGCCAGCGGAGGCGCCGCGCCTGAACTACTACAACGAGTATGGGCGGACGATCGACGTCGGGAGCTATGCGCCGGGCGCCAACGGGCTGTACGACATGGCCGGCAACGTGTGGGAGTGGACGGCGGACTGGTACAGCGAGACGTATTATGCCGAATCGCCGGCACGGAACCCTACGGGGCCGGCCGCGGAGACGGGTCTGCGGCCCCTGCGCGGCGGGTCGTGGCGCAACGACGGGAACCTGGTGCGCTGTGCCTACCGGGACAACGACGAGCCGGCGAACAAGTATTACAACGTGGGGCTGCGGGTGGTGGCGCCCTGATTACTGCGGCCAGGTGAAGAGGAAGGTGGCGCCCTGGGCTGCCGAAGATTCGACGTGGATGGTGCCGCCGTGGTACTCGACGGCGCGGCGGGCGATCGCGAGACCCATGCCGCTGCCCTCCACCTCGTCGCGCGGGCGCAGGGTCTGGAAGACTTCGAAGATGCGGGCGTGATACTGGGGCTCGATGCCGGGCCCGTCGTCGGCGACGGTGAACTGGACGAAGGCGCCCAGGTCCTGCGCGGCGATGCGGACCAGCCCGCGGGCGGGGTCGTGGTGGTGCCTGGCCGCATTCTCAATCAAGCAGCGGAAGACCATGGCAAGCGGGGCGCGGGCGGTCTGGAGGGTGGGCATGCCGTCGGCGACGGCGACGGTGAAGCCGTGGGGCAGCGCCAATTCTGCGCCGATCGACCGTACGAGATCGCCGGTCGCCACCTCCTCAAGCCGGCCCGTGCTGCGCCCGATGTGGGCATAGACCAGCAGGTCCTCCAGCAGGCGGTCCATCCGCTGCGCGCGGCGGCGCAGCCGGGCGAGATGTTCCTGCGAGGCGGGCGGGAGCGCATCGCCGGCGTCCTGCTGGATCCAGCGGGCCAGCAGCTCGATGCCGCGCAGCGGCGACTTGAGGTCGTGCGAAGCGCTGTAGACAAACTGGTCCAGGTCTCGATTGCTGCGCTCCAGATCGGCGGTGCGGGCGGCCACGCGCTGCTCGAGCGTGGCGTTGAGCTCGCGCAGCGACTCCTCGGCGCGCACCCTGTCGAGCAAGTCGTGGAGCTGCAGGCAGGCGGCCTCCAGCAGGGACGTCTCGTACGGCTGCCAGCGGCGTTCGCTGGTATGCCTGACGGAAAGGGTGGCCCACCACCGGCCAGCGTGGAAAAGGGGGACGCCGATAAAGGCGCTGTTTTGGTGGACACGGTAGTTATCCACCTCGGGGGCAGTGCGCGGGTCGGTGGCGGTATTGTCGACGACGACGGTGCGGCCGGACTGCAGCTCGTCGAGGATTGCGGGCGGGGCAAGCTCGGCGAGGGGATAGTAACTAGAGACACCAGGTGGGGCACCGGCTGGGGTGCCGGCCTGAGGAGGGGCCCAGCTCTTGCGGACGGCAAAACGGCGGTTGGCCAGGTCGATCTCGTTGATGCGGCAGTGCGCCACCTGCAGGTACTGCCCCAGGCGCTCGACCAGGAGTTCCAGCATCGCGTCGCGTGAGCTCAGCAAACGCAGCTGGTGGCCCAATGCGGCCAGGAACTGCTGATTCTGCTCCTGGCGCTTGCGCGCGGTGATGTCGATGGAGACGCCCAGGAGCGCATAGGGCTCGCCGGCAGCGTCGAGCAGCGGGGCTTTTACGGTGGTGTAGCAGCGCGTTTCCGCTCCGCGGGGCACAGCCTCTTCAAACTCCATGGGGGTCTTGCGCTGCAGCACCTGCTGCTCGTTGGCGGCCAGGGTCGCGGCGGCCTCCGGCGGAAAGCGGTCATAGACGGACAGGCCGCTGATCTCGGCATTGGTGACCTGGTTGTCCTGTTCGAAATAGCGATTGACAAAGAGGTAGCGGTGGTCGGTCGTCAGGATATAGATGGCGGCGGGAATGTGGTCGAGGATCGCGTGCAGCTGCGCTTCGCCCGCAGGCAGCAGGGCGGCGGCCATCTGCGCCCAGGCAGCGGCCTGGCCCTGAGGGGGCGTGGCAGCGGCAGGGGCCGGTTCGACGCTGGCGAATGGATCGTGCGGATCCGCAGGTGTCATCTGCTCTTCCTGAGTCAGTGTGGGCATAACACAGCCCTATTCTACCTCCGGTTGGTGCTTCTAGAAAGTGGCCGGCGACCTTCGGTCGGGGACTTCCTGGAAGTGGTCAGGCGAAGGGGATCTGGACATAGACGGTGGTGCCGGTGCCGGGGGCGGATTCGATTTGGACGGTGCCGCCGACGAGGGCGGCGCGTTCTTGCATGCCGATCAGGCCGAAATGGCGGCGGGGGGCGGCGGGGAAGCGGTCACCTGGGGGCCGGTCGCCGGAGGGTGGGGCTGCCTGGGCATCGGGGTCGAAGCCGACGCCGTTGTCTTCGACGATGACGCTGAGGCTGGCGCGGCGGCGCTCGACGATGAGGCTGACGGCGGTGGCCTGGGCATGCTTGAGAACGTTGGTGAGGGCCTCCTGCACGATCCGATAGACGCTGGTCTCCACGTCCGGCGAAAGCCGCGGCCCACCAGGCGCCACGCCCGCGTCAAGCCCCGTTACGTAGACTTCGACGGGGATGTTGGCGAGGCGCGCCCATTCGGCGGCGTAGTTGCGGATGGCGGCGGGGAGCCCGAAGTCGTCAAGCGCCGGGGGACGCAGCTCCATGGTCAGGAGGTCGAGCTCGCGGTCGATCTGCTGGACTGCGGGCCGGAGCTGCTCGATCTCCGCCAGCGCCGCCGGCAAGATGCCGGGCGACTGTTCGAGGATCGACAGGCGCAGGCTGAGGACGCTGAGGAACTGGCCGATCGAGTCGTGGAGCTCGCGGGCGATGCGGCGGCGCTCGTCTTCCTGGACGGTAACCAGGCGCTGGAGGAGGTCCTGGCGGTCCTGGCTGAGCTGCAGCAGCTGGGCGGTGCGCTCCCGGACGCGCAGATCGAGATCGGAGTACGCGGTCTGGAGGGCCTCTTCGACCTGCTTCATGTCTTCGACGTCGGTGGCGGAGCCAAACCAGCCGGTGACATGGCCGCGATCGTCGTAGAGCGGAACGTTGCGGCCCAAGTGCCAGCGGTAGACGCCGTCATGGCGTCGGAAGCGGGCCTCAAACTCGAAGGCGGCGCCGGTAGCGCAGGCTTTCTCCCAGCGGGCGGCGGCGGCCGGAGCTTCGTCGGGATGGACGACCGCCTGCCAGCCCAGGCCGGCGGACGCGGCATAGGAAAGACCGGTGTAGTCGTACCAGCCCTGGTTCAAGTAGATCACCTTGCCTTCGGGGTCACTGGCCCAGATAACCTGGGGCACGGCGTTTGCCAAGGTGCGAAAGAGGTCTTCGGAAGTACGCAAGGCTTCGAGGGCCAGGCGCTGCTCGTGGATATCGGTGGCGGCGCCGAACCAGCGCACGATGCTGCCCGCCGCGCTGCGCACCGGCAGCGCCTGGACGAGAAACCAGCGATACTCGCCGGCGGCGCTGCGGAGGCGGTGCTCATGGCGCAGGGGCTCGCCGCGGTCGGCAGCAGCTTGGAAGCGTAGGAGCGACGTCTCACGGTCCTGGGGGTGGAGGGCCACGAGCCAGCCGGAACCGAGCGATTGGTCGGGGGTCAGGCCGGTGTATTCAAGCCAGCGCTGGTTATACCAGTCGGTGCTGCCCCCGGCGTCGCTGCTCCAGAGCAGGTCGGGCACGAGATTGGCGATCGCGTTGAGGCGGGCTTCCGACGCGCGCAGATCCTGCTCGGCGCGGGCACGTTCGACGGCAGCCCAGGTGCGTTCCGCCGTTTCCTCGACGAGGGCGAGTTCGTCAGCGGTCCAGGCGTGCGGTGCGGCGTGGTGCACGTTGAGATTGGCGACGAAACGGCCGCGCTTGACGAGCGGGACCCCGGCGAGGGCGGCGATGCCCAGCGAAGTATAGGCGGTACGTTCGGCGGGGGACAGCTCGGGGGCGGCGCGCGTATCCGGGATGGCGAGCGTCCGGCCGACCTCGAGCGCCGCCACCAGGGCAGGGCCAAAATCGGCCATGCGGTAGCGGCCGGCCAGCACAGGGGCGCCGCCGGCAGCGTAGCCGCATTCGACCAGCAGGTCGGCGCCGTCGGCCGAGACCTCCCCATACATGACGCGTGTGGCGCCCAGGAATTCGGCCAGGACGCGTGCGGCGGCGGCCTGGATTGCGGCGGGATCGTCGAGCGGGCGCAGGGCGTCGCTGAGTTGCAGGAGGAAGCCCTGGTGCGCTTCGTGGCGCTTGCGGTCGGTGATGTCGCTAAAGAGGGCGGCAAACTGGTCGCCCGCATGCGGGAAGAGCCCGACATTCAGCCAGCGGTCGAGCCTGGTGCTGTGCTGTTCCAGGCGAGCAGGCTCGCCGGTTGCGATCACGTGCGCACACGCAGCCAACACATCCGCAGAGGGCGCGGTGTTGATCTCGCTACGCAGGCAACCGGCGATCGCGTCCGGCGTGCGGCCGGCGTGGGCGGCAAAGACCGTGTTCGCCTCCAGGATGCGGTAGTCCACCACTTTGCCCTGGGGATCGCGCACCAGCTCGCAGAGAGCGTAGCCCTCGTCCATCGTGGCGAAGAGCGTGCGGTATTTTTCTTCCGAGGCGCGCAGGGCCCTCTCCGCCTGCTTGCGGGCAGTGATATCCCAGGCGAAGCCGTCCATCACGAGCCGGCCGGTCTCCGGGTCGTGCACGGCATTGGCGTGCGCTTCGAGCCAGGCAATCTGCCCATCGCGGGGCGAAGGATACGGAACTCGGCGTGCCAGCTGCCGCCCGTGCAGCCGACGGCCGCAACCGTGCTGCGGAGGCAGCCGACGTCATCGGGATGGACGAGGGCGAAGCCCTGGCTGCTGCTGGCGACGGTTGTGCCCGGCAGCAGGCCAAAGAGTTCTTCCAGTGCGGCGGAGGCAGTCACCTGGTCCGCAGACGGATCCCAACGCCAGGTGGCCATGCGGGCAGCGGCCAGCACGGCGTGGAGTCCCGGGTAGAGCTCGGGGCTGTAACCGCTGCGGGGAGCCAAAGATGCGCGCTTTTCTACAGTAGATGGTGTCATGGTGGATGCTGGCAAGTCATGCCTACACGGTGCGGCGCCGGCGTTGCGCCTGGCCAGATTTTACTCGAGAGACGCATTCTTGTCATCATGGCTATGGGTTAGGTGGCGCTAATATGGCAGGCTGCTGCTGGCGCCCCGGCGGCGCGCCCGGATGACCTTGATGCAGCGGGGTAGGCAGAACGGCCCTGTCTCGGCGCAGGGGGATCGGGGTAGGCGGAAATGATGCTGCGCCGTGGTGCGCCGCCAGCGGCGCCAAGGGTCGAGGCAAACTGAATGGGTGGGAGGGAGGTTGACAGGGTGGGCGGGGATGGGGTAGGTTGGAGCAAATCTCGGAATCGGCGATAGGGAAAGAGAGTAGAGCGTGAAGCAGGTGAGCGAGGAAACGGGCCAAGCGGAGCAGGCTGGTGAGGCAGCCCGGGCGGAGCAAGCGGGCCAGGGGGCCCAGCTGGCGCAGGGGGCCCAGGCGCCGAGTGAGTGGGATCAGACGGTCGCGGAGCTGACAAAGTCGGCGCAGGATGCGGTGGGGATGGTGGCGGTGGCGGCGGGGAAGGCGGGCGAGGCGGTGGCGCCAACGCTGGACGCACTGGGGGCCGTGATAGAAGTGGGAGGTGCCGTGGTGCAAGTCGTGGCGGTCGTGGTGGAGATCGTCGACGCGGTGACGCCGAAGTAGGGGCGGGGATCAGGTGCAGCAGGATCCTGGATCGGCGCAGCGCGTGCCGAAAGGTGGTGGGTGATGCAAGCGTATTGGCTGGCGGGAATGGAGGCGTATCTCAGATATGCGGACCTGCCAGGCGAGGAACCGGCCTGCGTGTATCTTGCCGGCGGGGGGCTCTCGGCGCTGGGATGTTTTGCAGCGGTGGCGGCCTGTGGCGCGCTCGCGAGACGGCGGGCGCTGCTGCCCGACCTGTTGGGCTGCGGCTTCAGCGACCGGCCGCAGGCGTTTGGCTACTCGCTGGAGGAACATGCCGAGGTCGTGGCGGCGCTGCTGGATGGGTTGGGGCTGAGGCAATGTGTGGTGATCGGGGCCAGCCTGGGCGGCGCGGTCGCCATCACGCTGGCGGCGCGGCGGCCGGAGCTGGTGGCCAACCTCGTGCTGCTGGAGGCCAACCTGGATCCGGCGGACGGTGCATTCAGTCGCGGCGTGGTGGCGCAGAGCGAGGAAGAGTTTGTGGCGCAGGGGTTTGCCGCCACCGTAGAGATGTTTCGCCAGGCAGGCCGGGAGGGCGATGCAGGTGCCGCAATCGTGGCGGGCATGCTGCAGGTGGCGGCGCCGTTTGCGCTGCATCGCAGCCTGGCAGGGCTCGTGTGGGGGACACAGCCGACGATGCGCGAGCATCTGTATGCGCTGCAGATCCCACGCACCTATGTGTTCGGGGAACAGTCGCTGCCGGACCCAGACTGGGCCGAGCTGCCTGCAAATGGGGTGCGGACGATGGCAGTGGCGCGCGGCGGGCATGGGATGATGCTGGAGAACCCGCAGGGAACGGCAGAGGCGATCTGGGCGGCGATGCAGTCCAATTTCGATCTCGCCACCATCAAGTAGCGCCGAGAGAGCGTGCGGGGTGGGGTACAGCATGTGCCTGTGAGGCCGGCGGGAAGAGGGTGAACAACTCACCCTCTCTTCTTTCCGGTTAGCCGGCCTCTTAATCTGCGCCAGGGACACGTTCGCAGGGGATGCGTTCGCCGGCGGTACAGAAGAGCAAGACTGCGAGCGTTTCCTGCTCTTCGCTCGGCGGCAGGCCGGTAGCCTCCGCACATGTCATTTCGACCTGGAGGGCATCGACAGCGTCGTACCAACTGCGGAGGTCGAGCAAGCCAACCGTTGCGGGCAGCGTGGGATCTTCCTCGCAGCCGGCCATATAGCGCCGGCGGTACTCCAGGTAGTCAGGGGGCCAGATGGCGAACAGGCTCTCGGTAATCCGGCAGCTGAGGGCTTCGCCGCTGAGCTTTTGGGTGGCGATCAAGTCAAAGCAGCCGATGCAGGCGTCGGCCCGGCCTTGAGACTCCTGGAAGAGGTGCACATGCTTGTGCCTGAGGATGGCGTTACGATCCAGCTTGCCGAGATCGTGCATGCGGCCCACGATCTCACGCTGGAGATCCCAAGCGCTGTAGTGCCCGTCGACGAGCAGGCGGGCAAAGTCATAAAGAGTTTCGCTTTTGCCGAGCCGGTAGGCGCGGGTGACATTCATTTCATGCTGCACGGGCGGTCTGCGGTGCGCGGAGTGAGGGCGCGGGCGAGGGGTGGTGGACTGCTTTTTGGTTATTCACGGTCATACATCTTTCTGGGAACAAAACGGGGGCACGGTCTGCTCTGCACCGTCACAGCCGCCAAAAGACGGGCGACGGTCGAGAGCAGGTTTATTGTACTCCTTGCCGGGAGAGCGTGCAATACCTGAAGAATACGATTTCCCTACGTAAGGTCACATCCAAAGAAGAGCCGCGCACGCATCAGTCGGTGCAGGGGAGACGATCGCCGGTATGGTAGGGCAGCACCTCGGATACCTTGGGTCTCGGATTCCGTCGATCTCTGCCTTGGTTGCCTCACATCCACCTCAGGAGGTATTGAATGCCAAATGACTGGCATGATTGGCCGCTCGCCATCTGCCTGGTTGTGAACGGGCTGCCGCCGTGCGTGCGGCGCCCACGTGGTCCTTCCACCGCCGCCGGCCTGGCTCCAGGCCGGCGGTTCTTTTGCCGAAATTTATTTACGGCGCGGGCGCAGCGGGTGTATAATCGCCAGCCCCGCACGTGGGCGTGCGAATGAAACGAAACGACGTTTTATGAGGAGAGGGAACGATGAAATACCTGCTTACATCCGCCGGTATCAAGAACGCCAGCATCCACAACGCAATGGTCGAGATGCTGGGCAAGCCGGTCGAGGAGTGCAGCGCCCTCTGCATTCCTACTGCGATCTACGCCCTTGCCATCGGCCCCCTCGCGGCCCGGCGGTTTATCAGCGGGCTGGAACCCGAGTGCCCCATGTGCGAGTTGGGGTGGAAGTCGGTGGGCGTGCTGGAGCTGACCGCGCTGCCCTCGCTGAAGCAGGAGCTGTGGCTCCCCAGCGTCCAGGCGGCGGACGTGCTGCTGGTGAACGGCGGCGACGCCTTATACCTGCATTACTGGATGCGGCAGTCTGGACTGGCCGACCTCCTGCCGTCGCTGAACGCGGTCTACGTGGGGCTGAGCGCCGGGAGCATGGTGATGACGCCTAAGATCGGCGAGTTCTTTGTCGGCTGGACGCCGCCCACCGGCGGCGACGAGACGCTGGGCCTGGTCGATTTTGCGATCTTTCCTCACCTGGACCACCCGGCGCTGCCGTACAACACCATGGCTAATGCAGAAAAATGGGCCGCCATGGTGCAGGTACCGGCGTACGCGATCGACGATGAGACGGCGCTCAAGGTGGTCGATGGCTGGGTCGAAGTCGTCTCCGAAGGGCATTGGAAACAGTTTACGCCCTGATGGCAGGCATTGAGCCGACGATGCTGTGGGAGGCGACCGATCCGGACGCGGCGCTGCAGCGGCGGTTTGGGTTTGGATCGGCAGCGGAGGTGGAGGATTGGCTGCGCCGCGAGGCGGCCGCACACTATGGAATCGCAGTCGCAGGCATGGAGCGGCTGGCGATCAGTTCGTACAATTTCCTGGCGTGGCTGCGGACGGACGAGGGGCCGCTGATCGCCAAGTGCTGCGGCTGGGCGATGCTGCACCCGCGGCTGGTGCAGGTTGCGGAGCTGCTGGTATGGCTGGAGAAGGAAGGGCTGCCAGTCGCTGTGCCGCAGGAGGCGAACGGCGGGGCCCGGCAGGTGATGGTGGATAGGCGGTCGCTGGGGCTGCTGCGGGTGGTGCAAGGCGAACTGCTGGAGGCCTCGCAACCTGAGCAGGCACGGGCGGCGGGGACGACGCTGGCACGGCTGCACCGGGCGCTGGCGGCGTATCCGCAGGCGGCAACCCTGGCCGGCGCAGGGGCATCGGGGCTGGAGGCGAGCATCCAAACGTGGGCGGCGCAAAAGGGGATGACGGCCGCACGGGCGGAGGTCGCACAGGGCACGCAGGCGCTGCTGGCGAGCCTGAAGGGGATGGCGCTGCCGCCGCTGCCAACCCAGCTGGTCCACCATGATTTCCGGGCGGCGAACCTGATCTGGGATGGAACACAGATCGCGGCGGTGCTTGATTTTGAGGAGCTGCGCGGGGGCTACCGGGTGGAGGACCTGGCGTGGGCGGCGGTGCACCTGGGGACGCTGTTTCACCATTGGGGGCCGGTGCCGCAAGAGGTGCACGCGGTGTTCCTGGACGCGTACCGGGCAGAGCTGGCGCTGACGGCGGAGGAGGAGGCGTGGCTGCCGATCTTGCTGCAATGGCATGGGCTGGACTTGGCGCGGAAATAGGCAGGCGTTAGCAAGTCCTGCAGGCCGGCTGGCCAGGCTGACAAACCCAGGCAGCAGCCGTCGCGCAAACGTCGGGGGCATGGCACGTAACCGGTGTCAGCTTGCGTATACTCGACCCAGGACGGGAAAACGCCCAGGGGGCGAGAGGAGAAGGGGCATGCTGGCCGACTGGCTGTGTTTCTTTACGCCGCTGGCAGGGTTTGCGGCGGCGTATGTGCTAGAGGCGCCGGCGGTCTTCGCCGTGGCGCGGGGGCGGAGTTGACGTCGTGAAGGAGAGGGTGTCAGGGGAGGGGCGTGCGGGTGACGCGGTAAGTGGACGGGCGCGTGCTGGAGGTGGGGTGCTTCCTGGGGTGGGGGGATGGCGCGGTATCCAGTATAATTCTCGCTACTATGGACACACGCAGAATTGAGGAGCTGCGGGCGCTGATGAGCCCGCTGGAGGCGCCGGCCGCGCTGCGCAGGGAGTGGCTGCAGCAGGTGGCCGAGCATGGGGAGGCATTTTTGGAACGGCTGCCGGGCCGCAAGGTGTATGAGCCGCCGCTGGAGGATCCGCGGGGCATCCTGCAGTCGGCGTTTGGGGAGGAGGGGGCACCGCTGGAGGAGCTGCTGGCGCTGGTGGGCCGGTATGTGGAGGATGCGGGGATCAATTTGGGGTCGGCGGGGCACCTGGGGTTTATTCCGCCGAGCAGCCTCTACCCGGCGGCGCTGGGCGACTACCTGGCGACGGTGATCAACCGCTATGTGGGCGTCTATTTTACGGCGCCGGGCGCAGTGCAGATGGAGAACATGGTGCTGCGCTGGATGGCGGATTTTGCGGGCTTGCCCCCGGGAGCGAGCGGGGACCTGACGTCGGGCGGGAGCCTGGCGAACCTGATCGGGGTGGTGACGGCGCGCGAGGCGGCGGGGCTGCGGGCGCGGGACTACGAGCGGGCGGTGGTCTATCTCACCGAGCAGACGCACCACTCGGTGGCCAAGGCGCTGCGGATCGCGGGGATGAAGGAGTGCGTGCAGCGGCGGATCCCGCTGGACGCGGTGCTTTCACATGCAGGCGGGGGCGCTGGCGGCGGCGATCGCCGAGGACCGGCGCGATGGGCGGATCCCGTGGCTGATCGTGGGGTCGGCGGGGACGACGGATACGGGGGCGGTGGATCCGCTGGAGGAATTGGGGGAGATCGCCGGGCGTGAGGGGCTGTGGCTGCACGTGGACGGGGCGTACGGGGCGATGTTTGCATTGTGCGAGCCGGGGCGGGTGGCGCTGCGGGGGATGGAGCGGGCGGACTCGCTGGTGCTCGACCCGCACAAGGGGTTGTTTATGCCGTGCGGGAGCGGGGCGGTGCTGGTGCGGGACGGCGGGGCGCTGCTGCGGGCGTATGCGTACGACGCGCACTATCTGCAGGACGAGGAGGCGCTGGCCAAGGACGAGATCTCGCCGTCGGCGCACTCGCCCGAGCTGACGCGGCCGCTGCGGGGGCTGCGGATCTGGCTGGCGCTCAAGCTGCTGGGCGTGCAGCCGTTCCGGGCGGCGCTGGAGGAGAAGATGCTGCTGGCGCGCTATTTTCACGCGCGGATCCAGGAGGTGCCGGGGTTTGAGGTGGGGCCCCCGCCGGACCTGTCGATCGTGACCTTCCGCTACCGGCCGCAGCGGGGGGATGCCGACGAGTTCAACCGGCGGCTGACGGCGGCGGTGCAGCATGATGGGCGGGTGTTTTTGTCGTCGACGGTGATCGGGGGCGCGCACACGCTGCGGGTGGCGGTGTTGAGTGCGACGACGCATCAGGGAGAGGATTGATATGGCGATCGAGGTGCTGCAGGAGAAGGCACGGGCGATCGAGGAAGGGGAATGAAGATGCAAGGAGTGAATGGGGCGCAGGCGCGCATCACGGCGGCCGTGCTGGAATGGGAGGGGATGGCGGTGCAGCCGCACCGGTTTGGCGGGGTGGAGTATCTGCTGGGGCGGCGGGAGATCGGGCATATTCATGGGGATTACCTGGTGGATATTCCGTTCCCGACGAAGGTGAGCGATGAGATCGTGGCGGCGGGGCGGGCGAGCCCCCATCACATTTTCCCGGAGAGTGGGTGGGTGAGTTTTTACGTGCGCGGAGGAGGGGGATGTGGAGAGGGCGATCGGGCTGCTGCGGGAGTCGTATGGGATTGCGGCGAGGCAGAAGGAGCCAAGGAGCGAGCCCGATGGCGGCGAGTTGAAGCCGGAGGGCGAGGAGCAATGTGGACTGAGAGGATCGATGGGTGAAGCAATGGGTGATACTGACGATAAGGGTCCGGCAGATGCCATCGCGGCGCAGCTCACGCCGCTTATCGAGCGGGTGATGGACGGCTACGGACTGGCCGGGCTGGGGATCGGCGATGGTCAAGGACGGCGAGGTGCTGCTGGCGCAGGGGTTTGGCGTGCGCAGCGTCGAGAGCAGAGAGCCGGTGACGGAGCGATCGCTGTTTCACATGGCATCGGTGTCCAAGCCCTTTGTGGCGACGGCCATCGTGCAGCTGTGGGAAGCGGGGCCGGCTGGAGCTGGATGCCCCGGTCACCACCTACCTGCCTTATTTTGAGTTGGACGGCGGCGACTACCGGCAGATCACCGTCCGCCAGCTGTTGAGCCACACGGGTGGCGTGCCCGACACGGACAATTATGATTGGCACAGGCCCGAATATGACGAGGGCGCGCTCGAGCGCTACGTGCGGAGCCTTGCGAGCGAGAAGATGGTGGGCGCGCCCGGCGCCGGGTATGCGTACAGCAATATCGGCTACGAGGTGCTGGGCGACGTCATCGGCAAGGTGGCGGGCGAACCGTTTGAGGTCTACATACAGCGCCACATCCTGGCACCGCTGGGGATGCGCGACAGCACCTTTCTGCGGCGGGAGGTGGACCCCGCGCTGGCGACGACACCGCACTTTGGCGCGCCCCTGGCGGTACTGCCGGGCGCCTATCCGTACAACCGTGCCCACGCGCCCAGTTCGACACTGCACAGCAGCGCCGCCGATATGTGCCGCTGGATGCTGGCAAACCTGGCACAGGGAGAGCTCGCCGGGCACCGCTTCGTGTCGGAGGCCGGCCATGCGGCGCTGTGGCACCCGGAAGTGGTGACCGGAGAGGAGGGGTGGGACGAGGTGACGCTGCTTGGGCTGGGCACGCGGCACGTATCGTGGGCATCCGGTGGTGCATCACGGCGGGAGCGACCCGGGCTACTTCACCGACCTGGTGCTGCTGCCCCACCTGCAGGCGGGCGTGATGGTGATGGCGAACGCCTACTGTGCGTCGGCCTGGGGGATCACCGATGCGGCGCTGGACCTGCTGCTGGGGCTCGCGCCGGCGCTGCCGCGCAAGCCGATCACGGTGCCCATGGGGATCGCCCTTCGGGCCGGAGGTGTGGAGGCGGCGGTGGCAGAGTACCGGCGGCTGGAGAATGAGGCGGCGGGCGACTTTGATTTCAGCGAGCATCGCTTGCGTGATGCCGTCTGGGGTGCGGTCGAGCTGTATCGGCCGGAGGCGGTGATGCCGCTGCTGCAGGTGTGGACGGCGCTGTTCCCCGATTCGGCCGAAGCACACGAGTGGCTGGGGCGGGCGTATTGGGCGATGGGAGAGAGGGATAGGGCCGAGGCGAGCTGGCGCAAGGCGATGGAGCTGGAGCCCCAGAATGAGGTGGTGCGCGGGCTGATTGGCAAGCTCGTGCAGCAGCGCTGATTGGAACACGGGCGCGATTGTGGCCGGGGCGGGGGCGGTGGGAACAGGCGGGTACCCCCGCGGTCCGGTGTGTCGGGGTGATATAATACGGTAGCGGTCTATTCTTCTTCTTTTTACCCGGCAGGAGTCCCAGTATGTCACTTGAATATTGCCAGATTGCGGCGGAGCCGCGGCCCCATAGTGGAGGCTGTGGTGCGGGCGCCGCGGGTGCGGTTTACGGTGCTGACGTCGCGACTGATCCGGATGGAGTACAGCCCGACGGAGGAGTTTGAGGAGCGAGGCGAGCCAGGCGTTCTGGTTTCGCTGCCAGCCCGTACCGGAGTTTACGGTGACGGAGAGCGCGGGGGTGATGACGATCGAGACGCCACATCTCGTGCTGCGGTATGCGCCTTCGGCCCGCGGGTTTACGCCGGTGAGCCTGTCGATCCACGTGAAGGCGACGGATAATACGTGGCACTTTGGCGAGCATATCTGGAAGTCGGGCGACCTGAAGGGGACGGCGCGGACGCTGGACGAGACGAACGGGTTTGTGGCGCTGGAGTCGGGGCTGATGGCGCGCAGCGGGTGGGCGATCGTGGACGACTCGCGGTCGCTGGTCTTTGACGAGCAGAGCTGGCTGGTGGCGCGCACGGCGCCGGAGAACCTGGACCTCTATTTCTTTGGCTACGGGCACGACTATGTGGGGTGCCTGCAGGACTTTCAGAAGGTTTCCGGGCCGACGCCGCTGATCCCGCGCTGGCTGCTGGGGAACTGGTGGAGCCGCTTCTGGGCGTACACCCAGGAGGAGCTGCAGGGGCTGATGGAGGAGTTTGCGGCGCACGAAGTGCCGCTGGCGGTGTGCATCATCGACATGGACTGGCACATCGTCGAGACGGGCAACCAGTCGGTGGGGTGGACGGGGTACACGTGGAACCGCAAGCTGTTTCCCGACCCGCAGGGGCTGATCGACTGGCTGCACGCCAAGGGGCTGCGGACGGCGCTGAACCTGCACCCGGCGGACGGCATCTTCCCGCACGAGGAGCAGTATGCGGGGATGGCGGCGGCGGCGGGGATCGACCCGCAGACGATGGAGCCGGTGCCGTTTGACATTGCGAACCGCGAGTTTGGGGCGGCGTACTTTGAGCTGCTGCACCACCCGGCCGAGGCGTACGGGGTGGATTTCTGGTGGCTGGACTGGCAGCAGGGGACGCAGTCGAAGATGAAGGGGCTGGACCCGCTGTGGTGGCTCAACCACCTGCACTTTTACGACCTGGGGCGGGACGGGAAGAAGCGGCCGTTTATCTTCTCGCGCTGGGGCGGGCTTGGCAACCACCGCTACCCGATCGGCTTCTCAGGCGACACGGTGGTGAGCTGGGAGTCGCTGGCGTTTCAGCCCTATTTTACGGCCACGGCGGCGAACGTGGGGTATGGGTGGTGGAGCCACGACATCGGCGGGCACATGTGGGGCGTGGAGGAAGGCGAGCTGTACGCACGCTGGGTGCAGTACGGCGTGTTCAGCCCGTTCCTGCGGCTGCACAGCTCGAACTCGCCCTATTCCGAGCGGCGGCCGTGGGCGTGGGGGCGGGATGTGGAGGCGGCGGCGCGCGCAGGCGATGCAGCTGCGGCATGCGCTGATCCCGTACATCTACACGATGGCGTGGCGGAACACGACGGTGGGGATCCCGCTGGTGACGCCGCTGTATTACTCGCACCCGGAGGTGGAGGACGCGTACGCGTGCCCGCAGGAGTATTGGTTTGGGAGCGAGCTGATCGCGGCACCGTTTACTGCGCCGGCGGCGGAGGATGTGGGGCTGAGCCGGCAGCGGGTGTGGCTGCCGGAGGGCGAGTGGTGGGATTTCTTCTCGGGCGAGCGGCGCGAGGGCGGGTGGCACACGGTGTACGGCGACCTCACGGAGACGCCGGTGTATGCACGGGCGGGGGCGATCGTGCCGATGGGGGCGAAGGTGCCCTGGGGCGGGCTGGAGAACCCGGACACGCTCTACCTGCACGTGTTCCCCGGGGCCGACAACCGGCTGGAGCTGTATGAGGATGACGGGGCGACGGTGGCGTACAAGGAGGGGCGGTATGCGCTGACGCCGATCGAGGTGAAGTGGCAGGACGACAGGATGGAGATCGCCATCGGGCCGGTGAGCGGGGACGTGGGCGTGACGGTGGGGGTGCGCCGGTGGATCGTGGTGGTGCACGGCGTCGTGCAGCCTGAGGTGGAGGTGGCGATCGGGAGTGCAGCATTGGGTCCGGTGGCGGCGGAGTATGATGCGGGCCGCGAGGCCGTGGAGGTGACGCTGGAGGTGCGGGCGGTGGAGGGGGCGCGGGTCGTGCTGGCGAGCGAGGGCGGGCTGGTGCGGCCGCGCGACCGGCGCGAGGAGGGGCTGCGGCGGCTGCTGCACGCGTTCAAGGCCGAGCTGCGGGTGAAGGACCAGATGCACCGGGATTTTGCGTGGGTGGTGCAGGGGAAGGTGGACCTGGCGCGGTATGGGCTGACGCCGGGGCAGCGGGAGGCGGTGGAGAGCGTGGTGAGGTGAGGGGGAACGTGCCTGGCGCTGACAAGGATCGGATGCAGTGGATTGGAGAGGGCAGCGCCAGGCACGAATGTCAGAGCCGGCGCTGAAAGGGACTGGTTAGTTTTCGCCGACTGCGGCTAGTGCTGCGGCAAGAAGAGCTTCGCCGGTACGGAACCGTCGCTGCGAGTGGAAGGGAGAACCGGTGAGGTAACAGTCGCGCTGGCTCGGCGCAGACCGATGGCAGTGTTCCCGTGAGGGGCGCGTCGAAGGCCATGCGCACGTCGCCAGGGCGAGCCGCGATCATCGTGGCTGGCGGTCCACCGGTATGAATGGCTAGTTGGGCTGTAGGGCGAAGCGGCAGTCTCGCCGGCCGCCGAGCCCCAGGCCGGACGTCCCTGGCCGGCGCAGAGCGATCGCAGTAGGGGGGCGATGCTGCGCCGTGCCAGGGTCGAGGCGAAGACGGTGCCTGTCAAGATGGATCGGGCGCGCAGTACTTCTGGGGCGTCTAGCACTTCGCGTGAAGCCGCCGATGGGAAGACACGTCGTCAGCTAACTGGTGAATAGGTGTTCACGCGACGTTTGCAGGAGAATCAACGGCGAGGCGTCGACAACCCAGCTAGCTGCCATTGACAGGCTGGCACCTAATCATTTTGAACGGCAAGATCAGCAAACGCTGGCCTGCTCGGCAAGCAGTTCGTCGGGCGAGAGTTGAAAGGGAGTACCATGGAAACGGCGCAGTGCGTCGAGGAATTCGGCGCGCGAGATGCCGGCGACCTCGGCGGCTTCCGACTGCGATAGCAGCTCGAGTTCGTACCACTTGACGGCGGCAGCCAGGCGCATCTCGCGCACAAACTGCTCGGGGTCCTGGCGCAGGGCCGAAAGTACCCCGGTGGGTAGCTCAACTGATATCTGTACTGTACTTGCCATAGCTTCACCTTATCCCCTTAAATGCCGCACATCCTGTCAAGATCATACTATAGCTGTGCAAGCGGCGGTACCGCGGCACAGGAGATGCCACTTCCTGGAGGTGGGGGTACTTTCGAGAAGGAGTGAGCTCATGACCGTCAAACAAGGCTGGACCGGCCGAGCGTATGAGGATATCGAGGTGGGGGACGTCTACCCGCACCGGCTGGGGCGCACGATCACCGACGCCGATAACATCTGGTTCACGCTGGTGACGTGCAATCCGAACCCGATCCATTTTGATGCGCACTATGCGGCGCAGACGGAGTGGAAGCGGATGCTGGTAGATTCGACGTTTACCCTCGCGCTGGTGACGGGGCTGTCGGTGTCGGATGTGTCGATGAACGCCGTGAACCTGGGGTGGGACGAGGTGCGGCTGCCGCACCCGGTGTTTGCGGGGGATACGATCTATGCGCGCAGCGAGGTGCTGGCGAAGCGGGAGTCGCGGTCGCGGCCGCAGATGGGGATCGTGACGCTGCACACGGTGGGGTACAACCAGGAGGGCGCCACGGTGATCGAGTTCAAGCGGACGATCATGGTGTATAAGCGGGAGTTCCTGCCGGCGGGGCCGGGGGTGCCCCGCGCCTAGATTTACTTGAGGCAGGCCACGACGGCCGCGGCCAGGTTCGACGCCCGTGGTTCGCCCACCCGGAATGACCACAGGTTCGTGACGTAGCCAAAGCCGACACCGCTGTCGGGGTCGGCGAAAGCGACCGAGCCGCCGGAGCCGGGGTGGCCAAACGACCCGGGCCCGACCCAGGGCATCGGCGGGCAGGCACGCCAGAAGCCGAGCGACATGTAGAAGGAGCGGTCGGCCGGAATATCCAGCCCCGGCGGCAGCCCGTTCATCCGCGTCCGGTCGGTCTGGACGACGGTCATCCGCGCCACCGTTGCGGGATCGAGCAGCCGCACGCCGTCGACCTCGCTCACCGTGGCCGCATACATGCGTGCCAGTGAGCGGGCGTCGGCGTACATGTTGCAACAGGGAAACTCAGCCGCACGCCAGGCGCGCGTGTTCATGTAGCCGCCGGCGGGATCCAGGGCGCCGCCGAGCATGCCGGCGCGGGCTTGCACGGAGTCCGGGCCCCACACAGCGTTCATCCAGGCGGTGACCGTGGCGGCGTCGAGGCCGGTGGTCTCGATGAGCCCGGCCGTCAGCTCCTCCAGCGTGAAGGGGGCGGCGTACTCGAGCTGCGCGACCTGTGCCTCTTGCTCCTCCGGCAGCCCGATCCAGGCGTGCAGCCCCAGCGGGGCAGCGACCTCGTCGGCGAAGAAGCGGCCGAGCGACTTGCCGGTGATCCGGCGCACAAGCTCCCCGACCAGGAACCCGAAGGTCACGCTGTGGTAGACGTGCTCGGTGCCCGGCTCCCACAGGGGCTTCTGCGCCGCGAGGGCCCGGATGACCGGATGCCAGGCGCAGGCCTCCTCAAAGGTCAGCGGCCCGTCGACGACCGGCAGGCCGGCCTGGTGGGAAAGCAGCCAGCGCACGGGGATACGCTCCTTGCCGGCCGCGCCGAACTCCGGCCAGTAGTTGACCACCGGGGCGTCCAGGTCGAGCTCGCCGCGCTGCACCAGCAGGTGGGCGCAGATGGCGGCCGCGCCCTTGGTCGTGGAGGCGACGGCGACGATGGTGTCCTTGTCCCACGGGCGGTTGGCCGCGCGATCGGCGAGGCCGCCCCACAGGTCGACGACGGGGCGGCCGCCTACGTAGACGCAGCACGCCGCGCCGACCTCGCCGGGGTTCCCCGCGAAGTTCGCACGGAAGACATCGGCGACCTTCCCCCAGCCTGCCTCGACATGTCCCTGAATTGGTGTTCCGCTTGTCGTGTCCATGCTGCTGCCCTCCCTCATACGATAGTGACCTTTGACAGATCGGCCTCCATGCCCTTGAGCGCGGCATAGGTCAGCTTGTCCATCCTGGCGCCGTCAAAGCAGATGGTTTTGATGGCACGGTAGTATCTTTTGAACAAGTTGTTCGCCGACGGGAAGGCGACAGATCTGAGGGTCGCGCCCTTAAACGACGCTTCGTTCAGGGTCGCCTTGTCAAACTTGACGCCGATAAAGGTCTGCCCGTCCAGGCAGAGTCCTCGCAGGTCGCAATAGATGAAATCCACGCCGTCAAAGACACAATCTTCAAAGATCGTTTGCCTCAGGTCCGTATAGGTCACCTTGACGGCGTCCAGCCTATACCGCTTGAATTTTGCTCCGTGCCAGCCCCGACTTGGTGAAGTGGGTGCGCACAAGGATCGATTGGTTGAAGCTTGCAGCCGCAAGGTCACTGGTGGAGAAGGTGCAGTCGGTCAGATTGGCGCGGTCAAAATTGGCTTCACGCACATCGCTGCTCCCAAATGAGCTGCCGGTCAGGTCCGCACCGGAGAAGTCGGAGCCGCGCAGCGCGCTGCCTTCAAATTTGCCCTTGTGCACGGTCACGCCCGCAAAGTCAGTCTGTGACAGGTTGCTCCCGCTGAAGTTCGTCAGCACCTGCCGCTCCAGCGTGCGGGAGAGGTTGGCGACCTCCTGGACCGTTTGCTCAATGTCGCCGATGCTGTCAATGGTCAGCGCAAAGGCCGTTTCATCGTCCTTGCCCTCGGCCTTGAGTTCACGGAAGCGCTCCTGCAAATCGGCGAGCAGGTCTGCCTTTAGTTCGGCAACGCTTTTTACGCCTTCATAAGGCGCAAAAACGCCGTTCAGATACTGGTTTAATCTCTCGTCCATGACCGTCAAATCTCCTTATAACAAGTTGTCGAGCACGCGCTTGGCATACTCCCAATTGCGCTTGTTGTTGGCGTAAATGGACCTGCCCTTTTCCGTAATCCGAAAATACTTGCGCCGCCCGCCCTGAGATTCATCGCCCCAATACCACTCGATATCGCCGTCTGCCTCGAGCCGCCGCACGCTGGAGTACATCGTGGCTTCCTTCAGCTCATACTCGCCGCCCGAGCGCTCGGCAATCAGCTTGACGATCTCGTAGCCGTAGCGATCGGCTTCGCACAAGAGCCGTAGAATCATCGTATCGGTATGCCCGCGCAGCAGGTCGGATGTGATTATGTGTCTCACTCATCTGATCGCCTCCCTGCCAACATCATACGACATATTACTATGTCTGTCAAGGTAGTATCTCCAACATAATACTTTGACTGAAAGATAAGTATGATCGCAAACAGATTGATAGCTCAACCCCTAGACTTGAACCGGTAGATACAGTAAAGTAGAAGCCCCCCTGCGGCTGCAGGCGGGCGATTCTGATTGAACGGTTGTGGAGGAACTTATGTATCGCAGGCTGGTCGTGATCGGTCTATTTGCTGCACTCTTGCTAATCGCCGTGCCCGCGCAGGCCATCACCAACGGGGAACCGGATGGCACGCGGCATCCCAATGTCGGCGGGCTGGTATCGGCCACCCAGTATCCGGACGGCACGTGGATCTACTGCTCGGGAACGCTGATCTCGCCGACGGTTTTTCTCACGGCGGCGCACTGTGACGAGGGAACCGAACAGGTGACGGTGACCTTTGACCCCGCGTACGAGGCGGGCGACCAGACCTACACGGGCACCTGGTATGCCGACCCGCTCTTTAGCCAGCAACAGGACGACCCGCACGACCTTGCGGTAGTCGTCTTCGACAAGCCGGTCAAGGGCATCACCCCGGCCCGCCTGCCCGCTGCCGGTTCGCTGGCAAACCTGCCCAACACGCAGCAGTTCACGTCGGTCGGCTACGGCGCCTACGAGGTGACCAATCAACCCGGCGGCCACCGCTTTCTCTACGACGACGTGCGCATGGTGGCGGTGGGCACGCTGAATGCGATCAACCCGGCGTGGCTGCGCATCTCGATGAACCCGGCGACGGGCAACGGCGGCACTTGTTATGGCGACTCCGGCGGTCCGAACTTCCTCGGGACGAGCGACGTGCTGGCGGCGACGACGATCACCGGTGACAGCGTCTGCCGGGCTACGAACGTCGCCTACCGGCTCGACACGGAGTCGGCGCGGGCTTTTCTGGGGCAGTTCGTCGCGCTGCCGTAGCCGGCCGGGCGTTCGTCAGGCGGTTTCGAGCAGGGGCGACGAACGGGCGCGCAGATAGGGTCGGAAGGCGAAGATGAGAAAGGGGGTGGCGATCTGGAAGGCAATCCAGGCGACCACCCCCGTCATGTAATATGGCTCGGGAATATCCACGAGGCGGATGGCGTGGGTGCCGACGTGGACGAGGACGGGACCCCAAAGGGTGTTGCCGCCGCGCTCAAAGAGATACGCCATTGGGTAGGCGGCGGTGACGGCAACGAGGGTGGCCAGGAGCGCGATGATAGGCGGGTTCTGGAGGAAGAGCACCAGGTGAACGGCGGCAAAGACGAGAAGCGAGATAAAGCCGGCACGCGCGAAGGAAAGGCCGCCTCGGCGGAGGCCGCCAAAGACGTAACCGCGGAAGAGCGTCTCTTCGGCGATGCCATTGAGGGCGATGGCGCCGACGAGGATCCAGAGCCAGTTGCTTTTCAGCGTCAGCTGCGCGCCGGTGGCGGCGGAGAAGACAGGGAAGAAGAAGAGCATAACGAGGGTGACGCAGGCGCCGACGACGAGCGAGGGGACGTCCACGCGCTTGTAGCCGAGAATGTAGAGGGCGGTGCGCGGGGCGCGGTGGAAGAAGACGCGTTCGAACAGGAGCGCGAGGGCGACCATGGCGGCGCTGGCGATGAGGGCGCTCCAGGTCGGATCGAACCAGCCCCCGAGCCAGGCGACGCCCAGTTCGAGGACGAGGAACATGAGGAGGGCGCCGAGCACGGTGTATGCGATCGGGTCGCGGAGCAGGTGCGGCGCGCTGGGCGGGCGCTGTCATGGTGTGGCCTCCTTGATAGGGTGGGGGACCAGGTGAGAGGTTCGATTATCGCGCTGCGGGGTTAATTGTCAACAGGCAGGCTGACATCCTGACATCGACGGGATGGCGTTGTCACGAAGGTGTCGGTGGCGGGAGAAGCTTGCGGCGAAAGCATGGCATATACTGGATATGTGCGAAGGTATGTGGTGCGTGCAGAGGAGATGGCCATGCTGTCTGACTATTCATGTTTTGTGGTCTTTTTTGGGGCCTATGTAGTGGCAGTAGTCCTGCTGCGGCAGCGCTCCCATCGGCGGCTGCGGGAGTGGGGAACGGCGCAGGGGTATGACGTCGTGCGGACGGCCGACGTGTGGTTATGGGGGCCGCTGCCGTTTCCGCTGTTGAAGCGCAGTAACGGCTGGACGATCAAGCGGCTCGTGGTCCGCACGGCAACAGGTAGCGAACGGACGGCATTGGTGTGCTTCCCGGCCGGTTTTCCACTGTTTGAAACGCCAAAGCTGGAGCAGGTGGAGCTGGTGTGGGAGGATGAGTGGCGTGGTGGTGCCAATGGAGGCAAGACGCCCGCCGCCCGAACGTGACGTATTCAGTGCACCCCTTCCCGGAAGAGGGGGGTCTTCCCGGAAGGGGTGCTATGCGAAGGGGTACCGCTATAGTACGACGGCGGCGCTCCTCGGCGGGATGACGATCCCGTCCGCTACCGGCCGCCAGGTGGGGTCGTCGACGAGGCGGTAGCGGGTGAGGGGCTGGCCGCTGTCTAGAAGGGCTTCGGCGGTGATGGCCGCGTCGTCGCTGTAGTTGGCGATGGCGAGGGCCTCGGTGCCATCCTTGGCGCGGAAGACGGCGTAGGGGTGATGGGGCTGGCCGTTGACGGTGACACGCGCGCCGACTTCGTGGCGGAACTCGCCGTCCCAGAAGTACTGGCGCAGCTCGGTGCGCAGGGCGTCCATCTGCTTGCCGTAGGCCATGGTGGCGGGATAGTCGTCGAGCCGGCCCTTGAAGTTGTACGGCTCGTAGCTGATGATGTAGCGGTAGAGCAGGCACTGGTTGACCATGCTGCGGTCTTCGAAGCCGGTGACGGCGGTCATGAAGGGCGCGTGCGGGAGCATGTAGCGCGAGAGCGGGATGTGCTCGAGGCTCTCGCTGCGGTGGTAGGAGAGGTGGTAGGCTTCCATCTCCCAGTCGTAACAGGCTTCGCCGGCAAAGAGGAAATCCGCGCGGACGGGCAGCGCAATTTTCGAGAAGTTCTCGATCAGCTTGCGGTCGTTGGCGTAGGTGGGCGCGCCGTGGCGGTGGCCGTGGTCGGGATCGAAGCAGAGCAGCGTCGGGCTGTGGTGGAGGCATTCGTCGAAGAGAATGCCGTCGGCGCCCAGCTCGACGGTCTTGCGAAACTCCTCGTCGCAGACGCGCAGGTAGTCCTCGCTCAGGAAGCACATGGGGATGAGGCGCTTGGTGTTGATGTCGAGCAGCTGGGTGGCGGTCTGGTACTGGTAGCCCTGGTAGTGGTAGTAGTCGCCGTACGGGTCCTTGACGGCGTAGCGCACCAGCTCATTGCGGAAGCGCTCGGTGGCGCGGTCGGCCCAGGTGAACTTGGCGAAGAGGATCAGCTTGACGCCCAGGGCCTGGATGTCGGCGATGGCCTGCTTGAGCTCTTCAAAGGTGCCGAGGCGCGGGTCGGGGTCGTGCGAGGGGTTGCCCTGGTCCTGGCCGCCGTCGTTCCAGCCGACGAGCTGGATGGCCTTGACGCCGTGGCGGGCGCACTCCTCGCCGATGTGGACCAGCTCGGTGAAGGGCACGCGCAGCTCGTCTTCGGGCGAGTTGATGTGGATCTGCTGCCAGCTGTGCGGCTCGCGCGCCCAGTCCGGGATGGCCGGCGGCTTCATCCAGGTATCGCGCCAGGCCTTGTAGATGTCGACGCCGGCCTGCCAGCCGCCGCGGTAGGCTTCGAGCGCGATCGGGGTCAGGGTGCGGGTCTCGCCGGGCTGGATGTAGGGCACGTGAACGGCGGCGAAGCGCACGGCGACGTCCTCGCCGGCGATGGTGCGCGTCGCGCGGCTGCTGGGCGTTGATCGACTCGCCCCAGCCGGGGCGCAGCTCGAGATGCCAGGCGACCAGCTCGCTGCTGGGGCTGTTGACGCCCGACGTACAGGCCCTGCTGCGGCGCCGCGCAGCAGGATGTAGGGCGCCATGGGCGCGCCCGACGCCGGCACTCCAGGCCGAGACCTGCGTGGGGTAGTCGACGCCGTAGTAGCCGCGCATGTTTTGGAACTGCGGCCAGACGGGCCATTCCTGGGCGGCGGCGTAGTTGTAGACAAAGGTCTTGAGCCATTCGGCCTGCGGCGGGTGCTGGACGTCGCCGAGGTAGGGGCAGTAGACGTTTTCCACCACGTAGGCGGAGCGGTTGTCGACCGTCACGGTAAAGACGGCCTGGCGGGCAGTCAGCTGGACCTCGAGCGTCACGCCGATATCAAGCGGGCCGCCCAGTTCGGAGGTGACGCCTTCCCAGGTAAAGCGGGCGCGGCGGCCGTCGGGGGCGACTTCGAGGTTCGTGAGACGCTGCTTTTCGCCGAGAACGTTGTTGTTGCGGCGGCCGGGCAGGGGGACGAGCAGCCGGAAGGAGAGGCCCAGCTGCGGGCGGTCCAGGAGCTGCCAGCGTGCCGTCGGCCGTGGCGACGTGGACGAGCGCGCCGGTGTCACGGTCGAACTCGAGGCGCAGCGTATCGTTGGCAAGCACAAACGTACTCATTGAAGGTCTCCTCTAGTGTTGTGATGGATGCCAGTGCAGCATGCGGCCACGCACCGTAGGGCCGGTCAGCCCTTGATCGAGCCGGCGGTCAGCCCCTGGATGAACTGGCGCTGCATGATGATGTACAGGATGATCATGGGCAGCGAGCCGATGGTCAGCGCAGCAAAGACCTGCTCCCACTCTGTGCGGCCCCAGGCATAGAAAAAGACCTGGATGGCGAGCGGGATCGTGCGCACTTCGGGCGAGCGCAGCAGGATGAGGGCCAGGAAGTACTCGTTCCAGGCGCCGACGAACTGGAGAATGGCGACGGTGGCGATCGCCGGCGTCGAAATTGGAATGATCACGCGGCGGAAGGCGCTGAACTCGTTACAGCCGTCCACCTTGGCGGCGTCGACCAGCTCGCCGGGGACCGATCTGGAAGAAGGCGCGAAAGATAAAGATGGCGAGCGGGAGGCCGCCGGCCACCATAGGCAGGACCAGGCCCAGCAGCGAATCGGTCAGTTTGAGGCGCACGAGCATGATGTAGAGGGGAATCACCGGCGTCGGCGCCTGCATGGTAAAGATCAGGACCAGGAAGATCAGGAGCGAGTAGCGGAAGCGGAACTTGGCAAAGGCGTAGCCGGCGACGGACGCCAGGATCACCACCAGCACCACGGTCGCCAGGGAGCTGACGATGCTGTTGAAGATGGCATAGCCCATGCTGGCATTTTCCCAGGCGCTGGTGTAGTTCTCCCAGTGCCAGACCGAGGGCAGCCCCCAGATATTGGTCACAATCTCGGTTTGCGATTTGAAGGAGGCAAAGATCATCCACACCACCGGGTAGACGATGATGACCACAAAGGTGATCAGCACCACGTGGCTGAAGGTGCTGGTGATCGCGCGCTGGGTACGCAGCGAGCTGCGCTGGGCGCCGGCCGCGGCCTCGGCGCGGCTGGGGGTGGAGAGTGCTGTGGATTCGTTCATGTCGAAATGTCCCTCACTTGCGGCGTGCTCACATGTATGTCAATCGGTGCGGCTGCCCGCCATCATCTTCATCTGGATGGCGGCGATAATCGTGATAAGCGTTAGCAGCACGTAGGAGAGCGCGGCAGCGTAGCCAAACTGGTAGAACTTGAAACCGCGAATATAGATATGGAGCGCCATTACGATGGTCGAGTTGGCGGGGCCACCCTCGGTCATGATGTAGGGGATGTCAAAGACATTGAACGCGCCCATCAGCGCCAAGGTGAAGTTGACGAGCGTCACCGGCTGGAGCAGCGGGAAGGTGATATGGGCAAAGCGCTGCCAGCGCGAGGCGCCGTCGATGTGGGCGGCCTCGTAGAGCTCGTTAGGAATCGTCTGCAGGCCGGCGAGGAAGATGACCATGTGGAAGCCGTACCACTTCCAGGTATCGACCACCATCAGGGCCCACAGCGCGGAGTTCGGGTCGCCAAGCCAGTCGTGCGCCAGGGCGCCGAGGCCGATCGTATTGAGCAGGCTGTTGATCAGGCCAAACTGCGTGTTGTAGAGCCACGACCAGAGGATGCCCACTACGACGAAGGACATGATGACGGGCAGGAAGAGCGCAGTGCGGTAGAAGGTGCGGCCGCGCAGCGCCTGGTTGAGGAGCAGTGCCAGCACCAGGGAGACGACTAGCTTGGCAGTGACGGTGCCCACGGCGTAGAGCACGTTATGCCAGAGCGCCAGGCCGATCACCTCGTCGCTAAAGATGCGCTCGAAGTTGCGCAGGCCGATGAAGGCGGGCTGTTCGATGCCGTCCCACTTGAGGAGGGCCAGGTAGATGCCGCCGATCATGGGGGCCAGCTTGAAGAGAAAATAAAGCAGGACAGCCGGCGCGATCCAGAGATAGGGGACCAGGCTGCGGCGCCGGCGCCGTACCGGGCGGGCATTTCCGCTGGCGGGGGCAGGAGCTGCGATAGTCGTCATGGCGTTCTCCTCGGCCTACCGGGAGGCTGATAGCCACACAGCCTCCCGGCAGCCACCACATGCATTTGCTACTGTTCGAACTTATAGCCGTCGGCGTACAGCTGGTCCATTACCTTCTGGATCGCGGCGGCCGCTGCCTCGGGATTCTTGTCGCCGGTCACGATCGCCTGCTGATTTTCCTGGAACGAACGGGTGATTTCGGGCGGCCAGAACCAGTCGAGATAGGTAAACTGGTTGGCGGCGCATTCCTGCTCGTACTTGACGGCGAGCGGATCGTCGCTGGCCGTGACGTTGATGTTGGTGGAGACCGGGTCGCCATCGCGATCGTTGCGCCACTTCACCCACTCGTCGGAGGTCATCAGGTCGAGAATGCTGAGGGCGAGGTCGGCGCGTTCGGGGGCAACATTGGCGTAGATGCCGGTGGCGTCGCCGGTGCCGCCGGGCAGCTGGCGCAGAACCTTGGGGTCATCCACCGAGCGGACCGGGGGAATCAGGGACATGTCCAGCTGCGGATAGTCGCCCTGGCGGAAGAAGCCGATGCGCCAGCTGTGCTCGTAGAAGAAGGCGCCCTTGCCCTGGCTGAAAGCCAGCCAGGCGCCGTCGCTGTCGAGGCTGTTGACGCCTTCGATGAACATGCCATCGCGGGCGTAGTTGTTGAGGATCTCGAGGGCGGCGACGTGTTCGGGGTCGGTGAATTTCATGTCACCGGCCAGGGTCTTGTAGGTCTGTTCGACCGGCTTGTTGCCCGTGGTCTGGGCAAAGGCAAAGAACTGCCAGATGGGCCACAGGTAGATGTTTTTGCCGGGGTGGACGAAGGGGGCGTAGCCGGCCTTTTGAAGTTCCGGCGCCATTTCCTTCAGCTCGGCATAGGTTTCCGGCTCCTTGGTAGCGCCAATGGCATCGAGCGCCTTCTTGTTGTAGAGGAAGGGGAAACCGGTAATGCCGCCGCGTGGGGCCGCCCACAGCTTGCCGCCAATCGTGTAGGTTTCCACGCCGACGGGGCGGAAGCGTTCCACGAAGGGCTGGCCGGTCAGGTCCTTGAGCTTGCCGCCGACGGCGTAGCGGCGCAGGTCCTGGCCGTTGAGGTCCATGATATCGATCTGGTCCTGGGCCACTTCGGCGGCGGCAAACAGCTCGGTGTAGCGCTCGCTGGTGAGGCCGCGCCATTCGACGGTGACGCCGGGATGGGCCTCTTCGATGGCCTTGATCAGGGGTTCGTTCTGGTCAGGGGTCGCCAGCGAGAAGATCACGAACTTGCCCTGGTAGCCGGTGCCGGCAGCGGCCGCCGTACCGGCCGCAGCGCCCGGGCCTGGGCGGCGGGCATGGTGCCCGGCGCGCAGGCAGCGAGCGCGAGCCCTGCTCCCGTCAGGGCACTGTAGCGCAGAAAATCACGGCGTGAGTACGTTGCTCGAGACATAGGGTTCCTCCACTAAACGTATGATGAGTCGTTAAGCCCCACTCTTGCTGGGCAACTGCCGCCCTCTCAAGGTTGGAGAGATCAGCCAAGTCACAGGAAGCAGCCGCGCCATCTGTCAATGGGCGCGTCGATTGGCGCACGATCAGGTGCGGCTGCATAACAATCTGAGTCGTCGCCGGCGGGTGATCCGCCAGCAAGTCCAAGAGCAAGTGCAAGGCGGCCGTCGCCAGCTCGGCGAACGACTGTTGAACGGTGGTCAGCGCCGGGAGTTGGTAGGCGGACACCTCGATATCGTCGAGACCGACGATCGAGACGTCGTCCGGCACGCGCAGACCGGCGGCGGCCATCGCGGCCATGGCGCCGATCGCCATGCGGTCGTTGGCGGCGAAGATGCCGCTGGGGGGCGGCCCCTGCAGGAGAATGGACTGCATGGCAGCATAGCCGTCGGCGCAGGTCCAGTCGCCTTCGGCGCAGGCAACCAGGCCGGGGGCCACGTCGCTCGCTGCGATGTGGCGGCGGAAGCCCTCCTGGCGTTCGCGGGAGATGCGCAGGTGGAGCGGGCCGCTGATGTGGGCGAGGCGCGTGTGGCCAAGGGCGAGCAGATGCTCGGCGGCGAGGCGGCCGGCGGCGACGTTGTCGATAGTGACCGAGGGGCCGGTGTAGCCCTGGGGAA
This sequence comes from uncultured Chloroflexia bacterium, assembly GCA_963701415.1. Classification (GTDB taxonomy): domain Bacteria; phylum Chloroflexota; class Anaerolineae; order Caldilineales; family Caldilineaceae; genus Fredericiella. Next base: position 113,493 of record CAVPAH010000012.1, read on the forward strand.
TGCGGTCGATCGCCACCGAGGGAATGCCGGCGGCGTGGAGGGCAGCAAGGCCGTCAAGGCGGTCCTCGGCGGCGACAAAGAGGACGCCGTCCACCCAGCGTTCGCTCGCGGTGGCGATATAGCTGGCCTCACGCTCGACGTCGTCGTGCGTGTTGTAGAGCATGAGGCTGTAGCCGTTGGCGTGGGCGTGCACCTCGGCGGCGCTGGCCATGGTAGCGAACGACGGATTGGCGATGTCCGAAATGACGAGGGCGATGGTGCGCGTGCGGCGGGTGCGCAGGCTGCGGGCGATCGAGTAGGGACGGTAGCCCAGGCTGGCGACGGCGGCGAGGACGCGCTGGCGCGTCTCCTCGGTGACGCCGGGTTTATCGTTGACGACGGTGGAGACTGTCTGCAGCGACACATCCGCGGCGCGGGCGACATCCTTCATGGTTGGAGCCTTGCGGTAAGACGTCATGACATGCTCTTTCCGCCGTCGCGCGAAAGCAAGGGCGCGGCAAGATGCAGCGAGCGAAATGACCGAGAATTCAGGGAGCAGGTGGATTTGATCGTTCACGTGAACGATCAAATCCTACTTTAGCGGAAATTTGCAGCTGTGTCAACCACTTTTTGGACCAATTTTCAATGAGTGTGCAATTCAAATTCGGGGGCGCGCACACGTTGCGTAGGGGCGCTCGTCGCCACCAACCCGAGTGCACCCGGGGCCGCAACGGGCATTGCGGAGAGAATTGGAGCGCGGTATGACCCTATCGTCAGCAGTGGCGGGTAGACGCGCCAGTTCATTTCACCAGTTCAGCTCGGCGCGAATAAAGGGCTGGATGCCGGCCGGCCCCGTGATTTCCAGCAGGATCGGCCCATCGTCGTGCACGACATGCAGGGTAAAGGTGAAGAAGGGGCAGCAGAGCCGCTCGTGCTGGATGAACTGCGCCAGCAGCGACAGCACTTCCGCCTGCGCAGCAAACTCATAGGCGTAGCCGGCCGGCAGGTCTGTGCGTGCGAGCACCATAGTCCGCAGCTGCTCGGTTACTTCGCGCGTGCTGCACTCGCTGCGCAGGGGTAAGCGCCGACAGGTTGCAGGCGAAAATGGGTTCTTGTTGGGGCGAGGACGTGGCTAATGTCATGCTTTTGTTCCTTACTCGCTGTAGATGGCCAGGCGCAGGTGGGCTTCAATGGCCAGCTTGACGATGTGGTCGACGTCGGCGCCGGTCATGTCGTTCAGGGGGAGGGTCTTGTTGGCGAGCATCAGGTCCACGGTGGCGGCGATGCTGGTCTTGTGATTTTCGACAAATTCGCGCAGGTGGCCGTCGTTCATGGTGCCCCCGGCGAGGGCGGTGAGGGCGCGGGCATGGTCGATGTTGGCGGCGCCGGGCTTGGGTTCAGGGTTGTCGCTCGACACTGTGCTTTCCTTTCGCCAAGATGCAGGGTGCAGATTGGGCTACGCAGGGCGGTGAGAGAGGGTATTGTAGCACGGAGGGCGGGTTGGATGAAGGGGGCAGGCGGGCACAAGGTCCGGCGGGGCAGAAACCGAGTTTCTCGCAGAAACTCGGTTTCTTGAGCCGTTGCGCCGGCCCTTGTGCCCTTACGTTACGTGTCTCCCGCGATCAGTGGCTGATGGCCGGGAGGTAGGTGCGGATGGCGTCGGGAACGCCGGCGGCCACGTAGGCCGTGGAGCTGGCGGCCAGGTCGTCACCTTCGGCCCATTCGACGGCCAGTGCCACGGGGTCGCCGGGGGCGGGGCCATCGGCGGCGAGCGGCAGGCGCACGGTGACGGTGGCGTTGGCGTCGAGGAGCACTGGGTCCTCGAGCGCAGCGCCGCCGGTATTTAGATTGTCCACCTCGGTCCCTTCCAGGTCGCCGGCGGCGGGCTGCGTCTCGGGGGAGAGCAGGCGCAGGTCGAGCAGGGTCACCGGGGCGGCGGCGGTGTTGTGGACTGCCACCGCGACTTCGCTCAGCGAGATCCACTGCCAGGTCACTGATGGCGGGTCCAGCGAGTCGCCCAGTGGGTCGGCGCCGGACAGCCACTGCATGGTCGCGGCGGTGACGGTGTTGGGCGAGCAGAGGCCCACCCGGGTAGAGTCACCGGCCATCACAGTGACCGCATTGGCGCCGAGGTCGAGCAGGTAGCTGCCCGTGGGGGCATCGTAGCCGCTGACCGGACGCGGTTCGCCTAGGGGATTGGCGTCGCCGGTGTAGACGGTCGAGACGCTCTGCACACCGGTGAGGCGGACGCTGAGACCGTCGGCGTCGAGGCCGGTGCCGTTGAAGACGTCCCAGGCGTAGCAGTGCTCGACGGGGGTGTCAGCAGCAGCCGCTGCCTCATTCGCCGGCAGTACGGAGAGCGCCTGGTCGGCAGAGCCACCGGCAGAACTACCGGCAGAACCAGTGGCGCCACCGACAGCGGCACCGGTCACGGCATGGGCGCCGAAGGGATGCATGGCAATCCCAAAGGCGACGGCGACGACGGTAGCCAGCAGCGCGGCGGCCAGGGCCAGGCCCAGCGGCGGGCCGACGCGGCCGGCGAGAGCGGTTAGCTTCGCAGCCATGGTGGCCTCCTTATGGGAACTGGGCAAGGAAGGCGGCGGGCACGAAGACGCGCTTGCCGGGGACGCGGTTGACGTCGATCGAGATGCCGGTGGGCTGCTCGAAGCTCGGCGCCGGCGACGCGCTGGCCGACCTCGGCCGTGTAGACGGCGTCGACGTCGATGTCGATGGGGCTCAGCAGCACAAGGTAACCGATGGTGAGGGGCGGGTTGATGGCAGAAGGCACGCCGCCCGCCATCTTCCAGAGGGCGTTGCAGTCGTCGAGCGTGGCGCTGTCAGGCGTCAGGAAGACGCTGGCAAAGCGCTGCGGGTCGGGACGGACCACGTCGGGCTCGCGGCCGACGACTTCGCCTTTTTCCACCAGGACGAGGAGCTTCTTGCGCAGCTTGAACTCACGATAAGCGTAGTTGTGGATGTTGATCTCGGTGGCGTAGTTGCCGGGCTTGACGGGCGGCTCGCCGAGGGCATTGGTGCCGGGGATGTCGATCGGCTGCTGGCGGCCGCAGACGAACTTGACCGAGTAATTCCACATATAGGCGCCGTTAGGCGTGACCTGTTCGGCGCCGGCGGCCGGGGCCGCCTGCGGCGCTGCCGGGGGGCTGCTGGCCTGGGCCGGGCGCGTGGTAGAGCCGCCCAGCCAGGCTGCGCCAAGCAGCAGCAAGCTGAAAATCGCTGCACTTCCTACTCTGCGTGACATACTGTTTCCTCCTTTAGGGAACCCAGAAAGACGACACGCCGCGGATGGGATGGGGGAGGGCGATGAAATGATGCGGCGATATCAGGATACTGCCACGGCTGTTCAATAGGTAGGGAGGAGGCTACAGTCAGGGTGTGTTTTAGGCTACAGGGTAGCAGTAACTGCCGGCAACACCAGGTTGCGTTGGCGAGTGTGCTCCCGTGCAGCCCGCACGTCCCCTGCGGGGCGGCCACATGCCGCACATTCGGGTTGACAACACGGCACGTAGGCGTGCCCACAGACCCGTACGAGGGCGTACGGGCTACGCGGGAGCTCAGTTCCAGCCGACAAGAAAGGAACGCGACAGGTACCTGCTAAACGGTACCGCGGGCGGCCCAGGCGCGGGCGATCAGGGGGATGGAGCCGTCGGCAGCGGTAGGTAGGCGCTCACGAAGGTGATCGCGTAAGTCAGCGCGGATGGCTTCGGGCAGGGCCATGGCGTAGCGCGGGGCCGCACCCTGGCCGCCCAGGAATGGGGCCCAGAAGTCGTCGAAGTCGCGAAATACGGTGGGGATGTCGACGGCGCGCACCTCGACTTCCTGGAGGCCGGCGGCGGTGAAGAGGGCATTGAGCGGTTCGGGTTGGCAGATGGGGAAGCGGCTGCCCTCGTCGGGCGGCGGTGGGGTCGAGCGCGGCGGCGGCATCCCAGAAGTAGCGCATAAACTGCATCTCGCCGGCGTAGTCCCAGAGGTAGACGGCGACGGTGCCGCCGGGGCGGACGACGCGGGCCAACTCACGCAGGGCGCGGGGCTGGTCGGGCACAAAGTTGAGGACAAGGCCGGACAAGGCGGCGTCAAAGGCCGCGTCGACAAAGGGGAGCGACTGGAGGTCGCCGAGTTCGAAGGCGATGCGCGGGTCCTGGATGCGGGCGCGAGCGTAGGCAAGATAGGCTGCCGAGGAATCGACGCCGGTGACGGTCGTGGGCGAGGCCGCGGCGAGGATAGTTTCTGTAACAGCGCCGGTGCCGCACCCGCCGTCGAGCCAGCGCCGCCTAGGGGGCACTGCGAGCCAGGCGATGACTTCCCGGGCGACGAGGCGGCTCCAGCGGCCGACATACGGTTCGTACGCCGCGCCGCTGGCCCAGGAATCCAGGTGTTGTGGTGTGGACGAAGTCATAGCTGCACCTCCGGAACGGCCGCTGCGGTGGGGGGTGCCATTGTAGCCAACGTGAGACGGAGGGTCAAGCGGTGAGAGGTCGCATGTCCCGGGGACATTGGCGACCCTGGCACGCCGAACCAGGGCCGTTCCTAATGTACAATACAGACCTCAGCGACGGATTGGAGAAGGGAGTATGTAATGTCTGCCATAACCGTACGCGGCGCGCGCCTGCACAATTTCAAGAACGTGACGCTGGCGATCCCGAAGAACCAGATGGTGGTGTTTTGCGGGGTGTCGGGGTCGGGGAAGTCGACGATGGCGTTCGATATCCTGCACAAGGAGAGCCTGCGGCAGTACCTGGAGTCGATCGGGATGGTGCCGTATGCGCTGACGAAGCCGCCGATCGAGGGGATCACCGGGCTGTCGCCGACGATCAGCGTGGAGCAGGGGCTGACGAACAACTCGCCCCGCTCGACGGTGGGGACGGCGACGGAGGTGTTTTCGTACCTGCGGCTGTTGTACGCCCGCATCGGGCACCGGCCGTGTCCCCGCTGCGGGAGAGACGTGCCGCCGGCCCACGAGGGGGAGGGGGAGGATCGACGTGGGAGGAGGGGATCGACGAGCTGCCGGAGACGGATGGCGAAGAAACCGAGTGGGTGCGGTGCCCGCACTGCGGGGCGCGGCTGCCTGAGCTGAACATGGGGCTGTTCTCGTTCAACAAGCCGGGCGGGGCCTGCCCGACGTGCACCGGGTTGGGCACGGTCTACACGCCCGACCTGAAACAGGTGCTCGACGAGGAGAAGAGCATCGAGGAGGGCGCAGTGCTGGGCTGGGATAAGGTCCACCTGGTCCCCTACCACTCCACGACGCTGCGGCGGGCGGCCCAGCACTACGGCTTCCCCTTTGACCCGGCGCAGCCCGTGCGTGAGCTGGTGCCCGGCGGCGCGGGACCTGCTGCTGTACGGCGTGGGCGATCCGAGATTCCAGCGCCACTATCCGGGAGTCGAGCCGCCGGCGACGGTGACCAAGGGCCGCTTCGAGGGGGTGGTCACCGCCCTGCTGCGGCGCCATGCCGAGCACGCCGGCGGACGCCGACTATCGCGAGAAGAGCGAGCGGGTCCTGATCCAGCAGATCTGCCCCGACTGTGACGGCGCGCGGCTGCGGCCGGAGATGCGGGCGGTGACGGTGGCCGGGCGGCCGCTGGTGAGCGGCGAGTCAGAAAAGGACAAGGAACCCGTGGCGGCGGCACGGCTGTCGCTGCAGACGCTGCTGGAATGGGCCACGGGGCTGCAGGCCGTGCTGGGGGACGACGACTGGCTGGTGGCGGAGGCGATCGTGCGCGACCTGCGCGTGCGCGTCGAGCGGCTGGTGGAGGTGGGGCTGGGCTACCTGACGCCCGAACAGGGGACGCCGTCGCTGTCGGCCGGGGAGGCGCAGCGGCTGCGGCTGGCGCAGCTGCTGGGGTCGGGGCTGACGGGGGTGCTGTATATCCTGGACGAGCCGACGATCGGGCTGCACCCGCGCGACACGCCGCGGCTGATCAGGATGCTCAAGGCGCTGCGCGACCTGGAGAACACGGTGCTGGTGATCGAGCACGACCTGGAGATGATCGCCGCCGCCGACTGGGTGGTGGACTTTGGCCCGGGCGGCGGGCGCTACGGCGGGCAGGTGACGGCCGAGGGCACGCCGGCGGAGGTGGCGGCCAACCCGCAGTCTGCCACCGGGCGCTACCTGGGCGGGGCGGCGGAGATCCCCCTGCCTCGCCAGCGGCGGCGGTCGGACGGGCCGTACCTGACGGTACACGGCGCGCGCGAGCACAACCTGCAGAACATCACCGTGCAGTTCCCGCTGCGGGCAAGCGACGGCCGGGCGGGGATGCTGGTGGCGGTGAGCGGGGTGTCGGGGTCGGGCAAGTCGACGCTGATGTATCGACATCCTCGATCGGGCGGCGCGGCAGCGCTTCTTTGGCGCGAGCGCGATGCCGGGGGCGCACGACGCGATCGACGGCTGGGAGCACGTGGACAAGATCATCACGATCGACCAGGCGCCGCTGGGGCGGACCACGCGCTCGAATGCCGCCACATACAGCGAGGCGTTCACGGCCATCCGGGAGGCATTTGCGGCGCAGCCGGAGGCGAAGACGCGCGGGCTCAGCAGGGAGCACTTTTCCTTTAACGTGCCGGGCGGGCGCTGCGACCGCTGCGAGGGCGCAGGGGTGCTGGCGGTGGAGATGCACTTTCTGCCCGACGTGGCGGTGCGCTGCCCCACGTGTCACGGCCGGCGCTACAAGCGCGAGGTGCTGGCGGTAAAGTATGGCGGGTATGACATCAGCCAGGTGCTGGAGATGACGATCGCCGAGGCGCTGGCGCTGTTTGCGGAGGTACCGGCGGCACGGGCGCGCCTGGCGTTGATGGACGAGACGGGGCTTGGGCTATCTGCAGCTGGGCCAGCCGGCGTCGTCGTTCTCGGGTGGCGAGGCACAGCGTGTCAAGCTGGCGCGCGAGCTGGGGCGGCGCGGGGCCGGGCGGACGCTCTACCTGCTCGACGAGCCGACGACCGGGCTGCACCCGGCGGACACGGCGCGCCTGCTGGCGCTGCTGCAGCGGCTGGTGGATGCAGGGAACACGGTCATCGTGATCGAGCACAACCTGGACGTGATCAAGGTGGCGGACTGGGTGATCGACCTGGGGCCGGAGGGCGGTGCGGCCGGCGGGCGGGTGATCGCGGCGGGGACGCCGGAGACGGTGGCGCAGGTGGAGGGGTCGTATACGGGGGAGCTGCTGCGCAGGGTGTTGGGTGCCATCCCGACGTCCCCGGGACGTGCGCACGTCCCGGGGACATGATGCACGTGCCTCACAACCCGAGGGCGAATTCTTGCTGGACTTCTACCGGGCGTTCTTGTGCGACCGAGCGGCGCAGGGCGGCCTCGAATTGGAGTTCCTCAAGGCCGGCGATCCCGGGGACGGGTGGGGGCTCGCCCTGGCGGATTGAATCCAGGTAGGCCGCCAGCGACTTGTGGAAGGAGGCGTGGTACTGGTCCCAGCGCGAGTGGTCGCCGATGAGCGAGTACGATTCCCGGTAGCGGGTGGCGTGGTCGAAGATGTCCACGGGCCCGTCGAGATCGCTGTAGTGGACGCTGCCGCGCTCGAAGTTGAAGGTGTGATCGTACAAGCGGGTGGGCAAACTTGGTGCCGCTGGTGCCCAGGATCGTGCCCGTGGCGCCGTTCTCCAGCTGGAACGAGCCGGCCACATCCACCGCGCCCTCATAGGCAATGTCGCCGGCGAGCGCCGCGATCCGCGCCGCCCTGCCGCCAAAGAGATGGAGCAGGTCGATGGAGTGGCTCCAGCAGGCATAGTTCACGAACAGCGACGCCTGCCGCAGCTGGCCGAAGTTACGGTCGCGGACGAGCTGCCGGATACGCTGGGTCTGTTCGAAGAAGCGATAGTTAAAGACCATCGCCGTCTCGGTGCCGGCGGCACGGGCGCGCTGGAGCAGTGCCTTGGCGGCGAAGAAATCCTCTTCGACGACATTGGCCTGGCCGTGCTCCGCCACGAGCGGCTTCTCAAAAAAGAGCCGCTTGGGGCGGCCCTCAAGCAGTTCCATCGTCGCCGCCTGCCGCTGCGTCTCGCCTGTCAGCACGAGCACGGCGTCAGGTTCCGCTGCGAGCAGCTCGAGGATGGAATTGGCGACGCTGCCGCCAAAGTCATGGGCGCATGCTTCGGCTTTGCTCCCAAGTGCGCGAGAAGTAGCTGAGCGTGACATCTTCCTGCTGTGCCAGGTAAGGTAAGTAGCTTGCTCTGGCCACCTTGCCGGTGCCGACGATTGCAATCTTGATGGGCATATGAGCGCGGTCTCCTCTCCGCAGTATCGCATTCAAGAATGACGCCGTCAAACAGCTTTATAGAGATTGGACCGCAGGCGAGGACGCCTGCGGTCCGGCTTGGCCGTTACTAAGACGGGCCCCGATTGGGGAGAAAGGTGATTGAGTGATATATAGTTGTACTCCGCGGCGGGAGCGCCCACGGGAACGCCGCAGCTACCATCCAAATTGAATAAGGAGTTACTGTGAGACAAGCACGATCCGCACTCTTACCCTTGCTCATCGCCGTCCTCCTGCTTGGCTCCTCCCGGGCTTGGCTTCGGCTGCCGCCAATGGGCTGCAGCCGCAGCAGGATCAGACTGCAGAGCCGACCACGGAGCCAACCCCTGTGCCGGACGACTGGAGCCGCATCCAGGACGCCGGCAAGATTGTCTTTGGCACGGCAGCCGATTACCCACCCTTTGAGTACTACAATTCCAGATTTGAGCTGGACGGCTTTGATATTGCGCTGGCCAAGGCCATCGGCGAACAGCTGGGGCTCGAGGTGCAGTTCAAGGACTACGCCTTTGACGGCCTCCTGGACGCCGTGCATCTGGGCGCAGTCGACGGCGGCATTGCCGCCATCTCGGTCACCCCGGACCGCCAGCAACAGGTGGACTTCTCCAACCTCTACTACATCGGCAACTCCGTGGCGATGGCCAGCGACACCTTTACGCGGCACGATCCGCTCGGCCACCGACTTTGCCGGGCTAACGGTGGGCGTGCAGCGCGGGACGACGTTCCAGGCGCGGGCCCAGGAGATGCTGGTGGACTCAGGCGTGATTCCGCAGGAGGACCTGGTCGTCTACCCCAACGTCAGCGCGGCGATCGTGGACCTGCGCAGCGGCAACCTGGACGTGGCGCTGATGGGCGAGCAGACGGCCGAGCAGGCGATGAAGAACGCCGACGACCTGAAGCTGGTGGGCGAAGGGTTCTACCAGCAGCAGTACGCCATCGCCGTACCCAAGGGATCGAACCTCACCGACCAAGCTCAACCAGGCACTGGTGGCGCTGCAGAGCGACGGCACGTTTGCCGAGCTGGTCAAGCTCTACCTGGCTGAGGATCCCACGCACGTGACGCCGGACGAGGAGACGGCGACTGTCGAGAACGTGCCGGTCACCGAGACGCCGCCGGCGGCGACACCGGCGGCGCCGAGTCCCACGGCGACGCCTGAACCCTGCATCGACGACATGGCGTTTGTGGGCGACCTCAACCTGGACGACCAGAACATGACGGCGCCGCCGGTGATGGCGCCGGGGCAGAACTTTAGCAAGGGCTGGCGGGTGCGCAACAGCGGCACCTGCACGTGGGCGCCGGACTATGCGATCGCCTATGTCAACGGCAACCGCCCCGAGGCGCAGATGAACGGCCAGCCGACGCAGGTCGGGCAGAGGGTGGCGCCGGGCGGAACGATCGACATCTGGGTCGCGCTCCAGGCGCCGCAGGTGTACGGCACATTCCAGGGCTTCTGGCAGATGCGCAACAGCACCCAGCAGTACTTTGGCCAGGTCGTGTGGGTAGGCATCCAGGTGCCGGACCCGAATCCGCCCCCGCCCCCACCGCCGCCGCCCACTTCCAAGCCGACGCCAAACCTGCGGGCGGACAGCGACCATATCAACCAGGGGCAGTGCACGACGATCCGCTGGGACATCGACGGGGTGATGGCGGTCTTCTTCGTGGAGAACGGCAACCAGACGGGCGTAGGCGGGCACGACACACGCAACGTCTGCCCGAACCAGACGACGACATACGTGCTGCGGGTGATGTACATGGATGGGTCGACGACGGACTTCCCGATCACAATTTATGTCAACCCAAATGGCGATTACACGATGAACTTCTGGGCGGACAACGGGAACATCAGCGCCGGGCAGTGCACGACACTGCGGTGGGACGTGCGCAACGTGCAGGCGGTGTACCTGAACGGCGAGGGCGTGCCGGGCGTGAGCCAGCGCGACGTGTGCCCCGGCCAGACGACTACCTACACGCTGACGGCGACCAAGATGGACGGCGGCCAGGACTCGCGCCAGGTGACGATCAACGTGTCGGGTGGCCAGCCGCCGCAGCCAGAGATGCCAAAGATCGACCAGTTCTCGGTGAGCGCCAACCAGGTCCACCTGGGCGAGTGCGTGACCTTCAACTGGCGCACTGACAATGCGCAGGCGATCAACCTGCTGCGCAACGGGTCGCCGATCGTGACGGCCGGCGGGACAAGCGGCTCGACGCAGGACTGCCCGCCAGCGGGCGGCCTGTACGAGTACCGGCTTGATGCCTACTCGGGCGCCGGGCAGGTATCGCAGGTCGTGATGGTGGAAGTGTCGCAGGCCCAGCCGCGGTAGTATGGCTGAACCATGATCCGTAGGATTTGGCTAGCGCTTAGGATTTACTTGATTTTCTAGCACCAACCTGGTTCGCAGGCAGTGTTATAGGAGAGCGGAGCGCAGGTGCCGATCGCCGTTGCGGTCGGTGCCTGCGCTCCGTTTTATTGGGCGGGCTAGTGGAGGCGGCTGTTATTGGTGATGATGGGGAGGAAGACGCACTGGTCGGCGGGGCAGGCGACGACGGGGCGGTCCAAGAGCGAGCTGTCGACGGCGGAGACCTGCCCGGCGCGGTAGTAGGAGGAGGAGATACCCTTGGCAAACGCGGCTTTGGCCTTGGGGGAAGACTCGAGCACCCAGTCCATGCTGTCGGCATTCCAGTTAAACCAGAGGAGGGCGCGGATGCGGGGAAACCGCCGCGGCAGGGTGTTGGTGAGGGCATCGGCGATCCAGGCGCTCTTGGAGCCGCCGACCTCGGTGGAGGAGACCTCGCCGATCATGATCGGCTTGGAACTGATCCGCGTGAGGGTGGAATAGGTGCGGCCGAAAACGGCGCTGAAGCTTTTCCAGCGGTCGGGCTTAGCTGGGTTGGTGCCCCAGTTGTAGCCGTCGATGCAGAGCCAATCGACGTACTGGCCGCCGGGATAGTAGTGTGAGAGCGGCACCTTGCTGCGTGGGTCGATCACGTTGGGGCACCAGACCCACTTGGCGTTGGTGACGCCCTCGGCGCGAAAGATATCCCGGACGTGACGCCAGGCGGCGACGTACTGCCCGCTGCTGTTGCCGTTGCGCTCTTCGCTCCAGGGGAACCAGTTGCCGTTCATCTCCCAGTTAAAGCGGAGAAAGAATGGATGGCCCCAGGCCTTGGCCTCCTTGGCCCAGCGGCGGATGTAGGTGTCGTGACTGCCGTCGATGATCCGCTGCAGCGAAAATTTGGGCTGTTTGTGCTGGGGCCTGGCGGAGCTGGCCCACGAGGCCCAGTCTACCATCGGGATAATACCGCGCTGCCACATGGCGTCGAACTGCGGCTTCTGCTCGTGGAACTCCTGGTAGACGCAGGCGGGCGTGCACCGCTGCCAGGGCTGGCCCCAGTGAAGAATCGAGATACGCTTGCCGGCGCTCTTCTCAAAACCGTCGATCGCGCGCGAATCCCAAGGCGCATTGGCGACGCCATACGTGTTCCCCTGGATATAGGCGCCCCAGTAGATGGACGTACCGGCCTGCCCATCGGCAGCAGCCGCCTCCACGTAAGGCTCCACATCGGGCTCAGCATAGGGGTCTACACTAGCATCTACATTGGGCTCGGCAGAAGGCTCAACGTTTGGCTCCACCGGGCCGGCCGGTTCCTGCGTGGGATCCTGGCCGGCGGCGCCGTGTGCGGCAAACACAAGGATTGAAAGCGCGAAGGTACACGCGCAGGCACACTGTACGAGACTGCGGAACATGGATAGATACTCCCGGAAAACGTTACTGGACGCGCGGTGAGCGGCCGCGAGGAGGCCGGCGCAACGTTGAGCCGGGAAAGGCTATTATTCGACGAGGGGTTGGGTCAGAATTCGATTTGGGTTATTGCGCTGTGGATCGATTCATGTATGGTGAGAGGGTACCAATATCTATGCATAATGTCAAAGCCGGCTTCGTGCTAGCGCGGCGCGCGGCTAGGGACGGTACCGGCCTATCAGCTCTTCGGCGCTGAGTCCAAGCTCATCCTTGATGCGGCTTTCCATGGGCCAGGGGAGCAGGGGCTGGCTGGTGAGCTGCCGGTCGACGTAGCGATACTGGAAGCGGGCACCCTCGCCCTGATTCGCCCACGCGCTGTTGGCGATGCGGCTGTTGGTGATGGTGAGCCCGCCGTTGTTCAAGACGGTGTTGCGCCGGTCGATGTAGATGTCGCCGCCCTGTGCCGCTTCCCAGCCGGTGACGTCGCTGCCGTTGCCGTAGATGGTGGCGTGGTCGATCACTGTACCGACAGGGCCGGGTCCGTAGGGATGCTGCGATGCCCAGCCCAGCCCGATGTTGCCGGTCGCCAGGATGTCGCGGAAGACGTTGTCGTGCAGCTCGCCCTGGCCAAACAGGTTGAAGCCCTGGCGGTGGCCGCCCCACTCCCACTGCGTGATGTTGTCGGGGCACGGCTCGCCATAGGGGTTGGTGATCGGGCCGGGCCGCGTCGGTCGGCTGCCGCTTGCCCGTGCCGTACGTCCAGAGGCTGCCGTCGTAGTCCGCCCCCTGCAGCAGCGCCATGCTGCCCAGGATCTGGTTGTTGTCGGCGACCGCGGCGTCATCGTTCGCCTGGATGAAGATGCCGGTCAGCCCACGCCCGTAGGCGATCACGTTCTCGACCGTGGTGTTGCTCGAGTTGTAGACCCCGACGTTGTTGCCGTTGGGCCAGCTCACGCCGCAGAAGTGGCGGCCATCCCACTGCTGCCACATGGTGAAGCCGCGGCGCAGCGTGTTGCCGCGGGAGGTGAAGACATTGACCATGTAGCGCCCCGTGCCCGCAGCCGCGAAGTCCTCCACCAGGTTGTCGTCGCTCCAGACAATGCCGATGGCCAACGAGTTGTCGTCGGGGTCGGCGTCGTAGGCTGAGACGCGGCGCAGCACGTTGTGGTTGGCGTGTTCCAGGCGGATGCTGGAGAGCGTGCCGTTGCGCGCCACAATACCTTCGACCACGAACCAATCGCCGATCGGGCCCGACGGTCCATAGTTCTCGCCCAGGCGCACGGGGATGTTGCGGCCCTCGCCGTCGACGACGGCCCTGCCGTCGTTGAGCGCTTTGATCGTGATGGGATTGCCCGGCTTGCCGTTGCGAATGTTGGGCTGGACGAGCCCGGTGGTGGATTCCGTGTACGTGCCGTCGAGCAGCAGCAGCGTATCACCCGGCTGCAGGACCTCCCAGGCGTGGGCAAAGGTACGCCAGGGCTTGCGCAGCGCGATTCCGGCGTTGTCGTCGTCCCCGCGAGGTGAGATGTAGTAGGTGCGGCGCGAGGGGCGGCGCGAAGCGGGTCCGGGATCACCTGGAAGATGGACTTTGCGGACGCCTGGGCGGCCGCAGTCCCCGGCTGCTGCACCGGCTGTGCTCCCAGCCTGTGGGCCGGGAGATATACCATGCGGACGATAGGCGGTTCGGCACCTTCACGGCTGTAGAAGTACTTGCCCGAGTGGTACTGGCCGGCGGCGGTGTAGAGCGCCAGCGACGCCCAGGTTCGCCCCTGGGCCTGCGCCCGGCGCACGATCTCCGTCACGTCAAACTGGTAGGGGATGCCGGGGCTGCAGTACCAGGAGGGCGTCGGCGCACAGTCGCCCGGCAGCGGCTGCACCAGCGTGCGGCTTGTGTTCTCCTGCGGCACCGGCGCATTGTCCCAGGTGATGGTGTGCTCGTCCCACGGCTTGTCCACCGCGAACACCTGCATCACCGTGTCCTTGGTGCCGTCGTCGGCGTAACCGGGCGAGAAGCCGGGGTTGCCGAACTGGCGCAGCTCCAGCGTCGCCGAGATCACCTGCGCGCCCTGCCGGCAGCTCATTCAGCGACCAGGCGGCGTAGTACTTGGCGTAGCAGGGCCAGTCGGCCACGTCCCACTGCATCTGCACGTTGACGTGGTCCGCCGTGCCAAAGTTGCGGCTGCCCCAGGTCCCGAAGTAGTCGGGGAAATCCGCGGTGCCGCAGTCCGTGCTGCCGCCCAGCATGCTGTCGCCGCTCAGCGCCACCTCCAGCACCTGGGCGCCGGCTGCGCTCCTGCCCGCCGTACTCCGGCAGCCCCCAGTGCAGCGTGCCCGTCCCACCGGGTGCTCCGCTGGGGGGCCACATCGCCTGCGAGGTGACCCGGTCGGCGGCCCCGGCAGTATCCGCATCGTCAAACACCACGCGCAGCGGCCAGGTCTCGCCGACATGGGGCCGACCGCCAAACTCGGACCAGGGAATGAGGCCGTCGGCCGACCACCCGCGGCAGATGCCGTTCGTGCAGCGCTCGCCCACGTTCCAGCCCCCGGTCTCCGGCAGATCCCCCGTGTAGGGGACGCGCCAGGTGCGGCCGGCAAGTTCGAGCGTGAGCACGTCGCCGGGGGTGACGTTTACGTCGTAGAGCTGGACGCGCACGGCGACGCCGTCGACCTGCCCAAGCAGGCGGAGATCGCCGAAGTTGTTGCCATCGGCGCTCACCTTGCCGAACCAGAGCACCGACCAGTTGTTGGCATCGTATGCGACGATCGCCCGAGGCGGCGGTCAGCAGCGGGACGTTGATGGTGTAGGGCGCCGTGGCGCCGAGGGGAGGATCGGCGGCCAGCGCTGCGGTGGGCAGCAGCAGTGCGGAACATACGGCGACGAGGAGACCTACCAACCAGCGCCAAGGGCGATCCCAAACAGTGCATAGATGCGCGATTCTCCTTCGGTCTACATGTAATATAGCAAAAGAAGGAGGACGCAAGACGGACAGAGTCCGTTCCAGGCAGCTCGGCCCTGACGCAGCCTGCGCGGAGTGCGTTCAGGTAGAGGCCGCCTGCAGCCGGCGGATGGAGGCGAGGATCGTGTCATCGGAGGCAGGCTGGTTGTTGTCGATTTCAAGAACCCAGGGATAGGTGACGCTGGCGGCGATACGATTGTATTCAACGACCTTGTCGTCGGACACGGGGATATGGTCGATGCTGCTGCGTGTGCGGACGCGCTCAAGACAGGTGTCGAGATCGGCGTAGACACGAATCATCTTGATCTCGTATTTGGCGTCCAGGGAATGATAGAAGGCTAGGAAGTCCTCACCGGCGCCAAGGCTTTCGATCATGACGTGGTCGTGTATGAGGAAGGCGGCATCGACGGCGGCTTCGACCTTCTGCCAGCCGTCTTCGCCGGGGGTCAGTGAGAGCCAGATCGGCTCGACGCGAATAAAGTGGATATCAGTGTGCTGGTGGACCAGCATGCCGATATGCGTCTTTCCCGAGCCTTTGGGGCCAGTGAGCATGTAGAGAAAGCGGGACATAGAATCATCCGACTGCAGACCGCTGATAGCTCGTTAATATTTACAAGACAGATTCAGTAAGCGTGCCCATGGTGCCGGTCATTGCGTGATTGCTCCTTGGATAGATGGTGCGAACTATTGTTCCCGACACTGCTGCCACGGATGCTGTGCGAACCAGTGTACGATGGCGTCAAAACGTTCCTGCGTCAGGCCATGTTCACCGGCATAACGCAGGTGGTCAACACACGCTCTACTGCCCAGTTGCTCGCTGTGTGCCTGGGCGTCGGCCACGACGCCGGGCGCATCATACGAGGCCCAATCCTCGGTCGCCGACACAATCAGCAGGGGGCGGGGGCTGAAGCAGGCGACCAGGTCGGCGATATCGTAGCGCTGGGTGAAGCCGGGGATCGCCTTGGACATTTCGATGCCGTGCTGGTTTGCCATCAGGTAGCGGTAGGAAGCGGCAGCCCCGCTCGCAGCAGGCAAAGCGGATGCGCGTATCCAGCGCGCCGTGAAACAGCACGGTGCTGCCGCCGTAGGAGTGGCCCAGCATACCCAGGTCGGCGGCCGTCGACTTGGGGATGGTCGAGCAGCAGGGAGACGGCCTGGGCGGAGTCGCTCAGCACCTTGCGCATGAGCGTGTCCCCGCGCAGCAGGCGGTAGCACATCTCGTCGTAGTGCTGCGGACATCGTCTTCGTCGGGTTCGGTGCCCCTGGCCGCGGCGCCGGCGGTCTTCAAAACAGATCGAATCCGGCGCCAGCACGACAAAGCCTTCCGCGGCGAGGGCCGGGCCGAATGCCTGCAGCGGCTCGCCTGCCAGGCCGCAGACCTCGCTCTTGCCCAGGTGGCGCTGCCCGGCATGCTGATGGTGAACGACGACGGCCGGAAAGGGGCCGGCACCGTCAGGGACCAGCAGGTAAGCCGGGATCGAGTCACCTTCGGCGCTCGGGTATGCGATCCGGCACCGGCGATAGCCGGCTTCGGCTTCCACAGCGTGCACGACAAAATCTATCGGGTCGCCGACGGATAGAAAACCGCAGGAACGCAGCAATTTCTTGCCGCAGCGAATCAATCGTCATGATATCGCCTTCCGCTCGAGACGCGCATGCTAGCACGGAGCAGACGATGATCCAAATCATCGAAAAATATGTATAATATTGCGCTATGACGAACACACTGATCCTCGTGAAAGCAGGACCCGAATGGCGCAGCGCCTTGCTCGGGATAGCAGAGGAGTATGCAGCGCACGGGGAGACGCGCTACCAGATGGCACTGGCGGACTGTGACGGCTACTTGCAGATGCTCGCCGCAGACGACGCGGGAACTACGCCGGGCCACGTGCGCATGACCAGCTATTGGGCCATGGAAGCGGGTCTGATGATCGGCTCAATACGGCTGCGCTACACGCTGACGCCGGCCCTGCGGCAGGTAGGCGGCAATATCGGGTACGACGTGCGGCCCTCCCGGCGCAACCAGGGTTACGCCACCCGCATGCTGGCGCTTACGCTTATGCGCGCTCGGGAGGCGGGTCTGGACGGGGTGCTGCTCACGTGCGATGTCGACAACATCGCGTCGGCACGGGTGATCGAGAAGAACGGCGGAGTGCTACAGTTCCAGGGCACGGTTGAGGGTTATGGCGAGCCGATTGCGCACTATTGGATCCAGTTGACGAGCGAGGGCTGAATTGCCCGCGCCATTCCCCCGTGCGTAATGTACATTAATTGCCCCAGGTGCAGCGGCTGTGCATAATGCAGTTACTATGCGAGCACTGCGCGGTCTTAACCCTACTGCTGTCTTTGTCGGTCTCGGGCTGATTTCAGCCGCCTATTATGCGGGCATTGTCTACCTGTACCCCATCACACTTGCCAGCGGCGCGCCCAGGGCGTACGACCTGGAGCAGTTTTCGCGCGGGCACGAGTGGGCGGCCGGTTTCTACGTGGTGGGGCTGCTGGTGGTGTTTGCGGCCTTTGCTGCGTCCCTGTTCGTGGTGCGGCGTATACAGAAGCCGCTGCCCATGATCGTGGGCTTTGGGCTGCTCAACGCATGCATTCTGCTGTGGATATACCCGATTACTGCCATCGACATCTTCTACTATGTCGTGGAGGGGCGAATGCAGGCCCTCTACGGGCTCAACCCCATGATATCGCCGGCGGGCGCCGCGCCGCTCGACCGGATGCTGCCATTTATCGGCGAGTGGAAGAGTGTGCCCACGGCGTACGGCCCGCTCTGGAATTTCATCGCGGCCACCATCGTGCGGTTGGGGTTTGCGAACGAGGTCAATGGACCGTTAGCATTTAAGGTCCTGATGCTTGTGGCCTATGCCGTGTGTATCTGGGTGCTGCTGTGGGGAACCGGGCGCAAGGTCGAGGCCGTCCTGCTATTTGCCTGGAATCCGCTGGTGCTGCTGCAGGGGCCGGCCCACGCGCACAACGACCTGCTGATGATGACGGTGGCGGTGCTGGGGCTGGTCCTATGGGAGAAGCGGCGCTGGTGGGCGGCGGCTGTCGTCCTGCTGGCGCTGGCGGCGTCGATCAAGCTGCCGGTGATGCTGCTGGCGCCGCTGCTTTTGTTTGCGATCTTGCGCACCGAGCACTCCTGGGGACGTCGGATCTGGATCGCCGTTGCGTCGGCACTGCTGGGCGCGGCGGCGATGCTCGTGACGTACATTCCCTATTGGCCGCCGTGGCAGAACCTGGGCGGCCTGGGCGACATGTTTGCGACCCAGCGGACGTACACCATTGCGTCGCTGGTCCGGCTGAGCCTGGCCAAGTTGCAGGTGCCGGCCCCCTACGACTTTCAAATCCCACGCACGATCGGCATGATCATCTTTCTTGCCTGTTACGTCGTCCTGCTGCGGCGCATCTGGACCGGCAAGATGGGGCTCTACACGGCAGGATTCTGGGCGATGTTTATCTACCTGCTTACATCGACCAGCTACCGTATCTGGTACCCGCTTTGGGCCATCCCGCTCGGTATTCTGGCGCACAGCGAACTGCTTGATGCCATCCTGCTGGCGCGCATGCGCTGGCGCATCTATCTGCTCAGCCTCACGTCAGAACTGTCCGTCCTGATGTTTATCCTCTTGTGGCGATGGGTTCTCAACGGCGTAGTCCTGTTCAAGGCGGACTGGTTCTTCATCCACCTGATCACCATACCGTGGCAGTTTGGCGTGCCGCTGCTGGCGCCGCTACTGATCCGGCGGCGAACGCCCGGCGACGGGACGCAGCCGGCCGAGGGCCTACAGCCGGCTGTTACGCAGCCTGGCTAGGCCGGCGTTGGGCCCATTCCAGCAGGTATACCGGGTTGCCGGCAGGGTCTTTGACGGCGAAGACCTTGCCAAAGGGCATTTCGCGCAGTGGGACTGCAATTTCGGCGCGCGGCGAGAGTTCGGCAACTGCGGCGTTCGCATCGGGTACGACCCAGTAGACTTCGGGTTCGCGACTTCCACCCACGGCTTCATCGCTCGCAATGGCGAAGTTCTCAAACTGGAGAAATGTAGGATGATGGCGCTGGACGGTGAGGCCAAGCGTTTCCACGTAGAAACGCCGTGCGGCCTCAATATCGTCCACATAGTAGAGAACAAACGCAAACTTGGGTTCCATGTTCACGATGCCTTCTTCTTCTCCACGAGGTCCTTAAGTCCCTGGAGCATCGCAGCCCAGTTCTTGGCCGAGTGGTCGCGCTCCTCGGCGCTGCCGCTGCCATCCTGCGAGAGCGAGACGTGGGTCAGGGCGCCCTGGCCAGAAATCTCGATCGTGACAGTATGGTAGTTCTGCGGCTCATCGGGCAGCCCCGATAGGGGGCTGTAATGGCTGTACTGCAGCGTATGCTGGGGGACCAGCTTGAGGATAGTGCCCTTGTCCTCATAACGCCGGCCCTGCATCTCACCACGCCAGACAATCGAGCTCCCCTCCTGCCAGTTCGATACTACGTCCGTGCCAAACATGTACTGCTTGATCTGCGCTGGGTTGGTTAACGCATCCCAAACTGCAACCGCCGGCGCAGCGATGGTAGTCGACGCTAGGGCAGTCAAATTATTTGCATCCATAGTAAACCTCCTTTTCGTGCCTAAAATAACGCATTGCGAGCCTCACAAGTTTCCGCAAACGGTTCTGCCGGGTGGTCGAGCCGTGGCCGTTTACGTGCAGGTAGGGAATCTCCTACCCGCGTGGGGGTATCCCCTCATTGATCTCTTTCCCGTATTTTCAAATAATCCTTACAGCCGAACAGAGGAGTGAGGCTGAACTTGGCGCGGCGTGCGTCAGGACCGGCAGGCACAATAGGAACCCCAATGGCATTAGCCGACGATGCGCGAGTCCGCACAGAAGCAAGAGCAACCCTCCACACAGCCGGAGATATCGCCCCTCTCCAGCCTGCGTGCACGGCTGTCGCTCATCATGATTCTTGCGCTCATTCCTGCTGGGATCTTCTTGATTTTTGACGTGATGACCATTCGCCGCGACGTGCGCGCCGAAGCGCAGGCGGAACTCCTGCGGCTGAGCGAGGTGGCAGCGAAATCCTATGGCCAGCAGTTGGACGAAGCCCACCGCCTGATGGCAGCCATCGCGCTCTTTCCCGAAGTCCGCGGCGACAACGCCGCTGACTGTGCGGCGCGCCTGGATCAGATGGTGGCGCTGAACCAGCCTAAGTACCAGGGGTTTGCGATCGTGAACCTCGACGGCACCGTACTGTGCAGCTCGCCGCAGATTACGGCCACCGTGCAGCTGGCGGACCGGCTCTGGTTCAACGAGGCGGTGAGCACGCGCCAGTTTGCGATCGGCGAGTTTACCATCGGGCGGCCGATCGGCGTGCCGGTGTTGGGACTGGGGTATCCAGTGCTCGACGAGAGCGGAAACGTTACACGCGTTGTGGCACACGGCATGACACTGCAGAAGTTTCAAGAGCAGGTGGACGATCTGCCCCTGCCGCCCGACGCCGTGATGACCATTACCGATCACGACGGAGTTGTTCTGGCGCGCGTGCCTGCGGGTGAACAGTGGGCCGGGAAGCGGCAGGCCGACGTAAACCTACAGGAGCTACATAAGCGGGGGCAAGGCGAAGTCGAGGCACGAGGCGTGGACGGCGTGGTCCGGCAGTATGCCTTCACGCCCATTGTAGGGCCAAGCGGCACCCAAGTGTGGTTGAGTATCGGCCGCACACCGGAAGCGATCTATGCCGAGGTCGGTCCGGCGGTTACCCGTGACCTGCTTGGCATCGGCGCCGTCCTGTTGGCGGCACTGGCAGCCTTCTGGGTAGGCAGTGACTGGCTGCTGCTGCGCAGGATCGACCGGCTAACAACGGTCAGCACGCAGCTTGCCGGCGGCGAGTGGCAGGTGCGGGTGCCGGTGCAAGTAGCGGTGCCGGCCAAGGGGGACGAACTGGATCACCTGGGGCTGGCGTTCAACCGCATGGCGGATACGCTGCTGCGCCGGCGGATGGAGCAGCAGCATGTTCAGGCTGTCCTGCAGGAACGCGAGCGCCACTTGTACCTGGCACTGCAGGCGGCGCGCATGGTGGCCTGGACCTGGGATACAGCAGAAAACCGCGTTTATACCACGGACAATCTGCCCGATATCTATGGCGTCAGTGCGGTCGAATACGCTGAACAAGGGTTCAGCATGATCCACCCAGACGACCTACTGCGCCACCAGGCAACGGTGAACCAGGCGCTGCGAGACCTGACATCATACCGTTCCGAGTTTCGGATTGTGCGCCCGGACAACGGGCAGACAGTCTGGATCGACGAGCGCGCCGTACCCATCGTCAACGAGGCGGGGCGGCTGCAGCGGCTTGCCGGCGTCGTGCTGGACATTACGGAACGCAAGCGTGCTGAAGCAGAGCTGGAACTGGCGCGTGAACAATTGGAGGAGCGCGTGCGCGAGCGCACGGCAGAGCTGGAGCGCAGCAACCGCGAGCTCAACCAGTTTGCCTATGTCGCCTCGCACGATCTCAAGGCGCCGTTGCGGGCGATCGAGCACCTGGCGCATTGGATCAGCGAAGATGCGGAGGATATTCTGCCGCCGCATTCGCGGGAGCACCTGGCCAAGATGCGCGGCCGTGTCAGGCGCATGGAACAGCTGTTGGACGACCTGCTGGCCTATTCGCGGGCGGGGCGGGTGCGTCCGCCCGTAGAAACCGTCGACACGGCGCACCTGGTGCAGGATGTCATGACGGTGTTGGCGCCGCCACCTGGATTCACCGTCACGTTTGAGGGAGCCGCCCCGGCGCTGCGCACGCCGCGAGTTTCGCTCGAGCTGGTGCTGCGCAATCTCATCGGCAATGCGATCAAGCATCACAAAGGCGACCACGGCCGGGTACGGGTGTGTGCGTTCGAGCGGGGTGAGATGGTAGAGTTCGAGGTGAGCGACGACGGGCCGGGGATCGACCCGCAGTATCACGTGCGCATCTTTGATATGTTTCAGACCCTCCAACCGCGTGACCAGACCGAAGGCAGCGGCATGGGGTTGGCGATCGTCAAGAAGCTGGTGGAAAGCTACGGCGGGACGATCACGGTCGAGTCGACGGGCGGGCAGGGGTCGACGTTCCGGTTTACGTGGCCGCGATGGGTGGACGAGGCAGACGGCGCGGGCACCGTCTAGAGGAAATCCATGGAAAACAGAGAACCCCATGACAATCCATGGGGTTCCCAATATTCCTATGAGTGGGCGAGGAGGGACTTGAACCCGCGACCTCACGGATGTGAACCGTGCGCTCTAACCAACTGAGCTACTCACCCAAGTATTTCGAATTCCGTACGGGGTAGTATATCATAGGCAGCCAGCCGTGCAAATTAGCACGTGCGGTTATGGAAACCACTATTGCCTATGCTGCGCCAAAATCGCTGGTCTATTCGGATATCGTTTTTGCTGGTCATCATCTTCGCCGTGTTTGGCATCTGGTATGCCACCAGCTTCTGGCAGCCGGCGTTGGATACCGGCGACTGGTCTGCCTACAGCGAAGGGATCGACTGGGTAGAAACGATTTCGGGCTGGGGCGAGACGGCGATCCAGATCCTGCTGGGGGCGACAAGCACGCGATGAATATGAGGGGGTGAGAGAGTGAAAGAATCCTAATATCACCCTCTCACCCTCTCACCTATTTAGGCGCGTACTGGCACTCTTGCCCGCGTAGCCCGTTCAGATAAATGCACAACACCATATACGATGCGCGCCACTTGGTGCCTGGTGAGCTGCTCGGCTCCATGATCGCCCACCAGAACTGCTCTTCATCGGTGGGGTCGCCGTCGTTGAGCCAGTCGGCATTGGGCATGGTGATGACACTCATCAGGCCTACCCAGGGCCAGTTGGCATTGGCGTATTCAAAGGCGCGCTTCAGGTAGTCAGCCTTCACGGTATCATCGATGCCGGCGTCACGGCCGTGCCACTTGTAGGCCGGGTTGGTGTCGTCCGACGTCCAGCCGAACTCGAGCAGCACGATCTTCTTGGCCGTATCGCCGTACTTCTCCATGATGGCGCGGATGTCTTCGACATGGCGGAAGGAGAAGAAGCGGTAGCCGCCGTATTTCTGGTTGGAGGCAGCATCGGCGGGGTCGAGCTCAGGCGGAGCCGCATAGCCGGCGCCATGGACGCCGAGGGCGTCAAAGTAGCCGGTGCTGTTGCCGCCCATGGCCTGGTACATCAGGTCGTAGAACTTGTCGTCGGGCATGGCGTTGGCGCTGTCGTCGCCAGTAGGCGCCATGCCGGCGTTGATCACGATAGCGTTGGGGTTGCCGGCCTTGATAGCAGCATAGGCCTTCTTGAGGAAGGCGGCGTACTCGGCGGGGTTGGGCCGCTGGCCGCCCCACTCGCGCGCCAGGTTGGGCTCATTCCAGATCTGGAACGCGTGGATGCAGCCGGCCGAGCCGGGCTGGCAGTTGTAGCGTGCGGCGAGCGCGCCGGCATATTCGGCAAACGCGTCGGCATTCCCCGGCGGTTGGCCGGCCCAGAAGTCAGTCTTGTCGGGGTCGATGCTCAGGCGCGCCAGGAGCTTGAGTCCCTTGTCATTGACCTGCTTGACAACGCGGTCCGAGATCGTCCAGTCATACTGGTTACGGCCCGCACCCTCGATCGTCTCCCAGGCGAAAGTCTGCTTGACCCAGTTAAAGCCGCCGTTTTTGACCAGGTTGAGGTCGTTCTCTGCGATCTCGGGACGCCACCAGAGGAAGGCCTGGACACCGTAGTCGGGGCTGCTCATCGTGGAAGGCAGCACGGGGCCGGAGGCCACAGGGGCACTGCCGCCGGTGCTGCCACCAGTGTCACCGGTAGCCGGCGCCTCGGTGACGCGTTCCTCGACCGTCAGGAACTCGGCGGCCGCCCAGCCAACCGTGGCACCGTCCTTCGCAAGCTGGAGCCACTGGCCATCGTCGGACTGGCCGGCTACGGTGAAGGTATCGCCGGTGGTAGCGGTCTGTAAGATGTTGCCGCTGGTGCTGGGATCGCTGCGGATATTGAGCAGGTCGGTAGCCACGGTGGCAACACGCTCCACAACCGGGGCCGTGGTAGGCTGGGCAGCAGGCTGCTCCGGCTGGGCCGGCGCAGCAGCGGCCTGCTCGCCAGGCTGGGAGCCCGTCTCGGCGCCGGAAGAGGGGGCAGCCGGCGGCGGGGTCGGCGTGGCGGGCTGGGCGGCCGCAGCAGCAGGCGTCTTGGTGGGGGTGGGCGTGGGTTCCTCACCGCCGCCGCAGCCGGCCAAAGCCAGCATGGCGGCCACGGCCACGGTGGTACATGTCAACTGCCAGGAAAAGTGTTTCATCGGTAGTCTACTCACTCGGTAAATGGTTAGCGGCCCATCATCTGGCGCAGGGCATCGAAAGCGGGGCGGCCGGAGATGGCAAAGGCGCCCATCTCGGTGTCGCGCGGGTAGTTGAGATTCCAGAGCATCGGCACGGCGACGTAACCGGAATCACGCATCGTAGTGAAGGCTTGGACGGTCCACTGTGCCTGGGTGCCTTCACCGATGCGCGCCTCGTACTCGTAGCCGGGGAAGGGTGACGGCGTGGAGCCCCAGCCAAACTCGGTGGGCCACAGCTTTTTGGCGCTGTCCCCGTTCTCTTCCATCACACGCCGGGACTGTTCGAGCGTGCTCAGGAAGTAGAAGCTGCGATGGTTGACATGGGACAGGGCATCGTAATTGCCAGACTGCCAATCCTCAAACCGGACGCTGGGTGGGTTGGCAAAACCGCTGGGGTGAATGCCAACGCCGTCGCTGTAATTACGCAGCCCGTTCTGATACATGCCGCGCAGGTAATCGATATCGTCGAAGGCGACATCGCTGTAACCGGCGGGCGTCGTGGCGCCGCTGATCACCAGCATGGCGGGACAGGCACCCTTGATGGCGTTATACGAACGCTTCAGCAAGTCCATATAGGAAGCGGGCTCCAATGGGAAACCCTCCCACTCACGGCGCAAATTCTGTTCGTTCCACACCTCGATCGCCTGCAGCCGGCCGCAATAGCGGCCCGCGATGGCGCCGAGAAAGTTCGCAAACAGCTGGAAGTCCTCGGGAGGTCCACCCGTGCCGCCCAAGGTGGGCCGCGACCAAGGCGGCGACGTCACGACACTAAACATCAGGTTGATGCCGTTGCCGCTCATCACGTCGACGATGCCATCCATTTCCTGCCAGTTGACGGCGCCGGGCGATGGCTCGGCATATTCCCAGCGCACCTGCTGCTTGGCCCAGTTAAAACCGAGCCTTTTGATCAAGTCGGCAGCGCCCTGCTTGTCGCCCTGCCACGTATTGACTGTGATGCCGTAGCCAAAGCCGGTGCCGGTGTTCGGTGCGGCCGCAGGCGCCCCGACCGGCGCAGCCGGGGCAGAGGCGGTAGTCACAAACGGTTCGGGTGCAGCCGGTGCGTCGACCTTGGGGACGCCGGCGAGCGTGCCCTGCAGCTTCGTGATGCTGCCCGACACCCACCCCGGATCGGCCAGGCCGCCAACGGTCACCTGGTACCAAGTGCCATCCTGGCTCTGGCCCACGATCGGGAGACGCGCCCCGCTATTGGCAGACGACACCACGCCATAGTTGGTTCCCGGGCCGCTGCGCACGTTGATACGGGTCGACACCACCTCTGCTACGGGGGCGGCACCAGGGGTAGCTGCTGTCAGGGCTGCTCTCAGTGGTACTGGCAGCTGTGTCGGTGCTGCTCTTGCCATTCTCGGCGGTCGCGGCAGCTACTGGCGTCTTGGCAGGTGCTGGCGTCTCGGTAGCCACCAGAGTCTTGGCAGCAGTTGGAGTCTTGGCAGCAGTTGGAGTCTTGGCAGGCGCCGGTGCGGAAGTCAAGCTGCCGAGGGACAACGAGTTCGCGCCCGTGGCAACATAATCGGCGAAGACCCAGCCTTCCGTACCGTCGGCAGTCTGCACCTGGTACCAGTCGCCGTCGGCGCTGGTATCGGTAATGGTAACGGCGTCGTTCTGGGCGAGGCGGCCCACGATGGCGCCGTTCATGCTGGGCTGGACGCGTACGTTCACGCGTACGACGCTCACCGTACCCTCAGTAGGCTCGCCGGTAGGTGCAGCCGCAGATGCATTCGCAGGTGTAGTCTCTTGGGCAAAGGCGGGCAGGGAAACGAAGATCGCAGCAGACAAGACAAGCGCGAAGGGAACGGCCAGGCGCCAGAAGCGAGCGCGGGAAAGCGGCGGTCGAAGCATATCTAGATTAACCTCACATGGTCGGACGTTGCGGCCGGATAATGGGGAACGGGACGGCAAACGGACTCGCA
The DNA here is from genome assembly GCA_963701415.1 of uncultured Chloroflexia bacterium. GTDB lineage: Bacteria > Chloroflexota > Anaerolineae > Caldilineales > Caldilineaceae > Fredericiella. The sequence continues at coordinate 139,710 of CAVPAH010000012.1, forward strand.
CAATCTATCAACAACATACAGAAGGGCACAAGGTCCGGCGATAAGGGGGATGCGGCTCCGACCTTTTAGTCGGCGGATGCCTGCGCTCCGCTCTCGGCGGACCTTGTGCCCGTACGGTGTCGCTACGTTATTTTGGCATCTGGGCCAGGGCAGTGTAGGCGGGGAGGGGGTTCCAACCCGGGTCTACGATACCCCACTGGGCCAGCTCAGTGCCGTTGGCGATTACGCGGAAGTTGAGGTTCCAAAGGAAGGCCGGCCCGACCCAGCCCCAGCTCTTCATCATCTGGTAGGCTTCCACCGTCCACTGGGCCTGCTCGGTGAAGTCGTTGTCGTCGGCGTACTTGTAGGCGGGGTTATAGGCGCCGCCGGCGGCCCAGCCGAACTCGGTCGGCCAGATCAGCTTGTTGCTGCCGCCGTAGACGTTGGCGATGTTGCGATAGCCAAGCATCGTGCTCTGGAAGCTCCAGGAGTGATGCGGCGAATCGCAGGCGCCGTTAAAGCCGTTGCCGTTCTTCTGAATGGCCTCACAGGCAGCTTCCCACGTGGCGGACGGCGGCACGTTGTAGCCGCTGGGGTGGGCGCCGATGCCGTCGAGATAGTTGTTGGCACCGGCCTTGAACATCTCTTCCAGGTAGGTGAAGTCGTCCATGGCATAGGGCGGGTTGTTGCCGGCCGGGGTGAGGGCGCCGCTGATCACGAGCATGCCGGGGCAGGCAGCCTTGATGGCGTTAAAGGCCGGGGCCAGCAGGGCCACGTACTCGCCCGGGTTGAGCGACTTGTTGCCCCATTCATAGTGCAGGTTCTGCTCATTCCAGACCTCGATCGCCTTGAGCGACTTGCCGCAGTAGCGGCCGGCCACGGCGCCGACGAAGTTGGCGTAGGTCTGCGGGTCGGCCGGGGGGCCTTCGACGCTGCCGTCGAAGCCGCTCTCGCGGGCCCAGGCCGGCGCCTTGACGATGCTGAAGAGGACACTGGTGCCGCGGCCGTCGGCGGCACTCACGATCTCGTCCATGCCGCCAAAGTCGATCTGGCCGGGACCGGCGCTCTCAAAACGCTTCCACTCGATCTGCTGCTTGAGCCAGTTGAAGCCCATGCCGCCAACCGAATCCAGTACTTGGAAGATCTGGCCGTTGTCGACCACGTGGGCCTGAACACCATAGCCGAAGGATCCGCCGCCAGAAGCGGCAGCCGCCGCCGGCAGCGAGGCCGCAGCGGCAGTGTCAGCCGGCGCAGCAGCAGCGGCATCGGCGGGTGCGGCGGCGGCATCAGCCGGCGCAGCAGCAGCGGCGGCATCGGCAGGCGCAGCAGCGGCAGGTGCGGCGGGCAGGTCGCTCACCACGGCAATCGCGTTCGGGTCGCCGGCGGTGCTCACCAATTGGCCAATAACCCAACCTTTGCGGTCGCCAAAATCGATCTGCCACCAGTCGTTGGCGGCAGTCTTGCCGGTAATTTTGTAGTTCTCGCCCGGTGAAACCTGACCCAACACGGCAAAGCCGGTGCCGGGGCCTTCGCGGACGTTGACGATCTGTGTGGTGTTAAGCTGTACGTCGCTCGTAGCGGCAGCCGCAGCAACAGCCGTGTCGCCGGTCGTGGCCGCAGGCGCAGCACTGCCAATGCTGGACAAGGCAATGGCTGCAGACTTGGGCGCCGTCAGGGCTGTGCCCTTGGCGTTGACGATCTGAGCCTCGATGTTCAAATCGCCCTTCAGCTGGTCGGGCCCGAGGTCGATGCGGGTGCTGTCGAGCGGCCGGATCTGCTCGGCGACGACGTTCCCCTGCGCGTCCTTGACCTTATAGGCGACGGCCATCTGGCCCTGTGCGCTGGAAGCGGTGGGCAGGCCCATCTGGAAGTTCTTAAGCACGTCTCCCATCGCAGGGTCGACATCGCCGTTGGCAGGCAGATGCAGGTTTACGCTGCTCACGTTGTATTTGCGCAGCATTTCCAGCTTGCGGCCAAGGCTGCCGGCACTCTCGACATAGACCGTGCGCTGCAGGCCCTGATCGTCGGTGTAGGTGTAGGAATAGATGCCCAGGGTATCATCCCACTGCACCTGGCCCTGGAGGCGCGGGTTGTCCAGCGAGATGCCGACCGTGCCCCCATCGCCGGTGGCAGCCTGGATATTGCCCAGCAGCGGGCTCAGCGCTTCCTGATAGCCTTTGAGCAGCAGATAGTTGCCGGCGCGCTCGACAGACTGGCCCGGCAGTTCGATCGACACCTTGCCGCGGTCGACCTCATCGGTGGCAAAGGCGAGCAGCTGATCCATTTCACCGCCGGCAGCATAAGCGCGGGGGTCGACGGGAGCAGGGATGATCAACCTATCGGCGACGAGCCCCAATGCGCGCCAGTCATAGCCGCCGGTGTTCCACTCCTCAGCAGACACGGCAGCCGCAGGCTCCACGCGCACGGCCAGGATTTTATTCTGGGCATGCAGGCGGTCGGCGACCTGCCCGATAAACTTGGCATAGTCGGCGCGGGCGCTGGGGAGCGCATCGACGCCACGGTAATCAACGATCAAGCCGGGATAGCCATTCTGGACGACCAGCTGCTCGAGCGTCATCAATTGGTTGTCCAACAAGCCCGGATCCGCCAACAGGTTGTTGACGAGATCGGTGCGGACGGTTTCGCCCTCCACATTGGTGACGACCGGCATCGTATTGCCGGTATTAGGCGGCGCCTGGCCGTCAAGACCACCATCACCGCGCAAGTGCAGGCCGGACTGGGCCACGTTTGTAACGCTGGCGCCCTGCGGCAGCTGGGCGTTCAAACCCAAGTCCATCGTTACTGAAGGCACGGCGGGCGTCGTCTGCACCACCATGAAATTTTTAGGAACATAGTCGAGGCGGGCCTCGATCTTGTCCTCGGCGGGAAGTACGGCAGCGGGTACGTGCCGCCAGTTGTTCCCGGTCCACTCGTACAAGGACAGCGTCTCGTAGGGAAGGCTGTCGTTGGGGATCGGAATGGTTACGACCGCCTGTGCCGGTTCACGGCCACGAATGTCGAGGAGGTAGACAGGGCTCTTGGCCACGAGGTTCTCGGGCATGTTTTGGGCTGCTTCGTACAGGTCATTGCCCGCCTGCCCTTCCACAAAATCGGTGCGCGGCGTCGACTTGATCTGCGCCCGGAAGCCACTGATGATGCCTTCCGCCGGGAAATTGACAACGGTACCGTCCGCCTCGGTCACCGCTCCGCCATTCACACCAATTCTTGTGTAGGTGAACGTCTGGAGGCGGTCGAGGAGACTGACCGGCGGCAGGAGAAGAACTGCCACAATAAGGGCCGGAATCACTAGAAAAGTGACCAGCCAAGCTGCGGGTCCTTCAAACAGGCGGCCCATTCCACCCGAAGACGAACGCCGATCAAGCCGCGAGGTTTGCATACAACTTAGACTCCTTGATATGTTTGTTGCTACGCCAGCACCCACTAGCCGGCCTCAAGTCAACAGGCCAAGGCATAAAACAGACCGTGAAGGTGCATCGTTGCCGCGTCGACCTACTCGCGGGCGCGCTGTAACGCTAGCGCAGTCAAGCTGCTATCATAGCATATTGAAAAATGGCAGCCAAAATCGGCTGTTGGAAATGACCAGGAAGTCGGAAGCCATGTTTGGGCCAACTATTGGTTGCGGCACAGGTGTGTGCTGTATACTCTGGACATGACTTATGACGTTTATTCCTCAAATTCTCCTGATAATTCAGCGGGTGAGCCGCTGCCGAAGCAGCCTCGCCCCTATAAATGGTTAGAACGCCTGCTGCTGCTGGCATTTGCGTTTTGCCTGCTGGTCGGCCTGACCGCCTTCGCGGTCTGGTGGACCCTGCGCAATCCGCAGCAGCCAGCGCTGGGCGGCGACCCGCTGGCGGCCGTGCACACGGACCAGGTGCTCCCGCAGCTGGCCCTGCGCCAGCTGGCCGGCGACGGGGCCGACGGACTGTTCCTGCAGGCGATGCAGGCAGGCCAACTCGAGACGGCCCGGGTCATTCTAAGCTATGTGACGGACATGAACCCCACCGCGCAGGCGGGCCGGCTGGCACAGTTAGGCCGGGCCTACCAGGAGGCAGGGGAGGGAGCCACCGCGGCCCAGGTATACCGGCTGATGCTGCCTACGGCTGTCTTGGATGTAGCGATGTCTCCTCTCGAACGCGCACAGCTGCTCGTGCAGGCAGCCAAGGGAATGATCGCTGGCGGCCAACTGGCGGGGGCACGCAGCGCTGCTATACAGGCACAGCTGATTGCCACGCAGACCCCTGATCTCCTGCCGGCCCAGCGCGGCCAGATCTATGCCGAACTGAAAGGGCTGGCAGGCGGTCTCAAGGACCCCACATTCGCCGCCAAGGTCAATGATTTAGCCCGCAATCCTTTTTTATCGCCACAAGGGGTGTTGATCCCGCACCGGATTGATACGTTTGGTGAACGATTACCCTACGATGCGGGAATAGATGCAGCAATTAGTGCGCGAGAGCAGGCCGCGACGCTGTTGGCCGATCGAATTGCCCTTACCAACGGGGTTGACATCGAGCCGGAGCGGCAGGCGTTAGCACAGGCGCTGCTGGCAGAAGACCAGGTGCGCAGCCAGTTTTATCAGCAAGCCCGCGGTGGCACCGTCTCGCTGCCGCAGCAGACATGGCTGCTCGGAGACCGCATCGGGTGGCTGGTGACCAAGCTGCGGATCGCACAGCTCGGCTATGGCATATCTGTCCTCCCGGAGTGGGAAGCAGAAGGCGGGCGATATTGCGGCCGAGTTGGGGGCCGCCTACAGCGATTTTGCGGCGGCGCTGGATGCCGCTGCGGCGGCGCTGCCCACGCCGGCCGACCAGGCCCTGCAGCGCGTGGAGAACCAGATGTGGCTGGCGCGCCAGGCAGAGCGCGGGCTGTATACGAGCATTGGGATGGCCGATCTGAGCGAGCGGCTGCGAATCGTGCAAGACGACGTAGCGAAGCAGGTAGGCAAGCTTGCGCTGCCGGTGGCGTACGAGCCCGAGGCAACACCGCCGGGGTTTAGAATACGGTCTGAACCGTGATTCTGGCCTCGGACCTTACGTAGGGGAATCGTCGGATTTGGTCCGTGAAATTGGTTTGACAGCCAGGGTCGGGTCGGCTATACTGTCAATACCGTTTTAACAGAGTGTGAACGTCCAAAACAGCACCTTGCCAACGTAGCCGGCCGCTCATCCAAGCAAGAATTTATGCGCGGGGAGCACATCAACGGAGAACGTGTGGTGAATCTCAAAACGCCAATTTTGGTCCGCCAACTGAATCACAGCTAAGCCTACGCCCAGTGCCATTGTGCCTGGGCGTTTTTGTTCCTGCACCATCCAGGCAACCGTTATAGTTCACAACCAGGAAAGGATTTGTATCATGGACTCAGCGGTGAGCAGAATTTTGAAGGCCAAGCAGTATGCGACGGAGCGCGACAAGCGCGTGAAGGTACACAGCTTCGAGGTCGAACTGCACGGCGACAACGCCAACCACATCATCAAGTACAACGCGGGCGAGTGGAAGTGCGACTGCGAAGAGGCAGTAGCTGCGCGGCGTCTGCGCCCATATCATGGCCATGGAAGAAATTTTGGGGGATTCGGTCGAACCAGCATTGCTGGCGACCGCGCACTAAGATTTCCCAAAACCAAATACAAAGGTAAAGGGCGACCAGATGCTGGTCGCCCTTTGTATTGTGCAGCGGGCGTATGATATGCTGACGGCGATTTTGCCCGGCACAGATCGGGCACAGAGGAGTGTAGTCGCGATTGAAGAAGTATATCCAGCTGTCGGTTGGGGTAGGCGTCAGCGTCTTTTTTATCTACCTGGCGCTGCCGGGCCTGCACCTGCAAACGGTGATTGCGGCGCTGCAGCATGCCAACTACTGGTGGCTGGTGCCAGGTATCGTCGTCTATTTTGTGGGGCTGTGGGTACGCACGTGGCGCTGGCAGTACACGCTGCGGCCGCTACAGTTGGTGCCGCTGACGACCCTGTTTCCCGATGTATGTATCGGCTATTTCGGCAACAACGTTTTCCCCTTTCGGGCCGGCGAACTGCTGCGTTCGTACGTGCTCAAGAAACAGACGGGCATCGACATTTCGTCCAGCCTGGCGACGGTGATCATCGAACGCATCGCCGATGGGCTGGTAATGATCATGTTCGTCTTTCTGGCGCTGCCTTTTGCGCCGATGCCCGAGTTCTTTCGCAATGCCGTCATCACGATGACGGTAGGGTTTTTGATTGCCACGGCCCTGTTTATCTGGGCGGCCAACGATCCGCAGCGTGTCGAACGCTTCTATGGCGGCGTGGCACGCCTTCTGCTGCCCGCCAAAGTACGGGCGGTGACCGATGGCTTCTTCCAACGCTTTATGCTCGGTCTGCGCAGCCTCAGCAGTCCCTCGGACATGACCGCCATCTTTCTGACGAGCGTGCTCATCTGGCTGCTGGAAACAGTCAAATACTGGTTTGTCATGCATGCGTTTGACTTCTCGGTCGGATTTATCGTGCTGATGCTGATGAACGGGCTGGTCAACCTCGCGACCACCCTGCCGGCCGCGCCGGGATATATCGGCACCTTTGACACGCCGGGCATCATGACGCTGCAGGCCTTTGGCGTCAATCCGTCGGTGGCGGCCATCCTACACCTTCACGCTGCACGCAGCGCTGTGGGTGCCCGTGACGCTGCTGGGCGGCTACTTCTTCTGGCGCAATCACCTGCACATGAGTGACATCGCGGCTGCACGGCAGCAAGAGCAGCAGGAGGCAGCAGGAGGCAGGAGAGGCAGTGCAGACGGCCGAAACCGCCTGCCGCACCCGCACATGGGGAACTACAGCAGGGTATAACTGCGTCTGACGGAAGAGGAACTCCTTCCGCGCCAGAGGAAGTCCGCGCAATTTGAAAGGTTGTTGTCAGGTAGAATCTCCGGTTTATCCCGTACTCTAGCGTGCAGTGAGATAAGTGCCAGCATGCCGCTGCGTTAGAAATTCGAAGCGCTGGACGCCGGACAACTAGACGATTATTTGCCAGAACAACGGTCTGTGTTCCAACCCAAGTAGGAGTTATCGAATGAAGAATATTGCTGTAGCCGGAACGGGCTATGTAGGCCTGTCGACCGGCACCTGCTTTGCCGATATGGGCAACCGTGTCACCTGCATCGACATCAGCGAAGAAAAGATCAACATGCTGCGCAACGGGCAGGCGCCGATCTATGAGCCGGGCCTGAACGAGATGATCGCCCGCAACGTGCGCGGCGGGCGCCTGCATTTCACGACCGATTATGCCGAAGCGATGCAGGATGCCGAATTTATCTTTATTTGCGTCGGTACGCCGAGCGGCGTCGACGGCGAAGCCGACCTTCAGTATGTGCGGATGGCAGCCGAGACGGTGGCCAAGTGCATGACGCACCCCATCATCGTGATCAACAAGAGCACGGTGCCGGTCGGCACGGGCGACTGGGTGGCAGACATCATCAAGCGCAGCCAGCCGGAGCCGATGGACTTTGCCGTGGTCAGCTGCCCCGAATTCACACGCGAAGGTTCGGCGCTGCTATGACTTTATGAACCCCGACCGCGTGGTCATCGGCAGCCGCAGCCGCGAGGCCGCGGAGAAGGTGGCACAGCTGCACCTGCCGCTGCGCGCACGCATCGTGATGACCGACCTGCGCACGGCCGAAATGATCAAGTACGCCAGCAATGCCTTCCTGGCGACGAAGATCAGCTTTATCAACGAGATCGCCGTGATCTGCGAGAAGCTCGGCGCCGACGTCGAAGAAGTGGCGCAGGGCATGGGTTTCGACCGCCGCATCGGCGCGCAGTTCCTGAATGCCGGTCTTGGCTATGGCGGCAGCTGCTTCCCCAAGGACGTGAAGGCGCTGCAGCACATGGCGCTGGTGCACGGTTCGCACCCTCGCTGCTGCGGGCCGTGATCGACATCAACCGCGACATGCGCCGCTGGGCTGTCTTCAACCTGCGCGACATGACGGGCGGCTCCCTGGATGGCAAGCGCATCGGCGTGCTGGGCCTGGCCTTCAAGCCCAACACCGACGACATTCGCGAGTCGCCGGCCCTGGAGATCGCACGCATGCTGCAGAACGAAGGCGCGCACGTAGCGGGCTACGACCCGGTAGCCATGCCCAACGCCGCGAAGGCCGTGCCCAACCTGCACCTGGCCGAGGACCCCTACGAACTGGCCGAGAAGTCGGACGCGCTGCTGGTTTGCACCGAGTGGAACGAGTTCAAGCAGCTCGACCTGGGACGCATCAAGGAGTTAATGAAGAAACCCGTGGTTGTGGATGGGCGCAATATCTACGATCCTGCTAAGATGTACGAACTAGGCTTCCGCTATCGTGCGGTAGGCCGGAGTTATGCTCCTGAAAGCAACGGATCGAATGGCGTCAATGGCACAAACGGCAAGTACGACTAATCCTCTCTCCGACCACACAACACACCAGTTGGACAATGGGCTGCAGGTGATCCTGCAGCCCACTCGCGCTGCGCCCGTGGCCAGTTTCTGGCTCTGGTACCGGGTGGGCAGCCGCAACGAAGTCCCCGGGCTCACCGGCCTCAGCCACTGGGTCGAACACATGCTGTTCAAGGGCACTGAGGCCTACCCACGGGGCGAATTCGACAAGGCCGTGTCGCGTGCGGGCGGCATGTTTAACGGCATGACATGGCAGGATTGGACCGTTTACTTCGAGACCTTTCCCGCCGAACGGATCGAACTGGCCCTGCAGGTCGAGAGCGACCGCATGGCCAACGCGCTGTTCGACCCTGCGGAGACGGAGTCGGAACGGACCGTCATCCTGAGCGAACGCGAGGGCAGCGAGAACAACTACTTCTACCGGCTGCAGGAAGACGTGCAGGCGGCAGCCTACGTGGCGCACCCCTATCGCCATCCGGTGATCGGCTGGAAGAACGACCTGCTCACGATCACGCGCGACGACCTGTACTCCCATTACCGCACCTTCTATACGCCCAACAATTCCATCGCGGTGGTCACGGGCGACTTTGAGCCGCAGGCGATGCTGGCCAAGCTCCACGAGCATTTCGGCTCGCTGCCCCCAGGCCCGCAGCCGCCGGCGCAGCGGGTAAATGAGCCGAGCCAGGCGGCCGAGCGGCGCGTCGTGCTGCATGGCGAAGACCCGACGGCCTATTACCTGCAGGTGTTCCATGCCCCGGCGGCGCGCCATGCGGACTTCCCCGCCACCGTCGTGCTCGACTCCGTGCTGGGGGGCGCCAAGGGCATGGGGCTGCTGGGCGGCAGTGCCAACAACCGCAGCAACCGGCTCTACCGGGCGCTGGTGGAGACACAGCTGACGGTGGATGCGGGCTGCGGCTTTGGGCCGACGATCGACCCTGGGCTGTTCTCATTCCAGGCGACGCTGGCGCCAGACGTGGAGCATGGCGCGGTCGAGGAAGCCATCTGGCAGGAAATTGAGCGCGTCCAGGCCGAGGGCGTCACGGCAGAGGAACTGCAGAAGGCGATCAAGCAGACGCGGGCGCAGTTTGTCTACAGCGGCGAAAGCGTCACGAACCGCGCGTACTGGCTGGGCTTTGCCGCGGTCGTAGCCGATCTCGACTGGCTTGGCAGCTGGGAGAGACGGCTGACGGCGGTGACCTCAGAGGACGTACAGCGCGTGGCGGCCACATATCTTGTGCGTGAACAACAGACGGTGGGCTGGTATGTACCCGAATCCGAGTGACATCACACGCGTCGTTTTTTCCAACGGCCTGACCGTGCTGGTGCGCGAGAATCATGCGGCACCGGTGGCCGTGCTGCAGGGGAGCCTGGCGGTCGGTTCTATCTACGACGCCCCGGAGCAGGCAGGGCTGGCGAGCTTTGTGGCGAGCCTGCTGTCGCGCGGCAGCCAGCACTACGACTTCGCGGCCTACAACGAGACGATCGAGAGCGTGGGGGGCAACCTGAGCTTCAGCGTCGACTCCCATTCCACAGATTTCGGGGTGACCTGCCTGCGCGAAGACTTTGCAGCGCTGGTCGACGTGCTGGCCGACGCGCTGCGGCGGCCAACCTTTCCCGAAACACACGTCGAGCTGGTGCGCCAGCAGCGGTTGGTCGACCTGCAGGAACGCGAAGAAGACACCGGCAGCATGTCCAACCTGCGCTTCTACGAAACATTGTACGGCCGCGGCCATGCCTACGGGCGGGCCACCAGCGGCTATATCGAGACGGTAACGGCGCTCAAGCGCAGCGACCTCGTCAACTTCTACCAGTCGTATTTTACGCCGGACCAAGGCGTGATTGTGGTTACAGGCGACCTCGACACCCAGGAAGTGCTGGACCTGTTGGGCAGCAAATTTGGCGACTGGCATGGGCCGCAGGGGCAGCGGACGGCGGCGCCGCCTGCGGCCCTGCAGCTGCCACAGCGGGTGGCGGTGGCCATGAACGACAAGGTGCAGTCGGATGTCGTGATTGGCGTGCCGGCGATCCAACGCAGCCATCCCGACTTTTATGCCGTGCGCCTGGCAAACTGCATCCTCGGCCAGTTTGGCATGATGGGACGGTTGGGTACGCGTGTACGTGAGGAGCAGGGGCTGGCGTATTATGCGTACAGCAGCCTGATGACCGAGCTGCTGGGTGGTGTCTGGGTGGCGGGGGCAGGGGTCAACCCGGCCAACGTCGATGCGGCTATCACCAGCATCGAGGAGGAGTTCGCCCGTATCGGCGAGGAGGGCGTTGAGGCCGAGGAACTCGCGGACAGCCAGGCTTACCTCACGGGCGTGCTGCCGCTGACGCTGGAAACCAACGAAGGGGTGGCGGGGACGCTGCTGAGTATGGAGTGGTTTGGCCTGGGCCTGGATTATCTGCTGCGTTACAAGGATCTGATCTACGGCGTGACGGCTGAAGACGTGCGGCGTGTGTGCGCCGAGTACCTGCGGCCGGAGCGGTGTGTGACGGTAGTGGCGGGGCCAGATGCTGCGGACGGGCGTTGACCTGATCGAGATCGAGCGGGTGCGCAAGGCACTCGACCGGCACGGTGTGCGCTTCCTGAATCGGGTGTTTACGGAAGCCGAGGTCGTGCAGAGCTGCGGGCGCATCGAGTCGCTGGCAGGCAAGTTCGCCGCCAAGGAGGCCGCCGCCAAGGCACTGGGCACCGGCGTCTGGCGCAACGGGATCGACTGGCGGGACTTCGAGGTGTGCAAGGACCCCGAGAGCTGGTGCGCCGGAGTTGCAGCTTCACGACGCGGCCGCAGAACGGGCTCTGCGCATGGGACTAGACACCTGGTCAGTGAGCATCAGCCACGACCGGACACATGCGATCGCGTTGGTGGTAGCAACATAAGACGAGGCTTCCGGGAAGACCCCCCTCTTCCGGGAAGAGGGGGGTCTTCCCGGAAGGGGTAACAGGTGACGATGACGGACTTTATCCAGGTGACGACGGCGGTGGATAATGCGGAGGCGGCGGAGTCGATCGCATCGGCGCTGGTGAGCCAGCGGCTGGCGGCCTGCGTACAGATCGTGGGGCCCGTAAAGAGCACCTATTGGTGGGACAACGACGTGCAGGTCAGCGAGGAGTGGCTGTGCATCATCAAGTCGCGCGCCGACCTGTTTGAGGAACTGAACGCCGTCTTGCAGCAGGTACACCCCTATGACGTGCCGGAGTTGCTGGCTACCCCGGTCGTGGCAGGCGGGAAGGCATACCTGGACTGGCTGCAGGGGGAGTTGAAGCCAGTCCAAGTGCATACGGCAAAGTAGTCATAGTGAGCAGCGCCGACGGGCCACGCTAGCTTCACGATGCAGCCGGCAAAAGGCTGCGCAGCCCTCTGTTTATCTCCTCCAGGCCGGTTGCGTCCCGCAGGCCGATAAAGACCAACCTTGTTTGGGGTCTGGCCGCGCCCCAGGCTGTGCCGGGCGTTAGCTTCCAACGCTGCCCGACCAACTGAAGCAGGTAGCGGCGGTCAGGGTCGTCGGCCAACTGGACGAAGCCCTTGGCGCGCAGTAAGCCTTCGGGGAGCGACTCGAGCAGCGATAGCAGGTCGCTGCGGGCGAGCGGGGTCTCGGCGGTGAAGCCCCAGGTGTGATATAAGGACTCATGTTGTTCCCCATGTTCTGCCCCATGCGCATGATCTGGGACAGGCATATTCTCCCCTGCCTTTTCCTCGGTGGCCGTTGAAGCGCCGTCCAGCGTGCCCAGCAACACCGGCAGCGGCACCTGGCCGTTCACGGCCTCGACGATATGGGCGCCGGGCACAAGCTCGGCCAGCCAGTCGCGCACGCTCTGCAGCTGACCAAAGCTGACCAGGTCCACCTTATTGAGCACGAGCAGGTCGGCCCCTCTAAGTTGGCGGATGACGGTATCGCCGACGTACTTGTTGGAGGCCTTCTCCCGTATCTGCTCGGCATCCACCAGCACGATGACGCCCTCCAAGTCCAGCTTCAGGACTGCCCCATAATGGCCGATCTTGGCGGGGTCCGCCACGCCGCTGGCCTCCACGATGATGTGGTCGATCTCACCTCGGCGCTTGCTGACACGGTTGAGGGCCAGCATGAAGCCGTCGGCCAGCGAGCAGCAGATGCAGCCGCTGGCCAGGTTGATCGTCTCGCCGTCGTGGCTGGTGATGAGGTCGGCGTCGATATTGATGTCGCCAAAATCGTTGACCAGCACAGCCAGGCGGAGGCCCTGGCTGTTGCGAAGCAAGTTGTTGAGCAGCGTCGTCTTGCCGGCACCGAGGTAGCCGCCGATGACGGTGTAGGGAATGGTGTCAGGCATACTTGTCATGCGGCAGCTTCACGCTTGTAGACCGACCTGCCTTCCTTGAGTGTCTCGACAACCTTGATCTTGAGGATGTCGTCGGTCGGCACCGTGAGCGGGTTAGCATCGAGAACCACCAGGTCGGCCAGCTTGCCGGCCTCAACGGTGCCTTTCTGGTCTTCCTCGAAGAGCTGCCAGGCGCCTTCGATGGTCAAGGCCTTAAGCGCCTGCCAGCGGTCGACGCGCTCCTCGGGACCGAGGATCTGGCCTTCGCGTGCCTGGCGGGTTACAGAGGACCACATCATGCGCATCGGATCCATCGGCGTGACCGAAAAATCGTTGTGGTTGGAGCAGTGGAGCCCCTTCTTGACGGCAGACGCCATGGGGCTGATAAAGCTGGCGCGCTTCTCCCCCAAGTTTACAGTATGCTCGGAGCCCCAGAAGAAGGTGTGGGCGGTGAAGAAACTGGGCGCGAAGCCGAGTTCGACATAGGCGTCGAGCTGCTCAGGGCGCATGACCTGGGAATGAATGATGACTGTGCGCCGGTCGTCAGACGCCTTGACGCCGGCGGCACGGGCGCCGTCGATGACCATGTCGATCGCAGCATCGCCGTTGGCATGGCAGAAGACCTGGATGCCCTTGCTATAGACCTCGGCCAGCGCCTTATTGACGACCTCAGGGGGGAAAATCGGGGCGCCGCGCCAGTTTTCTTCACCGCCCGGCCCCTTGGTGAGCAGCGGCTCGCTCCAGAAGGCGGTTTTGCCTTGGGGCGAACCGTCCAGAACGAACTTGATGCCCTGCAGCTTCAGACGATTTTGGTAGACGCCAAAGGCCTGGGCCGCTGTTTCCGGCAGGTCCATGGGACTGGTCCCGCGGAAGTTCGGGGCATACTCGCGCACCAGCGCCGGCACCTCCAAGACGAACGGCAGGGAGACCACGTCGATGTACAGCAGGCCCTGTTCGGCAGCCTTGCGCAGGAACTGGAGGTCCTTGGCGTGGGTGGCTCCTTCCTGGGCCGTCGTGACGCCGGCGCTGGTATAGATCTGCTGCGCCTCATCCAAGGTGTCCAAAAGTTCCTGCTCTGAAGGCTGGGGCATATTGCCAAAGATGGGCAGGAAGGCCGTCTCCATGATAAAGCCTGCCGGGATGTTGGTGCCCGGCTTGCGGTTGATGACACCGCCGGGCGGGGTCTCGGTGTTCTCGTCCATCCCCACCGCGGCAAACGCCGCCGAGTTGAGCACGGCACCGTGGTTGGAGCTGTGGATCAGCATCACCGGGTTGTCGGGGAAGTAGGGGTCGAGGTCGTCGCGGGTCAGCTCGCGCGCCTCGGCCAGGTTGGAGCGGTCATAGCCGTAGCCGACGATCCAATCTCCCGGCTTGATCCCCTGCTGCTTGACGTGCTCCTGCAACACGGGGATGATGTCGGCGATCTTGGTGATGGGGCCGACGGGCGGGCCGGAGACGTTGGCCCAGCGCACGACCTGCGGCGCGTTCATGAAGTGGCCGTGCGCGTCGATAAAGGCACGGCATCAGCGTCTTGCCGCCCAGGTCCACCAGCCTCGTCGCGGCGGTCTTGGTGCGCATGACATACTCTTTTTCGCCAGTGGCGATGATGCGCCCACCTGCCACGGCGATGGCCTCGACCTCGCGGCGGTTGTCCACCATCGTGATGATGGGGCCGCCGTAGTAGATGACGTCTGCCTGCTTGTCAGTTGACATGTGTTCCTCTGCGGCCGAACTCCTTGCGATCTTCCTGCTTCTGCTCTCGACGTTCTTTGCCACCAAACATGATTATGCTCCTTGTTAAGTCTCAAGTCACTTCTTGACCGAGTGGACTTCGCCTTCGAACACGACGCCCCAGATCCCAATGTCCTTTAGCCCTGCAACGCCGACTTCATAGGGGTCCTCCTCCAGCACCGCGAAATCCGCCAGTTTGCCGGCGCGGATCGAGCCTATTTCGTTCTCCTTGCGCAAAACCCAGGCAGCATCGATCGTGATGGCGCGCAGGGCAGCATCAAGACTTACACGCTCCTCAGGGCCGTTCAGATTGCCGTTGATAGTCACACGGTTGGCGGCGGTCCACGCCAGCAGCAGCGGCGAGATTGGCGCCATCGGGCAGTCCGAATGAAACGTGAAGGGCACTCCCAGCCGCTCGAGCGTGCCAAAGCGGGTCATGTAGTTGCCGCGGTCCGGACCAAGCCACTCATCGCTGAAGATATCGCTCAGGATGAACTGGTAGTAGGGGTTGCCCGAGACGACAATGCCCATCTCCCGTATCTGGCGGCACTGCTCCTCGGTCGTGAAGGCGAAATGCTCCAACGTGGCGCGGTGGCCGAAGCGAGGCTTGGCATTCTGGAGATGCCGGATGATGTCGATAAATAGGTCGGCACTGAGATCGCCGTTGATATGGGCGTGGATCTGATAGCCGGCCTTCCAGAAGGGCTCCGCGTACTCGTAGAAGAGTTCAGGCGGCGCCATCCACATGCCCGTGTGCCCGTCCATGTAACCGGGGAAACCGTACTGTGAAAGACCACTGTAAATGGCGCCATCCACCTGGAGCTTGAAATGGCGGTCCAAAAAGACGCGGCGGCTCTGGTACTTCTTGGCCCATTCTTCTGCTTGCGCGAAGGCTTCTGCCGGCTTGAGCCCGCGGGTCAGAAAGTCGAACTGCGTTGGGGTCAAAATGGCACGGCACGGCGCCTCAATAGCCTCGGCAGTCTTGACAATCAGTTCGGCCTCCCCAGAGGGGTCACCAAAGACGCCGATGCCCATGTCAAGTGCAGAAGTGATGCCGGCCTGATGCAGCATGCCGAAGAACGTCGCCATACCCTTGGCGTAGCGGACAGGCTCACAGGTAATCGCCGCCAGCTTGGCGATGAGGGCGGCGGCGCCGTTCTCCCAGAAATGGCCGCGGTCCCAGTCTGTTTCCGGTTTGCCCTTTGTCTCCTCTTCCGTGAGACCAAACCATTTGAGCGCCTCGTCATTGCAGACGAGTTCATGAAAGGAGCGGTGCCACAGGATCACCGGCTTGTCGGGAAACAGGGCGTTGAGCTGCGGGCGATATTGGTCACCGTGCCAGAGGGGATGAAAGCCCCAGCAGATGAAGGGGATGATGTCCCAGTCGGTATGCTGCGCATACAGTTCCTTCAGGCGCGCAATGTAGGCGTCGGGCGTTTTCGCGCCGGGAAAGTTCCCGGTAGGCAGGGTCCAATCGTCCGGCGCAAGGAAGGGAAACTGGGTACAGACAGCAGGCAGCGAAGGGTGGATATGAGGATCGACAAACCCGGGCATCAGCACCTTATCCGCGAAGCGATCATCTACCTCGTACGGGTACCTGTCGAGCCAGGGACGCAGGCTCTCCATTGAGCCTACGGCGACGATCTTGCCGCTGGCGACGGCCACAGCGGTAGCCGTAGGCATGGTTTCGATCATTGTAACAATCTTGCGCGCAGGGAAAACGGTCATTTTCCCGAAGTTGGGATGGGAAGATTTCCTCGTTGGCATGGTGGCCTCCATCTTGTCTCCATTTTGACGAATCTCGTCTAGGCCGAAGTTGTGTTTAGCCGGCAGTGTCGACCAGGCGCACAACGGACTCCAACAGCATGCCTTGCCCATGCAGGTTGACCAGGATGCCGACCAACTCCGCCTGGTCTGCCACGCGCAGGGTCATGCTCGTAACCGGCGCGTGCCACGCGTCATACGTGGTGGAAAACTTGACGACAGGCAGCACCACCGGCCAGCTCTTGCTGACATGATAGCGAACGACTAGCCTGTATAGTTCTGACGTATCTCGCACAGATCTATGGTTCCTATTGTGGTTTCGCTATAAGCTGTGACCTTGTCCCCAGCTTCCGTCACAAAGTTACCACGATGCAGCGGAGCGCATATAGGACATTCCAGCTCCCATATGTACTATTTCGTACTAGCCTGCGTGAGCAGTACACACCGACCCTAGTCGAACATGGCAGAGCTGGACAGTAACGTCCCCATCGCTGGCGGTCGCGCATAGTTGATTCCGCACGCAACACAACGTGCAGTCTTCAGCGCCGGTACGACAAGTCAGCGTCGGTATGTACTAATGCGTACTAGGTGGAGGCAGCAAGTGGAGCTTCGTTGCCAGTGCTATGGCCTGCTTGCGCGAAGCAACATTGAGCTTTTCATAGATGTGGCTTGTATGGTTGCGCACGGTGAAGACGGAGACGTCCAGACGCCGGGCAATTTCCTTGTTGCTCAGCCGCTGCGCCATGAGCAGGAGAACCTCCTCCTCACGGCTCGACAGCACCGCGACACTGGCCTCCGGCGCCGGCCGCAGGCCAGGCACCGCCGGCTGCCTGGCGTCGCGCCACTTGCCGTAGTCGGCCAGCAACTGAGATGCGGCAGCGGCGCAGATTCCACGCTGCGCCATGGCATAGAGCACTGCGGCAGCGTCGGCGCCCTGTTCGAAGAAGACGCGCCGGAAGCCGCGCGGCGCCCCAATCTCAACTGCTTGCCGCATCCAGTCGATGGCCTTGGCAGGCTGGTTCGTCCGCCAGTAACAGCAAGCCAGCAGCACCGCCGCCTGCACCAACTCGTGCTGGTAGCCGCAGCGTTGGAAGGTGTCGCACGTAGCGTGCAGTGGCTGAATGGCAAGCACTATCTGCCCACCGGACCCTGCTGCCAACACTATTTTCGCAAAGATGTACAGCACGGCGGACGCAGAGTACGGCGAGTTTGCCTGTCCAGGGGTGGCCTGCAGCTTGCGTGCGAACTCCGCAGCCCACGCAAGCGCTGTTTGCCGATCACCGTTCAAGAAAGCGGCGTAAGCAGCAAGCGCCAGGGCTTCGCCGAGTGCAGTGACATTTTCTCGCTCCAAGGCGATACGGCGTACCTCGGCGACCAATTGCACAACGTCATCGATTCGGCCGAGATCGGCCGCAGCGGCCACCAATGGCATGAGGGCCATGGTGAGGTTCTGGAGATGAATTTCCTGGGGCCGGTCAAAGATCGGTCGCAGGGCATCAAATGCGAGTGACGATTCAGCTCGCTGAAATTGAGACCAACCTATCACAAACCGCGCCCAGGCCGCGGGCATAGGCAGAGCGTGGCGCATCGCCAGCTGCAGATATCGCAGCCCAACTTGGTAGAGTTCGCTCAACGAACCATCAAGATACTCCAGCGTGGCCAAGGCGTGATAGAGCCGCACGAGATAGTGTCCGCTGTCGGTGGCCGCCGCCTCGATTTCTTTTGTGATTCGCCGGTGTGCTGCGTCACGTTCGCCGAGCCCGAGCATCACATGCACCAACGATATGAAGGTATATCCGCGTGCCCACCCATATTGATGCGCCGGCGAGAGCAGCCCCAGTGCCTCTTGCAGCAGAGCCAGGCGGCGCTCAAGTGGCACCTCGGCGAAGAACCAGGCACCGCGCAAGGCGCAGATTTCACCCCACAACACCTGGGACGGTATGACCTCTACGCATGGCATCGTCGGAAGCAAGCAGCGATGCGGCCTGCTCGACGACAGCCGACATCGCAGCGTAGCGCCCATCTACCTGCAGGATCCAGGCTCTGGCCAACAGCAGGCCGGGACGCTGGGCAATCACGCTCTCCGGCAAACGTGACAGCCGGCGCCACAACAGATACCACTGCTGGCGGTTTTGCAGCGCATGGCGGTCTGCTTCAATCAATTCGGCTGCCCTATCCCATTCGCCCTCGGCGACGTAGCCGGCGATGGCTTCGTCGACCCAGCCGTGACTGACCAGCCAGAGGGCAGCGGTGCGGCGAATGGCGGCGATCTCCTCGCCAGCCAGAACCAAGCGCGCCCGGTTCAACAGCATGCTGCGGAACTGGTGGTGATAGCGATACCAAGTTGGATCGCCTTCCGACAGAACTACAAACAGGTTGGCGTGACGCACGCGGGCAAGCAGCTGCCCGCACTCCACAGTCTCAAGCTGTGTCATCACCGCAGCAAGATTCGCGGTGAAGCGCTCGACGAGAGCGGTCTTGAGCAGAAAAATGCGTATGTCCGCCGGCGCATGCTCCAGTACCTCGTCGATCAAGAAGTCCATCACATAGGTGCTGTCACTGTGCCGGAAATGGGCGAGGAACTCGTCCTGCTGTTCTTGGTTCAGGGATGCTGCTGCCAACTGCAGCCCGGCAACCCAGCCTTCCGTCCGCGCCTGGAGTATGGAGAGCAACTCCGGCGAGGGCGCGTCCAGCAGTCGCAGTTGTAGGAAGGCGGCAGCTTCTGTGTCGGTCAGGCGGAGGTCATCGGCGCGCACTTCGACCAGCTGCTGCTGCGCACGGAGCCGAGAGATGGGCAGCGGCGGGTCGTGGCGGGCTGTCACCACCAAGTGCAGGCGGCTCGACGCATGCTTGATAAGAAGTGCAAGTACGGCGTGGATCGCCGGCCTGGTGATCACATGGTAGTCGTCCAAGACGAGGACGGCTTCGTAGGGTAAATTGAGGCATGCTTCTGCCAGCGAATTGGCGTACTGATGTGGGGTAACACCCTGGATCGCTATTCCAGTTGCCATCATGGGCAGAGCCCCAGGCATGACGGTTTCAAGCGCACGCACAAAGCGAGTAAAGAAGACGCCAAAGTCATCATCTTCGGCGTCGAGTGCGTACCAGGCGGTCTTAATCTCCGGGCGAGAATTCAGCGGAGATGCGCCTGCTTGGCCTTTCAGGCTGCACACCCACTCGGCAGTACTTGTCGTCTTGCCGTAACCCGCCGGGGCAGTCACAAGCGTCAACTGGCGCCTAAGGCTTTGCCCGTACAGGCGCAGCACCTGAGGACGGGGGATCAACTCGGCGGCAGGCCGGGGGACACTGAACTTGGTTGAGACGGTGCTATACATAAATTGGCCGTTTGGTTTCCGGCAGCATACGTGTAGCGGTCACTTGCCAGACATGTCATCAAAAGTATAGCAGGCTTTTGAGGTTCACACTACAGCTGTGACAGGGCGCAGCAAGAAATCCGTACTGCGGTGGCAGCTTGGGGCCTACTGCACTACCCCCAACACGTCCAGTACCTCGCAGGCCAGTTCGTAGCGGCCAAAGCTGGGCATGAGATAGACGCCCTGGACGTAGGGCAGCTCTTTGAGCTGCAGCAGCAGTTCCTGGGCCATCTTGACGCCTTCCTGGCGGCCGTTGGGGCCGGCGAGGCGCATGCGCTCGAGCGCATCCTCGCTGAGCGTGATGCCCGGCACCTCGTTGTGCAGGAAGGAGGCGTGCTTGTGCCCCTGCAGCGGCAGGACGCCGATCAGGACGGGCACCGGGAAGCGGCCGTGGCGGTCCTCGTAGACGCGCACGAAGTCGCTCCACAGCTGCGGGTCGAAGATCGGCTGCGTCATGGTGAAATGGGCGCCGCCGCTGACCTTGTGGTGGAAGCGGTCCACCTCCTGCGACCAGGTCGGCGCGCGTGGGGTCGCAGGCGACGGCGATGGTAAAGGCGCCCTTCTGCCCCATCTCCTGCCCGGCCAGGTCAAGCCCCTGGTTGAAGCGGTCGATGATACGGACGAGGCCGATGCTGTCCACGTCGTAGACGGCGCGTGCTCTGCTGGTTGCCGCCGAGGCTGGGCGGGTCGCCGGTGAGGGCGAGGATGTTGCGCACGCCCAGGGCGCGCGCGCCGATCAGGTCGGCCTGCAGCCCCATCAGCGAGCGGTCGCGCGTGGTGTAGTGGACGATGGTCTCGATGCCCACCTGCTGCTGGATCTGGACGCAGAGCGAGAGCGCGCTCATGCGCACGCGCGCCATGGGGCTGTCGGCGACGTTGACGGCGTCGGCCCCGACCTTGGCGGCGTGGCGGGCGCCCTCGATCTGCTTCTGGGCGTTAAAGCCGCGCGGCGGGTCGACCTCGACGCTGATGACGAACTTGCCCTCGCGCAGCTTGCGCAGGATGCCGGTGGGCTGCTCATCCTCCTGCACGCCGTAATCGGCCATCGCCTGGGGCGACGGTCTCCTCGATGCCGGAGATAAACGGGCGCATTCGCCAGGCCTTCGGCCGTCAGCTGCTGGTCCAGCGCCGCCCGCATCGAGCGGATGTGCATGGGGGTGGTGCCGCAGCAGCCGCCCACCAGGCAGGCCCCCTGCGCAAGAAAGCCCATCGTCTCGCGGCCAAAATACTCGGGGCTGGAAGGGTAATAGAAGCGGCCTTCGACCCGCTCGGGGAAGCCGGCGTTGGGCATGGCGCTGAGCAGCACATCGGGGGCGGCCGCATGCAGCGACTCCACGGTCTGCAGCATCGAGGCAGGCCCGACCGAGCAGTTGACGCCCACCACGTCGGCCCCCACATCCTGGAGCCGCTGGACCACCGTCTGCGGGCGAGAGGCCGGTGACGGTCAGCCCGTCCTCGGCAAAGGTCATCGAGGCGACGATCGGCAGGTCGCAGACCTGGCGCGCCACCTGGACGGCGATCTCCAGCTCGTCGAGGTCGATAAAGGTCTCGAAGAGCAGCAGGTCGGCGCCGGCCTCCCAGAGCACGCCGATCTGCTCGCGGAAGGCATCGCGCACCTCCTGCTCGGTCAACGGGCCGTTGGGCTGCAGGCGCTTACCCAGCGGGCCCATGTCGCCGGCGATAAAGATGGGCTTGCCGGTGACCTCGCGCACGTCGCGCACGAGGCGCACGGCCTTGAAGTTGAGGTCGCGCACCTTTTCGGCCAGCCCATACTCGGCGAGGCGGACACGGTTGGCGCCGAAGGTGTGGGTCTTGAGCACCTCGGCGCCGGCGGCGGCGTAGGCCTGGTGGATCTCCGTGACCCAGCCGGGGCGCGCAGATGACCAGGTATTCGAGACACTGTTCGCTGCTCGCCCCCTTGGCATACAGCATCGTGCCCATGGCGCCGTCGGCCAGGAGGGGGCGGCGGCGCAGTTGCTCGAGAAACGGGTGCGATTGGCTCATAGCTGGTTCTCACTGTTTGAATGTAGCCCAGATTCTTTCCGAAACGAGGGCAGTATAGCATAATAGACTGCTGTTATGCGGCAAAAGCCGCCTGCCGCGGCGGCATAGGGCTGGGTGTAGGCGGCACCTGATCTATAGATGGTTTGGTGAGATTACTTTGACGGAAGCGACGTTCTTGGAACCGCCTGTGCCGGCGCCGGACAATCAGCCGGGCAGCCTGCCGAGAGCCAATCGAATGGCCAGGCAGGTAATGCTGCCCGGCAGCCAGCCTGGCATATTGCCAATCGTGGGTGATTTGCGGTCGTTGATCGCCGCCGATATGGCCGTCGAGTCGGTGGAAGTACCGCGCGACGCCGAAAAGGAAGGCGTGCTCGTCCTGCGCGGGCGGCTGCTGCGGCCCAGCCACGAGGTGTTTCCACGCTGGCTGGCGACAATCAACGAGTTGGGGTATACGCCGACGCTGCGCCCTGCGCGCGACCGACAATCCAGAGGACGTCGTGGTGCGGGTGCACCAGGGCGTGGCGCGCAAGGGCAAATCACGGGCGTGGATCAACGCCGTGCTCTTTGTGCTGACGCTGATCAGCACCCTCTTTGCCGGCGCGCTGTACAGCGACGCCGTCACGCAGGTGCAGTCGCCGTGGGAGTTTATCAGCCCCGGGTTCCTGCTCAACGGGCTGCCGTTTGCGGCGACGCTGCTGGGCATCCTGGCCGCGCACGAGTTTGGCCACTACTTTGCCGCCCGCTATCACAAGGTGGCGGTCACGCTGCCCTACTTTATCCCGATGCCGCTGACCTTTGGCACGCTGGGAGCGTTTATCCAGCTCAAGGAGCCGGTGCCCGACCGGCGCAAGCTGTTTGACATCGGCGTGGCCGGCCCGCTGGCGGGCCTGGTGCTGGCGGTGCCGCTGCTCTTTGTCGGCCTGTACACCAGCGTCATGGACCAGCTGCCCGCAGGGGGCGGCTACATGCTGGAAGGCAACAGCATCTTTTACCTCACTGCCAAGTTCATCGTCTTCGGCCAGTGGCTGCCCAACTTTGCGACCGGCCAGGATGTGATGATGAACCAGGTCTGCTATGCGGCCTGGATCGGGCTGCTGGTGACGGCGCTCAACCTGCTGCCGGTGGGGCAGCTGGACGGCGGGCACACGGTCTTTGCGATGTTTGGCGAGAAGGCGCGCTATATCAACCGCATTACGGTGGGGATGCTGGCCTTCTTCGCCCTCGCCAGCCTGCCGTTCGTGCAGCAGTTTGTGCCCCTGCTGTCCAACGTGGCCTTTAGCGGCTGGTTCCTGTGGCTGTTTCTGATCCTGTTCCTGATCGGCGTGCAGCACCCGCCGGCGCTCGACGATGTGACGCGCCTGGACCGCCGCCGCTGGTGGATCGGCGTGCTGGTGATCATCATTTTCATCTTGATTTTCGTGCCGGTTCCGATGCGCGAACTGTAAATCATACCGCAATAGAGTGAGCCCTGCTCATGTCCCAACCATTGTCCAAACCACTGTCCATGCAACAAGTCATTTCCCGCCTGCACGAGTTCTGGGCGGCGCAAGGCTGCTCGATCTGGCAGCCCTACAGCGAAAAGGTGGGCGCGGGCACGATGAACCCGGCCACCGTGCTGCGCGTGCTGGGGCCGGAGCCGTGGAACGTGGCCTATGTCGAGCCGTCTTTCCGCCCCGACGACGGCCGCTATGCCGAGAACCCCAACCGCATGCAGATGCACCACCAGTACCAGGTGATCCTCAAGCCCGACCCCGGCAACCCGCAGGAGCTGTACCTGGCCAGCCTGGAGGCGATCGGCCTCGACCGCACGCGCCACGACATCCGCTTTGTCGAGGACAACTGGGAATCGCCGGCGCTGGGCGCGTGGGGCCTGGGCTGGGAAGTGTGGCTGGACGGGCAGGAGATCACGCAGTTCACCTATTTCCAGCAGGCGGGCAGCCTGACGCTCGACCCGGTCAGCGTCGAGATCACCTACGGTCTCGACCGCATCGTCATGTACCTGCAGCACAAGACCCAGGTGTGGGACATCGACGTCGACGGCGATGCACACCTTTGCCGAGCTGTATCGCGGACCCCGAGGTCGAGCACTGCGTCTATGACTTTGAGCTGGCCGACGTCGAGCGGCTGCGGCAGATGTACGACCTCTACACGGCCGAGGCCCAGGCCTGCATCCAGCGCGGGCTGGTCATCCCGGCGCACGACTTTGTGCTGCGCCAGAGCCACACCTTTAACCTGCTGGACGCACGCGGGGCCATCGGCGTCACGGAGCGCGCCAAGTTCTTTGCCGACATGCGCGCCCAGGCCAAGGCAGTTTCCGAGCTCTACGTCCAGCAGCGCGAGCGGCTGGAGTTTCCCTGGCTGAAGAACGGGCACGGCGAACGGCCAGGCGCCGGCGAGCCACCGCCAAGGCGCGAGAGCAGCGCGCCGGTCACTGCGACACGCAGCGTTCCTGCTCGAGCTCGGCTCGGAAGAGCTGCCGCCGCAGGACGTGGCGGACGGCATCGCCCAGCTGGAACAGAAGATGGCGGCGCTGCTGGCGCAGTACAAGCTGAGCTACGGCGCGCTGCGGGTGACCGGCACCACGCGGCGGCTGGCCGTCTACGTGACCGACCTCGCGCCGATGCAGGCCGACGAGATGGTGGAAAAGCGCGGCCCGGCGCTGGCCCAGGCCTATGACACGCTGGGCCAGCCGACCAAGGCGCTGGAAGGGCTTTGCGCGCGGCCAGGGCGTCGCCGTGGCCGACCTCGAAACGCGCGACAACTACGTCTGGGCCGTCAAGCGCGTGGCCGGCGCACCGACGCAGAGCGTGCTGCCCAACCTGTGCCTCGAGCTGCTCAACGGCCTGCGCTGGGGCAAGACGATGCGCTGGAACAGCAGCGGCATCGGCTACCCGCGGCCGCTGCGCTGGATCGTGGCGCTCTACGGCGACCAGGTCGTGCCGTTTACGTGGGCCGGCGTCGCCAGCGGCCGCAGCAGCCGCGGGCCGCGCTTTGCCGATGCCGCGGCCAGGCTGCCGGCGGGCGGCTTTACCACCTTCCCGGTCGCCGAAGCCGAGGCGTACTTTGACGCCGTGGCGGCCCAGGGCATCGTCGTGGACCGCAGCGAACGCCGCCAGCTGGTGGCGGAGGCGGTGGCCGCCGCGGCGGCCACGGTGGGCTGCGAGACGACCGACGAGCCGGCGCTGCTGGACGAGGTGACGGAGCTGATCGAGGCGCCGCAGGCGCTGCTGGGCACCTTTGAAGCGCACTACCTGGAGCTGCCGGCGCCCGTGCTGATCGGCGTCATGAAGAAGCACCAGCGCTACTTCCCGGTGGTCAAGAACGGCAAGCTGGTCAACCACTTTGTGGCCGTCGCCAACAGCAACGAGCTGGCCCATCCCGAGGTCGTCCGCGAAGGCTACGAAGGCGTGATCCGCGCCCGCTATGCCGATGCCGCCTACTTCTACCGCCACGACACGGGCCGCACGCTGGAGACCTACTACGCCGCGGCTGGGGACGCTGACCTTCCATGCCAAGCTGGGCTCGATGCTCGACCGGGTCGCAGCGGCTCAAGCAGCTGGCGCCGCAGGTGGCCGAGATGCTGGGCGCGACGCCGGCACGAGGTGGAGGTCACGCAGCGGGCGGCGGAGCTGAGCAAGTCCGACCTGGTCACCAACATGGTGGTCGAGATGACGAGCCTGCAGGGCATCATGGGCGAGATCTACGCCGTCAAGGGCGGCGAGACGCCGCGGTGGGCCAGGCCATTCGCGAGCAGTACCTGCCGCGCTATACGGGCGACGACGTACCGGCCTCGCTGCCGGGGCTGGCGCTGGCGCTGGCCGACAAGCTGGACAGCCTGATTGGCCTGTTTGCGGTGCGGGCGATTCCTACCGGCAGCGCCGATCCGTTTGGCCTGCGCCGGGCGGCCTTGGGCATCGTCAACAGCCTGATTGCCACGAAGACCGATTTCAGCGTGCGGGCGGGTCTGGCCGCGGCGGCGAAGCTGCAGCCGGTGCCGGTGAGCGACGAGGTGCTGGCCGAGACGGCGACTTTTGTCGAGAAGCGGCTCGAAGGCGTCTTGAGCGAGCTTGGGTATACCTACGACGTCGTGGCCGCGGCCCTGGCGGCACGCGGCGACAACCCGGCGGCGGCGGTGCGGGCGGCGGATGCCATTGCGGCAATGGTGGCGCAGCCCGAATGGAGCGATGTGTTTACGGCCTACGCACGCTGCGCCCGCATTACGCGCAGCCTCGCCGAGCGGCTGGCGCTCAACCCCGCAGCGTATGTCGAGGGCGTGGAGGGCGAGCTGCAGGCGGCGTACGAAGCGGCGGCTGCGGCCATGGCAGGCGCGCAGGAACCGGCCGAGGTCTTGTGGCCGGTACTGAAGGTGCTCAAGGCAGCCGATCAACGCCTATTTCGAGAAGGTGCTGGTCAATGCCGAGGATGAGACCCTGCGCAAGGCAAGGCTGGCGCTGGTGCAGCAGATTGCGCTGCTGCCGGCGGGCGTAGGGGATCTGAGCAAGCTGCAGGGGTTCTAGAGAGGAACAACCCGTCGCACGGGGCACTCATGGCCCGGGGACGCGGTGAACGCCAGCGTTCGCACGACGTCCCCGGGACGTGTCGTGCGACGTCCCGGGGACATTGTTGTTTCGCTACGGCAGCATCTGCACCAGCTGGCTGTCGGCGCGGGGCGCCAGGAGGGTGGCGCCGTTGGCGGAGATGGTGTAGGTGGCGGGAACGCCGGAGTTGTTGGAGACGATGACGGCGTAGGTGCCCTTGCCCGAAGCCTGGAATGCGGCCTGGAGCTTGCCCTTGTCGGCGCCGAAGCGCACTTCCGCACCGCCGGCCAGCCCATAGTCCTCAGGCCGGCCGCCGCTGACGATGCGGCGCATGCCATCTTCGTCTACGACGATGAAGTTGATGTTGCCCTTCAGGGCCTCCTGGTCGCGCGGCGCATAGTCGAGCGTCAGGACGACCACGCCGTCACGAATGGTGGGAATGAGGCTCCAGTAGTTGTGGGAATAGGGGGTAGGCAGCGCGCCCTCGATGTTCGTGAGAACGTCCATCAAGGGAGCCTCGCCGTCGGCCGCCTCGGGTGTCCCGATCACCGCGTCCGCGCTGGCAGGCACGAGGTCGGTCAAGGAAAGCGAATCGGCGCCGGCCAAGGCAAGCGGCCCGCCAGGGACAGCCGTAGTGGACGTCATGACGGCGGGAACGGCGCTGGTGACTGGCACACTGGCAGGGAGGACACCGGATCCGGCGGAAGTGGCACCGGCAGCGGCATCGGCGGCAGCGCTCAGGGCCTCAAACTCGGCGCGGGCGGCAGCAGCTTCGTTGGTCTGGCCGTAGCGGTCGATCAGCTGGCCGCCGGTGATGCTCATGACATAGGTCACGGTCAGCGGCGATACGCTGAAGGGAACCACCGTATATTCGCTGTCGCCCGAAGCCGTGAAGCCGCCGACCAGGTCGTTTGAATTGGGGCTGAACGGCTTGGGTGAACCGGCGGCGAGTTCAACCGAATCAAAATCTTCGCCGTAGACAAAGCGGCGGAGCGCATCCTGGTCCAGCACGTAGAAGTTGACGAGGCCGTCGGTTGCTTGGCCGCGCGGCTCATAGACCATGTCGATGCCGACCGTGCCGTCACGCGTATCGGGCTGCACGTTGAGGAAATGGCGGCTCAGGGCGGGATCGAGCAGTCCGGAGAGGCGCAAGGCATTGACGCTGGGAGCAGCGTCGGTGACCGGCGGTGCTGCTCAAGCGCCATGGGCGAACCCTTGGTGATGCTGACACGCGCCTCCATCGTCTCGGTCGGCGTCGTAGATGCTTCGAGCGTGGGTGGGTTGAGCGGCGCAGGGGCAGCGGCGACGACCTTGACCTGGCTGTCGTCGTCCAGCAGCACGCTGTTGAGGGCGGTAAGCGTGTAGCCGCCGATCTTCCCGCCGCTGTTATAGACGATCACCGTGTAGGGCCCCTTGCCCGAGGCCTTGAAGACGGCCTGGTACTTGTTGCCGATCGGGTCAAACTGGAGGGGCGCGCTGGCGGCGATGTCGAGGTCGAACGGGTCGGCGCCGGCCAGGACGCGGCGCAGGCCGTCGTCGGTGAGGACGAGGAAGTTGATGGCGCCGCGCAGGTCCGCTTCGTCGGCAGGTTCCAGGGCGATGGTGAGGACGACGGTGCCGTCGGTCAGCGTGGGTTCCAGGCCCAGGTAATGGTAGCCGGCGGGAAGCAGCGAGCCGTTGACGCTGGTGGCGCGCGCGTGCCGGT
Organism: uncultured Chloroflexia bacterium; assembly: GCA_963701415.1. GTDB lineage: Bacteria > Chloroflexota > Anaerolineae > Caldilineales > Caldilineaceae > Fredericiella. The sequence continues at coordinate 167,509 of CAVPAH010000012.1, forward strand.
GGTTTGCGCCGGTGGTGTGCAGCGGGCGCAGGTGGGGCCGCCTGGGCAAAGGCGCGGCTGCCGGTGGCAGGCAGGATCAGGGTAAGGCAAGCGATGGCGAAGGCAAGCAGAGCGCGGCCGGCAGGCGCGGCAATCCATCTCTGCATGCGGCGCGCGGGATCGTGGGCGGTAAGAGGCATATGTGAGCTCCGTAAACAGCTGATGCGGTCTTGTTCCAGCGGCTACAATATCACGAATCTATAGGTATGAACAAGCGCGAGCCCTGCCGTCATGCCCCCAACGGCCGGCCGTCGCCATTTGGTCCTATAGCGCGTTGCGTCATGAACGGCTTGTCAGATTGCCTGGGGCTGGAGTAGAATGATGATATAGGGTTTCGACTTGCCGGCGGGTGCGGGATTAGACGGGACCTGCCACTAGCTCCCATGGACGGCCCATGCATCAGACGCCCATCAACCAAGCGGGGCCAAATGCGCTGCATTTGATCGAGGCTTCGAGCGCCAAGATCCAGATTTATACCTTGGGCACGCTCCAGGTGGTGCGCGACAGCACGGCGGTCACCGAGAGCGACTGGCACACGCGCCAGGCGCGCCAGCTCCTCAAAATACTGCTGACCGAACGACCTCGCCCCGTCTCGACCGACGTCCTGATCGAGATTCTCTGGCCCCACAGCACGCCCAGTGCCGCGGCGACGACGCTGCGCAGCGCAATCAATGCCCTGCGCAACGTGCTGGAGCCTGATCGCCCCAACCGCGCGCCCTCCAAGTACATTGTGACCCAGGCGCCGGGCTATGCCTTTCACCTGACCCAGGACATCTGGCTGGACGTCGAGGAGTTCGAACGGCGCCTGACACAGGCCCACGCACTCAACGATCCGGCGCTGCGGCTCTACTTTCTGGAAGGGGCAATCGCACTCTACCAGGACGATTACCTGATCAGCGATCCCTATGCCGACTGGCTGCAGACCGAACGCGAGCGGCTGCGCGAGCGCTTCTTTAACTGCGCTGCTGCAGGCGGCAGAGCTCTATGCCGACGCCGGGCTGTATGCGGAAGCCATCACCAACTGCCGGCGGCTCCTGGCCAGCGACGAAGTACGCGAGAACGCCTACCAGGCGTTGATGCGCTACCAGGCCGAGTCGGGCGACAGCGCCGGGGCGCTGCTGACCTATGAACGCTGCCGCGCACTGCTCTCCGACGAGCTGGGCGCCGATCCCAGCCCGCTGACACAGCAGCTGCACCAGCGCATCCTCAACGGCGAAGTCGAGCCGCGCCAGGTCCACACCGCGAGTGGGATGGGGCTTGCGGCTGCCATCAACGTCGAAAGCACATTGGCCGAGGTCAGCCACCAGCCGATCGTGCTGCCGCAGCGCACCCTGCTGCCCGGTGCTCGACGCCGATTACTCGCGCATCTTTGTCGGGCGCGAGGCAGAGCTGAACCTGGTAGAAGAGCGGCTGCAGCAGGTGTTTGACGGGCGTGGGGCCCTGCTGCTGCTGGAAGGCGAGGCGGGGGTTGGCAAGACACGCCTGGCCTATCAGGTGCTGGGCCAGGCCGGGCAGCGCGGCGCCACGGTCATCAGCGCGACCTGCCAGGTGCTGGAGCGCGACCTGCCGTTTGCACCGCTGGCCGACAGCCTGGGCCGCTATCTCTATGGGCTGCCCGACGTGGTCGTGCGCAGCCTGCCGGCGGCGTCGCTGGGCCAGCTGATGCAGATCATCCCCAGCCTGCAGGATCGCCTGAGCGGCATCAACGTGCCGGCCCCGGACCTGGGGGGCACGGCCGAAGAAAATCGGCTGCGCCTTATCGACGCCATCGTGGCCTTCTTTGTCTCGCTGGCCAACCAGCGCCCGCTGGCGGTCTTTTTTGACGACCTGCACTGGGCAGACCCCGACACCCTGTCGGTCCTGAGCCGGCTGGCCCAGCGGCTGGGCGACGCGCCGCTCTTCCTGATGGTCTCGTATCGCAGCGAGGACCTGCCCGACAACGACGCGCTGGCGGCCCTGCTGCACGGCTTGAAACGCAGCCACCCCTATGCCCAGCTGCACCTGGGCCGGCTCAATCGCGACCAGGTGCAGGAGTTTGTCACGCTGCATCTCGGCCCCAAGCTGGAAGCCGGGGGGCGGCTCGGATCGCTCTTATTCGAGACGACGAACGGCAACCCACTGTTTGTCACCGAGACCCTGCGCGACATCGAAGAGCGCTGGCAGGAGTCGGCGGCGACGATGCGGCCGCTGGCCGAGATGGACAGCCCCGAACTGGAAACGCTGCGCCAGTCGATCCTGCTGCGCCGCAACCAGCGGGTGCAGGAGATCATCCTGGAGCGCATCGAGCGGCTGCCGGCAGACGCACACACTATCCTGAATCTCTGCGCGGTCATCGGCCGTGACTTCAGCCTGGACCTGCTCGAACGGGCGGCGGCGCACGATCCGCTGGACGCGCTGGAGGTGCTGCTCGACCGCAAGTTCCTGATCGAGCGGCCTGACGAGCGGCTCGACTTCAGCCACGAGGTCGTCCGGCAGGCGGTCTACGACAGCCTGAACATTCTGCAGCGCCGGCGGCTGCACCTGGCAGTGGCGGGAGCCCTGGTGGATCTCCACCAGGATAACCACAGCCCATCGGAAGTGGCGATGCACTATTGGCAGTCCGGTGCGAGCTACCGGCGGCTGGCGGCGGAATACTCGGTGCGTGCCGGCGAACGGCTGCTGCGCACCTACGGGTTCCGCCAGGCAATCGAGGCGTTTGACCGGGCGCTCAAGACCTTTGAGGAGCTGCCTGACAGCCCGCCTGACTATATCCGGCGCGGCCTTGAAGGCCTGGGGCTGGCCTACGAGAGCTTGTTTGATGCCGAGGGTGTGACCAGCACCTATCGCAAGCTGCAGACCTGGGCGCGCAAACAAGGCGATCGGCCGCTGATGATCGCGACGTACAGCCGGCTCACGACAATGCTGGGGCTTTTTGGCCAACAGAGCGAGAGCAACGTGCAGCTGCGCGAGCTGCTGCGCTACCTGGGACAGGGCGACGGCGGATGCAGGCGATGCAGGGGCGAGCGTCGTCGCGCGTGCTGGTCGACCTGCTGGAACGGCGCGAGCTGATCTACAGCCGCGACGACGAAACGGCGCCCCCGAGCGCAGAGGAGGCGTCAGCACAGCACATGGCAGCCGTATGTGCCCGCCCCGCGCCCGGTCACCGACCCGGTGGACGATCTGCTCAAGATTCTAGAACCGGTGCACGCGGTGCCGCCGCTGTTCGATTATGCCTGGACGCTGCTGGTGCAGGGCGAACTGGGCGAGGCAACGCGCATCCTCGAGTCGGTCGTGGACCTGGCCACCGTCACCAACCAGCCGTCGATCGCCAGCGCCGCCTATCCATCAGCTGGCGGTCACGGCGCGCATCTTGGGCGAAAACGAGCAAAGCCAGCTGCTCAACGACCAGAGCATCGCCATCAACCGGGCACGGCCCGGTACGGCGGCCGAGCTTGGCAGCATGTGGCCGCGCATTGCCAGCGGCTTTCTCTCGCTGCAGGCCGGGCGCCTGGACGAGGCCGAGCGCCGGCTGCGGCGCGTGGCGGACTTTCTGAGCGAACGGCGCTCGTTCCGCAACTACTATAACAGCGCCAACATCGGGCTCGGCCTGGTCGCATTGGAGCAAGGCAAGGTGGAGGAGGCGCGCAGGCTGCTGAGAGAGGCGCTGGTGGACTCGGTGCATCTCTATCCCTACACCCACGTGCACGCCCTGCTGGGGCTGGCGCGCATCGCCCACATCGACGCGGACCTGGCAGCAACGGAACCGCCTGCTGCGCCAGGCGCTGCAGTATGCCGGCAAGCGCAGCTTGCTCGAGGAATATATTGCCATCGTGTTGGAAGTGGCGCGTTTCCGCCCGGCCGGCGCGCCCGTGGTCGAACTGATCGCCTCCGCCCTCACTTATGTCGAGTCAATCGGACTGGAAGCGGCGGTGCGACAGCTGAATGCCGCCATCGTGCAGTTGGACGCGGCAAGCCGTGCTGGAGGCAATTGCCGGCGAACCGAACGCCAATCGCCGCAGCCCCGCGCAAAGCAGCCCCATAAAACCAGAAAACGGGTGGCTTGCGGGCCACCCGTTTCCCTGGATTTCTACAATCCACATCCCAACAACAGGCTACAACCGAGCGTACTTCACGTATATCACCGCAACACCTTCGGCCTGGAAATACTCGACCTTTATGGTGTGAGGCCCTGGAGAGAGATAGTGGTCGCACTGAACGGTCGTGGCCGGCCCGATGCGCCAGTAGTCGAGGATCAACTGGCCATCGACCCAGATGCGCACGCCGTCGTCGACCGTGGCCCAGAAACGATAGTTGCCGCCGCTGAATTCCTCGACCTTGGTCCAACGCACGCTGAAGTTGTTGGCGCCAACGCCGTTGCCCGGTCCCCACGTGCCCCAGTCAAAGGCAATGTTGGGATCCTGGCGCACGAAGGTCGGCGGCGCTGGCCAGGTCGCGGTTGTTGAAATACTCGCCGTTCCACGCGCCGTACAGCGGCGGCACGGGGCAGGGCTGGCCGCACGGCTGCGGGCAGGGCTGCGGCGGGCAGGGTGGAGGCGGCGGCGGTGGTGGCGGCGGCGGCGGCAGCGGGCAAGGCTGGCCGCACGGGTTGCCACAGGGCTCTGGCGGGCACGGTGGGGGCTGGCGGTGGTGGTGGTGGCTGCGGATGCCAGCCGCCACCGCCAGGAATGCACAGCTGCTGCCCGACGAAGATCAGGTTCCAGTTCCAGATCCCGTTGGCCTGGGCAAGTGCCCAGGGGCTGACGCCGTACCAGGCGGCAATGCCGCTGAGGGTCTGGCCGGGTTTCACCCAGTGCCAGGCCACGCAGTTGCCGGATGGCGGCGGTGGGGGCGGATGCGGATTCCATCCGCCGGGGATGCACAGCGTCTGGCCCACCAACACGCGGTTGGGGTTCCAGATGCCGTTGGCCTGCATCAGGGCATTGACGGACGTGCCAAAGCGCACGGCGATGCTGCTCAGAGTGTCTCCAAACTGCACCGTGTACCACGTGCTGCAATTGCCGCCGCCCCATTCTGCTGGCTTAGTGATTGCTGAGGGCGCCGCTTCCCCCGACGGCGCCGCCAACGCCGCACCGGGTAGCAACGCGCCAAGCAATGTGAGGGCCAGCATGAAGGTCAGCACAGCACCCCGCAACGGGCGTGCTCTGGCTGTAAATCGCTTCATGACCAGACTCCTTTCATGAAATGCTTGACGAATGACCTGTTGTTTGGGATGAACCTATGTCCAACCGGGAGCGAAGCCGGCGACGCGGCGAGATCCGCAACTTCTACACCGCGCCGCCATTGACTGCCCTTCACCGCCGGGGTGAACCAAAACCAGTACTGCACCTCAAAACTCAAACGCCTGCCCGCGTTCGGGCGCCGTAACCTTCGGCAAAGCCTTCGCCGTGCAGCAGGCGCTGGAACGTATCCATCGCCGTGGGCTCGCCGTGCACCAGGAAGACCTGCTGCAGCCGCTGCCGATCGACCGGATCGACCCAGGCGAGCAGTTCCTTCTGGTCGGCGTGGGCGCTGTAGCCGTCGATCTTCTCGACATCGGCGCGCACGTCGTAGGTTTCGCCAAAGATGCTGACGCGCGGCTCGCCGTCTTGCAGCTTGCGCCCCAACGTGTTCTCGGCCATAAAGCTCACCAGCAGCACCGTATTGCGGGCATCCTCGATATTGTTCTTGAGGTGGTGCAGGATGCGCCCGCTTTCCGCCATGCCGCTGGCGCTGATGATCACGGCGGACTCGCGTGCGATTGTTGAGCTGTTTGCTGCGCCGCACATCGCGCACGTACTCGACTTCGTGATAGTCGAAGGGGCTGCGCTCGTTTTCGCCGACGAGGAACTTCTGCACGGCCTCGTTCCACGCCTCGGGGTGCATGCGAAAGACGTCGGTGGCGTTGACGGCCAGCGGGCTGTCGACAAAGACGCGAATGTCGGGAATATCGCCGCGTGCGTCCAGTTGGTGGAGGGCGTAGACAAGTTCCTGCGTGCGCCCGACGGCGAAGGCTGGGATGATAATCTTGCCGCGCTTGCGCACCGTCTTGTTGACCACGTCGCGCAGCTTCTTGCGGGCGTCGGCATAGTCCCCGTGCAGCCGGTCGCCGTAGGTGCTCTCCATGATGACGATATCGGCTTCCGAAAACGGCTGCGGGGGGCGCAGGATCGGGCTCTGCGGCGCGGCCGATGTCGCCGCTAAAGACGAGCCGCCACTGCTTGCCGGTAGCTGCGTTCGCGGATATCGACCTGCACGGAGGCAGCACCCAGGATATGACCGGCCTCGACTAAAGGTAACGTCGACGCCGTCGGCTACCGTGACCTTGCGGTGGAAGCCGATGCCGACAAACTGGTCGAGACAGGCGCGCACGTCAGCTTGCGTGTAAAGTGGCTCGATCGGCGGCTCGCCGTCGCGCGCGCGCTTCTTGTTGACGTACTCGACGTCCTGCTCCTGGATGTGACCGCTGTCCATGAGCATAAAGGTGCAGAGGTTGCGCGTCGCCTGCGTGCACCAGATGTTGCCGCGAAAGCCATCCTTGGCGAGATCGGGAAGATTGCCGCTGTGGTCGATGTGGGCATGGCTAAGCACCACCGCATCGATCGACGCCGGGTCAAAGGGGAAATTTAGATTGCGCTCGTAGGTTTCGGCGCGCCGCCCTTGAAAGAGGCCACATTCGAGCAGCACACGCTGATCGTTGACCTCAATCAAGTGCATCGAACCGGTCACCTCTCGAGCCGCACCCAGAAAAGTGATCCGCATAGTTCGCTGTTGTCTGTATGGGGCGAGGCCAGTTGCTGGCGTCGCAGTTGTTGGCGAGAATAGACGGGTGCAACTGATTTTGCCACTCCCGTTGTTATTCTCTTTGCATATTGTAATGCATTTTGAGAATATTTCAATCCCTAATTTTTGCGAATATGCAGGAATACGTCATTTCTACAGCAAAATTGCCACTTTTCTTAGACGAATGTCAGGCGAATGCCGCAATAGATGACACGGCGACTGCCGAGTAACGCTCTGTTAAGGAAAAGAAAGCCAGAGGAACCGGCACAAACTGTCGCTGCCCGGTGTGATTTACCGCTGTGCTATAATGCGTCTAAACATAACGATTCAGGGACTGTGAAGGATTACGTATGAACGGGCGTATGGAGAAAAGCCGTCTGCTGGCAGCAGCCCGCGGCGAGCAACCGGCAGACCTGCTGCTGCGCAATGCGAAGATCGTAAACGTCTTCACGGGCATGGCAGAGCAGGGCGATATTGCCGATCTGGCGCGACCACATCGCGGGGATCGGACCGGGCTATGCGGCGCAGCAGGAGGTCGACCTCGCACGGCGCCTATGTCACGCCGGGGTTGATCGACGCCCACGTCCACATCGAAAGCAGCCTGCTGGTGCCGGCACAGTTTGCGGCCGCCGTACTGCCGCATGGCGTGACCAGCATCGTCGCCGACCCGCATGAGATCGCCAATGTGGCCGGCGTGGCAGGGATCCGCTACATGGCGGCCGCCTGTGCCGGGCTGCCGCTCAGCGTCTTTCTGATGGCGCCCTCCTGTGTCCCGGCGACGGCAATGGAGTCGAATGGGGCACGGCTTGAGGCTGAGGACCTTGCGCCGCTGCTGCAGGAGGGGATCGTGCACGGACTGGCCGAAATGATGAACTATCCCGGGGTCACCGGCGGCGACCCTGCAATCCTGGCCAAGCTGGAGGCCTTTCGCGGCAGGCCCATCGACGGCCACGCGCCGGGCTGGCTGGGCAAGGCGCTCAACGCCTACGTGGCCGCAGGTATCGACACCGAACACGAGTGCACAACCGTGGCCGAAGCCCAGGAGAAGCTGGGTCGCGGGCTCTACATCCTGATCCGCCAGGCGACCAATGCGCAGAATCTGCGCACCCTGCTGCCACTGGTCACCCCGCCAACAGCCGGCGCATCTGTTTCTGCACCGACGACCGCGTCCCAGCGGATCTGTTGGACGAGGGCAGCATCGACTTTATGGTGCGGCAGGCGATCGACTATGGCATCGATCCCCTCTTGGCGATCCAGATGGCGACGCTCAACGTGGCCGAGTGCTTTGGGCTGCCGCGACCGCGGCGCCATCGCACCCGGCCGGCGCGCCGACCTGCTGATGTGCGACGACCTGCGCGATCTGCGCCCGCGCCAGGTGTATGCCGGCGGGCAATTGGTCGCCGAAGCTGGGAGCCTGCTGACTTCCACGCAGCTGCCCTCCATTCCACTCCCCCCCACAGTCGGCGCCTCTGTCAACGTCGCATGGCCTGCTGTAGACTTCCGCATCCCGGCACGCGGCCAGTTCATGCGGGTGATCGGCTGCCTTGCCAGACCAGCTTGTGACCGAAGAACGGATCCTGCCTGTGCAGGTCGTGGATGGATTTGCAGCCGCCGACCCCAATCAGCGATGTGCTGAAGATGGCAGTGCATCGAACGCCATCATGCCACCGGCAGCATGGGGCTGGGCTTTATCCAGGGTATTGGGCTCACGCGCGGCGCAATGGCGGGCACGGTCGCCCATGATCATCACAACCTGGTCGTGATCGGCGCCGACGACGAGTCGATGCGGCTGGCAGCGCAGGCAGTGGCCGACATGGGCGGCGGGCTGGTCGTCGTCGCCGGCGGTGCAGTGCAGGCGGCGCTGCCCCTGCCGGTCGGCGGGCTGATGAGCGACCGGCCCATCGCCGAGGTGCGCAGGCGGCTATGATGCGCTGCGCGCTGCTGCCGCCGCGCTGGGTTCGCCGCTCCACGATCCCTTTATGGCGATGAGCTTTATGGCGCTGGAGGTTATCCCCAAGCTTAAGCTGACCGACCGTGGATTGGTCGACGTGGAGCAGTTTGCGCCGGTCGAACTATTTGTCAATTAGGGCGGCTGGACGGACAATGGCTGGTGCCAGACAAAACACGAAAACACATTGAGGGAAACAGGAAACGGGACTATGTTTGAAACAATTGTTGCGGCGCCGCCCGACCCAATTCTTGGCCTGACCGAGGCATTCAAGAAAGACAAGAACGCCAGTAAAGTCAACCTGGGCGTCGGCGTCTACAAGGATGCGGCCGGCCAGACCCCCATTTTGGATTCGGTGAAAAGCGCAGAAGAACGCCTGCTGCGCAGTGAGAACACCAAGAACTACCTGCCGATCGACGGGCAGCCCGAGTTCGATCGCGCGACCGTCGAGCTGCTGTTTGGCGCCGACCATCCTGTCCTGGCGGCACAGCGCACCGTAACGGCACAGGCACCGGGCGGCACAGGCGCGCTGCGCGTGGCGGCGGACTTTGTCTTCTCCACGCTGGGCAAGCGCACCGTGTGGCTGAGCGATCCGACCTGGCCCAATCACCCCCAGGTATTCAACGCCGCCGGCCTGCCGACCGCCACCTACCCCTATTTTGACAAGCAGACCAACGGCGTGGCGTTTGAGGCCATGCTCAACGCCCTGCGCGCGGCGCCCGCAGGTGACGTCGTCGTCCTGCACGGCTGCTGTCACAACCCCACGGGCGTGGACCTGCAGCCGCAGCAGTGGCAGGCGCTGGGCGAAGTGCTGGCAGAGCGCAAGCTGCTGCCGCTGGTGGACTTTGCCTACCAAGGCTTTGCCAACGGCCTGGAGGAAGATGCGGCGGGCCTGCACCAGCTGGTACAGCACTGCGACAGCATGCTCGTCGCCAGCTCTTATTCCAAGAACTTTGGCTTGTACAACGAGCGTGTCGGCGCGCTGACGCTGGTGGCGCCGGACGACAAGCAGGCCGAGGCGGCGCTCAGCCACATCAAGCGCGTGGCGCGTGCCAACTACTCGAACCCGCCGGCGCATGGCGGTGCGATCGTGGCGACCGTGCTCAACGACCCCCAGCTGCGCCGGCAGTGGGAGGCCGAGGTGGCGGACATGCGCGACCGCATCAACACGATGCGCCACCTGTTTGTCGAGACGCTGCAGGAAAAGGGTGTCGACCGCGACTTCTCGTTTATCGCGCGCCAGCACGGCATGTTCTCATTCTCGGGCCTCAACACCGACCAGGTCAAGGCGCTGCGCGAGCGCTTTGGCATCTACATCGTCGGCTCGGGCCGCATCAGCGTGGCGGGCATGACCGAGGACAACATGGATTATCTCTGTTCTGCAATCGCCGAGGTGCTGGCTGACGACAAGGCATGAACTCGCATTTACAGTCGACGGATTGCGCGATCCGGCGCGGCTCGACCAGGTGCTGCGCCGCCGCTTCCCCGAGTGGGGGCGGCAGGCCGTACAGCGTCTGATAGGAGCGCGCGGCGTACAGGTGAATGGCAAAGCGGTGTGGTTGGCATCGTGGCAGGTGCACAACGGCGACCGCATCGAGATCGAGGAGGCGCCGGCAGCAAAACCGGCGCCTTTGTCAACGTGGGACCCGCGCTGGCTGCTGGCGAGCGACGAGCACATGGTGGTGGTCGACAAGCCGACCTGGGCTGCTGGCCGAAAAGCCGCCGCATCGGGATGCGCCCAACCTGCACACGCTGGCAGAGACGCAGTTTGGCCCGCTGGTGCTGGTGCACCGGCTGGATCGCGATACGTCGGGCGTGCTGGTGCTGGCCCGCACGGCGCACGCCAACCGCGTGCTCAGCGCCGCCTTCCGCGAGCATACGATCGAGAAAGAATACGTGGCCGTGGTGGCAGCGCCTAACCGGCTGGAAGCGGAGGGGCTCATCAACGGCGCGCCTGGCGCCGGATCCACAGCACCGGGAGCGCATGATCGTAGTCGCCAAAGGTGGCCAAGGAGCCGTGACGCGGTATATGGTCACGGCGGCGCAAGCCTGATCGACAATTGGTGCGGCTGTGGCCGCAGACAGGCCGCACCCACCAGCTCCGTGTGCACCTGGCAGCCATGCAGGCCCCCATCCTAGGTGACCGTTTATACGGCGAACTACAGACAGCGCCCCGCCTGCTGCTGCATGCCCGCCGGCTTCTGCTGCCGCCGCTGGAATGGGGCGGCGAACGTGTTTTGGTGGCGCCCCTGCCTCCCGAATTCCGGTGGCCCGGGGTGGAGCTTGACGCCGGCCAGGTTTTGGCAAGTCTGTAGGCAAGCCGTGAACATCGAGACAGAGTACGATTCTAAGCTCGATTCTGAGCGCAGCCCAAGCTCCCTATCGGGAAGAGGGCCAAGCGACGCAGCAGGAAGAACAGCAGCCCGCCGTGGGACCGGCACAAGTCGTCCGGGGCAGGGCGAGCAGGGCGAACCATCACTGCCTGCTGCTGGCGCTGCTGGGGCTCTGTGTCGTCACGATCATCCTTGGCGTTGCTGGCCTTCTGGTTTGCGGGAAGCGTGCGGCGCATGGAGGGCACCGTGGCGCAGCAGCAGGCGGCGTTGGCGAGCCGTGCAGACCCAGGTCGCCGCAGAAGCAGCCCGCGGGGCAAAAGCGCAGGAGGCGGTGCAGTTGGCGGCACAGGCGACCGTGCAGGCCATGAATGCCAAGCTGGCCGAAGAACAAGGCAAGACTGCTGCGTACAGCCGGATCGTGCGTGCGAACCAGCTGGCCAACAACGCCCTGCTCGAGCTCGCTCAGCATCCTCAAGCGGCCCTGCTGCTGGCGATCGAGTCGCTGCGCATGCAGCGTGAGAACGGGGAAGCGCCGCTGGCGGAATCCGTCCAGCGCCTCCGCTCGATTCTGGGCGCCACCGGCGGCACGCCGCTGCGCACCGACACGGAAACGCCGGCGCTCGCCGTAAGCGGCGACGAGCGCTGGGTTGCTGCCGGCGATGTAACCGGCAGCATTCATCTCTGGGATCTTCAGGACCTCAACACGGCTCCCCGCTTGCTGTCGGGACACGAGGGCCCGGTGTTTGCCCTGGCCTTTGGCGCCGATGATCGCACGCTGTACAGCGCCGGCGCCGACGGCACGCTGCGCGCGTGGTCGTGGCACCAGGCCGATACGAGGCCGGATGCGGGGGCAGATGCAGTCCAGGGCAAAGTCATTACGGGCAAAGTCATCATGGGTGACACCAGCACGGTGCCCGGCGAGCGGCAGTCTCCCTTGTACGCACTGGCGCTGGCGCCGGACGGCAGCCGGCTGGCAGCGGCGGGCGAGGACGGTACGGTTGGTCTCTGGCAGATCGGCGCGGCGCCGGCAGATGGGCTCACACTGAGCGGGCACACAGGGGCGGTCAACACATTGGCGTTCAGCCCCGACGGGCAGCAGCTGGCGAGCGCAGGGAATGACGGTTCGGTGCGCATCTGGAGCAGCGAGGATGGCGAGCAGCTGGCGGTGCTAGCCGCGGGCGAAGGCTCGGCGCTGGCCAACTTTATCAACCTGGTCATCTACAGCCCAGACGGCAAGTGGCTGGCAAGCGGCGGCAGCGACGGGAGTGTGCGCCTCTGGCGCGTGCCGCAGCTGGCCGAGCCGGGCCAGGAGCAGGCCGCCCCGGCAGTGACATCCATTCCCCTGCGCGGTCACAGCGATGCCGTCCACGCCCTGAGTTTCTCGCCGGACGGCAGCTGGCTGGCCAGCGCGGACGACGGCGGCGAAGTGCGCCTATGGAACGTGGCCCAGCCTGACGACAACGTCCTGCTGGGGCGCCACACCGCCAACGTGCGCGGCCTGGCCTTTGCCGAAGGGGACGGCGGCCCGGTTCTGGTCAGCACCGGCTACGACGGCGAGGTGCGGCTGTGGAACTATCGCAACCCCGATGCCGAACCCCTTGTCGTACGCGGGCACGACAACGCCATCAATGCGCTGGCGGCGCCGCGCGCCCGGCGGCGGCACTGGTGGCGAGCAAGCGCCGCCGGAGATGTTGGTCACGGCGGGCTACGATGGCTCGCTGCGCATCTGGCACACGAAAAGTCCGTTTGCCGAACCGCACCAGGTGCTCCCGGCTGGATCGGCCGTCGCCGACGTCGCCGTCAGCACCGACGGCACGCAGCTGGCGTCGATTACGTTTGACGATTCGACCATTCAGCTTTGGGATGCACGTACCGGCACAAAAGACCTGGCGCTGGCGCGTGGCGACTCGCCCGTGTCGGCGATTGCTTACAGCCCTACGGCAGCAGTGCTGTGGGCGGGGGCCAAGGACGGCAGCATCACGGCCTGGGACACGCACGAGGGCACGCTGCTGCGGCGCTGGCACGCCAGCGATGACGCCATCTCCACCGTGGCAGAAAGCCCGGCAGAAGCTTCCACCGAAAGCCCGGCCGGTGGCCTGGTGGCCAGCGGCGGCGAAGACGGCGTGGTACGGCTGTGGAACGCCAAGACCGGCGAACTGGTGCGCGAGCTGACCGGCCATACCGGCGCTGTGACCGGTGTTGCGTTCACGGCCGATGGCAAATCGCTGGTGAGTGGGGGCGGGGGTACCGGCACACTGCGCATCTGGGAAGTGGCGACGGGTGCGGAGAAACAGGCACTGCAGGGTCCTGCCGAGGGACTGTTGGACGTGGCAGTCCAGCCCGCCGGCCCTTGGCTGGCAGGCGCGGGCAGAGACGGTGCGGTCTGGGTTTGGAACGCCGATGCGCTGGCCTTTGCGCCGGCGCAGCTCACCCGCCACGGCACCGAGGTCAACGCGGTCAATTTCAGCGCCGACGGGAAGGTGCTGGCCAGCGCCGGTTCGGATGGGGCCGTCTATCTATGGAGCACGGTGAACCCGTCCGCCGAACCGGATGTGCTAGCCGGCCACGGCAGCAGCGTCAACGGCGTCAGCTTTGCGCCCGACGGCACCTGGCTGGTGTCGGGCAGCGGCGACGGTACGACTCCGGGGCTGGTCGCTCAGCGTCGACGAGCTGATCGCCGAGGCGTGCCACACCGCAGGGCGCAATCTCACGCTCGACGAGTGGACGCAGTATTTCCCCACCGACGTCAGCAGCTATCGCAAGACGTGCCCTAACCTGCCCGGACCGGAATAGACCATGTGGGCGTGCACGCCTATGGGGCCTTGACGGAGACCGGATCGGTCGTCAGGGCATTGGAGCAGCTGGTGGCTTTGCCGGTAAGACACACCCGATAGGCATAGGTGGCGCCGCTGGCAAGGCGCGAGTCCGTACACCCAAACCCGCCCGCATCGCGGTCGTATTGCACGTAGCAGGCCTTGACAGGACGCCAGGAGCTGCCGTTGGTCGAACGCTCTACGACGAACACGGTGCCGGCCTGATCCGGCGCGGACGCGACACTCCAGCCAATTTCCACGCGACCGCGCAGCCTGCCGGCAGTCGCGTGCAGATCACTAATGGGCGTCGACGCTTCGGGTGTGGGCGTAGGTTCTTCGTTGGCTCTGCGTTGGCGTGCTGTTGGCTCTGCAGTGGGCTCAGGCGTCGATTCGAGCCTGGTTTCAGGGGTAGGCGACGGCAGCGGAGCATCGGCCTGCTGCAAGGCGGTCGGGGAGAAGGCAGACGCCGGAGCAGGCAGCAAAAGCAGCAGCAAAGCGACCAATGGTGCGAGAAATAAGGTCGCCGACTTCACACGATTTCCTCCTACTGCAGCGGCGGGCGTTCGCAAGGAACTGCCCAGCAGGTGCCCCTGCCTGCAGCAATTTAAACAATTCAACACGAATGCGCTGTTCCTCGGCCCGTTCACGGGCAACTTGGTTACGGAGTATACCATAATCTATATCCATAACGATGCAAGAAGATACAGCAGTTCCTGTATTTACGAATCCGACTTGCGCAATTCAAGCTTTGTCTTAGCCTGTGGCATACTGGATGCGCGTTATTTTCGCCTATCAAAACGTGCAGCATGCGCCAATTTATGCGCCAGACCAGGCGCCAACCCAGGTGAGCTAGCCCAATGAAAAATCTCTCTTCCCTAGTGACCTCCGTCCCGGCCTCGCCGACGACGATGATGATGCAGCGTGGACGCGAACTCAAGGCGGCCGGCAAGGACGTGGTCAGCCTGGCCGGCGGCGAGCCGGACTTCGACACGCCCAGCCATATCGTCGAGGCCGGGTTTGCGGCGATCCGGGCGGGCGACACCCACTATCCGCCCTCGCCGGGCACGCCGGCTCTGCTCAAGGCGATCGTCGAAAAGCTCAAGCGTGAGAACAACGTGCAGCACATCACGCCGGAGCAGATCATGGTCACGCCGGGCGCCAAGTGGGCGTTGTTTGCCACGCTGGCGGCCCTGCTCGAGCCGGGAGACGAGGTGCTCGTGCTGGATCCCTCCTGGGTCAGCTACTCGCCCATGGTGCTGCTGCAGCGCGGAGTGCCGGTCAGCGTGCCGCTGCGCAGCGAGGACGGCTTTCAGATCACCGCCGACCTGCTCGAACGCTACATCACGCCCAAGACCAAGCTGCTGATGGTCAACAGCCCCAACAACCCCACCGGGACGGGTGCTGACGCCGCGCCGAGATCGACGCCATCGTCTACGTGGCGTGCCGGCACGACCTGTACGTGCTCAGCGACGAGATCTACGAGCACATCATCTTTGGCGACCACGTGCACTACAGCCTGGCGGCCGAACCGGGCATGGCCGAGCGCACGATCATCGTCAACGGCTTCTCCAAGGCCTATGCCATGACCGGCTGGCGGCTGGGCTGGCTGGCGGGGCCGCAGCCGATCGTCAAGCTGGCGCGCGTCTACCAGACGCACAGCGCCCAGTCGGCGGCCAGCTTTACCATGGCGGCGGGCGTGGCGGCGCTGACTGGGCCGCAGGAGTGCATCAAGGAGATGGTGGCGGTCTACGACCAGCGGCGCAAGCTTGTGCTGGACGCCTTTGAGGAGATTCCGGGCATCGAGTGCCCGCCGGTCGAAGGGGCGTTTTACGTCTTCCCCAAGTTCACGCACAGCAAGAAGAGCAGCCTGGAGATCACCCAGGCGCTGATCGACGAGGCGCTGGTCGTCTCCACGCCCGGGAGCGCCTTTGGCGCGGCCGGCGAAGGGCACATCCGTTTCAGCATTGCCGAGCGCACCAGCGACCTCGAGAAGATGGTGGACCGGCTGGCCAAGGTGACCCCGCGCCTGTGAGCGGGGAAATAAAAGAAAGAGCATTCGACGTGAGAGTGTTGTTCATACGGCACGGGCAGTCGGCCAACAATGTGCTGGCCGAGACCCACGGCCACGATTATGCGGCGTACATGGCGGGGCGGGTGTATGAGCCGCCGCTGTCGGAGATCGGGCAGCGCCAGGCGGAGCTGCTGGCAGAGAAGATGGCGGCGGGCACGGCCAACCCGATCCCGCCGTCGCAGCGGCTGGGGTGGGTGACCACCGAGTACCCGGTCACGCGGCTCTATGTCAGCCCCATGCTGCGCGCCATGCAGACGGCGCTGCCGATCAGCCGCGCGCTCGGGCTCGTGCCCGAGGTGTGGGTGGACATCCACGAGCACGGCGGCATCTTCACCGGCAACCCCGAATTGGGCGACATCGTGGGCTATCCCGGGCTGACAGCGGCCGAAATCGCGGAGCAGTTCGCCACCTACCGAGTGGTGGAAGGCGTCGGCGACAAGGGCTGGTGGATGGGCGGCTACGAGGAGATGGACGTCTGCTACACGCGCGCCTGCCGGGTGGCCGCAGCGGCTGTTTGCGCTTTATGACGAGTGCGAGGGGTCAACCATTGCGCTCGTCACGCACGGCACGTTTCTGGATGCGCTGATGCACGCGCTCTTTGTGCCCGACGAGCCCTATGGCAACCGCGTCCACTTCAGCCATCTCAACACGGCGGTCACCCGCGTCGACTTTGGCAAGGGCCGCCGGGTCGCGCTGCGCTACCAGAACCGCGTGGACCACCTGCCGCTGGAGATGCTGACGCGGTAACTCACGTGCGAGGCGCTGCCCACTGCCACTGGCCGAACTGAGTTTCTGTGAGCAGCCAGTCCTTGCGCACGTGAGGCGCCTGCACGTCTACCCCTTAAAGAAGTTGCTCACAAAGAACCACAGGTTCGCCGGCCGCTCGGCCAGGCGGCGCATGAAGTAGGGGTACCAGGCCGTGCCGTAGGGCACGTAGATGCGCACGCGGTAGCCCTGGGCGACCAGCGCCTCCTGCAGATCGCGGCGGATGCCGTAGAGCAGCTGAAACTCGTACTCCTGCCGGCCCACGTTGTTGCGCTGGGCAAAGTCGGTGGTGGCGGTGATGATCGCCTCGTCATGGCTGGCGACGGCCAGGTAGACGCCGTTCTTGCGTGCCTGCTCGCTCAGCATCATCTGCATCAGGCGCACCATGTTGGCGTCCGTGTCGGCCTTCTGGGCGAAAGCGATATCCGGCGGCTCCTTGTAGGCGCCCTTGACCAGGCGCACCCACGCGCCCTCCTCGATCAGCTGCTTGACATCCTGCTCGGAGCGGAACAGGTAGGCCTGGATCACGACGCCGACGTTGTCGAAGCCCTCGCCAAAGCGCAGGCGGCGGTAGATGTCGAGGGTGACGTCCACCAGCGCGCTCTCCTCCATATCGATGCGCACGCGGCGGCCGTACTTGCGGGCGCGTTCGAGGATCATGCGCAGGTTGCCGACGGCCAGGTTCTCGTCGATATTGAGGCCCAGCTGGCTCAGCTTGAGCGAGACGTTGGCGTCGACGGCGGCGGCGTCGATGCGGTCGAGCAGGTAGAGGATCTGGTCGCGGGCGGTGTTGGCTTCGGCGGCCTGGCTGACGCTTTCGCCGAGGTAGTCCATCGTCGCCAGCAGGCCGCGGGCGTTCAGCTGCCGGGTCGCGTCGATCGCCTCGTCGACCGATTCGCCGGCCACAAAGCGGCGGGCGACCAGCCAGGCCGGGGGAAAGCCGGTCACCAGCGACCGGGCCCAGCCGGCGCGCGACAGGTACAGGAGCAGCGAGCGGAGCCAGGTCTCGCCGTTGCGATACAGCAAAAAGCCGCCGCCCGCCAGCGCCAGCAGCGCAAACAGGCGTGCGCCAGCGCCGCCCTTGCGTGCAGGCGGTTTCGTGATCTTGGTCTTGCCCTCTGGCTGCATAACGTCCCCCTTCTATGGTTTTGCCTGTATTGTACACACATAACTGTCCATCCTGTAGGATCAGCCACGCGCCACTTTCATAACCCACAAACGCGCAAGCGCCTGCTTATTGCTCGGATCCATCGGCTACCGCTACAATGAGACGGTTAGACTCATTTCATTTGCATGTGAATTTCCTTGGCAGGTTTATGTCTGATCCTCTTTCTTTACTCGACCTCTTGATTGTTGGGCTGGGCGCCGTGGCCGGCGGGGCGGTGAACGCACTGGCGGGCGGCGGCACGTTGATTACCTTTCCGCTGCTGACCGCCGTCGGCGTCCCACCGGTGGCGGCCAACATCACCAATACGGTGGCGCTGGCGCCCGGCTACCTGAGCGGGACCTTCGCACAGCGCAACGACCTGCGCGGGCAGGAGCGGCGGCTGTGGTGGCTGCTGCCGACGGGCGTGGTGGGCGGCCTCCTCGGCGGGCTCCTGCTGCTGCGCACGGAGGAAAAGGTCTTTCGCGAGCTGATCCCCTACCTGATTCTGCTAGCCTGTTTCCTGCTGGCGGTGCAGGGCAAGGTGCGCGCCTGGCTGACACGGCGCGCGGCCAAGCAGGGGCATACGGGCCTGCCGGAGTGGTGGTCGATCCCTCCGGTGCTCCTGGCCTCGATCTACGGCGGCTACTTTGGCGCCGGGTTGAGCGTGATCATCCTGGCCGTGCTGGGCCTGGTGATCGAGGAGTCGCTCAACCGTCTCAACGCCCTCAAGCAGGCGGTGGCGTTTGCCGTCAACGTGGCGGCCGCAACCTTTTTCCTGTTTTCGGGCCAGGTGGTGTGGTCGGCGGCCGTGGTGATGGCGATCGGCGCCATCCTGGGCGGCATACTCGGCGGCCGGATGGCAGGGACGATCAAGCCCAACGTGCTGCGCACCGTGGTGATCACGATCGGCGTGATCGTGGCGATCATCTATCTCGTACGCTAACCCTCGCTGCCGAGCGCGTGGAGCCAGCCGTCCGCGGTGGTGATGTAAAGGCGGCCGGGGGCCAGCGCGCCGCCCGTGACGTTGGTACCTTGAGGCGCGGTCAGGGTCCAGATGCTGCCCTTGGCGCCCACGTCCAGCGCCATGCAGAGGGCAGGGCCAGCGGTGGCGCACATGTAGGCACGGTTGGCCGCGTCGATGCCCAGCAGACGCATACGGGTCTGCAGGACCTCGATGTTGGCGAGCGCCCGGCTCTCGGGATCGAGCCAGACGATCCGCGAGTTGCCAAGATTTGTGCCGTAGAAGATCCAAAAATCGCCGTTGGCGGCTATGCCGGAGTCGGTGGGAAGATAGATGCTCAGACCCCCGATGTTCCACGCGATCATGTTGTCGGCCACGGCCTGGCCGTTTTCGACGTGCCAGCGGATGGCGTTGTTGCCGGCCGCCAGGTAGGTGCCCCCATCAGCACCGGTGACATAGGCCGGCATCATGAACTGCATCTCGTCCTTGATCGGGAGTGCTAACGCCGCCCGCTCGCCTGTGGTGGCGAGAAAGATATTGTTCGACAAGAAGACGAGGGTGCCGTCGGGCGACAGGCGCGGCGGGGTCTCGACGGTGGTGCCTTCGACACCGGGCGACACCCACAGTGCTGCGCCTGCCGGGCTCACGGCCTGAACGCGGTCGACGCGCGTGAAGTAGATTGTGCCGTCAGGACCTACCACGGGACCGGACGTCGGGCGGCGGCCTTCGCTGGTAAAACGCCAGCGGGTGCCCCCGTCGGGCGCCAGGGCAGAGAGCCCCAGGTCGGCGTCGACCACGTACAAGGTGCCGTCTGCGCCCAGGGCCGGCGAGCCGACGGGGGCGGCAGGGATCGTCCAGCGCTGCGTCTCCTTCCCATTTGCATCCAGCGCAATGACGGTCCCATCAGCGCCGGCCGCGTAGACGGTGCCGTCAGCCCTCACCGCGGCCCCGCCGGCAAACCCGCCTGGGAGTTGATAGGACCACAAGACGGTCGGCGTCAGAGGGCCGGCGGCGTCGATCTGCAGCGTGCCATAGGCGTCGTGGCGCTGCGAGCCCCAGTAGCTGCCACCCGGCAGCGCCAGGCTGAACCCGCCGGGCGCCGGGGCGCCGGCATTGGCCTGCGCCAGCCAGAACGCGGCGCCGGCGGCGGCGATCACGACGAACAGCACGGCGCCCGCCGCAAGCTCCCACCGGCGCCGGGCGGCCGGTACCGCGGGCAGAACGCCGCCGTTGATCCAGCCGGCGACACGGTTCAGGCCGGCGTGGAGCCAGCTCAGCTGCCCCGCTCGTTCCCCCTGCAGCCGGCGGCGCAGCCCTTCGCCGAGCAGGCTGAAGCCAAAGATAATCATCACGACAAAGCTGCCGACGACGATCATGGGCCAGGGATCAAGGATCTGCTCGATGGCGGCCGCCAGCATCTGGCCGAGTTCGGGGATGCCGGCGGTGCTGCGGGCGACAAAGTCCTCGACCGCGAGCCAGGCGCCGCCGCCGATGTAGTAACCCAGGAAGCCCAACGCAGCAGTAGTCATCAGCGTGCTGCTGATCTCGATGGCCAGCAGCATGGCCGTCAGCGGCAGGAGGTGGCGCAAGATGTGATAGATAACCTGGTGGGCCGATGGCGCGCCCATGCTGCGCGCCGCCTCCATAAACGGCTGCTGGCGAATGACACGCGTCTGGGTCTCGACATAGCGGGAGGTTTCGGCCCAGCCGGTCAGGCTGAGGCCGAGCAGGAACGCCAGCAGGCCGCGCTGGATGCCTACGAATGCAATCGTCGCCAGGGCCACTACCAGGACCGGTACGGCGAGCGCGAGGCGGGTGGCGATCGACGCCGCGCGCTGGCCCCAGCCGGTGCCAAAGCCCGCTGCCAGCCCGATGCCGAGCCCGAGCAGCAGGCGCACGGCAGCAATGATGATGACGAGGGAGAGGGTCGGCCGCACCGCCCACAGCAGGCGGCTGAAGATATCGCGGCCGGCCCGATCAGAGCCGAGCAGGAAGCCGTTGGAGAAGGCAGGAAAGGGCGGCCCCACCCACTTGCCGCCAATGTTGAGCACCGACGTGCGCGCCATGGGATCCTGGGGCGCCAGCCAAGGTCCGGCCACGGCGATCACTACGACCAGGGCCACGAGGATCGTACCAAGTACGAGCGGCCAGTTGCTGAGTTTGCGCGGGTTGGTGCGCGCAGGAGACGTTGCATTCGGCGCTGCAGTCGGCGTTACAGTCATGACAATCATACTCTACACCCGCTGGCGCGGGTCGGCGGCACGCGCCAGCGCGCCGGCCAGGAGATCGGTAATCAAAAAGACGGCGGCAAAGATCGTGAGCAGCGATGCCACCAGCGGCGGGTCCAGAAAACCGGCGTCGACGGTCGCCGAGGCAACCTGCGCCGGTATCAGGGTGGCCGCCATCAAGAAGCCCAGCCCGGGCCAGCCAAATAGCCACTCGACCACGATCAGATCGGCCACCAGCAGCCGCACCGCCCCGGCCAGGGCATGCGCCACCGGCGCCCACACGTTGCGCAGGGCATGATGCCAGATAACGCGACGCTCGGTCAGGCCTTTGCCCCGGGCGGCGACAATGTACTGCTGACCCAGTTCTCCTGCCAGCAGACCAGCAACGATTTGGGCGATCATGGCCGTGGGACGTACGCTGAGCGCGACCAGCGGCAAGATGAGGTGCCAATCCCAGCCGTACCCTTGGATCGGCAGCGGAATGCTGCCCAGACGCGCGTTGATGGTCACGAGCAGCAGCAGGGCGACGCCGAGCCGGCCGATGAAGAAAGCGGGCGTCGAGAGCCCCAGAATCGTGACGCCAGTCAGCCAATCGCGCACGCCTGGGGGATGCAGGCGTACACCCAGCAGGCCAATAAGAAGCCCCAGGGCGACGCTGACCACAAAGGCCAGCAGGAGCAGCCCGGCGCTGGCGGCAGCGGCGCGGCCGAGGATCAGGAAAAAGTCATCCTGGTAGACGGCGACCTCGCGAAAATTGCCCTGGAGCATCCCCTGGACATAGTGCGAATAGCCCGACCACAGGGTGCCGGTCTGTGTTTCGCGCGCAAAGAAGGGGTTGCCAGAGACAGTCCGGGCGAGAAAGGCATAGGTGTAGCCACCAAAGTTGGCCGCCGCCAATAGGACGACGAGCAGCAGTAGGCGCAAGCTGATTTTTTGGGCCATAGACTATGCAAGCTGGTAAGTCTAGTAGCGCACCGGGGCGAAGATGAGTGCCTTCCAGTGAGCCTGTTCTGCCTCCCACGTGGGCGGCAGCGGAGCGGCGCCCGGGGAACCGGTCAACTGCGCAGCGGTGGCGGCGCTGCAGCGGATTTCAACGCTGTAACGGCTGGGGGCATGACCGCCGCGCTCGACGCGCCGGCGCAGGTCGCTCAGCCCTTGCTGGATAGCGTGAATTTCGGCGGCAGCAGGGCCGGGCGCAGGGTATACTCCCTCACCGACGTCCGCACGGCCATCCTGCAGGCGCACAAGCTGCCAGCGCCAGGCCGTACCACTGCCTGAACCGGCATTTTCTGCTGACCACACGTTGAGCGCAAATTCGGGATGTCCTTCGCGCTCTACCTGGAAAAAGCGATGCACGTCCTTGAACTCGCGGCTGAAGCGCGCAGGGGCAGATCCTGGCGGGCGCGACGCCCGTAGCCCTTGCTGCTCAGCCGTTCGTCGAGGATCGCCACCACGCCGCGGTCGCTGCTGCGGCGGATAAGCCGGCCAAAGCCTTGCTTAAGCGCCAGCGTCATCAGAGGGGCCATGTACTCGTCAAACGAGCTGCGCCCCTCCTGATCGATGGCACGCATGCGGGCGCCGTGCAGTGGGTCGCCCGGCGTGGGAAACGGCATCTTGTCGAGCACGACCATGCTCAACTCCTCGCCGGGAATGTCCACGCCTTCCCAGAACGAGCGCGTCGCCAGCAGCACGCTGTAGGGCGTCTCCTTGAACCAGGCGAGCAGGGCGTCGCGCGGGGCATCGCCCTGGGCGCGCACCGGCCAGACCACGGCACCCGCAGCAGCCTGCAGGCGTTCGTTGACCTGCTGCAGCCCGCTCCAGTTGGTAAACAGGCAAAGGGTGCGCCCGCGGCTGACTTCGAGCAGCCGCTCGACCTCGGCGGCAACCGCGTTGTAGTAGGCATCGGCGGCCTTGTAGTCGTAGGCCGGCAGCGGCGGCTGGTAGAGCAGCGCCTGCTCCTGGTAGTTAAACACCGGCGGCAGCACGCGCTCGACCCCGGTTTCGGCGATGCCGCAGCGGGCCTTGAAATGCACGAAACGGCCGTCGGTGGCGAGTGTCGCGCTGGTGCAGATGACGGTGCGGTCGACGGTCTCGCCCTTATCGTTCTCGGGCTGAAAGAGGTATTGGCTCAGCAGGCTCGCCGGGTCGATGGGCGCGGCGTGCAGCTCGATGCTGATGTAGCGCCGCTCAAAGATGCGCACGGCGTAGCGCACCATCTTGTCGTCATAGCGGTTGGTGGCGACCGTGCTCAGCTTGGCAGCCGCGCTATTGACCGTCTCGACGGTGAGTTCATAGTAGCGATTCTTTTCCGCCACGTCTTCGGGCGGGCGCACGCCGCGACCGGCCGCCTGCTCGACCTCGGCGGCGTAGGGATTGGCCTGCTTGAGCCGCTGGCCGAGCTTGCTCAGCGCGCTGCCCAGCTGGCGCATAGTTTCCAGCTCTTCCCCTATCTGAAAGGCATTGTCGCGGCTCTGGTTCGAGACTTCCTGAAAGGCCAGCGTGTTGAGATAGCGCAGCTGCTCGATCTCATCATCGGGCACGTGCTCCTTGAGCGTGGTCCGCGTCAGCAGCTGTTCGACCGTATAGTCGGTGACGACCGTCTCGTAGACGGACGTGGCGATCTGTTCCAGGTGATGCGCCTCGTCGATCACGTAGACGCTGGCAGGCGGCAGGATGCGCTCGCCGGCAAAGCCCAACTCCAGGGCGTTGAGCAGGAGGTGATGGTTGGTGATGATCACCTGCGCCTCGGCGGCGGCATCGCGCATGAAGTTGATCCAGCAGTTGTCCTCGTCATGGCGGCAGTCGCCGTGGAGGCAGTCGTCGGGAAAGCTTACCACGCGCGGGCGTAGATCGGTGCCAAGCACAAACGGGAGTTCGTCCACATCGCCCGTCTCGGTCTCATCCAGCCAGGTGCGCATAAGCTTTACCTGGTCGTCCTCGCGATCGTAGAGCGAGATGTACTTCTGCTCGGCCAGCTCCTTCTCCCACTTCAGGTTGCAGACATAGTTGCTGCGCCCTTTGACGACCACGGCGCGAATCTCACGGCCCAGCACCTGGCGAAGAAAGGGGATGTCCTTCTGAAACAGCTGGCTTTGCAGCGACTTGTTAGCGGTGGACACCACGACAGTCTTGCCGCTGAGGATCGCCGGCACCAGGTAGGCGACAGACTTGCCGGTTCCGGTCGGCGCCTCGATCAGGGCATGCTTGTGGTCGAGGATCGCCTGGCGCACGCCCCCCGCCATTTCGACCTGGCTGGGGCGCTGCTCGTAGCCGTACATCTGCGCGGCGAGCGGGCCGTTGGGGCCAAAAAAGGCGGCCGGGTCGAAGGCAGCCAAGACCGGCATAGCGTCGGATGTCGACGGGGCAGAACCGGCCGTGTAGGCTGCGCCGGCAGTTTGGGGCTCGTCGTCGACCTGGCGGGAGGGCACATCATCCGGCGCGGGGGCGTCCCAGGCGGGGTCGTCGATCGGTGCTTTTTGTTTCCTGGACATAGCGCCTATCATAGCACAGATGTGCGGTCCACCCAACCGTTCTACCTACCACAAACCTCTAATAAAAGGAGCCGGACAATGATGTCCGGCTCCCTCGTATGTTGATTGTGGACACTCGCCACCCCATTGTGGCGGGCACAGGACGGCTTGCCAGCAGTCCGCTTAGCGGGCGGGCAGCATAACGGCGTTGATCGCCTGGATCACGCCGTTGCTGGCGGAGACGTCCGGCTGGGTGATAAAGGAATCGTTGATCTTGACGCCGTCAGCCGTCACGGTGAAGGTCACGTTGCTGCCCTCCAGCGTGGTTTCCTGCTGACCGTTGGCCAGGTCAGCCTCCAGCAGGCGGCCCGGAATGACGTGCAGCTGCAGCAGCTTGTCCAGTTCCGGGATCTGCAGGAAGCGGGCCTCGGTGATGTTGTTCTCGGTGAACAGGTTGTTGAAGGCGTCGTCGGTCGGCGCAAAGATCGTCACCGGACCGGCGGCATTCAGCGTGCTCTCCAGTCCAGCCTGCTCGATGGCGGCGAGGAGGATCGAGTAGTTACCCGCCTTCTGCAGCGTGTCGAGCAGCGTGCCGGAGGCAGCGGCAGTCGTGGCACCGGTGGTGGTCGTCGTGCGCGTGGTCGCACCGGTAGCGGCAACGCCGGCCGTGCCGGTTGTAGCCGTCGTCGCGGTGGTTGGCGCGGTCGTGGTCACGGGCGTGGTGCCGGTCACAGCGGCGGTCGTGGTGACCGTCGTAGTGGCAGCTGTGCTTGCTGCCGCAGCAGCCGCAACGGTGGCTTCAGGTGTGGCAGCGGCAGCAGCCGGCGTCGCAGCCGGAGCGGCCACCGCGCCGATTTCAGCCGCCGTCGGCAGGTTGATCACCTGGCCAACTTCGATCACGTTGCAGTCGGCAATCTTGTTGAAGGCACAGAGCTGTTCGTACAGGCGATAGTCGCCGTAGAGATCGCGGGCGATGATCGCCAGCGTGTCGCCGGACTTGATGGTGTAGGAGCCGCCGGGTTCACCGGCTATGCCGCTGCCGGCAGTGGTCGTGGCAGTAGTCGTCGCGGTGGTAGCCGTGGTGGCACCGGCCGTGGCCGTTTCGGTCGTGGCGCCGGTAGCCGCCGGGGCCGTGCCGCCGGCCTGCTGGGCGGTGATCGTCTGGCCGGAGTCATCGAGCAGAATGCCGCCGGTGGCCGTCAGGTCATAGGTAGCCGGAACGCGCGAGTTGTTCTGCACGATCACGGTGTACGGGCCAAAGCCGGTGGACTTGAAGGTGGCCGAACGCTTGTTGGAGGTGTCGGGATCCAAGAAGAACTTGGAACCAGCCGCCAGCGCGACCGTGCTGGCGCTGTCGCCGGCCTGGAAGCGCTTGAAACCGGCATCGTCGAGCACCCAGAAGTTGATACGGCGGGCCAGTTCGGTGTTGTCCTGCGGATCGTAGGTCATCACCAGGGTGACTTCGCCATCGCGCACGCTGGGCTCGAGGCCCAGGAAGTGCTGGCTGAACTGCTCAGGCAGCGAGCCCTGCATTGTTTCGGCGCGCACAGGGCCGGCCGGAGCCGCAGCTGCCGTGGTTGTCACGGCGGCGGTGGGCGCAGGCGTAGCAGCCGGTGCAGTCTCAGTCGTGGCAGTCTCAGTCGTGGAAGCCGTGGCAGTTACTGCTTCGGTTGCGGCAGCAGCCGGCGCAGCTACAGTTTCGGTAACTGTACCCGTGGCCCCAGCGTCGCCGGTTGCCTCAGCCGTGGCGTCACCCGGGACGCGCACCTGGCCGGAATCGTCGGCGACGGTGGCACCTTCGGTGCGCAGCGTGAAACTGGCATCTGTGGCTGAGTCGTTGTAGACCACGACGGTGTAAGCAGGGCCGGTGGCATTGAAGCTGGCGCCCTGCACGTTGTCGGCGCCATTCAAGAAGAACTGACGACTGCCCTTGGCCGACGTTGTTCTCAATCAGCGATTCGCCGCCGAGAACTCTCTGCAGGTTTTGTTCATTTAATACGTAGAAACCTACGTTGCTGGTGTCGGCATTGGGGCGATCCCAGTCGGCCGTCACCGTGACCGTGCCAGGGTTGCTGTCCGGGGTAAGCGCCAGCCAAATCTTGCTGAACTGGCCGCCCGTCAGCGTACCGGTAACTTCCTTTGCGCCCGACACCTGCTGCGGTGCAGCCGACGGCGCCGTCTGGGCCGTGACTGCCATCGCCGCAGGTGCGAAGCCGGTCACGAGCATTGCCGCCACGAGGGCCGCACCCAGTAACCGCTGCCAATTTGTTTTGTACATTAGAGACCTCCGAAAGTTATTATGATGCTTGCAGTTCCGTTTTGTTTTCTGCTTTGCTTCTGCCCTCACCCGCCATTAGTAAACTGGTACAGGCAGTTGAAACCGCAACAATGAACGAATGCATAATTTATGCATTATACAGCCCCCCTTCCGACGCACCCAAATGGCTGGCCCCAGTGTGCTGCTCCACTTCTCCAGTGCTGCCTCTCGGTGCCTGTGCCTAGCCTCCCGGGATGGGTGGAACGGTAGGCAGGGGTGTAGGCGTAGGCGGCGTCGCCTGCACGTTACGTACATGGTAGTCGGTGTGGGTGTAATCCTGCCGGACAATTCTCAGACGGAAATCATACGCACCGCCCGGAAGGAGGCTCAAATCAAGGTTTGCCAGGTTGCCGTTGATCAGCGGGCGGGTATCACTTACCAGAAACTGCCAGTCTTCAGCCCCGCTTGGCGACCAGTAGATCTCCCAGCGCAGCAGGTCAGGCACTGCGGTGGTCCCCTCGATGCGCATGACGCCGGAAAGTTGGGTGCCGTCGAGCGGGAAGTAAATGCCGGGCGCCGTCTTCTGGGTGCTGACCTGGTCCTGCTGCTTCAGAATCACGTTGGGGGTCTGGTTGGCCACGCGCAGGCGGCTGACAAAGTATTCGTCGTAATTGGCGTCGCGATAGACGTTGCGCAGCCGCAGGTCGTAGAAGCCATCCTCGACGGTCGTGGTATCCCAGGTATACAGGGGCGACTGCCACAGCTGCTGGTCGCTCGAGTAGAGCCAGCCCCACTCGGCATCGCCGCTGGGCTTGACATGCAGTTCAAAGTGGTCAAACGGGTTGAGGACGGTCTTGCCGTTCGCGGTGCCGACGATCGGCACACTGCCGCGCACGATGGCGCCGTTGCGCGGCGCAAAGATACCCTGACCGTTCTCGATAAAGCTGCGGAACTGGGGCGTCGGCGTGGCGGTCGGCGGCTGGGGTGTGATCGGCAGCAGCGGTGAGGCAGGCTGCGGCGTGCCCCGTTCGTTGACCGCAGGCGTGGCGGTCGGCGGATCGGCGTTGCGCACCTCGAGTTTGCGCAGGAATGCTTCGCTGTAGTTGCCGTCGCGCCGGATCGCCCGCACACGCAGATCGTAGAAACCATCCGCCAGCTCATACGTGTTCAAGACATGCAGGATGCCGCTGCGCACGACCTTGCGGTTGGTGGCCAGCCAACTCCAGTTTTCGGCCCCGCTGGGGGAGAGGTGCACCTGGTATTGGACGAAGTCGGTAATGACGGCCGTACCGATAATCGGTACAAACCCCGCCACGGCATCGCCAGCTTGGGGATGCACGATCTGATTCACAATGCGGAAGTCCGGCGTGGCGGTCGGCGTAAACAAGGGACCGGGCGGCGTGCCAAACGGTGTAGGGATGAATGGCGTTGGAAACGAAGGTGTGGGAAATGGTGTCGGGAAGGGCTGCGGCGAAGGTGATAGCTGCGCCCAGACCGACGCAATAGGCTCCTGCCGGGCGCTCATCATCACGACCACAACCGCCAGCAGCACCAGCAGCCAGCGCGTGCGGACCTTTGGATTCATCATGCGCTCCCCTTGTTGGCGGGGGCAAGCATCATCAACAACATAGCCCTTTCAGTATATATCAGGCCGCCCCAGATCCCACCTTGGGCCTGGTTAATGGGTGCACTTCTTGTTCGGGCACGCACAAGTTGTGGGGACACAATGGCAAGCGGCCTAATTCGCGATAGTAATCCGTGTATAGTATTCCTCATAATTACCGTCGCGATGCACGACGCGCAGGCGCAGCGTATGGTCGCCGTTCGGATAGTTCGCCGTGTTCAACGCTGCCAACGGCACCGGTGCAGGCACAGCCTGTTCGCCGACGGCCACAAAAGAGGCCGTCTGCCCATCAACCAGCACGTCCAGCTGCCATTTCCAGAAGTCCGGCAGGCTGGCTGCAGCCTGGACGACGACGTTGCCGCTCACAACGCTCCCCCCGGCCGGGCTGTAAATGCCGTTGGCACCGCCCGCCGCAACAGACGGTTCAGGAGTCGGCGCGCCTTCCGTTTCTTGCGGCTGGCCGTCGTCGACGCCAGCATAGGTGTCGGGTCCAAGCGGTGCGCCGACTGAGACGCTGCGTACATTGCTGCCATAGAGGGCCACGGCCCATTCAAAGGCATGGCCGCAGTCGCCCCACACCAGGCTGCGGCCGTTGTTGCGCGCCCAGCGTGTCACCTCAGTCTGCTCGTCGCGCAGGCGATCGTTGGTGGCCAGCACCAGGCGCTGCGCGGGATCGGCCTCCAGCTCGCTCTGGGCGCTGCCGACCGGCTGATCGCCGGCAGAGATATAGGGCAGGTCGAGCAGCAGGATCGGCGCCACGGACGCGTCGACGACGACCGTGCCCCCGGTCTGCCCCATGGCTGTCTCAGTAGTCGTTTGTGCGGATGTCTGAGTTGCTGTCTGGGCCAGCAACCCCGAGCCGACACTGGCCAGCTTCGTGGCGATCGGGCCGCCGACCAGAACTGTCGCCCGCACTATCACCGGCGCCGGCCACGGCGGCCGGCTGCCACTGCATCGCAAGGCGGCCCATGCCGCGTGGCAGCACCAGGCTGCTGCGCGCCTGCAAGTCCTCGGGGGTTGTCAAGCGCATGACGCAGACTGCCGGCCGGATAGTCTGGCCGTTGGCAAACTGCACGCTCACCGGCGCCATCACCCCGCTGAGGAAGCTGTCCGCGTAGGGACCGGCCGCCGCCATGTGCTCGAGCCAACGCTGGGAGAAGTACTCGCCTCCCTCGCGGCAGCTCAGCTCAGGGGGACAGGTGCGCGCCACCTGCGAGACACCGGCAGGGGGTTCGAAGTTCCAGGCTTCGGCCTCGGCCGGCGCGTTCAACATCTGCAGCATCGCCGGGTCGGCCAGCACCGCTTCCATAAACTTGTTCCAGATGGGCCCGGCACCGGTGATGCCGTCGGCGTTGCGCATCGGCCGGCCGTCGTTGTTGCCCGCCCAGACGCCGGCGACCAGGTACTTCGTGAAGCCGACCGTCCAGTTATCCCGGAAGTTGGTCGTAGTGCCGGTCTTTGCCGCTGCCGGGCGGCTGAGATGGAGCCGGCTGTTTTCGCCAAAGATCGGCGCGCGGGCGGCGTTGTCGCTGATGATGTCGGTAACCAGGAACGCCGTCTCGGGTGCCACGGCCTGCGCCGGCTGGCGCTGCGGCGGGATCTGTACACGCACGCCGTCGCCGGTGAGCACCTCGCGGACCGGCGTCGGCTCGACAAAGCGCCCGCCGTTCGCCAACGTCTGATAGGCGGACGTCAGATCGTAAAGGCTGACCTCGCTGCCGCCCAAGGCAGTAGAAAGGCCATACTGTTGGATCTTCTGGGGATCGAAGCTGGATATGCCCAACTTGTTGGCGGTGGTAACAAAGTCAGAGGGCTCGATGCCGTCAAAGAGCTTGATCGTCGGCACATTCAAGCTGTTGGCCAGCGCCGTGCGCACGGTCACCGGGCCGCGGAAGCGTTGGTCATAGTTCTGGGGCCGGTACTCTTTGCCGTTGTCTGCCGTTGGGTACTTGACCGGCAGGTCCCACAGCAAAGATGCCGGGCTGATCAGCCCCTTGTCGATGGCAGTGGCATAGACAACTGGCTTGATGGCGCTGCCCGGCTGGCGCTGCCGCAGCACCACGTTGACCTGGCCGCCGATGGCGTCGTTGGCGTAGTCGGCGCTGCCAACCATGGCCAGGATCTCGGCCGTGCCGGGCTTGAGCGCAAGCAGCGCGCCGTTGTTGAGGTTGTAGCTCGGGCGCAAGCGCGTCGACGGTCTCACGCACGACCTGCTGGGCCAGGGTCTGCATGTCGAGATCCAGTGTCGCACGAACGGTCAGCCCGGAACGCAGCAGGTTGTACTTTTCGGGGCTGCGTAGCCAGATAGTCGACCAGGTACTGGAGAAAGTGGGGCGCCAGGTTGGGCCGGTTATTGGGGTCATCACCCAGCGTGATCGGTTCGCCATACGCGACATCCGCCTCGATCTGCGAGATGTAGCCGCGGCGCGCCATCAGGTCAAGCACGATACGCTGGCGGGCCTTAGCGGCTTCAAGGTTGATAAAGGGATCGAGCAGGGCCGGCTGCTGAGGCAGGCCGGCCAGCAGCGACGCCTCTGCCAGGCTCAAAACGGCGGCCGGCTTGCTAAAATAGGTGCGCGCCGCCGCCTCGGGTCCATAGGCAAGGTGGCCAAAATAGGCCATGTTCAGATACAGCTCGAGGATCTCGTCCTTTGAGTAGAGGCGGGTGAGATCTCCGTGCCAGCAGGACTTCGTTGATCTTGCGATCGAGCGAGCGGCTGAAGCGTTCGTCGGGGGGCAGGAAGAGCATGCGCGCAAGCTGCATCGTGATCGTCGAAGCGCCGGCCACGACGCCGTCCCCCTGCGTGTTCTGCACCAAGGCGCCCACCAGGCGGCGCGGATCTACGCCTTCATTTTGAAAGAAGCTGCCGTCTTCGGTGGCGATGACGGCATCCAACAGGTAGGGGGAGATGCGCGCCAGCGGCACCCACGTGCGGCGCCCTTCGTCAAACAGCTCGGCAAGGACGCGGTCCTGGCGGTCATAGACGATGCTGCTCTGGAAAACCCGCGGTTCGGTCCCAGGCTGGTAGCGCCGCAGATAGGCTTCGGCGATGGCCTGCGTGCCGCCCTGTGGCCGCGGCTCCAGTTGAAAGCCGGCCTTGTACTTGCTTAGATAGTGAGTGACGATACTCTCCGCGGCGGCCGGCGGGACGGTGCGCAGCTGGGACGGCAGCACATCAGGGCTGCTGCAACCGGAAAGCAGCAGCGCCAGTGAGGTCAAGAGATAGAGCAGTGTTCTGCCTGACATAGAACGTTTACCTCCGCCCACGCCATCGAGGGGCATCAAGAGCCGGCAAATACAACGTCAAGCCACAAAGACAGGGCTCGGCGTATAGAGCAGATACAAGATTATATGACAGGCGGCCGAACATGAAGATGCAGTAGCGTAGGCAGTCCCTGCAGAGGCGGCTAAGTGCCGGGGGTTGCTCCTTGGCTTGTGCCGATGCGGTCACCTGATTGTTGCAGCTAAGTCTGTCTGAAGACGTCGCTCAGACAACGCCACTCTTAAATCATTTGTTCCGAATGACACGTTGCGGCGGCAGCGTGCAAAGATGGGTGCAGGATACCGGCGGCGACAGGAGAAAATTGAGGATGGAGCAAGAAATAAAAAAGAGGCGACGGCCGGATTTGAACCGGCGATGGGGGTTTTGCAGACGGCCGGATTTGAACCGGCGATGGGGGTTTTGCAGACCCCTGCCTTACCACTTGGCTACGTCGCCTTACCGGGTACGATGGTACCAGCAGGGGCCTGGATTGTCAAACAGAAAGTGGGTGCAAGGTGCTAATTGGCTGCCCGGTTTCCGCCGACTGCATGGCAGCAAACATCAGTGCCGCGCTGGTAAGGTTGTCGCGGCCGCTCGTCAGCGGTTCGCGACCGCTGTGCACGGCATCGACAAACTCGGCCAGGGAGCCCGCGCGATCCCAGTATTTGAGGGTGGGCAGCGGCACGCGGCTGGCGCGCTTGCCACGCGGCCGGAGCATGACGGTATCGGCCTGCAGCGAGTTGTCGTCGCGGCCGGTCCAGGCGATCACGCCGCCGGCACACTCGATCTGCCATTCGCCGTCCCAGGTGGTCTGGGTGCCGGTGCTGACCCAGCTGCCGCGGTAATCGACCACCGCGCCGCCGTCGAAGACGATCGTGGCCACGGCGGCGGGGGGCTCGGTGAAGTTGCTCCAGGGTGGGTTCCAAGCGTGGCAGTGCACGGAGACCGGTTCCTGGCCGAGCACGTAGCGCATCAGGTCAAAGTGGTGGATGGCCATGTCCATGAGCAGGGGATGGCGAATATGGTAGTGGCGGTTGCTTTCCGCGGCGGCAGGTTGGCGTAACGGCGGAACTGCACGCTGATGCCGCTCACGGCGCCAAGGGCACCCCGGCGCACGAGGTCGGCGGCGGTTTGGGCAGCCGGATAGAAGCGATAGTTCTGGCTGACCATCAGCACCTTGCCCGCATCGACCGCCGCTTCCACGACGTCCTGGGCCTCGACCAGCGAAGTGGCAAAGGGTTTCTCGACCAGCACGTGCTTGCCCCCGGCCAATGCGGCAAGTGCAGCCGGCGCATGCCCGCCGACCGGGGTCGTGATGAGCACGGCCTCAGCGGAGGTGGCGGCAAGGGCGGCATCCAATGAAGGAAAGCAGAGTCCTGCGTCCACGCCGACGTCGGCGCGCAGTTGGATGCAGCATTTGGGGTTCTACGTCGACACAGGCGACGACCTCGACCAGCTCGGGATGCTGCGCCAGCACCTTGGCCCAGCTGCGTCCCCAGCCGCCCATGCCAACTTGAATCAGGCGAAGTGGTTGCATATATTTCTAATCCGATCTTTGGTCCGATCTTTGGCATCCGGTAGTTTGCAGATTACACTGTGCCATAATGGCAACGCAACTCCAAGATGAAATCCTCTACTGTGCTCGCTGCGGCATCTCCTTTCTCTGGTCGCAGGAAGAGCAGAAGTGGGCCCAGGATGCGCCGGCGCCCAAGCACTGCCCTGGCTGCCGCCGGCTGCTGCCGGCCGACGGCCGCGAGCGCGGCCAGGTGAAGTGGTACGACGCGCGCAAGCAGTACGGCTTTATCGTCCGCGCCGGGCAGCCCGACCTCTACGTGCACCGCAGCGGCCTGCGCAGCAGCCGCCCCCTACGCCCCGACAGCCTGGTCGAGTTTGGCGTCGAGCAGACCGACCGCGGCCCGTCCGCCGTCGACGTCGTCGTGATCGAGTAAGGCACCAGGCCAGCACTAGCATGCAAACAATGTCCCGGGGACATGCCGCGTTCCCCGTTGCGCCATCCTTCCACACGGCAGCAACCGCTCCAAAACGTATATCGGCAAGGATGTTGGCACAGCCAGACCGTTTGTGCCAGACCCGGGCTAACTCTGCCCCTGTAACTGAGGAGACAACCTACGATGTACGAGAAAGCACTTGCCGCCAAAATGAACCTGGAATGGGCCACCTCGCCGCGTTGGGCCGGCATTGAGCGCCCGTATACTGCCGAGCAGGTACTGCGCCTGCGCGGCAGCTTCACCGTCGAGTACACGCTGGCGCGCATGGCCGCCGATCGGCTGTGGGAACTGCTGAAGAGCGAGCCGTTTGTACGAGCACTGGGCGCCATCACCGGCAACCAGGCGGTGCAGATGGTGCAGGCAGGGCTCAAGTCCATCTACATGAGCGGCTGGCAGGTCGCAGGCGACAACAACACGTCGCTCGAAACCTATCCTGACCAGAGCCTCTACCCGGTCGACAGCGTGCCGAACCTGATCCGCCGCATCAACAAGGCGCTGCAGCGCGCCGACCAGATCGCGCACATGGCGGGCAAGCACGACATCTACTGGATGGCCCCGATCGTGGCCGATGCCGAGTCAGGCTTTGGCGGCGCGCTCAACTCGTTTGAGCTGATGAAGTTTATGGTCGAAGCCGGCGCCGCGGGCGTGCACTTTGAGGACCAGCTCTCGTCGGCCAAGAAGTGCGGCCACATGGGCGGCAAGGTGCTGGTGCCGATCCGCGAGTTCGAGCAGAAGCTGGTGGCGGCCCGCCTGGCGGCCGACGTGATGGGCGTGCCGACGCTGGTCGTGGCGCGCACCGACGCCGATTCGGCGCAGCTGCTGACAAGCGACATCGACCCGCGCGATGTGCCGTTTATCCAGCACCACGACCGGACCTACGAAGGCTTCTACTACATCAACGGCGGGATCGAGTACGCCATCGCCCGCGGCCTGGCCTATGCCAAGTATGCGGACATGATCTGGTGCGAGACCTCCCGGCCCGATATCGGCGAGGCGCGCGAGTTTGCCCAGGGCATTCACGCCAAGTATCCGGGCAAGCTGCTGGCCTACAACTGCTCGCCTTCCTTCAACTGGCGGCGCAACCTGGACGAGCAGACGATCGCCACCTTCCAGGAACAGCTGGCCGAGCTGGGCTACAAGTACCAGTTTGTGACCCTCGCCGGCTTCCATTCGCTCAATTCCGGTATGTTCGAGCTGGCGCACGGCTACCGCGATACCGGGCATGGCGGCCTACACGAAGCTGCAGCAGCACGAGTTCGACATGGAAAAGGACTGGGGCTTCAGCGCGGTCAAGCACCAGAGCTTTGTGGGCGCCGGCTACTTTGACGAAGTGCAGATGGCGATCACCGGCGGCACCTCCTCCACGACCGCCCTCCACGGTTCCACCGAGGAAGCCCAGTTCGTCGCCACGCCGTGAGTGGTCGTCTGAACCACATTCGTCGGATTTATGGGATTAACATGATGCGTGCGGACATGATCAGTCGCGCGCATCATGTTAGTCCTTTGTCCTACAAATCAAGGTTCAGACTAACGTTGCCGCAAGGCGCAATCTGTGGTATAGTACAGATAGAATTCTCTCGGCAATGGCTGCCGAGCAAAAGGCAACGTCAAAGGAGATAGTGCCGTGACCAAGCATCGCATTCTGGTACCCAACGATGGGTCCCAATTCTGCCGCCAGATTTATCCTCAAATTACCAAGTTTATCCCGCCCGAGGATACTGAATTGATCCTGCTGCGCGTGGGCCATCAACCGGAAGGGTTGGTGGGGACGCCGCCGCGGCCGGCGGCCATGAACGTGTCGGTGCCGATGTATGATACGCCATCGGGATGCCGAATATGCCGCGCATCCCATCTTTGCCAGCCAGGAATACGACAGCGCCGAGGCGGAGATCAAGCGGACCATGATCGACGACGCCCACGAGTTGCAAGAGGCCGGCTACGATGTCAAGGTCGAAGTACGCTTTGGCGATCGCGGAGAAGAGATCATCAAGTACATCGAGCACAACCCGGTGGACATGGTCGCCATGACCACGCACTGGCGCACCGGCATTCAGAAGCTCATCTTTGGCAGCGTAGCCCAGGAGGTTGCCGGCCATGTGACCGTGCCGGTCATGATGATTCGCCCGGAACACAGCAACAACTAGACGCATCGCGCACTGCATACCAGGAGAAAGTCAGGGGCACAACTCCGGCAGTTTAAGCCGGAATTGTGCCCCTTTGTGTTACTTCATGCAGCGTTCGTGCCACTACCCGGCAAAGAGCGTCGTCAGCTTTGCACGCTGTACCAGGTCCGCCATCTGCTCGTCCGTCGGGCGCTGCGTGTAGCGTGAGGCGGCGTCAAGCACCTTGGGCAGCAGGTTGATGTCGCCGGCGGTGTTGAGGAAGACGCCCGGCCGGCCCTGCACCCAGTGGACGGCGAGGTCGATGTCGCGCCTGCTGCTCCAGCGGCTCATACCAGGTGTTGCGGTTGCGCTCGGTCGTGGCCCAGGGTCCCCGCAGGATCCCCTTGATCGTCTGCACCGCCACATTGCGCTCGGCGCAGGTCTTCACGAGCTGCTCAAAGTCGTGCTCGTAGACTTCGTTTTCCATCATCGTGATGTTGTAGGGCAGCAAAACCGAGTCAAAGTCGAAGTGCTGCAAGGCGCGGCGGTGCATGGCGGCAATGGTAAAGCCGTGCCCGGTGACGCCGATAAAGCGGACGAGCCCCTGCTCGCGCGCCTCGATGCACGCCTCCAGGGCGCCGCCTGGCCCCATCGCCACGTCCCACTCGTCAGGGTGCGCCAGGGAGTGGAGCTGGATCAGGTCGATCTGATCCACACGCATCCGTTCGAGCGAGCGATGGATGGAGGCTTTGGCTGCTTCGTAGGTGCGGTCGCCGGTCTTGGTCGCCAGGAAGAAGTCCTTGCGATGGCTGGGCATCCAGGGACCGATGCGCAGTTCGGCATCGCCATAGCTGGCGGCAGTGTCGATGTGATTGACGCCGTACTCAAGCAGCACGTCAAGCGTGCGGTCGGCCTCGGCCTGCGACACGGACCCCAGTGCGGCGGCGCCAAAGATAGTGAAGGTGCTCATGTGGCCGGTGCGGCCAAACGGGCGTTTTTCGATCGCTGGTTGGGCGCTCATGGTTGGTCCTTTCGTTGGAAAAAGAGTTGCCGTCGTCGATCTCGTATCGGTCTATTGTAGAGGAAGAAGCACCAAACAGGAAGCCTTTGGCGGAAAGCTACCTGCAGGCAGGGACGTAACAAGACACCGGATGCCGGCGAGCGTACTCGCCTGCAGCATCCGGTGTCTTGTTGTCTTAGATATGCAATGGTAGAGCGCTAAGCTTAGAGCCCTGACGGCAGCAGCGACGGGAGGTTGTCCGATCGCTGCACCTGGTCGCCGGAACTCTGCTCGTTGAGCCAGGTCTGGAAGGCCTGGGCCCGCTCCTGCTGCAGCTGCGACTCGTCCTTGGGCTTGGCCGCATCCTTCTCCAGCACCTCGATCAGGTGGTAGCCAAAGTCGGTCTTGACCGGCTCGCTTACCTGGTTGAGCGGGCAGCGAGAAGGCGGCTTCCTCGAACGGCGCCACCATGCGGCCCTTGCCGAACCAGCCAAGGTCGCCGCCGTTGGCACCCGAACTGGTGTCGTCGCTGTAGGCGCGTGCCAGGGCGGCGAAGTCCTCGCCGGCCAGGATACGGCTGCGCAGTTCCTTGGCCAGCGCCAGCGCTTCGGCATCCGTGTACGGGCCGTGCGTACCGCTGATGGCTTCGGTGCTCGTGATCTCGGCAGTCCCGGTGACAGCTTCCGTACCGGTCACCGCCTCGGTTCCCGTGACGGCCGCAGTAGCCGTAACTGCACCGGTCGTCGTGACGGCAGCAGCAGCGGTGACAGGCGCCGTGGCCGTTACGCCGGCCGTCGAAGTCACTGCATTCGTCACTGCATTCGTCACTGCTTCAGTGATTGCCGCAGCCTTGGTCACGTCAGCAGACGATGTGACCTCGGCGCTGGTCGTGACAGCATCCGTCGCCGTGAGTTCACCGGTGGTGGTCACGTTCGCGCCGCTGTCAACTGCACCGGTAAGCGTATCGGTGCCCGTCAGCGGTGCGCTGGGCGTGGGTGTCGGCTCGGCCACGGTCAACAGGATGTGGCGAGCGTGCACCTGCTCCTCAGTATCGGTGACCTTTTCCTTGCCGATGGCGTCGGAAAGCTTCTGGCGCAGCAGGCGGCTGCGGACGATCTCGCGATAGTCCTGCATCGACAGGCCGGAATTTGCCGCCAGGCCCTTTTCGAGATCGGCCAGCCCTTCGGTCAGGGCGGTCTCGGTGATCACGGCGGCCGGCGGAGGTTCGGTCGGCGTGGCCGCAGGGGTCGTCGTCGTGATCGCCGCATTCGGGTCAACCGCAGCGGTGGGCGTCGGCGTCCACTGGGCGGCAGTCGCCGTCGCGGCGACGCCGGCCGTGGCTGTAGCTGTGGCCTGGGATTCGGTAACGAAACCGCGCGCATTGGCAACTTCTTCACGCAGCGCCTGGTCCACGTCCTCGTCGCTCACGGTAATGCCGCGTGCGGCCGCTTCCTTGGCAATCACGATATCTTCGATCATGCTCGTCGAGCGTCTGGTTGCCGATGGAGAATCGGGCTCGCCAGCGTGTTCTGCAGCTGCGTGATCTGCGTCTGGAAGAAGCCCTGGTTGCCAAACTGCTGCTCCAGCTGCTGCAGACGCGTCAGCTGGTTTTCCATCGAGTTCTTATCGAAGCGCACACGCTTCTGGAACTGCGACGCCGTTATGCTGACATCGCCGACCTTGGCTGCTGCCGTGTTCGGGTAGACCAGGAATTGATAGGCGATGCCCATTACGACAAGTGCCAGCGCCAGGCCGAGCGCAATACCGACAAACGTATAAAGCTTCTTATGCCGCTCGCGGTCGCGGTGGCGCAGCAATTGTTCCTTGCGCGTCAGTTCGCGCTGGACCTCTTCACTCTGCACCTTCTCATGTCGCTTGGACATATGGGTTACCTGCGTCTCCGCACCTGGCGGGTCTGGTCGGCGGTATAGGGCAACAGGGCGAGGTGGCGCGCACGCTTCACCTCACGCACGATGCGGCGCTGCATCTTGGCGCTGACGCGTGTCTTGCGGCGCGACATGATGCGGCCGCGGCGGTCAAGGAAGCGGGACAGCAGCGGGACATTCTTGAAGTTGATGTCTTCGACCTTGACGTCGCTGCCGACGCGGCGGCGTTCGCCCTTCTCGCGCTCGACATACTCTTCAGGCGCGGAAAAGCCGTCACCGCCTTCTTCGCCTTCTTCGCCTTCTTCGCCCACTTCGACCTCGTCACCGGGCTCGACAGGCTCGACGGGCTCGACAGGCTCGACGGCGGTATCTTCGCCGTCGAGATTCGGATAGGCGTTGACGTAGGGTTCAACTTCCGGTGTGTTATCGATTTGCTCGTTCATTTCGTTGGTTCCTTTGCCACCTGGCGGCTGATCAATATTCATCCTGACGCATCAACAAATAGCGAATCACATCTTCGGCATAGCGAAGGGTGCGATCCAATTCGTCGGCGCCGCTGGGCGGCATCGCAAAGCGATGAAGGATGTAGTAGCCTTCGAAGTAGCGATTGATCGGATAGGCCAGGTTGCGCCGGCCCCACGGCTCGGTCACGATGTCCGTGCCGCCCTGGGCTGCAATCAGGTCCGCCACCGCTTTTCAAAGCCCTGGATGGCGGTGTCGTCCAACCCTGGTTGGAGGACGTATACCAACTCGTATTCTCTTGTGTCTGCACCGTTCATGCTTGTAAAACTCCTTGTGCTCTTTCTCTGGAGATGCCCGCAGGCAAGCCCTGCGAACAGAAAGAACGAGGGGCCGGGGTGCACCGGTATCCCTCGTTGCAAACCATCGTTCAGTGTATCATGGGCAGGGCAAGCGATCAAATTTTGAGACGTCCGCGGGCAAACAAGGTATAATGCCGGGCATGAACGGGACAAAGAACCACAGCAACGGTACCTCACATTTCCCTAAGCTGCGTCCAAAGTTGCGGCCGCTCGATGTGCGGCCGCTTAGTCCACGAAGGCCAGCCCTATATTCTCCTGCGCGACCCGCAGCAGTTAAGCGAACACCAGCTGCTGGTACCGCAACCATTGGCCGCCGTCCTGGCGTTTTGTGACGGCGAGCATGACGTGCCCGCCATGGTGGCGGCCTTTCAGCGCCACTACGGGCTCGACGCTGCCTGAAGAGAGCGTCGACGAGCTGCTGGAGGCGCTGGATGGCGCCGTCATGCTGGACAACGAACGCGCCGCCGCCGCCCACGCCGCGGCCCGCGCGGCATTTCGCAGCGACCCCTACCGCGAACCGGCGCTCGCCGGCCCATCTTATCCCGCCGACGAGAAGTCGCTATGGCGTCTCCTGCAGGATTATCTGGAAGAGGCGGGCGAGATCGAGCCAGCGAGCAGTGGATTGGTCGGGGCCGATCGGGCTGCTCAGCCCCCATATCGACTACGGCCGCGGCGGCGAGGTCTATGCCCAGATCTGGAAGCGTGCTGCATTGGCGGCGCGTGAGGCGGAGCTGGTGATCCTCCTCGGCACCGACCACTACGGCAGCGATCTCTTTTCGCTCACGCGGCAGAACTATGCCACGCCCTACGGCGTCCTGCCGACCGACACCGAAATCGTCGACCGGCTGGCTGCGGCAATCGGCGAGGATGCAGCCTATGCGGGCGAACTGCGCCATCGCGGCGAACACTCGCTGGAACTGGTGGCCGTCTGGCTGCACCATATGCGCGCCGGCAAGCCGGTGCCCCTCGTGCCGATCCTCACCGGTTCCTTCCACCCGTTTATGGAGGATGGCATAGAACCGCAGGACGACGAGACCATCCGCAGCCGTCCTGGCGGTGCTGCGCTGCGGCGATGGAGGGCAAACGCGTGCTCGTCATTGCATCCGGCGACCTGGCACACGTGGGACCCGCGTTTGGCGGACGGCCTTTGACGACTGCCGGGCGTGAAAAGCTGCGTGCAGCCGACGAGGAGTTGATTGCGGCCATGCAGGCAGGCGACGCAGAAGGCTTTTTCGCCGCCATCCGGCGCGTGCAGAATCGCAACAACGTCTGCGGCGTGGCGCCGATTTCACTCACCATGCAGCTGGTGGGCGATAAACCGGGTGAGCAGTGGGGCTATGCCACGTGCCCGGCCGACGAGCAAGATACTTCCGTCGTGACTGTGACCGGCATGCTGTTTGCGTGAAACCCGCGCACAACTCCGCGGAACATTCGCCGGATTGCCACCGTCCTAAGGCTAGCTCAGAGAGAAAGAGCAGCCTCAAGCGTCTACGACGTCTATGACGTCTTGCAGGCAATCGGCAAATGGAACGAGTGCGACCCAGAGCTGCCTGGTCGCCAAACACGGAGGATCAGCATACTTATGAAGCAAAGCATTACCCGCACCCTGCTGGCAGCCGGCCTATCGGCAGCCGTGCTCTTTGGCGCCGCAGCCGTGAGCGCACCCGCGTGGGCCAATTACAGCGTT
Source organism: uncultured Chloroflexia bacterium (assembly GCA_963701415.1). Classification (GTDB taxonomy): domain Bacteria; phylum Chloroflexota; class Anaerolineae; order Caldilineales; family Caldilineaceae; genus Fredericiella. The sequence continues at coordinate 208,692 of CAVPAH010000012.1, forward strand.
GCGCACGCACAGGACGCCACGGCCACCCCTCTGCCGACTGATGGGGCGCCTACCCCCGTACCCGAAGCAGTGCAGGCGACAACACAGAACCTGCCGCGCACGATCACGGTCGTGGGCGACGGCACCGTCAACATCAAGCCCGACGTGGCGCGCGCCAATATCGGCGTCGAGGTTCTGAAACCGGCAGTTGACGACGCAGCGGCCGAGAACAACAAGGTGACCGACGCAGGTGCTCGCTGCCTTGAAGGAGATGGGCATCGCCGAAGAGGACATCCAGACCTCGGGCTACAGTGTGTTCTCAGAGCGCTACAGCCCCGACGGCACCGCCGCCACCGAGGTGCAGTATCGCGTGACCAACACTGTGAACGTGTTGATCCGCGACCTGGACAAGGTCGGCGCGGTTCTGGACGCGTCGATCGAGGCAGGCGCCAACAACATCTATGGCGTTGAGTTCCTGCTGGACGACCCGACGGCTGCCCGTTCGGCCGCACGCCAGATGGCAGTCGAGAATGCGGCCGCCACGGCGACGGAGCTGGCGGGCTTGACGGGCGTCGAGGTTGGCCCGATCGTCAGCATCAGCGAGGTGATCGGCAACAACGGCGGCTTCTACAGCAACCAGTTCACCCAGTTCTCGACAGGCGCGAGCAGCGGCAGGCTGCCGACGCCCGGTGGAACCCGGCCAGCTGCGGCTGACCATGCAGTTGCAGGTGACCTACGAACTGCTCGACTAGCTGCCAGGCCCGTCGCTACAAGCTACCCATGGCATATCGCACGGCCGCACTTGGCCGTGCGATATTTTTTGTTAAACTCATATTAACCTCGCACCCAAATTGCTGTTAGCGTAGTTAATCACTCTGTGGTAGAACATTCCTGCAACGCGCAAGACCCAGGGAACCCAAGCCCACCGGTCTCCAGCACATTGTTCATCAACCGGTTCATCAACGGACAGAAAACTCAGGAGGAAACCTATGACGCAGAAGCGGCATAAATTGCTGCACGCAGCGGTTCTTGGTGCGCTGATTATTGCAATCGCAGGCTGCGCCGCGCCCGCCCCGGCCGCTACGGCACCGGCAGCCGAGGCTACGGCAACGGAAGCGGCAGCAGCAGAGGCGACAACCGAGGCAACAACTGAGGCAACAACTGACGCTGCCGCCCCGGCAGCCGAGGCAGCAGCACCTGCCAATCTGGACGAGCTGATCGCTGCCGCCAAGGCAGAAGGCGAGCTGACGACGATCGCCCTGCCGCACGACTGGTGCAACTACGGCGAGGTCATCGAGGGCTTCAAGAGCAAGTATGGCATGACGGTCAACGAGCTGAATCCGGATGCCGGCTCGGGCGACGAACTCGAGGCCATCAAGGCCAACAAGGACAACAAGGGTCCGCAGGCGCCTGATGTCATCGACGTCGGCTTTGCCTTTGGCCCGCAGTCCAAGGACGAAGGCCTGATCCAGCCCTACAAGGTCAGCACCTGGGACACCATTCCGGATGAGGTCAAGGATCCCGATGGCTACTGGTACGGCGACTACTACGGCGTCATGTCGTTCATGGTCAACAAGGACGTCATCACCGGCGATGCGCCGCAGACCTGGGCCGACCTGCTGAAGGACGAGTATGCGGCCTCCGTCGCGCTCTCCGGCGACCCGCGCACCTCCAACCAGGCGATCCTGGCCGTGCAGAACGCCAGCCTGGCCAACGGCGGCACGCTCGAAGACCCCAGCGCCGGCCTGAAGTTCTTTGCCGAGCTCAACAGCAAGGGCAACTATGTGCCCGTGATCGCCAACAACGCCCTCGTGGCGCGCGGCGAAACCCCGATCCGCATCACCTGGGACTACAACGCCCTGGCCGGCGCCGACTCGTTCGAGGGCAACCCGCCGGTCGAGGTGGTCGTACCCACCGATTCTCGCATCGCCGGCGTCTACGTGCAGGCCATCAGCGCCTATGCCCCCCATCCCAATGCTGCCAAGCTGTGGATGGAGTACCTCTACTCCGACGAAGGCCAGCTGCTGTGGATGAAGGGCTACTGCCATCCCATCCGCGAGGCTGACCTGCGCGCCCGCAACGTCGTGCCGGAAGAACTGGCTGCCAAGCTGCCCGACGTCAGCGGCGCCGTCTTCCCCACCGTCGACCAGCTCGTCAAGGGCAAGGAAGTCATCACCAGCCAGTGGGACAGCGTGGTTGGCGTCGAAGTGCAGGAACAGCAGTAAGATGTGACGGATGAGAGGTGAGTAGGCGGCATGGCCGTCACCTCTCCTCACCCTCTCACCTCACATCAGCGGAGGTCGCCGCGCATGACCACCAGTACAATCACTACGCCTGCATCGCCTCCACGGCGCATCTCCTGGGCCTGGCTTGGGTTGGTGCCGTTCTTTATTTTTGCCATTTTGTTTATCTTTATCCCGTCTGCGTCGCTGTTTATCGACAGCTTCCGCAGCGCGAGCGGCGGTTTTACGCTTGAGCATATTATCGGCCTCACCGAGCCGCCGATCCCGCAGTCCTACTGGCTGAGCATTCGTATCAGCCTCTTTACTGCGCTGGGTGGCGGCCTATTGGGCTTTCTGATGGCCTACGCGCTCGTCATGGGCAACCTGCCGCGCTGGCTGCGCCCAGTCACGATCACCTTTGCCGGCGTGGCCTCCAACTTTGCCGGCGTACCGCTGGCGTTTGCCTTTATCTCGACACTGGGGCGCACGGGCTTCATCACCGTGATTGCCCGCGAGATGTTTGGCGTCAACATCTACGGAACCGGGTTTAACCTCTTCAGCTTTCTGGGCCTGAGCCTCACCTACATGTATTTCCAGTTCCCGTTGATGCTGCTGATCATGATGCCCGCCATCGAGGGCTTGAAACGCGAGTGGCGCGAGGCGGCCGAAAACCTGGGCGCATCTTCCACCCAGTACTGGTGGCGCGTGGGGCTGCCGATCCTGCTGCCTTCGCTGCTGGGCACGATCCTGCTGCTTTTCGGCAATGCCTTCGGCGCCTACGCAACGGCCTATGCCCTTACCGGCGGCCAGCTGGACCTGATCACGATCGAGATCGGCGCACAGATGCGCGGCGACGTGCTGCGCAACCCAAACCTCGGGTATGCCATGGCGTTGGGCATGGTCGTCATCATGGCGATCTGCATCATCGGTTACATCTTGCTGCAGCGCCTGTCGGAACGCTGGCTCAAGTAGGGAGGATTCGAGATGAAGCGCGGTATCAGTTGGTTTGCCTGGCTCTGGTTTATTATCGGCGCCGCCTATTTCCTGATTCCCCTCTGGGGCACCCTCGTCTTCTCGCTGCAAAAGAAGCGCGGGACGATCAGCATTGCCGCTTACCAGGATGCGTTTGCCGACCCGAAATTCTGGGAGACATTTCTCTTCTCCAATATAATGGCGGTCTTCACCATTATCGCCAGCCTGCTGTTGATCGTACCCACCGCCTACTGGGTGCGGCTGCGGGTGCCGCGTGCCGCGCCCGATCGTCGAGTTCATCTCGCTGCTGCCGTTTGTGATTCCCGGCCATCGTGCTGGTCTTTGGCTTTATCAAGACCTACAGCCAGCCGTTCACGATATTTGGCATTCCCCTGTTTCCTTCGCTGACCAGCAGCAACATTTTGACCAACTTCCTGCTGGTGATGGGCTACACGGTATTGGCGCTGCCCTACATGTATCGTGCGGTCGACAACGGCCTGCGGGCGATGGATGTGGCGACGTTGAGCGAGGCTGCGCAGAGCCTGGGCGCCGGCTGGACCACCATCTTGTGGCGTGTCATCATGCCGAACCTGCGCTCGGCGCTGTTGAGCGGCGCGCTGCTCACCTTTGCGATCGTCGTCGGCGAGCTGACGATCGCCACCTTCCTGGCACGTCCGGCCTTTGGCCCCTACCTCGCGCTGCTGGGCAATCACCGGGCCTACGAGCCGGCCGCGCTGACGATCTTCACCTTCTTGCTGACGTGGATCGCCATGGGGTCTGATCGACCTGGTCACGCGTGGCCGCGAACAAGGCACCGTTACCGCGGCGCATTAGCACCTTGATCCAACGTATCGCTAACTCAGATAGACGGACAGGGACCTTATGGCATTTCTTGAGCTCACCAACGTACGCAAGGTTTTCCCCAATGCCCAGGCGGCAGCCGTGGAAAACTTCGACCTGGCGGTGGAACGCGGCGAGTTCGTGTCGTTCTTGGGACCCAGCGGCTGCGGCAAGACGACGACGCTGCGCATGGTCGCCGGCTTTGAAGTCCCCACCTCCGGCAGCATCGTGATGGACGGCCACGACATCACCGGCATTCGCCCCAACCAGCGCAACATCGGCATGGTGTTTCAGTCCTATGCCCTGTTTCCCAACATGACCGTGGCCGACAACATCGGCTTTGGCCTCTCGGTGGCCCGCACGCCCAAAGCCGACATCCAGCAGCGGGTCAAGGAGATGCTGGCGCTGATCAAGCTGGAGCAGCTGGGCGGGCGCTATCCGTACCAGCTGTCGGGCGGCCAGCAGCAGCGCGTGGCGCTGGCCCGTGCGCTGGCCATCCGGCCGCAGCTGCTGCTGCTCGACGAGCCGCTGTCGGCGCTCGACGCCAAGATTCGCGTCTCGCTGCGCAACGAGATTCGCGCCATCCAGCGCCAGCTGGGCATCACGACGATCTACGTCACGCACGACCAGGAAGAGGCGCTGTCGCTCTCCGACCGCGTGGTGGTCATGAACCAGGGCGTGATCGACCAGGTCGGGACGCCGTTTGAAATCTACAACTTTCCCAAGACCGCCTTTGTCGCCTCCTTTGTCGGCACGCTGAACGTGCTCGACGCGCACGGTGCTTGACCCGCAGACCGGGGCCTTGCAGTTGGCCGGACAGACGATCTATGCGCCGCCGCCACTGGCCGGGCGCAGCGCAGGGCGAAACGGTCAAGCTGGCGCTGCGGCCGGAACTCTTTTCGCCGGAATCGACGGGGGCGGCAGGTGAGAACTGTCTGAACGGCACCGTGGAAAACGTGGTCTTCCTGGGCGCCGTGGTCCGTATCCACGTGCGTGTCGGCAGCACCCTGGTGTTGATGGACGAGTTCAACAACCCCAACCTCTCCGTGCCGGAGATCGGCTCGACCATCCAGCTCTATTTCCAGCGCGAGAACTGCCTGCTTCTGGCGGCGTAGCGACATCCGGAGCGCAGGCGCCCCGCGTGACATGCGACGCTCGCCGAAGCTAGGCGCCGTGGCCCACTTGCGTTATGATGGCACCATGACCCGCAGGCACGCTGCCTTTCCGATCCTTTGCGCTAACCATCCTCCTGGCGCTGCTGAGCGGCTGCTCGCCTGTCCAGCGCCCCCTCGACCGGCAGTTGCGCGCATCGTCGAGGATCCCAGCGCCCGCTGGCCAGCCTGGCAGTGGTCGTCGTGGCCGACGATGCCATCGTCTACGAAAGCTATTGGGGCCAGCGCACGATCGACGCCGCAGACCCGCAGCGCAGCCTGCCGGTGACGCCGGCAACCAAGTTCCGCGTGGCTTCACTCTCCAAGGTTGCGACGGCAATCGGGCGCCATGCAGCTGGTCGAGACAGGGCAAGCTCGACCTCGACGCCGACATCAGCAAGTATCTTGGGTTTGCGCTGCGCAACCCGGCTATCCAGAGCGGCCGATCACGGCACGCATGCTGCTGAGCCACACCTCCTCCCTGCGCGATGCCGGCTTTTACAATCTGCCCCTGCCCTATACCCTGCGCGACCTGTTTGTGCCTGGCGGCGCATACTATGCCGACGGCGCACACTTTGCGGCTCCCGAAGGGGCAGACCGCGGGCCGGGCGCCTTTTTTACCTACGCCAACCTGAACTATGGCGTGCTGGCGACGGTCATGGAGGCAGCGTCCCGACGAACGCTTTGACCAGTACATGGCGCGCCACGTCTTCGCCCCGCTCGAGCATCGATGCCGGCTTTGCGGTCGGCAGCCTGTCCGACGCAGGCGTACACCAGCTTGCCACCCTGTACACGAAACAGGACGCAGCAGGGGTCTGGGATCCGCAGGGGCCCTGGTACCCACAGGTTGACGACCTGCACGGGGTGCGCCCGCGGCCGCTGCCGCCCGCCCGCCGGCAGCGACAGTCCTACGCTGGCCATGCACTTGAAAGCAGGGGCAAGGCACGCACACTCTGCCGCACAGCCGTACGCGATCGGCACGAACGCCACCATCTTTGCGCCGCACTCGGGGCTGCGCATTTCGGCCCGCGACCTGGCCAAGCTGATGCTGCTCTTTCTCAACCAAGGGACGCTACGGCGACCGCCAGCTGCTGCAGCCGGCCACCGTGCGCAGCATGCTGCACGACGCATGGCGCTTTGATCCGCAGCGCTGGAACGGCGACCCGTTCCACGGCCGCTATCGTGCCTGGGGGCTGGGGCTTGCAGCACATTACCGGCGCCGCGGACGATCTGGGCGGCGACCGCCTGGCAGCCGACAGCAAAGAGCAGTTTTGGGGCCATCGCGGCGAGGCCTACGGCCTGCTGGGCGGCATGTGGTTCGATCCCCAGCGCAAGGTTGGCTTTGTCTTTCTGGTGGGCGGGGTCGGTGACGACCCCAGCGCACCACCAGGGAACCTATTCGTCGGCATACCAGGTGGGAAGAGCTGATACAGACGGCGATCATTGACGAGATCGATCGCGACAATCAACTAAAAGGACAGGTGCTCTCATGCGCGTTGTCGTCATCGGTGGCAAAGGCCACGTCGGTACGTACTTGATCCCGCGCCTGGTGGAGGCAGGACACACGGTCATCAACGTCTCGCGCGGCGAGCATGCAGCCCTATCAGCCGCACCCCGCCTGGCAGGAGGTGCGCCAGGTAACGATCGACCGTGCGGCCGCCGAGGCAGACGGCAACTTTGGCGAGCGCATCCGCGCCCTGGACGGCGACGTCGTGATCGACATGATCTGCTTCACGCTGGACAGCGCCAAGCAGCTGGTGGAGGCGCTGCGCGGCCAGGTGCAGCACTTCCTGCACTGCGGCACCATCTGGATTCACGGCCCGACGGTCGTCGCGCCGACGACCGAAGACCAGCCGCGCAGACCCTTTGGCGAATATGGCACCAGAAGGCGGCGATCGAGGCCTACCTGCTGGACGAGGCGCGGCGCACAGGGTTTCCCGGCCACGGCGCTGCACCCCGGCCACATCGTCGGGCCCGGGCTGGCACCCGCTCAACCCCGCCGGCCACTTCAACCCCATCGTCTTTTCGCAGCTGGCGCGGAGCGAAGCCGCTGACGCTGCCCAACCTCGGCATGGAGACCGTGCACCACGTGCATGCCGACGACGTGGCGCAGGCCTTTATGCAGGCGCATTACACAACTGGCGAGCGGCGGTAGGCGAGAGCTTTCATGTCGTGTCGCCGCAGGCGCTGACGCTGCGCGGCTATGCCGAAATGATGGCGCCTGGTTTGGCCAGCCGGCCGTGCTCGAGTTCATGGGCTGGGAGCAATGGCGCACGACCGTCAGCGCCGAAGAGGCCCAGGCCACGTGGGACCATATCGCCCACAGCCCCAACTGCAGCATTGCCAAGGCGCAGCGGCTGCTCGGCTACCAGCCGCGCTACACGTCGCTGCAAGGCGTGCAGGAAGCGGTGACCTGGCTGATCGAGCAGGGGATCGTGCAGTACCGCAGCGGCGTAGGGCCGCTCGCCAAGCCGTAAAGCACGAACGCATGAATTACGCACACTGCCGCGGCAAGCCACGCGGGCCGGCATATCCGTGCACTGCGGCGCTGCGGCGAATATGCGCCCGAGAATATCGGCCCGCTCTTCGGGCGTGGCCCAACGCGGCTGGGCGTAGTCCTCCAGCACCATCGTCAACAGCTCGGTGTTGATCAGCTTGCCATCGTAGATCGTGTGGCGGGCGGCCAGCTCCGTGCGTGTCTCCCAACTCCACATCTGGTCAAAGAACAGGTTGCCTAAACCGTAGCTGATGAACCCGCTGCCGCCGGGATCTTGCGGCCCATAAGGCTCCTGGGCCTGCGGCACGTGGCTCATCACGCCGGTGACGATATCGGCGCCGGCATCGCGCAGTTCGCGAAACTCGGCGACCTGCAGCGGGATGGGGTAGGGCTCGTAGGTCTCCTGGTGCTGCAGTTCTACTGCCACGATGTCCACCTGGCCGACAGCTGGCGCACCATCTGCAGGATGCGGTCCTTGTTGTCATAGTAGTAGCAGGCCCCCGGCTGATCGGCGGATGCCCATGCTCCCGGCGGATCAAAGGCCAGCGCTGCGATAAAGGCAAAGCGATTGCCGTTGTGCTCCCAGATCAGCGGCGCACACGCCTCGTCGACATTCATGCCACTGCCGTAGATCGGGATCTCGTTGTCCCGGTACCACTGGAGCGAGCGGCGTGCGCCCTCCCGGCCAAAGTCGTTGACATGGTTGCCCGACAGCCCGACGATGTCGGTGCCCATCGCCGCCAGCGCCGCCCAGTAGTCGGTGTCGCTGCACAGAATCAGGTTGTTTTCGCTCGGGTCAGCCACGCAGTCGTCGAGGAACGGCACCTCGTTGCTGATGTGCGTAATGTCGGCGGCTGAGAAGACGTCGGAGATCACCTGGGCCGGATAGTCGTAGCCCTTCTGATCCATCTTCAGCGCCGTCACGCGCGACATGGCCGTAACGCCGGTCATGATGAGCTGCGTCAGCTTCGGAGGGATCGCGATTGGTGGCGGGCTGCACCGCCCCCTGCAGCAGGGGCGCCAGCAGCGAGCTGCCGTTGCCTTCGACTGACAGCGTGACTGCCAGGGGATAGGTGTTCACCTGGAATGTGTTGGACAGCACGTTAAAGCCGTCGACGGTCAGCGCCTTCACACGCGGGTCGAGCTGCTCAAAAGCGACAATTCCCAGGCTGCCGGGCGTGCCCTCCAGACGGGCGTCCATATCGGCCGCGCTCACAACTTCAACGCCGGCCGCCTTGTCGCCCCAGATCCCGCTCAGCCAGCGAGCAGCCTCGTCGGTCACCAGCAGCCCGCCGGCAGCAGGGTCGCGCCAGCGCTGCTGCAGTTCGGCGTAGGGTATGTCGTCGCGAACGGTGGCAAACGGCGCCACGGCCGCCAGCACCCGTGTGGCCAACGGGTGGTTCGCCTGCGGGCGCGGGCAGCAGGACGGCCTGCACCTGGGCATTATCGGGCTGGTCAAGCACAGTCAGCGGTTGGGGGCCTCCGGCAGTCTGCAGCTGCGCTGGTAGCGTTGAGAATGGCCAGCAGCGGCGCCGTCCACTCTTCCGGTACCGACCGGCGAAACGCCGACGGTGACCGGCCCGCTGACCGATTCCGGCGTCGGCGTGGGACGCGGCAGCAGGGGTGACGGCGAAGGCGTAGGCGGCTGCGTCGCAATCGGGGCAAAAGCGAGCGGATCGTCGGGGAATGTCACGTCGCCCAGCGGTGGGCTCGGTGGGTTCTCCGCAGTGACGATCGGGTGCGGCGTCGCCGTCGGCAAGACGGCAAAATCCGGCCGGGTTACCGGTTTACATGCGGCCAGCAAGAATACGGCCAGCAGCAATGACGCCCCTGCTGCGCCGCGAACACTCCATGATGAGGGCATTTGTTGTACGTGATCCTTCGTTGACTCTTGACGATGTTGCCGGAGGAGGACCCGCACCGCCCTGCAGGACGGTGCGGGTCGCTTTATGGAGCTGTGTTATTGGCAGACGACTTCCTGCACCTCGCAGAAGCCCGTCGTCTGGCACCAGAGATTGCGCGCTTGCTGTGCGGCACAGCCGGCAGCGGCAGCGGTCGCAGAGCAGCGCCGGCCGCCGGCCGCCCGGCAGCCGCGGATGCCGCACCGGAGCGCACGCCGGGCCGCACCGGCGCCGCACCGGCGGCACCGGCGCGGCACCCTACCGGCACCTGCACCCGTGCCCTCTGACCGCAGAACCGGCGCCCTTGAGCGCATCGCCTGGCCAGCGCTGGCGCCCGCACCGACTGCTGCGCCGGCCCCTTCTATGACCTTACCGGTGCCATCACGCACGGTATTCCAGGCCGTCTTTGCGCCTCCGCCGATGGCGTCACTCGTACCGGACGCCGCGTCCTGCAAGGCGCCCAAAATCGAACGCGTCCCTCCTGCTACCAGGGCGGCGACCCCCGCACATCCACGCTCCGGTCTTGCTCCACCAGGCCTGGGCCGCCTCGGCCGTGGACTCAAGCATGGCGTTGGAACTCGTCAGCTCGCTGATGGCGCCGCCGCCAATCTGCTGCGCAATTTCGGTTTCTATCCCCACCACGGGGACGCGCAGTTTGCCGCCCACCTGCAGATAGGGCAGTTCCCCCAGCGCAAAGGGAATATACAGGGCAAGCTCGCCGCGAGTCTCCAGCACCTGGTCAGGGTTAATGGATGACTTGGCCACGCCGCCGAGCATCAGGCCATTCATGTCAACCCGCAGGGTGCCGTCAAACCCAAGCGGCTCGCCCTCGATGCGCAGCAGCCGCGCCAGCGGGCCGCCGTTGATGCCCATGCCGCCCGTAAACTGGAGGAAGTTCTTGCTCATGTCGGCCGACAGCAGCCCACCAACGCCCACGGTGGTGCGTGTCGGCAGCACGACGCCGCTAAGCAGCGGAATCGTGGCAGGCTGCAGCCCCATGAGGCCCAACAGCATGCCCACGTCCGTAATCTGCGCCAGCGTCACGCGGCCGTCAAGGTACAGCAGGGCGGATTCGGGGTCGATCACGATCGGAGAAGGTGTCGCCTTCGGGAATGGTGAAGCGCATCGGCTCACCATCTTGCGTGCCGCCCGGCATGTTGGCATCAAGCTTCAAACCCGCTGCCGAAATGGACAAACAGGTAGCGCTTGTCGGGATCCAGCACGGTGCTCAGGCCGCTCAGCGTGGAGCCATAATCGTAGCCGATCTCGGCGCCAAAGGGGCCGACAATATTCAGGTTAGGACCCAGGTTGAGGCTCGGGACGATTGAGGTTGACTTGCCGTGCAGGCGATCCAGCTTGCCGTTTTCGTCAAGATGCAGGCTGAAGTCGCCGTCCTTCATCTTGATTGAGCCAAACGGCAGCGTCACGGTGATGCTGTCGCCGATCTCCAGTCCGGCGCCCTTCGAAAGGAGCGGCACGGCGCCGGCGGGGAGGTCGAGCTTTAGGGGCATATTCGCCGGCACTTCACTCGCCGACTGCATGTCGCCGCCGAGATCGAAGGCGATCGAACAGACGCCGTCCTGGCAGCTCACGGCATAGCTGGTGGCGCCGGCCGGCTGCTGCTCTGCTTGTTGGGCCACGACACGGGGTGCCGCCGCAAGGGCAGGTTGTGCGACCAGGTTGGCGGCAAGCGGCCAGCGCCAAGGCAAGGCGACCAGCCTGCGCAGTCCGTACCTGTGATGAGGAATTGACATGTTGCTTCCTTTCAAGCTCTATAGATGGAAGCCATGGCGGGCGGGATCCCTTCCGGATGGTGCAAGAGCCAGTTGCGCGGCACGGAACTGGTTGATTTGATTGCTACTACTATACAACACGCTCACGCCCTTCGGAAGCGCCACACGGTTCGAGGCGCAAAAAACTGTAGAGGCACACGGTTTGACGGCGAGAGCCTCGTTGTTGTGACGAACTTTGTTGAGTCGGACCTTGTGCCCCGCACTCAGCCGCAGGACTCAGCGCAGGCGCAGATCGCTGCACAACTCAAGCGTACCCAACGCAAAACTTACAAAATCATCATCCAACACGGCAGGACACTCTGCCGATCCGGTAGGAAAACGTACCGATTTTACTGATACCATTGACGCATCCCGTAATTTACTTCTATAATTACAATTACGGTTCGCCAACACATATGCCGCTAACTTGGAATTCATCAAGAGGATGAAATGAACCACATGTAAGCCATCGATGCCATGGCAAGGAGAAGCATATGCAGCAGGTGCTGACTATTCACGCGCAAGGCCTTTGCCCCGGCCGCCGGCACCATGTGCTTCTTGCCTCACCTCCTTCCTCCACCGGGAAAATGTGATAAATCATTGTCTGCCTTGGGAGCCTGGCGCTGGTGTTCGCACTGGCTCCGGCTGCACCTACACCAGGCGCAGAGCCCATGACGGCGCCAGTGACGGCGCCAGCGGCAGTTGTACCAGCCAGATCGACGCAATTCAGATACAGCCGCCACCCCGGCCGGCATTGCCGCAGACGACCTGGCACACGTCCAGGCCTTTATTGCGCACGATATGCGTTCTGTCCTCCCGGCTGAAGCAGGAAGCAGAGAGGCGCGGCGGGTTACCGGGCACAGACCCCCTCCGGCCTCGAAATCTCATTTAGGGTGGAAGGCGGCTTCCGTGTCCTGCCCGCGCCAGTGCCAGATACTGTAACAAACACTGGGGCCAATAGGGATCCGATAAGGCGCCGAATGAGACACCAACCTGGCAGTGGGGGCTGCGTCCACAGGCGGTGGGGATAGGTAATCGGCTGGCGATACTCGGCCTCCCACTTTCGCAGCGAACGTATGCCGATACGTTGACTAATGCTTATGCGGTGCCCTGGCTGCTGCAGAAAGAACTGCCGGGCGGGCTGGTCGAGTGGTTCGCCAACGGCAGCAGGGGGCTGCGGCAGACCTTCACCCTGGCGGCGCGCCCGCACGGTCCGGCGCACGAACCGCTGGTGCTGCAACTGGCGCAGACAGGCGATCTGCAGGCCGCACCGGCGGCGGACGGGCGCAGCTTGATCGTGCGCGCGGCCGATGGGCAGGCCGTGCTCACCTACGCCGGGCTGCACGTCTTTGACGCCACCGGACGCAGCCTGCCGGCCCAGTTCCGGACTGGACGCGCAACTCGCCATCGAGGTGGCCGACGCGGGGGCGATCTACCCGCTGGTAATCGACCCGCTGCTCGGCAGCGCCGCCAACCCGGCATGGAGCGCCACCGGCGAAGCCACAAACAACCGGTTCGGCTGGCCCGTGGCCGGGGCAGGCGACGTCAACGGCGACGGTTACGCCGATTTTGCTGTCGGGGCCCGTGGGTACGGCACCAGTGCGGGCAAGGTCTATGTCTTTTACGGCAGCGCCTCAGGCCTCAGCGGCACCGCCGCCACGCCCGCCTGGAGCGCTGTGGGTGAGAACCAGGGCGACCAATTCGGCATTGCCGTGGCCGGGGCGGGTGACGTCAACGGCGACGGTTACGCCGACCTTGCCGTCGCCGCCACCAGTTACGGCAGCAGCAGGGGCAAGGTCTATGTCTTTCACGGCAGCGCCGGCGGCCTCACCGGCACCCCTGCCAGCTCGAACTGGAGTGCCGAGGGCGAAAACACGGGCAACAACTTCGGCTATGCCGTCGCCGGGGTGGGCGACGTCAACGGCGACGGTTACGCCGATCTCGCCGTCGCCTCCATGAGTTACAGCAGCAGCACCGGCAAGGTCTATGTCTTTCACGGCAGCGCCGCCAGCCTCACCGGCACCTCTGCCAGCCCCGCCTGGAGCGCCGCCGGCCAGAACACGTCGGACAGATTCGGCTGTGCCCTGGCCGCGGCGGGCGACGTCAACGGCGACGGCTTCGCCGATATTGCCGTCGGCGCCTATCAGTACAGCACCGGCACGGGCAAGGTCTATGTCTTTCACGGCAGCGCCGCCGGCCTCACCGGCGACGCCGCCAGCCCCGCATGGTAGCGCAACCGGCGAAAGCATAGGCAACCAGTTCGGCACGCGGTGGCCGGGGCGGGCGACGTCAACGGCGACGGCTACGCCGATCTCGCCGCCGGGGCCTGCTGCGCTACGCCGGCACGGGCGAGGTCTATGTCTTTCACGGCAGCGCCGACGGCCTCACCGGTACCTCAGCTACCTCCGCCTGGAGCGCGCCGGCGAGAGCACGGCGACCAGTTCGGCAAGTATGTGGCCGGAGCGGGCGACGTCAACGGCGACGGCTACGCCGATCGTCGTCGTCGTCGCGCTATAAGTACAGCGGCGACACGGGCACGGCCTACGTCTTTCACGGGCAGCGCCACCGGCCTCACAGGCACCGCCGCGACCCCCGCCTGGAGCGCACCGGCGAGAACGTGGGCGACTACTTCGGCGCCGGTCGTGACCCAGGCGGGCGACGTCAACGGCGACGGCTACGCCGATCGTCGCCGTCGCCGCCGCCAGTTACAGCACCGGCCGTGCGGCAAGGTCTACGTCTTTCACGGGAGGCGCCGCCGGCCTGAGGGGCGACCCCCGCCTGGAGCGCCGCCGGCGAGACTGCGGGCGACCAGCTTCGGCATCTCGCGTGGCCGGGCGCGGGCGACGTCAACGGCGACGGCTATGCCGATCTCGCCGTCGGCGCTAAGCGGCTACAGCAGCGGCTCGGGCAAGGTATATGTCTTTCATGGCGGCGCCAGCGGTCTGACCGGCACCCGCCAGCCCCGCCTGGAGCGCCAGCGGCGAGAATACGGGCGACTACTTCGGCTATGTCGGTGGCGAGGGCGGGCGACGTCAACGGCGACGGCTACGCCGACCTCGTCGTCGGCGCACGACTGGCTACTAGCGGCTACATGGGCAAGGTCTACGTCTTTCACGGGAGCGCCGGCGGCCTGACCGGCACCTCGGCCAGTCCCGCCTGGAACGCCATCGGCGAGAACACGGGCGACTGAGTTCGGCTACTAGCCGTGGCGGGGGTAGGCGACGTCAACGGCGACGGCTACGCCGACATTGCTGTTGGCGCCGACGCCTACAGCAGCTACAGCGGGCAAGGTCTATGTCTTTCACGGGGGCGCAGGCGGTCTGAGCGGCACCGCCGCCAGCCCCGCCTGGAGCGCCACTGGCGAGAACACCGGCGACTACTTCGGCTATGTCGCGGCCGGGGCAGGTGATATCAACGGTGACGGCTATGCCGACCTTGCCGTCAGCGCCACTTACTATAGCGACAGCAGCGGCAAGGTCTATGTCTTTCACGGGGGCGCAGGCGGCCTCACCGGCACCGCCGCTACCCCGGCCTGGAATGCCGTGGGCGAAAACACGTTCAACTACTTCGGCAATGCCCTGGCCGGGGTCGGCGATGTCAACGGTGACGGCTACGCCGATCTTGCCGCCGGCGCCATATTACTACAGCAGCAATACGGGCAAGGTCTATGTCTTTCACGGTGGCACCGGCGGCCTGACCGGCAGCCCCGCCAGCCCCGCCTGGAGCGCCGTGGGCGAAAACACGAGCAACACCTTTGGCTATGCAGTGGCCGGGGTGGGCGATGTCAACGGCGACGGCTACGCCGATCTTGCCGCCAGCGCCAAGGGCTACAGCAGCACCACGGGCAAGGTCTATGTCTTTTATGGCGGCGCCGGCGGTCTGGCCGGTACCCCCGCCAGTCCGGCCTGGAGCGCCACCGGCGAGAACGCGAGCGACCAGTTCGGCTATGCCGTGGCGGGGTTGGGCGATGTCAACGGTGACGGCTATCCCGATTTCTCCGTCGGCGCCACTTGGTACAGCAGCTACAGGGGCAAGGTCTATGTCTTTTATGGCGGCGGCGGGCGGCCGGTGCTGGCGCGGCAGCTGCGCAGCGACGGCGCCACAGCGGTGCCGTCCTGGGGGCTGTCCTATTCGACCACCACCGTGTTGCTGCACATGACGGCCACCGGCCCCAGCGGCCGCCAGCGTGCCCGGCTCGAGGTGCACGCCTGCCCGCCCGGCGTCCCCTTCGGCAACGACGCCTGCACCACGCAGACCTCCGCCGACCTGGGAGGACATCGCTACCGGCGCCGGCATGACGCTGACGGCCACGGTGGCGAACCTCACGACCGGCAAGCTCTACCGCTGGCAAGCACGCGTGCTCTATGCGCCCTACAGCGTTACGGCGGCCGGCATTACGGCGCCGGCCAACCCGCCGCACGGCCCCTGGCGCCGTCTCGACGGTCAAGTTGCCGCCGGCGGCATTCGCATCAACGTCCCGCTGCGGCAACTGACGATTAGCAAGAGCGGCAGCGGCAGCGTGACGTCAGCAGCCCGGCGGGCATTGACTGCGGCGCCACCTGCGCGAGCTCCTTCACCCATGGCACGCAGGTATCTCTCGGCGCGACACCCGCACCCGCCGGATCCAGCTTTGAACAGTGGACCGAAAGCAGCACCCCCGTGGCCACGGGCGCCGCCTATACCTTCACACTCACCGCCGACCGCACACTGCTAGCCGTGTTTGTCACCCACACCCCGACGGCCACACCCACTGACACACCCACCGACACGCCGACGGCGACGTCTACTAACACGCCGACGCCGACGCCCACGATCACGCCGACGCCCACGATCACGCCGACGCCTACCGATACGCCAACGCCTACCGATACGCCAATCGGCACGCCCACGCCAACACCAACGGCGACGGGGGCTGCCACCGATACGCCAACAGCCACACCAACGCCGCCAGCCTCCCCTATCGTGGCCCGGAATGATGCCGCCGGTACGCTTGAAGACATCGCCGCGGTCGTCGACCCGCTCGCCAACGACAGCCCCGCCGGCGGGCTGACCGTCGCCAGTATCACACAGCCCGCGGATGGCGCCGCGGCCATCGACCCCGGCGGCAAGACCGTCACTTACACGCCAAACACGGGTTTCAGCGGCCTGGACTCCTTCACCTACACCGCGGAGGACGCCACCAGCGCCGCTGCCACGGCCGTCATCGCCGTGGTGGTGAGGGCTAAGGGCAATGTGGATCCGCCGCAGGTGGCACCTATCGACACGACCGCCACCACGACCGCTACCTTTGGCGCCGACGGCGGCACGGCCGACCTCGTCGTCCCCCCTGGCGCCTACGACGGCTCGCAGGGGCCGCTCGGTCCCACCGACATCTTCTACCTTGCCTTCACCGAGGTGCTGACCCCGACCGGCAATGTGGAGACGCCGCCCGAAGGCGGCACCGACCCGCTCGCCTACGGCGGCCTGCGCTTCACCTTTGAAGCCTTCTTCAACACCACGCCGCTCGAAAACTATGTCTTCCCGCAGCCGGTGACCTTCACCTTCAGCTACGACCCTAACCGCATCCACGGCCTCGACCCCGCGACGCTCCAGCTCTTCTACTGGGATGCGGATACCAAACAGTGGTCGCAGGACGGGTTGACCCTGGTCAGCCGTGACCTGACCAACCACACCATCACGTACCAGGTGGCGCACTTTACCGAGTTCGCCTCCTTCGGCGGCGGGCAGCAGGTGCGCCTCATCTTGCTCCAGATTTACAAGTCCTACCGCTTCCCCGGGCAGTAAGCCCGGGCACCCCAGCCGGCGCACGTGCCGCAGCTGCCACCACTGCTACATGTCCCGGGGACAGGCGAACGCAAGCGTTTGCATGACGTCCCCGGGACATGTGCCTGTGCTAGAATGGCTGGACCGCCGCGATGGGCAACATTCCCATTGATGGCATGTTGGGTACAGCTACTTGGCCAGGAATATTCATAGAGAGAAGAGACATCAAATATGGCAGTCTTGAGTGTGGCGGCGGCGGGTACGTTTACGCTGGGCGGCGACCTGGTGGTGAACCGGTTGGGGTTTGGCGCGATGCGGATTACGGGCAAGGGGATCTGGGGCGAGCCGGAAGACCGGGACGAGGCGCTGCGGGTGCTGCGCCGCCTGACCGGAGCTAGGCATCGACTTCATCGATACGGCCGACGCCTACGGGCCGGAGGTTAGCGAGAACCTGATTCGCGAGGCGCTGCATCCGTACAAGGGGATTGTCGTCGCAACCAAGGGCGCCAATACGCGCCACGGTCCTGACATCTGGGCGCCGGTCGGCCGCCCGGAGTACTTGCGGCAGTGTGTGCTGCTGAGCATGCGGCGACTCGGCGTGGAACGGATCGACCTCTGGCAGCTCCACCGGATCGACCGCAAGGTCGCGCGCGAGGAGCAGTTCCAGGTGATTGCCGACATGCAGCGCGAAGGGCTCATCCGCCATGTGGGGCTGAGCGAGGTCAGCGTGGAGGAGATCCAGGCGGCACAGAAGTTTTTCCCGGTGGTGAGCGTGCAGAATCTCTACAATCTCACCATGCGGCAGAGCGAGGAAGTGTTGAACTACTGTGAACGCGAGCAGATCGGCTTCATCCCCTGGTTCCCGCTGGCAGCCGGCGGCCTGGCACGCGCAGGCACGCTGCTGGACGAGATCGCGGCGAAGTTGGGCGCCACCACGGCGCAGGTCGCGCTGGCCTGGGTGCTCAAGCGCAGCCCGGTCATGCTGCCAATCCCCGGCACGAGCAAGGTCGCTCACCTGGACGAGAATGCGGCCGCTGCCCAACTCACATTGAGCGACGAGGATTTCCGGCGTCTCGACACCGCCGGACGCCAGGTCTGGGAAAGCCAAAAACAGTAGCAGCCACCGTGCCTGGCTCGCCCCAAGATCACCTCGCCATCCTCATGCCTGGTGGGGCGAGCCTCGCACGAATTCCCCCAACAATAACGGGGGCCCCCCTCCATTCAGGGGATCCACGACACCAAATTTGCGGTACAATGGTATCAGTACGATTATTTTCAATCCCAGGTGAACCCCCACCACTGCCAGAGCAAGGGATATAGAAGGCACCTCTATGCTTGTTCTTTCCCGCGAGGACGTAGAAAAACTGCTGACGATGCCCGATGCCATCGCCGCCGTAGAAGACGGTTACCGGCAGCTGGCTTCGGGCAACGTCACGATGCCGCAGCGTGTGGCGACGAATGTCTTGCCGCACAACGGCATCCACCTCTCCATGCCTGCGTTTGTCGGCGCCGGAGATAAGACCTCTGACGACGAGCCGGGGACGTTGGCGATCAAGATCGTTACCGTATTTAGCGACAACCCCACCAAGTATGGCGAGCCAACCATCCAGGGCGTGATCCTGCTCCACGACGCGCGCACCGGCAAACCGCTGGCCCTGATGGATGCCGAGCAGCTGACCGCCATGCGTACGGGCGCAGCCAGCGCTGTCGCCACCAAGGCGCTGGCACGGCCGGACACCGCCGTGGCCACTATTCTGGGCTCCGGTGTGCAAGCCGGAACGCAGCTTTTAGGCGTCTGCACGGTGCGCCCGATTCAACGCGCGTGGGTCTTCTCGCTCCGCCCCGACCAGGACCTGGCCTTTGCCGAGCGCATGAGCAGCCTGCTCGGCATTGAAGTACAGCGTGCGCCCGATATGCGCACCGCCGTAGCCGAGGCCGACGTGATCTGCACCGCGACCAACAGCAGCACCCCCCTGTTTAAAGGTGTTTGGCTGCGGCCGGGAACGCATGTCAACGGAATCGGCTCGTATACCCGCACCATGCGTGAACTGGATACGACGACGATGCTGCGCAGTCGCGTGTATGTCGACGGGCGGACGGCGGCACAGACGGAGGCCGGCGATATCGTCATTCCGATTGCCGAAGGTGCCATGACCTACGATCACATCGTTGGCGAAATCGGCGCGGTGCTGCTTGGCAGCGCACCCGGCCGTCAATCGCCGGACGATATTACCGTGTTCAAATCTGTCGGCATGGCCGTGCAGGACGCCGTGACGGCCCCAATCGTGTACAAACGAGCTATCGAACAGGGACTGGGCCAGCATGTAGAATTGGCCTAGATTGAAGGTCGGTCGATATGTTTGTCGTCGAAGATGGTAGTCGCGAACAGGCGGGAGAGCGCAAGTCAGAAGAAACCCTCGCAGCAACAGCCGGCATCTATGCCGCCAACTCCCACTACTGGCCGCCTATCGGGGTTGACCGGGTAGACTTATACCTGACGTCCACCGTGAGCCATCGCATGCTGGACGCCACCTCGGCGCGCTTCCAGACTGCGGCCAACGAGATGCTGCAGTACTTCACGGTCAGCCATGGCGGTGTGCTGCGCGGTGACAAACCCATCTGTGCGGGTCTTTATACCATCTACGCCCACAACCGAGTTCATTATTGGGAGGGGCTGACGTTCGGCGGCATGGTCAGCATCACGGCGCACTATGCGTACACGCATGTCGCCATTACTTCGCCTGCGCCCATCTTCGTGTTAATGGGCAACGGCGACCCAATCCAACACCTCCTGTTTGACGAGTTGATGGCCGCCGTTGCGCGCCACCGGGCCGAGGCACATGAAACGGACAGCGAGTACGCGCGGCGCCTGGCAAAAGCCGACCCGTACGAGCTGTTCCTCGCCTCGCTGGGCACCCTGCATCGGATGGCACGCCACGGCCCCCCCTCGATGGCGGGCGACAGCCACCTGGAGGTACAGCGCGCCGTGCAGCGCATGATCGACGCCGTCCGCAAGCAGGACGGCTGGCCGGCACACGTTCCCCAGCTCGAAGACCTGCTCTAAAGAGCTCCTTCCGGCACCCCTATCTTTCGGACAGATCGAACTCTACCCTCTGGGTCAGCCCCCTGCCTGCCGCAGGGCAGGCGCCGCGTCCTTCGCCAGCTGCTATAACTATAGCAGGCAATCCACCCACAAACAGGTGAAACGAGCGGAGGGCAGACATCATGACATTCGATCCTCAATACACGATGCCGGCAGCGATGAACGATGCCCGTATAGCAGCCGGCGATCTCTATCGCAACCAGGCATGGAAGGCACGCATGCGCCGCTTCTGGGCCTTGATCACGCGGACCTCCGGTCACCTGCAAGAACTCTGCTGTGGGCAGGGCGGCCAGCCGCGAGGGGTCCTATGTGGGGATGCGCGAGATCGCGATCGACACGATCTGTGGGAGTGAAGAGCGTGCCGACGACTTCGACAATTTCTTCCGGCCGTTGGCCAGCCACAATCGCGACCGCTGGTTGAGCGTGGCCGAAGCCCGCCTGCGCGGCGTGCACATGCCGCCGGTCCAGCTTATCGAACTGGGCGGCCGCTACTACGTGCGCGACGGCCACCATCGCATCTCGGTAGCAAAGGCGCTGGGCGAGTCATTCGTCGACGCCGAGGTCGTCCGCTGGCAGCTGCGGTAGATGCGGTAGGTGTGATATATGTGGTAGATGTGATAGATGTGCCGGGGACGTTCAAACGCCCCGGCACATTTGCGTCCCCGGCACATTTGCTAAATACCCCAAATCCCTACCGTAATTGGTTCATTTTGGATCACACGGCAATGCAGAGATCGGAGTACAATGACGGTGAACGCTAAAGGTTTTCACATCGTCACAAAAGGAGAGTACCATGCGTGGTTCTGTGTCCATTGCAGCCGGCGTCGTTTTGGCGCTGACTTTGTTGCTTGCGGGATGCGGCGGCCAGTCGGAGCCCACACCTACGCCGACTGCAGTACCGACCGTGGCAACTGCACCAACGGAGGCACCTACGGAAGCGGCCACCGCCGCCGCAACAGAAGCACCCACAGAGGCTGCCACTGAGGCCGCGACTGAAGCTGCAACTGAGATTGCAACTGAGGCTGCAACGGAAGCACCCGACAGAGGCCGCTACTGAGGCAGCTACAGAGACAGCCACAGTTGAGGCAGTAGCCGCTACTGAGACGACCACCGAAACGGCTGCTGCTGCGACGGCAGCCACCACTGAAACCACGACCACCCCCGCAGCCAGCGCCGGCGCGCCAATCAGCTGGACGGTGGACTCGGCCAGCCAGGTTGTCGACGTGGTGGATGAGAAACAGCCTGCCGGTGCCGCAGTGTCGCCGAATGGTAAGTACATTGCCTGGTACCAGGAGACCGGCCGCGCTCGCAAGAAGGAGCAGCAGCTCTGCATCTACACCTTCGAGTCGGCAAGCAAGCAGTGCTACACGTTCGCCGAGAAGGCATTTATGGGCTATCCGTACCAGGCCAAGTGGTCGCCGGACAGCACGCAGATCGCCTTCAGCGAGAACCCGATCCAGCTTGGTTATGAGAGCGATATCTGGGTGATGAACGTTGCCGACGGCGCAATCACCGATCTGACCCAGGACAACCTGACCGGTTCGTGGCAGACGTTTGTCTCCGACGGCACAATGCCAAACCTGGATTACCTGCCGGCCTGGAACGAGAAGGATGGGATGATTTACTTCTGGCGCGGTGTCCCCACCGGCCAACAGAAGTTCAGCCTCAGCCTCCAGCGCGTCGACCCCAAGGGTGGCGAAGCTACGCAGGTCGCGGACCTTGCCACTTCCCTGCCGGGACAGATCCCCTACTTCTACTATCAGACTGTGGCCCTGGACGGTTCCTCCGCCGTGTCGCCGGATGGCACCAAGGTGGCCGTGCTGATGGCCAGCCTGAACGACATGGGCGCGGCGCAGTACAGCCTGTACACGATCGATCTGGCCAAGCCGGATGCCGCCCCCGTGTTGGTGGCGGAGCCGACCGCCTGGGGCGCCGCAGTGCCCACCTGGCAGGATATGCCCACGAATCCGCTGGGTCTCTCCTGGCTGCCGGACAGCTCGGGCATGGTCGTTGAGGCGTACAGCAACAACACCTGGACGCCGTTCACGGTCTTCTACTACATCGACGCTGCGACCAACAAGATGACGCCGGTGGTCGACTTTAGCGGCCTTGCCGACGCCTCGGCCTACGCCGAAAATGCGCCTGGCACCGACATCCCGTGGCGCTACTTCTCGCCTTGGGCGGCCTCGCTGGCACCGGTCGGCAACCAACTGCTGATGCTCAACGATCTGGGCGGCGTGACCGGCATCTTTGTGGCACCGCTGCCGCCGACAGGCGAACTGCCGCCGCTGGTGCAGACCTCCGAGGAGTGGGTCACCACCTCCACCTCGACCCAGGCCAGCCACAGCCGCGACGGCAAGGTGATCATGTACGACCTGCTGCTAAGCTTGAGCCCGGCGAAATAGCCGCCAAAGGCAGCACCTGAACGCAAAAAAGGGGGGATAGGACGCAGCGTCCTATCCCCCTTTTTTGTCCATACTGCTGTGGTTACCGATCAGTACCGTGCAGGCGCAGCGAGCGCAAGATCGTCGAGACGCTGTCGGCCAGGGCAACAGCTGCGCGGTCCGTCAAGCTGGCCGCGCTGGCCGCTTCTTGATCTGACTTGGCCATTCCCTCCTCACGCATGCGCGCTAATACGGCCTCGGCATCGGCTTCGGCGATTTCCCCACGCTCGACGGCGCGCTGCAGCAAGCCCTGCGCCGCCTCCAGCGTCAAGGCGCCCAGGCCGATTCCGGCCAATAACGCCTGGCGGCCAAGAATGTACAGGTTGGCGGTCTGCACGATGGCTTCGTTGCGTACGTTGATCACCAGCTCATCCAACTGCTCTTTCAGCTGCCCCACATTCTGTTCTTGCGGTTCCTCGTTCATCGGGACTCCGTATTCTCCACTTATATAACTTCCGAAAGGCTGAAAAATGCACCGCGGCGATCCACGGCAGCAGGCACACCGGCAATATGCAGCTGTGCGTGCAGCGGCAGATCTTCCGACGACGTGCCTACCATCAGTTCGAGGCGGCCAGGCTCGACGACCAGCTGCATCGACTCGTCAAGGTAGGCACACTGATTTACCTGCAGGACAAAGCGCACACTGCGCCGTTCTCCGGCGGCAAGATGCAGGCGCCGGAACCCCTTGAGTTCCTTCACCGGGCGGGTCACGCTGGCATCAGGCAAACGGACGTAGACCTGTACGACTTCGTCGCCGGCGCATCGGCCGGTATTGGTGACGTCGACCGTCAACGTAATGTGCTCGCCTGGGCGTACACTGCCGTGTGTCACCCGCAGGTTGTCTACCAGGAAGGTAGTATAGCTGAGGCCATGGCCAAACGGGTAGAGCGGTTTGTTGCTCATCTCCACATACGCTGATTTCCACTGGCTGCGGCCCCCGGCAGCCGCAATCGCGGCGCCAAAGTCGGCTTCGGAACGCTCGAGTACACCGCTGCCCTGGGCGTAATGAACCTTGACTTGGGGCTGCAGCCGCTCGCCGTCATTCTTGAGCAGCACGATCGACTTGCGGGCGATCTCACGGGCCAGTTCGCTTGGTCACGAGGCGATTCCTTTCCTGCCACACACGCCGATGGTTTTGTTATAGAACAGCGAGCGCAGGTCTGCACCGTGCGCTCGCTGTGATGGACGACTCTTGTGTACCGCACATTCGCAATCTGGCCAGCTGCGAGATTCGGGGCGGCTCGGCCCATTGGCGGACACACAGCACAACACGCTCAGGCGGCTGCCGGTGTCCCGCAATTGGCACAGAACTTGTGATGAGCATCCAATCGGCTGCCGCAGTTGGTGCAGTAGCGCGGCGCAGCGCCGCCACTCACAGTGCCGTTCCCAACAGGCGCAGCCGCACCGCAGCTGCCCCGGCAACCGCCAGCGCCGGCGTCTGCGCCGCCACTGGCACGGGTGCTGAAGCTGCAACAACAGCAGCGGCAGGCTTTACCGCAGCGCGCGCCGGTTCCAGCACGCGGCGGCGCTGTGCGATCTCAGCCTCCATCGCGGCATCGAGGTCGGCGCTCTGCGGCGCCACCTGCTCGATCTGCTGGAGCAGTGCCACGGCCTGGCGGCGCAGCCGCTGGTCGTAGAGTTGATAATCCTCTTCGCTCAGCTTGCCCACCTGGTAGTCAAACTCCAGGTCCTTGATGGCCTTGAGCACGGCATCTTTGCGGCCCAGGAGTTCCGTCAGCCGGTCATCTTCCACCATTACCGGCGCCGGTCCCGGCTTGAGCAGCGGCCACACCACAAAGGCGAGCGCCCCCAGCGACAACACCAGCGCAATCAACAATGCAATCCACATCATAGTGTGACTCTCAATCATCCCCTGTGGCATAAGCCACCGAAGGCACATTGGCCGTCGAGCGCCGCGAGCTGTGCGGCCAGGCAGCAATCAGCGTGCCCAGCACCAAGACAAGGCCACCCACCCACATCCAGGCCGTCAACGGGTTGATATAAATCGTAAAGGTTGCGGTCCTGCCGCCTTCTTCCCAGCCGTTGAGCACCACGTAGACGTCTTCAATCGGGCTCATGCGCAGACCAACCTCGCTGGTCGGCATGTCGGGCGTCTTGTCGTAGACGTTGCGCTTGGGGATCAGCGTACCGACGACATTGTCGTCTGCGGTCATAGGCAATCACGCGGGCGCCAAATTCGTCGCGATTGGACTGCCGGTCGCTCTCCAGGCCGGCAAACTCAAGCGTGTAGCCGGCAATCTGTGTGGTCTCGCCCGGGGCAAGGGTGACGTTTGTCGTCTGCTGGTAGAACTCGTTGCCGATCACGGCGACGCCGATCAGCACGATGCCCAGGTGGACGATGTAGCCGCCGTAGCGCCGGCCGTTGCGGCTCCACAGGTGGCCCATGGCAGTGAACACGTTGTCGCCGCTGGTCTTGCGCCGCGCATTGACGCCGCGCACATACTCCTGCACGATGGTGGCCGTCACAAAGGCGCAGATGGCCAGACCGATAATCGGATACAGGCTGCGCGCGATGACGAAGACCAGCACCGCCACGACCGCGGCGGCGATCAACGGCCAGGTGAACTGCTTGCGGAAGGCCGCCGCGCTCGTGTGACGCCAGCCCAGCAGCGGACCAACGCCCATCAGCAGCAGCAGCAGCAGGAAGAGCGGGCCGTTGACCTTGTTGAAGAAGGGCGCCGCCACGCTGATGCGGTCGCCGGTCAGGATTTCGCTGAACATGGGGAAGAAGGTGCCCCACAGCGTGGCAAAGGCGATGCCGGCAAACAGCCAGTTGTTGGCCAGAAAGGCGGCTTCACGGCTCGTATAGGATTCGATCTGCTGTTCGCTGCGCAGCAGCGGCAGGCGGTCAAAGAGCAGCCACAGAAAGCCAAACATGACGATGATCAGGAAGCCCAGGAAGTACGGGCCCACATCGCTGCGCGGCAAAGGAGTGCACACTTTCCAGCACACCGCTGCGTGTGGTGAAGGTGCCCAGGATGACCAGGAAGTAGGTCATCCAGATCAGCACGACGTTCCAGACCTTGAGGATGCCGCGCTGCTCCTGGATGATGATGCTGTGCAGGAACGCCGTACCGGTCAGCCAGGGCAGGAAGGAGGCGTTCTCCACCGGATCCCAGGCCCAGTAGCCGCCCCAGCCCAGTTCCATGTAGGCCCACTGGCTGCCCATGATGATGCCGGCGGAGAGGAACATCCAGGGGATCAGCGTCCAGCGGCGCACGGTGCGCACCCACTCGTTGTCGAGCCGCTTGCTCATCAGGGCGCCGACGGCAAAGGCAAAGGGCACGACCATGCCGACATAGCCCAGGTACAGCATGACCGGATGGATCACCATCCAGTAGTTCTGCAGCAGCGGGTTCAGGCCCTGCCCGTCGGGCGGGACAAAGCCGACACGCTCAAACGGATTGGCGGCAAAGACCAGCAGCGTCAGAAAGAAGAGCGAGGTGGCCAGCAGGACGGCGTTGACATAGGGCATCAGTACCTGCAGGCGGTTGCGGTTGGCAGACGGCCACAATCGCGCTGTAGCCGGAGAGCAGCAAGCACCAGAAGAGCAGGCTGCCCGCCTGGCCGCCCCACAGGGCCGAAAACTTGTAAAAGGTCGGCAGCGCACGCTCCGAGTGGTTCCACACGTAGGTCAACTCAAAGTGGTCGCCCAGCAGGCCGTACCACAGGAGCGCCGCTGCGGCCACCACCAGGGCGGCGACGGCATAGACGGCATTGAAAGCTGCTCGCAATCAGCTTGGTGTTGCGCTGCTTGCCGCCCCAGAAAGCCGGCCACAATGCCAAAGACCGAAATCACCAGCGCGGTGATCAATATGAGATAGCCAACATCAAAGATCATTGTTGTCCCTGTCCTCTAGAACTAGACCAACCGCTGACGGAGCACAGCACTGCCGGCAGCCTACTGCGGGCGAATCTTGGCGAGGTACTCGTCCATCTTGCCCTGGCTGACGATCGGACCGATCACGATGTCGGTGATCTTGCCCTGCGGATCGATAAAGAAGGTTTCCGGCACACCCTTGATGCCGTAGCGCGCGTGCGGCCGCACTTTGCAGGTCGGGACCACTCGGATAGGTGATGCCGAACTCAGCCAGGTACGCCTTGGCGGCCGGCTCCTGGTCCAGGTAGTCCAGCCCGAGAAAGACGATGTCGTTGTCCCTGCTCACGCTGCCAGGTCTGCTTCCAGCAGCGCGGCCTCGTCGCGGCACGGATCACACCAGCTTGCCCAGAAGTTGAGCACGACACCTTTGCCGAGCAGGTCGGTCGAAGATATCGTCTCTCCGTCAAAGGTAGTGAACGTAAACGCAGGTGCGCCACCGCTGGCGCGCTGCTCGGACTGATTGGTTTGGATCAGCCGGGCAGCCAACAGCAGCACAAAGGCGAGCAGGATCAGGACGAGCACGCCCTGCCAGACGCGCACAGCTTTCCTGTGCTTTGTGGCCTCGCTGCTCTGCAACCTCCGGGGGCTGCGGCAGTTCGTCAGCCAGGGGAGGGGTGGCTCTCAACTCAGTCATAGTGCTTCAGTTCCTCGTCTAGTTTCTGGGCATACTCGTCGGCACTCGCAGCGCTTTGCCCAGGCGCACCGGTGCCCTGCGTTGCAGCATCAGCGGGAGCCGTGCGCACCATCTTGCGGGTACGTGAGTAGACAAATACCCCACCGCCGATAAGCGCCACGACCGGCAGCACCCAGGCCAGCCAGTTAAAGCCTTCCAGGGGCGGTTCGCCCAAGACCTGCGGCCCATACTGGGCGACAAAGTAGTTCTTGATCGTCTGGACGTCGACGCCTTGGGCCAGCTTCTGACCGATGACTTCCTTCATCTGGCTGCAAGCCTTGAGTTCACATGCGTCCAGGCGCACCCCAGAACACAGCGGGCACCAAAGTTGCTTTGCCACGTCATTGACCTGGTCAGCGCTTACGGTGCCGGCAGCCGGCCAGCCGCGGCAGCCGCGTCAGCCGGAGCGCTAGCCGCTGGCGTGTTGGCCTCCTCTTGCGGGGTTGCCGTTGCAGTCCTGGGCATGCGCCGTCTGCACCGCCGAGAAACACAGCAATGTCGCTGCGGCGAGCAATGCGATCCACAACACTGGGAGTTTGCAGGGGGAGGAAAACAGCGGACGTACTGCCAAAATATACTTCATAGGTTTAATAAGGAAATCCATCTAACATTACCAGAGCAAAGCCTGCACAGCAGATACCGTGACAGTATACCACAACTCACCGCTCGCTTGCCCTAAAGCAGGCTTTAAAACCAGACCGGGCGCGTTAGCCGCACCCGGTCTGTTGTACAGCAAGGTATGAGTGTCAGCAGTATCACCTACTCAGCTTCGGGCCGGGTCATGCCGGACACGTCGCCGCCCATGTTCTCAATGGCGTCGTACAGCGTCTGGATGATGTACTGGCCATTGTGAGCGAAGGCGCCGGGGTCCTTACCCGAATACTGGTAGTTGTAGGCCGCCCGCAGCAGGCGCGGCGTCCAGGTGGTGAAAGCGTTGTCCGAGTTGATCTCCTCGGCGTCCGCCGTACCATTGCCGTTGGTGTCGACGAAGAAGTACGGGTAGCTGGCATCGCTGTAGACAATGCCGCTGCCGACAGTGTCGGTCGCGTACTGCTGCATCGCAGCAAGGAGCGTGTCACGCATGCTCTGGATCTCGAAGTAGATGCCTTCCGCATCGTCGCCGTTCCCATCGAAGTCGGTGAGATTGTAGCGAATATTCTGGAGATCTTCCTTCGCGGTCACTTCTTCGTGGCACTCCGTGCAGTTTTCCCAATCGACTTCCTGGGTGTGGGCGCTGTGACAGTCCGTGCAGTTGCTCGGGCCATCGTCGCCACCGTGCTGGAAGAAGCCGACGTACGTCTTGTCTGCGTACTCATACGCACCCTTCGCTTCGGTGCCGTAGCGGGTTGCGCCGGCCGCGAAGTAGTGGGGGTTGAGGAAGCGCAGGCTCTCGGACTGTGCGTCGTCCTCAGTGTCGCCGATCAGCTTGTTCACGGAGACGGTGGACTCACGACCCTGGTGGCAGTTCATGCACAGGTTCGTGTCCGCGTCACCACTGTCGATCACGGCGCCGCTCGGGAACTTCACATTGGTGGTCTCGTAGCGTGTGAATTCCTGCAGGTCGTTGTGGCAGGTCGCGCACTGGAAGCCGTTGGCCGGGTGCTGTGACACGACTGCGCCTTCCTGGATGAACTGGGGCAGGCCGCCGGCGCTGTGACACTTGGCACAGCTGCCAGGTACAACACCTTCTTCATCCCAGTGGCGGAAGGCTTCCGCCGAGCCGGCAAAGTGACCGGAGTCATTGCGGTTCATGGCCGCCATGTCAATCGGCTCCGCCAGCTTGGTGTTCAGGTCTTCGATCGAATCGTACAGCAACTGGATGATGTACTTGCCGCCATGGGCGTAGGCACCGGGGTCCTTGAGGGACGTCTGATAGTTGTACGCAGCCTTGAGCAGGCGCGGCGTCCAAGCATCAAACTTGCCTTCACCTTCGTCCACTGCACCGTTGGCGTTGGCATCCAGGAAGAAGTACGGATAGGCAGCGGAGTCATAGACGATCGCCTTACCCGTAACTTCGTTGGCATAGGCCTGAATGGCCTGCATCAGGACATCCTGCATCCCGGCCAGTTCAGCCGCAGATGCCTTCCTCGATGTCGCCGTTGCCGTTGTAGTCTACCTCGGAACCGGCCATGCGGACGTTCCTCAGATCTTCAACGGTGGTGACATCTTCATGGCAGCCCTGGCACTCCTCAACCTTGACTTCCAAGGTGTGCGAGTTGTGGCAGTCGATGCACGTCGTAAAGCCCTCGACGTGGGCAAACATGCCATCGTATGCCTTGCCATCGTACTCATACCCACCCTTGGCCAGCGTGCCGTACTTGGTGGCGGCAGCTGCATAGTAGTGGATATTGCGGAAACCAAGCTGATCGCTCGGCGTGTCGTCGTCTGCTACTGCGGCATCGGCGATCGCCTGGTCAACGCTCATCTTGGATTCGCGCCCTTGGTGGCATTCCATGCAGCGGGATTCATCGCCCAGTCCAGAGATGACCAGGCCGCTGGGCATGGTAACGCTGTCTTTCACAAGCGTGACGTCGTTGTGACACGCTACACAGTCGACGACCGTGCCGATGGCCGCAGGAGCGTCCACAGTGCCGGCTGCGCTGCCGTCAGCGCCCAGGAAGTCCTGGTAGCCGGGGCTGCTGTGGCACTTGGCGCATTCAGGCGGCACTTCGGCCGGGTCTTCCTCGTTCCAGTGGTTGAAGGCTTCGGCCGTGGTATCTGCATGGCCTGAGCCCATCCAAGCATCTAGGAACGGGACTGTGACAGTGAGCGTACCGGTGGCATCACCTTCCTGGCTTGGAGTGGCGAGGAGCCCCGACGAAGCATCGGCCGCCTGGGCCGAGCCGTACGACACTATCATAGCTACACATAGCACGACGACCACACCCGCGAGAAATAGGACACGTTTCACTTGTAACCCCCATTTCCTTCGTGATGGTCTTACAAAGCGGAATAAGATCGAACGAACAAGCGATTCCGTCTGTCTCTTATCAGGCTGCTCCTTTCCTCACGCTTACAGCGCAATAGAACTATGGCAAGTCAACCAGACCGCTGACACTCACACGAATACACTATACAGCTCACAGACGCCGATTTTTCGAGCACTTGGTATGGGACTTTACAATCGTACACCAAGTTACACCGAAGTACAAGCGCTTTTTTGTGAGCTGCGACCAACCAGCTTGCAGTTACCGTTCAAGGAACGGCCGTTGCCGTCGCCATCGGCACAAACACCTCGGTATTGTCTGCCGGTATGGTCTGGATCGCAGTCTGCTCATAGGCCACGAACACGTACAATCCCACCAGGAATGCAATCGACAGCACCACGGCAAACGGTACAAAGGTCCGCATTCGGCGTTGGCGCGTTGCGGCGTCGGGCGCCGGCCGTCCCCGGCCGGTTTCAATCTGCGCCAGTTCTAACGGATGTTCTTCCACCATTTCGTGGCGCGAGATCTGACCGGTAAACATGCTCTTGTTGAAATGCTTGATATGCACGTTGTACAGGTGCCACGTGAGAATTGAGAGCACGGCCAAGATCGCTTCGCCACCGTGAGCCGCTTTGGCGGCCGGGATAAACTCGCCCGGCAGAAAAGCAGTCGTGGCGATCGGGTTCCACAGCATAAACCCGGTGATGGCCATCAGGACTGTGCCCCAGATGACCGCCCAATATTCTACTTTTTCTCCAAAGGTATAGCGGCCCATCTTGGCGGCTACCTTGTACACGCCGATGTTGTACCCGAGCGTCTGCAGCGCATCTTTCACATCCTGCCAGCCGGGCAGCATGGTCATCGACACACGCTCGACGTAGATACGGTAGGCAACGACGATGAAGTGGTAGATCGTGACTATCAGCAGGATGAACGCCGCATCCCGGTGAATGATGCGGGTAGTCTCAATGCCGCCCATGGCGGCAATCATACTGTCTGCCCAGGGCTGGGCCGAGAACTTCTGCGGCAGTCCCGTCACGGCAAGTACCGTAAAGCTCACCAGGAGCAGGATGTGCTCGAGCCTTTGCAGGCTGTTGAAACGGTGATACGCCGACGGCTTGGGCGCTGCTTTCACTGCCTGCGGCTCACTCTCAAGTGTTGGGGGCTGCTGCCCCGCCTGCTGCTGAATCATAGGTCCTTAAACTTTCCGTCATGCTTCTCGTCATGCTCCTTGCCGCGGACACGATCCCAGATGCGGCGGAAGATGTCCGTACCGATAAAGAGCAAGAACCCGCTGACCGTAAGAGGGATCAGAATCATGTAGAAGAGGTCGACAAAATACACGAGTTGATTGTGCTCGAGCGAGGGCTTGAAGTGACTCGTCCAAGCATCTGGAAAATTGGCCGTAGCATCGGGATGGCACTTCTGGCACGTCACCAGCAGGTTTTGCTTGACCACCTGCGACCCCTCGTCCTTGGTGGCCTTGATGTTGTGAATGCCGTGGCAGTCATAGCAGACCGCCTTGTTGGTTTCCTGGTCCGGGGTCTGCTTCTCGAACAGCTCGACTGTGGTGCCGTGGAAGTCGGCGACGTAGGTATTGAACACATCGGTCGAGATGCCGTACTTTGCCATCTTCGTCTCGTCGGCATGGCATTTGCCGCACATCTCGGGCGAAGTCAGGCGGAACTGCGCCGTCGTCGGATCGGCGATGTTGTGCACGCCGTGGCAGTCGGTGCATACCGGCACGTCGGGGTTATCTTCGCCCAAGAGCGCCTCGCCGTGCACGCTGTGCGCATATTGGTCGTTTATATCCGAGTGACACTTGCCGCAGGTCTGCGACACACGCTCGCGCGGCAGGTCGGGATCCTGGATGGCATGGTTGCCGTGACAGTCGAAGCAGGTCGCCGCGTCGAGATTACCTTCGGCAATCGCTTTTTCATGCACGCCATCATGCTGGCGCTGGGCGATCTCTTCGTGACATTCGGCGCAGACCTGTTCCATTTCGACCGTCAACTCACGCCGGGATGTTGCATCGAGATCGGGATGGGGAAAGCCGTTCAAAGGCCTGGCTGCGATGGCAGTCGGTGCATTCCAATGCCTGGTACTTTTGCCCATCGACCACACGCGTGCCGTGCACGGATGAGAGGACATCGGAGGCGTGCACCTCCAGGCTGACTGTTTCGCCGGAAGACAGCGTGAGCTCCCGGGTCAACAGGCTGTGACAGGTCTTGCACTTGGCATCCGCCGGCTGCGGCTCGCTGGCATGGCAGGTCTCGCAGGTCTGGCCGGGCTGCAGGTTGGCGACGATCTCGTCATGCACGCTCTGCACTTTGGGGTCGTCGTAGCTTTGATGGCAGCTCTTACAGGTTGCGATCGGATCGGCCTGCATGGCCTCGGCCGGCGCGACGGTATGCCCGCCGTGGCAGTCCACGCAGGTGGGAATGTTGGGGTTATCCGTCGCCTGCAGGTGACCGGGATTGTGCTCCGAGGCGGGTGTGTGACACTGCTCGCAGTTCGTGGCAATGTCAGCCTTGTACGCGTCGAGCGTCAGCGCCGGATCCGTCTGGTGAGGATAGAGGTAACGGCGCCGATCTTGGTGACAATCGGTGCAGTAGACGGCTTGCGCAGCGCCGCTGCCGTGGACGGACGCACCCAGCGCCTGCAGGTCAACTGTCGCCGTCAGGACCTCGCCCGAGGCAAAAGTGTGTTGGCCCGTCGTGTCTACATGACACAGCTTACAGGCTGTGTCGGGCGGCAGCGGCGGCGCAGCCTGGGCATGGGTCGGCGACCACGTAAAGAGAATTGCCAGACCCGCGACGAAAGTCGCAGTAAATGTCACAACAAATAATGGTACCAGTCTTAAGACTGTGGTTGTGTTTCGGGTGCACCTGCATTGATCCATTGGATAATCCGTTCTAACTCCTCCGGTGGCAAGCTGTTGGGATGCCCCTTGCGCTGGAGCTGCACCAACAGGCTTTCCTCCGCATTTCCGGGCACAATTGCCGGCCCGAGATTGCCGCCTGCCATGGCTCCCGCATAGGAGTCCAAATAAAGGCCGGCGGTTCCTCCATGACAAGACGTACAGCGCGCTTTGAGAACAGGCCCGACATAATCGTCCCAGGTCAAAGCCGCATCTGATCCAGGCAGCGATGCAGACAGGAGATTGGTGAGTTCGACAATCTTGGCGGCATTGAACCCTGCGTATTTCCAGTCGACGGCGTGGCAGCTGCTGTTGGAGCAGAAGCTGGTGTCGCTGGTGCCGCCCGGATCGCTGACGGTGTGGCAGCCTTCACAGGTGTCGTCAAACTCGTAGCGGTGGCGCGCAATCCAGTTGGAGTCGATGTGCGACGCCGGCTCATAGGGTTCGCTCAGCGGCATATAGGCCGTGCTGCCGTCCTGCGGCGCCTTGGTCGGGATCGTGTGGCAGAGATTGCACTCGACCCGGATGCTCTCCCCGGCTTCGTCAAAATGCTTCCCATCGTGGCAGCGGAAGCAGCCTGGTGAATTCTTATGGCCTACGTTATCCGGATGCGTGGTCCAGTTGATCTGCATGTCCGGATAGACCATCTTCTTGTACATCGCGTCGACTTCGACGATAGCATTGTCGACCAGCTCCTGGTTGGCGCTGTAGTAGTCGGGCCAATTTACCTGGTAATACTGCTTGAGCCCCTTGATAGCGTTTGACGCGTCGTCCATGGAGGGATATTCACGCTCCATGATCGCCACGGCATTCTGCTTGAAGTACGGGATCTCCGGCGAGATCACGCCGCGCGCCATCGCGTCGTCGAGCGCTGCGTCCGGCGACTTGAATTCGTGCGAGTTGCGATTGTGACAGGTCATGCAGTCCATCTGCTGGATGCGATCGCTGTTGGCCTCGGCAAAGTCCGCCGGCAGATCGGCTTCGACGTCGGTGTAGATCTTGGTTTCACCCGTTTCGGGGCTCGTGACCTTTACCCACGGAATTTCCTGCTGAAGATGGGCATCATCCGTGTAGATATATTCAATATCGTTTTCGATGTGCCAGTGAATGCCCTTGCCCAAGCCCTCGCGCTGTGTGCCGCCGCCCGTCTTGAATGACAGATAGGTGGTCGTCAGCTCATTGTTCTTGGCAGCGTCGTAGGTCTTGATTTCCTTGACGCTGTTGGCCGAGAACTTCTCGGGATTGTGGCACTTCTCGCATACCTGCGGCGCCGGGCGCAGGCCCTTGACATAGATCGGCGTCTCGTAGTCGGCGCCGGCAAACTTGATCACGTGGCTGAGATCGTGCGCCTTGCGGAAAAACTGGGTAGCGATGGTCGCACGGCCGATATGGCATTCAACGCACTTCACCCGGGCGTGCGGTGAGGCTAGGAATGACTCGTACTGCGGCGGCATCGTATGGCAGACCAGGCCGCAGAACTCATTGCTGTTGGTGACTTCCCAGCCGGCGCCGCCGATGGCAAAGGCGACGGCCAAGAAATCCAAGCAGCGAAGCATAGGGCAGGATCCTGTCGCCCAAACGACGCGCCGGGATCGGGCCAGAAGAAGCGCTTCAGGCCGCGGCCCAGCTTGCGAATTCCCGTATCGATCCACTCACCAAAGCGTGCGAACCAATTAAGCATTCTGTTTCCCCCGGCTGCGGAAGCGGTAGAAGGCCCAGGCGACGACCAGGACTGCAACAATCGCCAGTCGCGACGTACACCGACCGGCGTATCCACACGCCATTTTCCAGCTTGTCGTATTGTGCAGGTGGGCCCACTGCCGAAATCGGCGTTGGCGGCGGCGGCGACGTAGGTGTGGGCCCGGGGCCGAAGAAGGCGCCGGCTACCGGCGTGGCCCTCGCCTGCGCAACGGCAATCGTTTGTGCAGCCCATTCCGCCGTTTCGCCGGCGCCCTGGTGGCACTGGTTGCAGGCGTTGGGCATGTCGGTGACCCCACCATGATCGATGCTGCCCTGTGGATTCGGCTGCATAAATGCATGGCTGTGCGTATCGAAGGGCGTTGCATTGGTCGCCAGCTTCGGCATGTGGCAGTCGGTGCAGTTGAACTCGTGCTTCTGGATGGCAGCCTCATGGAAAGGCGTATGCCTGACCAGGGCGCCCTGCTGCTCGTGGCAGTCGACACAGAGCTGGTTCAGCGGTTTGACAATCTGCCCCTCCGCTTCACCCGTATCATGGACGGCATGGCAGGTCGTGCAGTTGACTTTACCGGAGTCAACCATCGTGTTGTCCAGTGTCCAGTCCATGTACTGCTGTTCGTGCAGCTTGGCGCTGCCGTCGGGCCACAGTGCTTCCTCAGAGGTCGTAAAAGTAAAGTGATCGGTGAGCGTGTCGCCCGGCCGATAGGTAGCCGGGAACGGATGCCCGTCAGGCGACTGGCCGCGACTGTGGCAGGCGCCGCAGACCTGGTCGTCGACCTCGGCAAACGGCTTGACGTTCTCCGGGTCGGCAGCGTGCGCCTTGCCGGGACCGTGACAGCTTTCACAGCCGACGCCAAACTCCGTAAAGGTCCAGTTCTGGGTTTCGAGGCCAGTCACATGGCACGAGCCGCATTCCTGGCGCCAATCCCGTGTCTCCCAGTCATCTGGATGATAGGGTTCCCACTTGCCGGTCGCCACGATCCATTGTGCCGGCAGAATTGAGAAGGTGTTGCTGACAGTCTGCGTGATGATAGAGCTGCGACCAACGGCTCCCCAAGGTATAGGCCACGTCGGTCAAACCAAACGTAAGCGCGGGATCTTCCTGTGTGAAATCGCCGACGACGGCGCT
This sequence comes from uncultured Chloroflexia bacterium, assembly GCA_963701415.1. Taxonomy (GTDB): domain Bacteria; phylum Chloroflexota; class Anaerolineae; order Caldilineales; family Caldilineaceae; genus Fredericiella. Next base: position 244,584 of record CAVPAH010000012.1, read on the forward strand.
AGGACCTTGCGCGGGATCCTGCATCAGCTTGGCATGCAGCGTGTGCTGCCAGGTGCCGTACTTATCTTCGTGGCAGCCTTGGCAGCGGGCGCTGCCGATGTAGCCTTCTGCGCCGGCTCCAAAGCCGGGGCGTGGGGCAATCAGTTCAGTCGCCCATTCGGCCGTCTTATCCGTGTGGCACTTGACACAGTTCGCCGGCATGCTGTTGGTGATGTTCTCGACGCGATCGATGGCATGGCTGCCATGGCAGTCGACACAGGCCGGCGGCGTGTACTCAGTCTGTTCGGCATTATGGAAGGGCAGATGCGGGTAGTGACAGCTCTGGCAGTTGTTTGAAACTGCCAGGGCAAATTCGTGCTCGTTCTGGGCTGGATTCTCTACGTGCGGGTAACGATAGCGAGTTTCGTTCTGGTGACAGTTATTGCAGGCGACCGCTCCGGTCGGCGACGACGACGAGTGCGGCGAGGCGTCCAACGCCGCCAGGTCGACACCCAGCGTCATGGTCAGGCCGTCGAACTGAAGGTCAATACATCGGTCTTGTCGCCATGACATTTACGGCAGGCAAGATCCGTAGGGGGATAGGTAAGCTTCGGGGACGTCAGCGACGGCGCGCCGGCAGCCTCAGCTTGGGCGAGTACGGCGGCACCGGACGCAGGCGCCGGTGTTGCTGTCTGCGGCTGTCGCCTCCGTGGGCTTCGGTGCAGCGGGCGTGGCTTCCTCTTCTTCAGGAACTTCGGTCGCTTCTGCGGGCGTGCTTCAGTTGGAGCGCTGCAGGTGGCGGCTTCGTTCCGTAGCGGTGACCTTGGCCGTAGCTTCGCGTCGTGGCGGTGATTTCGACTGCTGCAGCAGCGGTAGGCGTGATCTCTGCCGTGACAGTTGCCGTCACAGTTGCCAGTGACAGCCGCCGCGGGGGCCTTTGTCGCCGGAGCCGTCACTGTGGGTGACGGCTCCTCGTCCCATCATCACTTTGCGCCCAGACCTGCCCACTGCCCGCAAAATAGAGGCAAAAGAGTAGTGTAACGCCGAACAGAATACCGGCAGAGATTATACTCCTACTGAGCCTACGCATCGAGCACACCTATCGCCGTGTTGATTACTGTTTGCTACTTCTCGTTCTCGCTGCCCTTGAGCGCAGGATCATGGAAGCCGGCAGCCAGTTCCATCAGCCTCTCATCCTCAAAGGCCGGCGCCCGGCCGGTATCCGAGTGGCAGCTGCGACACGTAAAGTCCAGCGCCAGGCCCGGGGCCGACCAGATTGCCCTTGCTGTCGAACTGGTGCACCTCGGTCGGGTTGATCATCATGGTGTGCACCCGCATGTCGCCCGTGAACTTCTCTGCATTGGCCGCCGCTACCTGCACCATCTTGGGCATGTGGCAGTCTACGCACTGGGCATGCTTCCGGTCGGTGACCTTCTGATTCAACGTCTCAGAAAGGTGACAGGCCTCGCACTCCACCTTGGCGCCAAACCCCTTGGCAGCCACCGTCGTCGTATGCGGATTGTGACAGTCGGTGCAGTTGAACAGGTGCTTCTTACCTTCAAACGGCACCATGTTGATATCTGCATGCGAGATGAACCCGGTCGTCGACGAGATCACCTGCGAGGTGTCTCCACGGGCATGGCAGTCGCCGCACAGCTCAGGGCTGCGGTCTACCGTCATCACCTGGAGATAAGGATCGTTGACATGGTTGCTGCCGGGCCCGTGACAGGCCTCGCAGCCGACATTGTCTTCCGCCCAGGTGCCCACAAGCCCGGCCAGACCGTCCTGGTTGCCTTGCGGGATGTACCCTGTCGTGTGGCAGCTGGCGCAGTCAAACGCAACGGTTTCGCCGGGATGATAGGCGACCCACTCGGCATCCGTCTTAAGCGACTTGTTCTCCAGGTTGTACTGGGTCTTAGCCTCTTCGGCACCGGTGATGAGGTTTCCCTGCTTGTCCACGAAGCGCGCCTTCCAGTTAAACCCGCCGATGACATAGAGAATGTCGTCCCAGGTGTAGCCCTCGGGCGCATCCTTTAGCTTCGTCGTGGGATAGGCAGGCGCCTTGCCGTCTACGACGCGGTTAAGCGCCCAGGCATGCCCGGTCTTCTGGTACGTGTCGTAGAGGTCTTCGTGGCATTCCTTGCACGCGGTACTGCCCACATAGGTGGCGGCCCGGTAGTCAAGCCCAGGAGCCCCTTCGGGACCATGCGGACCCGCAGGACCGGGTGGGCCGCGCAGGACCTTCTGGCCCTGCCTGGCCTGCCGGACCAACCTCACCGGGAGGGCCGGCAGGGCCGGCTGGGGCAGCACAAGCTGCGATGACTGCAATTCCAATTACGACAACGAGTAGGACGATAAGCCTACGCATTGTTTCCTCCTCGCTAAAAGACGATGCAAATCGTGGGGAATCCCCCCCATAGGATATAGGTAATTCCCCCCACTGCCATCGTACGTTGGACCGGTTATTTACCTGGTCAGGTGGCTAGGGGCGAATCGACAAATTTCTAACCGTGCGCTTACCCGTGCCAACGTCGAGCGCCTATTTCTCCTGTTTTTGCATTACATTGATGAGTTGCGCCTTAAAGTAGGCCCGGCGTGCCGACCAGTCGGCGTCACTCACCTGGCCCAATGCATGCTGATCGTCCAGCAGCGCAATCTGGCTCACCAACTGTGCGTGCGCTCACCTTGATCGCTGGGGCCGGCAGAGGCGAGCGTGCCGTTGTTGCGGCGCATGGCGAGGCCGACGACCGCCAGCAGCCCGGCGGCGACAAGCGCCATCATCACCCACGTCGCCCAGGATTCGAGCGGCGGTGGCGCCGCCCCCAACTCGGCAGTACGTGCTGCCATCGCTGCTGGCAGCGGCGGCAGCGGCAGCGCGGATCGATGCTGTTCTCGCTCAGCAAGCCTGCCATGTTGATTTCGATCGTCTGCGGCTCAAATCCGGACTTACGCCAGATCTGAAACGACTGGCCTGACAGATCCTGGACACCGCCCGACTCCAGTTCCGGTGCATCTACCTTGAGGCCGGGAATGTCGGCAATCAGCAGGCTCAGTTGATCGACCGGATACGCAAAGTCCTGTCTTGATGTCCAGCGACGTCCCGTTATAGGGAATCGCATAGCGGAGCACTATCTGGCGCGTATCGGTGCCCGGAATGACGGGCAGCGTGTCGTAGATGGTGTTGCCCACCTGCTGGAAACGGTCGCCCAGGGCCCCGTTGTCGAACGTAATCTCGGTCGCCCCTTCGGGCACGTGCAGTTCCAAGCGTACCCGGCTCGTCCATCCCCTCGACCTTGCGGCCAATGAAGGTGCGATCGCCGCTGTTGCCAAAGGTGTAGATCTCACCGACCAGGAGGGCGCCGGGCTGATGATCCATGATCCAGTGTGCGCGGCTGATGTTGATACCCGCCGGATCGTCCGTCGTGCCAGACGACGGTAATGGTCGCTCTGCAGCGTCGGCGTGATCGGCGTGAGGCTGACAAAGTCGGAGCTGTAGCTGATATCGTCATAGCCTACCGAGGCTACGTAAGCAATGCTCGGATCGGTAGCCAGGTTTTCAAACGTGTAGACGCCGCCGGCGCTGACAGTCGACGTAAAGGCGGCAACCTGGTCAAAGCCGATGTATGCCTCCAATACGATCGGCATGCCCTCAACCGGCGTGCTTGCCGAAGCATTGGGCACCACCATCCCCGAAATCACGCCGGTTCCAGGCTTGTAGGGTGATTCCCAAGGTGGCAGATAGCTGAATGTGCGGATGTACTCCAGGACGTTGCTGCGATCCTCGGCAGACCAATCCTGGCCGATCTGTGGATGTTCAGCCTGCCAGCCACTCTGCCAGTCGGCCTGGCTCTTAAAGATCGCATACTGTGGATCGGAAAAGTCAGACGATCGTATTTTGGGAATCAGGTCCGTCGCCCTTGCCGCTCTCACCGTGACAGCTGGCGCAGTTGGCGGTGTAGAGTTCCTTGCCCGCGTCGACTGCCTTCTGCTGCGTGTGCAGGCTCCAGGCAAAGGCAACCGCATTCCAGATCTGGCTCGTCGTCAAGACGCTGCCGCCACGGCGGCATCATCTTCTGCATCCGGCCAAATTTCGTGGTAAAGAACATCTGCGCCGGGCTGACACTGTTCATTACGGTAGGATCGGCAAAGGCAGTTGGCGATGCCTGCAAATCTTGCAGCACTCGGGCCGTTACCCAGCCCTTCCGGGCCGTGACAGGGCGCACAGTTCTCCTGGAAGATCGGGCTGCCGGCCCGTGCCATGGGCGGGCTCAGGGGTACGGTCACTTGGGCGGGTCATAGTCGGGCGAAGGCGCGACCATCTGCCCGCTGGGTTGGTCTTGGGCAAGTACGGCAGCAGGCGCAGTCAGTGGCGCGAGCAGCAGCAGCGAGGCAACGATCAGACGACGCGGTCACAGCTCGAACAAGCAGTTGTTTAGTTGGAATCAAGCGCATGGCGGGAATTGGATTTTGAATCTATATCGGGACGGTGCGGATCGATAGTGATGCGCTTGGTGCACCACTATGGGCACCTGCGGCAGCAATGCAAATACCGTCTACAGCAGGCGAAAACGTATTGCTTCGCTACTGGTTTGCCTTGGCAAACACTTCTTCCGGCTCTTCTTCGTAGCGGCTGGGGCATTTCAACAAGCAGAGTCTCGGCCTTAAAAGTCCCATCCGGCTGCAGCTCACCCTCGATGATGGCAGAGGCAGCACGCTGGAAGTTGTCCGGGCGCGGGCCATAGAAAACGATCGGCAGTTCCTGCTTGCTCGTCTCGTCGCTGATGGCAAAGCGCAGCGTGATCTCCTGCGCATTCCAGTTCTCGCTGCCCGGCACCACGGCGCCGTTTACACGGATGCGCTGACCGACAAGACTGGCGGCCCCCGAACGCACCTCATTCACCGTCATGTAGTACGCGCCGGTCGACATCGTCGCCTGGACGATCAGCGCAATGACGACGGCAATCAGCAGCAAGCCGCCAACGATGAACTTCAGGTTTGAGCGGCCGGAACGCTGTGCGGCCAGTTCACTGGGAATAGCCTGGGCCTGATTGGTCAGTTGCGCCATAGTCGATCGAGCTTTCTAGACATAGTAGATATCGATTGCGCGTTTTCGGGCTGCGGAAGTCCCGAAATCCGGTTGAAACGCTGAGGTGCTTTCAGTGTAACAGAAATTCCGGAATCGTCAATACAATTCGTGCGGAGAATCATTCTCGCAATCGTACCGCAACATGCGTACGCGATAACAGTGCCGGCTGTCCCGTTCAAGCTAGGACACTTGTCCCTTGCCGCAGCGCGTCACAGCAGGCACAATGAGACTGTTTGTTGAACGTGATCGTTGCGGCATGTAGCGACAATATTACAGCTTGCCACGGAATGCTGATCACGAATCGATCGTCTGGGCGTCAGTGCTGATGCCAAACATGCCCAATGCCAATGGAGGAAAGAATCGAATGAACGACCAAACCACCCTGGAGCTGCCAGTTGAGCTGTATCGATGAACTGAGCACCTTGGCGGAAGCAGAGCAGGTGCCGGTTCCCGTGCTGATCGAACGCCTGGCCGCCTCACACCGTCGACCGCTGCCGACTCCCACCCATGGCACCATCCTCGGCGAGGCCGTGCCGTACGAGGAAATTCATGTCTGGGATCGCCCGCACGACGACAGCTACTCGATGTACATGGGTGATTACGCCGACTGACGCGTAACCCCCTCCTTATACAAGTAACATCGAAAAGTAGATAGTCTTAAAAGGATACGGCCCGAGCAAGTGGTTTGCCCGGGCCGTATCCTTTGTTGCTGCGCATCGCTGTTGCTGCGCTTTAGCCTTTTTGCAGCGGTACATCCAGTTCATACGGATCAGACGCATCCGCGGGGATTTCAAACGCATCCTGCTGCAGGGACTGATAGTCGTCATGGACGACGACGACGCTGTACGATTCGCCCGGCACAAGCTTGGCGTCCAATTGGAACTTGCCGCCCCGCATGCTTTTGCCGGTGGCAGCAATCATCTTGTCGTCAAAGTCGGCGTCCACCCACTGCTGGATCGTGACGCCAGGGTTGAGGAAAACGATGGTGGCGCCAGGGATCGTCTTGCGCGCATTGTCGGCATCGTGCACGACGCCGGTCACGTTTACAGGCTTCGCACTGCCTTTGCCACGCCCAGTGCCCTTTTCGACCACGAACTTGCCGCTTTGGGCAAGGTCGCTGCCAACATACAGCTCAAGGGTGTACTCCCCGGCCGGCAGGCCGTCAGGATGGCTGAGGCTCACCCAGGTCGAATCCGTGTCGCCGCCCTCCCACGTCTGGTTCTCGTCCAGCACCTGTTCGCCTTCGAGCAGCCAGCGCGTGCGCCAGGCCGCCCCGTCAGGCAGCCCGGTGACAGCGAAGAAGGCATAGACCTCGCCGACGTCGACAAATGCGTTCCCGGTGTCCACCGGCTGGTCATCATTTACGCCGGCCGCAAAGATGATCGGCCCAAATACGTCGCTGGTGGTTACAGTCGGGCGCCGGCCGCAGATCGCCTGCCTGGCCCTGGCCGCCCGTATACTGCCGTTGCTGCCGGTGTCCTGCCCCAGCAGAGCACGATCGTAGTAGTCAAGTGCAACTACACCTGGCCGGATGAGGCTGATCTTGCCTGCCACGTCGGCATTCGTGTTGCCTGCCGTAGGCACGCCGACAAAGTCACCCTGCTGGTCAATGGCCAGACCGCCTGAGTTGCCCGGATTGACTTCTGTGTCGGTCTTGATCCAATCATAGACGCCGTCGTCGTTCTCATCCAGGAAGCCGGACACGACCCCGTCGGTGAAGGTTACGGTTGAGCCGCCCAGCCCTGGGAAGCCGATGACGCCGATCGGATCCCCCGGCAGCAGGTCGTCGCTGTTGCCGCGATCGACCGCAACCAGGCCCAGGTTTTTGGGCAGCCTGGCCTTCGTGCTGTCGGCCAGGCCGGTGATGCGCAGGACGGCCAGATCGAGATCCGGCTGAGCCCTTCATCATCTTGGCGACATACTTGATCACCGGCGCGCTGCGCAGGTCGGGTGGGTTGACAGCAATATAGGCCAGCCCATCGGGATTGTACAGCTCAGCCTTGTCGGTATCACCCATCACATGGTAGTTGGTCAAGATGATGCCGCGATCTGCATCCAGCACGGTACCGCTGCCGCTGTCATAGAGATCGCCGTTCTTGTCTGGCACCAGCACGCGCACCGTAGCCTGCAGGGCACGCTTAACGGCGTTGCGGTTCCACTGCTGGGCAGTGGCCGGGCTTGCCTGCAGCAGCAAGACAGCCAGCAGCAGCACGGCAGCGCACTGCCACCAACGCAGCCACCGGATTGCCACGCTGCATACGCATCGTCGAAGTACGCTGCGTGTTCATCAATTTCCCCCCTCGCTTTGGGTGTCGGTTGCACTGGATCCGGTTCCGCCGGCTTGCGAGCCGCCAAAATTGCTGCCGCCCGGGGACGTCGCTGCGGGTGTCGTCTACGGTAGGCGCCGTGCCAGGCTCCACGCCGGTTGCCGCTCCTGGCAGCGCGGTGCCTGCCGGTGTGACCGCAGGCGTAGGGGTTTCCACCACGAGCATGCTCTCAGCCGCGCTCCCTGCCGTGGGCTGCAGCCGCAGGCTGTTGGTGACGATGGCGAACTCGCCCTGTTCGTCTTCCCAGTCGTTGGCATCGGCGGCTAAGGTCACGATCACGAACTGGCCGTCCTGGAGAAACATGATGTCCTGCGCCTCGCACCACGACCGGCAGCCCCGTTGCTCCCATGTCGAGCGTAGGATCGGCGATGTAGGCATAGGACGTCACGAGCGCGGGCTGGTCGCCACGCACGGTCATGTGTTCTGACGCCAGTTCACGATAGCCATTCAGGCTTGTAGCCAACTTGATACCGCGATCGGCGCGGGCGTCCTCAAGGGTTTCGTCGCTGCGCAGTGCGCGGCTGGTTACCAGCAGTTGCGTATCAAAGCCGCTGGGGCTGCCGGCATTGACGGCATGCAGCAAGGCGCCGTCGCTGTTTTGCACCCGCCAGCGGGCAGGATACGCGATGCGCGGCAGGTTCTCTCCCAGTCGCACCGAGTCGCTGGCGTTGAGCACCTGGTTGCGGATGCCAAAGGCCAGGAACAAGGCAAACAAGACGATGGCGGCCACGAGCAGGTCGTTGCGCCGCAGTTCGCTCTTCGTAGGCGCTTCATTTGTCGGGCTGGGTTTGGTCAGCCGTTCTATCCAGGTCGCCATGGCTACTTCTCCTCGCCGGCAGTGCCTGCCGCGCTGCTTGCATCGACATAGGTTGTACCGAGCGGTGCGTCCCCTGCAGCCACACCGACTGCCGGCAGGTTCCAGGCGCTTCCCTGCGCCCGTGGCCTCCATGACACCCGTCACCGTGGCCACGGGCGCCAGCGGCACCCAGGCATCGCCCGCCGGAGTCAAGCCGGCCACGCGATCGGTCTCTTCATTCGTGCGGTTGACCAGGAAGGTCATGATCAGCACCGTGAGCAGGGCGAGAAAGCTGGCCAGCAGCAGGTCGCGCCCGCCGCTGGTGCCAAAGGGATCGCCCGCAGTGCGGTCAATTAGGAAGAAGTACAGCCCCGTCAGCAGGGCGGCAAACCCCAGGCCCCCAGGTACATAGTAGGCAGGGGTCTTTTCAAAGCGCGCCTGGCCCATGAAGTAGCCAAGAATGCCGCCAAAACAGGCATACCCCATGGCATTGACGACCATGCGGATCGAACCGATGTCGAGATCGACGCCGCCGTGGCTCACCACGTACTGGAAATTGACCACGGTGGCAATGCCCAGCGCGGCCGCCGTGCCGTAGATGATGCCGTCGAGGCGCTCGTCAAACTCGGCACTCATGTAGACGACGAGGCGGACGGCGGCATAGACGATGCCCATGCTGAGCGCGCCGACCAGCAGCACCTCCCCCAACAGTTGGCCCCACCAGCTCGTGTACAGCCAGCGATCGACCTGGAACAGGCTCGTCACGATCGTCGGGTACAGGGCAGCGGCCAGGATCAGGCCGACCAGGTAGACGAACAACACGGTCTGCTTTGGCTCTGGCTCACGCTCGTCCAGGCGGTAGAAGACGATCAGCCAGAGCAGCGCCGGCACAAGGCTGAAGAACAAGCCGAGCGCAATGAGTCCACCCTCGTTCAGATTGTCGCCGATGTTGGGCAGCAGGAGATTGAATATGGCGATGAACGCCACCAGGCCAAGAAACGCCCACAGCGCCGAACGCGCCAGGCTGGGCCGCTCGCCCACCCTGCGCGTGCTCGCGGCAGGGCTGCTTTCGGTGACATCCGCGGGAATATCCGCGGGGATATCGTTGGCAATATCAGGCGAATCGGTTGTTTGCACAAAGCCCCCTTCTCTCTTGTATTGCTTGTTTCGTGAAAGACCAGCCCGATCTGTTTGACACTGGTAATTACTCGGAGTAACATCTGGCAGCGAAGGCAATAACACGTGTGCAAACGTGACCTCACGCACTGAATCTAGAAAGTCATCGGATGGCCGCACAACCCGAGATCAGCCCGCTCCTTGTCTATTCGCCCAAGTCCTACGCCCAGATGCTCACCCATCTGCGCGAGCACCAGCTTGTGGCGCTCGACACGGAGAGTGACAGCCTATATAGATATTATCCAAAGATCTGCCTGATACAACTATCGGTGGGTGCGCGTGACGACAATTGCGACCCCACCGGCATTGTCGACTATCTTGTAGATCCGCTGCGCCTCAACGACTTGTCCGCCTTGGGGGAGGCACTCGCCGCGCCCGGGGTCGAGGTCATCATGCATGCGGCAGAAAACGACATGCTGCTGCTTTATCGTAACTTTGGCTTTACCTTCCCCAAAATCTTCGATACGCAACTTGCCGCCCGAATTCTCGGCTGGAAACAGGTAGGGCTGGCGGCGATTCTGGAAGCCCAGTTCGGGATCGTCAGCGACAAGCGCATGCAGCGCACCAACTGGGGCAAACGCCCGCTCACGCCCGAACAGATCGCCTATGCGCAGATGGATACCCATTATCTACCCGTCCTGCGCGACCGGCTGATTGCCGAACTCAAGGAGCGCAGGCGTTGGGAAGAAGCCCTGAATGCCTTTGCCCAGCTCAGCCGTGTCGATTACAGCACCAGGCAGGTCGAAGAACGCACCTTTTGGAGCATGAAGTCGGTGCGTGACGTACCCGGCGACCGTCTGAACGTGCTTGAAGCACTTTGGCAGTGGCGCGAGGCGGAAGCTCGTCACCAGAATCGCCCTCCTTTCAAGATCGTCGGCGACATAGCCTTGCTCGAAATGGCGAAACAGCTGCCTGCCGACCCCAATGCCCTCCGCCACATTCCAGACCTGGGGACCAGCCAGGTAGAACGCTATGGCGCCGACGCTGCTGCGCACCATGCAGGAGGGACAGCGACCACCCACAGCCCAGGCCCCCCGAATATGAGGCGCGCCCGGAGCTGATGCTCGACAAGGCGGCCATGGCCCGGTTCGACGCCCTGCGCAAGTGGCGCAGTGACACGGCCCGTGAACGCGATGTGCAGCCCGACATCGTACTGCCCAACAGCACGCTGCTCACCATCGCCCAGCGCAACCCGACCACCGCGGCCGAACTGGCGACCATTCCCGAACTTGGCGACTGGAAGGTGCAGACCTACGGCCCGCACATCCTCGCCACCTTGAGCGCCCACACCCCGCGCAAAGCTCGCTAGCTCACGCGCCGGCTGTTCCACAGGTTCGCTCGCCCCATTCTAATCAATCTCATCCGTTCAAGCCAACCCCTCGTTCGGCGCGCACGCCACTCTTGGGGAACCCATCCTACCCGATTTTGTGGTTTACTATAGGTGAGACTACTCCAGAGGAGGTTGTCCGTGTCACATCTCCAGACTCTTAGCAGGCCCGTCTTTGTCCGAGCAATCATCAGCAGCGATCCTATTGCCGATCCTGGCGATGACCCTGGCCGGCTGTAACAATGCACAGCAAACGGCGGACCCCGCAGCCCAAGCTACCATCAGCGCCCTGGCAACTTCAAATGCCCAGTTGTCGACGCAGGTGGCCGGCCTCTCGGCCGCGGCAGGGGTTGCCACCCCGACGCCGCCCGCAGCGCAATGCCGCGGCACGCCCCAGCTCTTGCGCCGGGCACGGTGAGGGACAGCTGCCCAACGCCCAGATCGTAGTCGACCTGGCGCCCGAAGGCGAGACGCTGTATGACTTCCGTCTCGACCACGCCACCAATCAGATTTTTGTCACCGACAGCGCCAACCAGCTGCATGTGGTTGATGCCACCACGTATATGCCGGTCAAGACCCTCCCCTATGGCGGCTGGCTGCAGCTTGACGGCGACCATCACAGACTTTATGTCTACAAGCCCTACGTTACCGAGGGCGAAGAAAGCGTGATCCACGTGATCGATACCACCTCCTTGGAGGAGGTGGGCACGATCGACGGGCGCGCGCTTGCCATCGACGCCGAACATAACCGACTGTTTGTCGGCGAGCCGTACGGCATCAGCACGGCCGAAGATGCGCCGGGCGTTCGCATCCTGGATGGCGCCACGCTGCAGCAGACGGGCAGCTTCACGCAGACCGGCGAGCCCATTTACAACCCGCTGCGCAATGAAGTCCTGATCTCTGCCTATACCGTCTACAGCGCCGATCCCGAAACTGGCCAGGTGACCGCCGACCTCTTCCCTGAACTCACGGACTGGGAGCAGAACGGCTTCCCGTGGTGTAACGGGTGCCCCTGGGTCGACGAGGTTCACTATTATCCCACCGACAAGATCGTGGCCGTAGATATCAGCGACCACTGCGCGGGCAAAGGCTGCGGCACCGTCGAACCGCCCCACTTCTTTGACGCCAACACAATGCAGCAGATCGACCCGGCGGTTGCACCCCAGGTGCAGGCCGACTGCGGCACACAAGGCAGCTTGGCCGGCGCAATCGGCGGCCGACGTTATGTCAACGACATCTATGACCGCTACGTTGTTTATTCAAACCTGCTGGTCACCGACGAACAGGGCAACCCTATCACGGTGCGGGATGGGCTTCGCCTCGATTATGCCAATCCTGACACCGCCCAAGGCTATCTGTACGACGGCACAGTCGTCGATCTGGCGACACTCATGCCGATCGGCCGCTGGCCGGCCGTCATGCATCTTTGCCGCCGATCCTGATACCGGCCTGCTCTTTGGCCGGCGCGCCGGCAGCCTCTACGTGATCTCGCCACGCGGCGCACAGCCGCCGGTGCCGGAGCCCCCCCTGCCGGAGCTGCTGCCGCAGGATTCCGCCGTCGAGCAGTTGGTGATCTCGCCCGACTTTCGCCAACGACAACACGCTGCTTGCCGTCAGCGGGAGCAACATCTACCGCTCGACCGACGGCGGCCAACGTTGGAAGCGGCTCCAGGGCGGCCTCCCCCAGGGTCAGGGCAGCACCTGGGTCGTCGCCTTCTCGCCGATCTATGCGGCCGACCACACGCTGTTTGCCGGCGGCAATCGTGGGGAGTACTGGGGCGAAGGCGTGTGGCGGTCGCAGGACGGCGGCGACACCTGGGAGGCCCAGTGGGCGAATCTGGAACATCGCCGCATTACCGGCTTTTTCTTTGCGCCGGAATTCGGGTCTAACCAAACGATGGTGGCCCAGGCCAGGTTCTATGACGTGGCATCCGGACTCTCCGGTGACTCGTACCAGCAGTCGGTCGACGGCGGCGTCACATGGACGCTGGCCGTCACCGGCAATGTGTCCACCGCAGCCGGCCAGACGCCGCTGCCCCCCGTGAGCGAACTGCTGCCGGGCTATACGCGTACCTCCCAACCAGCCAACAAATATCACCAACCAGGGCAGCAGCGTGCAGGTCACGCTCGACGGGAGCACCTGGATTACGCCGTCGCTGGCCCTGCGTGAGGGCGACTGGCTGTATGCCGTACTTGCGGCGCCGGACTATCCGTCAAATCCAACGCTGTACGTCTTTGGCAATCAAAGCGTGTGGCGCAGCACCGATAACGGCGCAACCTGGGCAGGTTGGGACGATGCGCGCCTGCAGGCGCTGGACTATACCAACCACATGAGCGCGGCGGCCGTTTCGCCGCTGCTCGGCGACGGAACCTATAGGCTGATAATCGGCACGGCCAACGGCCAGATCTGGGTGCTGGATCCGGCCCAGATGGCTTGGAGGGCGCAGCCGGAAGAGCGGCGGATGCCGCCTCCGTTACCCCGGCGGCAGTCCAAGCTGCCTCGCCGCTGCCTTTGCCGACGCCGACGCCGGCAGCTGCTGCAAGCAGCCACTGCGGCAACGCAGGCTCCTGCGGCAACCGCCACCACAGACGTGACGGCCACTGCGCCGGCGGCTACTGCCCCTTCCATCGCCACTTCAACGACGGAAGCAACAGGCGAAGCCGCTGCCTCGCCAACGCCATCCGTGCCTGCCGAGCCGCTCGCCGGCGATCCGCCCGCCGGCTTCTTCCGCCCCGAAGGCTCCACGGCGCCTCGTGTGGCAGAACAACCTGCGCGCCCAACAGGACCTGGGCTGGGCACGGCAGGCAAATCCGACCACAACCGGCGGCGCCTACCAGCAGTTCGAAAACGGCACTATGGTGTGGCGGCAGGACACAAGCCAGATTTATGTCTTTTTCAACGACGGCACGTGGCGCTCTTTCGCCGATACCTTTAAAGAGGGTGATCGCGAGAGCGATCCTGCCTTGTCGCCCCCGGCAGGCAAGCTGCAGCCGATCCGCGGTTTTGGCAAGGTCTGGCGTGACCAAGAGGGCCTGCGCGACAAGCTCGGCTGGGCGGTCGCCAAAGAGACGGCCCAGCCCGCCGAGATCCATGCCTTTGAACGCGGCACCATCATGCGCTTTGGCCCGCTGCTCTTTATTGCAGTGGGCGTCGACACGGACCAAGGCACATGGTACTGATCTATTCGACCGCCTTCTGTGCCGACTGCTGGCGCATCAAGGCAGCGCTGGAGGCGCTGCAGGTGCCCTATCGGGAGATCGACATCAACCGTGACGAAGACGGCTATGACGATCTCCTGCACCTGGCGCCCGGCCGGCCGCACGTGCCGACAGTGGTGTTACCTGACGGCACGGTGCTGGTCGAGCCAGACGTTGTGACGGTGACTGCACGGTTAGCGTGGCCGCTAAACAACGCACTGGGCAACCGCTGAGCAGTTTACAGCCCCATTTCAGCGCGCTGCCATGCCACCTGGGCACGGAGGCCGTCGATCACGCGGGTGCGTGCTGTATAGCCAAGCACGTCGTGTGCCTTGGTGGTGTCGGCGACTGTGCGCAGTTGGTCGCCCGGGCGCGGCGGCCCATAGCTGGAGATGGGCCGGCTGCCCGGTAAGCTCCTCGAGCATGCCCAGCACCTGGTTGACGTTTACCTCTTCGCCGCCGCCAAGATTGAAGATCTGGCCCACGCTCTTCTCGGGCTGCGCGGCGGCCAGCATCAAGCCCTGGATGCAGTCCGCAATGTAGGTGTTGCTGCGGCTGTTCGTGCCGTCGCCGTCTACCACGATCTCTTCGCCCGTCAACAGCTTGCGGATAAAGATGTTGTAGCCCATGTCGGGACGCTGGCGCGGGCCGTAGACGGAAAAGAGGCGCAGGATCGTCCAGTTCAGGCCATCTTTCTCACCATAGGCCTGGACCAACTGCTCGGCAGCCAGCTTGGTAATGCCATAGGGCGAAACCGGTGCCGTGGTGACCGTCTCGTTGCCCGTCGCAAAGCGGCCGTAGACGGACGAGGTCGAGCAGTTCAGGAAGTGGCGCACCCCGGCCTGCACGGAGGCGTCCAGCAGCCGCTGTGTCGCCAGGATGTTGCAGGTCATGTAGTCTTCAAACTGCACCCAGCTGCGCAGCAGCCCGGCCATGGCGGCGACATGGAAGACGATGTCGACGCCGGACAAGACGGACACCAGGTCGGCGTCGCGCAGGTCCAGCTCATGAAAACTGAACTGCGGAGTCTGCAGCAGCCCGGCAAGGTTGCGCTCCTTGAGCGGCCGCGGGTAGTAAGGGATAAACGCATCCACGCCGACGACCGAGTGGCCCGCGGCCAGCAGCTGCTCACTGAGGTGCGAGCCGACAAAGCCGGCGACGCCGGTTACGAGAATACGGGACATTGCTACACTTTTCCTTGTGCTTGGGGGCCGGGGCCCTTGAATTGCTGCGCTGCAATGCGCAGTTCGCCGAATACCTCGCCCAGGGCGTCGAGTGTGTAGTGGGCATTTAGGCCGCTGGGATTGGGTAAGATCCAAATATGATGTCTGGCCGATCTGTTCCGCTTGCAGCCCTACGGCTGCACGCGGCTTGCCAAAGGCGCTGCGATAGGCGCCCACGCCGAGCACGGCCAGTACGCGTGGCGTGTATTCCTCTACCTTTGGCCGCCAGCCGCTCGCCGCCTGCCGCCAGTTCTTCCTTGGTGAGTTCGTCTGCCGTGGCAGAAGCGCGCTGTACCAGGTTCGTAATGCCGTAGCCCAAGGGCAGCAGTTCCTGCTCCTCGGCCGGGCGCAGGACGCGCGGCGTAAAGCCGCCGCGATGCAGCGCCGGCCAGAAGCGGTTGCCGGGACGGGCAAAATGGTGGCCGGTGTAGGCCGAGTAGAGGCCGGGGTTGATCCCGCAGAACAGGATATGGAGGTTGGGCGCGATCACGTCGGGCACAGTCTTGTCTGCAGCCGCCAGCAGATCGGCGCGTGTCGGAGTCGGCATGAGCTGTTTCCTGGTTGACTAGCGAGCCGTAAAGCCGCCGTCGACGGCGACCAGCGAACCGGTCATGTAGGACGCCGCATCCGAAGCCAGGAAGACGACCACGCGGGCGATCTCTTCCGGTTGGGCCAGCCGACCTACTGGAATCGTGCGGTCGGCAAGGTCATCCAGGAAGGCACGCGTGGGCGGCGCCGTTCGCTCAGACGCAAGCATGGGTGTGTCGACCTCGCCGGGACAGACGGCCAGGATGCGAATGCCGTCGCGCGCATGATCCAGCGCCATGGCGCGGGTCAGGTTATGGACGGCCCCCTTGGTGGCGCAGTACGCTGCGACGCCGGCCGAACCGATGTCGCCCCAGATGGAGCCAAAGTTGACGATGACGCCGCTGCGGCGCGCTACCATGTGCGGCAGCGCCGCGCGGCACATAAAGAAAATGCCATCTACGTTGACGCCAAAGATCTGGCGCCATGCCTCGTCGCTGGTGTGGATGGCATCCGTGCGCTTGATGATGCCGGCGGCGTTGACCAGGACATCCAGCCGGCCATAGCGCTGCTACGACAGCGGCAATCGCTTCATTACAGAAGCCTGACTGGCTTACATCCCCGACCATTGCCAGGCCGCCCACTTCCTCGGCGACAGCCCTGGCGCCTTCGGCATTGCGATCTACGACCACAACCCGGGCTTCCTGCGTGGCGAAAGCCCGTACGCTGGCAGCGCCCATCCCCGAAGCGCCACCGGTTACGACGACAACTTTTCCCTCAAAGCTCATTTACGCCCCAATCTCGTACAGTTTGCGGAGGGCGAAGCGAAAGCGTCCGTTCGCCACCAAATCCACATTATCGCTGATCAGGTCAATGCTGCCGATCAGGGTCTCCCCTGCGAGTGCCTTGACCTCCGGATCCTGAATTCTTTCACACAGCGCCTCGGCAAAACCGTGCAGGGCAATGACTTGAAACGGGCGGCCAAAGAACTCGCGTGTCTGCTCCGGCAGCGGCGGCGTCACCCTGAGGCTGTTGTGCATACGGGCGACGTATTCGTAGGCAATGCGCAGCTGCGCCTCACGGTCCTGCCAGCTCGCGGCGGCGAGTGCCTGCTGGAGGATGGGATACAGCTCCCGCCCGCTGCGCAGCCGCCGAAAGGCCGTGCCAAACCACTTGGGATAGGGTGCATAGGTGCGCTCCATCAGAAAGCACAGCCGCATGATATCGCGCACGAGCCGCGCTCCGATCAGCGCCGAGCCCAGTTCATCGCCAACCTGCCCGGCGCGCCCCATCAGGTGTTCCTCTTGCCCGACCCGCGCCCAACCGGCGGCGAGCAGATACAGCCAGACATCCTCCGGATAGTAGACAAAGCGGCTGCGAATGTCAATCAAGCCCGATGGCATCATAAAAGACCGCGCCGGCGGTGATCGACAGCAGCTTCTGCTCGGGGAAGGTCAGCCAGTCCAGGGGCTGCAGCGGCTGCGCCAGGTCATAGTTGAGCTGCTGCAAAACAAACCCCGCCGGGGTCAGCACATCTACCCGGTGGTTCACCGGCCCGTCTGTCTACTTCCTGCAGCATGCTGTACACCATTGATCGAGCGGGTCCGGCTCCGAAAAGTTGGTCGGGAAGCCGCCAAACCGCCGCGGCAGGCGCTCGGCCAGCATTGCGTGCAGTGGCGCTGCAGCAGTAGCGTAATCCTCCGGGCGCACAAACAGCTGCATCCGCGGCCCCCAATGGTGGTCGGTCGACGTTGCGTCGTCATACCCGAGCACCTCCGAGCCGTCGCCCAGCAATGCAGCCGCATGCGGCAGCCCCGAGAAATACCGGTCCAGCAGGGGCCGCACTGCCTCCAGGTAGAAACCTTCGCTCAGTTGAATCCCGTTGAGAGTCGTCACAGCAATCCTGACTCACAGTCGTTTCGTGAAATATATGGCGAGGTCATCGTCCACCGTGACTTGCTCGCCATGCCGAATCGCCCGCCCTGCCTGCGCCATGCCGCGGCCGTCGGGAATATAGCCGCGCTTCACGTACAGCACCTGGGCCGCACCATAGTCGGCAGTCAGGCCAACCCCGATCCCCGCAACGTCCGAACGTTCGGCAATGCAGCGTTCCGCCTCGTCCAGCAGGACCGTACCTACGCCCCGTCGTTGGTGCTTGATCAGGACGTTGAAGTCTACAATCTCCGGAATGCCGGCAGCCCGAAATGGCGGATAGTCCGACTCCCAAACAATCGTCACATAGCCGGCAAACTCACCGCCACGTTCGGCCAGCAGTACGACACGCCGCCCTTCGGCACTCTCCTCCAGGTAATGCCGGTACTGCTTCTGGGGCTTATCCCACCCTTGCGCTGCGAACGCGGCTGCAACCGGAGCCACATCCGCGGCCGCCATCATGCGCACGCGTACAAGGCCACCATCTTGTACGCTCATTGCAGCAGCGGCAGTTCCAGGTAGTCGGGGGCGATAAACAAGCTCCCCTCCGTCGTGCCCTGCGGCGCCACGCGCTGCAGCCGCCTTGCCAGCTCTGCAGCCGGAATACGCCCGGCCAGCGCCTGCCCAAATGCCGTCGACCACCTGGCGCACTTCGGCCCCCGTCTCGTGGACAAACTCCAGGCGGAAGTGGCGAATCCCTGCCTGCCGCCACAGGTCCAGGTGCCTGCTGGCTTCCTGCGCCTCGGCGCCAAAGACCGTGTTGCGGCAGCCGACGTCGGCCATGACGGGATGGGCACGGCCATGATCATCGCGCAGCGCCACGCGGTGGCTCTCGCACGGGTGGCCGCAGTCCTTGTAGCTCGTGCCCGTGGACAGGAAGCGACAGAAGACGCAGTGCTCGGTGTGAAAGACCGGCAGGTGCTGGTAGGCGATCACCTCGATCTTCTCCGGCCCGAGTTCACGCGCCAGGTCCGCCACCTGGGCCGCGTTGAGATCGTGGGTCGGCGTCAGGCGCTCGATCCCCAGCTGGAGATAGCTGCTTGCGCTCAAGAGGTTGGCGGCGTTGAGGCTGAAGTCGCCGATCAGCGTTGGGCGCTCGCCCTCCTGAAACGCGTCGAGCAGACCGCCCGAACGCACCAGCACCTGGCACTCGAGCCGGCGCAGAAAGTTGACGATGCGCTGCTCGTTCGGCTTGAGCACACGCGGGCTCGCCACGCGGGCCGTGATGCCCGCCGCCTGCACACGTTCCACGGCCGGGCGCAGGCCGTACAGGTCCAGGTAATCCAGCGTGATGCTGCCCAACGGCGTGCTCGCCGCCAGGGCCAGCGCCGCCTCCAGCTGTTCCGGCGTGCGGACCAGCAGGTGCAGCTGCGCTAGGCAGCGCACGACCGGCGTGCTCGCGCATGGCTTGTCTCGGCAGCGTCGATCGCGCCTGCCAGCACGGTGTGCGCATCACGCACGACGACCGGCCGGACCTGTGCCTGCTGCTCCGCCAGCAGGTCTACCGCCTGGCGCCGCAGCTGGTTGAGCAGCGATGCCGGCACAAACGGCCGGCCGCGCACGTCAACCGTCAAGTTCTGCCAACACATAGGCCGTGTTGCCCAGGCGGCCCAACTGCGCACGCAGGCTCTCGGCGTCCAGCTCCCGATTGGCCGCCTGCACCAAGGGCTCCTCGGCGCGTACGACCACACTGACGCGGACGTGTCCGGGCGGCTCAACAGCGACCACTCCAGCACCAGCGGCTCACCTTCGTAGGCGGTGGCGCGCACGCGCAGCGGCTGCTTGTGCACAGGCGCCGGGGCATCCGTATAGGTGCGCACGACCTTGTCGAGCGCCGGGTCGTGCGTGCGCCAGACGAGATCGCCGGCACGGACGCGGGCAAAGTCGATCGCGCCGTTGCCAAACTGCAGCTCCAGCTGGCCGCTGCGGGCCGGCGTCACCTGGTAGACGCGCCCGCCTTCCTCGCGCTCTTCGGGGCTGCGCCAGTCGGCGGCATCAAAGACGATCCCATCGCCCGGCTTCAGCGGAGCCACGGCATGCGCGTCGGTGGGCGCCACCAGCACGCGATCGGCCAGCACCCGCACGACACGCGCCATCTGCACGCCGCGATGGCGCGGCGTGCGGCCCTTGACCACCTCCTGGTGATTGGTGCCGCTGACAAAGTAAGGGCCCAGTCCACGCGAGAAGACCTGTTCGAGCACAACGTCGTCGGCCGCGGTGGCGCTCAGCGGCAGACCGGCGTAGGCCTCGTCCACCGCCTTGCGATAGGCAGCGGTGGTCAGCGCCACGTAGTCCGCGTCCTTGTAGCGCCCCTCGATCTTGAGCGCCGAGACGCCGATCTGCACGATCTCCGGCAGTTGGTGCAGCGCAAACAGGTCGCCGGGCGAAAGCAGGTAGCGCGCATCGGCCAGCGGCTTGCGACTGCCCGTCCACGATCAGCTCGTAGGGCAGCCGGCAGGCCTGCGCGCACTGGCCGCGGTTGGCGCTGCGCCCGCCCCAGGCCTCCGAAGAGAAACACTGGCCCGAGTAGGAGACGCACAGCGCGCCGTGGACAAACATCTCCAGTTCGCAGTCGGCCTCGCTGCGAATGGCCCGTATCTCGTCCAGCGACAGCTCACGCGCCAGGACGACACGCGAGACGCCAAACTGCTGCGCCAGTCGCACGCCCTCGGCGCTGGTGATGCTCATCTGCGTCGAGCCGTGCACCTCCAGGTCAGGCGCAATCTGCCTGGCCAGCTGGGCAATGCCCACGTCCTGCACGATGATGGCGTCGACGCCGGTGGCGGCAATGGCCGCCAGGGACTTGGCCGCCTCTTCCAGCTCATGGTCGAAGACAAGCGTGTTGAAGGTGACATAGCCGCGCACGCCGCGCCGGTGCAGCGTCGCCATCACATCGGGCAGTTCGGCCAGCGAGAAGCCGACCTTGGCGCGGGCGGTGAAGTGCTTGAGGCCAAAGTAGACGGCGTCGGCGCCTGCTTCGATCGCGGCATGCAGCTGCGGCCAGTAGCCGGCCGGGCTCATCACCTCTGGTTTCTTGATTTTGTGATAAAGCTTGTGACGTCATGCTGCCGGTAAATCTTCGAACCGATAATACACGCCCTTGCCGTGCTGCTGTGCCAGGGAGACCATTTCGTCTGCCCCGCTGGAAGGGCCGCCGATGCGCAGGACGGCATCACAGCGCGCAACCAACTGGCCGCGAGATGGGGTGGAAGATCTCGTTAAAGATCTCGTCGCCGATGCGCTGCGAACCGGCCAGCTCGATGAGCGGTAGGGCAAACCATTCCCCCATCACCGGCAGATGGCCGGCACGAAACACCCGCAGCGCCATCTCCGTCATAGCATGGACGTTGGCGGCAATAAGCTTCGGATCGTCGTTCGTGCCGGAGCGATAGGGACCTGCAATCAAGATCATCATGGCCAGTTCACCTGTGGCGAGCGATAGTAGGTTAGATCTTCGGCGTCCCAGTGCAAGGCCTGGGCCGCCAGGCGTGTGCGGTACTCGTCCCAGTTCCGCCCGTCGCGGGGTGACCAGCCGATCTCGGCGATCCCAGGCAGGCGCGGCAGGACCATATACTCGATTTCCTTAAGCGTGCGCAGCGTCTCAGCCCACAGCGGCGCTTCGACGCCGACAACCTGGGCCTCGCCGACGCCGGCCAGGTAGCTCGTGGGCTCCCAATCATAGGCGTCGCGCACGGGGACCAACCCGGCCCACTGCAGGCCCAAGGGCGTATCGGCGTCGTACTTCATGTCGAGATAGGTGCGCGAGGCGGGCGATACGATCACCTTGGCGCCCTGTTCGACTGCCTGCAGCGTATGGACGACGCGTGCGGGGTCGGTGTTCCACTGCTGCACCAGTGTGCCTGGCAGCAGAGGGGCCTGGCCGAGCTCTTCCCACCCAACCACCTGCTTGCCATACTTCTGCACCAGCGGCTGGACGCGCTGCATGAAGCGCAGATAGGCATCCGGCGGGGTGGACATTGCCTCGTCGCCCCCGATGTGGATGTAGGGGCCCGCAGTCATCTCCGCCAGCTCACGCAGCACATCGTCCAGGAACGTGTACGTAATCTCCTTGTCGACGCACAGCGAGCTGAAGCCGACCTCGGTACCGGTGTAGAGCGGTTGGGCTACGCCGTCGCAGTTCAGCTCAGCATACGATGCGAGCGCAGCGTTGGTGTGGCTCGGCAGGTCGATCTCCGGGACGATCGTGACAAAGCGCTCGGCGGCGTAGGCGACAAGGTCGGCGTACTCGGCTTGCGTGTAATACCCGCTGCCTTCGCCGTTGACGGCCGTACTGCCGCCGACCAAAGCCAACTGCGGCCACGACTTGATCTCGATGCGCCAGCCCTGGTCGTCGGACAGGTGGAGGTGGAGCACGTTCATCTTGTACTGCGCCAGCAGGTCGATATAGCGCTTGACGTCCTCAACGCCGAAGAAGTGGCGGGCCACGTCGAGCATGGCGCCCCGCCAGCTGAAGCGAGGAGAATCGATAATCTCGCCTCCCGGCAGCTGAACACCTGCGGCCCCCGCTCCGGGCGGCAGCAGTTGGCGCAGCGTCTGCACGGCATAGAACAGGCCCGCCGGCTGCACGGCCTCGATCAGGATGCCCTCGGGCGCAATGCGCAGGTAGTAGCCCTCGCTGCCGAGCTGCGAGCTGCGATCGGCTCCCGGCTGCAGCAGCTGCAGCTTGATCGGCGCATTGCTGCCGGCACTGCTGACTGGGCTATCGACGATAGTGGCTTCACTGCCCCCACTGTGCTGCAGCAGTTCTGCCAGCTCGCGAGCAACAGCGTTCATCTTGGGCGTAGCGGGCGCAACGGCGATCGTCAGCGTAGACGGGAGCGTGTATGGCGCCGCCCGTCTTCACGACCGATAGAGGTTTGGGGATCAACAAGTCCATAGTTCCACTCGAATCTTGGGCGAAGCTTGCCCCTTCACGGCTTCGCAGCCTCGGGGTAGCTGGCATAAATGCTGGTCTTTCCCTGCTTGTCGAACGCAATTACATCGTACGGCTGCGGCTCCAGCCCTCGATCTCCATCCCTGGGGAGCCAACCGGCATCCCCGGCACGGCCAGGCCGGCGATCTGCGGGCGTTCGGCCAGCAGGCGATCGATGTCCGCCGCAGGAACGTGTCCTTCAATAACATAGCCATCCACGATGGCCGTGTGGCATCCCTGGAGATCGGGCGGCACCCCGTAGCGTGCAATGACTTCCGACAGGTCCTGCATCTGCTCTTCCTGCACGGTGAAGCCATTGTCTTTCAGGTGCTTGATCCAGTCGCCACAGCAGCCTCAGGTAGGCGATCTGTACACTGTCACTAGCGGCTTGCCACTGGCGCCGGCCTGTGGTTGGGCGGGCGCCGGTGCGCCACACGCAGCCAACAGCAAGAAACCCAGCAGCAGGCCCACGATCGCACGCTGCATACCTTAACTCCTCTTCTAAACGTGATCCACGCACCCGGGGATTGGCAAGGCGTGGGCCAACTATCCTAGGCCCCGGTACTATTGAAGGCGTTCTATCATACCACGATTTGGGCCGCATACCCTCGTTCATACCTGCGTAGTGTACATACATCCAGTGATTGGGAAACAGGGTTCGCATATATCCTTTTACGAGAGTTGAAATGTAAAGCAAAGGAGAAAAACGTATGACGGTCAAGTCTGAGCAATTCGCCGCGACAGGCGACCAGATGGCACAGATTGCCGACAGCGAACTAGGCGAACGACAGATGAATGTCGGCAACATTGAGCGTCTGGTATCGATTCTTGTTGGCGCCATCGGGCTGCTAATGCTCTCGCGCAGGCTGTTTGTCTACGTGACGCTGGCTGCGCTGAGCGGTTACTTACTGTTCCGCGGCATTACCGGCCGCTGCGCGCTCTATGCGCGCGCCAACATCGATACGCGTGAGCAGGAAGATTTTGTCGCAGGCATCCGCGACGCCGGCATGCGTGCGGCGAGCGATGCACGGGCATCTGCGCCGGCGGACCGGATCGGCGAGGGCGATTCAGAAGACAGCGAGATAGCGCGCTGGATGGAACGCGAGCGGGCGGTCGATCCGGTCGAACAGGCCTCCTGGGAGTCGTTCCCGGCCAGTGACCCACCCGGCAAGGCGTAGTACATAGGCACTGCCCTGTACAGCCCTATACAAAGGAGAACTGATATGTCGAACCCGGTAACCAAGAGCATCATGGTGGACGGTTCACCGTCGGACATTTATGCCGTCTGGTCTAATTTTGCGATGTTTCCACAGTTTATGAAGTACATCGAAGAAGTGACCATCACCGGTGCAAACCGCAGCCATTGGGTCATGAAAGGGCCGCTGGGCTATGAGGCCGAGTGGGACGCTGAGACTACGCGCATGGAAACCGATAAGCGCATCGCCTGGCGCAGCCTCGATACGGACGATACAAACGTCAAGACGAGCGGGCAGGTCACCTTCAACGAACTGCCGGACAACCAGACCGAAATCACGGTGACCATGCATTATGTGCCGCCGGCAGGCGTGGCAGGCGAAGTAGTCGCCGAAGTGTTCGCCAACCCGGAGCACCGACTGGAGCAGGATCTGGAGAATTTTAAGCGCTTTGTCGAAGGGGCAACCCGGACAACGCGCAAGGCTGTCACGCAAAACGAAGCATCACGAATGGGGAATGTATGAAGCTACATACGGTAATGCCGCCGGCAGGCTATCGCGTGCTGGCCAACACAGGCCGATCACAGGCGGCAACCATGGTTTTGGAACCGGGCAAGTCAGTTACACAGAATGAAGTCGCCAGCGACGCCTGCGACCAATGGGTCTACGTGACGCGCGGCGAAGGCCGTGCCTACGTGGGCGGCTGTTGGCTGGATATCAAGGCAGGGTCACTGCTGCTGATCGAGGCAGGCGAATCGCACGAAATTCGCGCCACTGGGCGCAGCCCGCTCGAAACCATCAGCATCTGCGCCACGCCGCACAAACAATAACGACACGGCCAAAAGTCCGAACATGACGTCCCTGGTCAAAAAGGCCAGGGACGTTTTTTGCGCGATGGCAAGGAATTGGGAGAGCCTCCTATGGACTACGCCGAATACACGCCACAAAGAAACCGAGTTTTTCAGAAAAACTCGGTTTCTTGTGCGAATGTCTTGAGTGCAGCGACCTCTGGTGTTACGCGGTTGCTACCATCTTGCGGGCCTGGGCGATCCAGAAGGCGTAGTCCGGTCGGTGGAAGGCAGGGGCCTTGCAGATCTCTGCGAGCTGCTCAGAGGTTGCCTCTGCCAGCGCTTCGTAAGAGCAGATACCAGCGGAATAGAGGCGCCGCTCGTAGATCTGGCCGATGCCCTCGAGGATCTCAAAGTCATCAGGCGGCGTTCCATCCCACACACGGCCCGCGCTGTTGGTCTCGTTGGCAAGCCGCAGCGCATCGCCCTTGATAGCGGCGAGGTCCACGCCCTGGAAGCGCTTGAGGTCCAGAATGTCGATCAGCTCTTCGTCCGGCATGCCAGCCAGTTCCCAGAAGCTGCCGACACCGGCATTGTACAGCCTTTCCTCGAAGATGGTGCCGATGCCGTTCACCTGCGCCAGGTCCTGCGGGCAGGAGACTTCAAACACCTTGACGCTCCCGGCGCGGGCTGTGCGCTGGCGCTGTACCCGCTTGCCCTTGGCGCGCAGGCGCGCTTCGGCAATCCAGGCGGCAGAGTTGCCCGTCCGCACGCCGGCCTTCCGCACTATGTCGTCTACTTGCTCGGGCGTGGATGCGGCAAGGGCGGCAAAGCTGTCGATCCCGCCGGCGCGCAGGGCGGCAGCGTGCGTATCGCCAAGCCCCTGGATCAGGGCGAGGTCGTTCTCCTTGCGCTGGTTGAGCTGGGCCTGCAGGGCATCGAAGGCTGCCCAGTCGCCGGCAGCAGCCAGGGCCGCCTGCTGCTTCCACTCGGCGAAGCCTATCTTCTGCCATGCCTTGGGCTTGATGATGTCGGCCAGCACGGCGTCGTCGGCGGCGGCCAGTTGGGCAAAGGTCGTGATGCCGGCGGCGCGCAGCAGCGAGTTGTAGCGCGGGCCGATCCCCTCGATGCGGATCAGGTCGTCGCCGGCCACCTTCAGACGGGGCTGCTCTTCGAAGCGTGCCGCCTCCAGCACCCAGGACGGGGTGTCAGGCACCTGCCACGGCTGGGCCCCGACGATGTCGCGCAGCTCGGCCGGGTCTGTCTGGGCCAGCTGCTTGTAGGTCGTGATACCGGCGGAGGCCAGGATGGCGGCGTAGCGCGGCCCAATCCCATTGATGCGGGTCAGGTCGTCAACCTCCACCGCGGCCGGCGCACCGATATCGACGAAGGCGGTGCGGACTTCCTCGTGCCCGTTGCCGCTCTCGCCAATGGCCTCACCGCACAACCGCGGCAGCGGCGACGGCGCCAGCCGGTGCCGCTGACAGATCGGCCACCTGGGCCTCGAGGGCTGCCACGCGCTGGCGCTCGAAGTCGAGCTCGACCAGGCGTGCCTGCAGATTCTCCTCCAAGGCACCCACGCGGCCCCCACACTGATCCTCAAGGTCGAGCGCGCGGGCGCGTTCGGCCGCGAGGGCAGTCTGCATCTCGTTGATGCGCGAATCATAGTCGCCCACCGTGGTAGCAATGCGGGCGCGTTCGGCGTCGATATCGGCGCTGCGCTTGCTGATATCAACCTGGACGGTCTTCAGTTTCGCCTCGTAGTCGTCATGCTGCAGCTGCAGCTCCGTGCGTGCAGCGTCGTACTGCTTTTGGGAATCACGCAGCTCGCCTTCCACCTGCAGCACGCGGTCGGACAGCGATTTCTTGCCCGAGCGAGCAAACCACCAGCCGATCAAAATGCCAAAAAGCAGCGCCACAAGCAATGAAAAAACCAATGACAATGTGTCCATGCGACCTCCAAATCGGAAAAGTCAATAGATAGAAAAACTCCAACGGTAGGCTAGCACAATGCACAGGCGTAGAAATGATACACGATGTGGCAGTTTGGACCATTATACAACGGTTGCGCCCCGCACAGATCCGTCGCAACGTGATTTAGGTCAGGCCGACGATCTCCATCAACGTCAGCGCGTTGGTGGAGGTGGCGATCCCCGGACGCAGCTTGTAGTCGAAATGCATCGACGGGCCGTCCGCGCCACGGCTGAAGGATTCGGTGAAATGCATGGATACGGCCGCCGCAGCCAACTCCTGCGCGGCGGCTAACGTGAGGTCATGCGTGGAAACGGCCCCGATCGCGCCGGCATCGACCAGGCGGCGGATGATGTGGCGGGCAGCAATCTGGCGTTCGGCCGTGTTGGTCCCCTGGAGGATCTCGTCGAGCAGATAGAGGAGCGGCATTGCCCCGGTCTGCTGGGCGACCAGCGCCGAATCCACCACCGTCTTGAGGCCGCGCAGTTCGGCCATAAAGAATGACACGCCCTGGGACAGGGAATCCTGCACGCGCATACTCGACATGACCCGCAGCGGCGGCAGGCGCAGCCTGTCGCCGCAGATCGGCGCCCCCATCTGGGCGAGCACGCAGTTGACGCCGATCGCCCGCAGCAAGGTGCTCTTGCCGCTCATGTTGGAGCCGGTGATCAACAGGAACGAACCCGGCGGCCCGACTTGCACGTCGTTGCCAACTGCGCGATCCGGCGGCAGCAAGGGATGCGCCAGGTTAGTGGCCTCCACCTGCAGCGGGGAGGTGGCTTGCCCGGCCTCAACCGTGGGGAACACCCAGGCCGGGTGATCATAGTGCAGCGTTGCCAGGGCGATCAATGCCTCAAGTTCGCCGAGCGCCGCCAGCCAGCCGCGCACGTACTTGCCGGCGCGCACCTGCCAGCGTTCGAGCAGCCACAGCAGGTGGAAGTCCCACAATGTGACCACTTCGATGGGAAAGAAGAGCAGCCAGTGACGGATGCCGGCAAACGGCATCAAACGCTGCAGCCGCCGCATCTGCGGCCCTGCACGCAAGGAGCGGGGGACCGAGGCGGCTTCTCCCCCGGCGCTGGGGGCATCTACTGCCAGCGCCGCCTGCAGCCGGTGCAGTTCCGGTGTCGAGAAAGGCTGGGCCGCCAGGCGGTCAAAAATTTCGGCGTAGGCGGCAAAGACGTCCTGCTGGGCTTCCACTTGCCCGATCGTCTCGCCGGCCCGGCGCCCTGCGGTCAACGAAAGGAAAACGCTGATGGCCAGCGAGGCGCCCAGCGCCAGGTAGAGCGCCCCGTACTCCTGACCCCAGAACCACGCCGCGACGCCCAGCCCAATGTTGAGCAGCGGCAGGAGGCGCGCCGACCACAGCAGCAGCGGCTGCGTTATGAGCCAGGGGGCGCTTTCCGCCCAGGCAGCGAAGCGTTCGTAGTGGCGCTGGGCCGGGCCTACCTCCCGCCCACGTGCGCCCACCTCTTCACGAAAGTCCACCTGGGGCGCCAACTCACGAACGGCCTCCTGGCGGGTGTTGACCGTAGGAGGCGGGGCAGGCTGGAGAAGCCAGGCACAGATAGCTGCCTGGCCGACCGGCGTGGCGGGGGTATTGAGCAAGTGCTGCACGCTCGCAACACCGAAGAGGTCGAGGTCGGCCGCCGTTGCCGGGTCGATGATGGTGTTCGAGGACGGTGAACTGCTGTGCGGCCGGCCAAGATCGGGGGGTGGCGGCAGGGCCTCCCAGTTGCGGGCGAGCCGGTGCAAGCCCTCCTGGTTGATAGCAACTAATGTTGCGGCACGAGAAGCTTCTCGCTTCAAACGTTGAAAGTTGAGCAGCGCAACGACAAAGGCAGCGGCAAGGATGCCAGCCAGCCAGTACCACACCGCATCGTTCCGTACACTGCCGACTACCAGGGCGACAAATGCCCCAAAGAAGAGACCAAGGTTCAGGTTGCCATTCTGCCGGGCACGGCGATCGAGGCGAGCCTGGAGGGCGCCAAATTCTGCATGTCGCTGTTGGTAGACCGCCGCAGGGTCCTGGGGCAGGGCGCCGGGCTGGCTCATGGGCGGCTGTCCTTTGACGGTCAGAGCAGCGGTGCTGCGGGGCATGTGGCAGTTCCTCATTCGGCGGTATATTTTGAGGCTATTGTACCAGATAGGGGGATTGGGAGCGGAGTGGGCTAGCGCGAATGTGCCGGGGACGGGCGAACGCAAGCGTTCGCATGTCGTCCCCGGCACATTCGTCCCCGGGCGGGAGCTACGCGCGTAAGGTCAGGCTTGCGCCAGGAATGCAGCCGTGTCCGCCAGGCGGGTGGCGTAGCCCATTTCGTTGTCGTACCAGGCGGCGACGGAGAGCATGCCCTCCTGCACCGCGGTGAGCGGCAGGTCGATGATCGACGAAAGCGGGTCGCCGACGATGCGCGACGACGCCCATTCGCCTTCGAGCACGCCCATCACGCCCTTGAGCGGAGCCGCGGCTGCAGCCTGGCGGAAGCAGTCGTTGACCTGCTTCGACGGTCGCCGGGCGCTCGGTGATCAGGTTCAGCTCGGCGATGCTGCCGGTGCGCACCGGCACACGGTAGGCCTTGCCGGTGATCTTCAGATCGCGCCAGATGAACTGCAGCGCACGCGCCGCGCCCGACGAGGAGGGAATGATGTTCTCGGCCGCAGCCCAGGAGTCGCGGCGATCCTTCATCGGCTGGTCGGTCAGCGACTGGGTGTTGGTGTAGGCGTGGACGGTCGAGAAGAGGCCGTACTGGATGCCGAAGTTCTCCATCACGACCTTGACGACCGGCGCCAGGGCGTTGGTCGTGCAGCTCGCCATGCTGATGATCTTGTGTTTCGCCGGGATCGAACTGGTCGAGATTGATGCCCGGCAGCAGGACGGCGTCGCAGTCGTCGAGCGTCTTGCTGGCGGCGCTCACCAGGACGCGCTTGGCGCCGGCATCGAGATGCGCCTGGCGCCACGGAGCGCGTCGTGGCACGGCCGGTGCAGTCGATGACCAGGTCGACGCCGAGCGCGCCCCAGTCGGGCAGCGCTTTCATGGAGTCATAATAGGGGATCTGGCGCCCGCCGATGACGAAGCCCGTATCGGTGGCTGCCGACCTCTTCAGGCCAGCGCCCATAGTTGGTGTCGACCTCGAACAAGGCTGCCAGCGTGGGTATGTCCTTGATGTCGGAGATGGAGACAGGGGTAAACAGGTTATTCTTGAGCCCTGCCTTCATCGCCGAGCGGCCAATGCGGCCAAAACCGTGGATTGCGATCCGCGCCATATTGCTCTCCTTGTCGAATGAATGAATAAATGGTAAGGTTCAGCGCCTAGCGTTTGCGATGCGGTCGGCCCTGCAGGGCTCTACAGTTCGATGAGTTTGCCGGTGCGCGCCGACTCGTAGACGGCGAGGACGCTGCGGGCGAAGTCACGGCTGAGCGACAGCGGGACGACCGGGGCCGCGCCGTCCAGCACGCATGCCTCCATCGCTGCAACCTCACATGAGTAGGGGTCGATGGCAGGCGTGACGATGGTCTCGGTCTTCCCGTCGAGCGTCGTGAAGATCATGGTGCTGTCTGTCCCCTTAACCCCGGGCTTCCAGGGCTCGACGATATTGAGGATGCCCTCTTCGCCTACCAGGTAGACGCCCTCCCGGAATGGGGTGCGGAACCCGGTCGAGATCTGGGCAACTGTCCCGCCGCCAAAGTCCAGCTGGGCGCGCATCGCCACGTCCACGCCGCTCTCGCCGATTTCCTGCTGGGCCCACACGGCCCTAGGGGCGCGGCCAGCCATCACGATCGAGACACTGTTGGGGTAAACCCCCACGTCCCAAAGCGCGCCGCCGGTCAGGCCCGCCTGGAGGCGGACGTTCTGGGCCTGGACGGGTGGCAGATAGAAGTTGAACCAGCTGTTGATCGTCTGCAGCCGGCCCAGCTTGCCGCTGCGCACCATCTCCAGCGCAGTGCGCGTCTGGGGGTGGTGAAGGTACATGAACGCCTCGAAGACTGTGACGCCGGCCGCGGCAGCGGCTGCCTCAACCTGGTCGAGTTCGGACAGGGAAACGACCAGCGGCTTTTCGCACAGCACGTGCTTGCCCGCCTGCGCGGCCTTGATGGTCCATTCAGCGTGCATCGAGTTGGGCAGCGAGATGTAGACGGCGTCAATCTCCGGGTCGGCCAGCAGATCCTCGTAGCTGCCGTACGCATTGGGGATGTGATGGTCGACCGCGTAGGCGGCCGCTTTGCCGTGATCGCGGCTGGCGACGGCCGCCAGCTCGCTGCGCGCCGCCGTCTGCAGCGGCCCAATCAGCGCCGCATTAATCTTGGCAGTGGATAACAACCCCCAACGCACTGTCCCGTTCATTGCTTGAAGCTCCTCGCCCTTATCAGTGTTTGATCCAGGCCTGGATAATGGCTTGCAGTCACTGGCCCGCAAGCTGCCAGGCCCGGCGGAGAAACGGAATATTAACATGTTCCTGCGGACGCACAACTCGCAGGCTGATCGTCGTATCGACGCCGGGGGCGAGCAAGCGGGCGTAGGCCGTCTGCCCGGCGGCGGATTCGGGTACGTCTGTCCAGGTAAATTCGACTGTGGACGTCTGTCCGCAGCCAATCATCTGCACGGCCTTGCTGCCCAGTTCCGTGCCGCCGTTGGCAGGATCGCCCAGGTAAAAGCGCACGGTGGCGCCGGCCGGCCACTGGTTGTTGCCGGAATTCCCGACCGCGGCTTTCAGGGTCAGCGTCACGCCCTCGCCGGCAGTGATGCCCACCGGCACCTGCTGGCTGAAGCTCAGGAGCTTGAACGCGCTGGAAACGGGAACGGCGGACGCGTAGTCACGATAGTGCTCACCCATGGAGGTCAGCTTGAAGGGCGGCGACAGCGGGGACCCGGTCGTGCTTTCGAACAGGCTGCCGTTGAACGATGGGTCGATCGTGCTGTACCAGGAGAGCCGTTGGACCAGCCGGTTGTCGTCCGCCGCATAGCCAAGCTTTTCGTCCTTGGTGTTGATCAGAAAATCGAAGGTCTTGGTCATATAGTTGGTGACCAGCGAGGGCGGGAAGCCATAGCTTTCCGGCATCAGGATGCCGAACTCCGAAATATACAAGGGGCGATTGCGGTAGCCATTGTCCGCCATCCACTGGCGGAAGCGGAGCACCTGCGCCTCAAAGAAGGCCACATCGGCCGTCTTCTGCAACTCGTCGACCGTGATCACCAGGCCGTCGTGGGCGTCGTTGCCCGGTGGGATGTCCGCCCCCCAGCAGAGCGAGGCGTCGCCTTCGTAATAGGCGCAGCTGCGCTCGTTGAGGATGAAGTTGTGGATCGCCCAGCCGTCGGCAGGCAAGGCCTCGCCGAACATCTCCCAGTAGTTGGTCAGAACCTCGTTCAGGTACTCGAGCCGCAGGGGCGTCGGCTGGACGATGGCGCCGGCAAAGATGCGCGCACTCGGATCTTTGGCCTTGATGTAGTAGTAGAGATAGTGATAGGCGTTGGCATACGCCTTGGGCATCATGTCATTCTGGTAGAAGCGGCGATCGGGTTCATTGCCGATAATCCAGTCGCCGCCAGGGTTGTCGGCGATCGCGGTATCAAGCGAAGCGCCATCCGGGCTGGCGATAAAACCGCTTTCCCCAACCTGGGACAGGTTGATGACGGGCATGTAGGACGCGCCGTTTGGGTGCGGGGCCGTGACGTGTGCATGGTAGTCGATGTACCAGCCGAGGTGGAGCTGGGCCAGATCGAACGACGACGCCGGCACATTGGCGACATTCACGCCCAGGCGACAGACCGGCGGCTGGCCGTTGACGTTTGACAGCACCGGCAGATACAACCGATCGGGCAGAGCGCCGGGAAGTGCAGTTTTGTCCGACGACAGCTGGTCTTGCGCCTGGGCCGCGTGTGCGGTCACCAAGCAGAGAGCGCTGGCAGCGCAGAGCGCTACCAGCAGCATTGAGATACGCAGCCGTAGTAAGTGCAGGGCCAATCGGGAGTTGGTGCGAGACACGTGGGATTATCCTCCGACTACAATATACTTGGGGTCACCGTTGATGGTAACCGTGACATACCCATCGCGCTTGCCGTCGTCGGCGTCGGCGGCACGGGCCACCTCGGTCCAGGCGTAATCATATACGACGGCCGATGCCGCGAGCACCTTGTACTTGACCGTGCGGGTCGTGTCCACGGTCCACATCGTGCCAAGATCTCGCGGGTTTGTCCACCCCACATAGATGGTGCGGCCCTTGGCATCGTCGATAAGCTGGTAGACCTTCACGTCCACGTCGCCCGGCGCCTGGATCGTGTAGCGGGCAGTGCCGAGCTCGCGCATAAAGACCTGGTACGCAGTGTAGGCACGTTTGCGCGTCACGGCGCCAGTATCTACATTCGTCACGAGACCGGTGTCGAACTCGTAGGAACCGCCGGCGTCGGCGAGCGGCCACCAGGCCACCATCGAAATACCGGCAGCCTTGGCCTGCGTGTACAGCTGCTGCACCATGCGTGTTTGCAGCGTGTCGCTGCCATTGGGCGTGGCCGGATTGTTGTGCCACGCAGTTTCCGTAACAATCACCGGCTTGTCAAGATTGTATTTCTTCAGGACGCCGCGTATGACTGCCGTCTTCTCGACCAGCCCGGGCCCGTCAATGGGGAACATCTTGGCCCAGTTCCACCCGAACGGCGGATAGAAGTGGAAGTTCATGATGTCGAAGTAGGCGCCGCCGCCGTTCTTCAACACGTCGTCGAGGAACGTCCGCACGAATGGTCCGGGCTCTGCTGCGTCTGTGAAGAAGTCATAGGACAGACCGCCCATGACGACCTTGGCATTCGGATTGGCGGTCTTGACTGCGGTAAAGACCGCCTTGAGCATCGCGGCATACAGGTCGCCATGCACGCCCCAACGTTCGGTGGCGCCCACTGCGGCCGCGTCCGGCTCGTTGTACATCTCGAAGTAGATCACCTCGGGCGAGCCGGGCGCATCATTGATGCCGTCGCCGTCATAGCGTTCGGCGATCGCACCCATCAGCTGCGCCAGCTCGGCCACAGGTACCTTGTCGATTGGCCCTTGATCCTGCGTGGCCGCCCAGGCAACGTTGTTCTCCATCATCAAGATGATGGACCAGCACTTTTCGGCAGCGAGCTGCACGTATTGGTCCAGGTAGGCCCAATTGTACTGGTCGGGCGTTGTGTTCTGAGGTTCCACCGCCGTCCACGTAAAGCCCTTGCGCACCCAGCTGGCCCCGCTCTCGAGCAGGTCCGTATGGTAGGGGCTGCCAAAGGCAGATTCGCCGTAGACCTGGAAGCCTCCCAGCCCGGGGCTTTTCAGCGCCGGGCACGCCTCTTTGAAAGCTGCAGGCATGTAGACGGATAGACTCACATCCTGACCCGCATCCGGACTTGCGTCAGGGCCCTGTGGATCGGCCAGCACGGCGCGCGGCATCGTCAGCCCGGCCGCCACAACGAGCCCCAGTACGAACAGTTTCATACACCAATGACACTTCACCTGCACTAATTTTAGCCGCTTCATTACTTTGTCCTATCTGCTACATGCACCTGCATTATTGCACAAGAGCGGCAATCGCAGGGTGAAGGAATAATACGGGGTGTTCCAACTCACGCTCTCAGCCGAGTTTGCCGTTGCGACCCATGCGCTGCCACTGCTGTTCACGACAATTCCCCACGGCGCGGCATTGGCAGTTGGGAGCGGCGTCTCCGCCGTATTCACGGTGACACCGGTATAGCGCGTTGTCACCCGGCCCACGCTGTTGCCTTCTGGCCGCGTATACCACAGTTCACGGAGCCCGTTTGCCTCGCGGACATACAAGCCTACCGGGCCGCCCGTGCCCGCCGGCAGTTTGAACTCATCCCAAAGGGCTAGCGTATTCAGCGCAGAGCGCCCAATAAAGTTGAGGCCGGAGAAGGTGACCCACACGTTGCCGAGAGTGTCGGTTGCAAGCTGCATGGGCACGGAACCCGCCTTGGGAGCTGCCACCCACTTGTCGGTGCCAACATTGTAGAGATCGGCACCTCCAAGGCGCAGGGTGGGACCGGTAAACCAGACATTGCCGCCTACGTACACGACATCTTCCAGTTGTGCACCTTTCATATCGACAAGGTTTTTGTCGGCATCAAAGTCATACACCCAATCATAGTACTCTGTGATTGCCCCCGAGGCACGATCCAATTTACCTAGTTTGTCGCCTGTGCGCTCCACAAACCAGATGTAGCCGCCGCCAAAGGTGATCCCCGTCGGGTGGCTGTCGGCCGTCGGGATACTATAGGGGGTCACGCTGCCGGACGCAATGTCCAGCTTGCCGATCTTGTTGGCCGCCAGCATGGTGAACCAGACGGCGCCGTCCTGAACGACGAGATCGTACGGCTGGCTGTTGTTGATCGCATCGCCGTCCACCGGATAGTAGGTTACCGCACCGTTATCCACCAAGGCCAGCTTGTCGACCGAGGGCAGGGTATACCACAGGCGAGTGTCACTCTCCATGTAGACATTCTTGGGCGGCGCTTCCAACGCTACCTGGCCAAAGGTCGACGTGGCGGGCGCCTGATCTTCCGCGTGGGCGGGTAGGACGGCGCCGAAGGCGGTCACCCCGGCGAGACATGCGGCTGCGAGCAGGCTCCCCAGACGGCCTCGCTTGAACAGGCGTTCTAACGGGCGCGCCAAAACGGTCCGGCTGTCATTCTGTTGCTGTAACATTGAAAAGGTCCTTTCACATAGCACCGCCCTGTGCGGCGGTTCAGTCCTGCGGCACCGCCATCTTCGAGGATGTCTCCTCGGATGACGGACCGCGCTCCACGAGCGCCTGGTAGGCGTCGAGGATCTGCAGGCCAGCGCGCTGCCACTCGAACAGCTCAATCGCGCGCTGGCGGAGACGTTCGCCCATGGCGTGGGCTTCGATGGGATGGTCCAGGAGGAAGAGCAGGTTTTCCAACAAGCTGTCAACACTGCCGCGGGCGGCAAACTTACCGGAAGCACCAAGGTATTCACGCGCCACCGGGGTGTCGTAGGCCACGGTCGGCAGCGCGGCTGCCATATAGTTTAGCAGTTTGCCGGCGCTTTCGGTCAAGCTCAACTTGGGGGCAACGGCGACCTCTCCCAGGGCAATGTGCCGCGGCGCATGTTCATAGGGCACGCGCCCGGTAAAGATCACCCGATCGCTCACGCCAAGTTCAGCGGCTTTCGCTTGGTAGGTATCGACGCCCGGAAAGCCCATCAACAACAGGTAGACATCTGGGCGCAGCTCACGCATTCGCTGCATAACCTGGAGCAAGTGAGTCGTGCCCTGGTATTCGGCCAGGAGTCCCAGGTAGACGATCAGACGAGCATCTCCTGGAACATTCCAACGCTGCCGGATCGCCGCCAGTTCCGCAGGGTCAAAGGCGGCCGCGGGGCGGAAGTCACGCGTGTTCACACAGTCGGGCAGCGGCCGGATCTGTGCCGCACTGCAGCCAAAATCCTCGGTCAGGACGCGCTGCGAATTGTTGGAGCTGGTAAAGATGATGGGCGATGCACAGTCGATGTGGCGCTCGAGGCGGCGCAGGGGCGGGTAGAGCTTGCTCTCGCGCTGCAAAAACTTGTGGTCGATCATCTCCTCGGTCAGGCTGCCCTGGAAATCGAAGAGCACCGGAATCCCGAACAGCCCGCCCAGCACTTGGCCGATCAGCGCCCCCTCGTGCAGATGGGCATGAATCACGTCGAAGCGGCTGCGCGCCAGCAGCGCGAGGGTCTTGATCCCCAGGAGGGCATCAAAGCCGATCTTGTGGCGGCTCGAGCCGACTTCGTAATGCTGGCGCCAGGGAATGGGCAGCGTGCGGCGAATATCGAGATCGGGCAGATCGCGGCCATTGGCATAGGTGACAATGGTGACACGCTGTCCCAACTGCTGTAGGATGCGGGCCTCTTCGACGATACGGACATGGCAGCCGTAGTCCAAGAAGAAGCTGGTCGGGGCAATCATCAAGATTCGATAATTGCGCACCGGCTTGCTTGCCGGCTTACTTGCCGGCTTACCCAGATGGTTCGCCTCAGGCATATGGTTCGATTGTAGCCCACGCCGCGCGGCGTTTACAAATCACGACTGCTTCTTTACCAGGAGTGTGGCACGCAGCGTAGACAAGTCGGACGCTGACAGTACGCCGGTCACCCAACAGACGGCGAGGTATACGGCCATCCCGACCAGCGCCTGCAGCGGCCACGCCAACGGCAGCAGCAGTGCGACCGCGCCGGCGAGCCACTGCGCCGCCGACCATGCCCCACAGCCCGCGCACCTGGAGCGGCAGGTGGAGACGGTGGAGCTGCCACAGCCCGTAGACCGCGCCCAATGCGCCCGCCAGGACGACGGCCCAGGCCGTGCCGTCGGCACCCAGCCAGTTGGTGAGCGGGGGCAGCGCCACCACGGTGACCAGGAGATGAATCCCCAGGATCAGCAGGCTCGCGCGCAGGTGCCGCTCGACCGACAGCAGGGTGATGGCGTAGTTCTCCAGCAGGAAGAGCGGGGCCGCCCACAGGAGGATCTGGAAGACCTGGGCCGATTCGCCATAATCGCCGCCAAAGATGAACCCCAGCGCGCCCACCGCCACGGCCGCCCCGATCGTCGCCGCCGGCAGCAGCAGCAGCAGGCCGTAGCGCAGCGCCAGGCGGGCGAGGCGCTCGTACTGCGCCTGTGCCTGGCGGTGCAGCCGGCTGAGGGTCGGGTAGAGCGCCTTCCAGAAGCTCTGGATCAGCTTCATCAAGCACGCGCACCAGGTTGTAGGCGGCGCTGTAGATGCCCGTCACGGCCGGGCCCGCCACCACGGAGAGCAGCAGGATGTCGATACGCTGCAGCAGGACATCGCCCAAGGAGAGGCCAAAGAACGGGAGCGCCTGGCGCAGCAGCTCCGAGAACCTGGATCTTGACGGCCTCCTGCGCCCCGCGCAGCAGCTTGCTCTGCCAGACCAGCAGCAGGCAGACGAGGGCGGACACGGCCTGGCAGACGATGATGACGGCGATCAACGCCTCTTCGCCGCCGCCCTGCAACATCACGCCCAGGCTGATCGCAAGGATGAGAGTGTTGGTGAGCACCTCGACACCCATCACCAGCTCCATGCGCTCGCCGGCCTGGAACAGGGTCTGCGACACCGACGAGACGGCAAAGAAGGGCAGCGACGCGCCCACCAGCAGCAGAGAGATGCGAGTCGTGTCGCCGTAGGGGAGAAAGAGCGACATTGCGGCCAGGCCGCCCCAGGTCAGGAAGCCCATGGCGACCTGGATCCCCATCAGCACGCGAAAAGTGCTGCGCCGGCGCGTGGGCGCCTGCGCCAGGTCGCGCACCAGGAGGGCGGGCAGGCCCAGTTCGCTGATAACCTGGCTGACGTTCAGATAGGCCATGGCGATGGTGTAGTGCCCCAGCCCCTCGACGCCCAGGATGCGCGCGATGAGAAGCTGGAGGACAAAGCTGGTGAGGATGCGATAGAGGCTGGCACTCGTGAGGGCGCCCGGTGTTGACCAGCACGCGCCGGCCCGTCTGCCGCGAGGGCCCATCCCCGTCCGCCGTATAGCCCAAGGAGGGCTCAGGTTGAGAAGGTGGAGCTACCGGCTGCATCCCCCGATTGTATCATCCACTATGCGTTTCGGGCACACGGCCAAGTGCGTGTACATATGGATTCGCGTGCGGCTCGCGGGCGACGCCGACTACGCTCACTCGGCTGACCGTATTACACCCGGCGCGAGGGGAGGGTGTTGTTGAAGCGGCCGGTGAGCAGGAATTCCAGCAGGTTGTCGCGGCGGTAGAGGCGGCGGCGGTAGACGAAGATCGCCAACGCCAGCAGGCCGCCGAGCTCCCAACCCCACAGATCCTTGCGCCGGGTGAACGCATACCAGTAGGCCTTGCCGATCTCTTTCTGCTCGGAGCCTTGCTTGCCCCACACGTGAAAACGCCAGCCGCGCAGCGGCCAGTAGAAGGTGTTGGGAAAGAGCCAGAGGCGATCAAGCAGGGCATGCCCCAACCAGGCCGTGGTATAGACCCAGATGCGTGGGATCCGGACCACGGTGAACCAGAATACCAACAGGTTCGCCAACAGGGTGTGGGCAAACAGGACGGCCGACTTGTATTTGCGATAGAAATAGACGGTCGCCAGCGGCTTGTCGATCAGGTCGGGGCCCATGGCGGCCAGGGCGATCATCCGGTAGTCGGCTTCCGGCGCCACGCCAAAGGCATCTTGGGCGACGCTGAGCGCCAGCCAGGTGTAGGCTACATGAGAAAGTGGCAGCATGAACTCGAAATGTCCCGGCGACTATACGCCGCGTTCTTCACGCACGTAGGGCTGGCCCAGGGCGGCGGGAGCGCCAATGCGCCGGCGCATGTTGCCGCGTGCGCTGATAAGCATCAGGATAATGACAAAGAGATAGGGCAGCATGTTCATGAAGTAGCCGAGCTGCGGCGCCGCCAGGAACAGCGGCAGGTTCTGGGCATCGAGCGGCAGGCGGCGGATGGCGCCAAAGAGGTAGGAGCCAAAGGCGGCCCGCAGCGGGTCCCAGCCGGCAAAGATGACCAGGCCCAGCGCAATCCAGCCTTGGCCGGCCGTCATGTCTTCGATCCACAGCGGCGTAATGGCCAGGCTCAGCGCCGCGCCGCCCAGGCCGGCCAGCATGCCGCCAAGGATGACATAGAGGTAGCGCTGGCGGATGACGTTGATGCCCAGCACGTCGGCGGCGGCCGGATATTCGCCGATCGAACGCAGCTCCATGCCCGGCCGCGTGCGGTAGATGTACCACCAGGCGATCGGCGCGGCCAGCAGACCGATGTAGACGATGATGTTGTGGTCAAAGAAGATCGGGCCCAGCACCGGGATGTTGGACAGCACGGGGATCGGGAACTCGGGCAGGCGGGGGGCGGTGCGCACTTCGACCAGCGGCGCGCCGATGACGGCGCTCATGCCCGAGCCGAGCAGCGCCAGCGCGAGGCCGCTCACGACCTGGTCGGCACGCAGCGTGACGGTCATAAAGGCGTGCAGCAGCGCCATCAGGCCGCCGACGCCGATGGCGGCCAGCAGCCCAATCCAGGCGTTGCCCGTGTTGTAGGCGACGAGGTAGCCGGTCACGGCGCCCATCAGCATCATGCCTTCGAGGCCCACGTTGAGCACGCCGGCACGCTCGGCGAAGATCTCGCCGATGGTGGCAAACAAGATGCCGGTCCCGTAGGTGATGCCGGCGGCAACCAGGCCGATCAATAAGCCAATCCAGAAGTTGAATTCCATAGCCGCTACGCTCGCTCGACCCGAATACGGTATTGCAGCAGCAGTTCGCCGCCGACGACCACGAAGAGGATCACGCCCTGCAGCATGCGGGCGATGCCCGCGGGCTGGATGACGTCGTCGCCGACCAGCAGGCCGCCAAAGAGATAGGCGACCGGCACGATGGCCAGCGGGTTCAGCTTGGCCAGCCAGGCGATGATGATGGCCGTATAGCCATAGCCGGGCGAAAAACGCTCCTGCAGCCGGTGGACGACGCCGGCGACCTCGACCATACCGGCCAGCCCCGCCATGCCGCCGCTGATCATCATGACCAGGATGATGTTGCGGGTGAGGTTGATGCCGGCGTAGCGGGCGGCGCGGGGGTTGTCGCCGATGACCTTGACCTCAAACCCCCACTTGGTGTACTTCCAGATAAACCAGAAGATGACGGCAAAACCGATGGCCACGAAGATGCCCATGTGGGCCGTCACCCCGCGGAAGCGCGGGAAACGACGCGGCAAAATCGGTAAAGCGGGGCAGCCAGGCAGTCTTGGGGAACTGCGGCGTCAGGCCAAAGCCGCGCTCGCTCCAGGGACCGTAGACGAAGTAGTTGTTCCACTGGAAGGCGATGTAGGTCAGCATCAAGGTGGTGATGATTTCGTTGATGTTGAGCTTGGCCTTGAGCACGCCGGGGATGAAGCCCCAGAAGGCGCCGCCGGCGAAACCGGCGACGGCCATCACGAAGAGCATGACCCACTGCGACGTCTCGGGCGGCAGCCAGTGCAGCGCTACGCCTGCGGCCATAAAGGCGCCGATCAGGAGCTGGCCTTCGGCGCCGATGTTCCACAGCCGCATGCGGAAGGCGGCGGCGACGCCCAGGCCGGCCAGGATCAGCGGCGTCGCCTTGATCGTGGTGTCGGACCAGCCGTAGAGGTCGCCAAAGGCGATCGTCGCCATCTGGCTGTAGACATACCAGGGGTTGGCCCCGACCATCTGCAGCAAGAAGGCGCCGACCAGGAGTGCCGCAATGATCAAGATCACCGGCGAGGCATAGCGCAGCCAGCGTGGCTGTTCCAGCCGCCGTTCAAGCTTTACCGTCGTCCGCCGCGCCGGCGCAGGCGTCGACTGTGTCGTCTGCGTCGCCATGTCAAGCCGCTTCCTTTTCGCTCGGCTGCTGCGAGCCGCCGGCCATCAGCAGGCCCACGGTCGCCAGGTCGGCCTCTTCACAGGGAAACACCCCCATAATGCGACCTTCGTAGATCACGGCGATCCGGTCGCTGATGGCAAAGATCTCGTCCAGGTCTTCGGAAATCAACAAAATGGCCGCACCCTGCGAGCGTTCCTGCAGCAGCACGCGGCGCACATTCTCGGTGGCACCGATGTCGAGGCCGCGAGTGGGAGAAGCAGCCACCAGCACGTTGGGCTGGCTCGAGATCTCGCGGGCCAGGATGACCTTCTGCAGGTTGCCGCCGCTCAGCTTGCGGGCCGGCGTCGCGGCACTGGGCGTCGCAATCGAAAACTCGGCGATCAGGCTCTTGGCGTGCGCGTCCACTGACTTGCGGTCGATCACCGCCCCGCGGCCGTGGGCGGGAGTGCGGTAAGCCTTGAGCGCGATGTTGTCGGCAGATGCTCAGGTTCGGCGAGGAGCCCGTGCCGTTGCGGTCTTCGGGCACGTAGGCTACGCCGGCCTCGATCATCGCCAGCGGCGAGGCGGTGCGCACCACCTTGCCGGCAACGGCGATCTCGCCCTGCGTGATCGGGCGCAGGCCGCAGATCACCTCGGCCAGTTCGCGCTGACCGTTACCTGCCACGCCGGCGATGCCGACGATTTCGCCGCTGTGCACCTCGAGCGTGACCTTGCGCAGCGCGGGCAGATACTTGTCGTCCAGCGCCTCGACGTCCTTGAGGGAGAGCCGGGTTTCGCCCACCGTGGTGGGCGGCTTCTCCAACTGAAAGAGCACCTGGCGGCCGACCATCAGGCTGGCCAGTTCGGCCTTGGTCTTGCCGCGGGCCTCAGTCGTGGCGGCCAGGCGGCCGCCGCGCAGCACCGAAACATGGTCGGCGATCGAGAGGACCTCTTCCAGCTTGTGCGAGATAAAAATGATCGTTTTGCCTTCGGCGGTCATCTTGCGCAGGGTGCGAAACAAGCGTCTCGCATTCCTGCGGCGTCAAGACGGCGGTCGGTTCGTCGAGCACCAGGATCTGGGCACCGCGATAGAGCGTCTTGATGATCTCGACGCGCTGCTGTTCGCCGACCGACAGCTGCCAGATCTTGGCGTTCGGGTCGACCGGCAGGCCGTACTGCTCGCTGATCTGCTGGACGGCGGCGGCCATTTTGCTGCGATTGACCACAAAGCCGCCCTCGCGCAGGCCCAAAAAGACGTTCTCCGCCACGGTCTGCGAGGGGACGAGCATAAAGTGCTGGTGAACCATGCCGACGCCGGCCTTGATGGCATCGCGCGGGGAGTGAAAGACGACGACCCGGCCGCCGATGGTGATCGAGCCTTCGTCGGGCCGGTACAAGCCGCTCAGGATATTCATCAGCGTCGACTTGCCGGCACCGTTTTCGCCCAGCAAGGCGTGCACCTCTCCCGCCAGGGCGCTGAACGACACATCGTTGTTTGCCACCACGCCTGGAAAGCGCTTGGTGATATTACGCATCTCGACGGCAACTGAAATTGTGCTCATGGTCGGGATCGGTGGAGTGTCAAGAGAAGCAGCGAAAAAGCAGTGTAGAAGGAGTGAAGGCATGGAGCGCTGTGCTCCATGCCTTCACAAGTCAAGCTAGTTGCTCTGGGGGATCTCGGCGTCGGGGACGACACCTTCGACCAGCCAGCCCATACAGTACGTGCAGTCCTCGCGGCCTTCGATGCCCTTAAGGCCTTCGAGGTCAGACTGGGTCAGCGACTTGCCAGCTGGGACGATTTCGTTGCCCTTGTTGTCCTTGATGGGGCCGGTGAAGATCGAGAAGCGGTTCATCTCGCCGCTCTGCAGCTTGGCCATAGTTTCCTGGACCAGCGGCACGACATCTGCCGGCACACCGGCGGCGGGTGTCTGGTCTTCCACGAAGCCAAGCAGGCCCAAGCTGCCGGAGTCGGCATCGAAGTAGATATCTTCACCCTTGAACGAGCCGTCCATCATCGAAGTGATGATGCGGGCATATTCGGGCCCCCAGTTCCAGTAGGGGACGGTCAGGCAGTGTTCCTTGTCGACTTCGCAAGCGTTGCGGGAGTCGTAGCCGATGCCCCACTTGCCTTTTTCGCCGGCCAGCTGAACCGGACCGGTGGTGTCGGCGCCGGTGATGACGACGTCGGCGCCGGCATCGATCAGGGACTCGGCAGCCTGGCGTTCCTTATCAGGGTCAAACCACGTGAAGATCCAGCGGATGTCCATCTGGCATTCGGGACAGGTCTGGCGCATGCCCATCGTGGCGGCGTTGAGGTGGCGAATCACCTCGGGAATCGGGAAGGGGGCGATATAGCCGACGCGGTTGCCGCCGTCGGCCATGGCACGGGCGCCGGCGATCATGCCGGCCATGTACTTCATGCTCTCCATGGCGCCGAAGAGGTTGGAGAAGTTGTCGGCCTTCTTGAAGCCCGAGACGTGGACGAACTTGGTGTCCGGGAATTCCTCGGCGACGGTGGCGGTCGAGTCCATGTAAGCCAAAAGAGGTCGTGATGATGGCATCAAAGCCGGCGCGGGCCAGGTTGCGGATCACGCGTTCGGCGTCGGCGCCTTCGGGCACGCTCTCGATATAGGCCGTGTGGACCTTATCGCCCAGCTGCTCGTCGACGTACGTGCGG
Source organism: uncultured Chloroflexia bacterium (assembly GCA_963701415.1). GTDB lineage: Bacteria > Chloroflexota > Anaerolineae > Caldilineales > Caldilineaceae > Fredericiella. Next base: position 288,036 of record CAVPAH010000012.1, read on the forward strand.
CCTTCGTTGTGGGCGTAGGTGTAGCCGCCGTCGCCGATGGGGCCGACGTAGACGAAGGCGACGTTGTACTTGCCCTCTTCGATCTGCGGAATCTGGATGCCGCCGGCGCTAGCGTCTGCGGCGGGCGCCTCTGTCGTCGCTGCGGCTTCCGTTCCCGCAGCCTGATCCCCAGCCGGGGCTGCCGGCGGGGCCGATGACGTTGCCGGCGGTGCAGCGCATGCGCTGGCGATCATGGCAACGATCACCAACACACTGAACATGGTCCAGAGTCGTCTGCTTACCATTTGGGTAATCTCCCTTCAAAAAAATCGTTTGTTGATGTTGGCCTGGCGCTGCGGACGCGCGAAAAGTCCGAGATGCCAAGCGGTACGCCAAAAACACTGGGAAGCGGGCGTGGCTTTCAGGGCCTGACCCTTCATCATACACACAAGTGCAGCGGGCTACATCAGTGGTAACCGGTGACAGCGCCGACGCTGGGCCCACCGGAGGTGAAGAAATGTTACGGGGTTCACTGTACAGCAAAGGGCAGAACCTGTCAACGAAGGCAAATGGTGTGCGGAGGGAATTTGGGCGGGGCTACAAAGAATGTCCCCGGGACGGGCAAACGCAAGCGTTTGCCCGTCCCGGGGACATATAACCATCAAGGTCTGGCTAGATGCTAGATAGGCCGGCGGCGGGTTACGTAGGCGCCGCCCATGAGCATAGCCAGGACGCCGGTCACCACGACGAGGGTCAGGGTGCCGCCGCTCAGCTCGCCGCCGGAGGTCGGCATCTCGGCCGGCGTCTCGGTGGCAGTCACTTCGGGTGTCGCCTCCGTAGTCGCTTCGGTGGTCACCTCAGCCGCAGCCTCGGCCGTCGCTTCTGCGGTGGCCTCGGCGGTCACTTCGGCAGTGACCTCAAGTGTCGCCTCCGTAGTCGCCTCTGCGGTCACGACGGGCACGGCCTCGGTGGTGGCCTCAGCAGTCACGACCTCGGTCACCTCGACGGTTGCCGTCTCAGTCACGACTTCGGTAGCAACCTCAGTAGCGACTTCGGTCGCCACTTCAGTTGCAGCCTCTGTCGGGGCCTCGGTCGCAACTTCGGTTGGGACCTCAGTCGGGGCTTCCGTGGCGGTGGCAGTCGGCGGGACCGGGGTCGCCGTCGGCGGCACCGGCGTGGCCGTGTTCGTCGGCTTCTGCGTGGCCGTGTTGGTCGCCGTGGGTGCCAGGGTATTGGTTGCAGTCGGCGGCACCGGGGTGTTCGTCGGCTTCGGCGTGTTGGTCGCGGTCGGCGGGACGGGAGTCGCAGTCGCGGTGCTGGTCGCCGTGGGTGCCGGGGTATTCGTTGCGGTCGGCGGCACCGGAGTGTTCGTCGGCTTCGGCGTGTTGGTCGCAGTCGGCGGGACCGGAGTCGCAGTCGCGGTGCTGGTCGCCGTGGGTGCCGGGGTATTAGTTGCGGTCGGCGCAGCGGTGTTCGTCGGCGTGGCGGCCTTGGTCGGCGTTGCGGTCGGGACCGGGGTCGCGGTAGGAGCGGCCGTAGCCGTCGGGGCCGACGTGGCCGTCGGGGCCGACGTAGCCGTCGCGGCCTCGGTCGGCGTATCCACAGCGGCGGCGACTACCTCAGTCGGAGTCTCACCGGCAGCTTCGGTGGCTGCGCCCGCAGAGCCGCCACCCTGCTGCGGGGGCAGGAGGACGGTGTCGATGATCTGGATAATGCCGTTGCCGGCCTCGACATCGGGCGTGATGATCGGCGAGCTGTTGACGTTGATCTGGTCACCCTGCCGGGCGAAGGCCAGGAGGCTGCCTTGCGCCGAAGCGGCAATGCCCTCGGCGGGCAGCTGCTCGGCGGTCAGCTTATCGAGCACCACGTGGTAGAGCAGCACATTCTTGAGCGCCTCGGGATCGGCCAGCAGCGCGTCCAGCGTGCCGGCAGGCAGGGCGGCGAAGGCACCGTCGGTCGGGGCGAAGAGGGTGAAGGGCCCCTTGCCGGCCAGTTCCTTGTCCAGGCCTGCGGCCTTGACGGCAGCGAGCAGTGTCGTGAGGTTGCCAGCCTGCTCGGCGACGGCGGGAATCGTGTCGGCAGCTGCCGCAGCGGGGGTCGCAGTCGGCGGCACCGGCGTCGCGGTGGGCGGCACCGGGGTCGCAGTGGCGGCCTTGGTGGCAGTAGGCGCGGTCGTCGCAGTAGCCGCCTTTGTCGCGGTCGGGGCCGTCGTCGCGGTGGCTGCCTCGGTGGGCGTCACAGTTTCGGTGGACGTTACAGCTTCGGTGGCGGCGGGCAGCAGCACGCTGTCGATGATGTGGACGACGCCGTTGCCGGTGGCGAGATCAGGCGTGATTACCTGGGCGCTGTTTACATAAACGCCGTCGGACTTGACGGCGAAGGTCAGCGGGTTGCCGTCGAGGGCAGTGGTGTTCATGCCGTCGGTGATGTCGCTGGAGGAGAGCGCACTCGAGAGCACGTGATTTTGGAGCACGGCCGACAGCTGTTTGGGGTCGGCGAGGAGGGCATCCAGGTCGGCCTTGGGCAGGGCGGCGAACGCTGCGTTATTGGGCGCAAAGACGGTAAAGGGACCGGCGCCGGCGAGGGCGTCGCCCAGGCCTGCGGCCGTGATGGCGTCGACCAGCGTCGAGAGGTCGGGGTCGGCGGCGACGGCATCGGCTACGGTCAGCGGCATCTCAGCAGGGGTGGCGGCGGCCGAGGAGGTGCCCTCGGCGGCGGCCCCGTCCGCGGACGCACTATCTGCCGGCGGGCTCAGCACCTGGTCGATCGCGTGGATGACGCCGTTATAGGCAGAGAGGTCCGCCTCGGTGACGTTGGCATCGTTCGCCGTGATGGCGCCGGCATCGTCCACGGCCAGCGTGACCGGGGCGCCCTGGGCCGTCTCGACGTCGCCGTTGGTGATGTCGGTGGAGGCCATAATGCCGGGGACGACGTGGTAGAGCAGCACCTGGCTGAGCCCGGTGGGGTCGGCCAGCAGGGCAGCCAGGACATCCTCGTCGAGGGCCGCGAAGGCGTCGTTATCCGGCGCAAAGACGGTGACTTCCTCTTCGTTGCGCAGGGTATCGGTCAGCCCGGCGGCGTCGATGGCGGCGACGAGCGTCGAAAAGCGCTCGTCTCCGGCGAGGACATTGACGACCGTCGATTCCTGGCTGGTCACGTTAAAGGATTTGGTGACGGGCTCCCCGCTGCGTTCGACCGGGACGTCGGCGCCGTCGGGGAAGTCGAAGACGCCGGCCTCGCCCTATCCTCATGGAGCATGGCATAGAGCACGCTCGTGGCGGCCTTGGGGTCAATTTCGACCTTGACGTTGGCGTTGATGCCGGCAGGGAGGGGGCTGTAGCCGATGACGGGGCCAGGGGCGCCATCTGCATCGGCGTGGATCACTACCCAGCCTGGGGCGTCGATCGTCGCACGCGTGACATTCACGGTGTCGTCGATGGTAGGCTGGTCGATCACAAATACTTCGGGCGTGAACGCGCCGAATACGGTGGGCGCTACCGCCAACACCAGAATGGCAATCAGCACGCCGCCAATTACCCGATAGCGATTCAGCATACGCGTCTCCCTGCTTTCGGATGAGTTAAATAATTCACCGGCGCCTATAACAACGCCGAATGAAGGCCGCAAATGGTCGGTGCGTCTATCAAACTGCAGTAAATCAGGTGTAAGTTACACCGGAGAGATGTGCGCTGAGACCGGCGTAGGCGAGGCGTACGAAAAACGGTCCTCGACCGTCAGTAATTGTAGATCAGATTACGGGGAACTGCAATCCCAATACACGCCAGCAAAACAGCCTCGTCCGTTGCGTGCGCACGCAACGGACGAGGCGAACTGGGTGTATCAGGCCGTTTTGCCTACCGCTGCCAATACGCGGTCGATGGCGGCCTCGACGTCGATATCCGGCGCGGCTGTGGCTGCGCCGGGTTTTTGGAGCCAGATGAGGAATTCGATGTTGCCGGCGGGGCCGGGGGCGGGGGAGATGGTGAGGCCGGCGACGATGAGGCCCAATCCCTGCGCCATTTCGATGGTTTCGTGGAGGACGCGGCGGTGGACGCGGCGGTCGCGGACGACGCCGCCTTTGCCGACGTCGTCTTTGCCGGCCTCGAATTGGGGCTTGATGAGCGCGACGACCTCCCCGTGCGGGTGCAGGAGGCGGAGGGAGGGGGGCAGCACGAGGGCCAGGCTGATGAAGCTGGCATCGATGACGGCCAGGTCGGCTAGCTCCCCGCCTGGGAGACCCTCAAGGTAGCGGACGTTGGTGCGGTCGAGGACGACGACGCGCGGGTCGGTCTGCAGCTTCCAGGCGAGCTGGCCGTAGCCGACGTCGATGGCGTAGACCTTGGCCGCACCGCGCTGGAGGAGGCAGTCGGTGAAGCCGCCGGTGCTGGCCCCTACGTCGATCGCGACCAGGCCGCCGACGTCAAGGGCAAAGTCGTCGAGCGCTGCCGCCAGCTTGAGTCCGCCGCGGCTGACGTAGGGGAGCGGCGCACGTACGGCCAGCTCGGCGGTCTGGGGAACTGCCTGGCCCGGCTTGTCTTGGACCTGGCCGTCGACGGTGACCTCGCCGGCCATGACCAGGCGGCGTGCCTGCTCGCGCGTCTCGACCAGCCCGCGCTGGACAAGCAGCAGGTCCAAGCGCTGTTTTGCCACTTTCTGGCGCCGTTCGTCGCCGCGTGCTTCTTCTGGCATGCGCCCTATTGTCTACCTCTGCTGTTCCTATGACAAACCTCCAGGGCGGCCGGAAAGGCATTGCGGGGCCGGCCGCAGCGTGAAACAATGAGGATATACAAACCCCGCAGCTGCGCGGGACTTTGGCGGCATGTCAATCGTCAGTGCATAACCGGCACGCGGGCGTGGTGCGTCGCCCGCGACGCCTCCTCTTTCCGTGAGCGTGCCAACTGAACGATGAGGGCGCCAGCCGCGCAGATACCTGGCACAGGAGCCTCACCTATGCTGCGTGCAATCTTCTTCGTGGTCTTCTTTATCTCATGCGCTGCGGTCGCGCTGAATCCCCACTCCGCTGGAGGCTGCACCGCTGGCCAAGGAGTGTCTCTCCGCCGGCAGCGGCGTTTGGAGTAATCCCGCTACCTGGACGGGCTGCGATGGGGGCATCCCGCAAGCGGCGGATAACGTCTACCTGCAGGCGGGTCACACGATCCAGCTGGCGGACAACGCAGCGGTTAACGCCCTGAACCTCAACATCGGGATCGACAGTGGCACGGCCGGGAGCGGCGCAAAGCTCCAGCTGGGCAGCAGCGTGCTCGAGCTCCACGGCAAGCTGCGCAGCTACTATGGGGCCGTGGGCACGGTGCCGGGGGTGAGCGGGATCAAGGTCAAGCCGGATGCGATCACCATCACACCGGGGAGTGGGGGCCGCATCCGGGTCGTGGGGCAGTCACGCAGCCTGACCAGCAGCGGCGAATGGGGGCCGGATACGGGCACGGCCTCGACGGCGACGATGGTCCTGGAGATCGCGGCGGATGCCGATGCCGTCATTCGCATGGAGGTGCCGATCTGCGCGTCGAGCTGGTTTATCACCTCCGGCACCTTTGACGCGCTGCAGAAGATGCTGGTCGATCAGGGTGCGGCCGACGCCGGCGACATCACGGTCGGGCCCGAGGGTACGCTCATCTCGGAGGTCACCTCTGCCGTGCCGGTGGCCGTGCGCCCGAACTCTGGCCGCGGGGGGACGTTTACGGTCAACGGCCGGCTGATCCTGGCCGGATCCGGGCAGCGCATCAATATGCTCACGACGGCGTTCAACAACATTGTCGAGTACAACAGTGCCACCAGCCAGGGCATGGCCGCGAAGTACACCGGCACGGGGGTCTATCAGTACAATCACCTGGTGCTGTCGGGCGGCGGCACCAAGACATTGGCCGACAACACGACCGTGACCGGCTCGCTGACGCGCAAGGGCACCGCCACGCTGAGCCTGGGATCCCCGACGGCCAAGACGCTGACGTATGGGCCGGATGCGGAGATCGTCTATGGGGGAACGACCCTGCAGACGACGGGACCCGAACTTTCTGCTGCCGCGGGCGGGATTGCGGACTTGCGGGTGGAGAACCCCGCCGGGGTCAAGCTGGGGCAGGGGCTGCTGGTCAAGGAAGGCCTGACGCTGGGCGGGGACCTGGATACGGGGGCATTCACCCTCGCGCTGGGCGCACAGGCCGGCTGCGACGGCGCCGGCGACGTGCTCGGCACGGTGCTGCGGGCGGGGCCGCCGGCAGCCGGCACGTACTGCCTGGGCAACCCCAACCTGCAGATCACCCTGCCGCCGGGAGCGACGCTGCCCAGTTCGATCGGGGTGACGCTGGCGCGGGGAACGGCGCCCTTTAGCGGCGCGGTGCTGCTGCGTTACACCATCGCGGCGCCGGGGTTTGCGGGGGCGGCCGGCTTGCGGCTGCCGTACGACGGCGAGGATCTCAACGGCAACGATCCTGCCAAGCTGCACCTGTGGCACGATGCGAACGGCACTTGGACCCTGCAGGGGGCAACGGCGCGCGGCGTAGACGGGCTTGGGAAGCATTATGTCGAGAGCAGCGGCATCACCGGGTTCTCGGACTGGGCGCTGGCGGACGGCGGCGCACCGACGGCCGTGACGGTGTTGGAGTTGGGGGCGGAGGTGGCGGGCGAGCGAGTGCGGCTGCATTGGCAGACGGCCAGCGAGATCGACTGCAGGGGATTTGTGGTCTGGCGCAGCCGGTCGCCCGGCACGCGCGGCGAGCGGGTGGCGGAGGTGGCCGCGCGGGCACCGGGCAGCCCGGCGGGCGCGAGCTACACGTGGGAGGATCCGCAGGGTTTGGCGGCGCCGGGTGACTATTATTATTGGCTGGATGTCGTGGATGGGCAGGCGGGGATCGTGCAGGAGGCCGTGCCGGCGGTGGTCGGGTGCCGGGGGTGTATTTGGGGGTGATTGCGAAGTAGGGAAGTGTACGCCGCGAGGAGTGTGCCCAGGCACATTGGCGGTGCGCCTAGCGGGCGATTGCCGGCACAAAGACAAAATGGCGCGGCACGAAGTAGGCCAGACGATGGGTGAGGGGGGTGCCCTGCCAGGTGGCGGAGACGGTCAGGAAGCCGGTGCGGGGCCCTTCCGGTGGCGAACGCCAGACGAACTGCACGCTTTGCGACCCGCCGCAGCCGCCGAGTGCGACGGTTTGCGCCGGCGCGAGCTGCTCCCCGGCACCTGGTGCCGGGCCATCATAGAGCGATATGAGCACATGTGTCTCCTCCGTGAGATTCCCTGCATTGGTTACTGTTAGCACCAGTGTGGCTGTGAACTCTGCACCGGCTTCAGCTCTAGCTTCGGCTCCGGCGTTGGCTCCAGCTTCGGGTCTGGCTTTGGCTTCTGGGCCAGCCACCCCGGCAGCATTATCCTGGGTGGGCGGGGAGGAGGGCGTTAGGGCAGTCTCCCCGATCGCAATGTCTACCGTGGGGGTGAGATCGATCGTGTAGTCCTGGTAACCGAGGCCGATGGGCGAAAGGGTGAAGGGCGGCGAGATCGGCGTGGTGGCGTTGACGCTCTCATAGAGGGCGCCGTTGGAATTGGGGGTCAGGGTGCCGTACCAGGCAAAGCGCTGGACGAGCCGGTTGGCGTCGCGAGCATAGCCGGTCTGGGCATCCTTTGCCGCCAGCATGTAGTCAAAGGCCCCGCGCATGAAGTGGTTGACGACTTCCGGCGAGTAGCCCACGCTGGGGGGCAGCAGCACGCCGAACTCGGTGACGTAGAAGGGCAGATCGCGGTAGCCGCGATCGGCCATCCAGCGGCGGAAGCGCTCGATTTGGGCCGCAAAGAGGTCCAGGCGGGCGGCGTCGGCCACGGAGAGGACAAGGCCTTGGGTGGCGGTGACGCCCGGTGGGATTTCGGCGCCCCAGCAGTCTTCGGGGAAGGCGGCGCAGGAACGTTCGTTGAGCAGGTAGCCGTGGATCGACCAGCCGTCGGCCGGCAGGGGTGCGCCGTAGCGGGTGCGGTAGGCGTCGAGCACCATGTCCAGGTACTGCAGCCGCAGGGGGCTGGCCTGCACGATGCTGCCCGGCACGACCTGTGCGGAGGGGTCGCGCGCCTTGATATAGTAGTAGAGATCGTGGTAGCCGGCGGCATAGGCCTGCGGCACCATGTCGTCCTGCACCAGCACCCGGTCGGGCTCGTTGCCGATCAGCCAGATGGCGCCGGGGTTGGCCATTAGCAGGGCATCGATCTTGCTCCAGGGCCGGTCGAGCGCGTAGCCGTTGGCGCCCACCTGCCGCATCGAGATGACGGGCGCGTAGTCCATGCCCGCGGCGTGCGGGGAGCCGGGACCATAGTAGTCGACGTACCAGCCGGTGCGCAGCGATGCCAGATCAAACTCGTGGACCGGCAGCCGCTTATAGAGGTCGACGCCCGCGCGGCAGAATCCGCCGGCCGATGCAGTCGGTACAGTAGGTACAGTCAGTGCAGTCAGTGCAGTCGGTACAGTAAGTGCAGTCAGTGCAGCCGGTGCAGTTGGTGCTGCCGGTGCGCCGGCCTGACCGGACGGTTCGTCACCTGGCGGCTGCGCGGCGGGAGGCTGTGGCGGCGCGGGCAAAACTTGTCGGCCGGGGGCGGGTGCGGCGGTCGCGGCAGGCACCGCGAAATATGGGAGGCAGAACAGGCCAGAAAACAGGGCAGAAAACAGAACGGCAAAGAGCAGCGTGACGATAAACGGGCCGGTTGTGCGCACCATAGCAGTTGCCGAGAGATGCAGATGGACCGCCGGCTCAGCTGTGAAGCATGTCCGGCGACGGGGCGGCGTGAATATAGCGGCCATGGCCGCGGGTGCGGCGTATTCCCTTGGGAGCTGGGGCCGGCGCACAGGGCTCGACGCAGTCCGCCGCCACCAGGACGGCCTGCTCGCGCCCGAGAAAGTGGAGCAGAACCTGGATGCGCGCAGCGGGCGTGAGCGGCCCTAAGAACACGGCGCTCAATCCCTGCATCGGTCCCGCGGTAATCTGCACTGAGTCGCCGGGGTGCAGGTTGTGAACGGGTAGGCCGCCGGCCTGGTTGAGGCGCGACACCTTGGCTTTGAGCTGTTGAACGACGTCGTCGGGCACACACACACGTTCGGCGGCGCGTATGTCACCGCTGCCCAGGCGCAAGAGGTGGCCGCAGCCAGGGGTTCCATCTACCTGGGCCAGGGCTCCGCGGCCAAGGTCGTCGCGCGCAAACAGGTAGCCGGGGAAGAGCGGCCCCAGCTGGATTTTGCCGTGCCACCGCTGCATGACTTCGGGGAGATAGACGTTCAGGTCAAAGTTTTTCTGCAGCAGGCCGGCAGCCGCGAGCTCCCGGCCGGCGCGCACTTGTACGACGCACCAACACATAACCGCCTCCAATTCAGTTGTCCGCTTCACTTGGGTGCGTAACCCAGGCTCTGGTCAAAACAGCGACGAAGGAATTCAGACTGCACGCAGGCCATGGGCGAACAAACCGCAGGTTTGCACCTGCGGCGCTGCGGGAAGAACGTTCCCTGACCGGAACACCTGTAGGAACACGTACGGGGACAACAGTGTCCCAGGTGAAGGCGAATTGGCAACTGCGCCGGATTCTCGCCGCCGGCACAATCCTTACATACGCCAATCAATATCGTAATTATAGCTTCAGTTGATCGAGTGAACATGGGGCAAGCGACGTATCATTGTCTACACACTGGGGTCGCGGTGTGTACGTCTTTTGTCGGGGCGCAGGCGTCGTCGCCTGCCGTTTTGGCCGGTGGATGGGGGGAGCAGGCTCCGACGTGTGCGTCGGCGGACGCCTGCGGTCCGAATGGTTAGTGGCGGAGGCGGTGTTCGAGGCCGGGCATGATCATGCGGTCGTCGTCGTCCCAATCGGGGGCGGGTTGGGGGCCGCCTTCGCCGTGCTCGATGAAGAGGCGGTTTAGGACCAGGACGATGCTGGAGACGTAGAGGAGGCTGCCCACGACCCAGAGCGTGGCGCCGCCCAGGGCCTGGTCGCCGACAGCATCCAGGGCGCGCCAGGGGGCCGCGGCGGCCGCGGCGGCATAGTGGGCGTAGATCGGCTGCGTGGAGAAGGCGATGCTGATGCCGGTGACCATGTTGAGGATCTCGGTGATGACGAGCATGATCGCCACCATCCATGCCGCCAGCGGCACATGGAGCCGTGGGCCGGTGCCGACCACATGCCACCAGAAGAGCAGCGCGAGGAAACCGAGCAGCACGAGGACGCCCGTGTGGAGCATCGGGTACTGGAGCAGCCAGTTGACGACGTTGGGTTCGTGCCAGATAAGGAAGAGGGCGAGAAAGGCCAGCCAGACCCCCGCCATCGGCGTGGCCCGCCGCCCCCACTCACCCAGAGTGGCGCCGGGCTGCACGCTGCGGCGCAGCCAGCGCCGGCTGCCGTCGGGCAGCCCCCAGAGCAGGATGTCGTAGCCGCAGGCCAGGTGAAAGGCGGGGGCGGCCAGCAGGCAGAGCACCACCGTCTGCAGGCTGCGCATGAAGAGGTACTGCGAGTTGAGCCAGCTGACGGGGGAGAGCAGCACCAGGCCGACGAGCGTCGTGGCGGTTAGAAAGACGATGAGCCGGTAGACGGAGGCCAGTTGGGCCGCACCGCGCCGCCGCAGCCGGAGCCAGCCGCGCAGGTAGAGCACCAGCCAGGCCAGCATCAGCACGGAGAGCAGGATTGCGATCGGGTCAGGCATAGATCAATCTTTCACGCGGCCGCGGGAGCTTCTGGGCCCCATTGGCGGCCTCGTTGGCTATGTAGGGAACGTAGATCGATTCGCCGATCTCCACGCTGACGGCCGTCGCCGGGCCGACGTTGCCGGCCGTGTCTGCCGCCTGCACGAAGATCGTGTGGCGCCCCTTGGCCCAGCCGGTCGTGTCGATCGTGGCCGTGGCGGACTCGCGCGGCGTGTCGAAGAGGCCCAGCGGCTGCATGGCCACGCCGGGTGCCGTACCGGTAATCCAGCCCGGCGCGTCCAGCGTGTAGGTGGCAGCGGCGATGGCCTGGATCGGCTCGGTGCCATAGTAGGGGCTTATGGCGGTACGGCCATCGTCCAGGGTGGCGCGCAGGATGAGAGGCTGGCCCGGGCCGGCGAGGGCGGGTACGACAGTCGCACTCACCACGTCGGGACCGGACGGCAGCTGGTAGGGCTTGACGGCCACTTTGACGGCATAGGTCAGGGCAGCGATGGTCTGGGAGACGATGTTTGTCTCAAAATCGCTGCAGTCCTCGAAGAAGGCGGTGCCCAGCTCAAAGGTGTAGGAGGGGACGCCCAGCTCGCCGTAAGAGAAGTCGTCGGTCGTGCCGTCGGTCATGTAGAGGCAGTTATCGGCGCCCGACTGGCAGGCGTCGTAGCCGGTGAAGTAGCCGAATTTGCGCGCCAGCGTCCGCAGGCCTGCCTGGTTGGGCGCAGGCTGTGCGCTCCAGCCCCAGGGGTAGAGGACATAGGGGGAATAGGAGTGCAGCGAGATCATGACGCCCTGCGTGTCGAGGGGCGCGGCGTCGGCGTCGTTCGGCCCGCGCACGTCGGGGAAGAGGCCGCGGATATAGGTCTCGATCGCCAGCGTCTCCGGTTCCGAGGCCGCGGCGGGGCCGCGGTAGGTCAGGTCGCAGGGATCGGCGCTCGAGCAGAAGCCCGCTTCGCACGCGCCCCACTTGAAGCTGCTGTTGCGGTTGAGGTCCACGCCGTAGCGGCCGCCGGGGCACAGGTCGCTGTTCACGTTCTTGCGCCAGTACGCGTTCTCATAGGAGGGGTCGGGATTGACGGCGTTCGTCTCGGCCATCTTGCGTCCGTCGGGGTTGGATTGGGCCAGGATGTGGATCTCGTTGTAGTCGAGCAGCCAGGTGACGTCCGGGTCGGCCCCGTAGCGGGCGACCAGCTGCTCGGCGAAACGGGTGGCGACCTCGGCGGTGGCCAGCTCGCGGGCATGGATGGCGGCCATGATAAAGACGTGCGGCTTGGGGCCGGGCGACCAGGCGGTTGGTGAGCTTGAGCACCTGGAGGTCGTAGCCTTCCACGCCCGCAGTTTTCACCTTCTGCCACGAGTCGCCGATATCGAGCCACTCGGCCAGCTGCGGCGACCCCTGGGCGATATTGGCCAGGCTGGCGTAGGTCTCTTCCACCGTCCGGTAGCAGGTGAAGTTGGGGATGGCGGCGGGCAGCAGTTTGGGGGCGGGCTTGACGGTGTAGCCCTGGGCGACGAGCTGCGCCTGCTCCGCCGGCGTAACGTAGGCGACCAGGGTGTGGGTCTTGTGGTCCACCTGCCAGACGTCGAGGCGGCCGGCCAGGCGGTTTACGTCGGCCTGGTCGCGGAAGGTGATGGTGACGATTTGGGCGGTGGAGCCGGTGCCAGCCCCGTCCTGCTCTGTGCCTTGGGGTACCTGGCAGAGTGAGGGCACAAGGTCCGGCGAGGGCAGAAACCGAGTTTCTGCGAGAAACTCGGTTTCTTGGGCTGTTGCGCCGGACCTTGTGCCCCTACCGAGTTCGGCGCCTTCGGCGTGGGCGGCAGCGGCGCCGGCAAGCGCCAGGATGCAGGAGAAGAGGGCGGCGGTGAAAAGCTGTGTGAACGGGCCGGGCATTTTTGTGAACGGGCGGGGCATTGTGTTATCTCCCGAAACCGAAGTCCATGGCACTGAAGAAGAGCGGGATCGCCAGCAGCGCGCCCGCTAGAATGACGAAGATTTCCCAGTAGACCCAGCCCTGGGCGGCCCGCAGCCAGAGGCGGGGCCAGTTGGTCGGCGCACGGTGGCGCGCCCGCGCGACATAACGAACCAGGTACTGCTCGCGTTCCGCCACCGGCTCGAGCGGATGCACGTCCCACCCGGCTTTTTGAAAGAGGCTGGGGACGGCGGTGACGAGCGCGTGGGCGAGGACGCCGAGCGGGAGGACGATCACAAAGGCGAAGAGGACGAGTGCCAGGAGGGCGTCGAGCCAGTACCAAGGCAGGGGGCTGTAGTGGGCGAAGAGATCGACCCAGAGCCAAGCCAGGAAGATGAGCAGCGGCGAGGCCAGCAGCCACTGGCCGAGTGCGCCCGAGCCGGGCGTCGCCTCGACCAGGTCGGCGGGCACATCGCGGATCGTAACTTTCGACGTCATGGCGAAACGAGCACGTCTTTCATTGGGGGATCTTGTCCTTATTCTTTATACGCCACCAGAGGCCCACCGGGTAGCCCACCATCTTGGCCACATCGCCGACCACGCGGATGACGGGCACCAGGGCCCCTGCCGCCAGCTGCTGGGCTCCCGAGAGGTCGCGGCCGAGAGTGCCGAGCCGCTGCCAGGGCCGGCGGCAGTAGAGGATGATGCCCACGATGAGGCCCAGCCAGCCGAGCCAGCGGGCGAAGAAGCCGAAAAAGGCGTGGCCCAGGAGGGCGGGCAGGACGACCCCGTAGGTAGCGTAGCGGATGGCGTGGCGTTTGCGCCAAAGGTCGGCCTTGCCGTCGCCGCGGGCGTAGTGGTAGTACTGGCGCCAGAAGGAGCGCAGGCTGGTGCGGGGGCGGAAATGGACGACGGCGGCCGGCGCCCAGGCAAAGGCGGTGGGCTGGTCCGGGCGCTGGGCGTTGACGGCGAAGTCGAAGAGCAGGTCCTCACAGTAGTCGAGCCACTCCGGGTAGCCGCCGGCCTGCGCCCAGGCATCTTTTGTAAAGGCCACCGAGCGGCTCGAGGGGAGGAAGCGGTGCGGGTCGATCTCGCCCACGAGGGGCAGGACGGTGGCGGCCATGGCCGTTTGGAAGACCCCTTCGGCGTCCGGCACGAAAAAGCCGGCGGCGGCGAGCGGCGGCTCCGTGCCCCAGGCTGCCGCTTCCTCCCAGGGGGCAACCAGCTCGGCCAGCCAGGTCGGTTCGAGGCGCACGCCGGCGTCGGTGGCGGCGATCAAGGGGCCGGCGGCGGCGGCGATGGCCAGGTTGCGGCCGCGGCTGATGTTGGCGCCGGGGGCGGGGATCAGGCGCAGGGTGGGCTGGGGGTGGCGGCGGGCGTAGGCTGCGACCAGTTCCGCGGTGCCGTCGGTGCTGCCGCCGTCGCAGATCACCACCTCGTCCGGCGGGCGTGTCTGGGCGGCCAGGGAGTCCAGGAGGCGCTGGATGGAGGTGTGTTCGTTATAGACCGTCGCGATCACGGAGACTCTCATAGGGATCACTTTACCACAGGCGAAAGGGGGCTGCACGTTTGTTCTTTACAATCCGTGCGAATATTTTGGGGAGTGGGTGGGTGCGGCGAGGATGGTGGCGGAAGGGGCACAATGTCGGGCGGGATGGCCCAAGAAACCGAGTTTCTGCGAGAAACTCGGTTTCTGCCCGCGCCGGACCTTGTGCCTCTACGATACGTGCTTTTTCAGCCTATTTGATCCGTTCCAGCACGACGACTGGGATCTTGCGCGTGGTCTTTTGCTCGTACTCGGCAAAACCTGACCGGTGGGCGACCATCAGGGCGTAGAGGCGGGCGCGTTCCGGGTCTTCGGTCACGAGCGTGGCACGCACGGGGAACTGCTCGGTGCCTACTTCGACGGTGGCGGTGGGGTCTGCGCGCAGGTTGTAGTACCAGTCGGGGTTGGTGTCGGCGCCGCCCTTGGAGGCGGCTACGACGAAGCGGTCCCCATCCTTGGCGTAGACCAGGGGATTCGTGCGCGGCTGGCCGCTCTTGGCGCCGACTGTGTGGAGCAGGAGCAGGTTGGCGCCCTCGAAATAGCCGCCGACCTTGCCTGCATTGGCACGAAATTCTGCGATGACCGCTGCATTGAAATCACTCATATGGTTCCCTTTCCGGAATATCAACCTGTGGTGCAAGCCGTAGTGCAGACGGGTATTATAGTATACTCATGCGCCGCGTGGGGATTTGCCTTTGGGGAGCCGTATTGGGGTTGGGGTCGAGGCGGGGGCACAAGGTCCGGCGAGGGCAGAAACCGAGTTTCTGCGAGAAACTCGGTTTCTTGGGCTGTTCCGCCGGACCTTGTGCCCCTACGATGTGGCGGGGTGGCGATACGAGTGAGGGTTGGAGAGGGTAGAGGGAGGCTAGTGGGATGGCGATGATGGTTGAGGAGGCGATGGCGCGGTTGGAGGCACTGGGGAACGAGACGCGGCGGGCGTACAATCGGAAGAATGGCGCGGGGGAGAACCAGTTTGGGGTCCCGATGGGGGATATCCGCAAGCTGGCGGCGGAGATCAAGAGCGACCATGCGTTGGGGCTGGCGCTGTGGGGGACCGGCAATATCGATGCCCAGCTCCTGGGCATCCTCCTGATCAAGCCCAAGGCGCTGTCGGCGGCCGAACTGGACGGCATGGTGCGGGCCGGCAGCTTTGGGCAGGTGGCGGACTGGCTGGGTTCCTATGTGATCAAGCACCACCCAGACAAGGAGAGCCTGCGCCAAACCTGGCTGCAAGATGCCGACCCGTGGGCCGGCCGCGCCGGGTGGGGGCTGACGGCCGAGCGGATCGCCAAGAGCCCGGACGGGATCGACATAGTGGCGCTGCTGGACCGGATCGAGGCGGAGATGGGGAGCGCCGCGCCGCCGGTGCAGTGGACGATGAACTCGTGCCTGGCGGAGATTGGGATTCATTTTCCCGCGCAGCGCGAGCGGGCCATTGCGATCGGAGAGGCATTGGGGGTATATCGCGATTACCCGGTTTCCAAGGGCTGCACGTCGCCGTTTGCGCCGATCTGGATCGGGGAGATGGTGCGACGCGAGGCGGTTGCCTAGACGTAGGGCCGCAGGGCGGCGAGCAGGGCCGCTATGTGTTGGGGGCCGTCTACTTCGACCATGGCCAGCCAGGCGGGAATGCGCCACAGGTCGCGGCGCGCGGTGAAGCCCGGGTCGATCGGCGCAACCTCCCGGTAGCCGGCGAAGAAGGCCGGAGGCACGGGCGCAAAGAAGTCGATGTAGGCCAGGTCCATCTCGGGATGGCCGTAGTAGACGGCCGGATCGATCAGGTAGGGGCCCTGGGCGGTGCTGATGAAGTTGTTGTGATGGGCATCGCCGTGGAGAAGGGACGGCACGACGGGTGGGCCGCACAGGTCGGCAAGCCCTGCGCTCAGCCGCTCGACGCGGGCGGCGATGTCAGGCGGCAGGTGGCCGCTGGCGACGGCGGCCTCCAAGCGCGGCGCGAGGCGGCATTCACGATAGAAGTCCACCCAGTCGGCGTGAGGGGTATTGTCCTGGTAGAGGCTGCCCCAGTAGCCGTGAGTTGCGAACCCGCAGTGGTCGCCCTTGACGCTGTGGATCCTGGCCAGGGCCCGGCCCATTGCGCGCCACTGGGGGCGCCGGCGTGCGACCGGCACGACGGCCTCCAGGATCAGGAGCACGGCCCCGTCACCAGCACCGGCAGCGGCACCGGTAGCCACTACGGTGCCGATGGCGCGCGGCGTCAGCACGCCGGCACGCTCGGTCAAGCAGGCAAGGCCGGCCAGCTCGCAGGTAGCGCGGTCCCAGGCCAGGTCCCCTTCCGCCAGCTTGACGAAGACGGCATACGTCCCGTCCGAGAGCACGGCGGCGGGATGGGAGGCGGCGTCGTGCATGTCCTCCGCGGCGTGCACCTGCCACGGACGGCCGAGATAGGCGGAGACGCGCTGCTCCAGCGGGAGGCGCAGCGGATCGCTCAGCAGGCGATTCACGGCGAGTCCAGATTGAAGTCACGCATACGCACCCCGTCCTTATGTCTAGTCCACATGTGGCCGTGCGGACTGCCGGCAGTTTCGCCTATTATAGGGCAGGCATGCGCCACGGCGGCATTTGCCCGTTGCGGTTGATGGAGGGGCAGGACCGATTGGGAGTGCGGGCACAAGGTCCGGCGAGGGCAGAAACCGAGTTTCTGCGAGAAACTCGGTTTCTTGGGCTCTTCCGCCGGACCTTGTGCCCCTACGATGATGCGTTTAGCGGCGGACGATGGGCAGGTACATGGCGTAGCCCTGGAGCCCACCGGGCAGGAGGCCGCCTACAAGCAGGCCGCTGCGGTCCGGCGGGGCATAAGACTCGCTCCACCAGCGGTCCGACACGGTGTGGCTCAGGTCCACCCCATAGGCCACGTGGATCGTCCCGTCGTCGGTCACGTAGGCGGTGGTGTAGAAAGCATAGGGCTTGGTGAGGTCGCTGGCAGGTTTTTGGACTTGGATGCCGGTACTTTGGGAGGTCTTGGCCTGGGCCGAATCCACGCCGGACTAGCGCGCCCGATGCCCCAAGAGACATTACGTCCATGCCTGCAGGTCAGCCAGCGCGGTGCGTGCTGCCAGATCAGTGCTCAGCGGGCACAGTGATACCACCCGGTCAATTGCCAGCGCGCAAATATCGCTGTCCGGCTCCACCGTAGCTGAATCAACTCGAATGACGAAGCCCATCGGCAGGGCATGGTCGAGCGAAGGCCGCTTCGGCGCCACCGGGTAGGAATAACGATGCCGGCTCAGCCGCGTCCAGCGCCAGGGCGTGGCCGGCGTAGCGCACTCTGGCACATCCAGCTTGAGCACGTCCACGCCCGGCGGCATGCCCTTGGCCAGCACGTTCTGCACCACCTGGCGCAGGAAATAGGCCGCCGCGGTGAAATCCAGGTTGGCGGTGTGGTCGAGGTAGTGCACAGGGTCCGTCTGGCGCGAGGCGGCGATAGCGGGCACACCAAAGGAGGCCGCCTCCAGCGCAGCCGAGATCGTGCCGGACATCGTCACATTCTCGCCGAGGTTCTCGCCAAAGTTGATGCCCGAAACCGTGAGGTCGACCGGCCGGGTAGCGAATTCAAAGATGCCGTGTTCGACGGCCTGCGCCGGCGAGCCGTCGATGCCCAGCCCGACGATCCGGGCATCGTCACCCCCGCCGGGCACCTCAAAGACGACCTGTTCCAGCCGGCCCGTGCTCGAATGCGGCTTCGAGCGCCCGGCCGCCGTTTGCTGCCGTGCCGGCGCCACCACAAGCAGTTCGCCAAACGGCGCGCAGGCAGCAACCGCCGCCTGCAGCCCGCGCGAGTGGATCCCGTCGTCGTTCGTAATCAAAATAAGTGGTCGGTGGGCCATAAGTAATCTCAAGTCCTCAATCTAGCGGTTTTAGCTGACCCTTCCCGGAAGCCATTCTCTTGTATTATAAAGCGCATCCGTTCTGCCAAGCATCCACGGGTGTGTTTTGCAGCTAGTCCGCAGTTGTGCTCGCCGCGACGGGAGCACGCAGACTTTCCAGCATACCAAGACCGTCCCCGACGGCGACAATATCGACGATCTTGCCGTTGGCGAGCCGAAAGATGGCAAGTACACGCCAGGCAATGTACTTTCCCGTCGGCGCGATGCCGTACAATTCAGCCCGGTGCGTGCCGCGCTCGGTGAAATGCACCGCAACCATGTCACCCTCGGCGACGATCTGCTCAAATGTTTTCTGTTGATCAGGAAAGTAGGTGTGCCACTCCATTGCCCAGCGGTTGCCACCTTCCGGACCGCCCAGCAGATTGCCGTTGATCAGGCAGTCAGGTGCGATAAATTCGTCGGAAAGGGCGTAGTTCTTCTTGTTCCAAATCTCCTCAACATAGCGGCGGACTAGGGCTTTGTTCTCATCCGGCGACATACGTCCGTCTCCTCTGCATACATAGTCGAATTTTGCGGCAGCTGACTCCACCGCCTGCCGGCGAGGGCAGGCTGCCCGTATACACTACAGCTATTTTCCGGTTATGTCTATATTGTGAAGGCGTAGTGAACAAGCAGCTTTTTTGCTTGCTTAGGGCGGAGCTTGCCACCCCCCATTGTCGCAGCATTCAAATCGGTATATGCTGGATACGACAGAATACTGGACGGCGTCGCTGCGAAACGCAGCAAAGAAGCAGGCTTCTATGCCAACACGGAAAGGGTCTCCACTCAAACAAGAGAATGTTCAGCCACACCAGTGCAGCAGCGGGCGCCGGCTCGAAATCCTGCGGAGCACACCCTTTTTTGCCGGGCTGCGGCACGAAGATCTCTCTGCCGTCAACAGCGCCTTTCACGAAGTGGGCTATGCTGCCAATGAGGGTATCTTTTACGCCGGCGAGGCGGCAGATCACCTCTTCGTCGTTGCGGCCGGCAAGATAAAGCTGACACGCCACAACCTGAGCGGACAGGATGTGCTGCTCGAGATCCTGGCCGCCGGCGACTTCTTCGGCACCCTCGCGCTCCTCGGCGATGCCAGCTACCCCGATACGGCCGAGGCTCTTACCCAAGCCTGCGTCTTGCGCATCGACGCGCAGGCGTTTCAGGCAATCCTACTGCGCTATCCCGCAGTGGCCGTGGCGGTGCTCCAGGAGATGGCGGCCCGCCTCCAGCGCGCCCATGAAACGATCCGCCAGCTCAGCGCCTTCCCCGTGGAGCGGCGCATCGCCTCCATCCTGCTTGCGTTGGGCAGCAAAGTTGGCGAGCCCAGCGCCGAGGGGCTGCTGCTCCAGATTCCCTTCACGCGCCAGGAGCTGGCCGCCATGGCCGGCGCCACCGTCGAGACCGCCAGCCGTGTCGTCAGCAAGCTGGAGCAAGCGGGGGTCGTACGCAGCGGGCGCGAGTGGATCGCCATTGCCGACCAAAACCGATTGGCGGGATTGGCAGAAGAGAAGTAGATCCTTGATCTAGATCATGTACGGACGGCCCCAATGAGCCTACGCTGTAGCCAGTGCACGACAAGTCTATGGCAGAGGTTCTGAAAGGAGATGTTCGTATGAAACCGCAAGTTCGCAAGTGGGGGCTCATCACAAAAATCGGGATGGCGGCAGCAGCATTGGTGGCGTTGGCCGGCCTGCTGCGCCCCAGTTCGGCCAAGGCGCATTGTGATTCGGTCGAAGGACCGGTGGTGGCGGCGGCCCGGAATGCGCTGGAGGCCAAGGACGTGGCGTTGGTACTGCCCTATGTACAGGCTGACGCTGAAGGAGAGCTCACCGCCGCATTTGAACACGCACTGGCTGTGCGCGCCCTGGGCCCCGAGGCCCAGGAGTTGGCCGATCGCTTTTTCTTCGAGACGGCAGTGCGTCTGCACCGTACCGGTGAGGGCGCGGCCTACACGGGCCTGAAAGAGGAAGCGGTCACCGATCCGGCGCTGCTTGCCGCCGACGCTGTGCTCGAAGGGGACGACCTCAACGCTGTGTATGATGTACTGGAGGAAGCCGTGCGCACGGGGGTGGCGGCTCGCTATACGGCGGTGCAGGAAGCACGCGAGCACGCTGCGGACGCCAAGACCGTGGCAGCAGACCGCGAGCGAGTTGAGGCCGAGCTGGGCTTCGAGAAGTATGTGTATGGCATCTATACGGCAGTCGATGGTGAGGTGGGGCATGCCGAAGGCGAGGCGGTTGCAGCGCCGGCCCACAGCCATTAGGTGGACGCCCGCCACGCACCCGCCGCATGCATGCGGCGGGTGCGTGGCGCGGTGAGGATCGCAGTGTTGCGCGTGATGTGCTGCCAAGTTAGACGATAAGGGGGACTAACAGGCTACAGGTTCCTTACGTCAAGTGCGCGATTACCCGCCAATCCGGAAATCACCCTGTCAATGAATCGGTATGGGTACTGAACAATGGCACGCCAAACGGAAGGGCCTCGTCTTTTGCGGAAACTGACTGTACGACACGCTACCGCCAGCTCGCCGTCTTGCTTCTGCTAGAACGAGCACGCCGGCGGTGCTCTCAGAGCCAGCCGCCCTGGAAGCCGGCCCGGCGCAGTCCCGCAACGATGTAAGGCGAGCGGCGCATGATGTTCCAGATCAGCCCGGTGCGGTAGTTCTCGATCATGAGCGCCACCGGGCCCTTGGTCGACACCGAAGTGATACGGCGTCACCCACCAACCCTGCGGGCTGTCCGGCACGGCGTACGTCTGATTGAACGACGGCTTGAAGCCGTAGCGCTTGGTCATGCCGAGGTCGAGCCGGGCCATGGTGCGGACGGTGGGGATCACGATCTCCGGGGCGAACGGCAGCGAGGCCACCACGACCCACGGCGCCAGCGTGCCGTCGTCGGGACCAAAGGGCGCCCCGCGTGCGTAGTAATCATAGAACTGTCGCTCGACGCCGTTGACCACCCGCTTTTGCCAGCCGGGCCCGTCGGTTGCCGTGATCCCCCAGCAGAACTCGCCGTAGCCGGCGAATTCGAGCGGGTTCCGCCGCGCGTACTCCTGGTGAACGTACGTCGCCTGGCGACTGTTCTCGAAGTAGTCGCTGTTGTGTTCCCGCATGAACGCGTCGCGCAGGTCGCGGAAGTCGATCCAGAGATGCGAGAGCTGGTGTGTGAAGAGCGGCCCGGAGTAGAGCAGCTCGCGGCCGTAGATCTGCTTCCATTTGTAGGTAGAACAGTACGCGGCGTAGCTCTCCGGCGGTAGCGGGAACGTGGGTGAGCCGAGGCCGAGCAGGTAGACGAGCAACGCCTCGTCGTAGCCGGACCAGTAGTGGGGAATGAAGCCGGTCTCCGGGCGCCAGCCGTGAGAGATCGCCGGGCCGCCGTTCGTCGCCCACTGCCAGTCGGCACGGCGATAGAGCTCGTCGGCCAGCCGGCGGACCTCAGCCTCCTCCTCGCTATCGCCATCGAAGTAGGCGGCGCAGGTGAGCATCCCGGCAAACAGGAATGCCGAGTCGATGGTCGAGAGCTCGCACTGCCAGACGCGCCGCCCGGTCTTCATGTCGAGGAAGTGGTAGTAGAAGCCCCGGTATCCCGTCGCATCCGGCTGCGGTCCCTGCGGGCTGTCGCGGAAGAAGCGCAGCCGCTTCAGCACGAGCTCCGGGGCGAACTCGCGGGAGATCACGCCGCGTTCGACGAGCACGGGAACTGTGGCCAGCCCCAGTCCGGCTGCGGCTATGCTCGACGGTGCCCTGGGGTCCGTCTTGTCGCGGATCAGGCCGTTAACCGGGTTGCTCTCGTGGAGGTAGTACAGGAGCGTCGTCAGCTGCAGCTGGCCCAACACCTCATCACTCGGCAGGCGGTTCAGTTCTTCCCCGGTTGTCTGGCCGTCGGCTGTCTCCATCATTCTCCCTGGCTGCGAGCTATTCATTCTCCTGGGATTGGCTGCCGGATCCTACCATGCGGTATGAAGAAGAGCAATTTGCTGGCACATATACCCATTGGGGTGCCGGAACAGGCAAGTTTAACGGAGCCGACGGTTTCCTGTATTTCAATTTTGTAGCAGATGAAGCCGGAGGCACATTCAGCTCCGTACGGATCAAACTGTCTTGGGAAAATGCAAAGCTTAGTTGTGGCTGTGATCAACTTAGCTGTGACCTACCTCCAAGGTGCCGCCTGCACGCTGCGAAGGCTGCTGGGCGGCAGCAAGGCTGCCTGCTCCCGTGTGCGCTGCTGCCGCGCGGACCGCTGCGATCCGCTCGGGGTGCCTGTGCAGCAGCTTGACCGCCCGCTGCAGCGGCCGCTCGCCAATTCCCGCATCTAGGGCGCGGGCACAAGTTACGCGTGTGCGCAGGTTGTCGACATCCACCCGCCACACGCGCGAGCTGGCATAGTAGGAGCCGCGTGGGTTTTGGAGTTCCTTCTCGAGGTAGGCATCGTAGCGCTCCTGGTAGTCGGCAGGCTCGCGCGGCCAGACGGCAAAGATGCGCTGCAAGATATGGGTCGCCAGCACATCCCTTGCCAACCCTTGCGCCGCCCATTCTGCGCATGCGCCGTAGCCTTCGCGCATTCCCCTGCGCAGCAGCACTGCCTGCCTCTCAGTGGCGACCGCGCCGCCTGGGAGCGTGAGCCTGCTGCTTGAGCGTGAGTTGGCCTCTGTACTTTCCTGGGCCAGCCACTGCTGCACGATACTCTGCACCGCCGGGCCGGCCAACTGCTCCTGCACCACCAGCGCCAGGCAGTCGGTCAGTGCATCCACAGCCCCGATGCGGTGCAGGCGCATCATTTCCTCTTCACGCAGCTTTCCCTCCAGAGCCATAGGGCACCTCCTCTTTTAAAACACAGGCCGCCGGCACGGTGGTGCTGGCGGCGTTCTAGGTTCGACCTTCTGCGGCAGTGCGGCGGCGGTGAGGATCGCAGTATCGCGCGTGGGACGCCGGCAAGTTAGACGATAGGTAGACTGTAAGACTACAGGTTCCTTACGACAAGTGCGCAATTACCCGCCAATCTGGAAATCACGCATGACATTTGCACTGGGTTCTGCTATGCTCAAGGGCCTGCTGCCGGTGCCCGTTATTCAGTCATTTCTGTGGCGCCATGTGCTGTGGCTGCGAAATTGTCGCGCACCATCCCAAGCTCTGCTTCCCTGGAATTGAGCGCAAGATGAGCGTGTACTGCCTTTCTCAACTACTTGACCCCTATCCTGCTCCCGTGCGTACGCTGGCAGCCGATCTAGCCGCCTTGCTCCGGGTGACGGCACCCGGCGTGGTCGAGGCTGTGCGTCCCACGTTGCGCTGCGTGCGTTACAGCCATCCGCGCTGCGGCTACTTCTGCGGCCTGTACCCGCAGGTGTCGAGCGTGCAGCTGCTGTTCGAGTTTGGCGTGCTGCTCCCCGACCCCGATGGCCTGTTACGTGGCGCGGGCCCTTATGTACGCTTTGTTGCGGTGCGGGAATACCAGCCTCTGTATACGCCGGCGCTGTGCCAGTTGATTGCAGCCGCCTACAGCCTGCCGCGCCGGCGCGCCGATAAGGTTGCGCTGGCCGAGGAGGTGAGGCCGCAGTGCCACCCTGCCGCCGGAAGCTGTGCCACACAGCAGACAGCGGGGCTTTTTACACCACTCGGGCACTCAATAGGATAGCAAACGCCGCAATGACAGGGAGCGAAGAGCCGGCAGTCTGCATGACAGGGGGGCACAAGGTTCGGCGAAGGGCAGAAACCGAGTTTCTGCGAGAAACTCGGTTTCTTGGGCTGTTGCGCCGGACCTTGTGCCCCTATGGATTTGCCCACGCGTGTGGCCTGGCGGCCACCCCGCACGGGGCGTGCGGGCTACACGGGAGGTGCGGGCTACGCGGGAGGGTCGGTCAGCGGCGGGCGGGCTCGAAGAGCTCGATGGGGTTGCCGTCGGGGTCTTCGAGCTGAATCTGGCTGCCGCCGGGGCCGGTTTCCAGGTCATTGCGAAAGTGGGCGCCCTGCTGCTTGAGGGCGGCGATGCGAGCGGGCAGATCTTCGACTTGGAGCACGATCCGGTTCCAGCCGCCGGGCTCTTGGTGGCGGCCGTCGGGCAGGGGCCGCGAACCGGAGGCGCCGGGGCCGCTGAGGATGAGCTTGAGATTGGCGATCGACACCTGGCCGAAGGCGGGGAGGTTCTGGTGGTCGAGATGGAAACCGAGCATTTCGGTATAGAACGCAATGGCACGCGGGACGTCTTTGACTTGATAGCGCACGCCCCAAAGGCCTTGGACAAAGGCGGGTTGTGTTGTCTCCATGTGGTTGTCTCTCCTTGTTTGTAGTTTAGCAATACTCTTGTCGGGGGTGGGCACAGGGTCCGGCGAGGGCAGAAACCGAGTTTCTGCGAGAAACTCGGTTTCTTGGGCTCTTCCGCCGGACCTTGTGCCCCTACGGCGTCTAGCTTGTGCCGGGCCCGCAGCGGGTCAGGCGAGGCCGCGTGACCTGCTGCGCGAGCGGAGGAGGGCCAGGCTGCCGGCGGCCATGGCGATCAGGCCAAGCACCAGCGCCCCGGCGGCGCCGACGACGCCGTTGCCGGTGCCGGGGCCACCCGTGGCGACGGCCAGGTTTAGCGCACCGTTGATCACGGCGATCAGCCCCGCGGCCAGGGCCACGCCGATGCTGAGCCGCCCGGACGCAGGGCCGAACCAACGGGCGTGCCCGAACAATCGGGCATTGCCAAAACGGTCCCCAGGGCGGAGGAGGGCCAGCGCGCCGGCGGCCACACCGACCAGCGCCAGCCCCGCGGCCGTCGTGGCCCAGAGGCGCCGGGTGGTCATGCCCTCAACGGTGGTGGCGGCCGGCTCGGCCACGTGCGCAGCCAGCAGCACCCCATGCACAAGCCCTGCGAACAGGACGGCCGCGGCCAGGACGGCGAGAATCAGGATGAAGGTTCGTTTCATTTGGTTTGCTCCTTGCATGCGAACGACGGATGCCGTTTCAACCTGGAGGTAAGACGGAGCGGGGTGCGTTTTTGTGACATGGCCGCGGCCGGCGGGCACAAGGTGCGGCGGAACAGCCCAAGAAACCGAGTTTCTGCGAGAAACTCGGTTTCTGCCCGCGCCGGACCCTTGTGCCCCTACGATAATGCGTGTAGACTTGGGACCCCGCGAGCCGGTACGCAGGCAGGATGTTCCCCCGTTGGCGAGGAAGCGATGCAACCGAACGTGTACATGAATAGAAGAACGATCCTCAGACGGATGCTCGTGCTGCCGCTGGGGTCGGTGCTGCTGGCGGCCTGTGCGCGTGGCGGCGATGGGCCTGCGGCCGTGGGCAGCAGTGGCGAAGAAGATGCCGGAAAAGGTCTCCCGCAAGGCACTGCTCATGGCGAGACAGGTGGGGGCACGCTGGCGAAGCCGTTGGCCGAATGGCGGCAGGTGCTGCCTCCGGACGCGTATGGCGTGCTCTTTGAGGAGAACACGGAGCCGCCGTTCTTTAGCCCGCTCAACGACGAGCACAGGGCGGGCACCTTTGTCTGTGCGGCCTGCGCGCTGCCGCTGTTTTCGTCGGCGACAAAATTTGACAGCGGCACCGGCTGGCCCAGCTTTTACGCGGCGCTGCCCCACAGCGTCGCGACGAAAGAAGATTTCGCGATCTTGCTGCCCAGGACCGAATATCACTGCAGCCGCTGCGGCGGGCACCAGGGCCACCTGTTTGACGACGGCCCGCCGCCGACGGGCAAGCGTTACTGCAACAACGGCCTGGCGCTGAACTTTGTCGCCGCCGGGGAGCCGCTGCCCCCGTTAAGGAGCTGACGATGAGACTCTTGCCCGTACTCCGCGCACTTGGCGTCATTTTTGCGGCCTGCGCACTGGCCGCCTGCAGCGTGCCCCCACAGCTGATCGGCAGCGCGGCGCCGGGCAGCGCGGCTGCAGCCGCGACTACTGCCGAGGCGACGCCTGCCGCAGCGGCCGGGGCCGCCGCGCCGGCGTACGATCCGAACAACCTCCAAACCGCCACCTTGGCCGGCGGCTGTTTCTGGTCGATGCAGCGGATGCTGGACGCGGTGCCGGGTGTGATCACGACGACCGTCGGCTACACGGGCGGCAGTGTGCCGGACCCCACCTACGAGCAAGTTTCGTCGGAGACGACGGGGCACGCCGAGGCGGTCGAGGTCGTGTACGATGCCGCGCAGATCAGCTATGCCCAGCTGCTGGACGCGTACTGGCACGACATCGACCCGGTGACGGCGGATGGGCAGTTTTGCGACTTCTGGTCCGAGCTATCGCTCGGCGATCTTCTATCACGACGCGGAGCAGCAGCGCACGGCGGAAGGGAGCAAGGAAGCACTCGCGGCTTCGGGACGCTTTGACCAGCCGATCGTCACCGAGATCGTCCCGGCCGGCGAGTTCTTTCCGGCCGAGGAGTATCACCAAAAGTTCTATCTAAAGAGTCCCGATCAATATGCAGCGTATCGCGCCGCGTGCGGGCGCGACGAACGTCTCTTCCAGATCTGGGGCCCAGCCAGCCAGTAAGCCCACATGGTGCGCAGGCCGCGTTACAGTGCGGCGGCCTCTGCCAATGCCAGGGCGGCGCGGGCGGCCAGCAGGCGGCGGTAGAGGCGCAGCACCTTTTCGGCGCTCCCGGCGCGCGAGGCCTTGAGCAGGTCACCCTCCAGCTCGGCGACGTTGAGGCGGTCGTAGTAGTCGAGCATCTCCTTGAGGTGGGCCAGGACGATCTTGCCCGTCAGGAGCGGGTGGTTGTTGGTCACGTTGGCGTCGGGGAAGGTGACGCCGTGTTCCAGCTCGACCTCCAGGCCCTGGCGGAACTGCTCCGCCGTCAGCCCGGCCGTCTCGCCGCCGACCTCGGCCTGGATGCGCCGGGCCTCGTCCAGCGTCACCTCGGGCTTGGTGAGGGTGGTCCAGTCACGGATGCCGAGCTCGGCGCAGACGCGCTGAACCTCGGCCTTGGTGATGTACTCGGGCAGCTGCATGTATTGTTCTCCTGGGTCTTGGGGCGAGGCGAGTGCCAGGCCAGGTGGTTGTAGTAGGTAGGCATGATCCATTGTACACCCAAAGCGGGATCGGCGCGTGTTGGGGGGGCGGTTCACGATTTTGGCCATGTAGCCCGCACGGCCACGCGTGTGGCCTGACGGCCACCCCGCACGGGGCGTGCGGGCTACGCGGGAGGTGTGTTCCGGCGCGATCAAAATCGCGAATCGCACCCGCGCGTAGCGCAAAGCCGGGCCCGCGGGCCCGGCTTTGCGCTACAGATGCCGGCTCAATGTACGAAAGCGAGTCATCCTGGAAGGGCGGGAAGGCCTAGGCGCCGAGGTAGCTGGTGAAGAGGCCGGGCCAGGCGCCGGCGATGGGCTTGGGGTAGCCCCCGTCGACCTTGTCGGTCTTCATGTCGTAGCGGATGTACTGGGCGCCTTTGAAGAAGTAGGCCTTGCCGTTGTTCCAGACGATGGCGGCGTCGATGCCCGCGGCGAAGCCCGTGGGGAAGCCGGGCCAGTTGCCGGCGATGGGCTTGGGGTAGCCCACATCGACCTTGTCGGTCTTGATGTCGTAGCGGATGTACTTGGAGCCCTTAAAGAAGTAGGCCTTGCCGTTGTTCCACACGACGCCGGCGTTGATCCCCGTGAGAAACGCGCCGGCGAAACCGGGCCAGTTGCCGGCAATGGGCTTCGGATAGCCCGCGTCGACTTTGTCCTCGGCCATGTCGTAGCGGATGTACTGGTTGCCCTTGAAGAAGTAGGCCTTGCCGTTGGGCCAGAGCACGTAGGCGTCGACGCCTCCGGCAAAGGCGGCAGGGAAGCCGGGCCAGTTGCCGGCGATGGGCTTCGGATAGCCCGCGTCGACCTTGTCGGTCTTGACGTCGTAGCGGTCGTACTGGCTGCCCTTGAAGAAATAGGCCTTGCCGTTGGGCCAGATGCCGGTCGGGGCGACCGGGCCCGGGTAGACCGTGCCCGCAAACTGGGCGTCGCGGGCATTCACGTCGGCGCCGCCGACTCACGGCGACGTTGTCCTTCATGATGGACGCGGGCAGCCAGTAGCACATGATCGAGGTGGGGTCCGGCTGGGCGGTGGCGATGAGGGCCGAGTTGGGCAGCGGGGTCAGCACCTGGGCGATCACCTCCTGCGGCGACCAGCCCTGGGTGGCGCCGAAGTAGGCGATGGCCTTGTTGCGGTCGATGCGCGCGATGATTTCCTTGCGCATGTGCTCGTGGGGGAAGCCGAGCGTGTGGCCGGTCTCGTGGCGCACCACGCGATAGAACTCCGAGTCGGGGGTGTTCATCGTAAAGCTGTCGAGGTTGAGCGTGGGCTGGCCGGCGGGGATCTGGAGCACGTCGGTGCCCAGGTAGGACCAGTAGCCGTCGTTGGCGATGCGGGCGATGCGGACCTGCGGGCTGGTGGTAGTTTCCACAAAGGTGACGTTGGCCCAGGCGCCCCAGGAATTCATATGCGACAGGATGCGTTTGCGCAGGTCGGTGGGCGGGTTGTCGAGGAAGCCCACGGTGAGCTTGACGCCGTTGGCGCCCCAGTACTTGGCGGTCAGGACGGCCAGGTGTTGGGGGTCGATGACGACCTCGGGGGCCACCTGCGCCAGGGCATCGACGGCGGGGGCATTGGCAGGATTGACGACGACGGCGTCGCGGGCGGCCTGCTGCCAGGCGGCGGGCGGCAGGCGCTTGATCGTGCAGCTGATATCAGACATGAGTTTGCTCCAGTCTGGGTGAACACGGGCGAACTGCTGCGGTAGTGCCTCTCCATTATGGATCAACTCTGCCCAGCGCAGCAGTGAACATGCGCACTGGGCACCTGTGCGCGGGCGCGCAGCTGGGGGCGTAGACCAGGGAGTTGATGCGCGGCCGGCCGGTCTTGGCGCCGGTCGTATGGAGCAGGAGCAGGTTGGCGCCGTCGGAATAGCCGCCGACCTGGTGCCCTACAGCGGAGCCCCATCCGTGATAGCAAGCACAGACGGCGCGCCGTCTGCAGCGCGCGCGGCGGCCGGTTGATGGCCGGACCGCTGGGGCAGCGTGATGATAAATCGGCTGCCGCCGCCCGGATTCGGTGCCAGGTCCAGCGTGCCGCCCAGCAGCCGCACCATCTGGTCGGCGTAGGCCAGCCCCATGCCGATCCCTTCGTGGCCGCGCGCCAGGCTGCCGTCGCCCTGCGTAAATGGCTTGACGATGCCGCGCCAGGTGCTCGCTCCCAATGCCGGGGCCCGTATCCCAGACCACGATCTGCACGCTGCCGGGGACCGGACCGGCGTGGGCCGCAAGGCCGATGCGGCCGCCCGCCGGCGTAAACTTGACGGCGTTGTCGAGCAGCCGCTTGAGCACCTCGCCGACGGCCTCCCCATCGCTCTCGACGCTGAGGTCCGCCGGTTCGACGGCTTCCTCGACCACCTGCTGCTTCGCCGCGGCCTTGGCGCGCTGCGACACGGCGCAGACGTGGATCAGGTAGCCAAGGTCACACGGCTCGCGCTCCAGCTGCAGCTTGCCCGAAAGCAGGTGGGTGTAGCCGAGAATGCTGTTGATGACATAGAGCAGCCGCTCGCCGCTCTCGACGATGCCGCGTGTGTACGTGGCCTGGCGTGCGTTGAGCGGGCCGGCGATCTGCTCTTCGAGCAGTTCTGACAGGCTGAGGACGCCGGTGAGCGGCGTGCGCAGCTCGTGGCTGATCATGGCCATGAACTCGTCTTTCAGCTCGTTGGCGGCACTCAGCTCGGCGAAGGCGGCTTGCAGGTCGGCAGTGCGCGCCGCCACACGCTGCTCGAGGTCGGCGTTGGTTTCTTTAAGAAACTGCTCATAGCGCATCTGATCGGTGATGTCACGGTTGATCCCGATCAAGCGCAGCGGCCGGCCATCACGATCGTACTCTTTGATGGCGGCAGACTGGATGTGGCGGACGGCACCGTCCGGCAGCACAATGCGGTACGTGTCGCTCCAGCGATCCCCCGCACGATCGAGGTCGCCGTGATCAGGATCGGCATGGCCGAGATCTTCGGGGTGAATGCGCGCACGCCAAAATTCGTAGGAGACCCCGCTGTGGCGCAGGTCGGCGGGCACGGCATATAGGTCGCAGGTCCGGTCGTCCCACTCCATGCTGCCGTCGGCAAAGTTCCAGTTCCAGATGCCGATGCCGGCTGCCTCGGCGGCGAGCTGCAGGTGCTGCAGCGCTTCGTGGATACGGGTGTCGCTGCGCATACGTTCGGTGATATCGCGGAAGGTAACGCGGCTGTAGGCGGGACGGCCGTCCGCAGCGGGGTCATAATGGCCCGACGCCAGAACGTCCAGCACGGTGCCGTCTTTGCGCTGCAGCTGCGTTTCAAAATTGGCGAACTTGCCGGCCGCTACGTACTCAGACCAGCCCGCCTGCACTGCGGCGTAGAAGGCAGGAGTCAACAACATACCGGTCGGCCGGCCGACTAGTTCTGCGGGCGTATAGCCGAGTGCATCCGCCAGGGTGCGATTGCACTCACGGATAATGTGGTCGTCGGCGGTGGCGTACAGGTACATGTCGGGTGAGTTATCGAACAGGTCGCGGTATTTGCGCTCGCTCCCCTGCAGCTCAGCCGTGCGCGCCGCCATCTGCACCCTCAGCTCCTCCTGCTGGTGGAGGAGCTGCTCGCGTTGGATCACCAGATCCTCCTGCAGCTGCCGGCGCTGGGCGAGCAGCCAGGCTACGGCCCACAGGATCGCCAACGGCAGGACGTGGTTGACCAACAGATCGTCGAGTGAAGGGATATTGTCGAACCAGTAGCCCCCAACGATCAGCACACTTGCCAGCACGGTGACGATGTAGATGTCGCGGCGCCGGCCCCACAGAAAGACCAACACAATGGGGACGAGATAGCGACCCCAGAAATGTGCGCCGGGTATGACGGTGAGCGGTAGAAAGAGCAGGACTGCCAGCAGGCAGGCAAGCACCAGAACGAGGGTAGGGTGAAGCGGATGATTGCGCACTTTTGTGTACCCGATCTATGGCAGACCAACGTGAGCAGCCTGGATACGGCGATGCACGGCAGGGATGGTATAGGCGGCTGCAAGCAGCTAACCAGCCCATCGTAACACCTGTAGCGCGTTATGGGAAAATCTGGATTAGAAAGGCATAACCCCTGCGAGCGGCCATTGTTGCAGCCCGCAGCGGCGGCAAAGAGGAGGGCACGGCTGAGCCGTGCCCTCCTCGCTCCAACATGAACTGTCCTGATCGGTACCTTAGGGCAAGGTATCCCAGAATACGTAGTTGGCGATCGACCGGGCGTACTTGCTGTCGGCCGACGTGCCGGGCGTGAACTGGGCGCTGTCGCCGGCCGAGTTGAAGGATGCGGCCTGCTGCTGGGCATTCTTGATTGCTGTCTGGTTCGTGCCGCAGTAGGCGGATTCCCACGCTGCGAACATGCCAGTGCCGCCGGCCGGCACGCTGCCGAAGGCCGAGGCATTCAGCTCTGCCGCCAGCATCTGCTGGAGAAGCTGCATGCGGGCCTGGTCCAGGGCGCTGCGCTTGGCACCGGTGGACGTCTTCGAGATGTCACTCCAGAAGCCGCCCATTACCTTGCCCAACGTGTCGATGGCTGGCGGCCGCAGAGCGTCGTGTCACCGATGCCGGGCGTGTTGGCCACGCCGGGGAAGGTGTGCCCGAAGGCGGTGCCGCCGAACCAGGCGATCTTGGCCAGCTGCGGGTGCGTGGCCCAGAAGCCTTGGGTGCGGGTGACACCCTGGCCGGTGTTCTCGAAGATACAGGTCACCGTGTCGCCGTTCTTCAGGGTGATGGTGGCCGTCTGCGTGTTCAGGTCGCCGACCCCCGTGCTGCCGCCGCTGCCGGTGACAGTGCAGTTGTAGGGGGTGTTCGGATCGGTCGAGCCACCGATACCGGTCAGGAACCAGCCCAGCTGCGTGCTCTCCTTCACCGTGTATGTGCCGGCGTTGAGGGTCTGGCTGTTCCGATTGCCGTTGTTCGCCGTGGCGCCGGTCAAGGTGAAGCCGTTGTAGCCGGTGCCCGTCGTCGCGAAGGCAAAGCTGCCCTGGGCAGGCTTGGCGTTCTTGATCACGACGATGGTGCCCGGCTGGTCGTCATTGGTGATCGTGCAGACTACGTCCTTGTCCTTGTCGACGTTGACCGAGCCGTTGTTATAGGTCGTTGGGTTTGCGGTGCCGTTCGTGCACGACCAGGTGCCCTCGGTGTAGCCATAGACGTCGTTCTCCTTGAGCGTGTAGCTACCGGTGACCACCGTGATCTTCTGGCTGGTGTAGGTCGTCGTCGTCCCGTTGGCGACGCCGCCGTCGAAGGTCAGGCTGCCGGCGGTCGTGTTGAGGCCGAACGCACCCACGGTGGCCGTGCCGCCGTTGTCGTTGACGACGTTCTTGACGATCTGCAGCGAGCCGCGGTCGCGGGTGATGCTGTTGCCGACCGTGATGGTGAAGGTCTGGTCCTTGGTGCCGATCGTCACCGAGGCCGGCGTGTAGGTGATCGTACCCCAGGTGTAGCCGGGAATCGCCGCCGGCGCCACTTCCGTCACCGTGCAGGTGCTGCCGGTCGGAATGCCGTTCACCGTCGCCGGGCTGCCGGGCGCCACGCTCACCTGACCGGTGTAGCCGGTGCCGCAGTCGTAGTTCACCGTGAAGCTCGCCGGCACGCTTGCGCCATCCGGGTTGCTCAGTGTCTTCGCGATCTGCAGCGAACCAAGGTCGCGGGTGATGCTGTTGCCGACCGTGATGGTGAAGGTCTGGTCCTTGGTGCTGATCGTCACCGAGGCAGGCGTGTAGGTGATCGTGCCCCAGGTGTAGCCGGGAATCGGCGTCAGGCGCCACTTCCGTCACCGTGCAGGTGCTGCCGGTCGGAATGCCGTTCACCGTCTGCCGGGCTGCCGGGCGCCACGCTCACCTGGCCCGGTGTAGCCCGTGCCGCAGTCGTAGTTCACCGTGAAGCTCGCCGGCACGCTCGCGCCATCCGGGTTGCTCAGCGTCTTGGCAATCTGCAGCGAACCGAGGTCGCGGCGTGATGCTGTTGCCGACCGTGATCGTCGAAGGTCGTCGTCCTTGGTGCCGATCGTCGACCGAGGCCGGCGTGTAGGTGATCGTGCCCCACGTGTAGCCGGGGATCGGCGCCGAGCGCCGACTCCGTCACCGTGCAGGTGCTGCCGGTCGGGATGCCGCTCACCGTCTGCGAGCCGCCGGGCGCCACGCTCACCGGTACCGGTGTAGCCGTCGCCGCAGTCGTAGTTGACCGTGAAGCTCGCCGGCACACGTCGCGCCATCCGGGTTGCTCAGCGTCTTCGGGATCTGCAGCGAACCAAGGTCACGCGTGATGCTGTTGCCGACCGTGATCTCGAACGTGCCGCCGCCCGTGCTGATGGTGACCGAGGCAGGCGTGTAGGTGATGGTACCCCACGTGTAGCCGGGGATCGCGGCCGGTGCCACTTCCGTCACCGAGCAGGTGCTGCCGGTCGGAATGTCGTTCACCGTCTGCCGGGCTGCCGGGCGCCACACTCACCTGGCCGGTGTAGCCGGTGCCGCAGTCGTAGTTCACCGTGAAGCTTGCCGGCAGGGTCGCTCCATCCGGGTTGCTCACGGTCTTGAGAATCCGCAGCGAACCGGTGTTGCGCGTGTTGGTGTACGTGCACGTCACAGTGTCGCCCGAGGAGACGCCGGACTTCAGCGTGATGACGGCGTTGGCGCCTGACACCTGGTACGTGCTGCCGTTGGTGCCGGAAACGGAACAGGCAAGGTTGGTCAGACCCCAGCCCGAGGGGATGTTGAGCTCGCTCGCCGTCCAGGTGCCGGGCGGCACGCTGAACGTCTGGCTGTTCGGCAGCGTCGCATCGCCGTCGTCATCCAGCGAGAAGTTCTGGCTGATGGTGCCGCCGTTGTTCAGGTTGAAGCTGAAGTCCTGGGCATCGTTCGGAACGGCATCCTTGACGATGACGATCGTGCCGTTCGGGATCTGGCTGACGACGTCGGACTGCATCTGGTTGTCGCGCTGGCCGACGGAGGCGCCGTCAACCTGGTCGAGTGCAACATGATAGGGCGAGCCGTTGATGCTGCCCGCGCCCTTGCCCGAGCCCCCAGTTCGCCTGTGCGGAAACGTGCGCGCCAAACCAGAGCGCCACAGCACAGCCGTTGGCGCGTGCACATCGGGTCCGGAACTCGGGACGTTGAAACTCACGGTAATGATGGTTTCGCTGTCGCCCGCATAGCTGCCGCTGGCGATGACAGGCGTTGTGGCAGACGTCAATGTCGCCGCCGCGCATGATGAACTGGCGGGCGCCGGGGGCGCTTGGCTCAAAGCTGTCGGGAACGTTCGGATCCTGGGGAATGTCCAGCCCGTTCTCGCTGGCCGCAGCCGCCACACAGCCGGTGATATCCTGGCAGCGGTCGGCCTCGGTGATCCAGTTCTCCGACCAGTTCCAGGTGGTGAGGAAGTCGTAGGCGTGTTTGCCGCCCTTGGTCGTGCCGTACTGAAGCGTCAACGTATGCAGGCCGGGCGGGAAGTCAGTCAGCCACACGCGCTGGACGGTGGCGTCGCCCTCGGCATAATAGGCCGTGTTCGACTGCAGGTTGCCGTTGATCCACTGACAGCCCAGGTCACCACTTGTGTAACCGGTGCCCGGCGGCACGCTGTTCTCGTCGTTGGCGCACTGGTCGTAGGTGCCAATGCTCAGGTCGGTGAACGTCGTCGTCGCCTGGCCGGAGTCAGGGCCCGTGGCGCTCACGCCGTAGTTGGCGACAAACCAGTTGGGAAGCTGGAAGCTGTAGGTCAGATTGCCGTTGGCGTCCGCAACAGGGTCAGGGTCGCTGCTGTGGCTCCAGCTTTGTCCGCCGTCGTCGTTGACGATGATGTGGACCGCTTCATTCGCCTGCCACCCAGCCCCGGTCAGTGTGACCAGCGCGCCGGGCGGGTAGTCGGCCTGATCAGAGACGATCGTCGCGCCGGTCGGCGAGGCTGCGGCCGGCTGAATCTGATACTGGTTTGCCGCCGTTTCGGCCAGGGCGCCGCCGGCCAGCGTAGGGAGAAAGATGCGCGGGGACGCGCCGTCGGGTGCGAGGTTGGGCGGCGACCGTGTGCACGCCGGCTACGAGGGCGGCGAGCACGATCAGCGCGGTCAAGACCGCCTGACGTGTGATTCTGGATGACGTCCTGCTGTTGCGTGACATGCAATATTTCCTTTCCGAGCTCGTCGGACAGTCGAACACAGTGCTGATCGTTTTTTGGCGCGTATGGCTGTGGCGGAAGCCAATGGAAAAGCTTGGTTGTGGGAGCAATGGCGATAGCCTACGGCGGGCCCCCCGTGGTAGGGACCCACACGCATATTCGTAGTCTTGGAATCGTAGCGATCCACAGGTCATACCGCAATCAGAAGATGCGACTGCCGTATGTAGGGAAATCGGAGGCCAGCCGTAGGAAAGTTCCTACACGGTTCAGATCAGATGATGCTCGACGGCGTAGCGGATGAGTTCGGCGGTGGAACGGAGGCCGAGCTTGGTGAGGATGCGGGCGCGGTAGGTGCTGATCGTCTTGACACTCAAGGAAAGTTGGGCCCCGATCTCGCTCAGCGTCTGGCCCCCGGCAAGCAAGCGCAGGGTCTGGAGTTCACGATCAGAGAGCGCAGCCAGGTCGCCCTTGCGGGGGTGGCTGCCAAGTTCCCCGACCAGGCGGTCGGCGAGCGAGCCGGTAACATAGCGCCCGCCGCCCGCCACCTTGCGAATGGCCTCGATCAGCTCGTCCGACGCGCTCTCCTTGGTCAGATACCCGGCGGCCCCCATCTTGAGAAAGCGAATGGCATACTGCTCTTCCGGATACATGCTCAACACCAGGACGGGCAGCTTAGGATGCTCATGCTTGATGGCGTGAATCGTGGCCATGCCATCCATTTCGGGCATTGATACGTCGAGCAGCACGACATCCGGTTTGCTGACACGGAGTTTCTGCAGCGCCTCCCGGCCATTGCCGGCCTCGCCGACCACAAAGATGTCGGGTGTTTCGCCCAAGATCTGGATCAGCCCCTGGCGTACGATCTTATGGTCGTCGACAATCAACGTGCGGATCATGGGGAGTTCCTTGCCAGCTGCTTAAGTTGAATGACGATAGAAAGCGTGGTGCCCTGGTGCGGCGTACCGGTGACGGTCATGCGGCCGTTCCAGGGGTAGAGCCGTTCACGCATCCCGATCAGGCCAAAGGAGCGCGGATCGGCGATCTGGGCCTGGGCAATGCCAATCCCGTCATCTGTGATTTCAAGTTTTATCTCAGACGCGGTCACGGCCAGGCTTACCTGGACGGCGCTTGCCTGGGCGTGGCGGGCGACATTCGTCAGGGCCTCCTGGCAGATGCGAAACAGCGTGGTGGCCAGGTCCTTGTCGAGCAGTTCGTCGAGCAGTTCGGCTTCGCCGCCGGTATACACAAAGGAGCACGCTATGCCCGTGCGATCTTCGTAGCTGCGTGTCAGCCATTCGATCGCGGCGATCAGCCCGAGATTGTCGAGCAGGGCAGGCCGCAGTTCGGCCGCGATCCGGTGTACCGTCTGCAGGGATGCGCTTAGCTGCTCGCTCATGGCTGCCAGCTTGCGCGGCACAGCCTCGCCGTCGCCATTTACCGGAGCCTGGACATGGCGCTGCAGCCAACTCACGTCCATCTTGAGCACGGTCAGGATCTGCCCCAGCTCGTCATGGACCTCACGCGCGATGCGGGTTTGCTCTTCCTCACGCACAGATTCGAGGTGGCGGCCCAAGGCGTGCAGCCGGTCCGTGCTCTCTTGGAGCTGGCGTTCCATCCGCTTGCGGTCGCTGATATCCACAAACATGGCACGCACGCCGGTCACATGGCCGGCGTCATCACGTTCATAATGCGTGCGCAGCAGCGTTTCGATGACCCGCCCGTCCCTGGTCACGACGGCGCACTCCTGCCCGCGAAAAAGATTGCTCGTGGTGTGGCCGCGCATGTCCAGCTGGAAGCTCTTGGTCGCGCCCTGCGCAAGCAGGTCGGCAAACGGCTTACCGATCAGTTGATCACGCTCATAGCCGAGCGTTTGCACACACAGTGCGTTGCAGTCGACGATGGTGAGGCTGTCCTGCTCCAGCTGCGCCAGCACATACATGCCGGGCGCGTCCTCAAACAGGCTGCGGTAGCGCTGCTCGGCGGCCTGGTGCGCCGCCTCCGCCTGGATGCCGCGCGTGATGTCGCGCAGGAACGTGTGCGCGGCCACAAACTCGCCGGCATGGAAGACGGCGGTGGCCAGGCCGTCCACGAAGAGCGGCTGCCCCTTCCCGGTATACAACACCGTATCGACGGGGAGCGGCCCCTCGCCTGCCTGCAGGCGGCGATAGAGCCGCCGGACGTAGGCGCGCTCATTCGGGTGGGCGATGTCGCCGATGGTAAGTTCCGCCACCTGGTCCTCCCGGTAGCCCAGCGTCTCGCGCCAGGAACGGTTGACAAAGAGGAAGCGGCCGTCGGCGTCCACGCTGAAAATAATATCGCGCGTGCTCTCCAGGATCTCGCGATAGCGCGCCTCGCTCTCCTGGAGTGCCCTCTGCATTTCCCGGATGCCCGACATATCCCGGTTGACGGCGACAATCCCCAACATGCGGCCGCTCTCGTCTTTCACCGCGGTGGCGGAGGCCCAGACGGTAATCGATGAACCATCGGCGCGGCAACTGGACGGCTTCGTCCTCCCAGTAACCATCGGCGGCCAAGAGTTCGATGGCATCAGCGGTCGTCGAATGTGCGAGCGTCGTGGGAATGACCTCCCCGACCTGTCGCCCCTTCACCTCGGCCAACTGGTAGCCATAGATCCGTTCGGCTGCCTTGTTCCAGCTGATGATTCGCATCGCGTCGTCGACGGAGATGACGGCATCTGATATGTGTTCGAGCAGCTCCGCTTGGTAGTGAAGTTCACGCGTGCGTTCCGCCACGCGCTGCTCAAGGCTCTGCGCGAGCTGCTGCAGCGCCTTCTCTACCCGTTTGCGCTTTGTAATGTCGCGCAACACATAGACGCGGCCCAAGGGGCTTTTTCCGGCATCATGCAGCGACGATGCTCGCAGCTCAAAGACACGTTCGACCCCGGCCGGTGCCAGCCGGATTTCGCCTAGTGTGCCCGGGTCAAGTGGTGCGGCGGCGTCCATTTGCTCTGCCTGGTCGCCCAGCAAGGCGGTCAGGGGCTTGCCCACGAGCGGCGCCGTTTGCTGCGGTGCCAGCTGTTTTGCGGCCGGATTCACGTCGACGATTCGGTTGTGTAGATCGACCACGACGATAGGATCTTCGATAAAGCGCGAAGATCGCCGACCGAGCGACTGGGATGACATTCAGCAGGTGCAGGTGCCATAGGCTCCAGGCGTAGACGATCCCGGTGATTGCGATCGCAAAAGGCGTTAGATCGAGCCAGGGCGCCGGGCCCCAGCGGCCTATGTAGAGCACGTTGGCAATCCAGACGGGCACGATGCCGATCAACAAGGCAAGGGCCTGTCTCTGCAGCAGAGCCGAGGATCTCGCCGCGGTGTTCAGCAGCCACAGGGTGCCCACAAACAGCAGCAGATAGTCAAAGCTTAACAGCAGCCAGAATCCAGGACCATGGCTGACGACCAGAGCGGGAATCGGGGTCGACGTGGCGAGATGGGTCGAGCTCCAGATCAGCCCGTGCACTTCGTTGGTCCACGCCAGGATCAGAGCCAGCGCCGGGATTACACTCAACAAGAGCACGCCACGTTTTGTCCGGCCGATCCACTGATTCGGGCGTGTAAACTGAACTGTGAACAGGAACCATGCCGCCACTAAGGGGGCAATCCCGATATATTCGATTTTCGCCGCGAGCAGCTTGCCGGCGAGCGTAGGTGCGCGTAGTTCCAGCGCGTAAGCTCCCGCCCAAATCCCCGCGGCGATCAGCATCACAAGCAGGGCCG
The DNA here is from genome assembly GCA_963701415.1 of uncultured Chloroflexia bacterium. Classification (GTDB taxonomy): domain Bacteria; phylum Chloroflexota; class Anaerolineae; order Caldilineales; family Caldilineaceae; genus Fredericiella. The sequence goes on from CAVPAH010000012.1 coordinate 326,848, forward strand.
GTGCCCCAAGCGCCTGGTGCCGGCGCACGACGATGACGAAGAGACAGAGTGACGTAAAGGCAGCGACGAGGAGCGGTAGTTCGTACACGAAGTACAGTCCCATGGGCGGCTCCAGTTGGGCGAAATCATGTATGGACCGGGTTCTATTTTACCCTATATGCAAAATTTGTGCATGCCGCGTGACAGGTGCCAAGACCTCGCAAGCTCGGCAGGTCAATCGGGGTTCGTCGGGGCGCCCCCCTTTGAGGCGACCACGACCAGGCGGTCGCCGTCCTTGGCATAGACCAAGGGATTGACGCGTTCTTGGCCGCTCATGGCGCCGGTAGAAATTTAACAGGTTGACCATCGTAAAGGCGAGGAGCGCGGCGAAAATGGCCGTGTCGACATATTTTCTTGACCTTCCCCAGACCTTCCACCGGTAGACTCTGCGCTAGTAAGTCGAGAGCAGGACCCTTTTCTTCAGCGATCGGGGAATTCTACGACCTGGTAATAGGCCTGCACCAGCTCGGTCAGACGGCAGTACTCCCTGCCGAGGTTGGACTTGATCAGGTAGCCAGCCACCTGATAATCATACGCCGCCAGCTTGTCTTCTTCAGACTCGGAATTCGTCAGCACGAAGACAAGGGCGGTGCGCAGAAATGGATCTTGCCGCAGCTGGCGCAGAAATTGCATCCCTGGCAAATCCGGTATGGTAAGGTCGAGGAGGAGAAAGAAGGGGTAGGCACGCTGCAGGAGCTTGCGCTGCTGCCGCAGGGCGATCAAGGCTTCGATTCCGCTGCGAAACACGGTCAGGTCGTGCGCAATGTGGAGATTTTTCAGCGCGCGCGTCACGGCCTCAATTTCAACTTCATCGTCTTCAACCAGCACAACTTCCAAAAGGTTTTTGCGCATGTCACAAGCTGCTGCGTTCTTGCTACTGCGGCGGAGGGAGAAGTGGCTCCTATCCGGGGGACTGATACCAGTGTACCTGTTTCTGCGGCACAGTTCGCTAGGGCTTGATATGCACTACGGGATAATCTTCAGATACAAGGAGCGCAGCAAGTGCATGGCTGTCGCCCGGCTGACCCCCGATGACATGCTCGACAGAGGCCGGACCGTGATCGCCTCCTTGCGGGCGTCACGGTTGGCCGCCGTGCGGTCTGGGAAGCGGCTCACTGCCAGTTGAGCGGGAGGCAGCGACTACGAGGCACGACAGTGCCAGTACGAGCGTAATGGAACCGAACAAAAGCACTTCGCCGCGGCTCCTCGACGTCAATCACGCGACAGGAGAGATACAGATGCCGCAGAGAGCCGTACCGCCCACGCTTGTCGTCGTGGGAGAAAGAGAGCCAGGAATCTCTAAGCGGCATGCAAGGGCGCTCTGTAAGGCGCCGGTATACCCACGGCCGGCGCCGAGAACAAGCAGCTTTCCACCCCCCATTGTCGCAGCATGCCACAGGTGGATGCTGATAGCCTCACCAGTGCAGCAGCGGTGGCTGATCGGCTGCACCCTTGACAGTACGCAATTATCTGTCATACTGGCAAATCCCACTGAGCGATCTCCCGGCTCCGCGGCGGGATGGCCCCCACCCCTAGGGTACTACAGAAAGGAATCCAGCTATGTGTGATCTTCCACCCCGGCGTCTCGGCGTTCTGGCAGCCGGCCTGGTGCTCAGCATCGCTCTCGCCACCGTTTCCATTCCTTTGATCCCACCGGCGCACAGCGAACCACGTCATTCCCCTTCTTTTCAAGATCCAGCGCCGGCGACGTTCAGCTTTGCTGCCGGCGGCGACATTGGCGCAAACAGCACCACGACCGCCGCGCTTGATGCGCTGGCCGGCGCGGGCACGAGCTTTTTCCTGGCGCTCGGCGATATGAGCTACGACCAGATCACGCCCGAATCGGCCTGGTGCGACTACGTCAAGCAACATGTGGGTGCGACCTATCCCTTTGAGCTTTTGGTCGGCAACCATGAGGAGACGCCAGACGGGCCGGATGGATTTATCGACAACTACGCTGCCTGCCTGCCCGACCGGCTGGGTGTCAGCGGCCAGTACGCGCACCAGTACTACTTTGACTATCCGCCGGAGGCGCCGCTGGCGCGCTTTATCCTCATCGATCCCAATGTGCACCGCGGGGCGACCGTCATGGATTATTGCCGGAACGGCGACACGGCCAACTGCGACTGGCTCAAGGCGCGCATTGACGAGGCCAAGAGCCAGGGGTTGTGGACGGTTGTGGGCATGCACAAGGTCTGCATTACCATCGGGATCAAGTCCTGCTCGATCGGCGCGTCCCTGTTCAACCTGCTGGTTGAGCGCAAGGTGGATCTAATCTTGCAGGGGCACGACCACGGGTACCAGCGATCGAAACAACTGAGCCTGAGCCCGGGCTGCACAACGTTCAAGGCCTATACCTATGACCCCGACTGCATCGTAGATGACGGCGTGGACGGCGTTTACGGCAAGGGGGCGGGTGCGGTCCTGGTGATCGCCGCCAATGTCGGACGCAGCTCTTATGAGTTCGACCCGGCAGACGCCGAGGCCCCCAATTTCTCGACGTGGATGGACCCAAATCTCGACAGCACCGGCTTCATGCAATTTACCGTCAGCCGCGACGCGATCGAGGCCCAGTTTGTGGCCGGCACCGGCAGCTATACCGACCACTTTGTCATTGCGGCAGCCGGCGCCCCGCCACCGACACCGACCGTCACGGCGACATCGACGGCTACGTCTACGCCAACATCGACGCCAACATCGACGCCGACGGCCGTGCCAACGTCGACGCCGACAGCAACGCCCACGGCTGCGCCGGTTTCCCATATTTATACCTTCACGGCGACCGCCGATACGTATGTGCTGGCAAGCCAGGGCAGTACCAATTATGGTACGGCGAAGACACTGCGGGTGGACGTAAAGCCAACGGCACGCACCTACTTGCGCTTTGACGTCCAAGAACTCGTCGAACCCGTCACCAGCGCAACGCTGTACATCTATGCCACCACCAGCTCAAGCTCCGGCTACCAGGTAGCGAACGGCGACAACAACTGGACCGAGAGCGGGCTGACCTATAACACTGCACCGGCGGTAGGGACAGCGATGAGCAGTTCAGGAGCCTTTGGGAAAGGCACGTGGACAAAGGCTCCTATCCCGCTACCCATCGTCAAGAACGGGCCGGTAAATCTCGTCATAGTTACGGACAAGGACATCGACATGCGCTTTGCCAGCCGGGAGGGAGCGCAGAAACCGCAATTGGTCGTCACGACTGGCTTACAGCCTGCCTCGGCGCAAGCTGCCGCGCCGGTCGTGGCGGCCGCCGCCATGGCCGGCGACAGAGATAATGATGGGCTGAACGACGCCGACGAGAGCCGCTATGGGACGAATCCCCGCAGCCCAGACAGCGACGGCGATGGGCTACCCGACCTGTGGGAGGTCGAGATGGGGCTCAACCCACGGTCGGGAGTTGGTGCTAACGGCGCCGAGGGCGATCCCGACGGCGATGGGGCGGCCAATCTCGCCGAGTTCGACGAGCAGACCACACCAGGGGAAGATCAAGCCGGGCGCAGTGATCAGATCTATCTTCCTCTCATCGATAGGTGAACGGAGTTTAGGATTGACGGAGGCGGCACACTGGGCATCCTGTTGATCAAGCCCAAGGCGCTCTCGGCGGCCGAGTTGGACCGCATGGTGCGGGAAGGCAGCTTTGGGCAGGTGGCCGACTGGCTGGGTTCGTATGTGATCAAGCACCACCCGGCCAAGGAGGCGCGGCGGGAGGCCTGGCTGCAGGACCCCGACCCATGGGCCGGCCGCGCCGGCTGGGGGCTGACGGCCGAGCGCATCGCCAAGAGCCCGGACGGGATCGACGTGGACGCGCGCCATCGCCATCGGCGAGGAATTGGGGGTGTATCGGGACTATCCGGTGTCGAAGGGCTGCACGTCGCCCTTTGCGCCGATTTGGATTGGCGAGATGGTGCGGCGGGCGGCAGCCGACTAAACACCCTCCCTCCGGCAGCGCAGGACTAATCTCGCGCGGCCGGCCCCTGCCGGCTGACCGTGGCGGCGGAGACTACGAGGCACGGCAATGCCAAGCGGAGGAGGGTGGGCCGGCAGAACAAATGACGAAACTACATGTACACGCAGCAGGAACCGCAACGCTGCCCGCCGTCATCTTCCTACATGGCGGCGGCGCCAGCGGGCGCATGTGGCAACCGCAACTCCTAGGCCTGAGCGGCGAATACTATTGCCTGGCACCTGACTTGCCGGGGCATGCAAACAGTGCCGCAATCAAGCCCTTCTCCCTGCAAACCGCGGCGGCGGAAGTCACCAGGCTGATGGAAGCGTCGCTTGGCAGCAAACGCGCGCACATTGTAGGGCTGTCGCTTGGTGCGGCCGTTGGGCTCGAACTGCTGCGCACGCGCCCTGAGCTGATCGACCGCGCCATCTTGAGTGGCGCAACGCCGAAATTGGGGCGAGGGCTTATACAAGTCATCAACGCGATGAACAGCCTGGCCTTCAGATTGCTTCCCCGGAAGTACCTGGCAAAAGCGACGTCGGCTTGGGCATTGGCCCGCTGCCTACCAGGCAGCCATGATGGAGGACTTTCAAGCGATCGAGAACGAACTGCTGCTCGACGTCAATCGCGCGACGGGAGAGATACAGATGCCGCAGAGGGCCGTACCGCCCACGCTTGTCGTCGTGGGAGAAAGAGAGCCCCGAATCTCCAAGAAGCATGCATCAGCGCTCTGCAAGACGGTTGAGGGTACGACAGGCAAGATCGTTGCCGGCGCTGGTCATGCATGGAATCTTGAACTGCCAGACTTGTTCAACGAGATGGTGCGGGCCTGGTTTACCGGAGCGCCCTTGCCGGCGGGGCTGCTGCCGCTTACGTGATGGCAGTTCGTCACGCGCCCGCACGCGCCTTCCGTCGTCGCTGCGGATGAGGAGATGTTGCTCCAGTTCGAGTTTGCAGCCGAGCCGGTGTAGCCTTTCGAGCATGTGCGGCAGGCGCAAGCCCCACGGCATCCAGTTGGCGATGATCAGGGTCTGAAAGCCGACAAAGCGCTTGCGCTGCCGCGCGTGCGGCAGCGCAAGCGCCTGGCGTGTCAGCCGCCGGACGTAACCTGCTGGTAGATGGCCATGTTGCGGTTGATCCCTTCGCCGAAGATGGCGCCGATCACGCCGTGGCCGTCGAGCAAGAAGCTGGCCTTCTGCTCGATCGTCAGGTACTCATCCGTGGCCATCACCTGGCCCAGCTTGGCCATGTCGCCGCGAATGAGAATAAAGCCATTCAGATCCCCGCCGTGCGGCGAGAGGAAGACCGGTTCAAAGCTCTCGATCACCCCGCCTGCTGCTGTTTGCCCCAGAAGGCCATGGCCTCGCCGAACAGCGCCACCGCCTGTGTTTCTTTCCCCGGCATCACCCGGTTCCACCCGATCAAGATCCCACGATCAGCGGCCATGCTAAGCTCCTTTCTCACAATGGTTCCAGCCCAAAGACGCGCACGCACACAGCGCAAAGAGGCGGCGATGCAGTTGCATGAAAACACGGAAGCGCAGGGCTCAGCCGCGGGGGGAGCGCACACGAGCCGAGGCAGTGCATCCAAGATACTCGCGTTATCCAGACGTGTCAACATTGTGAAAATTAGCACACTTTGACAGATAATACGACTACCGAACGACTATAAAGAGTTCAGAAGAGGGAGCAGCGGACATGATACGAGCAGCAGTTGCGGAGGCGCGTGTCTTCGAGAGTTGGCAGGACTACCAGGAGGCGCTCAAGCGGGCGATCGCGCCGCTGACGGAGGAGCAGCTGGGGCGGCGGCTGCTGCCCGGCCTGCGCACGCCGGGGGAAATCGCCACCCATATCGTCTTTGGGCGCGCCAAGTGGGTGCACCACGTGCTCGGCGAGCGTGCGGCGGAGCTCCTGCCGCTGCTCGCGTGGACGCGGAGGACGGACCGGCGCGCACGGCCGCCGAGATCGTGGCGGGGCTGGAGCTGACCTGGCGGTTTGTGAGCGCGCGCCTGGCGCGCGGCGCGCCCGGCGACGATGTCTCCGCGGAGGAGGCATCGATCTTGCAGCAGATCTGGGGGATGCTTGACCACGACCTGCCGCATGCGGGGGAACTGTCGCTGCTGCTGGGGGCGGACGGGTTGGCTGGGGTGGAGATTTAGGAGGGCGGGCACGACGAACGGCTCTACCAGATCTGGGGCACCACGAGCCGGCAGATAGAATACAATACAAGCATGGTCATGACTCGTTTCATCGGCACGCACGCCGAGTATGATCGGATCGATGCGGAGACTATCTGATGAAAGCAAAAATACTGAAGACCGAGGCAGAGTACGAGGCTGCCCTGGCATACATAGAGACGCTGATGCATGCCGCCCCTGGCTCGCCGGAAGAAGAGGAGTTGAGCCTGTTTACGCTGCTGGTCGAACAGTACGAGCGGGCGCACTATCCGATTGACCCGCCGGATCCAATCGATGCAATACTCTTCCGTATGGATCAAGAAGGTCGAACGCGCGCCGACCTGGTGCCCTACATCGGCAGCCAGAGCAAGGTGTCGGAGGTGCTGCGGCGCAAGCGGCCGTTGAGCATTACGATGATTCGGAACCTGCATGAAGGCTTGAATATCCCGGCCGCTACGCTGATCCAGCCGTCGAGGGCGATGCCGGCAACGGGTTGAGGCGCGCAGCGAATGCCTGCCCGGGGCGCCGGGGTATGGAGGCGCGTTGCAGATCGGAGCGCGGGTAAAGGGTCGGGCGAACGGCCGTGGTCTCCTACGGCCCCTGCTGCTTAATCTCGGGCAGGAAGAGGGTGGTGTTGTCCCACAGGTCCCAGAGGACGGCGTGGGGGCCAGAGGGGCTGTAGCATTCGCCCACCACCATGCCGCCGGCATTGATGGCCGTGGCCCGGCAGTAGTCCTCGCCGGGCGGCCCACCAAGCGTGGGGAGTTGGCGCATCAGGCCCTTGTCCCAAAAGAAGGCCCGCAGGGGGCCGGCGGGCGGATAGCTGTCGCCGACGACCTGGCCGAGATTGTTGATGCCCCAGGCATCGCTAAACCCGCCGCCGAGATCGCCCAGGTCGGTCATGACGCCGTTGGCCCAGAGGAAAGCACGGGTTTGCTGGGCGGGGTTGGTGCTGCTGCCGACGACCTGGCCAAGGTTGTTGATGGCATAGGCGTAGGTGTTGGGACCACCGAGCGAGCCGAGGTCGGTTATGACACCCATGTACCAGATGGCGGCGTGGTAGGAGGGAGTGAGGTTGCCGGCCACCTGGCCAAGGTCATTGACGGCGCGGGCGGTGCTGCCGGCGGCGGCAATGGGAGTCATCACGCCGTTCTCCCAGAGGAAGGCGGCGAAGTCCGTATCGCCGCTGAATACGCTGGTACCGACGATCGCGCCGTGATGGTTGATGCCGTAGGCAGAACTAGTCCCGCCGCCGAACGTGCCCAGATCGGAGATCACGCCGTTATTCCAGAGGACGGCATGGTAGACGCCGCCCGGCCAGGTGGTGTTGACGATGCGGCTGTTACCCGCGACGAGCCCGGCGTCGTTAATCGCAATGGCAGTGCCGTTACTGCCGCTGAGGGCGCCGAGTTCAGTAAACAAACGCGCCAGGCCCGGCAGGTTCCAATTTCGCGGCTGCATTGGTGCACTTTTTCCCGGTTTATAGTGTCCGGGCGATCAGTATTGCACGGCAGCGAGCCTGCTGTCAATCCAACCAGAAAAATTCCGTTGTGCCGTTATGCGAGCCGCAGCGCCAACATCTCCCCGGCCAGCTCGCGCACGGACCGGGCGGGCGGCGGATCGGGAGGCAGTTCGCCGGCCTGGGCGTACTGTCTTGCCAGCAGGCGGGCGGCCCTGGCGCGGGTGGCGGGGTCGGTCGGGGCATGGGAGTGCACGGCCACCAGGAGCTCGACGGCGAGGGCGTGACGTTCGCCGGGTGCCAGCAGGTGAGCCGGCGTCGGGTCGTGGACGGCCTGCAGACGGCAGCCGCTCACGAGGAGCGTGGCCCAGCCAAGCAGCAGGGTGGCGGCAATGATCTCATCCCCAACGTCATCGGTTAGCGTGGCAGTGGCCCGCGCCAAAAATCCAAACGCAGTCTCATAGTCCCCGATCCCCACATAGACCTGTGGGGCATATATCAGCAGGCGCCACACTTCGGGCAGCCGGTTGAGCAGCTCTGCCGCCGCTATAAAGCGCTCGGCGCAGAGATAGCAGAGGACCAGGAGAGTCAAACTGTGGTTCACCTGGTTTTCGTGGCCAAGCTGCTGCGCCAGCGCCAGCCGTCTATGGCCAAGATCGATCGCCGCATCGCACTGCCCGCGCGCCAGGGCCACAAAGGCCAGGCCGCCGGTGGCCTGGAGCGCAACCAGGCGATTGTCGTTCGTATTGGCAGTCTGCAGGCTCTCGCGGTAAAGCCGTTCGGCCCCTTCTACATCGCCCCCATACCAGCGCAGGAGTGCCGAATTGTTGAGCGCGTCCGCCAAGCCAAAGGCATCGCCCAATGCCCGGTAGCGGGCCAGGCTCTCGTCGACCAGCGACTGCGCACGGACAAGGTCGCCATGCCAGGCCCACAGATAAAAGCCCAGCTGCAGCGCGGCCTCGGCGGTGCCGGCCTCATTGTCCAGCGCACGATACGCTGCATGCGCCGTGCGCAGGTTGGCGATGGCGGCCTGATCGAGGGCATAGGCCTGCACGATGCCCAGCACGTAGTGGCAGTGGGCGGCGGCGGCACTGCTGCGGCGCAGCGCCGCGTCCAGGGCAGAGTGGGCGGCGGGGAGGGCACGGTCGTAGGCACCCACCGCCCCGCCAAAATGCGCGGCATTGGCCAGTAGGGCAATGCGCAGCGCCTGCTTCTCATCTGCCGGTTCCTCTGCCGGGGTGCCCGCGTCCAGGTATTCCAGGGCCAGGCGGGCCATCTGCTCGCCTTCGGCATAGCGGCCGCGCATCCAGAGGAAGCGGGAGAGCGCGGGCAGCGCATCGCGCAGGGCCGAGAGAGGACCGTTGGCGGCAGCATAGGCCCAAGCGGCGCGGACATTGTCCATCTCCTCCTGGATCTCGTGCAGCGCGGCCCCCTGCCCGGACCCCTCTAGGATGGCCGAGCGTGCTGCGAGAAAGAAGAGATAGTAGCGGCGTGCCGATCGCGGCATGCCGCCTGCTCGAGGGGCAGGGCGGCCAGGTGTTCGGCGCCGAGCCCGCGCAGGAGGGCGTGGATCCGGTAGCGGCCGCCCGGCGCCAGTTGGAGCATCGCCTTCTCGACGAGCGCCGCCAGCACCGCGAAGCGGCGCGCCGATTACCGCCTGCGCCGCCTCCAGCCGGAAGCCGCCCTCAAAGAGCGACAGCCCGCGAAAGATCACCTGCTCCTCCTCCGCCAGGTGGCGCCACGACTGTTCCAGCGCGGCACGCATGCTGCGATGGCGGGTCGGGACGTCGTGCATGGACGTGGTGAGCAAGTCGATGCCGCGCGCCAGCTCGCGCGCCACTTCCGCGCAGGGCAGCGCCTTCAACCAAGCCGCGGCCAGTTCGATCGCCAGCGGTGCGCCCTCGACCAGCCGGCAGATTTGCTGCACGTGCACAAGCTCGTGCGACAGATCAAAGGCGGGCCGGACGCGCAGGGCACTGTGATGGAAGAGCACCACGGCATCGGCCAGGGCAGCGGCACGGGCAGCGGTCATCTGCGGCTGCCCAACGGCGCCCGCGTCGTCCCCTATTGTCCCCGTATCGGTGCCGGTATCCATGCCGGCGATGGGATGGAGCCACTCCTGCTGCAGGTTAAGCGCCGCGCGGGTCGTGACCAGTATCTTTATGCCTGGGGCTGCGGCGAGCAGCCGCAGCACGAGGTCGGGGTCAAGGATCCCCTCGGCGTTGTCGAGGATTAGCAGCAGCCGTTTGGGCGCCAGGTAGCGCAGCAGCTGCTGCATTTGGTCTTCCTGGGCGTAGAAGGTGAAGTCCAGCGCCGCGGCAGCCGCGGGAATCACAAGCTCTCTGCCGGCCAGCCCGTCCAGCGCCACAAAAAAGACGCCGTCGGGAAAGTGCTCCCCCTGCGCCAGGGCCAGCTCACCCAGGCGGATGGCCAGCCGCGTTTTGCCAAAGCCGCCGGGGCCCAGCAGGGTGAGCAGGCGGCAGGCCGGATCTGCCAGCGCCGCAGAGAGCCGATCCAGCTCGGCGCGGCGGCCGACAAAGGGTGTCGCAGGTGTAGATAAGTTGCTGTGTAGGGGACTGGGCGCGGCAGCAACCGTGGCCAGCGGCCGGTTGTCCAGCACAAGGCGGTCGGCGGCGACCTCGCCGAGGGCAGCGGCCAGGAAGCGGGTGCGTTCGTCCGCCGGTACGGCCAGGTGATCGGCCAGCAGCGCCGCCATCTGGCGTGACGGGCGCCGTTCGTCGCGCTCGATCTTGGCGATCGTGATGGTGGCGCAGCTCACGGCACGCGCCAGGTCGGCCTGCGTCAGGTCAAGCGCCAGCCGGCGCCGGCGTACCCAGTAGCCAAAGGAGGCGGTAGAACCGGACCCAGGTTCGGGCAGGGCTGCGGGTAGGGCCAAGGTGTGTATCACTCCTGTATTTGTACCAGTATGGGCGCTGTATCGGTGAGGCATACCACCGGGCGCCCATTTTGGATTGTAATGGGCGCAGATGATTCGCACAAGGGGTGTGATCAGGGCAGGCACAGAGACCCAGGAGGCAGGAGATGTTGGACTATACGACGTTCAGGATTGCGCAGCAGGAATACGGCGAGTTGGCGCAGCGGCGGCCGGTGGCGGAGGGGATACGCATAGACGCAACGGGACCGCTACGACGGGGGCTGGCAGGGTTGGGCAGCCTGCTGGTAGCGGCCGGGCAGCGGCTGCAGGGGCCGGTGATCGCCCGGTCAACCGCGGTAAACAGCGGCGACTGACAGACGCTTGGCCGGCACGCTGCCCCACGGGTAGCTTTTGTGCGGGCCGGTGGTCTGTTTGTCACTGCCCAGACGCGGCGGCTGCTACGCACCCCGGCGCAGCAGCCGCCAGCCTCAGCAAGTTTTGGCGGAGTGGCACCCGATCCGCGTCAGCCGCCGGACGTAACCTGCTGGTAGATGGCCATGTTGCGGTTGATCCCTTCGCCAAAGACCGCGCCGATCACGCCGTGGCCGTCGAGCAGGTAGCTGGCCTTCTGTTCGAGCGTCAGGTACTCATCCGTCGCCATCACCTGGCCCAGCTTGGCCATGTCGCCGCGAATGAGGATAAAGCACGCGCACGCACACTTTGACAGATAATACGACTACCGAACGACTATAAAGAGTTCAGAAGAGGGAGCAGCGGACATGATACGAGCAGCAGTTGCGGAGGCGCGTGTCTTCGAGAGTTGGCAGGACTACCAGGAGGCGCTCAAGCGGGCGATCGCGCCGCTGACGGAGGAGCAGCTGGGGCGGCGGCTGCTGCCCGGCCTGCGCACGCCGGGGGAAATCGCCACCCATATCGTCTTTGGGCGCGCCAAGTGGGTGCACCACGTGCTCGGCGAGCGTGCGGCGGAGCTCCTGCCGCTGCTCGCGTGGACGCGGGGAACGTCCCTGGCTCGGCGCAAACCGGACGTTCTATGCGACTCGCCTTGCCGAGGGCCCCATGTTTCCGTGTCTTGTATCCCCCGCTTCATTCCGCTACAATGTAATCCCTTATATCCAACCCAGCACAGAAAGAAGGTGGCGCACACAACTGCCTATCGTCCCAGGAGGGTAGCATGGACCAACACCTCGCCAACGGCAGCCGGGTTTGTATCATCGGCGGCGGACCGGCCGGCAGCTTTACGGCTTTGCACTTGCTCGACCAGGCCGCCAGACACGGCTTGCGCCTGGAGGTGTCAATCTTTGAGCCCCGCGATTTTACCCGGCCGGGACCCAGCGGCTGCAACCGCTGCGCCGGCATTCTCTCCTCGCGCTTGCTCGCAGGGATCCAAGGGTTGGGGCTGGCGCTGCCAGACGAACTCATCCAGGCCGACGTACAAAGCTATGCCGTCCATTTGCAGGGCCAGACTGTGGTGGTAGAACGGCCCAGTCCAGAGCACCGGATCCTCAGCGTCTACCGGGGCGGTGGACCGCGGCTGCTACAAGGCGCGCCGCAGGCCTCCTTTGATGCCTACCTGTTGGACCAGAGCCGCCTGCGCGGGGCCCGCGTCATCACTGGCCGCGTCAAGCAGGTGACATGGGAAGATCGCCCCGTCGTCTACACGGCAGAGGGGCGCTTTGAAGCTGAGTTTCTCGTGCTGGCCATCGGCGTCAACAGCCGTTCACCGTTGGCACCCGAGTTTGGCTATGTACCGCCGCAAACGGAGATGATGGCCCAGAACGAGGTGCTGCGTCCGCCGGCCTGGCCGGACAACCAGGTGAGCGTCTACTTCCCGCACCAGCCAGGTGTCATGTTTGGCGCGCTAATCCCCAAGGGAGGATACTTAAACGTGTCGCTCCTGGGCGAGAAGCTGCAGATGGAAAGCGTCCAGGATTTTATCAACGCGCAGCAGCTCACGCCGCCACCTGCAGGGGATCACCCCGATCAAAAGGGCGGGCAAAAGGGCGGATTGTGCGGCTGCACGCCGCGCATTGCGGTGCGACCTGCGCGGGGGTTCTTTGGAGACCGCTGGGTAGCCGTGGGCGATGCGTCGGTGGTACGCCTGTACAAAGACGGCATCGGCTCAGCCTACTACACCGCGCAGCGCGCCATGGTCACCGCGGTCGAACGGGGCATCGCGCGGGCTGACTTTGCGGGGGCCTACGCGCCGTTTTGCGGCAGCATCGCCCGCGATAACACCTATGGCCGGATGCTCTTCCGCATCTGGTCGTTAACGCTGCGCACGCCGGAGCTGCTGCGTGCCTGGATCTACGCCATCCGCCGCGAGTCGGCACTGCCGCCCGCACAACGGATCCACCAGCGGATCCTCTGGGGGATGTTTACCGGTGAGGAATCCTACCGTACACTCTTCTGGCTCGCCGTAAGCCCCAGGGCCGGGCTCGAAGTGCTGCGCGGTTGGGGCAAGCTGCGATGAGGCGCGACGCGTGCAAACCCCTTTAGGCAAGCTGCCCGACAACGGGCGGGTCATTGTCATCGGCGGCGCACGGGCCGCGACCGGCTGCCGGTCAAACGGTTGCCACCTGCAAGCTCCGCGCTAGCGCAGCTCGCAGCGCCAGATCGCGTGGATCGCCGCTGCGACTTGCCCATCCTGTTGCATACATAGGCATAGGCGACGCCCGCGTCCGGGTCGGCATAGCCAAGCGAGCCACCGGCGCCCGGCGAACCGAAAGACGAAGGCCCCCAAACGGCCAGCCCGGACTGGGCTTCATAAACCCCAGCGCGAAGCGGATGTCTCCCTTCAGGCACTCGTCGTAGAAGCCGCGCTCCGGCGGAACCGGCGGCGCTGCCAGCGCACGCAGCGTCGCGGGCCGCAGCGCCAGTTCCTTGCCGCCGGTGGCGAAGACGCTGTAGGCGTGGGCAATGGCGCGGGCCGTGCCGACACCGCCGCCCGACGGCACTTCGAGGTTGCGGGCATAGATATGCTCTTGGTCAAGCGCCACGTACCGTGCCCGGATTCGAAATCAACGAGTGGTAAAAGACTGAATGCGGATTCAGCGCGGCCAGCATCGTGGGGAACGGCAACTCCAGTATCGTCCGGATCGGGTTAGCCAGCTGCAGCGGCGCCAGCCTGGCATCGGGGATGTCCGCGGGCAGGCGGATATAGAAATCCAGGCCAAGCGGAGCCGCGATTTCGTCTTGGAAGAACTGCCCCAGGCTGCGGTGCTGCGGATCGACCCGGCGCAGCAGCTCGCCTTGGTAGAACCCAAGGCTGATGCCGTGATACGCCTGGCGCGTGCCCGGCTCCCAGGCCGGTTTCTGGCCGGCCATGATTGCCGCCAGCCGGTCGAGGTCGGCGATCACGTTTTTATCGACCGGCACGTCAAAGCCATACAGCCCCGCCTGGTGCGCCAGGAGTTGGCGGACGGTAACCTTGTCCTTGCCGTGTTGAGCAAACTCCGGCCAGTAGGTGCAGACGCGTTCCTCGTAGTCGAGCCAGCCGCGCGAATGCGCGACGGCCATGACCATGGCCGCCAACCCTTTGGTGGCTGAGAAGACCAGGACCATGGTGTCCTCTTCCCAGGGCTCGCCGGTTGCTGCGTTGCGAATTCCGCCCCACAGGTCGACGACTTTTTCGCCTTGGTGGAAGATGCAGCAGGCTGCGCCCAGTTCGTTGCGGCGGGCGAAGTTCTCCGCAAACGCCTCACGCACGGCCTCAAACCCCGGACACGCATATCCGTGAATTTTGCTTGGCTGTGCAGCACGTCCAGACATAGTGCCTCCTCCTTTCAAGTGAGAGTTACACTTGTGACAGCCCATTTCCAGCAGGTGTTTCGAGGGTACCGGTCGGCGACGAACTTCCCTGTGTTATCTGTTCTCGCACTTCAGCATAGTGCGCAAAGCCAGTTTTCGTAACTACTTCCGGATAGGTTTATACCTGGCCACACGACTAGTTGTTTCGTCACATTCTGGACGTGCACAAGGCGGGGAGTAAACGGAAAGCACAAGGGGCTGATCGACACCCATGAGCACCTGCACGGCGGCGGCCAACATCCTGACGCACACCAGAACGATAAAAATATATTGACAAACGATAAATTGTGGACTAGGATAGTACTGCTGCGCAAGGCGCAGACGAGAGGATGCCTGGATGTTTGTGCGACCAGCCTGTCGGGGCCAAGGCATCGGTCGTACCCTGAGGAAACTATGAAACCAAAACGCAGTTCGACGTTATTTTTGAAGGTCGTCCTTTTCCTGATCGCCATCGTCGCGCTCGCCGCCCTGATCCGGTTTCCGCAGACGGAAGGGCGAGCTGCGCACCTGGACCTCATCAGCATTTATGCCGATCCGTTCATCCTGTATGGCTATATCGCGGCCATCCCCTTTTTCATTGCGTTATATCAAGCCGTAAAGCTATTGGGCTATGTGGACGGCAACCAGGTTTTTTCGCCAGGCGGCGGTAAAAGCGGTGCGGATGATCAAATACTGCGCCCTGGCGACCGGCGGCTTCATCGTCGTAGGGATCCTGGCCATCCGGTTCTTGGCCAACGGCGACGACCCGGCCGGTCCGACGGCCTTGGGCATGATCTGACATTTGGCTGCGATCGTCATGGCAGCCGGTGCGGCGGTCTTTGAGCGGCTGCTGCAAAATGCCGTCGACCTGAAATCAGAAAATGATTTAACCGTCTAGGGTGCAATGATGGCGATCATCGTCAATCTCGACGTCATGCTGGCGAAACGAAAGATGAGCGTCACCGAGCTCTCCGAGCGGGTGGGCATCACGCTGGCGAATCTTTCCATCTTGAAAAATGAAAAAGCCAAGGCGATCCGGTTTTCGACCCTGGAAGCGATCTGCAAGGCCCTGGACTGCCAGCCGGGCGACATTTTGGAGTACCGAGACAACGGCGCCGCCGAAAGCGGACGGCCGTAACCCAGGCGGCCGTCGGGGGCCGGGGTCGAATTCCTGGCGCTAAAGCTATTCAGATCTGCTCTGTTGTTCGACCCACTGCGAGACTGCAGAGAGGACAAGCGGCAGATCAGCGCTGGGCCTGCCCGTGAGCGGAGAATTGCTGACAGTCCAACGGGTTCATGCGGCCAGGCTCTGGTAAACTGCCTGCCATTCGTTCAGCATGTCCACGGCCGAGCGCCAGCTCAGCCAGTCGTCTTCCTGCTGTGGCGTAGCACTGCCAGCTATGATCCGGGTAAACCCGTCAAAATCCGTACCGTGCTTGCGCTCCAACCGCTGAATGCGCCGCCGGTAGCGCACCATGCGCTCACGCACAGCCGCACGCGCCAGGCTGCGCAGCGCGTCTTCCTTGCTTGCAAACTTTGCTTCCAACACCAGCGTGTCGGCGATACCGTTCAACACGGTCGTAGGCGAAATCTCTTTCACGTTGCATTCCTTGCCGGCCAGCGGGCAGTTTAGCTGCTACATGACTATCATTATTATACCCGTTGACGTCAAGGAGCCGTAGAAACATGTAGCGTTCGCCGCACTCGCTCTCGACGCGTACCCTCCTATCATCCCTCCGCGTACTCCTTGCGAAAGACCAGCACATCCTCGACCACCTGGAACCCCACGCCCGTATAGAGGGCAAAGGCGGCGTCGCGGTAGTTGTCCGTTTCGACGACCACGGACGCGGCGCCATGCTCCTGGAGCCGCCCGCAGCCCTTCCGAGAGGATGCTGCGGCCAAGGCCCTGGCGGCGGAAATCGGCGTGGACGCCCAGCGGCTCGACCTGGCCGGTCATTTCGCCCGCCGGCCTGCCGGTTGAGCCAGCAGATACAGAAGGCCGCCAGGCGGCCGTCCGGTGCGACGGCGACCAGGTCCAGGTCGGGCAGATACTCCGGCCGGGCGAGCGTCCGTGCCCGCCAGGCCGCCGTCATATTCTTGCTTTGGAAGACCGCCTGGTGCAGCTCCACATAGGCGTCGACCTCGCCCGCGCCCGCCAGGGGGCGGATGGTAAAGCCCCGCGGCAGGGCCGTCTGGGGGAGGGGCGTCCGGCCGTCCCGGCGCAGCAGCACCTTGGACCATGAATCCTCGCCCACATGGGCCTGGTCGGCAAAGCCCGCCGCCTCCAGGTCACGGATGCGGTCGTGCTGGCCGGCGAAGACATTGACAAACCACATGGGCCGGCCGGCCGGCGTGGCGGGCGATCTCCCGCGCCCGTGCATCCGCCCACGCCAGGATCTGGGGATAGAGCGCCGGCGCAGCCTCCGGGTGGACCGCGGCGTCGATCGTCCAGAAGGGGGTCTGCAGCACCGCCCATCCCACCAGCGCGCCGCCCTCGTCCACCCAGAGGCCAACGTTGTCCGGATAGTCCAGGGCCCAGGAGCTGAAGCGGTAGGGGAGATCGGCGACGTGGAGGTTGTGGGCGGGGAAGGCATTGGCGAGGGCGGCCATGGCCTGGAGATCGGGCTCGCCGGTATAGGGTCGCAGTTGAGGGTTCATGTCGTCTTCCTTTGGTAACGGATAGATGCTGCCGGATAGGTGCTGCCCCATAGAATAGTACATTTTAGTACAGGGTGTACCATCTCAAGCCCCCGCCAACTCGTGTATGCTGGGCAGCACGCTGGGCCGTCCGGCGCAGCGGCACACCATCCAAGCTGATTGGCAAGAGGAGTCACAGGATGAAGATCAAAAGCGTACCGTTACCAGGTCCACGCATGAGGGCGTCAATGGTTGGGCCTGTGCGGCCACGCCTGTATCTGGCCGAAGCAGCAGCCTTTGCGCGCGCGATCGCAGCTGAAGCCGTCGGCATCATGCAGTGGGTGCAGTGCAACCTGGACAACTACGCCACGGTGGCCGAAGCCGTGGCGGCGCAGAAGTCGTTTGCGTTTCAGCTCGAGCCGCTGATCCTGCCCAATGGCTTCCCGACCTTGGTGCACATTTCCCTTGCGGACAAGACCGGCGACTCCGCGGTGATCGAGTACATGGAGGGCAAGGCGCGGATCTATCACGACAGGCGGTTCACCGTGATGACCAACGAGCCGACCTATGACAAGCAGATCGAGAACCTGAAGAAGTACCGCACGTTTGGCGGCGACGAGCCCCTGCCCGGCGAGCGGACCCCGTCCGACCGCTTTGTGCGGGCGGCCTATTACGCCAGCGGCCTGCCGCAGCCCACCAGCCGTGGGGAAGGGGCGGCGTACATCTTCAGTGTCATCCGCAACGTATCGGTCCCCTTTGGCACCGGCGACCCCGACCGGCCGAACATTGCCAGCACCATCTTCCGGACCGTGATCGACCTGACGGGCGGGCGCTACTACTTTGAGAGCACCTATGCGCCCAACGTCGTCTGGATCGACTACAGCGAGCTCGACTTCAGCGAGGGTGGGCCCCAGAAGGAACTGCAGGTCGAGAAGGAGATTTTCTCGCTCAACGGCGACGTGACCAAGAAGCTGAAGAAGGCGAAGCCGTTCGTGTTCGGGATGAACAAAGGCTGATGCTCCCGCACCTGCCGGGGCCGACGTGGCGGCCCCGGCTCACAGCGCAGGCCGCGCTGACAGCTGCCCGACTCGGGGCCGCAGCGCCCCCTTGACGCCGAGCAGCATGGCCAGCGCCCAGGCGTAGACAAACTCGTCGGCCAGGATTTCGAGCATGTGCGGCAGGCGCAAGCTCCACGGCATCCAGTTGGCGATGATCAGGGCCTGAAAGCCGACAAAGAAGAACAGGGCCAGGCCCAGGTACAGGGCCAGGCTGCGCCGCGACCGCTGCCATGCCACCACGATCGGCAGGCAGGCCAAGAAGAAGAGCACGCTGCGGACAAACAAGATCGCCAGCAGCTGGTGCAGCGGCGGAATCTGCAGCCCGAACAGTCCTTGGCGGTAGAAGTCGATCGTAAACGGGATCACCAGCAGCCCGAAGAAGTAGTAGATGGGCATAAAGAGGACGGCCGCCAGGCCCAGCCGCCACAGCCAGCTCGGGGCAGAGTAGCGGCCGAAAAACGACCTGGCCGTCGCGACCAGGCCGGGCCGGGGGGCCGGCGGTCCAAAGAGCCAGGCCACCGCCGCGGCGACCAGGAGGCTCGGGCCCAAAAAGGTGACGATGGTATACCAGAAGCCTCCCGCCATGCTGCCGAAGAACGAAGCCTCGATCTGATTATTCACCGCGTTAGCGACCCAGGTAAACCACGCCAGCATCAGCGCCCGCACGGCAAACGGTCCCGTGATAAAGCGGGAGAGCCCGATCAGCACCAGCACCCAGAGCGGGCTTTCCAGCAGCATGGCCAGCCCTGCGGCATCGGGATCCATGCCTGCGGGCAGCGGCGGCGCCGGCAGGTTGAGGGCCGTTGCCAGCATCCCGCCCAGCGCCAGGCCGGCAGCAAAGGCCGCGACACACACAAGCAGCTTGCCAAGGTTGATCAGCACAGATTGCCAGGTCATAGAGCAGATTCCTCCCGTGTCTATGACAAGCATAGCGGCCGCGGACGGGGGCGGGCGACTGCCTTTGGTCAGGTTCTGACCTCGACTATCGGACAGTTCATGCCGAGCGCCGGCTGGCTGCGGGCCGCCCGGGCAGTGGACGATGAACTCGTGTCTGGCGGCGATTGGGAGCCACTGTCCCGAGGAGCGTGGGGGGCCGTCGCGATTGGAGAGGAATTGGGGGTGCATCGGGACCATCCGGTGTCGAAGAGGTGTACGTCGCCATTTGCACCGATTTGGATCGACGAAATGGTGGGACGGGGGAGTTGAACAGGTAATGTGGCGCAATCGCAATGTGCGCTGCTTATGCGCAGTAGTTCGGCAGTAGAGGTGATGACAAAGAAAGGAACTCCGCCTACCGAGGCCTCCAAAGGGCTCAATTCGGTAAGCGGAGCGTTACCTGCTGCAAACACTCCTAACAAACGAAGCGGAGAAAGGCCACAAAATCTCGCAAATCGGGATTGCCAGGATTGCTGTCGATGGCACCTTGTAGTAGCTCGGTCAGCCGACCGTGCATGCGAGCCCACCCGAGAACTTCATAGATTTTGCTCTGCAGATTACTTTTTGCATTCACGATGACACTGAGCCGTTCGCCTAATGCACATTCAACCATTATGGCGAGGCTTGTTTCGTCAGTGAATGCTGAGGTCAAAGCTTTGAGTGCGGCCTGCAAGAGTTGAGGCGTCAACTCTCTCAAGTAAGGTACGTACAATCGATTTTCGCACTCCTGCCTATTACCATTCAACGGATTGCCGAGTTCGCTCGAAATCTCGATTTGCACGGGCCCCAGACTGGATATTAAAAGTGTTAAGGCTAGTAAACGTACCTCTTGCTGCTCCTTGATTGGTACGCGGCAGATTGCGATCGCTTCGTTCGTGATGTCCCGCCCCTGTTTGTCGGGCTGCCCTAACTCCGCTGCGTAAGCATAGTTTGTACAGAGCTGATTGTTAGGCCGACGCACTACATATACTTGGGATGACGGTAGACCCTTAGTATTCTGACACACTTCGGCTACTTGTCCGGCCAACGGTAAATCCTGCTCTTCACAAACATAGATGGTGTGGATAGGCTTCATAAGACACCCCCTTGTGTCTCTTCACCCCAATTCTCAGCCCATCGACTTCATCACCTACATTGCTTAGTCGATTGGACCAGATCAGAAATTATTCTGTTTATCGCTGCAACTCTTTCCCATCTATAACACTGCTTTCCTGCACAACCTTATGATAGACGATTTGCGCTGCAAGTACAGCCCCAAAAAGCGGACGCCAGAGGGCAGGTCGCAAAATCGCTTGATTTTTCCACAGGGAATTGGTACACTGTAAACAAAAACAATCATCTGGGGTGGACAAGTGAATAAATTTAGTGACCTTGTCAAGGATGCCCGCAAACAGAGCGGACTAAATCAAGAGGAACTCGCCGCGCAATTGAGCAGGACGAAGCAGTGGCTGAGTACGATTGAAAGAGGCACGTGCATACCAGATTACATTGATACGATTCGCCTATACAAGGCATTGGATCCAAAGCAGACCAACAGTCATTCATTGCTGCACTGGTTACTTGCTAGAGCCGAGGCCGAGGTTGAGGCGGCAAATCTGAGCAAAGAAGACGAGAAGCTCGTAAAGTCTATACTAATTGATCCAACTTCAACACCGCCCCTGTCCGGCAACACACCGCGATCTGGTCACAATCGAACGCTTGTTGACTTTCCGGCGGGTTTCTATCCTCTGTCAATTGTCTGCGGCGATAGGAGAGAATCGAAGCCGGCTACACGCGGTGATCTTCTGGCATACTCGTTGTCGATAACCGACCTAATGTTTCTGCCCCGCCTTAAACTGAAAGAAGATGTTGAAATACTATCAGATAAGCCGTTTTTAGTAATGAATTCTGGGTATTTGAAAGAAAGGTTTGGACAGCGGAATTTACTAGTGATCGGTTCACCCGCGGTAAACCTGCTTGTCCGACAGCTGAACAAGCATTCTATCTTCCAGTTTGACTCTGCGACAGTCATTGACGTTTGGACTAAATGGGAAAAACACATCAAAGCCAATCCGCAGCTCAACGATGGTCGTTATGTTGCGGCTTTCTGGGAAATCGTTCAGTCCCCTAATAAAGATATCCGCGACTTTGTGGTGCCCGATGGGATCCCCGAACAAGAGTTGCAGCAATTGTATGATACCGCAAAGGCGCTCTTGGACGGGAAGAGCCCTAAAGACCTCATGAATAGTTTCCGCAAGCCAGGAATCATTGATCCAGTTGACAACAAGCTACATGCCCAGTCCACACGTGCAGACAATGATTTCGCCATGATCTCCATTGCGCGAAATCCATATTCTGATGACAACAAATTTGTAGCTATTCTTGCCGCCGGAATACACGGCCCAGGAACAGCTCATGCTGTTCGTTGCCTTGCTCAGAAGAATATCCATTTTGATAAGCATCCGTTTGGTGGTGTCATCGAGGTACGACTAGATCCCTTCAAGGACTGGCCCACACGCTTTGAAACAGCAAGTTGCGATTGGCAGACAGAAGACTATACGCCTGAGGACCTCAGCGAAAAACTTAGCGTGGCTCTCGCCAGTGTGCCTGGATCGAGTTCAGGAGTGCTAACACAGCTTGACCGAGACGTACTCCAGGAACAGCTTGAACTGGTACAGTTTGTCAATGAAACATGAGTCTGACTGCACACGTGGTTACCCGGTCGCAGCAACGCATTGCGCAAAATGACTAGCTTGGACCGATGAAGAAGTGTAGTCGTCACCATCGATAGTGAAAAGACTAGGCTTTTCCTCACCGTTGCGACAACAGCCACCCTCTGGCAAACGCAGATCGTTACGTTTGTAACGCTAGTAGTCGTCTCAGCTTATAACCTTGGGACCTAATAAGGGTTCACCCGCACTTTTGGTGAAAGCGGAGCGAGTACGACTTGACAGGCTGAGTAGAATCACGTGGTTGTCAATCGGGACAACGCTGCAAGTACACTGAAAGAAACCCGATGTTAACCGATCTACTCCTGCCGTGGCTGTCGTGGCTGGACCTCGACGATATTCGTGCCGATGAAAATCGGATCATGTTTCATCTCACCGCCAGACAAATTGCCGCCTGTCCGCTGTGTAGTCGACCATCAGAAGCGGTGCACAGCTGGTATCAGCGACGGCTGGCGGACTTGCCGTGTGCCGGCATGGCGGTTGGTCTGCGCATGCAGGTGCGGAAGCTATTCTGCCGCTATCAAGATTGTGAGCAGATCATCTTCTGCGAGCGGCTGCCGCAGTTGGCAGCGCCGTATGCGCGACGAACGGAGCGACTCCACCACGAGCAGCGCCAGGTTGGCTTCGATCTGGGTGGTGAAGCTGGGATGCGAGCAGCACGCCGGCAGGGAATGCCGGTGAGCGCGGCCACCCTGTTGCGCTTTGTCCGCAATGCACCGCTTGACGAGCGACCTACGCCACGCGTTTTGGGTGTGGACGACTGGTCGCTGCGCAAAGGACAGGTGTACGGCACGATCCTGGTCGACCTGGAGCAACACCGGCCAGTCGATCTGCTGTCGGACCGTTCGGCCGACACCCTGGCGCGCTGGCTGCAGGCACATCCGGGTGTGGAGATCATCAGCCGTGACCGCGCCAACGACTATGCCGAGGGTGCAGCGCGCGGCGCACCGGATGCCATCCAGGTTGCCGACCGCTTTCATCTGCTCCAGAATCTGCGCGAAATGGTCGAACGTCTGCTGGCACGCCATCAGGCTGCTCTGCGCGCCGCCACTGCGACTGCTGGCACTGCTGAAGCAGAGTCTCGAGCATTGATAGAAGCCGGCGCTGCTAACAATGGTGGGGGTGACCCTTTGGCGCAGGCGGCTGCGACAGGTCATAGCCACACCTGATGGCACGGGCAACGCAGCCGTCAAGCAGTTGACCAAGTCCGAACGCGAACAGGAGCGGCGCCGCGCACAGCGTCAAGCCCGCTACGACAAGGTTCGGGAACTCCACGCTGCGGGCATGAGCCGGCGCGCCATTGCCCGGCACCTGGGCATGAGCATCCACACCGTGCGCACCTTTGTCAGCGCTGACCAGTTTCCCGAACGCGCCACCAAGCGCAAGATGCCGAGCAAGCTTGGACCCCTACCTGCCCTACTTGCGCGAGCAGTTGGCGGCGGGCAACGACAATGCCTCGCAGCTCTGGCGCAACCTCCGTGATGAGTTTGGCTACCCGGGCCCGCGCCCGTTGGTCTCGCGCTGGATTGCTCAGCACCGCTATCTGTGTCCGCAGCCTTCGCCGGCGCAGCCAAAGTCAGGCCGCCGCGGCAGACCAGTCGCAGCGGCCTCGCAACCGCAGCGGGACCCCCGTGCTGTCAGCACGCCAGGCATCGTGGCTCCTGGTACGGCGACCTGCCGACCTCGACGAAAGCGACAGCCTGCGCATCGAACGCCTGTGTCAGCACGCTCCAGAGCTGCAGACTGCCTATTCCCTGGTACAGGAGTTCGCCGAAATGCTGCGCCAGCGCCAGTCCAGTCACTTCGATGATTGGCTGGCACGGGCTGAGGCGTCCGGCATCGCCGAGTTACAGGGCTTCGCCGCCGGCTTGCGCCGTGACCACGCAGCCGTGTTCGCCGCGCTCTCCTTGCCCTTCAGCAACGGTCAAGTCGAGGGCCAGGTCAATCGTCTCAAAATGATCAAGAGGACCATGTATGGCCGCGCCAAGTTTGACCTCCTGCGCCAGCGCGTCCTAGCAGCCTAGAGCACCTGGTTCACCAAAAGTGCGGGTGAACCGAGTTCTCATTGACAAACACAAAACAGAGGAACATTCGGCGCAGCAGCTTACTTTACATCATGTGTTGTTACGAATTTCCCGTTGGAATCGGCAACTGGTGAGGAGACCGATATTTGTGAGGCATTGAGCCACTGCAGTTGACGAGGCTGTGTATTCTGCGACTCCGTGCCCGTCACTTTCTGTGGACGAATAGAATCAACCTCGGTCCAAAGCGCACTAGACCCCCCAGTTTCTGTGTCACACGCGAAGAAAGATATGCTGGCGCTATCCCCTGACCAAGCGATCGGGGTCCAGCTACATACTGCCAAGTTAGGCGCAACTGATTTGAGTATCGCATCATCGATCACCACACGCGCCTGGCTATCCAGCGAAACGACTTCGATCTGACCATTGCCCAACGCCGAACGATAGGCGACAGTCGAACCGTCTGCAGAAAGAGCAGGAGATTCCGCAGTAAAGTCATCTCTGGACACGAGCAACCAATTGATGTTCCCGGCCTCTTGTATGAGGACACGATTCTGTCGACCGTTAGTTTCGAGCATCAAGATCCGGTTGTTATTCATATCCATCAGTTTAAAGGGCGGCTGCGACCCCAGCATCGGACTAGACAGCCACCCTGCTAGTATTCCCTGGCCAGCCTGGCCAAGGGACCATATAACCAAACCTAGTGCGACGAGGATCACCACGAACCAGAACATGGTCTGCCACGGAAAATGATAATTGCCTGAGCCACCTGGCAAATTGTCTTTGGAGTCAGAGCCTACTTTGGTCGGGTCGGGCTCTGCAATACTGTGAGGGTTTGATTCCATGCTCCGGTCCATTATTCTGTTCACATGTCTGTTTATGGGTAAGAGTATGAGACGGTGTGACGGTGTCGAAAACGCCTGCGGCAACATACTAGTGAGGCTGACTGCATGCGACACGCCCGATGGACGAAGCCGGCTGCACCGTTTGGCAGTGAGTAGGAAAGGTAAATACAGCAGTGGCGGGCGCGAAACCAAGTGGTCAGGACGCGTTAGCCCGGCAGATTTCCGGGAAGTAGACTACGTCTATGTGCTTTGGCCAGGTCGTAATTTACTTTCGCCGCTGGGACGTCCTCAAACAGATCGATCTTTTTTCCAGAGTGCAGTTGCGCAGATTGTGCCTGCTCGTATGATTGAATTGCCTCCGTGAACTCCCCCTTCAAATGATGGTCAACGGCTGTCGCAAACTTGGATAGAGTTCCATCATCCAGATCGGGACTCAGTTGCTTCAATTTTGCCGTGGTAAGGAGATTGTCGTCATTAGATGAAGGAGTTCTTGGGTAACCGGCGAGATTGTTCATTAGAAAAGGCAGGCAGACCAGCAGTACAGAATCGCAAAGAAACAGCAACAGCCTACGCATGAGAATCTTCTCCTACAATGAGCAATGAATGTTCGGGATGCTAATAGAGAAATCAGATAAATGCCATATAAAATCAACACGAAGTCCCACTCAGAAACGAAGGCGCATTGTATGGCCTCTAATGGCTTTCTCTATAGGATTGTCTCTCTTGTGAAGACGGCTCGGATGAGTTCACAAATATGGACTGAGAATACTGCTCTTGCCGATACATGATGAAGGCGGAGATTTGCCGCCAACGTTTGTACTCCTCGATAGTGGAAGTAACTGGCTTCAAACGCAGCGCATTGAAGAGCTCGCGCCGATGCAAGTCGAATGCAACGCGTACGGTTGTGCCCCACTCACGCGCGGCGATAACAAGTCCTTGATAGAACAAGACGAATAAGCCAAGGGCGACCGGTATCATCACAAGAATTAGAAGAGGCTGCGCAGTGTAGACGAATAGGTAGAGAAATTCGAATCCCAAGAGCACTGTAACGACAAGCATATTCAGCAGAAAATCGAAGGTCGTCTTCTCCTGGGCAACAATCTCGTAGTATCTTGACTCCCGCAGTGCAGGTAGAAGCCGGGGCCACAGTGCAATCGATTCCATGCCAAATCTGTCTCTGGGATAATCCTCAAAGGCTTTTATGGCATTCCCGAGTGAGGTAGTAAGTACAGCACTGCGGCCCTTCGGGAAATTGAGTTCGAGCCGATACCGTGACAGGTTGATCTCTTCCATGACTTGCTGCCAATCACAGTAAGTCCTGAATTCTTGCTCTGATAATTCGACCTTGGGCAGCAGTTGTCCCTCGGCGTCTAGCACACGCCAGAGCCGATTCTCCAATATCTGTCGCTGTAGATTATCTGCGTTCAGTTTGTTGATCAGCTTATCGTAGGCGTTCAGTTGCCTTCCGCGCAACCACCGACTTAGGTCAGTGCCAGTAAACTTATGGCCTTCAAGGAAACGAATCAACGGGAAATTAAACGGTGTAGAATGTAGCTAACAAGCAAAGTGCTAGAGACAGCTAGGCTGAACGCGGCAACGGAATCAATTGAGAAGTCCAGGAATCTAGGCAGAACAAAGTAGATATTCAGCAGCAGCAGCAGCGCCGCCGGGAATGATGTCGATACTTGGAGGGATTGGGCAAATGCCCGGACTGCATCCCGAATGGTAGTTATCGTCATACCGGAGCCTTCCGACTGCTATTGTGCACAAGACATTAAAGTGGATTATATCGATAGTATCACTATGAGAACGAATGTCAAGACGGCGCGTGACTGTTCCAGCACTGGTGGACGTCGATTATGGTGGGACAATCTCATCCTAGTCTACGGCAAGAGACATAGATAAGTGTTCATCCTGAAAATGCAGGAATAAATGGAAATAGGGTTGGGAAGCAGGTAATTTGAAAAGAGCGACGCACCTGCTGGAGAATGGTTTGCGCCAACAAACCCAATCACCAGGAGATGCGTCGTGGAGAAGAAGCATAGCACAAAGCGTGGTGAGGTCCAACGCAAACGGAAGCACAAGGGCCAGCACAAGCGACGGGAGAGCGCTGCGGGTTGACTACTTTCGGGTGCCGAAGCCGCTGTGGAAACGGATCAAGCATCTGCTGCCCCTCGACCGTGGTTATGATTACGCCGACATCTGGGACTTTCTCGCCCTTGAACACTACCACTCGCACATCAAACATCGTCGCCGCCGGGGCGAACCACAGCCTTGATCCTTGCCCTATCCCCGGTGAAACGCAGCACCCCGCCCGGCGCTGGGTCGTCGAACGCACATTCAGTTGGCTGGCCAAGCGCAGAAGCATCCGCACCCGCTGGGCCAAGAAAGCGGCCAACTGGCTCGCACTCCTGCAATTCGCTTGCGCTCACATTCTATTTAATCTCGCATTTTCAGGATGAACACTTAGTCGTGCCTACTTAGGTCACCTTTGCGCTCCGTTCACCTGCAGATGCTTATTCAGCACCAGCCGCTCGCGATGGTTGTGGGCGAAGACAAAGGTCAGATCCTGAAAGTCAAACGGCGCATTGGTGCGGTGGACGACGGTGTGGTGATTGGGGCAGAGGAGCACCAGGTTGTCGAGGCTGTCCTCGCCGCCGCGGGAGAGATAGACGAGATGGTGCGCTTCGCAGGCGCCGCACGTTGTACTGCAGCAGGGGGTCGAAGCCGCAGACCTGGCAGCGGCCGCTGTACAGGTCGTGCACCTGGCGGACCAGGCTGCGGCTGCGGGCGGGCTGTTCGATCAGCCGGTCGATGCGATACTGCGCCAGCGCCGACGGGTGCTCGCGGATGACCTTGGTCACGGCCTCGGCATCATCCAGCTGGACAGCCTGCTCCAGCTGCTGCTCGGGGAGGATGGCGTAGGCGGCGGGCTCGGGCAGCAAGGCGCGGCACCAGGCCTCGAGCAGGCGTGTGTCGCCGGGAGTCAAGCGAGCGCATGGTCTGGAAGGATTGCGCCAGTTCGACGGCGGCGCTGCCGATCGGCTTATTGGTGGAGAAGGCCAGGCCCCGCAGCAGCTGCGACGCCTCGTAGGTGCCCACCTGGAAATACTGGGATTGGTCGAGGTCGCCCCAGATACGATAGTCGCCGTACTTGTAGCCGGGTGGGTTGAATCGTCTTCGAACGAACCACCAGGCGCGCGACGACGTAGTAGGCCAGGCCTGGCCGGCCTGCTTCCGCCGGCCGGTGATCAGCCAGAGCGAATCGCCGAGCGAGATGGCCGAATGGAGGCGCGGCTGCCGCGAGTTGAAGTTGAAGCCGGCGCCCTCCTCCAGGTCCCGTTTGTAGTTATCGTAACGCCAGTACGCAAGCAGATCTGCCATACAAGTGCGACAAATGGCGGCTTGTGCTGTAGTGATTCAACCTCATGCCCCCGAGCGCTGATACCGGCAAAGTAGCCCTGGATTTGCTCCTCCAGCGCAAGGCGCAGCGCCAGCACGTCGCGATAGCGCAGCCCCTCCCAGACCTCGGGACGCACACGCACGAGGCCAAGCTCGGGGAAATGCTGGAGGTAGCCTTGAATGATAAAGCGTTCGAGCGGCATGCCGACCAGGAGTGCGCGCACCTGCGCCATGGTGGCCGCCTCCGGCCGGCTGAGGAGCGAGGAAGCGACCTCGGCCGGCAGCCCCAGCCGCACGGCGGCGGCGGTAGAACGACCAGAAGGCGTCGACGAGCACGCTTTCGGGCAGTTCGCCCTCGCCGCTCACGTTGTCCAGCAGGGCCAGCAGCATGACCGGCTTGTAGGACATGTTGAGGCGGCCCTGCATGGCAAAGCGGAGGAAGCCGTTCGGTCCAGTCTTCGGCCGTCGCCGGGTCATGCGCCAGGCCGAACTGCCGGCGAATCTCGTCGATGCGGGCGCGGCGGAAGAAGAGGCCGCTCGTGCCGTCGCCGACCATATAGCCGCCGCCCACGTCAGGCTGCAGCAGGTCGCGCTGGACCCAGCTGCGCACCGTCTTGGTGTCGATATGCAGGGCGTAGCTGAGCGCGCGCAGCGAGATGAGATCGTCCACCGGCGGTGCGGACGGTGCCGGCGCCGGTCTCGGCAACGATCTTCGCGGCGCCGGACTGCCAGCGGCGCGCGCTTCAAACTGGCCGAAATACTGCTCGTCGAGGGTCTCGCCGGAGTCGAGCAGGCCCACGGCCTTCGCCACCATCAGCGCGGCCATCTGGTCGCCGTCCACCGTCGTCACGTGGGGGATCTGGGCGGCCTTCTGCAGGGCCGTCTTGGTAAAGCCGCCGGTGGTGATAAAGATGCCGCAGGAATACCGATTCGCCAGGGCGCCGACAAAGCGATCCATCTCGGGGCGGGGGAGCGGCTGGCGCAGCTTCTTCACCTGCACGCCGGCCGGCACGCGCAGGATCCCACCGCTGACCAGCTCGCAGCTGGCGTCGATCCCACCGTCGCCGCGGTAGCGTGTCACCGTGACGGCCGCCAGGCCCATAAAGGTGAGCAGGTCGCCGGCGAAGAACTCGAAGGCGCGCGGGCTGAGGGCATAGAGGCGCTGTTTGATCTGGGGCTGGAGATGGTGGGGCATCGATAGGCAAGCGATAAGGACCGGCAGTCGTAGTCTTATGATAGCAGGGTGGCGGCGAGGCTGTCTACAGGTGAACAGGACATTGCGCCCCGAACAGGAAGGTGCACCAGGAGTGGCCGGCGCGGCCCTGCGCGTCGGGGGATTCCCATTTCTCCAGCAGGTTGAAGCCGATGCGCTCGAACAGCAGCTGGAGGTAGTCGGGGGCGAGCGGGGTGAACAGCCGGCCGGCGGCGTCGCGGTGATCCCAGTCCAGGCCGGGGCGATCGATGGGGACAGAGAGGATCAGCTTGCCGTTCTCTTTGAGGACGCTGCGCAGGGAAATGGCGGCGTCGAGGATCTCGACTTTGGGAAGGTGCATGAGGACGGCGGAGCAGAGGACGCCGTCAAAGTCGCCGCCGAAGGGGTGGCCGAGGTTTGGAAGGGCGGCGTCGGCGAGCCGGCCGGCCAGCTCGGGGTGGCGTGTTTCAGCTTGCTGGCGCAGGGCGGCGGTGGGTTCGGCGCCGTAGGCGTCGCAGCCCAGCGCGAGGAGTTGGGCGACGTCGCGGCCTGAGCCGCAGCCTACATCGAGGATGCGCATGCCGGCGTCAAAGACGCGGTGGGCGAGCTTGCTGGGCAGGGGGTGCACGGTGTCGTAGTGGGGCGCGATTTCTTCGGCGAATTGGGTGTAATAGGTGGCGGTGCGCTCGTCCATGGGTTCGAGAGTTTGGTTTGGTATTGCCGAAATCCTAGCAGACGGAGGAGTGGATGTCTATGGGATCTTCTGTGAAAACCTTTGAAGTGCCGTCACCGGCTGTGCGCTAGCGACGGAGTGCAACACGTTGGTGTCGAAGACGGCGCGGGTTGCCACCGGTTATTCCTCATGCACGATGTCGTCGATGAACGCGTCTCGTTCGGCATCAGACATCTGGTCCCAGTCCAGATTGCGCGCTGCAGCGACCGCGCGCACGCGGTCTCCGGCATAGTCGGCTAGTTCAGCCCAACGCGGCCACTGGTCGCTGACCAGCGCACGCAGCAGCCAGTTTTTGCGTTCCGCAGGTAGTTGGCGGACAAGAGCCAGGACCTGGTCGTCATTGAGTGTCAGAGTCACCACTACGGTTCCTCCTCCGAATCTTGGATTCACAGCGTCATGATTCGGCTTCTAGCGCTTCATTCTACCATCAGTCCCGCCTTCTAAGAATGGCATGATAAACCGCCTTCCCTACAGTCCGGGCGGCACGGGCACATTCCTACGGCGGCGGTTGCGGCGATGGGGATGATCGGGCAGGTGACCAGCCGTTAGAGGGGATGGATGCGTGCCAGAATGAGGTCGCGGTGGAGCATGGCCTGCTCGGCCAGCGCCGCCAGGTCGAGCGGGCCGTCTTCGCCGGGGTAGTAGTTGGGGGTGAGATAGACTACGGCGATCCGCACCGTGCCGCCGGCGATTGGGATCTGCTTTGAAAAAGCTGTTGGACGTGCTGACAATTGGGCGAGATGTGGTTAGCGGCTGCCGCCCTCAGATGGCGGCCGGCGCGCAAGGTACCGATCAGCTGCCAAGCACCTCTTCTAGCAGCACAATCAAATCCACAATCTGGAGCATGACACCAGGCGCAACATGTACCTCGTCACCCTCATGGACATGGTGGGGAAAGTTCGGCAGTTCGGGGTGGTGCCGGGCGTTGTCCCAGCGTTTTCGCAAAATCTGCTGCGTGCTGTCCATCCACTGGTAGCGATATCGCTGTACTTCGACAGCGTCATTGCGAATCACAAAGTATTCAGCCAGTTCCAAGAAATCTTGGTTAACCAGCTCGACACGGACGCGCAGATAGCCATAGTCCAGGCCGGTGCGTTCCTCGATGACTGAAAAAGTCCGGATCACCGGGCTGGTGGTCAGGCGAACACGTGTTTCTGTCAGATGCGTATGCGCGTCGCTCATACACTCCCGCGCAGCCAGATCCAGGTACTGCTGGGAGGATCGCCACATGTCGTAGAACGAGCTCCATTCCATGAAGTCGGCGGAATCGCCAAGCTGGCCCGCTTCGTACTGGCGGTAGAATTCTTCCGTTGCGAGTTGGTACTGCTGCTCAAAGGCACGGAGTCGCTGCTGCAGCTCCAGCGTTGCACGCTCTGCTCGTTCTTCTTCCTGCTCCAGCAGCTTGTCGAGCGCACGGTCAATCAGCTCGCTCTGAAAGCCTTGGCGATAAAAGGTTTCAATGCGGTGGAGCTTGTCCAAAGTGCTAATATTGACAGCCATGCCCAATCATACCTCCTGAGTACAAGCAGCAAATCGACCGCCGCCCCACACTATAGGCGACCATCAATCCATGCTTGATGCCGCACGCATTCCAATTCTACCATAGCGGGACTAGCGTCACACCGTTGTTACCATAAGCTGCACCGCAGCCATACCTGCTACAGTGGCCGAGATGGACGGCACCGGGCTCATTCCCACTGCGGCGGTTGGGGCAATGGAGATGACCGGGCAGGTGACCAGCCGCTAGAGGGGCTGGATGCGTGCCAGGATAAGGTCGCGGTGGAGCATGGCCTGCTCGGCCAGCGCTGCCAGATCGAGCGGGCTGTCTTCGGCGGGGTAGTAGTTGGGGGTGAGATAGACTACGGCGAGGTGAAGCGTTCCATCTGGCCTTGTAAACTCCGGTCAAGAAAGACGGGCTATTTGACTAATCCAAGGCGAAGCTGCCCTTTAGAACGAATCTCGTCAGCACGCGGAAGTAACTCGTCTAGATTGTCGTCAACATCTAGAAAGCAACCCGACAGCGCATCAACTCGCCCAAGTGCAATGGCACATACAACATCGAGAGATTTACCGATCGGTGTAGCGGAACCTGTATCGTAAAGATGCCGGATATATTGCTGCACATATCGGGCATCGCGGCCTACAGCCTCGGCGTTAGCGATATAGTCGTTCATGGGTGTACGCACAGTTCCGGGATGAACCGCAAACACCGCAATCCCGTGTCGCCGTGTCTCCAACGCCAGGACTTCACTCAGCCGTATCAATGCCGCCTTACTCACACAATACATCGACAAGGTTTCCAGAGCCTGCACGCCGGCCATGCTCGCCATGTTGATGATCCTGCCGCTTTTGCGGGCTATCATACCCGGTAGAACAGCGCGCGCACAGAGAGCCGGACCACGCAGATTGATCTCGACTTCTCGCCACCAATCGTCAGGATCGACCTTCGCCAGCTCACCTATTGCGTGATTCACCCCTGCGCTATTGACCAACACGTCGATCGCTCCCAATTCACCTTCGGCCACAGCGACCATTCTTTCAACCGCACTGCGATCAGTGACATCCGTCTGGATAGCCAGAACCCGACCTCCGTGCTGGCCGATCTCCGCTGCCGCCTCAGCCAAAGACGTCTCGTGCCGTGCCGCAATAGCAATTCTAAAGTTCCTGCGGGCAAGCTCAACCGCAACGGCGCGACCGAGCCCGCTACTACCGCCTGTAACTAATGCAACCTTATCTTCCAGCACAAGTAGCCCTCCATCGACTGAACGCCAATTCACTCTGATTAACTGGAGTGCCCACTATATCGAGGCCATAAATTACTGTCAATCGGGCTATGGCTGTTACCGGCATGGACGCCACTTTACTGGAGCTGTGCTCCAGTGACCATATCGTGAACGATAACCCACACCACACGCCAGGAAAGCGCCGGCGGCTCCGTAAGCCCCGCGACGACTGCCCGCAGTTGGGGCAGTAGGGCACGCCCCTTTGCGTGATGCGGAGAGAATGTGGCCAGCGTACGACGATATCCTATGTCCCCCCGAGGCTCCTAATTTCTGTCGCTTGCGTGTATCAGAATAAACCATATAATGCAACTCTACTTTGTTGGCTTGGGCATTCCAGAGAAGTTGATCCCCTAAAGGAGGGCTATCACGATGGCGGTTTATTGGACAAGAACAGCAGAGGTAGCATGGGGCAAAGATGCTGAGGCTCTTGAATGGGCGATTCGAGTAATGAAGCATCTGAACGATACCTTCCCTGCGTGGCCTGGAGAAGTCCTGACAAATATCGGTGGGAATCTGGGAGAGATCCACTGGGTCAGAAAATTCGAGTCTCTCGCCGAGATGGAAAAGGTTGCAGCCATGATGCAGGCTGATGAGAAGTTTCAAGCGATAGTAAAGGAAATGGTAGATGCGGGATTGCTTACGAGCGGTGCTACTGACCGACTGTATCGCGTTCACTTGTAGGAATCTTTGCTGCGCACCGACACGATATTCTGAAAAGTGCTTGACTAGCACTTGATTGCAGGCGGATGGGATACGGCTTGTCACACAACTTGGTGTGCGCTCTCTGATCTGCCACTGCCCTGCAGGTCTGGGACGGCGTGCAGTGGCTGCTGGTGGGCAGCGGGTCGTGGAACCTCTACTATGCGACGGCGCGGTCGCGCAGCACGTCGTTCTGGACGAAGGCGGGGACGGCGGATACCGGCGCGCTGGCAGGCGCAAGCGGCTGGACGCGTATCCCGTGCGACGGGCCGTACAATCCGGGCGGCACCGGGCTCATTCCCACTGCGGCAGTTGGGGCGATGGAGATGACCGGGCAGCTGCCCAGCCGTTAGAGGGGCTGGATGCGTGCCAGGATGAGGTCGCGGTGGGAGCATGGCCTGCTCGGCCAGCGCCGCCAGGTCGAGCGGGCCGTCTTCGGCGGGGTAGTAGTTGGGGGTGAGATAGACCACGGCGATCTGCACCGTGCCGCCGCCGACCGCGATCTGCTCGTCGGGCGCGTCCATGTAGGGAAGTTCACCGGTGTAGGTGCCGCCGACAGCCAGCAGGCGGACTGTGCTATGGCTGCTTTCTGCCACGAGCTGCGTGAGGAACTCGCCCGTGGGGCCGTAGCCGGCGGCGGAAAGCAAATCCAGGGGGGCGTCCGCCGCTAGGGGAACTGGGTTGACGGTGCGCGACCACTGCCGGGTGCTGACCAGTTCGAGCAGGCCCGCAGACGGCATTATCACGACCTTGGGCAGCGTGATGCCCAGCTCGGTCGCCAGCAGGGTCGCCTGGTCAAACAGGGGTGCGAGCGCAGGATCGACCACCACCAGGTCGGGCCGATCTGCGCGCGGCACGTAGCCGCCGGGAGTATGCGCGGCGGCTGCGTTGAGGATGTCGCCGATGCCCATGGCGGCTTCCTGGACGAGCTGGTGCATGATGGCTGCTTCGATCATATGTAGCGAGGATAGCATGGGTGGGGGAAGTGATCAAGCGCAGCCGGGAACTCCACTGGCGATAGTTATGTAGA
Source organism: uncultured Chloroflexia bacterium (assembly GCA_963701415.1). Lineage (GTDB taxonomy): Bacteria > Chloroflexota > Anaerolineae > Caldilineales > Caldilineaceae > Fredericiella. The sequence goes on from CAVPAH010000012.1 coordinate 361,200, forward strand.
TCCTATATGGATGAGCGCAGGTCCGGGTCAAGAGCCGTTTACCCGTGCTTCTGCTTGTAGTCCTTGTCGACGACGCCCTTGCTGGGATCGCCGCGGACCTGGCTGTGCCACCAGTAGACGCCCTTGTTCTTGCCGAAGAGGCCCTTTTCCGTGAAGTCCTTGAAGTGGGCGCGGACGAAGTGGAGGGCCTTGGGCTCGGGTTCGCCGGGGTTGGCCGCCTGGGCGGCACGGTAGGCGCGCAGGGCAGGGATCTTCAGCACCTTGTATTGGAAGTAGGGAACGCCCTTACTGGCGCGCTGCTTGAGAATGGGGGCCGGCGTGGCGGTCCGATCCTTGATCTCGATGTTGCGACAGTTGAGCAGCGCCAGGCAGTAGAAGAAGGGCTGCTCAAACTCGTCCTTGAACTCCTGCAGCATCTGCACCTTCAGCTCGGGGTCCAGTGCAGCATAGACGGCCTGTGCCTTCTCTTGGCTTGAATTCAACGCCAGCATACAGAGGCCCCACGGCAAGGGAGCGGCGACCGAACGGACGCAGCGGCCGCTTTCATCTAAGGTCATGGCCCACATGTTGATGAGGGCCGGCTGGCGCTTGCTGGCAACCAGCGTCCGGCCGACAAGCAGCCAATGGGGCGGCGTGTCGCTGTCCTCAGCATCCGGGATCGGCATGCGCTCCATGCCGAACTTGGGGAAGGTTTCGACCATGGCCCCCTTAAGCAGGCGATAATGCTGGCCGCGCAGGAGATCGCGCTGCTCCGGCTCGAGTTCCGTGCTCTCCACCCGCATAGCTGCGCTGTGCAAATGTGCCGGCAAATCGACCAGGCCGGCATCCGTGTGCACCTGGCGCGGAAAGACAAACTCCAGCCAGAGGTCTTCGGCAGGAGGCAGCAGGCAGCGGAACTCGTTCCAGGAATAGAAGTTGGTGCGCTCGTCGTCGCGCAGGAACCATTGGGCACCTTCGGTTACGTCCATCGATATGGCGTCGGGCATAGGGGGTAGCTCGGCGTGGAAACGTTCGCGCATGTACATCTTGGTTGTGTCCTTTCAGGGGGAATCTATCCGTATGCGGGGAAAGCTTTTGCCACACGCAGGCGTGTGCCGGCACAACGATATACCTCAGCGTGCGCCAAAACAAGGGGGCAAACTCCAGCAAAACTCTGGACTTTTGTCACGGCTACGCACCTAGGTGCTGACACTACTTGCCGGCACCGGCTGGCCGATGGCGTCCGTTATCCTGCACTTTGGGTACGACAAGCTGTACCCGATTCTGGACGTGCGGGCCTTGTGGTCGGCGGGGGTGGAGGATGTGGCCGGCCTCGTCTATGACTTCGAACTGTGGCAGCATCACACGCGCCTGGTTTTAAGAAACGTTAGAATGGGCGGGAGACATGCTTCAACCCAGTCAGCTCACCCAATTCTTCTCCGCAAGCACTTCCAGCGCAAGGGCTATCTGGCGCGGCGAGAATTGGCGCTTTCTCGGGTTCCAAGCATAGGTGCGTGCGACGGCTGCATCCACGGATTGCGCCGCTTCGTGCTTGGCGACCCAGTGCACGGTCGACAAGAGTTCAAGGCCAAACGGGGATTCGAAGCCGTCGATCAAGTCAAACACACGCGCGAGACGCTGCTGAGTTTCGCCTTTGTCAGCCAGAAACCGATTGGCCTCCTCAAGCGCGCCAGGCACCAATTCAAGCTGTTTGGTCGGCGCATCGCCGCCGGCAGCGTAGCCGGAAATCAAGTGGCCTTCTATCGCATTCAACACGTGCCGCAGGTTTTCGGCATAGGGACCATAGGGGCCCTTGGTAAACTTGAGTTGCAGCGGCTCGCCTACGTCCTGCAGGAAGTACATCATTTTGTGCAGTTCGAGCAGTGTCACAAACGGATCTAGAAGGCCACGAAGGTAGCGATCCATCAACCCCACCAACGCCGCGCGGCCTGCGGTCATTTGCGGCACATTGCGCGAGCGGTTAACGTAGGTGTCTTCGGCGATACTGCTGGGTTCGTACACGACGATGCGTCGATCGAGAAGATCTTTCAGCGCGACATCAATGCGTGGACGAACCTCCTTCCAGTCCAAGCCGCCGAGCCCGCTGCCGAGCGGCGGGATCGCGATGGACTGGATATTGCGGGCTTTGATTTCTGCTGCCAGTGCAACAAGGCCCGCCTCGATGTCCTCCATTCGGCTTTTCCCGCGCCAGTGACGCTTGGTCGGAAAGTTGATAATGTAGCGCGGGTTGGTCAGTTGGCCTGTGTCAAATACAAACATCTTTCCAGGTTGGACTTCGTTTCGTGCACAGGCAGCGGCATAGGCTTTGAAGTTGCTCGGGAACATGTTCTTAAACTGCAGGGCGATACCGCGGCCCATCACGCCGACACAGTTGACGGAGTTAACCAATGCCTCGACATCTTCGGTTAGCAGATCGCCGGTCTTGTAGGTGATCATAGCAACCCCATCCTAGTAGTACCACTCGGTTCGTATCTCTGTCCTCGGCTGATGCGTGGTAGCCATCAATGCCGCAGACACTTGCCGGTAGATCTCTCTAGACAGTACACCAATGCGCGTGACCAACTCCCACGGGAAGTGGTGTTCAACGAGAAACTCCGCTTGTTTGCCCTCCTGATCCTGAGGAGCTTGCCAATTACGTGCCTGCACCGCTGCCCAGTTAATATCGCCCAAACGATCGAGGCTGCAGCGGTCTTCGAAGTAGGAACTGCCGGCGTTAGATAGGCTGAAAGCCCACCTTTGCCCATGCTGCTCCGTCCAGGCCACGGTCTGCCGTAAATCAGCCTCTAAGTGAATGATCGGGCCCTGCCCACCTCGGTAGGTCAATTGGGCATGGTTCGCCCTGTAAATCAAGTAAAGCATTACCGAGCGTGGGCAGAAATAGAACGGAACACAATCGCCGACAAATAAGTCGGGATGGCTGGTCAGCTTGAGTTGTGTCAGCCGCCGCTGCTTGATGTCGTGCATACCAATCGTGGTTCCAGCGGGCCGGCGACGGCTGATCTCTGCGTCGCACCATAGACACCCATCGGCAATGATCGATGGGAGCCGGTCAATATGAACTATATGATAGATCTTGGGTGCCGCGGGCACAGACATGGTATAAACAGCCAACGAATTCGGATGGTTGAGCAGCGACAAACAGAACGGATGTTCTCAATTCTAGAACACTGTTACTCTACAGGCAAAATAGCATGGATCAAAGATTTGTTCAATCTAGGGAATGGCGAGCCGCCGGCCAGAGCAGGGATGCTAGCTCAAATCCGTTTAGGAATGTAGAAGGGCGGGCACGTTGTCCACGCGCCCGCCCAGAGGGAAGGAAGAGGTATTGAAAGGTGCGGCCTACGAGGGGGAGGACCACACCTTAGAGGACTTGGTTACCGCGCCGCCTTCTTGCGCCCCTTGGCCTGCCGCGGCCGCCGCCCGAACTTGCGCTCGACGTAGAGCTGCTTGAGGAGCCACGCCTCCTGGCTGCGGCCGGTGACGGCTTCGTGCCAGGGCCGGTCGTTGTCGTCGACGCCGGCGAGGGCGAGGTTGCCCTGGTCGTCGTAGGCGGCGGCACGGACGAGGCGGGGCCAGAGGCCGGCGGCGGGCGGGACGGGCGGGACCTCGTCGTCGATCTCGCCGTCGACGCAGCGGAGGGCGACGCTGCCGAGGAGGCCGACGAGGGCGCTCTTGGTCATGTGCAGGAGACGGCCGGCTTCGTAGACGGCGATGAGGCTGTCGAGGAGCTGGGTGCGGGGGAGATCTTCGGCGAGGCGGCAGGCCTCGGATTGGAGGGATTGGTATTGGCGAGGGGTGATGGTCATGGGTGAATGCCTTTCGTTTTGATTGGATTCATGAATTAGGACAAGGAGGCAGGCGAGGACGCCTGCGGTCCGAGCGGGTCAGGCGGGAGGCTCGCCGGCGGTCTGGTCGTCCGGTTCGGGCGCCGCATAGATGCGGATGGTGCCGTCTTCGGCGATGGGGTAGAGCTGGGGCTGGTAGGTGTTGGAGGGCCAGACCCAGGCGCGGTGGAGCTCGGCGGGACGCTGCTTGGGCGGGACGATGTCGCCCCAGGTTTCTAACGCGTGGAGCTGGCGCCCACCGAAGATCTGGCGCAGGCGGTAGTCGGAGAGGTCGAGGATGTGACAGACTTCGAGCAGGACGAGGAGGACTTCGACGGCGGCGGGGTCGCTGAGGTCGGGCAGGTAGGTGTGGACGATGGTGCGCAGGGCGGCGAGCTGCTCGGGGGTGAGATAGTTGGTGGGGATGTAGCTGCGCATCTGGACTTTTGGCCTGGCGGCAGGTTTGCCGGCGGACGCCTGGGACTTGCTGCGGGCGGGCGTGGGGTCGTCGGGGGCCAGGGGCGGCTTGGCGTGGCGGCGCCGCACCGTTTGGGACTGCTCGGCGGATTGGCCGGGTACCGGCTTGGTCGGTTCAGTCTTGGCAGGTTCAGTCTTAGCTGGACATGGTCGTGCTCCTGCAGCCAGCGCTGCGCTTGGTCGGTGTAGGCAATGTGGCCGTCGGGGGCGACGGTGCCGAAGACGGGGACGCGGATGAGGGCGCTTGCGGCCCCCTCGTCGACGAGTTCGTTGAGGAGAGTGGTGACGCCGACGCCGAGGACGCTGTCGATCTGCGCGGGCGTGACGTCGAGGGTCTCGAGGACGAGGAAGATCATGAGGTAGCCGAGGAGGCGCAGGTCGGGGGAGGGATAGGCGCCGATCCCCTGCACCAGGCGGCGCAGGACGGCCCGCTGAAAGGGCGTGAGGGTGGTGTGATGGTGTGGACATGAAGCGTGCCTTTCTGATGGAAATGAGAGTTACCGTACGGGACGAAGGGATGGAACCTGCTCCTGCGCGGCGGCGAGGCCGCGGCGGACCCAGAGCGGCGACGGCCTCGGGGTCGGGCAGGGTGTTGACGTCGTGGAGCGGCGGGCGCCAGCGCAGCGCACGGGGGAGGATGTCGAGCCACCACTGGGCGGCGCCGTCGCCGGCCGTGTCGGCGTCGAAGGCGACGAGGACGACCGGGGCCAGCGCCAGCCGGGCGACCCAGGGGCCGCGGCGGCTGCCGCCGGTGGAACCGGTGGCCACGGCGGCGACCTCGGCGCCGCAGGCCTGGACGATGGTCAGGGCGTCGATCTCGCCCTCGACGAGGACGGCGGGGGGCACCTCACCCTGCCGGGGAGCGAGGGAAGCGGCGTTGTAGAGGGCGTTGGCGAAACCGGCGGGGCCGATGTACTTGGGCTCGCCCGCGGCGGCCTCACGCGGCGTGAGCGGGCGGCGGACGTTGAGACGCCAGGTGCGCGCCGTCGACATACCAGGGGAAGGTGATGCCGCGGGGGAGCCAGACACGCTTGCGACCTTGATCGCCGCTGCCGCGCTCGGGCTTGGGCAGGCCCCACCAGGCGTGGTCTTCCCAGACGTCGGCGGGGTTGTAGCCGACGTTGTGGGCGCGCAGGACGTCGTCGAAGAGGCCGCGGGTGTGGAGATAGGCGCGGGCGCCGGCACCTGCATCGGACCAGAGCTGGGCGGCGCAGCGCGGCGGCATGGCCGTTGGCGTGCGCCTGCCAGATGGGATTGGGTGGGGTGAGCGAGAGGGAACCGGCTTCCAGGAAGGGTCCGGCGCGAACAGCATCTCCTGTCCGAAAGCCTCTTCCGGACCCTTCCTGGAAGCCTCCCCGCGGCGCGATCCCCAGCCGTTCGCACGCCTCGCGATAGGTGAGGTGGTCGCGCTCGCGGAGGTATTGGATGGCGTCGCCGCCTTTGTCGCAGCCCCTGCGGCCGGCCTTGGGGCCGAGGCAGGCCCAGCGCTCTTGGCCGTTGACGCTGCGCCAATATTTGAAATGGTCGCAGCCGCTGAGCAGGCCCTGGTAGCACGTCGAGCGGGCAGGGGGAGGAGTATTCGCCGCCGTGGGTGCTGCCGGTGCGCTTGAGCGGGACGTCACGCTCGATAAGGCTGAACAGCAAGGCCTTCATCACGCCACCGCTCCCCTCGACCCCGGCACGGCGCCGCGATCACCCCGCCCTGCCGCCGCTCCCTGCGCCGAGACGGGGACGTTCTCCCATTGCCCGCGCCGTGGTTGGGGTTGAGGGGGTTGAGGCGGTTTTTGGAGGATTGGCGGGCGGGAGTGCGATTTTGGCTGGATCAACCGGGTCAACTAGGTAAACTGGCTCAACGGCATCAACTGGGTCAACGGGCGATGCCGCGGGGGTGGCGTTGACAAGGCTGTAGACCAGTCCCCGCGGGGTTTGGTGCGTTTCTAGCGCTTCGCGCTCGACGAGGGATTGGAGGCGCGTGTAGAGGCTGCCTTTGTTGTGGCCGGTACGGGCGACGAGCTGGGTGAGGGTTGCGCCGCCAAGCTCGGAGCTCGCGCTGATCTCGACGAGGGCGTCGATGGTTTCCTGCTCGCGGAGGGTGTAGGTGGTGCGGGCGGGCTTGGCGCGGCTTGGGGGCCTTGGGCTGCTTGAGGTTCCAGCAGAAGGCGTCGGGGTCCCACTCGAGGGCGAGCTCGCTGTCGCCGAAGTCGCGGCCGCAGAGCTTGAGGGTGGCTTCGTCCTGGTTGTGGCGGCGGTAGAGGCCCATGGCGCAGTCGACGACGCCGGCCTTGGCGGTGCTGCCCATGATGTCGTCGATGGGGTCGGCGTCGGGCGAGGTGCGGGCGCTCTTGCGATGGTGGTCGACGAGGAGGATGGCGGCCTCGTGGTCGAGCGCGAGGCGCTGGAGCGAGGCCATGGTCTGGGTCATCTCCTGCTGGTCCATCTGGTCGCCGCGGCCGAGGATGCGGCTGAAGGTGTCGATGATCACCACGTCGGGGCGGTCGCGGTCCATGGTCGTGCGCAGGTCGGCCATGCCGTGGTCGCTGAGATAGGACCAGGCGGTGACGATGGTGACGTCGCCGTATTGGACGGCGTGATCGCCGCGTACGGCACCCTGGAGGAAGGGAGCGAGGTCGATGCCCATGCCCCCGGCCAGCTTGCGCAGGCGGTCGGCGATGCGGTAGGGGGTGTCTTCGAGCGCCAGGTAGAGGATCTTGAGGCGCGGCACGGCGAAGCCGAGAAAGGTGGCGCCCGAGGTAGGCGGCGAGGGTGAGCTGGAGCACCAGCAGCGACTTGCCCTCCTTGGGGCGGCCGGCGAGGATCGAGAGGCCGATCGGCAGGAGGCCGGCGATGATGAACTTGAGCGCGGGGAAGCTGGCGGCAGAGCAGCTCGGCGATCGTGAAGGAGGTGCGCGGCGGGGTGTCGTCGGCCGCCATCAGCAGCATGAGCTTTTCGTCCAGGCGGACGAGCGAGCTGTAGACGGTGCGGACGGCGGCGGGGCCGCCGGTGCGGCGTCGCGGGGCGCCGAGCAGCAGGCCGACGACCTCGGCCCAGGGCCCGTAGCTGCACTGGGGGACGGTGGCGAAGGTGCCGGGGTCGGCGCCGTCGAGCAGCCGGCGGATCACCTGGCGGGCGAACTGGCTGCTGGTGAGGGAGATGCCGGGTGCAGCTGAATCAGCAGCGGCGGTGGCGGCGGCGGCGGCGGCGGCTCGCGCAAGGATGGAGGCTGGGGCGAGCACTGGACGTGTGACATGCGGCGTTGTGACTCCTTTCAAGAGACGATGAACCGTTCTGAAAGGAGTGTGCGCCGCGGCCGGGCTTATGTAACCCTGGGGCTTCGCACCAATTTTGGGGCAATTTTGGCGATCTCGCGAGTTTCGGGGCCGCGCGATTAGGGGTGGCGGCGAGTTTCGCCGGAGGGGGCGACGACAAGAAACCGAGTTTCTCTGAGAAACTCGGTTTCTAGGGGTAACTCGGTTTCTAGGGGGATCTTGGGCGCTTACGAATGGTGGGCGGCGCGGATGCGGATGATGCGTTCGGCGCAGGAAATGGCGGCGTCTTCGAAGTCGTCCTCGGGGTAACGGGGCAGATGGCCGGCCTCGCGCAGGTAGTCCTCGGCCCAGCCTTGGAAGAAGCGTTGGAAGTCGTAGAGCTCCTCGGTGGGCACGGCGCTCATCTTGGCCATCAGCGCCTTGTTCCAAGGTGTGCGCGGCTGGCCTTTGCCGAGGCCGGGGCGGGCTTTGCGGCGGCGTGCGACGCTGGGAGGCGCGCAATCAGGCGCCTGCTCGGGTTCAGGGTCGTGGGGCGCAGCGCTGGGGGTGGGAGCGGGAGTCTTGCCCAGCACGATGTAGGGAGGGGCGAATTTCTCGGCGTCGGCCGGCGAGCGCCTGGTGTTGTTATCGCTCAGGGTACCCCAGCCGCGCGTCAGGATCGCCACCAGCGGTCGCGATAAGCGCCGCAGTGGTCGGCCACCATCCAGTTCACCTCGCGCTTGGAGAGTGGATAGTTCGGTGCCTGCCACAGGGAGACCACCACGTGGCCGGAGTAGAGGCCGTCGGCGACGCGCCCGCGGCCGGGGCACGGGGCGGAGCTGGATCCACAGCAGGAGCGTGCCGATCGGCAGCTCGGGGCAGGGTTCGTCGCTGAGGATCAGGCCGATTTCGCCGCAGCCGATGTCTACCCAGGGCGGCAGCTTGCGGCCGTCGGCGACGAGATACGTGAGGCTGTCGACGTGGGGACGGTAGTCGCGGTCGCGCCGGTTGGCGTCGGCGACCAGGGCTTCTAGCAGGGCCGGGAGGGAAACTGGGTGGCCGAGGCGAAGAAGTTTCTTGCGAAGCATGTTACCTTTCCTTCTTAAATGTATGAAGTTAGTTAAGACATTGTGCGCACACTATTACTGAAGAAGTTCTCAGGCGTTTTGATAAGACCGTTTTCAGACCAAATCCGTACAAGCGAAACGTAGGGAAATCCGCCAGCAAACCACACTCTCCTTACACTGGAAGAAAAATTGATGTAAGTAGTCGCTTGATTTTTAGCTCCGGGCGTGGGAGGATGGAGGCACGAACAGATGTGCTGATGGGCGGCCAGGAGCGGGGCGGAAGGGGGCGGCATGGGCGAAACGCAGGCAGAGGATGGCGCCGGAGGCAGGCGAACGCAAGCCGTGGGACCAGATGCCGGGCGAGCCGGACCGGTGGTATGGCCGCTTCCAGGTGTACCTGGAGCTGGGGCTCACGCGCACGCTTAAGGGTGCCGCAGCTGCGGCAGGCCGGCAGACGCGCGGCGCACCTCTTGACAACGGGCGGCGACTGGTCAGCTTACGGCACGCCGCTGGCACTGGCGCGAACGTGCCCATGCCTGGGATGTGCACCAGCGCGAACTGCTGGCCCTCAGCGAGCGCAACACGCGCCTCGCCCTGCACAGCCGCCGCGTCGAGCGCATGGAAGACTACCTGGACGCCGTGTGCGAGGTGCTCGACACCGCCAACATGACGGCGGCCGACGAGCAGCTGGCGCGTGCATGGCTGCCGCAGATGCGGGTCTTTCTGCGCGACCTGCTGGTGGCCGAGCGGCAGGAGTTCGAGCGCGGCGACTACGAAAAGGGACGACCCCGACAGCAGCCTGGTCATCACGGCCGACGACCTGCGGGCGGCGCAGCGGGCGCTCGAAGCTGCAGCGATCCGCGCACGAGCCAGCCCGCCGTGCCGACATGGCATCCGGCGCAGCGGCTGCGCCTCGCACGAGCGATTATCCGGCCGGCCGCACGCTGTTGGTCTGTATCGGCCCCGACAGCGCGCTGATGCTGGACCTGGCGGCGCTGCGGGCGGTGCGCTCCGCCACCGGACTCAAGTTCAAGCGCGCTGCTCGACGCCACGCGGCCCAAGTTTGCCGACGCGCTGCGGCGCGAGCGCAGCCTGGGGCGGCCGATCGAGCTGCTGCACCTGGCGCTGCATGCCTCGCCGGAGGGCGTCGAATTCGCCGACGGGGTGGCGGACGGCAACTGGCTGAGCGAGCGGCTGTTTGGGGTGCGCATCATGCTGCTGGCGAGCTGCCGGGGCGACAGCATCGGCGACTGGCTGGGGGTGGTGCCGCATGTCATCACGCTCAGCGAAGACATCACGCACGAAGATGCCGCCGTCCTCACGCAGCACTTCTGGCACAACATCGGGCTGAGCATGGAGCCGGGGGCGGCGCTGGACGAGGCGCTGACGCACTGCCCGCCGGCGGTGAGCGAGTATGTGGTGAGGCACTGGTGAGTCGCCCGGTACCGGACTCGGACATTCCCGGATTGCCTCACGTCCCGGGACATTCACGACCGGTTCTTCACCGAAAGGAGCATCCGTCATGTGGACTGCACTTCGGGAGCTCTTCGCCGGCCTCTCGGAGCCCACGGGGCCGCTTCTGGCTTGTCGGTCGTCATCATCGCTGCCCTGCTCGCCGTCTTCGTCACGATGACAGTGACCGGCGTGGACCTCACGCCACTCTGGGCGCTGCTGGGCGGATGATCGTTGTCCGAACGTCGGCCTGAGCTCGGCGGCAGCAGCGATTGTCTTGCGAGAACTGAGCTTCGTCGCCGTGCTCGCACGGCCTCAGGCGACTACACTGCTGCGCAATCCCACGCCGACCATGAACGTCAGCCGCGCTAAAGGTCCAATGGCTCACCTACAGCCTCGATCCCGCCGCCTTCGTCCGCGACTGCGTCTACATCTACGACGCCACCGGGCAGGACTGGATCAAGTTCGACCTCTGGCCGGCCCAGGCCGAGACGCTCGCCGCCATGGCCGCGAGCCGCAAGCTGGTGATCCTCAAGGCGCGCCAGCTCGGCATCTCCTGGCTGTCCCTCAGCTATGCCCTCTGGCTCATGCTCTTCCAATCCCCCGCCACCATCCTGCTCTTCACCCTGCGCGAAGAGGAATCCAAGGAACTCCTCTGGCGGCTGCGCGGCATGTACGACCGCCTGCCGCCGCACCTGCGCGCCCGGTCCGTCACGCACAGCAACGAAACGCGCTGGATCCTCTCCAACGGCTCCCGCGCCCTCGCCTTCTCCACCAGGTCCGGCCGCTCCTACACCGGCACGCTGGCGCTCGTCGACGAGGCCGACTTCGTGCCGGAGCTGAGCCAGTTCCTGAACGCGGTGAAGCCGACCATCGACGCCGGCGGCCAGCTGTTTTTGGTGTCCACGTCGGATAAGAAGCGGCCGATCTCGACCTTCAAGAACCTCTTCCGGGCGGCCGTCGCAGGGCACCGGCGACTACCGGCACGTGTTTCTGCCATGGTGGTCGCGGCCGGGGCGGGATGAGGCGTGGCGGCCGTCGGTGCAGGCCGAGATGTATGCGCAGCGGGGGACGCACGACGATTTCTATGCCGAGTATCCGGCCTCGCCGGAGGAGGCGCTGGCGGCCGAGCAGCTGGACCGCCGGCTGCCGTGGGCGTGGGTGAAGCGCTGCACGGACGGACTCCGCGTAGCCCGACACCGATGTGCGGGTCCGGCGGCACGCCCACGTGCCTGCGTCGGCGCCCCACCCTTCCCGGAAGCCGCGACCTCCGGTCGCTTCCCGGGCCTGACCGTCTGGGAGGAGCCGATCCCCGGGCGCCGGTACGTGATCGGCGCCGACCCGGCCGAGGGCAATCCGAACAGCGACGAGTCGGCGGCCTGCGTGCTGGATGCCGAGACGTGGGCGCAGGTGGCGGAGATCACGGGGAAGATCGAGCCGTCCACGTTTGCCGCCTACCTCGACGAGGTGGGCCGCTGGTACAACGACGCCGACGTGATGGCGGAGCGCAACAACCATGGGCACCTGCTGATCCGCGAGCTGCAGCGGCTGGGGAACTTGCGGGTGCTGGAGGGGTATGACGGCAAGCCGGGGTGGCTGAGCAACGTCAAGGGGAAGCCGCTGCTGTATGGGCTGGTGGCCGATGCGGTGCGCGACGGGGCATGCATGATCCGCGGCAGCGAGACGGCGGCGCAGCTGGCGTCGCATCGAGGCGTCGACGCTGCGGGCGCCGGCAGGGGCTGCACGATGACCGGGCGGATGCGTTTGCGCTGGCGGTGGCGGCGGTGGCGTGGAAGCCGGCGGCTGGCGTGAGCACGATGATCGTGCAGATGGATCCACTGTCGGTGTATGACAAGGGCGGCTGGTGATTGTCTGAACCTTGATTCTGGGATCGGAGGCTTGAGATCTTCTTGATTGTTTGGGACGTTTCCGGGAAGTGGATCCTTAGGGGGCTTCCTGGAGGTGGGCTTCCTGGAGGACGGGCTTCCTGGAAGGGGAGGAGATGATATGACGCCGATGCAACGGTTTGCCACCTGGCTGGCGGCGGTGACGCTGGTGCCGCCGGGCCGGGCGCAACGATGGCTTTGAGCCGATCGCCCCGCCGCAGGGCGTGGCGGATAAGGGGTGGGGGGAGCTGCAGCAGGAGATGGACGACGCCCGCGAGGCGTGGCGGCAGAATCCGCTGGCGCGGCGGCTGGTGGGGATGGTGACGGCGTATGTGGTGGGGAACGGGATCACCCTGCGCAGTCGGAGTATGCGCCGCTGCAGCGGTTTATCGACGAGTTCTGGCAGCGCAACCAGATGGAGCAGCGCATCCCGGAATGGTGCGACGAGCTGTGCCGGGCGGGGGAGATCTTTCCGGTGCTGTTTACCAATCCGCAGGATCGGACGTCGACGGTGCGCTGCGTGCCGGCGTCGATCGTCGAGCGGATCGAGTGGCGGGAGGGGGATTACGAGGCGGAGCTGCGCTACAAGGAGGTGGGGCTGGCCGGCGGCGCGGACGAACGTGGTGGGTGTCGCCGCTGCATCCTGACGCCGCCGATCTGGCCACGCCGCTGATGCTGCACTATGCGGTCAACCGGCCGGTGGGCGCGCTGCGCGGGGAGTCGGACCTGGCGCCGATCCTGCCCTGGCTCAAGCGGTACTCGCGCTGGCTGGAGGACCGGGTGCGGTTGAATGCGGGGGTGCGGGCGTTTTTGTGGGTGGTGAAGGCGCCGGCCCGGCTGCGCACCGAGCTGGCCGAACGCTACCGGCAGCCGCCGGAGCCGGGCAGCGTGATCATCGCCGACGAGCAGGAGACGTGGACGGCCGTGGCGCCGAATCTGCAATGCCAACGATGCGGCGAACGACGGCCGGGCGATCCGGTGGATGATTGTGGCGGGCGGGCCGGGGACGTCGCTGCTGGATTTGGGCGAGGGGGAGGACTCGAACCTGGCGACCGGGCAGGTGATGACGGAGATGCGGCGGCGGTTTTTGCGGCGGCGGCAGGCGTACCTGGCCTGGCTGCTGACGGACCTGGTGCTGGTGGCCTGGCGGCGCTACGCCGCCGGCGAACGGCGGCTGCGGCACAACGTGACGGCGGCGGATATCACGGCGGTGCTGCCGGATATCAGCGTCGAGGACAACCAGAAGCTGGCGCAGGCGGCGATGCAGCTGGCCTCTGGCTTGAGCACGCGTGGCGCAGCTGGTGGGGAGCGGGCCGGCGTACCGCAAGATGGCGCTGCGCTGGTTTGTGAAGTTTGCCGGCGAGCAGATCACGGAAGGGGAGATTGCGCAGATGATCCACGAAGGGCACGAAGGGCACGAAGGGCACGAAGAGGAGCGAACGAATGAGAGGACGACGACAGATGCGTGGAGATGGTGCTGGCGAGCGAGCCGGCGGTGGTGGAGGCCGGGGTGCTGTGGGCCGGGCTGGACCGGGCGGAGCTGCGCAAGCAGCACGCGGCCGGCGAACTGCAGGAGCTGGAGTTTGAGGCGGTGGTGTTCCGGGCCGCCTATCCCAACTGGAACTATGTCCGCTTTCGCGATGAGGAGATGGACGCCTTTGCGGCGAGCTTTGTGGGCGTGCCGTTTCTGCGCAACCACGACATGCAGGATATCGCCGCGCGCGATGGGATCGTGACGGCGTGCTGGATGGATGGCCGGATGGCACGGAGATGCACGCCCGGGTCAAGCTGACGACGGCGGAGGGGATCGGCGACTTCCTCGCCGGGCGCATCGACCGCTTTTCGATTTCCTGGTTCAAGCGTGGGGAGACCGCTGTGCTCGATCTGCGGCAAGGATGTCTTTGGCGCAGAGTGCCGCCATGTGCCGGGGCGAACGTATGTGGTGCACGGCCAAGAGCATCACCTGCGAGATGGTGCAGGTGGAGCCGATCGGCCGTGAGATTTCGGCAGTGAACGTGCCGGCGTCGGCGGGCACGCATGTCTTAGTCGGAGTTGTGTGGAGTTGTGCAAGGAGAGCATGATGGAAGAGCGGAACGGTGGAGAATGTCCCTGGCTCGGCGCAGAGCGATCGTCGAGGTGAAAGTGCGTGCGCCGTGCCAGGGTCAAGGCGAGGCGGTGGACTGGCGGCGGAGTTTGCGGGCCTGCGGGAGCGAGGTGGTGGCGGAGGTGCAGGAGCTGAAGGTGATGCGCAACCGCCTGCAGCTGGAGACGGCGCTGGAGGAGTCGGGCCTGCCGGAGGCGGCGCAGATCCTCATCCGCCAGGTGGCCGGGCAGCAGCCGGAGTGCCTGGACATGGCGGAGGTCGAGCGGCTGATTGCGGCGCAGAAGGCGGTGCTGGCGGAAGCGGCGCAGCCCAGCGTGGTGACGGGGCTGCGGCCGATCACGGGGCGCGAGCTGCGCACCGGGCTGGACGACATGCAGGAGGCGCTGGACTGGTGTCTGGGCGTGCAGGGCGGGCCGACGCCGGCGCCTTCGCTGCGCAACATCCGTGACGTCTATCTGGCCATCACCGGCGACGTGGACTTCTACGGCGTCTTCAACCGCGAGCACAGCCAGCTGAGCGGCGGCCTCGACGACCACGCTGCCGGGGCTGGCACGCAACAGCCTGAACAAGGTGGTGCGCCAGCACTACGACAACCTGGCGACCTTCCGCTGGTACGAGCGGATCGTCGACGTGGTGGCCGCACGACGGCAGCACGCAGGACATCGACCTGGTGATGGTGGATGGGCTGGCCAACCTGCCGACGGTGGCGGAGGGGGCGGCGTATACGGAGGCGGTGACCGGCGACGCGCGGCGAGAGCATGTCGTTTGGCAAGCGGGGCGTCTACGTCGGCATCACGCTGGAGATGTTCCGGCGCTCCGACATTGCCAAGATGCAGGCGATCCCGCGTGAGCTGGTCAAGGCGGCGATCCGGACGCGGTCGGCGGCGATTGCCGGCATCTTCACGGCGGCGAGCGGCGCGGGGCCGACGATGGTGGACGACAGCACGGCGCTGTTCCATGCCAACCATGGCAACCTGGCGACGGTGGCGTTCTCGGCGGCGGAGTGGGCGGCGGCGCGCAAGCGGCATCTTCTGCGCAGACGGTGCCGGGGACGGGGTCGAAGCTGGGGCTGTGGCCGACCTTTGCGCTGCTGCCGGTGGACCTGTACGACACGGCGCTGGAGGTGTTCGGGTATGGGACGGGCGATGTCGGCAAGCCGAACAGCGGCGGGACGGCGCAGACGGTGAACCCGTACGGCGAGTCGCGGCTGGGCGACCCGCGGCCGATCCCGATCGTGGTGCCGGAGTGGACGGATGCGACGGACTGGGCGCAGATTGTCGACCCGCGGCTGCACCCGGTGATCCAGATGGCGTATGCGTCTGCGCCGCAGGGTGGGCTGCATGCGCTGCCGGAGATCTACGAGGTGCGGAGTGAGACGGCGGGGCTGATGTTTACGAACGATACGCTGCCGATCAAGATTCGGGATTGGTGGGCGTATGGGGTGGCGACGCATGTGGGGGTGGGGAAGAACAACGTGGCCGCGTAGTGGGCGGCGTGACGGGTTGAGATTGAACGTCCCCGGCTCGCCGCATACCGATCGCCGAGGCGGAATGACGGTGGGGCGTGCCGGGGTCGAGGTGAATCGAGATGATGAAGCAGGAGGAATGATGAGCAACTTGTTGTGTATGTCGTTTAGCAGCCAGGCGCAGGGGGATGCGGATGCGGTGCATGGGTTTGTGGCGCCGGTGGGGCTGACGCTGGTGGGGGTGACGGTGTATCCGGAGGCGTTTACGGGGACGCCGACCGGGTTCACCGTCGATGTGAATGTGGGCGAGACCGAGGCGGTGAAGGCGCTGGCGGCCAACACGGCCGGGACGGCGGGGGAGTGGAAGGCGGGGCATCTGGGCGGGAGCAAGGTGGCCGTGGCCATCGCCGCCGGCGCCGCCGTCACGCTGGATGTCAACCTGGCGGGCGGCACGACGCCGACGGCGGATTATGACGTGCAGCTGTGGCTGCTGGAGGGGACGGTCTGATGGGCCGGCGCACCTGGGATTGGGGAGCGGCTGCTGGCGCTGGAGGCTGGCGTCGCTGCGCTTCAGGCCGAGCTGCGCAGGCTGATCGGGGCAGGTGTACCCTGCCCCTGCGGCCGCAGCCCACGGGCTTGGAGCAGCTGGCGCAGCGGCTGGGCAATGCCCGCCTGGCGGCGGTGCTGGTGCGGGCGGGGTATACGTCGGTCGAGGCGGTCGCGGCGGCGCCGGATGAGGCGCTGCTGGCGGTGGACGGGGTGGGGGAGAAGGCGCTGGGGGTGATTCGGCGAGAAGGTGGGGTAGGAGGTACTTCCTGGAAGCGGGGGGCACAAGGTCCGGCGATGGGAGGATCGTCGCGATTCCGGGAAGTGGTGCGCCGGACCTTGTGCCCCGGAAGGGTGGCGCGATTGGAGGCGTGAGGATGACGACAACCGTGACAACACTGAAGACGGCGCTGCTTTCGTTGGTGGGGGCTTCGCTGGCGACGGATGGGTGGGAGGATCCGGTGCTGGCGGAGGCGCTGGCGCAGGGGCTGGCGGATCTCAACGCGTGGCTGCCGCCGATCGAGGCGTCGTTCACGGTGGTGACGCCCGGCGCGGAGCAGGATCTGAACAGCCTGGCGCCGCAGCAGATCCTGGCGGTGGCGACACCGTGGGAGGAGACGGCAGCGAGTGGCGGACGGCGGCGGTGCCGTGGCGGCTGACGGCGCCGGGCGTGGTGATGCTGCCGGAGGCGGCGACGGCGGGCCAGGTGGTGCGGGTGCGGTATCGCAAGGTGTACACGGTGCAGGGGCTTGGGCGCGGCGGTGGCGACGACGCTGCCGCCCGCGGCGGAGCGCACCCTGCTGCTGGCGGCGGCGGCGCACGCGTACCTGATCCGCTACCGGCAGCTGTCGCGGCGGCCGAGCACGGCGCCGAGCGACCTGGCGTCGTGCAAGGAGCTGGCCGAGGTGTACCGGCGGCAGTTTGAGGGGATGGTGTTCGGATGCGGGCGGCGCCGGCCTGGCCGAAGATGGCTGTAGTCTGAACCTGATCGTGGGATTAGGAGGATTCACGATGGGCGCGCAGGGCTTATCAAGAAAATCCTGTAAATCATGCGATCGAGGTTCAGACTATGCGCGCGCTGAGTGCGAGCTGCTGGAGATCCAGGCGCATCCGGATGCGCTGGCCACCGTGACGGTGCGCTGCAAGCGGCGGAGCACCTTTGCCGGCGATCCGCTGCTCTGGCGGCCGGCCTTCAAGCACACGGCCGGCAACATTCCGTACGGCGACGCGAACGTGACGGCGGCGGCCTGCAGCTGCGCGGCGGCCGGGTACGTGCGTGCGGGTGCTGCGGTCGGCGGCGGCCAAGAAGGTGGGCGTGCAGCGGTTCTCGGTGACGGCGTGGAGCTGCAGCGGGACGAGCTGGCCCGGTGCGGCCACGAGTGCGCTGACGGCCGCACCGGTGCAGGTGGCGACGCTGGCCAGCAGCGACACGCAAGGAGTCGACGCCAGGCGCCGGCCGCAGCGGCAGCGAGATCCGGATGCTGTACGGCGACGGCGCCAAGCTGTACTGCGTGAAGTCGACGAACGACGGCGTGAGCTGGGGCGGCGCCGGCGGTGGCCTATGACGGCGGGCTTGAACTATTCCCGGTTCAGCAACATCAGCGTGTGCGGCTACGGCTCGACGTGGATCTGCGTCTGCAACGGCTACAACACGAAGGGGATCCCGGTCGTGCTGGGCTTCCACGATGCCGGCGCCGGGTGGGTGGCGTGGAGCCGCAGCATCCGGCGAACTATGGCCACTGGCAGGTGGCAGGCGTGCGGCCGGGGCCGGAGGCGGCGCCCAAACTGCCGGGTCTATGCCTACCTGTGGGGCACCGAGTACGACGCCGCAGGCGGGCGCCGGCGCGGGTGGAACAGCCTGGCGTGCCAGCAGATCCAGGTGAACAGCAGCGGCGTGTTCACGGCGTGGGGCAGCGCGCACGGTCGTGGACCGGGCCGGGGTGGCCGGCGCGGCGGCCTATGACCGGGTGCGCTTTGGCGAGGGCGGCGGGGCGTATCTGTTTGCCCTGCAGGAGCGGGCGACGGCGGCGTACTGGTTTGTGGCGGCGCTCTATGCGCTGCCGGGCAACGCCGACATGGAAGAGCCGGTCTTCCTGGGCGACGGCTGACGGCACGGCCGACGGCGGCGTGGCTACATGCGAGACGCTGCAGCCGCTGGCGGCCGGCCGCCGGGCCTGGCTGGTCGGTGCCGGGCAGGTGTGGACCTCGGCGCAGACTGACGCGGCCGTCGACCTCGCCGAGCGGACCTATACGCCGACCAGGTACGAGTACGAGGTGAGCAGCTTCGGGCGGCGGCGTGCTGCAGCTGGAGCTGGAGCGGCAGCGCGTCGGCGATGCCGTCGGCCGGCGCTGCGCTCGAGCGCTTTGCGCGCGTCTATCCGCCGGAGATCTACGTAGGCGATATGCTGTGGCTGGATCGCACGCTGGCAGTGGGGGCCAGCGGCCGGCACCATGAGCGCTGGCGTTTCGGGTGGCGGCCGTGACCTATGGCCGCGGGCGGATCGAGGTGCTGGCCTTCGATGCCCTGGGCGTGCTGTCGCACATGCGGCCGCGGCGGGCGAAGGTGCTGATGAAGGGCGACCGGCTGCGCATGAGCGACGTCGAGGCGATGTGCCATTGGGCGGGGCTGACGACGACGGGGACGGGCACGCTGCCGCAGGCGGTCTATCCTTCGCCCGGTTTTGTCTGGAGTGCGAACGAGTCGGGGCTGGGCGCCCTGCGGCGGTACTTGTCCGACCAGGCGGTGGCGCTGCGCAGCGACGGCGCCGACAGCGCGCAGGACCACACGCGGGTCGAGCTGCTGCCTCTGCCCGGCGTGTCGAGCTATACCTATGTGTCGCCGAACGGCCTGGCGGAGGGGTATGGCACGCACGAGATCGCCGACTGGGCGCTGACGCACGACGGGCGCGACACGCGGCTGTTTGTGGCGGTGGGGCTGCGGGCCGGCGCGTCGGCGACGACGGGCGAGGCGTGGGCGATGGCTGCAGCGCACGCGGCCGCGGTGACGGGGTGCGGCCGGCGCCGTACGTGTGCGGTGGACCGCGCATGGCGTGGGCCGATGGGTCGCTGACGGCCCGGGCGGCGGCGGAGGCGGCGAAGCTGGCAGGCCGGGCTGTCGTTCGGCTGGATCGAGGCGTCGGCGAATCTGGGGGTGGAGCTGTATGACGTGGTGACCGTCGATGCCACGGACGTGCGGGTGGTCGGCATCACCGAGACGTGGGACCGCGGGCGGCTGCGGCAGCGGCTGGAGCTGGCGGAGGTGAATACGTTTGGGGTGTGGATGGGGTGAGAGGATCCACGAAGGTCGCACGAAGGAGTCGGTGAGGGATGCGAAGGCACGGTGATGGAGGGTGAGGGGTGTCCACGAGGCACGAAGGGCACGAAGAGGCGATGAGGTGAGAAGGGGCGGTGGTGATGGAGATGATGGCGGGTGAGGCGGGGGTGCTGCGGACGGCGCTGGGCGTGGTGCTGGGGATGGAGGGGATCGACGCGCGGGTGCGGGTGTATTTGTGGTCGGGCGGCGTGGAGGATGTGATGCTGCCGACGATGAACGCGGCAGCCGATCCCGGTGGGCGCGCAGGTGGTCGTGACGTTTCTCAGCGACCGGACGGCGAGCGGGATGGTGCTGGGGACGGTCGAGGGGCTGCTGTCGTGGCGGCGGATCGCGCCGCCGGCGTTTGCCGAGCGCATGCAGCCGCAGCTGCAGGAGACCAGGGCGCGGTGCAACGGGCTGGATCCGCGCGCTGACGGTGGTGGAGGATGCGTTTACGCTGGCGCCGGACGAGGGGCAGGGGCTGTTCGCCGGCGCGGTGGTGATGGCGGATGGGCGGGTGTTCTTTGTGCCGGGCGCAGGCGGGCGGCGGGGACGGCGGTGATCCTGCCGCACATCTGGGATCCGCACACGGGGGCGCATGCACACGGTGGCGGCGCCGTGGGAGGCAGGGCGACGGCACCGACTTTATGGGCGGCGTGCCTGCTGCAGGACGGGCGGGTGTTCTTTGCGCCGTCGTGGACGTCGCTGACGGCGCAGGCGTACGTCTACGACCCGGAGCTGCGACCGGCTGCAGGCGGCGGGGGAGGCGGTGGTGAGCGGGTACAACAGCTGCACGCTGCTCGCGGACGGGCGGGTGCTGCTGGTGCCCTGCAGCGCGACGAGCGCCGCTGATCTACGACCCGCAGGCGGACACGATGACGCGTCTCGGCGGCGAGCACGCCGCCCGAGCTGCAGACGGGGATGGACTTTGCGGCGGGCCAGCTGCTGCCGGATGGGCGGGTGCTGCTGGTGCCCAACCTGGCGCCGGGGGCGCTGGTCTACGACCCGGCGGCGGACAGCCTGGCGGCCGTGGCGGTGGAGCTGGGCGGGCAGAGCTGTGGGAGCGGGGTGCTGCTGGCGGATGGGCGGGTGCTGCTGCCGATCAACTATGGGGACGGGGATGACGGTGATCTTTGACCCCGCGACGGACACCTTCAGCGTCACCACGCCGCCGTCGGCGGCGGGCTGTTTCAGCGGCGGGGCGCTGCTGGCGGATGGGACGGTGCTGCTGCTGCCGGGGCTGAATTCGGACTTGCTGGAGTGCCGGATCTGGGATCCGGCGACGGACACGTATACGCCGGCGCCGGAGCTGGCGGCGGTGCCGGCGATCGGGCAGGGGGCGTACTGGGCGGGTGCGTGCTGCCGGATGGGCGGGTGGTGTTTGCGCCGTGGTACTCACGGCACCTGGTGGTGTGGGAGCCGGGGCTGGGGGCGGAGTATGGGCGGGATGTGGCGCTGGCGGGTTTTGGAATCGGCGGCCGTGAGGGGGTCTTCCCGGAAGAGGGGGGTCTTCCCGGAAGGGCACGGGCAGCAGCGACATTTCCGTTGCCGACTGCCATGTGCCTCAGCAGATGGTGTTTCGTTGGGCGTCAGCGATTCAGCGTATGAAGTGCATGGGCAACACATTCTCAGGCTGGTTGAGATAGGCGCCTGAGTCGGAATCGACGACAGGCCCACACAACGCAACCAGCTACCGCTGCCTGGCGACGCCGCGCCGGACAACTAGCCGGTCAAGAACTCGATCAGCAGGTGATTGACCTGAGCAGGTTGATCGAGCTGCAGCCAGTGGCTGGCACCCACCAGCCGCTCGTACCGCCAGGGCCCGCTAACCCATTCCACCGATCTGACGACCAGTGACTCGATGAGATAGGCTTCCCCGCTGCCCCACACGGCCAGGGTAGGCGCCGTCACGCTTGGCAACAACGGTCCCTTACGCAGCATCCCCGCCGGTGCCGCATTGGCGCGGTACCAGATTGAGGCCGGCAGTCAGGGCGCCGGGGCGTGCGAGATCAGCGATCCAGCTGCCGGTTTCCGGATGATTGCGGCCCCACGCACGGAAGAACTGCCAGTCATCCTGGGCTAACAGCTGCTCTGCGATATCTTGGAACTGAAACAAGAGCATGTACCAGAACTTTTCGCTCTGATCAAATCCCGCCAGGGTGAAGGCATTCGGGTGCGCCACCGAGAGCGTAACAAAGTGATCGAACGCGATCCGGGTGCAGCGCCGCCAGCAGCCAACCGGCGGCTGCGCCCCAGTCATGCGCAACGACATGGGCACGATCGATCTGCAGTTCGTTCAGTATCCCCAAGACGTCCTGCAGGATCACCGGCAGCGCGTAATTCTCGACGCCCGCCGGCATATCCGATTGGCCAAAGCCGCGCAGGTCGGGTGCTATTGCTCTGAATCCAGCCTGCACCAGTGCAGGAATTTGGTGGCGCCACAGCTTGGACGAGTCAGGGAAGCCGTGGAGCAGCAGCACAGCAGGCCCTTCGCCTTCGTCCACAAGATGGAGATTGACGCCGTTCGTGCGAACGTTCCTGGTATTCATCAATGCCTCACTCCATGAAGGCTGCTGGGATCGTAAGCATCCACCAGGCCTCCATCCACCGCCTGACCATGGCTTTGCGCGGTCCAGCAGGCACAGGAGATACCTTGCGCAACACAGCGCCGTTACTCGCTTTTAGGCGATCAGCTACTTTAATATGTCCAAGTCAAAAGAACAGAGAAGCTGCATTATATAGATGATCTGGTTATCTGCAAACGGCAAAATTCAGAGGTCTAGCCGATGGTGAAGACGGCGATAGCGTTCGAAGTATCACTCGAGCCGCTGCTCGTCCTCGGGGGAAAAAGGATTTTGCAGCGTGAAGGGGTAATCCTGACCGTCGACGCTGACGACGGGTCAGGGTGGATCGTGCCGCGTGCGTGAATGCTGATGATGGTGCCGGACACGGGTGGGGACTCCTCGAGTAGGCGGTCGCGCGTGTCGTTTGGGCTGTGGGGTAGTATCGCCGAATGTGGGGAGGTTGGGCAAACTGTAAGGAATTGTTTGGGGAGAACGTCTTGCCCATTCTAGTATAATGTTGGTTAGTGGCTGCCGCTCTCGGACGGCGCCTGGGGAAGTGAGGACTGTGTGGACGCACTTGTGCCCGACGACTGGCGATTGCGCCAGCTCGTCAAGCTGGAACACGCCCAGCCCGCGCTTGTCCGCCATGCGCTGGATAGGCTTTTCGCCGAGGATGAAACCTTGCGCTGGTCGCTGGTGGTCAGCGCCTATCTCGACGCAGAGATCAGCCTGGCACGGGCTGCCGAACTGCTCGGCATGCATCCGCTCGACTTGCGCGCACAGTTCATTGACAAAGGCGTACCGCTGCTGCTGGGGCCGGAAGATGAGGCTGACGCCCAGGCCGAGATCGATGCCATGCGGTCCTGGAGACGCAGCAGCCAAGCATGACCCTTGTGCTCGGACAACACGTGTTGTCGAATTAGTCCTTCGTGGGTGACACCAATAGGTGTACTTGCGCAGTGCCGGAACCTTCGTAGTAATGCAGCTCTACTGGCAAAGCTCCGCCATTGTGGTTCACGACCACGGATTTTGTTTCCTTACCGTCTTGGCTATGCCATTCGTCGATCATGAGTCGGCGATTGACATAGAGCTTTACACCGTCATCAGCATTTACTGAAAACGTATAGCTTCCTTTGGGAAGATCGAGGACCTGTCGTCCAACGAGTCGAGAAGGAATCGGCACGGATGCCTTGTGCCGGCACGCCGGTCGACCAGTCGAAATCAATCTGAGGTTCGTAGCGGATCAAGCCAGGTGAGCCTGATAGAGCCTCGTTGTTGTAGTATTCAGCACGCCATCCGTTCCGCGTAACGGTCTCGTCAATTTTCTGCCAATCGAGTTTGACGGCGGCGTCACCGGTGTCTTCATAGTACTCCAACACTATCGTTACAGATCCGCCTCCATGGTTGTATTCCTGAACAAATGGCTGCAGGGGATGACTCTGCCACTCATCCATGAGAAGTGTGGATCCGACGCGGAGTCGAATGCGGTCGTCTGCGACAACGGTGAAACGATAGAGGCCGTGCTCCAGTACCAGCTGGCGAGTCCATCTTACATAGAAGTTGTTCCTATCAATCGCGGGTGAAGGCGATTCACCTCTCCAGTCAAAATCGATAACTGGGTCGCTGCGTATGAAGCTCGGCGCCTTATCTTGCGTATCCTTATTGTAGTACTCGCCATACCAGGCGTCTTGCCCGGGTGCGGAGGGCGTCCGCTGCCAATTCAGCTTTGCCAGGCCGTCGCCGCTGCGATTGTAGTACTCCAGCCTGAAGGAGATTGGCCCGCCATCGTGCTCTAATAATTTGACGTACTGAGGCCCAGACTGTTCTCGCCAGCCATCCATGAACAACTCGCCATTTACAAAAAGACGAATGCCGTCGTCGCCTTGAATGGTAAACTGGTACGTCCCTCGCTCCAGATCGATCGTTCTGGTCCAGCGAGCGGAGAAGTTCGAGGGTCCAATTCCGTTCTCGGGAATCCCGTTCTTCCACACAAAGTCGATTGCAAGATCGTTACGAATCAGATTCGGAGTTCCGGAGAGTTCGGTGTTGTCGTAATACTCGGCGCGCCAAGCGCTGCCTGCCAGTCGTGCGTCGATTTTCTCCCACTTGAGCCCCACCAACGCATCGCCATTATTCTCATAGTACTCGAGCAATACCGGCAGCGTGCCGCCAGGATGTCTGTAGTCAACCATGTGCGTCTGGACAGCGTGCTCTTGCCACGCGTCGATTACGAGCTCTGAATTCAGGTGTAGTCTCACCCCGTCGTCGGCCCGGACGATGAACCGATACAGTCCAGGGTCTAGTGCGATGCTGCCGCGACCAGCGTACATAGAAATGGTCGCCTTCGATTTTGGGTCCCGGTGGGCCACTGCCCCAGTCAAAGTCGATGGCTTCGTCGTTGCGCACTAAGTTGGGTGCTTCGTCGACACTATCATCGTTAAAATACTCACCAACCCAATCGTGTTGTATCGTCGCAGAGTCAACCCTCTCCCAGTCCAGCTTGACAACACCTTTGCCGCCGTTGTTGTAGTACTCCAGACGTATCGACAGTAAACCGCCCCTATGCTCATAGTCCTTCATCGCACGCGTGCGGGGTGATCACGCCAACCGTCTATAGACAGTACCCCATTTAGATAGAGACGGATCCCATCGTCGCCTACCACGGCGAAACGGTAGGAACCCGCGGGAAGATCAACAGTCCGAGTCCAGACGGCAGAGTACTGGTCGGGTCCGAGTTCATACTCGGGAATTCCCTTGTCCCAAGCAAAGTCGACGGTAGGATCGTTGCGAATAAGTGAAGGCGTTCCGGTCAAGCCGGCGTTGGCAAAGTATGCCGCGTGCCATGCGGCTTGTGGCGTGGGTTTCACACGTTCCCAAGATAATTTCGCCGAAGCGTCACCACCCTTTTCATAGTATTCCATCAATATCTTGAGGGGCCCGCCGCCGTGCTCGTAGTCCTTCATGTACACGTGGTTTTGGTCATGCCATTCGTCGACAAAGACGACATCGTCAAACGAGAGGCGAACACCGTCATCTGCACGCACGGTAAATCGATAGACGCCTGCCGGCAAGTCCACAGTACGCAGCCACCTGGCTGAAAAGCCGTCA
Source organism: uncultured Chloroflexia bacterium (assembly GCA_963701415.1). GTDB lineage: Bacteria > Chloroflexota > Anaerolineae > Caldilineales > Caldilineaceae > Fredericiella. The sequence goes on from CAVPAH010000012.1 coordinate 386,252, forward strand.
TTATTAACCAAGCCAAGGGCAGGAGAGGTCGACGCCCAGTCGAAGTTGATGCCGTCCTCTGACCAAACAAGCGCAGGGGAACCAGCCAAATCCCTGTTGTTGAATCACGCGGCGTCCCACTGTTTACCCATCTCGTGGTAACTGCCAGAGAATGCCGCGGTTTCAGCGGTTGGATCAATGGATGGTCGCACCTCGACCATAAATTCCAGAGCCCCGTTCGAAGATTTGTAGGCCGCTCTGCCCCGTCAGCCAACCAACCGTCTTGACGCCGCAGGGTGATCAACGCCTCGCCCATCAAATCGTTTTCCTGCATCCAGTCCCAAAGCGCTTGACCGAGCACAAGGACACCAGACGCTATAATTGTCGTCCACCCGCCTAGCTTTGCAGCCTGGCCGATTCGCGCAACCCCGGTATTAACGGTCGCTGCGACTTCACCAAATGCGCTGCCCTGAATTCCTCTTGTTAGAAAGTAGGTGAACGATCGCTGCCCGATCGCAAACTGATCAGGGTCTTGATCCCTGTCGACGCAAACCACGGACACGTTTATTTCATCAAGCCGGCGAGGAACGGTAAGCGATAAACCAACTTCCACTGTGTAAATCGTGTCGCCCACATCTGCGGACCAATCGAGCCGTTGTCTGGGTATGTGAGTAAGGCAGTAAATCCGCTCTCGAGGTAGGCAACCAGGTAACAGACCATCTCTGCCGGGGGATGATCAACGTCGGGAGGATCAGCCCAGTTCTTCTCTAGAACTCTCACGCTGTTGACGTGTAACCCGATCCAGTCCTG
>CAVPAH010000013.1:0-71729 GCA_963701415.1 uncultured Chloroflexia bacterium
CGTAGAAATCGTTTAGGTCCCTTCCGGGAAGACTCCGACCGAAGGTCGGCACCTCTTCCCGGAAGCCTTTTCTTTCATAGGTGTCAACGATGACTCAATATCAACTGACCGGCTGGGATTTGTCCGAACTGCTGCCCAGCGCAGACAACGGGGTGGTCGAGCAGCGGCTCCAGCAGCTTGAGGCGGCTGTCGCCGCCTTTGAGGCCTGGCGGCCGCGGCTGCCGGATCTCGCGGCCGCAGATCTGCTTGCGATCGTGGAGCAGTACGAATCGATCACGTCGCAGGCCTATGTTCTTGGCGCGTACGGGAGCCTCTGGTTCTCGGCCGACACGCAGTCCTCGGCGGCCATCACGTATCAGAACCGCATGCAGCAGGCGCTGACCGGCATCCAGAACCGGCTGCTCTTCTTCGACCTTTGGTGGAAGGAACTGGACGACGCCACCGCCGAATCGCTGCTGCCCGATGCCGCCGAGTATCCCGACTACCGCTTCTACCTGGAAGACCTGCGCCGCACGAAGCCCTACACGCTTGGACGAAAAGTCCGAGCAGCTGATCAACCTCAAGGACGCCGACGGCATGTCGGCCCTGATGACCTTGTACACGATGTTGACCAGCCGGCTCGAGTTTACGCTCACAGTCGACGGCGAGACGCAGACTTTGACGCGCGATGCGTTGATGGCCAACGTCTACTCGCCTGATCCTGAGCGCCGCGCCGCCGCCTACCAGGAACTCTATCGCGTCTATGCCAAGGAAGCGCCGATCCTGGCGCAGATCTACGCCAACCGCGTGCGCGACTGGTACAACGAGCAGGTGACCGTGCGCGGCTATCACTCGCCGATCGCCGTGCGCAACGTCGCCAACGACGTACCCGATGCCGCCGTCGATGCACTGCTCGACGTCTGCCGGCGCAATGCGGGCGTCTTCCAGCGCTACTTCAAGCTCAAGGCACGCTGGCTCGGCCTCGAAAAGCTGCGCCGCTACGACATCTACGCGCCGCTCGCCGCCTCCGATACCAAGGTCGAGTACGACAAGGCCGTCGACATGGTGCTCGACACCTTCCGGCGCTTCCATCCCCAGGTCGCCGAGCAGGCGCTGCGCGTGTTCGACCAGGATCACATCGACAGCGAAGTGCGCAAGGGCAAGCGCGGCGGCGCGTTCTGTGCCACGGTGCTGCCCGTCGCAGACGCCCTGGGTGCTGGTCAACTACACCGGCAAGGTGCGCGACGTCGCCACGATTGCGCACGAACTGGGCCATGCCATCCACAGCATGGCCGCCGAGAATCACTCGCTGCTGACCCAGCACCCGTCGCTCCCCTTGGCGGAGACGGCTTCGGTCTTTGCCGAGATGCTGCTGACCGAACGCCTGCTGGCCGAGCAGCCAGACCCGCTGGTGCGCCGTGAACTGCTGGCTGCCGTCGGTGGACGACATGTATGCCACCGTGATGCGCCAGGCCTACTTCGTGATCTTTGAGAAGGCAGCGCATGCGGCGGTGCTGAACAACCAGTCGCCCGAGGAGATCAGCGCCATGTACTTCGACCTGCTGGCCGAGCAGTTCGGCGACAGCGTCGAGATCGGCGACGAGTTCCGCAACGAGTGGGTGAGCATCCCGCACATCTACAACACGCCGTTCTACTGCTATGCCTACAGCTTTGGCCAGCTGCTCGTGCTGGCGCTCTACCGCCGCTACCAGCAGCAGGGCGATGCGTTCAAGCCCGGCTATCTCAAGCTGCTCGGCCTACGGCGGCTCGGCGCACCCGGTGGATATCCTGCGTGAAGCCGATGTCGACCCGGCCGACCCCTCCTTCTGGCAGGGCGGCTTTGACGTGATCCGCGACATGATCGACGAACTGGAAGCGATCGAGGTGTAAGGGCACCCTGCACATGGCCGCACGGTCCTATTTCGCCGGCGTGGACGTCGGCGGCACCACTGTTACGACCCAACTCGTGGCCCAACTCGTGGATGGGCAGCTGCGGCCCGTCCACGAGACTACTGTCGCCACCGATATCAGCAGCCCCGACGCCACGCTGGAGAGTATTGCCCACGGCATCGACCTGACGCTGCGTGAAGCAGGGGGCAGCGGCGCAGCTGGCCGGCATCGGGCTGGGCGTGCCCGGCCAGGTCGATTCCCGTAGACTGTGTGTCGGTCATGGCGGTGAATCTCTTCTGGTACGACTATCCGGTCGGCGCGCGCCTGCGCGAGCGCTTTGGCGCACCCATTGCGCTTGAGAACGATGTGCGCGCCGCCGCCCTGGGGGTCTACCAGTTCGACAATCCTGCCAACGGCCAAGACCTCGTCTACGTGAGCATTGGCACCGGCGTAGCGGCCGGAATCATCCTCAACGGACAACTGCTCCACGGGCGCAACAACCTGGCGGGCGAGGTCGGCCATTTTATCGTCGATCCCGACGGCCCGCCCTGCAACTGCGGCGTGCGGGGCTGTCTCGAAACGCTTGTCTCTGCCACGGCAGTCATCCGCATGGCGCGAGCCGCCGTCAGTGGGGCGGGCAGTCACCAGCCTGGCTGCCTGCGAGCCGCTCAACGCCAAGGCCGTCTATGATGCCGCGGCGGCCGGGGACGCCGTCGCGCAGCAGATCGTCGCCGAGGTTGGTACCCGGCTCGGAATTGCCCTACGCAACGTTATCATGGCCTATGATGTCGATTCTGTCGTGCTCGGCGGCGGTGTGACCCGTGCCGGCGACCGTTACCTGCAGCCAATTCTGGCCGAGTGGGCGCGGCAGCGGGAGACATCGGCTTTTGCCCGCGCCATGCTCCTGCCCTCCAAGCTGCGCATCGCCGACCCAAGCCGCAACATGGGGGCCTGGGGTGCCGTGGCCCTCGCTGCCCGCAATCATCTTTCCTAGAACGCTTCCGGGAAGCCTTCCGCAAACTCATGCTCTACATTCATAACGCCACGATTTATACGCCAGAAGCAGTTATCAATGACGGCGCAATCCTCGTCGAGGGCCAGCACATCGCTGCCTGCGCGCCAGCTGGTGAGCTGCCCGCGCCCGCCGGCGCTGAATTGCTCGACGCCGGTGGCGCAGCGGTCGTGCCCGGCTTTATCGATCTGCAGCTCAACGGCGCCTTTGGCGACGATTTTACCGAGTCACCCGAGACCATCTGGCGCGTGGCTGAGGGACTTCCGCGCTGGGGCGTCACGTCGTTCCTGCCGACGATCATTACCTCGCCACTCGCCCAGGTTGCCAAGGGCCAGGAGGTGCTGGCCGGCGGCCCACCGGCAGGGTGGGCGGGCAGCATTCCGCTTGGCCTGCACGCTGAGGGCCCTTTCCTCAACCTCCAGAAGAAGGGCGCCCATAACCCGGCCCATCTGCGCCTGCCTTCGCTGGAGGCCGTGGCCGCCTGGTCGCCCGAGCAGCACGTGCGCCTTGTAACCCTGGCGCCCGAACTCCCCGGCGCGTTGGCAGTGATTGAAGCGTTGGTGAACCGCGGCGTGTTGGTCAGCAGCGGCCATTCGATGGCTACGTACGCAGAAGCGCAGGCTGCTTTTGCCGCGGGCGTGCGTTACGGGACCCATCTTTTTAACGCCATGCCCCCCCTCGAACACCGCGAGCCCGGCTTGCCCGGCGCCCTGCTCACTGCTTCGGAACTGACGGTGGGTATCATCCCCGACGGCGTGCACGTCCACCCTGCCATTGTCGCGCTTGCCTGGCGGGCGAAAGGTCCCAAGCGGCTGAACGTCGTCACCGACGCCATGGCTGCCCTGGGCATGCCGCCCGGCCGCTACATGCTGGCCGACCAGGAAGTGATCGTCACCGAGCGCGATGCGCGCCTTGCCTCGGGTACATTGGCAGGGAGCGTGCTCCCGATGGATGCGGCACTGCGCAACGTCCTGGCGTTTACCGGCTGCTCGCTGCCGGAGGCGTTGGAGACAATCACCAGCACGCCGGCTGACCTGCTGGGCATGGGGCATCTCCGCGGCCGTATTATCCCGGGTGCCTATGCGGACCTGGTCATGCTAACGCCGGACCTGCATGTCAGCTTGACGATGGTAGAAGGAAAAACGCTCTATCGGCTATAATGTCCTTAACCACGGTGTGCTTAACCACAGGCGAATTGCCCGCTACATAAGGAACAGGGAAAGATCATGGCGCTTGAGAATTCACATCTCTACCGCGAGATCCATGAGCAGCCTGCTGTGCTGCGCCAGCTGATCACTCGGGAGCATCAAGTTATCCGCCGCCTGGCGGCCGCGATCCGTGCCCGCCAGGTGGATTACGTCGTCATTGCCGCGCGCGGCACCAGCGACAACGCCGGCCGCTACGCCCAGTATCTCTTTGGTGCCGTGAACCGCCTGGTCGTCGCGCTGGCCACTCCCAGCCTCTTTTCGATCTACAAGCAGCCGCCGCGCTTCGCAAATGCCCTCGTGATCGGCATCAGCCAAAGCGGCAAGAGTCCTGACATCGTTTCTGTGCTGGCCGAAGCCCGCCGCCAAGGGGCGCTCACTGCGGCCATCACCAACATCCCTGACTCCGATCTTGGCCGCCAGACCGAGCACGTCATCACCCTGCATGCGGGGGATGAAAAGTCGATAGCGGCGACGAAGACCTATACGGCCTCGCTGGCTGCCATCGCTGCGCTCAGCGCCGAACTTGCGCAGCAGCCTGCCATGCAGGATGCCCTCGACACGATGCCTGACGCTGTCGCTGCCACGCTTAAGCTGTCCGACGAGATCAGCTCCGTCGTGGAACGGTATCGCTACATGAACGAGTGCGTGGTGCTCGGCCGCGGCTACAACTATGCGACGGCTTTCGAACTGGCGCTCAAGCTCAAGGAACTCACCTACACCATCGCCGAGCCCTACAGCAGCGCCGACTTCATGCATGGCCCCCTGGCTCTGATCGAGCACGGCTTCCCGGCGATCGTGGTGGCGCCCAGCGGCGTTGTGCTGCCCGAGATGCAGGAGTTCATCCAGACGCTCAAGCAGCGTGAGGCCGAGATCATTGCCATCAGCGACGATCTCGATACGCTCAGCCTGGCACGCGTACCGCTGCAGTTACCACAAACCTGTGCCCGAGTGGCTTTCGCCGATCGTCTCGATCGTTCCCGGCCAGCTGTTCTCCCTGCACCTGGCCAAGGTGCGCGACTTCGATCCTGACCATCCGCGCGGGCTGCGTAAGGTAACGGAGACGCGGTAAGAGGCGAGAGGGTGAAAGGGTGACATCAGAAACCGAGTTTCTCGCAGAAACTCGGTTTCTTTCACCCTCTCACCCACCTCATCTTAATTGCCGGTGAGAACCTTGCGGCGATAGACCTCGTCCAGGCGGTTGTCGATGCGCTCGGCTTCTTCCTCGGGCATGTAGTTCGGGCCGCCTGAGGCATAGGTGGCGAGGAGGATCTTTGACCACTTGTCGGCCATGCGCATGATGTTGAGCGCTTCCTGCGCCGTCTGGCCGAGGGCGGTGATGCCGTGGTTGACCATCAGCAGCAGCTTGGGGCTGCGGCCGTAGGCATCCTGGTAGCGGCGCAGCTCGCTGCGAATGGCGTGTCCCAGGTAGAAGCCGGGATCGACATAGGGAACGACGGCCGGGTGGCGCCCGCAGACGACGATGCCGTCGGGGAACAGCGGGCGCATGAAGGGCTCGGCGCCGAGCTTGCCGCACAAGATCGAGTTGGCAGAAACCGGGTGCGCGTGCGCTATCCACTTTGCGCCGCCCTCAGCCAACAGCACCGCGTGCATAAAGGTTTCGGTCGAAGGCCGCTTGTGCGTGGGATCGACCAGCACGTCCGCCAAGCGCCTCGCCTACTTCCACCTCGCTCATGTGCGGGCGGTCCACATACTTCAGCACCGCGTCCATGCGGATGTGGCTGAAGCTCGCCGCGTTGGCCGTCGACAGCGACGTACCCGATGCCTTGATCCAAAACGTGCCGTCGCCTACGTCGGCGCTCGTATTGCCTTCGCCCAGAATGGCAAGGGCACGATCCTCACGCCCGACATCCAACGAGAGCTTGATAAGTTCTTCCAAAATCTGATCGGCAGCCATAAGCTACTCCTTGCAAATAGCAGATAAAAAACAGATGGTAAGCGGAAGTGAGACGTGCAAAATACGAATCACAAAACTATATTACATCCAATCGTAACGGCTGCGAAACATAAAAATGCCAGTTGCGAAAATCCTTGACAGCACGTATACTGCAATTACTTCGTTAGCGTTTAGCCCCAATCTTTGTCGTCTATCAGCTTTGGCCTTGCTGCCGCCTTGCGCGGGGTGGAGCCGCCGAAAAAACGCTTTCAAATATAGGTAGGAGATTTGTTATGTCGCAATCATCGAATGGGTCGAGTCATCGGGCCGCTTACAATGTGCTCGCCGACCAGCTTGCCGCCGACGGCATCGACGTCGAGGCGGTGAAGAGTGCCCTCAAGCGCCAGCATATCGAAACCCCGAGCTGGGGCTATGCCAACAGCGGCACGCGCTTCAAGGCGTTTGCCTGGCCCGGCGCAGCCACCACGACGCAGCAGAAGCTGGACGACGCCGCCATGGTGCAGAAGATGACCGGCGTTGCGCCCACGGTCGCCATTCACATTCCCTGGGACAAGCCGGCCGACAATGATTATTCGGCCATGGCCCAGTACGCCATCGACCGCGGCGTGCGCATCGGCGCCGTCAACCCCAACGTCTTCCAGGACGACGAGTACAAGCTTGGTTCGTTTGGCAACCCCGATCCCGGCATCCAGGAGCGCGCCCTCGACCACGTGCTCGAGTGCTGCGAGATCATGACCAAGGTCGACAGCGATGTCTTGAGCCTCTGGTTTGCCGACGGCACCAACTTTGCCGGCCAGGACAACCTGCCCGCCCGCAAGCGCCGTTTTGAGCACAATCTGGCGGCGGTCTACAAGCACCTGCCGCCCAACAGCCGCATGATGATCGAGTACAAGTTCTTTGAGCCGACCTTCTACAGCACCGATATCCCGGACTGGGGCACCGCCTATGCCATGAGCCTCAAGCTCGGCGAGCAGGCCCAGGTGCTGGTCGACCTCGGCCACCATGCCCACGGCGTCAACATCGAGCAGATCGTGGCCTACCTGCTGGACGAGGGCAAGCTGGGCGGCTTCCACTTCAACAACCGCAAGTATGCCGACGACGACCTGATCGTGGGCAGCGTCAATCCCTACGAACTGTTCCTCATCTACAACGAGCTGGTAGCGGCCGAGGTGGAAGGCGTCGACGCTGGTCAGCAACACGGCCAAGCGCGTCGCCTACATGCTTGACGAGTGCCACAACATCGAAGGCAAGATGCTGCCCACCATTATCGCCGTCATGAACTGCCAGGAAGCCTATGCCAAGTCTCTGCTGCGTGCCGCGCCCGGCGCTGGCCGAGCTGCGGGAGGCGGGCGAGGTCCTGCTGGCGCCACAAGCTGCTGACCGATGCCTTCCGCACCGACGTGCGCCCGCTGCTGGCCCAGGTGCGCGAGGAGATGGGCGTGCCGGTCAGATCCGATCGCCGCCTACCGCGCCTCCGGCTACGAGGAGAAGGTGCGCAAGGAACGCGGCACTGCGTCCGCCAGCGGCGGCTTCCAATAATCATCAACTGCAGCAAGCAACGGGGCAGCGAATGCGAGCCAGCAGCCTATGAATCCTACCTCTTCGACGGGGACTCACGTCGTCCCCGTCCTGGAGATGCAGCACATCTCCAAGCGTTTTGATGCCACCCAGGCGCTGGAAGACGTCTCCCTGGCGCTCTACCCCGGCGAGGTTCACGCCCTCATCGGCGAGAACGGCGCCGGCAAGTCCACCTTGATCAAGATCATGACCGGTGTGCACCGGCCCGACACCGGCACGATCCTGCTCGACGGCAAGCCGGTGCAGATCGCCAACTCGCAGGAAGCGCAGACGCTCGGCATCGCCGCCATCTACCAGGAGCCGATGGTCTTCCCCGACCTCAACGTGGCCGAGAACATCTTTATCAGCCACCGCAACCGCGGCATGGTCGTCAACCGCGGCAAGATGGCGCGTGATGCCGAGGCCATCCTGGCCCAGCTCGACGTCAAGCTCGACGTGCGCATGCCCGCCCGCGGCCTGACGCTCGCCGCCCAACAGGCGGTCGAGATCGCCAAGGCCATCTCGCTCAAGGTGCGCGTGCTGATCATGGACGAGCCGACGGCCTCGCTTTCGGCGCACGAGGTGGACCAGCTCTTCCGCTTGGTCAACTCGCTGCGCAGCCAGGGCGTCGCCGTGCTCTTTATCGGCCACCGCATGGAAGAGGTCTTTCGCATCGGCGACCGCGTGACGGTGCTGCGCGACGGCAAGTGGATCTCCTCGCGGCCGCGCAGCGAGGTCAAACCGCGAGCAGGTCATCCGCGAGATGGTCGGTCGTGAGGTGGGCGACTTCTTCGCCAAGACGCAGGTTGACGCGCGGCCCGCTGCTGATGTCCGTCTCCGGCTTGGGCAAGGAAGGCGTCTTCTCCGGCGTCTCCTTTGATGTCCACCAGGGCGAGGTGCTGGGTTTTGCCGGGCTCATCGGCGCCGGCCGCACCGACGTCGGCCTGGCCCTCTTCGGTATCGAGCCCGCCGACAGCCGGCTCCATCACGTTCGAGGGCAAGCCCGTCACCATCCGCCAGCCCGATGACGCCATGCACCTCGGCATCGCCTACGTCACCGAGGATCGCCGCGGCCTGGGGCTCAGCCTGCCGATGTCGATCACGTCCAACATCAGCCTGCCGACCTTGCGCCGCTATCTGACCGGCCTGGGGCTGGTGCGCCGCAAGCAAGAGACGGGTACGGCGGAGGAATATCGCGAGCGGCTGATGATCCGCACCCCATCGGTCGAGCTCGAGGTCGGCAAGCTTTCCGGCGGCAACCAGCAGAAGGTGATGCTCAGCAAGTGGCTCAACGCCCGCCCCAAGCTGCTGATCCTCGACGAGCCCACCCGCGGCATCGACGTGCGCGCCAAGGCCGAGGTGCACCACATCATCAACGACCTGGCCCAGGAAGGCCTCGCCATCATTCTCATCTCCTCTGATCTGCCCGAGGTGCTGGCCATGAGCGACCGCGTGCTGGTCATGCGCGAGGGCAGGCAGATGGGCATCTTTGACCGGGCGGACGCCACACAGGAGGCGATCATGACGGCAGCGATGGGCCAGCACGAAGAGGTGACAGGCATGAACGCCATCCGCCGTCGCTTCCAACCTGAGCAGATCCGTGAACTCGTGCTGCATGCTGCTGATCATCGGCATCATCATCTTCTTTGGCACGCAGATCGAGAACTACTTCAGCGCTCGCACCTTTAACCGCATCTCCACCAGCGTCGCCGTGATCGCCGTCGTGGCCGTCGGCCAGACCCTGGTCGTGCTGACCCGCAACATCGACCTGTCGGTCGGCTCCATCGTCGGCTTCACGGCCTATGTGGTCGGCACGCTGCTCTCGCACAACAACGACATTCCGCCGTGTGGCCGTGGTCCTGATGGCGATCGGCTTGGGCGCGCTTGATGGGCTCGTTCAACGGCCTGCATCGTCGCCTACGGCCGCGTGCCGTCCATCATCGTCACCCTCGGCACCCTGGCGATCTATCCGCACGATCCTGGTGCAGATTTCCGGCGCCAACAGCGTGGTCGACCAATGAGCTGCCGCAGTGGCTGGTGGACCTGCCGCGCCTCAACGTCGTCAGCTTTGGCGATCTGGACATCCGGCTGATCTTTTTCCTGGCCTTGCTGGTCGTCATCATCTTCCAGTGGGTGGTCAGCTATCTGCCCTGGGGACGCCGCCTCTACGCCATCGGCTCCAATCCCGATGCCGCCCGCATCGCCGGCTTTCCGGCGCAGCGCATCGTCTTTGCCGCCTTTGTGCTCGAGCGGCGCGCTGGCCGGGCTGGCCGGTTTTATGTTCCTGGCGCGCTTCGGCAACATCACCGTCGTCGCCGGGCAGGGCATCGAGCTGCAGTCGGTGGCCGCGGCCGTGGTCGGCGGCGTCAGCACCAACGGCGGCATCGGCTCACCCTTTGGCGCCTTTCTCGGCGCCATCCTGATCGACGTGCTCGAGAACAGCCTTATTCGCTGGCTGGCGATCAGCGAGTTCTGGCGTGATGCCCTGCTGGGCCTGCTGATCCTGCTGGCCGTGGCCACCGACACGGTGATCATGAATCGCCTGCGCAAGCTGTGGGCGCGGCACGAACTCCAGGTGACGGACGACAGATAGTGCCGCCGGGCAAGCAAGGAGACACGGGTTATGCGGTCTAGATTCAAGTGGTTGTGGCGCTGGGAGGGCTTGCTGCTGATCATCCTGCTTGCTGATCGTCGCCTACAACGCGCTGCGCACGCCCGGCTATCTGACCGTCGGCAACTGGGTCAACATGTTTGAGCTCTCGATCGAGAAGATCATCGTGGCGCTGATCATGACCTTTATCATCATCAATGCCGAGATTGACCTGTCGGTCGCCTCGGTCATGGGGTTTGCCGCCTGTACGATGGGTTTTCTCTATGCCGGCGGCGCGCCCATGGGCGCCGCCATGGCCGCCGGGCTTGGCCGTTGGCGTGCTGTGCGGCCTCTTCAACAGCTTCTGGATCGGCGTCGTCGGCCTGCCTTCGCTTGTCGTCACGCTGGCCGGGTCTGATCGGCTACCGCGGCCTGGCCTATGTGCTGCTCGAAGATCGCTCCATCGGCCAGTTCCCCGCCTGGTTCAACGACCTCGGCCAGCAGCCGCTGATCGGGCCCTTTCCCGCTGGCGATGATCATCTTCTTTGTGCATGCTGGTGCTCGCCATCATCATCCTGCAGTATTCGGCCTTTGGCCGTTACGTCTATGTGATCGGCAACAACAAGGATGTCGCCCGCTATGCCGGCGTCAAGGTGCAGCGCACCAAGATCATTCTCTTTGTCGCCTCGTCCACCATCGCCGCGCTGGCCGGCATCCTCTACGCTGCCCGCCTGGGCGCCGTGCGCGGCGACATTGGCCAACGGCTTTGAACTGGACATCATCACGATGGTGCTGCTGGGCGGCGTCAGCATCTTTGGCGGCTCCGGCTCCATGTGGGGCGTGCTGCTGTCGATCCTGATCATGCTCAACCTGCGCAACGGCATGTCGCTGGCCAATATGTCCGGCCACATGCAGACCGGCGTCGTCGGCATCTCTGCTGATCTTGTCGGTGCTCGTGCCGAATCTGGCCGGCAGCGCTCAGGCATCTTGGAAGCGCCGGCGTGCCCAGTCAGCGAGCGCAAAGACCGTCAGCGCCTAAGGCGTGGCTGCGACGCAACTTTCCTGGTTGGCCATTTGCCAATCAATGCTGATGTGCTATCATCCCGTATTGCTTTCGTATTGCTTTCCCAACCAACCCGTATCACTAACGTATCAGTAACAACAATCGGAGGAATTCCATGCAGAAGAGACTTCTCTCTGCCCTTTGTGTCCTGATGGTCGCCGCTCTGCTGCTGGCAGGCTGCGGCGGCTCGGCTGCTACGCCGGCCGCCGCTGCCGAAGCACTGCCGCTGCCGAGGCTGCTGCGACCGAAGAGGCTGCCGCGACCGAAGAGGCTGCTGCCGACCGAAGAGGCTGCCGCGACCGAAGAGGCTGCGGCGACCGAAGAGGCTGCCACTGAAGAGGCCGCAGTCGAGGCCACCGCCGAGGTGACCGCCACCGAAGCGACGGCCGAAGAACCGCCGCCGCCGCCTACCGGCGACGTCGTCAAGGCTGAGCCCGGCAAGGCCCTCAAGATGATCCTGATGCCCAAGTTCCTCGGCATCCTCGTCTTCGACCAGGCCAACCAGGGCGCCCAGGAAGCCGCACACGGAACTTCGGCAACCCCGAAGAACTGCAGTTCCTTGGGCCTACACCTGAGAACAGCGTCGCCGGTCAGATCGAAATCGTGACCAACGCCGCCACGCAGGGCGCCAACGCCATCATGATCAGCAACAACGCCGGCGACCAGATCGCGCCCGCCGTCAAGGCTGCCCGTGATGCCGGCATGACCGTCACCACCTGGGACTCGCCGATTCCGTCCGGCGAAGGCGAACAGCTCTTCGTCGCCCAGGTAGACTTTGCCGAAACCGGCACAGGTCATGGCCGACATGGCGCTCAACATCCTGGGTGAAGACGGCGGCAAGTTCGCCATCCTCTCCGCCTCGCCGGACGCTGCCAACCAGAATGCCTGGATCGCTTCTGCTGGAGAAGCGCTCAAGGATCCGAAGTATGCCAAGCTCGAACTGCTTGACACCGTCTACGGCAACGACCAGTCCGAAGACTCCTACAACCAGGCCCTGGCCCTGGTCGACAAGTACCCGGACATGAAGCTGATCATGTCCCCGACTTCGGTCGGCATTGTGGCGGCCGCCAAGGCCATGCAGGATGAAGGTCTGTGCGAGACCGTCAAGGTCAGCGGCCTGGGCCTGCCCGCCGAGATGCTCGAGTACACGAAGAACGGCTGCGCACCCGAGTTCGCCCTGTGGAGCTTCGTCGACCTCGGCTACCTGACCTACTACGCCACGTACCTGATCGCCAGCGGCGCGCTCGAACCGGTCGAAGGCGCCAGCTTTGACGCCGGCCGCATGGGCACCTACACGATCGAGAAGGACCCGACCCGCGAGAACGGCCTGCGCGTCGTCATGGGCCCGTTCACGGTCTATAACGCGGACAACGTCGAGGCTGCGGCCAAGTAAGTAACGGCATGTGCCGTGGCGATCGTGCGAGCTCGCGCCACTGCCGCTTGCCAACTCGGATCCCGCGGGACGAGCCTCGGACACGATTGTCCCCGGGACCGTTCCACTCCACCGCACGAGAATCCACCATGCCCGAATCGGTGATCGAAGCCTCACGCAACTTCTTCCACGAAGTGCTCCTGCCCATCCTCCGCCGTGACTTCCCGCAAGAGACAGCCCAGACCGCCTTTGGCGTCTTTGGGTATGGCTCTGAAGTCATGCGCATGGACGACGAATATTCCAGCGATCACCATTGGGGCATCCGCATCAATGCGGTCATGCCCGATGCGCTCTACGAGGCCGGCGGCGCGGAGATCGGCCATGCTGTCGCGGGGAGCCTGCCGGAAGAGTACCACGGTTACGTCGGTGCGCGCCGGCTTTTCCGGCGGCACCGGGCTCTCGATCACGGGGCTCGAAAGTTATCTCAAGACGACCATTGGCATCGACCACGCGCCGTGCACCTATGCCGAGTGGCTGGGCGCACCCGAAGAGGACATCATCCACGTCATCAACGGCGAAATCTGGCTCGACGAGTCCGGGCACTTACAGCCACATTCGTGCCGTCCTCGGCGCCTACTATCCCGAACCCGTCCGGCTGCGCCGCATTGCCCACTGGTGCCGCTATTTTTCCGGCATGGGCGCTTATGCGCTCAAGCGTGCCATTCTGCGCGACAACGAATACTACGCCACGATCGTCTTCTCGCGCGCCGTGCGCTGGGCCGTACAGCTGGCCTTTATGCTCGAGCGCCAGTACTACCCCTATGATAAGTGGACCCACACCTTTTTCCAGCGCCTGCCGCGCCTGTACGAACCGCTCGGCCCGCTCGTTGCCGAGTCTGTGCGCCTGTCCACGCCCTGGGAGCGCAAGCTCGAACTGCTCAACCGCATGGCCGACGTGCTCGACCACTTTATGGTCGTCGACGGCATCCTCCAACCCCATCCCAAGTTTGCCGAGTCACCCACCTCGGGCTACCGGCTGCTCGAACACGCCTACGCCGAGATTCTGCACAAGCTGCCGCCCGAGCTGCGCGGCATGACGCCGGTCTGGGAGCAGATCTACTGGGAGCAGAACCACAGCCTGTTTGTCGCTTCGCTCGACCTGCCAACGTGGGACGGCATGCTCAACCTCCACCCCGAAGAGGACGCGGAGGTAGGGGAGAACGTCCCTGGCTCGGCGCAGAGGGATCGGGGTAGGCGGAGTGAGTCTGCGCCGTGCCAGGGTCGAGGCGAGCCGTTGTCCAGCGAGGATTACGCGGGCAAGACTGATGCGCACCTAAGCCAGATGGGGCGGAGCGGTGAAATCGGGTGCAGAAAGCTAGGAGACGGAGAGAAAACCTGTGAATTCTAAAGAACGCGTGAAGGCGACTCTGCGCCGCGCAGACGACTGACCGTACGCCTGTCGACTGCTGGCTCTATCAGAAGCAGTTTCTCGATATGCTCGCGGCCGAATACGGCACGCGCGACCAGTTTCTTGACGAGTTTGGCATCGACATTTTTGTCGGCTACATCCCTTACCCCAACCAGAGCGGGCGCATCTGGGACGTCAAGGAACTGCCCGACTTTGATCCCGGCGACCCGCGCGACCCCAAGTGGCTCAACCATACCGACTGGAACTATGATTTTGGCGGGCTCAACGTAACGCAGGCCGTCGCCGCGCAGGGGGACAAGCGGTTTATCATCGCCCATGTGTGGGGCATGGTTGAGGGCACCAGCCGCATCATCGGCATCGAAAACTGCTGGATGAATCTTGGCGCCCAGCCCAAGATTATGGGTGCCTGGTTTGACCGCTATGCCGACTGGCTCTGCGGCCTGCTCGACAGCATCAAGGCGGCAGGCGCCGACGGCATCACGCTCTCCGACGATTGGGGCAGCAACAACACCATGCTGTTTTCCCCGCGCATGTGGCGGCAGCTGATCAGCCCCCACGCTGCACGCGTCGTCAAGTACGCCCACGAGATCGGCCTCTTCGTCAATCTCCACAGCGACGGCTATATCATGCAGATCATGGACGACATTCGTCGCCATGGGCTACGACTCGCTCCACCCCGTGCAGGAGAGCTCGGGTATGGACCCGCAGACGGTCAAGGACAAGTACGGCGAGCCAGATCACCATCTACGGCTCGCTGGACGTGATCGACGGCCTGCTGGCCTATGAGGGCGACGCCCTCGACGAGTACATCACGCGCCGCTTTGAGATCTATGCGCCGGGCGGCGGCTTCATCTACAACACCGGTCACTTCGTCCAGCCCGATATCCCGCCGCAGCGGTTGGTGCGCGCCTATGGGACGGTCAAGCGGCTGGCACAGCAGTACCATACGCCATGACAGAGGGGCAGGTAATATTTCCCGCAGGAGGCGCAGTGGATCGGATCGGCCCATGCCTTTGACCTGCAGGAGGCCTATCTCGACTTTCGCGCCCCTGCGGTGGTGCTGGACGAGGTACCGCGCGCGGCCGAACTGCTGATCACGGCCGACAGCCGCTACCGGTTGTGGATCAACGGCCGCCTTGCTGCCCGCGGGCCGGCCCGATCCTATCCCTGGCAGCAAAGTGTCGACCGGCTGGACGTTACGCCCTACCTGCAGGCCGGCGCCAACGTGTTGGCCGTGGAGGTCTATCAGCCCGGCTACTCGCACTTCGCCTACACCCACCGCGGCGCGGCGGGTTTGCTCGCCTCCCTGCGCGGCGGCGAACGCACGCTGCTGGTCACCGATCTGACCTGGCGGGTGCGGCGCAATCCTTCTTTCAGCCCACTGGTGCCGCGCGTCTCGATCTACGGCAGCGGTGTGGAGGATCGAGACCTCGTCGAGAAGACGACTGGTGGGCGCCCGTCTACGACCCGTCCGGCTGGTCTGCCCCGCGCGTCGTCGCTCCTGTCGGGGGCTATCCGTGGTTCGAACTGCATGAACGCATCACGCCGCTCCTCGAGCGAGCGAGAGCTGCCGCTGGAACTGGTCGAGGTGCGGACAGGCAACCTGGACGCCGACTGTAGAGCCGCATCTCGCCCTGCGCGCGGCCTGGCAGGCGGGCACAAGGTCCGGCGAAGGGAGTTTCGGCGCGGAGGGGGATAGCGTGCGCCGGACCTTGTGCCCCTACGAAGTGGTCCTGCCAGCGCCGGGGGGCCATGCGGGGACCGGCTGGCTGTTTGACCTCGGGCGCGCCTATCCCTGCCAGGGGTGGGTGGAAATCGAGGGGGCGGCCGCGGGCCAGACACTCCTGGTCAGCTATGCCGAGAAGACGCGCGGCGGCGAACTTGTCATTTCCGACCCCCAGACGTACTGCCGCGTGCGCATGACCGACCGCTATCAACTGCGTGACGGCGACCAGGCAGCGGAGCCGTTTGCCTTGCGCGGGGGACGGTACCTGCTTTTCTGGCTGTCCGGCCCGGCGCCGCGTGGCTGCCGTCTCCGCTTTCACGCCCGGACGCTTGAATATCCGCTGGGACCCGTGCAACCCCTCGCCACAGCCGATCCACAGCTGCAGGAGATCGCCCACCTCTGCGAGCAGACCCTGCGTGCCTGCCTGCAGGACAGCTTTGTCGACAGCGCCTGGCGCGAAAGCTCGCTCTGGCTCGGCGACGCCTTGCCCCAAGCCCTGATCCTGCATGCCATGACGGGCGACACGCGACCGCTGCGCCAGGCCCTGACGCTTGCCGCCGCCGGCACCTATCCGGACGGCGTGCTGCCCAGCGTCCTGCCCGGCGAGGTGCATGCGTACGCCATCGTCGATTATAACTTTATGTGGGTGGAACTGCTGGCACTCTATCTCGAGCTGACCGGCGACTCGGCCTTCGTGGGCGACCTTTGGGATGTGCTCGTCGCACTGCTCGACCGCTTTCACGCCGACTGCGGCCCGTCGGGGCTG
This sequence comes from uncultured Chloroflexia bacterium, assembly GCA_963701415.1. Lineage (GTDB taxonomy): Bacteria > Chloroflexota > Anaerolineae > Caldilineales > Caldilineaceae > Fredericiella. The sequence goes on from CAVPAH010000013.1 coordinate 16,508, forward strand.
ATCCTCAGCCAACCCGGCCGCCGGCTTTTCCTCGATTGGGCTCCCGTCTCCCGCAGCGAACCGAGTGCCATCTACAATCTGCACTACCTGTTGGCGCTGCAGACCGCCGAACGCCTGGCTCGGCAGCTTTTACGCCCCAGCGACGCCGCGCGGTGGCACGACCGCGCGGCTGCACTGCAGGCGGCGGCGCACACCGCATTCTATGAGGCCGGCCGCTGGTGGGACGACCTGCCGCGTACGACATACTCGCAGCTTGCTGCTGCCCTGGCCATCCTGACCGGTGCGGTTCCGCCTGATGATGAGCCTGCGCTGCTCGACCAGATCGCTGCCCGATCGCTGAATCCGGCGGACGACCACACGCCCGGCCAGATGGTGCTGGCCAGCCCCTTCATGCACCACTACCTCTTCACCGCCCTGCGCAGCCGCGGCCGTGACGCTGCCGTCGTCGCCATCATCCGCCTGCGTTGGGGTCGCTGGGCAGCTGCCGGTTTCCCCACTGCCTGGGAGAACTGGAATGTCGATTTCCCCGACGGCTCGCAGTGCCACGCCTTCTCCGCTCACCCACGCTATCATCTCGCTGCGATAAGCCTCCGTTGATCGCGCGGACAACAATTGTAAGCAAATTGTAGCCAAAATATACTCCTACGCGCTTGCCTGCGGCTCGATACTAAGTAGGATACTCCGGGCGAATCTGGCCTGCCTGTCTTGACTATGTAACGTGTCTATTTTTTGAAAGGGGTCAACGTTCCTATGCACTCACCATTCGCACGCAGCTTTCCACGCGCGATCGCCGCGACCTTTGCCTTGCTGGCACTATCCACACTGCTCTTCGTCTGGAATCTTCCTGTGCGCGCGGCGAACGAGATTGAGCTGGTGAAGGTGGTAGACGGGCTGGTAACGCCGGTGTACGTGACGGATGCGGGGGACGGGAGCGGGCGGCTCTTTGTGGTGGAGAAGGGTGGCACGGTACGGATTGTGAAGAACGGGCAGCTGGTGGCGACGCCGTTTCTGGACATCAGCGACCGGGTGGCGGACGATGGGGAGGCAGGGCTGCTGAGCATTGCGTTTCCGCCGAACTATGCGACGGCGGGGTACTTCTTTGTCTACTACAACCACAAGCAGGACATTGCGGCACCGGAGGCGGTCGACCAGGGACACAACGACGGGCACGACACGGTGGTGGCGCGTTTTCGGGTGACGAGCAATCCGGATGTGGCGGACGCTGGGAGTGAAGAGCGCATCCTGGTGCGCAACCAGCCGTATGTGAACCACAATGGTGGGCTGGTGCAGTTTGGGCCGGACGGCAACTTGTACATCGGTCTTGGGGACGGGGGGATGGCGGCGACCCGCAGAACCAGGCGCAGAACAAGGGGACGATCCTGGGCAAGATCCTGCGTGTGAGCGTGGGTGCGACGGGGACGTACACGGTGCCGAACGACAACCCGTTCCGCGGCACGGCGGGGGCGAAGCCGGAGATCTGGCAGTATGGGCTGCGCAACCCGTGGCGCTGGAGCTTTGACCGTGCGAACGGGGACCTGCTGATCGGGGACGTGGGGCAGAACAAGTTTGAGGAGATCGACTATGCGGCCGCGGGGCAGGGGGGACTGAACTTTGGGTGGCGCTGCAAAGAGGCGAACAGCATCTACAACGACAGCCCGCCGTGCAGCGGCACGCTGACGGACCCGATTGCGGCGTACGGGCGCGACGATGGGGCAGTCGGTGACGGGCGGCTACGTGTACCGTGGGCAGGACTATCCGACACTGCGAGGGACGTACTTCTTTGCGGACTTTGTGAGCGGGCGGATCTGGAGCATGACGCGGAACGGGACGCGGTGGAATGCGCCGGTGGAGGAGCTGGACACGGGGTACAACATCGCCTCGTTTGGCGAGGATGCTGCCGGCGAACTCTACGTCGTCGACTTCGGCGGTACCGTCTATCGGCTGACCAGCAACTGCAGTGCCCCCGCCAGCTGTTGTCACAGCGACGCCGACACCCACGTCCACACGGGTGCCGGGACCTACGCCCGTATCACCTACGGCTACCCCAACAATTGCAGTCGATGCGGACTTTGTGCTGCCCGGCACCCAGCCCGGGCAGCTTGTCGACCCAATCGTCGACCCTGCTACCTGCAGTGCCTGCCACACCGCTCCCATTTATGAGGCATGGCGCGGCAGCATGATGAGCCAGGCCGGCCGCGACCCGCTCTTCTGGGCGGCGCTCCACGTGGCCGAGCAGGACGTGCCCGGCTCCGGCGACTACTGCCTGCGCTGCCACTCGCCCAAGGGCTGGTTTGAAGGCCGCAGCCATCCGACCGACGGTTCTGCCCTCCAGGGAGCCGACCTTAGTTCGGGCATCGCCTGCGAGGTCTGCCACCGCGCCGTTGCCCCAGTTCCCTCCACGGCAGGCGTCGATCCGGCCGCAGTCCAGCGCGATGCCGCCATTCGCGACATCCTGGCCCAGGAGGGCAAGCTCCCGCCGGCCGACCACGTGGGCAGCGCCATGCTGATCCTCGACCCCGAGGACAACCGCCGCGGCCCCTTCAGCTTTGCTGCGCCGCCGCCGCACCCCAAGGCCACCTGGCGTACGACTTTGCTGGGGCAGGACATCGACCCGATCGCGGAGGCCGGCCTTTGCGGCACCTGCCACAACCTGGAGAACCCGGCACTCTCGTGGGACGCCGCCCGCAAGCAGTACTGGCCCAACGCCGAGGACACCCCGCCTCCTTCCGTGGATGCGGACAGCAATTTCCCCGTCGAGCGCACGTTTGACGAGTGGCTCAACAGCGACTACGCCAGCGCCGAGGGCGTGATGGCACCGGCGTTCGCCGGCGCCAAGGCCGACGGTATCGTGCGCACCTGCCAGGACTGCCACATGCCGCGCACGACCGGCCTCGCCGCCTCGACCGGCAGCCCGGTGCTGCGGGACTGCAAGACCACCGGCTGTCTGCCCGCCCACGTGCTGGCAGGCGGCAACACGTGGGTGCCGCAGCTGCTCCAGGATGCGCGCTGGCGGCTCGCCGCCCAGCAGGATGCCGCAGCCCTCGACGCCACGGTGCTGGCTGCCCGCGACATGCTCCAGAAGTCGGCCACCCTCTCACTCAGCGTGGCCCAGCATGACGGCGAGCAAGCAGGCCATCGTCCGCATTACCAACGAGAGCGGGCACAAGCTGCCCACCGGCTATGCCGAGGGGCGCCGTATGTGGATCACGCTGGAGGCGTATGACAAAGACGACAACCTGGTCTACGCCAGCGGCGTCTACGATCCGGCTACCGGCGTACTGGCGGACGATCCCGACTTGAAGGTGTACGAGGTCAAGCAGGGGCTGACGCCCGAATTGGCTGCCTGCCTTGGGCAAAAATGCGGGCGAGAGCTTCCACTTTGTGCTCAACAATACGACGGTCAAAGACAACCGCATCCCGCCGCGCGGTTACACGGTCGCCGCCTACAATCGCCCGGGTATGGTGCCTGTGGGCGCCACCTATGCCGACGGCCAGTACTGGGATGAAACCGTCTACGCACTGCCCGACAGTGCTGTGCGCGTGGTTGCCGGCTTCTACTACCAGACTGCGTCCAAGGAGTACATCGACTTTCTGCGCGCCAATGGCGGACCCGACGGCGCAGTACTAGGCACGCTGTGGGATGATCTCAAGAGCCCGCCCGAACTGGTGGCGCAGGAAACCGTGGTCGCCGGCCAGGGCAACCAGCCGCCTGGGGTCGTCGACGATGCCTTTACGATCGAACCCAATCAGACCGCGCTGCTCGACGTGGTCGCCAACGACAGTGACCCTGAGCAGGGCGCCCTGCACCTGATCGCCGCTGCGGCTGCCCAGGGAAAGACCACCATTATTGACAACAAGGCTGCCTACACTCCCCCGCGCGGCTTCTCCGGCGACGTCGTTCTGGTCTATACCGTGCGCGACAGCGCCGCCAACGAGCGCCAGGGTCGTGCAGCCGTGCACGTGACAGGTGTCAACTACGTCCCGTATATCGAGAAGCGGTGATGGGGAGCGCACGTGGCGTGCACATTAAGGAGGAGAGCTAGCGAGTTCGGAACGAACACCTGTTCCGTCAGCGTTGTTTCTGTCTCCCGAAATACATTATTTGGAAAGGACCAACCTATGTTCAAGCAAATACAACCCCGAACCTCCCGCTGGGGCGGTCTGGCTCTCGCCTTCCTGGCCATCGTCGCCGTCTTTGCCGCCTGGCTTCCTGTGCGCGGCGGCGAACGAGATTGAGCTGGTGAAGGTGGTAGACGGGCTGACGACGCCGGTGTACGTCACGGATGCAGGGGACGGCAGCGGGCGGCTCTTTGTGGTGGAGAAGGGCGGCACGGTCCGCATCGTGAAGAACGGGCAGCTGGTGGCGGACGCCGTTTCTCAACATCAGCGACCGGGTGGCCGACGACGGCGAGGCGGGGCTGCTCGAGCATTGCGTTTCCGCCCAACTATGAAGAGGCGGGCTACTTTTTCGTCTACTACAACCACAAGGACGACATCGCTGCGCCGGAAGCCATCGACCAGGGACACAACGAGGGCCACGACACGGTGGTGGCGCGCTTCCGCGTAACCAACAACCCTGACGTGGCCGACCCGGGAAGCGAAGAGCGCATCTTGGTGCGCAACCAGCCGTATGTAAACCACAATGGCGGCCTGGTGGGCTTTGGCCCAGATGGCAACTTCTACATCGGTCTTGGGGACGGGGGCAGATGGCGGTGACCCGCAGAACCAGGCGCAGAACAAAGGGACGATCCTGGGCAAGATCCTGCGTGTGAGCGTGGGCGCGACGGGGACGTACACGGTGCCCGACGACAATCCGTTTCGCAGCACGGCGGGAGCGAAGCCGGAGATCTGGCAGTATGGGCTGCGCAACCCGTGGCGCTGGAGCTTTGACCGGGCTAACGGGGACCTGCTGATAGCGGACGTGGGGCAGAACAAGTTTGAGGAGATCGACTATGCTGCTGCCGGGCAGGGAGGCCTCAACTTTGGGTGGCGCTGCAAAGAGGCGTACAGCCCCTACAACGCCAGCCCGCCCTGCACGGGCACGCTGACCGACCCCATCGCCGCTTACGGGCGCGACGTTGGCCAGTCGGTGAGCGGCGGCTATGTCTACCGCGGCCAGGACTACCCGACGCTGCGCGGCATCTACTTCTATGCTGACTTTGTGAGCGGCCGGATCTGGAGCATGACGCGGAACGGCACCCGCTGGAACGCCCCGGTTGAGGAACTTGACACGGGCTACAACATCGCCTCGTTTGGCGAAGATGCCGCCGGCGAACTCTACGTCGTCGACTTCGGCGGCACCGTCTACCGGCTGACGTCAACTGCGGGCCAAGGGTTGTCCGACCAGATGTACTTGCCCAACATCCTATTGGGTGCCGACTAGCGCGCCACCACTCCCTGGCGCTACTGCCAGGGAGTGGCGGCCAGCCCGAGACCCGCACGAGGGCGTGCGGGCTACGCGGATCCAAGATGGTGAACCGCATCCGGGCGGCAAAATTCGCTATTGACAATCAGCCAATTTATCCTATAATTTTGATAAAGCGCTTTATCATGATGATAATGTGCTTTTTCGCTCCCGTTCTCAGTCGATGTAGATACTAATACCTATGCGCACGCATAAACGCCCGCGCATGATCGACGTGGCGCGCCTGGCCGGAGTGTCGCCGGCTACGGTTTCACTCGTCATCAACAATCGGCTCAACGGCAATGTCCGCATCCCGCCTGAAACGCAGCAGCGCGTGCTGGCGGCAGCCGAGTCGCTCGGCTATGTGGCCGATCCGGTCGCCCAGAGCCTGGCCGGCGCGCGCAACCGTCTGCTTGGCCTTTTTACCTTTGACGCAATCTTTCCAGTCCAGTTTCGCGACTTCTATTATCCTTTTCTCGTTGGCGTCGAGCGCGCCGCCGAGGAACTCAACTTTGACCTGATTCTTTTTACCAGCACCAGCGCGCGTGACGGCAAACGCCATATCTATCGCCAAGGCGCCAACCGCCTGCGCTTGGCAGACGGCGCCGTGCTGCTTGGGAGTGAAGACGACAAGGCGGAGGTGCAGCGCCTGGTCGACGAGCAGTATCCCTTTGTCTTTATCGGCCGCCGCGAACTGCCCTGTGCCCAGCTTTCCTATGCTGCTGCCGACTACACTGCGGCCACTGTGCAGGTGCTTACCTATCTGTTTGCGCTCGGCCACCGCCGCGTAGCCTATCTTGGTTCTCCCACTGCCACCGAATCGCTTCAGGATCGGCGGATTGGCTATCGCCAGGCCTACGCGCAAAATGGCCTGCCCTTGGATCTACAGTGGACATGGCTGCAAGGCGCCACTGACTTGTCCAGCGTAATAGGACATTGGCTCAAGGCAGGCGTTACGGCAATCGTCGCCGAAACCGGCTCATATCTCTATCGACTCGTGCAGACGTGCCACGATCTTGGTGTAATGCTGCCTCAAGATCTTTCATTGGCTTTCCTGGGCGACCTCACAGTTGATCTGCCGTGGCAACTAGAGGCAACGACCTTTGCGATTCCGCGTGAGCAAATGGGCGCCACTGCCGTGCGGCTGCTTGCCGAACTGCTCGCCCAGGACGACGTATCGGCCGTTCGCCAGGTGACCCTGCCATGTCGCCTATCCATTGGTAATTCGTGCGCACCGCCACGCACCGCGCAGTAACCGGCTCAATTTGCTTCTTCTGTTGCTTCTGCTTGCCCGTAGTTGATTTGCCCGTGTCGACCGTATCCGCATAGAAGAAAAGGAGAACACGATGTCTCAACGTAATGGCTCGCTTTCTCGCCGTGACATGCTCAAGCTGATGGGGTTTGCTGCCGCCGGCAGTGCCCTTGCCGCCTGCACGGTCCCCGTCGCGCCTGCCGCGGCGCCCGCCGGCGAAGGCGCCGCGGCGCCCGCCCAGGCGCAAACGGTCGTCCGCTTTTGGAATGTGTGGGGTGCCGCCCGCGAAGAGCTGATGAATCAGATCATCGCCCGCTTCCAGGAGGAGAATCCCAGCATCACGGTCCAGAATCTTGTCCAGCCTTTTGAGCGCCGAGAGGAGAATCTCTTTACGGCCCTGGCCAGCGGCGATCCCCCCGAAGTGCTGATGGCCTCGCGCGCCGAAATCCTCAAGTTTGCCGACGACGGCCTCATCAGTCCCATCGACGATTACGTGACTCAGAACGACCTGGACCTCAACGTTTTCTACCCGTCCGAGATCGGCAACTTCTATTGGAAAGACAAGCTGTACTCGATGCCCATGCCCACCGGCGGCGGCGTCTCGAGCCTCACGCTCGTCAACTACGACATGATCAACGCCGCCGGCAACGAACCCTCCGTACCGCACTCCTGGTTACAGCTGGAGGAGATGGCCAAGGCCTATACGGAGACCGACGACAAGGGCATCGTCAAGATCGGCGCCAATGTCGGCTCGTCAGCCGCCGACTTCTTTGCCTGGCTCTACTGCAACAACGGCGCGATCTACAGTGATGACCTACGCCAGGTGAATTTTGGCAGCGAAGAGGGGGTGCAGACGCTGGAGTGGATGGTCAACTTTACCAATGACATCAACGGCGGCATTCAGAACGTCACCGACTTCTTCGCCGGGCCGGGGGAAGCCACCGAGGCACAGCCGTGGTACAACGACGCCCAGCTGATCAACTTCCCCAACGTATCGATCTTCTTCCACATGCAAACCTACAAGCCCGACATGGCCTGGGACATGGGGCTGCGTCCTTATAACGACGCCAATGCCGCTGCCAAGTCGCAGGGCCTGTCTGGCGAACAGTTCGCCTGGGGCTACATCGTCCCCAAGGCGGTTACCGGCGCCACCCAGGATGCGGCCTTCAAGTGGCTGCAGGAGATCACCTACGAGCCCGACAGCGCCGGCTGGTTTGTCCAGCAGCAGGGACGTCCCTCGCCAATCAAGGCAGTCAACGAGGACAAGAGCTACTACGATGTGAATCCGCACTGGGACAAGGTGCTCCTTTCGCTGGCGAGCGACATATCGGTCGCAATCTTGCCTGTCCATGCCCGTGTCAGCGACATCGCCAACCAGGGCGTACAGGCAGCCATGTTTGGCGATGCCAGCCCTGCCGAGGCGCTTGCCACCGCCGTGCAGCAGGCGCAGGCCGTCGTGGACGAATACTGGGCTGCGCAGGGATGAGCGTGCAGGTCGAGAGCCGGGGACGGGCGCTGACCGCCCGTCCCCGCCGGCGCTGGCGACAGCGAGGGCTCGTAGGCTATGTGTTTATCGCTCCGTGGCTTGTCGCCTTTGTTGCCTTCGAAGCGCTGCCCATCCTCTCTGGGTTCTATCACAGCTTCACCGACTGGTCGGCGACGGGCAAGGCCGCCAATTGGGTGGGCTTTGCGAACTACACGGAGGCGCTGACACGCGACCCGTTGTTTTGGAAGGCCGTCAGCAACACGATCTACTTTATTGGCGTCAGCGTGCCGCTGGGCATTGTCGTCGCCTTTGCGCTTGCGCTCATGCTGAACGCCAAGATCCGGGGCGCCGGCGCCTACCGCACGATCTACTATGTGCCGTCGGTCGTACCTACCGTGGCGGCCGTCATCGTGTGGACTTTCATCTTTGAAACGCGCCGCGGCATTCTGAACTTTATCCTTGAACTGCTGGGCCTGCCTGCGATCCGTTGGCTGAGCGATCCCAAGTGGGCCATGCCGGCGCTCATCATCATGAGTCTGTGGAGCATCGGAGCCAGCATGGTCATCTTTCTTGCCGGTCTCCAAGGCATCCCGCAGGAGCTGTATGAAGCCGCCGAGGTCGACGGGGCCAGCAGCCGGCATAAGCTGCTACGCCTGACTGTGCCGTTGATGACTCCCACCATCTTCTTCAACCTGATCATGAGCTTGGTGGCCGCCTTCCAGGCTTTCAACAACGCCTTCATCATGACCAACGGCGGCCCCAACAACGCAACGCTGCTGTACATGCTGCACCTGTACGACAACGCATTTCGCTACTTCCGCATGGGCTACGCGTCGGCCATGGCCGTCATGCTGTTTATCGTGGTCTTTACGGTGACCTTCCTCGTCTATCGCTCATCGCGGCATTGGGTCTACTACAGCTAGGAACTCGGAGGTAGGTACTTATGGCTGTTCGCAGTAAACGAGCGGAAGTTGCCAGCCACGGCCTGCTGCACACGGTGCTGATTGCGGGCTCGATCATCATGTTGATCCCGCTGGTCTGGACTGTCTCGACTTCCTTGAAGACGCCGCAACAGGTCGCCATCTGGCCGCCCGAGTGGATCCCCGACCCAGTCATGTGGAGCAACTATCGCGACATCTTCCAGGTCGCGCCAGTCGCGCTCTGGCTGCGCAACTCGTTGGTGCTGGTAGCCGCCGAGGTGTTGGGTTCGGTCATCACCTGCTCCTTCGTCGCCTATGGCTTTGCGGCGCGTGCGCTTTCCCGGCCGCGAGGCGCTCTTTCTGCTGCTGCTGAGCACGCTGATGGTACCCTATGTCGTGCGGCTGATTCCGCTCTATGTTTTCTACAACCAGATCGGCTGGATCAATACCTTTCTGCCGGTGACGATACCGCAGCTGCTGGGTCGCAACGCCTTTTTTATCTTTTTGCTGCGCCAGTTTTTTATGGGCATCCCCGAGGAACTCTCGGATGCTGCCCGCATCGACGGCTGCACCGAGTTTGGGATCTGGTGGCGGATTGTCATGCCGCTCTCCAAGCCCGCTTTGGCGGCTGTCGCCATCTTTGCCTTTCGCGATGCGTGGGACAACTTCCTGGCGCCGCTCGTTTATATGGCGGGCCGGCCCGACCTGCGCCCGCTGGCCGTCGGGCTGTATACGCTGCGCGGCGGTGCCGGTCAACTGCCTGACACGCATTACCTGATGGCGCTGTCCACCTTGATGATCATTCCCGTGCTCATCATGTTTGCGGCCGGGCAGCGCTACTTTATCCAAGGCGTCACCCTCTCCGGATTGAAGGGTTGATATACGCCGCAATGTACAAAGCAAGGAAGCTGCTATGCTAGAACGACAGACCGACATCCTGATCGCCGGCGGCGGCCTCGGGGGCGTTGCCGCTGCCCTGGCTGCCCTGCGCCTGGGCCGGCGTGTCATTTTGACCGAGGAAACCGGCTGGATCGGCGGCCAGCTCACTGCCCAAGCCGTCCCGCCTGACGAACATCCTTGGATCGAAACGACCGGCTGCACCAGTTCCTACCGGCTGCTGCGGGAGAAGATTCGCGCCTACTACCGCCGCAACTATCCGCTTACGCCAGCGGCACGCGCCAATGTGCTCCTCAACCCCGGCCGCGGCAACGTCAGCCCGCTCTGCCACGAGCCGCGGGTTGCACTGGCGGCGATGGAGGAACTGCTGGCGCCATATCGCGCCGCCGGGCAAGTGGAGGTGCTGTTGCACTACCGGCCCGTGCGTGCCGAAACTGACGGCGACAGCGTGACCGCTGTGACGCTGGCGAGTACGATGCAGGAGCCCGAGGCCGCCCCTGAGATCGTCGTGCGTGCGCCCTATGTGATCGACGCCACCGAGTTGGGCGACCTGCTGGAGCTGGCCGCCGTCGAGCACCGTATCGGCTCCGAAAGCCAGGCGCAAACCGGCGAGCTGCACGCGCTCCCCGGCGAACCCGACCCGCTTGACCAGCAGGCCGTCACCTGGTGTTTTGCCATGGACTACCTGCCGGGCGAGGACCACACCATTGCTCGCCCCGAACACTATGCGTTCTGGCGTGATTACCAGGCGGACTTCTGGCCGGGCAAGCAGCTGGGCTGGCTCGACGTGCATCCGATCACGCTCGAAACCCGGCACCGGGCCGTCTTTGACGGCGATACAGACCGTGTGGACGGGGGGGATTTCTGGCACTACCGGCGCATTCTGTACCGCAAGCACCACCTCGACGGCGCTTTCGCCTCCGACATCACGCTCGTCAACTGGCCGCAGATCGACTACTGGTTGGGCCCGCTGGTCGGCGTCTCACCTGAACAGATGCAGCGCAACTTAGCCGGCTGCCGGCAGCTCAGCCTCTCTTTTCTGTATTGGATGCAGACCGAGGCGCCGCGCCCTGACGGCGGCTGCGGCTATCCCGGGCTGCGCCTGCGTGGCGACATCGTCGGCACCCTCGACGGGCTGGCGCAGTATGTGTACGTGCGCGAAGCGCGCCGCATCCTGGCCGAGTTCACCGTCCTCGAACAGCACGTCGGCGTCGAGCAGCGGCGGGGGGCGGGCCTGCAGCAGGCCGAGGCTTTTGCCGACAGCGTGGGCGTGGGCAGCTACCGCATTGACCTGCACCCCAGCACGGGGCTGCGCACCTATGTCGACATCAGCAGCTTTCCCTTCCAGATCCCACTCGGCGCCCTCATCCCGCAGCGGGTCGAGAACCTGCTGCCGGCGAACAAAAACCTGGGGGTTACCCACATCACCAACGGCTGCTACCGTCTGCATCCCGTCGAGTGGAATATCGGCGAGGCGGCGGGCGCGCTTGCCGCCTACTGCTTGAACCGAGGCCTCGCCCCGCGCCAGGTTCGCAACAGCCCGGAGAAGCTGGCGGACTTCCAGCGACTCTTGGCCGACGACCTGGGGTTTGTGCTGGAGTGGCCGCAGTACGCGGCAATCACGCCGCGGTAGGTTGACACCTCCTGGAGGTGGGGGTACTTTCTGGAAGTGTTCGCCTGTGCGGGAGAGAACACGGGCACGAGGGCGTGCCGGTGGACCTGCACGAGGGCGTGCAGGCTACGCGGGAGGGGCGGCGCGTGGGTGGACACGCGCTTGGGGTCGGTGTGGGACATAAGTCGCTGCCGGCCGCATGTTGGTGTAGTACGATGGCCGTATGCACGCGAATCGGTCACTTACGCCATTTCTTTACGTGTCGCTCTTTGCGCTCGCCTTGGCCGCCAGCACGGGGGTGCTGCTGCGGTTTGGCGTGATCTTTGGCATGCCGTCGTGGGCGCTGAATTTTGCGGCGGTGCGCCATGCGCACAGCCACCTGATGTACTTTGGCTGGGTCACGCTGGCGCTGATGGTCTTTATCTGGCGGGCGCTGCCGGGGTATACGGGGCGGCCGCTTGCGCGTGCGGTCAACTGGCAGCTGGCTGCTACCGCGGTCTTTGCGCTGCTCAGCTTTCCGGCCTTCTGGCAGAACGGCTACGGCCTCACGCAGATCGGTTCCGCCCGTTTGCCGTTGGGGTCGATGGTTTCTACCTTTAATGGGCTCACCTGGTTCTGGTTTGTCTTTCTCTACGTGCGTGCCACCCGCGGTCTACAACCCGCGCCCGCTGCCGGTGCAGCTGTGGGATTGGGCCATTATGCTGCTCCTTTTGGCCTCACTCGGCGCAGCCGGCCTTGTCGGGCTTGTCTTCAGCCGTGCGGACAACTTGTTTCTGCAGCAGCTTTTCCTGCACCAGTTCCTCGACCTCTTTGCGGTAGGCTGGTTCAACCTGGCCGTCCTGGGCGTCTTCTGGTGGCAGCTGGGCCGCACGGTAGGAGCTACGGCCCTGCCGCGTTGGCTCCCCACGATGAGCCTGGCGCTGGTGTTGGCGCCGACGTTTGTGCTCGGCATCAGCCCGGCGCTGCTGCCGCCACACACTTTTTGGATGGCTGCGGCTGCCAATGTGGCAGCTGCCATCCTCCTGGCGATCCATGGCGTGCGCTATCTGCGGCGCGCAGCTCGTCCGGTCACGCTGCCCGGACTTCACCTGTTGGCTTTTGGGGCGCTAGGCGTGATCATCGCCATCGCCTTTCTCCTCCTCATTCCTGGCGTCTGGGCAAACAGCGCCGCCGGCCCACTGCGGATCTTCTACCTGCACGATCTGCTGTTGGGCTGGGTAAGCTCGTCGCTGCTCATCCTGATCGACGCCGAGTTCGCACTTGTACCATGGCGCCGCCTGCGGCTGGCCATCTATGCGTCTGTGGGAGTTGGGCGTCGTCGTCATGCTGGCGGCGCTGCTCGGGTTCGGGCTTACGAGCGTGGTGCCGATTTCTGCCTTGACGCTGCTGCAACTGGCGGCGTGGGCGGCGGTGCCGGTCGCCGCTGCGGCTATTTTGCTGCTGGGCGCAGCGCTTGCCGCCCGGGCTGCCATGCCCAGCCCGCTTGGGCACGTGGGCCCGCATCCTGCCGGCACGGGGCGTGCGGACTGAACGGGCGAAGGGCCACCGGGACGCGCCGGTAGTCGTGCGATCGGCGGTGCTATCGGCGTATCGAAGAAATGTGTTAGTGGGGAGTTGTATTTTTCGGCCTCTGTCGCCCACTGTGTTGATGTGGAATAACTCCACATTAAACTATTTTTCACAGGCTACTTGCAGACGGAGGAAACCATCATCATGCATCGCCAAGTGACCCGCATTGCGCGCGCTACGCGCTAGCCGTCATCGCCGCCATCATCTTTGCCACGGCTATCTGGACGGGCCACACTGCCAGCGCCCAGCAACTCAACTGGACCGGCCGCATTACGACTATGCCTGCCGGCGGATTCGTCGGCCAGTGGGTGGTCGGCGGCCGCACCTTTACGGCAACTGCCGCGACCGATATCCGCCAGGACAAAGGGCTCCCTGGCGACCGGCGTTTGCGCCGAGGTAGAATATGTGGGAACAGCAGAGCCTTATACGGCCACCAAGATCGCCAGCAAGAACAGTGACGACTGCACTGCTGCCACGTCGACTCCCAGTGTGACTCCCAGTGTGACTCCCAGCGTCACACCCAGTGTGACCCCCAGCGTCACGCCCAGTGCCACGCCAAGTGCTACGCCTGCGCCAAGCGGTGAAGTTGAGCGCTACGGCCGCATCGACAGCTTCCCGGCCAATCTAATCGGCGAGTGGGTGGTGAACGGCGTTACGTACAGCGCCACGGCCGGCAGCGAGTTCAAGCAGAAAGACGGTCCTTTTGCCGTGGGTGCCTGTGTCAAGGTGCATGCCCTTACGACCACTACCCCTGCTACGCTGCGTGAGGTCGAGACTGAGCGTGCCTATCGCTGCGGCGGGCAGAGCGGCGCAGGGGCGGAAGCCGAGGCCTACGGCGTGCTCCAGAGCTTCCCGGCCAACCTGATCGGCGAGTGGAATGTTGGCGGGATGATCTACGTGGCAGATGCCGCCACCGAGTTCAAGCAGGAAGGCGGCCCGTTTGCCACCGGCATCACCGTCAAGGTGCACTTCTCGACGGATGCAGCCGGCGTGAACCGCGCGCGTGAGATCGAGACCAAGTATGCCAACGACGATGGCGGCAGTGACGACGATGGAAACGGCGCATACGAGGGCGCTGAGGGCCATGCCTACGGGATCGCCGACAGCGTGCCCGACGGGCTGGTGGGCGCCTGGAGCATCGGCGGCGTCAGCTACACGGCCACCGGCAGCACCAAGTTTGAACAAAGTGACGGCCCCCTGGTCAACGGCGCACGCGTCAAGGTTGAATACTATCTCGGCGCAGGCGGCGAGCGGATCGCCAAGAAGATCGAGAGCACCAGTGACGACGGCGGCGCGGCTGCCCCTTCCAACTCCAAGGTCGTTTGGTTTTGTCAACCAGATGCCTGCCGGCGGCCTGGTGGGCACCTGGGTGATCGACAACGTCACCTACGAGGCCGGCGCCGGGACCAAGTTCGACGAATCCAACGCCGTACTGGGTGTTGGCGCCTATGTCGCCGTCGAGTACTCCGTGCAGAACGGCCAGAAGGTGGTACACGAGATCGAGGCGCACGTGCCGCCGGGTGCCGGGTCGCAGACGCAGTTTGGCACGATCGACGACAAGGGCGGCGCCAGGTTGGCGGCAGCCGGCGTACAGGCGAACACGTGGGTGATCGGCGGCGTGCAGTACAGCGTGGTGCCGGCGACGAGCTTCAACGATTTCTTCGGCACCTTGGATGTCGGCAGCACGGCGGTCGTGAACAGCTATCCTGCCGCCGACGGCAGCCGGGTAGCCACCCAGATTCGGTCCGTGTCGCTGACGAAGAGCCTGTTTATTCCGGCCGTGCGGCGGTAGGTGCTGGGCTGAGATTCGTGCGAGGGGCGGCGTGAGCCCCACGAGGGGCATGTCCTCGGGAAGGCGAACGCAGGCGTTCGCACCAGGTCCCGGGGACATTTGGTGTTTCACGCCCCTAGCGCAGGATCGACGGTTGGCTGCGCACGAAGGCTAGTGTTTCGGCACGCGTGCGCAGGCCGGCGGTGCAGCCTAGGGCCGTGCAGGCCAGCGCCCCGGCGGCCGAGGCGAACTCTACGGTGGCCGCCAGGTCCCAGCCTTCCAACATCCCAACGATAAAGCCGGCATCAAAGGCATCGCCGCCGCCCGAAGGATCGACGACGTCGACGGCGTATGCCCCTGTGCGGATGGTCTGGTCGCCCGTGCAGACATAGGCGCCCTGGCCGCCCAGCGTGATGCCGGCCACACCTGCGCCGAGGTCGAGCAGCGCCGCTGCCTGGCGTGCGGGATCGGTTTCGCCGGTCAAGATGCAGGCTTCGTCGTGGTTGGGCAGGAATACGTCGACGTGCGGCAGCAGCAGCGCCAGCTCGTCGCGCGCAGGTTGGGTCACGCCCGCTACATCCAGCACGGTCTTTACGCCCGCCTGGCGCGCCTCGGCGAACAGGCCGGCCAACGCCCGTGCCTCCAGCCGCGGCAGCAGCATGTAGCCGCCCACGTAGAGCACCTGCGCGGCCAAGACCTGCTGCCGATCGATGTCGGCGGCAGTGAAGTCGCCGTTTGCCCCGACTGCGTGGATGTAGCGGCGGTCTTCGCCCATCACGGGCAGGATCACCGTGCGCGAGGTGCCCTGCGCCGACCGGCGGATCCCTGCCGTATCCAGGCCGTGGCGTGCCAGGTCCGCGACCACGAAGTCGCCAAAGCTGTCCTCGCCTACCTTGCCGATCACGGCGGTGCTCACGCCCAGCCGGTGGAGGTCCATGCCCGTGTTGGCGGCACAGCCGCCCGTGGTCAGCAGGAAATCCTCCACCTTGAGCAGCTCACCGGCCGCCGGCAGGCGTGGGAGGGGTGGCGCAAAGAGGTCGGCTACGAGGATGCCGACGCAGGCAACCTGGCAGGGCGGTGCTGTTGCGGGTGCTGGCGCAGAGGGGTTGTTGGTCACATTGGGCTCCTATTTGGTTGGGGGTTAGAAGGCGGCGGCGCGTGCCCACGCTGCCGTAGAGTTCCATGAGCTCCAAAATTTTGGCTTTCATGCGCAGTTTCCCCTGCAGCATGACGTCGGGCGCATCACGTGAACCCATCAGCCCGTGAATGCCGGCCTGGCTGCCGGCTGCGTCGCCTGCTGCGGCCTTGACACCGGCAAGGAACTCTTGCTTCAGCACCGTGCCCACGTTGAACTTGGCCGCACCCAGCCGCACTGCTGTCGCGATCGCACGCCGTGGGAAAGCCAGTGCCGCCGTGGATGACCAGGGGCAGGGGTACGGCGGCATGGATGCGCTCCAGCAGATCGAGATCCACGTCGGCCTCGCCGGCGGTCATGATGTGCACGTTGCCGATCGCCACGGCCAGCGCGTCGATGCCGGTGGCGTCGACGAAGCGCACTGCATCTGCCGGGTCGGTCGGCGCGGCCACGTGCGAGGGGTCGCCGGCATTGGCCAGGTGCCCCAGCTCGGCTTCGACGGCTGCACCCAAGGCATGTGCCACCTGGACCAGGTCGCGCGTGGCGGACTCATGCTGTGCTGCGGGCAGGTGTGAGCTGTCTAGCATGACTGCGTTGCAGCCGCCCGCCAGGCCGCGCACGGCCTGCGCATAGGTCTGCGCCTCGTTAAAGAGCACGGCGGCCGGCACCTCGGCGCGCTGGGCGAGTGTGACCGCCAGGGCGCTCATCGCCTCGACGCCGTTGCGGTCATACCAGGCGCCGTTGGTCACGGCCGCGCCAAAGCCGAGGATGGCGGGGGCGCGCGCCTCTTCGGCCGCTTCCAACGCCGCCTCCAGCGAGTACAGATCCCACGCTTCAAAGTAGCCGACGGCGTAACGATTGCGCAGCGCGTGGTCGAGGATGCGCTGCATCTTCACGATGGGCATAGTTCCCCCAAAGCTAGTGAATATTCGTATGAGTGTGTGCACACCAAACGTAACATCCGCCTACAAAGTTGTCAAAACGCCTGATTGTAGATACATTTGACGCCAGATTTACACTGGATTTCCCCATGGGCGCTGCCCACCACAAGCGCGGCAACAGCCGCTGTCGTCAGGAGGAACCATGGTTGCTGCAGCAGCAGCCTCTGCTACGCTCGCACGCGAAGACCTGCTGGAGATCTATCGCCGCATGCGGCTGGCGCGCCGCTTTGAGGAGACGGTCAACGAGCTGTACCTCCAGGGCCGGATCCCTTCGACACTGCATCTCGCCATCGGCCAGGAAGCGCCGGCAGTGGGCGTGCTGCAGCAGCTGCAGCCGGGCGACACGGTCTTCAGCACCCACCGCCCGCACGCCCACGCGCTGGCGCACGGCGTCTCGCCCCATGCGATGATGGCCGAACTGATGGCCAAGGCGACCGGCACCTGCAAGGGGAAGGGCGGCTCCATGCACATCGGCGACTTTACGCAGGGCTTTGTGCCGGCGATCGCCATCGTCGGCGGCAACGTGCCGATCGCGGCCGGCGCCGCGCTGGCCGCCAAGCTCCAGGGCACCAAGGCCGTCACCATCTGCTTCTTTGGCGACGGCGCGGCCAACGAGGGCGCCTGGCACGAGGGTCTCAACATCGCCGCGATCTGGCAGCTCCCGGTCGTCTTTGTCTGCGAGAACAACCTCTATGCAGCCTCCACGCCTTTCCACGAGGCATTCAAGGTGCCGAGCGTCGCCCATCGGGCGGGGGCCTACGGCATGCCGGGTGTCGTCGTAGACGGCAACGACGTGCTGGCCGTGCACGCGGCCGCCGCCGAAGCCATCGCCCGGGCCCGGCGCGGCGAGGGACCGACGCTGCTCGAGTGCATGACCTACCGGCTGTGCGGCCACTCGCGCTCCGACCCGCGCACCTACCGGACCAAGGAAGAAGAGGCGACCTGGCAGGAGCGCGACCCTATTCCTGCCTTTGCAGCCTATCTGCGGGACGAAGAGGTGGCAAACGCAGAGGAGCTGTTGGCACTCGAGGCCGGCGTCGAGCAGCTGATCGCCGATGCCATCGCCTTTGCCGACGCCAGCCCGGCGCCGGAGCCGCAAGACCTTTACCAAGATGTATACGCCGGCGACTAAGTGAGGACAGTGAGGACGAGGCTATGCCTGAAATGACTATTGCCGAAGCGCTGCGCGAGGCGCTGCGCGAGGAACTGCGGCGCGACCCGCGCGTCTTTCTGCTGGGCGAGGATATCGGCGTCCCCGGCGGTTTTGGCGGCGCCTTTACGGTGACCCTGGGGCTCGCGGAGGAGTTTGGCCGCGAGCGCGTGCGCGACACCCCCATCTCCGAAGCTGCGATTGCCGGCGTCGCCATCGGCGCCGCCATCAACGGCATGCGGCCCGTGGCGGACGTGCAGTATGGCGACTTTCTCTTTAACATGATGGATCAGCTCGTCAACCAGGCGGCCAAGCTGCGCTATATGTCGGGCGGCACACTCGCCGTGCCCATGGTGATGCGCGCGCCGGTGGGCGCCACCGCGCGCGGTTCGCAGCACGCCCAGAGCCCCGAGGCCTTCTTTACCCATGTGCCTGGGCTCAAGGTCGTCGCCCCGGCCACGGCCTACGACGCCAAGGGGCTGCTCAAGGCGGCGATCCGCGACGACAACCCGGTGCTTGTCTTTGAGCACAAGCTGCTTTACGGCTCCAAGGGTGCGCGCAGCGAAAAGGGGGCCGTCAGCCCCAAGGGCGAGGTGCCGGCGGAGGATTATATTGTGCCGATCGGCGAGGCCATCGTGCGCCGGCCGGGGACCGACGTGACGATCGTCGCGTCGCTGTTGATGCTCTACCGTGCACTGGAGGCCGCCGAGGTACTGGCGCAGGAGGGGATCGAGGCCGAGGTGATCGACCCGCGCAGCCTGGTGCCGTTCGACAAGGAGCTGGTCCGCCACTCGGTGCAGAAGACGGGGCGGCTGGTCATCGTCGAAGAGGACAACCTGACCAACGGCTGGGGCGCCGAAGTGGCGGCGCTGATGGCCGACGAGGCCTTTGCCTGGCTCGACGCGCCCATCAAGCGCGTGGCTGCGCCCGATGTGCCGCCGCCCTTTGCGCCGGTGCTGGAACGCCATTACGTACCGAGCGTGGCCCGCGTGGTCGAGACGGTACGCTCCCTGTTTTGAAAAGGATGGCCCTTATGCCTTTTGAAGTGTTGATGCCGCCGCTGAGCCAGACGCTCGACACGCTGGTGCTGGTCGAGTGGCTCAAACGTGTTGGCGAGCCGGTGAGCAAGGGGGAGCCGCTCTTTCTGGTCGAGTCCGACAAGGCGACGCTCGAGGTGGAGGCGCCGGCGAGCGGCGTGCTGGCGGCGGTCCTGGTCGAGCCCGGGGTGGAGGTGCGCGTCAAGACGCCGATTGCCTTGATTGCCGTGGCGGGAGAAACAGTCGCTAGCCTCCCACGCCGCAGCTTTGCGCCGCTGCCGCCTGCGCGTCTCCAGCGCATTGCGGCCAGCCCGCGGGCGCGCGCGTTGGCCCAGCAGGAAGGGATCGACCTGGCGGCGGTACGTGCGAGCGGACCGGAGGGGATGATCGTCGAGCGGGACGTGAAGGCGCATGCGGCAGCCGCCGACCGCATGGATGCCCAGCCTGCCCAGCCTGAACCGGCGCGTGTCTCGCCTGTCGCTCGGCGCATGGCCGCTGCCGCCGGGATCGACGTCGAGGCGCTGGCACAGGCGCAAGGCGGGCGGCGCATTACGCGCAGCGACGTGGCGGCCGAGATGCGGGTCGCAGAGGAAACGGCCAAACCGGGGCAGCCGCTGAGCCCTATGCGCCGCAGCATTGCCGAGCGGCTGCAGGCGGGCTATCACGCTGCGGTCCCGGTGACGCTCACGCGCGAGGTGGATGCCACCGAGTTGGTGGATCTGCGGGCGCGTATCCTGGCCGATCTGGCTGACGATGCGCCGCGGCCGACCTTTACCGATTTCTTTGCCTTGATTGCGGCGCACTGCCTGCGCCGGCATTCCGCGCTCAACGGCACGTACGACGGCGAGCTGCTGTTCCATGCGCCGGACGTGCATCTTGCGCTTGCGGTGGACACGCCGCGAGGACTGCTGGCGCCGGTGCTGCGGCCGCCCGACCTGGCTAACCTCGGCACGATCGCCCGGCGGCGGGTCGAGCTGGTCGAGGCAGCGCAGGCGGCGCGGCTCACGGCGGCCGACCTGGACGGGGGGACCTTTACGCTGAGCAACCTGGGGCCGCTGCGCGTCGATGCTTTTACGCCGGTAATCAACCCGCCGCAGATCGCGATCCTGGGCACGGGGCGCATCCGCGAGGCGCCGGCCGCGTATCGCGGACAGCTGGCGCTGCGGCAGCTGCTGGTGCTGTCGCTTACGTTCGACCATCGCCTGGTGGATGGCGCGCCGGCGGCGCGGTTTTTGGATGATGTGGCGGAGTTTATAGAGAAGCCGCACCGGATTTGGTACGCGTGATGTGGGGGTGGGGAAACGTCCCTGGCTCGGCGCAGATAGATCGGGGTAGGGCGGTATGATGCTGCGCCGTGCCAGGGTCGAGGCGAGCGATCGTCGCGAATGTGCCGGGGGAACCTCCTGGAAGTAGGGGGCATTCCAGGAGGTGGGGCTTTCGCGCTACTGCGAGTCGAGCGCCTTCAGCTGCTCGATGGTTGCGTCGCTCAGGGTGTAGGTGAAGGTCTGAATCTTGCCGTCCTGGACGATTGCCTCCACGGTGCCTTCGAGGGCAAAGTCGGGGGGCAGGTCGTCCTCCGTGAGCGATGACGGTGGCGGTCAGCGTGTCGCCGCTGGTTTTTTCGCCGGAGGTCTCGACATGGATGTTGTTGTCGGCATCTGTCGCGAGCCAGGTGCGCAGCTCGTCCTTGCCGGCGAAGCTGGTCGGGTCCGGCAGGTTGTTGGGGAAGCTGGCGACGGCATCTTCGGCAAAGTAGCTGAGAGCCTTATCCACATCGTGGGCGTTGACGGCGGCGTTGAAGCCGTCAAAGACAGAGATCAATTCCGGCACCAACGCCACGGGCGCAGGCGTACCTTCAGGCGCCGCCAGCGCAGGATCGACCGTGATCTTGTAGGTAATGTCGTAGATGCCGGCCGGCGAGGTCATCATTTCATCGGACACGTCCTTGGCAACGTTCAATATGAAGCGCAGTTCGAGTGGCCCAGCCTGCAGGTTCTCCAACATCACGTTCCATGTGCGCAGCGGCGTTTCAACGACCTTGTTGGGATCCTCGCCTGGCAAACCGGTGTTGGGGACGGTGGCATCCAGGCTGCCAAAGGCTGCCTGGTCCACCTGCTTACCATTCACATACAGCTCCGTACTGATATTGGACCAGTGCTCATCAAGGTGAGCCTTGGTGTCGGTCACCCAGCCGAAGCCGATCATCAACTGCGGCAGCGGTGGCAGCGAACACTCGACGGTATAGACGCCAGGCATCCCGACCTTAGATCCGTCGACAAGCTGCGGGTTCGGATTGCAAAAGGCATAGATAGGCGGGATGTTCAGATCAAACGGATCGGGCCCCTTGGACAGGACCATCTCGCCGACCTTTGCGCCCGGCCCCAGCATGGCCGAGGAGGCTACCGCCGCCTTGGGTGCTTCAACGCCGATGCGCACGGCATCCATGGTGCCTTCGTCCACTGCGACCTCGGCGCCGCCGGCATCGGTGAACAGGTAAGTGAAGGTGCCCTGCCAGGTGTCGGCAGCGGCATCGTACTTGAGGGATCCGGCGACTCGCATGGTTGCTGACAGGGCGCCGGACTCACTACCCACCAGGGACACGAAGGTGAAATCTGCACCGCTTTTGCCGGCAGCCGTCCAGGCGCCGTGGCCGGTCGTTTCATACAAGAGGGGTGGCTCATCCGCCAACACGATGCCGTCACCGGTAAACGTCAACAAGGCAGGAAACACGACGTTCTGCTTGACTGCCGTGGTCGTGACCAGCCACGAACCAACGATCTCCGGCAGCTTCGTCTTGCGCGCCGGTCTGATAGGTGATAAGAGTGGAGCCTGCGGCGAGTGCCGGGCTGGGAGCAGACAGCAGACAGGCGGCGGCGAGCAGGATCACGACGGCAAATACGGCAGCGAAGATGACACTAGGACCGCACCTGCGAAGATAGAAGTGCTGATGGTGAAGCATGTGGTTATCTCCTTGGTTCAATTGCCCCTTCTTGCGGGGGTTCATTGGCGTCCATGTCCTGTTGGGGGCGGTAGGGGCGTGCGGGCTGTGCAGAAGGTCTGTTCCGGCGTGCCCACAATCGTGAACCGCACCGGCGTCGTTTTGGTACTTGATTGCACGCTTAAGAAGAGTATAGTAAATATGTAACTTCCATCACAGGGCCTGACAGCGCGAAAAGTTGCACAAAAACTATCACAAGGTCAGCCAATGGACGCCGAAACCTCGTTTGGCGATTGGGTCAAGTGCCGGCGCAAGGCGCTGGGACTCACCCAGAAGGAGCTTGCCCACCAGCTCGGCTGCTCGCTGTCCGTCGTCCAGAAGATCGAGATCGACGAGCGGCACCCATCCCACGAGATTGCCGAACTGCTGGCCCATCACCTGGAGCTAGCTGCCGAGGAGCGCGCGGCGTTTGTCGGCCGGGCGCGCAGGCGGCCAGGCGCGCTGCCGGCAGGTCCGGGCGCGCCACCAGGTAGTGCGCAGCGCTGCGACAACTTGCCTGCCCCACTTACCACGCTGATTGGCCGCGAATGGGAAGTGCAGAGCTTGCGTGCGCTGCTCCGCGGCGAAGAGGTGCGGCTGCTCACGATCAGCGGCCCGCCGGGCATCGGCAAGACGCGGCTTGCGATCGCAGCAGCGTACGCACTGCGCGACGAGTTTGCGGCGGGAGCGTGTTTTGTAGGGCTGGCGCCGCTGGCGGAAGCACGCTATGTCCTGCCCGCAGTGGCGCGTGCGCTCGGCGTTGCCGAAGTGGAGTACCAGCCGCTGCTAGAGACGCTGAAGGCCTATCTGCACGGCAAACAGTTGCTGCTAATCTTGGACAACTTCGAACATGTGGCAGCGGCGGCGCCCTTGGTGGGTGAACTGCTGGAGTGGGCCCCACAGCTAAAGGTGCTGGTCACCAGCCGGGGGCGCCTGCATCTTTATGGCGAACATGAATACATCGCACCCCCGCTGCAACTGCCCGATCTCGCCCATCTGCCGGCAGCCGGCGATCTGCTCCGCTACACGGCCATTGAGCTATTTGTGCAGCGCGCGCGGGCGGCCAAGCTGGAGTTCGATTTGAGTGAGCAGAACGCCCGCAGCGTGGCCGAGCTTTGCGTGCATCTGGACGGTATACCGCTGGCGATCGAGTTAGCGGCGGCACACAGCAAGCAGCTGCCCCCCGCCGCGCTGCTTGCCAAGCTGGTCGGTGGACAAGGGGTCGGCGGACAAGGGGCGGATGGTGCGCCATGGGCGGTGCTGGCCAACAAGGCGCACAACCTGCCGCCACGCCAACAGGCACTCTACGCGGCGATCGACTGGAGCTACAGCCTGCTGACGCCGGTAGAACAGCGCGTATTCCGCTCGCTTGGTGTGTTTGCCGGCGGGTGCGACCTCCCGGCCCTGGCGGCGGCCAACGACGTGGCGCCTGGCGTGCGCCCGCAGTGGCTGCTGGACGTCGCCAACAGGCTGGTAGACAAGAGCATGGTTGTCACACAAGGCTGCGGCATTCACCAGCGTTTCACACTGCTGGAGATGATCCGCGAGTACGCGGTGCAGCAGCTGGCAGCCACCGGCGAACTCGACGCAGATGCGCGCGGCGCATGCGGCGTACTACCTGGCACTTGGCGATGCGATCGACCGGCAGGTGCATACGCCGCAAGATATGATGAGGATGACAGCGTTCACGGGGGAACACAATAACCTGCGGGCGGCGCTTACCTGGGGACTGCAGCACGATCCGGCCCGCTGTCTGGCGCTGGCAGCACAGCTGGCACAATTTGCGAACATGTTGGACCTGCATTTTGAAGCCAGAGAGTGGCTGGAGCGGGTGCTGGGCCGCGTCGCAACCGCAGAACACGCGGCCCTACGCTCATGCTGCACGCCGCATGGCGGCCGTGCTCTGGATGCAAGAGGATCTGCACGCAGCCGAGGGCTGGATTATGGCCAGCATCAACTGTTGGCGCCACATTGCCGACGATCATGAACTTGGCATTGTGCTCCTGTTCTGGGCCTTGATTCTTTTGCACCGTGACGAGTATGAAGCCGCGCTAGTGCCGGCACAGGAAGGGGTGGCACTGCTGCGGCAGGAACGAGGCACGCATTGGCTGCCGATCGGGCTGCAAGTGCTGGGCAGAATTTACTGCGCGCAGGGAGAGTATGCGGCGGCGACGGCGGCAGCATACGAAGGGCTGGCACTGCCGCGATCACAGGAAGACAGATGGGACACAGCGCAGAGCATGCTGTGTAAGGCCGACATCGCTTATGCCCAGCGTGACTACGCCACCGCACGACTCCTCTATGCAGAGGCGCTGCAGGAGATGCGCATTGTCGCCAACGGCACCTGGCCCGTAACACGCGCGGCATTGTCGCTCGGCAAAGCACTCTGGCATCTGGCAGAGCCTGAGGCTGCCGCGGCGTGTTGGCGAGAATCGATCGCCGCCGGCAGGGCGATCGGCGCCAGGAAGTATGTCGCGGGCGCGCTATTGATGCTCGGGCTTGCCGCGCAGCGGGCTGGGGATGCGGAGCAGGCAGCCGCACTTTGCCGTGAAAGCCTCGGCATCTACCGGCAGACGCAAAATGATGCGGGGATTGCGTATGCGCTGGCGGGCCTTGCCGGTGTGCTCGCGAGGTGCTCTGCCGGAGGTGCCGGCAAGGCGACAGATGGCTGCCTGGCGACAGCGGCAAGTGCGTTGGGGGCAGCGGCGCGGCTAAAGGCAAAGCGCCGCATGCTGCAGGAAGACGTGGAACTGCAGCACTACGAGCGGATCGTGGCGGCCGTACGCACGGGACTCGACCCCGAGGTGTTTGCCACGGCTTGGGCGCAGGGACAGGCCATGGCGCCGGAGCAGGCGATCGCGAGTATGTGTGCGTCGGCGTAACGATAAAAATGGACGATATGGGATCGACCGAGCAATCGTCGTGGGGCTGCCTGTCGCAAGCAGCGCTAGGGGAGCATGGCCGGAGGTGAGCGGGCCACCCAATGGCGGCGGGTGAAAGGTCCAATTCCTTTCACCCGCCGTTTCCGTGGTGTCAACTGTCCTGACTCCGCACCTACTGCTGAATCTCCCGCTGCATCTACCGCCGCCGACAACCCAGGTCGTGGCCTGCACGCCCGCAGCCTGCGCCGACCAGGTCAGGGTGAAGCATTCGATCCGGCCATAGCGCTCTATCTCATTGCTGGGTGTCGCACTGGGCGTTGCGCTTGGGATAGGTGTGGGCCAACTGCAATCCGCGGTAGGTTCGCTTTCGATCTCACGGGCACTGAAGGGAGATGCACTGCCGGAATAATGCACCTTGGCACAGATGCCAACGGCAAGCGGTCCCGCCAACTGCTTGAATGAAGTGGCGGCCGTTGCATTGTACGTGACGCCGCCAATGACCCAGGCACCCACAAAGCCGGGCGAGGGCATGCTCTGGACCAAGCCAAACGCTTTGCTTTCCGCCGGCGCGTTTGGGGTTGCACTGGGTATCACTCGCTAAAGGACCACTTGATATCATCTGCGACCAGAGCAGGACGCCGGAAGTGTTGTACTTGTGCAGTTGGATGTCCTCGCCGTCACCCACGGAGTTGAAGACGAGATAGGCATTACCCACGGCATCGACCAACAACCGTGCCACTGAAGGCAACGTGCGCTACGCCGGGCTGACCACGCCGCGCCAGCGCCACGATCCAGTCGCCGTATATGACGTGACGGCCAGATCGCGTCCACCGGAAGGTCCCGACACGACGGCTCTGAAAGGCTGTTTGTCAGCAGCAAAGACACTTTTTTAAACGGGATTGACCGGTATCATTGGCTTTCCACGCGTTTTCCACGCGCTTGAGTACTATTCTGGGGCATGAGTCGAGCGATGCTATTACTCTCGGAAAGGAGAGAATATGAACACGTTCCGTTTTCGACAGTGGCTCTTCGTAAGTTTGGCGGTACTATTGGCCATCACGTTCGCGTCAACTGCGTCCGCAGAACCCCCCGTATTCGTCGCCGTTCCTCTCGACGACACGTTTATCTCCGACACCCTGTGTCCGTTCCCAGTCGAGGTCCACTTCTCTGGAATAATGAAGATCTCTGAGCATGAAGTGCAGAATGGCGTAAATGTGACGATTCAGCGTTATTTCCACGCGACCGTAACTTTTACGAACCCGGATACTGGCAGATCTTACACGAGCCTGAATGCTGGACCGAACCATATCATCATCGAACCAGATGGCTCCGGCACCTGGGCTTCAAGCGGGCGGGTTGCGATCATTACCTTTCCTAAAGAGGGCCTGGTGCTAAAGGATGCCGGCCGACTTGTGTGGGACATGTCGACTTTCGAGGTTGCATTTGAAGCCGGTACGCATCCAATCTTTGTCGGAAACGGCACTCAGGAGTTTTGTGCGGGTCTCAGTCAGTAACGCTGCAACACCATTTACAATTTCTAAGCTGGGCGAAATGGAGGTGATAGGCGGGTCACGAGATTGGTGCGGCGCTAGTTCAAACCTGCCATGACACAGCAAAAGGAAACACACGATGAGACGCATAGTGATACCCCTGCTTGCGCTGCTGCTCGTGTTGGTCGCAGTTGTTCCTGCAGTCGCCGTTCCACCAGTACACGAATCCGGTTCTTGGGTGGACGATTTCTACCTGTTGACGTGTGAGGAGCAGGGCTTCGATGTCTTTGATTACGCGACTGGCGAGTATGACAAGACCAGCTTTTTCGACCAGCAAGATGCTCTGGCGAGAGTACAAGGCCACGAGTACGGCATTGATCGGCTGCACCGCGAAGGTGATTTCAACAAGATGCTGGCCAGCAAGTTCTCTAACACCTATGTTTGGGATGCCGTCACTTTGGAGACGAAGGTCACTGGCTTGCCCTTCAACATCCACTTACCCGACGGAGGCTTGGCGTTTAAGGCATCGGGCCAGGCGATATTTAGCGGCGCCGATGAGTTGATCAAGCGGGTGGGCGCCGAATATATCGACCAAGAAGCAGTATGCAAATATCTTGCGCCCTAGGAGCCTGTCGGAGAGAATGCGTTCCGACATGGGCTGGAATGTAGTAGACTTTGCGCATGAGCCGAAAATTCAAGACAGCCGATTACGCAGCAACATTGAACCAGACCATATCGATCGGCGAAGCGCTGCCGGCTGAGCATCTGGCGCGGTTCGTGGTGGATGTGGTGGCGCAACTGGACCTGCAAGGCATCTATGTGCGGTATCGTGCGCAAGGTGGCGAGGCGTATGCGCCGGAGGTGCTGGTGGCGTTGTTGTTCTACGGCTATGCGACCGGTGTCTTCAGTGCGCGGAAGATTGAGCGCGCGACCTATGAGGTGGTGCCGTTTCGGTATGTGGCTGGGAATCTGCATCCGGATCATGATACGCTCGCCAACTTTCGCAAGACATTTGGGGCTGAGATCAAAGACTTGTTTGTCCAAGTGCTGTTGCTGGCGCAGACGGCTGGCTATCTGAAACTGGGCAACATCAGCCTGGATGGCTCCAAGCTGCATGCCAATGCTGCGAAGAGTCATGCCGTAAGCTACCAGCGTCTGCTGGAACTGGAAGTTCACCTGCGCCAGGAAGTCGAGCAGTTGTTCCTGCTGGCGGAGCAAGTGGACCGTGGTCTCGTGCCGGAAGGCCTCAATGTGGCGGACGAAGTGGCGATCCGCCAGCAGCGGTTGGGGCGTTTGGCCGCAGCGAAAGCTGTCCTGGAAGCGCGCGCCGCTGAGCGCTACCAAGCGGAACAAGCCGAGTTTGAGGCCAAGCAGCGTGAGCGTGACGCCAAAGCCAAACACGACAAGCATAAGCCACGCGGCCGTCCACCAGAACCACCCACGCCCGGCCCGCGTGACGGCGACCAGTACAATTTCACCGATCCTGACTCGCGCATCATGAAGTGCAGCAATAACGGCGGTTTTGAGCAGGCCTACAATGCCCAAATCGCCGTTGACCAAGCCAGCCTGCTGATCGTTGCCCATGCGTTGTCGAACCATCCCAATGATAAAGCTGAGGCCGCACCGACCTTGGCTGCGCTACCAGCAATGTTAGGCACACCAGCCGCCGTGGCGATGGATAACGGTTACTTCAGCGCCAGTAATATCGCAGCTTGTGCAGCGCTGGGCATCGAACCCTATATCGCCACCGGCCGTGAACCGCATCACCAGAGTTGGCAGGAACGTTTCGCCCCCGCGCCCGAACCGCCGCCCGCGGATGCCACGCCCACGGTGCAGATGGCCTACAAGTTGCAGACTGCCAGCGGTAAGGCCATTTACCGGCTGCGCAAAGCGACCGTGGAACCAGTCATCGGGATCATCAAGGCGGTGCTCGGCTTTCGCCAGTTTTCCCGGCGCGGCCTGACTGCCGTAAACGATGAATGGGCTTGGTCTGTCTGGCCTTCAATCTGAAACGTTTGCATACACTTGCCCTAGGATAGCCGCGCCTGGCGCTCGGCCCAAGCATTCGTTGCAGGCAAATTAGCCTGTGCCTACGCTCAAATACCGTTAAGTCTGCTGCATGTCGGAGTGCAATAGGCTGTCTTGTTCACCTTACCGGTTCGGCACTGGCCAATATTGTCGCCTGTGCGCCGGAAATTCGCGATTATTATTGCCTCTCCGACAGGCTGCTAGACATTTCTGTGAACGCTTGGACACCCCACTATACGGTGGGGTGTTTTTAGTCTGCGGGTGGAGAAATCACATCACCGTTCCGGGGTATGGCACGGTATTGGTGGAAGCTGGCCGGTGGTTTCCCGACGGCCGGAGGATGGGCAAGCAGTCCTTGGGCGATCCGAAAGACATGGAGCAGTTCTGCTCGCTGCTGGCCGGTGACTGATCGGTTGTCGGCCTGAACGGTCTGGCGCCGGGGGATGAGTAGCTGATCAGGAAATCGCTGAGGCCGACAGCTGCAAGGCGGGCACGAGGTCCGGCGATGGGGCGATCGGCGCCATTGGTGGCGCCCTCCGCCGGACCTCGTGCCTTACGGTGCGTGCCCCCTGAATTGGAAACACGGCGCGCGAGGGCATGCGCACCAAACACGTGCGAACTAGCGGGCGGCGCAGGCTTGTAGGCACGCCTGCATGTGGCCGCGGGATTCGGCGGCGATGATGCAGCACTGCTCGACGGTGTAGTCCTTGGCGCCGATGATCTCGAGGTCGAGCGGGCCGGTGTAGCCGTTTTCGTGGAGGACACGGATGTAGCCGACCAGGTCGATGTCGCCGCGGCCGTTGGCCTGGTCCTCGGGCTTGCCGGGGCCCTGCTGGCGGCCTTTGCAGTCGCGGATGTGTACGTGCTTGACGCGGGAGATGACGGCGGCAATGGCCTCGACGGGGTTCTCGCCGGCGCGGTAGATGTGCGACGGGTCCATGTCGATGCCGAATGCCGGGGAGGTGATGGCAGACATGACTTGGAGCGTGGTGGGGGTGTTGTAGACGCTCTGGCCGACGTGGGCCTTGACGCATAGGGTCACGCCGTACTTCTCGGCCATGCGGCTCAGGCTGCCCAGATCGTCGATCGACTGCTGCAGGCTTGCTTCATCACCGGACTTGCCGCCCGGCCCGCAGTTGACGATCGGCACGCCCAGTTCGGCCGCAGCCTGCAGCGCCTGCTCCATCTTGCCGGCGTCGCGCGATGGGCTGCTCGATGGCCAGCAGTGCCAGACCATAGGTTTGCGAGAGGCGCTTGATTTCGGGGACGAGCGCGCGCCAGTTGTCGAGGACGAGGTGTGAACTCATCCCGTCGATGGCGGAGAGCTCGATGCCGTCGTAGCCGGCCATGGCGAGGTATTTGAAGGCGGTTTCCATGTCGTAGCCGCCGAAGAGAACGGAGTTGGCGCCAAGCTGCATAGGTGGTTCCTTTCGTATTGATGCATAGGCTGAGTGTCAGCGCACGTAGACGACGGTTTCGTGTTCGAGCGATTCGATGGCGGCGGCGAGGACCTTCTGCGCGGCCAGGCCGTCGGCGCCTGAGCCGTCGATGTCCTCCGGCGCCACCCCAGCTGCGACCTGCTCGAAGAAGGTCTGCTGCCGGTTGCGGAAGGTGTCCTCAAAGTCGCGCATGCCGCCAAAGAGCGGGTTGGTGTATACGGTCTTCTCGAGGTTGCCGGCCGGGTAGAGCGTCACCTCGCGGTACATGTCGTCGATCACGAAGCGGCCGCCGGTGCCGGCGACCTCGCAGCGCTCCATCGGGTGGCCGCGCTCGATGTCGTAGCTGCCGGTCAGCGTGCCGACGACGCCGTTCTTGAAGCGCATGTTGAAGGTGGCGGTGGACCAGATCTTGCGCCCCGGCGCCTTGACGGCAAAGCACTGCACCGCCTCGACGTCGCCGCAGAAGTGGCGCATGACGTCGACGGTGTGCGGGTGGAGCGCCTTGATCTGAAAGTAGGGCGAGCTTTCGCGCGGGTTCATGATCCACATGCTCATGTTGACGAAGAGCAGGTGGCCCAGCCGCCCCTCGTTCTGCCAGCGCTTGGCCAGCTGGGCGGCGGGGGTGAAGCGGTGGTTGAGGTTGATGCCGTAGCAGACGCCCTTGTGCGCGCGCCTTGGCGACCATCTCCTCGGCCTCCTCGATGTCGTTGGAGATCGGCTTCTCGCCCAGCACGTGGCAGCCGGCCTCCAGCGCCTGGAGGGTCGGCGCGTAGTGGTCGCTGCCGTACTCGTCCCCGCCGGTGGCCACGATGCAGATGTCCGGCGCCACGCTGCGCAGCATGGTGGGCACATCGTAGAAGGCCTTGACGCCGTAGGCCGCGGCGGCGGCATCGGCCCGGTCGTGGAGGATATCGCAGACGCCGACCAGCTCGGCCAGCTCGTTTTCGAGCACGAGCCGCGAATGGCGGTTGCCGATAGGGCCCAGGCCGATGACACAGACTTTTAGCATTGGTACTCCTCTGTATATTTGCGCCCGTGCAAGAGCTGGCGCTTTGTCCATTGATTGAGCAGCGGGTCCTTGGTTGCGGCCATCCACGTGGCCAACGTGCGGCGCAGGTCGGCCAGCGGGGCGGCGTGCGACGGCTCTGCCGCCAGGTTGGTGATCTCGCCGGGATCGGCGGCCAGGTCGTAGAGCTCGTCTTCGGCCGTGGCGTTCCAGACGTACTTCCAGCGCGGCGTCCGCACCATGCGCTGGCTGTAGAGGCCGAACTGGTTGCCGTGATAGGTGGCGAAGACCGGCTCAGATTCCGGCTCCTGCTCGCTCGGTTCGCCGGCCGCCAGTCCGAGCAGGTCGCGGCCGACAAAGGTTTGGGGAACGGGTAGCCCAGCCGCCGCGCAGAAGGTCACGGCGAGATCCAGCGCTGCGGTGACCTGGGTATTGACGACCCGGCCGGCGGGCAGGCGGCCGGGCCAGCGGAGCAGGAGCGGCACGCGCACGACGTCGTCATACATGACATAATGCTTGTCGATCATGCCGTGTGCGCCGCAGAGGTCGCCGTGGTCGCTCGAGTAGACGACCAGCGTCTGCTCTGCGAGGCCCAGATCATCTAGCGCCTGTAAGATGCGGCCCACCTGGTGGTCAATCAGCGCCACCTCGCCCAGGTAGCGCGCCACGATCGGCTGCCACTGTGCCCAGGTCCATCCTTCCAGGCCCCAGGTGCGCACCTGCTGGCGCTGGATGAAGGGCTTGCCGTCCAGCGGGATCGGGAAAGCTCGGCCAAGGCGGAATCGTGGTCGGATCCACGAGCGAGGCGTACGGTTCGGGCAGTACGTTGGGCAGGTGCGGCTCCCTGGGATCCCAGCGCAGGAAGAACGGCTGCTCCTGCTGCGCAGCTCCCTGCAGGAGGCGAATGACGTGGTCGGCGCCCCAGCCGAGGGCGGTCTGCGCGGGCGTGATGCCGGGGTCGACCTCGCCAAACCAGCCGTTTGCGGACGGCAGCGGGGGCAGACCCTGGCCCCGGCGCCAGGCGAGGTAGTCCTTGTCCGGCACGTAGACGTCAAAGCCAAACTGCTCCGGGCCCGCCTGGGGTGCCTACCTCCCATTTGCCGACATAGCCGAGCCAGTAACCGCCGGCCTTGAGCACCTGGCTGAAAGTGGGCAGCTGTGGGTCCATCGGCCGGTAGGCTTCGGTCCCGCGATTGGCCAGGCAGCCGTGCTGTGTGGCGTACACGCCGGTCAGCAGTGATGTGCGTGCGGGGGTGCAGATGGGGGCCGGGCAGCAGGCCGCTCGGAAGTTCACGCCTTCGGCCGCCAGCCGGTCGAGGTGGGGCGTGACCGCGCAGGGATGGCCGTTGGCACCGATGCAGTCATGCCGGTGCTGGTCCACGTGGATCAAGAGGATGTTCGGCCGTACGGCTGCGTCTGCGGTCATCTGCCGCTGCTCCCTTTCTCTGCCAGGGATGGGGCGGCATGTCGCCCTGCGGACCTCCGCAGGTCCCGGCGGGACGTTGGGTGAGCCTGCGTGGAGCGGCGTAGACTTCATTCAGTCCCTGGACTTGGCCTGCAGACGCGCGGCCTGGGCCGGGTCGCCGATGTGCAGGGTGTCGTAGGCCTGCTGGGACGACGTGAACGGGCCCACGCCTTCTTTGCCGTGCCAGTCGCCCTGGTGGTGGATGGGGTTGGGCAGGCCGGTTTCGGCTTCGCGCCTGGCGATCCACGCCTCCATGCGCGCCTTGAGCGCCGCCACGACCTCCGGCTGGCTGTCGGCCAGGTTGTTGTTCTCCTGGGGATCCTCGACCAGGTTGTAGAGCTCCACCGCCGGCTTGAAGTGGAAGTCGGGCTCGAGCGCCAGGATCAGCTTCCACTGCGGCGTGCGCCAGCCGTGCTTGCGCATCCAGGTGCACTCGGTGATGTAGAACTCGCTCTCGTGCGACGCCACCTCGCCGCGCACCATCGGCAGCAGGCTGCGCCCGTCGAAGGCGATGTCGTCGCGCTCGATGCCCGCCAGTTCCAGCAGCGTCGGCACCAGGTCCTTGTGCTGGTTGTAGCCGCGCACGCGCCGGCCGGCGGGCAGCCGCCCGGGGTAGCGGAGGATCAGCGGCACGTGCAGCGTCGGCTCGTAGAGGCCGTGGTGGTCGAAGTAGCATTCGTGGTCGTAGAGCGTCTCGCCGTGGTCGCCGTTGATGACGACGATCGTGTTCTCCTCGAGCCCTTGCGCCGCCAGCGCGGTGAAGATCGTCTGGATGGCGGCGTCCATGTAGGCGACCGCGCCGTCGTACTGCGCGATGACGTAGTCCTTGTCGCGTGATGCCCGGCGGCATCCAGCTGGCGAAGAAATCGCGGAACGGCTTGAAGGCCATGACCGGCTCCATCGACTTGTTCTTGGGGTCGCACTCGTTGCCGTGATAGAACATGCGCTCGTACGGCGCCGGCGGCAGGTAGGGCGCGTGCGGGTCCATGTGGCGCAGGAAGAGCAGGAAGGGCTCACGCTTGCGGGCCAGCCGGTCCAGCTCGGGGATGGCGACGTCGTTCAGATTCTGCGCCTTGGGGCTGCGCCCTTCGTTCCAACTGCCCCAGCCGGGATAGTCGATGTACTTGTCGAAGCCGCGCGAGCTCGGGTTGCCGCTGAAGCCGACGCAGGTGGTGTTGTAGCCCTCGTCGCGCAGGATCTCGGGCAGCGTCTTCACCTCGGGGCGCAGCGGGCCCTTGTGGCGCAGCGCGACGACCTGGGTGGTGAAGACGTCCATGCCGGTGAGCATCGAGGCATAGGCGCTGGTGGTCGGGATGTGGGCGCTGAAGGTCTGCTCGAACAGCACGCCTTCGGTGGCGAAGCGGTCGATGTGCGGCGTGGTGAGCCGCTGGTAGCCGTAGCGCTCATGTGGTCGCGGCGCAGCGAGTCGATGCCAAAGAATACGATGTTTGGTTTTTGCTGGCGGCGAGCCGGCATATTGGTTCCTCCAGGTTGGAATCTGGCGCTTCAGTCTGGGATGGGATAACCGAATTCGGCCATCCCCTCGTCCAAAAAGTCAAAGTAGCTCACGCCGTCGGCCCCGTCGTAGCGGCCCACGGCTTCGGGGCGCACGATGATGCGTGCCAGCGGGAAACCCAGGTAGGCTTCCAGCCGCTGCAGCGTGGCGTCCTGCTGCCGTACGAAGTCCTCAAAGCGCACGACGATCCAGTTCTGGGGCTTGGGGCGTCGCCTTCACGATCTCGTATTGGTACTGCCAGGAGATGGCGCGCTGCAGCCGCAGGTGCAGCTCCGCCAGCCGGGCTTCATCGGCGCCGGCAGCTTCCACCAGATGCGGATAACGTTCCTGCGCAAAGGCGGCGACGTCGGGATAGTGGATGCCAGAAATCGGCCAGGTCGTCGGTCAGGTGTTGGGCGAGGATGTTGTCGCGCGGGCTGCGCACCCAGTAGATGTACTTGATATCGGGGAACATGCGCACGAGCCACGGCAGTACCAGCGTGGTTTCGGGGATCTTCCAGCCCCTGTGCGCGTCCTTGCTTGCCAGCACCGTCTTGAGATAGGTGTGGATCAGGTCGGTAAATTCGGCGGGAATCTCCATGGTGTGGAGCGCAGAGAAATCCCATGCCAGGCCGCCCTGCCACTGCACGTACTGCGCCAGCACCCGGCAGGCGTCATACATTGGTTGCGGGGGCAGCAGGTCGCCCGAGCGGTTGATCGGCTCGCCCATGAAGACGTTGCTGACCATGAGCGTGTGCGAGATGGCGCGGGTGCCGCCGTGGCCCCGGCCGATGATGGTAATGAGAGACATGCAGTAAAACCCCGTACAGCCTGGATCTCGTCTATGTTGACTCGATATGTGTACTGAGCAAGATCAGAGTGGAAAGTGGACCCGGCGCCCCTCCTGGGCCGAGCGATAGGCGCCCAGCACCATCTCGACGGAGGCTCGCCCGTCGGCGGCGGTGGCCGGCGGCGGCAGCCCTTGCTGCAGGCAGTCGACAAAGGCGCGCGGCACAGCCGCAATGCGTTCGGCGTGGGTGGCCGGGATCGGGATGCCGAGATCTTCCCACTGCGGGCTGCTGCGCGTGTAGAGCTTGAGCGCAATGGGGTGCGGCGGCAGCGGGATGTTGGTCGAGGGCACGTCGTCATGGTTCTGGATGATGACACCCTCGTCGCCGTAGACCTCCGTGGTGTTTTCACCGGCCAGGGTTACCGACGAGTTGACCAGCTCGGCCATGGCGCCGCCCTCGAAGCGGTAGATCGCCACCCCCGTATCGTCGGGCGCCACGGTTGTGAGCGTGTTGCCGATCTCGGCCATCACGCTGGTGGGCCGGCCAAGCAGCCAGTGAATAAAGTCGGTGGCGTGGCTGGCATCGTCCATGAACATGCCCATGTTCTGGACCGGGTCGATGTGCCAGCGGCTCGGCCCGGTGACAAAGCGTTCGTCGAACAAGCACGGGGATGCAGTGGCGGCGCCGCAGCAGGCCGACCTTGCCGATGGCCCCTTGTTCGAGCAGCTCCTTGATCTTGCGGTTGGAGGGGTCGTGGCGCATCTGGAACGCCATCATGAAGGTGACGCCGGCCGCCGCAGCCGCGGCGGCCATGCGGTCGCAGTCCTCCAGGGTCAGCGCCATGGGTTTCTGGCACAGGATGTGCTTGCCCGCGCGTGCCGCTGCCTCCACCATCTCGGCGTGGCGGTTGGTTTCACAGGTGACGATCACGCCCTGGATGGCGGGATCGTCGAGCAGGTCCTCCAGGTGCGGCGAGTAGCGCATGCCGTACTGCTCGGCGGCTGCGCTACCCCGAGCGGTGTCGTCGTCCCAAGCTGCCACCAGCTGCACGTCGTCGTAGGTGGCGAGGCGTTGGCAGTATAGGTTGGCATGGCCGTGGGCAAAGCTGATCACGCCCAGGCCGATCTTGCTCGTCATGTGGTCACCTGCCGCTTCGCTGCAGAATCAAGCAAGGCCATCACGCCAGGGGTGTCTCTTCGGCCCGGCCGGTTTCGTGGGAACGGATGGCGGCCTCGATGATCTCCTGGACGGCCAGCCCCTCGCGGCCCGAGGCCTCGATCTCCTTGCGGTCGACGCCGGCGCTGACCTGCTCCAGCCAGCGGTGGATGCGGTTGGTAAAGGTGGCGTCGAAGCCGCTCAACCCGCCCATGATGCTGTTGCGGATCACGGTCAGCTCCTGCCCGCCGCGCGGGTAGAAGGTCAGCTCCTCGTAGAGGTTGTCGAGGACGAAGCGGCCCTTGGTGCCCAGCACCTCGCAGCGTTCGAGGTTGTGGCGCGGATCGGTGTCGTAGCTGCCGGTCAGGTGGCCCACCACGCCGTTGGCAAACTGCAGGTTGATCTGGGCGTTCGAGTAGCAGACGCGGCCCGGCGCCCGGTTGAGAAAGGCGTGCACGCTGTTCCACGTCGCCGCAGAAGTAGCGCATGATGTCGAGCGAGTGGGGGTGCAGGGCGCGCAGGTGGAACCAGGGCGACGTCTCGTTGGGATTGTTGATCCACATCGTCATGTTGATGAGCAGCAGGTCGCCCAGCCGCCCTTCCGTCACCCACTGCTTGGCGATGGCCGCGGGCGGCACAAAGCGGTGGTTGAGGTTGATGCCGTAGTAGACGCCTTTTTCGTCGGCCTTCGCCACCATCTGGCGCGCCTTGGCGATGTCGTTTGAGATCGGCTTCTCGCCCAGGACGTGCAGACCGGCCTCGAGGCACTGCATCGTGGGGGTGAAGTGGTCGCCGCCGTTTTCGACGCCGGCGGTGCAGACGCTGACAGCATCCAGCTGCTCGTGGCGCAGCAGACTCCTCGACGCTGTAGTAGGCACGCACGCCGTACTGCGCCGCTGCCTTATCGGCGCGCTCGGGGATGATGTCGCAGACGGCGACCAGCTCGCTGAGCGGATCTGACTTGTAGATCGGGGCGTGGATATTGCCGATGTTACCCACGCCGATGACCGCAACTTTCAACATGATACGAATCTCCTTCTTATTGTTGGGTCAGGCGAATCACCAGGTCGTGCGTAAAGGGCGGCAGCCGCAGCGAGACGGCATTCCCACCCTCCAGCACCGCAGCCGGCGAATAGAGGCCTGTACTTGGATCATAGATGGCGACCCAATACGGGCCGCCCGCGAGGTCGAGTTCGATAGAGCCCTCGATGGGCCGGCCGGCTGCAGGGTCTGCGGCGACATCCGGAGGCAAACCGCGGGCGGTCGGAAGCTCGCGTTCGTCGGCAAGATAGATGCAGATGTCGCGGCCGGGCACGCCAAAGACGGCTTCAACCGTGTGTGGCGGCCTGCCTGCGCAGCAGGCCTTGCAGCGGCCGTGACTGCACCAGGTCAAGCGAGTGCATGAAGCGCGCCAGGTTGCCTATCCAGCTGCGAATCGCGGCCTGCGACGCCTCTGTACCCGTTTCGCAGTAATTGATAATTGAGAAATCTATATAGTCGTAGTGTGCGCCGCTGAGCAGTGAAATCCACGCTCGTTTGCGGTGGATGGTCCAGCCCTCGACGTCCTTATACTGGCTGGCGATGTTATCCTCGTCTTGGTTGAGCGGCCGCGGCTCGGCATAGGTAGCAAGGCAGT
This sequence comes from uncultured Chloroflexia bacterium, assembly GCA_963701415.1. Classification (GTDB taxonomy): domain Bacteria; phylum Chloroflexota; class Anaerolineae; order Caldilineales; family Caldilineaceae; genus Fredericiella. Next base: position 54,046 of record CAVPAH010000013.1, read on the forward strand.
AGTCGCGCAGGGCGCGCAGGCGCGACTGTTTGGACATGAAGTCGCCCAGGCCATAGCTGACACCGCCATAGGTCGTGTTGGGCAGCGGGTGGATGTTGACGATGTCGTAGTCCAGCGCCTGAAACGAGAGGTCCGACGACTGCTCCCAAGGCTCAAAGCAAAACGCCTCCTGCCCCGCGATCAGATGGCGATGTGGCAGTTCCGCCTCGGTGGCGCGCACGACCTCGATTAGCGCTGCCAGCCATTCGTTGACCTCGGCGGTCGAGGGGCGATCGTCGCGCCCCTCTGCCCGCCCTCCCGGTTCGTTACAGATCTCGTAGATCACATTGTCGTAGCCGTGGAGCTCCGTGACGATGCGGCGGACATGGGCCACCTGGCGTGCAAACAATGCCGGATGGCGTCGGCTCAGATAGTCGGGCCATTCGATCTCTTCCAAACCATTGACGTTGTTCTGGGTGTGGAGCGGGTTGAGCGCCCACACGGCGGGCGTGTAGGTGTTGCTGAATAGCACAACCTCGACCACGATCCCGTATTCGGCTGCCAAGCCCACAAAGCGGTGCAGACGATCGTAAAACTCCGGGTTCGGCTGATCGAGGTCGAACTTCAATTCGCCGTCCAGCGCGCGGCCCGGACCAGTGCGCACGAAGGGTGCAACATAGTCCGGAGTCTCCGGTTTGCAGGTCGAGTAGGGATTGATGGGCGTCTGCAGCTCGCGAAAGAGCGTAAACAGCCGGGTCAACGTGATCCCCTTCTCGGCCGCATCCGCCAGGTAACGCTCGAAGCGAAACGGCCGGTTCATCACGGCGCCGTAGTGTTCGGTGGCCGTCACGAATACCAAGGGCTTGCCGCGGAACTCGAAGAGCTTGGGGTTCTCCGGGTGGATGCGCAGGGGGAGCGAATGGCGCGCACTGAGCGGTGCGGGTTGGGTGCCGAGAATCATTGGGTTATCCAGTCAACTGATCGCCGGTTGTACGCGGCGGCGACATTGCGGGCAACGGTCTCTGCGCCCACAACCGCTTCATCATACAGGAAGCATTTCACTGCACGGTTTGCTACCTGGTACACCCGGGGGTCTTCTGCCGGCAGACATCCATGACGTGTGGACAGCGACCGGCAAAGCGGCAACTGGTAAGCTTATACTCCTCCACATCGGTGACTGCCAACCCTGCTGTTCGCGTCCATTTTTTGTCAGGATCGGCGCGCGGGATTGAGTCCTTCAAGTTGCGGGTATAGGGATGCAGCGGCGCGCCCAGTACATGCTCGACCGGCCCCAGCTCCACGATCCACCCGCGCAGCATGACGGCAATCCGATCCGCTGCATAGAAGGCGGTGGCGAGGTCGTGGGTGATATAGATGATGTTGACGCCCTGGTCTTCTTTGAGACGCCGGAACATGTTGATCACCGACATGCGCAAGGACGCGTCCAGCATGGAGACCGGCTCATCGGCCACGATCAGCGACGGCTTGGTGATCAGGGCGCGGGCCACGGCCACGCGCTGGGCCTGGCCGCCGGAGAGTTCGTTAGGATAGCGCCCCTTGATCTCGGCCAGCGACAGCCCCACTTCCTGCAAGTACATGGTCGACGTACTGGTCCGCGTCTGCCTTGGGGGCCATGTTGTAGTTCTTGACCGTTTCGTAGAGATAACGGTCGATGCGGTTGAGGGGGCTGAAAGCCGCAAACGGATCTTGAAAGACCGGTTGCACCTCGCGGTAAAACCAGGCGCGTTTCTCGCGCTTGGAGAGACTGCCTACATCCCGCCCCTTGTAGGTGAGGGAGCCGAAAGTGGCTTTCTCCATGCCCAGCATCATCCGCGCCAGCGTCGTTTTGCCGCTCCCGCTCTCGCCGGCAATCGTCAGAATCTCGGGCCGGTCAGAGGCCATGGCAAAAGTGGCGTCGTCAACGGCATGGAAATCTGTGGTTGCCAGACCCTGGCGGAGGTGAAAGACCTTGGTTACATTTTCGGCGCGCACCAGTTGCGGTTCAGAGGTTGTCGGCATAGTCAATCGGTTTCGTCTCGTCTGTAATCAAGTGACAGGCGGCGCGGTGATTGCTCGTCAATTGCAGCATCTCCGGTTCGATGGTCTTGCACTTCTCCAGCGCCAGCGGGCAGCGGGGATGGAACCGGCAGCCGCTGGGCGGCTTGTCCAAGGCAGGCGGCCGGCCGGGAATGCTCACCCGCTCGACGCGTGAATCCAGGTCCGGCAGCGAGTTGATCAGGTAATGGGTGTAAGGATGGCGCGGCGCCTTGAGAATCGTCCGGGTGTCCCCTTCTTCTACGATCTGACCGGCATAGAGCACGGCAATGCGATCGGCCAGATTGGCATGCACGCCCAAATCATGGGTAATCAGGATGAGGGTGCTGCCTTCCTGTTCCCGGATGTCGTTGAGCAGCTGGATGACACCGCGCTGCACCACCACGTCCAGCGCCGTGGTCGGTTCATCCACAAAGATGAGCTTGGGCCACAGAATGGTGGCCAGCGCAATGGTGACCCGTTGGCGCATCCCGCCGGAAAGCTGATGCGGATACGAACTCAGCACCGACGCCGGCAGTCCCAATTCGGCGAGATAGCTGCTCGTCATCGCGGTGGCTTCGCGCTTGCTGACCTGGCGATGGGCCGTGATGAAGTCGTGGAACTGGTCGCCTATCCGGCGTACAGGGTTGAGGACATGCATGGAACCCTGGGGAACGTAGGAGACCTCCTTCCACCGCAGATCACGGATCTCCTCTTTCGTCATATGCAGCGCGTCGACCGTCTGGTCGCCGAAGTTATATTGAATGGTGCCCTCGACGACCGTGAGCGGCGGCTGGTGCGCAGCCATCAGCACGCGCAGCAACGTCGACTTGCCGCAACCGGACTCGCCGGCAATGCCGTAGACCTCCCCCTCACGGATCGACATGGTGATGCCGTCGACTGCCTTGACGGTTCGTTTTACCCCATAGGCTTGGGTAATGTAATAGGCTCTTAAGTTCTCAACTTCGACTAAATTGGCCACAGGCTCATCCCTTGACATTCAAGCGTAACAACCGGGTGCGTGGATCCAGATAGGTGCCGAGCCCAAGGGAGACCAGGTAGAAACCCACGACCAGTACGATCGTGGCCACCACCGGCGCCACCAGCACCCACGTGCGCCCTGTCAACAACGCCTGATAGTAGTTCCCCCAGTACAGTTGCGTCCCGACGGTCTGACTACTGAGATCGCTCATCCCCAACACGGATAATGTCACCTCAAAGCCGATGGCAAAGAGGAAGCCGCTGACCACATCCGCCAGCAGAAAAGGAATCAGGAAAGGCAGGTGCTCGCCGGCGACGATATTGAGTGTGCTCATGCCGGCGAAGATGCCGGTCTGGGTGAATTCCCGCTCGCGCAAGGAAAACACTTGTGCGCGATAGCGCTTGGATGGATACGCCCAGTCCATCAAGCCCAGAATTACGGCCAGCGCCAACATGGGGAGCTGACCGCGCATCATGGCGGCGATCAGGATAATGAGCGGCAAGCGCGGGATCACGATGAAACTATCGACGATGGTGGACAGGATGCGGTCAAAGGCGCCGCCCAGAAAGCCGGCCGTCATGCCCAATGTCACGCCGATGCTGCGGCTGATCGCAACCGCAATGCCGGCGATGATCAGCGTGTTGCGAATCGCAAAGGTGAGCATCCAGAAGACATCCTGCCCCGTCGAGGTGGTGCCGAAGATATATTCCGCGGAAGGCGGCTCGTTGCGCGGCACAGCGCGGCGGTCATCCGGTTCATAGGGCGAAACGAAGGAGAGCAGCGCCATGATCAGTATGATCGTCAACAGAATGGCGCCGATGCGAAAGGACGGGCTATACCGGAGTAGATCGCGGAAGACAATCATCAGAGTCCTTCTCTGCACGTGGCAATAAATCAACGGCGACAATCCTTAGCGGAGGCGCACCCGCGGGTCGAACAAGGGATAGGTCAGATCCACCAACAGCGACGCCGTGGCAATGCCGACGATGGAGAGCAGGGTAATGCCCATGATCAGGTTGTAGTCGGCCGTAATGATGCCGTTGTAGAGCGACACTGCCGACGCCCGGATAGCTGAAGACGATTTCGGTGACCAGGGCGCCTTCAAAGATAGCGCCCAGCGACAGCGCCAGGTCGGTCACCTGCGGCAGCATGGTGTTGCGAATGACGAAGACGCCGAGTATCGTGCGCGTGGGCAGGGCAGCGGTTTCGGCGAAGCTCACGTAGTCGCTGGTCCGCTCGCTGGTGGTCAGTGCCTTGGCCATGATAAAGCGAAAAGCCGTGGCCCCGATGATGACCGACACGGCGGGTAGAAAACTGTGGCGGAAGATGCTGCCGATATAGGCGAGACTAAAGCTGGCCGTGCCCGATGAGCCACCCACCAGGGGAAAGATCGGAAAGTAATAGGTGAAGAGCATGAGCAAGGTAAAAGCGATGATGAAGTAGGGCACCGGGTAGATAACGATAACCGTGCCCTCCATGATCTTTGCCCACCACCGATTGGGGAAATAGCCCGCGAGTGTGCCCAGGAAGATGCCTAGGAGCCACGAAATCAAGGATGGAAATCGACAGCAACCCGATGGTCCACCAGATGCCGTTGGCAATCATGGCATTGACCGACATGGGAAAGGAGCTGAACGACGGCCCCAGGTCGCCGGTAAGGATACGCTGCCAGAAAGCGATATACTGTTCGAACAGGGTGCCATTCAGCCCGTACAAATCCTCCAGCGACTCCTGCAGCTCAACGGTCGCTTCTGGGCTCAACGTTTGGAAGGCGGTCAGGCGCCCGACGGCCTGCTGGACAGGGTTGATGGGCGACAAGCGCGGGATGAGAAAGGTCAGTGTTACCCCGATGAAGATGACCAGCACCCACTGCAGAATTCTGGGGATGATATAGGTCTTGAGTAGTGTCACCGCTGGGTTATCCTCTTGGTATCGATTGGTGCCGGGCACGCGTTGATCGAAACGGTGAAGAACGTCCATGGCACCAGCATGGCGTTCGTACCCAGGACGATCATCGCTGCTTACTTGACCGGCTCCAGGCCTTGGAAGGCGAACTTGCCACCCTGGAACCAGTAGAGCGGCATGTATTTGGGATCCTCCGAGGTGGGGAAACCTGTCCAGTAGCGCTCGTCCCAGGTCACAAACTTCTTGAAGGCAATGGGGGTGATGAAGTACATCTGCTCGACCCAATGCTTCAGGAGATCGGTGGTAATTGCGACATTTTCTTCGCTGTCCGGGTCCACCGGAATCATGGCGTCGATCAACTCGCCGACCTTTGGGTCGTTGATGCGGGCGACATTAGCTGCCACCCGAACTGCGGGCATCTTCGCCCGTGGGAACATAGAGATCGGGATGCCAACCACGCATCTGCGGCCAGGAATCCCCTGACGCTAGCACGAAGCTATACCACGGCGTGCTGACCTCGTACTGACCAACGTTGATATTCTGCTCCCACACGCTGCGCTCCAACCCGACCAGATTCACATCGATGCCGAAGTCGCTCCACATATCGGCGGCGGCATTGGCCATGCGGAAGGCGTCGTTCTCATCCGGCGGCGACTGGATTTCCAGCGTCCAGGGTGTGCCGTCGGGCTTGAGCCATTTGCCGCTGCCGTCGCGGCTGAAGCCGTTCTTGACCAGCAGCTTCTCTGCCGCTTCAGGGTCATATTTCCACCAGCCGGTGCCGAAGACATCGCGCGGGGCACCGGGCACGGTGTAGCCTTGCTCTTCTGCCCAGGCTGCAATCTGGTCCGGAATTGTCGGATCGTAGGGCTTGTACATCTCACCCGGCGCGACCTCGATTTCCAGATTCTGCAGCCATTCTTCCATCGGCTCCAGGTACTTCTCGCTCAGCGCTGCCGTCGGCGGCACTGGCATGGCCGTCACCTTAGCGACGCCGCCGATGTACTCGGTCTGAAGGTCGACAATGTCCAGCGCCAGCGCCAGCGCCCAACGCACGTCCTTGTTGGCGTAGATGGGGTCAGCTTCCTGGTTGAAGACGAAATGGCGTACGTCGATCTCGTTGGGGTAGGCCCAAGGGAAATCGGTGTACCAGGAACGTGCGGTCGGAGTGGTGTCGAGCACCGTCTCGAAGGCCTCAAAGTCGACATCAAAGAAGACATCCAGGTCGCCGCGCGACATGGCGATGGCCTTCTTGGCGCTGTCGCCGTAGAATACAGTCAGCACATACTTGGGACCGGGCTTGCCCACGACGATGCCGGCGGGTGTCCGTTCCCAATCCTCGCGCCGCTCAAAGAGCTCCCAGTAGCCATTGGGATCGGCCTCAACTACATTGTACGCTCCCAACACAACCGGTTCGCTGAAAGTGTAGGTGACCGGATCCTCCACCGTTTCGAAGATGTGTTTGGGCATCATGTAGACGCCATTCCAGCGCGTCTCGAAGAGGGTGTGGAAGCGAGGCGCCGACTCCTTCAGATTAAACTGGACGCTGAAGTCACCGGTCTTCTCCACCGAATCCACATAGTTGTTGAACTCTGCCGACCAGCCGGATGCCGCCAATTCGGTGTTGGATTTCAGCAGCTCTACCGTGTAAACCAGGTCGTCGGCGGTAAACTGGACGCCGTCACTCCAGTAAAGATTGTCGCGCAGGTCGACATTCATCTGGGTGAAGTCCTCATTGTACACAGGGTCAGAAGCGGCGGCGCCGTTGATGCGCTCACCGGTCTCCTGGTCGCGGTACCAGAGCGTCTCACTCATCAGCGCATGGCGATGGGGTGTGTGCGGGCCATTCACCCAGAAGTTGTAGTTGTCAATCACGCTGTAGCGGAAGATCTGATCGGCGACGAACACTTCGTCACGTGGCACATCCACGGGAAGCTGCGACATTTCGCCCTGCTGGGCCTCGGCCGGGGCGGCCTCCTGTCCGGCGGCTCCTGTCCGGCAGGTACCTGTCCGGCGGGCGCCGGCGCGGCGCAAGCGCCAAGCACGAGCCCGAGAAACAGCAACGAAACGATGAGGAACAAATGCTTTCTCAACATACTGTGTCCTTTCCTTGTTGCTTCTGAAGTAGAACGTTTTACGGTGGGCAGAAAGTCACACGCAACCGGCGGATGTTGCGCGCTGGACCCTTGGGAAGAAATGTCGCTTACTGCTTACTTGGTGTCGAACCCGACCCGAGATGGGGAGACGCCATGAGACTATGTTTCACTGAATAGTATCGGCGAAGTGATTATAGCATCGCAGCCAGTGGGGTGTCAAACGGGTTTCGGAAGCCTTAGCAAAGGGTTTCGTATCTGGCCTACAGAGTTCCTTTCGCTTTCAAATACCGGATAATTGCATCCACATTTTCCTCTGGCGTATTCGTCACCGTGTCCAATTTTAGTTCGGGAGCCTGCGGCACCTCGTAGGGTTCGTCGATCCCGGTAAAGCCCTGAATCTCGCCACGCGCTGCCCTGGCATACAGCCCTTTGGGGTCGCGGCGTTTTGCTTCCTCGAGGTCACAGTTGACGTATATCTCGACAAAGCGCCCAGCAGGTACTAGTGAACGCGCAAACCGCCTCTCGGCGGCAAACGGTGAAATAAACGCACAGATTGTCAGCAATCCATTCTCAAAAGTCAGCTTTGCCACTTCCGCCACCCGGCGGATGTTCTCCTTGCGGTCTTCGGCCGAGAAGCCAAGGTCGCCGTTGAGGCCATGGCGTACATTGTCGCCGTCGAGGTAGATGACCTGGCAGCCCAGCGCAAACAACCGCCGCTCGAGGTGCTGCGCCAGCGTGCTCTTGCCGGCGCCCGAGAGCCCGGTGAACCACAGCACCGCTCCCTTGTGGCCCTGGCGCGCCTCCCGCTCGGCGCGTCCGAGATTCGTGTGTTCCCAGACCACGTTGCTCGACTTTGGCCGCTGCTCGACCTGGGAGGTGCTGTGGGCCACTAGCGCCTCCGGTTCGACTGGTCTGGCCGCAGGGCCGCGGATCATGCCGGCGGCGACGGTGTTGTTGGTGTGGCGGTCAACGAGGATGAAGCTGCCCGTGGTGCGGTTCGCCTGGTAAGCGTCGAAGAAGATGGGCTGGGTGGTGGTGAGCCGGGCACGGCCTATCTCGTTCAATTCTAGTGTGTGCGCCGATTCGCGGTGGAGCGTGTCCACGTCGATGCGGTAGGTCAGCTCAGCGACGTGGGCGCGCACCTGGCGCGTGGTGTGTTGGAGGAGGTAGTCGCCGTACGGATTGAGCGGCGCCTCGTCCAGCCAGCAGAGGGTGCAGTCGAGGGTTGTGGCGACCTGCGGCACGTTGCGCAGGCGCACGATCATGTCGCCTCGGCTGACGTCGAGTTCGTCCTCCAGCGTGAGTGTCACGGCGTCGCCCGCCGCCGCTTCCGCCAGCTCGCCCTCAAACGTCACAATGCTGCGTACGCGGCTCTTCTGCCCGCTTGGGAGCACTACGACCTCGTCGCCCGGCCGGATCGTGCCGGAGGCGACCTGGCCCATGTAGCCGCGGAAGGTTCGGTCGGGGCGCAGCGCCATCTGCACGGGGAAGCGGAAGTCCACCAGATTGCGGGTGCTGCCGGCGCTGACATGCTCGAGGTGGTAGAGCATGCTGGGACCTTCATACCAGGGCATGTGGGTGCTGGCGTGGACGACGTTGTCGCCCTGCAGGGCAGAGACGGGGATGTAGGTCAGGTCTGGCACCGAGAGCTTGGCGGCAAAGGCATTGTAGTCGGCGACGATGGCGTCGAAGACCTCGCGGCGATAGCCGACCAGGTCCATCTTGTTGACGGCGACTACCATGTGGGGGATGCGGAGCAGCGAGGCGATAAAGCCGTGGCGCTTGGACTGCGTCAGCACGCCGCGCTCGGCGTCGATGAGGATGATGGCCAGCTCGGCGGTGGAGGCGCCGGTGACCATGTTGCGCGTGTACTGGATGTGGCCGGGCGTGTCGGCGATGATGAACTTGCGCCGGGGGGTGGCGAAGTAGCGGTGTGCCACGTCGATGGTGATGCGCTGCTCGCGCTCGGCGGCCAGGCCGTCGGTGAACAGCGCCAGGTCCATGTACGGCTCGCCCCGCGCACGGCTGGCGCGCGCTACCGCCTCCAACTGGTCCTGGTAGATATTGTGCGTGTCGAGCAGGAGGCGGCCGATAAGGGTGCTCTTGCCGTCGTCGACGCTGCCGGCGGTGGTGAAGCGGAGGAGATCGGGATGGTCTGAACCTTGATTCATGGGATTCGCTAGAAGTAGCCTACGCGTTTGCGTTCTTCCATCGCGGCGTCTGACCGGCGGTCGTCGGCGCGGGTGCCGCGCTCGGTTTCGCTTGCGGTGGCGATCTCCTGGATGATTTCGTCGAGGGTGGTGGCGGTGGACTCGACGGCGCCGGTGCAGGTCATGTCGCCGATGGTGCGGAAGCGGACGAGCTTGTTCTCGACCTGCTCGTGGGGCAGCGGGGTGACTACGTGCTGAGACGGCAAGCCAGGTGCCGCTGCGGTGCAAGACATCGCGGCGGTGGGCGAAGTAGAGGGTGGGGATGGGGATCTCCTTCCACTGAATATAGTGCCAGATGTCCAGCTCGGTCCAGTTGCTGAGCGGGAAGACGCGAAAGCCTTCGCCGGGATGTTTGCGGCCGTTGTAGAGATTCCACAGTTCGGGGCGCTGGTGCTTGGGGTGCCATTGACCGTGGCGGTCGCGGTGCGAGAAGAAGCGTTCCTTGGCGCGTGCCTTCTCTTCGTCGCGGCGTGCCCCGCCCAACGCGGCGTCAAAGCCGTGTTCGGCCAGGGCGTCAAGCAGCGTCACCGTCTGCAGCGCGTTGCGGCTGGGGTTGTGCCCCGGCTCCTCCTGCACGCGCCCGCGGTCGATGGAGTCCTGTACGGAGGCGACCAGCAGGCGGCAATCCAGCCGCGCCACCAGCTCGTCGCGGTAGACTAGCGTCTCTGGAAAGTTGTGACCGGTGTCGACGTGGAGGAGTGGGAAGGGGGATCTGCCGGGCCAGAAGGCGCGTTGGGCGAGGTGGGCCATCACGATCGAGTCCTTGCCGCCAGAGAAGAGCATGGCCGGACGCTCGAACTGGGCTGCGGTCTCACGCAGCACGTAGATCGCTTCTGCCTCAAGCTGTTGCAGATGTGTGCGTAGGTAGTTGGTCATCAACGGGTATTATAAGGCCAGGACGCTATTTTTCGTTGCGCCAACATTCCGATAGCTGCATATTTGCTTGCGAAAGTGCTATCATAATCCTGCTTGTGCAGTTGACACGTCACACTCAGCATGTTAGTATTGCCGCAGCCCAGTTTTATTGACCCCTGAACGTTAGTTTGTTTGCCAGTTGCGTTACACCGTTTTTGTATGCCGGCGTTAACCCCGCCGTCTTGCTCAACCCGGAACGTTCGTCTGCCGCCGCTCCCTACAGATGGGACTCTCTCGACTGTAAGACGCGCAGGCGTTTTGTTCATAATCTCCATCCAATGATTGCTTTTCAGGCGAGATCGACAGGAGAAATACCATGAAGAGACAGGTACAAGTCGTACTAGGGATGCTCGTCATCCTCGCGATGGTGCTGAGCGCTTGCGCCGCACCACCGGCTGCCCCAGCTGCGCCCGCGGCCGGCGAAGCCGCTGCGACAACTGCTGCCGGCGATACTGCCGCTGCACCTGCTGCCAGTGGCGACAAGCAGGAGCTTGACCGTGCTGCTGCAGTGCTACTACGACCCGAATGTCGAACCGGACACGGCCAAGGTCGCCGAAGAACTGGTTGCCGAGTACGAAACGCTGCACCCGGATGTCGACATCGAGCTCGTGCCCAACCTGCCGTCGGGTGCAGGACTTTGAAACCTACCTGGCCGCACGCATGGCCGCCAACGAGTCGCCTGACATCATGTGGCAGCAGTTCGGCACCCGCAACGTGCGCGGCTCGTCCTGGTGGTCGCCGCTCAACGACGCCTTCGAGAAGCCGAACCCCTATATCGAGGCAGGCCAGCCGGGCAGCGAGCGCTGGGCCGACTCCTTCCAGGACTATGTGCTGAACCAGACACGCGCCGCCGACGGCAACTGGTACCAGGCCTCCCTCGACTGGGTCGAGACCGGTTACTACTACAACAAGGACATCTTTGCCGCCGCCGGCGTCGATCCCGCCAACTGGAAGAGCTGGGGCGACTTCGTGACCGACATGAAGAAGATCAAGGAGACGCAGAACGTCGACGCCCTTGGCACCTTCATGAAGCAGCAGGGCTGGTCCAACTGGTGGTGGGCCGACGACATCTTCCTGACGGTCGCCTGGGCCGATGCCGCCAATGACCTCTACATGGAGAAGTACAACGACCCGAACCGCCCCTGGCGCCAGCTTAACCCCGAAGAGATCGCCAAGGCCGTCCTCGAAGGCAAGCTGGTCGCCACCGACCCGCGCATGGACGACTATCTGCGCATGAACAAGGAGTTCGTCTCGCTGCTGCCGGCTGACTACAACGGCATCGCCTCGCTCGACGACCTGGACGTTCCCTTCTTCTCCGGCGCCCTGGCCTCGGTCTGGACGGGCACGTGGAAGAATAAGCTGTACACCTCACAGATTCCGTTTAACTACGGCGTGACCTATCTGCCGGCCTTCACGACGGCCGATGCTGCCGGCGCCCAGAACACCGCCTATCGCGTGGGCGGCCCCTCGAGCTGCGGCCAGTATGGCATCGCCAAGTCGGCCACCGACGCCGGCAAGTTTGATCTGGCCGTCGATTTCCTGATGTTCCTGTCCGCCCCGCAGAACTTCGAGAAGCTGGCCGTGATCTATGGCGGCTACATCCCGATGATCAAGGGCGCCAAGGCCGGCGAGGTGATGGCCAACTTTACCGACATTTCGGCCCTGCCCGAGCGTCTCTTCAACGACCCGGACAACCGCCTCAACGGCCCAGTGCATGGCGACGCCTGGTCGCAGGCGATGCAGGCTTACTTCCTGGGCCAGACCGACGAGGCTGCCACCAAGGATAAGCTGCAGCAGCTGTGGATGGACGGCGCCAAGCAGCTCTGCACCGACCAGAAGTATGACTGGTGCCCGGCTCAGTAACCCGCCGGTTTCAGCGTTCCTAGTTTTTCCTCCCATGCGAGGGCCTATAGGCCCTCGCATGGGGTTTAATCCATCGAGAGGTGCCCATGGCAACCGGTTCCCTAGCGTCTACCACCACCGAAAAGCGGCAGCGCAAAAGATCAAGCGGTGTTCCCGTCTACGTCCCCTTTCTGTTTTTGCTGCCGGCCATCGTGCTGCTGATCGCCTTTCGCTACATTCCGGCGTTTTCGGCGGTTTATCATTCCTTTACCGATTGGACCGGCACCAATGACGCTGCCTTTGTCGGCCTGGCGCAGTACCAGGCGCTGTTCGCCGACCCGGTCTTCTGGACCTCTTTGCGCAACGTCTTGCTTTATACGCTCGGCCGCACACTGCTGACCACCGCCATGGCTTTTATTGCTGCCGAACTGGTCTACAACCTGCACAACCGCCAGTCGCAGTGGCTCTGGCGCGTGACCTTTACGCTGCCCATGGTGATCCCCGCCACGGTGATCCTGCTCATCTGGCGCCAGATCTATGCCGCACGTCTCGGCCTGCTCAATGAATTGCTGCGTGCGGTCGGTCTCGACCAGCTGGGCCCAGCCCTGGTTAGGGCAGCCCAACACTGCCTTGCTGGCGCTCATGATGATCGGCTTTCCCCTGGTCTCCGGCTTTACGTTTCTGGTGATATCGTCGGCCCTCATGGAGCTGTCCACTGAAATCAACGAAGCCTCGCTGCTCGATGGCTGCAGCCCGCTGCGCCGCGTCTTTGCGATCGACATTCCCAGCATTATCGGCCCGACCGTGCTGGTGATCATCCTGGGCATCAATGCCGGGCTGCAGGAGTTTGCCCCGATGCTGATCATCACCAGCGGTGGCCCAGTCAACGCCACGCAGACGCCTGGGCTCTACCTCTACCAGACTGCGTTTACCTACGGCAAATTCGGCTACGCGACGGCCATCGGCACTGCGCTGATGATCATCACGTTGGCTTTCAGCTATTTCACCTTGCGTGCTCGTTATCAGGGGGCCACCGATGTCGAAGTCCAATAGCGTACTTCCTGCCCCGTCGCCGCTCGGCGCGGACGCTGGCGCCGTGATTGGCCGCTCAACCTGGCGTCTGCTTTTCCTGGCCTTCTTGACCTACATGCCCTTTGCCATGATGCTGCAGCAGTCGTTCAAGGACAACAAGCAGTACTTCACGTCTTTCTGGCTGCCCACCCTGCCGCTGCACTTTGAGAACTACACCAAGGCCTTCCCCATCATCTACAGCACCACGATCAACACCCTGATGTATGCTATCCCCACTCTCTTCCTGGTCTTGGCGATCTCAGGCTTGACCGGTTTTGCCTTTGCCCGCTACAACTTCCCGGGCAAGGACTTTATCTTTATGGCGATGCTGCTGCTGATCATGCTGCCCGGCATTCTGCTGGTCATCCCGATGTTCGTGCAGATGGTCGACATCGGCTGGACCAACACCATGCAGGCGATGGTGCTGCCTTGGGCGGCCGTGCAGATTCCCTTTGGCATGTACTGATGCGCACCTTTTTCGAGACGCTGCCGCGGAGTACTTTGAGGCGGCGCGCATCGACGGCGCCTCGGAAGGCGCAGCTCTTTCTGCGCATCGCCCTGCCCTTGGCGCTGCCCGCGTTTAGCACGCTCGGCATTTTGACGCTGCTCTTTACCTGGAACGACATCATCTGGCCGCTGATCGTGCTGCTGGACACCACCCGCTACCCGATCGCCATCGGCGTGCTCTCGTTCTCCAATACCCAATCGGCCAACTACGGCGTCACCTTTGCCGGCTACGTCCTGGCCTCCCTCCCCCTCGTCGTCGTCTTCATCTTCACCGTGCGCCGCTTCATGGCCGGCCTCCAGGGCGGCTATCGCTAAGAACGATCACCTCCAGGAGGTAACACCTCCAGGAGGTGGCACTTCCTGGAGGTCCCCATCCCCGGAAGCCAGCGCTTCAAGGCGTCGTCCAAAAGACCTATCAATTCTCTACCGGAGATTTACATCGTGACCACCCAATCGCATCCAACTTTCTCTGCCGCCGCATCCTGGATCTGGGGCGGCGACGATGCCAGCGACCCCAGCCCCAAGAACGACTGGCGCTATTTCCGCACGACGCCTCGATCTGCCGGCGGATATCGCCCGAGCCACGCTGCTGATCACGGCCGACTCGGCCTACGAGCTGCATGTCAACGGCGCCTTCGCCGGCCGCGGCCCGGTGCGCGGTTTCCCCTTCGCCTATTTCTACGACGTCTATGACGTCACCCGCTTGCTGCAGGGCGGCCGAATACGCTCGCCGTCCTCGCCCACCACCTGGGCGACCATACGATGACCTACATCCGCGGCGCCGCCGGCTTGCTGGCCGAACTGGTGGTTGAGACTGTCGCCGGGCAGACAATTTCCTTTGCTTCGAGCGATGGTAGCTGGCGCACTGTGCATTGCGATGCCTTCAACGCCGCATGCCACGCGGATTTCCGTCCAGCTCGGCTTTGAGGAACAGTACGACGCCCGCCGCGAACTGACTGGCTGGCAGGCGCCCGGCTATCGACGACAGTGCGTGGGCGCCCGCCGCCGTCGTCGGCCCCGTCGGCTGTGAGCCGTGGACGACGCCTCGCCCCGAGCACCATTCCCTTCCTCACCGAAGACGCCATGCCGCCGGTCGAGGTCAAGGCCGTCGAACTGGCCCGCCCACGCCAGGGCCAGATCTGGAACCTCGACGTGCGCGAGCTGGCCAACACGATGCGCACGGGCCTGCGCAGCGCCCCCTACGGCGAGCGCGGCTGGCTGATCGCCACCGAGATCCACGTGGCACAGCCCTGCACGCTCAAGGTCCACCTTTTCCCCAACTATGAGCCGATCGACTTCCGCATCAACGACTACACCCACGAACGCACGCGATGTCGTCGACGGGCAGTATGGCCCCTTCGAGGTCCCGCTCCACGCCGGCGCCAATTACTGTGTGCTGCGCAACGCCGAGTGGCCGTCGCTGCTCTTTGAGTGCGACCAGCCGCTCACCTTCTCGGCCGGAGCGGGTGCTCGACGGCGCCGCCTGGGTATTTGTCGGACCGATGAACGAGTTCAGCCCCGAGTTTGCCGCCGCGTTCGCGGTGACAATCGCCTCGACGACCTGCCGGCCAATGCCCGCCGTGTCGCCATCCCGGCGTCTGCCAACAAGACCGATATCTTCGCCCTCACCGCCAGCCAGCACTTCTACGCCGTCGACGGGTGGCTTCTGCACCTACGAGATCACCCGCGCCACGCCCCGCCCGGCGCTTGCGGGGCAAACGGCAGCTGATCGACGCGCCCTGACGCCCTGCTGGCCGATACCGCCGCCTGGACGACCATCTATCCGCAGCCCGACGGCGATGTCCACCTTGTGCTCGACTTCGGCAAGGAGACGATCGGCTACTTTGAGTTCGACCTCGACGCTCCCGGCGGGCACGATCCTCGACGGCAGCGGCTTCGAAGGCATCGACGACGGCGGCATCTTCTGGACCATGAACACGCGCAACAGCTTCCGCTACGTCTGCCGGGAGGGGCGGCAGGTCTTCCGCTCGCACGAGCGCCGCGGCTTCCGCTATCTTTCGCTCACGCTGCGCAACTTCGATCGCCCCGCTGCGCATCCGCCACATCAGCAATTACATGGCCACTTACCCCGTGGCGCAGGTCGGCCATTTCGCCTGCTCCGACGAGACACTGACCAAGATCTGGGAGGTGGGGGCCTATACCGTCCGTCTCTGCATGCTCGACACCTATGTCGACTGCCCCACCTACGAGCAGGTCTACTGGGTGGGCGACGCCCGCAACAGCGCCTTGGTCAATGCCGTCGCCTTTGGCGCCTACGACCTGACCGACCGCTGCGTGCGGCTCACGGGGCAGTCGCTGTCGCCCGAACTCAAGCGCGTCAAGCCGCCGTACCTGGAGGAGCTGCGCACGCATCTGCCCACCTCGCACGTCGTCAGCGGCTGGTTTGACGAGATCCCCATGTGGAACTTTCTGTGGGTCTGGATGGCGTGGGAAGCCTACATGGCGACCGGCGATCGCGCCGCCCTGGCCGATTACTACGTGGACGTGCGTGAGAGCCTTGTGCGCGCCGAAGGCTTCCTCTCCGCCCGCGACCTGTTCGACATCCCCGAGGTCTGGAACCTGGTTGACTGGGCGGCACAGGACCTCGAGCGTGACGGCGAAGTCATCTCCAATACGGTGCTCATGGCGCAGGCGCTTGATTGCGCCGCGCAGATGGCCGAAGCACTCGGTAAGCCTGACGAGGTGACGGCCCATCGTGGGCTCGCCGCACGCCTGCGTGCCGCCGTCAACCTGTACGGCTGGTCCGACGAGCACCAGGGCTACGTCGACACCGTGCGCGACGAGACCGGCTATGCCACCTTCAAGGCGCGCCGAGAGGCGGCCGGCATTCCCGTCGAGCCATACGACGAGTATCTCAAGAAGATCCGTATCAGCGAGCCGACCAATACGCTGGCGCTGCTGTGCAACAGCGTGCCGCCGAACGAACAGATGCCGTCATGCGTTTGGTGCTGGCGGCCAAGCAGGGCAAGTTTATCGGCAGCAGCCCCTGGATGGCGCGCTTCGGCAGGACCGAGGAGATCGTTCCCGTCGGCAGCCCGTGGTTTCTTTTCTTCACGCTTGAAGCCCTGTTCCAGGCCGGCTACAGCGATGACGCCCTCCAAATCCTGCGCGAGCAGTGGAACCGGATGCTCGAAAAGGGCGCCACTACCTTCTGGGAGACTTTCCCCGGCCACATCGGCGGCGGCCACTGGAGCCGCAGCCTCTGTCACGGCTGGTCGGCCGCGCCGGCCTACTTCCTTTCCACCAAGGTCCTGGGCGTGACGCCGGCGGCGCCCGGCTACAGCCGCGTGCGTATCGCCCCGCAGCCCTGGAATCTGCGCTGGGCGCGCGGCGCGGTGCCGACCCCGCGCGGGCCCATCAGCGTGGCCTGGCAGGTTGGCGACGACGGCAAGCTGCAGGTCGAGTACGATGTCCCCGACGGCTGCGAAGTGGAGGTGGCACTGCCCTGATTGTGCAAGGGTTTGACATCGACGTGTGATGCGGTAAAGTACGCAGGCCAAATTGGGACAGAGCAATTTGGCCTGCGTGACACGTCTTTTTTCGACTGTGAGGTCGCAGGTGCCCACCCGTATCGCGGAACGCTTGAAATCTGAGCGCCGGCGTTTGTTTGTCGGTCGCACTGCCGAGAAGAAGCTGTTTACAGCAGCGCTGACGCGACCGGATCCGCCGTTCTATGTGATGTACGTATATGGCCCTGGCGGCGTCGGTAAGACCACGTTGCTGCATGAGCTTGCCCTCGATGCGCGCGAACTTGGCGCCAACGCCACCTACCTGGATCTGCGCAACGTCGAGGCGACCCCCGATGCATTCGCCGCCAGCCTTGCCCTCGCCTTGGGCGGCAATCCCCAGCAAAGCCCGGTTGAACTGCTGCACGGCCGGGGGACAGCGCTCGGTATTGTTGCTGGATACGTGCGAAAATCTCGCCCTCCTCGAGAGCTGGCTGCGCGAGTCGTTCTTGCCCGAGCTGCCCGCTACGACGTTGACGGTCATGGCGGCGCGCAGCGCACCCGGCAGCGACCTGGATCGCCGATCCGGGCTGGCAGAGCCTGCTGGAGGTGGTGCCGCTGCGCAATCTTACGCCCGTCGAGAGCATGGCTTATCTCAACCTGCGCACGGTGCCCACCA
>CAVPAH010000014.1:0-169457 GCA_963701415.1 uncultured Chloroflexia bacterium
AAGTCCTGCTCGTGCTGCAGGAAGTGTGCCACATCCTCGAGATCTCGCACTACGAGATGGTGAGCATCTTTGGCAAGCGGACGCTGCACACGCTGCGCACCTGGGGCAAGGCGCGGGAGCACGCCGGCAGCCCGAGCGGCGCGCGGCGGGTGTGGATCTGGTGGCCCGGCTCGCCGCGGCCGGTACTGTGCAAGATTCTCGACGACGGCACCGTTGCGCGCATGACGCACGGCGAGGCCGACATCACACGCTAACCCTTGGTGCAAACCACAAAATGAGAGGACAAGATCATGAGTAATCTCACCAGCAAACAGTACCAGAGCCTCCAGCTCGAGGCCTGCCGCATGGCCGAACAGCTGCCGCCGTCGCAGCTGCTGGACAGCCTCATCGCCATCTACGAAGCCGGCCGGCTGCTGCACATGACCAAGACGCAGCTCGTCGGCCTCCTCGGCAGCGTCGCCGTGCGCTGCATCACCGACCAGGTCGACGAAGCCGCCGCCCCGTGTGCACCGCCCGAGCCTGGCACCTGGCCGCGCATCGTCAAGCAGGTCACCTATGACCACCAGGGCAACCTCGTCATCAGCGGCATCGACGACCACGACAAGCCCTGGCAGGAGCTGTTTGGGGGCTGCAGCCCTGAGGCATGGCTGATCAAGCAGCTCTACGTCGAGCGCCGCTACGGCCGCCGCAACAAGCGCTACAACCTCAAGAAGAAGATGCCAAAGGGGGCCGCCAAGCAGTTCCTAGCACCTCCTAACCACAAAGGCGCTAGGTCCACGCCAAAGAATATAGTCAACTGAGATTCTCCAAGTTGAACTCGTGCTGTGCTCGTAAGAGTGTGGTCACCCGGTCACAGAGAGCTTCATGATCTGGTAGCGAACCGGATTTCTTCGGCAGTGAAATACTCTGCGCCTGGACGGCATCAATATGCATAGCAGATTTGTATATATGGTATGTAGTATATATACGTGTATCAGTGCAAAGGTTCAGTCGGTAAATCTCGCCAAACCAGCCGCCAGGCTCCTGGATTTCCTATACACCACGCACAGCATGCCTTTGCTAGGTTCTGTTGACATTCTTAACGCAGCCAAATGAGGGAGGCTGCTAAGGACAAGAAGCCAAGAAAACTGAACCACACCCCGCTAAAAGTGACCGTACCAAGGATGGTGAGAAAGGAGTAGAATAGGGCAGGGGAGAGAAAAGGAGGAGTGAGATGCGTCTACGCCTGCGGCTGCCGGAAGTGCGGCCAGATGAGTACACGGTGCCGATGACGTGCCCGTACGGGTGCGGGGGACGGTACTTTGCGCTGCACCAGCAATGTCAGAAGGAACTGAGCGACCCGCAACACCCGACGGTGCAAGGTGCGGCGCTACAAGTGCGTGCGGTGTGGGCGGAGCTTTCGGGTGCACCCGACGGGGGTGGGACGACAGCACCGGTCACAGCGGCTGCGCGGGATCGGGGTGATGCTGTATGTGCTGGGGCTGAGCTATGGCGGGGTGGCGGATGCGTTGGCGGCGTTTGGCTGGGCGGGGAGCAAGAGCAGCGTCTACCGGGACGTGCAGGCAGCAGGGGAAGCCGTGACCCGCGTGCGGCAGCGGCAGCCCAGACGCGAGGTGAAAGTGGTCAGCGCCGATGCGACCTATGTTGTCTGCCATGGGCAGCAGGTGACGGTGGCCGTGGCACTGGATGCGCTGGCCGGCGACGTGCTCGATATCGAGCTGGTGGACAGCGAATCGGCCGATGCCCTGCGCACCTTTCTGACCCAGTTGCAGGAGGAGTATGGCATGGAAGTGCTGGTCAGCGACGACCAGGACAGCTATAAGACACTGGCGGACGAACTGGGGGTGGACGCACAGCATCTGCCGGGCGCATGTCAACCGCAATGTGGCCAGGATCGTGGCCGAGTTAGCCGAGGAGGCACTGCGTGGCCGGACCGCGCCACCGCCCGGCGTGCAGAGTGATCTCGAGCAGGTGCTGGCCGATTTGGAGTACCTGCAACAGCTCATTGCCCTGCGTCCTCCTGACGGTGCGGCACAACTGAGTGGCTTCCTACGCCGTTATCAGGCAGCCCCGCCACCGCCCAAGGGCGAGAAAGCCAGCCTCTGGTATCGCCTGCGCCTGGCCATCCTGCGCTGGTCAAACCAGTGGCAGCGCCTCACCTACGACATCCAGTGGAACCGCCGCCATGCCCAGCCTGTCCAGCCTGCCCAGCCGCTCAGCCGCCAACTCTACCAACGCACCTGCCGAACAGCGCTTGGATGGCACCAACAATGTCGCCGAACGTGCCATCGGCGGCTGGATCAAGGATCGCTACCGCACCATGCGTACCTTCAAGCGTACTGCCTCCGTGCGTAACGTCGCCCAACTCATCCCATTTCTCGCCGCCACACCCAATCGGCCCTCCCTCGCCGCCTTGCTCGCCGCCTGACCACTCGACAGTTCTACAGCCGAACTACGGCCGAACTCCGCCTTCCACACCTGTCAGCATTTTGCTCCACCATCTCTGGCACGGTCACGTAAATAGGGCAATCGCGTCTTAATGGGGAGGGGCTTGAAGAGGGTGGGATAATGAAAGGGGGCAGTAAGCAGGAGGGATAGCAATGGCGACGCATGGTGGGGCAAACATAGCGACGTACTTCGGGGATCTGAAAGACCCGCGTATCGAGCGGAGCAAAGAGCACCAACTGCTGGACATCTTGGTGATTGCGATCTGTGCGGTGATCTGCGGCGCGAATGACTGGGAAGCAGTGGCGGAGTATGGGCGGAGCAAGGAGGAATGGTTCAAGACGTTTCTGGCCTTGCCGAATGGGATACCCTCGCATGACACGTTCTGGCGGGTGTTTCGGGCGTTGGACCCGGAGCAGTTCGAACGCTGTTTTATGAACTGGATCCAGGCGGTGAGCGAGACGCTGGCGCAGCGGGCGGTGGCGAAGGAGGCGGAGGTGGGAAAGGAGGAGGAAGCAAAGCAGGTGGTGGCGCAGCAGGTGGTGGCGATTGACGGCAAGACGCTGCGCCGCTCGCACGACAAGAGTGGCGACAAGGAGACAGTCACGCCGCCATTCATATGGTCAGCGCCTGGGCCAGTGCCAACCGTCTGGTGCTGGGACAGTGCAAGGTAGATGAGAAGTCAAACGAAATCACGGCGATACCTGAGTTGTTACGCGCGTTGGAGCTAACTGGCTGTTTGGTCACCATTGATGCGATGGGTTGCCAGACCGAAATTGCTGAGCTCATCGTCGAGCAAGGCGCCGATTATCTGCTGCAGTTGAAGAAGAATCAGGGCAATCTCTACGATGACGTCGTGGCGCTTTTCGACGATCTGGAGGCACTGGGGACACACGCTGCGCGTGTCTACAGCTATGCGAGCGACAAAACGGTCGACAAAAACCACGGTCGCATCGAGATTCGCCAGGCCTGGACCATTGCGGACCCACAGGTTATCGCCGGCTTGCGCAACACGGAACACTTTGCCAAGCTGAACACGGTCATGAAGATCCGGCTCGAGCGCTATATCGGTGCCGAGTGTTCAGTTGAGCAGCGCTACTACATCTCTAGTGCCACGGACGATGCCCGTCACCTGCTCAAAGCCAAACGCACGCACTGGCAAATCGAGAACAGCCTGCATTGGGTCCTGGATATCGCATTTCGCGAAGACGAGTCGCGTCTGCGCAAGGACCACGGCGCCGAAAACTTTGCCGTCTTGCGCCACATTGCGCTCAATCTGCTCAAACAGGAGAAAACCTGCAAACTCGGCACGCAAAACAAACGGCTCAAGGCCGCCTGGGACCAGGACTATCTGCTCACAGTCCTGGCGACGCTTTTCTAGCCGGCAGGGTTACGCTTGCCTGCATAGGTTGCCTGCGCCGCAGGTCGTGCACAGCAGCATAGTTCATGCGCCACACGAGCAGGTGCATCCCCCTCGGCTACCAACCCGCTCGCGCGCTTGACCTGAATCAGCACATCGGTTGTTGTCCGCTCACAAGCAACCCGAGCAACGCTTGCCTTACCGCCGCCAATGTTGGTGCTTTCGCCCATTTCACAGCCAGTGCAGCAGCCTCCCTCCCTCCTGTTCTCCTTATTCGCTCTCAAAACCAATTTAGACGCGATTGCCCTATCACGTCAAAAATATCCCATTGACGCCGATCACGGCGCTGCATATAATAGTAAACGTACCTACTGTGATCGTTCTAACCCGAGGAATGAATCATGATTGCTTCTACCGAGCGATCGGCATCTCAATTCAGTCCAACTCTGACGTACTCCCACTTCGTCGGACTGGTGAATATGCATTTTCTTGCTATGCAACCGGAATATGAGGAGATGCTACAGTGGATAGGCTTGCAACCAGGCTGGCATGTGTTGGGGACGCGGCCACCGGCAGCGGCAGTTTCTTGCCACTGATGACAGAACTGGTTGGTCCCCAAGGAAGTGTCAGCGCACTCGACTTCATTGCCGAGAATGTGCGAGTAGTCAGTCCGCGCCCGGCAAGCGCAATGGTCTGCGCCCGTAGCCGTACGCACTGGCAATATAATCGAACTTCCTTATCCTGATCGGAGTTTTGACGCAGTCTGGTGCGCCAACGCAACGGAATATCTCACCGACGATGAACTGCGCAAGGCCTTGGCTGAGTTTCGACGGGTTGTTCGCCCAGGTGGCTTGATCACGATAAAGGAATTCGACAATACAGCACAGCAGATTCAACCGAACCCTCCAATGCTTCTGATCCATTTAGATGAAGCCGCTTTCCGCGCAGGCGATGTCTGGGCTCATGGCAAATTCAGGGTGATTCAGTTATCCAAGTGGCTGCGCGAGGCGGGATTGGTCGAGATTCGCCAGAAGCCTACCCTCATGGTTAGATTCCAACCTTTGCGCCCCATTGAGAAACAGTTTGTTTGCGAGATGGTGAAAGGCCTAGCTATGTTTGCTGAGACAATCAACCTGCCTGCAGAAGAACTGCAATTGTGGCGCGAAATGTCGGAAGCAGACGATCGTAGCCATAGTGTCGATCACCCTGACTTTCAGTCTCGCGCAGTTCAGACCGTATTCGTCGGGCAGGTGCCGTGAACGATCGCTGTCCTCGCCGATTTCCCGAAGCCCCATATTGTTAAATGGTTCGCCCGGCGCCAGCTTCCATACATGCATAGTCAACTAACCGTCTGAATCGGTGCACCGCCAACGCCATACGCTAGAGCGAGTTGGCCAACCAAAAGCCCATGCGGCTGTCGATCCGCAAGGCAGGCGAAGAGGGTGCCGAAGCGTTTTTCCTGACCATGGGCGGCTGAAGCCGACGGAGGAAGAGATGCGGCGCACGCGGCGTGAGTTGGAGATTGTGCGCTGGAGCCAGCGACATCCTAAAAAGGTTATCCATGTGCGCATTCGTGCGCATCACATGGAATGAAAATGACTATACTGGTGAGGGGACGTGCGTGCTGAGGTCGTCATCGCATAGCGGGAGCGAGCCTGGAAATAAGTTGACCGCGGCGCTTTCGGGAACCACGTATTGTCGCTGTCCCGTGTGACAAGCACACAGAGGAGATTCTTGCCATAGAAAGCACCCAGCGCCGTTCCGACAATCGTTCGGTTTTGTCTAAAGGAGGGCGGCATGGACATTCTCAGCGAACGGTGCTGTAGCTTGGATGTGCACAAGAAGACGGTGGTTGCGTGTCTGATAATGGCTGAGCGGAAAGGTCAGGTCAGCACAGAAATCCGAACCTTGGGACTTCAACGCAGGAGCTACTGGCTATAGGGGATTGGCTACAGTCAGAGCAATGCACGCACGTCGCCATGGAAAGCACTGGCGTGTATTGGAAACCGATCTGCAATCTTCTCGAGGGCTGTTTCGAGCTATTAGTTGTGAACGCCCACCAGCTGAAGACCGTGCCTGGCCGCAAGACTGTTGTCCAAGATGCAGAGTGGATCGCTGATTTGCTGTGCCACGGTCTGCTGCGGGCGAGTTTCATGCCGCTGCGCCTCGAACGGGAAGTGCGTGACCTGACGCGCTACCGCATCAGCCTCGTCATGGATCGAGCACGAGTAGTGAACCGCATCCAAAAGCTTTTGGAAGACGCCAACATTAAATTGGGCGACGTGGTCAGCGACATTACCGGTGTCTCAGCACGCTCGATGCTTGGGGCGCTGATTTCGGGTCTGTCCGATTGGCAGGAACTGGCACAGTTGGCGCGCCGGGTCGTCTCAAACCCAAACACGAGCAACTGCTAAAGACGCTGCAGGGTCGGTTCACATCCCATCATGCCTTTGTCCTGGCTGAGCAACTTGGTTATCTTGACTACTTGAACGAAGCTGTGGCTCGCTTCACGACAGAAATCGAGATGCGTGTTGTGCAACAGCAGCAGGAAGTTGACCTTTTGGATACGATTCCGGGCGTCAACCTGCGCACAACAGCACTGGTATTGGCTGAAATTGGTTCAGACATGACTCGCTTTCCCAGCGCTCGCCATCTGGCCTCATGGGCGGGCATGTGTCCCGGCAACAACGAGAGCGCAGCAAGCGCTACAGCGGGCGGACACGCAAAGGCACCAAGTGGCTACGCTAGGCACTGATGGAAGCAGCCCATGGTGCTATACGGACACAGGGGACCTACCTGGTGGCGCAATACCGGCGGCTCGCCGCTTGGCGTGGCAAGAAGAGAGCGTTGGTGGCAGTTGCACACTCCATTCTGACAATTATCTACTACGTGCTGAAACGGCGTGAGCCGATCGCGAGCCAGGCGGCAATTGCTTCGACGAACGTGACCGCAAAGCAGTTGAGCGTCGTCTTGTAGCCCGTCCGGAGGCCCGGGTAATCAAGTTCTGCTGAAACCGGCTGTACAGTCTTCGTGAGACCTGTTGTTGGATCAGGAAGAGTCCTTATATTCAGAGGAGAGGAGCGCTGGCGATCTTCACGCAGGAACCGAGACGAAGTTCGCCTTGATCGAGCAGGAACGCAAGTACTACCCACTGCGCAGGTTGTGTGGCGTGTTGGAGCTCTCGGTCAGTGGGTGCTACCAATGGTGCCAGCGGCAGCGTGAACGGCAAAGGGGCCAGAGCTCGGCTGGCGCCAGACGGAGAACGAGCAATTGCTGGACAAGATTCGTGTGGTTCACCCGGAGAGCTTGGGTACCTATCTAGATCTCGGAATAAATCGAGGGAACTTCAGAACAGCCCTGTCAGGTCTTAGTGCACAGCCATGACCTCTTTAGCAGCCAAATCCATACATCCGTCCGATATCTGGGTAGCAGGTGTCAGGTCGTGGACAGCTTGTCACCTTATAGTATAGATGAGTAGAAGCGTCTAGTCAGACTTGGAGGAAAGATGCATAATACCAAAGGCATCGAGCTACTTGCCAGCCAAATCGAACTCTGCAAGAACTCCAGGAAGTCCCATATTACCTGGGTACTAGGCTTGTCTGGGGCAGGCAAACCCTTTTTGGTAGGACAGTTGTCAAGCATCCTTAGGCGACGTTGGACCGTCGCTGCGTGTTTGTCAGACCGGAACTTTGTTCTGCCAGGGTTTTTGCTGATCATGAGCAGTTACACCATGCTTGGTTGGATGCATTGATGATATTTACTGACTCCTTCCTTATTGAAGTTGGAGTTGACAAACTATTAGCGTCGGTGCAAGCCTGTGACGATGACTGCGTCCTTGTTGAAATAGGCAGAGGAATTGACAATCGCGGCATTGTGAATTGGGGCTATGATCGTTTAATTCCGAAAATTCCGGACAAAGTTCTTCGCGACTCTGTCTTACTTTATCTGGTTTGTCCATTCGAAGAAAGAATTCAGAGAAATTTGCAGCGATCGGCTCCATTTACAGGGAAAGAAGGCGGTCAGAGACTGCACTCTCTTGCCATGGAAAACTACAATTAGCAAGATGATATTCAAGATTGGATTGAGTACCTTGGCCCCCATCTGATAATCGTCGACAACTCATGAGTTGTACTAACTACGTGGCGGTGTATTGGAGCACAACGAGTTTAAATCCGCTGGGGTGACTACTTTTGTGCAAAATTGAGATGAGGCTGATGACCGCCTAACGAACTGGCGACATGCTCCATGAGTTGAGAGGTATGCGCATAGATGTACCGATGAATACTCGTACAGGCATTCAGTCAGACGTGGAGAGAACATGCTTAATGCTGAAGACATTGAACTTCTTGCTAAACAAATCGCTCTTCGCAAAACTCAAAGGAATCCAATATTTGCCTGGGTGATGGGTCTGTCTGGGGCAGGCAAGACTTTTGTGGTGGAACATTTGGCGAGAACTCTGAGACAACAATGGACTGTCTCGGTGTTGTCAGACTGGAAGCTCCTATCTGCGGAAGTTCTTGGCGACTATGGACAGTTACACCATGTCGACGCGGAGGGAGAATGGATTATCACCGACTCAGCCATTCATGACGTTGCATCTGACGAATTGCTTGCAGCAGTGCAGGCCAGCAATGAGGACTGCATTCTTATTGAGCTTGGCCGGGGAATTGACAGGCGAGGTATAGTGAATTTCGGATATGGTCGTTTTCTTCCAAAAGTTCCAGTCGAAGTTCTGAATAATTCTGTCTTTTTCTATTTAGCTTGTCCATATGAAGAAAGGGCACGGAGAAACTTGCAGCGGCCAATGACAGGTACAGGGAATGGGGGTGGTCACAGACTGCCGTCATTTGTTATGGAGAACTATCATATGCATGATGATATACAGGACTGGGTTGGTTACCTGGGCCTGCGTCTGGTAATCGTTGATAATTCATGAATTGCGCAGACTGCACTGCAAGGTAACGGAGCACAATGAGTATTAATCCACTGGGATGGCTACCTGATCAGGTTAAGCGCCAGTTGCTCGATTCGTTAGTTGACTATCTGGCGGAGCGTGCCGATGCCATTTTGGACGATCAAATGAGCGGTATTCTTCGCCGACTTAAATCAGATGCTGACTTCGAGTCGGCCTTTGGTGCTGGAGTCAACCAGGCAGCCAATCGTTTCAACACTGAGTATGGGGCGATCGATGCAGAAGTCGTGGCAGCAATTGCAGCAGTAGATGGTTTTTGGACGGCTAAGAGTATTCAAAAGGCCATCCGAAATGCGATCCGGAATCCCGGCAGACCTCCTAGAGACGAAGAAGTTTTTACGCAGCACTTCGACACCGTCCTGGCCGAACAATTTGAGCCCGACCGTCTACAACGCGCACTGGGCTACTTCCTCCGCTGCTTGACTGAAGAGGTATGGTATTTACCTCAACTGCAGCCTGTGTACCAACTAGAGATGCAGCGCATGACTGCCGAACGCACTGGCGCAATGCTCCAGGAACTGAGGGGTATGCGCACGGATGTGAAAGAAACAATGCTAGCGATAGCACAAGCTGCGCCCCAATCGCAGCCCCTGTTACCCAACACTTCACAACCGCTACTAACACTTGCTGCGGTAACTTTGCACCATAATCTACCTCAGCCAAGTTATATACAATTTATTGGTAGATATGAGCAGCGAGCTTTACTGCGACAGTTCCTTTGCTCGACAAGTGGGCCGGTTGTTGCTGTGATTTACGGTGCTGGCGGTATCGGCAAGTCATCTCTTGCCCTAAACATTGCCTTCGAATTCATTGACGGCTATGCTGCGCTGGCAGAGCCGCGAGCGCTTTCAAAACGTTATTTGGGCGTCAGCACAAACTTCCGTTATGACGGCAGATGGCGTCGTTCACAGACATCACGTAGACCGCACATTGGACGATATTATCACTACTATCGCCATCACTATGGAGCGCGATGACATCATCCGCGCGCCGACTGGCGAGAAACTGGCGTTGATACTACAGTCGTTTGCTAAGAGCCGGACCCTCTTGATAATCGATAACCTCGAGACTATTGAAGATGACGCTGTTATCGCTTTCTTGCGTGAACTACCTTCTCAGACTAAGTGCATTGTCACCAGTCGCAAACGTATCGATGCAGTGCGTGCGGTCGCGCTCCCAGTGTTGTCGAAAGAAGACACTGATGCGCTGATTGCCATCGAAGCACGTGAAGCGCGGCATTATTCTGGAACCTAGCGAGGCAAACCTGCTCAATCAACGTACTGGCGGCGTGCCATTGGCGATTATCTGGTGCCTGGCGCAGATTGCCTATGGTTACAGCGCGGACACCGTAATTAGCCGCCTTGCCCAACCAACCGCTGACATTAACAACTTCTGTTTTGCATATTCTGTAGAACTGATTCGCGGCGAGCTTGCGTTTGCGCTGCTACACTCATTGTCTCAATTTGTTACAGGCGCTAGTCGGGAAGCGATCGGTTTTGTGGCTAGTGCAAATTGTGACCCGCTGAAGCGCGACCAGAATCTGGCTGACTTAGAGAAGCTTTCCTTGGTATTCAGGCGTGGTGCGCGATACGAAATTTTGCCTTTGACAAGGGAGTATATAAAAGTGACCGCTGACTTCGAACAAGAAAGTCGACTACGCCAAATTGATTTCTACCTAGGTTTCTGTGGCCGCTACGGCGCAGCGACCGTCAATTGGCAGTCATACGAACAAATTGACAATGAGAGACTGAATCTGCTGGACGTCATGGAGTGGTGTTACCAACACGCTCTGTGGCAGCCGCTAGTTGATTTGCAGTACCTACTATGGGGCTATTGGGAACTACGAAGCTACTGGCTGAACAGTTAACATGGTGCCAACGCGCAATAGTGGCTTGCGAACAAATGGAAGTTGCTGAGCCACTACAGCAAGAGAGTCAAATCAAAAAAGCCACTTTTTACCTTGCCATGAGTTGGGTTCTCATGAATCAAGGTGCTCTCCAGCGAGCTACCGACAATGCAGTTCAAGCTATCGACATTTTGACTCCTCTTGACTACCGCGTCGGCTTGGCCACCGCTTATCGCCATCTTGGCGTGATTGCGATTTATGAAAATTATCTGGACAAGGCTAAGGAACTCCATGCACAGGCATTGCAGTATTGGCAGGAGCTAGACGATGAAAGAGAGATCTCCTCAGCGGTACACAAATCTTGGGTGCCGTCCTCATCAAAGAAGCGAACTACTCTGAAGTGCAGCGTCCTAGAAAAGGCACTTGCCATCCGCCGTCGGATCAGTGACAGAGCTAGGCTTAGCACAACCCTGTGCCAGCTTGGACAACTCGATACCCTTGGTTCGAGGTGCGGGATACTCGGGTCTCACTATGACTGAAGCACTAGTGGTTGCCAAGGCCGTGGGGGACAAAACGCAATATAGCGACTGCGCTCCTTGGCTTAGCAAGAGTATCTGCGGAGCAAGGGGACATGATCATGGCCCGTAATCTTGCTGCCGAAGCGCGGATGTATTTCCTTTCGGTTGCTATGGCAGACAACGCCAGTGAATCAGATCTACTCGTGGGAAAGTGACTTGTATAACTAGGTTCTGTTGACATTTTCAGCGCAGCCAAATGAGAGCGGCTGCCAAAGACAAGAAGCCAAGAAAACGGCTGGCAAGCTTGTCGAAACGCGAGAAGATGCGTCGGTAGTACTTGAGTTTGTTGATGGCGCATTCAACCAGATGGCGTTCCTTGTAGAGATGTATGTCATAGGTTCTCGGTGCTGTACGGTTTCTACGTGGCGGAATGACGGCGATGGCGCCAAGTTCATCGATCAGGTCCAGGAACTCCTGTGCGTCATAGGCTCGGTCGGCAATCACATAGGTGGTATGGCCAAGGATGGTGTGGTCAGCAATGGACTCACGCAACAAAGTGGGTGCTTGTGAGACATCATGACGCTCACCACCAGTGAGCAGAAAGCCCAGCGGGTTGCCCAAACCATCCACAATGAGGTGGATCTTGGTACTGAATCCGCCGCGACTGCGGCCTAATGCTTGTTCTACTTGCCCCCTTTTTCCGCCGGCGCACCGGCGGCACAGGGATGGGCTCGAATGACGGTACTATCAGGTATCAAGTATTCCATGTCCGGATCGGCGGCAAAGTGCTCGTGCATTTTCTGCCACACTTGCTGGTCACACCAGCGGGCATAGCGTTTGTAGACACTGTTCCAGAGACCAAAGCGTTCCTGGGGTAACTCACGCCACTGCGCACCGGTGCGACAGATCCAGAGTACACCAGACACAAAACGGCGACATTCGGCTTCGTTCCCGACATATACATGTGGCTCGGCCCGCAGAAAGGCTACCATCTTGCTCCACTGCTCATCACTAATTTCGCTTCTTGACATTGCCTATCTCCTTGGGACGGAGAACTCTACACGCAATGTCAATTCATGTCGAAATGTCAACAGAACCTAGTCGTCGCCGCCCAATACTCCCGGTGCACCCCGCCATCAGGCCGCCACCAATCGGCATCCACCTGCCAATACTGAAGCGCCTGCACCAGCTTGTGCTGACGGCCTAGCAGCGTGAAGCGTGTCGGACGGCCCCACGAGTCTGTATCCACCCTAATCGCAAGCGCCGGATCAAAGAGGCGTGACATGTACGTCGCAACCTACCAAGCTGGATGATGGACAGCCGCTGGAGCGACGTACGAGCGCAGTGGACTGATTGGCAATTTATTGTATAGAACAAAGTTTCTAGCTCCAAAGCGCCACCATCGACCACCTGTCTATATTTTCCAGTACTGTTAGTTCTAAGTATCTTGTAAGTATCCTGTAAGCGAATAGAGGGCACTGCTCTAGTAAGCTGGATGTGCTGCCGATGCAGCGCCATCTTTCGCACACACCGCTCTACGCGTGCGACCGCCAGGGTGTGGTTCACGTTTTTGGTCGCGTAGCCGGCACGCCGTGTGCGGGGTGGCCGTCAGGCCACACGCGTCGGTGGCAACACGGGCACGTGGGCGTGCCCTCGACCCGCACGCGGCGTGCGGGCTACGCGGGAGGCATGCTCCGATGCACGACCAAAAACGTGAACCACACCCCTACCGCCAAGCATTACTCTTAAGCGTGTAGAGGTGTGCTACAATTGGACAGGACTGGCTCCGGAGCACAGCGCAGCGCCGGAGATCAGTCCAGCCCAACGCCGGGTGACTCCCGCCACCAAGCGCCTATCCCTCCCGGCCCATTCCCATAAGTACGTTAGAACTGAGCCCAATCGATGGCGATCTATCTCGTCCCGCTCGAATCCATCTTGACCGACCCCGATCACCCCGTCGACCTCACTGCCCTGCCGCCGGATGAGGCGATCGAACGCATCAAGCTGCTCTACGGCTTCTGGGGTCCGCTGATCGAGGTCCGCATCGAGGAGGGCGTGGCGGTGATCGAACTGCCCGACGCGGCAGGCTGAGCTTGGCCGGCAGCGCGCTCGACAAGATCCGCCAGGCAGCCAGGCCGGCCGCAGCGGCCGCTACCGGGAGGCGGCTGCCCTCTACGAAGAGGCGCTACGGCTCCTGCCCCAGCACACCGAGGCGCGCCGCGAGCTGGCCATGGTCCAGATGGAGTTGGGCCAGCCCGCCGCCGCCAAGCAGAATCTGATCCGCGTCCTCCAGCTCGACCCGCGCGACGCCCGGGCCTACCTGATCCTGGGCAACCTCTACTACAAGCACGAACACGAACCTTCTTGGCACTTGTCGAGCGCAGCACCCGCACCACGTAACCGGCCGCGCTGCAGCTGCAGGCGGCCGCCGTCACGTTCACGTCGCCGTACGGAATGTTCGCCGCCGTGTGCTTGAACGCCGGCCGCCACAGCAGAGGATCGCCGGCAAAGGTGCTGCGCCGCTTGCAGCGCACCGTCACGGTCGCGAGCGCGTCCGGATGCGCCTGCAGCTCGAGCAGTTCAGGACTCAGCGCGCGCATATCACAGCCCTATCTTCGGCCAGGCCACCGGCTGCGCCGCCGCCCTCCAGGATCGTCCCCTCGAACTGCCGCCGGTAGACTTCGGCCAGCTCCTTGCACGACGCCAGGTCACTCGGCGCCGTGCTCGGCCGCCGCGACAGCTGCCGGTAGCGGATCAGATACGCATGCGACGCAGACGCCAGCAGCAGGGTGCGCTCCGCCGACGCCGGCAGGGTCGTCGCCACGGCCGCGGCCAGGCCGCTGACGGTGTACACCTTGCGGTAACGCACCCGCACCACCTGGCTCGCCGCCGCCGCTTCCGGCAGCATCACCACGCCGGGCGCCGTCAGCCGCCACGGCACCGCCGCCGTACGCCACTCGCTCGTGTCCGTCCACGGGGTCGCCACCGCCAGCACCTGCTGCGGCGCCAGGCTGCTCGAGATCCTGCTCGCGCCCAGGTGTGACCACCGTAAAGCTCGCCTCGATCGGCGGCATCCAGGCATTGAGATCCGCCAGCCCCTGCGACAGCGCCTCAGTCAGCACGCCGTCCTCCCACCCATCCGTCGACAGAGAAGCACCCACCAAAGAAAGCAGCGCCGTCTTTAGACTCGTCGCTGTAGCAGTCATGTTGTCACCTCTACCAAACCTCTATCAAAGCTCTCGATAATGCCCTGCTTTTGCGCCCGGGCCGGCGCCGCGTCCCCTGAGCACCACCCTTCCCTAGCCCACCTCCGCCGGCAGCCCCACTGCCGGAATCCGCTCCCGGATCTGCCGCAGCGCCTTCTCGCTCACCCCGTCGATCGCCAGCAGCTGCGCGTCGCCGGCGCCCGCCACCGCCGTCGTCGTCGCATAGCCCGCCCGCGCCAGCACGGCCGCCAGCCTGGCATTCTTCAGCACCTCCGCCAGCGCGTCCTCGCCCCGGCCACCCGCGGCCGCTGTTTCCGCGGAAACAGTCTCACACGGCGACCCGCAGGGCGCACGCCGGCGCCGCGCGCTACCAGCGCCCGCCGCCACCATCGCCGCCAGCGTGTTCTCCAAGATGGTCCAGCCGCCCCTGCAGCTCCGCCAGCAGCTGCTGCACCGCAAAGTCGCTCACCTGCTGCAGCAGCACCGCCCGTCTACCACCGTTTGCATACATCCCTCCCCACGCAAATCAGGCGCGGGACCCGTAGCCCACAGGCCCCGCGCCGCCACAACCGTTCCTGACGGCCGCCGCCTACACCGTGCCCGGCAGCAGCCACAGGCAGACGTCATAGTCCGCGGTCGGCGTGCTGCCCTCGGCCAGGTTGACGTCCATCGTCACCACGGCGGCCTTCGCAATCGCCACCGCCGTATTGGCGCCGCCGAGATGCTTGCTCGACCACGTCGCCCGCCGTGCCGGCCGTGTTGGCCGCCAGCGCCTTCACGACCTCGGTCTCGCCCACATTGACGTCGATGTTGAAGCCCGTCGGCGTGCCGGTGAAGGCCTCGGGATAGACGCTCACCCCCACCAGCGTCATGCCCACCGGCGCCACAAACCCATGCACGGCATCGGCGTCCGCCTGCGCCTGCGCGCTGAAATTCACACACATCAAGCCGGTCATCTACGAACCCCCTTCAAGTTCGCTGACTCTGCTGACGTTACCTCGCACGTCAGCTCACCGCTCGCGGCTGCGATCAGCCAGCTCACGTTGTTCTTGCCCACGCCCACATACGTCGCCACGCCGTACGCCCACCAGTCGCGGATCTTGATCGGCAGCGTGTCGTTGGTGAACATCAGCCCCGCCGTCTCGCTGCGCACCTCGTAGATCTCCGGCAGCGCATGCAGCCCGCCCTGCGGCGCATTGGCATAGGCCATCTGGATCACCGGGTGCAGCCGCGGGTCGACGATCTGCGCCCAGTCCGTGGCATCCGTCCACTCCGGCACCACGACCGGGATCGGCCGCGGGTCGCCCAGCCGCGACTCGCCGTAGGGGTTGACCGTCTGCGCCGTGCCGCCGCTGTTGGGCTTGCCCACGTCGCCGGTGCCGTAGCCAAACGCCTCGAGCGCCGTGTCGTACAGGTCCACCGGCAGCAGCGCAAAGGTCGGCCACAGCCCCAGCTTCGACCCCGTCCCCGGCACCGTCTGCGCAGAAGATGCGCTTGCGCGCCGCCGCCCACTCGGTCGCCGAGAAGGCGACGGTCGCCAGGTTGCCGTGGTTGGCATGGAACAGCGCCGTGCTGTCGTCGGCCAGCGTCGGCCCCGCGCCGCTGGCCGCCGTGAAGATCCCCGCAATCGCCGCCGACGCGCGTGCGGATCGCCGCCTTGACCAGCTCGCGCGGGATCGCCTGCATCTTGGCGATGTCCGACCGCCGGAACATCTCCAGCGTGATGCCGACATAGACGCCGCGCTTGCCAAAGCTCATCGTGGCGGCCGAGTCGCCGGTCACCGCCTCGGTGTACGCCGCGCCCTCCGCCACGGTCGGCAGGTTCGCCAGCCCGTCCACCATCACCAGGTCGATGTCCTGCGTGCTGCCGTCGTGCGGCACGACGTCGACGATGCGCTCGTACCAGCGGAAGGTGGCCAGGTTGTCGTAGTGCTGGCGGATCACCTTGTTGAGGCGTTCTTGGCCAGCCCCGGCAGCGTGGTCGTCGAGGCCGCCGCCAGCTGCGCGTGCTCCGGGTTGAAGACGCCGTAGAAGTCCACGTCGCCCGTGATGGCCAGGTAGACGTCGCGGATGTTGCGCAGCGACGGCGGCGGCACCGGCCCGCCCTGCACGCCCAGGCACCAGTCGAGCGCCTCCTGCAGGTCGTCGGCGCCCGTGCGCAGGTCGCGTCCAGTGATCCGCAGCGGCCGCATCCCCGTCACGACCGCGGCTGCGCCGCGGCGGCCAACGCCGTCCGCTGCAGCCCAATCAAGCGCTCGACCTCCGCCAGGTCCAGGCACTCCAGCTGCTGGCTCGGCCACCTGGCGGATCGAGGATCTGCGCCGCCTCCGGCAGGCCGGACTGCCTCCAGCGCCGTCTCCAGCTGCAGGCGGTTGCGCATCACCTTCAGCTCCTTCACCTCGGCCAACACTTCGTTGCGCAGGCCCTGCAACTCCGCGTCATCGCATCCTGCTGTCCCGGCACGCTGCGCAAGCGCTGCTCCTCGACGCGTGCCGGCGATCTTGCTACCGTACCCTGCTCTTCCATTATGCTCTCCTTGCAAGTCACCAACTCTGACAACAACTCCGCTAAAACATGTGTGCCCGCCGACGCAGGCACGTTGACTGCCGAAATCTCACGGCCGACAGGCTCGACCTGCACCATCTCGCAGGGCAGCGCCTGGCCGTGTACTCGCATACGTCCGCCCCGGCACATGGGGGCACTCTGCGCACGAAAACATCCTGCCGCACACACTGAACACAAGGTTTCCCCGCGCTTGAACCACGAAATCGAAAACCGGTCGATCCGCCCCGCCAGGAAGTCCCGGATCCCCTCCTCCGTCGTCAGCTTGACCCGCGCATGCATCTCGCGCGATCTGCCCATCCATGCAGCACGCCGTCACGATCCCATCGCGCGCGGCGATGTCCTGCATGTCGTGGTTGCGCAGAAACGGCACGCCCACGAAGCTCGCCGCAAACGCGTCCATCTCCTCATCCCGGAAGCGCACATAGTTCCAGTTCGGGTACTGCGCCCGAAACACCACCGCCTCAAACTCCAGCTCCTGCAGCTCGCCGGCCGCATGCTGCTTGCGCAGCTCCCCCCGGTCCAGCCCCGCCCACAGCACCCCCTCCTCCACCACCGCCGGCTCACTCGCCAGCACCATCGTCGCCACGCTCCGCCCTCCACCGGTCTTCACCGTTTCGCTCCCTGCACCGTTCATTCGCTCGCCCTTCGTGCTCTTCGTGCCCTTCGTGGATCATCTGCGCAATCTCCCCCTCCGAGATCTGCTCCCCCGCAAACTTCACAAACCACGCGCAGCGCCATCCTGCCGGTACGCCGGCCCGCTCCCCACCAGCTGCGCCACCGTGCTCAAGCCGGTCGACAGCTGCATCGCCGCCTGCGCCAGCTTCTGGTTGTCGTCGACCGAGATGTCCGGCAGCACCGCCGTGATGTCGGCGGCCGTCACGTTGTGCCGCAGCCGCCGTTCGCCCGCCGCATACCGGCGCCACGCGACCAGCACGAGGTCCGTCAGCAGCCACGCCAGGTACGCCTGCCGGCGGCGCAGGAAGCGTCGCCGCATCTCCGTCATCACCTGCCCGGTGGCCAGGTTCGAGTCCTCGCCTTCGCCGAGGTCGAGCAGCGAGGTGCCCGGGCCGCCGGCGACGATCATCCAGCGGATGGCGCGGCCGTCGTTGGCCGCGTCGTTGGCGTTGAGGTTGGGCGCCACGGCCGTCCACGACTCCTGCTCGTCGGCGATGATCACGCTGCCCGGCTCCGGCGGCTGCCGGTAGCGTTCGGCCAGCTCGGTGCGCAGCCGGGCCGGCGCCTTGACCACCCAGAGAAAGGCGCGCACGCCGGCATTGAGGCGCACCCGGTCCTCCAGCCAGCGCGAGTACCGCTTCAGCCAGGGCAGGATCGGCGCCAGGTCCGACTCGCCGCGCAGGGCGCCCACCGGCCGGTTGACGGCATAGTGGAGCATCAGCGGCGTAGACAGGTCGCCTGCGCTCGGATGCAGGGGCGACACCCACCAGCGTTCCTCCTGCTCGCCCGACCAGCGCCGACCTCCTTGTAGCGCAGCTCCGCCTCGTAGTCGCCCTCCCGCCACTCGATCCGCTCGACGATCGACGCCGGCACGCAGCGCACGGTAGACCTGCGGTCCTGCGGATTCGTGAACAACACGGGGAAGACTTCGCCACTGCGACACAGCTCGTCGCACCATTCCGGAATACGCTGGTCCATCTGGTTGCGCTGCCAGAAGTCGTCGATGAAGTGCTGCAGCGGCGCATACTCCGCTGCGCAGCGTAATCCCGTTCCCCACCACATACGCCGTCACCATCCCCACCAGCCGCCGCGCCAGCGGATTCTGCCGCCACGCCTCCCTGGCGTCGTCCATCTCCTGGTGCAGCTCGCCCCAGCCCTTGTCGGCCACACCTTGCGGGTGGATGACGGGCTCAAAGCCATCATTCGCCCGCCCCGGCGGCACCAGCGTCACCGCCGCCAGCCAGGCTGCAAAACGTTGCAATCGCCGTCAGTCACCATCCTCCAACCGACTTACGGTACCACCTTCCACCGGAAGTCTGCATCCAGCACGATCATCGGTGCGCTCACCACGCGCCGCCGTCGTACGCCGCCAACGGATCCGCCTGCGCGACCATCGTGCTGGGCCGAACGTCCGGCTTCCACGCCACCGCCGCAACGGCCAGCGCAAACGCATCCGCCCGGTCGTCGTGCAGCCCTTCGGGCGCGCGCAGCGTCGAGGCCTCGATCGAGGCCAGCTGCGCCGCCGTCTCGCTGCCACAGATCCTGCACGCACCATCGCGCACCGCGTCGGCCAGGAGGCCGTACAGCAGCGGCTTGCCCTTGATGTTGCTCAGCCAGCCCGGCTTGCCGTCATACCCCTCCAGCACGCGCAGGTTCCCCAGCCGCTGCAGCTCGCGGATGAGCAGGTGGCCGTGGTTGTTGCGCTCCGCCATCACGTCCGCCCCGTTGTACCAGCGGCCCAGCTCGTCGAGGTAGCCGGCAAAGGTGGAGGGTTCGATCTTGCCGGTGAGTTCGGCCACCTGCGCCCACGATCTCGGCGTCCAGCACGCAGCGGCCGACTCGTCGCTGTTCGGGTTGCCCTCGGCCGGGTCCGCGCCGATCACGTAGCGGCGGCCGGGGATCGGCTCCTCCCAGACGGTGAGGCCCGGAAGAGGCGGGCTTCCGGGAAGGGCGGGCTTCCCGGAAGGGGTAGGTCTTCCCGGAAGCCTTCTCGCCTCCATCGACACAGCGCTTCACCCACTCCCACGGCAGGCGCCGGTCCAGCTGCTCGGCCGCCAGCGCCTCTTCCGCGCGTCGCCGGGTATTCGGCGTAGAAATCGTCGTGCGTGCCGCGCTGCGCGTACATCTCCGCCTGCACCGACTGCCGCCAGGCCTCGTCACGGCCGGGGCGGCTCCACCAGGGGAGAAAGATGTGACGGTAGTCGCCGGTGCCGTGCGACCGCCGCCCGAAACAGGTTCTTGAAGGTCGAGATCGGCCGCTTCTTGTCGCTCGTGGACACCAGGAACAGCTGCCCGCCGGCATCGATGGTCGGCTTCACCGCGTTCAAAAACTGGCTCAGCTCCGGCACAAAATCCGCCTCGTCGACCAGCGCCAACGTGCCGGTGTAGGAGCGGCCGGACCTGGTGGAAAACGCCAGCGCCCGCGACCCGTTGGACAGGATCCAGCGCGTCTCGTTGCTGTGCGTCACCGCCCGCGCCCGCAGGTGCGCCGGCAGCCGCTCATACATCCCGCGCAGCCGCCACAGCAGTTCCTTGGATTCCTCCTCCCGCAGGCAGAACAGCAGGATGGTGGCAGGGGATTGGAAGAGCATCAGCCAGAGGGCATAGCTGAGCGAGAGCCACGAGATGCCGAGCTGGCGCGCCTTGAGGATCACCAGCTTGCGGCTGCCGGCCATGGCCCCGAGCGTCTCGGCCTGCGCCGGCCACAGGTCGAACTTGATCCAGTCCTGCCCGGTGGCGTCGTAGATGTAGACGCAGTCGCGCACGAAGGCGGCGGGGTCCTGGCTGTAGGTGAGCCACTGGACTTTTAGCTGCGGTAACCTTCATGGGCTCGGCATCATTGGTGCGACTGACGTGACTAGGCGCGCACGAGGCCCGGCACGGCGCAAGATCACTCCGACTAGGCGATCCTTCTGCGCCGAGCCGGACCGTGTGCCCCGACATCACCCGCCCAGCAGCGCCCAGAGTGGCGTGAGATCAACGCCGGTCACTGTCATCGTGACGAAGACGGCGAGCAGGGCCAGCGATGATCACGACCGCCAACCAGAACCTCCCCTCGCGGACAACCCCCCAAACAGTTCCCGGAGTCCAGTCCACATGATCGGCTCCTTTCGTCAGACAGAGCAGCGGCCTGACGATCGCCCCGGACGTGGCGTCCGGGCTACGCGTTCAGACCACTCTTCACCAGTGCCGCACCACATACTCGCTCACCGCCGGCGAGCAGTGCGTCAGCGCCTCGTCCAGCGCTGCCCCCGGCTCCATGCTCAACCCGATGTTGTGCCAGAAATGCTGCGTCAGGACGGCCGCATCTTCGTGTGTGATTTCCTCACTCAGCGTGATGACGTGCGGCACCACGCCGAGCCAGTCGCCGATGCCGTCGCCCCGGCAGGAGGCGAGCAGCATGATGCGCACGCCAAACAGCCGCTCGCTCAGCCAGTTCCCGTCCGCCACCCCGTCGGCAAATTCAACGCCCTCCGGCGAGGCATGCAGCGCCAGGTGCAGCAGCTCGACCGGCCGCCCCAAACCGCGCTCACGGCGCAGCGCGGCGGCGAACTTGGGCCGCGTGGCGTCCAGCAGACGCTGAAACTTGAGCCCCGTCGCCGAGCGCACCGCACGCAGTGCGGCCAGGTCCAGCATCAGGGCGCTGTCCGGTCCGATGCAGACCAGGAGGGTGCGACCGGCAGGGTACTGCTCATAGGCTGTAACCGGAGCAGGACCTGTAAACCCCGCCGACGCCGGCTCGTGCAACTGTGATTCCACTGACTGCATCGCAGTCAACGACTGCGTTGCAGTCAACGACTGCCTCGCAGTCAACGCACGCTGTGCCGCCCGCAGATCGTCGGCGGTGATGACCAGGCTGTTGTCCGGGTCGTCCTTCTCGTAGTCGCCGCGTTCGAACTCCTGGCGCTCGATCACCAGCAGATCGCGTAGAAAGACGCGCATTTGCGGCAGCCAGGCGCGCGCCTGGTTCTCGTCGACCTCAGTCATGTTAGCCGTGTCCAGCACGTCGCAGATGGCCTCCAGGTAGTCCTCCATCCTTTCGAGCCGGCGGTCGCGTAAGGCCAGGCGCGTGTTGCGCTCGCTGAGGGCCAGCAGCTCGCGCTGGCGGACATCCCAGGCGTTGGCGCGTTTGCGCCAGTACCACTTACGGGCAAAAAATGGCAATGGCCCTGTCGATTCCACCCAGCCTTCCCGGGCTTTTCGGCTACCGCGCGCTCAAGTGCAACGCACGCTGCGCGTCGGTCCCATCTCCAGATACAGCTTGAATCGCCCATACCATAAATCGGGCTCACCCGGCTGTTGATCCCATGGATCGCCGGACCAACCAGTCTCTTGTGACTGCGGCTTGTCGTCGCTCACTTGTACACCTGACTTTGCTGTTGCTCGTGGAAACACAGGCGGCGAAAGGCAGTCACCTTGCCGTCATGTAAGCTATTATAGCACAAATGTTCGTTTTCGGCAACGCATCGGCCCCAAATAAATGCTGCTCTCTGCCAAAAAGATACGTCAGATGGTTTGACACGGCGAACGTTTGTTCGTATACTAGGAATAGAACATATGTTTTTACCGGTCACAGGAGCTGCGCCACCTATGAGCTTCCGCATTGCGCCCGACGCCATCCAGAAACTGACGCTGCTGGACGACGCCACCGCGTTCGAACCCGCCGGCGCCGATCCCCTCGCAGAAACGCAGCCTGGCATCCAGCCGGCCGGCAGCCGCCCGCCCAAACCGCTGCCCTGCATCTCGGAGGTGACGACGCCCCAGGGCAAGAAGCCGATCCTCAAGGCGATGATGACGACGGCCTGCGAGAAGAACTGCTTCTACTGCCCCTTCCGCGCCGGCCGCGCCCAGACCACACCGCATTACCTTCACCCCCGACGAGATGGCGTCGAGCTTTGACCTGCTCCAGCGCTCGGGCGTGGTGGACGGCATGTTTCTCTCGTCGGGCATCATCAAGGGCGGCATGACGGCCCAGGATAAGATCATCGACACGGCCGAGATCGTGCGCAAGAAGTACAGCTATCGCGGCTACATCCATCTCAAGGTCATGCCCGGCGCCGAGTACGACCAGATCCGCCGCGCCATGCAGCTGGCCGACCGCGTGTCGATCAACCTGGAAGGACCTACCCCCCAGCGGCTGGCAGGCGCTTGCCCCCAAAAAGAACTACTGGGACGAGATCTTCACGCGCGTGCAGTGGATCGCCCGGCTGCG
The DNA here is from genome assembly GCA_963701415.1 of uncultured Chloroflexia bacterium. Lineage (GTDB taxonomy): Bacteria > Chloroflexota > Anaerolineae > Caldilineales > Caldilineaceae > Fredericiella. The sequence continues at coordinate 22,800 of CAVPAH010000014.1, forward strand.
CGAGCAGGAGCGGCTGCGCGCCAGCGTGGTGACGCAGTTTGTCGTCGGCGCCGTGGGCGATACGGACCTGGAGCTGCTCCAGCTCAGCGAGCTGCTCTACGGCCAATATCAGCTGCGCCGCGCCTACTACTCCGCCTTTCATCCGGTCGCCCACACGCCGTTTGAGAACCTGGCGCCCACCGCCGCCGCGCGCGAGCTGCGCCTTTACCAGGCATCGTTCCTGCTGCGTGATTATGGCTGGAGCGTCGAGGACCTGCCGTTTGGCCGCGATACGAACCTGCCGCTCAACATCGACCCCAAGCTGGCATGGGCACGCGAGAACCTTGACCGCCACCCCGGTGGAAATCAACCGCGCCGAGCGCGCCGAACTGCTGCGCGTGCCGGGGATCGGCCCCAAGACGGCCGACGCCATCGTGCGCGAACGCAGCCGCCGCCGCATCCGCGAGGTGAGCCACCTCTCCGCACTGGGGCTGCGCGATGCCAAGCGCGCCGCGCCGTACATTCTGCTGGATGGCCAGGCGCCGGCGCGGCAGATGGCGCTGTTCTAACCGTTGCGCAACTCTCCGCACCTATTGACTTCGGACCTCCAGCAGGACTACTATTGAGCTAACCGGTTGCGTAACCGGTTGCGTAACCGGTTAGCCGGGCGCAAGCTCCTCCATCTCAATGACCGATTAGCACAATCTAGTTTCGCCCACCCCAGGGATCGCAGCGATGGGAAAGACCGTTCCCACCATCGGCGATGTTGCGCGGCGCGCCTTTGTCTCCAAGACCACCGTCTCGCATGTCGTCAATGGCACCCGTTTTGTCGAAGAAGATACCAAGCAGCGCGTGCTCGCCGCGATTGCCGAACTCGGCTACCGGCCCAGCAATGTCGCCCGCAGCCTGACGACCAAGCGCACCGGCAGCATCGGCATCATCGTCTCCGATGCCGCCAACCAGTTCTTCGGCGAGATGCTGCGCGGGGTCGAAGAGGTGATCAAGCCCGCCGGCTATACCCTGATCGTCTGCAACACCGACGAGTCGCTCGACCGCGAGGAGCACTACCTCAACCTCCTCCTCAGCCAGCGCGTGGATGGCATTATCGCCGCCGCCACCAGCCAGAAGTGGTCGGTCCTGGCCATGGCCGAGGCGCGCCAGACCCCCATCGTCTTCGTCGACCGCCGCTTTGAAGGGTCTCGAGGGCCCCTATGTCGGGGCCGATAACGTCGGCGGCGCCTACAAGGGCGCACGCTTCCTGATCGACCGCGGCTACCGCCGGATCGGCGTCGTCGCCGGCTTTCAGCGGCTGTCGAGCATGCGCGAGCGGCTGCAGGGCTTCCGGCAGGCGCTGGCCGAAGCCAATCATCCCGCTGCCCGAAGCGTGGGTCGCCACCAGCGAGCTGAGCATCGAAGCAGGACGCGCCGCCACCCGGCAGCTGCTGACCGCCGCCGACCGGCCCGCTGCACTGTTCGTCAACAACAACCTGCTCTCGCTCGGCGCCCTGCTGGCGCTGCGCGATCTGCAGCTGCGCTGCCCCGAAGATATCGCCCTGGCCTGCTTTGACGACCATCCCTGGGCGGCCGTCTGCGCGCCGCCGCTGACGGTGGTCAGCCAGCCGGCGCGCAGCATCGGCCACTGCGCCGCCGACATCCTGTGCACCCTGATCAAGGGTGAGGCCATCGACGAACCCGTCGTCGAGTTCGCCTGCGAGTTAATCGTTCGCCAGTCATGCTGATTTCTTTTTCAAGCACATCTTTCACGCATCATTCAACCAGAGGAGCAGAGCAATGAGTGAGCATAACTCGTCCAGCCGCCGCCAGTTTCTCAAGGGCGCAGCCCTCGTCGGGGCCGGCGCCGTCATCGGCGCCTGTGCTACCCCCGTGGCACCGTCAGAAGCAGGCACCGCGGCGCAAGCACCGGCCACGGCCGAGGAGCTGTACGGCATGGTGGTCTTCCTGAAAGGCTCCGAGTTCTTCAACTGGTGCTACCAGGGCATGGTCGACGCCGCCGCCCGCATCGGCCCGCATGTCAAGACCGAGCTGCAGGGGCCGGCCGAATGGGACGCCGCGCTGGAAGCCCGCGCCATCGAGGAACTCACGGCCAAGGGCGCGACCGGCATCCTGGCCACGGCCGGCGACGCCGCCCCCATGGTTCCGTCCATCAACGCCGCCATCGAGGCCATGATCCCGGTGATCACCTTTGACTCGGACGCGCCGGCCAGCAAGCGCCTGACCTTTGTCGGCACCCAGAACTACCAGGCCGGCTACAAGGCCGGTGAGGCCATGGCCGAATGGCTCGGCGGCAAGGGCAAGATCGCCGTCTCGACCTTCCCCGGCCCCGACCACCTGGCCAAGCGCCTCCAGGGCTTTAAGGATGCCCTGGCCGCCAACGGGCCCGATATCGTCACGGTGGAGATCAACGACGAGGGCAAGGTCGACGTGGCCGAGACCCAGCTGACGGCCGCACTGCAGGCGGACCCGGAGATCACAGGTATCTTCGGCGCCCACGGCAACCCGGGACCGGGCGCGGCGGCAGCCGTGCGCACCACCGGGCGCGAGGGCCAGGTCCAGATCATGGCCTTTGACTTCGGCATGCCTGTCATCGAGCTCATCGACAAGGGCGAGATCAAGGCCACCGTCGGCCAGAACCCCTACCTGATGGGCTTTACTTCCTTGCTGCTCTGCTACGGCGCCAAATATCCGACCAGCGTGCCCTTCCCCTACGGCCTTGGCCCGTGTGTTGGCGCCCCGGTCGACACCGGCGTCAACATTCTGTACAAGCAAGACGTGCAGATGTACAAGTCAGCGCCCAAGTTCTAGGGGCCCAAGTTCTAGAGGCCAAGCGTCTTGCGGATCTCCTTTGTGTAACGGCAGGGGCTGCGCGTCCCTGCCGTTACCCGCAACGGCCAAGCGCAGGACCAAACAAAGGATCCAGTATGGCAACCACCACTGTCGCATCCAAGGGACCATCCGAGATGCGCAACAGCGCGCGGCCGCCTTCTGCGCTCGCGCACGACTACCTTGCTTTTGATCGACCTGGCCGTCGCCGTCTTCCTGGCCCTGGCGCAGCCGCGCTTTCTGGACCCGGAGAACCTGATGTCGCTGGTCATGGGCATGACCTACGACCTGCTGATGGCGATGGGGATGACCCTGATCCTGATCCTGGGCGGCATCGACCTCTCGGTCGGCTCGGTGCTCGGCCTGACGGGCGTCGTCGTCACGATGCTGCTCAGCAACCATATCATGCCCGTGGCTGTCCCCGTACCGCTGGCCATCCTGGCGGGCATGGTGGTGGCAGGCCCTGTGCGGCGCCTTTAACGGCTTTGGCGTCGCCAAGCTCAAGATTGCACCTTTTATCGTTACCCTGAGCATGTTCGCCATTGCCCGCGGCCTGGCTACCGTGCTGACGTCGGGGTGGTACGTCTCGGGGCTGCCGGACTCCTATATCGTGATCGGCCAGGGCACATTCTTCGGCATTCCCTTCCCGGTCATCATCACGCTCAGCATCCTCGTCGTCTTCGGCGTGCTGCTCAGCCGCTGGAAGCCGCTCAACCAGGCCTACTTTATCGGCCAGAATCCCGACGCGGCCGCGCTTTCGGGCATCCGCGTGACCCTCGTCACCTTTTCGGCCTATGTGATCTCCAGCCTGCTCGCCGGCGTGGCCGGCGTCTTTATGACGTCGCGCCTGGCCATGGGCTTCTTTCAATTTGGCTTGGGCTCCGAGCTAAATGCGATTGCCGGCGCCGTGATCGGCGGCGCCAGCTTTGCCGGCGGCTCGGGCACCCTGCTCGGCACCTTTTTAGGCGTGCTGCTGCTGGCGTTGATCCGCAACGGCTTTGTGCTGCTCAACGGATCGCCCAGCTGGCAGGGCATCGTCAGCGGGGCAATTGTCTTTCTTGCGATCGCCATCGACGCCTACCGGCGCCGCAACGAGACCAGGGAGTAGTCATGGCGCCTATCTTAGAAGTCAAAAACGTCCACAAGAGTTTCTCGGGCAACAGCGTGCTCGCCGACGTGAGCTTGGCCGTCGAGGCGGGCCAGGTGCACGCGCTGGTCGGCGAAAACGGCGCCGGCAAGTCCACCTTGATGAACATTATCGGCGGCCTCGTGCCTGCCGACGGCGGCGAAATCTGGTTCGACGGCGCACAGGTCAGCTTTCACAGCCCGCTCGAAGCGATGAAGGGCGGCATCAGCATCGTGCACCAGGAGCTGAGCCTTGCGCCCAATATGAACCTGGCCCAGAACATCTACCTGCGCCGTGAGCCGGTCAACGCGCCTCGGCTCGATCCGCTGGAAGCAGCTGTATGCCGACACCCGCGCGATCTTCGACCGCCTGGGCATCGACCTCGACCCCAAGACCCTGGCCAGCAAGCTGAGCGTGAGCATGCAGCAGGTGGTGGAGATCGGCAAGGCGCTCTCCTTTGACGCCAAGGTCATCATCATGGACGAGCCCACGTCGGCCCTGTCGGAGAAGGAGATCGATCGCCTCTACGCGATCATCGACGACCTGACCGCCCGCGGCATTGCCATCATCTTTATCTCGCACAAGCTGGACGAGGTCTTCCATGTGGCCGACAAGATCTCGGTGCTGCGCGACGGGCACATGGTCGGCACGGTCGACGCCGCCGAGGCCACGCGCGAGGAAGTGATCCGCATGATGGTGGGCCGCGAGATCACCAACATGTACCCGCCCAAGGCGCAGCAGACCGACGGCGCACTCTTCGCCGTGGCAGGGCTGAGCCGCGAGCCCTATTTCCGCGAACATCAGCTTCTACGCTCAACAAGGGCGAGATTCTCGGCTTTGCCGGCCTCGTCGGCTCCGGACGCACCGAAGTTGCGCGGGCAATCTTCGGCGCCGACAAGGCCGACAGCGGCGCGCTCGACGCTCGAGGGCCGGCCGCGTCAAGCTGCGCTCGCCGCGGCATGCGATCGAACAAGGCGTCTGCTACCTCACCGAGGATCGCAAGACGCTGGGGCTCTTCCTCAAGATGCCCGTGCGTGCCAACATTGCTTCGTCATCGCTCTGGCGCTTTGTCTCGCGGCTGGGCTTTCTGCAGGAGAGCAAGCTCAAACGGGACGCCCGCCATTACATGGAGGAGATGGAGATCCGGCCGCTCAACGACGAACTCAATGCCATCAACCTCAGCGGCGGCAACCAGCAGAAGACCCTGCTCGCCAAGTGGCTGTGCGCCCAGCCCAAGGTGCTGATCGTGGACGAACCCACCCGCGGCGTGGATGTGGGCGCCAAGGCCAAGATCCACGCCGACCTGCGCAAGATGGCCGATGAAGGCATCGGCGTGATCGTCATCTCTTCGGAGCTGCCGGAGGTGCTCGGCCTCAGCGACCGCATCGCCGTGTTCCGCGAGGGGCAGTTGACCACCGTGCTCGACAGGCGACCAGGCCACCCAGGAAGAGGTAATGCACTATGCAACAAGGTAGCGTTTCACAATTCCCGTCCGGCGGGCCTGCTCCGGCACCAGCCCCTGCCCGCCGCCGCGGTTTTCTGCGCAACATGGATCCCGGGAGCCTGCAGCTGCTGGGGCTGGCCATCGTCTGCGTGGTGCTGGCGGTCGTGATGCAGCTCCGCTATCCCCGCTATCTGAGCGGCCCCAACGTCGAGGTGATGCTGATCAACTTCGTGCCGGAAGCCATTATGGCGCTGGGCATGACCATCATCATGATCACCGGCGGCATCGATATCTCGGTGGGCGCCGTGCTCCAGTTCAGCGCCATCGTCGCCGCCATGTTGATGCGCGCCGGCGTGCCGGTGCCGTTGGCCATTGTGCTGACGCTGGTCGCCGCAGGCGTGCGTGGGGCTGATCAACGGCGGGTTGACCAATCTCTTCAAGGTGCACCCGTTTATCGTGACGCTGGCCACGCTGCTCACCCTGCGCGGCATCGACCTGGTCATCACGGGCGGCACGTCGATCAGCGATCTGCCCGAGTCGTTCACATTTCTCGGCCAGGGCGAGATTGGGGGCATTCGCATCTCGCTGATCGTGTTCGTCGTGCTGGCGCTCATCATCGGCTACGCGCTGCGCAACCACCGCTATCTGCAGCAGGCGTACTTTATCGGCGGCAACCGCCGCGCCGCCCGCATGTCGGGCGTGCGGGTCGAACGCTTTCTGCTCTTTGCCTTTATGCTCAACGCCGTCCTGGCCGGCATCGCCGGGTTGGTCGTCTGCTCACAGTATGGCGCCGCCAGCGTCAGCTACGGCCAGAACGCCGAGCTGCGCGTGATTGCGGCGACTGCGATCGGCGGCGCCAGTTTCAGCGGCGGCGCCGGCACCATCGGCGGCACCGTGCTGGGCGTGATCTTCCTGGCCATGGTCTACAACGCGTTCAACATGTCGGGCATCAACACCTATTGGCAGGATGTGGCAATCGGCGTCATGCTCCTGATCGCCGTCTTCCTCGGCGAGGTCCTGAAGCGCCGGCGCATTGCCCGGTAATCTGGACTTGACTTCGCCGTTGCCGCTGCGGTGACGGCGGAAGCCTCGACTGCACAACACAAGCGCAGTTCGAATCTCAGCAGGTCATTGCATCCCTACAAAGGAGGGACGTATGCGATCGTTTGTCTATTTTCAGCCCACCGAAATTCGCTTTGGCGCGGGCCGGCTGGACGAGCTGGGCGAGGTCGCAGCGCGCTACGGCCGGCGCTGCTTGATCGTCACGATGCCAAAGAACGAGTATATGCTGCCGCTGCTTGGCCGCGTGCAGGCGACGCTGGCGGCGGCCGGGGTGACCATGGCGCACTTCGACGGCGTGGTGCCCAATCCGACGACCGACTGCGTCAGCGCCGGGGCCGCCATGGCGCGCCAGTTCGGCGCCGACGTGGTCGTGGGGATCGGCGGCGGCTCGGCCATGGACACCGCCAAGGCCATTGCCGTCGAGGCGACCCACCCCGGCACCTGCTGGGATTACCTCTTCTTCAAGACGCCGCCCACGCCCGCCACCCTGCCGGTGATCGCCGTGTCGACCACCTCGGGCACCGGTTCGCAGGTCACGCAGGTGGCGGTCGTCACCGAGACGGCCACCAAGACCAAATCGGCGCTCTACAACTCGCTGCTCTACCCGCGCGTCGCCATCGTCGACCCCGAGCTGATGGTGAGCGTGCCGCCGCATGTCACGGCCTCGACCGGCTTCGACGCCTTCACCCATGCCTTCGAGAGCTATCTCCACGTGGGCGGCTCACCTTATGTCGACACGCTCGCGCTGGAGGCGATTCGCCTCGTCGTGAGCTATCTGCCCACCGCCTACGACGACGGTGCGAATGCCGACGCCCGTGCCCACATGGCCTGGGCCGACACGCTGGCCGGCCTCTGCATCGCCAACGCCGGCGTCACGCTGCCGCACGGCATCGGCATGACGATCGGCGGGCAGTGCCCGCAGGTCATGCACGGCGAGGCGCTGGCCGTCACCTACCCCGAATTCTCGCGCTACACCTATCCCGTGCGCGGTCGAGCGCTTCGCCGCCGTCGGCCGCATCTTCAACCCCGACCTGCTGGGGGCCACCGACGAGCAGGCTGCCGCAGGCTGCTGTGTCGAGATCGACACGCTTTCTCAAGCGGATCGGCATGTGGCTCAACCTCAAGCAGCTCGGCGTCACCGAGGACGATGTCGTGGCGATCGCCGACCACAGCCGCGTGCTGCCGGACTACAAGAACAACCCGCGCGTCGCCACCCGCGACGAAATCTACGAGATGCTCGTGCGCAGCTATGACCGCGTCTGATGGGTCTTTGACCACGCCGAGTGTAAAGGGAGCGCACTGCATGAAAGAAATAGGCTTGCTCAACAGCGATATTGCCGACGTCATCTCGCGCTTGGGCCACATGGACGAGATCATTGTCTGCGACGCCGGTTTTCCTATCCCCCTGGGCGTGCGCACCGTCGACGTGGCGCTGGCGGTCAACCAGCCTACCGTCGCCGAGGTGCTGGCCGTCCTGCTGCCCGACTTCTCGGTCGAGCGCATCGTCCTGGCGGATGAGACCGGGCAGCACAGCCCCAGCATGTACGCCCGTTTGACCGCCCTGTTCGGCGCGGACGTCGCGATCGAAACCATGCCGCACACAGCCTTCAAGCAGCGCAGCAAGACGGTCAAGGCCATCATCCGCACGGGCGACTTCACCGCCTACAGCAACATCCTCCTCGTCTCCGCCGGCGGCCCCCGCTGGCTGGTGGAGAAACCGTAACGGTCCGTAGGGGCACAAGGTCCGGCGGCACGGCCCACAGAAACTGAGTTTCTGCGAGAAACTCAGTTTCTGCCGCCTCTCACCGCCGGACCTTGTGCCCCTACCGCCCCCAAGCAGCGCCTGGCTATACGCTCGCCGCCAGCCGCCCCGGCAGCCCCGGCTCGACCCACACGGCACTGTCAATCTGCACGGCCTGCGCACCGGCAGCAAGCGCCTGCTGCACATGGTCGGCAGTGTGAATGCCGCCGCATGCAATCAATGCCGCGGGCAGCTGCTGCGCCGCTACTTGCAGCAGCACCTCGAGCATCAGCGGAAAGATCAAGCGGGCCATACAACGCGCCTGTGACCGGCCGCAGCTCGCCGTCGACCATGCGCATGGCCGGTCCCGGTGGGCGGCTGGCCTATCACCAGTCCCACCGCTCCCGCCTCGCACGCAGCCGGCGCCAGGGCGAGCGCCTTGGCCAGCGGCAGCTTGACCCATACCGGCAGTTCACATGCCCGGTCGACGGTGCGCACCAGCGTCGGCCAGCCGGGCGCCGTCGATTTCGTCGGCCGGATCTGCCGGGCAGCAGCTCGATGCCTTGTATGCCCCGCACCTGCGCCAGCTTGCCGGCGATCCTGCGCCAGCGTCGCCGGGTGGCTCTCGACCACCTGCACGATCACCGGGCAGCCCAGCTTCTCCCACAGCTTGCCATACTGCTGGATGGCGTTGTTGACCCCGCGGTTTTGCAGCCCGGTGTCCAGCACGATGCCGCCGTTGGCATGGGCGAGGCGGGGCGGCTGCGTGCCGCCACGGCTGGCGCTCAACACGGGCCCGACCACGGCGGCACCCAGCTGCGCCAGGTCCAGCCCGCGCGGCACCGCCTCGCCGTAGCCGATCGCCCCTGCCCCTAACAGCACGGGGTTGGCGACGACCAGCCCCAACTTGTGGTTGGGCGCCAGGTCGATCCACTGGTGTATGCTTGTCCGCATTGCTGCTCGGCAAACGTCCTCCGCTACCGCTGGTTGGCTGTCGGCAGCACCACCACCTGGCCGCTGTTCTGGTTCAGGATGATCAGCGCCCCGGGAAAGGTCTGGTACACGGCCGAGAACGCGCCCGGCGCCGGCGCAGTGGCAAACCCAAGTTCGTTGCGCCGCTCGCCCTTGCTGCCACAGCTGGCCAAAGCGGCCGTCGGGAATGTACATGCCCTCGGGCGGCGTCTGCCTTCCGGCGGCGCCCCCTCGGCGGGCGGAGCCTGTCCTTCCGGCACAAACTGCCGCTCCCACTGCTGCAGACTCCGTGTAGACGACCAGCATCTCCTGCGTCATGTCAAAGCCGACGATGTAGCCGCGCTCAAACGGCCATGACTGCGCCGTCCCCGCCAGGCCCGGGCTGTCCGGACAGCCAAACGCTTCCAGCGTGGCCGGATCCTGCTGGAACAAATAGGCCTGGATCTCCTGGTCGACCTGCGCCAGGCAGGCCACGATCGTCGGGATTCGGGCCCACGGTGGGGGCGACGGTTGGCGTCAGCGTCGCCGTCGGCGTCGGCAGCGCCGTCGGCGTCTCGGTCGGCAGCGGGATCGGCGTCTCGGTCGGCGGCGGCAGCGGCGTCGCCGTGGGGGGTACCGGCGTAAAGGTCAGCGTCGGGGCCAGTGTCCCGGTTGCCGTAGGCGGTGGCACGGTGTAAAGGTAAGCGTCTGCAGCGGCGTGGCACGCGTGGCTGTCGTCGTAATCGTCGACGTCAGGACGACGGCCGGCAGCCCGCCCGGCGTGCCTGTGGCCTGGCTCACTTCGCCCGGCGTGGACGGCGGATTCGGTCCGCCGACGAGCCGGTCGAGCAGTCCCGGCCCCTGGATGCCAAACGCCACCACCAGCGCGATCGCCAGCAGCCCTAGCACGGCCGCCATGGCCAGGCCCGGCCAGTTAAGCCGCTCCAGCCGGCCGCCCCTGTCTTCGTCCGCGTCGTATTCCTGCGTCGGCGACACCATGGTTACAGCGGGATCCTGCCGCGGCGCACCGGTCGCGGGCCGCAGCAGCGGATTGGTGCGCGGCGTGGGCTGATAGGGCGTTTCGTAGCCCGGTCCGCCATACTGTGGCGGGCGATAGACTGGCGGCTGTCCGGCCGGCGGCGTAACCGCATCGCTGAGCCCCGGGACGAGCACGGTGGCGCTGGGCGTGATAGGGGCGGGCGGCGGCGTCGCCGGCAGCGCCGAAAGCGTCAGCGTTGCCGTGCTGCCTTCCGCCCCCATGCTGCTCGCGCGGCGGCAGGCGCCCGGCCGCCAAGCGTCAAGCGCGTCGGCCAGCGCATCGGCCGTGGGATAGCGGTCGTCGGGCCGCTTGGCCATGCTGCGCTGCAAGATCTCGACCATGACCGGTGGCAGCAGCCTCAGCACGGAGTCCTCGATCACCAGCGGATCGTAAACATGCGCGTGCAAAATCTGCGTCGTCGACCCGCTAAACGGCATGCGCCCGGTGATGCACCGGTACAGCACCGCGCCCAGCGAGTAGATATCCGCCCGCCCGTCCACCTCACGGCTGCCGGCACACTGCTCGGGGGCCATGTACGCAGGCGTGCCCACGGTGCGCCCTGCGCTCGTCAACTCCGGCGCATCCAGCGCCCGCGCAATGCCAAAGTCCGACAGCAGCGGCACGACGGGATATTCCAGCGCCTCCAACTGCACGCTGTTGGGAGCGCCCGGGCTGACCGTGCGCAGCAGGATATTGCCGGGCTTGACGTCGCGATGGACGACGCCCTGCCGGTGCGCATAGGCCAGGGCGCGCGCAATCGGCTCGAGTACGTTGGCCGTCTCTTCCGGCCGCAGCCGCCCCCGCATGCTCAATAGGTCGGAGAGGCTCTCGCCTTCGACCAGTTCCATCGCGATATAGGCAACCTCCCCCTTGGGAGCAATGCCGATCTGCAGGATGCGCACGATGTGCGGGTGGCGCAGCGCGCCGGCGAGCGTCGCCTCGCGGCGAAAGCGATCGTAGGCCTTCTCATCTGCCCCAGGCAGCAGCAGCTTGAGCGCTACGGTGATGCCCTGCACCTGGTCATAGGCGCGGTAAACGGTGGCCGCACCACCGCTGCCCAGCTGCTGGCCGATCAGGTAGCGGCCGATCTGCTTGCCCGCCAGATTGGTGAGCCCGGCGCCGGCCGACGTTGGTTCGTCGCCGGAGCCGGTGGGGTCAAACTCTAAGGAATCCACTGAATTGCATGCTCCAACCAATTCGTTAATACGCCGTCGATCGTGATCAGCGGCTGGGCATCCCCACCATCCAGCGGCGTCACCCAGATCCGCCAGTATCCGCCGCGGTCGCTGGCAAAGGCCACCCATTTGCCATCCGGGCTGACGGTCGGCAGGCCGTCTTGCGCCGAGTTGGTGGTCAACCGAGAAAGCTCAGCGGTCAGCAAGTTCAGGCGATACACCTCCCAATCGCCATCACGCGAACTCATAAACACGACCGACAGGCCGTCAGGCGTCCACACCGGGCGAATATCGTTGCCGTTGTCGGTCAGACGCTGCCGATCGCTGCCATCGCCGTTCATCAACCACAGGCCAGGTTCGCCCCCCTGCTCGTTCGATGCCGTTAAAGACGATCCGGTCTTGCTTTGGGCTCCAAGTCGGGATCACGCCCAGGCCCAAGGTCCACGGCATTGGCCGTCGACGTAACCTCAGTGCGGAAGATCCGGGTGCGGCCATCCGGCGCGGTATTGCCGTAGACCAGGCTGCGGTCATTTTCGGACCAGCTTGGCGGCGCATCATGCGCATCGCCGGCAGATGTCGTCAGCTGCAGGCTGCGCTTCGTAGGTGACTGCCCAGCCGAGGGATCAAACAGGGCAATCCCTGGGCTGTCTGCCTGCGTGCTGTGAAACGCCACCACGTTGCTGTGCCACTGGCGGGCCGGCTGCGAACCGTCGTCGATCAAGAGTGCCGAGTCTGCCCCCAGGGTCGCCGGCACCCGGTAGATCCGATAGGCATCACCCTCCTGCGTCGAATAGAGCAAGCGTCCGGTCAAGTCCGGCAAGCTGCCGCCGCACATCTGGCATCGCGCTGCGCCTTCTCGCAGGCTGCCTGCGTTTCCGCCAGCAGCTTGGCCGAGCTTTCGACCGGTGCCAGCGCAACGGCCGCCTGCAGCTGCTCGGCCGCCGCGCACGGATTCTCGCGCGTCGAGCAGTTCCTGGGCATAAGAGCCCAGGGCTGTTACCAGCGACCAACGTGCTATTGCAATATTTAAGGTGCCCGGCGCCACCAGCGCCTGCAGGGCCGCCTGGATAGTTTTCACACGCCCTACATCTGGACGTAACGCAACGGCAGCATCCAGATGTTCCAGTGAGTCCTCAAGATTCCCCTTGGCGATGGCATCAGCCGCCAGGCCAACATGGCTTTCAAACAGCATCCTGTCGCCGGCGGCGCCCTGATAACGAGGATCGATACGCCGCGCCAGCGTCATGAACGCCAGTGCGTTCTGCCAATCGCCGTCCTGATAGGCAGCTTCCCCTTCCGCCCAGATAGGAACGAACATCGCCGGCAGGGGTCGGCACCGGCAGCAGCGTGGCCTCCGGCGTGCCTCTGCACTGCGGGAGTCTGGGCCAGGGGCGGGTGTGGCAGGCAAAACGGCAGCTGTTTGTGCCGCAGGCGTCGGCTCTGCTTGCGAGGTACCCGGTGCGGAGCCAGTCGCTACAGCCGCTGCGCTTGTGCCTGTCGCCGGCAGCGCAGCGCTGGTGGCCATATCGGTAGGCGCTGAGGATGATGGCTGGCAGGCAGGGGTACGCTGCCGATCAGGTCATTCGGCAGCAGGTTCAGCGCCAGCCCGCCGCCAAAGATGAGCACCAGCGCTGCCAGCACACCGCCCAAAACCGCGCCGATCCAGCGCCGGCGCGGCCGCACAGGCGCTGGCGGCATCGTGGTCACGATGCGCGGCAACGTGGTGTGAATGGAAATCTCCGCCGGCACATAAGGCTGGACGGCAGCTGTCGCGGTTTGCGTGGTGCTTGATTCGGGTCCGGGTACGAGCACGGTCTGCCCGCTTATATAGGTTGCGGCTGACAGCGCCGGCAGCACCGGCATCGTTGCAGTCGCCTCACCGGAGAGGGCATTTGCCGCGCCATTCGGCGCCGCGCCGGGTGTAACCTGTATGAGCTTGTGCAGGTCTGCTGCCAGTTCGCCACCGTCTCGATAGCGCTGGTCCGGATCCTTGGCCAGTGTGCGGCGCAGGATGTGAAACGGCGAGCTGCGGCAGGCCGGCCAGCACGTCGTCGGGAATTGTCAGCGGGTCATATACATGGGCGTGTAAGATCTGGGTGGTCGTGCCGCTGTACGGCGGACGTCCCACAATACAGCGATAAAAGACGGCCCCCAGCGAGTACAGGTCAGAACGGCCGTCGATCTCGTGGCTGTCGGCACACTGTTCAGGCGACATGTACGTTGGTGTGCCGATCGTACGGCCGACACTCGTCAGCTCAGGCGCGTCCAAGGCCCGCGCGATACCAAAGTCCGAAAGCAGTGGCAGGACCGGCACATCCAACGCAGCGATGCGTACGGCGTTGGGTGTATCGTCATGCACACGGCGCAGCAGCACATTGCTGGGCTTGACATCACGATGGATTACGCCCTGGCGGGCGGCATAGTCGAGCGCAGTGGCGATCGGCTCCAGCAAGCGTGCAGCGTCGGCAGGCGTCAGCCGTACCGTTTCCTCCATCACCTCGCTGAGATTGGGGCCGTCGACCAGCTCCATGGCGATGTAGGTGAGGCCGTTTCCTGGCGCCTGGCCCACGTCGAGGATCTGGACGATGTTGGGGTGGTTCAGATTGCTGTGGGTTTCGGCCTCACGCCGGAACCGCTCGCGCATGACGTTGTCGGCATCTAGCCGCAGCACCTTGATGGCGACCGCGCGGTTGCTGCGCTCATCGACGGCACGGTACACGGTTGCCATAGCGCCGCCGCCCAACCGCTCTACCAGCAAATAGGGGCCCAACTGTTGGCCGCTCAGCTGGCCGCCTAGTGGGGCCATCAGGGTGCCGCCCGCCACCGGTTCCGAGGAAGGCAGGTCGCCCGGCAGCAGCCCGCCAGCGTCCGGCTGGGGAGTTTGTTCTGCCGAGGCTTCCGGCTGGCTCATCGGTTCAGACATCTCACGCACAATCGGCTCAAGCGTTGGAACGAACACACCAGGCAAACCCGTTACGCTTGCCAGTTGCGTAAGTTGCTGTTATAGTTGAGGCAAAGTATAGCATAGAAAATACATGCGCAGGAAAGCTCAAGCGAGCCCTCTATGCGCAGCACAAAGTTACCTTAGCTATTAAAGGAATTTCGTGTGAGCAGGTTTGGTCGGTTGTTATGTATGAATGGCCCACGCACGGGCGAAGAATACGAACTTAACCAGGAGTTAATGATCGTCGGGCGCTCAACTGACGCGGCAATTCGCCTCGAAGACCAGTTCGCCTCCCGCCATCACGCCGAACTACGCTACCTCGACAACGCCTACCAGGTGCACGATCTGCAAAGCAAGAACGGGGTGTACGTCGACGCCCGGCGCCTGCCGCCCGGCGGCACGGCCTGGCTCTCAGACGGCGTCGAAGTGCAGTTTGCGTCTACCCGCTTTCGCTTCTACGATCCGTCTGCTACCGTCACGGCGCCCTCGCTGATTGCCGTGCGCGAGCCGGGGCTGCGTGCGGACATCACGACGCGCCAGGTCTACGTGGACGGCGTGCAGCTCGACCCGCCGCTCAGCGTCAAACAGTTCGACCTGCTGTGGTTTCTCTACCAGAATCGCGGCCGCGTGGTCAGCAAGGACGAGATTGCCGCGGCCGTCTGGCCCGAAGCCCAGGGCGACGTCTATGACGCCAACATCGACCGCATGGTGAGCCGGGTCCGCAGCCGCATCGAACCGGATGCGGACGAAAACCCTCGGTTTATTCAGACGATCCGCGGTTACGGCTACCAACTCGACGCATAAAGATCGCCTGCACAGGCGCCCCCGTCTTACCTCTAATGGCGCACGCCCCGTACGGCGCTCGGTTCCTCTCTTCCTATGCCTAGATACAGGCGGTGAACACATCTTTACACCGCAAATGTACAAGCGTCACGAGAACAGCAGGTGAATAAGGCGCGAGCGTAGGCAAACAGTCCGACTTGCGTCGCAATCGGTTCAAAATAACTCTAAGGTTTGTGGCTTAGTATATTCATAACGCGGCGCATACCCGCGGCAATCCCTATAGGTGGGTGATGACTATGAATTACGGCTACACCGCACTAGCGGACACTTATCGAACCGAATGGTACTGGCAGAACGAGAACGTCGCGCTTGGCCCGGCAGTTGACCACATGGTGGACGCCGCCCGCCTGGGTGATGACCGCGCCTTCGGGCAATCTTGTCGAAGTCTATCGCAGCGCCGCCGAGCGGCTGGCACAACAGATACTGCACACGGAAGAGGCAGCCGCCGACGCGGTGCAGGAAGCACTGATCAAAGCGCACCGGGCGATGGGGCGTTTTCAAGATGGCAACTTCCGATCCTGGTTCTTACGCATCGTTACCAACACCTGCTACGACCACCTCCGGCGGCAGAAGCGGCGGCAAGCCGTCAGCCTGGACGAGCTGACCGAACAGGCAGGCATCGACTACGTAACAGGGGCCGAGATCACCAGCGATGATCCGGAGAAGCTCGTGCTGCAGAACGAAAGCATGCGCGTGCTGCTGGCGGCAATCGACGACCTGCCTGCCTGGCACCGCAACGTCGTGCTCCTGGTTGACGTGCAAGGGTATGACTATAACGAAGCTGCCGAAATGCTGAATCTGCCCCTCGGCACCGTCAAGTCGCGCCTGAGCCGCGCGCGCTCTGCGCTGCGTGACGAACTGGTGCGTTCAGGGGTCGTCGCCGGCAAGCTGTCATAACGTCATTGTAGCTCTTCGCGCGACGAGGTTCGGCGGTGAGCTGGTTGCCGCCGGGCCTCGTGCCTTACCGCAGCGGATCGCGCTCGCTGCACGTAATGGTCCCGCCCCGTTGCATCCACGTACTGCTCAAAGATACGGCGAATTGACCCACGGTCGGGGTCAAGCCCATGACCTCCCGCCCACCGGTAAAAACGAATAATTTCTGGCTCTGCCGTCACCAACTCCCAGTAAAACAGTTGGGACATGACGCCCCCGGCTTCGAGCATACCCGTGCTGGCGTAGGCGGCCAACGCTGGCCGCCGGTCGTAGTTGACGGCGTAGTGCGTCACACGCCAGCCGCCGCGCACGGCTGTTTCCGGCACACTCTCGAGCATGGCAAACTGGGCCAGCGGCCGCTCGTCCAGCGGCAGCCCCACGCTGCCCGGATTGATGACATGCCAGTGGCGGTGCGGCTGCGGACCATGCAGGTAAAGGTCGGCCCCAGCGTGCGGGTCGGCCGCCAGCCCGCTGTAGCTGTCGTCTTCCACAGTAATATGGCGATCGATCTGCACGTGTGTGTGTGCCGAAACCAACGTGTGCTCGCGCACGCTCAGGATCTCGGCAGCAATGGCGGCGTCGGTCTGTGAACGGTAGAAGCCCGTGCGGTTGCGTCCTGGCACACCGTGCGCAATGCGCAGCGGCGCCGTGCCCGGCAGATAAAGGGTGCAGTCGTCCGGCAGCATGGCGAGGTACTCGTCCCTGGGCCGGCGTAATGTTCTCCACCAGCCAGTGCAGTTGGCCCCAACGGTCGGGGTCCTCGCAGCCGGGGATGGCGCGCTCGGTGCCGAAATCCAGGTAATAGAACTCGTGATTGCCGCGTACGACGAGCCACTGCTGGGCGCGGATAAAGTCGATCACTTCGGTGCTGTAGGGCACGGCGTTGATCAGGTCGCCGTCGACCACCACGTGGTCCGGCTGCAGCCGTTCCAGCTCCTCGACGACCGCTTCCAGCGCCGGCAAATTGCCGTGAATGTCAGCCAATATTGCAAGTCGCATGCGCAGACTATAGTCGACGCCCTTTAATGGCCGAAAATCGTGCGGGCAATGATCATGCGCTGGATCTCGCTGGTGCCTTCGCCGATCGACATCAGGCGCGTGTCGCGGTACATGCGCTCGACCTCGTATTCCTGGCTGTAGCCGTAGCCGCCGTGGATCTGGATGGCGTTGCGGCAGACGCGCTCGCTCACCTCGGTGGCGAAGAGCTTGGCCATGCCGGCGGCCGTGGCAAAATGGCGACCGCTGTCCTTGAGCCAGGCCGCCCAATAGAGCATCCAGCGCGCGGCATGAATCTCGGTGGCGGCATCCGCGACCATGAACTGGATCGCCTGGTGGTTGGCCAGCGGCTACGCCAAAGGTGCGCCGCTGCTTGGCATACTCGACCGAGGCGTCGTAGGCCGCCTGCGCCAGCCCCAGCGCCAGGGCGCCGATGCTGATGCGGCCCTTGCTCAGCGTGGCCAGCGTCTGCTGCAGGCCGCGCCCTTCCTCGCCGATCAAGGTTTGCCAGCGGCACACGCACGTTCTCAAAGGTCACGGCGTGGGTCGGCGAGCCGTTCAACCCCATCTTCTTTTCCGGCTTGCCAATGATGATGCCCGGGGCTGTCCGTCGGCACCAGGATCTGGCTCAGGCTGCGGCTGCCGCCTTGGGGGTCGGTGCGGCAGAGAACAATGATGGTGTCGGCAATGCTGGCGTTGGTGGCCCACATTTTGGCACCATCGATCACCCAGCTATCGCCGTCGCGCCGGGCCGCCGTGCGCACGCCGCCTTGCAGATCGGAGCCGGCGCCCGGCTCGGTCAGCGCCAGGCAGCCAAGGCGCCCCTTGCCGGTGGCCAGCAGCGGCAGCCAGGCCTGCTTCAGCTCAGGTGCGGCAAAGTCGACCAGCGGCCCCTGGCCCAGGCAGTTGTGCGCCGAAATGGCCAGCGCCGTCGAGCCGCACGCCCATCCCAGTTCCTCGACGGCAATTGTGGCACAGACGGTATCCAGTTCGGCGCCGCCATATTCCTCCGGCACCTGCAGCCCAAGCATGCCCAGCGGGCCCATCTTCTTGA
This sequence comes from uncultured Chloroflexia bacterium, assembly GCA_963701415.1. Taxonomy (GTDB): domain Bacteria; phylum Chloroflexota; class Anaerolineae; order Caldilineales; family Caldilineaceae; genus Fredericiella. The sequence continues at coordinate 40,928 of CAVPAH010000014.1, forward strand.
CTGCCTGCCAGTTAAACTCGCCGGTTTCGTCCACGTGCTTTGCCAGCGGCCGGACCTCCTGCGCCACAAATTCGTGGACGACACGCTGAAAGTCACGCTGTTCCTTGGTCAGATCAAAATCCATTGCTAACGCTCCTTTGCGTTTTAGCCTCCGGACCTCGTGCCCGTGCGGGGGTAAATACCTTGTGCCCGCGAAGGTGTCATGTTACACTCCGTCCATTAGCAGCCTGTTCGCCGGGCTGGTGCCGCCGGATCTTTGGCAAAATAAACCCGCAAAATAAGGGACATATCTTCGTGCAGCGAACCGCAACATCCAAATCGTACCGCTCGCCATATTGGCTATTCTCGTTGATAGCTGTTGCCATCGTGTTGGTGATCACAATTCCGCTGGTGTTGGTCTTGAACTGGTCGTGGCTGTGGTGCTACCTGATCGCCATTAACGTGGCGACCTTTGTCATGTATGGTTTTGACAAGAGGAGCGCTCGACGCGAGGGCCGCCGTGTACCCGAGATCGTCCTCCATGGCTGCGAACTGTTAGGCGGCACACCCGCGGCCTTTATTGCGCAGCGTGTGTTTCACCACAAGACACAGAAGACCTCGTACCAGGTCCGCTTCTGGATCATTGTTGCCATCCAGGTCGCGGTCGTCTTCCTGATCTGGTGGGCGGGCTGGGCGTAATGAGTCTGGGCAATACGCTGCTCGGCATTCCGCTGGTCTTCTGGGGCCTCGGGTGCCTGGCGGTCGCCGTCGCCTACTACCGTATCTGGCCGCAGCCCAGCCCCAAGCGTTCGCTGCCGCGCACGCAGTGGCAGCATATCGTGCTGCGCTACTTCCACTCCCTGGTATGGATCCTTCTGGCAGCGGGCTGCTTCCTGGCCAGCGCTGGCAACAATATCGGACTATGGGTAGCCGCGTTGGCTCTACCTGTCTATATTGTTTTTTTGGTGATGGTCGTGCAAGATCGCAATCGTGAATTGGCCGACCTGGCTGCCCAGCGCAAGGCACAGACTACGGCGACGAGCGGATCCGGGGCCAATGGCGCATCTTCCGGGACCAAAACTCAGCCCAGTGTAAATGGCCAGCGCAGTACACCAGGCCCTGCAGCAGACACTGTACAAGCCACTACCCCCGCTCCCAGCAGTGGCGACAAACCCGAGACAAAGCGTCCGTCTGGCTCTGTCAGCAAATAGACAGGCAGCGTTCGTCCATCTTCAGTAGAATCTAAGACCATGCAGATCGATCCGATTTTTCGCTCACGGCGCAGCAATGTATTAGCCACCCGCGGCATGGTCGCCACCAGCCAGCCGTTGGCGGCACAGGCCGGATTGGATATGCTCAAGGCCGGCGGCAATGCCGCCGACGCAGCGGTAGCGACGGCCGCTATGCTCAATGTGGTAGAGCCGATCTCAACGGGTATCGGCGGCGATTGCTTTGCGCTCTTCTATGACGCCGGCACGCGGCAGGTCACGGCCCTCAACGGGTCGGGGCGCGCCCCAGCGGCGGCATCGGCTGCCGACCTGCAGGCGCAGGGCTACACGGCGATGCCTACCTATACGGGCCACACAGTGTCCATTCCCGGCACAGTTGGGGGCTGGAGTGACCTGCTGGAGCGCCACGGCCGTATGAGCCTGGCAGATGTCCTCCAGCCCGCGATCTGGACGGCCGAACATGGCTACCCGGTTAGCGAGTTGATTGCCAACGGCTGGCGCACCCAGGTAAAGAAGCTGCTGCGAGCACCCGACTGGGCCAGCGGCGACCGCGACAATGGGCCCGAACAGCCCAGCGGCCGCGAACTGCTCATCGACGGCCGCGCCCCGCAGGCAGGTGAGATCATGCGCATCCCGACGTTGGCCGAGACCATGCGCGGGATCGCCGCTGAGGGCAAGGATTATGTCTACAAGGGCGAGTTTGCGTATAAGCTGAGCGAACACGTGCAGCGTTACGGCGGCTGGATTACGCCGGACGACATGGCTGCACACAAGAGTACCTGGGACGAGCCGATCACCGCCGACTATCGCGGCGTGCGGCTCTACGAGTGCCCGCCCAACGGCCAGGGTCTCGCCGCTATCATCGCCGCCAATATGGCTGCAGGCTACGACCTGGCGGCGCTGCCAGCCGCCGACCGGCTGCATCTGATGGTCGAGATCATGCGCCTCGCCTTTGCCGATGCCCAGCAGTGGGTCTGTGACCCGTGCGTCTCGGACATTCCGCTGGCACTGCTGGCGCACCCGGACCACGCCGCCCGGCGCCGCCAGCGCATCGATCCCTTGCGCGCTGCCCGCCATGTCCCCTATGGCAACCCCTTGATGGGGTCCGACACGGTGTATCTGACGGCCGTGGACGGCGAGGGTAATGCCTGCAGCTTTATCAACAGCCTGTACATGGGCACTGGTTCAGGACTCGTGGTGCCCGGCACGGGGGTCAGTCTGCAAAACCGCGCCAGCCTGTTTGTACTGGACCCGGAGCACCCCAACATGCTGGCGCCGAACAAGCGCCCGTACCAGACGATTATCCCCGCCATGACCGTGCATACGGAGGGGGAACGGGCCGGCGAACTGCACGCTAGCTTTGGCGTCATGGGCGGCTATATGCAGCCGCAGGGACATTTCCAGATGCTTGTCAACCTGGTGGACCTTGCCATGGCCCCACAGCAGGCACTCGATGTCCCGCGCTGGGCATTGTCCGGCCCACATGACGGGTTGGGCGCAGCTGAAGAGGGCGGCGTGCTGTTTGTCGAGGACGGCTGGGACTACGGCGTTCTCGCCGACATGGCCCGGCGCGGTCACCGCCTTGCGCCGGTCACCGGTTTTGAGCGCAACCTGTTTGGGGGCGGGCAAATTATTATGCGCAACCCGGAAGACGGGGTGCTCATGGCCGGCAGTGACCCGCGCAAAGACGGTTGTGCCGTAGGCTGGTAGGTAGCAACAATCACTCAAAGGAGAGCAAATGGTGGCTGCCGGGATGGTTTCGTCAGACTTTCGTCCCTTTGCGCGCAAAATGCGCCGCGAGGGTCTGCCTCAGGTCTTCATCGATACCTTTCATTTCTACTACGACCAGTTGGTGCATGGCGCCACGGGGTTCATTACGCGCGATGACGCCGGCACCGTCGGCGATATCCCACGCTACGAGCAGCTCGGCGCGGCGGAAATGGAGGCCGGCAACGAGGCACTGGGCCGGGCCATCGTGCTCAAGCTCAACGGCGGGCTGGGCACAAGTATGGGCATGAACGGCCCCAAATCACTGCTGCCGGTCAAGAACGGGCTAACATTTCTGGACATCATCGTCCACCAGGTCCTCTATCTGCGGCAGACCACCGGGGCCCGGCTGCCGCTGGTGCTGATGAATAGCTTTAATACGCGCGACGAGACGCTGGCAGCCATGGCGCAGTTCCAGGATTTTCACCAGCAGATCCCGCTCGACTTTGTCCAGCACAAGCAGCCCAAGATCTTGAAGGAGAGCCTATCGCCCGCGGTTTACCCGGCCGATCGCGAAAAGGAATGGTGCCCGCCCGGCCACGGGGACATCTATACCGCACTCGTCACCAGCAACATGCTCGAGCTGCTGCTCAGCGAGGGATATGAGTATGCCTTTGTCAGCAACTCGGACAATCTCGGCGCCGAGTTGGACCTGCAGATCCTGGGCTATTTTGCCGCCAACCAGGTGCCATTCCTGATGGAGGTCGCCGACCGTACACCCGCCGACCGCAAGGGCGGGCACCTTGCCCAGCGGCCCGACGGCCAGTTGATTCTGCGCGAGTCGGCGCAGTGCCCGCCTGAAGAAGAGGCGGAGTTCCAGGACATTAAGCGCTACCGCTATTTCAATACCAACAACCTTTGGATCAACCTGCGCAGCCTTGAGCACCGGCTGGAGGAACACCAGGGCGTGATGCCACTCCCGCTGATTCGCAACGAAAAGCCGGTCGACCCCTCGAACGCTAAGACGCCGCGCGTTTATCAGCTTGAGACGGCGATGGGTGCCGCGATCGCCGTGTTCGAGGGGGCACAAGCCATGCGTGTGCCGCGCAGCCGGTTCGCGCCGGTCAAAAAGAACAGCGACCTGTTGGTCATCATGTCGGACGCCTACCGGCTGGGCGAGAGATTACCGGCTGGCGCTGGCCCCAGAGCGGGGTGAGCAGCCGCCGGTGGTGGCGCTCGACGACCGCTACTACCAGCTCTACGATGCCATGATTCAGCGTTTTCCGTATGGCGCGCCATCGCTGCTGCAGTGCGACGAACTAAAGGTTCAGGGGGATGTGCTCTTTGGCAAGGATGTCAGCGTGACCGGAAGAGTAGAGATCAACCACGAAGGTGGAGACCAGCTTTGCATACCGGACGGTACTACGCTGCAGTAAAGGCGGGCGCCTTCGAAATACCCGTGCCAGGCGCGACAACTAGCGATGACGCCGCATCCAGTCGAGGACTGCAGGCATGGTTTCCTGGTACAGCGTATAGAGAGCGGGAGAGACGGCGAAGTCCCAGGCACCAATGTGCGACTGGAACTCGGCGCCAAAGCCCTGCTTAAACTGCCAGACGCCCTGCATAGCGTCGTCTGGATCGTCAGGGTTTGTCGGCGCTCCCCACCAGTCGTAGACGGTGCAGCCTTGTGCTAGCGCCCAACGCAGCGCTTCCCACTGAAGCAAATAGTTGGGCATGTCGCGACGGTGGCGCTCGCTGCTGGCGCCATAGAAGTACCAGGCCTGCCGCCCATAGCGGAAGAGGAACAGACCGGCTACCGGTGCAGTGTCGTCGGGGTGCTCGGCGAGCAGAAGTACGCCGCCGGCCGGGTTGCCAGGCTGGCCCTGTGCCGCGCAAAAAGGTGCGCCACGCACCGGCATAGTAGTCGTACGGACGAATGAGGAAGCCGTCGCGTGCACCGGTTTCGCCATACAGGGCGTAAAAGGCACCGAAGTCTATCTCGCTCCCCGGCCGTACGGTTACGCCCCGCTTCTCAGCCAGCCGCACATTGTAGCGCCACTTTTGCTTCATCTGCGCCAGCAGCGCATCTTCACCTACGGTGAGGTCACTGCAGGCAGTGTTCTTGAACTGGATCTGGTCGGCGCTGTACCGCCAGCCACGGCGCTCCAGCGCATGCAGCAGGAGGTGACCGGTGGTAGTGTCGGTGCGTACGTCAGGATCGATTTTGACGTATATACACTTGAGCAGCCGTGCTTCGCGCTCGATCGCATCCAGCGTACTGTCGAGCAGGTCGAGGTTTGCCCACTCCAGCAGGGGGCCCTTGGGAAGGTAGGCCATGCGCAGCGGCACACCGGCAATTGGCTGGCGCCATAGAAGCTGAAATGCGGCCATCCCAGCGCCATCGGTAAGCGCATAGCGACGGGCATGCCAGCCAGTCTGGCCCTTCACCTCACCCCACTCCCACGACTGCAGGATGTGCGGCTCCGGGAGCTGCGCCAGGACGTCGCGCCATTCCTCGGCGGTATCGACAAGGCGCACGGACGCCTCAGGTACAGAAGACGCGGGTAGGGGGACGGGCGCTTCGTTTCGCACCAGGTCGTGCGAACGACGCGGGAACGTGCGGTAGAGTGATTGGGCCGCGCCCCGCAACTTCTCGCGCACTGAGGCCAAGCTGATAGACACGATAGCCAATCGTGTCGAGTGCCATGTCCCAGGCACCGACAGTGCGGACGACGCTGCCGCCAAAACCTTGCTTGAAGCGGTACACACCCCACAGTTCGCCCTGCGGGAGCGCCTCGATGTCGATCGGCAGCTCCTCGGTGGGAGTACCGCTGCCGTCGCCGCCATGCAGGGCCGCCGCCAGCTTACCGATATCGTCCGGGATGCCCCAGAAGTCATAGCAGGTGGCGCCACGGCTGCGCGCCCAGCGCATACCTTCCCATTGGAGCGCGTGATTTGGCATGCGGCTGCGTTCACGGTCGCTGCTTGCCCCCCATAGATAACAGGCGGTACTGCCCACCACGGCCACCACGATGGCGGCCAGTGGCTCACCCTCATACTCGGCCAGCAGAAAGACCGCGTGCTGCGGGACCAGCAGTTCGTACGCCGCGGCAAAGTACTCGGCGCTGTGGACACCAAAGCCATCGCGCGCGCCTGTTGCCTGCATCAGTGTGTTAAAGACCGGCAGTTCAGCGCGCGCCAACTCGCGGACACGTACGCTCTTGCGTGCGGAGAGGCGTACATTGTAGCGCCATTTGCTCTTCATTCGCCCAAGGACTGCATCCTCTGCACCCCTTATGTCAAGCATTATGGTGCTCGGTGGCTGTACGGTCTGGCTGGAGGGAACGAAGCCATATGACTGCAGCAGCGCGCGATTGGCCGGCGTGTCAGGCAGGTCCGGCTCAATTTTGAGCACGGCAGCACCTTGCCGCCGTGCTTCGTGATGAATCGCATGCAGCAGCAGCTCAGTTTGAAAACGGTTGCTCCAGTCGGTGACTGGCCCACGCGGCGCATAGGCCAGGGTCAGACCCGCAGCACGCTTAAAAAGAAGTTGGCAGCCGTTCACCAAGCCGGCGCCCGTGCGATCGCTTGGCGCAGAGCCATCGTCTGTCCCTGCAATCGACAGACCGCCCCAGCCAAAACGCTGCTTGAGCTGCCGCCAGCCGCTTAACTGCAGCACGTGCGCGTTGGGCTGCACGGCGAGCCACTGGTCCCAGGTGCAGTCTTCAATTGTAGTGTGAAAGGTGAGAGAAGCCGCCGCGTACGCCGCTGATCCTGGACCCGTCGATCGCGGGCCGGTCAATCCTGATTGCATGGGCGCGTATGATACCATTCTCGCATTGATTCGTGAATTACCATTCCAACTGGAACTCATATGCTGCAGCTCATAGAATCGGTTCCCAACTTTTCTGAGGGCCGGCGACCTGAAGTCATCCAGGCGCTTGTGCAGGCAATCCAAGTTCCAGGCGTACTGCTGCTCGACTACAGCAGCGACGCCGACCACAACCGCTCGGTGCTGACGGTCGTGGGGCCGCCGCAGGCGGTCCTTGCCGGCCTCATGCAGGCGGTGCGCGTGGCTGCCAGGCAGATCAACCTATTTGAGCACCGCGGAGAGCACCCGCGCATTGGCGCCACCGATGTGGTGCCACTCGTGCCGATCCAGGGCATCACGCTGGAGGAATGTGTCACCCTGGCGGACCAGTTTGGGCGGCAGATCGGCGAAGAATTGGAACTGCCCGTTTATCTCTATGCTGCAGCCGCCCGCCGGCCTGAGCGCCGGCGCCTGCCTGACATCCGCCAGGGCGAGTTCGAAGGGCTCGTACAGACCATCGGGCAGCCCGAGCGTGCACCCGACTTTGGCCCAGCGCGCGTGGGTCCGGCAGGCGCGGTCGTCGTGGGCGCCCGGCCGTTCCTGGTCGCCTACAATGTCTACCTGCAGACGGGAAATGTCGAGATCGCCAAGGAAATCGCCAAGTGCATTCGCGAGAGCAGCGGCGGATTTCCGGCGGTGCAGGCCAAAGGATTCCTCGTCGAAGGTCAGGCTCAAGTCAGTATGAACCTGCTCGACACGACGAAGACGCCGCTGCACGTCGTCTATGACGAGATCACACGCCAGGCAGCCGAGCACGGTGTCGACGTGGATCGGTCGGAGTTGATCGGCCTGATGCCGCAGTCCGTCATGCTGCAAGCGGCGGCTCACTACCTGCGTCTACCCGATTTCACACCAGAGCGCACGATCGAGGGGTCCATCTCCAAGATTTCCCCGGGTTGATTTCGTGCTTTCCCGGTGGTGCGGGTGCATAATAGCTCCATGCCAGTGGTACGCCTGCCCAAAGCAGCTTGAGGAGAATTCTATGCCAACTACACAGCCTGACGGCTACCTCGCTCTTCCGGTTACTGGCCAGGGGAGCCCTGTACTGGTCCTCCACGCCTGGTGGGGACTCAATGCCACCATCCGTGCTGTATGCGATCGCCTGGCCGAATCGGGATTCGTCGTCTTTGCCCCGGACCTATATCACGGCAAGGTGACCGATACCATCGAGGGTGCTGAATCCCTCAGTGACGCGCTCGATCCTGCAAGCGCCAAGTCCGATCTCGCTGCCGCAGTTGCTTTCCTTGCCGAACACGAGAGCCAGATCAGTCCGGCGGCCGGGGAGGACAAGAACATCGCAGTAGTCGGATTCTCGCTGGGTGCATCCTTCGCGCTGCAACTCTCAGATGCGGACCCCAAACGCATAAGCGCGGTCGTCATCTTTTACGGGACCCGACCGGGCGACTACAACCGATCTCGGGCGGTGTACTTGGGGCACTTTGCCGAGAATGACGAGTTTGAGCCACAGAGTGAAGTCGACGGCCTGGAGGACGCGCTGCGGCAGGCGGGCCGCCTGGTGACTTTCTATCGGTATCCTGGCACCGGCCACTGGTTCTTTGAGCCAGATCGCACGGATGCCTTTGACGCCGCGGCGGCAGAACTGGCGTGGGATCGCACCCTGGCGTTTCTCAAAGATACCTCAGGCTGACCCTATGGTCCGTCAATACCGTGTCGCCAGAAAAGGGCGAGGGGGTTCTGCCCGCCATCTGTCAGCGCGACTGCCTTGCGCAGTTCATACTGGCTGATGCCCGCATCCAGCGGCTCGCGAGGCGGAATGTTACCGGTATAGAGTTGCTGCAGCACCGGCAGGGCACGGCCGTCGCCGAGTTGACCAAGTGCCCAAATCGCCTCGTTCCGTACCCGAAAGCCCCGGGTTTCGTCCTCCACCAGGCGAATAAGTGCCTCTGTGCAGTCGCCACCGTACTCGCGTCGCGCCTGTTGACATTGGCTTTTGACGTCAAAGCCGATCCAGGTAACTCCAATGACAAAAATGAGCAGAGTGATACAAATCGCGACTGCTGCAGCATAGCCGAGGAGGCGGAGCAGTTGGCGCTGGCGCTGCATATTTTATCGTTCTCCTTCGTCAAGTGAAAAGAGATCTTCTACCTTAACCTGAAACAGGTGTGCCATGCGCAAGGCCAATCCCAGCGAAGGCGAGTACTTGTTGCTTTCGATCGCGATCACCGTCTGGCGTGACACGTTTAGCTTTGCGGCCAATTGTTCCTGGGTCATAGCATGCATAGCGCGGTGCACCTTTACCCTATTCTTCATCCCCGCCGCCCCCGTACTTCCGAGTAAAATACTGGTAGGAGATGGCGTACACGGCAATTAGGAACAGCGTCAGGTAAGCAAAGACCAGCCCGACTGCCTCCAAGTAAAGGTATCCGCGCCGCGAAAAAAGCAGCAGGAGCACTGCGCTGACGCCAATTGTTGCAGCAAAGATGCCGTAGGTGGCCGACGCGGCTTTATCGCGCATCGTCTGCTCACGTTCATCGAAGTCGGTCCCTGCTTGCGAGCGCACCAGACCAAGAAACAGCAGCCCCGTCAGCACTCCGGCCGCGGCAAGGAGCAATATGTCGAACCAGATGGAAACCGCCACAACGATCACCATAAAGATAAAGGCGGCGGCGCGAACTTTTTGGTAGTGGCGCGTGTTCATGCCTCTTAGTGTAAAACATATTTCACAAAATGTCAAGTAAGCTTTACATATGCGGCTGCGGAATCTATTGAGGATGAAGGCGGAGCAACAAGCAACGCGTGCGCTTGCCACATGCAGTTAAGTGAGGTTAAATCACGCACCATGGCTATTAAAGCGAAGGAATGCACGTACGACGACCTGCGCCCATATCTGACACGCCTGGTCGAGCGCCACCGGATCGAAGACGATCCCGTTCTGTACTGCTGCGATGTCTCGGTCGCCCCCAATCATTGGCTGGGCTACGTGTGGGGGAATCCTGAGCCCTACGACTATGCCCACGTGATCACGGTACACAAGATTATCTCAGCGCGGCGTTCGAAGATCTACCACAGCATCGGCAGCGTGAGTTCCCTGGACCTGGTCGACATCGTGGCGATCGAGCCGACGTTTGACCCACGCTATGGGCATATGGTCGCAGTGCATAGCGAAGGCGTGGGTGTCCTGGAATGCCCCATCTCCCAGGCGGCGCAGGCCAGGCTGATTGGGGAGCTAGAGGCGGCAGTCGCGGCGGCGAAATCTATGCCAGAGCCGGAACTTTCACTGCCCCAGCCCACAGAGGAAACGGCCGCAGGCGTGGCCGATCGTCTGCAGCGGCTCGACGACCTCCTGACCCAAGGAGTCATCACGGCTGAGGAGCACCAGCAGCAGCGCCAGGCGATTCTGGCAGCACTTTAGCCAAAGCTGCCGCGGGCACGCGTTTCATACCGGGATCGACAAAATCCTATATCAGTAGTATCATACCTGGTGTCAGTACCGGGTCTTCTGTGCACGATTTCATGCTGGCGCAATCCCGAATTCTCCACACATCGCAGCCTGGGGGTAAACCTTATGCCACTGGTATTTGTACATGGTGTCAATACCCGGCGCGGCAAGACATCAGAAGAACAGAACGTTTTCGACAACCGCGTCAAGCTGCTCGGCGAGCAGTTTCGCCATGTCGCCTTTGCCGAACGCGTGACGGCCGCTGATGGTCTTGCCGTGTTCACCCCGTACTGGGGCGACCTGGGTGTCACATTTGCACGCAACCTGGCCTCGCTGCCGCAAGCAGCGGTTCAAGCACTGGCCGTGGGCCAGCCCGAAGCTGCGCCACTGCTGGAGGCGGTCAGCGCTAACCTGGACGTCGAACTCCTGCAGCAGCCTGGCATCGGCCAGGCGCCGCTTCTGACCATGGCACGTACACGTACGCTGGCAGCCGCCGTCGACATGCTCTTCGCCGGCTCGGCCAACGCCCCACTCCCCTCTATGCTGTTTGATGCGGCCCAGATCGAGCAAACCCTGCCAGAGGTTGCCCGCTTTGCTGCTGCGGCCGAACGATATGCTGCGGCCAATGCACATCCGGCCTGGTTGGCAAGCGTAGCGGACGACGAGACGTTTGTGAGCCGGCTGGTGGACGAGGTCGCAGCGTGTGAAGCGGCTGAGCGGGCCGGCGCAGCAGATCGCACAGTAGGCGACCGCCAGGATGCGATTCAAGCACTAGGCTTTGGCGACGGGCTCAAGGCGTGGCTGGACAACGGCGTCACTGCTGTACGCGGTGGTGTGAACCGGGTCGTGGACAACACGACCGGTGCCGTAGGCGGTCTTGCCACGCAGGGCGTACGGGAGGGCTACCTCTGGTTCTCCGGCTATGTGCGCCCCTTTGCATCTGAAATGGTGGGCCGCTTTGCCGGCGATGTCTTTACCTACCTGGACAACCGGCAGCCGATCATCGATCGCGTGCTGGCGGATATCGACAATGCCCTGGCGGCCAGGCGGCCGGGTGACGACGAGGTATACCTTGTCGGGCACAGCTTTGGCGGCATCATTTTGTACGACATCCTGACACACTTTCGCCCAGACATCCCCTGCCACCTGTACGTGACTGTGGGTTCGCAGGTGGCATTATTTGCAGAAATGGGACGGCTGGTCGCAATGGATAGCATTGCCGCCGCTTTTAATGCCGGCACGGCAGCACTAGTCCCGCGCCCCCTGGCGGCGAAACGGTGGATCAATATCTTTGATCCAACCGACCCATTCAGCTTTGGCACACGCGGGGTCTACGGCGGAGCGCGCGATTTTCAGTTCGAAACTGACGCGCTGCCGATCGTATCGCACTCCGCCTACTTCAGCACCCCCCGGTTCTATGCGCGGCTCAAAGAGCGCGTGCATGAGGCCTTTCAACACGGCACTGACAGCTAAGCCGAGGAAGCCGACTTCGAAGAGCTAGAGGACATCAGAGACATGGCACTGATCTGGGCGAAGGGGTTTTCAGATGCAACTGCCCTGGCGCCGTTGTGGCGCCGCTATTGGGAAGCGAAGCAGCGCGGCAGAGGACAAGACACTGCCGGCGGCTGAACGCGGCTTGGCAATGGTCGAGGCAGAGGCGGTGAAGGCAGAGTATGATCAGCGCGCAGGGGAGGCAGAGGCAGCTCTACAGCAGGCAGCAGCCAACGGGCTGGCCCATACGCATGCATTGGTCATTGGCATAGGCGCCTATAGAAACACCGGCATTCCGGCGCTCACGACCTCTATCCACGGCGCCATAGCCTTTGCGGAATGGCTGCTCACAGGCTACCAGCACCCGGAACACCCGCTTGGCTCGGTGGAACTGATCCTTTCACCGGGTTCCGAAGTTGGAGATCGGCAGCCAACGCCGGCAGCAGCGGCACAGTTAGGCCTGAATGGAGGCAGCGGCAAACTGCCCGTCGAAACGGCATCTTTTGACGCTGTCAAGGACGCATTTGCGCGCTGGATCAGGAGGGCCGGCACAAGGCTCGAAAACTTGGCATTCTTCTACTTTGCCGGCCATGGTCTCTGGAAGGGAGGGCCACTGCTGCTGCCTGAGGACGCGCAGTTGCCCACCGCAACGCAGTCGTTTGCCAACCTCATTGACATTCAGCAGACACTGGCCAACATGTTCAACGTGCCGCCCAGCGTACAGTGCATGTTCATCGACGCCTGCCAGGAACTGCAGCCATCGCTGCTCAATAATGTGATTGGATCGCCCGGCGAACCGCTGCAGCAGCCCACAAACGGTCCTCTGCTCAGCGCGCGCGACGCCATTGCCTACCTTGGGTCCTACATGGGGAGAAAGGCTTACGGTCGCGCCGACCGTGCGCCGTTCTTTACCGAGGAACTGCTGGCGTGCCTGGCGCGCCGCAGCGCCGCAAGCTGGCTGGACGGCAATACCTGGAGCGTTACGACCGATTCACTGCGCACGGCTCTGCTCGCCGCCAGCCCCTGGCGCACGGAGGAGATGAGTGCAGACCCAGCGCTCTCACCTGCCGAACGCGCCAACATTCAGTTCTCAATTATGATGCCAGGCACATCTACCTTTACGGCCGAGCTGTGCCAGATCGAGGGTCCCCCTGAGGTCTTTGTTCAGGTGCGCTGCCAGCCGCGCGATGCGATTACGCACGGGCGGCCTTATGTCGAGGTCGGCGGGCAGCGGCGTTTTCGAGCCGTAAGTTCCGGCAGCGACTGGTATACGGTCGTACCCAAAGAGAACTGCGTAGCCGGCGTAGAGTTTGATGCCGGCGCACAGTTGATGCCTAAACAGCGGCCGTTCGATCCCACGCCTCCGCTAACCGTTGTGCAGTTGGCGATCACTGCCACCGCCGGCGAGGTGGGAGGGGAAGCATGAGCTATCAAGTCCAGATCACCAGCATTCATGTGCCGGAGGCACTGGCGGGTGTGCCGCTGCCGATCGAGATTGTCGGAGCCAATGGCGCAGTGCAGCGCGCGGTACTGATCCTGCAAGAGGGCGCTGCCCGCACTGTGGACGTCAAGGGCCCGGGTGCCTACGTCGTGCGCGCAGAGCTGCCCTCGGGGCGCTGGCTCTCCGATACGGCCAGTGCAACGGCGGACGCAGCCGGGGAGCCCCTCGGTCCGGACTCGGCAGTACTTGATTTCAATGCAGCCGAGTCGCCGTTGGACGAGCTGCTTCAGCCGGAACTAGCGGCCCAGACAGTGGCGAAAAACCTGCCGCCGCGGGTGAGCGCTGCTGCACCCCCACCTGCCGGCGCCAGTGCAGGGCTCGAAGCGCTGGCGGCCCCCGCACCACCGGCGGGGCTGGAGTTTGGGTCGTTTGGTGGCTGGGTAGACGTCGGGGGCGGCGACAAAGGGCCAGCACGGCGGGCGGTGGCGATCGAATGGCGCACCCCATGGTCGGAGTTTGCGCTGCCGGGCAATCTGCGTCTGCCGGACGGCCTGGGGTGGTCGACTGACACCACACAGTGGCGGCCTGCGCTTGTGCGTGTCACCAACTTGGGCGAAAGAGCGCTGGTGGTGACACCGCCGGCGTATGCAGCTAGTTCACTGACACTGCTTCCGGATCCCGAAACTGGGCTCGATCCACAGGCCCCGCCGCTCCTGGCCGTGTGGGAGAGCGGGCACAAGACGGCCGACGCGCTGTTCGCATATGTACAGCGTGGGGCGCTGGATCTCGCGCGTGAAGCTGCGCCCGCGTTGATCGAGCAGGCCGAATCTCTCCTGGGCGACAAAGGAGCAAATCCGATCCACGCCACGATTGCGGCCTACACGCTCCTCACGATCGGCGACACGGCGCATGGCAGTTGGATGGCTAACCTGGCCAGCCTCTTTCCGTTCCTGCCCGATGGCGCCATCATCTATGGCTGGCACCTGATTCATACTGGGCAAGCGGAGCAAGCGCCTGCCCAATTCCATGTGGCGCTAAGCCGCGGCCTGCCGATTTACACCGCCGGCGTCCGGCTGCTGCGCGATGGCCTGAACTTCGTGGCGGGAATTCATCGTGACGACGCGCAGCTGCGTGCCGACGCCGACTTGGCCTACCAGATCGCCGCCGCCGCTAACCTCGACTCCGAGCTCACCTGCCTGCGGCTGGGAGAAGGTGGACTGATCGTATCAGAGTGAGAGCTGTTATGAGAATACCGATTTATCAAGTTGATGCCTTCACCGACACGCAGTTCCAGGGCAATCCTGCCGCCGTGTGTCCTCTCGACACCTGGCTGAACGACGACTTGATGCAGAAGATTGCCGCCGAGAACAACCTCGCTGAGACGGCCTTCTTCGTCAAGCAGACCGACGGCTATGACCTGCGCTGGTTTACACCCAAGAACGAAGTGGACCTGTGCGGCCATGCCACCCTGGCAAGCGCCTACGTCATCTTCACCTACCTGATTCCGGACCTTGCGGCCATCCGGTTTCACACCTTGAGTGGATTACTGGAGGTGACGCGTGAGGACGGTCTGCTGGCCATGATCTTTCCGGCACGGCCCGGCGTCCGGTGCGACGCGCCTGACGCACTGGTCAAGGGGCTGGGTAAGCCACCGCAGGCAGTCTACAAGTCACGCGACTACATGGCGGTCTATGCCGGCGAGCAAGATGTCCTGGAACTGCAGCCTGACATGGAGGAGCTGAAAAAGTTGGATTCCTTGGGCGTGATTGCCACGGCCAAAGGCAACAGTGTCGATTTTGTGTCGCGCTTCTTCGCCCCCAATGCCGGTATACCGGAGGACCCAGTTACCGGCTCCGCCCACAGCACCCTGATCCCATACTGGAGCAGGCAACTGGGCAAGGCTGACCTCCTGGCACGGCAGGTGTCCGCACGGGGCGGCACGCTGTACTGCACAGATTTGGGGAACACGGTCAAGATGCGCGGCGCGGCCGCCCCGTACTTGGAAGGGTTCATCAACGTCTAGGGGATCGTTCCTAGCGGCTGCTGTATAAGGAGGATGGCTATGCGATTGGGGCTGCAGTTACGACGCGCCTACCCAGGTCAATATGGCAACCACTTTGACACCATGCTCGCCGTGGCACAGGCCGCCGAGGCGGCAGGGTTGGACTCACTGTGGATGCCCGACCACACGATGTTTCCTGATGCGGCGCATCCCGAGAAGGAGGTGCCGGTAATGGAGTGCTTCGTCGTGCTCTCCGCCATCGCCGCCCGCACCAGTCGGATCCGGCTCGGAGAATTGGTTACGGGCGTGCCCTACCGCAACCCCGCCCTGCTGGCCAAGATTTTAGCCAGCCTCGACGTAGTCAGCCATGGACGCACGATCATCGGGCTGGGTGCGGCCTGGCACGAACCCGAGTTCACGGCCTATGGCTGGCCTTTCCCGGCTGTACGCGAGCGTATGGAAATGCTTGAAGAGGCGGTCCAACTCGTCGATCGCATGCTCACCCAGCGTCCGGCCAACTTCAGCGGCAAATACTACACCGTGCGCGATGCGTACAACGATCCTATGCCGGTACAGAAGCCGCGACCGCCCATCTTGATCGGCGGCGATGGCGAACGGGTTACGCTGAGGCTCGTCGCCCAGTACGCCGACTTTTGTAACGTGTTTGGCGACCCTGCCACAGTAGCGCACAAGTTCGACGTGCTGCGCGAGCACTGTGCCGCCGTTGGGCGGCCGTACGCTGAGATCACACGCAGCAACCACACCGGTATCCTGGTAGCCCGCGATCCAGCGGAACTAGCGGTCAAGCAGACTCGGCACCCGGACTTCGACGGGATCGCTGGGACACCGGATACCATTGTAGGCCACCTGCGGGAGTATGCGATGGCCGGCTCACAGTATGTCACCTTCCATCTGGCTGACGCCGACGACATTGCGGCGCTTCAGTTGATTGGAGAGGCCGTGCTGCCAGCGATAGCGAACATGTAAGGGCTGGGGCTGTTGGGAACCCTTTGTGTACGAGCAGTGTACATATTCCAGAACACTGCCGTGTACAAAGGAGGATGTTGTGAAAATAGCCCTGGTTTGTTTTGCTTGCCTGCTGACAATTTCCGTCCTGACTGCCTGCAAGCCCATTCGCGCTTCGAACGTGGAGTCGCCGCTTGCACCGATTGGCGCACCTGTAGCTGCAAACGCCGCTGCTGCCTGCCAGATTTCCAGGTCCTATTGGCTCAAACCGCCGGAGGATGCAGCTGTGCAGGGCCTGGCGGCCTACAGCCACTATTATGTCAACGAGGACCGTTCCATCTGGGTCACGACGCGCTGGTCGAATGGTGACTCGGATTATCTGCGGGCAGATCCCAATGGCATCAAGGTGGGTTGGTACCGCCCGGCCGGGGCCCAGTTGAAGGTCAGCGGCCGGCGCCTGGATGGTAACGCGCCGCCCTTGCTGTCCGATGTCCCCTGCTGCTACCCGACGCGCTTTCAAGCCTCGGGCTTGTACTTTCCCACGGAGGGATGCTGGGAAGTCACGGCACGTGCAGCTGGCAGAGAGTTGGTCTTCGTCGTTTGGGTCGAACCGTAGTTGATGTTTGGCGTAGCCGGCGCGCGATCGGTGGACCGATCATTCAGTCGATCACGTCATAGACGCTGATGTCATGCCACTTATCCGTGTAACTTTTCAAGAGCTGCGTGCCCGCTTGGCCAGTGCCAGGCGGGCACTTTTTGTTGCACTGCCGTAAACCCTCCAACTTGCACAAGTAAACCCAAATATAAACCGTCGCTAGATGACGCCGGCTGGTCCACGCCTTAAAGTAGAGCTGTCGCAAGCAATAGCCTTCGAGCATAAGCTGGCGGACAGCAACGATCGGAAACACTGTTAAGAAAGGAAACATGTATGCGCATGCTGTATTATCGTATTCTTGTCGCCGGCCTTCTGACCCTGAGCTTTGTCATGTCGCCGGTGCCGACCTCGGCTCAACCTGTCGAGCCAGCTTCCACCGTAGGGATGGTAGACTTGGGTGCGCTTGCACCTGGCTACAGCAAGCCTGCTGCCATCAACAATCGCGGCCAGGTAGTCGGCCAGAGCTCTGCCGGTGGTCTGGCCGCGCATGCCTTCGTTTGGGAAAAGGGCGTGATGACCGACCTCGGCACACTGGGCGGCCTGTTCAGTTCTGCCGCCGACATCAATGATGCCGGCCAGATCGTGGGTCACAGCTATACAAAGACTGAGGCTGGCGGCAGCTCCGAAATCCATGCCGTCCTGTGGCACAACGGCACAATCACCGACCTCGGCCACCTGGGAGGCGGCTACAGCGAAGCCACTGATATCAATGCCGTCGGCCAGATCGTCGGCATGAGTGCCACGGCCGGCGCCGACCACCGGGACCGCGAAACTCACGCCGTCCTCTGGGATAGAGGCGCAATAGTCGATCTCGGCCACCTTGGTGGCGGGTATAGTGAAGCCGTGGCCATCAACAATCGCGGCCAGGTCACCGGTCTGAGTGCTACTGCCGGCGGTGAAATCCATGCTTTTCTGTGGGAGAAAGGCACGTTAACCGACCTCGGTACGCTAGGCGGACTATTTGCCATGCCGACGGCCATCAATGATCGCGGCCAGGTGGTTGGCATGAGCACGCTCGAAGGTGGACAGCCTTTCACCGGTGGCGACCATGATGACGAGGACGACGGAGATGACCCGTCTACTCATGCGTTTCTTTGGGAGAAGGGCGTGATGACGGACATGGGTACGTTGGGGGGCGACTTCAGCGAGGCAACTGCCATCAGCGACGCGACCGCTGTGGCGGGTAACAGCGCAACTGCGGACGGCTACATACGTGCCTTTGTCTGGAAGAACGGCGTGATGACCGACCTGGGGGCCCTGCCGGGCGGCTCCAGCGCTGCAACTGCCATCAACGCCCGCGGCCAGGTCGCCGGTGTCAGCGCCGTGGTCGCAGGTGGGCCTCAGCACGCCGTCCTCTGGGACAACGGCCGAATGATCGACCTGGGTACCTTGGGCAGCGGCGCCAGCCCCATCGACTACAGCAGTGCCTCTGCCCTCAACGATGCCGGCCAAGTTGCCGGCGAGAGCTACACCGGCAACGCCTTCCACGGCTTCTTGTGGAGCACCGCGACCCAAGGCTGCGGAAGCGGCGGCAGAGGATTCTACAGCAACTTCCGCCGGCACGCTGTTCCTCCCGCTGCTCCGGCCCTAGCCGAGATTTTCTGGCTGCTCGTCCAAGGTGTCTTCCAGGAGGGCACCCTTCCAGGAAGACACCGACCTTCGGTCGGACCCTCCTGGAAGGGTGCTCGTTGGCGCTCTTGCACACTCAATGCTAGAATAGGACCCCAGCACACCGCCGCCGATGCGGTTGCTTGGGAACACTCATGCCGGAACAAACCAGCCAACAACACAATAGCGCGATCGGCGATCAGAGTTCTGATTTGCCGTGCGATCTGCCGTGTGATTTAGCTGTTGTCATCTTGAACTATAATACCTGCGGCCTGCTGCGCAACTGTCTCGTGTCGGTGCAGCCGCAGCGGCACAACCTGCGCATGTGTGTGGTCGTGGTGGATAACGCCTCCACGGACGGCAGCGCCGCGATGGTGCGCCGCGAGTTTCCCAACGTCCATCTGATCGCCAACACAGCCAACGTCGGCTACAGTGCCGGCAATAACGTCGCTCTGCATGCGCTCGGCTTCGACCAGCGCCCACCCAAAGCGCTGGCACAGCTTCCGCGCTATGCGCTGCTCCTAAATCCCGATACCGTCGTGCCGCCGGGCGCCTTTGAGGCCATGGTGCGCTTCATGGACGAACGCCCGACCATCGGCGTCGCGGGGCCACGCGTGCGCCGGCCTGACGGCAGTCTCGATCGTGCCTGCCGCCGCAGCTTCCCGACACCGCAGGTCAGCTTCTACCGCATGGTTGGCCTCAGCCGGCTGTTTCCCCACAGCCGCCGCTTCAACGCCTACAACCTCGAATACCTGCCCGAAGACGCCGTCCACCCGGTCGACTCGGTGGTAGGCGCCTACATGCAGGTGCGCGGGGCGGCCATCGCACAGGCCGGCTTGCTTGACGAGAGCTTCTTTATGTATGGCGAAGACCTTGATTGGGCCAAGCGTATCAAGGATGCCGGCTGGGAAGTCTGGTATAATGGGCAGGTACAAATCCTGCATGTCAAGGAAGCGGCAAGCAGCCAGAGCGCCAAGTCACGCGTCGATTTTTACGAAGCCATGTGGTTGTTTTATCGTAAGCACTATCGCGATAAAACAAATTGGCTGCTAGACAAAGCAATTCTGCTCGGCATCGTGGGCAAGGGTGGGCTAGACGTCAGCCGCCATCTGTGGCGGTACTGCCGCGAGCGGCAAGCAGCAGGCAGGACACCCGATTGAGCAGCCGACTGGAGAGGCCAGACCGGCCGGTGCAAGTAAAGACAAAAACGACGAAGGTAGAGCCGGTTTCGATGCAGCAAAGCCTCTCTGACCTTCCGCAACCAGGCGAATACGCAGCTCGCCGCGGGCAGCGCCCCGGCCTGATGAAACGCGCCCAGTTTGCCTTCATGCTGATGCTCTTCGTGCTGGACATCGCCTGCGTGGGGCTGGCCTTCTGGGCCGCCCATGAGATGCTCGTGCGCATGCCCGATATCGTGATCGGCCCCTTCCAGGAGTTCTGGCAGCTGCCGGTTACCTACGGACTCGTCCTGGTGACGATCTATTTCTCGCAGCGCATGTACCAGCGCCGGCGCCCCGTCACTCATCTCGACGAGTTCTTCCGCATCATCGTCTACAACTTGCTCGCGACGCTTTTCACCGTGGCGCTGCTGACGCTCTTCTTGCGCGAGTTCCAGTACCACCGCGCGTTTATTCTCATCGGTGCCAGCCTCACGATCGTGTTCGATACCCTGGCGCGCGTGATCCACGCCCAGCTCCAGTGGCAGGCCCAGGCCAAAGGAGTCGGCGACGATCGCGTCCTCCTGATCGGCGCCGGCGAGATCGGTCAGATGCTGCTGCACAAGATCCTGCTGCAGCCCAAGCTCGGCTACCAGATCGTCGGCGTGATCGACGCCGGCAAGCAGTCACGCAGCGCCATGCCCGCCAGCGTGCCTGTGCTGGGCGCCCTGGCCGATGTTCCTTGGGTCATCGACCGCTATGGCGTGGATGAGGTTATCATCGGCCTGCCCGAAAGCAGCAACCAGGAACTGGTGAACATCATCAGCCTCTGCGAGCGCGAAAAGGTCGGCATCCGCGTCTTTCCTGACGTCTTCCAGTTTATGGCCAGCGAGGTCACCATCGGCGACCTCGGCGGGCTGCCGCTGCTGACGATTCGCGATGTCGCCCTCCAGGGCTGGAAGCTGACCGTCAAACGCATCATGGACATGATCCTCAGCGCCATCGGCCTTGTCTTTCTCAGCCCGTTCATGCTGCTGGCCGCGCTGCTGATCAAGCTGGACAGCCCCGGCCCCGTCTTCTATACCCAGGAGCGCATGGGCCTGGACGCCATTCCATTTAAGATCATCAAGTTCCGCACGATGCGCACCGACGCCGAAGAAGAAGGTCCCGGCTGGACGGTGCCCGGACGACCCACGCAAGACAAAGCTTGGTGCCTTCCTGCGTCGCTTTAATATCGATGAGCTGCCGCAGCTGATCAACGTGCTGGTGGGCGATATGAGCCTCGTCGGCCCGCGACCCGAGCGCCCGGTCTATGTCGAGCAGTTCCGCCAGATCATCCCCCGCTACATGGACCGCCACCGCGAAAAGGCGGGGCTCACCGGCTGGGCGCAGGTCAACGGGCTGCGCGGCGACACCTCGATCGGCGAGCGCACGAAGTACGATCTCTGGTATATCGAGAACTGGTCGATCGGCCTCGATCTCAAGATCATGATCCGTACGATCCTGCAGACATTATTTGGCACCAACCAAAACGCGTATTAGAATAAGCGTTCTATGGCAGACGATCTATTGCCTTTTGACGCCCTGACCGACCGCCAGCGCCAGGTGCTGCGCATTGTGATCCAGGAATATGTCGAGACAGCCCAGCCTGTAGGCAGCGCGGCCATCGTCAGCGAGTACGACCTGGGCGTAAGCCCGGCCACCATTCGCAACGACCTGGCTGCGCTCGAAAAGCTGGGACTGTTGACGCACCCGCACACGAGCGCCGGCCGCGTCCCGACCGAACTGGGCTTTCGCTTCTTCGTGCGCCACCTGCTGGCGGAACCCGCGCTGCTGCCGGTCGAGCAGGAGGTGATCCGCACCCAGTTTCGCGAAGCGCGCCAGGAAGTGGACCAGTGGCTGCGCATCAGCACCGCGGTGCTGGCGCGCGCCTCGCATGGCGCGGCGCTGGCCACGGCGCCACGCTCGGCACGCTGCCGGTTCAAGCACATGGAGTTGGTACACATCCACAGCACCAAGGTGCTCCTGGTGCTCGTGCTCCAAGAAGGCGCCGTCAAGCAGCAGCTGCTGGACATCAACGAGGAGATCGACCAGGGCGAGTTGAGCCGCATCAGCAACGAGCTAAACGACCATCTGCAGGGCTGCGATGCGTCGGCTATCACGGCCCACTACGGCCGGGCTCTCGCCCTTTTCGCGCCAGGTGGCAGTGCTGGTGATGGATGCCATGCAGCGCATGGATGACCAGGGCAGCGGCCCCGTCTTTCGCGACGGACTGGCCGACGTGCTGCGCCTGCCGGAGTTCGCCGAAGGTGAGAACGTGCGCAAGATTGTGCAGGTGCTTGAGCAGCCCAACCTGCTTGAGCAGATCGCCGACCAGTATGCCCAGCACAATGCCGTGCACGTCGTCATTTCGGGCGACGGTCGCTACGACCAGCTGCGCGACGTCAGCATCGTGCTCGCCCGCTACGGCTCCGGTGATCGGATCAGCGGCCTCCTCGGTGTGATAGGACCGGTTCGTATGTGGTATGATCGCAGCATCGGCGCCGTCCGCTTTGTGTCCGACTTGATGAGTGAGATGGTAGAAGATATTTACGGTTCTTGAATGATTGAGCGCTATGATGGATGACAGCAAGCTTGAAGCAGGCACAGCACAAATACAACGAAGACCCAAACAACTGCACCGGCAGCGGAATCCAATGCGGCAGGCCAACGAAGCCGCCAATCAGGCCGACGTCGACTATGCGGCACTGATCGCCGAGTTCGAAGCAGCGCTGGCCGACGAACGCGCCAGGGCCGACAAGCTGCTCGACCAGACCCAGCGCATGGCGGCAGAATTCCAGAACAGCCGCCGGCGCCAGGAAACGCAGTTGAGCGAGGAAATCGAACGCGCCTCGGCACATGTGATCAAGCGTCTCCTGCCCGCCATCGACGACTTTGACCTGGCCTTTGCCCATGTTCCGGCCGATCTGCAGGAAGGCGCCGCGTGGGTGGAGGGATTTCGCCAGATCCAGAAGAAGCTGCACAATATCCTGGCGGAGGAAGGTGTCACGACCATTCGTGGCGAGGGCGAGTTCGATCCGACGCTGCACGAGGCGGTCAGCAGTGAACCCAATGACAGCGTTCCCAGCGGCCACGTGATCGCAACGCTGCGGGCAGGCTATTCCTATAAGGGCAAGGTGCTGCGACCGGCACTGGTGCGGGTCGCCATGTAGGCGGCAGGACGACACGAGGTCGTATGGCTGTACTTCAGGCTCCCGGTCGTGAATATGACCGGGTTCTAGAAACAGGGCTGCGCCCCTTTGATATCAGCCGTGATCTACGTGCCGTAGCGGAACTCATCTCGGTGGCTTTCGCCACTGAACTGGACGACCGCGGCAATGCCGCGCTGCGCGAAATGCGCATCATGAGCCACTTTGGCGGGTTCCTGGGCTTGATGAATCGCAACGGTGGCGAGTTTAACGATATGCTCAGCGGCTTCGTCTGGGTCGATGCCGGCCGCGTGGTAGGCAACGTCACTGTCCAGCGCGCGGACCGGGCCGGCAGCCGCTGGCAGATCGCCAACGTAGCCGTGGCACCCAGCCACCGCGGCCGCGGCATCTCCAAACGCCTGATGCAGGCAGCACTCGATCATGTCGCTTCCTGCCGCGGCCAATGGGCCGTTCTGCAGGTCTACGCCCGGAACGACGTGGCCAGGCGTCTCTACGATTCGCTCGGCTTCGAGCTGGTCGGCGGCATCGTCGATCTGCGGGCGCCGCGTACACCGCATATCGATACCAGCGGAACGCTGCCGCGCCTGAAGACATTCAGCTCCGGTGACTGGCAGCCGCTGTACGAGCTGGCCAATCACCAGCTTGGGCGCCCAGAAGCAGTGGTGGCGCGCGATCCGGCGCGGTGATTTCCAGCCCGCATTTGAGGATCAGGCAGGCGAATGGATGCGCCGCTTCCTGGGCCAGGAACGAGTCTACCGCCGCGCCGTACAGGTTTCGCCTCGCTTCGAGGCTGCGCTGATTCTCAACGCACAGCGCTGGCACGGCGAACACCGCATCCAGCTCTGGACGCGGCCCGAGCATTATGGCAGCTATGATTCGGCGCTGCTGCGCTGGTCGCTCGCAACTTTACAGGATTATCCACGTTGGCCGATCAGCATCAGCCTGAGCACCGACCACGCGCCGGCGTTGGAACTAGTGGAGTTCTACGGATTTCGCCCGCTGCGCACGCTGCTGACGATGCGCAGGCGGGTGGATGGCCACGAAGCCGCTGGCGCCACTTCCTGACGTGTAGGCCCGGCGGTCTCGCCTGGCCACGTGTGCCCCTGTCCAATCAACGCCGGCGTGCCCACGTCACGCCCAGCACTTCCAGCTTGAACCCTCGCGCTAGATATGGCGGACAAACATGCGATTTTTGCACTGTGCCGACATTCATCTCGGCTATCAACAATATAACCATAAGGAACGCTTTAATGACTTTGGCCGCGCCTTCTATGCGGTTATCGATGAGGCGCTCGCACGCAAGGTAGACTTCGTCATCCTGGCCGGCGACCTCTTTCACAAGCGATCGATCGACGCATTGACGCTCAACCAGGCGATCCGCGGGCTCGAACGGCTGCGCCGTGCAGGCATTCCCTGCATCGCCGTAGAAGGCAACCACGAGCGCGCCTATTACGACGAGACGATCGGCTGGATGAAGTTTCTGGCCTTGCAGGACCTGATGATTCTGCTCGACGCCGAGTTTGTCGATTCCAAGCCTCAGCTGCGTGCCTGGGATGCGGTGAAACGGCAGGGCTCCTATATCGACCTGCCGGGTGGAGTGCGGGTGCACGGGCTGCGCTACTATGGGTCGGGCACGGTATTGGCCGTGGCCGCCTACGCCGAGGCATTGGCGCAGCTGCCGCCAGGAGAGGCGAAGTACAACATCTTTGTGGCGCACGCAGGCGTCGAGGGCCAGATGGATGAGAAAGCCGGCGGCTTGTCGCCGCGCCAGTGGTCACCGCTGCGCCCGCATATCGACTACGTCGCCCTGGGCCACTTTCACAAGCCGTTTGACGTGGACAACTGGATCTACAACCCCGGCAGCCCCGAAAACTGCTCGATCGCCGAGAATGACTGGCAGCACCGCGGCTATTTGGTGGTGGATCTGGATCTGGCAGCGGAAAGCAAGGAGATGGTGCGCCATACCGTTTTCCAGGGGCGCAACCGCCGGCGCTGCTTTCGCCTCTATCCCTACAAGACCGACCACGTGCAGTCGCCGGCGGAACTGCAGGAGCGGCTGCGCTCCTTCCTGACGCGCAAAGCGACCGAGCTGGCAGACGAGATGGCAGCCGAATCGACTGCCGGGCGCACGGCTGACGTGATGCCGCCGGTGATCGAGCTGTATTTGACCGGCGTGCTGCCTTTCGAACGCAGTGCCCTGGATGTGCCCGCCATCGAAGCGCTGTTGGCGGAGTGCTTCCAACCTGCGCCGCTGGTCGCCATGGTCAAAAACCTGACGCAGCCGGCCGATTTCGCCATCAGCCCAGACGCCACGCTTGAGCCGTACGGCCCTCGAGCAGCAGGTTCTGACCGACCTCTTCGGGCGGGACGCCCGCTATGCCGCCCACAGCAGCGAGTGGGCTGCCATGGCCGTAAACCTCAAGCAGTTGGTGCTCGCCGGCGCCTCGGCGTCTGCTGTGCTCGACGAATTGTCTGCCCAGGTGGAGTCGATCGATCATGCAGATCCTGCAAGTTGAGCTCGAAAATATCAAGAGCTACGAGCGCGCCGTCGGTCGAGTTTGCGCCGGGGGTCAACGCTATCGTCGGCCACAACGGCGCCGGCAAGAGCACGATCCTGGAGGCGATCGGCTTCGCGCTCTTTGACAGCATTCCCTACAAGGCCAGCGACTTTCTGCGCGAGGGTGCACGCACCGGCAGTGTGGCGGTGACATTTGTCGGCAGCCTTGACGAGCGACCCTACCGCGTCGAGCGCCGCCTGGGGGGATCGCATCTTTACGTCGCCTATGATGTCGAACTGCAGGCCAAGCTGTGCGAAGGCAAGAACGACGTGCTGGCCTTCGTACGCAAGCAGATCGGCACCGATCCCACGATCGACCTGAGCCGGCTCTTTGCCGATGCGATCGGCGTGCCCCAAGGCACGCTGACGGCGGCCTTTCTCCAGCAGCCGGCGCAGCGCAAAGTGATCTTTGACGCCCTTCTGCAGGTGGACGAGTACCGTGCGGCCGTGGAGAAGCTGCGCGAGCCGCGCGCGCTGCTGGCCGAGCGCCAGCAGGCACTCGCCCAAGAGGTAGCGGTCCTCTCTGCCCGGCTCGAACGCCTGCCTGAGTTGGAACAGGCTGTGGCCGAGCGCACAGCGGAGCTGCACAGCAGCGAACAGACGCTCGCAGCGCTGAGCGCTAAACTGAAGCAGGTAGAGGAGCGTAAAGAGCAGCTTGACAACTTGCGTGCGCAGATCGACCAGTTCGAGCGCGAGCGCGCGCGCCATGAGCAGCAGGCGAAGACGATCGAAGCGCAGACGGCCGAGGCGCAGCGCCAGTTGGCGGCGGCGGAGCAGGCGTGTGCCACGGTGACTGCCAACCAGGCGGGGCATGACCTGTATGCCGCCGCACAGGTGCAGCGCAGCGCGCTGGACCAGCAGCTGCGCAAGCGCCAATCGCTGCGCGAGGAGCGTGCCGGCGCCGACAAGCAGCTGGCACTGGCAGAGTCCGAACTGCGGCGGAGCGAAGAACAGCTCGCACGAATCGAGGCCGCCGAACGCCAGATTGCGGCCCTGGCGACTGCAGTGGAGCAACAGCTGGCGCTCGAACAGGCACTCGTGGCAGCGCAAGCAGAGGAGGCGCGCCTGGGAGAAACGGCGAAGAACCTGGCCGCCGAGCAGAAGCGGCTCGTGCAGCTCCGCGAACGTGAGCAGCTGCTGGACACCCAACTAGGGCAGGCCGAGGACAAAGCACGACCAGCTGCAGACCCTTGAAGAGCAGCTCAGCGCGCTGCGCGAGGATATTACACAGTACAGCGGCGAGCAGGCTACACTGCAAGCCGCCGCCGACGAGTTGAAACGACAGAATGAGGCGCTGGAGTCGGTTCTGACCCTGGACGGCGCGCCTGCTGCCGTATGCCCGGTTTGCGAGCAGCCGCTCAGCGACGAGCACCGCCAGCGCATGCTCCAGCGCAACGCACAGCGCCTGCAGGACTTGCGCCAGACAGTGGTCGACCGCCAAGCACAAGATGACCGAAGCCGAAGCAGCGTTTAAACAGCGAACTGAACAGCAGAAGGCCTTGAGTGAGGCGCTGCGCAACCTGCCGCGGGCCGTCAGAGTTGCAGGACGTACGCCAGCGCATCCTCCAGGCGGAACAGATCATCCAGGAAGCGACGACGGCACAAGCGGGCGCCGGTGAGGCCCGCAGCCGCACACAGCAGATCGCCGCCGACCTGACAGCTCTGCAAAACCCGCGCCAGCAGCTGGCAGTGGCCGCGCAGCAGGCAGCGGAGCGCCCGAGCCTCGAGTCCAGGCGCAAAAGCCTCGACCAGCAGCGGCAGGCAAGCGTAGACTTGGTGGCGAAGCTTGATGGGGAGCTGGCAGCGATGGGAGGACTGGACGCGGACCTTGCCGCAGTCGACGCTGCCCTGCAGGAACACCAGGCCGCCTATCAGGCCGTACTGGCCTTCGGCCAGCAGGCCCAGGCCCTGCCGGAGCGTACAGCAGCACTGCAGCAACTGCAGGAAGCAGGCGCGCTGGCACTTACGGCCCTGGACGAAATGGAGGACCGTCTCAGGTCGATACGCAGCCCAGTTTGACCCAGTCGAGTATGCCGGTATACTAGCGGAAGATCAGGCGCTGCGCGGTGAAACCGCTGGACTGCGAGCACGGCAAACGCTGTTGGAGCAGGAGCAAACCAGAGCGGAGTCAGAGATTGATGGGCTGCGGGCACTGCAAGCCAACCTCGTCACAGCTCTCTGCTGAGCAGGGAAAGCTGGGCCGGCATGGTGACGTACTGGAAACGGTCCGGTCACTTCTCCGCCAGAGCGGCCCCTACATTACGCAGGCTTTG
Organism: uncultured Chloroflexia bacterium; assembly: GCA_963701415.1. Taxonomy (GTDB): domain Bacteria; phylum Chloroflexota; class Anaerolineae; order Caldilineales; family Caldilineaceae; genus Fredericiella. The sequence continues at coordinate 68,473 of CAVPAH010000014.1, forward strand.
ATCCGCCAAATCAGCGCGGCGGCCAACCAGATTTTTGGCGAGTTGATGCAGGATTTCAGCCGCGAACTGTGCTGGAGTGAAGATTATGGCATAACGTTGGAGGTAGAGGGAGTTTCTCGCCAGTTCGTGCAGCTATCCGGCGGCGAGCAGATGAGCGCAGCGCTGGCTGTGCGCCTCGCCCTGGTGCGGGAGATCAGCAATATCGACATCGCCTTCTTTGATGAACCGACCGCCAATCTTGACGATGTCCGCCGCGAAGCGCTGGCCCGCCAGGTGATGAATATCCGAGGCTTCCGCCAGCTCTTCGTGATCAGCCACGATGATACCTTTGAGCAGGTAACGCAGAATCTGGTCCGTGTGAAACGTCATGGCAGCAGCAGCGTCGTCGCACCAAATGAATCCTGAGAAAGTCATGGAAAGCGTCCCAACACCCCCAGTACCGGGCGCGCATCCTCTACATGGAGGATGACAGCATGGCGGCCATGCTGTTTCGACGCCGCCTCGAGCACGAAGGCTATGCGGTCGATATCGCCGTCGACGGCGAAATGGGCCTGGCAATGTGCGCCGAGGTCGACTACGACCTGATCGCGCTTGACTACAACATGCCGAAACTGGACGGCATCAGCGTGCTGCGCGAGCTCAACCAGCGCGAAGAGATGCCGCCGGTGGTGATGATCACGGCGCAGAATGACACGGCTACGGCCGTCGAAGCCATGCGGCTTGGGCGCCTACGACTACCTGGTCAAAGGCACGAACGCCGCCTATCTGCTGCTCCTGCCCGGCGTGATCGAACGCGCGCTGGAGAAACGCCGCCTTGAGTTGGAGCAGCAGCGCACGATCGAAGCGCTGCACACACAGAATCGCAACCTCGCCTTGCTCAACCGTGTGGCCCAGAGCCTCACGTCCACACTCGACGTGGACGAGATCGCGCTCACGCTCGTAAGATCCATTTCCGAGTTTACCGACACGCAGGGCAGTTCCGTGTGGCTGTGGGATCCAACGCACCTGGACTTCCTGCACTGCGTTGCCATTTATCCCCAGCGCGAAAGCGCCGAACTGGCCGAGATGGCGCTGTCTCCCGGCGAGGGGATCGCCGGCTGGGTGGCGCAGCATGGCGAAAGCGTTTTGCTCGACGATGCCAACGCCGACCCGCGCCACTCACGCTTGGGCGACCGCAAGCTGCAGTATCCGATTCGCTCGATGATGGCCGTGCCCCTGCGGGCGCGCGACAAAATCATCGGCGTGCTCGAACTGGTCAACAACCGGCACGGCCGCTATTCGCCGAACGACCAGGTGCTGGCCGAGACGCTGGCCTCCTCGGCAGCGATTGCCATCGAAAATGCCCGCCTCTTTAGCAACCTGCGCGAGCGTACGGAAGAGCTGCAGGTGCGCAACGAGGAACTGGACGCCTTTGCCCACACCGTCGCCCACGACCTGAAGACACCGCTGGCGCTGGTCATGGGCTTTGGCGAGATGCTGCGCGACTCCTACGATCTCCTGCAGCCGCAGGAGATCGAGATGTATCTCAGCCACATCATCGACAACAGCACGCGCATGAACCACATTATCGAGGCGCTGCTGCTGCTGGCCGGGTGCGCGTGGCATGCAGGCGGTCACGGTCGACGCCGTCGACATGGGTGACATCGTGCAGGAAGTGCTCAACCGGCTCGATTTCACGCTAAAGCAGGCCAATGCCATCGTCACCCTGCCGGTCGAGTGGCCCGAGGCAATGGGCTACGGTCCCTGGGTCGAAGAGGTCTGGTACAACTACATCCTCAACGGCGTGAAGTACGGCGGCTCGCCGCCCACGCTCGAATTGGGGTACGATGTGCTGGCCAGAAGAGCGCCAGAACGGCGTCGTACGCTTCTGGGTGCTCGATAACGGCTCAGGCCTCACCGTTGACCCCGAGCACCTGTTTAAGCCCATGGTGCGCGGCACCAACGTTGGCGGACGCAGCGGCCACGGGCTCGGCCTCTCGATCGTCAAGCGCATTGTCGAGCGCCTGCAAGGGACCGTCGGCGTCGAGAGCACCCCCGGCAAGGGCAGCAAGTTCTATTTCACCCTGCCGGTGGTGGAGTAGGGCCGCATAAGTACCGGGGACGCTCGACTTCCCGCACAGAAGCTGCACTCAAGCGTGAATCCGCCAGCAGTTGGTACGGCACAAACCCGTACCACCAGGCCAGGCGTGCTGCCATCTGCAGCCCAAATGCCCCGTCACGCCACCCTTCCAGCGTGAAGAAGCGCCGGCGAAACTCACGCCACGGTTGCAGCACGAAATTGTGCGGCCGTGGTTGGATGCCACGGCCGGCCAGAATATTCGCTTCGTAGGCCGCATAGCGGCGCTGCTTGGCGTCGAACTGCTCCCACGTCAGATAGTTGTAATGGATCAGCGGCTCGCGCAGGTGAGCCTTCCTTACCGTCCAACTGGACGATCTCGTGCACCTGGCGTTCGGGATCATAGCGCGCCGCAGAGCGTTTGAGCAGGCGCAGTTGGTGGTCAGGCGTGAAGCCACCGCCAAGCATCTCGTGGCCGACGATCCAGTTGCGGCGCGGGATCCAGTAGCCGGCCGCATCGTCACGGTCGATGACGGCGTGCACCTCTTCCATCAAGTGCCGGCGTAGCACGCTCGTCGGCATCGACAAACAGCATCCACTCCGCCGCGATCGTGTCTAGCACGGCCTGGCGCTGGGCAGCATAGTTGTCAAACGGGCGCTGTACGACCAGCGCGCCTGCCCGCTGGGCGCGCGCCACCGTGTCGTCGCTGCTGCCGGAATCCCAGACGATCACAGCATCCACGTAGTCGCGCAGGCTGAGCACGCACCAGTCGACATTGTGCGCCTCGTTATAGGTCAAGATGACGGCCACCAACCGCAGCATAGCAAACTCCGAACTGCCTGCATGACCGGGACGCAGGGCGCCCCCAGAGAATCTACAATCTTGCCACAGTCTCCAGTGCCTGTAGCGCCTCGGCAGCAGCTTCGCCCGTAATTTCACCGCGCGCAAATTGGCTTTCAATCGCGCGGCGCTGCCGGGCAACGCCGACGCGCACCAATTGCCGCACGGCCGCCAGGTGACCCGGCGGATAGTGACGGCGATGCCGAGCGTAGAAGAGGAAGCGACTTTTCCACAGCCGCGCATAGGCCCACCAGCGCACCTGCCGGCTGCTCTGCGCCTCGTGATGGATCACCCGCACCTGGGGCGCCGCATAGACCTCCCACCCGCGTGCGTGCATGCGCATGCACCAGTCCATTTCTTCACAGTACATCCAGTAGTCCGGGTCCAGCACGCCCGTTTCCAGAATGGCGGCGCTGCGCACGAACATGGCCGCGCCGAGCACAAAATCGACCGGAAACGGGTCGAACTGCTCCCACTGGGCCAGCGGGTAGCGACCGTTCATGCCGCTGTCGTACAGCCGGTTGGCGCCGGGCAGGCCGGCCGGCGGAAAGACGTCCAACGCCACCTGGGCAAGGTTGGGGAACCGAAAGGCGCCGTGCTGAAAGCGGCCGTCGCCATACTGCAGATATGCTCCACAGATGCCGGCGCGTGGAAAGTGCGCCATCATGCGCTCAAACTGGCGCAGCGCGCCCACCGTCAATTCGGCATCAGGGTTGAGCAGGAGCACATAGTCAGGCGGGCGGGTCGGCCGCTGATTCGAGCGCTGATGCGCAATGAGATCGGGCGGAACCGGCGCCGAAAAACCCAGCGCCGCCAGCGCCATGTTGTTGCCGCCGGTAAAGCCGATGTTACGCGGCAAGCGCAATGACGTTCACATGCGGAAACTCCGCCGCCAGCATGGCGACGCTGTCGTCGCTGCTGGCATTGTCCACCACCCACACAGCGGCGTCGGTCCCGGCATAGCGCGCCGCTGCTGCGATGCTTTGCAGGCAGCCGCGCAGCAGCGCAGAGGTGTTGTAGTTGACGACAATGACGGCTGTGCTGGCGGCATGATTGGCAGCCGGGGCGTGTTTCGTGGTCATGGCCGTCTGTCCCCTTAGGGTACGCCTACCTGCACGGTAATCCGGTCGATGTTGTTGTTGGCGACTTCTACGTTCTGGTGGATGAGACCACCCCACCAGAAGGTGGTGCCGATGGGCGGCTTCTCGTCCATCACGATACAGCCGCTGACTTGCCCCGACTTGCCCGGCATCAGGTACCACTGGTCCTTGCCGTCGATAACACGCTTTTCCAGGTCTTCCTGCCGGCCTACAGCCCAGCGGAAGGGGAAGTCGATGCCAGTCGTGTCGAAGTTGATGCCAAAGCGCCACACGCCGGCCTGCTGCAGCCAGGACTCGTCATTCTCGTTGGCAGCAAGCGTGTTGTAGTTCTCGCTAAACTTGTACTCCTGGCCGGGCCAAGGCCCGGAGGTACGGATCGGCACAGTACCCTCGTTGGTGACGACGGTCGTAAAGCAGACCCGCTCGCCGATCGCCACGCTGACGATGCGGTTCATTTCACCTTCCCAGTCGATCTCGCCCTGCGCCACGTCGGCGCGCGGCTTGCCGCCTTCAACGATCGTCAGCGTGCGCACCACGCGCACGGCATTGCCGGCCTTATCGCGTGCCTCGCCCACGATATTGTAGGTGCCGTCCGGCGGCGGTTCGGCGTTGAGATCGACCCCACCCTCATAACGATATTCGTGGTAGCCGCGCTCGTCAGGCTTGGCGACGCCTGGCGTTTCGGCAATAAAGGTGCGCGTGGCCGGGTTATCGGGATCTTCAAGAAACAAGGTGGCGCTGTTGACATCCTTGTTCAGATAATAGCTGATGCTCACCCAATCGTCGCGCAGACCGTCCTGGTTGGGCCGAAACGTGTCCGGCACGACGACAAAGTTATGCAGCTCGGGCAGCTCGGTGTCGCCGTCCTTGAGGGTAATCTGGCCGCTGGCGCTGGCGCTCTGCCCCGCGTCGTCGGTAGCCTCGATCGTCCACTTGTACACGCCATCGGGCAGCACGCGGCTCAGCACTTCGACGGGGCCATAGCTGGTCTCGATCGTCTGCGGCTCGTCGACGACGCCGCCCCACAGCACGTTGTAGTCGCCTTCGGCGCGGCGGCGGCTCTCACGGAAGTAGTAGCTCTTGCCTTGCGCGTCTTCAAATGAGATGGTTACATTGGCCGGCCGGCGCAGGCTGTACTTGATCTCGGTGGCGTCGTTGTCGCCGTCAGCGTTGGGCGTAATCGCGTCTTTGGAGAACGATACGTCGTAGAGGAGCGGCCCGCTGGAGAACTCAAGCTGCCCGCACGCGCCAAGAAGCAGAGCGGCAGAGGTCAGAACACACAACAGCAAAACTGGGCGCAAAATTTGACTGGGTATCGTCTGTCTCATCTCATCGCATCTTGTCATCTTCGCGCGGGGGTGTCAAATCTATCAGTCAATCACGACTTCAACCGGCTTCACCTGCAGTTCGTCGGCGCCGTCTACCGTCGGAAGAGGCCTGGCGGCAGCATCTTCGCCGTCGTAGACACGCAGGCTCAACTGAACGGTCCCTGGCTGGGGATTGTCGCCCAGCCAATCCGCGGCAGGTATGTGGCCCATCACGATCTTGTCCTCGGGCCAGCGGAACGTAGGGATAGGTGTAGCCGGCCAGGCGCCGGTCGGCAGGATGGCCAAGCAGCTGCCCGTCCAACGTGCTTGTCGTCAAAGACATGTGCAGGTCTCTGGCGGTGGCCTCTGGTCCTGCTGAGCGCTGCCAGAAGAGCAGCAGGTCGCCGTTGTTCAGCACTTTGTAGCCGCGCAGGATAACCTGGTCGCCGAAAGGAGCGTCCAGCACGTGCTCGACCGGCGGCGCCGTCACGAAGCGTGCAGGGCGGATGCCGCCGTAGCGGCGCAGTGTCAGGCCATTAAAGGTGGCAGTTCTGGCCCTTCTCCCGTCCGCCTAGTTCCAACTGCACCGGCGCCACGTCGTTCGGATCGACCACTTCGTCCTGCCAGTTAACGAGCCAGGCGCCGCGCTTGCCGCCTGCCTCGTCGAAGGCGGCGATCAGGGGTGGCCCGCTCGTGTCAAAATCCAGCACGGCGTCGACGTCCAGGATTTCAAGGTCGGGCAGCCGCACCACGGGCAGGTCAGGCGCATAGTACTGCCATACGGGCCAGGCATGCCCGCTCACCAGCACGATCTGCTCGTCGGGCGCCACGCGGTCGCGCAGAAAAGCCGTGATTTGCCGCCAGTGGTCCTTGTCATAGGCGTGATTGAAGAACCAGTTCCAGTTTGACCAGAGGCCGCCGGCGACGAGCAGCACAACACACAGACCGGCCGCCCAACGACTGCCCGGCATTCCCGCTTGTTTCGTCCGCACGCTGCGTGCGGAGCCCGTCCGCTGCGTCGCCGGAGGACTGTGCAGGCCGGCGCGTACCCAAGCCGGCCAGGCCCACGGCCCACACGAGCAGCAGCGCCGGCGCCGCCAGCATCACGTAGCGTGCGTTAAACTTTGGCACGTTGAAGGCCAGCACCAGCACCGCCAGGATGGGCGCCACCAGCCAGAACGACGTGTAGATCACGACACGGCGCGTCTGCGGCCACAAGCGCCACAAGCCATAACCGGCGGCCAGCGTTATCGCTGCATAGCCGAGCAGCAGCCACAGGCCCGATGCGCTCGGCCATTGTCTCGCCGCTCGTAAAGCGCAGCGCGATATCGAGCAGCGCCTCATGGAGTTTCAGCGTCCCCGTCCAATAGCTGCGATCCACCCGCAGCCGCGTGACCAGGTTGGCCAGCCAGGGCAGATATAACAGGACGACGGCGGCGTTGGCCGCGACAAAGGGTGCGATTGCTCTCCCGAACTGCTTGCTGGCGCACGGCCACATCCAACAACCACGCACACCCCAACCCAACCAACAGGAAAATGGCGAAGTAGTGCGTGTAGATCGCAGCCGTTGCCACCGCTACATAGGCTGCCCACAAGGGCCAGCCTGGCGGGTCACGATCTGCTGCACGGGCGAGCACGTACACCGCCAGAATGCCGAGCAGCACCAGCAGCGTATACATGCGCGCCTCTTGCCCATAGTAGACAAGCAGTGGGTGCAGTGCCGCCAGCAATGCGGCCAGCAGGGCCGCGTCGCGCAGCCGCGCCAGCCGCAGTGCCAGGACTGCCAGGAGGGGGATCGCCAACACACCAAATACAGCCGAGGGATAGCGCAGCGCCCACTCGCTCCAACCCGCGATCCGTCCCCAGCCCGCCACGATGTAGTAATACAAAGGCGGCTGGATGTCGTTGGCCGTCCAGCGCGTCAATTCGACGAGGTTGCGCTGCGCGATCGTCGCCGTGACCCCCTCGTCATACCAGAGGCTCTGGCTGTCCAGCAGAAAGACACGCAGGCCAAAACCGGCCAGGATAAGCAGTATAAGCAGCGCGCGTGCGCGAGAGGTCATTGCACCGCACCCCGAGGTGACTCGACCAGCGACGGCTGCGCCGCCGGCAGGTTCTTTTCGCGCAGAAAGATAAGACTGGCGCCGGCGGCGAGCAGTTCGCCCAGCGTAACCCAGACGCGCATCGCAATGGCGGCGACGGTTACCAGGCCGCCTCCCAGCAGCGGGGCCAACAGCAAATACAAGGCTCCCTCGCGCACCCCGATGCCGCTGGGCGTGATCAGGCTGACGAAGCCAATCGTGTAGGCGATGGCGTAGGCGGCCACCAGGTCGGGCGCCAACTGGACCATCTGCGCCGGCGTGAAATCCTGCAGGGCAAACGTCAGCGCAGCAAAGGACGCCCCCCACAGCAGCCAGTCGACGATGGCCAGCATCAGCACCCAAGCGGCATTGGCGCGCGTCAGGCCGGCAACCAAGGGCGTTCGGTTGAACTTGGCCAAGAACCAGTTGACCACCTCGATCAGCCAGGATGGCCGCACGACAAACATGACCACGGGTACCAGGCCTATTGCCACCAACCACGGGTGTCCACGCCTGCAGCAGACCGGTGAGCAGCCCCCAATTGCCGGTCAAGCCAAAATAGACGGCGGCAATCGGCGAGGCCGCCAGCAGGATCAGGATCTGGTAAAAGGCAACGCTGGTGAGGGTAGCTTCGGGTGCGATCCCGCGCCGCTGGCACTGAAGGGTCATCGACAGCGGCTGCCAGATGTTGCCCGGCACGTAGCGCAGGATAGCGCTTAAAAACCAGATGCGCACCGCAGGCCAGTACGGCAGATGTGCCCCGACGACTGCCAGCAGCTGCCGCCAGACCTGGATTTCCAGCGCCCAGGAGGCCAGCATAAACAGCGCCGAGGCCAACAGCCAGGAGAGATTCAGGCGCCACGTATGCTGGCTCAGTTCGGCCCACTGGCTGCGCAGCAGCAGAACGATAAAGAGCAGGGCCAGCGCCAAAAACAGTGGCTGCATTCGTTGAATGATGCGCAGCATCCCACCAGCCTACCACGGGGCCGCCCAAATACGAAATCCTTTCACTTTGACATTTCCTCACTGGCCGGCTATAATTAGTGTAAACTTGACACTAGGCACAATGAAGTGCGAGGTAAGCTTTGAGCGAGTTCATGCCAGTCACAACTCCCGCCCTCTACACCTACGAATATCCCCGCCCCTCCGTCACGGTGGATATGATCCTGTTCGCTTTTCAAAACGATGAGCTGACGGTGCTGCTGATTCGCCGCACGCACGATCCCTTTGCAGGCAAGTGGGCGCTGCCCGGCGGCTTTGTAGGCGAGGAGGAGGATCTCTATGATGCGGCGCAGCGCGAGCTCAAAGAGGAAACCAACGTCTCCAACGTCTACCTGGAGCAGCTCTACACCTTTGGCGCAGCCCGACCGCGACCCGCGGGCGCGCGTCATTACGGTCGCCTATTTTGCCCTGCTGAGCGCCGACGAGGTGGCCCAGCAGATGATTCACAGCGGCAGCGATGCGGGCGAAGCACGCTGGTGGAGCATCTACTCGCTCCCCGAGCTGGCCTTTGACCACGCTCGCATTCTCGAATATGCCTTGCAGCGGCTGCGCTGGAAGCTCGAATGGACGGCGCTCGGCTTCTTGCTGCTGCCCAAGGAATTTACCCTGTCCGAGTTACAGAAGGTCTACGAGACGGTGTTGAGCGAGCCGCTCGACAAGCGCAATTTCCGCCGCAAGATCCTGTCGGCGGGGGTGCTTGAAGAAACCGGCAACATGCGCGCCGGCGATCACCGCCCCGCCAAGCTCTATCGCTTCAGCTCCGAGGCCGTCGAGATCGAACAGGCGCGGCGGCGCTTCCCTAGCTGAGATGGCGGCGGCTGCAACGGCTGTAGGGGGCGAATGCCTGTGCCTGCTCGGCAGCCAACGGGGCTCTTGCGCGCGCCTAGCCGTTTACCGATCCGTGCGCCGAACCGCACATACAGCGCAAAGATCAGTGTGCCCAGCAGCGTGATCGCTGCGCCCAATGCAAACGCAGCAGGGTAACCCACCTGGACGATCACATAACCGGCGACGAGCGAAATGGCGGCGAAAGCTCAGGCCCGCGGCCATTTCGTTGGCGCCGTTCATGATCGCGCGCAGGCGTTCGGGCGTGCGCTCCATCATGTAGACGTAGAAGGCTGGGTAGCGCATCGACGTAAACGACATCACGCCGACAAAGCCCAGCCCCGCCACGGCGGCCGTGCCGCCGAACGCGATCGGCAGCATGGCCGAGGCCGGCACAGGCCGATGCAAAGACCGCCGTGGCGCCAAAGCCCATGCGGCGGCTGAGCGAGGGGCCGAGCAGGGCCACCGGCACCGCCACCAGGCGCGCAGTGGCGGCAATGAAGCCGATCTGGGCGGTGGGCAGCCCCATCGCGCTGTCCATATACACATTAAAAAAGGTCATGGTGACGCCAATGCCCGCCACCTGGAGGAAACGCACCCCTGCCATAAACACGATCAAGCCGGTAGGCGGAGACCATGCTGGGAGCACCGCCGGCCTGTGCCCTTATCTCCAGCGGCTGATCTTCCTCGGCGTCACGCGTCTGAAGGACGACAACGAAGGCCACCAGGACGATCACGCCTACCAGAAATAAAGGGATACCATAGGGGCCCGGCTGCGTCATCGCCACGCCAAGCATGCCGGCAAACAGCGCCGGCATCAGGCCGCCGATCAAGCCGCCGGCAAACGATGCGATCGAGTTAAGCGCCGACTGAAAGGCAAAGACGTTGCCGCGTGCCTCTTCCCGTGTAGCCTTGAGCATATAGGGGCCGGAGTTCACGTAGTAAAGGGCAAGGCCGGCGTAGGCGATCGTGAAGCTGGTTAGATACCCAGGGCGCGCGCCAGGTCAAGCGGCAGCATGTTGGTCATGGGGACGGCCAGCGCGCCGAACCCCGTTACGAGCAGGCCCAGGATCATGATACGGCGGCCGCCAAACCGGGTGCCCAGCCACCCTGCCGCCAGGCTGCCAAACGCAAACACCAGGTTGGCGACCGAGTTGGCCTGGCCGACGAATTCGGGACCAAAATTGAGCCGCAGGATGTAGAGGTTGAGAAGGACGGAGTAGATGCCGCCGTCGATTGCAAACCCCAGCAGGGCGGAGTTGGTTAACAACAAGCGCACGTTGCGGTGCGACCCGCGCAGTGCCTGCACATAGGCGGCAACCATGCTGGCGCTCCGGTGCGTTGGCGAATTTGCGCCGGAAGCAAACCGTCCCGGCCGACAAAGTGTTGGGTGAATTGATTCCCACCGTTGTACCGCAGAACCATTGGTGGGTCAAAAGCGCGACCTGACGATTCCCTGCGCCTCTTCTGCCGGTAGGCGATCAGAAGCACAGACCGATCCAGATAGAAGTCTGCAGTCGTCTAGCCCTTAATGCCGCCTGCCGCCAGGCCGGACACGATGTAGCGGTAGAAGACCAGCGAGATGATGAGCGGCGGCAGGCTGGCGATGAAGCCGCCGGTCACCAGCATGCCCCAGTCCACGCTGTGCCGGCCGATGAATTCCGCAATTGCCACAGGCACGGTCTTGGCGGCATAGGTGGACGTGAAGACGAGGGCAAAGAAGAACTCGTCCCACGAGTTGAGCAGCGTAAAGATGGCGGTGGCCGCCAGGCCCGGGCGCCGCCAGCGGCAGCGCAATCCGGATAAAGGACTGGAAACGGCTGGCGCCGTCGATCCGTGCCGCCTCTTCCAGCTCGGCCGGCACACTCTGGAAGTAGCCGGCCATGATCCACACGACGAAGGGAATGCTGAAGGTCGAATAGGCCAGGATCAGGGCAAAGATCGTGTCGAGCAGCGACGTCATCTTGAACATGCGAAACAGCGGAATGATGATCGAGATGGCCGGCAGCAGCTGCGTGCCCAGCACGAGCAGCAGCAGCCAGCGGCGCCCGGGTATGTTGAAGCGCGCGATGGCATAGGCCCCCAGCGTGCCCAGGGTCATGGCGATCGCCGTCGTGCCCAAGGCCACAAGCACGCTGTTGCGCAGGGCCAGAAAGAAGGTCGACTGCCCGCTGTTTTCGCCAAACGCCGCCGGCTTGAAGATGTTGACGTAGTTGGCAAAGGTGATCTCCTGCGGCAGCAGGTGCGGCGGCACGCGCAGCAGGCTGGCCTGCGTCTGGATGGTGCTGAGAAACAGCCAGACGATGGGCGACAGGGTAAAGAGAAGGTAGACAGCAAGCAGCACCCAGCGCAGTGCCGGGCTGAGCAGATTGCCGCGCGCCGAAGATGTCATCCTACATCCTCCGTCCGCAGCAGCCACATATACAGGATGATGAGCAGGAGCATGAAGGCCGTGATCAGCCAGGCGACCGCCGCGCCATAGCCGAAGAAGAGGTAGCGAAAGGCCTGGTCGTAGGCGTAGAACGAGATGACCTTGGTGCTGTCGGCCGGGCCGCCGTTGCCGGTCAGCACGTAGATGATGTCAAAGACGCGGAAGGCGCCGATCGTGCGCAGCGCCACGGCCACCAGGATCACCGGGCGCAGCAGCGGCAGTGTGATGTGTGCTATCTTCTGCCAGCGCGACGCGCCGTCGACCTCGGCCGCCTCGTAGAGGTCATGCGAGATCGGCTGCAGGCCGGCCAGCAGCAGCAGCGTCATGTTGGGCACGGTCTTCCAGACGTCGGCCAGGATGATGACGTTCATGGTCCAGAACGTATCGCTGAGCCACGCCTTGGGCGCGTCGATGACACCGAGCTTCATCAGGATCAGATTGGCGACGCCGTAGGTCGGGTTGAGGATCCACGCCCACAGCACGCCGTTGGTGACCGTCAGCAGCGCCCAAGGTGCAATCATGGCCAGGCGCGCCCCCAGCCGGCCGCGGAAGGACTCGTTGAGCAGCAGCGCAAACAGCAGCCCCAGCACCAGCTCCAGCGCCACCGAGATCAGCGTAAAGTAGAACGTGCGCTGCACCGAGTACCAGAACGACTGCTGCTGGAACGCGTACAGGTAGTTGGAGAATCCGACAAATGGCTGCCCCTGCTCCGGGTTGCCGAGGTTGACGCGGTGCAGGCTCAAGATGAACGAGTCGATCAGCGGGTAGGCCACGACCAGGAGCAGCACCAACGCCATTGGCGCCAGCATGAACAGGCCCAAGGTGCGTTCGGATAGCTCACCGCGACGGATTGTGCGATTGGTCATAGGAAAGTACCGTCAAGAGGTTGCGACGGATAAACTTGCGAACACCCTGCCAGGAGGACACCCTTCCTGGAAGGGTGTCCTCCTGGCAGCAGGCAAACGTTACGGCGCGCTGCCGGCCTTGTTGACCTCGTCGACCGCAGCATCCATCGCCGCCTTGGGCGTCATGTTCTGCAGCAGGGCCTCATGCAGATAGCGCTGGATAATGTCGGACTTCTGCGTGTAGCCCGGAACCTGCGGGCGCACGGCCAGGTACTTAAATTGCTCGCCATAGATCGGGAAGTCCTGGACATTCTTCTGCAGGTCCGGATCGTTGTAGAGCGACGACAGGACAGGGTAGTCGCCTGCGATCAGCGCCGCCTGCTTCTGCCACGCGGGGCTCACCATGTACTCCAGCAGCTTCCAGGCAGCATCCTGGTTCTTGGAGCCGGCCAGCATCGCCCAGCCTTCTGAGCCGTTGACGCTGGAGCTTTTTACATCCTTGCTGCCCGGCAGCAGTGCGATCACGATGTTCGGCGCCGCCTGTGACTTGGCTGGGGTCATTGGCCTCCGGCAGGGTGCCTTCCCAGTTGTAGGTGAGGGCATAGGTGCCGGTTATCAGCGCCTTACGCACATCGTCCTCGGTGTACTCCAGCGAAGCCGGATCCGCAGCCTTGTGCGTGTAGAGCAGGTCCACCATCCACTGCAAGGCATCGGTGCCGCCCATCTCGTTGAAGACCGCCTTGCCGTCGGCGTCGAGGATCTGGGCACCCTTCTGCGTAAACATGAGCGCTACCCAGTCGCAGATCAGGCTTTCGGCTTGCTTCCACGACCAGACCGAACCCCACTGGCCCTCCTTCGGTGGTCGCCTTGGCTTGCTCCACAAACTCGTCGAGCGTCGCCGGCGGCGCATCGAAGCCGGCGTCTTTCAAGAGCTTCTGGTTGTAGAAGAGGTGCTTGGCGCTGTTGAACCACGGCATGCCATAGAGCTTGCCGTTGAAACGCACGGCGCTCAACGCGGACTCCGGCACGTCGCTGGTGATCGCATCCGTGGCGCGATCGCTGATGTCCTGCACCCAGCCTGCCGATGCAAACTGCGGCGTCCAGATCGTGTCCATTTCGATGACGTCGACATCGGCGCCGCCCTGGACGGAGGTGACGATCTTGTCGAACAGCTGGTTGTACTGGACCTGCGTCTGGTTGACCTTGATGCCGCTGGCCTTTTCAAAGTCCTGGATGAGCGGCTGGCGCAAATTGCTCGTATCGGTCCACAGGAAGTTGACGACTTGCCCGCCGGTGCTGCTTGAAGCTGCGGCGCTGCTGGTGGTTGCGGCGCTGCCGGGCGCCTGGGCGCCTCCTGTTGGTGCTGCACAGGCAGCCAACAATGATGCCCCGCCGAGCAGGCCCACTGCCTGTAGAAACGCGCGGCGGTTCATCTCGTAACGATTCGCCTCACTCACGGAAAGCCTCCTTTTCAGATAGAAGGAACGCATGGGAAAGCTTTGCTGGGAACAAGTTCCATGTTATCCACTTTCCCGACAACATGCAACCCCCAGATTCAGGTACAATATTTGTGGGTGCCGCTGATGTGCGGCTCCTGATTACACGCCTAAGCTCGGCAAAAGCAGTAAAGGAAACCGCATATGAATGTTGGATTCTATGGCCACGTCCGCCAATACCATGCGCTCAAGGCGGAGATTGACGCTGCCATCCAGGACGTCCTGGAAAGCGGCGAGTACGTGCTCGGCCCAACGCTGGCGCGCTTTGAAACGGAACTCGCCACCTATTTCAAGATGAAAACGGCAATTGGCGTCAACTCGTGCACCGACGCGCTGTGGCTGGCGCTGCTTGCCCTCGGCGTGGGCGCCGGCGACGAGGTGATCACGGTCGCCAACACTTTTTTCGCCACGGCTGAGGCCATCTGGTTTGTGGGCGCCAAGGCGGTGTTTGTCGATATTGAACCCGACACGTGCAACATCGACGTTACGAAGATCGAGGCGGCGATCACCCCCAGGACCAAGGCTATCATACCCGTCCACCTCTACGGACAGATGGTCGATATGCCCGCCCTCGCTGCCATTGCCCGGCGCCACAACCTGTTTGTGGTCGAAGACTGTGCGCAGGCCATCGACGCCCACGGCGATGGTTTTGCCATCGGCGAGTACAGCGACGCCGTCTGCGCCAGCTTCATTTCAAACAAGAATTTGGGCACCTACGGAGATGGCGGGGCCGTCATCACCAATCGCGACGACATCGTGCCACGCATCCGCGCGCTGCGCAATCACGGTTCAAACCGCCGCTCGCATCACAGCATGGGCTACAATAGCCGCCTGGACGACCTGCACGCCGGCGATCGTAAGTGTTAAGCTCAAGAAAATCACCGAGTGGAGTGACCGCCGCCGCGAGATCGCTGCCATGTATACAGCCGGACTCAAGGAGACAAGCTTCAAGCTGCCCTACGAGAAACCGGGCTACCGCCATGTGTACCACTTGTACGTAATCGAAACGCCCCAGCGCGATGAGATGCTCAAGTATCTGAACGATGCCGGCGTCGATGCCAAGCTGCACTACCCGATCGCAATCCATCAGCAGGAAGGCTACTCCTGGGGATTGCCCGCCGACCTCGCACCCCAGCCTCCCCAATTCGGAGAGGTCCGCCGCCAGCGTAATCTCGCTGCCGCTCTACCCTGAGCTGGAGCAGGCCGAGATCGACTATGTCATTGACGTCTGCCGCGCATGGGAAGACCGCTAGCGGCTCGCATGGCATTCACGATTGGCGTCGACATTGGCGGCAGTGCGATCAAGTTTGCCGTGGTGGACCAGGCGGGCAGCGTCGTCTGGCCGCCTGGTCGCGGAGCCATGGCAGCGCGGCGGACCGGGTGGCCTACAGCGTGCCGACGATCAGGTGTCGCCCGGCTCGCGTGGCAGACTTCTGGGGAAGTGGAGGAGTTCGCCTTCAAGACTCAAGCAGGCAGCAGCTATGGCAAGGATTCATCTAAGGCGCTGACTGAAGACGAATGGATCGTCCCAGCAGCCGTAGCGCAAACAGCTCTAAGGAAGGCACTGGCACGAATTGCCACCGATTTTTCGGGTCCAGTGGCGGCGATCGGCATTGGAGCGACTGGCTTAATTGGCCGCGACGGAATCGTGCGCGAGGGCTATGCATTTTCAGGGTACCGCGGTACGGACTGGGCGGCGGTTGCGACAGGAGCCGGGTTCAGGGTTCCGGTATGCGTTTTGAACGACGCCCGTGCCGCAGCTTGGGCAGAGTACGTACGCGTCGGCCGCAGCAGTACGTTCTTGCATGTAACCGCCGGCACCCGGGTTGGGTGTGCCATCGTGCAGCACGCACGCCTGCTGGAGGGTGCTGATTCCTGCGCCGGCGAGTTCAGCTATCAGCAGTTTATTGGGCCGGACACGGACCGCTACCATGCGGGTGCCAGGCTGATGGACGGTTTGCGCGACGATCCCACGGCGTTTGGCGCGGCACTTACCGGCGTGATTCATATGATCAACCCCGACCAAATCGTGCTGCGCGGTTTTGCGCCGCACTTTATGGCCGCGGTGCAGGCTCACGTAGACCGCTACGTATTCAAGACCCACTGGCGCAGCCTCAGAGGAGAGGAGCAGGAAGCTTCCGGCTCCACGCTGTACGTGACCCGCAGAGACGGTTGGCTGGGAAGCGCCATGCTGAGCGCTGGCGCGCGCCAACTGAAGGCGTCGCGCCTGATTTTCTGGACCACATGATTGTGTGCGCGCCATTGCCGCTTGATCGGCCAGGGGGCGTCTATTTTGGCGAGATTGCTGGCAGCTTCGGCATTGAGGCGGACTATGCGGTACGCACGGGGCGCCGCGCACCGTTCGACGAAATAGCCGCGTCGGCGGAATATGGCGACGGCGAGGCTGCGGCGTGCCTTAAGTGGGCTGCCAAGATCACGGCCGCGGGCATTGTGAACGTGTGCCGTATGACAGGTGCGCAGATAGTCACGGTCGGCGGCGCCGTGCCGCTGCTCTACGCTCCCTACATGAAACTAGTGTCCAAGTACGTAATGGGACAGTTCAGCAAGGACCGTACTTCCCCGACAATACAGACCAGCGCGGCAGGCAATGATGCGGGTGTAATTGGTGCGGCTTTGTACGCGATGAGAGCGTCCACGTCCCCGGAACCTTAGAGGTTCCGGGGACGGTATCGAACATCCCCCGGACATTTGCTTCTCAGCCCAAACCAATGGCTAGGTGACTTTTTCGCATTCCCGGCCTATGATAATCATTCGCCCGCGACTGATCGCGGGTATAATACTTTTTTTGGTGCTGGAATCCTGGCGCGGTATTTCGAGGCAAGGAAGCAGGAATAATGACCCAAAACGTACGTGCGCAGAATGTACGCGGTGCTCCCCCCGCTGGAAAACGCGAACGACCAAGCTTTAAGAATCTTGGCCGCGCGATTCGCTACCTAGGCCATTATCGCAATATCACTATTTTGGCCTATCTGGCGCTGTTTCTCAGCACTGCAGCCCAGTTGATGGTGCCGCAGATGGTGCAGAACATTCTTGACTCCATCACGCAGGGCATGGCCGCCCAGCAGTTGGCGGCGATGCCGGCGAACGCCCAGCAGGCCGCCATGGCATCGATGGGCATGACGCAGGACAAGCTCGAACAACTGGCGGCCAATCCCTACACGGCTCTCTACTGGTCGCTGGGGCTGATTCTCGTCTTTGCCGTCATGCGCGGCCTGTTCGCCTTTGCCCAATCGTACATGTCGGAAAAGGCGGGCCAGAGCGTCGCCTTTGACTTTCGCAACGAGCTGTTCGCCAAGATTCAGCGCCTCTCGTTCTCCTATCACGACCGCAACCGCACCGGCCAGCTGATGGTGCGCGCCACGGACGACGTCGAGAAGGTGCGCCTCTTTATCGGCCAGGGCCTTCTGATGACTGTACAGGCCCTGTTGCTGCTGACCGGCGCCCTTATCATGCTGCTGGTCACAAATGTCAAGCTGACGCTGGTCATCCTGCCCATTCTGCCCATCGCGGTGGGCATGTTCATGGTCTTCGGCATGGTCACACAGCCGCTCTTTATCAAGGTGCAGACCAAGCTGTCGACGCTCAACACGATCCTGCAGGAGAACCTGGCAGGCATCAAGGTCGTCAAGGCCTTTGGCACCGAGCCGCGCGAGCACAAGCGCTTTGAGCGCTCCGCCGACGACCTGATGCACCAGCAGATCGAGGTGCAGCGCATCTTCAGCTTTCTCTTCCCGGTGATCTTCCTGATCGCCAACCTGGGCCAGGCCGCCGTCCTCTATTTTGGCGGCCAGCAGATCATCAACGGCACGCTGACGATCGGCGAGTGGCAGAAGTTCAGCCTCTATCTGATCCTCGTCTTCTTCCCGCTGGGCCAGCTGGGCTTTATCATCACGCAGATGAGCCAGGCCGCCGCCAGCGCCAACCGCGTCTTCGAGATCATCGACGCCCACAACGAGGTGACGGACAAGCCGGGCGCCATGCCGCTGCCACCGGTGAAGGGCGCGGTGGAGTTTGACGATGTCAGCTTCCGCTACTTTGGCAGCAGCGAGCCGGTGCTCAAGGGCGTCAGCTTTAAGGCCGAGCCGGGCCAGACCGTGGCCATCCTGGGCGCCACCGGCAGCGGCAAGAGCAGCGTCATCAACCTGATCCCGCGCTTCTATGATGTGACCGGCGGCAAGGTGATGATCGACGACCACGACGTGCGCGAGGTGACGCTTGAGTCGCTGCGCACCCAGATCGGCATCGTGCTGCAGGAGACCAACCTCTTCACCGGCACCATCCGCGACAACATCGCCTTTGGCCGGCCGGACGCCAGCGACGAGGAAGTGATCGCAGCCGCCAAGGCCGCTGCAGCCCACGACTTCATTCTCAGCTTTCCCGACGGCTACGACACGCCGGTGGGCGAGCGCGGCACGACCCTGAGCGGCGGCCAGAAGCAGCGCATCGCCATCGCACGCGCCCTGCTGCTCAACCCGCGCATCCTGATCCTGGACGACTCGACCAGCAGCGTGGATGTGCAGACCGAGGTGCTGATCCAGCATGCGCTCGACCGCCTGATGAAGGGGCGCACGAGCTTTGTCATCGCCCAGCGCATCAGCACCGTGCTCAACGCCGACAAGATCGTCGTGCTCGACAAGGGCCGGGTGGCGGCCCAGGGCAAGCACGAGGACCTGATGGAGAGCAGCGAGATCTACGCCGAGATCTACCGCAGCCAGCTGGTGGAAGACCCGGTCGCCGCAGCAGACGGAGACGAACCGGTGCCGTCACGGCTCAGAAATGGCGGCTCAGGCCGAGCTGGGGCGTGACGACGGGGCTGCTCAAGACGGGCCTGTTCAGGATGCGGCTGCACGCTGATTCTATGACGAAGGCCGTCAGGTAAGGGGGATAGCAATATGATGGGACCTCGCGGGACTGCTGGAGCAAGAAACCAGCAAACCACGCAGTACGGGCACGACTGTGCGCCGGTTGGCCGCATACTTCAAGCCCTACTGGCTGATCCTGATCGGCGTGCTCGTGCTGATGATAGCCAACGCCTGGACGCAGGTGCTCACACCTGAACTGACGGGCCAGGCCGTGGACTGCTACCTGACGCCGGCGGTGACCTCGCAGGCGGCCGCGGCCGCCAACGCAGCCGACGCCGCCGACGGCGATCCGGCAGCGCCAGTCGCGCCCAATACCGCAGCGGCGTCGGCCAACTGCTGGTTTGGCAATGTGCCGGCCGGCGCGCCGATCGGCGCCTACATGGCCGGCCTCACGCGGCTGGTGCTCGGGCTGGTCGGCGTCTACGTCCTCGGCGCGCTCACCGGCGGGCTCATGTTCTTCTCGATGGGCTGGACCGGCCAGCACGTGCTGCGCAGGCTGCAGGTCGAGGTCTTCGACCACCTGCACGAGCTGTCGCTGGGCTACTACAGCAAGCACGAGAGCGGCGACCTGATGAGCCGCATCACCAACGACACCAGCACGATCCAGCAGGCGCTCGGCTTTGCGCTGGTCAACGTGCTCAGCGGCGGCCTGCTCGTCGTCTGGATCGCCTGGACGATGCTGGCGATCAACTGGGCCTATGCCCTGCTCAGCCTGACCGTCGTGCCGCTGATGGCGATCGCCACCGTCTGGTTCAGCGGCCAGGCGCGCAAGGCCTTCCGCCGCACGCGCAAGGAGATCGGCAACGTCAACGCCGAACTGGAAGAAAGCATCTCGGGCGTGCGCGAGGCGCAGGCCTTCAGCCGCGAAGACGCCAACATCGAGAACTTCCGCCAGAGCAACGCCGCCAATCGCGACGCCAACGTGCGCGCCGTCGCCTACACCTCGGCGCTGGCGCCGACACTCGAAGGCGCTGGGCTACGTCGCCATCGCCATCGTGGCCGGCGTCGGCGGCGTCCTCATGCTGCGCGGCCAGACCCTCGGCGGCACCGCCGTCTCCCTGGGCCTGATCATCACCTTTATCGGCTATGTCCAGCGCTTCAACCAGCCCATCGCCCAGATCGCCATCCTGTGGACCAACATCCAGAGCGCCATCGCCGGCGCCGAGCGCATCTTCGACATCCTCGACGAGATGCCCGACATCCAGGAGCGCTTCGACGCCCAGCCCATGCCCGCGATCCAGGGCCATGTCGTCTTCAACCACGTGCACGGCCGAATACAAGAAGGGCGAGCCGGTGCTGCAAGGACATCAACCTCGAGGCCGAGCCGGGACAGACGATCGCCATCGTCGGGCCCACCGGCGCCGGCAAGACCACGCTCGTCAACCTGCTGCCGCGCTTCTACGACGTGACCGGCGGCGCCGTGACGATCGACGGCGTCGACGTGCGCACGGTGACGCTTGCCAGCCTGCGCCGCCAGATCGGCGTCGTGCTGCAGGACACCTTCCTGTTTAGCGACACGGTGATGAACAACATCCGCTACGGCCGGCCCGAGGCGAGCGACGAAGAGGTGATCGCCGCGGCCAAGCTGGCCCGCGCCGACGAGTTCATCGAGCAAGCTCACCGAACGGCTACGAGACGGTGCTGGGCGAACGCGGCGCCGGCCTGAGCCAGGGCCAGCGCCAGCTGCTCGCCATCGCCCGCGCCGCCCTCGCCAACCCGCAACCTGCTGATCCTGGACGAGGCCACCAGCAGCGTCGACACGCGCACCGAGCGCCAGATCCAGGCGGCGCTCGACCAGCTGCTGGCAGGGCGCACCAGCTTCGTCATCGCCCACCGCCTCAGCACGATCCGCAACGCCAGCCAGGTGCTGGTGCTGGTCAAGGGCGAGATCGTCGAGCGCGGCACGCACGAGGAGCTGCTGGCGCAGGAAGGCTTCTACTACAAGCTCTACATGAGCCAGTTCAAGCGCCAGGAGCAGGTCGTCCAGGCGACTGCCCAGCGGACAAACGGGTCAGGCACGCTGGCCGCACAGCCGGCGTAAATCGCGGCACACGTGCCGGGGACCTGAGAGGTTCCCGGCACGTTATGTCTCACGTTCTATTTGCTATTGTCACCGGCACGCTGTACTCGTCGTAGTTCATTCCCTCGTACACGACCCGCAGCCGCAGGACATGCTTACCGTTCGGATAACGTGTCGTGTCCCAGGCGAACAACTCGGCCCTCTCTTCTGCCGGGGTTTCGCCCAGCGCAAGAAAAGTCTCGCCGACGCCGTCTATCAGCAGAGTCCAGCTGCCATTTGCGAAATGTGGCGTGGCTGGGCAAATCCCTTGACCACTGACGGTACCGCGCAGCTCCGCGCCGGCAGAAGGGCCGGTGATACCGCCTGAGGGACCGCTCGGCACTGGCGGCACAGATGGCACCGGGGTGTCGGGCCCCATGCCAGGCTGCACCTGCTGCGGCGGCGTGATCGGCATGGGTGCGCCGTCGCGGCAGAGCGCGGCGAAACTGGTAACCCTGCGCGCCCAGCTCGCGTGAGGATTGTCTCCAACGCCGCCACAGTCTGCGAGCGGTCGCCGCCGCCGTCGTGCAGACCACGACGCCCCCTGGGAGGGCCCGGCTGATCACCCGCTGCGCGATGGCCGCCGCACCCGGCCGGCTCCAGTCACGCGGGTCAATGTCCAGGTCACCAGCGTGTAGCCGAGATCGCCCGCTTCGGCGCGCACCGTCGTGTTCGACGCCCCGTACGGCGGTCGCAGACAGCCGTGATCCAGACCGCCGATGGCGCTGGCCGTGGCAGCACTTCCTCCCGAAAACGCTGCCTGCTCAGCGAGGTCAGATAGGGGTGATTGTAGGTATGATTGGCGATCCCGTGCCCAGCGTCGTACATGGCGCGCAGCAGATCCAACTTGCCGTTCGCCTGGCGGCCCAACACGAAAAAGGTCGCCTTGGCGTTGTGCCGGGCCAGCACGTCCAGAATTGGCTGCGTATATCCCGAAGGGCCGTCGTCAAACGTCAGGTAGAGCACCTTGGCCCCTGGATCTGTAACCGGACCCGACTGCGGAGAATCCGGACCGGCGTACACCGGCAGCGAAGCAACTCAGCTGGCCGCCCAAGCAGCACCATCACCACCAGGCAAACCCAACACAACACGCCAGATCCGAGCACAACCTGGCATATCGCCTACTATTCACCCGGGAATCACATGCGCCCGGTCCGACCCCAACAGCACTATTCCGGTATCCTGACCGTATTCTACATTCTAGATCATCAATTCACATGCTATAATCGTCATATTTCCCAGCCGCAACGGACCGAAGTTTGTCGCATGCCCAATTCCACTGTCTGGTCGCCGAGACACTCCGCACTGCAAAGCCTGCTAAATGCCCTGTCCGCCGCCACTGCGCCGGTCTACGTCGTGGGTGGTGTCGTGCGCGACCATCTCCTGGGCATCCGCAAGTCCACCAACGACATGGACGTGGTCGTCGAGCACTCGGCGCTGCTGGTTGCACGCCAGGTGGCAGACAAACTGGGCTGGGCGTTTTACCCGATGGATCCCGAGCGCGATGTGGCACGGCTCGTCTTTACGGCCACAACCCCGCCACTGGTGTGTGACATCGCGGCCATGCGCGGTGGGACGATCGAGCGCGACCTGCGGGCACGTGACTTTACCATCAATGCGCTCGCCGTCGCAGTGGCAGGGCCGAACGGCCGTGCAGCTTGTCGACGTCACCGGCGGGCAGCGACGATCTCGAGCAGGGAATCTTGCGCCGCGTTTCGCCCTCCAGCCTGGCCGAAGATCCCGTGCGCCTGCTGCGCGCCGTGCGCTTTGCCATCCAGCTTGGCTTTGCCGTCGAAGAGCAGACCGAGCTGCAGATGCTGCGCATGGCAGATACGATCCGGCTTGCCAGCACCGAGCGTGTGCGCGACGAGCTGTGGAAGACGCTGCAGTCCGAGCAGCCGGCAGCTGCTGTAGAGATGCTGCGCCGCTACGGCCTGCTGCCATATGTCCTGCCCGAGGTAGCCGGCATGGTCGGTGTTGAGCAGAGCCCGCCGCACGTGCTTGACGTCTATCAGCCATACGCTGGCGGCGGTCACCTTTGCCAAGCAGCTGCGCGACTGGCTCTGCGGCGAGGAGATCGCCGGCCGCTACGCCCGCCGTTCAGTGCATGGCAGGCGGCGCTGACGCCCTGGCGTTTCCGGCTGCGCGAGCACTTTATGCAGGCGATCACAGCCGACCATCTGCGTATCGATTGGCTCGATTTGGCATGCCCTGTTGCATGATATCGGCAAGCCGCAGACGCGCACGCTCGAAGAGACGTAGTGCGAAGCAGGCGAGACGGGCAGCGAGATGCGCAGCCAACGCTACCGCTTCTTTGGCCACGACGAGTTGGGCGCGGCCATGACCCGCGGGCGCCTTGAGGCGCTGCGCTTCAGCCGCCAGGAGGCCCAACTCGGCGAGGAGGTGGTCGCCGCCCATATGCGCCCCCATCATCTGCACGCCAGCTTTGGGGTAAATCCGTTGAGCAGGCGTGCCTGTTTTCGTTTCTTTCGGGATGCCGGGGGCCGCGGCTTTGACGTTCTGCCCGGCGTCGACGTCGTGATGCTGGCCCTGGCCGATTACCAGGCGACCTCTATGGCCGATCCGCCGCCCGACTGGGAGGGCTATCTGCGCCACATGGTCCAATTGCTCGAGTTCGCCTTTCATGCGGAGGGGTTGCAGCAGGTGCGCCGCCCCCTCGTGGACGGGCATACCCTGATGCGCTACTTCAACCTCCAGCCCGGGCCCGAAGTGGGCAGCCTGCTGGAACGGCTGCAGGAAGCACAAGCCGCCGGCGAGATCGCAACTCCCGATGAGGCACTCGCCATGGCCGCCACCTGGGTGCTGGAGAAGAAAAACTAGCCCGCATGACGCAACAAGTCTGCCCGTTTCTCGGCACGCTGGACGCCAACAACCGCCGCGGTCCGCATGTCGAGTTCCCAAGCTTTGAGAACCACTGCCTGGCAGGAGGCACACCCGAACTGATCCTGCTCGGCGACCAGGCGACATACTGTCTGGGTGCCGCCTGCGTAAGCTGCCCGCGCTATCGCACCGGGAGTGCTTACGCACAAGACCAGGCGCTGGGGACAGCCTTCGTGCCGTTTGTCAACACGGCCGAAGATACGTGGACGGCGAACGCCGCAGCGTCCGGGCCCGAGCTGGCTATGCTAGGCGCAGCAGCACTCGACGGAGACGATGGCAGCCGCCGCGCCCGGTGGGGCAAGCTGGGGGCAGCCCTTATCTTTGCAACGGTGTTGTTGTGCGGCAGCTTGACCGCCGCCTACAGCGGCTGGCAGTGGGTCACACGCGACCTGCGCCCCCAAACCGCCGGCCGCGTGGACGTAGCGGCCAATCCAGGCTCTTGAGACGGCAGCCAGCAGCGTGCCCACGCCTGCCGTGTATGTCGTGATGACGGCCACGCCCCAGCCTGTGGTGATCGCTGCGCCGCAGCAGCCCGCTGTCGGGGCCGGCAATGGCGGCGATACCGGGATCATTCCTGTGCTGCCACAGGCCGTAACGCCGACCCCAATTCGCATCGACCCCGGCGCTCTTGGGGCTGGTACAGGCACAAGCACTGGGAGCAGCGGCACAGTAATCGGCGACCCCGCCGAAGGGACACCCGTTGTGGATGTGGAGCTGCTGGTGCCCACGCGCCGGCCGACCCCCGTGTTCGATGTGCCGACCTCTACGCCGCTCGCAGGCGACGCTGCGGCGGGCACTGGGGAAAACGCTGTGGCGTCAGTGCCCACCAACACGCCAGTCCCAACGCCGGCGCCGCTGGGAACGCCGATCGTTATGTTCGCCCCCAAGGACAAGGAACTGATGAAGGGCGACTGCACCATGGTGCAGTGGAACGTCAAGAACGTGCGCGAAGTGTATTATGAGAACCTGCCGGAGAATGGCCAGGGCGAACGCGAAGAGTGCATGCGCAAGGCAGAGGACCAGGTCTATACGCTCCTCGTCGTGCTCTCCGACGGCTCGCCGCAGACCTACACGACAACCGTGGCCTACCTTCCACCGACACCAACTGTCACGGTGACGCCCAGCTTCACGCCTGAGCCGGTCTTCACGCCAACCTGGACACCGGAGCCAGCCACGCCGACGCCGCCGCCCAACATGTACTATGCCACCAACCTGGCGGTCAACGGCAGTCCTGACATCCAGTGCGCTGCCGGCCAGACCTGCGAAGTGGGCCTGCTCGTTACCAACGGGGGTAGTGGCACCGACAACGTCACCGTCATGCTGCTCTCCAGCGAAGGCTTTCCGGTACAGTTATGTCGACCTGATGGCGTCTGCGGCTCCGGGGGCCTGCCGATCAACAACATCGGGGCCAGCAACACGGCGTTTGTCACCGCACAGCTTTAGCGTACCTGCCGACGCGCCGTCACAGGCGCGCGGCACGGCCAGCTTCCAGGCACGCAGCGATGGGTCGGGTGGCGGCATTACGTCCGGCGTCGTGAACGTCTCGGTGACGGTACCATAGTCGTCGGAATGGAATCCTAAGTGGCGTTGCAGCCAAGGCAGCAGTGAACGATGAGTGACTCAGAAGAAACGCTCTTACAGCGCCTGCGCGAATCGGTCATCCAAATGCGCAAGACGCCGCAGCGCACGACCACACCTGTCGTGCAGCACGAAGTCAACGTACGCGACGCGATTCGCCAGCTTTCGCGCAGCCGCGTCAGCGAGATCCTGCGCCAGCTGCGTGCGACACGCAGCCTTTCCTACGAGCAGGTACAGGAACGCACCGGCCTCTCACAACAGCTGCTTTACGACGTCGAATATAAGGATCGCCGTCTCACCCTCCCGGAGCTGACAGCGCTCGCCCGCTGTTACGAGGTTAGCATTAACGATATCCTGGGCGTCGACGTCGAGCTGTAAGTAAAGAACGAGCGGTCAATGCGTGCACAGTACGAAGTCCAGGTGGCGGTGGCCAAAGTCAGCAAGTATGCCTCGTCCGAGAGTGGCGACACCGTGGAGATCGTGGAGCGCCCTAAGGGCGGGATCAGCGCCGTCGTGGCGGATGGCCAGCGTTCCGGGCGCAGCGCAAAGGCGATCAGCAACCTGGTCGTGCGCAAGGCGATCGCCCTGCTGGCCGAAGGCGTGCGCGATGGTGCCGTAGCCCGTGCCACCCATGATTATCTCTACACCGAACGCGAGGGCAAGGTCAGCGCCGAGCTTAACATCGTCAGCGTAGACCTGGTCACGCGCACGCTCGTGATCAGCCGCAACGCTCGCTGCCCCAGCTTGCTGCGCCGCGGCGAGGAGTTCCTCTGGCTCGACACGCCCACGGAGGCCATCGGCGTTCACCGCATCAACAAGCCGGCAATCACCGAGCTGCCGCTGACGGCGCCGTTGAGCTTAATCGTCTTCACCGACGGCGTCTGGAGCGCAGGCGCCGCCACAGGCAGCGTGATCAACCTGCCCGAACATTGTGCTGGCGATCGACCCCGATGCCGGCTGCCCCGCCCAAGCCATCGCCGACACCATTCTCGACGCCGCCCTGCGCTCGATCACGGCCGCCCACGTGACGATGTCACGGTGCTGGTGGTCAAGATCATGCCGCAGCGCGACGACACCGACATCCGCCGCCTCACGGCGAGATTCCCAATATAGCGCTTGCGCTTTTGTCCAGTCTGCCAGCGGTAGGCCCAGTTTGGAGAGCGTGCTCACTGCACGGCGCCGGAGAAAAGGCTTTACTCGACGCAAGATGCAGCAGAAATTGCCCGTCATCAAGGTAGTCGGCGTAAGCGCCAGCGGCAAATCGACCCTGGTACGGGCGCTGCGCGAGCACGGCTATGACGCCCGCGCCGTCAGCCAGGAACACAGCTACTCCGCCACGCTGTGGAAACAGTTCGACGTCCCTCGCATTCTTATCTACTTGGATTCCACCCTAGAGGCGCAGCAGCAGCGGCGTCCCGACGTCACGTGGGACGCCACCAACCTGGCCGCCGAGCGCCAGCTGCTGCACAACGCCCGTGCCGAGGCCGACCTGCGTCTCAACACGGCGCAGCTGAGCGGCGCAGAAGTCCTGCACCTGGCTATCGCCTATCTGCGCGCCAAACGCATCCGGCATGCCCCGGCGCCACTGCCGCCGCCCGGTGAAACCGGCGCGCCGGTGAAGGGCAAGATCTGGCTGTAGACCCGCTGCCACTAATCCGCGAGGCGTTACTGCTCCGTGCCAGCCCTGCGCCAGACCCAGCAGTCAGCTCCGGCTGCTGCGGCCCCTCGATCCACACCGCGCCGTCTGACCAGTTTTCCTGCTTCCAGATCGGGACAATGGCCTTTAGCCGCTCAATCGCATACCGGCACGCCTCAAAACAGCCGTCGCCGCGATGCGGCGTCGCTACGGCAATGACCACACTTGGCTCGCCGATCTCCAGGCGCCCCGTGCGGTGCACGATGCTGACGACCTCCACCTTGGGCCACTGCTGCTTGATCTCGTCGCCGATGCGGGCCAGCATCTGCTCCGCCATCTCGGTGTAGGCCTCGTAGGCCAGAAAATCGGTGCTGCGCGGCCCCTCTTCCGTGACGGTTTCCCCGCGCACGATGCCCCCAAAGGTGGTGATCGCGCCGCAGTTGGGGCGGCTCACGCGCGCCGCCACGTCGTCCAGCGACAGCGGCTGGTCGGTGATCTCATAGAGCTTCTTGGGTGTTGTCATGGGTCGTCCCTTTCTATGACCAACGAAGTGCCGTGCAGGGCACGCGACCAATGTCACCCCCCGAAACGGGTGGGAAGAGGGCCAGTTCGTCGCCGGCGTGCAGGAGCTGCGTGTTCTTGGCATATTCCTGGTTGACGGCCACGTAGATGGTGCGCGTGGTGACCGTGAGCTGCGGATAGCGCCGGTCCAGCTCGGCCAAGCGCGTCGGCGACGGTGGCGCCTTCCGGCAGGTCAAGGGTCTGGTGCGCCCACCCCGCCAGCTGGCGCAGGGTGGCAAAAAGTCGAACACGAATCTGCATATGCTCTCTCGTTTCCTGCGCCCATGCAGCTGGCCCTAAGGCGCCTGGCGCTTCCAGTCGCCCGACTTGCCGCCCTGCTTCTCCAGCAGGCGCAGGTTGCTGATGGTCATGGTCTTCTCGAGCGCCTTCGCCATGTCGTAGATCGTCAGCGCCGCCACGCTGGCAGCCGTCAGCGCCTCCATCTCGACGCCGGTCTGCCCGGTGCAGCGCACGGTGGTGGTGATGACCACGCAGCTGCGGGCGTCGTCCAGTTCAAAGTCCACCGCTACCTTCGACAGCAGCAGCGTGTGGCACAGCGGGATCAACTCGGGCGTGCGCTTGGCCGCCATGATGCCGGCAATGCGCGCCGCCGCCAGCACGTCGCCCTTGGGCACGTCGCCGTCGCGGATCGCCGCCAGCGTCGTGGGCAGCATATGCACCTCGGCCTGCGCCACTGCCGTGCGCACGGTCACGGCCTTTTCGCCGACGTCGACCATGGCCGCCTGGCCGCGCGCGTCAAGATGGGTCAGCTCGCTCATACTCACTCTTTCCTACAGGTCACCGATCAACAGGGCGTCGACCGGGCTCCCTTGTGCCAACACGCCGTTACCCGCCGGCAGTTCCAGCAGGGCATTGGCCGAGCGCAAGCTCAGCAGCCGGCTGCTCGCCTGGTTGCCCGTGCTCACGGCCACGAAAGCCGCCCTGGCCCGCCTGCGCAGCGGCATCCCAGTGTACCACGGCCCGATGATACTCGGGCCGCTCGGGATCAAGCGGAAGCGGCTGCGCCAGGCTGGCGCGCACGCGACGCAGGCGCGGGTCCGCCCAACCGGCCAGCTTGCGAATCGCCGGCACAGCCAGCAGGTAGAAGGTCACAAGGCTGCTGACAGGGTTGCCCGGCAGCCCAAACATCAGCCGCCGCCCAGGTGCTGCGCCATCCTGCACGTCGACCGTGGCAAAAGTAAGCGGCTTGCCCGGCTTCATGCGCAGCCGCCCAAAGTGCACGGTCCCGGCACGTTCGAGCAGCGGCTTGATAAAGTCCAGGTTGCCCATAGAGACGCCGCCCGAGGTCACGACGATGTCGGCCTGCGCCAGCCCTTGCCGCACCTTCGCCTCCAGCTGTGCCTGGTCGTCAGGTGCGATCCCCAGGTCGAGAGGCTCGCCGCCCGCTGCCGCCACTGCTGCCAACAGCGTGATGCGGTTGCTGTCGCGGATCTTGCCGGGCTCCAGCCGGGCTCCTGCATCCGAAAGCTCGTCGCCCGTGGACAGCACGGCGACGCGCGGCTGCCGCACGACCGGCACCACGGCCTGGCCGACGGTCGCCAGCAAGCCCCAGCTCTGCCGCTCCCAGCCGCACCCCAGCCGGCAGCACTTCTTCGCCCGTCGCCACATCATAGCCGATCGGCCGCACATCGGCGCCCGGCTTGACGCGCTTGCCGATCCGCACGTGAGCAACCCCGTTGTGCGCAGGCAGCAGTTCCGTCTCTTCCACCATCACGACAGCGTCGGCGCCCTGCGGCACCGGCGCACCGGTTGTGATATAGGCAACACTCCCCGCCGCAACCGTAAACGGCGGGATGCGGCCAGCCGTCGCCTCGCCAACGATGGGATACTCGCCCGGACCGTCGGCGGCGCACACGGCGTACCCATCCTTGATCGAGGCAGCGAAAGGCGGCAGCGGATCCTGCGCCAGCACCGGCTCCGCCAGCACACGGCCAAGCGCCGCCGCCAGCGGGACATGAACTGTCGCCAAGATGCTGCGCCTGCGCAAGCACGATCTCCAGCGCATCGGGCACCGGCAGCATGGCATAATGTGATTCAGCCATAGATCAGCGCCACTCCACTTGGGCCTGCTGCCCGGACCGGTCAGATCCGTCGCCGGCCGCACCGCTACCACGCCAGGCGCACGGTTGAGGGCGGCGGCCCCTTGCGGCGTGGCGGTAACGAACAGCAGGTCAAAGGCGAGGGCGTCGCCCATATCCCTGACTTCATCTTCGAGGCCCTCGCTGGCAATCCAGGCCCGCAGTTCATCGCGATGACGCTGCGCGTTGTCGCGCAGCCGGCGGTAGCGCTCGCTGCGGCTCATTTTTTCCTGGATGGGCCTGTTTTGATCGGGCTTGTCCTGATCATAGTTGTTGGTGCGTGAGAACTCGACCATGACGTTCATCCACTGCGTGGAATGGCCCGCCCCGCCCGCACTTGAAGCCGATGGCGCCGCGCTCATAGTTCATCCTCCTGTACAAAGCGCGCCAGCCCTGAACCGCCACGGTCAGGAGGCGCATCCAACGGCAGCGCAGTCTTCACCAGATGATCCCACAGCGCCCGCCCTTGCAGCCCGGGATCCTGCGCCGCATGCAGGGCGGCAATGCCTGTGACGTAGGGAGCGGCCATGCTTGTGCCGCTCATCTTGCGATACAGGCTCCGATTGTAAATGGTGCGCTCGAAACTGGAAAGTACGTCCACCCCGTAGCCAACCAGGTTCGGCTCGATCTCGTCGGTCAGCGGTGACTTGCCGCCGCCGCTGAAGCCCGCCACCTGCAGGTCCCAGTCGACGGCGCCTACTGAAAGGGTATCACCAAAATAGGCGGGCGCGCGCACCGAGTTCACACCCTCATTGCCGACGGCGCAGATCGGCAGCACGTGAAACTCGTCGAGCAGGGTCGAGAGCACCTTCTGCAGCCCCTGCACAGGGCTTTCGAGGTCTGTGCGGTCGAGCGACGCGCGCATGAAAGCCAAGCGACATGTTGACGATCACAGGCTTGTCACGGTTGGCAGGGTCCTCAAACTGTGCCAGCACCCAGTTGAGCGCCACCACCACCCGCTCGAGGCTGGTACGCAGCGTCTCGCTCTCCAGCACTGCCGCCACCATCAGGTCTACGTCCGGTGCAACTCCCACGTTGCGCCCGGCGATGATGCCGCTGACATGCGTGCCGTGACCGTCGACGTCAAACCCGCGCACGGTGCGCATCACGCCGCTGCGGGGGTCGAGGGGAATGTAGCGGAAGTCGATCACCTTGCGCCGCAGTTCGGCGTGGTCGGCGTCGACGCCAGTGTCGAGCACGCACACGAGCGTGCCCTGGCCGCGGTTGGCCTGGGCGTGCGCCAGTTCGACGCCGCTAGCCTCCGGCCACCGGTGATCTCTGTGGGGCAGCCGCTGGTACAGCCGTCCCCGCTCAGGCGCCGCCAGCGCCAGCTCGGCGTTGGGCACGATCATGTACTCCGGCTGCAGCATCCGCCGCGCCTTGTTGGCCACCTGGGGATCATCCGCCTCGACGACAAACGCATCCAGGTAGCAGAGCGGCCAGAGGCTGTTGTCGCCGTCGGCATTGTGCTCGCAAGGATCCAGCACCTGAAGGCCGATGCGCTCCAGCTGTTTCAGTCGTAGTGGGCTGCTGGGCGGCTTCCACCAGCACGGCTCGGGTGTCGGCCACGCTGTGGACTCGTTCGGTGGCGGCTTCCTTATGGGGGGAACGGCGCAGGGCAATGAATTTCTCGGTCATGGGACGAGGCTTCAGTACTCTTTCCGGCGGTGCGGCGCAATGCTAGAAGAAGCGAACGTCTATTCTATCATCATTGTGCCACACCGTCGTAGACCCGTCTAGTGAGCCCGCCTACGCAGGTTCGTTCGAAGGGGATGTCGAGCAAGTCGTTAATCAGCGCCCGAGGACTCGATCGTCCGGTGTGGCGTACTCTACTCACCGACCCTAATAATACGGACTGCGCCTGGCTTGCATTTGCTGTCAACGTGTGGTATTATCCTGAAGCTAGCGAGTTGTTGACAGGCTTGCCTGTTGGCGATGACGCAGCGGAGGTCTAGTGTTCGTGCGAAAGTGGGCTTGTCCCACTTTTGTTGTTGTTAGGGGTATTGTTTATCAGGTTCGGCTCGTTCTCACCGTAGGGGGGCTGGGAGAGTACAACAGAATATGTCAAAAGCGTTAATTGCAGGTATCAACCAGGTAGCAACCGATAAAGGTCTCGATCGCGAGATTATCTTCGAGGCGATCGAAGCAGCGTTGATATCTGCCTACAAGCGAAACTATGGGTCCGTCGCCAACGTCGGCGCGGAAGTCGATCGCGTGAGCGGCGAGATGCGTGTCCTCACCGAACACGAGGTGGTCGACGACGTCATGAACCCGCGCACCGAGATTTTGGAGGTTGACGCCCGCCGGCTCGTGCCGACCGCGCGCGTGGGCGACGTCATCCGCGTGCCCGATACGCCGGAGAACTTTGGCCGCATTGCCGCCCAGACGGCCAAGCAGGTGATCCTCCAGCGTATCCGCGAGGCGGAACGCGACACGGTCTACGAGAATTTTGCCCACAAAGTGGGCGAGGTGATTACCGCCCAGGTGCGCAGCATCGATACCCAATCGGGTGCCGTCTCGCTCATGCTCGACGACAAGCACGAGTGCTTGATGATGCGCGAGGACCAGATCGCCGCCGAAAAGCTGCGCCGCGGCGAGTACGTCAAGGTCTATGTGGTGGACGTGCACAAGAGCACGCGCGGCCCCGTTATTAAGATCAGCCGCACCCACCGCAACCTGCTGCGCCGCCTGATGGAGATGGAAATCCCCGAGGTACGCGATGGCATCGTCGAAATCAAGTCGATCGCACGCGAGCCCGGCGCCCGCAGCAAGGCCGCCGTCGTAGCCACCGTGCCCGGTGTCGACCCCGTCGGCAGTTGCGTCGGCATGCGCGGCCTGCGCATCCAGAATATCGTCAACGAGCTGGCCGGCGAGAAGATCGACGTGATCGAGTGGAGCAGCGACTCCGCGACCTATATCCAGAACGCGCTGAGCCCGGCCAAGGTGCAGACGGTACTGCTCGACGACGGCAGCCCGATCAAGACGGCCACGGTCATCGTGCCCGATCGCCAGCTAAGCCTCGCCATCGGCAAGGAGGGCCAGAACGCCCGTCTTGCCGCCAAGCTGACGGGCTGGCGCATCGACATCAAGAGTGAGAGCGAAGCCCGCGAGGAGGGCATCGACCGCGTAATCGTCGAGCGCGCCCAGCAGGCGGCCATGAAGGCGTCGGACGACCTGCTCGCCAAGGCAGAACGCATCCTGCG
Organism: uncultured Chloroflexia bacterium; assembly: GCA_963701415.1. Lineage (GTDB taxonomy): Bacteria > Chloroflexota > Anaerolineae > Caldilineales > Caldilineaceae > Fredericiella. Next base: position 101,377 of record CAVPAH010000014.1, read on the forward strand.
CCGCGAGGACGAGGGTGGCGACGACAAGCTGTGGCAGGCCGCCCAGGCCCTGCGCGACATGGATACCATTGGCGGCGAGCGCCCCGACGTGCTCCCAGTCGATTTCAAGTCGTTCGAAGAACTCGTGCAAAACATCGACGAGCTGCCGGCGCCAAAGGCTTTTGGCGAAGCCGCCTTCGAGGACCAGGAAGGAATCGCAGGCCTGCCATCGGCGGCCCAAGTCGACGCAGCCTGGCCGCCGGTCGCCCCCGAGGCGCCTGTGGTCCCTGCTTCCGAGTCCGCCTTCTCGGCCGAAGAGATCCCCTCGGGACCGGCCGACGAGGCACTGCCCGAAGTGATCACGGCCGATATGCTGCGTGCCCGCATGGCAAAGCGCAAAGAAGCCAGCTTCACCGAGGCAGATATCGAGGTGCCCGCCGAACTGCTTGCCGGCATCGACGAGGACAGCCTCAAGGATGACGAGGAATGGATCGACGAGTCGCTCGGCGCCCGCGGCGGCAAGCGCAAGAAGGCCAAAGGCCCTGCGGCCAAGCCCGGCAAGCAGGATAAGAAGAAGGCCCCGAAGAAGCGCGGCTGGGGCGACGAGGACGATTTCAGGTGGTAGACAAGTTCCGGCAGCCGGCAATTTACACTAGCCGGCTGCTGGAAATCGCTGGAGGTTAGAGCTGTAGTACAATGACCAAACAGGTACGTGGACCACGCCCTAAGCACGTTCCCCAGCGAACGTGCATCGCCTGCCGCAAGGTGGGCGGCAAGCGCGGTCTCGTGCGCCTGGTGCGTACTGCCGAGGGGGCCGTTGAAGTTGACCCCAGCGGCAAACAGGCAGGGCGGGGTGCTTATCTGCACCCCGTGCGGTCATGTTGGGAGGTTAGTTTGAAGGGCAGCCGGATCGAGCAGGCGCTGCGCACAAAGCTCACGCCCGCCAATCGGGAAGCCCTTCAAGAGTATGCGCAATCGTTGCCGGAAGCCGATCCCGCAGGGGAAGATGCAGCCGGCGCTGCGTCGCAGGCAGGTGCGGTATCAGCCGCAGGAACAGAATGACACAGGAATAGCATGAAGCGTATGATGCTTGGTGATACCCTGGGGTACCAGGTGGAAGACCATGACGGCCGGTAGACTGCTGTCGCCAATGGGAGCGCGAGTTCCCAGGGGAACACAGATTCCCCGGTGCCAGTACGTTGCCGCAGCGGTCGGGAGCACAACCAGGCAAGCGGGAGCAAGCACATGAGAAACTAACGCTGGCGGCATACGCCGACCTGGTTCCTCAGCAACCTCCCCGCTTGTTCACTGCTCCTCCCCACTGCGACCATAACCGAACCGTTATTTTGCAAGCTTGTTCATCTTTCTGCTGCCTGAAGGCGCACAGCATCGCCGTTGTTGGCGATATCCTGTTCCGGCGCCTTGCCTGCGCGTGGCGGTCGGTACGGATGACGGATCGGCTTCTGGTTCATTTACGTTTAGAGGAGGTCTATACATGACCGCAAATTTCAAATCGTCGCCCAAAGACTCACGCGGAGGCACCCAGGCCCCGCCGCGCAGTGGGAGCGGTTCTGGCAAGAGTGGCGGCAGTTATGGCGGTGCGAGCAAGAGTGGTGGCGGCGCGAGCAAAGGCGGCAGCAGCTACGGTGGCGGCGCAAATAAGGGTGGCGGGGGCAAGGGGGGCAGTCGCCCACCCGATAACCGGCAGCCCAATCGTCAGCCAAACCGCCCGCCCGATCGCGGGCCGAGCAAAACCGAGGATCTACGCGGCGGCGCTCAGCCGGCAGTCAAGGCACCACTGCCCAAGGAGGTCACCGTCGAAGCGGCGATCACGGTGCGCGACCTGGCAACGCTCATGCAGCGCAGCCCGATCGACCTGATCAAGATCCTGATGCAGTACGGCATCATGGCGCCGATCACGCACACGATCGACCACGATACGGCCGTGATCCTGGGCGAAGAACTAGGCGTCGCCGTCAAGTGGCCGGCGCCCGAGCAGACGGAGGAGCCGGAGCCCGAGGAAGCAGTCGAGGGCGCCGTCGAGCGGCCGCGGGCCCGCTCCAAGGTGCAGCAGGTCGTCCAAGGCCAGGACGCCAAGAACATGGTAGAGCGGCCGCCCGTGGTGGCCGTGCTCGGCCATGTCGACCACGGCAAGACGACGCTGCTCGACCGCATCCGCCATACCGATGTGGCCGCCGGCGAAGCGGGCGGCATTACGCAGCGCACCGGCGCCTACCAGGTGACGATCAACGGCAAGAAGATTACGTTCCTGGATACCCCGGGCCACGAGGCGTTTACCGCCATGCGCGCCCGCGGCGCCCAGGTGACCGACATCGTCGTCCTGGTCGTTGCAGCCGACGACGGCGTGATGCCCCAGACGAAAGAGGCCATCAGCCATGCGCGCGCAGCCGGCGTGCACATCATCGTCGCCATCAACAAGATCGACAAGGCCAATGCCAACCCGCAGCGCGTGATGGACGAACTGGCCCAGGAAGGGCTGCAGCCCGAGCAGTGGGGCGGCGATACCATCATGGTCGAGATGAGCGCACTGACGAACCTCGGCATCGAGGACCTGCTCGATAACATCCTCGTGCTGGCCGAAGTTGAGTCCTTCAAGGCCAATCCGAAGGGTGCATGCATCGGTACGGTGGTCGAGGCCGAGCTGGACAAGTATCGTGGCGTCACCGCCACGCTGCTCGTGCAGAACGGCACCATGCGCCGCGGCGACACGATCGTGGTCGGCAAGACGTGGGGCCGCATCAAGGCCATGTTTGACTACGAAGGCAAGGCGCTGCAGGAAGCGGGCCCGAGCACGCCGGTCGTGGTGCTGGGCCTCCAGGAGGTGCCGAATGCCGGCGACGTATTCGAACGTGTGATGAACGACAAGGACGCGCGGCGCATCGCCGAGGAGCGCAAGCTGGCTGCCAACGTGGCGAGCCAGCAGCCGCCGCGCCCGACCATGTCGCTCGAGGACTTCTTTGCCCGCATGGAGGTTGGCGAGACCAAGACGCTCAATCTGATCGTGCGCGCCGACATGCAGGGTACGCTCGAGCCGATCGTCAACAGCCTGAACGAGCTGGGCAATGAAGAGGTCGAACTCAAGATCCTGCAGGCGAGTATCGGCGACATCTCGGAGTCGGACGTGATGCTCGCCGAGGCAAGCAGCGCCGTCATCATCGGCTTTAGCGTCGGCGTCGACAAGTCGGCACTCGTGCGTGCGGAGCAGTCGGGCGTCGAGATCCGCCACTACGACATCATCTACAAGATGATCGAGGACATCGAGGATGCCCTCAAGGGCATGCTCGAGCCGATCTACAAGGATATCGTGGTCGGCCATGCCACCGTGCTGCAGCTGTTCAAGCTGCGCAAGGGCGTCGTCGCCGGCTGCATGGTGAACGACGGCTATGTCAAGCGTGGCGCGCTGGCACGCGTGCTGCGCGGCGGCGAGGAGATCGCCGCCGGGTCGCGCGTCGAGACGCTGCGCCGCTTCACCGAGGATGTGGCCGAAGTGCGCACGGGCTACGAGTGCGGCATCAATATTGGCGCCGCCGACGCCCTGCTCAAGGAAGGCGACGTCATCGAATTCAGCGAAAAGCAGCGCGTGCGGTAGACAACCGTGAAGATGATAGTAGGGGCACAGGTACCGCGTGACAGGTGTCACGCAGGGACATTGTGCCCCTACGTCGTCATTCGATAGGAGGTGCCCCTATGTCTAGCGAGATTCGCCAACAGCGTGTGGCGGAACTGTTGTTTGAAGAGCTGACCATCATGGTGGCGGGCGAGCTGAGCGATCCCCGTATCAGCCTGGCGGAAGTGCTCAGGGTGGATATCAGCAAGGACCTGCGCAACGCCAAGGTCTTTGTACACCATGCCGACGAAGAGGTCAGCCGCCGCGACTTTCTCAAGGGTCTCGAAAGCGCCACGCCCTGGCTGCGCGGCCAGCTGGCCATGCGCTGTGGGCTGCGCGTGGTGCCCGAACTGCTGTTTGTCTACGACGATTCTCCCGAACGCGCCGCTCGCATCGACGCAGCTGCTGCGCCAGATCGCGGCCGAACGAACCAGTTCGGCGACCGCACCCGACAGCCCAGCACCTGACGCCAAGGCGGGAGACGCCGGAAAGCCGGACTAGCGGCATGTGCCGCAATGGCAGCCGGCAATCGCCGCCATTGCGTAAGACAAACGTAAGCTAATTGTACAGTAAAGGCCGCCTTTGAAGGGCGGCCTCTGTTGTATACTATTGGCACCCTTCCCCTCTACATGCCTCGGCGCAGTGCTCCACTACCTTGCAGACAAAAGACCGATGCACTTAATTGCGTTCTGACGCATGATGCATGTAGCGCGTTGGCGCAGGGTCGTCAAAGGTCGTTTCGTTTGTAGAGGAGAACAGCATGCGTAGTTTGCCCACCATCTTTTCCGGCAGGCGGTTCATTCGCAGCAGTTCGCCGTCACGGCCCCAGGATCGGCTTCTCCCTCATCGCACTCCTCGTCGCCGCCAGCCTGCTCTGGACGGTCCCCACCCTGCAGGCTCAGGATGATCCCCAACCGCCTGATGCGCCGGCGAACCTGTTGTACCTGCCGTCGCTTGCCGGCGGCACTGCGTCCGAAGCCGGAGCCATTATCCCCGGACAGTTCATCGTCGTTTTGCACGACGTGACCGCCCGCGAGGCCACCGCCCCGGTCGAAACGGCGGAGGTTACTGCTTCACGCCTGGCCGCCAGCGTTGACGGCGAGATACTCTATGTTTACGACGCCGCCTTGAATGGGTTCGCCGTGCGCGTGCCGCCAGGCGAGGAGATCTCGGCGGCCACCACACTTGAGGGCGACCCTAAGGTCGACTACGTTGAACCCGACCGCGTGGCCCGCGTGGTCGAGGCGGACGGAACGCAGACAGGTGCCACCTGGGGGCTTGACCGCATTGACCAGGCCAGCCTGCCGCTCAATTCGACCTACATCTATCCCAATACCGGCGCCGGCGTCCACGCCTACATCATCGATACGGGTGTCCTCATCACACACACCCAGTTCACCGGCCGCATCGGCACGGGGTTCTCGGCCATCGGCAGCAGCCAGAATTATGTCGACTGTAACGGCCACGGCACGCACGTGTCGGGTACCGTTGGCGGGACAACCTATGGCGTAGCCAAGCAGGTTACCATCCATCCTGTGCGTGTGCTGGACTGCAGCGGCTCGGGCTCAAACTCCGGCGTCATCGCCGGCGTGAATTGGGTCACTGCGAACCGCCAATTGCCGGCAGTGGCCAATATGAGCCTGGGTGGCGGCGCCTCGTCGGCCCTGGACACGGCAGTCGCCAACTCGATCGCAGCCGGCGTCACGTACGCCATCGCGGCAGGCAATGACAACCAGAATGCCTGCAATTACTCGCCCGCACGCACGGCGGCCGCCCTGACAGTTGGGGCAACCACCAGCACGGATGCCCGTGCTTCCTATTCAAACTACGGCACCTGCCTGGATATCTTTGCGCCGGGATCGTCGATCACCTCGGCATGGTATACCGGCAGTTCGGCTAAGGCCGTGCTCAACGGCACCTCGATGGCCACGCCACACGTGGCGGGGGCAGCCGCGCTCTATCTTGCCGCCAACCCGTCTGCATCGCCGGCACAGGTTGCGCAGGCGCTGACAGGCGGCGCCACGCTCAACAAGGTGACGAGCCCGGGCACCGGCTCACCCAACCGCCTGCTCTATGTTGGATTTATCGGCGGTGGTACTTCCCCGACAGCCACACCGACAACCGTACCGTCGACTGCCACACCGACGCTCGTTCCACCAACGCCGACACCCACCTCTACGCCAGTCTCAACGCCGGGCGCAACCATAACCCCCACCGCTACGCCCACGGCAACGCCCCCGCCGTCCTCCTGCCCCAACTTGCTCAAGAACCCGGGCTTTGAAAGCGGCGCAGTAAATTGGACCCAGTCGTCCACCAAAGGATATGCCCTGATCTGCACCAGCACCAGCTGCGGTGCTTCGCCGACGACGGCCCACAGCGGAAGCTACTTCTCATGGCTGGCGGGCGCCAACAGTGAGGCCTCGCAGATCAGCCAGTCCGTTACCCTGCCGGCAGGACAGAAGACGACGCTGTCCTTCTGGCACCGTATTACATCTACCGACATCTGCGGCTATGACTACGGGTACGTGCGTGTAGTAGCCAACGGCACGACCACCAACGTCAAGACCTTTAACCTCTGCAGTTCTACCCAGACCAGCGGTTGGGTCAAGACTACTGTCGACCTCAGCAGCTACGCCGGCCAGACCGTAACGCTGGTCTTCCGTGCCACCGCCGATTCGACGCAGATCAGCAGTTTCTTCGTCGACGACGCCAACCTTGTCAGCGGCAGCACGTGCGTCGCTGCGGCCGACACCGGCCAGGTAGAAGCTGCAGCGCTGGACGGGGGCCAGGATATCGCTGCCCAGTATGGCACCCAAGCCGCAAAATCTGGAGGAGACAGCCGGAACGCGCCGGTAAGCTTGCTGGGTTGTGGCCGAGATCGGATGCGGCTCAGCTGGTGAGCGAGCGCCATCCATCTCGGCCGCTGAGCCTGCGATCTACAGCAGCTGCGGCGTAGAGGTACTCGCGCAGAGCCCCTTCTACCGGCGTAACGCCTTTGTAGGCCAACAGCGCGGGAGATGCCCCGTCTAGTACTGCCAAGAACTGCCGCGCCCAGGCCGGGTCACGTGCCAGGGTGTCCAGCGGCGTGCGATAGGTGTGCACGGTGAACAGGACGGCATCGGTTTGCGGTAGGCGGGCCAGGGTTTGCCGTTCTGTGCGGAAGAAGCATAACTCGCCACAATTGGCGGCAGTTACGGCCGGCATCTGCGCCTGCACGGCAGCATATACCTTGGTCGAAAGGTCCAGTTCGCCGCCCAGCACCAACGACCAGTTGTAGCGCCATACCGGCCGGTCCGCTTTCAGGCGCTCGAGCAGCAGGTTCGACGACCGCCCGATCTGCTCCCCAAATCCCGGTACAGGCGCATGAATGTCTAGGAAGGACCGGCCCAGCTTCTCCTCGAGGCTCCACCGGTTGGCGAAGCAGAGTTGGCCGGCGACCAAGGGGCAGGCTGCGTCGCCCCATCCATCAACAGTAGATCCTCCTGCACCTGCCGCCCGATCCAATCTAGCGGCGCCCAGGCCAGCGTGCCATCGTCGCCGTAGCGAAACTGCCAAGATGCCCCCAAGCGATGGTTGTGCCAGTTCCAGGTGTCCCCGGCGCACGCAAGGCTGAAATCATCTGGATAGTGCCGGCAAAGATCATGGAGGATCAGTGCCAGCGCTTCCCACTGCGCCGCTGTACTTTGCGGCAGGGCCTGGTAATAGTATGCGTACTCGCCGGCCAGGATCGCTTCTTTGAGCGCTATTTCTTCGGCGTAGCTGGCAGGGTCGATCTCGATTACGGGACCATCCGCTAAGGGCCTGACGCCGAGGGCGAGCCGGTGGGCGTTGGCGCTGAGTGTGTAGTAGGGCAGCATGAGGGCCATCACCTTTCTAGGGCACCTTTCTAGACGTTGCACTTGGATGGGCAGCCGCAAACTATCGCGTGGGCGCTGCTGACTGGTATACTAGCGCTTAACAGAAAAGCCCGGCGGCTGCGCGTGGGTTGTCCGTGAACGATATTATCGCTAACTCTCATCTCCGCGCCAAGCTGCCTCAAAAACGAAATGAGCACCTACTATGTCAGAAGAAAATGCGGGCAGCCTCGCCGCCTACCTGCAGTCTGCCCGCTCCCGCCAGTTGGAAGAACTGGAGGAGTGGCTGCGGATCCCGAGTATCAGCACACTCCCCGCCCACAAGCAGGATGTGCGCCGTGCCGCTGAGTGGCTGGTCGACCACCTGCGCCAGATCGGGCTGCACAATGTGCGGTTGATCGAGAGCGACATTCACCCTCTTGTCTATGCCGACTGGCTGGACGCCGGCCCGGGTGCCCCAACCGTCCTCTGCTATGGCCACTTCGACGTGCAGCCGGTCGATCCGCTGGACAAGTGGGCCAGCCCCCCATTTGAACCCACGCTGCGCGGCGACGACCTCTATGCCCGGGGCGCATCCGACGACAAGGGACAGACTTTTATCCACGTCAAGGCGATTGAGGCATTACTGGCGACGACCGGCCGGCTGCCGGTCAACGTCAAGCTGTTGATCGAAGGCGAAGAGGAGTTTGGCGGCGAGACGATCGAGCATTATGTCAAAACACATCAGCCGGAACTGGCCTGCGATGCCGTCCTGATCTCCGACACCCATATCCTGTCGCCCAGCCAGCCTTCGATCATCTACGGCCTGCGCGGCATGTGGGCCGCCGAGGTAACCGTTACGACCGCGCGGCGTGACCTTCACAGCGGATCTTTTGGCGGTGCCGTGCACAACGCCAACCAGGCGCTGGCCGAACTCGTGGCTGCGCTCCACGATGGCGGCGGACGCGTGGCCGTCCCGGGTTTCTACGACCAGGTGCGGGTGCTCACGGACGACGAACGCGCAGCGCTGGCGCGCGTGCCTTATGGCGAAACCGAGCTGTTGGCGGAGACGGGAGCAAAAGCCGCCTGGGGCGAACAGGGCTACACCGTCACCGAGCGTGTGGGCGCCCGGCCCACGCTCGAAATCAACGGCATGTGGGGCGGCTTTACCGGCGATGGCTTCAAGACAGTGATCCCCTACGAGGCGCATGCCAAGATCAGCTGCCGTCTCGTGCCCGACCAGGATCCAGCCGTTATCACCAGGCTGATCGACCAGTACCTACGCACACTTGCACCCGCCACAGTCGACGTTAAGCTTGCAGGTCTATCACGGTGGCCCTGCTTTCCTGGCCCCGTTTGACGGCGCCGCCGTTCAGGCCGCCGCCCGGGCCTATACCCGCAGCTTTGGCGTCGAGCCCGTCTACATGCGCGAGGGCGGATCGATCCCGATCGGCATTGTCTTTCAGCAGGAACTGGGCGCCCCCGTTGTCTTTATGGGTTTTGGCCTTGCCGACGACAACCTGCACGCGCCAAATGAGAAGATGCACCTGCCGAATTTCTACCGTGGGATCGAGACGGTTGTTGCCTTCTTTGAGGAGATGCGAGGATAAGGGTGAATGTCCTGGGGAGATGGGTCTACCAGTTCACGCCACGTGCACTTCCACATCCAGCGCGCGGATCGACTCAAGCATACCCGCCGGGACGTCGGCGTCGGTGATTAGAACGTCGAAGTCGCGTATGTCGAAAATCTTGGCCAGCGAGCGCACGCCGAACTTGGTGCTGTCCATCAACAGCACCACGCGTGCGGCGCTCTGCGGCCATGGCACGCTTGACCTCTATTTCCAACAGGTTGGGGTCGGTCACGCCTTCGGAGGTTGCGATGCCCGTGGCGCTGAGAAAACAGGTGTGGGCGTTGATCTGGCGGAAATAGGCTTCGGCCTGCGGGCCGACGAAGGTGAGGCCGACGTCGCGCAGAAGGCCGCCGCAGCAGAAGACGGTCACGCCGGGCAGCTGCTTGGCCAACTCATTCATGGTGCCGAGTCCATTGCCGATCACGGTGAGGTGCCGGTAGGCGGGCAGGTGGCGCGCCATTGCCGCCACCGTCGTGCCGGCCTCCATCAAGACAATATCGCCGTCCGCAATAAAGTGCTCGGCGGCGTAGCGGGCGATGCGATCCTTTTTGGCCTGGTTGATCACCTGCTTGCTGGTATAGAAGGGCTCGGCGAAAGGCCCTGGTTCTGGCCGTCGCTCCAGGCGCGTGGCGCCCCGCGCACGCGACGCAGCCGGCCGGCTTCTTCCAAGCCCGGTCAGGTCGCGCCAGACCGTCATCAGCGAAACACCAAAGCGGCGCACGAGGTCTTCATTCGTGACCGCCCCCTGTTTTTCGACCAGCGCCACAATCTGGTCACGCCGTTGGTCAGTCAACAGCCGCGGTCCTGACAGACTCTTCAGCGACCATGTTATGCCTGTGGTTCCAGTTAACACTATTTTGGCTAAGATATAACAAAATATAACACTCCGCCCCGGTGCTGTCAATGGCTGATTCAGCCTCCCGGTAAGAGAGCGTTTGACAAATCTGTCGCTGCGATCAGATAGTTGGTCCATGCTGCAAACCACAGCCTGGGTGTTATGACGACAACACGCACGCCCCTCGCCGAAGTTGTCCGCCTCTTTCTGCGCTTGGGATTCACCGCTTTCGGCGGACCTGCCGCCCATATCTCCATGATGCATGACGAGGTCGTGACGCGCCGCCAGTGGATGACCGACCAGCATTTTCTTGACCTCGTCGGCGCCACCAACTTGATTCCGGGGCCCAATTCGACCGAGATGGCCATCCACATCGGCTACGAGCGCGGCGGCTGGCGCGGGCTGATCGCGGCGGGCGTCTGCTTTATCATGCCGGCGGTACTGATCGTGCTGGTGCTGGCCTGGGCGTACGTGGAGTATGGCAGCACGCCGCAGGGCGATGCGCTGCTGTACGGCATCAAGCCGGTCATCATCGCCATTGTGCTCCAGGCCCTGGTGCGGTTGGCGCCCAAGGCGCTCAAGAGTCCGCTGCTGTGGGTGATCGGCGGTGCGGCGCTGGCCCTCTATCTCTCGGGCTTATAACGAGCTGCTCATCCTGTTCGGCGGCGCGTTCCTCTTCATGGGCGATCCGAGCGCTGCGCGGCTTTTCCGGGACATTGGCCCTGGCGCTGCTAAGTGGAACACCGGCACTAGCGCTCCAGGCGGACGCAGCAGCGCCAATTACGCTTTGGCGCATTTTCCTTGTCTTCCTCAAGGTCGGCGCGCTGCTGTATGGCAGCGGCTACGTTCTCCTCGCCTTTTTGCGCAGCGACCTCGTCGTCAATTACGGTTGGCTGACCGATCAGCAGCTGCTCGACGCCGTCGCCGTGGGCCAGTTCACGCCGGGGCCGGTCTTTACCACTGCTACCTTTGTCGGCTACCTGTTAGCAGGGGTGCCCGGCGCAGCTGTGGCCACGATCGGCATTTTCCTGCCCTCGTTCTTGTTCGTGGCCCTGCTGGCGCGCATCATGCCGCACCTGCGCAAATCGCCCTGGACGGCCGCCTTTTTGGACGGCATCAACGTCACTGCCCTTGCGCTCATGGCAGGCGTGCTGTGGCAGATCGGCCGCGCGGCCATCGTCGACATACCGACTGCAATCATTGCCATTGCCGCCGCTTTCCTACTCTTTCGGCTCAAGATCAACTCGGCATGGCTGGTGGCAGCGGGCGGCGTCCTCGGCCTGGCAATATTCTACGTACAGGGACGGCTCTAAATCTTGCGTGCGGGGGATAAATGAGAATTGCGTTGATTTCCGACCTTCACTTTGGTCCACGAGGCTCAGGGTTTCATAGGGGTATAGAGCGCAAGCTCACGGAGGAGGCGGCGCCACTGGCAAAGGCGTTTGCGCGGCGGGTCGCCGCCGGTGGCTACGATTTTGCCGTGCAGCTCGGCGATCTTATCGAAGACAGCGATCATGACGGCGACCTGGCTCACTATCGACAGGGACTGGCGTTGTTTGCGGGCACCGGCGTACCTGTATACCACGTGGCGGGCAATCACGACACGGCACATATCACGGAGCCCGAGCTGTGCGACCTGCTAGGGGTCGAGGCACTCTACTACGCATTCGACGTCGCGGAGTATCATTTCGTCGTGCTGCACTCTGCTCAGCCTTCCAGCGGCGAGAAGCAGACCACCATTGCGGCTGAGCAGCTAGCGTGGCTTGCAGCCGACCTGGCGAGCACAACCAAGAATACGGTTATCTTCCTCCATCACTCGCTGGCCGACCAGGACCTTGCGGGGAATGTTTGGTTCGCAGGTCTCCCGCACGAATGCCTGGTAGAGAACCGCCACGAGGTGCGTACACTGCTGGCGCAACACGATCATGTGATGGCCGTCGTGAACGGCCATCTGCACTGGAATCATGTCGACCAGCACAGGCGCACTGCCCTACATCACCCTTCAATCAGCAGTCGAAAACGTGGCAGAGGATCCGGTCCGGTACGCCGTCCCTGCAGGTACGTGGGCCGAACTCACCCTGCAAGAGGTCGCTCTTACTATCACAGTCTATGGTGCCGGCGCCTACCGCTACACGCGTCATTATGGCCCTGCCACGCTAACATCCCGCTTTTGGGAAGCCGGACGGCCGGTTGAAGATGGTGGGCTCAAGGCAGCGCCAGGCGCTCGATGGCCGTCACGACTTCGCGTGGGGGCTTGTGGCGCGCCAGCCCGTTCAGCCAGACCGCGGTCTCGCCATCCTGGCGCACCACGATTCCGCTCAGCCGCCCGTACTGCTTGAGGAAATCGCCGGTGTTCACAAAGCCGCGGCGCACGAAAAAGTCGTCGGCCTTGCGTTCGGCCAGCTGGCGCAGCGCAGCTGCAGTACTGGTGATATCCGAGTCGGCAAGCTCACCGTCGGCCGCCAGCCACAGCAGGTTGACGATGCTTGGAGGCATCTGCCCTACCTTGTCGCACAGCACCGCCATCAACTTGCCCGTGTGTCCTCGTGGCACGACTCCGGGCACGCCAGGGCAGTCGGGGTCACTCACTACGCATGTCGGACGCGCCCAGATCTGCTGCACGGATTCTGCGCACCTCGACATTGAAGGGGTGTGCGTCTTGAACGTCACGGTGAAGTCCGGGCCACGCTGCTTGGCCGCGGCGTACGCCTCATACTCCAGCGCAAAGCGCTCGTCGCCGAGCAGCAGCAGGGCGGTCTGCAGTTCGGCACGTACGTCGAGCAGCCCACCCTCATCCCGCGCGCTCTTGAGCTTGGCGCGGATTTTGGTACGATTGCTGCCGGCAAACTCCCGGAAACGGCGCGAGTCGCGCACCCAGTCGCGAACTCCGATCTGAATTCCCCCATCAAGCCAGGCTGCAGGCCGTCAAAGATGTTGGCCAGCAGGTCGTCAACGGCGGCCAACTCGCTGATGGGAAACGTCCTAGTCATACCACCCTCCCGGCGAAAATCATACGCGCAGATCGTACTCTTGACAAGGGGCACAACAATAGCGTGAAATACCTGCCCTATGTTCCAAGCGTACCGCACAAGACAACAGAGGAGTCTTGCATGATTGAAGCGCCATCTTTGAACCCGGCCATCTATGCAGGCTGGCATGAGTACCAGTCGAAGCTGATCACAGCCCTGGCACCGCTCACCGACGTGCAGTTGGGTCTGCGCGTGGAGCCGGGCATTCGCTCCATCGAAGAGATCGTCACGCATATGATCGGGGCCCGCGCGCGCTGGTTCCAGGTCGACGAAGACGCCGAGGAGATTGCCGCGTTTGCCCGCTGGGACAGCCCCAGCATGCCCCTACGCAAGGCTGATGAGCTGGTGGAAGGGCTGGAGACGACCTGGCGGCTCATGCAGGCGGCAATTGCACGCTGGACGCCGGAACAGTGGGCCCAGGAATATCCGGGTGAGGAACCGGGCGATCCACCAGTCATGACGCGCGCCTGGATCCTCTGGCATCTGATCGAGCATGACTTGCATCACGGCGGCGAGGTGTCGCTGACGCTCGGCCGGCACGGCTACCCGGCGCCCGATATCTAGATCAAATTCTTTGCCAGAAAGCAGGATCCCACCAGTCCAATCTTGCCGGATGTGCGGCGCGGCCGACAGCGCGCAGCTGTCGCCAGCAGCCCGTCACACTTCCTGCTCTAGCCTCTTTGCCAGCTGCTCCGTATCCGTCGCCAGGAGCATCGCCCGCAGTTCATCATCCTTGCCCACGTCGACGCCTTCTTTGCGCAGGAGTTGGACCATCAGCTCCAGCAGCTTGGTGACCTCTCGCTCGCTGATCTCCTCCACCTGCAGCGCCACCTCTTCGCGCAAGTCGGCGATACGCGCCGCGCGGTTCTGCGAGATGAGCACGACGATGGCCAGAATGATAGCCTCGAGCGAGACAATCATGGTCAGCAAACCAAAGGGAAAAGGATCAAATTCGGGCAGACCATGAATCAAGCCAGTATTGACGGCAATCCAGGCCGCAAACCATACGCAGTTGGCGATCAAGAACGGCATGCTGCCAAACCCGGCGGTCATTTCATCTGCCAGCCGTTCAGACAGGGTACGTTTCACATTGGCGCGTGCCTTGACGCTCTGCTGTATCGCTTCAGCCGTCCTTCGATACTTTTCCTTGCCTCTTGCGAGGCAAGGCATCCTTTGATCGTTTCATAGCACCCTCAGGTGGTGTGCACCTCACACTTGAACATACAAGATCCTCTGCTCTACATTACTCCTATAAGGCCACCAGAGTTCCCGTAACCCTTCCTGGCCCCTGCACGCCTGTTGCCAGTAAGCGGCCTTGGCTTTATCCTTGTGGTCCACACGCTTGAGGTCAAGGAGAGAGGAGACTATGAAGGAATATCGCTATCTCATCATTGGCGGCGGCATGACGGCCGCTGCGGCGCTCAAGGGCATCCGTGAAGTCGATGCGACAGGGATCGATCGGCCTGCTCACGGCCGATACCCATCCTCCCTATGCGCGCCCACCCCTGTCAAAGGCGCTCTGGAAGGGGCAGACCACGGTCGAGAAGATCATGAGCAAGATCCCCGACGGCGTCGACTTGCACGTTGGCTGCACTGCCCAGACGCTGGACGTGGCAGCAAAGCAGGTGACCGACAGCGGAGGTGAAACCTATACCTACGAGAAGCTGCTGCTCGCGACCGGCGGCACGCCGCGCCGCCTGCCCTTTGGCGGCGACGACATCATCTACTATCGCACCCTGGACGATTACCAGCGGCTGCGCAGCCTGGCCGAACAGCAGCAGAAATTCGTGATCATCGGCGGCGGCTTTATCGGCTCCGAGGTTGCGGCCGCGCTGGCGATGCAGGGGAAAAGCGTCACGATGGTCTTCCCCGACGCCGGGCGTCGCGCAGCGCGTCTTTCCCCCGAGGTGGTGAGCTTTCTCAATCAATATTACAAAGAAAAAGGTGTTGAGGTGCTGACCAACGAGCGCGTCAACGGCCTTGAAGGCGCCGGGACCGCAGCTGGTCGTCCTGACCGAAAGTGGGCGCCGTATCGAGGCCAACGGGGTGGTGGCAGGCATCGGCATCCAGCCCAACGTCGACCTGGCCACGGCCGCAGGGCTGCAGGTCGACAACGGCATTGTCGTCGACGGCTCGCTCCAGACAAGCCAGCCCGACATCTACGCGGCAGGCGACGTGGCCAACTTCCAGGACAACGTGCTGGCCAGCCGCCGCCGCGTCGAACACGAGGACAATGCCAACCGCATGGGTAAGGCCGCCGGACGGGCCATGGCGGGCGCCAGCGTGGACTACGATACGTCGCCGATGTTCTACTCGGACCTGTTTGACCTCGGCTACGAGGCAGTCGGCGAGATCGATTCACGCCTGCAGACCGTGATCGACTGGCAGCAGCCCTTTCAGAAGGGCACCTTCTATTATCTGAAAGAGCAGCGCGTGCGCGGGGTCCTGCTATGGAACGTCTGGAGGCAGGTCGATGCCGCCAGATCCCTCATCCGGTCGGGCGAGACTGTCACGCCAGAGTCGTTAGCAGGGCGCATAAAGTAGGGGCACAAGGTGCCGGCGAAACCTGTCTATTTCCATGGCGAATAGTACGGGTTGATCTGCGCAACCGCAGCCCGGTGCTGCTCTGCGGCAGCAGTGTCCCCCAGGCTCGCGGCGATGGCGGCGGCATGCGCGTGCAGCATGGCATCGCGCGTGCCAAGGCGCAGCGCTTCCCGGCTGTAACGCCATGCGGACTGGTCGTCACCGGTACGGTGGAGGGCCCAGGCCAGCGTGTCTGCCGCGTAGATGGTCGGCCGCTCTCGATAGGCCACCTGCGCCGCCGCCAGCGCGGCTTGGGGATCCGACCCCATGCATTACGTCGAAGGTAGCCAGTTCCAGGTCGACGTTCATGCCGGCCCCGGCATTCAGCTGCTGGATTACGTGCACCAGGTCATACTGCTCCTGCGCCTGGCGTGCGTCTCCTAGTCCTGCATACAGGTCGCCCAGCGCGGCCAGGAACTCGGGCAGCGGCAGGCGCGCGGCCAGCGGGCGCAGGATCGTGAGCGCCGCCTGCTTGTCGCCGCGCGCCGCGTCGATGCGCGCCAGGCCGAACTGCGCAAAGGGATAGTCCGGCTTCTGCCGCAGCACGGCGCGGTAGATGCGCTCGGCCGCGTCCAGGTCGCCCTGCCCCCAGTAGAGGTGGCCAAGATACGTCGTGGTCCACAGCCAGGGCTCGCTGCCGGGCAGGGCTGTGTCTGCCGCCATGCGCATGGCCTCGATCGCCCCCGGTACGTCCCCGTGCAGTTCGCGCAGGTAGGAGACGCGGCTGTAGGACTCCAGGTCTGGCCGCAGGTCCACCATCTGCTGCAGAGCTGTTACGGCATCGGCATAGCGCCCGAGTTCGACCAGCGCGTCCACCCGCACGCCCAATGCCCGCAGCTTTGTAGGGGTTGAGCGCTTGAATGCGGTCGCCCAACGCAAGCGCGCCCCGAAAGTCGTGCAGCGCCAGCGCCAGCATACCGCGGCCGACCAGCGCATCAAGCTGCTGGGGATCGCGCGCCAGCGCCTGCTCGAATGCCTGCTGTGCACGGGCGTACAGCGTCGCATCGTTGGTTTCCCGCACCTTCTGCAGCAGCGCCAGGCCGAGACCGGCATAGGCGCCTGCATCGTCAGGCCGCCGCTCGACACGCGCCTGCCACGTGGCAAGCGGGTCGGCCGGCTTCACGGCGGCCGCTGCGGGGGCTGCCGCGCTGTCTTCCCATGACAGCTGCAGCGCAACGGCTGACGCAAAGATGAGCATGGACGCAGCCAGGAAGATAACGGTTCGGCGCCCCATGGTGAGGGTGGGTGATATAGTTACGCGCATTGTACAGTCCTTTTGGTGTCCATCTTCCACATCGATGGTGCCGCGCATGTCCCCGGGACGTCTGCGAACGCATGCGTTCGCCACGTCCCGGGGACATAGGTTAGGCCCTAGCTCACCGCCCTCACGGCGTCTTTACTTCGGCCTGGTTGAAGATCCAGGGCAGCAGCACGTTGTAAGAGGGATTTGTGTGCCAGTGCCCCTGGCCGGACTGGGCTCGGGCGACATAGGGAAAGGTGCCGCGGAACGACATGTCGTTCTGGTCCACACCGTCGGTCAGCACGCCGATCAGCGCGGGATTGAAGCTGAAGCTGGCATCGCGGCCGTCGAGGACGCCGTAGGCGGCGCCGGCCACGGCCAGCAGTTCGATTTCGACCACGTCGTCGGTCAGCCGCCGCCCGTTGGGGAAGCCGCAGGCGTCGCCGCCAAGCACGCCCAGGCGGCTGGGCGTCGGGTGCGCACAGGTCGCCCTTGATGTCGGTGTTGATGCGGATCATCTCGGCGGGCACGACATTGGCCGGTTGGTTGACATTGGCGCCTGCCGGGCAGGGTCACGGGGCCGTTCTTGGTCGTAATCGTGAACGGCTTAGCCAGCTTCATGCCGGTCAGGAACACGTCAAAGATGTCGCCACGCCCCGTGCGCGGGGTGCCTGGTGTGAACTCGGTGCTGCAGTCCTTGTTGGCGTCGCCCGGCAGCGGCACACTGTACAGCGCACACAGCAGCGTGCCGATCTCGGGGTTTTCTACGCTCTTCTGCAGCAGCGAGTAGGCGCCCAGGTCCTGGTTCGGGCTGAGCGTATTGAAGACGTCCTTGAGCCCCATCGGAATGACGACCTCGTTCACCAGCGGCATGCCCAGGCGCGAGACCTGCTTGTAGGTCGGCCGGCGCATCTGCGGCGCCAGTCTCTAAGCAGTCTGCAGCACAGGCAGTGTCGGCCGGCGGGTGGCAGACCAGACGCCCAGCACCGGTTCGCTGCCCTGCTTGAGGTGGCTGACGGGGACCTCTACCACCAGGCTGTGGACGTTGAAGCCCGACAGCGAATCGACGGGAATATTGTTCAGTTGGTAGCCGATCGGCGGCTTCTGGCTCGCGCAGCGTCAACAGGTCAAACACCTGCAGGTCCACAAAGAACGGATCGTCGGTCTGCCCGGCAAACACCTTGATGCCGCCGGGTGCGTTGTAGAAGGTTTCAGCTTCCAGCGCCGCATAGTCGTTGGTCGACTTTTCGCCGATGTTGGCAGGGGCGGTGGGCTGGTTGGCGACCAGGACCGTTGCGGTGCCGTCGGCTGCGGTCTCTGTCACGGTGTAGAACTGCTTGCGGTTCCAGATCGGCATCGCTGACGCTGCCAATGGGGCCGGTGTTGTAAAGGAACGTGTCTGGATTGCCTACCTGTACCTGGCTTGACAGCGTATAGGTATAGTCCGCTGTGGCGTCGCCATTGTTGTCTACATAGATGTCATATAAGGCGCTGTCGTCCCACTCGTAGTAGTTCGGGCCGCCCTCCGGTCCCTCAAACGGAATCCAGCTGGCCAGCAGGACGAGGCGATTCTGGTCGGCCGGCGAAAGAAATGCGTACGTGTCCGTGCTGTCGGCGTAGGGGTCCTTGGAGATTAGGGGCGCTTCGCGGTGGCTCGAGGCCGCGGCCTGGTGGGCAAATCCCACCAGCACGCCGCCCACTAAGAGCGTTACCCCTGCAGCGACACCTGCTGCCACGCCGAGTCTGTCTTTCCAACTACGCTTAGGTTGCATGAATGTTCTCCTTCTTGCGGTTGTACAGTCTGAAAGTTGACGGTGATGGCGAATACTCCGCGGATAACGGTGTATTCAATTTCGCTCTTGGTCTGTGCATACTCCTTTCCATTAGCTTGGCAGCAGGCCGCCGAAGGGGTAGACCTGGCCTAGTGCCTGCAGCGTGATGACCAGGCCGGCAGCAGTTATAAAGATTGCCGAGGCGGCGGGCACGAAGCGGATGAGACGGCCGCCCTCAGGGAAGCGTTCAAACCATTTGCCTGCGTGGACGAGGGCGATGCCAAAGAGGGTCAGCACGCCGGCCAGGCCGAGGCTGAAGGCGACGATCAGCAGCAGACCAAAGCCGATCCGGTTGAGACTGATTGCGCCGAGCATGAGCACAAGCGCGGACGGACAGGGAAGCAGGCCGCCCGAAATGCCCAGGGCAAGCAGGCCGCGCCACGTCATCGGCCGGCCGTCGGCGCCCGGGGGCAGATGCGAGTGGCCATGATGCTGGTGGTGTTCGTGTGTGTGGTTGTGCTCGTGATCGTGGCTGTGCTCGTGCCGTGATCGTGGTCGTGTTCGTGCTCATGGTGATGGTGGGCGTCGTGGGAGTGATGGTGCGCATTCCCAAACAGGCGGCGGCGGGCCAGGGATAAGCCGATCACGACCACCAGGAGGCCGGAGACCGCGCTCAGCCACGGATAGAGCTGTTCTGGCAGGATGTAGCGTGACAGCGCCAGGGTCACGAAGCCAAGTGCAAAGACGCCGGCCGTGTGCGTGATCGTAGTGGTAAGCCCGAGGAACAAGGCGTGCCGAGCCGTGCCATGGGCACCGACCAGATAGGCGGCTACCAGCGTCTTGCCATGTCCCGGCGACATGGCATGCATGGCCCCCCAACCGAGGGCGGCCGCCAACGCCAGCAGCACGGCGCCAAGCCCGAGCTCGGGGATGGCAATCAGGTCGGCGAACGGATCGGATGGCCGTCCACTGCTCGCAGGGGTGAAGCCATTGCTTACACCTGCAGAAGCCGGAGCGACGGACTTGACCGCTGTACCACCTTGGACCACGCCGCTGCCGGCCGCCGCTTGCCATACAAGTGTCGCCTCGGACACGCGCGGCGGATCGTTGAGGAGATCCTGCGGATACGTCGTGAGTGCGTGGCTGCGATCCTGTGCCGGCACCGAGGCGGTCGCCAGGGTGGCGCCGGGTTCTGCGCCGGCGATGATTTCCTGCCAGCCGAGCCGGTCGCCGTAGTTGCGGTCGACATAATGGACGTTGTGCTCGCCGGCACGCAGCGCGGCGGTGCGTGCGGTCAGTTCCAGGCGCAGCGTCGGCAGCCCCGCCTGTCCGCTGGGAAAGCTCAATCTGGCCGTCTGCAGTTCCAACGGTGTGACCGTGCCGTCAACTGTCAGCACGACGCCTTGTAGCAGCGCAGCAGCGGCGGCGGTGCGGTAGTGGTCGAGTTCTGCCGTGCTGAGTTTGCCATCTCCATCTACGTCGATCTGTGCCCGCTCGGCATGTGCGGGGATTTCCGCCATGTCGAGGACATACAGGATCTGGAGCCGCTGCGCACCCACCGGGAGCTTGCTGTAGCGATTGACGGTGAAGTTGCCCAGCGGATGCGCAGAAGCGACGACGGGCATGACTCAGACTGAGCACCAGGGCAAGCATCCCTGCCAGCAGCACGACAGGGGGTTTGGGACCTGCATAGAAACCAGAGCGTTGTGGCCGCATGATTCCTCCTCTAGTGTGAATTGCTTTGGCAGGAATACAGTACGGCGGGCGGCTGCTCACACAACAGGCCGAAAACTGCTCAATTCTTGGTCATTTTGACACCAGTAATGTTATAAATTGTTATATTCAGACCTCTTGACAGCGGCTTGCGCATCCTGTATGCTTATCTGCGTGATATTTATATCATCCCTGATATCACATCCTAACGATCAAGTAATGAAAGAAATCAGATATGAACAGTGCAACACTCGCACTCGGCACTTCGCTGCGGTTTGACTCCCACACTGCCGCATTGGAAGGACAGCCAGAGAACCAGCGCCGGCTCAGCAGCCTGCGCGGCTGCTTTGCCGATCAAAGCCGCCTACACGGCCGCCCTCGCCGACGGCGATCCTGTGCTCTATGCCACCAGCGGCGTCGAGACGAGCAGCGGCGACGGCCAGCTTCACTACGTCATCGGCGTGATCGAACCCGGCAAGATCGGCGACGAATACTTCATGACCAAGGGACACCTCCATGCCTGGCGTCCGGCAGCCGAGGTCTACATCGGTCTGACCGGCGAAGGCATGATGCTGCTGCAGGACGAAGAGACCGGCGAGTGCATTGCGCTCCCGCTGGCGGCAGAACGTGTCGTCTATGTGCCCGGCCACACGGCCCATCGCACGATCAACACCGGTTCCGAACCGCTCGTCTACTGGGGCGTGCTCTCCAGCGCTGCGGGCCACGACTACGGCTCGGTCGCCGACCGCAATTTCAACCTCGTCGTGGTCGAGGTGGACGGCAAACCCGAGGTGCTGGCGCGCGCCGACTATCTGCAGCGCCTGGCAGCAGAACAGAAATAAAGAGCCCCCATGACCAACTACGTGACAAAACCCATTCCGGACGCCAAGCCGCCGGTGCAGCAGGTCGTGCGGCCCTGGGGAGCCTTCAAGCAGTTTGCCTTTAACGAGGACTGCACGGTCAGCCTCATGACGGTGACCTCCGATCAGCGCCTCAGCCTCCAGTCACATACCGGCCGCGCCGAGTTGTGGGTCGTGCTTGACGACGGCTGCGAAGTCCAGGTCGGCGAGGAGATCCTCCACCCCAAGGCGGGCGACGAGCTGTGGATCCCCGCCAACACCAAGCACCGCCTTGCCAGCACCGGTCCCACCGTGCGCGTGCTCGAAGTTGCCTTTGGCAACTGGCAGCAGGCCGATATCGAACGCTATGCCGACGACTACGCGCGGCCGGATCAAGGAGAATAGCGTGACCGCAGCTGCATCGCCATCGGGGCTGCCCAATCCCTGGCGCAAGACAACCCAGCACCTGATGCCCAGCCGGCGTACTGAAGTGATGGAGGGACAGTATGATATCTATCCTAGTTTTTCGCTCGGCGCCGGCCGCATCGAAGGCGGCTTTGACGCGCTGGCGCAGCGCCTGGCCGCGCGCCGGGCAGGTGATCATCGACGGTTTTCCCGGCGTGCTGTGGGAAGACTTCCGCGCCCGCCTGGCCGCGGCCCTGCACGCCCGCGGCGTGCGCGTGGCCTGGTGCGATGTAAGCACCGCCCTGCTGCCTCCGCACGCGCATCGACGACCTGATCGCCCCCTACCTGGGCGGCGACGATCCGATCTTTGGCTTCCGCTTCGGCGGCGACCTCCGTCCCTTCTTCGATGCCGCCAAGCTGGCGGAGCTGGCGCCCGATCCGGCCGCCGACCTCAATATCATCTACGGCTGCGGCGCAGCGCTTGCCCCGGCGTGGTCAGGGGTGCTGGTGTACGTGGACGTGCCCAAGAACGAGATCCAGTTCCGCCAGCGCGCCGGCTCGGTGACATGCCTTGGCGCCGCAGGCCCGCTCGACCCCAAGCCCGCCTACAAGCGCTCCTACTTTGTCGACTGGATGGCAGCCAACCGCCACAAGGCGGCGCTCTACGACCGCATCGACTGGATCGTGGACGGCCAGCGGCCCGACGCGATCACCTTTGCCTGCGGGCAGCGACGTGCGCCAGGGCCTCGACCGCATGGCCAACAACTACTTCCGCGTGCGCCCCTGGTTTGAGCCGGGGCCGTGGGGCGGGCAGTGGATCCGGCAGCGCATGCCGCAGCTTGCCCAGGATGTGCCCAACTACGCCTGGTCGTTTGAGCTGATCGTGCCGGAGAACGGCCTGGTCTTTGAGAGCGACGGCTGGCTGCTGGAAGTGTCGTTTGACTTCCTGATGTACCGCAACCCCGCCGACGTGATCGGCGACAGCGCCGCGCAGTTTGGCTACGAGTTCCCGATCCGCTTTGACTTTCTCGACACCTTTGACGGCGGCAACCTCTCGGTGCAGTGCCACCCGCGCCCCGAGTACATCCGCCGCAACTTCGGCGAGCGCTTTACGCAGGATGAGACCTATTACATCCTGGACAGCGGCCCCGGCGCCCGCTGCTACCTGGGCTTCCAGGCGGGCATCGACCCGGCGGCGTGGCGGCAGTGCGCTCGACACCAGCTTCCGCGACGCCACGCCGGTGGACGTCGACCGCTTCGTGCAGTCGCACCCTGCACGCAAGCACGACCTGTTCCTGATCCCCAACGGCACGATCCACTGCTCAGGCACAGACACGCTGGTGCTGGAGATCAGCGCCACGCCCTATATCTTCACCTTCAAGATGTACGACTGGATGCGGCTGGACCTGGACGGCCGGCCGCGGCCGCTGAATATCGACCGTGCCTTTGACAACCTCTATTTCGAGCGCCAGGGTGCCATGGTGCCCGCCGAGTTGATCTCGCAGCCGCGCCAGGTTGCCTCGCGGCGCAGGCTGGCAGCTTATCCACCAGCCGACGCACCGCCACCATTTCTACGACGTGCAGCGCTATGAGTTCAGCACGACGGTGGATGTCGCGACCGAGGGGTCGTGCCAGGTGATGAGCCTCGTGGAGGGATCCAGCGTGCTGCTGGAGACGGCAGGCGGCGAGCGCCAGCGCTTCCACTTTGCCGAAACGTTTGTCGTGCCCGCCGCGGCGGGCAGCTACCGGCTGATCTCGGAAGATGGGTCGCCGATCAAGGTGGTCAAGAGCTTTGTCAAGCCCTTCAGCCAGTGGGTGGAGGGAGTCGTATGACGCGGCGCAGACAGATCGCTCGACGGGCCGTGGCGCTATGCTCCGCAGGCGCACCAGGTACTTAAGCCGGGCGGGGTGCTCGAGGAGAGCACCGACAACCTGCCGCGCGGGAGGCGAGATGCAGATCCCTTGCAACTGGCAGCTCGGCGGGCTAGACAATTTCCACGGCCGCGTGCGCTTCGAGCGGGAGTTCATCTTCACGCCGCATCCCGCCGACGGCGCCGGGCGTCTGGCTCGTCTTCCAGGCGGTCGACTACCAGGCGCGCGTCTGGCTCAACGAAGTCTACCTAGGCGAGCACACCGGGTACTTTGCGCCGTTTGAGTTTGACGTCAGCAAGGTCGTGCGCGACGGGCCCAACGTACTTGGTGGTCGAGGTGAGCGACCCGCTCGAGGAGCCCGGCACGGTTTGGCCTGACCATAAGCAGGTTATCAAAGGCATCCTCAGCCACTGGGACTGCCGCCCGGGGAGCTGGAGCCGCAAGCACGGCCAGGACCGGAACAGCGGCGGCATCTGGCATGCGGTCTACCTGGAGACACGGCCGGCGACCTTTGTCGGCCATGTCCGCACAGCCACACGCCTGGCGCCGCGTTCGGCCCCGCCCGGTTTTGCCCTCCACGGCCACTTCGAACCTGGCCCGCCCTACCAGGCACTGGTAATGGTCGACGCCGAGATCGTGGGCGAAGCCGCGGTGAGTACACCCTATCGGCGGAGATAGCAGGCAGTTCCACGCAGCAGGCAGGTCCGGCACAGCTACAGCGGGCAGCGCCATACGCTGATCGTCCCCGTGCCGGAGCCCAAGCTGTGGTGGACCTGGGATCGCGGCGAGCCGCACCTGGAGACCTGCACGGTACGCGTTACCGGTGCGCACGACGGCGCGGACCAGATCGAGCTGCAGATCGGGCTGCGCGAGGTCGAGGTTAATCCCAAGACGGGCGAATGGAAGCTGAATCAAGGAGCGGCTCTTTATCCGCGGCACCAATGTCATCCCCACGCTCTGGCTGGGCGAGTATGACGACAAGATGATCGCCCACGATATCGACATGCTGTTGGCGGCGCACATGAACGCCGTACGCGTGTGCGTGCACATCAACCGCGCGGAGTTCTATGCCGCCTGCGATCGCGCAGGGCTGCTTATCTGGCAGGACTTTGCGCTGCAGTGGGGCTATGAGGAGAGTGCCGCAGTCATGCAGGCTGCCGTCAGCCAGATCCGGGAGATGGTGCGCCTGCTGGTCAACCACCCCAGCATCGCCGTCTGGAGCTGTCAGAACGAGTCCACCTTCCACAACAAGTTCATCATGGACCCTGCCCTGGAGATGGCAGTGGCGCTGGAGGACGGCTCGCGTTACATCCGCGCCACTTCGGAGTTTACCGAGCACAACTATCCCGGCTGGTACTACGGCGATCTGCGCGACTATGCCCTGCTGGGCGGCACGCCAATTCTTACAGAGTTTGGCGGCCAGGCACTGCCCAAGGTACAAGATGCGCGCAAGATGGGGGGCGACCAGTGGCCGCCTGATTGGGCCATGCTCTCCTACCACGACTTCCAGTACGACCAGACCTTCCTGGTAGCGGGCGATAGAGACGGGAGACAGTTGGGAGGAGTTCGTTGCCAATTCGCAGGCCTACCAGGCGCAGTTGCTCAAGTTTGCGATCGAGCACTACCGGCAGGTCAAGTACACACGGCTGGGGGGCATGTTCCAGTTCATGTTTATGGACTGCTGGCCGTCGGTCACCTGGGCGGTCGTGGAATATGACCGTACGCCGAAGCAGGCCTACTACACGTTGCAGCAGGTCTACCAGCCGGTGCTGATCGGCGCCAATATCGAGCGCAACCGCCTGCTGACCAGTACCGACCGCGGCAGCCATCCTCGGCCGCTGCTGCTCACCCCTTGGGTGGTCAACGACCGCACCGAGGAACTGAAAGGCTGTACCTACCGCGTGCAGCTGGACGGCCCAGACGGGGCTCGTGGATGTCGACACCAGCGCACCGTTTGACGTGCCTGCCGACGGCGTACTTGCCCACGCACCCGCCGTGGAGATCCCGCCACCGCTACCGGGCCGCTACACGCTGCGCCTGGCCCTGATTTGTGACGGCCAAGAACTCTCAGGCAACAGCTATGACGCTAACATACGAGACGCTTCCCGTAGACGCCAAGGACACCAGCCTATGACCGCAGACCCGCACCCCGCGCGCACGATCGATTTTCGCTATGCGCCGCCAGTGGCCTTTACCAGCATTTGCCGCCCCGACGACCCGCACAAGACGCTTGTACGCCAGGACGGTGCACTGCTTTATGACTTCCAGGCGCCCTCGTTTGAGAGCTGGCACTTCCGCCGCGTGATCGAGTTCCGCCTGCGCTCGCGCGGCGGCCCGCAGAAGATCCGGCAGGTCACCGAGAGCGCCCGTGTGCCGGTGGTTGTGACCAGCATCGACTATCCCCGCGCCACGCTGACAATGCGCGCCTTTGGCCACCAGGACGACCGGGGCCGGCGCACCGACGTCGTGCTGTGGGAGGTGACGGCGCATGAGGTTGCGGCCGGGACACAGAAGGTCGACGAAAGACTTCCTGGCCCAGTTCAAGGTGGAGATCTATGAGAACGGCCGCATCTTCGCGGGGCGCAGCCCCGGACCGGTGCGCGCCATTTTCAGCCTGCCGCTCGACGCCGCGCCCAAGTCGTATGGGCTCGACCTGGTCACCCAGACATGGACGGAGGACACGTCGGCGCCGGCCCCTGGGCCGATCGTGCTGGTTTCCGACCCACAGCCGCTGAGCCCAGTCCCACACCGACGGCTTCCGCCCCGCCACGGCGTTGGGCACCGAGCCCACGCGTGCTGGCGCCGGGCGAGTCGATCCGCGGTGCGATCATGGTGCCGGCCAACCACGGCGACTACGACCACCTCAACTATGGCTGGGCCGTTCAAGCATTGGAGGACGAGCGTGCCTTTTGGAACGGGCTGCCGCAGCTGGATCTGCCGTTCTCTGTGCCCGACACGTCGGTCATGGACATGGTCATGGCCTGTGCCCGCAACATCCTGCAGGCACGCGAGATCGTCGGCGGTGCGCCCGTTTTCCAGGTCGGCCCCACCATCTATCGCGGCCTGTGGGTGGTCGACGGTCACTTCCTGCTTGAAGCCGGGCAGTACCTCGGCCTGAAGGATGACGCCTACAAGGGCGTCGACGTCCTGCTGCGCCGCGTGCGCGACGACGGCTCGATCATCGAGATGCCTTTTCACACCAAGGAGACGGGCATCTCGCTGGCCACGCTCGTGCGCCAGACCGAGCTTGTCAACGATGACGACCGCCTCGTCGAGCTGTGGCCGGTGGTCCAGCGTGCCGTCGCCCATATCGAGACGCTGCGCAGCGAGGCCTACAGCCTGCCGCCGGACTGCGCCCAACTACGGCCTGATGCCGGACTCCTTTGCCGACGGCGGCATCGGCAGCAAGCGCGCCGAGTATACGACGCCATTGTGGACGTTGGTGGGGCTCAAGGCCGTCGCCGAAAGCGCCCGTCGGCTGGGCGAGCAGGAAGACGCCGCGCACTTCCAGCAGGTATACGACGAGCTGATGGCCGATTTCATGCGCTGCTACGCGCGCGACAAGAAGCTGCACGCCAGCGGCGCCAGCTACCTGCCGCAGTGGATGCCGGGCAGCGCCGACCACCTGTGGAATCCCCAGTTTGAGGGCGAGGTGCCGCGCCTACCGCCGGCTCAACCCGCAGTCGGGCACGTGGGCGCTTGAACAGGCCATCTATCCCGGCGAGCTCTTCCCGCCCGACCACGAGATCGTCCAGGAGCACTGCCGCCTGCTCGACGCCGTCGACGACGAGGAGGGTATGCCGCAGGAGACCGGCTGGGTGCCTTACCAGGGGCTGTGGAACTACCAGGCAGGCTTTGCGGCCGAAGCCATGCTCTACGCCGGCCATCCCGATAAGGCCGTCGACTATCTCTACGCCATGGCCAACCATGCGGCGCCGACACGCGTCTGGCGTGAGGAGCAGAGCCTGGCCGCCAGCGACAACGCCGACTTCGTCGGCGACATGCCGCACAACTGGGCCTCGGCCGAATTCGTCCGCCTCGTGCGCCACCTGCTCGTCTTCGAGCGCGGCGAAACCCTCGAGCTGCTGCCGGCGCTGCCGCCTGAGTGGCTGCGGCCCGGCGCCGAGGTGCGGGTAGACCGCACCCCCACGCGCTTTGGCCCCGTCACGCTGCACTTGCGCTGCGAAGCGCAGGGCAAAGCGACGCTTGTCCTACAACCTGGATGCCGCCTGGCCGCGCAAGCCGGCCTGCATCCGGGTGCGCATACCCGGAAGGTGTAGGAGAAATGGAAGTAAATGGCGCAGCACACGACCGAGCCAGGCCGGCAGTTGGGTGGAACTGTAAGTCCCAGCGGCCGCACGTGTGCTGGGCAGAAAGGAAGGTGGTTAGAAGAAACACCGGAAGTAAAGTGAGTGAAAGTGAGTTAGTGTATTGAGTGTGTATAGTAGTAGTACGTGCAGATCGGCTGTCTTTCAATTGCTCTGACAATTCCGCCAACAGGAAAAGGACGCAAGACTATGACACGCAGGATTTGGACCATTTTATCGGTTTTGCTGATTGCCGCCATGGCATTGACGGCATGCATCACGCCGACGGCTCCCCCAGCTGCCGCGCCCGCGGCCGAGAGCGGCGAACAGGCCACCGCAGCGCCTGCGGCCGAAGGCGCGCCGATCGAACTCCTCTACATGACCCACAACCATGCCGCAGTCGATTCCGGTCAACGAGGAGATTATCAAGGAGTTCGAGGCTTCGCACCCCAACGTCAAGATCACCTTTGACAATGCGCCGCACTCGAACTACGAGCAGAAGGTGCTGACTGCCTTTGCCGGCGGCCAGGGCCCCGACGTCTTCTGGGCGGGCGACTGGATGGTGCCGCAGTTTACCGCCAACGGCATCGTCGCCCCGGTGGATCCGAGCTGCCTTTGGCGTGACGACCCAGGAAGAGTTCCTCAAGATGTTCCCCGAGGGCTCGCTCGACGCCTTCACGGTGGACGGCAAGGTTTACACCGGCGGCGTCTCCGAGTACAACACCTTCAGCCTGATCTACGACGCGGCCGACTTTGAGGCCGCCGGCATCCCGCTGCCCGTCGAAGGACAAGCCCATGACGTGGGAAGAGCTGACCGACATCGCCGCCAAGCTCACGGTCAAGGATGGCGACACCGTCAAGCGCATCGGCATGGAGTGGCCGTACACCACGCCGATCTGGACCGTGCTCATCCTCGAGCCGATGCTGCGCCAGTTGGGCGGCGAGCTGATCAACCCCGAGACGGGCAAGCCGGACTTCACGCAAGAGGCGATGGTGCAGGTCATGCAGTACGTCCAGGATCTGCGCGCCAGAAGGGCGCCATCGACCCCGGTGTGTTCAACAAGGACATGCTGGGCGAACTCGCCAACGACCAGGTCTCGATCATCATCGGCGGGCCGTGGGCTGCCAAGCCGCTCAACGACCTCAACCCTGACTTGAAGTGGGACACGGCCCCGCTGCCGCAGTTTGCCAATGCCAAGGACCGCGTCACGACGCTGTACGCCTGGGCATGGTTTGTCAGCGCCAAGTCGTCGCCCGAGAAGCAGAAGGCGGCGTGGGAGTTTGTCAACCTCCTGACCAGCAAGCAGAAGGAATGGTGGGACAAGGTCGGCTACGTGCAGGCCCGCCAGGCGGACATCGACGGCAAGTCGCTTTCGGAGTACTATGCCCAGTCCGACCCGCGCCTGACGACGATCTTCGACGACTACCAGTACGGCAAGTACGAGTTCCGCTCGCCCAAGTACTTCGAGCTGTCCGACATCTGGACGCGGGCGCTGGAGCGCGTGCTGCAAGGTGAAGACGTGACGACCGTGCTGAACGATGCACAGCAGCAGGCCGACGCGGCCGTCGCCGAATAGGCCTGTAGGAGCACAAGGTCCGGCGAGGCAAGAAACCGAGTTTCTGCGAGAAACTCGGTTTCTCGGCCATCCCGCCGGACCTTGTGCCCTCAGCCTGGATTTGCACCCACCAGGAGCAAGGCAACATGCAGGGTCAAATGGCCACGAGTCTAAAACGCAAGACGGCCAAGCGTGAGCGCCCAAAGGTCTGGGGCAATACGCTGAGCGCGCGCAAGACACGCTTTGGGCTGCTGTTTGCCTTGCCCGCTTTTCTCTTCTTTGGCTATTTCTATCTCTATCCGCTGACACAGACCTTCTTTGTCAGCCTCTATCGCTGGGGGCTGCTCGATACGCCCACCTTTATCGGGCTGGAAAACTACAGCCGGCTGTTTGCCGACAAAGAGTTCATCAATTCTATTCGCGTCACCTTTTACTACGCCTTTGGCACGGTGATCCCGATTTGGGCGATCTCGCTGGGGCTGGCGCTGGTCTTCAACCAGGCGTTCCGCTTCCGCCAGGGTTATCTGACCACCTATTACGTCCCGGCGGTCATTTCGTTGACCGTCTGGTCGTTGATCTGGCTGTTTCTCTACGACCCGAGCTATGGCGGCGTTCGCCGCCTTCCTGCGCTTCTTGGGGCTGGGCGACGTGCGCATGCTCGACGATCCCGGGCTGGCCATGCCCGCCATGATCATCCTCAGCGTGTGGAAGGGTATGCCCGTCTACATGCTGATCTTCCTGGCCGGGCTGCGGGCGATCCCGGCCGACTACTACGAGGCGGCCAAGGTGGACGGGGCCAGCGCCTGGCAGCGCTTTATCTACATCACCCTGCCCCAGCTGCGGCCCGTGATGCTGTACGTCGTCGTCATTTCGGTGATTGAGGCGTTTAAGGTCTTCACGCCGATGTACCTGATGACGCACGGCGGCCCCGGCTCAGACACGCGCGTGCTGCCCATGTTTATCTTCCAGAACGGCTTTCAGTTTCTCAAGATGGGCTACGCCAGCGCCGCCTCTGTGCTGTTCCTGTTTATCTTGCTGGCGTTGAGCCTGATCCAGTTCCGCCTGCTGCGCCTCCAACAGGACTGAGCGAGGATTGCCCATGTCACACAAAACTCGCCGTCAAATTGGCCAGGTTGTCATGCAGGTGCTGCTGCTGATTGGGGCCGTCATTGTCTCGGTGCCCGCGCTGTACATGGTGACGCGCTCGTTTATGAGCCCGCAGGAGCTGTTTCAGGGCGGCACACAGCTGCTGCCCTCGACATTCCAGCTTGGCAACTACGTGGAGGTCTTTGAGAAGTTCAATTTTGGGCGCTACCTGGGCAACAGCATCTTTGTCACCACCTGCGTCGTGTTGCTCAACCTGATCTTCACGCCCATGGTCGGCTACAGCCTGGCCAAGTTCGACTACCCGGGCAAGAGCGTGCTGCTGTTCTTCATTCTGGCGACGGTCATGGTGCCCGTTTACCGCCATCCTGGTGCCGCTCTTTCTGATCATCCGTGGCCTCAACTGGGTCAACACCTACCAGGCGCTGATCATTCCCTTTGCCATGTCGGCGTTTGGCGTTTTTCTCATGCGCCAGTTCATGCTGGCCGTACCCGACGACTACCTGGATGCCGGCCGCATGGACGGTGCCGGCGAGTTCCGCATCTACTTTCGCATCGTCCTGCCGCTGGTCCAGCCGGCGCTGATCACCCTGGCCATCGTCGTCTTTGTCGCCAACTGGGACGAGTTCCTGTGGATGCTGATCGTCACCGTCGGCGACAACCTGCGCACGCTGCCCATCGGCCTGGCCAAGTTCGTCGAGCAGTACCGCACGCGCTATGAGCTGATGATGGCCGGCTCGGTCATCGCCGCCGCGCCGGTTGTGGTCATCTTCCTGCTGCTGCAGCGCCGCTTTCTCCAAGGTATGGCAGGGTTGTCGGGGCTGAAGTAGGACGCTACGCCATGCGACGACTAGAAACTGAGTTTCTTTGAGAAACTCAGTTTCTTATTTGCTACGAACCTTGATTTGTAGTGTACCTTTATGTGTCGAATAGAAACGAGAGATTATTTCCTTTTACAAGAGAGTACACATATGGCAACTACATCCGACCTGCGCAAGGGCATGCTGATCCGCTACAACGGCTCGATTCATCGGGTCGTCGAGTATCAGCACATTGCACCCGGCAACTGGCGCGCCATGGTGCGCATGAAGCTCAAGAACTTTGAGAACGGCAAGGTGATCGAAGATCGCGTGCGCGCCGGCGACGAAATCGACGTCGTGCAGACCGAGACCCGCACCGCCACCTACCTTTACAATGACGGCACCTCGGCGCATTTTATGGACACCGAGAACTTCGACCAGATCGAGCTGCCCGCCGAACGCGTGGAAGAGCAGCTGAACTGGCTGCGCGAGAACGACACCGTGACGCTGCTGCTGCAGGACAACGGCGGCGTGCTGGACGTCGAAGTGCCGACGTTTGTCACGCTCAAGGTCGTTCAGGCCGATGCCTCGGTGCGCGGCGATACGGCGGGCAACGTGCTCAAGAACGTGACGCTCGAGACGGGCGCCGCGCTTAAGGCGCCAGCCTTTATCAAGGAAGGCGACTCGGTCAAGATCGACACCCGCACCGGGGAGTACGTCGAGCGCGGGTAATGTCTGAACCTTGATTTGTAGGATTTAGAGGATTAACAGGATTCTTCGACGTGAAGAATCCTGTTTTTTGTTGAAGCCTTCGCACCGTGCCAGGCGCTGCCCACAACGCAAGAAACTGAGTTTCTCTGGAAACTCAGTGACTGCCGGTGAAAGCGGCAGCGCCTGGCACGATTCTACGCCGGTGTCTTGGCCAACTCCGCAGCCGCCGCCCGCATCTTTTCCCACGCCTGCTCTACGTGACGGCGCTCGGTCTGGGACTGGCCGATCGACATGCGCAGCGTGTACTTGCCGTCGAGCTTGGTGTGCGTCAGGTACAGCTCGCCGCTGGCGTTGAGACGGCTGAGGATCGCCTGGTTGACCTCGTCGCCACCCTTGTGCCGCAGGCAGACCAGGTTCAGCGGCACCGGCGCCGCCAGTTCAAAGTCAGGCGCTGGCCGTCACCCAGCTCGCAAATTCCTGTGCCAGCGCGACATGCTTGCGAATATGGAATTGCAGGCCCTCGATGCCGTAGTGGCGCAGAACAAACCAGAGCTTGAGCGCACGGAAGCGGCGGCCCAGCGAAACCTGCCAGTCGCGGTAGTCGATCACGGCGCCTGTGCTCGTGGCCTGGTTGCGCAGGTACTCGGGCAGGATGCTCAAGGTGTCGATCAGCGCCTTGCGGTCGGCGACAAAGAAGGCGTCGCAGTCGAAGTTGGTGAACATCCACTTGTGCGGGTTGAAACAGTAGGAGTCGGCCAGTTCCAGCCCGTCGATGATCCAGCGGAACTCGGGGCAGACCGTGGCCGTGCCCGCCATGGCGCCGTCGACGTGGAACCACACGCCTTCACGGCGGCAGATTTCGCCGAGCGCGCGCACCGGGTCGACGGCATTGGAAGAGGTGCTGCCCACGTTGGCGCAGACAAAGGCCGGCGTCAGACCCGCCGCCCGGTCCGCAGCGATGGCCGCCGCCAGCGCCTCCGGCCGCATCGCAAACGCGGCATCCACCTCGACGAGGCGCAGGTTCTCGCGGCCGAGGCCGGCGATCATCATGGCCTTTTCGATGGACGAGTGGGTGTGCGCCGTGCAGTAGGCAGTGATGCGGCCAGTGCCGCCGCGCTGGTTGACCGCATAATTGGTCGCCCGCTCGCGTGCCGCCAGCAAGGCGCATACGGCGGCATCGGAGGCGGAATCTTGGATCACGCCGCCGCCGTCGGAGCTGGACAGGAAACCTGGCGGGCAGCCCCATCATTTCCACCAGCCAGTCCATCACGTGGGTTTCCAACTCGGTGCAGGCAGGGCTTGTCAGCCACAGCATGCCCTGCACGCCTAGCCCTGCCGACAGCAGTTCGCCGAGGATCGACGGGCCGGAATTGTTGGAGGGGAAGAAGGCAAAGAAGTTGGGCGACTGCCAATGCGTGATGCCGGGCATGATGATGCGGTCTACGTCGGCCAGCATCGCCTCAAAGGATTCCCCCTGCTGCGGCGGATGGGCCGGCAGCGCCGCCCGGATTTCGCCCGGCTGCACGGTCGACAGCACCGGCAGCGACTCGACACGCTTTTGATAGTCCACAATCCAGTCGATCACGGCATAGCCGTGCTTGCGGAACTCCTCCGGCGACATGTGATAACTTGTTTCGGGATTCATCGCAATTGCTCCAGACAGAGATGATAATTAACGCCGCAAAGAACTTATGAAAAGTACTGCGACGAGTGCTAGACCGAGGATACTCAACACGCCGCCGACCAGAAGCGCGGCGGCCGGAACTCGAAAACGATCTCGTGTTGGCCTGGTGCGAGGGGGACACCACGAAGGACGGCGTTGGCCCGGACGATCGGCGCAGGAGCGCCGTCTACCGTCGCCTCCCAGCCAGTATACCACTGATCGGCGAGGACCAGGAGTGCCGGCGCCTCAGCCTGTGCCCGCACGACGACTCGCTGGTTGCCGTCCTCGACGATTTTGGCTGCCTGCGCGGCCCTGGGCGGCGCGGAGGGCAGGCCCGGCAGGGGTTCACTGCTGACTGCCGTGTTGCGCAGGTCGAACGCCGGGTCGAGGATGCGGGTGACGGCACCGGCGTCATCCTGAATTGTCTCGGCCGCGTAGACGACCGACGCACGGGGGAAGGCAGTGAACCTGCGGTAGGTGCGGACGCCGTCCTCGTTGCCTGCCTCGGCAAACTGGGTGCCGTACACAGAGAGTGACGGCGTACCTGTCGCATCGGCGCAGAGACGCAGGCCGGCGTCATCTGCGCCCTCAGACTCAAGCCGCCAGCGAAAGGTCTGACCCGGTGCATGGGGCTGCGCGCCAAAATAGACGACCTGCTGGGGCGAGTTCAGAACGTCAGTCACCGGCAGGCGCGTCTCGACAAAGAGGTCGCCGCCGTCTGCCCCGCGCCAGACACGCAGGACGAGGTCGCCTGCCGACCCTTCGCCTTGGGGCGCAGCAAAGGGCAGATCGATGCGGTTGATGGCGGTGCGCCACACGTCGAAGGTGCCCTCCAATGGCGAGGCAGCCGTGATGGGTGCCGTGGCAGCCGTACAGTCGGTACGGACAAACTCTGCGTCCGGGCCCGGGATCGAAGATCTCCTCCGAGGCGACCATGGTACCCACCCCCAGCATATCCAGCAGCCGTGGCGGCGGATAGCTGAAGAGCAGGTGGTTGGAGGCGCGGCCGGCCAGCTTGGAGTCCAGCTCGGGGTCGGCGGCCGTGAGCAGGTCGTGATAGCGTGCGGCGACCAGGGAGGAGTAGCCGCTGGGCTCGGCCAGGCCAAACTTTGCCAGCACGTTGGGCCCGAACAGCACGGGGCCTCGCTGCAACGCAACCACCCGCTCGCCGCCCGCCTGCTCCTGCAGGGCTTGCACCGTTGTCTCGACTGGAAACAGGTCTTCGACTTTCCCGGCCGGGTTGTACGTGCGCCCAAACCAGGCCAGGTTGGCAAAGACGAGCGCAGCGATCGTCCAGCTGGCCGCCGTGTGGTAGCGCGGGGCCCGGATGCGCACGACCAGCGCTGCCGCCGCAGCCCCGACCAGCAGCAG
This sequence comes from uncultured Chloroflexia bacterium, assembly GCA_963701415.1. GTDB lineage: Bacteria > Chloroflexota > Anaerolineae > Caldilineales > Caldilineaceae > Fredericiella. The sequence goes on from CAVPAH010000014.1 coordinate 136,248, forward strand.
CGCCACGACGACATCCTCGCGCAGCAGGTGCAGGTTGCCGGCAATTCCTGGATTCCAGAAGCTCGCTGCCATTACGCCGGCAGCGGCGACCAACACCAGCGCCGTCACCACAACCTGGCGCGTCGAGAGGCCGGCGTCGTCCATCATCACCGCCGCCAGCCAGCCGACAAGCAGAGGCAGCAAAAAGGCAAAGCGCGAGAGCGGCGCCTGGCTGATCACCGGCAGGAACTGCAGCAGCCCTGTCCCCGGCCCGCCGATCATCAGGTAGAGCAGCACCAAGGCAGCCGCACCGGCGATGAGCGCAGAAAGCGGCAGCCGCCGGAAGCGGGCAAACGCCAGCGCCGCCAGGAACACGGCGACGATGCCGACATAGATTGTGCTCTCGTTGAAGTTGCCGGCGCCCCAGTAGTCGCTGCGGCTCGGGTTGCCAAAGAAGTTGGGCAGCAGGAGCGCCGTGAGCTGCGCGAACGGCAGCCCGCTGCCGCCATACCCCGCCGTGCGCGTGCGTCAGGGGCAGAAAATCGGCCGTCATCACCACCTGCACTGCGCCGATCAAGCCGCCCACCCCAACCGTAACAGCCGCAGCCACCACGGCCACCAGCGGCCACCCCCGCTATCGCCCTCAAGCCGTGTCCCGCGCCTCCATCCGCTCCCGCATCGGCACGCACTCCCGCGTAGCCCGCACGCCCACGTGCGGGTTCCCGGCACGCCCTCGTGCCCGCGTTGGCGCGGGCGCGCGATCCCGCCAGCGTATACGCCAGCGCCCCTGCCAGTAAAAAGCCGGCAAAAATAACGACAAACTGCAGCTGCCCTGCCAGCAGCGCCAGCCCCAGGCACAAGCCCGCCCAGTGCCACATACCGCCAGCTGCCCTTACGCACGGCCAGCACATAGGCCCACAGGACGCCGGGCAGCCACGCCAGCGTCGTCAGCCAGAACGAGAACTCAAACCATGTCACCAGGTAGCCGCTGAGCGCATAGGTAAAGGCCCCGACAACGGCCGCAGGGGCGGAAAGACGCAGCGCCCGCAGAAACCCGTACATCAGCAGCGCCGCCAGCAGCGCATGCACGTACAGCGCGATCCCATACCCGCGGCCGGCGCCGAACAGCAGGCCAAACGGCAGCACGCCGGGATAAAAGGTCTGGAACAGGGGGTCGGCGGCAGCAGGGTGGCCAAGCATGATACCGGAATCCCACAGCAGCCACTGCCCCTGGCGCACGTTGTCTACGGCCTGGGCCAGGAAAGGATAAAACTGGTAGAGCGGGTCGGAAATGAGCCAGTTCTGCAGGACGCGCGGCGCACCGTCGCCCCACGGGAGAATCGTCTTGGCCAGGTCGACCGGCAGAAAGGTGTAGCCGGGCTGGAGCCCGCGCCAGTGAAAGAAGGTGACGCCTGCCGCCAGGATCAGGACCGGCAGCAGGCGCAGAAGAAACCGCAGAACAGAACGTAGTTTACGCTCGGCCGGCATTGACGAATTCGCGCACCTTGTCGCCGCGCTCGGACTGCGGCAGCTTGCAGAAGGTTTCACCCACGAGGATGGCGTCGCAGCCCATCTCTGCCATGTGGCGCACGTCGTCGGCATTGCGGATGCCGCTCTCACTCACCAGCAGCTTGCCCGGCGGGATCAGCGCCCGCAGCCGCGCCGTGGTTTCGATATCGACTTCAAAGGTCTTGAGGTTGCGGTTGTTGACGCCGACGATCTGCGCCTCGCTCTTGAGCGCACGCTCCAGTTCGTGCTCGTCGTGCACCTCGACCAGCGCCGCCATGCCCATGCTCTCGGCGAGCTGGCGCAGCCGGCGCAGTTCGTTGTCGCCCAGCACGGAGACGATCAGCAGGATGGCGTCGGCGCCGGCCATGCGCGCCTCGTAGACCTGGTACTCGTGATAGAGGAAGTCCTTGCGCAGCACGGGGACGAGCTTGCCTGTCTCGCGCTGGCGTTCCTTGATCGCCGTGAGATAGTCGAGCTTGCCCTGGAAAAAGCGGCCGTCGGTGAGACAGGAGATGGCCGCGGCGCCGCTGCGCGCATAGGTGTCGGCGATCAGGACCGGATCCCACTCATGGGCGATCAGCCCCTTGGAGGGGCTGGCGCGCTTGACCTCGGCGATCAGCGCAACGCCTGGCGCGGCGCGCAGCGCGCCGGCAAAGTCAAGCGCAGGGGGCGCAATGGTGGCAAAGGCCTTGACCTGTGCCAGCGGCACCTCCTGCATCTGGCGCGGCACCTCCTGCCGCTTCCAGTTCATGATCTGTTCGAGCACTTCGCCCTTGTACTTGGCGATGTCCAGCTTGGAAGGCTTCATAAGCGTTTGCCAATCAATATCCGTGGGCGAATGACTGCGACATGCGCACATAGGCATCAAGCACGCGCAGCGCAGCCCCGCTGTCGATGCTCTGCCGCGCCTCCTCCAGCCCGGCGGGCAGGTCGCCGCATTCGGTGCTAAGGGCAAAGGCGGCGTTGAGCAGCACGGCATCGCGCTTAGGGCCATGAATCTCGCCGCCGAGGATGCCGCGCGTGATGGCGGCGTTTTCCTCGGCCGTGCCGCCCAATAGATCTTGCATCGAGGCGCGGGCAATGCCAAGTTCGGCCGGGTCAAATTCGTAGGTGCGCACTTTCCCTTCGTGCAGATGGCTGACGCGGTTGACGCCCGAGATGCTCAACTCGTCGGCGCCGCCGTCGCCGTACACCACGTAGGCAGCCCGCACGCCCATCTGCCCCAGCACCTGCGCCATGACCTCGGTCAGGTTGGGGTCGAATACGCCCGACCAGGAGGTTGGTGGCGCTGGCCGGGTTGGTCAGCGGCCCCAGGATGTTGAAGATCGTGCGTGCGGCCAGCTCGCGGCGGGGGCCGATGGCGTTGCGCATGGCGGGGTGGAAGACCGGCGCAAAGAGGAACGCCATGCCCACCTGCTCGATGCAGGCGGCGGCCTGCTCGGCCGTCAGCTGCAGGTTGACGCCCAGCGCCGCCAGCACGTCGGCGCTGCCGCACTTGCTCGAGATCGGCGCGGTTGCCGTGCTTGGCCACCTTGACGCCGTGCCCGGCCACGACAAAGGCCGTCGTCGTGCTGATGTTAAAGGTGCCCAGGCTGTCGCCGCCGGTGCCGACGACGTCCACCAGCATGGCGTCGCCGATGTCAGGACGGACCTGCACGGCGCTGCCCTTCATGGCGCGGGCGCAGCCTGTGATCTCGTCTACGGTCTCGCCCTTCATGCGCAGGGCGGCGAGGAAGGCGCCCACCTGGGCCGGCGTGGCCTCGCCCTGCATGATCTCGGTCATCGCGCCTTCGGCCTGCTCGGCGGAGAGCGAGCGCCCGCCAAAGAGCTGATGAATGGCCTGCTGGATCGCAGTTTGCGTCATGTCGATATCTCCTCTGAAAAGAGCGTGCCGCATTCTGCGGCCACGCGTTCGTCCCCTTGAATGTCGCCTGCGCCCAGTGCGAGCGCAGCCTCCGCCAGTGCCTGCTGGGTGGTTGCCGCCAGGAACTCCGCATTCTCCTGCAGCTCCTGCGACCGGCGTTCCTCGGCCGTCAGCTTCATACCGCCGCTCAGCAGGTACGCCGCATCCTGCAGCGGCAGCAGCCGCCGGCGGTAGACGTCGATCCGCACCTGGGCAGCAGGGATCACCGAGGATATCCAGATAGGTGTCCAGCCAATCCTCCAGCAGCTCGGGCGAGACAGCCTGTTCGCTGCTCGTGCAGAAACCGGGCGATTTCGAGCGCCGGGTCGCCCAGGCCGAACATCTCCCAGTCGAGCAGGACGACAGTGCCAAAGCTGTTGAGGAAGTTTTCCAGCCGCAGGTCGCCGTGCACCGCCACCGGCGGCCTGGTCCCAGAGCGGCAGGGCGGCGTCCACCGCCCTCTGGCCGTTGGCATGCAGCCGGCCGAGGAGGTCCGCCAGCTGCACGAGGCCCTGCGCCGCCAGCCAGTTCTGCAGCGGCGGCAGGCTGGGCCCGAGCACGCTCCAGAAGTAGGACAGGTTGACCGGGTGCGGGCTGAAGCGCTGCATGTCGTCCACGGCTGCAGTATGCACCTGGGCCAGCGCCTGCGCCAGTGTCTGCCACTGGTAGCCGTCGCCGGCGTCGAACGCGCTCGCCGTCAGCCCAGCGATAGACAAGCACCGAACGCGGCAGGGTTTCCGGGATGCGGTCGAGCCACAGCGGCTGCGGCGCCAGGCCGTAGGGGGCAAACAGCGCCTGCCCATCATACTGCCGGCGGCTGCGCACCTGCCCTGCATCCAGGAAGAACTTGAGCACGGCATCCTGCCCGCGCCGCGTTCACCCGCCACAGCAGGTTGGCGCTCCCCTGCCAGTGGTCCACGATCTCGACCGGCTGCCCGGCAAACCCGCTCGCCGGCGACTCGGTCAGATAGGTTAGGATTTCCTCGTTCGGATCGGACAACGTTCAGACTCACATCCTCAGAAAATTCGCCAACAGATCCTTGCCGTGCTCGGTGAGGATGCTCTCGGGGTGGAACTGGACCCCGTGGATGGGCAGCGTCTTGTGGCGCAGGCCCATCAGCTCGCCTTCCGACGTAAAGGCCGTCACTTCCAGGCAGTCGGGCAGCGGCTCGGCGACGATCAGGCTGTGGTAGCGGGTGGCGTTGAAGGGGCTGGGCAGCCCCTTGAAGACACCCTTGCCCGTGTGCAGGACCGGGCTGACCTTGCCGTGCATCAGCCGCGGCGCCCGCACCACCTGGCCGCCAAAGACGTAGCCCATGCACTGCTGGCCGAGACAGACGCCCAGGATCGGCGTCGTCTCGCCCAGCACGCGGATGACGTCGTTGGAGATGCCGCTGTCCTTCTCGGGCGAGCCGGGGCCGGGGCTGATCACGATGTGCGACGGCTTCTGCTCGGCCAGTTCCTCGACGTCGATCTGGTCGTTGCGCCAGACCTTGATCTCCTCGACCGGCTTGCCGTGATGCCCCATGCCCGTCGACCAGCTCGCCCAGAAACTGCACCAGATTGTAGGTGAAACTGTCGTAGTTGTCGATTACGGCAATCACGCCTCCACCCCCACTTTCTTGGCACGCTTTTCGGCCGCCCGGCTGATGCGGTTCCAGACACCCGTCAAGCCCCATCGCCTTCTTGACCTCGAGCAGCGTCTGCTTGCCCTCCTCGCGCGCCCGCAGCGTGCCGTTGTAGAGCAGCTCGTCGACAAAGCCGGTCTGCGCCTCGTAGTAGGCGCGGCGCTCGCGCATCGGGTCGAGGAAGTCGTTGAGCGCCTTGGCCAGCTTCTCCTTGACCTCGACGTCGCCCACCTTGCCCGTGCGGTAGCGCTCCTTGAGGTCCTCCACTTCGGCCACATTGGGGTTGAAGACGTCGTGGTAGGCGAAGACCGGGTTGCCCTCGACCGTGCCGGGAATGTCCGCGCGAATGCGGGCGGGGTCGGTGTACATGCTCATCACCCGCCGCGTGACGGTCTTGGCGTCGTCGCTGAGGAAGATGGCGTTGTCGAGGCTCTTGCTCATCTTGGCCTGGCCGTCGGTGCCCACCAGCGTGCCGCCCACGACATAGGGATCAGGCTCGGGAAGACCTCGCCGTAGGCATTGTTGAAGCGGCGGGCGATCTGGCGCGTCAGTTCGACATGGCTCTCGTTGTCCTTGCCCACCGGCACCAGGTCGGCGCGTGGCATGAGGATGTCGGCGGCCTGCAGCACTGGGTAGCCGAGCAGGTTGTAGGGGATCTGCTCCATGCCGGCAGCGTTCGCCATATCCTTGATCGTGGGCAGCTGCTGCAGCCGCTCGACGGTCACCAGGCTGCTGATCAGCAGCTGCAGCTCATAGACCTCGTGCACGGCCGACTGCAGGTAGAAGGTGACCTTATTCGGGTCGATGCCGATGGCCAGGTGGTCCATGACGATCGACCGGGCGTTGTCGGCGATCATCAGGATGCTCTCCTTGTCGGGCTTGGTGGTGAGCATGTGCAGGTCCGCCACCAGGAAGAAGCACTCGTACTCGTCCTGGAACTTGAGGCGGTTGCGATGGCTGCCCACAAAGTGGCCCAGGTGCAGCTTGCCGGTGGGCCGGTCGCCGGTCAGAATACGCTTGCGTTCGCTCATGATGTCTCTCCTCCTTGCTAGATTCCCCGTTCCGCCTGTTCGACGGCCACGGCGACTGCTTTCAGCTTGTTCATTGACTCGTTAAACTCATAGGTCGGGTCGCTGTCGGCCACGATGCCGCCGCCCGCCTGGAGATGGCACAGTCTTGCCCTGCATGACCATCGTGCGGATGGCGATGCAGGTGTCCATCTGGCCGCGGTAGTCGATGTAGCCGACGGCGCCGCCGTAGACGCCGCGGCGCACGCCCTCCAGTTCCTCGATGATCTCCATCGCCCGCACCTTGGGCGCCCCGCTCAGGGTGCCGGCCGGGAAGGTGGCCCGCAGCAGGCTGAAGGCGTCGTGCTCGGGCCGCACCTTGCCGCGCACGTCGCTGACGATGTGCATGACGTGGCTGTAGCGCTCGACCGCCATCATCACGGGCACCGTCACGCGTGCCGTACTCGGAGACGCGGCCCAGGTCGTTGCGCCCCAGGTCCACCAGCATCACGTGCTCGGCCCGCTCCTTCGGGTCGGCCAGCAGCTCGGCGGCCAGGGCGGCATCCTCCTCCTCGGTCTTGCCGCGCCAGCGTGTGCCGGCGATCGGGTGCAGGTGGGCATGGCCGTCCTCCAGCCGCACGTGCATCTCCGGGCTGGAGCCGATCACCGCAGCGGCTCGCTTCCCGTACCCGCCACGCCCTGGAAGTCCAGGAAGAACATGTAGGGCGACGGGTTGAGCATGCGCAGCGCGCGGTAGATGGTAAACGGGTCGGCCTCGGTCGGGCGGCTGAGCCGCTGGCTGAGCACAACCTGGAAGATGTCGCCGCAGGCGATAAACTCCTTGGACTGGCGCACCATCTCCTCGTACTCGGCCTGCGTGCGGTTGCTCACCCACTGGGCGCCGCTGGGGAGCTCACGGGCGGCGGCGGCGTGAGCGGCTTGCGCAGGTCGGCGATGATCTGGTCGATGCGGGCCACGGCGTCGGCGTAGGCGGCGCGGAGGTCGGCCTCGACGCGCATGTTGGCGATCACGGTGAGGCGGTGGCGCACGTGGTCAAAGACGACCAGGTTGTCGGCGAAGAGCATCACCATGTCGGGCACGTCCAGCTCGCCTTAGCCGTGGCGGGCAGCCGTTCCATAAAGCGGACCAGGTCGTAGCCAAAGTAGCCGACGGCGCCGCCGGTGAAGCGGGGCAGGCCGGGGGCAGGGACCGGGGTGCGGTGGCGCATGAGGTCCTTGACGACGCTCCAGCGGGTCGCCCTGGCAGGTCTCCAGCACCGTGCCGCCGGCGCCGCCGATTGTGACCTGGTCGCCGCGCGACGTCACCGTCATGGGCGGGTGGACGCCGATAAAGCTGTAGCGGCCGAGCTGCTCGCCTTTTTCGACCGACTCGAGCAGAAAGCTGGGGCCGCGGCCGTTGGAGCTGCCCTGCCCGCACAGCTTGAGATAGACCGAGACGGGCGTCTCCAGGTCGGCGGGCAGGTCACGATAGATCGCCACGAAGTTGCCTTGCGCGGCGAGCTCGCGCACCTCGTCGAGCGTGGGTCGATAGGTACTTGCCATAGAAACCTCCTTCTTGCGCCAATAAAAAAATCCTCGTCCCTACCAGAAAAGGGACGAGGATTTGGTTTCCCCGCGGTGCCACCCAGCTTAGACAGGCCCCATACAAACAAAAATCCCTGGCGTGAAACCCAGGGACAAGGGCCAGTCTCACTTAGCGAGAACGGGAGTGGTGCTCCGATTCTCAGCGTCCTGGTAACGGTGACGTCTCCGGGAGGGGCTACTCAGACGCCGCAGCGTGTTCGCCCATCCGACTCCCCGGCCCATTCGCCGCCTGCGCCGCTGCCCTCTTTCCACCAGCCGAAGGCTCTCTGAAGCTCGCTTTGACGGGTACTCTTCCGGTTCCCAGTCGTTTGTGTTCGATTGAGTGTTATTGTGCACGGATGGGGGCGGGTTGTCAAGTAGGAAAATTGGCGACCTGCCAATGTCCGATCCGGGACATTACGCTGGGCGCAGGATCACGATCTGGCGCGTACCGACTTGCAGGCGGGCTAGACGCTCATAGCAAGCATGCGCGATCTTGTCTTTTTTGGCAGCCGCAACGGCTAGCACCGAATGTATCGGAGAGGATCGGCAGCAGCGACTCGAGCAGTTGGGGAATCGGATCTTCGCCATGCACAAGCGCCAGCGAACTGGATCCCCACCCCGCCAGCCGACCGTAGGGAATGTCGGTCAGCACGATGTCGATTTTGACGTCGGGCAGCGCAGCTGCGATCGCCGTGGCGTCAGTCGCATCCGCACGGAAGAGTTGAGTGGTGAGTGTATGATGCTGCACCATTCCCACCAGGGCTGCCCGGAGTTGTTCGGCATGCTGCAGCGAAGCCCCATGCGATGCTTTCCCATACTGTTGGTGCAGGCTCGGTGAGCTCTGCAATCCGCCTGTCCATCCCATCCAGCGTCAGCAGGGAGAGGTTACGTGTCGCAACTCCGAGAGCATCTTCGTCAATATCGGAACCATAAATACCGGCAATCTGGTCCCAGTTGAAGTACGCCATCGTCGCCAGGTGATAGGCACCGCCACAGCAAGGGTCGTAGACGACGGCCGGACCTTGTGCGCCCTGTGCAGCACGAATCGCCTGGCAGCGGCGAAAGATCTCGACGGCCAGCCGGACGGGAAAGGCCGTGAGACCGGGGGCGGAGTAGAAGACCCCACCCGCAGCATACATTTCGTAGCTCTCGTGCGCCTGCGTGTACTTGTATTCCATGGACAGCGCCAGGCTAGTTCAGGACAAGTCGATAGCCGCCGGCGTACAGCGCCTGTTCGGCATGGATCCAGTCTACTACCTGCTCTGCCGTCTGCTGCGGCGTGAGGTGCGTCGTGTCGACGTAGTGACAGCGCCAGTCCGGATGACTGCGATCCCAGCCTGACCAGCGGCTCCAGACCATGTCCGGATTCTTGCCGGTGTTGATGACGTCGGGACGGAACTGCGGATCGACGTGGTGGACGCGCAGCCAGGCGGACCAGCAGAGCATGGGCATGTCCGCATTTTCCCGGTCGCCACGCCGCCGGATGCGGTCGAGCCGCTCGAGGTCGGCGCAGTCCAGCAGGCAGAAGGCGACGTGGTCCAGCTGGGTCGCAGAAGGACAGGCCAGCACTTCGCCCATGACCCCCAGCCCGCACACGATGGTGTGCTGCGCGCCGTTGGCAAGGGCAGTCTGAATCCACGCCTCGGCAACCTGCTGGCGCTGCTCGGGCGTGGTCATAACGCCGATCTCGTCCTGGATGGGATGGTTGTCGAAGTCGTAGACCACAAAGTCCGGCAGGAGCTGCCGGACGATGGGAATGATGGTGCTCTTGCCAGCGCCGCTGGCGCCGGGAGTGAAGAATAACATTCTCAGTACGATCCTTGTTCAGCTCAGGCCGGCAGGGGCTCGATGCACTGCTCGCCCTCATTGCGCGGGCTGTTGACGTAGGTGCTGACCGGGCGCAGCTTCATCTTCTTGCCGTCGTAGGGGCGGAGAAGGTGCGGCAGCTTGGCCAGGTACGCCGGAGTGTCTTCGCTCCCAGTGCCCAACCATTCGGCCCAATCGGCCTCGTCCAGGATCACCGGCATGCGGTTGTGGATGGGCGTCATGACTTCGTTGGCATCGGTGGTGATGATCGTGCAGCTCTGCAGTTCGCCGCCGTCGGGACCGGTCCACGTCTCCCACAGGCCCGCAAAGGCAAAGACGCTGTCGTCGGCCGGGGCGATAAAGTAGGGCTCCTTGCCCTTCTCGACCTGCCTCCATTCGTAGAACCCGGAGGACGGGGACGATGCAGCGGCGGCGCTTGAAGGCGGCGCGAAACGACGGCTTGTCCGGCACACCCTCGGCGCGGGCATTGATCATGCGCGCCCCCATGCTTGGGTCCTTTGACCACGACGGGATCAGCCCCCAAAGGGTGAGGGCCCACATACGCTGCTGCGTCGCCGGGTCCATGCGCACGATGCCGACCGGCTGCGTAGGGGCAATGTTGAAACGAGGGGCCAGGATCGGCGGCTCGGGCAGGTCAAATGCCTCGGCCAGCTGCTCGGGGGAGGCGAACAGGGTAAATCGTCCACACATGTGCTGAAACTCCTTCCTCTGTACCCCCTATTGTATTGCATTTGGCAGCTTACGTAAACCGGGATTCCCGCCCGCCTGTGCTATGATGGGCTGCGATTTGGTCCGTGCCGGGCGCCACGGTGCACCGGCTAATCTTGTGAGATGCAAGCCTTGACCTACCTGCCCGCCTCAACATTACTGGCTGACGCCAAGTGGCCCACGCCTCGCCTGCCGGCCAGATCCCGCGCGGGGTGGCCGACTATTTCTGGCAGGAAGCCGCGCGCCGCCGCCGCCTGGAACAGGCGCTGCTGGCGAGTCTTCCGTGCCTGGGGCTACGGCGACGTGATCCCGCCATCGTTCGAGTACGCCGATACCTTTGGCCGCCGCGGCAGCGCCGAGCTGCAGTCTGAGCTGTGCCGTTTCCTGGATCGCGACGGCAGCATGCTCGCCCTGCGCGCCGACATGACCATCGCCGTGGCCCGGCTGGTCGGCACCCGCCTGCACGACTGGTCGATGCCGCAGCGCTTCTGCTACGCCGGCAGCGTCTTTCGCGATGTGGAGCCGCGCGCCGGGCAGCAGCGCGAGTTTGGGCAGGCCGGGATCGAACTGATCGGCTCCGCCGCCCCCGAGGCCGACGCCGAGGTGCTGGCGCTGACGGCGCAGGCGCTGCAGGCGGTCGGCCTGCGCGACTTCCGCATCGTTCTCGGCCAGATGCAGTACTTTGACGGGCTGCTGCAGGCGCTGCAGCTGGACGCTGACCGGCAGCTGCAGCTGCAGCGGGCCGTGGACCGTAACAGCGAGGCCGAATTGGCCGCGTTTCTGGACGCCGCCGCCCTGCCCCGCCTTCATGCACCTCGCCGTGCAGGAACTGCCTACGCTCAGCGGCGCCGACGTCGACACCCTGCTCGATCGCGCCGCGGGTATCTGCCTCAACGAAACGATGCAGGCGGCTGTCGACAACCTGCGTGCGATCTGCCGCGTGCTGGCAGCGCACGGCATTCTTCACATGGTTTCGCTCGACCTCACCGAGATCCACAACCTTGGCTACTACACCGGCATCACCTTTGAGGTGCTGGCGCACGGCGTCGGCTACCGGCTGGCATCGGGCGGTCGTTATGACAACCTGGTCGGCAGTTTTGGCACACCGCAGCCGGCCGTAGGCGCAGCGTTCGGGCTGGAACGGCTGCTGCTGGCGCTCGACGACGGCAGGGCAGGTATTCCTGCGCCGGTACCGGTCGACGTGCTGGTTTCCGGCCGTGCCGACGCCGAATGCATTGAACTGATCAACCGGGCGCGCGCAGCGGGGCTGAACGTCGTCGTCGATCTCCAGCAGCGGCAGCGGGGAGGCCCTGTGGCAGTTGGCGCAGCACCAGCGCATCGGCTGCGCCGTAGACTACGGCGAGCAGGCGATCTGGCTGTGGATGGCAGCCGGTACTAGTGCCGGCGAAAACGCCGGGGCCAGTTTGGGTGAGTGCAGCCGCGCAGTGCTCTGGCAGCAGCTGCAGCGCCTGGCGCTGGCCAAGGCAGCACGCGACATGCAGTACGACGAGGTAAGACCTGATGAACCCCGCGGCCAGTGCGCCCGATACTCTGCTGATGGCGCTCCCCAAGGGGCGGATGGCCGACCAGGCGCTGGAGCTGATGGCGGCCGCCGGCCTGCCGCTGCCTGCCGGGCAGTCGGGCCGCAAGCTGATCCTGAACAGCGCGGACGGTACAATGCGCTACGTGCTGTCCAAGCCGACCGACGTGCCGACCTTTGTCGAGTACGGCGCCGCCGATCTCGGCGTGTGCGGGCTGGACACGCTGCGCGAGAGCCGCCGCCAGGTCTACGAGCCGCTGCTGCTGCCGTTTGGCCACTGCCGTCTCTGCCTGGCCGGACCGGCCGACGCCGCCGGCGGGCCGCTGCGGTACGAGAGCCAGCCGCGCGTGGCGACCAAGTACCCCAACCTGACGGAGGAGTTCTTTCGCAAGCGCGGCGTCAACGCCGAGATCATCGCCCTCAACGGTTCGGTGGAACTGGCGCCCCTGGTCGGCCTGGCCGACCTGATCGTGGACATTATCGAGACGGGCAACACGCTGCGCGCCAATGGGCTGGTCGAGCAGCGCGTGATCATGCACAGCCAGGCCGTGCTCGTCGTCAACCGTGCCGCCTACCATCTCAAGGCCGCGGCCGTACAGAATGTCATCCATCGCCTGCGCCAGGCACTGCAAGCGGGCGCAGCTGCCAACCAAGACCCAGCCAGCAAAAGCAAAGTGAGTTCCGAGGGAATGACCGAGATTGTTGCTTCCACAGAGATTGCAGGCGTCAAGTTCGCCCACCTGCGCGCCTTTGGCGACGAGCGCGGGCGGTTTATGGAAACGTTTCGCAAGGCCTGGTTTCCCGAGCGAAGCTTGGGAGATCGTCCAGGCGAATCGCAGCGACAGCAAGGCCGGCGTGCTGCGCGGGCTGCACTACCATTTCCGCCAGGTGGACTACTGGTACTGTCCATTTGGCATCGCCCGCGTCGGCCTGGCCGATCTGCGGCGCTCGTCGCCGACCTATGGCGCCAGCCAGGTGCTGGAAATCGGCGACAACAACGCAGTCGGGGTCTTCATCCCCTGCGGCGTTGCCCACGGCTTCTATGCCGTCACCGATGTCACCCTCACCTACATGGTGGACAACTACTATGACGGCGCCGACGAACTGGGCGTCGCCTGGAACGACCCGACGCTGGCCGTACCATGGGGCGTGACGGACCCGATCCTGTCGGCTCGCGACCAGAAAAATCCGCTGTTGGCAGCCATTCTGGAGCAGCACCGGCCAGGCTAAATACCTTCCTATTTCTTGCCATATTCCTTTTGGGAGCAGTGCATGTCTGTAAAGCCTTCTGAACCTATTCGCATCGGCGTCATTGGCGGCAGCGGCGTCTACGCCATCGAACAACTGCAGGATATCGAAGAAGTCACGCTCGAGACACCGTTTGGCGCGCCGTCGGACGCCTACATTGTCGGCACGCTGGATGGCCAGCGCGTCGCCTTTCTGCCCCGCCACGGCCGCGGGCACCGCATCAATCCCAGCCGCGTGAACTACCGCGCCAACATCTATGGCTTTAAGATGCTGGGCGTCGAGTACCTGATCGGCGTCAGCGCCTGCGGCAGCCTCCAGCAGCACGTAGAGCCCGGACACATCATGATCCCCGACCAGCTCTTCGACCGCACCCATGGCCGCGCCGGCAGCTTCTTTGACGACCCGAGCGCCGGCACCGAGGGCCTGGTCGTCCATATCAGCGTGGCAGACCCCTTCTGCCCCTACCTGGCGGATATCTGCCATCGCGCCGTCGGTCAGACCGGCGCGACCGTGCACCGCGGCGGCAGCTTCGTCACCGTGGAGGGGCCTCGCTTCAGCACCAAGGCCGAAAGCCGCGTCTTCCGCTCCTGGGGCATGGACATTATCGGCATGACGACCACGCCCGAAGCGCAGCTTGCCCGCGAGGCCGAGATGAGCTACGCCGTCATGGCGCACATCACCGACTATGACGTGTGGCACGAGAGCGAAGAGCCGGTCACGGTCGAAATGGTCGTGCGCACGCTGCTGCGCAATGCCGAGGTGGCCAAGCAGGGGGTGGTCAATGCGATTCGCCTGCTCAAGGATGCAGGCCCCTCGCCGTATGCCGAGGCCCTGCGCGATGCCCTGATCACCAACAAGGCTGCCGTGCCGCCACAGGTGGTGAAACGGCTTGATCTGCTGGTCGGAAAGTACTTTGTGTAGTCGCAAGTGTTGGCATTTGTGCTGCATGAGATTTGCTTTATCCGAACATCTGCGCTATACTCGCCGGTTGTAGATAGAAATTGCTGTAAAGGAGATATGTGAGATGGCTAAGAAGGGACCACGTCAGATCGTCAAGATGAGGAGCACTGAAAGCTCTCACATGTATCTGACGGCAAAGAATCGTCGCAATGACCCGAACCGCATGGAACTGCGCAAGTACGATCCGACGCTGCGGCGCCACGTGATCTACCGCGAGTCCAAGTAGTGCTGGTCTTGTAACGTCGGGACAAGTGCAAAGGCAAAGCGCAGGGTTCCGTCCCTGCGCTTTTCTTTTAATACATGATTATCTGCAAAATGGAACACTCGGCTCACCGGCGACGTTGCAGAAGTTAACCTTCGTAGCAGCAACGTCGTGAAAGTGTAGGCAGGTCACGCAGCAGCCATCACTGCGGCTGGTGTATGATAGCGAGATGATAAACCCCCGTTTCTCGTTTTATTCCGCCTGCCGCTGTGCGCCGACGAGAGAATAACCTTATGATTCGAACCTTGATTGCTTTTACTTTGGCCGGAGCCGTTTTCCTGGCTGCCACCCCAGCATGGGCAGCCGACCAACCGCCCACCGCTCCGGTCTCAGAGACCTCCGCAACACCTGCAACAACTCGCTCCGGCCGCCAGCCCAATGTTGTAACCGCTGATGCATCTGCTGATAGTTCTGCCACCTCGTCCAGGACCGGGCTTGCTCGCCAATCGCAGTCAGACTCTGCACCGCAGCAGGCCGGCGCTGGTGCGGCCCTGACGGGGACAGTAACGGGGACAAGCACGATTACGTCAACTGCCGTGGTGACGGGCAGCAACGCCTTGACGGTAACGAACCCTGCAACCGTGACGATGCCCGGTGGAGCAGCGGCTGGTGCAGTCGTCACCGACGTGGTGACGGGCACGGCAACGCCCACTGCGACCCTCACCGGCGCGGTTGCGCTGACAGGCACAGAGGCGATTACGTCTGGCAGCACGTTGACCGAAGAAGTGACTGCTACGCCAGATCCAACGCTCGATTCGCAGTACGCCGGCGTGCTGGAAGGTACGATCATCGCCAATCGTACCGACTCCAATGTACGTTTCTTTGTAGAGGGCCAGGTCTATGATCTTGCCCCGCTGCGCGCGCTTGGGCTTGCCGCTGCCGCGGCCGACTGCCGTCCTCAACCTGTTCAACTGCGATGCACGCCAGTCAGAAAACGACGCCGGCTGCTTCTGGGACCCGTACCTGCTCAAGCAGGATGGCTTCTATGAGGTCGTCAACGGCGCCGAAACTGGCGCGCTCGTCAGCCTGATCCTGCGCGAGGCCGGTGCCCCGCCTGCCAACCAGATCTGGGTGCAGAACCGCACGGGCGAACGCGAGGCGATCATGATCAACAATCAGGTCACCGAGATCGCGCCGGCCAGCGTCGAGCAGTTTGCATTGGACGGTACGGACCAGGTTGTCGTGCATCTGCGCAACTGCATTACGCAGGGCGTCCAGACTGCATGCGAATGGGCGCCGCAGGCGGTTGACCGCGGCTACTATTACTCGCTGGTCAAGCTCACGACGGCCGGTGCCAATAATATGACCGTCAGCACGACTAAGCTGGAAGGCATCGTCGCCAGTTCGGGCGAGGTAGTCGAGCAGCCGCCCCAGGCTTCGTGCTTGCTGCGCGTGCCGACACTCAACGTGCGCAGCGGTCCCGGCCTGGAGTTTCCGGTGGTCGCCAAGGTACGCGGCACCGACGAACAGCCCGGCTCGGTCGTGGTTGTCGGCTTTGATGCCAGCCAACAGTGGATGCAGGTTACGCGACCGGATCGCTCCCGGCGGCTGGGTGACGTCCAATCCGGACTTTATCATCTGCACAGGTGACCTGGCGGCGCTGCCGGTTGAGGGTGCAGCGCCTGCTGCCCAGGCTACCGGCACCACCACTGACACAGCGGCTGCTGCAGCCGACGATACAGCGGTCGCTGCTGCCACGGCCGAACCTGTCGCTGAGGCCCCGGCTGCGGAAGTGGCGCCAGTTGAAGAGGAAGCGGCAGAAGCTGCGCCAGCGACAGCTGATACCACTGTCGATGCCACCGCCGATGCCACCGTCGAACCTGTCGGCGGAGGCCCCAGCCGAAGGCGATGCGGCGGCGACAGAGGAAGCAACCCCTGCACCTGCGATCCCGGACGGCCAGGCACGCCTCACGGTCTACAACCAGTTCGACCGGGTCATTCGTTTCACGATGGACCAGAAATACCGCTCACAGCTCGACAGCCCCACCGGCGAGTGGGATCTTGAGCCCGGCCAGTCGATCAGCATGCTCGTCTTCCCCGGCATGGTGCCTTACAGCGTCAGCAGCCCCTGGAATGAGTTGGGCGGCAATGCCAACCTGAACCTCAATCCGAATGAGGACCGGGCGCTGTATCTCACATTCATTCCGGATCCTGACGGCTCAGGGGACTGGGTTTTGCAAACCTGGTAGGCCAGTAGAACCAGGCAGAACGTAGATAACAAACAGGGCCGGGCGTTAAACGCCCGGCCCTGTTTGTTATCTCGGCGGCTCTCCCATTGCTTACTTACGGCGATACCGCACATAGAGCTCGCGGGTATTTTCGCCTTCGGTCAGTGTGAAAAGCGTCTCAGGCCCCGCCGGCTGTCCCTGGGGGTCGAGGAGCTGCACGAGCCAGTCGCCGGCCTGTGGTTCGACAAAGATTACGCTGAAGTTGGTGAAGCGAGCATAAGGGCTGTTCGGGTCCTCGGTCGTGACCGAAGGCAGCCCGGCGGTCGATGTACCCTCGACCACCAGCGGTGCCCCCTGGTGCAGCACGCTGAGCGTGTAACCTTCCAGCCCCAGTTCGGCCGGATCGTAGATGTACGCGTAGATGCGTACGACGTTCTGTGCCAACGACTCAGTCGGAAACTTCTCGGTCACCTCGAGTTCAAAGGCATAGTTGGGAGTCGGGCTCGGCGTCGGCGTCGGCGCAGGGGTGGGCGTATCGGTGGGCGGCGGCGTCGGCGTCACCGTAGGCGTATCGGTCGGCAGCGGGGTAGCCGTCGGTACTGGTGTCGGCGTGTCGGTCGGCAGCGGGGTCGGCGTATTGGTGGCAATGGCCGCCGCCACGGCCGCAGCATCCACGACCTGGGCCCCGATTTCACTGCTGGCCGACGTGGCCACAGGCTGGCCCGCAGCTGGAGCAGCCGCTTGATCACCTGTGGTCGCCGGGGTGGGCGTCCACGTGGGCACGGGTGTACGGGTGGGTGTAGGTTCGCCACCACCGCAGCCGCTCAACCAGAACAGGCTTCCTAGCAGCAGGACCAGGATAACAGGCAGTTTTTGCCTGCTGGAACCTGCAGTGCCGCAGTGGGAGGCACGCTTGTTTTCCATGTCTTGCACGGTGTACCCTCTCCTTCGCATAACCGGGGTTTGCCCGGCTGTCGGCGTCAATGGTAGCGCATCCCTTGCCTGTCTCCAAAATAGGGCACTTGAAACGCAGCCGCAAGTCGTCCACAACAGCCGTGATTCGATACTTCCATCAGGCGCAAGCAGCGTTGTACAATGACGGGAAAGAGGAATTCTGGAGGCAGACAAGCCATGCGCAAAACGGTACCCGGAAAGATGCGCTCTATTGCAGTATCCCTATCGAAGGGCGGTGTCGGCAAGACCACGACGGCGGTCAACCTGGCAGCCGGTCTCGTACGCAGCGGCCGCAGCGTGCTGCTGGTGGATATGGACACGCAGGGCCAGGTAGCCAAGATGCTGGGGATTCAGCCCCAATGCGGCATGGCCGAGGTGATCAACAACGAGGTGCGGCTCGACGAGGCTGTCGTCGAAGCGCGGCCGGGGCTGTGGCTGCTGCCCGGCGGACGTACCCTGGCGGGTCTCAAGCGCGTGATCGACCGCAAGGAATACGGCGGCGAGCGCACGATTAGCGAGACGTTGGCCCCGCTCGACGATTGCTATGACTACGCCATCGTGGACACTGCACCTGGCTGGGATGTGCTGACAGTTAACGCCCTCTTTTATGCGCAAGAGGTGCTTGCGCCGGTCGCCTTGGAAGTGATGTCCCTGCAGGGTTTGGTGGAGTTTGAGCACAGCTTGCAGGCAATTCAGCGCTATCACAAGGATCTTCGCCTGCGCTACGTGCTGCCCACGTTCCTCGACCGCCGTGTGCGCAAGTCCGACAACATGCTGCGCCAGCTGCAGTCACACTATGGCGACCTGGTCTGCGCCCCGATTCGCTACAACGTACGCCTGTCCGAGGCCCCTGGCTTCGGCCAGACTGTCTTCGAATACGCACCGGCCTCGCCAGGGGCGGAGGATTACCTGGCATTGACTGAAAGGATCCTGCACGATGAGCAGCCGTAAACAAGCGCCCGATATCCTCGGCGATATACTTGGCGGCTCGCCCTACCCGGCATCAGCTGGCACGCCGCCGGCGGCTGAGCCACCTCTGCCCCCCAAGCCTCTCGAGTGGGAATATCGCGAAGTGGTGTTCCGCGATTATCGCGGCTGGCGCGCGCGCGTGATCAACGGTCGTGAGTTGGGCGATTGGAAGAGTTCGCCCACGATCGTGGAATACCTCGAAAAGGCCGGCAGCGAGGGCTGGGAGTTGGTGAGCATGAGCGATCGCCACAACAACCAGAAGGAAGCCTACTTCAAACGCCCCAAGCCATGAGCACGCCTATCCTGCGCGATTTTCCTTCGCGCATCGAGACGGAACGCCTCACGATCCGGGCGCCACAGGCAGGTGACGGCGCCGAAAACTGCGCCGCTATCCTTGAGTCGCTTGAAGAGCTGCGCCCCTGGATGCCATGGGCCTGCGAACCGTTGTCACCGGAATCGCAGGAAGCAGTGATGCGCCGTGCGCACGCTGACTTTATGTCACGCACGGACCTGATGCTGCTGCTCTTTTTCAAGGGCACCAACACGATGGTCGGCGCCAGCGGCCTGCACCGGATCGACTGGCGCGTGCCCAAGTTTGAGATCGGCTACTGGCTCCGCACCAGCTACGCCGGCAAGGGCTACATGACCGAGGCAGTCACGGCCATCGATACTTTTGCCTTTGACACCCTGGGTGCCCATCGCGTCGAAATCCGCTGCGACGAACGCAACACGCGCAGCGCCGCCGTCGCCCGCCGCTGCGGTTATGAGACTCGAAGGCATCCTGCGCAACAATGCCCGCGACCATCTCACCGGCGCACTAGAAAACACAATGGTGTTTGCGCGGATCAAAGCGTAGACACCTGCGCCAGTTCGCCCAGCCGGTGCATACTCGTGGCCGTCTCGCGGTAGACCTGCCGGTAGATCTCATAATAGCGCGAATATAGCGCGTGCGTGTCGGCGGCGGGCCGCACCACCTCCTGCACCTGCTACCCACCGCCCTACATCACGCGTGCTGCCAAACAGCCCCACGCCAACCCCGGCCAGAAAGGCATCGCCGTACGCGGCCCCGATCTGCTG
Source organism: uncultured Chloroflexia bacterium (assembly GCA_963701415.1). GTDB lineage: Bacteria > Chloroflexota > Anaerolineae > Caldilineales > Caldilineaceae > Fredericiella. The sequence goes on from CAVPAH010000014.1 coordinate 155,573, forward strand.
CGCCGGGATATGCTGTTCGATCCCCCCAATGTCGCTGACCATCTGCATCCAGGCACGGTTGAGCGTCCCGCCACCGACGGCCAGGATACGGGTGGGCGCCATTCCTTCCGCACGCATGGCGTCCAGGTTGTGCCGAATGCCATAGCCGACTGACTCCAGCAGGGCGCGATAGACGTCGCCGCGCGTGTGACTCAAGGTGAGACCGATCAGCAGTCCCTTCGCATCTGGGTCAAAGACAGGCGTACGCTCGCCGGCGAAGTATGGGAGCGCGACCAGGCCGTGCGCGCCGGGGGGTGATGCTGCCGCCAGTTCGGCCAACGCGGCATAGGCATTTGCCCCGCCGGCGGCTTCAGCCGCCACTTCGCCCCCGGCGAAATTGTCGCGAAACCAGCGCGTCAGGCTGCCGGCAGTGGACATGCCACCGGCCACGGCGTAGGTATCGGGTTCCAGAAAGCGTGTGCCCCAGAACTGCCGGCTGTTGTACAGCCGGTCCGTCTTCAGAATGAAGAAGATGCTCGAGCCGTACATCACCATCAGGTCGCCGACGTTGGCGAGCCCGGCGCTGATCGCCTCGGCGGCGGCATCGGCCGTGCCTGTGATGACCGGCGTGCCCGCTGCCAGTCCGGTCAGCGCCGCCGCGTCTGCCGTGACCCGGCCGGCAATGTCACATGTCCAGGTGAGGCGCGGCAGCCGCTCACGTGGACACCAGCCGGTCGGCCATCGCCGGATTCCAGGCACACGTACTGCACGTCAAACAGGGGAGCGTAGGCGCCCGCATCGTAGATGTCCAGCACGGCCTCGCCTGTCAGGCGGAAGACCAGGTAGCCGGCGCCGCCCAGCAGCAGGTGCGTCTTGGCCCAGACCTCCGGTTCATGCTTGCGCAGCCAAAGGATTTTGGGGCTGGTAGACTGCGACGAGAGCTTGGCCCCGTAGCGATCAAACAGCACTTCGACGCCCAGTTCCGCCTCAAGCTCGGCGATCTCCGCCGTCGCCCGCGTGTCGATGCCGTACAGGATTCCCGGCCGCAACGGCCGGCCGCCGGCGTCAACCGGCAGCACGCATGGAGACGTGGTGCTGATCCCCACGGCGGCGATGTGCCCGCTGTCGATTCCGCTTTGTGCCAGCAGCTGGCGGCAGATCGTGACGCAGTCGTGCCACCAGACAGCGTCGGCATCTTGCTCCACCCAGCCGGGATGCGGCATCGCGATCGTGTGCGGCGCCACATGGCTGGCTGCGACCGTCCCGTCCTCCGCCACCAGCACGCCCTTGGAGGAGTAGGTGCCGATGTCGATGCCCATCAGGTATGCCGGCACGCGCTCATAGGCGGAAGGCCCCTCCCTCCAGCACCAGCCGCGCCGTCGACATAGACCGCGCCTTCCCGGCGGATATCCTTGATGATGTCCCAGTGGATGGCCGAACGGTTGTCGCCGCCGCTTTCGGGGTAGGAACGCCCCAGGGCGATGTGCACCGTGCCGCCGATCTTCTCGTCGATCAGGATGTCCTTGGTAAAAGCTGTCACGTGGGGGTTGGTGCCAAAGGCAAACTCGCCGATCAGGCCGGCCCCGGCGTCGGTGCGCACGATCGACTGGAGATAGTCCTGGTTGGTGCTGGCGGTAGCCTCCACCAGGCGGCCCATTTCCCAGCGCAGGCGGATGTCGTGCATCAGGCGCCCGCCCAACACGCCCGGATCTTCGAAGTAGATCTGGCCGTCGATCGTGGAGGTGATGGGAGCAGTGTGGATCTCGCCGTCGGGCATGTTGAACTTGCCGTCGCCGACGATCCAGGTGCGCCCCTGCACGGAGAAGCGCAGGTCCGTCTCCTTGCCCACGACGCGCACCGTGGAGGCACGGCCCAAGCGCCTGCGCCCACCCGCGCCAGCGCCTGCTCTCCACTTCCCAGTCAAGCAGGCAGGCGTTGAAGAACATATCCTCCACTGATTCTTCGTCCATCTCGGCCTGGAAAGCAAAGGCAGCATTGGGCACACGGATGACGCACCAGCGAGTCTTCTCCCAGCGCAGGGTCGAGACCTTGCCCATGGCGCCCTGGTTGAGCGCGAGCCGCTCGGCCGGGATCTGGGAGTGAATGTGCAGGTTGTACGCCCCGCGCAGGCCGATATAGACATCGGCCCATTCCATGCCGTAGGCCTCGATCTCAGGCACCCAGGCCAGCTGCTCGGCGCTGCCGTACTTGAGCAGCGAGTGGCGCAGCGTCTCCGACAGGAACTGCACCTGCGGAAAGGCACCGGCACGGATCGCCGCCGCATAGACGGCCTCGGCCAGCGGCAGGGTTTGCACCTCGCCCATGGCGATCATCACACGTTCGCCCGGCCGCACCTCTGTCGCATAGTTGACGAGCAGGTCGCCCAACTGCTGCCAGCGTTTGTCCACGATGTCTCCTCTTTCGTGCCCAGCTTACCTGCGCCCAGCCTATCCGCGTGCAGCGCGGGCTGCGGCCATGAACTCCTTGACGCGCGCCACATCGACGTCGTTCCAGATGTAGCCGTCTTGCTTGAAGGTCGTGCCGACGACGGCGCCATCAGAGGCCGCCAGCTGGGCCACCACGTTGGCTACACGAACGCCCGTGTTGGCAAAGACCGCCGTGTCGGGCACCGCCTCCTTGACCTTCTTGAGCACGGCCTGTGACGTCTCGACGCCCGCCGTCAGCCCCGATACGCAGAGGGCGTCGGGCTGCGTGTTAAACACCGTCGAGGCTGCAATCGCCGCGATGTCGCGATCGCCGAGATAGACCGCCGCCTCGGGCACAATGTTAAAGAACAGCCGGACGTTGTCGCCGTGCAGGCGCCGCCGATGGCGCGCCGCCTCGCCGCAGTTTGTGTTCCACAGGCCAAAGTCGCTGGCATAGAGGCCGGTGAAGATCTCGCGCACAAAGGTTGCCCCGGTGGCGACAGCCAGTTCGATCGAGGCGATCGGGTCCCACAGCACGTTGACGCCGTACGGCACTGTGATCTCACGCTTGAGTTCGCCGATCACCCGCGCCATGGTCACGTGCGTAATTGGCTCTACCTTGAGCAGGTAGGGCAGGCTGTACTCGTTCGAGAACATCACGGCGTCGACGCCGCCATCCTGCAGCGCGTGCAGATCCTTGCGCCCTTGCTCTACGACCCACTCGACCCCCTTCTCGGCGTCATAGTCAGGATCGCCGGGAAGGGCGTGCAGGTGACACATGGCGATGATCGGCTTGTGCACCCCAAACATGTCGCGAATCCACTGCATATACCTGTTCCTCTCTCGTTATTGTGTAGCAACGTGCGCGCTGCGCGAGGCTGTTCGTCCGGATGCGTAAATTGTACCCCAAGGCCACAGTTTGCGGCGGTTGGAGGTACAAAAAACCCGCCCGCCGAGATTTGGCGAGCGGGTTTCGCAGTGTAGACATGTGCAAGACAACACCCCGTGGCACTTACCACCAGTGGCGTGCCGGCGCCAAGTCCCGGCGCACTTACTCGAACTTGTTGCGCTGCATCGCGACGATGTACAGCACGACGATGGCGGGCAGGATGGCGCCAAACAGGAACAGCATGCTCCCGGTGGCGAGCATTGCGCCGATGCCGCCGGCAATCGTGGCAATTCCGTACAGGTAGATACCCCACTTCTTCCAGAACCACATGGCGACGGCGGCCACTACGTCGCCGAGCGCCGACAGTACGGTCAGCCAGAGCGCGATGCTGCCGACTGCACGCTGCGTCTCGGGTGCCCCAAACCAGAAGAGAGCCAAGGACCAGGATGCCGTGCAGGACCACCAGGATAAGGGCAATTGTGAGTAAGAGTGTTGCGCTGCTTGGCAGGTTTCGCCTGCGTATTTGTCTTGGCCGGCGCTGACTTGTTAGCCTGGGCAGTTTGAGACTGCGCGCCCTGAGGCTGTGCCGGTTTTGATTGGCTGGTATTGTTTTTTGATTTTCGATTCTTAGACTTGGACATGGATCCCTCGATGGCGATCTTGCAATATGGATAATGCGGCAGGGCCATTATATGCTGAATATGGAAAATTGACGAAGCAATCTTGACTCCTGAATGCTCAAAAGAAAGGCTCGTTATCCATGACCCGCGTATTGTTGTCGGTGTTGGCGGTGATTGAAGCTGTGCTCGGTATGTTCGCGCTGGTTACGACGCTCAACCTGTACTTCAGCCACGGGGCAGGGATGTCGGCGGTTTTCCTGCCGGTGCTGGGCGTGGCCATCTTGCTGCTGGCAGCCGGCGCGGCCATCTTTGTACGGAAACCATGGAGTTTATGGGTACACATCGTCGTGGTCTGGGCGATCGGCATCTTGGTGGTGCTCTTTGTCGGTCCCCTGCTAGGGGCCGATCCGACTGCGACACTCGATCGCGGCCGGGGGCCTTGTCGTGCTGATGACCGTGGTCTTTTTGCTGCCGCCTGTCAGGCGCTACTTCGGATTGGTACCGGTCGCATAGCATTGACAGAAGCGCAGCACACAAGGTATGCTGCTGTCACAGCGCCCCTCTATTCACCGCATAGGGCGGTTCCAGAGTTGAACTGCTTTACTGCTTGACGTGTCCGGCTGCTATGGGATGGGCCCAGCCGGAAGCGACAATGACAGTGGCCGCGCACTGCTCCTGATATTCTCGAAACCTCATCTGGTGGTCGCCAGCGCCGGCCGGCTGCTGTACGCACTAGGCCGGCTACCTGTGCGCCTCCTTGCATCATTCATCGACGCATTCGCCTGCCCGCCACGCGCAGGCGGACGAACGCACAAAGGAGCCGAGGTACTTATTATGGACTGGTTTAGCTTTATTGCAGGCGCCCTGACGGGCTGGATCATCGAGTGGCTCATCGATCTCTTCTATTGGCGGCGCAAACAATCGCGCTGGGCAAACGAACACAACCGCCTGCAGGCGGACCTTATCACACGCACAGAATTCGGTCAGCGGCCTGCGGGCACGCGAAGTGGAGCTCAGCCAGCAGCTGTCGATCAGCCGCGGCGACCTTGATGCAGCCAACAGCAACCTGAGCATCCTCCAGGCTGACGTGGACGCTGCACGTGCCGAGATCGCAGCGCTGAACAACCAGCTCAATCTTGCCGACGCCGACAAGCAGGCATTGGCCGACCAACTCAACGGCGAGTTGGCAGCCGCACGGGCAGAAGCGGCGCCCTGCACGAGCAGCTCGAACGCGCACAGGCGGAAAACAAGGCGCTGCAGTCCGAGAACTCGGCGCTGGGGACCCACAGGGACGAGCTGGAATCAGATGCCGCCCGCTTCCTTGCGGTCAGCGGCCTGACAGTGGCGGCCGCGGCAGCAGCCCAGCCAGAGCAGGAACACGACGATCTCACGATTATCGAGGGCATCGGCCCCAAGATCGAAGAGCTGCTCAACCAGCACGACATCTACACCTTCGCCCAGTTGGCGGACACCAGCGTCCCTGATCTGGAAACCATCCTTCGTAGCGCCGGCAGCCGGTTCCAGACCGCCAATCCCGAAACCTGGCCGCGCCAGGCGCGCCTGGCCGCCAACCGAGACTGGACGCGGCTCGACGCCCTCAAGGCGCAGCTGCAGGGCGGCGTGCGCCGGCCCAGCGCAGTTGAGGTAGCAGCGGTCAGCGGCCGCAGTTGCCGCAGCGGAACCGCCCAAAGCCGCCGCCAGTGATGACCTGACGATTATCGAAGGGATCGGCCCCAAGATTGCCGAGCTGCTCAACCGAACACGGCATCTATACATTTCGCACAGCTGGCAGATACCAGCGTCCCTGATCTCGAAGACGATGCTGCGTGGCGGCAGGCAGCCGATTCCAGACCGCCAATCCTGAAACCTGGCCGCGCCAGGCACGCCTGGCCGCCAATCGAGAGTGGCCGCGGCTCGACGCGCTCAAGGCGGAGCTGCAGGGCGGCGTACGCCGGGCTGGCCAGTCGAGCCGCAAGGACGACCTGGCGGTGATCGAGGGCATCGGCCCCAAGATCGCCGAAATCCTTTACCAGAACGGCATCAAGACCTATGCCCAGCTGGCACGTATGGAACCGGCCCGGCTGCGCTTGCTTCTTGACGAGGCCGGTCCGGCCTATCGCGTGGCCGACCCCACGTCGTGGCCGGAACAAGCCAGTTGGGCTGCCGTCGGCAATTGGGACCGCCTGCAAGCGCTAAAGGACGAACTCAACGCCGGACGCCGGCAGGCATAGACGGCGCACCGCAGCTGAGAAGGACGTACAGCATATGAATACTACCCGCCAGACGAGAACCTGGCCCTACGACCTGGTCAAGGGTATCATCCTCGTTGATTCTCCTCGGCCTGATGCTCTATCTCCGGCCGGATATGAGCGCTCAAATCCAGCGGCAGCTCGGCCTGCCCTTTGGCACCGTGACCGTGCTGGACACGCCGCAGGCCACCGGCGACAGCGCCACGACGCTCTCCGGTCGCACGCAGTCGGGGGCAATCGTGGATGTGTTTGCCGGCGAGGCCAAGCTCGGCACGACCACCGCAGGCGCCGACGGCAGCTGGTCGCTGCCGGTGACCTTGCCCGCCGGCATCCTACCAGCTGCGGGCCCAGGCCCGCGATGCGGCAGGCGCCGCCGTCGGTTCACCGGCTGTGCTCGACGTGGAGCAGCGAGCAGCAGGCTGCCCTCGCAGTGACCACTGATCAGGCTGCAACCGATACCGATCAAGAAGCCGGAGCCGAATCACAAGCAGGCAGTGATACGAGTACCGAGACCGCTGCTAATGCCAGCACAGGTGACGCCGCAGACGCCGCCGCAGTTAGCGGCACAGAAGTCACCGCAGAAGCCACCGGACTGAAGCGGGATCAGGTGGCGGCGCCACAGCAGCCGGCGCCTCGGCGGCCGCAGGCGGCGCATCCAGGGCGCCAGCGATTGCGCCCCCTGAGATAGCTGATGACGGCGTCACGTTCACCGGCAGTGGGGAGCCTGGTACAACAATCCTGGTTGTCAGTGCCACCGGTACGGTCGGCACGGCCCAGGTGAGTCAGGACGGGACTTGGACGCTGCGTGTGCAGTTGGCACCCGGCAAGTACGAACTGCAGGCCCGCGCCACAGATGCATCCGGTGCGGCAGCCGGCGACTCGCCGGTGGTCGTCGTGGCGGTGCCCGCTGCCAGCAGTCCCAATGCGGAGACAGAGAGTGTTGCAGCTGCTCCCGCTGCGGATACAGCTGTGGAAAGCGCAAGTACCGCTCCTACCGCTTCTTCAGCTTCCGCACAAGGATCGCTGGGCGCAGCTCAGGTGGAAGACGGTACGGCGAACCTATCGGGGGCCGGTACGCCCGGCACGACGGTCGAACTAGTAGCGATTGCAGCGACAAGCGGCGGCACGGCCGGCACAGGCGCAGTCGCAAGCAGCGCAGGCAACAAAAGTACAGAGATTGAGAGCACCGGCAGCAGCCGAGGCGCTGCTGCCGGTGCGGCGAAAGACGCCGCTCCGACAGTGGTGCTGGGCAGCGCCGTCGTTGCAGCCGATGGGACCTGGGAGCTTAGCGCCAGAATAGACCCTGGCGAATATGCGCTTTCGGTGCGTACGCTGGATGCAGATGGCGCCACCGTTGACGAATCAGCAGGCGTGCCACTCAGCGTCCCCGCAGCCCCTGGCGTGGAGAGCCCTGCAACAGATGCAGCCGATCAAGGTTCGCCGGTAACCACTGGTACGGACGCTGCGGCCAGCGCCGCGGTGACGGCGACGATGCCTGTAACTTCGTCAGCAGCAGTTGCTCCCAACAGTGTTGCGCCACAGGTGTCAGCACCAGTGGTTGCCGGCGATAAGGCGACGCTTACCGGCTTGGCTGCCCCCGGTGCTGCAGTCGAACTGGTCACGAATGACAAGATACTGGGCACGGCCGTTGCCGATACGAATGGCCTCTGGGTTATCGCCGTCAAGCTCGAACCCGGTTCATATGCGTTACGGGTCCGCGCAGTTAGTGAGGCAGACGAGCCCGTTCAGTATTCGCGCGTGGTATCCCTGACCGTGCCGGCAGCTGGCACTCCCCCGGTAGCCGCAAGCGAAACGCTCACGCCCGCTGCAGCTGCGATAACAGAAACAGTCGCACTCACGTCTGCAAAAAGCACCACGACTACAGCTGCTGCGCCGCCTTCTGTCACAGTCTCTGCCACAGTCTCTGCCACCGGCACGGCACCTTTGGCAGCACCCGCCGTGAAAGGAACTTCTGCCGTCACGCCGACGGCGACTACAACGGCAGCCGCAGCCATGGCAGCTGTGACAACGACTATACCAACGACGGCCACACTTACAACAACTTCTACTGCGCCATCCGGACCCACAACCCCCGAGGCGCAGGCTGCATCCACGGTCACCTCGCCGGCAGCTGCCGCCGCCGGCCCCTCCCCTGCGGCAACGCCTGCTCCCGCCGCTGCGACTCCTGCTGCGCCGCCTACACTCGGCCAACCTGAGATTTCCGGCAGCACACTTACCCTGTCTGGTACCGGAACTCCCGGCACGTCGGTCGAGATCGTCTCCGGCAAAACGGTACTGGGCAAGGCCACCGTGGGCGCCGACGGCACCTGGTCATTGGCATCAGAGGTAAAGCCGGGCAGCTATGAACTCCAGGTTGTGCGCAAAGACGCTGCGGGCAAGGTCATCAGCCAATCACCGGTGGTCTCACTCGATATCCCAAGTACGGAGGCCGCACCCGTGCTGGATACGCCGCAGGTGGCCGCAGACAACACGATTACCCTGACCGGCACAGAGGAGGCTTCTCCACAACCTGAACAGACGGCGGATGAATCGGGCGGCACCGGGGGCCAGGCCTATGTCGTGCAGCCGGGTGACACGCTCACCGGGCTTGCACAGGAATATTTGGGCAGCGAGACACGGTATCCGGAGATCGTTGCCGCTACCAACGTGATGGCCAAGCAAGATCCAGCTTTCAAGCAGATCACCGATCCGAATTTGATCGTGGTTGGCCAGCAGATCTGGATACCTGCCCCGTAGACAGAAATACTGAACAACAATAGGGCGGGGAGGACCCCCGCCTTTTTGTTGGGTATGGAACACTCATTATGGGCGCGTCTGGCCCGTGCTTCAGTTTCAGTCAGCGAGGATGTCGTTTGCGCGGCGGTCGATCACGGCGCGGCTGGGACCCGCTGGTCCGGCAGGCCCACCCACATCTGCGGCGGGTGTGGGACGATCCAGGTAGGCGCTGAGAGCATTTCTGCCGGCGTCGATCAGGGCATTAAGGCGGAGTGTCGGCAGGTCAAACTCGATCGTGCCGTAACCGCCTGCCGGCAGGCGGACGATCAGTTGGTCGTATTCGTCCATCACCGCGCGGTCGTGCGCGCCGAGGGCCGTAGAGACGAGCCGCTCGAGCCGGAGCACCGTCTGCAGCTCGCCAGGCTTTATGTCAATCTGAACCAAGGGAGCCGCAGCCGGTGCAATAGGCTGCGGCACTGGCGCATTCTCGTCGATCAGCATGCCCAGCACCGCGGTGTCCTGCTTTGGCCCCATCACGTTGGTCACGCCCAGATCGGTGGAAAGATACAGCTCGATCGGGAAGTTGGACAGCATCCCACCGTCGACAATGGCGTGACCGGTGATATCGCGACCGCGGTACAGGCCCCAGCTCTCCTGCCAGATCACTTCGTCCCATAGCAGCGGGATGCTCATCGACATGCGTACGGCCATTACCAGCGGACAATCGGGGGCTGTGCGGTGATTGAGCACGAGCATGCGCCCGCCGGTCGTATCGGAGGCAACCACCGCCAGTTCCACCTGGGTGGCGGCAAAAAACTGGCTGAGCGTCATCTTGCTGAAGGTGCGCTGCGTGCCCTGCCATTGGCCTGCGTCGAGTTTAGCCTGCAGCCAGGAGACAAAGGCGTCCGCCGAAAACCAACCGCCGCGTTCCACAAAGGCAAAGAGGTGGCGCGACGACGGATCTTTTGCCAATAGTTGCGCAATGCTGTCGTCCAACTTGTCTTCCACAAAATCGGGAACGAAGGTCAGGTTCACACCTTTGAGCAGGTGGCGAATGGCGCTGTTGCGAATTTGGTCCGGCGTGAACGGCGCAGGCGCGCCCAAGAAAGCCGCCATAACAGGCTTGCCGGCCGCGTCGCGCTCGTCGAGCGCAGCAAGCATCTCCTCCGACGTGTAGCCTGCCGCCATGAGGGCGGCCGTGATGGCTCCTGCCGATGTGCCTAACAGCCGCCCGTGCGTATGGCCGCGCTTGACAAACTCATCGCAGGCGCCAACCAACACAAACCCCTTGGCCCCGCCACCTTCAAAGACCAGATCGTAGATCATCAGAGCGCTCCCCTACCGGCCGTCCTGCGCCGGCATCTCCAGAATCGTCCGTTGGTAGAAAACATGTGAGAAGCTTGCCGCAGCTTCTATGTGGTTGTCAAGACGCCAAAAAATGTGGCTGATCGACCCTAGCCGCCTACCCGTGCTGCTGCATCTTTTGCGCTGCCTGCTGGGCGTGGCGGTGCGTGCCGTCACACAGCGGCTTGTTGCCCGATAGTCCGCAGCGGCAGAGGGTGACCCGGTTGCGCGTCTCAAACGGCTGGCCGTCGGCCCGCGCGATGGGAATATTGCCGGTGACCCAAAGTGGGCCCATGATCGGCCCCTCGTCCGTGATCTCGGTCGTGGCCGCGATCTGCTGTGGCAGGTCCGGTTCAATATCGCCGCTTTCTGCGTTCAACGCATAGCTGTACGAGCCGGAGGGACAGTGGCCGACCATGGCCATGATCTGTGCCCGCACCTGGGGATCGGCCGTGTGTTCTACCATAGCTTCGATGTTCGTGACACGGTTGCCGCAGAAGCCCGACTCGATGCACAGGTAGAAATCGCGCTTGACCGTGATGCGTGTTCCCTGCTCGTACACGATCTGGCGTTCGGCGGTGCTGCCGGTAAGGGCGGTCTCCGTACCGTCAAAGTGAACCTTGGCGTGGGTGGCATCACAAAAAGGCTTGTTGCTCGACTGGCCGCAGCGGCAGAGCAGGTAGGTCTCCTCCACCTCCAACTCGCCGTCCTTCTGCCATGTCAGCGGCTCGCCGTATTCGGACACTACCTGCGTCTTCTGCACGAACGGGACGCGGCCGTAAACCATGTAAGGGCCATTCTTGCGAACGACGATTCGTCGTACCGGGCTGATACCGGGCTTGCTGGATTCTGCCATTGTGTTTCTCCTCCACACTGCGACGCATACGACAGACAATTTCCAGGAAGTGGGCGTGGTTCTTGGGACGGAGCCATCTTAGCCGCGAGGCACAGGGCAGACGTCAATTCGCTTTTTTGGATCACGAACCTTCGCTGCCCTGCGGATGATCACGCTATACTTACGCCCGAAACACTCTTTCCTGCCATATGTCACAAGGAATGGACTGAAATGAACAAGATCAAGGTTGCGAACAGTGATCTCACCGTCTCCGAGATTTCGCTGGGCCTCATGCGCATTGCGAGCATGGAGAAGGCGGAGATTGCGGAGTTGATCCATACGGCGCTGGACGAAGGAATTGACTTCTTTGACCATGCCGACATTTACGGCGGCGGCCAGAGTGAGGCGAAGTTTGCCGAAGCGCTGGATATGAACCCACGCGTGCGCGAGACAATGTATATTCAAAGCAAGTGCGGGATCCGGAAGGGCTCCTTCGACTTCTCGAAAGAGCATATCCTTACCGCCGTCGACGGCAGTCTGCAGCGGCTGCGCACCGATTACCTGGACGTTCTGCTTCTGCACCGGCCCGATGCGCTGGTCGAACCCGAAGAGGTGGCCGAGGCATTTACGATCCTCCAGCAGAGCGGCAAGGTCCGCAACTTCGGCGTCAGCAACCAGAACCCGATGCAGATTGAATTGCTAAAACGCTATGTCAAGCAGCCGCTCATCTTCAATCAGCTCCAGCTGAGCATCACCAACACCGGCATGATCGACGCCGGGGTGAACGTCAACATGGAGATCGACGCCTCGGTCGATCGCGACAACAGCATCCTGGACTACTGCCGGCTGCACGACATCACGATCCAGCCCTGGTCGCCCTTCCAGTATGGCTTCTTCGAAGGCACATTCTTGGGTAACCCCAAGTTCCCCGAACTCAACCAGAAGATCGACGAGATCGCAGCGCAGTACAACGTCACCAATACCGCGATCGCCATTGCCTGGCTGCTCCGCCACCCGGCGCGCATGCAGCCGATCCTCGGCACCACCAATGCGCAGCGCGTGAAGGATGCCTGCAAGGCGTCAGGCGTGCGGCTCAGCCGGCAGGAGTGGTACGCGATTTACCTGGCCGCCGGCAACAAGCTGCCCTGACAGGGCTCCAAGAAACCGAGTTTCTCGTAGAAACTCGGTTTCTGCCCCCGCATGAAATGGCCCCGGCTCAGCGCCGAATTGCCGGCAAATACAGCGTACGGCCCGTCTGGGCGAACGTAACATTTGTCGTCGATTGCAGCGCACCGATACTGGCCGTAACCTGGGCGATTCCTGTCGTCGCAGGGCGCAGTCAGCGGCGCAACGGCCACACCTGTGCCGTCCGTCTGGGCCGCACCATTGATGGAACCCAGCGAAGTGCTGAAGTGAACTGTCTGGCCGGCGATTGAATTGCCAAACGCATCCGTAACCCTGGCGCGCACGATGGCGACACTCTTTCCATCGGCCGCCAGGGCAGTCGGTGCGATCACGGTCGTAAGGACGGCCGGCTGGCCTGCGCCAAAGGTTAGCACGGCCGCCTGGTTGAGGCCGCCCACGCTGGCCGTCACAGTTGCCTGGCCGGCCGTCGTCGGGGCGACCAGATCAACGCTCGCCTTGCCGTCAATCCCCGTACTGGCACTGCTTGCCGCTAGCTGCCCCGCTGTCGTCGTGAAAAGGACCGGCTGGTTGGGCACCAGGTTGCCGCCTGCGTCCTCCACGATGACGGTGATCTTGCTTGTGCTGCTGCCGTCGGCGATGAGCTGTTCGGGCGTCGCAATCATGGCCAGGGTGGCGGCGCCGCCAATGAAGATACTGAGATCGGTATGGCGATAGCCGGCAGTGGCGTAGGCCGGCAGATCAGTAATGGCCTGGTTCGGATCGCCGGTGTTATAGATAAGGACGTTCCTTAGCTCGTAGGGGCCGTCGACGCCGTGGGCCAAGATCTCGGTTGCGCTAAACGGCAGTGTCACGGTCTGCATCACGCCCCCAGTCACGGCAGTATCCGTTTCTACCCACTGGATATCGCTGCCGTTCTTGTCCACCAGCCGTCCTTGTACGATCACCGCGCCGCTGCTGCCCGGTTGGATCGGCACGTTAACGTTTAGATAATCGTTGTGGCCGTCATTATCCACATCGACGGCCGCGTCGCTGAAATTCCCGCCAAGCGTCACCAGGGGCAAGCCAAATGTGGTCGCCACATAGGGCTGTGTCGTATGGGCTAGCGCCTGTTGGTCGATCGCGTCGCCCGCCTCCGTGAGTATCACCTGCGTGACCTGATACGGGCCGTTCACGCCGTGCTGCCGAATCTGGCCGCCAGGAAAATCGAGCACGACCACATTGCTGCCCACATCAAGACTAAAGTCTTGTGCGGCACTTGTGATCAATTGCCCGGCCTGGTCGGTTAAGGAAGCAGCAAGCTGGAACGGGCCGGCACTTGTGGCATTGATCGTGCTGGTGATCCGCAGCAGATCATACAAGCTGTCGCCGTTGAGATCGATGGGCTGGTCGCCGTAGGCACCTGCGTCAATCTCCGCGTTCCCGCCAGCCTCAAACTGGGCGGCAGTATAGGAGTTCGCCGTCGTATATGCCAGCGGCAGGAAGGCGACACGATCTTGGCCGGCATCGCGTACCTCGAGATAGCGCAGCGAATAGGGTCCATCCTTGCGCTGCCAACGAATGCTCTTGCCGTCAAACTGCAGCGCTTGTGTACCGGAGTTGGAGAACGTAGTCGTGGCTACAGCCCCAGGAATGGCACTGCCGTCGGGAGCGTACAGCCAGCC
>CAVPAH010000015.1:0-555220 GCA_963701415.1 uncultured Chloroflexia bacterium
CTGCCATGGGTCCTCCGTGAGTGAATCGAGGGCGGTCCGCCCGTCGGCATCCCTTCGCGGGAGCCCGACCATTGTAGCGCCAGGCGCGATCGAGGTCCCCGGCTTAGTACGCGGAACCGTTTCGGAGTATCCTGTGTGATCATGCCGGCCAGTGAGTACGCCGTCATCGTGGTCGGCGCCAGCTTCGCGGGCCTGGCAGTCGCGCGGCAACTCCGAGGTCCCGTCCTCCTGCTGGATCGGAACGAGGTCGGCGCCGTCCAGACGTCGGCCTGCGGGACACCGCTCTGGGTGCCCGAGGCACTCGGTGTGGCGAAGAGCGTGCTCCAGGTCCACGAACGTCTGACCGTGCGGATGGGAAATCATGCGGTCACCTACGATCTCTCAGACGTGCCATTTTGCACGTTCGACTACGAGGCGTTCTGTCGAGGATTGCTCGATCAGTGCGAGGCGCGCTTCGTCAAGGCTGCCGTGACCGAGTGGAAGGACGGGCAGGTGGTGACCACCGCCGGTTCGTTCAGCGCGCCGGTCGTCGTGGACTGCTCCGGCTGGCGCGGTGTCGTCGTGAACGGTGCGACGCGCGTGCAGCCCAACCTCGGCGCGTACACGTTCGGGCTGGAAGCGCACACTCCGGTGAACGATGACAAGCTCACGTTCTTCCTGGATCGGGGCGTGATCCCTCGCGGGCTCGGCTGGATCTTTCCGGTGGGCAGCGGTAGCCTGATCGGCCTCGGCTCCTACTCGGGTCAGTCCAAGTTGCGTCCCGCGCTCGACCAGTACTTGCGAGCACCAGGGCATTCCCGCCGGTGCCTATCACGGAACCTACTTTCCGAACCGGCTCGGCCGCGCGACCGTGGGGCGACTATTCGCCGTGGGCGACGCGGCGGGTCAGTGCCTGCCGCTCACCGCCGAGGGCATCCGGCCCGCGCTGTACTTCGGCGGCGAGTGCGGAAAGATCGTCCAGCGCATCATCACGGGCTCCCTCACCCTCGACGCGGGGCTCGCGAGTTACCACGCTATCGTGCGGCAGTATCGCAAGGCCTACCGAATCCTCCGGTGGGTCCAGTGGGCGACGGTGCACGCTCCGACGAGCTGGTTGGCGGCGCTGACGGAGCTGGCTGCCCACCGCCCCCTCCACCCTCGATGGTGGCCTCGCTACGGCCGGTTTGGCCGCTTCGAGCCGGCCGAGGCTCCCGCGTGATCGAGGCTCCCTCGAACGAGGGCTCGGTCGTGAAGCAGATGATCAAGCGGTACCGCTGGCTCATCGGTGGTCTCATCGTCGCGGCGCTCTTTGGCTACTGCGCCTGGCTCGTCTATACCGACGCGCCGGCCTACCGCTTCCTCGTGCGGCTGTATGTCGACAAGAAGTTCCTCAAGCAGACCTTGAAGCAGTGGGGCATCCTCGCGCCGATCATCTTCATGGCGCTGCAGGCGCTTCAGGTCGTCGTCTCGCCGATCCCGGGCGAGGCGACTGGCTTCCTCGGCGGCTATCTGTTCGGCGAGTGGCTCGGGCTGCTCTACTCCATGATCGGACTCACGCTCGGCTCGGTCGTGGCCTTCTGGATCGGCCGGTGGCTCGGCGAGCGCTACGTGAGGAAGCTGGTCAGCAAGGAGATGTGGGAGAAGCTCGGCTTCATCGTGGAGGCGGAAGGGGCCATTTTCTGCTTCATCATCTATCTGATCCCCGGGCTGCCCAAAGACATCGTCTGCTATCTGTTCGGGATCAGCCCGATGCCGCTGTGGGTGTTCGCCGTTGTCTCGGGGCTCGGTCGCATTCCCGGCACGTGGGTGCTGTCCGCGCAAGGAGCGCACGTCGAGACCGGCAACTACGTCCAAGTGATCTTCATCAGCGCGATCTGCGCCGCCGTCGCCCTGCCGCTCTACTACTACCGTCACCGGATCGTCAACTCGCTCAAGGCCCGGAGCGCCCCGAAGGGGAGCTCGAGGTCATACGAGGAGAGGCTTGACAGGGACAAGGTCGATTCGTAGAGTAGTGGGCACTTTGTACGAGGGAGACTTCAGCCGGTGATCAAGACAGGGAAAGTCGTAACCGCGAGCTGGCGGCACTATTTTTACTTTCCCTCCGTCTGCCCACCGGCTCCGATGAGCTGAACCCAGGAGCCACGGGCGGACGAATCGCCGGCCCGTGGCGAGCTTCTACCGAATGACGCCGCGGGTGAGCATCCCGCGGCGTTTTTGTTTCGGCCCAAAGGAGGAACGTCATGATCATCATCCTGAAGTCGGGCGTCGGCGACGCCGAGATCGAGGTCGTCTGTAGCCGCATCACCGAGATGGGGTATCACCCCCACATCATCCGCGGCGAGTTCAAGACCGTCGTCGCGGCGGTGGGCGAAGAGCGCGGGCGGCCCGATCTGAGACTGCTCGAGGCGCTCGAGACGGTGGAATCCGTCATGCCGGTGCAGCAACCGTTCAAGCTCGCCAGCAAGGAGGTCCGCGCCGAGCCGAGCGAGGTGCGCGTGAACGGCGTGGTCGTTGGCGGGAACGCGGTGGTGCGTGATGGCGGGCCCGTGCTCCGTGGAGTCGGAATCCCAGATGCGCGAGGTCGCCGAGGCCGTCAAGGGCGCCGGCGCGAGAATCCTGCGCGGCGGTGCCTACAAGCCGCGGACGTCGCCGTACGCCTTCCAGGGACTCAAGGAACAGGGCCTTCACTACCTGGCGGAGGCACGCAAGCGGACCGGTTGAGATTGAGCTGCGCCCGCGGGTGATGCCGGAGCTGCCGCGCCAGCTCTATATTGAAGTGACCAACCACTGCAACTCGCTGTGTGTCTCCTGCCCGCTGACATATGACCATTTCCTGCCGTACGAACCAAAGCACCATCTGAGTTGGGAGGACTTTCGCCGCATCGTCGACCAGGTGCCTGTCATCGAGCGGGCCATTCTGCACGGGATCGGCGAGCCGCTGCTCAACCGCGAGCTGCCGCGCTTCGTAGCGCATCTCAAGAGCCGGGGGGCGCACGTGCTCTTCAACTCCAACGGCGTGCTGCTCGACGAACGGCGCGGCGACGCACTGGTGGCGGCGGGGCTGGACGAGCTGCGTGTCTCGCTCGACGCGGTGACACCAGAGCTGTACGCCCGCCTGCGCGGGATCGACCAGCTGCCGCGCATTATTCGCAACCTCCGGGCGTTTGTGGCGCGGCACGGCGGGCGCAAGTCGCCGCGCGTTTCGCTGTGGTTGGTGGGCATGCAGGAGAACCTGCACCAGCTGCCCGACTTTGTCCGCCTGGGCGCCGAGATCGGCGTACCCGAGGTGTACCTCCAGCGGCTGGTCTATTTTGGCAGCGGCGCCCGTATTGCCGGCGACACCACGATGGTGGCGGAGCAGTCACTGTATGCCACGCTGGAGGCGCAGCAGGCCAGGCTGATCCAGGACGCAGAACAGCTCGCGGCAGAACTGGGCCTGACCTTTCGTGCCTCGGGCGCCACCACCCCCCACGAAAGCGTCGCGATCAAGGGCGACTCCCCGTGGCGCGGCTGCATGCGGCCTTGGAGCCTCATGTACATCACGGCCAACGGGACCGCCTTGCCCTGCTGCATCTCTCCGTTTGCGGCCGAGGACTTTACCCAAATCGTGCTCGGCAACGTCCTGGAGGAGCCGCTGGCGGCGGTCTGGAACGGCGAACGCTACCAAGCGCTGCGGGCGGCGGTGGACGGCGCTGCGCCGGCGCCGTGGCCCTGCCAGTTTTGCGGCGTGAAATGGAGCCTGTAACATCGGCCACGTCAGCAGCCGCAGCCGTAGGAGCCCGGCCCCGCGCACGGCTGAGCCCGGCTGTCGTGCTGGCAGCCTTGGGCGTGGGCGCCGCTGCCGTCTATGCGCTTGGCCTGGCGCTGCGCTACCCGCTGGCTGCAGGCATCCGGCTGCCGCGCCATACCTGGGCGCAGCTGGCAGGCGGCGCGACCGTACCGGGGCTGCTGCTGCACATCGCCGTGTACACGGCTACCGTTCTGCTCTACATCGCGGCGCTGCACCTGGTCCTGCGGCGCACGGCAGAACAGAGAGCTGGGCTCGGGCGCGAGCGCATCATCGCCGTCGTTGCCGGCGGCTGGCTGCTGGCTTCGCTCGTATTGATGGCCGTCGCACCTGGCGGCGAATCACACGATGTCTTTGACTATCTCTTCCGCGGCCGCATGCTGGTCGAGGCCGGCGGCAGCCCACTGGCGGATGTGCCTGCGCATTTTGTGGAGCTGCCCTACTATCAGTATCTGACCTGGACCGATCATGTGGATACCTACGGCCCGCTCTGGGAATATGCCAGCGGCACGACTGCGACGGCGACGCGTGGAACACTGATGGCGGTGGGGCGCTGGGATGCCGGCCCAGGCCAATGTCCCGCCGGTGCGCAGTCGTGCCTGGTGCTGGCAAGCTATATTGTCGCCTATCGCCTGTTGGCGGTGGCGCTGGCCGGGGTGTGCGGCTGGCTGATCTACCGGCTTGTCCGCGGCGTCGATGCGCGGCTGGCGGTGGCGGCACTGCTGGCGTGGCTGTGGAATCCACTGCTGCTGGTGGCGAGCGCCGTGGGCGCCCACAACGACATGCTGATGCTCACCCTGCTCCTGGCAAGCTTCGGGGCACTGCAGCGGCATCGGTGGCTGCCGGCTCTGCTGCTTTTGGTCCTGGCCGCCCATGTGAAACTCACGGCGTTGACACTGGCGCCGGTCTACGGGTTTTGGTTGGTGCGGCAGCTAGGCTGGCGGCGGGCACTGGGCTATGCTGCCGTGACGCTGCCGATTGGGCTGGCGCTCTCATGGCTGCTCTATGCGCCGCTGGGCGGCTGGGCAACCTTGCCGCGAATGCTGGAGGAGCGGCAGCGATACGTGGCGCTTTCTTTCCACCACGTCGTATACCGCCTGATCTTCGAGCGCAGCGGCGACAGCCCGCTCACTCATTTCATCACAGTCTCCGGGCCGTCGCTTGCGTATGCGGTCGGCGCAGTGGCCATTGCAGGTAGCATGCTTGGCTGGCGGAGAGCAAGGCCGGACGAGCCGTGCCGCGGCGATGAGCGTGTGTTCTGGCGGGCAGCAGTGGCTGCCAACCTCTTTTACCTGCTGATCGGGAGCTTCTGGTTTCAGGCGTGGTATGTGTTGTGGGTGCTGGCGCCGGCGGCGCTGCTGCCTGCCGGCCGTTTCACTCGGTATGTGCTGCCGTGGCTGTGTTGGGGCGTGCTGTGCAGCAATGTCGTGGGCGACTATCTGCCACAGCTTATGCCGCCGCCGTTCACGCCTACGGGCAGTGTCACTCTGGCGGTGATAGTTATCTGGGTACCGGCAGGGGTGGCAGCGCTGGTGGTCGTATTACGACAGCAGTGGCGCGAATCAGTTGAGTAGTTTTGTGCTACCTGGGCCTCGTCGTCGACGTCACCGAACGCCGTGGTCGGTCGCACGGTCGACGGCACGATCGTCAGCTGGAATCGCGGCGCCGAGCAGATGTTCGGCTATACGGCCGCGGAGGCGATCGGCCAAAACGTGACAATCGTCTCGCCCGCAGCCACGAAGGCATCGGCATGGGGCTCGCCTATGTCGACCAGATGGTGCGCCTGCTGGGCGGCATCCCGGCGCTGGAAAGCGAGCCAGGCCAAGGGAGCCGGTTTACCATTACGCTGTCGGCATAGCCCATCATTCCTTTAGGAAAGGGAGATCTCCCGGCAGCGCCGCCGGGATCGAAAGCGTGGACGCAGTGCATGGCTTCGCCCAGGCGTTTGCCGGCAACGGCGTCGATGCTCTCCAGTTGGATCGCTTGGAGCATGCTGCGGTTGGCAAAGACAATCTGGCGCTGCGCACCCTCTTACCCTCTCATCCCAGTTGGCCGTCGGCGTACAGGCGGCGCAGGACCTTTTTGTCGAATTTGCCGACGCTCGTCTTGGGCACCTCGTCGATGAAGATCACCCGGTCGGGCACCCAGAACTTGGGCGCCCGCTCGCCGACGTAGGCCAGCACATCCTCCTCGGTCAGCTCCCACCCGTCCTGCGTGCGCACGACGGCCGCCAGCGGGCGCTCGGACCACTTCTCGTCGGGCACGGCGATCACGGCGGCTTCGAGAACTTGCGGATGGCCGATAATGATGTTCTCCAGCTCCACCGTCGAGATCCACTCGCCGCCGCTCTTGACCAGGTCCTTGGTGCGGTCGGTGATGGTCATGTAGCCGTCAGGGCTGATCGTCACGACGTCGCCGGTGCGGAACCAGCCGTCCTTCGTCATGTAATCCGTGGTGGCCTCGCGCTTGAAATACTGCCGGATGATCCACGGGCCGCGCACCTGCAGCTCGCCCATGGTCTTGCCGTCCCAGGGCAGTTCCTCCCCCACCTCGTCCACGATGCGCAGCTCGACGCCGAGGATCGGGTAGCCCTGCTTGGCCTTGACGTCCCACTGCTGCTCCTTGCCCAGCTCCAGGTGCGCGCTGCTCAGGCGCGACACGGTGCCCAAGGGCGACATCTCGGTCATGCCCCAGGCGTGCAGCACGTTGACGCCCAGCTCGCTCTCGTAGGCCTGGGTCAGCGACCGCGGCATGGCCGCGCCGCCCACCACCAGCGCCCGCACGCACGAGATGTCGCGCGGGTGCTGCTTGAGCTCGTGATAGAGCCCGTTCCAGATCGTCGGCACGCCGGCCGCGATCGTCACCCGCTCCTGGGTGATCAGGTTGGCCAGCGGCTCGGGCTTGAGGTGCGGCCCCGGCATCACCAGGTTGGCCCCGGCCCCGACGGCCGAATAGGGCAGGCCCCACGCCATGGCATGAAACTGCGGCACGACCACCAGCACGGTGTCCGCCTCGCTCACGCCGAGCGCGTTGACCTGGCTCTCGCCAATCGTGTGCAGGAACATCGAGCGGTGGCTGTAGAGCGCGCCCTTGGGCTCGCCCGTCGTGCCGCTCGTGTAGCACATGCCCATCGCCATGTTTTCGTCGGTCGACCGCCAGGCGAAGTCCTCGTCGCTGCCCGCGATCAGGTCCTCGTAGAAGAGCGTGTTGGGCAGCCGCCCTGCCGCCTCGCGCGGCGCGTTAAACAGCACGTGATGCTGAACACCCGTCGCCTGCGCCGCCAGCTTCTCGTACAGCGGCAGCAGCGTGCCGTCGATAAAGACGATCTTGTCCTCGGCGTGGTTGATGATATAGCTCAGCTGGTCGGGAAAGAGGCGGATATTGAGCGTGTGGCACACCGCGCCGGCGCCCGGCACGGCATAGTAGAGCTCCAGGTGCTGGTAGTTGTTCCAGGCAAAGGTGCCCACGCGGTCGCCCGGCTCGATGCCCAGCTGCACCAGCGCCTTGGCCAGCCGCTTGACGCGCTTGTACATCTCGCCGTAGGTCATGCGGTGCAGGCTGCCGTCCGGCTGCATCGTCGTCACGCCCTTGTGCGGATAGAGGCGGTTGGCATGCTCGATGAGCTTGTCCAGCGTCAACTGCCAATTCATCATGAGGCCTTGCATAGGCGGACACTCCTCTCGCTGCTGCGATTCGTGGTGGAGATATTCGGTTGAGAAACGGTTGCTGTAGTTTGAGTGTACCACAGAAATGTTTCTGGCAAATGGAGAACGTCTGTCTCGGCGCAACCGATCTCTCAGGCGCGGTACTCGCCGTGCCAGGGTCGAGCGTCCAGGCATTGACAGGGGAACCAATCCGTACGATCATGTCGTCCTACAGAGCAATCCCAACTGCGCGGTGGCCGCGCGACCAACTGGCAAACATGAAATGTTGCTCCTGACACCGGCGCAGACAGCTGCCCTTCAAGATTGGTTTCTGCCCGAGCGGGTCGGCCCGCTGGTCGGTCCGCATGTGATCGCCACCGGCCACGGCCGCTGCTGGGTCGACCACTGGCCCACGCCGCGCGCAGTCCTGGTGGAGACGGCCGGCAATTATTCCTGCTCGGCAATCCAGACGCGCTGGCGCCGGCAGATATTCGGCCCCACATTCGGGGCTTTGTCGATGCGCCTGCGTCCTTTGCGCCGCTGCTCCATGCCGCGTTTCCCGACCTGCAGGTCTGGCCGCGCGTCATCTTTGCCCCGCTCGCCGCCGACGTCGCGCTCCCGGACGTCGCGCCCGGCGGTGCGCCGCCTGGCTGCCGACGACACGGCTGCGCTTGAGGGCCTGGAACCGGCCTCTGCCTGGATCAGCAAGACCTGGGGCGGGGCGCAGGGGCTGGCCACCAGCGGCTACGGCTGGGGCGCGTTTGTCGACGGCGAACTGGCCGCCGTCGCCTGCACGTTCTTCTTGGGCCGGAGCTATGAGGATGTCGGCGTGGTGACCGTCACCAGGTTCCAGCGCCGGGGCCTGAGCACCGCCTGTGCCGCTGCCCTCTGCCGTGACATCCGTGCCCGCGGCCACCAGCCGATCTGGGCCACGTCGCCCGACAACACGGCCAGCCTGCGTGTCGCCGAAAAACTCGGCTTTCAAGTCGACCGCCACGATGTGTCCTACGTGATAGGGATTGACATTCCGACATGAAGATTCTGCTCACCGGCGGCACCGGCTTTCTCGGCGCCCACACCGCCGCCAAGCTCCTGGACCACCGCCATACCGTCTACCTGCTCGGCCGCAACTTCGATCGCGACTACACGCGCATGCAGATCCTCTTCCGGCGCGGCGCTCAGCCGGTGCAGGTCGGACCTCCGCGACCGCGGCGCCGTGATCGATGCCTGCCGCGGGATGGATGCCGTCATTCATGCCGGCGCGCTCTCCGCCGCCTGGGGTCCCAGGGCCGAGTTCGAGGCCGTCAACGTCGACGGCACACAGTCGGTGCTCGACGGCAGTGCGGCCGCCGGTGTCAGCCGCCTGGTCCACATCTCGTCGCCCGCCGTCATCTTCACCGGCGCCGACCACGTCGAGGCCGACGAGAGCTGGCCCTATGCGCCGGTATTCAGCTCGCATTACGCCGCCACCAAGAAGCAGGCCGAGGTCCTCGTCAACACGGCCCACGCCGCGGCCTGCCGACCGTGATCCTGCGCCCCAAGGCCATCTTTGGACCCGGCGACCAGGCGCTGCTGCCGCGCCTGCTGGCGGCCGCCCGTGCCGGCCGTCTGCGCCAGTTTGGCAGCGGGGAGAACCGGGTCGACCTCACCTATGTCGAGAACGTGGCGCACGCCATCATGCTGGCGCTCGAGGCGCGCGCCGCCGTGGGCAAGACCTACTTCATCACCAACGGCGAGCACGTGCAGCTCTGGCCGATCATCCGCCGCCTGCTGCAGAGCCTGCACCTGCCCCACCGGCTGCAGCCGCTGCCCATCCCCGTCGCCATGGCGGCGGCCAGGGTGATGGAATGGCAGGCGAGCCTCACCGGCCGCGAGCCGCTGCTGACGCGCTACAGCGTCGGCGTGCTGGCGCGTACGCAGACCTACAAGATCACCGCCGCCCGCCGTGACCTGGGCTATGCGCCGATCGTGCCGGTCGAGGAGGGCATCAACCGCACGCTGGCTGCGCTGCATGCGGCGCAGCGCGCGCCCGCCGCCATCGTGCGCCAGCCGCTCGGAGCGCTGCCGCGATGACAGCGCCGCGCCGCGCCGTACCCGAGCTCACCTGCCACATTCTCGACACCGGCCACTGCCTGGCGCACGAGCACATCTTGATCCAGGGGGGTGCGCGCAAGGAGGTTGCCTGCCATTCGATCGTCGCGCTGCTCGGCCATCCGCAGCACGGCTGGCTGTTGTGGGATGCGGGCTATGCGCCGCACATGCTCACGGCGACGGCGCACTTCCCGTATTCGCTCTACCGGCTTGCCACCCCGCTGCGCCTGCGCCCTGAGCTGGCCGCGGCGGCGCAGCTGAGGCGCCTCAACCTGGCGACGGGCGACATCGGGGCCATTTTCATCTCGCACTTTCACGCCGACCACATCGCCGGGCCTGGCCGACTTCCCCAGCAGCCGCTTCGTCGCCCTGCGCGAGGCGTATGGGAGCGTGGCCAAGATCCGGGGCCTGCGGGCGCTGCGCCGCGCCTTTGTGCCCAGCCTGCTGCCGCGTGACTTCGAGCGCGCGTGTTACTCTCCTCGGCGCCTTCACCGGCCCCGCCGCTGCCCGGCCTCGGCGCCACCTACGACTATTACGGCGACGGCTCGCTGCTGCTCGTCCGGCTGCCCGGCCACGCCCGCGGCCAGGTCGGTCTGCTCGCCAACACCGACCGCGGCCCCATCTTCTTCGTGGCCGACAGCTGCTGGCTGGCGCAGTCCGTGCGCGAAAACCGCCCGCCGTCGCGCATCGGCGGGCTCATCGCCGACAATCCTGGCGAGCTTGCCGCTACCATCGCAGGGCTCCATAGGTTCGCCGCCGCACGGCCGGACGTGCTGATCGTGCCCAGCCACTGCCCGGAGACGTTTGCACAGGTCATCAACCAAGCAGACCGGTGATGCCCTTCCACAGAAAGAACAGGCCAAAAATCAACGAAATTGCCGTCACAATTAGCCGGTTGTAGCGTTCCAACCACGTGGATGCTGCGTCCAACGATTTGGCGGCGCGAGCGGGCGCCGCGGCATAGAAGAGGACTGGCGCAATGACCAGCGACTGTGCTGCGACAGCATAGAAGAGAAACAAAATAACATTGGTCGCCTGCCCCAGTCCGGCGTCACCGATCGTCCCGATCGCCGAAAGGGTGAAGACCCATTGTTTGGCCGCAATGGCAACGAGCAGTGCGCCCATGCCAAATGCCTTAATCGCTGACAACCCGCTGATGGCAGCCATCCATTTAGGGGGTGGCGCATCAGGGTCGTCCTCCTTGCGCCACGTCCTGAATGCCGTGATCAGCATCAGAATGCCGACGATCAACAACAGCGTGGCAACGATGATAGCGTGCCCACTATCGGGATTGGCCTCTCCCGCGGCGCCAAACACATAGCCAAAGAAAATTCCCTGCACCACACGGAGCGCGAGGCCGCCAATCGCAAAGGCCGCACCTTTACGCAGCCCGCCCTCGCCGCGCAGCAAGAAGAGCACCATAATGATCCAGATCGGCACCACCGCGGCGCCGACGATCAGCGGAACCAAGCTCACAAGTACATTACCCAAAATCGCATCTCCAAACTGTTGCTGGCGGCCAGGTCCGTACGCATTTACGCACGCAATATTCTGGGGAAGCTACGCTCGCAGCTGTTGTATAGCGGTTGCCATCAGGCAGAGCTGCCCTGCACCGAACAGGAGGAACAGCAGCGAGAGCGCCACGCTGGTCCAGTCGATCAGGGGCGGCGCCGCTGCCTCGGCCGCAGCCAGCGCCTGGTCTGCCTGCGCAATCTGCTGTGTCCACCGATCCAGCAGGGCTTGGATCGACGCCAGCTTCTCGGAAGTCGCCGTAAACGACGCCGCGATCTTGCTGCCGTCGACCGACACGTCGGCAAGTTCTGCCGCTGCGGTGGTCAATTCGCTGCCAATCTCATCCAGTGTCTGGTCTGCCGTCTGCAATTCGTCGGTCAACGTCGGAACGTTTACGCCGGGAATCCGGTTGGCGCTTTCAAGCGATTTGTTCAGGGCCACAGCCGCCGTGCTCACCGCGGCAATCGTTTTGCGCACGAGCGTGATGGCCGGCATAACTTGGCTGGTGACTTTTTCCGCAGCCTGGGATGCCACGTCGGCACGTGCTTCAGGCGGCATACCGGCCACGGTGCTTTGCACTTCTTCCAACTGCTGGCGCACTGCTGCGACCTGGTCGCTCGCCAACGCAGCCGTGCTGCCGCCTAGCTGGAGGTAGCCACTGGCTGCGCTGAGCGCCGACGTCAAAGTATCGGTGACTGGCGTATTGGCCACCCAGACGCCAATGCCCCCGGCCAGGCATAGCAGCAGCCCCAATCCGGCCACAACGATCAGCAAAGACGCTCCGATTTTTCTCAACATGGCTCCAGAACTTCCTTCGTCGCTTGATGCAATGGATTCTCACGGCGTGGCAGGGATGGCGATAGCGACGCCATCCCTGCCACCCATTTGGACGCTGCAGGCATACGCCTCAAATACCCAGAATTTGCTTCTTCTTGGCCTGGAATTCGTCATCCGTGATCAGGCCCTGCTCCTTCATCTGCGCCAGCTTCTGAATCTGCGCCATCTGGTCGTCCATGCTGCCTGGGGTTGGCCCCGCGGCGGCAGGTGGCGCTACTGGCTGCGCCGCTGCTTGCTGCTGCGCCGGCGAGCTGCGCCTGCTGCGCCTGCAGATCGTTAATCTGCTGCTGCTGCGCGGCGTCCTGTTGGGCGGCCGCTTGTTTGTTTGAACCACCACTCATGACCGCCTTGGTCGCACCCACCGCGACCGTGGCCGTGCCGGCAATTACCGCGGTCTTAGCCATCGTCCCGACCAGGCCGGGTCCCTGGCGTCCTACCTGTACTGTTGGTCCTCGTCGTCGCATAATCAATTCCTCCTGTTGAATCAAAGCACGAATCAAACCTAGGTTCCGTCCGTTAACAGCTGCAGCTAGCGCGCTCGACCCGGCTGCGAAACCGGTCTGCCGAGCCCATCCGCCAGCTGGGTAACCACGTCATAGATCGCAAGGAGCACCATTCCTCCGCTTCCTTGCATAAACCACTGCGCATCGCGATCCTCCGGCGGCAGACCACCGGGTGTCGCCGCCGGCAAACCGGGGCCGGCCATCGTGCCGTCCACGCCGGCGGCGACACCCAGGACGCCGGCTTCCCGCCCGGCTGTCACTCGCATGCCCCACCGTCGTTCTTCGCCAAGGCGCGGAATGGCGCGCTCGATGGCCACGTGAATGCGCTCTTGCAGGGCACGCAGCCGCGCTGCCATCCTGGCGTTAGTGGCGGGCACGCGCTGCTCCTTGGCCGCCAGCACCAGCCGGCCGACTTCGGCCTCCAGCGCCGCCAGCTGTATTCCCTGCTGCGTCAACGGGCTGTCGGCTTGCACGTATGGAAAATTCTCAAACGCCACGCTGGGCAGCGTCTGCTCCAGTTGGGTATAGGTGGCCAGGACCCGCGCCTGTGCCGGGTCAAGCAGCTGGGCGCTGCTGCCGCCCGTGGCCACGGCTACGAACGCGGCGACATAGCCGTCCACGGCACCAAGAAATTGTGTCGCCGCTGCCGTGAACCGGTCCCCAATGTGTATGGGAAACACAAATAGGACTACACCTGCGGCCACCACCGCACCAAGCAGAGTTGTGTACGGCCGGCTGAGCAGCAGATCAAACTCCTGGGCGCCCAAACGAGTGTAGACCATGACAAAACCGATGTTTAGCCAGAAGACCATCTTTGGATATGAGACCGGCATGAAATAGATGGTCAGAAACACACATACCGTCGCCACTGCCACCACCAGCAGCGTGTCGTCGGGCGTCAGCAGCGCCAGCCCGACCCCGATTGCCACGCCACCGACCGTACCCAGCACGCGCAGCACCATCTTGCGCAGCGATTCACCGCTGGAGCCGGCGATGACGGCAAAGGCCGTCCAGAATACCCAGTTGGCATGATCTACTTGCAGCAGCTGTGCCAGCAGCATGGCCAGCCCGGTGGCGAGTACCGCTTGCAGGCCCAGTACGGTCGTCGGGTGCAGATCGAACTTGCCGAGCACACGCACCGGCGGCGCCGGTTTGTGCGGTTTGTTTTGCGCTGCTGCCTCTGCATGGGCAGTCGTCTTGGCTGCCGGGCCGCCGCGCATAGCTTGCGCGACCAATGCCCGTACGTCCGCGATCGAGTGGGCCACCTGGTGGCTGCCGCTCACGATGCGCAGCGCATCGATTGCCCAGGTAGGAAGTGGTTCAGATGCGTCATCAGGACGCTCGCTGCGTGCTTGTGCGCCAAAGTGCCGCACCTGTGTCTGCAGCACGTCACCTTCCTGCGCCAAGGCATGCAAGCTTTCCTGGCTGCCGGACGCCAGCGCCGCCTGCAGGGCACGCAAGCCGGTCCCAAGCGGGGCGCGGAGCTCGCTCGGGATCGCAGCAATCTGCGCGCAGCTCGCTGCGCCATCTACCAACGCCACGAGTCCCTGCTCGGCGGCATAGAGGGCCAGCTGCAGCTGTCCGATCTGCTCACGCCGCCAGCCGCCGGGTGCCAGCGCACCGGGAAACTGGCTCTCGATCGCGCGCCGGCTCAGTTTGAGCTGCCGCAGACGGCGGTCCAGGTCCTTGGGTCGCGTAGCGTCGACGGGTGCCAGCAGCCCATCGTCAAAACCATCCGCAACTGCCGCCACCAGCGCCGCGGCACGGTCGTAAAACGAGCGCACGCTATCGCGCAGTGACTGTGCGGGG
Source organism: uncultured Chloroflexia bacterium (assembly GCA_963701415.1). Taxonomy (GTDB): domain Bacteria; phylum Chloroflexota; class Anaerolineae; order Caldilineales; family Caldilineaceae; genus Fredericiella. The sequence goes on from CAVPAH010000015.1 coordinate 14,163, forward strand.
TCGTAGGGGAGCAATACGAACTGCCATAACCACAAGCTCGCCACCCCGACGAGGACCGCCAGCAGATACCAGGGGATGGCAGCCCAGGTGACGCGCGAACCCACCGCAAAGTACAGTCCCATGGTCAAGATCAAGAGCAGTTCGCCGGGACGCAAGCCGTAGCGCCTTCCTCCATAGGCCGCAAAGATCAGGGCCAGCAGCGCGACCGGATAGAGCCAGCTTGTTGCGGCCAGTAAGCTGGCCAATAGCAGCGCGGCAGCGAACATTCCGATACTCAGGAGCAGCGTCAACCTACGCTCGAGGCGTCGGGCATCGACGATAACCAGTGCACAGATGAAACAGACTGTAACGGCAAAGAGGCTGACGGCAGGCATAGGCTGTCCTGCCACCAGCCAGGTCGCCAGGCGCATGGCAAGCCACGCCGTCAACGCGGCCAAGGCAGCACGCGCGGCATGGCGCCGGCGCAGCCCACCTGGATCGGCCGCATCGGCCCTATCTACGATTGTCTTCCACCAGCGACCTTGCCCCACAGCCGTTGCCCAGCCCATCTTTGCCCTATATGGCAATGTTGCTAGTCCACACGCTTGCCGCCGCGCACCATCGTGTGCGTGTGGTCCAGCACGTTGCCGCGGTATTGGCGCTCGCCCCTAGGCGATTGCGACCATGGCGGCGTCGACGACGGCAGCCGGAATACGTGCGTTATCGACCAGGCGCCCATTGGCGCTGACGACGGCATCGCGCAGCCGTGTTGCCCAGACATTCTCATATACCAACAGTGCGCCCGAGCTGTTGGGCTGCAGAGCCTTGGCCAGGATGGCGACATCCTCGGCGTTGAGCAGGCCGAGAACTTCGCCGTCAAGGTCGTCAAAGCTGGCCGCTTCCGCGGGGGGCAGCATGTCAAGCTCCATAGCTTCGAAGCTGCCGTCCGCATCTTTTCGGATAAACAGCAGATCCAGAATGCGGATCGTGCCGCTCTTGACGAGGTCTACCAATGCCGGCACGATCTCCCCGTTGAACTTGTTGCCCGGGAATTCCACTACCAAATACTCGACTGGTCCCATTGTGCTGCTCTCCTATTGAATGTGCATTCTCTATATGCCGGTAATCTGTCCTGATGGACAGCCGGCCGGATTCGTCGTGCGCGTTACTGCGAGGCCAGGGCAGCCTGCGCCATTCCTTCGCCCAACAAACTGTTCAACTTCTCTTCCGGGATACCGGCCAGCATCGACGCAACCTCGATGTCGATTTTCCCGATCTTCCCGGTGAATGGAAACTCGTGCGGATAGGGGCCAACCGGTGCGCCGGTATCTTTGCCCACGTCGAAGGTTTCGCCGCTCATCGAAAACACGAACGGCACTGTCTTCTCGATGCGTCCCTGCGCCACCTGTTCGCCGTTGACAAGCAGCGTCGCACTGCCTCCCTTCCCCAGGCCGCCGCCGTCGTAGTCGAATTTCACCGTCAGCTCGACCGGCCCAGTCGGCAGCGGCTCCGCCCCCTCGACCGCGTACATCTCGTGCCCAAGCCAGTTATAGTAGTAAACCGGCTTGTTGTCGCGTACATACAGCGACCAGCCCGCGAGGTTGCCGCCCTGGCAGACCACCACACCCTCTGCACCGCCCGCGGGGATCTCCAAATGGGCGGTCATGACAAAGGAGCGATTCTTCATGCTGACGATCGCCATTTCCGGCATGTGGACGTTGCTGCGATAAAAGGTGAACTTCTTCTGTCCGGCAATCAGGCTGGGCCGGTTGAAGGGCAGCGACCGCGCCAGGGTCTCACCGCTCAGCGGATAGACGTTGTACTTCCACGCCTCCTGCTCAAACAGCGCCTGTAACTCTTTTACCTTCGCCGGCTGGTTTGCCGCCAGGTCTTGGCCCTGGCTGAAGTCTTGCTCAATATTGTAAAGTTCCCATTTCTCCTGGGGGCCGCCGATTTCCAGCTTCTGTGAGCGCACCCAAGGCGGACGGCCGTGGAAACAGGCTGCCACCCAGCCGTCGTGGTAGATGGCGCGATTGGCAAGGATCTCGAAGTATTGCGTGCGGCGCGTACTGGCGCGCCGGCGCTGTCGAAGGTGTATAGCATGCTAACCCCTTCGATCGGCGCCTGCTCAACGCCCCCCACCGAATCCGGATGCGGGATACCGGCCGCCTCGAGGATGGTCGGCATGATGTCGATGACGTGGTGGAACTGAGAGCGCAGGCCGCCCGCATCCTTGATCTTGCGCGGCCAGGCGACGGCCATGGCGTTGCGCGTGCCGCCAAAGTGGGAAGCTACCTGCTTTGTCCACTGGAAGGGGCAGTCCAACGCCCACGCCCAGCCAACATTGTAGTGATTCTCGGCTGCCGCTGATCCGAGTTCCTCGATGTGTTCCAGCAACCACTCCGGATCCTCGGGGAAGCCGTTCTGCATGGCAGGACTGCTCCAGGTGCCGTGAATGGTCCCTTCAGCCGAGGAACCGTTGTCACCCACGATATAGATGAAGAGTGTATTTTCCCACTGCCCCATCTCCTTGATGACGTCTATTACCCGCCCCACCTGCGCGTCCGTGTGGGCTAGGAACGCGGCAAAGACCTCCATCAGCCGTGAGGCCACCGGCTTGTACTTGTCCGGGTATTCTTCCCAGGACGGAATTGAGCCGGGCCGCGGGGTGTTCGTGGTGCCTGCGGGGATCACGCCGGCTTCCAATTGGCGCTGGAAGATGGTATCGCGCAGCTCATCCCAGCCCTGATCGAACTGGCCTTTGAACTTCTCGATCCATTCTTTCGGCGCGTGGTGGGGCGCATGCGCGGCACCGGGCGCAAAATAGACCAGGAAAGGCTTGTCGGGCGCAGAGGTCTTCTGATTCTGGATCCACTCGATTGTCTTGTCGGCCAGGTCTTCCGTCAGGTGGTAGTTCTCTTTGCCCAGATGTGGGTTGACCGGTACGGTCTGGTCCAGGAGCGAAGGCTCCCACTGCGACGCCTCGCCGCCCATAAAGCCATAGAAACGTTCGAATCCCAGCCCCGTAGGCCAGCGATCAAACGGACCGGCCGGGCTCATCTCCCACATCGGCGTCACGTGATTCTTGCCAATGAAAGCAGTGTTGTAGCCGTTGCCCTTCAGGACCTCGCCCACACTGGCTTTGCTCTTGGGAATGACACTGTCGTAGCCGGGGAAGCCCATGGCGATCTCTGAAATGGCGCCGAAATGGACGCTGTGATGGTTGCGCCCGGTGAGCAGTGCCGCCCGCGTCGGCGAGCACAGCGCCGTGGTGTGGAACTGGTTATAGCGTAACCCTTCGTCGGCAATCTGGCGCAGAGCCGGCATGGGCACGGGTCCGCCAAACACATCGGAGGCAGCAAAGCCGACATCGTCCAGCAGGACGATGAACACGTTGGGGGCACCCTCCGGCGGCATAAGGATCGCAGGCTTGTCGGGTTTGGATTTGTCTGCGGTCTGGCCCAGCGTACCCGCGAATTTCTGCTCGGGGATCGGCAGCTTTGTTCTTTCTGTTTCCATGGCTCAGTCTCCAAGCTGGTTGTCGTTCATGCCATGCCTAGGGTACGCCGTTTTTGATATTTGGAAACGGTCCAAAAGGTAGTCAAAAAGACCCATATACGGACCCTTGGCGGCTGGGTGCGCTTCGTGTCCATTTATGCTTACATTTGGTGCTTCCCAACGTGCGCGGCAGGCGCGATCATAGCGTCGATTCCGTCGGCCTTAACCACCAGCCAGCAGTTTGCCATCGACGCTGTGTACCGAACTATGAGCCAAGAAAACCAGCATTCTATAAGACGTGACCATGCTGCCACCTACCGGATCGAGGTCCAGGGCGCACTGAATCCTGGGTGGGCAGAGACGTATGGCGACCTACACCTCGAGCACCGGCTTAGCCGCGATGGCGTAGCCATTACGGTGTTAACCGGCGAAATCCCCGACCAGGCAGCACTGGCAGGCTTGCTCGGCGTGACTTTTATGCTTGGCATGCCGTTACTATCGGTGGCATGTCTGGGCCAGAGTGAGCACTTCTCCGGCCAGCGCCCTTAGTCTTGTCCCCTGCGGCCAACCACATCACGCCAGCGACAACTGTCCGCGCCACGGGAAAAGTAGTGAGCAGCGTTTGCCCGACCATCCGACCTGTGCTAGGGTGCATGGCGAGGAGGGTTACAACGCATGAGCGGCTACTCATATCTCGTTGCGGCCAAGTTGAGCCGGCCGCGCACGCTGGGCGTTGCCCTCGTACGCGACCGGCTCCACGACCTGCTGCAGGCGAGCCTTATGCGCCCGCTCACGATGATTTCGGCGCCGGCTGGCTATGGCAAGACGACGCTGGTTAATCTGTGGCTTAACACGGTGGCCTGCCCCAGCGCCTGGCTCACCTTGGACGAATACGACGACGACCTCTTCGCATTTGTTACCTATTTTTGCGCCGCCATCGCTGCGGTCGTGCCGGGCTTTGGCCGCCACACCAAGAACATGCTCGAGTCGCCGGCACAACTTGGTGCACAGCAGTTGGCAGATGTTTTCCTGCACGAGCTCCAGGCTATCGACAGCTGCATGGTGGTCGTCATCGACGACTATCATGTCTTAAGTCAAGCTGAGATTCACGGATTTATGGAGCGTGTGCTGCTCCATCTGCCGGGTTCGGTGCATGTCGTGCTCACAACCCGGGCCGATCCACCGCTCCGCCTCACGCGCATGCGCCTGCGCGGGCAGCTGGTCGAGATCCGTGGCGCACAGCTGCAATTCACGCTGCCGGAAGCCGCCGATCTGTTGCGCACCTTAATCGGCGCGCCGGCCCCGCCCGAGGTCGCCCGGCTGCTGGTGGAGCGCACCGAAGGCTGGCCGGTCGGCCTACAGCTGGCCGCCATAACCCTGCGGGAACACGAAGACTTTGCCGCGTTTTCAAATGCCTTTTTGCGCAGCACAAACCAGTTGGTGTCTGAGTACCTGCTGCAGGAAGTGCTGGACGGCCTGCCGCAAGATGAGTACCTCTTTCTGCTCCGCTGTTCGGTGTTGGATCGGTTTTGTGCTTCACTTTGCGACGCAATCGTGGCCGGTACACCGCAACACTTGCCAACACAGCAGCTGCTCGATACTCTATGGCAGCGTAACCTGTTCTTAATTGCCCTTGACGACGAAGGTCGCTGGTACCGCTTTCATTCCCTGTTTCGTGAGCTGCTGCAGCGCCAACTTCGTCTGGCCCTGAGTGCCCAGGAAATTGCCGCGCTGCACGACCGCGCCGGCGCCTGGTTCGCGGCACATGAGCTTGTCGTCGACGCAATCCTGCAAAGCCTGCATGCCGGCAACGACCTATCAGCCGCGCGGCTCGTCGAGCACAACTTGCATGCCGCCCTCAACCGCGAAGAGTGGCGCAGTGTGGAACGCTGGCTCAATCTGCTTCCGGACCACGTAAAGCACCGCCCGGGCTTGCTGCTTGCCCGGGCCTGGCTCGAGCACTTCCGCTATCGGTTCGCTGCGATTGCGCCATTGGTGGACCTGGCAGAGCAGCTGCTAAGCGACGAATCACTGTACACGCCGGCTGCACGCACTGCGATGCTCGGCAACATTACCACATTGCGCGGCATTGCTGCCTACGGCTTCGGCCTGCCGGCAGACATACTGCAAGCGACAAAGCGTGCGCTCGAGCTTTTGCCCGCCGAACAGGTGTATGTGCGCGGCATCGTCGAACACTATCACCTACGCGCGCTGGCGCGGTCAGGTGACGCGGCCGGAGCAATCCGCAGTGCGTACGATTTACTGGACAAAGCGCCCGCCCAGCCTGACGCCTATAGCCTTCGCCTGCTGCTCGCTTTGTGCGCAATCTTCTTTGACCAGGCGGATCTAGCCGCGTTGGCGAGCACCGCGAGCGTGTACCGGGAGACTGCCCAACGCGCAGGGCAAGAGCTGAGCGTCGCCTGGGCGCAGGTCTGCCTGGGGTGGGTGCACTATCAACGCAACGAACTAGGCCTGGCGCGGGAATTGTTTGCGAGCGTGGTGCCGGCTCCTTTTCCGGCGCACACACAGGCAGTGCTCGAAGGGTATACAGGCCTTGCCCTTACACTGTGTGCGCAAGGCTCGCAAGCCGAAGCGCGCACAGCGAGCGAGTCGCTTGCTGGGTACTTGACCCAGCACGGGCTGCTCAACCTGCTGCCGATAGCAGAAGCACTGTCGATCCGTTTGGAACTGGCGTCTGGTCTTCTGCCGTCGCGCCGCATGCTATCAGGTGGCGAAACGCCGGCGCTAGTCGGCGCCGACTTATGGATCATGCCCGCGCTCGTGCAGGCGCAGGCCTGGTTGGCAGCCAGTTTGCCCCACGAACTCCTCCTGGCAGCGGAATTGTTGTCCCAGTGCCGTACCTTTGCCGCCGCGCGCAACAACCGGCGCAGGCTGATCGAAATCGACGCACTGGATGCCTTGCGCTGCGCAGCGTTGGGCCATCACGAAGAAGCGCTGGCCCTGTTGGCCGGCAGCGTTGCCAACGCCGAAGCCGGCGGCGCGCTGCGCCTATTTCTGGACCTGGGCCCCGACTTGCAGCCTCTGCTACAGGAACTGCTTGCGCGTCACGTCGCCCCAGCGTATCTCGGGCGCATCCTTGCCGGCTACGTCGTCGGCCCGCCATCTCACCCTATGCTGGTCGATAAGGCAGCCATAGAGCGCACCGTCTCCAGTTCCGTGGCGGCAGGCAGCTTGCTGACGAACCGGGAGACCGACGTCCTGATGCTGTTGGCCGAGCGTCTGACCGACAAGGAAATTGCTGCACGCCTTTTCATTTCGCCGCGCACCGTCAAGCGACACACACGGAACATTTATGAAAAGCTATACGTAAATAGCCGACGTGGGGCGGTGAGCCAGGCGCGGGCCATGGGCATCCTGGCGGCCTTGTAGAGGCTCAGCGCGTAACGTCTGTGATGTGAGTCCCATCGATTAGGAAACAAAACACCGGGCGAGCATCGAGCCGCGGCGGTGTTGCCTGAAAAGCATGCTTTGGCGGCAAACAACGTCCCCGCCAGTTTGGTTGCGGTTAACCCTCTGCGTAGAGTGTTCGCAGGCGCAGCCCGGTCACAAGGAGCCACAGCCAGATGCACAGCACCAGCACCCGCTGGCTGATCTGGACGATATCGGCAAAGACCGGAACCGCTGGTTTGTCGCCAGTTTGCAGCGGGTAGATGACCAGGAAGGCCAACAAGGCCGCGGCGGCAAACAGCGCCAGTGTCACTTCGGACGCAGCGTGGCTCTGCCACTGCAGCTCGCGCCGGCAGCCGAATGCAATCAAAACCGATCCCACAACCGTAGCGACAAAGAAAATCAGTGCTGCCACATCATGAATCTGGCCAGACAAGGATAGCGCGCTCATATCAGGCTCGATTTCAGCAGGAAAGATGGCAATCAAGAGCAGCGCGATGCCGCCAATGCCAAGGAGAACCAGGCCCACGCGTGCATGCCTCGCCGCCGTAATGCTTGGCCAGAGACCGCCGGTAAGGGCCAGCGTTCCAATACCAAGGACCGCAAAGGCAGCGGTCATGACAAAGCCATTGGTGCCCAAGGCATATTCGCTTAGGAAATGCGTCGTCGGCCCCAAGTCGGTACGGATCAGATGCGAGAGGATCACCGCCACAAAGAAAAAAATGGAGCAGGCAATCGACATCGTTGCCCACCTCGCCGCGCGCACAGCAGTGGACGCGTGGATGGGGGAAGGGGTAGCGGACATGGTATCTCCTTTAAGGTACTCAAGTCGGCGCAAGGAACCACAACGTGGGACAATAAGTTGTTGGGCGATCGATGGAAGTGCCGCCCAGTATAAGTGCTTTGCTGTGAGGGCACAACTGGCTCAAAATGCCCAATACGGCCAATTAAGCGGTCAAGACCAAGACTGCTCTTCTAGCGTCATTTTCAACAAAGAACATTTGTTTCGGCACGATATGTATGCTACACTTCGTGCCTTTCGCGTCGATTCACTGAGAGGAAGGTGCTATGACAACGTATGTGCTTGTTCCTGGGATGTGGCTGGGCGGCTGGGCCTGGCAAGACGTGGCAGAGGAATTGCGCGCAGGGGGCCACCGGGTGTATCCCGTCACGCTCACCGGCCTCGGCGAGCGCGTCCACCTGGGCAGTCCCCAGGTGAATCTTGATACGCACGCTGCCGACGTCGCCAACCTGCTCCGCTACGAAGACCTGCAGGACGTGGTGCTAGTCGGGCACAGCTTTGGCGGCACGGTGATCACCGCCGCCGCCGACCAGGTCCCCGAGCGCATCGCGCACCTAATCTACGTCGACACCTGGCCGCTCCCGGAAGGCGTGGCACAGCTCGACATGAGCCCACCCGAAGCCCGGGCGGCGCAGGAGCAGCAGGTCGCCGCCCAGGGTAACGGTTGGGGGCTGCCGCTGCCCCCTTGGGAGGAGCTTGACCAGGGCAACCAATTGGCCGGGCTGGGCGAGACTGAACGGCGGCACATGCGAGAACGTGCCACCGCTCATCCCTTTGGCGCCGTCAAGCAGGCGGTGCAGTATCCCAATGCAGCCTGGTCGGCCCTGCCGAAGACCGCCATCTGGTGCAGTCTTACCATCGCCGAGGTGCAAGGGCTGATGGCAGCCTATCCCCAGTTTGCCGGTACGCTCACGGTGCCGGGCTGGGAGTTTGTGGAGCTGCCCACCGGCCACTGGCCGATGTTTTCGCGCCCGCATGACCTGGCCGCACAGCTTGCGCAGCTGGCTTGACAGGAGTGTACACCTATAGAGCGTCAGCCCGGCTGTGACCCGTCCAACAGAGATCGATACATGATGTAGGTATCCACGTACTCGCCGCTGGGCAGCCGGAACGCCTGCGGGACGGTGCCGATACGGGCGAAGCCAAGCCGCAGCCAAAGGTTCACGGCAACCGTGTTGGTGCTCACCACGGCATTGAACTGCATTGCGCGGTAACCGGCATGCCGGGCCTGCTCCAGCGAGTGCTCTCCCAACAGAAGACCCAGCCCGCGCCCTTTGTGGCGGCGTGCCACCATGTAGCTGGCGTTGGCAATATGCGAGCCGCGGCCGCTCATGTTGGGGCGGAGAACGTATGCACCAAGGAGTTCGCCGCTGCCGCTATCACAGGCAACATACGCCTGTACCGGCGGCGTGAGCCAGAGCTGAATCGTATCGTCAAGGCTTTTGGGCACCTCGGCGGTGAAGAACGTACCTTCGGCGATCACTTCGTTGTAAATAGCCTGCAGCGCAGGGGCGTCCGCCAATTCCGCTCGTCGTACGGTCACCGCTGAGGATTGCATGGGCACCTTCTCGCTTTCAAAAGAAGACAGCATACCCAATGTCTGCCAAGGGCCGAATGTCACAGTCGCCGACCAGCGCGCGCAGCCTATCCGCCGTAAAGTGCTCGGAGCGAAAGCCCTCTTGCGTCAGGATATACTCGCCGCCGACTTCCAACACCGGCTGGTCCAGCCGACGGTACCACTCGCGCCGCGCCGAAACCGATGCCGGCGAGTAGACCGAGAGGAGCCGGCTGCGCGGGCGCGGCGACAGACGCCGCATTTCTTGCAGAACGCCTGCCTTGTCACTCATCGTACCCCAGGTGTTTGTCATGCAAATCGCAAGATCGAATGCAAACGCAAGCGGGACTGCGGTAGCGTCCGCCGTCACGAAGTGCAGGCGCCGGGTGTGGATTCGCCCAAGCGCGGCAGCGAGATACGAATGCTCGTAGTCCACGCCGACGCCCATGCGCAGACGGTCTTCGAACATGGCCAGGTGGCGCCCGGTACCGCAACCGAGATCGAGCACGGCCATCTCGCCGGCGAACACTTCGTTCAGCAGGTCAATCTCTGCCTGCAGATACGCCTGGATTGCGGATGGTTGGGTCGCCGGGTCAAGCGCACGGTTTAGCAGACCGCCGGCATAGACTTCTTCATTGGCCATGCTCACCGTCTCCTTGGCTGCGGTCCGGACGTTTGCCGCTGAGTGCGGGTATGCGCGTGCCCTGCGCCGACGCATCGATCAGGGCGGCGAGGCGACGCTGGCGGGTGGGCTCCTGCTTGGCGCTGAGCACCCACCAGCTTGCGCTGCGGCGGTAGGACGGTGACTGAGCAGCGTAGAAGGCCCACGCCTCAGGATGTGCGCGGAACTGACCCTCGTACGGCTCGCCCAGGTCCTGCGGGCGATTTTCGTAGGAGTATTGAGCCGTCTTGTCCTCTTTGCGCGCCGCAAATACGGCTTCACCGGAGGGCAGCATCCGGCCCTGGGCCCGGAGTTCCTCGACGCGACGGATGTTCACCTGGCTCCAGTTGCTGCCCGGCCGCCGTGGGGTAAAGCGATTGCGATAGCGCCGGTCGTCGACTCCATAGCGCACGCCGTCAATCCACCCCGCGCACAGCGCCTCGTCGACCGCCTCCGGGTAGGTGATTCCCGTTTCGCCGGCGCCTTTCTTGTAAAAGCCTACCCACAGTTCTTGGGCATCAGCGTGTTCGGCAAACCACGCGCGCAGTTCCTCGCGGTTGCGAAAATAGACTGTGTCCATTCCCAAGTCACCCTCCTAGACGTTATCCAAGCGGACGACGTCCCGCCAGTAAAGTCCATCCTTGCTCCGCTGCAGCAGACCTTGGTCCACCATTACGGCGCGCACCATGCTCGGCTCGTCCTGAATCTCGCGCCGGTACTGCCGGATGTGGGCGTCGATCTCTTCTGCGGTGTAGCGCTTGTTGCGCTCGAGCCCCAGGGCGATCAGCTTGCGCTCTCGGTTCACGTTGGGCACAGCAGCCTGCTCGGGCAGCTCGGCATAGACACCCTCCGGATCGCGCCTGCGCAGGGTGGCGCGCGTTGCCGTAAAGCGCAGCGGATCGGGCGACTGGGCGATCGGCAGGTGCCTGGGATCAAAGTCGGGCTGCTGCACTTGGGCGAATCCGCCCGCCAGTACCAGCTGCCGTCTGGCAGGCGGCCTAGGTACTGGTCGCTGATCAGCAGGCGGATCAGTTCCGTACAGTACTCGGGGCGGCACCACTGTTCCATGGTCTCATTTACCTGGTCGGTGTCGTAGCGCTGATCGGGTGCAAACTTGCGGGTCAGCCACTCCAGCACGATTTGCTTGTGGTGCGACTTGCGCGGGATGCCCTGCAGGCGATTGTCCTTCAGCCAGCGCGCCAGGATTTCGGCGGCATAGGCGTTGCTGTCCACGCTTGCCGCCAGCCCCATGCGCCCCGCCATGGCCTCCGGCGCCAGTTCCTTGGCCAGGCTGCGCAAGGCGTCTGCATTCAGCGTGTAGATCCGGTAGTACTGCTGGGCGCTGGCCGACACCAGGCCGGCCGCTTGCAGGCGCGCAACGTGATGCGATATGGTAGAGGGCGTCAGATTTAAGATCGTCGCCAGCTCGTCGCCGCTGCGCGGCTGCTGCGCCAGCAGGCCGACGACGTCGAGCCGGCTGCTGTCGGCCAGTGCTTTGAGCGCGGTCAGGGTGTCGCTCATGGCTAACTCCGTCGATACATGTAAAACCAGTTCGATAACTATCGAACCAAATTAAACCATATATTTTCTGGTTGTCAAGTACCAGAAGACAAGAGTTCATGACTGTTTACGGGTACGGCAGCTCTCACATCAGAATTGGTTTTGGCCGGGAGAACATGGGGGAGGCGCTGGGCAGGTTGGAGGGGGTATCTGCTCAATGCGCCCAAGAAACCGAGTTTCTCGTAGAAACTCGGTTTCTGCGACTACCGCTACACTGCGACCGGGCGGCCGATGGCGTCGTAGATCTTGTCTTCCATGCGCGCGCAGTACTGGCGGATGGCGTCGTCGCTGCGCAGGACCTTGTCGGAGTCGGCGATGCACTGCATCATGGTGGTGCGCGAGATCTTAATCTGGTGGTTTTCCGTGAACAGCGTGTCCTGCCGCTGCGCCGCAGCCAGCATCGTGTAATAGGAAGGGAACAGGCACATCAGCGACGCCCGGCGGTAGCCGCCGGCATGCTGCGGCAGCGCCAGCACGTAGTCGACTGACTCGCGCAGCTCGCTCAGCACGTTGTCGATCACCAGCGACTTCAGCTGCTGGTCGGCTCCCTTGAGTTCCAGCGGCGCATGGCCGGCCGTCCCCATCCAGCTGTCGGGCAGATAGCAGACACCACGGTTTAAGTCTTCGACAAAATCCTTGACGATGTTGGTCTTCTGCAGGCTCCGCCCACAGCTGCTGGCACGCGCGTGGAGGATCGCCGCCGTCTCGGCCCCGAGTCCGTACTGTTGGACCACCAACTCTGACGCCAGCGACCCGACAGTGCCTGCCACGTAGTAGCAGTATTCGTCGTAGTCCGCTTCCGTCTCAAGGATATCCACGCCCTTGCGCTTGACGAAGAAGGGCCGCATGTCCGGTTCGGTGAGCTTGCTCATCCCGGTGGCCATGACGCCGATCCACCGGCGCACGACATCGCGGGCGTCGTCGGGAATGGCAGCGTAGATCTGCCAGAGCGGCAGCCCCAGCTTGATGCCCATCATCTGCCGCTCGTCGCTGGTCAGCCCGGGCCACACCCGCTGATCCCACTCTTCCAGCTGCGCTGCCGCCAGCCGCGGCTGCTGCAGCAGATGCATAAACTCTTCCAGCCGCTCCTTTTTCCAGGCCTGCGGCTGGCCGCAGTCCTCGACGTTGTCGGCCACGCGGCAGAGCAGATAGGCCACGCCGAGGTAATGACGCAGCGGAATCTCAATATAGGGAATCAAAATTGCAAACGAACGCGATACCTTGTCCAGCTGCTGCTCAAGATAGCGCTTTTGCGTCGACGTAATGCGAAAAGTCTGCCTACTGTCCGCCATCAATTGCCTCCTGCGCAAGCTGCGCACCAATATCGTACGGGTACACCATCCCGCATGTTGCACTCGCATGTCTGGAGCCCTCGCCCCAAGGCGTGCGTATGAGAATACCACGAATGTCCGCAGATGCCATCTACTGTTCTGGCTAGGTTGTGGGGGAGTTCTGGACTACCTCAATCATTTCTTCCCAGAAAACTAAAGATTTCTAAACAATTCGCCCCTATTCTGAACTCACGACGCCACCGTATCTACCGGGCGTACATAGAAGCGAGAATAGACCTGATGAAACAGCCATCTGAGACGCCATCACAGAACCGTAACGATAGCAAGACCCTGCTGTCCACCCTCAAGTGGACGACCGCCATCGGCGCCGTCAGCCTGACGCTCGCCGGCTGGGGGCTCCTGTCACAGGCGGAGGCACTGAACGCCTCAGTCGATCAGAGCTGCCGCCGAGCATGCCGACGCCAGCACCATCGCTGCGCTGGCCGTCGCAGCCGCACCGGCCGATACTGTGTCCTTCGGCATCATGCCGGGCGCGATCACCGAGGCCGTCCGTGCTACGGCGACGACGCCTGTCACGCCAACTGCCACAACGAAAGCCAAGGTTGCGCCCGCAACGGCAGCGCTGCCGACCGCCACCCCGACCGCGCCAGCAACTGCAACGCCCGCCGCGACTGCCACGCCGGAAAAACTGTACACCCTCGACGTCGTACAGTGGACGCAGAATGCCAACGGCGAAGATATCGCCACTGTGCGTGACGCGAACGGCACGCTCTGGTACATCTGGGGACCTGACGTCGACCGCATCGAACGCGGCCTTGATCCAGAGTACCAGCCGCAGGCGGTCAATGCGACGAGCCGCTCGCGCGGCTCCTAAACCGGGGGATCGGATACCTCCGCACATAGAACAACCCGGAGACGAAAGGCTTGGACCATGTACCGCCTCGTTCCCTTGCCCACCGCGGCCTCCCCCCGGCCGCGGCGGAAGAACATCATACTTGGCTTCATCGCGGTGTTGGCCTTCAGCCTGCTCGGTGCGGTGAGCCTGGGCGCCATCGCCTACTATCTTCCGGCCGCTGCCACGCACGCCTATTGGTTTGTCTCGCGCAGCAGCGGCGTCGTCGCCTACGTGCTGATCACCCTCAGCGTGCTCTGGGGTCTCGTCCAAAGCGGTTCGCTGCTCAGCCCACGCACGCTGCCCGGTCTGCCTTTTGGCCTGCACAGCTTTCTCAGCTGGCTGGGTCTCGGGGTGGCCGCCGTCCATGGGCTCGTCCTGATGGGGGACCGCTATATTAATTTCGACCTGGTCCAGGTCGTGGCGCCGTTTATCTCAACGTACCGCCCGCTGCCGACCGGCCTTGGCATCGTCAGCTTCTACCTGATGCTGCTGCTCACGCTCAGTTTTTATGCCAGGCCGCACCTGAGCCAGAAGAACTTCCGGCTCCTGCACTACGCCAGCTTCGGAGCGTTTGCGCTGGTCACGCTCCACGGCATCTTTGCCGGCACCGACAGCGCGCCGCTCTGGTGGCTCTACGCGGTCAGCCTGCTGTCCGTCCTGCTGCTCACGGCCCTGCGCGTCGTCAACACCCGTCGCCGCGCAACCCGGCGGGCACTCCGCCCCGAGTTGCAGTCCACATAGGCAGGACACCCTTCCAGGAAGACGGTCTTCCTGGAGGGGTGTCTTCCTGGAGGGGTGTCTTCCTGGAGGGGTGTCTCCTGGAGGGTGTCCTCCTGGAAGGGTGTCTTTCTGGAAGGGCGCCTCTTGGTCAGTCGGCTGCGTAGATGCTGCGCATCTGCCAGGCGTCGAGGCTGCGGAGCACGGCGTCGCCGCCTTGGGCCCGCAGCGAAACCCCAACGCTGTCCTCCCGCCCGGGATAGACACGCACGGTGGCACACTGGCGGTCGTTGGCAAAGACTTCGACGACGCTCCGGTCGACAAAGATGCGCAGCTTGAGCGTCTCCCCCGGCGCCACATAGACCGGGGCAATCTCCGGCGCACGCGACTCCACATCCGGCAGTGCGGACGAATAGGAAGTGTCGATGATGATCACGCTGTCGCGCTCCTCGCGGTGCCGAGCCCAGCCCGCGCTGCGATCCCAGTCCACGTAGCCCCGCCCGCGATAGAAGGCGATGCGGGTAAACTCCTCCTTGCCCGGCGCCCGCAGCACGTTGAGTTCGACCATCTGCGCGCCTGCCGTGTCGATCTCAGCGTCAATCTCGATCGCGCTGCCCTGCACGCCCTCCAGCACGATCTCCTGATTGGCCGGCAACACCTGTTCGCCCACGTGCCGGTGGTCGTAACGCAGCGACTCGACGTCGCCGGCCGGCGTCATGGACAGCGTGTCCCGACCGGTCAGCGTCAGCCGCCGCGGCAAGCTCATGATCTGGTTCCAGCCCCCCGTCGGCTTGCCGACGTTGACGTTGAAGATGACAATCACGCCGCCCTGCCCGTCGGGAGCCGCCGAGGGCGCGTGGACGCCGCCGGGATACCACGGGCCAAAGGTGAAGCGCCCGCCGTGGCTGACCACAAACTTGTTGCGCGCCGTGTCGTAGTCACCCAACAGGTAGTGGGCGCCGCTCAGGTGGCTGAAGTGCAGCAGGATGTGCCGGTCCCCGATCGGCCAGAAGTAGGGGCAGCCAAAGTCGTCGCCCGGGAGGCCGTAGATGTCCTCCTCGAGGAAGGGGTGCAGATAGTCCCAGTGCACGAGGTCGCGCGAGCGGAAGAGGAACGGCGTACGCATGCGCCGGCCGCTGGGCGCGTGCGGCAGCGTGCCGCCCGACAGCGAGTAGTAGTACTCGCCCTCTTTCCAGATGCAGGGATCGTAGACAAAGTTGATGGCTCCCGGCGGTACCGGGTTGCCGCCGACGCCGGGCATCACTTCCTTGCCCGTGGTCTTCGTCCAGATCTGCCGCGGGTTGGGGATCACTGCCGTGCCCGTCAGCTTCTCCCAGTTCAGCAGCAGCGGGTCGCTGGCCACCGCGACGATGTTGCCCAGCTCGTGCCCATGATACATGGCGATCACCCGGTCGTCCTCGACCCACGCCGAACCAGACCAGGCAGCCTCCTCGGGTCCCGGGTAGATCGCATAGGGCAGGTCGCGCCAGTGCACCAGGTCGTCGCTGACCGTGTGCCCCCAGTGCGGCCGCGGGTTCGCCGGCGGAAACGCCTGAAAGAAGAGATGCCACTGCCCCTGCCAGAAGCACAGGCCGTTGGGGTCGTTCAAGCCACCTTCGGCGCTGACAAAGTGGTAGAGCGGCCGGTACGGATCGGCCGCCTGCTCCCGCCGCGAGGCGGCGAATCGCTGCAGTATGGGATCTTGGCGCAGTTGGTCTTCGGACATCGTTGCAATCTCCATCAATTCGTCGAAAGTGTAAACGATTACGGAGGCACCGCCAAGTATGGCATCCCTGCCCATTCTGCAGCAATTGTATGTCCCTACATTGCTAGTTACGTCAAACAGTGTACTCTCGATACGCCACTAACTTCGGCGTACCCGCCAGCCCCGACGGCCGTACGACCCCTTCCAGCAGGTTGATCAGCGTGTTCGCTACCCGCACCTCGATGACGTTCTCACCCACGTGCAGCCACGGTGTGATCTCCACCCGGTACGGCTCCCAGAGGCAGACGCCGGCGGAGTGGCCGTTGACGATCACCTCGACCACGTCCTCAACGGCCGGTGCATCGAGAAATACTCGCTGCCCGGCCAGGTCGGCGGCCAGGTGGGCTGGCAGGTGAAACCGCCGCCGGTATACGCCGCGGCCGGAGTAGAAGGGATAGCCCTGTTCGGTCCAAGGGGCCGGCCACAGCTGCGGGCGGGGCGCGGCCAGCGTATAGCCGCCATCATCGCCCGGACACAGGCTGAAGTCGCCGACCAGCTTGAGAAGGTCCAGCAGCCCATCGGTCGCCGAGGTCACGACCAGCCGCAGGGCAATGATGTTCTCGCCCCGCCACGCATATTCGGCGATGGACAGCGCCTGCATCTGGCTGTCAAAGGCGCTGCGCACGGGCGTGGACGTCACCAACCGGCCGTTGACGTACAGCTGCCAATCCGCGCCGGCAAAGCCGTCCACGATCAGGTCAAGTTTTGGCGGCTTGTCCTCCACCAGGAAGCTGCGCCGGAACCAGACGGGCAGAGGGTACGGCTGCTCCGGCTCGGCCGGAAGTTGATACGACCAAGCGCCGATGCGCATCGGCAGCCAGCCCGCAGTCACGGCGTCGGGTGCTGCATAGTGCGCGGGGGAAGCACCCGCCTCTTCGACGGTCGCCAGCCAGCCGTCCAGCACCAGGGCATTGGCGTCTTCTGCCGTAAATTCCCACGGCCCGTCGAGCGTCGGCAGCACGCTTGGCGCGGCCCCGGAGGCCTGCAGCCGCAGCTGCCGCCCGCCGTGCTCGACTACCACGTCCCCCTCTTCGACCGCGCCATAGCCGCGCACGACCTCGTCGTCACAGCGTTCGATCGTCAGGTTCGTAGCTGTGATGCGCGGGCGCTCGTCCGCTTCTTCCTTGCTCGCCACCACAAAGCACGAGCCGACGGGCGGCAGCGTCACGCCAAAGCAGGTAAAGCCGTCGACGCGTGTCACCGGCGCGACGGGCCGCTGGTCCCCTGTCGCCGGGTCCCAGATACTGGGCCGCCATGCCCCCGGCAGCGCGACGGTCGCCCGCTGTGTGCGCGGCGTCGGGTTGACGAGGAAGTAAAGATCCTGGCCATCCTTGACTCGATGCAGGCTGAACAGCTCGCGGTTGTCAATCACAATGTCCGGCGCCACTAATCGGTTGAGCGCCTTTTCCAGGGCATCGGCTAGCTCAGCGCGCTCGGCAAGGACTTCGGTGGTGATCTCCACCCGCCGGCCGTCGCCCTGCCAGCAGAAGTAGTGGTTCTCGTCGCCGACCTTCTCGATCATGAAACAGGGGTGCTCCGGCTGACCCTGGGCGCCGAACTGCACCTGCAGGTGCCAAGGCAGCTGCCGCGCCAGTGCATAGGTGCGCAGGAAACAGGCTTTGCCGCCGCCGGCGTGCGCCTTCGTTGCGACGGTGATTTCCGGGTACCACGTACGCTCGGCCTGGCTCCGGGACGGGTTGACGCCAAAAAGCGCCTCCATCCGAGCCTCGACATTCATGAGTCCTGCCGCCCCAAAGGCTTGGCCGGGCATGAAGATCGTGCTCAACAGCTTGCCGCCTGCGGCCACGAACTGCTCCATGGCCGCCACGGTGCTTTCCTTCAGGTAGGCCAGCGGCGGGAGGATCAGCACTTCAAAGCGCTCGTCGGCCACACAGATGCAGCCGTCCTTGATCGTCGCGCCGGACAGAATGTCCTCGTCCAAGTAGTCAAAATCGTAGTGCAGGCGCAGCAGGAGGTCAGTCAGGGCGTTGAAGTCGTATTCAGTGCGGTCGGCAAGCGCCGTGTGGCCCTGCGGCGTGTAGGTGGCAAACATGTTCTGGATCGGCCAGAGCACCGCCACCTTGGCCGCGTGGCGGCCGCCCGTAAGCATAGTGCCCAGCCGGCTCATGTAGGCGGAGAAGTGCTCATAGTAATGCCACCAGGGATACTGGTAGAACATTGACGGTGGCCAGTCCCGCTTGCGCGGCCCTTCGAGCGTATAGTGGAAGCCGTGCGGGTTGAGGAGGTTGACGCCCAGGACGTATTCCCAATCGGCGATCCATTTCATGCGCTGCATGGTGGCGTCCATAAAGATGCCGCCAAACGACTCGCACAGCACCTGTTCGCGGCCCAGGAGGTGAGCCGCGGAGGATGCCAACTTAATTGCCACGTGCTCGTCCGGCCGGTCCCGGCTGCCGATAAAGGGGTAGAGGTGGTCGACACCGATAATATCCATGTGAGCGTAATGCTTGAAAGGATTGCCCTCGACCCGGATCATCTTGCGCAGCCACTCCTCATAGAGCAGGTGCCCAGTGAAGCGGACATTGTGTTCCCCGCACCATTCGTGGATCTGTTGGTAGTAGGCCGCGCTGTAGAAGTCGGTGAGCGTGTTGTAGAAGTCGTAGCGCACCTGGGCGCTGTCGCCGCTGACGTCGAAGAAGAGGTGGGGAAGATTCGGCCGCAGGTTATAGCCGTTGCGCGCCTGGAAGCGGCCAAACATGCCCTTGGTCCACGGCACGATCGGGTTGTCGCCGCCCGTGAGGTAGTAGTGCATTGCCGGCTCGTCGGTGTAGAAACCCGGCATCTGCCCACCAAACCACTCACACACGGCATCACCATACGGCGCATACCCCAGCCGCAAGAACTCGGCCGTGGCCTCGGGATTCAGGGCGTCGATGTAGTAGTCGGCCTCCTTCTCCACCAGGTACATGATGCGCCAGTGACCCGGCGGCGCTTCCCAGGGGATGACGTCCACGAACGAGAGATAGGGGGTCAGGTCGATAATTTGCCCGTCGGTGCCGACGGCAAAGGCTGCCACCGGGGTCGAGCGCTCAAAGTCCAGATAGCGGCTGTCAGCGCCCGTCAGGTAGGCGAACCATGGTCCCCGCACCATAAAGCTGATGCACTCCAGGTACTTCTGCGTCAGGTCGGGCCGCGCCGCGAGCACGCGCTTGTCGGCCGTGCCGCTCGGCCAATTCATCTCGTCGTAGATCCAGGTCTTGAGTCCAAGCTTCTCGGCTTCGGACACGGCCAGACGGATCCGTGCCAGGTACTTCTCGCCGAGATAGGGCATTTCCAATCCGTATCGGCCGTGCAGCACAATGCCCGGCATGCCCTTGGCGCGCAGCTCGCGCAGCTGCCAGCGCATCTCGTCGGGATCCAGTTCGCCGTTCAGAAACCAGAACGGCAGGATGCCGTAATCACGGCTAGGGGTGCGAAATTGATGGTGCAGCATTCGATTCCTATCCTAATGTATAGAGGAGGTGCCCCACCTCCTGGAGGTGGGTTACCCTAAAAATGCAAACTCGGTGCTGGCGGCGTAGCGGCCTGCAATCCAGACGACCAACTCGCCCGCGCAAAGCTGCGTCTGGAACTGGTCGCTCTGCAACTCTTTCCCATCCACGTAGACCTGCACGGCGGGGGACGACCACATATCTATCACAAATACCGGATTGATCTGCGGCGCACCGGGCGTCATCACCAGGCGCACGTCGTCCGCCCCCGTCTTGCGAATCACATAGGCGCGCAGCGCAAAGTCGTAGCCCTCGAGCAGCACACGGCCGCGGTGCAGTTCCTCGCGCTCGCCGGGATCGCGCACGATGTCGATGCGCGCCGGCGACTGGTAGGCATGCGCCAGCTGCTCCAGCTCCGCCCCGTCTGTCCCGTGCGCCGTCGCCCCCACCAGCATGTACCAGGTCGTGCCCTGGTCCGGCGTGGGAATGTAGTCGTCGCCGCTGCGCCGCAGCGCAAAGTTGACGTCCATAAACGACGTGTGGGTCGCCACCTTGCCCACATCCTCGCCCGCCGGCACCCACTCCAGGAAGTCCTCCATGTCCGTCACGGGCCAGTGCTTGTAGATGTTGTAGAAGTTCTTGCCCGGGAACAGGTTAAAGTAGGGATGGTTGCCCTTGCAGGCGCTGCAGGGCATGAATGGGAACAGCGCCTGGTTCTTGCAGATGATCAGGAACGGGTTCGGCCGCTCTTTGAGGTTGATCTTGCCCCACGTACATGGGCCAATCCGCCACCTGGGGGTAGTAGCGGCAGAACGGGTCAGAAGTTGTCCGCCGGCAGCGGCCACGGCACCTGGATCGACCTCGCCGCACGCCGTTGCGCAGCGTGAAGGGCGTGGGCAGCTGCAGGCAGTCGTGCGGGCTGGTCCCTGCCGCATTGATCAGGATCCACTCGGCCACCTGCCACAGGTTGGCGTTGCCGCCATGGTTGTTCTGCGTGCCCGGCCACAGCACCACCTCGCGCACCGCCACGCCGTCGGGGTAGATGGTGTAGATCTCCTCGGCGCGCGTGTCGCCGTGAAAGATGCGGTAGCGCATGTCGTTGAGCGCATACGTCCAGTGCACCCGCACCCGCGCCGGCCCGCTTTCCAGGATCTCGATCCTGCTCCAGCGCAGCTGCTTGTCCATGATCGGCTCGTAGCAGTGCAGGTCGTTGGGGCTGTTGGTCTCGCACCACTCGGGCGTAAACCAGACCCCGCCGCCCACATCCACGCACCCCACGTACTGCGCCTTGTCCCAGAACACAAAACGCCAGGGCTTGTCACAGTCCACCACCACGGCATGCCCCTGTCTGGCCCGAAAACTCCAACTGCGTTTCATATGCTCGCATGCGAATACCTCTTTGTTCGACCGAGTCGTGAGCCGGTCATTACCGATACTTCCGTACGTCTGCGCCACTTCCACCAGCTTGAACAGGTTGGCATCCGGCGTGTCGCGCGCACACTGGTCGCCCGACGACAGCACAAAGCCGCCGCCCGGCGCACAGGCGTCGATCAGCCGCTTCGCCTTCTCCTCCACCTGCTGCGGCGTGGCACGGAGCAGGAACTGGAAGGTGTTGATGTTCCCCTTCAGACACAGCCGGTGCCCGTAGCGCCGCTTGACCTCGGCGATGTCCACGTTACCGCCCGGCGGCTCCTCCAGCGGCTCCATGATGTCCACGTCTGTCTCCTGCGCCACGATGTCCACCAGCTGCCGCGACCTGCCGCACACGTGCAGATGCGAGAACACGCCGCCTGCCCGGCAGATGCGCGCCGCTTCCTGGATAAAGGGCAGGTCGTACTTGCGGAAGTACTCGATGCTGCTGGCGCTGAGGCTCGACACCGACCCGCCCAGGAAGACCTCGTCCGGCTTGGCTGCCACCACCGCGCGCAGCCGTGCCAGCGCATACCGCGTGTAGAACTCCATGATCTCCTGGATGTACGCCTCCTCGTCGACAAAGTCAAAGAACATGACGTTGTAGCCGCCCTGCCGCTGGAAGAAGTACCAGTCCTGCGGAATGCCGATGGAGACGGAGAACACGCCCAGATCGCCGATGCGGTCGCGGTCGGTGAAGTCGTCCGCCCAGCGCCAGTTCTCGTCCTCGCCCATCAGCGCCCGCAGCCGCGGCCAGTCGCGCTTGAGCTCCTTGAGCGGCTTCTCCTCCTCCCACGGCGGCTGGTCCGGCGGATAGAGCTTGACCTGCGACAGCTCGCCGTACGGCGTCTGTGCTGAGAAGCGGAGCGTCTGCCCGCCCTTGCGCGCCGTGCCGCTCACGTTACGTCCCAGCGCGGCCGCTCTTCGGGGCAGATCTCCGGCAGCGAGCCGTACAGGTACCAGCCGTCCATCCCGAAAGTACTTGACGGCGTTCGACGTACGCCTCGGCCACCGTCGCCGTGGCATACCCGTAGTGCGGCCGTCCGTCCAGGAACGCCCGGTCAAACGGAATGCCGGCCAGGCGCACCGGCACCATCGCCGACAGGTCCGGCGCCACCGGTACGTGGTCGGCTTCGCTAAGGGCGAACGCTGCCAACATGCGCTGCCGGCCTGTCATCGTTCCTGTTTTCGTGCGTGTTAAAGAATTCATTCTGTCTAACTCTCTTGTGAGTTCACACCCAGATTTGCGACGCAAGCGCCGCGCGCATGCCGAAGCTCGCCGATGCAGCCGGCAACACTGCCGGCAAGCATTTAGCGAGGTCGTTCTACCCTGCAGTGGGCAGGGCAAGCAGTTGGGGTCCAGCAAGGGTGGGGAAAACGATTGCGTAGGTTGTAGGCCACTTATACCACGTGAGACGGTGCCGCCCAAGGGTCAAATGACACATATCCTTTGCCGGTCGCCACCCAATTCCACGGTTTGCTATACGGGCGATTATTGTCTAAGCTTTGACGTGCCGCACCGACCTGCCGGCTTTGCCGCCCAGTAAGTTTGTTGAGTCATGCACCAGCCGCTTCCTGCATTCATCTCGGTATCAATTTCTGGCGCCGCCCACCAAGCTGCCACATTTGCCGCCGGCTACGCCGCCGCCCACTGGCGTTGGCGCGTGCTCGACCCCGCCGCGCTCCAGGCATTCCAAGACGGCCGTGCCCGCCAGATCGTCGCCTATGCCGCAGCCCACAGCCCGTTTTACCGCAACCACTGGCAGGGCCACGACCTGGAACACTGGCGCAGCCTGCCCACGGTCGACAAAGCTGCGATGATGGCCAACTTTGGTGCCTTCAACACCTGCGGCATCACCTCGGCGGCAGCCATGTCGGTTGCCCTTGCGGCCGAACAGAGCCGCGACTTCACCCCAACCATAGACGGCCTAACGGTGGGCCTCTCGTCCGGCACCTCGGGTCATCGCGGCCTGTTTCTCGTCTCGCCGGCCGAGCAGGCCATGTGGGCCGGCGTCATTCTTGCCCGTGCGCTGCACACCCTGCGCGCCGGCCGCACGCGCGTCGCCTTCTTCCTGCGCTCGCACAGCAACCTTTACCAACAGGTCAACGGCGCGCTCTTGCAGCTGCGCTACTTTGATCTCATGGCGCCCCTAGCAGGTTCCATCGCCGCGCTAAACAGATACCAGCCGCACATCGTCGTCGGCCCGCCCTCGCTGCTTGGCTTTCTGGCCGATGCCCATGAATCCGGCACCATGCACATTCACCCTCAGCGCCTGATCTCCGTCGCCGAGGTGCTCGAGCCCCAGGACGAAGCTCGGCTTGCCGCCGTGTTTCAGGCTCCGGTCCACCAGGTCTACCAATGCACCGAGGGCCTGATTGCCGTAAGCTGTGCCCGCGGTTCGCTCCACATCCAAGAAGACATTGTCGCCCTGCAGTGCGAGCCGCTCGACGGTGAGCGCGTCACCCCGATTGTCACCGATCTCTGGCGGCGCACGCAGCCCATCATCCGCTACCGGCTCAACGACGTGCTTCAACTCGGCGGCCCCTGCTCTTGCGGCAGCAGCTTTCGCACCATCGCCCGCATCGAAGGCCGCCGCGACGACGTCTGTTATTTTCTTGCGCGCGACAACGCCGTGCATGATCGGCGCCGGCCCTTCTTCCCCGACACGATCCGGCGCATGATCCTGCTCGCCGGCGAGGGCATCGCCGATTACCAGGCCGTCCAGGAACACGACGGCCAGCTGCTCGTCCACCTGGTATTGACCCCCAGCGCCGACCGGCAGCAGGTGGTGGAGGCTGTGCGCGCCTCCGTCTGCGCCACCGTGGACCATTACGGCTGCCGGCCGCCCGAGGTGGACGTGGATACCTGCCTCCCGCCGCTCCCGCCAGGCCGCAAGCGCCGCCGCGTCCAACGCTTATAGACTAGGATATTGATGCGTATCACCATTCTCGCCCTTGGTTCCCGCGGCGACGTCCAGCCCTTTGTCGCCCTGGCGCTCGCCCTGCAGCAGCGCGGCCATGCCGTCCGCATCGCCGCGCCGGAGGACTACAGCTTCCTCGTCGAGGACCATGGACTGGCGTTCGACGTGCTTGGCGGCCTGATCCGGGAACAGATGGACATGGCGCGCGTGGCCGCCATGCTCGACGGCGCCGGCAACCCGCTGCGCTATGCCGCCGAAATGCTCCCCCAAGTGGTGCCGATCGTCGGCCGCCTCGTCGCCGACGCCTGGCATGCCGCCGAAGGTGCCGACGCCCTGGTCGTTTCTACACTGGGCGCTTACCCTGGCCTCTCCGTGGCCGAAAAACGCGGCGCGCCAATCGTTCTCGCCCATTTTCACCCCCTGGCGCAGACCAGCAGCGCCCAGCACGTGAATTTCCCCGCGCTGCCGGCCCGGCTGCCCTTACGCGCGCGCTACAATCGGCTGACGCACTTTCTGGGCGCCCACGGGCTCTGGCAGCTGCTCCGCCCCGCCCTCAATCGCGCCCGGCGGCAGATCCTGGGCCTGCCGCCGCTCTCGCCTGCAGCCCTCGTGCGCCGAGTGCGCGGCCTGGATAAGGTCGTCTACGGGTACAGCCGCCACCTGGCACCGCTGCCGGCCACGGCGCCGCCGGAACTCCCCGTCACCGGCTTCTGGTTCCTGCCGCGCCCTGAACGCTGGGAGCCAGATCCCGCGCTGCTCCAGTTCCTGGCGGGTGGCCCGCCGCCCGTCTATATTGGTTTTGGCAGCAATCTCACCGGACGCACGCCGGATGCCTTGACTGCGCTCTACCTTGAGGCGCTCCAGCGCACCGGCCAGCGCGGGCTATTCTTCGCCGGCTGGGGGGACTTCGGCAACATCACCCTGCCCCCTACCGCCCTGCGCGTCGACAACGTTCCCCACGACTGGCTCTTCCCACGCGTGGCCGCGGTCATCCACCACGGCGGTGCCGGCTCCACCTCTGCCGCCGTCGCCGCCGGCGTGCCGTCGGTGGCCATGCCCTTCCAAGGCGACCAGTTCTTCTGGGCACAGCAGCTTCACTCTCTCAGCTGCGGCCCCTCCCCCCTGGCCCGACAGGCGCTGACGGCCGAAACGCTCGCCGCCACCATCGCCGATCTCGTCGCCAATCCGGCCTATCGCGCGGCCACGCGTGCGCTTGGCGCCCAGCTGCGCGCCGAACACGGCCCAGCGACCGCCGCCGCCTGGATCGAACAAACCGTACAGTGGCGCACCCTCGGCCTCGTACAGAAGGACACCAAGCTCAACCCTGGCACGACGCAGCATCACTTTGCCCAATCCGATCCCGCCAAGCGACTTCAGTCGCCGCCGAGCCAGGGACGTTCTACCTGAAAACACCAAAGGAGCCGCCACTCATGCTACCTGTCAAAATCGCCGGCCTTGGCTACTATCTCCCCGAGCGACGTGTTACGAGCAGCGATCTGCTGCAGGCCTGGTCCGTCCCCGAGGGGCTGGTCGAGCACGCCGCGGGCGTCTATGCCCGCCGCTACGCCACAACCGAAACCACCGCTGGGATGGCCGCCGCCGCCGCGCGCCAGGCCCTGGCTAATGCCGGCATTCCCCTTGAGGAGATCGATGCCATCGTCGGCGCCTCGACCGTGCCGCAGCAGGCCATCCCCTGCACCGCCGCCTTTGTCCAGCGCGAGCTCGGCGCGCCCGACGGCGGCAGCGTCTGCTTTGACGTCAACGCCACCTGCCTCAGCTTTCTCGTCGCCCTCCAGAATGCAGCGCATCTCGTCGCCGCCGGCGCCTACCGCAATGTGCTTATCTTTAGCAGCGAGCTTGGCTCGCGCTTTCTCAACCCCCGCCAGCCGCAGAGCGCCATCCTCTTTGGCGATGCCGCCGCGGCGGCCATCGTCACCCGTGCCGACTTCTACGAGGCCAGTGCCATCCATCATACACGCTTCGTCACCTACAGCAGCGGCGCCGACTACACCCAGGTGCTGGGCGGCGGCACGCGCCACAGTCCCAATGACCCCGCCACGACGCGCGAAATGAACATGTTTGACATGGACGGCAAGGCCGTCTTCCGCCAGGCCGTACGCCTCCTACCCGCCTTTCTCGACTGCTTTTTCCGAGAGGCGAGCTGGCGGCGCGAGGAGATCGACTGCCTCGTTCCACACCAGGCCAGCCGCCACGGCCTTGACCTGCTCACGGCACGACTCGGCTTCCGGCCCGAGCAGGTCTACTGCAACCTGCCGGAGCGCGGCAACTGCATCGCCGCCTCGATCCCGCTGGCACTGGCCGAGGCCGTAGCGGGCGGCCGGATCCGCCGCGGCGACGACGTCCTGCTGCTCGGCACCGGGGCCGGGCTGACCATCGGCGCAATCGCGCTCACGTTCTAAAGGAAATGAGCACTACGTATGCCTGAACGCGATCTCAGCGGCAGGACCGCTCTCATTACCGGCGCGGGGACAGGGATTGGCCGCGGCATTGCGCACGCGCTTGCCCGCCATGGCACCCCCGTCGTCCTTTGCGGCCGCCGCTGGGAGCCGCTTGCAGCGGTGGCTAGCGAGGTGCAGGCGTTGGGGGGTGAGGCCGCCATCGCGCAAGGTGATGTGACCGACGCGGCAGC
This sequence comes from uncultured Chloroflexia bacterium, assembly GCA_963701415.1. Lineage (GTDB taxonomy): Bacteria > Chloroflexota > Anaerolineae > Caldilineales > Caldilineaceae > Fredericiella. Next base: position 40,728 of record CAVPAH010000015.1, read on the forward strand.
CCGTTCGCACATGCTCGAGGTTGCCCACGCCGCATTTGGATGCGTCCACATCCTCATCAACAACGCCGGCATCCTCTCCTCAGGCGCCCTATTCCAGCTCAACGGCGCAGAGATCGCACGCGCCGTCGCCACCAATCTCACGGCCCCCATCGATCTCACCCGCCTTGCCCTGGCCGATCTGGCACAGACGAACGGCGCCGCCGTCTTTGTCGGCAGCACCACGAGCCACGTCCCGCTTCCCTACGCCTCGCTCTACAGCGGCACCAAGAGCGGGCTGCACGCATTCTGCACGTCACTCCGCGGCGAACTGGGGCCATTGGGCGTGCACCTGCTGGAGGCGTATCCCCCTACGGTCGCCACCGCCATGACCGATAGCATGGCCCGGCGCGCCGGAACCTTGCGGATGCGTCCCCAAACACCAGAAGCCGCGGGCGAACGGATCGTCGCCGCCCTCGCGGCGGGCAAGCGCGAGCTCGCCTGGGGCAGCGCCGAGCGCTGGCTGCTGCGCCTGCATCGCCACGCGCCGGGGCTCGTCGACGCCCTGCTGCGCACGCAGCGCCGCCGTTTCGCGCACATGATGACCCCGGTTCTGCCGGGCAGGGATCGTTATGAGTAATCTGCACGCCCAGCTCGCGGCCGTCCGCACTGCCAGCCCGGTTCAGCACGTCACAGTCGCCGGCCACCCCTGGCCCTACCTCGATACAGGCGGGGGCAGCGAGGTTCTGCTGCTTCTCCCTGGCGCCATGGGTGCGGCGGACACGTCGTTTCAGTACATCCTGGCGTTCCGGGAGCACTACCGAGTGATCTCCCTCGACTACCCGGGGGCTGTCGTCGACCTTCCTCCGCTGGTCGCGGGTCTGGACCGCGCGCTGGATGCGCTCGGCGTCACACGCGCCCACGTTGTCGGCGGCTCCTACAGCGGGCTCGTCGCCCAGTTTCTGAGCGCAGCCCATCCCGAGCGCGTCGCCTCGCTGCTGCTCGCCAATACCGGCGCGCCAGACCCGGCCTACGCCACACGCTGGCGCCTCGCCGCCAACCTCTTGGCCCCGCTGCCGGATCCGTTGGCCCGCAGCGTCATGCGCGCGACCATCCGCCTCTTTCTGCCGGGTGACTCCGCCGAACAGCGCTTCTGGCGCGACTACTTTGCCGCCGCCATTCCTCGCTTGCGCAAGCAGGCCATGGTTGCCCGCCTCCGTCTCACCGCGGAGATGAATGCCGCCGGTCACGATTTGTCCTGCTGTCCCTACTGTGGCCCTGTCTTGGTCGTCGACGCCGGCAAAGATGCGCTTGTCCCGACAGGCCAGCGTACGGCCTTACGCGCATTGTACCCGCATGCCTCCTTTGCAGCACTGGACAACAAGGGTCACGTCGCCTCGCTCGACGAGGCAGGCGCGTACATCGCCATCTACGCGGAGTTCCTCCATCGACAGTCGTATTCAACTGGAGATCCGAAGATTATCTATGCTTAAAATCGGCCCCAATCTATGCGTGCGCATGCGCCGCTTTCTCGTCGCTTTCGCCTGGTGCCTGGCTGCGTTTTACGCACTGGATCGCGCCCTCAAGCTGTTGGCCGTCCACCGCTTCTTACGCCGTCCGCAGCCCGTGGCGCCGTCGATCTGGCCCAGCGTCACCCTCTTGCAGCCCATCACATGTGGCGCCAGTGATCTCCCCGCCGCCCTCGCCTGCCGCGCCGCACTGGACTATCAAGGACGTCTTCAGCAGATACTGATCTGCGATGCCGCAGACGATACCACCATCCGCATCTGCCAATCCTGGATCGCCGCCCATCCAACTGTTGACGCGCAGCTGCTACTCCTTGATTCATCGCCCATCGCCACCAAGGTCGAGAAGCTCCGCGCCGCCCTCCCGCATGCGACCGGCGCAATGCTCGCCTTTGTCGACGACGACATCCTCCTCCGCCCCCATGCCATCGACCAGCTCGTGCGCCACCTGCAAGACCGGCGCGCCGGCGCCGTCTTCGGGCTCGCCGTCTATACCAACTGGGCCAACATTCCGTCAAGCCTTTTGAGCGCCTTTGTCAACGCCAACGCCCTGCTCTCCTACATTCCCGCTCAGCTACCTGGCCGACCCCTACACCATCACCGGCCATTTATACGCCATGCGACGCGACGTTTTCGGTGCGATCGGCGGCCTCGACGGTATGGACGGCCGTTTCGACGACGACCACGAGCTGGCACGCCGCATTCAACGCTACGGCCTCAGAAACGTACAGACGCCGGTCATCTACGACGTCGACAATTACCTGTCCACTCTCGATGGCTACACGAACCAGATGCGCCGGTGGTTCATCATCCCGCGCCAGACCATGGCCCCATTCCTGACACCCTACCAGCAGTTCGTCTCGCTCCTCGGCAGCGTCGGCAACCTTATCCCGCCGCTGCTGGCAGTGCTTACGCTCCTTGGTGGCATCGTCCTGCCCCCCTTCGTCGCGACCATGGCGCTTTATGCCGCCGTCTACGGCTGGTGTGAACACGCCTATCTTGCCCGCAGCACGCCGCTCAGCCGTTGGCCCTGGGTTCTCCTCTCTAGCCTCATCGCCCCCATCCAGGCCCTGACCGGTCTCATCGGCGGCAGCGAATTCTACTGGCGCGGCCAACACATCCGCCTCCACCCCGGCGGCCGCTACGACGTTATCCCTGACCAGCTTCCGGGAAGAGGGGGGTCTTCCGGGAAGACCCCCTTCCTGGAGGGGTGGCTTCCTGGAGGGATGGCTTCCTGGAAGGGGGTCCTCCTGGAAGACTGGATGGCGAAGGGGCGGAGCAGCCGTGACGACGCTCCTCGCAGCCCTGACTATCATCCTTATCGGTTTTACTGCCTGGCGCCATTGGATGGTCGTCCGCTTCTTTTCGCATGCACGGGCCAACCCGGCTTCCCCGGGCACGCCGCCGGGTTTGGTGAGTATTCTCCAGCCTATCCTCAGCGGCGACCCGACCCTGCCGCAGACGCTGGGACATAACCTGACGATGCGCACCGGCTACGCGTGCGAGTTTCTCTGGCTGGTCGACGATGATGACGCTGCGGGCCAGGAGATCTGTGCAGCCCTGATCGCCGCCCACCCCGAGCGCGACAGTACGCCTTCTGCTCCAGCCCGCCCCGCCCCAAGGGGTAAACCCCAAGACCTTCAAGCTGGTCAACGGACTGGCTGCCGCACGCGGCGACGTGGTCTGCGTGCTTGACGACGACACGATGCTGCCCGACGGCGGCCTCGAACAGTGCCTGCCCTACCTGAACCAACCTGGCGCCGGCCTCGCCTTTGGTTTGCCCTACCAGGTCAACTTCAGCAACGCCTGGTCGAGCCTGATTGCGCTCTTTGTCAATGCCAACAGCCTGCCGACCTATGTGCCCTACGCATCGCTACACGAACCCGTGACGATCAACGGCATGTTCTACGCCCTCCGCCGGTCGGTGCTCGACGAGATGGGCGGATTCAAGGGCCTCGAACCTGTCCTTGCCGACGATTTCGCCGTTGCCCAGCGCGTGCGCAGCCACGGCCTCCACCTCGTCCAGACCCCGCTCCGCCACGCCATCAGCACGCAGGTGCCGTCGCTGCGCCGCTACTTGAGCCTCATGCAGCGCTGGTTTATCTTCCCGCGCGAGTCCCTTCTGCGCCACCTGCCGTGGCGCGAGCAGGCCCTCGTCTACGCCCTCGCCCTGGCCCCTACGCTGCTGCCGCTGCTTCTGCTGCTCGGCGTCCTTGTCTGGCCGTCACCTCTGCTCGCTGCGCTGCTGGCCTTCTACTTTGCCGTGAGCTACGCCGCCTTCCTCCACCTCGACCGTGCCTACCTCGGGCACCCGACCCCGACAGCATGGAGCCTCCTCGTGCCCCTGCTCCAGGTCCTCTTCCCCCTCCAACTCCTCGCCGCCCTCCTTCTCCCGCAACGCATTACCTGGCGCGGCCACGTCATGCAGGTTGAACGCGGCGGGGGCTTCCGCTTTGTCAAAAGACGCTGAGACCAGCGGCGCCATTCTCGTATGGCGCAGATGAAGTACAATACACGACCAACATGATCTCCATCGCTATTGTGTGGCTTGGCGCATTTATGCTGCTGTGGCTGCCGGGCGTCGCCCTCCAGCGCCTGCTGCGCGTACCCTTTCACGCCGACTGGCTGGTCGCGCTCGCCCTGCAGATCGGCCTCGGCATGGCTTGGTGGCCTCTTCTCCTCCTCTGGAGTACTACCCTGGGCCTGACATGGTCGCCACCGGTTGCGCGGGTTGCGATTCTGGCGCTGCTCCTCGGAGGCGCAGCCGCTCTCCTGTGGGTTTCACGCCAAGCCTGGCAGCGCCGCTTGCACAGCCTCGCGCACCAAGCGGTCTACTTGACCGTTTGGTGCTGTGTGGCAGTCCTGGCGATCGCCACGCGCCTGCTCCAAATCCGCAGCCTTGCGCTGCCCGCCTGGGTGGATTCCGTTCACCACGTCGCCCTTGTGCGGCTGATCGTGGCGCAGGGGCAGCTCCCCGCCACGTTGGACCCCTTTGTGCCGGGCGGCGCGCTGACCTACCATTGGGGCTTTCACGCTGTCGCCGCCTGGCTGGCCTGGCTGCTGGGGACTACCGATGCCTTCGCCATTGCTGACCTGGTCCTGCAGGTCGGGCAGATCTTTAACGTTCTGGCGGTACTGATGCTTTACGCTGCCGCGCGTGTGCTCTTTGCCAGCCGCCGTGCCGGGCTGCTGGCCGCAGTCAGCGCCGCCTGCATCACGTGGTTTCCTGCCTACTTTGTAACCTGGGGCCGCTACACCCACCTTGCCGGCGTCCTGCTGCTGCTCGCAGCATTGATCGGGCTGTGGCAGCTGCGCCATCACCTCCGCCGGGGCTACGGCGCACAAGCCGCAATCTTGATCGCCGGACTGGCCTTGGTCCATGTTCGGCTGGCGTTCTTCGGCGGCGTCGCCGTGGCGATCCTGGCGCTGCTCTTGACAGCGCAGCGCCGTTGGCGTGCGCTCGCGCTCTGGGCCGCGTCCGGCGCGGCGTGCAGTGCTGCTTACCCTCCCCTGGTGGCTCCAGCTGCTGCGGTCCCCTGCTGCCCGCGGCCTCGCCGCCGCCGCACCCGCCGACGCCGACTGGCGTGCCGTCAGCACGCTAGACTGGAACCTGATCTGGGCGCCGCGCGGCGCGCTGTCGCTGGCCGCGGCGACGGCCGGCCTCAGCAGTTTGCTGCCGGCGCCATCCGGCGATCAAGTGCTGCCGCTGCTCGGTCTCTTTCTACTCGCCGGCGCCGTCGGCCTGGCTGCCTGGAGTTGGCGCCGGCCCCGTCTGCGCCGCCTCACGCAGGATACCTGGCTGCGCTGGCTGCTTGTCTGGGCCTGGGTTGCCGCCCTGGCAATCCTGCTGCAGCTTGACCGGCTTGGGCTGCCGCCGCTCCGCATCTCGCACGTCAATGCGGGCGCCATGACACTCTTCGTCCCCATCAGCACTGGCGGGCAGCGGGCTGTTGGCGTGGGCGCTCGGTCTGCTTGCGCCGCCCAGACTCGCGCCGTATATTGCAGGTGCAGTCGTTCTGGTCCTGGGCGTCTGGGGCGCGCGCGGAATGGCTAACATCGTCAATCCCGCTGCCATTCTGGCCACGGGGGCCGACCGGGCCGCACTGGCGTGGATTCGCACGGAGACTTCGGCCAGCGCACGCTTTGCCGTCAACACCTGGGCCTGGAGCCCGGGCACATATGCCGGCAGCGACGGCGGTTACTGGATCCCAGTATTGGCCGACCGCGCCTCGATTCTGCCACCACTGATTTACAGCACAACCATGCCACCGGCCGCCGTGGCAGCAGCCAATGACCTCCTGGCCGGCCTGGACGGTGCCACCAATTTAGACAATCCTGCCGTCCAGGCGCAGCTGCAGGCAGCTGGCGTCACGCATCTCTACCTCGGGCGCACGCGGCGGCAGCCTGCGCGCCGCCGAACTCGACACACGCCCCTATGCCAAACTCCTCTACCGCCAGGACGGCGTCTCGATCTATGCACTGCAGTGGGAGTAAAGAAGCGCGCAACAAAAAGGCCGAGCTGGTCAGGCAAGTTCACCTTGCTTAACCAGCCCGGCCGTTAGTGCTGCCGTTACATTATGGCCGCTGCACTGCCGGCAGGAAGAGCTGCCCTGTCGCCAGCGTTGCCGTCGCCGTCGAAGTGGAATTGTTCGGGCTGTCCGTGTCAGTCACCACCAGGATGACGTCAAAGGTCGGCCGGCTGGAATCGTCTGGTGCCTGCGGTACGAAGGTGATCTGCCGCGGCCCGTCGTTCGGGTTCAGATCGGCGATCTTGTTGGCCGGGTCCACACTCCCCAGGTACCACTCGTAGGTGTAGGTGCCGTCAGCCCCGTTGTAGCCCATCACGAAATCGAACTGATCGCCCAAACCCAGGGACTTGAGCGTCTGGGAAGCATCGACCGCCGTCAGCGTTAAGGGCAGGCCCGCTACCGCCGCCGTGGGCGCATTCTGGATGCGCGCCAGCGGCCGCAAGTATTCAGGGCTGGCCGGTACGTAGACCAGGTCTTGCGTGACCTCACTCGTCGTGGCCTCCGTCAGAAGCACGGTGAACTCAAAGACAGGGATCAGCTGGCCCTGCTGGTTGCCTGCGCCTTCTTCCCAGTAAGCCAGCGTGCTGGAGAGAATTTCGCTGGCAGCTACGTCGATCGGCAGCGAGTTCATCGTAACCTCGTCGTCCAGTGCCGTGTAGAGCGCTCTCGCCGTGGCGTCGTCGAGAATGGTCGTCATTACCTGCTGCCCGGTTGCTGCATTCACCAGAGGCTGCAGTTCGCGCCAGCCGCCCTGCACGCCTAACGGCGCCACACTGTTGATGTCGGCCAGCGCTCACGCCGGGGGGCAGTGTGACCGGCACATAGACCTTCTGCTTGGCACCCGGGCCGACAACTGTGAAGTCGACACTCTCGAGCGCACCCGAGGCCATGAGTGCCGGCACATTCAGCTTGCGTGTATAGATGACCTGCTGCACGGCCGGTGTCTCGGCCTCACTGACGGCGGCCGCGTGCAGCGAGGCATTGCGCGGCAGGTTGCCCGTGGTATCCTGCACCACCTCGTAGAAGGCAGCGTCGTTGGGCATCAGGTTGTTGCTGGTCAAGAAGCTGTCGGCAATCTGCCGGGCATCGTCGGCCGTGATGGCGGTGGCCGACGCGGCATGGGCCGCCATCGCATCCTGCGCGCTCTGCCCCGTCCACAATTGATTCAGGTCACTGTAGACATAGATTCCGCTGTTCCCGTCCACCTGCAGGCTGCCGTCGCCGCTGACGAGGAAATTGCCCGTAGCGCCAGTGGGAGGTGTTCCTGGCCCCTCGTTCGTTCCAGCCGTCTGCAAGGTAGGTGTGACCGGCACGCCAAAGACTGCCCCCAGGCTGCCAAAGTCCGACTTTGCCTCGTCAAGGCTGTAAGGCGCAAAGGCAAAGACCGGCATGCTGGCGAGCTGCGCCGTAGGTACATACGACGCTGCCTCGGTGCCGCAGGCGTGCGTATACCAGTAGTAGTCGTTGTCCAGCGTATCGGCGCAGGCGCTGCTGTAGTAGGGGTTGTCGTTAAAGCATGCTGTTTCCTCGGCGATCACGCGCGTGGTGCGCCCGCGCTGGGCAACGTCACACGCTTGGAACCACGCCTGCGTCATGTTGTACCCGCTGCGCAGATAGCGGCCAAAGTGATAGGCCTGCGTGTCCCAGTAGTTGTTGTGGGCTGAGGCGTTGGTGACAAAGCCGAGAATCAGGTGCTGCCGGTTCATACACTGCGCCATGCTGCCGATGGCCGAGTCTGCGAGCACCTGGCAGGACGTCAGCGCCAGCCACTCGTTGTCGCCGTCGCCCCAGGAGGTGTCGCAGTCGCCGGGCGCCTGCAGGGTGCTGTCGGTCCAGTTGGCATTGTCGAACGTAAAACGTCCCGGCGAGCCGTGGCCCACGTAGAACTGCAGGTCGACCGAGTCAATATAGATGCTCTCCGTGCCACCCAGCGCGCTGCGTTTGAAGTCTCTTTCCCATGCGGACGATTCGTTATAGCTGTAACGCTGTACGAACCAGCCGTTCAGCCAGTACCACATACCGTACCGCTCTGCGGCGGTGGCTGTCGTCAGGTTCCCGGCCGAACCGTGTACACCCAGTTCCCAGGCCCCGCCGTCGTCGGCCGTAATGGCAGCCGGACTTGCGTCCGGTTCCTCCTGGGCAAATGCCGCCTGCCCGCCAAATAACACGACGCCAAGCCCAACAAGCAGGGCCAGCATCACCCGCCAACTACTTCTGTTCTGCATACTTGGTTTCTCCTCGTTGCCCCTTTGCAATTGGTCCGGTCGAGCCATAACGATCAGTAGAGGCACGCGCACTGGCGACAAGAACTCGACTGCTGCGACGAGCTTTCTTCGCACCGGCTTTCTTCGACCGGCCACCACGCCCCTACGGCCTACCTATGTGTGCTGTGCCTGACACGCCGCACGACCCCTACGGTCGCCGCACGGCCGGCAGGTAGAGGTTGCCGCCGCTCAACGCCCTGCCCGTCGCCAACGGCGCCGGCACCGCCAGGTTGTAGTAACGCCCCTTGTTGTCGTTCACACAACATTGCCCGCCCCGTCCACCACCTGCACGAAAAACTGGGTGGCTGCCGTGCCGGCGATCATGCCGGTCCATTTCTGCGCCGGCACGTCATAGGCCAGGTCAGCGCTGTTCCAGCTGCCATCACCGCCGGTAAAAGCGACCACCACCCGGTGAATACCCGAACTGTCACTCGCCGCCACCTTGATTTCGCCGGTGCCCGCAGCAGGGTTCAGCACCCCGTCGACCGAAATCACGCTGGCCGCGTTGCGGTCGGGGCTGTTTGAGTAGTAGGTACCAAAGCTCATCTGGTCATACAGCCGCTGCACACCTGCCGCATTGCCCACCTGCTGCATGGCCCACGTTCGCGACATTTGTCACCCCTTTGTACTGCCCCAGACTCAGCACCAACGTGTCGTTGGCAGCGCCCAATCCGCTGCGTACGCTGAACGGCACCGAGGGATAAAACTCGTCGCTGCTAAAAGCGGGTTCGGTCGTGTCGGTCACATACTCGTTCGCCGGGAGGGCGATGACAGGGTCCGCCACGGCGGTGTCGGTGTACACGCCGTGCAGGAAGACGACCCCACGCAGTTCGCCGGCTGCCGGCGCCCCGGCGTTGGCGTAATAGAGCGGCTGCGTCGGCGCACCTGCCTCAAACACGACGTTGTTGTCAAGGCTGAAGCTCGACCCAGCTGCGCTCGTCTCTTCGCCAAAGGCCCCAAAGGATCCCGGCAGCTGGTAGCCGGTGCTGCCTTGGGCCAATGGGCCAAACGCGGTGGGCGGGGTAAAACTGGTGTCGGCGCTCGGGAAGGGGTCGGCATCGTTAAGGGTGCCGCCGGTGATCAGCTGGACCATCGGCAGTCCGTACAGCGTCACCTGCATCAGGATCTTCGCGTCGTAGGCCGTGAACGTGCGCGCCTGAGCGTAGTACTTCTGCTTGGCCGCCACCAGTGCCGGCCCAATGCCAATGCTCCCCTCCCGCAGCAGTTCGCGGCTGAAGGTCCGCATCAACGCCTCGCTGTAGACCACGCCGCTGCCACCCCAGCCAAACCCCGTGTTGCCAACGTAGTTAGCGCCCCGGCTGAGAAATGCCTCCGGCAGGTCGAGGATGCCCGGGTCGTTGAGCCCGCCATGGCATCCCACGCTGAAGACCAGCGCCCCTGCCAGGTTGGCGCTTGCCCCGACTACGGCGGCCGCCGTCATAGTCGGCGTTATCAGGCGCACCCATCCCAACATGCGTGGAATGGCCGTTGGCCGAGAAGACGTCGAAACGTGGGTTGGCCGCCAGGTACTTGGCCTGCAGCGCTGCGCCCCCCCACTGGGCGGCGACCAGTGTGCTGTCGGTGGCCACCTGGTCACTCTGGAAGAGCGATGCAATCGTTCCGGCGCTGTCCTGTACAAAGTCGTAGCCGGTGACCAGCGCCTTGCCCGTCTTGGCGTCGATCCGCCCATCGCCCGCCAGGTAACTGTCGATAAATGCACCCGATCTCGGCCGGCGTCTCCACCAGTCTGCCCACGGCCAGGTCGGCGATATAGAGTTCATGTTCGTTGTCCTGCCGGTCCGTCCACGTCGCCGGCCCCGTATCTCCCAGGTAGTCGTCCGTCAGGATCATGTTGGCCGCCAGCGCCGCCCGCACGGTCCCATCTGCCGCCACGTTGGCCGCATAGTTCTGCTCGATTGAGGCTGTGGCGGCGCCGCCTTGCCCGACCAGGTCAAACACGCGGCGGAACGGGATCATGCGGTCGTCGCCCACGACGACGATATACTGCAAGTTGGGCGCATTGGCGCGCAGCGCCATCACCCGGTTGCGCACCGCCGCCGCCACGGCGTTGGCCAGCGCAGCGTCGGCCAATGCTGCCGGGCTTGCCCGCCACGCGCCGAGGGCCGCCGCCACGGCCGGATCGCTCTCGACCGGAACAAGCGCGCCGGCTACCGCCGGGTCGTCGGCCAGGAGGCTGAGCTTATCCAGCATGCTGCCGGTGGCCTCTGTGCCGTAGGTCTGCGCCATCAGTTGCGGCATTGATCAAGATCAAAGTCTTGGTGGTCGTCAGCACCGTGGCCGGCGCAGCCGGCGTCGGCGACGGCGTGGCCGTGGGCACGACAATCGGCGTCGGGGAAGGCGTCGGTGTCGGCGGTTCGTTGGCCTGCAGCTGGATCTGGTACTGCGTGTCGTCGCCGGTGAGGTTGCTGTTGTACTGCCGCACACGCACGTAGCGAGGGCCGCTGCTCGTGGCCGTATAGACCAGCGCCGCCCCCAGCCCCGACCCCGCGTCGTCGTTTGCCAGGATCAGGGTCTTGCCGTCAGACCCATAGAGTTCTAACACGGGGTCACTGTTGGGTCCCAGCCCGCTCGTGCTGATATCGTAGCGCCCGCCTGCTACGGTGTTGAACTTTGTCCAGTCCTGGTCGCCGAGCCCCGCGTTCAGCGCGTCGGCACAGAAGTTGTTGGCCTGCAGGCCGCCATTGGCGGCAATCTGCACGGCGTCGCCCGGTCCATTGTTGCCGGCCGCGCCTTCCTGCGTATCCGGCCGGCAGAACCCCTCCTGCGCCAGCAGCGTGTACTGCGTGTTGGGCCCGTTGGCGGCCACGTTGGCATGCTTCACGCGGACGTAATAGTCGGCGGTCGCCGGCGCGATGTAGGTCAGGCGCGAACCGCTGACATAGCCATAGTCGTCGTTCTCGGCGAGCTTGGTTACGCCGTCCGCAGCATAGAGCGCCAGGACTGTGTCCGCGGCAAAGGCCAGGTCCGTCGTCTGCAGCACATAGGTCTTGCCCTGTTCCAGGGTCAATTTTACCCAATCCTCGTCGCCGGCTGGGCAAACGTTGTGCACGACTCCTTGTCCCACGGTGCCCCGCCGTGCCGCGCCGGCACTGTTGTCCGCCTCGCTGCCGTCGGCCGTGCACGCCGTCACGGTCACCCGCAGATCGTAGCGCCGGTCGGCGCCAAAGCTGTTGGGATCCTGGTTTGTCACCCGGGCATAGTAGACGGCAGCAGTCGCGCTGTTCCGCTGCACCTGGGCGCCTGCGCTGGCCAGGCTGTTCCCTGCCTCGACCTGGTCGCAGCCCCCAAAGACCGTCACCAGCGGCGCTACGTTGGGCGTTACGTTGTCCGCCGCAATCAAGAAGTTGGCGCCTGCCGCGACACTAAACTTGACCCAGTCCTGGTCGCCGGGCACGGCAAACAGGTGTGACTGCCGCGTACCGTCGGTGACAATATCGCGCGCCAGCGCACAGCTGTCGTCCGGCTCATAGCTGTCCACTACGCCCGTCGCGCTGGTCAGTGTCAGCGAGTACGCCGTCAGCGGGCCGGAGATCGGGCCGTCCTGCTGGATCCCGGCGTAGCAGATGCCGTTGACCTGCGACTGCCACGTCACGGGCCCAGCCTGGCCGTTCCCGGCAAGTCCACAGCTGCCGTCCAACGCGATCACGGCGTCCGTGTGCGCTTGGGGATTGCTGGTGGCCAGTGTATAGGTTACGCCGCTAAAGACTGTGAACTTCACCCAGTCGCTGTCGGCCGCTGCAGCGTTCTGCGCATTGCAGAGGCTGCGCGACTGCGTGACATTCTCCATAAACCAGCGCGCCGCCGTGCGCGTATTGTCACCTGTGCCCGCTTCATAACTGTCGGCCTGGCAGCTCACGTTGCCGACGCACACGGTCAGCCCCACGAGATTGTTGTTCGGATTCGTTTCCGCCACGCTTCCATCCCGATTGACCCAGCCATACACCGCGTGGCCGCACCCTTCACTGCCAAACAGGTAGCCCGGAATCGTCTGGATCGACTGTTCACCTGCACCCAGCGCCGGCACGGTGAAAATTGCGCCCGCCGCTGTGTTGAGATCGGGGGGCTGCGGGGGATCGATGTACACGCGCAGGTTTGCAGGACCCGCCACTGCGCTCGTCCCTACATTTCTGACCAAGAGGTTGATCGTCGTCGCCTCGTTTACCCCCGGGATCGACGGGACAAGGCTGATCTCGACGGTCAGGTCTGGACCTGCGTCGCCACTGCCTGCGGCGCGCAGCGCCAGCAGGGTGACTGCGGCCGCGCTCAGCAGCATGCACAGCACCAGCGCCGGCAGATGGCGGCTGGCAAAGCGGCGTTTGCCCATTCGGTTCCTCAAGAAACGTATGCTGCGGTTACCTGCCACAGGCGCGGCAGATACACCGCGCCGCCAGCCGCACGCACCGCCGGGACGGCATGATATCCCAGGCGATCCTGGGCATAGATAACCACGCGGTATTTGCCCAGGTTCGGTACACCGCCAGGATAGCTGAAGCGATAGCGTCCCGGCTGGCCGGCGACCGGATCGAGCCGTACAAGCGGCACGTTCAGGTTCAGCGTGATGTTCGTCGGCTCCCGAAACGCCGGCGGGTAGATGTTGGCCCACACCAGGGCGATCTCCTCCACGCCTTCGCTCACGGTCGCCTCCAGGGTGACGTCGCCGCCGCTGCGCACTGCCTGCGCCGTGTCAATGGTCGGCGCTGTGGACGAGAAGAGATTGGTCAGGTAACGCGTGCGGGCGAGCGCACCATCGCCGCTGTTGAATAGACCATCTCCGTTGTCGTCAAGCTGCGGCCGCTGGCTCACCCCGGTAGCCTGCACGGCATCAACTCCCTGTTCAAAACAGGTCTTAAGATCCTGGTTGTTGACGGCGCACGAGAAGAATGCGTCAGAGAAGAAGGCGCCCTCCGCTGACGCATAGGCGTTGTTCTGCGCGTCGGTGGAGGTGATAATCACCCGCCCGGCTTTGCCCAGGCCGCCCAGCGGATTACCCGCCTCGCGGTTGATAAAGCTGCCCGAACGGCACGCCTCGACAATGACGGAGGCCTGATCTACCCCGCGGCGGCTTCCAGCGCGTCGAGCCAGCTGTTGACCTCCAGGGGTGATACGGCTTGCCCTGCGCTGCAGCCGCTGACACAGAACTTCTCGTCCAGCCCGTGGTCGACAAAATAGACAAAGAACGGCTTGCCCGGCCCCGTGCGCGAGCCTTCGCGCGCCCAGGTCTCGAAGGCCGCCTGCACCGCCGCCGGGCTGCTGGTGGCGTCTACATCGTTCACACCGTCGCCGTCGGCGTCCTGGGGTGTGGGCGCAATGTAGTAAATATCGTCCGGATCGAAACCCGCCGCGTTAAAGACGCGGAAGGCGCGATTGGCAGCGTTGTAGATGTTGAGCTGCAGCCCAAAATGTTCGTTGTGTCCTGCCACGATGATAGCCGCCCCGCGCACGATGCCCACGCGGTTGACCTGGAGGGTACGCTCGCTTAGGTTGCCTACCTCGTCGTACGCCGTGATCTTGATCAGGTTGAGGCCGACCTGCAGCCGCATATCTTCGACACGGAAGGTGTCCTCTTCCCCCGCCAGGCTGTAGTCCCAGTCGTCGTCGTTGCGCGTGACGTTGGCGACATTCACCCGGCTGAGATTCCGCCCCGCATCCTGCGCCAGCCCCGTAAACGTCAACAGGTTGGTGGTCGTCGTGTAGATATCGCTGATCTGCGGGTTCTGCACGGTGATCGCCGGTGCCGTGCGGTCAGGCGGATCTTGGGCCAGGCAGGTAACAGGTCCGGCCGCCGGGCTTTTGTTGCGCGAGAAGTCCAGCGCGTAGACGCGGAACTCATAGGTCTCGCCCTCGGTCAGTCCATCGACTTCGGCATAGGTGGTGCGTGCGCCGGTCGTCTCACGCACGCCATCCTCGATCTGGCCCACCCGCGTGAAGTGCACTTCATAGCCAGTGACATCCAAGTCAATGCTGCGCTGCCATTGCACACCAATGGTCGTGGGGTTGATGGCAAAACAGCGCGGGTCGCCTGGTACTCCAGGCGGGACATCATCGAGCCGGACGCGCACGCTGTATTCAGTACCGGCGCCTGCCAGCTCGGGATCGTAGCCCTGCAGCTTGATGTAGTAGACGCCGTTCTTGGTGGCGTTCCACTGCAACAGAACTTTGCTGCTAAACAGATTGGCCGCCTCTGCCATCGGCGGCTCGTCACAGCTGGAATACAGGGCGATGACCGGATTTGCGATACTGCCGATCTTCGTGACGTCGACAATATAGGTCTTGTTTGCCTCCGCCGTGAACGCCAGCCAGTCCTGCTCCTCCACGCTGTGGAAGTTGTGCTGCTGCGTGACATTCAGACCAATGGCGCCGGCCTTGCTGCACGCATCATCGTCTTCGTGCGGGTCGGGTTCCACAGGACTTGGATAGGTGACGATCAGCGGCCACTGGCGGGCCGGCAGTGCCTCGGCCGCTGGATTGCCAAGTGTCAGCAAACCAACAGCCGTGATGGCCAATGCGGCCAACACAAACAGGAACTTCCGCACAATAGCTCGCCTGCGGTCCATAAAGTATGATCTTTTCCTAGTTCCAAAATGCGGTGGTCGGCGTTGATGCTGCGCTGTCGTCGTAGTCAAGAGACAAGAACAAAGTTCCCGGAGGAACATAAGGTGACGGCAAGTGTATACAGGACCAAGCCTCCCGTCAATACCCAAAAATGCAAGGTGCTGATCATCGGCACACTGCATCGAGCGCAAGAGCGCGGCTTGAACTCTCACTGCGATCCCTGCTATAGTTCCGGGAGGTCCGCCGCAAAGGAGGAAATCCTATGACCGACACCACGTGCAATCATTGCCGGCGCACTGATCGCCGGCAGCAGCCTGCTCACCGCAGGCGCCACGCGCCCACAGCAAGGCTTCACTGTTCCACATCAGCTGGACCCTACTCGCGTCCAAGGCGTGCTGGTGCCGGTCTACCAGCGTGCCATTCGTCGTGCCATCGACGAACTGCGCACCCGGTACCCTCACACCGGCAACGCCTGCACCCTCCTGCAGTCCTTCGACCTGGTTGCCGCCTGCGCCTCCAGCATTCCCACCGCGGCGTTCGCACAAGCCGCTCACCCTGGATCGCCGCCGAGGCCGTCCTTGCCGCCAACCTCGATCGCCTGCTGCTTGGCCACGACGAACGCGAGATCTCCTTTCTCCAGGACGCATCTTCTCCCGGCCACCGCCCGCGCCCTGCGCGCCGAACTTGCCGCCGACCCGGCCGCCCGCCGCGCGTATCAAGAGTGGTTGTCTGAACCTTGATGCGTAGGATTTTAGGGATTACCTAGATTAGGAAAGACGTGCCGGCACCTAATCAGGGTAATCCGCTAATCAAGTGAATCAAGGTTCAGACCACCGCGAATCAAGAAACAGTCAGCACAATCTTCCCTACCGTGTGCCCGCTCTCGATCATCTGGTGCGCCACCGCCATCTGCTCCCACGGCAGCACGTGCATGGCGGTGCTCTTTAACACGCCTTGATCCAGCAGTTCCGCCACCTTGTCGAGGATCTCGCCCTGCTTCTCCAAATCGATGCCCGTGCGCGGCCGCGTGAACATCAGCTCAAAGACCAGCGTGCCGCGGTTCGGGAATAGGGGGCTTACGTCCAGCGCCGCCGCCTCCGGACCGCTCACAATGCAGCAGATTTTGCCCAGCGGGTTGAGCACCTCGGCCCACTCCTTGAAGCCGCTTAGCTGCGCCGTGCTGAAGACGTAGTCCGCGCCGGCATAGCCTAACGCCCGCAGCTGCTCGGCCAGAGGCTGCGTGTGGTCGATCACGGCCTCGGCGCCCATCTGCCGCGCGTACTGGCGCGACTCGTCACGCGACGCCGTGGCCACTACCGTGAGCCCACATACCTGCCGGGCGATCTGGATCGCCGTCGACCCCACGCCCCCGCCGCCACCCACGACCAGGCATACCCGCGTCCGGCGGCCCCATCGCCACGCTGCGCCTCCATGCCCTCCACCAAGCCCTCCCACGCCGTCAGCGCTACCAGCGGTACGGCGGCAGCCTCGACATTGCTCAACGTGCGCGGCCGGTGCCCAACGATGCGCTCGTCCACGGTGACGTACTCCGCATAGGAGCCCGCCCGCGTGAGGTCCCCCGCAAAGAAGACGCCCTGTCCCACCCCAAAACGCCGAGCCGCCGCACCCAGCGCCACGACCTCACCGACCGCATCCCAGCCGAGGATCTTCGGCGCGCCTGCCACCGGCTGACCCGATGGCCCGCCGCCGCGTACTTTGGCATCTACCGGATTGACAGATATCGCCGCTACCTTGACCAGGATGTCGTGCGGGCGCAGCTCGGGCAGCGGCACCTGCGCAAAGTGCAGCACCTCGGGCCCGCCATAGACGTCCTGCACGATTGCCCGCATCGAATCGGGTAAACTCGCCATTGCCTGTGTTTTCCTCTCTGTTGCGTTTTCCTTGACGGATTCGAACATATATTCGATAATACACCAGGAACGTACCTGTGGCCTACGGCCACCCGCAGTTTGGCAAGCGCATCACTAACGGAATTTCTTAGCTTACCCAGTGACTGATCCTATGACTGAACCTGCCACCAACCCAGGCGCACCCGTCCCCGACGTGTCTGCCACCAAGACCGTTGCCGCCTATGCGGCGCAGATCGGCAAGCAGCTTGGCATCGCGCCCTCGCGCGTCGGCGCGGCCATCGAGCTGCTCGACGGCGGCAACACGCTGCCCTTTATCGCCCGCTACCGCAAGGAAGTGACCGGCGGTCTCGACGAGGAACAGCTGCGCGCCATCATCGAGGCGCTCGAGAACGCCCGCGCCATCGACGAACGCCGCGCTGCCATTGTCGCCAGTATTGCGGAACAAGGCAAGCTGACGCCTGAACTCCAAGCCCAACTCGAGGCCGCCACGACCAAGACCGAGCTGGAAGACCTCTACGCACCCTACAAGCAGAAGCGGCGCACCCGCGCTTCGATCGCCCGCGAGCGCGGCCTGCAGCCGCTGGCCGACCTGATGATCAACCAGGCGCTCGGCCGCGAGACGCCTGAGGCTGTGGCCGCCGCCTACCTGAGCGAAGAGGTGCCCGACGCCGAGGCCGCCCTGGCCGGCGCCCGCGACATCGTCGCCGAGACGATCAGCGACCACCCCGAGGTCCGCCGCAGCGTGCGCGAGAAGGCCCTGCGCTACGGGACCGTCACGGCCGGCAAGATCGACGGCGCCGAAGACGAGCGCAAGGTCTTCGAGCTTTACTACGAGTTCGACCTGCGCGTCGAAAAGCTGCGCCCGCACCAGATCCTCGCCCTCAACCGCGGCGAGGCGCTCAAGGTGCTGCGCGTGTCACTCGACGTGCCCGATCGCGACTGGCGCACCTCGGTGCTGGCCGTCTTCAAGCTCGACCCGCGCTCGCCCTGGGCGCAAGCAGCTGGTGCTGGCGGCCGAGGACAGCGCCCAGCGCCTGCTCCTGCCCGCCATCGAGCGCGACGTGCGCAGCACGCTCACCGAGCAGGCCGAGCGCCACGCCATCACCGTCTTTGCCGCCAACCTGCGCGGCCTGCTCAGCCAGCCGCCGCTCGCCGGCCAGACGTCCTGGGCATCGACCCGGGTTTCCGCACCGGCTGCAAGGTGGCGGTCGTCGACCCATCGGGCAAGCTGCTGGACACGGCCACGATCTACCCGCACGCGCCGCAGAACCGGCAGGCGGAAGCGCTCGCCACGCTCAAGAGCCTGGTTCAGAAGCACCACGTGACGCTCATCTCGATCGGCAACGGCACCGCCTCACGCGAGACCGAGCAGCTGGCGGCCGCCCTGATCAAGAGCCTGCCCAACGGCCCGCGCTACATCATCGCCAACGAGGCCGGCGCCAGCGTCTACTCCGCCAGCCCGCTGGCCCGCGCCGAGATGCCCGACCTGGACGTCAGCATGCGCGGCGCCGTCTCCATCGCCCGCCGCATCCAGGACCCGCTGGCCGAGCTGGTCAAGATCGACCCCAAGTCGATCGGCGTCGGCATGTACCAGCACGACGTCAACCAGAAGGATCTCGCCCGCAGCCTCGACGGCGTGGTCGAGAGCGTCGTCAACCAGGTCGGCGTGGACGCCAACACCGCCTCGCCCGCCCTGCTCACCTATGTCGCCGGCATCGGCCCCAAGCTGGCCGAGAAGATCGTGGCGCACCGCAACGAGAACGGCCCCTTCCCCAACCGCGCCGCGCTCAAGAAGGTGCCCAGCCTCGGCCCCAAGGCCTTCGAGCAGGCCGCCGGCTTCCTGCGCATCCGCGACGGCGACAAGCCGCTCGACGCCACCGCCATCCACCCGGAGAGCTACGCCGTCGCCCGCAAGCTGCTGAAGCGCACGGGACTCAGCCTGACCGCGCCCGCCGCCGAGCGTGCCGCCCGCATCAAGGCGCTCGCCGACCAGGAGCCGCTGCCCGCCCTCGCCGCCGAACTCGGCGCCGGCGAGCCCACCCTGGCCGACATCCTCGAGCAGATTGTGCGCCCCGGCCGCGACCCGCGCGCCGACCTGCCCGCGCCGATCCTGCGCAGCGACGTGCTCTCGATGGACGACCTCTTGCCCGGCCTGACACTGAAGGGCACGGTGCGCAACGTGGTCGACTTCGGCGCCTTCGTCGACATCGGCGTCAAGCAGGACGGCCTGCTCCACCGCAGCCAGCTCCCGTTTGGCACCGTCCTCGGGGTCGGCGACGTCATCGACGTCGAAATCCAGAACGTCGACAAAGACCGCGGCCGCATTGCCCTGGCCTGGCCCGGCGGTGGCGGCCACAAGCCGCCACAAAAGGAACCTGCCCCTAAGAAGCCTAAGGTCGATTGGGCGATTGGGTGAATGGTCTGACCAAGACACTGAGTTTCTTTGAGAAACTCAGTGTCTCCTCCGCTCACTCCTTCACCGCCCCCAGCATGATCCCCCGCACAAAATAGCGCTGCAGCAGCGGGTAGATCAGCAGGATCGGGATCATTGCCACGAAGAGCTTGGCGGCGTTGAGGGTGTTGTTGGAGAGCTGGGCCAGCAAGCGGGCCTGGCCGCCGTTGAGCGCGGGGCGGTCGGCGATCACCAGCTGCTGGATGTAGGTCTGCAGCGGGTAGAGCGCCGGGTTGTTCATCAGGATGAGGCCGTCGAAGAACGAGTTCCAGTGGCCAACGATCGCAAAGAGGGTGATCGTCGCCAGCGCCGGCAGCGAGGTGGGCAGGTAGATGCTCCACAGCAGCTGCCAGGGGTTGGCGCCGTCGATGCGCGCCGCCTCGTCCAGCTCCTTGGGAATGTTGCGGAAGAAGTTCATCAGGATGATCACGCTCCAGATGGGCACGGCCCCCGGGCAGCACCAGCGCCCAGAAGGTGTCGATCAGCTTGTAGTTGCTGATGGTCAGGTACCAGGGCACCAGCCCCACATTCAAGATCATCCCAAATACGAACAGCCACATAAAGATGTTGCGCCCCGGCAGCGCCTTGTCCGTGCGCGAGAGCGGAAAGGCCGTCAGTACCGACAGCACGACGTTGAGCGACGCCCCCACAATGACGCGGAGCACAGAGATGCCAAAGGCCCGCCAGAAGCTCGTGTCACTGATGATGTAGCCGTAGGCGTCCAGGTTGAAGCCCACCGGCGTCAACCCCACCATGCCGCCGCTCACCGCCGACTTGTCGCTCAGCGAAATGGCCAGCGTGTTGACCAGCGGCAGCAGCGTCGTGACGCCGATCAGCACCAGAACGATCGTGATCACCCAGTCGACTATGCGGTCGGTCCTGCTGCGTGCCGAAAACATGCCCGCTCCTAGAAGATCTTGTAGTTGGCGAACCGCTTGGCCGCCCAGTACGACACGCCGATGAGGATCAGCGCCACCACCGTCTTAAAGACGCCCACCGCCGTGCCCAGGCTGTACTGGCCTTGGATGAGGCCGATGCGGTAGACGTAGGTGTCGATGATGTCGCCGGTCGAGTAGACGATGGGGCTGTAGAGGTTGAAGATCTGGTCAAATCCGGCGTTCAGCACGTTGCCGATGCTCAGGCAACCCACCAGCACGATCACCGGCGCGATCCCCGGCACCGAGATGTACCACATCTTCTGCCAGCGGCTCGCCCCGTCCAGCTCTGCCACCTCGTACAGGGTTGGGTCGATCGCCGTCAGCGCCGCCAGGTAGACGATCGTCTCAAACCCAAACTCCTTCCACACGTCGCCAAAGATGATGACCCAGGAGAAGAGGTTTGGCTGACCCAGAAAGTAGACAGGCCCGATCCCGAAGGCACCCAGGGCATCGTTCACCATGCCGTCGCGCGCCAGGATCGTGCGCAGGATTCCGGCCAGGATTACCCACGACAAAAAGTGGGGCAGGTAGACCATCGTCTGGATCGAGCGCTGAATGCGCAAGAAGCGCACTTCGTTCAGCAGCAGTGCAAAGGTGACGGCGGCCAGCAGGACAAACACCATCTTCATCGTGGCGATAAAGACCGTGTTGAAGAACACCTGCCGGGCGTCGCGCAGGCTGAACATGTAGGTGATGTTCTCGAGGCCCACCCACGGCGACCCCGTCACGCCCAGCGCCGGGTTGAACTTCTGAAACGCAATCACCGAATAAAAGAGGGGCACAAAGGTAAACGCAAACAGCAGCAGCAGCCCCGGCAGTATCATCAAGTAATACGCCCGGCGATCCGAGTCCTTGACCATATCCGCAGCTTTCGACCGTCCCACACAAATCGTAGGGCAGAAGACGGCGGAGTTTCTCATGAGCAAACTCGGTTTCTTGAGGCCTACATCGTTGCCACAAGGGCCTTACTGGTTCATCTTCTCCAGCAGTGCCGCGCCGCCGGCATTGTTCCATTCCTCGACGAACGCATCAAAGTCGTCCACCGACTTGGCGCCCGTGATCATCTGCAGGAAGGTTTCTTCCTCCAGCTTCTTCAGCGCCGGCCACGTCGGGTCGGTCGTGAAGAGGCGGGCCGCGGCCGGGTCCGTGCGCACTTCCTTGATGCCGCCCCCCAGCAGCTGGGCAGCGTCGAGGCGCGCCATGCGCGTCGCCCAGTTGGCCGAGTCGCTGCGCGGCGCCGCCATGTCCTTCTGGATCTGGTCGAACTCCAGCTTCATCGCGTCACTGAAGGTGGCCGGATCCAGCTCGCCGTCTACCGCCTGCTGGTACTCCTTGCCCATCCGCTCCACGACGTACGGCTGCTCGATCAGGAAGGGAACCGGGAACAGCAGCGTCCAGATCTCGTTGAAGTTGGGATAGAACTGCGGCGCGTCGTTGAGACCATAGCTCAGGTCGTTCTGCACGTTGAGAATCTTGAGCGCGATCTCTGGATGGGCATACCCCTTCTTCACGACCACGAAGCTGTTGGTGTAATCGCCCATCGAATAGGTGTAGTCGCCGTTCTTGTCCTGGATCAGGTACGGCTGCCAGTCGGCGTTCGGGTCGTTCTTGACCGCATCCGCCAGCGGCCACCACGAAATCCACCACGGCCCCATCATGATGCCACTCTTGCCGCCGACAGGGATCTCGTTCGACTTATCCGTATTCTTGGTCGCAAACTCGGGGTCGATGATCCCGGCCTTGTACATCTCGGCCAGGCGCGCCAGCGCTTCCTTGGTCTCCGGCTGGATCGAACCGTATTCGATCTTGCCGTCAGCGTTCTTGAAGAAGATCTCGGGGAACGCGCCGTAGGCGTTGAAGATTGCGTCAAACCCATGCAGGTTGCTCGGCACCATGCGCGAATTCTGACGTGCCGGTCAGGCCATAGGTATCGGCTGCGCCGTTGCCGTCGGGGTCCTGCTCGATAAAGGCCTTGGCGATCGCCTCGACGTCGTCCACCGTCTTCGGCCCTTCGAGCCCCAGCTTGTCCAGCCAGTCCTTGCGCACCCACGCCATGATCGGCGCGTCCGCCTGCGGCTGCACATTGGGGATGCCCATCACCTTGCCGTCGAGCGTCGCCGCCTCGAGCGCGACGCCATTCGTGGCCTTCCAGTTGGCAAGGATGTCCTCGTTCGCGTACTTCTCGACGATACCGGTCAGGTCCTCGATCGCGCCGGCGTCGGTCAGCTGCTGCAGCTGGATCGGGTTCACGGTCATCACGTCGGGGATATCGCCGCTGGCGATCGACAGGTTCAGCTTGTCGGCATAGCTGTCGCTCGGCACCACCCAGGAAAACTGGACGTCGACGTTGAGCGTGTCTTCGATATAGCGCAGCGCCTTGTTGTCTTCGATCGACTCGCCTTCAGGCATCAGCGAGGCGTTCTCCTGCCCGCCCTTGACCAGCATCAGTGTTGCACGTTCGGGCAGCGGGCTGTAGGCGTCAAGCTTGCGCCACGCCTGCCCTGCGATCACCTCGGCGGGCGTCGTCGAGGCAGTCGCCTCGGCGGGGGCTTCCGTTGCCGGAGCTGCCGCTGGCGCTTCGGCCGGCGGTGCGCAGGCAGAAAGCGCCATTGCCAGCAGCGTAACGAGCACGGCCGACTTCAGCAGACCATGTTTCATCATTGGATCCTCCTGGAGACGTTCATATTTGGCATTCTGAGCAGGCCAGGGAAGCCCAGCTCGTTCACATATGTGAAATTTGTTCACCAACGGGAATATCGTTGGAGTATAGCACGGCCCCCAATGTATTGTCAATCAAGTTGATTCGAAAAGCATGTGCATGACCTCTACAACTACTGTACAGCCACCGTTGGCCCGTACTGAGCGCACGGGCGGCCATGTCACTCCAGCGCCGCAGCGACCGTGTGTGCCAGCTGCCACCGGCTGGGCGGCTTGTCCAGCCAGGCGGTCATGCCTAGCTGCTCCAGCCCGATATGGTCGTCGCCGACCGGGTGCCCGCTCATCAAGACGAGCGGCGTCTGGACACCGCGCTGGCGCAGCACCTTGAGCAGCGCAACCCCGCCCATGCGCGGCATCACCACGTCGCTGAGAATGAGATCGACAGGTGCTGCCGCCATGCGCGCCGGATCGGTCAGCCACACAAGGGCCTCGGCACCATTCGGCGCTTCCTCCACATGGTATCCCATTCCGGTAAGCAGTTCTACGAGCGAAACACGGAGGCTTGCCTCATCTTCCACGACCAGGATATTCTGGCCCCGCCCACGCGGCAGGTCCGCGAGGGGTGCCGGGTCAGCGCTCGTCACGCCCAGGGACAGCGCCGGCAAGTAAATGCTGAAAGCCGTACCAACACCAGGTTCGCTTGTTACGACAATATGCCCGTTGTGCTGCGCTACGATCCCGTGCGCCTGCGCCAGGCCGAGCCCCGTGCCCTTCCCCGGTCTCCTTGGTCGTGAAGAACGGCTCGAAGATGTGGGCCAGGTGCTCCGGCGCAATTCCGGTGCCCGTGTCCTGCACCGTCAGGCACAGCCAGTCGCCTTCGGTCATGCCCGGCACCGGTGGACGCTTGGCCGAGGTGACAAAGAGCTTCTCGAGGGCCATGCGCAGTTGGCCACCCTGCGGCATTGCATCGCGAGCGTTCACGGCCAGGTTCATCACCAGCTGCTGCAGGCGCGTCGGATCGCCCATGACAGTATACTCGCCGGGAGAGCAGTAACACTCTATGTCGATGTTTTCCGGCAGCGTCTGCCGCAAAAGCTTTTCTTCTTCTTTGAGCAGCGGCAGCAGGTCCAATGCCTGCCGCTCCAGCACCGACTGGCGGCTGAAGTCGAGGATCTGGCGGATCATGCGCGTTGCCCGCTGCGCCTGCTCGATGATGGTGAGCGTGCGTGCCCGTTCTTTATCGGTGAGGCCCGGCACCTCGCTGGTCAGTTCGGCATAGATCGAGATCACCGACATTATGTTGTTGAAGTCGTGCGCAATGCCTGCCGCCAGCTGCCCCACGGCCGCCAGCCGCTCCTGCCGCTGCAGCTGCTGCTGCACCGCCCGCTCGGCCGTCACCTCGCGCAGCACCAGCACCCATCCTGCCGGGACGGGGCCGGACTCTACGGGGGTGGCGATCAACTCAAAGGTCTGCCGCCCTGCTTGCACCGTGTGCCACTGGCCCAGCGGCGGCGAGGTAAGCAGTGCCTCTAGCGCCATATCCCCCAGCTGCAGAAGCCGCTCGGCTCTCACCGTACTTCGCCAGCCGCCCCAGCATCTCCTCCGCCCGTGGGTTTGCCAGCAGGACCCAGCCCAGGTTGTCGAGCAGCAGCACGCCTTCGGGCACGCTGCGCATCACCTGCGCCAGCTGCTCCGCCTTGTCCTGGAGCTGAACCAGCAGCAGTTCCCGCTCCAGCTCGCGCAGCTTGCGCTCGGTCACGTCCTGCACCACGCCCGACAGCTGCAATATGTTGCCCTGCTCGTCGCGGATGCTGTCGGCGGGAATCGCCCGCACATAGTGTACGCTGCCGTCGGGCCAGACGACGCGGTACTCAGTTTCCCCCGGCCGCTGCTCGTCGACCACCGCCGCGTTCATTGCCCGCACCCGTTCGGCATCGTCGGGATGAATGGAGCGTTCGATTACCTGATTCAGATCGCCCGCAAACTGTTCAGGGTCGAGCCCAAAGATGCGCTTCATCTCGTCCGACCAGGTTACGGTATTGCGGCGCGTGTCCCAGGTCCAGTGCCCGACATGCGCCACTGCCTGCGAGCGCTTTAGGGCCGTTTCGCTCTGCCGCAGTGCTTCCTCCGCCTCTTTGCGCTCGGTCACATCGTGCATGATGGCATAGTGGAGCTTGCGGTCGCCCAGCTCAACTGGGCTGCTGTAAGCCTCCAGGTCGCGCACTGAGCCGTCAGCGCGCCGCTGTCGAAAGCGAAAATAGGGGCGGCCTTCCGCCTCGGCCCGCATAAGTTCGGCCCACACTTCCGCCGGCGACGGCACATGGACGTCGAAGACACTCATCTTGCGCATCTGCTCCCGGCTCCAGCCGTAATAGGCCGCTGCCGCCGGGTTCACGTCGACGATCTTGCCGGTTGCGCGGTCAAACAGCACGATCACGGTGTGGATATCTTCAAACAACGCGCGGTACCGCGCCTCGCCCAGCCGCAGCGCCTCATCGCTTTGCCCGTGCGGGCCGCGTCGATCTTCGTCACGCTAGCCGGAACGCTGAGCCAGGCGCCAAACAGCTGAGGCCCTCGAGCGCGCGCTGCCACTTCAGCGGAGGCACCGAGTTCACGCTGTGGCAGGCGCCGCTGCCAGGTACAGGCGGCCGTCGCCCGGCGCCGGCAGTTCAAAGCTGCTGGCCTCTCCGTCCAGCGCAGCCTGCAGGCGCGGCATAATGCCTTCAACCAATGCCGGCGGCAGAAGGAGGGTATTCTGTTGCCAAGCAGTTCGTCGGGTGTGCGGCCGAGGGTGATCAGGCCGCGGCCGCAGGCGGAAACGACTTCGAGGCGATCGTTAAACTGAAGGTGGAAGCCATTGGGCATTGACGCAAACAGGCTGCTCACGGCAGCCTGCAAAGGCGCCCCCGCGGCGGGTGCTGTGGTCATAGGGTCTCCCAAGGCACGGCACGCAGAAATCAAAGGTGAAGTCTGCGTGCTTAACGGCCACACCTTGATAGTAACATACAGTAGACCGTAGGCACTACACTAAATGTCCTGAACCAACAGTTGTCCTAACGCCCCGTGCTCTGGCCGTGCCATTGGCCTCGCCCTGGTATGCCGTGCTATACTCCCTCGCCGGAGTTCCACGCTACAAACAGTGTTCTAATATCTGAACAAGCACGACGAAGGACATTTCACGATGCAACAGGTGCTTGCAGCTTGCGGCTCAGCCGCAGTTACTGCCCACTCCGGCGGCGGCGCCCTCCCGAGCCGCTGGACGATCGCCAACGGCGACATCGGCAAGACACTTGCATGGCGCGAAGGGGACGGCTTCACTCTTGTCCAGCTTGCAAATCCGGCCACCGGCCACACTTGGCAGCCCGACCTGGCGGCAAGCCCCTTGGCCGGCGGCGAGTTTTCCTTACAATGGGACAATACATCCCTTTCCGGGCGCCAGGCGACCGCTCTCCACGGCGTGCGCGCGGAGGCGAGCAAAGAAGTAGACGGCGAAACCGTGACGGTTCATTTCGACCTGCGCCTGGGCGATGCGCTTGACGTGACACTGTCCTACCGGCTCCACGCTGGTACGGCTGTGGTCGAGCAGTGGCTGGAGGTGACTGCCCTACAAGCGGGTATCGCTCAGCCGCGTCGCCCCTGCCACATTCGCCCTCGGGGCGTTCCCAACGCCCGTCCTCCATTGGGCGCGCGGCCTGCAGAGTCACGGCCACTATACCCCCGCCACCGGCCCCTACCCCGCCTATCGCATCCGCCACCAACCTCTGGGTGCGAAGCCTATCCAGTTGGAGTCGGGCCTCCGCTCCACCTGGCACGAAATTGCCTGGTTTGCCCTCGACAGCACCGATTACAGCAGAACAGGGGAGCAAGCGCCGGCCCAGCTAATGAAGGCCTCTTCACCGGCCTTCTCTACTCTGGTCGCTGGTCGGCCGCACGCGTCCACACTATCACCCCTACGGCTCTCGCCTGCCACGCTCAGCATCTCTACCGAAGGCTACGCCACCCCGCTCGCCGCCGGCGAACGTTGGCTAAGCCCCGCGGCCTTTGCCGGCGTCTACAGCGGCGATCTCGACGACGCGGCCCATGCCCAACATACCTACCTGCGCACGGCGGTGATCCCTCCCACCGCCGCCGATTTCCCGTGGGTTCAGTACAACACCTGGTTTGCCCACCTCATCGATATCGACGTGGATATTCTCCGCCCGGAGGTGGAACTGGCGGCGCGCCTCGGCGCCGAGGTCTTTGTCATCGACGCCGGCTGGTGGGAGCCCAGCCGCCGCACCAGCGACAACTTTACAACCGGCCTCGGCCGCTGGGAGCAGAGCGCCGAGAAGTTTCCCGGCGGGGTCCGCGCCTTTGCCGACTCCGTGCGGAGCCGCGGCATGCGCTTCGGCATCTGGGTCGAACCCGAACGTGTCGACCTCCGTGCACCCGGCACCTGGCAGGACCGCTGGCTGGTGCGCCACCACGACGCCATCGTCTCGCCCGCCTGGCCGCCCGACACGGTCAGCGGCTGGCTCTGCTTTGGCCACCCCGACGTGCAGGCCTGGGCCATCGACTGGATCAGCCGGCTGGTCGAGGACACCGGCGCCGAGTGGCTCAAATGGGATTCCAACTGGTGGGGCGTCTGCACCTGCACCGACCACGGCCACAGCGCCAGCGACGGCGAGTTCTACCAGGTCCAGGGCGTGCACGCCGTCCTGGCCGAGCTGCGCCGCCGCTTCCCCGACCTCATGATCGAAAACTGCGCCGGCGGCGGCACCCGCACCGACTTCGCCATGCTGGCCAACTCGCACGTGACCTGGCTGCACGACTCCTCGACGCCCAGCCGCCGCGTCCGTTTCCATCTCGCCGGCGCCAACTACCTTTTCCCGCCGGAAATGTGCAACACCTTTATCGTGGACGCCGACGACGAGCCGCTTACAGACCCGGCGGCGACGCCCGCCGACATGGACGCCATCGCCCGCAGCCGCATGCTCGGCGCCTTTGGCATCTCGGCACGGCTGCCGCAGTGGACGGACACGGCGCTGAGCGCGGTGCAGGCCGCCGTGGCGCAGTACAAGGAGATCCGGCCCATTCTCAAGCGCGGCCGCTTCTACCACCTGCTGCCACAGACCGACCTGCAGTGCCCTGATCTGCCACTGCACGACGAGTGGGAGGCCTATGCCGTGATCGATACTGGAGCGGCAGATCCCTTGCAGGGCGCGATTTGGGTTTTCCGCGCCCACGATGCCGCCTGCCGGCAGCCATCCTGCGGTTGCGCGGCCTCGAGGCAGAGAAGAGCTACGAGCTTGGTTGACGTCGACACCAACGAATCGCACATCGCCTCCGGCGCGGAGTGGCTCGCCAACGGCCTGGCGGTCGACCTGAGTAATCGCTCGTCGGCACTGGTCCTTATCCGCGGTTGAGGGCGTTACAATCAATGCTGCACCAGAAACTGAGTTTCTTTGAGAAACTCAGTTTCTTCATCCTTTCACCTGCTCACGTCCCCACCACCAGCCCACCGTCTACGCGCAGCGTCGCGCCGGTAATGAAGGCTGCCTCGTCTGAGGCGAGAAACAGGTAGGCGTTGGCAATGTCGCGCGGGTCGCCCATCCGGCCTAGCGGCGTGTGCGCCTTCAAGCCGGCGATGATCTTCTCGGGTATGTCCTTGATGATGTCCGTGCCGATAAATCCCGGCGCCACGGCATTGACGCGGATCCCATACCGCCCCAGTTCGCGCGCCCACACCTTTGTCATCCCCACAACGCCGGCCTTCGTGGCCACGTAGTTGGTCTGTCCAAAGTTGCCGTCTAGCCCCACCACGGACGAGGCGTTGAGGATCACACCACCGCCCTGCTTGATCATCTGCGGCGTTACGGCCTGCGTACAGTTGTAGACGCCCTTGAGGTTGACCGCCACCACCAGGTCAAAGTCGGCCTCTCGCCATCTCGCCGGCCAGCTCGCCTTCCTTGACCTTCACCAGTTGGCTGTCGCGCACGATGCCCAGCGTTGTTGACCAGCACGTCGATGCGGCCAAAGCGGGCGACCACGGCCGCCACCCAATCCCGCACCTCGCCGCGGTCCACCACATTCACCTTGTGGAACATGGCCTCCGCCCCTAGCGCCCCCAACTCCGCCACCACCGCCATGCCGGCCGCCTCGTTCAGATCGCAGATCGCGACCTTGCCGCCCTCCTCCGCAAAGCGCAGCGCCGTCGCCCGCCCAATCCCCGCCGCGCCGCCGGTCACCAGCGCCACCTTCTCGAGCATCCTCATGTCGTCGCTCCTGCATGTCTCCGAATCAAGAGAATCCCCAAAATCCTACGAATCAAGGTTCAGACAACGGTTCAGGCACCCATCCCACCAGCCCATCCGGTGCCCGCACGCGGTACCAGCGCCGGCCGTCGACCTCGACGGGATAGCCGCCAAAGTCACCGCCGGCTTCGACCACGGTCAGCACCGTGCCTGCCGGATACTCGCCAAAGCGCGGCGCCGTTGGGTCGGCGTCCGCATAGACATCTACCGTGCCCCCCGCAGTGATCAGCGCCCCGGCGTCCAGTACCGGTGCGGCGACCGTGGCTTCAAGGGTCGTTTCAGGGATCGTTTCAGAGGTCGTTTCAGCTGTCGCTTCATCGATGACTTCAGCTGTCGCTTCGCCGCTAGGGACAGCCACCCTTCGTCTGTGGACGCCGCGGTCGCCGTTCCGCCTAACGCCATCCCACCCGTCTCCGCCGTAATGGCAGGCGGGGACCTCAGTTGCCGCAGGCTTGTTCGCCGCCACCGCAGGCGCCGGCAAGCAACAGCACACTTAACAGCACGGCAAAGACCGCTGCCGGTCGGAGGGCCGCCCGCACACTCACTCGTTTCTGTTCAAACATCACTGTGTATACACTCCGCAAGGTGACGTGCACGGCTGCGCCGCACAGGGTTGGCAGCACGGCGTCGGGCACGGTTGATTACAAGGGGTGGGACATGGCTGGCAGCAGGGCGTCGGACAGCCCCCCACGCACGGCGAGATCACCGTCGCGCGTCGCCACGATCGTGGCCTCGGATCGTTGGCCGGCGGTCGCCGAGGCACGACGTCGACGGCGTCCTTGATCACCCAGCCGACCAGCCCGTCGGCCGTGCGCACTCGCTGCCAGATGACCTCGCAGCGGGCGATCGCCGTGCTGCCGTCCTCACCGGCTACGATCCATAAGCCCTGCCCTGCCGTCAGGTCGCGCAGGGCAGGCGAAGTCACGTCCGCCTGGCTGTACACGCGCAGCGTGCCGACGGCCACGACCGCCGTGTCCGCCGCAAAGCCTTCGGCCGGCGCAGGTGGGCACGGATCCACAGGTCGCCACGGGCTCAAGAGTCGGCGCGCCGTCTGCCGGCGCCGCCATGACCGCGGCGTCCGGCCGCCACCGCCGGCCAGCGACATGCCGCCGCTCTCGATCCCCACCACCACCGGCGCAGTGCTGCCGGCTGCCCCGGCCTCGCCGCTGCCCGCTGCGGTCGCAGCAGCATTCGCCGCCTCGGCCGCCCTGACGGCGGCCGAAACCGGCACCGTGGCCGTCGGCGTGCTCACGCTGGCCGTGTTGATGTCCAGCCGGACCAGCCCGTTGTCCTGCCAGATGCGCACAAAGACCAGCCCCGCCACGACCAGGCCAAAGAAGATCAGCAGCAGCGCCAAGATCGTGCCAAACGTACGCATGCAGGCCTCCCGCGCCCTCTAGGCGCGATTGCGCTTGAGCATTGGTAACATCTCCGCCAGCGGCCGCGTGTTGATCACGTCCGCCGCCGTCAGCCAGGCACGCCGTGCCACGGCGATGCCGTATTCCATGATGTCCATCCCGTCGACGGCGTGCGCGTCGCAGTTGATGGCGATCTTGCAGCCCAGTTCCACCGCCCGCCGCGCGTAGACGTCGTTCAGGTCCAGCCGCGCCGGGTTGGCATTGATCTCCACGACGGTGCCGGTTTCCACACACGCCTGGAGCACCCGCTCCACATCCAGCTCGGTCGGCGGCCGCGAGCCCAGCAGCCGGCTCGTCGGGTGGCCGAGGATGTCGACATAGGGATTATACACCGCCTTCAGACAGCGGGCGGTGATCGTCTCGCGATCCTGCCGCTGCGCGCTGTGGATCGACGCCACCGCCACGTCCAGCCCCTTCAGCACCTCGTCCGGCAGTCCGAGCGTGCCGTCCGACAGGATCTCGACTTCGCTCCCCTGCAGCAGCCGGAAGTCGATCCCCTGGCCCGCAAAGTGCTCATTCGCCGCGTCGATCTCTTGCCGCTGCCGGCGCAGCCGCTCGCCGTCCACCCCCTGCACCACGCCGAGACCCACGCTGTGGTCGGTCACACCCCAGTAGCTGTAGCCGCGGCGTCGTGCCGCCTCTGCCATCTCCATCACACTGGCCGTGCCGTCGCTCCAGGTCGTGTGCCCGTGCAGCTCGCCGCGGAGGTCGTCGATCACGATCAGCTGCGGCAGCTTGCGCTCGCGTGCCGCCTGGATCTCGCCGCGGTTCTCGCGCATCTCGGGCGGCATCCAGGCCAGTCCCAGAAACGCGTAGAGGTCCGGCTCGTCCTCAAAATAGCGCATCTCCCCGGCAGGCGCGCTGCCGTCGCCGGTGGCCGTGAGCCCATACTCGTTGAGGCTCCAGCCCTGCTTGATCGCGATCTCACGCAGCGCGACGTTGTGCTCCTTGTTGCCGGTAAAATACTGCACGGCAGCGCCCCAGTTCTGCGGCTCCACCACGCGCAGGTCCACCTGCAGCCCGTTGCCGAGCACCACGCTCGTCTTGGTGTCGCCGCTGCCCACCACTTCCGTCACCTGCGGCAGGCCGCGAAACGCCGCCATCACCGCTTCGGGCTCGCTGCTGATGCACAGCATGTCGATGTCGCCGATCGTCTCCTTCCAGCGCCGCAGGCTCCCGCCCACGACGATGCGCTGGATCGTGCCCGGCGGCAGCGACTGCTCGAACCCTTCCTGCAGCGACAGTGCCAGCGGCCGCGCCACCCCGATCGGCGTGCGGGCGTCGCTGCGCCTGGCCCGCAGCTCGATCCCGCGCAGGATCTTCTCCTCGCTCTTGGCGCCAAAGCCCTTGAGGTCGCGCAGCTTGCCTTCTCGCGCCGCGTCTCGCAGCGCCTCGACGCTGTCGATGCCCAGCTCTTCCCACAGCCGCTTGGCCTTCTTGGGCCCCATGTCGGGCACGTCCATCATCTCGACCACGCCCTGCGGCACCTGCGCCAGCAGGTCGTCAAACTCGGCGAAGTGGCCTTCGCTCAGCACCTTCTGCAGGGCGTCGGCGATCCCCTTGCCTACGCCGGGGATGTCGTCCAGCCCGCCCGCCGCGGCCACGCTGTTGATGTCCTGCGCCATGTTGCGGATATTCTCCGCTGCATTCTGATAGGCGATCACGCGGAAGCGGTTGGCGTCCAGGATCTGGAGGCGCGCCGCCACGCCCGCCAGCAGGTCGGCGATCTCGCGATTGGTAAAACGATGTTGCTCGCTCAAGGGATCAGTCCTTCTGCACCAGCCGCACCAGCACGACAAACAGCAGCATCGCCAGCGCTCCCAGGCTAAAGTAGAGCACCTTCTCTTGTTTATCCGCCGGGATGTAGTCGGCAGCCAGGTCTCTGGCTACATCTTTGACCACCTGCACACCGACGCTTGTCATCGAGACTGCGCCTGCCTGCTCGCCCGCCGCACGGAGCCGGCGCCTTGACCGGGTTGATCCCGCTGCCGCCTTCAGGCTGGAACTTCTGCCCCTTCGCTTCCGGAAGCCCGGTCGGCGGCCGGCGCCTTTACCGGGTTGATCCCGCTCCCGCCCTCCGGCAGCAGCCACGCGCCCTGTGCGATCTCCTGGACCGCAGGCGTCGCCCCCGCGCGGCATCCACCTGCTCCTCCAATGCCCCGCCGGACCTGCCAACCGCGCCGCGATCGTCTGGTCCAGCGCCTGCAGCCCCTGCCGCGTGATCGACTTGGCCGTGCTCTCGATCAGCCGCTGCCCCACGCCGGCAATGCGCCCGCCGACCGTGACGTCGCCGCCATAGCGCAGCAGCGTGCCGCCGCCGTCCGCCTCCTCCAGTTGCCAGCCGCCCCTCACCCGCCACAAAGCCGGGCGCGCCCTGGCCGTCCACCTTCATCAGGTAGCTCTGGGGGGCGACGATATCCTCCAGCAGGATCTTGCCGTCAAAGCGTCCCTGCACCGGCCCCACCTTGACGTTCATCACCGCCCGGTACTGGTTATCGCCCGTCTGCTCGAGCTGTTCTCCGCCCGGCAGCGCTCCTGCGAGCACGCGCCGGATCCATCAACGCCTCCCACACCGCCTCACGCGGTGCCGTAAACAGGTGTGTGCCTTCCAGACGCATCGTTGTTGTCCCCTTCCTTGTGTCAATGCCAGGCGCAATTCTTTATGTTCATTATTGTAAAGAAGGAAACAAAGGCTGTCAATCACTTCCAGCGCCAGATGCCCGGACCCAGAAACCGACGCCCAGAACGGGCCTTGAAAAAGGCGTTGCAGCAAACAAGTAAACAGGTGTTCTGCTTGATATGTAAACTTTGTTGTGCTATGATGAGCCACTCCTGTGTCTATTGCTAGATATAGTTATCTTGTTTTCCAATAACGTCCATTGCCACACCAAGGGGTGCCAACAAGATACTACTGGCGGCAAAACCTTGGAGGCTAGAGCATGCACGCAACCGAAACTACCGTAAAGAATAAACCATCCGAACGTGCGGCAAGGCCGACCACCACAATGAATGCCGCGGCATTGCGGCAAGCCCCGCTGTGGAGTCAGCGCATGTTGCCGCTCCAGACCAGCCTGAAAATCAATGCGCCCGGCGACAAATACGAACAAGAAGCCGACAATATGGCCGATCAGGTGATGCGCATGGCCGCTCCACAACTTCAGCGCAAGCATTGTTCATGCGGCAATTCTATTGCACCCGATGGCATGTGTGACGAATGCAAGCAGAAAAAGCTGAGTATCCAGCGAATGGCGTCCGGCGATACGCCCCAGACAATTGCGCCACCGGTTGTTCATCAGGTCTTGCAGCAGCCTGGGCGGCCGCTGGATAGCCCAAGCCGTAACTATATGGAGTCCCGTTTTGGTCAGGATTTTGGGCAAGTGCGGGTGCATACAGATGGGCAGGCTGCTGAATCTGCAAAGGCGTTACAGGCGCGGGCTTACACCATAGGGCGGGACATTATCTTTGGCGCCAATGAATTCCAACCACAGACGACGGCGGGAAAGGATTTACTCGCGCATGAGTTGACTCATCATCTACAGCAACAGTCGAATCATGGGGAACAGACAGCTATGCGGGTTGAAGTGGAAGACTGCGATGAAGCAGCCGGTCACTCTCCAGACGATCTGCTGGTAGTACACTTTCATGCACAACGACTCCTACAAAAGGCCCTCGAAATGACAGAAGAGCGAGACGCACGTGGGGATCGTCTGCCGGCGGTCAAGGCAGCTTTGTTGAAGTGGTTCAAGATCGATTTGGATGATGGCATGCCTTTCGAAAATGCCCAAAAGCTTACGCATGTCATAACAGCTTTGCAGACTACACTGGATGGTTCTGGCGACACTGTATACGAATGCGGCGAATACGGCGTGGTTGAAGTTTGTAAGCCAGGTCGAAATGCGGTAACGCTAGGGAATATTCATATCTGTCCAGATCGGTGGCTGGAGCTGGCAGATCGACAACCCATCATTCTCATCCATGAATGGGGACACAAATATGGTCAAGGCATTAATCGTCTAATGGAAACGTATTGTTGGGAGGAAAATTTCGCAGATCTGCCCAGTAGTGAACGCATAGAAATGCCCGATGCATATGAGGGCTATATCTCAGAATTAAGTCTTGGCAAGGGAACCTGTTAGCCTCGTTCTATAATTGGCCCTGAAATCTGGGCTTGCGGCACGGGATTCCATCGCACGACATGCCATTAGGTTTCAAGGTTGCCGTTCAGCGCGAACATCAGGAGGCGGGTATATCTTAGCTACTGGCGACGGGAGAACCTTGGAGGTTAGAGTATGCACGCAACCGAAACCACAGTAAAGAGTGAACCATCCGAACGTGCGGCAAGGCCGACCACCACAATCAATGTCGCTGCGTTGCGGCAAGCCCCGGTGTGGAGCCAGCGCCAATTCCCGCTGCAGGCCAGCTTAAAAATCAACGCGCCCCATGACAAGTACGAACAGGAGGCAGATCGCACCGCAGAGCAGGTGATGCAGATGCCTCAGCCACGCGTGCAGCGTAAAACTTGTGCCTGTGGCCGGCCACTGGGTGCAGATGGCATGTGTGCTGAATGCAAACGGAAAAAGCTGGGCATTCAGCGTCTAGCGTCTCAAGAGGCTCCCCAAGTGGCTGCACCGCCGATTGTCCACCAAGTGTTGCAGCAAGCTGGACATCCGCTGGATAGCACAACGCGCAACTTTATGGAGGCGCGCTTTGGGCAGGATTTCGGTCACGTGCGGGTCCATACGGGGAGAAACGCAGCCGAGTCAGCACGAGCTGTGAACGCACTTGCCTATACAGTCGGAAACCATATTGTCTTCGGTTCTCAGCAATGGCAGACGGGCACCCCTGCTGGAAAACAGCTGCTGGCTCATGAGCTGGTCCATACAGTCCAACAGGGAGCAGTGGGATTCTTGAATGCACCACCACAGATTGCGCAAGGCAGTAGGAGTGAGCGCAGCACCAATCGACTGACAGACCAAGTGGCCGGAGGCAACCCAACCGTGGGGCTGGTTCGGGGTGGGGCAGAGCTGGTCGTGCAACGTGCCTGCAATGCCGAAATCGGGAGCGTCGAGGGCTGTATTGCGCGCGGCGGCGACATAGCCGATTTTGGGGAAAGCAGCGATAGCATCTATCTGTTCAACAGAGGGTGTGACGATTTCGCTCCAGGCGAGCGAGAGCGTCTGGAAGACTACGCCAACACAATCGCCTTCGACGCTCGCGTGGACATTGATGGATTCGCAAGCGAAGAAGGGGAGCCAACATTCAATGAAAACCTGTCCTGCGCCCGTTCGCAGCGTGCACAGGAGATCATTTCGGCCATAGCGGGCGTCCAGACCGCAGTATACAAGCACGGTAGGACACCCGGTGATCGCCAGACGCACAGAAGTGCCGTTATTACCGTCCGTACCGCCGAGTCTGAGCCGCAACCCGTAGACAGCGCGGCACCGACTCCTGCCTCGCCAGCCACGCCGGCAGCGCCAACTCTTGTCGTGCCGCCCGAAGATTGCGCCGCCGCGCCACGCGAGACGGCACTAAATTGCACGCCAAACCCGCATGGCAGCCATTTGCCACCGGTGGGCGGCACGCATGACGAGGCGCACGCTTTCGAACCCTGTCTGCTGACCGAGGCGCAAGTCGCTGCCAGTGCCGACTGGTGCGTCGACCGTCAGCAAGCGCATGGAGGCGAGGTGTGTTATCGGCAGATCCCAAGTGTGGAAGGCGATCCGGGGGATCAGTACTGCTATTCGCTCAACTGCTGCCACAACAGTCGTGATCAGGTGTCGGTAGTCGACCCCGCTTCGGCGGGTAGCGGCGCGTGCTGTGACAATGCGGGCTGGTTGACTACCGGTCAACACGTATGGGAAGACGTGGGGCCGGAATTCATCGAGGACCCGGCGCGCGTTATTGAGGACGTGACGGGGATTCCTGTTGAGGACGCCATTGAGGGCGTTGAGGACTTTGTTCGAGACTTGGTAGGGCCTTAATCGATTGGTCCGTGGATGATGGCGAACTGGACCATGGCCGCCTTGTATTCTTTGGGCGGCATTGCGATCAGCCTGCCAATCACTTCCAGCGCCAGATTCCTGGGCCCAGCATCAGCATAAAGCGGAGATCGCTGCCGGGCAGGGAGGGATCCGGCTGGGCGCCCAACGGCCCAAGGCCTGCCTGGACCCGGTGATACTCCATAGACAGGATTACCGTGTCCAAAATGGACAGCTTGCCGGCCAGGCTGAACAGGCGGGATGATTCGGCGCTGAAGGGGTCTTCGCGCCGGTAGGTGGTGCCGAACGAAAGCCCACTCTTGAGTGGATCTTCCTTCTCGCCCTTGCCCAGGTAGTATTTGTGGTACAGGGCCAGGCTGCCGGCGGCGTCGAATGCTCCCGGCTGACCCGCACCGGGCAGCAAGCCGCCGATGCCGGCTCCGACAGTCGACTCCCAAGTCTTGCGGTCGACGAGCTTGATTTCGGCGGCTGCATTCAGGCGGGCGCGCATGTCCGGGCGGAAGCTGAACTCCTGGGAAAGTTGGAGCTGCGATAAACGCCCCAGGCCGCGCAGGATCGTGGCATTGCGCAGGTAGGTCTCGGCCACGCTGCCGTCCGGCCGCGTCTGCTGGCCGCCCTCCAGGAGGGTGTAGATGCCTGCGCCGCCGACGAATGCGCCCACCAGCCAGCGGTTTTTAAGGCTGGGGGCGGTCTCGCCCTGTGCCCATTCGTGCCGCACGTTGAAATAGGGATACAGCTCGAATCCGGTGTACTTCTTCTTTTGCTCCTCGTCTTCGGGATACAGATCGGCCAGCGAGGCTATGTTCAGCCCCAGCTTGAGACCGAAGCCGTAGGGCTTGGTCGGGTCGCCAAAGCCGGTCAGCTTAGACTCAGATTCGCTCGGCGAACTGCCAAAGCCATAGCTGCCCCAGCGCGGGTCGGGTACGTTCTTGAGTTGGAAAGGGCGGCCGAACGCCGCTGGGGCATCAGTCCACTTCTTGGTGGCGGGGCTGAGCAGCGAGGTAAAGTCGAGATCTTGTTTGAGCGCCACGTCCATGCCGACGAGGCCACCCTGGAGCAGCGCCCCGTACATGATGAGCCAGCCCAGATTACGCTTGATCTCGTCGTCGACGTCGTCGCTCAGGTACTTCTCCAGGTCGCGCATCACCGCGAAGGAAACCAGGTTGAGGTAGGTGCTGCTGACGCCTGACAGGTTCTCGGCAATCTTCAGCGACTTGCTCCAGGACGGCTTATAGCTCGAAAGCTGGGTGTAGATTCCGGCATACATCAGGTTCTGCAGCGAGCCGCTGAAATTGGACAGCAGCTCCCGATCGTCCTTGGTATATTCGTCCTTGCCTTTTTGCGCGAATACCTGCCAGCGCGACGGGAACTTGAGGATCAGCGGCTTGACCACGTACCAAGGCACCGCAGCCGAGCCGAAAGAGATGTCGCTCTTCTTCTTCTTTTCGGGTTCGCTTTCGCTCGACTCAGCAGCC
Source organism: uncultured Chloroflexia bacterium (assembly GCA_963701415.1). GTDB lineage: Bacteria > Chloroflexota > Anaerolineae > Caldilineales > Caldilineaceae > Fredericiella. The sequence goes on from CAVPAH010000015.1 coordinate 78,700, forward strand.
TTGGGCGTGTCGTCTTTCTCATCGCGCATCACCTGCGTTGCGCCGGCCGGCACCTGGGCCCATACCGGTACTTTTGTTCCCGTGGAGCTGGTTGACCCCGTTTAGCGGTCGGCGCCGGCGCCGGTTTTGGTTTTGGCTGCAGCTGCGGTGTTGTCATCCGTCCCCGTTTTCGCCGCCGGACCTACGCGTCACGGCTGGCATTTCACTGTGGTCGTCGTCTTGTGCTCCTGGTGGTACTGGACGATGGTCTTGCTGCCGGCGCAGTCGACCTCCTGCGTGGAGGTTTCTACGGCGTTGGCCAACACAGCCCGAAAGTCCGTAATGCCTGCCCGGTATGCAGCCAGATGATCCTCAAATACCTTGCGCGTCTGCCCGAGCCGCCCCTTCCATGCCGGATATTTATGCGCGCCTATGTTGGCCTGTACCTCGCGGATAAAGACTGTGCCGTGGGATCCCTCGTGGAAGCGCAGCGTCTTCTGCTCGCCGGTGTCTTCTGGCCTGGTGCCGACTCCGTAACCGGAGATGTCACTGGGATCGACACCCGGCGCATAGCGGGTCTGGATCTCATACGTCACGTCGGGCACAGTTGGGGTGAAGGTGATGGTGTCGATCTTGCCCTGGGCATCCCAGGTGTAGCCAGGGTAGCCGAAATTCGGCGACCCGACCGGCTCGATGGCCGTTTCGGCCCCGGATGAAACTTGCGCCGAGTTGAGAACGTCCGGCTTGACCACGATTTTCACATTTTCAAACTGGACCTCGAAGCTGCCGTCGTCCTTGGTGACTGCCCCGGCCAGCAGCGGCGTGGAATGGATGCGGTTGCGGACGAACTCCTGCATCTTCGTGTTGGCGACCAGATCCTTGCGGGCTTCCATCTTGCGCAGGACGTCCAGCTTGCCGGCCAAATCCAGGGCTGTCGACGACTTTGGTCACCGCAGCATCGCCCACATCCTGGTCGTCGATCCGGCCGGTCAGCACCCGCCATTTGTCGATCTTCGCAAGTTCCGCCTCGAGCCAGGCTTTGCGCTTGTCGGCATCCTTCTCCGCCACGTACTCCTTGCCCACGATCACGATCGGCGGGACAAAGTAGACGCCGCCGACCAGGCCCTCCACGAAAGAAGTGTCCAGGCGCGCTACGGCGGGGTTGTAGCCCGAGCCGGCCAGCTTGCGCCCCGCGTCGGGGAAGAAGGCGTGCAGATCGTCCCAGAAGGATTGCTGGGCCTTGAGATTCTCCTTAGTGGCCTTGGCCGAATCCTCCTTGTCGCCTTTCTTGCGGAACAGGAGCGGCTGGACAGCCGGCGCCGTTACCCCTCCCTGCTGGAGCGCATGGGCCAGTTCGTGGGCCAGCAGCCGCCGGCCGGTGGTGGTCTCCGGGCGGTACTCGCCCTGGTTAAAGACGAGGTCCCGGCCGACGGTATAAGCGCGGGCGCCGACAGCTTCGGCCGAACTCGCCGCCGCGCCGCCGGTATGGACCCGCACGCGGCCGAAATCGCGGCCGAAACGGGACTCCATAAAGTGGCGGGTCGCACCGTCAAGCGGTTGGCCAGGCTGCTGCAGCGCAGCGTGAACGCTGGGCGGTGCAACCTCTGGTTCCAGGGTGCTTGCTCCGGCGCCGGTGTCGGCGGTCACCTGGCGCTGGAGATTTTGCTGCTCACGCCTGCACTCGTCACACATACCGTCGGGTCCCAACGGCCGGCCGCAGGCGCACGTCTGGCGCGCTGCGCCCTCATCCGGTCGACGGCGCGGCCGGCATCCGCATCACCTGTTCGGCCGCCCGCTCAGCTGCCTGCTCGTACCTGATCGCCGGGTTCGTTGACCTTGAGGCTGCGCTGGAGAGGCAGGGAAAGGTTCGACCAGATGGGTTCCTTTTGAACCGTACGATCACTTTTGGCTCTTGGCCAGGCTGCACGAACGTGTTGCGAACTGCTGAGTTCCTGAGCAAGCGGACGTGCCGCACGCCTCGACACTGCCATGATCAATCCCCCTTAAGTGGAAACGCGTGGCGTATTTTTGGGAATGAGCGGGATTGTGCCGCTTCTTGGCGATGAAACTCGGCAGTGCCTTGCGCAGTTGCTCAAAAAGGATGCCGGATGTGACTTCTATCATGCCTGCTGCGGACGAAGCCTTACCCCTGCCCACCAGCGTCTTCTGACCGTCGTCAGTCTGGTAGATTTCTATGGCGCCGCCGCTCGTTCTCACAACTGTGAGGATAGCGCTGGGGTTGGGCGGATCGGTAATGGCCAGGGTGCCACGCGGATCATGGACATTTGCGCCCGGCAGCACCATCCAGCCCAGGGCAAAGCCTGGCATTTCCTCGAATTCCACCGGCCACTGGTTGACCGGACAATCGAGGAGGAACTCGCAAAAGCCGAAGAAGTGGGTGAGATTAGACTCGCCCGGCGAGGGCTTCTCTGGTTTGGGTTTTGGTGCAGCCGGCACATTGGATTTGGGCGGCGCCTTCTCACCTTCAGCCGGGCCAGGCTGCTGCTCCTCAGCTCCAGGTCCTTCTTCGGCGGGTTCCTGCGTGCCGGGCTGCTCCCCGGATGGTCCCTCGCTGCCAGGCGGCGACTTCTCCACCCGATCTCCACTGGAGCCTGGCTCCACATCAGAGCCAACGCCTACACCCAGTCCACCCTCTCCCGCTTGCGCGCCTTGGCCGCCTTGCTGCTTGCCCGCATCGCTTGGTCCCTGTTCAGCACCTGTGCCGGCGCCACCCTGCGCTTTGCCGGCGCCACCCTGCGCTTTGCCGGCGCCACCCTGCTGCTTGCCTGTTTCGCCCTGACCGGCTCCAGATTTGCCCTGCCCCTCGGTGGCCCCGCCCCCTTGGCTGCCCGAACCTTTTCCGGACGGTGGCGGTGGTGGTGGCGGCGGTGGCGGAGTGTCACACGTGTGGCCCTGCAGGCGCGCATCGGCATCATGGAACGGTGTCACGACCGCCACCGGCTGATCCTGTTCGTCGTACATTTCGGCCCGTGTAATCGGTCAGGGGCACGCGCCCGTCGTCGTAGCACTGGCCATATTCCCCATCCACGACGCCGGCGGCCTTGATGTCTTCGTTCCACATCAGAGCGGGCATGTTCTTGAACGGTCCAGGACGATATGGCTTTAGCAGAAGCCAGTGCATCTTGCGCTTGGCCATCTCGTCAAATCGGATTTTGTAGGTGCCCTTCTTCAGTTCCTTACGCACCTCGTCCAGTAATGTCTTCTTAGCCTGCTTTTCGAGATAGTCTTGCAGAGGCTGCAATTTCGCCTTTACGTCGGCGGGGGCCTGTCCGGACGCAGCGTCGGCCATCTCCTGTGCACTGACACTGCCGGCCTCGCGGCAGCTTGTCGCCTACGTTCTTGGCGTCCTCGGGTGTAAACGGCGCATCGTCGGGCATGCCCGCCGCTTCGGCCATCTTCTGCAGGCCGCCAATTTTGTCCTCGCCAAATTCCTCTTGGAGCTTGGCCATGGCCTTGTGTTCCTCGCCTGGTCCTGGCATATTCATGCCCGCGCCGATCGGCAGCCCGGGACAGCTAGTAGTCGGGGGCGTATCTTCACACTCAATTTCATCGCCGCCCGGGAAATTTCGTTGCGGGATCGGTTCGGCAAAGATATCCTTAAAGTCGTCGGGGGCCGCTTTCTTAAGTACATCCATAATAATCCGCGCAAGCGTCGCCGGCAGACTTCTCAACGGCCCTAGCGCAGCGACAAGGTTGGCGATCTCCTTCTGCACGGCACAGATATTTAAAGCGGCCTCGATGGCGCAGTCCTGGAGCTTGCGCGCAAGAATCTTGAAGCAGCCCCAGCCGGGTGGCGTCCAGCACTGGATGGCAATCGCCGCCGCTTCCGCAATCGGCCCTACTTTATCGGCCAGGCCCATGACTTCCTTGATCCAGGTCAGGTCGGCTGCATACTTGTTCACCGTATTGTCGATATAGGTGGCCACCCCGTCCTGGAAATCCCTCAGCGGCGCCGTGAACTTGTCAAACTCTTGCTCCAGCGTATCTCTGGCATCCCTGAGCCGATCCGTATCGAACAAGCTCTCCAGCTTCTTCTCCATTCCTGTCCGTACGGCCGCCATGACCAGCTCCAGCGTACGCGGAACGAGAATCCTGGCCACCTGCAACAGGGCTTTGCCCAGCGCCTTGGCAATGATCTTGTCCTTTCCGGTAGCGCTTGCAGCATGTTTGTCGAATTCCGCCTTGAACTTGTCACGTACCTTGTCCCGCACCTTGTCCCGCACCTCGTGGAACTTGTTGATCACGACCACAAAGCTGGGGCCGAACTTCTCACGGAAAAGGCCCAGCGGTTTGATCCGCAGGTCGGTCCAGAAATCCAGCCAGGGATAAACGTCGGGCAGGGTCTTGGTAGTTTTGCCGGCCTTTGTCGTACTGGTGCCGGCCTTTGTCGCGCTGGTGCCGGCCATTGTCGTGCTGGCGCCGGTTGTCGCCGTGCCGATCTCTACTTTGAGTGCGTCCTCACTGGGCAATTTGGCCAGGTTGTTGGGCAGGTTATCTGCCTTGTACTGTTCTTCTGTTTCATACAACAGATGGATGAAATTCAGCATCTTGAAGTCATCCGTCTTGTTCTGCTTTTTGAACTCTGACGAAAGCCTGGTCAGGCTGCGGTTCCAAACATCCCGTTTGAAGCGGTCCTCCAGCTTCTTTGGCTCGCTCTTCGCTTTGGTCTGAATTGCCGGCTCGCCGTCACGCCGCAGCCCACGCGGCCGCCAGGGGCCGGGGTTGTGGGCCGCCATGGAGTGGACGGTGATGCCACGAGAAGGTGACAATGTAGGGCGGCGTGGTCAGGGCCGTGACGATCTCGTCTTGAACCTGGGTGGCATACGCGGTCGAAGTCTGGGCCCCTTGACGCTGGCTGAAATATTTGTGCCGGTCCGTAATCAAGGTGTCGATGGCCGCTTGATCGAGATTGGGCCGGAAGAAGTACGCCAGGACGCCCTTGTTGTCGATCATGGCGTACATATCGCCCTCGATTGGGGTAGAAGGGTTCAGATCGGTGATGGGGTTGAATGTGATCCTGACGCCAACATCGTCGGCGGCGCTTCCTTTGCCCGTCATGCCCACGCCCGATGTGCCCAGGAAAGTGCCGATGCCAAGCGTGAACGTATTGCCGGGTATCGTTACGCCGGGGGTAAATTGCAGAGCCGCCGGCAGCGGGTGCGTGCTTTGCTGGATGTTGTCCAAGGTGATCTGCGGCCATTGGGGTTCCGTGCTGCCGGTCTGGGTGAGCGTGCAGTTAGTTTGCTCGCGGGCAAATTCGATGCCCTTCTTGTAGTTGTCAACCTGTTGCTGCCCAAACTTGATCAAATCCTTGGTGGCCGGCTTGATTTCGCCCAGGGTGATTGCAGTGGGCGCGCTGGCAACATCGGCTATGTTGCCGCCCGCAAGGTTTGGCCGCCCCTTCTTGCCGTTCATTTTGTCTTTCGACGTCTTCCAGTCGGTGACCCGGCCGAGCGGCTGCCCATTGCAGGTGCCATTGTCGGGCGATACAAAGCGGATGCCGATCGGAGTGCCCGTGTACAGATCCGCCCGGCCAAGAAAATCCAGGCCGGTGCCGGCGCGGTTGCCATTGGGAATGTCGACTTGCGTGCTCATCGCCCAGCCGGACAGAGGTTGCTTCAGTTTCGCCTCGATTTGAGTGCCGGTCATTGCACCTGCGCCCTTTGTCCCGGAGCCTTTTGTCGTCGCCTCCAGCGGCACCCAATAGTAAGCACCTTGCACGAGCGGTTGGTGGCCGGTATCCTGCTGAATCTGCGCCGGTGGCGCGTTTGCACCGCCTGCTGCCTCTGCCGTACTTCCCGTCTTTGCAGTCTTTGCTGGTGGCGAGGTTTGCTGGATGACATGCGTTAGTTCGTGAGCCAGCAGCGTGGACGGGGACAACGATTGGCCGCTGCCCAGGTAGATGTGGCTGCCGAATGTGAACGCATACGCTTGCAGCGCATCGGCTTTTTCAGCGGCGCTTTTGCCGGTATGCACCCGGACTCGGCTGAAATCATAGCGAAAACGGTCTTCGTAATATTTCTGCAGAGCAGGGGGCAGCGGTTGGCCGCCGGAAGACAGAGCCGCAGGCGTCAATTGGATCGGTTCCGCTGCGGTCTTTTCGGGCGCGGCAGTTTCCGTCGCTGCGTTCGGTGTAGCTCTTCCTGTGCGCGCTGCAGTCTCCCCCATTGGCCTTGCTTTCAGCGCCAGCGTTGGAGACACGTCCGGTTCCTCTTGTTCGCATCTTGCACACTTGCGCTGCACCGCCGGCTGCGCCATGCGCATGATCCGGGCCGCCACCTGGTCGGCCTCCCGCTCGTAGCGATCATCCACGTCGCCGATTTTAAGATCGGTCTGGATTTGAGGTCGAGCGTCAATATCGTTCCCCGGCGCCTCTCGGCTCGCCTGGCGCTGCAATCGCTGCTTCCGCCGGCACTCGTCGCACATCCCATCGGCCCCTGCCTGGCGGCCGCAGGCACAGGCTTTCCGCTGCATATGCGCTAGGGGAAGTTGTGTTATCTGCGCAGCCACCCGGTCGGCTTCCTGCTCATACTTGTCGCCAGGGTCGGTGGCCCCGAGGCTGAACCGTACGGCCCTTCCGGAAGCCAGGACCGGCGCCGGCCCTGCCCGCTCGGCCCAGAGCGGGATTTGCTGCGGCGATCCGGTGACGGCGTTGCCCGCTTTGCTTGCGGTTGCGGCGTCGCTCGCGCCTGCCGCGGCCGGAGCGTTGGCTTTGGTGGCTGTTGCATGCATGGAAGACTGTTCCCTTAGGACCGGCCCGGCACAGTGGGCGCGCCGGCCGCCAGCGGGTACGGATGCCCGGCCTTGCGGTACTCGCGCTGCAGCGCGTCGGCAAACTCGGCGGCGGTGACGGGCCCGCCGCGGCGCAGGGCCAGCAGCCCGGCATGCAGTGCCGTGTTGCGGATCTGCCCGCCGCTCAGCTTGCAGCGCAGCACGGCCTTCTCCAGGAAGGCGTCGTCGATCTGGTGGTCTGCGGGCAGGTGCAGCCGCCACAGCAGGCGGCGCTCGTCGGCCTCAGGCAGGCTGAAGTCGATCGTCACGTCCAGCCGGCGGACAAACGCCTGGTCGATGCGCTGGGCAGCGTTGGTGGTGATCAGGATGATGCCCTCGTAGCTCTCCAGCCGCTGCAGCAGAAAGTTGGTCTCAAGGTTGGCATAGCGGTCGTTGGCCCCCTTGACGTCGGTGCGGCGGGTCATCAGCGAGTCGCCCTCGTCCAGCAGCAGGATGATGTCCAACTCCTCGGCGTAGGTAAAGATGCGGTTGAGATTCTTCTCCGTCTCCCCGATATACTTGTTGACGACGCTGGCCAGGTCGACCCGGTACAGGTCCATCTGCAGCGCGCCGGCCAGCGCGCGGGCGGCCAGCGTCTTGCCGGTGCCGCTGGGGCCGCTGAACAGCGCCCGCACCCCGCGGTTAAGGCTGTTGGCAAATGCCGGGCCGACATGCGCCAGGATCTGCTCGCGGCTGCGGCAGCGCGCCTCCAGCAGGTCCAGCTGCTCGGCGACCCGCGGCGCAGCGACCAGGCTGGACCAGCCGGCCGACGGCGGCAGGGGTGTGGCCAGGGTCTCCAGCACCTGGCGGTTGACGGCCCGCATGGCCGCGCGCACGTCCTCCGGGTCGGCCTGCGTGCGCCCGTCCAGGAGCATGCGGTTGCGCGCCAGGCGGCCGGCGCGCATGATCCGGCCGCCGGTCAGCAGAAAGCGGTTGGCGACGGTGGCCGCCTCGGCGGCTCCGAGCGGCAGCCCCGAGGCCTGCCAGAACAAGCTCCGCTGCGACTCGCCGGGCGGCGCGATCGCCAATGTCAGGGCATTTTCCATGGCACTGCCCTCAAGGCCGCCGATCCGGCTCATGGCAATGCCCACGGTCCCGCTGTAGCCGGGCAGGCAGTCAAGCTTTACCGTCTCGCCGGCCCCGGCAGCCAGCCGGATAACGGGCAGGGCGTTGGTCAGGGTCGCCAGCGGCCCAAGCAGCCGGCGGTCGTCCTCGCCCCAAGGCCCTCGGGTGCGGACCCTTCGCCGCCAAACAGCAGCAGGTCGCGGCCCAACGTTCGGGCGATGGCTCCCAGCGTTGTGCGGCGGCCGCTGCCGGTCATGCCCCGCAGCACCAACGTGTCGACCTGGCCGGCGTCGACGATGGCCGGCAGGTGGCGGACCTGCTCGTGCAGCGGCACGGGTAAGATCAGGTCGTCAAGGCCGGGGAAGTCCGCCGCCGGCTTGGATCGCCAGCTTCCCGGCCGCTCGGACGGGGCGGCCGCTGAGCGCATCCCAGATGGGCAGCGGCACATGCACGGTCCACTCGAGCCGAACTGTCCCCTGGCCGCGCTGGATGGCAAGCAATCCCTGGCGTGCGAGATCTTCGGCCGCCTGCCAGAGCGGGATAGCGGCGTGCTCGGAGCCGGCCTCTGAGGCCAGGAGCCAGTTGAGGATGCCCAGGCACGGTTCGCGGCTTGCCAGTGGATCCTGCAGGGCGGCAAACAGCGCCCCAAAGCGAATGTCCTCCTCGATCAGCCCGGCGGCCAACAGCAAGTCCAGGCCGCGGCCGGTCACCGCCAGGCGATCCCGCAGCGCACGCAGGGGCAGGTGGCCGGTATAGCGGGCCTCAAACTCCTCTATCCAGCGCGCCAAGGGCAAGACCGCTGAGCTGTTGGCGGTAGCTATCTAGGAACGGGTATTCCTCTACCAGCCGCGTGAGCTGCTCGGGCGGCAGCGCACGATAGAGGTTCTCGACCATACGGTCGATGAGCTGCGACAGGTAGAGCTGGAAATGCCCGGCGGGGCTGTGCTCAAGCTCGTAAGTCGCCGCGGCTTCAGGCGCCTCAGCTGCAGGTGCGCCGTCCTCAAGCAGGGGGTCAGGTAGAATGGTCTGGGTCTGTCATAGCCGCTCACCTATGGCCGGTCACTCCGAAGTGAATCGTAATTATGTGGCCGAATTCCGGCCGCCATCCAGGCGTCCGGTCGAGCCCGGCGCGGCGCAAGGGAATGCTGATCTGCTCGACAGACAACACCAGATCGACATGCGTACGGCTGGCATACAGAGTCCCAGGCTGGTGAAACAGGGCTGCCGCCCCGTCGGGACGTAGGCCGGCGAGCCGGGTCAGGAACTGCGCGACAAATGGCTGCAGCCGCTGCACCCACCAGGTCAGCGCCGGCGCCAGCAGCTGATTTGCGCCGGCTGGGAGGTCGTCAATGCCGGCAGGTTGCACGGCGACCTCGACGAGACCAGGCCACTCCGCCCGTGCGGCTCGCCAGCGAGGTGTCTGGCGGCAGGTCCGCCAGCAGATAACCCGGCTCGGCCGCCCAGACCTGGAGCCGGCCGAAGCCGACTCGCGATAGGCCACTAGCTGCTGGGGCGGCAGCAGATCGAGCCAGGCAGGGGGCAGCCGGAACGCGGTCTCGGGCAGCAGGGAAGCTCCCCATGGCCGGAGGGTTTCCTCCCCACCCAGTTCGTCGACAGCAGCCCACAGCGGATCGGCGGCGAATTCCGGGAACCGGCGCCCCAACAGGCCGACGGCCAGCGCCCCCAGCAGCGCCCATGGATTGAGGCGGGCCAAGGCCGGGATAGCTCTCGGGCAGCCCCAGCAGGATCATCAGGTTGACGAAATAGATGGCCCCGCCCAGGCGGGTAAACGTGCCGGTGCCCAGGGCCGTGGACGCCTGGACAGCATCGGCCAGGCCGGCGGCACGGAGTTCGCGCTGCACCCGGCGCCTGGTCGACGGTGTTCCCTGCCGGTCTGGGATTGGCAGCCGAACCGCCGGCGATGCGCAAGGCGGCCGGACCGTCCTCCGCTGCTGGACCGATCGCCGGTGATTTCGTGGCATCCGTCCGGCGCGCCCCCTCCGGGGCGCGCTGCCGGCCGGCGAGCGTGCGCCACCGTCATGTCTTCCAGCCAGCGGCGAGCCTGCCGGCCAAATTCTTGCCCCCGCGCTTCCTGCGGCCGGTGCGCCAGGGTATAGCACAGGCCCAACAAGTACTCAGCCGGCGGCACAAGATCGCGCAGGTGGTGGGGTGAAAGCCACTCCCGCCAGGGGGCGCCAGGTGCAGCGGCAGCATTGGGCTCCGCAGTGGGCTCCGCAGCGGGCTCCAAGCCGCTCGGCGCGGGACCGGCAGCGTCTAGCGCGCCGCGCGGCAGGGCAAAGGTAGCGTGCAGGCCGTGCGCCAGGCGCGACAGCTCCGCTGGGCTCAGGAGGCTCAGGGCAGCCGCCGCCGCAGCGGGCCGCAGGACCACCAGGGTGTGAGGTACGGCTTGGGGATAGGCGAGCCACGCCGCCAGCAGGCACTCGCCGTTGGACTGGGCGACGCGGCTCCCCAGGTTGAGCCGGGCGGCTTGGGCTGCGCGCGGGAACAGCTCGTCCCAATACCAGGTCCAGCGGCCGGCCAGCACATCGCGCGTTAGGCACGCAAGCAGCGTGACTTCGTCGTCAAACAGCACGCAGTTGGCGTCCGACGGGATGTGCTGCCGGTCCGGACGCAGTGCCTCCCGGGCCAGGTCGGCGAGCTGAACCTCGAACTGCTGCCGCCAGCGCAGGCGCTCATCGCGGCCGGCGCCAAAGGCTGTACGGCTTGCCAGCGTGCGAATCACCAGGACGGCCTGAGGGGGCAGGTGGAAAGGCCGCACCTGCCGCAAGGCTTGTTCGAGTGCCACGCGCAGGGCGGCCGTGTCCGCTGCATCGGGCGCGTGGCTGCCGCGGGCATGAACGCTCAGACGATCGATGGTCAGTCCGTTGGCAGCCAAGCAGCGCCTCCCGTCCCTACAGCCGCAGCGGCCGGCTGATAGCCGCCGGCCGGCGGCGGGCAAAGACTACGTAGAAGATGGGCTGCTTACCCTTATTGATCAGTTGTACAAGCTGGCCGAAATCGACCCGGCCGGCTAGGGCGCCCTGCCACAGGAATTGGTTCAGGATGAAGGCATTGGCGATTGACTGGTTGAAAGCCGTGTACGTGTTGATGCCGGTGAAGATTCCCCCATTGCCGGACAGCGCGGCGATGGCATCGTCGATACGGCCGCTCATGGTTTTTGCCAGCTGGTCGCGATAGGGATCCAGCAGTTCGTCGACGACCATGATGTCCACTAACGGCTCGACCGTGTCGTCGTCGCCGCGGGGTGGGTTGAATATGTCGCGCGGCGGGCGGAACACGGAGAGGCTGGACACCAGGTTGAGACGGCCGGCGGCAAGCCGCCCCTCCCGTGCCGCCCGAGGCGCGCCGGCCGCGGCCGCGGGTGTGCGCACGGCAGCAGGCGGCGTGGCAATGGCCGCAGCGGCAGCATACGTGAAGACCGAGCCCTTGAACTTGCTGCTGATGTTGTCGAGCATGCCCCCAAAATTCTCGTCATTCACCGCGACAAGTGAACCATCGCTGAGGACGTAATCAAACAGGCCGGGTACAGTTGACGGCGGGGGCGGCAGCGGGATCGGCGGCTGGACCCAGGACTGGTGCAGCCGGTCGTGGACGAAGTCCTCGTGCACGATAGAGTACTGCGGCGGCAGCAGCTCGCCAAAGAAGCGTTCGAGACTATAGGCGCGATTGTCCCCTAACGAGTTCAGCACTCCGCTCCGCACCCGCTCCAGGACCTGGGCCACGGTCAACCCGAGTTGGTGAATCAAGCCCGTCTGCCGCTCGGTCAATGCAGCATCGAAGATATCGGCGACGATCAGCTCGAACGGGTTGACCGGCAGGATGCCCACCGGCGGCAGGTAGCCAAAATGGTCCACCGCACGCAGGGTATCGGTCTGCGGGCCAAAAGCCGCCTGCAGATCCGCCGCCTCCGCCTGGAATTGCAGGAAGCGGGCCTGCCCCTCGGCCAGCCGCTGGTCGCTGAGATTGGCGCCCCACCTGGCAGCCGGATACGGGTGCACAAGCCGCCGGCGGACCGCCCACTGGTCGACAAAGGTGACCTGGCTGCCGGACCAGAAGAAGACCGCCAGCGGCAGATCGCATACAGTGAAATCTTCGGCGGCGATGCGGCTGAAGCCGGTATAGCTGTCGTCAAACTGGAGCGGGTCGCGCATCAGCGTGACGATCTCGTCGCTGCCGTAGAACCAGTGGGCCAGCAGGTTGCGGTTGCGGTTGGCCCGGGTGCCCGTCGGCGGCTGGTAGGCAGCCAGGCGGATGATCTTGAACTCCACCCCCTCGACCTCCCACTGGTTGGCGCAGGTCGAGGTGCCGGTGCCGTCACAGGCCTGGCGTGGGACGAACCCTTCGAGCTGCGCCAACGGCGCTGCTGTCAGCAGGTACGCGCCGGCCGCGGCTGCCGGCGGTTCCTCGCCCTCGGTGCCCGTGCAGGGCTCGAAGCGGCCCGAGCGGCGGATCGGACTGTCATCGCCAACCACCGGTTGGATCGGGAGGGTAACATTGGCGGCCGCCAGGTGGACGACCTGGCCCTTGCCGTTCAGCCCCAGCCCGGCGCTGACGCGCAGCGCAGTCTTGTTAGCTACGGCGGTGACATCAAACCCTTCGACAACCCCGTAACCTGCTGCCCGCCCTACCTGGGCCAGCCGCTCGAGTTCCGTGCGCTGCTCCTGCTGCAGATCCTCGGCGGTCAGCAGGCGGCCGTTGGTGTAGTGTGGGGCCCGCAAGCCCGCCGAGAAGTCGGCACCAAGCGTGCGAAAATTAGCCATTATAGTGGTAACCTCCCGGCCATGCCCTGCTCGCGGACGTAGACGACCAGGGCTTCGCCAAATCTCTCCGACCGCTCAACCACCCCCTCCAGCCGCTGCTCAGACCTATCGATATACTCGCGCAGCGTCTCAAACGTTTCCATCGCACCGGTAGATGCAAGGAAGGCGCGGATCCCCATGGGCGCGTCCAGCGCAAAGGCCATGCGCACCAGGGCGCGCGTGCGCAGGTTGTTGCCAAAGGAGGGGAAGACGTTCCAGACGTTGGGCCGGAGCCGGTTGAACTCAACTGGGATCTGGGCGACGGCATTGGGCTGGGGCTCGACAAACATGGCGAAGTTCTCTTCACTCAGGCGCTCGATCGTGCCGTCGTTCTGTTCGACGATGCCGTCCAGGTGGAACCACAGCTCATAAGCAAACGCCTGGTTGCCCTCAGTGATCGGGGTGACGGTTACAAAGGGGACGACCGGCTGCTGGGGCCGGGCGAGTTCCAGGATAATCTCGCGCACCCGGTCCTCGGTGATCCCACTCTGGCCGCGGTCCACGATGTGGAACGCCAGCAGCCGGCCGGCGCCCGGCTGGTAGTTGGGATAGGTAAAGGGGGCGCCGGCGATGAAATCTGTCAGCGTCCCCCCGGCGCCGACCTGGATTTGATTGGTGTCGAAGCTCAGCAGCAGGAAGTTACCGTTATCCAGGTTGACAAAGGTGCGGATGCCATAATAGCGGCCGACGCCGTTGCGCCGGGCAGCGTCTTCTGTCAGCTCGATCGTCAGCTGCTCGAGGCTGCCGTCCGGCCGTACCCGCTGCAGGCGGATGTTCTCGTTTGGCTGCAGATTCAGGTTCTCGCCGATGTGGAGCCACAGCGACAGCGTGCGCTGGCTGATATCCACGATGGACGCCCACTCGGCAAGTTCTCTGGCCGGAGCGGCGCCACCCTCGCCGGCCAGGTCGGGAATGTCGTACAGCTCCTGGATAAGCTGCGTGTGCAGCAGGTACGGCCTGTTCGTGTTGTCGATGACAATGTCTTCCAGCACTGGCGCACCCTGGGCGGGGATGGCAAGGTCGATCCGGGCCAACAGGATGTCGGCTGCCGGCGGCTGACCGCCTGCCGCCGCCGGCATCTCAGGGTCGATCAGATCGGGCACCAGGGTCGGCCGAACCTCAGTTACCCAGTAAGTGAAGATGTCGTTGAGCATGTCCTCAACCGCCTGGGGCAAGATAGGGATGATTCGGGCACCTGCCGTGCCGGTGATTGCTTCAACGGCCTGGTCGACGTGCGTCCGAAAGTCCGCGGGGGCCTGCGTAATAAATAGCGGGCCGATGATGTTCACCAGTCGGGCGGCACTGCCGAGGCTGCCCAGGTCAGCTGCGTTCGGGTCCACCCGGAAGCGGCTGAGAAACTCGCTCAGGTTGACCACGGCGTCGCGGGCGCTGTGGTCGGGCGGCGCCAGCACCAGGTCGATTTCGAAGCTGTCCTGCAGCCGCGCGGGCGCCAGCAGCTGGTCGCTGGTGGCGCAGGGCTGGCCGGCAATCGGCACCAGCGCCGTCTCGCACTCGGCGTAGCGGGCTACGACATAGATGGTCTGGTCGCCCGCAGCCCAGGTTGTGGTCGGCCAGCCAGCTCAGCAGGCTGGCGCACTGGGCCGTGCGCACGATGAAAACCCGGCCGTATTGGTCGATCCCGATCCCCCGCTCGACCTGGATCTCGATATCGTCGCCGTTAGCGCCGGCGTTGACCAGCAGCCCGCTGACCGTGCCGTAGCCGTGCAGGCCGCGATTGTGCTGATATTCCTTCTCCAGGAAATAGCACTGCTCGTCGACAAATTCGTCCACGCCCAGCACCAGGCCAAACTCGTAGTTGACGCGCTGCAGGCAGTCGCTGCTGCCCTGGTCGAACGAAATGCAACGGCTGGTTACTCCATTCATGGTGACCTCTCTTTGTACGTACCCGCTTGTACTGAATTGCGCCCCATCACAAAGCGGTCCTGGATGTCCAGGGGATAGGGACAGCCGAGGGTGGCATATGGCAAGATGGCATCGCCCAGGACCATTGGCTGGAAGTAGGTTGAGTGGCCGACCTGGGTGTCCAGGCCGAGCCGAGCCTCGCCGACGCGGAACATGTTCCAATACTCTTTGATCTCGAACCAGGTGTGCGCCGGCTTCTCCAACTCAATGATGCGCTCCGCCATGCGCAGGGCCTCGCCGGTAACGCTGCCATCTCTAACGGACATGTTCGTCTGCAGCCGGTACGGCAGCAGGACCGTGAACCGGTGAGCTGCCGCAGCAACCGTTACAGCGGTGGGTGTCTCTCCTGTCGGGTCACCAAACACGCTGCCGGCGATATCGCGCGTCAGGAAGTGTTCGACAATGCGAATGTTGCTGCGCAGCAGGCACTCGGGATCGAACAGGCTGTCGTCCACCTTCTCGTCCAGAAAAATGCGCAGGGCGATGATGATGCCGGGCAGCGTACCCCGGATCTGGTAGAGCCGGTGGGCGAAGCGGATAAAGAAACGCCGCCGCTCCTCTTCCCACAGCGGGTGCAGGACCACCCCCAGCCAGTCGGCCAGCCAGTCCAGCGCCTCGGTGGGGGCAGTGCGCGGGTCGAGCAGCGACGGCAGCTGGACGATCCGATCTTCCAGGGTGGTGTAAAAGCCCTCAAAGTTGGCCAGCAGCCGTTCGGTCAACCCCGCCGAGACCGGGTCCTCGCCGTAGATGGCGGGCAGGTAGTGGTCGCGATACGAGAAGCGCGGGTACCACAACCGCAGAGACCGTATTTCCGGTGTCGCCCGGCCTGTTCCAAGCAGTGTCAGTTGGACCTGCACATAGCGGCCGTTGACGTTCTGAAACAGGATCTCCCAGGTGCCGGCCCGCTCGGTCAGCGTCGGGTCATCGCGCCGGCCGTGGTAGGGGTCAAAATAGGGCAGCTCGGCCCCGTCGCTGCGCTGGTACGGCCGCGGCTGGTCCAGCCACGGAGCAATGGTCAAGATGTCCGGATCGTCGGCTGCGCGCGCCTTGATCAGGATCTGCGTCCCCGGGGGAATTTCGGCATCCAGCAGCAGCCGGTGCCAGGTGCAGCCGGGGATGTTGCTGTCAAACGGCTGCCCGGGGATGCCGTTCGCCAGCGAGTAGCGGTTAACCGGCTCGCCCGGCCGGTAGCGGCGCGCAAAGTCGGCCGGCGACTCGATGACGGCGCTGGTGGCGTAGACACAGTCCACAAACACGGCCAGGGGAATCCAGCGCCGTTCGAAATCGTAGTAGACCTGACTGCCGGCCGCGACCAGCCCCTTCTCTTTCCAACGCCGCAAAGGTAGATAGTCAGGCAAGTCCGCAATGCCCATTGCGGCGGGGATCAGCTTGTAGGCGATGACCTGGTTGCCGTCGCGGCGGGCGACAAACAGCAAGTGCAGCTCTTCGCCCGGTTCGGCATCTTCGACTTCCTGCAGCAGGATGCCGCTGCGGTTCTCAGGCGTGTGGTGGAGATAAGCGAAATCGTGGGCCCGCAAGTCACGCGCCTCGGTGCTGCCGTCCTCGTCGGTGACCGAATAGGTCAACGGATAGACGGTCCGCAGCCCCTCGTTGACATATTCGTAGACCGCCGCAGCTCCGGCATCGGGCGCATTCAGTACCAGGATGCTGTCGTTGGGGCCGCTCTCGATGCTGATCGGCGCCGTGGGTGGGTTATGCTCGCCGTCTCCCACCAGGACGTAGCCGACATGGGGCACGGCCGGGCAGACCCGCCGCGGTTCGGCATCGGGCAGTTGCTCCTTAGGCTGGAAGATCGTCTCCGGCGGGTCGTCTTCACCGGGGATGGTCGTAGTCAGTTGAAAGTGGCGGTTCAAGCGCCAATAGCGGCCGTTATCCCGATCTAGCACCAGCACCCCGCCGCCGGGCGTGGCGGCCAGGTCCCACGGGGCGAAGACCTCGCCGGCGGGCAGCGTCCACAGCAGCAGCACGGGCGGGCCGCCGCGATGCAGGTCAAAGATCAGCAGCCCCTGGCCCACGACCCCAACCACCAGGTAATGGCCGGCGGTGACGGCCAGCCCGCTGAGGGTCACGGGGATAGGTGCTGCCGGCGCCCGGCTGCGAAAGCGGCTCTTGTCGGCGCCGGCGGCTGCATCGCATGGGTCGGCAGTCGTTGACGTCCAGAACGTCACAGGGTTGTGCTCCCCCTGCGCCAGGAAATAAATGCCCGTCTGCGCTTCGTCGATCCAGTACCAATGGCCGTAGCGGTCGCGGCCGGCCCCGCGCCGGTTGGCAAGATTCGTGTCCGGCTGGGTGGCCGCACCCTGGAACTGGAGGGCCTGCCTTGCCAGGCGCAGGTTTTCCTCGCCGCGGTTCCACTCGATTTCGGCCGCAGGAAATGCGTTGGCCGGGTCGAACAGCTCGCCCAAGGTGACGCCGTGGCGGACCGACCACCAGCTCTCCCAGTCGTGCTTCAGGTGTATGAGATGGAACCTGGTTCCGTTGCTGTCCATGACTTCCTCAACTTAACCGCTGCGGGTCAGCACTTCTTGGGAATGACCGGCACCGGCAGCGCTTCGCCGGGATCGGCCGCCACACCGCTGAAAGCTGCCAGGTCTTCCGGCTGGGCGCCGACGTCGATGCCGGTGAGCCAGGGCAGCTGGAGCCCGAGCATCTGCTGCTGCGCCACGTCGACCAGTTGCCCGGCCCCATTCTGCACGCCCAGCCGGGTCCCGGTGACATAGCGCACCCCTTCTACCCGCACCGCCACCGCCTCCAGGTCCTGGCGCCGGACCTCCATCCCCAGCGGCCAACCGGTCCCTACCAGATCCTCGTCGCAGGGATTGGGCACACCGCCTATCAGTGGCGACAGGTAGGCCCGGATCGCCTCGCGCACCCGCTTGTACACCAACGAGCGCACCTGACCGGGCATCGTCTCGACGCCGATGGTGACCCAAACCGGGACGTACACCGGGCCACGAATGTGCAACTCCGTGGTCACCAACCGCCGGGGGTCCAGCCAACGGCAGACCGTGTCCAGGAACAGCCGGTCGGGCACCGGCGGATTGGGCAGCTCGATGGCCTGTTCGGGGATCACCATGATGGTAACCACGCCCGGGAACTGCACGCTGGGGTTGGAAGCGACGAACTTGTCAGGGTGAAACAGGGGCAGGATCTCGACCCGCCCGATATCCAGCCCCGGCGTACGCAGCGTCAGGTCCTTGAAATCCTCGGCCGTGACCAGCCGGTCGTGGTGGCGGATATAATTGGCGATGTTGCGCTCGCCCATGACGACGCTCTCACCCTCGCTGGCACCCCAGGTTGGCACCGGGTTTTCGACCTTGAAGCCGCCGGGAAGCAGGGCGGATTTGTTGATCTTGCCGATCGCCAGCCTGCCTTGGAGCCCGCCCCCATACTCGTAGGAGACACGGATGCGCCGGCCTTGCTCCGGCCGCCGGCCGCGCAGACCGTCGCCAAAGACGATGGCGCCTGCTTCGGGGTCCAGGAAGAAGACAGGGTCGTCCTGTGCGGCGGCATACAGATCGTCCGTCCGCTGCCAGCGCACCCAGGTCGTCTGGCCGCCGCTGCTGTCTTCGACTTCCAGGACAAAGTTCTCGTCCTCGGCCGAGGTGCCGGGCACCAGCTGCCGTTCGACGATGACCGGCGTGTTGGCCACCTGGAAGGACTGCGACGGGGCGCCGTTGGCCACGCCCAGCAGCTCGCTGCCGATCGCCACCGCCTGGATGACCTGCGTGACGTTGATGCCCACCCACGCCAGTCTTGCCTGGTGGTAGGTGTCCGTCTGTTCCTTGTTGGCCAGCCGGATGCGCAGCCAGGTGACGACCCGGGCGGCCAGCTTGCGGTCTTCGAGACGCGGCGGATAGTCGCCGGTGCCCTCCTCGTTGGGGTCAAACTCCCAGAGCGTCATGTCGGCCGCGGCAGGCAGGGTGACCTGCACGATGCCCGGCCGCTCCAAGACGTTTTCGGCGTACTCGATGTCCAGCCGCTTGTAGCGCGGGGGCTTGGGCTGCTCGGTGGAGCTGGGGTCGGGAGCTGCAATCTCGAAGATCAGCCCCGGGTCGGCCACCGGTTCAGGCTCGGCCACCTGTGGCTCCAGCCGCTTGCCTGCGCTGCGCAGCGCAGGGTAGATGCCGATGGCCAGTGTCTGGCAGGCGATGGCAGCCCGCACCAGGCCCGGATCGACGTTCTTTGGTGCCAGCAGGGCCAGCCACACCGACTGGTCGACCGTCTGCTGCGCGTCGGCCAGGTCCAGTTCGGGCAGTTCCTGGCCAGTTTCGGGCGCCTCCAGCGGCATGGTCTGGTAGAAGCGAAAGGTGGTGGTCGGCGCGTCGCGGAACGACTCGTAGAGCTGCTCGTACTGGCTCTTGAGTTCGGGGTCCATGTCGGTCTGTTCGGCCTTATAGTAGGCGGCCGCTTCGACCGGCAGGATGTTGACGGTGTTCAACGCCCGGAACGGCACGCTGCCGGCGCGCACCTCGCCTCCCGCCGGAAACGCCACCGGCTGGATCGGGCCGCGCTCGTTGCTAAAGCTGACCAGCCCGCGGCCGGACGTCTTGGGCAGCAGGCCAATGCCCAGGAGCGTCAGGAACTTGCGCCGGTTGTTTTCCGGGATGCGGTTGCTGCGATAGAGCAGGTTTTCGGTCATAAAGGCGAAAAGCTGCACCAGCGTCATGCCCGGGTCGCTGTCGTTGAAGTTGTTCCATTCCGGCGTATGCACCGGGATGCGGACGACGGCCTCGCGTACGAGTTCGTCAAAATTGCGGTCGTCAAGCTTTGGTACTGTTAATGGCATGGTTTCGCGTCCTCTCGGGCTAGACGGTTACCGCAATGTCGACCCGTTCCCGCTTTTGGGTAGCGATCAGGGTGTAGAGCACGGTGATGTCGACCATCTGGGCGTCGGTTGGGTTCAGGGCCACCCGCACATCGTCGAGCTTGATGCGCGGTTCCCAGCGCGTCAGCGCCTGCTTGACCGCCTCCTGGATCAGGCGCAGGTTGGCTACGTTGTTCGGCTCAAACAGGAATCGCTCCAGGCCGCAGCCAAAATCGGGCAGCTGCAGCCGCTCGCCCGGCCGGGTGCGCAGGATAATGCAGATCGACTCGCGCACGTTCAGCTCGCCGCTGGACCAGGCCAGGCGGCCGTCCGGTCCCACCCGGGGCGGGAAGCTCATACTCTGGCCGTAGATCAGCTTGCCGGTGTCCATGGCGCATTTACTCCTTCACCGGAACGGGCAGGCAGATACGGAAGTAGAACAGCCAGCCGAAGATGAAGTTCAGGATAATCAGAAAGCTGAACATGAGGATGAAGGCAATCATAAAAATGATCTGGATAGAAAAGGTGCAGATCATGCGGATGGACAGGCCGCCGTCACAGTCTTCGATGCTGCCGATCATGTCGTCGAGATTGTCGCCGGCCATGCAGCTGGTCAGCTTGTGCAGTTCTGGGCCCATCTCGATGCCGACGCCGCGGGCGTACTTGCGCAGATCCTGCGGTTTCATGCTAGGCGCCTCGAGCTTCAAGAGTCGGGCTGGAGCATCGGGGTCAAAATAGGCCGCCAGTTGAAACGGGTGGCTTGCGGCTGGGCTGACCAGCGGCGGGCACTCGGGGTCGTACTCATAGACGACGCGGACGTGATAGGTGGCATCTTTGCCCTCTGGTTCGCGGGGTTGGACCTGATCCGTGATCAGGCGCACCAGTTCGTTGTCTTCGCCGCCGGCTACCTGGATCGGCTGCGTTTCCTCGTCGATGGCGGCGTTTACGGCCCAGCCCTCCAGCGTGGTGGCAGTCGGTTGGCGGTGAAGAAAGACGCGGAAGTCGAGATCTGTGGCCGGAAAGTCACCTTGGCCGCGCACCAGTTCGATGTGGTCCTTGAACGCCATCAGCAGGTCGCCCAGCAGTGCAAGGCTGCCGTCGCTCTCGATTTCAAAGCGGTCGGCGCGGCTGCCGTCGGTCAGCCGATCGTACAGAATCGCGCATGGCTGAACCGGCGGCAGGCCCGAGCCGCTTCCGACGTTCGGAGGGCTGACCACAGTGTAGGCAGGTTAATCTGGAAAAAGTCGGCCAGTTCCAGCAGGGCATAAAGCTGCTCGATCTGCGCGTTGGTGCTGATCTCTACCCGCAAACGGACTGGGTTGCCAGGAGCGAAGTTGTCTGGACAGGCTTTCCCAGGGCATGAACGACGCGGCGGAAGAATACCTCACGCCGCCAGTTGAGCCCCGGATTGGCGGCTTCGGCATCGTTGATAAAGTCGTTGACCAGCGTCTGCGGGTCAGGAACGGCGGCCATGGTGCGGCGCAGCGTGTCGCGATATTTGCTGCGGTTGCCGGCCGGGATGTAGCCGTAATGCAGTTCGCGCGGGACGTTGTCGGTGAATACCGAGCGGGGGCTGGGGGGGTTGGATAGAATCTGGACCGGGTGCATGGGCAGCCGCTCCTCGCCCTCTGCCACGCTCAAGACCGCCGTGCCTTGCAAAGGCTGCCAGTAGCCGCCCTTGTCCACCTGGATCCAGGCCTGCTTCGCCGCCGGCCGTGCGGCGGCGGATGACGAAGAAGACCGACTCGCCGTTGGCCCGGTCGATGGTCTTGTCGGGCAGTCCTACCTGGCGGCAGACCAGGGAAGCGGTGACCAGGTAGTAGCGGCCGTGCAGAGGCTGGTACAGCTTCAGGGCAGTTCCGGCAGATTTTGGCTCCAGGCGATGGTCGTTATGGTAGGCGGCCGGATCGGCGCCGGCCATCGCCTGCAGGAACTGGGCGATGAAGTCGTCGCTGCGAATCTCCAGATGGCGGCCCGCCCGTCTTCGGCTACTTTGCCGTTCCAGGACAATGCCGGTTCTTTCCATTGGATGACGTTCATCGATCCGCCCTTCCTACCACAAGTTACCTAGACCGGGGGTGTAGCTGACACTGATGACGGAGTTAGAGATGAGCGTGTCGCACTGGACGACGCCGCTGAATTTTGAGAATGCCGCGTCCACCGTGACCATGCCGGCGGTGGCCTGGATGAGGGCTGCATCAACCTTGACCTTGGCGACCGTGGTGATGCTGATGCCGCCGGCTTCCATCTTGATGATATTGCCGTTGCTGTCGGTCGCGGTGACCGCACGGGCGCCGTCGTCGAAGACCAGCGAGTGGCCGCCCGGCGTCGACAGGGTCAGCTTCACCGCCCCGCTGGAGTCGTCCATGGCAACGCGAATGCCTGCCCGCGAGACGATCGACTTGAGGTTGTTATCGGCGTCCATCGACTCCGGCGGACTGTCGGTACCGTTCCAGAGCATGCCGACGACGTATGGCCGCCGCGGGTCGCCCGCTTCAAACCCGACCAGGACTTCGTCGTCTACGTCGGGGACAAACCACGAGCCGCGGTCTGCGCCTGCCATCATGGTAGCCAAGCGCGCCCAAGTTTCGTAGGCGGCGCCGTCATTGTCCGGCGCCCAAGGCAGCTTGATCCGCACCCGGCCCTGGTTATCGGGATCCTGGTTGTCGGTCACCAGCGCCGGATAGAGGCCATAAAAGAGGCCGCCGGGTCCGGTGGGTGCTCGATCCAGGTTCGCTACTTCGGGAAATGCCATTTATGCTTCCGTCCTTCCGTGTACCGGGTCAGATCCGGCTCAACCGATTCCCGCCCGTTCCACCTCAAAGTCGGTGGTATAGCCCCGGTCGAGGTCGACGCGGTGGTTGGTCCGGGCGATGTAGTAATCGCCGTCAAACATCGGTCCCAGTTCCGACAATTCCAGGATAGCCCCCACGCGCAGGCGGGGGTCACCATCCGCCGTACCGCTGCCCACCACAAAACGGCGGGCTTTCTTCTGGTATTCGGCGGCGGCCACGGCGCGGGCCTCGGCGGTGGACAAGGGCATCGTGTGCACAAGCGAAGCCACCCGCGCACCAAAGGCTTCCTGCAAAATGGCGCTGCCCCCCTGGGACCCGCCCAGTTCACTGCTAAGGGAGCTGTCGTCCGCCGTTTCGCGGATCGCTGCCTTGGCCTGGACGTCCCAACCGCCGACGGCAAATTCGGTACACTGATGCGCCAGGTCGGCACGCACCTGGAAGCTGCGCAGGTTGGCGCCATAGGCCAGCACCACCCGCTCGGTGCCGCGGGACGCGCGCGGCGCCGCATGCAGGCGGCCGCCCTCGATCCACAGTTCGGCGTTCAGCCGCCGCGCGCACTGGCGCAGAAAGGCCAGGTCGCTGAGATTTGTTTGGGCCAGGACCCGGTAGGTTGGGCCGCTCAGGTCGTCGAAGGTGGTCTGCAGGCTGTGTTCCTCCGCAATACGATTCATGACGTCCTCGTCGCTGACGTCTTCAAAGGTTCGCGTGCGGCGCGTCATGCGCAGGTTCTGCAGGGCGTCTTCGGCCAGGATCGTCAGCCGGCTGCCGCCGCCGTCCAGATAGCGGGCCTCCAGCCCGGTGATGTACCCCTCAAACAGCGTTTCGTTCGTGGCACCCAGGCCGACGGCGAACTCGATTTTGGCGCCAAAATCGAACTCTTTCCGGTCAAAATACAGGTAGTCGAGGGCGTCATGATTCAGCAGTTCGACCTCGCAGGCATAGAGCCCGTCGACGCACTCTGTGACGACGGCGGAGTTGACGTTGTTGCTGACGCCGGGGTTGAACTGTCCGTCGAAGGACACCCGGCTGGTCATGACGTAGATCGCTGGCAGTATGGTCAAGTCTGCGCTCCTGGTTTCGTCCTGGGTCTCATGCCCCGATCAGTCGGCGTGCAGGCGGCAGGCACGCTGCTGTGCCGCCTTTAGCAGTTCGACGACTTGCCGGGCACCTTGAGATCGCGCCTGTGCCTGCGGCTGCTCCTGGGCGCTCGGCGGCTGGCTGGGTGACCCCGAACCGCCCAGGCTTTCGGTTTCTACGGAAAAGTCCTTGATGACTACGGGCATGCTGCCTCCTCTCTACGGTCCCAGAAACTCGGTTTCTTTGAGAAACCGAGTTTCTCCCTTACGTAACGTTCAAATTCACCGCCGCGCCTGCCTGCAGAAGGCGGGGGTTGTCGATGTCGTTGGCCTCGGCCACGACCTTCCAGTCGACGCCGGCCTGGGCCGCCATCGCCTGCAGCGATTGACCGCCCTGCGAAAACGACAGCGGTGTGGTGCCGATGGATGCACCGGCGCTAAGCCCAGCCGCTACGGAGGCACCGACGGACGCCCCGATCGACGCACCACCAGATACACCACCTGAGATCCCGGCGCCGAACCCGCCCGAGACCCGCGCCGAGGCCCCTGCTGAAAATCCGCCCGAGACTCCCGCCGAAAACCCGGCCGAGGCTCCGATGGAGGCGCCGACCGAGGCCGAGGCGGCAAAGCCCAGCCCGCTGTTCTGACTGGTGATATTGTTGGCGGCCCGCTCCTCGGCCGCTTCGGTCATGCGCAGGTTGACTTTGGCGCGCAGTGGCACCCCTTGGTCAGAAAAATAGGTCAGCTCCTCAGTAAAGCCGGTGATGGTCACCCGGAACACGAGCGAACCCCATTGGAAAGTCACCACCGGCGCGACGTTCTTGTCGGGCTTCATCATGTCGGCGACCACCAGCGTGTAGTCGCGCACGTTCTGCCCGCTGTCGCTGGTGTCGAATAGCAGCGTGACCGACGAAATGCTGGTCGAATAGCCCGTCTTGACCGCCGACTGGCCGGCTTCTTCGGCGCCTCCGCGCTCCGCCTGGTCACCCGGGCGCTTGCGGCTGTCTTCGCCAAAAGTCTGGTGCTCAATGCTTAACGTCTCGGGATTGAACTGGACTTCCAGCTCGTGCCCCTTGTTGTCGGACAGCTTGGCCTTGACTAAGCTCATGATCTACCCCAGGCTAAAACCGGCCCCACCACTGATCCCCACGCTGATGCCGCCGCTGAGCCCCGGGCCGCCGCTGACGCTCAGCCCGGCACTGGCACTGACGCCGATGCCGACGCTTGCGTTAACGCCTACGCCAAAGCCCGCCGAGAAATTGAGCGACCCGCCGGCCTCGGACTCGCCGTTGGTCAGGCGGCCGTAGGCCAGGGTCATCTCCTCGATCGCCACCTCGCCGGTGCGGGCGTTGAGGTTGGGCCCCCGCAGGCTGACCGGCAGGCAGTCGAACAGCTTGAAGACGGTCGCCGTGCTGCCGTCCGGATTGAGCATCTTGACGGTGCCGTTGGCCCGGGCGTCGACGCCCGGCGCCCCGGCCGCCTCCATCCAAATCCACAGGTGCTTGCTGGCGGTCATGCCCCGGTTCAGGGTCAGCTGGCCATACGTCACCTTATTCTTCAGGTGGGTGAGCATCTGGTTGTCTCCCCCCTGCGTGAATGATTCGGGCTGCATCGAGATCTCCAGCCCGCTGCATTCGGCAAAGGCGGCGCTGCAGACTGGATCGCTGATGCCGTTCATCGGCTTGTTGAGGTTCAGGATTACCTCAAAACGAAATGTTGTGAACGGCGGCGTGACGGATTCAAAGACGGGATTGGGCATACGCTATCCCCCTAGCACGGCGATGGCGTCGTCGCCGGAACGCAGCATGGTGATGGTGATATATTCGATCGGGAGTGTCGGCGCTACCTTGAGCGCAATCAGGAAGCGACCGTTGTCATAGTCGTTCCGGGTGTTGATCTCCTCGTTGGTCACCACTTGAAAAGCCTGCAAACCACCCCGCTCCAGTATCCGGGTCAGGATATTCTCAAAATAGGTCTGGACCAGCGAGCGGAAACGCTCGTTGTTGGTTTCGAAGACATAGCGCTGGCCTTCGCGCAGCGCCAGCTTGCGCAGCAGGATCAGCAGGCGGCGCACGCTCACCTGGCGCAAGGTGCGGTCGTGGGCCAGCGTCATGGCGCTCATCAAGACATAGCGGCCGGGTGGGTGGCGCACGATGTTGAGCTGCCGCTGGTAAAGCTGCGACCACGCACTGTCGCCGAAGGTGGGCTGCAAGTCGACCACGTTCTGCAGGGCAACGTTAGCCGGGGCGATCCAGGCCCCGCGCCGCAGCTCACGGGCGGCTATCATGCCGGCGGCAAATCCATCAGGCGGAAGATAGCGCAGCGGCGCTAGCGCCGGAACCGTTTCCTCGCGCACGGCGGGCCAGCTGTGATAGAGGGCGCCATAGCTCAATGGGTCGCCGTCATAAAAATCGGGGGTAGTGGTCAGCTGTTCATGCCACTGCACCGCCGCCTGGGCGTCGTAATGCTGCGGCAGGCTCAGCAGGCCAACCATGTCGGCCCGCGCCGCACAGAGGCGGATGAGCACCCGCTGCACCTCCCGCATCGCTTCGTCGTCGTGCTCTGCCAGCGGCAGCTGCTCGGGCAGGTCCTCCAACCATGCCTGGCTGCTGGGGTCCGCCACAACGCCGGCTATGGCCAGCGTTACCACCGGCATGGCGGCACAGTCACCCCCGGGCACGTCCGGCACGGCGCCTGCGCGACAGTCATGGAAGCCCTTGGGCGGCTCAGGCGTAGGGGGCTCAGGCGTAGGCTCGACGAACTGCGGCTGTTCGAACTGCGCCCAACCAATGTGCGCCAGGTCGGGGATCGCGATCATGGCCACCTCGTCGACGGGGATGAGGCAGTGCATCGCCCGCAGCCGGCGCGGCGGATCGGCGAGGTGGAGCAGCTCATTGGCCGCGGACAGCAGGCTCCGCACGCCCAGCGTGGCAAACGCCTCGTCAACAAACAGCCCTACCGGATCGTACTCGTCCAGCCCATCCTTGCTGCTGCGCAGAGGATCCGCCCGCGGCCCTTGGAACACGGGCAGCACCCCCATGCCGATCGGCAGGATCGGCGTCTCGCCACTGCGCCCCACGGCTGCTTCGTTGGCTGCCTCAGGCGCGCCCAGGCGCAGCGAGTACGGGGCAAAGTGGTCGACTGTAAACGCAGCGGGATTGACGCTGCCCATATCGATCGAGGGCTGAAGCATGGTGCGCCAGCCATTGGCGCCGTCGCTAAAGCGCAGATCTGGCCAGCTTTCGATGGTCGTCTCACCCTCGCGGATCGACAGGTCGAAGCTCAGCAGGTCGACCTGGGTCAGCCGGTGTACCTCGTCCGCCGTACCGGCCACGACCTGGAGCGGGTGGGCGCTGTCCACAATCAGGCGGATATCGCCGCTGCCGCCCGGGTCGGGGCCGCGCTGCACCTGCTCGGCGACAAAGAAGACCGGCATAGCGCCGCCGGGGCCGCCGATCCGCAGCAGCGTGCCCACTTCGATCCGCGTCCCTGCTGCGGGATCCGGGTCCGGCGGCGGCATGGCCAGGCGGTATGCGCTGCTGTCCCCCGTGGGGCCCGACCAGCCGTAGTCGGCCGCCGCAAAGGGCAGCGCCGCCCAGCCCGAGGCAGTCAGTATGGCTACGGTCGTCGGCGTTACGGCGTCCGGATTTGTCCGAAACAGGCTGCCGGGCGCGGCCGGACGGACGAGAACCGGAATACCAAACAGCTGGACGGAGACGATGCCAGGCTCCTGTATGACGGTGCCGGCGCGTACATACAGGTGGTAGCGCTCGCCGCCGGCACGTTCGAGCTGGAGCCGCAGCAGGTCGCCGGGCTGGAGCGCACTGGGCTTGGGCAGGCGCAGCGGCAGCAGGAAGCTGCCGGCGGCGAGCGCGCTGCCCGCAATCTCCAGCGGGGGAGTGTCGACTCGGATCTGCAGCGGCTGCAGCCGCAGGCTTGCGGCCAGGCTGACCAGGTCCGACCAGCGGCCGACCCAGGCGGCCGGCGTGACCACCGGCTGCCAGTCGCCGTCGCCTGCATCCTGCAGCAAGCCGGGCAACTGGAACTGGTTCGCCCGCCGGCCGGCCCCGGCGACACGGACGACATAGCAGCGCCGGCCGCCGTTGCCGAAGAACGCTGCCACGCTCTGCGGCAGGTGCGCAAACACAGGCCGGCCTTCGACGCGGGCCAGCGGCAGATCGCCGCCGAAGATGAGCCGGTACTGGCTGATATCCTCGATCAAGACCGGCACGTCCAGGGGACCGCGCTCGGCGAGCCCAACAAAGGCAGCCACGTCCAGCCGCAGCGGGCGCGGCTCCAGGTTGGGCAGGCGGGTTTCGCACACTACGCCGGGCAGGCGCACCAGGGTGTCGACAGAACTGAGCATGGTTGGTTACTCGATCGCCATTGCCTCGACAGACAGCACCAGTTCCTCGATCGCTACCTCGGTCCCCGACTTGGCGTTGAGCGAAGGGGCTGTGTACCGCATCGGCCGGGCGTTGCTTAGCCGCCAGGTCATGACGGCGTCGTTGTGGGCCTCGTCCAGCATCTGGATGGTCACGTTGCGCGCCGCCGCCTGGCTGCCGTCGCGCGCCTGCCCGATCCACTCCCACAAGTCCAGGGCGCCGATCAACCCCCGTTTGAGGGTGACGTCGCCAAAGGAATGCATGCCGATGACCTTGCGGACGTGGTTGACCGGCTCGTTACCGTTACGGTAGTCTGCCAGCTTGATCTCCATATTGAGCCCGCTGACCTCCTGAAACCCGGCCTGGACGCTGCCGGTGTCGCCGGTACCCAGGTCGACCAGGAAGTTAAAGGCGATATACGGGTTGTCGCGTTGTACGGCCATAAGTTACCTCCGATTCTCTCAATTTCCTGCTGCCCGCACTGCGCCTAGTTGTTGGCATCGGCCGTCCACTGGCCGATGCGGAAGATGACGAACTCGGCCGGCTTAACCGGCGCAATGCCGACCAGGCACACCAGGCGCCCATTGTCGAGATCGTTCTGCGTCATCGTGCTGCGGTCGCAGCGGACAAAGTACGCTTGCTCTGGCTTGGCTCCCAACAGGCCGCCGGCGACCCATTCGTTGTACAGGAAGTCCTCCACCGCGCGGCGGATCTTCCCCCACAGTTCCGGCCCGTTGTTTTCAAAGACCGCCCATTGCGTGCTGCGGTCGATCGAGCGCTCCAGGTAGGCAAAGTAGCGGCGCACGCTGATGTACTTCCATTCAGGGTCGTCGCTGATCGTCCTGGCGCCCCACACCAGGAAGCCGCGGCCTTCAAAAAAACGGAGGCAGTTGACGCCGTTCGGGTTAAGGATGTCCTGCTGCGCGCCGTTGACCAGCACCTCGAAATCGACCGCCAGCCGCACGACTTCGTTGGCCGGGGCCTTGAAGACGGCGTGCTCGATATCGTTGCGGGCGTAGATGCCGGCCATAAATCCGCTCGGCGGCAGCTTGAGCCGGCTGCCGCCCCGGCTGGGCCGGGGGTCGATGACGTCAATCCACGGATAGTAAATGGCGGCGTAGTCGGACGAACGCAAGTTGCGAAAGTCGAGCGCCTCGGTGGTGGTCTGGTTCTCGGGGGTATCCAGCACGGCCACCCGGTAGCGCATCCGTTCGCAGTGGTTGATCACCGCGTTCTGGATGCCCAGCGCACCATCGGTGTCGCGGTCGGCCGTGTAGCCCGGGGCCGCCACGATCGAGATATCTTCCTGGCTCTCGAACGCCAGCAAACCGTTCAGCGGCATGAGCAGCACGTCGCCCGTCAGGTCGTTGAAGGCGGGATCGCCGGTGTAGTTGGGTGCCAGCGGCAGGGCGCCGTCGTCGCCGCCCGCCAACGTGTAGCGCAGTTCCAGCGTCGTGCGCGGCCCCAGCAGCCGCATCAGTCCGCCCGCGGCCATCAGGTTGCGCGCGATCAGCACGGCCGTAGGCACGGCCATGGCGGACGGCAGCACGATGGCGAACGGGGTAGTCAGGGCAGCAAAGCCGCTCTCCGGGTTGGCCGTGAAGGTGTCGAGCAGGCTGGTGCGCCGCTCCGGCTCCAAGGCGAACTCACCCAGCGTCTCCTCGCGCTCGAACAGGTTCGCCTCGCTGGTGGGCCGCTCGACTGACACAATGACGCTCAGGGGCCGCACCTCGAACTGTCCAGTCCCCATGGCGACACGGAAAGCACCGTCCAGCGGCAGGGTCGTTCCGGCGCCGGCGGCATCGACCCCGTTTAGCGTCCACAGGTCTGCTGCTTGATCATAGTTGGCGATCATCAGGCCGTCGACGCCCGCGTTGGCAGGCAGCACCCATGGATCGTCGGCTGTCGGCCGGGTGCGCACATGCACGAGCGCGCCACTGCGCTGCCGATTGAGGCCGGGGTTCGGCATTCCCACCCGCGCCTGGTAGACATTGCCCCCGGCACGCAGGCTGAAGTTGGCGCGCAGGTTGCCCGCCGCGCCGGGGAAGCGCGCGACCAGCCGCAGCGGCCGCTCGCCGTCCGGCGGCTGGATAATCTCGATCTGCTGCGCCGTGGTGGCCGCGTACCAAGCTGATTGTGAGCTCGTCACCGCGTCAAGGCTAATGTCAAGCGCCTCCTGGGCGGCCGCCAGGATGCCGGCATTTTCTGGTGTGGGAGTGGCATCGAAGTCGGTCTGGGCCGTAGCGAGTTCTGTACGGGCCGTAGCGAGGTTGGTACGGGCCGTAGCAAGGCCGCCGGCCGCATCGGTCACGTCGCCGGCATCGGTGTCTGCACCTGCGTCGAGGTCGGTCAGAATCGCGACCGCCGCTTGCCATGCGTCCCGCGCGGCCGCGGCGGCCGCTTCGGCCGCAGCTGCGGCGGCTGCAGCGGCCTGGCCTTCCGGCGAGGCAGCCCAGGCGGCTGCGTCAGTAGCAACCTGTGTAGCGACGTTGAACTGATTGGTGGCGGCGGCGAGCATGTCGCCGGCAAACGAGGCGGCCAGCGTGTCGGCCAGGGCGTAGTGGTGCCCGGGGACGCCGTTCTGAATGTCAAAACCGGCGGCGCGCGGGGCGTTGAACACACGCTGCACAAAGAGCCGCCGGCCGCCTTCTTCAAAGAACGCCCGCACGGCGTGGCCCAGGTACCCAACCTGCGTGTTCGCCTGGTCGGTGAAGTTCAGATCTTCGAGGTCACCGAAGATGCGCTGATACTCGGCCAGGCTGGTGACCAGCACCGGCGCGCCGCTGACCGGGCCGTAGCGCGCGGGTCCCACAAAACCCGCCGTGCTGGTGCTTACCCCTTCAATGGTCTTGGACCGGAAGCTTGTCTCTTCAATATAGACGCCCGGTGACAGGTATTCAGGCATTGCATCGTCTCCTTAACTGAGGGCTCTCCTTTGCCGAGGGCCTTGCACGCTGACGGTCAGTTTCACGCTAACGCAGAGATTCCGGATCAAGCTGACTGCATCAATAGTTCCGACAACGGGTGGCTCGGATCCCCGTCAACCTGCGTGCGCAGGATCAGAGGCCGGCCAAACGACAGGTCAAAGTCCAATTCGGTAGCGTTGGTTGGGCCGGCGATCCCGTAGATGCGTGCCTCCGCATCTACCACCGTGACGGCGCCAAACAGGATGGCCGCTCCCTGGGACTCGAGGGTAGCCTGAAAGGGCGGCAGCAACTGCTGCGCCTCCGCATTCGGCAGCAGCCCGGGCAGGACCACTTCCAGCAGGTCGTAATCGGCGGCCTGGCCGGCCGGCTCGTGGTCGACGGACGCGGCCACACTCCAGACGGCGGCATCAAGCAGTACGCCCGAGGGCAGCAGGGGATACGGAGCCATGAGAACCACTGTGCCCCGCCCGTCGGCCTGGCCCCAAAAGGTGACCGGCGGATCGCCGGGACTGCCGGGTGGCACCGCCAGGGCGAGCCGCGCCCAGCGTGCCGGTTCGATCACCGTTACCTCTGGCCGGATTACCGGCTGGGGCGCCGGTGCGCAGCAGTTGGCCGCGTACGGTGGCGTAGCCGATGGGCGTGGCCCGGTCGGCGGACGGAATAGAGGATCACCTGCTGTACCGCCGGCTGCGCCAGAGGCAGGTCGTAGCGGCGAGTCTGGGGCAGGAAGCGGCCGCGGCCGTCCTCGACGTGAACGATGTACGCCAGACTGGCCGCGGGCACGGCATCGCCGATCTGGTAGCCCTCCAGACCGGGCAGCCCCCGGAAGCCGTAGATACCGCTGTTGGGCGACAGCTCGGCTTCGTCCACCCGGCGTGCAGCGCGCGGCGTAGCCGGGTCGTACGCCCAGGCCCGCACGCGCAGGTCGCCGGTCACGGCGGCACCGGTGACGCTGTCGATAAAGCGTAGGGCCAGCGCCCCGCGGTAGGTGATCAGGTCCAGTGGCGCAAGATTGAGCAGCACGGCATCTACCCTCGAAAATCCAGATCGCGCTGCAGAACCGGCGGCCCTTCCAACTGGCTGACCGGCGACTCGATGCGCAGCACCCGCGCGCAGTACGGAACGCAGATATTGAAGTCAGACGGCAGCTGATCCCACAGCCGCAAGATCTCCTCCGTGGTGAGGCTGCCGGGGGTGACTTCGATATGTTCTTCAGCGGCAAAGACACCTTCCAGCTCGCTGTTCAGGATATTGGCCGGAATGGAGGCGTTGTCCTCGACGACGCGCATCATCCAGCCCAGGATCAGCTGCTGGAGTTGGGCCTGGGTGGCCCGCGGCACGAGCAGAAACTGCAGGTCCAGCGGCAGATGGCGGCGTTCGCGCACGCCGTCGAAACGCGGCCGCGGCGGCAAGGTGCGCTGGACCGGGTTGACGTCGACGCGATATAGAAAGAGCGCCACCTGGCCTTCCGCCGGAATGTTGCTGCTGAAGTCGGCTGTGGTAAAGACCTGGCAGTCGACGTTTTCAATATCGGCCCCAAACAGGTCAGGTGACCGGGCCTGCAGCAGCAGGTTGCGAATGGCAGCACAGGTAGCAAAAACAGACTGGTACGTCGCCATGCCCACACCCTATCAAGCGTTCCTCATGGGCGCTCTGAGGCTGCAATAGGGAGTGCAATGAAGTTGCAATGAGATCAGAATGAAGTCGGCGGTGGGGAAGCTTTGTCAGCGCTTCCAGCCTCGGCACATGTCTGCAGCGCCGCCGCAAGTTCGCTCCACGCCCGGAACCTCCCGCGGCTCTGCTCTTTTGCATCGAGGATCTCACCATGGACGAGGCGCCCGTCCTTGGTAACGACCAGGCGAACGATCAGCGCAATGTTGTAAACGTCTGAGAGATGTTCCGGCATAGGCTGGCTGCCACGCTGGCGCTCCACAAGTACGGAAGTTCACTTCCTATGCACCAGTTAAGCAGGCGCGCCTGAACCGCCGCTGAAGTTCGGCTGATTTGCCGGCAGAAAGATGGCTGAAGTTTGGGACTAAATGGCGCCTGGATCGAGGCGAACCTGGTGGTAAAGCGCAGTCGTCGCCGGCTCTGGCTCGGCGTCAAATTCGCTCTGCAGAATTTTGCTGCACAGCTGATACTGGCGCAGCGCCTGCGCCCGCTGCCCGACCCGCACGTAGCAACGCATTGCCAGCCGGTGGGCATCTTCGCGACACGCATCGCTGGTCAGCAGCAGATGGATCGACCGGAGGGCAGCATGATATTGATGGAGGCCATAGTGGTAGTCGGCCAGCCACGACAAGATTCCCAGGAAGCGCGCGCGCAGGTGCTCGCGCTCCAACAGCGCGTTGACGTCGGCGCTGGCACACAGGTCGCCGCGGTAGAAGGCGGCTGCCTGTTCGTATGCTGCCGCTGCGCCGGGTGCAGCGCCTTCGCGCGCCAGCCCGTCGCCTAAGTCTGCCTGCTCGCAAAACAGGGCAACGTCGACGGAGACACCGGCTTGTTCGTTCAATCGGTAGTAGCCGTTGGCCTGTACGACAGGCGCCACGCCGGACGGCACGTTTTCAAACAATTTCTGTACGCTGTAGACCAGACTGTTCAATGACTGGCCGGCATGCACTGCGTCGCATTCAGGCCACAGCGCGCTCAGCAGCAGTTCGCGTGCGATGGCATCGCGGTAGTGCAGCGCCAGGTAGGTCAGCAGCGTCTCGACCTTGCTCCCGCGCGCAATTGCTACTTCATGCCCGGAATTAATTACTCGGAACACACCAAACAGGCAAATCATAACCGCGGGCTGCAGGCTGGACGCGGCCCGCGCCGTGACTCGCTGGTTTGCCATGTCAGATCTCCTTGTCGCAGCACCCGGCAGTGAAGATTGCCGTGTAGGGCGCCCGCCTGGATGCGGGGTGGCCACGGACAGCAGCTGTCACGCGCAGCGACGAACCTGGCGGAACTCATGCAGTTTTACGCACTCTTGCTTGCTGACATGGTACTGAAAAACCCAGGATCGCTTTGGCAGCCGCCACGACTGTCCTGAAGACAGCCAGTGCACGCACAAGGAACTGTCACCAAATGACAGCAAGCAAGCAACGATGAGTTATCGCCGAAAAGCGTGGGATCGGCTGGCCCGGGGCAAAGGCGGAACCATCATACGCCCGCCAACAAGTAAAGTCAATATTGTGAAAAATACTACTATATTTTATCGGCCTCCTCCGCAGGACTGTCCGTGCCGGCGCTAATCGCCCCTATGCTTTCTCGGCTCATTGACAGCACACCCCCTCTCCCGTTAAAATTCCGCCCATTCTTTTACTACGGTGGGGCGGCACAACGCTTTGCGCAGGTACGCCAGCTGCCCCGCCCCTCCTCGCCGCCGATTTGCTTGCCTGCTCCGTACCCGGTGTGGCGAGCCTGGGGCGGTTTCGATGCATAAAGGCAAGTCCATGATTCGCGTGCAAGTACGACCCGGAGCCTATTACGATTCGGTGGTCCTCATGCAGCTTCAGCGTGGGCTCGTCGCCCTCGCCGGGGTGGAAGACGCCGGCGTCGTGATGGGCACCCCCGCCAACAAGGATGTCCTCGCCCAGAGCGACCTGCTGACGCCCGACGCCGAGGCCGCCGGCGCCGACGACCTCATCATCGCCGTACGTGCGGCCGATGCCCCCGCCGCCGACGCCGCCCTGGCCCAGGTGGACGCCCTGCTCGCCCGGAAGGCGAGCCACACGACCGACTTCCGCCCGCGCAGCATCGAGACCGCCGCCAACATGGCACCCGACGCCCGCTGGCTGCTCGTCTCCGTCCCCGGCCGCTTTGCCGCCGGCGTCGCCCGTCAAGGGCTTGACCTCGGCCGCCACGTCTTTCTCTACAGCGATAACGTAAGCCTGGAGGACGAGATCGCGCTCAAGCGCACCGCGGCCGAGAAGGGACTGCTCGTGATGGGACCCGACTGCGGCACTGCCATCGTCAACGGCACCGGGCTCGGCTTTGCCAACGCCGTGCGCCGCGGCCCCATCGGCGTGATCGGCGCCTCGGGCACCGGCCTCCAGCTTGTCACCGCCCGCATCCACCAGCTGGGCAGCGGCATCACCCATGCCCTTGGCACCGGCGGGCGCGACCTGTCCGAAGCGGTCGGCGCCACCACTGCGCTGCAGGCGCTCGACCTGCTCGGCCGCGACCCCGAGACAAGCGTAATATTGATCGTCTCCAAGCCGCCTTCCCCGAAAGTCGCCGCCAAGCTTGTGGCCGCCGCCCGCACTACGGGCAAGCCGGTCGTCGTCGACTTTATCGGCTACCACGCCCCCGAACCGATCCAGGAGAACGTCTACTTTGCCCGCACCCTCGACGCCGCCGCCGAGCTGGCCGTCGAGCTGGCCGCCATCGAGGACGCACCGCCCGCGCCCCCGCCGCTGCCGCCCTTTGCGCCGGGGCAGTGCTACCTGCGCGGGATCTTCTCGGGCGGCACCCTCGCCTACGAGGCCCAGCTGCTCCTGCAGGACTACGTGCCGGCGGTCTGGGCCAACGCCCCGCTTGACAAGGCGTACAAGCTGCCCAACTCGCTTCACAGCCAGGAACACTCGATCGTCGACCTCGGCGAGGACGAGTTTACGGTCGGCCGCCTGCACCCAATGCTCGACAACGACCTGCGCATCAAGCGCATCCTCCAGGAAGCCGCCGACCCGGAGGTGGCCGTGCTCCTTGTGGACGTCGTGCTCGGCTACGGCGCCCATCCCGACCCGGCTGCCGAGCTGGCGCCGGTCCTGGCCGAGGCACGCCGGCTGGCGGCGGATGGGGGCCGCCACCTGGAGATCGTGGCCGTCGTGGTGGGTACCGACGCCGACCCGCAGAATATGGAACAGCAGGTGGCGCAGCTGGCGGCCGCCGGTGCCTATGTCGCCACCACCAATGAAGACGCCGTCGCCCATGCCGGGGCACTGGTCCGTGGGCGCGGAGGACCGGGCGACCTGCCGCCCGTCGACCCGGCCGGGCTCAGCGCACCTTTTTCCGCCATCAACGCCGGCCTCGAATCCTTCGCCGGGAGCCTTGCCGACCAAGGTGCCGGGGTCGTGCACGTAGACTGGCGCCCACCCGCCGGCGGCAACGAAAAGCTGATGGGCATTCTCGCCCGCCTCAAGAGCAAGTAACCAACCTAGCGCAAACCCTGGAGTGACCCATGTCCAAGATCTACGATCTCTCGCAAGTCCTCAACGCCGACTGCTCGTTCTGGCCCTTCTACCCGCCGTTTGAGGTCAAGTACTTCAAGCGCAAGTCCGAGCATGGCGTCAACGCCCAGTACATCCAGACCTCCAACCACATGGGCACCCACCTGGACGCGCCCCGCCACTTCGTCACCAACGGCAAGACCATCGACCAGATCCCGATCGAGTGGTGCTACGGTCCCGGCGTGATCGTCGACCTCAGCGACATGCTCGACGACCTGGACGTCTTCACACCCGACGATGATCGAGGAGCGCGCCGAAGTCCGCGAGGGCGATATTCTCTTCATCAATACCGGCTGGCACAAGTACACCTTTCTCAGTCCCGACGGCGACGAGGAGCGCTATATCCAGCGCCACCCAGGCCCGCACTACAGCATCTGCGACTGGCTGATCGAGAAGAAGATCCACATCTGGGGCGTCGACATGATCTCCACCGACCACCCCATGAACCTGCCCATCGGCCGCTTCCTCGGCAAGGGCGGTCTCGAGCACTGGCAGAAGGTGCGCGCCCGCTGCGAGGAGAAGTTTGGCGCCGACCAGATCGACGTCCTCTTCCCCAACTCGGCCTACCAGCTGACGCACAACGCGCTCTTCCCGCACGACTGCATCCACGTCGAGAACCTTGGCGGCGACATCGGCAATCCCGCCCTCCACAACCGCCGCCTCACCCTCGGCGTCTTCCCGTGGAAGTTCGGCGGCGGCGAAGCCGCCTTCTGCCGTGCCGTGGCCTGGACCGACGAGGGGTGAAGACACCGAGTTTCTTTGAGAAACTCGGTGTCTAGCTGCCTGCTGCACCGAATAGGAATGCCCGCATGAAACCGGCGCCATTTCAATACTACGCCCCCACCACG
This sequence comes from uncultured Chloroflexia bacterium, assembly GCA_963701415.1. GTDB lineage: Bacteria > Chloroflexota > Anaerolineae > Caldilineales > Caldilineaceae > Fredericiella. The sequence goes on from CAVPAH010000015.1 coordinate 115,354, forward strand.
GTCGACGAGGCGCTCACGCTCCTGGCCGAAAATGCCGGCGACGGCAAGCTCCTCGCCGGCGGCCAGAGCCTGGTCCCGGCGATGAACTTCCGCCTGGCGCAGCCCGCCGCGCTGATCGACCTCAACGGCGTGCCCGAGCTGGCCTACATCCGCGCTGACGGCGATGGGCTGCAGATCGGCGCCATGACTCGCCAGCGCAGCCTCGAGCGCAGCCTCGAAGTGGCACAGGTCGCGCCCCTGCTCGCCGCGACCATGCCCCACATCGCCCACACGCAGATCCGCAACCGGGGCACGCTCGGCGGCAGCCTGGCCCATGCCGACCCCGCTGCCGAGCTGCCGGCCGTCATGGTGGCGCTCGACGCCTCGTTTCACCTGGCCAACTTGGAAGGCCATCGCGTGATCGGGGCCGCCGACTTCTACCAGGGCCTCTTTACCACCGCCTTGGAACCCGACGAAATGCTCGTCCGGATCGACATCCCGGCCCTCCCGCCGGGCAGCGGCTGGTCGTTCCACGAGTTTGCGCGCCGGCATGGCGACTACGCCATCGTCGGCGTCGCCGCCGTCGTCCAGGTTGGCGCCGGTGGCCGGTGCACGGACGCCCGGCTGATCTATCTCAGCGTCGGCGAAGGCCCCACCGCCGCCCCCAACGCCGCCGCCGCCCTGATCGGCGAGGCGCCCACGCCCGCGGCCATCGCCGCCGCCGCCAACATCGCCGCGCAGGAGGACATCGACCCGCTCGGCGACATCCACGCCAGCGTCGCCTACCGCCGCCACCTCGTCGAGGTCCTCGGCCGCCGCGCCCTGACCGACGCCTTCGCTCGCGCGGAGGTGCCGCAATGATCGCCGCCCTAATGACCCCTTCCGGGAAGACCCCCCTCTTCCGGGAAGAGGGGGGTCTTCCCGGAAGCCTTGCGAGGGTTTCGTATGCCTGACCTGATCCCGATCTCCGTTACCGTCAACGGTACCCGCTACGAACGCAGCGTCGAGCCGCGGCTGCTGCTCAGCGACTTCCTGCGCCACGAGCTTGGGCCTTACCGGCACGCACGTCGGCTGCGAACACGGCTCGTGCGGCGCCTGCACCATCCTGCTCGACGGCGAGGCCGTGCGCTCCTGCATCCTCTTCGCCGTCCAGACCAACGGCCGTGAGGTGACGACGGTCGAGGGGCTGGGCACGCCGGAGCAGATGCACCCGCTGCAGGAAGCCTTTCGCGAGAAGCATGCCCTCCAGTGCGGCTACTGCACGCCGGGCTTCCTCATGACGCTCATCCCGTTCCTGGAGGAGAACCCGCAGCCCACCGAGGCGCAGGTCCGCGACGCCATCTCCGGCAATCTCTGCCGCTGCACCGGCTACCAGAACATCGTCGACGCCGTGCTCCTGCAGCAGCGCAGGCGTCTACTGGACCGCAGGCGTCCCCGCCTGCTCCTTCCGCGCGAAGATGCAGGCGAGGACGCCTGCGGTCCAGGGGAAGGGAGGCTAACCCTATGGCAACCCGCTACTTTGGCCAGCCCATCAAGCGCAACGAGGACCCGCGCCTGCTCACCGGGCAGGCCACCTTTACCGACGACGTCCATCTCACCGGCATGCTGCACGCGGCCTTTGTCCGCTCCGACTACGCCCACGCCCGCATCAAGCGCATCGATACCTCCGCCGCCCTCGCCATGCCCGGCGTGGTCGCCGTCTACACGGCCGCCGACCTCGGCGCCTACTGGCAGCCCGGCCCCCTGCTCGTCCCGCCGCCGCCCGTCAAGGACCTGGTCTTCAACCCGCGCACGCAGGTCCCGCTGGCCAAGGACAAGATCCGCCACTCCGGCGAGCCGATCGCCGTCGTCGTGGCCGAAAGCCGCTACCAGGCCGAAGACGCCGCCGAACAGGTCTTTGTCGAGGTCGAGATGCTGCCCGCCGTGGTGGACATCGAGCATGCGCTCGACCCTGGCGCGCCGCTCGTCCACGACGACCTGCCGCAGAACCTCAACGCCCACGTCGATCCAGCGCAAGGGCGACTACGCCGAAGGCACTGAAGCAGGCCGACGTCCTGATCAAGCGCCGCTTCGCCTACGACCGCGGCACCGCCGCCGCCATGGAGAATCGCGGCATCGTCGCCAGTTGGGACCCGCGCGACCGAGGAGCTGACGATCTGGGATACCACCCAGGCGCCCATCCCCATCCGCAACGGGCTCGCCGCCATGCTCGGCCTCTCCGAAAAACAGGTGCGCGTGATCGCCCCCTTTATCGGCGGCGGCTTTGGCCCCAAGATCATGATGTTCTACCCCGAAGAGGTGCTGATCCCCTGGATCGCCATGCGCCTCGGCCGCCCGGTCAAGTGGATCGAGGACCGCGAGGAGAACTTCTTCGCCACCACCCAGGAGCGCGGCCAGGTCCATGAGGCCGAGATCGCCCTGACGCGCGACGGCAAAATCCTCGGCGTGCACGACGTCTTCGTGCACGACGCCGGCGCCTACGCTCCCTACGGCCTGACCGTGCCGCTCAACAGCCAGTGCACGCTGCTCGGCCAGTACGACGTGCCGCACTACTACAGCGAGTTCAAGTCGGTCTTTACCAACAAGCCGATCGTCACGCCCTACCGCGGCGCCGGCCGCCAGCACGGCGTCTTTGTCATGGAACGCCTGCTCGACCTCGCCGCCCGCGAACTGGGCATCGACCGCGTCGAGATCCGCAAGCGCAACCTGATCCCGCCGGACAAGTTCCCCTACAACAACGAGATCATCTACCAGGACTTTGCGCCCCTCACCTACGACAGCGGCAACTACCTGCCCGCGCTCGAAAAGGCGGTGGAGCTGATCGGTTATGACAAGTTCCTCCAGGAGGAGCAGCCGCGCCTGCCGCGCCGAGGGCCGCCACGTCGGGATCGGGATTGTCACCTACGTCGAAGGCACCGGCATCGGCCCCTACGAAGGCGCCAAGGTCACGGTCGAGTCCAGCGGCCGCGTCAGCGTCGCCACCGGCATCGGCACCCAGGGCCAGGGCCACTTCACCTCCTTTGCCCAGATCGTGGCCGACCAGCTCGGCGTCGACGTCACCAACGTGCGGCTCGTCACCGGCGACACCGCCGAGTTCTACTGGGGCGCCGGCACCTTCGCCTCGCCGCGGCGCCGTCGTCGCCGGCAACGCCATCCACGCCGCCGCCGTAGCCGTGCGCCGGAAGATCCTGCGCAACGCATCCAGCGAGCTGGAGGTGGACGAGGAGGACCTGGAGATCGCCAACGGCGCCGTCCAGGTCAAGGGCGCGCCCGCACACCGCCATCAAGCTCGGCGACCTGGCGCTCAAGGCCAACCCGCTGCGCGGCGCCGTCAAGCCCGGCACCGAGCCCGGCCTCGAGGCTACCGACTACTTTGGCCCCGAACGCGGCGCCACGGCCTCGGGCGTCCACGCCATGATCGTCGAGGTCGACCCCGAGACCATGCAGGTCGAGATCAAGCGCTACGTCGTCGTCCACGACTGCGGCCGCGTCATCAACCCCATGATCCTCGAGGGCCAGATTCAGGGCGGCGTCGCCCAGGGCATCGGCAACGCCTTCTACGAGCAGCTCGTCTTTGACGACAACGGCCAGCTGCTCAACGCCTCGTTTATGGACTACCTGCTGCCCACCGCCGACGACGTCCCGCGCATCGAGACCGACCACGTCGAAACGCCCTCGCCGCTCAACCCGCTCGGCATCAAGGGCGCAGGCGAGGCCGGCGCCATCCCCGTCGGCCCCCTCTTCGCCCAGGCCATCGAGGACGCTTTGCACAAACCAGGTTTGGAGATCTTGGACATACCGCTCAGCCCCACCAAGCTGTATGATTTGTGTCTGAACCTTGATTCGTAGGATTTTAGGATTTCCAAGATTAAGAAGAATCAGTATCCGATGATTGACGCACAGGCGCCGCCGATAGAATCAAGAAAATCCTTGAATCCCACGCATCATGGTTCAGACCGCCTGCGCCGCGTCCTGGTCTATGTGGTCATAGCCGTGCTGATCGTGCTGATTTGGGAGGGGAGCAAGGCGGTCTTCGCCATTCCCGACTACAAGCTGCCCCACCTCAGCCAGATCGGCGCCGCGTTCGTGCGGCCGGCCGCCAAGGGCCAGTTCGTGTGGCAGATCCTGCTCTACGACGCCGCCTATACCATGCTCGAGGCCCTGACCGGCTTTGTCATCGGCGGCCTGGTCGGCTTTGCCTTTGCCGTGCTCTTTGTCCACATCCCTGTGGCGCGCCGCGGCCTGCTGCCCTTTGTCATCGCCTCGCAGACTGTGCCGATCATTGCTATCGCCCCGATGATCGTCGTCGGCCTCGGCCAGCTGGGGGCGCCGCCCTGGATCCCCAAATCGGCCATCGCCGCCTACCTGACCTTTTTCCCGGTCACCATCAACGTCCTGCGCGGCCTGGAATCGATTGACCGTGACGCATTTGCGCTGATGCGATCCTATGCCGCCACGAACCTGCAGATCTTTACCAAGCTGCGGCTGCCCAACTCGACGCCCTACCTGTTCACGGCGCTCAAGATCGCCTCCACGGCGAGCGTCATCGGCGCCATCATCGGCGAGCTGCCGACGGGCTCCAAGCACGGCATCGGCGTCCAGATCATCAACGGCGCCCAGACGAACACCTTCAACCCCGGCTTCCTCTGGGCCACGATCGTTATCGCCTCCGTCATGGGCCTGCTGTTCTACGGCGCCGTCGCCCTGGCCGAAAAGTTAATCGTACGATGGAAATGATGGGGAAGTGATGTGGAAGTGACTATGCCAATCATCCGGATCGACAACGTCTCCAAGGTCTACGGCGATACCAACGCCGGTACCATCGCCCTCTCGAACGTCTCGCTGGCCATCGAGAAGGGAGAGTTCGTCGCGCTTGTCGGCCCTTCCGGCTGCGGCAAGTCCACCCTCCTGCGCCTCGTCGCCGACCTCGATACCCCCACCGAGGGCACCATTGAGGTCAACGCCAAGACGCCGCACGCCGCCCGGCTCGCCCGCGACTATGGCTTCGTCTTCCAGTCGCCCACCCTCTACGAGTGGCGCACCATCGTCCGCAATGTCGAGCTGCCGCTCGAGGTAATGGGCCAGCCCAAGCGCGAGTGGCAGGGCCGCGTCGACAAGATGCTCGCCATGGTCGGCCTGCGCGACTTCCACGGCCACTATCCCTGGCAGCTCTCCGGCGGCATGCAGCAGCGCGCCTCGATCGCCCGCGCCCTCTCCTTCGACCCGACCATCCTGCTCATGGACGAGCCTTTCGGCGCCCTCGACGAGTTCACCCGCGAGCGCATGAACCTGGAGCTGCTCGACATCTGGGAGACGACGCATAAGACCATCATCTTTGTCACCCACTCGATTGCCGAGGCCGTCTTCCTGGCCGGCCGCGTCGTCGTCATGACCCCGCGCCCCGGCCGCATCGCCACCGTGATCGACGTCGACCTGCCCTACCCGCGCACCTTCGACACCCGCGAGCTCCCGCGCTTCTTCGAGCTGGTCACCCAAGTCCGCGAAACGCTAAAGGAAGAGTTTCTTCGGCATGAATAGGATGTTGATGGACACCAGCCAATGACGACCACAGCAGCACCCAACAATCGCAAGACGTGGCGCCTCGACGACATCCTGGCGCCGATCGCCGTCCTCGTGATGGTCATCATCCTTTGGGAGCTGCTCGTGATGGTGTGGAAGCCCCCCGTCTTCCTGCTGCCAGCGCCCCACCAGATCTGGGGAGCGTTTGCCGCCAACACCGCCAATCTCTTTACCTACGGCCTCAACACCTTCCTCGAGGCGCTCGCCGGCTTTGCCATCGGCTGCGGCCTGGGCCTGCTCGTCGCCATGATCGTGGCCCGCTCCAAGCTGATCTCCGAAGTGCTCGTTCCGTTTGCCGTCGCCTCCAACTCGATCCCGATCGTCGCCATGGCGCCGATCGCCATCGTCTGGTTTGGCATCGGCCCCGGCTCCAAGATCGCCATCGTCGCCGTGATGTGCTTCTTCCCCACCATGGTCAGCGCGGTGCGCGGCCTCACTGCTGCCTCGCCCGACAGCGTCGCGCTGATGCGTTCCTACGCCGCCAGCGACTGGCAGATCTTCAGCAAGCTGCGCCTGCCCACGGCGCTGCCCTTTATCTTCAACGCCTTCAAGATCTGCACCGCCCTCAGCATGATCGGCGCTATCGTCGCCGAGTTCTTTGGCGGCGCCGTCAGCTACCTGGGCGTTTACATCAAGACCGAGGCCAGCGTCCTCCACACCCCCAACGCCTGGGCCGCCATCCTCGTCGCCTGCTTCTTCGGCCTCGCCTTCTACCTGGCCGTCGTCCTCATCGAGCGCGGCCTTATGCCCTGGCGACGCGAGCAGTAGCGCGTGGTAATGTCCCGGGGACGTTGGACGTCCCCGGGACGTGATGCCGCAGCGTGCCTACGCGTGCGGATTCAACCATCTGCACCTGCTCGATCGCGGCAAAGAAGCCCGGTATTGATCGCCGGATCATCTCCTCGTTCGCAGTCAGCGAAATGCGAAAATACCCCGGGATCTCCGCCGTGCTTCCCGGCAGGCAGTAGATGCCCTTCTCCGCCAGCAGCTTGGTGAACGCAACATCGTCCTCCAGCGGCGACTTGACCAGCAGATAGAAGGTACCTTCGGGCGTGCCCAACTGGTAACCCATGTCGCTGAGTTCATGCACCATCCAATTGCGCTTGTGCTGGAGGTGTTCAATGTCGATGCAGAGCGTTTCCAAGTCCGGCATCGAGTACTGCATGAGCGCGCTTGTATACGCCCCACCCGTTGACGACCTGCGTGAGGCCCATGGCATTCCGCAGCTCCTGCCGTCCGGCCATCGTCGGCGCCAGCGCCAGGTAGCCCAAGCGCTGACCGGGCGTCAGCAGCGTCTTGCCATAGGTATAAACCAGAATCGAATCTGGATAGAACCCGGTCGGGCTGGCAAAGCTCCGGCCGTCAAACAAGATCCGGCTGTATGCCTCGTCGGAAATGAGATAGATGATCCGCCCGATGCGCCGGCTCTCCTCGCTCAGCATCTCTCCCAAGGCCCGCAGCGTCTCCGGCGAATAGATCTTGCCCGTCGGGTTGTTGGGCGAGTTGACGATGATGGCCCGTGTGCGCGTGGTGATTGCCTGCCGGATCGCCTCGATATCCAGGTCGAAGTCGTCGGGTTTCACCTTCACCTTTACTGCGACGCCGCCGCAGGCTACGATGTATGCTTCGTAGAAAAACCAGGGTGGCAGGTTGATGATGACCTCGTCGCCGGGGTCCAGCAGGGTCGCCAGGGCGATGTTCAGCGCCCCCGCCGCCCCGTTGGTCATGCAGACATCTTCCGGCGCATACGCAATCCCCACCCGCTGCTGCAGCGAGCGCGCCACGTGTTCCTGCGACGCGCGTTCGTTCATCTTGTAGGCAAACCAGTCCTTGTTCTGCGGGACGGCATATTTTTGCAGCGCAGCCCCAAACTCCGGCAGCGGCATTTCGTGCGGATTGCCGAACGCAAAGTCGCAGATGTCGACCCGCTGCTCGGCCTGCAGCCCGTCGTACACGCTAGAAACTCCAAGAACTTCGCCAGGATACCCTGCAGCTGCTGATTGCGAACCGATACCATACCACTCCCCTTCCTTAAAAGCACCACACACGCCAACCGGTTCGGCAATTATCTCACAAACTCACATCATTTCAACTGGTAATTCTAAATAGTGTTTTTGGCGCGATGCGGTATGATGCGTGCACTCTGTACGCAGCAGCACGTCACCTGATATCAAGGAATCGAGCCCACCATGATTCAGATCTATCTTGAAACCACTCCCAAGCGTACCTTCGCCAACGCCCTTGACTGGCACGGCTGGTCGCGCAGCGGCCGCGACGAAACCGCCGCCGTCGATGCCCTGCTCGCCACGGCACCGCGCTATGCTCAGCTACTAAGCGCCGGGGGCATTCCCTTCAGCCCGCCCACCGGCCCCGGCGACATCACCGTGGTGGAACGCGTCCCCGGCGACGGCACGACCGAATTCGGCGCGCCCAACGTGCCCCCTGCCGCCGACGCGCAGCCGCTCGACGAATCCGAACTGGCCCGGCTTCACGCCCTCCTAGACGCCTACTGGGCAGCCCTCGACGCCGCCATCGCCGCGGCCCAGGGCAAGGAGCTGCGCAAGGGCCCGCGCGGCGGCGGCCGCGACCTGGACAAGGTCATCGACCACGTCAACGGCGCCAACCACGCCTACATCAGCCAGCTTGCCTATCAATGGGATAAGCCCAAGACGGACGATCCCTTCGCCATGCTCGGCCCCACGCGTGACGCCGTCGCCGCAGCCTTAACCGCCGCCGCGCACGGGGAAACCCCCACCCAACGCCCGCGCGGCGGTGCCATCTGGTCACCCCGCTACTTCGTCCGCCGAACCGGCTGGCATATCGTCGACCATGCATGGGAGATTCAGGACCGCATCGTCATCTAGGAACGCCTGACATTTCAGGCAGCTAAGCGTAACCGCCCCGCAAGCCGGATGTCGCGCGACGAGGCGCCGATATAGGCGTAATACTCCCCGGCCGCGATCTCCCAACTATGCGTGTCCGCGTTCCACGTTGAGAATGGGTGCTCGGCTGACTGGGGGTCCAAGCTGACGCGCACCTGCCGCTGTTCGCCCGCCGCCAGCGGCACCCGCGCCCAGCCAACCAGCCGCTTCCGTTCCGGCGCTGCCGCAGGCGCGAGGTAGACCTGGGCCACCTCGGTCCCTGCCCGCTCCCCCGTGTTCGCCAACACGAAGTCCACCTGGATCACATCCCTGCGCTCGTCCGGCGGTGAACTCACCCGGAGGTCCGCATAGTCGAAGGTGGTGTAGCTCAAGCCGTGGCCAAAGGGATACTGCGGCGTGAGGCCAAGGCTATCATAGCCGCGGTAGCCGACGTTCACACCCTCCGTGTAGTGCACCTTGCCGTCTACACCCGGGTACTGCTCGGCGGTCGCGATCGGCGTTGCTCGTTCGTCATGTGGGAACGTGATCGGCAGCTTGCCGCCTGGATTTACGTCGCCGAACAGGACGCGCGCCACAGCGTTGCCCTGCTCCTGGCCTCGCAAACCAGGCCTCGACCAGTGCCGGGACAGCGGCTTCCCACTCGCTTACCGCGACCGGCCCGGCGTTCATCAGCACCACCACCGTGTTCGGGTTGGCCGCGGCTACAGCCTGAATGAGCACATCTTGCTCGTTTGGCAGCCGCAGGTTGGGCCGGTCCATCTCCTCCGTCTCGTAGGTGCGTACGACGACGACCGCAACGTCTGACCTCGCTGCCAGCGCTGCAGCCCCTGCAATGGCGTGGCTCACGACGCCGGCGGGCGTCTGCCAACCCAACCGCAGCATCGCCTCGCCAAAGATCCAGTGTCCCGGCGCGTCGGCGGCATACTCGACCAGGATGTCGTACGCAGTCCCTGCCGCGAGCTGCACAGCAGCCACCGCCGTCTTGATCTGTGCTTCGCGCCCGCCTGGCGGCAGGCCCACGGGCAGCCGCGGCGGCGCGCTCTCCGCCACCGCTGGCGTCGTCGCATCGACGAGCACCTTGCCGTCAAGCAGCAGCCGCGCCGTCCCCAGGTAGGTCAGCGCCAGTTGGTACTCGCCGTCTGCCGGCGCCACCAGTACCCCGCTCCAGCGCACGGCTATCTTCCCCTTCAATTCCGAAGGCCGGCCTGGCAGCTTGGGCGAAGCGGCACTCAGCCCTGGGAACATGTTGAAGAAGCCGAAGTTCAGCTCGGCACGCGGCTCGACCCGCGTCACAACCGGTGCGTCCGCAAAGCTTGGATTGTCCCAGTACTCGACCAGCAGCCCGTTTCCAGGTGGCGACTGGCGGTTGGGCGCCAGCACTGCGCCCGGCAGTGCCGGCGGCCCCGGCAGCAGCACACCCGGTCCGACAGGATCCACCCCCGCCGCATACTCGACCTGTACGTCTTTGCCCACACGCTGCCGGATGCCGTCCAGCACGCTCACCGCGTAGGCCGGCTGCACAAAAGCGCTGCCACCGCCTACTCCCGAAACATTGTCGGCATCCGGGCCGATGACCGCTATGGACCTGATAGCGTCAAGCTGGAGCGGCAGCAAACCGCCCGCATTCTTGAGCAGCACGAGCCCTTGTTCGGCGATCGCCAGCGCCTCGGCGCCGTGTGGGCCTGCCGGCAGCGGCCCGCTTGCCCCCTGCTGACCTGCCAACTTGAGTCCGAGGATCGGCCGCAGGATGCGCCGCACCATCTCGTCTAGCGTGGAACGCTCTACATCCCCCTTGGCGACGGCCTCCAGCAGCAGCGGGCCCCACATCTTGGCGCCCAGCTCCCAATCAAGGCCTGCATTGGCCGCGGCGCCGGTGCTTTGCGTGGCCAGGAAATCGCTCATCACAAAGCCGCGGAAGCCCAACTGCTCACGCAGGGTGCTCGTCAGCACGGTGGGGTTCTCGCAGGCATACACGCCGTCGATCCGGTTGTATGAGCCCATTATAGACCCCGCACCGCCTGCCCCCACGGCGGCGGCAAAGGGCGGCAGGTAGATCTCCTGGAGCGTGCGCTCGTCCACGATCACGTCGATCGTGCTGCGGCGGTGCTCCTGGTTGTTGACGATGTAGTGCTTGACGCAGGCGACCACGCCCTGTGCCTGGATCGCCTCGATCTCGGCAACCGCCAGCCGGCTCTGGAGCAACGGATCCTCGCCAAACGACTCAAACGTCCGCCCGGCCCGTGGCGCCCGCGCGATGTCCACCGCCGGCCCCAGGAAGATGTTGTGCCCGGTTATCGCCGCCTCTGCCCCCAGGACATGGCCGTAACGGCGCGCGAGCTCGGGATCCCAGGTGGCGGCCAGTGCAATCGGCGCCGGCAGTGCCGTGGCGCGATCGTCCGGCAGCGTAGGATTCGCCAGGCGGATCCCCGCCGGGCTGTCGGCCAGCGCCAGCCGCGGTATCCCCTGCGGGCGCGCGGGCTCGGTCCCGTCGTCCTCCACCGCAAGCCTGCCGCTGACGAGCGCGACCTTTTCTGCTAAGTTCAGCTGCGCGATCAGCTGCTCGACCCTCTCCTCAACCGCCGGTGATCGATCCCAGCGCGGCACGGGCTTGTCCATCATTGTCTCCTGTTGGGTGCAGAAACCGAGTTTCTATGAGAAACTCGGTTTCTTGGGCCTCTACGACGCTGTGCCTCAGCCCGCCGCTTCGTCCAGCGCCTGCTGCACGCGTTGGGCCAGGGCATCTGAATATTGGTTCTGCCGGGCAGCCTGCCGCAGCGTGACCGCCAGCTGTCCCTCCATCCGGTACGAATATTCAAGGTTGTGCTGCGCATAGATCGCCATGACCCGCGCATATGCCTGCGGCTGTTCGGCCAGCTCGCCCAGGGTGCTGTCGAGCGTCAGGCGCGGGCGCTCCGGTTTGGGGAGAGCATACGCATACGACCAACGATAGGCGCCCGCCTCCACTTCCAGCGGCGCTTCGTCTTTGCCCGGCAGGTAGACGGCCGCCGTGGTGTTGGGCGGAATCTGGACCTCGACGGCGATCGTCCCCGCTTCGATCTGCCAGGCGCACGCGGCAAAGCCATAGGGCGTCCGATGGCGCACGCGCGCCTGCGTGATGCCCTCGCCGGGGACGGGCCGATCTCGATACGCCGGTAGCCGGGCGCAGCCGGCGCCAGGCCGCCCACGGTGCGGTGCAGCCAGTCGGCCACCGCGCCCAGCGCGTAGTGGTTGAACGAGGTCATCTCGCCGGGGTTGATCGAGCCGTCGGGCAGCATGCTGTCCCAGCGCTCCCAGATGGTCGTGGCGCCCATCGTCACCGGGTAGAGCCAGGACGGGCACTCGCGCTGGAGCAGCAGGCGGAAGGCGGCTGCGTACTCGCCGACGCTGCACAGCGCATCGCAGATCAGCGGCGTGCCGACGAAGCCGGTGCTGATGCGGTAGCCGCTGCCGCGCACCAGCGCGGCCAGCCGCTCGCCGGCGTGCTGCGCGCTGCTCGGCGTCGGCAGCAGGTCGAACTGCCAGCGCCAGCGCATAGGCCGTCGTGGCGTCGCTGATCAGCCGGCCGGCCGGGGTGACGTACTCGCGGCGAACGCCTCGCGGACCTCGGCGGCCAGAGCGCAGGTAGTGCGCTGCGTCTTCGGCTTGCGCCGAGCACGCTCGGCCGCCTGCGCCAGCAGCTCGGCCGAGCGGGCGAAGTAGGCGGTGGCGACGATCGAGGCCGGGCGTGCGCGCGCCGCCGGGTTGTCCGGCGGCGCGCTTGGGATCGAGCCAGTCGCCAAACTGGAAGCCCTGTTCCCACAGCCGGCTCGGTCCGCCGGCGACTGGCGACCAGGTCGACCCAGGCGCGCATGCTCGTCGAACTGGTCGCGCCAGGATGCCCGCGTCGCCGAAGCGCTGGTAGAGCACCCAGGGCACGATGCACGGCCGCGTCGCCCCAGGCGGCCGCGGGCGCAGGCCGGCGGGTCCATCACGTTGGGCACGACGAAGGGCACGACGCCGCCTGCGGCCGCCTGCTCGGCGGCCAGGTCGGCCAGCCAGGACTGCAGGAAGCCGGCCGCGTCGTACAGGAAAGCAGGCGGTGGGCGAAAAGACCTGGATATCGCCGGTCCAGCCCAGGCGCTCGTCGCGCTGCGGGCAGTCGGTGGGGATGTCGAGGAAGTTGCCGCGCATGCTCCAGACGACGTTCTCGTGCAGCCGGTTGACCAGCGGGTCCGAGCACTCGAACCAGCCGGTGCGCTCCATGTCGGAGTGGCAGACCACGGCCGCGCAGCGTCATCGGCGCTGCAGCTCGCCCGGCCAGCCGTCGACCTCGGCGTAGCGGAAGCCGTGGAAGGTGAAGCGCGGCTCCCAGGTCTCCACGCCCTCGCCGCGCAGCGTGTAGCGGTCGGTGGCCGCGGCGTGGCGCAGCGGCCGCGTGCACAGCTCGCCGTCCTCCAGCACCTCGGCGTGGCGCAGGGTGATCGTCTGCCCGGCCGGCCCCTGCACGCGTGAGCCGCAGCCGCCCGACCAGGTTCTGGCCGAAGTCGACAAGGGTGCGCCCGGAGGGCGAGGTGCGTGATCGCGACCGGCGCGACCATCTCGGTGCGGCGCACCGGCGGCCCGGCTGGCGCGACCAGCGCGCTCAGATCCCGCTCCAGACGGCGCACGCCCGCCCAGTCGCGGTCGTCGTAGCCCGGCGCGCGACCAGCCGGCGTTCCAGGCCGGGCGTCGTAGGTCTCGCCGTCGTAGATGTCGCTGGCCAGGATCGGGCCCGTCGCGGCGCGCCAGCGTTTCGTCGCTGACGATGCGCGTCTGCCGTGCCGTCGGCGTACTCGATCTCCAGCTGGGCCAGCAGCGCCAGCCGGTCGCCATAGATGTTGCGCCGCCCGCCGCCAAAGCCCAAGCCGGCCGCGGAACCAGCCGTCGCCCAGCATCGCGCCGAGGGCGTTGCGCCCTTCGCGCAGCAGCGCGGTGACGTCGAAGGTCTGGTAGCGCAGGCGGTGCTCGTAGCTGGTCCAGCCGGGCGCCATGACGTGATCGCCCACCGGCACGCCGTTGATCTCCGCCTCGTAGACGCCCAGGGCGGTGATGTACAGCCGCGCCCGCCGCACTCCGGCGTCGCAGCGTCGAACTCCCGCCGCAGCAGCGGGACACGGCTGTGGGCGCGACGTGTCTTCGTCCCAATCCGGCGTGACAAACCGCGCGGTCCAATCGCCAGGCGCCAGCAGCCCGGCCTCGACCGGCGCCGGTTCGCTCCACGCTGAGGCCTCGCCGTCCTCACCCCACACGCGCACCCGCACGAGGCGCCGCTCGCCGCTCTGGAGCGGCGCAAACGGCCAGGGCACAAGCACCGACTCACTTGACGCGACGCGCCCCGTTTGCTCCAGCAGGCTGCCGCCAGCAGCATCATACGCTTCCACCGCATAGGCCGCCTGCCGCCAACCCTGCACATTGGTTGCCGTGATCCACGACAGCCGCGGCGCGGCCATGCCGATACCCAATGCGTCACGCCGGTGCTCAAACCGCAAATCGCTCACCCGGCAGGCAACGCCGGTCTCTTCCGTCCCTTTTTCTGCGCGCATATTGTTTATCCAATTCTGGGAAAATGGCTGGTCTGACGACCTCATTGTAATTGCGCACTCACGAAAATGCATTTTCTGACCTAATCATGTGCATCCTCCAAATCCCACGCATCAAGGTTCAGACCATCCTGTGTTACGATCCGCACCGTGACCAAACCATCATCCGGCGCGAAGAAAGTAACGCCGTTCACCCTGTTTCTGCGCTATGCCGGCAGCGACAAACCGGCTGCCGCCGTGCTTGCTGCGGCCAGGCAGCGCGGCCTGCCCGTGACCTTTCCCGGGGAGCAGGCTGTACCGTCAAACAGCCCCGACTACGCCCTGATCGATCCGACCTTGTCCGTTGCACCGGCCGTCGATCCTGCGGCTGTGCCGCCGCCGGCGTCCGGTCTTGCCTACTCCGGCTTTTCGCCCGAGCAGCGCGCCGCCTACCAAGCGTGGATCGAAAATCCGGCAGTCCCTGCGCCGCCGGCCTTCCAGCAGCTGCTGCTGGCCAACGCCGAAGTGCGCCTGCTCGAAGCCGACGCCAAGGCGAGTATCACATTTACCGCCCTGCGGTCGCTGGCCGCCGCGCCTGCCTGGCGGGGAAACGCGGGCCTCGCCCGCGCCCTCATGCTCGGTTTCTGGCTGCGCGGTGACGGGCCGGGCCTGGCGGAGATGCTCGTCGAACTGCAGCCGCCCACTGCGCTCTGGTCGGTCGTCCTTGGCTGCCAGGCGCTCCTGGGCCAACCGCTGGGGCCTGAACAGCTGGGGGGTCTTGCTGCTGCCTGGAACATGCCGGTGCCGGCCAATGCGCCTGCGGTGCTGCGCCTGCGCCTCGACTCGCTGCAGACGTCGCTCGGGGAGGAACCGCTCGCCCACGCCCTTGCGGCGCTGGCCGATGCGGCAAAAACGCCCGTTCCCTGGCGCTGCCAGCACCGCGACCTGCGCCTCGCCTTCCCTCAGCCGGACGTGCGCGGGGTCCTGCAGCCGCTGCTTTACGACCTGCTCATGCTGACGGATGAGGCACAAGACGCGCAAGGGTTTGCGCGCCCGGGAGTTGAGGAGACTACTGACGAGTTTCCCGCTGCGGTTGCGGCACCTGCCAAGGCCGCGAGCAGGTCCAAGAAGGAGCCGGCGCCGCCCGCCTCCGAGCTGGAAAAGGCCCACATCATCGTCGAGTTCGGCGCCAGCCGCTCGGATGTGTTCGCCTTCGTCCTGCGCCAGGCGCAGAAGCAACCCGGTTTCCAGCAGCTGATGGACGAAAACCGTCACATCATCTACCGCGTCCCCTTCCGCCGCAGCGAGATGCGCCGCTTCTGGCAGCTTTGGGACTACATCCAGGGTTGGGCTACCACCCGCGTCTACTGCGACGGCCGCCAACTGGACAAGTGGCAGATCTACCCGTATTCTCAGTATTTGCGGTGAACCTATGCCCGTAAAACAACTCCTCGACCTTTATGTCCGTGCCCGCTACCCGCTCATCTGGCTGGTGACGCCTGAGGAGCGGCGTGCGGTCGACGAGCTGGTCGCCCTTGCCGGCGAACAGCGCAAGCGCATCCTGCTCTGGAGCGGCACGGTCGGCCTCGTCAACCCGGCCCTGCCCGACCGCGAAGACAGCTCTAAGCGCGACCCCCTGGCGCTGCTCAAGACGATCCTTGAGGACAACGAGCCCTGTCTCTGGGTGCTGCGCGACTTTCATCCTTTCCTCAAGGATGCCAACATCGTGCGCCGGCTGCGCGAAGTTGCCTTCCGCCTGGAGCACTCCAACAAGACGGTCATCCTCCTCGGCCCGGTCCTCAAGATCCCGCCCGAACTGGAGAAGGAGATTACCGTCGTCGACTTCGACTTACCCACCGCCGATCAGCTGCAGAGGATGCTTGACAGCATCGTTGAGACACTACAGCGCAGCGGCGCGGGCACGATCAACCTCGACAAGC
This sequence comes from uncultured Chloroflexia bacterium, assembly GCA_963701415.1. GTDB lineage: Bacteria > Chloroflexota > Anaerolineae > Caldilineales > Caldilineaceae > Fredericiella. The sequence goes on from CAVPAH010000015.1 coordinate 131,272, forward strand.
GCCAGCGCGCTCGCCTCGTCCAGGCCTGCCTCGGCCTCACCGAGACGGAGGCCGGCAACGCCGTCGCTAAGGCCGTCGTCCAGGCCAACGGCGCCCTCGACGGCCGCGCGGTCGAAGCCGTGACCGCCGAGAAGCAGCAGATCATCCGCAAGAGCGGCCTGCTCGAGTTCTACGACAACAGCGAGCGCATGGAAAACGTCGGCGGGCTCGACGTGCTCAAGGAGTGGCTCCGCAAGCGCGTGCGTGCCTTTGGCGACGAGGCGCGCGCCTTCGGCCTGCCCGAGCCCAAGGGCATCCTGCTCGTCGGCGTCCAGGGCTGCGGCAAGTCGCTCGTCGCCCGTTCGGTCGCCAATGCCTGGCGGCTGCCCCTGCTGCGGCTCGACGTCGGCCGCCTCTTCGCCTCGCTCGTCGGCTCCAGCGAAGAGAACCTGCGCCAGGCCATTCGCGTGGCCGAAAGCATCTCGCCCGTCGTGCTCTGGGTCGACGAGATCGAGAAGGGCTTCTCGGGCGTCGGCTCCAGCAACGTCTCCGACGCCGGCACCGCCGCCCGCGTCTTTGGCAGCTTCATCACCTGGCTGCAGGAAAAGCAGAAGCCCGTCTTCGTCATCGCCACCGCCAACGACGTCAGCCAGCTCCCGCCCGAGCTGGTGCGCAAGGGCCGCTTCGACGAGATCTTCTTCGTCGACCTCCCCAGCGCGCAGGAACGGGTGGATATCTGGCGCATCCACCTGCTCAAGCGCAATCGCGACCCCGGCCAGTTCGACCTCGGCGTCCTCGCCATGGCCTCCGAGGGCCTTTCCGGGTCGGAGATCGAGCAGGCCGTGATCGCCGGGCTCTACGAGGCCTTTGATCGCGGCCGCCCGCTCGAGATGGCCGACCTGCTCGACGTCCTCCAGGACACCGTACCCCTCAGCCGGATGATGGACGACCAGATCGAGGCCCTGCGCGCCTGGGCGCGCCAGCGGGCGCGCGCGGCCAGTAGCGGGTAAACATGGGATCTTCTCTGTAATCATCTGTATCGCACGCGGGGCACGCATCTGAACGTGCTACAGGCCCAACACATGCAACTCTCAGCGCTGCTGATCGCGTGGCTACGCGCCGCTCCGATCTCGCAAATGATCGCCCAGGAGCAAGGGCGGCAATAGCGAACCGGAGGCTGGCCGCAATGCCGCAGCTGCCCAGACATTGACGATCCGGTTCATAGCATGTATATTTTCTCACTTCTGCAGCGCGCCGAACTGTGCCGTCGTCCTCAGTCTGATCTCTGACGAGGAATCGTATGCAAATAGCCCAAGCGACCGAAGCCGATTTAGTTGAAGTCCGCTCACTCTTCTGGGAATACCTGCAGTGGGCGAACGCAAATCTGGCGCAGGCCTTTGGCGTCAGCTTCGACATCGCGGCAATGCACGAGGACGACATGGCAGGGATCCAAAAGTATTACCCACCCCGCGGCCGCCTGCTGCTAGCAAAGGTGGATGGCGCCGTCGCCGGCTGTGCTTGTATGCAGACGCTGAGCGAGGGTGTCGCCGAACTCAAGCGCACGTACGTGCGGCCCGCCTACCGCACCAGAGGGATCGGCCGCGCCTTGGTGGAGGCGTTGATCGAGGACCTGAGCGCAACAGGCTACACGAAGCTGCGCCTGGACAGCGCCAACTTTATGCAGGACGCACACCGCCTGTATCGTGCGCTCGGCTTTCTGGAGCGGGAAGCCTATTCTGAGAGCGAGATTCCATCCACGTTTCATGGCAACTGGACGTTCATGGAGCGCAAACTCTAGGGCTGACGGTGCACTGGTATCTATGTCTGTGCGCCCAACTGCCGCAGTGCGGCCCGTTGGGCGGCCGTCAGCCCTGTTGCGCCGGCAATATTCATCCGTTCGTACGGTCGATCACTCTGCAGCACGCGGAGACACGCGCCGGTGCGCATATCCCATATTCGCAGGGTCTGATCGTCGCTGCCGCTGGCCACGATCTTGCCGTCCGAACTGAAGCAGACAGATCGCACCCAGGCAGTGTGTCCTTCCAGCACGCGCAGGCAGGCGCCGGAACGCCAATCCCACAGCCGCACTACATGGTCGTCGCCGTCGCTGGCGAGCAGGCTGCCATCTGGGCTGAAGCAGATAGCGATAACCCAAGCGGATTGACCTTCAATCACGCGCAGGGTGGCACCCGTTCGGCTGTTCCACAGCCAGATCGATTGGTCGTCGCCACCGCCGGCGATGGCGCTGCCGTCCGGGTTGAAGCAGGCGGTCCATACCTCGCCGGTATGCCCCTCAAGCGAGCCTATTCCATGGCCCGTTTGGCTGTCCCACAGATGTACCATGTTATCATCGCCACTACTGGCTAGGATGCTGCCGTCAGGGCAGAAACAGACGCATCTGACGCGTGCCCCGTGCCCGTTGAGCACATGGCGGCAAACGCCAGTACGGCTATCCCACAGCCGCACTGTCTGATCGTCGCCACCACTGGCCAGCAGGCTGCCATCTACGCTAAAGCAGACCGTGCGCAGCCATCCTGTGTGCCCCTGCAGTACGTGTAAGCACCTGCCATCCCGCCTGTTCCACAGCCGGACTCTGTGATCCTCATGGGCACTTGCTGCAATATCGCCGTCGGGACTAAGCGCGATCGACCAGATGTTGTCCGTGTATCCTTGCAAAACGTGCAGGCACTTGCCGGTTTGGCTGTCCCACAGCCTTACAGCCGGATCGTCGCTGCCGCTGGCGACAATGTGATCGACTGGGTTGAAGGTAGACACAGAGAATATTACAGTTTATACTTGTAAAATAGACACGTATTCTATCGAAGATAGGACAAATTGGCACACTGGTGAAGGTCAATCAGAGAGGAGACCGATATGCGTTCAACCCTGCCAAATGAGCACACCCCGGACCAACCCGTAACTATCCGCATCCGGATCGGCGGGGACGCCTCGACGTTGGACCCGCAGTTGGTACCCGATTATCAAACAGGGGATATAATCGAGCAGCTGTTCCTAGCGTTGACAAACATCAATAACAGCACAGAAGAAGTGGAGCCCGAACTAGCCACAAGCTGGACTGTTTCTGAAGATGGGCTGACCTGGACGTTCCAGTTGCGTGAAGACGCGGTCTGGACCGACGGTACGCCGGTGACCGCTAGGGATGTAGAGTATGCAGTCAAGCGCGTGCTCATGCCCACCACGGGCGCACCTGAGGCTACTTTTCTTTACATTATTAAGAATGCTGCCGCCCTTCATCAAGCGGCCCTGAATGGCGACACCAGTGAAATGGCGGGTCTTGGCGTAAAGGCGCTGGACGACTACACAGTGGTGTTTGCGCTCGAAGCGCCCTGTCCGTTTTTCCCCTATCTTGTGAGCTTGCCAGTGATGCGTCCGCTGCCCGGTTGGACCCTTGCCAAGCATGGCGATGCCTGGAGTGATCCGGCCAACATCGTGACCAACGGGCCGTACCTGGTCAAGGAGTGGCAGCACGGCGAACTGCTCATCTTCGAGAAGAACCCGCTCTACTATGATGCAGATAAGGTGCAGATTCAGCGCGTGGAAGTGCACGTGCTCGAGGACATCGGCGACACACTGCTTCGCTATGAGGCGGGCAACCTGGACATGACCGGCGAAGCGCCGCTACCGATCGGCATACTTGGCCGCGTACGCCAGGATCCAAAGCTATGTGCCGAACTGCACGAAGGGCTGCGCACAGCAACAGCCTATATTGGCTTTACGATGACGAAACCACCCTTCGACAACGTGCTGGTGCGCAAGGCCTTCTCTGCTGCTATCGACCGCGTAACATACGTACGCGACACGCTCGGGTCTGGGGCACCTACTACACAGCTTGGGCCACGCGGCGTCTTCGGTGCCCCAGAGCCCCAGGTGGGTCAGGGATACGATCCAGAACAGGCGCGGGGATGGCTGTCGGCGGCAGGTTACCCAAACGGAGTGGGCTTCCCCACTGTAACGTACCGCTTCTTCGACAGGAGACGATCGGCGGAGACACTGCAGGCGATGTGGAAGCAGGCGCTAAACGTCGACGTAACATTGGAGCAAGGCACATGGCCCGAGTATTTTGCGTCCATTGAGCCAACCGTTCCCGTTGAAGAAATGCCCCACATGTGGGGGCTAGGAATGTTCGCGGTCTACCCGGACGAAAATAACTTCGTCTATGAAACGTTTCATTGCACCGACAGCCCTAACGCTGTACGGGCGCCATGCACGCGCGCCGACGAACTGGCAAAAGCAGCAGGACGCGAGACGGATCCGGACAAACGTAAGTCGCTGTACCGGGAAGTTGAACAGCTGATGTTTGGGGAGGAGGTCCGCGCCGCACCCTGATTGGCAGTGGGGCTTCGCCGCGCTCGTCAAGCCCCACATCCAGCGAACCTACCCCACCTTGGCGCACGTCAACTGGGACACATGGCGGGTCACTGATCAGCAACGGATGCAGTCAGGAGCAGGTCATAGTGCTTGACGAACCCGAGACTCAGAGCGCGGCGCCGGCCAACCGAACCTGAATGTCGTCGTGTCCAGAAGTTCCGACAGAAGTAACATGATTCGTCCCTCCCCTGCGGGGTGTGTGGTCCTGTCTGCAAGTTATTCTACGGGGAGGTTACTGCCCGCCGGCTATCTTGTTCCCCGGCGGGCAGTATCGCCTGTGGCGCGGTCTGCTTGTTCGGTCAAGGCGGTACTCAACATGGTTTCACATTCGATGTAGCGAAACCAATCCACCTGGGTGGGTGCGTCATTGTGTTTCTTGACACTCGCCATGTCCGGGAGCTCCTCGACGCCGAACCCGGTCCATTGCTCATTGCTCCAAGACGGGTTGCACACGGTTAGTGTCTTACATCGTCTCGCTGCAATAACTTTCTACTCGGTTCTTGTATCTTTTCGCAGAAATAGAGCAATCAGGAGGCTCACCATGAACCCGACCGCTTTCATTCGCTGTTTGCTGGCCATTCTCACGACCGTGCTGACCCTCGTCCCGCTGGGGCATGCTCACGCCCAGGTTTTGAATCCACCGCCACCGCCGGATGCAAACTGCAGCACCAGCCCCAACGGCACGATCTGCCACTTTATCGTGACCCGCTCGGGCACGAACCTGCACAACTGGAACGGCGTGGTCTGTGATGGTTTTACCATCGATTTCAGCTTCAGCGCCGCCGGGCGCGCCATCCAGGTATACGATGCGTCCGGCAACGCCACGCAAGAAACCCGGCACGTCAGCTTCGCAGGCACGCTGATGAACTCAACCGCCCCGGCCAAGTCGGTGCCGTACGAGGGCCATTGGAATCGCACGCTGGACTTTCAGGCCAATACTCTGGTCTTCACTGGCCTCAATATGCAAGTAGTCTTGCCCGGCCAAGGGGAGATCGCCAAGAATGTGGGACGGATCGTCCTCGATCTCGATCTTGCTGTGGGGGAGGATGTGCTCTTCTCGGCGGGTCAGTGGGACGCTTTTGGAGAGCCAACCATGAACACGCAACAACTCTGCGCAGCGCTGTCCTAGCGAGCGGCACTCTGCTCCCTAACGCCTAACGGTTGGGGGCAGAGTTGCAAAGTGTGCTTACCCTCGGGACGCGGCGCACCAGGAGTGGTGCGTCGCGTAGATTTGCCCATAAGTTCGTCACTATTCGTCAATAACAGGGCTGTCAGTCTCTTTTTGGTTACTGGAACGTTTGTCAAGGAGGACGCAAATGACAATCTACTCAATCGCTGCAAAAGCGCAACTGCTGTGGCCTTGGCTGTTCGTACTTGTTTTGCTGGCTGCATGTACTCCCATACATCGTCGCCCCCGCGACCGTGGAACAACCCGCCACCAGCCCCTACACCCACGGCCAGCACAAGCGCCGTCCTCCTGGCAAAGAGACAGCAGAGTCCGGTCGAGTTTGTTTGGGCACTGCCGATGAGCAGCTTGTACTTTCCAAAACATCTGGCTGTGGACAAGAAGGTACAATTTTTGTACCTGACAGTGGACACGATCGCATGCAGAAAATCGATTCGAACGGTAACCTGCTCATGACCTGGGGCAAGACAGGGAGTGCCGAGGGCCAGTTCATCTTCATTTGTCCAGGGGTATGTAAACCGGCCTGTCCACCGTTACCAGAGGGCTGGCCGCGCTGCTATCACCTGCCGAGTGGTGGCGTGGCGGTAGACGATCAAGGGAATGTGTTTGTGTCTGACTTTAATTCCCGCATCCAAAAGTTTGACAGCAATGGCAACTTTCTGACCCAGTGGGGAAGTAGAGGCAAGGGCGAAGGCCAGTTTCTCTCCAGCCCTGACGGGTTGGCCGTCGACAAGGCCGGCAATGTGTATGCGGCCGACATGTACAATCACCGCGTTCAGAAATTCGATAACCAGGGCAATTTCCTGTTGGCCTGGGGGAAGCAAGACGGCGGCGAGGACGCGTTTGAGCCCATGGACATTGCCGTGGATGCCCAGGGCTATGTCTATGTCACTGACCTCACCGGGGTTCAGAAGTTCGATAGCAATGGCAAGTTTCTGACGAAATGGGGCAGCATAGGCAAGGGCGAGGGGCAATTTGTGGCTGCTCCTGACGGTGTGGAAGTGGATAGCAAGGGAAATGTCTATGCCGTGGATAACGGTGGCGATCGGGTCCTGAAATTCGACACCACTGGCAACTTTCTTGGTCAATGGGGAAAGTCAGGTATAGGTGATGGAGAGTTTTCGTCTCCTAGCGGGATCGGCGTTGATGGTGAGGACAACATCTATATCGCCGAACGTACAAACCATCGTGTCCAGAAGTTCCGGCAGAATTAATGTCGCCCTGCATTCGCCAAACCCATTGAACACCACGTTCGGCAGTCACGGTGGCCCACTCGTTTGTTGCTGGGACGTTCAGTTGTCACATGGCAAATTGGCGTCGAGCTATCCCTTTTTATATCACTGATTGTATCGCAAAACGGCTACAATTTACAAGGAATAGATGCTTTAATCTTCTGACCGGGAGTATCACCCCTGCGGAACACCGCGAAGCTAGCGACCCTGGACTAGCTTCCACGTTCCGGCGGCACTGTGACCCGGCTAGGGAGAAACACCATGCAGGATCAGCTGGAATGGAGTTTTCTGGAAGTTGACGAGGAGGAGTGGCAGCACCGCACATGCGGCCCGGACACGAGCGTGGCAGCCAACGGATTCCCCGTGTTTGTGCGCCAGGTGCATCCAGCAGCAGAGGAGAGCAACACAGGCCCCGGGGACCTGCGAGGTCCCCGGGACACTTTTCGACCCGTGCGAAAACGCACGACGTAACATGACAAATTCCTGGCGGGGTGCGAAACTGAACGTAAGCTTTACCACTTAACAAGCAACTCTGTACCCTCGGATGCCGCCACGCGGAGGTGCACGTTGAACAACGAGCCGCTACAGGACCGGCGCACCCAGCTGCGCTATCGCAAGCTGGTCGAAAAGCTGCCCAGCAGTATTGTCTTTGTGCTGGATCCCTGTCTCCGCGCGACGTACGCAGGCGGCTCGATGGCCACATCCCCGACGTTTTGACCCGATACTTATTTAGGAGCGCGCCGTTCAAGACTTTGTACCCTCCTCGATTTATGCCACCATTGCACTCTACCTGCAGGCCACCCTGCAAGGCCAGGAGACTAGCTTTGAGCTGACAACCACGACCGGCGCGGTCTTTCAAGCCCACACAGCCCCGCTGGAGGACGACGACGGCAGCGTCCAGGAGACTCTCGTCATCGCGCTCGAGATTACATTCCGCCGCCGCGCCGAGGCTGCCGAACGAGCCGCGCAGCAGCGGTTGCAGCTTGCCGTCGAGGCTGCCAATATGGGCCTGTGGGACTGGGACGTGCCCCGCAACCGTGTGCGCTATTCCCTCGAATGGAAGCAGCAGCTTGGCTACGCGGAACGCGAGATCGGCGACACGCCAGATCGAATTGGAACAGCGCGTCCATCCCGATGACCTGCCGCGCATCTTTGAGCCCTTCTTTACGACCAAGGAGCCCGGCAAAGGCACCGGGCTCGGGCTGGCACAAGTGCACGGTCTCGTGGCAAAGCATGACGGCCACATTACGGTGGCCAGCGAGCCGGCGGCAGGCACGATCTTCACGATCTACTTCCCGGCAATTGTGGCGCCGGCTACTTGCGCCCACAGCCCCCACGCCGCACGCTGTCCCGGTAGGTATGGGCGAATACGTGCTGCTGGTTGAGGACGATCCAGAGGTGCGAAGTTCGTTGGCAGCGATCCTGGAGCAGTGGAACTATCGCGTCGTGGAGGCAACCAACGGGCAGGAGGCGCTGGCGTGCCTGGCACGGCCGTGGCGGCAGGTGGACGTGATCCTGAGCGACGTGGTCATGCCGCGCCTGGGCGGTATCGGCCTGGTCAAGGCACTGCGCAAAGATGGAGTCGAGACGCCCGTTATCCTGATGAGCGGCCACGCTGCGGCTGCCGAGCGCATGGGGTTGCCCGAGGCCGGGCGTGCACGGCTCGTATAGACAAGCCGCCCGGCACCTGGCAGCTGGCCCATGCGCTGGCAAAGGCCTTGGGCAAGGCATAGGGAATTTGCTCAGGCCCTGCAGCAGCCGCACAGGCAAGATAACGGTAAAACAGCTGCCGCAATTAACACGCCCCCGCTACGACGCCAGGACGCGCAGAATTTGGCTTGTCACTGCAGCGTCTCAGCATATCTACCCAAGGGAGTCCGAGTCTTCCCATCCTTATCTATGGCGAACAACGTCACCGGTGCTAAAGTCTTGAGTGGCATCCCGATATGACGAATGGGTAACTGACATGGTGGATATCCTCCTGGTCGAAGACAGCGCGATCTTTGCCAGTACCTTGGAGCGTTTTCTGCGCATCCAAAGTGACTTGCACGTCGTGGGTGTGGCGGCATCAGCCGAAGCAGCATGGTCGCTGCTGAGGGGACTGACCGTCGACCTTGTGCTTGTCGATGTCTCGCTGCCCGGCGGCAGCGGCATCGACTTGGTTGGGGGGCTGCGCAGCGAACATCCCGACCTGAAGTGTCTCATGCTCTCGGGCCACCGGGGGGCGGACTACGTCCACCGCGCGCTTGCGTCCGGCGCGGCGGGGTACGCGCTCAAGAGCGATCCGCTCGGCATTTTAAAGGCAATCCGGTGTGTCCTGGTGGGAGAGAGCTACATCAGCCCGGGTCTGGAGTAACGGCCAAAGACGCAGCATATCCACGCCTTCTGTCCCGGGATCGGCGAACGCTACCTGCGTGAATGGCTCTTCGCCACAGACAGGTTGACATGAAAACACCGTAAGCAGAATAGTGCTCTTACCCTTCGTTCTGCCCTCAAACTCGGCCATTTATCCACCAATCGATGCGCCTTTCGACTGTTCATCCTGCGCAAATGAGTGATAAGATTACTATGAGTTGGGGCATACCGCGCCCGGCTGGCCGAATAGGAATTCCATGGAACCTTACGCGATCGCCACCTTACTCCTGTCGTCGGCAGCCGTGCTGCTGGCATTGGTACTAATGCCGGCCAAACGCGGCAATAAGACGTCACGCAACAAGCAGCATCTTGAACAGCAGTTGGCCGCCGCCCTTGAGCTGAACGAACAGATTCTGGCCGCGGCCCCCGTCGGCATCCTCGTATATGCAGCGGACGGCAGCTGTATCACTGCCAACGAGGCCGCCGCTGCCATTGTCGGCGGATCTTCCGAGCAGCTCCGGCAGCAAAACTTTCGCGAGCTCGAGTCGTGGCGCCAATCGGGGCTGTGCGACGTGGTGGAACAGGCTCTGGCCAGCGACACACCGCAGCGTCAGGAGCTGTATATCGCCAGCAGCTTTGGAAAGGAGATGTGGCTCGACTGCTGCGCGGCCCCCTTGGTGGCTGATGCGGCAACACACGCGCTGCTCGTCATCAGCGATACGTCTGCACGCAAACAGGTGGAACGCGAGCTGGCGCGCCACCAATACGATCTCGAAGTGCTGGTACACGAGCGAACCGCCGAACTGACTGTCACGAATACCTGCTTGCAGCAGGAGATCGCACAGCGCAGGCGGCTCGAGGAGAAGCTGACCATCTTCTCACGCGCGATCGAGCAGAGCCCCATCGCCATTACCATCACCGACACGGACGGCGATCATCAACTACGTCAATCCGCAAATTTATGCAGCAGTCCGGCTTCAGCTCTGAGGAAGTGTGCGGCAAACAGCCCCGCGTGCTGACGATGGTCCCGCCGTCCCCGGAAGCCCGCCAGTTGTGGCAGGCGATTCGCTCGGGCACCGAATGGCACGGCGAACTGCAGAATACGAGCAAGTCCGGCAGTAAGTACTGGGAATCCGGCGTTGTTTCCCCAATCGTCGATCCGCTCGGCCATGTCACGCACGTCGTGGCCATGATGCAAGACGTCACGCATCTTAAGCAGCAGGAACGAGAGCAAGGCGCCATGTTGGCCGTGGCGAGTGTCCTGCGCACGGTTGGGAGCCGCGCAGAGATGCTCCCCGTCATTCTCCAACAGGTGTGCATCAGCCTGGAGGCAACCCTCGCTTTCTGCACTGCACCCTCCCCCGTCGGCGACCAGCTGCTGATCGAAGCCGCCTGCAAGGATGGCTCCTGCTACCAGAACACGACTGTGCCCCTGCTTCCCACCGCAAGTTCGAGCGTGCTGACCCGGCGCAGCAGCGAGCCGTGGCGTACGGACAACTTAACAGATGCCCTGGCAGGCGACCCGTTTCTGGCAGCTCTTCCGTTGATCACCCACGAACGCGCTGCTGCCTGCGCTCCGCTGGTAGCACAGGATACCATCGCCGGCGTCCTCTGGGTCGCACGCATGGAGCGTCTAAGCGACAGCGATCTGCGGCTGCTGAGCGCGATTGCCAACATGACCGCTACTGGACTCCACCGGGCGGCGCTCCATGAGCAGTCGCTGCGCAATGCCGCCGATTTGGAGCGCGAGGTGGACGAGCGCACGCGCGAGCTGCTGGCGGCCAACCAGCGCCTGCAGGAATTGGATAAGCTGAAATCCAAGTTTGTGTCGGACGTGAGCCATGAGCTACGCACCCCGGTTACAAATGTAGGGCTGTACCTGCAGCTGATGGAGCTAAAGCCGGAGAAAAGCGAGCACTATCTGAAGGTGCTACGCGAGCAGGCAAGCAGGCTGGAAATGCTCGTAACCGAAGTGCTTGACATTTCCCGCTTGGACAATACGCAGGAGCTGGCCATGGAACCGGTCAACCTCGACGAGGTGCTGGCGGCGGTGGTGGCTGCTCAGGAGCCGCACGCTGAGGCCAGCGGCCTTACCTTGACCTTTCAGCCCCTGCTCCAAGGGGGCCACCACGCCCCCCATGAGGCGCAGTGGGTGCTGGGCGACCGGGCAAAGCTCATCCAGGTGGTGACTAACCTCGTCGCCAACGCCGTGAATTATACGCGCGCCGGGCATGTGTGTGTCCGCAGTGGGCCCGGCGCAACGCCGGGCACAGTCAAGTTTGAGGTGGAGGATTCGGGGATCGGCATCTATCCTGAGGACCTACCGCACCTGTTTGAACGCTTTTATCGCGGCCGGCGGGACCAGGCACCCGACGTGCCAGGGACCGGATTGGGCCTGGTGATTGTCAAAGAACTGATCGACCGCCACAAGGGCTCGATCAGCGTGCACAGCAAAGTGGGGATAGGAACCACATTCATCGTTACGCTGCCCGCTGGGGCAGCAGTTGAGCTCGCGCAGCCTGCCGGTCGGCAATAAACAATTACAGTCAGCAATAGGAGAGAGTTCGTGCCGACGATCTTGGTCATCGAAGACGACAACGCCATCCAGGAAGCCATTGTCGACATCTTGGAACTGCAAGGGTTTCAAGTGCTCAGCGCTCCCGACGGTGTGGCAGGCGTGGCGACAGCCCGCGAACAGCGGCCGGATTTGATCTTATGCGACATCATGATGCCGTTCCTCGACGGCTATGGGGTGTTGGCCCGTCTGCGCCAGTATCCGCAGACCGCCACGATCCCGTTCATTTTCCTGACTGCCAGGACGACGCAGGCCGATTTTCGCCAGGGGATGCAGCTGGGCGCCGACGACTACCTGGCCAAGCCCTTTCGCCCGGCTGAGTTGGTTGCGGCGGTCAACCTGCGCCTGCAGCGCCAGTCTGAGCTGGCGAACCGCTTCCAAAAGCGCGTCGAGGCCCTTCACAGCAGCCTCGTAACAGTGCTGCCGCACGAACTACGCACGCCACTAAACGGTGTTCTCGGCGGTATCAGCCTTTTGAAAGACGAGTTCACCTCGCTCGAACCCAGCGATGCGGAGGAGCTGTTCATCATCGTGGAGCAGTCGGCGCTCCGCCTGCGCCGGCTGGTGGAAAATTGCCTGCTCTACGCAGAGCTGGCGAGTGCGGCGGCACCTGACCCAGCCAGTATAGACGGGGCCGGGAATACCTGTGCAGCCGCAGCGACCCTGGAAACCATCGCCTGCCGGGAGGCATCTGCCGCCAACCGGGAGCGCGATCTCACGCTCGACCTGGCGGATGTACAGGCAGCACTGCCACAGGCGAGCTTTACCAAGGTGGCCGAGGAGGTAATCAACAATGCCTTCAAATATTCCGAGCGGGGAACCCCCGTCACGGTTGCAGCGTGGCAGGAGATTGACGAGCTGTGCATTGCCGTGACCGACCATGGACGGGGGATGAGCCGCAGCGAGATCGCCGCGATCGGGCCCTTCCGCCAGTTCAACCGCAGCCGCTTCGAACAGCAGGGGCTGGGGCTGGGGCTGGCGATCACGCAGCACATTCTGCACCAGTACGGCGGGAAGCTGGCAATCGAGAGTTCGCCTGAGGGAGGCACAATCGTGCGGGTGAGAGTGCGGCGCGCGGGCGAGCAATTTATCTGACGGTCACCTCTTTGTGATAGCGCTCTTGTGCTCGCGCCAGGTTCGCAGTACGACCTCTTCCAGCTCGTACGGATACGCGAACCCGTGCCGGTCGGCCAGCAGGCGGCCGGCACGGGCCATCTCGGCCCGGATGGCCTCGATGACGACAGCGGTTTCTCCCGGTGTCGTCGAGGGTAGGCCAAGTGTGCTGTACTGCAGCGGCGGTAAGTTTGCCCTCCAGGCCCTTGTGCATGGCCCCGATCATGTGCAGTGTCGGCCTCGAATCGATGTCATTGCCGGTCACGACCATGTACAGGGCGCGCAGCAGCGACAGGCGCTCCAGGTAGAGCCCGGCAAAGGCGAACTCATCGTACTTCCTGGCCATGGCCTTCGCCTGCTTGTGCGTCAAGATCCAGTAATCGACAAAGAACTGCCTGGCTGCGGCGCCGTCAATCTCGCGGACAAGCGGGGCGGCCGGGCGCGCAAACTCCTCCAGCGTCGCCCTGAACTCGGCGCTGCGACAGGCAAGGATGACCACGTCGGGTTCGTGGTTCTTCGCAGTCGTATCTTGCACGTAGAAATCGACAATCGTGCCGTCGCTCCAGCACCAGGTGGTGCAGTAGGGACTGCTCGCCAAAACGCAGCAGAAGGCCTCCGCAGGGCTGCAGCGGCAGATAGTGTGCCCAGTCGGGGCTCGTCCAGCTGTCGACCTGCCCGGGTTCGACGGCAATCCGAAAATCGACGTCGCTGAATATGTCGCCCGAGCCGGCGGCAAGGCTTCCGCCAACCCAGATGGCTTGAATGCGGGGATCTGCGTAGCACAGCGCGGCCATCTTGCGGATCAGAGCCGCATGGGGGCCGTGCTTCAGCGGTCCAATGTCAACCACTTCGTCAATCGCTGCCATGGTTGCGGCTCCTTTATGAATGGATGAACTTGTTCTTCGCCTTCCCAGCGCTTATCATGCTCCACCCTTGGAGTATATGGCAAGGTCTTGGAGGACGGAGGAGCAGAATGAGCAAGGTATTTGTGAACATCGGGCTGAGCCTCGACGGTTCCTTACCAAGCAGTACTTCCGCATCGACCAGGTGCTCGCAGGTCCAGGTACAACCCATCTGCGCTACGTGCGCGAGTAACTCACAGTGCTGCAGCGCGTGACCGGCTCGGCTCCCTCACGTGGGCCGCCACCTTACCCGGCCAGGTCGGTTTGACAGGTGAAATCGAGCCTGCTACGCTGCGATCCTAACATTCATGGCACAGAGCGATATGTCAGGACAATCAGGCGGTAACACCGGCGATGAATCTCTGTCGTCGCGCAGAGTGTCACTAGGCGGCGACCAGATCGGCCGCCTGGCGGTCGCGCTCGAGGATGCCTTTCCCCTCGATCAGCTGCGCCAGCTGCTGATGATGGGACTGCCACGGCGGCCTGAGCATTAACCTCGAAACCGTTGTGCCGGTGGCCGGGCGCACCGTGCATGACATCTGCCATGACCTGGTGCTGTGGTCGCTCCAGGACGAACGGGTGGGGCTGCAGGGGCTGCTTGCCGCTGCCGTGGGCCTGAACCCAACCAATCCCCAGCTCCGCGACCTGCAGAAGGACTGGGCGGGCGTCACCTTTACGGCGCCCGCTTGCCCCTATCCCGGCATGAAGCCCTTTACCACCGCCGACCAGGGCCGCTTCTACGGCCGCGACGCCGAGATCGCGCAGGCGGTCGATCGCTTACGCCGATTCCCTTTCCTCGCCATCATCGGCTCGTCGGGCAGCGGCAAGTCCTCGCTGCTGGCGGCGGGCATCCTGCCGGCCCTTGCGCGAGCGCACTATTTCGCGGATAAGCGTTGGATCGTGCGCAGCATGCGGCCGGGCGCAGCCCCTTACACACGCTGGCCGCGCTGATCGACCTCCACCCCGGGCCTGCAGGTACGCCGGCTGCGGATGCTTCACCCACCGCACTGCCCCCATCGACAACACCGGCGGCCGGCCAGCCTTCCCCGCAAATTGCAGACGGCACACGATTGCTGGTGGTGGTCGACCAGTACGAAGAGCTGTTCACCACCGCTGCCGCCTGAACAGCGTTCACAGTTCGAGCAGGTCCTGCTCCAGCTGCTCCAGGTTCCCGACTTCTATTTGATCATCGCCGCCCGCGCCGACTTCTACGCCAACCTGATGGCATCGCCGCTGTGGGATGCGATCCGAGAGCACCGGCTGGAAGTGACGCCGCCGCACGACGATGCCCTGCGCGACGCCATCGCCCTGCCCGCCCGCGACGTGGGCGTGCGCCTGGAGCCCGAGCTGGTCGAGCGCCTGCTGGCCGATGCCGGCGACGAGCCAGGCGTGCTGCCCTTTATCCAGGAAACGCTGGTGATGCTGTGGGCGCACGCCAATCGCTTCGTCATCGGCCTTGACGCCTACACCGACCTGGTGGGCGACAAGAGCGGCCGCTCCGGCCTCCAGGTCGCCCTGGCCAACCACGCCGAACATTTCTACAACGACGTGCTGGCAAACGACGCCGAACGCACAGCTGCGCAGCGGATCCTGCTCCGGCTGATCCAGTTTGGCGAAGGCCGCCCCGATACCCGCCGGCAGCAGACCGTCGACGAGCTGCGCAAGGGCAGCGGCGACACGAGCGTTTTCGACAAGGTGCTAGGAGTACTCACCGCCAACCGCCTCGTCACCTTGAGCAATGAGGCGCGCCAGGTGGATCTCTCGCATGAGGCGCTGATTCGCGGCTGGCCCCGCCTGCACGCCTGGATCGACGGGCGCCGCGTCGCCGAGCTGACCCGCCGCCGGCTGGAGGACAAAGCGCGGGAACGCCAGCGGCTGCGCGGGAGTGACGGAAGCGGCGGCCTGCTCGACACCGTGGAGCTGGCAGAGGCCGAGGCGTGGATCAAGGGACCGGATGCCGCCGAACTGGGCGTCAGCGACGAACTGGCGGCGCTGGTGGCGGACAGCCGCCATGCCATCGACGCCGTCACGGAGGAAAAGGAGGCGGCGGCCCGGCAGCTGCAGGAGGCGGCCGATGGGCTGCGCAAACGCAGCCGGGGGTTGGCGATTGCCCTGGCGGCCGCGCTGGTGGCGGTTGGTGTCGCCGTGGTGCTCTTCTTTAACGCCCAAAGCAGCGCCGCCGATGCGACCAGCCAACGGGCCACGGCACAGGCGAACGCCAAAACGGCTGTCGCCGAGGCCACCATCGCGGACAGCCAGCGTGCCACGGCCGAGGCCAATGCCGACTGCCGCGGCTATCCAGCAGGCGATTGCCCAGAGCAACGCCGATCGCGCCGCCACGCAGGAGGCGATCGCACAGGCACAGCGTGCCACTGCCGATGCGTCTGCCATTGAGGCGAGCAACCAGCGCGCCGCGGCCGAGGCCAGCGCTGCCGAAGCCCAGCGCGCCGCCCGCCGCTCGCAGGCAGGGGCCTTGGCTGCCTATGCCCAGAGTGCCATCGCCGATTCACCCAATGACCCCTCGCTGGCGCTGCTGCTGGCCGTCAGCTCGGTAGAGGTCACGCAGCGCACCGACGACTATTACACGGCCAACGCCGACCATGCCGTGCGCGATGCCGTGGCGTTTGCGCCGCCGTACCGCATGACACTTCCGCGCCAGCGCCACGGCGACAGTGTCTACGCGGCTGCGTACAGCCCAGACGGCAAGAGCTACGTGACGGCAAGTGCCGACCAGACGGCTCGCCTCTGGGATGCCGCCAGCGGCGAGCAACTGCAGGAGCTGCGGGGCCACACGGGCGCAGTGACGGCGGCTGCGTACAGCCCGGTCGGGAATGGCATCGTCACAGCGAGTTCCGACGGCAGCGCACGCATTTGGGACGCTGCCAGCGGTGTGGAGCTGCGCCAGCTAAGGGGCCATACCGGCCAGGTAAACGCAGCGGCGTACAGCCCGGACGGCACGCGCGTCGTGACGGCCGGAGCGGACGGTACCGTGCGGGTTTGGGATGCCGCCAGCGGCGAGCAGCTGCAGGAGCTGAGCGGCCATCTAGGGCAGGTGAACGCCGCAGCTTACAGCGCAGACGGCAAATCCATCGTCACGGCCGGCGGCGACGGCACGGCGCGCACCTGGGATGCCGGCAGCGGCGCCGAGCTGCAGCAGTTCAAGGGCCACAGCGGCCAGGTGAATGCCGCGGCGTATAGCCCGGCCGGCAGGACGATTGTCACTGGAGGCGCAGACGGCACCGTGCGCATCTGGGATGCTGGCAGCGGCGAACAGCTGCGTGAGCTAAAGGGTCACACCGGCCCCGTCACCGCAGTGGTCTACAGCCCAGACGGTACGACCATCGCAACGGCGGGGCAGGACCAGACGGCGCGGGTGTGGGACGCTGCCACGGGCGGCGAATTGTGGGAACGCATTGCGCACGCCGGCACGGTCTACGCGGCAGCCTTCAGCCCCGACGGCAAGCGCGTCCTCACGGGCGGACAGGACAACCTGGCGCGCGTGTGGGACGCGGCGACGGGCGCGACGCAGCCGCAGCGAAACGGTCACACGGACGCGATTGCGGCAGCCGCGTACAGCCCGGATGGCAGCAGCATCATGACTGCCGGCGCCGACGGCACTACCCGTCTCTGGGATGCCGCTACCGGTGCCGAGCTTCAGGAGCTGATCGTCCAAACCGGCACCGTGTCGGCGGCGGCCTTCAGCCCTGACGGCACGATGATCGTCACTGCCGGCGGCGACGGTCCTATCAGGATCTGGGATCGCGCCAGCGGTGCCGAGCTGCGCCAGCTGCTCGGTTACACCGGCACAGTCTACAGTGCGGCGTTCAGCCCGGACGGTACGGCGATCGTCACCGGTGGCGCCGACGGCACGGCACGCGTCTGGGACGCTGCGACGGGCGCCGTAGTACGCGATCTCGTCGGTCACGCCGGGCCGGTCTATACGGCAGGGTTCGGCCCTGGCGGCCTAACAATCGTGACCGGTGGTGCCGACGGCACAGCACGCACCTGGGACGCCGCGACGGGCGCCGAACTGCGCCAGTTCGTCGGACATACCGGCAGCGTCCTGTCGGCCGGCTACAGCCTCGACGGCAAGAGTATCGTCACGGCGGGCGACGACCAGACGGCCCGCATCTGGGATGCGGCGACGGGCGCCGAGCTGCGGCAGTTGAGCGGCCACGCCGACGCCGTTTTGTCGGCAGCGTTCAGCCCGGACGGCAAGACAATTGTGACGGCGAGTCGGGACCAGACGGCACGCACCTGGGACGCGGCGACGGGCAAGGAGCTGCGGCAGCTGATGGGTCACACTGACGCCGTCAACGCCGCTGCCTACAGCCCGGACAGTAAGAGCATCGTTACCGTCGGCGCAGACCGCACGGCGCGCATCTGGGACGCTGCGGCCGGCGATGCGGCGCGGCAGCTAAAAGGGCACACGGGTTGGGTGACCTCGGCAGCATACAGCCCTGACGGACGGGCCATCGTGACGGCCGAGCCAGGATCGCACGGCCCGCATCTGGGATGCGGCCACCGGCAGGGTGCGGCGGCAGTTGAAGGGGCACGGCGATTATGTCAACTCGGCCGCCTACAGCCCCGACGGCAGCACCGTCGTGACAGCCAGCCAGGACCGCACGGCGCGCATCTGGGATGTGGCCGGCGGTACCGAATTACGGCAGTTGGTGGGCCACACCGGGGCTGTCAACTCGGCGGCCTACAGCCCCGACGGGAGCACCATCGTCACCGCCAGCGCCGACCGCACCGCGCGGGTCTGGGACGCCGCCACAGGTGCAGCGCTGCGCCAGTTGATCGGCCATGCCGGCCCGGTGTACACCGCGGCCTACAGCCCCGACGGCAGCACCATCGTCACCGGTGGCGGCGACCAGACGGCGCGCATCTGGGATGCTGCGACGGGCGAGGAGCTGCGCCAGCTAAAAGGGCACGCCGGCACGGTGTACGCGGCGGCGTACAGCCCCGACGGCAGTAGCGTCGTGACTGCGGGTGTCGACGGTACGGCGCGCATCTGGGATGCCGCCACGGGGCAGGAACTGCGGCAGCTGCGCGGACATACGGGCACAGTATTTTGGGTTGCATATGGCCCCGACGGCAAGACCATCGTGACAGGGGGGCAGGACCAGACCGCACGCGTGTGGGATGCCGCTACGGGTGAACAGCTGCGCCAGCTGACCGGCCATACCGGCTATGTGCGGTCGGTGGCATACAGCCCGGATGGGAAGACTGTCGTCACTGGCAGCCGCGACCGTACCGCCCGCATCTGGGTGGTCAGCCTCGACGAACTGCTGGCGAAGGCGCAGCGCCTGATCCAGCGCGATCCACCGATCTTCACGCCCGAAGAGCGGCAGCGATACGGGTTGAACTGAGCGCAAAGCGGCACAGGAACTATACTTGCGTCCTTAGGTAAGACTGGCCGGTCGGCGGCGTACGTTTTGCTGCCACAGCACCCGGGCGAATTGGACAAAAACCACGCACGACGCCAAGAGCGTCAACCAGTCACGTACCGTGTGTGCCTCACGGTAATCATGAAAAGCCAGCCAATGAACGGCCAGAAGCAGAAAAGCTGCGACGGCCATTAGCAGAACATCCCTCTTTGCATATCGATCGTCCTCACAGCTGCCAAACTTCAGCATCAGCATGCCGCAACACCCGGGCTTTATCAAGCACCTGACTGCGCGGTATGTGTATCTCTACTTGTAGCCAAATGACGATAGCGATGGCTTGTAGGTGAGCCGCAGTAGGCCATGATCAGACCTGGAATTGAACCTTGATTGGGAGTGTCACCGAACAGGCGAGCAATACATGAATAGAGAAGATGATAACAGCACAGGGCAGGCGGAGATTCGCAAGCTGATCGACACGCGGGTGCACGCCATCGCGGCCAAGGACATCGAGACGCTGATGGCCAACCATGCAGCCGACGTCTTATCGTTTGACGTTATCGATAGGCTGCAAGTTCGCGGAGCAGATGGAGTACGCGAACGAGCACTGAACTGGTTCGGCGCGTATCAGGGAGCAATCGGGTATGAAGTGCGTGATCTAGAGGTCACGGCGGGCGCTGATGTCGCGTTTTGCACCTACTTATATCACGTCAGCGGCACACTGAAGGCTGGGGGAGCTGTCAGCATGTGGGTGCGGGCAACCGTATGCCTGCACAGAATTGGCGGGACCTGGCGGATCGTTCACGAGCACCAGTCGGTGCCGTTTGACGTGAAAAGCGGCAAGGCGGCACTCGACCTGCAGCCATAGGCTGGCTTGCGGGCGAATTGGCATCTGGCCGTAGTGCGTTTAGGATGCCGTACCGACAATCCTTTCCCACCATCGAGCCGCCGCACCTTATGGGCAGCCAATTACAGAGGAGCTACCCTATGTCTGCAGGAGTCACCGTCCAGGACTTTCCCGAGATTCTGGTCTTCTACACGCTGGGCGTCACGCCGGCCGAGCCGGGTTACACAGCGGCACGGGTTGCCCCGCGCCTGGGGCGCCTGGCATGGGTCAAGGGAACGGTGCCGACGCCGCACGGGCTGATTGAGGTCGAGGCGACGCCGGATATGGTCCTGGTCGCTTCGCCGGTGCCGGTGATCGTTGAGCTGGCGGGCGAAGCGCCCCGGGCATTGGAGGCAGGGCGGCACGAAGTGAGGCGATAGTGCGCCATGGACGTAACTGCGCTGGCGCTACGGAAGGCCAGCCTGTGCTAGAAAGAATGGAGAGACAGCATTGAGCAAAGTAATCGCAGGCATGACGATGTCGCTGGACGGATTTGTCCAAGATCAAAACGGGAGCGTGGCACGTCTTTATCCGGATTTTGCCGAACTGAGCAGCTCGGCGCTGATGCAGGATCAGATCAGAAGTACGGGGGCCGTGGTGATGGGGCGGCACACGTATGAGATGGCGGAAGACCCGGATTCGTATGCCGACAGCTACGAATATCAAGTGCCCATCTTTGTCGTGACGAAACAGGCGCCGGCTAAGGTGCCAAAACAGAATAACCGGCTGACATTTACGTTTGTTACCGGCGGTGTAGAGAGCGACGGTGTGGCACGGGCGATCGATCTGGCCCAAGCGGCCGGCGGCGACAAGGATGTGGTTGTGGTCGGCGGCCCGACCATCATCCAGGAGTGCCTGCGGCGGAGCCTGGTGGACGAACTGCAGGTGGACATTATGCCCGTGCTATTGTGCAGCGGCCTGCGCCTGTTTGAACACCTCGACGAGTGTGACATCAAGTTGGAAAAGATCAAGGTTTGGGAGACGCCCACCAGGACGACTCTGCACTTCCGTGTGGTCAAGTAGCACCAATGGCCCGGCGGTCTACATCTAGAGCGCGCCGGCCGCTAGCTGCCCGGCCTTGACGCGAGCGTAGAGGGCGGCCTGCTCGTCGTAGTTGAAGGGGTAGGCGCGGGCGTGGTAGAGGGCTTCTACTTCGGCGCAGGCGGCCTGTACGTGGTCATGCACGGCCGGCGGATAGCCCATGGTGACGCTGCGCGCCGCGTACTCGTCTTCGTCCAGCAGTTCGATCCGGCCGTCGAGATGCACCCGATAGTCCAAGTCGAGGTCAACCCACTCAATGCCTCCGGGGGTGACCACTGCCGGCATTGAGATGTGGGTATAGCTCTGGTTGCAGTTGCTGTATTGTTCGCAGATCAGCAGGACGGTGTACCAGCGCGTTTTGAAAAAGAACTCCAGGATACCATCGGGCGCTGCGGACCAGAGCCGTTTGCGGTGATCATACTCCGGAGTTCCCGGCGGCGCATACGCCACCAGGCATTCCTCACTTTCGGCAACTACGAAAGCCTCATGCTCATCGCGTAAGCTGCCGTCATATTTGCGCGAGATGATCTTTATTTTGTGCATGAAGTGTAGCGCAGAAAGTCACGCCGCGTAATACCCTGCCGCATATTTGTTTACCTCCATGTCTAAGTCGGCATACAAGGAGAGCGAGGGTAGGATTATATGGATAAGATGTGAATCTGGGAAATCGGGCGCCCGGGGTCGATGCCACTGTTCTGGATGCGCGCAGGCGATGGGCGCAGATAGTGCTATAATCGCGGAGGATTGGCAGCGGTTGCGGCCTTGGGAGCAGATGATGACGGCGGGTGACGTACAAAAATCCAGACTTTTCTCGGCACTGTCGGACTTACTGCGGCACAGGTCCATGCGACCGGTGGTGCGGGTGTTTACGGCCCTGCACGTCGAGCTGTACCGCCTGACCGGCGGCAAGGCGCAGGTGGCCAAGTATCCGACGATGCTGCTCACGACCAGAGGACGCAAGACGGGAAAGCTGCGTACCGTTCCACTGATCTACATACAAGATGGCGACTCCTTTGTCATCGCGGCTGCGTATGCAGGCAGCGACCAGCATCCAACCTGGTGGCTGAACCTGCGTGCAGCGAAGGAAGCCGAAATACAGGTTATGCGCAAGAAGATACGCGTGCGCGCAGAGCCGGCAACGCCGCAAGAGCGGACTGGGCTCTGGCCGCAGCTCGTCGCCATGTACCCCTACTTTGTAGATTATCAAGAGCGCACTCTGCGGGAGATCCCGGTAGTGGTGTTGAGGCCCAGCGGTACGCGCACCGAATGAATTCGGCGGCAGCTGCCCGGCAACGACCAGGGGAGGCGCTGCGGGCAGCGCCTCCCCTGGTTCTCATCTATGCTGGTGGCAGCGGGCGGCTAGGAGATTAGTCGCCGTGCTGTACCTGGGCGTTGTGGATCTCGCCGCGCCAGGCGCCGGTTTCGCCGCCGCGCGACTCGATGAACTTCTTAAAGCGTTCGAGGTCGCCGGTAACGCGGCGTTCGACCATGCCGAGGGCGTCTCCCGTTTTTTCGACGATGCCTTCGGGCAGGTAGTCCAGGCGCAGATAGATCTGTGTCTGGCCTGCACTCAAGGGCTGGAAGCGCACGGTCCCGGCATTATAGGCGCCCGAGGTGCTGCGCCAGGCGACACGCTGGTCAGGCGTCTGTTCGGTGATTTCGGCATCCCACTCTTCGGTTTTGCCTGCGATGCTGGCGCGCCAGTGGGTGAACTTATCGCCCTGCTGCTGCACCGCCTCGACACCTTCCATGAACTGCGGGAACGATTCGAACTGTGTCCACTGGTTATAGGCCGTGCGCACGGGCACGTCGACGACAATGGATTTCTCGATAGTGTTCATAAAACCTCCTAAGTAGATAGCTAGATAGCTCCATCTTGTGGAAACGAAGTGCGAGCTCCTCTGCCTCCTCCGGGTGCTATGGTAGCCTTGCGGGGCGCAGTTGGTAAGGGGTTGCGATATAGAAATGCGGCACATACGCGCTGTATGTAAGCAAACTGTAAGAAAACGGGCCTAGTACCGGCGGCACATTTTCCTTATAGTTGTGCGGTCATCTTCAACGCCCCCTGACATTGCGCAAGCCAATTGTAAGTTAGGGAAGCCGCATCCCCGGCCGGCACCTGCCGCGCCAGATCACACATCACGCATCAATTGTTTGGAAAGGGTCGGTATGAACCTGCTCAAGAAGAGCCCGCGCGCGAGCTTGTGGCGGAACGCGGCCGCCGTTGTGACTGTCCTATTGTTCGCCCTGCAAGGGCTTACCCCGCAGACAGCTGCTGCCAGCGCGCCGGCACCCGCGCCGGTTGACGGCGAGTATGCCCCCAAGTTTGGCGCGCACGCTGCAGGCAGCAGTGGGTTCCGCGCCGATAATCCTGTTCATGGGTGGAACATCGCCTACGGAGCCGACGGCGCAACGCAGCTGACACAGATCGCCGACACCGGCGACTGGCAGTGGAGCCTCGCTCTGACCGGCTATGGCTATGGTGACTTGGTCGACTTATCTGCGCCGCGGGCAGTGCAAGGCGAGCGGGTCGCGGGTCACGTACACCTGGGATGACAGCGTAAGCGAGTGGTGGAACAATGCGGCCAGCGGGCTTGAGCAAGGCTTCACTGTGCACAGGCAGCCTGCCGGCACCAAAACCGGCGCGCCGCTGCGCCTTCAGATGCGCGTGGCCGGCGACCTTCTCCCCGTGCGCCAAGGTGAGGGCATCTTGTTTCTCGAACATACAGGTGCCCCAGCGTTTACTTATGACAAGCTGCACGCCTGGGACGCGGTGGGACGCGTGCTGCCGGCACAGTTGGAACTGGCGGGCGGCACGCTTTCGATCGTAGTCGACGACTCGGCGGCGACCTATCCTGTGACCATCGACCCGATCCTACAGCAGGCTTATTTGAAGGCCAACAATGTCGGGCCGAACGACCAGTATGGCTACTCGGTCGCAATCTCGGGCAACACCATTGCGGTGGGCGCACCGGGCGAAGATAGCAGCGCAACCACCGTCAACGGGAACGGCGGCGACAATTCCGCTGCCGACGCCGGCGCCGTCTACGTCTATACAAGCAGCAGCAACCAATGGAGCCTGCAAGCCTACATCAAGGCGGCAAACGCCCAAGCGGGCGACCAGTTTGGCTATGCAGTTGCCCTCGCCGGCGACACGCTGGTCGTCGGCGCGCCCGGAGAGGACAGCAGCAACAGCGCTTTGCCAGCCGATAATTCGGCGCCCGGCGCCG
Source organism: uncultured Chloroflexia bacterium (assembly GCA_963701415.1). Taxonomy (GTDB): domain Bacteria; phylum Chloroflexota; class Anaerolineae; order Caldilineales; family Caldilineaceae; genus Fredericiella. The sequence goes on from CAVPAH010000015.1 coordinate 155,547, forward strand.
GGGCCGCCTACGTCTTTGTGCGCGGCGGCCCCACATGGAGCCAGGCAGCCTATCTCAAGGCGAACAATGCCGGCACCGATGACGGCTTTGGCACATCCGTGGCGGCCGATACGGCCGTCATCGCCGTCGGCGCCCCTTATGAGGACGGTGCCGGCGGCAACCCGGCCGACAATTCGGCCGCCGACGCCGGCGCGGCCTACGTGTACCAGGGCAGCGGCGCACAGTGGATGCAGGCCGGCTACCTGAAAGCGTCGAACCTGGACCCCGGCGACCGCTTTGGCTGGTCAGTGGGCGCCATCCAGCAGGCAGTTGTGGTCGGGGCGCCCTACGAAGACAGCATTGTCACGGGCGTCAACAGCTATCCCTATGATAATTCCGCAACGGACGCCGGCGCCGCATACATTTTTGATTCTACGGCGGGCTGGGCGCAGCAGGCTTACCTCAAGGCAACCAATACCGGGGCCGGTGACCTTTTCGGGTGGTCGGTCGCCGTGGCCAGCGGCGGGGACGGTTTCAGTGCCGTGGTCGGCGCGCCAGGCGAGGACAGCAGCGCGACCGGTGTGTACGGCAATGCCTTTAACAATGCCGCCGCCGATGCAGGTGCGGCCTACACTTACCTGCGCAGCGGCGTCACCTGGAGTTCGAACGGCTACCTAAAAGCGACTAATACCGATCCGGGCGACCAGTTCGGCTGGTCGGTCACCGCCTACAGCAACTGGGTGGTTGTCGGCGCGCCCGAATGAGGACGGTGGGGGGATGGGAACCGCTGCCTATCCGTATGTCAACAATGCACCCGATGCCGGCGCTGCCTATATCTTTGGACGCCACGTGAACGACCAGGCCGTGTTCGCCTGGTATGCACATGACTACGAAAAGGCGTCGAACACCGATCCCGGCGACCAGTTTGGCCGGGCCGTCGCAGTCGTCGGGGAGTGGACCGACCCGGCGGGGATCAGGATGGTCGTGGGTGCGCCGTTCGAAGACAGCGGCAGTCCCGGCGGCGGCGGATTTGACAATATGGCACCCGATGCCGGTGCGAGTTATGCCTTCGGCTGGTTCCTGCTCTACGTCTATGCAGCCGGAAACGGTACAGGTGGGGTCGGGGTGAGCCCAGCCGGCTTCCTCCAGGGCACGGATACGACGGTCTCGCTCGCGGCGTCGGCCAACGCCAGTTCTACGTTTGAAGGCTGGAGCGGCGACTGCAGCGGCACCGGCAGCTGCCAGGTGACCATGAACAGCAGCAAGGCGGTCTATGCGACCTTCAACCTGAAACAGTATACGGTTGGCCTGAGCGCCGCACCCCCCGCGGGCGGCAGCGTTGCGGGCGGCGGCACGGTTACCCACGGGGCCACCGTCACGGCGACGGCCACCGCCAACCCGGGCTACGTGTTTGTCGAATGGAGCGAAGGCGGTATACCGGTTTCGACAAGTGCGGAGTACACATTCACCGCCACTGGCGACCGTGCGCTCACCGCCACCTTTGCGACGGCCAGCTACAACATCGGTGCGGTGACAGGCGGGGCCGGTGGATCGGTCAGCATCGAGCCTCCCACCGGCCCCTACCTCTATGGCATGGTCATCACTGCCACCGCCACCGCCGACCCGGGCTATGCCTTTGTCGAGTGGACGGATGGTGGTGCGCCGGTCTCGACCAGTGCGGTCTACACATTCACCGTCACCGGCGACCGTGCGCTGAGCGCAACGCTTTCGCGCCGTTCAGCTACAGCGTGACCACGGCGACGGCCGGCAGCGGCAGCGGGTCGGTCAGCCTTAACCCGCCGGGCGGCGTCTACGGCTACGGCACCGTCGTTACTGCCACCGCCACGGCGGACACCGGATCGACCTTCACCGGCTGGGGCGGCGGCTGCAGTGGGAGCGGAGTGTGCGTGCTCACCGTCGACGGCGACAAAACGATCACTGCGACCTTTGCGGCAGTGCCGGTGGATCCGCAGCCGCACGTGGCGATCGCCGCGACCGCGGGCGTTACACAGGCCATCGTCGGGGAGACGGTCATCACGTACACCTACCAGGTCACCAACACCGGCGCGGTTTCCCTGACCGTGAACGCGCGTGACAACCGGCTAGGCGCCGTGGCGCTGGCAGTCCCGCCCGGCGGTGTGCCGCAGCAGGCGATCTCGCTGCTGCCCGACCAGGCGGCGACCGGCCGGCTCAGCCTACACGCCGCAGCTGGGCGACCTGCCCGGCCCGCTCGCCAGTGCAGCCGTGTTTACCGCCACCACGCCGGCGGGGTCGGTCGTGCTGACGCAGACGTTTACCGTCAGCCTGCTGGTGCGCGCCCAGGGGCATACTATGTACACGGGCGACAGCATCGGACTTGGCAGCCCGTATGGAGAAGGATTCGACCTTGTCGTGTTCGAAGGCGATGCGCCTGCCAACCTGTTCTTGAGCGGGGTAAGCGGCATCTTTCCGTACACCGGTGACGACTCGCTCGACAACTTGACCGACCTGCTGCTGGGCCAGGGATGTCCCGGCACGACGCCGTGCAACACGGTTGCGCAGATTCTCTTCGACACCGGTGGCCACTACACCACTGGCACCATCATCGGTGGGCACGGCGGAGGTAGGCTCTACCTGCCGCTGATCAATCGCTAGCGCATCCGGCAGTGCCTGTCTGCCAATGGTGCAGACAGGCACTGCCGGATGTGCAGCTGTTACCCATTCGATGGGCCGAACAAGTAGTCGAAGAGAGCACGCTGCGCTTGTTGGTGCTGCTCTTCTGAGCGTGCGGCTGCTGCCTGCCGCACTTGCACGTTTTCCTCCATTTTCTGCTTGAATTCGGCGGCTATCGCCTCCAGACCCTTGCGTTCAGACTGCTGCAGGTATGACGCCGGCACCTCTACGCCGGCACGCGCCATAACATCTTTATCTACCGAAATAGGGCTGCCCACGTACAGAGCCAAGGCGACAGCATCGCTTGGGCGGGCATCGATTGTGATGGGTTTACCTTGATCGAGGAACTCGGCAACGGCATAGAATGTGTCCCCCTGCAGCGCTGCTACACGCACCTCCCGCAGGGTGATCTGTGCAGCGGATAGCAGGTTGGCCATGAAGCGATAGGTCATAGGACGGGCCGTTTCCTGGCCCAGCAGGTTGAGGGCGATATGCAGCGCCTCACCGGGTCCGACCCAGATCGGAAGCATGCGGCCACCCTGCTCGTCAAGGAGCACGACCACGTAGCTGCCGCCATCCGCCTGCTTCACGACGTCGATAACGCTTACTCGAATCATGTGAGCCTTCCTTTCGTCTACCGTGTGCTGGGGGTACGAAACCCGATCAATGTGTGCCAGCAGCCCGCGCAGCTGGTCGCGCGATTTGTGGAGCCGCCCCTTGACTGCCGCGGCAGAGATGCCGAGCAGGGCGCCGATTTCGGCCACGGTCAACTGCTCGTAGTAGTAGAGAAACACGGCGTCTCTGTTTTTGGGCGAGAGGCTTTGGACTGCCTTTTGAATCAGGGCGTGAAGTTCCTGGGTTGCAACGATCTCCTCGGGGCTGGGCTCGCCCGACGTAAACAGCAGGGCATCAAAGTGAAGCCCGCCGGCCAGGGCGTCAAGGGAAAGAAAATCCTGCCGCCGCTGTCTGAGGTAGGTGCGGCACGTGTTGAGCGTGATGCCATATAGCCAACTCTGAAAGCCGGCAGGATTGCGCAGGTCGCCCAGGCACAGATAGGCGGAGAGGAGTGCCTCCTGTGCCAGTTCCTGGGCGACGGCCGGATCTTCCACCATGCGCGCGGCCAGGCGGTGCACCACATGTTGGTGGCGTGCGACTAATTCTTCAAACGCGCGCTTGTCGCCAAGGCGGGCAGCCTGGACAAGCGCAGCATCGGTGAGACAGGCCACGAGTACCGCCCATTTCCTGAAACTACATGCGCCAGCTAGTTATATAGTAGCATTTTGGGCAGCACAAGTTACTTTTTTTCGACAGCGCCAGGGAGCGCTTTTGCGCCCGCTTTGACGTGAGAAGAGTTGCGGCGTAGCATGACTCGGCAACCTACACGTAAAATTCGAGGGGAGGAGATCGAGTGATGGGCAGCGCATGGATGGAATTCAAGGCAGAGGTGATTGCGGCGTATCAGGATCAGAAGCAGACGGCGGAGACGGCATTGGGGCGTGTGGACGATGCGGGGTTCTTTGCGCGGCTGAACGAGGGGGAGGACCAGCACACGAACAGCCTGGCGATCCTGGTCAAGCATATCAGCGGCAACTATATCTCGCGGTGGACCGACTTCTTGACGACCGACGGCGAGAAGGCGGACCGCCAGCGGCCGCGCGAGTTTTTGCATGAGGAGAGCGACGACCGCGCACAGATTATGGAGCGGTGGGAGGAGGGCTGGCGGGTCGTTTTCGCCACCCTGGATTCGCTGGTCGAGGAGGACTTTGGCAAGACGGTCTACATCCGAGGGGAGGCGCACAGCGTGGTGAAGGCCATCCTCCGCAACCTGCTGCACGCCACGCATCATATTGGGCAGATCGACATGATGGCGACGGTGTTGAGCGTCCAGGTGGAAGGTTAGTGGGGGGAGGGGGAAGAGCAGGCGCCGACACAAGGTCGGTCGACGCCTGCGGTCCGAGGGGGCACAACCGTGGGGGGCGCGGCTGCGTATATTGGTGTTGGGCGATGTGGCCCGACGATGAACGTTATATGACGCAGTTTGGCGAAGGAGCAGGTACGGTGAGTGACCAACAGGGTGCGGGCGAGTATGCGGTGGCGTGGTTGGTGGACGAGATCGAGGTGGGGGCTTCGCTGACGCGCCCGGCCGGAGAGGGACCGTTTCCGGCAGTGATTATGGTGGCGGGCAGCGGGCCCACGGACCGGAATTGGAACACGCCGCTGCTGGCGGGCACTAACGGGAGCGCGGCGCTGCTGGCACAGGTGCTGGCGGACAACGGATTTGTGGTGCTGCGCTACGACAAGCGGGCGTCAGGGCCGCAGGCGCTGGCGAATGCCGAGCGGCTGGCCGGATACGTCAGCATGCAGAGCCATGTGGACGAGCTGGCGGGCGGCGTCCGGCTGCTGGCGGCGCGCGAGGATGTGGATGCAACGCGGCTGTTTGCGCTCAGCAACAGCGAAGGCGCGATCCACGTGCTCAACTATCAGGTCCAGCAAGGTGCGCTGCAGCGCGACCGGCAGGAGGCGCTGCCCTTGGCGGGCATGGTCCTGACGGCGGCGCCGGCGCGGCCGGTGGGTGTGGTGGCACATGACCAGCTGGCGGCGCAGCTGCGGCCGCTGCCTGGCGGGGCAGAACAGCTGGCGGCATACGACAGCGCGATGGCAAATTTTGTAGCCCAACGGCCGCTGGATCTCGACCCCAACTTGATGGAGGGGGTGCGGAACCTGATCCTCAGCATCACGCAGCCCTTTAACCTGCCGTTTGCGCGCGAGCTGTGGGTCCTGGACCCATTGGCGCAGCTGGCGGCAGTCAACGTGCCGGTGCTCGTCGTGATCGGGAAGAAGGATGTCCAGGTTGACTGGCAGGCCGACGGATCGCTGTTTGAAGCGCTGGCGGAGACGCAGCGGAATGTAGAAGTTACCTTTGTGCCGGAAGCCAATCACGTGCTGAAGCACGAGGCGCGCCCGCGGGAAACATTGACCGCGGCCGAGGCGGCTGACTATAACGCAGAGGGTACGGTGCTAGATCCCGAGGCGGTGGGGACGATCGTGGGCTGGCTGCAGAAGGTCACATCAGATTTGTGACATTGGGTCTGCGCCCTGTGTAACGGTAAGCAGGTCATCCCCGTCGGGGGATTTGTCCTGGGCGATCTGCACCGGCCCGTCCACGCCCTGCTGGAGCAGGACGTCCTGGATGAGGTCGTAGAGGGCAGCGGCGGCGACAGGCATGGCGGTCTGCGCCGTGTGCAGGAGGATGACTTCGCTTTCGCCGGCATCGGCGCCGGCTGTGGTGCTTACCTCAGCAGTGGCGAGGTCGTCGGTGCGCAGGTCGGCGTTCCAGGCGGCGGCGAACTGGGTGGGTGATACTGACAGGGTGGGGTCGAGGGTGAGCTGAATTGGCATGACTGGTCTCCTTTGGGTGAACGAGTTTGAATTTGGCAGTGTACACCTGGATGCGAGCATTCACTGTAGGATCCGTTCAATTGGCTGCGAGAAGAATTTGCGTGGGGTAATCGGAACGAAAAGTGTTCCCGGGACCGGCAAACGCAGGTGTGCGTTTGCCGGTCCCGGGAACGTGATGTGCGGCGGTTAGCAAGGTACGGCAGATCACTCGGGCACGGTTTCCAGCGCCGGTGCGAACGTTGGCTCGGTGCCGGCCGCCTCGGGAGGCGTCAGCTGGCGCCCACCGGCGCGGCGAAGGAAAGTGAAGAGCAGGAAAGCGGCTAGGAGCGAGGCTAGCGCGCTCAGACAGGAAGAGTGCGCTAAAGCCCCGCATGGCGATCAGCAGCCCGCCCAAGATGCCGGCAGTCGCCCACCCCAAAGCCATACCAATGATAGCCACGGCCTGGCTGCCGGTGCGCCAGCGGGGGATGACCAATTCCTGGCCCAACATGTCGCGGCCGGTGCCGGTCAGGGTGAACGTCGCGATGCAGCCGACATAGGCGCCGGCCGCCAACCACAGCCCCTGGGACGCGGCCAGGATGGCCAGGCAAACGGCCATGGCGAAGCTGCCGCCGGCCAAGGTGTGGCCGGCGCCCCAACGCGCCAGCAGCGGAGGTAGCAGCAGGGCTACGCCGATCGGCAGGATCTGTGCGACGCCCATAACCGTCCCAATGGCAGTGGGCGCGATCTGAAGACCTGTGTCCAGGTAGACGTTGTAGAACGTGCGCACGGCGCCTTCGCCCGCGGCCGCGAGGAATACGACGAGGCCCCAGAAGGCCAGCAAGCCGAACGGCGGCCGCAGCCTGGTTGCGCCGGCGGGCCCGTATTCGCCCGTGTGTGCGCCTACACGGCCGGGGTCGGCGCCCATGAGCGGCAGGATGCTCAGCCAGCCCACGATCGGCACCACCCACAATACCAGGCGGTAGGGAGCGGGCTGCGTGAGTGTCATGTCAAGCCTGCCGGCCAGCCAAGTGGGGAGCACGCCCGCAAGCATGCTGCCCAGCAGCGCCGTCGCGGGGACGAGCGCACTCAGCACGGCAAAGGCATGGCGCCGCTCCTGCTCGCCGGTGACGGCCATGACATAGGGCGGGATGACCACGGTAATCAGCGCAACGCCGACGTAGAGCACCACCTGCGTCGCGAGCAGCCACCCGAGCCACCAGGCCGCGGGCAGCTGCTCGACCAGCAGCGAGAGTGCGATGCCCAGGCTATACACGCCAATCCCCAGTTGAAAGCTGATACGCAGCCCGATGCGGCTGCTCAGCATGCCGGCGGGCAGCGCGACGGCGGCCCAGACGATCTGGCCGGCGGCGGCCAGCAGCCCAATTGCACGGGCGTCAAAGCCCAGGCGCAGCAGGTAGAGGTTGAACAGCACAGCCAGGATGCCAAAATCGACGGTGGTCACGAGCCCCAGTGCCAGGAGAAAGCGGCGGAGGCTGGGGCTGAACAAGCGTAAAGTATGCAGGTACTCAGCCATGGGTATCTCCAGTCCGCCGGTATTCCGGTGTGCGGCCCGAGGGGTTACTGCACCGCAGCGGCAGCAGGCGCGACGCCGGCATGTGCTACTGCCATGCGGGTGCCGGTGAAGGTGCCATGAAAGACCCGCTCTGCCACCCGACCCTGGAGATCGATCGTGTCCATATCCCAGCGGGCCGCGAGGTGGTCGTTGTCAACGAGATCAACGGTGGCCCGCACCTGAATAGTGCCGCTGCAGCGGCCCTCGGCGTCGAAGGTGTAGCCCTCAAACGTCAGCAGGTGACTGCTGCCGGCGGCGGTCCAGACGCCGCGGTTCACATCTCTAAAGCTGTTGATTTCGCTCCAGTTGCCGTCGGCAAAGAAGGTGTGCAGTGCCGTAAAGGGTTCGGGGTTGCCTTCCGATTGGGGGACGGTGATTCGCCAGGTGCCGGCCAGGTTTTGCATGGGATTGTCTCCTGATACGAGTGGGTTGCTTGCCCTGCGCTCCGAACGTCGAGCGGGTGCAGACAGTGTAGCGAATTGGCGCGGGCGGCGCATCGGGCGGGTTAGCTATTTTCTGACCTAGCCGGGTGCGATCTGCTGATGGCTAGATCTAGCCAGCACTTTAGAAACCGAGTTTCTGGGAGAAACTCGGTTTCTGGCCCTGCCGGACCTTGCGTCGCCATGCATCGTGCGCACGAAACAAAGGTGGAGGAATAAAATGGGTGAGGCTAGACGAGGTGGTGCTCGTAGGCGAAGCGGCTGGCAGCGTGGCGTGAGCTGACGTTGAGCTTAGTGTAGATGGACGTTAAATGGTGGTTGACGGTATGGGAGCTGACGACCAGCCGGTCGGCGATCTGCGCGTTGCTCAGCCCTTGGGCCAGCAGCCGCAGCACCTCGACTTCGCGCGGGCTGAGGCCGGCAGGGCCCGCGGCTTCGGCCCCCACCGGCACGGAGGCTTGGGCGTCAGAAGATCTGGGAGCCAAGACTGATGCTGCTGCGGCAGCACGACTCGCAAGGGCGAGATCCAGTGCCTGGGGCACGGGCAACGCCTGGCCCTCGGCCCAGTGGACGGCAAATACTGCGTTTCCCAGTGCGGCACGCGCTGCATCAACCTCGCGATCATAGTCTTCGGCGGAGGTGATGGTGAACCAGTATGAACCGCTGGCCGCGCTGCGCATGGCGGCGGCGGCCCCAAACAGGCGTGTGGCGGAGATATCATCGCCGTATGCATGCGCCAGTGCGCCGAAATGATGGAGCATCAGCGCCATGCGGATCTTGTCGCCCACGGCGTGGCTCACCTGCAGGCACTCCGCATAGAGTTCCGCGGCCTGGGTAAGATCACCCTGGCGGTGCAGGACCTCGCCGAGCAGGCAGAGCACGTCGCCCAGCGACCACTTGTCGGATTGGTGCTGCCATAGCGTGCGCGATGCTTCCAATTGGGCGCGGGCTGTTGCAAAGTCGCCGACCTGGCTGGCGATCAGCCCCAGCCCGCTCAGGACCAGGGCGATGCCCCATTCGTCCTGCACCTTGGTGAACAGCGCCAGTCCCTCCTCAAACGCTGCCACCGCGCGTGCATTGTCTTCGAGCGCGCTGGCGATGTAGCCGGCATTAAAGTGAGCCAGGGCGAGATCCCAGTCGCTGCCCGCTTGGCGGCACAGCACGATGCTTTCTTCGCAGTGGCGATCGGCGGCAGCCAGATCGCCTTGATACAGATTGAGCAGGTCCAGTTCACGCAGGCAGACGGCGAGCACCAGTGTGTCGCCGACCTGCCGAGCGATGGCGACGCTTTGCTCCAGGTAGGCGTGCGCGGTTGGGAGGTCGCTTTCGACCATCGCCATCAGCCCCGCGCCCCAGTGCGCCAGCGCCAGGGCGGCTGTGACGCCGTCTGCGCGGCCTCGGGCGGATTGCGCGGCCACGACGGCCGTGCACCAGCTACGGGCCTCGCGAATATGGTTGCTATGAAACCAGAACCAGATCAACGCTGCGGCCAGCCGCACCCCTTCGTCGCGCCAGGAGGGGTCCTCAGCACCGTCTTCGCCTGTGACTGAATCGGGGCCTGCATTTTCCGTATACCACGCCAGCGCCGCGCGCAGATTGCCGTTCTCCAACTCGAGCCGTGCCAGCCAAGGCCGGCGGTTCTGCCCCCGCATTTCCGGCTCGACAGCTTCACAGAGGGCGAGAAAGTAGGCGCCATGCCGGCGGCGTATGGTGGCAAGCTCGCCGCACTCCACCAGCTTATCGAGCCCAAACTCGCGGATTGTCTCCAGCATGCCGAAGCGCGGCTCGCCGTCCGGCCCTAGCTCTTGGCGCAGCAGGTTCTGGTCCAGCAGAGACGCAATGCCGTCCAGCACGTCGCCAGGCAGTTCGTCTGGAGCGTGGCCGCATACGGCGCGGGCGGCGTCGAGGCCAAAGCCGCCGACGAAGACGGCAAGGCGGCGAAACAGTTCCTGTTCAGCGAGCGCCAGCAGGTCAAAGCTCCAGGCGATTTCGGAGCGCAGCGTGCGCTGCCGCGGTGGCAGGTTGTGGGCGCCGCCGGTGAGCAGGGAGAGCCGCCGCTGGAGGCGCGCGGCGAGCGCCTGGGGTGCGAAAAGCTTGACCTTGGCGGCTGCCAGCTCGATGGCGAGCGGCAGCCCGTCGAGCCCGATACAGATATTCGCCACGGCCGCGGCATTGGCGGACGTGAGGGCGAAGTCCGGTTCCACCGCGGCGGCGCGCTGGACGAAGAGCAGCACGGCGGGAACCTGGGCCAACCCCTGCGCAAGCTCGCCATCGCGGGCAGCGAGCAATTTTGTGTCCGGGAGGGCCAGCGGCGGCACGGGGAACTCCTGTTCGCCGTACAGATGGAGCGTGATCCGGCTCGTCACCAGCACCTTGAGCTGCGGGCAGGCGGCTACCAGATCCCCGACCTGGGGGGCGGCCGCCACCACCTGTTCAAAGTTGTCAAGGACGAGCAGCAGGTGCCGGTCACTCAGGACATCCTGGACGATCTCCAGGAGGGGACGCCCGCCCATTTCGTGGAGGCCGAGGGCCTGGGCGACGGCAGACAGCACCAGGTCTGGGTCCCGGATGGGGGCAAGCGAGACAAAGTAAACGCCGCCGGCGAAGTGGTCGCGCAGGGCAGCTGCCACCTGCAGGGCCAGGCGGGTCTTGCCGATGCCACCGGGGCCGGTAAGGGTAAGCAGGCCGACCTCGTCGCGCAGCAGCTGCTCCCGGATGGCGGCGACCGTATGGTCACGGCCAATCAGGCGAGTGCGTGGGAGGGGCAGGCTGCCGGACGCCAGTGGCGCGGCATGGTGAGATTCCACGTGCAGATCCAAGGGCGGATCGTCCCCTTCGGCGCGCGCGAAACGCAAAAAGCGGGCTTGCTCCTGTGAGGGGATCTGGAGGACTTCCGCCAGCCGCTGGGCCATCTCACGCGAGGGGCGCAGCTCGTCGGCTTCCACCTTGCGCAGGGTCACCTCGGCATAACCGGCCTGTTCGGCCAGTCCGCGCTGCGTGAGGCGCAGCTGCTTGCGCCGCTGTTTGAGCCAGGCGCCAAAGGTATGGGGGTCTGCCGTCGTCGAGCTCATGGTTTCTCCGAAAAGGGTGAGGCTAGAGGAGGTTGTGCTCGTAGGCGTAGCGGGCGGCGGCATGGCGCGAGCTGACGTTGAGCTTGGTGTAGATGGCCGTTAAATGGTGGTTGACGGTGTGGGAGCTGACACAGAGCCTCTCGGCGATCTGAGCGTTACTCAGCCCCTGTGCCAGCAGCCGCAACACCTCAACCTCGCGGGGGCTGAGGTCCCCGCGGTCCACGGTCGGTGCGGGTTGGGGACGACCCTGCTCTGGCAGCGCGGGATTCTGCGTAGAAGCAGGGGTGACCGTAGCAATGGGCGCAGCAACTGACATCGATGCGACACTGCTTAGGGCAAGGTCGATAGCCTGAGAAAATGTGAGCGCCTGGCTTTCGGCCCAGTGAACTGCAAATGCCGCCCCGCCCAGTGCGATGCGCACGGCTTCGACCTCACGAGCATAATCTTCGGTCGAAGTGATGGTGAACCAATCTACGCCGTTAGCTGCACTGCGCATGGCCGCGGCGGCACCAAACAGGCGGGCGGCAGCAACATCCTCCCTGCACATATGCGAGAGTGCGCCACAGTGATGCAGCAGCTGCGCCGTGCGCAGCTTGTCGCCCACGACGCGACTCAGCCGCAGGCCTTCGGCGTAGAGTTCCGCAGCCTGGGCAAGATCACCTTGACGGTGCACGACCTCGCCCAGCAGCGAGAGGAGGTCGCCCAGCGACCAGTTGTTGGGCTGAGTCCGCAGCAGTGCGCAAGACGCTTCCAGCAGCGCGCGGGCAGTGGCATAGTCGCCCCGCTGGCTGGCGATAAATCCCAGCCCACCTTGAACAAGGGCCATGCCCCATTCGTCGTGTACCTTGGTAAATAGGGGCAGGCACTCCTCGTACGCCGCCACGGCCCGGGGGCTGTCATTCAGTGTGCTGGCGATGCAGGCGACATTAAAGATAGCCAAAGCGAGCTCCCAGTCACTGCCTGCCGCCCGAGCCGCCGCAAGGCATTCTGTGCAATGGCGCTCGGCAGCTGCCAAGTCGCCCTGGTACAGGTCGACCAATTCAAGCTCGCGCAGGCTGACGGCGAGGACCAGGGGGTCACCGATCTCACGCGCAATATCGACCCCTTGCTCCAAGTGCGTACGCGCAACCTGGTAGTCGCTCTCGACCATTGCCATCATCCCTGCCCCCCAGTGCGCCAATCCCAAAGCAGCCGTCGCACCGAGATCGCAGTCCCGTACGGAACGCGCGGCGAGGACAGCCGCATACCAGTCGCGGGCCTCATGAATGTGATTGCTGTGAAACCAGAACCAAGTCAGTGCTGATGCCATGCGCACACCGTCGTCGCAGTGAATTTGATCGTCGGGACCTACAGGTTCTGCGTACCATGCCAGCGCCGCGCGCAGATTGCCGTTCTCCAGCTCCAGGCGCGCCATCCAAGGCCGCCGTGTCTGTCCCTTCAGCTCAGGCTCGACGGCTTCGCTGAGGGCAAGGAAGTAGGCGCTGTGCCGCCAGCGCATGGCCGCCAGTTCGCCGCAGTCCGCCAGCTGGTCCAGCCCGAACTCGCGGATCGTCTCCAGCATACCAAAGCGCGGTTCGCCGTTCGGCCCCACCTCGTGGCGCAGCAGGTTGTGGTCCACCAGGGACGCAATGCCGTCCAGCACGTCGAGGTGCTGGTCACCGGAAACTGGCCTGCACACGGCACGGGCGGCGTCGAGGCTGAAGCCGCCGACAAAGACGGCAAGGCGCCGGAACAGCTCCTGTTCGGCGGGAGGCAGCAGGTCAAAGCTCCAGGCGATTTCAGAGCGCAGCGTACGCTGGCGCGGCGGCAGATCGTGCGCGCCGTTGGTGAGCAGCGAGAGCCTCCGCTGGAGCCGCGCGGCGAGCGCCTGCGGCGAGAAGAGCTTCACCTTGGCCGCCGCCAGCTCGAGGGCGAGCGGCAGCCCATCGAGCCCGATGCAGATGTTCGCCACGGCCGCGGCATTGGCGGGCGTGAGGGCAAAGTTCGGATCCACGGCCGCGGCGCGCTGCACAAAGAGCATTACTGACGGCACCTGGGCCAGCCCCTGCGCGAGTTCGTCGTCGTGGGCGGCGAGCAGCTTGCGGTCGGGAAGGGTCAGCGGCGGCACGGGATACTCATGTTCGCCATAGATGTGGAGCGTGACCCGGCTCGTCACCAGCACCTTGAGCTGCGGGCAGGCTGCCACCAGCTCCCCAATTTGAGCGGCAGCGGCCACCACTTGCTCGAAGTTATCCAGGACGAGCAGGAGGTGCCGGTCACGCAGGGCAGCCTGGAGGATCTCCAGGAGTGGTCGCCCGCCCATTTCGTGCAGCCCGAGGACCTGGGCGACGGCGGACAGGACCAGGCCGGGGTCGCGGATGGGAGCGAGCGAGACAAAGTAGACGCCGCCGGCGAAGTGGTCGCCCAGGGTAGATGCCGCCCGCAGGGCCAGGCGGGTCTTGCCGATGCCACCGGGGCCGGTCAGCGTGAGGACGCCGACATCTTCGCGCAGCAGATGCTCGCGGACGGCTGCGACGGCGTGGTCGCGACCGATCAGGCGTGTGCGCGGCAGGGGCAGGCTGCCGGGTGCTGACAAGGCGTCGCGTTGCAGTTCGGCGCTGATGGCGGGAGGCAGCTCGTCTCCTTCGGCGCGAGCAAAACGCAAGAAACGAGCTTGTTCCTGCGGCGGGACCTGGAGCACCTCGGCCAACCGCTGCGCCATCTCACGTGAGGGGCGCAGCTCCTCGGCCTCCACCTTGCGCAGGGTCACTTCGGCGTAACCAGCCTGTTCGGCCAGATCGCGCTGGGTTAGATGCAGACGCTTGCGCCGCTGCTTGAGCCAGGCGCCAAAGGTATGGGGGTCTGCCGTCGTCGAGCTCATAGTTTCTCCGAAAGCTGGCGGGTCTGCAGAATGCTGGGTGCGAGTATATCAGTACTTAACGGTTTTTTGTATCGGCAATTATATCGTACAAGCGGCTTCCAAACACCGAAACATTCTGCTTTATTGTAGGCATATCACGCCACTGTCTGCTGTTGGCGTGCCGGACGACAGGTGACACTCGCCGGCTTCAGTCCAGGACACAGTCTCTTTTGTATGGAGGTACATGCGTCATGTCCACGGACACAGGCACTGCTGCGCGCCAGGCATTCTTGGACAGGCACGCGGCGGTGCATTCGCTTGCCATACCGTACCCTGGGAAGTGGGTATGGTCCGGCCTGACGGCCGAGCAGCTCCGCTGCCGGCCCACGCCTCAGCATAACTCCATGGCGTGGCTCGTTTGGCACATAGCGCGCTGCGAAGATGTGGCGGTGAATGCGGTCTTGCGTGGAGCCGAGGAAGTGCTGGATTGCGATCAATGGACGCGCAGGCTCAGAGTCGCATCTCGCCATATCGGCACAGATGCTACGACGGGGGAAGTTGACGCAATCAGCCGCACCATTGATTTGGAAGCGCTGCTAGCGTATCGAGCGGCCGTAGGGGTCGAAACCAGAACGTGGGCGGCAGTATTGGATTTTGCCGAGCTGAACAAACAGGTTACCCCGGAAGCAGCACACCGAGCGGCTGCCAAGTGCGACCTTGCGGAGGCTGCGGGCTGGGTGGAGTCCTATTGGGGCAATCTCGAATGGACAGGCAGTTCTTTTCTTGCCTGGCTGGCGGTAGAGCATTCCTGGTTTCATCTTGGCGAGATGGGCGTGATTCGCAACCTATTGTTGAGAGCGAGACATGAGACATGACCGCTGCCGCGGATAGTTCAGCTTCCCAGATGAGTTCGACATTGCAATACTTTACCGGCGCAGACTGGCTGGACCTGCATTTCCTGGCGATGCAGCCGGAGTACGAAGAGATGGTGCGGTGGGTCGGGTTGCAGCCAGGATGGCATGTACTGGACGCAGCGGCGGGCAGCGGGAGCTTTTTGCCGCTGCTGACAGAGCTAGTCGGCCCGCAGGGGAGCGTCAGCGCCATCGACCTGGCGCCCGAGAATGTGGCCGTGATCGCAGAGCGGGCGCAGCAGTCGGTCTGGCGGGCGCCGGTGGCCGCACGGACGGGCAGCATTACGGCGCTGCCCTATGTCCGCGGCACGGTTGACGCCGTCTGGTGTGCTAACGTGACGGAGTATCTCACCGACGACGAGCTACGCCAAACGCTAGCCGAGTTCCGGCGGGTCGTACGGCCGGGCGGGTTGGTGGCGATCAAGGAGTGGGACAACACCGGACAGCTGCTGCTGCCGGGCCCGCCGCTGCTCCTGACGCATCTGGACGAGGCGGCGTTGCGGGCGGGAGACACCTGGGCGCATGGGCTGTTCCGGGTCGTGGAGATCCCGCGGTGGCTGCGGGCGGCGGGCTTCCGTGCCATCCGGCAGAAGCCGACGCTCATCCTGCGCTTTCAGCCGCTGCGACCGGTAGAGCGCAAGTTCGTCTGCGACATGGTGCGTGCTCTTGCCGTGCAAGCTGAGGCCGTCGAGCTCCCCCCCGAGGAACTGCAGG
This sequence comes from uncultured Chloroflexia bacterium, assembly GCA_963701415.1. Lineage (GTDB taxonomy): Bacteria > Chloroflexota > Anaerolineae > Caldilineales > Caldilineaceae > Fredericiella. The sequence continues at coordinate 171,107 of CAVPAH010000015.1, forward strand.
CGTGGCGCAAGCTGGCAGAAACTGACACAGCCGATCACATCGTCAACGATCCAGACTTTCAGTTCCGCGTGGTGCAGACGGTGTTTGTCGGGCAGGTGCCGTAGGCGGGTCAGACCAGGAGGGCGAGCACATCCTGCGACGACAGCTGCTCGCCACGGCGCCACGCCTCGGCAAACGCGCCGGATGCCAGCGCACGGCGTACTTCCTCCAGCGCGCCGTCGACCAGGGGACGCATGGGAGCGTCCAGGCGGTGATGTATCTCGTCGCGCAGGCGGTGGGCAAGGCCAAACAGCTCGGCGGCTTGCGGATACCTCTGCTCGGCAGCGGCGAGCCGGGCGGCGATGTAGAGACAATCGACCAGTTCGGGCCGCACAAACCGCGCATACGTGAAGTGCTGCTGTGCCGTGGCAAGGGCCTGCGTGGCTGCAGGCAGATCGCCACATTGGAGGGCAGCAGCCGCTAAGACCGTCGTGGCCTTGGCGAGCGAGACGGCATCCTGCATCGTGTGACAGAACGCCAGGCTTTCCCGTGCCAGTTGCAAGGCCCCGTCACAGTCGCCAACGTAGAGCAGCAGCTTGGCATACAGCGGCTGCCAGGTTGCCAGGCTCATGGCATTGCCGCTGTTCCGGGCAGCGGCAAACGCGGCGTGAAGGTGCGCCCGCGCCTGCGGCATGTCGCCTTCGATCAAAGCCAATTGGCCGAGTCGGCCCAACGGATCGGCAACGGTGTCGTTGTTGCCCTGCGCGCGCTCGATGGCCAGGCACGCCTCCAGGCAGCGTCTTGCCTCGGCGTACGCGCCGCGCCGGCTAAGAAGGCTGCCGTGGCGGGATAACAAGTTTGCCTGCAAGTGTTCCTTGCTGCTGTACAGGCAGAAAGCGGGCAGAGGGGCGGCGTCCTGCAGGCGGTCAAGACAGGCAAGTGCTTCCACACATGCGGCTTCGGCCGCAAGTGGGTCAAGGGCAGACAAGGTGCGCATCAGCAGCGCCGTGGGCAGCAGCAGTGGGTTTTCACAGGCACGCGCCAGTTCGACAAGCTCCACGGCGTTTCGGCTGACGACCTCGGGCGAGGTGACATTGATCTCTACCGAACACAGCGCACACAGGCAGGCAACACGGAGGTCATGGGGCCATGCCTCAGCACCCGCCAGCGCTGCCCTGAACCAGCCTGCCGCCTCCTGCCACTGCCCGCGCCGGGTCCAGTACCAGATGGCCGCAATCGCTAACCAGGCCATGTCCTTATACCGGCCGCCGGCGCGCGCCCACTGCAGCGCGGCGCGCAGGTTGTCTTGCTCGGCGTCCATACGCCGGAACCAGGCGCCGGCGTCAGGGCCGCGCAGCTCGCCATCCACAGCACGTGCAAAGACCAGGTAGGCGGCGTAATGGCGCTGCCGCACTTCTTCCAGCCTGTTTTCCGGCATGTCTTCTGAAGCCAGCTTCTCGGCGGCATATTGGCGCACCAACTCGTGCAGGTCGCAGCGCCGGTCACCCAAAGTGCCATCCATATCGTCACCGCTGCCACCACTCATGCTGCGCACGAGTGACTTGTCCATAAGCCCGAGCAGAAGCGCCTGGACGTTGGCCATGTCACCGCCCACCACCGCCTGGGCCTCTTCCAGGCGCCAACCGCCGCTGAAGACGCTCAGCGCCGCAAGTGTCGATCGTTCGGGCGGCGAAAGCAGGCGCCAGGAGTGGTCGAGCAGGGCCCGGGCGCTGCGATGGCGCGGCGGCACGTCGTGGAGCGAAGTGGCCAGCACGTCCAGCCCGCTGCGCAGCTGCGCGGCGATCGCGTCACACGCCATCAGCCGCACCCAACTCGCGGCCAACTCGATGGCCAGCGGCAGGCCCTCCACCTGGCGGCAGATGGCGACGATCGCCGCTGCCTGCTTGCGGGCTGAGAAGTGCGGCAGGACGCGCTGGGCGCTGCGGATAAAGAGTTGGGCCGCCGGATCCAGCAGCGTGTCGCCCACGGTGAACCCTTCGACCGGCAGGAGCCACTCCTCGGTGAGCTGGAGCCGGACGCGCGTAGTCACCAGGATCTTGAGATCCGGACCCTGGCGCAGCAGCGCGGCGACGAGATCGGCGGCTTCCAGGAGATGTTCGAAGTTGTCGAGGATCAGCAGCAGCCGGCGGGGGCGTACATAGGCAGCGACCTGCGCAAACAGGTCCCGATCGGAAGCCGCGAGGTTCAGGCTGTGGGCGAGCGCAGGGAGCACGAACTCCGCGGTCGCGACGGGCGCCAGCGGCACGAAGCAAACGCCGTCGGCGAAATCGGCGCTCAGCCGCGCGGCCGCTTCCACGGCAAGCCGCGTCTTCCCCACCCCGCCCATGCCCAACAGGCTCAGCAGGCGGCAGTCGGGATTGGCGATCAGGTTGGCGACCAAAGCGAGTTCACCCTCGCGGCCGACAAACGGGGTCAGCTGGTAGGGCAGGTTGCGGATCTTGCCCGTGGCGGCGAGAATATCGCGCCCGTCCAACAGGAACGCGTCCGCCATGAACGGCCGATCTGCAGGCGTCTGGCCGGAAGGTTCCGTGTGACCCGCACGTATCTCCTCATATAGGGCAGTGGTGGCTGCATCCGGCGGGACGTCCAGCTCGCGCTGTAGCAGCGAACGGCAGATCTCGTACTGCGCCAGCGCTACGCTGCGGCGGTCGGCCAGCAGGAACAGGCGCATGAGCTGGCGGTGGGCCGGCTCGTGGAGCGGATCGAGCTGCAGCAGACGCTGTGCCGCTGCGATCGCGTCGTCGATCTGGTAGGCAGCCGCAGCCTGGGCAATCCGCTGTTGATAGGCGTTAAGGGCGAGCACGCGCAGGCGCTCGCGTTCGAGAAGCGCCCATTGTTCGAAGGCCGGGCTGCCGTCCAGGTAGAAGCCCTCCAGGAAATCACCATGATACAGGTCCGTCGCCTTCTCCAGGTCGCCGGCGGCGAGGGCGGCTTCGAACTCTGCCACATCCAGGGCGGCGCCGGCAGGGAGGTCAACCCCAATGGTGTGGCGGGTGACCTGCAGGTAAGGATCCAAATCCAGGCGCAGACGATGGACTGCGGTGCGCAGGTTGGTGCGCGCCTGTTCCTGGCTCCGATCCGGCCAGATGAGTTCGGCCAGCACATCGCGTGCGACCGGCCGCCGGGCGCAGGCCAGATAGACAAAGAGCGCGGGCATGGAGCGCGTGGCAAAGTGCGGCTCCGCGTCGTCTAGCCGGATGGCGAGCCCACCCAGCGTGTGCACGGTTAGGGTCGAAGGCATAGGCAGCGTACCGCCGTTTGAAGCGATCTTGAAACGGTAATGGGGTATTCTAGGCGTCACTGCTTGATTGGACAAATGAGATCGCAGCGGCGGTGAGAGAGGGAAGACCATGCTCGACGATTTTGCGGGGCGGCTCGCACGAGTGGACGCGGCGCGGCTGGCACCGCTGGTGGAGAAGGTGCTCCAGCGGAAGGGCGTCCGGCTGCGGACCTGGAGCTATGAGCCGCTCAACGGCGGCTTTGGGCGTTTCTCGGGTGTCCTGGGCACCTATCGGTTTCAGGGCACGGCGACAGCCGAAGACACAGGCAATGGTACAGCCAATGGTACTGGGCACAGCACAGGCGAAGACATGCTGCTGCCCTGGTCGCTGGTGCTAAAGGTGCAGGGATGTGTGGCAGAGAGCGAAGCGAGCCCGGATCCGGCAGCATGGGGCTATTGGAAGCGCGAGGCGCTGGCATATCAGTCCGGACTGCTGGCGGATCTGCCCCCCGGCATCACGGCACCCCGCTGCCTGGGGTATGAGGATGTCGCAGACAATGAGGCCTGGCTGTGGCTGGAGTATGTGACCGAAGACAGGGAACGGCTGTGGCCGATCGAGCAGTATGCGCTGGCAGCACGCGACCTGGGGCGCTTTAACGGCGCCTACCTGGCCGGGCGGGCGCTGCCCCGGCACCCCTGGCTGACCGGCCCCGTGCAGGGCGAGCAGACCGTGGCGCTGATCGAGCCCTGCTTTGCCGACTTGGAGGCGTGGTGCCGGCTGCCCGAGGCCGCGCACGTACTGCCTGCTGCCACCCGGCGAGATATGGCGAAGGTATGGGAGCAGCGGCAGCTGCTGCTGCATGCGCTTGGAAGCTTGCCGCGCTGCTTCTGCCACAAGGATGCCATGCGGCGCAACCTGCTGGCACGGCGGGCGCCCGACGGTACTTGGCAGACAACTGCCATCGACTGGGCCCTGGCGGGCGTAGACGCCGTGGGCGAGGATCCCGGCGAGCTGCTGATGATCAGCCTGGCCCATCTCGAGGCACCCATCGACCGGGCGCAGGTGCTCCACGCGACCATTCTCGAAGGCTACCTGGCGGGGTTGGAGGAGGCGGGCTGGGACGGCGATCCTGAGCAGGCCCGCCTCGGCTACACCATCGCCGCGGCCCTGGCGGGGATGCGGCAGTGTGGGCGCGATTTGTTCGGCATCAGCGCCGGGATGCCGAGGGAGGTGGTGGAGGGGATGTTTGGCCATACGGTGGAAGTAGTGCTGGACCAGCACGCCGGCTTATTTGAGCTTGCAGCGGAGCTTGGGCACAGCGCACTTGCGATGGTCAGGGGGAATCGAGAGCAAAGCAACACCAGCCGCACTGACCGACGAGGAACAGGCGATACACGACACCGTGGCGGCGGTGGAGGAGTCCTGGAACCAGCATGACATGGATGCGTTTGCGGCGCTGCTCACCCCCGACGTCGAATGGGTGAACCCGGTGGGCATGTGGTGGCGGGGCAGAGCAGTTGTCAAGCGCGCCCACCAGGCCTATCATGAAACCATTTTCAAGACAACCAGCAGGCATGCGACGGAGATCACGATCCAGCACCTGATGCCGGACGTGGCGATCGTCACTGCAACATACCGGACGGGCGACTGGGTCAGACCGGACGATGGCCGCTTCATCACCAACAGCCAGGACCGGATGACCTATGTTCTGGTGAAGCAGGAAGGGCGTTGGTGGATCAGCCGGGGGCATGTGACTGATATCGATCTGCACGCAGCGCCTTTCGATCCGGTCAGTCAAGGTTAACGCAGCAGCAAATACGCAATAAGCAGGCAGCCGGCTGGTCCACTTCCCGCGAAGGAACAGCCGGCGCGTCGGGTTTGGGCCCAGCGCGCCCGGGGCCACAGGCGCAACAGCCAGCAGCGGCAACTGTATCAGTGTTTCACCGTATTTTGTATCGGTCGTTGTATCGCAAAACCGGCTTCCAATCGCCAGGCCAGATCGCTTGAATAGAGGCCTGTATCTAAATTCCAAGATCATGTTGAGGAGGAATCATGGGGTCGATTCTTGTGGGGCTCTCGCGTGCAAAACTGCTGATTATACTGGGAATTGCAACATGCTGCTGGCTGGTTCCGCTCACGGCAAGCGCGGGGCCGGCGCTGCAGACGGCGCCGCCACCCAACGACAACTTTGCCGACGCTGAGGTTATCGCGAGCTTGCCGTTTGACACGTATCAGCTCGACATCTCGGGCGCAACCGTCGAGGCGGGCGAACCGACTTCGCACTGTGCCTTCAACGGCAGCTTCCAAACGATCTGGTACAAATTCACGCCGCAAACGGACATGACTGTCAGGGCAGACATTCGGGGCTTTAGCAACCCCGTCGCCATGACAGTCTACGAGAAGGGACCGCGCTGCCAGACCTGCTGCAGTTGAGCCCCTGCAAAATCGCGCCCGACTACTGGTCCAACTACTTTGGCTTCCAAGTAACGGGGGGCAAGACGTACTACATCCAGGTTGACAGCTTTTATCCATATGATGCAGGGCAGCAGCAGGAGCCTCGCTCTGTCTGTTATCCCTGCTCCTCCGCCGGACGTCGATTTCGTAGCCAACCCCAATCAACCATTTAGTGGGGAGAACGTGACCTTCTATAACACCTATCGCTATGACTCGGCAGGCTTCAGCTTCCTCCCGCTGGTGACGTGGGACTTTGGCGATGGCACATCGGTGCAAGCCTCGCTATACACCAGCGTCGCCCACAGCTACGCCCAGGAAGGATCCTATACCGCAACGCTGACCGTGACCACCGTCGACGGGCGCAGCAGCTCCCGCACGAGGATCATCGCAGTAGAGAACCACGACGTGGTGATCAACAAGCTCACGGCGCCCCAGTCGGCAAGGGCAGGGCAGGCGCGCACAATCAGCGCCGGCGTCGTCAGCAAATTCCAGGATGAGCAGGTGCGCGTGACAGTCTACCGGAGTACGCCCGATCCATACTCTCCGTGGGCGTACGTGGCCGACCTGACGCAGGCTGTGCCACGTGGGGCGAACACCAAACCGACGATGTTTGACTTCTCCTACCTGTTTACGGCCGCCGATGCGCAGATTGGGAAAGTCTCGTTCCAGGTGGTGGCCGAGATCGACGGCGGCAAACGCGACCTCGCGCCGAACAATAACACGGCAATCTCCCTGCCGACCAAGGTGAGTGGCGCACTGGCCGCGGCGGCCAGCGACGGCTCCACCCCGGTCGAAGACGGAATGCTGTATCTGCCCGCAATCACATCACACGAGTAGAGGAACAATTATGAGTATCCGAACCTGGAGTACCTGTATAAAGTGCTTATTTGCGCTAGGGTTGTTCGCCTGCTTGTGGCTGATGCCGCTGCGCGCGTCTGCCGCGCCGGCACAGCAGACGCTGCCGCCGCCCAACGACAACTTTGCCGACGCGACGCCGATCGGCTCGATCCCGTGGGCCGCGACCGTCACGCTTGACGGCGCTACTGCCGAGGACGGCGAGACGGCGCCGTACGCCTGCGGCGCATATAGCGGCGCCTACCAGACCGTGTGGTATTCGTATACACCCCAGAGCACGGCAATGGTTGTCGCCTATGCCAACGGCTGGCCGAACTTTCTTACCGTCTACCAAGGCTCATCGTTGGCCGACTTGCAGTACATCAGCTGCTCGACCTGGTCTGAGGCATCTTTCTATGCGGAGGCGGGCAAGACCTACTATATCCAGGGCGGCACAATTTACGGCGGAGGCGGCCAGGTAGACTTGCGCGTCGAGCCCGCGCCACCACCGACTGCAGCCATATCTTACACTCCCTCCCCAGTCAACACGTACACCGACGTCCAGTTTTACGATAGTTCGTACGGCGACTATGGGATGGGGTTTGCCTCGGAGCTTTGGGACTTTGGCGACGGCGCTACCGCCAGCGGCCCCATCGTCAATCACACCTTCGCCAAAGAAGGAACGTATACGGTCAAGCTGGCAGTAACGACCGCCGATGGGCGCAGCGGCAGCACATCGGACCAGGTCGTTGTTGAGACTCACGATGTGGCGATCACCAAGTTCACCGTGCCCACCTCGGCCCGCGCCGGCCAGACGAAGGCGATCAGCGTCGCTATCAGCAACAAGCTGCACGAGGAGCGGGTAAGCGTCAACCTCTACAAGAGCCTGCCCGCCGGTTCAACCAATTACAACGACGCATTGGTGGGAACGCTGACGCAGCTTGTCCCCGTGCGTCCGGCAAATCGTACCACGCCGTTTGATTTCACCTACACTTTCACGGCGGCCGATGCGCAGCAGGGCACGATGACGTTCACTGCTGTTGCTACGCTCATCGACCATTACGACGCATTACTAGGTGACAACACGGCGATCTCGCTGCCGGTCAAGGTCAGCGGCGCACGGGCGGCAGCGGCCGGGGAAACCGCGCCGGTCAGCGATGGCCTGCTCTTCCTGCCCATGGTCGGATCCGAGTAGGCCGGCAGCCGAGCACCAAGCGCAAAATGGAGAATGCTTTGAAGCACAAGGAGACCCCTACCATGTCAGTGAGTACAGCCAGAGATCGACGCTTGCTGCGAGCTGCAGCAGCTTTCCTACTTATCCTATGCGCCCTCTGCGGGCCTCACGCCGGCGTATTGGCACAATCAGCAACTGGGAACGAAAACTGGGACGACCGCTTTGTTGCGGTTGGCGCCAACAACACAATCACCGCCGTGGTAGTTGACGGCGCTGGCAACCTCTATGCCGGCGGCACTTTTACCTCGATTGGCGGCGTGACCGCGAACCGTATCGCCAAGTGGAACGGGACTACCTGGGCACCGCTGGGCAACGGCACCAATGCGAACGTCAGCACGCTTGTACTTGACCCGAGTGGCAACCTTTATGTCGGGGGCACCTTTACCACTGCCGGAGACGTCACGGCCAACCGCATCGCGGTGTGGAACGGCAGCAGTTGGTCGGATGTAGGCGGGGGTATGGACAACACGGTTTCTGCCCTTGCGTTTGACAGTAGCGGCAATCTCTACGCCGCCGGCAGCTTTACCAACGCAGGTGGGACAGCAGCTAAGTACATTGCCAAGTGGAACGGCAGCAGTTGGTCAGATGTGGGTGGAGGCATGGACAACGCAGTAACCGCCCTTGCGTTTGACGGCAGCAGCAGTCTCTACGCGGGCGGCAGTTTCACCAACGCCGGAGGGACAGCGGCAAAGTACATTGCCAGGTGGAATGGCAGCAACTGGTCAGATCTGGGTGGCGGCATGAACGCTACTGTCACCGCGCTGGCGCTCGACAGCAGCGGCAACCTTTATGCCGGCGGTACCTTCATCACGGCAGGGGGCGTTCCCGCTAACCGGATCGCCAAGTGGAACGGCAGCAGCTGGTCATCACTAGGTAGTGGCACAAGCAACGGTATGAGCGGCGGCGTCAATGCTCTGGTAGTTGATGGCAGCGGCAAGCTTTATGCCGGTGGTCCCTTCAACTTGGCCGGGGGCATCGTAGCCCTCAATATCGCTATGTGGAACGGGAGCAGCTGGTCAGCGCTGGTCAGCGGGACAAACAACGGTACTGGCAACAGTGTCAACGCCTTTGCGCTTGGCGGCAGTGGCAAGCTTTATGTGGCCGGCCAGTTTGTTACTGCGGGTGCTGCGACGGTCAATCGCATCGCAATCTGGAATGGCAGCAGTTGGTCGGCGCTCGGTCTTGGGATGCAGAATTCAGTAATGGCGTTAGCCTTTGACAGTGGCGGCAACCTGTACGCCAGTGGCGGCTTCGCCCACGCCGGTGGTTTACCGGTCAATGGCATCACCAAGTGGAACGGCAGCAGCTGGTCCCCGCTCGGCAGCGGCCTTGCAGTGAACGGCGGCAACGCGATGGTGTTCGACGGTAACGGCAACTTCTACACGGGCGGCGCTTTCACCCAGGCTGGTGGCTTGACCGCCAACTTCGTCGCCAAGTGGAACGGCACCGCCTGGTCGCCACTCGGCACAGGCATGAACAGTTATGTCTATGCCGTGGCAGTGGACAGCGTAGGGAACCTGTATGCCGGCGGCAGTTTCACGAACGCTGGGGGAACAGCGGCCAACCGCATTGCCATGTGGAACGGCAGCACTTGGTCGGCGGTCGGCGGTGGCGTGAGTGGCATAGGTGATACGGTGCGCGCCCTGGTGATTGGCCCGAACGGTATTCTCTACGCCGGCGGCAACTTCACAGGCATGGGCGGGGTCACGGTCAACTATGTCGCCAAGTGGGACGGCAGTACCTGGTCGCCACTGGGCACTGGCACGGCATTCGGCATGAATGGCGTGGTTACATCACTTGCACTGGACGGTGATGGCAACCTGTATGCCGGCGGCTTTTTCGGCGCTGCCGGCGGCGTGGCCGCCAACTTCATCGCCAAGTGGAACGGCAGCACGTGGTCGGCGCTGGGTACCGGTGCGGCAAACGGCATGAATAGTACTGTAACGGCACTTGCATTGGACGGCCAAGGCAACCTCTATGCGGGCGGCAATTTCACCAAGGCTGGAGGAGTGACGGTCAATCATGTTGCGAAGTGGGACGGCAGCACCTGGTCGGCGCTGGGCAGCGGCACCGACGGCAACGTCAGCGCCCTGGCTTTTGGCGGCGGCGACCTTTACGTGGGCGGCACCTTCTTTAATGCGGGGGGCAAAGTCTCGTATTACATCGCCCGCTGGAAAGGTACGATTGAGCCGCAACTCACCCCGCCGGTCGTTACGGCCGAACCGGCTGCACAGACCGTCTGCGAGGGCAGCGGCGCCGGCTTTAGTGCGGCTGCGGGCGGCGTCCCGGTACCTGACACACAGTGGCAGGTGAGCGCGGACGGCGGCACTTGGTCAGATATTGCCGGTGCCACAACGCCAACGCTGGCCTTCACCGCGCAGGCCGGCGACAACGGCAAGCTGCTGCGCGCAGTCTTCACGAACAGCCAGGGCAGCGCGACCTCGAGTTCGGCGCCGCTCACCGTCAATACAATCCCGGTCGTCACCACCCAACCCACCAGCCTGGCAGTCGATGAGGGACAGCCAGCGACCTTCAGTGCCGCGGCGAGCGGCAACCCGACGCCCAATGTGCAGTGGCAGGTGAGCACGGATAACGGCGCCACCTGGAGCGACATCGCGGGTGCCAACGGGCCAACGTTTAGCTTCACAGCGGCGGGCGGCCACAGCGGCATGCAGTTCCACGCCGTCTTCAACAACAGCTGCGGCACTGCGACTAGCAGTGCGGCTGCATTGGCCGTCACCGTCGACGTCACGCCGCCGGTGATCACGCCGAGTGTGGTGGGGACGCTCGGCAGCAACGGCTGGTTTATCGGCGACGTAGCGGTAACTTGGAACGTCGGCGACGGCGAGTCGGCGGTCACCAACCAGGCAGGCTGCGAGGCGCAAAGTGTTACCGCCGACACCGCTGGCACCAGCTTCACCTGCTCGGCCAGCAGTACGGGGGGCAGCGACAGCCAGAGCATTAGCATCCAGCGCGATGCCACTATGCCCACGTTTGGCGACTGCCCTGCCGGCGGACCCTTCTTCCTTAACAGCGGCGTGCAGGCAGTGGGGCCGATCAATGTCGATGCCACCGTTTCCGGCCTGAACCCGGGCGCCAGCAGTCTGAGCGGGTCAATCGACACAAGCAGCGCGGGCACGAAGGGTGTGACCTTCAGCGCTGTCGATAACGCCGGCAACAGTGCCACGAAGGTCTGCACCTATGCGGTTGGTGGCTACAACTTCACCGGTTTCTTCGCCCCGGTGGACAACCCACCCACTCTCAACCAGGTGAAGGCGGGACAGAGTATCCCCGTCAAGTTCAGTCTGGGCGGCAACCAGGGTCTGGGCATACTTGCTCCCAACTCGCCCGCATCCGGTCTCATCTCGTGCCCGACCGGTGTCACGGTTGACGTCATTCCGACGACGACGACGATCAGCAACAGCGGTCTCACCTACGACGCGGCTACTGACCAGTACACCTATGTATGGAAGACAGAAAAGTCATGGGCGGGCACTTGCCGCCAGCTTAACGTCACGTTGAGAGATGGGACAACCAAGTCGGCAGGCTTCAACTTCACAAGGTAGGGATCGCCCTGATCCTGCGCTAGCACGTGCACCTACGCGGCTGGTAAGCACTCTGTGATCTTCTTGCTACCGTCGCTCCGTTACCGGGGCGGCGGTAGCTGCAAGACACGACACGCACAAGATATAGCATCATTTACCGTTATTTGTATCGGCATTTGTATCGCAGCACGGCTTCCAATTGATCGGCGCGGATGGTTCAATGTGTCTTGTTGGATCCAAAGGCATGGGCGGTTCAATACGTCGGGTCGAGCGTCGGCAGCAGCGTGGCACAATGAAGTTTTCATCTTGGGAGTAGGTCGCTGTCTTGGGCCAGGCATGACAAAGGAGGAACGGTCAATGAGCGCAGCCAGTTCACCTGCTCTCGACTGCTATCGCTCGGCCGGCGCTGCGCTGCCGGAGCAGAACCGTCTATGGCCGCTCTACGGGGCCGGGTTTGAGAACCTCGGCGTCAACGGCCTGCCGCTGGACCTGCCGCTCGTGCATCCCGGGCCGGGCGAACTCCTGGTGCGGCATGATGCCGCGAGCATCTGCGTCTCGGATGTCAAGGCGATCCGCGCCGGCGAGCAGCACCACTACATCCTCCACAACATGCGTGAGCGCCCGGTAGTGCTCGGCCATGAGGTAACGCTCACGGTCGTCGAAGTGGGCGCAGATATGCAGGGGAGCTACCGGCGGGGCGATCGCTTTGTCATCCAGCCCGCAATCTTTAACGGCGGCAAGATGACAGGCTATGGCTTTGAGCTGCAAGGCGGGTTCTCGCGCTACAGCATCGTCGACCGCCGCGTGCTCGCCGGCGACGAGGGCAACTACCTCGTGCCCCTGCACCCCGACGACGGCTATGCCGAAGTGGCGTTGTGTGAACCTTGGGCGTGCGTCGAGGCGTCGTATGCGGTGACGTACCGCACCGAATGGAAACCCGGCGGCGTTGTCCTGCTGGCAGGGGACGGGGCCGGCGTCGAGTTGGGCCGGGCCGTCGACTGGCGCCCGCGCCTGGTGGTGCTGGCCGTGCGCGATGTGGCGTTTGCCGGACAGGTGCGGGCCTGGGCGACGGGGGCCGGCATCGCAGTCCAGGAGGGCGACGATGGCCAGACTCGCTACGACGATGTCGTGGTGCTGGGCGGCGATGAACCACGCGGCGAGGAGTTCTTTACCCGCCTGGCCATCGGCGGTACCTTTACCGTCGTGCTCTGCGGCGGGCGCGCACAGCCGATCACCGTTGAGGCCCGCCGCCTCCACTATGACCGGCTGCTGGTGACCGGCACCGGCGGCAGCGATCTGTCGGCTGCCTATGCACCGGTGCGCACGCAGCTCAAGGCCGGCGGGGCCGCCTGGATTCTGGGTGCGGCAGGTCCCATGGGGCAGATGCACCTCTTGCGCGCCCTGTCGCTGCCGGGCCGGCCGAGCAAGGTGGTGGCGACAAACCTGCACGCCGCCCGCATGGAGCCCGTCCGCCGGCAGCACCGGCACCTGGCCGCGGCCAACGGCGTCGACCTGGCCTGTCTCTCGGCTGATCAGTTTGCGGACGACGACGCCTTTGCCGCCTGCGTGCGGCAGGGATGCGGCGGCGGTGGTTACGACGACATCGTCATTGTGGCGCCTGTGGCAGAGGCACTCGAGCAGGCGGTTGCTGCCGCAGGGGAGAACTGCGTGATCAACGTATTTGCCGGCACTCCTCCCGGCGCCCATGCACGCATAGACCTTAATGCCGTCGCCCTGCGCGGCGTGCGCTTTACCGGCATCAGCGGTTCGTCCATCGCCGACCTGCGCCGCGTGCGCGACCTGGTAGAAAGCCGCCAGCTGGACACCAATCGTTCGGTGGCCGCCATTGGGGGCTTGGAAGGAGTCCGCGAGGGGCTGCATGCGGTCGCCGGCGGCCGCTTTGCGGGTAAGGTCGTCATTTTCCCCAACCTGAACAAGCCCCTGCCGCTCACGCCGCTGTCTGAGTTGGGCACGGTGCTGCCCACCGTCGCCGCGCAGTTGGCGGAAGACGGCAGCTGGACGCGGGCGGCCGAGGAGGAGCTGTTCAAGGTCATGCTGTAAGTCGAGGTTCGCCACTTCGCGGATCCGCGTCGTCGACTGCACCCAGCCGTTTGAGCGTGGCGATCTGAGTTGGCGGTCAAGCCGGTCGACGCCAGTGATGTTCATGCGCTCATAGGGCCGGTCGGCCCGCAGGACTTAGGCACATCACCGGTGTTCGACATCCCAGAGCCGGATCGTCTCATCGTTGCTGCCGCTGGCGAGGAACGTGCCGTCAGGGCTGAAACGGACGGAGCTTACCCAATCAGTGTGCCCTTGAGCACATTGCAGGCAGTCGCCGGTGTACCTGTCCCATAACCTCACCGTCTGGTCGCCACTGCCGCTGGCAAGCATCGCTGCCGTCGGGGCTAAAGCAGACAGACCACAGCTGAGCCGTGTGTCCTTGCAGCACGTGGAGACACTCGCCGCTGCGGCGTGTCCCAGATGCCGCACCGTCTGGTCATCACTGCCGCTGGCGAGCACGATTGCCGTCAGGGCTGAAGCAGACGGAGGTTAAGTAACTGGTGTGTCCCGCCAGCACGCGCAGGCATTCGCCGGAGATCAAGTCCCAGATGCGTACTGTTTGGTCGTAACCACCGCTGGCAAGCATGCTGCCGTCAGGGCTGAAGCAGACGGAGACCACCGAATTCGTGTGGCCGTACAGGATACGGAGCACATACGCCGGTGTACGTGTCCCAAAGCCTGATCGCTTCGTCATCACCACCACCTGGCGAGCACGCTGCCGTCAGGGCTGAAGCAGACGGACATCGTCCATTCGTATGTCCTTGCAGGACGTGGAGGCATTCGCCGGTGTGGCTGTCCCACAGCCGCATCGTCGGATCATCACTGCCACTGGCGAGAATGCTGCCGTCAGGGCTGAAGCAGACGGACCAGATCCAGTCCGTATGCCCGGGCAGGGTGCGCAGGCACTGCGCCGGTGTGTCTGTCCCATAGCCGCACCGTCTGGTCATCACCGCCACTGGCGAGAATGCTGCCGTCAGGGCTGAAAGCAGACGGAACTCACCGAGTTTGTGTGTCCTTGTAGCAGGTGCGAGGCTGCTGCCGGTGTGCCTGTCCCACAATCGTACCGTCTGGTCATAGCCGCCGCTGGCGAGCACGCTGCCATCAGGGCTGAAGCAGACGCGACTGACCAAGTTTGTGTGTCCTTGCAGGACAGCGAGGCACTCGCCGGTGTGTGTGTCCCACAGCCGTACCGTCTGGTCATTGCTGCCGCTGGCGAGAACGCTGCCGTCAGGGCTGAAGCAGACAGACCGTACCGAGCTCCGTATGTCCCTGTAGCAGGTGCAGGCACTCACCGGTGCGCGTATCCCACAGCCGTATCGTCTGATCGATTCCCGCCGCTGGCGAGAACGCCGCCAGTCAGGACTGAAGCAGACGAGCTGATCGGGACTGGGTGTGGTCCTTGCAGTATGCCGAGAGCCTCGCACCGTTTACGCTGTCCCACAGCCGCAGTGTCCCGTCATTACCGCCGCTGGCGAGAACGTTGCCGTCAGGGCTGAAGCAGACGGAATTACATATGCTCGTGTGTCCCTGCAGCAGACGCAGGCACTCGCCTGTTTGCGTGTCCCACAGCCGGACTGTCTGGTCATCACTGCCGCTGGCGAGGATCCCTGCCGTCTGGGCTGAAGCAGACGGACAATGACGTCGCTGGTATGTCCCGTGCAAGGTGGCGAGCAGCCTACCGTCACTGCGCATCCCACAGCCGCACCGTCTGGTCGCCACCGGCGCTGGCGAGGATGCTGCCGTCCGGGCTGAAGCAGACGGATCGCACCCAGCCATGGTGTGCCCCCCAGGTTGCGCAGCGGCTTGCCGTCGTCGACCTGCCACATCACGAATCTCGTCCCCCATTGTCGCGGCGGCGATGTCGCTGTCCGTCGGGACTAAAGGCCAGGCCGAAGATGTCGGCAAATGTGTCGGTGAAGGCGCTTGTGACATATCCGCCTGGCGGAAGTCTAACACCTGGCGCCGTCACGTTGCGCAGGTCGGCCTGCCAGAGTGCGAGCTGCGAGAAATCCTGGCCGCGTAAGTCGATCCCCGCCTGCGACCATGAGGTTGAGGATGTTGCCGCCGGCGTAGCCTGCTTGGCGCCGACTGGGCGCTGCGCAGTTGGGCCAAAATGTCGTCAGAGTCGGTCCCGCAACGCCGACCGGGCCAAACTGCCGTACGGCGCGTGTCGGCGATCGGTCCCAAGATCAAGCTGCGCTGGCTTTCCCGCACATAGCTCTTGGCGGAAGCCTTGAGCAGTGCATACCGCTGGAGCAGGTCGGGGCTGCCGGCAGTGATTTCGGCACTGACCTGATCGATCAAGGTGGCGGTGAAGTACTCCAGCACCACATTTTGCAGTGTGAAGCCGGTCTCGGTCTGCTCGACCAGAAAGCGGTGGCGCAGTGCGTGGAGCGCGGCCAGCACGGCGGTCAGCGTGGGGAGCGGCACGAGGTCGGCGGCAAGTTCCTCCGGCGTCATCGGCTCACGCTCGACTGCCAGCCAGAACATGATATCCTGTTCCAGCGCCGACAGGCGCGCACGCTGCTGCTCAAGCAGGTCGGCGATCCCGCCAAACAGGAACGTGTCCTGGCGAAGAAAGCTGCCGATGTCACCGGCGAAAAGCTCGCGGATGGTTTCGGAGATGATCTGCAGGGCGAGCGGGTTGCCCGAATAGCGAGCATGCAAGGCTGTCCACTCTGAGCCCGTGCCGCGCAGATCACGGTCCTGCAGCAGGGCACGGCCGGCTGCGAGCGGCAGGCCTGAAACCTCCAGCGTACGCACAGGTGCACGTTCGCCTGCCAGTGGGATCAGTTCCGGCGGCTTCTCGCGGCTGGTCAGCAGCAGGCAGCTCTGGTGCCGGCCGGCGCCGAGCAGTTGGAGGAGCCGGCCGTAATCCTAATAGCCAGGCAAGTAACGGCCGGGACGCTCGGCCTGGAGCACCGTCTCGAAGTTGTCGAGCACCAGCAGGCAGCACTGCCCGCGCAGATAGTCCAGCAGCAGGGTCAGCTGCGCGTCCACATCCTGCGGCAGTTCGCGTGGTGCCGTGGGCGCCAGTACCTGGAGCCACTGCCGCAGGAGCTCCGCCAACGGCGGCGCGTTGCGCAGCGAGCGCCAGATGACGGCGGTGAACTGAGCCTGGACGTCTGCGGCCACGAAGGTCGCCAGGGCGGTTTTGCCGATACCGCCCATGCCCAGCACGGCGACCACACGACACCGATCCACCGCCAGCCACTGGCGCAGCCGGCCTACTTCCTGCTCACGGCCGTGGAACCCGCCTATATCTGGCGCTTCACCCCAGTCGAGCTTGGTCGAGGCGGTGACCAGCGAGAACGGCGCTGCGTAGTCCAGTGGCAGGTGGTGGGGCTGGGGAAGCTGGGCATCGGGGTCCAGCTGCTGCGGCGCACCTGCTTCATCGCGGGCGAAACGCAGGAACTGGGCCGCGTCGGCGGCTGGAATCTGCAGTGCGGCCGCCAACCGCTGCGCCATCTCCACCGAGGGCCGCAGCTCGTCGGCCTCGACTTTGCGCAGCGTTACATCGGCATAACCGACCGCCTGGGCCAGCTCGTGCTGGGTCAGATGCAGCCGCTTGCGCCGCTGCTTGAGCCAGCTGCCAAAGGTATAGCCGTCGTTCATCGGAAGGTTACTTTCTGGCTGGAGCATGGTGGTTTTGCAGGATTTAAGCTGTGCGTTGCGCGTAAGGCGCATGGGCGGGCGCAAGGTTCGGCGCAACGATGCAGCCGATGCGACGATAGCCCCCAACGCCGGACGTTGTTCTCACATGGTTTGCGAGTGTCCTGAGCTGGGAATGCCGGCACAGTGGACAAGTATAACAGTTTTTAACAGTTTTTTATATCGGTGATTGTATCGCAATACCGGCTTCTAATTGGTTGGCCAAGCTGGTTCAATGTGTACCTGTCGCGTCAAAAAAGGCATGCAACCAGTTGCTCAAGCGAGCGTACCGATTATTCAGCCGAAAGGTGAGATCAGCATGACGACTTTTCCCTGTCGAGAAGGCTTTGTTTCTGTCTCCGGTGGCCGTGTTTGGTACCAGGTGATCGGCACGGGTGACGCAATCCCGCTGCTGGCGCTGCATGGGGGGCCGGGTGTGCCGCATGACTATCTTGAGACTTTGGCAGACCTGGCCGACGAGCGGCCTGTGATCTTCTACGATCAGCTCGGCTGCGGCCGCTCGGATCGGCCTGAGGATGGGACCCTCTGGCACATTGAGCGGTTCGTGGAGGAATTAAACCTGGTGTGCCGGGCGCTTGGCCTGACGCAGGTTCATCTCCTGGGGCAATCGTGGGGGACGATGCTTGCCACGGACTATGCCCTCCTTCAGCCACCGGGACTTGTCAGCCTGATCCTGGCGGGTCCGGCGCTCAGCATTCCCCGAACTATAGAGGAGATGAGCTACCTGGTTGCCGAATTGCCTGCTGAGGTCCAGACGACGCTGCGGCGACACGAGGCGGCCGGTACGACCGACTCGCCGGAATATCAGCAAGCTGCCGATGTGTTTAATCAACGTCACCTCTGCCGTTTGCAGCCCGCGCCTGACCCGCTCCAACGAGCAGTGGCCGGCATGGGTTTGCCCGTCTATCGCACGATGTGGGGGCCAAGCGAGTGTAATTGCACGGGCAATCTCAAACAGTATGACCGCACAGGACGGCTTGGAGAGATCACCGTGCCGACGCTGTTCACCGTCGGGCGTTATGATGAAACAACACCGGCCGCGACAGCATGGTATCACGAACTGATGCCAGGGTCGGAGATGGTAGTATTCGAGCAGAGTGCACACCTGCCGCACCTTGAAGAACCGGAGCTGTATCTACAAACCATACGGGATTTTCTGCGTCGTGTCGAGCACCGACTGCAGCATGCTGCAATCAATGCCCGCTGAGAGTCGAGCTGGGCCGGTGGATGGCGCAGCAGCTTGGGCTTTGCGCTCAACCTTGTGTATCACTTGACCGTGCAGTAGACCTATCCACGAAGATCGTCCAGTAGCAGCAAGCTGCCCGCCCACGCCGGGCAGTGCGTTGCAAAGAAAATAGGAATCCAACCGGCTGTTCCGCTTCCCGCGAAGGAACAGCCGGTTTCGTTTTGGCGAAGATTCGTGCCATGTTGGCCCCATGCGGCACGGGGTTGGCAAAGGGATTTGGGGCGAGCCAGACAGGGGGTATGGTACCGTTATTCTGCGACTTCCGGCACAACGTCCATCGAAGCGTGCGGCTGCAGGCGCAGGTAGCCCAACAGCAATAGGGCTGCCACTAGGGCCAGGCCCGCGCTGATCAGGAACAGGGGGCTGAAGCCCCTCTGCGCGATCAGATAGCCGCCGAGGGCAGCGGCGCTTGCCCAGCCCAGGGCCATCCCGATGGTGAGCAGCGCGGAGGTGGTCGTGCGCCAGCGCGGGAGGACGATTTCCTGGCTGAAGACGGTCCGCAGCGGGCCATTCATGGCGCTCAGGAGGATGATGCCGATAAGCCCGAGGGTGGCAGGGAGCCAACTCTTGACCAGCGCCAGCGGCAGCAGCGTGGCGCCCAGTCCCAGTGTCGTCCAGAGCAGGGTAGTGGGGGCGCCGTGGCGCCGCAGGAGGTAGGGGACGGCCAGGATGCCGACGACGGACAGCAGTTGGCCGGCGGCGAGAATGGTGCCAATCAGCACGGTGGGCACGCCCAGGTGCAGGTCGAGATAGACGTTGCCGAAGGTCAGCATGGCTCCTTCACTTGCCGTTTGCAGAAGGACAAGCAGGACCAGGAAGCCGAAGAGCCCCAACGGCTTGTCGCTTGCCCGGGCGGTCGGTGCCTGCTTGACCGGCGCCACCGGCTGTGCGCCACACCAGAGCAGCGCGCAAAGCAGATAGGCGAGCGGGGCGGCCCACAGGGCATAGCGGTAGGGGGCCGGCTGTGCGAGGGAGGCGCCGGTCACGGCCGCGAACAGCCCCGGCAGCAGCCCTCCCGCCAGGCTGCCTCCAAAGCCCATAAATGCAATAACGGCACCCTGCGCCGCAAACGCTTGATGGCGCGTCGCAGCGGTGGTCACGTGCATCAGGTAAGGCGGGCTGTTGACGCTGTACAGCGCCGCCCCGATCCACAAGATCGACCAGCTGCCAAAGAGCCAGGGCAACCACAGAGATCCGGGCAGCAGTTCGACCAGGAGTACCAAGCCCATGCCGAGCGCCGAGAGGGCACCGCCGGCGACGAGGGCCACACGGAGCCCGAAGCGCCGGCCCACTGCGCCGGCGGGGAGAGCGACGGCGGCCCAGGTCAGTTGGCCTGAAGCGATCAGCAGCCCGATGAGCTCGGCGCCAAGTCCGAGCCGCAGGAGATAGAGATTGAAGAGCACGCCTTGGATGCCAAAATAGCCAAAAGAATCGAGCGCGGTGACCAGCAAGACGATGATCGTACCGCGGTTAAATGCACGTAGAACCCACCACTCATGCAACATGATTCCCCTCCCCGAGTAAACATTACATTCCGCCGGCGTAGTAAGGGGTATAATAGATTTTAGATCTTACCGAAGATCCGAAAATGTAAGGGGTCAACCCAGTCATGAGTTATTACAATCCTGAGACAGGGCTGCTGGCGGAGAGGATCGCCAACACACGGGATACGACATTGGCGGAGCCGGAGTACCTGCGGACGCCGGGGGACCTGGCGCGCTACGTACGCAGTTGGAACATCCCCCTGGCGGACGAGCCGGGCGAACAGGATCTTGCCGAGGTGCTCGTGCTGCGCGACCGCCTGCAATCCGTATTTGAGACGCACGACACGGCGGCCGCCGTGAGGGTACTAGACGACCTGTTGGAAGGAGTACCGGTCAGGCCGCACGCCAGGCTGCTGCCGGAGGGGGCCATCCAATTGGAGTTGGTGGTGACAGGGGAGCTGCCGTTGGCCCGGCGACTTGGTGCCGAAGCGGCGCTCGGCCTATGCGCCGCGCTGGAGCAGTACGGCATCGAGCGGCTGCATGTGTGCAGCGCAGCGCCGTGTACGGAAGTGTTCGTCGACACCTCGCGCAACCACACCCGGCGCTACTGCTGCGAACAATGTGCCAACCGTCACAATGTGGCGGCCTTTCGAAAGAGGCAGAGTAAGGCGTGATGCCAGGAGGATGGGCTTCCTGGAAGGGTGTCTTCCTGGAAGGGGTGCGGCGGGGCCGGTTTGACGACGCGGGAGCGTTGGCATAGAATGGCACCCTTTGCCAGAAAGGAGCCATACCATGAATGAAGTCGAGATCGGCCGGTATATCGGCGAGACCTTCGCCGGTGTGGACGTCGTCACCGTCGAGGGCGGCGACAGCTTCTTCTTTTACAACCCGGACGACAGCGTGCCGCCGGACCACCGGTTTCCGATTATCACGCTGGTGACGGGCGATCGCTACGACCAGTTTTCGGAGCTCGAGCGGCCGGGCGTTTTTCGCCTGAACATTGGCATCGGCAAGGAGACCTTCCGCGCCCGCTTTGGCAAGCCGCAGCTGCCGGGCAGCGAGGAAAGCGAGGGCGACGGTGCGAGCGCGTTCGATTTCACGGCGTTGGACCAGATCATGCCGCACCCCGTGTACGGCCGGATGTACTGGGTGTGCGTGCTCAACCCCAGCGACGAGACGTTTGCCCAGGAAGTGCGGCCCCTCCTGGCTGAGGCGTACGCGCTGGCTGTGGGCAAGCACAAGTGACGGCGCGCGGCCAAGTGTCTAGGTAGTGCTGGACTAATGACAGGAGAGCTTTACGCAATGGTTTCCGAAGTGGCGTTGGCAGTTTACACCAGGCAGCGGACCCACAACAGTTAGTTCTGTACCACGAGCGTATTGCAAAGTGCGACCACGGTGAGGCTTCCCGGAAGAGGGGGGGCTTCCCGGAAGGGGCGAGGAGGAGCTGTTTAGGACCATGCGCTGAGCGGCCGGTCAATCCCTGCTGATCCGCAGAACGTTTTGCGGTATGGTAAAATGAGTACAGAGGAAGAGTTGGCAGGGATTAGGAAAGACTAAGATGTATTCCGAACTCAGCTATGAATCCGTACTGCGAGTCGTGCACACATGGCCTGCCGCCAGACGGTATGCACTCATCCGGGATCTGCTCGAAACGATTGAGCCACGTGAGGAAGAAGGTAAGCGGCCGGATACGCTGCGCCAAGCCTTGGGGCTCTTGGCCACGGACCAGCCTACACCCAGTGATGAAGAGGTTGCGCGCTGGCTGCACGAGCGCCGGACGGAGAAGTACGGCTGATGCGTGTGCTGGTAGACACGAACATCGTCCTGGATGTGCTACTGAATCGTGAACCCTGGGTAATTGACGCTGCGGCTGTTTGGCGTCTGTGCAGCGAAGGATCGATCGCCGGCTACGTTAGTGCCTCATCGTTCACTGACGTGTACTATGTTGCCCGGCGCCATACTGACCGTGAACGGGCTCGAGCTGTGCTCCGTCTATGCCTTGACACTTTTGCGGTCTGTCCAATAGATGAGAGTGCGCTGGAGATGGCCTACGCCCTGGAAGGTGACGATTTTGAGGACAATCTGCAGATAGCATGCGCGCTAGCTTACAGTTTCGATTGCATTGTTACCCGCAACATCCGTGACATTGAGACCTCTACTGTCCCGGCAGTAACAGCAGGCGAATTGCTGCAGCGCCACAGCGACCGTTCATAAGCAAAGCCATTGCATCAGATCCACCCTTTGCCGCAAAGGAGCTATGGCCATGAACGAAGTTGAGATCGGCCGGTATATCGGCGAGACCTTCGCCGGTATGGCTGGGAATTTTTTGCTAAACAGCGGCGTCGGCTAAGGAGGCATATATGAAGCTTTTTCTTTATTCCTGCTATGTGCTGGCACCGGCGCATCGTGAGGAGCTCCACCGCTTGACAGGTAAGGCGCCGCGCCAGATCGCATTTGCGGCCATCGAGAATGCGCTGGACGTCGAGAAAGATTGGCAGGAGTGGATCGGCGACAGCAGAAATGCCATCGCACTGGATCCTGCGCAGGTGGAAGTCGTCGATCTACGCAAGTGGCGCGGCAATCGTAATGGCCTGCGTGCGCTGCTCGCCAGCAAGGACGTGATCTGGATCAGCGGCGGCAATGGATTCTATCTGCGCTGGATACTGAAGGAAAGCGGGGCAGATGAGATCATTCGTGAGCTTGTCGCCCAGGGAACCGTGTATGCCGGTTGGAGCGCAGGCGCCGTGCTGGCCGGACCAACGCTGCAGCACTATGATCTTGTGGAAGATCTCACGGTTGTGCCCGAAGTGTACTATGACGCGTTGAACCTCACGGATATCGCCGTGTGCCCGCACATGGATCTGCCGGAATTTGCCGACGGCATGAAACAGGTGGAAGAACAGCTGCGCCAGGCCGGCATCCGCACCGCACCGCTTACAGACGCCATGGCCCTGATGATTGACGGCGATAAGCAGCAGATATTGCAGTAGGCAAGGCAGGTAAGCGGCAGGCGGATTTGGCCAAACGAAGCGGCCTGTTTTCTGCTATACTCTCGCCCATGGATAGGACGCAGCTTGGCAACATCCGGCTCCCCCGCAGCCCGCTCATCGGCCGCGACCATGAACTGGCTGCGATCCAACAGTATCTGCTCCAGGCGAACATTCCCTTACTGACGCTCACGGGGCCGGGTGGGATCGGCAAGACGCGCCTGGCGCTGCAAGCTGCCGCTAACGTGTGCGATCAATTTGCAGACGGCAGCTACGTTGTCTCTTTGGCGCCAGTCCAGACGCCTGACCTGGTTATTGCGGCTATCGCCGAGATCATGGGGCTGCACGAGACGGCCGGTCGTCCCCTGCAAGATAGTTTGGAGGCTCATCTGCAGCATCGCGAGCTTCTGCTCGTGCTGGACAACTTCGAACACGTGGCCGCGGCAGCACCCAGGCTGGCGTCACTGCTCGTTAGCTGCCCGGGGCTCAAGCTGCTGGTCACCAGCCGCGTGATCCTTCACCTTTACGACGAGCATGAGTTTCCCGTACCATGCTTGTCGCTGCCTGACGACAGCCGCCTGGCCTCGATGCAGGCAGCTCAAGTGGGAGCCCTGGCACACTATGCTGCGATCCAGTTGTTCATTCAGCGTGCTATTGCGGCCAAGCCAGACTTTGTGTTCGACGCCAGCAACGCCGCCGCGGTAGCGGAAATCTGCCTGCGTTTGGACGGGCTGCCGCTGGCGATCGAGCTTGCAGCGGCCAGGATCAAGCTATTTCCGGCGCCCGCCCTGCTGGCACGCCTTGAGCAAAGGCTATCCTTACTCACCGGTGGGCCGATCGATCTGCCGCTGCGGCAGCGCACTCTGCGGGATGAGATTGGGTGGAGCTATGACTTACTGTCTGCCGCGGAACAGCGACTCTTTCGCCGCTTAGCCGTGTTTGCCGGAGGCTTCACTCTCCATGCCGCACAGGTTGTTGGCGAGTCAGATGGACAGCCCCGCCGGCGGCACTGTTGAGATCCCGTCCTCCTCAGCCCAGCGTGCTGCGGAGCGCGCCGTGCTGGATGTGGTGACAGCTCTTGTCGAGCACAACTTGCTGCGCCTGGAGCATGGGCCAGACGGCGAGCCGCGTTTCTCGATGCTGGAAACCATCCGAGAGTATGGTTGGGAGCAGTTAACTGCAAGCGGGGAGCGCGACGATGTGTGCCGCAGCCACGCCAATTTCTTCTTAAGACGTGCCGAAGCTATGGAACGGCAGTTGCAAGGGCCGCGCGCGACTTGACGCTGGGCATGCTGCAGGCAGAGATCCATAATATTCGAGCCGCACTACGTTGGAGCCAGACTGCCGCGCCGGATGACGAGTTAGGGTTACATCTGGCAGGCACACTTACCTGGTTCTGGCACTTCGGCAACCATGTGAACGAGGCGCGCGGCTGGTTCGAAGCGGCGCTGCATTTGAAGATGTCTGCGAAGAGAACCGTACCGACAGCCGCGCATGCCAAGGCGCTCTGGGGTGCGGGCATGATAGCGATGATTCAAGGCGACTACCCGTTGGCCCACCTTTGGCTGGAAGAAAGTGCGACGGGCTGGCAGCAACTTGGGGATCAACGCGGGTTGGCGGCGGCCCGGCGCGAACTGAGTGTCGTAGCCCTGTTTCTGGGCGATGCCACGAGTGCGCGGCGTCATGCCGAGGAGAGTGTGGCGCTGTACCGCGCGCTGGCAGCGCCTTGGGATTTAGCCTTGTCCGTGCACAATCTCGGTTATGCGCTCGACGCCGAGAGCGACCACACCAGCGCGCACCCTCTGTTCGAGGAGTGTTACGCTCTGTTCAAGGCACTGGACGATACGTGGGGGCTCTCCATTGCCCTGGGAGCGCTGGGGTTTACCGCCGGCAAGCGCGGTGACTACGCCACAGCGCGCGGCCATTTTGAGGAAGCGCTAACACTGCGACGGGCGAGCGCTGATAAATGGAACGTTGCCGAAGGGATCAATCTCCTAGGTGAAGTTGTGCAGCGCCAAGGCGATCTTGAGCAAGCCAGCAGACTTTACGTCGAGTGCCTGGAGCTAGATTACGAGGTGGGGGATAAGGCGCGCATCGCGCTGGTACTGCACCATCTGGGTGTGATTGCACAGCGAAAAGAACACTATGCGCGTGCTGCACGGCTGTTGGCTGCTGCGGCCGGTCTGCGGGAAAAGATCAGTGGTTCAGTCTTTCTTACCCTTACCTTTGGCGAGGAGTATGAACAGGACATTGCGGAAGCCCGAGCGGCTTGCGGCGAAGCGGTGTTCGCGGCTGAATGGGCGCAAGGGTATACCATGGGATTGGCGCAGGCCATCGAGTATGGACTGGCGGGCATTGACGCAGACATCCATCCGCCTCGCAGCACGGAGTCGCCGGTGCTCCCGGTCTCAGCGCACGGCTATCCTGCGGGCCTGACCGTCCGCGAGGTTGAGGTACTGCGTCTCCTGACGCAAGGGCTGACCTATGCTCAGATTGCAGACCAGCTGATTGTCAGCAGGCGCACGGTCAACGCGCATGTTTCCTCAATCTACAATAAGCTTGGTGTCAATTCACGCGCAGAGGCAGCGCGATATGCCGCAAAGCATCAACTCTAGGTAACAAAATAGGTAACTGTTCCCGATGTGCCGGCAAAGCACTATTCATATAATGGCATCCAGTTACACACCATCCAGGCACACTTGTCGAATGAGCAAAGCCAGCAACGAATGGAGGCCATATGATAGACGTTAGCCAAGCTAGTACGATCAGGGAATTCCCGAGCGAGAGCTATTTTTCGCGAGCCAGAAATGCCCTTCCAGGCATCCGACACCATCTTCACCATGTCGCAACTATGGACGTTCTATGACGTACCAGGTGAGTTTGGCCATTTCCTCGAAGGGCAGCATTACGGATTTGAGGCACTGAGCCTCATCGTTACGGAAACGTATCCGGGAGGAGGTCCCCCGCTGCACGCGCATGAGTGCGAAGAAGCGTACGTCCTGCTCGAGGGGAAGCTGCGCTGCATCCAGGGCGAGCAGCACTTTGAGTGCACGGGACCTTGTGTCGTGAAGATTCCGGCGGGCGTGCCGCATACCTTTGTCAATGCCGGATCGCTGCCGAGTGCGGCTCGTGGCCCTTCTTCCGGCTAAGGATTTCTCATATACGGAGTTGGGTGTTAATCCGTTGATCGAAACCTAGGCCCGGCCGGTGCGGTTCACGAATCTGGCTGCGTAGCCCCCACGCCCACGTGCCCGTGTTGCTGCGCACGCGTGTGACCTGACGGCCACCCCGCACGAGGCGTGCGGGCTACGCGGGAGTACTACGATCTCGTGAACGATGTCAGGGTTGTGCCTGAAGTGTGGTACGACGCATGACCCTGATGGTTGACAGGGGCAAGCAGCAAGTCGTACAGTAGGTGAGGCAGGATGGGGTCACGTGTCCATGTGCGACAGCGCGTAGTCGACGGCCTGGTCGAGGGTCATGGCCTGGCCGGCGGACCAGGCGGTGCGGAAGCGTTCTTCGCCGAGCAATTCGCGAGCGTGGGCGACGTCGCGGTCGTACTCCTGCTTGTCCTTGGGATACATCTGCCAGCCGGCGGCGGTCTGGAGCTTGCCGGCGGCGGCGAAGAGGCGGACGGCGCGCGCCAGGCGCTGCTGGTCCAGCGCAATGCGGCCGAGCACGACCAGGCCCTCGGCGGTGCCCCGGGGATTGCCCATGGCACGATGGTGCTGGACGCCCTCCTGCACAAAGGCAAGGGCCTGGTCTAGTTTGCCCTGCATCTGTGCGACCTGCCCGGCGCGGACAAGCGTCCAAGCCGGATCTGCCTTGGCGTCGCCCGCACGCTGGAGCGCCAGGCTCTCCGCCAGCAGGTCCGCCGCCTTGTCCAAGTCCCCCTGCTGCAGGGTCACGCCCGCAAGCCCATAGAGTGCCCATGCGATTGCCATGTCGCCCCCCGTATTGCCATTGGCGCTGCTGCGGAGTAGGTCCAGACCTTCCTGCCACAATGCTGCTGCCTGCGCGTACTCCTCGCGGTACTGGGCGTTGCCGCCCATGAGGCACAGGATCCACGCCAGGCCGCCTGCATCGTCCAGCGACCGCCACTGGGCTGCCGCGTCCTCGTAGATCTGCTGGGCGCGGGCATAGTCGCCGGTATAGGCCACCGCGCCTGCGTAGTCGGTCAGCAGCGCGGCCTGGGCGCGCGGCGGGAGCTGTTGGCGCCGGGCCACGATGGCGGCGAGCCACTGCAAGCCTTCGCGGCTGTGCCCATGTTGGTCCCAGAAAGGCAGCAGCGCCTCCACCAGGCGCGCCATGCTGCGCGCGTCTTCCTGGGCGAGTGTCCAGCGGAGGGCGGCGCGCAGATTGTCGTGCTCCTGCTCGAGCTGGGCCAGCTGGGCAGGTTCCATGGCATTTGGCTGCGACGTAACCGTCCACGGCCAGCTGCAGATAGTAGGAAAGGTGGTTGTCACGGATGGCCCCCGCTTCCTCTGATGCCAGGAGCTGGCCGTGGGCGTACTCGCGGATGGTGGCCAGCATCGCAAAGCGCGGCTCGCCGGCCACGCCCGCAATACGCTGCAGCAGGCTCTTGTCGATGAGCGAGGCAAGAACGTCCCACAGGGGGAGCGCACGGTCGCCCGGCTCCCGGCAGAGGCGCTCGACGGCGGCCAGCGAGCAGCCGCCGACAAAGACGCCCAGCCGGCGGAACAGGAGCTGCTCGCCGGGCGTCCAGCAGGTTATAGCTCCAGTCGAGCGTGCTCTGCAGCGTATGCTGGTGGGCAGGCAGATCGCGCGCGCCGCTTGTCAGCCACTGGAAGCGATCTTCCAGGCGCGTGAGCATCTCCTGCGGCGTAAAGAGCTTGATGCGGGCGGCGGCCAGCTCGATGGCCAGCGGCAGCCCGTCGAGCAGGGTACAGAGCTGCGCCACGGCCAGCGCGTTTTCGGCCGCCAGGCGGAAGTGCGGCTGGATCGCCTGCGCCCGCTGCTCGAAGAGCGCGACGGCCGGCGACTGCACCAACCGCTCAAATGTGGGCTGGGAGAGGTCGGGCAGCGCCAGGGGTGTCACTGCAAACTCATGCTCGCCGGAAACGTGGAGGACCTCGCGGCTGGTCACCAGCACTTCCAGGCGCGGCGCGGCAGCCAGGAGCCCTGAGACCAGGGTGGCGGAGGGCATCACCTGTTCGAAGTTATCGAGCACCAGCAGCACCTGCTTGTCCTGCAGCCGGCGCGCCAGGGTCTCGGCGGGCGATTGGCCGCGCGGTTCCAGCAGGACGATCGCCTGGGCGATGGTCGGCGCCACCAGCGCAGCCTCGCGCAGGGTAGAGAGGGCGACAAAGAAGACGCCGTCGGCGAACTCGTCGGCCACGGTAGCAGCCACCTTGAGCGCCAGGCGCGTCTTGCCGGCGCCGGGCGGGCCAACTAGCGTCACCATGCGGACCTCGCTGCGCTGCATGAGCGTGCGGATGGCGGTCACCTCCTGCTCGCGGCCGATGAGCGGCGTCGGCTCGGCGGGCAGGTTGGTCGGGCGCACGGCGGGTGCGGACAGGGTTGGGACAAGCAGGGATGGGGCAAGTGGTTCCGGCTGAGGGGCAGCTGCGGGTGGCGCAGCGGCCGGCGGTGGCGGATCCACCTGCTCCTGCTGCTTCTGGCGCTTGGCCCGGCGTTTCTCGGCCTGGTTTTGCGAGAACGAGACCAGATTGGACAGGCCGACCAGGATGGCGATGACGGTGCCAATCAGGCCGGCGATCCCAGCTGCGGCTGCAATCGGATCCATGGTGCGGGGTGAGTCCTTCAGCTCGCCGCTTGCTTGACGAGTGCGGCAATCCTCTTCTCGTCGGCGGCCGTCAGCTCCTTGAGGGCGAAGGAAGTCGGCCACATGGCGCCGTCGTCGAGGTTGGCCTGGTCGCTGAAGCCGAGCGTGGCGTAGCGTGCGTCGAACTTGGCCGCACTCTGAAAGAAGCAGACGACCTTCCCGTTTTTGGCGTAGGCGGGCATGCCGTACCAGGTTTTTGGCACGAGGTCGGGCGCGCTGGCTTTGACGATCGCGTGAATCCGTTCGGCCATGGTGCGATCCGATTGGGGCATCTCGGCGATCTTGGCGAGCACGTCGCTTTCCCCGTCCGCCTTGGCGCGGGCGCCGCGTGATTCCGCCTTCAGCTCTTTGGCGCGCTCCTTCATGGCGGCGCGTTCCTCGTCCGTGAAGCCCTGGGACGTCTCGCCGCTCTGGGTGTCTTGCGCGGCTTTCTTGGCGCTCATAGCAGTCTCCTTCCTTGTGATTGCTCGTCGTCGAGCCATAGGTTGCCTAGTGCGTAAAGGATGGGTGCTATATTTTTGAACATTTATTCTAGGGAGTCAAGGCTGAAGATTTTGGGCGCACGGAACGCCTTATATTCTGCTATACTCTCGCCCATGAATGAGAGCGTGTAGCTGGAGCCGTTTTGTTTCTGCGCAGCAGGAAGAGATTATGCGCAAGGGGGGGACACGAATGCAGCTTGAAAGCGAACGCTTGCTGTTACGCGAGTTTCGCCTCACAGACTGGCCGGCCGTCGATGCCTACACCTCCGACCCTGACGTCGTGAAGTACATGCACTTTGGGCCGACTACCGAAGCCGAGACACGCGAACACCTGGCCGGATGCCTGGCTGCGGCCGCAGAAGAACCGCGCCGCATCTACGAGCTAGCGGTGGTCCTGCGTGCCGGCGAGCAACTGATAGGTGGGGCGACTATAGCGATCCACCCGCATGAAGGGCGGCATGCCTCTTTTTCATACCTACTGCACACCCAGTACTGGGGGAAGGGGTATGCGACGGAAGCAATGCGCACATTGATCGAGTTTGGCTTTACCGTACTTCACCTACACCGGCTTGAAGACACGTGTGATACACGGAACCAGGCGTCCGTGCGCGTGATGGAAAAACTGGGTATGAGCCGCGAGGGACTGCTGCGCGAAACGCTTTGGCGCGACGTCCGGTGGTACGATGAGTATCTCTATGCGCTCCTGGCGCACGAATGGGCAGGGGGTGCGGCTCGCGAGCAGAGACAGGGTACATAAATAGGGGGCTTCCCGGAAGGGTGGGTCTTCCCGGAAGGGTGGGTCTTCCGGGAAGCGGCACGAGGAAATCCAGCTCACCGCATGCAGCAACACAAAGCGCCATGATGGCTTCTCGAACGCGCAGGCTTAAACAGGCGGCTTTGTGACTGCGCCCGCCAGGTCGTAGGTGTGCGACTTCTGCCTGCGCCTGACACGCACGCTGCATTCGACCTGGCCGTCTAGCACAAGCAGGTACTCAACGGCGGGATCGAGGGGGCCGGGCGCCTGTGCGCCAAGGACCAGTGTCCCCTTGGCCGTACGCCAATCTTGCCGCCGGTTCCGCCCGTCGGGCGTAGGAGCGTCGATCAGGACCCCGGCGAGCTCGATCTTGCAGTCGACGTCGACGGCTGCCCCATCGGCGGGAGCAACCAGCTTGCCCTTGCCCCCAAAGCTTCTCCGGATATCACGTGACATATTCATGCTCGAACTCCTACGAATGCGCTGAGAAATGGACGGTAGCGTCTAGTGAAAAGTATAGAGGTATTCCTGGTAGAAGCACAAAAAAGAACAGAGTGCATACCGTCACCGGAGTTGACAGTCCTTCTATAATGAGGTGGACACCGACACTACGTGCCGCCGAAGCTGTGCGGGTACGGGATCAAGAGCCGGCCGGAGAGTTTAGACCGATTCGCGTTGCTAGTGGGAGAAGCGTGGCGGAGACGCCAGGAGCAATTATGACGACCGTAACCCTACAGCCCATCACGTCCGATAACATGCTCGAATGTACCGGGCTACGCCCAAGCGCCGAGCAGCAGGAACGTGGCTATGTTGCCGAGAACGTGTTCTCGCTGGCGCAGGCCTATGTAGAACCATGGTGGACACCGTTGGCGATCTATGTCGATGAGACGATGGTCGGGTTTGTGATGTACGGCCGCTGGCCAGAGAGTGGATTGTCTGAGATGTGGGGGGACAAGCCCAAAGCGGGTATTGACTACATCTTGCGCATGATGGTCGACAGCCGCTACCAAGGGCAGGGCTATGGCAAGGCAGCGTTAGCGGCGCTGGTCGACCGGATCAAGGCACAGCCGGGCTGCCGGGCCATTGAATTGGACTACGATCGCATCAATGTCCCTGCCGGGCGCCTGTATACGGGTTGTGGGTTTCAGCCGCTCGAAGAGAATGAAGATGGCGAGATCCTGGCGCGTTTGGAGGTCGACCTACGAAGCACGCCTAGCAGCGGTACCTAGGAAGAGGATCTTACTGTGAAACTGGCCCTGGTGAACCATCGGCGGCGGCGTGGCGAGTGCAGCCCGTGCGCAACCTTGTCGCCATCGTCAACGGAATCCCAGCGAGCGGTACGATCCCAGGGACATCGTGCACCACGGCAGAACAGCGGAACCATAGCGATCGAGGTTGGTGACCTCGACGGGAACACGTTCGGTCATGAGTCACCTCCAAATCAAGCTGCTAGCGTTCAACTTGTGGGTACACCCTGGCGATGCCATGCAGGTAGGTAAGCGCAATCGTCTCGGCACCGTGACCTTCACCGGCATAGATTTCGCTGCTAACCGTCAAACCAGGGTAGTTGCCCTGCTCTAAGAAGGCAACAAATTGCTGAAAGTTAGGAATGTCATCCTCCTCCAACTGGCCTACTGAAAGGTAAAGCTGAATCGGATTGCTGCCATTCCGCGCGGCCAACTGCGCGTCGTGTTGAATCCAATAATCATACGTGTGTTTCAGAATCAGCGCTGCCGGAGATATAGCGCTGAAAGGCATCCGGCTGCTGGAACAACGCATAGAGCACAAAGATGCCACTCGACGAATAGCCTTGCAGGCAGCGATCCGAGGGAATGGTGCGATAGTTCGCATTAATAAACGGGATCATCTCCTGCGTAAGGGCATCTAAAAAGAGGTTTGCCACACTATCGCTAGACGCGCCGGGCATCCCGGGAACGTCAAAATCAAGATCTCGCAACTGAACCCATTCATCAGAGGTTTCCATGTCATAGCCAATGCCGACAATGATAAGCTCAGGTACTTTCCTGAACACATTGCTATAGCGCGTCAACCCAGCCGCCACACCAAAGTTGAAATCACCGTCTAACACATAAATCACGGGATACGCCTGTGTAGATGTCTTGTAGCTGTCCGGAAGAGCGACGGACAGGTGATACTCCCGACCACGGATAGTAGAGAAGAGCGTTCGCTCCTCCGTGCCGAACAAGGCTGCCCGTGGGTACTGTTCACTCATATACGCCTCCTTAAAATACGCTTGACGCCATTCGTAGATCGACTAAGATCCTCTTCAATTGTGAGAATCCATGCTGTAAGGCTTCTTCCGACTCTTGTGTAGCCCTGCCGTATTGTCAGTGGGTCGTGATCTTGCACTTGACAAACGTCAGAAGGCGCGCATATTAGTCTATACTAATATTATTATTTTGGCAAGCTAACAAGGTACGCGCTACGCATTATAGCTTGATGGAGGTCAAACAAGCAGGAATGGACGGGATTTCGATCTCACATATTCTCCAGTACGGGCTCGCCTTTAGCCTTGGATTTGGTTTGATCATTTTAGGCACGCTGTCCTTGAATCCTCGCCTCATGCTGGCGTCATACCCCAAGCAATTTCAGGCCCAGCAGCCGCCTTTGACCTCGTCTGAGAAAAAGCAGCAGATAGGATTAGGGATTCTCCTGTGGGGCTATGTACTTGTGGGGCTGTTTTATTCCAATGTCCAGCTGGTGCTCAAACCACCGTTTCTATTTATTCCTGGCGCGCTGGCGCTAGTGCAAGAGCAGGGCTTCGGCTTCCACTTCAGAGGGTTTCTCAAGGGTTCCGCATTCGGCATCATCATCAGTGCCGTCGTCGCCCTCATCGCGACATTGGTCTTGAGAATGGTGGCGTAGGCTATCCGAATATGGCCAGAATAGCAGCGGTACTTTTTGACCTGGACGAGACCTTACTTGACCGTGCACAATCGCTCACCCATTTTGTACAAGCCCAATATCAGCGTTTTTACCCTCATGTCCAGCATATACCACCCCTAACCTTTCTGCAGCGCTTCGTGGAGCTTGATGCACGCGGTACGGTGTGGAAGGACGAGGTTTATCAGCAGCTGTTAACCGAACAAGAGGTCGCCGGTGTTGGCTGGGAGGAGTTACTTAACGATTATGTCGAGCACTTCGCCGACGCATGCGTTGGTTTCCCCCATCTCCACACGATGTTGGGTGCGCTGGCGGCGCGGGGTTATCGACTCGGTATTGTGACGAATGGACGGTCGCCGTTTCAAGAGCGGAGTATTGCAGCTCTTGGGATTCGCCACTATTTTGGCACGGTCCTGGTTTCAGAAGCCGAGCGCGTGCGCAAGCCTGACCCAGAGATCTTTCTGCGCGCCGCGGCTCGTCTCCAAGCACGGGTAGACGAGGTAGTTTTTGTGGGCGACAATCTGCAAGCGGACATTGCCGGCGCGCAGCGCTGCGGGATGAAGGCAATCTGGTTCGCGCCGCACGCCGTGGGCGAGTGCGCGTTTGCCGATGCGGTGTGCCACGGCCTGCATGAGCTGCCAGACATGGTCGAAGGCATAGGATGGCGCTAGGGGAACGCATTACAGTGGTGGCAGCGTTGGCGGCAGTAAGGTGGTGTGGGCTACGAAGAGGCATTTCGGGATCGGGGCGAAGGCGGGCACGGAGATGAGGGAGATGATGATGAAAGACGAGCTGTTGCGTGGACTGCAGGATGAATATCGGAGCTGGCTAGCGCTGCTTGCCGAGATTGGGCTCCAACGCATGGACCGGCCGGGCGTGGCGGGGGATTGGTCGATCAAGGACATCGTGGCGCACCTGACGGGTTGGCGGCGCCGGACGGTGGACCGGCTGGAGGCGGTGCAGCGTGGGGAGCCTCAACCGCCCCCGTCGTGGCCGGCGGAGCTGCAGACTGACGACGAGATCAACGGTTGGATCTACCGCACGCACAAGGACCAGTCCGTGCGTGAGGTGCTGGACGAATCGGACGCGGTCTTTCGGCAGATGGTGGCAGCGATCGAGGGGATACCGGAGGCGACGCTGGCGAATGCGGGCCAGTTTCCGTGGATGGAAGGCCAGCCGTTCAGCGCCGCGGCATTTTTCGGCCACTTTCATGAAGAGCATGAAGCCGATATGCGCAGCTGGCTGGCGCGGCAGGAGTAGGGAGGCGCTTCCGGGAGAGGGGGTCTCCCGGAAGGCTGGCCCAATCGACGTGCGGTCACTGCGAGGTGGGCATGATGTGCCAGACTGCGGGCAGAAAGTGCCAGGCGGCGGGCGTGATCACAGGAACGGGCAGCCAGCCGTTGTTGAGGGCAAGCTCACCATAACTGGCCGAGCCCCAGCACTGCAGGCTGCCGCCGGCGACGGCACATGCATGGGACATGCCGACGGCAACGGCGGTCACAGGACCCGCCAGCCCCTTGACACGTTGGGGGAGCGGGAACCAATCCGTGCCACCGTTGCCCAACTGGCCGGCACGGTTGTCACCCCAACACACGAGGTCGCCGCCGGCGAGGATTGCACAGCTGTTTTCAGGTCCCAGGGCCACCGCTTGTACGCCGGAGTCAAGACCGTACACGGCCGCCGGCTCCAGGTTGCCGACGCCCCAGCACTTGACGTCGCCCGCCGTGGTGAGTGCACACGTCTGGCCGGAATACGTACCGAATGAGTTGGGCACGGTGACGATGGCCACGACACCGCGGGTTAACCCCTTCACGTCTACCGGCCGCGACCGGCTGAGACCGGTGCCGTCGCCCAGCTCGCCGCGAAAGCCTATACCCCAGCACTTGACGCCGCCCGCCGTGGTGAGCGCGCAGGTATACTCGTTACCGGCTGCGACCGCGGCCACGCCCGTGCGCAGGCCGGCGACATCGACGGGCAGTGGGTGGTCCACATTGGAATTATCGCCCAACTGCCCCTGGCTGTTGCTCCCCCAGCATTTGACGCCGCCCCCTGCGCTTGCACTGCCCACGACGGCGCAGGTGTGGCTTACACCCGCAGAGATGGCGAATACACTGCTGCCCAGGCCCTGCACGGCCACGGGCGTCAGAGCCTGGGTGTGGGTACCGTCGCCCAGCTGGCCGTCGTCGTTATTGCCCCAGCACATGGCATTGGTTTCCCCCGCCCCTGCACCGGACACCAGCGCACAGGTATGCCATTGCCCCAAGGCGATCGCCCGCACCCGGCCGGCGAGCCCGGCGACCAAGCCCGGGAGCACCCGGCTCGCCGTAGTGCCGTCCCCCAATTGGCCCCAATAGTTGTCGCCCCAGCACCAGGCGTTTGCGCCCCCTGGCGTAGCGCCGCGCAGCACACAGGTCCGGTTGCTTACGGCGGCAAGCGCCTGGACGTCGCTGCCTGCGGCTGGCACGGCGGTCGGCAGGCGATAAACGAGCGCATAGTTGCCGAGCTGCCAGCTATCGTTGTTGCCCCAGCACTCGACGTGCCGCGTCGCCGCTGTTCCGCCTGCCGCTGAGCCGCCGGCTACGATGGCGCAGGCATGCCGCTCGGCTGCGGCGACGGCCTGCACGCCGGCGGACAGGCTGCCAACCACCGCCGGCGTCGTCCGTGACGCAGTTGTCCCGTCGCCCAGCTGGCCCCAGGAATTACTCCCCCAGCACTTGACGGCGCCTGCCGTAGTCAGCGCGCACGTATAGCCGTAACCCGCCGTGACGGCCTGGATCTCGCCGGGCGCAAAGCCTACGACCGACACGGGTGTGCTGCGATTGGTACCTACCGTGCCATCGCCCAGTTCGCCGTCAACGTTGCGGCCCCAGCACTTGAGATCGCCGCCGGCGGCGCCGGGTGCGGCGATCAGGGCACAAGTGTGGCCGGTGAACATGACACTATTGTCTATCCCGCCGGACGCGATGGCTGTTGCGCCGGACAGACCCGCCACGAGCACGGGCGTCGTGCGGTCGGTGTAGGTGCCGTCGCCCAGCTGGCCGTCGGCGTTGTGGCCCCAGCACTTGACTTCGCCCCCTGTGGTCAGGGCACAGGTGCTACCATACCCTAAGGAAATTGCCTGGATGCCCGTGGCGAGACCGGCGACATCGACCGGTGCCGGCCGGTTCGTGGTGGTGCCGTCGCCCAGCTGGCCCCAGGTATTCCCGCCCCAGCATTTCACCCCGCCGGCAGTGGTCAACGCACAGGTGTGATCGCCGCCGGCGCCGACGGCTGCAACACCGCTGGCCAGTCCAGTCACGTCCACGGGGCTGAACGTTGTTGGCGAAGTGCTGCCTAATTCCCCATAGTCGTTGGTGCCCCAGCAGCGGGCGCCGCCGGCTGCGGTTACGGCGCAGGCGTGGCTCCTGCCGACGCTGATCGAAGCCACGGGCACATCGCCGAACTGGATGGGTACCGGCACGTTGTAGTGCTCGCCGAATCCTACGTTGTAGTTTGTTCCCCAGCAGTAGACAGTTCCGGCTTGCGTCAAGGCGCAGGTGGCGAGCCAGCCGGCGGCGATAGCGTTTACGTCATCTAAGGCGGGTGGGGTCAGGCCGTCCGGTTGTACGCCGGGGGCAGGCAGGGATAGGGCCGGCTGCTGGTCGTAGGCGGCGACCGCCTGGGGCGTGGCCAGCGGGGCCGCACAGAGGGCAAGCAGGCAGGCGGCGGCAAACAGAGTACGGGTGAAGCGGCGTGTGATTGCGGCGATCATGGTGTCTCCAGGCTAGTACGCCGCAACGGCCGGACGCCTTACCCCGGGGGACAGACTCGGGAGTAATCGAGGCGCGGGAGTGCGGCTGGGTGATGGGGCCAGTGTAGCATAGGCGGGCGCGGTGCGCATCGGCCAGATGGGCAGTCCGCGGGTGGCGAGGCTTCCGGGAAGGGGCGGTCTTCCGGGAAGGGGCGGTCTTCCCGGAAGGGGTAGGGTCGTTGCTCGGGTGGGCGGCGGCTGTGGTAGGGTGGCGGGCTCGAAGGCGCGGAGGAGGTAGCGGTTGGAAGAGGAGGGATCATCATGAAGAAGCAGGTGCTGTTTATCCAGGGTGGCGGCGAGGGAGCGTATGCGGAGGATGAGGCACTGGCGGTCTCGCTGCAGCGGGGGCTCGGGGCCGAATACGGCGTGATCTATCCCCATATGCCTGACGAAGATGATCCCCAGTATGAACCGTGGGCCGCGCAGATCGCGGTAGAGCACGGCGCGTTGGGTGATGAGGCGATCCTCGTCGGGCACTCCGTAGGCGGTACCGTGCTGCTGCGGCACCTGTCGGAGGCGACGATCGACAAGCCGATCGCAGGGATCTTTGTCCTCGCCGCGCCGGCCTGGGGCGCGGAGGAGTGGCAAGCGAATCTGCCCGCGGGGGTGCCGGTGTTTCTGTATCACGGGCGGGACGACGAGATCGTGCCGTTTGCCCACCTGGCGGAGTTGGCGGCGAAGTTTCCGCAGGCAGCCGTACGGGAAGTTGATGGGTGCGGGCATCAGTTCAACAACGACCTGGCGGTGGTGGCGGAAGATATCAAGGGGCTATAACAAACCATTCTGCAACACCCAAGAAAGGTAACCAGGCTATGGCCAACGAACGTACGTACCCTTGTCTGCCCTGTCGCGATCTGGATGAAGCTATCACCTTTTACGAAGCGCTGGGGTTTCGGCACACGTACCGGCAGTTGAATCCCAATCCATATGCGGTCGTGGCACGCGAAGATCTACAGATTCATCTCTTTGGCATGAAGGATTTTAACCCGGCCGATTCCTATGGGACCGTCATCGTGGTCGTGCCCGACCCCGATGCGCTCTACCAGGCGTTTGCGGCAGGGCTGCGGGCAGCGTACACGAAGCTCCCCGTCGCGGGTATCCCGCGCATTCTGCGGCCCCGGAAGAAATACGGCACGGTGCGCGGCTTTAGCGTGGTGGATGTCGGCGGTAACTGGCTGCGGATTTCAAAATTGGGCGACACAGAGCCCGAGGTTGGGGCAGAAACGAGCGGCGGAAAAGACGACGGGACTGGCGGGGGTTTTGGCGGTCGCCGCGCGCCTGGGCGACGCCCACGGCGACGAAGCCAAGGCGCTCAAAACGCTTGAGAACGGGCTGAAGCGCTTCCCCGACGCGCCCAGCATTGATTTGGCGCGGGCGCTCCTCTACCGCGCCGAACTGGCGGTACGCGTGCAGGACGGGGCGCTTGCCCGGTCATCGCTTGCTGCCGTACAGGCGCTTGCGCTGCGTGACGACGAACAAGCCATGATTGCCGATGAACTTGCGCAGACCGCCGAACTGGTTCTGGCCGCGTAGCCGGGCGTCGTTCCCGCCACGTGCAGGCGAATCCGTTGGCGGTGTATGGCAGAGGGGTTTCACGCTCCCGACCAGTATTAACGGCTGGCTTGCAATGACTTGACAGCCTCAATTTCGGCCTGGTAGATAGCTTGTAATCGGGTTTGCAGCGTCAAAAACAATGCCGAAATTTCCTGATCAGGGAGCGGGAAGTTCAGGTTGCATTCTGAGCGGATAGCACGAAGCTCGTCAGTGAGCGGCTGTGTCGTGCGCCATGCTTGCACCGCCCTTGCGCAGCACATGCTGCCGTTCACGCAGTACCTGTTTGGCGCGTTTGAACTGCGGCACGGTGTCGGGAAGAGCCTCTTCGGCGAGTGCGTGCCACTGTTTTGCGAGCGCAGCATAGTGTTCCGCAGGCTCCTGTAGGCGAGGGTTATTGACGACATTGGCGGCTTCTAATAGGAAATCGCGGTACATGCCGCGCAATCCTCCGGGCGCCCCTTGTAACTCAATGGCTTCGAAGAGGGAAGTGAGTGTGCTATACAGGCCACGACGATCCCTAAAAACAACAGGCCAGCCCTTCTTGTTTTTCTGATCGGTCATCAGCTTTGCCCACTTGCGGATGGCGGGCAGCGAAAAAGATTCCGAATCGGAACTCAGATGCTCAGCACAAAAGGCGATACCCTGGGCGATGGCGGCTTCAAGGTTGATGCTGGCAGCAGCGTCTTCCACGACGAGCAGGCGATTCTTGAAGGAGCCGATCCGGGCGCGGGCTGCGGCGAAACCATCAGCCCCGACTTCAAATGGCTGGGCAGCCAGATCGTCAATCAGAACGTCGTCTCCCTCCGTGCCGCATACGGCGACAAAGTGCCCAAAATGACCTTGCAGCGCTGCCGGCAGCTGCAAGTAGGGCATTGAAGCACCATCAACCCACGCAACAACAGGGGTAGATCGTGCCAGCGCAGCGTGAAGGGTCTGGGTGGCAACCTTTGTATTGCCTGTTGCGGGGATGCTAAACGTCAGGCCGAGCCGTTGGCAAAGAGCTTCATAATATTTGACGGGGTACTGCCAGCTGTTTTGGAAAGCAAGCACCAGCACCTTGATATTGTGCTCCGTACGATGCTCCTGAAACTCCCACAGGATGTAGCCCATGCCCAATCCGCCGCTGATGCCCAATAGCATGGCTTCGGAGAAAGGTCTGCCTGTGTGCGGGGCGACGATCTGTTTGGCTGCCAGTATGTTCGTCAGTGCTGCCGTTTCGGGATGGATACCGCCGAACTGTCTGTAGGTGGCAATCGCAGGCATTGTATTGGTTCTCTTTATGTGTCGTTCATGCAGGCGAACTCAATTGCGCTAGCGGGCCTATCCCTGAGAGATATCGTCATTCGGCGCGCGCTGCTGTTGTTTGCCGGCCCCGTCGGGATGGGTGTGCAGTGGCCTTAGGTATTCGGACAGCAGCCGCCGATCCTCACCCTGGTGTGCGCTGCGCGCGAGGGAGCACGGCCCGCAAATCCGGTCAGGCTCGTAGGCGGCCGCTTCGCTGTCCAAGTCATACAGTTGATTGCATACGGTGCATACGCCTATCATCGTGCGCTCCTTTGCCTGGTTCGCCTGCTCGCACCTGCGCTGCCGACGCCGTGGTTGACGTTCTTGGTGGTGCCTGTACATCAAACAGCGTACATCAAAGTATCAAGGGCCACCCCACAAGGACGGCCCTTTTGCTATGAAAGACATAGCGCAAGCACTGACGACAGAGTCGCCTCCGCCTGCTACGCTTAGAGTAGATGCAGGCCGTCCCTCCCGATATTATGTTTACCTGGACTGAGAAGGATATACAGAATGTTGAAAAGTGTCAAGACAACCAACGGCCGTACGATTCAGGATCCGCCGATTGCGCGGTTCTTGTTTTCCGATGTGCGCATGAGCTGGGTGTGGCTGGTATTGCGTGTTTGGCTCGGTTATCAGTGGCTGACTTCAGGCTTGGGGAAGGTCGGCAATCCGGCGTGGATGGAGACAGGCGCAGCGCTGAAGGGCTTTTGGACCAATGCTGTGGCTATCCCAGCTGAGGGGCGCCCTGCCATCGCTTTTGATTGGTATCGCAGTTTCCTCACGTTCTTGCTGGCCACCGAGTCGTACACGTGGTTTGCCAAGCTCGTGGTTGCGGGCGAACTCCTGATTGGCGTCGCTCTGATTATCGGCGCCTTCGTCGGCATCGCCGCCTTCTTTGGTGCCGCCATGAACTGGAACTTCATTATGGCCGGCTCGGCAAGCACGAACGGCCTGATGCTGATGATCGCGATTCTGCTGGTTCTGGCGTGGAAGATCGCCGGCTACATCGGCGCCGACTATTTCCTGCTGCGCTGGCTGGGTGTGCCCTGGGGCGAAAAGCGCGACGAACCAACGCCAGTCGGGGACATCCAGTTGGCCCCGGCACTCAAGTAAGTACCATCGCCAGGTGCGCCGCTAGGAGCGCACCTGGCGCATGTCCATGCCGCCCATGTGGATCCACTGGGCCCGGCGGTCACGCAGGCGGCTCTCGACCACATCGGGCAGGCCTGTCTGCATGAATTCGCCAGTGCCGGCAACGTCGGCATTGAAGGCGCAGATGGTGAGCAGGTCCCCCATGCTGCGCCAGCGTTCGTCGATCAGCCGCTCAAAGCGCTCGGCTGCCCAGGGCGTCACGGAGAAGGCCGTCATTTCGTCCAGCGCCAGGCAGCCGGCGCGGGTGAGCAGGTGCCAGCGCTTTTCGCAGCTGAAGTCCTCGCCGTCGCGGCCCGACTGGTCGAACCCCGCCCGCAGCCAGGCGAGCGCATCGGCCGTGGTGCGGTACATGGCGGTCATGTCCGCTTGGCGGCACGCATTGACGGCGGCCATCATCAGGCCCGTTTTGCCGACGCCGAAGCGGCCCCAGAGGGTGATGAGCCCCCGGCGCTGCTCCATGGCGGCCGCCACCGCTGCAATGGCCTCCCGGTTGTGTTTGGTCTGGAGGAAGTCAGCCAACGTGATGCCACGCTCGTGGTCATTCAAGCCGTCGATCTTTTGCAGGTACGCGGCACGACGCCGAGCTGCCTCTGCGGCGAGCTGCTTGCCGTAGGGGTTGCCGGCGCGTGCGGCGTAGAACCGTTGGGCCCGTTGGCCCAGCTCGCAGTCACAGAACTGCAGGAGTCCGGCCTCATACTGCTCCATGCGCTCTTCCACGATTGACAGCATTTTGGTCAGCGCCGGCGGGTTGATAATCCCTGCGCTGCAGCTGCAGTCCGTCGGCCGCAATAGGAGCGGCAGCTCGGCCGCCGTATAGCGCACTAAGCTGTGCGTAGTACTCTGGATCGTCGGCATAGTCTTCGATGCTCTGTCCCTTTGCACGCATGGCCGGCGCCCCCTGCCGGCCGTAGCCCATGCTCTTGCTGGGACCACCGCCGTCATACCCATCGGCATGCCAGCGGCGGAGGATGCCGGCGACGTAGGCCCAGCGCCGGTGGTTGCGCATGGCGGCGATGCCGATCGCCCTGATCATCCGATCCGGCGAACTGCGGGTGAGCTCAGTCTTGATCTCCTCCTCGACGATGCCCGTCAGCGTCCCGATCTCGTTGTGGTAGGCTGCGACCACCTTCTGGTAATCGCTGGGTGTCGCCGGGTGCGCTGCTGCCGCGTTTGTATTGGGATCCTTGATGGATCTATTGGGTTCGGGTGAACGAGCTGGTTCACCCTTTCCGTCAATTTGTTCACCCTTTGTGGCGATTTGTTCACCCTTATCCACGGCAAAGGGTGAACGAGTTGGTTCACCCTTGTCCGGCGCGAAGGGTGAACGAGTTGGTTCACCCTTATCCACAGCGAAGGGCGAACGAGCTGGTTCACCCTTCGCGCCGGGGAAACTGCGTTGGTAGGCCAGCAGGTGGT
This sequence comes from uncultured Chloroflexia bacterium, assembly GCA_963701415.1. GTDB lineage: Bacteria > Chloroflexota > Anaerolineae > Caldilineales > Caldilineaceae > Fredericiella. The sequence goes on from CAVPAH010000015.1 coordinate 212,990, forward strand.
ATTTGTGGGTCGGCGACCCGCGCGTCTTGCGCAGGCCCTGATTGGCTTCGACGGCAATATGCCCGCCGGCCGCCAGCCGGGCGAGGATCTTCTGGATGCCGCGGTCGCTGATTTGGCAGCGGCGTGCCAGTTCGGACACGCTGGGAAAGCACCACCCGGACTCGTTGCAGTAGTCGGCCAGCGCGAGGAGCACCAGCCGTTCGCTGCCTTTGATGTTGGCACACCGGTCCCAGTAGAAGTTGGAGACCTCGATACTCATCGCACTTCACGCTTTCTGAACTGCTATGCATTTCCGGTTAGGCGAGGGCAGAAACTGAGTTTCTTTGAGAAACTCAGTTTCTTGGGTGGTTCCACCGGACCTTGTGCCCTACGCCTCGCGCACGCGGATCGTGCCGTCGTCGTCAATCGGATAGAGCCGGGGCCGCGTCTGGTTTGGCAGCCACACCCAGGCGCGCCGGATCAGGCCCGGGCGCCGCCGCGGCGGTACGAGATCGCCCCACGTCTCCAGCGTCGCCAGGACGCGCGCGCCGAAGATCCGCGCCATGACGGTCGGGGTCAGGTCGAGAATGTGGCAGACCTCGAGCACGACGAGCAGGACCTCGACGGCGGCCGGGTCGTACATGTCGGGGATGTAGGTGTTGGCGACCGTGCGAAAGTGCCCCACCTGCTCGGCGCTGAGGTGGTTCATCAGCGGGTAGCGCTTGTGCCGGACCTTGGGACGTGCGGCCGGGCCGGCAGCCGGGGCGGCTGTAGCACCAGCGGTGGGGAAGGTGGGGGCGAGCGTGTTGCCAGGTGAACTGTCCGGCGTTGGGGCGGGGCCGGATGTCGTTGCGGAAGCAAGGGCTTGCGTCATGATGATAGAGGCTCCTTGCCAAAGGGTTGTTTTAGAAAGAGTATGCGCCGGACTTGAGGCACTGAATAGCCCCACGAAATTTCGCCAAATCCTATTGCGTTTGGCACCGAATTGTCACCACACCAGGGCGCCGGGCACAGAATTGGCACGGAATTGGCGCGGATTGGCGGCAGCCGGGCATAGCAAGCCGGACACAGTATTCAGCCTGCTCATGATCCGGCGCATGTGCGCTTGAGGCGTGCCCGGCATTTACGCACAGCCTCACGGAAGCTCTTGCCCACGTTGTCGGGTGGTCTTCCCATCTGCTCCACGTACAGCTGCAGCCAGCGCGGGCGCAGATGGTTGTAGTTGGCCTGGTTGGGATTTGCGCGGATTTCGTTGAGCAGGAATTGATTGGCGATGAACAGAGGTGCACCGGCACTGCGGCCCCGAGCCGGCTGCGGGCTGTCGGCGGCATCGCCTACATCACCCTGGCCGACACGATCATCACCGGCAGGCTGCTCGGTGGCAGCCGGAGCGCGTCTCGTATTTCTGATACATGTCGTCCAGACTGCGGTAGTTCTGCGGCAGCGCCGCCCACGCCTCTTCGTGCTATGCCGAACCAATCGAAGAAAAACCAGCGCACCTCGTGGAGCAGGAATGGGAAGTCGCGGCCATAGGTGAAGTGCACCTGCAGTTCCGTCGCAGCATTGCCATTGCAGCCGCTGCATAGCGTTTGGCTGCAGCCGGCTGCACCAGTATCAGGTGTGCGGTGCCGGCCGGCGTGACGGCGGCCGGCAGTTGGGACAGAGCGCCGCCGTCACACTCAGCACATACTCGGCTCAGGGGATCGCCAGGCGCCGGCAGTTTGCGATAGATGCCCCAACTCTGCAGCTTGCCGTGGCGGTGGGCCTGGATGCCGACGGGGACCATAAGTCCTCGATCGCAGCACGACCAGGAAGGGACAGTACGCCCGAAAAGGGCCATGTTCTGCCGCGGCGGCCGCCAGCGCGTCGAGCGCAGCAGGAATGGCGCACGCGCGCGGCGCAGCGTGATAGTGAATTTTTCCATGCGAGGTTTCCTTACATTGGAATTTCCTGCCACGAGTGGAGGGCGTAAACGGGTGAAGCGGGAGTAAACATCGTGGATTGGGAAGTCAAAGTTTGCGCGACTTCCACCATAACACCTTAATTTCATGATCGTCAAATTCACTTACTGCTCGCGTCAGATTTGCGGCGCCATGAGCGGCGGAAGCGGAAAGCGGCTGGTAGAAATTTAAGAGCAGATTTGCTTGAGTTAGCGATCCAAACGTGCCACAATGGATTACGGTCACCTGACGTACCATAGCAAACAGGCGGCTGGGACCTGAAGGGGTGAGAGGGAGGAGATGGGGATGGAGGCAGAACAAGAACAAGCGGTGCGGGCGCCATGGGACCAGATGGAAGGCGAGCCGACCGTGTGGTACGGCCGCTTCCAGGTTTACCTGGAGCTGGGGCCGGCGCGTACGCTTAAGGCCGCCGCAGCTACGGCAGGCCGGCAGGTGCGCAGTGAACCCCTGGAATTCAACGGCGCCTGGTCAGCTCACGTCACGCCGCTGGCACTGGCGCGAACGTGCCCATGCCTGGGATGCTCAGCAGCGCGAGCTGCTGGCACTCAGCGAGCGCAACACCCGGCGTGGCGCTGCACAGCCGCCGCGTCGAACGGATGGAGGACTACCTGGATGCCGTGTGCGAGGTACTCGACGCCGCCAACATGACGGCGGCCGACGAGCAGCTGGCGCGCGCATGGCTGCCGCAGATGCGGGTCTTTCTGCGCGACCTGCTGGTGGCCGAGCGGCAGGAGTTCGAACGCGGCGACTACGAGCGAGGACGACCCCGACAACAGCCTGGTCATCACGGCCGACGATCTGCGGGCGGCGCAGCGGGCGGCGATCTGCGGCAGCCGCGAGGCTCAGCCCGGCGCGCTGCAGCCCGGCGCAGTGCTACGCCCTCGTGCGGCGCCGGCGGCGAGACGATACCCTGCGGGCCGCACCCTGTTGGTCTGTATCGGCCCGGACAGCGCGCTGATGCTGGACCTGGCCGCGCTGCGCGCCGTGCGCGCGGCCACCGGACTCAAGTTCATGCGCATTCTCGACGCCACGCGGCCCAAGTTTGCCGACTGCACTGCGGCGCGACCGCCGGCTCGGCCGGCCGATCGAGCTGCTGCACCTGGCGCTGCACGCGTCGCCTGAGGGCGTCGAATTTGCCGACGGAGTCGCAGACGGCAACTGGTTGAGCGAGCGGCTGTTTGGGGTGCGGATCATGCTGCTGGCCTCCTGCCGGGGCGACAGCCTCGGCGACTGGCTGGGGGTCGTGCCACATGTCATCACGCTCAGCGAAGACATTGCGCACGAGGATGCGGCGGTGCTGACGCAGCACTTCTGGCACAACATCGGGCTGAGCATGGAGCCGGGGGCGGCGTTGGACGAGGCGCTGACGCACTGCCCGCCGGCGGTGGGGGAGTATGTGGTGAGGCACTGGTAGTCGCAGGGCGAGTGGTGGTGGGAGCCGCACCGAATGAATTCGGTGCTAACAAATGCGAAACCGGTTAAAACCGGTTGGAGAGAGAGGTGCGTATGTGGAGTGGATTGCGGGAGTTGTTTGGGGGGTTGTCGGAGAGGGGGAGGTTCTGGTTGGCGGTGGTGATTATCGCTGGCCCTGCTCGCCGTCTTTGTCACGATGACAGTGACCGGCGTGGATCTCACGCCGTTGTGGGCGCTGCTGGGCGGGTGATTGGGCGAACGTCCCTGGCTCGGCGCAGAAGGATCGCGGTAGGCGATATGATCTGCGCCGTGCCAGGGTCGAGGCGAGTGTGTGACGCGAAGGATGGGGATGGCTGCAAGCGTTGCCGAGTTGAAGGTGCAGTGGCTTACGTACAGCCTGGATCCGGCCGCCTTCGTCGCGCGACTGCGTCTTCATCTACGACGCGACGGGGCAGGATTGGGTCAGGTTTGAGTTGTGGCCGGCGCAGGTGGAGACGCTGGCGGCCATGGCGGCGAGCCGCAAGCTGGTGATTTTGAAGGCGCGGCAGCTGGGGATTTCGTGGCTGTGTTTGAGCTATGCGCTGTGGCTGATGTTGTTTCAGGCGCCGGCCACGATTCTGCTGTTTTCGCTGCGCGAGGAGGAGGCCAAGGAACTGTTGTGGCGGCTGCGGGGGATGTACGAGCGGCTGCCGGCGGCATTTGCGGGCGCGGGCGGTGACGCACAGCAATGAGACGCGGTGGATCTTGTCGAACGGGTCGCGGGCGCTGGCGTTTTCGACCAGGTCGGGGCGGTCGTATACGGGGACGTTGGCGATCGGTGGACGAGGCGGATTTTGTGCCGGAGCTGAGCCAGTTTTTGAACGCGGTGAAGCCGACGATCGATGCCGGGTGGGCAGCTGTTTTTGGTGTCGACGTCGGACAAGAAGCGGCCGGTGTCGACGTTTAAGAATTTGTTTCGGGCGGCGGTGAGCGGGACGGGGGATTACCGGCACGTCTTTCTGCCGTGGTGGGTGCGGCCGGGGCGGGATGAGGCGTGGCGGGCGGCGGTGCAGGCGGAGATGTATGCGCAGCGGGGGACGCATGACGATTTCTTATGCGGAGTATCCGGCGTCGGCGGAGGAGGCGCTGGCGGCGGAGCAGCTGGATCGGCGGCTGCCGTGGGCGTGGGTGAAGGGGTGCGTGGAGGAGAAGGGAAGTGTGGCGGCGAATGTCCCGGGAGACGCCTGGGACGTCCTCCGGGACGTGATGTCCGGAGCGCCTCCGAGCTACCTCGGAAGCCCGCCCTTCCGGGGCTGACCGTCTGGGAGGAGCCGATCCCCGGCCGGCGGTACGTGATCGGCGCCGACCCGGCGGAGGGCAATCCGAACAGCGACGAGTCGGCGGCCACGTGCTGGACGCGGAGACGTGGGCGCAGGTGGCGGAGCTGACGGGGAAGATCGAGCCGTCTACGTTTGCCGCCTACCTCGACGAGCTGGGCCGCTGGTACAACAACGCCGACGTGATGGCGGAGCGCAACAACCATGGGCACCTGCTGATTCGCGAGCTGCAGCGGCTGGGGAATTTGCGGGTGCTGGAGGGGTATGACGGCCGGCCGGGATGGCTGAGCACGGTCAAGGGGAAGCCGCTGCTGTATGGGCTGCTGGCCGACGCGGTGCGGGAGGGGGCCTGCGTGATCCGGGGCAGCGAGACGGCGGCGCAGCTGGCGTCGATCGAGGCGTCGACGCTGCGGGCGCCGGCGGGGCTGCACGACGACCGGGCGGACGCATTTGCGCTTGGCGATCGCGGCGGTGGCGTGGCAGGCGGACGTGCGGCGCGAGCACGGTCGTGGCGCAGGCGGATCCGCTGGCGGAGTATGACGGGAGCACGTGGTAGCGTCGCAGTTCAGAAGAAAGCGCTATGCTTTCGCAACCACCTGCTTGTGGGCCTGAACCATTTGTTCCTTAATATTCTTGTCGAACTTCTTCCGAATGGGGGGCAGATTGAGAATCGGCGCGACAAAGGTGTTCATCAGGGTGGTGTTGAGCGCGGCCTGCGGAAAGGTCTTGTACAGGCCCATCCGGGCATAGGCGCGATGGTCAGCGGGAAAGATCAGGCGCAGGCGGCCATAGATGTCATCGCGGAAGATCTTCATCCCCCCTACACCAAGAAACGTCTGGGGGCGGAGGTAGCCGGCCTGCGCGTAGTTCAGGGCGCGGGCCATGAGCTGGTCGAGCAAGCGATCGAGATCCGCGGAATCACCACACTCGTCACTGACGACGCCAACCAGGTTGGCGCCTTGAAACGCAAAGAAGCCACGGAAGATCTCCATCAGGTTGGGCACCTGGCCAAGCGGGCCGGCGATGACCAGGGCCACCTGCTTGCCCACCAGGACCGGCGTATGGGTGTTGAAGAAGATCCGGTCAAAGAACATCTTCCAGCGCGCCGACAGATAGCGATCGACCATCTGCCCGGCATAGACGAGCACATCGGCGGTCATCACCGTGGAGGTGTAAAACTCGATGTAGCCGTCTTTGCCGGTGTAGACGCACTGGTAATTGGCGGCACACTCCAGGCAGCCCAGGCAGCTGGATTTGATGTCGAGGTCATGGATGTTGACCACGCTCACCTCGCCCGCGCACGCGCTGCGGCAGCGGCCGACCATCTTCGCCAGGTTGCTGTCAGACAGGCTGGCATCATGGAGGATGACCACCTTCTTGCCCCCGGTCGCGACGGGGGCGGATGGCAGCGTGGGCTGGTACGAAAACTCGCGATAGATCAGGGGCGGGTATTGGCGCTGCGTGGGGACCTGCTGTTCGACGGCCGCCAGGAACTGCCGGCCAAACTCCGCGAGCTGCGTCCGGCCCTCTTCGTGCAGCAGGTCATGCATGTCGGGCGAAAACGAGTCGACAAAGTGCATCTCCAGGTCATCGCAGATGGCATGGATGTAGTTGTGAGCGGTGTGATCAAAGAAGTGAATGGAGGTCGAGAGCGCAGCGGTGTACTTTCCGGCAAAGGCTGCTTGGGCGCCACGTTCAAAGATGAGCTCGATAAAGCGTTTGTAGTGCGCGTGGACGATAAGGATATACAGGGGAAAGCCCCAGAGCACGGCATCTGATGCACGGATCTGGTCGATGACCTTGTCGAAGGCGGCGGCGTTATGCTCGAGCTGCTTGAGCCGCTGCGCAATATGGACGATGTTGAACTCATGCTGAGGGTAGATCTTGGCCAGGTAGGCCACAGACTGCATCGTAATGCTCAACTCCCCCTTGGGGCTGCCGTTCAGGACCGTGATTTTCATGCGGGTTCCTCCATATTTGCCAGTTCGCTATCTACTTGGCTCCCTGGTTCGTCTTGGCGCTCGACGCTGAGCAGTGTCAGGCCGAGGTCGCGGATCGTGCGCAGCACGCCGTGCAGGGAGGCCTGGTCGACGAGCGGGCCGGCGAGAGTGGTCGTGCCGTCGGGTGCGACGGTCATGTTCAGCCCGGCGAACCAGGCCGCCCAGTGCGCGTCCAGGGCGCCCGCAACCCGCAGCACATAGATTGCCGGTGTATCTTGCATGGTTTTTGCTCCAATGCTGAGCATAGCAGCGTGCGGCACAGGAGTCACCTAACTTAGGTTAGGCGTCGGGTTAGGAGTTCAGATTTAGGGTAAGAGTCCCAGCGCCCGGGCGCGGGCCAGGGCCGCCGTGCGCCCCCGCACAGCGAGCTTGGCATAGAGGTGGTTGAGGTACCACTTGACCGTGCCGACGGTGAGCACCAGCCGCTCGGCGATGGCCTGGTTGGAGAGTCCGGCGTCGATCAGCCGCAGCAGTTCCAGCTCGCGCGCAGTGAGGGGCTCAGCGAGGGGCTCGGGGGAAGGATCAAGGAGGGGAGAGGAAGGCTGAAGATCCGGCCCGGCCACCGCCGTCTCACGGCCCCCGAATGCGGCCAGCAGCCGGATGATGTACGGTTTCATCCTGCCGCCTTCGTCTTTCAGCCTTTGCAGGAGCGCAGCGACGGCCGGCCCTTCGTCGAGGAAGCTGCGCAGGTAGCCGCGGGGGGCGCCTTGCTCCAGGGCTTGCCGGAGCACCGTGACCGCCTGCTCCTGGTCACCGGCAGCCCTGAGCGCCAGGGCGCGCACCACCAGAAGCTGGATCTGCTGGCCCACCCGCCCGTTGGCCGCCGCCGCAGCCAGCAGCGGGTCAAGCAGGGCCACGGCCTCCGTGCTGCGCCCGAGGGCAGTCAGGGCGCGGGCCCGCGTCAGCGCGATCGGGAGCTGCATGGGGCGGTACGGCTGGGCCGGGCGGCCCTCCTCCTGCAGGAGCCAGGCGCGGACGGCGGCCAGATCGCCCTCGGCGAGCCGGATGCGCGCCCGCAGCGCGTCGATCAGGTCGGGCCGCTGCGTCCGCCCCAGGCGTGCGGCCAGGGCCTCCAGGGTGTCGAGCAGCCCATGGGCGGCGGCGGGATCGCCCTCCCCAAAGCGAAGCCAGGCCAGCGCCAGGGAGGCCGGCTCCAGAATCCAAGCGTTGGCCATCAGTTCGCCGGCGCGCCGTCCCTGCTCCAGCAGCAGCGCGGCGCCTGCCCGGTCATCGCGCTCGTAGCGCACCAGCCCCAGGCGGGCGCAGAGGTTGCCGGCGATGGGGAAGGGCGCGCCGCCCGGATCCCGCTGTGTCGCCAGGGCTCCCTGGAGCAGCTCCTCGGCCGCGTCCAGCCGGCCCTGGCGCAGGCGGAGTTCGCCAAGAAAGCCCAGGGCGACCAGGATCGCGTAGGGGTTGCCGCCCGCCTGGCCAGCGGCCACGGCCAGCCGGAGCTGCTGCTCGGCCAGCACCGGCTGATCATCGTCGAGGGCACTGAGGCCGATCACCAGGTGGGTCGCGGCGTAGATGGTCTGGCTGCCCCCGGGGAGCCGGCGCAGCGCGGCGCTCCCCTCGGCGATGGCGGCACCGATGTCGCCACGCATATAGAGCATGTAGGCGCGGATGGCCGCCAGATTGCCGGCGACCAGGCCCGCGAGGTCGGATTCCTCCGCGAGCCCAGCGTGGTTTGCCGCAGACTCAGGGCCCGCTGAAGGCCGCGCGGCCCACGCCAGCTCTGCATCACGCAGGCGGTTTACCGCGAGGCTGCCCTGGCCGGTGAGGGTGAGCAGCCAGGCGTGGTTGATGCAGAGCAAGGGCCGGCGGCTGAAGAGCGCCGGCGGGAGGCGGGCTAACCAGCGGGCATTCAGCGCCACCTCGCCCTGGCCAACGGCGCTCACGACATCGGCCTCGATCAGATCGGCGGCCAGTTCAAAGTCGCCACCCTCCAGGGCGTGGTGCATCGCCGGGGCCAGCATCGTCTTGCCATGCGTGGCGATGGCGGCGGCGTACCAGGCCGCCGCCCGCCGGTGGAGCCCGGCGAGGGTGGCCCCCGCCGTGGCGACAAGCCGGGCGCGCAGCAGGTCGGCGAAGAGCGCATGGTAGCGATACCAGTGGCGCTCGGCATCGAGTGGGACGAGAAAGAGGTTGGCACGTTCCAACTGCGTAAGGATCGAGGATGCATCTTGCAGCGTGCTGCCTTCATCCTGCACAACGGCGTCGCACAGCTCGGCGCACAGCCGATCGAGGATGGCGGTCTGCAGCAGGAACTGCTGGATGGCGGGGGGCTGGGCCAGGAGCACCTCGTCGGTGAGGTAGTCGAAAATCAGCCGATGGGTGCCGCGCAGCGCGGCGATCAGGCTGTCGACGTCGGCCGACTCGCGCAGGGCCAGGCCGGCGAGCTGGAGCCCGGCGGCCCAGCCCTCGGTGCGGGCGACGAGGGCCTCGGCCTGGGCGGCGCTCAGCGCTTGCCCGGTGAGCTGCCGGATCAGGGCTGTGGCCTCGGCGGCCGAGAAGCGCAGGTCGGCGCCGCGCAGCTCGGCGAGCCAGCCGCGGGCACGCAGGCGGGGCAGCGGCAGCTGGGGATCCTCGCGGCTGGTAAGCAGCAGGCGCAGCGCGGGGGGCTGGTGGTCCAGCAGCCAAGCCAGGGCCGCGTCGACCGCCGGGGCGTCCAGGGCGTGGTAGTCCTCCAGCACCAGCACCAGGGGCACGTCGCGCGTACTGAGCAGGTTGACCAGCGTCACCATGGTGGCGTGCAGATCCAGCGGGCTGCTGCCCAGCAGCGGGGCGAGGGCGGGCGCGAGGTCGGGGGCCGCCCGCACCAGGGCGGCCAGGAAGTAATGGGCGAAGCGCGTCGGCTCGCCGTCGTCGGGCTCCAGGCTCAGCCAGGCCGGCGCCGCGCCGTAGTCGTCCAGTGCCTGGAGCACCAGGGAGGTTTTGCCGAAGCCGGCGGGGGCGCAGAGCAGGGTCAGCGGACCGGCGAGCCCGGCGCGCAGCCGCGCCACCAGCTGGGGGCGCGGGACAGCCGGGTGGTGCGCCCACGGCACCAGCAGCTTGGTCGTGATCAGCGTGTCAACCATAGGCCTCCCTTCTGCCGAAGCCGGCACCACGGTGACGATCATTATACCAGGTGGGGCAGGCCATTTGCCATGCGCAAGTGCGTCAGAACCGGCCGGAAAAGTTAAGAGCAGATTTGCTTGAGTTTGGGTGGAGAGTGGCGTAGACTGTGATCATGACTGTCCAAGCACAGCGCCATACGGGAGACGGCGAGAGCGCCGCCCCGCTCGCGGCCCTGCTCGCCGCCGTGGCCGCCGAGGCCGGGCCGCTGCTCGCCGAACACTGCACCGGCCGCATCGTGATCAACTTCAGCGGCGGGGACAAGGTGCGGATCGAAACGGCGCGGTTTCGCGATGTGAGCGTGGGCCCGCCCGGCAAGTAACTAACCAATTTCATCAACCGCGTTACCGTAATCAGGGCGCATCGTTTCCGCAGAGGAGACGGTGCGCCTTTTTTTAGAACCCCTTCCGGGAAGACCCCCTCTTCCGGGAAGAGGGGGTCTTCCCGGAAGGGGTGAAGGAGAGGGTATGACGCCGATGCAGCGTTTTGCGGCCTGGTTGGGCGCGGTGACGACGGTGCCGCCGGGGCGGGCGAATGACGGGTTTGTGCCGCTCGTACCTGCGCAGGGGGTGGCGGATAAGGGGTGGGGGGAGCTGTGGCGGGAGATGGAGGATGCGCGGGAGGCGTGGCGGCAGAACCCGCTGGCGCGGCGGCTGGTGGGGATGGTGACGGCGTACGTGGTCGGCAACGGCATTACCCTGCGCAGCGAATACGCGCCGCTGCAGCGGTTTATTGACGACTTCTGGCAGCGCAACCAGATGGAGCAGCGCATCCCGGAGTGGTGCGACGAGCTGTGCCGGGCGGGCGAGATATTCCCCATCCTGTTTACCAACCCGCAGGACCGGACGTCGACGGTGCGCTGTGTGCCGGCGTCGATCGTGGAGCGCATCGAGTGGCGGGAGGGGGATTATGAGGCGGAGCTGCGGTACCGAGAGGTGGGGATGCCCGGGCCTGAAGAACGGTGGTGGGTGTCGCCCTTGCACGAGAGTGCGGGAGATCCGGCCACGCCCCTGATGCTGCACTATGCCGTCAACCGGCCGGTGGGGGCCTTGCGCGGGGAGTCGGACCTGGCGCCGATCCTGCCTTGGCTGAAGCGCTACAGCCGCTGGCTGGAGGATCGGGTGCGGTTGAATGCGGGGGTGCGGGCGTTTTTGTGGGTGGTCAAGGCGCCGGCCAGGCTGCGCACCGAGCTGGCGGAGCGGTACCGGCAGCCGCCGGAGCCGGGGTCGGTGATCATCGCCGACGAGCAGGAGAGCTGGACGGCGGTGGCGCCGAGTCTGAATGCGAACGATGCCGCCAACGACGGCCGCGCGATCCGCTGGATGATTGTGGCGGGTGGGCCGGGGACGTCGCTGCTGGATTTGGGGGAGGGGGAGGATTCGAACCTGGCCACCGGGCAGGTGATGACGGAGATGCGAAGACGATTTTTGCGGCGGCGGCAGGCGTACTTGGCGTGGCTGCTGACGGATTTGGTGCTGGTGGCGTGGCGGAGGTATGTGGCCGGCGAGCGGCGGCTGCGGCACAACGTGACGGCGGCGGACGTGACGGCAGTGCTGCCGGATATCAGCGTCGAGGACAACCAGAAGCTCGCGCAGGCGGCGATGCAGCTGGCGGCGGGGTTGAACTCGGTGGCCGGATTGGTGGGCAATGGGCCGGCGTACCGGAAGATGGCGCTGCGCTGGTTTGTGAAGTTTGCGGGGGAGCAGATCACGGAGGGGGAGATTGCGCAGATGATCAGCGAAGGCGGCGCCGAGGGCCGCACCGAATGAATTCGGTGCTAGTGGATGCAAAACCGACTAAAGTCGGTTGGAAGAGAGGAGTCGTGCGCGAGACAGGAGCGCGGGTGGGGGAGATGGTGCTGGCGAGTGAGCCGGCGGTGGTGGATGCGGCGGTGTTGTGGGCGGGGATGGACCGGGGGGAGCTGCGCAGGCGGCAGGCGGCGGGGGAACTCCTGGAGTTGGAGTTTGAGGCGGTGGTGTTTCGGGCCGCGTATCCCAACTGGAACTACGTTCGCTTCCGCGCTGAGGAGATGGAGGCGTTTGCGGCGAGCTTTGTGGGGGTGCCATTCCTGCGCAACCACGACATGCAGGATATTGCGGCGCGCGACGGCATCGTGACGGCCTGTTGGATGGACGGGCCAGACGGTATGGAGATGCGGGCGCGGGTCAAGCTGACGACGGAGGAGGGGATCCGGGATTTTCTGGCCGGGCGGATCGACCGGTTTTCGATTTCATGGTTCAAGCGCGGGGAGGCCTTGTGTTCGGTCTGCGACAAGGACGTCTTTGGCGCGGCGTGCCCCCATGTGCCGGGGCGAACATATGTCATTGACGGCCAGGAGCAGCCCTGCGAGATGGTGCAGGCAGGGCCGATCGGCCGTGAGATATCGGCAGTCAACGTGCCGGCAGCGGCGGGCACGCACGTCCTAGCAGAGTTGATAACTTGTAAGGAGAGCATGATGGAAGAGGGAGTGAGTAGAGAATGTCCCTGGCTCGGCGCAGAGCGATCGTCGAGGTGGGGGTGACGGTGCGCCGTGCCAGGGTCAAGGCGAGGCCGGTGGGCTGGCGGCGGAGTTTGCGGGTTTGCGGGAGCAGGTGGTGGCGGAGGTGCGCGAGCTGAAGGTGATGCGTAACCGACTGCAGCTGGAGACGGCGCTGGAGCAGTCTGGCCTGCCGGAGGGGGCGCAGATCCTCGTCCGCCAGATGGCCGCAGCAGCGGGCGGGCAGCAGATGGAGTGCCTGGACATGGCTGAGGTCGACCGGCTCATTGGAGCGCAGAAGGCGCTGCTGGCGGAAGCCGCGCAGCCCGAGCGTGGTGACGGGGATGCGGCCGATCACGGGGCGTGAGCTGCGCACCGGCCTCGACGACATGCAGGAGGCGCTTGACTGGTGCCTCGGCGTGCAGGGTGGGCCGATGCCGGCGCCTTCGCTGCGCAACATTCGGGATGTCTATCTGGCCATCACCGGCGACGTGGACTTCTATGGGGCGTTTAACCGCGGAGCACAGCCAGCTGATCGGCGGCTTCGACGACCACGCTGCCGGGGCTGGCGCGGAACAGCTTGAACAAGGTGGTGCGGCAGCATTATGACAACCTGGCGACCTTCCGCTGGTACGAGCGGATCACCGACGTCGTCGCCCACGACGGCAGCACGCAGGACATCGACCTGGTCATGGTGGATGGGCTGGCGAATCTGCCGACGGTGGCGGAGGGGGCGGCGTATACCGAGGCCGTGACCGGCGATGCCCGCGAGAGCATGTCCTTTGGCAAGCGCGGTGTGTATGTGGGCATTACGTTGGAGATGTTCCGGCGCTCGCGATATCGCCAAGATGCAGGCGATTCCCGCGTGAGCTGGTCAAGGCGGCGATCCGGACACGGTCGGCGGCGATTGCGGGGATCTTCACGGCGGCGAGCGGCGTGGGGCCGACGATGGTGGACGACTCGACGGCGCTGTTCCATGCGAACCATGGGAACCTGGCGACGGTGGCGTTCTCGGCGGCGGAGTGGGCGGCGGCGCGGAAGCGGCTCTTCGCGCAGACGGTGCCGGGGACGGGGTCGAAGCTGGGGCTGTGGCCGACGTTTGCGCTGCTGCCGGTGGATTTGTACGACACGGCGCTGGAGGTGTTTGGGTATGGGACGGGGGATGTGGGCAAGCCGAACTCGGGCGGGACGGCGCAGACGGTGAACCCGTATGGAGAATCGAGGCTGGGGGATCCGCGGCCGATTCCGGTGGTGGTGCCGGAGTGGACGGATGCGAACGACTGGGCGCAGATCGTGGACCCGCGGCTGCATCCGGTGGTGCAGATGGCGTACGCGAGTGCGCCGCAGGGTGGGGTGCACGCGCTGCCGGAGATCTACGAGGTGCGGAGTGAGACGGCGGGGTTGATGTTTACCAACGATACGCTGCCGATCAAGATTCGCGATTGGTGGGCGTATGGGGTGGCGACGCATGTGGGTGTCGGCAAGAACAATGTAGCGGCGTGAATGGGGAACGTCCCTGGCTCGCGCGTGAGGCTGCGTGGTGGGCGAGATGATGCTGCGCTGTGCCAGGGTCGCGGCGAAGTTGAGTTTGTGAATGGGAGCGAATGATGAGCAACTTGTTGTGTATGTCGTTTAGCAGTCAGGCGCAGGGGGATGCGGATGCGGTGCATGGGTTTGTGGCGCCGGTGGGGCTGACGCTGGTGGGGGTGACGGTGTATCCGGAGGCGTTTACGGGGACGCCGACTGGGTTCACCGTCGACGTGAACGTGGGCGAGACAGAGGCCGTCAAGGCGTTCACCGCCAACACGGCCGGGACGGCCGGGGAGTGGAAGGCGGGGCATCTGGGCGGGAGCAAGGTCGCCGTGGCCATCCCGACCGGCGCCGCCGTCACGCTGGATGTGAACCTGGCGGGTGGGACGACGCCGACGGCGGATTATGACGTGCAGCTGTGGCTGCTGGAGGGGACGGCGTGATGGGGCCGGCACCGGGGATTGGGGATCGGTTGCTGGCGTTGGAGGCGAGCGTCGCTGCGCTGCAGGCGGAGCTGCGCGCGCTGATTGGGGCAGGTGCCCCTGCTCCGGCGGTGGAGCCCACGGCCTTGGAACTGTTGGCGCAGGAGTTGGGGAATGCCCGGCTCGCCGCCGTGTTGGTGCGGGCCGGGTGAGGGATCGACACCATGACTATCGCTGCTGCATCGATCAACCAGACTCAGTGCCTGGTCCGCCAGGTTCGCTATTGTCAACGCAGTATTGTGTGCGACCGCTGTCAGAGTGAAGCAGGCTACTACTCGACGGCCGGCCGCACGGCCATCGACCTGGACATGGCGCGACCGGTGCTCCTGCAGGTGACGGTGAGCGTGCACTACTGCGACCGCTGCCGGCACTATATGCGGGCACAGCCGCCGTTTCATGCGGCCGGACGGCATCTATGCCAACGAGGTGGTACGCAAGGCAGTCAATTGCGTGTACGAAGATGGCATGGCCATGCGGCGTACAACGGTGCGGCTGGCGCGTGATTTCTGGGTGCAGCCGAGTGAGGCCACCATTCGCTTCTGGTGCAAGCAGTACCGAGCCGGCTTCGATTTCGCGACACAGTATCAGCCCTGGGTGGTGCAGGAGTTCTCCGGCGTCCTGTGTGTCGACGAGGTGTACCAGGACAAACTCGCGCTGCTGCTGGCGGTTGACCCTGCGGCAACCGCAGGCGGCGACCAGCTTGTCGGCTACAAGTTGGTCCACGGCACGGTGACGGCCGCCGATGTCAAGGATTTCCTTGTGCATCTCAAGTCGGCCGGCATCGAGCCGCAGCAAGTGATCACCGACGCATCTGCGCTCTACCCGGCTGTGCTGGCACAGGTGTGGCCACAGGCGGCGCATCAACTCTGCCTGTTCCATGAGACGCGCCGCATCGTCCAAGCGGCGATGAAAGCGGTGCATGCCGTCCGCCGCAGCTTGCCCAAGGCGCCGCCTGCACCAGTTCTGCACGTAGGTGGTCGTCTGTGCGACAGGCCACCCAGCAGTGACGAAACCGATGCTGCCAACCAGCGTTGGCACTGGCGCCAGATACACCGCTGCGAGCAGATAGCCGAAGTTCATGCCTTGGCGCAGCAAGGCTTATCACAGCGCGCCATTTCGCAGCAGACCGGCCATCATCGCGCCAGCATCAAGCGGTGGCTGGCGCAAGCCATTCCCACGCTGCCGGCGGACACGCCAACGTCGCTGTCGGACATTGCGGCATTGCCGGGTCCGCAACAGCGGCGCGAGCAGAGGCGCCGGCTGTTGGCGCGCGTGCAGGCGTTAGCCAAGGAAGGGCTGTCCGCTTCCGCCATCGCACGCCAGACGGGAATCCATCGACTGACCGTCAAGAAGTGGGCTGCGTGTCCTCCGCCTTGGGCGGCAGAAGAACCAACTCCTGCCCCACCTGAGACGGAGATCCCACCGCCCACAGGATGGTCAACATGGGAAGAAGTGCGCCATGTACGGGAGGCGCTGCAGAAACACCGCTTTCTCTTCATGCGCCGCCCGGATCGCCTGAACGCCGAGGAACAAGCCCAGATTGACGAACTGCTAGCCAGTCCAGTTGGGGACGAGTTGCGCGTCATCCGCAGTTTCGTGGTCGAGTGGTTCCAACTGTTGTGCAACGAACATGGTCAGCGTCGCACCGTTGATGATGCCAGGTCCAGCTTTGTCGTCTGGCAGACAAACCCGAGCTATGCCGCAAACCCACAGTTGCAGCGCGTTGTGGAGGCAATGACCACCGAGAAGTTTGCGCAACTCAGTCATTTCTTGGGCAACGCCGGCTGGGAAGCCACCAACAACGGCGCAGAGCGCACCGCCCGCACCTTTCGTCACCAGCAGGCGGCACATTTCAACCTGCGTTCGGCCGATGCCATCAGCGCAGCAGTTGGCATCGTCGCCCATCTACAGCATGAAAAGAAAAGACAGCCTGAATCGCAGCCGTTTCACACTTGTCAACGAGGAAGGCATAGGCGGGCAGACCGCACCGATAACCAGCCAGAAACGCTGATGGAAATCGCAACTCTCCTGGCAGCGAGTCCATGAACGTCAATTACGCACTCTCACTACGATTGGTACATTATCACCCGGCGAATGACATCGGTCGAGGCGGTGGCGGCGGCACCGGATGAGGCGCTGCTGGCGGTGGACGGGGTGGGGGAGAAGGCGTTGGGGGTGATTCGCGAGAAGGTGGGGTAGATACCCCTTCCGGGAAGACCCCCTCTTCCGGGAAGCCCCACCCTGCCTGGAAGCGGAGGCACGAGGTCCGGCGAAGGCAGAAACCGAGTTTCTGCGAGAAACTCGGTTTCTTAGATACCCCTTCCGGGAAGACCCCCCTCTTCCGGGAAGAGGGGGGTCTTCCCGGAAGGGATAGAAGTGCCTCCCTGTCCACCGACGGCTGGGCGGAGCCGGTGCTGGTGCGGGCCGGCTACACCTCCGCCGAGGCGGTTGCGGCCGCACCTGATCCGGCGCTGCTGGGTGTGGACGGGGTGGGGGAGAAGGCGCTCAAGACGCTTCGAGCGCGGCTGGGGTAAACCCGGCCGCAGGCTCGCCCTTCATGCCAAACAACAGCCTGAGCAGCGGGATGCGGCGGATCACATATTCGTAGAGGCCGAGCGAGATGCAGAAGGAGCCCCCGACGACAAACAGGAGCTTGATCCACAGGTTCGCCTGCCACTGCACGGCATAGTAGGCAAGCACGATGATCACCGGCTGGTGGAGCATGAAAAACGGCAGGACGGCGTACTTGCCATACTCCAGCGTGCGGTTGGTGAAGTCCAGATAGCGCATGCCCAGGTAGAGCAAGAAGAGCGACCAGCACCAGCCGTCGGCGGCAATGAGCGTCCAGAACGCAATGTCGAGCAAGCTGCGCGGCGGTGCCTGCAGGTCAAGCGTGCCGGTGGCCACCGCGATGGCGATGGCCCCGGCCGCCGCCGCCAGCCCAACAGCGAGATGGAGCCGCCAGTCGCGGCGGACGGCGTGCAGCAGCTCTTCCCGTGCAAACAGGACGTAACCGAGCAGGAAAAAGGACATCTGCACCAGGAAATCTCCCCAGCTGTGCTCCTGCGGAAAGAACGGCTGGAGCGCCAGGCGGACGAGGGCCAGGGGCATGATAAAGAGCAGGAGGGCGCCGCGGTGCGTGCTCAGCTGCGCCAGGCGCCCCAGCAGCCGCCCGCCGCGCGCGCCGCGCAGCCACAGAAAGATGGGCAGGCAGAGGATGGAAAAGCTGAACAGGAAACCGAGGAACCAGAGGTGGTAGCCCAGGGCGCCAAACCAGATCGGCGTGAATCCCCCGTTGCGGTGGAGCACGAAGTCCAGATAGGAGCCGGTCAACAGTCCGGTGGCAGTTTTGTGCCGCCACTCGAAATAGAGCATCGGCGGCATCAACAGGAGCGCGCCGACAAAGAAGGGGATCAGCAGGCGCTGGAAGCGTTCGCGGGCAAAGGCGGCGGCGCGGCGGCGGCGCAGGGCGAAATAGCTGCCGGCGCCGGCCAGCAGGAAGAAGAACGGCATGCCCCACGGGTACAAAAAGGCGATCAGGAAGGTAAGGGCGGGGCTTTGCTCGGCATTCTTGATATGCCAGGCGGTGAGATCGAAAGGATGGACGGCATGAAAGAGAAACACACCCAAGATGGCCAGCACACGCAGCCAGTCGAGGTAATGGAGCCGGCCGGTGACCCGCAGGGGGGCCTGGGCAAGGGGCTGGACAGGGGGCTGCTCAGAGCCCGCGGCGGACGATGGCGGCATCATAGCAGGTATCTCCCACACAAGTGTGTGAACGTTTCGTCAACATCTTATACGCAGTGCGCGGCACCAACGGTGCGCCCGCTGCCAACGGAGTTGTGAGCGATGACCACCACCGCGACCACCCTCAAGACCGCCCTGCTCGCCCTCGTCGGTGCCTCCCTTGCCACCGACGGCTGGGAAGATCCCGTCCTGGCGGAGGCCCTGTGCCAGGGCCTTGCCGACCTCAACGCCTGGCTGCCGCCGATCGAGATTTCGTTTCCCGTCACCACGCCCGGCGCCGAGCAGGACCTGAACAGCCTCGCCCCGCAGCAGATTCTCGCCGTGGCCACGCCCTGGGAAGCCGGCAGCGACTGGCGCACCGCCGCCGTCCCCTGGCGCCAGACTGCCCCGGGCGTGATCATGCTGCCGGAGGCGGCCACGGCGGGCCAGGTGCTGCGCGTGCGGTATCGGAAGGTCTACACCGTCCAGGGCTTGGGTGCCGCCCAGGCCACCACCCTGCCGCCGACAGCCGAGCGCACCCTGCTCCTGGCTGCGGCGGCGCACGCGTACTTGATCCGGTACCGGCAGCTGTCACGCCGGCCGAGTACGGCGCCGAGTGATTTGGCGTCGTGCAAGGAATTGGCAGAGGTGTATCAGAAGGCAGTTTGAGGGGGTGGTGGTGCCGGAGGCGGGGCTGGTGGTGGCGTGGCCGAAGATTGGGGTCTGAACCTTGATTCGTGGGATTTGGGGGATTGACATGATTCTGCGCGCGTGTGGCGGCCGCAAGGCTTCCAGGAAGGGTCCTGGCGAGGCTGGTGGGAAGGCGAGACAGCTGGTGCGGACCCTTCCTGGAAGCCTTGCTCTCGGGGGCAGAGCATGCGTGCGCTGAGTGATGAGCTGGTGGACATTCAATCGCACCCGGATGCACTGGCCACGGTGACCGTGCGCTGCAAGCGGCGGTCTACTTTTACCGGGGATCCGCTGCTGTGGCGGTTGGCGTTCAGGCATACGGCGGGGAATATGGCGTATGGCGATGTGAGTGTGACGGCGGCGGCCTGCAGCTGCAGCGCGCCGGGGTATGTGCTCCGCGTGCTGCGCTCGACAAAGGCTAAGAAGGTAGGCGTGCAGCGGTTCTCGGTGACGGGGTGGAGCTGCGGCGGGGCGAGCTGGCCGAGTGCGGCCACGAGTGCGCTGACGGCCGCGCCGGTGTTAGTGGCGACTCTCAGCAGCAGCGACGCCAAGGAGTCGACGCCGGGCGCCGGCCGCAACGGCAGCGAGATCCGGATCCTGTACGGCGACGGGTCCAAGCTCTACTGCGTCCAAGTCGACGAATGATGGCGTGAGCTGGGGGGCGCCGGCCGTGACCTATGATGGCGGCTTGAACTATTCGCGCTTCAGCAACATCGCCGTGTGCGGGGTTGGCGTTTGGGTGGATCGAGGCGACGGCAAATTTGGGGGTGGAGCTGTATGACGTGGTCACCGTGGATGCGACGGATGCGCGGGTGGTGGGGATCACGGAGACGTGGGAGAGAGGGAGGCTGCGGCAGCGGCTGGATTTGGCGGAGGTGAATTCGTTTGGGGTGTGGCAGGGGTGAGAGGGTGGCGATTGGGGGGGTGGGGCGAATGGCGACCACACCGAATGAATTCGGTGCTAGCGGATGCAAAACCGGCTAAAGCCGGTTGGGTGGGGCGGGGGCGCGTGACGGGCAACCTTCGGTGGTGAGTTTTGTGACTTTATTGCACCGGGTGCATAGGGCGCGGTTTGATGGAAGGAAGCGACGATGATGGAACTTATCTCCGGTGAAGCCGGGGTGCTGCGGACGGCGTTGGGGGTGGTGTTGGGGATGGAGGGGATCGATGCGCGGGTGCGGGTGTATTTGTGGTCGGGCGGGGTGGAGGATGCGGTGCTGCCGACGATGAATGGGGCGGCGATCCCCGCCGGCGCGCAGGTGATCGTGACGTTTCTCAGCGACCGGACGGCGAGCGGGATGGTGCTGGGGACGGTCGAGGGGCTGCTGTCGTGGCGGCGGATCGCGCCGCCGGCGTTTGCGGAGCGGCTGCAGGTGCAGCTGCAGGAGACCAGGGCGCGGTGTACGGGGCTGGATGCGCCGGCTGACGATCGAGGAGGATCTGTTTGCGGGGGCGGCCGGCGAGGGGGTGCCGCTGTTCGCCGGCGCGGTTCTGATGGCGGATGGGCGGGTGTTTTTTGTGCCGGGCGCGGCGGGGGGCACGGGAGGGGCGATCCGGCCGCACATCTGGGATCCGCACACGGGGGCGCTGCACACGGTGGCGGCCGCTTGGGAGGCAGGCGACGGCACGGACTTTATGGGGGCGTGCCTGCTGCTGGACGGGCGGGTGTTCTTTGCGCCGTCGTGGGCGTCGCTGACGAGCCAGGCGTACGTCTATGACCCGGCGCTGGACCGGGTGCAGGCGGCGGGGGAGGCGATCGCCAGCGGGTACAACAGCTGCACGCTGCTGCGCGGACGGGCGGGTGCTGCTGGTGCCGTGGAGCGCGACGGCGCCGCTGATCTACGATCCGCAGGCGAACACGATGACGGTCTCGGCGGCGAGCACGCCGCTCGAGCTGCAGACGGGGGCGGACTTTACGAGCGGGCAGCTGCTGGGGGATGGGCGCGTGCTGCTGGTGCCTAACCTCGCGCCGGGGGCGCTGGTGTATGACCCGGCGGCGGACAGCCTGGCCCCGGTGGCGGTGGAGCTGGGCGGGGCGAGCTGCGGGAGTGGGGTGCTGCTGGCGGATGGGCGGGTGCTGCTGCCGATCAACTATGGGGAGGGGCGGACGGTGATCTTTGACCCCCTGACGGATACGATCACGGTCACTGCGCCGCCTTCGGCGGCGGGGATGTTTGGGGGTGGGGCGCTGCTGGCGGATGGGTCGGTGCTGCTGCTGCCGGGGGTGAATTCGGATTTGATGGATTGTAGGATTTGGGAGCCGGAGACGGATACGTATGTGGCTGGCGCCGGAGTTGGCGGAGGTGCCGGCGATTGGGCAGGGGGCGTATGCGGGTGGGTGCGTGCTGCCGGATGGGCGGGTGGTGTTTACGCCGTCCTATTCACGGCATTTGGTGGTGTGGGAGCCGGGGCTGGGGGCCAGTTTTGGGCGCGATGTGGCGCTGGCGGGGTTTTGGAATCGGTGGCCGTAGTACCCGTTCCGGGAAGCCTCCCAATGACTCACGTGGTCTCTTTGTCTTTTTCTGGGCGCACGAAACACATGGCCAGAGCAAACGCGGCAGACAGAGGACGAGACATGTGCAGTGCTGGCTGCGCCGGGGCTGCCCAAGGGGACATAGTGTCTCGACGTTGGCTGCGGGGCGTGCTGGCGGCGCACGCTACCTGTCGCCACTGGTCGCGATCGCATGGAAGTACAAGTCAAGAATCTCGGCAAACAGCGCTACGCAGATTCGTCCGTGCGCTCAGGGCACCTTTTCCCACCGGCGGCCGCCAAACACGCCGGTCGCAGCACTTCGCTCCAACCGTGTAGGTGATGGCGATGCTATGGTAAGGTCAAGCGTGCCGAGGGCATTGGTGGGCCCCTTCGGTACATCGAACCAGTTGCCGGACAACGAATTTCCGTTTATACGGCCGGAGAACACATTTGCCAAACCCCGTGAACTGGGATGCTCGCCAAACCAGAAGACACGTAGGCCAATTTGGTGCATATAGTACGTTCCGCCGTCATCACATTCCCAGACGCCGGTCAAGTAAGCGCCGGTCAAATATGTCGGGGCCGGGTCGCCAAAGCCAGAGCGCCACGCGCGTCGCTCGGACCATGCACGTGACTCGACGATGTCATAGCGAGCGTCGCGGGTCAGCTGGCGCCGGCCAAGCCCAGGCAGATTGAAATAGATATACTCCGTCGGAACGCGTGAATCGAGGCCCACCAAGACATCCTTGAAGACGTTCCTCGCTTGCCCCTTTGGAACATCTATGAGTTCGCCGCGTACCCCGGTCCTGATCCGGCGCCCAAAGAAAACGTTCGTGAACTCAGGTGGAGCGGTTGGAGCACCTGAAGCGAGGGCGGGAGGCAGATGCTCGCCGACCCAAACGATGGTTCCATCCGTTAGCTCGCGAATGAAGTATTCATCACGATATGAATCTAGCTGCCAAATATAACGACCCTCAATCGGCATATTTCCTCCTTCGATTCAACCTATGTTCCGTGGGCAAATCTCGCACTAACGGCGGTTACCGTCGCACATCACAGCATCCCTACGTGTCAGGACCGTGGGAGTCATGCCTCAATCGCACCAAACCCTTTCCATGTGGCGGGACTGCCGGGCCTGCTGGACTCGGTACACACCCACCCCATCCAGCCACCGGGCTGCGGGTTGAGGTTCCACAGGCGATCGCCATCATTCCAGTTGCCTGCGTTGGGAGGGCCGCTGGCATAGGCTTCAAAAAAGCTCTTCGCAGCGTGTTCGATACGGCCTCCAGCAATGATGCGAACGAACTGGGTTTTCTCGATACCTTGGATATTGCCTTGACTACCACCGCTCCGCAGGTCACTCTTAACGAGGATCTCGGGCACGTCGGCGTGGCCCAGCAGTATGCCACCGGGGAAGTACACCTGGTTGCGGCCGATTGCTCCCTCCGACATCTGCCGCCCGACTCTTCCATCTCTATACAGGGGATCATTGACCCCGATGACCATGACATTGTCGGTGGCATTTCGCCAAGCCCAGGTCTTGGCGATCTTCGTCGCGCCGTCCTGCTCGTACCGCCACTCGTCATACTTCAGGTTCAGCGCGAATCCAGGGTTGCCAGTTGTCTCGTCAATGTTGACGGCTTCAAACGCTACGCTTGGATAGCCTTTGGACGTGCCCAGCGTGCCCTTCACTGTTACGTGACCGCGGCTGCGATGCCAGACGGTGACGCCTGCGTCCAGCTGTAGCACCCTGCTCGCGTCGGCGCGGAGATGCTGCCCCTGGTGGAGATCCACCGACATGACGCCGCCAAGGACGAGGGTTACTGGGCTCACCTCCGCCGGGCGCTGATCAAGCTCGGCGTAGCAGCCGACCAACACGGAACGGGCGCTGGCAAGGAATACCTTGTAGCTGCCGCCGTCAGGCAGTCTGTGACTGGTCATACGGCCGGGGCCGAGAACCTCCCGCACGTATCCCATTGCCATGCGTCATGCAGGCCACAAAAGTGCAACCAGTCCCTGACTCGTCGTAGAATCCCCAGCGCCCGTTGGCCGTACAGTGAACTGCGCTGAACAAGCTGCCATTGCTGTTGCCGCCTTCGACATAAATCCCATCGTAAAAGTCATCGCCGAAGCGCGGTTCCCACTCCTCCTTTCGTGTCCACGCGACGCCACGCCAGCCACATCCCTGCACGGTGCAATGTTCGACCAGGCTGTGATTTGTGCTTGACGTAAATCGATCTCCTTCTGGGGCCGAGGTCATTCTGATCCCGTTCCCGCCCCAGTTTGTGATGATGCAGTTGCTGATCCGGATCGGTGCCAGCGCCCAGATGCCGTGGTTTTCGCGCGAGCCCGCAGCATTGCCTTCAAATCTAATGTTCTCGACCACCGAGTATTCTGAGCGGCCCAGGCCGCCACCGATCGGGCTCCTTGGCGGCATACCAGGATCCGGTGGAGGATCACTTGTCGGCGGCGTAGCCGGCGTATCGCTGAAGCGTGCATGCAGCCCATCGATGTTGTTGGCGTAGCGGAAACATGTGCCGTAGGCCGACTGTCCATGCGCACCCTGGCCGAGCAGATACATCCCGCGTATGAGCGTCGGGGTCCGGCTGAAGTGGTAGTCTCCTGGGCCAAACAGGAGCGTAAAGCCGCGTGCCTGGTTAGGAGCCGGGATCGTGGCCCCAGTGGCGCTTGTCAGCGCCCTTGCGTAACTTTGGAGTGCGCGATCGAAGGCCGGATAATAGTCTCTAACGGTGAGCGTGCGGCTGCCGTACGTATACGACATCGTTTCGCCGTCTCTCCACCACTCTTCGATGGGAGTGCCCACGCCTTCATCGAGTACCAGTTCTGTCCCCATTTTTCACCCCTTGATCCTGTTGCTGAACCGAGCTCCTTGTAGACAAGCAACCTACTCCCACACCTTGCCGGCCATGTCCAGTAAGACTTATGGCGCTAGCGAAATGCTGGGATGACCTTGCTGGCGAACAACTCCAGGTGCGGCTGAATCCAGCTTGCCGGCAGCCCAGGCGGCAGTGTAAACGAGTAGTAGTGCGTCAGCGGCACCGCCGTCGCCAGACCGCGTATCATTGAGATACAGGTGTCTACATCGACGATGTTGAGAATGCCCAACTCGCGCAGATGCTCTGTGTCGCGAATGTGGGGCAAGAGTGGCATGCCCGATTTCTCAAACCACTCGGCGTACAAGTTCAATTGATACAAAACGTGGGGCGCGGCTTCGTGCCAGCTTTTGTCGGGATCGGCTGCCGGGATCAACCAAAAGAAACCGCCGCCCAGGCGCAAGTTGTCGGTCGGCTTACCCAAATCCTCCAGCGCTGTGACATAGCTGGCGAATAGCTCCTGGCTTGGTCCGCCAACGGCGAGAAAACCGTCGGCATGTTGGGCAGCGCGCCGCGTAGACGCTGCCGTAAATCCACCCGCCCAGATGGGCAATCTGGGCTGCTGCACCGGCTGTGGCGCGATCTTGGCCTGGCGGACCTGGTAGTGGTGGCCCTTGTAGGTCAGCCGCTCGCCGTCCAGCAGGCAGCGAATGATCTCGATCCCTTCATCAGTGCGCCGCCCGCGCTCACTCTTGGGGATGCCAAAGCTCTCGAACTCCTCGACTTTGTAGCCAGGAGCTACGCCCAGCTCGAATCTGCCACCGGAAATCACATCGACCGTGGCGGCATCTTCGGCCACGCGGATCGGATTGTGCAGGGGCAAAATCATGATCGCACTACCGATGCGAATGGTCTTTGTCTGCGCGGCAATTGCCGCCGCAATCGGCATCAGCCCTGGCGCGTAGCCATCTTCGACCAGGTGGTGTTCCGATAGCCAGACGTTGTCGTAGCCGTGCTGGTCGGCCCAGACAATCTGCTCAAAGATCTCGCTGTAGATGTCTGCATATGACCGACGCCAGGCCGCCGGGTTACGGAAGTCATAGAACAGGCCAAAGCGTAAAGGTGTGCATCCCGCAGCGTTCATGTCTTCTCACTCCTGCGCAATATTGCGATTACTTGCCCATCTCGATGTAATCGGTGATTGTTCGGCGTGCAGACTCCTGGCTGATAGCAAACACTATTTCTGCGGCGAATGTAAGATCATTGAGGGATACAAATAGTGATACGTGAAGCGAGCGGACCATAAAATGGCACTTTCCAGTAAGTAACGTTCGTGCTATACTCGACGCCTGCAAGCCTTCGCTCCTGAGTCCGCCTAGCCGGCCCCGCCTGGGTTGAAAGGAGATTTACCATTGGATGTCTCATTTGGCAGATGGATCAGGCGCCAGCGCCGTTTGCTCGACCTGACCCAGAAGGAGCTTGCCGATCGCGTCGGCTGTTCTCCGGTGACGATCCGCAAACTGGAAGCGGACGAGCGGCGACCGTCGAAGCAGTTTGTCGTGCGGTTAGCACATTGTTTGGCAATTGCACCGGAGGAGTATGATCGCTTTTTGGCGCTTGCGCGTACGCCGCCGGACTTCGATCTAGCGGAGGATCAGGCGGAGCTCGACGCAAGGCCGCACCTGCTGCTCTCCGCCATTGCCGCCTCAAATGCGGACTGGGGGGAGGCGCCTGAGATACGCCGCTTCTGCGGGCGCAGCCAAGAACTTGCGCAATTGCGCAGCTGGCTCATCTACGAGGGGTGCCGCCTGATCGTCATCCTGGGCATGGGCGGGATCGGTAAGACAAGCCTCGCCACCATGGTCGCACACGGCGTGCAGGGTCAGTTTGAGGTCTTGATCTGGCGCTCACTGCGCAACGCTCCGCCTGCCGAAGAGATCCTGGACGATATCCTGCGCGTGCTCAATCCGGGCGCAGCCCTTGACCTTGTACCCGATCTGGATCGTCAGATCAAACATCTGCTGGAGCACCTGCGCCGCCAACGATGCCTCATCGTTCTCGACAACTTCGAAGCGATTCTGGCCGAAGGCGAGCGCGCAGGCACCTATCGCGCCGGCTATACGGGCTATGGGGAGTTGCTCAGGCGGGTGAGCGAGAGCAACCACCAGAGTTGTCTGCTTGTGACCAGCCGGGAAAATCCCATCGAATACGGTGCACAGGCTGGTGCAGACGCGCCGCTGCGTGTGCTTCATCTTTCCAGTCTGACTCCCGAGGACAGCCGCGCCCTGCTAGCCGACAAGGGTTTAGTCAGGCCAGGATGAGAACTGGACCAGCCTCAGCGCCCGCTATTCTGGCAACCCGTTGGTGCTGCAAGTGATGGCGGAGGTGATCCGGGAGCTGTTTCAGGGCAGTATCGACAGCTTCTTGCGCTATGACACGACCGTCTTTGGCGGCGTGCGCGACCTGTTGGCCATCCAGTTTGCGCGGCTGGCGCCGCTGGAGCAGAGTGTGTTGGTCTGGCTGGCGGTCCACCGCGAGCCGGTTGGGCTCCAAGCGCTGCACAATGATCTCGAGCCGGCGCCAAGCTGGACGGCGCTCTTGGACGCACTCTATTCGCTGCGCCGGCGCTCGTTGGTGGAACAGAGCGAACGCGGTTTCGCGTTGCAGAACGTCGTCCTGGAGTTCATCACAGGCCACCTGGTCGCGCAGGTAGTAAGTGAAGTGTCAACGCAGAAAGCTGCGGTGCTCCACCGTTATGCGCTACTTCAGGCACAGGCACGCCAGTACGTACGCGAAAGCCAGGCCCGACTGCTTATCCAGCCCATTGTGGATGAGCTAGTTGCGTCCTTGGGCAGGCTAAGGGCGGAAGCGCATCTGTCAGCTATACTCGCTGCTCTGCGCCGGGAGGGGACGGACGATCGCACCTACGCTGCAGGCAACGTCCTCAATATGCTGGTCCACTTGAATGGGCATTTGCGTGGCCAGGACTTTTCCGGCCTGGTCGTGCGCCAGGCAAATCTACAGGGTGTCGACGCACAGGATACCAGTTTTCGAGGCGCACAGCTTGACAATTGTGATTTCACCACAGTGTTTAGATCGGTTCTGTCCGTAAGCTTTAGCTCCAGTGGTGACTACCTGGTAATCGGGTGCGACACAGGTGTGTATTGCCTGCAGTGCCTTGACGATTATTCGATTTACCGGCGTATGGAGCTGAGCAGCACCACGTGGTCAGCATCTCTTAGCCCCGATGACTGTTTGTTGGCGGCAGCGGGCAATGACTGCATCGTTCGGATATGGGACATGGAGAGTGGACGAAGTCTACATGCATGCGTTGGGCACATTGGGGGTGTTTGGTCGGTCTGCTTCAGCCCTGACGGCAACCATGTGCTGAGTGGCGGTGCCGATGGCACGATTCGTGTCTGGTCGGTGCAGAACGGAGCGTGTATTGCCACGTTGCTGGGTCATACACAAGGCGTACGCAGCCTCTGCTTCAGCCCCGGCGGCGAGCTGCTGGCCAGCGGCGGCGAGGATGGCACGGTCCGCCTATGGGGGAACTGGGGGGCGCCGCAGGCCGTGCACTGCGTGCGAATTCTCCAGGAGCAAGGCTCCATAGTTTGGAGTGTTGCCTTCAGCCCCGACGGCACACGCGTGGCGGCCGGCGGACACGATCGCACTATCCACCTATGGGATGCAAACTCGGGGTCTGCCTTGATGACCTTGGCCGGGCACACCCAGTACGTCACGCAGATTTGCTTCAGTCCGGACGGTGCGCAACTTGCCAGTTCCAGCTATGACAAGACGGTACGGGTGTGGGAGACGACCAATGGCACGTGCGTGCGCACATTACAGGGGCACAGCGCTCGTGTCTGGTCTGTCGCATACAGCCCTTCTGGCAGCTTGCTGGCCAGCGGCAGCTCGGACCAGAGCGTGCGCCTGTGGGATGTCGATCCGGTCTCCGGCAGTGGCCGCTGTCTCAAGGCGACTCACAGCTATTCCAACTCCATTCGCTGTGTGGCTTTCAGCCCCGATGGTGCACTCTTGGCAAGCGGCGGCCAGGACATGCTGGTGCGGCTGTGGGATGAGCGCACGGGCGGCTGCCTTGCCACGCTGCGCGGCCACATGAGCGATATCTGGCGCGTTGGATTCAGCCCCGACGGGCGGCTGTTGGTCAGTGCCGGCCATGACCAGATTATCCGGCTGTGGGATGTGGCGAGCGGGCGATGCGTGCACCAGGTTGAGACAGTGCAAGGATGCGACGACATAAGCTTTCATCCTAGCGGCGACATGCTGGCCAGTGCAAACCACGACACTACTGTCGACGTATGGGACGTGCATGTTTGGCGGCGTATGACGACGCTGCGCGGGCATACGGAAGAAGTATGGGCGGTCAGCTTCAGCCCCGATGGCCGCTTGCTGGCGAGCGGCGGCATGGACAACGACGTGCGCCTTTGGAATTGGCGCACTGGAGAGTGTCTACGCACCTGCCAAGGCCACACCAGCTACGTGCGCGTGATCAGCTTCAGCCCCGATGGCAGACTTTTGGCGAGCGCCGGGTACGACACCACAGTCCGCCTGTGGGAAGTGGCGTCTACGGGAGATAGATCTCGCGAACGCGCCATCCTGACTGGTCCCGACAATGCGGCTCATTTGTGTGTCGCGTTCAGTCCCGACGGCAACCTGCTAGCCAGCGGGACGGCGGGCGGCACAGTCTATGTATGGAGTGTGACCGGTGCACTGGCCGGCGCTGCCACCACTCTATGTGCTGGAGGGCCATACTGCACAGGTCTTTTCTGTTGCTTTCCGGCCTGACGGCCGTGTTCTGGCCAGCAGCGGCGATGATGGAACGATCCGGTTGTGGTATGTGGGAGATGGCCCAAGTAGCGCAGCATGTGTGGGCGTGCTGCAAGTCGAACGGCCATATGAGCGCATGAATATCGCCGACGTCACCGGCTTGACGCAAGATCAGGTGGTGGCACTCAAGCTGTTGGGGGCAGTCGAAACCTGATGATGCTGCCGCTGGCACGGTGATCATAGGCGGACAGATCGGCCGGCGTCTGTGCCATTGCCATCACGTTGTCTGGCAGAGCTACCAGCCGCCGGGAGAGCCTTCCTCGCGCCCGCTTCGGTGACACCGAGAAGGGGTACGTCGGCATGGCCTAGCAGTATCGCCCTGGGAATGTACACCTGGACCTCGGAAGCGTATAAATACGGCATAGTTTCGCCCTCTCTCCACCACTCTTCGATGGGAGTCCCCCACGCCTTTATCGAGTACCATTATTGTTCCACTTTTCACCTCGTGATCTTGAAGTTGTATCACTTTTTGTATCACTCGGCGATCTTACCTGCGGGCGAGAAATGCAGTTTACTGGCAGCCCAGGAGCAACTCGCTTTCCAGCGATGGACACACAGGACGCAACTGGTGCTGCACTTGCACTAGTTGCCGGCAATCCCGAGGTACTCTGACGGCGATCTCCAATCCAACGACACGTCGTACAGCCATAGAAGACCCAGCGGCCACGGCTGTACGGCGAGCCCCGCTCAGCGGTGACCAGCTGAGGCGGCTGAGTACTGCGCTGGAAGAGGGATTTACGCTCGACGAAGCGCGCACTCGATGCGCAGCATGCGGCAACTGCCCAGCCCGGTTCGGCTACGTTGGGCACGCACATAACCACCATGAGCTGTGATAATTATTTCTGCGCTATTTGGCTATTCAATTTGATTCGCTGCGGCAATTGAGTACTGCACTAGATAGGAGGAAGTCCAATGGCTGTAAAGACGTGGGCCTCGAACTTGGAGTTCAGCCCGGCGCAGGAGCTAAGCCCGAGTAGTGTTGGCGAAGTCGTCGACATTGTACGACAAGCTGAACGCACCAAGCGGCGCGTGCGGCGGAATTGGAAGCGCATGGTCGTTTACTGACGTTGTGCATACGGACGACGTGCTCATCCGGCACTTGCCGGCTTAAAGCGATCCACGCCTTTGCGCAGGGGAGGACGGTATGGGGGCCTGAGCCCCAGGTGTTCGGGGGACTACTGCCAGAGGTCGCCGCCACTGAACGACGCTTCGTGCACTTCCAATCTGGTCTTACTGTCAAAGAGCTATATACGGCACTCGACACCCCAGGTACGAGTGGGCCGCGGACGCTGGGCGATGTTGATGCAAGGCGCTAGCAGTGGACAAACCGTGGTCGGTGCCGTCGCAACCGGAACCCACGGAGCCGACCACGGGCTTCCTCCGCTGTCGGGCATGGTCCGCGGAATTCATGTTGTGGGACCCGGCGGTATCCACCACTGGTTCGAGCGCGCTAGTGGATTCCTCCGTATTACTGACCGTTCAGGTCCCCTCGCTGCCATTCGCAGGTTACGTGCCGAGAACATCCACTACGACGACGATGACTTCCTCGCAGCCGTGGTTGGCTTAGGCTCACTCGGTGTAATCGTCTCGGTCATTGTCGAAGCGCGTGCGAATATGGCCTTTCGCAGAGGTTGGTTCCGAGACGCTGGGGGGAGATCAAGCAAGCGTTTCACGACGGGACACTATTCAACCATGGTTTCATAAGGCAAGTTCCTGACCGACACCCATCGGCTACTACCGGGGGAGTGCGGATCAATTCGGGGGGAGTGGCCCTTGAGATATTCCTGAACCCCTACAGGAACGACGACGACTACTCGGCTACCCGCAGAGGGCCAGGAGAACGCAACTGCCTGGTGGTTGAGCGCCGCCGGGCTATAGCTCTCGATGGCCGTTCAGCAGTCTTCGACCCACCTTTTGTGCCGCCCGCCGGGAGCATCGATAAGGCTGGGCTGATGTTTGACGTAGAGCTACACGGGCCACGCCACTATCGAGCAAGGATCGACGAGGTGATGCGGTTCAGTCGCGCTGAGACGACGGGCTACCCTGTCGCCCATAGTGTGCTTGACACCTACGACGGCACCGGCGATGCCTTACCTGCCCTCGCGATTGAGATCGCTGTGCCGACGGCAGGTGGGCGCTGGATTCGTCTCATCGATAAGATGCTCGCCAAGTTTGACTCCCTTGTGGCTGACGGTAAGAAGTTCGCTGGATTCATGTCGCTGCGCTTCAGCAGGCCATCAGAGGATCTTTTAGGAATGCAGAACTTCGAAGGTAGCCTCAATAAGGTCTGCCACATTGAGATCTTTGCGCTCAAAGAGATCAATATCGCCGGCGCAACTGCAGCTGAGATAGCGGCTGCGATCTTTAGCTTTGGCTTGTCACTCATTCATGGTGTGCAACACGCACCTGATATTGACCATAGCGGGAATTTCGAGGGTACCAGTGATGACTTTGTCAAGGGCTTTGAGGATTACTCTCCCGTTGACGAGGCCCGAATGCATTGGGGCCAGTTGCATCGCCTTGACCGCGCTGAAGTCGAGAGCGCCTACCGCCTGACCCTCCCTACTTGGAAGAGGGTGCGCACAGAACTCGCTACAGGGGGGTCGTGGAAAACCTTTAGCAACGGGTTCACGGAGCGATGCGGGCTCGAAAGCAATCACGAAGTACTCGCCGCTACATCCTGGGGTCCGAATCGCTACGATCTGTTCGCCTACGATGAATCTGGTAACGTGCTTCAGCTGTGGTGGGATGGGATTTGGCACTGGAGTAACCTGGGCAACGGATTCCTCGATGGCCAGCGATTCCTCGGGCCTCTGGCAGCAACGTCGTGGGCACCTAATCGCATTGATGTATTCGGGCTAGGTCGTGGCGGACAGCTCCTGCAGTTGTGGTGGAACGGGCGTTGGAACTGGACTAATCTCAGCAGACTCCTGCCAGAAGTACGCTTCCTTGGCCCGATCACGGCCACATCATGGAGTGAAGGTCGCATTGACATATTTGGGCTAGGACCTGACGGAGCTGTGCAGCAAGCTTGGTATGACGGAACTTGGCGAGCCGCCGATCTCGGAAATGGCTTCGTCGAGCGTTGGGGAGATCGCTTCTCGGGCTCCATCAGCGCAGCCTCGTGGGGTCCAGGACGTATTGACGTCTTCGGTTTGGGTGTGAGGAAACAACTGCTCCAGTTATGGTTTGATGGAAACTGGCACTGGAACAGACACTACCTCACGTTCCCTAATCGTCAACATTTTAGCGCCCCGCCCGCAGTAAGCTCGTGGGGGGAGGGGCACCTTGACCTTGTGGGGCTCGGTCCGGAAAACAATCTACTGCACTTGTGGTACGACTCAGGCTGGCATAAGGACGACTTGGGCAACGGCTTTTCAGGCGAAGTGACTAAGCTGATCATGCCTGACGACGGTTCGGACGGATTCTACCGCTTCGAGTCGCGTCGCATGAGACCGATGTTTGTCGGGCCTATCACTGGAGCGAGTTGGGGCGCGGGGCGGCTCGACTACTTCGGGTTTGACTCTGGCGGCCGGGTTCGGCAAGTTTGGTTCGACGCTAACTGGCACTGGGCCAACCTCGGCCGCGAGTGGTGAGCGACCATTACCATAGCAGGGTGGTGACGAGCGCAAGACACCTCACCTAAACCAAGTCCATGGTGAAATCCACATTGGTTGCTATTCGAGATATGTGGGTTCCACCGTGACATAAGTTTAGGGCAGCAGCGGCTCAACGCGTGAGCGGTTTGCATTCACGGTATTTTTGGCAGTCAGGTGTTCGTCGTTCAGTAATCGCCGCAGCAAAGATTGGACGCACAAGATGCCCCTTTCCGGTCTTCAGCACAACAGATACAGGACGCCCTGATCGCCGCTTTCGGAGACGAGGACAACCTGCGCCAGATGCTCAGGCTGCAAATGAGCGTCAACCTGGAGTCCGTCGCCAAGCCTGGGAACATGGCCCAGCGCACATTCGACGTGGTGACATGGGCCGACGAACACGGCAGGGTCGGCGAGCTTGTCCAGGCCGCCTTGCAGCAGAATCCCCAAAATCCAGAACTACTGGCGCTTGCTGAAGCCGTCAAGAGCTGGCACATCAAGGCCGCCGAGCCGGCGGAAGCAGCACCGTACAAGGGACTGGAATTCTACGGCGTTGCCGACGCCGCGCTGTTCTTCGGGCGCGAGACGCTGACTGCCGAGTTGGTGACGTATCTCAAGGACCACCGCTTCCTGGCCGTCGTCGGTGCGTCGGGCAGCGGCAAGTCGTCGGTCGTGCGGGCAGGCGTCGTACCGGCGCTGCAGACGGGCGAGATCGTCAAGGGCAGCGACAAGTGGGCGGTACATATCGTCACACCTACCGCGCGCCCCTTGACGACGCTGGCCGCAGAGCTGACGAAGGACAGCGAGTCTGTGACGGCCCAGGCCACGCTGATGGACGACATGGGCAAAGACCCGCGCAGCCTTGACCTGTTTGCGTGCTCGACTGGCTGCCAAGACCGGCGCACTCCGCCTGCTGCTGATCGTCGACCAGTTCGAGGAACTGTTCACGCTGTGCAAGGAACGCACGGAGCAGCAGGCGTATGTGGACAACCTGCTGGCAGCCGCGGTACCGGAAGGCGTCACGACCGTCATCCTCACGCTGCGCGCCGACTTCTACGCCCGCTGCGCCGAGTTCGCCAACCTGCGCCTGGCGCTGTCGCAGCACCAGAACTATATCGGCCCCATGTCGCGGGAGGAATTGCGCGCTGCGATTGAGAAACCGGCAGCGCAGAATGGCTGGGACTTCGAGCCGGGGTTGGTGGACGCCATCCTCGACGATGTGGAAGGCGAGGCAGGCTCACTGCCGCTGCTGTCGCATGCCTTGCTGGAGACATGGAAGCGGCGCAGCGGGCGCACGCTGACCTTTGCAGGTTATCACGCGGCGGGCGGCGTGCACGGCGCCATCGCCAAGACTGCGGACGCGCGTCTACGCCGAACTGCCGCCCGACCAGCAGGCCATCGCCCGCAACATCTTCCTGCGCCTGACCACATTGGGCGAAGGCACGCAGGACACACGGCGGCGCGTGCCTCTGCCGGAATTACTGGGCAGTGGCGCAGCAGGCGGCACAGGTGCAGGCAGTGCTCAAGCGGCTGGAAGATGATCGCCTGGTGACGGCAGAGCGAGCATCCACAGTCGACTGCCGACGCAAAGGACGAGCCGGAAGCCGTGTATGTGGATGTGACGCATGAGGCGCTCATTCGCGAGTGGCCTAGGCTTGCCATATGGCTGCGTGAGGACCGCGAAGGTCTGCTGGTGCATCGGCGGCTGACTGAGGCGGCACAAGAATGGGAGGATCTGAAGCGTGACTCACGGTGCATTGTTCCGGGGGGCGCGGCTGGCGCAGACGGCGGAGTGGGCAAAGACGCATGAGGGCGACCTGAACGACCTGGAGCGGGAGTTTCTGAATGCCAGCCAAGCGCAGGTGGATGCAGACAAACGGCGGCGCCAGCGCGTGGTTGCAGGCATTGTGATTGGCTCGCTGCTATTTGCAGTCGCTATGGCGCTGCTGGCATTTTTTGCGAACAGCCTTCGTATTGATGCTGAGGCTGCGAGAAATGAAGCTGACTATGCGAGAGATGCCGCGGACGCCAGTGCCGCCGAAGCGCGCCACCAAGCGGGCCTGGCCCTCGACGCGAAGGCTACTGCCGACGCTAACGCGGCAGATGCAGTGAATGCGAAAGCTACCGCGCAGGCGAACCTGAGCCTGGCGCAGCAGAAGCTGGACGAACTGAAGGTCGAAGAGCTTCTGGCCAGCGCCCGCGACAAGAAGGCCCAACTCGATCGTGAATGGAGCAATTGCCGACTTCAACGCTGCGGCGGTGGCGGCGACTGCAAGAGGCAAGGTGCTGGACGTTTCCAGTGAGATCAGCGACACTCTGCGCTATGTGGCGACGACTTACGTGCAGGAAGGCGAGAGGATTCTGTGCGAAGGCGTTCTTTGACCAGCCGGAGAAGTGCGAAGTGCCGCTGACCGGCCAGGCAGCCGAGCCAATGACGACCAGCGTTTCGATTTCGCAGACATATCTGGCGTGGGCGCAAGACGCCGCGCCGCAGATCGTCGGGTGGTCATCGTACACTTCGCCGGTTCAGCAGCAGGCAGTCATATCCGCCACCGCCTTGTACAGCCAGGCGCTGGCGTTGAATCCACCTTCCGACACGCCGGTCTACGTCTGGATTGCGCCGGGTACGTTCGATATGGGAAGCACGGATGAGCAAGTGGAGGATGCAGTGAAGGTGTGCACTGGTGCTGGTGTGACGTGCATAGCGGAGTCTTTTCGGCACGAGCAGCCAAAGCACGCAGTGATGTTGGATGGCTACTGGATGCAGCGTACCGAGGTGACGAATGAACAGTACAAGCGCTGCGTCGATGCAGGCGGATGTCCAAACGCCCCGCTAAATACATTCTGGAAACTGCCCCGTTCGGCGCGGCTGCCCGTGACGTATGTCGACTGGAATCAGGCCAGTGCGTATGCCGCGTGGGTTGGAGGGCGGCTGCCGACGGAAGCTGAGTGGGAGAACGGCTGTCGCAGCGCCGATGGGCGTATCTATCCGTGGGGCGACGAACGGCCTGCGACGGAGCGATTGAACTACAACATGGAGATCGGCGGTACGACCGAGGTCGGCACGTATCCGCCCGGAGCCAACGGTCTATACGACATGGCTGGCAATGTGTGGGAGTGGACGGCTGACTGGTACGATCAGAACTATTACTGGGACTGGCCGGAGAGCAATCCTATTGGGCCAGAGCAGGGTTCGCACCACACGTGGCGTGGCGGCTCTTGGTACCTCAAGCTCGATGCCGTGCGCTGCGCCTATCGGTATCCCGGCTGGCCAGACACCAGGATCATCGACCTGGGTTTTCGAGTGGCAGCGCCATGAAACGGCGAGTATGAATTGCTTTTGCAGGAGTCTCTGGGGAGGCGTCGAGAAGACCCACAAGCCGAACCAGGTTAACGGAGGGCATACTTGACCACCAACATAGCCTCCTGGAAAAGCGGCTTGCGGTGGCTGGAGACACCCGGCGCATCTTGCGACAGCTGACCGACGGAGGCATTGCGTCCAGTCCCGGCGTGCCGGTGACGCGCTGGCGTGCTTTGATGTCTAGCCATTCCGCCCAACTTAGCGTCTTCTGCCAAGGCACTCGGCGAAACGTTCCAGCAGTTGGCCTTCTGTCTCCTTCGACACCACCTGCGGGCGAGCCACACTGTTCATGATACTGCGATCTCCTTTTCTTCGTCCTCCCCGGCGTACTGCCGGACAAATGAATGGACGTTAAAGCTTATAACGATTCTGAAGCGGCTGGCGGTCCGCAGATTACACTTGGGAAGCCCGACTTTATTCGCGCGCTGACTTATGCTGCAGTCGATCCTGCATGTTGCGCTTTTGTCGTTATGGGGTTTCGTGACCGTTTCGGTCCATGCTCTGAAATCTATTACTGTAGTGTGCCGCACAATGGCTGACACGCTCAAATGGAGGCTGGTCATTTGGGTCAGGAGCCGCTGTGTCGTATACAGGTTACAGTTCTCTTCCTAGCCTTCGTACATGACGTAAGCGGTGGATCCGGAGCAGTCAGCACTGGTGGCGAAGTCTTCAGCCTGCCTGACATAGTCCCGGGTCCCGAAACGGAACGTGCCTTCACCTACGGCGGATGCACGGCCAAAACGCACTTTCCCGCTAGGGTGAGACACTGTAACGTGGTTCCCTACCGAGCCCACGCGAACACCGCGACAGATTACGTATCGGGGTTTTCCCGGCCGCCATTTACCTAACCCAACGATTTGTGTAAATCCTATGCGCAGCATACCTATCCGATCCACTATCGGCAACCGCTCGCTCGAGACTACGCACGCTACTCTCAACGACCGTGGAATTTCGGACCGGCGCACTGACATTCGAACCTTGTTGGAGGAATCATAGTGTTTATCGGCGTTGATGGTAGTAGCTCTGGGGACCCTGAAGTATACCGGCAGGTTATGTCTGGAAGCTTTATTCAACAACTTGTCAGTGAATGTCCGGAACAGCACAAGCGCTACTTTCGTGGCCCGGACGAGCTAAGTTTGACAAGGCAGGTCACCCATATTGCAGCAGAAGTTGAGGGTTACATACAGGCTCGCGTTGGGCAACATCGAGACACAAGGCTGCTTCTCGCCGGATACAGTCGAGGAGGAGCGACCTGTATCGCAGTTGCCCAACGACTCAGAAGAAATCCCTGGGCCACTGGATTGGTGGTCGAGTGCCTGGCGCTCTTTGACGCAGTAGATAGAGATGCGGCCACAAGCACCGCCGTAATACCCGGCAACGTTCTACATGCTTATCATGCTATGCGTGACCCATCTGTTCAATCGCGTTGGTATTTTGGCAACTGCGGGACACGAATTGAATCGCCGGGAGTTCTGAGATCGCAGAGCTTTCGCGCTACCCATTCAGGGATGGGGGCGCTCCCTTGGGAAGGCGATCACCCCTCAGCCCGTTACAATGGTCCAGGATATTCAGGCAACATGCCCTTGATTACCGAGGAACAGGATAGGACAGGGTCTGAACAAGTCCACCGCTGGATGTGGAATCATATACGTCGCCATGGAGTGGTGAGATGAGCTACATGTAAAAATAATGGCGTCGTGTGATAGCCAGAGTCGCGGGAAACATGCAAGACGGCGGAGGATTATGTCAAATCAGCGGCTACAGTGTAGGCCGTGATCATGAGATCCCAATGCTTCCCCTCGCCCCACGCATCCGCGAAGGCTGACGGACCTAGTGCCGATGCCAGTTCGGTATGCAATCGCGCAAGCAGCGGCCACTGTTTGAGCCAACCCTTGAGGCCGCGCGGATGATGAGAAACCAGGCTGAGCAACTCGGCCGCCCTTTGGAGATTGCCGCTCTCGGCGGCGGCGAGCGCGGCCAGCACCAACAGCTTGGCAGTATGTGCCAGCCATTGGTACGCCAGGCTGATCTGGAGAGCGTGGGACTGAGCGGGATTGCATTTCGCAGTTGCGCTCTGATTGGCTGTTTGGGGCGTCAACTGGTCACGCTGCTGCAGCCTTGGGCGAGCGAAGGACGTGCGGCTGAGATCGGCAGCATACCATTCACACCAAAAGTGGCGTCTGGCAGGCCAGTTTGTCCGTACTTCCTAAGCCGCTTCCACGGCGCCCAACGCCTGCAGCGATGTGATTTGTGCCTGGGTCAAGCCTGTCACGCCCGTGATGTCCATACGCTCATAGGGCCGTTCGATCTGCAGGACTTGTATACACGCCACACCGCGATGAACATCGCTTACATCCCACAGCCGGATCGTTCCGTCCACACTGCCGCTGGCCAAAATACGACCGTCGGGCCGAAAGTCAAGGGCAAACACAGCGGCCGTATGCTCCTCCAATATGCATAGTGGGGACCCGCCTGCCAACGCGGCGTTCACGTCCCAAAGAGAAATCGGGCCCATGCGGCTTGCAATAGCCAGAATGTTGCCATCAGGGCTGAACGCCACGAACCGCTGGGGACCGTCGCCTGCATCTGTTAGCGTGGCGACAGCGGAGGCTTGAGCTGTTGGATACGAAACGGCCCAGAGTTGGACGGTGCCGTCCCAACTGCTGCTGGCCAGCAGCGTGCCATCGGGGCGAAAGGCGACAGCGCTCACATAGCTGGTGTGCCCACGCAATGTCGCCAGACATTGCCCGCTGCGCCAGTGCCAAAGGCGCACGCTGTAGTCCATACTGCCACTCGCCAGCAGCTCGCCATCGGCGCTGAACGCTACCGATAACACCTCGCCTGTATGCCCACGCAGCGTCGCCAACAGACGCCAATCTCGCACGTCCCACACGTCAATGGTTCGATCAAGGTTAGCCGTCGCCAATACCGCACCGGTGGGATGAAAGCTCGTTGCATTGCAGCCGGCTGTCGTCTGGATCTCGTGCACACACCGTTTGCTCTCCACATC
The DNA here is from genome assembly GCA_963701415.1 of uncultured Chloroflexia bacterium. Classification (GTDB taxonomy): domain Bacteria; phylum Chloroflexota; class Anaerolineae; order Caldilineales; family Caldilineaceae; genus Fredericiella. Next base: position 251,799 of record CAVPAH010000015.1, read on the forward strand.
CCACAGCCGTATGATGGGGTCGGGGCCAGCGCTTGCCAGCAGCCGGCCATCCGGGCTAAAGTTCACGTGCCAAATGCTGCCCGTGCTGCCGGACAACGAGGTCAGGCACTTGCCAGTTTGCACATCCCACAGACGCAGCAGACTATCCTGGCCGCCACTGGCCAGAAGGGCGCCGTCCGGACTAAATTTAACCGACCTCGTCGTGTTGGTGTAACCGCGTAAGGTCCTCAAGCATTGGCCGGCACCAACCGCCGGATCGACATCCCACAGCCGCACACTTAGGTCTGCACTGCCGCTGGCCAACACGTTGCCGTCGGGGCTGAACGCGACCGACAAAACACGGTCAGTATGGCCCTGGAGTGTTCGAGCACAGCGGCCGGTGGCGGTGTCCCATAATCGCACTGTTCCATCGCAACTGCCGCTAGCGAGCAGTGAGCCGTCCGGACTGAAGCAGACCCGCATGACATAGTGGCTGTGACCGACCAGGGTCATCAAGGGCCGGCCAGACTGCGCATGCCAAAGTCGAATGGTGCGATCATGCCCACCGGAGGCAATCAGCGCACCGTCCGGGCTGAAGTCAACACTCCAAGCCATGCCACTATGCCCGCGCAGAATGTGCATGCACTGCATTTCTTCCGACTGCGGTGGGCAGGTCCACAGACGCACCGTGCCATCTTCGCCGGCGCTTGCCAACAACGCGCCGCTGGGGCTGAAGCAAAGGCCGCGAATGCCGTTTCTTTGTTCCTCAAGCGTTGCAAGACATTGTCCGCTCTGCACATCCCAGATGCGAATTGAGCAATCGGCGCCGCCACTCGCCAGGAGTCTGCCGTCCGGGTGGAAGCAGACGGCCCAGACTGGCGCCGTATGACCAACTAAGGTATGCAGACGGCGTCCGGTTTTCGTGGCCCAGATGCGAATTATGCAATCAGATCCCGCCGCGGCCACTTGATTGCCGTCAGGGCTAAAGCAGGCTGACCACACACTGCTGCCGGGGTCCACAAATCTGTGCAAGGGATAATCATCTTGCACGCGCTGCAGCCAGTGTAAGCCTGCATCGGAGCCGATAGCGAGATAGCCACCCACTGCACTGAATGCCACTGCCACAACCGCATTGAATGCAATCGAGAAGTCGCACTGGTCCAGGTGCGACCCGCGCAAGTTTACATCCTGCGCAGGAATGCCTTGCAGTGCAGCCTGCCTTATGGTGAATCCAGAAAAGTCCTGGCCGCGCAGATGCCCATTGAGGTGCACCAGCAAATTGAGAGCGTTGCCTGCACCGTAGCCAGACTGGTGCGCCTGGCTGCTGCGCAGTACGGTGCGCAGCGCAGAGAGATGCGTCTCCACGTTAGCCCTGCCCAACGTTGCGACAAGCTGGTCCACCACGGGCTTAATCAGGAGCCGGGTTTGGCTATCGCGAACATACTGCCGCGCTTGTGTCTGGAGCAGCGCATAGCGTTGGAAGAGATGTGGTTGCAACACTGTGATTTCGCCGGCAATCTGTTCCACCAAATAATCCGTGGCGAACTCCAGCACAACATTTTGCAGTGTGAAACCATACTCGCTCTGCTCCACGAGCGAGCGCCTGCGCAACGACTGGAGTGCATCTAGCAGCGCCGTCCAAGTCGGGGCAGGTTCCAGTTCGTCGCGCAGCACCTCCGGCCCAACCGGCTCGCGGTGGACGCCCAGCCACAACAGCACGCCCTGCTCCAGGGGCGACAGCCGCACAAACTGACGTGCCAACAGGTCACGAATGCCGCCAAAGAGGGTGGTCTCATAACGCAGAAAGTTGTCGAGATTGCCCTGAAATAACTCCCGGATCGCCTCGCCCACCACCTGCAGAACCAAGGGATTGCCCGAATACCGTGCGCTAAGCGTGGCCCAGCTCTCAGATTGTCCTGACAGCCCCTTGGCGGCCAGCAAAGCGCGGCTGTCTTCGGGGGCTAGACTGGAGAGATAGACTACACGCAGCGGCGTGTCCGCACCGGCCTGTGCCCCAGGTTCGATTGGATTCTCCCGGCTGGTCACAAGCAGGCAGCTCTTGTGGCTGCTCTCATGCACACGTTTGAGTAGATCACCGTAGCCAGAATAGCCGGCGCGGTAGGTACCGGCACGCTCGCCTTCCGCCAGGATCGCCTCGAAGTTGTCGAGGATGACAAGGCAACGTCGACGGCGCAGATGTTCCAGAAGGCGTTTGAGCTGACGGTCCAGCATTGGGACAGGATCAAGGGCCGCGCCCGGGTCAAGCACGCGCAGGATTTCGTCCAGGATTTCCTCGGCCGGCGGCGCGTTGCGCAGCGAGCGCCAGATGACGAACTCGAATTGCCCCTGCACAATCTGCGCCAGCTTTGTGGCGAGGCTGGTCTTGCCGATCCCACCTAGGCCCAGGATCACGGCCAGGCGACACCCTTCGGAGATAAGCCAGCTGCGCAGTTGGGCTAGTTCTTGCGCGCGCCCGTAGAAGTGGCGCACATCCGGCGCCTCCCCCCAGTCTGCGTGCGTTGTGCTGCCGGCGGAGAGCAACGGCAGCGGCTTCCCATTCGGTGCGGCGTTGCCATTTACCGGATTGAAGTCAGGCGCCATACGGGCATAGGCCAGAAATCGTGCAACCTCCTCCGGCGGAATGGTCAGGCACTTGGCCAGGCGCTCGGCAAACTGCTTTGAAGGGCGCAGTTCATCACGCTCTATTTTGCGGATGGTCACAACCGAGTAGCCCAGGCGTGTGGCCAGTTCCGCTTGGGTTAGATCGGCGCGGCGGCGCTGGTGGCGCAGCCATGCGCCAAACGTGGTTTCCGCCTGCTGCATCCTCGTCTCCAGGGGTCGATATGGCTTCCAGTAACACGGCGCTTCAGGTCTGCCAAGGCAGGGCTAGATAATACCACATTTTCGACCACTTTTTGTACCACTTTTTGATCTTACGTGCAGGCGCCACGAATGCCTTAATGGACATGGGTATCCGGTCAATTGGCGCATGTGTTCAGAAGGGAGGAAGCTATGTTGCAGCAAGTCGCAGCCAACCGGTGGTCTAGATATTGTACTGTGTTTGTGCTGCTCATAGGCTTTGCCTTGGTGTCAAGTATACCCACCGTTGCCTCGCCCAGTGCAGACACAAGTCCAACCCACAGTACTTTACATCCAAATGGCCCATCCGCGCCGCTTGATGTGTTGGTGATCCTCAAGGTGGTCATAGAAAACGTCAGGGCAACCAATAATTTCGATGGGCCATTTGACTGGGACAGAGCTGACTTTTATGCACAGGTCCGTATCCTCGGCGCATGTTCTGAGTCGCCGGTAGTTAGTAACCAGGATAACATCAGCCCAAATTGGGAATTTTCGGAGCCCGTTAGCGTTGCCGATTTTGAGCGCGGTGTCATCTCGGTTGCGATAGAAATATTCGACGCCGATGATTTCCACAACCGAAACATAGCAGATATAGCATCCGGCAGTGACAAAGGGTTACTTCTGGAGGTCGACGCAAACAAATGCGTAATGCCCGGCACAGCGGGGAGTGTAAGCGGAACAGTAACCGGCAGTTGTGGTGCGATACTTACATCAGAAGGGGCTGATGGCCAGAATACTGCCGAAATCTTCTTCCGGATTGAAGCAGAGCTACCCACAAGCGCGCCAGGTCTACATGTTCGCTGTATACACGATCCCATCTGGCCACAAGCGGGCGATACGGTCACTGTGAGGGCTGAAGCACTAAATGATGCACTTGCTACGCATACTGCTGACGAAGTCGAAGTATGGTTCGGGAGCACAACCGCGCCGATCCAAACTTGTACAGAGGCCGGGGTATGTAGCGCTACACAGACAGCACCATCTAGTGGAGGCAGCATGTTTTACGGCTGCCAAGTACGCAGCGAGCTAGGTAGAGCCTGGAGCGGCTGGAAAAGGGTTCAGGTAGGCACACCCACGGTTGGGCGTGCGGTGCCCATCCTGTTTACCGGTCCCAGTTCTGGCAGCGCAGACATTGTTTTTGTGCCGGATCGGATCGACTTCACAAACGCAAACGATCCGGACTTCTTGCAGGCAGTAAGTAGAGTGATCGGAGACGCCTATTATGGACGCGCCCATCTCCTTGACCCTAGCGCTCGCTATGGCGAAAGGCTTTTTCTGGACCTCCAAGATAAGTTCAACTTTTGGATCGCCACCGACGAGGGCGCTGCCAACGGTCATCCCCGACCTGACTGTGTCGTGGCGCCAGGGAACTGGGGAAGTGCCTATTCGTTTGCCGACACGGCTGCTGTCCTACACACGAGAACACTGCGAGACTGTGCAATTCCGAATCAACGAGTCTTCAGCACAGAGCCGCATCAGTCGCGCACGGTGCTCCACGAAACAGCGCATTCTCCATTTGGGTTGGCGGATGAGAAGTGCTGCGTCGGTGGCTACTTTGAGACAGACTCGGATCCCAACATATATGTCAACCTGGATCGGTGCCACGGAGATGTGATCGCTCTGCAGGCGTGGGATATCCTGCTGGGCCATGTGCCAAGAACGTCCTCCGCTTGCCGGCGACTGGAAGATAACTTTGGCAACCCCACCCTCGACCCCTTCTTTACGTCCGAGTCAGCAGCAAGCGACCTGATGCTGAATGGGGGCAGATTAAACGGCGCAGATGTACGCAGAATTGAGGGTTGGTTCGATGAATGCAGGCGTGGGGCTTGTGGCGCAGATGCTGCTGCTGCAGGTGCTGTAGAGGGTTCTCCAGCCGATCCGGTGCCCGATTTCGACGCCGAGGAGACGACAAAGTCGGTGCTAGTACAGGTAGACTTTGAAGGTCGTCGAAGAGGTAAGCGTTCATTCGGTTGCAGTGAACTACGGGCAAGCACGTGCGAATTCCGCCAACCCACCTATGTTGCAGGTCGATATTTACCACTCTATCGATGGCGAGGATCGCCTGATGGACCGGTTCAACGAATGGCACCCTTTGCTCATGCGAGGTACATTGGAAATACCGTTCGAGCTTGAGATCGTCCATGACCCGTCTGTCTGGCTTGATCAAGCTCGAGGCAATTTCGTGATTCCTTTCTCGCCGTATCTGTCCGCCGTCACAATTACGGATCTGGAGCTAGATCGGGCCCTCATCACGGTAGACCTGAGTGAGGCAGTACAGGCGTTTTGTGATGCGAACCGGGATGACCCGGATTGCAGCAGTGCAGTCAGGAACACCGTGTACCTGCCGTTCATATTGTTCCAATAGGCCTTCGGCTGGCACAGGGCGCATGATCGAACGTGGTGCCAAGAGAATGTGACTTTGGGCTGGGATTTTGTTCATCACTGCAAGCGAAATTGTGCCGAGCAGACACCAGGCTCAAGCGTGTAGACTCCATTCAGATCCCGAAGCCAACCTCGGGATCTGAATGTTATGAGTCGAGTGAGACTGGATTGACATTGAAGGCGGATGTTGAGATAGCCACCAACGGCGACGACGACGAGGTGTAGAGATCGCCGATTGCGCCGGCGCGCGGTATCATCCTCCCCATGCCAGCCCCCACCCTCTACGAACCATACGCCGCCGCCTTTGTCCGCGGGCGGGAGATCGCAGTCCTGCACCCGCATGAACGACGGCGCGCCTCCCGGCGGGCCGGGCCTGCCGCTCCATTACTTTAAGCGTGTCCCGCTGCTGCCGCGCATCCAGTGGGCGCTGGGCGTGATCCACTCGCTGCAGCCGGCGAACTTGCTGGACGTGGGGAGCGGGCGCGGGAAGTTTCTCTGGCCGCTGCTGGATGCGTTCCCCACCCTGCCGGTGACGGCGGTGGACGCGGACGCACGGCGCGCCCGGGACCTGGAGGCGGTGCACCTGGGCGGGATCGAACGGCTGACGGTGCGCCAGGCGGACGCAGGCCCGGCTGCCGTTTGGCGACGACAGCTTCGACGTGGTGACGCTGCTGGAGGTGCTGGAACATATCCCCCACCCCCAACCGGCCCTGGCGGAGGCGGCGCGCGTGGCACGGCGGGCACTGCTGATCTCGGCGCCCTCCCGGCCGGACGCGAACCCGGAACACCTGCACCTGTTTACCGAGGAGCAGCTGCGCACGATGCTGGCGGCCTGCGGGGTGACGCAGGTGAAGGTGGCGCAGGTGCCGGGGCATTGGGTGGCGATCGCACACGTGAGAGGGGAGAGAAACTGAGTTTCTTTGAGAAACTCAGTTTCTGGGTGAGGGTGAGAGGTGACGGACGGCGAGCTGCTGACGCGCGAGGAGTTTAGGCGCCAGGTGTTTGCGCGGGATGGGGGGCGGTGCGTGATTTGCGGCGCGGCGGGGGTGGACGCACACCATATTGTGGAGCGGCGGCTGTTTGACGACGGCGGGTATTACCTGGATAACGGGGCGACGCTGTGCGCTGACTGCCACGTGCGGGCGGAGATGACGGTGATCGGCTGCGACACGATCCGGGCGGCGATCGCGGCGCACGGGGGCAGCGGGCGGGTGGTGCTGCCGCCCCACCTGTACCCGGACCAGGCGTACGATAAGTGGGGCAACCCGATCCTGCCGAACGGGCAGCGGCTGCGCGGGGAGCTGTTCGACGACGGGTCGGTGCAGAAGATCCTGGCCGCCGGCGGCGTGCTGCCCCTGTTTACCAGCCACGTCCGCTACCCGCGCACCTATCACCTGCCCTGGTCGCCGGGCGCCACGGACGACGACCGCGTGCTGCCGGACGTGCGCCACTTTGAAGGGCAGGAGGTGGTGGTCACGGCCAAGATGGACGGCGAACAGACGACGCTGTATACGGACTACCTGCACGCCCGGTCGCCCGATCGGGATTCGGTGTGGAGCCGGCATCCCGCCCGCAGCTGGGTGGCAAACCTGCACGCCAGGTGGGGTGGAAGATCCCGCCGGGGTGGCGCGTGTGCGGCGAGAACCTGTATGCCCGCCATTCGATCCACTATCACCACCTGCCGGCGTGGTTCCTGGTCTTCTCGGTGTGGAACGAGCAGAATGTGTGCCTGTCCTGGGCGGAGACGGTCGAATGGGCGGCACTGCTCGAGCTGCAGACGGTGCCGGTGATGTACGCCGGGCCGTGGGACGAGGCGCGCATCCGGGCGCTGTACCGGCCGACCTGGCAGGGCGACGAGTTGGAAGGGTACGTGGTGCGGCTGGCGGGGGCGTTTGCGTACGGCGCGTTCCGGCGGGCGGCGGCGAAGTACGTGCGGGCGGGGCACGACCAGACGCGGGCGCACTGGTGGCAGGGGCAGGCAGGTGGTGCGGAATGAGCTGGACGCGGGCGCCAGCGTGGAGCCTCGCGGCGCGGAATCCGAGGAGGAATAGGCGATGGAGCAGCAGGAGTTCGCCGCCGGGCGGCTGTCGGCAGCGCGAGAGGCGGCAGGGCGGCTGCCGGATTTGCACGCGTACGTGGTGATGCATAAAGGGAACGTGGTGGATGAGCTGTATGCGGGGACGTATACCGCCACGAGCAAGGGGCACGTGCGGTCGATTACGAAGAGCGTGACGTCGGCGCTGGCGGGGATCGCGATCGGCCAGGGCTGATGGCGAGCATCGATGTGCCGATCGCAGGCTTGTTGCCGGAGTTTGACTGGCAGGCAGAGGACGAGCGGAAGCGGCGCATCACGCTCCGGCACCTGCTGACGATGACGGCGGGGTTTGCCTGGGACGAAGAAGCGTTGGAGGCCACGGTGGCGTGGTTTTTTGGCGGCGGGCAGGCGGCGCTGTACGACGCGCTCCGGCGGCCGCTGGCCCATGAACCGGGGACGACCTTCAATTATGACTCGCCGGCGGCGGACCTGGCCGCCTCGGTCCTGGCCCGGGCGATCGGGCAGGATTTGCGGAGCTTTGCGGATGAGGCCCTGTTTGGACCGCTGGACATCGCCGATTACGACTGGGAGGTGGACCCAGCCGGGTTCTACCGGGGCAGCGCCGGCCTGGCGCTGCAGGCGCGCGATGTAGCAAAGATCGGGCAGCTGTACCTGCAAGGTGGACGTTGGCAGGGGCGCCAGATCGTGCCGCTGGCGTGGGTGGATCTGTCTACACAGACCCACGTCGCGCTGGGCGACGGCGCAGGGTACGGGCTGCTATGGTGGATACGCGAGACGGAACGGCTGCGCCATTTCTCCGCTGTCGGCTTTGGCGGGCAGCTGTTGCTGGTCGTGCCGGCGCAGCAGCTGGTGGTGGTCGCCCAGCACGAGTGGTGGCAGATCGCGGCGGAGACGGCGGCGCGGAATACGAACGACTTCTATAACGACGTGTTTCTGCCGCTGGTCGGAGATACGGGGTGAAGTTACTAACCTGCGGCCTGAGGCAGCAACGGCTTCCTTGCTGGATGTGGAAGCATAGCACCGTCTGATTCAGGAGGACCTCGATTTGCGCACGTAGGCGTACCTAGTGAACGGTGGCGTTTGACGTCCTTTTGACCGATGCGCCCCTGCCCCCAAAGTGTTACGATGGCACCGGAAAGGGGCACGCCAGGAAGGATGCGCAGCGTGTTGAGCAGCAAGACGCCTAGATCCCGCGTGCGGCTGTACGCCGCCGCGTGGACTGCGGCCGTGGCAGCAATACCAGCCTATGTCGCAGCGGGCACCGGCTCTACGGTCGGTGCCGAGATTGTGCCCGAGAGAATCCCGTTGACGTTGCTCGCCGTCCTAGCTGCCGGCATCAGCGGCTACTGGATCGGCTGGCGGCTGATCGATCCGAATGGAGATCACGACAGCTTGGGCGCTCTGTTCTTGGGTGCTGTCATCTGTCTCCTCTCCTACTACCTACTCGGCGTGATGGTTGGTGCGCTGGACATAGTGCCAAAAATAGTTACCGACACACCTCTAACTTTTCCCGACCTGCTGACCGGCCCACTAGTCGACTTAGGAAACATTTTTGTGAGTGTGCCGTTTTTTGCCATAATCTATGGCATCCCTTTCACCTGGTACACGTTTCCCGTCGCCTGTATCGCGGGCTTTGTCCTTAGCTTCTGCTACCGCAGGAGGTAGTGCTCTACCACATTTGACTCTGCGGTGACACCGTTGCAAGCCGCCGCCTGATTCGCCTGTTCTATCACCATAGCTCCTCTTATGCGCACACGTAGTGTGTTTCTACTGTTGGTTTTGTTGGCGGCCGTGTCGCTCGTGCTGGGGGCCGGGCTGGCGATACTCATTTGGTCGATTCCGGATAACGGCGGCATCGGCGCCGGGCTGTTGGCGCTTGGGAGCATTACCCTGGTTGCTGCGGCAGGCGTGGTCGCTACGGTTGTGCTGGTGGGCAACCTGTTGCCGCGCACACGGGGCAGGGTGTGGCCGTGGGCGCTGGCCGGGCTGGCGGCGTGGGTCGTCGGGCCGGTGTACGTTGGCGGCACCATTGGGGGAACCGTCGACAGCTACCTGGACGAGAAGTATTCGTCGCCGGCCTTTGTTGCCGACTATGAGGCACGCCTGGGCGTCGAGATTACGCCGCAAGGGCAGGGCTTCGAGTACAGCGGGTGCACGATGCAGACATACACGGCGACGTACCGCATCACGGCGGCGCGCGACACGGACCTGATGTTTGGGCTGGCGGACAGCGACGAGTTCGATATCACGCATGCCGGCGTACTTCCCTACGAGTCGATTGCTGCGCAGTTTGAAGGGGTCGGCCAAGGCTATGTTCCGTGGAGTTACAGGCTGGGTACCTTCCGCGTGCCTGCCGGCACCCATGTCCTCACGGTCAAGGGGAAAGCGCCGTTTTTGCTGGCGGTCGACGCTCCCGAGCCGCTGTGGACGCCGAGCTACGCCCTGCACGCCAACTGGCGCTTTTTCCGGCTGTATGCCGACAGCTACACCCTGGCGCAGGTGTATGCGGCCGCGGAACCCTTTCACCCCGCCTCGTGTCCCAAGATCTGCACACGGGCGGACATTCCGATGGCAGCGGACACACCAGGTGCCATCGCACACATCGGCGGCGCCGGCGACGAGCAGCCGGTGGATTTCGACGACGACAAACACTATGATGTACTCGTGCTTCATGTGACCCTCGTCGTCACCAGGACCGGCGATTACGTGCTGGCCGGTAAGCTGGTGGACCCGACAGGGCAGGCCGTGGACGCCGACACCTACGATTCGCCATGGGCCGAACCGCTGTGCACAGGAGTGCACACGGTTACGCTCAGCTTTAGCGGCCAGCCCATGAAGTCAGAGGGGCTGAGTGGGCCCTACACGCTCACGGCGCTGACGCTGGACTATGTGGACCCCACCACGTTTGAGTACCGGCAGATCGAGAAGGTCGACAACATTTACACCACGCGTGCCTATTCTTGGGCGCTGTTTGATGGGAGCCGGTCGGAACCCAAGGTCAGGGAGGATCGCGACTTTAGCGACCAGCGCAGGCCGCCGCCGATTCCGACAGTGTCGCGGCAAGCGGGAGGGTGACTCTTCCCCCAAGAGGGGGCTTCCCGGAAGATCAACTGCATGATGTGAATATCTCGGTTAACACACCCTCGCGAGGTACGGGCTTCGGAGGCTGTGTGAACTCTACGCTGCAACGGCCAAACAGCAATCAGCCTCAGCTACAGCCTGTGCTTCATGAACACAGCCACTTCTTTGTCCGGATAGTCTTCGTTCGAATACAGCGATATGTCTATCGCCTCCATCCGAAATCCGAGCCGCCGATATGCCTTGATTGCTCCCGTGTTTGTGCTCTGCGTTTCGCACACCACGCTGCGCATTCCTTCTTGCCGCGCACGCGTCAGTACTTGATTCATCATCCGTGCCCACCTCTCCTATCTGGAACGCGCTGCCCCCTAGGACAGAATCCATCCCGCGGCGAGGCCGAATTATAGCGCCTTTCCTGTGCTGCGTTCCAGGGGCTAAATTCCTTCGAGTTGCGCGCTCGGGTTTGTACCGGCACTCCCGCCGATGTAGTCTGTCCGGCGGCAGACATCGCTATGGATCAGCCGTCCTTTTGACCGATGCGACTCTCTCCCCAAGGTGTTACGCTAACATCGGAAAGGGGGTGCGCCGCATGTTGAGCCCCAAGACACCAAGATCCCGCCTGCGATTGTACGCTGCCGCTTGGACCGCCGCGGTGGCAGCAATACCGGCCTATATCGCAGCCGGCACCGCGGGCATTGCCGATGGGATTATTGTGCCCGGGAGAATCCCGTTAACGCTGATCGCGATCATGGCCGCCGGCATCAGCGGCTACTGGATCGGCTGGCGGCTGATCGATCCCAATGGCGACCACGACAGCCTAGGCGGCGTGTTCTTGGGTGCTGCCATCTGTCTCCTCGCCTACTACCTGCTCGGCGTGCTGGTTGCGGTGCCGTACACCATACAAACGATGGCGGCCCACAACACCTTTACGCTCTTGACCCTGCTGCTCGCCCCGCTGGCCGCCTCACCAGTTATTTTCGTGAGTGTGCCGTATTTTGCCCTGGTCTATGGCATCCCTCCCACCTGGTACACGTTTCCCGTCGCCTGTATTGCGGGCTTTGTCCTCAGCTTCTGCTACCGCAGGCGGGGGGCATAGCGCGAAGCGTGCGAGCCTTCTTGTGACGCGCTGTATTGCAGCACAGATGATCGAGCCCCTGGCATGAGAAGGTACTTTATCGCTGCCGGCGTTGTCGCCGGACTGGTCTTGTTCGTCGTGCTGCTGTTTGTGGGCGGCAGCGCCTACGGACGCTGGCATATGGACCGGGTGGATCAGGGCCTCTTTCAGCTTGCGGCGCAGCTCGGCTACACGCCGGAGCGGTTCATTCGCCATCAAGTGAAGAGCCGGGATGTGAACATTGTGACGGGCTCGGCCTACTGCGCGTCCGAACTCTACTTCCTCACGCCGATGCGCGTAGACGAGTTTGGGCGCCGGCTCGACGAGGTAGTGCCCGAGCCAACCGTCCAACTCTATGTGGCATTGCCCGACCCCAATACACACCTGTATTCGTCGCTGCATCTCACGGCAAACGGCGTGGACCTGTCGCGTCTCGAGAACTGGGGCCTCCAGACGCCGATGAGCAGCTATCACGGGTCTCAGCTCAAGACAGAACATAACCTGAACATCAACTTTTACGTGACGAAGAACATCAGCCCGACGCTTGCGTATGGGGACCAACCCATTGCAGGGAACCTGGTGCGCCTGTACCAGGAGGGCGGCGTGTTCCCGATCTGGGTCACGTGTCCGGGCAGGACGACGGATACGCCGCCCTCCGCAGTGATGGATCTCGTGCACGATACAGAAGCAGCAGGGAGTGTGGCGATGCGAGTCTATTATGGTGCGCTGGCCGCCGTGGGCGGGCTGTTCGTGCTGATGGTGGCACTGCTGGTCGCCGGCCGCGTCTACGGGCCGCGCCGGGTCGAGCAGGCAAACGGCACGTTCCGCGTGCCCGCCGGCACCCATACGATCACGGTCAAGGGTAAAGCGCCGTCTTTTCTGGCGGTCTACGCTCCCGGGCCGCTGTGTACGGGCGTGCACACGGTTCTGTGACAAAGCCTAAGCGCCGGGCAAGGGCAACGGAGGGCGCGTTGTGCTGCGCAGCGTTCCACAGCGGCCGGAAGCCCGATGTCTTCCCCAAGTATATCGGCCCCTTCAACACCGACCACAAGGTGCCGGTCTCTTGTTCGGACTTTAGCGGCTACTTTATCGTGAACGTGCAGCGCGTCACGCCGCCGCCCCGACCGCCGGTGGTCGACGCGGCGTCCTGAGCGGAGAGCGAGTAACGTCATGCGCTCGCCTCGCAGGCATTTCTTGCTGCAGGCAAATGCTGCTTAGTCAGCAGCACAGCGGTAGGCATAGACGTAAGAGCCTACCGCTGTGCTGCCGGGCGTCCAAAGCGATCCCGAACAGGTGTCGGCTGTTGGTAGCCAGCGTGAAGGCGTCCAACAGAGCAACCTGAAGGGCACCGATCAGCTTTTCCTGCACTAGGTTCCAGGCGCAAAATTCTAACGCCGGGGGGTGCATTTCAACTTGGGGGCGACAAGAAAGGAGGTGTGTAGTAAGCTAGGCGACAAAGGGGGAGGGAGCAATGAAAGCGACACGGGAACAGAAACGGGCACGGCTGCTGGCGGCAGCAGAAGCGGCGATCGATGAGTTGCTGGCGTGGGACGAGACGAACACAGGCGCCGAACCTGCGGCAGATCGAGGAGGAGGTGCTGAAGCTGCGGGAGGGGTTTGGGCAGGAACTGGCGCTGACGGTGCTGGCGGGGCAGGAGGCGGTGCAGCCGGCGGCGGGGATGAAGTGCCCCCAGTGCGGACAGGAGATGCGGTACAAGGGGCAGAAGCCGACGGAGCTCGAGAGTTGGGTGGTGAACGGTGCACTCGAACGTGGCTACTACTACTGCCCTTCCTGCAAGCGAGGGATTTTTCCCCCTGGACGAACAACTTGAGCTCGGGGCAGGGGTGTGGAGTGAGAGTCTGGAGCAGGAGATGGTGTGGCTGAGTGCGGCGGTGGGTTCGTTCGCGTTGGCGGAAACCATCATGCAGCGGATCGGGCGGGTGCATGTCTCGTGTTCCAGCATCTGGCGCTGCACGCAAGCGGCTGGGGAGCGCGGTTCCGGGCGCTGGAGGTGCGGGAACGGCAGTTGGCCAACGGCTTACCCGAGCTGTGGGATCCACCGAGCCGGGCGGAGGTGGCGGACCAGCGCAAGGGTGTGGCGCTGGATGGTGCGCTGATCTACATCCGTGATGAGCAGTGGAAAGAACTGAAAATCGGTGACGTCTTTGACGTGGCGGTGCAGCCTACTCGGGATAGCGAAACTGGCGAAGTGGTTGAGCTGGCGCATGCGGTGAACAATCGCTACGTTGCGCACCTGGGCGGGCCAGAGGTGCTGGGGGAGTTGCTCTGGGCGGAGGCCCGCTGCTGTGGCTGGGAGCAGGCGCAGGACACCATCGTGCTGGGTGACGGTGCGGTCTGGATCTGGCACCAGGCGGCGCTGCACTTTGGCCGCAGCCACCAGTTAGTGGACTGGTACCACGCCAGGCAGCACTTGGCCGAAGCCGCGCGGCTGCTCAAGGCGGAGGGGACGAGCAGTCACCGACGTTGGCTCAACAGCCGGACCACGCTGCTCTACCAGGGCCATGCCGCACGCATCGCCGCCGAGTTGGACAAGGCGCAGGCCGCCCGCCAGCCGCCAGCGAAAACCGACAAGTCCGGCCAAACCACAAAAGCCGCACCAGCGGCAACCACCCCAAAATCAGCATCACCGGCAAAACAAGAAGCGCTCGCCCGCGAGGCCACTTACTTCCGCACCAACCAGTTACGCATGAACTATCTCGAAATGCGCGAAGAAGAATGGCCCATCGGCAGCGGCGTGATCGAAAGCGGCGCCAAACAGTTCAAGGCCAGATTCACCGGCCCAGGCATGCGCTGGTCACGCCAAGGCGCCGAAAATCTCATCCCCCTGCGTGCCGCCGTCCTCAGCAACCATTTCGATGCTACCTGGGCTGCCGCCAAAAACCTGCCCCCAGCATGACATGCACCCAACGCCGGGGAGACCATTGACATTTCTTTCGACACCCTCTATTCTTGACGCTCTTGCGTCCTGTGTAATCAGCCGTAATTTACACACCGTGCAGCTAGCTCCAGCCCGAGGAGGGAACCCCCACCATGGCTGCCGCCGACCGCGCTGCCATTGTCTCACGCTATAGTCAAGAAGTTTTGAACGCCGGTGATCAAGAAGCCGGCGTATGCGTTGTTGATAACTCTGATTAGGAAAAACGATGAAGAAGCAAACGCACTCTGCAGTCCTGTGGATGGTCGCCTTGTTGGTCAGCCTCTGCTTGAGTCTGACAGGGAGTCAAGGCGTGCAGGCCCAGGATGAAACAACGCGGGCATTGACCGGGGCCAACGTCCCCTTGGGTACAGGTTTCACTTATCAGGGCGAGCTGGCGGCCGGCGGGAGCCCGGCCAACGGCAGCTTCGACATGCAGTTCAGCCTGTTTGACGCCGCGAACGGCGGCAGCCAGGTAGGGAGCACCATCACCACGGCGGCTGTGCCGGTGGGCGCCGGGCTGTTCAGCGTGAACCTGGACTTTGGTGCGATCTTCGCCGGTACCGCCTACTGGCTGGAGATCCAGGTGCGTGCCGCCGGGACCGGCGCCTATACCACGTTGAGCCCGCGCCAGGCCTTGACGGCCACGCCCCAGGCGCTGTGGAGCCAGGCCGCACCCTGGGCCGGACTGAGCGGTATGCCGGCAGGCTTTGCCGACGGTGTCGATGCGGATGTCCTGGGCGGCCTGAGCTGTGCCAACGGGCAGATCGCCAGGTGGACCGGCGCCGCCTGGACATGCAGCGCCGATGCGGATGTCCTGGGCGGCCTGAGCTGTGCCAACGGGCAGATCGCCAAGTGGACCGGCGCCACCTGGACCTGCAGCGCCGATGCGGATGTCCTGGGCGGCCTGAGCTGTACTAACGGCCAGATCGCCAAGTGGAACGGCACCGCCTGGGCGTGCAGCGCCGATGTGGGGGGCGGCAGCGGTGACGTGACCGCGGTCAATGCCGGTGCCGGGCTGACCGGCGGCGGCGCCGGCGGGGACGTCACCTTGAGTGTCGCCTTTGGGGGCAGCGGCAGCGCAGCGACCGTTTCCCACAGCGATCACGATCACTGGGGATCCACCTGGACGGGGAGCGGCACCGGACTGACGTTGACAGGCGGCACCATTGGCCTCGCTGCCGGGGGCACGACCTACGGTATCTCTGGGCAAAGTGCAAGTGCCACAGGAGCAGGTGTCTACGGCAGCAACACGGCCGCCACGGGCATCAACCACGGTGTGCTGGGCCAGAGCGCCAGCACCGGGGGGCTGGGCGTCGCCGGTGTGGCCACTGCCGCCACGGGCGTCACGTACGGGGTGTTGGGCCAGAGTGCCAGCACGAGCGGCACGGGCGTGTACGGATTAGCATCGGCGGGAGGTAGCACCGCGACATCCGGTGTGGTTGGACAGGCGCTCAGCCTTGAGGGCACCGGCGTCCGTGGCACGGGGCCTATAGGAGTCGCTGGGGTAGGGGACATTCTCAATAACGCAGGCTATAGCATAGGCGTTTCGGGCTGGGGCGCTGGTAATGGTGGCAAAGGTCTAAGCGGATCAGGCAACGGTAGTGGTGCCGTAGGTATTTATGCTCTCGGTGCTAATGGCGGCCGTGCCGGATTGTTCTTGGGGCGATGTACAAATCATCGGCACACTGTCGAAGTCGGCCGGCTCTTTCACCATCGATCATCCCCTCGATCCGCAGAACCGGACCCTGAGCCACTCCTTTGTCGAGTCGCCTGACATGATGAATGTCTACAACGGCAACGTCATCCTGGATGCCGAGGGCCGGGCAGTTGTGCAGCTCCCCGATTACTTTGCGGCGCTGAACCAGGACTTTCGCTACCAGTTGACGCCGATTGGGGGGTTTGCGCCCATCTACATCGCCCAGGAGATCGAGAACAACCGCTTTCAGATCGCAGGCGGCGCGGCGGGACTGAAGGTTTCGTGGCAGGTGACCGGTATCCGCCATGACGCCTATGCCGAGGCTCATCGCATCGTGGTGGAGGCGGACAAGCCTCCAGGCGAGCGCGGCACCTACCTCAGCCCTGCCGCCTACGGCCAGCCGGAGGAAAAAGGCGCCTACTTCAAGCAGATGCAGGGGCTGGGGCGCCCGGCGGATGCCGTGCAAGGTTTAATCCCTGCGCCGGCAGGGGCGGAATAATGGGCGCGCGGCGCGTGTTCTGGGGGGCGTTGATCGTGTTCGTCCTGGTGCTCATGGTGGGGGGAATCACCGTGGCCGCCCAGTTGGCAGACGGAGTGGATCGCTGGGTGGTGGCCGGGGGCGGCGGCACCAGCAGCGGCAGCAGCGCAGGCGGCACCTACAGCCTCAGCGGCAGCGCCGGCCAGACTGGTGCCGGGGCCATGACAGGGGGCGCCTACTCACTGCAGAGCGGCTTCTGGCGACGAGCAGCGGCCGGGCCGACACCGCCGCCGACCGGCCAGAACGGCGGTTCGCTCTACCTGCCGCTCATCGCCGGGGACTGATTCGGTGCCAGAGCTACGAGACTAGGAAGCAGGGCGGCAGAGCGGAACGCTAGCCAGGCGTGACCAGCGGGAGGTAGAGTTGCGGCAGGTGGGTCAGCGTGGGGCCGCCGTTGCGGCCAGGGCGCCGCCGGCATAGGGCGCGGTGTTGCCGCTCAAGGTGACGTTCGTGAGCTGGAGGTCGCCGGGCCTGTTGTAGATGCCCCCGGCCATCTCACCGGCCTTTCACGAATTTGCCCCGTGTAGCCGGCAGGCCCGTGTGCCCGTATTGCCGCCCACACGTGTGGCCTGACGGCCACCCCGCACGGGGCGTGCGGGCTACGCGGGAGGTGTGTTCCGGCGCGCCCAAAATCGTGGACGACTCCCATATGGCTACGGGATTGGCCAGGCTGCGACGGCCGCTAAGAAGGCTGAGCCGGTTTCGATGACGGCCAGGGCGTCGTCGAGCGAGGATTCGGCGGGATAGTAGCGGCGCCGGGCGGCGTCGAAGGCGCGGGCATGCCGGCCAATCGGCTGGCCGGCGGGGAGCAGCTCGGCGGCCTGCGTCTTGGTGAGGCGCCAGGCGGCGAGCGCGTCGTTTTGCAGAAGACAGGCGGCCTGGTAGACAGCGGGCCAGACCAGCTGGCAGAAGGCGCGGACTGTGGGGGCGAGATCGCCCCGGCCGCCCCCAGATTGGAGGAGGGCGGCGGCGACGAAGGGCGGCAGCGGCTGCACGGCGGCAAGGGCCTGGCGCGCCTGGGCCTTGACCTCGGCGTTGGTGGCCTCGGGGACAGGAAGGCGGCCGGCCACGACGTGGTAGGTGCCGGGGATGGGGCCGATGTGCCCGTCCGGGATGAGGGCGATCTCGGCGCCACCGTCGATGTAGCGGAAGGGGGCGGGGTCGATCTGCGCCAGGTCGCGGTGGATGGCTAGCCCTAAGTCGAGCGGGAGGATGTTGTCGTGGCCGTCCGCGGAGGCGAAAGCGGACGGATCCAGGTAGAGGTGAAAGTCCAGGTCGCTAACGCCGGGGACCACGTCCCCGCGCGCAGCGGAGCCAAAACAGACGAGCCCGATAAACCACCGCGCGGTGTGGCGGTAGTAGACCGCGGCGGCGGCGAGGGCGACGGGGCGGGCCTCGGGGGCCAGGCCGGTGACGTCAAACATGCAGATTTCCTTCCGAGCGGGTGAAAGACGCGCGCCCCTTAGCTGCGCAGGTAGGCGCTCGTCAGCGATTGCTTGGCAGTCCAGCAGCTGCTGCGGCGTGCCCTCGAACATGACCCGGCCGCCCTTGTTGCCGCCCTCGGGCCCCATGTCGATGATCCAGTCGGCGTTCTTGATGAACGCCAGGTTGTGCTCGATGACGATCACCGTGTTGCCGGCGTCCACCAGCCGGTTGATGATGGCGAGCAGATGGCCGATGTCCGACATGTGCAGGCCGGTGGTCGGCTCGTCCATCACGTAGATGCTGCCCTTCTTGTGCAGCTCGCTGGCCAGCTTGATGCGCTGGCATTCGCCGCCGGAGAGCGTGCTCAGCGGCTGGCCGAGCGTCAGGTAGTCCAGGCCGACGTCGCTCATGGCCTGCAGCTTGCGCACTGACATCTTTCGCCACCTCCTTGGTGTCGAAGAAGTCGAGCGCCTCCCGGACGGTCATGTCCAGCACGTCGGCGATCGACTTGCCGTCGAACTTGTAGGCCAGCACCTCGTCCTTGAAGCGCTTGCCGCCGCAGATCTCGCAGGGCATTTTGACCTCGTCCAGGAAGGCCAGCTCGGTGTAGATGACGCCCAGGCCCTGGCAGTTTTCGCAGGCGCCCTTGGAGTTGAAGCTGAACAGGGACGGGCTGACCTTGTTGGCCTTGGCAAAGGCCTTGCGGACATCGTCCATGATGCCGGTGTACGTGGCCGGGTTGGAGCGGCTGGAGACGCCCACCGGCGACTGGTCGATCACGATCGCGTCGGGGTGCTGGCGGCAGAAAGCTCTCGTGGATGAGCGAGCTCTTGCCGGAGCCGGCCACGCCGGTGACCACGGTCAGCACGCCGGCCGGGATGTCGACGCTGACGTTCTGGAGATTGTTGACGCGGGCGTTGGCGATGGGCAGCTTGCCCTTGGCCGGGCGGAAGCTCGCCTTGATCGGCATGCGACTGCTTCATGTGCCGGCCGGTCAGGGTGTCGGCGTTGCAGCAGGCCCGCGTAGCTGCCCTCGAAGACGATCGTCGCCGCCGCGCGTGCCGGCGTGCGGCCCGACATCGACGATGTGGTCGGCGACCTTGATCACGTCGGGGTCGTGCTCGACCACGAGCACCGTGTTGCCCTTGTCGCGCAGCTTCTGCAGCAGCTCGTTCAGGCGGTGCACGTCGCGCGGGTGCAGGCCGATGCTGGGCTCGTCGAAGATGTACAGCACATCGACCAGGCTGCTGCCCAGGTGCTTGACCATCTTGATGCGCTGCGACTCGCCGCCCGAGAGCGTGTCGGTTTCGCGGTTGAGGCTGAGGTATTCCAGGCCGATGTCGATCATGTGCTGCAGCCGCTCGACCAGCGAGTCGACCATCGGCGCGGCCACCGGGTCTTTGATCGCCCGGATGACCTCGATCAGCTCGCCCACTTCCATCGCCGCCAGCTCGGCGATGTTGTAGCCGTTGATCTTGCAGCCGAGCGCCGCCTGGCTGAGGCGCGCGCCCTTGCAGAGCGTGCACGGGCCGTAGGTCAGGTAGGGCGCGACCGCTTTCTGCGTGCGCTCGGAGTAGCTCTTCAGGTCGCCCGTGATGTACTTGCGGCTGAACTTGTCGACGATGCCTTCGAAGGTCAGGTTGACCGGCTTGCGCCATCTGCATCTTGACCTTGTAGGGCTTGCCGTGGAGCAGCAGGTCCATCTCTTCGTCGCGTGTAGTCGGCCAGCTTCTTGTCGTTGTCGAAGAGGCCCGACTGGATCAGGATGTTCCAGCCCCAGCTGTCGACGGCGTATTCGCGGATACAGGATCGCGCCCTCGTTGAGCGACTTGGACGTGTCGAGGAACTTGTCCAGGTCGACGCCGATCTTGCGGCCGAGGCCGTTGCACTCCGGGCACATGCCCTGCGGATCGTTGAACGAAAAGGCATTGGAATAGCCGACGAACGGCTTGCCGACGCGCGAGAAGAGCAGCCGCAGCACGGAGTAGATATCGGTGATCGTGCCCACGGTCGAGTGCGAGCCGCCGCCGAGGCGCTTCTGGTCGACGACGATCGCCATGCTCAGGTTCTCGATGGCGTCGGCGTCCGGCTGGGCGTAGCGGGGCAGGAAGTTGCGGACGAACGTGCTGAAGGTTTCGTTGAGCTGGCGCCGCGCTTCGGCGGCGATCGTGTCGAAGACGATCGACGACTTGCCCGAGCCGGATACGCCGGTGAAGATGGTGATCTTGCGCTTGGGGATGCGCAGCGATACATTCTTCAGGTTGTTTTCACGGGCGCCGCGCATCGCGATATATTCCTGGGACACCATTCGCTCCTTTTCTTACGATCCCACCAGATAAACGAATACCGTCGCAACAGGCAGAGACACCTCCAGGAAGTGTCCGGCCGCGGCGGGGGGAGGGAGATTATCGCACTGCCCCTGGGCAACGGCGAAATTGTCACCGGCGCGAAGTGGGCGATGAACGCGCAGTAGAGCAAGGGCGTGCCGGCTGAGGTCTGCGGGGTGGGGGCGGGCACAAGGTCCGGCGAAGATTCGGCGGGGAACAGAAACTGAGTTTCTGCGAGAAACTCAGTTTCTACGACTCGTGCGCGACGCTCATGTCAAGCACCTGGGTGCGCGGGGGGAGGCACGTGAACCGTGGCGGCGGCGGGCCGGTCGGCCTATCCTTAGGGGTATGGGCTGGCGACGGGCCAGGCTGAACCGTGGCACGTGATAGGGAGGTAAGCGAATGGCTGGCAACACAGGTGGAACTCCAGTAAATAGCCCAGGCAACGGCAGTGGGCGGCATTGGAACGCGTGGCGCATCGCGGCCTGGAGCGGCGCCGTGATCCTGCTGCTACTGCCCTGGGTGGCGATGCAGGTCAACGGCGAGATGAACTGGGGGCCGTTCGATTTCCTGTTGGCGGGCGCCCTGCTGTTCGGCACGGGCCTGGCGCTTGAGCTGGCGGTGCGGAAGTCGGGCAGTATCGCCTACCGGCTGGGTGTGGGCGTGGCGCTCTTGGCGGCGTTTCTGCTCATCTGGATCAACCTGGCGGTGGGGCTCATCGGGAGTGAGGGTGATGCGGCCAACCTGCTGTATGTTGGTGTGCTGGCGGTGGGCATTGCCGGTTCGATCGTGGCGCGCTTCCGGGCGGATGCCATGGCGCGCGCGATGGTAGTGACGGCGGGGGCGCAGGCGCTGGTCGGCGTGGTTGCGCTGGCGGCAGGATGGGGGGCGTCGGGGCCGCGCTGGCCGCTGGATGTCGCCGGTCTGACGGTGTTCTTTGTGGCGCTGTTTGGAGGATCGGCGTGGCTGTTCCGGCAGGCGGCGCGGGAGCAGGCGGATTAGGAGGTGACCACTTCCTGGAGGTGGGCACCGACCTTCGGTCGGACACCTCCAGGAAGTGTGTCCTAGGGCTGCGGGTTCTGGGCCAGCCAGGCGCGGAGGTCGGGCTCGTGGTCGTCGTGAAAGTGGTCGAAGAACTCGCCGGCCGGGTAGCGTTTGTCGCCAAGCCAGACGAGGTAGTATTCGCGGCCACCATCACTGCGGACCGTTTCGATGCGAACGTCGTCGGGCAAGGCCGCGACGGTAGCGAGGAGTTCCTGGAAGACCTGGTTGGTGTCGGCCAGGACGGCGTCGAGGGCGCGGTCGCGATTGGTTTCGTAGATCCAGGCGTTAATTGCATCGTCTTCCTGGAGATTCGCCGGCCAGGGTGCGGGAGGATGGGGTTCGCCGCGGGCGGCGGCCTGGATCCAGGAGACCAGGCGCTGATTCCAGCCGGTCATGTGGGCGGCGACGTCTTTCATGGACCAGGGGCCGGTGACGCCGGGCTGCTCCAGGCGGTCACGGCCGAACTCGTCGAGGAAGGCTTCCCACTGGCGGATCTGTTCTTGCAGCCAATTGAGAAGTTCTGATTTCTGCATACCTCGCTCCTTGCGCCAAGTGCCATTGTCACGACCAATGCCCCCATTTCCCCAGGGAAGGCGTCATAGTATAACGGTAATTCCCAAAGATCGCCACGCGCCGAGGCGGCGCTGGGCCTGCTCCGAATTGCCGAACAGGAACTCAAGCCGTTGGCGCCCGACCTGGCTTGGGACGATGTCACGCTGGTGAAGGGCGTTGGACGGCATCTCCTGCTGCCGACGACTTGTGGGTGCTGGACCTGCATCTGCCGGACGTGCGTTCGACAGTGCTAGCCGGCGTTCGTGACCCGCTGGGTTGGAGAGGAGCGTGCAGCGGTTCGCAGCGTACATTCGGCGAACTTAATCTATCGGGAATGATAAACTGCCTTTGGCGTCCGATAGATACTGCTTCCCCCCGTCTGTTCCGCCAGTGCGTTCATGGTGTTCATACAACCGCCCTGCCAGGGGCAGGGGGGAAACCAGCCCCTGATTTCAACTTCTGACAGTCCGCGTTGGAGCTTTACAGCGACTTAGGGCTTGCATCTCCGTATGGCCTGCTGCGCCAGATGCTTCCCACCACGTGCCAATTGTCTTCCCCTCATGGCGTACCACCACTTCGGCCACGTGGTTGCCCTGGCCAAACGCTTCTTCGAACGTGTGGTAGGCAGGTTCGTTTTGTCACTACGCCGGCGCCTTCGAGCCCTTCCGCCGCGGCAACACCGCCGGACAAACTGCGTTGCAGAATACGTTTCGCAATGTTGGGAACAATAGTGCCCAACGACGTGCCTATTTCCGCAACGGTCCCACACGCTTCGTTGCCGCCACATGCCGCGGTTCCGGCCTGGCTGACATAGGACTCGGTACCCAGAATTCCGGATGAGACCTGATCCGAGGCGAGCAACAAGGCAGCGCCCTGGAACCAGAGGCTCTGGCCGCCGGTCCCCACGGCCAGGGCTGCGCCGCCGACTACTTTTAGCGTGCGCGTTGTGTCCAGCTCGGAAAGCGGGTCTTTGAAGGGGATCCATACGTTTCTATCGAGCCAGTCGAGCGGGCCGCGGCCATTGGGGTCGAGATAACGAATGGGATTGTTCAGGGCATACGTATAGGGTGACTGGGTGTAATACGTTTCGGCATCCGCGTCCACGACGTGCCAGCGGCCGAGGGCGGGATCGTACATGCGCGCGCCAAAGTCGTACCAATTCAGCCCGAGCTCGTCCTGGAGCTCCTTGCCGTTGTAGAGGTGGTCGATCGGCGGCGCGCTGCGCGCTTGGAACTGGCGGCCGGCCATCTGCCAGCCAAAGGGGTAGTAATCGGCAGCGTGGACGAGCACGGCGGTCGGTTGGTTGGCCGGCCCCTGTGGGCGCACGGCAAAGGTCACGCGCACGTTGCCGAGATGGTCCGGCAGGTAGTAGTAATAGGCCCACCCCGAGCCAGCAGCGCCGGGGACGAGGATGCCGGCGTCATGCGCGACGTAGCGGAGGGCGCCGTTTTCATAGACAAAGCTGCCGACGTAATCGGTTGTGACGGTGGACGTGACGTCGAACACCGTTTGCGCAAGCTTGGCGCCGTGCGCATCGTAGGTGTAGAGAAGGGAGGCGCCGGCGCGATCTTCGACGCGCATCGGGTAAATTGAGGTGGTTGTAGGTGACGGTGATGCCTTTGTTGCGGTCGAGGACCATGTTGCCATTGGCATCGTACGCATAGTCGTCGCCCGGGGTCCCGGATTCGCGAAAGCCCTGGGCGCGCCCGCTGCTGTCCTGCACGCGCTGCAGCTGGTTGCCCGCCAGCGTGTAGGTCAAGCCGTCGATGAGCGTGCGGGCGGCGTCCTGCCAACGATAGCGCTGGAGGCCCACAAGGTTGCCATTGGCATCATATTGGATGCCCGCCTCGTCGTAGGCGCGCTGACGTTCGGGGTGCGCGAAATTCTTGTACAGCCCCGCCTGCAGCCGGTTGAAGGCGTCGTATTGATAGACATAGGCCTGCTCCTCGCCGATATTGTCATTCTGCCACTGGAGGCCAGAGACATTGCCGTTGAACTGCGCAACGTTGCCGAGGCGGTTCGTCGGCACGTCGTAGAATAGCTCCATGCCAAACAGATCGTTCCTGTCGTCGTTGGTCGCGTCCTCCACCTGCAGGGCGGAATTGTTGATCGAGGTGACCCAGCCGCGGATGTTGTAGCGATAGTCGACGGATTGGACAAAGGTCGCGCCGCCGTCAGCCGAATAGAGATTCTTTTCGACCAGCTCGTCCAGCTCATTGTAGGCGTCGTGGTAGAGCAGCACACGTGCCTCGCGGTCGACCTGGTGAAAGACATCCAGCAGCCGGCCCCCATGGTCATAGACGTAGTCCTGCGCAACTTCCGTGCGCGTGCCTTCCTGGCGGTGGGCAGAAAGCGTGTGGGCCAGATTGCCGGTGAAGGAATAGGTGTTGGTCACGCGGTCCAGGCTGCCGTTGTGGCGGCTGCGCACGATCTGAATGGGCCGATATTTCGTGTCGTAATACGTGACGGAATAGAGATAGCGGGACGTGCCCAAGATGCGGACTTTTTCGGCCGTTTGGCGGCCGACGGCTTTGTCCAGCGGCGCGTCTGCGCCCAGCTCAGGCTGGAACTGAAAGCGGGCGGGCGCAGGGAAGCCCGCAAGCGACGAATAGTCGTCGTAGTAGGTCACGACGTAGATTTCGCTAGCGCTTGCGGGGCCCAGGGCAAGGACGGGAAAGCTGCGGTTGGTATAGCCATGAAAGTCGCCCTGCGTTTCATAACGGGTGGACAGGGCGGGAGCGGGAGAAGCGTAGAAATCGTGTACACGCTGCTGCACTTCCGCGCGATCGCCGGGGAGGACGAGCTCGCCGCGCATGATGACCCGGTCGAATGCGTCATATTTGTTAAAGCTCCAGCGTTGCGCGGCGCGCTGGACGCCGTCCTGGCTCAGCACCAGGCGGTCCCAGCGGTCATAGACCATGAACTTTGGTGCAGCTCCGGGCAAGGCTTGTTCGACCAGGCGGCCGCGGCCGTCGTAGGTATAGTGGTAGCCGCCCTGCGCCAGGTCGCCGGCGGCGATGGTCGCGGGCGGGGCAGGGGCGGCCGCGGCTGCCGTCTTGGGGGGAACGACGTGCGTCCGGTTGCCTTTCAGATCGTAGACGTAGTAGGTCCGCAGCTTTTCGCCGTTCTCCCCCTCGGCTAACTCCAGCACGGTGCGGTCTTGCCGGTCCTTGAAACTCCACTGCCTGTGGCCATCTTCGCCGCGCGTGATCGTCAGCTCCAGGCTGCCGGGCGCATAGAGGCTGCTTGCGACGAGGTTTCCCGGGCCTGGCTGCCAAAGCAAGACGGCGTCGGCGGCAGTGTTGGCGCGATAGGTATAGGCCAGGGTGTGCGGATCGGCGGCGCCGGGCTGCCACGCTTCCCCGGCCGCGCCCTGCTCGACGACGCGATTCAGCGGGCTCTGATCGTACCTGGTGATGGCGAACGGCCTGCCGGTATCGGCCACCTTGTCGCCGGCAGCGGCGTAAAACGCAGCCAAGGGGTGGTGCATGGGGTCGAAAACCTTGTAATCGCCATTGGCTTGAGCCACGGTAAAGGGCAGGGGACGCAGCGCCTTGCGGCTAAATGAATCATAGGCAACGATGTTGACGACGTCCCGCTTTTGGGCAGACGCGCCCTTCCGCACCTGTTGGACGACCCTGGCCAGGCCGTCCACATAATCCGTGCTCTGCAGGACCGCATCCTCCCCTCCAGCGAGGGCAGCGGCAATCTGGTCCTTGGTCTGGATGCCCCCGACTTGGGGCGTATAGGTGCGCACGTAGTTGACTCCCGTGGGGGCGCCCGCATAGCCAAGGCGGTAGTCGTAGGCCGTCACGATACTGCCGTCACCGTCCCGGATGGCAGACAGGCGGCCCAGCCTGTCATATTCGTAGAAGGTGGAAATATCGTTGAAGTCCGTCTCGGCGGTGATGCCGGTCAAGGGCCGGTAGGTGAGCGTGTGCATCCGGGCCGTGAGCGGGTAGATCCGGACTTCGTCGAGGAGACCGTCGATGGCGGGCGTCGTGATGGGCGTGCCGGGCCGGTAGTTGGGAATGAGCAGCACGGACCGCGACCAGGAGCCGGCGGCCGGACCTGCCGCCGGGGCGTGCCAGTAGGAGAGGAGATAGTCGCCGGGTACGGCGGGAAGGCCACGGGGCGGCACCTGGTATGCCCCCGCCACCAGGAGAGAACGGCTGCCCGTGCGCGCGTTGGCAGAGGTCGTTCCGGATGTATCCTCGAAGCTCGTGTGGAAGATCTGGTTCGCCTGGGCGTGCTCGACGGCGGCCACAGGCAGGGTGGCGCGATCGTCCCACTGGTAGGCGGTAACCACGCCCCCCGGCGCGGCGTGCTCCAGCACGTTGCCGTGGCTATCGTAGACACGATAGGTCAACCTGAGTTCATACAACGCCTGTGCGGCGGCAAAGGGGTTTGTGGTAACGAGCGGGGCGGGGAGATCCGCGGCGAAGACATGGAGCAGTCTTGGCACGCCGCCGAACAGGGCGTACTCATTGCGCAAAGCGGCAATCAACTCAACCTGCGTTCCGCTTGCGCGACGATACGTCACCGTTTCGACGACGCGGTCGAGCATATGATCGGCCACCAGGCGGTCGAGTGCGGCGGTGGTCCCCGGCGGATAGTCCGTGGGGTACTTGTTGGCCGTGACGATTTGCTTACCTTCACTGTCCAAGATAGTCGTGCTGGTCAGCTGGCGGTGACCGCTTTCATCGTAGGCATAGGTGGTGGTTTTTTCATAGAACATTGCTTCCTTGGTTTCGACCAGGCGGGAATAGCCCAGCACATTGCCATAGCCTTCCCACGCGTAGCGATCGAGGAAATCTGCGCCGCTGATGGCCTGCCCTGCGGCGGGCTTGGCCCAACCCACTTTTAGCGCGGGGACGGTGCGCGAGTGGAAGGCGTAGCGGTTGGTGATCGTCCGGACGGGCACCGTGCCGTTAGCGGCGTAGTCCGACTGTTGGAGCAGCAGACCTCGCTTATAGTCGAAGCTCGTCGCCGGAGGAAAGGGGACGGTGAAGGAATGAAAATCCGGGACGTCAATCGGCGAGGTGTAGCGATAGACCGTTCTGCCGTTCTCCCCGCCGGCGCCTTGGAGCACTGTCACCTGCTTGTAGCCGACATGGCTGCCCTGCGTCATGCCGAGGGCCGAGCGGTTTTGCGAAAAACGCACGAATTTTTGTTCTGGGACATTCACAAAGCCTTCGGCATGGACATAGGTCGACCACAACTCATAGACAAGGCCCCATGCCAGCAGCGAACCGGAGGATATCTCTCGGCTGCCATCCTGCATGGTGTAGAGATAGCGGGTCACCTGGTCGGGGTTGCCAAAGCCGCCAGAGCGGGTGATCTTCGCCACCCTGACCCCGCCGCCGCGCTCGCGCAGGACGATCGATTCGCCGGTGGTCTCGTCCCAGCCGACGCTGGCCGAGATGCTGTTACGACCGAGGGCCGGGTTGGTCGGGAAGCCTTTCGCCCTGACCACTAATACGTAGGATCCGGCGCCCACATTGGGGATGCGCTGCTCGTAAAAGGTGGGCGGCGACTCGCCGTTGGGATTGACAAAACAAGGTGGGCGCAGCTGGGCCAGCACGTCGCCATTGCTCTTCTCCACCCTGGCCTCGACGGGGGCCAGGGTGCCGCAGGCAAAGCCGGGGCAGGTGCAGGATAGACGGACGGTCAGCCGCAGTTCGGTGCGCGGATCATGGAGAGGGATGGGGAAACGTTTCTCGCGCAAAACGCTGGGCGGCCAGTCAGCGTCGGGCGCAGTGCCCCCGACGCTCTTATGCTGCATTTGCTGGACTTCCAGCTTATCATTTTGCTTGTAGCTGTATTCATGGGGCTCAAACTCGAACGTATCGCTGCCGCCGGCGGGGTACGTGATCTTTTTGAGCATGCCCACCGCGAGCTTAGCAGGCGACGGCGATCGATCGGCGCCCCCAAGCTCGACCTCTGTCAAATCACTGCGAAAGGCGACCGTCGCAGGGATCAAGGTGTTGGCGGTGTTGTCGTTAAAGAAGCCCCAATGGTCGCTGCGAAACGAGAGCGGGTCGGGCAGGGCTCCACTATAGTATTCAAACCGATACGGTGGCTTGGTGCTGCTGCCGATCGCTTCCTGCAGCGAGATCAACGTCAGCCGTCCCGTGCGATAGTCGTAGCCAAAATCCCAGTGCTTGACGACGGTTCCGTTGCGGTCGCTGACCCGGACGGCGCCGAGGGTTTGGAGGTCCTCGCCATTCACATCGGTGCGTGCCAACCCCGGCAGGAAGTCGACGGTCGTCTGCCCCGACGATGTGCGGATCGAGCGCAGGTATTTCCCGGCGATATCCATCACCATCTTTTCCTTGTTGGGAGTCGCGGGCGCCAGGGAGGCGTTATGGACCTGGGTCTCGAGCGACCAACGCTCGGCGACCTGGTGATAGCTCGCATAGGTAAACAGGATGCTGCTATCGGAAGCGGGGGAGTAGATTTCGGCCAGGTACCAGCT
Organism: uncultured Chloroflexia bacterium; assembly: GCA_963701415.1. Classification (GTDB taxonomy): domain Bacteria; phylum Chloroflexota; class Anaerolineae; order Caldilineales; family Caldilineaceae; genus Fredericiella. The sequence continues at coordinate 280,266 of CAVPAH010000015.1, forward strand.
TTGCGGCGGGCGTTGGCTTTCCAGCAGGGTTCGGCAGGGGTCATTGATTATGTCAAGCGTGGACGAGTAGCGGGTGGTGGTCGCTTCTTGCACGTCGAAGCGATAGCGCAGGCCGTCGGGTGTCTGCACCTGCCAGCCACGGATAAAGCTGGCATCGTTTGGATTCAGGCCGTTAGGCGTAACGGTCAGCTTGCTGCTGGAATCGACGACGATGCTGCCGTCCCAGTCAAACTGAAATTTGCCGGCATAGCCCCCGAAGTTGAAGTAGAACACGTCCGGCTCCGCATCGCGGCAGCCGGCGGCCATGGCATCGTACCACTGGAATCGTTGCTCGTCGCTGCCCAGGGCGTAGGCGCCGACACTTCCCATCGCGGCGGCCTGGCTGAGAAAGCCCTTGGCCAGGCCTGTGCTGTACTCGTCGGGCAGACCGCGCACACTGCGGGCGATCACGCCGCCGGCGTTGAGGGACCAGCCCAGCCCGGTGCGCGGCGCCGCGTCTTCGACCTTGTGGCCGGACGCGTGGTACGTGAGCGAGACAGGCAGCGCGAGGTCGCGCTCCTGGAGCGCATAGAGCGGAATGGCAATGTCCGGCGTGCCCGTGTAGAGGCTCACCGGGATCTCGGCGTATTCCGCCAGGGCGGAAACCTCGGGGGAGGGAGGAATGATGTTGACTTGAAAGGGAGCCTTCGGCTGGCCGATCAAGGCTGCGGCCAGGGGGGAGGGAGCCTGCATGGACTGCTGGACGGGGCTGCAGCCTGCAAGCAGCAGCGCGATGAGCAGCGCTGTGAGAGCGAGCAGCAGATGGGTGATATGCCGCATGGCCGACCTCCCGTACGAACTGGCGGTCACAAAGGTGCGCGGCAGGGGGAAGCGGTGCGAAACAGTTTTGCGAGGAAGAAAACGCGCCTGGCTGCTGAGTGTACTGATTACGGTACGCCGATTTGGCAGGGATGTCAACATTGTGAAAAACGGAGCCAATTGGGGCGCAGGGTCCGGGGGAGCAGGCGGGGACGGGGGTGGAGTATAGCCGCGTGAAGAGCCGGTGGCAATTTTCGGAAAAAGAGTGGATCGCCGGTGGGCGCTACCGTACCGGCGGCTGCGCGGCCGTGATGACCTCTGTCAGATAGGGGTACACTGCGTCCACCGTCGCGCCGGGCTGGTCGGGGTCGATCAGGTCGTGCTTGAGCCCGGCCGAGAGCCGGAAACTCGTAGAGAAAGACCCTAGCCCCGTGAGCCTGCCAATCGGCGGCGACTGCGCGGGCCAGCTCGGGGCGGACGCTCTCGTCGTTGAGGTTATTCACGATGCGGATGTCTTGCACGGCGGGGGGCCGGGAGTGCGCCTCGACCGCTACTTCCGCGCCCAGGCGCAGGTACTCGGCGATCGTGCGCGAGGAGTAGCGCGGGTAGGCATGGCGCGGCCCAAGCGCCTTGTCCTGCAGCAGGGGATCGAACCAGCCCCACCAGTTGGGCAGCAGCCGCACGGCCATGGCGATGGGGCGGGTCAGGGGCGCCGGGAAAGCCTGCACGCCAAACATCGGCGCCACCAGCACGACCCGATTGATGTCGGGCCGGTTTTGCGCCAGCCAGGCCGCCAGGGTGCCGCCGCCCGACATACCGACGACCGTTACCTCGTCGCCCAGCCCGTGGGCGATATCCACCAGCGCCTGGCCGGCGGCGACCGCTTCTTGGGCGGTGGCCTGCGCGGGCTCGGCCGAGAGGCGGTCGGCCATGCCCTGGCGTGGCAGCCGTGCCAGCAGGACGTTATCGCCGCGGGCGTGGAGCGAGGCGGCGAGGGCGGCGAACTGCTGGGGGCAGTTGCTGATGCCGTGGAAGATGACGATGACGCGCGCGGTCTTGGCGCCGTGGCCCAGCAGGCGGGTGTGGCACAAGGGGTTGACGGCGTCACCTTCGGCGGCGGCCAGCCGCTGCACAGCTTCCGCTGCCTCCGGATAGTTTTGCAGCGGAGCCGGGTCCGGTCGCTGCCGCAGCCCTACCGGGGCAAGCCATAGCACGGCGAGCAGCAATGCCGGGATCGCCAGCACAGCGGCCAGCACGTAGAGGGCGAACTGCAGCAATTTTGGGGCAAACAGGCGTGATGTCTTCATGGAACTCGTGTCGTGCAATCGTCGCAAGCTTTACGGCAGGGAATCATCCATGCAGCGCAGTCTTCAACGAAAAAACAGTCGTCTTGGTTCTCTATCCTCTCGGGAAGTACGGTCGGAGCGGGGCACGGGCGTATGCGCTAACGCGGGACGGGCACCGCCAATTCGGCAATCACTGCGGCGATGGCATCGGCCGTGACGTCCCGGTAGCTGCGGCCGTCGGGGAGGTAGACGGTGCCGTCGAGGTAGCTGTTGCGCTTGGTGTGGCCCATGGGGCCGAGGCAGATGCGGCGGATCTTGCCTGCGCGGAGGGCACGGTTCCAGGCGCTGTTTTTGAAGAGGGGCCAGCGGGCGGGGAAGATCCAGTCGGAGAGGGACTGGACGTGGTCGCCGGTGCCGTAGAGGAGGGTGAGGCGCGTGATGGCGGCGAGGCTGGGGCTCGAGTTCATGATGCCGCCCATGCCGATGACCTGGACGGGGGCGCGCAGGGTGGCGGCGACGTAGCCGGCCGTGGCGAGGGCGATCTGGCCGCCGCCGCTAAAGCCCAGGAGGGCGATGGGGGCGCCGCTGCCGAGGACGTAGCCGTGACGCACGAGGCTTTGCAGGATCATTTCGGCGACGCTGTAGTTGTAGACGGGGCCGTAGCGGGCGTCGGCCGAGACGCTGATGTGGAGGATGTTGCGCAGGTTGATCAGCAGGCCGGCGCGTTTGAGGGGGCTGTCCTTGCGCAGGCGGACGTCGTTGACCCAGTTCCAGAACCAGCCGAGGCGGCGCTGGGAGGTCATGCTGAGGTTGTCGACCGAGAAGCCAAAGACGTCGGTGATCACGACGAGGTTGGGCACGCGGGCCGCGACGGCGTCGAGCAGTTCGTCCTCGTAGCGGCTCTGGTAGACGTCGGAGATGTCGCCGACGCCGGAGAAGTAGACGAGGAAGGGACGAGGGGGTGACGGGGCTGAAGAAACTGAGTTTCTTTGAGAGACTCAGGTTCTGGGGGCGAGGGTGAAGGGTTGGGTTGGGCGCGTTGGGTCCAGCCGGCCCACCAGATGAGGACGGTGATGGGCGACGGCGATGGCGAGCACGGCCAGCACGGCGAGGAGGGCGAGGAGGAGCCAGAGCAGGTCTTTCATGGCGGCGCCTGCCCTCGGTGGGAGTGTCGGCGGCAGGGTGACCGGTGCATAGCCGGGGACGACGTGGGGGAGGTGGGCGCGCAGGGGACGCGGGCGGCCGGCGAGGGTGGCCCACATCCGGCGGGCGAGAAAGGCGCCGGGTTCGCCGAAGAGCCACTCGACGCCGACGACCAGCAGGGCGCCGCAGGCGGCGCAGAGCAGCGCCTGCCAGGGGTTGAGCTCGAGCAGGATCGAGCAGGCCCAGGCCCAGGAGGAAGCTCCAGAGGCGCAGGAGCCAGCGGATGGCGGGTCCCAGCAGGGGCAGGAGCGCCAGGGCGCTGAAGAGGAAGGGCGCGTAGGCAAAGCTCAGGACGACAAAGAAGTGGGCGAGCGTGTCGTGGACGCCGAAGAGCTCGACGGCCGCCAGCCAGGCGCCCCAGATCCAGAGGGCGGCGCCGCGCCAGGAAGAGCAGGGCCGAGGCCAGGAGGGTGACGACAAAGGCGAGCGGCTTGATGCGGTTGATCAGCAGCACCGGCGCGCGGGTGCCCAGGCCGTCGGAGAGGCCGGCGAGGAGCAGCAGGGCGGCGGCGGCCAGCAGGCCTTGGGGGGCGAGGATAGGTGTCCATGGGGTCACTCTGCTCGTGCTGGGCGCGGCGGATCACCGGGCAGGGCCGGTTGCGGCAGGAGCTGCCAGCGCAGGCTCCAGCGCCAGGATGGCGGCGCGGATGGCCTCGGGCAGGGGGACCTTGCTGCCGGTGCGGTAGTCGTAGGAGACGATTACGGAGTCGCCCTGGGCGGCGACGCGGCCGTGGCGCGTGCTCACGATGCGAAAGTGCACGGTAAAGCGGTCGGCGCCGATTTCGGTCACGCGGGTGCCGACGCGCACGGTGTCCGGGTAGGTGACAGGGAAGAGGTAGCGGCAGTTGATGGAGGCGAGGATGGGGCCGATGCCGGTGCCCTGCATGGTGTCGCTCAGCCCGGCCTGTTCGAGGTAGGCAATGCGGGCGCTTTCGGCGTAGCGCAGGTAGACGATGTTGTTGACGTGCTGAAAGGCGTCCATCTCGCCCCAGGCGACGGGGATGTCGAGGATGACGGGATAGCCGGCGAGCAGGTCTTGCATAGGTAGGTAAGTCCTTCTGTTGGTTTGTGCTGCGGCCATTATAGCCTGGAGAGGGGCTTCCCGGAAGGGTGGGCGCTTCCCGGAAGAGGCGGGTCTTCCCGGAAGGGTAGTCGGTCACCATGTCTATCACCACATCGATCACCAGATGATGTGATGACGGCTCACCACGCCGGTTTGTATAGTGTGGTCGTAGGTAAGGAATGAACGGCAGCACGTAGTCACGAATGTTGACGAGGGAGAGAGACAGATGAAGACTACGACCACAAACGTTATCCGTTGGGCAGGTTTGGCGGCGATCGGCGCAGGGAGCTTGTTTATTGGTATCCAGGCACATTCATCCGATCGACGTGCTTGCGTCGGTCACGACCGGCAGATGGACGATCGTCCACTTTATGGGGGTCGCCATGTGTCTGCTCAGCCTGGCCGGCATCACGGGGATCTATGCGAGGCAGGTGGAGGAGGCCGGCTGGCTCGGTTTGGTCGGGCTTTCTCGTGGCCGGGCTGTTCTGGGCGCTCACGCTGGGCTTTCAGTTTGTCGAAGCCTTGCTCTCGCCGGTGCTGGCGACGGCGGCGCCGAAGTTTGTGGAGGGGTTCCTGGGGATCGTCACGGGGCACGCCGGCGAGATCGACCTCGGCCTGCTGCCGACGGTGTACTCGGTGACAGGGATCCTGTACATCGCCAGCGGCCTGCTGTTTGGCATCGCAACGTTCCGCGCCGGCGTCCTGCCACGGTGGGCCGGCGCCCTGCTGGCCTTTGCGGCGGTGGCACCGCTCGCAGCGCCGCTGGTCGGGCACCCGTTCGACCGACTGTTTGCGGTGCCGATGGGGTTGGCGCTGATCTGGCTGGGCTATGCGGTCTGGGCTGACCGGCGCAAGGGGGCAGCGCAGCCGGTGGCAGGCAAGGGCAGCCCGCAGTTCAGCCGGGCTGGAGCCGAATAAGATCGCAAGCAGCGACAGAAAGCAGACAAGCGGCCATACGGCCGCTTGTTTTGTTGTGTGGGATTGGACTGGGCGGCCGACCTGAGGAAGCGGCGCGGAGGATGGTGAGAGCAGGAGGCCTGTGGTAGAATGCCGGCGATTTACTCACCTCTGGTTGGATACTTCCTGGAGGTGGGGGTACTTCCTGGAGGTGGGGGGTTACCTGCGGCCGGCCACCTTGGAGTGGGGTGCAATTGGCGTCTATCCTGGCCACAAAATTGTATATTCCCTCGCCGCCGCCAAGAACGGTGGGCCGTGCCCGTCTCGTCGAGCGGCTGGACGCGGGGCTTGCCGCGCGGCGGAAGGTTACGCTGATCTCGGCGCCGGCCGGTTTTGGCAAGACGACGCTGGCGGCGGCATGGATTGCCGGCGCCGGCCGGCGGGCGGCGTGGCTGGCGCTGGACGAGAACGACGGCGACCCCGTCCGGTTTCTGATTTACGTGACGCGGGCGCTGCAGAGCTGCCGCCCCGGGCTTGGTGCGGGGATCCTGGAGAGCCTGCAGGCGCCGCAGCCGCCGCCAATCGAGGGCATGCTGACGGCGCTGATCAACGAAATCGCGGCCCTGGAGGGCGCAGCCGATCCTCCCGGCATTGTCCTGGTGCTGGACGACTACCACGCGGTCGACAGCAGAGGGGTGGACGAGGCGCTCAACTTTCTGATCGAGCATCTGCCGCCGCAGCTGCACGTGGCGATCACCACGCGCCAAGATCCCCCTCTGCCGCTGCACCGGCTGCGCGCCCGGGGCCAGTTGACGGAGCTGCGGGCGGTCGACCTGCGCTTTACGCCCGCCGAGGCTGCCGCGTTTCTCAACGAGGTGATGGGGCTTGGGCTCACGGCCGAGGAGGTGGCGGCACTGGAGAGCCGCACCGAGGGCTGGATCGCCGGGCTGCAGCTGGCGGCGCTGTCGATGCAGGGGCGTGAGGACGTGGGTGGCTTTATCCAGGCGTTTGCGGGCGACCACCGCTACATCGTCGACTACCTGGTCGAGGAGGTGCTGGCGCGGCAGCCGGCGGATGTGCGCAGCTTTTTGCTGCAGACGGCGATCCTCGAGCGGCTGCACGGGCCGCTGTGTGATGCCGTGACCGGCCAGGAGCGCGGGCAGGCACGGCTGGAGGCGCTGCAGCGGGGCAACTTCTTTGTGGTGCCGCTTGACGACACACGGCAGTGGTACCGCTATCACCACCTGTTTGCCGACGTGCTGCGCATGCACCTGCGGGCGGAACAGGGGGACGCACTGCCGGTTCTGCACCGCCGCGCCAGCGCGTGGTATGCGCAGCATGGGGCGCCCGACGACGCCATCCGCCATGCGCTGGCAGGCGAGGATTTTGAGGGGGCGGCGGGGCTGATCGAGCTGGGGATCCCCGAGCTGCGCCGGACGCGGCAGGAGGCAACGATGCTGCGCTGGCTGGGGCGCTGCCTGAGGCGGTGGTGCGCCGCCGGCCCGTGCTCTGCCTGCACTTGGCGGGGGCGCTGCTGCTGAACGGCGAGTACGATGCTGCCGCGGAGGCCGGCTGCGCGACGCCGAATGGTTGGTAGGACGGCGAGCCGGCGACAGGCGACCGGAGACGGAAAAGGCGGCGGGTAGTGCCAGTGAGTCGATGGTGAGATGATCGTCGTCGACGAAGAGGAGTTCCGCCGGGTGCCCGGCTGGCTGCCAGGTGTACCGGGCCGGGCTGGCGCTGGCGCAGGGCGATGTGCGCGGCGACGCATGCACCACGCAGGACGGGCGCGTGAGCGATGCTGGCGGTGGACGACTATCTCGGGCAGGGGGCGGCGACCGGGCTGCTGGGGCTGGCGGCGTGGACGGCCGGGGATCTTGCGGCGGCGCACCCAATTTTATGTCGAGTGCAAGACGAACCTGCTGCAGGTTGGATATGTGTCCGACGCGCTCGGGTGCACCATCACGCTGGCCGATATTTGCATGACACAGGGACGGCTGCACGAGGCCGATGCGCCATTTTGCGCAGGGGCTGGCAGCTCGGCCGTGCAGGGGGTGGGCCGCCGCTGCGCGGGACAGCCGACATGCAGGTTGGGATGAGCGAGCTGGCGCGGGAACGCAACGATCTGGCGGCGGCCACGCGAGCACCTGCGGGCGTGCGAGGAGTTGGGGGAGTATGCGGGACTGCCGCAGAACCGCTACCGCCGGCGCGTGGCGCTGGCGCGTGTCTGCCTGGCCGAGGGTGACGCGGACGGTGCACTCGAGCTGCTGGATGCGGCCGAGCGCGTGTATATGGGGGACCTGTCGCCGAATGTGCGCCCGATCGCGGCGCTGCGGGCGCGGGTGTGGGCCGGGCAGGGGCGATTGGCCGAGGCGCTGGCGTGGGTGCGTGAGCGGGGCCTGGCGGTGGGGGACGAGCTCAGCTACCTGCGCGAGTACGAGCACGTCACGCTGGCGCGGGTGCTGATGGCGCAGTACCGGTGCGAGGGGAGGTGGAGCGACGCTGCGCGAGGCGGGCGATCTTCTGGCACGACTGCGGCAGGCGGCTGAGGCGGGGGAGCGGATGGGGAGCGTCGTCGAGATCCTCGTGCTCCAGGCGCTCGCTGCACCAGATGCAAGGGGACACGTGCGGCGGCGTTGGGACCGCTGGCGCGTGCGCTGGCGCTGGCAGAGCCCGAGGGGTATGTACGGCTCTTTGTGGACGAGGGTCCGCCGATGGCGGAACTGCTGCACGCGGCGGCGCAAGCAGGAATCGCCCCGGAGTATGTGGCGCCGGCTGCTGGCTGCGCTGGATGTGAGTGCCCGGCGAGTGCAGATGACGGAGCGCTGCCGCACCGGCGAGAAGTCATGGCACAGCCGGCACCACTGCTCGAGCCGTTGAGCGAGCGCGAGATCGAGGTACTGCGGCTGCTCGCCACCGAGTTAAGCGGGCCGGAGATGGCCGATGCGCTCTATGTGTCACTCAATACGCTGCGCACGCATACAAAGAACATCTACGGCAAGCTCGAAGTAACCAGCCGCCGTGCGGCGGTGCGCCGCGCCGAGGAGCTCGGCTTGCTGTAACGAGTAGAGGCTTCCCGGAAGGGGGGGCTTCCCGGAAGGGGGTCGGGCTTCCCGGAAGGGGTTCTGCTACAATGTGGGCGAGGGATAGCTCCTCGCCACTTGAGAACTTAGATAGGGATGGGTATGGGCGCACTTTTCGTCGAGCTGCTGCCGCTGATTGTCGGGCGCGGCGGTGCTGCCGGTGTGGATCGTCATGACGCTGTTCTTGCTCCGCAGCGAGCGCGGCGTGTGGAAAGCGGCGGCGTTTGTGGCGGGGGCCACGGTCGTGCGCCTGGTCCAGGGGGTGCTTTTCGGATTTATCTTTGAAGCGGCCGACGATGGCGGCGGGGAGACGGGCATTATCGCCGCGACGCTGCTCCTGGTCGCCGGAATTGCCATGCTGATCACGGCGGTCAAGAAGTGGCGCAAGGAAGAGGATCCCGACGCGCCGCCGCCGAAATGGATGGCGATGCTGCAAGGGCTTTCGGCGGCCAAGGCGCTTGGTTTCGGCGCACTGTTGATGGCGCTGGCGCTCAAGCAGTGGGTGTTTACGCTGTCCGCCATTGCCATCATCGAGCAGGCGAGCGCGGGCCTGGCGGCAAGCGTGGTGGCGTTTCTCCTCTTTGTGGTGGGCGCGCAGCTGCTGGTCGCCGCGCCGATCGTGGCGTATGCCATCGCGCCGGCAGCGACGGGCAAGATGCTCGACGCGGCGCAGGGCTGGCTCACACGCTATGAGCGAGTGATCCTCACGGGGGTGTCGTTTGTGTTTGGCCTGTGGTTTTTGTGGAAGGGGATCACGCGGCTTGCTCGGGTAGGTCCGAGTTGGAAAGGCAGTGATGTATGGAGGGCAGTAGCAGAGAAAGTAACGGCGTTTGTGACCCGAGCAGCACCGCGGGGGGTGGAGCTGCTGCTGTTCGAACATCCCCACGCCGGGATCCAGCTGCCGGCGGGCACCGTGGAGGCCGGCGAAGCGCATGACGTCGCGGCGGCGCGGGAGGCGAGCGAGGAGACAGGGCTCACCGACCTGCCGCCGGGCCGCCACCTCGCCACGCAGACGAGAAACCCTGCCGGACAACTACTATATGATGCTCACCACGTCGCGCGTGTACTCCCGCCCCGATCCCACGAGCTTTGACTGGGCGAGCATTCGCAACGGCCTGATGGTGGAACTGCATCGCACGGAGGCCGGGTACGCGCACGTGACGTTTGCAGAACTGTATCGCCGCGCCGACCCGCCGTATGTGACGTACCAGATCACCGGCTGGGTGCCGCTGGACGTACTCACGCGCGAGGTGACGCGCTACTTCTACCACTTTCCCTATCACGGGCAGACGCCGGAGACGTGGCCGGTGGACATCGACCACCATCGGTTCCGGCTGTTCTGGGCGCCGCTCACGGCGCTGCCGCCGATCGTCCCCTGGCAGCGCCGCTGGGTGGACGTGTTGACGCAGGCCGGGGTCTGAGCGGGCTAGCGGTCGAGGGTGATCGCCGGGAGGAACAGCCGCGGATCGAGGACGGCCGGTTCTGGCGCCACGTCCAGCCCGACCGGCGCGGTGGTTACAGTGATGGTGACGGTGGCGAGGTTTGAGTCGGCCTGCCCGTCGTTGGCGAGGAAGGTGAACTGGTCACGACCGATAAAGCTCTCGAAAGAGCGGTACGCAACCTGCGGCGGCGTGCCCGTGAGGGTGCCTGCCGTGGGCCGGATACCACCCTATAGACCAGGGGATCACCTTCCACGTCGACGGCGGCGAGTGTAATGGTGGCAGTGGACACAGTGGTCGTGGCCAACGACTGGCCGGCAGCGACAGGCGGATCGTTGACCGGCAACACCTCGATACCGACGGTGCCGGTTACCTCGGCAAGGCCGTCGCTGACGGCAAAGATGAAGCTGTCGGGCCCGTTGTAGTTGAGGCCAGGCTGGTAGGCAGCAGACGGCAGCGTACCGCTCAGCGTGCCGTGCGCCGGCGAGGTCACCACGCTGTAGGTAAGGGGATCGTCGTCCACGTCGACGGCGGCGACGACAAAACTCACGGGGGTATCTTCGTCGGTGTTGACGATCTGTGCGCCGCGCGGGTCCTGACTCGGCACGACGGGCGGGTCGTTGACCGGCGTGACCGTGAGGGCAACGGCGGCGGGCGCGGAGTCGAAGCTCCCGTCGTTCACCCTAAAGGTGAAGCCGTCCTGCCCGTTGAAATCGGGATCCGGCGAGTAGGTCACATTGGGGGGGCTCCCGGTCAGGACGCCGTGGACCGGTGCAGTGACCAGGCTGAAGGTGAGCGGCTGGCCGTCCGGGTCGCGCCCGGTGAGGGTAATGGCGAGCGGGGTGTCTTCGGCTGTCGTCAGCGACCTGGGAGCGGGCAATGGGCGGTACCGGTGGGTGGAAGCCGAAGTCGATGGTGTGGTCGTCGGCACCGGGTGCGGCGAGGCTCGCGCAGGCGATAGGGGCCACGGCACTGCTGCCGCTGAGCTGCCCGTCGGAGTCGCGCAGGCTGCCGCCGCCGGTCGCATCTTGCCGGGCATCGGACAGCGAGCAGGCCCGCCAGGGGCGGCTGCCGGTTGGGGCCGGCGCTGTTGGGCACACGCACGCTGTAGACGGGCGCGCCGCCAGCGCCGCAGAGGCCGGGTACGATGCCCGCAGCGCCGTTGCGCGTGACGTTGGCGGCGTTGAACAGGTAGGTGCCATCGCTGGCGGTCGTCGTGGTACCGACCAGGCTGCCGTCGCGATAGAGTTCGACGGTCACGCCGCCGATCCCGCCCTCGCCGGGATCCTGGATGCCGTCGCCGTCGGCGTCGCGCCAGATGCGGTTGCCGATCTCCAGCGGCGCGACGCGGCAGAGCGCTACCAGGCCGCGCGACGCCGTTGGCGCTGTCAAAGCGGATGGGCTCGCCGGTGCCGTCGAAGACCCGGTAGCCGCGTGCGTCGGCACCAGTGTTGTTCGTGTACCATTTGATCCCGCCGTCGCCGGTAGCGTTGTTGGCCTCAAGCGGGCCGTAGGCGGTCACGGCCACCTCGGCGCGGCCGGGGATCTGGACGACGCTGCCCCAGGACGTCTCTTCGCGTGAGGGGCTGGGCCTGGTGGTCCTGGTAGTAGTACTCGCCGCCGCCGGGGCCCTGGCCGTTGTTGCGGCCTGCGGTCGTGACACCGCCGCAGCTGCCGTTGTCTTCGAGAGCTCCAGCCGCCGGCGGAGTTAGCGCAGGCGCGCAGGAGGTCGCCCTGGGCGATCGCCGTGTAGTTTCGGGGATCGTTGAAGTCGGGACCACCGCCGGCGATGCCAAAGAGATCGCCGTTGCGGTCGCGCAGGGCGAGGATCATGCTCGCCGCGATCGAAGGCGATGTCGGTCAGCCAGGGCTGCGCCCAGCGGCCGCTGCACTGCTGCGGGTTGTTCGGGTTGAAGGTCGTGCGGTTGAGCCAGTACTGCCACTGGCGGCTGTTGCTGCCGCGGTCATAGGTCAACGGGAAGTCGAGCACGGGGACGGAACTGAAGGCCGCAGCGCTGATCGGATAGGCCAGCACGTAGGCGCGCAAGGCTGTTGCGTTCCTGGGTGCTTTCGGCCGAGCAGACGGCACCCACGTAGAGCACGCCGTCGTTGAGGCCCAGGCCAAACGGGCGAAAGTCGGCGGCGGGGCAGCTCGGCGGGGACAGGGATGGCGGCCGCCGCATACGCGCCGGGATTGGCGAGCGGGATCGCCAGCAGCGTGTTGTCGGCCAGGTTGACGGCGTAGAGCGTTGAAAAATCGGCAGCCGGCGCGGTGCCCGGCGCGGTGCCGAGCGCAAGGTCGCCGAAGCTGGCCTTGCCGACAGCGTCAAAGGCATTTGGATCGTGGAGCCAGCAGTTGGCGCTGCTGTTGTTTTCGTTATGCTCGGGCGACAGGCAGGTCTGGCCGGGTTGAGGGTGCGGGTCGACGCCGGCAACCGCGCCGAAGTCGTGGAAGAGGCTGGGGCCTGCGCTCGTCACCTGGTAGATGGCGCCCGGGCCGTTGGGTCCGAACCCAGCATGGCGCTTGAGGAACGCGGCGGCGTAAAGAGTTTGCGTGCGCGGGTTCCAGGCGAGGCCGGCGGTGGTGCCGATCTGCTGGGCCGTGGCCACGATCGTCGGGGCAGGTGCGGCTACGGCTCCCGCGCACCCAGGTTTGTGCTGCCGGCGTTGTAGGGAAAGCGATAGAGGACGGCGGCACCCTTGAAGAGGCCGTCCGGGTTGTCGTTTTGCTCACCATAGGCGGGGCAGGTGGCGACGAGGTCGGAGACCGAGGAGGCCGTAGAGTTCGGGCCGCAGTATTCGGCCGGGTTCTGAAAGCCGACGTCGACGCCACTGCCGGGGGCGTCGACAAAGGTGACGGTCGTACGGGAGTTCGCGCCGGCCGGGCCGGGGGTGAGGAAGGCGAGACTGCCGTCGGCGGGCAGGGAGAACTCGACGCGGGCGGGGAACGCGCCGCCAGATCCCCCGAGGGGATCGATGCCGTAGCTGCCGTCGGCGGCCGTCGTGCAGGACACGCTGGCCGCCGTCAGCATTGGTGGCGGTGACGACGATCCCGCCGATGCCGGGCTCGCGTGGATCGCGGGTGCCGTTGGCGTTGTAGTCACGAAAGGCAGTGCCTTCGATGGCGGACCCGGTACAGCCGGCGGCAATGGCTGTAGGCGGCAAAAGGTTAGCGGGCAGGCCGGTAAGGAGCGCGGCGAGCACGGCGACGAACATGACGGTGAGCAGCGCCGGCGCAGCAGGTGCCCTCAGTTGGGGTCGCATACAATTCTCCCCGGGCAAGGCAAGCTGACAGCCCAATTGAGTGCAGCAGCAAGAACGAAAAGGTCGGAAACTGGCAAGTGACGGCGCACGTACGGTGCGCAGCGAAAAAGGCATCGGAGTTTGTTGGGCGCGTCCCGGCGGCGGACGATCGCCTACTTGCCAGGGCAAGCAGTTTACACCGGTATGGGCGATAGGCAAAGCGGCAAAACTATTGAGTGATTTAATGGTAGATCAAGATCCGATCACGACGTGTGCGCATCATGTCCCCGGGCCCGGCGAACCGATGGTTCGCTTCAAGGTCCCGGGGACAGTGGGGAAGGACGGGGGCGCGAGAAATGAACCCGAACAGCGGCCTGCCGGCATGGCGGTGAAGTCGACGATCAAGCCGGCGCGTTCAGCAGACGAAACTACAAACAAGGGTCTGGGCAGAGCGCTTGAGACAAGGATTTCACCCTCCCGCCGGCGATCAGCGCTTGTTCTGGATGGTCGAGCTGTTCAGACGGACGGCAGCCTGGTAGGACCGCGTGTGTACCAGGGACGGCCAGGGCGGCGGGCCGGCAAGTAGAGCGGCGGCAGCCGGATGGCCACCGCCGCTCTACTTGCTTGAGATTCTATCCAGCCGGCAGCACTAGGGCTTGACTACAGGCAGGAACAGGGTTTCGATCGCGTCAGGCAGGCCCAGCGCACTACGGCTGGTGTTGTCGCCCTCGGCTCGGCCTAGCGGGCAGCCGGCGTTGTTGTAGCGATCCAGCTGCGCAGCCAGGTTCAGCATGGTGTTGCGGTCGCCACTGGCGAGTGCAGTATTGACCATGGAGATCACCTGCTGTACCGACAAGGCGTAGTCTACCTCGGGGTTGGCAGCGTTGAGCAGGGCAGCTACTGCGGAGCGCAGGAGGATACGCTGGGCGCCAGTGACGCCGTTACCACCCTTGTAGTTCAGCGCATCGAGCAGCGTATCGGCACCACCCTGGCCGTCGAGATTGTAGTTGGACCCCGGGATAGTGAACACACTCTGGACCGAGGTGCCAGGCGTGTAGCTCGTCCACGAGCCGAAGTGCTGGCTTTGCTTCCAGTACCCCGGTGTGCAACCCTCAAATGCCGGTATCGGCGTATTGGTAGGTGTACTCGTCGGCGTGTTCGTCGGCGGTACTGGCGTGTTTGTTGGTGTGTTCGTCGGCGTGTTCGTTGGGGTGTTCGTCGGTGTGTTCGTCGGCGTGTTCGTCGGTGTGTTGGTAGGCGGTACCGGTGTGTTCGTTGGCGTGTTCGTCGGTGTGTTGGTAGGCGGTACCGGCGTGTTGGTCGGTGTGTTCGTCGGTGTGTTGGTGGGAGTGTCGGTCGGCGTATTTGTTGGCGTGTTCGTCGGTGTGTTTGTCGGCGTATCGGTTGGCGTGTTGGTTGGTGTGTTGGTGGGTGTATCAGTCGGCGTGTTTGTCGGCGTCGGCGTACTTGTCGGCGGATCCACATCATAGCAGAACGAGATGTGGCTTAGCCCATAGTAGTTCCCATTGCTTGGGTTGATCGGTGCGTGCAGGCCCGTATCGGAGGTTACTTCGGGGTTGTACAAATACACATTGCCGTCCGGTCCTCCCTTGACGATCACAGCATCCACTCCCATATTGGCCGTGAAGTCAAAGAGCTGACCGTTAGCCGAGTCATACACGTCAATGGTAACAGTCAGCGTCCCATCACTGTATGTGCCGTCAGCAACTGGTTCTACCTTCAATTCTGTGGTGCCAGCTGGGCAAGTAGGATTAGCGGGAACAACCGTAGGTGTAACAATAGCTGCGCTGACTGCAGCCGGCCTGATAGCGAACAACGAGCTCACCACCACGAGGGTGGCTGCCAGCGAACCGATTAGAGTCTTGTTAGGTGAACTCATACCAATGCCTCCAAATGCAAAGTAACCAGAGAGCGTTAACTTTGGTGCGGAACGCAAACTATTACGTTAGCTACGCTGTTGACGGAAGCAAGAGTGGTAGGTAAACGGCGAGGGAGCAATGCACCTTTTGCTGTTGTGGATGGTTCGGGCAATGATACCAGAGAATTGACCAACAATTCAAGCCACCAATTATGACAGTTACCTTACAATTTGCGAGGAACTCTAAAACGTTTTTGATGGTTCAAAGTGTCCCGTGTATGGTCATGGCACACGGCTGATTTCGCAGAGGTAGGCCCGGTACAACTCAACCTATTGCATGGCTGGCGCACTGCAACCACACCGAAAAACATTATGACAAATCAATAGAGCGACGCGCGGGGGACGCGCCGAAGCGTATATTTCAGCCGCGCAGGCGGATAAACTCGGGCTGGGCAAGCTGCATGCGCTGGGGGACGAGATTGCTGCAGATCGCCTCGAGGTCGTCGGCAACGAGATGGCCGACGTTCTGGAGCGACTCGTGCATGGCGCCTGCCCGGTGCGACGACAGGACGGCGTGCTTGACGCGCCGGATGGGGTGGTCCTTGGGCAGCGGCTCCTGCGGGAAGACGTCGATGCCGGCGCGGAAGCGGCCCTCGGCCAGCAGTTCGGTCAGGGCATCAAAGTCTACGACATGGGCGCGACTCAGCAGGAGGAATACGGCGTCACGGCGGATCAGGCTGAGCTTCTCGCGGTTTAGGAACGCCTTGTTGCCGGCACCGGGAACCGCAAGGACAAAGATGAAGCGCGACGTCGCCAGCAGCGTATCCAAGTCCACCGGCGTGACACCCTGCGTGCGGAGATAGGTCGGGGTCAACCAGGGGTCATATACCTGAATCGGGCAGCCAAAAGGCTTGAGCAGGGGCTGCAGCGCCCGGGCGAGGCCG
This sequence comes from uncultured Chloroflexia bacterium, assembly GCA_963701415.1. Taxonomy (GTDB): domain Bacteria; phylum Chloroflexota; class Anaerolineae; order Caldilineales; family Caldilineaceae; genus Fredericiella. The sequence goes on from CAVPAH010000015.1 coordinate 296,101, forward strand.
CCGTACCCGATAAAGCCAACCTGTTTGCCGTAGAGTGTGAAGGTATCGCCGATCTCGGTGGGGAACTTGGTGTGGCTCCAGTTGGGCTCACCGTAGCGGAAGGCGGTGTCGGTCCAGGCGATCTGGCGTGCGCAGGCCAGGGCGAGAGCCGAGGCCCATCTCGGCCACGGCCGGGCCGAAGGCGGGGGCGCAGCTCAAGCACGCGGATGCCGCGCGAGAAGCACGTCTCGTAGTCGAGCACCTGGGGTGACGGAAAGCCGCCGCTTACTTCGAGGATGGCGCGCAGTTTTGGGAAGCAGGCAACATCGCCGTGGCGCCAGGCCCCGGTGACGATGACTTCCACGTCTTCGCGCACCCGCGTCGATCTCCTCGGGAGGCATCGGCTCGTCCTTGCCCCAGACAATGTCGGCGGTGGCGTACACACGCGCCAGGTCGGCCCGGCTGAAGATGTTGCGCAGGCGGCGGCCGCTGGGGTCGAGAATGACTTTTGGTTTCATTGCGATTTCCTTCAAAGATTGTGCTTTCGCTTAGTCCCCCACAGGCTGGGGGATGGGATCGTGGTGATAGGTCAGCTCATGATGGCCCTGCGGGCTCAGGCGACCAGGGATCGACGTGAACGACGGCCTCGGCCAGGTAAGGCACGGCGTGGAACAGGTCGTGGCGCAGGTGCTCGGCGATGTGATGGCTCTCGGCGGTGGATAGGTCCGGGTCGACGGCGATACAGAGGTCGGCGTAGATACGGTGGCCCATCCAGCGCATGCGCAGGCGGCGCAGCTGCTTGACACCCTGCTGCGCGGCCACGGCGCGCTCGGCGTCGGCCAGGTACTCAGGCTCGATGGCGTCCATCAGGCGGTACCACATGGTGACGATGGCGTCCTTGGTGATGAAGAGGATAGCGACGCCGATCAGGAGGCCGATGATGGGGTCGACGATGGGATAGCCGAGCCAGGAGCCGAGGGCGGCCACGAGCACGGCGAGCGAGGTCAGGCCGTCGGTGCGGGCATGGAGGCCGTCGGCGACTAGGGCGGCGGAGCCGATCTCGCGGCCTTTGCGGATCTGGAGCAAGGCGACGACCTCGTTGCCGAGAAAGCCGATGATGGCGGCGGCGGCCACCCAGCCGAGGCTCTGCAGCGGCTGTGGATTGAGCAGCTTCTGGAAAGACTCCCAGAAGACGATGGCGGCGCTGACGGCGATCGAGAGCACGATAAAGATGCCGGCCACATCCTCGGCACGGGCGTAGCCGTAGGTGTAGCGGCGGGTGGCGACACGGCGGGCCAGGTAGAAGGCGATCAAGCAGGGGAATGGAGTTCAGGGCGTCGCCGATGTTGTGGACGGTGTCGGCAAACAGGGCCACGCTGCCGCTGGCGAAAACGATAAAGAGCTGAAGCAAGGAGGTAATGGTCAGCGCGGCCAAGGCGAGCCAGACCGTACGGATGCCTGCCTCATTTTGGGCGAAGGCCTGATCGGAGGCCAGGGCCGCGCGCTGGTGACTGTGACCGTGCAGATGGAAGACGGTATTTAGCCAGCCCCAAACACCGGTGCCGTGGTCATGGTCGTGGTCATGGTCGTGGTCATGATCGTGCCCGTGGTCATGTTCATGGTCGTGCCCTTGGTCATGTTCATGATCGTGATCATGTTCATGGTCGTGATCATGGTCATGGGTGGTGTCGCTCATAGATTTTCTCCTTTCAAACTGGCTGTGAAGCTGGTTGATAGGGATGGTCGGGCATGTTTTTGCGGACGTGGTCGAGATGAAAGAGGGCTTCGCGAAACAGGGCGGCGATGTGGGAGTCGTCGATAGAGTAATAGACTTGCGTGCCGCTGCGCCGGGTGTGGACCAGGCGGATGGCGCGCAGCTTGGCGAGATGGTGCGAGACGGCGGAAGGTGTCACCCCGACATACTGGCTCAACTCATTGACACTGTACTCGCGATTCGTGAGCATATAGACAAGCTGGGCGCGCGTGGGGTCACCGAGGGCGTTAAAGATCTCAACGGCGCCGATCAACAGGTCGGCCGACAAGGTCGGCACGCCGACGACAGATGGATGTTGAACAGGCATAGCAGCGTCCTATACACATGAGTATCTGAGCAGGTATTCAGATATGAAGTATAGAACGGGTCGCGCGAAAAGTAAATAGGCCGAACAGGAATTTGGCTGGCAAACAGGTTTTGGTTAGCACGTTTATGCTTGAGAGGGTTGGCGGTCCGTCACCGAGTTGCCTCGGTGACGGTTGACCACCAGGAGGAAGAAAGAGGTTCCCTTGCGGGACAGAAGAGAGTGAGTGTGTGTGCGAAGTTTGCTCCCCAGTAAACTTCGCCCTCAGTATACCGTGCGGCGGGGGGGCGGCGCATCGTGCAAAGTGCCTAAAAGTTCGCCCGTCAATTTGTGCGTTCTTTCACAACCGCGTCGGACAAAAGGAGGAGAGCTCCTGGCCGTCGTTGAGGGTGTCGTCCGATAAGTTGGTACTGGGCGTGGAGACAGTTGGTACTGGATCAAGTTGGTACTGGATTAAAAAGGGGTTGGCGGTCCGTCACCGAGTTGCCTCGGTGACGGCTGACCACCAGGAGGAAGAGAGAGGTCCCTTGCGGGAAAGAAGAGAGTGAGTGTGTGTGTGAAGTTTGCTCCCCAGTAAACTTCGCCTTTAGTATACCCTGCGGCGGGGGACGGCGCATCGTGCAAAGTGCCTAAAAGTTGATCCGTCAATTTGTGCGTTCTTTCACAACCGTGTACGTCAAAAGTATTACGAGAACTGACGTTTTTGGAAACGGGTGCTGTGGCAGAGGAGAGTGTGTCCCCAGGACCGAGGGCGGGCGGGCTAAATGAATCGCCCGACTTTGCGGCGCCCCCTGCCGATAATTGACGGTTGCTACAGTGGGAAGAGGTCGCTATAATTGTGCGAGCCGGGGCGCATGCCCACATCTTGCGTCCGGGTTTGCAGGTTGGCGCATAGTTCTCAGCCCGATCCCTTATCCAACCGCAGCTATCGTCAGGGCGAAGGCTCCGTTTGTCCTCGCCCCTATCCATCCATGCTGCAGTGCAGCAGCCACACGTAAAGGAAACAGGATCGCATGGTACGAAAAAGGCTTCACCAGTTTGCCGCCTCAACCGCAGCTGCAGTCATGCTGCTGGGCCTCGCAGCGCCCCACCACGCGGCTGCAGCTGGCCCCAACCCAGGCACAGGACGAGAGCGAATGGCTGGTCATGCTGTACCAAAACGCCGACGATCAAGTCCTCGAAGGCGATATCTTCACCGACCTGAACGAGGCCGAGCTGGTGGGGTCGAGCGACAAGGTCACGATCGTTTCGCAGTTCGACCGCTTTGACGGCGCATTTGACGGCGACGGCGACTGGACGGGCACGAAGCGCTTCCTGGTGACGCAGGACGACGACCTCAGCGCCATCGGCTCGGAAGAGCTGGACGATCTGGGCGAGGTGGACAGCGGCGCGCCGGAGACGCTGACGGACTTCATGGTCTGGGCGATGACCAACTACCCGGCCAAGAAGTATGCGCTGATCATGTCGGACCATGGCGCCGGCTGGATGGGCGGCTGGAATGACGATGCGCCAGAGGAGGGCAGCACGCTTTCGGTCGACGAGATCGACCAGGCCATCGGCGCAGCACTGGCGGAGACGGGCGTGGAACAGCTCGAGTTCATGGGCTTTGACGCCTGCTTGATGAGCCAGGTAGAAGCGTTGAGCGGCATTGCCCCGTACGCACGCTATGCGGTCGCTTCAGAAGAGGTCGAGCCGGCGATGGGCTGGGCGTATTCCAAGTTCCTCGGCCAGTTGGTGGATAAGCCCAAGCAGACAGGCGCGGACCTCGCCAAGAGTGTTGTCAACTCATACATTGTGGACGACGTCCGCATCCAGGACGACGAGGACGCGCAGCGAGTACGTGGCTCAGGTTTACGGGACAGACCAGGAAGTTTCGGCCAAGGAACTAGGCCAGGTAGAGAGCAAGGATGTGACGCTGACGGCAGTTGACTTGCAGCAGCTGCCCGCCTACATGACGGCGCTCAACGACTTCGCCTTCGCCCTGACCAGCGTCGATCCGACGGCGGTGGCCCAGGCACGCGCCTATGCGCAGTCATTTGAAAACGTCTTTGGCGAAGAGACAGCGCCTTCCTATCTGGACGTGGGCAACTTTGCCAAGCTGGTGGCCGAAAAGGCCCAGTCCGAGGACCTAGACGCAGCCGTCACCGCCCTGCAGAAGGCGGCCAAGAAGCTGATCCTGGCGGAGACGCACGGCCCGGGCAAGCCGGGAGCGACGGGGCTGACCTTCTTCTTCCCCGCGCCGGAGCTGCTGGTGGGGGTCGGGACGGCAGACAGCGCAGATCTCGTACACCGGCTATGCCAGCCGCTTTGCCGGCGCGTCGCTGTGGGACGATTTCCTGGTCTTCCACTATACGAATCGCGACATCGATCCGGAACAGGCTGACGTAGCCCTGCTCGAGCCCGAGACGGGCCAGGGTGCGGACCTCGCCGACTATACCGCGCCACTGCTCGAAAGCCCCGAGGAAGCTGTGGCACGCCGAAGAAGGCACCTCGGAACTGGCAGCGCCAGGCGTACCGACGGATCTCTCACTCACCCCGATCGAGGTCAGCGACGAGACCATCAGCGCCGGCGAGACCACGCTGCTGCAGACGTCGATCACGGGCGAGAACGTCGCGCTTTATCTATGTCGAGGCGGCACGCTACGACGAGGAGAGCGACAGCTTTAGCATCGAAGACCGCGACTTCGTGCTGGCCGACGACACACAGGAGGTCGACGGCGTCGCCTACCCGGTGTGGACGGACAAGGACCTGGAAGACTTCATCTTTGAGTGGTCGCCCACGGTGTACTCGATCAGCGACGGCGAGACTGAGGCGTTTGCGCTGCTCGAACCCGAAGTCTACGGGGCAAGCGACGAGGATGCCGAGTATGCGGTGTACGGCGTCTACACCTTTGCGCGACAGCGGCCAGGAGCGGAGCGCGGTGATGCGCTTTGACGGCAACCTGGAGTTCAAGAGCATCTTTGGCTTTAGCGGCGAGGACTGGACCGGTGCCCCGCGCGAGATCACGCCGCAGGCGGGCGACCAGTTTACGATTTATGAGACGTGGATCGAAGCGGACGAGGATGGGAACGAGGTGCAGAACATGTATCCCGGCGACACCCTGACCTTTGGCGACCAGCCGTTCACGGTGACGGCCTACGATGCCTATCCCGGCGAGTACTCGGTGGCGATCACGGTCGAGGACTTGAGCGGGAATACGGTGTCGGAGTATGCGAACGTGACGGTGGAAGAGTAGTTTGAACCTTGATTCGTGGAATTTCTGGGATGGTCATGATGCGGGCGCTGCCCGCATCATGACCATCCGCACATTGCTCATGTTGGGGCGCGGCTCCCATCATGAGTCGCCATACCGGAACTTCGAAAGCTGTGACGCGGCTACTTCATGCTCAAGCCGTCGCCGTTGATCCTGAGCCGGTACTGAACCGGACCTGATGCCTGCCGGTTGGCGCGCACAAGGATATAGTAGGTACCTGACGAACGGATGATACCCGACCATGACGCATAGCCCCGCGACTCAGTGACCTTGTGATGGCACGTGTCGACGTTGAGATTGATGGGGCCGCGCAAGTTCTCGCATGCCGAGGTCGAACGGTTGGCTGCGCCGTTGCAGACGGGATCCTCGGGATGGCTGGGGCAAAAATCGACCAGCTTGGTCTTGATCTTCACAGGGTACATTGCCGTAGTGGCGGCGCCGAAGCCCTCAAGCTTTTCGCCGTGCTGCCAGGCGCGCACCTGCTCGCCATTCAACAAGGTCACCGAAACGGCGTCGGCAGGGTTAGCATCCAGGCGCAGGTTGGCGGTCGCCTGGCTGCTGTCGTCACTGTCGTCATAGCTGTACTTGAACGCATACCAAATCCCTTGGCCGGGTTGGATGGTGGCCCATTGGTCGCTGTAGGCCAGCGGCTGCTCGGGCGAAGACGCTTCTGTCGCCGTGGAGGGATCGGGTGCAGCGGTCTTGTCCGCTTCAGCAAATGCCGACACTCCAGGCAGCATCAAGACGGCGGCAAGCACGCCGGCCACCAGCACCTTGATTGCGGGGTTCAACATAGTGATGCTCCTTGAACGAGCCTATAAAGAAAAGCACACTGCCGCGCTGGAGCAAGTGTAGTGCCAATTACGTGACAATACATTAATGCAGGATTAAATGTTAATAGATATATTTCTAGTATATGTAATCAAATAACGGTAGCCCGGCGAAGAGTATCGGGCGATCGCAATATCCGTGCCGGGCGCCGGTCCATGCGGTCCGGTTTACAATCGGTTCTAGGGCCGGCGCCCGGCACGGATATTCAGCAACTCATGGGGCGATGGTGAGGACGCGGGCGAGCTTACGCATGGTGAAGCGGTCGCGCAGGTAGTGGCCGTTGGCGGCGGCCAGGGCCTTTTCCTCCTCGGTGAAGCCCAGCTCGGCGGCGGTGGCAGGGCCGCCGACTTCCTTGAGCCAGGCGACGATCTGCTCGGGCGGCGGGACCTCCGCGGCGATGGCCTGGATCTCGTCCCAGTGGTCGAGGATCTTGTGCTTGATCGCGTCGTAGGCCGGCCTCGTCGAGCTTGAGGAAGTTGGCGTGCTCGGCGATGACGTCGCCGGCCAGGTCGCCGTAGGCGGCGCGAATGGCCGCTTCTTCCTGTGCGCGGGGCGGCAGGGTCGAGGCTTCGAGCAGGTCGGACGCCTGCTGGCGCGAGAGGGCGCGCAGCTCTGGCATAGAGGCCGGCCACCAGCGCAGTGGCCACGCCGACCTTGGCGCCGTGGAGGATGGCGGGACGGCCCTGCCGGAGGAGCATCATCTCCCAGTAGTGCGAGTAGTGGTGCTCGGCGCCCGAGGCCGGCCGCGAGCTGCCAAAGTCGAGCATGCAGTAGCCGCTTTCGAGCAGCGCGTCGAGCAGGATGCGGACGGCGTCGGGCGAAGCCTGGCCGATGGCCGCGGCATTGTCGGTGCAGAGCTTGACCGCGGCCAGGGTGCGCTCGGCGATCGGCTCCTGGTAGGGCTCGTTCCAGAGCAGGTGGCCGATGCGCCAGTCGGCGATCGAGGTCAGCTTGCCCAGCATGTCGGCGAAGCCGGCGGCGATCATGGCACGGGGAGCATGGGCCAGGGTGTCGATGTCGGCGAAGAGGGCGATGGGGGCGTGGCAGATGACGGTAATCTTGACGCCATGGATGATGAGCGGCGCGCCGATGGAGGCGAAACCGTCAACCGACGGCGCGGTCGGCACCGAGATAAAGCTGGTCTTGGTGCGGTGGCTGGAGAAGCGGGTGATATCGGTGAGCGTGCCGGAGCCGACCGCGATGAAGATGCGTTCCTGGCGGTCGGCCTCGACCAGCACGTCCAGCACGTGGGCGGCATCGGCGACGACTTCCTCGTCGGTGAACACGACCTGCTTGAGATCGAAGCCTGCACCGCGCAGCGCCTGTTCGACCACCTTGCCCTGCGCGGCATAGGTATTGCGGTCAGCCACCATCAGGAGCTTGGTATATTGGTGCTTGCGGCAGAATTCGACAAGCTGCGGGACGGCGTCGGGGCCGATTGTAACCTGCATGGGGCGGGTGGCCGGCATATGTTCGAAGTCCTTTATGGTTATAGCTGGAAGGCCTTAGCCAGGTAGCCGAGCATGACATAGCCTGCTTCTTCGGCGGTGGCGCCGAAGGTGACGATCCCGTCTTCATGGCCGGCCATGCCGAAGATTTTCTTCTCGGCCACGTCGCTCTCGCGGTAGAGGCGCGCCACCTCGGCCGCCATCTCGGGGGTACCGTAGGGTACGTCGGCGGTCATGGGCAGCTCGAGGGCAGCGGCGTTGCGCCAGATGTGGGGCGAGTGGGCGTGCATGACCCAGCGGATGCTGTCGTCCAGGGCATAGAGGACGCCGTGGGTGAGCGACTCGGAGGAAGGCTTGACGGGGCCTTCGGCCTCCAGGCGGTTGCTCTCGGGGAAGCAGGCGGTGACGACGACGTAGTCGTCGGGCGTGAGATCGGGGGCGCCGCCGGTCTGCGTGCCGGTGATGGCGAAGGGCGGCTGGCCCGAGTCGCAGGGATAGTCGACGCGGCAGCTGATGTTGCCAAAGCCGTAGCCGCCGTAGCGGGTGGGGGTCTGGCCGATCAGCTCGGTGAGATACATCATTTTGCGCCAGGCGTTGAGCTCGCGCAGGGCAGCTTCGGGCAGGGCCGGGGCGACCTTGTAGTCCATTTCAAATTTGATCACGCCTTCTTTGGTTGCCATATAAGATTCCTTTCATGTCTGTGCTCCGAATGAATTCGGTGCCGGAGAATGCGAAACCCACTAAAGTGGGTTAGCGCCGGTCGTCAACTTATCGTTCATAGTATGCATCAGGCCGCGCATCTGGCGGTACGTGTCCTGGTACATGTGGACAAAGAACTTGTACTCCTCATGGCGAGCGAGATCGGGTTCGTACTGGCGGCTGACCTCCACCATGCACTGCGAGGCCGTGTGGAGGTCGGGGAAGGCGCCGCTGCCTACGGCGGCAACGACGGCCGAGCCGAGCAGCGAAGCCTCGGGCTCGCGGGTGACGGTAATGGTTTTGCCGAGGACGTCGGCGTAGATCTGCATAAAGAGGCGGCTTTGGGTGGCGCCGCCGCTGGCGATGAGACGCTGGATGGCGAACTCGTGACGGGCGAGCGTCTGAGCGATGTCCTGCAGGCCGTAGGCGATGCCCTCCATGAGGGCACGGAAGACGATGGCCACGATCGGCTTGGAGCGAGAGGCCCCAGATCATGCCGCGGGCGGCGGAGTCGGTGTGCGGCGTGCGGTTGCCCTGGAAGTAGTCGAGCACGATCAGCCCATCGCTGCCGACGGGGACCTGGCCGGCCTCGCGGTCGAGCAGTTGGTAGACGCCGATGCCCTCGGCGGCGGCATCGGCGGCGGCGCCGTGGCCGAAATTGCGCTTGAACCAGGAGAGGATCGAGCCGGTCGACACCTGGCCCGCCTCCACGAGGTTGAGGCCGGGAATCAGGGCGTCGGGGAAGCTGCCCAGGATGCCGGGGAAGTGCAGTTCCTCGGCGACAGGGCGGAGAGCACATTGGAGGAACCGAGGATGACGCCGGCATCGCCGGGCGCGCTGACGCCCTGCCCCAGCAGGCCGATAAAGGCATCGCCACCACAGGCGGCGACGGGCAGGCCGGCAGGCAGGCCAAGCTCGGCGGCGACAGCGGGCAGCAGTTCGCCGACGATCTCGCCCACGCGGGGCATGGCGGTCGGGAACTTGGCCGGCAGGTCCTCCAGACTCCAGCGCAGCGAAGAGGCTGTGCGGCCAGCCGCCGCTGGGCGTGTGATAGAACCAGCGCTGCGTGACAGTATTTATGTTAAGTGTGAAGCGGCCGGTCAGGCGGTAGGCGATCCAGTCGGTGAACTCGAGCAGGTAGTCGGTGGCGGCGTAGAGATCCGGCTGGTTCTGTTTGAACCAGAGCATCTTGGGCGGCATCCACTCGGCATTGGCGCCGGCCAGGCAGTAGCGCAGGGCATCGTCGCCGGTGGCAAAGACGCGGCGGGCCTGCTCGCCGGCGCGCACGTCCATCCAGAGGAAGGAGCGGCGCAGGGGGCGGCCGTCCGCCGTCATCGGCACCAGGGTGCAGGTGGTGGCGTCGGCGGCGATACCCAGGATCTCGGCGCCGGAGACGTTGGCAGCTTGCAGGCAGTCGCGCACCGCCCCGACGAGTCCCTGCCACCAGTCCTCGGGATCCTGCTCGGCCCAGGCGGGGCCGGGGAAGTGGGTGGGATAGCTGCGCACGCCCGACGGCAACGCGGCGGCCGCTGCAGATCAAAGAGACCGGCCTTGATGGCCTCGGTGCCGGCGTCGATGGCGAGAACGTAGGGGGGTTGGCGACTGCTGTCAGGCATGGGTCAGTCCTTCATGGGAGAACGTTCCTGGCTCGGCGCGGAGGGTCCGTGGCAGGCGATGTTGTGCTGCGCCGTGCCAGGATCGAGGCGAGGCGATCCCCTTCCGGGAAGGGGCAGGCTAAGGGCCAGGCAGAAACCGAGTTTCTCGTAGAAACTCGGTTTCTTGGGCCATACTGGGTCATGGGAGGGCCCCCAGGCGGTGGAAGTTGGGGCGCAGGGTGGGGTAGAGATCCCGGAAGATGGCGTAGAGTTCGTCGTAGAGCGCGGCGTGTTCGGGGCGCGGGTGGTAGGTGGCGCCTTGCGTGACCATGTGGGCGACGGCGTCTTCGACGCTGGGGTAGAGTCCGGCGGCGGCAGCGGCAACGATAGCGTCGCCCATGGCGGCGCCGGAGGAGGCGGCGGGCAGCACGATGGGGCGCTGCAGGATGTCGGCCTTGATCTGGTTCCAGACGCCACTGCGGGCGCCGCCGCCGACGCAGGCAAGCGTGTGCGGGTCAAAGCCGCCGGCCACGGCAGCCTCGACGTTGTGGCGCAGGCCGTAGGCGGCGCCCTCCATGATGGCGCGCACGATGTCGGCCTTGCGCGTGGCGAGCGAGAGGCCAAAGAGCACGCCGCGGGCGTCGGTGTCCCAGATGGGCGAGCGCTCGCCGTACATATAGGGAGGAAGACCAGGCGATTGGCGCCGGGCGGGCTGCTTGCGGCCGCCCGGCTGAGCAGTTCAAAGGGATCGACGCCGAGCTGTGCTGCCTCCCGGATCTCCTCCTCGCCCAACTGGTCGCGGAACCAGCGCAGTGAGCCGCCGGTGGCCACCATGGCGCCGACGACGAGGTGCACATCCGGGATGGCGTGGCCGAGCGGGAAGAGATCGAGGCCGTGATAGGGGCGGTCGCTGCCGATCATCAGCACGGTGGACTGGCCGGTCATCTCGACCGCCTGGCCCCGACGCACGAGGCCAGCCTCGATGGCGGCGGCGGCGCCATCCACCATGCCGGCGAGGACCGGCGTGCCCGCGGCAAAGCCGCTGGCCGCAGCCGCTGCCGCGGTGACGCGGCCGACGATCTGCGCACAGGGGAGCGCAGGCGGCAGCTTGGCCGCGTCGAGTTCCATGGCCGCGATCAGCTCGGCGGACCAACACTGGGCCGCGCTGTCGAAGAGCATGGTGAGCGGCCCCACGGCGTTGTCCATGCAGAACGCGCCGCAGAGCCGGTAGGTGATGTAGCCGTTGGCCTGGAGCACCTGGTGGGTGCGGGCATACAGGTCGGGCGCATGCTCCTTGAACCAGAGCAGCTTGGGGGCCAGGAAGTAGGGGTCGATGCGGCCGCCGTTGATGGCGGCGATACGCTCCTGGCCGACTACCTCACGCAGCCAGGCGCACTGTTCTTCCGACCGGCGGTCCATCCAGATAAGGGCAGGACAGAGCGGCTCGCCGGCGCGGTCGACGGCCACAAGCGACGGCGCCTGGTCGCTGACCGAGATGGCGGCGACCTGCTTGGGGTCGACGCCGGCTTGTGCCAGCACACGCCGGACGACCTGGCAGGTTGCGCGCCACCAGTCCTGCGGATCCTGTTCAGCCCAGTTGGCATGTGGGTAGGCCGTCGGGTATTCCTGGCCCGCCTGCGCCACGATGCGGCCTTCGCCATCGCTGAGGATGGCCTTGGCGCCGGTGGTGCCGATATCGATGCCGGCCAGGTAGACGTCGCGCACAGCAGTCATCCTATCTCACACGGTTCTCACACGATCAGGCAAGCGCCTTGCAGTTGACACAGCGTTCGAGCGGCCGCCCGGCGACCCAGTTGGCCACGTCGAGCACGACGTCTTCGGCCCCACGCTGTGCCGAGCCTTGCGACGAGCCGGCGATATGGGGGGTAAGCGTGACATTGGGCAGCGAGAGCAGCGGCCAGTGCGGCGGCGGCGGTTCCTCGGGGAAGCAGTCGATGCCGGCGCCGCCCAGATGGCCGGAGGCGAGCGCCTCGTAGAGGGCGTCATAGTCGACCAGCGGGCCGCGGGCGGTGTTGATAAAGTAGGCGCCCGGCTTCATAGCGGCGAACTCGGCCGTGCCCATCATGCCGGTAGTCTGCGGCGTCACGCGGGCGTGCAGGCTGACGATGTCAGACTGCCGGAGCAGTTCTTCGAAGCTGACCGGCTCGACACCCAGCTCGGCGAAGCGGGCTGGGGTGACGAAGGGATCGATAGGCGATCACGCGCAGGCCAAAGGGCTTGAGATAGGGCACCAGCAGCTGGGCCACGGCGCCCAGGCCGACGAGGCCGATGGTCTGGCCGCGCAGCTCGCGCCCGGTGCGGTCGTAGCGGTAGAGGTCACCCATCCAGATGCCCTGGGCGAGGGCGGCGTGGGCGCGGGCGATGCCGCGGCACTCGGCCAGGATCAGGCCGATGGTGAACTCGACCACGGCCTGCGAGTTGCGGCCGGGGGCATTGACGACAGGGATACGCGCGGGCAGTGGCGGCCGCCACGTTGACGTTGACGGGGCCGCCGCGGCAGCAGCCGATGATGCGCAGGTCCGTGCCCGCGTCGATCACCGCCTGCGTGACGGGACCGACATGCGTCACCAATGCCTGTGCGCCCTTGACCAACTCCGCGACCTCCGCCGGATCGCCCAGGTACTCCTTGACCTCACCTTCGCCGACAAGGGGCACATCGGGCCAGGGTACGTGCAAGCGGGCGACGGTCAGGTCACGCACGAGAGGGCGCACATGGCGGTGCGAGGGCGTCTTCAAACAGCTGGGTGCCGACAAAATTGTCGCCGATCACGGCGACGTGCAAGTGCTCGATCATTGGATTCAAATGCTTTCTGTGAAACGCTGTAACAGCCGTGCGCGCTGCTCCCAGACGGGGAGCATGGCGTCACGCACGCTGCGATAGACCTGTAAGAGGACGGCGTAATCTTCACGCCGGGCAGGATCGGGCGCAAAGTGGCTGGCGGCGCGCACGGTGCGGGCCACGCCGTCGGCGTAGCGACGCGTAGACGCCCGCAGCGACGCCGGCATTGATGACGGCGCCCTTGGCCCCGTATTCCTGGCCTTCGGCCACGACGACGCGGCAGCCCAGGGCGTCGGCGAGAATCTGCGCCCAGAGCCGGCTGCGGGCGCCGCCGCCGGCCAGGCGCAGCTCGGTCGACCGGGACGCCCATCGTGTCGTAGCAGTCGAGCAGCGAGAGCGCAACGCCTTCGTAGACGGCGCGCAGCATGACGTGGCGGCCATGCTGAATGCTCAGGCCGGTGAACTGGGCGCGCGCCGACGAGCAGACAAAGGGCGAGCGCTCGCCGGCGGGATCGATGTAGGGGTGATACATCACGCCATACGAGCCCAGCGGGTACGGTGCCGGCCAGGCGTTCCAGCTCATCCCAGACATTGGTCCCGTTCGCCTCGGCGGCCTGGCGTTCGGCGGCGAAGAACTCGCGCACAAACCACTGAAGATTGGGCGTGTTGGTCATGGTGGGCAGCAGCCGCAGGTAATTTCCCTGCGGCACATAGCAGATATTGTAGCCCAGGTTGGCGGGCTCCATGACCGGGCGGTCGGCGATGACCTGGTTGATGCCGGCGGTGCCCAGAACGCAGCAGGCATCGCCGGCGACGATGGCGCCGGCACCCAGGGCCGAAGCGGCGACGTCGAACGGGCCCGGCCGTAATCGGCGTACCCGGCCGCAGGCCCAGCTCGGCGGCGACGGCGGGCAGGAGCGGGGCGAGGTGCTGCGCGGGCGGCGGGGCCGGCGGGATCTTGCTGCGCCAGGGCTCGATGCCCAGCAGCGCAAAGATGCGTTCGTCGTAACGGCGCGCGTGAATCGAGAAGAAGGTGTGCGAAGCGTCGGTTTCGTCGGTGCTCACGACGCCGGTGAGCTTGAGAAAGATCCAGTCCTTGGCGCGCAAGACGGCGGCCGTGCGGGCCAGCGTCGCCGGCTCGTTCTCCTGCAGCCAGCGCAGGTGGAAGCCCTGGTTGCAGGTGTTGAGCGCCGTGCCGGTGATCTGGAAGATCTCGGCGCTGAGGCCCGAGCGGTAGGCCTCCTGGACCAAGGCGGCGGTGCGGCCATCGGACCAAAGGATGGCGGGGCGCACGGGGCGGCCGTCGTCGTCCACCAGCCAGGTGCCGTCGCCCTGGCCGGTCACGCCGACGGCAAGCACGGCCTCCGGCGGAACGCAGCACGGCGCAGGGCCCCCTGCACGGTGGCAACCACGGCCTGCCAGACCACGTCCATATCGGCCTCGGCCCAGCCTGGGCGCGGGACCAGGAGGCTGGAGTCATGGGCGGCGCCGGCTACCTCGCGGCCGTCCAGCGTAAAGAGCGTGCTCTTGATCACCGTGGTGCCGGCGTCGATGCCGAGCAGGAAGGAGGCGGCCATGACGTGACCTCGCTGCCCCGAAGGTGCTAGAGCGCGTTCTGGGTGTCGCCGTCGAAGAGATGGATGCGTTCAGGGCGCATGGCTGAGCATCGCCTTGTCGCCACGCGCCAGCTGCAGCGCAGGTGCCGTGACCGCCAGCACCTGGGTACCACCCACGCGCACGGCCAATTGGCCCTCCTCGCCCAAATCTTCGTAGGTCAGTGACCTGGCCGTCGACACGCGAGCTGCCCATTGGCGGCGCCCGGCGGTACGAGTTCCATGTGCACGGGCCGGATGCCGAGGTCGACCTTCTTGGCTTTACTCTGCAGCACACGGGCAGCCAGGTTGTCGGGCAGCTGCACTTGAAAGGCGCCATCGGTCAGCCTTCAGGGTCAGCTTGCCGTCGACGCTCACGGGCTCGGCCGGCAGGAAGTTCATCGGCGGCTCGCCGATAAAGCCGGCGACAAACTCGTTGGCCGGGTGGTTGTAGATCTCCTCGAAGGTGCCCACCTGCTGGAGCACGCCGAAGTTCATGACGGCGATGCGCTCGGCCATGGCAACGGCCTCGAGCTGGTCGTGGGTGACCAGGATCGTGGTGCGCCCCGTCTGCGCGTGCAGACGCTTGAGTTCGACGCGCATATGGGCGCGTTGGGCAGCATCCAGGTGCGACAGCGGCTCGTCCATCAGGAAGACGTCCGGGTCGCGCACGAGCGCACGGGCAAGCGAGACACGCTGTTTCTGGCCGCCGCCCAGTTCGGCAGGCTTGCGGTCCAGGATATTGGTAATGTCGAGCATCTCCGCCACCTGCTGCACGCGCTGGTTGATCTCCGCCGGCGGCACGGACTTGGCACGCAGGTTGAAGGCGATGTTATCGCGTACTGACAGGGGCGGATAGAGAGCGTAGGTTTCGAAGGCCAGGGCGACGTTGCGCTGGTTTGGCTCCAGGTTGTTGACGCGGCGGCTGCCGATGTACATGTCGCCGCGCGTGATCTCCTCCAGGCCGACGATCATGCGCAGGGTCGAAGTCTTGCCGCAGCCGGACGGGCCGAGGAGGGCGAGGAACTCGCCGTTGGCGACGGTGAGGTTGAGGTCCTTGACCGCTTCGACGCCGCCCTTGTAGGTCTTGTAGATATGCTCGAGGCGCAGTTCGGCCATGATTGCTATCCTTGCTGGGCAAACAGAATGTTCTGCTCGGTCTGGTTGTTGAAGACCATGATATGGTTGGTTTCGATCCCCAGGCGCACGGGCTGCGTCGATGGCGAAATCCATCTCGATCGGGGTGATCACGTCGAGCTTCTGGCGGCCGACGGTGGCGGTCAGCATGCCCTTGGTACCCAGGCGCTCGTAGACGTAGACGACGCCGTAGCACTCGTTTGCGCCGGTGGCGGCGCCATCCGCGAGCGGGTGCAGGTGCATGGGGCGGATGCCCAGCGTGAACTGCTGGAGGTTCTGGTCGAGCAGCGGCTGGCGCAGGCGGTCGGGCACATCCACGCAGATGGCGCCGTCCTCGCTGATCAGCTGCAGGCGGTCGCCGTCACGCTTGACGTCGACGACGATCAGGTTGATCTGCGGATGGCCGAGGATCTTCGAGACGAACATGTTGACCGGCTCTTCAAAGACCTCGCGGGGCTTGCCGATCTGCTGGATCACGCCCTGGTTGAGGACGACGAGGCGGTCGCCCAGGGAGAGCGCCTCCAGGTAGTCGTGCGTCACGTAGATGGTGGTGTAGCGGATCTCCGCTTCGAGCGCCTTGAACTCGGTGCGCATGCGGTGGCGCAGCTTGGCGTCGAGGTGGGAGATCGGCTCGTCAAGCAGCAGCACCTCAGGTTCGCGCACCATGGCACGGCCGAGCGCCACGCGCTGCTTCTGGCCGTTGGACAGGTGCTGCGGCAGGCGGTCGAGCAGCATGTGGATGTTGAGCGTCTCGGCCACGCCGCTCACGCGGCGGTTGATCTCTTCGGCCGTGAACTTGCGGCCCGGCGCCTTGAGCGGGTAGGTGAGATTCTCCTTGACCGTCATGTGCGGGTAGAGCGCATAGCTCTCGAAGGCCATGGCGGTGTTGCGCTTGTTCGGCTCGACGGCGTTCATGAGCTTGTCGCCGAAGTAGATCCTGCCGGTCGTCGGGTTCTCCACACCGGCGATCAGCTTGAGGGTCGTCGTCTTGCCGGCGCCGGAAGGGCCGAGCATGACAATAAACTCGCCGTCGGCCACGTCGAGCGACATATCGCTCACGGCGCGGACGGGGCCAAAGTTCTTGGTGAGGTTTTCCAGTCTGAGCCTTGCCATAGTGAATTTCCCTGTACCTAGCCTTTCACTGCACCAAAGCTCAGGCCGCGGATGAGATAGCGCTGGATGCTAAGCGCAAGCACGATCTGTGGAATCGACGAGATCACCGAGGCCGCGGCCATGCGGTTAAAGAAGCCCTGCGCCGAGGAGATATAGCCAAGCGCCGACACCGTCACCGTCTGGACGTTGGAGCCGCCCAGGATCAGCGGGAAGATGAAGTTGTTCCAGGCAAAGATGAATGCCAGCAGCGCAGCAGCGGCCAGGCCGGGCCGCACCAGCGGCAGGAGGATCTCCCAGAAGATACGCCACCAGGGATACCCGTCGACCATGGCGGCCTGTTCGATGTCGGGCGAGATGTCTTCAAAGTAGGAGCGCAGCACCCAGATGAGCAGCGGCAGCGTCACCAACTGGTAGACCCAGATAATGCCAAAGTAGGTGTCGTACAGGCCCAACTGGCGGTAGATGACCGACAGCGGGATGATCACGACCAACTCGGGGGCGAAGCGGAAGGACAGGAAGGTAAAGGCGAGATCTTCCTTGCCCTTGAAGTGATAGCGGGCCAGCGCATAGGCGGCGGGCACGCCGACCATCAGCGATAGAATCACGGCCCCGATGCTGACGATCAGGCTGTTCAGAAAGTAACGCGGGAACTCCTGTCTTGCCACCACACCGGCGGCAGCGCGCGGGTCGCCAAAGAAGATCGCGTAGTAGTTTTCAAGCGTCGGAGTAAAGATGAACTTCGTCGTAAACAGCTCGGTGCCGCCCTTGAGCGATACGAGCACCATCCAGAACAAGCGGGAAGAGCGCAAACATGAAATAGAGAATCAGGAAGCCGTCGGAGAGGACATTGATGAACGTGTGGTTGAGATTTCGTTTTTGCATGGTAGCTCCGCCTCTCCGTCTAGAAGCCTGCCGCGCGGCGCTGGGCACGCCCCCAGGCCTTGATCAGCCATTGGCTGGTAAGGTAGATGATGATGTAGAGCAGGATGGCGTAGGGCAGACCCTGCGACAGGCGCTGGAACTGGATGCTGGTGCGATAGGCCGTCAACTGGTACGTCATCAGCGTGTTGCCGGGGCCGCCTTCGGTCATGGCGAAGATGATGTCAAACATCTTCAGCGAGTCCATGAGGCGGAAGACGACGACGATGATGATGAACGGCGTGAGCATCGGCAGCGTCAGGTTGCGGAAGGTAAACCAGAACGAGGCGCCGTCGACGCGCGCCGCCTCAAAAGGCGCATTGGGGAACGAGCGCAGGCCGGCCGTCAGGATCAGTGCGGCAAAAGGCGTGAACATCCAGACATCGACCAGGACGACCGACATGAGCGCCGTCTCCGGCACGGCCGCCCACTGCAGCGAGGGCAGTCCGACGGCATTCAACATGGGGTTGAGAATGCCGACGCTGGGCTGCATCATCATCTTCCAGATGAGGGTGCCGATGACCGGCGCGATCACCATGGGAAAGATCAGCAGTGGGCGTCAGGATGCGGGCCAGGCGCGACTCACGGTTGAGCAGCATGGCGACGACCAGACCAAGGCCAAGTTCGACGCCAGTCGTCAACAGATGCATAGGCCAGGGTAATGTAGGTGCTGTAGAGAAAGTCCGGGTCGGTGATCATGCGCCAGTAGTTGCGCAGGCCGACAAAGACATTCTGGCTGCCCGGGCGGTTGAGCGTGTAGGCCGTCATCGAGTAGTAGACGCCCATCACAAATGGATAGAGGATCCCGATCAGCACCAGCAGCGCCGGCAGGGCAATCAAATAGGGCCGCATGCGCACCGACAGCGGCGGTTTCACATCCTCATTTGCCTGCGACGACCGAGGTGAGGGTAGTGTACCTTCTGCCATTGTTATCTCTTTCCCACTAGGACAGCCTAGGCAGCAAATCTCTGGCGACAAGCCATGAAGCGTGTGAGGGGGGCGGGGACTGTCCACATAGGTGGAGGCAGTCCCCGCCCACTTCTAAAGCTGCTGCGCGGTGAGGAGCAGCAGCACCGTGCGCGTTACTCCTGGTAGATACCGGCGTCCTTGCAGCTGCTCGGTCAGGCTGTCTACCAGCTCATCCAGGCGGGTCTGGGCATCCTGACCGGCATAGATGTCCTGCAGCGCCTGCGCCCACTCGGTCGTCGTCTCGAAGAAGAGCGGCTGCGGCGTGAACTGGATCTTCATGTCGTTGGCTGCAATCGTGTTGAGCGTCTTCAGGTAGTCGGTCTGCTGTGCCATCTTCGCCTGGAAGTCGGCGTTGTCGACGACCGACTTGCGGACTGGGTTGACCATGTTGTAGTCGACCGCACCGGTGGTCAGGAAGTCCTTGCCCGTCGCCCACTGCAGGAACAGCCAGGTGGCGTCCTTCTTCTGGGAGCCGGCGTTCATGGCCAGCGACCAGATCCAGATGTTGGTCTTGAGCTGGCCGTCGGGGCCGAGCGGGCCTGGCGCCCAGGCGACGTTGCCCAGCACTTCCTTGGCGGCCGTGTCGGGCTGGTTCTGGAAGTAGCCCAGGATGTCGGCGTCAAACATCGTGGCGGACTTGCCGGCGCCAAAGTCCGAACCGGCCTGGTACCAGGTGTAGGTCGTCCAGGCTTCGGGGCCGGCGCTCTTGACCATGTCGATCCACTTCTTGGTGACTTCGACGGCGCACTCGGAGTTCATCTGCGGGTGCATCTTCTCGTCGTAGTCCTTGCAGCCGTAGCTGGAGTACATGGTCATGAAGCCGGGGTGAATGGTTGCCCAGTTGAGGCTGCCGCGCACCACGATGCCGGCCATGTCGGGCTCGAGTTCCTTGAGCTTCTTGCTGACGTCGACCAGTTCGTCCAGCGTCGTCGGCGGGGTCAGGCCGTGCTTCTCAAACAGGTCCTTGCGGTACATGTAGGCATTGGCTTCCCAGCCCCACGGGAGCGCGTACTGCGAGCCCTGGCCGAGGTTGGCGGCGCCAGGCTGCAGGTTCCACATCTCGGAGTTGCGCAGGTCGGCGATGATGTCCTCGAAGTCGTAGTCGGGGTTCGTCTTGGACGGGTCGTTGATGTAGCCTTCCAGCGGCTCCATCCAGCCGGCGGGCGCATACTGCCAGATCATGTAGGCGCCGGTCATGAAGGCGTCATAGGTGCCGGAGTCGCCTGCCTGCAGGTCGATCGTCACCTTGTCGAAGTAGTTCTGCTCGGGGAAGACATCATAGGTGACGTCGATGCCGGTCAGCTCGGTGAACTTGGGCAGCTCGGCGACCAGGGCCTGCTGGTAGGGGTGCTGGTTGAGCAGCAGCTTGATGCTCTCGCCCTCATGGGCGCGCCAGTTGAACTCGCCTGCGGGAGCGGCGGCAGCCTGCTCGCCACCGGCGGCGGCTTCGGCGGTCGCAGTCTCGGCGGCGGGAGCCGCGGCCGGAGCTGCTGGGGCACAGGCGCCCAGAAGCATGGCAAACACAGTCAGTAAAGAGACTATCACAAGCGTTGATCTGGATCGCATGATGAAATCTTTCCTCCTGGTTTCAAAAATGGATTGCGCTGATTGAACACACACACCTCGAACTCTGTTTGCTCAGCTCTACCTTCCTTTCCCCTGCGTTCCGCCCTCTTCATCGTGGGATGGTGCGGTCGCGCCGGGTCTATTCCAACAACGGCGGAATTGCAGCCAGATTCGGAATAACGAAACTGGGTGGCGTTGGCATACGGGCGGCGTCTTCACGCGTGGCGACGCCGGTGAGGACGGCGGCCGTGTACATACCGGCCTGCTGTCCCATGAGGATGTCAGTTTCCAGGCGGTCGCCGACCATCATGCAGCGATCGGCGGGCAGACCGAGGCGTTCGAGCGCCACCTCCATGATCAGCGTGGAGGGCTTGCCGGCGAGGAGCTGCAGCTTGCGGCCCGTCATATGTTCGAGGGCGGCGATCGTGCCGCCGGCATCGGGGATGCCGCCGCCGGGCATGGGGCACATCTTGTCGCCGTTGGTGGCATAGAAACGTGCGCCGCGCATCAGCGCCTGGTAGGCGGTGTTGAGCTTGCGGTAGTCGAGCGTGCGGTCAAAGGCGACGATCACGGCGTCGATACCGTGGGGCTCGATGACGTCCTTCGGGCTCTGGTCGGCGAACTCGTGCCACGACGTGGAGGCCGTGGCCGCGCAGTTCCTCGCGCAGGTTTTCTTCACCTACGACGTAATAGCGGAGTTCGGGCTCGTGATGGGCGAGATGGTGGCCGAGCACGTAGGCAGATGTGATGACAGACTCGGGGCTGGTGGGAATGCCGAGGCGCGTCAGCTTGGCGGCGTAGGCCTGGCGGGGCTCCAGCGGCTTGTTGCTGACAAACAGGACCTGCTTGCCGCGGCGCCGCAGCTCGGCAATACCTTCCACTGCGCCGGGCAGCGCAGCATCGCCAAGGTAGACCGTGCCATCGAGGTCAAAGACGAATCCGTCAACGTTTACAGCCATACAAAGACTGCCTCTCAGGTTCAAAATGTGCTGTCGACTCAGTTATGGAAACTTGGGGAGTTCGCAAAGATATTCACTCACTGAATATCTTTGCAGATGGTAGCATGGGCTACACTCTTTGTCAAGCCCGGTTTTGGCCAAAATGGGGCATAAACAGCCCTCTTGACACCCTGATCCAGGCGTGATAGTATCGAGCAGAAACAGAGCACTTGCAATTTCTTGCAGGCTTAACAATTTCTGTCTCTCCCCAGAACGCTACCAGGTGTCGCATGAACGAGCGTGAGGACCTGCTGGCCATGGTCGCCAGCTTGTACTACAAGCTTCACCAAAGCCAGGCCGAAATCGCAGATCGTCTCGGCGTATCGACATCCAAGGTGTCGCGCCTGCTCAAAGATGCCTGGGATCGGGGCATCATCGAGGTCAACATCCGCACGCCGATCCCCCGCGATTTTGCGCTCGAGCAGGAACTGATGACACGGTTTGGCCTGCGCGATGCGTACGTGCTGGAAACTAAGAGCGAGGCAGACGATCACAGCCTGTTGATTGCGACGGGTCAACTGGCGGCCAGCTACCTGGCGCGTGTAATCCCGACCTTTGCGCCGGGTTCGACCATCGGCGTGGCGTGGGGAACCGGCGTGCAGTCGACGGTAAACGCGCTGCCGAACAACCTGGGCCAGAAGATCGACGTCGTGCAGTTGATGGGCGGCGTGGGAGCATTGGTCGTAGATGGTCCCGATCTGGCGCGCGTCGTGGCGGCCAAGCTGGGCGGCCGGCATCACGACCTGCACGCGCCGGTACTCGTGGAAAAGCCCGAGGTGCGCAACATCTTTCTCAGCGAGCCGGCGGTGCGCGAGGGCATTCGCCGCGCGCAGGCGGTGCAGCTGGCGATCACGGGCATCGGGACGCTGGACGACAAGGCGTCCAGCTTTTTGCGCGCCGGGCTGCTGACGCTCACGGATCTGGCGCAGCTGCGGCGGGCGGGCGCCGTGGGCGAAACCATCGGCCGCTTCTTTGACATCAACGGCAGCAGCGACGGGATCGAGATCAACCAGCGCATCATCGGGATCGAGCTGGACGATCTGCGGCGGATTCCGCAGGTGCTGGCCGTGGCGCGCGGCATCCCCAAGGCCACCTCGATCTACGGCGCGCTCTGCGGCAAGTTCCTGACCGTGCTGGCGACAGACGACATGACAGCGCGCGCGGTGCTGTCGCTGGCGCACCATTACGAACGCGAGAACGGGCAGCGATAATCGCGAATTCTCCCGGGCGCCTGCCTATTAAGTCCCGGGGACCGGCGACCGCAAGCGGTCGCTTGCAGGTCCCCGGGACATGGTGTGCGGTGCGGTTGTGCTAGAATGGGGGAAACATTCGCCGCATTTAGAAAGGACCGCATTGACTATGACCTCTCCTGTTGCCCCGAATCTGGCGCACGAAGTGGAAGAGCGCCTTGTGCGCTACGTGCAGATCGACACCACGAGCGATGAAACTGCAACGACGGTGCCCAGCACGCCTGGGCAGATGGTGCTGCAGCAGCTGCTGGCGGAGGAACTGCGCGAGATCGGCGCGGCCGATGTGACGCTGACCGAGACGGGATTTCTCTTCGCCACGATCCCGGCCACCACGAACGATAAGGCGCCCGTCGTGGCGTACCTGGCGCACGTAGACACGGTGGGCGGCATTGCCGGCAACAGCGTAAAGCCGCGCGTGCATCGCAACTACCAGGGCGACCCGATCGTCTTCCCCGAGGATGCGCTGCTGGTATTGATGCCCGAGTTGAGCCCCTACCTGGGCACGAAGATCGGCCACGACATCATCACCGCCTCCGGCAGTTCGATCCTGGGTGCCGACGACAAGGCGGGCGTGGCGATCATTATGGCGATGGCCAACCACCTCCTGCGCCATCCCGAGATCAAGCACGGCGAGATCCGGATCTGCTTTACGCCCGACGAGGAGATCGGCACGGGCATCCGGCACATCGACCTCGGGCTGCTAAAGGCGGACTGGGCGTACACGCTGGACGGTGGCGATGTGGGCGAGATCGTCTACGAGACCTTCTCGGCCGACAAGGCAGTCGTGCACATCACGGGTGTGCCGGCGCATCCGGGCAGCGCCAAAGGCATCATGGTGAATGCGCTGACTTATGCGGCGACGATTGCCGACACGCTGCCGCACAACACGCGCACGCCGGAGACGACCGACGGACGCGACGGGTTTCTCCACCTGTACAAGATGGAGGGGACGGCGGCGGACTGCACGATGCATTTCATCCTGCGCGACTTCGAACGCGATGGGTTGGAGGCGCACGGCGAACTGCTGCGGTCGATCTGCAATGCCGTACAGTTGAGCGAGCCGCGCCTGCGCATCGAGACGACGATCACGCCACAGTATCGCAACATGCGCTACTGGCTGGAGAACGACATGCGGCCGATCGACCTGGCGACGCAGGCGATGCACGATCTGGGCATCGAGCCGGCCAACACGCCGGTGCGCGGCGGCACCGATGGTTCGCAGCTGACCGAGATGGGCGTGCCCTGCCCCAACGTCTTCACCGGCATGCAGGCCATTCACAGCCAGTTGGAATGGGTAAGCGTGCAGGACATGGTGCAGGCGGTGCAGGTGCTGGTGCGGCTGAGCGAGCTGTGGGCGAAGAGCTGACATAGTGTTGTGTGGCGGCCGGCCCGCGGGCCGGCCGCCACAGTTCCTCACGGGGTGGGCAGAATTGGCTTTCAAACGCTGGCTGTATCGCGGTGGCCACCCAAATCAGCTGGCCAAAATCCTCAACCGCGGCTGGGCCTTCATCCATGCATTGGGCGTGGCGCCCAATTATATGGTCACGCTCGATGTCGCCGGCAGGCAGTCGGGCAAGACGATCAGCTTTCCATTGGCGATGGTCACCGTGGGCGGCGAACGTTATCTCGTTTCGATGCTCGGCGAAGACGCGAACTGGGTCCGCAATGTCGCCGCAGCCGGGGGCCGTGCCCGGCTGCGGCATGGCAAAACCGAAGACGTCCGCCTGGTGGCAGTCGACATTCGCCCAGCGTCCGCCGATCTTGAAGCGGTATCTGCAAGTGGCGCCGGGCGCGCGGCCGCACATTCCGGTTGACAAGGATGCGCCTGTCGGCGAGTTTGCAAGGATTGCCGCGCAGTACCCGGTATTCAGAGTTGAAAGGCTTGCATAACGCTTGCGCAGACCAAACAACCATCAGGATGCCAGCCAAGCGCGCCAGATGAACACCTTGGCTGCTTATGCGCTCGGCCGTCATCAGCAGACCAAGGACGAGCATCCAGACCAGATTGACACCACCGGCAGCGAACATCAGCAGCATCAGCGCCCAGCAGCTGCCCAGGCAGAACAGTCCATGGCGCAGACCCGCGTGCCAGAGGCTTCGCCTGGGGTGCTTGTGCCAGAGAGCGGCAGCTCGGCGCCTTCAAAGCGGCACCTGGCCAGACATGCCCGCTTCACCGGCGTCAGTTGATAGACGCCGGCTAGCAACAGCACACCGGGAGCAATAAAGCTCCCAAGTGACGGCACCTGCTCGACAAGTTCGTGGAGCAGGCTGTCGCCCCAATAGGCGATGCAGCCAAAGACGATCCAGACTGCAAGGTAGGCGAGGATCAGCCGGCCCCAGGCGGCCCATGGCGAACGGCTGGTCACCGACGCAGCGCCGCAAGCAGCAGCAAGGTGGCGGGCAGCATCATGGCGACAACCATCAGCGTCCAGCCCAGCGTGAAGACTGCCAGGCGCAGCGCCGCGGGCGCGGGCACATGTGCCATCTCGGCATGATCCAACCATGCGGCGTAAGGCGACATCCCCCAGGCGGCCAACACGACCCAGGCGGCGAGCACCAGGCCCCCGATAGCAGCGAATGACCGCCACCGTTCGGTTCCGAACTGCACCAATTGCGCTCATGGCTGTCCTCCTATACCCAGATGTCGGACGTGCAGTCGCCGCCCGGATAGCGCATCTCGTGGGCGCGGGCCGGGCCGTCGGGCTCGCGGCCGAAGTCGACGAAGAAGTCCTCGTTGATCTTCAGGCCGCCGTGCTCCGTGTCGCAGTCGATCTGCAGCAGGTACGACCCGTGCTTGGCGAGGTCGGGATAGAACTGGTTGTCCCAACTGCTGAAGAGCGAGTTGGTGACGTAGAGCCGCTTGCCGTCGAGGCTGAGCTGCAGCATCTGCGGACCGCCCGGCAAGCTTGCTGCCCTGGACCGTCGCGCCCTTGCCGAGCACGCCGCCGCACCAGACCTGGCCGGTCAGCTGCGGCTGCGCCGGGTCGCTGATGTCGTACTGGCGGATGTCGCCGTGCAGCCAGTTGGAGAAGTAGAGCTAGCGGTCGTCCAGCGAGAGCAGCAGATCGGTGATCAGCCCCGGCACGGGGAAGGGCCAGCCCTCGACCTCGACCGGCGGAATGCCAAGCGACTTCTCGACCTTCCACTGTGCCGTTTGCCTTGTGCCAGTGCCACATCGTGCTGCTGAGCGCCGCGCCGACGAAGCCGTGCGTGCTGTCCGGATTGTGATGGAAGCGAACCTCCAGCGGGATCAGGCCCTTCCTCGCCGAGGTCGACGCGTTTGCGCGATGCGTCGCGCCTCCCAGTCCCAGAAGTGAAGCCGGCGGCCGTACTTGCCCGGCCTCGACGTCGTCGAGCTTGAAGCCCGGCACATACGTCTTGGGCGCGCCCATTCGCTGCTGACCATGACGTTGTGCCGCGGCTGATACCAGAAGTCGTAGTTGAACTGCATGCCCGTCGCGCTCGGCTTCCCAGCGGCCGGCGATGTCGAACTTGTCGTCGAGCAGCAGAAAGCCGCCCGGGCGCGTTGCCTTCGGCGTCGCCGAGCATCGAGATCATGATGTGGCCGTCGGCCAGGCAGTGCACGGTGTGCGGCGCGCTGAGCTTGGTCTTCGGCCTTGACCTCGTCCGGCTCGATCACCTTGTGCAGCCGCGGCGCGCGCTGGTCCTGCCGTATCGACGATGTGGATGCGGCTGGAGCGAAAGCCGGGCACGATCAGGAAGCGCCGCGCCTTGTGCTCGTCGCCGTGGCACGAGCTGCACGCGTTCCAGCCGAAGTGGTGCAGCTCGTCGCCGACGTTGGGCATCGGCGTGCGGTGGATGACCTGCGAGTAGGTCGGCGAGGCCGGGTCGACGTCGATCGTGGCCAGGTAGCCGGGCGCCTCGACGCCGGTGCCGTCGTAGAGGGCGACGGTGTAGAGCACTTTTTCCCGTTCCGCTTGCATGGCGTCGAGAGGCGAGGCGTAGCCCGGTCCGTGGCAGGCATGGCCATTGTGTCCTTGGTCGGTATGCTGCGTATCCATATTCCTTCTCCTGAATAAGTTGAGCCCATCGGCAGTCCGCTTGAATGCCGGCGAGGCTACTATAGCGAGACGGGGCAGGAGGCGCACCGTGGAAACCACGTGATTTCCCGGAGCGCAGTACGTGTTTTGGGTACCTGAGTTGGGAGGAAACGAGAGGATCAGTGGCCCGAACGCGCGTTGACGACCACCCAGGCGGAAATCTGGGTGCGGGAGCGGAAGTCTAGTTTGCCAAGGATATTGCTGACATGGCCTTCGACGGTCCGTTCGGTGACCACAAGCGCAGCTGCAATTTCGCGATTGGAGAGGCCTTGCGCAATCAGGTGGGCGACTTCGCGCTCGCGGCGGGTGAGACCATCGGCGGCATCAGGAGCATGTGCGAGCCCAGTACCAGGGGTAGGCAGCAGCGCGGCGTCAGCGGCGCTGCAGGCGTAGGCAGCCGCTTCATCGAGCGCCATGGCCTGGCCCTCGGCCCAAGCTGCCTCAAAGCGATCGCCACCCAGGGCAGCACGGATAAAGGCGATGTTCCGATCGTGCTCCGGCAGATCATCTGGATCCAGCAACGCGCCACTCTGCTGCAGAAAGGACTCCGCCGCGCCAAACAGGCGCGCTGCGCCGGCCGGATCGCCCACGACTCCCAGCGAGCCCGCCAGCGCAAGCAGTTCGCGCGCCACTTCGGCCGGAACGCC
This sequence comes from uncultured Chloroflexia bacterium, assembly GCA_963701415.1. Classification (GTDB taxonomy): domain Bacteria; phylum Chloroflexota; class Anaerolineae; order Caldilineales; family Caldilineaceae; genus Fredericiella. Next base: position 323,036 of record CAVPAH010000015.1, read on the forward strand.
TAGCTCCTGGCACAGAGCCAGCGATCGGCGCAGCAGGCGAATGGCCTCGTGATGGTCGCCTGTATGTTGCGCAATGAAGCCGAGGTTATATAGCAAAGTATATTCCGCCCGCCGATCGCCTAGCTGTTCGAAGATGTCCAAGGAGGCAGCGTAGGCGCGCCTGGCGCGCTCGTCTTCGCCGCGAACACGGGCGAATTCGCCGATGCTGTTTAGCACGTGCGCCAGGCCCGCTTGATCTTCCAGCTCCCGAAAAAGGGCTTCCGCCTCTGCCAGGGGGCCAGACAGCGTGTCCGGCTCGTCGGCTGCGGGCGGTTCCAGGGCGCCTAGACCATACAACGCCCAACCGAGCTGTGCCTTATCGCCCTGACTGCGGGCAACCGCTACTGCCTGGCGGCCAAGCTGCACTGCAGCCGAGTTGTCCCGGTACGAAACCAGATGTGCGGCGCTGCGCAGCAGGCGGACCTGCTGCGCCTTTGGCGCCTCATCAATTCTAGCGAGCAGATGCTGCGTCCAGCGGATGCCTTCGTCTTGACGCCCATAGATGTGCCAATAGAGGAGCGTGCCGCTGATAATTCGGATGCCCAAGGCGATATCGCCGCCCACCGACCACGCCAGGGCCGCCCGCAGGTTGTCAATCTCCGTTTGGAGCAAGTGGAACCAGGTTTTTTGCTGTGCTCGGCGCATTTCCACTTCCGCACGCTCGGCCAACTCGGCAAAATAGAGGGCGTGCCGCCTGCCCATGGCGTTCAGTTCGTCACCGGCTTCCAGCTGCTCGCGTGCATATTCGTGAATCACCGCCAACAGAACAAAGCGCGCTGCGCCGCCTGGTGTCTCGATGCGCTGAACTAGACTCTTATCGACAAGCGATGCCAATTCATCGAATACGGCGACCGGAGATTCACCACCACAGACGGCCTCGACAGCTTCGAGCGCGCAGCCGCCGCGGAAGATAGCAAGTCGTGAGAGCAGACGTTTTTCGCCGTCCGCCAACAAGTTGTAGCTCCATGCGATGGTATTGCGCAGCGTACGTTGGCGCAGCGGCAGGTCGCGCGTGCCGTCAGTCAGGATTTGCAGTGGATTGCGCAACCGCATGTAGATTTCGGACGCCGGGATGTGACGCACACGGGCCGCTGCCAGCTCGATTGCGAGCGGCAAGCCGTCGAGCCGGCAGCAGATCCCAGCCACGATCAGGGCATTGTCCGGCGTGAGGACAAAGTCGGGATGCAGTGCCGCTGCGCGCGCAACAAAAAGCTGGACCGCAGCATAGCTGCTCGAGCGCGCTCGGGGGCAGCACTGCCAACGTGCGTGGAGTTCCCTGGTCGGCCAGCACCGGCGGCAGGGACTAGCGGCGGCACGGGGAAATTGTGTTCGGCCGCAATGCGCAGCAGTTCCCGGCTGGTCACCAGAATTTTTACCGGCTGCGCAGCCTGGAGCAGTTCGGCGACGGCTGGAGCTGCCTCAATCACCTGCTCGAAGTTGTCCAACACCAGCAGCACGCGCCTGTTGGCCAGGTAATCGTACAACTCCTGGATCAGCGGCCGAGCCGAAGCGGATCTGTGCCCCATGGACTGGGCAATGGTCGGTAGGACGAGGTTCGCATCGCTAACAGGCGCCAGGTTAACAAAGTAAACGCCATCTACGAATTCCCCGTGCAGGGCAGCAGCTGCAGCAAGAGCAAGACGAGTCTTGCCGATGCCGGGTGGGCCGGTGAGGGTTAACAGCCGTACATCTGCGCGCTGCAGGGTGTTGGCAGCGGCGGCAACTTCCTGGTCGCGCCCGACGAGCGGGGTCGAAGGAATCGGCAGCGTATGCGCACACATGATTCGCCTCAAAAGGGGGAGCGGTCGGGTGGTTGGAGCAGAGTGCACCGATTATCGCGCCGCCTTGCGAATTGTCAACTTGGTGCTGGCCTTTGCGCTCGCGGGAATAGGACAGGTATATTTCACCAACTGGGCTGTCACCCAGACACGAGGGGAGGAGTAGAGACGTGCTTCGCATGTATGACCAGGCGGACGTCCTGGCGCACCTCAAGGAATGGGCAAGCGGCCAGGATCTGGTGCGCGCGATGCTCTTAACAAGCACGCGTGCCGTGCCGCAAGCGATTGTTGATCGCATGTCGGATTATGACGTTATTCTGGTGGTGCGTGACATTCTTCCCTTCCATGCAGACCGAACCTGGCTGGGGGCCTTTGGCGACGTCGTAGTCGGCTATTGGGATCCTATCCACCCGGCCGAAGGCTGCGACTTTTTGGTATTTGGCAACGTCATCCAGTATGCCGACGGTCTCAAGATCGATTTTACGTTGTGGCCCGTCGAACTGCTGCGGCGGGTCGCCGACGAGCACAAGCTCCCGGCCGAGCTGGATGCCGGCTACCTGGTGCTGATGGACAAAGACGGCCTGACCAAGGGCTTGCAGGCGCCGACCTATACCGGCTATATTCCCAACCGCCCGACTGAGGACGTCTACCAAAAAACAATAGAGGATTTCTTTAGCGATGCCCCGTATGCTGCGAAGTGTCTGTGGCGCGGCGAGCTGCTCCCGCTGAAATGGTGCCTGGACTATGACATGAAGCACCTGTTTCTGCGGCAGATGCTGGAATGGCATATGGAATGCGATCACAACTGGTCGGTCGCACCAGGCGCGATGGGCAAGGGGCTAAAGAAATGGCTGCGGCCGGAGCTGTGGGTAGAACTGGAAAGCACTTACGCCGGCGCTGAGCCAGAAGACAACTGGGATGCGTTGCTGCGTACGATCGCATTGTTCCGGCGGGCGGCCAGAGCGGTGGGTGTGCAGTTGGGGTATACCTATCCTGAAGACCTAGACCAGCGTGTCATGGATTATGTCAAACAAATACAGGTGCTGGCACGCCAAAGATAGAGTGTGTGCGGTTCCACTCGTATAAATCAAAACACAGTGGTCGTCCATCCGCTAGACGACCACTGTGTTTAGTTAACGAGTGTGAGCGACTGATGCTTACTCGAGGGCGGGGGCGAGGCGGACGCTCGGGTTGTGGGCCGGCTCCGGTTCCCGGCTCTGCCACGGCACACCCAGCCAGCGCAGAAGGACGTAGTCGGCGCCGAGGTAGCCGGCGGTCTTCCAGGCCAGGATCAGCAGGATGGCGATGATCAGCATCAGGCCGTTGGTGCTCGCCGAGCCGGCCATGATGAAGTTCCAGTTCATCGCGGCGCCGAAGAAGGCGGCGATGCCCACGAAGGCACCGACGATCAGCGCCGCACCGATCAGCAGTTCGCCCGCCACAATCAGCTTGGCAAACCAGGTGTACGAACCGGTATCCAGCAGAAAGGTCAAAAAGCTGCGGTACCAGTCAAAGGCGATCGCCGGGCGGCCTTCCGCCGGAATCACGATGGCGTTGCTCCAGTATCCCTTGAGAGCGGCGCCGGTTTCCGTCCACGCCGGATTGGTTACCTTCCCCAGGCCCGACTGCAGCCACTGGTAGCCCAGCCACACCCGCAGCACCAGCCACACCCAGCTCATGCGCACATCTGAAAACAAGAACTGGGCAATCGGCGGGTCCTGGATGACACGACCGTTGGTCGTCGTTGTGCTCTTCAACATTTTGGTTTTCCTTCTCTTTTCTGACTACTTCACGTTGCGTTTTATGGCTCTATCATAGACAAAACCGCCCGCCCACGGTAGGGGCGAGCGGCCCAACTTTTCACGTACCTTGGTCGGCTGTTTGATCGGACTTTGGTCTGATCACGCCCCACGCCATGTCCCCGGGACCGGCAAGCGAACCTATGGTTCGCCGGTCACGAGGACGTTGAGGGTGGGCGGCGGCGGCAGACGAGCTCCGGCTCCCTTCACTTCGACCTCACGTTTTCGCCAATTCGCAAAGGACGCGCCAGGTGACGCGGTAGAGGACGCGCCCGACGACGAACGGCCAACGCCCGACCCCGTATCCTGATGCCGGCAGTATTGAACGCAGGCGGAAAGAAAACCAAGTTCACAAAGGAGAAACCACCATGTTGTTCCAACGCACACTGTTCGCGGTTGCCGGTGCAGCCATGCTGACGCTCAGCGCCCTGCTGCCGGCTGCGCCGGCGGCGCAGGCCGCGGCAAATCTGCCTGAGCCCGCAGGCAATCAGAGCTCGAATGCCCAAGGGCGCCGCCTCCAGTTTGACGTGGCAGAGGATATGACCCGCTTCATCTTCGACCAGGATGTGGCCTATGAAGACGGCCTGCCGGCCGACGGCAGCAGCTTCATTACCCGAGGCTATATCTACGAGTACGGGACGCTGGAAGGCGGCAACGGCGTCAACCCGGACGGCTCGCCCGAATTTCCCGACAAGGTGCTCGGCGAGTGGATCTGCAGCGGGTACATGATCAACGACGCCGGCCACGCGACCGGGGGTGTTTGGGTCTTCTCGACGCAGTTCTTCCAACTGGGCGATGAGCCTGGGGCGCAGACCATCGTGACGACCGGATACGAGCTGGCCGATGTCGACGCCGCCATCGCCCGAGCCATTACCGGCGGCACCGGCGACTTCAAGACCGCTCGCGGCGAATCAAGCCAGACGCTGCTGGGTCTGAATGCGACCGAAGGCGTCAACCTGCGAGTCGAGTTCGTCGTGGAGAAGTAGGAACCGGGCGCGCGAATTGAAGTGTGAGAATGGGGGCTTCGGGGCAGATCCTTTCGCTGCCCGAAGCCCCAGCCTTGCATGAAGGCTTCCTAGAGGAGGAAAGCCATGAATGACACAACCACACTTACCTTGAATGGCAACCAAGAACACGCCAAACAGCGCGAGGCGCTGAGCGAACGGCTGCTGCGCGCTACGGCGGGGCTGTTCGATATCTTCACCGTCTACATGGGCCATGTCCTGGGATTGTATGCCGAGCTGGACGGCAGCGGCTACATAACTTCGACAGAGCTGGCCGGCCTGGCTGGGACGCACGAACGGTACACCCGGGAGTGGCTCGAACAACAGACGGTGGCGGGCATCGTCGAAGTCGAGGACGACACCGCTGAGGCGTTAGCCAGGCGCTTCCGCTTGCCGAGCGGTTACCGCGAGGTGCTGGTCGAGCGTGAAAGCCTTCACTACCTGGCGCCGCTTGCCCAGATCGCTGTGGGCGCCGTCTACCCGATCCATGCTCTGCTGGAGGCATTTCGCAGCGGCGGGGGCGTGCCGTACGGAGCATACGGTACGGATCTACGGGCAGGGCAGGCGGGGATGAACCGCAACCTGTTCCTCTATGAGCTGGGGCAGAAGCACCTGCGAGCCATCCCCGATCTGCACCGCCGACTGCTGGATGACCCACCAGCGCGCGTGGCAGACATTGGCTGCGGCGTCGGCTGGTCCAGCATTGGGATGGCTCGTGCTTATCCCAAGGTGCAGGTCGACGGCTTTGATCTTGACGCGCCGTCCGTCGAGGAGGCCTGGGCCAACGCACATGCGTATGGCCTGGGCGACCGGCTGACGTTTCACGCCCGCGATGCAGGAAGCGAGTCGCTCAACGGGCGCTATGACCTGGTGACGGCGTTTGAGTGCATCCACGACCTTGGTAACCCTGTGGCCGCCCTGCGCACGATGCGGCGACTGGCCGGGGACAAGGGAGCCGTCATCGTGATGGACGAGCGCGTGGGCGATACGTTTACGGCCAAGGGCAACGAGGTCGAGTGGATGATGTACGGATGGAGCGTCCTGCACTGCCTGCCGGTGGGTATGGCGGACAGCCGGCCGTCGGCTGGCACAGGCACGGTCATGCGGGCGGACACGCTGCGTGGGTACGCGCGGGAGGCTGGCTTTCGCGAGGTGGAAGTGCTGCCGACCGAGAATTTCTTCTTTCGGTTTTATCGGCTGCATGGCTAGAGGGGACGCGGGCACGAGGGCGTGCCCGAAGCGCCGTACGTGGGCGTACGGCCTACACGGGTAAGCCGAGGCGAGCTTTGGACGTTGCTTGGTGGGACGTTGAAGAAAGGAGAGGAGGAGATGAAGGGTTCAAAATTGCGCAGCAAGGTGGGTGTGCTGCTGGCAGGATTGGTGATCTGCTCGACGGTTTTGGGGGCGTGCCGCCCCGTGACCAGAAGCACGCCGGCGGCAGCGCACAGTGCGGACGTGGCGGTGGCCTGGTTTGACCTGGCGCTGGAGCTGGTGCGGGCGACGCCGGGCTATTCGCCACCCGTTGCCTCGCGGGCACTGGGTTACATGGGGGTGACGCTGTACGAAGTCGTGCAGCCGGGCATGCCAGGCTACCGCAGCCTGGCAGGACAGCTAAACGAATTGGAGAGGGTGCCGGCGATCGATCCGGCGCAGGCCTATCATTGGCCCGCGGCTGCCAATAGTGCGCTTGCGGCGCTGGTGCGTGAGCTGTTCCCAACCGCACCGCCAGAACAGGTGGCGGCAGTGGATGCGTTAGAAATGCGCTTTGGGCAGCAGTTTAGCAGTATGGTCGACGCAGAAGTGCAAGAGCGATCAGAAGCATGGGGCAAGGCGGTGGCAGCCGCAGTCATCGCATGGTCGCTGACGGATGGCGGGCATGAGGGGTACATGACGAATTTCCGGGAGGACTACGTGCCGCCAAGCGGGATGGGTCTGTGGGTTAAAACACCGCCCGCTTTCTCCAGCCCCTTGCAGCCTTACTGGGGCGGCAATCGGCCCTTTGTGATCCAAGATGGGGCGACCTGCCTGGCCGTGGCGCCCCCGGCCTATTCCGAGGAGCCCGGCTCGGCGTTCTACCGCGAGGCGATGGAAGTCTATGAAACGGTAAGCCGCCGCGACCCGCAGGAAGTGGAGATCGCGCTCTTCTGGGCGGACGATCCTGGACGCACGGCAACGCCGCCGGGACACTGGGTGGCGATTCTCGGGCAGGTGTTAGAGCATGAGAAGGCAAGCCTTGCGCTGGCAGCCGAAGCATATGCAAAGCTGGGGGTTGCCCTGGCGGACGCATTTATCACGTGCTGGCACACAAAGTATATCTACCATATGCCGCGGCCGATTACCTACATTCAGAACGTGATCGACGTGAGTTGGAATGCACAGGGGATCACGGACCCAGTCAAGACGCCACCGTTCCCCGAGTACACTTCGGGCCATTCGGTGCAGTCGAGTGCAGCGGCGCTGGTGCTGACCAGCCTATTTGGTGAGCACTATGCCTTTACGGATCGCACAAACGAATTCCTGGGGCTGGCGCCGCGCAGCTATGAGTCGTTTGCGGAAGCGGCAGACGAGGCGGCAAGGTCGCGGCTCTACGGCGGTATTCACTATCGATCGGCCATCGAGCAGGGGCTGCAGCAGGGGCGCTGCGTCGGGGAGCACGTGTTAGGCCTCATATTCGAGCAGTAACATGCGGGCGATCTCGTCAAAGCTGCGCTGCCGGCCGCGCGTTTGGGCGGCCGCAGCGGTATCCGGGTGCAGGTGGACGACCAAGTCTGTCTGTGCCCGGACGGCGCGATCGCGCACCGCCTGCCAAGTAGCAGGTTGATTGACGATAAAAGCCAGCAGTTCCAACGCCGTATACTGCTTTACCGCCTGGTGGTCAGGCGACGCAGCATCCATTCTGCCCTCTTGAATGAACAGCAGAGCCAAAAAGTAGAACATCAGGGCAGCCTTATCGGGCATGCGTAGTTCATGTGCAATCTCCAGCGAGCGAAAGAGATAGCGCCGGCTTGCCGCCAACTCGCCAAGGCTGCAGACGGCAGCACCCAGTACGTTCAAGTTGTAGGATAGCAGATCGGACTGGCCGAGTTCCTCAGCGACAGTCACCCCTTCGTGAGCCAGGCGCTTTGCCTCGGCGTAGGCTCCAAGTTCATAGGCTGCCAGCGCGCAGTCTCCCAGGCACATGGCGACAAAGCTGCGATTGCCAATACGGCGCCAGATCGCCAGTGCCTGCGCGTGCAGATCAGCGGCCTCCACCAGCCGTTCGCCGCCCTCGCAATAGGCCACCCAGCCTAAGAAATTTGTGGCAAGGGCAATGCCAAAGGGATTGGCGATCGTTTCCGAGATTGCCAGCGTTTCCCGGTAATAGCGTTCGGCCTCGGCATAGCCGCCCAAGCAGCTAGCGCACCAGGCCAGTGCAGCCAACGCACGTGCCGTGAGGTCAGGCCTTTGCAGTTGGCGGCACAGCGACAGGGCTTCGCGGGCAAGCTGCTCGCCGGCGCCATGTTCGCCAAATGAAGAGAGCAGGTCGGACAAGCCAAGCAAAGCCTCAGCCGTGAGTTCGCGGTCGCCGCTCGCTTTGGCCAGGCTGAGACTAGCGCGGAGAGCAGCTTCCGCGGCGGGGCGGCTGCCCTGCTGCCGGCCGAGTTCACCGATTCTGGCGTACACAAACGCCAGTTCGCGCTCGCTGGTGCTGCCCTCGACCACCGCTGCGAAGCAGCGCTCCGCTGCCTGCATCTCACCGAGGTGAAGGTGAAAGGTGCCCAGGCGGGCCAGCAGGCGGCAGCATAGCGCTGAATAGCCATCCTGCTCCCGGACAGCTGCCGGCTTTGCAAAATGGTGCAAAGCGGCAGCAAAGAGCTGTTTGCCCTCCATATAGCGGCTGCGCATGATAAGAAACAGATGCAGGGCGTGCAGCGCAGCATCGATTCGATCTGCGTCGTTGCGCTCGGCAGCACGGTTCCAGGCAGCCTGGATATTGTCGATCTCGCCCTCTATATGGTTCAAGGCAGACAGCTGATCAGGGCCAGTTAATACCACTTCAAGATCACTTATTTCACGCAGGTAGAAGAACATGTGGCGTTCCTGCGTGTCTGCTTCTTCGCCTGGTTCGTCGGCCAATTTGTCGGCAGCATACTGGCGCAGCAGTTCGTGCATCTCGTAGCGACCGGATGGAGTGTGGTAGATCCAGGCGACATCGACCAACTCGGCGAGCGTCATGCGATCGGCGTCGATCGCGGCTGCAGCGTCGGGCCGAAACCCACCTTGAAAGACTGACAGGCGCCGGAGCACGACCTGGGCTTTTTGCGACAGCAGGTCCCACGATTGATCCAGTATTACGCGCATGCTGCGGTGACGCGCCGCAACGTTGTGGTAGCGCGTCACCAAGATGTCCATACCGATCTCGATCTCCTGGGCAATTTGCGCGCAGGAGAGCACCTTCAGCCAAGAGGCTGCTAATTCGAGGGCCAAAGGAATACCGTCAACCAACCTGCAGATGCGGGCGATCTCCTGCTGCTCGACCTGCGGATCAAACGCAGCTGAGGCGCGCCGCCCTGCTTGGACAAATAGCTGGAAGGCGTCCGACACGGCAAACATGGCATGCGCGTCGCTTTCCTCAGGAGCGTTGGCGCCAGACGGCGCCAGCCGCAGGCCGGCAATGGGGTGAAACCACTCCTCCTGCAGCCTCAATGCCTCGCGTGAGGTAATGAGCAGCTTGACACGCGGGGCAGTGCCAAGGATCCCGCCCACGAGTTCGGCCGCTCCAAGCAGATGTTCAAAGTTGTCCAGGACGAGCAGCACTTCCTTTTGCTGCAGGTAATGGATCAACTGCTGCTGTGGTGCTTCCTCCTCATAGGAGCGTAGGCCCAGCGCATTCGCAACCGCAGAGAGGAACCGATCCGGTGTGCTTACCGGCTGGAGCGGCACAAAATAGACGCCATCGCGAAACTGTGGCAAAGGGACGTCTGAGGCAGGGTCCGGAGGCTCGAGGAGCAACTGGGCGGCGGCAAGCGCAAGCCTGGTCTTGCCCATGCCGCCGGGGCCAACAATCGTGAGCAAACGGCAATCGGGATCCAGGAGACGCCGCACGAGTTCGGCTACTTCGAGGCGGCGGCCGACAAAAGGTGTCGTATATTTCGGAAGACTGCTAGCAGCCACGCTGAAGTCGCGGCCGGGCTGGACTCGTGCAGCTGGTTCAGCCGCCAATCTAGGCCCACTTGCCTTGGCGGGAGGAAAGTGCCGTGTGCGTATGCGAGTATACAGATCGGTCGTTTGCCATTCAGGCTCTACATCCAGCTCCTGGGCAAGTATGCGCATACACTCTTCATATTGGCGCAAGGCGGCGCCCTTCTGGCCGGCATAGGCGTACAGCCGCATCAAGCAGCGGTGTACCTCTTCGTCGAGGGGATCGAGCGCCAGCCAGCGCCGGGCATGCAGCAGGGCATTTTCCCAAGCTGCCTCCTGTTCGTACCGGGCGACCAACTGGCCCAGCACGGCGGCTAAGGAGCGGCGCAAGTCCTCACGTTGGAAGAACTGCCAGTCATCAAACTCGGGACAGTCATCGAGAGTGAACCCCGCCATGAAATCGGCGGCATAGAGACGCGCCGCTTCTTCAAAGCGCGCCAGTTGGGCCGCAGTTGACTCCGATCCGCCTGTCTGTGCGGGCGCAGATAGACAGCGCCGATAGTGGTCGACATCCAACCAAAGGTTGATTCCGGGATGGAGCACGACGTTCTCCGCCGCCAGTGCGAGGAGCGAGTCGCCCAGCAGTTGGGTTAGCTCATATAGCAGGCGCCGGAGATTGGCGCGCGCTGCCTGTTGATCCTTATCTGGCCAGAACAAGGTTGCCAAGGCATCCCGGCTGTGAGATTGGCGCGTCAGGGCACAATAGACCAGTAGGGCAAGCCCTTTGCGCAGAGGAATCTCGATGGGTTTTCCGTTGCGTTCTACTCGTGGCGGGCCGAACAGAAAAAGTCTCCACTGCATGGTCCGTCCTCCTGCTAACCCTGGCCGTGCGGCCGGCGTGCAGGATATTCTATGGAATGTAGATGTGTCTTCCAAATCTCTGCGAACGTGGTATATGAGACGTGCGGGGAACCGCATGTCCCCGGGACCTGCAAGCGACCGCTTGCGGTCGCCGGTCCCGGGGACGTTGAGGGCGGGGGCTAGAACTCGGGTGCGTACTGCTTTGCGAGCGTCTGCCAGGAGGTCAGGCTGCGGATCTGGATGTTGCGGATCTGGATGTGGCTGGCGTAGGCTTCGAAGCCGACCTTGGCGTAGCGCTGAGAGTCAATCGGGTTGGGGTCGGTGATCTCGAGCACGAGTTGGCCGTCGACAAAGAGGAAGCAGTGGCCGTCGATGCTGCCGCCCTGGAGCCGATAGATGCGGCCGGGTGCGAAGTCAAACAGCGGCGTGCCGGCGACCAGTTTGTACTCGGGGGATTTTTCAAAGCCGACCTTGCCGTCCCACCAGCCTTCGAGCCCAAAGACATAGGCGACGTCGCGGCGGTCGAGCGACTCGTCCCAACTCCCGTTCCACATGAAGTTGATGTCGTGCGTGGAGGGCAGCACGGTGCGCGCCTCAAAATCGACCAGGACATTGCCCTTGAAATCGTCGCGCGAGACGATCATGCCGGGGTTGTTGTGCGGGTTACGGCCGTTGATCCAGTCGCCGTCCACCCACCATTCGCCGCTGCGAATCTTCCAGTCGCGCGCCAGCATGGCGGCCGAAACGGGCTCGGAATAGAGGATAGGGGACTGCTCCAGGTCGATTTCCTTGCCGATGATGCGTAACATGAGCGTCTCTTTCATTTATTGTATGCAGGGAGGGAATGACGGCAGCCAGGGGCGTGCTCGCTGGACTGATTATAAGTTGGCCGTTACAATTTCGCCCATTGGCGAGGAGCCCGCACGGGGCGTGCGGACGCAACCAGGGAGTGTAGATTGGCGACGCACTGCGTGCCGGCCAACCAAGGGACGATGTGAGACTATGACGGTCAGCGTGTTTGACCTTTTCAAGATCGGGATTGGGCCATCGAGTTCGCATACGGTGGGACCGATGAAGGCGGCGCGGATGTTTGCGCAGGGCCTGGCGGAACGCAATCTGCTGCCGCGCACAGCAGAGGTCCGCGTCGAGCTGTACGGGTCGCTAGGCGCTACGGGCAAGGGGCACGGCAGCGACAAGGCGATCATGCTGGGGTTGGAAGGCGACGAGCCGCACAGCGTGGATATCGAGAGCATCGAGCCGCGCCTGCACCAGTTGCGCGCAGAACAGCAGCTGCGCCTGCTCGGGCTGCAGCCCGTCGCGTTTGTCGAGAAGCAGCACCTGCTGTTCAAGCGAACCAGCCTGCCCTATCATCCGAACGGCATGCGCTTCTACGCCTTTGATACCAACGGCGAGGAGCTGTACGCACGCACCTACTACTCGGTGGGGGGTGGGTTTGTCGTCGACGAGCAGGCAGAAGCTGGCGGCAGCGGCGAGGAGGTGCGGGCGGTGCCCATCCCGTTCGACACAGCCGAGGAGTTGCTCCAGCAGTGCAAGCGCCATCACATGAGCATCAGCCAGGTGATGTGGCAGAACGAACTGGCGTGGCGGCCGGAGGCCGAGGTGCGGACGGGGCTGCTCGATATCTGGCATGTCATGCAGGAGTGCGTGCGCCGCGGGACCGAGGCGCACGGCATCCTGCCAGGGGGGATGAAGGTACGCCGGCGCGCAGCCGAGCTGTATCGCACGCTGGTGGAGCATCCGGAGCGCAACCTGCAGGACCCGCTCAACGTGATGGACTGGGTCAACGTATATGCCATTGCCGTCAACGAAGAGAACGCGGCGGGCGGGCGCGTGGTGACGGCGCCGACGAACGGCGCAGCCGGCATTATTCCGGCGGTAATGCACTACTACGCCCGCTTTACGCCGGGAGCCGACGACGAAGGCATCGTGCGCTTTCTGTTGGCGGCGGGGGCGATCGGCGCCCTCTACAAGAAGAACGCCTCGATCTCGGGCGCCGATGTCGGCTGCCAGGGCGAGGTGGGCGTGGCCTGCTCGATGGCGGCGGCCGGGCTGACCGAGGTGCGGGGTGGCACGCCGGACCAGGTCGAGAACGCGGCCGAGATCGGCATGGAGCACAACCTGGGCCTCACCTGCGACCCGGTGGGCGGCCTGGTGCAGATCCCCTGCATCGAGCGCAACGCCATGGGCGCAGTCAAGGCCATCAACGCATCCCGTATGGCGCTGCGCGGCGACGGCAAGCACTACGTTTCGCTGGACAAGGTGATCAAGACCATGCGCGAGACGGGGGCCGACATGAAGACAAAGTACAAGGAAACGGCACGCGGTGGCCTGGCAGTCAACGTGATCGAGTGTTAGTGGAATAGCGAGACAAGACAAGCGAAGAAACGAGGAGCCGGATGGCCGACCCATATCTGGGTTTGATCGAAGAACAGTGGCCGAACATCGCGAGCCTGTACAACGAGCATGCCGAAAAGTATCCGGTCATGCTGGTAGACGTGCGCGAGATGGAGATCCATGCCTTTCCATACGAAGAGTTTCGCATCGCTGCTCGACGGCCCGTCGCAGGCTGCACTGGACGACCAGTACCGGCGCGCGGTCGAGAACCGGCAGATGGTGCTGTTTGTGCGCGATGCCGAGCGCAAGATCTTTCAGTCGTACAGCCTGGCGCTGGAAGAGGAAATGTAGCTCACAGCCTGCGTCCGCTAGCCCATATGCGATTGCAGGAAGTCATCAATGTGAGCGCGGGCCGCGGCGACATGGGCCGCCTGGTCCACCGCCTTGGAGGGAACTTCGACCAGGTTGGCGTTTGGAATGGCAGCGGCAAGGGTTTCCGCATACGCGTAGGGGTGCGTCAGGTCGGTGTGGTTGGCAAGGATCAGGGTCCGAACGCGAATCGAGCGCCAGGCAGCCGGGTCGCGGTTCGGCGCATCGGCAGGGAGACGCAGCAGGCGCGGCCAGGCGTCGGCCGCACGGGGCTCGTCAAACTGTGCCAGCAGCGAGCTGGCCGTGTAAGGGGACTCCTGCTGCAAGCGCAGGTATAGGGGCGACGCAAGGAAGCCAGCGCGGCCCCGGGCCACGCCGTAGTCGCGGATCCACTGCCCCACCTCTACCATGCAGTCAAGATTGGGGGGGCAAGGCTGCGCCAGCCAGGCCGGCCGTACCAAGAGCAGGCCCTTCACGCGTTGGGGATAACGAAGGGTGAGGTTAAGCGCCACGCCGGCGCCCATCGAAATGCCGCCGGCCACGAACTCAGCGATGCCCAGGTGGTCGAGCAAAGCCACCACGTCGTCGGCAAACGTGTCGAAGCCCAGCAGATCGGGGTCGCCAAGCGGCTCGGTCTTGCCGTGGCCGCGGCAGTCCATGGCGAGCAGGTGCACGCCATCCCGGTACGCGTAGAGTTCCATGGGCTGGCGGCGGTCGCCGCCCAGGCCATGCTGGAACACAAATGCGAGCCGCGGTTGGGCACCCGTGACCCGGAGTCGCCGGCGCCCTTCTCGGCATACCAGAAGTCAATTCCCTGACGGTGCAAGCTTGCGGCTCTACTGGCCATAGTGCGTACGATCCTTGCGCGTATGGAAGCGGCGTCACGGAGAAGGTAATGAGCGCCTGCTACGCTGCATTTGTCACAAATTTCACAAAGCGGATCGCCCGGCTGGAGGATGCAGCGATCCGTTTCACACAAGGGAGAATACCAGCATGAAGCGATATTTGTCTATTGTCCTGCTCTTGGCAATCCTGGTGCTGCTGCCGGCGGCGTGCGGTGGAGGAAGCAGCGAAGCGACGCCAGCGGCGGCGGCGGCCCAGCGCCCAGCAAGTGTTGAACGCCATCAACGTCGAAATGCACGACATTTACTTTGGGGCTGAGAACAACAATGTCGAGAAGCCCCCGGTCTGGACGGTTGGCGCCGGCCAGGAAGTGACCATGAACTACGACAATAAGGGCGCGCTCGAGCACAGCTGGGCAATTTTGAAGCAAGGCGCCGAAATGCCGATGCCGTATACGGATGCAGACGCCGACAAGCTGTACTACACCTCCGGACATCTCAAGCCCGGCGAACAGAAGGCCGGCAGCTTTACGGCCCCGAGCGAAGCGGGCGAGTACACTGTCTTCTGCACGGTTCCGGGCCACTACCCCGTGATGCAGGGGCGGCTGGTGGTGCAGTAGCCCGCGGGTAATATAGCGAGTAAAGTACAGGTAACACCGGGTGTACGATGCGGAGCGCGCATCGTACACCCGGTGTTTTGTTTTCATGATAGATGCAGGAATCGAGGCTGGCGTGGCGATATAGTACTCGGAGTTGTCAAGCAGCACGCAAACGATCGTGACAGTAAGGTACCATCAATGCCTATGTGGGCTGGCGAGAGCAGCGTGCTTCAGATATATCGGGAAAGCTGTGCAGAAAACGTTAGCAAACCGTCAGGTTCAGACAAGGACTTATTCAGGTACAATAGAAGGAACCAAATCCACTTCCGCCCAGCCGGAAGACTGAACTGGAACGAGGTTCCTATGCAGTGGCAAGTCACGCCCGCCACACTGATCTACCTGGGAGCTGCACTCGTCGGCGCGGCGACGGCTCTGGTCGCACGCAGGCACCGGCATGTCCCCGGCGCTACGCCGCTGGCTGCACTGATGGTGGCAGCATCGCTGTGGGCCCTGTGCGATGCCGTCGAATCATCTGCTCCCGAAATGTCTACCAAGATACTGGTCTCGAAGATCAGCCATATCGGCATTCAAGCAGTTGCCGTCTTATTCTTGATCTTCGTGCTGCGCTACACCCGGCGCGACGAGTGGCTTACGCGTGGCCGGCTTGCGGCACTTTGGATCATGCCCGTTATTACCGTGCTCGTGGTGTTTACCAACGAGTGGCACCACCTGATCTGGCAGTCGGTGGAGATCGTCATGCTGCCCACCGGGCCGGACACTTTCTACGTACACGGCCTTTTCTTCTGGCTGGCTACCGCGTACAACTATCTCTTGCTGGTCATGGGCACCGTGCTTTTGCTGGAAACACTGCGCTACGAGCGCGACGTGTACCGCAAGCAGTCGGCGATTCTGATTGCAGCCGTGACCGTACCGTGGCTCGGCAATATACTGTATCTCTCGAGCTACAATCCGCTGCCCGGCCTGGATTGGACCTCGCTTGCCTTTGTTGTGACGGGCGTACTGGTGGCCTATGCCATCTTTGTGCTGCGGCTCTTCGACCTGGTGCCCGTTGCGCGCAACACCCTGATCGAGCGGATGAGCGATGCGCTGCTGGTGACGGATTCGCACAACCGCGTGGTCGACGCGAACCCGGCGGCACGCAAGCTGCTGGCGGAGCAGGGTGAGTTGGTAGGAAAGTCACTCGGTCATGACGCTGGGCCAGGATGCGGCTGCGCTGCTGACGGGTGGCTTGCAGGAGACCCACGGCGTTATCACGCTGCAAAACCACGGCCCGCACGGCCTTGATGCGCTGTGCACCCCGCTGCTGGACGAAAAAGGAAGGTTGAACGGGCGGCTGATCGTGCTGCGCGACATCACAGAGCGGCTGCATATGGAGCAGGAACTGCGGCGAAGTGAAGAACACTATCGCAGCTTCCTGGCCATGGTCAGCCATGAACTGCGCACGCCGCTCACGGGCATCCTGGGAATGGCAGAGGCAATGCAGGCCAACGTGTATGGCCCGCTGAACGATCGGCAGGTGCGCAGCTTGCACGTCATCGAACAGAGCGGGCGCCACCTCGCCGCCGTGATCAACGATATGCTGGATCTCTCGCGCATTCAAGCGGGAACGCTGGAGCTGCATCCTGGCGTCTGTAACGCAGGCGAGCTTGGCGCCGCTAGCATTGCGGCTATACAGGAGGAATCGCAGCGCAAGCAGCAGGAAGTCGATTTTGTCGTAGACCAGCCCGATCTGCGGGTGCGTGTGGATGTGCGCCGTTTTGAGCAGGTGCTCGTAAATCTGCTTGGCAACGCGGTGAAGTTCACGCCCCCGGGAGGCAAGCTAGGGCTGCAAATCGGGCTGAGCGATGCGGCGGTAGCGTTCTGTGTCTGGGACTACGGCATCGGCATCGAGCCCGACGTGCAGGCGCAGTTGTTCCGGCCTTTCGTACAAGGGGACGAGCGCCTGGCACGCACCTATGGCGGCGCCGGGTTGGGTCTTGCCCTCGTACAGCGCCTGGTCGACCTGCACGGCGGCAGCGTACGTGTCGACAGCAAGCCGGGGCAAGGCAGCCAGTTTACGGTGTGTGTGCCGCATGCCAAGGCTTGAGCCTGCATGGTGGCCTAGCGGGACAAACTCAAATTGCGGGGTGACTAGACCGGTTCTTCCTCCCATTCTGACGAAAGACACTGCACGGCAGCCAGCAGGTCCGCAGCGGTGGCTTCTGCGGCATGGGGATGTACGTCGCACAGAGGGGCAAAGACACTGTAGGCACCCGCTTCGCTGAGAACCCCGGACTGCAGAGCCGATTCCTCAGCAGCAGTTGCGTCAGGAGTTACCTCGAGCAGATGTACGAGCGCATGCCGCAGGCCTGGTTCCAGCCGCATGGAGGCTTCTACCAGCTCTTCAAAGGTTAATGCTTGCATAAAAGATAGTGTCCTTATATTGATTTGTACGCGTAAGCAGTCTGTCAGGCGGTAGCGATGACTGGTACGCAGCAGCGATGCCTCACGCTCGGGCTGTATTCAGGTGTAAGTTCATTGTGCCGCAACACAGTTGTGAAATAGTGTCGGAGTTGTTGGCCAGCAGACCATGCAAAAAATTAAGGTATCTAAATCTTGTTCTATATCCTCTTTATAGATAGCGATGGCCCATGCCGAATCCTGCTACCCTGTAACCGTTTAGGAGACACCCCATGCAATTTCGCCTACCCTCCCGACGTGTAGAACTGTGGCGCAGGCTGCTCCCTGCGTTCATCCTGTCGCTGCTGCTGGCGTCACTGGCGGCCGAAGCAGCGCACGCCCAGACATCGGTGCGTTATGTCAATAGGGCGGTCAACGACGGCCTTGTTGCTAAGTACAACTTCGATACCACGATCGGCACCACATTCCAGGATGTTGCGCGCCTGCCCGACGTCGGCAGCCCCGGAACGTTGGTGGGCGCGACGATCGACAATGCAGACTTGCCCGACGTTCCGAAGGGAAAGCTCAACCAGGCCACGCTCGTGCTCAACGGCACCGACGGCAAGGCGGTCGTGGCGGACCCGACCGGCCGGCTCAGCTTTGCCGACGCGTTCACCGTCGCCGCGCAAGTGAGACGCACCGTGGATGACGGTTTTGGCGTGCTCTATTCATCGGGCACCAGTGCAGGTGCCTGGTATGTGGGCTTTAGCGCCGACGACCACCTGATCGTCGGCACGGACACCCAGGTGCTGGCCACGCAGCACAGACGTCGTTCCGATTGACCTCTGGGTCCTCGTTCTGGTAGCCAAGGACAGCAGTGGGAATGTACGGTTTTATCTCGACGGGGTCGCTGCGGGACAGGGCCAGGCCGCTGGGTTGGCGACGCCGAGCGGCGACAAGACCATCGGCGCATGGCCGGTCGATAGCACCGGGTTCTGGCAGGGGCGCGTAGACCGGCTGAGCATCTACAACCGTGCCTTGAGCGAGGCCGAAGTCGCGCGGGTCAGCAGCTATACCTGCGCGACCGACGGGACGTCGTGGGCAACTGCGTTCCGCGACCTGCTCTGCGGGATCGAAAATTCTCCGCCCGGCAGCGAAGTCTGGATCGCCCGCGGCATCTATGTCCCCGGCGCACTGGGCGACAACTCGTTCCAACTGCACAACACGATCGATCTGTACGGCGGTTTTGTCGGCAGCGAAACGAGCCGCAGCCAGCGCCCCGCCTTTGTCCAGCCCGGCAGCATCAACTTCGACCCGGCCGCCTACACGGTGCTGTCGGGGGATCCGAACGGCGACGACAACCGGGCCACCTATGGCAACTACGAAGACAATGTCAACCACGTCGTCACCGGTGACGGCGTCTCGTTTGCCCACACTATTGGACGGCCTGATCGTCAGCGCCGGCAACGCCGATACGATGAACGTGCTAAACGCCGTCGGCGGCGGCCTGCTCAACCGGGAGCGGCAGCCTTGACCTTGTCCAACATGGCGTTTGTTGCGAACAGCGCCTATGACGGCGGCGGCATCGCCCACTTTGGATCGGCGCTGCGGCTGGACAATGTGACCTTCCTGGGCAATCGAGCCATGCACTACGGCGGCGGCATGTACGCCAGCGACGGCGGCCTCGACCTGGCGGGGCTGAATTTTAGCCAGAATGTTGCACAGGAGGGTGGCGGCCTTACGATCGAGCGTTCAAATGGCGCAGGGGCATTTGACGCCAACATCAGCCAGACGCAGTTTAGCGGCTAACCAGGCAAGCCAGCGCGGCGGCGGCATGCTGCTGCTGGCAGCACCCAACGCGCGTATGACCGGCGTCGACCTTCAGCAGCAACCAGGCCGCCGATGGCGGCGGCAGTTGCAGCCGAAAACAGCACGGCCCTGTTCAGCAAGGTGGATTGGAACGGCAACACGGCGACCAACAATGGGGCGGGCGTGTACAGCGTGGACTCGAACGTGCAGTTTGTTGCGTCCTCGTTTACGAGCAACCAGGCGGCGACGGCGGGCGGCGTCTACCGCCGCGGCGGCGACATGGCCATGTCCGAAGTCACCTTTACCGGCAACCAGGCAAGCGGCAACGCCGGCGCGATCTATCATGAGGGCGCCGGCAGCGTGGTCATGAACCGACTGTTCCTCTACGGAAATCGGAGCGGAGGCAGCGGCGGCGGCGCTTCTAGCGACAGGCACAACGGATCTGAGGCTCTACAACGCCGTCGCGACCGGCAACGAAGCGGTGATCGGAGCAGTGATCGCCGGCCAGAACGCGGCGATCAAGGTGAGCAACGTTTCGGCCGCCGGCAACAACAGCACGGGCGGCGCGACCTTGAGTGCAGATGGCACGTCGAGCGGCTCGATCCGCAACACGGTTGCCTGGGGCAACACAGCCGCACAGCCCGTCAGCGCACCGGCGGCGGTGGCAGTCCAGAACAACCTGCTCGAAACCACCAATCCCCAATTTGCACGTATGCCCAGCGCAGGCGACGGCAGCTGGGCGACTTTGGGCGACAACGATTACGGCAATCTGAACATCAAGCCGGGCTCACCCGTGATCGATGCCGGTGACAACAATGCACTGACCGACAGCTCCATCACTGTTGCCACCGATGTAAAGGGCATCAGCCGCTTCTGGGATGATCCAACCAAGGTCGATACGGGGATCGGCACGCCGCCGCTCGTGGACATCGGTGCGCACGAATTTATCGACGCGGTGCCGGCTGCGGTCGCCGGTGGCCCCTATGCAGGCGTGGAAGGAACACCCGTGACGCTAACCGCAGCCGGGTCAAGCACGACCGTCGGGCACGATTGTGCAATATGAATGGGACTGCCAGGACGACGGCACCTTTGAGATCAGCGGTGCAGACCATCACGACAACCTGTACCTATGAAGACGACGGCAGCTATACCGCGCGCCTGCGCACGACGGCTGCGAACAACGGCGTTACCGGCGGCACCTCCGAAGCCACGGCGGTCGTCGTGGTTGCCAATGCGGCTCCGGTTTACACACCGCCGGGCACGCAGCTGATGGTGGCGACCAAAGTCAAAGTCTTCAGCCTCGGCTCGTTTTCCGATTCCGGGGTCAAGGACAAGTGGAAGATCAGTGTCAACTGGGGCGACAACAAGACGGAGGACTTTGGCACGGACCAGCAGGGCGACATCCGCAACGTGGAGCATACCTATACCGTCGCAGGGCAGTACA
Source organism: uncultured Chloroflexia bacterium (assembly GCA_963701415.1). GTDB lineage: Bacteria > Chloroflexota > Anaerolineae > Caldilineales > Caldilineaceae > Fredericiella. The sequence continues at coordinate 343,456 of CAVPAH010000015.1, forward strand.
CGGTGCTCATCAGCGTGCGCGACGAAGACGGCGGTATCACAAACGGCCAGTTCAGCGTCCAGGATGTCAGCGATGCCAGCAATATCCTGGTGCTGCCGTTGATACGCCGGTAGCCGTCTGCATTCACCAGTGCCGCCGCGACCGGAGTAAGCACGCCGATCGCGACAGCTGCCGGCAGATTGCCGGCAGCTGTATTTTCGGAAAAAGCCATGGATTTTTCTTGCTTAGAAAGCACGCTCACAGCGTGCACGGCTCCCTTCTTATAGGATAGAGAAGCGAAAGGGGTGCCCGCCGGCAAGACGGTACGATGGGATCCTTCTAACAAAACCAGTTGACAGGAGTGGAGATTTTCGTTAGTGTAACTGCGCCTTACCCAACCGATGAGTTTAGAGGACAGACGCGATGAAAATCGCCATCTTTGGCGCTACCGGCCATACCGGCAAGTTTATCCTGCGCGATGCCTTGGATGCGGGGCACAGCGCCTCCGTGCTGGTACGCAACCCGTCCAAGCTGCCGCCCGGCAAGTATAAGTTGACGATCCACCTCGGCGATGCGACCGACGGCGACAATGTCGAGGATACGATCTTTGGCCAGGAGGCCGTCGTCAGCGCCCTGGGCTTGACGGCAAATGCGCAGCCGGGCACGGTCGCCACGGCAATCGGCCACATCATCGACGCCATGCAGAGCAACCGGCTGCGGCGTATCGTCGTGGTCGCCGGGGCCGGAATTTTGCTCGACCGCAAGACGGGCGGAATGCGCATCGATTCGCCCACGTACCCCGAGGAGTACCGGGTATACGGCATGCGAACATCGCCGTGTGTATGAGGCATTGGCGGCGTCGAACCTTGACTGGACGTTGATTTGCCCGCCGACGATGTATGATGCGGAGACAGGCGATGCCGGCGAGCTGCGTTCGGAGTTCGATCTGCTGCCGGAACACGGGAAGCGTGCAGCGTATGCCGCAGTTGCGCGCTTTGCCCTCACAGCGCTGACAGCTGACCAGTATATTCGCCGGCGCGTAGGAGTTGCAGAATAGCAGGGATATGCCGACACACTTTGAAGGTCCAGTCTGCCAGGTGCTGGCACTGGACACCATGATTAAGCTGACACGGGCGACCAACACGCTGATGGCACGGCTGGCACGGCGCGACACGCACGGGGGGCTGACGGAAAGCCAGTTTGGCACGTTGGAAACCCTCTACCACCTGGGTCCGATGTCGCAGACAGAGATCTGCGGCAAGCTGCTCAAGAGCAGCGGCAACACGACGCTGGTGGTCGATAACCTGGAGAAGCATGGGCTTGTGCAGCGCCAGCGCGACGAGAACGATCGGCGCGTGGTGATGGTGCAGCTGACCGAAGCCGGCAGAGAGCTGATCGCCGGGCTCTTCCCCAGCCACGCCGCGGTCGTTTCCGAAGAGATGTCGGTCCTGACGCCGGAAGAACAGCGGCAGCTGGGTGAACTGTGCCGCAAGCTGGGCAGGGGCTTGGAGCAGCGGCAGGCGGCGCAGCTGCTGCAGGCAGAGGAGGCAGCGTAGGACCGGCGTTAGCGCCGATAGTCGCACAGGCGGCGCACGCTGACCGCGTGGCAGGCTGCGTGACAGGAAGAAGGATGATAGGATGACAGAGTTACCAAGCAACCAGGCAGCGCCCGCCTCTGCGGGAGCCGCATCAAATCAGGCAGGGGCAGCGACGACCGCCCTGGCAGCCGTCGATAACGTGATGCGCACGATGGTGGGCACGATCGACGATCAGCACATTGCAGCCGCTAAGGCGCGGGTAGAGGGGCTGCGGGCCCGCAACCCCGGTGCCACGGCCGACGAGCTGGCCGAAAAGGCGATCCGCCAGAAGTGCATTGACACCGGCGGCGTCGGCGTCGCATCGTCGCTGCCGGGGCTGATTCCGGGTATCGGCTCGCTGGTCGTCGCAAGCGCCGGCCTGGTGATCGACATCCGCAAGACGATGGAGATGCAGAAGGATCTTGTGCTGGAACTGGCTGCCATCTACGATCGCGAGATCACGCCGGCAGACCGCCGCAACCTGCTGCTGCTGGTGGGCGGCGTAGATTCAGGCAACAAGCTGGTGGTCAAGGCCGGGGGCGAGCTGACGGCCAAGCTCTCGCTAAAGCTTTCGTCGGAATTCACGTCCAAGGCGCTGGCAAAGGCAATACCAGTGGCCGGCATCGCCACCTCGGCGGCGGTCAACGTCGTGTCCACCTACCTGGTGGGGCGGCGGGCGCAGGCATATCTGCGCGCCGACCCGGCGCTGGCCGATACCTGGGATGATGCCCTGCGCACGCTTTCGGGCGTAGACGAGCGCGAGCTGGCCAAGTGGTTGCTAGCGTCGCTTGACCAGGCGCAGGGTGGGCTTATGGTGTCGGCGCAGCGCCTGGGCGGCGCCATCGGGACGGCAGGGCGTGCGGTAGGTGGCAAGGTGGCAGGACCTGCCAACGCATTTCTCAGCAGCCAGCGCGATCGGATCCTGCGGCGGTCGCGCCCGGCGGGTGACCAGCCTGCCTGATACGACACGCGCACATGGATACAGCACTGTTCGATTATGACCTGCCGCCGGCGTCGATTGCGCAGAGTCCGGCAGAGCCGCGCGACAGCAGCCGCCTGTTGGTGCTGCACCGCGCCGACGGACGCATCGAGCACCGCACGTTTCGGGATCTCGTCGACTATCTGCAACCCGCGCGACCTGCTCGTCGCCAACAACAGCCGCGTCATTCCGGCGCGGCTGCACGGACGCAAGGCGACCGGGGGAGCGGTCGAGCTGTTCCTGCTGCGCCAGCTCGACGACGAGGGGGCCGAGTGGGAGTGCCTGGTGGGCGGCAAAGGGCTGATTCCCGGCGCCACTGTCACACTGGCAGATGACCTGGCGGCCACCATTACGTTTGTCAGCGCCACGGGCACGCGTCACGTGCAGTTCTCCGCCCCTGTGCGGCCCTACCTGGACGAGTTGGGCGAGATACCGCTGCCGCCCTATATCACCGATTACACGGGCGACCGCGAGCGATACCAGACAGTCTACAGCCTGCCGGAAGGCAGCGCCGCCGCACCGACCGCCGGGCTGCACTTTACGCCGGAGCTGCTGCTGGAGATCCGTGAGTCTGGGCGTGCAGTTTGAGACGGTGACGCTGCACGTCGGCCTGGACACCTTCAAGCCGGTCGAAAGCGACCTGGTGGAGAACCACGTCATTCACACCGAATGGGCAGAGCTGACGGCGGCCACGGCGCGGCGTATCAACGAGACTACGCTGGCGGGCGGCGCGGTGATCGCGGTGGGTACGACGACGGTGCGCACGCTCGAATGGGGGGCCACCGGCGCGCAGGGGCTGGACCCATACGACGCCGGCGCCTGCCCCTGGCAGCGGGTAGCGGCTTTTGGAGGCGACGTCAACCTGTTTATCCGGCCCGGTTACCGCTACCGGGCGGTCGATGCCATGATTACGAACTTTCACCTTCCCCGCTCGAGCCTGCTGATGATGGTGAGCGCGTTTGTGGGGCAGCCGCACGCCGATCCCGACGCGGGCCGGCGCATGCTGCTGGAGACATACGAGGCGGCCAAGCGTGAAGGGTACCGCTTCTACAGCTTTGGCGACGCGATGCTGATCCTCTGAGCCTGTCCCAAAACTAGGACATAACCCTGTTTTGCCCACAAAACCTGGGACATTAGGCCCTGGTTTCTCCGGCCGCTGCACTGGCGACGCATACTTGTGACAGTATCCTAGTACGCTCACCGCATATGCCGCTCAAAGGAGAGCAACATGGCACGAGGAACCGTCCAGATCGACACAAATCGCTGTAAAGGCTGCGAGTTGTGCGTAAATGCCTGCCCGCAGCACGTCCTTCACCTTTCCGCCACCTACAACACACGTGGTTACCGGCCGGTCACGCTTGACGAAGCGTCCGGCGCCTGCACCGGCTGTGCCATCTGTGCGCTGGTTTGCCCAGACATGGTCTTTACCGTGTACCGCGAACCGGTTCACCAGCGGCGCGCGGCCTGACCCAGAAGCGCGGAGGCGCAGCATGACAAAAGAATTATGGAAGGGAAATGAAGCCCTGGCAGAGGCGGCCATTCGCGCCGGGCTGCGAGGCATTTTTTGGTTATCCGATCACGCCGCAGACAGAGCTGCTCGAGTATATGGCGCGGCGCATGCCCGAACTTGGCCGCGCCTTTCTGCAGGCGGAGAGTGAGATTGGGGCCATTCACATGGTGTACGGCGCCGCCAGCGCAGGCATGCGGGCCATGACCTCGTCGTCTTCACCCGGCATCAGCCTGATGCAGGAGGGTTTGAGCTATATTGCCGGCAGCGAAGTGCCATGCGTGCTGGTGGATATCATGCGCGGGGGCCCGGGACTGGGCAACATCCAGCCCGAGCCAGAGCGACTATTTCCAGGTGACACGTTCGGCAGGGCACGGCGACTATCACCCCATCGTGCTGGCACCCGCTACCGTGCAGGAGGCAGTCGACTTGACCTACAGCAGCTTTGACCTGGCCTTTGCATACCGGCACATCGTCGTGATCGCCGGCGACGGCACGCTGGGCCAGATGATGGAGCCGGTGGTGCTGCCGCCGCTGCGCCCGCTGCCGGAAGCACGGCCCGAGTGGGCACTGGGAAGCAAGGAACCGCATGCGCCGCGGCGCATCAGCTCGTTCTACCTGGCGCCAGAGGCACTCGAGCAGGCAAACCTGCAGCTGCAGGAAAAGCTGCAGCGGATCGCCGCGACGCAGCAGCGCTGGGACACCTATGCGGCGGAGGATGCCGAAATCTTGATCGTGGCATTTGGCACCGTGGCCCGCATCGCGCAGTCCGCGGTGCGCATGGCGCGCAGACAAGGGCTCAAGGTCGGGCTGTTTCGACCGATCTCGCTGTGGCCATTCCCAGCCCAGGCGCTGGCCGAAGCTGCGCAGCAGGTGCGCGGCCTGCTCGTAGTCGAGATGAACGCAGGACAGATGCTCGAGGACGTGCGCCTGGCGGTGGGGCAGGATCGGCCCACGCGCTTTTTCGGGCGCATGGGCGGCATGGTGCCGCTGCCGGAAGAAATCGTCTACGAGGCACAGCACCTCAGCCGAGTCGTGCAGAGCCGCAACGGCTTCGGGCGGGCGCCGGCCAGACACAACGGCGACGTACCCGTGCGCAGTCTGCAGACACTATAGCGAGAGGAGGACGCAATGGTGGCAGGGGTTATCCTACATCGCAACGGCCAGGCACAATGGCGACACTGCGGTGCACGGCGAAGAATTGAGTGAAAGCGAGCTGGTGTTTCGGCGGCCGGAGTCGCTGCTGGACGTGCCGCTGGCGTACTGTCCTGGCTGCGGCCACGGGACGATCCACCGGCTCGTGGCCGAGGTGATCGACGAGCTAGGTATCCGCGAACGCACCTTATGCGTGGCCCCCGTCGGCTGTGCGGTCTTTGCGTACCAGTATTTCAATATGGACGGCTGTGAGGCGGCGCACGGCCGGGCACCGGCCATGGCGACAGGGCTCAAGCGGGTGCTGCCGGACCATGTGGTGTTTACGTACCAGGGGGACGGCGACCTGGCCTCGATCGGCGGCAACGAAATCCTGCATGCGGCCGCGCGCGGCGAGAATATCACCGTCGTGTTTGTCAACAACGGCGTGTACGGCATGACAGGCGGGCAGATGGCACCGACGACGCTCATCGGCGGCGTCACGACCTCTTCGCCGCACGGACGCAGCCCCTCGCTCCACGGCTATCCGATTCACATGCCGGAGATGCTGGCGACGCTGCAGGGCGTGGCCTATGCGGCACGGCGCTCGCTGCATTCACCGGCGGAGATCCGGCGCACGAAGAAGGCAATCAAGCTCGCATTCACTTGCCAGCTGCAGGAGCGCGGGTTGAGCATTGTCGAGGTACTCAGCACGTGCCCGACCAACTGGCGGCTGACACCCAGCGAAGCGCTGGCCCATATTCGCGACGAAGTGCTGCCGGTCTATCCGCTGGGAGATTTCAAGGCGCCCACAGATCTGAAGGAGGTTTAGGATGGAGACCTCGATTATCATATCGGGATTTGGCGGCCAGGGGGCGCTGTTTGCGGGGCAGCTGCTGGCGCATGCGGCCCTGGAGTCCGGCCGCGAGGTGACGTGGATTCCATCCTATGGGCCCGAGATGCGCGGCGGCACGGCGCACTGCACGGTGATCGTCGGCGACGAGCCGATCGGTTCGCCGCTGGTCCGCAACCCGCACTGCGTGATTGCGCTCAACCTGCCTTCGGCGGACAAGTATGAGCCGCTGGTGCAAGCAGGGGGCATCCTCATCGCCGACGGCACGGTGGTGCGCCGGGCGTTTCGAGCGCGACGACATCCTGACCCTGGCAGTGCCGGCGCATGCGATTGCCATCCAACTGGGCGACCCGCGGCTGGTCAATGTGACGATGCTGGGGGCACTGCTGCAGGTATGCACTGTGCTGACGCTGGAGGCGGTGGAGGAGGCGCTGCGCAAGCAGCTGCCGCCCAGGCACCGCCACCTGCTGCCGGCGAACATCAGCGCGCTGCACGCAGGGGCGGAGTGGGCGAGGAGCACACGGCGCCGCAGGTGGTGGGACCGAGCAGTGCACAAGGTCGGCGGAGCTCGCAGAGACGAGCTGCCGCCGGCTTATGCCCCACAGCGCCGCTTTGACGCGGGGGTTCATGGGCAGCTGCCGCAGGCGGGTGCCGGTGGCGGCGAAGACGGCGTTGGCGATGGCGGCGGCGACAGGTCCGATGGGCGGTTCGCCGACGCCGCGCGGCCGGCCGTCGCCGGCTTCGAGCAGGACGACGTCTACGTCGGGGGCCTCTTTCATGGTCAGCAGCGGATAGCGGTCGAAGTTGCCGGCTTCCACCTGGCCGTCCTTGAACGTCAGCTCCTCGATCAGGGCCGAGCCAACACCCCACATGATGTTGCCCTTCGACCTGGGCGCGGGCGCCGTCCGGGTTGACGACGAGGCCCGGGTCCATGGCGGCCGCGACGTGGTGGACGCGAATCTTGCCCTCGGCACGGTCGACCGACACCTCGGCAACCATGGCCACGGCGGTGTCGACGTCGAGGCAGCAGGCGATGCCGCGGCCGCGCCCCTCGGGAGCCGGCGTGTTCCAGCCGCCACGCTCGGCGGCGGCATTGAGCACGGCCTTGAGGCGGGCCTGGCCCGGCACTGCGTCGTCGAGGTGGCGCAGGCGGAACTCGAGCGGGTCGGCGCCGGCGGCATGGGCCGCTTCGTCCATAAATGACTCTACGGCGAAGACATTGGCGAGCAGGCCAAGGCCGCGCCACCAGCCGGTGCGAATGGGCAGCTCGGTGCGATAGGCAACCGTCTGCTTGTTGGGCACGGCATAGCGAATCAGCGCGCCGCGGTAGGCGCCGAAGTCTGCGCCCATGATGGGAGCCAGGAAGTTGGGCAGGAAGGCAAAGGCCACGTCGCCGCTGGCCTGGCGGTGCTCGATCGCGGCCAGCTTGCCGTCGGCATCGAGCCTGGCAGCCAGCTGGTGGTGCGTCGGCGGGCGGAAGTAGCCGTAGCGCATGTCCTCGGTGCGTGTCCAGCCCACGTGCACGGGCACGCCGGCGGCCTGCGACAGGCGGGCGGCCTCGATGGCGACCTCGTCGCCGACCTTGCGGCCAAAGCCGCCGCCGACATAGGTCGGGATCACCTCGACCAGCTTTTCGTCTACACCCAGTGCCTTGGCGACGGCGCCCTGTACCGAGCTCTGCGCCTGGGTGGAGCACCAGACGCGGATGCGGTCCGGCTGCACGTCGGCCAGGGCGGCCTGCGCCTCCAGGTGGGCATGGACGGCAAACGGCGTGCGGTATTCGGCCGTGAGAGTCGTGGCGTCTCGCAGCGAACCGGACGCGTCGCCTTCACTTTGAATCGTGACGGCTGTGCCGCTGCCGACGGTTACCATCGCCTCCAGCTCCGCCTGCTGCCAGGGATGGCCGGGATCCCAGTCGATTTGGAGCTGGGCGGCGGCGGCCTGCGCCTGCGCGCGCGTGTCCGCCACGACGCCGGCAAAGCCGTCGGCAATGACCACCTTGCTGCACACCCGGCATGGCTTCGGCGTTCCCCGGGGACGGCGGACTTGAGCTTGCCGTTCACGGTGGGCGGGCGAGCAACGGCGCCATATTTCATGCCTTCCAGGCGGGCATCATAGCCATAGACTGCCTGGCCCGTGAGCTTGGCCGCAAAGTCACGGCGCGGCATGGGCTGGCCGATATAGCGAAACTTGCTTGGGTCCTTGAGGGCAGGTGCAGCTTCGGGCACTTCCCAGTCTCCGGTCTTGGCGGTGACGATCGCGGCAAAATCGCGGCGCTGCGTGGGGTTGTCCTGCACCGCAAAGCCGCGGCCGTCGACGGCCAACGCCGTGGGCGCCACGCCGAGCTGTACGGCCGCTTCTGCCCGCAGCATCTGCATGAGGGTTGCGGCGGCCTGGCGCACGGGGAGAAAGGTGCCCGACACCGAGCTGCTGCCGCTGGTAATCGCGTCGCCAAGGTCGCGGGCGGTCGTGGCCATGGCGACGTCGAGGTCTTCCCAGGCGATGTCCAGTTCCTCGGCGGCGGACTGGGCGATGGAGGTATGGACGCCCTGGCCCATCTCAACCTTGGAGAGATAGAGGCGGATTCGGCTGTCGGGAAGCACCTCGAACCATGCCCAGGGGTCCTTAGGGAAGCGAGCAGGCTGGCCTTCGGCGCCGTCAAGCATACCGGCGATCTGCAGGCGGGCGTAGGGAACGCCGGCGGTGGCCCCCACACCAATCCCCAGGGCAAGCAGGCCACCAGTCACGCCCAGGCCGATCAGGAAACCGCGACGGGTGGGGCGCCAGCGGTGCCTATTCTCCGCCGGCAGATCCTCGACGATCTGCGGTGAAGGCTCGACTTTGGGCTGCTCAGCTTCCGTGCTCATGCTGCGACCTCCTTGAAGGTGCCGGCGGCCATCTGTTCTGCCGCTTGGGCGACGGCGCGCTTGATGCGGGTGTAGCAGCCGCAGCGGCAGTAGTTGTTGCCCATAGCGTCAACGATTTCGTCCTCGCTTGGAGATGGATTCTGGGCGAGAAAGGCGGCGGCGGTCATGATCTGGCCGCTCATGCACCAGGCACACTGGGGAACCTGGACGTCGATAAAGGCCTGCTGGAGCGGGTGCAGCACAAGCGTGCCGTCGGCGTCCGCCGCAGCCATGCCCTCGATCGTGCGCACCTGTTTGCCCTCCACAAGGGCGAGCGGGGTAATACAGGAGCGGGTGGCGACGCCGTCGACATGGACGGTGCAGGCGCCGCAGATGCCGGCGCCGCAGCCAAAACGTGTGCCGATCATCCCCAGTTCGTCGCGCAGCACCCAGAGCAGGAGATCGCCCGGCCCGGATGTCACCTCGACGGGCGCGCCGTTGATATTCAGCTGCATGCGGGTTCCTCTTTTGTGAACATGTTTTGCATAAGCTTTGCGGCGATTTTATCGTGACGCTGCGCGCGGGTCAGTAGCCGGTGCTCCGATCGACGGCGCGTGTAAGAATCGAGGTAGTGGCACTATGCGATCAACTGCGAAGGGCGCTGATGAAGGCGAGGACTGCTGCGGCAAGAGCCGCCCAGTTGTCGATCACGTAGACGACGCCATAGGCAACAGCAAGCAGCACGAGGAACACAACTGCGGCACGCGTGACCTGGCGGAGGTAAAGGCTGCGGGTCCTGGCGCGTTCCGCCCGGACGCTTTTGCGTTGGAACCCGGCGAGGGCAGGGTCGCCAGGGGCAAAGAGGCGGATCGCCGGAATATTCTCTTCGTTGTCTTTGCCGACGACGGCGAGCACCACATCTTTGCCCAGCCAGTCGCGCTGGAGCGGGCTGCCGGCCAGGGCGGCCATGGCGGTTACGTTGGCGGCGTCCAATATGAGCGGCTTGGCGATGCCCTGGAAGTGAAGCACGGAGACGGGCCGCTCGATGCCTTGCGTGCCGACAAAACGTACCGTCGCGCGGTGCGGGCGCGCATTGACGCCGCCAAGATCGGCGGGCTGCAGCCGGTAGAGCCGATCGACAACAGGCTGCGGCAGTAGTGACTGCCTGGCTGTGCTCGCCGTCTACTCGTTCCGACTGAGTTACGGTACGCGCCATAGCCACCTGTTCCACCTGGGGATTGAGGTCACGACTGGATCTCGGCCAGGCGATCGGCGAGCACCTGGGGGGTCAAGGGGCCGACGACGACGGAAGCGATTTTGCCGGTCTTGTCGATGAAGTAGGTGGTGGGCAAACCGGGTACCCGGTAGAGGCTGCGCACCTTGCCGTCCTTGTCCAGCACGATCGGAAGGTTCATCTTGAATTCGGCGGCAAAGTCCTCAACAGGGGAACGGGCCTCCTGCACATCGGCAGCCAGCACCACCAGGTCCTGGTCGGCGCCGGCGGCCTTGACGAGTTCGGGCATTTCGAGGCGGCAGGGGCCGCACCAGGTCGCCCAGAAGTTGAGCACTACCGGCTTGCCCTGCAGGTCGGAAAACCGCAGGTAGCGACCGTCGTCGAGCACCATGGTGAAGTCAGGGGCAGCCTCGCCCTGCTTGAGCAGCCCGCCGGGGGCCGGCGCTGTGTCTACTTGCGCAACCGGGTAGCCGCGGCCGAGGCCCGGGGGCAGATCGGCGAGGGTGATGGGCTGCTTTTCCTGTGCAGCACCACCATTGGCGGCACAAGCGCTAAGACATAGGAGGGTGACCAGCAGGCCAAGGGCGACGGTACAAGCGCGGCGCCAGCCGAGTGTTCAGGTGCAGCATGCATGACATCCTAATGTGGGGCGGGGGTTTCGTCAACCTTGCGGGGCTATGCGTCTTGGGGGATGCGGTACTCCGCCACCTGCGTCTGCAGCGCCCTGCTGCCGAGCGTGACAAAGAGTTGGCCATCGGTGACCGTTATGGCGAGGTTTGTCCGGCGGTCGGCTGCGGCGGCAAGCTCTTCGACAAAGCGGCGTTCGAGGGCGTAAATCGGGATCTCCTCGGCACGGAAAATCCGCTTGCCGGCAAGCTGCTTTTGAAACTGTTCCACATCGCGGTGGGTGTAGACGGCAACACGGTCGGCGGCCCGGCTGCCGCGATGCAGGCGTTCGGCATCGGGCAAGCCGACCTCGATCCAGGCCAGCAGCCTGCCCGTGGGGTCGCGCACCCAGACTGCCGGCTCGTCCTTGGCGGCGACGCCCTGTGTAAACGCGATGCCATCGGCATATTCGAGACAGTAGGCGACCACACGCGTAACCATATACTCGGCCGATTCCGAAGGCTGGCGGGCCACGCGCAGGTCCAGTGTTTCGTAGACGCCGCGGTCCACATCGGAGAGCTCGATGGTGAATTGGTAAATCGTTGCGGTCAAGGCCATGCGATCTGCGACACCTTCCGGTAGCGGGGATAAATGAAATGAGTATACCGCGGAGCTTACTTTGTGCTAAGATAGGAGCAGGTCCGATGTCAAAACTTAACTTCAGGAGGACGTATGAAGTCGCGTGTTTACGCCTTTATGCTTGTTCTTTGCCTGGTCCTGTTCGCAACCCCGGTGTACGCAGCCGCGACGCATGGCGTGCAGCGCCCACCCGCCCAGGCCGGTGATGGCGATGCCACCGGCGCCGGCGCCACTGAAGCGGTGCTGGCGCGTATTGCGGAAATTAAGGCGTCGGGGGAGCCGTTCCACAGCACGTTTAACGCCGATGACGGCAGCTGGGATACCAAGGGCAGCGAGGATGTTGTGCGCAACTACGGTCCCGGCGTCTTCCAGATGCGTGTCGAGTCGCCTAATATGCTGGGCTGGAGTGGAGGTCCCGTGCGGGCCGCCGATTTCTACGTCGAGGTGGATGCCTACCATGTGGCCGGACCGCTCGACAACGAGTTTGGCCTTGTCTTCCGCAACGACGGCGCCAACTATTACGCCTTTGGGATCAGCAGCGACGGCTATTTCCAGCTGCAAAAATGGCTGGACGGCGAGTGGCAGTCGATCGTTGACTGGACGGAATCGCCGGCCATCAACCAGGGCGAGGGGAGTCACAACCTGGTAGGGCTGCTCGCCGAGGGCGACCAGATAAGCCTCCTGGTGAACGGCCAGGTCCTTGCAACGGCGGCCGATGACTCAGTCCAGGGGGACGAGGTCGCGCTGATGGCGAGCAGCTTCTCCGAGGCAGGAATCGAGGTTGCTTTTGAGGACTTCATGTACTGGTCGCCGTCCGGCGAAGCGACCGTCGCGCCGCCAGAAGAAGTGACACCGACGGCAGAAACGACTCCCACGGCAGAAGCCACGCCCACGGCAGAAGCCACGCCTGAGCCTGTGGCGACGCCCGACCCGACGCTAATGCAGACGCTGATCGACCCCATCCGCAGCGAGACACCAGACGTGAGCGACGACTTCCGCAAGGCGGACGACCGCTGGCCGACGGCGGAATATGACGAAGGACAGATTGCCTTCGCCCACCGTGGGCTCAACATCAAGATTTCGGCACCAAACTACGCGCTCTGGACGGCGGGCCAGGAGGTTGCAGACCTGAAACCCGGGGATGCGCTGGTGGAGGCGGATGCGACCCGGGAGCAGGGCCCATCCGACGCGACGTACGGGCTGATGGTGCGGTTTGTCGACAACGACAACTATTATTACTTCGGCATCAGCAGTGAAGGTACGTTCTCGTTCTGGCGCGTCGTGGCAGGCGAGTGGAGCAAACTGGTGGACTGGACAAAGTCGGATGCCATCATGACGGCGGGCGGCGACACCAATCGGCTGGGTGTGCTGGCGCAGGGCGACCGCTTCGTGCTCATGGCCAATGACACGCCGCTGGCGGATGTGCGTGATGCCACGCTGCCGGCGGGCGGTACAGGCTTCTATGCCGGCACCTATGCGCAGGGCGATCTGGATGTGACGTTTGACAATGTGGACGTGTGGGTCCTGACGCAAGGAGAGGCAGCGCCGCCGGTCGACGAAGAGGCACTGTCTGCGGCCCAAGCGCGGGCGGACGACATCAAGGGGAATGACGCCACTTACAACACACGCTTTACGCGCGACGATGGAACGTGGAGCACCGGTTCGAATGATGGGTCCACCGTCGACATACAGCGCGGGCGCCTGCGCATCGATGTGACGGCGGCCCAGTGGTTGGCGTGGAGCGAGTTGGAGAGTTCCGCAGCGGACTTCCTGCTGGAAGTGGATACGACGCTGGACGACGATACGACGCCAGGCGAAGTAGGGATCATATTCCGCAAGCAGGATGACGATAACTTCTATTTCCTGGCCATCGACAATAGCGGTCGTATCAGTATCTGGAAGAAGACAAAAGGGCAGTGGGAAGCCCTGGCGCCGTGGGCGAAGACTGATGAGCTGTTGACCGAGAAAGGCGCACAGAACCGCATCGGCGTCTTGGCAGAGGGCTCACAGCTGACGGCGCTGGTCAACGGGCAGGCGGTGGCAACCGCTGTGGACGATTCGTTTGCCGAGGGGACAATATCCCTGGCAGTGGGAACTTTTGCCAGCCCCAACGTGGCGGCTACGTTCGATAACGTGACGGTTTGGGACGTTGGAGGACAGTGAGCTGAACGTCCCTAGCTCGTCACACCGGGTTGCCGGGTAGATGGCACAAGGTCCGGTGGAATGACCAAAGAAACCGAGTTTCTCGTAGAAACTCGGTTTCTCCCCCGCCTGGCTCGCCGCATTGGGTTGTGAGGTGGGGGAAAGTGCTTCCCCCACCTCTTTTTCTACCTAGCGGGTGATCAGAGGCAGGTACATAGGCTCCGTCAGGAGCGGCTGGTCGGCGTCGGGGTCTACGAACGGCTGGCTGCTGCCATCCTCGCTGTTGTCCAGGTACGGATTGGGCAGCGTGAGCAGGCCTTCCGTGACCGACGGCAGCACGTACGGCTGCAGGCTGCTTGTCGGTGAAGCCGAAGTACGCCTGCGTCATGCTGCCAGGTTCAGCATTGACCGTATAGCACGGGCGATTGCCAAGCGACGCATCGAACGCGGCCGGCTGGGTGTTCCACCAGTTGGCGCGGTTATCTGCGCAGATCTTGTAGATCCCCGGCCGCAGTTCCCAGGTGTTGGATTTGCCATGGCCGTTGGTCTGGTCGGATCTTGACCTTCTGCCCTGCGGCTGTGTACACGGTGACCTGCCAGCCCTTGATGCCGTCTTCGTGCCGGCTGAGCTTGCCGTCGGCGTTGCGGTCAAAGTAGACACGGCCGAGGATCGCAGCCGACGCGCCGTTGACGAACGTGCAGGTGATGTTGTCGCCGGGGTAGGCGGTGATGCGCACCCGGGCCTTGCCGAGATCTGGCTGGCTGCGGCCGGCGACATCACAGACGATGTCGAGCAGCCACCAGTCGTGGGGCACGTCCTCACGCACCGTGTAGGTCCCGGCGTTGACATTGAAGGTCCGCGACGGTGGGAACTCGCCGCCTTGGGCGCCGGCCCAGTCTTTGAGGATGAAGTGGCCGAAGTCCCCACTGAAGTGGAACTTGCGCTTGTTGTCCGGGCGGGCATCCTTGACGATGGTAATCTGCGTGGTCTCGCCCTGGACAAAGACCGCCGTCGTGCGGGCGGGCACGTTGAAGACGCCGGTCGCCGGGTCAAACGTTGCACTGCGCACCACGCTGTCGTCCGAGTTGGCCTGCACCGGATGCAGCCGGAAGCCCTGGCCCGCCAGGCCGGCAATCGTAAAGCTCTGTGGGGTGTCACTGGCGTTGAAGAGCACCACGGCCTGCTCGTAGGCGGGGTCCAGGTCGGGCAGATTGGCAATCTTGTCCGACAGGCTCATGACGATCAAGCCGGGTACCTGGTTGGGGCCGGTGTTGAGGAACTGGAGGCGGGCCATGATGTCGCCTTCGGTCCGCAGCCGGAAGAGCGGCGAGCTGTTGCGGATCTTTAGCAGTTCCAGGGCATGGGTGAAGTTGGCCTGGATGTCGCCGGCCGCCGGCTTGAGTGCCGGGTTGGCCAGGCGCGGCTGGATCTGCGGCCAGTTCGCCTCATTGTCGCCCGCAGGCGGCAGGCCAACGCCGAAGTTGTTGCTCTGGAGCGTCCAGTCCAGCTTGTTGAACCAGTCGCCGGAGTTGTAGGAGTTGCGGTCCATCGACTTGGAGCGCAGGATCTCCTCGCCGGCGTGGAGGAACGGCACGCCCTGCGCCAGCAGCGTGAAGTCGAGGCCCAGGTTCTGCGCTCGCACGCGGTCGGCCATGCTGGTGGACAGCGGCAGCTTGTAGGCATTGTTGTCGTAGAGCGTCTGGTTGTCGTGCGCCTCGACGTAGACGATGTTTTCCTGCGGGTCCTGCGTGTAGCCGGCCGGGCTGCCGTTGTAGTCCACCTGCGAACCCTTCACGGTGTTGCCGGTGCGGTCCTGGAACTCGTAGTCCGCCAGGTTGCCGGCCAGGCCGACGCGGATCTGGTCGCCGTAGAGCAGCAGCTTGGCCTTTTCGTCGTCGCTGCCGTCGTTGAGTGCGTTCGGGTCGTACCAGAGGCCGTTGATGAAGCCCTGGTTGGCGATCAGGCTGTCGCCGCCGTCGAAGGGGCCGCCGCCGCGCACGGCATCGCGCAGCCGGTCGTTGAAGGTGCCGATGCCGGTGCCGGGCAGGTTGAGCTGGGTGGCGTTGACGCCGCGGGCGTTGTTGGCCACTTCGCCGAAGTTCCAGCCCTTCGCCGTAGATGTAGATCGTCGGGTCGACGGCCTGCAGCGCCTGCTGGACCTTGACCATGTTGCTCACCATGTGGTGGCCCATCAGGTCGAAGCGGAAGCCGTCCACGCCGTACTGCGATGCCCAGGTGACGAGCGAGTCGACCATCAGCTTCTCGATCATGGCGTGCTCGCTGGCCGTGTTGGCGCAGCAGGTGCTGGTCTCCACCTCGCCGTCGGCGTTGAGGCGGTGATAGTAGCCGGGCACGATCTTGTCGAGCACCGACATGTCCGCCTGGCCCGAGGCGTTGGTATGGTTGTAGACCACGTCCATCACCACGCGCAGGCCGGCATGCGTGCAGCGCCTGCACCATCTCGCGGAACTCGACGATGCGCGTGGCGCCGTCGGGGTTCGTGGCGTAGCGAGCCTTCGGGCACGGTGTAGTGATAGGGGTCGTAGCCCCAGTTGAAGCCGTCCTGGTCGGCCACTGCCATGACGGCCGCCTGCTGGTCGGGCGAGTCGGGCGGCCGCAGTCGGGCACGGTGGGCTCGACGCGCTCGGCCTTGTTTTCGTTGATCGTGGCGATGTCGAAGACGGGCAGCAGGTGCACGTGGGTCAGGCCGGCGTCGGCCAGCGCCTTGAGGTGCACCATGCCGTTGCTGCTCGGATAGGTGAAGGCCTTGAACGTGCCGCGGGCGGCTTCGGGCACCGTCGTGTCGTTGATGCTGAAGTCGCGCACGTGCAGTTCGTAGAGCTTGATGTCTTCCGGCGCAGCCAGCGGCGGCTTGGCGACCGTATCCCAGGCCGCTCGGCTTGAGGGCCGGATCGTTGAGGTCCACGATCATGCTGCGCGTGGAGTTCATCGACGAGGCCAAGCGAGTACGGGTCGGTGACCACGTTGTGCTCGACCTTGCCCGTGCTGTTGACGTAGACCTCGACATCGAACAGGTAGAACTTGTTCTTCCAGGAGGCGTCGCCGGTGACGCTCCACACGCCCTTGTCGCCGGGGGTCATCGGGATGATCTGGGCGGCCGGAGTCGACGTGGAGGTGTCAAACAGGTGGAGGCTGACCGACCTGGCCGTGGGCGCCCAGACGGCGATCGTGGGTATGCCGCCGTTCCAGGTCACGCCCAGCGCACCGTCGTAGGTGTACAGATCGTCGAGCACGCCCGGGATCTGGAGCCCGGTGGCGTCGACGACCAGGCCCTGCGGGCCGGCTGCGACGGCCATCTGGCCCTTCAGGATGTTGGGCACGAGCGGCGAGGTCCTGCGAGCGCAGCCGGAACATGGTGTAGCCGGCGAGCTGCGGCCACTTGGCCTTCTGCGCGTCCGTCAGCCGGCAGGGTCGACGAAGAGCGGGATCGACTGGCCGCCGCTGATCTGGTTGTCGGCCAGCACCAGGCCGCCGTCCGGCGCGTAGTACAGGGCGTAGCGAGTAGCCGGGCTTGGGCTCGATCTTCCACATGATCGTGCTGCGGTCGATCCACTGCGCCTGCTGGAGGCTCAGGTCGCCCTTGCTGACGGCGCCCTTGATGATGGGCAGGATGTACGGGTCGGCAGGATCGGCGCCCTGGAGCTGCCACACTTCGCAGCCCGTACTTGGCGATGCCCAGGAACTGGTCGGGGCCGGGTCCTTGGTGTCGCCGTGGTGGAGAATGTAGTTGACGATCTGGGTCGCGTCGTTGAGCGTGATACGCCGAATACGGCGCCGAAGCCGTCAGACCCGGATGGCAGCTTGCGGGGCGTCGTCCAGCCGGGTGCCCTCGGCGGCGCTCCAGATATGCATCACCCCAGAAGTCGCGAAGTTGCGCTGCCGCAGTCGCCGTAGTCGCCGGCCGGGCGATGGTAGTGGATGATCGCCAACGTTGTCGGCGGCGCAGCGCTGCGTGTAGATTGTCTGGTCGGCGGACTTGATCCAGACCGCGGCCGTCTCCGCGGGATTCAGCGACTGGTCAGGGCCGGGATCCTTGTTATCGCCGTTGTGGATGATGAAGTTGACCGGCTTGGTCGCATCCTGGATCTGGCACGTTCCAGTAGGCGCCAAAGTCATCGGTGCCGTGGGCGGCTTGGGAGTCGCCCACTCCGTGCCCTCCGAGGGGTCGATGGCATCGCCCCACAGGTGGAGGCCCCAGCCGGCGTAGTCGCCGTCGGGCCGGTTGTAGTGAATGGTCACGTAAGCCCTGGGCGGCGGCCTGCGAGGTGTAGAAGTTCGGGTCGCCCTGCTTGAGCCAGATCTCGGGGCTGTCGCCGGCGGGGTTGAACTTGCGGTCGTTGGGTGTGTCCTTCTCGTCGCCCTTGTGGACGATGAAGTTGACGTCCTTGGTGGCGTCCGCCAGCTTGATCCAGGCAAAGCGGCCATAGGCGTCTTCGCCCAGGAAGGGCTTTGGGCGCGCCCCACTCTGTCGCCTCTGTCGGGTCGATGGCTTCGCCCCACAGGTGCAGGCCCCAGCCGTCGTAGTCGTCGGCCGGCCGGTTGTAGTGGACGACGGCGTACTTGTAGGTGGCAAGCTGCGGGGTCTGGATATAGTTGGCGGTGATGCCGCCCACGAAGGCGCCGCTGTAGTGGCCGTTGAGGTCATTGGTGACGGCCAGGAACTCCAGCTTGGTGCCGGCGGGCCACTTGGAGGCATCGTAGAAGACGCGGTAGGGGGCGTTGTCGTCGACGCCGATCACGGTGAAGTCCTGCGTGCCCTCGGCGCGCACGGCAAAGGTGACCTCGGCGAACTGGCTGCTGGCGAACGGCGGCGGCAATCTCCATGCGCTTGGGCACCGTGTTGCCGTCGATCTCCTGGTAGCCGAGTTCTACCTGTTGGTCGTTGACCAGGCTGGTAAAGCCGACGGCAGGGGCCGCAGCGCTGGGGGCGATAGGCTGAGCCGCCTTGTAGATCACAAAGCCCATGGGGGGCACGCTGACGCCAAGCGCACCGCCGGCGCCGGTGGTCAGGCTGGCCGAGGCAGTGCCACCGTCGGCGAGACCAGGTCGAACTGCACACCGCTGCCGTAGAAGGTGGAAATGTCAGCGTTCTGCGCGCTGGTGCTGTTGTTGAGCGCCACCACGTACTCGACCTTATCCGTCGCGATCGATGCGGCTAAAGGCGTAGATGCCTGGGCCGTTGGCGGCATAGCGGTGAATCTGGGCGCCGGTCTGGAGCGCGTTGTTGTCCGCATAGACCTGCGCATACTGGCCGAAGGCCTGGTAGAGCGGGTGCGATGGGTCAAAGTTGTCGTCGGCGGTGGTCTCGTTGGTGCCGATCAGGTCATCGTCGTTATACGACGCTACCTGGCTGGGGAACATGTCCTGGCGGGCATCCTTGTCGCCGCCATCGCCTGTGAATCCCTGCTCGTCGCCGTAATAGGTGACCGGCACGCCGCGGGCGAAGTACATCATGGCATTGGCGAGCTTGGTGCGCGCCAGCAGGCCAGCGTCATCGAGCCCGGCGTTGTCAGTTTTGAGGAAGTAGCCAAAGCGCCCCATGTCGTGGTTGCCGACAAAGGTGGGCAGGCTGTAGACGTTGGAGTCCTCGTCGGTAAACCAGTCGTCGTTGGCAAACAGCGTCTGCAGCCCCTGGGCACTGGCACCCTGCGAAACATATTTGCGCGCTTGCTCCTGGAAGCGGAAGTCGAGGACGCCGGGCATGTCGCCGTTGGTGGTGTAGTAGCTCAGCAGCTGCTCGTTGCTCGAATAGACTTCGCCAAAGATATAGAACTCCGGCTTGTTGACCGACTGTGCATACTCGAGGATGGCGGGCGTGAACTCCTGCCAGAACTCGGCATTGACATGCTTGACGGTGTCGATGCGGAAGCCGTCGATGTCGAAGTTGCCGATCCAGAACTTGTGGATGTTGATCATTCCATCAACCACGGCCGGGTGCTCGGTGAAGAGGTCGTCCAGGCCGAAGAAGTCACCGTAGGTCGAATTCTCGCCGGTGAAGGTCGAGTTGCCCCGGTTGTGGTAATAGATCGGATCGTTAAGCCACGCCGGCACCTTGACGTTGGCCTCGGCGGAAGGCACGACCGGCGTATAGGGGAAGCTCTTGGCCGCGTCTAGCGGTGGGAAGGCGCCAGTACCGGCGTAGTCGCGGTCGTCAAAGGGAAGGCCGTCGGCATCGCGGTAGGGATAGTCCGCCTTGCTGCGGTAGCCGTATTGGTTCTCGGCGTACTGGATGACATCGGCCGTGTGGTTGAGGATGATGTCAAAGAACACCTTGATGCCGCGGGCGTGGGCCTGGGCGATCACATTCTGCAGCTCGGCGTTGGTGCCAAAGTGCGGGTCGAACTGGGTGAAATCGGTGATCCAGTAGCCGTGGTAGCCGGCGGAGATGTCGCTGCCGCTGCCCTGCACCGGCTTGTTCTTGAAGACCGGTGTCATCCAGATGGCGGTCACGCCCATCTGGTCCAGGTAGTCGAGCTTGGCGGTCAGGCCGGCCAGGTCGCCGCCGTGGTAGAAGCCCTTGTCCGTGGGGTCGAACCCCGTGACCAGCCGGTCGCCGCTGAGGCCGCCCTGGTCGTTGGATGGGTCGCCGTTGGCGAAGCGGTCGGGCATCACGAAGTAGAAGACCTCGTCGTCGACCGGGTTGCGCGGCGGCGTCTGGGCGATTGCGGCCAGGTCGATGCCGGGGGGCAGGGTCGAGTCTACCTGGATCGACAGCACCTTGGTGCTGCTGTCCCAGGAAAAGGTCACGGCGTCGCCGCTGTTGCCGACGGCAAAGGCGATGTTCGGCCCGTTCTGCACGCCGCCGGCGCCATAGTTGAGGTCCCAGCTCTCGTTGACCGCAACCTTGGTTTCATAGCTGCCGGCCGGCAGCGCCGCAGTCGTGAACGTATACGTGCCGTCCCCGTCCGGGTCCTGCAGCCAGGAGCGCAGACAGCCCGGATCCCAGTCGCCGGCGCAGCCCAGTTCACTTTGGAAACTCCCAGGGGCGACGGCGATCGTCGCGTTGCGGCTGCTCGTGATCCAGTGACTCTTGTGGTCATAGTAGAACTTGACCGGGCTGCCATCGGCGGTCAGGGCGATGTTGGCGCCATTCAGCGCGGCGTCGGCGCCGTAGTTTTCGTCCCAGCCATTGTTGAGCGCCGCCTTGTACTCATAGCCGGCGGCAGGTGGGGTGAATGTCTGCTGCCAGACGTCGTCCTCTGCGTTGTAGGCAAGGTAGGACGCCGCGCAGGCTGGGTCCCAGTCACCGGCGCAGCCGACTTCCTGCTGCAGGCTGCCGACCAGGGTAACTGCGGTTGGTGCAGGCGTGTGGGCAGCTTGTACGACGGACGGTGTGAAGATGGGGGCAAACGTCGCTACAAGAAGAGAGAACAGCACGAACAGATGCAGGGCGCGTGGAGAGGCGCGATGTCGCATACGGTCGTCCTCCTGAAGAACGAAAACGGATGGTTTAACGGTTTGTGGAATAATGCCGAACTGGGAGCTGCTGAGCAAAGACTCCGTACAGGCTATGCGTAATGTTCCGACGTGCGAGTATTCCGATTGTAGGCGGGATAACAGGGAATGTCAATACAGGAGAAGTCGTGGAATATTACATATTTTCATTGTTCCTGACACACAAAAGAACAATAAAAATTGCATGCTATGCTCGATCGAGACCGTGGAAGGCGGCGAGCGTCGTATACTGGTCGAGGATACTTGTGAATTCAGCGCTGCGGGGTGCGCAGGTGCTTAGCACCGGAGGATGCCAGGCATCGCGCACGGTACGGATGTCCTGGCCTGTCAGGACGGCGGCGGCCTGGACGCAGGCGCCGCGCGCGGTGGCTTCGGGCACATCCAACTGCAGAACAGGGACGGCGAGCAGGTCGGCCAGGATCTGGCGATAGGCCGGAGATTTGGCTCCGCCGCCCGCAACGATCACGCGGCCATCGGCGGGGGCACCGGCCTGGCGGATGGCAGCATGCCCCGTCGATCAGACCAAGGAGCACGCCTTCAAAGGCCGCCAAGGCAAGCTGTTCGCGCGTCGTTTCGTTGCTCAAGTTGGCGAGCATGCCGCGGGCGTTGGGGCGATCCGGCGAGCGCTCGCCGTCAAAGTAGGCGGCAAGTACGGGCCGGTGTGGCGCGCGCGGCGCCGCCAGTGCCAGGGAAGCCAGCTCGTCGTGGTTCACGGCCAACAAGCGGGTGAACGTGTCGGTGACCTTTGTGCAGTTGAGCGTGCACACCAGGGGAAGAAAGCGGCCGGTCGCATCGGCCACGCTGTTGACCATGCCGGTCAGATCGACTAAGGGCGTATTGGACACGGAGATGACGACGCCGGACGTACCGAGACTGTAGAGCACCTCGCCTTCGCCAAGCCCCATGCCGACCGCGCCGGCATGCTGATCGCCTGCACCGGGACCGACGATAACATCGCGGCGGAGCCCCAACTCGTCAGCTACTGCGGGGTCAAGCCCCCCGACCGGCTCGCTTGGGCCCAGCACGGTGGGGACGATTGTCGGCCAGGGCAGGTCGGGGTTGACGATTTCGGCGAGCAGGTCCGTCAGCCACTGACCCTGCACGCTGAAATAGCCGGTACCCGAAGCGTCAGAGCGATCCGTCACATGGCGACCGGAGAGCTTGTAGGTCAGCCAATCGTGAGGGACACAGACCGAGCGCACCTGCTGCAGTATGTGCGGCTCGTGCTCGGCCAGCCAGGCCAGCTTTGTGATGGTAAATGCGGCCGTCGGAGCGGATCCGACCGTGCGCACCCACCATTCTATGCCTTTGCGGGCGACCATTGCCGCGGCTTGCGAAGAGGAGGTGGTGTCGTTCCACAGCTTGACCGGGCGCAGCACTCGGCCTTGTGCATCCATCGCGACGAGGCCGTGACATTGAGCGCCAACGGCAATTGCGTCCAGTGCATGCGGGGGCAGGTCAGCGGCGTTTAGGGCGTCATGCAGGGCACCTTGGAATGCCGTCCACCAGTCAGCCGGGTCTTGCTCACTGGCGGGGGGAAAGGTTGGCGGATGGGGCCGGCGCCCGCGCGCAAGCAGTTGGCCGCCGTCCGCATCACGCAATTCGACCGTGCAGGATTGGGTCGAGCTGTCGACGCCGGCTACGATAGGCATAGCGGTGCTCCTCAGTTCAGTCCAAGTGGCTTACTTTTCTGTTTATGCGGGCACCCACGCTTCACGCCGCAACTGCGTTGCATTCAGTGCATGTGCCGGCGCAACGTGACCGTCGCATTTGCCGCCGACAAAGACAACAACGTCGTCGGCCACCTCAAGGATTTCTTCTTCTTCACTGGACACGAGGAGTATAGTCAACCCTTGTTCGTGAGCCAGTTCGCGGATCATGCGGTGGATGTCCATTTTCACGCCAATGTCGACACCTTTGGTAGGCTCGTCGAGGAGCAGAACGCTGGGCTCCTGCATCAGTGCTCGTGCCAGCAGTACCTTCTGCTGATTGCCACCAGAGAGGCGAATCACCGGCTGCGAGCGATCGCCGCGCACCTTGAGCAGGTCAAGATGTTCATTGCTGCTGCGGTTTCGTTCGCCCAGTCGCAGGAAACCGGCACGACGAAAGCGATACAACACTGGGAGCGACACGTTGACGATCGCATCGAGTGGGGCGACGATGCCATCGCGCTTGCGCTCTTCCGTCAAATACACAATGACCTAGCTTTACGCGCAGCGGCAGGATTACGCGGTCGATAGGGCCGTCCCCAACAGCTCAATCTCGCCTCCGCCAATGGTATCCAGGCCGACCAGAGCGCGCAGAAATTCTGTGCGACCTGACCCAACCAGCCCGTAGATTCCTAGAATGCGGCCCTTGCGCGTGGACAAGTTCACGTCTTCGAGCACTTTGGTCTGAAGGTGCTTAACAACAAGTGAGATCTCGCCGTTATCGCTGGAGACGTCGACTCTACCAGCTTCGCTCTGCACAGCAGTAGAGCTAGCGGTGCGAACGTGACTTACTGCTTCATCGCCAGCGATCGCGCGCACGACGTCGTCACGTTCCACGGCGGAAGCGGGCCCAGTCAATGCGCACGTAGCCGTCCACGAGGGCAACGATATGGTCGGCAACGGCGTAAAGCTCGTCAAGCTTGTGGTTGATAAGCAAGACACCTACGCCGCGCTCGCGGGCCAGGCTGCGCACGGTGGCCAGCAGCCGCTCGATCTGCTCACCCTCCAGGCTCGTCGTAGGTTCGTCTAGCAGCAGGAAGCGGGCGTTGCGATGCGTAGCGATCGCCAGTTCGAGGAGCTGCCGCGTTGCGACGGGATATGCTCCGACCGGCCTATCCACGTCGATATCGAGGCCAAAGTTCTCCACCATCTGCTGCGCTTCGGCGCGCATGTTACTGCGCTGCAAAAAGCCAAGCTGCGTGCGTTCTTTGGCCAAAAAGGTGTTTTGTGTCGCTGTCAGATTTGCCAACAGCGAAAGCTCCTGGTGCACGGTAGCGATACCACGCGCTAAGGCATTGCGGGGAGAATGCAGTTCCACTGGCGCACCGTCCAGTAGGACGGAGCCTTCATCCGGACGGTAGACGCCGGACAGTATCTTTAAGAGGGTGGACTTGCCGGCGCCGTTGTGGCCGGCAAGTCCAACAATCTGACCAGGGTGGAACGGCGATGGACACCTGGGTAAGGGCGGCCACACCGGAGAACCGCTTGGTGACTCCGGAAGCCTCCAGACCGCGACAACGACAGTACTGCCATCTACGATCCTTGCTGTGTCACCGCCATGCTCCCGTGACTACATCAACCGACTTCGCCTGGTCCCGGAGTCTCGACCCTTGAGGAACATCTTCAAGGGGCGTAGAATTTCGGGTGCCGGCGTAGCGCCGCCCAACCAGTCCTTGATCTGGCCAACGACACGCACGCCGTAGTCATAGGGTTCTTGCGCCACACAGGCCGGGTAGATATCCGTGAGAGGTTCCTCGGCGGCGCAGAATCCGTATACAAGCACATCCGTCCGGTTCAGCGACTGCACCGCCTGGAGTGCGCCGTAGGCAGCGGGGCCGGTACTGGCAAAGATGACATTGATATCCGGGTTGCCCTGCAGCATCTCCGTCGTCACGCGCATGCTGTCGTCGGGCTTGACATTGCCGTCTACCTTGGCAACGACCTTGGCATTTGGGTTGGACGCGATGGCCTCTTCGAAGCCTTGGTCACGCAGGATCACTGGCACTTCATCAGGTTCGCTGACAAAGCCGATCTGCATGGTCGCGTCAGCGCCCAGATCCTTGAGGATCTGCTCGGCAGTCTGAGCACCGCCGGCCTTATTGTCGGCGCCCAGGTACTGGACGATCGTGGCGCCCTGGTCGGTCATTGCCTCATCCGACACGATGACGTTGACGGTGAATACCGGCACGCCTGCATCGTTGGCAGCCTTGACGATAGCAGCCGCCGGCTCCGACTTGACGCCATTCAGCGCCAGGGCACAGGGATTCTTTTGCAGCATGGCCTGGACCTGGGCCAACTGCTGGGCATCGTCGTTGTCAGCAATTTGTACTTCGACGGTGAAGCCCTGCTCAGCCGCAGCGTCTTCAAAGCCCTGCTTCATGGCAACATAGTAGGGGTTGCTCAGGTTTGGGAGGGCCACGGCGATAAAGGGCGTCTCACCGTCACAGGCGGCGGGACGCGGAATTGCCGCAGTGGCGCCAGTCTCAGCGGCGGCAGCCTCGGTCGCGGTGGCTTCGGTTGTCGCTTCGGCTGTGGCTGCTGTGTCCGCGGCAGGAGCGGGGGCCGCAGCTGGGGCTGGTGCGGCACAAGCACTCAACACGAGCGTTACGAGCAGCAATGCTGTCAAACTCAGCGTAAGAACTCTCTTGTTCACAACAATCCTCCTACGTACTGGATGCAATGGTTAAAGGTTTGTACCGAAGTTGTCAGTTGATCGTTCCGCCCTCCTCCTAAACTTCGGGGCAGATTGCTAGTGATCCTGGCCACTGACAGGGGTTGACGGCGCTGTACTTGGGGCAGGGCGGCCGTAGCGGCGAACCAGTTCGCCGAACGAAAGCTGCCGCCGATAGGTGTCGAGCGTGACGCCCCCGAGGATGATCAACCCAATTACGAGAGGCTGCCAGTAGCTCTGCACACCCAGAACATTCATGCCGTTGGAGACCGTCGCAATCAGGACCGCGCCGAGCAGCGCGCCAGGAATACTGCCAACGCCACCGAACAGACTAACACCACCCACGACGGCTGAAGCAATCGAGAAGAATAATTCGTTGCCTGAACCAGCCGATGGATAACCTACCATTAAGCGGCTTGCCGTAATCATGCCACCGATGGCAGCGCACAAGCCGCTGACAGCGTACACGGTGATGATCGTGCGCCCGATGTTGACACCCGCCAGGCGGCTTGCCTCGGCGTTACCGCCAGTTGCATAGATCTGCACGCCCAACGGCGTATAGCGCAAGATGACAGTCAGGACCACTGCAGCGACCAACACAAGGAAGATTGGCATGGGCAAACCCAAGACGTTCCCCCTACCAATGAGCGCAAAGTCAGGATCCTTTACCGAGACCGAGTTGGCGCCGGTAATGATCATTGGAATACTGGCGGCGACGCCGAAGGTACAGAAAGTCACAATAAAGGCGGGTAGGCGCACGTAGTGAATAAACACGCCATTAAACACTCCCAGCAGAACGCCGGCAGATATGGCGAGCGGCACCGCAACTTCCCATGGCAGGCCATCTTTCATCAAGACGGCGACCATTACACCCGTCATCGCCACATTCGAGCCAGTAGAGAGGTCGATGCCGCCAGTCAGGAGGACAAACGTCTGTCCCATAGCAAGGAAAGCAATCACGGCACCATTGAGGAGCAAGATCTGCACGTTCTGTACCGTGCGGAAATTCTCTGAAAATACGCTCATTGTCAGCGCGACGAGAATGAGAATGATGACAATGCCCGTTTCTTCGGGCCATCTCCAGCGCCTCATAAAGACTGCCTCTCTACAATACGGCGGCTAGTGTGCGCATTTATAGCAGTATGTTTGGGGTATGCAGCCCGGAGGGGGTTCAGTCGGGTACAAACATTACGATAACATCACGCCGTTTACGTGTCAACAACGGAAAAGGTGAACGCCAAAAAGCGAAGGAGTTTCGTAAATAGTAGAGAAAGGCAGCCTATGCGCGGTTGGTTACAAGTTGAATGCGTGCCGAGGCGCTATCGTGCTTCGGTATGTATGACAGGCCAGCGGAGGACTGGCATGATTCATTCGTTGACTTGGCGGCGAGGGATTTAACGGACTGCAGCCAGCCGGGCATCCAACGCGGCAGGCGTAATCTGCCCCACCACCATCGACGACACCTTGCCCTCGCGGTCAACGAAATAGGTGGTCGGCAGACCCTGAACAAGGTAGCGCTCGCCTAACATGCCATCTCTGTCGAGCACGACGGGCATCGTCATCCCAAATGCCGAGGCGAAGTCTTCAACCAAGCTGCGGTCTTCCCCGTCATTGACCGCAAGGACTATGATGTCCTCGTCGGCAGCGGTTTTTACAAATTCAGGCATTTCGGCGCGGCACGGCGGGCACCAGGTGGCCCAGAAGTTGATGAGGACGGGCTTGCCCCGCAAATCGGAGAGGCGCACGTAGCGCCCGTCTTCAAGCTGCAGCCAGAAATCGGGTGCCGTGTCGCCGACGTGAAACGCACCGTTCTGGGTACCCGGTTCCACGATCGCAGTGGGATAGCCGCGCCCGATACCCGCCGGCAAATCGGCGATCGTGATCAGTTGAGGGGTAGACCCGTTGGCAGATTTGCTGCTGTTGCTGCTGCAGGCCGCCAGGGCAGATATGGATACAAGCAATGAGACAAATACGACCAGATAGACACGCCGCATGGACGTCTCCATTCCTCCTGGCCTGAGTGCCAGGATTATAGTTCTGTTGCGTCCGCACTGGGCGTGCGGACGCAACGAGAGTGCTTTTAGTTGAGGTTCTTTTCCCACTGCGTGCGCAGGCGCAGCATGGCGCCCTCGTCGGCCAGGGCAGCCATCTTGTCCATCAGCATGGACTCGGGCACGGCGCCCTCGACATGGATCACATCGTTCACAACCGTGCGCGGCACCCCGTAGACCTGGTACTTGTTGGCGAGATGTGGGAACTCGGTGGACTCAACCATGGCTGCTTTCACCTTATCGCTGGCCATGGCCAGCTTATGCCCCAGCAGCACGGCACGCGGGCAGTGGGGGCAAGTGGGCGTGACAAAGACCTGAATCTCGATCGGCCCCGGCAGCTGCGCAAGCGCGGCTAAGGTATTGGCGCTCAGGCCCGGATCGCCCTTGCTCACCATGTTGATATCTTCGATGAGTGTGCCGAACTCGTAGCCCGAAGGGATGCCGTAGAGCCGAATGCCGTAATCTTTGGGCTCTTCGCCGCCACGAACGATGGCTACTGCAGGAATCTTGTCGATCCCATAGGCAGCAGCGATCTCGGTATCGGCAACGAAATCATGCACCTCAACACTGAGCTTGGCGGAAAGGGCAGCAACCTCTTCCAACAACTCGCGCGTCTCGTGGCACATCTCACACTCCACAGCATCTTCGCCTTGGGTGAAGACGACCAGATTCACAGGTGCATCCAGTTCCCCAAAGATTTCACGGACCTGCTTCTGAATATCAGCATTCAGGAAAGACATAGTAACTCCTTTGGACTGCGCCAAACTATCTCTGAACTATTCTGGGATAATCTCGTAACTCAACGTGATCGGGGCAAGCTGCCCCAGCATGGCCTGGGCAGGACAGTACTTGGTGCGCGACAGCTCCATAGCCCGCTCGACGGCCGCAGGTTCGACGTTATGGCCACGCACGATGTAATGAATGTGGAAGGCGGTAAACACCTTGGGATGCTCGGCCGCACGGTCGCCGTCGACCTTGACCTCAAAACCGGTAACGTCGACGCGCTTCTTGCGCAGGATGGAAATGACGTCCATGGCCGTGCAGCCCGCCAGGCTGACCGCCATCAGTTCCATGGGCCGCAGCCCATCGTCATCGCCGCCGACGCCCGCATCGGTACCGATCGCCACGGTGTGGCCGCTGTCGGCCGTACCGGTAAAGCTCATTCCGTTGCTCCAGACGACTGAAGCCTGCATGGTGGTTCTCCTTCTACGGATGATTACATTTTCTGTTGGATTAGATGCGGTGGTAAGAAGAAGGTTACAGGTCTGAACTCAACGTACCAGGAACAGGCCAAGCAGAACCAGGATATTGACGATCGCAATGACGGCCACGATCTGCCAGAGACGCACCGACTTCTGTTCGTGAACCTGCACCTCGCCGGCATGCTCGCGATCGGCCAGGAGCGTGTCGACTTCTTGCTGCTTGGCGCGCAAGGCATTCGTCGCCGACTGCGCAGCCAGCCGCGCTTCGTGCTCGGCGTTGGCCAGGCGTTCCTCCAGGCCGCGTTGCACCTGGCGCAATTGAATCAAGGTGGCATCGCGGCGTTTAACCTCTTCTTGCAGCTTCTGCAGCTGCTGCGTCAGCAGCTCATAGCGCGACTGGTTTGAGCGCTCCCAATCCGCCTTGGTCGCAGCCAGGTTTTCCACCAGCCGTTCCTGCGTGGCAAGCTCCTGCGCCAGCTTGGCCGCCTTCTTGTTGGCCTTGGTTTGCTGCTCCTTAAGACGCGACTCCATCCCAACCTGCCCGCGCGCCATTTCCTCCATCTGGCGGCTGAGCCGGTCGATCTCGGACTGGAGCGCTTGCCTCTCCTGCAGATAGGACTGCTCCCGGTCGGATTGTTCCTGTTGAAGGACGGACTTTTCCGCAAGCACAACTTCGTAACGGCTGCGCCAGGCGAGCAGCTCTTGTTCAAGCTGGGCACTGCGCGCTTGCGCCTGCGTTACGTCGTGCTGCAGCTGTGACATGAAAGGGTGCACGGAGGCGCTGGACGATGTAAAGGTAGAGAGCCGCGCCAGGTCGTACTGCGTCCGTGTCTGGGGGTCGGAGAGGACCCGGTAGGCCTCATTTACCTGCTTGATGCGCAGCTCGGCGAGGGCATGATGCTCAGGGGTGCGCAGGAAGCGATCGGGGTGGAACGCAATCACCAGAAACTTGTAGCGGCGGCGGATCTCGTCGAGCGGGGCTGTCGACTTGACGCCGAGTATGTCGTAATAGTTGGGCGCCGGATCAAGCAAAAGCAAATCCTTTAATGACGCGGCTGCCGGCGCAGTGCCAGAATGCGTGCCAGCAGGCGTGCCAGGTTCTCCAGGTTGACCGGCTTCTGCAGCCAAGCTGCAAGCTCTTCTTCCCCGGCAGTAAGCGGCGCCGTATCCATCGGATGCCCACTCAGAAAGACCATTGGTAAGTTGATCGACTGCGCTCGCAGCGCCTCCTGCAGCGCACGCCCACCCATTTCGGGCATGATCAAGTCGCTGAGCACAAGATCGAACTCCTGGCTGCGGCGCTGCAGGATAGACAGGGCTTCGCGACCGTTCTTGGCCTCGACCGGCCGGTACTCGAGCTGTTCCAGGCTGGCGACCAGAGCCATGCGCACTGCAGCGTCGTCTTCGACCACGAGCACTGTCTCGCCCCCACCAAGCGGAAGGACCTCCTCGTTGATCGTCTCAGGTTCCAATTCAATGGGTTCAACTGCAGGCAGATACAACGCAAACATCGTGCCGATGCCGGCTTCGCTGACGACGTCGATCTCACCTTCGTGCTGCTTCACAATACCATGCACCTGCGCCAGGCCAAGACCGGTCCCAAGCGGAGCCTTGGTCGTGTAAAAGGGCTCGAAAATGTGCGGCAGGACGTGGGCCGGAATGCCGTGACCTGTGTCTTTGACACTGAGCCGCACCCACCGGCCGGGCTGCAGGTCGGCTAGAGGTGCAGGCTCGGCGGCCGTGACGGTCACCTCTTCCAATGCAAACCAGAGGTGGCCACCATCAACCATGGCATCGCGTGCGTTCAGGGCAAGGTTGACGATCACCTGCTGCAAGCGTGTAGGGTCGGCACTCACGGTGCAATCTACATGCTCATCCGCAAAGCTGACGGTGACGTTCTCGGGCAGCGTGCGCGCCAACAGATCAACCTGTTCGGCAACGAAAGGACCCAGCCGCAGGGGCCGTCGTTCGAGCACTGCGCGGCGGCTGAAGTCCAACACCTGCTGGACCAGGTCGCCGGCACGCACCGCTTGCTTGAGAATGATGTCAAGGTACTCGCGCAAGCGTGGGGGGATTTCGGACTGCAGCAGCCCCATTTCTGTGTGGAGGACGATGACGGCCAGAAGGTTATTGAAATCGTGCGCAATGCCTGCCGCCAACTGGCCGATAGCCGCCAGCCTGTCCTGTGTCTGGGCGCGCTGCTGCACCTCGCGAGCCTCGGTTACGTCGTCGATCACGAGCACCCAACGCTGGCTGTTCCCGCTGCTGCCGATCGGTGAGATCTGCACTTCGTAAGCGCGTTGGTCAAACTGCACTTCATGCCGCGGCGTGGACGCAGCAGTGTCCAGCAGTTCGACGACAGGGCGGTCGCCCAGATGAGTCATCCGGCCCATCTCCGGCTCGAAGCCGAGCTGCGCCAGAGACTTGACGGCGGCCGCGTTGGCGAGCAAAACTCGCAGGCTATCGTCGAGCACGGCAACGCCGACGGGTACAGCATTGATGATTTCTTCCAACTGCCGCGACTGCTCGCTCATAGGGATACGGTCTCCCCTTGTCATTGCTCCGGCGATGATTACGCCCGGCGCAATTTGCGATAGGTAATACGGTGTGGGCGATCGGCGGCAGGTCCTAACCGTCGATGGCGGTCCTCTTCATATTCGCTGTAGTTGCCTGGATAGAAGAAGACTTCGCTCTCGCCCTCAAATGCCAGGATGTGCGTGGCCACGCGATCCAGGAACCAGCGATCGTGCGAGATGACAAGTACGCAGCCCGGGAATGTTTCGAGCGCATCTTCCAGCGCCCGCAGCGTGTTGACATCCAGATCGTTGCTCGGCTCGTCCAGCAGGATAACGTTGCCGCCGGACTTCAGCATTTTGGCGATATGCACGCGGTTGCGCTCACCGCCGGATAGCATACCGACCCGTTTCTGCTGGTCCGTACCGGAAAAATTGAAACGCCCGACATAGGCGCGAGAGTTGACGGTGCGGTCGCCGATCACAAGCTGCTCGGTGCCACCCGATATTTCTTCCCACACGGTCTTGTTAGGGTCCAACTGGGCGCGCGATTGATCCACATAGGCCAATTGTACGGTGCTGCCCACGGCAAGCGTGCCGGCATCCGGCATCTCCTGGCCCACGATCATCCGGAAGAGGGTCGTCTTGCCGGCGCCGTTAGGACCAATGATACCAATAATTGCGCCGGGAGGCACGTCAAGGTTGAGGTTTTCGTAGAGCAGATTGTCGCCATAGGCCTTCGTCAAGCTCTCGGCCCGAATGACGACGTCGCCGAGGCGCGGGCCTGGGGCGATAAAGATCTCGCGGTCTTCGTTGGAGCGTTCCTTCTCCTGCGCCACAAGTTCGTTGTAGGCATTGATGCGCGACTTGCGCTTGGCCTGGCGTGCCTTGGGCGACATGTGGAGCCAATCCAATTCACGCTGCAGCGTCTTTTGGCGCAGCGCCTCCTGCTTCTCTTCCTGGGCCAGGCGCTGCTGCTTCTGTTCCAGCCATGACGAGTAGTTGCCTTTCCAGGGAATACCGTAGCCGCGGTCGAGTTCCAGAATCCAGCCGGCCACGTTATCGAGGAAGTAGCGATCGTGGGTGACCGCAATGACGGTGCCCTTATATTCCTGGAGATGCTTTTCGAGCCACGCCACCGATTCGGCGTCCAGGTGGTTGGTAGGCTCGTCAAGCAGCAGGATATCGGGTTCTTTGAGCAGCAGGCGGCAGAGCGCCACGCGGCGGCGTTCGCCGCCAGACAAGCACGGCGACAGGCGTGTCGCCGGGAGGGCAGCGCAGGGCGTCCATCGCCAGTTCAAGGCGGCTGTCCAGGTCCCAGGCGTCGAGCGAGTCCAGCTTGTCCTGGACCTCGGCCTGGCGGTTCATGAGCGCATCCATCTCGTCGGCGTCCATGGGCTCGGCGAACCTGGCGTTGATCTCGTCGAACTCGCGCAGAACGTCCACGACCTCCTGTGCGCCCTCCTCGACAATGGCGCGCACGGTCTTGCTGTCGTCGAGCTGGGGCTCCTGCTCAAGGTAGCCGACCGTGTAACCAGGAGACAGCATGGTTTCACCGTTGTACTCCTTTTCCACGCCGGCCATGATGCGCAGCAGCGTGCTCTTGCCGGACCCATTCAAGCCCAACACACCGATCTTGGCGCCGTAGAAATAGGAAAGGCTGATGTCGCGCAGGACCTGCTTGTTCGGCGGGTACGTCTTGCCGACGCGCATCATTGAGTAAATGACTTTGGTGCTCATACGGAAAAGCCTCTTTTAGGGCAAGTTCGGTCTGGGTCCGAGTTGTTAGCGGCAGAGTACGCGTGAGGCCATCCGGCCGTTCGCGGGACACATTCTAGCAGGGATAGATAGGCGTGACCAACGGCGAGGGCGGCAGATCGCACTCGTGCAGGAGAAAAGGGGCAGGAGAGGGCGCTGCTAGCGGATCGGGGCGTCGTAGCGGTTGACGATTGCCTGGCCCGCGGGGCTGAGGACGAAATCGATAAACTGGCGAATCTTGCCGGTGGGCTGGCCGTAGGAAATCAGATAGAGCGGTTCGGTCAACGCATACTCCTGGCTGCGCACGGTCGGCGAGCGTTGGCAGCTTGCCTTCGACCGCCAATAACCTTGACGCGTGGGGGTGCAGCAGCACTGCTCGCAGGCGCAGCAGCGGCCACTGCAGGCTACGTCATCCTCTGCGATCCACTCTGCGACCTCGGCCCGTGAGACATAGCCGATGGCCTGGGGATTCTTGGCTACGTAGTCGACCACATCCTGGCTGGTCGGCATCACGACGGCAGTGAGCGCCACGCGCTCGTCGCCCATGACCCGTGTTTCAAACAGGATCCGCGAGCCGCTGCCGTCCTCGCGGCTGACAAGCTGAATCTCGCCGGCATCGCTGCCAAGGGCCTGCCAGTCGAGCAGGCGGCCGGCGAACATATCGCGCAGTTGAACGAGCGACATCCCGTCGATGCTGTTGCTGGGATGCACGACTAGCGCCAGCCCGTCGAGGCCGATCGGAACACGCACCAAGGGATCTGCGGCCGCTGGGGAACTTGCGGCCGGGATCCCCGGCCTGCTGCTCTGGAGGGAAGAGTGTGCTGGCGCCCAAATCGACCGCGCGGCCGCGCACCAGTTCCTCGCCGACCGTGCTGCCGCCGCCCCGAATAACGAACAGGACGTCGGGATGCTGGCGGTTGTAGGCCGCCGCCAGGTCGGCGAGCACACGATGCATGGCTGTCGAGCCCCCGATCGTGATCGTGGTCGGCACTGGGGTGGCGACACCAGCACTTTCACAGCCGGCCAGGAGCAGCAAGCCGAGAAGAGCGGCGAAGTCATAAACGAGGGGAGCACGCAAGTGGCGCAGCATCTTGTTCCGTCACAGCTTGCGGGCGGCGGCGCGCAGCTCACGCTGGGCATGGCGCGTGGCCTGGTCGGTGATCCGAAAGCGGGCCAGGAACGAACTGCGAAACTCCCCAAAACGCCCGGCAGCAATGGCGGCACGTACCTCACGCATCAGGCTGAGCATAAAGGTGACGTTGTGGATCGTCCCCAGGCGTAGGGCGGTGATTTCGCCTGCCTTGTAGAGATGCCGCAGGTAGGCACGGGTGAAGGTGCGGCAGGTGTAGCACTGGCAGCCTTCCTGCACCGGGCGCTCATCTTCGGCATACTGCGCATTCCGCATGTTCATCCGGCCGTCGGGCGTCAAGAGCTGGCCATTACGGGCGATGCGGGTAGGCAGGACGCAGTCAAAGAAGTCCACCCCGCGGAAGACAGCCTCGACAATATCCTCAGGGGTGCCCACGCCCATCAGGTAGCGTGGGCGATCGGCGGGCAGCGCTGGGCAGGTAAAATCGAGCGTGGCGTACATCTGCCTCCTTGGTTTCGCCGACGGCCAGGCCGCCGATCGCGTAGCCCGGAAAGTCGAGCTGCGTCAGGAACGCCGCGCTGTGGAGGCGCAGATCCTCAAAGATGCCGCCCTGCACGATGCCAAACAACGCCTGATCTGCGCGGCTGTGTACGGCCCGGCAGCGTTCAGCCCAAAGATGCGTACGACGGAGCGCCTCCTCGTTGTAGCGGCGGTCCAGCGGCGGTGGACACTCGTCCAGGACCATGGCGATGTCCGGGCCGAGAGCCTGCTCGATTTCCATCACACGCTCCGGCGTAAAGCGGTGTATGCTGCCGTCGATATGGCTGCGGAAGGTCACACCGTCGTCGTCCAGCTTGCGCCGCTGCGCGAGGCTGAACACCTGGAAGCCGCCGGAATCGGTCAGCATGGGCCCATCGTAGGCCATGAACTTGTGCAGGCCGCCGCGGCGAGCCACCAGTTCGTGGCCCGGACGCAGGTAAAGATGGTAGGTATTGGCAAGCACCAATTGCGCGCCCGCAGCATAGAGATCGCGCGGCTCTAACGTTTTCACGTTCGCCAGCGTGCCCACGGGAGCAAAGGCCGGCATCTCTATCGGGCCGTGCGGCGTATGAAAGGTGCTCAGCCGTGCCAGGCCATCCTGCTTGTGCAGTTCAAATCGAAACACGTCGTCTGTCCAGTCTAATCGTTCCCAAACTGGGGCATGCTAGCATGCAGGTGCACACTACGCAAGGTTTGAACCTTGATGCGCTGGCTTATGTGGATGAAGATTCGGACCAGTAGCTGGCCATCAATTCCTCCACCCACTGGGGTTGGCATACCTCAGTTCGGGGGAGGAACTCGCGCATCACGGGCTTTATGTCGAGTACAGGTGTGCCGTCGATTGCGTCGAGACCCGCCACAGTGAGAATTCGGCCCTCACGGCGCAGCAGACGGACGACGGTGGCGCCGATCCTATTGGGGCGATTCTTCCCACGCTGAGCAAAGATGCCTACTTTCGGCCAGGCAGGGTTATTGCGCGGGTGGCGCCCACCAGTCTCCACCTTGGCCGCCGGCACCTGGTGAAAGAAATAGAGGATCTCTACATGAGAAAATGCCTCAAGACCCTCAAGCGACTCTGCCCCGAACTCCGGCAGCAGCTCGATAGTGGAGATCACGTCACCCCAATTGTCATCTTCGAGGCTCAGGCGCTCATTATGCACGAGCGCGACGGGCTGCAAAATGATCCATTTCAGGACGTCGTCCAAGGTGTCTCCAGCTTTCCAATGTGGCCCACGCCAAGGCGCAGGGTGCGAATTCAAGTTCGCACAGTATAGTGGAGATGGGGACGTACGCCGAACCTAGAGGGGCCTTGAGCTGCCTCAGCTGCCGGCCGGGCTGGCGGCACTTACATGCTGCAAGTGGGTGTGCTGCCAGGCGCGCTCCAGTGCGCTGACCAGTTTGGCTGGGTCTACCGGCTTGCTGATGTAATCGTTCATGCCGGTGCTCAGAGTACTGTTTGCGCTGATCCTCAAATGCGTTTGCCGTCATCGCAATGATATACGGCTGCCGGGCAAGATCCAGCTGGCGTCGGATACAGTGGGTCGCCTCCTCGCCGTCCATTTCCGGCATTTCGACATCCATCAAGACCACATTGTAGGGCTGGCGATGGAGTGATTCGAGCACCTCCAGCCCGTTTCCGGCCACATCGGCGCGATAGCCATAGCGTGCCAGCATGCCGAGAATGACCTTCTGGTTGACGCGGTTGTCCTCGGCCATCAAGATGCGGAGAGGCTGGCGCTCGCCCATTGTCACATCCCAGCGGTTTTCAGGGCTGCGATGCCGTGCCAGCGGCTGCTGAGCCAGCACCCGCTGCAGCGCTTCCTGCAGCTGCGAAGGCTTCACAGGTTTGCGTAAGTAGGCCGCGTCCAGATTCACATCGGTGTCGCTCTGCCGGTCTAGCGAGGTCAGCAGCATGAGGGGCAGCGCCGCAGCGCTGTACTGCTCTCGGATGGCGCGCGCCAGTGTAAAACCATCCATGTCGGGCATGACACCGTCCAGAATTGCCAGGTCATAACGGTGGCCGGCGAGCAGCTGCGCCAGCGCTTCGGCAGCGCAGGTCACAGCGCACACGCGCATGCCCCATGCCGACAACTGGTGCTCAAGTATCTTGCGATTGGTAGCATTGTCGTCGACGACCAGCACCGACTTGCCTTTGAGGAAGTCTAGCAGCAGTGCATCAGACGCGCTGCCCTCGTCCACGGCCACCTGCACCGGCAGGCGCACACGGAATAGGCTGCCGCGCCCAGGAATACCGGCGCTCTCGACCTCAACACTGCCGTGCATCAACTCGACAAGGCGCCGGCTGATGGCGAGCCCAAGACCGGTGCCGCCAAAGCGGCGAGTCGTCGAACTATCCACCTGGCTGAACGAACGGAACAAGCGATCCATGCGGTCAGGTGGAATGCCGATGCCGGTGTCGCGCACGTCGACCTGCAGCTGGACCCAGCAGCCCGTCCCCGGGTTATTGGCCCTATGCTGGGTTTCGCCCAAGCGCTCCACCTCGGGGTTGAGCCGGTAGTCGGGCAGGTCGCTGGCAGAGACGGTCAGTGAGACTTCGCCATGCTCCGTAAATTTGACGGCATTGCTCAGCAGATTGACGACGACCTGGCGCAGGCGCGTAGAATCGCCACACACGTTCAAGGGCACGCCGTCGGTGCGTTCATAAATGAGTTCCAGCCCCTTCTTGGCCGCTTGCAGGGCGACCAGGTCGAGCGCAGATTCGAGGCAGGCAGCCACGTCAAAAGGCTGGTTTTCCAGTTCCAGTTTGCCGGTTTCGATCTTTGAGAAGTCAAGGATATCGTTGATGATCGTCAGCAGAGAGTCGCTGCTCGCTGCGTACGGTTTCCACGTATTCGGCCTGCTGCGGTGTGAGTTCGGTGTCCAGCAGCAGGCTCGTCATGCCGACAATGGCGTTCATGGGTGTGCGAATCTCGTGGCTCATGCTGGCCAGGAATTCGCTCTTGGCGCGGGTGGCGGCCTCTGCCGTTTCCTGCGCCTGCCGGGCGCGCTGCTCGCTCTGCGCCAGCAAGTGCTCGTACCACTTGAGTTCGCTCACATCGTGCAAGCTGACGACGTGCCCCAAAGTTGCACCGCGTGGGTCGCGCAGGCGGGTGGCGCGCAGGTGAACAAAGCGGCCGCCTTCCAGTTCCATGCGTATTGACCGTCTGCCCGGCGCCGGTCCGCGTCAAGGCAAGAAGCGCCGCAGCGAGCGTGGTATCCAGATGAGTCGATACGGCTGCCGACCTCGGCGCGGGTCTTGCCCAACATGTGCCGTGCCGCCGCGTTGATGTCGGC
The DNA here is from genome assembly GCA_963701415.1 of uncultured Chloroflexia bacterium. Lineage (GTDB taxonomy): Bacteria > Chloroflexota > Anaerolineae > Caldilineales > Caldilineaceae > Fredericiella. Next base: position 381,254 of record CAVPAH010000015.1, read on the forward strand.
AATGCGGAGCTGCGCATCGAGGACAAGCAGCCCATCGCTCATGCCTTCGAAGACGACATTGCGCGCTACGGGCAGCAGTTCCAACAAGCCCATCTTGAACACCGCCCACGTGATCAGCAGGCCGGTCAAGGCGAAGGACACTGACGTCCAGTCCACGCCGCTGAGCGGTGTCAGGCGGGCGAGATACAGCACATTGCCGATCCAGGGGATCGCCATCGCACAGAGAATCACGATGCCCTGGCGCCGGTAGAGTGCGGGCCGGGTTACCATCACGCGTACCATGAGCACGGCAGCGGCAATAGTCAAAGCGTGCAGGTACGCGGCAGAGATCCAGAACAACCAGCCATGGTCGAAGACGGCGGTCGTGCCGGTCGGCTGGTCGACCAGCTGGACGGACGGCCAGATCCAGCCGTGCCATTCATTGGTAAATACGCCAATCAAGGTGATGACAGGGATAACTGTCAACAGCAAAATACGGCGCGGCGTCAGCCACTTGTCCTGACGGGTGTATTGGGCGACAAATAGCAGGAACAGAAGTGGGACAAACTGAATGCCGATATGGCTGAGCTGGGAGAAGACGATGCTCTGGTCGCAGGTCGACGGCCATTTGCTGCATGCCGTCCCACAGCGACCACCACCCCGTGGCAGCCATCAGGGCGCACAGATAGCCGGCGCCAAGCGTGTCACGGCGGGTCCAGATATAGAGACTGGCGGCAAATGCCACGGCGGCGGCAAAGAAGTAGATTGCCGAGATGGGTGAGATCACCGAGAAGGGCCACACCTTGCTGACTCCTTGGCTCACGTGGCAGGCTGCGGTCATCCTGCAGATTGCGGGCAACCCTACTATAGCCGTAAGCCGGAGTTAGCACATCAGCAATATGGCGTATTAAATCTACGCCATCAAACTCATATTGCTATATTTGGCGGATCTTCCATGGGAGGCCAAGAAACCGAGTTTCTGCGAGAAACTCGGTTTCTGCTCTGCCGGCCTATGCCCTACCGCCCCCGCCTGAAATGGACCCGATCAGGAGCCCGTCAAGCACCATGGGCTGACGAGGTCGCCTGATGGAGAAAACGACAGGGCATGCTCGGCCACCACGCGCAGGCGTGGGTGCGCCTCGGCGGCGGCGCGTAATGCAGGGCTGATCCAAAGCCGGTCTACGTGCAGCGTGTCGTTGATCAGCACCATGCGCGTATCGGGCTGCGGCACGGCACAGCAGTGCGAAGCTGCCATAAAGGCCCGGTGGTCGTCGGCCATCACCATGGGCAGGCTGCCGCGGTACATGCTGAAGATGCCCGAGGTCAAGCCGTTGGTATAGGTGGAAACCCAGTCGATCTTGCGCGCCAGGCGTGCCGTCGTGATATTGGCCAGGCCCATACCGGTGGCGTTGCCGTGCGTTTCGTCGGTGAGGTCAAGGGCGACCACCACCGCAACGTCGATATCGCCAAAGGTCTCGGGCTGGCGCGGGATCAGCAGGCGGCCAAGGATGTTGGTGTCCATGCCCGTGCCGCTGATGTTCTTGCCCAGCTGGCGCACGACCAGGACGTCGATGGCAGGGAAGGGCAGGCTGGCCATCAGGCTCTTGGCCTTCTGGAGCAGCTCCACTTCCGGACCGGCGCCGATCGCATCGGCGGTCAGGCCCACGACCTGCGGCCGTCTCGTCGTAGGCGTTCTCGACCACGGCAATCGCGCCGACCAGGTTCGTCGCCGCCGCATATATGCGTGCCGCCGGCATCAGGTACTTCTGAAAGGCGGCACCGCCCAGCGAGTGCATGGCGAGCGCGCCGCGCTGCTTGCCAAGGCCGATGACGGCCATCTTGGCCGGCCCGCTCTCGACCTCGCTGCGAAAGTCGGTGTGCGGCTTGATCCGCGAGACCAAGAGCGTGTGGTCGGCAGCGCTGGAATCCAGCCCCTGGTAGAGTGGGACACCGTCGGGAAGGCGGCCTATCTCGCGCACCTCCATCGTGGCGTGGATGGGTGCACCAACCGAGGCCTCTGTCACCCCCAACTGGGCCAGCACGTCGAGCTGGCCCTCGGCCGTAGCGCCGCCATGGCTGCCCATGGCCGGGACGACGAACGGCTGCAAGCCCGCCTCGACAAGGCGTGCGACAACGGCCCGCACAATCACAGGCAGGTTGGCGACACCGCGGCTGCCGGCGCCCACCGCGACCGTGTCTCCCTTCCGCATGCGCGCCAGCAGGCCGCTGGATTCGAGCGCGGTGCGCGTGGCCTGTGTCACGTCGTCCACGCGGGGAGCATCAAAGCGCTGCTCGACTTCGAGGAGCGTTGCGGGCAGGGGTGACTCGAACTCAATCTGTTGGATTTGGGTGAAGAGGTCCATCATGCGAGTAGTATAGCACGACAAGCGCGACCACGCGGTTACAGCCCAGGCTTGGTGTTATACTGGCTGTATCAAATCCGCATCACCACCGCGAGGCACCTCATGCAGTACGGCGCACACATCTACATCTTTACGCAGCGTTGGGCCGACGACCAGCTTTGGGTCTTGGACACGGCCAAGGAGTTGGGGCTGGACCTGGTCGAGATCTCGGTCGGCGACGACATCCACTTTTCGCATCAGAAGACCCGGGAGCACGCCCAGGCGCTGGGCCTGACGTTGACGGTAGGACCGGGCGGGACCTGGCCGCTGGAATGCGACCTGTCGGCCGACGACCCCGAGCAGCGGGCAAAGGGGCTGGCATGGCACAAGCGCCAGGTGGACCTGTGCGCCGAAGTCGGCGCGGTGGCGTATGCCGGCGCGCTCTACGGCCATCCGGGCGTGATCAAGCGGCGCCGGCCGCCGGCAGGCGAGTATGAGGCAACGGCCGAGGGGCTGCATGCGCTGGCCGACTACGCAGCGCCAGGTGGGCGTACGGATCGTGCTGGAGCCGATGAGCCACTTCCGCACCCACCTGGTCAATACGGCGGCGCAGCTGATGCGGCTGATCGACCTGGCCGACCACCCCAATGTCTACGCCCTCTTTGACACCTACCACATGATGACCGAGGAGCGGAACTACGGCGATGCCATCCGCCTGCTGGCCCCCCGGCTGTGGTGTGTCCATCCCTGTGAAAACGATCGCGGCGTGCCGGGCGGCGGGCTTGTGCCGTGGGACGACTTCTTTGACGCCCTGCACGAAGTCGGTTTTGACGGCCCGTTGACGATGGAGGCGTACAACTCGTCGATCGGCGAGTTTGCATACGAGCGCGCCATGTTCCACAACGTCTGCCCCGACGGCGAGGCATTTGTGCGGCGCGGGCTCTCCTTCCTGCAGGGGCAGGTGGCGCAGCGGTGGAATAAATAGGGCTCAACTACGCGGCACTTAGCCCGACGTCTGCGCTGTCAAGCGGCAGCTTCTTTGATGGTGTCCCGATAGTCCCGAGCAGGCGGCAAAGAAGCTCTGCCAGATGCGCCGGTGGCCATCTTGGAGCTCAAAGTGGCGCTCTGGGTGCCACTGCACGCCGAGGACCCAACGGTGGGACGGACTCTCGTAGGCTTCGACCAGCCACGTGTCGGGTTGGGCGTAGGCCGCCGGCGCAAAGATCGGCGCCAACGCCGGGGCGTCCAGGCCCTGGTGGTGAAAGGTGTTGACCGGGCAGGGTGCCGTCGCCGACGATGGCATGGAGCCGGCTGCCGGGCGCGATGGCGACGTCGTGGAAGTTGGTCGGGCCGCCCTTCGGGCGTGCGGTGGCCGCCAAAGTGCTGGACCATGCTGCCGCCGGCCGCCACGTTGAGGACCTGGCAGCCGCGGCAGATGCCAAAGAGCGGCAGGTCCTGCGCCAGGGCCGCCTGGGCCAGCTCAATTTCCAGTTCGTCGCGCAGCAGGTCGATCGACTCGGGTTCGGCGCCGGCCAGCAGGCTGGCCGAAGTAGCGCGGGTGGACGTCGCCGCCGCCCGACAGGATCAAGCCGTCGAGGGCGCCGAGCACCTGCGGTACCGACGCGGCCCTGCGCATCGGGGGTAAAGGTGCGCCCATCGGGGAGCACCGCCGGCGTATCCGGGGACAGGATGATCGGCTCGGCGCCGGCGTCGCGCACCATGGCGACGTAGTTGCGCGTGTTCTTCTGCACCCACTCGGCGTCCCCACGGCGCGTGGTGATGCCGATCCATAACTGCCGGTCGCCCTCAACGCCGGCGCCGTTCATTTGTGACATAGAGAGCAATCTCACTCCGTTGACTGTTAGTAGAATCTACCATCGTGTATAGTAAGTACCATGTATCGTAAGCACAGGCAAGCACAAAACACAGCGGTGAAACACGCCCATGTTCAGCTCTCTCCCTATTGTACTCGTTGCCATCCTTTTTCTGCTTGCGCTGGTGGCCGCTGCGCTGTTCATGTACGTGTACTGGTGGCGGCTGCAGCGGCCCACGCCAAAGCTTGAAGGCAAGCTGCACGTGGCGGGGCTCGAACAGCCGGTCGAAGTCCTGCGCGACAAGCACGGCGTGCCCCATGTCTATGCGCAGAGCGAGGCCGACCTCTGGCGTGCCCAGGGTTGGCTGCATGCACAGGACCGCATGTGGCAGATGGAGCAGGCACGGCGCATCGCCTCCGGGCGGCTGGCCGAGCTCTTTGGCGCGCCTGCGCTGGACGCGGACCGCTTCTGCCGCATCGTCGGCTTCCGCCGCGCGGCCGAGACGGAGCTGGCAGCAGCTGGACCCGGAGACACGCCAGGTGCTGGAGTGGTATGCGGGAGGCATCAACGCCTACATTGCCACGCACAAGGGAAGGCTGGCCGCGGAGATCAATCTGCTGCGGGTGCAGGTGGACCCCTGGACGCCGCTCGATACGCTGGCCTGCGCCAAGGCCACGGCATGGTCGATGAGCGTCAACTGGGAGAGCGAGCTGACCCGGCTGCGTCTCCTGCACGAGTTGGACCCCTATACGGCGGCCGACCTGGAGCCCGACTACCCACAAAAGAACCCGCTGCTGCTCGAAGGTGTGGGCAGTGAGACAAAGGAGCGGCTGCTGGCCACGGCCGGCCTGCTGTTGAGCCAATACGAGAATGCCCGCGCCTGGTTGGGCGGCGGCGAAGGGCAAGGGTCCAACAGCTGGGTGGTGTCGCCCAAGCACAGCCTCAACCGCCGCGCCCTGCTGTGTGCGGACCCGCACTTAAACGTGCAGCTGCCGGGGCCGATCTACGAGATGCACCTGAGCTGCCCCACGATTGGAGATCAGCGGCGCCACGTATCCGGGGCAGCCGGCGATCGTGATGGGCCACAACCATGCGATCGCCTGGGGCGTGGCCAACGGGCTCGTCGACACGCAGGACCTGTACATCGAAAAGCCGCACCCGGACGACCCCACGCAGTTTGCGTACGGGGACAGCTGGGAGCAGGCGCAGGTCGTCGAAGAGATAATCCAGGTGCGGCGCAGCGCGCCGCACGTCGAGCGTGTCGTCATCTCGCGGCACGGGCCGATCATCACCGGCTTCTTGCGGGCCGAGACGCCTGAGGGGCGCAAGCCCGCCCAGCCGCAGATTGCGGCGCCGCTGGCGCTGCAGTGGACCGGCCATGTGCCGGGCCGCACGCTGGCGGCGCAGCTGGCGCTGGCACGGGCGACGGACTGGGCGAGCTTCAACGCGGCGCTGGCCGACTGGGCGGCGCCGGTGCAGACGTTTACGTTTGCCGACGCACGCGGCAATATCGGGTTTACGCTGGCGGGCCGCGTGCCGCAGCGGACGACCAATCTTGGCCTGCTGCCGGCGCCGGGCTGGGACCCCAGTTACGAATGGGGGGAGCCGATCCCATTCGAGGAGCTGCCGCGGCTCTACAACCCGCCATCCGGCAAGATCGTGGTGGCCAACAACAAGCCGGCTGGCGATGATTATGGGCATTTCCTCGGGATCGAGTTTGACCCCGGCTGGCGTGCGGCGCGCATCGAGGAGATGCTGGTGGAAAAGGATCGCTACACCATCCGCGACATGGAGGAGATCCAGCAGGACACGCTCTCCAAGTATGCGCAGGCGCTGACGCCATGGTTTACGCTGCTGCGGAGCGAAGACCCGTGGGAGAAGACGGCGCTGCAGTTTCTGCGCAAGTGGAACTTCCGCATGGACAGCGACAGCCAGGCCGCGCTCTGCTTTCACTACATCCTGGCGCACCTGATGCAGATGGTATGGGGCGACAAGCTGCGTTCGGCCTATGAGGGCTTTCTGGGCGTGGCCGGCACACCGCTCTTTCCGCTGCACGGCTTCCGGCTGCGCGCCGAGACGAAGCTGCTCGAGCTGCTCAACACGCACGAGGAGTCGTTCTGGTATGCCGACGTCGCCGGCGGGCGGCAGCGGCTGCGCGACGAGATCCTGCAGGAGGCGCTGACGCGGGCGATGAAGTCCGTGCGCCAGGTGCACGGCGACAGCAGCCTGCGCTGGGCCTGGGGCCGCACGCACCAGGTGCGGTTTGCGCACCCGTTGGGCCGCGCCCGCTTTGTCGGCCAGTTCTTTGACCGCGGCCCGCTGCCGGTAGGCGGCGACGCCACGACCCCGCTGCAGACCCGCACCGACGCCCGGCCCGAGACGCGGCTGCCCCCGGGGCTGGTCACGACGATTCCCGTCTACCGGCAGATCTACGAAGTCGGCACCTGGGACCGCGCCGAGAGCGTGCTGGCCGGCGGCCAGTCCGGCCACCCGCTCAGCCGGCTGTACGACGACCAGGTGATGATGTGGCGCGAGGGGGTGTACCACCCGTCGCCGTGGTCGCGCGAGGCGGTGGAGAAGGTGATGGCGTATAAGTTGGTGCTGGTGCCTGAACGTTACAGACATTCTTGATAGTACTCCGCGCACGGCATCAACTTCAGTAAGAACCAGCGACCAGAGCATCAAATCGTCGAGTGGGCGAATTTGTAGTGAGCTCTGCTCATGGAGTAAGTCCATAGTGGTTCAGACCTATTGACAACCCTCCTTTTTTGCTGTATTTTAGGCTATAGCTAAATTTTGTTTTTGCCTACAAAAAAGGAGGACTCATATGCGCATCACAATACTAGCCGTCGGCTCACGCGGGCGACGCACAGCCGTATACGGCGCTGGGCCTGGGCCTTCAGCAGGCGGGGCACGAGGTGAAGATTGCCACCCACGAGGTGTTTCGCGAGATGGTGACGGAGCGGGGGCTGGAGTTCGGGCTGATCCGGTTGAACCCGCAGGAGATGCTCAAGCAGGAAGCTGGGCAGGCGTGGCTGGAGGCCGGCAAGAACCCGGTACACTTTATCCGCCACATGGCGCGCGCCTTTGCGCCGCTGCTGCACGAGATGCTGACGGACTGCCTGCACGCGAGCGAAGGCAGCGACGTGGTGCTCGTGTCGCCGCTGGCAATTGCCGCACTGCCGGCGGTGGAGAAGGTTGGAGCACGGGCAATGCTGGTTTCCCTCTGGTCGAATCTCCGAACGGGCGACTATCCGAGTCTGTATGCTCCTAACCTGCCGTTCGGCGGCCCATTGGCGAAGATGTACAATCGGGCAACCTATGACGTGGCTTCACTGCCGAAGCGGCTGTTTGGCCGGCCGATCTGGCAGGCCCTCGACCGATGGCAACGCGAGGTGCTGAAGGCTCCACCCGTGGGCGCTGACGAGCTGCGCCGCCGCATGCTGGCGGGCGAGTGGCCAATGCTGGCGGGCTACAGTCCAAGCGTGTTTCCGCAACCGTCGGACTGGCCCGAGTGGGTCCACGTGACGGGTTACTGGTTTCTTGACGCCGAACCGGTGTGGCAACCACCTGCGCCGCTTGTGGATTTCCTCCAAGCCGGCCCAGCTCCCGTCTATGTCGGCTTTGGGAGTATGGCCGGACGCAACCCGCAGCAGCGCGGTGAACTCGTGCTTAAAGCGCTGGCAGAAAGTGGGCAGCGCGGCGTCTTGCTGACTGGGTGGGGCGGCCTGCAGGCACAAGATCTGCCGAACAGTGTGCTGGCAGTCGATTCCGTACCCCACGATTGGCTGTTCCCACGGATGGCGGCGGTGGTGCACCACGGCGGCGCAGGCACGACTGCGGCAGGGCTGCGCGCCGGAAAACCGACCGTGATCGCGCCGTTCTTTGGCGACCAGCCCTTCTGGGGCAGGCGTGTGGCTGAATTGGGCGTGGGCCCTGACCCAATCCCGCAAAAGCAGCTGTCGGTGGAGAACCTGGCGGCGCGCCATGCGTACGGCGACGGGCGATCAGGACATGCGCCGGCGAGCAGAAGAGCTGTCGCAGCTGATTCGCACAGAGGATGGCATTGGGCGGGCGGTCGAGCTGATCCAGCGGTTTGTGGCGCGCGAGCGGGCGGTTTTCGCCGTTAGGGCCGCAGCGGACAACGTGCGAGGCGCGGCCCATGAACCATTGAGTGGGAAGCCAATTAGGCCTGGGGCAGCGCCAGGCACGGAAGAGCAAATCATGAAAATCCTTGGATCCGACGAATCGTGGTTCAGATGCCCTAACGGTTTGCTCGCCCTGCGCTGCGGGTGTTTAATAGACACTATGTCAGCACCCGCAGCGCCGCACTCCGGTTCACCTTCCGATCCGCCCCCGCCGCCGGTAAAGTCTTCACAACAGCGTTTCGTCGCCCTGCAGCATCGCGATTTTCGCCTCATCTGGATCGGCCAGTTCATCTCGATTATCGGCACGCAGATGTCGCTGGTGGCGATCAACTGGAACATCTTCCAGCTGCTAAACGGGACGACCGTGTCGCTGGATCTCTTTGGCTTTCACTTGACACTGAATCCGGAGGCACTGGGCCTGGGTGGCGTCGGGCTGGCCCGCATTATCCCGATCGCAATCTTCGCCGTGCTCGGCGGCGCACTGGCCGACGTGCGCAACCGCCGCACGCTGCTGATCTGGACGAACGGCGCAGCGGCACTCTTTGCGCTGATCCTGGCGCTGCTCACGTTCGCCAATCTGACCACGGTGTGGACGATCTACCTGCTGACGGCGCTGACTTCGGCAACGGCCGCGTTTTCGGGCCCGGCGTTCCAGTCATTGGTACCCAACCTGGTGCCGGAAGAGCACCTGACCAACGCGATCAGTCTCAATTCGCTCTCCTTTCAGACCGCCACGATCGCAGGACCGGCATTGGCCGGCATGTTGATCGCCGCCACTGGCGTAGGCACGGTCTATGCCGTTAACGCCATCTCATTTGTAACAATCATCGGGGCACTGCTCTTGATTCGCTACCACGGTGGCGCGGCTGCACGTGATACCGGGCTCAACTGGGCGGCGATCGTAGAGGGCTGGCGCTTCGTGCGCCACACGCGCATTATCTGGGGGTCGATGATGCTCGACTTCCTGGCCACGTTCTTTAGCTCGGCCAACACGATGCTGCCGCTGGTGGCAGGGCAGATCCTGCAGGTGGGCGCCAATGGCTACGGCTTGCTGGCGACGGCCCAGGCGCTTGGTTCGCTGCTTACCGGCGTCGTGCTGTCGCTGCGCAAGGACATCTACCGCCAGGGCTTTGTGCTGCTCACCAGCGTGGCGCTCTACGGGGTGGCGACGATGCTCTTCGGGCTCTCGACGAGCTTTGTGCTCTCCTATATCCTGTTTGCGTTTACCGGCGCCGCCGACACGGTTTCAACCGTGATTCGCCAGACGATCCGCCAGATGATGACGCCCGACCGGCTGCGCGGGCGCATGACGGGCATCAACCAGATCTTCTTTATGGGCGGCCCGCAGCTGGGCGAGATGGAGGCAGGGGTCGTCGCCGCGCTGTTTGGCGTGCCCTTTGCCATCGTCAGCGGCGGCCTGGCGACGATCGTATTGACCGGCTACATCGCCTGGAAGTATCCGAACCTGCGCAACTACACGCGGGCACACATGGCGGAGGATCGGGCGAAGGCAGCGGCTGCCGCTTGACGAGCCAAGGATAGCGGGGAGTATCGTGCGAGGCTCGGCCCACCAGGTTACAGGCCGGCGAGAAACAAGTGGGGCGAGCCAGGCACGCAGGGCTACTCGATGTCGATCGACGCGCTCGGTAATCTTGCCGGTCTGCTGGTCGCAGAGGATCTGCTTGAGCTTGTTGCCGTGCATGCGCTCTTCCTTGACGATGGCCAGGCCGTCGACCATGGCCGGCTGCATGGAGATACGCGGCGTGGGGGCAGCGGCGCGCCAGTCGTCGATCACGATTGACTCCCACTTGCGGGACTCGGCGGATTTGAAGCAGGCGTCAAGGATGGCGTTGATCACGTAGCCGTCGTAGAAGGACTCCATCGGCGCCTTGCCGCTTTCCATGGCGGCAAACATGTCGGTAAACATGTTGGTGTAGCCGAGCTCATGGACCTCGTCGCCGACGGGGAAGAGCCACCCACTTTCGGTTTCGGCCTTCTCCGCTACGTAGCCGCCGCGGGCGGCCGTGAACATCTCAAAGCCGGTGCGCAGAAAATGGTTGGTCCAGATGGTGCCCTGCGTGCCGGATACTTCGTCGCGCAGGTCCATGCCGCCGCGGAAGGTCCAGCTCACCTCAAACTGACCGACCGCCCCGCTTTCAAACTTGATCAGGGCGATGGCATTGTCTTCGGCCGGAATGGGGTGCACGAGCGTATCGGACCAGCACATGGCTTCGACGGGCCGGTTTTCCTTGCCCACATAGTTGCGAATGATTTCGGCGCAGTGACAGCCAAGGTCGATGATGGCACCGCCGCCCGGCCTGCTCCTTGTCCCAGAACCAGGCGCTGTGGGGCCCGGGATGCGTCTCACGCGAGCGCGCCCAAAGGACGTCGCCTAGAGCGCCGGCGCGCACCGAGGCAAGCGCCTTGAGCGTCTTGGGCGTGTAGGCAAGATCCTCCAGGTAGCCATGGAAGACGCCTGCCTTCTCGACCACGTCAAGCATGTGCTTGGCTTCCTTGGCGTTGCGGCCCAACGGCTTGGTGCACAGAATGGCCTTGCCGGCGGCGGCCGCCAGCTCGACGCATTCGATGTGCTGGAAGTTGGGCAGGCCAATCACGACGGTGTCGATGGCCGGATCCTGGATGGCGGCCTTGAGGTCGGTCGTGGCCTTGGCAATGCCCCACTGCCTGGCGAACTCATCGGCGCGGCTCTGCTGGCGCGAGTAGACGACGGCCACCTCGTCACGGCTGCGCTGCCCGTGCAGGGCCATGGTATAGAACATGCCGATCAAGCCCGTGCCCAGCATTGCAACTTTATGTGATGTTGACATGCTAGGTTTCCTGTTGACTTTGCGAATGAGGAACACAATTTACTATACGAAATACACTAAGCCAGCCGCGCTTTGAGCTCGTCGAGAATCGCCGCCGTGCGCGTGGCGCCACAGCGGGAAGCGCCAATTGCCCGCATCTCCAGCAGCCTGGTCGAGCGTGCGCACGCCGCCGGCCGCCTTGACCTGCAACATGCGCCGGCGCATACTTGCGCATCAGGATGATGTCGTCGCGCGTCGCCCCGCCGGTACCGTAGCCCGTCGACGTCTTGACCCAGTCTGCCTTCAGCTCGCCGCAGATCTCGCAGAGGCGGATCTTGTGGACGTCGTTGAGATAGCAGTTCTCAAAGATGACTTTGACCTTCTGCCGCGCGGCGTGCGTGACCTCGACTACGGCGGCGATATCCTGGCGCACGTAATCCCAGTCGCCGCTCAGCACCTTGGAGATATTGACGACCATGTCGAGTTCCTCGCCGCCGTCGGCCAGCGCCTGCACGGCTTCTGCCACCTTGACCTTGGTGCTGTGGCCGCCGTGCGGAAAACCGATCGTCGTGCTGGCCGTGACATCAGACCCCCCCAGGAGATCGGCACAGCGCTTGAGATAGTAGGGCATGATGCAGACGCTCGCGACATCGTAGTCCAGCGCCAGCTGAATCCCGGCCTCCAGGTCACTGTCTGTCAGCGTGGGATTCAGAAGGGAATGATCGATCATCTTTGCCACATCGGCATACGTAACGTCCATGTTTTGCTGCTCCTCCACTCATTCTTCAGATACCAACGCCTGCCGCCAGGGCGATGCCGCCCAGCAGGCCGGCGCGATTGCCCAACCGTGACGGCACGATCGCCACATCCGCCGCCGAGAACATGCCGACGCGCCAGGCGACTACGGCACGCACGGTGTCAAACAGCAGCGGGCCGATCTCCGCTACGCTGCCGCCCAGAACGACCAGGCGCGGGTGGACCATCAAGATCGTGTTGGCGACCGAGATGCCCAGGTACTCGGCTGCCTGGACCAGGACGGCGCGCACACGTTCGTCGCCCAGCGCCGCCGCCTTCGCCATGACGGCCGGGTTGACACGTTCAGGGCGCCCCGCGACGAGGTCATAGAGACAAGTGGTCTGGCCCGCCAGCAGCAGGCGCACGCCCTGGCCGGTGATGGCAGGACCGGCGGCATAGATCTCGAGGCAGCCGCGGCTGCCACAGGAGCAGGCCGGCCCATCGGGTACGACCGTCATGTGGCCGACCTCTGCGCTTGCCCCGAAAGGGCCCAGATAGAGACGTCCGTCGATGGCCAGACCGCCGCCGATACCCGTGCCCAAGGCGTAGAATACCATGCGCGCCCTGCATGGGGCCTGACCCGGCGCCGCCATACCCAAATACAAGTTCGCCCAGCGTGGCCATGCGCACGTCGTTGAGCAGCCGCACCGAGCAGCCCAGAGCCTGTGTCAAATAAGCGCCGGCCGCGCACATCGCGCCACTGTGTGGGAAGATTGGGCAGGAACTTGACCACGCCCTGTTCCAAGTCCGCCAGCCCAGGCACACCCATGCCAAGCGCCAGTGGGCGGACGCCTACCTCCGCCGCCAGATCATCGATCAGGCCGGCGATGCGGGCCAGCACGGCAGGCGGCCCGGCATGGGATTCGGTGGCGATGATGCGCTGCGCCAGCACCTGCCCGTCTTCTGTTGCCAGTGCGCCGGCGATCTTGGTGCCGCCCAGGTCGATGCTTGCGTAGACGCCCATGGTGTCGCTCAGATGTCCTTGGCCAGGTACTGCCGCAGATAGGTATGGCTCTGCACCAAGGAAACCTTGCGCAGTTCGAGATCGCCTTCAAAGGCCCGATCTTCGACCTCGACACATACGGGGCCCCGGTAACCGGTGTCAGTCAGCACCGAGAAAAACTGCCCCCAGTTCACGTCGCCCATGCCAGGCAGCTTGGGCGTGTGGTACTCGTTGGGATAGGCCAGGATACCAACCTGGTCCAGTCTTTGGCGATCGAGGCGGGCGTCCTTGGCGTGGACGTGGAAGAGGCGATCCTTGAACTCACGCATGGGCGCCAGGTAGTCCATCTGCTGCCAGATCATGTGCGAAGGATCGTAATTGAGGCCGAAGCTTTTGGAAGGAATATCGTCGAACATGCGCCGCCAGATTGCGGGTGTACGGGCCAGGTTCTTGCCGCCCGGCCACTCGTCGCGGGTGAAGAGCATCGGGCAGTTCTCGATCCCGATCTTGACGCCGTGGTCCTCGGCGTAGGCGATCAGCGGCTTCCAGATCGCCAGGAAACGCGGCCAGTTCTCTTCCAGCGACTTGGTCCAATCGCGGCCAACAAACGTGTTGACGACGCCGACACCGAGCAGTTCTGCGGCGCGGATGACGGCCCTGATATGTGCGACATAGACTTGCGCTTCGGTTTCGTCGGGGGCCAGGGGATTGGGATAGTAGCCAAGACCGCTGATGCTGACGTCATAGCGCTGCATCAGGTCGACAACCTGTGCCGCCTCGTCCTTGCCAAATCCGACAACATCGAGATGTGTGACGCCGGCATAGCGGCGCTCGGCCTTGCCCGGCGGCCAACACATTACTTCCACACAGCCGTAGCCGATAGAAGATGCCAAGGCAGCCACCTCCTCCAGCGACAGCTCTGGCAAAATGGCACTGACAAAGCCTAATTGCATAGCAGGTTCTCCTCTATCCGAATGGTGGTTCTTTTATCCGCGCGACGTGGCCTGATCCGCCGCGCGAAACGGCCAATCAAGCAGCAGCTCGATCGGCCGTCGATAGACAGGCGGACTGGTGACGGACTGGTGACTGGACTGTTCATTGGGAGCGTTTCGTTATGCCGTCCGGCTGCGCAGTTGGCTGTGTCATTCACGGTGTGATGCACGGTATGATTCAATGGCGCAAATCCAGTCTAGTGCATGGCAGACAGGGTGTCAACCGCATTTAGCGATTCGATTTGGATTCCGTTATACTGCATCACAGATCAGCGTACGTCCACAATGATATATATACATAGACAGAATCAGACGTTATTCCCTTTCCAACGCCCCCTTTCTGAAATCTCTGTTTTTTGACGCGTGAGCGGACCTGCCCAAGGTATGGCAAAAAGCTTCGAGGCTCCTCAGCAACCAACGTTCTATTTCATTGGCGTGACCACGGCGCGCTCGGCAGCCCGCCGGGTATTTCCGGTCTGGATGCAGACGCTGGGCAGGCCCGACGTGCAGCTTGTGGGCCTGGACTTTCCCCTGCACGACGATCCTGCCAACTACCGGGCCTGTGTCGAGTTTCTGAAGCGGGAGCCGCTGGCGCTTGGCGCGTTGGTGACCACGCACAAAATCGATCTATTTGACGCTGCGCGTGACCTGTTTGACGAGCTGGACCCCGATGCCGTGGCATTGGGTGAGGTTTCAGCCATCGCTAAGCAGCCAGGTGCGGGGAATGGACGAGGCGACGCGCGCCTGCTCGGGCACGTGAGTGATCCGATCTCCGGCGGCGAAAGCCTGGATGCAATGCTGGGCGGGGGCTACTTTGGACGCACCGGCGCCCAGGTGCTGATCTTTGGCGCCGGCGGGTCATCCGCTGCGCTTGCGCTGCACCTGCTGCGCAAGCCGGATGTCGCGGATCGCCCCAGCCGGCTGACGGTGGTCAACCATTCGGCACCGCGCCTGCAGCGGCTGGAGAAGGTGATCGAGCCGTGGCAGGCGGCGCTGCCGGCCGGGCGTGGCGTGCCGTGCCGCTTCGTACTCAACGATGATCCGCATAGCAATGACCAACTGCTGGCAGAGCTGCCGCCGGGCAGCATCGTGGCCAATGCAACGGGTATGGGTAAAGATCGGCCCGGTTCACCGGTCAGCGATGAGGCGCCCTTTCCCCACTACGGAATCATCTGGGATTTCAACTATCGCGGTGAACTGGGCTTTCTGCGCCAGGCGCGCGCCCAGGCAAGCGACCGCGGCCTGTGGGTAGAGGATGGTTGGGACTATTTTGTACGGGGGTGGGCGTTGGTGATCAGCTATGTGCTCCACATTCGGATCGACGAGAAGCAGCTGAACCGGCTGGCCCATCAGGCAGCCGAAATGCGTTGAGGTGCAAGAACTTACGGGGCAAGAGAAGGTCTGTAGTCTGACTTAACGTATACCTTAGCGGATGAATTTCGTACATTTGGCGTATGGCAAAATCCGACAAGTGTACAAAGCGCGTCAAGAAAGTCCACGCGACAATAGCTATTATATCGTCAGCCATTGCACTCTTACGCTGACGTTAAGCATTTTGTGTACGCGGAGAGAGCATCTCATGATTACCGTCTTAGTCAGCCTGTTTTTGGGTGCTAGTTTCTTAACTTCCATCGCCTTGGTGTCAGCGTGCATGCTGGCGGGCCGGGGGCAGGAAGAAGTGACTATGGAACAGGCGATGGTTTCGGTAGAGTCGCTGCAAGCGATCGCCGAAGTGGAACTGCCCCGCCGTGGCCAGCTCCGACAGCCGACACCGGCACACGTGGGTATCTAGCGCCAGTTGATTCAAGCCGAACGTTCTAGATATTAGCCTTGGTGGTGTACTCGGTGTTGATGCCGAGGCCAACACGTTGCAGTAGATCGTCTACACCATAGGCTGCAAACAGCAGCAAGAATGCATCGACCGGCAGCCGATAGCGAATCAGCGTCCAGGTCAGCAGATGCACGAGGGTGTAGAGAACGATAAAGCCCAGGAATAACAGCATATGAGCCCGCCAAGCCTCATTACGCGAGCGAACGCTGCGTACTGCCGCTAGAATCGCGCCATACAGCATAAAGGGCAGGAACAAGCCGAACGAGCCGACACGCGAGATATTGCTGATCGTGCTCGAATCGGCACTGGGCCAGAACTTAAAATATTCACGCGTGCGGCTCAGGGATAGCAGCGCATAGCGTGCGGGATCGTCCAGCACAAAGCCAAGGCCACGCCCAAAGAGGGCCTTGTCCATTTCGGCTTCGTTGAGCGGCAGCAGTTCCTTGGGCAGCAGATCGCCATACTCTGTCCCGCCGCCCGGTAGAATGCCGACAAACTGCGTGCCGTAAATCGGATGATTGGCCCAAAAGAATACGTAGCCCGAGTTGGTGTTGAGCAGTACAGTCGTGTGGAACACACGATAATTGCGGATGGTCCAGGGCAAGATCATAAGAGCGACGATCGCAATGCTGACGGCAAAGCCCGCCAGGGTACGCCATCCAAACCAACGGCCTGCCCTACCGCCGGCAGCCTCTCCTGGGCGGCGGCGCGCAATGCGCCACCACAGCCAAAGAAAAAGGAGCGGCACGAGCAGCAGCACCAACTGGCGCAGCAACGCAGCCAACCCGATGGCGAGGCCCAGCTCACCCCAGATCAGCCAACGGCGCCAGCCGCGATCGGTTGCGAGACTCGCCCGACTGTGCGCGTGTCGTCGATACGCAGCGCAATGTCCAAGATCCAGAGCAGTGCTGTTATGTAGAATGTCTCAGTGATCAGCGCGCCGGCATAATAGACGAAGTAGATGTACACCGCCCCAAAGGCGGCGGCCAGCAGGCCGGCAGTCGGGTTAAAGAGGCGTTTGCCCAGCCGCCACATCAGGATGGTCTGCACCACGCCGGCAAACACAGCCTGAATCAGGCGCGCAGGCAGTGGATTGGGGCCGAACAATGCGTACACACCGGCTGAGATAAAGGGTATACAGAAAACTCCAATGGGCAGTCGGTTCGCCTGCGCGCGTGGCCGGCCAGTGATCCTCGCCAAAACTGAAGCCGTGACCTTCCAGGACGCGTCGCGCCAGCCCGTCATAGGAAACTTGATCGTATATTCCGGGCAGCGTGTCGATCTGATTGCCTTGGAAGAGCGCCGAGCCGACACGCAAGGCGACGGCGAGCAGCACGATCGCCACCAGCAGGCGCCGAACGTTGATGGCAGAAAGAGTGAAACGATAGCTGCCGCCCGCAGGTGCCGCGCGAGGCGCTGCTGTAGTGGCCGCTGAATTTGTCAGTCATAGCGTCACTGTCATAGCGTCACTGTCATAGCGTCACTGGTTGCGGTGTGAGTTGCGTGGCACAGCGAGCATAGATGCGTTCGAGATGGGCAGCGGCACTGTCCCACGAATGATTTGCCTCGACAAAGCGGCGGCCGGCATGCCCCAATTCCTTGCGCAGATCAGGGGAGTCAAGCAGGGCAAGGATGGCAGCGGCAAACTCGTCGGAGCCCCAAGCCGCCAAGAAGTCCTGGCGCGGCCTGGCCGCAAGCGATTGGCTCGCCTGCGGACTTGCCACGACGGGCGTACCGCAGGCCATCGCCTCAAGCACCTTGTTTTGAATGCCGGCGCCATACAGCAGTGGGGCAGCGGCAAGCACGGCGGACTGAATGTAATCTTGCATAGCAGGTACTTCGCCGGTGACGACGACGCGGCCCGCTGGCCCACTGGCATGCGACTTTTCTGCCAGCGCACGCAGCTCGGGAGCAGGATCTTTGCCTACGAGCCACAGCTCGGCGTCCGGGCGCTGCGCCCACACCAACGGCATGATGTCGTCGGCCAGGTGCAGTGCCGCCGTCACATTGGCGTGATAGCTCATTTTGCCGCTCAAGACGATGCGGTTGGTATGGCGCTGTTCGGGACCGCAATAGGCGAAGTGTTCGAGATCGACCCCATTCGGCACGACATCAATCGCCGCTGCGACATCGCGTTGGGAGCGATCGCCTAGCATGCCCGCAGACACGCTGTTTTGCGTCCCGTACTTACCGGCTAATTCAAGCAGCGCCGTCCGGTCTACAGACGAGGTCACCACGGTATGATCAAACGTGCGGACCAGTCTGGCCTCGTAGCGCTGCGTGCGCGGCAGCTCAAAACGCGTCATCAACTTACCCTTGGTGCTGCGGCTTTGTGCCGCAGCCTGGACGAAAAGGTGCGAAATGCAATCTACACTATCCCACACAATCGGGGCACGCAAGGCGCCAGACTGCCGAGACGCCAGCAGTTCGAGCCCGTAGCGGCTGCCGCGCAGGTGCTCGACATGAATGGCGTCAAACTGCTGTTCCCGCGCCAGGGCGAGCACGGCCCGAAAGAGGTCCGGCTGCCAGCTGTAGACGGCCTGCAACGGAGTCGACGCCGGCAGCGCGGCCAGGCTGTTAAGCGCTGACCGCCATGACGGCATCGACTCCGCGAGCACGTGCGCCCCCATCTGCGCAAGCCGATTGAGATCATCCTGTTCTGAAGGTGACGTCCACAGGGTAGCAAGCGTCACTGCATGGCCTCGCCGCAGCATAGCGCGCACAAACTCATAGGAACGGACTCGGATGGGATTAGGGGTATACGGAACAACAAACAGGATGCGCATCAGTCTGCCTCAATCGACCAGGTTCTTGCGCTCCCAGTGTAGCAGAAGGGCAGAGGGGGTTGACTTACAGATCGCTGACAGAGGGAGGACGCGGGAGCTTACGCCTGGCCGTAGACGCTGTCCCAACCGCAGTAGACGTTGCGCCAGTCATATTCCTGCTCGGCGCTGCAGCGGCCGCCCGCCCCAATGTGGTCGCCAAGCTGAGGGTTCTGCAGCAGGTTCACGACATGCGCAGCGAACTCGTCCGGCCGATCGGCCACGAGAATGTCCTGGCCCGGTGTCGTGGCGATGCCTTCGGCGCCGACGGTGGTACTGACGATGGGGAGCCCCCAACACCAGGCGTCGAGGATCTTGACTCGCATGCCGCCCCCGGCCAGCAGGGGCACGACAAAGGCGCTTGTTTCCACCAGGTAGGGCATGGGATCTTCCACGTACCCCACGACCTCAAGATTGGAGGCAGGAATGTTGAGCTGAGCCAGTTCGGCCGGCGGCTGCTTGCCGATCACGGTCAGTACAGCATCCGGTGCATGCGCCAATACTTTGGGAAAGATGTGTTCGGCAAACCAGAGTACACCCTGCGCATTCGGCGGGTAATGCAGGCCACCCAGGAAGGTAACTCTGCGCCCGTGCGGATTGCGCGCCAGCGCCGGCTGCGCGGCGGTGTCAATGCAGATGGGGATGACCCCGGAGTTGACGACTGGCGCACCTTGACCGGCGGCGGACCGCTACTGCGGCGAAGTCCTCACGCGTCACCCAGACGACACGCTCGAAGTCCGCACAGACCCCTGCCTCGTAGCGTGCCAGCTTATGCGCTTCCAACCGCACCAATTGGCGCTTGAGAGGGTTGCGCTCCGCCTCGGCCAGACGCTGAAAAATCATGTAGCATGCGTTGTGCTGGTCGAGGACACGCGTGGGGTGCGTACCGTGTAGCTGAGCAGACAGGGCATAGACATGCTGCATATAGGGGGCCATCCAGAGCTGATCGCCGTGGACGGCGTCAAAGCCGCCGCTCGGTTTCCACAAGCTTGGTCAAAGCCGTGCGCATGGCGGCCGAGCGGTCGCGGGTGATGATAAAGGGCTGATTGGTAACCAGGCTTTCGACCAGAAACCCGGCGTTGCGGGCGGATGAACGCACGATCGGCACCGTGTGGACGGCGGCGCAATACTGCTGCAGATGCGCAATGGCTTCGGGGGTGTCGGTGCTGCGCACAAACGAAACGAGCGTCACCTCGTGTGACTGCGCCAGGAAACGCAGCACATAGTAGGCCCTTGTCTTTGGCCCGGCGTCAAGCGGATATGGCAGTACTTGTGTAAGAAACAGGATGCGCATAGGTCGCTATTGGCAGCTTCCGTCGGTGCCGGTTACTTGTCCCACTCGCCCGTACTATAGCACCAAAATGGGGCTTCCGAAGCTGTCAATGTAGTCAGCTAGGGAACCAGGTAGGTCTTCGTCCCTGATTTCTCCGGATCCTTCGCTCCTAGTTCCTGCCGCCTTTCACATGGGGCAGGAAGAGCCTGATGAGCGTGTCGGGCAGCGGCTGTAGACCGGACGAACGGCCAAAGATGTACGCCAGGCGCACGATCGGCGGTTCGGCGCCTTCACGGCTGTAGAAGTACTTGCCCGAATGATACTGGCCGGCGGCGGTGTAAAGTGCCAGCGACGCCCAGTTTCGCCCCTGGGCCTGTGCCCGCCGCACGATCTCCGTCACGTCAAACTGGTAGGGAATGCCGGGGCTGCAGTACCAGTAGGGCGTCGGCGCACAGTCGCCCGGCAGTGGCTGCACCAGCGTCCGGCTCGTGTTCTCCTGCGGCACCGGCGCATTGTCCCAGGTGATGGTGTGCTCGTCCCACGGCTTGTCCACCTCGAACACCTGCACCATTGTGTCCTTCGTGCCGTCGTCGGCGTAACCGGGCGAGAAGCCGGGGTTGCCGAACTGGCGCAGCTCCAGCGTCGCCGAGATCACCTGCGCGCCCGCCGGCAGCTCATTCAGCGACCAGGCGGCGTAGTACTTGGCATAGCAGGGCCAGTCGGCCACGTCCCACTGCATCTGCACGTTGACGTGGTCCGCCGTGCCAAAGTTGCGGCTGCCCCAGGTCCCGAAGTAGTCGGGGAAATCCGCGGTGCCGCAGTCGGTGCTGCCGCCCAGCATGCTGTCGCCGCGCAGCGCCACCTCCAGCTGCCTGGCCCCGGCTGCGTCCTGCCCGCCGTAGTGCGGCAGCCCCCAGTGCAGCGTGCCGGTTCCGCCGGGCGTGCCGCTGGGTGTCCCGCTGGGGGGCCACATCGACTGCGAGGTGACGCCATTCGCGTCCGCGTCGTCAAACACCACGCGCAGCGGCCAGGAGTCACCTTCTTGGGGCCGGCCGCCAAAGTCCGACCACGGGATGAGGCCGTCGGCGGACCAGCCGCGGCAGGTGCCGTTCGTGCAGCGCTCGCCGATCTGCCAGCCCGATCCGTTGGCGGCGCCGCCACCGTACAGGACCCGCTTAGTGACACCATTGAGTGTGATGGCAAGGGCATCGCCACTGGTTGCCCTGCTGTCAAACAACTGTGCGCGCAGCATGATGCCGTCATTGCGGCCCACCACACGCAGGTCACCATAGTTGTCATGGTTGCTGCTTACACTGCCAAACGAGACGACAGCCCAGTTATTGGCATCAAGCAGCGCATCGCCCGCGTTTACGGCATACAGCGGGGCATTCACGCGATAGGGGGCAAGAGGAAGCTGCGTCGGTGTGGCTACAGGCGTGTTGTTGAGCACCGGTGTGGGAGTGGGAGCCGCCGGCGTCGGCCCCGTAGGAGTAGGCACGAGCGGGAAGGCACCACCCGACTTGCTCACCATACTGGTAACGAGTGTGCCCACCGACATCCCGATCTCAGCATGGGCGCGGCTTTCCATGGGCCAGGGGAGGAGGGGCTGGCTGGTGAGCTGCCGGTCGACGTAGCGATACTGGAAGCGGGCACCCTCGCCCTGATTCGCCCACGCGCTGTTGGCGATGCGGCTGTTGGTGATGGTGAGCCCGCCGTTGTTCAAGACGGTGTTGCGCCGGTCGATGTAGATGTCGCCGCCCTGTGCCGCTTCCCAGCCGGTGATGTCGCTGCCGTTGCCGTAGATGGTGGCGTGGTCGATCACTGTACCGACAGGACCGGGTCCGTAGGGATGCTGCGATGCCCAGCCCAGCCCGATGTTGCCGGTCGCCAGGATGTCGCGGAAGACGTTGTCGTGCAGCTCGCCCTGGCCAAACAGGTTGAAGCCCTGGCGGTGGCCGCCCCACTCCCACTGCGTGATGTTGTCGGGGCACGGCTCGCCATAGGGGTTGGTGATCGGGCCGGGCCGCGTCGTCGGCTGCCGCTTGCCCGTGCCGTACGTCCAGAGGCTGCCGTCGTAGTCCGCCCCCTGCAGCAGCGCCATGCTGCCCAGGATCTGGTTGTTGTCGGCCACTGCGGCATCGTCGTTCGCCTGGATGAAGATGCCGGTCAGCCCACGCCCGTAGGCGATCACGTTCTCGACCGTGGTGTTGCTCGAGTTGTAGACGCCGACGTTGTTGCCGTTGGGCCAGCTCACGCCGCAGAAGTGGCGGCCGTCCCACTGCTGCCACATGGTGAAGCCGCGGCGCAGCGTGTTGCCGCGGGAGGTAAAGACGTTGACCATATAGCGTCCCGTGCCTGCGGCGATGAAATCTTCTACCAGGTTGTCGTCGCTCCAGACAATGGCAATGGCCAGCGAGTTGTCGTCGGGGTCCACGTTATACGCCGAGACGCGGCGCAGCACGTTGTTGTTGCCGTGTTCGATCCGGAAATTGCTCAGCGTGCCGTTGCGCGCAACCAAGCCTTCCACGACGAACCAATTGCCGATAGGGCCATGCGGCCCCCAGTTTTCGCCCAGGCGCACGGGGATGTTGCGGCCCTCGCCGTCGACGACGGCCTTGCCGTCGTTGCGCGCCTTGATCGTGATCGGTTTACCGGGCTCGCCGTTGCGGATGTTCGGCTGGACCACGCCGGTGGTCGAGCCGGTGTAGGTGCCGTCGAGCAGCAGCAGTGTATCCCCCGGCTGCAGTACTTCCCAGGCATGGGCAAAGGTTAGCCAAGGTGCGCCGGCCGACGTGCCGTCGCTGCCGTCGTCGCCTTGCGGAGAGATGTAGTAGGTAGTCGAGGCCGCAGACGCGGTATACGCAATCAGGGCAAACAGCACAGCCAAAACGGCCAAAGGGCCGGGGGACCAAATATTCCTGCGCAGGCTGAGCATCTCTCCTCCAATGCGTCTGGGCGGCACCTCACCAAGCCAAGGATAGCCTGCAGCCGGCCGCGGCGAATCGGAGAAAAGACGGCTTTTAATCTATTTTTTGACGTAACGAGTTCCAGGGGTGACAAAGCGGCACACGGCTAGAGCAGCAGTTTGCGGGCATAGAAGCCCTCTGCCTTCCCCTGCGGCGCGCGCGCTTCAAGCCCACGTATGCGCATCAGTGCCTCAAACGTGTCGGCCGTAAACCAATCACGCCCGGCCTGCGACGGAAAGTGCTGCAGGAGCAGGCCGACCTTGCGTTGGGCAGCAGCGCTTGAGAGTGGGAAATAGACATTGGGGGTGCGCAGATCGCCGTCCCACTTGGGAATCTCGTATTCCAGGACCAGGTGATCGCGGAAGGTGTTGTACGTGAGCTCGCACAGAAGCCGGTGATCCTGGTGCAGATCATGCCGGCAGTGGGTAAAGATCAGGTCGGGCGAGACAGTCCGCCGGATCGCCTCAAATTCGTCCTTGATGGCATCGCCTACATACGGGAAATAGCCATCGCGGAACGCATGGACGACCACGTTTTGCCGCGCAGCCCCTTGCAGAAAGGCCGAGGCGCTGGCGAGCGCCTCGGCTTTGCGTGCAGGGTTGGCACTAAACACGACCCAGTGTACTTCCAGCTGGGGATGGGCGGTCAGCAACTGGAGAATGGTGCCGCCGCAGCCGATCTCGATATCGTCGCTGTGTGCGCCCAGACACAAAACCTGCTGCAGTTCGCCAAACTTGAGACTATGCACGCTGTATCACTCCTGCTGTAAACCCAGCCGCAACGGTGCTACATCTGCGGGCAGCGGTGAAGCCATGCGCAGAACGCGCGCGTTTTCAGCCTGGGCCGGGCGCAGCGCCTGATGGGTTGGCTGGTTCCAGACGGTCCAAGGCGTGTTGCCGCTTGCCACACGCTCGTCAAACATGCGCTTTTCCTTGAAGGTGTCCATGCAAGCCCAGAAGCCCGGATTACGATAGGCAACGAGCTGATTTTGGAGCGATCAGCCGCTGGAAGGGCTCGACGACTAATTCCTCACCTGGCCGCATATAGTCGAAAATATCACGACGGAAGATAAAGTAGCCGCCGTTGATCCAAAGATCGGCCTCGTGAACCGGTTGGATGGAGGTGACCTCGCCATCGGGGGCAAGAGAAACCACATGGAACGACTGTGACGGCTGGACGCAGAGGAAGCTGGCCATCTTGCCATGCCGATGGAAATGATCGACGTAGGCAGGCAGGTCGAGATCGCTCAGGCCGTCAGCATAGTTGGCCATAAAGTACTCATCGTTCCCCAGGAAGCGCTTTACCGCCATCAAGCGCTGGCCGATGTTGGCATTCAAGCCAGTGTCGACAAAGGTGATCGTCCAGTCAGAAATATCCTGGTTGAGCAGGTCGATGGTGCGACCGCCGTCGGACAGGACAAAGTCATTGGAGAGACACTCGTTGTAGTTGAGGAAGTAGTTGCGAATGACGTCGCCGCCATAGCCCAGGCACAGGATAAACTCCGTGTGCCCAAAGTGGGCATAGTACTTCATCAGGTGCCACATGATCGGCCGGTGGCCGATTTCGACCATTGGCTTTGGAATGGTTTCCGAATATTCCTTCAGGCGCGTGCCCAGCCCACCACAGAAGAGTACGACTTTCATAGCCACCTCGCGTCTTGAGTCTAGTTCTTGGGGCGAAAAACCGGCTTGACAGGACGGCCGATCAAGGTACTGGTCGACACCGTCTTCGAGTGCCCGGCAGTAGACGCGCAGGGCGGCGGCCACGGCCTCAATCGTGTAGAGTCTACGTCGGCATCGGTGTGCGCATAACTGATGACGAACGATGGCCCCAACACGCCGCGGCGAATCGTCTCCTGCATGAACAGGGTGCGGAACGGCTGCGACCGGTTCTTGTCGGCATCACGCGTGACAAAGATCAGGTTGGAAGCGCGCCCTGCCACCTCGAAGTAGTCGCCGATGCCCAGGTCGGCCGCGGCCTGGCGGACGCCGCGCGCCAGGCGTTCGCCCTGGCGGTGCATCTGTCCGATCACGTCCTGTTCCTGGTACGTGCGCATCGTGGCGATGGCAGCGGCCAGGCTGTGCGTTTCGGCCCCATGCGTGGTCGACAGCAGAAAGACACGCTCCTTGTCGTGCAGCAGCCCACCCCGTTCCATGATCGCGGTTTTGCCCACCAGCGCAGAGACGGCAAAGCCATTGCCGATCCCTTTGCCAAAGGTAGACAGGTCGGGCGTGATGCCGTAGAGCGTTTGCGCCCCGCCGTTGTGCCAGCGAAAGCCGGTGATCATCTCGTCCAGGACGAAGAGCGCGCCATGCTGATGGCACAGATCGATCACGGCCTGCAGGTAGCCGGCCGCCGGCGGCTCGGTCGTCTCCGCTTCCATGCACACGCAGGCAATCTGCGCGGGGTAGGCGCTCAAACAGCGCGGCCAGCGAGGCGAGGTCGTTATAGCGAAATTTGAGCGTCTGGCGCCGGATGACCTCGGGGATACCGCCAGGCATCGCCGTGCTGCCGATAAACCAATCGTCGACCGAGAAGAAGGGCTGATCGCCGCAGATGGCCACCAGATCGCGGCCCGTATAGGCGCGCGCCAGCTTGAGGGCGGCCGTCGTGACATCGGAGCCATTCTTGGCAAACTTGACCATCTCGGCGCCAGGGATCATGGCCAGCAGTGTCTCAGCGGCCTCCAACTCGATTGCCGCCGGGCCGCGTAAAGTTGCTGCCGCGCTGCATCGCCTGGTAGGCGGCATCGACCACAGGTGCATACGCATGGCCCAAGGTAACCGAGCGCAGCCCCATTCCATATTCGATGTACTCGTTGCCGTCCACGTCCCACACATGACAGCCAAGCCCGTGATCGATAAAGCCGGGCGCAAGCTCAGGGTACTGGTCGTCACCCTTGGCGTAGGTGTGCGCTCCACCTGGAATCAGGCGATGCGCACGCCCCTGCAGCTGCTTTGACCTGGCATAACGGCCGGCCTCGCTCTGTGATGCGCAGAAAATGATGCTGGGAACGTTGTGGCATTAGGCGGGCGGCACTTCCACCAGCAGATCGTGCTTGCTGCAGTAGTGCGGCGGCCTCCTGCAGCTCGGCAAAACGCATTCCCGAGCGCTCCTTTATGTCTAGCAGCGAGTGCTCCCCATCGGCCTGGTTGAGCACCCACAGCATCGCCATTTCAATCGGCTTGCGTGTCCTGGCGGCCGCCAAGGCTGCTGTACAGCCCGCGGCGCCCCAACTGCGGCTCACACATGGGATTTGTGCTGCGATAGGTACGGTTCTGCTCCAGCACTTCGACCACGCGCAGGTAGGTGGCAAGCGAGGCGTTGATGTATTCCGGCCGTACAAGCTCGAGGTTGTCGCCCGACGTGTGATATTGCGGATAGCGACCATGCGGCGTACGCGTCAGGCTGCCGACCGCCAGGTTGAAGCCGGGCGAGCAGTACTGGCGTTCATCGTAGCCATAGGGCGAGAAGTCGAGCAGCGTGTAGGGCTCCCCGGATTCGGCCAGCACGCAGGTGACGATGCGGTCGATCTCTGCGTCTCCGCGCCGGGAGCGCTTGTAGTGCAGCGGGCCGGGATCGCCCACACAGGCGACGACGAGGCCGTGCTTGATGCGGTGCGCCTGCTCCCTGTGCAGCGCCAGCCAGGTGATCGACCCGATCGTGCCGGGAATAAAAAGGAAGCGATAGGTATAGCGACGAGGCCGGCTTGACAGCTCACGGGCGAGACAGGCCGCCAGCAGCATGCCCGACAGGTTGTCGTTTGCCAGCGAGGGGTGGCAGACATGGGTCGAAATCAGCACCTCGTCTTCGAGCTCACCCGGCAGCACCAACTCGCCATAGGTGAGCGAACCCGGACGCAGTGTACTGTCGATACAGACCTCATACTCCCCTTCAGGCAGAGCGTCGAGCTGGCGCTGGCTCAAGCAGAATCCCCAGGCAGGTCGGTAGTAGGAGGTTCGATACGGAATGACGTCGGGCTGCTCGGGCAGCGTGTGCAGGTGTGGCCGCAGCTCCGCCAGGCTCATGCGTGCGTGAATCGGCGTGCTGTAGGAGACCAGGTGCAGCGAATGGGCGCGGAAGTCGACCACGCGTGCGCCGGCCGCATTGGCGATATAAGCATCGGCGACGTTCCACTCATCGGGCACGATCCAGTCAAACACAGGTGTTCCGCTGGGAACTTCGAGCAGCTGGAGCGGTGCGATTTCTTGCAGCATGCGCAGCGAGGCGCGCACGCCCTCACCTGTGATGCTGCGGGCAACCGGATAGAGCCTTGGCAGCAGTTGTGCCATGATCTCGGTAGGCGACATGAACTCTGGGACAACCATACGCTTCACCCTGCAAAAACGACCAACGGCGCAACGAGAGCCAGATCCAGGTCGGGATAATTCAAATCGCGCACAGACGCGACCGTAACCGGAAGCGGCCAGGTGATGGCGATACGGGGATCGTTCCAGCGTACGCCGCGCGCCAGGTCAGGCGCATAGAAATCGGACATCTGGTAGACCACATCTACATCGTCGGCAAGGGTCTGCATGCCGTGAGCACAGCCCTTGGGCACATACAGCATGGTGCCGTTGTCGGCACTCAGCTCAACACCGAACCATTGGCAAAACGTGGGCGACCCGGGCCGCAGATCGACGGCCACGTCGTAAATGGCGCCGCGTACACAGCGCACCAGTTTGACTTCGGCCGCCGGCGGCAGCTGAAAGTGCATGCCCCGCACCGTACCCCGACGATGGGTATGAGCGGTGGCACACTGTGCGACGACCGGGTCAAGACCGGCCGCAGTGAACTCGTGCCGGCAAAAGGTCCGGGCGAAGTAGCCCCGTTCGTCTTCAATGCGCGCCACGTTGATTACGTAGACGCCGGCGATGGAAGTTGGTGTAATGTGCATAGGTCTCTAGTGTCGTTCTAACGGCGGTGCAGCGGCCAGGCGGTCATATTGCGCATCCAAGAGCGCCCGGTAACTGTCGACTCGGCTGCAGATGTGCGCCGCGGCTTCGCCGGCCCTGGCTGCCAACTCTTGGAACTGCTGCTGCAGCTTCTCGACTGAGAAGTCCTCGACTGCCTGGCAAAACTGCCCGATGCCCATTTCGGCCAGGAGGACATCGTTTTTCTTGCTGTAGCCCAGCGACAGCACCGGCCGGCCAAGCAGCAGCGCAGAGATGACGTTGTGGAAACGCGTGGCGACGACCAGGTCGGTAGCGGCAATCGCCGCGAATACGTCGTCGGGCTCATTGATCTCAGGCACGCAGATATGCGACCGCGTCTCCGAGTCTACCGCCGACAGCAGATATTGCAGCACATCCTGCACCGGCCGCTGGTCGGTGGGGATTTCGCCGGTCAGCAGGTGCACCGCATAACCTTGCTCCAGCAGCCAGGCAGTGAACCTGCCGATCTTGGCGACGTATTCATCATAGATATGTGCACCGTGCTGCTGAGAGTTGCGCCAACCATAATATCCCATCACGCCCACGCCAATCGTCCGCGGCCTGGGGGCCACAGGACGCCAGCCACGTTCGTGCCCGCCCGGCAGGCTAAAGGCCAGATCGGGGAACACCTGGTCACCTTGATCGAAAAAGCCTACTCCCGCCAGATAGTCACGTGAGAGCTGATCCCGGTAGGATCGATACTGGGCCTGGCGCAGGGCTTCGACCATAAGCCAGCGGCTTGCGGGGTGCAAGATAGGACCAGCGCCGACGCTCACAAAAGAGAGACGGGTACGCACGCGGCGCGCGACCTGGCACCATTTGTACAGGTCGTAGGGCATGTTCCACACGCGTACGCCGAAGTCGTCCAGAACACCGGTGCCGGCGATGATCAGATGGTCTACTGTACGCAGGAAGTCGCCCGTCAGCACGCCAGGAGGAAGGTTCCACAAGCGCACGCTTGCCGAGCCGCAGGAGACGCCCGGCACGGACGTCATCGCCAGTGCCGGCCACGCCAGGATCGATCGGCACGGCAGGCAAAGAGTAGCGATCCCGAACTGCTGGCGGATCAGGGCAGACGCAGTAGAAGTCTGCCGCTGGAAGCCGGGGGCGAAGGTTGGCCAGCATGGCAACCAGAGTCGCATCGTTGCCCAGGTTGCCGGTAGCAAAGCCCCCAAACAGAGCAATGCGCATGACTAGCTGTCGCTATTCCCAGTTGTGAACTTGAGCATGTTTCTTGATTCGCCACCCTGCGCTGTGCAGCGCATAGTATGCGTTAATCCCTGCTTCCTTGATCATGCGCCCGCTTTGCCGCACCGACCAACGAGCCGTCGCCGCATAGCACAAAGCCTTTTCTAGTGGTGGGTAGTTCCACACGTGCGACGGTGTCATACATGTCGACAAACTGCAGCCAATTGGGAAAGGTTAAGCGCGCCGCCGATGTTGGGATTGAACCAGGCCATGCGTTCACGCCAATCCACATAGACATTGGCAGGGTGATAGCGCTTATAGAACAGCGGCTCCGGCAGTTCGCAAAAGCGCCCGCGCAGGGCCAGTTCGCACAGGAGCGTCCGATCAGAGTCGGTGTAGTTCTGCTGCAACCTGGTCGCACGCAAGACGTCAGTGCGGATCAGCCCATAGATCATTTCACAGGCGTGATCGCGGTACATCAGTTCACGCATCCGTTGGTGTGGCGTGGGCGAGGTGCCCCGAGTATGGGTGGTAATCTTGATCTCGCGCCCCAGTTGGTCGATTTCCACGACGGACGAGTAACACAGGACAATATCCGGGTGCTGCTCGAGCACCTGCACGCACTTCTCCAACAGCTCGGGAGCGAGCATATCGTCGTGTGCGGCCCAGCGGAAGTACTTGCCGCGTGCCATCTGCACGGTGAGATTTTCGTTGTTCGCTCCGCCGATGTTCTGCGGGTTACGCGAATACCGAATGCGGCCGTCTTGCTGTGCATACTTGCGGCAGATGTCCTCGGTCGCATCGGTCGAGGCATTGTCGGAGATAATGACTTCGAAGTCAGTAAACGTTTGTGCCAGAATGGAGTCGAGCGCCTGTGCCAGGTAGAGCGCACCGTTGCGCACGGCAAACCCAATGCTGACGAGAGGCACCGAAGGTTGCGATGGTGTTCATGGAAGATTCTAGCCCTCCCCATCAGTTCACAGTCACGGTGGGAATCGGGATCACAAACTGGCCGCCCCACTCTCGAATATAAGAGAGCTGCTGCACGATTTCGTCTTTGAAGTTCCAGGGCAGGATCAATACGTAGTCCGGCCGAGCCTCGGCGATGCGGTCCGGATGATAAATCGGTATGTGCGTACCGGGCAGGAACATCCCTTGCTTGTACGGGTTGCGATCCACCGTAAAGTCAAGAAAGTCATTGCGAATGCCGCAGTAGTTGAGCAGCGTGTTGCCCTTACCCGGCGCGCCATAGCCGACCACAAGCTTACCCTGGGTGCGCGCCTCGATCAAAAATGCCAGCAGGTTGCGCTTGGTGGCCTTGACTTGTTCATGGAAGGAAGCATAGGCGGCCATCGTGGTGAAGCCGGCTGCCAGCTCGCGGCGGCGCAGTTCGTCCACACGCGGCGTAATTGCATGCAAACCCACCGCGTCCTCCGCGTGGCACGCATAGATGCGCAGTGAGCCCCCATGCGTGGGCAGTTCTTCGACGTCAAAAAGGGTCATACCATGGGCGGAGAAAATCTTCTCGGCAGTAATAAAGCTGAAGTAAGAGAAGTGCTCGTGATAGATCGTATCGAACTGGTTGCCCTCCATCAGCCGCATCAGGTGCGGGAACTCGATCGTGATGACGCCGTGCTCCTTCAGCAGGATCTTGAGGCCGGCGACAAAATCGTTGAGATCCGGCACCTGCGCCAACACGTTGTTGCCCACAATCAGGTCGGCAGCCAGGTCTTCCGCAGCCATACGGCGGGCGCAGTCAGCGCCAAAGAACTCGACACGCGTCGGCACTCCCTTGGCGATGGCCACCTTGGCGACATTTGCCGCCGGCTCAACCCCAAGTGCGGGAATGCCCTTCTGTACAAAGTATTGGAGCAGATAGCCGTCATTGCTGGCGATCTCCACGACGTGGCTGGCGGCGTCCAAGCCAAAGCGGGCGGTGACCTGGTCGACGTAGCGGCGCGCATGCTGCAGCCAGGTGTCGGCATACGACGAGAAGTAGGCGTATTCGGTGAAGATCTCGGCGGGGCTGACGTACTCTTCAAGCTGGACAAGGTAACAGCTGTCGCAGACCCAGACGTGGAGCGGATAGAACGGCTCCATCTGGTTCAACTGGTCTGCGCGCAGGTAGCTCTCGCACAGCGGCGACATCCCAAGATCGACGAACGTATGCGCCAGCGGCGCGCCGCAAAAACGGCATGAAGGCGATCGGTTTACCATAGCGGTATAGTAACCCATATTTCGTTATTGACTACGGAACGGCGCCGCTTAGTGCACGGGCTCAGCATGGCGCCAGCGCAAAGACTGGTCCAGGAGTTCTCGTTGATCAGCATCTTCACGTGGTCAACCCGGCGGTATTTTACGCCTTCAAACTCCTCGACCCGCAGATCTCTGCGCCGATACTCATCATATAGTTGTTCGACGCCTTTTCTCGCCGTCCATTTGGCGCGAAAATTGGGCAGTGCTGTGGCAATTTTGGAAAAGTCCACACGATAGTTACGCTTGTCAGGATGGGCATCGGCAGCATACTCGACGGCACAGTGCGGCACCAGTTCCTCGACGATCGCCGCCAGTTCACGGATGCGATAGTTCTCGCTGCTGACTCCCGACGTTAAATGCCTGGTTGTGCACGACAGATCGAGGTGCTTCCAGTACGGCGAGGAAGGCAGCAGAAATGTCTTCAATGTGGACGATGGGACGCCACGGCGTGCCGTCACTCTTGATAAAGACGCGGCCGGTCGCAATCGCCCAGGCGACAAGGTTGTTCAGGACGAGGTCAAAACGATGGCGGGGCGAAATGCCGTAGGCCGTCGCATTGCGGAGAAAGGTAGGGCTGAAATCTGCGGCGGCCAGTCGGCCGATCTCCTGCTCAGAGAGAACTTTGGAATGGCCGTAGGCGGTAACCGGGTTGAACGGCGACTCCTCGGTCAGCATGTCGTCGCCCGCAGCACCGTAGAGGCTGCAGGAAGACGCAAACAGGAAGCGCCCTACGCCCGCCTGCCTGGCCATGCGCGCAAGGTTGACCGAACTGCGATAGTTGATGTCATAGGTCAGGTCTGCGTTCAGATCACCCAACGGATCGTTCGAAAGCGCCGCCAGGTGGATGACGGCGTCGAAGCCCTGCAGATCGGCGACCGTTACGTCGCGCACGTCCTTCTCAATCGCAGGGACTTGCGGCACGCCGTCGAGAAAGGTACAGCGCCGGTAGTAGTCGGTATCAAGGCCAACCACCTCATGGCCGGCAGCCAGCAGCACAGGCGTCATGACGGTGCCGATATAACCGTTATGACCGGTGACCAGGATACGCGACATCTTTATCTCCTTAGAACCGCTCGTAGTGGTCCAGCAGTCGGCATGCGGTGCCGGGCGAATCATTATTGCTACACCTCGGCGAAACCACGGGCAAAGGTGCCGCTCTCATAGCGGCTGCGCAGCGCACGATAAAAGTCAGCATGCAACAGGGCGGAACCTGCTGTGACAGTGGCCACCAGGGCAGTTGCGCTGCGGCCTAAACAGGCACTCCAGTTTCCCTGCCTGGCATTCCACACCGCAGAAGTTATGTAAATCCGAGCCAGGCGCCCCTTCCACGCGGGCGACGACGCCGCCGCACGCATACGCGCAAACGCACCTTTGGTGGTCAACGCCTGTTCACGCCCGATGCGTGCAAGCATATCACGATTGGCATGATCGGTGGTGCTGTTGTCGATCGCCCATGCCGACAAAAGCCACCACGCTCCTCCGTGGAGGCCACGTCCGCAACGAGCGTAAGCCTGCGCAAAAGATCGATGTCTTCGCTGCTTGGAATCAGCACATTAAAGCCGCCGATTGCGAAGAACTGTTTCGTGGCCACCAGGGAAGACTGCAGCGGAATCCATTCGCCTGCCATCGTCTGTACGGAACAGTTGCCGGCAAAGTTGGAGCGCAGCAGGATGATGGGCTTATCGTGCCGGTCGACGAGCTGAGTCGCCCCATTCAAGAATCCAGCGGCTGGGTTCTGCCGGGCCAGGTCTCTTAACGCCTGGAGTGCTCCTGGAGCGAGCCAGTCATCATCGTCGAGGAAATGCAGATACTCTCCGTGCGCGATGGCCGCGCCGGTATTGCGCGCAAAGCAGCGTTCATGTTTCATCGTCACGATGATACGGACACGGGGATCGTCTGCCCACGCCGGCGCCGGAAGCGGTTTCCCGGAATCATTGACAACGATGACTTCGTGGTCTTCAGGGCTCAACGGCTGAGCTAAGACACTCTCCACGGCTCGGGCCAGGGAAGCCCTGCCAATTGTTGGGATAATGGTGGAACAGAACATTGTGCTGTAATCCGTCGAATAGACAAACCTGTCGGCAAGGGCTTCTACGCAGGCCGCACCAGATACAATGCGACCTGCAATGCGGAACTCACATGCTGGGCAGTGCACGGAGCAGCAGCCCGTACTGGCGAGCAAGCACAAGGTGCCTGCGCCGGCGGCTGCGCGGGCTCAAGCCAGATCAAGGGAGTTAACACAAGGCGCGCAAGCGTCGCCAGGCCTAGCACGAACTTGTAGGCCCAGGTGGCAGTGCGCCCCCAATGCTTGTGGAAATACTGGATCTTTCCCCGGTACAGCTGCAAAAACATGGCGTCGGCCACCTGCCTGGCGCTCTGCCCGCCATAGTGCACGATCTGCGACGATGGCACCCAGTAGATTTCCCAGCCGGCGCGCCTGATGCGCGTGCACCAGTCAACCTCTTCCGAATACATAAAGTAGCTGGCATCCAGGGGGCCGACCTGGTCCTGCGCGCTGCGCCGCACCAGCATGGCCGCGCCTTGCACGCTGTCTACCGGCCGCGGCTCAGTCAGCGACCAGCGGCTCATGTCGTATTCGCCGTAGGGATACAGCCGGTCGAGGTGGAACATGCGCCACAGTTCGCGGGCAAGTGTTGGGGCGGGCGAACAGGAGGGCTGCAGCGTACGGTCGGTGTTGAGCAGGCGTGAGCCGGCAGCGCCGGCGCGCGGGTGATCGTCCATAAAGCGCACCAACGCGCCGAACCCGTCCGGCAGCACAACAGTGTCCGGATTTAGCAGCAGGCTGAAGCGGCCGCGTGCCACCGCCAGCGCCTGATTGTTGGCGCCGGCAAAACCGGGGTTATGTTGATTCGCTATCACCATTACATCGGGATAGCGGGTACGCACCATCTC
Organism: uncultured Chloroflexia bacterium; assembly: GCA_963701415.1. GTDB lineage: Bacteria > Chloroflexota > Anaerolineae > Caldilineales > Caldilineaceae > Fredericiella. Next base: position 415,257 of record CAVPAH010000015.1, read on the forward strand.
CACGCTGCCGTCCGTCGAGCCGTTGTCGACGACAAAGACCTCGGCCCGCAGGTTCATCTTATCGCCCTGGAGCGCCAGTTCCTGCCGCACGGACTCCAGGCACTCATCCAAGAGGCGACAGGTGTTCCAGCTGACGATGACGATCGACAGGTCGATAACGTCTGTGAGTTCAGCCGCCATGCAGGGTCACCACCTATGAAGCCTCTTTACCGGCAAGCCGGGGCAGGTTCATTGCAGCGATGGCAACGAGGCCCCCCATGAACAGCCAGGGCAGCATGCTCGCCCGAAAACCCGCCAGGCCAACATTGTAGAAAAACGGCAGCAACCAGTCGCCAAAGAAGCCCGCCGCTAAACTTGCGGCGAAACCACCAATCGCCGAATAGACATAGGCACGCGCAAAGCCATCGGCCACAGGCGCACGCCAGAGGCGCCAGGCCACGCGCACAATTTCAAACACAAACCAGAGAAATGCCAGGAGGCCAACGATGCCAAACTGCGCCACAAGGTCCACGTACTGGCTGTGCGAGTTGAACTGGACGTTATAGCCCCGAATCGAAAACAACGGCGTGTACCAGTAATAGTTGGCCGGCCCTAGTCCCAGGACAGGGTTGACCCGAATAATTTTCGCCAGGATCTCCCAAGCTTCGATACGGGTGGAATAGCTGTAGGTGTCGCTGGTCACTCGCGCGCTGCAAGAGCACGGCAGAGGGCACGAGACCTGCAACCACCATCAAGATGGCCACGCGCCAGGAGGAGACCATGATGATCGCGGCGATGCCGATGAGGGCCGGCACCCAACCCGATTTCCAATCGTTCTGGACCACAAATGCCACATAGATAGTAGCCAGAACGACGACAATCAGCGCAAGGCGCGGAATTACGCCGAGCCGCCGATTGAATACGGCCTGGCCAAAGGCGAGCACGACAAGCCAGGTCCAATACATGCTCCCGGTCGCACCGTTGACAAACAGGCGGTCCGTATAGCTGCCGAGTGATGGCAGGAAGTAACCGACCAGGTGAAGCGAGCCATAGATGATAAAGCCGTAGGTAAGCACCTTGAGCCAGACGAGCGACTTGATCGCATTGCTTGCCCAGGCAAACGTGCCGACAGACAATATCACCAGGGCAAGGCCACCCAGCTGTGCGCCCAGAGGCGCCTGCTGGGTTCGAAACCATGGCAGCAGCCCCATGAGGAACGCCAGGATGCCCACAAGACACAAGGCAAGACCGGCGCGCACAGTCGGCCAGTCCACCAGGACAAACCGGCGCTGCACCACCAGCATCTGCATGATCCAGATACCGATCAGCAGTGCCATGCCCAGCATGGCCACATTCAGGCCGCTGGGGCCATTGTACGGGGCCGCCATGCCCCCAATGATCGTCAGCAAGGCACCCAGCACGGGCCAGCGGTAGAAAACCAGGATCATCACAATGCCGGCCATGCCAAGCAGCGGCACGACCGACGGCTGGCGGCCAAGCAGAAAAGCCCCGGCGAGGATCGCCAGGATGACGGCCAGGCGTATTAACTGCTGGTCATGTGCGCTGATCCAGCGGCGAGCAGGGGCAACACCCGGAATGCGGCCTGCCAGCGAAGATGCCATGCGTGATTTCCCCTCTATCCCCTATCTAGCGGTCGACGCCGGACACGCGCCAGATCACCTGGCGCAGCGTTGTGCGGGCACGATGTTCGACCTTGCGCACCCTGGCGGATTGGCTCAGTTCCTGCCTGTCAGGTGCCGAGGCCGGATTTTGTACCCACTGCCGCAGCGGCACCGTCGTAGTAGCAAACGACAAGTTCGTCCTGGGCATAGCGGTAGGCAGCCAACCGCCATGTCGCACGTGAGGGCGGGGTTCGCCGCCATCTGCGCCAGGTTCTGTCCCAGCATCTGCCAATCCCCTACAGCAAAGGTGAGCGCGACGCCCCCGTCGCGCAGCAGGTAGCTCAGCTCGGCGCCTAAGCTGGTAACGACCGGCAGCCCGGATGCGATCATTTCGACCAGCCGCGTGCGCGTACCGAAGATCGTTTCATAGTGCAGCGCATCTATGTTGATACCAACGTTGCTCTCGCGATAGTAGGTCGCCATCTCCGACCATGGGCGCCACCCGAGCATGTGATAGCGGTCGGCTCTGCGGCGACGCAGCCGCCATGGCAACAAAACGGTCATAGACGTTGTCAGGGGCAGTGTAGGTGTTGGCCCCGACGGACACGTAATGGATGCGTGGATCGGACTGCCATCGCCGCTTCCAGGCCGTGGAACAGCGTCTCCACGTCGGTCCAAGTGTTATAGCCGCCGCACCAGAGCACGACGAAGTCGGTGTCGGCGATACCATGCTGCGCCAGCAGCTGCCTGGCACGTTTCCCTGCGGGCAACGGCACATCGCCCCTGGGAGGGGAGCCAGGCAGGATGGTGCGCGTAAACTCGTAGCCAAAGGTGCGGCTGTTCAGACGCCCGGCCATGGCAAGCTCACCGACCATCATGTGACACTGGGCACGCCCACAGCCCGAGAAGATGTCGCCCTTGCGCAGCACCTCACGCATGAAGGCGATCTGGGTTTCGACGCCCCGGTCTGATTGGGCGCGATAGGCAGCTGCCTGGGTGATGGTCAGGAGGTCGCCGTAGATTTCCATCCAAATGGGCGCGTCGGTCCTCAGCTTGGTCGCATAGAGACAGTGACTGAAGTTGACCGCCACGACGCACTGCGGCGCAAAGGCATCATGGGCGGCCTGCAGCTGTTTGACCCATTCACCGGCCCCAAATGCGATCGGGTGGTAGACCAGTTGTGCGCGCCAGACCGGCGGCACGTCTTCGGCGCCAGCAACCTCGTCGCGTGTCCCCGCGCACAGGCACACCTCGTGACCGTCGTCGAGCAGCGGCTGCAGAAACTGCCAGGTGCGGTAGTGGGCGGCTTCAATTTTGACTTTTGGCACAATCTGCGGCGGATTATAGCCAATCAACAGGATCTTGGTCATGCGCGATCACATACCGGCCCACTCATAGATGGGCAAACAGCTCTTCATTGTCGCGGATCCACTCGAACAAGCGCCGCGTCCCTTCTTCGACACTGACGCGGGGGCGCCAGCCAATCTCGCGCTCCGCCTTGCGGATATCGCTGATATAGACAGGTTGATCCCCCGGCCGCCAGTCGCCATGTGCGACCGGTATGGGGCGGCCAAGCAGCTGCTCCAGGCGCGGCCCAAACTCCGTCCAGATGCTCATCGTATTGTCCGGGCCGCCGCCGATGTTGTAGATCTGGCCGGCTGACACGTCGATACCCTTGACCAGCGCCTCATAGGCATCGAGCAGATCCTCGATGAACAGGACATCGCGTACCTGCTTGCCGTTGCCGTAGATGCGAATGGGGCGTCCCTTGATGGCGGCAATGATAAACCAGGCCACCCAGCCCTGATCCTCGATGCCAAACTGCCGGTAGCCATAGATACAGCTCTGGCGAGCGACAACAGTGCGCAGCCCGTAAATGCGATGATAGTCACGCACATACTGGTCGCCGGCGCCCTTCGAGCAGCCATACGGCGAGTGAAAGTCAAGGGTCTGTGTTTCTGGGATGCCATAGGGGTAATCGGCATAGCAGTAGCGGGCATCGTCTTCAATGACCTTGACATCCTCCATCCCGCCATAGACCTTATTGGTCGAGGCATAGAGCATGATGGGATTGTCGGCCACCGTCCGGGCAGCCTCGAGTACATTAAAGGTGCCGTACGCATTGCTTTCAAAGTCGGCACGCGGGTTGGTGACGGAGGTGGTCACCGCCACCTGGCCGGCCAGGTGGTAGATGCGCTGTGCGCCCGCGCACGCTCGTTCGACGGCAGCAAAATCGACCAGTTCGCCCTCAACCAGGCGAAACGCATCGGCGCCGAACTCTCGCTGCAGCCACACCAGGTTCTGCGCGCCACCGGATCGTGACAGATTGTCGAAAATGGTCAGTTGGTGCCCCTGCTTCAAGAGGCGGTGGGCCAGATTCGACCCGATAAAACCCGCGCCACCGGTGATCGTGATGCGCTGTGTGTCCGGTTGCATAGTCAAGGGACTTTCCTCCTAAAAAGCTATCGGGACTCGCTTGTCGGCGGCAGTCAGGAGTTCGACCTCCAATTCGTCCACCATGCGGCCCAGTGTATAGTATTGGCGAACGTTCTGGCGACCGGACCGTGCAAGGCGGCGGCGCAACTCAGGATCGGCGACGAGGCGCTGAATCTGTGCCGCCAGCTGCACAGCGTCGCCGGCCGCAAAGGTGAGCCCGGTCTCGCCTTCGACGAGGATCTCCCCCGTCCCGCCGGTGGTGGTGCCGACGACGACAAGACCGGCAGCCATCGCCTCCAGCACGCTGCGCGCAAATGGCTCATCCCACTCTGAGGCAAAGAGCAGCACGTCGTGCTGTGCCAGCACTTGGGGCACCTCCGAGCGATTGGCGGCACCCAGAAAATGCACCCGCTCTTGCATTCCCGCTTGTGGTGACCGCCGCCTTCAAGGCAGCAGTATAATCTGGATCGCCGGCGCCAAGAATATCGAGCGAGACAGATGCGTCAAGTTGCTGCATCGCCTGGACGACCGTGTGCACTCCCTTGATGGGTTCCAGGCGGCCTAGATAGAGCAGCCGCAGCACCTCGCTCCCGGGGTTAGGGGCGCAGCATGCTGCTGGGGAATACCAAACTCCTCCACCGCGGTGCCGCCGTAGACGATCCTGGCATGTTCGACCGCCGCGCCGCCCGCGACCAGGATGTCACGCACTGCGCGGCTGACACAGATAGGGTGCTCAAAGCGCAGGTGCGGTGGCTTGCCCTGTACCAGGCGCGGCAGAAAATAGCGACCGATCAACGACTTGAACTGCTGCACCTGGGCGTGCCGTGCCGGCTCCTGAAAGCGCTGGATGTAGGCGCTTGGCAGTGTGGGCCAGTAATCACAAAAATAGTATGCTACCCGCGATCCCATCAGCGCCTCGATCTGTTGCGGAACGGAGCGATCTATATTCCACATGCCCCAAATCATGACGGCATCGGGCTGGAACTGGCCGATCACGTCGCGGGTGCAGGCAAGGTTTTCCTCTTCACAACGCCTTGGGGCACGCAGCAGGCGCAGTGTAGTTTGCGCAAGACCACCCTCCACCTGGCTGTGCAGCAAGCGATAAACGGCGACCGGCGAGTCGGCGGCAAGACTGTCGTCAACTGCACCGGTGCCTGGCGGCCGGCTGCACCGGACGCTGCGCCGGCGTTCGAAGTGAGGACGGCCATGCTGTGGCCGCGCGCGGCCAGGGCATGGGCCACTTCTTCACACCACTGCTCATAGCCGCCACGGCCGAAAGGCGGAAACAGGTTGGAGACAAAGAGGATCCTCATATGGCGCCCCTACGACTCCGCTGCCTGCCGCAACACCGGTGCAGTGGGCACGGCGGTATAGCGGGCACCGGTATAGCAGTCACCAGCGCACGTTCAACCTGGTCGAGCATACGCTGAAAGCTGAACTTCTCCTCGACACGACGGCGGGCATTGGTGGCCAGGCGGGTAAAGAGCGCCTGATCGCCGGCGAGGCGGCGGATGCACTGGGCAAGGCCGGCAGCATCGCCCGGCGCAAAGACAAGGCCGGTTTCCCCGTCTTCCAGGATCTCCCCGGTGCCACCCGTCGTGGTGCCGACGACGACGGCTCCGCTGGCCATTGCCTCCTGCGTCATGCGCGCAAGCGGCTCGGGCCACTCGGAGGGGAAGATAAGTACATCGTGGTCGGCCAACTGGCCCGGCATCTCACTGCGCGGGACGCGACCCGCAAAACGCACCCAGTCCTGCAGCCCCTGGTCGACGACCGCCTGGCGCAGGATCGACTCATAGTCGGGGCGGCCTGACCCTACAATCGTTAAGCGCATCGCGCCGAGTGCGCCCTGGCGGGCAAGTTGGCCCATTGCGTCTATGGCCACATGAACACCCTTGTGCGGCACAAGGCTGCCGGCATACAGCAGGCGCAGACCACTCTTCCGGCCCCCCGTTCCTGCCACGGTACGCGGCCGAAATGGGAACGCATCGACGTCGATCCCGTTGTAGACCACCTCCACCTTTTGCGGATCCAGCGAGCAGGTTCGCCAGCATGGCGCGGCGGATGGCTTCGCTGACGCAGAGTACTTTGTCAAATGCGAGCCGGAAACGGCGGCGATCCTGCGCCACGATGTACAGCGGCAGGGGGGCAATCATACGCTTCAGGGTCCGCCGCAGGGGATCGCCGGCCCCGTCTCGCCAGTACAACTCGTGTGGATCCGGTGAATAGGCCCAATGGTCGGCCACATAGTAGACGACGCGTCCGGGCAGCAGCTGCTCGGCAAGCCAAGGAATTCCCCGGGACAGGTTCCACATGATATGAACGAAAACCACATCCGGCCGAAAGCGTTCGATGGCGGCCTGCGTCGCATCGAGGTTGTGCTGCGTGCGCTGCCGGTAGGTGAGCATGTCCGACGGCTGGTAGAACTGCAGATTGCTCTCCAGGAAGAGGCTGCGGTCGACACCGGCCTCGCTGGTCGAGCAGAGTCTGGCCCGGAGGCAGCCCATGGTTCGTCGTGAGCACGAGCGTCTCATGGCCGCGGCCGCGTAAGCCATGATTGAGATCTTCGACGAGCTGCTCCCAACCACCGACGACGTACGGAGGGTAAAACGTAGTCACAAAGAGGATACGCATCTATTTCGCACCCTGGGCTGCGCTGAAGGCCGCGTAGCGCTGTGCCAACATCGCCGACAGCCGCTCGGCACCCACCTTGTTGAGGTGGTTCAGATCGCCAAACTCGCTGTCGCCAAACTGATTCTCCTCCGGCAGTGCTTCCAAATCCCAGAGCGGAACAGCAAGGTCGTCGGCCAGGCGCTGCAGGGCGTCACGATAGATCTGGTAGTCGTCAGGCGAGTCGAAATTGGCGTAGTAATGGTCAGACAGCGGCATGTTGACCAAGATTGCCTGGGCGCCATGGCTGCGGATGGTCGCAATCATTTCCGTAAGCGCGTCGGCCTGTTCACCCTGCGGATTATAGTTTAGCACACCGGCGCGGTTTTGGGCCTGCAGCCGCTCTGATGGCGAGAAGTCGGCCAGGCTGCGGTCAATGCGCGTGAAACCCGCGCTCATCAAAGTAGACGTCGGGGTGCGGAGGATAGCTGCCACCGCGCAGGAGCATTTGGTGCAGAACATAGCGATACCGAAACAGCTCAGAGTTATCCAGCAGAAACGCCAGCACGTACCCCATCAGGCTGTCGCGTGCGCCTGCCTGCAGGTTGATCGAATGCCCGGCGCGATCGTCCATATCCTTGGCCCAGGGGCTGTTGGCGTTAAGATCCTGTGCGGTCAAGCCGATCAGGACGGTTTGCGGGTTGACGAAACGCAGGTACATCTTCAGGAACTCCTTGTTGACCGACGGCGGCACACCTTCGATCGAGGCGTTGAAGGAATCTGCCACCGGCGCCGATGGCGCTGCGAGCCGCATCAAACGTCGCAGGGTCGATTCCGGCCTGCGTCGTCGAGTTGCCGATGAACAGCACGTCGACATTAGTGGCTGGCAGCAAAGTTGCGAAGGTATTCAACCTTATCCTCCACAAGCGGAGCATGCCAAAGCGACGGTGCGGGTGCCGGCAGCGCCGCCTGCACGGCGGGCATTCGCAGCAGCAGTTCGGCTGCCAGCAGGAACACGGCGAAATAGACGATCCAGCGCGCAACGCGCCACTGCGCCTGGTGCGTCTCAGAACTGAAAATAGATGAATGGTGCACGCGTACCGAATCCTAGGATGACTAAGAGCAACATGCCGGCAACGGTCAAATCACGCGCCAGGGTTGGCCAGCGCAGGATAGCTTCATGGTCATTGGTGCGATACTGCGGAATGTCGACCAGCAGCACCAGCAGCCAGGGGATAATGATGGCGGGCAGCACGAGGGGCAGTTCATTCATGCCTGTAAACGAAAACAGCTGCCGTATATAGGTAACGGCCACACCGAGGCCGGGCGAACGGAAGAAGATCCAGGAGAACAACGTCAGGCAGAAGGTCACGACCAGGCCCACGATCCGCTGCCGTGTCCAGGGCAGATGTACCTGTTCCGGGTAGAGCGGCACCTTTGTGCCGCGCAGGCGGTCGACAACCAGGAAGAGCCCCTGGAGACCGCCCCAGATGACAAACGTCCAGGCCGCACCATGCCAGAGGCCGCCAATCAGCATGGTCAGAAACAGGTTGCGATAGGTGTTGAACGAACCCTTGCGGTTTCCACCCAGGGGGATGTAGACGTAGTCGCGCAGCCATGTCGAGAGCGAGATGTGCCACCGCCGCCAGAACTCGGTAATGCTGGTGGAAAAATAGGGCTGGTTGAAGTTGCGCATCATCTCGATGCCAAACAGCCGGCTGGAGCCGCGCGCGATATCCGAATAGCCTGCAAAATCGCAGTAGATCTGCAGCGCAAAGAGGCAGACGCCAAGCAGCAGCTGCGGCGTCGAGTGCGCCCCAGGATTGGCAAAGGCTGCGTCGACCTGACCGCCGATCGCGTCGGCAATGACGACCTTGCGAAAGAGGCCGATCAATATCAGCGTTACGCCGGTCACGACCATATGCGTGTTGACCGTGCGCGGCCGCTCGATCTGCGGCAGAAAGTCGCCGGCACGATTGATGGGGCCGGCGACCAGATGCGGGAAGTAGGCAATAAACAGGCCGTAGTCAAGGTACTTCTGGGCCGGCTTCAGGTTGCCACGGTACACGTCGACCGTGTAGCTGATGCTCTCAAACGTATAGAACGAAATGCCGACCGGCAAGATGATATAGAGGGCAGGCGACGTAGCCGGCAGCCCGACCAGGTCGAGTACGCGGACGGCGCTGTCGATAAAAAAATTGAAGTACTTGAAAAAGCCAAGAATCGTGAGATTGATCGTGATGCTGGCGATCAGCAGCAGCTTGCGGGTGCGAGGATTGCTGGAGCCGTGAATCCACTTGGCGGCAAAGAAATCGGTTGACGTCGAGATCAACATCAAGCCGAGGAAATGCCAGTCCCACCACCCATAAAAGAAGTAGCTCGCACCGAGCAAGAAATAGTTCTGCCAGCGGTGCGTCAGCCGGTAGTAGATGGCCAGAACCAGGGCAAGAAATACAAAGTACTCGAGGCTGTTGAATAGCATTGCTTTGCCGCTTCATTCTGCACCGTCAGCGAATCTATCTCATTTAACATGAAGAAATTGTACGGAGAGCTTGCAGAATCCTGACAAACCCCCTGCGTATGCGGAAACTAACCAGGCTGTAGGCCAATCGTAGATCTCCGTCTCAAAAACTATGTTAGCTTATGCGTTGGTTTGGCTGAGCATGTATTCTCCGCAAGCAGGCTCGCCGGGCTGGGGCATCATCCCATACCACGGAGGATCTTGAATGTTTGATAATAGAATACCGCACTATCCCTGGGTGCGCAGAAGTGCCTTCTTGCTAGCTGCGCTGATTTTTGCGTGCGCTGGCGCAGGTTGCTATTGCGCAAAGCGCCGCGGCCGCAACGTACTACATTTCTCCCAACGGCAACGACAACAACAACGGCACATCCACAGGAACAGCCTGGCAAACGTTTGACCGCGCCTGGGACGCACTGCAGCCGGGCGACACGCTGCTGCTGATGGACGGTACCTACACCAAGGCGACGACGGGGCTCGTCCAGCCCAACGTACGCAACGGCCAGCCTGGGAATCCGATCACGATCAAGGCACTCAACGACGGCCAGGCCGTGATCGATGGGCAGGGGGAGAACTATCCCGTCCGCCTCGGCGACAACTGGGGCCCCAATGGTGCGATCAGCGACTGGTTTGTCGTCGAAGGTCTTGTAGCCCGCAACGGCGGTCTGGGCGCAATCCGGATCGAAAAGGGCAACCACAACGTGCTGCGCCGGGTGAGCGCCTATAACGCCAGCCCCGACGACAATTCCTTGGTGCTGGCCATCAATTGGGGGAACGACAACCTGGTCGAAGACTGCGTTGTCGCCGGCACCGGCCGTTACATGATCAATGTGTTCACCTCAAACAACAACACGGTTCGCCGCTGCTTTACACAGTGGGCCTCGTGGGACGGCCGCAACTTCTGCGGCGTCAGCTGGCCCAATGGCAACAACGTCGGTGTCTACAATTCGAACAACACGACGATCGAAAATGTGATCGCCTACGGCCGTTCGTTGACCGGCATCTTCATCCAGGCGAACGATGCCTCGGTGACTGCGAACAACAACCAGATCCTGGGCAGCATGGCGCTGCTGCAAGGGCGCGACTATGACGGCAGCGTCTGGACATACGGCACCGGCCAGGAGCAGCCCACCAGCCGGCCCGGCCCGACGCACAACCCTTATGGCCCGGCCTGCGACAACGGCATCACGCAGTGGTCGTGGGGCAATAATCGCACCGGCTTCGAACTCTGGGGACAAGGCGAACTGCACGACAACGTTTTCCGCGATGTATTGGCCACCGGCAACGTGGGATTGGGCTTCGGCGCCATGCATCCGAGCGGCCCGGGCAGCGTCGGTACGATCGTGGACCATGCCACGCTGACGAACAATGGCGCCGACCTGCAGGACTGGGAGAAGAAGCAAGGCGGCAACATCTACATCGGCGGCGGCGACGTGACGGTGACCAACAGCCGCATCGACGGCAGCCAGTGGGCAGCACAAGGCGAGGGCGCACGCTTTCAGTATCGCTATGTGGATCGCACGCTGACCGATCAGCCACTGTGGCCGTGGCCAATGGAAGGCCGTGTTCAAAGCGAGCTCGGCGTGTCAGTCAACGAGATCGCGGCGAAGTATGCCAACACGTACGGCTTTTCGCTCCGCATGGATACTGCCACCAAGCAGCTCGATCGGAATGGCACGCTCGAAGTAAAGGTCAACGTGGACGCATTTGGCAAGTTCGCCAATCCTGTCACCCTGCATGTGTCGGCAGACAGTGCGGGGCTGGGAATAGATCCAGTTGAAGCAACGATCACGCCGCCCGGCGAGTGGACGTTCAAGATTTCTGCTCCGGACGCACGCACCATACGCACGCTCAAGATCACCGCCACCGCCGAGGGCGCGGGCACAGTCGAACGCACGCTCGTAATCATGGTAGACCCTGAACTCTTGTATCTGCCCGCCATTGTCAAAAGAGATTAACAGAGGATTTTCGTATGGTATTCTCAACAGTTTGCCGGGTACGGCTGTCCGGCCGTAGGGGGCTGGTGCGGTGCGCAGCCCTGCTGGCCATCGCCGGCAGCCTGCTTTTTCCTCAACATAGTTCAGCCCTGCAAAATACCGTCCCAACAATTCACATCCCCTACTTTGCGGCTGGGGCGAACCCGGGCCAAGGCGCCATCTTCTGGCTGGGCAAGGTCGAACACGGCACGAACTATGCCGATGTTCGTATTGCCTATGACGACCAGGCGCTGGTCTTCTTCATGCACATCTTCGATCGCCGCGTTTCATACGACGACAAGGCTAATGGGAGCAGCGACCTGACCCAGTTTGATTCTGTCTCGCTTTACCTGGACATTCAGAACGATCTGGCAGCTCCGCTGGCCGCTGGTTCATGGCGCTTCGACGCAGCCATGAGTTGGTGGGAACCGCGTGACAACTACCAGCGCGCCTATACATGGGATGGGAGCAGTTGGAAAGCAGCCGCAGCTGCGTTTGAAACCGAATCCGGCTTTCGGGCAGAGCTTAACGACGATGGCGACGATCGCGGGTGGACGATGCGGTACCGAGTGCCGTTCGCCAGCATGGGGTTGGCGTCGGCGCCGGCGCAGGGTTCTGTCGTGCGCATGGTACTCGCCCTACACGATCGCGACGAGCTCGACAAGCCGGTGTTGTCAGACCAAACCTGGCCCGCCGGAGCAGCCGTGAACCAGCCGGCGACATGGGGCCACGTCGCCTTCGGCGTGCCGGGCTACACGGCTCCCGGCGTCGTCGATCCGCAGCTGCTCACGCTGCGTCACGGCGTTGACGGGGTTGTCGTGCCGGACGCGGCCGTGGGTGGGCACAGCGAATGCGGATACAAATATGATCCCAACTACTTTGACGGTTGGGGCGAAGCGAACTATGCGGGCTACGCACAGTTCAACATCCAGAACCAATGGGATGTGGCGGATTGGCCCTGCTTCTCCAAATTCTATATCACCTTTCCTCTCGACAGCCTGCCCGAAGCATCGGGCGTCGTCTCGGCGACCCTGACCATGTACATGTTTGGCAATGCCGGCTACGGCCCGGGCGACGCCAAGCCCTCGTACATGCAGGTAGCGAGCGTAGCAGAGGACTGGACGGAGCAGACCATAACCTGGAATAACGCGCCGCCGGTGCTGGAGAACTACACTTGGTCGTGGGTCCAACCCGTCGACAATCCCAACGACTACTCAGGCCGCCCACGCACGTGGGACCTGTCGCGTGCCGTGGCCGATGCCTATGCCGACGGCGAGTCACTGCGGCTGGTTGTCTATTCAACCGACGGAGACTATCACAGCGGCAAGTACTTCTGGGCAGCCGAGGCCGATCAGGAAGTGCGACCGCGCCTTGATATCATGTGGGGTGCTGCCGGATTTTCACTGACGACGACTCCTGTCAGGCAGATGATCCGCAGCGGTGAGACTGCGCAATATGATGTGAACATACAGGCTCTGCGCACAGGTGAGTCCGTTGCCGTCGAGGTTGGCGCCAGCGTGCCGGCGGGACTGCAGGTTGCAGTTGCCCCCCCGCAGGTAACGGCACCCGGCGGCAAGGCAGTCGTTACCCTCAAGGATACGGTCGGCACGCAGGAAGCGCGCGTCTATCGTGTGCCGCTGACGGTGCGCAATGGGACTGACACGCGAGCTGTCGAGTTGATTGTATTCGTCAACGGCCGCCTGCTGTTCCTCCCGGCAATCAAGAACTAGCAATGTCTAGTCGATATAGGCCCGGTGCCACAGCTCGACGCTAAGCAGCATCCCAAGTTCACGCGTACGATCGGCTCCGGCCATATGCTCCTGGACCATCTGGCGTATGATTTCGGATCGCAGAATGCCGCGCTCTAGCGTTCTGCGATCCAGCAGGATGCTTTCGAGCCAGGGACGGAGACTGCTGCGGAACCATAAGTCGTAGCGTGCGTACAGTTTGCGCTTGTGCTTTGGCCGGTCGCGTACCAGGCCGCGCTTTTGCAGCCAGTAATGCAGATTAATACGCGCCTGCAGCGACAAGTAGCGTGCATCCACAAGGAATGGCATCCCTGTACGATCATTGGGCACCTTGGCCAGCCTGGGGAAGTGGTTGACAAGCGTGCCGGTAAACAGGCAGCGATCCATGCGCAACGCCGGCGGGAGCTTCAAGCAGAAATCGACGACGTCGGTGTCGGTAAAGGGGGTCCGGCATTCCAACTGCCAACGGATCAAGTCGTTACCGAACTGGGTCAGGCGCCGTTGGCGGTGGACAATTTCGACACTGTCCAGCCAGCTCGACATGGTGACGTCCTTCACCTCCCCAACGGCCTGGCGAAAGGCAGCTTTGAACTCCTCCTGGGTTGCTGCTAAAAACTCAGGTGTATAAATGGCAGAATCGGGATCGTTGGGGAAAATCTTGTGCATGTACTCGTAATGAAGACGCAGCGAGGTCTCGTCGTCGAAGCGCACCAGCCATTCACGCGTACCGTCCGAGTCCGTAATCGAGTCGCTGTAGAAGCCTGTGTAGAGAAGATCGACTTCTTGTGCCTGGGCGGTAATGTTCGCCAGGCTGTGAATGTGGATCGAACTGTCCATGCCGTCGGTAAGCCTTACGCCAAGGGGGGCAAAGGTCATGAGATAGTCATCCGGCAGGGGAAGCGCGTGGTGCGGAGCGTGCACGGTCTGGGCCGCCTGGCGGCCGAGCGCCACATCGTCACAGCCTTCGATGCCAAAGCTGTATGTATGCAAGTTGCGCGCATCCATTTGCGTGGACAGCGCCGCCAGCAGCATGCGTGAATCCAGTCCACCGCTGAGGTTCATGCCGCCGCGTAGGGCGCCATCCGGCACCTGGCGCGCGGCAGACTGCTTATACAACCGCACCAGTTCGCGTTCGTATTCGGCATAGCTGTGCGGCTGGTAGTATTCCGGCATGCTCCACTGCCAGTAGCGCTGGCGTACAAAGCGCTCCGACTGCATGAAGAGCACGCCTGCCGGCGGCAGCAGTTTGACGTCGGTTAAGTACGTACGGTCGCCGAGCAAGTATTCGAAGTGCAGCGCCTGGGCGATACCAACCTTGTCGATCGTGCGCGGCAGTTGGCTGTGGGCCAACAGCCCGCGTACACCGCAAGCAAATGCGAGCTGGCTGCCCAACAGCGTGTAGTACATGTGGCGGAAGCCAAACCGGTCGTTGCCCACAACCAGGCTGCGGTCTACCGTATTCCAGACGGCAAAGGTGAAGCCGCCGTTTAGCCGCTTCAGGCCCTCTTCGCCGTATTCCTCCCATAGGTGGAGGACGAGTTCCGCGGCACTGCCGAGTGTAAAAACATGGCCTGCCGCCTCCAACTCAGCATGCAGGTGTGCGGTATTAAACAATTCGCCCTCAAAAACGAGGCACCGGGTACGGTCTTCATTCCACACGGGCTGAGGTTGTTTGTCGATCCGGCCGAGGGATACGCGCCCCAACGCCACGCCGTCGCCGACCCACTGCTCGACGCGATAGCTGGGGTGATCCTGTACAGCCGTGAGCATTGCGGACAGCTCGGCACCGGCGGCAGCGGAATCGCCCGAATATGTAAAGCCGACAATACCTGTCATGTCTCCTCGAGTCCTCTATCAGCTGCCCTTCATACGCCTGAGCAGTGCCACCTGGCGCACGCCTAGCATGGCGCGCGCAAATAATGCGTCAAAACCGCCGGTCGCAGAAAAGGGCTGGGTTCCAGTCTGCCGGCCTGGATCAATGCAGTACGTGCAGGATTGGCAGCGCCGGTCTGGTAGTACAGCAAGCCGGTTGCCCACAGCGCGGGAGCCTGCAGGAATGCCGGGCGCAGTTCGGTGCACGATGTATACCGGCTGCCTGCCAAGCAGCACAGCAGGGCCGGTTCGGCACTCAGCCGGCGCGCAATATCCAGGATCTCTCGCTGCCGCGCAGCGATGTCGAGCTGGCCAACGTCACCTTGGCTGCCGCGTGCCTGTTCGCTGCAGGCGAGTTCGTAATACGATGCATGGTCGAGAACCACGGCCGGGAAAATGCGAGCTGCTGCGAGCAAGAAGTTGTAGCCTTCCACCGGCTTGCCCGCCTGGTAATACTCCACGGCCGTGCGGAAGTAGGCGAAGGCATACGCTTGATGGGCAGGGCTGTCCCCGCCGTACGCCGGCTGGCTGCCGACATGTTTCGCCAGCACCGCCAGGCGATTGTCCAGCATCCGGCGCGGGTCGCTGGACATGCTGCCAGGTCACAACCCGATACCGCACCAATACATCCTCGATCCCGACGAGGCCATAGTGGCGGCTGAAACGCAGCCAGACATCCCAGTCTTCACAGGCTCGCAGGGTGGTATCAAACTCGCCCATGCGCTTGATAGCAGCTCCTGCGCGCCAGCAGCGATTCAGGGACCCAATAGTTGCCGTTGAGCAGGGCGCCGTACAGGGCCTCAGGCGCCGCAATCCGCTGCTCGACCCGGTTTAGCGGCCGGTTGTCCTGGTCGACAAAGCGGAAGCCGCAGTAGGCGCCGGCCGCCTGCGGCGCCTCCGCCAATGCCGCCAGCAGGCGCTCAGCATAGGCGGGCTCGACCAGGTCATCGGCGTCGAGTAGGGCGATGTACTCGCCCTGTGCGGCGCGCACGCCCGTGTTGCGCGCTGCCGACAGGCCGGCATTCTGCTGATAGATGTAGCGGATACGGTCGCCAAATGCTGCTGCCACCGCACGGCTGTCGTCGGTTGAGCCATCGTCCACGACGATTACTTCGACGTTCGGGTAGGTCTGCGCCAGCGCGCTCGCGATGGCCTGTCCCAGGTAGCGCGCGTGATTGTAGTTCGGGATTACGAAACTGACCATGCCCGCGGCTTCTGCGAGTCGGCCGGAGCGGTCATAGGCTCTGCGGCGAGAGGTGGTGTAAACGGACATCAATGCACCACCTTGGCGAAGATTGTCTTGCAGCTGTACGGCCGTATGCCGCCAACTGTGCTCCGCTTCCGCCTCGGCCCGGGCAGCCTGGCCAATGCAGCGGCGCAGCGGGGCATCATCACACAGCGTCACAAGGGCCTCGGCGAGCCGGTCCACGTCGCAGGGCGGCACGATCCAGCCTGTCCGACCGTGCTGCAGTACGGCCGGCTCACCGCCTTCACCGGAGGCAATAGTGGCCAGACCAGCCGCCTTATAGTCCAGCAGCTTGAGGCCTGAGTACTCCACACGGCCGCAGTAAGGAGAAAGTCCGATTTCACTGCGCCCCAGGATCGGCGCCGCCTGCTCAATCCGCAGAAAGCCATGCAGCGTCACATAGGGTTCCAGGCGCTGCTCGGCGATGAAACGTTCGATCTCGGGCCGGGCGCTGCCGTCGCCGATGAGATCAAGGTGAACGGCGCGGGTTACGGCCCACAACCTTGGCTCAGGGCGTTGAGCAGGACGAGGATGCCGTGCCACGGCTCGAAACCGCCGACGTATACCAGGCGCACGGGCCGGTCATCGGGGCCGGAGGCGCAGGTGTCCTCCTGGAAATTTGCCAGGTCCGCGCGTGGGAGCAGCTGCACGACTTCGCTGCCGTTTTCCACCACCGAAACGCGGGCAGGGTCAACCGGCCAGCGCTGCAGAAAACGGCGCCGCCAACCTTCGCCGGTGGCAACCACCCAGGCCGCCTGCGCCGTTGCCCAGCGCATGAACTGGAGCGAAGCCTGTGCGCTGTATACCCTGCGGCGCGACGCCCAGCATCTCGTACTCGGCCAGGTGATCGCCGTTGACTTCCAGCACCAGTGGCTGCCCGCTGCGCCGGGCGGCAATGGCG
Organism: uncultured Chloroflexia bacterium; assembly: GCA_963701415.1. GTDB lineage: Bacteria > Chloroflexota > Anaerolineae > Caldilineales > Caldilineaceae > Fredericiella. The sequence goes on from CAVPAH010000015.1 coordinate 432,165, forward strand.
CCGCCGCACCCCATCCAGCCCATGCGCTCGTAGAGCAGGTCACAGCCGGCCAGCTCCTGCCAGCAGGCCGAAGCAAAGCGCATGCTTTCGAAGAAATGGAGGTAGGGCAGCTGCAAGGTGGACTGGATACGGCGCAGTGCCGCGCTCAAACAGGTGCAGGGCGCCGCGATCCATGCGTACCTGGACCGGGCGAAATGTGACCAGGTCGTCGGACCGCCACAGGCGATTATCGGCAGCGGTGAGCAGGCTGACCTCGTGGCCAAGCGCCTGCAGTTCGTGGCACACGTGCCATACATGGGCAGCCGGGCCAGATCGCGGGCTGGACCTGCATGTTTGGCGCACCCGCCTGCATGAGGTAGCCGATCTTCATGCTACAGTCTTCTTGTCGGCGCCTGACTGCCTGCTGCGAGCGCGTCCTCGATGACCCGGTTGATTCGCGGAATCTTATCGTACACGTCAAAAAGGTCAGTTGCGCGCTGCCGCATCGCATGGGCGACAGCCTGCTTCTCGGCCGGGGGGAGTGCCAGGTAGGCTGAAAGCGCTGCCACAAGCTCGTTATCTGTCAGGTAGAGGTTCTCGGGGGGCACAAGCTCGTCGGCACCGTGCCAGCGGTGTGAGAGGACACAGCAGCCCATCGCCATCGCTTCCATGGGCGCAACCTGCAGACCCTCTGAGAAACTGTTGGAGACAAAGACGTCGATCTTCGGGTACCAGTTCCATGTCTCTTTGACATTGCCGTAGAAGGTCACACGCTCCTGCAGGCCGAGCTGCGCCACCAAGAAGTGCAGCGCTTCCTCATAGTCACGGAATGCGTCGCCTGCAGCTCCCGCAATGTGCAGGTGCAGCGGCGGATGCCGGTCTGCCAGTTCGGAAAAGGCTAGAATCAGTTCATATACACGCTTGCGTGGCGCAAGATGACACAGGATGCCGATATTCCCCCCCGCACCAGCTGTCAAAGGCGCGTTCGAAATACCCAAACTTCTGTAGGTCCACACCCACGGGAATCACGGCGATCTTGTGCGCCTGCTGCGGAAAGCGCGCCACAAACTCGCGCCGTTTGGCCTCGCTGACGAGGATGATGCGGTCGACGGCATCCCAGTTAACGCGGTCGGCCCATTGATACAGCTCATAGCGGTGCAGCCGCGTTACGATAGGGCAGCGCTTAGGCAGGTGGCTGGCCAGCACCAGCAGTTCGCTTGCCCACTCGAAGAACACGACGTCGTTGCCGGCAAGGAACGACTGCATGTCGTTGCGCAGCAGGGCATTGTTGATGCGCGTGTGAAACGGCCCGGACTTTAACCTCCGCCGGGCAAAGAGGCGAGTCTCATACCGGGTGTTGAAATCAGCGTAGAGTTCGTTGAAGAAATCCCAAGTTTCCTCGATAACCACACCCAGTTTCACTTGTGCTCGCCTCCTTTTAAGCACACTGCAGGTTGTAGAGTACGCCCGCCTGGTGTGTGCGTCACTTTGCGCCCAGCCGTGTCTGCACGGCCGAACGCACGAGGATGGATAGAGCGCCGCGGTTGAGCATGGTGCGTGGATCCATGCGAAACGCTCGCAATATTTCGGAGGGTACAGCCTCATTTTGGCCGGCACTGTAGTACTCGAAGGCACGCGCCAGCCGCATCGCCGAAGCAAGCGAAGGCAGCCTGGCGGCCGGCATGGCCAGCTTAAGTTCTTCGTCCAGGCGGCGTGCGGCGGCATAGGCAGCGTCTGAGCCGCGTTCAATCTCGTAGCCCCCGAGCTGATACACAACGTCGCGCAGGTACTGGTTGTCGACGCATGCTCCCGCCTGCACCGCCCCGCGCAAGCAGGCGCGGCCTTCCTCGCGCGCACCCCAAATCAGGGCACGGTAGGCCTTGATCAGCCAGGCGCGCCCGATACCCCATTCCATCTGCGCCCGCACCGAGGCGTATTCCGCAGGCAGCTGCGCCACAATTTCACGATAGGTCCTGGCGTGATCGGCCGTTTCGTCGAAGATGACCTCATACATCAAAAATGTAGTCAGTTCATTCGGCGTACCTGTGAGCAGTTCAGGCAGGCAGCGCACGGCCTCGGCGAGAAACTCCAGGCCGGTGGCCGTGTCGTACTGGTGGAGCGCCTCGACACCCCATACGACAAAGTTGTTCGCATACGCGCGACCCTTGAGCGCCTGCACCTCTGGCGGCGTCCGTGGATCGGCAAAGGTCTTGTCGAGCGCGCGTATGGAGCCCTCAAGCCGCTGGCGTGTATTGCGAATGACCCTGTTGGCATGAAAGCGGCGATAGTTCAGGCAGCGATCGATGCCCCCAAACTGGCAGCCGGCCAGTGCGAGGCGGCAGTTGATGTCCAGGTCCTCGCTGAAGTGAATGTAGCTCTCGTCAAACAGGTCCACGGCGAACGCCCACTCGCGCCGCAGCACCATGTCGCTGGGGCAGAAAGGGAAACCCAACACAAGGTCCGCAAGGGAAAGCTTTGGCGGCACGCGCACGCTGTTGCGGATGCCTTCACGACCGCACAACAGGTCGTAGCGAGCGTTGTAAGACACGCCAACTTGGGGATTCTGCCGCAGATACTCGACGTGCATCGCAATCTTCTTCGTGTCGAAGTAGTCGTCGGCGTCGAGCAGGGCAAAAATGTCACCCTGTGCGGCGCGCATGCCGGTGTTGCGTGCCGCGGCCAGCATGCGGTTCTTGTCGTGCAAGATGTAGTGCAAGCGCGGATCGTCAAACGAACGAACCACATCGGCTGTGTTGTCAGGCGAGACGTCGTCGACTACGATGGCTTCGATATTCGTATACGTCTGATCAAGGACGCTGCGAATGGCGGCACCGATAAAATCCGCCTGTTTATATGCTGGAATAATGACGCTAACCAGCGGGTCGTTCATCACTAGTACGCCTTTACCTGCCCCTCGGTCTGTTGAGTACTACCGGCGTGCGTGGTAGGGGACAAGCGAATCTGCGCCTTCAGGTCCGCAATGCCTTTTGCGCGTTCATCGCCCATGACGGCAAAGGACATTGCGCGCTCCATGCGGTCGTAATAGTGGCCAAAGTCGGTGGCGACGACGTCGGCGCCCAACTCGTATTCGCCGTCCAGCAAGGTCACGTCCAGGTCAAAGGCCACCTGGACCCGATCGCCCGGTTCAAAATCGCGCGTCTCGAGCCCTTGCCAGCGTGTGGTGGTGTCATACACGATGCGCCCATCCGGCGTGCGCACGGTGAACGAGAAGATCGGCTGCTCAACCGGCTTGTGAAATAGTACGTCGACGAGGGCCGAGGCCTTTTCGCCGGAGCGGACGACGGAGATCGGCTGTCCGGCCGCGTTGGCCAGCGTGACCTTCAGGATTTCGGCGTCAAAGGTCATGACGCGCGACGACAGCCCTTCCTCGGTCGGGGCCGCAATCTGCGACTCACGTGCCGCTTTGCGCAGGATGTCGGAGTAGGTGATCACGGCCTCGGCTGCGCTTCCCTGGAACACGTTCTCGCCGCGGTACATGACCAGGCCCCGATCGCACACCTGGCGAATTGCCTCCAGGTTGTGTGCCACCAGGATCAGAGAGGTACCGCGGTTGCGCAGTTCGGCCATCCGGGCATGGCACTTCTGCTGAAACGCATAGTCGCCGACAGCCAATACCTCGTCGACAAGCAGTATTTCAGGGTCTACATGGGCGGCAATAGCGAAGCCAAGGCGGGCGTACATACCCGACGAATACCGCTTGACCGGCGTGTCGAGGAACTTGCCGATGCCGGCAAATTCCACAATCTGGTCAAACCGCGATGCGGATCTCTTCACGGCGCATGCCAAGGATGGCCCCGTTCATGTAGACGTTCTCGCGCCCCGTCAGGTCGGGATGAAAGCCTGCCCCCAGTTCGATCAGTGCCGACATGCGGCCCTTGACACGGATTTCGCCGCTGGTGGGAAATGAAACCTTGGAAAGCAGCTTGAGAATGGTCGTCTTGCCGGCGCCGTTCGGACCGATGATGCCCATGGCCTCGCCAGGCTGCAGGCTAAAGCTCACGTTCTTGACCGCCCAGTGCAGCTTTGCAGGCGCGGCGTTGAACATGCCGCCCACGGCCTCACGCAAGCTCGGCAGCCCCTTGCCCAGCCGGTAACACTTTGATACGTTGTCAAACTCGATCGACGTTGCCATTCATTTCACCTAGAGTAGCCCGGACAGAGGCTGAATCTACCACTAGACCACGTCCGCAAAGCGTGGCTCCACCCTGCGGAAAAACCAGTAGCCAAAAAGAAAAGTCACCACGGCAAGAATCGTGGTAGCGACAAAGTAAGTGCCAGGCACCTGCTGAAGGATCAACACCTCGCGATATGCGGTCAAGATGCCCGCCATCGGGTTCAAGAAGTAGAGCGTGCGGAACTGCTCAGGCACGGCGGTGACCGGGTAAATGACGGGGGAAGCATACATCCACAGTTGCAGGAGCAGGGCGAACAGGTGGCGCATGTCACGATAAAACACATTGAGCGCCGCGCCCAACAAACCAACGCCTGCCGTGAAGAGCACCTGCACCAATATGATGATAGGGAGATAGAGCCACGAAACCGTGAAGATAGGCATGCGGTACAAGAGCATCAAGAGAATCATGATGACAAAGGCAATGCCAAAGTCGAGCAGGCGTGCCAAGGCCAAGGCGAACGGCAAAACCTCGCGTGGGAAGTAGATCTTGCTGATCAAATTCATGTTGCCCACCAGCGAATCCACCATATCGCTGACGGAACCAGAGAAAAGTGTCCACGGCACAAGGGCAACGTACGAGAACACAATGTACGGGATACCGTTTGTGTCGATCGGCACAAACCGGGTGAAAATGACGCTGAATATGATCGCCGAGGCCGCCGGCTGCAGGACGGCCCAGATGCCCCCCAACAGCGACTGCTGATAACGCGCTTTGACCGTGCGGACGGTCCAAGCCCAGAGCAATTCATGTGATCCTGTTAGTTCGCGGATACCGGCGAGCAACAAACCCTCCTATGATTTCGGGCGACGCAAACTGCCAAAAAGCAGTGCCGCCATAACAAAGAACATGGTCGGCACAACGGCACCCAGCAGTGGAACGGCCGGGCTGCCGGCCGCAGCAGGCCCCGGCTGCTTAGAGAAATCCAGCCTCACCTGGCTCTCCTGCGCCGTGAGAGCAGCATCAAGAGCAGACGTGGACGCCGCCGCCGTTGCAGTAACAGCGGGAGTAGCCGTGGCAAGCACGGCGGCCAGTGACGACGGCACCGATGAAACAGAATCTGGTTGGGCAGGCAGCGCCTTGATGGGCAGTTCGGGCGTATCGAGCACGGTGCTGCTGTACCAGGTGCTGCCGACCTCACGCCCGGGGTCGGTGCGCCAGGTGAGCAAGATCACGTTCCCTTGCACGACGGCGGCGCGGGCATCATATGGGTCAAACTCACTTGACTGCGGGCCGGAGACGACCGGCACTGGCGGTCGCCACGCGGCGCCATCCCATGTTGAGTGCCACATGCCATGCATGTCGAGATTCTCGCCATAGCCGCCCGGAATACGCTCGCCCCAAAATACGTGCAGCGTCCCGCCGCTGTCTTGAACGAACGAGATAACGCCGTTACGGCCGATATGATCCGGAAACGGGCGTATCGGGTCGGTGAAGCGACTGCCGCCGTCGGTCGACAGCTTGAGCCACATGACGGGAGAGACTGTGTCTGCCAGGCCGTTGTTGTACATCAGCATGACGGTCCCGTTGTATTCCGTGACTGCCGGAATCGCAATCCCCAAGCCCACATTTGTGTCAATCTCGACGGGTTCGGTCCATTTCCGGTCGGCAAGATTGTCCAGTTTGGCGTAGTACCCAGTCACATTCTGGCCGTTCTGGTTTGTCACGTTCCAGACGGCATACAGCCTGCCCGACTCGCCCATGTGCCAGTCGAAGTCAAACACCTTGTTGTCGAGCGAATAGGTTGAGAACAGGGTAGCCGGGTCGCTCCAACTGACGCCCGCATCATCGGAGTAGGTAACATACAAGCTGTTGCCTTCTCCCAAGTTGCCGGCATAGATGACGGCCAGCTTATCTTGGCCGTCACCGGTAATGGCCGCCACCTCCGGCGTGGTGGCCATTGGCCCGATCGCAAGCGGTTCAGCCCAGGCATGACCCGAACCGGCCTCTGCGGCGGGCGCCCAGGTATAGTAAATGTTGGCTTCCTGCTCGTCACCGCCGTAGAAGACCAGGTGGATGATGCCAGCCTCGTCCAACAGAACGTCCTTGATACGCGCCTGCTGCTTGAGCGGCGTGAGGAGAATATCGTTGATCGGCGTCCAGCCCCCATCGGGCGTCCACTGCCGGTAAAAAATCCCTCGCTCCTTGGCGGCCGGATCGGTGGGGTCGTCTGACAAGGGCAGCGACGCAAACGCATGCACAGTGCGGTTTTCGTCGACGACCATATAGGGCGGCAGTGCATCGGCAGCGAACTGCGGGATCGCCGCGACAGGTGTCCAGCCGCGTCCGGTGCTGACCGGCGAACTCTGTGCCAGCACGGGCGACGCGCCCACCAGGACTGTCATAACGGTCAGAACCGTACAGGCCCAGAGGGCAAGCGCAGATATACGTATGGCTGTTCGATCGCTGACTTTCACCACTCTACCGCCAAATTCAAACTATCACCCGGTTGACGAAGTCAATTGTCGGGCCGCTTACTGGCTCACGCCGCTGTTCGCAATCAACAAGATGCCCACACAAATAGCCGCAATCCCAACCCAGCGAATCCAGGGCACCGTCTCGCCCAGGACGAACTGCCCGACAAGGGCAATCAGCACGAAGTTTAGCGCTAAAAACGGATACGCATAGCTCAGGTCCATCCTGCGCAGCACCGCAATCCAGGAGATCGCGCCCAAGCGCATAGAAAAAGAGCCCGCCCATGACCAGCGGTGAACGCAGAATCAGACCGATCAGGCTGAATAACGTATCGGAAGAAGCGTCGCCACCCGCCTTCGTGAGGCCAATTTTCAGGCACGTCTGCCCAGCGACACCAGATGCAACCGAGAGCAGGATCAACCACCAAGACTGCGCAAGTTGTTCGTTCATAAGGTTCGATCGACTCGATTCGTAGTATTGCTGCAAAGTTACATTCCCAGCCGATCCAGCACCGCACGTATGTTGGAGGCAGACTGTGTATCCCCTAGGTGTTCGTACCACCAAAGGCGGTTTTTTAACAATTCTTTCGCCACGCCGATCGATTTCCAGAGTGCAGTTGCCTCATCAAGGCGCCCCTTGACCGCATAGGCTTCGCCCAGCATCTGGCGCGTCGCCCGATCCCCCGGTGCGTTGTAATAGGCACGCTCCAGGTTCTGCAGCGCATTGTCGACCTCGCCCAGCGAGAGCTCAATCTGTGCCAGCCGTCGCAGTGCCGTTGCGTTGTTTGGGTCAGCCGCCAAGCGCAGCGCGATAAAGCGTGATCGACGAGTCGAGCTTCGTACGCGGATCCCGGCGCATTTCGTCTTGGATAAGCGTGAGCGGAAAGCGAAACCCGCTCAATTCAGCCTTGGTCTGGGCCAGGGCACCCTGGTTGGCAGTCCACTGCGCCTGTGCGCCCGGCAGCAAGAACAGGCCGGCGACCAACAGCAGGGGAATGCTGCCTATCATCCAGTCTGTCGACTGCGGCCGATTCGGTACCCCACGCCGGGTCGCCCGGCCCGAAACGTCGTACTGCGCAATGACCCAGGCAAAGCCAAACGACAAGTACATAATCACGACCCAGCGGCCGGCATAGACATCGGACTCAAACAGGCCCGACACAAACAGGGCCAACAGCGATGCCAACACCGAGGCGGCACACAGGGCCACGTAGGCGTGGGCACGACGCACGGCAATGGACATCGACCAGAAGGCGGCGACAAACATGCCAAGCAGGCCGATCATGCCGGGCAGCCCCTGTTCGATGCCCACCTGTAAAAACAGGTTGTGCACGTGGTAGAAGTAGGGAACGTGGACTAAGAACAGGTAGGAAGAAAGCACCATGGCGGACGCCCCCAAGCCGCTGCCCGTGTATAAGTAGTCACGGACGATGGCAGGCGAGTCGTGCCAGGCTGCAAAACGCTGGGCATAAAAGTCTGGCAGCATGCGTGCCGATCTGGCCCGTGCGCTCAGGTGCCAGGATCAGCAGCAAGTAGACAGTCAAAGACAAGAACCGCAAGGAAGAGCACCGCAAAATCGACTACGTGCAGCCAGCGCGATGGCGCAGCAACCCGCTGGCGCCAAAAGTAACCAAAGCCAATCACAACACCGACCACAATGCCGAGCATGGCGGCATACTCGCCGCTAACAAAAATCACGCCGGTCGCCGCGGCCAGGCAGACGCCCAGCACGGCGAGCAGCGGGAGATAGTTGCGCGTCAGCGCCCAGACGAGGCCGCAGCCGGCGAGCGGCACAAGCACGGCCAGGTTGCCGGCTGCCGCGCCCTTGTCCACGCCGGGAATCGTCAGCGCCGCCACCCCGATCAAAGGCGCCGCAACGCCGAGCACGACACCGAGCATACCGATGACAGTCTCGATGCGATTGCGCACCAGGACGGCCAGCAGCAGTGGCAGCAGCAGGCCGATCAGCATCAGCGTCAGCTTTTCACGGCCTGCCCCTTGGTCGTAAGAATAAGCAAAGGATACGACTGCCGATACGATATAAAGTGCAGTAGAGCAGATGCCGAGTGCCAGTGCAGCGTGACCGGGCATGACGCGCTTGCCTGTCACTCGTACGGGCCTGGTACGGCCTGCCAGCGTTTGACTTGACGTCATGTCGGTTCGTTGCTTCATGGCGTTGGCTCCTTAGAACGAGCCAACATTATACCTCTAATTATGTGCGCGAGAACTGCAGCATCTGCCAGCCAACATTGACTGCGCTCTTGGCGCCTTCCCACGTATTCAGGCCCTTGGCAAACGTCCACATGGGGCCCGGGCGCAGCGACCACTCACGCGTGGCCCGCTTCTGCCAGTACTCCAGCTGCTCGGCCGTCAGGTTGCCGTAGTCGAGCACGGTGGACTGGTCCATGTCCACCTCTTCCCACTTGGTGCCGGGCCGGAACCAGTTGTTCTCCACCACCTCGTAGAAGAACGGCGTGCCGGGATAGGGGGCAGCGATATGGAAGAGGGCGATATCCAGCGGCAGCTGCTTGGAGTACACAATCGTCTCCTTGATCGTCTCTTCGGTCTCGCCCGGCAGGCCGATAATGAAATAGCCCCAGTTCTTGATGCCGGCATTGTGCGCCCACTGCAGCGCCTTGAACGCCTGTTCCTTCTTGTAGCCCTTGCGCGCACGCTTGAGAATCATCTCGTTGGAGCTTTCGATCCCCCAGGAGATCAGCCAGCAGCCTGCCTGCCCCATCTTGGCCAGCAGTTCTTCGTCCACATAGTCGACACGGCTGTTGCACGTCCACGTAATCTTGATGCCCTTCTCGATCAGCAGATTGCACATGTCCATCACATGCTGGCGGTTGACCGTGAACAGGTCGGCATACATGTGGATGTTGTAGATGCCCAGGCGATTGAGATACTCGATCTCCTCGACAATGTTCTCGGCCGAGCGCACACGCACGCTGTTCTGATAGCTCACGTGCTTGATGCAGTACTTGCAGCCCGCAGGGCAGCCGCGGCTCGTGACGATAAAGGTAAACGGCCCCTTGATCATCGGCATGCGCTGCTTGTCGAGCGGCAGCAGTTCGTGGCGCGGGATCGGCAGATCGTCCAGGTTCGGGATAAACGGCCGGTCCGGGTTGATGATGATCTCGTCGTCCTTGCGCCACGCCAGGCCCAGGATCGAGGCATATGGCTCATCCTCGGACTCCAAGCCGGCCACGGGGAAGGCGTCGGCCACGGCTTGGGTGCCTACCCTGCGCACCTGGGGCTTGCTCGTTTCGGCCAGCATCTTGGCCACCTTGGGATTGCTGGGCGACTTGCCCTCCAGGCGGTCGATCAGTTCACGCAGCGTCATCTCCGGCTCGCCGCGCAGCACGAAATCGAGCACCGGGAAGGGGCGCATCGTCTCGAGCGTCATCGGCGTGACATGCGTGCCAAACGCCATCGTCTTGGCGCCCAGCGACTTGGCGAGGAAGGCGCCATACATGTCGTTGCGCAGCGTCGGCGCCGTCACCTGCGTGATGTAATACTTGGGCCGCTTCTCCTCCAGGATCTTGGCAAACTCCTCCCAGCCCATACGCGCCGCCACGCAGTCGACGATTTCGATCGTGTATTCCGGCATCAGGATGGCAGCCATCTGGGCCAGGCTGACCTGCGGCCAGATCATGTTCTCGCGGCTGCGCCGGCCGACGCGATGCTGGCTGCGAATCCAGATGGCGCCATCGGGCGTGGGCGGATTGACCAGCATGACGTCCACCGTGCCGGCCGGGCGCGTCGATGAGGTCAAAGTCTGTACGCTGGCGCCGGCATCCGGAAAGTGCGACGGACGCAGCGGTGGAATCCGGCGGGTGCCAAGATTATCGCGAATCGACGGAAAAAGCTCGATGTTGGCGGTCTTCTCGCCATCTGCCTTTTCCGAGTCATGCAACTAGTTCGTCGTGTTCAGCCATACGGATTGTTTCTCCTTAACTCAGGCAAGTTATCTGCAAAACAAAGATGATAATGATAACCTGTCAAACCAGGTAGATATGCGAATACCAGCATGTCTAGGCGTGCGGCTGCGTCGGCACGCGGATCGGCGTTTCGGGGTAGTCATCCACGGGGATGCGCGCCTGCGGCGCCTTGACTTCCTTGCCGCGCAGGTCATCCGCCGCCAGTTCCTCGCGGATGCGCAGCGTATCAAACACCTGCAGCTGCACCCAGGCAATCATCAATTGGATGCCGATCAGGGTGAAGCTGGCGCTGGCCAGGTAGTAGATCCACAGCTGCGTCAGCGTCCAGCCGTTGAGCGCCAGCACAAAGCTTACCAGCGCCACCACAATGCCAAACCCAAACGCCGCCAATCCCATCCAGCCAAAATGCTGCTCCAGGCCGGGGAAGATGGGCTTGCCAAACAGCCCCTGCTTGACCGGCGTCTTGTGGAACAGGGCCACGAAGTAGTTGAAGCTGACGCCTAGTGTGAGAATGCTGATACCCGCAACGGCCAGGACCAGGCCGGCGAAGAGGGCAAACGCGCCCGACGGCGCCGACGCTCTGAATGCCCTGCAGGCGTGCAACGACCAGGATCACGCCGATGATGGCGGCGAGGGCCAGAGCCCCCAAGCCAAAGAGGCCGAGCGGGCGTACGGGGTTATAGTTCAGCGCCGTCCACACGATCGACTGGCCGAAGCGGTAGCCGTCGCGCACCACGCTCAGCTTGGAGCGGCCAACGCGCTCGCTGTAGGGAATCGCCACTTCGATCATCTTCATGTGCTCGTGCAGGGCACGCGTGCTCATCACGGGCGTCAAGTTCAGGCCGTCCGGCAGCGGATAGAGCTGTTCGAGCACGCTGCGCTTGAAGATGCGCTGGCCGCTGGCAGAGTCGGTGATGTTGGACGCGGCTACGATGTTGACCAGGCGGGCAAAAATCATGTTGCCCAGCCGGCGGACCTTGGGCATCTCGCTCTTCTCACCGGCCATGCGCGAGCCGATCACGATGTCGGCCTGCTGTTCGACGGCCGCGCTGTAGAGCTTGGGAAAGTACTCGGGCGGATAGGTGCCGTCAGCATCCAGGAAGCCGATCCACTCGCCTCTTGGCAGCGGCGAAACCCGTTTTCAGCGCAGCGCCATAGCCGCCGTTATGTGCATGCTGGACCAGCGTTGCGCCTGGGGTGGCCATGACGATTTCGGCGGTGCGGTCGCGCGAACCGTCATCTACGACGATCAGCTCCATCTCGTCGACGCCGACCGCTTTCAGCGCCGGGCGAACCGCCAAGACGCGATCCATGATCGCCTGTATGCCACCTTCTTCGTTATAGGCCGGAATCACAATGCTAAGCGTCGTCATGCCATCCCCCTCGCGTGCTGTTGCGCCCATTTGCTTTTCAAAGATAGACCTGCTTTGTGGCAGGTTTTCCAGCGCTGCTGGCTGCCGTTTTTCTGAACGTCGTCCTGCGTAATCGTTTTTAGTACCCGGGCCGGTACACCGCCTACCACCGTATGGGGCGGCACATCCTGCGGTCACCACGGCACCGGCCGCGACGACTGCGCCCTTGCCGATGCGCACGTTGTCGGTGATGACGGCGCCGGCGCCGATCCACACATCATCCTCCACGACGATGCCTTCGGCCGTAATCCCCTGCTCGACCATCGGGCCGGTCCGGGTCAGAGTACACATGATTTACGGCCAGCAACTGCACCAAGGGGGCCGTGTAGACGCGGTCGCCGATGGTGATGCCGCCCTGGCCGCGCAGCACGTTCATCTCGCCGATCAGGCTGTCGCGCCCGATGCGGATAAACGCATGCGGCAGATCGCGGAAGTTGTAGACGTGCAGCACGGCGCCGTGCATGACAAAGCTGTTGTCGCCGATCTCGATGCCGCCAGGGCAGGCATGCAGGTAGACACCCTGATCGAGATACACGTTGCGGCCCAGGCGCACCTGATCTGCAAACCGGATGCGGACCCCGTTTTCGATGGCGGCGACGCCCTTCATCGACAGGATCAGCCGGTACAGCACGGCGCGTACGGCAATCCCCACGACGGTCGGTATCCACCCGCAGAGGACAAAGAGCAGTTGTTCCAGCACGTAGCGGCCAGGCGAACTTGCCTGGCGCTCAACATACAGCCGTAACCCAGAACTCTTTGACTGCGGCACATCCAGACGTGACAAACGTTCCTCACTCGCTTCTGATACTAGAAATTCCTGCTCACACACTTGTGCAAAGCCTGTCTAGCGCCCATAGTGTAACAGAGCGATTTCGCGCCGGTCATTACAATTCGCTGACAAAGGAAGGTGGGGAGGAGGGTGGCTTTGGGGTCTCAGACAGCATCTGACGTCCCCGGGATATGTGGGTATCCCGGGGACGAATTCACGATAGTACAGTTGTGCCGGGCGAACTATTCTGGGGATGAAGCTTGGCCCAGTCTTCGTCACTGACAATGGTCATTACGCGGAAGCTCTCGGCGTATTCCATTTCCTTGCCCTTGCCGGCCTCGCGCGACCACTGGCGCACCATCGGCTCGGGATCCCACTCGCCGATCTGGCTTACGTGCTTGCGCAGCGCCTCGACCTTGCGGTCGATCACCGAGGAGGTGTTGATCCAGGTGTCGCCGCCGCCCCAGCCCTCGACGTAGACCTTGCGCACCTTATGCGCCGCCAGGCCCTCGGCGGCCAGTTCTTCAAAGACGTGCGGCTGGCCGGCAGCCGGGAATACGGCGTCAAGCGCAGCTGCGGCCACGGCGCGATGATCCGGATGATTGATATAGGTGTTTTCCACAAAGAAAACGGTCGGGTCGCCGCAAACAACGACTTCAGGCTTAAACCGGCGTATTTCACGGACCAGCCGCTTGCGCAGGTCGAGCGTGTTCACCACGGACCCATCCGGTTCACGCAAGAAGACGACGTCTTTGACGCCCAGAACTTCGGCCGCCGCCAGCTGCTCGACCTCACGCACTGCGGCGGCCTCGGCACGCGTGATATCGGGCTTGGCGATGCCGACGTCGCCGCTGGTGACCAGGACGAAGCACACTCGGCGCCCTCCTGCACCCACCGCGCGGCCGTGCCCGCAGCGCCAAATTCTATGTCGTCTGGATGTGCAACGATGAACATCGCCCGCGTGGGCACGTAGGAGCTGTCTGCCATATGCCGTGTACCTGTTCCTGTTCCAAATTGATCGCCAAAAATCAGCGGGGGCCCTATCAAGCTTTGGTCATATCCAGAATCTCGGGCAGCGGCAGCCGGATATTCACTTCCACGCCGCTGCCATCTTCACGGTTGGCAAGCTGCACTTCGCCGCCCACTTGCCAGACAAGCGTCGCCACCAAGGACAGCCCAAGCCCCATGCCGGGCGACTCACCGGTGAAGTATTTTTCGCCTTGAATATAGGGTGTCCACGCCGTGCGCAGCTGTTCAGGCGACAAAGTGACGCCGTCGTCGCGAATGCAGAGGCGGATCAGCCGCTGGGACTCAAAGCCCACGTCAATCTGGACGCGCGGCTGCTTACCAGGATGGAATTTGACCGAGTTTTCCAACAATTCCCAAACGATCGTATCAAGCGCCTGCGGCGTCAGCGGCACCAACATGTGGTCGATGCCCTCGTCGAAGCGCAGCTCAAACTCCTTGATTTCGAGCTGCTTTGACTGCTCGAGCAGGCGGCGGCGAAATTCGGCAAACGTCATGGTATCGCCGGAGAGCGCCAGCACGGGCGCGTTGATGTACTGCAGGATATCGTCGATCTCCGACTTGAGCCGCTCAATCCCTGCCAGCGCAGTGCGGGCAAACTCCTCCACTTCGGCGGCGCTCATCTCGCCGCCATAGTTGGCCAGCAAGGTAAAGCTGCCATGCATGGCAATCAAGGGCGTACGCAGCTTATGCACGACCGTCGTGTGAAAACGCCGCATGTCCTGGTAGCTGCCCATCTGGGCCGTCACATCGCGCAAGCGCACGATGCGCCCCAGTTCGGGCAGATGCGGGTTGCCCTGGCCGTCAGCTTGCAGCCAGAACGCGCGCGCCGTCAAGGTTTCAGGCTGCACCAGGTAGCACGGTGTGGAAAATGTGCCGTCAACTTCCCACTGCTGCCACCCAGCCACCGGCTCGAGCCGATACAGACGGCGGGCGGCCTGCAGAAAGTCGTGACCGTCTGCCCCCTGCGGCAGCCCCAGGTAGGTGCGAGCCCGCGGGTTCACATAGCGGATGATGCCCCCATCGTCCAGCAGGACATAGCCCTCCTCCGACTGTTCGACGATCCACTCGAGACGGTTGCGTTCGGCCAGCAGGCGCCGGTAGCGGCCAAGCCGAGCGATCGTGTGCAGGCGGGTCTTTAACTCGACGCTGTCAAAAGGCTTGGAAAGGAACTCGTCGGCGCCGGCACGCAGACCCGCCAGCCGGGACGAGCGATCGTCCAGCGCGGTGATCATGATGATGGCCACTTGTTCCAGGTCGCTGTCGTCGCGCAGCCGGCGGCAGACCTCGAAGCCATCCATGCCGGGCATCATGACGTCAAGCAGGATGGCATCCGGACGCAGCGCCTTGGCTTTCTGCAGCCCATCCGCGCCATTGGCGGCAAAATGCAACTCGTAATTCTCCCCGAGCAGCAGCGCTTCCAATGATTCGCGTGCGATCGGCTCGTCGTCGACGATAAGGACCTTGCCTGACGTCACCATCTATACCCCCTCGCCTGCCTGCACCGACGCCTGCACGGTTTCGGGTGCGCGCCAGGGCAGGGAGATGCAGAAGCGGCTCCCTTGGCCGGGCGAACTCTCAACTCCGACGTGTCCACCATGTAATTCCGCCATGCGTTTCACCAAAACCAATCCTAATCCTGTGCCAGAATGCCTGCGTGTCAGGCTGCTGTCAAGCTGCGAAAAAGGTCGAAACAGCTTGTCCCGATCTTCGGGCGCAATCCCGATCCCAGTGTCCCAAACCACGAACCGCACACACCCATCGCCACCTATGCAGTCCAGAGGATCGCCCGCGCAGTGAAAGCCCGTAACTTGCAGGCCAACGATCCACACTCTGGCGTAAACTTTACCGCATTGTCCAGCAAGTTGACCAACATTTGACGCAGCCGGCGCGGATCGGCTGCAATCCGCAAAGACTGTGGTTCAATACTGAAGTGCACCGACTGCCGCTTGGCTGCTGCGGCTCCCGCCACGGCCTGGACGCATTCTAGGCACAACGGTTCCAAGGCACATTCGGTCAACCGCCAGGTCCAGCAGCCCTGCATCCAACCGGGACAGGTCCAGCATATCATTGATGGTGGCCAGTAAATGCCTGCCGCTGTGTTCCATACGCTGCAGCAGCTGCAGTTGGCGCTCGTTCAACGGCCCAAAGGTCTGCGCCTGCAGCGCCTCGGTCATCGCCAGAACACCGGTCAAAGGTGTCCGGAGTTCGAGGCTCACGTTCGCTAAAAACTCATCCCTGATCATATTACTACAACCTTGCTGCGCGTGCTCGTGTACGCTGCGGTTGTGCCTTCGCTGTCTGTAAGAGGGATACTCACACCGTCATACATTAGCACGACGCGGCGCAGGTTACATCCGACATTTGACCACAAAACGATACTACTAGAGCAACAGCTGTCTGGCGGCGATGACCGCCTGGCCCAACGCCAGGCCGCCGTCGTTGGGAGGCACGCGCCGGTGTACAAGCACGGCGAAGCCGGCGCGCCGCAGTTCACCGACGGCGGCGCCGAGCAGCACGACATTCTGAAAGACGCCGCCGCTCAACGCGACCCGCCCCAGGCCTGTGCGCCCACGCACTTCGCAAGCGACCTGGACGATCATGTGCGCCAATGCCCCGTGAAAGTGGGCGGCAATCCAACCTGCCGAACGTCCGCTCATCACGTCGGCAGCAATCTGGCGCACGAGCGGCGCCGCATCAACAATCGTCACGCCGCCGCTTTCCATATAGTGAAATTCATAGCCGAGCCTGGCCAATTCTGTGGGGTCGACGGCCAGGCTGCTGGGGGCAAGCGCCTCCAGTTCGATCGCAGCCTGCGCCTCGTAGGTAGCCGCCTGGCAGACGCCGGCGAGCGCAGCCACGGCGTCACAAAGCCGCCCCATGCTGCTGGTCGCTACACAGTTGAAACCGGTCTCCAGCTGGCGCAGCAGAAGCGCGCGCTCGTCCGGCGGGCACGCTGCAACCGGAGGCAGTGCGGGCAGCCATTCGACGCCCGCCGCCCACAGGTGCGCCAACGCCGTGCGATAGGGCCTTTGCACGGCCGCATCGCCCCCCGGCAGGGGCACGTAGCGCAGGTGCGCCCAGCGGTCGAATGCCGCGCAGCCGGCCAGCAGCACCTCGCCGCCCCAGATCGCGCCGTCTGTGCCATAGCCGGTGCCGTCAAAGCTGAAACCGATGACCGGCTCATCGCTTGTACCGGCCGCAGCTCCCTGCCTCGGCCAGCAGCGCGGCGATATGGGCATGATGGTGCTGGACGGTGATGACCGGCCGTCCTTGGGCATGGTCATGCGCCCAGCGTGTCGACAGGTAGCCGGGGTGCGCATCGCAGGCCAATACATCCGGTTCAATGCGGAACAATGTCTGCAGGTGCTCGGCGGCATGTGTAAAGGCGTCATACGTCTCGACGTTGCCCATGTCGCCGATATGCTGGCTCAAGCACGGCATGCTGTCCTTGCAGCAGGCACAGCGTGGACTTCAGATCGGCGCCCGTCGCCAGCAGCGCCCGGCTGGGTGTCCCGCTGGGTGCCCGCATGACCTGAGGCAGGGTTACCGGCAGTGGGGCATAGCCGCGTGCGCGACGGACCGGCAGCTCATGACCCTCAAATATGCGCACGACGGAATCGTCACAAGGCACATAGATCGGCCGATCGTGCAGCAGGAAAGCATCGGCAAGGGTATTCAACCGGGCCAGGGCATCCTCGTCGCGCCAGTTGATCGGTTCCTCGCTCAGGTTTCCCGACGTCATCACCAACACGTCGAGCGGGGCGCCGGCGCCCAGGTCGGAGAAGAGCAGTTCATGCAGCGGCGTGTACGGCAGCATAACGCCTATATAGCCGTTGCCGGGCGCCACATTGGCGGCAAGCGCAGCACCCGGGCGCTTGCGGAGCAGGACGATCGGGTGTGCGCCGCCTGCCAGAATCTTGGCTTCGTCGGCGTCCACAAAGGCAATTCGCTGCACTGCCGCCAGGTCGGCGGCCATCACGGCAAACGGCTTGCCGCCGCGCCCCTTGCGTGTCCGCAGGAGCGCCACGGCGTCAGAGTCTGCGGCATTGCAGGCCAGATGGTAGCCGCCGAGCCCCTTCACGGCGAGCACACGGCCGCTTGCCAGCACGTGCTGCGCCTGAACAACGGCGGCACAGGTGCGCGCATACGATTGCTCCGCCGGGGAAGCAGCGATCGGTTCTGCCAATGCCGGTGGCGCTGCTGCATCAGGTTCGGCAGACACGCCGGCACGTGCACTCCACACGAACGTCAGCTGCGGCCCACAGACTGGGCAGGCGATCGGCTGCGCATGAAAGCGGCGATTGGCTGGGTCTTCGTATTCACGCCGGCAGTCATCACACATGGGAAAGCCGTCCATGGTGGTGAGAGGCCGGTCGTAGGGCATGTCGCGGATGATCGTAAAGCGTGGACCGCAGTTGGTGCAGTTGATGAATGGATAGCGGTACCGGCGATCGTGGGGATCGAACAGCTCGCGCCGGCAGTCGGCGCACAGCGCCTGATCGGGCGAGACAAACGTGCGGGCGGCAGAAGACGGATCCGCCTCGCTGGCGACGATGGTAAAAGTCCCTGCTCGCCTTGCGGCGCTAGATCTTGTACCTCGACGCTTTCGATCACGGCCAAGGGTGGCGGCTTTTCCCGCAGCTCTGCCTGGAAACGATCAAGCGCCGCTGCGGGCCCCTCGATTTCGACGAACACGCCGCTGCTGTCGTTGCCGACAAAACCGCCGAGCCCCAACTGCACGGCCAGCGCATAGACATACGGGCGAAAGCCGACACCTTGCACGATCCCGCGCACGCGCAGCCGCCGCCGAGTTGGCGGCGGCTGGGAATCATACGCAGCACGAGAAACAAGAGGAGGCTTCACTGCGAATATCATCAGACTGCAAGTGGTCACGGCGACTAAGTCGCCGCTCGCTGTACGGTAAACGCCTCCAGCGGCTGCGGCCGGTGACCAAAGGTCATCTGCGGCCGGTCGACCGGCGCCGCCCAGCGCACGGCGTTGGCGATCACCTGCTGGACCTCTTCCTGGTAGTAGGTCGGGTACGTCTCATGGCCCGGGCGGAAGTAGAAGATCCGGCCCTCGCCGCGGTGGTAGCAGCAGCCGCTGCGGAACACCTCGCCGCCCTGGAACCAGCTGACAAAGACCAGCGCGTCGGGCTCGGGGATGTCGAAGAACTCGCCGTACATCTCCTCGTGCGGGAGCTCGAAGTATTCGCCCAGGCCGTCGGCGATCGGATGGCCCGGGTTGACCACCCAGATGCGCTCGCGCTCGTCCGCCTCGCGCCACTTGAGGTCGCAGCCGGTGCCCATCAGCCGCTTGAAGATCTTGGAGAAGTGGCCCGAGTGCAGCACGATCAGCCCCATGCCCTGCAGCACGCGCTTGTGCACGCGGTCGACGATCTCGTCCTGCACCTCGCCGTGCGCCATATGGCCCCACCAGGTCAGGACGTCGGTGTTGAGCAGCACTTCCTCGGTCAGCCCATGCTCGGGCTCGTCCAGCGTCGCAGTCTGGACGCTGAAGCCCTGCTGGCGCAGCGAGTCGGCGATCACAACATGCATGCCGTTGGGATAGACGGCCTGCACCTTGGGATTGTGCTTTTCGTGGCGAAACTCGCTCCACACGGTCACACGTAGTGGATTTGTCATTGCTTTTGTCTCCGGAAATAAGCGATCAATTTTATTGCCCGTCTAGCCGACGTCGGCAGGGCGCACCGGTCGCCCACCTTGTGCGGCAGACAGTTTTATCATGTCCCACAGGCGCGCCATGCGCAGGCCCACTTCGGGCGGCGAAGGATTGGCGATGCGCCCGCTGCGCACCGACAGGAACTGGTCCCAGGCACCGTGCGAAGGCGCAACCTCCACCGGCTGCAGGTCGGTCTCGCCGGCACGCTGCACTTCCAGCCGCTCGCCCCATACTCCCGTGCGGAGGATGCCCTGGGTGCAGAAGACCCGCACGTCCGATGCGCACGATTCAACTGTTGCGCCGCAGCCGCCGATCGACACATACGCGCCCGATTCCAGCCGCGCCATGACCGCGGCCGTGATGTCTACCTGCCGCCCGCGGTTGTCCAGCCAGGCCGCCACCTCGACAAATTCCTCGCCGGCCAGGTCCGCCGTCGTGTTGAGCAGATGGGCGCCGGTATCGAACATAAAGCCGCCGCCCGACATCGCCGGGTTCTGCCGCCAGGTGTTGAGCGTGTGCGTATCCCAGCCCTGCCAGACGACGGCGCTGATGTTGAGCAGCTGGCCCAATTCGCCCGACCGCAGCATCGTGACGGCCGTGCGCACCTGCGGCGACAGGCTGCCGTTAAAGGCAACGACGAGCAGGCGCCCCGTGCGGTCGCGCGTGTCGATCAGGCTGCAGGGCTTCGCCGGCCGTCATCACCATCGGCTTCTCGAGCAGGACGTCCAGCCCCGCCTCCATGCAGGCGGCTGCCTGGTCGTGATGGTAGACATGGGGAGTCACAATAAACGCCGCGTCCAGTTCGCCGCCGGTGCGTGGCCAGCAGATGGTCCAGGTCTGGGTCATTAGGGGGTGGGCGCAGGCCGGCGTCCTCGAAGATCTCGCACAGCAGCGAGTAGGCGGCTGGGGACGGCTCGCAGACCGCAGCTATCTCCGTCGTGTCCTGGTGGCGCAAGATCTGCGTCACATGATGCCGCGCCATGCCGCCGCAGCCGATCATCGCCATGCGCACAGGATGAGCCTTCTTACTCGCCATATGATTCCTCTTTCTGCCAGACGGTGGGATGTATACGTTTTCATAGTGCCATAAGCGGCCGAAGTTGCCAATCCTGACCGGTATGCGTACCATGCAGCCATGAACACGCAGCAGTTGATCCTCGCCTCCAGCAGCCCACGCCGGCAGCAGCTGTTTCGCGAGCTTGGCCTTACCTTTATTGCGCTGGCGGCGGACATCGACGAGACGCCCCTCACCGGGCGAGCATCCGGGCGCCATGACCTGCCGCCTGGCCGAGGAAAAGGCGCGCGCCATCGCGCTGCGCCTGGGCGACGTGACGGCGGACACGCTGATCGTCGCCTCCGACACCACCGTGGCATTGAATGACGAGATCTACGGCAAGCCCATCGATGCGGCGGATGCCAAACGCATGCTCCAGGACCTGCGCAGCGGGCCGCACCAGGTATTTAGCGCCGTCAGCGTGCTCCAGCTTCCCAGCGAACGCCAGGCCACGCGCATCAACACCACCGACGTGTTCATGCGCGACTACAGCGACGAAGAGATCGACACCTACATTGCCACGGGCGATCCGCTGGATAAGGCCGGCGCTTACGGCATCCAGGCGCGCGAGTTCAACTGCGTGGAACACCTGCAGGGCTGCTATGCCAGCGTCATGGGACTGCCGCTGGCGGATTTGAGCGAGCTGCTGGGCGAGTTTGGCTACCAGGTCACGGCAGATGTCGCGGCCGTCTGCCGGCTGGTCAACACCTTCCAGTGCTGTGCGCCCGAACCGTCGCATTCGGTCACTATCGAGATTGGATGCCTAGGCCGGGCCGCACCAGCAGTTCCGCGGGCACGCAGCCGGTCTTCATCACCTTGGCAACGTTGGCCCGGCTGATCTTGCCCTCCATCGGGCCAAAGGCACCGGCATTGAGCGCACCGGCGGCCGAGGCCACCTCGGCACAGCCCTTGAGCGACAGCCCTTCGAGCAGCCCGCACAGGAAACCCGCATCAAAGCAGTCGCCCGCCCCAGTGGGATCCACCTCGTCCACGGCATAGGCAGGCACTTCCACCGGCTCACTAGCTCCGTCCTTGCGCGCGTATAGACCGATGGCACCCTGTTTCCCGCGCTTGACGACGATGATCTCGATCGGCGTACGCTCAAACAAGGCGGCCACATTCTCCTCCACGGTCTCGCGGCCGCCAAGCAGCGCCAGTTCGCCCACGCCGGGCAGCAGCACATGGCAGAGCTGCAGCACGGGCCCCACTACATCTTCGAGCTTGCGGCTGCCTAAGCAGTTCGGGACGAATATTCGGGTCAAAGCTGATCTTGGCGCCCTTCTTATGTAAAACCGACATCACGCCAAAGATGCGGGCGCGGAACAAGTCGTTCGCCATCAGCGAGCAGCCCATGATGTGGAAGTAGCCCGGGCCGCCAATCATCTCGGCGCCGTGGCCGTCGGCGAGCACGGCCGGCGTGCCGTCGATGTGATAGATAAACTGGCGCGAGCCGTCGTCAAAATAGCTGACAAAGGCGACTGCCGTCGCATGTCCAGGGTAGGAATGGATGTGCTCGCAGCGCACGCCGTCGCGTGTGCAGGCGATCGATCAGGCCTCGGCCAAAGTCGTCCTCGCCCACGCCGCCGATCATGCCCGCGGGATGGCCCAGGCGCGCCACGGTATCGATAAAGATGGCGGGCGCACCGCTGGGGTAGGGGCCGAGAAAAGGCCCAGGATTGTAGAGACCAAGACCCGGCTGCGGCCGCATGATCTCGACCAGCAGCTCACCCATCGTCCAAATGCTAGGCATGGCAACGCTCCGTCTGAACCTTGATTCGTAGGCTTATAAGCTTACCACGATGTGTGGCGATTCAAGGTGCGGAGGGGAGGTCGATTGTGAAGGTCGTGCCGCGGCCGAGCGTGCTCTGCACCTCGATGGTGCCGCCGTGAGCTTGAATCAGCTGGCGGGCAATGGCGAGCCCCAGGCCGCTGCCTGTGCCTTCGCCGTGAGTGCGGGCGCGGTCGGCGCGCCAGAAGCGGTCAAAGACATAGGGCACATCTTCAGGCGCAATTCCCTCGCCTGTGTCGGCCACGACCAGGCGCACACCATGGGGCCCTGGTCCGCCCTGGAGCGTCACGGTGCCGCCCTCAGGGGTGTGCCGAAGGGCGTTGGCCAGCAGATTGCCGAGCACCTGCTCCAGCCGGCCATAGTCTCCGCGTATACGCAGCGGAGCCGCGCCTGCGCTGACTTGCATAGCTGCCTGGCCGGGCGCCTCAATGTGCAGGTTGACGCCTGCAACCTGCGCCTGCCCGCTGAAGCTGGTGGCGACGTCGTTCAACAGCTCGCCGGCGTCGATCGACTCCCACTGCATCGGCAGCTGCCCTGCCTCGGCCTGCGACAGCACGCGCAGGTCCTCGACCAGGCGCGCCAGCAGCCGTGTCTCGGCCAGCGTCGCCTCCAGGTGCTCGGGCGTGGGTTGGTAGACGCCGTCCACCAGCCCTTCCAGGTTGCCCTGAATGATCTGCAGCGGCGTGCGCAGTTCATGGGCAACGTCGGCCGTGAGGTTGCGCCGGCGGCGGTCGGCCAATGCCAGCTCCTCGACCATGTGGTTAAAGGAATTACTCAGCTCGGCAAACTCGCCGCGCTCGGCGACCGGCACGCGCACGCTCAAGTCGCCGGCCGCGACGCGGTCGGACGCCTGCATCAGGTTGGACAGCGGTGCCGCAATGTTGCGAAAGGCACGCCGGCCCAGCCGGACCACGATGAACGGTACGACCAGCAGCAGCCCGCACGTCCCCAGCCAGATCTGGGCAGCCGTGTGCCGGTCGCCGCCTGCCAGTTTCACGACAAAGAAAATGAGGAGCGCCAGCCCGCCCAGTATCGTGAGTGCGATCAGGCCAAATACGCCGGCAAAGCGGAAGAACAGCCATGTCGGCCGGCGCCGCGCATGGGGCTGGTCCCAGCGCCAGTGGCGTCTGGGCGGGCCCCACCAGGGCGGCGGCCCGCTGCCGGGACCGTGCCACTGCGAGCCACTCCAGTGCGATCCACCCCAATGAGGTCCGGCCTGAGGTTGGGCCTGAGATTCAGACTGTGGTTCAGACTGGGCTCGGCTTGGAAATCTGGCGGCGGCGGCGTTGGCGATTGCGGGCTCGGGCGTGCGTTCCATGTCAGGCCTCGTCGGCAAACTTGTAGCCTACGCCAAAGACGGTCAGCACGTAGCGCGGCTCGCTGGGGTTTGGTTCGAGCTTGCGGCGCAGGTTCTTGACATGGGCGTCGATGCTGCGGTCGACACCTTCAAAGACCACCTGGTGCAGCCGATCCACCAGTTGGGCACGGGTAAAGGTCTGGCCGGGATGCTGCGCCAGTAAGGCCAGCAGGTTGAACTCGGTCCGGCTCAACTGGACCGGCTCGCCGCTGCGCGCCACGCGGTGGCCCGGCCAGGTCGATCTCCAGGTCGGCGGCGCGGATCAGGTTGCCTTGGCGCACCTCGCCCCGCACGCGGCGCAGAATCACGCGCACCCGTGCGACCAGCTCGCGCGGAGAAAAGGGCTTGACGATATAGTCGTCGGCGCCCAGTTCGAGGCCGATCAGGCGGTCAGTCTCCTCCACACGCGCCGTGAGCATGATGATCGGCACATCCGATTCGCGCCGCAACGCACGGCAGACGTCGAGCCCATCCATCTGCGGCAGGTTGAGGTCGAGCACCACCAGGTCTGGTTTGGCCTGGCGGGCGACCGTCAGGGCCAGTCTTACCGTCGCCGGCGGTCACCACGCGAAAGCTGCTGTGCTCAAGGTAATCGCGCGCCTGCTGCACAATTTGCGGTTCGTCGTCGACAACCAGGATCAGCTCGTTCATAGGTCAGTTTGTAACACGGACAGGTTAAATTGCGCCAACAGGCGACCACCCACGTCGCACCCCATCTCCCGGGGACATGGCGTGGTACCAATGTCCCGGGGACCTTGCGAGGTCCCCGGGACATTTTCCGTCTACTATCGTTCCCCCGCCGGCCGGTCAGATGGCTGGCCTGGCTCCTGCGCAGGTGGCTGTACCGGCTGTGCAGGCTGTGCCCCTGCGGCTGCTGTGCCTGCGGCTGCTCCCACGGGCCACCCCAAGGGCCGCAGCCCCAGTGTCCCCGCATCCACGGCGGTGGGCCCTGCTGCCAGTCCGCCTGCGGGCCACCCTGCTGGGCACCCGGCTGCGGTCCACCCTGCGGCCAGCCGCCCTGCCAGCCCTGCATGGCCGCATACCGGCGCCAGTGCGACATCCGGATCATGCGTACGACGAAGAAAACACCGCCGATGGCAAGCAGGATAAACAGGAACCCGGGGAAGCCGGGACCGTGCGTCCGGTAGCCCACGGCATAGGGGGCGACGTAGGGCGCAACCGGTGCGACCGGCGCAATTGCTGCACCGTCTACGCCGGCGGCAGCGGTCAGGCGGCCCATGGTGTAGCCCTGCATCCAGGCGTCCTGCTGCCCGGCCGAAATGCCGGACGAGATGGCACCGAAGATCAGTGCGACGACCGCCAAGGCCGCCAGGCCGAACAAGATAATCCGTTCACGTGGCACATTGTGTGGCATACAAACTCCTCCAAAACTTCACAATCGACATTCGAATACGTTCTGCGCTGTATTCGCTGGTTCGCCGCTCGGGGGCTCGGCTCACCGTTACAGCATGTCCTGATTGTGACGGAGGGCTGTGAAAAAGTTATGAACGTTTGGCGGAAGTCGTGAGGAAGATGGTGCGGAGAAAGGCTTAATGCTACACCCCCGGCGGCAGGTTGAGATGCGCCAGCTTGTCAGGGTTCAAGACGGAGCGCAGGGTGCGGATGAAACCACCTTCCACTTCCAGCGTGAGGACACTGGCGATCTGCCCGTTGACCCGCGTCAGCAGAGCGGGCAGGCCGTTCACCTCGATCACTTCAACAGTAGCGCCGGGCGGCATGTGTGCGAGGTGACCAAGCAGGCCGCGTGCAACCATCTCGCGTCCCTGCACCCGCTGGCGCGCCCCAGCCGAGACCTTGCCGCCGTTGTCCATCCAGACCGTGACATCCTCGGCCAGCAGGTTCATCAACCCGTCAATCTCCCCGGCCGAACAGGCCGCCATAAACCGCCCGACCATTTCGGCGTGCGCCTCCGGCGAGGCAGGAAAGCGGGGGCGGTGTTCCCGCAGGTGCTTTTTCGCCCGACTGTACAGCTGGCGGCAGGCCGCTTCCTCGCGTTCGGTAATCTGCGCGATCTCGGCATACTCGTAGTCAAACACCTCCCGCAGCAGAAAGACGGCCCGTTCGAGCGGCGACAGGCTTTCGAGCAGCACGAGAAAGGCCATCGAGATCGATTCCCGATCGGTAATCTCGTGCAGCGGCGACACCGGCGCGGCGCCAAAATCCGTGACGATCGGCTCAGGCAGCCACGGGCCCGACATAGTTTTCGCGCCGCACCTGGGCCGACCGCAGATGGTCCATGCACAGGTTGTGCACGATGGTCGTCAGGTAACTCTTGAGCGTGCGAATCGACTCCGGCGGCGTAGCGCGGTAGCGCAGGTACGCCTCCTGCACGATGTCTTCGGCCTCCATCGCGCTGCCCAGCATGCGATAGGCCATAGCAAACAACAGCGAACGATACTCTTCAAATGGATCAGTCTGCACAGGCTCTCCTTTCCAACGCCCAGGGGCATCACACATGGGCATCTCACTGCGGAGGTAAGACGAGATAGTACTGCGTTTTGTGACATGGCAGGAAATTGGGGTTCTACGGCAGAGGTTCGGCCGCCAGCCAGGCCGCAATCCCATCTGCGAGGTCATACCGGGGTGCAAAGCCTGTATCCCGGCGCAGCCGCCGAGTGTCGAGCGGGAGCCGCTCGTGGCTGTGGCGCATGGCAACGTCGGCGTCCTGATCACCGCCGACCCACGTCGCCTGCAGCCCATGCGCGGCAAACGCTGCGACCACCTCCCGGAAGGTGTAGCGATGGCCGCAGCTCACGTTGTACACGCTGTAACTCCATTGGGGCGCAGCCAGCAGCTCGGCGATGGCGGTGCCGGCGTCGGCGAGGTACGTCCAGTCTCGCCCGACCTGGGGTCCCGCCACGGTGATCGCTCGGCCCCCGCGCAGCGCCTCCATCAGCCTGTGCATCGTGCTGGTGCCGGGCCGGGTGGCACTCGGCCTCTCCAGCGGTCCATAGACCGCAGGCAGCCGCACCGCCGCCATCTTTTTCCCCGTGAGCCGCGCAAAGCGCGCAGCCAGGAGTTCGCTGCTGCGCTTGGTGATGCTGTAGAGCCCGTCAAGCGCCAGTTCGCCTTCTTCCGGCTGGCGCCGTGTCCCCTTGCCGAGCCGCCCGTGCGGCGGCACCGCATAGACACCGCTGCTGCTCAACAGCAGCACCCGCTCGACTTCCGGCACCGCCGCCGCTGCGGCCAGCACGTTGATCGTGCTGCCGAGGTTCACATCCACGATCTCCACGGCCCGCGCCGCTTCCTCCTCCGGCAGGGCCGTGATGGCCGCCCCGTGCACGATGTGCGTGACGCCTTCCCCCACCACCAGTTCGCGCAGCCTATCCCGGTTGCGCACGTCGAGCGTGACCCAAGTCATGTGGTCGGCGGCCGGCGCCAGCAGCCGCCGCACCTCCTCGCGGGGAGGTGCAAGGTCCGCCGCAATCAGGCGGGCGCCGGGCTGGCCGCTGGCGGCCAGAGCTGGCCGCCAGCACGCCGGCAACATTCGATCCGACAAAGCCCCCGGCGCCGGTCAGCAGGATCCGCATCAGGCGTCGCGGATCCCATGCTTGCGACAGTAGGCGGCGAAGTCTATCGTCCGCCCCGTGTCGCTGCTTTCGATGGCCGCAAAACAGAGGCCGAGCGTCACCAGGTGGTCCGCGCCGCTGCACGAAAGCGGTGCCCCGGCCCGCACGTGCGCGATAAACGCCTGCCACAGCGCGGCAGTGTCGTCGAAGAACGCCTGGCAGGGTGGCAGCGGGATCGGCTGGAGTTCGGGGTCCTCCATCTTCGCCCAGGCCAGGTTTTCGAACAGCTCGCGCTGGACGATCACCCCGCCCGCACAGTCGGTGCGCCACTCGAACTGGAGGCTGTTCCAGCCGCCCGTCCACGTGCCGAGATAGTTGACTTCGAGCCCTCCCGCCATGCCCAGCAGGCAGTTGACGTTGCTGTCATGGGCGTACATGCTCCAGGGCGGGTTCCACGTGCGGCACGCGATCTCCTCGACGCGCCGGTTATAGCAGAAGCGGATGAGGTCGAGATGGTGAATGCTCTGTTCGAGCATCATCGGGTGCTGCATCGTCAGCGGATACTTGTTGAGGTGCGGCAGCATCCCGTCGCGGTTGCGCTGATAGACAAACTGGCCAAAGCCGGGCGCGCCGACGACCTCCTGCGTTACGAGCTCACGTACCTTCTGCGAGACGGGCAGAAAGCGGAAGTTGAGCCCCACGGCCAGCGGCGTGCCGTGCGCCCGCGCCAGGTCCACGATCTGCACTGCCTCTTCCAACTCCAGCGAGAGCGGCTTTTCCGCCAGCAGCGGCAGCCCCCCTTCGAGGATCCGCCGCACCTGGTCCAGCCGCTTGTCGGGGAAGGTAACCAGCACGACTGCGTCGTACTCGCCCCCATCCAAGGCGGCGTCGAGGCTTGTGTACACCGGAATGTCGGGGTGCTCGGCCGCAAACCGCGCGCAGGCGGCGGGACTGACGTCGGCCGCCGCACAGATCCGTGACTGGGGATCACGCCCGAGCACCGTGGTCCACATGCGCCCCCGGTTGCCCAGCCCCACCAGCAGCACCCGCATGGGACCACCCGGCGCGCTCGACTGCAGCCCTCCCATGAAGTGCCCCATACGGTCGACGGCCTCGCGAATGCGCGGCAGCGGCTGCAGGTAGCTGATCCGCACGTAGCTTGCCCGAGTCGTCGCCGAACAGCTCGCCCGGGAAGATCATGACGCCGGTCTTGCGCAGCAGCTCCACGCAGAACTCCGGCGCGGCGC
Organism: uncultured Chloroflexia bacterium; assembly: GCA_963701415.1. Lineage (GTDB taxonomy): Bacteria > Chloroflexota > Anaerolineae > Caldilineales > Caldilineaceae > Fredericiella. Next base: position 460,564 of record CAVPAH010000015.1, read on the forward strand.
AGGCCGGTCGAAGCGACGTTGGTGTAGATGTAGAACGCCCCGCCGGGATGGCCGTAGGTGAGCCCCATCTGGCTCAGCGCCGCCATCATGTACGCGCGGCGCTCGGCATACTCCTCGCGCATGGCCTCGACCGCGTCCTGCGGCCCGGTGATCGCCGCCAGCGCGCCATACTGCGCCGGGGTGTTGGCGTTGATGCTCAGCGTGTGGCGCGGCTCGACCAGCTGCCGGGCGAACTCCTCGGGCGCGGCCAGGTAGCCGACGCGCCAGCCGGTCATGGCGTAGGCCTTGGAGAAGCCGTTGAGCGTGATGGTGCGCTCGCGCAGCCCCGGCAGCGTGGCGGCCGACAGGTGCTCCGACCCCGGGTAGATGAGCTTGGCGTAGATCTCGTCGGCGATGAGGATAAGGTTGTGCCGGATGACCAGGTCGCCGATCTCGCGGATGACGTGCGGCGGGGTGACCGCGCCGGTCGGGTTGTTGGGCGTCACGAGCACGAGCACCTTCGTGCGCGGGGTGATGCGCGCCTCAATGGCGGCGGGCATGAGCGCGAAGTCGTCCTCTTCGTAGGTGGGCACCGGCACCGGCACGCCCGCCGCACATGTGCACGGCCATGTCGTAGGTGGTGAAGCGCGGCGAGGTGATCAGCACCTCGTCGCCCGGATTCACCAGCCCCAGCATGCAGAGCATGATCGACTCCTGCACGCCGGCGGTCACGATGATCTCGTCGGCGTTGTAGCGCAGGCCAAAGTCGGCGGCCAGCGATGTCGGCGATCGCCTCGCGCAGCACCGGCAGCCCGGCCGGATGGGTGTAGTGGTGCTGGTTCTCGTCGAGCGCACGCTTGGCGGCCTCGACGATGTGCGGCGGCGTGTGAAAGTCGGGGTCGCCGCGGCCCAGCGCGATCACGTCCTGCATGCCGGCGGCGATCTCCAGCATCTTGGTGCGAATCGAAACATCCTCCTCGACGATCCGCCCTGCCAGGGCCTTGAGGAGTGGAGTGCTTTGCATCAGAGTTCTCCTGTAGCCTGTGCTAGTACATGCGCTTGCCTTCGACAAAGGTCATCCGCACGCGGCCGATGGCGTCGAGATTCTCCAGCGGGTTGCCGTCGACGACGATCACGTCGGCGAGCTTGCCCGGCTCGAGCGTGCCGATCTTCTTGTCGAGCTTGTTGATGCTGCGCCGCCACGCGGTGGCGCTGCGGATCGCGTCATAGTTGTCGCGCTTGACGCCGAGCTTGACCATGAACGCCAGTTCCGGCGCGATCACGTCGTGCCCCACCACCGGGCTGCCGGCGTCGGTGCCAAAGGCGATCGACGACGCCCGCCTTGGCGGCGTTGACCAGCCCCTGGTAGCGGCTGGGGTCGGCCACGGCCTTCTGGCGCTCGGCGATCTTCCACTCGGGGATGTTGTACTGCCGCGCCATCTCGGGCTCGCTCTGCATGACCAGCGGCGCAAAGGTCGTGACGATCGGGATCTTCTTGTCGAGCAGCAGTTGGATGGTGTCGTCGCTCATGCTGCCGCCGTGCTCGACGCAGTCGACGCCAAACTCGGCGACGCGGTCGATGCAGGCGTCGTAGGTCGCGTGGGCGGTGATGGGCAGGCCGTTGCGGTGCGCTCTCGTCGATCACGGCCTCGCAGCTCTTCGTCGGTGAACTCGAGCGTGTCGTGGCAGGCCATGATCTTGATCAGGTCGGCGCCGCCGCGCACCTGCTCGCGCACGGCGCGGCGCATCTCGTCGGCGCCGCTGGCCTCGCGGCAGCACCAGTAGGTGTGGCCGCCGGTCTGGATGATGGCCTCGCCGCAGATGAGCAGGCGCGGGCCGGGGAAGATGCCCTGCTCGACGGCCTGCTTGGCGAAGAAGTTGGTCTTGTTCATGCCCAGGTCGCGGACGGTGGTGACGCCCGGCGCGCAGGCTGATGAGCATGTTGCCGGCGGACTTGTAGGCGCTGATCTCGGGCGCGTCGTCCATCGACTGCCGCGCCAGGTCGTGGATGCCGTCCCAGGCGAGATGGGCGTGGCTGTTGATGAGGCCGGGCAGGATGGTGCCGCCGGTCTCGCTGCGCCGTCGCGGCCGCGCGTCGCCCAGGTCGGCGGCGCGGCCGACGGCCGTGATCTTGCCGCCCTCGATTTCGACAAAGCCGTCCTCGATGACCTCGTCGCCCACGCAGGTGAGGACGCGGCCGACCAGGAGCCCCGTGTTCGGCCGGCGGGTCGAACATCGGGCGGATGATTTTCTGGTAACGCCAGGCAGCTGGTTCGGGCATGATGATTGCTCCTTATGCTTGTTGATGATTGTTGGGTGTCAGGGCGGCCTGCACACGCTCGACCAGTTCCTCGGCGATCGTCTGCCAGGCCTCGGCGATGGGCGCGCCGGCCACGTGCGGCGTCAGGATCAGCCTGTCGCCGGCCAGGGCAAAGAACGGGTGGTCGGGCGGCAGCGGTTCGTAGCGAAAGACGTCGAGCGCCGCGCCGGCGATCTCGCCCGCCTGCAGCGCCGCGACGAGCGCGTCCTCGTCGACAAGGCGGCCGCGCGCCGTGTTGATAAAGTAGGCCGTGGGCTTCATGGCGCCAAATTCGGCCGCGCCAAAGTGGCGGTCGTTGCCGCCCGGCGTGTCGTCAAAGCGGTGATGCAGCGAGACGAAGTCGCTGGCCGCCAGCAGTTCGTCGAGCGGACAGTACGTGACGCCCAAGCTCGCCTCCAGCAGCGGGGTCGTGGCGGCGGCGCTGGGTGTAGAGCACGCGCATCCCAAAGGCGCGTGCCCGCACGGCGACGGCACGGCCGATCAACCCCAGCCCGACGATGCCCAGCGTCTTGCGGTAGAGGACGCCAAAATCGTGCAGGCCGATCCAGTTGTAGGTGTACTTCTTCTGGTCGGTCAGGATCGGCGTGCTCCGTTCGGGCAGCCAGGCCTGCGTCTCCGTCCGCGCGATCACGTCGAGCAGGTGGCGGCTGAGCACCATCATCAGCAGGATGGTGTGCTCGGCGACCCCCACCAGCGCAGTGTTGGGCAGGTCGACGACGGGCACGCGACAGGTCGTCCGGCAGCGCCGCCGACCCGGTGTCGAGGCGCGCCACAAGCCGCAGCGACAGGCCCGGCCGCAGCGACCATGGCGCGGTGACGTCAACGTTCTCGGTGAGAATGGCGGCGGCCCCCTCGGGTTCGCTCGTCAGCAGCCAGCCGTCCGGCAGCTGGCGCCGGATGGCGGCCAGCTGCTCGCTCCGGATCATGGGATCGGCCAGATAGATTCGTACCTGTGTCATGCCATCAACCCCAGTTCGGTCAGCGCACGCGGCGGCGCCGTCGAGATTGGCCAGCGACATGCTGGCATAGTTGGGCGCAAAGATGACGCCCCGGCCGCCGGCACGATAGGTGGCCAGCACGCTGCGGTAGACGATGTCGGGCGTGCAGCGCGCCTGGTCCGGATGGATGCGCGGCGCGTCGACGCCGATCCCCATGTAGACCGGAATCTTGCCCTGCCACGCCGCGCACCGCGTCGGCGCACTGGCCGTAGACGTAGGTGTCGGGGTCCATCCCGGCGGCCATCAGGTTGTCCCACGGCGCTTCCTGCAGGCCCAGCAGCTTGTACATCAGCGGCGTGACCTCCTGGGGCGTGAAGTCGGCGAGGAAGGTCTTGTGGAAGTCGCCCATCTCCTTCATGTAGACCTGGCCCGACTGGTGCTGGTAGGTGATCGGCTTGACCCAGTCGGCATAGCGCGTCTGCTCGGCCCAGGGCCACTGCGCCTTGCGGAAGGGGTTGAAGTGGTTGCGGTTCCAGACGTTGAGCCCAAACTCCAGGTCGGGGCTGCACCACTTGACCAGGCCGTACAGCTCCCGGTCCAGGTCCTTGTTGCGTTCGAGCCAGAAGCGCTCCCAGAGCAGGATCTCGGGATTGGCGAGCAGCACGCGCAGGAACTCGATCAGCGCGCCGTCCACAAACTTGCTCGCCGGCACGCGCCGCCTGGAAGTACTCCCAGACGACGAGCATCGCCTTGCGCACCGGCTCGGGGTCGATCCCGCGGCTCATCGCCTCGCGCCGGCAGTGCTCGCAGAAGCAGCCCGGCGCCTGCCCGCTGATCATCTGGTCGAGCGGGCTGCGCCGCTCGTTGCACCACATGATGCCGTCGATGCCGTAGCTGCGGCACTGGTCCTCGATCAGGCTGTGCCACCAGCGGCGGTAGTCGGGGTTGTTGGTGCAGGGCTCCGAGCCGTAGCGGCCGTAGACGTCCACCTCCAGGTACTGCGGCATGTTGGCGATGGCGACGTTGTTGACCGAGCCGTGCCCGGCGTACTTGAACAGCGGCTCCATCAACTCGGGCATCACGCGCATGCCGCGTGCCTTGGCCGCCGGAATGACCTCCGCCAGCACGTCAAAGCCGCGCGTGATCTCGTCCTGCGCGCGGAAACTCCTTGATCGCCGTATGCTGGTAGTACTCGGGGTGCGGCTCGAAGTACGCCCCGCCCTTCATGTCGATCGGCTCCGGCGACGCCGTGGTCCGGCCAGCCGTCCAGCTTGTAGGAGATGCTGCGCCCCGCCTTGAGCCCCAGCCACGAGACCGTGCCGATCATCAGCACGTTGACGCCGACACGCCCCTGCAGCGTGTCGAGGACGTTCTCGATGCCCTCGTCGACAAAGCTGATGGGGCTGACTTGGATGCCGACAAATTTTGAGTTGGCCATATGCTTGCGATCCACTTCCTTTCGTCAGCACGGCAGCACATGCCACCGGTGCTCATAGACATCCAGCGGCCGCCCGCCCTGGGGCGTCACCACGAGATTGTCCTGGACAAAAATCCCCATCTGGTCGTCGTCGACCACCAGACCGGGATGCACGTTAAAAATCATGTTTTCCTTGAAGACATCGGTGTTGTCGATCAGCCCATAGGGCGGGCGGATGACGTTGAGCCCGATCAGGTGCCCCTCCCAGAGCCCGCGGCCGGTGACGTTCCAGCCCCGCCTCGGCAAAGGTCGCTTCGACCGTGCGCGTGACGTCGCCGCCCAGCGCCCCGGGCCGCAGCATCGCCTTGACCCGCTCGATGGCTTCGACGACGGTCTGGTAGTAGCGGTACTCGCGCGCGGGCGGCGGCCGGAACGAGTAGACGCCCGACAGCTCGACCCAGTACCCGCTGGGGCCCGCAAACTCGAGCGACACCTTGATGATGTCGTCCTCCTCGATGATGCGGTCGGTCGGCGGGCGGAAGAACGGCCGCGTGCCGTTGGTGAGGTGGGCGATGCCGTCGAGACAGCCCAGTTCCGCCAGCGTCGCCACCGCCTGCGCCATCACCGCCCGCTCGCTCTTCCCCGGCGCCAGCACCGCGGCGCAGCGTCTCATGCGCCTGCGCTACCGCCCGGTAGGTTTCGGCGGCCAGCGCCAGCTCCTCTTCGCTCTTGACGGCCATGACGTCGTCGACCAGCCCCGTGGCGTCGACGAGCCGTGCCTCCTTGAGTCCCGCCTGCAGCCGCGTCCCGTCGCCGTAGTTCATCACCTGGCTCATCCCCACCACGCCCAGCGCCGCCTGCGCCGAGCCCCTGGGCGTGCACGATGTTGATGACCTCCGCCACCATGTCCCCGGCTGCGCGCACGTCGGGGATCCACCCGGTGACCTGCGACCAGTAGGACTGCGAGCCGGCGCCCAGCACGAGCGTGGGCTCCCCCTCCCGCGGGAAGACTACAAACCCCTTGCCGCCCCACAGCCGCCAGTCGGCGGTGTAGCGGATATAGCCCCGCTGCGTCGCCTCGGCGTTGCCCCCCAGAATCAGCGCATCGAGCCCCTGCTCCTCCATCATGGCGCGCAGCGCAGCGAAAGCGCCGGTCCCGTTCTTGCTGCGATGCCATTACGCCTCCTTGGCCTCTGCCTTGGCCTCTGCCTTGGCCCGCGGGTATTCCTCCAGCAGGCACGCCACGCACGCCGCGCCGTTGAGATAGTCGTCGATGCGAATGTACTCGTCGGGCGCGTGCAGCCGGTCGTCGGTCGGGCCAAACCCGCTGTACGCCTGCTCTTCGATGCCGAGGATCTGCGCAAACAGCGGTTCGGGGCCAAACCCCGGATAGGTGGGCTGGCGCGCCGGCTCGCAGCCAAAGGTCTTGCGGATGGCGTTGCCCAGCGCCACGGCCGCCGGACTGGTGGTCGAGCAGCGGAACCAGTCGGTCTCGACCAGCAGCTCCGCACTGATGTCCGTGAACCCGCGCCGGTCCAGATGGGCGCGCAGCAGCTCGACGATCCGCTCGCCGCGCTGGAAGGGCACGGTCCGGAAGTCCAGCTCGGCGGCGGCAAAGTGCCGGCACGACCGCCTTGCGCATGGGGCTCACATAGCCCCCCTCGATCCCGGTGATGTTGCAGCCGGGCGTGAGATAGAGGCTGATCAGCGCCTCCAGCCCGCGCCGCCCGCCGACAAACTCAGTCTGCCCTGAGTCGCGCAGCAGGTGCGCCCCATCCCAGGGCAGCGTGCGCATGGCCTCCAGTTCCGCCTCGGTCGGCGGCCGCACGTCGTCGAAGAAGTCGTCGATCGTGATCGTCCCGTCGGGCTGCCGGATCGTGCCGAGCGCGGCGTGCAGCCGCCAGATGGCGTTCTCGATCAGCGGCGCCATCATGCCGTGAAACTCGCGCTTGCGCCGCGCCTCGAGCCGGATCAGCGCGCCGCCGCCGATGCCGCTTACCACGCGTGGCCGGCCGTCGGGCCAGACGTTGTCGTCAAAGTTGATCAGCGCGTCCGCCTTCAGCAGGTCGCCGTGCTCGCGCAGAAACGGCACCAGGTTCGGGCTGCCGATCTCTTCCTCGCCCTCGATAAAGAAGATCACCGACACCGGCAGCGGCGTGCCTGTCGCCAGGTAGGCACGCACACCCTGCAGCGCCGCCATGACGGCGCCCTTGTCGTCCACTGCGCCGCGGCCGTAGATGCGGCCGTCGTCGATCACCGCGCCCCACGGGTCGAACGTCCACAGGTTGTCCACCGGCTGCACGTCGTAGTGGCCGTAGATCAGCAGCGTGTAGTCTGATGTACCCTGCAGCCGGCTGTAGACGGCCGGGAAGCTCCTGCGTCGGCAGCAGCTGCGGCGCCATGCCAAACGCCGCCATCTGCCGGCAGAGCAGGTCGGCGCATTCGGCCATGCCGAGATTCTGGATCGCCACACTCGGCTGCTGCATAAACTGCCGCAGGTCGTCGATCAGCAGTTGGCGGTTGTTCCGGATAAAGTCGACGACAGGGGTTGTCAGGGGTCATTGCCGCTCCTGTTCTGCACGGCCGCCGCGTAGACGCGCCCCAGCTTCTCCACGGCACGCTCGATGTCGGGGATCTCGGCCAGGTAGGAGATGCGCAAGAAGCCCTCGCCACAGGCGCCGTACTGCGTCCCCGGGAAGACCAGCACGCCTTCCTGCTCCAGCACCTTGACGGCAAAGTCGGCCGAGGTCATCCCCGTGGCCCGGATGTCGCCAAAGGCAAAGAACGCCCCTGACGGGTGCGGATACGGGATGCCCACGCCCCGCAGCCCGTCGAGCAGGGCGCGCCGCCGGGCCCCAAAGATGCCGACGATCTCCCCCACACACGCCTGGTCGCCGCGCAGCGCCGCCAAGGCAGCGTGCTGGCTGGCGGTGGGCGCGCAGATGGTAAAGATGTGATGCGGCTCCTGCAGTGCCCCGATCAACGCCGCCGGCCCCGCCAGGTAGCCGACACGGAAACCGGTCATGCAGTAGGTCTTGGAGAAGCCGTTGATAATGATCGTCCGCTCGCGCATCCCGGGCAGGCGGGCAATGCTCTGCGCCTCGGCCCCGTCAAATAGGACCTTCTCATACAGCTCGTCGGAGACGACGATAAGGTTATGGCGGATCGCCAGCGCGGCAATCTCCTGGAGCGCGGCGGCCGAGATCACGCCGCCGGTCGGGTTGCTGGGCGAGACCAGCACGATGATGCGCGAGCGCGCGGTGATGCGCGCCGCGATCTCCTGGGGCTGCACCTCGAAATCCTGCTCGGCAAAGGTCGGCACATGCACCACCGTGCCGTGCGCCAGGCCGATCGCCATTTCGTAGGCCGTGTAGAAGGGGTCGGGCAGCAGCACCTCGTCGCCGGGGTCGAGCAGCGTCTGCATGATCACCGAGATCGCCTCCTGCGCGCCGCATGTGACCAGGATCTCGCTCAGCGGCTCATAGCGCAGCCCGTTCTCGCGCAGAAGCTTCTCGGCGATCGCCTCGCGCAGCGCGGGCATCCCGGGCGGCGGCGTATAGTTGACGTGCCGCGTCTGGAGCACCTTGACCGCCGCCTCCACGATGTGCGGCGGCGTGGCCACATCCGGGTCACCGCGGCCGAGCGTGATCAAGTTCGGCGTCTGGCTCGCCAGCCGCAGCATGCGCGTAAACGAAGTTTCGGCGCCGCCCTGCAGCGCCTGGATCTTGCGCGAGAGCGCCGGTAGAGGCGCAGATTGGGGATTGGACACGTTTGGCGTCGTGCTCAAGCTCATGCGGGCCCTTCTTTCTCCTGCCAGTCTGGAAAGGCAGGTTCGTAAAATGTGGTGAGTGGTTGGTTGCGATGTTGCATTTGCGCCACGCTGGCCGTCAGCCGGGTGTTGAACCGCTCGGCGCCCTCCCAGAGGCGCCCAAGATCCACGCCCAGCAGGGCACCGCCCGCCACGCGCACGACCCCGTCGACGATCACGGTGTCGACGTCGTCGCCGCGGGCACAGTAGACCAGCGCCTTGATAGGGTCGACCTCGGCCACGGGCGCCAGGTGGGTCTTCTGAAGGTCGAGGAGCACGATGTCGGCCTTGGCGCCTGGCGCCAGCCGGCCGAGATCTTCGCGCTGCAGCGCCCGCGCCCCGCCCAGGGTGGCGGCGTCAAAGACTTCTCGTGCGGTGCCGGCAGTGGCGTCGCCTTCGGTGAGCTTGCAGAGCAGCGCGGCCGTCCGCATCTCCATCAGCATGTCGTGCGGCGAGGTATCGGTGCCCAGCGACACGGGGATGCCCGCCCGCACATAGTGCGAGAAGGAATGGAGCACGTACCCGGTGCGCGCGTAGACCACCGGGCAGTGGGCGACGCTGGCGCCGCTCGCCACGAGGCGTCCGGGTGTCGTCGTCGGCGCCCACCGGATAGGCCGTCCAGGGATGGCGCGGCGTAAAGATGGCGTGGGCGACCGAGACCTCGGGACCCAAGAAGCCCGAGATCGTACAGATACTCGATCGGCGTCTTGCCGCGCCGCCGTACCACTTCCTGAAAATCCAGCAGGTACTGGGCCGTGTGAATCTTGATCAGGCAGCCGAGCTCGCGCGCCGCCAGCTTGGTCGCGGTCAGCAGCGCCGGCGAGCAGTTGTCGGCCTGGTAGGGAAAGAGAAAGGTGCGGATGCGGTCGTCGCAGGCGCCGTTGTAGCTCCGGGCAAACTCGACCGCCTGCTCCGAGCCCTTCCCACCCCTGGGCGTCAAGCTGCGCCCACTCGATCGTGCCGTCGGCTCTCCCGCGCACGCCGCCCGACATATGCGGCAGCGCCAGGTAGGCGCGCAGCCCGCTGCGGCCCACGCAGTCGACCAGTTCCTGCGTCGCTCCCCAGCCGGCCGCGGTAGGGATGGCGGCCGTAGTTGGGCACCATGACAAAGGTGGTCGTGCCGCTGCGCAGCGCGCCGGCCATGGCAAACTCGGCGCTGGCACGCCAGTCCAGCGCGCCCCGGGCCGTCGCCATGGTAGGCGCGCTCGGGCTGCACCCCCATGCCCAGGCTGCCGTTGTAGGAATGGGGCGTCGCATAGTCGAGCCGCGCTGAGCTGCATGTGGATGCCAAAGGCCATGTGGTGGTTGATCAGCCCGGGGATCACCAGCTTCCCGGCCGCGCCGATACGCACGTCCACCGGCCCCGTATAGCCGCGGCCGACAAAGGTAATGCGATCGCCCGCATAGGCCACCTGTGCGTCCGGCAGCAGCACGTGCCCCGGGCCGTGCGGGCCACCTTCCTGGTAGCCGACCACCGTGCCGCCCTCGATCAGGGTTACCGCCGATCCGCCTGTCATGCTGCGGCCTCGACTACCGGATAGCTGGTGGGAAAGAGCACGTCGGCCGGCTTGCCCGTAGGATTGCCCGCGGCGAACTGCGCCCGCTGCCATCGGTGCGCGTCACGGACGGCCGCCATGAGCGCCGTCTCGTCGACGCCCGGCGCCTTGCCGTCTCGCCAGCACTGTGCGGCCGTCGACGATCACCGTCTCGACGTCGCCGCCGTCGGCCGCATAGATCAGCGTCTTGATCGGGTCGTCCACGACGCCGCAGTGCAGGCGGTGCAGGTCCACGATGATGATGTCGGCCTTGGCGCCGGGCGCCAGCCGGCCGATGTCGCTCCGCCCCAGCGCGCGGGCGCCCCCCAGCGTGGCGGCGTTAAACACGTCGCGCGCCGTGCCGCGGTTGGCGTCACGGTCGATCCACTTGCACCCGAGCGCGGCCCAGCGCATCTCCTCGATCATGTCCTGCGGGTAGGTGTCGGTGCCGAGCCCCACGTTGATCCCCAGCTCACGGTAGCGGGCAAACGAGCCGAGGATCCGGTCGCGCCGGGCATAGACGACCGGGCAGTGCGCCACGGTGGCGCCGCGCGCGGCTACGATGCGCAGGTCGCTGCGTGTCGCCCGCGGGAAAACCCGACGCCCCGTGCAGCGTGGTGTAGATCAGGTGCGCCAGGATCGTCCGCTCGTCCAGGACGCCGATGCTGTCGAGCACCTGCACGGGGGTCTTGCCGTAGCGGCGCAGGCAGTCGTGAAACTCAAAGAGGCTCTGCGCCGCGTGCAGGTGCATGGGCACCCCCAGCCGCCGGGCAGCCGCTTTGGCCGCCGCCAGCAGCTCCGGCGTACAGGCGTCAAACTGGTAGGGAAAGATCATGGTGCGGATGCGGTCGTCCTGGGTGCCTTCGTAGCGCCGCACGATCTCCTCGGCATACTCCAGCGCCGCGAGCCGCGGCGGCGGGGTCCCAGTGATAGCGGAAGGACGCCATCGGCCGCCATGTAGCGCTTGCCTCCGCGGAACTTGTGCGAAACGTAGAGCCGGGCGCCCAGTTCGGCCGCCGCCTCCACCAGCAGCGGCGCTTCGCAGCGCGGCGTCTCAAAGCGCGACGGCGCCATCGTCGTAATCTCGACGATGGTGGTCGAGCCGCCCTTGAGCAGCTGCAGCAGGGAGAAACGCGCGCTGGCGCGCAGCTGCTCTTCCTGCAGTTCAGGGCTGCCCTCACCGGTTACCGCATAGGCCTCCGGCGTGGCAAGCCCCTCCTCGCTCGTGTCCAGCACCAAGGTCTGGACGTCGATATTGGCCAGCGCATGGATGTTGACCAGCCCAGGCGCAACCAGCTTGCCCGCGGCCGGAATGACGACGTCGACGGCACCGGCAAAGCTCGGACCTACGTAGAGGATTCGGTCATCTTCGTAGACCAGGACGCCATCGCGCAGAACTGCGTGATGGCCGTCCTGAAAGCCCACGATCCAGCCACCCTGAATCAGCGTGCGAGTCATTGCCGGCGCCAGTTATGTCAATACATCGTTTGGTTACTTCGTCTTAGGTCAGACTCGGTTCAGGCCGGCACGGCGACCAGTTGGCCGATCAGCTCGTCTACCGTCCGCACCTTGATCAGCCCGCCGTCGCCCATGCGCTGCAGCGCGTCGTCGTGCGCCACGTGGGTCGACGAGGCACAGCCGTCGCTGACCAGCGTGACCAGGAACCCGCGGTCGGCGGCGTCGCGCGCCGTCATCTCGACGCAGCCCTCGGTGACGATCCCCGTCACCCACAGCCGGTTGATGCCCATGTTGCGCAGCAGCTGGTCGATCGACGTCGAGTTAAAGGTGCCGGCGCTTGTCTTGTCGATCACGATCTCGTCGCCCACGGGCGCAATCTCTTCGAGGAAGTCGTCGTCGCTGGGCAGGATGGGAGACATCGCCAGGTTGGCCGAGAGCCCACGGCGGCCGTCGCGTCCGTCGCGCGTGCGGTAGGCCACGCGGATGTGAATCACCTCGATGCCGTTGGCGCGGCAGGTATCCTGCAGCCGGCGCACGTTGGGCAGAATCTCCTGGATAAAGTCAAAGCGCTCCTTGAGATGGTCCGGCCGCCCCTGGTCGCGGCAGAGACGCCCCATCCAGCCGTCCGGATGCGCGTCCAGGTATTGGAGGTCGATGGTCAGCAGGGCAGTCTTCTTCGGGTCAAACGGCGCCTCGGGCGGGAGGGTGATCAGATCATAGTACGGGTCGTGTGCCATGGTTTGGTGTCCTTCCTTTGTAGAAAACGGTTAGGGCGTAGGGGCAAGCGATACGGCGGGGCAGAAACCGAGTTTCTTTGAGAAACTCGGTTTCTTGGGCAATCCCGCCGGACATTGTGCCCCTACCGTGATCACATGACTACTTCTGCGCTGCGCGGCGGCCAGTAGGCCTGGTCGTGATGGTGGCAGGCCACCAGGTGCCCGCTGCCGATATCCTGCAGCAGCGGCTCCTCGACGCGGCAGCGCTCGCTGGCCAGCACACAGCGGGTGTGGAAACGGCAGCCGGGCGGCGGGTGCAGCGGGGAGGGCGGCTCGCCTTCGACGGCAATGCGCGTCGTGCGGTGCAGCGGGATCCGGCTGGGGCGCAGCCAGCAGCAGCCCCTGCGTGTAAGGATGGCGCGGGTGCGCAAAGAGCTCCTTGCGCGGCGCCACCTCCACGATCTTGCCCAGGTACATGACGCCCACGCGCGTGCTGATGTACTGCACGACGCTGAGGTCATGGGCGATAAAGAGCATGGTCAGCCCCAGCTGCGTCTTGAGGTCCTTGAGCAGGTTGAGCACCTGCGCCTGGATCGACACGTCCACGGCCGACACCGGCTCGTCGGCGACGATAAACTCCGGCTGCACGGCCAGGGCGCGGGCGATGCCGATGCGCTGGCGCTGGCCGCCGCTGAAGTGGCGCGGGTAGCGCTGCATGGCGTCGGCGGGCAGCCCCACCATGTGCAGCAGCTCGGCGATCCGCCCGTCCACCTGCGCCGGGCGCACAGAGACGGTGCACCGTCAGCACCTCCGCCAGCGTCTGGCGCACGGTCATGCGCGGGTTGAGCGACGAGAAGGGATCCTGGAAGATGAGCTGCATCTTGCGGCGCACTTCCTGCATGCGCCCTGCGGGCAGATCCAGGATGTTCTGCCCCTTGTACAGCACCTGGCCGCCGCTCGGCTCGATCAGCCGCAGCAGGCAGCGCCCGAGGGTCGTCTTGCCCGAACCGGACTCGCCGACCAGGCCGAGGATCTCGCCCTGCGCGATGCGCAGGCTGACACCGTCGACCGCATGCAGCACTTCCTGCGGCTGGCGCGTCAGCCGCTTCCAGGCGCCGCCGCTGATGACGTAGCGCTTGGAAAGCTCGTTGACTTCCAGCAGCGGTGTCGCGTTCACGATCGTTCATCGTCCGCTAACCTCCCACCAGCTGCTCGTGCTTGATGCAGGCGCTGAAGTGATTGGGCCCGACCTCCCGCAGCGGGAAGGCGCCGCTCTTGCATTCGTCGCTCGCCAGCGGACAGCGCGGGTGAAACCGGCAGCCGCTGGGCGGGTTGACGAGATCGGGCGGGGCGCCGGCGATCGGCGCCAGCGGCCGCACCTCGCCGTCGGCCTCGACGCGCGGCACGCAGTTGAGCAGCCCCACCGTGTAGGGGTGGCGCGGCTGCGCAAACAGCGCAAACTTGTCCGCCATCTCCACGATCTGCCCGGCGTACATCACCGCCACGCGCTGGCAGGTCTGCGCCACCACGCCCATGTCGTGGGTGACCAGCAGCAGGCTCAGGTCCAGCTCGTGCTGCAGCCGGACGAGCAGCTTCAGGATCTGGTCCTGGATGGTGACGTCCAGCGCCGTGGTGGGCTCGTCGGCCAGGATCAGGCGCGGCTGGCAGGCCAGCGCGATCGCGATCACCACGCGCTGGCACATGCCGCCGCTAAACTGGTGCGGATAGTCGCGCATGCGCCGCTCGGGGGCGGGGATGCCGACCAGCCGCAGCAGTTCCACGCCGCGCTGCTGTGCCTCGCTCTTCGACTTGGCGATCCCGTGCTCGATCATGGCCTCGGTCAGCTGATCCCCGACACGCAGCACCGGGTTGAGCACCGCCATGGGGTCCTGGAAGACCATGGCGATCTCCTTGCCCCGGATCTGGCTGAACTCCTTGGGCGTCAGCCGCAGGAGGTCCCGCCCGCGATAGATCACCTCGCCGCTCGTCGATCTTGCCGGGCGACGGCACCAGCTGCAGGATCGAGCGGCAGGTCATGCTCTTGCCCGAGCCGCTCTCGCCGACCATGCCGAAGATCTCGCCCGGCTGCAGCGAGAAGGAGACATCGTCGACCGCCGTCAGCACGCCGCGCTTGGTCGGGATCTGGGTGGTCAGATTCCGCATTTCGCAGGATGGGTTCCATGGCCTCAGTCTTCCGTTCGCAGGAGGTCGGCCAGGCCGTCGCCAAAGAGGCTGAAGCCAAGCCCGACGAGCATGATGGCCAGGCCGGGAAAGGTGACGATCCACCAGGCCGTCATGATGAAGTTGCGCCCTTCGGCGATCATGGAGCCCCATTCGGCCGTCGGCGGCTGCACGCCCAGCCCCAGGAAGCTGAGCGCCGTGGTCGACAGGATCACCAGGATGATGTCGGCCATGGCAAAGATCACCGCCGGCGTGACGACGTTGGGCAGCACGTGGCGCAGCATGATGCGCATGTTGCTGTAGCCCAGGGCCCGCGCCGCCTGGATGAACTCCGACCGCTTTACCACCAGGATCTCGCCGCGCACGATGCGCGTGTAGGCCGTCCAGCCGGCCAGCGTCAGCGCGACGACCATGCTCGTGAGCCCTGCCCCGAGGATGGCGATGATGGCGATGGCCAGCACCAGGAAGGGAAAGGCCGTAAAGACGTCGACCGTGCGCATGATGACCGTGTCGCTCAGCCCCCCCAGGTAGCCGGCGAGGCAGCCGAGAAAGACGCCGATGATCCACGGGAAGAGCACGCAGAGCACGCCGATCGTCATGTCGAGCTTGCCCGCATGCAGCACGCGGCTGAAGACGTCGCGCCCGAAGTTGTCCGTGCCAAAGGGGTGCGCCTGGCTCGGCGGCTGGAGCGTATTCGCAAGGTTTTGCTCGTTGGGCGGATAGGGGCTGATGTACGACGCAAAGATGCTGGAGAACAGCACCGTCAGCAGGATCGCCGCGCCCAGCACCAGCGAGATCTGCCGCAGCCAGCGCGGCGCCCCCCAGCGGGCAAGCAGCCCGGTCGAACGCGGGCTCATCCCTTTGCCGTCGAGAGTAGGTGATTCAATCATAGCTGACTCGCGGATCCAGCATGGTGTAGACGATGTCCGTCAACAAGGTGATCATGATGACGAGAAAGCCAAAGACCAGCGTGACGCCCTGCACCACCGGGTAGTCACGAGCGTAGATGGCGTTGACCATCAGCTGGCCCAGTCCCGGGATCGTAAAGACCGTCTCGATGACGACCGAGCCGCCCAGGAGCCAGCCGACGTTCAGCGCCAGGATCGTGACCGTCGAGATCATGGCGTTGCGCAGGACATGCCGGCGCAATACGTTGTTCTCCTGGATCCCCTTGGCCCGCGCAAACTCCACGTACGGCGCCTTCAACACGTCGATCAGCCCGCTCCGCAGGCTGCGGATCAACAGTGGCGCCAGCGCCAGGGTGATGGTTAAGGCGGGCAAGAAGAGATGCCAGAGATGGTCGACAAAGTCATCGCCGTACCCGGCCACGGGAAACCAGCGCAGGCGCACGGCGAAGATGATGAGCAGAATAAGCCCCAGCCAGAAGCTGGGCATCGAAAGCGTCAGCGTGGCCCCGACACGCACCGCATGGTCGGACGGCCGGTTCTGCCGTACGGCCGCCAGCAGTGCCAGCGGTATCGTCAACAGCAGCGACAGGACGGCGGCATAGGTCACCAGGAACAACGTCGGCGGCAGCCGCTCGGCAATCACGACGGCCACGGGCCGGCGGAAGACGAGCGAAGTGCCCAGGTCGCCGCGCAGCGACGTTGGCCATAAAGAGGGCAAACTGCTGGTAGATCGGCTGGTCCAGCCCCAACGTCGCCCGCAAATCGGCCAGCTTTTCCTCCGTGGCATGCGTACCCAGCATGATGCGCGCCGGGTCGCCGGGGATCAGCCGTACCATCAGGAAGACGACCAGCACGATCCCGAAGAGGACCGGGATCATGTGGATGAGACGCTTGCGTACAAAAATCAGGGTATCCACAGTTGTCGTCAACGCCCCAGCAGTAATTAGAGCAATCGATCCATGCGGGCGCTGCCAGGAGCCGGCTATTGCCGCCGGCTCCTGACAGGTATACTTGCACACTCGGCACGCACGAACAGTGGGGGCACAAGGTCCGGCGAAACGGCTCAAGAAACCGAGTTTCTGCGAGAAACTCGGTTTCTGCCCCGCCGATTCTGTGCCCCTACGCGCCTATCGTGCCTCCCCTTACCTTAATTCGCCGTCTTTGAAGCCAGCCAGAAGCGGTGCAGGCCGGTGGGGAAGACCGAGAAGCCCTCGATGTTGTCGCGCGTGGCCCACCGGTTCGAAGGATGGAAGAGCCACAGCTGCGGCACTTCGTCCATGGCGATCTGCTGGAGCTCGCGGTAGAGCTCGGCGCGCTTGGCAGGGTCGAACTCGCTTTCGGCCAGCTTGCTCAGCTCGACGATGCGGTCGTTGTGGTAGCCGGTAAAGGCTGCATCCGAACCGCCTTCTTCCGACGGACCAGAAGTCGAATGGCATGTTCTCGGCCGGGTCGATCACGTCGTTCGTGCCCAGCTTGTAGAGCATCTGGTAGGTGCCGCCTGACCACATCTCCCACCACGTGCCCGACTCGACGGGGGTGATGGTGATGTCGATGTTGAGTTCGGCGAGCTGATCCTTGAGGATCACCGCCGTCTGCTGCGCCATCGAATCGCCGGAGGGAATGAGCAGCTCGGCGGCAAAGCCGTCGGGGGCGCTCGATTCTGCCATCAGCTGCTTCGCCTTCTCCAGGTCAAAGGGAATCTCATAGTCGCCCGTCCAGTAGAGAATGGAGGGGCCGTAGAACGGCGACTTGGCGACTTCGCCCTGACCGAGGAGCACGGCGTCGACCAACGCCTGGCGGTCGATGGCATAGGCCATGGCCTGGCGCACCTTCTGGTCGGCAAACTGAGGCACGGTCTTCTGGTTGAGCGGGATGGCGGCGGTGCCGTAGAGCGTGTCCACGCCGACCTCGACGCCCGGCACGGACTTGAGCGCTTCGACCTGGGCGTAGGGAACGTCCAGCGCGATGTCGACCTCGCCGGTCTGGACCTGGAGCACGCGGGCGTTGTCGTCCTGCACGACCTTGATGTTCACTTCGTCTACATAGGGACCGTCGTCCGCCCAGTAACCAGGGTTGGGCTTGAGAATGATCTCCTGGCCCTTGTTCCAGGTATCGAGGCAGAAGGGGCCCGAACCCAGCGGCTTGTCGGAGAGCGCTTCGACGCCGTTGGCCTCGGCGTAGGCCTTGGAGAGGATCGACATGCCCCACAGCGTGAGATAGTTGGGGAAGGCGACGTTGGGGCGGTCGAGCGTGAACTTGACCGTCAGCGGATCGACCACCTCGATCTTGGGGCTGGAGAAGAACTGCCAGGAGACGGCCGAGTCTTCTTCCATGCCGCGATCGAGCGACCACTTGACGTCGTCGGCCGTGATCGGCGTGCCGTCGCAGAACTTGGCGTTGTCGTGCAGCTTGAACGTGACCTCGGTGGCGTCGTCGTTAAACTCGAACGACTCGGCCAGCCAGGGGCGCAGTTCCTTGCCGTCGGGCGAGTTCTGCATCAGCGTGGCATAGATCTGGTTCTGGGCCCACAGCGAGAGGTTGTCGTTCGTGAACTTGGGGTCCCAGAGATTGGCGTCGCCCGGGCGGGCGACCGTGAGCACGCCGCCCTTCTGCGGCTCGCCGGCAGGCGGCTGCTGTAGCAGCGGCGTCGCCGCTGGGAGCCGCTGCTGGCGCCGCCGGTGGCGCTGCGCACGCAGCCAGCACCAGCAGTGCCACCGTGAACACTGCGCAGGTTGTCACCGTGCGCATCCATCTTTCCCAGCTAACCTTCAGTTGCATAGTTCCTCCATGGATTCGGACTTTGGACAGGCAGAGTTGAAAACGTTGGTTTTACAGCACTGGAAGACCAAACGGATATGCTCGGTTAGGGGATGGGGGGATCTGGCGACGCCGGTCGACCCTGACCAGCACGTTAACTGTTAACAGTTGACAAATCGTCTGCAACAGTTATATCATGGCGGCGTGAGGGTGTCAAGGGCCATTTTCGCCGCCGCAAGACATCCGCTTTTTCCCCAGTAGGCACGAGGAGTTATGCCATGAACCTGGAACATGTGGCCCGTGTCGAGGCACGCACGCTCAAGGCCAACGTCACGGATATATTGCGGCAGTTGATCATCGAAGGGACACTGGCTCCGGGCACGGAGTTCAACCAGGCGCAGATCGCCGAACAGCTCGGCGTCAGCCGCGGGCCCCATCCGCGAGGCGCTTGGCCAGCTCGAACAGGAAGGGCTCGTGCAGAGCACGCCCTACAAGGGCGTGATCGTCACGCCCCTGACGCGCAAGTATGTCGAGGAGCTCTACTCCGTGCGCACGGCGCTCGAACTGCTGGGGCTGGACTACAGCGTCGATCGCATGACCGACGCCGATATTCAACATCTTGACGAGATCGTGGACGACATGCGTGCCGCCGCCCGCGGCAACGACCTGAACCGGCTGGTAGAGGTGGACCTTTACTTTCACGAATACCTGCTCCAGCAGGCGCAGCATGAGCTGGCGCTCAAGCTCTGGCGCATGCTCGAAGTGGGCATCCGCCGCTGCCTGCGCACACGGCACCAGATTTACACGTTCCTGGACGAGGTCGTGGGCAGCCACCCGACGCTGATCACGGCGCTGGCGCAGCGTGACAAGGCGCTGGCCAAGCAGATCCTGAGCGACCACGTGGCCGAGTCCGTCACGCATATCCTGGCCAACTGGCCGCCCGAAGAGGACGCTGTCCCGCCGGTGACCATCCCTGCGCCCAGTGGCGCACCGGCCGACCTGTAACATACGCCAACACAGCAGCACTGCAGCGAGGGAATCCGATGAGCGATCCGACTGTCCTGTTTCTCGAACCAAAGACCGAGGCGGACTTCGCCTGGATCGGCGCCCTGCCTTCTGCCGCGGGGCTGCGGCTGATCGCCCCAGACGCTGCCGGCGCCGACGCGCTGGCCCCGCTGCTCGCCGCAGGCCGAGATCATCGTCACGCAGGATCAGCCGGTCACCGCCGAGATGATCGCCGCGGCGCCCAACCTGCGCCTGATCCAGCGCTACGGCGCGCGCCCCCTCGGCATCGACATGCCGGCCGCCCGCGCCGCCGGCGTCGCCGTCGCCACCATGCCGCTCCACGGCTGCATCGCCGTGGCCGAGCTGGCGATGACGCTGATCCTCGCCCTCAGCAAGAACCTGATCAAGGCGCACGACGCCACGGTCTCCGGCGCCTACCGCGACCTGGGCGTCGAACCGATCCTGACCGAGCAGCGCAAGCACAAGTTCCAGTGGATGAAGCTGCCCGGACTGCTCGAGGTCAGGGGCCACACGCTGGGGATCATCGGCTTTGGCGAGATCGGCGCCGAGACGGCGCGCCGGGCCAAGGCCTTTGACATGCAGGTGATCTACAACAAGCGCCAGCGGCTGCCCGCCGCGATCGAGGAGGCCGAAGGGGTCACCTACGCCGACAAGGACGACCTGCTGCGCCAGTCTGACTTTGTGCTGCTCTCCTCGCCGCTGACGCCCGAAACCCAGGGCATGATCGGCGCCCGCGAGCTCGCCCTGATGAAGCCCTCGGCGTTCCTCGTCAACATCAGCCGCGGCGGCGTGATCGACGAAGACGGCCCTGGTCGAGGCGCTGCGTGCACACCGCATCGCCGGCGCCGGGCTGGACGTCTTTGTCTACGAGCCGATCCCGTTCGACCACCCGCTGCTCACCTGTGACAACGTCATTCTTACCCCCCACATCGGCGGCGGCACCGGGGGCGCCCGCGACCGCCAGATGGGCGACGTGCTCGCCAACGTGCAGCGCTTTGTGGCCGGCGCACCGCTCCTGCACAGCGTAGCCTAGGCAGCCGGAACGGGGCACGGCCCACCAATCAACCAACCAACAGCAACTCGCACCGTTGAGGGACGGAAGACACGCATGCTGAGAACCAACCGGGATTCGTTGGTCATGATGGCGGTAAGCGGCTTTATCAGCCCGCCGTACACTCGATCGTTCGCCCTACCGGCCCGACACGGAGGGCATCGGCCGCGTGCTGATCGGGATGGCGGGCATCGTCTACAACGCCCGCGTCGGCGACCCTGCCTACGGCTGGGCCGGCGACCACGTCGAGCCGGGCGTGAGCCTTGCCCACCCCGACTCGGACGTCGACCACGCCATGCACTACCTCGCCTGCATCGGCAACGAGGCGGTCGTCGCCGGCGGCCCCGCCACGGGCGCCAAGGGCATCGTCACCGGCGAGCACGCCCGCCTGCTGATCGACTTCGCACCCGACGTGATCGACCTGCTCAACGTGGGCGACCGCATCATCATCAAGACCCACGGCCGCGGCATGCAGCTGCTCGATTTTCCGGGCGTGCTGGTCAAGAAGGCCGGCCCCAACCTGATCGAGCACTGGGGGCTGCGCGCCACGCCGGAGGGCAAGCTGCAGGTGCCGGTGGTGGCCAAGATCCCCGCCCACATCATGGGCAGCGGCGCCGAGCTGACGCCCGAGTTTGTCGACCAGGACCTGATGACCGGCGACCGCGCCGCCCTGGCCGCACTCGGGATCGACCAGCTGCGCCTGGGCGACCTGGTGGCGGTGATGGACACCGACCACCGCTACGGCCGCGGCTACTACCCCGGCGGCGTCTCCATCGGCATCATCATGCACGGCGATTCGGTGATGACCGGCCACGGGCCCGGCTGCCAGGATCTGCTCGCCTGCGTGGACGGCACGCTCGAACCGATCATCGACCCGCAGGCCAACCTTGCCAACCTGCTGGGCATCCGCTAGCACAACCGAGAGGCCCAACGGGCACGCCACGATGCTGCAAACAAACATCTCTCAACTCGTAAAAATCTCCGTCCTCGGCGAAGTTGCCAACCCCGCCATGCCGGGGCTGCCGGCCAGCCCTTACCTGGTCGCCGCCGACGGCACGCCCCTGGTCGTCCCGACCTTTGGCGGCCTCGTCTACAACGTCCGCATCGGCGACCGCGCCATGGGCTGGACGGCGGAGCTGATCCAGCCGGGCGTCTCGATCAAGCACGCCAACGCCAACACCAACACCGCGCTCGGCGTCTTTGCCTGCCTGGGCAACCGCGCCCGTGTCGTCGGCGGCGCAGCCTCCGGCGCCGCTGGGCGTCGTCACCGGCAAGAGCGGCCGCTTTGCCGAGCACGTGATCTGCCACTTTGCGCCCGAGGCGCTCGAGAAGATGGCGCCCGGCGACAAGGTGCAGGTGCAGGCCTTTGGCGTCGGCCTTGCCCTGGCCGACTTCCCCACCGTCCAGTTTAAGAGCTGCTCGCCCGAGCTGCTCGAGGCCATCAACCCGGACGTGAGCGCCGACGGCAAGCTGGTGGTGCCCGTCAAGGGGATCGTCCCCAGCACCCTGGCGGGCGCCGGCGCCGGCCTGGGCAGCGAGAACGGCGCGCTCAACTTCCAGACGTCGGACCCGGCGGCGCTGGCCGCGGCCGGGCTGGAGGATGTGCGCTTTGGCGACCTCGTGGCGGTGATGGATTGGGACAGCCGCTTTGGCCACGGCTACCTGCGCGGGGCGGTCGCCATCGGCGTCGTCTGCCAGGGCGGCAGCTTCCGCAGCGGCTACGGCCCGGGCATCGCCGTGATCATGACCAGCCGCGACGACGCCATTCAGCCGCTGGCGACGAGCGGCGCCAACATCGCCGACCTGCTCCACCTGGCCTAGCGAACGGTCGAATGACGATGCCGAGCCATTCTGACGCTCCACCTGTACCCCTCCTGGCAGGGCAAAGTTGCCTGGGTGACCGGCGCGGGCCGCGGCTTTGGCGCCGGGATCGCGCAGGGGCTCGCCGCTGGCCGGGGCGCGCGTCGGCATCTGCGACGTCAATGCCGCCGAACTCGCAGGTGACGGCGGACGCCATCGCCGCGGCGGGCGGCGAGGCCTGGCGCAGGTCGTGGACGTGACCGACTTTGAGGCCATGCAGGCGATGGCCGATGGGCTGGTGGCCCGCTGGGGGCAGGCTGGACATCGTGGTCAACAACGCCGCGATCATGCCCCTGGTCGCCCTTTGCGCAGCACACGCCCGACTTCTGGCAGAAGATGATCGCCGTCAACTTGACCGGCGTCTATCACGGCGTGCGGGCGGCCTGGCCCCACCTCATCGCCGGCGGCGGCGGCCACTGTATCGCCATCGCCAGCGGCGCCAGCGTGCGCGGCTTTCGCGACGAGGTCGCCTACTGCGCGGCCAAGCACGCCATCGAGGGCTTTACCAAGGCGCTGGCCATGGAGGCGGAGCCGCTCAACATCGCAATCAACACGATGGGCCCGGGCAAACGGATCAAGCCGACCTCGATCACCCGGGCCGAGGAGGACGCCCTGCCGGCCGAGGAGCGCAGGGAGTGGGTCGACCCGCTGCAGCTGGCGCCGGCCTTTGTCTGGCTGGCCGCCCAGCCGCCCGCCCGCTTCACGGGGCTTCGCTTCGATGCCGGCCCGCTGGCCGACACCATCGCGGCAGGAAGGCTATGACTTTGCCTTTGCCCCCGCCAAGGCCACGCTCTATGTGGACGATTTCGTGCAGCGCCAGGCGGCCCGGCGGGAGTGGACGTGCCATCAGCAATTATCCAGTTGGGGAAAGGATCGACAAATGAAGGTTACACAAGTCAAGCATATGGCCTTTGCAGTGCGCGACGTGGATGCGTCGCTGGACGGCTACAAGCGGCTGCTCGGCGTGCCGGCGGAGGTGCAGGTCAAGGAGTTCAGCAAGAGCCGCAACCGGGCCGCCGTCTTTGACCTCGGCGGCGTGGAGTTCCAGATCACGCAGTCGATGGACCCCGACGGCCGCTTTGCCTCCTGGATTGCCCAGCGCGGCCACGAGGGGCTGCACCACATCTGCTATGCCGTCGACGACATCGACGCCGCACTGGCCGAGGCACAGGCCAACGGCGCCCAGCTCAAGGAGTGCGCCGCCTGCAAGGTGACCGGCAGCCACGTCCACCCGGAGGGCTGGGTGGCCTTCCTCGAAGACCAGGTCGGCGGCATCGAGATCGAATTCATGCAGGTCTACAAGGAAGGCGAAGGCGCCGCCAAGCCGCAGGGCGTGTGACGCGGGCGCCGAGGAGCATTTATGCAGCCATCAGTCCTTTCGCAAAAAACGGCGGCCCGCGCCCGGGTGGTAGCCGCCGCGCCGCCTGCCCCGCGCCGGCCGTGCTCCGGAGGCAGCACGAGTGCGGCCGTGCGCGCAGCCACGGCCGATGCCGTCGATCGGCACCAGTGTGACCACTACTCGCGGCGCCCCGGGATCGCGCCGCTCTGCCAGGCGGTCGCCGCCCACCTCACGGCGCTCGGCGTGCAGACGCAGGAGAACGACGTGGTAATCAGCGGCAGCAGTCCAGGAGGCGCGCTACGTGGCCCTGCGGGCGCTGGCAGTCGGCAAGACGGTCTATGTGAGCGCGCCGGACCCGCAGGTCTACGCCGCGGCGCTGCAGTTTGCCGGCGCGACCGTGGTCGTTCTGGCGGATGACCGAAGAGCTGCCGGACGCCGCCGGCGGGCTGCTGGTGGTTGGACTCGGGCACGTGGGCGTGCCCACAGACCCGCACGTGGGCGTGCGGGCTACGCCGGAGCGGCTGGCCGCCTGGGCGGCGGCACATGAACTCTCTGTGGTGGCGGACGAGACGGGCGCGCCGCTGGACGACTATACGCCGTTTGCATCGCTGCCGGGGATGGCGCCGCGGACGCTTACTTTGGGCAGCTTTGACGGCGCCCCGGGGCTTGGCGCGTGGCAGGTGAGCTGGTTCGCCGGGCCCAAGCCGCTGCTGACGCCTGTGCGCGACCTCAAGCAGTCGATCACGATCTGCACGTCCGCCCCCAGCCAGTATGCCGCCCTGGCGGCCCTCAAGGAGTACACTGCTGCGGCCTCGCCAGGGCGAGGCGCCGGAGCACAGCAAGAGGCACAACCATGAGCCACATGACCCACGCCACACCCGGCGAGATCGTGACGCCCGCCGAGCTGCGCGCCGTCGCCGCCGACGGCACCAAGCTGCGCTACGCCCTGATGGAGCTGGCGGCCAAGATTCCCGACGCCATCACCCTGGGCCGCGGCGACCCCGACCTGGATACGCCCGCCCACGTGCTCGCTGCCGCCCGCGCCGCCGTGCTCGACGGCCGCGCCGACCGGCCGATTCCCACCCAGGGGCTTGAGGCGCTGCGCGAGGCGGTGGCCGCCAACGTGCGCAAGAACAACGGGATCCCCGCGCAGCCGACCGACGTGCTGATCACCGACGGCGGCCAGGAGGCGCTCTACCTGGTCATGCAGACGCTGCTGGACCCCGGCGACGAGATCCTCGTGCCCGACCCGCGCTACACCTCCTACGACGAGGCGATCGCCCAGGCCGGCGCCAAGATGGTGCTGGTGCCCACCTACCCGGAGGACAACTTTGATCTGCGCCCGGGCGAAGTGGAGGCAGCCATCACGCCCGCCACCAAGGCGATCCTGATCATCTCGCCCAGCAACCCGACCTCGGCCGTGGTCAGCCCGGCCAACCTGCGCGCCATCGCCGAGATCGCCCGCAAGCACGACCTGATCGTGATCAGCGACGAGATCTACGAGCGCTACATCTACGCCCCGGCGCAGCAGCTGAGCGTGGCGAGCCTGCCGGGGATGTACGAGCGCACGATCACGCTGGGCGGCTTTAGCAAGACCTACGCCATGACCGGCTGGCGCGTCGGCTACGTGATCGCCCCGGCCGACTTCATCGCGACGCTGACGGCCGTCAAGGGGGCCACGACCGGCCCCATCGCCCCCGTGGCGCAGTGGGCGGCGCTCGCCGCCGCCACCGGCCCGCAGGACATCGTGGACGAGTACCGCGAGATCTACAACCAGCGGCGCCTGATGATGATGGGGGGGCTGCGCGACCTCGGCTTCACCTTTGGCGACCCGCAGGGCGCGTTCTTTATCTATACCGACGCTTCGTCGAGCGGCATCCAGGCCTTTGAGCTTTCCTATCTCCTGCTGCGCGAGGGGCACGTGCTGATCTTCCCCGGCACGGCCTTTGGCGACAAGTGGGTGGACTGGCTGCGCATCAGCCTGCTCCAGCCGCAGGATCAGCTCGCGCTGGCGCTGGAACGCATGGCAGGCGTACTCAAGAGGCACCGCTAAGGAGCATAAGATGGCAGACGTATTTCGGATCGGCAATCTCGCCGTGAGCCGCGGCGACGTCAAGCGCGGCGCCATCGAGGCCGGCGTCGATATGGCCGGCAGCCCGCGCCAGACCCCGATCATCGTGGTCCACGGCGCGGAGGACGGCCCGCGGCTCTGGCTCAACGGCGCCACCCACGGCGACGAGCCGGAGGGCCCGCTCTCGATCTTCTGGGCGCTCCAGCAGGTCGACCCGCAGCAGCTGCGCGGGACGATCGTGGCGGTGCCGGCGATGAACGTGCCCGGCTTTACCGCCGGCACCCGCGGCGACCCGCTCGACACCTTCTCCTACGACATGAACCGCGTCTACCCGGGCAAGCCCGACGGCTACCCGACCGAGCGCGTGGCCTACGCGCACTGGCAGGCCATGAAGGACAGCTGCGACCTGCAGATCGCCATCCACTCGGGCGGCGAACACTCCTACCTGGCGCACATGATCTTCGCCTCGGACAACCCCGCCAGCATGGAGCTGGCGGCGGCGATGGGCCCGCAGTGGCCGCTGGTCTTCCGCAGCCCCGTCGGCGGCGGCAACCCCAGCTCGATGATCGGCTCGCTGGGCAAGGGCGGCATCACCGTCGAGCTGGGCGGCAACTGCCGCTCGCTGACGCGCGACCTCCACGTCGTCTGCCAGGACCTGGCGGAGAGCTACCTCAACGTCATGCGCCACTACAAGATGATCGACGGACAGGCGTCCTACGCCCCGGCCTGGCACCAGGGCTACCAGATCGCCGTGCTCGCCCCCACGACCGGCATCTTTGTGGGCAACCCCGACCTGCAGTTCGAGACGCTCATGCCGCAGGGCACGCTGCTGGGATCGATCTACAATCTCTACGGCGACGTCGTGGCCGAGCTCAAGGCGCCCAAGGACGGGTTGGTCTTTGGCCTGCGCTCGCGGCCGTCCGTGCTGGAGGGGCAGTGGTGCTGCTTCTTTGGCGTCGTGGAGAAGACCGTCGACAACCTCCTGCAGGGGGGCTAGGCGCTCCATGCACGCGCTGACCGACTTGCTGCAGCGGCTGGTCGCCATCCCGTCGCCCAATCCCCCGGGCGACTGCCGTGCCGTGGCCGAATTCTGTGCCGGCTACCTCGAGGACGCCGGCTTTGCCGTCACCCTGGTGGCGCCCGACGACCGCGCCTGGAGCGTCGTGGCCTCGATCGGGCCTGAGACGGGGAACTCGCTGCTCTATCACGCCCACATCGACACGGTGCCGCTGGGGCAGAACGCCCACTGGACCCACGATCCCTTTGGCGGCGAGTGCGTCGACGGCAAGCTCTACGGGCTCGGCAGCGTCGACGACAAGGGTCCCCTGGCGGCGATGCTCCTGGCGGGCGCCCGGCTGGCTGAGCAGCGCGAACAGCTCTGCGGCCGGCTGACGATCGTCTGCGCCGCCGAAGAAGAGGTCGGCGGGCGGCTGGGCACGCTCTGGCTGGCGCAGAACGGCTACCTGCCGCCCACGGACTTTGTGGTGGTGGGCGAACAGACGCACAACGGCGTGGCGATCGCCCACAAGGGCGTGCTGCGCGCCGCCTTCCACGTCAAGGGGGCGACGGCCCACGCCACCGAGCCCTGGCGCGGGCGCAACGCCATCAACGGCATGGCGCACCTGATCCTCGCGCTCGAACGCTACCAGGCCGAGGTGCTGGACAACCGCGTCCATCCGCTGGTCGGCCGCGCCAGCATCAACGTCGGCGTGATCGCGGGCGGGGTCAGCGCCAACGTCGTGGCCGACGCCTGCACCATCCGCGTCGACCGCCGCATGGTCCCCGGCGAGGACCCCCAGGCCGTGATCGCCGAGCTGCAGGGGATCGCCGCCGCCTGCGGCGAGGAGGACCCGACCCGCAGCTACAGCGTCGACAGCTTCCAGGTCACCAACTGGTTTCAGGTGGATCCCGCGCTGCCGCTCGTCGGAGCATTCCTGGCGACCGCCGCCGGCGACACGGGCCAGGCCCCCGTCCCGATCGGCTATCTCCCCGGCAGCGACGCCAAGCACCTGGTCGACGTCGCGCAGCACGGGATGGTCGTCTTTGGCCCCGGCACGCACCATGTCGCCCACTCCACCGACGAGTACGTCGACATCGCCGAGCTGGAGACCACCCACCGCATCCTGCTGCGCTTTGCCGAGGAGCAGCTGCTGCCGCCATCCGAGTAAACGCCGCCACGTGCTGATGCCTTGTCCGATGTTTGGTGCGCACGCCCACGTGCGCCTCTCGTTCACAGAAAGGCCGTTATGCTGGACCTAGCCATCAAGGGAGCCACACTCGTCACCGACGAAGACGTGTACGCCGCCGACCTGGGGGTTGAGGGCGACCGCATTGCCGCCATCGCCCGGCCCGGCGCCCTGCCGCCGGCACGCAGCGAGATCGCCGCCGACGGCTGCTATCTCCTGCCGGGTGCGATCGACATCCACTTTCACGTGCGCGCCCCCGGCCACCCGCAGCGCGGCACCTTTGTGACCGAGACCCAGGCTGCGGCGGCCGGCGGCGTCACGACGATCCTCGAGATGCCCATCAGCGTCCCCGGCTGCGCCCGCCGCGACATCCTGATCAGCCGCCGCAACCTCGGCGAGGCCGAGTCTTATGTCAATTTCGGCCTCTACGGGGCGCCCGGCCTGCTCGACCGCGACGAGGTGCTCGGCATGGCGGAAGAGGGCGCCTGCGGCTTCAAGGTCTTTACGCACGCCGCGCCCAAGGGGCGCGAGGACGAGTTCCTGGGCATCTGCATCGACCAGGAGGACCAGATCTACCGCGCCCTCGAGCTGATCAAGGAGACCGGCCGGCTGGTTTCGTTTCATGCCGAAAACGAGCGGCTGATCCAGCTCTTCGAGGGGCGGATCAAGGCCACGGGCCGCACCGACCCCGCCGCCTTTGTCGCCAGCCGCCCGCCCGTGGTCGAGGCCATGAGCGTCGCCCAGCTGGCCGTCATGTGCCGCGACGTCAACACGCACGTGCACATCGCCCACGTCTCCTGTGCCGCGGCGCTCGACGCGCTGGTGACGGCGCAGGCGGCGGGGCTGCCCATGACCGGCGAGACCTGCCCGCACTACCTGCTCTTCACGGCCGCCGACATGGACCGCCTGGGCCCCTTTGCGATGATCAAGCCGCCCCTGCGCACGGAGGCCGACCAGGAAGCGCTCTGGCAGGGGCTCTTTGCGGGGGCGCTGCTGGCCATCACCACCGACCACAGCCCCTTCACCCTCGAGGAAAAAGAGCGCGGCCTGGACAACATCTGGACGGCCGCCATCGGCTCCCCCGGCGTCGAGGCGCTGGTGCCCTTCGTGCTGAGCGAGGCATTGGGCGGCCGCATGAGCCTGCCCTGGGCCGTGCGTCTCATCGCCGCCCAGCCCGCGCGCCTTTTCGATCTCTACCCCGAGCGCGGCACGCTCCAGGTCGGCTCGATCGCCGACCTGCTGGTCTATGCGCCCGGCCCCGAGGGCACCATCGACAGCAGCCGCTGGTTCTCCAAGGCCAAGGCCATCGACCGTCTCTACCACGGCCGCCCCGTCCGCGGCGGCGTCCGCGCCACCGTCGTCAACGGCAAAGTCGTCTACCGCGACGGGCAGATCACCGGCGAGCCAGGCGACGGCCGCTTCGTGCGGCCGGCGGCCTGACGCGTGCGAGGCTCGCCAGGTGCAGAAACCGAGTTTCTTTGAGAAACTCGGTTTCTTGGACTATCGCCTCCCCCACCAATACAGAATCGTACTTCCGTCCGTAAACCCCAGCGGCGCAAACGCGCCCAGCCCCAACACCAGCAGGTTATCAAACGCCGCAAACACCGCCAGCCACCATCCGAGCCCGTCAGGGCCAATCACCGCCGCTACCACCAGCGCCAGCACCCCCAGCAGAATACTCGCAATCGGCCCGCCCAGCGCCCGCTGAATATGGGTCCGCCCCGGCAGCGGAGGTTCGTCCGGCGGCCACAGCGACGTGCTCAAGATCCCCCAGAAGCGCAACCCGGTCATCGGGTACCCAGTGCGGCGGGCCGCCAGAACGTGGCCGTACTGGTGCCAGAACTCCGAGCCCCAGTGGATCACGACGCCGATCAGCCCACCCAACAGCGCTTCCCAGAGATTGAACCCGAGCAGAAAAAACGCAATGGCGCCCAGCCCGATCCAGATCGCGGCCATGCCCCAGAGCGTGGACGGCATCCAGGCGAGATCGAGGCCTGCCAGGCGCCCGAGGGGCCGTGCCGCCGGCGGTCGCAGCTGCTGTGTCATGGGTTTACCCTTGCTTTCCCCTGCTTGGTGGGTGGCGAATTTCCATATACTATAGCACGATGACCAGCACGATCACCGACACAGAACAGCCGCTTGCCGGCGGCAACACCAACAGCGGCGTCGTACGCATCGGGGCGACCGTGCGCCGGGGCCAGACCGCCGCCAGCCCTGCCGTGCACCAGCTGCTTGCGCCATCTCGAGGCCAAGGGCTTTGACGGCAGCCCCCGCTTTCTCGGCATCGACGCCGAGGGCCGCGAGATTCTCTCGTTCGTCGAGGGCACCACCGGCATCCCGCCCGCCCTCTGGGCAAGCGACGCGCCCCTGCTCGCCGCCGCGCGCCTGCTGCGCCGGTATCACGATGCGACGCTGGACTTCGTGGGGGAGGGTCCGCTGGCCTGGGCCTATCGCTATCCCGACGTGGGGCGCCACGAGGTCATCTGCCACAACGACTTTGCGCCCTATAACTTCGTGTACACGGACGGCAGCATTCCCATTGCCGTCGTCGACTTCGACCTGGCTGGCCCCGGCCCGCGCCTGCGCGACATCGCCTATGCGGCCTACTGGCTCACCCCTCTATCCTTCCAGAGCGAAGACATGCAGGAGTACGCCGCCGCCGACCTCCAAGCCGGCAGCCGCCGCCTCAAGCTCATCTGCGCAACCTACGGCACACAGGCCAACGCCGAGCTGTTGGCCATGGTCGATGAGTTCCTGACGTACATGGGCGACGAGCAGCATGTGGCCGCCGTCGTCGGAGAAACCGCCGCCGCGCGTCTGAAAGCCGGCGGCCATCTTGCCCACTGGCAGCGCGAGGCAGCAGCGTTCCGGCAGCAGAGGGCGGGGATTCAGGCGAATCTGTAACACCCTTGACCATTGACAAGATTTGACAATCGCTTGCGTTAATTGAGGCCCTGTGGTGCGTCTAAGCGGCCGGTGCGGCATTGAGCAGCTCTTGCGTAACGCGCCAGCGCCCATCCACTTCTTTGCGCCAGACGATGACCAGGCGGACGTGCGTGGTTGTACCGGCGCTTGTTGGGCGGCCATTCACCCAGGTGGCTTCACTGTATGTATAGGCGATGTTGCCGCTGCCCTCGGTCCGCACGCCAGAGGGCAAACTGCTGCGCCAACTCGCCGAGCGCCTGGCCAAGCTCGATCTCGTAGGCTTGCGCCGCATACTCGCGGATCAGCCGCTTGATGTGTTTTGGGTACTGGTGCATCGTTGATCCCATTATGCCCCCTTTCGCCGCCGGCGCGGCAGCGTAACCTCACGGTCAAGGATGACGATCGGCGGCTGGCGCTCGCCTTCCAATTCGGGGCTTTCCGGTAATGCGTTCATCAGCCGCCCGAAGATCAGCATCGCCTGGCCCACGGCAATTACCGCCACCAGCAGCGACATCCCCAGCCCCACCGCCGGCAGCAGCCATACAATCAGAAGGGCGACACCCAGGCTCAGCCCGAGTAATACCGCCAGTATGACCACAAAAATCAGGAGCATGATCACCAGAATACCCATCGACGTTCATCCTCGCTCGCGCAGCAGCGCGTCCAACGTCTCTATCAGCCGCCGTTTGCGCTTATTGGCCACCCGCAACGCTTCGATATACGATCGCCACTCCGCCGCCTTCTCGTGCTCCGTCCACACGCGCCGCAGCTTGCGCAGGTACAGCGCCGCCTCCTCATATGCCGCCGGTTTTGTCTGCGCGATGCGCGCCTCGGCCAACTCTTGCCAGATCGCCGCAGCTCGCTCGGGGTAGGACCCCGCTACGGCGTCGGCGACCGCATCGGCGTTGATCTGGATATACCGCGCCGGGCTGCGCCGATCGTACCAGTGCAGCACCTCGGCGGGTTGACCCTCACTGATCGCCAACTCGATCAGTATACCCAGCTGCGGGAACTGGAGCTGGTAGCGCTGCTCGATGTGGGGAATGCCCGTCTCGGGGAGCGGCCAGGCCGGGATGTTTGTTTCGCCGACGCTGCGCGCCACCCGCTGCGGCAGCTGCCCGCTCTCCAGGTAATACAGCGCCGCCGCGCGCACAGCCAGGCCAACCCCTGCCTGCGCCGCCGCCGCCTCCAGCGCTCGCAGGGCGGGGAGGGATGGGGTAGCGAAGAACGCCTCCGCCCGCAGCGCCGCCACCATTGCCCAGTCGCCCGCCTCACCGCGCAGCGGCGCAGAGCAACTCGCGCAGCGCACTGGCAATACCGGGGTACTGGCCCGCCGTTGCCGCGATCCCTGTGCGTGCCCACTGCTCGGCCTCTGCCCCGCGCCCGGCGGCCAGCAGCCTTTCGACCAGACGCTGGTAGCCGCTGCCCGCTTCCGCCTCACGCTCGCAGAGCGGGATGATCTCCTCATCGCGGCCCGCCGCTTCCAGTGCCAGAATGGCAAAGTCGGTCACCTGTCCCCGCCGATACTCACGCGAGAAGTCGCCGGCTGCCAGCGGAACGCCGGCGAGCCGGCTGAGCAGATCGTCGGCAACCATACTCCAGGCCACCGGCGGATACGGGAGCTCAAGCACCGCCTGCGCGCCGTCGCACAGGTCGTATGGGTCGCGCAGCAGCGCATCGATCGCCCAGGTGAGCTGCTCGTCAGGCTCAAGTGACGAGGCGGTCAGCGCCTGGAAGACGACCGCGAGACACGCTGAGACTTCTGCGGCCGTCTCGCCCTCGTCGTCGCTCTGCTCCACCTGGCTGATGCCAGCCTCCAGCAGATGCTCGCCGAGCCGTACGACTGCGTCGGCGTGGCCACGCTCGAGGAGGAGCTTGAGGCCGTCGATGACCGGGCCGTAATCTGGCGTATACCCATCCGCGTCCCAATGATTGCGCCAGCCTGGCTCCGCCGTGGCGGCGATGATTCGCTTGAGCACCTCGGCCTCGAGTTGGTCGGCGTTGTCGTTGGCCAGCATCTGGCGCACCGCAAGGGCATCGCGCACCTCCGGGATGCGTTGAGCCAGCTCGATGAGCAGCGCGACCAGTTCGGCCTGAGTATAGGTTGCGAGGAATGCCGCGAGGGTTGGCTTGCGGGTTGCTGCGGCGCCCCCCTGAGCGGCCAAGTCTACCGTGACCGTGCCCAGCGCTGTGGCAGCGGCGGCCTGGCGCTCCAGCAGGACCAGGCGCGGATCGCTCGCCGGAACGACGGGCAAGGGTTGCGCCTGCTCGGAGCGGGCGAGATAAGCCAGGGCAACAGCGACGGCGTGCTTGCAGATGCTGCCGTAGGGGCAGGTGCAGTCCGACGCGAGCTGATCCGCGTGCAGGAACACCCGCGTCGCGTAGCGCTCGCTACCCTGCACCCAGGCGACCAGCCCGCCCTCAGCAGTGGCGGCAAGCTCGCGCACCCGCCCACGCAGCTCATAGTCCTGCCCGCGCTTGAAGACCGCCTCGCCGGCCCAGTCACGCAGCTGTGCAAGTGTGACATCGGCATCGCCAGCCATCGATGGTGTCCTCTTCTGCGCTAAACGCTGGACGTGATACCATGGCAAATATACCTCCATTATTGTACTACTTTCTAGTGTACTACGAGCACTCGAAGGAGCGGCGACAATGAGCTACAAAGAGCGCATCCTGGACTATCTGTGGTCGGTCGCGCCCGATGGAGCGACGAACGGCCAGATTGCCCGCCGCCTCGGCATCAGCTCCCAGCAGACGGTATATTTGACGACCAAGGAACTTGCTACGCGGCGGCTGATCCGCGCCGCGAAGGAGGACGCTACCTGGGTTTTCTACGCGCTCGATGCGCAAGCTGATGATGCTGCTCCTGGTCTGCTGTCGTGGTGCAGCGCTGTAGCTGCGATCCCCAGTACTGGCGTATTCTGACAGGGGAGGCTGCGACACGGCAATGTCCCGGGGACGTCCGGACGTCCCCGGGACGTGGAGGAAACCCATCTATCGTCTTACCGAATATCGCGATCCTGGCTGCTCGACGCTGGAATAGCGATTCTGTACGCTGGTTATTGCAGCGCGCTTGGAGGCGGCGCCGGGGGGGTGTCGGTACTTACGTTGTATCCATGCAAGGGACGACCAATCGCCGATGACAGGAGAAACAGCTATGCAAGGCACAGGGAAGACAATCCGGCTGCCCGGCGGGCGCAGCATCGGCTACGACGAGTACGGCACACCGGATGGCCCGGCTGTTTTTGTCTTCCACGGCAACCCGGGCTCGCGCCTGGACGTGCTCTATGCCGGGCGCGCGGCGCTGGACGGCCTGCCCGTGCGCCTGATCGCACCGGATCGTCCCGGCATCGGGCTGTCAGACCCGCAGCCGCACCGGCAGATCGGCGACTGGCCGGCCGACGTCAACCAGTTCGCCGACGCCTTGGGGATCGGGCGCTATGCGGTTATCGGCGGCTCGACCGGCGGCCCCTACGCGCTTGCCTGCGCCAGGTTGAGTCCGCAACGCATCACGGCGGCCGGCGTGATCAGCTCGTTGGCGTCCGCCCGAGGGGCCGCCGGAGACGCGGCCGACCGGCACGGCCGGGATGTACTTCAAACTGGCCCGCCGCGTCCCCCCGCTCTTCCGCGCCCAGCTTTGGCTGATGGCGAAGGGGCTGAACGACCCAGCCCGGATGGTGCGCGAGGCGACGAAAGCTATGCCGGCCCCCGACCGGGCGCTGCTGGCAGAGCCCGAGGCGCAGCAGGCGCTGCTGGCCTCACTGGCAGAGGGCTTGCGCACGCCCGCAGGTCTGGCGCAGGACGCGGGCTTGGCTGCGCGGCCGTGGGGCTTTGCGCTGCAGGAGATATCACTGCCCGTGCATATCTGGCACGGTGAGGCAGACGGCAACTCGCCGGTTGCGGCGGCGCGCTACCTGGCGCAAATCATACCCAACAGCCTGCCGCGGATCTGGCCGGACGAGGGGCATTTTTCGATGCTGCGGCATTTGCCGGAGATGGTGGAGGAGATGAAGGGAATGTCCCGGGGACGTTTGGACGTCCCCGGGACGTAGTAGTGGAGGCGATGTGCCGGGGACGTTCGGACGTCCCCGGCACAATGCGGCGAGGCGACGTCCCCGGCACATTAGGTGCGGTCGGCAAATTCCTGGAAGATCGTGGCGGCGTACTTGATGCCTTGGATGTAGCGCTCGATCGGCATGTTCTCGTTGGGCGCGTGCAGGTTGTTCTGCGCGGCGCCAAAGCCGCTGAGGACGGCCGGGTGGGGCACGCTGGTCATGATCGTCCCCTGCGTGCTGACGCCGAGCACGACGGGCTGCTCGCCCCAGATGCGGTCGGCGGCGTGGATCACGGCCTGGCTGATCGCCTCGGCGACGGGCGTCTTGTAGGGGTTGCCGCGCACGGTGTGGGTGAGGATCTCGACGTCGTCGTACCCGTGCTTGTGCAGGTGCGCCTGCAGCTTCTGGATCTGCACCGCAGGCTCGAGCTTGGGCGGGCAGCGAAAGTCGAGCTTGGCGACGGCCTCGCTGGGCACGATGGTCTTCATCCCCTCGCCCGCATACCCGGCGGCCAGCCCCGCGATGTTGCACGAGGCGCCGTAGTGGATGGCCTTCAGCAGCTCGATGTCGTCGGCATACGCAAACTCCCCGCGCAGCCCCAGCTGCTCGGCCAGCTGCTTGCGGTCAAAATACTTGAGTTCCTCGCGCAGGTAGTAGAGGTCGTCGGCATCGGGCGGCAGCAGGTCGTCGTACCAGCCGTCGATCAGGATGCGCCCCTCGGGCGAGAAGATCGAGCTGAGACAGTGCACCAGCCGCCACGCCGCCGCCCGCGCCTGCAGCAGCTGGGCGCGGCCGCTCCAGAAGTCGATGCCGTGGCTCGCCACCCGCAGCTCGACGGCCAGGATCGCCTTGATGCCCAGCTGGATCTCCGGGCGCTGCGAGGTGGCATGCACGCCCCCGTCGAGCCCGATGCTGGCGTCGCAGGCGCAGAGATCCTGGTGGTCCGCCACCCAGCGCGCCAGGTGCGGGCTGCCCACCTCCTCCTCGCCTTCGCAGAAGAAGATGAGGTTGACGGGCGGCCCCCCACGCACCTCGTTAAAGGCCTGCGCCGCCCGCACAAACGAAAGCGCGCCCGACTTGTTGTCGGTCGCCCCGCGGGCATAGATGACGCCGTCCCGGATGGCCGCGCTAAAGGGCGGGTCGATCCACTTCTCCAGCGGCTCGGGCGGCTGCACGTCGTAGTGGCTGTAG
The DNA here is from genome assembly GCA_963701415.1 of uncultured Chloroflexia bacterium. Classification (GTDB taxonomy): domain Bacteria; phylum Chloroflexota; class Anaerolineae; order Caldilineales; family Caldilineaceae; genus Fredericiella. Next base: position 496,285 of record CAVPAH010000015.1, read on the forward strand.
CACAGCAGCGTCTTGGCGTCGGGGGCGGCGGCGCCCTGCGTGGCATAGACCAGCGGCGGCGCCCCCGGCACGGGCAGGATGCGCGTGTTGGCAAAGCCGTCGGCGATCATCTGCCCCCGCAGCAGCGCGGCGCACTCCTCCAGCCCAACATTTTGTGCGCTGATGCTCGGCTGGCGCAGCAGTTCCTGCAGCTCCGCCACCAGTTCGTCGCGGCGGGCGTCGATCCAAGCGTAGATGTCCTGCATGTCCGCCATAGCCTAGCCCTTGTGCTCCATCTGCCCGTACTCCCACATGATGGCGGCGGCATACTTGATGCCCTTGACGTAGTGCTCGAGGTCGATGCTCTCGTCCGGCGCGTGCAGGTTGCAGTCGGGCTGGGCAAAGCCGGTGAGCACGGTGGGCATCCAGACATGCTTGAGGATCGTGCCCTCGGCGCTCACCCCGTTGATGACCGGCGGCTTGCCAAAGACGGTCGTCGCCGCCCGGATGACCGCCTGGCTGATGTCTTCCTTGACGCTGATCTTGTAGGGCGGCTCGGGCGTGCCCCCGCGGATGATGACCTCGATGTGGCCAAAGCCATGCTGCACGAGGTGGCGCTTGAGCTTCTCGATCGCCTTGGCCGGGTCGATCAGCGGCGGCAGCCGCATGTCGAGCTTGGCCCGCGCCTCGTTGGGCACGATCGTCTTGCTCCCCGGCCCCTGGTAGCCGGAGGTGAGCCCGGCGATGTTGCAGGTCGGCTCGTAGGCGCGTGCCTTGATCGCCTCGACGCCGTCGCGGCCGAGCGCAAACTCCTCGATGCCCCACTCCTGCTTGAGCTTGTTGAGGTCCAGCCGCTGGCGTTGGCCTCGAGCTGCTCCAGCTCCTCCTCGCCCAGCTCCCACAGCCCCTCGTACCAGCCGTCGATCAGGATGCGCCGGTTGGCGTCGACCAGGGTGTTGAGCGCCCGCACCAGCTCCCAGGCCGGCTGCGGCACCAGCGGCGCGTTGAGGCTGTGAATGTCGGCGTTGGCCCCGCGTGCGACCAGCTCGATAAAGAGCACGCTCTTGAGCCCCAGGTCGATGTCGGGCGTCATGGCGCTGGGGTCGACGCCGCCGTCGAGACAGTGCATGGCGTCGGCGCGCACGAGTTCGGGGTTGGCCTCGATAAACGGCCCCAGGTGGATCGACCCGATCTCCTCCTCGCCCTCGGTAAAGAACTTGACGCCCACGGGCAGCTCGCCGCGCGTCTGCAGCCACGCCTTGGCCCCCTTCATAAAGGCCAGCACGCCCGACTTGTTGTCGGTGGCCCCGCGCCCCCACAGCCGGCCCTTGTCCACCACGGCGCCAAAGGGCGGATAGGTCCACTTCTCCACCGGCTCGGGCGGCTGCACGTCATAGTGCGCATAGGCCAGCAGCGTCTTGCTGCTCGACGCGCTGGGCACGTGGCCGATGACGCAGGGCGGCCCGCCGGCGAGTTCGTAGGCGGTGGCCGGCAGCCCGTCGGCGTGCATCATCTCGACCACGAGGTCCGCGCACTCGTCGAGCCCGATCCCCTGGGCGCTGATGCTGGGCTGCTGCACCAGCTTCTGCAGGTCGGCGATCGCTTCGTCCACGTGCTCGTCGATCCAGTGCAAAGGCCGCCTGCAGTTCGGGCGCAATGTCGGACATAGGTGTACTCCTCGTTCTTGGTTGTGATTTATAGTAGGGGCACGAGGTCCGGCGGATGCCAGAACCGAGTCTCTGCGGACATCGGTTTCTGCTCGCGCCGGACCTCATGCCCCTACCCCATTTCGATCACGCGGTCGTCCGGCCCGTGTTCGCTGAGGTAGCGGCTGAGCCGCTCGCCGCCGGTCGCCGTCACCACCATCGAGTCGATGATGCGGTAGCCGTCGATCCCGGGCCGGTAGATGCCGGGCTCGTTGGAAAAGACCATGGTGGGCGCCAGCACTGTTTCGTCGCCCGGCGAGAGCCAGGGCGCCTCGTGCCCCTCCACCCCCATGCCGTGCCCGATGCGGTGGCGGATGAAGTCGCCGTAGCCGTACTCCCGCAGGACCGCCCAGCCGGCGTCGTTGGACGGCCTGGCAGGTGTTGCCCGGGCGCAGCGCCGCCAGCGCGGCCTCGTCGCAGGCCCAGGTCGCCTCGAGACAGCGGCGCTGGTCGGGCGTGGGCTCGCCCACGACAAAGGTGCAGCCGCTCTCGGCGTGGTAGCCGCCCACCTTGACGCCGATGCCGACGATCAGGGTGTGGCCGGGCTCGATGCGGTGCGGCCCCGAGTGGCCGTGCGGGAGCGCGCCGCGCGGCCCGGTGTGTGCGGTCAGCGCCACGGCCCCGCGGTAGAAGTTGACCAGGTCCTCCAGCTCGGCCTGCATGCGGGCGATCGTCTGCGCCTGCACGACCTTGACGACCTCCAGCTCGGTGATCCCTCCACGCAGCCCTTCGGCCACGGCGGCACGTGCGATCTCCAGCCCGTAGTCGGCGTAGGCGGCGGCCTGCCGCGTCAGCTCGATCTCCTCCGGCGTCTTGAGATAGCGCATGCGCTGGACCGTGTCGTCCAGCACCAGCTGCGGCTTGCGCGCCCGCATGTGTTCGAAGGCGCTGTGGCTCGCGCCGTCCACCGCCACCCGGTCGCCGGCGATCTGCTCCATCATCCACGCCTCGGCGGGCACGACGCCGGGGTACTCCAGGTAGCAGCGCACGTCGCCGACCCACGTGTCCGCCGCATTTTCTTGTTCGAGCAGCGGCGCCAGGAAATAGGGTGCGCCCTCGGCAGGGATGTACAGGCCCAGCGGGCGCTCGTTGGGAATGTGGAAGAACCCCGTCGCCCACATCAGGTTGGGCGCGTTGAGCACCAGCAGGCCGTCGCGGCCCGCGGCGCCGATCTGCTCCTGTACGGCGGCCACCCGCCGGCGGTAGTGGTCGGGCGGCAGGTGCACGGCTTTGCGCAGAGCTGTACCAAGGCTTGTATTGGATCCAGACATAGGGCCTCTTTGGCTGGTAAGACGCAGATAGCGGTAGGGGCACAAGGTCCGGCGAGGGCAGAAACCGAGTTTCTGTGAGAAACTCGGTTTCTTGGTCTGTCCTGGCGGACCTTGTGCCCCTACAGAGCCCCGTGCCAACTGTCAACAGTTGACAAATACTACGTCCAGTTATATCATTGTCGCTATGGCCCTGTCAATGACGACTGCCCAGCCATTCTTCCAGTACGTCCATCCCAATAGGAGGAATCTACGAATGTCCACATGGAAGCGTAAGATTTGGTTAGGCACATTCCTGGTCGCCGCCATGGCTTTCAGCGCTGCCTGCACCGGTGTGCCGGCCTCGGCGCCGGTAAGCGACGGCGGAACGGGAAGTGCGGAAGCAACCGCGGCCGCCGCCGAGGCGCCGGCCGGCGAAGCCGCAAGCGGCGAGAAGTCCCGCCTTGTCATCGCCCAGTCCGTCGACGTGCAGGGGCTGGAGCCCTCCAACGTCAACTCGCGCGCCGAGTCGAACATCTTCGGCCACATGTATGGCACGCTCTACGACATCACCGAAAGCGGCGAGATCAAGCCGTACCTGGCCAAGTCGTACACGCTCTCCGAAGACGGCAAGGAGATGACCTTCACGCTCAACGAAGGCCTGACCTGCCATGACGGCGAGCCGCTGACGGCCGAAGACGTCGCCTACACCTTCCAGCGCGCCGCCGACCCGGCCAACGCCTTTACGGGCAACACGGCCGGCTTTGTGCTCGACGCCATCGGCTTTCAGGAGGCGCGCGTCGACAGCGACCTGGATGTGACGATCGTCATGGACCAGTACACTTCGCCGGCGCTCGGCCTGATCTCCGAGGCCTACATCCACTGCAAGGACTCCTATGAGAAGATGAGCCTGGAAGATGCCGCCGCCACGCCCATCGGCTCCGGCCCCTACAAGTTTGTCGAATGGGTCAAGGACGACCACGTCCTGCTCGAGAAGGTGCCCGACTTCACGCTCAAGCCCGGCGCCTATGACGAGATCGAGTGGAAGGTCATCCCCGAGGCCTCGACCCGCTCGGCCGAGCTGATCGCCGGCAACGTCGACATCATCACCAACGTGCCGCCCGACCAGCACCAGGCCATCAACGACTCCGGCGCCGCCGCGATCGAAGGCGTGGCCGGCACCCGGCGCATGTACGTCGGCTACAACCTGGGCGACGAGTTCGCGGATACGCCCGACGGCAAGATCATCCAGGACCCGAAGGTGCGCGTGGCGCTGCAGTATGCCGTCGACGTGCCCACCATCTGCAAGACGCTGCTGGCCTTTGACTGCGAGCGCGCGTCCAGCATGGTCAACCCGCCCAACAACAACGCCAACCTGACGGCCTATCCGTTCGACCCGGCCATGGCCGAGAAGCTGCTCGACGAAGCCGGCTACCCGCGCGGCGCCGACGGCACCCGCTTCGAGATGGGCATGATGGCCGGCAAGGGCCGCTACCTGAACGACGTCAACGTCGTCCTGGCGATCGCCCAATACCTGACGGACATCGGCGTCAAGGTCAACCTGCAGCAGATGGAATGGGGTTCGGAGTTCGTGCCGCTGCTGCGCGAGCACAAGGTCGGCCCGCTCTTCTTCGTCGGCACCGGCGGCAGCACCTGGAGCGCCGTCTACGACATGTCCGACATCTCCACGCCGGATGCCGCCACCAACTACACCGAGTGGAACAACCCCGACTGGTTCGCCGGCTGGACCGAGCTGGCCGAGACCCGCGACCCGGCGGCCGAGAAGGCGATCACGGACCAGATGCAGGAGGTCATGTACAATGACCCGCCCTGGCTGTTCCTCTACTTCCAGCCGGACTTCTACGGCGTCGGCAGCGACGTCGACTGGCAGCCGCGGCGCGACGAGATCATCGACGCGACGACCGCCAAGCCCAAGTAAACAGGCACAGCTGCCGAATGCAGCACCTTCGCAGCGTGACTTTGTAACGCGAGTATCCCTGCAGCTGCAGTCCGGATGGCATCGATCGGCACCGCAGCCGCAGGGCATCGAATCGAACGCCTAGGCCGTTCATGACAACCTATCTCACCCGCCGTCTGCTGCAGACCGTATTCGTCATCCTCGGCGTGACGCTGCTGACGTTCCTGGCGCTGCACCTGGCGGGCGATCCAACCTACCTGTATGTGAGCGAGCGCGCCACCGCCGAAGAGGTCGCCGCCGCCCGCGCCAAGCTGGGCTTTGACAAGCCGCTGCACGAGCAGTACCTCACCTACCTGAGCGGGCTGGTGCGCTTCGACCTGGGCAACTCGCTGCGCTCGCGCACACCGGCGTTTGGGCTCGTGATGGAGCGCATGCCCGCCACGATCGAGCTGACCCTCTTTGCGCTCATGATCGCCGTGATCCTGGCGATCCCGATCGGCGTCCTGTCCGCCACGCGCCGCGGCACGCCGCTCGACGGCGGCATCATGCTCTTCGCCATGCTTCGGCCAGTCCATGCCGAGTTTCTGGCTCGGCATCATGTTGATTCTCTTTGTCGGCCTCGGCCTGCGCTGGCTCCCCATCTCGGGCCAGGTGCCGGTGCTTGACCCGCTGCTGAAGGGCAACTGGCAGCAGGCCGTGGCCAACATCCCGGAGGCGCTGCGCCACCTGATTTTGCCCGGCATCACCCTGGCCGTCTTCTCGCTGGCGCGCAACGCCCGCCTGATCCGCTCGTCGATGCTGGAGGTGCTCGGCCAGGAGTACGTGACCACGGCGCGCGCCAAGGGGCTGGCGCGCAACACGGTCATCATGCGCCACGCCTTCCGCAACGCCTTGATTCCTTTCGTCACGATCATCGGCCTCGAGTTCGGCTTTCTGCTGAGCGGCGTCGTCGTCATCGAGACGGTCTTCTCCTGGCCTGGCGTCGGGCGCCTGGTCTTCAACGCCATCAACCAGCGCGATATCCCGGTCGTGCAGGCGTCGGTCGTCATCTTCTCGCTGATGTTTGTCTTTCTCAACCTGGTGGTCGACGTCGTCTACACCCTGTCGACCCGCGTATCCGGCTGCGCTGAGGCCCTGCCACACCAAGGCCGCTCACTATGATTGATGTTACGTATGACTAACTCGGCGCTATCGGCAGGCGAATCGACAGCGGTGCCGGCGCAGGCTGCCCCAGCCGCAGCGGCGGCAGCGGTCGGCCTGGCGCCAGGCGCGGGCCAGCCTGGCGCGCGCAAAGTGGCCGCTGTTTGCCATCGGCTTCCTGGTCCTGCTGTCGCTCTGCGCGCTCTTGGCCAACGTCATCGCCCCGGCCGACCCGAACCGCCAGAACCTGATCCTGCGCCTGCAGCCGCCCATGACCGAGGCGCAGATCGCCGGCCACTCCTTCCGCTTTATCCTCGGCTCGGACGGCCTCGGGCGCGACGTGCTCTCGCGCCTGATCTACGGCTCACGCGTCTCGCTGGTGGTGGGGCTGGCGGCCGTGATGCTCGGCGGCTTCCTCGGCATCCTCTTTGGCGTGCTGGGCGGCTACTTTGGCGGCTTCCCCGACGACGTGATCATGCGCCTGGCCGACATCCAGCTGGCCTTCCCCTTTATCCTGCTGGCCATCATGGTGCTGGTCATCCTCGGTCCCGGCCTGGTCAACCTGGTGATCGTCCTGGCCATCGGCCAGTGGGTCGTCTACGCCCGCATCGCCCGCGGCGAGACGATCTCGCAGAAGCGCGCGCGACTATGTGGAGTCGGCGCGCGCCATCGGCGTGCAGAACGGGCGCATCCTCTCGCGCGCCATCCTGCCCAACATCCTGGCCCCGCTGGTCGTCATCGCCTCCTTTAACGTGGCGGCCGTGATTCTCTCCGAGGCGGCGCTTTCCTTTCTCGGCCTGGGCGTGCCGCCCGAGGTGCCGACCTGGGGCGGCATGCTGGCCGAGAGCCGCGACCAGCTGCTGGGCGGCTACTGGTGGCTGGCCGTCTTCCCCGGCGTGGCCATCATGCTCACCGTGCTCTCGCTAAACATCCTGGGCGACTGGCTGCGCGATTTCCTCGACCCGCGCCTGCGCGGCCGCTGAACCACTCACAAACTTGGAGCATGCAACCGCATGGAATACAGTGCTGACTACAAGACAGTGCAGATCCCGCTGCAGTATGTCCCCGCCGACGAAGCTGCGCGCCTTGACCGGCGAGCTGCTGCGCGACCACCGACCTCGCGCCGGACGACGCCGACATCATTGCCGACGCCCTGGTGACGAGCGAGCTGCGCAACCTGCAGGGCCAGGGCCAGGGCGTGCGCCGCGTGCGCGCCTACGTCGACCGCGTCCGGGCGCGCCACGTCGACCCGTACGCGCCCTTCGACGTCGTCAAGGAGTCGCCGGCCCTCGCCCTGATCGACGCGCACAATGCCGCGGGCACGGTCGTGGCCGTCAAGGCCATGCGCCTGGCGGTGCAGAAGGCGAAGGCCTGCGGCGTCGGCATCGTGCTGGTGCGCCACAGCACGCACTTTGGCTCGGCCAGCTACTCGGCCGCCCAGGCCCTGGCCGACGGGCTGCATCGGCGTGAGCATGACCAATGCCGGCCCCGAGATGGCGCCCTGGGGCGGGATCGACGGCGTGGTCGGCACCAACCCCTGGGCCGTGGCCGTGCCCACCGGCGACGGCCCCGACGCCATGCCCATCATCCTCGACATGGCGCTGACCACCTCGGGCAAGGGCATGATGCGCTGGCTGCTGCGCGACGGCCGCAAGATGCCCACCAACTGGGCGATCACCGCCGACGGCCGCACCACCGACGACCCGGCCGAGGCCATGGACGGCACGCTGCTGCCGATGGGCGAGTACAAGGGCTACGGGCTGAGCCTCATCACCGACGTGCTGACCGGCGTCCTCAGCGGCGGCGCCTTTGGCACCGTGCCCTACAGCAACCAGGCGCGCCAGGAAGTGGCGCACCAGTTCATCGCCTACGACATCGACTGGTTTCAGCCGCGTGCCGAGTTCTACGCCCACCTGGCGGAGTTCATCGGCATGGTCAAGGCCAGCCGCCTGCGCCCCGGCTTCAAGGAGATCCTGCTGCCCGGCGAGTTGGAATGGCGCCGCCAGCAGGAGAAAACCGCCGGCGGCATCCCCCTCGACCCCGAGGTCTTCGAGGACCTGCGCAGCCTGGCGCAAGAATGCGGCGTGGCCTGGCCGTTCTAGGCTGCTGCCGTTGAACAAGTAACCCCGCACCATGTCCCGGGACGGGCGAACGCAAGCGTTCGCATGACGTCCCCGGGACGTCGCCTTCCCGCTAAAAACAAGGCCCCGGGTGCATGCACCCGGGGCCTCTTCCTACTCTGCTCTATTCCCCTAACCGGCCGGCGTCGGCGGCACAGTCTCCCCGCCGGCATCAGCCGCGCCCACAGTCGGTGTCTCCGTCGGCGTCTCCGTTGGCGTTTCCGTGGGCACCTCAGTCGGCACCTCTGTCGGCACCGCAGTAGGCGTCTCCGTCGGCGCCACCGTAGGCACCTCTGTCGGAGTATCCGTCGGCGGGACCGGCGTCTCTGTCGGTGGCACCGGCGTCTCCGTCGGTGGCACTGGCGTATTCGTCGGCGGGCACCGGCGTGTCCGTAGCCGGTGGCACCGGCGTATTCGTCGGCGCCGCGTCGCCTGGCCGGCCGCGCCCACACCCGTATAGTCGAAGGTGACGCTCGTCTGCTGGCTGAAGTCGGCCGTCGCGATCAGGATGGCGATGCGCCCGGTCTTGATCGGCGTACCGTTCGGCCACACCGCCGGCATGGCGAAGATCATGGTGTAGTCGCCGTTGGCGTTCGTCGCCACGATGGCATAGTTGGCATACTCGTTGCCGCTGCCACCGCTGCCGCCGAGCGGCGCCAGGTGCGCATAGATCGTGCTGTTGCCCGGGAAGCCGCTGCCCGCGATCGTCACCACGGTGCCCGCACGTGCCGGAGCGCGGCGTGAGGTTCGCCGAGGGATTGGGCGCCGCCGTGGCCGTGGCCGGCGGGGTCGTCGTCGCCGTGGGGATCACCGTCGGCGTCCAGGTCGGGCCGGGCGACAAGTAGTTGAACACCGCGCTGGCCGACACGCTGAAGTCGGTGCGCGCCATCGTCACCACGACCTTGTCCTGCGCGATCGGTGCGCCGTTGGGCCAGTTGGACGGCATCGTGATGCTGAGCGTCGCCCGGCCGTTGGCGTCCGTGCGGCCCGCCGCATAGCGGACCGGCTCGCCGGTGGCCAGCGACGTATCCAGCGCCGCCAGGTAGATGCCGACGTTGACGTTGGCCGGGAAGCCCGACCCGTTGACGGCGACGATCGTCCCTGCCACGCCGGACGTCGGATTCAGCGTGACGGCCGGATTGGGCGCCACCGTGAAGAAGTCAAAGGTCGCGCTCGTCTCCACGCCGAAGTTGCTCGTCGCCACCAGGATCACCAGCTTGCCGCTGGTAATCGGCTGGCCGTCGGGCCAGGTGGCCGGCATCGTGAACGAGACCGAGAAGTTGCCGTTGCCGTCGCTGACCGTGCTGGCAACGGGCGGGGCCGCATTGGCCGAGCTGGCCGTTACCACGCCGCCCAGGAACAGGTTGAGCGCCGTGTTGGCGGGGAAGCCGCCGCCCTGCACCGTCACCTGGGTGCCGGCGCCGCCGGACGACGGGTTCACCCGTGCGTACGGGTTGGGCGCCACGGTCGGCTGCGGCTTCAGGTAGTCGAACTCGGCCCCGGCCGAGACGCCAAAGCCCGCCGTCGCCACCAGCAGGACCAGCTTGCCGGGGCGAATCGGCGACCCGTCCGGCCAGTTCGCCGGCATCGTGAAGGTCAGGCTGCCGCGGCCAAAGCGGTCGCTCGAGCCGCTGGCATAGACCTGCGCATTGGCCGCCTGGACGCTGGCAGCGCCGGCGAAGCCGCCGATGTACAGGTTGACCGCCGTGTTGGCCGGGAAGTTGCCAAAGCTGACCGTTACCGACGTACCCGCCACACCGGACGACGGATTGGCGTCGGCGTAGGGATTGGTCGGCGCAGGCCGGGTCGGCGTCGGCGTAGGCGTAGAGGTCCGCGGCGTTGTGGGCGTAGGCGTCGGCGTGAACGTAGGCGTCGCCGTGGGATTCTTGACGCGCTCCCACCAGAAGCGCACACGTGCGCCGCCGTAGGCCTGGAAGTACTCGACCTTCAAGTCGTGATTGCCGCTCAGGTACACTTCGTACGTGTAGGTCGGCCCATAGGTCTGGGTGCGCCACTCGTTGATCACCCGGTTGCCGTCAAGATAGACGCGGATGCCGTCGTCGGAGCGCGCATTCAGCCGGTAGGTGCCGCTCGAGAAGTCGATCGTGCGCGTCCACTTCACCGAGTAGTTGGTGTTGCCGATGCCCGGCGCCGGCGAGCCGGTGCCCCAGTTGAAGTCGATCTTGTCGTCGTTCCGGATATAGGTGGGATCGCCGTCCAGGTCACGGTTGTTATAGTACTTGCCCTTCCAGTCCGGGAAGTAGTTGGGGTTGACCCGCTCCCACCACATGGAGATAAACGCCAGGCCGTACTCTTCGTAATAGTCGACGACCACCTGGTGATAGCCCGAGCCAAGCCAGATCTCGCCTGAGTAGGTTTCCGGCCGCCAGGTATGCCACTGGTCGATCACGAGCGAACCGTCGACCCACACGCGCACGCCGTCGTCGGCATTGGCGTAGAAGCGATAGGTGCCCTCGTCAAACCAGGTGGAACGCGTCCAGCGCACCGAGAAGTTGTCGGGCGGGATGCCGGGCGCCGGCGAGCCGTAGCCCCAGTTAAAGTCCACGGCCGCGTCCTGGCGCACAACGACGGGGAAGCCTGCCAGGACGCGGGTTAGCGTAGTACTCGCCCAGCCAGGCGCCGGTGCGGCGGCACGACGGTCGGCCACCCAGTCGGTGTCGGCGTCGGCGTGGTGGGCGGCACGACGGGGGTCGGCGGCGCGTTGATGATCGGCGCGCGGCCGGTAAAGTCCGTATAGTTGCGGGCGACCCAGCCAAGCTGCAGGTCCATCGTCCGCACATACAGCCAGGCGCCCGAGAAATCCTGGCCCAACACCAGCAGCACCGTGCCGTTGGGGAGGGCACGGATAATCGGATAGTTGGTGCCGGGTCCCATGCGCATGTTCAGCCCGGCGCTCATCACGCGTGCATACGTTCTCCCCACCGGGAACTGTGGTGGGCGGCACGGGCGTGGCCGTCAGGTGGCGGGAGCGGTGTAGGTGTAGACGTGCTCGCAACGGTCGGCGTGACCGGCACCGTCGGCGTTGCGGTAGCCGTGCTGAAGGTAAACGCCGTCGAGGCGCTGCGCACCTTGTCCAGCGAGTAGGCGGCCACTTGCACATCGGTCGCGCCTTCCCAGAAGATGTCCAGCGGCACGATGAACTCGGTTTCGAAGCGCCCGTCGGCGTCGGTCGACGTCATGACGAGCGTCGCTTCCAGGTCTACGCCGTCGAGCACGCCCTCGAGGTTGACATACACCACCTCGTTGGCGTTCCAGCCGGCGCCGGCGATGGCCACGCTGGTTCCAGACGGCGCCACGCTGGGGGCGATGGCAATGACCTGCTCGTCGCCTACGGGCACCGGCATATCCGGGCGCTCGCCGGCCAGGACCGGCTGTACCGTACACCCGCCGGCCAGCAGCATAAACGTGAGCAGCGCCGCCAGCAGCAGCCAAGGCCGGCTGCTTCACCCTTTCGTGCAAGCCATTCAGCACACTATTTGATTTTGGATGATGTTGTAACGCAGACATACAGATGGTTCCTCTCAAAAAACTTGAGGACAATAAAACGGGCGACAACCACTACCAGGAGAACAAAACACCGACAAGTCAATTACCAAACGCCGTTGCGCTGCGCCAGCCCTTAGTATAACATCGATGCCCAATATTCACTTACGAAAACTTATGGCGCGCAGAGTTCCACTATCGACCAAACGTCTTCCATACGCAATCGGTTCCCGCAAACTACGACTTTGCTACGATACTTCTATATATCGCTACGTGCACACATGCGTGCAGTGCGCTTGCAGCCTCATGCTGCAGGAAATCGGTCGCTTTCCAGGACGTCTCACCCCCTCAAAATGTTCTGCGTATACTCTGTGGCATAATAGGTACACTGGTATCCACGAAGAAAGGCCAACAGCCATGTCCGATTACGACGAGCAGCTGCTCTACCCAATGACCTTTGACCCCGTCTTCAAAGACTATCCCTGGGGCGGCCGCAACCTGGAGACACAGCTCGGCCGTACGCTGCCGCCGGGCATCGTGGCCGAGAGCTGGGACATCGCCGCGCACCCGAACGGCTCGAGCACCATCAACAACGGCCCCCTCGCCGGCAAAACGCTGCCCGAAGCCCTAGAGCTGCTCGGCATTGCCCTGGTGGGCGAACACAGCACCAAGGCGCTCGACCAGGGTCGCTTCCCGCTGCTGGTCAAGATTCTCGACTGCAACCGCTGGCTGTCGATCCAGGTGCACCCCGACGACGCCTATGGGCTGGCACACGAAGGCGAATGGGGCAAGACCGAGATGTGGGTCGTGCTGCACGCCGAGCCCGGCGCCGAGCTGATCTACGGCTTTGCCCGCGGCATGACCAAGGAAAAGTACGCGGCCGTCATCGGCGGCGACGCAAGCGCCGATGGGCTGCATCGCCTGCAGGTCAAGGCCGGCGACGTAATCTTCGTGCCCTCCGGCGCCGTCCACGCCCTGGGCCCCGGCATCATCGTCACCGAAATCCAGCAAAACAGCGATACGACCTACCGCATCTACGACTGGGGCCGCCCGCGCCCGATCCACGTTCAGCAGTCGCTGGACGTGCTCGACTTCTCCCTGGTCGAGCCGGGGCCCGTCCGCCCCAAGCTCATGCTCGACGACGAGGGCTTCAAGGTCGAGCAGATAGCCTCCTGCCCCTACTTCGAGACCGAACGGCTGACCATGCCGGCGGGCTACGAGTTTTTCGGGCTGTGCGACGGCACGACGTTCGAACTCTGGGCCGTCATCGCAGGTAAGGCCACGATCTATTCCGACACGCGAACCGGTCACACTCTCGGCCGTGCAGTGGGCCCTGCTGCCGGCAGAGATGGGCGAATTCCAGGTCCAAGCCGACGAAGACGCCGTCCTACTGCGTGTCGTCGTACCCTGAGGATCACATTATGTCAACTCTTGTCATCCGCAACGGTCTTCTCATCACCGGCGACGGCACCGTCGAGGCCGACCTGGCGGTCGCCGACGAGCAGATCGTCGCCGTCGGGCGCGACTTGCACGGCGACCAGGTCGTCGATGCCGCCGGCTGCTACGTGATCCCGGGCGCCGTCGACAACCATGTGCACCTGCAGATGGCGCTGGGAGGCCTGGTCAGCACCGACAGCTTCTGCACCGGCACGGTCGCCGCCGCCTGCGGCGGCACGACGACCGTGATCGACTTCGTGACGCCTGAGGCGGAGCAGCCGCTGCTCCATGCCCTCAAACAGCGCCGCGCCGAGGCCGACGGCCAGGTTGCCGTCGACTACGGCCTGCACATGACGATCCCGACCTGGCATGCGGCCGACGCCGAGCGCCTGTACGAAGTGCCCGATGTCGTGGCGGCGGGTATCCCCACCTTTAAGATGTACCAAGCGTACAACGGCGTGATGCTGGACGACCCGTCGCTGCTGCGCGCCTTGACGGCGGTGGCCGACGCCGGCGGACGCACGGTTCTGCACAGCGAGACCGGGCCCGTACTCGACGTGCTGCGCGCCGAACGCGCTTGCCGAGGGCCATATCGAGCCGATCTGGCACACTTACACGCGCCCTGCCCCGCTGGAGGCCACGGCCGTCCACCGCGCCGTCGAGCTGGCCGACCTGGCCGGCTGCCCGCTGTTTATCTTTCACGTCGGCTGCCTGGAAAGCGTCGAGGCGATCGCCGCCGCCCAGGCGCGCGGCCTGGACGTCTGGGGCGAGACCTGCCCGCAGTATCTCCTGCTCAACGCCGAGGAACACCTGGGCGGTGCCGACGGCGCACGCTACATCTGTGCGCCGCCGCTGCGCAGCTTGGAGGACCAGGATGCGCTGTGGCAGGCGCTTGCCAACGACACGCTGCAGGTCGTCAGCACCGACCACTGCCCCTGGACGCTGGCCGAGAAGACCCGCCCCGACTTCACCCAGGTGCCGGGCGGCGTGCCCAGCATCGAGGCGCGCCTGGCGCTTGTGCATCACTTTGGCGTCAACACGGGCCTCCTGTCGCTCGAACGCTGGGTGCAGGTGTGCAGCACCAACCCGGCGCGCTGGATGGGTCTCGACCGCAAGGGGCGGCTTGCACCTGGCTGCGATGCCGACATCGTCATCTTTGATCCCGCAGGTCGAAAAGACCATCACGCCGGCGACCCTGCACGAGACTGCCGGCTGGACCCCGTACGACGGGCTGCAGGTTATCGGCTGGCCGCGCACCGTGCTGCTGCGCGGCAAAGTCATCGTCGAAAACCAGCGCTACGTCGGCGCGCCGGGGGACGGCCGCTTTGTCCACCGCAGCGCTGCAGCGCCAGCCTAGAGCCTGAAAGGGCAACTCTCACCGATGTTCGCACGTCGCCTGCTGTTTCTCGTCTTGATTGCAGCCTGCCCTTGCCTGCGCTACGCGCCTCCGGCCGCTGCGGCGCCGGCCGCGCAAGCCGCCCCTGCGCCGGCAGCCAACTGCGCGCGACTACGATCATTCGGTCGCGACGGCCTGGTTTGACCTGATCCTCGAGTTGATTCGCCAGACGCCGGGCTTCTCGCCGCCAGTCGCGTCGCGCGCCCTGGGCTATGCGGGAGTCACACTGTACGAAGCGGTCGTACCCGGCATTCCCGGCGCAGCCTCACTGGCTGGGCAGCTCAACGATCTCGACGTCGCTGCCCGCAGGTACAACCCGACGCGGCCTATCACTGGCCGTCGGTCGCCAATGCCGCGCTGGCGGCCATTACGCGGCGGCTCTTTGCCGGCGGCGATGGTGCCCAGCGCGCCGCCATCGACGGGCTCGAGATCAACCTGCGCAAGCGCTTTGCAGGCCAGGCGCCGCCCGACGTGATTCGCCGCTCGATCCAGCACGGGCGCATGGTGGCGGCCGCTATCTACGCCTGGTCGCGCACCGACGGCGGCCATGAGGGCTACATGTTCAACACGGCCACCGACTACGTCACCCCCATCGGCGAGGGCCTATGGTCGCGCACGCCGCCGGGCTATCTGCAACCGCTGCAGCCCTACTGGGGACAGAATCGCCCGCTCATGCTTGACAGCGGCGCCGAGTGCGCGCCGCCCCCGCCGCCCGCCTATTCGACCGATCCCAACTCGCCGATGTACCAGGAGGCGAAAGAGGTCTACGACACCGTCCGCAACTTGACGCCCGAGCAGCGCGAGATCGCCCTCTTCTGGTCGGACGACCCGAACCTGACCGCCACCCCACCGGGCCACTCGATCGCCTTGGCGACACAGGTCCTGCGCGACGAGAACGCGTCGCTGGCACTGGCAGCAGAGACACTGGCGCGCGTGGGGATGGCCGTCTCCGATGCGTTTATCGCCTGCTGGAACGTGAAGTACGAATACAACCGCATCCGCCCGATCGACTACATCCAGAAGGTGATCGATCCCAAGTGGAACAACCCGGCGCCGACCGACCCGGTCATTACGCCGCCCTTCCCCGAATACCCGTCGGGTCACTCCACCGAGATCGGCGCTGCCGCTGCGGTTCTCACCGGGCTCTTCGGCGACAACTACCTTCTGGTCGATCGCACGCAGGAGCGACTCGGCTTCGCCCCGCGCGTCTATCCCTCCTTCGACGCCGCCGCCGAAGAAGCCGCCATGTCGCGCCTCTACGGCGGCATCCACTTCCGCTCCGCCAACGAAGCCGGCCTCGCCCAAGGCCGCTGCATCGGCAGCAAGGTCATGGCCCTGCAAATGGGCCACTAGGGGCTTGCCTACGGACGACATAGCACTATACGTGATATACTGGCGGGCATGAAAAAGACCAGCCACAAGGCACGCGGCCGTTTTACCGACAGCCAATCACAAGCCACTACGCGCCCCGAAAGCGGCGCCGTCTATAAAGATTGGGGCGGGCGCCTGCGCGTCGCCCTCAGCATGCCCACCACCTATTTTGTCGGCATGAGCAGTCTCGCCCTCCAGCTGCTCTACCGCATGTTCAACGCCGAGCCCGACGTCGTCTGCGAGCGGATCTTCTGGGAGAAAGGCGGCGCCCAGTCTGGCAAGCCGCTGGAATCGATCGAGGGCCAGCGCACACCCGACGAGTTCGACCTGTGGGCCTTTACCATCTCGTGGGAGATGGACTACTTCAACGTCATCGAGATGCTGCGCCAGGCCGGCATCCCGCCGCTGGCGGCCGACCGGCAGGCGTCGCGCCAGTGGGACGGGCGGCCGTGGCCGCTGCTGATTGCCGGCGGCCCTGGCGTGACCATGAATCCCGAACCGATGGCGCCGATCTTTGACGCCATCCTGATCGGCGAAGGCGAAGAGGCGGTGCCGCACCTGATGGACCTCTGCCGTGGGGCTGATGACGAGCAGGGCATGGACGAGCACGGCGCCCTCCTGGCCGAACTGGATCGCACGCCGGGCTGGTATGTGCCGTCGCTGCGCCCCTCCAATCGCAATCACGTCGCCTTTCGCCAGGTGGAGCGCCGCTGGGTGCGCCACCTGCCCGACTACGACACGACCAGCACGCTCTACACGCCCGACACCGAGTTCGCCAACATGCACCTGATGGAGATCGCGCGCGGCTGCGGCCGCGGCTGCCGCTTCTGCCTGGCCGGCTATGTCTACCGGCCCGCGCGCGAGCAGCCGCTCGACCGCCTGCTCGCCTCGGCCGAACGCGCCATCGCCGGGGGCCAGACCAAGGTCGGGCTCGTGAGCGCGGCCGTCAGCGACCACACGCAGATCGACGACCTGGCCACCGAGCTGCAGCGCATGGGCGCCAGCCTCAGCGCCTCCTCGATGCGCATGGACCCCATCAGCGTGCCGCTCATCCGGGCCCTGGCCCAGACCGGCGCGCAGAACCTGACCGTCGCGCCCGAGGCGGGCAGCCAGCGGCTGCGCAACGTCATCAACAAGACGCAGACCGAAGACCAGATGATGGCCGCCATCTCGCTGGCCCAGGAGTTTGGCTTCCCGCAGCTCAAGCTCTACTTCATGGTCGGCCACCCCACCGAGCAAGACGACGACATCCAGGCCATCATCGACTTCGTGCTCAACGCGCGCACGCGTTTCAAGCGCCGCATTGCCATCAACGCCACACCCTTTGTGCCCAAGGCGCACACTCCCTTCCAGTGGGAGGCGATGGCCGCCAGCGACATGATTCGCAAGCGGCAGAAGACCATCTACCAGGCGCTTGCCCGCCACGGCGTCGACGTGCGCGCCGATGCGCCCGACTGGGCCGAGGTCCAGGCCGTGCTCAGCCGCGGCGACAGCCGCCTCGCCGAGGTGCTGCTGGCAATCCCTTCCGGCGGCCTGACCGTGCGCAGCTTCTTCGCAGGCCATGGCCGACCAGGGCCTCGACAAGGAGCACTACACCGGCGCCTGGGAGATCGGCGCCCCGCTGCCGTGGAACATTGTACAGAGCGGCGTCAGCGAAAACTACTTCCACTACGAGCTGCGTCTCGCCGCCCAAAGCCGCACCGGTCTCAGCTGCCCGCCCGACAGCGCCGGCTGTCTCGCCTGCCAGGCCTGCGACCCCGGCTGGGCCTTCCGCTACGGCGACAACGCGGCACGCCCGGTGCCCGCCGCCAAGGGCGGCCCCTGGCGCGCCGAAGACTGGCAGCCGTGGAGCCGGCTCAAAGGCGAACAGCACGGCGTCGTGGCGCCCATCGTGCTGTCTGAACCTTGATTCGTGGGATTTTTAGGATTTTCTTGATTCGGTACTTCCGGCACTGTCGTCGCGAAGGCAAATCATGCTGATCCTTTGACTACGAATCAAGGTTCAGACAATCAAGCGACAAACCAATCAACGTTCAGACAAACGCCCCTTCAAACGCCCCCCAAACGCCTCCTCCGGTATCCTGCCAGCAACGACCGAACTACGCCGCGGCCCGGCCCGGCTTTGCCAGCTGCCAGGAGGATGAAATCTATGCCCGACCAACCACAAACCCCACGCTCACACCTGTTCACCTTGCGCCTCTGGCACGAGGATCTCGGCGACGGCCGCCACGAATGGCGCGGCAGACTGCATCACGTCGCCAACGATGAGGTCACCTACTTCCGCGGCTGGGCGGCCCTGCTGCCTGTCCTACTCGCCATGCTCCGCCGCGCCGGCATCACGATCAGCGTAGACCAGGCGCCGGACTGGGTGGAGGAAGAAGAAACGTTGGGTTAATACAAAATCAACGCGTTTCAAACGCTCCCTGTGACGGTTGCCAAACGCCCTGGTTGCTATTCTCTTGCCATCAAGTCTGCACGACTTCAGAGACAAGAGCACATGAGAGGGAGATGCAACCATGAAATCGTTCAAGAATCAGATCGTAGCACCACTGCTGGTCGCCCTGGCCCTGACCACGTCCGCCTGTGCAACGCCGGTCGCCCCGGCCATTTCTGTCGTCCCGGCCCCTGCCTTCGAATCGGCCATGCTCAAGATAGTGGCGACCGACCATCATTACATGATGCCGTCGCAGATCAAGGCCGGCTACGTCAACATGGTCATGGAGAACGCCGGCAAGGAGCCGCACCACGCCCAGTTCCTGCGCCTCAACGACGGCGTGACGATGGAGCAGTTCCAGGCCGCGCTGCAGGAAGGCATCGCGGCGGTGATGACCGTGGCCTCGCTGACCGGCGGCCCCTCGGTCATAGACCCGGGTATGAGCCAGTCGGTAACCCTGAACCTGACGCCCGGCCAGTACATCCTGCTGTGCGTGATCCCCAGCGCGGACGGCGTGCCGCACCTCGCCAAGGGCATGCTCGCCCCGCTGACCGTGACAGATGGTGCGAAAGAGGGCGATATTGCGGCCGCTGCCCCCCAGGCCGACGGCCGGGTGCGCCTGCTCGACTTCTCCTTCAGCCTGCCGCAGGCGATTAACGCCGGCCGGCAGACGTGGGAGATCAAGAACGACGGCAAACAGCCGCACGAGATGACGCTGATCAAGCTCGCTCCAGGCAAAACGATGGCCGACATTGCCGCCTACATGGCGCAGCCCGCCGGCGCCCCGCCCTTCGCCGACGTGGGCGGCATGCAGGGCATCATGCCCGGCGCCACGGCGTGGCTCGACCTCAACCTGGAGCCCGGTAACTACGTTGCCCTCTGCCACATTCCGGACATGGCGTCGGGTGAAGAGCACATGCATCTCGGCATGATCATGCCCTTCAGCGTGGAATAAGAGAATTGCCCCTCGCTCGGCGTCGGCAAGAAACCGAGTTTCTCAGAGAAACTCGGTTTCTTCCCAACATTCCGTAACGATTTCCGATCACCTTACCTGCTAACCTCACGACTGCCCAACCGGCACAACAGCGCCCGCTGGTTGAGCAGTCAAGCAAGGAACGCCGCAACCAACAAGCAGCAGCGCACATGCTGCGCCCTGCTGCCCAGAAGGAGAACGTCAAGCATGACCTGCAACGCCAAGCCATTTCGCTCGCGCCTGCTGCGCCAGTGCCTGCCCGCACTGCTGCTGGCTGCGCTCGCACTGCTGATGACAATGCGCACCGGCCACGCCCAGGAGCCGGCACCCGCAGTCGAGCCGGCCGCAGTGACCGGCACCACGGTCGACCGCGATATCGATCAAGATACGACGTGGACCAAGGCCGGCAGCCCTTATACGGTCGTGACCAACGTGACGGTGCGTGCCGGCGCTAAGCTGACCATCCAGCCGGGCGTGACGGTGATCGTGAGCCACCCCCAGGGCTTTGCCATTCCCCTGGCCGTGCAGGGGACCCTGATCGCCCAGGGCACCGCCGCCGAACCGATCCTCTTCACCGGCGGCACCAAGACTCCCGGGCAGTTGGGGCGGCCTGATCGTCGGCAACAGCGAACAGCAGCCGGCCCAGATTACGCTGGACTACGTGACTGTCGAGTATGGCGTCATGGTGGGGCTCACCAACCGCGGCAACCTCGAGCTGCAGGCGGCAGTGGCCAATATCGACCACAGCACCTTCCGCTACGGCGGCAGTCATGGCCTGTCCACCTCCTACGCCACCAACCTCACGCTGCGCAACAGCAGCTTCGTGGGCAACGAAAGGAGCGCAGTCTACTTTGCCAGCGGCCTGGCGCCCGACCCTGTCTTTAGCAATCTCACCGCCACCGGCAACAAGGAATACGACGCCGTCCTCTACGAATCGGTTGACATCGACAAGCCACATCGGCTGGAGAAGATGGGCCTGCCTTATATCTTCTACGCCTCCTCCGTGGAAAGCACCGGCGAGCTGATCGTCGACCCCGGCGTCGAGATTCGTGTCGTGACCGGTTTCTATGTCCACGGCTCGATCAAGGCGATTGGCACCGCCGCCGAGCCGATCCTGATCACCGGCGTGAACAAGACTCCCGGCGGCTGGTGGGGGTTGAACGTGAGCGGCGGGACGCAGGGCGTGGCCAACGTGTGGCTCGACTACGTCACCGTCGAGTACGGCGGCTCGGACAACTCCGACTACGGCGGCAACCTGATCGTCGCCACCGCCAACGTCACCGTCACCAACAGCACGCTGCGCAACAGCAGCACCTACGGCCTGTACAACAGCGGCGGCGCGCCCGACGAGCAGTACGCCGTCAATGTCTCCAACACCACGATCAGCGGCAACCAAAAAGGCGCGATCGTCTGCGAAGACGAGTCGTGCAACATGACGCTCACCAATCTCCAGGTCAGCGGCAACGGGCTGGACGCAGTCATCTTCCGCTCGTACATCCTGGGCAACACGACCTGGCACAACATCGGCCTGCCCTATGTGATCGAAGGCCAAGGCGGCGTGGCCGAGGGCGGCACGCTGACGCTGGATCCGGGCGTCGAGGTGCGCATGGCCCAGGATGCCAGCTTTGCGGTGGACGGTGTCCTCTCCGCCGTCGGCACACCGCAGCAGCCGGTCGTTTTCACCGGCACGCAGGCGCAAAAGGGCTGGTGGAAGGGCATCCAGATCGACCGCGACGGCGTGGCGGAGCTGCGCTACTGCGACATCGGCTACGGCGGCAACTGGGGCCCGATCGCCGACACCGGCATGATTACGGTGCAGGGCAGCCGCCTCTCCATCACCAACTGCCGCGTCCACGACAGCAGCTCGGCCGGCTTCCTCGTCGTGGCCGGGGCCCAGCCGATGATCATGAACAACCGCATCGAGAACAACGCCAAGGGCCTGCAGGCAGTCTTCCCGCTCAGCTCGGTCGACGCCCGCAACAACTGGTGGGGCGACGCCAGCGGCCCCCAGCATCCCAACAACCCCAACGGCCAGGGCCAGGAGATCGTGGGCGACGTCCTGTTCGACCCCTGGCTGACCAGCCCGGACCAGAACGGCGGCGGCGCCGGCGGCATCGTCGTCGAGCTGGGCGGCCCCGGCCGCTTTGCCCCGGGCGACACCGTCGTCTACAGCGTCTTCTACTACAACGGCACGAACAACACGATCGACAATGCCGTCCTGCGCTTTGGCATGCCGGCCAACTCGCAGCTGCTCGAGATGGGCAAGAACGGCATCTTCCACGCCCAGCGTAACCAGGTCTTCTGGAAGCTCGGCAGCCTCCCGGCAGGCGGGCAGGGCATGGTCTACGTCCGCGTGCGCTATGACTTTGGCCTGCCCGACGGGCTCAAGGCGACGACGGCTGCCCAGCTGAGCGGGTCCAACCTCCCTGCCCCGCTCTTCCGCGTGGACGACTATCTGTCCTACACCCCGCGCACGATCCAGTCCATGACTGACTTGAGCCCCGCGGAGGTCGATGCGCTGCGGGCGGGCGCGCCGGCGCTCGAAACCCTCTACCAGCAGGCGTTGGCCGACGGCTTCAAGTTTGGAAGCGCCGAGCAGCACGTGTACAACACCGGCGAGCAGGAGACGGAGATCCGCCTGCTGCGTTTCAGCCCAGCAATGAACATCTTCTCGCTCTATTACGCCAACGGCAACACGGTCGGTACCCTTGTCGACGGCTCTACCTACACGGTCGTACGTGAAGGCAAGGCGGTGCGCTACGACCAGCAGAGCAACGCCTGGACCCCGGTGACGCTCGGCATGCTGCAGGCCGCAGAAACGAACGACGGCATCAGCTGGAGCGAATGCGTGCAGAACTGCATCGAAGAGAAGCTGCCCGGCTATATCATCAAGAAGAAGATCAAGGAGCTGAGCGAGCTGAGCAAGATCTCCTCCTGCGTCCAGTCCGCACAGGGCAACGAGTCCGCCTTCCTCGGCTGCGCCAAGTATTTTGGCAAGAAGATCCCCTTTATCGGCGAAGGCATCGACCTCGGCCAGTGCAACGGCGAATGCCAGCTGTGCGAGGAGAGCGGCGGCAGTTGCGACAACCCTAACTGCCACTGCTGCACCGAGAACCAAGTATCGCTGCGATTCGAATGACTGGCTCTACGGCACCTTTGGCATCGACGTGGTCAAAGAAAAGAAGTGCAACATCGACGATCCGGAGGAAGGGCTGGGCACCTACTTTGCCGAGACGGTGATCAAGGTGTGCGCCGTGTGTGAAAAGTGCATGGAGGGCGGCACCAGCCCGGTATGCGTGGCGAAGCTCTCCAACTTCGCCACCCTTAACACCCTCGCCACGGTCGCAACGCTGGCGGCGCAGCAGGGTGCGCGCGCCGAGTTGGAGGCGACGGCTGTGAGTGACCAGGAATGTGACGAGTGCCGCCAGGCGAAGGATCCGAACGAGATGTACGGCCCTGCCGGCGACCTGCTGCCCGGCCAGCTGGTCAACTACACCATCGCCTATGAGAATGTGGGTGAGGGCACGGCCTTTGGCGTCTTCATCGTCAACAAGCTGCCGGAAGGCGTCTTCGACCTCGCCACCCTCCAGATCGCCAACGGCGGCAGCTACTCCGCCGGATCCAAGAGCATCACCTGGGATGTGGGCGACCTCGCCCCCAAGGGCCAGGACGGCGCCAAGGGCACCGTATCCTACAGCGTCCGCCTGCGCAGCGATCTGCCCAGCGGCACCATCATCCCCAACCAGGCCGTGGTGCACTTCCCCTCCGTCCCGGAGGAGACGCCCACCAACCGCGTCGTCAACGTCATCCAGCCGCTCGTCGCCGAGCCGCAGTCGCTCACGACCGAGGCCGGCAAGCCCATCGCCGTCACCCTGAGCGGCCGCGATGCCGTCGGCACGCCGCTCAGCTTCCATATCGTCGAAGGGCCTTTCTACGGCACCGTCACCGGCAGCGCGCCCAACCTGGTCTACACGCCCGATGCCAACAGCAGCGGCCTCGACCACATCCGCTTCACCGTCGGCAACGGCGTCGCCACGAGCCTCGGCGCCGACGTGAGCATCCGCATCCTGCCCTCGTCCGCCGACGTGACCGGCCCAGTGGTCAAGTGGACGGCGCCCAAGAGCCAGGCGCAGGTCGCCCTCGCCGTAACGGTCGCAGGTACGGACAACACCGGCAATTACTACTATCCGGCCGTCCAGGCGCAGTTCGACGAGGCCGTCGAGCCCGGGAGCGTCAACAGCCAGACCGTCCTCGTCACCGACGCGTCCGGCAAGCCGGTCAAGGCGGACGTGCGTTACGACGCCGCCATCGACCAGATGCAGCTGCTTCTGCGGGAAGAGCCACAGGTCGGCAGGGCTTACGCCGTCACCATCACGTCCGGCGTCAAGGACCTGCGCGGCAACCCCCTGGCGGCCAACTACAGCTGGACCTTCACCATCGCCAACGTCCGCCAGCCCGCTGAGCAGCCGTCGCTCTACCTCCCGGTGGTCAAGCGGTAGGGCCACCAGCATGTCCCGGGGACGGCGAACGCAAGCGTTCGCCGAGGTCACGCCGGGACAGGTTATCACGCCGACATCGCCCTATTCCTCCAAAAATCCGCCGGCATCCGCCTTGCTCAACACCGCCTGGATCGTCTCCACCAAGGCGCGCGCCGACGCTACGCTGAGTTCCACCGCCACCCGCGCGCCCGGCCCCTGGGCCTCGTCTACAAAGTCAATGTTGAGCGCGTGGTCCAGCGGCACGTTGAACGGGTGATCGTAGGAGACGTTCGCCTGGCGCACGGTGAACCACCCACTCGCGCCCTTCCCGCTGCCCTCGACGGCAATCTGCTCTGCAATCATCGTACACATCGTCGTCTGCTCCTTACTTAGCCGGCGCGCCAAGATATTTCTCGAGAAAGGCAAAGACCTTCTTCCAGCCGTCTACTGCCTGTTCCGGGCGGTAGGCTGGCCGGTCGTAATAGAAGAAGCCGTGCCCTGCGTTGGGATACATGTGAAACTCGTAGGTCTTGCCCAACCGCTTCAGCTCTTGCTCATGCTGTGCCACCTGCTCGGGCGTGGGACCCTTGTCTTCTTCGCCAAACAGACCCAGGATCGGGCAGGGCGAGATCCTCGGTGTACGCTAGCGGTGCCACCGGCTGGTTGGGCGTCAGGTCACCGGGCGCCATGACGACGCGCCCGCCCCACAAGTCCAGCACGGCGTCAAACCCAGGCGCGCGGCAGGCGGCGAGATAGGCATGCCGCCCACCAGAGCAGGTACCGAAGACTGCTACCTTCCCGTTGCTGATCGGCTGGGCGCGCAGATAGTCCCGTGCCCCGGCGATATCGCCCACGGCCTGGTCGTCCGGCACGCCGCCCGCGGCACGCACCTTGGCCGCCACGTCGTCCGGCGCACCGTGCCCGGCGCGATAGTAGAGGTTCGGCGACAGCGCCGCATAGCCGTGATGGGCGAACTTGCGCGTCGCCTCCCGGTACCACTCATCCCAGCCCGGCATATGGTGGACCAGGACGACGCCGGGGAACGGCCCCGGCCCCAGCGGGCGCGGCAGAATAGGCGTTGATCAAATCCCCGTTGGCGCCGGGGATCGTGATCGTCTCGGCCAGCATTCCTTCGTACATGTCGGTTTGGTACATGGCGGCTCCCATGGCTGCGTGTGTTATGACGTTGAATTCTCAGAAGCTCGCAAATTATAGCAAATTTAACGGCTTTCAAACGCCTGCCGTAACGCTTACCGATCGCTCCGCTTGCTATCCTCCTTCCAGCAAGTCAGCAAAACACAGATTAGGAGCGAGAGAATCATGAACGTACGACACTGGCTTATTCGCAGCACCATCGCCCTGGGCCTGCTGTTGAATCTCCTGGCCGGTTCCCTGGTAATGGCGCCGGCAGCATATGCCGAAGACGCCGCCGTGCAGCGCGCCCGGCGACGAACTCTGGGACAACCGCTTTGGCATTCCCGGCGTCGAAGGGGGCGAAGTGACTTCCGTGGCCGTCGCCCAAAACGGCGACATCTACATCGCCGGCCGCTTCACGGAAGCCGGCAACGTCAAGGCCAACTATATCGCCCGTTGGGACGGCGCCCAGTTCTATCCCCTGGGCAGCGGGCTCGACAACACGGTAGACGCAATTGCCGTTGACGGCAACAACGTCTACGCCGTCGGCAGCTTCTCGTCGGCCGGCAACGTCAGCGCCAACGGCATCGCCTACTGGAATGGCACGGAGTGGTCGGCCGTCGGTACCGGTGACGGCGCCACCGACGAGTACGGCAGCCGCGGCTGGCTGCGCGCAGCCGCAGTCTACAACGGCAGCCTGGTCATCGGCGGCCAGTTCACCAAGGTCGACGGCGTCGCAGCCAACAATATCGCCGCCTGGGACGGCGCCAACTGGCAGCCGCTCGGCAAGGGCGTCGGCGAGTGGGACTGGGACGACAACTGGAGCCCCCAGGGCGAAGTGCGTGCCCTGCTCACGGTCGGCGACGTGCTGGTGGCCGGCGGCAGCTTCCAGCTGGCCGACAACGAGACGGTCAATTCGATCGCCCAATGGGACGGCGCCGGCTGGTCGGCCGTGGGCGGTGGCGTGCGCATGCTGGAGAACGGCAATGATAACCTGGGCAAGGTCATGGCTCTCGCGTACGGCAACAACACCCTATACGCCGGCGGCTACTTCAACCGCGCCGATGGCAAGGCCGTGAACTATATCGCCCAGTACACCGGCGGCCAGTGGAGCGCCCTCGGCGCCGGCGTTAAGATCAAGCAGTGGTCGACGGACTCGCCGATCAGCGCGCTGGCCTTCGGCAATGGCGTCCTCTATGCCGGCGGCGACTTCGAAGCCGCGGGCGGCAAGGCAGTCGACCTGATCGCAGCCTGGGACGGCGCGAGCTGGAACGAGGTGGCCGGCGGCATCGCCAACGAAGGCTACGACAAGGTCTATGCCCTGGCAGCCGGCGACGGCTGGGCGATCGCAGGCGGCTACTTCCGTACGATCGCCGGCAAGCGCGTCGACAACGTTGCGCTGCTGCTCGGCGGCGAATGGCTGGCACTCGGCGAGGGCGTGACCACCGACTACGGCGACATGCCGGGCAAGTCCTATGCCATGGCAGCGGATGACGGCGGGTAACATCTATGTTGGCGGCCAGTTCACCCGCGCGGGCGGCATCGCGGCCCAGAATATCGCCATGTGGGACGGCCAGCGCTGGCACAACATTGGCGATGCCGACAACTACATCGCGGCCCTAGCCGTCGGCGACGGCTTCCTCTATGCAGGCGGCAACTTCACCCAGATCGGCGGCGTGGCGGCCAGCCATGTGGCCCGCATGAACCTGCAGACCGGCCAGTGGTCGGCCCTCAGCAGCGGCATCAACGGCATGGTCAATGCCCTGGTCTACAGCGACGGCATTCTCTACGCCGGCGGCGCCTTCAAGTCGGCAGGCAGCGCCACCGCCGAGGATGTTGCCTACTGGGACGGCGCCAACTGGCACGCGTTCGGCACCAAGTATCGCATCTTCGAGGTGGGCGACCGCGGCGGCGAGGTGGGCACCTATGTCAACGCCCTGGCCGTCGTCGGCGACAACGTCTACATCGGCGGCCACTTCCAGACGATCCAGTTCGGCACCAATACCACTGACCTCAGCACCTTTGTCGTCGTGCACAACGTGGTACAGTGGAACTCGGCCACCGACACCTGGGGCTGGGTGGGCTCGCCGGCCAAGCCCGGGGTGACGACCGACGGCTACAGCGGCTTTGGCACCGACGTTTATGCCCTGGCCATCGTGGGCAACTCGCTCTTCATCGGCGGCAAGTTCAACCAGGCCGGCGGCACGGCCGCTACCGGCGGCCTCGCCCGCTGGGAACGTGCGGCCGAGCAGTGGGTGTCGATCGACGGCAGCCTCGGCGGCGTGGACGGCGCCCACGTGCGTGCCCTCGCCCCCTCCGGCGGCGACCTGCTGGTTGCCGGCAAGTTCACCACCACGGGCGCAGCCCAGGCCCGCTATGTCGCCCGCTTCAACACCGCCACCAACCAGTGGGTCGGCCTGGGCAGCGGCCTGCGCTGGTACAACGACCTCTACACGACGGCCTACACGGTCCTCGGCCTGCCCACGGGTGTCTACGTGGCGGGCGAGTTCGACCGTGCCGGCGAAAAGGGCTCGATGGGCTTTGCCCGCTGGGGCGGCGAGCTCGGTGCGCCCAACCTGACGCCCGGGCAGGGAGGTGCGGTGGGGGCCAACGGCGTCCAGGCCACCTTTCCGGCCGGCGCCGTGGGCGAAAACGCGGTTGGGACGCTCGCCGTCACGCCCAAGCCGGCCTTCGACGTGCCAAACGGCAAAGCCGGGCTCTACGGCATGCAGGTAGGCGCCACGACCGTGAGCGGCAAGCAGCTGGCCCAGACCGCCCAGCCCTACACCGTCCAGGCGCAGTACACCGATGCCCAGCTGGCGGCGGCCGGCGTCCAGGATCCCGCTTCGCTACAGCTTATGGCCTGGGACGGCAGCGCCTGGCAGCCCCTCCCGGGCGGCGTCGACGTCCAGAACAAGCTCGTCACCGGCACCACCAACCTCCTCCAGCCCCTCGTCCTCGTCGGCACCAAGCAGGGTGGCGGCGACAACGGTGGCGGCGACAACGGTGGCGGGACAACGGCGGCCAGAACGGCGCCAAGAAGCTCTACCTCCCGGCAATCACCCGCTAACGCATCCAATGCGGTAGACGCCAACGTCCCCGGGACCTCTAGAGGTCCCGGGGACATTTCTTTTCGGCCCCTACCGCGGGTTCACCACCCCCACCTGCGCGCACATTTCCAGCAGCGGGCATTTCGAGCACCGCGGCCGCGTCCCCGTACACACATGCTTGCCAAACGGCACCAGCAGCCGGTTGATCTCGATCCAATACCGCTCAGGCAGCACCTTCTCGAGGGCCGCCATCGTCTGCTCGGGCGTACGCGTGGCGACGTAGCCCCAGCGGTTGGTGACGCGGTGCACGTGCACGTCGACGCTGACGCTCGGGACGCCGCAGGCGATCCCCAGCACCAGGTTGGCACACTTCGGCCCGACGCCGCGAAACGAGGTGAGCAGCTCGAAGTCGCACGGCAGCTCGCCGCCGTGCTCGTCTTCCACCGTCCGTGCGATCTCCCACATCTGCTGCGCCTTGGGCTCGTGAAACGTGCACGGCGAGATCAACGCATCGATCTCGGCCGGATCCAGGGCCGCCACCTGCGCGGGCGTGCGCGCCGCAGCAAAGAGCCGCCGGGCACAGGGAAAGGTCGTCTCGTCGAACGTACGAATCGAGATGATGCACGCCAGCAGCTGCTCGAATGCAGAATTGAAGCCCTCGTCCGCCAGCCCAAACATCGCCGCCGGCGGATAGGGCGCCACTGCCTCGCGCAGCAGCACGATGGCGGCGTCGATATCGAACTTCGAGTCAGCCTGCTCGCCAGACTTGCCGGGCCGGTCGTTTTTTGCCAAGGCGGTATACTTTTCCAGTCCAGTCCGTTAAAATAGGCTGTGAATTCACGAGAGGGGTCCCGCGCATCAAGCACACATTACCAAGCGGCAACTCATGCTATAATCCGGCAGGGAGGATGGCATGGATCTAAACGAGGGCACAGGCTCTTCCGCACGGGATGTTCAGCAGCTTCGGCACAACTACGAGCAGATGCGTGCCGTGTTTACCCTCAGCGAGACGACTGGCCGTGCGGCGTCGCTGGCGGATATCTATGCTGCCGCCTTGGCATCGCTGCAAGATGCTCTTGGCGTCAAGCGCGCCGCAGTATTGCTCTTCGACCCCGCAGGCATCATGCGCTTCAAGGCGTGGGTCGGCCTGTCCGACAGCTACCGCATATCGGTCGAGGGGCACACGCCCTGGTCGAGCAGCGAGCCCAACCCCCAGCCGGTGCTGCTCGCCGATGTGACGGCAGACCCCGCACTGCAGGTGCTGCTGCCGCAGTCGGGTGAACTGCTGTGCGACGTCATCCGGCGCGAAGGCATCGGGGCCCTGGCCATGGTGCCCTTGGTCGACCAAAGCGGGCTGCTGGGCAAGTTCATGGTCTACTACGCTACGCCCCATGATTTCGACGTAGATGAAGTGCGCTTCATGCTGACCTTGGCCAGCACTATTGCCTTCGCCATCACGCGCAAACGCGCCGAAGACGCCTTGCGGGAAAGCGAACAGCGCTACCGCCTCTTTGTGCAGAACTTCACCGGCATTGCCTACCAGTTGGAGCAGGGCCATATCCTGCCGCGGCTGATGGAAGGCGCATCCGTGGACATCTGCGGCTACCCGGCGGACGTTTTCCTGCGCGGTGACGTGTGCTGGCCGGACGCTTATCGACGAGCGCGACCGCGACCGTATCCTGCAGCGCGGCCGCTGGCTCTTTGCCACGCAGGATGCCACATCGGACGACGAGTACCGGGTTGTGCACAAATCCGGCGAAATCCGCTGGGTGCGCGACATTGCCCGCCATGTCGTCGACGAGGAGACGGGGCGCAGCTTTATTCAGGGCGCCATGTACGACATGACCGACCGTAAACGTGCCGAGGAGGAGCGCTTGGAAATGGAACGGCGCCTGCTCCACGCCCAGAAGCTGGAGAGCCTGGGCGTCCTGGCCGGCGGCATCGCCCACGATTTCAACAACCTCCTGCTGGCGATCAGCGGCAACCTCGAGCTTGCTCAACTGAAGCTCCCGCATGGCGACGAGAGCGAAAATCGGGCAGCCATGTTCCTCGCCCGCGCGCTGTCCGCCGTACAGACCGCAACCGGGCTGGCCCATCAAATGCTGGCCTATTCGGGCCGCGGGACGTTCCAGCTGCGCGCAGTGAACTTGAGCGCGCTGGTGCAGGAAAACACGGACTTGCTGCGCGCCGCCATCGCCCACAATCGCGAGCTCACGCTGCAGTTGGCGGCCGATCTCCCCCCAATCCAGGCCGATCCGAGCCAGCTGCAGCAGGTGATCATGAACCTGCTTACCAATGCCGCCGAGTCAATGGGTGAGCAGGGGGGACAGATTACGCTCACGACGGGACTCTGCGACTGCGACGCCGTATACCTGGCAGCGAGCCGGGGCCTCGAAAAACCGCCGCCCGGCAGGTATGCCTATGTGCAGGTAGAAGACAACGGCTGCGGCATGAACGCCGAGGTCCAGCAGCGCCTCTTCGACCCCTTCTTTACCACCAAAGTCACGGGCCGCGGCTTGGGCATGGCGGCAGTCCTTGGCATTATACGCAGCCATCATGGCGCTATCCTGGTCCACAGCCAACCCGGAGTAGGTACAACCGTACAGGTCCTGTTTCCCCTCAGCGCCCAGGTGGCAGCCGGCACACAGCCGACAGCGGCAGCCGGTGGGAATGGGACGCCTGCGCGCGCCCTCTCCCCCACTCCCGCAGCGCCAATCGTTCAGCCGCACGCACAAGATGCGCAGCGCCGTCATGTACTAATCGCCGACGACGAGCCAATGGTCCGCAGCATGTGCCAGTCGCTGCTAGGGTCATGGGGCTACTCCACCCTCCTGGCTGCCGACGGGGAAGAAGCCGTAACCCTGTTCCGCGCCCACGCCGACGAAATTGCCTGTGTCGTTCTCGACCTCACGATGCCGCGCCTCGACGGCCTGGGCGCCCTCAAAGCGCTGCAGCAGCTCAAGCCCGGCGTACGCGTAGTCCTGGCGAGCGGCTACAGCCAAAGCGAAGCCATGGCACGCTTCGACTCCGGCGGCGAAACCGTCTTCATCCAAAAGCCCTACCAGGCCCAAAGCTTGCACGACATCCTAGACAAAATGACAACCGCCGCCGATTAACACCGAGCGAGGCTCGCCGCGCTGCACGGCCAATATCCTCGTCCCGGGGACGTTCCGCACGTTTCGCGCGAGCGCGCACGTCAGCCTTCTTTGTGTTATCCTACGGCCAGAGAATGGAGAGAAATCGCGAGGAAACTATGTCATCAACCCTGAAACACAGCCTGACCCGCATTGCATTCCTGCTGGCACTGATCCTGCTGTTGGCGGCCTGCCGCCCGGTCCAGGCATCGGCTCCCGCCGCGATCCCCGCCGGCGAAGCTCCCAGCGACCTGCCCTTTGACCCCGACGTCCGCGTCGGCAAGCTCGACAACGGCCTCACTTACTACATCCGCGGCAACGCCGAGCCGCCGGATCGCGCCGACCTGTGGCTGGCGATAAACGCCGGCTCAAGCCTGGAGGACGACGACCAGAAGGGCCTCGCCCACTTTCTCGAGCACATGCTCTTCAACGGCACGGAGAACTTCCCCGGCCAGGAGCTGATCAACTATCTCGAAAGCATCGGCATGCGCTTTGGCCCCGACGTCAACGCCTACACCTCATTTGACGAAACGGTCTACACGCTGCAGGTGCCGACTGACGACGCCGAAAAGCTGCAGAAGGCGTTTGACGTGCTGGCCGACTGGTCCAGC
This sequence comes from uncultured Chloroflexia bacterium, assembly GCA_963701415.1. Taxonomy (GTDB): domain Bacteria; phylum Chloroflexota; class Anaerolineae; order Caldilineales; family Caldilineaceae; genus Fredericiella. The sequence continues at coordinate 527,917 of CAVPAH010000015.1, forward strand.
CGCGCCACCATCAGCCCCGAAGAAGTGGACTCGGAACGCGGCGTGATCGTCGAAGAATGGCGCATGCGCGACCTCAACGCCGGCGGCCGCGTCAACGACGCCCAGGTGGAGGCACTGCTGGGCGGCTCACGCTACGCCGAACGCCTGCCCGATCGGCGACATGGATATCGTGCGCTCGGCCCCCGCCGAAACGCTCCGCCGCTTCTACGAAACCTGGTATCGCCCCGACAACATGGCCGTCATCGCCGTCGGCGACTTTGAAGACCTCGACCAGGTGGAGAGCTGGATCCGCGATCGTTTTGGCTCACTCCCCAACCCGCAGGCGGCGCTCGACCGCCCCACGTTCGAGGTGCCCGACTACGGGAGTGTAAACGCGCGTGTCATCACCGACCCCGAGTTCCCCTCCACCTACGCTTATGTCGTCTACCGGCAGCCGGCCGCACACGTCCGCACCAAAGAGGACTATCGCACGGAGCTGGCGGACGGCCTGGCAACCGAGCATCCTCAACCAGCGCTACACCGAGATCATCCGCCAGGCGGATGCGCCTTTCCTGTCGGCCTCCACCGGCACCGGCGAATTTGTGCGGCCGGTAGAAATCGCCAGCCTGGGCGTACAGACCGAAGAAGACAAGGCCCTGCCCGGTCTTGAGGCGGCACTGGCCGAGATCGAACGGGCGCGCCAGCACGGCTTTACCGAGGCCGAACTCGCACGCGCCAAGGCGGAACTCCTCCGGGGGTACAAGAGCAGCTACGACGAACGCAACAACATCGAAAACGACGCCTTCGCCCAGGCCTACCTGGACAACTTCCTCACGGGCGCCATTCCGATCGGCGTAACCGACAGCTATTCCCTGGCGCAGGAGCTGCTGCCGACCATCACCCTGGCCGAGGTCAACGACCGCGTGGCGACCCTCTACGCGCCGGACAATCGCGCCGTCCTGCTCGTGGCGCCCGAAAAAGGAAGGCGTCACCCTGCCCGACGAGGCCGCCTTGACCGCAGCCCTGGAGCGACGCGGCGCAGCAGCAGTACGAACCCTACGCCGCCAGCGAGGTCAGCGGCGAGCTGATCGATAGCCCACCGGCCCCTGCGGCTATCACCAGCGAGGAGACCATCGCGGACCTCGGCATCACCCATATTACGCTGGCCAACGGCGTCCAGGTCTATCTCAAGCCCACCGACTTCAAGGACGACGAGGTGATCCTCTCGAGCGACAGCCCAGGCGGCGAATCGGTTATCCCCGACGACGAAGTGCCGACCGCTGCACTTGCCAGTTACCTCGTCACGCAGAGCGGCGTCGGAAGCTACAGCCAGAACGAACTGGAGAAGCTGCTGACGGGCAAGTTGGTCGGCGTGTCGCCCTATATCGGCGAGCTGGGCGAGGGCTTCAGCGGCTCGGCTTCCCCGCAGGACCTCGAAACCCTTTTCCAGCTGGTCTACCTGTACGCGACAGAGCCGCGCATGGACCCCAATGCCTATACGCTCCTGCAGCGGCTGGTTGACGATTATCTCAAGAATCGCGCGCTCGACCCCAGCTCCAAGCTCGACGACAAGTACGACGAGATCTTCTGCGGCGATGACCCACGCTGCTCCATGATGTCCGTCTACAAGCGCTTGAACGAGGTCAATCCCAACCAGGCGCTCGCACTCTACAAGCAGCGCTTTGCCGACCTCGACGATTCAGTCTTCGTCCTGGCCGGTGCGTTTGACGTCGATACGGCCAAGCAGCTGGCACAGACCTACCTGGGCGCTCTGCCTGCCGTTGCCGGAGACGAAACCTGGCGCGACACACGGCCGCCGCTGCCCGCAGGGCATCATCGACGAGACTGTCAACGCCGGCATCGATCCGCGCAGCGAGGTGCAGATCTACTTTGACGGGCCGTTCACGCCCACCATTGAGAGCCGGGTGGCGCTGCAGGCCATGACACGCGTGCTGGATATCATGGTGCGCGAGGACCTCCGCGAGAAGCGCGGCGGCATCTACGGGGCCGGCATCTCCTCGTACGCCGAACCCCATCCCGAAGGCAGGTACCAGACGCAGCATCACGTTCACCGCCGAACCGACCCGGGTCGTCGAGTTGACCGACGCCGTCTTCGCCGAAATCAAGGACCTGAGCGAGAACGGCCCCTCCGCGACCAATTTCGCCAAGGTCACGGAACAGCTGCGCCGCGAGCACGAGGAAAATCTGCAGAGCAACGACGCCTGGGTCAGCTGGATCAACCGCTATGTCGTCGACGCCGAAGGGCCGCTCACGGACATCGGGCGCATCAACGACGTGATTGATGCCCTGACGCCCGCAGATATCCAGGCCATGGCGGCAGCCGTGCTGCCGGAAGACAGGCATGTCACACTGGTGCTGCATCCACAGGACTTCAAGCAATAAACGCTCAATAGAAGCACCGTAACGAAGCAGGCAGGTATGGCGCAGCCGCGCATCATAGAAGTACGCAAGAACATCCTGGAGAAGAACGACCAGCTCGCCCACGATCTGCGCAGTTCCTTTGCGCAGCATGGGGTGCTGGCGGTGAACTTTGTCAGCGGGCCGGGCGCCGGCAAAACCGAGCTGCTCCGGCGCACGCTGGCCGAGTTGGGCAAGACGCAGCGCTGCGCCGCCGTCACCGGCGACCTCGCCACGGCCAACGACGCCGCGCGCCTAGCGCAGAGCGGCGCGCCCGCCCGGCAGATCCTCACGGGCACGATGTGCCACCTGGAAGCCGATATGGTCGCCGCCGCCATCGCTGACTGGAGCCTCGCCGACCTTGATTACCTGCTGATCGAGAACGTCGGCAACCTCGTCTGTCCCGGCGACTTCGACCTGGGCGAGGATCTGCGCGTGCTGCTGCTCTCGACGACCGAAGGCGAAGACAAGCCGCTCAAGTACCCGACGCTGATCAACACGGCCGACGTCGTGATCATCAACAAGCTGGACCTCGCCGCCGCCGTCGAGTGCGACGTCCCTCTGCTGGAAGCCAACATCCGGCAGGTGCGCCCCGGCGCCGCCATCTTCAAGGTATCGGCCAAGACCGGCGAGGGCTTCGAACCCTGGCTCGCCTACCTGCGCAGCGCAGTGGCAGGCCAACCAGGCAGGCGGTTGACTCGGTGCACGAGCTTTCGATCGCCATGAGCCTGGCCGAGTTGGTAGAGGAGCAGTTGGCCGACGAACCCGATGCGGCCGTCACCGCCGTAGACATCCGCATCGGCACGCTCTCCTCCGTCGTCCCCGAGGCCCTCCAGTTCGCCTGGGAACCCGTCTCCCGCGGCACCCGCCTGCAAGGCTCCGAACTGCGCATCGCCCGCCACCCCAACACCGACACGCTGGAGTTGGTAGCAATCGAACTGGCCGATCCTGTCTGAACCACGATCGTAGAATCCCCTAAGCCACGAATCAAGGTTCAGACAGCGCCACTGCCACCGCCTGCTCCTGGCTCATCTGATTGCCCTCGACCAGCGCCGCCTTCCACTCCGGATTCTCGCTCATGCGCAGCAGCAGACCGGCGATAGCTTGTTCGTCTACCGAGAACCGGGCGCCCGTCACGGTGCGCATGGCCGACGCCGCCCCCAGCAGCCGCGCAGCCCGCACCTCACGCCCGCAGGCCGCGGCAACGATCGCCAGTTCCTCCAGGCATTCGGGGATGTCGATGCGGTTGCCCAGTTCGGCAAATGTCACCAGGGCCTCCCGAATGAGCTGATCGGCCGCCGCAGGATCGCCGCGCCGCAGGGCCGCCCGCCCCAGCCCGTTGCGCGCCAGCGCCACCCCGCGTGGATCGCCGGCACGCTGCAAAATCTCGAGCGCTTCCTCCAGCAGCGGCTGCGCCTCTTCCAGGCTCCCGTGGTCGACCTCCAGCCGGCCAAGGCTGTAGAGCGCCAGGCCGATGGCGCTTGGGTTGCCCAGCCTCCGGCGCAGCGCCAGGCCCTCGGTGTAGTAGGCCTTCGCCTCGGCGAGCGCGCCGTCAAACCAGGCGCTGTCGCCCAGCGCGTCGAGCGCCTCCGCCATGCCCCGTTCGTCGCCGCAGGCACGGCACAAGCGCCAGGCTTTCGAGCTGGAGCCGCTTGGCCCGCGGCGTGTCACCCAGCATGTTGACTAGCCACCCCAACGTGCTCAACGCCTCGGCACGCACGGTTGGCGCACAATCTGGCCCGGCTGCCAGCCCGCGCTCCAGCCACCCGACACCCTCGCGCAGGTGGCCGCGCCCATTCCAGAAACGTGGGATGCCGGCTGCCAGCCGCAGCCCTGTCTCGGCGCGCTGCCCCTGATCAGTGCCCCCGCCGCCAAACGCCCACTCGAGCGCCACCCGCATGTTGTCGTGCTCGAGTTCGAGCCGCTCCAGCCACAGCCGCTGCTCCGTGCCGTACAGCTCGTCACGCGCCGTCTCGGCCAGCCCCGCTACATAGGCCAGGTGCCGATCGCGCACGGTCCCCCACGCCGGCGAACTCGTCAGCCGCTCCTGCGCATACTGGCGCACCAGTTCGTGCAGCATGTACCGCCCCGCGTCCATGCGCTGCACCAGCGACTTGGCTGCCAGCGCCATGAGCATCGGCAGCCCCGCCTGCGCAACGGCCAATGCGCCATCGCGCCCGAATCCGCCTGCAAACAGCGACAGCGCAGCCAGCGCAGTCTGCTCCTCGGCGCTCAAGAGCCGCCAGGAGTAGTCAAAAACCGCCCGCATGCTCCGGTGTCGCTCGGGGATGTTACGCTGGCTCGCCGCCAGGACGTCGAGGCTGCGGGTGACCTCCGCCGCAATTTCGGCGCAGGAGAGCAGCCGCACCCAGCCCGCCGCCAGCTCGATCGCCAGCGGCATCCCGCCCACCAGCCGGCAGATCTGCACTGCGGCGGCACGGTTGGCGTCGTCCAGCACAAAGGCATGGCTGCTGCGGCGCGCGCTGCGTTCGAACAGCGCCAGCGCGCTGTTCTCTTCGTCCGCCGCTCCGGTGGGCAGCGGCAGACCCTGCAATTCGTACACCCATTCTTCGAGGAGGTCGAGCTGCTGGCGCGAGGTCACGAGCAGCTTGCAGCGCGGCGCCGCGGCGAGCAGGTCGGCCAGCAGTTCCGCTTCGCCCGCAAGGTGCTCAAAGTTGTCGATGACCAGCAGCAGTTCCAGCGGGCGCAGCACCGCGGTCAGCTGGGTCTGCGCATCCTCGCTGTCGCGGAACGGGGTGTTCAACGCGCCGGCCAGCGCAGATGCAAGATCCCAGGCGAGATTTGCGTCCGGCCGGTCCCCCGCCTCCACTCCCGCCAGCGAGACATAAGCGACTCCATCGCCAAATACGGGCAGGTGGCCTGCCGCCACCTGCAGCGCCAGGCGCGTCTTCCCGATTCCGCCCGGGCCCAACAGCGTCAGCAGCCGGCAGGTGGGATCGGCCAGCCGCTCGGCAATTTGCGCCAGCTCCATTTCTCGCCCGAGAAAGGGCGTGGCCGGCACCGGCAGCGGCCGCGGCCGCCAGGCGAGTTCCGCTGCGGCCTCCTGGGGGGGCTGAACCGAGTGTGAACTTGGACCCGGCTGTGCTTTGCCGGTCTGTTCAGTTCTCACCGGATCATCGGTTGCGGCGGGGGCAGCTGGCGGCGGCTGGATCTGCGACGGCGAGGGCTGGATCTGTCGCGGCGGGGTGGGCGCCATGCGCATGTAATCCTGGTAGGCCTGCTGCGTAGCCGGCGAGGGCTCCACGTCAAGCTCACGCTCGAGCACGACCACGCAGTTCTGGTAGAGGCGCTGGACTGCTGCCCGATCGCCGAGCCGTGCATGCAGCCGCATCAGCTGGATATAAGCAGCTTCATTGAGCGGATCGGTCTGCTGCAGCCGCTGTGCCGGTCGCAGCGCTCCGGCATAATCGCCCTGGCGTTCGCGCAGCGCCACGAGATCAGACAGGGCCGCGGCAAAGTCCTGGCGCAGCTGCTCGCGCTCCGCAATGAGCCAGTCGTCATAGCAGCCCGGCAGCAGGTCGCCCCCATAGGCGGCAGTGGCCGCCTCCAGCCAGGAGTCAGTGCCGGCGTCGTCATGCACTTGTGCGTGCCGTTGCGCTTCGGCCAATGCCTGGCGGAAGTCGGCTACATCTAGCGAATAGGGTGCGTTAGGCCGCCACTGGATCGTCGTCGCATCGCTGGCGAGGTAGGCGTCCGCGTGCGGCAGCGCCTGGCGCAGGGCAAAGAAAAGATTGCGGAGATTGCTGCGTGCCTGTGCCTCCGACGAATCGGGCCAGAGCAAGAAAGAGATGTAACGCCGTGACTGGGGCGCGTCGCGATGCAGCAGCAGATACGCAAGCAAGGACTGGGGTCGATCGCCCCCCAATCCCCCGACAGGCTGCTGTTTGTACGCGACTAAAAATTCACCCAGGAGGCGGATTGTAAGCTGGGCTGCCGGCTCGGCGGCCGGCTCGGCGGCCTGCTCGGCTTCAACGCGTGCTTTACTCGTTGGTGCTCTACCCCCATCATGCGCTGCGAAGCGCATTGGATTGCGGTAATCGAACTAGTGCTGCCAGTCCTTGCCGCTTCCGTGCCTGCGGCTGCGCCACCAGATACCCGGCAGCATGCGCAGTTTGCCCCACTTACCTACATAGGCTCGGTGCGAGAACACATCGTAGTCGGCGCGTTCGATGGCGTCAAGAATGCCCTGGTAAAGTTCGGCGGCAGCGTTGATCGCAAAGCGGCCGTCCTTGTGCAGCAGCACAATACCCGGCAGCGACTCGGCGTAAAGCCGGCGGTTTCGTTCAATCTGAAACTGCATAAAGGCACGCCAGCGGTCGGTCACCTCGCCCGCCGCCAGATCCGCCTCGCTCAGGCCGTACTCGGCCAGCTCGGCCTGGGGCAGGTAGACCCGCCCCGCACGCCAATCCTCGCCTACATCCCGCAAGATGTTTGTCATCTGCAGCGCCACGCCCAGCTTGATGGCATAGGGGATCGCCTGGTTGCCGGCAAACCCGATGATATGCATGCTCATCAAGCCCACCGTGGAAGCCACGCCGTAGCAGTAAGAAGCCAGTTCGGCAAAGGTCTGGTAGCGCGACTGCGCCAGGTCGCGCGCAACGCCGTCGATCAGCTGCTCCGCGTAGCGGCCGGGCACCTCGTAATGCTGCCGGGCATGCGCCCAGGCCAGGGCCACCGGCTGGTCACTCGGCGGATGGTTGGTGGTCGCCAACCGGCGCCACTCCTCAAGCTGGCTGCACCGGTTGCCCGCCGCGCGATCCACAATATCGTCGCTGACTCGACAAAAGGCGTACAAGGCACGGACGGCCTCCCGCTGGTGGCCGGGCAGCAGTCCGGAGGCGAGATGGAAGGAGCGGCTGTTGACGGCAGTCATCCGGTCACAATAGGCGTAAGCGGCCGCTAGCACCTCGCCATTGTAATCGGCTGCATGTCCGGCCCTTTCATCATGGCGCCGTTCATCATGGCGGTGCAGTGCTTCGTACGCCAGATCGAGGAGGCTGTGCTCCCAGGCATGTTCCAGTTGCATTGCTCGATCTCCCCTCAGGTTCGCGGTGTATGCATGACAGTGGCAGGAAAGCTTGGAAGCACGCTGACAGCCCCTGCAACATAGATAAAGTAACATAGCCGTATACCCTTGTCAAGGAATCTCGCAACCATTTGTCCAAGTTTGTTCCAGAAAGAACCTGGAAAAATCTTATGCAAAGGCTTGACAGGGCAGCTCGGACGTGCTACACTGTAAAAACTTGGTTTAGGAAAGGCCAGTGCCAGACACAGTGTCGCGCCAAGTACGAGGCACAGTACCATCCATGTATGGGGTAGCACCCCTGCAAGCTGTAGGAAAAGCATGAGCGACAAGACACCTACGTATAATTTGAAAGCGGTCGTGCGTGAGACCGGCCTGAAGCCAGACACGCTGCGCGCTTGGGAACGACGCTACGGCGTGCCGGCGCCCCAGCGCACCGACAGCGGGCACCGGCTCTACTCTCAGCACGACATCGACACGCTCAAATGGCTGCTCGTACGGCAAAACGAAGGCATGAGCATCAGCCGCGCCGTCGAACTCTGGCATCGCCTCGAGGCCGATGGGGTTGATCCGCTGACCGCAGCCGTGGCACCCGGCACACAGCGACCGCCGGAACTGCGCCGGGAGGTCCCACCTGTTGCCTCTGCTGCGCTGCTGGTCGAGGGCGATACGGTTGCCGGCATGCGGCTGTCCTGGGTAAACGCATGCCTCAACTTCGACGAATACGGGGCCGAACAGCTTCTTTCACAGGCCTTTGCGCTCTTTCCGGCCGAAACGGTCTGCCTCGACGTCATCCAAAAAGGCCTGGCCGATATCGGCGACGGCTGGTACCGCGGGCGCATCACCGTGCAGCAGGAGCACTTTGCCTCGGCCCTTGCGCTGCGCCGTGTCGAGTCGATGCTTACATCGACCCCCTCCCCCACGCGGCCAGGCCGCATCATGGTCGGCTGTCCGCCCGACGAAGAACATACCTTTGTCCCGTTGATGCTGTCGCTCCTTCTGCGCCGCCGCGGCTGGGACGTCGTCTACCTGGGCGCCAATGTGCCTATTCGCAGCATCGAGTCTACGGTTGGCATCATCCGTCCCAACCTGGTCATCCTGACTGCCCAGCAGCTGCACACCGCCGCCAGCCTGCTGGAAATGGCCGACGTATTGTACCGTGAGCGCGTTCCGGTGGCGTTTGGCGGCCTTGTCTTCACCGAGATCCACAATCTCCAGCAGGCGATCCCAGGCTACTATCTTGGCGCCAAGCTGGAGCATGCGGTCTCGGCAGTCGAGCAGATCATGGCGTCGCTGCGGCCGCTCCCGGCCCAACGCCAGGTGGGCTACGAATACAGAGAGGCCGTCGAACAGTTTCGATCCCGCCAGACGTTGATCGAGTCGGAAGTCTGGCAGCAGATGCAGCAGTTTATGCCCAAGCGCCACCTGGCTACCGCTAACCAGAGCTTCGGCCGGGCCATTATCGCCGCCCTCTCGCTTGGCGACGTCAACTACCTGGATCCCGACGTCGACTGGATTGAAGGGCTGCTGGTCAACCACAACGAGATGCCCCCGGAGGCGCTCGACGCCTACCTGGAAATCTACTACGATGCCCTGGTCAAGCACCTGGGCAAGACGGGCTACCTGGTAATCGAATGGATGGCGCGCCTGCTCGGCAAGGACCTCCCTAACGAGATTCGACAGGTGCAGCAGATCCGCCGCATGCAGGGCGGCACGACACGCGAGAACTAAGCAGCGCATGCAGCAGTGCTGCAATAGATCGCTATGAGATTGGTGGAAGAAGGGAGAAATACGATGCGTGTCATTATAACGGGAGGCACAGGCCTGATCGGGCGGCCGCTAAGCGCGGCCTTAGTGGCGGACGGCCACGACGTGACGGCATTGACCCGTAACCCGGATAAAATCAAGGATATGCCTGCCGGCGTCAAGCTCGCCGCCTGGGATGGCCAGACCGCTCAGGGCTGGGGCCAACTCGCCGACGGTGCCGATGCCATCGTCAACCTTGCCGGCGAAAACCTCAGCGGTGGACGCTGGACCAAGGAAATGAAGCAGAAGATCCGCCAGAGCCGCACGCAGGCCGGCAAGGCCGTGATGGAGGCAATCTCCGCCGCCGCCGTCAAGCCCAAGGTGTTGGTCCAGTCTTCAGCCGTCGGCTACTACGGCACCGCCACCGGCGACAAGCCGGTTACCGAGGCCGACCCTGCCGGCAATGACTTCCTGGCTAAGGTCTGTTTTGACTGGGAGCATTCAACCGCGGCGGCTTCACGCCTGGGTGTCCGCCGCCCCGTCCTGCGCACCGGCGTCGTGCTGGCCAACGAGGGCGGCGCCTTCCCCAAGCTGCTGCTCCCATTTAAGCTCTTTGCGGGCGGCCCTATGGGCAGTGGCAAGCAGTGGCTGCCCTGGATTCATCTTGAGGATGAGGTGCGCGCCATCCAATTTGCCCTCACCAACGAGGAGGCCGACGGTCCCCTCAACCTCTCGGCACCGAACCCTGCTACCAACAGCGAGATCGCTAAAATGCTCGGCGAGATCATGGGACGCCCATCCTTCGTGCCGGCGCCTGGTTTTGCGCTGCAGGCCGTCTTGGGCGAGATGTCGGTGCTGGTACTCGAAGGCCAGCGCGCCGTGCCAGCTAAGCTGCAGGCGCTTGGCTTCCAGTTCAAATATCCCACGCTTGAACCTGCCCTGCGTCAGCTGCTGGCAAAGCCCGCCGAGACGCCCCAGAGTGGCGCCCCAACCGGCCAACCTCAACCGCAGCCGGTGCAGCCGGAACAGCCAGTGCAGCCGGAACAACCGGAAAAGGTCAACGTGTAGGCGGGCACCACCATGATCTACCGGCATAGTTTTGAAGTGGCTGCGCCGCAGTCAAGCGTGGCGGACTTCCATCGCAACTCCGACAGCATGGGTGCCATCACCCCGCCGCCTGTCATCGTACGCGTACATAGCGCGCCCGAGCGGCTGAGCGAAGGCGACACGATGGACTTCACCATGTGGCTGGGACCGCTGCCCATCCACTGGGTCGCACGCATAGAGCAGACCACGCCTGTTAGCTTCGTCGACCGACAGGTGGCTGGCCCCTTCAAGAGCTGGCGGCATCTCCACACCTACGTCGCCCACGGCCCCAACAAAACCCTGGTCATCGACCAGGTCGAGGCCGAACCGAGCGACCGCTGGTGGTGGAGACTCGTCGGGATGGGCATGTGGCTCAACCTCCCCGTCCTGTTCGCCTACCGCGGCTGGAAAACCCGCCGCTTGCTCGAGCGCCCCAAGCACGCCGCCACGGTGACCGCGTAGGCGCCGCTCAGCGGGTGCACCTCAAACACGATACGTAAGGGGAAAAGGCCCGGCGGAACAGCTCAAGAAACCGAGTTTCTGCGAGAAACTCGGTTTCTGCCTCCGCCGGACCTTGTGCCCTCGCTCGCCCCCGATCTAACGGCAAGGGAGACGCCAAATGCCGGCAGCTAATCGTCAACACAACCGCAAAGATCGCATCGTCGTCGTCGGCGCCGGCATCGGCGGCCTGACCACCGCCGCCCTCCTGGCCCGGGCCGGCCTTGACGTGACGGTACTCGAGGCCCACGTCTACCCTGGCGGCTGCGCCGGCACCTTCTACCACAAACAGTACCGCTTTGATGCCGGCGCCACCCTCGCCGGCGGCTTCTACCCCGGCGGCCCCATGGACCTCGTGGCCAAGGCCGTGGGCATCGACCAGTGGCCGGCCCACGCCTCCGAACAGGCGATGGCCGTCCACCTCCCAGGCGGCATGTCCGTCACCCGCTATGGCGACGACCGCCGCTGGGACGAACACGCCCGCGCCTTTGGCCCTTACAGCCACTCCTTCTGGCAGTGGCAGGAACGCACTGCCGACGCGCTGTGGGACCTCGCCCTGCGCACCCCGCCCTGGCCGCCCCAATCGCCCGGCGAAACACGCGACCTAGTCGCCGACGGTCTTGGCTGGCTGGCTGCCGACCCATTCCGGCGCCTCAACCCGTCACTGCTTGCCGACGCGCTGCGCCCGGTTGCCGCCCACCTCTGCGGTGCGCCGCCTGCCCTACGCCAATTTGTCGACGCCCAACTCTTGATCGCCGCCCAGGCCACCAGCGCCCACGCCAACGCCCTCTACGGCGCCTCGGCTCTCGACCTGCCCCGCCGCGGCGTCGTGCACCTGCGCGGCGGGATCGGCACAATTGCAGAAGCGCTCGCTGCGGCTGTACGCGCCCACGGCGGCAAGGTGCTCCACCGGCAGGAAGTTACCAAAATCGTGGTGGAGCACGGCCGCACCGTCGCCGTCGAAACCAAGCGCGGCGACACCTTCCCTGCCGACCTGGTCGTAGCCAACCTCCCCCCTTGGAACCTGGCCGCCCTCCTGGGTGACGCTGCGCCCCCGAAACTGCGTGCGCTGCCCGAACAGCCCGAAGATGGCTGGGGCGCGTTCATGGTCTATGTCGGTCTCGACGCCTCCGCCGTGCCGCAGGATGGCGTTCTTCACCACCAGGTGGTTGCACGCGAGCCGCTCGCCGAAGGTAACTCAGTCTTCTTGTCGCTGAGCCCCGCCTGGGACGACGGCCGCGCCCCGCGGGCAAACGCGCGCTGACGATCAGCACCCACACGGCGCTAAAGCCCTGGTGGCAGCTGCGCCGCTGGGATCCACGCCGCTATGAGCAGCGCAAGCAGTATTATGTCGACCGGATGCTGGCCGCGGCCGAGGTCGCCGTGCCGCGCCTGCGCGAGGCGGCCGCCCTGGTCATGCCGGGCACCCCCGTCACCTTCCAGCGCTTCACGCGCCGCGCCTGGGGCTGGGTCGGCGGTTTCCCGCAGACCAACCTGCTGCGCGCCTGGGCGCCGCGCCTCCTGCCGGACGTGTGGATGGTCGGCGACAGCATCTTCCCCGGCCAGTCCACCGCCGCGGTCGCGTTGGGCGGCATGCGCGTGGCAAGATCCATCCTTGCCGAGTACAATACTGGTGAACAGCAGGTGCGCGGGTTCGCAGCAAAAGACAGCCAGTCTTCGCGAACACTCATCGGCTGCGGACTAAAACACGGCCTCAAAAAAGGAGAACCCCTTATGCGTAATTACGTGCGCGGCAAGATCGGCGTCATCGGCAGCGGCTTTGTCGGCTCCGCCGCTGCCTACGCCATGGTCATGAGCGACGTGGGCCGCGAGATCGTGCTCGTGGACATGAACCACAAACGCGCCCAGGCTGAGGCCAACGATATTCTCCACGCCGTCCCCTTCGCCCATCCCATCGACGTCAGCTCGGGCGACTACCCTGCCCTCGAAGGCTGCAGCGCCGTCGTCATCACGGCCGGCGTCAACCAGAAGCCGGGCGAGACACGCCTGCAGCTGCTCGAACGCAACGCCCAGGTCTTCCGCCAGGTCGTACCCAACGTCATCAAGTACGCGCCCGAAGCGCGCATCGTCGTCGCCACCAACCCGGTCGACGTGACCACGCACATGACCGCTCGCATCGCCGAGGCCGAGGGCAAGCCCGTCATGCAGGTGCTCGGCTCGGGGACGACGCTCGACACGGCCCGCTTCCGCTCCCTGCTCGGCCGCAAGCTCGGCGTCGATGCACGCCACGTCCATGCCTACGTGCTGGGCGAACACGGCGATTCCGAGGTGCTGGCCTGGTCGCAGGTCACCATTGGCGGCATGTCGCTCGAAGAGTTCTGCGACCGCCGCAAGATCCAGTTCAGCCCGGAGGACCGCGCCGAGGTCGACCAGGGTGTGCGCCGCGCCGCCTACGCGATCATCGACGGCAAGGGCGCCACCTACTTCGGCATCGGCGCCGCCCTGGCGCGCATCGTCGACGTCATCACCACCGACCAGCGCTCCATCCTCACGACCTGCGCGCCCACGGCCGAAGTTGCCGGCGTCAAGGACGTCACGGTCGCCCTGCCCCGCCTCATCGGCGGCGACGGCGTCCTCGACACCTTCATGCAGCCGCTAAATGCCGAAGAAGAACAGGCCCTGGCCCGCAGCGCCAAGATCGTCCGCGAAGCCATCTCGAGCCTCGGCTACTAAGCCCATCTTGCTTCGCTGTGCCTGGCTCGCCCCCCATCACCTCACCACCCTCGTACGAGGAAGGGCGAGCCTCGCACGGTTCTGGATACACAGCCTACATTCTGGTAGCGTATGACAACATCAATTTGGTGGATCCGCCGCGATCTACGCCTCACCGATAACCAGGCCCTCACCGCCGCGCTCGCCGCTGCCGAGCAAGTCCTGCCTGTCTTCATCCTCGACTCGCGCCTGCTCGCCTCGCCCTACACCGGCGACAAACGCACCGCCTTCCTCTTCGACGGTCTGCGGGCGCTCGATGCCGACCTGCGCACCCGCGGCAGCCGCCTCCTCGTCCGCACCGGCGACCCGGTCGAAGTCCTGACGAAGCTCGGCCGTGAAACTGGCGCTGCCGCCGTCTTTGCCCAGCGCGACTACTCCCCCTTCGCCATCAAGCGTGATGCCGCAGTGAAAGACATATTGGCGGGCGCCCTGTCCGTCCCCCTCCACCTCACCGACGGCATCGCCGCACGCGCCCCTGAAACCATCCGCAAAGACGACGGCGAACCCTTCGTCGTCTACACGCCCTTCGGCAAACGCTGGCGATCCTTCGGCGCCTTCCGCCGCAGCGACATCCTCCCCGCGCCACAGGCGCTCAGTACGCCCGCCGCGCCGAAAGGCGACCCGATCCCCACCGCGCCGGCCCTCCCGGGCAGTGTGCCCTTTGTCGCCGGCGAAGCCGAAGCCAAGCGCCGTCTCAGCACCTTTGTCTCAGGTGACCATGCCCCTGTCTATGACTACGCAAAGTTACGCGACCAACCGGGTGCCGACGCCACATCGCAGCTCTCCCCCTACCTGCGCTGGGGCATGATCTCCCCCCGCCTCGCCGCCCTCGCCGCCTACGAAGCCATCGACCGCGCCCGCGCGCAGGGTGGATCGGACGCCGAAGCTGCCAAAAAAGGCGCCGACACCTGGCTCGCCGAACTTATCTGGCGCGAGTTCTATCTCGCCATCCTCCACGCCTTCCCCTACGTGCGCGGCAGCAGCTTCCGCCGCGAGTTCAACAGGCATCCCCTGGCGCAACGACGACGCCGACTTCGCCGCCTGGTGCGCAGGCCGCACCGGCTACCCCATCGTCGACGCCGCCATGCGCCAGCTGGTCACGGAAGGCTGGATGCACAACCGCTGCCGCATGATCACCGCCTCCTTCCTCGTCAAGGATCTCCTGATCGACTGGCGATGGGGCGAACGCTTCTTTATGCAGCACCTCGTGGACGGCGACCCAGCTCCCAACAACGGCGGCTGGCAGTGGACCGCCGGCACCGGCACCGACGCCGCCCCCTACTTCCGCGTCTTCAACCCCGTCATGCAAAGCCAGAAATTCGACCCGGACGGCACCTACATCCGCCGCTGGCTCCCCGAACTCGCCCACGTGCCGCTCGACTTTCTCCACGAGCCCTGGAAGATGGAGAAGAGCGACCAGATCAAGGCCCGCTGCACTCTCGGCGCCGACTATCCCCTCCCCATCGTCGACCACCACGCTGCACGCGACCGGGTCCTGGAAGCTTACGCTGCCGCCAAATTATGATAGAATAGCAATCTGGAATAGGGTGTTGTTTTAGAGAAGGATAGCTTATGTCTTCGCTATACAAACACGCCGGCGCCTGGGCAGCGGCTGCAGCCCTGGCGCTGGCGTTTCTTGTTTTGTTCACAGCTGCTGCCCATGCCCAGGAAGCACAGGTCGGCGTCGTCAATCGCAACTGCCAATCTGCGCGCCGGTCCCAGCACAAACTACGCCATCGTCGGCTCGGCGCCCGCAGGCACATCGGTGCACATCGCCGGCACCAACACCGCCGGCGACGTGGTATCACCTTGCAAACGGCCGGTGGATCGCTGCTTTCCTGGTCGACATCGACGACGCCGGCGCAGCAGCCGCCGACTGCCTGTGCTACCCCCATTGCCACCGTCGTCGCAACGCCGGTCCCCGCCCACATCGTCCCGCCGCCTGCGACCTCGGGCAACCAGTTCGTGCTGGTCGAACGCCGTCTCTGGGACGTGCTACGAGAACGGCGGCACGCTGGATGGACCCTCGGTCCACTGCGGCGAAGGCCGCGAGCTCCACGTAGACGTGCTCGACGCCAACGGCAGCCGGCTCAACGGCGTGGCCGTCCAGGTGCAGTACGGCGCGCGTGAAACCATCGTGACCGGCTCGCAGGGCAAGGGCGACGGCGTCGCCGAGTTCGTGCTGGGCGGCGGCCAGGATGTGAAAGTCGTGCGTGACACGGACGGCGCTCCCGTCACCTCGGACGTCGCCACCGGGCTCTCGACGAACGCAGCCAACATTGCGGCTTCCGACCTGATTGCCGCTGGCTACTGCCAGGATGACGAAAGCTGCCATCACTTTGCCGCCAACAACGGCTGTCTCGGCCACTTCAGCTGGAACGTCACCTTCCAACGGCGGTGACTCCCGGCGCACGTTTCCCGAAATCACGCCGTGCCGGGTATCATGGATCTACAGGTGCGTATACTATGCACCTGCACCGGCACAGCCAACCAAGCCCAGAAAGCACGCCCCATGTCGCAGCCCGATCGCCCAGAGCAACCCGTCTGCCCGCTGCCCAAGGCCACCGGCCAGGCCGGCCTCCAGATCCTGCGCCGGCTGGCCGCCACACGCTCGCCGCTGGTCGCGCTCGAGATGATGCAGCAGCACGTCGGCAATCTTTTCCAGATCCAGGCGCCCGGCTTCACACCGGCGGTGATGGCCGGCCCCGAATACAACCGCCAGCTCCTGCTCACCGACCGCCAATCGTATCTCTGGCGCACGGAAACCGACCCGGTGACCGAGCTGCTCCGCCGCGGCGTGCTAGTGCTGGACGGCGCGGAACACGACCGTGTGCGCGCCTGCATGGAGCCCACCATGCTGCGCCGCCCCACGCTCGCCCACATCGATACCATGGTGGGAAGCACCGACTGGGTCGTGGACCAGTGGCAGGATGGCGGCACCTACGACATGCTGGTGGAGATGCGCAAGATCGCCCTCATCATCCTCATCGGCACGCTCTTTGGCGTCGACTTCCGCCCCGATTTGCAGCGCATGTGGGACCCGATCCTGCGCGCGATCGACACCATTTCGCCCGGCCTCTGGATCCTCTCACCCAAGCTGCCCCGCCGCCGCTACCCCAAGGAACTGGCGGCGCTGGACGCCTACCTGTATGACCTGATCGGCCGGCGCCGCACCCTGCCCGACCCGCCCGACGACCTGCTCACCCGCCTGGTGCAGTCGCCCGACATGGACGACGGCCTGATCCGCGACCAGCTGCTGACCATGCTGATCGCCGGTCACGACACCAGCACGGCCCTCTTCGCCTGGATGCTCTACCTCCTGGGCGAGCACCCGGACGCCATGCGCCGCGTCCGCGACGAAGTCGCCACCAGTCGTTGGCAGCAGCCCACTGGCATCCGACCACCTCAACCAGCTGCACTACCTGGACCTGGTGACGCGCGAGACCCTGCGCCTCTATCCGCCGATCCACATCGGCAACCGCAAGGCCGCCCACGACGTGCACCTGCCCGCAGGCACCATCCCCGCCGGCAATCGCGTCATGTACTCGATCTATCTCTCGCACCGCGACCCCGCCCAGTGGGAGAACCCGGACGCCTTCGACCCCGACCGCTTCGACCGCCAGGCCGCCGTGCCGGCCTTTACCTATGTCCCCTTCGGCGGCGGCCCGCGCAACTGCATCGGCGCCACCTTCGCCCAGATCGAGGCCAAGGTGGTCATGGCCCGCCTCTTCCAGCGCACACGGCTCGACCTGGTGCCGGGCCAGCAGATCCACGCCCACATGGGCGCGACGCTGGAACCGCGGCCCGGGCGTAAAAATGAAAGTAACCAAGCAGCCATGACACAACCCGTGCCCGTGCCGCCGGTGCAGATTGAAGACCTGCGCAAGGTCTACCGCGTCCCCGTCCGCGAGGCCGGTGTCGGCGCCGCCCTGCGCAGCATGGTCAAACGCGAGACCAAGGATATCGTCGCCGTCGGCGGCATCTCCTTCGCCGTCGCCCCCGGCGAGGTGGTCGGCTTTCTCGGCCCCAACGGCGCCGGCAAGACGACGACGCTCAAGATGGCCTCGGGCCTGCTCCACCCCTCGGGCGGCAGCGTCCGCGTGCTGGGCTTCGAACCCTGGCGCCGCCAGAAGGAATTCCTCAGCCAGATCACCCTGGTCATGGGCAATCGCAACCAGCTCGAGTGGGACATCCCGTGCCAGGACTCCTACGACCTGCTGGCCGCCGTCTACCGCGTGCCGGAGGACCAGTACCGCCAGACCCTTGCCAATCTCACCGAGCTGCTCGACCTCGGCCCGCTGCTCTCCAAGCCGGTGCGCAATCTCTCCCTGGGCGAGCGCATGAAGTGCGAGATCGCCGGCGCGCTGCTCCACCGACCCCAGGTGCTCTTTCTCGACGAGCCCACCATCGGCCTCGACGTCACCATGCAGCGCCGCATCCGCGCCTTCCTCCAGGACTACAACCAGCTCACCGGCTCCACCATCCTGCTCACCAGCCACTACATGGCCGACGTCGAAGCGCTCTGCAAGCGTGTCGTCGTCATCCACCACGGCCGCCTGCTCTACGACGGCGAGCTCGGCGGCCTGGTCAGCCAGTTCTCCGCCTACAAAACCATCGCCGTCGACCTCGCCAATGGCCCATCCGACATCCCTGCCGGCGGCCTCGACGCCTACGGTGAAACCATCGAGCAAGACGGCGGCCGCGTCAAGCTCCGCGTCCGCAAGCAAGACACCGCCGCCGTCACCGGCCGCCTCCTCGCCGACCTCCCCATCGTCGACCTGACCGTCGAGGATCCACCCATCGAGGAAGTGATCGAAAAAGTGTTCGCGTCTGAACCATGATCAACGCCCTCTACTACCAACTCAAGACCAGCTCCGCCGTCAACCTCCAGTATCGGGCCGCCAATCTGATCTGGCTGATCGGCGCCGTCCTCGAGCCGGTCATCTACCTCGCCGTCTGGGACACCGTAGCCAAGGCCCAAGGCGGCGCCGTCGAGGGCTTCACGACCAGCGACTTCGCCGCCTACTTCATCGCCCTGATGGTCGTCGACCGCCTCACCTTTACCTGGATCATGTGGGAGTACGAGTTCATGATCCGCGAAGGCACGCTGGCGCGCCGCCTGCATGCGCCCCCTCCATCCCTTCTGGGTGGACCTGGCCGACAACATCGCCTACAAGGCCTTTATCATGGTCGTCCTCATCCCCACCGTCATCCTGCTGTCGTTCTTCTTCCATCCCAACTTCCAGACGACATGGCTCGACCTGCCTGGCCTTTCTTCCCGCGCTCCTGCTCGCCTTCATCCTGCGCTTCTGCCTCGAGTGGGGCCTGGCCATGTCCGCCTTCTGGACTACCCGCACCAACGCCATCAACCAGGTTTACTTCGTCGTCTTTCTCTTCTTCTCCGGCCGCCTGGCCCCGCTCGAGCTGCTGCCCGGCCCCATCCAGTTCCTCGCCAGCCTCCTGCCCTTCCGCTGGATGCTTTCCTTCCCGATCGAGGTTCTCCTCGGCCAGCACACCGCGCAGGAAATCTTGATTGGCTGCGCCATCCAGCTCGCCTGGACGGCTGCCGTCGTCGCCGCGATGCTGCTCGCCTGGCGCACCAGCATCAAGCAGTTCTCGGCCGTAGGCTCCTAGGGGCAGCGCATGTTCCATCTGATCGCCACCTACTTCCGCCTCGGCACCCTCAACGAACTCCAATACCGCGCCAACTTCTGGATCAACCTGCTCCAGTCGATCCTCTCCCTGCTGGCCGCCCTGGCCGGCATGAGCGTCGTCTTCTACCACACCGATGCCCTCGGCCGGCTGGCAGCCGATGGAGCTGCTCGCCCTCCTCGGCATCTACTTCCTCATGTCCGGCTTCATCAGCACCTTCGTCCAGCCCAGCATGGAGCGCTTCCT
The DNA here is from genome assembly GCA_963701415.1 of uncultured Chloroflexia bacterium. GTDB lineage: Bacteria > Chloroflexota > Anaerolineae > Caldilineales > Caldilineaceae > Fredericiella. The sequence continues at coordinate 547,319 of CAVPAH010000015.1, forward strand.
CCTGGACATCCGCCAGGGCACCCTCGACTTCGTCCTGACCAAGCCCCGCGACTCCCAGCTGCTCGTCAGCATCCGCGCGCTTCAGCATCTGGAGCCTCACCGACGTCGTGATGGGTGCCGTCGTGCTCGCCATCGCCCTCACGCTGCCTCGGCCGCGCCATCACCGGGAGCCAGCTGCTCGCCTTCCTGGTCGTCCTCGCCGCCGGCGCCGTGATCGTCTACAGCTTCTGGCTCCTCCTGGCCACCACCGCCTTCTGGTTCGTCAACGTCGAAAACATCCTCGTCGTCTTCCAGAGCATGTACCAGGCGGGCCGTTGGCCCGTCAGCATCTACCCCGGCGCCCTGCGCATCATGCTCACCGTTCTCGATCCCGGTCGCCTTCGCCGTCACCGTCCCCGCCGAAGCCATCATCGGCCGCCTCGACTGGCCCATGCTCCTCGCCGCCCTGCTCCTCGCCACCATCATGTTCACCGCCGCCCGCGCCTTCTGGCGCCACGGCGTCCGCAGCTACTCCGGCGCCTCTGCGTAGACGACATAGTCTGAACCTTGATTCGTGGAATTTTTGGGATTACCATGATGGCCGGTGCCCATCCTGTCTCAACATCCAGATTCAACCTATTTGGCAAATGAGGTTCAAACTTCTATGCAGCGTATCTTCGTCATTCTCGCCCTTGCCACCATGCTCTTGCTGATGGGCAACGCCCCGGCGCCCTACTATGCCTGCCAGGGCAAGGCGGCCGGCGATACCTGCACCTACGGCTACGGCGGCGCGGCCTGCAGCACCAATCGCGGCGTCTGCACGATTTCCACGTCGTTTACCGACGACCCGGACACCACCGACCTCAACGAGTCGCTGATCTGCGTAACCAAGTAAGGCCGTCGAACAGATGCGGAGCGCCGCTTGATCCACCTCATCGCGCTCCCGGCCACCCTGCTCATCGAGGGCGCGGGCATGGCGCTGCTGGCCCTGCTCCTCCCGGGCTGGCGGCCCCACTGGCGTCGCGCCGTGCTCCTGGCCTTGGGGCTCAACCTCGTCAGCCATACCATCTTCTGGTACACGCTGCCGCTTATCCCTCTGCCGCCGGAGACCGCCATCCCGGCGGCAGAGCTGGCCGTCATCGCCGCCGAAGGCGGAGTCTACGCCGCCACCGTCGCCCGCCCACCGTGGACCGCCTGGCTCGTCAGCCTCGCCCTCAACTGGGCCTCCTGGGTCTTGAGCGCTACATTTGGCGCTGACGCCAGACATCATTCGGCTGCGGAGACGTCGGCATTTGGGCCGCATGCGCCGGACCTGTCCCCCGGTCACCGAAAGGAGCATTCCATGCACTCGACACCCACACCCGGCCAAATCATCATCCTCAACGGCACCCCGCGCGCCGGCAAATCCACCATCGCCGCCGCCATCCAGGACACCTTCGACGGACTCTGGCTCAACCTCGGCGTCGACCGCTGGATGCAGATGACCCCGGCCGCGCTATCAACCCGCGCTCGGCCTGCGCCCCGGCGGCGAACGCCCGGACCTTGAACCAATCGTCGCGATCCTGTACCGCGCCCTCTACGCCTCCATCGCCGCCCACAGCCGCCTGGGCATCAACGTCGTCGCCGACACCGGCCACCACGACGACTACTCGACGCCCCTCGGCATTCTCGCCGGCCTGTGCGCGCCTGCTCGACGGCCTGCCCGCCCTGTTCGTGGGCGTCCGCTGCCCCCTCGACGTGATCCTCCAGCGCCGCCGCGCCACCGGTTGGGACGCCGATCGTGTCCCCGACCGCTCCCGTCCCCCCGCCAATCCTCCGCTGGCAGACGGCCGTCCACATCCCCGGCATCTACGACCTGGAGGTAGACACGTCCCTTCTCACCCCGGCCGAGTGCGCCACAGCGATTCACCACCGGCTTGCATCAGGCCCGCCGCCCGCAGCGCGCTGCGCCGGCTCAGCCGATGATCTCCTCCAGCGCGTCCATCCCCCGCCGCACCAAGTCCATATCCGCCTGGCTGCCCATGTGCCCAACGCGGAACACCTTCCCCGCCAGCTTGCCGTAGTTCCCGCCCGACCGCCACCCCGCGTGCCCGCAGCGCCCCGTCCAGCTCCTGCCAGCCCCACCCGTCAGGCACATACGCCGCCGTCACCGTCGGCGACGAAATCTCGTCCCGGACTGGGAACAGCCGCACGTTCATCCCGTGCAGCCGCTGCCGGCAGTACGCCGCCACCGCAGCATGCCGCGCATATACATTCTCCAGGCCCTCCGCCAGCAGCATCTGCAGCGACACCTGCAGCCCCGCCAGCGCCTGCCAGTTGTGCGTGTACGGGAAATACTTGTCCGCCAGCGCCGTCTTCCACGGCGCCAGCGCGTCATACCCCACATACCCCGTCTCCGCCACCGCCGCCCACGCCCGCTCGCTCACGGACACCATCGACAGGTCGGGCATCAGGCTCAACACCTTCTGGCTCCCCAGCAGCCCCAGGTCGATGTGGCACGCATCCACGTCCACCGCCGCCCCGCCCGCCGACGCCACAAAATCCACGTAGTACAGCGCATCGACCTCCCGGCAGATCGCCCCCACCTCCCGCAGCGGGTTGAGCACGCCGCTGGGCGTCTCGCAGTGCACGGCCGTCACCAGCCGCGGCCGGAACCGCCGCGCCGCCTCGCGCACCGCCTGCGGGTCGATCGCCTCGTCATCCCCAAACCCCACCACCTCGACCTCGGCCCCCACCTGCCGCGCCATGTCGCCAATGCCGTAGCCAAACAGCCCCGTCGCCACCGCCAGCACCCGGTCGCCGGGACGGATCACGCTCTTGAGCGCCCCCCACAGCGCCAGCATCCCCTCGCCGCTCTGGATGGTGACGCTGTTCGTCGTCCCCAGCAGCGCCTGCAGGTCGCGCTCGCACGCCCCGTACAGGGCAAAGAACTCCTCCTCCATGTCGGCGGAGCCGTAGTCCACCTGGTAGGCGGCCCGCACCGCCTCGGGAATGGCAACCGGCCCGGGGACAAGGGGAATGGCATAGGTCTGCATGGCGCCTCTACTCTCCTGAAATGGAACCGATCGTGCGGCGTTCTGAGGCCAGATCGGGTAAAATAAGCTGCTATGGAAATGATAGATGCCGCTATTTTACCCGCCATCCAATCAGCCGCCAAAGTTTTCCTGTACGGCCCCTTTGGCGCGGGCAAGACGACGCTGGCCGTCGAACGCGTCCGCTGGCTCCTCCGCCAGGAGCGCGTGCGCGGCGACTCGATCCTGGTGCTGGTCCCTCAGCGTACCCTGGCCGATCCCTTTTACGCCGCCCTGCGCGGTCCCGACGCCCGCCCCGGCCCCCCGGTGGCGATCACGACCTTCGCGAGTCTCGCCCAGCAGAGTGTCGAACGCTATTGGCCGCTGCTCGCCCCCACGGCCGGCTTTGACGACCCCATGCGCGAGCCCACCTTCCTGAGCCTTGAGACCAGCCAGTTCCACATGGCCCAACTGGTGGACGCCGCCATCGACCAGGGCGAGTTTGATGCCCTGCGCCTCGACCGCAGCCGTGTGATCACCCAGGTGCTCGACAACCTCAACAAGGCCGCCCTCCTCGACATGGAGATCGACGAGGCCTACCGCCGCCTCGAGCTGGTCGTCCCGCTCTCCGAGCAGCGCACCGCCCGCCTCAATGCCCTGGCCGCTGCCGAACGCATCAGCAAGGACTTTCGCGCCCTCTGCCTGCGTGAGACGCTGCTCGACTTCAGCCTCCAGGTGACGCTCTTCAACCGCCACGTCATGAAGAACGACTGGAGCCGTACACACCTGCTGCGCACGCACCGGCACCTGGTCTTCGACAACGTCGAGGAGGACACGCCCAGCGCCCACATGCTCGTCCGCCAGTGGCTCGACGATCGTACCGCCGCCCTCGACAGCGCCCTGATCGTCAGCGACGACGACGCCGGCTACCGCACCTTCCTCGGCGCCGACCCGCAGGGCACAGCAGGCTTGGCCGCCAAGTGCGACCAGCGCATCCACATGGTCAGCTCCCACATCATGTCGCCCGACCGTGGCCGACCTTGTGCCGCAGGTCTCCCGCGCCATCAGCCCGCGCCTTGCGCGCACCGGCGCCGAGCCCGGCATTCAAGAGGACGCGGTCATAGCCGCGCCGGCGGAGCCAGTGATCCAATCCGAGGCCTTTCAGGAACAGTACTTTGCGGAACGTGAACCCGATCACGGCGGCTCGCCTTTCGCCGTACCGGACCCCTTCCGCTTCTACCCCCAGATGCTCCGCTGGACGGCCAAGGAGATCCACCGCCTGATCACCGAGGAGGACGTCGCCCCCGGCAGCATCGCCGTCATGGCTCCCTTTGTCAGCGACGCCCTCCGCTTCAGCCTGCAGACGGCCCTCGAGGAGTACGGCATCCAGCTGACGACCCACCGCCCCAGCCGCCCGCTCGAGGCGGAACCGGCCGCGCGCACGCTCTTCACGCTCGCCAAGCTGGCGCACCCGCACTGGGGCCTGCTCCCGCCCGCCCCCGACGTCAGCCAGGCCCTGGCCATCGCCATGCCGCGGCTCGACCCCGTGCGCGCCCAGCTGCTCACCGAGATCGTCTATCCCTCCCGCCGCCGCGCCAACGAGCTGGGCGCCTTCGCGGCGCTCAACGAGGGCATGCGCGAGCGCATCACCTACGCCGCCGGCGAGGACTTCGACCGCCTGCGCACCTGGATCTATGGCTACCGCGCCGCCGCCGAAGAGACGCCGCTCGACCAGTTCTTTGCCCGCCTCTTTGGCGAGCTGCTGAGCCAGCCCAACTACGGCTTCCACGAGGACCGCGACGCTGCCCGTGTCGCCAGCCAGCTCGTCCAGTCCGCCCGCCGCTTCCGCTGGGCGCTCGAAAACGAACCCTGGCGCCGTGAGGCCGTCACGCCCGGCGCGCGGCGGCACAGGTGGCCCCAGCGCCACCGCGCTCACCACCCTCGGCCGATCCTACCTCCAGCTCGCCGAATCCGGCGCCGTCGGCGCCCTCTTCGTGCCCGGCTGGCGCATGGCCGAAGATGCCGTCTTCCTGGCGCCCGCCTACACCTTCTTGCTGCGCAACAAGCCCGTCGACGTCCAGTTCTGGCTCGACATCGGCTCCAGCGGTTGGTGGGAGCGCCTCTACCAGCCGCTCACCCACCCCTTCGTCCTCTCGCACCGCTGGCCCGCCGACGAGCCCTGGACCGACGCCGAGGAATACTTCCGCCGCCAGGACATCCTGCGCCGCCTCCTCCTCGGCCTCATCCGCCGCACCCGCCGGAGCATCTATCTCGCCGTCAGCGACTTCAGCGAAAGCGGCTACGAACAGCGCGGCGCCCTGCTGACGCTGATCAACCGCCTGCTCGTCCAGCGCGAAGGAACCTAACCACCGTTGCGCGGATGCAGGTTGCCGACAACATTCCCGTCATCGTCGGTGATCAGCAGCCCCTTGCTCGCGTCCAGCAGCACCAGCGGCGTGCCCCAGGGATCGCGCACCACCACGCACCACCCGATCTGAATCTCAAACGGCGCCACCAGTACCGACCCGCCGGCCTGCACAATGCTGCGCCATCGCCTCCTCCACCGCGTCGACCAGCAGGTTGGGCTCCACTCCGTCACGCTCCGTCTGGATTACCAGCTCCGCATCGCTCTCCGGCAGCCGCAGCCCGATCGCCCGTTCCGTCCGCCAGGCAACCTCGTGCCCCAGCTGGTCGCGATAAAACCGCAGCCCCGCCTCCAGGTCGGGCACATGGATCTGGATCGCATCGACCTTGCGTATCAGTGGTTCAGGCAGCGGCTGGTCCATCTTACGCCGCCGGCCCATAAATCACCTGCTCACAGATGTCGAGCAGCAGCAGATCCAGGTCTACCTCGCTGGAGTAATAATGACCCGCCACCGTGTCCCCGTTAGCAAAGGCTGCCTCCGCCGCATCCGCATGCTCCACGGCATTATCCAAAAACCCAAGGCACGGGTTCTTGTCCGCAGCCTCGAGCGGCACAGTGGGCAGCTCAATCGGATACTGCTTGCGCAGTAATGCCACCCTCGCCCGCAGCCGCGCCGCATCCGCCGCCATCCCCGGACCGTGGGCGTCGTCGCCTGCATCCCCCCGCTCCACCCCACTCCCGTTCGCCAGCACGCACAAGGTTGCCAGCTGCACATAAGCATCTCCGCGCACGATGCAGTAGTCGCCGCGCGCAGCGTCGCCCCCGCGATAAAGACGCACCGCCGCCTCAAAATACTGCTGCGCCGCCAGCCAATACTCTCCGGCATCCACCAGCCGGCCGCCGGCTTGCGGCAGTGGTGCCCCCGGCGGCCGTGCCGCCGACGCCGCCGCTCGCACGCGCCGCACCGCCGCGGCAGGATCCATATTCCCGGCACTCTCCATCTGTCAGCCCTCCTGGTGCAATTCCAATTGGGGGAGCAAAACGAGGGCACCATTATTTCACGCTGCGATTTCCGTGTCAATCAGCTCCCATGCCGCGCAACAATCGGCCGTGTGGGGGATCATCACCATCCCAATCGCATGATGGTACGGGTAAGACCTTTGCCCTGCCGGCTGCCTGAGTCAATCCTTACTATCGCAAGCTGCCGCCCCTCCCATGCCCCGTGGGCGATCCTCGCACGATTAGCAGCCGTCGTGTATAGTATGGACTGCTTCATACCTCACCGGCGCGCCGCTGCCGTGGGGCTGCGACTTCTTTCCCAAAACGACCATCCAGACGAGAGGCGACATGCAATCCAATCGTGACTTCCATGCCTTTGGGGGCAAGGCAGGGTTCGACCCGGGCTATTTGCCGGCGTTTGAGCAGAAACTGTTCATCGCCGGACCGCTCACGGCACGGCGGCTGACCAACTTCTTTGTGCTCCTGCTGCTGGCAACCGTCATTGCCACGTTCGGCGTCATTTCCGACTCAACCGCGACGGTGATCGGCGCCATGATCGTGGCGCCCCTGATGGGCCCGATCATGGCGACCGCCGCAGCCGTTGTGATGGGCTCCGGCAGGCGCGCGCTTAATGCACTCGCACTGGTCGCTGCCGGCGTGGCCAGCGTGATCGCATTGTCCTGGCTGCTAACGTTTGTGATCCCCGATGTCGCAATCTCCTTTCAGTCAAACGCAGAGATCACCTCGCGCATCCAGCCGGGCCTATTGGCGCTGCTGACGGCGCTGGCATCGGGCGCCGCCGGCGCCTACATCACCGCCCACGAAGAGATCGCCGACTCCATGGGTGGCGTGGCGATTGCCATCTCGCTTGTGCCACCGCTGTGCGTTGTGGGGATCTCGCTCAACGAGGGTGAGCTGGGTGCGGCCGCTGGGGCGTTTATGCTGTTTTCCACTAATTTCCTCGCCATCCTCCTTGCCGGCGGCATCACCTTCATGCTGCTCGGGCTCGGCGAGCAGGCCATCGCAAAGGGGAATGCACGCCTGCGCCGCAACGCCTTCATCTTGATTCTCGTGGCGACCTTCCTGGTCGCCGTCCCGCTCACCGCCACCAGCTACCAGGCCGTCACCAATTCGCTGGACAACCAGGCTGCGCGCCTCGAGGTCGACGCCTGGCTCGCAGGCACGTCGCACCAGGCCGTCGTCGTCGACGTGCACGACCAGTCGGTGCTGGTCACCGTCGAGGGCAGCGGCGCCCTCAACCCACTGCGCGAACTGGCCAACCGGCTCGCCCAGACCCTCCGGCGCCCCGTACTCGTCAATCTGCGCGTCGTCCCAACCGAGGCGCAGCAGTCCGGCGAAACGTCGGACGCCAATCCAGGCCCCGGCGGTTGACGCAGCTGGTCAGCAGGGCGGCCTCAGCTCCGCCCTCGGCAGCGTAGCGAAGCGTCAAGCTGCACATCACATAGTTGCCGGCCTCGTCCCGTATGGCGGTGGCGTTCACCAAAACCGAAAGAAGCGAACCGTCTTTGCGCACATACTCGCGTTCCT
>CAVPAH010000016.1:0-20001 GCA_963701415.1 uncultured Chloroflexia bacterium
CCGCTGCTCGTCAGCTCGCTGACCGACTCGAAGCTTGCCATCGGCATGATCGGCGCCATTTGGGGATTGGGCATTTACCTGCCGCAGCTGCTCACCGCGAACTATGCGGAGGGACTGCGCTACAAGAAGCCGTTTATCATGGTGCTGAGCGGCTTTGGCGAACGTCTGCCGTACCTGCTGATGGGGCTTGTCGTCTGGTTTTTCGCCGTTCCGGCGCCGAACTTGACGCTGGTGCTGTTCTTTACCTGCCTGGCCATTACCGCCTTCAGTGCCGGCGCTGGTACACCGGCCTGGTACGACATGATCGCCAAGGTGATCCCGGTCGAGCGGCGCGGCTTCTGGGCCGGACTGAGCAGCGGACTGGGCGCACTGATGGGTATCGCCGGCGCGCTCCTGGTGGGGCGCGTGCTTGACGCTTATCCGTATCCCGGCAACTTCAGCCTGCTGTTTGTGCTGGCGTTTATTGCCGTCTGTATTTCGTGGGTAGGCCTGGCACTCAATCGTGAGCCGCCGAGTGAGGTGACGAAAGAGAAGCAGTCGCTGTGGCGCTACTTCAACCAACTGCCGGCCATCCTACACAGCAACTTCTACTACCGCCGTTACCTGATCAGCCGCGCCGTCGTCGTCATCGGGGCCATGGCGACCGGTTTCTTTATCGTGTATGGCAGCGAACGGTTTGGGCTGGACGGCACCCAGGTCGGCCTGCTCACGGCCACCCTGATTGGCAGCCAGGCTGTCATGAGCCTGGCGTGGGGCGTGCTGGGCGACCGTGCCGGGCACAAGATCGTGCTGGCGCTGGCGGCCACGTGTCTTACCGGCGCCACGTTGGTCACGCTGCTGGCGCCCTCCTGGCAGTGGCTGGCGCTGTCATTTATGTTTCTGGGTGCCTACTTTTCGGCGGACTGGGTGTCGAGCCTCAATATCATCCTGGAGTTTTGCGAGCCGGCCGATCGGCCGACTTACATCGGGCTGACCAACACGCTGCTGGCGCTGCCGGTTGTGCTGGCCCCGCTGTTGGGCGGCTGGCTGGCGACCGTGATCGGGTTTACGGGACTGCTGATCATTGCAACCATCGTGGCTGCCTGTGGAACGCTGTTGATGGTGTTCTGGGTAAGCGAGCCACGGCACATACAAAACAATGCAGGGGATAATGTATGAACCGCGCCGACTTTCTGCCGTACCGGCAGATCCATCTTGATTTTCACACCAGCGAAGCCATCGAGGGCATCGGGGCCGACTTCGACCCCGACGAGTTTGCGGACACGCTCGCCAAGGCGCACGTCAACTCGATCACCGTCTTTGCCCGCTGCCACCACGGCTGGATCTACTACCAGTCGCAGGCCAATCCCGAGCGGATCCACCCGCACCTGGCGCGGCCCAACCTGCTCAAGGAGCAGATCGAGGCATGCCACGCACGCGGGATCCGGGCGCCGATCTACACCACGATCCAGTGGGATCATTTTACGGCGCGCGAGCATGTGGACTGGCTGCTGACCGAGCCGGACGGCCGCATTACGGGCACACCGCCGTTTGAGGCAGGGTTTTACCGGTACATGAACGTCAACTCGCCATACATTCACTTCCTGCGCGAGCACGTACGCGAGATCTTCGACCTGATGCCGGTGGATGGGTTCTTCTTTGACATCGTGCAGCCCATCCCGTCGAGCGATCCCTATACGCAGGACCAGAATGCGGGCGGCAGGGTTGAACCCCGCCAAGCGCCGCCGACCGGTCTAAGTTTGCGCTGGACTCTTTGAACCAGTTCAAGCATGAGTTCAGCCAGTTCGTGTGGGAGATCAATCCCGAGGTCAGCGTCTTCTTTAATGCCGGGCATGTGGGCACGCGGCATCGCGCCGTGGTGGATGCCTATTCGCACTGGGAGCTGGAGACGCTGCCCAGCGGTGGGTGGGGGTACCAGCACTACCCGGTGACGATGCGCTATGCGCGTAACCTGGGGCTGGACGTGTTAGGGCAGACCGGTAAGTTCCACACGTCATGGGGCGACTTTCACTCGTTCAAGAATCCGGCCGCGCTGCAGTTTGAGTGCTACCGCATGATCGCGATGGGCGCCAAGTGCTCGATCGGCGATCAACTGCCGCCGCGCGGGCGGCTCGATCCCAACGTGTACGACCTGATCGGGAGCGTCTACGCCGAGGTGGAGGCCAAGGAGCCGTGGTGTGCGGGAGCGAAGGCCGTGAGCGAGATTGCGGTCATGACGCCCGAGGAGTTTACCTCGGCCAGCGCGTCGAACCTGCCGTCGGCGATCAAGGGCGCCACGCGCATCTTGGAGGAGGCGGCACAGCAGTTTGAGATCGTGGATTCGCAGAGCGATTTTACACCGTATGCCGTGCTCATCCTGCCGGACATCATTCCTGTGGATGCAGCGCTGGCCGCCAAACTGGAGGCCTATGTGGCGCAGGGCGGCAAGGTGATTGCCACGTTTGAGTCGGGGCTCAAGCCTGACCAGAGCAGTTTTGCGACGGGGCTGTTTGGCGTGGAGATGGCGAGCGAAGGGCCGCGCGATGCGAACGGCACGCTGGTGCGCGGGGTGTACTACGAGCGCGGCGACTATGTGGACTATATCCTGCCGCAGGGAGCGATCGGGCGTGGGCTGCCGCAGACTGAGCACGTGATGTATATCCGCGGGATGGACGTGCACGCGCGCGCCGGGGCCGAGGTGTTGGCACCCATCTATCCGAGCTATTTTGACCGGACGTGGGAGCATTTCTGTTCGCACCGGCAGACGCCGTCGGCCGGGGCAGCAGGCAATCCGGGCATCGTGCGCAGCGGCAGCGTGATCTATTTCAGCAGCCCGATCTTTACACTGTACGACCGGGTGGCGCCGCTGTGGTGCAAACGGCTGTTCCTCAATGCACTGGAGATGTTCCTGCCGCAGCCGCTGGTGCGGCATCGGGGGCCGAGCACGCTGTTTGTCACGCTCAACGAGCAGGCTGTGCAAGGGCGGCAGGTACTGCACCTGCTGCACTATATTCCAGAGCGGCGCGGGACGCAGTTCGACGTGATCGAGGATGTGATTCCGCTGTATGACGTGCCGGTGTCTGTGCGCGTGCCGGCGCGAAGTGGCGAGCGTGGTGGCGGTTGGGGGTGCTGTACTGCCGTTCACGGTGGACGGGGATCGCATCAATTTCATGGTGCCTGAGGTAATGGGGCACCAAATGGTAGAGATTAACTTCGCATAGGTACCGAGGATGAACTGAGGGTCAACAATATGGTTTATCAACCAACATTTGATTCTGTGTCGGCGCATCCGATGCCGGGGTGGTTTGACGATGCGAAGCTGGGGATATTCGTCCATTGGGGACTGTATTCGGTGCCGGCGTGGGCGCCGCGGGCAGGGGAACTGAGCGAGATCCTGGCGAGTGGGGATTGGGGCAGGTGGTTTGCGAATAATCCCTATGCGGAGTGGTACATGAATTCGTATCGCGTTGCCGGGAGCGCAACGGCGGCCTACCATGCGACGACGTATGGGGCCGACTTCCCGTACGCCAGCTTTGCGCCGCATGTTCAACGAGGCTGCCAGGCAGTGGGATCCGAATGCGTGGGCGGCGCTGTTTAAGAAGGTGCATGCACGCTACGCCGTGCTGACCACCAAGCATCATGACGGGTTTTTGCTGTGGCCGAGCCAGCAGCCGAACCCGTTTATTCCAGGGTATCACGCCGAACGTGACCTGGTGGGCGAGTTCATGCAGGCCGTGCGCGGCCAAGGGTTAACGGCGGCGCTGTATTACTCGGGTGGGCTGGACTGGACGTTTAACGACAAGGTGATCCAACACATCGCCGACTTTCCGCTTGCGGTGCCGCAGACACAGGAGTATGTGAATTATGCCAACGGCCACTGGCGCGAGCTGATCGACCGCTACCAGACGCTGATCCTCTGGAACGACATCGCGTATCCGGCCGGAACAGATCTCAACGTGCTGTTTGCCGAATACTACAACAAGCTGCCGGATGGGCTGGTCAACAACCGGTTCACGCAGCGATTCCAGATGGACGAGACCGGAATCGTCAGCGACAACTTCTTTGACTTTGAGACGCCTGAGTACACGTCGTTTGCCGAGATCCGGCAGAGGAAGTGGGAATCGTGCCGAGGCATCGGCGCATCGTTTGGGTACAACCGGCGCGAGGGGGCGGACCAGCACCTCTCGGTGGAGAACCTCGTGCGATCGTTCGTCGACATCGTCAGCAAGAACGGCAATCTCCTGCTCAATGTGGGGCCGACGGCAGAGGGGCAGATCCCAGAGCTGCAGTTGGAGCGGCTGCTGGGGCTGGGGCGGTGGCTGGACGTCAACGGCGAGGCGATTTTCGACACGCGGCCATGGCAGGTGGCACGATAGCAAGACCTTGAGCGGCGTGGATGTGCGATTTACGCAGAAGGGCGAGACGCTGTATGCCACGCTGCTGGAGACGCCGCAGGAGCAGGAGATCGTCATCCAGAGGTTGTATGGGGCGCAGGGTATGAGTGTACGGCTGCTGGGGGGCGAGGCGCCGCTTGTCTGGGAGCAGCGAGACGCCGGATTGGCGGTACGGCTGCCGGCTTTGGCAGAGGCGCCGGCACATGCGTTGGCGATCACGCCACAGCCGGCGTGGCTAGAGTAATAAAGAACCGTGCGAGGATCGCCCCAAGAGGTATGAGGTAGGCCAGGTATAGTGACGGCGAGCCGGGCACGGGGTGACTACTTTTAGAGAATCGTAAAGGAAGAGGCAGATTATGGCTAGCGATAGTGGGCGGTTTGAGCCGACCTGGGATTCGCTGCGCGGGTACCGGATTCCGGCGTGGTATGAGGATGGGAAGTTCGGAATTTTCATCCATTGGGGCGTGTATGCGGTGCCGGCCTTTGATAATGAGTGGTATCCGCGCAACATGTATCGCCCGGGCGAGAAGGCGTACGAGCACCACGTGGCAACGTATGGGCCGCAGACCGAGTTTGGCTACAAGGATTTTATCCCGCTGTTCAAGGCGGAGAAGTACGATCCAGATGCGTGGGCGGCGCTGTTTGCAGAGGCGGGCGCACGGTTTGTGGTGCCGGTAGCAGAGCATCACGACGGCTTTGCGATGTACGACAGCGCGCTGTCGCAGTGGACGGCGGCCAAGATGGGGCCGCAAGCGCGATGTCGTCGGCGATCTGGCACAGGCGGTGCGGGCGCGCGGGATGGTGTTTGGCGTGTCGAGCCACCGCGCCGAACACTGGTGGTTTATGAACGGGGGACGCACCTTCCCGTCCGACGTACAGGACCCAGCCTACGCCGACTTCTATGGCCCGGCCATGCTGCACGACGAGGGGCAGGACGACCATGCGCTGGACAACACGCCGTGGCCCAGCGCCGAATACTTGGAAGACTGGCTGGCGCGCACCTGCGAACTGGTCGACAAGTACCAGCCGCAGCTGGTCTGGTTTGACTGGTGGATCGGGCATGCCGCGTTCGAGCCCTATCTGCAGCGGTTTGCGGCGTACTATTACAACCGCGGACTGGAGTGGGACAAGGGCGTGGCGATCAACTACAAGTATGTCGCCTATCCTGAGGGGACGGCCGTGCTGGACGTCGAGCGCGGGCAGCTCAAGGACATCCGCGCCGCAGCTGTGGCAGAACGACACGTCGGTGTCGAAGAATTCCTGGTGTTACGTTAAGGAACAGGACTACAAGACGGCAGAGTCGCTGATCCATGACCTGGTGGACGTCGTGAGCAAGAACGGAGCGCTGCTGCTAAACATCGGGCCGCGCGCCGACGGCACGATTCCGGAGCCCGAACAGGAGATCCTGCGCGAAATCGGGCGCTGGCTGGCGGTGAACGGGGAGGCTGTCTATGGAACGCGGCCGTGGCGCGTCTACGGCGAAGGGCCGACGGAGGTGCCGGAAGGTGCGTTTACCGATACCAGCCGGGCGGCGTTTACAGCCGACGACTTCCGGTTCACGCAGAAAGACGGGGTGATCTATGCCATCTGCCTTGCGCGGCCCCAGACACGAGGCGCACATCCGCGCGCTGGGGCAGGCAGCGAGGGACCAAGTGTGCGGAGCGTAGAGTCTGCTGGGGCGTGCCGGAGAACTGGCGTGGCGCCAGGATGAAGCTGGGTTGCACATTGCGCTGCCGGCGGAACTGCCAGGGCAACCATGCGTTCACGTTCAAGATCGAGTGAAGAGATTGTGCCGCAGCTTGACAGCCTAGGCAGCGAGGGTATAATCATGAGCGGCCCTTGCGAACTGATTACTCAACTGCCGCGAAAGTACATTCGAAACTGCTTGCGTTTGAGCAGAATTCCAAACATGCGTTGACGGCTCCCTGCGAGCCTGCCAATATCACCATTCAACGTAACAAAGGAGATCCACATGAAAAACAAGCACTTGCTGACTGTCGTGCTGGGCATTATGCTGGTAGCTGCGCTGGTTAGCGGTTGTGCCGCGCCGGCTGCTGCCCCGGCTGCCCCGGCCGCAAGCGAAGGCACGGCCACGGAAGCAGCTGCGCCTGCCGAGGCCACTGCCGAGGCTACTGCCGATGCTGCTGCCGCTACGACTGACAGCGGAGCCAAGCCGTACATCCCCGTCATCTCCAAGGGCTTCCAGCACCAGTTCTGGCAGGCCGTGAAGCTGGGTTCCGAGCAGGCCGCCAAGGACTTCAACGTCGACATCAGCTTTGAAGGCCCCGAGATCTGAGTCGCAGGTCGACAAGCAGATCGAGATGGTGCAGGCTGCCCTGGCCAAGAACCCGGCTGCCATCTGCCTGGCTGCGCTCGACACCAAGGCCTTGGTGCCGCAGTTGGAAGAGGCGCAGTCCAAGGGTATCCCGGTCATCGGTTTTGACTCGGGCGTGGACAGCGACATTCCTGTTGCGACCGCTACCACCGACAACATCGCCGCTGCCGGCGCTGCTGCGGACAAGATGGCCGAACTGATCGGCGGCGAAGGCGAAGTGGCCGTGATCGTGCACGACCAGACCAGCCGCACGGGCATCGACCGCCGCGACGGCTTTGTCAACCGCATTGCCGAGAAGTATCCGAACATCAAGGTTGTAGACGTCCAGTACGGCGGTGGCGACCAGCTCAAGTCCACCGACCTGGCCAAGGCGATCATCCAGGCCAACCCGAATCTGAAGGGCTTCTTTGGCGCCAACGAAGGTTCGATCATCGGCGTGCTGAATGCCGTGACCGAACTGGGCATGGAAGGCAAGCTCGTCGTGATCGGCTACGACGCCGGCAAGCAGCAGAAGGATGCGATCCGCAGCGGTCTCGAGGCCGGCGCGATTATCGCAGGACCCGGTCGGCATCGGCTACAAGTGCGTCGAAGCCGCCGTCAAGGCTATCAAGGGCGAAGAGCTGTCGCAAGGTCATCGACACCGGCTTATGTCTGGTATGACAAGACCAACATCGACGACGACGAAGATGCAGCCGCTGCTGTACGATTGATGCCGCAGGCATGGCTTTAGTCTTGCAGGTATAACCAGTAAGGGCACGACGAATCGTGCCCTTACTGCTACCCCGCTACGCGCACTGCACGCTGCGCGTGTATGTGAAGGACGAAGCATGAGCGAAATTTTGGTATCTATGGAAGGGATCGATAAGTCCTTTCCCGGCGTCCATGCGCTGGATCAGGCTCGTTTTGAGCTGCGGGCAGGCGAGGTGCACGCCCTGGTGGGCGAAAATGGCGCCGGCAAGTCCACCATGATGAAGATCCTCGCCGGCATTTATCAGCAAGGATGCCGGTCAGATTTTGTACAAGGGCAGCGAGGTCGTAATCCCCAACCCACGCGCTGCGCAGCACCTGGGGATCAGCATGATCCACCAGGAACTCAATTTGATGCCCCATCTCACGCTGGCGCAGAACGTCTTTATTGGACGTGAACCGCGCCAGGGTGTGCGCTTTATGTTGGCCGAAAAGCAGATCAACGCGCAGACACAGGCGCTGTTTGACTCGATGCATCTCAAGCTGGACCCGCGCACCAAGGCCGCCGATCTGACGGTGGCCAAGCAGCAGATGGTTGAGATTGCCAAGGCGCTCTCCTTCAACTCGCAAGTGCTGATCATGGATGAGCCGACGGCAGCGCTGACCGAGTCGGAGATCGAGGAACTCTTCCGCATCATCCGCACACTGCGCGGCACAAGGTGTCGGCGTCGTCTATATCTCGCACCGCCTCGAAGAACTCAAGCAGATCAGCGACCGCATCACCGTCATGCGCGATGGCCACTATGTGGACACCGTGGCAAGCGGCGGATGTGCCGATCAGCCGCATCATCAGCATGATGGTGGGCCGCACCATCTTTGAGTCGGCGCCTGAAGTACCGGAAGATGTCGGGCAGCCGATTGTGCTGGAGGTCAAGAACCTCAATCGCGGAACAGCGATTCGCGATGTCAGCTTCAAACTCAAGAAGGGCGAAATCCTAGGGTTTGCCGGGTTGATGGGGGCAGGCCGCACCGAAGTAGCACGGGCGGTATTTGGGGCAGATCCGATCGATTCGCGGCGAGATCTACGTCGAAGGGAAGCAGGTTCAAATCAAGAGCCCGACCGATGCCGTGGCGCATGGCATCGGCTACCTGTCTGAAGACCGCAAACGGTATGGGCTGGCACTGGGCCTCGACGTCGAAGCCAACATTGTGCTGGCCTCCTTCAAGAAGTTCCTGGACGCGTGCGACGCTGGTCAACCGGCCACGCACGCGCACGACGTCGCAGCACTATGTCGAGGCGCTGTCGATCAAGACACCGAGTCTCCAGCAGCAGGTCAAGAACCTGTCCGGCGGCAACCAGCAGAAGGTGGTTATCGGCAAGTGGCTGACTGCGGACACGAACGTGCTGATCTTTGACGAGCCGACGCGCGGCATCGACGTGGGCGCCAAGAGCGAGATATACCGCCTGCTCAACGAGCTTGCCGCGCAAGGAAAGTCGATTATTATGATCTCATCTGAACTGCCCGAGATTCTGCGCATGAGCCATCGCATCGTCGTGATGTGCGAGGGCCGCATCACGGGCGAACTCACGGCAGCGGAAGCGACGCAGGAACGCATCATGGAATTTGCTACGCAGCGCGGCGGCATTGTCGCAGAAGGTGGAGCCGGAGCTGCGAACGGCACTTCTCTAGAAACTGTACAAGGGAAGCAGGCATAACTATGGCAGCAATTGAAACGACTGTGCCCAAGCAGCGAACCAATCCATTGCGTTCAGATGCGGCGCAGAAACTGCTGGCGTTTGCAGGACTTATCGTTCTCTTTATTGTTTTCTCGATTCTGTCGCCCTACTTTCTCACCTTTGACAACATCATTGGCATTCTGCTCGCCACCGCCGTCAACGGCGTGCTTGCCCTTGGCGTCACCTTTGTGATTATCACGGGCGGCATCGACCTCTCGGTCGGCACCGTCATGACGTTGGCGGCCGTGATGACCGGCGTGGCGGTCACCAACATGGGCATGCCCGTCTGGGTGGGCGTGATCGTGGGGTTGTTAACGGGCGCACTGGCGGGCCTTGTCAACGGCATCGTCATCTCGCGCATGAAGGTGCCGCCGTTTATTGCCACTCTGGGCATGATGATGATCGCCCGCGGTCTTTCGCTGGTGATCGCGCAGGTCAAGCCCATTTACTTCAACGACACGCCGATCTTCCGCCAGATCATGATGGGCTCGGTATTGTCGGCGGTTATCCCTGGGTTGGAGATTCCGAACGCTGTGTTCCTACTCTTTGGCGCAGCCTTGGTCGCAGCCTTTATCTTGTCGAAGACTGTCCTCGGGCGCTACACAGTGGCAATCGGCAGCAACGAAGAGGCGACGCGCCTGTCGGGCGTCAACGTGGCCGCCTGGAAGACGGCAGTCTACACGCTGGGCGGTGTCTTCAGCGGCCTGGCCGGCGTGATGATCGCCTCCCGCCTCAACTCGGCGCAGCCGGCGTTGGGCGCCGGGTACGAACTCGACGCCATTGCGGCCGTCGTGATCGGCGGCACGTCGCTGAGCGGCGGCGAAGGCACGATCCTCGGCACGATTATCGGCGCCTTTATCATCAGCACGCTGACCAACGGCCTGCGCATCCTCGGCGTGCCGCAGGAATGGCAGATGGTGGTTACGGGCGCTATCGTGATCCTGGCGGTGTATCTGGATATTCTGCGGCGGCGGCGGCAGGTAAACGATGAGAGGTCGCTTGTGAGAGGGTGAATTGCGGATCATGTCACGGGCACGTTGTGCGCACGCTGCGTCGCCCGTCTCACGGGACATTCTAGCGCCTTCGCGGCGGCGCGGCGGCCCTGCTCGGTTTGGGCTTGACGGGCTGGGACATAGCCTTCACCTTCCGCGAGCCGGCGGGGCTACGGGCTTGTGGAGCATCTGCTGATAGTAGTCGTCGATCAGCATGGTGAGGAGCGAGATTTCGTCTTCGCTCTCGGCCCAGGTGCGTGCCAGGGTCGTGAAGCGGCGGGCGCGCTCGCTGCTGGATGTTGTCGCGCTCGCGCAGCCGCGCTTCGAGCAGGGCTGTGACGCGTTCGGCCGACCACGGCCTCGAGGTCGGCGTCGCTGGGTAGGGCGCGTTCCTCAAACTCGACGCTGAAGCGCTTGGCGATGCGGTCGAGGGCCAGCTTGTCGGCGATGCCGTTGATAAAGGTGATGGCGACGCCGGCGGCGCCGGCGCGGCCCGTACGGCCGGCGCGATGGATGTAGGACTCGGGGTCCTCGGGCAGCTCGTACTGGATGACGTGCGACAGCTCGGGGATGTCGATGCCGCGCGCGGCCACGTCGGTGGCGACCAGGAAGCGCAGAGTGCCTTTGCGCACACGTTCGAGGACGCGCTCGCGGTCGTTCTGCGCCAGGTCGGCGCTCAGCTCGTCGGCGTCGTAGCCAAAGCGCTGCAGCACGACGGAGACAAAGTGCACGTTGACCTTGGTGTTGCAGAAGATGATGGCGCTGCCGGGGTTTTCGACCTCGATCAGGCGCACCAGGCACGCTCGCGGCCGCGATCGGGCGCCTGGTAGACGACATGCTCGGTCTCGGTGACGTGGACATGGTCGCGGCTGAGGCTGATGAACTCGGGGTCGCTCCATGAACTGCCAGGCCGTGCGCAGCACGTAGGCCGGAAAGGTGGCCGAGAACATGCAGGCGTTGATGTCGCGGTCGGGCAGGTAGCGCTTGACGGCCAGCATGTCCTCGTAGAAGCCCATCGACAGCATGCGGTCGGCCTCGTCGAAGATCAGCATCTGCAGGTGTTCGAGCGAGAAGTTGCGCTTGAGCAGGTGGTCGAGCACGCGGCCGGGCGTGCCGACGACGACGTGGGCGCCGCCGCTGCAGGGCGTCGATCTGTGCGCCGTAGCCGACACCGCCATAGACGGCGACCGTGCGCAAGCCCGGCGTCGCCGAAAATGACCTGCGCTTCGTTCCAGACCTGGCGCGCCAGCTCGCGCGTGGGCACCAGGATCAGCGCCTGGCAGCGGTTCTTCTTGGGGTCCAGCCGCTCGACCATCGGCAGCAGGAAGGCGCCGGTCTTGCCGGAGCCGGTGCGCGCCTGGATCATCACGTTGCGGCCGGCCAGCAGGTAGGGGATGGCGCGTGCCTGGACGGGCATCAGGGCCGGCCAGCCGGCGCGTGCGACGGCAGCACGCAGCGGCTCGGACAGCTCGTCGATGGTAACGTCAGGAAGTGGATTGGCCGGTTCTTCGGCCGTGGAGTCTTGTGGATCGTTCACTGGTACTCTATTCACATACGTGTTGTGGGAACGGTGCCTGGGCACGGTGTTCCGGTGTGTGACATAAGTTCGTCAGTGCACAGTATAGCACAGAACGGGGAGGCGGCGGTCACAAGCGAATGTCCCCGGGACCTTTAAGGTCCCGGGGACGTGACAGTCTAGGCGAACGGCGGGGGTACGCCGATGTCGGCGCCGGCTCGAAGGTAGACGGGAATGCGGTCGAGGGGGGAAGCGAACAGTGTGCCACTGGCCGCCGGCGACAGGCGCGCCGGTCCAGAAGTCCTGCCACTGGCCCGCCGGCAGGTAGAGCGTGCGCTCCGTGGCGCCTTCCTCGACGACTGGGGCGACCAGGAGGTCGCGGCCGAGGCAGAACTGGTCGACGATGTGCCAGGTGACAGGGTCGTCCCCGTTGTCCAGGAGGAGCGGGCGCAGGAGGGGCTCGCCGCTGCGCGACGCACCAGGCAGCCTCGCGTGCCAGGTAGGGAATCAGCTGCATGCGCAGCTTGGCAAAATAGCGATAAATGGGGACGACACGATCGTCACCACTGCGTTCCTCGATGTGCCAGGGGGTACGGTCCTTGGACGGCGTGCCGGGCTGGCGGTACTCGCTGTGGTACTGCATGATGGGGGCGAACGCTGCAGCGGCCGTGGCGCGCAGGTAGAGCTCGGCGCTGGGCAGAGCTTCGCTAAAGCCGCCGATGTCCCAGCCCCAGAACAGCACGCCGCTTAGGGCGGAGGAGAGGCCGGCATGGAGCGAGCGGCGGTAGGCCTCCCAGGTGGAGTTTTCGTCGCCGGCCCAGTGGGCGGGAAATGCGCCGGCGCCGGTATAGCCGGCGCGGCTGAAGGTCACGGCATCGCCGTGGCGCAGCTGCTGCGCAAAACGGTGGTAGGCGCCGATGTAGAGGTTGGGGTAGGCATTGGCCAGTTCGGAACCGCGGCGGCCGTCGGCCGCAACCACATCGTGGCCCTGCAGGTGCTCGCCCCCGTCGGTTTTGAATCCGGCGACGCCCAACTGCTCGACGCAGGTAGCGCGCGTTTCTTGAGCCACCAGGTCGGCAGCTTCTTCCTGCGTGAAGTCGGGGATCAGGGCAGTCGTGGAACCAGAACGCCGGGTTGCGGTAGACGGTCGCCGGCTACCGGCGCATCACGTAACCTGCGCTCCACGGCGTGGGCGATGTCGGCGTCGTGCTGGGCGTGGGGCTCGTCGATCGCCTTGAGCGCCGGGATCTGCCAGAGCACCAGCCGAACGCCGGCCGCGTGGAGCTTGTCGACCATGCCCCTGGGGTCCGGCCACGGTCCGTCGGCGGGAACGTGAAGTCCTCCAGGCGGAAGCAGCCGTCGCCCGCTTTCGGCGTGTATTGGGCGCCGTTCCAGATATAGAAGGTGGTTTCGTCGCTCCACGCTTCGATGACGAGCACGGTGGCGGGAATGTCCAGCTCCAGTGTCCTGGCCAGCTCCTGTTCGACGCGCTGCTGGGTGTTCCACTCGTTGCTGCTCATCCAAGGGCCGAAAACCCAGTCGGGCGGCGGCGCGCTGGGGCGGCCGGCCAGGGCGGTGAACGCGCGCAGGATGGCAGAGCGGGTCACCGCCAAAAAAGTCAACGGTTACCTGCGCCTGGCTGCCCGGCGAAGGCGAGGCAGCGCCAGCGGTCGGGTACCGTACGGCCGAGGTCGTAGTGAACGCGTCCGGTACCCTCCACATGGCACCCGTAGCCGCGGTTGGAGAAGAAAAAGGGGACGGGCAGGTAGCTGCGGTTGCCATGGTTCTTGTACTGCTCGTAGACAAGCGTGTCGAGCGTGCGTCCACGCTGGTCGACGGCGTCGTAGCGTTCGCCAAAGCCGACCAGGGCCTCACCGGTCTGCAAGGCGCCGGTAATCTCTACGGCAACCAAGGTGCCGTCACCTTCCTCGAGCCAGCGCACCTGGAGGGGCAGGTCGAGCTCGCTCTGGGGCCAGCGCAGGCGCAGTTCACTGCTGTGCGCGGTATGGCTCAACGCCAGCCCCGCAGGCGGTGGCAAAGACGAAATCGTCGTGTTCACTTCTGGCATCGGTGGACGTAGGCCCCTGCGCAAACGTACAGTGCAGGACGGCCGGTTGGCCGGGGCGCGTCTGCCGCGAGTTGGGGACCGGGCTGCCCGCCGTGTCCAGCAGGGTGGCCGTGACGGGCGTGTTCGTCACAACGGACAGCGGCTAGACCGGCCATCTGCCGCAGGCGGCGCGTAACGAAATTGAAAGCGTTCGGACACGCACTGTGCCGCGCCGGCGTCGGCTTCCAGCCAGTAGACGACTTCGTCGCCGGCCTCGACCACGCCGAGTTCAAAGATCCATTGGTCAAATGATTCGTAGCGACCCTGAGGACGGCCGCCGATGGGCGTCTGGGCGCGGCCGTTGCGCGTCCAGTGGAGTGTAACGGAGGTAGTCGGGGTCACCGGGTGTGGTAAGGAACCAGAGCGTGACCATGTCGCCGCCGACAGGATCCTGCGGCACGCGTTCGGCCAGAGTGGGGACGTAGGGTGAGCCGTTGCCGTAGGGGGTGTGGACGATCGTCAGCGGTGAGTGCATAGGGTGTGTCTCCAGTGAGGATAATGTCGCCGGGGACGGCGGACGGTGAACTTCCGGCATGACGTCCCCGGGACGGCGTGTACGTCGCGTTACTGCAGGAGGGCGTCGATGTCGGTCTTGGCCTGGTCGAGCGCTTCCTGCGGTGTCATTTCGCCGCTCTTGACCTTTTCGAGGACAAGGTTGACGGCGTCCTGCATCTGGCTCTGCTTCTCGATCACGGGCGGGGTGACCAGCGTGTCGAGGGCCTCGAAGACGACCTCGCGCGAGGCGGGCGGCTCGATGGCCAGCCACTGGTCGAACAGGGTCTGGTCGTTGAGGGCGGGCAGCTCCCAGCTGGAGGCGACGCGGATCTTGGCGGCCTCGGGGCTGCTGGTGAAGAACTTGGCCCAGGCGGCGGCCTCATCCGGGTGCTGCGTGTGCGGCCGAGATGGCGACGCCGTTGGAGAAGAAGTGGTGCGCCTTCTGCGTGTTGCCGGGCTCGAGGGCGATGTCCCAGGTGAAGGGGGCATCCTTGAAGCCGTCGAACATCCAGATGCCGGTGCGCAGCATGGCCAGCTTGCCCTGCTTGAACATGTCGCCGTCGGAGACGCCGGCCATTTCGGCATCGGTGGGCGAAATCTTGTACTTGTTGATCTTGTCGACCATCCAGGTCAGCGCTTCGACGCAGGCCGGCTCGTTGATGGTGGAGCTCTTGCCGTCGGCGCTCAGGACGCTGCAGCCATTCTGCGCGGCGGTCTTGTAGAACTCCCAGAACTGGATCGGGCTGAACTCGCCCCACACGCCATTGGCGGCGTCGGTGAGCTTCTGTGCCGCCGCCAACTCCTCCTGCCAGGTCCACTCCGGCGTGGGGTAGTCGACGCCGGCGGCATCGAAGAGGTCCTTGTTGTAGAACAGGACGACGTTGGAGAAGCTCTCGGGCAGGCCGTACTGCTTGCCGTCGCGGCTGAACGCCTGGTAGGCCACGCGGGTAGAAGCGATCGGCAAAGCCCTTGTCGGCCTCGACCAGCGGGGTCATGTCCAGCAGCACGTCCTTGCTGGCATAGGAGACAAAGTTCTCGTAGTTCAGCTCGAAGGCGTCGGGGGCGGTGCCGCCGGCGATCAGCGTCTGGAGCTTGGTGAAGTAGTCGTCGAAGGGAGCTGTTTCCACCTTGACCTTGACGCCGGGATTGGCGGCTTCAAAGGCGGCCACCATCTGGCCGATGTCCTCCATGTGGTCGGGCGAGGCCGAGAAGGTGAAATAGGTGATCGTCGACAGGCTCCTGGGCGGCAGCTTCACTGGAGCTGCCTGCGCTGGGTGCGCCGGCCGGCGCCGGGGCGACGGCGGTGCAGCCCGCCAGCAGCGCGCCTACGAGCAAGCCGAGCAGCAGAAAACGAAGCGAACGACGTGGCATGATCCTTTTCTCCTTTACACTATACTGGTTCATGACGAAGACAACACTACTTCAAACCACTTAACGCCACCCCACGCACGAACGCGCGCTGGGCAGCCAGGTACACCAAGATGATCGGCACAACGCTGATGATGGCGCCGGCCATGACCATGCTCCACTCGGTCGTGTAAGCGGCCGTGGAGCATGGCCAGGCCGACAGGGAGAGTCATCAATCGCTCGTCACGCGTGACGAAGAGCGGCCACAAGAAGCTGTTCCAGGTGCTCATCGTGGCAAAGACACCCAACGTGGCAAGCGCAGGGCCGATCATGGGCAGAACCACGTGGCGAAAGATCGTCCAGTGATTGGCGCCGTCGAGCACGGCGGCTTCCTCGTACTCGCGCGGCACGCTGAGCATGGCCTGGCGGAGCAGGAAGACGCCAAAGGCGCTGACGATGCTCGGAGCAATCAGCCCCGGGTAGGTATCGACCCAACCGAGCCGCTGCATAAGGATGAAGAGCGGCGTGATCGTCACCTGCGACGGCACCATGAGGGTCGCGACATAGAGCAGAAAGACGACGTTGCGGCCGCGCCACTGCATGCGGGCAAAGGCATAGGCAGCCATGGCCGAGGTGGCGATCTGGCAGGCGACACTGACGACCGTCACGACGAGGCTGTTGAAGAACATGCGCCCGATCGGCACGGTATCGAACACACGCTGGTAGCTTTCGAGCGTCGGCTGGCGCGGGAAGAGCTCGGGCGGCACCGTCAGCACCGAGCCCGGCGGCTTGATCGACGTTACCAGCATCCACCAGAAGGGGATGATCATGAGCAGGCCGCCGGCGATCAGCGCGGCATAGCGCAGGAGGGACGGCCACGTGCGGCGGCTAGACATCGAAGTTCCCCATGCGCTGGACACGGAACTGGACGAGCGTGGCGGCGAAGACGAGGAAGAAGAGCACCCAGGAGAGCGCGGCGGCGTAGCCCATCTCGCCGTAGCTGAAGGCGTGGCGTACGATGCGCTCCACCAGCACCGTCGTCGCGCCGGCGGGTCCGCCCTCGGTCATCACCCAGACCTGGTCGAAGACCTGGAAGGAGTTGATCAACGAGATGATCAGAACGAAGAAGGTTGTCGGCGCCAGCAGCGGCAGCGTGACGTGGCGGAACTGGGCGATGCGCCCGGCACCGTCCAGCGCGGCGGCTTCGCCATAGTCGACTGGAATGGACTGAAGGCCGGCCAGGAAGAGCACCAGCACGAAGCCCAGGTCCTTCCAGACGCTGGTCAGGATAATGGCAGGCATCGCCCAGTTGGGGTCAAAGAGCCAGCCGGGGCCGGGGATGCCGATGAGGCTGAGCAGGTAGTTGACGAGGCCGTACTTGGGGTTGAAGAGCCAGCTCCAGAGCAGGGCCACGGCCACCCAGGACGACACGACGGGGAAGAAAAAGAGCGTGCGCAGAAAGCCGATCCCGCGCAGGGCGGTGTTCATAGCCAGCGCCATGCCGAGGCCGCAGACGACGACGAGCGGCACGTAGCCGGCGATAAAGAGCAGCGTGTGGCGCAGGGCCGCCCAGAAGTCCTTATCGTGGAAGATGTCGGCGAAGTTTTTGATGCCGACGAATTGAGGCGGCGTCAGCAGGTCCCAGGAGAAAAAGGCCAGCACGAACGAGGCCAGGATCGGCAGCACGGTAAAGATGAGCAGGCCGCCCACGCCGGGCAGCAGGAACAGGATCAGCCAACCTGCTTTGCGCCATCCCCGTTCTCCAATCATGCCGTCTCTTCTCCGCATATACGAAAACGCGTGACTCAGGCCGAACGCGGCGCAGTCAGCGAAGGCCGTTCTTCGTCGCCGCGATTGCAGCGGCGGCTGAAAAACTTCACTCAGCAGCAGGCTGGCGGCGCCGCGTGCCCAGGCATCGTCGCCCCACGGCTCGGAGACGATGCGGACGTCGTTGGCGAGGCTGCCGAAGCTGTGTTCAAGCAGGGCGGGGCGGAAGTGGCGCATGATCAGGCTGCCGGCGCGCATGCCCTCGCCGCCCACAATGATCAATGCCGGGTTGAGGATGTTGACCAGGTTGGCCACGGCCATGCCGAGGACACGGGCAGCCTGGGCGAACATCTCCTCCATTGCGGGGTCGCCCTGCATACCGACGCGGACCGCCTCTTCGATGCTGGTCTGCCGGCCCAGCAGGGTCGAGGCGCGCTGGGCCAAGGCGCCGTCGCTGACGAGGGCTTCGAGGCACCCGTGTTTGCCACAGGCGCAGAGCGGGCCGCCGGGTTCGACGACCGTATGGCCAAATTCGCCGGCGCCGCCGGCGCTGCCGCGATAGAGGCGGCCGTTGAGAATCATGCCGAGGCCTACGCCGCGGCCGATGCTGAGCGCAAGGAAATCGGCCACGCCGCGGCCGGCGCCAAACCAGTGTTCGGCTACGGCCAGCGCATTGACGTCGTTGTCGAGCACGACGGGCAGGTCCAGCCGCTCCTCAAGCATAGCGGCCAGGGGCAGGTTCTCCCAGCCATAGTAGGTAGCATAGCGCACGACCTCGCGGCGGTAGTCCATCACGCCGGCCATGCCGAGGCCGACGCCGAGGATCGGCTGTTCGCCGGCGGAGTGGCGCAGGGCTTCGACGATTGCGACGATCGTAGCCGCCACGGCGCCGGGCGTGTGGTCGGGGATCTGGGCGTGGTGCTGGGCGATCACGCTGGCGTTGAGGTCGGTCAGGACGGCGATGGCGGTGCGTTCGGTCAGCTTGACGCCGACGGCGTAGGCGGCGCGCTCGTTAAAGGCCACGTAGATGGGGCGGCGCCCACCGGTCGAGACGCCGGTCGACTGTTCGTAGAGCAGGCCGGCGTCGATCAATTCCGCCACGATGCCGGAGACTGTCGGCTGGCTGAGGTTGGTGCGCGCGGCCACCTCGGTGCGGGAGAGGGCGCCGTGGGTGCGGATGGCGTCCAGGACGATCGCCTGGTTGATCTCACGAATGAGATGTTTGGTGCCAGCGCGGACAGTAAGCATGGCTTGGATTGATAACTAAATTAAGTGAGTGAAGTAAGATTAGTATAGAACGGGTGAGGAGGGGTTGTCAAGAGGGATAATTCTGTCCCGAGAAAACGCCCCGGTCTCGGCGCAGAAGGATCGCCGCAGTGAAAGTGAGCTTGCGCTGTGGTGCGCTGCCAACGGCGCCTAGGTCGAGGCGGTCGCCTAATCCGCTGGTGGCACCGGAACGCATCTTTGTATCTGGTCGGCTAAATATAAGTTTGGCCGACGTGTACTGCTGCGCAATGTTCCGCACTCTAGCGCTGGCTTTTCCGTCACACCGCTTTTTTAACCCTAACGCCAAACAGCGCGATACTGTGCCCCCGGTTTTGCCACTAGCGGCCAGTCAATCGTTATAGGTAAGTTTGCACGTGAGCATGGTGCGTCGCCGGGACGCTGGGAGAATTGCACGTGGGCGTGCGAACTAAACGGTGACTATTGACAGGGTACTGGCCAGTCAGGCTGGAGTTTGGTTCGTTGGAGGTTTCGAATGTTTACAGAGGGCATTGACCAGATGAACCCGGTGGTGCTGTCGCTTGACGATCGCGCTGCCACGCTCGAGTGTGTGGGCGGCAAGGGCGCCTCGCTGGCGCGTATGGCGGCGGCCGGTTTGCCGGTGCCGCCGGGATTTCATGTTACGACGGCGGCCTATCGCCGGTTTGTGGACGCCAATGCGCTGCAGAAGGGCATTCTGGCAGCCGTGACGGCTTCCGAGGCCGATGTCGCTGCGTCGTTTGAGGTTGCGTCGGCCCGGATCCAGACACTCTTCGCAGCGGCCGACGTGCCGGACGATCTCGCCGTCGCAATCTGGCAGGCGTACCGGGCATTGGGCGGGGATCTGCCTGTCGCCGTGCGTTCGTCGGCCACAGCCGAGGATCTGCCGGGGCTGTCCTTTGCCGGGCAGCAGGATACCTACCTGAATATCCGCGGCGCAGATGCTGTACTGGAGGCAGTCAAAAAATGCTGGGCGTCGCTCTGGACGGCACGGGCCATCGGCTATCGCCTCACGCACCAGGTCGACCAGGAAAGCGTGGCCATGGCGGTGGTTGTCCAGCAAATGGTCATGGCAGACGCAGCCGGGATCATGTTTACGGCCAACCCCGTCAACGGCCGGCGCGACGAAGTGCTGATCAACGCCGCTTGGGGGCTCGGCGAGGCTGTGGTCGGCGGGTTGGTCACGCCGGACGCGCTCACGGTCGACAAGGAAAGCGGCAACGTGGTGGCGGAGCAGATCAGCACGAAGGAAGTGATGACGGTGCGCAGCGGCGGCGGCACGCATGAGGAACCGGTGCCGTCGGAACTACGCACAAAACCTGTGCTCACGCCACAGACTGCAGCAGAACTGACCAGGCTTGGCGTGCAGATCGAGCGCATG
>CAVPAH010000017.1:0-117241 GCA_963701415.1 uncultured Chloroflexia bacterium
TGACAAGGTACGGGCCGTTCACACCGTGCTGTCGAATCTGGCCGCCGGGGAAATCGAGCACGACCGTATTGTTCCCCACGTCACGATTGAGATCTTGTGCGGCACTGGTGATCAACTGCCCGGCCTGATCGGTTAATGAAGCAGAAAGATGGTAGGGACCGGCACTTATGGCAGTGACCGTGGCAGTGAGCCGCAGCAGATCATACAGACTGTCGCTGTTGAGATCGATGGCCTGGTCGCCGTAGCCACCCGCATCAATCTCGGCGTTCCCGCCAGCCTCAAACTGGGCGGCAGTATAGGAGGCCGCCGTTGTATACGCCAGCGGTAGGAAGGCGACACGGTCTTGGCCGGCATCGCGCAATTCGAGATAGCGCAGCGAATAGGGTCCGTTCTTGCGCTGCCAACGAATACTCTTGCCGTCAAACTGCAGCGTCTGGGTACCGGAGTTGGAGAACGTAGTCGTGGCCACTGCGCCAGGAATGGCACTGCCGTCAGGAGCGTACAGCCAGCCAACCAGCGTATAGCTCCCCGCGCCGTTGACTTGGACGCCGACATTCATATTGAGCGTGTCAAACAAGCCATTGCCGTTGCTGTCGACACCGCTGTCGGTAAACGTGCCCGTGAAAGCAGCCGCCGGCGCAGCAAAGCTGCTCGCAGCGTACGCTGCGGTTGTATAGGCGTTATCCGCAAAGTCCACAACATCGCCGTCGTCGCCAGTACGGAGTTCGACATGGGCCAGTTTGTACGGGCCATCTATCCCCTGCAGGCGCAGCAGCTTGCCGTCGAAGTCGAGCTGCACCTGTTGGGTGCCTGGGCTCAAATTCGCGATGGTAGAAGCCCAGGCAAGATCCGCACCCGTACTGCTTTGCAGCCACCCGACGACTTGATAGGCAGCTGCCGCAGTCACGTTGACGCCGACCGTAATGCGCAAGGCCTCGGCCTCACCATTGTTATCAGCATCTACCAGGGCATCAGTGTAGACACCGCTCAACTGGGCAAGATCCGGCAGGACAACCGCCGCTGCATGGTATTGGCTCGCTGCCGAGACCGGGCCGCTGGCGCTGCTCGCCTGTGGTTCGGCCCCGACCGCTGCGGCGACAAAGGAAGGATTCGACTGCTTGCCTGGATTGGCCCAATCTTTCGTTGGGACGCCCTTCTGGCCGTGCCCGGCGACAATGGCATCAAACTCATTGTCGCCGTAGTACTTGTAGACGGCGCTCTTCTTGTGCTCCAGGTCTTTGCTGTCCGTCTTGGTCTTGTCCGTGCCAAAGGCGTCTTCGTACTCGTTTGGCAGCTTGTCGTAGTAGGCGTTCGTCGGCACACTAAAGTCAGAATCGGCCTTGCCCACCCAGGCGCCGCCTGCTCCCCAGTTCACTTTGATCGTGGTGCGGTGGCGCAGTTCGTGGGCGATCACCTCGGCCGCGGAGTCGACGCCGCGCACATTGCCGTAGGTCGTCCCGTCGATCACGAGACCGCCCGGATAGTGGGTCTCGGCTGCGGCAGCCCCAAGCTCTACCCGGTCACTCGAAGGGCTCCAGGCGCCGTAGCTGCCGGCGCCCTTCGTGGCATCGTACGTTACCAGGGCATTGACCAGGCCTGTCACGGCGCCGTCGGTACCCCAATAGTCAAACCAATTGGGTTTTCCATCGCCGTTATCGTCGCCCTTTTTCTCAAAGAAGAGCTTGAATTCGTAATCTTTGCTGACCTGCCCGATCCCGCCGCTCGTCTTGTTCCGGAAGGTGACGGTTGCCGTAATCTTCTTTTTGCCCTGCGTACCTTTGTCCGGCGTGTAGGTGTAGGGGTTGCCGTCACCGGGCTTCAGGTCGCCGGACCAGCTCACCTTGGTCACCTCAAAATCGGTGGGCGTCTCCACGACGGCTTCGAGCTTGACGCCATAGGTAGTCATGGGGTTACTGGGATCCTTGGTGCCTGTGACCTTGATCTCCTTGATCTTCGGCGCTCGCAGCAGCACCGGTTGATCGACGACGTTGCCCCAGGTCCATGCGGGTGTACAGGGATCATTGGGATCGTCCACCCATCCCAGGTTGGCGCGCAGCCAGGTTGTCTCGGTAAAGACAGCCGGAATGGTAAACTGGCTGATCCCCGTCATCGTGCCGAAGTAATTGATCGCCGTAAAGCCGGTCAGGTCCTTATCCATCACCCGTTCGGAAGCATCCCAGACCTTATCGCCGTTCCAGTCGATCCAGGCATTCACGTGCTCGGGGCTGGGGTCGTACGACGGGCATTCCTGGCCGGCCACACAGCCCTCGGGGTTGGCGATAAACACATTCAACTGCAGCTTCATCGTGCCGTCGCCGTTTGGCGTCAGGAAGGCACCGCTGATGTTCTCATACTGCGGCGAGCCGCCGGCAGATGAGCAGTAGCCCGGCGCGGCGCTGGCCGCGCTTGCCTGGCTGGGGCTGAAGGTGGCGGGCGGGTGACGCGTGCTGCTCGAGCCGCTGCCGGCGGTGGGAGTGCCAATGGGTGTCGCCGTCGGCGCACCGTCGACGGCTTTGGCCGTCGCCCCGCCGAAGATGAAGCTCAAAGCCAAGATGGCGAGAGCACAGAAAATGGCAGCGCTTAACTTTTGCATATCGTCTCCTGGCATAAAGTGCGCGACAGATAGATAAGGCGATGCCGCTTTGGCACCGTCTTCGGCAGCATTGAGAGCGGTTATGTAAGGGGGCTTGGTCTTTGTCACACCTTACGGAAAGGCGTTGGCAATTTTAATGGTACACACATCAACAAGCAACTGCGCGAAAAATGGCTGGGGAGCATTATTTCTGGTTGTAAGCCAGGAGCAATGTCTCCCCAGCCACCATCAGCCGGCTGCCTTACTCCACAGTCACGGACTTGGCCAGGTTGCGCGGCTGGTCCACGTCTGCCCCACGCCGCACGGCCATCTCGTACGCAAAGACCTGCAGCGGCAGCACGGCCAGGATCGGCGTGAGCAGTTCGCTCGCCTGCGGGATCGGCAGCACGAAGTCCGCCTTCTTGCGCCATGACCTCGTCGCCCGCGTGCGCCACGGCGAGGACGAGACCGCTGCGCGCCTTGACCTGCTCGACCTGGCTGATCATCTTGTCGTAGACGCTGTCACGCGGGGCGACGACGACGGTGGGCATGGAGGCGTCGATCAAGGCGATCGGCCCGTGCTTCATCTCGCCGGCAGGATAGCCTTCGGCGTGGATGTAGCTGATCTCCTTGAGCTTTAGCGCCCCCTCACGCGCGATGGGATAGTTGATCCCGCGCCCCAGATACATGAAGTTGTGATAGTGCTGGAAACGCTCGGCCAACTGCTTGTAGCGCTCGCTGTGCCAGGCTTCCTCCAGCAGCTGGCCCGCCAGCCCCGGCAGCGTCGACAGCTCGCGCACCAGCTCGGCACGCACCGCCTCGCTCAAGCACGCCGCGCGCCTCGCCCAGGTAGAGCGCCGAGCAGGTAGAGGTCGGTCACCGAGGCGGTGAAGGCCTTGGTGCGAGGCAACCCCGATCTCCGGCCCCGCCTGCATGTAGATGTGGCCGTCGGTGACCCGCGCCGCCTGGCTGCCGATGGCGTTGACGATCGCGGCCGTGAACGCGCCGCCGTGGCGCGCCTCCTCCAGCGCCGCCAGCGTGTCGACCGTCTCGCCGCTCTGCGTGATGGCCAACACCAGGTGCGAAGGCTCGACGATCGGGTGCCGGTAGCGAAACTCGCTGGCATAGTCCACCTCGACCGGCAGCCGCGCCAGCCGCTCGATGTAGTACTTGCCCACCAGCCCGGCATAGTAGCTGGTGCCGCAGGCCACGATGGTGAGCTTGCTCAGGCTGCGCGCCTGCGCCGGCGTGAGGTTGAGCGAGTCCAACGTGACGCTGCTGCGCGCAAAGTCGAGCCGGCTGCGCAGCGTGTCGGTCAGGCTGCGCCCCTGCTCGAAGATCTCCTTCTGCATGAAGTGGCGGTACTCGCCCTTCTCGGCCGCCGTGGCGTTCCATTCGATCGTCACCGTCTCCTTGTGCAGCGGCTGCCCCTCGACCGTCGAGTAGCTGCACGCCGTCGGCCGTGATGATCGCCATCTGCCGGCTCTCGAGAAAGGCCAGCTGCCGCGTGTGGCGCAGGATGGCCGGCACGTCGCTGGCGATGTACATCTCGCCCTCGCCGTAGCCGACGACGACGCCGCCGGCGTTGCCCAGCCGCGCCGCAATCAGGCGGTCGGGATGGCGCCGGCTGAGCACGACGATCGCGCTCGGCCCCTTCAGATTGGCCAGCGCCTTGCGCACGGCCAGCTCGAGGTCGCCGGCGCAGCCGTTGTGATAGTTGCGGTGGATGAGGTGGACGATGACCTCGGTGTCGGTGTCGCTCTGGAAGACGTAGCCCTCATCCTGCAGCTGCTCGCGCAGTTCCAGGAAGTTCTCGACGATCCCGTTCTGCACCACGACCAGGTCGCCGTCGGGGCTGCTGTGCGGGTGGGCGTTGCGGCGGCTGGGCGGCCCGTGCGTGGCCCAGCGCGTGTGACCCACCCCAATTGCACCCTGCACCGGGTCGTCGGCCAACAGCTGCTCCAGGTTGCTCAGCTTGCCCGCCTCGCGCCGCACCTGGATGCAGCCGCCGCCGTCGATCACGGCCAGCCCGGCCGAGTCGTAACCGCGGTATTCCAGCTGGCGCAGCCCGTACATGACGACAGGCGCGGCATCCGACGATCCGATATAACCAACGATTCCACACATGATGAACCCTCCCACGGGTGTTAACTGCAAGCATAGAACAGATAAGGTCGCGGCGGGCCGCCGCACGCGCACAGGCGCGTGCCGGCGCAATCGCCGTCGAGGCGCAGAGCGGAGCACCTCGGCTGCAGACTGGTCTTCGTCAGGGACGAAACTAGCCGCCGCCGGCTCGCTGCCCGCGCTTTCGTTGTTCCACTGCCTGGCGCCATTGTCCTGGCCGTTGCCGGCCGGCATTGGGCGCCCGCTTGCCATGTTGTGTGTGGGAAAGGTTGTCTCCGCGAACCGGGTCGGTCCGGGATGGGCCGGTGGAGACGGCCCAGGGGCATCCGCTGATGTGTCGATTTTCCCGCCGTACTGCGGCGGTTAGCCTGGCATCCCTGCCAGGAACCCCTTCCTCGTCACCCGCCAGCACTGCCGGCGGGCCATGCGCTTGCTTTCCCGTGTAGCTTAATTATCTGTCGATAGGCTGCGCTCCTGACCTGTCACGCAACCTAAATCATCAGACCTGAGTCCAGTATAGCCCGGATTCGGTTCTCTGCCAATCCCCCAAAGCTTGCAAAAAGCCTACAATGTCAGCACCCTTCCAGGAAGACGACTGCGGTCTTCCAGGAAGACAGTCCTCCTGGAAGGGTCAGTAGACGGGCATGGCGTCGAAGCGGACGTTCGAACCGGTGCGGTCGAGCGGGATCTCCGGGCGCCAGCGGGAGTCGGTGATGATCTTGCTCAGGTCGACGCGGTCCCGATAGCGGTGGGCTACTTCGTAGACCTCGTACAGCAGGCCCTCGCTGAGCCGCACCGGGTTGAGCCCAAGATCGAGGAACTGCTCGTTGTGGATCACCAGCTCGTTGTCCCACGCCTCGTTGCGCGGGTTGATGTAGTAGCGAACCTCGGCCCCCGTCAGGCGGGCGACCAACTCGGCCAGGTCGTTGACACGGTGCGTTTCGGTCGCCTGGTTGAAGATCTTGACCCGCTGCTTGTGCGGCGGCGGATGCTTGATCGCCAGCGAGATGCAGCGCACGGTGTCGCGAATGTGGATAAACGCCCGCGTCTGCCCGCCGCGCCCGTAGACGGTCAGCGGGTGGCCGACGCCTGCCTGCACGAGAAAACGGTTGAGCACGGTCCCGTAATCGCCTTCGTAGTCAAACCGGTTGACCAGCCCGGGATGCAGCAGCGTCTCTTCGGTGTTGGTGCCCCACACGATGCCCTGGTGC
Source organism: uncultured Chloroflexia bacterium (assembly GCA_963701415.1). GTDB lineage: Bacteria > Chloroflexota > Anaerolineae > Caldilineales > Caldilineaceae > Fredericiella. The sequence continues at coordinate 5,908 of CAVPAH010000017.1, forward strand.
AGGTCGGTCACGCGCACGTCGTCGTTTTTGTTGTAGTAGAAGAACAGCAGCGCGTCGAGCGTCTTGGTCATGTGATAGATGCTGCCGGGGTTCGGCGGATAGGGGATCTCGATCGCCTTCTCGCCGCTGGGCGTGTCCACCTTGACCGGCAGATAGCCTTCCGGCACTGCCATCCCCGCCGTGCCATAGCCGTAGACACCCATGGTGCCCAGGTGCACCATGTGCACGTCCAACCCAGACTCGACGATGGCACACAGGATGTTGTGCGTGGCGTTGATGTTGTTGTCGACGGTGTAGCGCTTGTGGCGGGGCGACTTCATCGAGTACGGCGCGGCCCGCTGCTCCGCAAAGTGGACGACGGCCTTGGGCTCGACACGCTGGATCAGCTGCTCCAGCTCAGTATAGTCGCGCGCCACGTCGAGGTTGACGTATTCGATCTTGCGCCCCGACACTTCTTCCCAGGTCCGCAGCCGAGTCTCTATCGGCTGGATCGGGGTCAGCGATTGGCAGCCCAGTTCCACGTCGATCTTGCGCCGGGAAAGATTGTCGACGATGATTACATCATACCCTTCGCGCGACAGGCGCAGGCTCGTGGGCCAGCCGCAAAAGCCGTCACCGCCAAAGACGATAATCCGTTCTCCGCCTACCATAAGGCTGACTTGCTCCTCGTTTTAAGCGCTTTTTGTTGATTAGAATCGTGCATTTTTAGCCATTTGCTTTCGAGAGGATAAACGACAGGCGATCAAGTTGCAAGTCTTTCGCCGTGCGCATAGCTGCTGCGTCCCGTTTTCATCGCCCATACGCTATAATAAATGTATGGCGCCATCTTCAGAATCTCTCAAAATTGCTGTCTTTACCGAAACGTTTCTGCCCAAGATCGACGGTATTGTAAGCATTCTCTGCCTGATGCTTCAGCGCCTGCACGAGCTTGGACACCGGGTGCTGCTCTTTGGCCCGCCGGGCGGGCCGAGCGAATATGCCGGGGCCGAGATTGTCGGCGTCGGCGGTCCGCGGCTGCCGTTCTACCCCGAGCTGCGCATCAACATTCCGCGCCGCTTTGTGTGGAAGAAGATCTCTGCCTTCCAGCCAGACCTGGTCCATGTCGTCAACCCATTCTTCCTGGGACCTTTTGGTATGTCCTACGCACGGCGGCTCAACGTACCCGTCGTGGCGTCCTTTCACACTGACCTGCCGCGCTACGCCCAGGCCTACGGCTATGGCTTCGTTGCACCGGTGCTGTGGAGCTACCTGCGCGCCCTGCACAACCGGGCCGACCTCAATCTGTGCCCTTCGACGGCAATTCGCTCGGATCTGCGCCAGCAGGGCTTCCGGCGCGTGCGCTGGTGGCGTCGCGGCATCGACACCGAGCTGTTCACGCCGGGCCCCCACAACCAGGACGTGCGGTCACGCTTGAGCGGCGGCGAGCCTGGTAAATTCTTAATCGTCAACGTCGGGCGCCAGGCGCCGGAGAAACGGCTGCACTTGCTGCGTGACCAGATCTTCCCCGCCGAGGACGTGCGCCTGGCGCTGATCGGCGGCGGCCCCAGCCACGAACAGCTCAAACGTCACTTCGCCGGCACACCCACGGTGCTGCCCGGCTATCTGCGCGGCCAGGACCTCGTCGAAGCATATCGTGCCGCCGACGCCTTTATCTTTCCCTCCACCACCGAGACGTTCGGCCTTGTGGCGCTGGAGGCGATGGCTTGCCGCCTGCCGGTCATCGCCGCAAGAACAGGCGGCGTGCTGGATACGGTTCGAGGATGGCGTCAACGGCCTCTTCTTTGATCCGCAGCAGCCACAGGAGATACGCAGGCAGGTGCTGCGGCTGCGTGACGACGCGGGGTTGCGCAGCCGACTGGCGGACAACGCCCTGCAGCATGCCCGCAGCCGCTCATGGCGCGCGACGATGGACCAGCTTGTAGACTACTACTTCACGGCACGCCGCGTCTTTCGCTTGCGCGGTGCGCCTCCTGGGCCGGCCATGCCGTAGGAGCCCGGAATTCCATCAGTCAAGAACAATCAACCGACGAGCAGAAAGCAAAGGGGAAGGGCAATGAAGGTCCTGAGCATCGTACGGCACGGCAAGGCCGAACGCCCTGAAGGGTATCAGAACGATTTCAGCCGGCCCTTGACTTCACGCGGGCACAAGGATGCCGCACGCATCGGCAGCTTCATGGCAGAAATCGAGCCTCCGGTAGACTTCATCTTCAGCTCACCTGCTGCCCGCGCAGCGCAGACTGCCGACCATATCGCTGCCGAGCTCGGCTTTGCGAAGGCTGTCGGCTGGGAAGAGTCTATCTATCAAGCCAACGCCGAAGCGCTGCTCGATCTGCTGCGCCGCGCCCCGGAAGAAGCCGAACACATTGCGCTGATCGGCCACAATCCGGGGCTTGAAGAGCTGGCGGCAGGCCTCTGCAGCGGCGCATCGGACAACAGCGTGCTGACGCTCATCACCGCGAGCCTGGCCCATTTTGAGCTCGATATTGCGCGCTGGAGCCAGCTCCGCTGGGGCGCCGGGCAGCTCCGCCTGCTGGTGCCCGCCAAGATGCTCAAATAGCGCTGCAGCGCTAGCGGTACAGCATGGCCGCGGGGCCGCTTGCCGCCCGTTCGCCACCGGCGATCACTTCTTCGATGGCGCCCAACACCGTCTCGATGTCGGCAGCGCTAACCTGATAGTTGGTCACCGCACGTAAGCGATGCGCTCCCGTGGGATTGATTAGAACACCGCGTTCGACCAGCGCAGCCGATAGGGAGGAGGCATCCATCTTGCTCGGCTCAAGGTCGAAGTAGACGATGTTGGTCTGCACCAGGTCAGGGTCGAGCAGCACACCGTCGATGGCGGCCAGTCCCTGCGCCAGCACGCGCGCATTGGCATGGTCCTCCGCCAGCCGGTCCACCATCTCGTCCAGCGCTACGAGGCAAGCGGCAGCCAAGATACCGGCCTGGCGCATGCCGCCGCCGACCTGCTTGCGCATCCGGCGCGCCTGGCGCACGAAGGCACGGCTGCCGGCCAGGACCGACCCCACCGGCGGCACCAAGTCCCTTGGAAAAACAGACGCTTACGCTGTCCGCAGCCTGCACCAGCCGTGCCGGGGGTTCACCCAGGGCCACGGCCGCATTCCACAGTCGTGCGCCGTCGACGTGAAGCTGCAGCCCGCGCGCATGTGCCAGGGCGCCGGCGGCATCCACATAGGCAAATAGGCAGCGCCCGCCCGCCGCAGCGGTTGTGCGTGTTCTCCAGCGCCAGCAGCCGGCTGACGGGATAATGATCGTTCTCGTCGCGCACGGCATCGGCCACCTGGTCGAGGTCGAGCGTGCCGTCGGGCAGATTGGGCAGCGTGCGCGGCTGTACACCGCCAAGCGCCGCCGAGCCGCCGCGTTCGTAGAGAAAGATGTGGGCCTTGTCGCCAAGGATCATCTCGTCGCCGCGGCCACAGTGGCTCAAGCACGGCCACCAGGTTGCCCATCGTGCCGCTGGGCACATAAACGGCCGCCTCTTTGCCCAACAGGGCGGCGACCCGCATTTCCAGGGCGTTGACTGTCGGGTCCTCGCCGTAGACGTCGTCGCCGACGAGGGCCTCGGCCATGGCCCGGCGCATCGACGGTGTGGGCTTGGTGACGGTGTCGCTGCGCAGGTCGATTGAGGAGCTGCTCATGCGCTCACTCCGATCTGCTCCAGGTACCGCCCGATCGCGCCGAACAGGCGATCGAGGTCGGCATCATTCACCTCACCCATGTGCGCGATGCGGAATGCCTTGTCCTTGTAGACGCCGTAGCCATTGGAGATCTCCATCTGCTCCTCAGCCAGGTAGGCATTTAGGGCCTCGACGTCGATCTGGCGAGTGTTGGTGACGGTCGTCACCGTCGGCGAGCGATAGCCCTCTTCGGCCATCAGCGCGAACCCCTGCTCCTGCGCCCACTGCTGCGTGCGCTGCGCCAGGCGGGCATGGCGCGGCATAGCGCTGCTCGACGCCCTCGGCAAAGATCCGATCGAGTTGGACGCTTAGGCCACGCATCAGCGAGATGGCCGGTGTGGCCGGTGTCGTGTTCTTCTTGAGCGACTTCTCCAGGTTGAGGAAATCAAAATACCAGCCGCGCCCCTTGACCTGCTTGGCGCGCTCCAACACCCGATCGCTGGCGGAGCAGAACGAAAGCCCGGCGGCAGGGCCAACGCTTTCTGAGATGAGGTCAGCAGCAGGTCGATACCCCACTCGTCCACCGGGATGCGCGTGCCGCCAAACGAGGAGACGGCATCCACCAGTACGAGGGTGTCCGGGCTGATACTGCGCACGACGGCGGCAATTTGGCGCGACCGGGCTGGTCACACCGGTGCTGGTCTCGTTGTGCACGACGGTGATGGCGTCCACCGGGCCCTCCGCCAGGGCCTTGCGCGAGTGCTTCGGCCACGATCTAGTGGCTTAACGGCCGTGTTCCACTCTACGTCGACGCGCGTCACCTGCTTGTCACAGCCCACGGCCACGTCGTGCCAGCGCTGGCTGAACGCACCGTTGACAAAACAGACCACGCGCCCGCCCACGCAGTTGCGGATGGCGGCCTCCTGCAGGCCGGAGCCAGATGCGACGACGATGTAGACACGGTTGCGCGTCTCAAACAGGCGCTGCAGCTGCCCCTCACACTTGGCGAACAGCGCCTCAAACTCGTCGCTGCGATGCCCGATCATCGGCGCGGTCTGAGCTTCCAGGACTTCAGGCAGGACGTCGGTCGGTCCGGGGATAAACAGCCGCTGCGGCGGTTTCACGTTGCTGGATGAAGACACAGCAGGCGTGGTGTCTACGAGTTCGTGCATCAAACGACTCCTTATTCGCAGTTCATTTGCATACATAGGCATGCCGGTGGCACAACAGCCCAAACGCGGCTATTGTGCCACCGGCATGGGGGCAGCGCAAATAGAAACCTCGAGCGGCGACGACGAAGCATACACGTGTCAAAATGGCGCCATATGGGTAAACAGGGTCCAGCCTTTGACGCCCTCTTGTACCGGTGCTATACTCGCCCGGTGACGATGACCCCCATTCGCACGGATATCGACGGTCAAGCGTATAAATATCGCCTATTCTGCCGCAGCTCCATCGAAGACTCATCGAGATAGGCAAACGCAGCCGGAAAGAGAACGCGAATGTGATTCCGAAACACTACGCACGGTTTCGCAGCGGTTCGCTACTGGCAGCCGTGGTTTCGTTACTCCTCGCCGGAGGCATAACGCTGGCCAGCTGTGCTGCTCCTATACCAACGCCTCCTCCTCAACCGACATCCTCCGCTGCGGCACCCACAGCCGCACCGGTCATGGTAGAGGTAACCCGTGTCATCACGCAAGAGGTCGTCGTTACGGCCACACCTACCCCGCCGATTCCGTGCGCGGCTGCGGGTGACCTGGCCGCGCCAGAAACCATCGTAGGCATTCTGGCTCCCTTCTCACAGAACGCAGCTGCGCCCAAAGGGCTGGCCATGCAGGCGGGGGTAGGCATGGCCATTGACGATATCAATCAGGCCGGCGGCATCGGGGGCAAACCGTTACGCGCCGCAATCGAAGACACGGCCGGCGACGCCGCACTCGCGGCACGCATGGCGGAACAGCTCATCACCGAGCACTGCGCCAGTGCGCTGGTGGGCGGCTTCACACCGGAGGAAAGCGCAGCGATCAAGCAGGTCAGCGAGCGCTATGGCGTGCCGTTTCTCATCGTCGACGCGAATGCCGACGAACTGACAAGCGACAGCCCGGCCACCGTCTTTCGGATCGCGCCGGCTGCCACGATGTTGGCCCAGATGCCGGTCCAGTGGATCAACAGCGTCGGCGACTATAACGGCGATGGCGCAGTACACGTGACGATGCTAGTCGAGAATTCGCCCGGCGGCGACCAGACGCTCGAACAGACGATTCAGGCCCTCGACGCGTATAACTTCACCGGTATCACTTACGACTATTTTCGGGTGGACGTGCCCACGCAGGATTACTCACCGCAGGTTGCACGCATCGTTGCCGGCAAGCAGACTCCAGATGTGCTTCTGGTACAGGTAGCGGGTGATGCTGCGCTGGATGTCCTGCGCCAGCTGCTGGATGCCGGCATTGGCCCCCAGAAGGGAACCCTCCTGGTGGTCGGTCGCAGTGCCCTTGATGGTCAGCAGTTCTGGCAGCGCGTGCCTGATGGTGCACAGACGGTCGTAGGCCGGCGCGGGCCTTGGAGTTCCAACTTGACGCCCATGGGCCAAGGTTTTGTCGAACGTTATCGCCAGTTCTCGTCCCAGTGGCCCGAACCTGCCGCCTTTGCGGGCTATGATGCGATCCACCTGATCGCAGATGCAGCGCAACGGGCCGGCTCATTTGTCCCCAAGGACCTGCTGGGTGCGCTCGAAACGACAGATGTGAAGCTGGCGGCCGGCTATTATCGGTTCCCCATCAACAGCCAGAATCCGCCTGATGGTGAGTCGGACCCCGCATACATGTGGCACCAGTGGGCGGACCCGCCGCTGCTCTACATGCAGTATCGCGAGCCCATGCAGGACCCAGCCACAATCGACATCATCTGGCCGCCGCTCTATCGCACCGTCCAGGAGTCATTTATCCGGCCGGGCAGTGACCCTGCGCCGCCTGCCTACTTGCGCACGTGAATAGAGCACTTACTTGCGCCAATAGCGAGGACAGAGACGAGATCGTATAGAACTCGAGGCGGCCGAGCAGCATGCACAGGATCAGCACCCACTTGACCACTGCATGCAAGTTGCCGTAGTGATCGTAGGGGCCACGGCATTCATGCCGGGACCGACGTTGCTAAGCATCGTCACGACGCGCGCTCAACCCGCTCACCCAATCCATGCCGAAGGCCGTGACGACCAGCGCACCGACGAAGATGGCCAAGCCCATACAGCGCAAAGTAGCTGAGCACGTTGCTCATGATGTCACGCGGCACGGGCACACCGCCCATGCGCACCGGCACGATGGCCTGGGGATGGAGCAGGCGCGTGAAGTCGGTGGCGACGTACTTGCCGACCAGGTAGATGCGCACAACCTTGAGGCCGCCCGCGGTGGAGCCGGCGCAGCCGCCGATGATCATGACCAGCAGCAGCACCCACTGCGCAGACTGCGACCACTTCTCGTAGTCGGCGACGGCAAAGCCGGTCGAGCTCTGCAGCGAGACGACGGTGAACACGATATCGCGCAGACCCTTGAGCCAGTTGGCGTACAGCGGCAGGGTGGTGATCGCAATCGCCAGCGACCGCAGCCGCCATGATCGCCAGGTAGACATGGAACTCGCGATCCTTGCCAGTAGGTGTCACGGCGCCCCGTGAGAAAGTGATAGTGCAAGCGCAAAGTTGGCGCCGGCAATGCCCATAAAGATCGTGATGACCACGTCGATATAGGTGCTGTGGAAATAGCCGATGCTCAGGTTCTTGGTGGAGAAACCGCCGCTGGCGACGGTGGACATGCGCATGGCAGATGGCGTCGAAGAAATCCATGCCGCCAAGGAGCAGGAGCACAAACAGCACGCACCGTAAACAGCAAGTAGACGCCCACAGCAGGCGCGCCGTCTCGGCCACGCGCGGCCGCAGCTTGTCGGCGTGTCGGGCCCGACACCTCGGCCTTGTAGAGCCGCATGCCGCCGACGCCGAGCACGGGCAGCACGGCCAGCGAGAAGACGATGATGCCCATCCCGCCCATCCACTGCGTCATGCTGCGCCAGAACAGGATCCCGCGTGGCAGCGCTTCGATGTTGCCCAGGATCGTGGCCCCGGTGGTGGTAAAGCCGGAGACGGTTTCAAAGAATGCGTCGGTAAAGCCGGGAATGGATGCCCGTCAGCAGGTACGGGAGGCTGCCAAACAGCGAGAAGAACAGCCAGGCGAAGGCGACGACCGCAAACCCTTCACGCATGCGCAGTTCATGCGTCAAGCGCGTAAATCGGTAGATCAGGAAACCGGCCGCCGCCGTGATGCCGGCGCTGAGCAGGATCGCCGGGCCGTCGCCGTCGCCGTAGTAGAACGAGAACGGCAGCGGCGTGAGCATGAACACGGCGCCAAACAGCAGCAGCAGGCCTTGAACATGGAGAACGCTGCGAATATGCATAGACGTCCGTCGCATCTCGTTCACCCTGCCCGCAGCGGGCCGGATGATAGTGGCGCTTCGCTAGCGGCCGAACAGCCGATCAAATCGCCCATGGCAGCAGGCAGTGCAAACACGACCGCGCGATCGCCCACCTCGACCCGTGTGGACCCGTCAGGAATGATCAGCCTGCCGTTACGCAGAACTGGCGCCGATGACGGCGCTGTGGGGGAAACGCACAGTCCTTGATGCTGCTTCTGCGTGATGCGCGAGCCCCGGGACGCAATGTACTCGATCAACTGGCCTTCGATGCCGGGGATGCTGGCGATGGCGGCAAGCTGCCGGTGCTGGATAAACTGCAGCACGGCGTTGACGGTGAGTATCTGTTTGCTGATGGCGGCGTTGATGCCGATGCTGGGCAGGATGCGCAGATACTGCACCTTGTTGACCAGCACGATGGGGCGCTTGACGTTGTGCTGCTTGGCCAGCAGCGTAGCAGATGATGTTGTTTTCGTCGTCGCCGGTGACGGCGACAAACGAGTCCATCTGGTCCAGGCTCTCGTCCTGCAGCAGCTCCAGGTCGGTGCCGTCGCCGTGCAGGATCAAGCGCGTCGGGCAGCATCTCGGCCAGCCGTTCGGCACGGTTCAGGTCCTGCTCGATGATCTTGACGCGCGCCGTGGCAGCCATCGCTTCGGCGACAAAACGGCCCACGCGGCCGCCGCCCATGATCATGATGTTGTCCATGCGCGGCCGCTTGCGCTTGCCGGCGAGGCCAAAGAAGGTGGTGGCGTAGGCAGGATCACAGATGGCAAACAGGTGATCGCCCGCCAGCAGGCGGTCGTCGCCCTTGGGGATGATCGTGACGTGGTTGCGATCGACGGCCACCAGCTGCAGCGGCGGATTGTTGTAACGCCGGCCGAGTTCGGTCAAGGGCACGCCGACCAGCGGCGAGTCTTCCTCCAGAATCAGGCCGATCAGTTCGACGCGCCCGTTCTCCAGGTCCACGACGTGCGTGGCGCTGCTCTCCTGCAGCAGCCGCACGATGGCGGCGGCGGCCTCACGCTCGGGCTGGATCAGGTGATCGACGCCCAAGTCCTCGGGCGTCAGCGGGAAATCAGGCTGCGAATACTCCGGGTTGCCCAGCCGGGCGATCGTCACGGCGACGCCCACCGTTTTGGCCAGCCGGCACGCCATCAAGTTGACGCCGTCGTCGTTGGATACGGCGCCAAGCACGTCGGCCCGTTCGATGCCGGCCTGGCGCAGCACCTGCAGGCTGCTGCCGCGATCCCTCGATGACCTGCGCGTCGAGCTGCTCGCGGGCGCGGCGCACCTTGGCCCCATCGGCGTCGATCAGCGTTATGTCGTGCTGCTCGCGCGACAGACGCTTTGCCAGCTGAAAGCCGACGTCACCAGCACCAACGATCAGGATTTGCATGGACGGAGCGAGGGCCCGGCGGCGCCTCGCCTATCCTTTCTGTGCCCGCTTTGTACGTGCGCGAATGTCGTGGTTGAGGATCTTCTTGCGAATGCGCAGCGAAACCGGCGTCACCTCAAGCAGATCGTCATTGCCAAGATACTGGATCGCATCGTCCAGCGTCAACTCGCGCGGCGTGTTCAGCATGTCGGACGTAGCTGAGGGCTTCTCGCGGAAGTTGGTCAGCTGCTTGGCGCGGCAGATGTTGATGACCAGCTCTTCATCGCGGATGTGCTGGCCTACGACCTGCCCGGCGTATACCTCGTCGCCCGGCTTGACGATATACGTACCGCGCTGCTGCAGGCTGACGAGCGCATACGAAGTGACCGAGCCCGTCTCCAGCGCCACCAGCGCCCCGCTCTCCTGCAGGTCGATATCGCCCTGGTAGGGCTCATAGCCATGATAAAGCGTATGGAAGATCCCTGTGCCGCGCGTGGCGGTCAGGAACGGCAGGCGGAAGCCCAAGAAGCCCGCGCGTGGGCGCCAGGTAGGTGCAGTAGACCGTGCCGTCTTCGCCGTAGTGAATGGTCTGCATCTGCGCACGGCGCTTGCCAAGCATCTCCTGCACGGCGCCCAGATAAGTCCTGGCTGACCTCGACAAAGACCTGCTCGATCGGCTCCAGCACGCTGCCGTTCTCGTCTTCCTTGAAGATCACCTCGGGGCGGCTGACCGAGAACTCGTAGCCTTCACGGCGCATCGTCTCGATAAAGATGGCCAGGTGCAGTTCCCCGCGCCCGGAAACGATAAACTCGTTGGCGCGCTCGGTCTCCTGCACGCGCATGGCGACGTTGTGCTCCAGCTCGTTTAGCAGCCGGGTGCGGATCTGGCGGCTGGTCAGGTACTGTCCCTTCGCGGCCGGCAAAGGGACTGTCGTTGACGGCAAACGTCATGCGCACCGTCGGCTCTTCCACCTTGATCGGCGGCAGGGGCCGCGGGTCGTCCGGGATCCGCCAGCGTGTCGCCGATGCCGGCGTTCTCGATGCCGGCCACGGCCACAATGCTCCCGGCCCGCACCTCGGTTTCGGGCACCCGCTGCAGGTTCTTGAAGGTGTAGACCTGCGTCACCTTGCTCATCTCGACCTGGCCTTCAGGATTGATACGTGCAATCGGCTGGCCCTGCGCGGATCGAACCACTGCGCAGGCGGCCAACGGCGATCTTGCCCACATAGCTGCTGTATTCGAGCGTGGTCACCAGCAGCTGGGTCGGGCCATCCATGTCCACCAGGGGCGGCGGCAGATACTTGAGGATGGCCTCAAAGAGCGGCTCGAGGTTGGGGCTGAGTTCATCCGCCTCCAGGCCGGCACGGCCGTCCAGGCCAACGGTGTAGACGACGGGGAACTCGGCCTGGTCGTCGTTGGCGCCCAGGTCGATAAAGAGGTCAAAGGTGCTGTTGACCACGTGGTCGGGGCGCGAGGCCGGGCGATCCACCTTGTTGACGACGACGATGGCCTTGAGCCCCTTTTCCGAGCGCCTGGCGCAGCACAAAGCGCGTCTGCGGCATGGGGCCTTCGACGGCGTCCACCAGCAGCAGCACGCCGTCCACCATGTTCATGATGCGCTCGACCTCGCCGCCAAAGTCGGCGTGGCCGGGCGTGTCCACAATGTTGATCGTGACGCCCTTGTATTCGACACTGGTGTTCTTGGCCAGGATGGTGATGCCGCGCTCGCGTTCCAGATCGTTGGAGTCCATCACGCGCTCCACGACCTGCTGATTCTCGCGGAACACCTTGGTCTGGCGCAGCATACCGTCGACCAGGGTCGTCTTGCCATGGTCGACATGGGCGATGATGGCGATGTTGCGAATGTCGGGCCGCGGCTTGAGCCGGCTGAGGTCTTCGACAATCACGTTTGTATTGCTTTGGGTCATAAAATCCATTTGCTTTTCTGCTCTCACATGCGCAGGCGCCAAAAACCGGTCACAATCGCCTGGTCTTCGTCCAGTGCAGCCCATGATTATACGCCAGAAGTCGGCAATTCGTGCAATCCAAATGGCTCGAAAACGACAGCAAATCGTCTGCCAAACGTCGTCTGCAGCATCCAATAAGCCATTTGCATTTGCCCAAAAACAAGCAAAAACGCTTTAGATGAGAGCCGAAATGAATTTGCGTAAGTCTGGTCCCCACTGCTAGCATGTCGACCATGCGCCATCAGACCAAATTCGGTCGGCACTCAGATCTGAGTCGGACCACTTTCATACGCATCACCCTTGCCGTCCTTTGTACGCTCTTCATCGCCATCTCCCCCGCGCACCCGGCAGGAGCCCAGGACATCAGTTTGTCGCCGCAAGCCCAGCAGATCCTCGATGCTGTCAACCAGGCTCGCATCGACAACGGCCTACCGGCGTTGAACGCAAGCCCGCTGCTCAACCTGGCCGCCCAGAACCACGTCGACGATGTGGTCGCCAACGGCAATTGGGGCCATTACGGCAGCGACGGCAGCAACGTCCGGCAGCGCGCCGCCCGCGCCGGCTATTCAACCAGCTCTGTCAGCGAGAACTGGGTGGCCGTCTCCGATCCCGGCCAGGCGATCGGTTGGTGGATGAACGACTGGATTCACCGCGTCAATATCCTCGAACCCCGCTGGGATGAGGTCGGCGTCGGCGCCGCCCAGGCCGGCAATGGCTACTGGATCCTGGTCACGGACTTTGGCAACATCGACGGCGACGCCATGCCGCCGATTGCGGACGTCTCCCCTGGCGGCCAATTCGCCGCCGTCGGCGACATCACCACCGAGGCTATCCCTCAAAATGGCGAGTACTCTATCCAATCCGGCGATACGTTGATGGGCATCGCCTATCGCTTTGGGCTCGACTGGCAGGATATTGCGCTGGCCAACAACATGGGCGAAAACGACCTGCTGCAGATCGGCGATGTCATCCGCCTGCCGATTCCGAACGGTGTCGGCGGTCCTGTGGCGGCGGTATCCGCCAATGTTGTAGCCGGTAAGCAGGTGCACGTGATACGCACCGGCGAGACGCTGTGGACCATCGCCGCCCGCTATAAAATTTCCTGGGAAGACATCGCCGCCGTCAACGGTCTGGGCGAGTACGATCTGCTCCAGATCGGCGAAGAGCTAAAGCTTCCGGCCAGCCTCGACGAACCGCAGGAAGAAGAAGCTGCAGCCAAAGATAGCGAAGCCGCCGACAGCGGCGATAGCAGACGGCAAGCGAGGCTGGTTCCAGTGAAGAGTCAGCCAACCAAGATGAGTCCAACAAGGATGCTGCCGACGAAGGCACCCGCTTCGCCCAGAAGAACGCCTTCGCCGCCTCTTACACCGTCCAGTCCGGCGACACGCTCTTGGCGATCGGTATCAAGCTGGGCATAGACTGGGAAGACCTGGCAGCGGCCAACGACCTGACCGAAGACTCCTTCCTTCAGATCGGCGATCAGCTCAAAGTTCCTGCAGCTGCGCCCACCCTGATGAGCCTTCAGGCCGCCGACGCCAACGGCGTCGAGATCGGCAGCGATAGCAGCGAAGACAGTAGCAAGGCGACAAGCGCCGATAACTCCGGCGGCTTCACCGCCAGTGCCAAGTCCAGCGGCGCCGCGGCGTCCGGCAGCAGTCGCACCCATCGCGTCCAACCCGGCGACACCATCTACGGCATCGCCCTCGAGTACGGCGTCGACATGCAAGACCTCCTGCGCCTCAACAACCTGGACGAAGACTCCCTCCTCCAGCTCGACCAGGAACTGACTCTGCCATAACGACACAATGTCCCGGAGACGTCACGCAACGTCTCACCCGGGACATGATCACGCCACCGCCCCCGCCTCCAGCAGCAGCGCCTCGATCTCCTTGTTGTTGTTCTGCCGCGCCGCCATCAACGGCGTGAAGCCACTCTGCTGGCGTGCGTTGACGTCTGCCCCGTGCTCGATCAGCAGCTTGACGATGTCCGCGTACTGGCCGGCGACTGCCGCATGCAGCGGCTGGATCTGCATCGCGTTCTTGGCCACGGCATGGATATCGGCCCCCTGCTCGATCAGAAATGCGGCAATGTCGGCGTGCCCAAAGAAGCAGGCAAGCTGCAGCGGCGTAAAGCCGTCTGAGGTGTAGTCGTGCACGGCGCCGGGCCACGCCTTCGCAATCTTGCGCACACGCTCGCCCTCCCCCACTGCCGCCGCCTCGCCGATCGTCAGCCGCATGCCGCTGGCCAGCAGCGCCTGCACGATATCCTTGCGGCCGCGGTACTGCGAGAAGAGGATGGCGGGCAGTTCGTCCTCCATGACCGTGTAGGCGAGGCCTGGCCGCTGCTGCAGCAGCGACTCCACCGCCTCTGCGGTCCCCCTCGCTCACGGCGGCGATCATTGCCTCAATCAGCGGCAGCACCGCCTGCAGCGAGGCAAGCCGCTGGTCGATTGCTCTGCGCCATGCTCCGCACACGCCTTTGCGCCCTGCCCGCCGTCGCCGATACAGACGCCTTCTACCTCGGCCAGTGCCGCATACATCTGGCGCAGCAGCAGCCTTGCCTCATTGGGGCGTGCATCCAGCAGCACCAGGTCCTTTTCCAGCTGGTTGGCATGCTCGCGCAGATGGGATTCAAAGCGATGCAGCCGGAAGCGCACGGTCGGCCAGGGCTCCGGCTCCCACACGGGCGAGCGCAGTTCCAGCTGCTCGTTGCTCAGGTTCTGGAGTTCGCGCTGCACCTTGGCGTGCAGCCGCGCGTAGTCGGCCCACATCTCCGCCAGCGGCAGGTCGGCCGCGATCGCGAGGGGCTCGCCGGCCATCTCGGCAACGTCGACGTCGTCCAGCGCCTGCGGCTGCGGGTTCAGCAGCGTGTTGCGTATTGCCGCGAAGAAGTAGCGCTCGACCTCGTGGACATGCTGCAGCACGACGTTGACGGGCCACTCGTGCGGCGCCGGCTGGCGTCGAAAGTCCTTCTCTTCGATGTTCAACAGCAGCGACTCGAAGTCGCGGAAGGCAGCATGGTGCTGGCGTAGGGCATACTGTGCCTGCGTCGGCGGGCGGCCGGTGTTGCGCCGGCGTGCCACGATCTCGACGGACAGCTGCCGCAGTTCCAGCGTGGTGTGCAGAAATGCGTAGCGCACGCCGTCATAGGCATCGTATGACCAGGCAGCATTGTTTAAGATCCAATCAGGCAGGCCATGGGTAGCGGCAGCAAAACGCGCCACCGCCCCGTACAGGGCTTCGGACGTCATCTTCAGGCTCCTTCCCTGGCGCGTGGAGACTGTCGTTACTGGCGTAGTCGGGTTTATTCGACCGGCGTGGTTACCGGCACCTTGACCAACGTGCGGTAAACCACCTGGTATGCGCTGCGCGCAGACCGGCGGCCCCGGCGCAGCCAGATCAGCAGGTAGTAGCGCAGCGGGCGCTGGAAGCGCAAGGCCAAGCCCCCCAGCACAAGCAGCAGTATCCACTGGATTATAACCCACTGCGCCGGCAGCACGGCAGTGAAGTTGCCCAGCGTGATCCCGAGCAGGATGCCCGTCGCGCGGCCCAGCAGGATGGCCGGCAGCAGCCAGCGCAGTTGCAGCGTGCCCATGCCGGCCACATACATGACCAGGTCCGGCACCGGAAAGAGGAAGAAGACGTACCAGACCAGCGGCGAGCGCAGCCGCAGCTTGCGCTCCCAGCGGACCAGTTCGACGCGGTTAAAGAACCGTTCCAACAAGCGGTCGTCCAAAGCGGCGCGCAATGACGACGGCCAGGCTGGCGCCGATGGTAAGGCCCAGCAGGCTGAGGAAAAGACCGTCCCAGAAGCCAAAGACATAGCCGGCAAAGAACGCCAGGAAGTTGCCCGGCAGCGGGGCAATCAGAATCTGCGCGGCGTAAAAGAGCACGTACATAATCGGCGCCAACGGCCCATAGCTCATCAGCCAGGTGCGTACGTCGCCGGCGGCGTGCAGCAGCGCAGTCACCGGTTCGTTAAGCCACCAGACCAACAAGGCAGTTGCCATCATCGCCAACACGAAATAGCCGCCACCCTGCCACTTATTTCGAATTCGCAGCATGAAACCTGGCCCGTCCAGACTATGAAAGTGAGGTGCAGTAACGACTTACGTGAGGAAGCTACAGGCGCCACCACCACTCTACGAGGTGTGGCTGCCTATCTCTTTCTACGAGCAGCATACCAGAAACGTCGCGATCTGTCAGCTACATCGCGAGGACGATCGCCTGTTATTTTGCTGACAATATGGTGCTGCGAACATGGCTGGATTAGTCTATAGCACCAGGTACACGCAGCAGTGCCGTGCTGGGGCGCACAACGCGCCGCGCACGGCGGGCGCCGGTCAGGATCCAGTAGCGGATAAGCCGCTGGTAACGCAGCGCAATCCCGCCGACCAGGAACAGCGCCATCCACTTGACGACCACGATCTCGGCCGGCAGCACGCTGCTGGCGTTGCCGATCGCGATGCCCAGCGCCACGTTGGCCCCGCGCCCGATGAGGATGGCCGGCAGCAGCACGCGCAGGCTGAGGCTGCTCAGGCCGGCAATATAGACCGCCGTGTCCGGCACAGGGAACAAGAAAGAGGACAAACCAGGGAATGGGCGAGCGCAGGCTCATCTTGCGTTCCCATTTGCACGAGCTCCTCATGCGGGAAAGAAGCGCTCGAGCAGGCCGCGCCCAAACCGCCGTGCGATCCAGACCGCAATCGAGACGCCCAGGCAGAGCGCCGCCAGGCTGAGCAGCAGCCCCCACCAGAAGCCAAACAGATAGCCGCCAAAGACCGACAGAAAACTGCCCGGCAGCGGCGCAAAGATAATCTGCGCCGCATAGAACGCGAAAGTAGCCGGCCGGCGCCAGCGGGCCCAACGCCGATCAGCCAGGCGCGCACGTCGTCGGCCGTCGCCATCATGCTCCGCAGCGGATCACGCAGCAGCCACACCGCAGCCATCAACGGCACCCATGGCGACGACGATCAACAGCAAATTTCGTAGGTTGCGACGACTGAGATAAGCAGGCATACAGCTCCTTGGCTACTCTTGGCAATGTCCGAACCTGGCAGGCTTCAGGCTTGCCAGATTCAGACAGAGTTGGAGCTGCTTTTCTGTAAGCGGGATAACATCTGGCCTGTTCTGACTTCAGGATTACGCTGATCCTGCACCCTGTCGATCCTAATCGTGCTAATCCTCTACGATCCTGCGAATCATGGTTCAGACGTAGCCTTAATCCCCCACGATGAACTCGCGGTCCTTCACCTTGCCGTTGCGGCTGCTGGCTTCGGCCAGCACCGTCGCCGGCTCCTCCGCACCATTGCTGTGTGGCGCCGCGGGATGCGCCTCCACATGCTGCTGCGTTCATCCGCCGGTGTTCCTTCTGCCTCTTCCTCGAACAGCGCCGCCAGCGGGTCGATCTGCTCGACCAGTTCCTGGCGGAACTGCTGCGTGTACAGCCGGTAGTAGTGGCCGCTCAGCGCCAGCAGCTCGGCGTGCGTGCCCATCTCGGCAATGCGCCCGTCCTCGATCACCAGGATGCGGTCGGCGCTGCGAATGGTCGACAGGCGGTGTGCGATCACAAACGACGTGCAGTCGGTCATCAGCGCGTCCATCCCCTTCTGGATCAGCGCCTCGGTCAGCGTGTCCACGCTGCTCGTGGCCTCGTCCATGATGAAGATGTCGGGCTGCGCCAGCACGGCGCGCGCCAGGCTGATCAGCTGCTTCTGCCCCGTGGAGAGCAGCACGCCGCCCTCGCCCACCTGCTCCTCATAGCCCTTCTCCAGGTTGGCGATGAACTCGTCCGCGCCCGCCACCTTGGCCGCCTCCTCCACCTCGGCGTCGCTCGCAGTCAGCCGCCCGTAGCGGATGTTCTCGCGGATCGTGCCCGAGAAGAGGTGCGGCGTCTGCAGCACGATGCCGACCCGCGACTGCAGCGCGTGCTGCGTCATGTCGGTGTAGTCCACGCCGTGGATCGTGATCTTGCCGCCGCGCGGCTCGAAGAAGCGGCACAGCAGGTTGACGATCGTGCTCTTGCCGCCGCCCGTCGGCCCCACCAGCGCGATGGTCTCACCCGGCGCCACGCGCAGGTTGAAGTCGCTCAGGATCGGCTTGCCTTCCTCGTAGTAGAAGTCCACGTTGTCGAAGACGATCTCGCCGCGCAGGCTGCCGTGGTCCTTGCGCCCCTGCCTTGTCCACCACGTCCGGCTGCGAGTCGAGCAGCGAGAAGATGCGCTCGCCCGAGGCGATCGCCTGCTGCATCTCGGCAAACACACGCGCCATCTCCTGGATCGGCCAGATCATGAAGACGATGTACGAGATGAACGCCTGGATACCGCCGATGCTGATGGCGCCGTCGTTGGCGTTGAGACCGGCGTACAGGATCACGGCGGCCGTCGCAAACGACGAGATCAGCTGCACCGTCGGCAGGAACAAGCCCGAGAACCAGGCCGCCCGGTAGCCGGCGCGGTACATGTCGCCGGTCAGGTGGCCGAACTCGGCCAGGTTCGCATCCTCGCGATCCAGCGCCTTGATCACGCGCACGCCCGTGATCGTCTCGTTGTAGGCGCCGGTCATCTTCGAGTTGATCCGGCGCACGTCACGGTACTGCACGATGATCTTGCGCTGGAAGATGGTCGCCACCACGATGATGATCGGCACGATCAACATCACGATCAGCGTCAACTGCCAGTTGATC
The DNA here is from genome assembly GCA_963701415.1 of uncultured Chloroflexia bacterium. Classification (GTDB taxonomy): domain Bacteria; phylum Chloroflexota; class Anaerolineae; order Caldilineales; family Caldilineaceae; genus Fredericiella. The sequence goes on from CAVPAH010000017.1 coordinate 24,029, forward strand.
CGCGACATGAAGAACAGCGCCGTGACGATGTTGAATGTCGACCAGGTCACGTCGAGCAAGCCCCAGGTCACCAGCTCGGCCACACGGTCCGTGTCCGACGTCACGCGGCTGATGATCCAGCCCACGGGCGTGCGGTTGTAGTACGGCAGCGACAGCGTCTGCAGGTGATGGAAGAGCGACTTGCGCAAGTCATAGCGAATGCGCTCGCCCAGGATGCCTGCCAGGTAGATGAAGGCGAAGACAAACACCGCCTGCACCACGATCAGCGCGGCGTACTGGGTGAGGATCTCGCGTCAGCACCGCCACGTTCTTGGCGATGATGCCTTCGTCGATGATGCGTGCGCTTAGATAGGTGAAGTACGAATCCAGCCCCGAGACGACCATGACCGTGAACAGAAAGCCAAGCACGCCCCACTTGTAGGGGATCAGCAGCTTGGCCAAGCCGTCGAATGGTCTGGCCGTTGAAACTGGTGTCGAATTCTTCTTCCTCGAATTCAATTTGTTCTGACACGGTTCAGCTCCTCTTCCAGTTCCGCTTCCATGCGGGTCTGCGCCCGGTAGATGCGGCGGTAGATGCCATCTTGTTCCACCAGCTCATCGTGCTTGCCACGCTGCACGATGCGTCCATGTTCCAGCACCAGGATCTGGTCGGCGTCCATCACGCTCTGAATGCGATGGGCGATGATAAAGGTCGTGCGTCCCTGCATCAGCCGCTTGAGCGCCTGGCGGATCAGCGCCTCGGTCTCAAAGTCCACCGACGAGGTCGAGTCGTCGAGGATCAGGATGCGCGGGTCCTTGAGCAGGGTGCGGGCGATCGCCACGCGCTGCTTCTGCCCGCCCGACAGCGTGATGCCGCGCTCGCCGACCAGCGTGTTGTAACCCTCCGGCAGCTTGCGCAGGATCACGTCGTGAATGGCGGCGGCCTCGGCGGCGGCGAACACTTCTTCGTCCGGCACCTGGCGGCCCACGCCGTACGTGATGTTGTCACGAATCGTGCGTGAGAACAGGAATGGTTCCTGCTCCACGATGCCGATCTGGCGGCGCAGGTAGTGGCGCGGGTACTCCTTGAGTTCGATGCCGTCGAGCAGGATACGCCCGCCGGTGTAGTCGTAGAAGCGCGGCAGCAGGCTCATCAGCGACGACTTGCCCGAACCGGTGGCGCCCATCAGCGCCACGACCTCGCCAGGCTTGACCGTGAAGTTGATGTCGTGCAGGGCGGCCTTCTCGGCGCCTGCGTAGCCGAACTCCACTTGTTCGAAGACCAGTTCACCCTTCAAGCGGGGTGGTCCCACGCACGCTGCCCTCGACCACCGGCTCGCGTTCTTCCTTGATCACGCTGGTGAGGCGGGTAAACGACACCAGGCTCTCCGACATCTGCACGATCAGGCGGCCCAGGTTGCGCAGCGGCCAGATGATCCAGATCACCAGGCTCGAGTAGGCCAGGTAGGTGCCGACCGTGATTTCGCCGTTGATGGCCATGATCGACGCCAGCAGGAAGCCGGACAGCATCTGCGCTGCGCACAGGATGTCGGTCACGGGCCAGAAGGTAGCGTGCATCAGCAGCAGGTACTTGCCCTTGACGTACTTGGTCCAGTTTTCCTTGTCGAACTTCTCTTCCTCATACTCCTGGCGGGCAAACGCCTTGACCACGCGCACGCCGCTCAGGTTCTCCTGCAGCGTGGTGGACAGCTTCGCTTCCTGCGTCTGGTAGGCCTCGTAGGCCTTTTCGATCCGGCGGAAGAAGTAAGAGCGAGATCAGCAGCACCACCGGCACCACGATGATCGAGAACCAGGCCAGCGTCCGGTTCAGGTAGAGCAGCGCCGCGAAGTTGACGATAAAGAGCATGGCGATACGGCCGGCCTCGATCGCCTGGTCGGCAAAGAAGCGGCGGATCGTATCCACGTCCGACGTCGCGCGCTGGATCAGTTCGCCCGTCTGTGTGCGGTCGTGATAGGCGAACGGCAGCCGCTGGATGTGGTCGTACAGGTAGTTGCGCAGGCGCAGGGCGATGCCCTCGGCGGTGCGGGCGGCCAGGCGCTTGCTGTTAAAGGTCAGGACGCCCATGAAGAACGCCAGCAGCAGGAAGGCGCCCACGATCGACCACAGCGGCCACGTATGGTCGCCGGCGTCCAGGTACGTGTCGATAAAGTAGCGGATCAGCAGGAACGTCAGCGTGTTCAGGATCGCCGCCACGCCCACGCTCACCGTGGCGCCCAGGTAGGTCAGCCGGTAGCCGTTCATCATGCGCCAGAAGCCGCGCCATTTGCCGACGCCGACGGTTTGCTTGAGGTCGAACGTGGCCGGTGGGGGGGTACGTGCCTGCCATCGTGTTGGCGGTTGAGTTAAGAATCGTCAGCATACGTGCCTCACTTCAGGATCAGATACTGCTTCAGATACTGCTTGAAGTGGTTCGCCTCACCTTGAATACGAACCCGGACAAAACAAAAGATGCAGGACATTGGTCTTGATCCTTCCGGACCCAATGCCTGCATCTCTTTTGGCTTGTGCTCGCCGGGTGTCCTCAAGGAGGAGCACGTGCACGACACAACAAAAAAGCCGCAGGCACCGGTGTCGGTGCGCTGCGGCCTTGGCTTCCCTTACGGGTCAGCTACCGGACGATAGGCGCACCTCTCCCACGGATGGCAAATCCGCCACCGAGTGGGTGAATAACGACGGTGAAAACCTTCATTGTCACGGTAACGCTGTCCTTTCCTAATACTAGCTTGAGCACGGTGATAAACGTCTTCTGCTTCTCAGCTCAAGCCAAGAGAGCGTATCACAGCGAGTGAGCCTCTGTCAAGGGGGTGAACGTAGCAAAATTACAAATTGGTCTATATTGGTCTTTATTTGTTGGTTTGCGAGCGTGGGACGTACGCCGGCAGCTGTTTTATACTGACCGACATGCAGCGCATCAACGTAGTCGGCGCCTCCGGCGCCGGCAAAAGCACCTTTGGCGCGGCCTTAGCCCAGCGGCTGCAGGGCACGCTTGTCGAGCTCGACGAGCTGTTCTGGCGTCCCGGCTGGCAGCAAGCGCCGAACGACGAGTTTCGTGCCGCCGTCGGCGCGGCCCTGGCCGTGGACTGCTGGGTCGTGTGCGGCAACTACAACAGCCGAGTCCGCGACATCGTCTGGGGGCGTGCCGACACGGTCGTCTGGCTTGACTACCCGTTGCCGCTCACCTTTCACCGGCTCTTCCGCCGCACCTGGCGGCGGCTGATCACGCAGGAAGAGCTGTGGGGCGGCAATCGTGAGTCCTGGCGCGGCCAGTTTCTCAGCCGCGACTCGCTCTTCCTGTACACTCTGCAGACGCACCGCCGCCGCAAGGTCGACACCGAGGCCGACATCAACAGCGGCCGCTATCGCGCACCTGCAGATCCACCGTTTCCGCCACCCGCGTGCCGCGCGAGGCGTGGCTCGCCGCCGTGCCTGCCGGCCGTCGCGCCCTCCACCACCTGAGCGGCAACCCGGCCCTAAATCGCCCCTTAAACGACTACGACAATTGACGTACACAAACTACGCCAGAAGTTGCGCCATTTGCCGGATGAAGCCCCGGCCCAGCCGTGCTACGATATTGGCGGATGGGTTAAGGGTTCAGGGTTGGTTTTGCAGGTTTTCTCCTTCTCTCTGTGTTACGACCGTCGGTGCGTGGGCGCCGGCGGTCGTGGCTTTTTAGGGGTATGGAGATTGCTCACATGCCTAGTGACTCCGCACAAACACCACATTCCAACTCAACTTCCCGCCACACGCGCCACTCTGCACCAGCGCCGTGCAGCTGGCGTCGTCGCTGCAGTACAGGCCCTGCTTCAGTTGCTGGTAGTCGACACTACCAGGAAACCCGCTGATAAGTGCTGTGCTGCTGGTGACTGCGCCGGTCTCGCCATCTGCAACCAAACTGACCTCTGCCCAGCCGCCCAGAGCTAGAGTCACCTGTCCAGGCTGCCCACCCGCCCCGGTGACCAATGTCTCTTCCGTCACCTGCCCATCCAAATACTGGACCACGTGCACCGTGACGCCGTCCAGCCGCGAGCCGGGACCAGTGTCCCCACCCGCCTTGAAGACGTCGACCTGCACGCGGCCGTCCTGCCCACACTGCGCCGGCGACCCAGGCTGCCCACCGTTTTCGTAGATATCCCAGAGTCGGGGTTCGCTCACAGCGAAGTCGACTGGGCTGCCGGCAGCGCTGAGCGCCGTGTCCCGGTTGGCGATGGTGGGCAGATACAGGTCATCGTCAGCAGAGGCAGCCGGGGTCAGAACAATCAACATCACTAGGGCGACTAGAGAGGCAATTAAGGCTTTCATCGCATTTCCCTCCTCGGGTAAGAGTCGCTTGGTTGTGTGCCTATCCCCTAGTGTGAACCGATTGCCGTGTACTTCAAGCGCCGGATGCGTACCATATCGGTGTAACACTGATTGGTACGCAGGCGACCAGGTTCACTAGGTGCATCAGTTGCTGCCGTGCGGCGTTCTGCATGAATTATGGGAGGAGCGAAAGGGGCGATGTAGCCTTACTATCTGGTGATTTCAGTGGTTTTGCAGCTAATTTCAGCAAGGACCTGATAGATTGTGTTCTTTCTCATCTATGTCCGCTACTTGCTCCAGGCTCAACAGCGACAGGCCAAGATCCCGAATCCGCGCCAGCACCCCGTGCAGCGCCGCCTGGTCGGCAAGCACCCCATGCAGCACGCTTGTCCCCTCGGGCTCCGCCTCGATGGCCATGCCCGCAAACCACGCCGACCACTGCACTGGCAGCTCGCCCTGCACCCGGATCTTGTATTGCGCGGGACCAATCATTGCTCTCTCCTCACGCGCTGTAGAACCTGGCAAGGACGATCTTCACCACCACGATCGCAAGCATGGCCAACAGTGCCTGCAAAAGGTTAATCGACTGTACACCCAGCATATGCCGCGCTGGCACCCAAGTCATTGCCCTAAAGCGCACTCTTTGTGCCAGACAGGCATTCGCTCCGGTAGACAAAGGTTTACCACTGCGTTGGCACTCACTTCGCCAGGCTTGTATAATTGACGAACTGCCCCGTCTCGGCCACGATCGCAAGGCATACGCACGATGACCATCCACGCTACGAAACTGCATCGCCCCCGCCCGCGCGCAAGTTGGATCGTGCGTCCTCGTTTGCTGGCACGCTTGAACCGCAGTTTAGACGACGGTCAGCGCCTGATCCTGATCTCCGCTCCCGCCGGCGCCGGCAAGACAACCCTGCTCGGACATTGGCTCGCCGCCGCGCAGGCCCACGCGGCGTGGCTGTCGCTCGACGCCGACGACGATGAGCCCGCTCGCTTCTGGACTTGCTGCCTCCTTGCCATCCAAAGTGTTCTCCCCGCTGTCGGCGGCGACACCTTGGCCGCCCTGACCTCGCCGGCACCGCCGCCCATCACCTCTCTGCTGCCGGACCTACTCAACGAGATCGGCGCCCACGACGAACGACTGATCCTCGTCCTCGACGACTATCATGTGCTCGCCAATCGAGCGATCCACGACGGCGTCGCCGCGCTGGTGGACCACCTGCCGGAGCAGATGCACCTGGTGATCTGCACACGTGCCGACCCACTGCTGCCGCTGCCGCGCTGGCGGGCACGCGGGGAGCTGACCGAGGTGCGCGCTGCCGACCTGCGCTTCACCCCAGAGGAGGCGCTCGTCTTCCTCAACGAACGCATGGATCTCGACCTGCAACCCGCCGACGTTCAGCAGTTGGTAGAACGGACGGAGGGATGGGCCGCCGGGCTGCAGTTGGCCGCCCTTTCACTTCAGGGCCTGCCGGACCCGCACAGCGCGATTCGCGCCTTTGCCGGCAGCCGTCACTACATGCTCGACTACCTGCTGGAAGAAGTGCTGGCCCGCCAGCCTACGGGGATACAGCGCTTCCTGCTGCAAACTTCTATCCTGGGTCGGATGTGTGGCCCTCTGTGCGATGCAGTGACCGGCGTGAACGGCGGTGCTGCCACCCTGCTGGATCTGCTGCGCCAGAACCTGTTTGTCGTGCCGCTGGACGAAGAGCGCCGTTGGTTTCGCTATCACCATCTGTTCGCCGAATTGCTGCGTGCACGGCTCGGCCAGGTCGATCCAGATTTGATTGGCACACTCCACCTGCGCGCTTCGCAGTGGTACGAACAAGAGGGCGCGGCGGTCGACGCCGTCCAGCACGCGCTCGCGGCCCAGGCCTGGGATCGCGCGGCCCGCCTCCTCGAGGCACACGAGCAGGACTGGTGGACGGGTTCGAATATGGCGGTGATGAACCTGCTCCCCCACCTTCCGGACGAGGTGGTGCTGCGCGGCCCAAATCTTTCCGTCTACAAAGCGTGGTTTCTGCTCATCCGAGGACAGCTGCAGGGCGCCTCTGCGCTCTTGGACACGGCCGCAGCTGCGCTTGCCGCCGCACCCTCTACCGCCGAGTACGCGCGGCCTCGCCGCCTTCGTGGCCATGCAGCAGGCCTATATCGCCGAGATTTCGGGCAATCCCCTGCCGTATACCATCGATCCTGCCGGGCTGGCCGATATTCCCGAGCGGCGCGGTGGCATGCGCAACAGCGCCGAGGTGATCCTCGCCTACGTGCTGTATCGCCGAGGAGACTTCGCCGCGGCCGAACCGCTGCTGCAGGCGACGATCGCACGCGACCTGCGCACGGGCGCCACCAACGGCATCCCGATCTCAGCCTCGCGCCTGGCACGCATGTGGACCGCCGCGGGGCGCCTGCACGATGCCGCCGATCTGTGCCGCCGCTGCCTCGCAACGGTGCAGGAGCGCGGCAAGTGGCGCTTCTTTGTAGCCGGCAATCCAAGCATCGTGCTGGGTGACGTGCTGCGCGAGTGGAACCTGCTGGACGAGGCCGAAGCCTGTATCCGGCAGGGCGTGCAGGACAACGAGCCGTGGCAGGTCGCCCATGCCTACGCGCTCGGCCACACCGCGCTTGCCCGCTTGCTGCTCGCGCGCAGCGACCACCATGCTGCGCAGGAAGCGCTCGAGCTGCAGCGGCAGCTCACCCAGGGCCGAACGATTCCACCCGACCTGGCCGCCGAGACGCGCGCCGCGCAAGTGCGCCTCTGGCTGGCAGCCGGCGACTTGGCGGCGGCCGCCCAGTGGGCCGCCGAATGGTCGCACGCCGCCGCAGCGGCTGTCGACTTCCGCCGCGAGCAGGACCTGCTGACCCTCGTTCGGGTCTGGCTGGCGTTAGGAAGAGAGCGGGAGGCGACGTCCCTGCTGCAGCGCATGCAGCAAGCGGCTGCCGAGGCGGGCGGACACGCCGGCTCGCCGAGATTCTCGTGCTGGCAGCGACAGGCTGGCAGATGCAGGGCGAGCAGCACAAGGCCCTGCACACGCTCGAGCAATCGCTTGCACTCGCGGCACCCATGAACTGCATCCGCATCTATCTCGACGAGGGGCCAGACACCCTTGCATTGGTCGAAGCACTCAGCGGCAGGCACTCTGTCACACAACAAGTTCAAGTTTTTGCCCAAGGCATCGTGGCGGCGTCCAAGCCCCGGCCAGCCAACTCCGTAGTGCCGAAAGCCGGCACTGGAACTACATCGCTGGCTCGTGCCGATCGGGGCACACCGCCTCCATCCCCACTGGTCGAGCCGCTCACCCCACGTGAGCAAGAGGTGCTCGCCCTGCTCGCCGCCGGCTGCTCAAATCAGGACATCGCCGGCAGGCTGGTGATCACGTTGCATGCCGTCAAAAAGCACACCGGGAATATCTACGGCAAACTTGGCGTCAGCAGCCGCACCCAAGCCATCGCACGTGCCCGCGACCTACAGTTGATCGCATAACGACGTCCCCCCTGCGCTCCTGGTAGACCAAGGTGCACCCTGACTCACATGCACCATTACACAAACACTATACCTTCGGGGAATGACGACCGGCCTTGTACGACCTATGCTGGAGGCAGGTCTAAATACCACGTTTCGTTGCTTTCCCGGAGATATCCTATGAACACAAACCCCAATCACCGTATCGGAATCTACGCCGCCCTGCTGCTCATCGCCGGCATCGTACTCTCTGGCCCGCTTGGCCTCGTTGTTGTAACCCTGCTGCACCCCCAGCCCGCCTGGCAGGATGCCCAGACGCAGGCAGCCAACTATCATCCGGTCCAGGTGCTGCCGTTCTTCGGCGGCTTTCTGCTGGTCATCGGTTCGGGACTGCTGATCACCACTCTCTACCAACTCGCCGCCGCCAAAGGACAAGGCTGTTGCGCTGCTCGCCGTGGTCTGCACCGCCGCCTTTACCAGCCTGATTTTCTTCAACTACATTTGCCAGACGACATTTATTCCGTCCCTGCTGACAAACTACCGGCCCGAGTATGCCACCATCGTCGCCACCTTCTCGTTCGCAAATCCCGGCTCCTTGTGCTGGGCGATCGAAATGTGGGGCTATGCGCTCCTGGGCCTGGCCACACTGCTCCTGGCACCCGTGTTTAACCGCAGCGGTTGGGTCGAGAGGACGACCGCCTGGCTGATGATTCTTAACGGCATTCTCAGCATCGCCGGTGGCTTCATCACGGCGGTCCACCTGGATTGGGTTATGACTCCCGCCGGCTTGGCCAATTACGTCATCTGGAACATCCTGGTCGTAATATTGGGGATCTTCGTGATCCTTGCCCTTCTGCAGCGCGACCAGCGGCCGCTGCCCGCCCCGGCTGCCTCGACAGCGTGATCGCCATCAGCAAAGAATTCTGGTATACTCTGCACCATAGCTCTACGCGCCCTTCCCCACGCCCGCGCGCAATCGTGTCTGCCCCGCCGAGATCGGCCGCCTAACTGGGTCAATCTCGGCGGGCCTGTTGTGGTACACAGTGCAGAGGAGCAAAGGAGTGCCTTATGCAGAAGCATTCACCACGGTCGAGGCTCCGACCCCTGCGGCGCATCCTGGTGCTGCTCGCCGGGGTCGTCCTCTTTGTCTTCTGGTGGCGCCAGCGGCCGCCAGGCTCACTCGGGGACCGTCTGCTATCGACAGCAGAATGGTTCAACTTGCGGGTGGACTGGTGGAAGCTGCCGCCCCTCGTGGCCCTGCTCAACTTCTATCCAATGCGCGCGACCTTGCGCCGGCACAACCTGCATGATACGCAGACGCTTCCCTCGGCAGACGCCGAATCGCTGCCGGACTCTGCCGCACGCTGGCGGCGCGCCCGCTCCCCCGACGGCACCTACAACGACCTGGCAGTACCCACTATGGGCGGCGCCCTCACCCGCTTCGGCCGCAATGTGCCGCTAGAAGCCGTCGCTTTTGACGAAAGCCGCCTCCTCACCCCCAACCCGCGCACAGTCAGCCAACAGCTGCTCACCCGCCACAGCTTTCAGCCTGCCACGATCCTGAACCTGCTGGCCGCCGCCTGGCTGCAGTTTCAGCTCCACGACTGGCTCAGCCACGGCCCCAACGACGGCCGGCGCTTTATCGAGGTGCCGCTGGCTGACGATGACCCTTGGTATCAACACCCGATGCTGGTGCCCCGCACGTCCGCCGACCGCACGCGCACGGCCGAAGATGCCGGCCGCCCTCCTACGTTCGTCAACATCGCCAGCCAATGGTGGGACGGCTCACAGCTCTACGGCAGCAGCCTGCTTGAGCAGGAACGACTGCGCGCCTTTGAAGGGGGTCGGCTGGCGCTCACCGAGTCTGGTCTGCTGCCGCTCGACACGGACGGCCGCACAGAACTCACCGGCGTGACCGGCAACTGGTGGCTCGGCCTGAGCCTTATGCACACTCTTTTTGCGCGCGAGCACAACGCAATCTGTGCCATGCTCTCAAAAGCCTACCCGCGCTGGTCCGACGACCTGCTCTTTGACCATGCCAGGCTGATCAACGTGGCACTGATGGCCAAGATCCACACGGTCGAGTGGACCCCGGGCATCCTGGCCACGCCGGTCCTGCGCAAAGCGATGCGCAGCAACTGGTGGGGCGTGCTCGACGAGCAGTTCCGCCGCCGCAATGGCCGGCTGGGATCTAACGATATCCTCAGCGGCATCACCGGCTCACGTACCGACCATGACGGCGCGCTCTACGCGCTGACCGAGGAGTTCACCTCGGTCTACCGCATGCACCCGCTGATCCCCGACGACTACGCCCTCCGTTCCCACCGCGGCGACGGTCTCTTGCAGCAGTGCACCTTTCGCGATCTCTCGTTCAGCCAGGCACGCCGGCAGATCGACACCTTCGGGTTGCCCGACCTGCTCTACTCTTTCGGCACAATGCATCCGGGTGCCATCACGCTGCACAACTATCCCCGCTTTCTGCAGACCCTCCAAAAGGAAGACAGCGAGCACCTGATCGACATGGGCTCTGTCGATATCTTGCGCGATCGCGAGCGCGGCGTCCCCCGCTACAACCAGTTCCGGCGCCTGCTCCATAAGCGCGCCGTGACCAGCTTCGAGGAGCTGACGCCCAATCCTGAGTGGGGAGCAGAGCTGCGCGCAGTCTACGATGGGAAGATCGAAGACGTCGACCTGATGGTCGGCCTCTACGGCGAAGCGCCGCCGCCAGGCTTCGGTTTCAGCGATACCGCCTTCCGCATTTTTATCCTGATGGCATCGCGCCGCCTCAAGAGCGACCGCTTCTTTACAACGGATTACACCGCCACTGTGTATACCCCCGAAGGCATGCGCTGGATCGACGACAATACCATGTCGACCGTGCTGCTGCGCCATTGCCCCGAACTGCAGCCGTCTCTGGCCAAGGTCGAGAATGCCTTTGCTCCCTGGCCATATGCGCCGGGCCGGTAGTCAAGGAGGAGATGTCTCATGGAACTTGCACCGGGAGTCTACAGCCTTGGCGTGCAAAAAGGCTTTGCCACCCACGCCTTTCTTGTCGCCGAAGAGGACGGCTTCACCCTCGTAGATACGCTGTTTGACGCCGATGGGCTGGTGATTGCCGACCAGATTCGCGCGCTCGGCGGCACCTTGGCCGACCTCAAGAGGATCGTCGTGACCCACGCCCACCGCTCGCACCTCGGCGGGCTGGCCGCGCTCAAACGTCTCAGCGGCGCCAGGGTCTACAGCCATGCCTGGGAGGCCGACATCATCGCCGGCGAGCGGACAGCGCAGCAGGTATCCTGGTGGCCTCAGGATCCGATCGTGACCTACCACTTTCAGGTCGCCAACAACCTCAACATCTCACGCCACCGTCCCTGCCGTGTGGACGAATACGTGATCGGCGGCGAGCGCCTGGGGCGACTCGAGGTTGTGCACGCGCCGGGACACACGCCTGGACATCTCGCCTTTTGGCAGGCAGACGCGCGTATCCTGTTCGTCGGCGATGCCGTGGTCACCTCGCCCAGGCTGATGGGGGGCTGGCCGGGCTTCGTCATCAACCGGCGGCAGCACGCTGAGTCGTTGCACAAGCTCGCTGCGTACCCTGCCGACATCGTGGCGACCGGTCACGGCGAACCTATTCTCCATGGCGCCGCCGCCGTGCTGCAGAGCCTGGCCGCAGGCTGGTCCTGAACCAGGCGAGCAGCCCGTTACTCAATCAGCGCCAGTTCACGCGCCCGGTTGACGGCGCGCACGCGCCCCTCGACACCCAGCTTGCCAAAGATGTGGTTGAGGTGCGACTTCACCGTACCAACTGTAATCACGAGTTCGTCGGCGATCTCTTGGTTGGAATAACCGGCACTCACCAACTGTAGCAGCTCCAATTCACGCGCCGAAAGCGGCTCAATAAGGTCGTCCGGCTGCGTCGGGCGTTCAGCATTTCCTCCACCGTCCTTACCAAAGGCTGCAAGGAGCTGCGCTCGATAGTCCTGCAGCCGTGCGTCCTCGTCTTGACTGTGGCTGCGACTGTGCGCCAAGAGCGCATACACAACCTGCCCCTCATCCACGAAGGTGCGCACGTACCCCTGCGGCTCGGCCAAGGCAAGAGCGCATCGTAACGATGCGCATGCCTGTGCTTCCTGCCCCTGTACTGCCAACGCTTGCGCTGCCAGCAGATTTGCTTCGACAACCGCTTTCCAGCGCTCTGCTTCCCCTGCTGTCTTCACGGCGTAGGCTGAGAGCGCCAGTGCCTCGTCCGCCCGCCCCAGCGCCAGCAGCACCCGAACAGCAATCAGGTGCTCTGCCTCACGCACGCGGTTGAGATGATCTCCTACCGCCGGTTTGACCTCCGTTAACCAGGCATTTGCGCCCTCGGTTGCACCGAACGCAAGGCGAGCGCGCACCATGGCTGCGTTTGTTGCCGCTCGAGTCCAGCCAAACGGAATTGTGGTTGCCGCCTGTTCGGCCCTTTGCAGCAGCGTCAGGGCATCAGCAGGCCGGCCGCGCGCCCGTTCGAGCCGGGCCAGCAGCAGGAAAACTTCAAACTGCAGCCAGCTGCCGCCTTGCCCGTGCATGCGCTCGACGCCAAGCCACAGCTGCTCCGCGGCGGCTTCAAGCTTGTTCCATTCGTAGTAGATACGGCCCAGATTGACATGCGCCTGTGCCGTAATCGGCAGCTTTCCCATACCGCGCTGCTGGGCCTTCGCCAGTGTGTTGCTGTAGATCGCCTCCGCGGCGCGCAGCTGCCCATGCACCATCTGCGTACGCGCCAGCGCCATACTCCCCACCGTCGCGGAGTAATCATTGCCGATGCGGCGGCAAAGCTGGATTGCTTCTTCCAGCGTCGCAATGGCAGGCAGTGCGGCGCCGTCCATCTCATAGGCAAACCCCAGGCACAGCAGAGCTACACTGCGCCAGCGCTCGCTACGCACCGGCAGCAGGGCAAGCGCCTGCTGCGAATACGCAATGGTTGGCGCGGCGGCCTCCTCTTTGCTCTGCTGCGCAGCCCGAATCGCCGCTGCAACTCCCTGCAATTCCCCTATACTATCAACCGATGTGGAGCTGTCTCTCTCAAGGCGCTGGATGGCAAGCTCTGCCTCCCGCAGCCGGGCGTCGACCAGTGCCAGCGAGGAATCGGTGAGGAATTCGGCCCAAGCATGCGCAAGCAGCAAGCGAGGGCGATCCTGCTTTATGCCGCTAGGCAGCACGGATAGCCAATGCTGCAGTACGGCGAAACCGCCTTGCGTCCACAGCACCTCGCTGCGCTGCTCCAGCAGGTCTGCCGCAAACACGAAGTCTGCGGCCGCCACAGCATGGCGCACCGCTTCCTCAACCAAACCCTGCTCTGCAAACCAGTGCGCCGCCCGCTGATGAAGCGGGGCCTCGTCCCAACTGCGCTGGCGGCGCAGCCGCTGCCGCAACAGGTCACCAAACAGGTGATGATAGCGGTACCAGCAGCGTACGTCGTCCAGCGCAATCAGGAAGAGATTGGCGTTCTCGATCGCTTCCAGCATGTCTTGGGCCGCAGCAGCGGAGATGCGAAGTGCTTCTGCCGCGCTGCGGTCCGCGCTGCCCGCTTCCTCACGAACAACAGCCGCACATAGACCCGCACAGAACCGATCGAGGATCGAAGTCTGCAATAGAAATGCTTGCACGTTCTGCGGCAGCCGGTTCAGCACTTCGTCCACGAGATAGTCGACGATATAGCGATGGCTGCCGGAGAACTCGTGGACGAATGCAGCCCGGTCGCTGCTACCTTGCAGGGCCAGGCCCGCCAGGTGCAGGCCCGTTACCCAGCCCTCCGTGCGCCGATCCAATTCTTGCACCGAGTCGCCACTGAGCGCCAGCTGCATGACGCCGCTGAGATATTCCGTCGTCTCATCCAACGTAAACCGGAGATCAGCAGCACGCACTTCCAAGAGTTGGCGCCGCGCACGCAGCCGCGCCAGCGGGAGCGGCGGATCTGCACGCGTGATGACGATCCAGCGCACCTCAGGCACATGTTCCAAAAGAAACGCGACTGCCTCGTGAATTGTCTCGCTGCCGATCACGTGATAGTCGTCAAGCACCAACACGCGGCGCGTAGTGCGTGAACTCAACTCCTGGGCGAGCGTGCCCAAGATCGACCGCAGCGGCACCTGCTGGGGTGCCTGCAGCAGCGTTAACATGCTCTTGTCCTTCTGATCGCCGGCGCTGCACAGGGCCGTCACCACGTAGGTGAGAAATCGAACGATGTCGTTGTCGTCTTCGTCCAGCGCCAGCCAGCCTGCACCCTGCTGCCCCTGTGCCAGCCACTCACTTACCAGCGTGGTCTTGCCAAATCCCGCAGGTGCGGAAATCAACGTGAGACGGCTCGAGCTGCCCTCATTCAGCTTCTCAATCAAGCGCGGCCGGCGGACCAGGTTCGAGTGGGACAGCGGTGCATATAACTTGGTTTGGAGCAAAGGCACGCTCATCTACGCTGCGGCTTTTCCTCGGCGACTCAGTGTCGCATGTCCCTACGCATGGGCCTGCGATTATACCAGACCATCTGCCATTTACATACACTATTAATCGTTATTCAACCCCTGAGTCAAATCGATAGTCCAAGCTAGAATCTAACCCCTCAATCTAACCAAAGTTGGATGCGGGTGCTCCGGCGCCCGGCTACAATCAGGCCACATTGGAGGTGCGAGTTGAACAGCTGCTACCAGATACGAATATGTGGTCACCTGACGGCGGATTGGTCCGAGTGGTTTGACGGCCTGAACGTGATCCAGCTCCCGGCCGGCGAAACATTGCTGGTTGGGTCGCTCGACCAGGCCCGGCTCCACGGTGTTCTCGCGCGCATCCGTGACCTGAATCTGACCCTGGTCGCAGTCAACCGCTTGGACGAGGATTCCAGGCAGGACATTTGCTAATTCAACAAGGAGACATTCATGACAACCGAGACACAACTCCCACAAGCAGGCGAGACAATGAAAGGCCGGCTGGCGTTAAGAGGCTGGCTGCAGCGCCACTCACTCCTGGCATATAGTCTGCTCGCATACGGCATTACATGGTCAATCCTGCTCGGGGCAGTGTTTGCAGTCCAGTTTGGCCTTCTTGCGCCAGACACGCCCGTGTTGGGGCTGGCGGCGGAAGCGGCCGTCTACGGTCCCGCGGTCGCAGCACTGCTCGTTCTTGCCATCACGCAAGGGCGGGCAGGCGTTATACCGTGGCTGCGCACCATCGTGCGCTGGCGGGTCGGCTTCCGCTGGTATCTCTTTACTCTTATCGGCGTCCCACTGCTTACGCTCCTGGGCGCGAGCTTCCTATACGGCATGCTTCCCTTCCAGTCCCTGGCACAGCAGTGGCCCACATTAATCACCCGCTTTGCGCCGTTGATCTTGCTCACTGCCCTGACGACCGGCCTGGGCGAAGAACCTGGCTGGCGCGGGTTCGCCTTGCCAAACCTGCAGCGAAAACATGGACCCCTGTTGGCCACCTTGCTGCTGGGTTTGCTGTGGGCATTCTGGCACCTGCCGAATCTTGTGCTGCAACCCAATGGGGCTGCGACCTTTGGACTGTGGTTTCTGGCGACGATGGTAAACGCATTTGTGCTGACCTGGGTTTATAACTGCACGGGCGGCAGCGTGTTGCTGGTGATTCTGCTCCACGCCACGCAGAATTCCACGTCTAGGTTGGTCGCCAACCTGGTGGGCGCCACGGACCCAGTCCAATTCCAGAACGACTACAGCCTGATTACGGTGTTCACTTTCGGTTTGCTCATGGCTATCGTGATCATGGCTACGCATGGCCGCTTAGGCTACCGACCGGCAGCACCCCTAGCTGGCCCAGATCAAGTCGAGATACGAAGCCGCAGCTAGCAAACGAACAAGAACGAAAGGAAAAGCATCTATATGGAATCGCAACTGGTATACCGACTGCTAAATGTCGCTGGTGTATTGTTCGCTTTCGGTCTCATCGGCGCTGGCATCGTCTACACGCTGGCGGCGCACACGCCAGCACCGCCGCTCGCCGCTGCGACAGTAGACGAACTGGACACGTATCTCACAAAGCTCACGGCCTCCGGTAACCCGCCGGGCCTGTCAGTCACGGTCGTCAAGGGCGACAAGCTCATCTACAATCGAGCCTTCGGCCTGGCTGATGGTCCTGCGCAAATCGCTGCAACACCGGACACCGTTTACCACTGGTGGTCGATGACCAAGATTGTGACGGCGATCGCCGTGCTGCAACTGAGCGAACGCGGTCGGCTGAATTTGGATGCACCGGTAACGGACTATCTGCCTTGGTTCGACGTGGAGTATGGTGCGGGTGCAAG
Source organism: uncultured Chloroflexia bacterium (assembly GCA_963701415.1). Classification (GTDB taxonomy): domain Bacteria; phylum Chloroflexota; class Anaerolineae; order Caldilineales; family Caldilineaceae; genus Fredericiella. The sequence goes on from CAVPAH010000017.1 coordinate 40,088, forward strand.
CAGGGCCGTTACGGTTCGGCATCTGCTGAACCACAGCTCTGGCCTGCCGGACCCTATGCCGGCCATGATCGGCTGGATGCACTACGCCGACGAACTGGTCGACCAGACTGATCTGATCCGGCACCAGCTGCCACAGTTCAGCAAGCTGCAGTCGCGCCCAGGCACGAAGGCCGCCTACACCAATCTCGGTTACATGGTGCTCGGCGCTATCATCGAACGGGTCAGCGGCCAATCCTACGCTGCCTACGTTACGGACAACATCCTGCAGCCGCTGGGTATGCACAACACAGGTTTTCTCTACCCTGACGAACGGCAGACACAGGAGGCAAGTGGTTCTCAACAGCTCGTGCACTTGTACACGCCGCTGCTACCGTTCCTGCTCGATACCAAAGCGCTCATTCATCAGCGTTCGGGCACTATCTTGTGGCTCAACCGCGTCTACACCGATGCGCTGCCGCCATCCGGGTTGATCGGACCTGCACCCGACGTGGCCCGCCTGCTACAGGCCTTCCTGCATGGCGGCGAACTCGACGGTGCCCGTATCCTATCCCCCCAGAGCGTGGCCATGATGACCGCTGCGCCCGTTGGCCTGGCAGGGACACAGGGCGTAGCGGAGGTGTCCGGCAGCGCGCATGGACTCGGCTGGTTGTTCGTGGCAGACCGCGGCCGCGTGCGGCTGCAGCACGATGGCGGTGGCCCAGGGTTCGCCACCACCATGCGCCTCTATCCCGCGGAAGATCTCGGTATCGTCATCATGGCCAACGGCACCGATCTCGAGCGCGATGCGTTGGCTGCGCTGATCGTGCAGACGTTTACCGGCTCCCGAGAAGATGTTACGGTGCAGGCGTTACGGCACTAGCCGCCGGCGAAGTTCCTGTGCTGCTGTCGAGCAGAGTAACGACACCCTTCATCCCGTCCACCCGCACGCGCTGCCCGCTTTGCAGCCGGCGGGTGGCCTCGTGTACACCCACAACTGCCGGAATCCCATATTCTCGCGCTACGACCGAGCCGTGCGTCATCATGCCCCCTACTTCCATCACCAGGCCGCCCGCCGCCAGAAACAGCGGCGTCCACGCAGGATCGGTGCCGGGACAGACCAGTATCTCGCCTGGCGCCAGCTGTGTACCGTTCGGGCTGAAGACGACGTGCACGATCCCTTCCACGACCCCCGGTGATACCGGGTCGCCCACCAACGTGTCGCCGCCCTGGTTCCCACTTTCTGCACGTAAACCTTCGTAGTAGGCTGTGCCATCGCTCAACAGCACGCGCGGCAGCTGTTTGCGCCGCAGTTCTCGTGCATGGTCTGCTCGCCGCTCGGCGACCCGCTCGCGCAGGCCGGCACTGACGTCTCGCTGGTTCGCAATCTGCTGCAGCTCCGGGACGGTCAGATAGAACAAGTCATCCGCTGCCTGCAGCAGGCCGAGTTCCGCCAATCTCTGCCCGCTCTCAAGCAGACCCTGGCGCACTACACCCATGTAGCGGATGGCAAAAAACTTCGGCGCCTCACGCAGTCCACCTAGTGCCCGATAACGGCCAATGGCCCAACGCGCCAGGCGTGCCTTGACCGGGCCACCCGGCAGCTCGCGTACCGCAGTCACCAGTTCCTGTGCCGCTGCTTCCGCCTGCGTCACCCCACGGGCAAACACGGCATCCGGCGCATTGACCGGATCATCGATGGCGAGATAGCTCTGGAGCACTTGCATGATCGGCTCAGGCTGCTCGCGCCAGCGGGGCCGGCCAATGTCGATCTCGCCCGGTCCCCGCATGCCATACTGGTGATAGAAAGATCGCCACCGCCATCTGTGCCACCGGCGGCAGCCTTCCCGCCAGGTAGTCCGCCGCCAGGTCCGCCGCCGGCGCTGCCGCAAACGCCTGCGCTGTGGCTGCGTCAGACCGGATGATCTGTGCCGCCTGCCACAAAGAAAGATCCATCTCGGTCGTTACATTGTACGGCAAGCTGCGGGCGATCGTCAGCGGCAGCTGCGCCAGCTCCGGCCGGCTTTTGGCGGCAGCGGCCTGTTCGGCAAACCTCTGCAAGATGCCAAAGAAGGGCGCCATCCCTGCCACGACGGCCGTCACCCCCTCGGGCACCACGAGTTCAGGCATGATGTTGCTTCCCGCCAGCACCAGGTCGAGCCGGCGCCGGTAGTCTTCCCACAGATCGCCCGTGCCGGCTGCGCGCGCTGATGCCTGCGCGACCGCTGCGTCAGTATCCCTGGTGAATCGCTGCCGTGCCGCTTGTGGGTCGCGGATATTTCGCACAACGCGCGCTGCCATCGGCACCACGAACCCAAGGATTCGGCGCAGCGAGTCCAACCTGATCATGGGGCCGGACGGCGCCATCCGCGGATCTTCGACGATCTCGCCAAATGCCTGTGCCACCCCTGGATCGATGACACGGATGAACCGCGGCACAATCTTACGTCCGATACGGTTGCGCAGGACCGGCGTGACGTTGATATACAGGCGCTCGGCCGCGCTCAAAAAGGTGGTCTGCCGCCTGAAATCGGGGTTCAGCCCATAGACACGCCGCACCCCGCTCAATACCAGCTTGAGCAAGTCCTGTCCGAGGGGCGTAAACGGCTCAAAGACCCCTTGCACTGCCGCCAGCGCGAACATGACTTGAAGCGGCGACTCCGGCATACCTTCAGGCAGCGGGTACAGCGACGTGATCGGGCGCGCCTGCAGTAAGAACAGCTTAGTCCCATCCCAGGCCCACTCAATGTCCTGCGGGAACCCGTAGAGCGCCTCAACCTTGGCCCCCATTGCGGCCAGTTCGAGAATCACGGCGTCCGGGATTGCCTGCCGGCTGCCGTTCTCTTCTCGCTGTGTTAAGGTTCCGCCGCCTGGCCGGCCTACGATCACCGTTTCCTTGGCGCCTAACGCCTTGCGTACAACAGTATGCGTCTTCTCGTCCACAACATAATGGTCAGGCTCAACCTGGCCACTGACCAGCGCCTCACCCAACCCCAGAGTGGCGTCGATTGCCGTTTCTGTACGCCGGCCATTGAGAGGATTGGCGGTAAAGAGCACGCCGGCCGCCTCGGCGTCGACCATCTTCTGCACGACCACGGCAAGCGCTACATTCGTCTGGCCAACCTGGTTGCGCTCCCGATACCCAATGGCACGGGCCGTCCACAGGCTGCTCCAGCAGGCGACGACGGCATCGCACAGAGCGTCGAGTCCTTGTACATTCAGAAAGGTGTCCTGCTGTCCCGCAAACGACATGTCGGGCAGGTCCTCGGCCGTGGCCGAAGATCGCACCGCCACCGGCGGTTCACCGATGCGACGGTACTCCTCTGCCAGAGCCACTCGCAAAGCCGGCACCATCTCGCCCGCCGCAAACGCCGCCCGGATGCGCGCTGAGGCTGTCTCCAACGCCGCTGGACTAGCAGCGTCCAGGCCGGCAAGTGCGGCAGCAACCACACGATGCAGTTCGTTGGCAGCTAGAAATGATTGGTAAGCTGCCACTGTCAACAAGAAACCACCCGGCACAGGCAGGCCAGCCCGCGCCAGCTTCGCCAGGTTGTTCCCCTTTCCGCCCACCAGGCCTAATGTGGCATCTTGCGCCGTAAGTGGGAGAAACATATTCATATCGCAACCCCATTCAACCTTGGAAGCCAAGCGCGCGCCTGTATTTCAGCAGCGGCTGGTGATTCCAAATCTGTGCCTCGACGTAGTTAGCGAGATGGCCGGGTAGGTTTGCTCCCCACGTCTCGCCGGGCAGACCATACGTGCCGATGATGGTGCTTATTTCGGATAAGGTAAAGACATGGCCGTGGTATTCAGGCAGGTAATATGCCGGATCCTTCTGGCTGGCGACCATAGCGGATACCATGCTGTCTGGGTAAGTGAAACTGATGTCACCGGCCTCGAACAGAGCGAGGGGCACCACAGCTTCCTCCGTGCTGGCCACTGTCGCCGGATTGAGTGCCGTCTGCATCCACTTAGTCTTCCCCAACACCATGTAGATCGGATAGAGCTCTTTTGGGGAACCGCCCTTTGCCAGAAACGCCTCCCGCAGCCAGTGTTCCGTCTGCCGGCGCATCTGCAGATACTGTGCAGCGTCCTCGAAGCGCTCCCAGTATACCGAGCCTGGCCTGTAAAGCGCCTGCATAATCCGCAGCGCTTCCTCATCGGGCAGTGCCGACAAGCTGCGGAAGGGCTCTGCACCGCGCTGGTAGAGATGGATGAGATAATCGATCATTGCTTTGGTGCTGCCCGTAACGAAATGGCACCTCGTACGTCACAGAATAACACGGAATGCACAACGGGCTCATTTGGAAATTGATGGTTGACAAATGCAGAACAAATTTTCTATAATAGGCTCCTGTTCGCACTCTCCCCATAGCAGCGCGGCGGTTGCGGTTCACAAAGTAACATGAAAGGAGAGCCATGTCTTCACAACTCCAAACACAACAGATCCAGGCAGACGAGTTCACCAAGGCGCTGTACTCGCTGCTCGATGAGACCTTTGATAACGTTCAGGGCTATTATCTTGACAAGGGTACGTCGATGTTTGAAACGTTGGCGACGGTTTCGGCTGCCGAGGCGTCGATACCAGTTGGTGGCAAGTGCGCTACGTTGGCGGCCCAGGTGAAACACGTGGCGTTTTACCTCGACGTACTCGAGCATACCGTTCGTACTCAGCAGTTCGAAAAGCAGGACTGGGGCAAGATCTGGCGCGAGACCTCCGCCGTCACCCCTGATGAATGGGAGAAGATCAAGGGGGAACTGCGCGAGAGCTATGATCGTATTAAGACCCTGATCCACGACACGCCGACGTGGCCGACCGATTTCGAGATCGGCGGCGCCATTGCGACCATCGTGCATACGGCTTACCACCTGGGCGAGATCCGCCAGGCATTGTGCACCATTCGCTAGCTCCATATCCGTATGCGTGTCTATCAACACGCATACGCGTTTAGCATGCAAACTACAAAGACCTGAACGAGGAAGAAACCGAGCAGTACCTACAGGAGGAGCAATGAGCAAGGTACGCATTTTGGCAGGCACCCGCAAGGGCGCATTTATCCTGACTTCAGACGAACGGCGCAAGGAGTGGCAGGTCAGTGAACCCCAGTTCGCCGGTTGGGAGATCTACCACGTAGTCGGCTCGCCTGCCGACCCCAACCGCATTTATGCTTCGCAGTCGACGGGATGGTTTGGCCAGCTTATCCAGCGCTCGGATGACGGCGGCCAGACTTGGGAGCCCGTCAACAATGAGTTCAAGTACCAAGGCGATCCCGGCACACACCAGTGGTACGACGGCTCCCAGCATCCGTGGGAGTTCAAGCGCGTGTGGCACCTGGAGCCGTCGCTGACCGATCCCAATATGGTTTATGCCGGTGTGGAAGATGCCGCCATGTTCCGCAGCAGTGACGGCGGCAAGAGCTGGCAGGAACTGGCCGGCCTGCGCGCTGTGAAGGGTAACCTTTGGGCGCCGGGCGCAGGCGGCATGTGCCTGCACACTATGGTGCTCGACCCCACTAACCCCAACCGCATTTACATCGCCATCTCGGCTGCCGGCGCCTTCCGCACGGACGACGGCGGCGAAACCTGGCTGCCGATCAATCGCGGGTTGGTTTCCAATTGGGAACTGCCCGACACCGACGCCGACGTCGGCCACTGTGTCCACAGCATTGCCATGCACCCGTCACGCCCCGGTGTGCTATTCATGCAGAAGCACTGGGACGTGATGCGCAGCGACAACTGCGGCGACCTGTGGCATGAGATCAGCGGCAACCTGCCGAGCGACTTCGGCTTCCCCATCGCCGTGCATGCCCACGAACCCGAAACCGTCTACGTCGTGCCGATCAAGAGCGACTCGGAGCACTACCCGCCCGACGGCAAACTGCGCGTTTACCGCAGCCGCACCGGTGGCAACGAGTGGGAGGCACTTACCAATGGCCTGCCGCAGAGCGACTGTTATGTCAACGTGCTGCGCAACGCGCTGGCCGTCGACACGCTTGACTCCTGCGGTATTTATGTCGGCACCACCGGCGGCCAGATCTACGGTTCGGCCGATTCCGGCGATACATGGGCACCTATCGTGCACGACCTGCCGCCTGTCCTCTCGGTCGAGGTCCAGGTGCTGCCGTGATCCGCGTCAAGCTGCCGACACACCTGCGCAACCTGGCACGGGTGACCGGCGAAGTACAGCTCGAAGTCGACGGGCCAGTTACCCAACGTACTGTGCTCGACGCGCTCGAGGCCCAGTACCCGATGCTGCGCGGTACCATCCGCGAGCACGGCACGCTCAAGCGCCGCAGTCTCGTGCGTTTCTTCGCCTGCGAACAGGACCTGTCGCACGAACCTCCCGACGCTCCGCTGCCCGCTGCAGTTGCAGAGGGTAGGGAACCCTACCTCATCGTCGGCGCCATGGCCGGCGGCTAGCAGCTTACGCCTTGGAGCTCAACGTCCTGTCGTGCGCTTTTTGCGTACGGAGCGCGCTGAGCTCCAAGGTATTTTGCTATACAGGCGCGCCCATGCGCCGCGCGACTTCCTGCCGCACGACGGGAGCCACCTTCGTCCCCAGCAGTTCGATCGCATGCATCACCTTGGCATGATCGATCGTCCCCACACCCAACTGCAGAAGACAGCGCTGGTGGCCGAAGATCTCGTGCTGGAACAGCATCTTCTCGACGATCTCGTCGGGTGTGCCCACAAAGTCTGCCCCGCGCAATGTGCGCGAGGCCTTCAAGCTGCTGCCGCGTCGCCGGCGCCCAACCACGTTCGCGCCCGATCTTATTCATGACAACCGTAGCGGATGGGTAGTAGTCGTCTACTGCCTCCTGCATGCTGTCGGCGATAAATCCGTGCGAGTTGATGCTTACGGGCAGCTGCGCCGGGTCACGTCCTGCCTCGCGTGCTGCTTGCCGATAGAGCTGGACAAACGGCGCAAACCGCTCGGGCATCCCGCCGATGATGGCCAGCGCCATGGGCAGCCCTAACCGCCCCGCCCTCGCCGCCGATTCCGGCGTGCCGCCTACGGCTATCCAAACGGGCAGCGGCTGCTGCAGCGGCCGCGGATAAACGCCAAGCCCACGCAGCGCCGGCCGGTGTTTGCCGGACCAAGTCACCTTCTCACCTTCCCGCAGCTTCAGCAGCAAATCCAGCTTCTCGGAAAACAACGCGTCGTAGTCCTGCAGATCGTAGCCAAAGAGCGGAAAGGACTCGATAAACGACCCGCGGCCGGCCATGATCTCAGCCCGCCCGCCCGACAGCAAATCCAGCGTTGCAAAATCTTGAAAGACGCGCACGGGATCGTCCGAACTGAGCACGGTGACCGCCGTCGTCAAGCGGATGCGCCTGGTGCGGCTCGCGGCTGACCCCAAAATGACGGCCGGGGCCGATGACACATAATCCGGCCGGTGATGTTCGCCAACGCCGAACACATCCAGGCCAACCTGGTCGGCGAGTTCGATCGTTTCTAACAGGTTCTGCAGCCGCTGCGCCGGGCTGATCATCTGACCCGTGAAAGGATCCGACGTCAGTTCCACAAAAGTAAATACGCCTACTTCGAAGGGTTGGTGCAAAGCGTTGGAATGAACTGGTGGCTGCGACAAGCTTGACTCCTCTGCTGACGGCATGTCGAATAATCCGGGAACGTTAGCAGAGTTGACTACCCCTGTCAAAGCAATACGAACCTCTCTGTCGTGGTCGAATTCGCCGCGACGGCAGAGCCAAAACTGCGTATGTTATAATGACTAACATGTGACAAAGTTACTACATGGACAAGCACAGCAGCCGGATCCTTATTTATGCAGCCGCCGAACCATTACGAATCAGTGATCGAACTGCACAACGTTGTCAAACGATATGCCGTGGGCGGCGGCGAGATCGAAATCCTCAAAAGCGTTTCTCTACAGATAGATACCGGCGAGTTTGTCGCAATTGTCGGTCCCTCCGGCAGCGGAAAATCTACGCTGCTTAACATGATCACCGGCATTGACCGCCCCACCGACGGCGAGGTGATGGTGCTGGGTCAGCCGGTGCACAAGCTGAGCGAAAATGGGCTTGCACGCTGGCGCGGCCAGTGCGTCGGCATCATCTTCCAGTTCTTCCAACTGCTGCCGGCGCTGACGCTGCTCAAAAATGTCATCCTGCCCATGGATCTGGCCGGGAAATACTCGCCGCGCGAACGTCGCGAGCGCTCGCTGCACCTGCTCGACATGGTGGGGCTGGCCGACCAGGCGAACAAACTGCCCAGCATGGTTAGCGGCGGCCAGCAGCAGCGCGCTGCCATCGTACGCGCCCTTGCCAACGATCCGCCCCTGATCGTTGCCGACGAGCCAACGGGTAACCTGGACCAGGAGACCGCTCATCGTATCTTCGACCTTTTTCAACAGTTTGTGGCCGGCGGCAAAACAATGGTCGTCGTCACCCACGATAAGGACCTGGCACAGACCGTGCCGCGCAAGATCGAGATCGCAGATGGCCAGATCGTGGCAGATCATAGCTAGTCATTCCTGATTCTGATCCGCACCGTGCGTACAATAGGCTGGGCACATAGTCATGGGCGTTTTGTGGGATAAAGTCTGGCGTGACCTCTGGGAAAACAAAGGGCGCACCATCCAGGTGGTGCTGATCATCGCGGTGGGCACCTTCGCCATCGGCATGATCATCGGCACACGCCAGTTCATGATCACCGGCATGCAGATGTCCTGGCGCCAGTCAGCCCCGCCAACGGTCTATCTCTGGACCGATCCAGGTGTGGACGAAAAGGCGCTAGACGTCCTCTCTGCCATCGAGGGCGTATCCGCGGTCGAAGGTGTGGCGCAGCAGGGAATTGAGTGGCGGCTGTCGCCCGCCGATCCCTGGCGCCCAGCCGGCCTCAACGCCCGCACAGATTACGAGGATCAGACTCTTACCAAGTACCAGCTGATCAGTGGCCAATGGCCCCACAAAAAGGTCTTTGGCATCGGCCAGGGCGGGGACACCGCGTTTGACGTCCACGAAGGCGACCGCGTCTACATCCGTGTCAACCGCCGCGAAACGACCATCACCATCGGCAGCGTCATCTATGACCAGATCGTCCAGCCGCCCAGCTTTGGGGGCAACGCCCAGTTCTATACAACGCTGGAGGAGTTCGGCAATCTGACCGGCAGCGAAAACTACAACCGCATCTTTGCCAGCACCACTCACTTTGATGCCGACCAGGCGACGGCCATCGCCAATACAATGCAGGACAAGCTGGAGAAGCAGGATCTGATGGTCGGCGGCGCCTCGCCGCGCGGCGGCAGCATCGCCGATCCAAACAAGCACTTCTTCCAGGATCCCCTCGACGGCCTGTTCTTCATCATGGGCTTCATGGCTACCATTGCGCTGATCCTGGGCCTGTTCCTCGTCTACAACACGATTACTGCCCTGATCAACCGCCAGATCAACCAGATCGGCATACTCAAGGCCATCGGTGCTCGCACGCGCACCATCTTTCTCCTCTATCTCACCATCGTCTTTGCCTACGGCGTCATGGCCCTCGTGCTCTCGATTCCGCTGAGCGCCTTGGCCGCACGTACCTTGGGCAATTACCTGATGTCCGCCTTCAACGCCGAGGGTGCCTTTGAGCTGTCACCTCTCGCCATTCAGGCGCAGGTCGTGATTGCCCTGGTTGCCCCCATGCTGGCCAGCCTCGTTCCACTGTGGACCGGCTCGCGCATCACGGTGCGCGAGGCCATCAGCAACTACGGTCTGCGCGCCGAAGCCACGCTGCTCGACCGCCTTATGGCCAAGATCCGCTTCCTGCCCGAACTGCTCGCCCTCACCATCAGCAACACGTTTCGCCATAAGCAGCGCGTGATTCTCACCGAAATCACCCTCGTGCTCAGCGGCCTGATCTTCATGACCGTTATGACGACCCGCGACGCCGCCAACTACACGTTTGGCGACCTGCTTTTCTCCATCCTCCGCTTCGACGTCAACTTCGCCACCGAGCGCGCCGAACGCGTGGATCGGCTGCAGGACATCGCCCTCGCGGAGCCCGGCGTCAAGGCCGTCGAGGTGTGGGCTTTGGAGAACGCCAACATCCGGCTTGCGGGCACGCCCGAAACAAACGACGACAAGCGCGCTGCCGTGTTTGGCGTGCCGCTGCCGACGAACCTGTACGGCCCCCAGATGGTGGCCGGTCGTTGGCTGCAGCCGGGTGACACAAACGTGGTTGTGCTCAACCAGAAGCTGGCAAACGACGCCGGGGTAGAGATCGGCGATAAAGTTACACTCAAGTTCGGGGTTGACAAGGAATCCGACTGGCAGGTAGTCGGCCTGCTCTTTGATCCGATCGTCACAGTGTCCGCCCATGTCCCGCGCGACGCGCTTCGGGCGCGCCCAACACGAGGTCAACCGCGCCACGACCATCTGGATTCAAGCCACCGACAAGGACAGCGCCGCCGTGCGAGGGCTCGCCCACCACCTGCGTGATGTCTATACCTCCGACCGTGTGCGCCTGCAAGCAGGCTCGGTCTTCGGCAAAGACACGTCGGTGGAGATCATCGAGGGGGTCATGGCGCAATTTGCCGTCATTCTCACGCTGCTGGCGACCATGGCCGTCGTTGATCGGCGTGGTGGGCAGCCTGGCGCTCAGCGGCGTGCTCTCGCTCAATGTGCTGGAGCGACGTCGCGAGATCGGCGTGCTCCGTGCCATTGGCGCCTCTTCCGCCGCAGTCGGCGGCCAGTTCATCGGCGAAGGGCTCATCCTCGGCTGGCTGAGTTGGCTGATCGCCTGGCCGCTCAGCATTCCCGCCGGCCAGCTGATGGTCAACGGTCTCAGCAGCGCGCTTGGCAGCCAGATGGTCTACCGCTATACCCCCACCGGTCCGCTCATCTGGCTTGGCATCATCACCGTGCTCGCGGTCGCCGCCAGCGGCCTCCCGGCGCGCGCCGCCAGCCGCGTCAGCGTGCGCGAGAGCCTGGCCTACGAATAGAGTATAATCTGGCTGCCCGCATCTGCGTACCCATATTGTGCGGTTGACTAGCCGCCTGCAACCAAATGGAGCCACCCCATGCGCCAACTCAGCCTGATTCTGGCAGCCGTCGTCCTATCCCTATTTGCCGGCGCGCCCGCGCCCCGTTGTAGCCGCCATGCCCACACCCATGCAGCCGATCCTGGCCTGGGACATCGCCCCCGACGGTGCGGTCTACGTGTTGGACGCCGCCCAGCGTGTCTACGAACTGGATCCGGCCACGCTCGCCCCCGTGCGTGCCTCTGCCCGCTTGGTTCCGCTTGTCTCGAATCGTAGCGCCCAGCTTGTGGCCACGTCCGACCAGATCTTCGTCGCCAGCTCTCAACTCGACGGCATCCAAGTGCTCGACCGCGCCAGCCTCGAACGAGCTTTCGTGCTGCCCTTCGAGGCCGCCGCCCTGGCAGCCGAGCCCGCCGGAGAAGATGCTCGCCTGTTTGTCATCCGCACGACGGCGCAGCCGCAGCACGGAGGCCTACGCAGCTACGAGGTCGTCACCCTGCCGCTTGCCGATCTGCAGGCGGAGCCCCAATCCTTTGGCGTGACCGCCGCTGAGCCATTCTCCAGCCTCTTCGATCTTGCCGTCGATCCCGACCAGCAGTTGCTGTACGTCGGCTACGCCGATACGAGCGGCTCGCCTAACCGCCACTACCGCACCTACAAGGCCTACGATCTGCAGAGCGGGCACCAGGTCGATCTGCCCATCGAACACCAGTCGGCCAGCATTGCCTTGCGTCCAGCCTACGGCTGAGGCGGGCGTCTCTGCCATCTCCTACGACTGGCTCGGCTTCGAGCCAACCCAACACCGTATCTACCTCGTCACGCGCCGCGATTCACTGGCTGCCGTTGCCCAGCCTCTCGAAGGTATTTCTGGCCCGCCGGCACTCGCTCCGGCGGGGGACTGGCTCTACGTGGTCCGCGCTCGTGGCCTCTGGGTGCTGCGACGCGCCGAAGATCCGGCGTTCGCACTCGTATCTGTCATCCCGTTTGTGACAGATCCTCCGGCTGGCGTCCATATTTCGCCCGACGGCAGCGTACTCTACCTGTTTGGGAACGGCTGGCTCACAGCACTGCCGGCAGCCGACGTGCAGAGTGCAGGCGTCGAACAGCTTGGCCCGTTTCCCAATTCTTGGCTCAACCGTGTGGAACTCACCCAGCAAGTGGCGCGCGAGTATGCCGCTGCCGACAGTGCCACAGCAGACATTAGCACGAGGCTTGTCAACCTCCTCCCGTCAGGCGAATGGTACCGCAGTGCTGACGGCAGTAAGACCTGGCAGTTGCTCCCGGCTGTGCAATACCCCGCAGATCTCGGGCTCGACCTCCTCAGCCTGTCCCCCACGCTGGCGCAAGACCAGGTTGCCACCGGCCGTGGAGGCTGGAGCGCAGAGGGCACGCGCACGACCTGGCGTTCGCTCGACGCGGGTGCGACGTGGCAGGCGTGGACGCCGCCGATTGCCTACGCGGCTGGGAGTGAAGGTGCCCGTACACTTTATGTAGCCGACGCCGTATCGCCGCAGCCGGCAGAACCGCGTCCTATCCCCAATGGCGGTTCCAGCGAAAATCCAGCGTGGTCGCCAGGCTGGACCCACCTTGCCTTCCAGAACGACCAGACCGGTGACTGGGAAATCTATCGTACGCCCGCCGACTGCGGCGGGCTGCCGGCCGGCCCCAGCGAGGCCGCTGCCGTGAAGTGCACGGCCACGCGTCTGACCGACAGCGCCGGCGACGACGTGCTGCCGGCCTGGTCGCCGGACGGGCGCAAGATTGCCTTTGTCTCGCTGCGTGACGGTAACCCCGAGATTTATGTCATGCTAGCCGATGGCTCTGACCAAACCCGACTCACGTTCGCTCCCGGCGGCGATTGGCGTCCTGCCTGGCTGCCCGACAGCCGCCACCTGGTCTTCACCAGCGACCGCAGTGGCAGTAATGACATATTCCTGGTCGCCGTACCGGATTCTTTGACTTCTGCGACGGAGAAGGAGCCGCTGCTGACACCCGTGGTTGTGGGGCCATCCGATCAGCGCGATCCTGGCGTAAACGCTGACAACGAGATGATCTTTGTCGCCGGGCCAGCAGACTCCGCAGCGCTGTACACGATCGACCTCACAAGCTTTTTGGATGCCGAACACAGTGGACGATCAGACGCGCCTGCGGGCTTGGCGACCGGTACAGGCACGGCGCTGTTTCCAGACGCAGCGCAGCCCATGTCGCACCCGGGTTGGCTGCCCGAGGGCCGCACCATCTTCTCTATGGACGGCGCTATCTATGCGGCCCGGCCGTACACCGGCCCGGATCAATTCGTCGAACTTGTTCCACCTGTAGAAGACGCGGTGCATCCGGCGGCAGGCGCTGCCTGGTACCGGCCGCCCCTGACATCCTATGTGGAAGCGCCTCCATCCGCCCCCTGACGCGCACCTGCTGTGCCCCGGATCACACAGGGTGAGTGCAAAACGCAATTGCAGGTTCCAGCAAAACCTCATATACTAGCCGACGTTCTGTACGCTCCCCAGGCGTTGTTCGTGTGGAAATGCCGGCAGCCGTAGCCTGCTTGAGTTGCACTGTACAGGAGGAACTATGACGATCTCTGCACTTAACGAACCGATGGTAGCTGCAATCCCTGCACCAAAGCCGCCGGCTCTGCCCGACGGCCGGCTGCTTGCGGATGTCGATCCGGAGTTGTACGCGGCATGGCGCACCCACATCAGCCAGGGCTTTGCCAACAACAACATCATGTTTGGCCGGGTGCTCAACGCGTTCCTGTATCCCTACTGGCTGACGGTCGCCCTCTATGTGACGCTGATCTTCGTCGGCGTTGGACTCTTCCTCATGGGCGTTTGGTTAGCCATCGGCAGCGGCGAAGCCATGTTCGGCGTGGTGTCGGGCGGTCTTGGCGTCGCCGTTTTGCTGAGCTTCTTCGTGTCGCGCCCGCTGCAGTCCTTGGAAGAAAACCTGCAGTACATCACCTGGCTGGGTGTGATCTATAACACCTACTGGTCGCAGCTGGCCGTGGCCAACGACAGCACCACCGTGAAACAGGACCTCAAGGACGCCAGCCAAGACACAATCGGCCAAATCAAGGAACTGCTCCAGCAGCACGCGACCTCACACGACAAGCGCTTCAAGCTGACGTAGCAGTCACGTCCCAGTGAAACGGCGGCCGCAGCGGCCCTTTACCCTCGCTTGGACCGGCCGGGCCGCCCACCATCATCCGGTGCACGTGCCAATGATAGTCATAAGTGGTTGACCAATCGGACGCATATGCGCCGACATCCACAAAATAGGTGCCCGCTGCCAGGTCGAGCCGATCAAACTGCACCTTCAGGGCGCCCCGCAGGCCGGGCAGCTTGTTCATTGGACGGTGTACCTCGCACAGCAGCAGCCCGTCTTCACTATGCACGCCGACACTCAGGATCAACGGGCCGATGGGTTTCGTCGCACACCACTTCGTCTCAACGATCAGTGCCCGTCCCGGTGCCAGCACGTCAAATGGCAAGCCGTTCCCATCCGACAGGCGCACGTCCTGCAATTCCACCTCCAGCGTGCCAAAACGGTTGACATTATGGCGTAGAACCCGCGCCATGCCGTCGTCAGTGCCGTCGTCAGTGCTGTCCTGTGCCACTCCCACACCTTGCCCGCTGCCCAGCATCGAACGCCGGTAGGCGCTCACCACCTCTTCGGCCGGCCCCCAAGCCGCAACGCGCCCCTTGTTCAACCAGACGACACGATTGCAGATCTGCTGCGCCTGCACCAGGTCGTGCGTCACAAACAAGATAGCCGCTCCCTGGCTGCGCAGATCGTTGATGCGATCCAGGCACTTGCGCTGAAAGCCGAGGTCGCCCACGGCCAGCACTTCATCCACCAACAGCACTTCAGGTTGAACGTACACTGCTACGGCAAAAGCCAGCCGGAGCTGCATACCACTGCTATAGGTGCGCACGGGGCTGTCGATAAACTCCTCTAGCTCCGCAAATGCCACAATTTCGTCAAGGATCGCGCTCACCTGCCGCCGGGTGAGGCCCGAGATCACCCCATTCATGTACACGTTTTCACGCCCGGTCAGCTCTGGATGGAAACCGGCGCCAAGGTCGATCAGGGCACCCAGCCGTCCATCTACCACGATCCGCCCGCGATCGGGCTGGCCAATCCCGCCCGCCAGCCGCAGCAGCGACGACTTGCCTGCGCCGTTGCGACCAATTACCCCCACCATCTCACCCGATCCCACCTCCAGCGACACATCCTGCAGTGCCCAGAACTCCTCCTGGACGCTGAGCTTGCGAACCCCGCGTACCAAGACTTCCTGCAGCGTGTTTGGGCGATCTTTGGCATAGAGCCGGAACCGCTTGCTGACGGACTCCACATGGATGCCGGCCACTAGAGTTCCTCCGCAAAATGTATACTCTTGTGCTTGAACAGCCGGACACCCCACCACAGCGCCAGCGCGCCGGCCAGGGCCACCCCCAGGAGCCAGTGAAACTGCGGCATGGCGCCATACAGCAGCAGGTCGCGGTAGCTTTCGATAAGCGTTACCAGCGGATTCAGGTGATAGAGAGGCTGGAGCGCAGCCGGAATTGCGGCAGCATCATAAAACACCGGCGTCAGATAGAAGCCGAGCAGCAAAGCCACCGCCAATACGTACCGCACATCGCGGAAGCTCACGTGGAGGGCAGCCACGATGTAGGCCAGGGCGAGCGTAACCACAAACTGCACGGCAAACACAACCGGCAGCATGAATGCAAAAGGCGTGAGCGGCACACCGCCGGCCCACAAGAATACCACCAACACGGGCAGCGCGATGAGAAGGTGGATAAAGTTCGTCGTCACCGGCACCACCGGCAAGATGGTGGTGGAAAAGCCGGGGCGCCGCACCAGGTCCCGGTTGTCGACAATGGCGCCCGTCGCCTCCGTCAAAGAAGCCTGGAACCAATTCCAAGCCAGCAGCCCAACAAACAGGAACAGCGGAAAGTTCGGAATCTTCAGCGGCAGCACGATGCCGAAAATAAGCGTGAAGACAAGCAGCTGCAAAAGCGGGTTCAGCAGCGACCAGAACACACCCAGGAGCGAACGCTTGTAGCGCAGGCGCAGATCGCGCTGGACAAGTTCCCGCAGCACATCATATTGGTAGCGCAGCTTGCTTTTCATAGTTCCATCGTCTTGATACGCCGCACGGCGCGCCAGTACGCCCATGGGCTCACCAGCGCTCCCCGCAGTTCCTCCAGCACCAGCGCACGCGGCAGCCAACCCGGGCGCACGAAATCGCCGCAGCAGCGCCCAGTACAGCCAGTTGCGCAGTGCAAATGAGGCCACCTGTCCGGCAGGCACGGTACGGTTGGCAGCACACGTCAGTAAATATGCCCCAAAGGAGCGTCCATTATCATACAGCTGGCGGCGCAGACCTGCACGATCGCGGCGATGATAGTGCCAGACGATAGCCGCCGGTTCGTACAGCAGGCTGTAGCCCGCCGCCACCAGGCGATGAAACAGCTCCAAATCGCCCCCACCTCCGGCCGGCCCGCCCACGTCCAGTGCCGGGTCAAAACCACCCAGGTCGAGCAGCACCTGGCGGCGGAACGCCATGTTGGTCCCCACGCCACACAGGTTGGCCCACAGCAACTCAGTCGTGCTCAACAAGTCACGGCGGAATAACCACTGGTCAAACCCGTGCCGCATGCCGCCGTAAACCCATTCAAACAGGCACTGCTCGGGCGTGGCTAGTTCGGCAGGCGCTACATTGCCTGTCACCGCCGCCACCCGATGTGTCGCAAAGGCTCCAGCTAGAACTGCTACCCGATCGGGTGCGGGCCGCGCATCGTCGTCCACATACGCCACGATAGGTTGGCTGGCTGCCCGGAATCCGCAGTTACGGGCGAAGTCGAGTCCCGGGCGATCCTCACGTACATAACGCACGCCCCATGCGGCGGCCGTTTCCCTTGTCCGTTCATCCGCCGGCGCATTGTCCACCACGATGATCTCACCTGGTTGGCATTGCTGCTGCTGCAATGCCTGCAGGCAGCCTGCGAGATTCTCAGGTCGGTTGCGTGTGCATATGATCACGCTGACTCGGGAGCAGTCGCGCTCGTCGTTCTTTGCCGGCTGGGCCGCCGCCT
The DNA here is from genome assembly GCA_963701415.1 of uncultured Chloroflexia bacterium. Lineage (GTDB taxonomy): Bacteria > Chloroflexota > Anaerolineae > Caldilineales > Caldilineaceae > Fredericiella. The sequence continues at coordinate 57,150 of CAVPAH010000017.1, forward strand.
CGACCGATGGTTGCCCAGGCCCAATGTTCGCACCCGGTGGTTCCACCAACTGCCGCAGGTCGGCCTGCACCAACAGCTCGTACACAACCTCGCCTAAGTGCCGCGGCATACGTTGTGCTGGCAGGTGCAGCCACCCCAGCGGCCGGCCGTGCAGCCGCAGCAGCACCTCGCAGCGTTCAGTACCTCCTGTCAGCGGTTCCAGTGCATGCCATCCATTTCCAAGCTCTACTTCCGCTACCGAGGCCGGATGCAGCCGCTCGGCTGCCAGCAGTTCCTGGATTTCTGCGCTGCGCACGAGCTTGCACAGATCAGGACGGAATGTGAGTGTCGGGCATGCCGCGACAGCCGCAGCAGCATCGTCACTGCGGCCCAGGACCGCAAACAGGGCCTCCGCCCACGCGCAGCAGAGCGCCCCTTCTCCCTCTATCCACCCAAGCAGATGCCTGCCGCTTAGCGGCTCGGCACCTGCCTCCGCCGGTATGCGCCCCAAAGGCAGCCCACACCAGGTGAAGCGAACGCCCCGCGGCCGCAGCCGCTCGAGTTCGCTTTGTGCCGCATCAAATCCCTGGGCCAGGTCTATCGCAGTATCAGTCTTCATCGGTATTGCAGTGAATTCAGGAGCGGCGAGGCTGCGGACCTCTTCCCAGTTCTTGGCTTCGTCGAGAACGCCTCGCCAGTAGTGGTGCAGTTGGAGTCCACCGTTCACGCGCGTCCACAGCGCATGCAGCCCCAACCGCTCTAGAACCCCTAAGGCAAGGACGAGGAGGTGAATGACAAACGTGGCCAGCACAGGATACCGTCTGGCCATCGCCAGCAGCCAGTGGCTGCCCTGGGACATATACTCGCCTGCCCTGGCAAATGTCATTGTGCTGCCCAGTTCTGGGTGCAGCCGCGCGACCTGGATGTCGGCACGCCCTTCTGCTGCTTTGCGCTGCAGGCTGCGCTCCAAGTCGGTCGCGTCCTGGTGTTCCGATCGTGCTGCCATGTTTAGAGCGAAAACACCTCCTGCAGCGAGCAGCCGGACCCCCAATTCGTAATCCTCACGGCAGAACAGGTCGGCATTGAATCCGCCAACACGCGTGAAGAGGAATTTGGACAATGAGAAATTACCGCTGAGAAGATCGGTATAGCGAAAGCGGTGGCCCGGCTGTGCCATGGCGCGAAATGTGTCTTCCCACCAGTCACGCAGATCCACCTCCACCCAGGTCATCGGCCGGCGGTGCCAGTGTTTGCAAAAACGCGGTGGCAGGTATCCCATCACAACACGCTCAGCAGTTTGCCCTGTATGCGCCTGTAGATGAGCCTGCAACAGCGCGCGGTCAGCTGCCATATCGTCGTCCAGAAAAACGAGCAATTCACCCCGTGCAGCGGCCGCGCCGGCATTACGCCGCCGCGCCGCGCCCGGCCCCGGCTGCGATAACACGCGCAGTGGAAACGGCGCAGCTGCCTGGTCTCTTAGAAATGTGGGCACACGGCGCCAGACGTCGTCTGCGGCTCCGCCGGTGGCGACAATTACCTCGTATAGATCCGGGGATATCGATTGGTCTGCCAGGTGGGCTAAGGTTCGTCCTAGGGTAGGAGGTGCATTGCGGGTGGGGACGATTACGCTGATAACCGGCACACTGACGGCCGGTAAAACCTCTGTCATGCTGCCATCATTTCCCTGCCCTGTTCGTGGCCCTGATCGCTGCCTTGCCGTTGCGCTCGCCGCGCCTGCTGTCGCGCCCGCCAGTACGCCCATGGGCCGGCCATACATCCGCGCAGCTCGTCCCATGGCAGCGGCCACGGCGGCGCGCCTGCGGACACGCTGCTGCCGAGCGCAGCAGCGCCGGCAGCTGGTCGTACCAGAACCATTTGCCTGCCACCAGCGGGACTGCCCATTCTCGCTGTCGCAGCGTGTAGCCCGTCCAAAACGCATAGACCCCTGCGCCATAGCCATAAATTGTGCGGCGGAGTTCTGGCATGCTGCGCCGGTGACGGTGCCAGTTGAGCGCCGACGGCGTGTAGACGATGCGATAGCCGCCCCCAATAATGCGCGCCATCAGCTCCGATTCCCCACCGGAATGGGTCGGCGTACCGGCATCCAGCGCATCGTCGAACGGGCCAACCAGGTCGATCACCGCCCGCCGCAGCGCCATGTTTACGCCTGCGCCGGCTCGCCCCGCTGTCAAGGGGTGCATATTGCGGTGATCGTATGTGCGCGGGACAAAGCCGCGGCTGAAGCTGCTGACTGCCTCAAACTGCTCCTGCGCCTCGCTCTCTAGTTCGAGTGGCAGCGTCAAGCCCGTAGACACCATCGTCAACGGATGCTCAAACGCCCCTCGGTGCGCATTCAACCACCCCCCATCGGGCACGGCATCGTCGTCGATAAACACGACAATCTCGCCGTTTGCGCTGCGCATGGCCGCATTGCGTGCCACGTTCAGCCCTTTGCGGTCGAGCCGCACATACCTTGTGCCGGGGAAGCTCTCTACGACCCGCCTCGTTTCCGGCGAACGCGACGCGCTGTCTACAACCAGAACCTCCGCAACATTGTCTTGCGTTGTATGAAACATCTTTTGCAGGCCGGCCAGGCAGCGCTGCAGATCTTCTGCCCGATCGCGCGTACATATTGCAATTGTTGCCGTCGGCAGGGCAGCCGGCGGCTGTTGTGCCAGCCCCAGCCTGTGTTCCGCTAATTGCTGCCAGAAGGTATAGTGCGCCTGGCGGCGAACAGCGTGCAGTACTGATTTGCGTGCTACCTGCCCATCTTCTACGTGCACGCGGACCCAAGCAGCAGGGTGGCCGCCGACGCGTACGAGCACCTGCGCGGCATTATAGCGTTCTAATCCCTGCGCGGCCTCCGGCAGGTGATCATAATCAAAATCAAGAATTGCGGTCGGCATAAGCACTATTTCCTCGCATTAGCGTACGACGATGCCGGCTATGCATATGGTTCCCGTACTGCGCGGCGCGTTTACCACTCCGTCGTAAATGCGTAGAGATCAAGCTGGGAAAAAATCGCGTAGATCACCTCGCCCATACTGCGCGGCCGGTTGCGCTCCTTCAGGTGGAGCCAACCCAAGGTACGCCCTGCGTGCCGCACCAGTACCTGTTGGCTAAAACTGGTTAGTAGCGGCTGCAGAGCGGCCGTCCCCTGCGCCAGGTCCGCTTCCCACACGACGGCAGTTCGTGCCGGTCCCGGCTCTTCGCCTCCGGCATCCAGCACTTGGGGCACATACCACCATGCCGCCGCGTTTGTGCCGGTTCCCAGCCACTTGTCCAAGACTTGGGCACGTGCCACTGTCAAGGCACCACCTGATCGTAACCAGCCCTCGACGTGGCGCAACGAAACCGGCTCCGCGCCAGCCTGCGGCTCAATTCTCCCCAGCGGCAGGCCGTGCCATGTCAGAACTGCGCCCTGTACCGGATTGCGATCCAGTTCCTCACCTGCGCGCTCCCTTCCGTTCGCCAGGTCCACAGAGCCGAGAGAAGGCGCCGGCGCCGTTGTCAGCGCAACCACTTCGTCCCAATCCTTGGTCGCGCGCAGCACGCCCTGCCAGTAAGCGTGGACTAGCAGTCCTGCCATAATCTTCGGCCATGTCTCCCGCATCCGGAGCTTCTCACACATGTCGAGCAGCAACACCAAGGCGCCCGCTAGCATGTCGGCGCCATCCGGCCATATTGCAGCGATCCGCCGCAGCAGGACGCTCGGGAGCTTGAGATATGCCAGCTGCCTGCTGATAAGCAGTGCCGGCCGGAGATGCGGATACTGCCGTGCCAGCTGCACGTCGGTGCGGCCCTCGTCACGCTTGCGCTGCAGCAGCCGCGGCAGATCGGTCTTGTCGTGGTGCCGGCTGCGTGCTCCCGGGCAGAACGCCAGCTCCGCGCCTGCGAGGAGCAGGCGTACGCCAAACTCAAAATCGTCGCGACATGGGTAATAGTCTGGATCGAAGCCGCCCACTTCGTGAAACAGCTGCGTAGGCAATGACAAGTTGCCGCTCAGGACGTCCGTATAGGCAAATCGATGGCCCGGCTCGGCCATGGCCGCAAACCCGTCTTCCCACCATTCACTCAACTGCAACTTGACCCAGTCCATGTGACACCGGCCTATACGAAGATCTCTGCGCAGATCGTCGCCGGGCGGCAAATAGCCCATGACCACACGTCTGCCACTGCCGCCTGCGTGCGCCTGGCAGTGCGCCTGCAGCAGCGCAGGCTCAGGCCCCATGTCGTCGTCCAAAAACACCAGTAGGTCGGCCCTTGCGACTTCTGCCCCTGCGTTGCGGCGCCGCGAGGCTCCTGGTCCGCGCTTCACGAGCACATGCAGGGCATAGGGCAGCCCGGCAGGTATGCGCTGCCAGATAATTTCTTCATCCACCCCACCGACTACGATGACTTCGTAGCAGTCGGCTGCCATGGTCTGTTTGGCGAGCCCCTCAAGCGTCACAGTCAGCGAAGCCGGCGCGTTGCGCGATGGAATCACCACGCTAATTACGATTGACATAGACATTTGATCTCCGCAGGCCAAGACGGCGGCTCAAGACACCACCGTGGTTCCAGTCTTCTTGGACCCAGCGCGCCAGCAGCATGAACTGCAGCAGCGCCTGCACGATGCTGAACCATAAGATGATTGAAGGCGGGTGGTGATAGACAGCAACGGTCTGATACTCGCCAAGCAGCAGCAGCACCAGGGTAATCAACTGCGGCATCAGCCACAGCACGTTTAGTTGGGTGGCACCGCCCTTCGGGGTCGGCCGGAACCGCACTGGCAGACGCAAAACCGCCAGGCTCCAGGCCAACAGATAGACCGGCCAGCTAGCATAGACAAGCACCACTGCCCCCAGCAGCGACGTGCGCGGCACCTCGGCGTGGCGATAGCGAGACAAGGCGTAGGCGTGAATCGCTGTGTCTGCCACTACCAGCGGCGCCAGGTGCCAGAGATACGCCCGAAACGCCGTGCGCGTCTGGGCGTCGCCCCAGAAGAGCACCGCGATCGTCGCAAACAAATGAACAAAAACCGCTGGTCCGATCCAGTACTTAGTCATCCGCACCAGGTATGACACCCGTTGACCTGCTGTTAAGCGCAAGAATACCTGCGGCAGACCCGTCAACAGCATTTCAAACACTCCGCGCGCCCACTTTAACTGCTGCACTGACCAGGCAGCCAGGCTGCTCGGGCTGAGGCCTGGCGCCAATGGCTCGGCTACATACGCACTGTGCCAGCCTGCGGCATGCAGCGCCAGCGACGTAGCAAGGTCTTCAGCCAAGCCCGCCTGGTAGCCGCCGATCGAGGTCAATGCCGCGCGCCGGATCAAGGCATTGCTGCCCATCAGCGTAGCCCCTCCCATCCGGTCGGCACCCAGGTAAGTCGGGTTATAGAACTCCAGGCTGCTCTCAGTGGCTGAACGTGCCACCCAGCTCTCGTCGATATTGCGAAAGGTCAGCATGACCTGGACAAACCCCATTTGTGGGTCGTTGAAGTAGCCAAGGCTCTTCTCTAAGAAGTCTGGTTTGGGCGCATGATCGATGTCGAAGATGGCGATGATGTCACCTTTCGTCTGCGGCAGCGCTGCGTTGATGTTGCCCGCCTTGGCGTCCCGGTGCTGGGCCCGTGCCAGGTAACCGCTGCCAAGCTGGTGTGCCAGCTCCGCCAGCGCAGGATCGTCGCCGTCGTCGAGAAGCCAAACCTGCTTTGCGCCGTGCAGGGCCATGGCAGACGTTAGCGCCTCACGCACCAGGTCGGCCGGCTCTTGACAGGCAGTGACAAAGACGTCCACATCAAGGCGCGCCACCAATTCGGGCGGCGCCGGCGCCCGCCGTGCTGCCAGATTGAGAATCCAGCACCCCACCATCTGGCATCCGATGTAGGCCAGCGCGGCGGCAAGGATCAAGAGCAGCAGCAGCGACCGGTAGCGATCATCCTCAGCCCACCAGCTAAGATAATAGGCGATGGTTACCATGCCGCTGGCAACCAAGAGGGACTCGAGCAGGCAGGATCGTTTTTGCACTTTCATAACACAATCAGCGGTTCTCCGCCTCGTAAACACGCATGCGATAGGTGCGTCCCGGCAGCCGTACGTCAAATTCGGCCTGCTGCTCGGCGTGCTCGGCCACCGCCGTCAACTGCAGGGGATACCGCTCGGCCACCGTCATATCTTCGATATACCAGGTACGCGTCCCAATCTGTTGCTGGGTCTCCTCCTCGTCCCAGGGCCGGTAGACGTAAGGCTCGCCGAGATAGTAGGCAAAGGCGTCATACGAAGTCGTGACGACGCGGTCCCCCGGTTGGCCGTGCGCCGCTACATAGGCAAAGGCCGCCCGCCAGTCGTCCCTGTTGCCGTTCTGCAGCGTGTAATAGGCATACAGATCCCCGCCGTAGGCTGCCAACAGTGCGCCAGCTACCACCACCCCCCATACCCGGCTGTCCTTAGCCGCCTGTAGATCCAAGTGTTTCCCCAACTGCTGCCAGAGCGCATCAAATCCCAGCCCCGCCAGCACAAGCCAGCTAAAAAGCGAGAAGAACACGTATCGATTCGCCGTGTACTGCACCAGCGACATTCCCATAAGCAGCAGCAAGGGCAGCACGGCACTCACACCCATAAGCAGTGCCAACCGATCCTTGCGCACCGCCAGATACAGTCCACTGCCTGCCGCAAATACCCCCAGCGGCACCCCAACGTAGTAGATCGTGCCCGCCGCCAGGAAGAACGGTGAGTTGTTAAGCCGTCCGAAGCCGCGCATCCAGGCGTCCAGGTTGGTGGCATAGGGCAGCACTAGTACCGTGCCTGCTACCAACGCTGGGCCAAAGAAAACTGCCATGTTGCGCCAGTTCAGGCCGCGCGGGCGCTCAAACCGCAGCACGAGCAGCAGCACCAGGTACACGGCCAGTGAGGGCATTCCCAGCAGCGCCACCAGCCGCTCGCGTGCGGCCAAGGCAAACAGCACCAGGGCCACCGCCAGGTACCAAGGGCGGTCTTCCTCGATCCCGCGGTAGAACAGCAGCAGGCCCAGGTTGAAAAAGAGGAACAACAAGGTGTAAAAGCGTGCGTTTTGCGACCAGTAGAGATGCCATGGCGACAATGTCAGCAGCAAGATCGTGAATAACGCTCCGGGGAACGGCAGGCAGCGGCGCAGCACGAGATAAAGGAGTGGGATCGTCGCTATCCCAATCAGAGCCGGAACCAGGCGCGCGTTCCATTCACTGGAACCCAACACGCGCACCGTCCATGCAATTAGGTCCGTGGCAAGCGATCGGAGCAGGATGTTGTCGTTAAAGCCATCGGCGCGTGCGCCAAAGGAAAAAATCTCATCTGGCCAGAAGCTCCACTGGCCCAGCCGAAACAGGCGTACGCCCATTCCTAGTACCATGACGGCCGCCACCGCTGCTGCTTCAAGCCAGGCTCTGCGGCGTAGCGCAGGGGCGCCGCTCTGCTTTTGTACGACAGTCAATCGCTGGGTTAGCAAACCCAATCCTTTCTACTGCACCTCTGACCTTCAACCCGAAAGTGGGCGATTGCTTACCTGGTGAAGGGCCAGCCCAATTGGCGGCAATGCGATAATTGCGAGGACTGGCGGGTCAAAGCATAATCTAACAGATTACTTGCGAAGATTTCATTGCAACTGGCTTACAAATTACGTACGAGCTTACTACGATTCATGTTAGAGATCACATCAACCTTAACCCTGCCGCTGGAGGAGATCGAGCTGGAAGCCGTGCGCAGCCAGGGGGCCGGCGGGCAGAATGTCAACAAAGTATCGACTGCCGTCCAACTTCGCTTCGACATCCGCGCCTCGTCGCTGCCAGACGTCTACAAGGAGCGCTTGCTGCGCCGTGCGGATCGCCGGATCAACGATGAAGGCGTGCTCGTGCTCAAGGTCCAGCAGCACCGCAGCCAGGAGCAAAACCGAGAGGAGGCACTGCGCAAACTCGTGGCAATGATCCAGGCGGTGACGGTAGAACCCAAGCCGCGCCGCGCGACGAAGCCTTCGGTTGCCGCCCGGCGTAAGCGGCTGGAGCAAAAAAACCAGCGCAGCACCATAAAATCGCTGCGCCGTCCCCCTGCTCCGGACCAATAAAAAAACAGGAGCCGGCGCGGCGCCGGCTCCTGTTCTCTTGTCTGCGACCTATGCGGTCTGGCCGGGCCTAGATGCGGCGGACGTTGACGGCCGAGGGACCCTTCGGGCCCTGCTCGATCGAAAACTCGACCTTATCACCCTCGGTCAGGCTGCGGAAACCTTCGGCGACAATCGCCGAATGATGGACGAACACGTCCTTGCCGCCGTCCTGAGCCAAAAAGCCATAACCCTTGGCATCGTTAAACCACTTCACGGTGCCGACAACACGCTGACTACCCATTGTTGAAAACTCCTTAGTTTTCTTACAAGCGAGCTTGCTCGCCGGTTACTACAACTTCAATTTGCTACAAAACGTCGTGCTTCCAACAATGGGCAAATAAAAAACCGCCCGTACTCTGAGTTGCGGCGGTCTTCGTTACACACCTTGTTCAGAACTACAACATCTTGCGCAAGGAATAATACCATACACATGGCAAATTGTCAAATACGGATTTGACTGGCTATTCAGTTAACTGTTATTGTCCGTTACCATCTTCACCAATCCAACGGCGCGGTGCAGCTTCACATAGCTGTAGAGCCGATCCTCCCATCCAACCTGACCTTTTTTATCCAATCGCCAAGCATTGACGATCTGCTTGCGCTTGCCCGGCACATCCGCCGACGCGTGCAGGCAGGGTTGGCAGAGCGTCGCTGCTCACATTCAAGGAGGAACTATGCACCCACGACTCACGACAGCTCTCTTTTCTGCTAATAGGCGCCGGCTGCGCCTTCTGGGTTTCTTTTGCGCGGCCCTTCTTCTTTTAGCGGCACCGGGAATCGCCACTGCGGCGACGCAGGTACCACTACAACAAGCAGGCGACAATGCCGCCGGCGCCGCCGTCAACGCAGGCGATTCAAGCCTGGGCCAGATCCTGGTCGACGCCAACGGCATGACCCTTTATCTGTTCGACAACGACGAACCTGGCAAAAGCAACTGCGACGCCGGTTGCCTGCGCCGCTGGCCGCCGCTGCTCGTCGACGCCGGCGCGCAGCCTGTCGGCGGCGCAGGTGTCAGCGCCACGCTGGGCACGATTCAGCGCGACGACGGTACTACCCAGGTTACGGCCAATAACATGCCTCTCTACTACTGGTTCGAGGACAAGCAGCCCGGCGACGTCCTCGGCCAGGCCGTGGGCGATGTGTGGTGGGTACTTGCGCCTGACGGCACAGCCATCCGCACCGCTGCTGCCACCGGCGACACCGGTCAAACTGCTGGCACAGACGACACAGGCGCCGCTTCGGCGACCGGCGACGTCACGAGCACAGAGACCACTGACACGACCGCCACCACCGACACGACCGCTACAACTACCACCGCCGATACAACTGTCGTTACGGACACTACCGCCATCGGCGCAGACGTCATTACGAATACAGACGCGATGACCGATACCGGCGCCGCTGCCGCTGCGAGTACCACGGACACTGGCAATGGCGGCACCACCGACACGAGCGCAGCAGGTACAACGGGCGCAAGTGACACAAGCAGCGCATCGGATACTACCAGCACGGGCAGCACGGGCAGCACAAGCGGTGCCAGCGACACCAGCGACGCCCCTCAGCAGATGCCGGTGACCGGCGCTGATGGTGGCACGCTAAGCGCGCTGATCGCCGTCCTTAGCGTCGCTGCCGGCGGTGGTTGGGTCGCACTGCGCAGCCGCAAGCGCTAACGCAGGCCATGGTATGACTTCCCTGGCTGGGGTCCTATCTCACTCCAGCCAGGGCCTTTTCATGGTGGCCAAAGTGATTGCCTTGACACAGGCCGGGAAAGCTGGCAAGCGCACCGAGTTGCCCCGTATTGACACACCCGTCAAGATCATCTACGATCTTTTTAGTCTCGCTCCCCACATGCCGTCGCCCAACAGCGAGGTGCAGACGTGCTCGAAATTCGATCGGTTAGCAAAAGCTTTCCCGGTGTGCAAGCGCTGCGCAACGTATCGTTTACCGTGCAGACAGGCGAAGTCCACGCGCTTGTCGGTGAAAATGGCGCCGGCAAATCCACGCTGATGAAGATCCTCAGCGGCGTTTACCCGGACTTCGACGGGGAGGTGTTTTTCGAAGGCAGCCGTCTGGCGCTCCGCAACCCGCGCGACGCTCAGCACCGCGGTATTGCTATCATCCACCAGGAACTCAACCTCGTTTCCGAACTCACGGTCGCCGAAAACATTTTCTTGGGCAGTGAACTACACACGCCCTTCGGTGCGCTGGATACGGCGCGGATGCAGCGTGAAACCAGTGCCCTGCTCGACCGTTTTAATTTGACGATCCCGCCCGACCGCCCCGTGAAATGGCTGCGCGTCGGCGAACAGCAGCTGGCCGAAGTTGCCAAGGCACTCGCCCTGCGCGCCCGCCTCTTGATCCTCGACGAGCCGACCTCGGCGTTGAGCGATGCGGAAATTGAACGCCTTTTTGCCGTCATTGCGGGGCTGAAGCAGCAAGGCGTGACGATGATTTATATCTCGCATAAGCTGGACGAGATTTTCCGTATCGCCGATCGTGTTACCGTGCTGCGGGATGGCGAATATATCGGCACTCGTCTCATCGGTGAGACGCGCCCGCAGGAGCTGATTCGCATGATGGTCGGACGCGCCCTGTCCGACCTCTTTCCCAAGGAGAAAGTGGAACCGGGCGACGAACTGCTGCGCGTCGAACAGCTTAGCCTCGCCGCCGACCGACGCCAGGGCAGCCGTTCGCTGCATGACATTTCTTTCACGTTGCGGCGGGGCGAGATCGTGGGCGTCGCCGGCTTGATGGGCGCGGGGCGTACCGAGCTGCTCGAAACGCTCTACGGTGTGTATCCGCGCAGCCGCATCAGCGGCCGCATCCTGATTGAAGGCAGCGCGCAGCACTTCTCCTCGCCCCAGGACGCCATCGCTGCCGGCATAGCCTTCGTCACCGAAGACCGCAAGAACCAGAGCCTGATTGTTAAGCTGCCTGTGTCCCAGAACATGACCTTGGCCGCACTTAAGCGCTTCCTGTCCGGCGGCTTTCTCCGCTTGCGCGCTGAATCCGCTGCCGTCCAGCGATCGATCCAGCAGCTGCACATCAAGACGCCCAGCGCTGCCGCCAACGTCGATACGCTTTCAGGCGGCAATCAGCAAAAGGTCGCGCTGGCCAAGTGCCTGCTCACCGAGCCGCGCATCTTTTTGCTTGACGAACCAACACGCGGGATCGACGTCGGCGCCAAGGCCGAAATCTATACCCTGGTCAGCCACCTGGCCCAGGAAGGCGCCACCATCCTCATGGCCTCGTCCGAGCTGCCAGAAATTCTCGCCATGTGCGATCGCGTCCTGGTTATGTGTGAAGGCGAGCTGACGGCCACACTGTCACGTGCCGAGGCGACCCAAGAACGAATTATGGAGGCGGCCACTGCGCTCTACCAGGTGGCTCCCTCCCAACCTGCCATTGTATAAGAATCGAGTTCGGACTATGGAACAAGCCGGCACTGTTCAACCCGAGTACAAAAGCGCACGCAGCAGCCGCTTCTGGAGCACCGTACTGCGCTTTCAGAGCTATTTCGGCCTCATCGCCATCCTGAGTTCTTTCGACCCTGGTTTCCCCGATGCGCGATGGGCGCAACATCTTTCTCGACCCCAACAACCTGCTCAACATCGTGCGCTTTGCATCTGAAAACGGCATCATCGCAATCGGCATGACGCTGGTCATCCTGACGGGCGGCATTGACTTGTCCGTAGGGGCTGTAATGGCGCTCTGCGCCGTCGGTGCGGCTTCGTTCATGATGCGGGCCGGCCTGGGTACGCTGCCGACGGTAGCGCTCGTCCTCAGCATCGGCGCCTTGGTCGGCATGGCGAACGGGCTGGTCACCACGCGCTTCAACATCCAATCCTTTATCGTCACCCTGGCCACACTCAGCATCGCGCGCGGGGTGGCTTCGCTCTGGGCAGGTGGATATGCCATCCCACTCGCTTTTGGCATGGAAGCCGGTCTGGCACCGCAGAGCTTCAAGACGCTGTTTGCCGGTACGATGACCGTCGGCAATATCAACATACCCGTCCAAATCTTCTACTTCTTAGGCGTTGGGCTGCTTGCTACTATGGCGCTCAAACGCACGGCATTTGGCCGCCACGTCTATGCCGTGGGCGGCAACGAGACGGCATCGCGTCTCTCCGGCGTCAACGTCAACCGTGTCAAGACGATTGTCTTTACCGTTTCTGGCCTCCTCGCCGGCCTCGCCGCTCTCCTCCATGCCGCCCTGGTCAACCAGGGCAGCCACATTGACGGCAGCGGCTATGAACTCAACGCGATTGCCGCCGTCGTGATTGGCGGCACCAGCCTGGCTGGCGGCGTGGGCACGGTCGTCGGCTCGATGGTCGGCGCCGTCATCCTGAGTATTCTCGACAACATCCTCGGGCTGCGCAACGTCCCCTCCGAATATCAGATGATCCTCAAGGGGGTGCTGATTGTCGGAGCCGTGTTAGTGCAGCGACAGAAACGCTAGTCCGTCCGTGTGTTGAGAACCCATCCGGGAGATCCGTCGTACAAAGGAGGTGATTGCCTTTGTTTGCGTTCTAAGCTTGCTCGCCAGGATTGCGCACCGCTGATCCCGCCTCAAGGCGGCTCCGCAGCCTGACCACCGGCTCTGTGAAATCAATTAACTCTTAATCAACGTCCAGAGAGGAAGGGTATGCGCAAACTATCGATTCTCGCATTGATTGTGTTGGTAAGCTTGCTCCTTAGTGCTTGCACGGCTGTTGCCCCGGCTTCTGCCCCGGCGCCGGCCGGAGAAGCAGCCACGGCGACGGCAGCCGCCGAAGGACAGACAACGGCAACGGAAGCTGCGGCTGCCACCGAGGACAAGTTTCTAATCGGCATGTCGCAAGCCAATAAGGGCGAGCCATGGCGTCAGGCCATGAACGATCAGATTGCCGCCGCCGCCGCCCAGTACCCCGAACTGGAAGTTGTCTTCGCCGACGCCGCCCAGAACAATGCCAAGCAGGTGGCTGACGTCGAAAACTTCATTCAGCAGGGAATTGACTTGCTGATCATTTCGCCCAACGAAGCCGCGCCGCTGACCGATGTCGTGGCCAAGGCCTATGACCAGGGCATCCCGGTGATCGTGCTCGACCGTAAGGTAAACGGTGACAAGTTCACGATGTGGATCGGTGCCGATAACCAGCTGATCGGCAAGAAGGCCGGCGAGTTCATCGCCCAGTGGTGCAAAGACAACAGCCACACCCCCTGCAACGTGATCGAAATTCGCGGCCTCGAAGGCGCCACCCCGGCCAAGGAACGTGGCGATGGCTTCCGCGAGGGCATCGCCGGCAATACCGACGTCAGTATTATTGCCAGCCAAAACGCCGACTGGTTGCGGGAGAAGGCGATTCCCGTCTCACAAGCCATGTTCCAGGCTAACCCGGACGTCAACGTGGTCTATGCCCACAACGATCCTATGGGTGAGGCTGCCGTCATCTCCGCCGAAAATGCCGGCCTGGACCTGAGCAAGATCGCATTTGTCGGTATCGACGCCTTACCGACACCTGACGGCGGCATCAAGTCTGTCATGGATGGTCGTCTGACGGTAACGTATGTCTACCCGACCGGCGGTGCCCAGGCGATTGACTGGGCCCGGCGTATCCTCGAAGACAAGGAGGAGCCGCCCAAAACCGTTGTGCTCGAAACCGAGCAGGTAGACAGTACTAACGCCGCCGACCTGTACACAAAGTACGGCGGCAAGTAGTTCGCGCAGTGGGAGATAGGTGGCTGGGGGAGGATGCAATGGTTGCACCCTCCCCTAGCTAGGCTCCTGTTCAGGCTATCCGCTCTTGCCGGATGCCCTGTGCCCCAAGCTCTGCCTTGACTGGCAGTGACACGACAAACCGGCTCCCTTTTCCTACCGTGCTCTCGACCAGCACTTCGCCACCCATCAGGTCCGCCATCCGCCGCGCATAGGCCAGACCGAGACCGATTCCTTCGTAACGCCGCGCCAGGCCACCATCAGCTTGCGCAAATGCCTCAAAAATCCGCTCGCGCTCGTCGTCGGCAACTCCGATGCCCGTATCCCAAACCGCAAACTCGATCCTATCCGGGTTCCAGCGTTCGCAGATCTGCAGGCCGGCGGCGCCGCCTGCCGGCGTAAACTTGATTGCATTGGCGAGCAGGTTGTACAGGAGCTGCGTCAGTGCTTCGCTGTCAGCCTGCAGCACCAGGTCCGGCGGCTCGACCGCAAAGTCAATTGTTACGAGCTTAAACTGTGCCTGGGCCTGCACCTTGCGAATGCTGAGTGCACCGATTTCGGCCAGGGTACAAGGCTGATGCCGCATCTGCGCCTGGCCCGCGAGCAGGTTAATGTAGTGCAGAATGCTGTTAATCATCTCCAGCAGCCGCGTGCCGCTGCGCCGCAGCAGCCGCACGTGCTCGAGCTGGCGGCTGTTGAGTGGGCCGCTCACCTGCAGCTCCAGTGCCTCGGCCACGCCCAGCACGCCGGTCAGCGGCGTGCGCAGTTCGTGACTGATCGCCGCCAGAAAGGCCTCCTTTAGCTCATCCGCATGGCGCAGCTCGGCCAACGCACGCTCCAGGTCGGTGGTACGCGAACGCACGCGCTCTTCGAGCTCCGTATTGAGCTGCCGCACGGCCCGCTCCAACGCCTTCTGCTGCGTTACATCTCGCGCAATGATTGATATACCCGCGATTGCCGTCGTCTGGCCGGGCACCGTCAGGCTGTAAACAGGCGATACTGTGAGCGATACGTCCATTACCGTGCCTGCCCGATCGACATGCTGCGTCTCGTAATGGTGCAATACCTGCCCTTCCCGCACGCGCTGGAGCATCTGCGCCAGTTCCCCCTGGCGACCCGGTGCAAATAACAGCGTCGCCGGCTGCCCAATGGCTTCGTGTGGCAGATAGCCGTACAACTGCATCGCCCCGCGGTTCCACGACGCTACCACCCCCTGCAAGTCGTTGCCAATAATGGCGTCCTCGCTTGACTCGACAATCGCTGCCAGTCGTGCCAGCATCGTCTCGCGCTGCATACGCTCGCTGATGTCGGTATCCGCCCCCACCATCCGCAGGGGCCGGCCTGCGCTATCCCACTCCACCACACGCCCGCGATCAAGGTTGTAGCGATACTCGCCCGACTTGGTGCGCAAGCGGTTCTCACATTCGTACAGCGGCGTGCGGCCGGCAAAATGATCGGCCAGCGCCTGCTGTACGCGCGGCATGTCCTCTGGATGGACAAGATCCTCCCAAAACGAAATGTCGGCGCGTGCATCTTCGAGCGTATAGCCCAGCTTCCGCAGCCAGCCATCGCTGTAGACAAGCTTGCCCGTCTGCACATTCCAGTCCCAGACGCCGTCGCTGACGGCCTCAAGCGCATAGCGCAGCCGCTCCTCATTTGCGCGCAGCACCCGTTCTGCCTCTTCACGCGTGGACTTCTGCCGATGCAGAAAGTAGCCCAGGATCCAGATTGCGCTTACCCCAAAGATACGGTTGAGGGTGACAACTGGCAGCACAGGATCACCCCAGGAAGGCAGCAGGTTGACCAAGATCAATATTGAGACCAGCGCGATCGCAGGATAAAGTGACTCTTGCTGGCCCCAGACATAGACAAGAAAGATCGGGGCAAGGTAGAACGCCCAAAAAGCAAACTCCACTGGAGTCAGCATCGTGGCCAGAAAGACCAACCCCATCAGCACCAGTGCTGCCAGAAAACTTCTATCCCCCATCAACCGCAGAAACCACATACACCCCTCGTCTCACCTTACACAATAGTAGGGCAGCTAGCTAAGGGGATTGTATAACAGTCATTGACGAATGGAAAGCGGCAAGATTCCAACAGTCTGATAGATGCTTACATCTGAAGAGGGTTGGTACCTTTGGATGCATGCTCGCTGACTTTCTACCGCGCGGGCGCTACACTCTCGTCACATTCTCGAAAGGAGACCACACAGAATGCCAAAGACTTATACCAAGCCGAGCGACGAGGAACTGCGCCGCAAGCTCACGCCCGAACAGTACAAGGTGACCCAGCACGAGGCCACTGAGCGCGCTTTTAGCAACGAGTATTGGGACAACCATGCCGACGGCATTTATGTCGACATCGTGTCGGGCGAGCCACTCTTTAGCTCGTTCGACAAGTATGACTCAGGCTGCGGCTGGCCTTCATTTACCAAGCCGCTTGAGCCGGCCAACATTACCACCCGGAGCGACCACAAGCTGTGGATGGCGCGCACCGAGGTGCGATCGAAGCACGCCGACTCGCATCTCGGTCACGTTTTCGATGATGGCCCCGCCCCCACCCGCATGCGTTTCTGCATGAACTCGGCTGCAATGCGCTTCATCCCGGTCGACAAGCTGGAAGAAGAGGGCTACGGCGAATACCTCACCCTCTTTGCCAACCGCCCCCAGACGCAGCGCTAACTTCGCGCATAGGCCCGGCTGCAGAAACCGAGTATGCTGCAAAAGCTCGGTTTCTGCAGGGCGTAGTATACTAACCCCAGCTCGTGCGCGCTTCGTGTCGAATCCGCACTACCCAGAAAGCAAGGATGTTTCGTATGCTAGCCAAGGACGCGCTGCTGGCCGCTCATATTGAATACGAACTGCAGCAGTACTCTCCCGAGCGCCTGCCTGCGGTGATACAGGATGAAGTAACCGCCCTCTACGCATGGCTTGCTACTGTGAAGGTTGCCGACCTCCTGCCGCCGCCGCAGATCACTGCCTGGCTCCAGCGCAATGTGCTCCAACGTCCCCTCCCCGCGGCACTGGTGGATTTCATCCAAGAAAACCTCGGGGTGGCACTCGAACTCCTGCAGGAGGATCAGACCCTTGTCCCCGCAATCCTGCCCAAGCCAGCGTACGATGGCGCCGTGGCCGCCGTGGGCGAGATGGGTGACTTCCGCCGCCAGGTGATCCATGAGATCGTCCGCAGCTCGGTCTACTCTCGCCTCGTGGCCAACGTCCTCTACTTCGGCATCAAGACCTTCCTGGTGACCGACAACGGCATGGCGCGCGCCATTCCCGGCGCCAGTTCGCTGCTCCGTCTCAGCCAGAACGCGCTCAATGCCACCGTGCCGCAGGCCGAGAAGAATGTCGACAAGCAGCTCATCGCATTTATCGATGACAACATCCAGCAGACGGTCGCCGAAAGCGAAGACTTTCTCGACCGGACGCTCGACGCCGCACTGGTCCAGCGTATGGGCGATGAACTGTGGGAGTCCTTGAGCAGCACAACCCTGGCGCGCCTCACCGGTTCGCTCGACAAGCATGCCGTCACAGCCGGCAGCGACGTGATCCAGGAGATTTGGCAGCATCTGCGCACGACCGCCATCGCCCAGGATATTCTCGAAGCTGTTGTCCGCAGCTTCTATCTGCGCTATGGCAAGCAGGACGTGCGTACGCTGCTCGAACAACTAAATCTCGGGGCGGAAGTCGCCGAGGAGGAACTCCTGGCGCTGGCTGCCCCGTTGGTCGAGCAGGCACGTGCCAGTGGGTACCTGGAAGCACGCCTTCGTGCCCGCCTCACGCCGTTTTACGACCAGTATTTCGCTGCCGCCGACACCACACCGGCAAACAGCCCGGAGAAAACGTAGCGCAGCACCCACAGTTGGAAGGACTGTCGCCCATGGTAGCACCGCCCCTCTACGGCCCCTACGGCAGCGCCGCCCTTGCCTATGTCGACCGCCTGCCTGCCGCCGGCGTCAACGCCTGTTGGTTTCACGGCTTTGACCCGCAGGCCTTTGACGCCTGTGCGCGCCACGGTCTGGCCGCCTGCGTCGAGTTTCCCACCTTCCGCGCCGATTTCGAGACCCATCCCGAGCTGGTCCCGATCGGCGCCGACGGCCGTCCCATTCGCTATGGCGAGTTGGTGCAGGGAGTCTGCCTCTCGCAGCGGGAGTTCCTGGACCAGGTGGAGGAAGCCCTGCTGGCCGGCCTCGCCGCCTATCGCCCGGCGGGCATCTGGCTCGACTATCTCACCTATGCTGGTTGGTTCGAGACCCCCACGCCCGACCTGCAGGAGAGCTGCTTCTGCCGCGCCTGCGTCGCCGACTTCTGCGACTCCACTGGCATTGACGCCGCCACGCCCGACCAGATCCTGGCAGTCGCCGCCGAGGAGTGGACCGCACACAAGTGCCGCCGCATCGCCCGCTTCGGCGCCTACTATGCAGGACTCATCCGCAGCCGCCTGCCTGGCTGCGTGATCGGCGCCTACATGTGCCCATGGACGCCCGCCGAATATGACGGTGCTCTGCGCCGCATCTTCGCCCAGGACTACGATTTGCTTGCGCCGCACATCGACGTTTTTACGCCGCTGATCTATGCCACCAAGAGCGGTCGCACGCCGGACTGGGCGCGCGAATTCCTAGAAGCGGCGCCGGCCTTTGTTGCGCCGCGGCGCGCCGTCCAGCTGATCCTCGACGTCCTCGAGTTTCCCGCCAGCCTGTGGTCCGCGGCTGCTTCGGCGCGGCCCAGTTGGGGCATCCAGGTCTATGGCGGCGCCACCATCTTTGCCGATGCAGCGCGGTCCCAGGAATTTGCCGCCGCCGTTACGCAGATGCAGCAGCGCTGGCAAGAATTCACCACATCCGACAGCCAGCAGGGGAGCAGCACATGAACATCCAGGACATCCGCCTACTTTACAACTACAACTACTGGGCGCGCGACCGCATCCTGATCGCCGCCAGCCAGGTCACCCCTGTGCAGTACGAGGCCCCTGCCGCCTTCCCCTATGGCAGCCTGCGCAGCACACTCCTTCACACCCTGGATGCCGAGCGCAGCTGGCGCCACATGTTCGAGTACGGCCACTGGACCCCCGACCTGCGCGAGGCCGACTATCCCACCCTGCCCATCCTGGAGGAAGCCTGGCTCGCCGAAGAGGCCGCCATGCGCACCTACCTCGACCGCCTCACCGACGCCGACCTCCAGGGCGTCGTCGCCTACACCGCCGACGAGGGCTATCACCGCCGCCGCATCCTCTGGCACTGCCTCCTCCACGTCGCCAACCACGGCACGCAGCACCGGGCCGAGGCGGCGGCAATGCTGACGGGGTATGGGATGTCGCCGGGAGACTTGGACTTCACCTTGTTTCTGAATGAAAGAGGGTAACGTAAGTCATCACCCATCACCTGTATAGAGAAAGAGCACCATGAACATCCACTTCGGCGGCAAAACTGTCATCGTCACCGGCGCAGCGCACGGCTTTGGCCGCGCGATCGCCCTCGCCTTCGCCCAGCGCGGCGCTACCGTCTGGGGCTGCGACCTTCTCGGCGACGAGTTGGCCGAAACCCAGCGGCTCTGCCACGACGTCGGCGGCGACTGCGAGGTGCGCCGCGTCGACGTGACCGACCGCGCCATCGTCATGGCCTTTGTCGCCGAGGCGCAGCGGGCCCGCGGCCAGGTGCACGTGCTGGTCAACAACGCCGGCGGCGTGCTCGGCCAGGTCGGCCAGCCCATCGAACAGGTCACCCCGCAGCAGTGGCAGGCGATCTTCGACGTCAACGTCACCGCCGCCTTTACCTTCGCCCAGGCCGTCGCCCCCGCCATGAAGGCCGGCCGCTTCGGCCGCATCGTCAACATCTCGAGCGGCGCCGGCCTCGGCATCAGCCTCACCGGCATCCAGGCCTACGCCTCCGCCAAGGCGGCCCAGATCGGCCTCACCCGCCAGCTCGCCCACGAGCTCGGCCCCTGGGGCATCACGGTCAACAACATCGCCCCCGGCTTTGTCCGCTCCAACCCCACCACCGAACGCCAATGGCAGTCCTACGGCCCCGAAGGCCAGGCCGCCCTCGTCGAAAGCATCGCCCTCCAGCGCCTGGGCTCCCCCGACGATATCGCCCACGGCGTCTTGTTCTTTGCCTCCAATTACGCCGGCTGGATTACCGGCCAGGTTCTCTCGATCGACGGCGGACGCTAGGAATTCGCATATTTCATTTCTACAAGGAATCGCGCCGCTGGTCACGGCGACTCGGCAGAATCTTCCGCATTTCATGGGTTTCAGGGTCGCAGCTACTTTGGCTTAGAATGGGGTGGCGCCGTGCGTCACGCCGAACCGCCAGTCTACGTCAGCGACCACTATCCGGTGGTCACGGAGCTGCTGATCGGGGAATGATGTCGCACGGCTTGCCTTTGGACCGCACCTCCAGGAGCCAATGCATATGATGGAGTCCACTACCCCACCCGCGGCCAACACAACCTGGGTGGACCACATTCCCGTCCTGTGGCTGGAGCCGGCCCGGCCACATCTGATCCACCGTCTTGCTATTTTCTTGCCCTACCTGGGCGGCGCCAAGGAACCCATGGTGCCCTACCTGGAGGCGCTCACCGCGGCAGGTTTCGTCGCGCTGAGTTTTGACCCGTGGCAGCACGGCGCACGGGGGCAGGAAGCCCCCGATGAGATTACGGCGCGTGTGTTTCGCAATTTCCGGCGCGAGATGTGGCCGATTCTCGGGCAGACCACCCTCGACACGCTGAGAATCGTCGACTGGGCTGTCGCCACCCTACACGTTGCCCCACAAGTGGCGATCGGCGGCATCTCGATGGGCGGCGATATCGCCGTGGCCGCAGCCGGACTTGATCACCGGATCCAGCGCGTGGCGGCGGTCGTCGCTACGCCCGACTGGCTGCGTCCGGGCATGCGCGATCTGTCCAGTCCCGATCGCGTGCTCCCACCCGGCGAAGCAGACGCCTACGCCCAATTCTTCTACGACAACTTCAACCCGCTGACCCATCTGGCAGGCTACGCCAGAGCACCTGAGATTCGCTTTATCTGCGGCGAACGCGACACCCACGTGCCCCCCGATGGGGCCATTCGCTTCCAAGCTGCCTTGCGTGAACAGGAACCCGGGGCAGCGGAGCACGTCGAAATCAAGATGATCGCGGGCATGGAGCACATGGGCGCAGGACAGCCGGAGCTGTGGTGGCCGGAGTGCCTGGCCTGGCTTGCACGCGACTACCCCAACAAAACGCCCAAATAGAACCCCAAATAGAACCGAGGTCACAGGATGCTGTATCCGCAATCGAACCCCCTGCGCCAGGCTTTGGACATTTCCGGCATCTGGGACTTCTGCATCGATCCCCAGTCCGCCGGCGAGAGCGGCGGCTGGGCGCAGGGGCTCCCCACCTCTCGCCCCATCGCCGTACCGGCCAGTTGGAACGATCAGTATCTCGACCTCCACGACTACCTTGGCCTCGCCTGGTATCAGACCACCTTCGATCTGCCTTGGGGCTGGGCGGGACGCAAAATCTGCCTCCGCTTCGGTTCGGTCAATTACCTCGCTTCCGTTTGGGTCAACGGCGAGCTTGCCGGGGGGCATGAGGGCGGCCACCTGCCCTTCGAGTTTGACATCTCGGCGCACGTGCGGCCGCAGGCGAACCGGCTGGTCGTGTGTGTCGACGGCGCCCTCGCCCCCGATCGCGTCCCGCCCGGCAATGTTCCCCCCGATCCCAACGATGTCTTTTCAAACCAGAACTATCCCGCCGCCAGCTTCGACTTCTTTCCCTACTGCGGCATCCACCGTCCCGTATGGATCACCGCCAGGCATCCTGATGGCATAGACGATCTGAAAGTCACGACTGGCATCGACGGCGCCAACGGCCAGGTTACCGTCGAGCTTCGGGCCGGGACCGCCGGCGTGGCGCGCTTCCATATGAGCGGTCACGGTATGCAGGCAAGCGCCGAAGTCCCGATCTCCGGCGGGCAGGCCGCGGCGGAACTGACCCTCCCGTCTGCGCTGCTGTGGGAGCCGGGCGCGCCGAACCTCTACACCCTCGCCGTGGAAGTCCGCCGGGACGGTGCGACCATCGACCAATATACGCTGCCGATCGGCATTCGTACGATCGCCGTAGCGGGTGACCAGCTTCTGCTCAACGGCAAGCCCATCGTGCTCAAGGGCTTTGGCCGCCACGAGGACTTCGCCATCGCCGGGCGCGGCCTGCTGCCGCCGGTCGTGGTCAAGGACTACGCGCTGCTCGAATGGATCGGCGCCAACTCGTTTCGCACGAGCCATTACCCCTACTCCGAGGAAATGCTCATGCTGGCCGATCGCCTTGGCTACCTCGTCATCGCCGAAACGCCGGCCGTGGGCCTGTTTTTCGCCGAGGCTGGGCTGGCGCGGCGCCTGGAACTCTGCCGCCAGTTCACGCAGGAGTTGATCGAACGCGACCGCAACCACCCCAGTGTGATCATGTGGAGCCTCGCCAACGAACCCCACTCCCGGCCGGCCGTGAGCAAGCCGTTCTTTGCCGAGCTGTACCACCTGGCCAGATCGCTCGACACGTCCCGCCCCATCACGCTTGTCAGCTACAAGGGCCTGCCCGAAGAATCGTTCGAGTTCCTGGACGTTGTCTGCCTCAACCGCTACTTCGGCTGGTACAGCGAAATGGGCCAGTTGGAGGTGGGCCTCACCCGCTTGTCGGAAGAACTCGACGCCCTCCACGACCGCTACCCCAAACCACTCATCCTCGCCGAATTCGGCGCCGACGCCATTCCCGGTCTGCACGCCATGCCGCCCGAGATGTTCAGCGAAGAGTACCAGGCCGACTTCATCACCCGTTATGTCGAGCTGCTCTCCGGCAAACCCTACATCGCCGGCCAGCATGTCTGGAACCTATGTGACTTCAAAACCGCCCAAGCCGTCCACCGCGTCGGCGGCATGAACTACAAAGGTGTCTTTACCCGCGACCGCCAGCCCAAGCTGGCCGCACACAAGCTCCGCGCCCTTTGGACACAATGAGAAGGTGAAAGAAACCGAGTTTCTGTGAGAAACTCGGTTTCTGACGTCAACCTCTCATCCTCTCATCGCAACAGTGCCGGCTGCCCCGTCGACGCCAGCACCGCGTTCCACAGCCACCCATTCAGGTCGATCTTCTTGCGCGCTGCGCGTCGCCATCGCAATCGGCACGTGCGTAAATTCCGTCCGCCAGTTACCCACCACCATGTTGGTGCGCCCGCTCATCCCCGCATGCACGGCGTTGTGTCCCAGCAGCAGGCTGAAACCCGAGTCATAGGCGTTGGCCGGCACGCTGCGGATCGTGTAGCTGGGGTCGATATACTTGAGGTTGACCTCCATGCCAATGGCCTTGCAGCATGCCTTCAGCTCGTTGCGCAGGTACAGCCCGATGTCGGCGTACTTAACATTCCCCGAAGCATCGCGCCCGCCCTGGCTCTGCAGCAGGTCCTGCCCCGCCCCTTCTGCTACCGCAATCACGGCGTGCCCGCGCTCCTGCAGCCGCCGGCGCAGCGGCGGCATCAACGCCTCCACCGTAAACGGCGATTCCGGCACCAGGCAGAAGTTGACCCGGCTGTCGGCCAGCGCCGTATACGCCGCAATAAACCCGGAGTCGCGCCCCATCAGCTTGACCAGCCCGATCCCATTCCTGGCCGCCACCGCCTCCGTGTGCGCCGCCTCAACCGCCGCCTGCGCCTCGGAGGCAGCCGTTTGGAACCCAAACGATTGGTGAATGTACGAGATGTCGTTGTCGATCGTCTTGGGGATGCCGACTACCGCGATCTCCAGCCCCCGCCGCTGGACTTCGGCTGCGATCGCGCCCGCCCCCCGCAGCGTACCGTCGCCGCCGATGGTGAACAGAATGCTGACGCCGCGCCGCACGAGTTCGTCGACCATGACCGGCACCGGCTGCTCCCCGCGCGAGGAGCCCAACACGGTACCCCCCTGCGTGCTGATCGGCTCCGCGCTGTCAGGCGTGAGCAACAGCGGCTCATGGCCAAACGCTGGGTTCAGCCCCTCGTAACCGTACCGGAACCCCAGCACCGTCTGCACGCCGTAGTGGTAGTGCAGGCTCAACGTGATGGCACGGATCACGTCGTTGATGCCCGGGCACAGCCCGCCGCAGGTGACGATGCCGCAGCGCAGGTTCGCCGGGTCGAAGAACAGCTGCTCCCGCGGCCCCGCCTTTTCCATGGTCGGCGGCGTCTCCCCGCGGTCGAGATAGGCCTGCACCTCGGCGAGGTCGCCGTGATACAGCACCTGTTCGTCGTCGCGCACGAACTGCACTGACCGCATAGGCGACGGGTAGCGCGGCGTACCCAACCGCTCGATACGAAAGTCAAGGGTTTCCTGCACGTGTGCTTCTTGTGTCATCGCCCATGCTCCATGTGATTAATTAGGATACTTGGCAACCGAGTTCTCGGGCGCAGCCTCTGCCAGCGCCAGCAAGGCGGCGTCCGGATTGAACAGGGAGTCCATGCGCCGCGGCTCCCGCACGCGGAATATCAGCAGGATCAGCGCAATGGCGCTGATGACCGTCGAAACGCCAAATAGCAGGTTGTAGCTGATCACGGCCAGCAGGCCCCCGATGATCGGCGCCACCGCGCTGCCCAGGCCCGAAACCGTGTTGCCGACGCCTACATAGGTCGGGAGATGGTCACGATGCGAGAACTCCATGCAGCTCAACACTGCCGACACGGTCGTGATACCGGCCGCCAAACCCAGGAAAAAGAAGACTGGATAGTACCACTCGGCCGTTGGCGCCAGCCAGGCCATGCCAAATCCGATGATCGCCATCCATTGACCGATGACCAATGTGATCTTGTGCCCATAGCGGTCCGCAATCACCCCGGCCGCTAAGTTGCCGATCGTCTGGCCGAGAAACAAAGCAGCCGTATACCAGCCGACGACGGAGTCCGATACGTCCCAGAAGAAGAGCGCCGATACCGTCAGGTATCCCAATCCCATGCGGCCCACGTTGATCAAAAATCGGGTGATCAAGAACTGGCGAAAGTTATGGTCGCCACGCACGATCACCATGATCTTCTGCCACGAAGCGCCCGATGTCTTGGCCGCATTGATGGGCGGCTGCCTGACCGGCTCGCGCGTCAGGGCCAGCGAAAACCAGCTGATGGTGATCGACACCGCCGCCAGCAGGAACGAGTAAACAAAGTTATACGGGAAGGGATAGTTGACTAGCATCCAGCTGCTGAACGCCGCCCCCAAAATGCCGATCCCTGTCCCGATAAACGCTGTAAAGCCGAAAAACCAGGCACGCTTGCTGACGGGAAAGCAGCGGGCAATCATGTCCGACCAGGCAGGCGCCACGGCGCCTGCGCCTAGGCCATGCCAGGCATAGGCGGCGAAAAAGATGATGAGTGCCAGCGTCGGGCTGTAAGGCGCGGCGAGCGCCGACAAGGGCAAAAACCACAGCGGCAACCGTTCCAGCAGGAAACCGATGTTGATCACCACTGGCTTCTTGCGCGCCAGCCGCTCCGTACTCCCGGCCGTAAAGAGCTGGGGCAGATACCACGCAGCCGCACTCAACACGCCAAGCAGGGCGATCCAGAACTCGTTGCTGCTCAGCTTGCTCACATACAATGGCAGGATTGTCGCCGCCGAGATAAAGCTCAGCCCAAACCAGAAGAATACGCCGTCGCCGACGTTCCAAAGAAAATTCCAATTGTAGTTGGAGGCCGCTTGCGCCTCCAATTCCTCCTCGGTATGGTCCGGCACCGGCTTATCCAACTCAAGCAGCCGCCGCACCACCCCCTGCCACAATCCCCCCCGCTGCGTACTCACCTGCGTACTCATAAACCAATCATCCATTCCACCCACTGAACGAAAAACACGCTACTCCACTCCAACTTCTCGCAGCACTACCAAGGGGCCAATCTCCCGCAAATACGCCAGCTGTGCGTTTGACCGCACCAGCATACTCCCGGCAAATCCCAACGCGTTTACGGCAATGCCTTCAAACACTTCGCGCCGGCGCGGTACTAACACCATCCATGTCCGTGTTGCCAGCAAATTGTACGGCGGCAGGAACTCATCGCCCTCAATTTTTATGTCAAACACACGCAACAGGGCCGCATATTTCACGAGCAGCCGTTCCCCCGCGGTCTCTGCATTCTGCAGCCAATCTGGATCCAGACGTACCGCGGCATGCACGTATGGCCATGTGCGCAGCCGCGGCTGCTCCCCCAATTCATCCACGGCCAGCGCATCTTCGACCGGCAGCCGCCCGTTCCCGGGACCCCAAGGCAGCGGCGCGATCTGCAGGTGCTTGTGTCGCTGGCTCGCTCCTGCCACCTTGCCGGCATTGTAAAACGCCAGCCCATCCACATCCTTCATGCACGCCCACAGCGCTGCAAAGTCGGCCGCGGTAATGGGCGCATCTTGCTCCTCAAACGCCCGCGTCACCACCAGCAGGTGATGGTCGATCACGTTGAACTTGTTGAGCAGGCAGACGTGCGTGGGCGAAATGTCTGCCACAAACATGTCCGGCTCATAAGGCAAAAACGGATCGAAGGCCGGCCCGGCGCTCGCCGGAGCAGTTGCTGCAGCGATAGAAGAAGGGGCCGTATCGATATTAGCGTTACCCTGTTTCTGCTCGCTCGCGGCGCGACCGGCCCTGCCCGCCAACACGCGCACGAGAAAGGGAATCCCCTGATCCTCGACGACGGTCTGGGTAGTCACGATCGGCTGTAGGGCTCCGCTAGCGCGCGCCCGCGCTGTAGCTGCCACCGCCTGTGGCCAAAGTGTCCCCGGAACTAAGCGCTGCTGTTCGCTCACGAGACAAATATCATAACGCAATCGAAAGCAAAACCGTAATTGTCAGGCGGTATTTCGGAGCGAGACCAGGACAATTGACGGCATCACGCCCTCTTGCATGGTGCTATACTGGAAATGATCCGCGGTTCGCGGACCCGTACCATCCCAAACACTCTTATGGAGGTTCTCATGTCAACTCGACGGTTGTTCGCTGTAGCACTGCCGTTGTTGGTGGCAGCTTGTCTGCTGGTCGGCTGTGTGCCCGTGACGCGGCCTGCAGCCGCAAGCCCGGCGCAGGAGGCACCGCGCGCTCGCCCGCTGGTATTCTTCCAGCTGGACGACAATGCCGGCGGCTACTACGAACGCATTGACAATATCGACAACGTCGGCGTTGCCGTTACCGATCCGAATCCGCTGGCCGCCGAATACAAGGCGGGCTTTATCCAGGGCAAGTTGCAGCAGCCATACCTGCCCGCCACTCGCGATAATCAGTGGGACTCGAGCGCGCTCGTCGATGCGTCCAACCTGCACACCATTCCGCCGAGCCGGATCGAATTGGCAGACGCGAAGGCAATCCTGCAGCAGAATTACACCTACACTCTGGACTGGATCGGGCACACACGCGATACTGCGCTGCAGCAGCAGATGTCACGCATTTTGTTTCGGATGTTGGGCCTCTACCATGGCGCAACCCTGGATGCGCCGGCGGAGCTCGATTTCTCCGGCCAGTGGCTGCCAACCCTGGCCACGTTTGCACCTGAGGATCTCACGCTTAACTACGGCACGCCCGCCGTTTCCTTTCTGGACATCTATTATCTCAACACGTACGCCGACCTGGCCGACAAGATGGACAACTCGCCCATGGATAAGTGCTCGGCCTTTGTCAAGCGTACGGACGACGATATCTACCTGACCCACAACTCCTGGTCAAGCTTCCTCGACCAGAGCATGGCCGTTACCTATTTTATCAACGACACGGCGTTGACCTTCAATGCCCTGTATCCCGGCCTGATCGCCAGCGCTACCGATTTTGGCTACAACAACCAGGGCATCATGTTCAATGAGACCACGCACCACAACACCTACACGGAAGCCAAGACCGATGCCCTGTGGATGTTCTGGCGCGCCGCCCTGGCCGAGCAGTTCGCCGGTTCACTTGACGAATTTTACGACCTCGTTTCGCTCGAACCCTCGGGAACCTACATGAACGGCTACGCGATCGTCGATACCAAGACGCGCGAGATCGGCCTGGTCGAAATGGGGTACAAGAGCTTTGTCTACTTCAAGTCCGACGGCAATGGCGGTTACCTCGTCACGACCAAGCCCGAAGGCCAGTCGACTGCCTACGACCCAGAGCTGGTCCAGCCGGACGTGATCCTCGGCGTCAACTACCCAGCTTCACTGCTGATCCAGCAGGAACTCAAAGCCCTCGAGAACCGCCCCGCCCGGCGCGCCCAGTTCTTGTCATACATGGGAACGGTCGACGATATCGAGAGCGCCAAGGACCTGGTGACGTACACCGACACCGGCAATCCGCTGTCGATCTTTGGCCGCTGGGATCTCGGCTACGGCATGACGCCTACCCCCAAGACCGTGCCGGATGGCTCAGTCGACGCCAAGGCCATTGCCGCCTCGCAGATCGGCTATCTCAGCCAGTTGGAAGGCAAGATCGATGAGACGGGCAGCTACCCCGCCTTCTGGATGCGCTTCGGCACTCCCCACATCGCCAATCAACCCTTCATCTGGAGCAAGTCCCAGTGGAAAGATCAGGTCCTGCGCCTCGTGCCTGATGTGGTAGATGGCGACTGGCAGCTGCTAACCATGCACATCAAATAACAGGAACGGCTTAAGAAACCGAGTTTCTCGTAGAAACTCGGTTTCTGCCCCCGCCGGACCTTGTGCCCTGCTCGCCACTAACCGATCCTAGGGTTCGTACTACCCATGCACCTCGTGCTGCGCCACAAACTCACCCAACACCTGCTTGAGGGTCGGCTCGCCAATCTCCTGCAGTTCATATCGCACCCGCAGCGCCGGCTTCTCGATGTGCACGAGCCGCCGCAGGTCGATCGGCGTGGCAATCAACACCACGTCGGCCGGGGTGCGGTTGATCGTCTCCTGCAGATCCGCCACCTGCTGATCGCTGTACCCCATCGCCGGCAAGATCGGCCCCGTGTTCGGATACTTGCGGAACGTCTCGGCCAGCGTGCCCACGGCATACGGCTTGGGATCGATGATCTCACTCGCCCCAAACCGGCGCGCCGCCACCCAGCCGGCCCCGTATTTCATCTCGCCATGCGTCAGCGTCGGGCCGTCTTCTATCACCAACGCCCGCTTGCCCCGGATCGTCTCGCTGTCCTCCACAAAGATGGGGCTGGCGCCGTCGATGACGACCGCCTTGGGGTTCAGTTCCAGGGCGATGGCGCGCGTGCGCTCGACCTGCTCGAGCGTGGCCGTCTCCACTTTGTTGATCACGATCACGTCTGCCCGTCGCAGGTTGACCTCGCTGGGATAATAGTGGAGCCCGTGCTCGGCGCGGTGCGGATCTACCACCGTAATCCACAGGTCCGGCTTGTAGAACGGCATGTCGTTGTTGCCGCCGTCCCAAATCACCACGTCCGCCTCGGTTTCGGCCTGGCGCAGAATGCGCTCGTAGTCCACCCCTGCATAGATCACGCCGCCGGCCATCACGTGCGGCTCGTACTCCTCCCGCTCCTCAATCGTCACCTGGTGGCGCTCCATGTCCTCCATCGTAGCAAAACGCTGCACGGCCTGCGCCGCAAGATTGCCGTAGGGCATCGGGTGCCGCACCGATACCACGCGCAGCCCCATGTCGCGCAGCGTGCGCACCACGGCCCGGCTGGTCTGGCTCTTGCCTGCCCCCGTACGGGTTGCACACACGGCTACGACGGGCTTAACCGAGGGCAGCATCGTCTGGCGCGGCCCCAACAGCATATAACTGGCACCCGCCGCCATGGCCTGCGCTCCCAGGTGCATCACATGCCCATATGTCACATCGCTGTAGCTGAAGACGGCCACGTCGACGTTCTCACTGGCGATCAGGTTGTCCAGCTCACTCTCGGCTACGATCGGGATACCCTTGGGATACAGCTTGCCTGCCAGAACTGGCGGGTACTGGCGATTTTCGATATACGGAATTTGCGTAGCCGTGAAGGCGACCACCTGGTAATCAGGATTGTCGCGGAAAAAGACGTTGAAGTTGTGAAAATCGCGTCCGGCTGCTCCGAGGATAATTGCGCGCTGCACCATCGCAGACCTCCTGTCCAATGCAAAACAAACTGACCTTCAATGCGAAAGTCGAGCGCCTCTAGTCTACCGGGTTAGAGCCAAACTTAGCACAGTCCCCAGTCGAGTCCTCCCCCTAGCCACCTGACCAGTCCATTCAGCCGCTCACCTGCTCACAAATGTGCACACATTGGGCAAATTCCCGCTTGACACTGCCGGTGCAAACGATTACACTATAAGTGAATTGTCGAAACGTGAGTGTTGTATCCCCTAACTGGTTATGCCAGCAAAAATCGAAGATGTAGCCCGCCAAGCTGGCGTGTCCACGGCTACCGTGTCACGCGTGCTGTCGGGTAAACCGTATGTCAGCGACGATCTGCGCGAGCGCGTGATGAGTGCGGTGCAGGATCTGAACTACCGCCCCAGCCGCGTGGCGCGTAGCTTGCGTGTCCAGCGCTCAAGCATCATCGGCCTGATCGTTTCCGACATTCAAAATCCGTTCTTTACGTCTGTCGTACGCGCCGTGGAAGACACGGCCTATCAGCATAAGTTCTCAGTTTTCTTGTGCAACTCCGACGAGAATTCCGAGAAGGAGACGATGTACGTGGAGCTGATGGTCGCCGAACATGTCGCCGGCGTGATCCTCTCGCCGACGCTCGGGCAGAATGATATCTACCGGCACCTGGCAGAAGCCGGCGTGCCCGCGGTGGCTATCGATCGCCGCGTGACAAATGTAGATATCGACTCTGTGCTGGTCGACAACGTGGGCGCCGCCCGCCAGGCTGTCCTTCATCTCCTCGAGATGGGACACCGGCGCATCGGCGCCGTCATCGGAACCCCGGTGTCGAGCACGGGCGAAGAACGCCTACGCGGGTATGCCGAAGCGCTGCAGACGTACGGTGTTGCCGTGGAGCCCGAACTCATTCGCACCGGCCCGCCGCGCATTGCCACCGGCCACGACTTTGCCAATGAGTTGTTGGCCCTGCCGCAGCCGCCGTCCGCTGTCTTTACCGGCAATAACTTGCTTACGCTCGGCGCCCTGAGTGCCATCCACGAACGCGGCCTGCGCATTCCTGAGGATATCGGCATCGCCGCCTTCGATGAGATGGAATGGATGTACTTTGTAAAACCGGCGTTAACCGTAGTTGCCCAGCCGACCTATGAACTGGGACACACGGCGGTCGAGCTGCTCCTCCAGCGGATGGAGGATCCCGATCGCCCGTACCAGGAAGTCGTGCTGCCAGCTGCGCTGCATATACGCGAATCGAGCAACCGACGTCTGGCCGCCTGAACAGTCTGCCGTTTGGCCGGAGAAAGGAGACCGCCAGCCACCGATCCGCATGCGCGGAAGTCCCATTTGGTCCATCGTGGTTTCACAGGTTGTTGTAAGTTGCTACCCTTTCAAAGTCAATTGTGTGTGCAGGTAACCTCGTGGTCGCCTCCCCGGGCTGACCTTGTGTACGACAAGCAAGACTTAGTCGATTTGTCAAAGCAAGGAGAACAAACGTATGCAACTTAGTTCGCACAAGCTGTTCCAACTGTTAAGCATCCTTGTCGTGGCGGCCATGGTGCTGACCGGCTGTACGGCCGTGGCGCCTGCCGCGCCGGCTGCCGAGGCGCCGGCTGCTGGCGAAGCTGCCGCCCCAGCCGCTGACAACTGGTGGGGCACGGCCGCCGAGGCCGCCGGCTGCAAAGGCGTGACGATCCGCGGCATCTCCGAGAGCACCCCGCCTTCCAAGTTCGCCTCGGATGTGCTTGGCAAGCAGTTTGAAGAGGCCTCCGGCATCAAGGTCGAGCTCGAGCCGACCTCCTGGGACGAGATGTACTCCAAGGCCATCAACGATATGCAGGCGGCCACGGGCATCTATGACTTCGTCTACATCGAGCAGGACATCATCTACAGCTACCTGGCCAACAATTACCTTGTTAACTTAACCCAGATGCTGGCCGACAACCCGGACCTGGCTTCGGCAGACTTCAGCCTCGACAAGTTCACATCCTTTATCGACAACTTCAAGGATGCCGACGGCAATGTCTACGGCGTGCCGATGGAAGCCTTTGTCAAGCCCTACCTGTATCGCACGGACCTTTTCAACGACCAGGCGATCAAGGATGCCTTTAAGGCTGCGTACGGCTACGACCTGGCTCCGGCCACGACGCACCAGCAGTACCAGGACATTGCCGACTTCTTCACGAAGTATGGCCAGGACAACGGTATGGAGCTGTGGGGCTCGACGGTTCAGGGCGCCACTGGCCACTCCTCCTCCTTCTATGAGTTTGTCGAGACCGTGGCGCCGACCTTCGGCGTCTACAACTGGGGCATCAACCAGGAAAACTGGAAGGCCTCGGTCGAGAACGGCGGCGAGATGAACAGTGACAAGGCCAAGGCAGCGCTCGCCTATTGGGTCGGCCTGCTCAAGGATGCCCCGCCGGAAGCTACCGCCAGCACATGGGACGAGGTCGCCGCTTCCTTTGCCGCCGGCCGCGCAGCCCAGGGCTTGGTCTATGGTGAGAACACCGTCTGGATCGCCACCGATCCGGAGCGCTCCAAGGTCGTCGGCAACGTCGGCGTAGCGCTGCCGCCGCTGGAAGAAGGCGTGCTGGATGCTGCCAATGCAGGCACGGGCTATGTCGGTTACTACGACGGCGGCGCCTTTGGCATGCCGGTATCCTCCAAGAACCAGAAGTGCACGCTGCTGTGGCTCCAGTACATCGGCCAGGAATCCGTCCAGGCTGACTGGGCACTCGCCGGATCACGCATCGTCATGGAATCCACCTACGACGATGCGAAGGTGAAGGAAGCCGATGCCAAGGCCGGCAACTACTACACCTTCATGCGCGAGCAGGGCCCGCTGTTCAAGGGTGCCCCGCCGTTCCCCTTCCATGCTGCGATTCGCTCGGTCGTCGAGCCCTTTATCTGGCAGGCGCTCGCCGGCGAAATCACACCGGAAGAAGCACTGGATAAGGCCGCCGCAGCGGCAGATGCCGAACTCGTCAACCTCGGGTACGGCAAGTAAACATTTGTTACGTTGGGACGGGGCCGATTGGCCCCGTCCCGTCGCTTGCATATTGCCTGCGCCCGCCTGGGTGCCTCTTCTACTAGGAACAACACAGCCATGCGCTCAAATCGAATGGGCTGGGGTCTCCTCACGCCGACCATTGCCATCCTCGTTATGATGGGCGTTCTGCCATTCTTGTACGTTATCTATGTAGGCTTCTTTAACTGGAACGCCTTTTCCGCGCAACTCGGAATGCAATGGGCGGGCGTCAACAACTACCGGCGGCTTGTCTTTGATGAGCCATTCCTGGCCTCTCTGGGACGCACGGCCCTGTTCGCGTTTCTTGCCGTAACCATCGAATTGGCACTGGGATTCCTGCTGGCGCAAACGTTGGTCAAACCCTTTCCCGGCCGCGTCGTCTTCCGCACGCTCTACACGCTGCCCCTCATTATGGCCCCAATTGCGGTCGGGGCTACGTGGCGGCTGCTGACGATCCCCGGCTTTGGTCCGATTCCTTATTACCTCGATAAATGGTTTAACTACGACTTCCGCATCGCCACCTACGGCGGTCAAGCTTTTCTGACTGTGCTGCTGATGGACATCTGGCACTGGACGCCGTTTGTCACCTTGACGCTGCTGGCCGGCTTGACGGCGATGCCTAAAGAACCGCAAGAACAGGCACAGGTGGATGGCGCCAATCGCTGGCAGATCCTTCGCCATCTCACCATCCCCATGATGATGCCAATTGTGTTGACCACGGTGTTTATCCGGCTGATGGACGCCCTGCGCGTGGTCGACGAGGTCTATATGTTGACGAACGGCGGACCAGGCGACGCGACGCGCTTTATCGGTATCTACATCTACCGCGTCGTGGTGCCAAAGACAGACTATGGCTATGGGTCGGCCATGTCGCTGCTGGTGCTGTACTTCACGATCGTCTTGTGCTGGCTGCTCTATACCGCCATGACGCAGCTTGGCAGGCAAAAGGAATAGGTGCGACCATGAAGTCGAGTCGCTTGCGCAAGATGATAGGGTACGTGGGATTGTACGGCCTGTGGATCTTTATGGTGATCTTTACCCTCCTGCCCATCTACTGGATGTTTGTCGTTTCGGCCCGCAGCCGCGTCGAGCTGTTCGACAAACCAACTGTGTTCATCAATTCGTTTTACGTGCAGAATTACATCCAGCCCTTGACGGACCCGGTATTCCAACGCTACTTGATCAACTCGTTGATCATCGCGACCAGCAACGCCGTGATCGTCACCATCTTGGCCGTGCTCGCCACCTATGCCTTGTCACGCTGGCGGCTTGCCGGTTCCGACAGCATATTCTTCTGGACGATCACGCAGCGCATGGCGCCCCCGGCCGCCTTTATCCTGCCGCTGTTCTTGCTCTTCACCGGTGTCTTCAAGATCGGCGACTGGTCATTGTTCGACACGCGTATCGGGCTGATCTTGCTCTACTGCGTGTTCAACTTGCCCTTCGCCGTCTGGCTCATGAAGGGCATTATGGACGGTGTGCCTCCCGAGTTGGATGAAGCCGCCTTTGTCGACGGCGCTACACGCTGGACCGTGCTCAGGCGCATTATCGTTCCGCTGGTGGCTCCGGGGATGGCGATCACCTTTATCCTCAGCTGGATCTTTGCCTGGAATGAGTATCTCTATGCTGCCAACCTAACGAGCGTCGACGCCCGCACCATCACGACCGGCTTGGCTGAATTTGTGTCGGTGACGGGTACAAACTGGGGCCAGATGGCGGCCGTGTCGATGGTATCGATCTTGCCGGCGTTGGTCTTCCTCATTTTCGTCCAGCGCTATATTGTCACCGGCCTTACCTTTGGCGCAGTAAAGGAGTAGCGCGACAATGGCACAGCAAGCACCAATTCAGGCGCCCGTGCAGCACAAAGGCCGCCAGGGCTTTCTGCCTTTCCCGACCAACACGTTCGACCGCTGCTTCGTCAGCGTCGTTATTTTTGTCGCCATCAGCCTGCTCTGGATGCGCTTTCTCGAACCGCTCGGCGCACCGCTGTGGATCTCTACCATCATCAGCATTGTGTTGGCAGTGTGGATCATACGCAAAGGATAAAAAAGTCGGCTGTAACAAGGTGTAGGGGCACGAGCCCGGCGGTGTGGCAGTTGCAATGCCCACAGAACCAGCGCCGCCAGGCTTCGTGCCCCTTCGATGATCTTATAGATTTGGAGGCATAAAAATGGAAGCTCTTGTCCTTGAAAGGAAAGACGAACTCACTCTCCGCAATATCGAGATCCCCGAGGAGTTGGGGCCGCACGACGTGCGCATCGCCATCCATACGGTCGGGATCTGCGGCAGCGACGTGCACTATTACACGCACGGCGCCATCGGCCAGTTTGTCGTGCGCGCGCCGATGGTGCTCGGTCACGAGGCATCCGGCCTCGTCGTCGAAGTCGGCAGCGAAGTAAAAAACCTCAACCCCGGCGACCGCGTCTGCATGGAGCCGGGCATCCCCGACCCAAACAGCAAGGCCACCTTACTGGGTATGTACAACCTCGACCCCGCCGTCCGCTTCTGGGCGACGCCACCCATCCACGGCGTGCTGCGCCCGACGGTCGTCCACCCGGCCGCCTTCACTTTTAAGCTGCCCGACAACGTGAGCTTCGCCGAAGGCGCCATGGTCGAACCGGTCGCCGTGGGCATGCACGCCGCCACCAAGGCCAAGATCAAGCCCGGCGACGTGGCCATCGTCAGCGGCGCCGGCCCTATCGGCATGGTCACCGCCCTCGCCGCCCTGGCTGGCGGCTGCAGCCAGATCATTCTCACCGACGTCCAGCAGCCTAAGCTCGACCTCGGCGCCACCCTCGGGCCGATTACGCCCGTCAACGTCGCCAAGCAGAACCTGCGCGAGGTGGTGGACACGCTAACCGACGGTTGGGGCGTAAACATCGTCTTTGAATGCAGCGGCAATGAACGCGCCGCGGCGAGTGTCTTCGAGCCCCTCTGCCCGGGCGGTACGGTCGTCTATGTCGGCATCCCCCTCCAGCCGATCGCCTACGATGTCGCCGCCGCCATGGTCAAGGAAGCGCACGTCGAACATGTCTTCCGCTACGCCCATGTTTACCCGCGCGCCATCGCCCTCATGGCCAGCGGCAAGTTAGACGTCAAGCCGCTCATTACCGACAAGTTCACCTTCAAGCAGAGCGTGGAAGCATTCAATTTCGCCGTCAAAATGCCGCCGACTTCCGTCAAGGCACAGATCGAAATGCAATAATTCTCTCAAGGAGTCCCAAAAATGAAAATGCAAGGTGTGCTGCTCCCCGGGCAGCGGCGCGTGGAATTTAAAGAGTTTGACGTACCGGAACCCGGTCATGGCCAGGTATTGATTAAGATGAAGGCGTCGTCGATCTGTGGATCGGACATCCGCGCCATCTATCGCGAACACCTGGGCCATGGCCCCGAAGGTTACCAGGGTGTGATCGCCGGCCATGAGCCATGTGGCCAAATCGTCAAGGTCGGCCCCGGCTGCAAGCGCTTCAAGGAAGGCGACCGCGTCATCCTCTATCACATCAGCGGCTGCGGCGTTTGCAACGACTGCCGCGAAGGCTACATGATCAGCTGCACCTCCGAGTACCGCGCCGCCTATGGCTGGCAGCGTGACGGCGGCCACGCCGATTATCTGCTGGCCGAGGAGACCACCTGCGTGGCGCTGCCCGACGCGCTCAGCTACGTCGACGGTGCCCTGGTGGCGTGTGGCTTTGGCACCGTCTACGAAGCCCTCAACCGCGTCGCCGTGTCGGGCCAGGATCGCGTGCTGATCACCGGCATGGGCCCCGTCGGCATGGCCGCCGGCCTCATCGCCAAGAAGATGGGCGCCACCCTCGTCATCGGGGCCGATGTCTCGCAGAGCCGCCTCGACTTCTCGGTCGCATGCGGCGCTGTCGACGAAGTCGTGCGCGCCGACTCCCCTGATGCCGTCAAGGCCATCCAGGCGCTGACCGGTGGTTACGGCTGCGAGGTTTCGGTTGACTGCTCCGGCTCACCGCAAGGTCGCCTCCTGGCGCTGCAAGGCACGCGCCGGTGGGGTCGCTGTGCCATGGTCGGCGAAGGCAACCGCGTCGACTTCGACGTCAGCCAGACGATCATCCATAACCAGATTACCATCTACGGCTCATGGGTCACCAGCCTGGGCCACATGGAAGACCTGGTCGAGAAGCTGGTAGAGTGGAATCTCAAGCCCGAGGTCATCGTTTCGCACCGCTTCTCGCTCGCGCAGGCCGCCGAAGCCTACCGCGTCGCCGACGAAGGCCAGAGCGGCAAAGTCTGCATCGTATTCGACGAATAACACCGCCTCGTCCCTCGGCCACCACTACGTCCCCGGGCCCGGCGAACCGATGGTTCGCTTAGAGGTCCCGGGGACATGAAAGGCGCCGAACTAAGGATAGGCTGGATCACCCAAGGAGCACCACCGATGTCCGACCCGGTACTCACTGTCAAACCCATTCTGGAACGCTTCAGCCTTGATGGCCGGGTGGCCCTGGTCACCGGCGGCGGCCAAGGCATCGGCCGTGCCTTTGCGCATGCCCTTGGCGAAGCCGGCGCCGCCGTCGCCGTCGTCGATATGCGTCTTGACCTGGCCGAGGAAGTGGCCAACGAGCTGGCCCAAAAAAATATCCGCAGCATTGCCGTCAAGGCCGACGTCACCAAGCCCGACGACGTGCAGGCGATGGTGGACACGATCGTCGGGACCCTCGGCGGCCTCACGATCGGCGTCAACAACGCCGGCATCGGCCAATGGGCCGACGCCGAAAGCATGAGTTACGGCGACTGGCTGCGCATGGTCGACGTGGACCTCAACTCGGTCTTCCTCTGCTGCCAGACCGAGGCGCGCGTGATGCTGCCCGCCGGCTATGGCAAGATCATCAACACGGCCTCCATGTCGGGCCATATCTCGAACACCCCCCAGAACCAGTCTGCCTACAACACAGCCAAGGCCGGCGTGCTGCACCTGACCCGCAGCCTCGCCGCCGAGTGGGCCAAGCGCGGCGTGCGCGTCAACAGCATCAGCCCCGGCTACACCCGCACCAAGCTGGTGGACGACCTCCTCGCCACCCCCATCGGCCAGACCATGCTTCCCGTGTGGATGGGCATGACCCCCATGGGCATCATGGCCGAGGTCACCGACCTCCAGGGCGGCGTCGTTTACCTCGCCGCTCCTGCCTCAGACTACATGACCGGCAACGACCTGATCATCGATGGCGGCTACTGCGCCTGGTAGTAAAGGAGTACCCAATGCAAGCAGTCATCTTCCCCCAGGCCGAAACGATCGCCGTTGAACGTATGCCCGACCCCACCTGTGCCCGCGACGAGGTCGTGGTCCAGGTCTCGCGCTGCGGCATTTGCGGCACCGACGTCCACATCTACCGCAACGAGTATATGTCGGACTTTCCCCTGATCCCCGGCCATGAGTTTGGCGGCGTTGTAGTGGAGGTGGGCAACGATGTAACCGACGTGCGCGTCGGCGACCGTGTGGCCGTCGACCCCAATCTCTACTGCGGGCACTGCGACTACTGTCGCAACGAGCAGGCCAACCACTGCCTCAACTGGCAGGGCGTCGGCGTAACCCGGTCCGGCGGCTTTGCCGAATATGTCAACGTCCCGGCCCGTGCCTGCTACCACCTGCCCGAAGGCATGGGCGACCTCCAGGCCGCGTTTATCGAGCCGCTTGCCTGCGTTGTGCACGCCATGAAGCGCTTCCGCATCCTGCCGGGCGAGTCGCTGCTGATCCTCGGCGGCGGCCCGATGGGCATGCTCCTGCTCCAGGCTCTGCGCCACAATGGTGCCGCGCAGGTCGTGGTCGTCGAAAAGCAGCCCGCCCGCATGCAGCTTGCCCGCGACCTGGGCGCCTCGGTCGTCGTCCCGGTCGGCCCCGACCAGGATGCCCAACTCAAGGAGATCGCCCCGCGCGGCTTTGGCGTCGTGGTGGACGCCACCGGTATTCCCGCCGTGATCGAGCACGCCTTTTCCTACCTCCGCCCACGCGGCCAGTACCTCCAGTTTGGTGTCGCCCCCAACCACGCCAAGGTCCAGATCAGCCCGTACGACCTCTTTAAAAATGACTGGACTATCCTGGGCAGCTTCGCCTTGTGCTACACCTTCCTGCCCGCCATCGCCCTGCTCAGCAGCGGCGTCGTCAAAGTCGAATCCCTGGTTAGCGACACGGCCCCCTTAGGGAACTTCAGCGACGTCTTCCACCGCTTCGCCGCCGGCCAGACGATGAAGGTGCACGTAACCGCCAAGTGACGTGGTATGTCCCGGGGACGTCATGCGGAAGTTGAACTTCCGCCGTCCCCGGGACATTTCGGCCACCTGTCACCATTGGAGTAACCGCATGTACAGCGCCGTAAAACAGATCCTAGCCGAAATCGACCGGGTTCTCAGCGCCGTCGACACCAATGAAGTCGACGCCTTGCTCAACGCCATCGCCAACTCCCACAGGGTCATCGTCTACGGCCTCGGCCGCGAGGGACTCGTGATGAAAAGCTTCGCCATGCGCCTTGCCCATCTTGGCGTGGCGACCGCGGTGGTCGGCGACATGACGGCGCCGCCGGCGCGCCCCGGCGACCTGTTCCTGGTGAGCTGCGGACCCGGCTATCTCTCCACGGTGGAAGCGCTGGTTGGTGTTGCCCAGCGCGCCGGTGCACGCGTGGCCATGATCACCGCCATGCCCGCGGCCGAGCTGCCGCGGAGGGC
The DNA here is from genome assembly GCA_963701415.1 of uncultured Chloroflexia bacterium. Taxonomy (GTDB): domain Bacteria; phylum Chloroflexota; class Anaerolineae; order Caldilineales; family Caldilineaceae; genus Fredericiella. Next base: position 96,664 of record CAVPAH010000017.1, read on the forward strand.
CGACCAGCTCCTAGTTTTGCCGGCACAGACGATGGCACAGAGCGAGGGGAGCAGTTCCAGCCAGCCGATGGGCTCCGTCCTCGAACAGTCGATGTGGGTTCTCTTCGACGCCATGGTGCCCATGCTGCAGGTGCGGTTGGGACAAAGTGTCGAAGAAATGCGAGCGCGCCATACCAACATGGAGTGAGTGAAGATGTCCGATACGATGATGGCGGCGCTCCTCTACGGGCCGCGCGACATGCGGGTAGAACCGATCCCGCGCCCGGCGCCTCCCGGCCCCGGCATGGCGCTCCTGCGCGTGACAGCCGTCGGCGTGTGCGGGAGTGACCTGCACACCTACATGGACGGACGCATCGGCGAGTGGGTCGTGGCGGCGCCGCTGGTGCTCGGCCACGAATTCGGCGGTGTCGTGGAGGCGGTTGGTCCCGAGGCCTACGACGGTAACTTTGCGCCGCTGCAAATTGGCGCGCGGGTCGCCGTGGATCCTGCCCAGCCCTGTGGCCGCTGCGAGATGTGCGAGCAGGGCCACCCTAACCTCTGCCATCGCCTGCATTTCTGCGGCCTTTATCCCGACGGCGGCAGCCTCTGCGAATACATCGTCATGCCGGCGCGCTGCTGCTTTCCCGTGCCCGCCACTATCGACGACGTCGGGGCTGCCATGTTGGAGCCGCTTGGGATCGCTCTGCACGCTGTCGACCTGGCAAAGGTCCATGTCGGCGACAGCGTCGCCATCCTGGGCGCCGGCCCCATCGGCCTGCTGCTCCTCCAGGTGGCAAAACTTGCCGGCGCCGCTCCCATCTACGTGATCGACCAGTTCGCCTGGCGGCTGGCACTGGCACAGCACTACGGCGCAGTCCCGATCAATTTCGCCGAGGTAGATCCTGTCCAGGCAGTCATGCAGGCGACAGGCGGCCGCGGCGTGGATGTCGCGATGGAAGCCGCGTGGGCCGACCATTCGGTGCAGCAGGCTGCCGACATGGCACGCATGGGCGGGCGGCTCGTCCTGGTCGGCATCCCCGGCCCGGACAAGCTAGAGATGAAGCATTCCACCGCACGCCGCAAGGGCCTGACCATTCGCGTCTCGCGGCGCATGAAACACGTCTATCCACGGGCGATCAAGCTTGTAGAAAACGGCAGCATCGACCTGCACGGCATCGTCTCGCATCATTTCCCGCTCAGGCGCACACCCGACGCCTTTGCACTGAACGTCGCCTACGCCGACCAGGTCAACAAGATCGTCGTAGACGTGTCTGTTTAGAAAGAACTCAAATCTCGCCGGCTTGACGAGAAGTTCGTAATTCGTTACAGTGGTTGCGGAAGCAAATCGTAACAGCAGCGCAGCGGTTTGCATCTACACCTCCTAGCAGTATCCCTGACTTTTGCATGTTGTATGAACGAATCACATACGTTGGTACTTGCCGGCACCGGATTGATCCCTGGTGACAACCCTACCCGATGTTGGCATTCCATAATCCACATCAACCACTACGAATGCGCGCCAACTGGCAGAAAGTTGGTGGAAAGGAGATGACAAGACAGAAGATAGTTTGAGCAGGGCTCGTGTGTCGTTCCGAGGTGTACCGAATCGAAGCAGTTCAATCTTCCCTTGATCACCTGAAATGCACTAGGAGAATGAGCCACAATGCGAAAAATCGTATTCCTGATCCTATCCGTCCTGGTCATCAGTTCCATGCTGCTGACCGCCTGTGCCGCCCCCGCGGCTGCGCCCGCTGAAGGCGAAGCTACTGCCGCAACCGAAGGCGGCCCCGTCGTCGAAGAAGGCCAGGCGGCTACCGTCGTCAAGGCTGGCGAACTGTTGCCCCCTATCGTAGCGCAGCCCTGCGAGGGCGACGCCTGCTTCTGCAAGGACAAGACAGTGTCCGTCATCGTCAACACCGCCGGCGAGAAGGGCCCCATCTCCGGCCCCTTCTACGAGGTGCGTGATGAGTTCCAGGCGGCGACCGGCGCTACGTTGGAGATCGTCGAAGTCCCCTTCGCCGAACACTTCCCCAAGTTGATGACCGACCTCACAACCGAAACAGGTCAGTATGACACCTCGATCGCCGGCGCCTGGTGGCTGGGCGACCTTGTCGGCGGCGACTATATCCTCCCGCTGGACGACTACTACAACGACACGTCGGGCAAGTACCCCAAGTGGGACATCGAGGACGTCCAGGCCGGCCCGCGCAGCCTGCTGACCTATGACGGCAAGCTCTATGAAGTTGCCAACGACCATGACGGCCAGGTGATGTACTACCGCCGCGACCTGTTTGAAGATCCCGCCCATCAGGCAGCCTTCAAAGAGAAGTACGGCTACGACCTCAAGGTCCCCGATACCTGGCAGGAATTCCGCGACGCCGCCGAGTACTTTGACGGCAAGGACCTCAACGGCGACGGCACACCCGACGACGGTCTGACCATGCACCTCAAGGTCGGCGGCCAGGGTATGTTCCACTTCATGTCCTTCGCCGCTCCGTTCGTCATCGGCTCGGATAACCCCAACCTGTTCTGGTTCGACCCGGAAACCATGGATCCGCTCATGGCCAGCCCCGGCCACCAGCGCGCAATGGAAACCCTGATCGACCTCATCCAGTTCGGGCCCGAGGCCATGATGGGCTGGAGCCTGGGCGAGTCGTGGGACCACTTCCTGCGCGGCGAAGCTGCCCTCACCTTCACGTGGGGTGACCTGGGCGCCCTGGCCCAGCAGGAAGGCAGCGCCGTCAAGGGCAAGACCGGTTCGGCGGGCATGCCCGGCACGGACGAGTACTACGACGTCAAGGCCGGCGAATGGAAGAAGACCGACGGCGTCAATAAGGTCGGCAACACGACCGGCGGTTCGTGGTCCGGCTTGATCTCCAAGTTCTCCGATGCCCCGGACTGCACCTACTTCCTCCTGGCACTCATGGCCACGAAGGAAAAGTCGACGGTCTACGCCTATCGCGGTTGGGACGGCGTCGACCCGGGCCGCATCAGCCACTACCTGCCGCCGAACGGCACCAACTCGATCGACGGCTACGTCGCAGCCGGCTGGGATGCCAAGGACGCCGAGCAGTACACGAATGCCTATTTCAACAACTTCGGCGCCGCACAGCAGTTCCCCTACCTGCGCATCCCCGGCACCTTTGAGTACTGGACCGCGCTGGACGTGCACCTGTCGGAAGCAGCTACCGGTCAGAAGACACCGGAGGAAGCCTTGAAGGCCACGGTCGATGACTTCAATGCTATCACGGACCGCCTGGGCCGCGACCAGCAGAAGGAAATCTACGTCAAGTCCCTCGGCCTGGGCCAGTAGGGCTCCGGCACGGTAGTCTTCGGTATACTTTGACTCGGTGTGGGGCAGGCGGCTGCCTGCCCCACATACCTCGTTGTCGGGAGCTTGATCATGGCGCAGGCCGTCAAACCACAACCAGCAGCCACTGCTGCACCAGCAACAGCACCTACAGGCACTCGCGGCAAGGGACGACATTTGTTCTTGTTCCCGGCGATTGTCTGGATCCTGATTTTTACCCTCTTTCCCCTGCTCTACGCCCTTTATACCAGCTTCTTCAGCTTCCGCTTTGGAAAAATGAACCAGTTTGTTGGGCTGGAGAATTTTCGCCGGCTCTTTATCGATGAGAACCTGCACAACGCACTGTGGGTAACCCTGCGCTTCGTTGCCGTCACCGTGACGGTCGAGATGCTGCTGGGCTTTGGGCTGGCGCTGCTGCTCAACCGCGAGATGCGCGGCCGCAGCGTCATACGCGCCATCATGATCCTGCCGCTCTTTGCCACACCCGTTGCGATGGGCTATCTCGGCATCACCCTTTTCTACGAGGCCAATGGCCCCCTCAACAGCCTCGTGCGTGCCCTTGGCGGCAGTGACATTCCCTGGCTCTCCAATCCCTTTTGGGCGCCTGTTGCCGTGATGGTTGTCGACATCTGGCAGTGGACGCCGTTTGTCTTTCTCGTTTCCCTCGCGGCCTTGCAAGGGCTGCCCCAGGATCTGTTCGAGGCGGCCGATGTCGATGGGGCTTCCGGCTGGCAGAAGTTTCGCGGCGTCACCCTGCCACTTATGGCGCCCATCTTGTGGCTGATTCTGCTGCTGCGCCTGATCGAGTCGTTCAAGGTGTTCGATATACCGGCCAGCCTTACGCTGGGCGGCCCCGGCCGGGCGACCGAGGTATACAGCCTCTTTACTTACCGCACTGCCTTGCGCTTTTTTGACCACGGCTATGCCGCCGCCCAAGGTTTTTTGCTGCTGATTATTGTCAGCATCGTGATTACCCTGCTCTTCGGCCGTATTCGCAGCATCTACGAGTTTGAGAGGTAAGCCCATGCAGCGCAAAAAGTCTTCGCCCGTCGTAACAGTTCTTATCTGGGGCGTCATCGTCATCGCCATGGTGTGGGTGCTGTTTCCCTTCTACTGGGCCTTCTTGAACTCGATCAAGAAGCCGGCCGATACGTTTACCAATACCTATATTCCCTTCCTGCAGTTCCAGCCAACACTTGAACACTGGATGACCGAGCTGGCGACACCCGAGATTCGGCGCGCCCTTCTCAACAGCACGATCATCTCGCTGGGCGGCGCAACCCTCTCGGTTGCCTTGGGCACACTGGCGGCCTACGCACTGGCACGCTTTCGCTACCGCCGCATGGACAACGGTTCGATCACAACCTGGTTTCTGTCACAGCGTATTCTGCCGCCCGTTGTCGTCGTGATCCCGTTCTTCCTCATCATGCGGCAGCTCCAGATGCTCGACAATGTCTTCGCACTCATGCTGCTCAACGCGACCTTTACGCTCGCCTTTCCGGTGATTATCCTCAGCCAGATGTTCCGCGAGCTCCCACGCGAGCTGGAAGAAGCGGCGTACGTCGACGGTGCGTCGACGTTCCAGGCCTTCGTCCGCGTCGCCCTGCCCTTGGTCCTGCCCGGCTTGGTGGCCACCTGGATCATCTGCATGGCCTTCAGTTGGAACGAGTTTTTGTTCGCCCTTTCGCTTACCACCAAGAGCGCCATTCCCATGCCGGTGATCATCGCCGGCGCCGAACACACCCGGGGCGTACAATTCTGGTTCGTAGGCGTGCGTGTTATGCTGACAATGCTGCCGCCTGTAATCCTTGCCTTGCTGGCGCAGCGCTACATCATTCGAGGACTCACCCTCGGTGCCGTAAAAGGCTAGAGCAAAAGGTTAGAGTCAAAGGCTAGAAAGGCCAGACATCTATGTCTCGTGAGCCTCTGCTGGTCGGCATCGATCTCGGCACGACCAACATCAAGGCTATCGTCTTCGACCGCGCCGGTACCGTAATCGCCGGTGCCAGTGTCCCCACCCCTACTGTCTATCCACGCCCAACCTGGGCCCACCATGACCCCACGGAGTATTGGCTCAAAGCGGCCCAGGCGATCCGCCAGGCCGTCAGCCAGTTGGACGACCCGCGCCGTATCGTCTCGGTCGCCGTGACCAGCACCGGCGAAACGGGCTTCCCCCTCGACGCCCACGGTGAGGCGACCTATGAGTCGATCGCCTGGTTTGACGGGCGTACCAAGGCCGAAGCACAGTGGCTCGACGAGCATATTGGCGCCGACCGGCTCTTCGCCATCACCGGCCTGTCGCTGCAGCCCATCTTCAGCCTCTGCAAGATCCTGTGGCTGCGCAAGCATGCTCCCCAAGCGTACGCCCGTACCGTCCGCTGGCTTAACGCCGCCGACTTTGTCGCCTTCCGCCTGTGCGGAATAGCCGCAACCGACCGCTCGCTAGCGTCACGCATGCTGATGCTCAACCTGCACGAAATGCGCTGGGCCACCGAACTGCTTGACGAGGTCGACATCCCGCACGACCTGCTTGCTCCCCTGCTGCCCAGCGGCACGCCGCTGCAGCAAATCACGCCCGAAGCGGCCGCCCTGACCGGCCTGCCGGCCTCGACGCTTGTCAGTGTCGGCGGCCACGATCACGTGTGTGGCGCACTCGCAGTAGGCGTCACCGAACCGGGTAACATGCTGAACTCGCTGGGCACCGCCGAGGCCGTCTTCCTTCCGCTGCGCCGGCCGATGACCGATCCACAGACCGGCCGCGAGGGCTATACGCAGGGTGCGCACACCGCCGGCGACTACTATGTCTTCGCCGGCTCGTACACCTCCGGCGTGTGCCTCGACTGGTTTCGCCAGGCTTTTGCCGCCCAGGCCGACCATGCCACGCTGACGGCCGAGGCCGAACAGGTGCCGCCCGGCAGCCTCGGCGTGTCGTTCTGCCCCTATATGCGCCTGGCCAACGCGCCGCACAGCGATTCCAAGGCGCGCGGCGCCTTCCTCGGTCTCTCCACCGACGCCCAGCGCGGCACGCTGTTCCGCGCCGTGATCGAGGGCATTGCGCTTGACACACGCAGCGGTCTCGAACCGCTGCTGGTACATACCGGAATCGGTAAGCTCAAGGAGATCTACGCCATCGGCGGCAGCACCCGCAACCGCCTGCTGATGCAGATCAAGGCCAGCATTCTCAACCAGCCGATCCATGTGATGAGTGTCGAGGAGTCGACTGCGTTGGGCGCGGCCGTACTCGGCGGCATTGGCGCCGGTGTTTATAGCGGTGTGACTGATGCCATCAACAGTCTCCAACTCTCGGAGACACTGATCGAGCCCAATCCTGCCGACGTCGCCTATTACGAAGAGCAGTTCCAGACTGTCTACAAGCGAGATCTACCCATCGCTGCGCGACATCAACCACCGGACGTTTGACCTGCAGCAGAAGGTGACGACAGCGCCATGAACCGTATCAGCGAGCAGCCCCAGGTCATCGTCGCCGGCCACGTCTGCGTGGACATCATTCCCTCCTTTGGCGAAGCGGTCGTGCCGCTCGAGAACCTCCTTCGTCCCGGCCACCTGACGATCGTCGGTCAGGCCGTGGTCTCCAATGGGGGCGCCGTCTCCAATACCGGGCTGGCCCTGCACCGCCTCGGCATCCCCGTGCGCTTGATGGGCAAGATCGGCCAGGACCTGTTTGGCGAGGCCATCTTGTCGGTCTTCCGCAGCCACAGCCCCGCCCTGGCCGAGGGCATGCTGGTCAGCCCCGGCGAAGACTCATCCTACACGCTTGTCATCAACCCGCCCGGCGTCGACCGGATCTTTATTCACTGCCCGGGCGCCAACGACACCTTTGGCGCAGCAGATATCCCCCTTGAAGAGGTACGCCAGGCGCGCATCTTCCACTTCGGCTATCCGTCCCTGATGCGCCGCATGCACATCGACGACGGCGTCGAGCTCTCGCAGCTGATGGCCAACGTCAAAGCTGCCGGTGTCGTCACCTCGCTGGATATGTCGCTGCCCGATCCCAGCTCGACCGCCGGCCGCGCCGACTGGGAGACAGCGCTCGCCCGCACGCTGCCTTATGTCGACATCTATGCCCCCAACCTCGAAGAGACCCTCTTCATGATCGACCGGCCGCGCTACGACGCCCTGGCCGCCGGGACCCTGGGGACGCCCGATGGCGAGCTGCTGCACACGCTCTCCGGCCGGCTGCTGGCGATGGGCGCCGCCATCGTCGGGCTCAAACTCGGCGACCGCGGCCTCTACCTGCGCACGACCGACAGCCCCGCCCGTCTCGCCGCCCTGGCCGGCCTCCTCCCTGCCGACCTGACCGGCTGGGTCGGGCGCGAGCTTTATACGCCCTGCTTCCGGGTCAAGGTTGCCGGTACCACGGGCGCGGGCGACTGCGCCTACGCCGGGCTGCTGGCCGGCCTCCTCTACGGCCAGAGCATCGAGGCAGTGCTGCTTAGCTCGGCCGCCACGGGTGCCTGCGGCGTCGAACGCGCCGACGCGACCAGCGGCGTCCCCCACTGGGACGAGGTCCAGGCACGGCTGCGCGCCGGCTGGGCCCGCCACCCGCTCGCGCTGGACCTCCCTGGCTGGCAGAGCAACGCCGAAGCCACCATCTGGTACGGTCCTGCCGATCGCAGCCATAGGGAGGAGCCCAGTCAATGAACGGCCCTCACCTCCTGGGCATCGACCTGGGCACATCGTCGGTCAAGGTGATCGTTGGGAGTCTCGCCGGCGGCGTGGTCGCCTCGGCCACCGCCGAATACCCGATCCAGCACCCCCAGCCCCTCCACGCCGAACAGGACCCCAACGCCTGGTGGGATGCCTGTGTCGCAGCCGTACGTGAAGCAATTGCCGGCGCCCCAGGGCGCCGAGATCGCCGCCATTGGTCTCTCGGGCCAGATGCACGGCGTCGTCATGCTCGACCGGGAGCAGCGCCTCGTCGCTCCCGCCATCATCTGGCCGGACCAGCGCAGCCAGCGCCAGGTCCAGGAAATCACAGAGCGCATGGGCGCCGAACGTCTCTATAGCATCACCGGCAGCCCGCTCTCGACCGGTTTCCTCGCCGCCAGCGTCCGCTGGGTGCAGCAGGAGGCCCCCGCCGCGTGGGCGCAGGTCCAAATGCTGCTCCTGCCCAAGGATTATCTGCGCTGGCGCATGACCGGCGTCTTTGCCACCGACCCCAGCGACGGTGCCGGCTCGCTGCTGCTGGACGAACGCCAGCGCGACTGGTCGGATGATCTGCTGCGCCTGCTCGACCTCGACCGCAGTCACCTGCCGCTCGTGCAGCCGTCCGACCGCGTCGCCGGCTACCTGGCGGATGCCGCCGCCGCAGAGCTTGGCCTGCCGGCCGGCATCCCCGTCGTCACCGGCGCCGCCGACACCGCCTGCGGCCTGCTGGGTGCCGGCGCCGTTGCTTCCGACCGGCTGCTCCTCAGCATCAGCACGGGCGGCCAGCTCGTCCAGCCGGTGGACGACGTGCTCGTCGATCACCTTGGCCGTATCCACACCTTTTGCAGCGCGCTGGCCCCTGGCACACGGCAGGCAGGGTGGTACCAGATGGGCGCCACGCTCAACGCCGGCATGGCGCTGCGCTGGCTGCGCGACAACCTCCTGGGCTGGCACTATCCCGACGCCTATGACGTCATGAACGTCGCCGCCGAGAATTCACCGCCCGGCGCCCAGGGCCTGCTCTTCCTCCCTTACTTGGTAGGGGAGCGATCCCCGCACATGGACCCCACCGCACGCGGCGCATTCTTTGGACTGACCCTGCGCCACGGTCAGGGCGACCTCGTGCGGGCCGTGATGGAAGGGGCGACTTTTGCCTGCTATGATGCCTACGGGGTGCTGGCCGAGTTAGGTGTGCAGTCGCAGAGCATCATCCTTGCGGGCGGCGGGGCCAAGAGCACGCTCTGGCGCCAGATCGTGGCCGACGTTTTTGGCATGCCGGTGCAGCCGCTGCTGACAAGCGAACAGTCTGCCCTGGGCGCCGTCCTGCTAGCCGGTGGCGGCGTTGGCCTGCTCGACATTGCGGCCGCTGCCCGGCAGTGGGCGCAGCTCGGGCCTGCCACGGCGCCTGACCCTGGGCGGCACGCCTTTTATCGGGAACGCTTCGCGGCATTCCAAGACCTCTACGCCCGCAATCGGGGACACTTCGCATGATCTACACGGTTTCTGCCAACCCTGCCCTAGACCTGATTCTAACCGTGCCGGCCATCGAGTTCGAGGTCGTGCTGCGCGCTTTCGAGGTGCGGCGCGAGATGGGCGGCAAAGGCTTTAACGTCTCTCGTTATCTCAAGGCGCTCGGCGTCGACAACGTGGCCGTGGCCTTTGCAGCTGGTTTCACCGGCCAGGCCCTGGAGGCTGGGCTGCGCAGTGTTGGCGTCGAGACGGCGTTCCTCTACCTGGAGGGTGAAACACGCACCAACGTCGTGATCCAGGAGCCTGCCGGCCGACGCCACATCAAGGCCAATCAGCCGGGAGCGGCTGTCACACCTGCAGGCATGGCCGCCTTCTGGGACCTGGTGCGCACCCGCACCACACCGGACGACCTCTGGGTGCTGACTGGCAGCCTCGCTCCGGGACTGGCACCCGACTTCTACGCCGAAGTCGAGCGAAGAGCTGCAGAAGCAGGGGGCGCGGGTGGTGCTGGATACCAGCGGTCCTGCTCTCCGCCGCGGCTGTGCCGCCCGCCCCTTGTTGGTAAAGCCTAATGTGGTTGAGGCCGAGGAATTTACCGGTCTCACAATTCGTTCGGTTGATACTGCGGCTGCGGCTGCCGCCGCCTTCCTCGACGCCGGCGCGCAAAACGTCATTCTATCCATGGGCAAGGACGGCGCCATAGTCGCCGGCAGCGGCGAGCTTCTCCACCTGCAACCGCCCCCGGTCACCGTCAAGACGGCCGTAGGCGCCGGCGACGCTGTTGTGGCCGGCGCCGTATGGGCGCTGCTCCAAGGGCTTCCAGTGCGCGAGGTAGGCCTGTGGGGCGTTACCACCGGTACGGTCACCGCCATGCACGACGACCTCCAGCCTCAGAACCGCACCGAACTCGACGCGGTCCTGCAGCAGGTGACCGTGCGGGTGCTTGCGTAACGGTTTCGTAGTACAATAGAGCCAATAGTACCCTTTCGAAATCATTACCAGGAAAATCGAAACATGACCGCAACTACGATCCATCTCTCTCCCAGCATGTTCGCGGATAGCGAACAAGTACTGGTCGACCACGGCACGTTGACTGCCAGTGCGTTTCGCTTTGCGACCGGTGTCGCCGCCCTGCGCCTGCGCAACGACGTCGGCGAGTTGATCCTGCTCCCCTTCCAGGGCCAGCAGGTCTGGTCCGCCTCCTTCCGCGGCCGCAGCATTACGATGAAGTCGATGTTTGATGCCCCGCGCGCGACGCGCAACTACCTGGAAACCTACGGCGGCTTCAACCTGCACTGCGGATTTACCGCCATGGGCGTTCCAGCCGGCGGCGACACGCACCCGCTTCACGGCGAGCTGCCCAATGCGCCCTACGGCAGTGCCTGGGTCGAGGCCGGCACTGACGAACGCGGTGACTACCTGGCGTTGAGCGGCGAGTACCAGCACACCGTCGCCTTTAGCACCAACTACCGTGCCCAGCCCTTGGTCAAGCTCTACGCCAACTCGTCGATCTTTACCATCGCCATGACCATTACCAACCTCAAGCGCACGCCGATGGAATACATGTACATGGCGCATGTCAATTTCCGCCCGGTGGATAACGGCCGGCTCGTCTACAGCGCCCGCTGCACCCCCAGCGACGTACGCGTGCGGCGCTCGATCCCGTCGCACGTCAAGCCGCCGGCCGGCTTTGCCGAGTTCCTCGACGCCCTGGCGCAGGATCCGGCGCAGGCCAACGTGCTCAAGCCTGGCATGGCCTTCGATCCTGAGGTGGTCTTCTTTATCGACTACCGTGCCGACGGCGACGGCTGGGCGCACACCATGCAGGTCCACCCGGACGACAGCGCCGACTACATCCGCCACAAGCCCGCGGAACTCGACAAGGGCGTGCGTTGGATCTGCCGCACCCCCGACCAGGATGCCCTCGGCATGGTGCTCCCTGCCACCGCCGAACCCGAAGGCTACAGCGCCGAAAAAGCCAAGGGCAACGTCAAGGTCCTCGGCCCCGGCGCCATTTTCCACTGTGAAATGGAATGCGGCGTCCTCACCGAATCCGAAACCCGCAAAATGGAACAAAAGATCGACGCTCTCGTGAGCTGACGGCATTGACAATGTCCCCGGAAGCGGTCATGTGCCGGGGACCTGCGCAGGTCCCCGGCACATGACCGCTTCCGGGGACATGGCTATTAACTCCTTAGAGGACAACTATGGCGCCCAACTACAAAGCTGAACTGGTCGGAGTCTTTGGCTCACCCGTTGCGGAAAACCCAACCGGCGTCATGCAGGAAGCCGGCTTCGCTGCCTTGGGTCTCAACTGGCGCTATCTCACCATCGAGGTACGCCGTGAGGACCTGGCCGCCGCAATGCAGGGCATGCGCGCCATGAACTTCGCCGGCATCAACTGCACGATCCCGCACAAGGTAGCCGTCCTCCAGTATCTCGACGACGTTTCACCCGACGCTCGCCTGATGGGCGCCGTCAACACCGTGCGCCGCGATGGCGACCGGCTGGTTGGCGAAAATACCGACGGCAAAGGCTTCCTGCGCGCTCTGCATGACGACGCCGCGGTAGATCCCAAGGGCAAGCGCGTGGTCGTGCTCGGGGCCGGCGGCGCCGCCCGCGCCGTCTGCGTCGAACTCGCCCTCGCCGGCGCCAGTTCTATCCAGGTCGTCAACCGCACCCCCGAGCGCGGCCAGGAACTGGTCTGGCTGCTCAACGAGCACACGCCTGTCGACGCCACCTTTGTGCCCTGGATGTCGGGCATGCGCATCGCCGCAGACACCGACCTGCTGGTCAACTGCACGTCGATCGGCCTCTACCCCGACGTCGACGGCATTCCCGACATCGACACGCAGCGCCATTGCGCCGCACATGGTCGTCTGCGACGTCATTCCCAATCCGCCGAACACCCCGCTCCTGCGCGCCGCCGCCGCCCGCGGCGCCAAGACCATCGACGGCCTGGGCATGCTCGTCTACCAAGGCGCCATCGCCTTCAAAATGTGGACCGGCTACGACGCGCCCGTCGACGTCATGAAGACCGCCCTCGCCGCCGAGTTCGGACTGTAGCAGAAACCGAGTTTCTTTCGAGAAACTCGGTTTCTGGATGCGCCTCGCACGGCTTTGTATGGCAATAGATGATGAACTACACGCAGCGCTTCTACGAAGGCGAAACCGACTACACCGCCATGCGCCGGTTGATCGCCGACAGCTACAAGCTGGCCGCCCCGCATTCCTACATGCTGCTGGGCGACCTCGACTGGTGGCGTGCCCTGCTGGCCGAGCCCGCCGCCTTCCTGCCGACTATCCCTCTCTGGTTTGCCGGCGACACGCTGGTCGGTTTTCTCTGGCCCGGCGAGGGCAGCGGCGATGTCATGCTCCACCCGCAGCATCGCGCCGCCGAACCTATCATGCTGGCCTACGCCGAGCAGCACCTGCGCAAGCCCGCCACGGCCGAAGCGCCGGCATCGCTGATGCAGGTGAGCTTGGACAGCGATACGCGCCGCAACGAACTGCTCGCCGAGCATGGCTTCGTCCGCAGCAACGACTTTCTTGCCAGCCACATTCTCGACCTGGATCAGCCCACGCCTACTGCCGCAGCTGCCCGAGGGATTTACGCTCCGCGACATGGCCGGCAGCATCAGCGCTGCAGATCTGGAAGCGCGCGTCAACGTCCATCGTGCCGCCTTCCATCCGTCTAAGTTGACTCCCGCCAAGTATGCTGCGGCGAGAAGTTCTGCCACCTACCGACCTGACCTCGACCTCGTGGCCGTAGCGCCGAACGGCGATTTCGCCGCCTACTGCACGATCTGGTTTGAACCGGAGAACCGCGTCGCTCTCTACGAACCGGTCGGCTGCCATCCCGACTACCAGCGCCGCGGCCTGGGCAGGGCAGTTCTATACGAAGGTATGCGGCGACTACGCGAACTTGGGGCCATGCGTGCCCATGTCGGCTCTTGGCTGGACAATTCGGCCGGGGCGATGCTCTATCGTGCCGCCGGCTTCCAACTGATCGATCGCTTCTATGAGTGGCACAAGACCTACCCTGCCGCCGATTCTGCTTCTGCCTCTGCCGAAGGTGCACCCTGATGCCGCGCCGTTCTCAGACCAGTTCCTTCGGCACCCAAAGCCGCATCAGCCACGACGCCTCGCAGTACTACGACTCGAAGCTGTACGCCGACCTGCCCAAGCACAAGGCCGCCCATGTTCCGGACAACGAGCTGCCGCCCGAGATGGAGAATCGCATCGTCCTCGGCAGTTCCGAACAGATGGCGGACCTGCCCGATAACTGCGTCCACCTGATGGTGACTTCACCCCCTTATAACGTCACCAAGACGTACGACGACGATCTCTCGCTCCAGGAGTATCTTGACCTGCTGCGCCGTGTCTTCGCCGAAACCTATCGCGTGCTGGCCGACGGCGGCCGCGCCTGCGTCAACGTCGCCAACCTGGGCCGCAAGCCCTACATCCCGCTCTCAGACCACATCTCGCACATCATGATGGAGATCGGCTTCCTCATGCGCGGCGAGATCATCTGGGCCAAGGGCGCCGGCGCCGGCGTCTCCATGGCCTGGGGCAGCTGGCAGTCCGCCGCCAACCCCGTGCTGCGCGACACGCACGAATACATCCTGGTCTTCTGCAAGGGTTCCTTCAAGCGGCCCAAGGGCGACAAGCAGAGCACCATCACCCGCGACCAGTTCATGGAATGGACCAAGTCGGTCTGGACCATGAACCCCGAGTCGGCCCGGCGCGTGGGCCATCCGGCCCCCTTCCCGCTCGAGCTGCCCGCCCGCCTCATCCAGCTCTACACCTTCGCCGGCGACGTGGTGCTCGACCCCTTCATGGGCAGCGGCACCACCGCCCTCGCCGCCGTCCAGGCCGGCCGCCGCTACGTCGGCTATGACACCAGCGAGGAATACGTCACCCTGGCTGAACAGCGCCTCGCCGCCGCCCAGACCCACGCCACCACCGTAGGGGCACAAGGTCCGGCGGACATTGCCGCAGGCGTCCCGCCTGCTCCTTACCGATAGCATTCCGTTAACCAATGGTCTCCCCGTCCGATCTATCAAACAAAGAGGATGAAACAATGCCAAAGCTGCAAGTAACCGAACCCCGCAACCGCCTCTTCGGCGACATGCCCAAGATCGGCATCCGCCCCACCATCGACGGCCGCCTGGGCGGCGTGCGCGAAGGGCTGGAGGAACAGACGATGGGCATGGCCCGCCGCGTCGCCGCCTTCCTCACCGCCAACCTGCGCCACTACAACGGCCTGCCCGTCGAGTGCGTGATCGCCGACACGCACCATCGGCGGCGTGGCCGAGGCCGCCCGCTGCGCCGAGCAGTTCCGCAAGGCCGGCGTGGGCGTCTCGCTCACCGTCACCCCCTGCTGGTGCTACGGCTCCGAGACGATGGACATGGACCCGCACCTGCCCAAGGCCGTCTGGGGCTTCAACGGCACCGAGCGCCCCGGCGCCGTCTACCTGGCCGCCGTCTCCGCCGCCCACAACCAGAAGGGGCTGCCCGTCTTCAACATCTACGGCCACGACGTGCAGGATCCCGGCGACGACGTCGATCCCCGGCGACGTGCAGGAGAAGCTGCTGCGCTTTGCCCGCGCCGGGCTCGCCGTCGCCAACATGCGCGGCAAGTCCTACCTGGGCATGGGCGGCGTCAGCATGGGCATCGCCGGCTCGATCGTCAACCACGACCTCTTCGAGCGCTTCCTGGGCATGCGCGTCGAGCAGATCGACATGGTCGAGTTCGTCCGCCGCATGGAGGAGGGCATCTACGACCCGGAGGAGTACGAACGGCGCCTACGCCTGGGTGCGCGCGAACTGCCCCGAA
Source organism: uncultured Chloroflexia bacterium (assembly GCA_963701415.1). GTDB lineage: Bacteria > Chloroflexota > Anaerolineae > Caldilineales > Caldilineaceae > Fredericiella. The sequence goes on from CAVPAH010000017.1 coordinate 111,930, forward strand.
GGCAAGGACTACAACGCGCCCGACAAGCAGCACAGCCGCGAGCAGAAGGATGAGGACTGGGCCAAGTCCGTCAAGATGGCGCTGATCGCCCGCGACCTGATGATCGGCAACCCGCGCCTGGCCGAGCTGGGCTTTGGCGAAGAGGCCAACGGCCACAACGCCCTCGCCAGCGGCTTCCAGGGCCAGCGCCAGTGGACCGACCATCTTGCCCAACGGCGACTTCCTCGAGGCGATCCTCAACTCGTCCTTCGACTGGAACGGCATCCGCCCGCCCTATCATCGTCGCCACCGAGAACGACGCCCTCAACGGCGTCTCCATGCTGTTCGGCCACCTGCTGACCAACGCCGCCAGATCTTCGCCGACGTGCGCACCTACTGGAGCCCCGACGCCGTCAAGCGCGTCACCGGCCACCAGCTGACCGGCCAGGCCGCCGGCGGCATCCTGCACCTGATCAACTCCGGCCCGGCCACGCTCGACGGCACCGGCCGCCAGAGCAGCAACGGCGAGCCGGCGATGAAGCCCTTCTGGGAGATCACGCCGGACGAAGCCGAGGCCTGCCTCAAGGCCACGACCTGGCACGCCGGCAACCTCGGCTACTTCCGCGGCGGCGGCTGGTCGACCGCGCTTCCCCACGCGCGGCGGCATGCCGGTGACCATGTGCCGCCTCAACCTGGTCCAGGGGCTGGGGCCGGCCCTGCAGATCGCCGAGGGCTGGACCGTCGAGCTGCCCGACAACGTGCACGAGATCCTCGACGAGCGCACCGACCCCACCTGGCCCACCACCTGGTTCGTGCCGCGCACGACCGGCAGCGGCCCCTTCCGCGACGTCTACACGGTCATGAACAACTGGGGCGCCAACCACGGCGCGATCGGCTACGGCCACATCGGCGCCGACCTGATCAGCCTCTGCCTCGATGCTGCGCATCCCGGTCTACATGCACAACGTGCCCGAGGAGCAGATCTTCCGCCCCAGCGCCTGGACGCCTGTTCGGCGCCAACGAGCCCATGGGCGCCGACTTCCGCGCCTGCGCCAACTTCGGGCCGCTGTACGGCTGATCCCCAGCCTCACTCCTGTTGCCACTTCCAGGAGGTGTCCGACCCGAAGGTCGGGGCCCACCTCCTGGAAGTGGTCTCCCCTGCAACTGATTTTGCCCCCTTGACAACCCCTCCCCACCCGTTCTATACTGATCTTACTTCACTCACTTAATTTAGTTATCAATCCAAGCCATGCTTACTGTCCGCGCTGGCACCAAACATCTCATTCGTGAGATCAACCAGGCGATCGTCCTCGACGCGATCCGCACCCACGGCGCCCTCTCGCGCACCGAGGTGGCCGCACGCACGAACCTCAGCCAGCCGACAGTCTCCGGGATCGTGGCGGAATTGATCGACGCCGGCCTGCTCTACGAGCAGTCGACCGGTGTCTCCACCGGCGGACGCCGCCCGATCTACGTGGCCTTTAACGAGCGCGCCGCCTATCGCCGTCGGCGTCAAGCTGACCGAACGCACCGCCATCGCCGTCCTGACCGACCTCAACGCCAGCGTGATCGCCCAGCACCACGCCCAGATCCCCGACCACACGCCCGCCGCCGTGGCCGATACGATCGGCGCCATCGTCGAAGCCTTGCGCCAGTCCGCCGGCGAACAGCCGATCCTCGGCGTCGGCCTCGGCATGGCCGGCGTTATGGACTACCGCCGCGAGGTCGTGCGCTACGCCACCTACTACGGCTGGCAGAACCTGCCCCTGGCCGCCATGCTCGAGGAGCGGCTGGATCTCCCCGTCGTGCTCGACAACGACGTCAATGCCCTGGCCGTAGCCGAACACTGGTTTGGCGCCGGCCGCGGCGTGGCCGATTTCCTGGCGCTCAGCATCGGCCGCGGCGTCGGCCTCGGCATGATTCTCAACGGCCGCCTCTACGCGGCAGCGCCGGCGGCGCCGGCGAGTTTGGCCATACGGTCGTCGAACCGGGCGGCCCGCCTGCGCCTGCGGCAAACACGGCTGCCTCGAAGCCCTGGTCAGCGACGGCGCCTGGCCCAGCGCGCCTCGACCCTGCTGGGCCGGCAGACCAGCATCGAAGAGGCGGTCCGGTGGGTAGCAGGGCGACCCGCAATGGAGGAGTTGTTCGCGCAGGCTGCACCGCGTCTTGGGCATGGCCGTGGCCAACCTGGTTAACGCCTTCTATCTTCGTCGTAAAATATCTGGATAAATCTTATCCACAGATACGGAATCTGCGAATAATTGTTCTTTTAATAAACGACCGAAGTCGTCTTTCTGTAAAAGAAAAATATTCCTTGCATGAAACGGCCAATGCCCATTCTTATCTATGAGCTTAAAGACCTCTTCTCTCACCTCTCCCCCATCTCGGACGATCTTTCCCTCTATTTGAACATTCGATATACGAAAAATCGAGGAAAAAAAGAAAACGTACAACCATCCAAAGAAAACAACGGATAATAAAAGAAAAAAGACGGTTTTCCTTCTTGTAGAGCGTATGCGGATCTTTTCTTCCCGAAAAAACCCCTTCGGGTCTTTCATGAGGGGTACGATTCAGTCGAAAGAAGTTCCGCATAGAAAAACGTGGCGCCATTATACCATCCGTCTCTCAATGAGAGGATTTATCCTCGTAAGGACCTCGTAGGATATTGAACCTATTTTGGATGCAATGTCATCTGCAGTGATCTCCGACTTCCCCTGCCTTCCGATAAGAACAACTTCATCACCGACTCCCGGCAAACAAGCAGGAGAGACCACCCAGACCCAGCAGAGCGGAAAAAAGATCGGTGTAGGCCCAGCTGCCCATCCAACGCACGGTGCCCGCAGCCATCAGCGCAGCCAGGGACATCCCTGATCGCCGCGGAGATCCGGCGCGCATCGCTTTCGGCCGGCAGCCAACGCGCCGAAAACCCGGCGATACCGATCAGTGCGGTCAGAGCGAAAAGCCAGCCGGTCAGTGCAGCAGTCTCAACGCGTCCTAAGGCCGTCGCCCAGGTAAAGAGCATCTCCGCGACCTGTGGATGACCCCAGTAAGGATTTGCCGGTGGATAGACAAGGGCACCGCTGATGACTGTTTGTTGAGGAATAGCCAGGTGGTAGGTCAGCGCGTCGTATTTGAGCGGGGGCGCGAGGGCGGTCCAAACCTGGTTAACCGCCAGAATGGCGGCCGCGATCAAAAAGAAGCGCTCGAACTTGCCGGCGAAGATCCAATAGTCTTTGATAACTTCCACCTGAGCCATACCGGAGCGGATTTGTTTATGCAAGCAAACAAGGGCCAGGAACCATAGGCCCCAGGCGACCGAGGGGGTAACCCAACCGGCAGCGGAAAGTCCAAGCCAGGTGAGGGAAGCGATACCACCACCCCAGCGCCACCTGAATGGCCAGACCATCTAGACCGTCCATGTGAAAGCGGCCCAACAAGGCGCGCCCGAGGCCAAGACAGGCCAGGATTATACCTGCCGAAGCAAACCCATCCCTGGTCAGCAGCGCCCAGTGCTGACCCAGCGCCGCTCCAACCGGGAAAGGTCGGGGCTGAGGGAAGGGTTAAGATTTCCAGTCCTGGTTTATGGAAAACGAAATAACCCCCGAGAATCAAGAGGGTCCAGAGCATAAAGGTGGTGAGGAAAAAGATACGGCGCATTAAATGACAACGGGGTGGCAACTTCAGTCCTAATTTTATCCTTGCATGGTTCGTATAGAACCTAATCCTGGCGTAGGACAACTTCATAGTATACTATTCACGTTTGCGCTTATTTTTCACACTTTGCCTACAACACACCTTTCGCCAGGAGAAATCCCATGAATCTGCCTGTGCAGTCCCCTCCCGATCCAAATTCTTATGAAAGTTTTGAGCGGGAATTAGAAGCCGAATACGAACGGGCAAAACAGACGAAAAAAGAGATTGACCTGATGCTCAAACAGAGCGAACAGGAAATGGGCAAATTGACCAAGAAGAATGCCGACGTCAATGCTCAGCTCCAGCAGGTTCAAGCTCAAATTGAGACTATGCCGCGCAGTGATATCAAAATTACATACAACAACGCGATGGACAGCCAGCAGCGATTGTATGTTATGCGCGGTCAGATGGAAAAAATGCAAAATGATGTGGCCTCCTGGTCACGCTATATCACTTTGTTGGAAAAAATTATCGAACAATTATCTCGCGGCTACAAGGCAGCGAGCAGCGCTGGGGGCGGGATTGTCCGGACGGTGAGCAGCGGTTCGATGATGTTGGAGAATATGATCAACGCCCAAGAGGCTGAGCGTGAGTCGCTGTCGAAGCGCATGCACGACGGCCCCGCACAAGCGTTGTCGAATTTTATTGTCCAGGCTGAAATCGCATCGCGGTTCCTGGATATTGACGCCAATCGGGCCAAGGAAGAGATGGGCAATTTGAAACAAGCCGCTCTATCCACCTTCAAGGAGGTGCGCACGTTTATTTTTGAACTGCGCCCGATGATGCTGGATGACCTGGGTCTCATTCCCACCGTCACCCGTTACTGCGAGAGTTTTAAAGAACAAACCGGCTCGGATATCACCTGTGTGATCAAGGGTGGATCTGGGGATCGGAAATTCATATCCTTCCAATCGTCGATGATTTTTCGCGCAATTCAAGAGCTAATCGCGAACGCATACCGGCACAATTCTGAAAATCCTACCCGGATACAGATTGCGGTCAATCTGGTGATCGATGAGAATGTGATTAAAGTCACCGTAAATGATAATGGGAAGGGTTTTGAGCAAGAACTTGCCTTCCGGAATAATAAGATGAGCGGTTTGCGCATCATCCGGGAGCGGGTGGAGATGTTGGGGGGACATATGGATATCGACACTGGAATAGGTCGCGGTGCCCGGATTTTCTTCCAGGTCCCAATATTGGAAGCTGAGAATTAGTTTTTTTTATTTTTTTATTTGTACGTCTCATTTTTTATGTGTAACCTACTCGTTCAGAGCGTACGTATTGCTCTCGCTCTGCTCGCGAGCGCTACCAGTTCGACCTGGCGCTCTACGCGACTACAGGTAACGTCGTCTTCCCGGGGTACCGAGCCGCGCAGCTCTTCGCGCAGCGGATGAACGAGCAGCGCGACGCCGCACGACATCCGGAGCGCGCCGTCTCCGCCGGCCAGCTGAACGCCATGGGCCTCCTCGACGAGATCCTCCAGCGATCGCCCGGGCGTATCGCGAGCGGCGAAACCCCGAGGCGTTCGCCCGCGCCGTGGCGTGGCTCCAGGACACGGTCGGCGCCGCTGCTTTGAGGACGTCGTCCTCCTCGAATTCGCCGAGCAGTTCCCACCGCTTGCGGTACCGGGCCGGCGT
>CAVPAH010000018.1:0-989519 GCA_963701415.1 uncultured Chloroflexia bacterium
AAGACGACAATCTTAGCACATTCGTGCTAAAAATGACCTAACGGATCCTCTGCTAGACGCAAATCACTTTTGCGATTACAATCTCCTTACCGGCAAATCAACTTCAATCTCTCAAGAGCATCTCACCTGCTCTATGCAAACAAGAGGCGCGCCATGGACAACCAGGATCCGAGCAAAGATGCGGCATGGCTGCCGGCGGCCAGGGCCTACTGGGATGCTGCCGCGCCTGGCTTTGATACCGAACCGGACCACGGCCTGCGCGATTCAGAGGTCCGCCAGGCCTGGGCGGAACTCCTGCGTGCCTATCTGCCGCCGCCGCCCGCCTCCGTGCTGGACCTGGGCTGCGGCACCGGTTCGGTAAGTCTCCTGCTCGCCGAACTCGGCTACATCGTCACCGGCGTCGACTTCTCCGGGGCCATGATCGCCCTGGCAAAGACCAAAGCAGAAATCAAACCAGAAACCAAGGCAGCAGGCGCCGGGCAGCGTCGCCCGGTGTTCCACATCATGAATGCGCAGAACCCTCCTTCGCTGCCGAGTCCTTTGACGTACTCCTGTGCCGCCACCTGCTGTGGGCGCTGGCCGCCCCGGCCCAGGTTCTCAGGCGCTGGGCCGCCCTGCTCAAGCCCGGCGGCCGGCTGCTGCTGATTGAAGGCCGTTGGCATACAGGGTCAGGCCTGCAGGCAGCTGAGATTACCGCCATGCTGCCGGCTGCCCTGGTACTGGTCGGCGGGCAGGATCTTAGTGTGCATCCGGTTTACTGGGGCAAGCCGGTCGACGACGAGCGCTATATCCTCGTCGCTGCGAAACGCTGACAAACGCTGACAAACGCTGACAAACGCGCCTTTCCCTGTAGGGTGTGGATCTACAACATGCATCCGCTTTCCGCAGCGTATACCTTCTATACAGCGTCGTGCTGCTTGAGGGGCAGCAAGTACAGTTCGATCTCACAAACAGGTTCAAACCCCAACCCTTTGTAAACCGGATAGCCCATTTCGCTGGCTTGCAGCGTACCCACCTTGTACCCTTCCGCCAAGGCATCCAGCAGCGGGATGCGCGGTCATCGCGGCACCGATGCCTCGTCTCAGCGCTTGGGGCAGCGTGGCCACAGCAAAGATCCCGGCCACGCCCGCATGCAAGACCAGCCCCGAGGCCGCAACCGGAACGCCATCCAGATAGCCCAGATAGCGGCGCAAACCGTTCGCAGGGTGCAGGCCCACATCGTTTTCAAGTGTTCTCACCATTGCAGCCACCGGTGGCGAAAATCCCGTACCCACGGCCGCAATATCGCCCCACATATCCAGCGTGGCATTGTCTTCGACGACCTTGAGGGTCAGCCCATGCGGCAGCGGCACCTGGGTATCCAGGCGCGCCAGGTCTGCCGCCATCCCCGGAACGGTGCCGGCGTGGACAAAGCCCTGCTTCAGCAGCGTGTCGCCAAGATCAAGTGGCGTCGTCGTGGGCGTAAGCCACCAGAAAAGCGGTACGTTCCACTCCGCGGCCTCCAGGCGTATGTCCTCGACGGTCGTCTTCACGGCGTCAGGCGCCAGGCGGGCACGGAACACCGCATTAAACAAGGGTTCCGGTATCCCGGTCAGGACGCTCACGAGTTCTGCGCGCTCGTCAAGCCGCCGCCCTGCAGTCGCCCCATATCCTTTCCAAAACGCAACCATGTTGGCTTCTAGGGCTGCCAGCAGCTGCGGTGATGCGAGCGTGCCGATATTCGTTTCCATGGCACCTTGCTCCGAGTCCCAGTGAGAAAGCCGACTCTTTGGAGGCCTCCGGGAAGAGAGGAGTCTTCTGGGAAGGCTCCTCCCACCTGCGTTATCCCGAAACTCCAAGCTGCTGCATCATCGCTGCGTTGTCCACCACCACCCACTGCTCCACAATCTTGTCCCCCGCAAAAGCAAAGATCTCAATGGCCGGGATCCGGATCGACTTGCCTGTGGGCGGAATGCCCATCAGGTCGCCCTGGTGCGTGCCCGTGACGGACCAGTGGGCCGCTACGGTGCCGCCGTCGGTGACCACGCTCACAGGCTCTAAATGGATGTCGGGAAAGGCTGCTCGGTAGGCAGCCACCATCTGCTTGATGCCTTCCGGCCCCTGCACCGTAAACGGCAACCCGGGATCGTGGCGGAGATACCCCGCGTCAATATAGGTCTCGACGACCCCAAGATCTCCCTTGTTGAATACTTCCTCGGCATAACGCATGATAATCGCTCTGTGGTCGGACGCGGACATGGTGATTTCCTCCTCCTCTGGACGAGGGCGGTTCAAACAGGTGTGCCAATATCGGCGGATGGGCGTCAGGACAGCTAGAATATAACACATCAAAACAAGTGTCAATCAACTTCCAAACAGGGGGCCATTTCATCTCTCTCTAGCCTCCAACCATGCGGCCAGCGGGTCCGCCGTCCCTTCCCCTACCGCTCCGCCAAAAACGCCAGCACCCGCTCCGTCAGCAGCGCCGTCGCCCCTGCGTCATACGACGGCAGCGAGCTGTCGGCAAAGTAGTGCTGATCTCCCGGATACAGAAATAGCTCCGCGTCGTCCGCCGCCTCTACCAATTCCCGCGCCGCGTCGATATCTCCCTCACCCACAAAGATCGGATCGGCGTCCATTCCATGCACCTGCACCGGCACCCCCTGCGGCCAGGAGTCCCCAAACTCCCCCAACGGCACACAGGCATAAAAAAGAAGCGCCCCGCGCCCCTCCCCGCGTCTGCGCCAGCATCTGCGCCGGGAGCACGCCCAGCGAGAATCCGGCGTACACCAGCTCCGCCGGCAGCCCCTCCGCTCACTCGCCATCGCCCATCACCACCCGGAACCCAAAATCGTAATACCCATAATTCTCCCCAAAGCTGAACCGGCTGGCGCAGCGCACAAAATCGTCGCTGAGATACCACGCGCCCCCACGCAGCACCCGCTTGCCCTCTTCACCCGGATCCTCACGCCCGTCACCCGCATCATAGGGATAAGGATCCGGCCGGCTGCTCGTCCACTCCCAAACATTGCCCGCCATGTCCGCCGCGCCGTACGGGCTGTCCCCCTGCGGCGAGTAGCTCTTTACCGGCATCGTCCCGCCCGTGTTGGGAAAGAAGTTGGCCAACCCCTCCGTAGGCGCAGCATCTCCCCACGGATAGATACCTCCCTCTGTGCCGCGGCATGCCTTCTCCCACTCCGCCTCCGTCGGCAGCCGCCCGCCCACCCACTCCGTATAGTCGCTTGCTTGGCGCCAGGTCACCCCCGTCACCGGATGATCCGCATACGCAGGATCGTTCCAGCGCACATTGTTCGGCGCCGTGCACGCCCCCGCCTCCACACAGCGCCGGTACTGCCCATTGGTTACCTCGGTGCGCATCACCCAAAACCCGTCCGCGTCGACACTCGTCTGCGGCTTTTCGTCTGCCCGCGCCCGCTCGTCCCCCTCCTCCGATCCCATCTCGAACGCGCCGGCCGGTACGTACACGTACTCGGCGCCGTCAAGCGGATTGGTTTTGGTGGCCACAGGCAGCGGGCTCGGCGGCTGCACCTGCGTAGGCACAGGCACCTGCGTAGCCGTGGCCGGCGGATCCGGTGTCGTGGTTGCAGTCGCCGTTGGATCGGGTGTGACTGTCGCAGTGGCCGCGATTGTGGTTGGGGGTGCAGGTGTGGCCGTTCGGTCGGCAGCACAGTGGGAGAGCCACCCAGGGCGGTCGCAGTTGCCGTGATGGTTGCCGTGCTCCCCACCTCCACGTCGGTCGGCGTTGTGCCTGGCACCGTCGCCGTAGGCGTGGGCGGCTGCGGCGGCATAATATACCGTTCAACGACAAACAGGCCCAAGGCCCCGGCAAGGAGCGCGATTGGAATCCACAGCAGCATGCTTCTGTACGTGTCCCGAGCCTTGCCTGCGCGCGCTGGCCTGTTGCGCTGCGCGTGGCGGCAGCCCAATCGGCGGTACAGACGCCACCTCTGGCCTCAGCCGAGAGGGGCGGCACGTTGGGGCGCGCCACTGCTCCCTCCAGGTGCCGGCGCAGCGCCGGCAGCAGATCCTGCGTCACGGCATTTTGCAGTCCCTGGCGCCCCTCTACCCACTGTGCGTTGATCAGGCCGATCGGAACCGCCGTAGCCGCCTCGCCTGCAATCAAAACAGGAAAAATGCGCTTGTTGAGGGTCTGTGCGAAGCCGATCTCATTCTTCACCCAGGTCGACTGCGCCGCATAGCGGCGAGAGCAGCACCACCATCGCGTGCGCCTGCTTGAGGGCCTCGGCAATCACGTCCTGCCAGCTCTGCCTGCCCGGCTCCAAGCCCTCGTCGGTCCAGACCGACAGGCCCGCCTCGCGCAGCGCCTCCTGCACCACGTGCATCGCCTCGCCGTCCTTGCGGCTGTAGCTGAGAAACAGGTCGATGGACGCCGGCCCTTCACTCTCCACACTTCCTGCCAAGGGCGACGTCATCCGCGTCGGCGTGCCCGCCGCAGCCGGTCCACGCCACTCGGCCGCCAGCTGCTGCAGCCCCTCATTCCGGGGCATCCGCCGCTGGGCAGCCGTGATCAGCTCGTCGATCTGCCCGCTGCGTTCCGCCCACGTCACCAGGTTGAACACCACCACACTCTGGTTCTCACCGCCGGCGATCTCCTCCAAGTTCTCGTCCAGCTCAAGGCGCAGCAGCATGCGTAGCGCATCCCGCGTGGGGTAGGCATCGCTCAGAGCATCGCAGATTTGCTGGACTCTTTGTCCGGTGAGCTTCATAGTGCAGACTCGCCCGCAGATATTCCGCTGATTGGAGATCGAGCAGCTCGGGGCCTGGTTCGTCGCCGCCCGCACCCAGGAGGCGTGGCAGGGTTCGGTCTTGAGAGGGCGCAGGCCAGCCTCGGTCAATCAGATCGACGCCATCCACTGCGCCCAGGTTCCGTCCCCATCCCGTAGCCCACGAACCTACGTCCTCGTTTAGTCCACACTTCCAGTGCAGAAACCGTGTGCCCCGTCCCGTTTCGTCCGCATGGAGCGTGCGGAATCCGTGTGCTCACCAAATCAAGGCCACCTCCCAAATCCGACGAATTTAAGGTTCAGACGGAAAAAGCAGCTTGACATACCGGTAAAATCTCGCTACCATTTTCTCCCCCCAAACAAGTGACAGACACACCCGCATTCGCTTCGCTTCCCTTCTACCCGGAGAACAACATGACGCTGCCGAACTACGAAAGCAAATGGTGGGGCTACATCTACGACCAGATGATGGCGACGATGCCGGAAGCGGTAGCTGCACAGATGCGCTTCTATGCGACAAACCTCCAGGATGTAGCCGGCCCGGTGCTCGAATGCGCCTGCGGTACAGGCATCTTTCTACTGCCGCTGCTGACGTCCGGCCGTGACGTGTACGGGTTCGACATCTCGACGTCGATGCTCTCGGCCCTTGTTCGCAACGCCGCCCGCCAGGGCGTCGAAGAGATCGCGCGCCGCCTGTCGGTCCAGGACTTTGAGTCGTTTCACTATGACCGGGAGTTTGCGGCCGTCATCATTCCCACAAACACCTTTGAGATGCTGACAACCCAGGACGCCCAAATCCGGACATTGCAAAACATCCGCCGCCACCTCGCTCCGTCCGGACGACTTCTGCTCGACCTCAGGCTGGCCGGCATCGGCGACATTGCGGCAGAAGACGCCGTGATCGAGGGCCGCTGGTATACCTGGAACCACCCCGAAACCGGCCGGCCTATCCGCCAGCGCATCGTCGGCTGGCGCGACTTCAACGACCAGCTGACGTTTGATCGCTGCTACATTGAATACGACGGTGAGTCGGAGGACTTCCCGATAAACGGCCGCTGGCTGTTCAAGGAGGAGTTCCAGCTGCTGCTGCGCCTTGGCGGCTTCGCACGGTGGGAGGTGTACGGCACACCTGACGGGGATCCGCTCGAACTTGGCTTGGCAGAGGCTCAAAGCTACTGGATCGTGTACAACGAGTGACCGCGGTCAGGTACGCTGCAGTTCGGACGATCCTGTACCTTCGATCAGTCACAACTCCGACCCAAAACGGGTAGACTACCAGTGATTGTCTTTTTGGTCAGCCGTCCATCTAGAGGAGAACACCATGCGCTATCGCTTGTTGGGCAGTTCGGGTCTGCGTGTCTCTGAGCTGTGCCTGGGCACGATGACCTTCGGCGAAGACTGGGGCTGGGGCGCATCCAAGGAGGAGAGCCGCAAGATGTTCGATGCCTTTGTCGCCGCCGGCGGCAACTACATCGACACATCCTCCAATTACACCAACGGCACGAGCGAGAAGTTCGTGGGCGAGTTTATCGCGGACCGATCGCGACGCCTTCGTCGTCGCCACCAAGTACACGCTGCGCCGGCCCGGCTCGCAGTTCGCCGACCTCAACGGGGGCGGCAACGCCCGCAAGAACATGCTGCGCACGGTTGAGGCATCGCTCAAACGCCTCAACACCGACTACATCGACCTGCTCTACCTGCATATGTGGGACCGCACGACGCCGGTCGAGGAGGTGCTGCGCGGGCTCGACGACCTTGTTGCGGCGGGCAAGATCCTCTACGCCGGTATCTCCGACACCCCGGCCTGGGTCGTCGCCTACGGCCAGGGGTTGGCCGAGGCGCGCGGCTGGACCCGCTTCGTCGCCTACCAGGCCGAGTACAGCCTGGCCGAGCGCGGCGCCGAGACCGATGTGCTGCCGATGGCACAAGCGCTCGGCATGAGCGTCATGGCTTTCTCCTTGCTCGGCGGCGGCGTGCTGACCGGCAAGTTCAACCGCCCCGGCGGCCCCGGCGAGCCCACGCGCGCGAAGCAGGCCAGTGAGCACGAGCAGCAAGCTGGCGGCGGCGGTGATGGCAGATCGCCGCCGAGCTCGGCCGCACGCCCTCGCAGGTGGCGATCAACTGGGTGCGCCAGCAGTCGCCCAACATCATCCCCATCCTCGGCGCACGCCGCGAGTCGCAGCTCCGCGACAACCTCGGCGCGCTTGAATTCACGCTGAGCGACGAGCAGCTCGCACGCCTCGCCGCCGCCAACCCGCTGCCGGTGCTCTATCCCCACACCTTCTGGAACGACTTCGTGCGCCGCGACCTGATCTTTGGCGAACGCGTCGACCTGCTCGACAGTAGGTAGCCTGGGCTACGGCCACCCCAAAAATCGTGGTTCAGACAATCCCCTAGCTGTTGTATACTTGCCCATTGTCCCGCAACAGTAACGCCCTAGCTCGCCTCGTTTGTGCGCCGGCACAACATCGCAGTGGCTGCTGTACCTGGGGTGAAGAGGGATTCACCCCAGGCCAGCCCGCTCACTCTATTAAGCAGCTACCGCCAAATGCCGCCCACACCAGCAGCCCGACCAGAAAGAGGACGACCGGCCCCAGCAGCCCACCCAGGCAGCCGCCGCTCTCCTCAGGATCAGGCTGCGGCGCCACATACTGCAGCCGCCGCATCAAGTTGACATCGCGCCGGCTCAGCCACAGTTGAAACCACAGCAGCCCCACCAGTCCTCCAAGCACCCCGATGAGGACCAGGCAGATTAGCAGCGCAAGCTGACCGTCCATATTTCACCTCCCGAGATGGATTCGTGCAACGACACCAGACCTCCACATGTACTGCGTCATCTCGGCTTACGATCTTTCTATGGGGGGTCTGGCGCCGGTCTGTATCAAATTTGTGCAATTCGGAAAAATCTGTCACATTTTGGGCATTACCCCCCGATAGCAATAGGTAGCGAATAAAGTGCTTCCGCTTCGCCGGCGCTGAGCCCCGGGCCGGCGTAAAGACGGAGCCCTAATCCAAGGAGTCGATACCTATGACTGCAAAGCAGCCCCTGGCCATCAACGCGTGGGGGTTCACATCGGCTGAATTGGCCGGCCTGCCGCCCACGCTTCAGGCCAAACCAGTCAGCGACGGCCCATTCTTGGGCCCACTCGTCGTACACGCGCGTGCAGCCGCGCGCATTCCTTGCGGCCGCCGCAGCCGTATCCACTGCCCGACGGCAGCCTCGCGCGCGCGGTGCTCTATGATCCGGGCGACAAGCCCCTCGACGGCGCGATCAGCGCCGGCTTCGCCGCCGTGATCGCGCCCGCCGAGGTCGCACGCCTTGGCAGACCTCCTGGCCTGCCCTGAACGCTTTGTGATGGAGGAGTATGCCGAGGATCTGCCCAACAGCTATCTCGAGCGGCTCCAGTACCATATCTCGGGTGTCGCCGCGGAGGATCTTCCCGTGCCGGCACCCGTCAAGGCGCACCTGGCGATCTTGCGCCACCTGCCGCACGGCGTTCGACGCCGCCGTGGCCGTACGCCAGAGGTGGCAGCGTACGGTCTTTTGCCCCTCGCCGCACGAGCTGCATGCCTTGATGCTGGGCGCGGATCTGCCGTCCGTCGCCCAGCATGTGGCAGACTGCCCCCACTGCCGTACGCGAAATCGCCGCCCTGCGCCCGCACAAAGCGTGCTCGTGGTTGACTCTGGATCTCTTCGACAGTCAAGCCGCTGTTCCTCACCGGTGTACCCGCTACCGCCACAGCTTCCTCGGCCCAGCCGCTGCGAACCTTGCTGAGCGCCCTCCTTGTTCAGTTCCGGCCTGCCGGGGCCCAAGCCTTGCGGCAGCCTGCGGCCGGCACTGGCGACCAGGTGGCGCTGGAGCCTATCCTGTCGTCGCTGCAGGCCGGCAATGAGATCAGACTCGTACGCGAGCATCGCGAACTGGTGCTCAGGCTGTCGCCTGCCGGCGATGCCGTGATCCTGCAGGGGTTGCTCGGCAGCGAAGACGCAGGCGTGGACAGCTTTGCCTTAGAACTCTGGCGCGACGACAGCCTCGACTGGAACAATCACAGCGAGGAGGGAGCGGCCGTACTTCCGCTCGAACGTTTACAGGAGGGTATCGACCAGGGCGCAGTACGCCTGGTGGTCCGCCACGAACCATAGATCGACAGCTGTGCACAAACAGCCGTAGGCACAATCTGACACAGGTGGCACCCACTTGCAAAGCAATCTGCGGGAGCTTGGGAAATGCAGGACATTGACCCCTTTACACCGGAACTAATCATGCGAGCCCAGGCAGGCGACGAAGCGGCCCTGGCAGAGGTGCTTGCCGCCAGCGGTCCGCGGCTGCGGGCGATGGCAAAACGGGTGCACAAAGAGCAGCGACTGGGAGGATACGCTCGGCCAATACGGCCGCATGGGCGTGGTCAAGGCCCTGCGCACCTACCAGGTAGAGCGCGGACGCTTTTGGTCGTTTGCCCAAAGCACGTCAGGGGCTGCATGATCGACGGCTACGCATCCGAACTGGGCCTCAGTTCGGATGCGCGCAAAGCCTATCCTAGGGTGGTAGCGACATACCGAGCAGATGGCAGCGCAGCACGCACACGCCCACCAACCGCTGCCGAAGTCGCTGCTGCCTGCGGCGTGACGGCAGGCTTAGCCGAGCAGATCATAAACGTTCTGCTTCGGCCTTGCCAGGCGCTCGACGACATTGCCGAACATACCCCCGACGTGATCCCGCCGCCCGCCGCGCCGCCGTCCGCCGTACAATTCGTCCCCCGACACCGTGGTCGCCGCCCAGGATGAACTCGACCAGCGCAGGGCGCTGGTGCAGGCGCTTTGCGTACGCTGCCTCGGCGCGGAAGAGGCGGCCCGCTTCCTGGTGCTGCAGATCCTGCGCGAGGGCAGCGGCGGCTATGACTGCGGCTGGGAGGAGATCGCCGCCGCGCTGTGCGGTACGGCAAGCTCCGCCCTACCCCGATTGGGAGTACACGGTCGAAGCCGAGTTTGCGGCTTGGACCTGCCTGCCGCCCACGTGGCCTGCCGTACGCGAGCTCTTTCTCCGCCAGCATCCGGCGCCGACCAGCGCTTATCTGCGCCAGCGCTTCTCCCAGGACCGGCGTACCCTTGACCGGGATTCCCGCAGCCGGCGCGGCGCGAACTAGGAGTAACTGCCGTGCAATGGGACCAGCAAGCAGCCAGCTATGCGAGCCTCCAGCAGCTCAACGAGACGATGCACGATCTCACGGTCGAACGTACCGCCGAGGGCCTGATGACCGTCATGCTCGACCGCGCCATGCGGCTGGTAGGCGCCGAGCGAGGCTGGGTGAGCCAGCTCGACATGGCAACCGGCGAACTCCAGATTGTGGCCCAGCGCGGCGATCCACCCGCTAAGCAGGCGATCTCCATCGGCCAGGGCATCACTGGCAGGGCCCTGACCCTCGGCAAGCCGCAGCGCGCCGGCGACGTGCATGCGCCGCCCTGGGATGCGATCTACGTCGAGTATTGGCCCGACACGGTTTCCGAGTTGGCCGTGCCCCTGCGTGTCGCCAATGCTGAAGTCCGCATCGGCGCCGAAGTCTGCCAACAGCCAAAGCCGATCGGCGTCCTCAACCTGGAAAGCCCACGCCGCGACGCCTTTTCGAGCACGGACGAGAACCTGCTCGTCTCGCTGTCCCGCCATGCGGCCATCCTGATCGACCGCCTCGACCTCGACCGCAAATGGGCGCGCCTGGCCGAGGTCCAGCAGCGTATCGTCGTCCGCCAGGAGTGGAACTCTATCATTGGCGACATGCTCCATACCATCACGGCCACGCTCGGCTATGCATACGTAAATATCTCGCTCGTCGACGAGCGTATGGGCCGCATCCGCTCTGCCTACGTCACCGGCATCCCCGACCAGCAGGCCGAAGACTTCAAGCGGCGCGCGGACCACGCATTGGACAGCAATGATATCCAGGCCGACATCGTCCGGACACGGCGCATCGAGGTGCCTGCGGCCGGCGATCCACGCTTTGACAGCGACGTCTTCCAGCGGTTTGGCCACGCCCACATGCTGCGCGTCTTTATGCCGCTGGTGGCACCCTCTACCAACCGCGTCCTTGGCACGGTCGAAGCGGGGCACCTGCACAGCCAGCGCAAGTATCTCTACGAACACGACGTGCAGATCCTCAAAGGCTTTGTCGACTATGTTGCGCGTGCGTTGGAGCAGCGGCAGCGCGGGCAGATAGACCGCATCACCCATGAGCTGCGTTCGCCCGTAGTCGGCATTCGCAGCAACGCCAGCTACTTGCAGCGCCGGCTGCGCACACTGCCCGAGGAGTTGGTACAGCGCAAGCTGGGCGATATCCTTGCCGACTGTGAGATCCTGTTGTACCAGGTGGCCGACCTGGAGCATTCGTTGGGCCAGCCGTCGCGTGATAGCAAGATCGAACGGACGCTCGTCTTTCGCGACATCATTATCAAGACGGTGGCGCAGCTGCGCCCCCTTGTCGTCGACCAGGGCAGCAATCCCGACAGTATCGTCTACGACCTGATGGACGTGCGCCGCATTCGCCCCCTCTATGTGGATCGCGGTCACTTGAACCAGGTTGTCTTTAATCTTCTCCACAACGCTATCAAGTACGCCGAAGACGATCCCGCCGAGTTGTCGATTCAGATCAAGGTGGAGAACCACCCTCGCGACTATGTCTTGGTCTTTAAGGACTGGGGCATCGGTATCCGTCGCGAATACGTCGATCGCGTCTTTGAAGAAGGCTTTCGCACCCCGGAAGCGCTCCAAAAACAGGTGACAGGTAACGGCCTGGGGTTGAGCATTTCCAAGCGCCTGATGCTGCAGATGGGCGGCGACCTGCGTCTGGTTCACAATGCCAAGCCGACCGAATTCCATGTGTACCTGCCCATGAAACTAGCGGAGGCGCCCAATGATTATGATGGTTGACGACGAAGTACGGCGGATGGATGCGTACCGGCTCGAACTGCAGGACGTCGGCTACCAAGGTGGAGCTGTATAAGGATGTCGATACGGCCCTGGAGGTTCTTACCACGAACCTTTCCCAAGTACAGCTGCTCATTCTGGACGTCATGATGGCGCCCGGCCGCGCCTTTCGCGATCTGGACACGCAGGACGGGCTGCGAACCGGGGAACGCTTTTACGACCACGTGCGCACGCTAAGCGCCGACCTTTCCGTGATCTTTCTGACCAATGTATCCGATCCAGGTTTTGCCAAAAAGTACCAGGGCAAGCGCCACTGCAAGCTCTTACGCAAAGAAGATTACCAGCCGTTCGAACTGGCCGACGAAGTGCGCCGTATTATCGGCCCCCCACAATCGTAACGCACCGTAACGCCCACTGCCCCCGGCATAGGAATCCTGCAGATGAGCACGCCCGCATGGGGTTCTCAAAACACAAAGTTCATATTCGCTTCGGTCAAGGGTGAACCTGGCGACCTGGACGCGCTCGTGGCCAAGATCTGCGCCGTGCTACTGCGTGCCGGCCAGTACGTGCCCCATGGCGCAGACCACGCATTTACGGATGAGATCCAGCTGATCCAGACGACACTTGATGCTACCGTGGCCCACTACGCGGACGATCTGGCAGCAGCGGCATCACTTCCTGTGCGTTGGGAGCTAGAGCGCCGGCGTGCTGGGCGATTTGGACCGGCAGCTGAACGCCTGGGGCAAAATCGTGCGCCGGCTTTGCAGCGGCGGCTGGCCCGAACTCAAGGATGAATGGCATGCGGTTTCATGGGAAGTCGAGCAGCTTGAGCGCCAGCGGGCATTTGTCACGACACTCGATCCTGTGGAGTTTGAACAGCAGCTCTGGTGGATGATAGAACCCCGCACCTGCGATCGCGAAAACCTTCTGCTCGTGCGCCGGGCACGGGCGACACTGCCCTTCGCCGCCGGCAGACTCCCCGACCTGCTGGCGCGTACTGACGCCGCCATCACGCAGCGTGTATACGACCCCATGGCGGTCTGTGCCGCGAGGAGGAGGCCTATCGGCACCACCGCGCCCGCTGGGACCGCGAGCATCGCGACCGCTATATTGCCGTGCACTGGGGCGAGGTGATCGCATCGCACGCGGACCGCGCCGCATTGATCGAAACCCTGCGCCGGCACCAGGAGGAATACGGACCCTTGCGCGCATATATCATTCGCATCGGGGCGCCTGTGCTGCATTGCACGGACGATGCTGTAGAATACGGGGGTGACACGACGCTGACCCAATCCATTGAATGACGCTGCAACAGGTTGACCATACCCCCTATGAAGGCACTGCTGTCCGCCTATCCTATGCACGCCGAAGCGATCGGCAAGTGGGAAGATGACCCGTTCCCAGGTGAGGGAAGCGACCAGCCGCCGGGAGATCGCCCGCAGATAAAGCAATACTTTCTGTACGCCGAGCTCTACTGGCGCAGCCGACCTGACGTGCGTATCCCCGTCAAGGCCCTGCTGGACACCGGCTGCGACATTACCTCGATCTCTACCGGAGCCCTGCAAAAGCTTGAGACCGCCCTGCAGCAAGACACCGGCGAGATGCTCCCACTGTACCGCAAGCTGCTCACGGCCGGCGTGGTGCGCCCCACGTACGATCTCGCCTTTCTGCTCCCTGCGACCGACCACGCCTGCACTTCAGACTACGGCTTCGTCTGTAACGCCAACGCCACTTGGTGGGGTCACACGATCGATATGCTGCTCGGCCAGGACCTCATCAATCAATGGGTAGTCACCTATGACGGCATCAATGGCACGCTGACGATCACCGTCCCCTAGCGCCAGACCTCGCCGCGCCGCATCGTTTCGTGCTCCTGATGCGTATACACTAAAGCGCTCTCACACGCCATCTTACGTGTTCAGTGCGCACGTGGGCGTGCGCACCAGCACCGTAGGCGTCACTGTGGTCGCGATATAAGATATGACTTACGCAAGAACCATAGTGACGGCGGGCGACTTCAACTGTTGGCGCAAGTAGTCGGATAAGAGACCATGTTTGACCTTGTAGATCGTCTGGTTGGTTTCGGCGGCGACCTGTTTGAGGCGCACCCAGACCAAGATGGCACAAGCGATGTGATTGCGGACGATGCGGGCCTTGCGACACTGGCAGCCTTCCAAGCCGGTGAGTTGCTTGGTTTCGCGATGAAACTGCTCAATTTTCCAGCGCAAGCCACACGCTTGTTGTGCGGCCTGCGTGTCATCTTGAGTCAGGTCGTTGGTGACGACGTAGTCCGTGCGCTGAGGCGACAGCACCACCCGGAACAGCTTCACCTTATGTTCTTTGGGAAAGCCCTTGATCTTAACCCGCTTACCTTGTGTGCACTCCGCTGGCGACCACGTCAGCGCGTCTACCCGCTGGTAGGGCGCCGTACCACCAGAGTCATCCACTTGCCGATTATCTTTGAGTGGGCAGTAGTAAAGCTTGCCCAGTTGCTCGATGTCAAGCATGGCGTCCTTGGTCGCATACCAGGTATCCATCAGAACCGTCCCAAATTGCAGTTGTTTCTGGTAGACGCAGTTGGTCAGCATGTCATGCACGTGGGCGAGTTTCGTCTTGCCATCGCTTTCCGGCGCATAGATGCGGTAGTCAATGATCCAGAACTGGTCGAGCGTCGGATTGACATAGACACACGTCACCACCCCAATCCCCTTGACCAGGCCATGCGCATTCCCGCTGTACTGCCGCCGCACCAATTCAATCTGCGCCGAGAAGTCCTTGTCGATGATGGTGTCATCAAAGACCACATACCCTGCCGGCGTCTGTACCACTTGGGCTTGCACGTTCTCCCACACCAGTCGTGGCCGTATCTGGTCTCCCGCCAGATAACGGTTCACCGCATCATGACTGAAATGCTCACTGTGTTCAGCAAAATTCGTCAGCGTGTAGTTGATCTGGCTGATCAGCAGATATTGACAGTAGTCCAATCGTGTGACAGGTCGGCGTTTCGCTTCCATGACGCAATGTCATATCCTTAACCGCCTTCTCTGTCAACTCCTAGTTTTGCGTAAGTCCTATAAGAAATATATACGACAGTATCAAACAATATTGGGAGGCAGCGATGCCCAGTTTTCGCAGCAAAGTGGTGATCGGCCTGGTCCGGAACCGCCACCTGATGAAAGGCAAACTAAAACCAGAGGTCGTGGACGAAACCTTCTCGGTCGAAGAGTTCCGGCGCAGCGTCGACCAGCAGTCAGCGCGCGCCAAGATGCCCAAAGGCGTTGCCGTCGCACCCGTGACCGTGGCCGGCATGTACGCCGAGTGGATCACGCCGGAAGGCGCGCCGGAGGACAAAGTCATCCTCTACATCCACGGCGGCGGCTTTATGTCCGGCTCCTGCCTGACCCACCGCATGCATGTAGCCAAGTTCGCGCTGGGTACCGGTGTCAAGGCGCTGCTCTTCGACTACCGCCTCGCCCCCGAGCACCCCTACCCCGCCGCCGTCGACGACTGCCTCGCGGCCTACCGCTGGCTGCTTGCCAAGGGCTATGCGCCCGCCAATATCGTCGTCGGCGGCGAGTCGGCCGGCGGCACGCTGACGTTGGCGCTGCTCGTGGCGCTGCGCGACCTTGCCCTGCCGCTCCCCAGCGGCGGCGTCTCCATCTCGCCCGTCACCGATTTGACGTGTAACGCGCCGTCGTTCCTGGGCAACTATAAGACCGATATCGCGCCCTTCAATTCGTGGAAGATCTGGACGCAGTACTACATCGCCGATAACGACCCCGCGCTGCCCTGGCTGTCGCCGCTGATGGCCGATCTCACCGGCCTGCCGCCCATGCTGCTGTGCATCGGCACCGGCGAGATCCACTACGACGACACCGTCAACTTCGCCGCCAAAGCCAAGCGGCAGGGCGACGACGTCACCCTACTCGAATACGAGGGCATGTGCCACGCCTTCCCCATCCTGGCCCCCCTCTTCCCCGAGGCAACCGATGCCATGGCAAAAATCTGCGCCTTCCTACGCGCTCGCCTGGCCCTCGCTGCGCCGGCACCGGCGCACGTGTGACGTGAACAGGCCCCTGGATTACGCTGCGGCGGCGTGATTCAGGGGCAGCACCAGCGAAAACGCTGCACCAGTGATGCAGATCCCATCCCCCTGCTCCACCAACCCCACCTCGGCCAGCCAATGGTCCGTATAGGCAATGGCATTCTCGATCAGGTTGAGCAGGATCTGCGTCAGACTGTCGGCGTCGGTCGCGATCACGGCGGACTCGGGCACCTGCACCACCCGCGTCTCAGTCAGCGTCCGCAGCAGCGCTGCCACGTTCGCCGGCGCAAAGTTCAGGACCGGCTGCCCGCCCTCGGCGCGCGCCAGCGGGATCGCTATCACCAGGCTGTCGCGGATCTGGCCCGTCACCAACACATTGGCGATGGGGTTAGACGGGGGTGGCGAATCTTGCAGCGAAGGAGCTTCCTGGGAGGGTACTAGATGGTACATAGGCCTTTTGCTCAAAGTTGCCTGTCGTCAGGTGGCGGCCGCCGTCGGTCACTACCAGCGCAGCTGCGCCGGTCAGTTGGTTGAGATACGCCAGCCCCTGCTCTTCACCCAGGATCAGCGCCGTCTTGGCGTGGATCTCGGCGTCAGGCAGCCTGTCGGCCAGCACGGTAACGCTGTAGATGTTGGTGTTCGCCGGCGCCCCGGTACGCGGGTCGATCAGGTGATGCGCCGCCCGCCCGCCCTGCCGCCAGCTGCGATAGATCCGGCTCGAAGTGGCGACGGCAGCATTGCTGAGGCTCACGACGGCGATGTCGTCATCCTTGTACTCATCTTCCACGCGCGGGTCGGCGACGGTGATCACCCATGGCTCGCCCGGCGGCCTGCCGACACAGGCAATGTCGCCGCCGGCATCCACCAGGCACGGCCCCCACATCCCCAGCCGGTGCGCCGCCTGCTGGATCGTCCACCCTTTGGCGATGCCGCCCAGGTCGATCCCCACGCCCTCCGGCAGCAGAATCTGCCGCCCGCGCCCCAGCACGATGCCTGAGGAGTCCACACGGCTCCCCTGCGACACAGAGCTGAATCCGGCGCGAGCGTCGGCGCTGACGCTCGCCGCGGATTCACTTGTTCGTCCATCCTCGGCCTTGATAGCAGCAAACGTGCGATCATAGCCGCTGGCAATTAGCGCATTGAGTACGGCAGGATCAAAGATCCCCTCGGTCCGGTCGCGCCAGGCTAGCGCCTCGGCGACCAGGTCAAACAGCACCGACGATGCCGCAAACGGCTTGCCTGCTGCACGGTTCAGCCGTGACAGCTCAGAATCGGGGCGGAACCGACTCAGCCGCGCCTCGATCTGGGCGAAAAAACTCTCTGCAGCGAGCAGCGCGCTCCAGGCACGCTGCTCGCTGCTATTCCAAAGCCACAGTGCCACGTCGGTTCCCATGGCGCGAAAATGGTGGCTGTGCTGCCGGTTGGTCGTTGCTTGCTTCATGAGTGGCATGACCGCCCAAATTGGTTGACGGGAACGGGCTGGTATTGGGGAGACAGGCCCTGCTCGATGCGGGCAGTCGTGGCCGTGGGTCTGTCGGTAGGCGCAGCTGCCGAGCTCAGCATGAGCGATGCCGGCGCGGCCTGTTCCAAACCCGTCGCGTTGGCGGCATTGACCGTCTCTGGCCGTGCCAGCAGGACCCACACGGCGAGCGTCAGCGCAATGGCGCTCAGCGAGGCCATCCCCGACGAAGCTGACTGCAGCGTCGCCAGGTTCAGCTGAGTACCCAATCCCAGGTTCAACGCCACGTAATTGGCCGTACCAGCCGCAGTCAGCCCAGTCGCAGCGAACGCCACGACCACAAATGCCACCATCTCCAGCCGGGCCTTTCGTTTATTCAGCATCATTTCGTCGATCCTACCAGTGCCACATGAGAACCCTTTTAGAAAAGCCTGAGAATTTCCTCACGTTCAAGCCGTACCCCACTTGGTGCCCCCAACACATGCCGATCGCCGTTGTCTCCCCGTGATCTTTATGCCAAGATATGATTCAATAACACGGCCATTTTTCGGGCTGTGCGGCATTTATCGCGCTCCGTATCAGAGCGCCGAACTAGAAGGAATTTTGTATATGCAGCATCAGGACGCAGCCGGCGCGCCTGCAGAGGAGCGCGGGCTGCCTTATAAGTGGAAGGTGCTCGGCATCGTCGTCTTCGGCATCTTCATGGTCATTCTCGACACCACGGTCGTCAACGTGGCGTTCCAAACCCTGCGCCAGGAATTCGGCTCGAACCTGGGCGAAGCGCAGTGGATCATCAGCGTTTACGTGCTGGCGATCGGTATCTCCACGCCGCTCGCCGGCTTCCTGGCCGATCGCTTTGGCATCAAGCGCGTCTATCTCACCGGCCTCGCCATCTTTGTCGTGGGCTCGCTCATGGCGGGCTTCTCGCCCAACATCTGGCTGCTGGTGGCGCGCGCGCCGTCCAGGGCGTCGGCGGCGGCTTGGCTCTGCCCTTGGGCATTGCGCTCTTGCTGCGCGTCTTTCCGGTGGAGGAACAGGGATTCGCCCTCGGCATCTTTGGCGTGGCCGCCATTGTCGCCCCCGCCATCGGCCCTATCCTCGGCGGCTGGCTGGTGGACGCCGGCCTCTGGCGCTGGATCTTCTTTATCAACCCGCCCATCGGCCTCGTCGGCGTCGTGCTCGGCGTGATCGTGCTGCGCAACATCCCCAGCAACCGCAAGCCGCCCCTCGACGTACTGGGGCTGATCACGGAAATCGTCGGCTTCGGCGCCATTCTGTATGCGGCGTCCACCGTCGTCGAACTGGGCTGGAACTCACCCAAGGTCATCGCCGCCTTCGCCATCGGTGTGCTTGGCCTGGCGGCATTTGCTTATGTCGAGTTGTTTGTCGCCAAGGTCCCCCTGTTGGACCTGCGCCTCTATCGCAAGCGCATCTTCCTCAACGCCAGCCTGCTTGGCTACGTCAGCGTGATCGCGCTTTTTGGCGCCGAGTTCCTGATGCCGCTCTATCTGCAGTCGCTGCGTGGCGTTACGGCCCTCCAGACAGGCTTCATCCTCCTGCCGCTGGCCATCACCGGCGGCATCTCCGTCACGATCGCCGGCCGTCTTTATGACAAGCTAGGCCCGCGCCCGCTCGTCGGCGTGGGCTTCAGCATCTTGCTCATCAACACCTGGCAGCTGAGCCAGGTGCAGCCCGACACCTCCATCCAGTGGATCATGTTCCTGCTTGCTCTGCGCGGCATCGCCCTCGGGCTCACCGTGCAGACCACGCTGGTCACGGCCCTCTCCGTCGTGCCGCTCCAGGACGTCCCACGCGGCTCGTCGCTAACCAACGCCACTCGCAATCTGGTCCAGGCCGTCGGCGTCGCCCTGCTGGCCACCATCTTGGCCAGCACCATCTCCCCCCAGACCCGCCAGGTCCAGGCTGCCATCCAATCCACCCCCGCCCCCGCCGGCCAAATCGCCCACGTCGGCCTCTGCGCCATCCCCGACAGCACGGCCAGTGCCATCGGCCCAATCGGGGATGCGATCAAGAAAGTGGCGCTGGCGGGCACAGGCAAGGGCGTATTGACGGCAGTTGCAATGGGCGGCAAGCAGGCGGCAGTGAGCGGGGCAGTCGCCAGTGCCGCTGCCGGTCGTGCCTGCCCAGCAGCCCAACGTAGGCGCTCTCATCGAGCAAGCCTGCCTCGAAAACGTAGCCGGCTTCGAACGCGCCTACCGCGTTACGTTCTTCGCATCGATTGTCGCCCTGATCCTGGGCCTCATGCTCCCCGGCTGGCCCTTCGCCTGGGCCGGCCGCCGCGCCGCCGACGTCCCCACCGTCTCACACTAGCGCCCACCACCAGTTGTCCCGGGGACGTCATGCGGAAGTTCACCTTCCGCCGCGTCCCCGGGACATGACATCCGCCCAATCAAAATGACACCCGGCACGTCAAACCGGACCGCAGGCGTCCCCGCCTGCCTCCTCACCCTACCCCAACTGCGCCCGCCACTCGCCAATCATCTTCGCATGCCCACGGTAATGCCCATACGTATCTAACCGAATCCGCCGCCGAAACCGCGTCTCCGTCGTAAGCAGTTCCTCCGGCGCGGCCCCGACATACGCCATAATGCGAGCGTGCGTCTCGTCCAGCTGCCGCAGCACCTCCTCCAGCGACAGCTCCCGCTTCCGCTCCGTCATCAACGCATTAAACGCGTCGACACCCCCATACGTCACCGAATACCGCGGCGGCGTCTCCCCCGCCAGAATATGCGGCAGGTGCGTCAGCGCCTCCTCCTCCCATGTCGTCACATGTGCCAGCACATCCTTCACCGAC
Organism: uncultured Chloroflexia bacterium; assembly: GCA_963701415.1. GTDB lineage: Bacteria > Chloroflexota > Anaerolineae > Caldilineales > Caldilineaceae > Fredericiella. The sequence continues at coordinate 19,982 of CAVPAH010000018.1, forward strand.
CAATCCCCCACCACTCCCTGCTCCACCATCTGTATCTCTGACAGCCCGGCATAGGACTGCATCAGTTCCCCCCACGCCCTCTCCATCTTCTCCACCAACTGCTCTCTCCGCATCTCCCCTCCTCCCCCTTATCCAAGCTGCCCCTTCATACACACCTTACACGCCCGATACCCCGCGCCCCGTGCGTCGTCCTCATTCAGAAAAAACACCCGGTCGCGCACATACCCGCCCCGCGCGATCGCACGCAGCGCCGCCGGACAGTCCAGCCGCCCATAAATCCGGCTCCGCCGATGCCCGCCCAGCGTCCCCGGCACTTCGCTCATATACGGTTTCCCGTCCGCCCCAATTAATCGCCACATACGCATGGCCCAAGATTAGCACACGGCGACAGTTTTTTCACCCCGAATCTTGCGCAGCAGCCCCCAATAAAAAACGTCCCCGGCTCCGGCGAAGCACACAACCGCCGGAACCGGGGACGAAGTGTCACCCGTACTAGGTCACCCGCAACTAGCGCTTGCCCTTGTTCGAGAGCTGCGACGCCAGCAAGTCGCGATTCATCGCGGCGATGAAGTCCATGCTGATCTCCTTGGGGCACACCGCCTCGCACTCGCCGTAGTTCGTGCAGCCGCCAAAGCCCTCACGGTCCATCTGCTCGATCATGAGGATCGAACGGTCGCGGCGTTCGGCCTGGCCCTGCGGCAGCGAGTTGAGATGCGCCAGCTTGGCCGACGTGAAGAGCATGGCCGACGAGTTCGGGCAGGCCGCCACGCAGGCGCCGCACCCGATGCACGCCGCCGCATCCATCGAGCGATCCGCCTTCTCCTTCGCCACGGGAATGGCATTGGCGTCGGCCGCCGCGCCGGTGTTGACCGAGATATAGCCGCCCGCCGCAATGATGCGGTCAAAGGCGCCGCGGTCCACCATCAGGTCCTTGATGATGGGGAAGGCCTTCGAACGCCACGGCTCGACCGTGATCGTGTCGCCGTCCTTAAAGACGCGCATGTGGAGCTGGCAGGTGGTGATGGCCGCCTTGGGCCCGTGCGCGATGCCGTTGATCACCAGGCCGCACGTGCCGCAGATACCCTCGCGGCAGTCGTGGTCAAAGGTGACCGGCTCTTCGCCGCGGTCGATGAGGTGCTGGTTCAACAGGTCCAGCATCTCGAGGAACGACTGGTCCTCGCTCACGTCGTCCAACCGATATTCCACCAGCTTGCCCTGCGCTTCGGCAGTGGCCTGGCGCCAGATTCGCAGTGTCAGTCGCATAGGTCGTCTGCTTCCTTATTTATAGCTGCGCGTGGCAAGCTTGACGTATTCAAAATCCAGCGTCTCTTTGTGCAGGATCGGCGCATTGTTCTCGCCGGCATACTGCCATGCCCCGACGTAGGCGTACTCATCATCGTTGCGCTTGGCCTCGCCGTCCTCCGTCTGGTACTCTTCGCGGAAGTGGCCGCCGCACGACTCGTTGCGGTGCAGGGCGTCGATGCACATCAGTTCGCCCAGCTCAAAGAAGTCCACCAGCCGCCCGGCCTTTTCCAGCTCCTGGTTGGTTTCCATCCCGCCGCCCAGCACGCGCACGTTGTTCCAGAACTCGTCGCGCAGCTCGGGGATCAGCTGGAGCGCCTTCTGCAGCCCCTCCGCCGTCCGCCCCATGCCGCAGTAGTTCCACATGATCTTGCCCAGCTCGCGATGGTAATGGTCGACGCTCTTGGTCCCCTTCGTGTTGAGGAAGTGGTTGGTGATGGCCGTCGCGTTGTCCACCGCCTGCCTGGCGGCGTCGTGGTCCGCCGTCACCTTCTCGAGCTTGGTCGAGGCCAGGTAGTTGGGCAGCGTGTACGGCAGCACGAAGTAGCCGTCCGCCAGCCCCTGCATCAGCGCGCTGGCACCCAGGCGGTTGGCGCCGTGGTCGGAGAAGTTCGCCTCGCCCGCCACGAAGAGCCCGGGAATCGTGCTCTCCAGGTAGTAGTCGACCCACAGCCCGCCCATCGTGTAGTGCGGCGCCGGGTAGATGCGCATCGGCATCTTGTAGGCGTTTTCGCCGGTGATGTTCTCGTACATGTCGAAGAGGTTGCCGTAGCGATCACGGATGACCTTTTCGCCCAGGCGCTTGATCGAGTCGGCAAAGTCCAGGTAGACGCCGTTCTTCATGGGGCCGACGCCCAGGCCGTGGTCGACCTGGCGCTTGGCGGCACGTGACGAGATATCGCGCGGCGCCAGGTTGCCGTAGGAGGGATACATCTCCTCCAGGTAGTAGTAGCGGTCCTCTTCCGGAATCTGCTCCACCGGCCGCGACTCGTCGGGTTTGCGCGGCACCCAGATGCGGCCGTCGTTGCGCAGCGATTCGCTCATCAACGTCAGCTTGGACTGGTGCTCGCCTGCCGGGGGGATACAGGTGGGGTGAATCTGCGTGTAACACGGGTTGGCAAAGTACGCGCCCCGCTTGTAGGAACGCCAGATGGCGCTGGTGTTGCAGCCCTTGGCGTTGGTCGACAGGTAGAAGACGTTGCTGTACCCGCCCGTCGCCAGCACGACGACGTCGGCCATGTGCGCCTTGATTTCGCCCGTGCGCATATCGCGGGTAACGATGCCGCGTGCCCGCCCGTTGACGACGATCACGTCCAGCATCTCGTCACGGGTGTACATCGTCACCGTCTTGGCCGCAATCTGGCGCTGGAGGGCCTGGTAGGCGCCCAGCAGCAGCTGCTGCCCGGTCTGGCCGCGGGCGTAGAACGTGCGCGCCACCTGCGCGCCGCCAAACGAGCGGTTGTCGAGCATGCCGCCGTACTCACGCGCAAAGGGTACGCCCTGTGCCACGCACTGGTCGATGATGGCGTTGCTCACCTCGGCCAGCCGGTAGACGTTGGACTCGCGGGCGCGGAAGTCGCCGCCCTTGACCGTGTCATAGAAGAGGCGGTAGACGCTGTCGCCGTCGTTGCGGTAGTTCTTGGCGGCGTTGATGCCGCCCTGGGCTGCCACGCTGTGCGCGCGGCGCGGGCTGTCCTGGTAGCAGAAGCAGTCCACGTTGTAGCCGGCTTCGCCCAGCGAAGCGGCCGCCGCGGCACCGGCCAGGCCGGAGCCGACCATGATAATGCGGAACTTGCGCCGGTTCGTGGGGTTGACCAGCTTCATCTCAAAGCGGGTTCGGTCCCAACGCGACTCGATAGGGCCGGTAGGACACTTGCCGTCTAATGTGGCTTCGGTAAACACCGGCATCGTCTGGGTCGCCGGCGGTGCAACAGGTGTGGTCATATCGAATCAGCCTCTCAATAGTGAGTCTCGCAGCAATGAGGCAGCATTGAAACTGTCAGATCGATCCTTGCCAGATGATCCGGATTACGCAATCGTCAAAATGCCTAGCTGAACCGCAATAGGCACAAGCGCAAAGCCGACCGGGATCACGATGGCGACAAAGATCGCCAGCCCGCGGAAGAAACCGTCCCAGTCCCGGTTGTTGATGCCCAACGTCTGAAACATGCTCCACACGCCGTGGAAGAGGTGCAGCGCCAGCGCCGCCAGCGCGACCAGGTACACCAGCACGAAGAGCGGGTTGGAGAACATCGTCACGACGTTGTTATACGGGTCCTGGCGGGGAGAAACGACAGTTTCCGGCAGCGCCGTCCAGGTGAAGTTGAGCAGGTGGAAGAGCACGAAGAGGATGATCACCACGCCGCCGATGCGCATGAACTTAGTGGCATAGTTCGCCTGCACAGTGCGCTTCACGGCGTAGTTGCTGCCATGCGCCCGCCGTGCAATGTTGTAGAGTTCCAACGCCGACCACATATGGAGAGCAAGGGCGACGATAATGACGATGCGGATAATCCACAGCAGCTGTTTCTCGCTAAAGACCGGGTACCCTACCGTACGTAAAAACTCAGCGTAGTGGTTAAAGGCCTCAGGTCCTTGGAAGATGTGGATATTGCCCCACATATGCAGGGCCAGGTAGCCCACCCAGATTACACCCGTAACGGCCATGATGACTTTCTTGCCGATGGTCGTATGCGGCAGGGCCAATACGTACATTGGGAACTCCTTATCTCGTGCGTTTGGACCGCGAGTCCAGAGCAATGAAGTGGAAGTTAAGCTGTTCGCATCTTATCACAACCCGTTGTGAACAAAGAAGCAAACCCACCTGCCAGAGCCATTTACACTGCCATTTTCACTGCGCGAACCCGTGATCTTCCTTTACTCTATCAGAAAGATTGTACGTTGTTTGTGCATTTTCCCACAAATGAGGCAAAAAGGTTTTTGTGAGTACCGGCTGCGGAAGGGCATGGGGGAGCACGGTACCGGCTCTGCGTAGTCCGTGCGCCCTCATGCGGAACTGTGGGCACGCCCACGTGTCCGCGCACATGGCGTGCCGGCAACTTTCGGTAATTGTGAGATGCTTGGCTGGGTAAAGTAGAGGCCAGAAAAAGGGCAAAAAAAGTGCCAGGTACGTCCCCCGAAGTCCGTAGCGTGGAGCCACGAACACGCACCTGGCGACAAGGATAATATCAAGGTTCGGGCGAAAAAGCAAGGGGTAGACTTCGCTTCGGTTCTTAAAATCTTGCGCTCTCACTCGAGTAAGCTTGCGAAGCACTTTCAAACCGTAGGCAAAGAGTAGGGATAACGTCAATTTCTTGCGTCGCCTTTGGTGCAATTGAAAATCGTGTGACGGAAGCACGAAGCATGCGAATCTTATAATGCAATGAATCGAGGTTCAGACAATTGCGATTCAGACTATGCTATAATGCCCGCCTATGTCCCAAGAGCGTTTTGAATGGCTGGAAATTCCTGAGGCGCCACAGGCGCCCCGTCCTGCGGCGACGAAGCTGCCGGAGCCCATCCTAGGCAAACGCTGCCCTCAATGCGGCTGGCTCGACGAAGAGACCGCGATCCTGTGCTTTCGCTGCGGCTATCGCTACAACGTCGACCACGGCATGGCCGAGCGTATCAACCAGCTGGGTGTAGCCCTCCCACCACGCGTGATTGAGGCCCAGCAGAGCCTCGAAACCTTCTTCCGCATCTACGGCCGCACGCGCCTGCCCGAGTCGCTCGACATGTTCCAACTGCGCCAGCGCGGGCTGGCCCTGCAGCTGGCCCAGGGCTTCGACAAGCTGCTCTGCCTCGAAGAGATCGCCGTCGAACACTACCAGCACCAGATCGACGCCGCCCTTCGTGCCCTCCACCAGATGCGCGGCCGCGCCCTGCTGGCCGACGAGGTCGGCCTCGGCAAGACCATCGAAGCCGGCATCGTGATGAAAGAACTGATCCAGCGTGGCCTCGTACGGACTGTGCTGGTGCTGACACCCGCCTCGCTGACGGAACAGTGGCGCGAGGAGCTCCAGACCAAGTTTCACGAGTCCTTTACTGTGATGGAAACGCCGCAGCAGTGGCAGGCCGTGCGCGAAGCCGACGCCGGCCGCTGGATCGTGAGCCTCGATCGCGCCAAGCTGGATGCCCACAGCGAAGCGGTGCTCGGCCGCGAATACGACCTGCTGATCGTCGACGAGGCGCACAAGCTCAAGAACCGCGCCACGCTGCGCCTGGCAGTTCGTCAACAAGGTGCGCAAGCGCTACGTGCTGATGCTCACGGCCACTCCTGTGCAGAATGACCTGATGGAGCTCTACAGCCTGATCACCATTCTCAGCCCCGGCCAGTTGGGCACCGTGCGTGCCTTCCGTCGCCACTTTATCGAACACGCCGACGCCCGCCACCCCAAAAACGCCACCTCGCTGCGCCGCCTGCTCAACGACGTGATGATCCGCAACCGCCGCAGCAAGGTAGACATCCGCTTCCCGAAGCGCCAGGCTGCCGTCTACCACCTGGAGTTGAGCGAGCCGGAATGGATGCTCTACAACGACGTCACCGACTACATCCGCCGCCGCTTCAAAGACCGGGACAGCGACAAGCACCTGCGCCTGACCCTCATGACGCTCCAAAAGGAACTCAGTTCGAGCCCCCAGGCGCTGGCCCAAACCCTGCGCAAAATGGTGGCCGATACGGCCCACGGCGATAACGTGCGGACCGAACTGCAACGCTTCCTGGAGCTGGCAGAGTCAATCCCAACCAGCCGCAAGCTGCGCGCCGTGCGCGAGATCCTCGCCCGCTATTCCGGCAAGTTCCTCATCTTCACCGAGTACCGCCAGACCCAGGAGGCCATCCTCGCCGACCTCGCTGCGCAAGGCATCAGCGCCGTCGCCTTCCACGGCGGCATGGACATCAACCAAAAAGAAGCCGCTATCGCCGCATTCCGCGACGGTCTGCCGGGCGACGACACGCCTGCCGCAGGCGCAGCCCCGGGCACGGGCGCTGCGGCGCCGGCCGTGCGCACCCGAGGCCGCGCCGCCAAAGCCTCCCGGCAGTCTGCGCGGCAGGAGGTGCGCGTGCTGGTCAGCACTGAGAGCGGGGCCGAAGGGCGCAACCTGCAGTTCTGCCACCAGTTGATCAACTACGACCTGCCGTGGAACCCCATGCGCGTCGAGCAGCGCATCGGCCGGCTGCACCGCCTCGGCCAGGACCAAGACGTAACCATCTTCAATCTGAGCTGCAACGAAACCATCGAGGCCCACGTCATCGACCTCCTCGCGCGCAAGATCCGCATGTTCGAGTTGGTAATCGGTGAGCTCGACCTAATCCTCGGCAACCTCGAAGGCAGCAAATCCTTTGAGGACCTCCTCCGCGAAGCCTGGGAAACCGCCACCGACGACCAGGACCTCACCACCCGCATCCACAACCTCGGCGACATCCTGACGCAGGCACGACGGGAATACGAACGCGTGCGGCAGAACAACGCCCTCCTCGACGCAGAACTAGATCTCTGAACCCCGATACGACCAGCCGACCGGGCCCGACAAGTAAGGGGCTGCGGAGCGGCAAATTAGGCGGATCGGCGCAGATTTGATAATCTCAAATGTGCGCATGTCCCGGGGACGGGACATTTAGTTATGCGGGCTTGGTGTGCGGAGGAGTAAGAGATGCCGATATCGACTGTCATCCACACGAACGAACAGAGTATTGACCGCGTCCTGGCGGCAGGGGCGCCGGTGTTGCTGGTCTTTTGGAGCAAACCTACGCCACTGGCAGCCACAGTCGAGGGCACGCTCGACAAGCTGGCACAGCAGTATGCCGGCAAAGCCATCATCGCCAAGGTAGACGCCGAGACCGAGCGCAACCTGGCGGCCCAAGTATGCGCCGCCGGCACTGCCTGCCATCGTGCTCATGCGCAGCGGCAAGGCCGACGCTACGCTAACCGGGGACGATCTGAAACGCGCCGATGAGTGGCTGGCCTACGCTGTAGACGGCAAGCCGCGTCCGCAGCAATCTGCCCCGCGCCCGACAGCGCAGGCAGGTAAGGCGCAGGCAGGGGGAACGCAGACGGGCAGCAACGCTCCGGTAGTATTGACGGACACCAACTTCCAGCAGGTGGTGAGTGGACCGGGCCCTGTGCTGGTGGATTTCTGGGCACCATGGTGCGGCCCTTGCCGCATGGTTGCGCCGTCGGTCGAACAGCTGGCGCGCGAGTATGCGGGGCGTGCGGTGGTGGCCAAGCTCAACGTGGACGAAAATCCTGTCACGCAGCGCCGCTACCAAATCATGAGCATCCCCACACTCTATATCTTCAAGAACGGCCAGGTAGTGGACCAGATTGTCGGCGCCCAGCCGCTTACCTGTGCTGCAGCAGCGGCTGGCCAGGCAGGTCGGCTAAGAGGAACGCCTTTTTGACCGCATCACCAGCCAACCCATCACCGCTGGCACGCGCCTGGGCAGCGATCTGGCGCACCGGTATTCTCGTGCCGATCGCCTACCTGCTGCTGCTCTTCTGGCGGGCGCCGCACCTCGATCCCCATGACTGGGACTATGACGAGGGCATCAACCTGATGAAGGCGCTGCTGGTCGGCCGCGGCTATCATCTTTTCTCCGAGATCTGGAGTGACCAGCCGCCGCTGCTGACGGTCACGCTGGCGGGCCTCTTTCGGGCAACGGGCCCCAGCGTCGCCGCAGCGCGCGTGCTGGTTATGCTGCTCTCAGCCCTCCTGCTGTGGGCGTTCTACCTCGCCGTTCGCACGAGTCTGCTTACCCCTTCCAGGAAGACGGTCCTCCAGGAAGAGTCGGTTGGGGCGGCTACGGTGCTCGCCCTGCTGGCGTGCGGGCTGTTGATCGTCAGTGAGTTCTACCTGCGGCTGTCGGGGGCGGTGATGGTGGGGCTGCCTTCCACGGCGCTGGGGATGGTGGCGCTGATGCTGCTAGTAGTGCGCCGGCCTTCCTGGCCGTGGCTGCTGGCCGCAGCCGTGATCATGGCGCTGGCGCTGCAGACGAAGCTTCTAGCTGCGATTATCGTGCCGGCTGCGGCAGTCGCCATTTATGTCAATACAAAGAGCAGTAACGGACAAGGATTCGGGGCCGGCTGGCAGCAGCGGCTGGGCCGAGTAGTTGTCTGGGGGGTGATGACGGGCGCAGCGTACCTGCTGCTGGGGCTGGCACTGGGCGCCCTCCACTTCGACCTGCTGTTCGGCACGCACCTGGGCGCGATGACGGCCAACGTGCAGAACTTTGTCGAGGAGGCGAGCGGCTTCTTCCCGCACTTTGTCGAGCAGCACGCCGCCTATTTGCTGCTGGGTGCAGGGGGGCTTGTCTACGCAGCGTATCGCCGCAGGGTCAGCGTGCTCGTACCGGTTGCCTGGCTCTTGAGCGCAGCCCTGGTCTTTAGCGTGCAGCGCCCGCTGTGGTATCACCACACCCTACTGCTCAGCGTCCCGCTGACCTGGCTGGCTGCCTATGGGCTAGCAGGAATTCTTTGGCTGCTGCGTTATGGATGGCAGCGGCGGCGCAGCGCAGCGGGCATCGCGGCCGGGCTGCTGGGAGTCGCAGCTGCGGCCGCCATTGTGGCCGCCCTCTGGTTCTATCCGAATCCCCTGCCTGACCGGCTGGCATGGCAGATGACGATCTACCGGCCCAACTACATCCAGCAAGTAGCCGACCGGCTGAAGGCGGACGCCGGTGCCACGGACAAGAGCGACTGGATCTTCACCGACCACCCCTTTTACGCATTTCAGGCCGGGCTGGCCGTGCCGCCTGAGATCGCCGTGCTCAGCCGCAAGACTCTGGAAGCCAATATCATCCGCCAGGAGCAGCTGGCGAAGGTGCTGCGCGACTATGCGCCCCAGTTCGTGCTGTTTGAGCGCTTTACCGACTCGTACAGCCCCGAGGTGATGGACGAGATTCACGCCCACTACAGCAAAGAGATTGAAGAAGGCTCCGCGCGGTATTATATACGCCATGAATAAGCCACAAGCAGCCGATCCGTCGGTCCCTGCATGGTCTGTGACAGCCACGCCTACCCGGACTGCGGCACAGCGTCTCCAAGCCTTTGCGAACTCGCGTGCCGGCCTGGCCGTGCTGTTTGTCTTCCTTTTTCTGGCAGCCTGGATTCCACGTACGCTGGAGCTTGATCGCTTTGTGACCGCGGACGAGCACCGTTGGATCACCCGTTCGGCCAACTTTGCCTATGCCGTGAAGCACGGCGATCTGCTCCACACCTATCAGCGCGAGCACCCGGCCGTCACGACGACGTGGCTTGGCGCGCTGGGTGTTATTACGGCAATGCCCGACTATCCAGACAAGGCGCCCGGCTACTTTGATGCCATGCGCGAGGATTGGGGCATCTGGGTGCGCGCCAATACCGACGTCGAGCCGATCACCATGCTGGCTTGGGGGCGCATCTACACCGTCTTCGTTATTTCGCTGGTGCTGGCGCTCGCCTTCTTTCCGCTGCGCCGCCTGTTTGGCACGCCGGCGGCCGTGGTAGCCAACCTATTCGTTGCCTGGTCGCCGATGGCAATTGCCTTCTCGCGCCAGGTGCAGCCGGACGGCCTGCACGCCATGTTTATGTATGCGGCACTCGTCTTCTTCTTAGGCTGGCTTTACGCGGGGCTGCGTTGGCGGGATCTGGTCGCCTCGGGAATCCTAATGGGGCTCGGCTGGTTGACCAAGACGCCCGTGCTCTTTCTGGCGCCGATCGGCGGCGTTCTGATCGCACTGGAATGGTGGCGGCGGCGCAAGGCGGAGGCAAATGGCCCGCTGGTGCGCCAACTGCTAGGCAGCTACGTGCTGTGGGGGGTGATCGCCAGCGCCACATTCTTTCTTCTTTGGCCGGCGCTGTGGGTTGACCCCATCGGCATCTTCGTCAAGATGTACACCGAGATGACCGAGTATATTGGCGGCCACAGCAACCCCAACTTCTTCATGGGGCAGATCCTGCATGACCCCGGGCCGCTATTCTACCCGGTCGCCTATTACTTCCGCACGACGCCGGCGGCGCTCATCGGCATCATCGCTATGATCGTCGCCCTCTGGAAGCGCCGGCCGCCGCTCGCGACTCCGACCGAGGCACGTGCGGGCTGGGGGCTGCTGATCTTCGCCGTGTTGTTCGCTTTGCTTATGACCGCGCCGGCCAAGAAGTTTGACCGTTACCTTATGCCCACCTTCTTGGTGCTCGACGTGGTGGCGGGCCTCGGCTGGACCGCCTTCGCGCTGTGGGCGTATCGCGCCGTTGCCGCACGCACGAAGAGCTCCTGGCAGCCGCTGGCGGCCGGGTTTGGCGCAGCCATCTTAGGCGTGGTACTGCTGCATGGGCTGCTGAACGTGCCCTACTACCCGTACTATCTCACCTACTATAACCCATTGGCAGGAGGCCCCCGCGCGGCGGAGCGTGACATGTTTGTGGGTTGGGGCGAAGGGCTGGAGGAGGCCGGCCACTGGCTTGATCAGCAGCCCGACCCCGACCAAGAAGCGCGTGGTCGGCTGGTATGCGATGGGCCCGCTCTCGTACTTCTTCCACGGCGAATCCGTCGGCGTGATCTCCGGCTCGCGCATGCCGTGGCTGGACGTCGATTATGTCGTCACCTACATCAACCAGGTGCAGCGCGACATTCCGACCAAGGAAGCGGTGGACTTTTTCGCCCGCCAGACACCCGTCTTCACGTCTACGCTCAACGGGCTGGACATGGCCAAGGTCTACGACATGCGGGCGATCATTGCGAAGCTTTACGAAGATGTCGCCGCGCCGCAGGAAGTGCCCGCCGACATTCAGTGGCCGCCGATGACGCTGACGGCACTGCGCACGCTGCTTCAGCGCGCAGGTGGGGTCGGTGCTCCCGGTCGAGCTGGCCTGGGACGGGCCGTTTGACGGCACACGCCGTCTCTCACTGCGACTGATCGCCGAGGATGGCACGCTCGTAGCCCAGGTCGACGACGGGTTGGAGGCGCTCAACAGGATCAGGATGTTCGTGCCGCCCGACGCCGTGCCCGGCCAATACGGGCTGCACCTGATGGTCTACAATGCCGACAGCCTGGACCCCATTCCAACCGCCGACGGGCAGCAGATCATCCAGGTTGCGAGCGTGCAGGTTGGTGGCGGAGGAGCGCAGCAGTAGACACCGGCAAGCGGCGCATACGCGGACATGTAGGCGTAGCCGCCGGAGCCGCACGTGGGCGTGCGGCCTACGCGGGAGCGGTGACACGTGCCGGTAGTGGTGTAATCAAGATAATTCGCGCAATCCCACGAATCAAGGTTCAGACATCGCCCTCAGTTCGTCTTCGCCGATCGTGGGGATGCCGAGTTCCTGCGCCTTGGTCAGCTTGCTGCCGGCGGCTTCGCCGACGACGACGTAGGAAGTCTTGCTGCTGACGCTGCCGGCGACCTTGCCGCCGCGCGCCTTGATGTACTCCTGGGCCTCTTCGCGGCTAAAGGTGGGCAGTGTGCCGGTGACGACAAAGGTCTTACCGAGAAATGGCAGTGCCGCTGCGGGCGGCACAGCCTTGCGTTCTTCCGCCACGCGCACGCCGGCGGCGGCAAACTTGGCGATCAGGTCGCGATTGGGCTGAAGTTGGAACCACTCGTGGACGCTCTCGGCGATGCGCGGGCCGATGCCTTCGATGACATTGAGTGCTTCTTGCGAGGCATCCATCAGGTCAAACAGGTTGGGATAGTGCTTGGTGAGCAGCTCGGCTACCACGGAACCGACGAAGCGGATGCCCAGAGCGGTCAACAGCCGGTGCACGGGGCGCCCCTTGCTCTCTTCAATGCCGGCCTGCAGGTTCTCCACGCGCTTCTCGCCATAGCCTTCGAGCGTGCGGATCTCGTCCCACGGCAGGTGATAGATGTCGGCAAGATCGTGGATGTAGCTCTTGCCCACAAACAGCTCGGCCTGCTTGATGCCAAAGCTCTCCACATCCATCGCCCCGCGCGAGACAAAGTATTCGACCGAACGCACGAGTTGGCGCGGGCAAGCACTGTTGATGCAATAGGTGGCGGCCTCCCCAGGTGGGCGCACCAGCGGCTGTCCGCAGTCCGGACAGGTAGCAGGCATGGTCCATACTCGTTCTTCGCCGGTGCGCAGCTCCGGAAGCGGGCGGAGAACCTTGGGGATCACCTCGCCGGCGCGCTTGATCACTACCTGGTCGCCGATGCGAATGTCGAGATCGCGCACATAGTCTTCATTATGTAATGTCGCCGCCTTGACCACGACGCCGGTCACATTGACAGGCTCGAGCACTGCATTCGGCGTGACGGCACCAGTCCGCCCGACGTTTATGACAATATCTAGCAGCTTGGTAACCGCCTCCACGCCCGCGTATTTATACGCGAGCGCCCAGCGCGGGTCCTTGCCGGTAAAGCCCAGCCGCTCCTGCATGGACAGCGAGTCAACCTTGATCACGCAGCCGTCAACCTCATAGGGCAGTAGGTGGCGCCGCTCGCCAAAGGCGGTGACATACGCGGCAAGATCGTCGAAGCCAGTATCGTCAAACATGGCTGTGTCAGGGCAGACAGGCAGCCCAACGCGGCGCATCAACTCCAGGCCACCGCTGTGGCTGGTGGGAATCTGGTCGCCCTCCACGATCAACGCCTGATAGACCCACACCTTGAGTGGGCGGCCGGCCGAGATGGTGGTGTCGAGTTGGCGCAGGCTGCCCGAGGCAAAATTACGTGGGTTGGCGTACGATTTCACACCCTGCGCCAGCTGCGCCTCGTTAAAGCGCGTGAAGTCCTGCTTTTCGACATAGACCTCGCCGCGGGCAACCAGGCGGGCGGGTGCAGAGCCTTCCTTGGGGTCGAGCGGAATCTGCAGCGGCAGCACGCGTACAGTGCGCAAATTCGGCGTCACGTTCTCGCCGTAGAGCCCGTCTCCGCGCGTGGTCCCCAGCACAAAACGGCCGTTCTCGTAGTGCAGTACTACGGTGAGGCCGTCGAATTTGGGCTCTACTACGTATCGTAGCGCGGCGCGATCATCGGCGGGGAGCAGCCGGCGCAGCCGTTCGCGCCAGGCGTAAAGTTCCTCCTGGCTGAAGGCGTTGCCCAGGCTCAGCATCGGCACCGGGTGACGCACCTTCTCAAACTTCTCTGCCACGTAGCCGCCCACGCGCTGCGTCGGGCTGTCGTCGCTGCGCAGCGCCGGGTACTCTGCCTCCAGACGCTGCAGTTCCTGGAACAGCACATCGAACTCCTGGTCGGAGATCTCCGGATCATCAAGCACATAATAACGATGCTGGTGATAACGGATCAACGAACGCAGCTCTTCCATGCGGGCCGCCAGATCGGTGGGAAGTGGGGAGTCGACTATCATCGCCAATTGCCTTTGCAGACGAAATATGCTGGATTGCTGCCGTCATTTTACCGTAAGAGACGCTCTATCCCAACGCGTTCGGTGGCTGTAGCACACGCTATTTGTCATAGGCGTTGGATAATCGACCGCGTTCCGGCTGCCAGCCCGACTGCCATAAACTCATAACTGCTATTAACCGAAATCGACCTACCTGGGGTATACTATGAATAGATAGATGTTCTGTGACCTACGCTGACCGTTACGGCTGATGTCTAGATTTACAGCACCGTATTGTTTTTCGTAGCTGTCCCGCTAACCATTCCGTATTCCCCTATAGCTGCCGTTAACCCAGATGCCACCTGTGGCATAGAATCTGGGGCGGCACATCGATCATCGTCAGCCGCAGCATGCGCTGTGGCCGTCTTGGCGCCCCCGTGTACAATTGCTCGCTGATCTTGGGTCGCAAGAAGACAAGAAGGAGAATCCCATGGCAATTCGCATCCTTGTGCCACTCGACGGGTCATCGCTTGCCGCCACTGCCTTAGCTCACGCGACTCGCCCTCACCGTGCCGCAGGAAGCGCATGTCACGCTGCTACGGGTAGTCGAACGCACGATCGCACAACAAAGCGTCGACCCTCTAGACTGGCATCTGCAACGTTCGGAGGCTCAAGCTTACCTTGAGCAGACATGTGAGATGTTGAAAGAGTTCCTGCCTGCCGCTCCGGAAATCGTGTTGTTGGAGGGGCGCGCCGCAGATCGCATCGTCGATTACGCCCAAAGTGAAGGATACGATTTCCTCGTCTTTACCAGCCACGGCCGTGGCGGCCTGACCGGTTGGAACATGAGCTCAGTCGCCTCCAAAATCGCAGTGCGTGCGGCAACGTCGATGCTGGTGGTGCGCCCTTCTCCCACTTCGGTGTCGCAGTATGAAGGCACCCTGCAACCTGTGCGCTATCGGCGCATCCTGGTGCCGCTCGATGGTTCACAGCGCGCCGAACATGTGCTGCCTATGGCCGGCGCGCTGGCGGAGCATCACGGCGCGGACCTCGTGCTCTTGCACGTGGTCACCCAGCCGGAACTGATTCAGCGCATGCCGCTGACGGAAGAAGAGATCGAATTGGTGGACAAGGTAGTTGCAGCGCAATCAGCGGCAGGCTATCGACTATTTCGACCAGCTCAGCAGCCGGCTCGCCGGTGCACCCGGATACACAGGTCCTGATCGAAGAGGACGTGGCCGCGGCGCTGCACCATTATGCAAATGACAATATGGTCGACCTTGTCGTATTGAGTGCACATGGGCACACTGGTCGCCAGCAGTGGGCCGTGGGCAGCCTGGTGACCAGCTTTCTTACCCACGGCACCACGTCCATCCTCATCATGCAGGACATGCCAGGGCACGCTACTACACCGATCAAGTTTGAGAGTGAAACGCATACCTGGAAGGAAGCGGGGCTGCGTGCGACTCTGAGTACGAGCACGCAAGGAGAACCCGGATTCAACTATGATCGTACAGCCAACTGATGTAGCGGCATCTATTTCAGGCACCACCGCAGCTGAGACGGCAGCTGCGGAAGCAGCGAACGGGCCTGTCGGCCGTCTTGAACATGCAGCAATGGCGGCAGCCGCAGCCCATTCTCTGCAACCGGCGGCGCCCGACGCGCCAAAGCTGACCGAGCAGCTAGCTGTACTAGACGACTCCTTACGGCGGGCGTACCGCCGAGTTGCTGCTGCAGCGCAAGAGACGTTGGCGATCTCGTATGCGGCCGAATGGCTGCTCGACAACTTCTATGTCGTGGAACAAGCGGTGGGCGAGGTCGAGCAGGATATGCCTGCCGGGTTCTATCGCAAGCTGCCCAAGTTAGGCGCGTCCGCGCAGCTGCCCGGCTATCCACGTGTCTATGCCCTGGCCTATAGCTATCTGGCCAGTGAGAGCTACCAAGCGGATCCGGACCGCCTCGTTCGCTACGTGCTCGCCTATCAACGCGTGCAGCCCTTGACATTGAGCGAGGTGTGGGCGCTGCCGGTCATGCTGCGGCTGGTCCTGCTTGAGGTGCTAGCGATTGGCTCGCTGCACATTACGCAGATGCCGGCCGGCGAAGGTCCACTTGCGGCCGTCGAGGCTCGATTCCAGTCAAGCGAGCCAGCAACTGAAAGTGGCGCAAGCCTGGAAGATACGGTAGCCAGTGCCATTCCCAGCTTAAGACAGCTGGATGTATACGATTGGCTGCAGTTCTCCGAACAGATCAGTGTAGTCCACCGCCGACTCAAGAAAGATCCTGCCGGTGTCTATCCCTACATGGATTTCGACACGCGTAACCGCTATCGCAGCCAGGTCGAGGAACTCGCCGCGGGTTCCACTGCCACAGAGGTAGATGTTGCGAGCGCGGCCATGGCTCTGGCGGAGGGGCGAGTCGCATATCATGAGCGCGAACAGCCAGCCCTGGAGACTGCAGACGGAGCAGATCCAAGTGGGGCCCCTGTCGATGGAAGCTATCCTGGGCTTAAACTCACGCTGCCGCCTGATTGCCATGTGGGTTACTACTTGGTCGACGTGGGCAGGCAGCAACTGGAAGCACAGCTCGGCTACCGTGCCCCAATCGGCACAGCCATGCGGAATTGGGTGCTGCGGCATGCTACGCTCATGTACCTGGGTCCGATCACCGTCACTGCGTTTTTGATCCTTCTGGTAGGGCTGGGGTATGCAGCGGCGGCAGGCGCCACATGGCTGGGCCTGCTCGCCGTTGCCTTGTTGGGAGTAGTGCCGGCGATAACCATCAGCGTTACCTTGATTGACCTCGTACTTCCGCACTTTCTACCGCCGCGCACACTGCCCAAACTTGCCTTTGCCCAAGGTATCCCCGCGTCCTGCAGCAGCCTGGTCGTGATCCCCGGGCTGATCAGCAACACGGCGGGAATCGACGACCTATTTGGTCAGATGGAACAGCATTTTCTGCGCAACCCCGACCCGGCGCTGCGCTTTGCTTTGCTCACCGACTTTAGCGACGCACCAAATGAAACGATGCCGGAGGATGCGGCACTCGTCGCGCACGCGCATGATAGGTTGGAAGCGCTAAACGCACGCTACACCGTCCGCCCCTTCTTTTTTCTTCATCGGCAGCGTCTGTGGAATCCAGCGCAAGGGGTATGGATGGGTTGGGAACGCAAGCGCGGCAAGCTGCACGAACTAAACCGGCTGCTGCGCGGCGCGGATAACACTTCATTTGCCTGCATTGATGGGGAACGCGCCGAGCTTGCCGCAGTCCGCTACGTCATTACCCTGGACGCAGACACGGTACTGCCGCGCGACGGCGCAGCCAGGCTCGTCGGTACCTTGGCGCACCCGCTCAATACGGCTCGTTTCGACCCTGCAAATGGGCGCGTCAGCACGGGCTATACCGTACTGCAGCCGCGCGCAGAGATTAAGCCGACCAGCGCAGAGCGATCGCTCTTTACGCGCGTCTTTGCCGGCGACACCGGGCTTGATCTATATACGCTGGCTGTCTCGGACACCTATCAGGATCTCTTTGGCGCCGGTATTTTTGTCGGCAAAGGCATCTATGACGTCGATGCCTTCGAACGCAGCCTGGCGGGGCGCGTACCGGAAAACTCGCTGCTAAGCCACGATCTGTTCGAGGGCATTCACGGCCGGGCCGGACTTGTCACCGACGTCGTCGTCTACGAAGACTACCCGCCCAATTATCTGGTTGACGTTCGTCGCGCCCACCGCTGGGTGCGCGGCGACTGGCAGCTGCTGCCCTGGCTGCTGCCAATGACGCCGCGCCTGGCTGGACAGCAGGTGACACGGGCCCCCAATGACCTGCCGCTGATCGACCGCTGGAAAATCTTCGACAATCTGCGCCGCAGCCTGCTTCCGGTGGCACTGCTGGCACTGTTTCTTGTGGGTTGGACGCTTCTGCCTGGCTCCCCTGTCGCGTGGACGCTGTTTGGGCTGCTGACGCCACTTGTGGCGCTCGCCGCCGGCGTCCTCTCGAGCGCCATCCGGATGTGGCGACACGCCAAAGCCATCGCAGGGCCCGCCTTGCTGCGTCAGCTGCGCGATGCAGCACTACGCTGGCTGCTCTACCTTGCCTTCCTGCCTGTCGAAGCATGGCTGGTAATCGATGCCGTGGTGCGCACGCTCGTCCGCATGTATGTTACGCGGCGCAACCTGCTGGAGTGGACGACCGCGGCCAGTACCACCCAGATGCTTGGCGACGTCGTGACACCTGCTGCCACGCTTAAGACGATGATGCCGGCCGTCGTATTCGTGTTCGCCGCTACGGCTGTCGTCGCCACGATAGATCCGGCGGCGCTGCCCGCGGCGGCGCCGCTGCTGCTGGCATGGCTGTTGGCGGGCCCGATTGCCTATTGGATCAGCCAGCCCGTGCGCCGGGAGGTTGTACACCTGACACAGGAACAGCGTCAGCATCTTGCGGGCTCTGGCGCGCCGCACGTGGCTATTCTACGTCCAGTTTGTCGGACCAGATGACAACTGGCTGCCGCCTGATCACTTTCAAGAGTCGCCCAACGGCGTGGTCGCCCACCGTACTTCTCCGACGAATGTCGGCCTTTACCTCCTGTCGGCACTGGCCGCGCATGATTTAGGGTATCTTGGCACAGTCGAGCTTGCCCTGCGGATGGACTTCGCTTTTTCCGCTCTCAACCAGCAAGAACGCTATCGCGGCCATTTTCTGAACTGGATCGATACGAGCACGCTGCAGCCGCTACTGCCACGTTATGTTTCCACCGTGGACAGCGGCAACCTGGCTGCTTGTTTGATCGCGCTCCGCCATGGCCTGCGCGAACTGCCACATGAACCGGTATGGCACACACAACGCTGGGAAGGCGTCGTCGACACATACACGATACTCATGGAGGCACTCAGTCCGCTGGCCAAGGAGGCGGACGGAGCCCTGCGCCTGCTGTGGGATTATTTGTCAGAGCAGAAGCAGCGGATCGCAGCGGCACGGCCGACGTCTGCCGACTTGGGAGTGCTGCTGCCAAACCTGACGGGTGATGAGCGGCGCAAGCTTGAACAGTTGATCGCAGCCGTCGCCGACAGCGGCACCGGGACGCTAGATGCCGTTACCTTGCAGACAGTACGCATCTACGCGACCCGAGCTATGCAATACCTCGATCGCTTGCAGCGTGAATTGGAGACGACACTGCCCTGGATCGCATGGCTGCGCACAGCACCAGACCTGTTGGTCGGACCGCAGGCATACCCTGCCCTGGCGGAACACTGGAATATGCTGGTGCAGGAACTGCCCGGCGACCTCGCTTGGGAAGATGTTCCTGCTGCATGCAGCACGGCAGCTGCCCGGCTGACTGAAATAGTGGATGAACTCAAGCGGGTGCCGGCTCTCAGCAGCGGTACGGACCACGGTGCGGACGTCGCAGAGGCGATCCGCTACTGCGAAGGTTTTGCGGCAGCACTGGACAGCGCAAAGTCATCGACATCTCAACTCCTGGTTGATCGTGACGAGGCTGGCGGAACAAGCCGAAAGCTATGTGCAGGAGATGGATTTTCGGTTTCTCTACCATGACAAGCGCGAGGTCTTTCACATCGGCTACAACGTCGACAGCGGCACGCTTGACAACAGCTACTACGACCTGCTTGCTTCAGAAGCACGCATTGCAAGCCTGCTCGCCATTGCGAAGGGTGACGTTCCCTCAACGACATTGGCTGCACCTGGCGCGCCCGCTTACACAGACGAGTCGCGGGAGCCGAGCGCTGCTGTCGTGGAGCGGCACGATGTTCGAATACCTCATGCCACCTCTACTGCTGGGCAGCTATCCTGGCACATTGCTGTACCAGACTGCCGAGGCAGCCGTCGAGCAGCAAATCGACTACGGCCGGCAAAAGAGGTGTCCCGTGGGGCATTTCCGAATCAGGCTTCTATGCCTTCGACGCGGCCTACAACTACCAGTACCGGGCCTTCGGCGTTCCTGGCTTGGGATTCAAGCGCGGCCTGGCGGACGACCTGGTGGTGGCACCCTATGCGTCGCTCCTGGCCCTGCCTTTCCGGCCCGGCGAAGTGATGCAGAATATCGAGAACAATGCAGGATATGAAGCTTGTCGGGCGCTACGGACTTTATGAAGCGGTCGATTTCACCGTCTGCGCGCCTGGCCATCGGCCAGGAATACGCCATGGTGCGCTCATACATGGCTCACCATCAGGGCATGATCCTGTTGGCTTTGGCAGCCTACCTGCAGGGCCCCAAGATGGTCCGCCGCTTCCATGCCGAACCGATGAATCGCAGTGTCGAACTCCTGCTTCAGGAACGGATCCCAGACGGTGCTCCGCTGCGTTTCCCGCACCAGGATGAGACAGAAGGTGCGCGCCGTGCAGCAGGAGGAAGGCGTCCAACCATGGCGCGTGCCGTCGATACGCCGATGCCCATGGTGCATTATCTCTCAAATGGCCACTTCAGCACCTTGATTACGAACGCGGGCAGCGGCTTCAGCCAGTGCGACGACCTGATGCTCACCCGCTGGCGCGCCGACACGACCTGTGACGATTGGGGCCGCTGGCTTTACGTGCGTGACCTCGACAGCGGCGCTACCTGGTCGGCCGGCCGGCAGCCGACGGGCGTGCGCGGGGAGCACGAGGAGGTCATCTTTCATCCGCATGCTGCCGAGCTGCGCCGCCGCGACCAAGGGATATCTGCTGCACATGCAGGTCACGGTCGCACCCGACGACAATGTCGAGAGTCCGGCGCGTGACGCTGACCAATGACAGTAACCAGCCGCGGCGCATTGGCATTGCGTCCTACAGCGAAGCCGTGCTGGCGCCAGCAGGCGCAGATCGGCGCCACCAGGCGTTTACCAAGCTGTTTGTAGAAAGCGAATATCTTGCTACGCCACCGCGGATGCTCCTGCGCCGGCGGCCGCGTGCCGCCACCGAATCGGCCAGCGTACATGGTGCACGCGCTTGTGACGCGGCCCGGGCGCCGAAGGGGAAGCATGGGGTAGCAGCTGCTATGAAGGCGACCGCAGCCGCTTTCTCGGGCGCGGCCGCACGCACGCGGCGCCCAGCGCTGCTCGAAGATTTGAGTTGGTGGGAAGGTGCAGAGGAAGGCAGCGCCGGCGCCACCCTGGATCCTGTCGCTGTGCTTGGGGCAGGAGATTCTCCTGGCGCCGCACAGCAGCGTACAGTTTGCGCTCGTCACCCTGGTCGGTGAGCAACGCCAGTGCGCCCTCGACCTGGCGCGACGCTTTAGCAACTGGAGCGCAATCGAACGTGCCTTTACGCGTGCTCACAGCAGCGCCGAACGCGAGCTGCGCCAATTCGGCCCGCACGGCGCTGCCTTCGAACGCGCCCACCAGGTGCTTTCGCTGTTGACATTCCCTCACCCTGTACGCCGCAGCGATGCGGCAACCTTGGCCGCCAACGGCAAGGGCCAGTCGGGTCTGTGGGCGTACGGCATCTCCGGCGATTATCCGATCCTGCTGCTGCGCATAGCCGATGAGGCGCACGGCGATCTCCTGCTGCGAGGTGCTGCTGGCCCATCGTTATTGGCGACGACGCGGCCTGTTGATCGACCTTGTCATTCTCAACGAGCAGGATACAAACTACGGGCAGACACTGCAGAACTACATCTATCGCCAGATTCGGCGGCTGGACAGCGACGCTGCCATCAACCAGCGCGGCGGCATCTACCTTGTGCTCGCCGACCAGCTGGGCGAGGCGGATCGCGTGCTGCTCAGGGCGGCGGCACGTGTTGTCTTGGACGGCAGGAGGGCGAGCTGGCCCAGCAATTGGCGAACCTCTATCATGAGCCGGCGCCGCTCCCGCTACTTTACGCCTTCACATGGCGCCCGCGCACGAGATCGAAGCCCAGGCCGACGTGTCAGCACTGGCACGACCAGACGATCTGCACTTTGATAACGAATTGGGTGGATTCAGCCCCGACGGCAAAGAATACGTCATCTATCTGCCGCCCGGCGCGCAGACACCTGCGCCCTGGATCAACGTCGTGGCCAACGCCGCAGTTCGGCTTTCTGGCCACCGAAAGCGGCGGCGGTTACAGCTGGGCAGGCAACAGTGGCGAAAACCGACTAACGACCTGGCGCAACGATCCGGTGTCGGACGTGCCGTCGGAAGCGATTTATCTGCGCGACGAAGAGACGGCTGAGGTCTGGTCGCCCACGCCGCAGCCGGCGCCGGCAGAGTCGCCGTACTTGGTGCGCCATGGCGCCGGCTATACGACGTACGCACACCAGAGCCATGAGCTGGACCAGCAGCTGCGGCGTCTTCGTCGCACCCGACGCGCCGGCCAAAATCTTGCACCTGCGCCTGGAGAACAAGGCGCAGCGACCGCGCCGCATCACGGTCACCTTCTACGCTGAATGGGTGCTGGGCGTAGATCGGGCAAGTGCCGCCCAGTTTCTGGTCCCCGAATTCGATGCGCAGCGTGGCGCGCTGCTGGTGCGCAACCCCTACAGCAGCGAGTTTGGCGCACGCGTCGCCTTTGCTGCGGCAAGCCGCCAGCTGCACGGCATGACGGCAGATCGCGCCGAATTTCTGGGGCGCCTGGGATCGCTGCAGCAGCCGGCCGCGCTGAGCCGGATCGGCCTGGCAGGCCGCGTCCAGGCCGGCCTGGACCCGTGTGCGGCTCTGCAGTTGCACGTCGACCTGCCGCCCGGCGGCGTGGACGAGCTGCATTTCGTGCTCGGCCAGGGTGAAGATCGTGACGCGGCATTAGCGCTTGTCGAGCGGCTGCAGCGTCCGGAAGAAGCCGCCGCCGCCTGGCAGGCCACGCTATGACCAATGGGAACAGATTCTGGGCGCAGTAGAGGTAGAGACGCCCGATGCCGCCATGAACCTGCTGCTTAATCGCTGGCTGCTGTACCAGTCGCTCTCCTGCCGCATCTGGGGGCGTTCTGCGCTCTATCAGTCCAGCGGTGCGTATGGCTTCCGCGACCAGCTGCAGGACGTGATGGCCCTTGTGCATGCGCGGCCGGATATTGCACGCGAGCAGATCCTGCGCGCAGCGCGCCACCAGTTCGAGGCAGGCGATGTTCTGCACTGGTGGCATCCGCCCTACCGGGCGCGGCGTGCGCACGCGCATCAGCGACGATCTGCTTTGGCTGCCCTATGTGACCGCCCACTATGTGGCTGCCACCGGCGACCGGGAGATACTGGAGGAGCAGGTACCATTTCTCAGCCGGCGATCCCGCTGCGTCCGCACGAAGAGGAGCGCTATGACCTATATCCGCCGACTGCGACGACGTACCTCGCTCCTAGAGCACTGCCGCCGAGCCTTAGCCAAGGGATTGACGGCAGGTGCACACGGAATTCCGCTCATGGGTGCCGGGGACTGGAACGACGGCATGAATCGCGTCGGCATCGAAGGCAAAGGCGAGAGCATCTGGCTGGGCTGGTTTGTCTGTGCCACGCTTGAGGCCTTTGCGAAGATGCTCCTGGCAGGCGACGACGCCGAGCGATGAGGCTGCCGCCTACCGAGCACAGGCGGCGGCAGTACGCCATGCGCTTGAGCAGCACGGTTGGGACGGCGAATGGTACCGCCGTGCGTATTATGACGACGGTTCACCACTCGGTTCCGTGCAGAACAAAGAGTGCCGGATCGACGCGATCGCCCAGTCGTGGGGTGTGCTATCCGGCGCCGCCGAACCCGAGCGGGCGCGACGGGCGATGCGATCCGTGCAGGAACGGCTTATCAGGCGCGGCGACCGGCTTATCCTGCTCTTCACGCCACCGTTTGACAAGACCCCGCACGATCCCGGTTATGTAAAAGGTTATCTGCCTGGGATTCGCGAAAACGGTGGACAATATACGCATGCCGCGCTTTGGACCATCTGGGCATTTGCCGCAATGGGCGACGGTGATGAGGCGGAGGCACTCTTCCGCCTCATCAATCCGATCTATCGCAGCAATACGGCAGCAGAGGCAGCCGAGTACAAAGTGGAACCGTATGTCATTGCCGCCGATGTCTATGGCGTTCCTCCCCACGTTGGCCGGGGCGGCTGGACTTGGTACACCGGCTCAGCGTCGTGGATGTACCGCTTAGGTGTCGAGGCCATCCTCGGTCTGCGGCGCATGGGTGATCGGCTGCGCATTGAGCCTTGCATTCCGCAAGGCTGGCAGGGTTACAGCCTTCGCGTCAGGTATGGCCGCAGCTGCTACGTCGTATGCGTAACGAATCCGGATGGCCACTCAACTGGTGTCAAGGAACTGCACGTCGACGGCAAGCACGTCGACGGCAACGTCATCGATCTCGTCGACGATGGGCAGACACACGAAGTCCATGCGCGCATGTAGATTCCGTGTATGCGGCTATGGGTAGCCCAACTCGTAGCGAAACCAGCGGGTGCGGTTGACCGGCCCCAGCTTCTCGTAGAGGCCGTTGGCCTCGCTGCTGTAGCCGGTGATGTAGGCCCGTGTAAAGTCGCGTGCGTGCAGCCGCCGAAAACAGTCCCGAATGGCGGCAAGGGCATAGCCGCGCTGCCGGTGGTCCAGATGCGTACACACGCGCTCGATCTCGGCGATGTTGTTGAGAGGATCGATCAAACCTACGCAGCTGGCTACATGCTCCCCATTGGGAGCCACGACTGATATGTCGAGAGCTGGGTCGTAGGCGTTTGACTCGCGCGAGTATTCATAGGTGAGCAGGTCGATCTCCCGGACATCGTTCTGGCCGCTGAAACCGCTGCGCTGGACCTTGCGCTTGCCGAGGTAATCAGGTTCTTCGGCGATGCTTACCACGCGAAAGCCCGGCGGCAGCGTGCTGCCAGCGGCAGCTTGGCCGGCGGCAGCCTGGTCAGCAACCAGGTAGGCGCGCGTGGTGGCTGCCTCACCCAGATTGGAAAAGCCTCGCTGGTCCAGCGCAGCAAGGGCATCAATTTGCCCTTCGTTCACCTCGGCCAGCAGCGAGTCATAGCGCGGGCCCCAGTTGGCGATCGTCCAGTCCAGTATGTCGCCATACAGGTGGTCATACCCCTGGCGCGTGAAGATAAAGAAGATGTTCTCGCCATCTTCGGACAGAACAAAGCCCTTGACCTCGCCAAAACCGTCCAACCAGAGCTGTGCGTTGCGGCGGAAGAACATTGGGAAGTATTTCGCCTCGCGCCAGCAGCCGTACTTCCAGTCACCAAAGCGGCTTACCAGCCAGACAAAGACTGTCCTTGCGCCTGGCATAGTCCTGCTGGACAAGCTGCCACATGTGCGTGAAGTCTGGCCCGTCGGGATTGTAGGGGCGGCTGTAGATTGGCATGTCCGGTCACACTTTCTACTCGATGCGCGTCTTATGCCAATCCATACGAGCCATCGCAGTCCTTGGTAGCGCCAGAGCTGCAACTACACGGGCTCACCGGCGCACATATGGCAGATGGAGCGGCCGACCGGCAACAATGATGGTGGCGGCACGTTCAAGCACATTTCCGGTACCGTCGTCAATCTGAACTGTGTTGTCCACCGCTGCGCCGGCAGTCGATGCCATCACCGAGGCGCAGCGAATAGGTAAGGGTGACTCCCACGGCAGCGTGTACGTCGCCGTGCCACGTGATCTGCCCGCCGGCCACGGCGGCGGTTCCACTGCTGGCGGCTACCGTGCCCACCAGGCTGGTCTGCGCCGGCAGAGTGTCCGTTATCCGTACGCCCTGCCAGCACCTGGCCCGGGTTTAGGAGGCGGATCGTGTAGGTAACAATGCCGCCGACGCTAGGGGTGAGCGGAGTGGCCGTCTTGTATGAACCATCCAATGAGCCGCGAGCCAGGCGCGACTGACGGCGCCAGCCCACTGCGCGTAAAGCTGCCACGGCCGGTCCCCCACAGGACGCGTGCGCCGGCGGAATTCTGGATATCATACGCCACCAAGCCCCGGTTGATCGTCCCCAGCACCAGCTCGAGATCCGGATCGCCATCGATATTGGCCACCGTGGGTGCGGCCAACGAGCCGCCGCGGCCATCGGCCGGGTCGTAGGGCAGGTCGAGCGACTGCAGCAGCTGGCCATCCCAACTGAGCACGTACAGCTTACCGGCCTTGCCGCTGTCGTTCTGCGTCCACGACCCGAAAATCACCTCTGCCTTGCCGTCGTTATCCAGGTCCACCACGACCGGCTCGCCGGCGAAGCGATAGAAGCCCTCGGCGGGATTGTTGACCGCAAATGGCCACTCCCCATGCTCGGTCTTGTCCAACCAGTAGGCATGCAGGCGGCCGTCGTACGAGGGGTAGAGGATCTCCATGCGCGCCGTCGCCGTCCAGGTCGGCGGTCACCGGGTTGGGCACGTTGTTCTCGATCAGGTTGTAGTCTTCGCTCAGCGGTGCGGCGTGGGCATCGGGCGTAGGTATGACGGTCCAGTCGTAGGCGCCGGCGTGCCAGCGGGTGCGGTCGCCGTTGAGCACAAAGGGCATCTCGTAGAGGTCGCTGTAGGGATCGGTCCCGCAGTTGTAGACGTTGCCGACGATCACGATCTCACGCGTGCCGTCGCCGTCGAGGTCGGCGATGGTGGGGGCGCTGTTGGCCATGTTGGGCCGGTGTTCCTCGCCGCAGTTGGCGTAACCGCGCAGGTCCACCGCCTGATCGACATGCAGGCCGACGCGCGCCCAGGGCTTGGGCTGGCCGCCGGGGTGCCATAGATGGTGCTGGCACGCAGCGGCGAGCCGTCGTCGTGAAATGCGGCCACGTAGTGCGTGTCATTGGGGCCGATGATGTCGCCGCGCCCGTCACCGTCGACATCCGCCAGACCCACATTCTCGTTGTAGCACCCGGCGGCATAGCCATTGGTGTCGCTGTCGGTCATCTTGGGCCAGCCGCCACGTAGCGTGCCGGTATGCTCATAGACGAACCACTGGTTGTCGGAACGGGTGGAGCAGACGGCGATTTCCATGTCGCCGTTGTTGTCCAGGTCGGCCACGGCCAGGCTGCGCAGTTCGTTGCCTGTGCCCGTTGGATCCTGCGGCCAGCCGCCAACTGGTGCCAGGCCCGGCCCATAGACCGAGAGCTTGCCGTTGCCGCTGGCGGTGACCACCTCCTGCGTGCCGTTGTTGTCGAGGTCGGCGACGACGATGCCGGGCCACAGGCGTTCGCTGCTGCCGCGCGGCCGCGTCCAGCGGATCGTGCCGCTGGCGCCGTCTACGGCCATCAGCGTGTAGCCGCCCCACAACACCTCGGTCTGGCCGTCCTTGTCGAGGTCGGCCACGGCGGGCGATGCGTACCAGCCGGTTTCGCAGTACCAGGAGGGACAGCGCTGCCACTTGAAGGTGACGGTCCACGGTGGTGCGGAAGGGCGACTGATCGGCAGCGGAGGCGCCGATCGCTACCGCTAGTGATGCCGATAGAGCGGCGATCAAGGCAAGTCTGAACCTATGATTTGCTTGATGAAAGGATTGACATGAATTGTGTCCTCAGCCGGGCGCGCGTGTGCATCAAGAAAATCTTATAAATCTAGTGAATCGTGGTTCTGACACTATAACGCAGATGCGGGGCTCAGGGTTCTACCACAAAGATGGCAACTTCGCCTGGAGAGAGCGTAATATCGGCTAAGCCTGTGCCGTCGAAGGCGGAATAAGAGGTTGATGTGCCGTCGAGGGCGTAGGCGATGGCACGGCGGCCGGGGCGCTGCAGGGTGACGTCGACGGTAGGGGCAGCGCGCTTGTCGTAGACAAACAGCACCTGTTTACCGTCAGGGCGGACGAAGAGATGATGATGCAGGTCGCCGGCGGCGCCGGCGGTGACTGTCACCTGCGCTTCCTGGTCGGCGACGACCAGCGTGCCCACGTCCAGCAGGTCGGTGATCAGGTCCACAGTGGCAAAGGCCAGCTTTTTGGTGCCGTCGGTGTGCAGCAGGCCGAGGTAGTAGTTGGCATCATCGCCAAGCGCAGCACTAGCGCGCGGCAGATCCCGCAGTTCGTAGAAACCGAGGTGTTCGATCTGGGGATCGGCAAGAAAGGTGCTGGCGGCACGCGCAAACCAGTTGGCCTGTGCGCGCTCGCTGCGGCCGGGGGTCGTGGCGAAGCCCATTTCGTTGATCCAGATCGGCTCGCCCTCGCCGAGCGTGTCGTTGACCGGGACGAAGTTCTCCTGGTACTGGCTCCCGAGGTACTCTTCGACGCTCGTGTCACTCCAAGTCTCCACGTAGGCATGAAAGGGCGTCACGTCGTAATCGGGCGCCCGGCCTTGTTCGATCAGACGAGCGCAGCCAATCGTCGTCGGGGTAGACAAGGCCGCCAAGCAGCACCTGGGCGTCGGGGTCGGCGCGCCGGATGGCCTGCGCGGCGGCGTGCAGGGTGGCGCCGTACTGTTCGACGCTACCGTCCCACCAGAAGGTGGTGTTCTCCTCGTTGTAGATCTCGTAGGAGAGTACGTTGGGCGCATCGGCAAACGTGGATGCCAAGGCATAGACGAAATCCGACCACTGCTCCAGGCTGCGCGGTGGATTGTTCCATACCATGCCATCGTCCGTGCCCTCGACCCCGGCCCATTCGGGCGTGTAGGCAATGTAGGGGCGGAGACGAATCCCATATTGGTCTGCCAGGGCAACGAACTGTCGCAGCCAGGCAAAGTCATAGACCCCGGGTTCGGGCTCGTAGTCATCCCAGCCAAAGCTGCAGCGCAGGGTGTCGATCTCCAGCTCCTGCAGCAGAGCAAAGTCACGGGCGACGGCGGCGAGGTCGTCGCCCTTGTCATAGTCCTCCAGGATGGCGAAGGAAACCGGTTTGCCGCCCGGCTTTTCGGACAAGCCGCATGCCAGGCGGAGGGGCCGCACAGGCAACGAGCAGCAGCGCCAGCACGACAAGGGATGGGAGCGACCAACCGCAGAGCTTAGCCATGGCTGCGCGGTTGTGCCGGGTCATCCACCAACCGCCGAGCAGCATCAGCAGCCCCCAGAGCAGGAAGCCCAGATCCCAGTAGAGCCACTGGTCGTGCGGCACGTCCTCGCGCACGTGGTGAATGCCCAATATCTGGTGGTCGACGATGCCTTCAACCAGGTTGAAGATGCCCCATCCCATAAGCATGGCGCCGAGCAGAACCCAGCCTGCACCGCGCGCTTGCGGCCAGGGGCGCGCACGCCACAGCACGATCAGGCCGGCGGCAGTAAACACATAGGTGGCGGCATGAAACGCACCATCGGCCAGCGTGTTCACCTGCAGGTTGGCCACGCTGTCGGGGGGATAGCCGGCGCTGGTCAGCATGTGATGCCACTGTAGGATCTGGTGAAAGACGATGCCATCGAAAAAGCCGCCGAAGCCCAGGCCGAGGAGGATGCCGGCCCAGAGCAGCTTGCCGTAGCTCGCATGGACGGCGGTCTCGCCGGAAGTGACGCCGGCAGCATCACGTGTTATCTGCATCGGTCCCACTCCTCTTCTTCCCTAGCGGGCAAAAATGCGGCGGTACCTGGCCTGCACAAACGAGTAGATGCCGTAGCAGAAGACGCCCAGGGCGACGAGGGCCAGCAGCCACGGTCCGTAGGGCTGCCGTGCCAGCTCCGCCAGTGCCTGGCCAAAGCCGCCCGCCTGGTTGGGGTCAAAGCGTAGTGCGGCCGTAAGAAAGAAGCCGCCGATGATGGCGTAGACGACGCCACGGGCGGCGTAGCCGAGCTGTCCACTGCGCGTCGCCCAGGTGACCTCGGTAGGGCTCATTTCGTGCAGCTTGAGTTCGCGGCGGAACTTGCGACTCACGCCGTAGTAGAACTGGTAGATACCGATGCCGATGACAAGGAGACCGAGCAGGGCTACGAGCCACACGCCAAAGGGCTGGGCCAGCAGGCTGGCCGTCCAGTCCTGCTGGGCCTGGCCGCCGCTACTCCCGCTTGCCTGGCCCATGGCCATGCGGGCGGCCAGTAGGCCCAGTGCGCCGTAGGTGAGGCCGCTGACTACGTAGCCAGCGCGCTGCGCCAATCCCTTGGCGTCCTTGCCTTTGTGCTCGGGGTCGACGGCTGCCTGGACAAAGCGCCAGAGGGCATACGCCAGCAGCCCGATAGCCATGATCGCCAGCAGCGTGCGGCCAAAGGGCTGCTGGCCGATCGTGACCAGGGCGCCTTCCGGCCCGGTCGCCTCGCCGCCGCGGCCAAAGGCCAGCTGGAGTGCCAGGAGGCCGACGACGGCGTAGACAACGCCCTTGGCGGCGTAGCCGAAGCGGGCGAGCTTCTCCACCCAGGGGATCGCCTGTACGGCGGCTTCTCTTGCCGCTTCCTGGGCTCCTGCCTGGGCTTCTGAGACAACATGGGTATGAGTTGACATGAGAGTTCCTTGTTCGCGCCAATCTTCTGCCTGCACGGCGCCAGTTGTTGCCCGAGGTAACACTTGGCCGGCAGTCACGTTCCTAGGCGCGCCTTCAGGATAGCGAGACTCGGTTGGAACTCGATAGAACAGGAGCCACTATGAGGATCGATATAAAGGGACAAAGGGGGCAGGGGTATCAAAACGAGGGCGGCGCCTCTTACGAGACACCGCCCTCAGCCTGTTCTGCACTGCCGCTGCCGATCGCCGGAGGGTGGCGAAGCTGCGGCCGGCGCTAGCACACGACTACGGCTTGATCATCGGCATGAAGATGAAGCCGATGATGCCGCCGCCGTCCGGCGCCTCGATCGCAGCAGTCATGGCATCCACCTCATAGTCCACGGCAGCAAAGCCATTCGCCTTGACGGTCACAGCCGTCGATTTACCGTACGCCGGGGCCTTGATCGTGTACGTCGCTGCCTTCGCCGTGTGCTTGTAGGCATACATGTAGTAGCCATCGGCGTCGGTGTACTGAGTTGTCAGCAGCTTGTTCGTCGGGTCGTAGATCGTGATCTTGCCA
This sequence comes from uncultured Chloroflexia bacterium, assembly GCA_963701415.1. Classification (GTDB taxonomy): domain Bacteria; phylum Chloroflexota; class Anaerolineae; order Caldilineales; family Caldilineaceae; genus Fredericiella. The sequence continues at coordinate 50,327 of CAVPAH010000018.1, forward strand.
TTGGCGACCGGTTTGCCGGTCGACTTGTCAGTTAGGAAGCCCAGGAAGCCGGCGAACTTCTTGAACTCGTTGTAGCTGGACGGCTTCGTGGTCGCGGTGTCACTACCGACCGTGCGGGCGAAGTTGTAGACTTCGTAGCCGTGGATTGTAACTGGGCCGCTGCCGAAGCCGGTCTGGTTCAGGACATCGGCGATAGACAACTTCGATACGGGGTTCAGCGTGGAGGTGCCAGGCTGCTTCCAGCTGCCGGTCTTCTTCAGGCCGTAGTCCAGGTGGATCGTGACGTACACCATGCCAGTAGCCGGAACCTTGCCGCTGACCGTCACCGTCGTGTAGCTGCCCAGATTCTTCGTCGTGTAGTCCTCAGGCGTGATGATCTGGTTGCCGGCCGACGAGGCGGGCGTCATGGCCTGTGTCGTGATGGTGAAGCCGCTCAAGCTCGGGTTCGGGCTGTAGCAGCCGCTGCTGGTCAGGCCTGTGCCGTCATGCACCTGGATGGGTACCCCTGCGCCTTCCTGGGTCACGAACGGGTACGGAACCTGAATGGTCATTGTGAAGTCGCTGCCCGGCGCACCGTAGTAGAAGCCGTTGAAGTAGTACTGGCCCGGGTTGCTCGCCTGGAGCCGGTAGATGTTCGGCGCGACTTCCAGGTGATAGAGCAGGCGGAACTGGTTGTTCGCCAGCGGGCAGAACGAGGTGTCGGTCAGCTGGCTCTTCGGCGTCACGGTGACGGTGTGGTCGTCCGTGTCCGTGATGTCGTTCGGGAAGCCAGCCGGATGGTAGTGGACGGTGACGATGTTCGTCTTGTCGTCTGGCTGGAGGCCGACATCGGGCACCGTGTAGTCACGGTGAAGGTGCAGGTGCCGCCATAGACCAGGTTGTCGCACGCCAGCCGGAGCGTCAGCCGCCGTCAGGTCGCCCAGCACGTCGTCGGTGCAGCGTGTCGAGCACCAGAGTTCGGGCTGTCCTCGAGCTCAGGTTGTTGATCGTGAAGGTGTACGTGATCACGTCACCCGAGGTCGCGTACGCCGGCCCGGTCTTGACGATCTCGACCTTCGGCTGGAACAGGTTGGTGCTCCAGCTTGCGCTGTCGCTGACCGAGAAGGTCGAGTTGCCGACGACCGGTGCTGTTGCAGCAACCGGCTTGCAGGTCACCGAGGCCGTGTTGACGAACGGATCGCGATGCGTCGGCCGGGATGGTGAATGCTTGTCGAGGTGTCGACTTCGCGCCGGAGGCCAGCGTCGACCGTCTTGCTGAAGCCGATCGTCGGGTCGCTGATCGTGCAGGACAGGTCGCGCAGGCCGGCATCGGTCGGCGTGTTGTTGTCCAGCTCGATGTTGTAGGTCACACCGTCGCCGATCTTCGATAGCTCGTCGCCCGTCTTGGTCAGCTCGATCTGCGGCCAGTAGCAGGTGACGTCCACCGTGGCCGTGTCCGTCTGCCCGGTCTCGTTGATCTTGGCCGTGTTGGTCAGGCTGTACGAGTACTTGCCGTCCGTGTAGTCGGCCGGGTTCGTCGAGCAGGCGAAGTCCTTGGTGTACGGTCCACTCGCCGCTGCCCGGTCGGCACTCCAGGTCTCACCGGTCAGGTTGTCGTCGTCGACCGTGATGACGGGCTGATCTCGGTCGGGTTCGCGAACTACGAAAGCTCTTTGTCCCGAAGGCCGAGCAGCCTGGAGTGTAGTAGGCGTCCTTGTCCCAGGTACTGTGGCAGTGTTCGATTCCGAACTACGAAGCTCGGCTCGGACGTCCACGTGCAGGTATAACCCACATCTCACCGATTTGCCGGCTGGAACAGTGATAATCGCTTGATTTGCATCATCAAGCACACAGGTTCCGCCATTGTCCACTGCATCGCTAACGTTGGCAACGATCGCTTCCCACACGTTCGGGTTGACTGATCGTGATCGTGCCGATGACCTCCCAGGCGCTGTCGGTGGCGGTCGGCGTCACGGTGACCTTGTAGCCATGCGTGACTGTGTCGCCCAGCGAACAGGTTGTAGCTGCCGTCGAAGTCCTTGGTGATCGTCCAGTCCCAGGTGCGGGTGAAGGACGGGGTACGCCGTCTTGGTGACCGTCAGGTCCTTGCCGACGCAGACGGTGACCGTCTGGCTGTCGGACTGATCGGTCTCGTCGATCACTGCCGTGTTGGTGTAGTCCGTGCATGTGCCTGCCACGCCCTGCTTGTCCAGCGCGTACGGTGAACTGCGAACGGTCCTGCATAGTAGTCGCTCGTGCCCAGCGTGACCGGGTTCAGCGGGTCGGTCTTGTCGTCCACCACCGTGATCGTCGCGATTCGTCTCGCCTGCCAGGGCGAGGGTCGACATCCGCTTCACCCGATGCCGTGCCGCTCGGCGTGAAGTAGAGCAGCCTTGTCCCAGGTCGCGGTGGCCGTGTTCTTGCCGCTGTAGGCCGGTTGCGTCGAAGGCGCAGGTGTAATCCAACGTCACTGATCCGCCCTTTGGGACAAGCACATCGTCGCCGCCTCGGTGACCGTGCAGGTACCACCCCGGTCGAACAGGTCGGTCACATCTGCCGTGATGTCCTCCCAGTCGTTCGGGTTGGTGACCGTGATCGTGCCGCCCAGCGTCCAGCCGCTGTCGGTGTAGCCGTTCGGGCGTGACCTTGACGGTGTAGTTGAAGGTCGCCGTGCCGCCCTCGGCGATCTCGATGCGTGTGTCGTCCACGCTCTTGTCGATCAGCCACTTGTACGTGCCGGTTGTAGGTGCCGTCGCCGTCTTGCGTGACCGTGAGGTCCTTGCCGACGCAGACCGTGACCGTTCTGGCTGTCGGACTGACTCGGTCTCGTTGATCACGGCGGTGTTGGTGTAGTCCGTGCAGGTGCCGCGCCACGCCCTGCTGTCAAGGCTGTAGGTGAACGTGTGACTCGAACGGTCCGCGTCAGTAGTCGCCGTGCCCAGGGTCACCGGGCTGCAGCGGGTCGGTCTTGTCGTCGACCACCGTGATGACGTCGATTCGTCTCGCCTGGCAGGGTGAAGGTCACATCCGCGTCGCCGCGAGGCCGAGCCGGTCGGCGTGAAGTAGACTGCCGCGTCCCAGGTGGCGGTGGCCGTGTTCTTGCCGCTGTAGCTGCCGGTCGGTGCGAAGGTGCAGGTGTAGTCCAGCGTCGACTGATCCGCTCTTGGGCACAGCACGTCTGGTCCGACCTCGGTGACCGTGCAGGTGCCACCTTGTCGAACGGCGTCGGTCACGTCTGACGGTGATGTCTTCCCAGTCGTTCGGGTTGTCGACCGTGATCTTGCCGCCCAGCGTCCAGCCGCTGTCGGTGTAGCCGTTCGGCGTCGACCTTGACGGTGTAGTTGAAGGTGGCCGTGCCGCCCTCGGCGATGCTCGACTGCGTCGTGTCGTCCACGGTCTTGTCGATCAGCCACTTGTACGGTGCGGTCGAACGTGCCGGCGGCGGTCTTGCTGACCGTGAGGTCCTTGCCGACGCAGACGGTGACCTTCTGGGTGTCGGACTGCTCGGTCTCCTCGATCATGGCGATGTTGGTGTAGTCGGTGCAGGTGCCGGCCACGCCGCTCTTGTCCGAGGCTGTAGGTGAAGGTGTGCTCGCCGTCGGCCCAAGTGTCCAGGTGCCCAGGGTGACCGGGCTGACCGGGTCGGTCTTGTCGTCGACGACCGTGATGACCTTGTTGGTCTCCCTGCCGAGGGCGAGGGTCACATCGGCGCCTCGCCGGAGGCCGAGCCGGTCGGCGTGAAGTAGACGGCCTTGTCCCAGGTGGCCGTGGCGGTGTTCTTGCCGCTGTAGCTGCCGGTCGCGTCGTGAAGGTGCAGGTGTAGTCCAGCGTCACTGAGCTGCCGCCTTGGGACACGCACGTCGGGCCCGCCTGGTGACGGTGCAGGTACCGCCCTTGTCGAACGGTGTCGGTCACGTCTGACGGTGATGTCTTCCCAGTCGTTCGGGTTGGTGACCGTGATCTTGCCGCCGAGCGTCCAGCCGCTGTCGGTGTAGCCGTTCGGCGTCACCTTGACGGTGTAGTTGAAGGTGGCCGTGCCGCCCTCGGCGATCTTGATCTTGGTCTTGTCCACGGACTTGTCGATCAGCCACTTGTAGTGCGGTCGAACGTGCCGGCGGCCGTCTTGGTGACGGTCAGGTCCTTGCCGACGCAGACGGTGACCTTCTGGGTGTCGGACTGCTCGGTCTCGTCGATGACGGCCGTGTTGGTGTAGTCGGTGCACTTACCGGCCACACCCTGCTTGTCCAGCGCGTACGTGAACTCGAACGGTCCAGCATAGTAGTCGCTCGTGCCCAAGGTCACCGGGTTGGCGGATCGGTCTTGTCATCCACGACCGTGATCGATGTTGTTCGTCTCGCCTGCCAGGGCGAGGGTGACATCCGCGTCCCGGAGGCCGTGCCGGTCGGCGTGAAGTAGGCGGCCTTGTCCCAGGTGGCCGTGGCGGTGTTCGTGCCGCTGTAGGCCGGTTGCGTGCGAAGGTGCAGCTGTAATCCAGCGTCGACTGACCCGCCGGCCGGGACAACGCACATCTTCCGCCGCCTGTTACGGTGCAGGTACCACCACCGATGCAAACAGGTCGGTCACATCCGCCGGTGATGGCTTCCCAGTCGTTCGGGTTGTTGACCGTGATCTTGCCGCCCAGGGTCCAGCCGGAGTCGCTGTAGCCGTTCGGCGTCACCTTGACGGTGTAGTTGAAGGTGGCCGTGCCGCCCTCGGCGATCTCGATGCGTGTGTCGTCCACGCTCTTGTCGATCAGCCACTTGTAGTGGCGGTTGTACGTGCCCGCCGCCGTCTTGCTGACCGTCAGGTCCTTGCCGACGCAGACGGTGACCTTCTGGGCAGTCCGACTGATCGGTCTCGTCGATCACTGGCCGTGTTGGTGTAGTCCGTGCACGTGCCCGCCACACCAGTCTTGTCCAGCGCGTAGGTGAAGGTGTGCTCACCGTCGGCCCAGTTCCACGTGCCCAAGGTCACCGGGTTGGTCGGATCGGTCTTGTCGTCCACCACCGTGATGACCTTGTTCGTCTCAGCTGGCACTACGGTGGAGAAGTCCACGGCTGCAGTTCCCGATGCAGAGCCGTTGGGCGTGATCAGTAGGCTGCCTTGTCCCAGGTGGCCGTGGCCGTGTTGGTGCCGCGCGCCGGGCTCGGCGCGCTGCATAGGTGCAAGTGTAGTCCAGCGCAACGTTGCCGTTGGCCGGCACCGTCACGTTGGTGCCGCCTGTTACGGTGCAGGTGCCGCCGTTGTCGATGGCGTCGGTCACATTCACGCCGGCAATCGGCAAAGCCATTGGGGTTGGCAACCGTGATCTTTCCGCCACCGCCCAGCCGCTGTCCACGTAGCCGTCCGGCGTCACCTTGACGGTGTAGTTGAAGGTCGCCGTACCGCCGGCAGCGATGTCGATGAACGTTTTGTCTACGCTCTTGTCGATCATCCACTTGTAAGTCGGTTGAACGAGCCGACCGCCGTCTTGCTCACCGTCAGGTCCTTGTTGTAGGTCCTGGTGTTGGTGAAGGTGCAGGTGACCGTGCCGCCGGGGAGCACTAAAAGCTGCCGGGCGTGCCGCTGTCGCAAGCGGCGCCTGTCAGCGTCCAGCCGGCCAGCGGGGTTTCGGCAACACTATAGGCGCCGGGCACGATGTTACTGTAGGTCTGCGAGCCCTGGCCGCCCGACGTCGCAATGTTGAAGCTCGCCGGGAAACATTCCGCCGCCGGTCGTGTAGCCGAAGGTGGCATCGCCGCCGTTGGTAAGCTTCTTGACGATCGCGCCCCGCTTCGTATTGGTGTAGGTGCAGGTCACCGTCTCATTAAGGACGATAGTGAGCAGTGCCACTGACCGTCGTGTTGTTGGTAGGGTCAACACACACGAGACTTGTGAAGTCCCACCATGTTACGGGCAGCCCGAGTTCGGCAGCGTACCACGTACCCGGTGGCACGCTGAAGGTCTGGCTGTTCGGCAGCGTCGGGTCGCGTCGTCGTCCAGGATGCGAAGTTCTGGCTGATGGTGCTGTTGTTGTTCAGGTTGAAGCTGAAGTCCTGTGGCATCGTTCGGAACAGCATCCTTGACGATTACGATCGTGCCATTCGGGATGAAGGTGACAACATTGGCCTGCATCTGGTTGTCACGTTGGCCGACTGAGGCGCCGTCGATGGCGTCCAGTGCCACATGGTACGGCGAGCCACTGATGCTGCCAGCGCCCATGCCCCAAGCCCCAGTTCGCCTGGGCCGCGACATGGGCGCCAAACCAAAGTGCAACACCGCAGGTTCGTCATTGCCTTCGTCGGGCACATGGAGCCTGTGCTGGCGACGGTGAAGTTGACGGTGATTATGGTTTCGCTGTCACCAGCGTAGCTGCCGCTGACGATCGGCCGGCGTTGTGGCGCTAGTCAATGTGCCACCGCGCATCACGAACTGGCGATCCCCGGGCGAGCTGGGCTCGAAGCTGTTCGGCACATTCGGATCTTGCGGGATATCCAGCTTGCTCTCAGTGGCGCAGCATCGCAGCCGGCGATATCCTGGCAGCGATCCGCAACGGTAATCCAGTCCTCCGACCAGTCCCAGGTGGTCAGGAAGTCGTAGGCATGCTTGCCACCCTTGGTGGTCCCGTACTTGAGGGTGAGTGTATGGGTGCTGCCGGGAACAAAACCGGTCAGCCACACCCGCTGAACGGTCGCATCGCCTTCAAAGTAGATCGAGTTGTTGCTCTGCAGGTTGCCGTTGATCCAGCGACAGCCTGTGTCACCAGCTGGCATATCCGTACCCTCGTCATTTGAGCACTGATCGTAGGTGCCGATCGACAGGTCGGTGAAGGTGGTCGACGCCGAGCCTGAGGATCGGCCCGTGGCCACCACCCCGTAGTTCGCCACAAACCAGTCGGGCAGCTGGAATTGGTAGGTAAATGTGCCGTCAGGTTTAGCGATGGGTCAGGGGTGCTGCTGTAGCTCCACGTTTGGCCAACATCGTCATTGACAGTGATATGGACGACCTCGCTGGCAGCCCACCCTGCGCCCATTATCGTGACGATGGCGCCAGGCGCATAGTCAGGTTGATCGGTCGTTATTGTCGCGCCGGTTGCCGATGTGCGCCACCGCAAACACAACTTCTGGTTCTGTTTGCGGTTCAATTTGGGGTGGGCTGGTGGCGCTGCTTGCGCCGTTCATCATCAACGGCAGCATCAGCCGGCTCGGCTGTTCAGGCACCGCCGGTGGTTCCGGCTGTGCCGTCGCGGTTTGCACGCCGCCGATGAGGGCGGCCACGATTGCCAGGAGCAGCAGCGTTGTGGTCCAATGCCTGGGCGTCATTCTCAACCATGTCGGGTACACGATCTGCCTCCTCTTTGAGGGCTGTAGAATGGGTGGCTGTTTGTACGTTTGTTGAAATGTCTCGCTACAGACGCACGGTATGGATTGCTGCTAGCGTGTCAGGGTGCCTCCTTACAGGTAGCTCATAGTCCCATACCAAAGGCAATGGAAAAACAAGCCCGGCATTGAATGCTGGCAAGAATGTGTATGAAGCTATTACCAATTCCTGGCAAAATTCGGAGTAATTCGGCGAGATTACGGGCGTGGGCCAGTAGTAGTGCCCGCTGCGGCTTAAGGGACCCTACTGTCTAGTACTATACTCCTAGAAGACGCGAATATCAACAGGCAATCGCGCCAAATTTCACAAACTATCCTGAGAATGCCAATCTCGATACAATACGGTTACCGAGGCCATGTAGATTGTCAAAAGGAGGATGCCGTTATGAGCAATATTCAAGTCGAAGTAACTGAAGCGATCGATGCCCCACCGGCGCGGGTCTACGCCATTATCGCCGACTACCGCAACCACCATCCCCACATCCTGCCAAAACCCTATTTCGTCAAGCTGGAGATCACCAAGGGCGGGCAGGGGGCCGGTACGGAGTTTGTCGCCGACATGAACATCTATGGCAGCAAGCGCACGTTCCGCATGACGGTGAGCGAGCCCGAACCCGGCCGTGTAATTGCCGAAACTGACGCAAAGCTCGGCACGCACACAACCTTCACCGTCGATCCGCTGGAAGACGGAACCAAGAGCAAGGTGACCATCGCCACCACATCCAGGACGAGCGCCGGGCTTGGCAGCTGGCTGGAGAGGCTGACTACGCCCATGATCATGCGCAAGATCTATCGGGAAGAGTTGCAGCAGTTGAATACCTATGCAAAGCAGGTGATATAGAGCAACGGGGAACGTCCCTAGTGCATTGTAGCCAGGGACGTTCCTCAAGCTAGAGGTTCGGCCGCACTTGCGCAAACAGATGCAGGTACATCTGTACCGCAGCGGCGGTTGTTCTAATTAATACCACACCATCTCCGGCTCGTCCTTCTTCTCCCACCCCATGACCTTCGTGTCGTGCAGCCAGAACAGCGGGCTGCGACCGGCTTCTTCGCTTGCATGCTGTGCATCCCGCTCGACGATCGGTTGCACTTCGTCGATCAGCCGCTGGCGTTCGTTTTCAGACAAGGGCTTGAATGCCGCTGCAATGGCGACATTCTGGTCGATCTGCTCGACCGAATCCATACCGACAATGGCAAGCGAGACGCCGGGGAGCCCGAGAGAATAACGCAGCGCCAGCTCGATACTGGAGAACTCACCGTGGCCCAGCACCTTCATCGCGATTACCGCCGTGTTACGTTCTTGCGCAACAGGCAGCAGAAATGTGTCGGGGCTGGAGACGAGATGGTCGGCCATGCCGAGGGCTACCAACACAGAATCGAACTTGTACTGGCGGAGGGCATGGGCGAGCAGCTCGGGCCGCGCATGGCCAGTAATGCCGATGAAACGCACGAGACCATCGGCGCGTGCCTGCTCCAGCGCGGCGACGGCGCCGTCGGGAGCAAGTGCCTGCTCCAGGTCGGCCCACGCATTGACGGCGTGCACCTGGATCAGGTCGACGTGGTCCGTCTGCAGCTTGTCAAGCGAGCGCTTGAGTTCGTCCAGCACGCCCTCTTTGCTGCGGTGGTTGATCTTGGTGGCCAAGAAGACTTCGCTGCGGCGCCGGTGCATCACCGCGCCCACATGGGGCTCACTCCCATAGTCGGGTGAAGTGTCAAGATAGGTGATCCCACGGTCGATGGCGTGTTCGAGACAGCGCACAGCGTGGTCGCGGCTGATATGGTCCTTGCCCAAGGGGGCCGTACCATAACCGATCAGCGGTACACGGATGCCGGTGGCCCCGAAGGGGCGTTGCGGCTGGAGACGTGCTGCCATTTTTGTGGATCCTTTCCATTACGGTGTGCCGAGTTCGCGTGCCCACAAAGTACAGGACCGGCACCGAGCGGCGCATAGGCAGCGGCATGGAAGCAGGGCACAACTTGGTGCGAAGTTGACAGCACCAGTGCAGACATTCGCATATTTTGAGCGCATACTGGCGGCAAGGGATGGGAACATATATAAGAGGACATGGTCATGAATACACAATACCCACTGCTGCCGGCAGCACTGATCTTCAATCCGGCCTCCGGTGCCGCCGACGACGGGGGCAAATTCGATACCAGGCTGCACGAAGCGCTGGACGGCGTCAACATCCGAGCCACCAGCTTTGAAGCTAAGGACGACGGCGAATTGGCGGCGGCAACCGCACGCGCGCGGGAACTGGGCGTCGAACTGGTGATCGTCTGCGGGGGCGATGGGACGATCGAAACAGTGGCCAATGGGTTGGTAAACAGCGGGCTCACGCTCGGTATTCTCCCGGCCGGCACGCGCAATAACCTGGCCGCCAGCCTCAACATTCCGACCGACCTGCCGGCGGCGGCAACGCTGCTGCGCAGCGGTAAACCGCAGGCGATCGACGCGATACTCGCCACCTGCGGCGGCCGCGAGCGCTGGTTCTTCGAGCTGTTTACGGCGGGGCTGCTCACCGATGTGTTTAATGATGCCGAGGCGCTGCAAAAGGGAAACTGGGGAGCGCTGGCCGATCTGGCGGCCAAGTTTGTCGGCGCGTCGCCGTCAACCCTGCACCTGGCCCTGGCGGACGACGAGGGCGAGCACATGACCATTGAGGCGGAAGCGCACGCCGTGATGGCAATGAACACCCCTTACCTGGGAGCAAACTTCCTGATGGCGGACGATATCCGCTATGACGATGGCTGCCTGGACGTATTTCTCTATGCAGGTCTCAACAAGCTCGACCTGCTGGCGCAGGGCCTCGCTGTCGCCACGGATGGGGCGCCAGACCCACGCATCCGACGCCTGCGTGCCCGGCGGCTTACCCTGCGAGCAGACCCAGCGGTCCCGATCCTGGTAGACGGCGTGAACTTGGGCGAAGGCACGGCCTCGTTCCAGGTACACCATGCGGCGCTGAAGGTTATTGTGGGGCAAGCATCCCAGACACAGCAGATGACCCAGCAGACACAGCAATAAAAAAGCTGGAAAGCGCCCGAATGAGCGGACGTTTCCCAGCTTTTCTCACGCAACTATCACGCTCTTGCTGCATCAGCGTGAGCTGGCGAACAAGGCAATGATAGTCAGCAACAACACCAGGGCTGCAATCAGGCTGCCTGAGCCATTATCCCGGGTGGCGGTCGTCGATCTGGCGCTCGCACTCGGTGCTACCTCGATATAACGAACAGGACGTTCGCCCTCCGAACTCCCGCTGCGACCTGCGCCAGATAGAAGAGCGACCATGGCCACGATCAGGAAAAGACCGATCACTGCTTCCATCTTGTCATCCTCCTTGCCAGCAGGCAGACCAGCGCGTGAAGTGCAACAAGGCTGCAGTTCTTGCGGCGTCTGCCACCTCTCTTACCTGGATGGCGCGCATGTACAACTATATAACGTCACTATGCGCATTGATGTTCCAGATGCGCCTTGCAGAGTGCCAGCCAGACGGCTACAATGGCGCTTCCGCACCGATTGCAGTTGGGCACAAGAAACTGAAACTTGGAACTAAAACGAGAGCAGCGAGGAGAGTACTATGGCTTTTGATCGAGAAGCGTGCGCAGCGTTCTACGCCGAGAACGGCTACTATATCCACGAGAATGCGCTGACGTTGGAAGAGGTCGAGATGCTGCGGCAGGATGCCACCCGCATCTGCCGAGGCGATGCCGGCGCCGTGCGCGGGCTGCTGCCGGTAGGCAGCGACGACAGCGACGAACGATGTTCTCAGCCGCTATGTCTGCATCCATTTTCCACACAAGCTCACGCCGTTGATGTATGAAACACTCGGCCATCCGGCGATGGTCGACGTGCTCACGGCCGTGATCGGGCCAAACGTTAAGTGCATGCAGTCGATGCTTTTTATCAAGGCCTCCGGCAAGCCGGGCCAGGCGTGGCACCAAGACGAGTATTTCATCCCCACGCGCGACCGCTCACTGACCGGCGGCTGGATCGCGCTGGACGACGCCACGGTCGAGAACGGCTGCTTGTGGGTGATCCCCGGCTCGCACAAGCATGGTCTTATCTGGCCTACCCACTACCAGAAAGACATGCGCTTTGACTGCACTGAAGAAGCTTTCAACTTCCCGTATCGAGACGAAGATGCCATCGCGGTCGAGGTCAAGGCGGGGACGATCGTCTTCTTTAACGGCTACCTGCTGCACCGCTCGCTGCCGAATGTCGCCCAGTCGGGCTACCGGCGGGCACTCGTCAACCATTACATGAGCGCCGAGTCGATGCTGCCGTGGTTCTCGCACCGCTCGCATGAGCCCGCCGCGCGTGCCGACCACCGGGACATCGTGTTGGTAGCGGGCAAGGACCCCTACGCCTACAAGGGCACGATCGACGTGATGGAGGCGCACGTGCGGCCGGAGAAGCAAGGCGGCTGTGGCAACCAGGATCAGAATCTCATCTCCACCGGGGCAGCGGCATTTGCGATGGCAGGTGCAGGCGGGCCGGCGATGGGCGGTGCGATGGGCGGTGCGATGGGCGGTGCGATGGGCGGTGCCGAGCTGCTGGACGACGAAGAGGATGACGACTAGTTCGCCGATTTGTACCTATGTGGAGAGGCGGCCTGAGAAGAAGTACCGCATCGCGGAAGAGTGCGCGCGCCGTAGCGAAGGTTTAATGTCCCGGGGACGTTGAGGGTAGAAGCAAGCTTCTGCCGGACGTCCCCGGGACATGGACGTATCGCCCGATCACGCAGCCTTGAAGAGCACGCCGTTCTGCGCGGGGTCGCGCACGAATAGGTCGCGGTCGCGCTCTTCGTAGGCGACGCCGGCTGCGTTGAGCCGGTCGATCAGGTTCGCCCGCTCTTGGGCGTTGACCAGCTGGATTTCAAAGTAGCGCAGGCCAACCGAGTTGGGCGGTGGGGGCGGCGCGCCGACGCCGGCCCACGTGTTAGCGCCGAGATGGTGATGATAGCCGCCGGCGGAGAAGAACATCGCCGAACCGCCGTAGTTCAGTAGGAAGTCGAAACCGACAACCTCGGTATAGAACTTGCCGGCAGCGGCCAGATCACCGACATGCAGGTGCATGTGGCCGAGCACAGTGGCTGGGTCCAGCCCCGTCCAAGGGGCCTGGTCGCCGTCGAGCTCGGCCAGGATACCGCGATAGTCGAGCGGCAGCGTGTCCATCTTGATCTGCCCATGCTCATACTTCCAGGTCGAACGCGGGCGGTCACGGTAGACCTCGATGCCGTTGCCGTCGGGGTCAGACAGATAGATGGCTTCGCTGACCAGGTGGTCGCCGCCGCCGATGGACACGCCCGCTTCGATCATGCGGCGGAGCGAGCGCGCCAGCGCCAGGCGTGAGGGGGTCAAGACCGCAAAGTGGTACAACCCGCTGCGGTTCGCCACGTGGCGGGCGCCCGGTACTTCGGTCAGCACCACAAACGGGGTGCGCCCTGCCCCCAGATAGGCTGTGTCGCCTGCACGCTCCTGGACCTGGAAACCGAGCACATCCTGATAGAAGTCCAAGCGAACGGTCCAGGTTGGAAACGGTCAGGTGCACTGCACCAAGCTGTGTGGCGGGATGCAGACGGGTAGTTTCTGCGGCTTGGGTGCCATTTGCGGCTGCTTGTACTGAGAGTGGTCATATTGCGTCCTTTCGATTAGTCGCGGTTCTGCGACAGGTAGTCAATGCACGACAGCATACCCCTGATACGCATGCGAAGGGAATGGCGAAAGGCGCGCGGTCTATGTCGATTTCTGACGCTGCTCGCGGTACTCCTGCGGCGCGACGCCGACCAGCCGTTTGAACGTCTTGGAGAGGTGAAACTGGTCGCTGTAGCCCAGGGCATAGGCGATCTCGCCGATCGACTGGGGCGTGTACTGCAGGAGACGCCGGGCCTCGAGCACGATACGTTCGTCGATGATCTGCTTGGTGGTCTTGCCAAGGAGGGCTTGAAGCTGGCGTGACAGGTTGGCAGGTGACATGTGCAACGCTTCGGCGTAGTACTGGACATCGTGGCGGTCGGCAAAGTGCTGTTCGAGCAGCGGCATAAAGGCCTGGTAGACCGTAATGGCGGCACGGCCGCGGCGGTCGGGCAGAGGGCACTTTCGACCACGCGGCCGAGCCGGATGACAAGCACGGCAAGCAGGTGGCGCAGCGTCGTGTAGCGCTGGAAACGCCATGCCGAGCCCGTACTCATGTTCGATCAGGTCCAGGCAGCGGATCACGTCCTCGGCATCGGCGAGGCTGCGAGCTGCAGGGTCTGGTTGAGGCCAACGTGGTTGAACAGCATACCATGGTAGTCCCAGGTAGGGCTGACCAGATCGGCCGGCAGAAAGTCGTCGGTGAAGCGCACCAGGTAGATGGCGAGACCATCCGAATATTCGACACGGTGCACCTGGCCCTTGGCGATCAGCGAGACCGAATGCGGTACCAGGTCGGCAGCCTGGCCGTCGATCGTGTGCCGGCCGCGGCCGTTGAGCACAAAGATAATCTCGTGAAAGTTGTGCCTGTGGGCAGGATCGTCATGGGCGTCCGGGAGCAACAGATGATCGTTGCGTTCGAACCAGAACGACGCCGCGGCATCATCGGCGCGCCGTAGCTCAGTTCGACATATTCGATGTTCTCAGATTGTTCCATGTCCTCGATTGTACACCAGCATCTATGGCTGCATCTATTGCCTGCGAGCGGGTCCGGTGCTATGGTGGGTACCCGATAGCAGCAGCAGTGGCAGCGGTGGTGGCAGCGGCGGCAGTGGCAAGGGGCAGAGATGCGCACACGTTTAAGACTGGCGGCACTATGCCGCCATGCATGAGTTTCGAATCCTGTTGGTGCTGGGTATCGTGCTGGTCGGGCATTTGGGGCTTTGTCGAGCTGTCGGAGATGGTCAGCGCAGGGCAGACAACCCGGATCGACACGGCGATCCTGATGGCGCTGCGGAACCCGGCGGACCCGAGCCAGCCGATTGGGCCGCCGCAGCTGGCGGAGATGATGCGCGACGTTACGGCGCTGGGCGGCGTTGCCGTGCTGGCGATTCTGTCGCTTGGCGTGGCCGGCTACCTGGTGCTGCTGCACCGCTACGACCTGGTGGTGCTGATAATCGTCGCAGTGGGTGGGGCAGTGGTGCTCAACTACTTTCTCAAGCTCGGCTTTGACCGGCCGCGGCCGGAGTTGGTGCCGCACCTGACGGTCGCCTACCAGACCAGCTTTCCCTCCGGCCATTCCATGTCTTCGGCGGCCACCTACCTTATCCTGGGGGCCATGCTGGCGCGGGTGCAGCCGCGGCTGCGGCTGAAGGTCTATTTCCTGGTGCTGGCGATCGTCATCATGGTGCTGGTCGGGTTCAGCCGCGTCTATCTTGGCGTGCACTGGCCGACGGATGTATTGGCCGGCTGGGCGGCGGGGGCGATCTGGGCGCTGCTGTGCTGGGGCGTGGCGTGGTGGCTGACGCTTGGGCGGCCCGGCAGCAAAGAAGCTTCCACTCTCGAGGTAGACTCAGAAAGGGCAGAGGCAGGTGCAGGAGCCGGTACTGGGTCCAGTGCCGGGCAGCGGGCAGGTGTGGGCTAGGCCGGCATTCCGATGTGACCGTTGCCCGAATCCAGCGGCTGATCCTGCGTATTGGCGGGTGTCGGGACGGCTGTCTGGGCTTGCGCCTGCAGTTGGAGCTTGCGTTCTTTCAGCTTGCCGGCGACGAAGTCGATGTGCTGCCGCAGTTCGTAGACCTGCGGCATGTAGCTGTTGGTGACGGTCAGCTCATCAGCTATTGTGCGCTCGATTTCGTCGAGGTGCTGGAGTTCGGAATCGATCTGGTCGAGATCCATCGTCTGTGAACGATACTCTATCTCGTGGACAAGCCGATACCAGCGGACGATACGCTGGCGCATGTACCATTGGAACGCCTGCGGGCTGCGGCTGATCAAGGGGAGGAGGATCAGCAGGGCGGGCAGGACAAAGAGCAGGTAGCGGTCGACAATGGCTGCAAGCCAGAACGGGAGGTAGCGGTCGAGATCAGTGCTGCCACCCAGGATCTGGCGCATATAGGCGTCGGCATCGGGGTCGACCGGCAGATCGGTGAGTTCGAGGTTTGGGAACTGGCCGGGCTTCTCGAATTTGCCGCCGCTGCGATGCGTTTGGATGGCGGCGATCACCATGAGACGCACCAGATCCGGGTGCAGGTCATTGCGGGCGATCAAGGCGGCGACGGTAGTCAGCAGGTGCTTGGACTCAGCGGGGATATTATCGGCAACATCGGCACCGGCTTCTGGCAGCACAAGCTCGCTCAGCCAGGGGTAGTAGAAGGCATAAGCGTTGGCACGCGAGACATTCATGAGTTCGATGCCCGGCGTGCGGATCAACTGCCACGGCAGGCTGCTGGAGTCGGAGAGGACAAAGATTGCGACGTCGGCTGTGCCGTCCTCCAGCTGTTGGGCGGCATCAGCAAACGACGGACTGAGGAAGGTTGTGTTCTCGGGCGTCAGCCCGGCGATCGGCAGAAAGTAGTTGGCCAGATCGTGGGTACCGCTGCCGACAGGACCGATGGCAACACGCTT
Organism: uncultured Chloroflexia bacterium; assembly: GCA_963701415.1. GTDB lineage: Bacteria > Chloroflexota > Anaerolineae > Caldilineales > Caldilineaceae > Fredericiella. The sequence goes on from CAVPAH010000018.1 coordinate 66,205, forward strand.
TCCCATCGCCTGGGATAGGCGTGTCATCGGCTTTCCGTCAAACGCGTCTTTGCGGTAGAAGATCCAGACGGGTTCATAGAAGACGTTAGCGATCGTGCTCAGCTTTGATGGATCGCCGGCCGAGGCCACGCCGCTCTGCACAAAGCCTAGATCGGCGGCACCTGACTCCAGCAGGACCAGCGTTTCACTGGCGCCGTTGGTCGTGCGGATCTGGAGGTCAAAGCCCTTTTCCTTGGCGATGCGCTGATAGGCTAACGCCGCCTGGTAATAGCCTCCCTCTTGCGTACCGGTCAGGATCGTAAACGTGCGGGGCGGCATCGTGACGGCGATCTGGACGGCAATCGCCAGCAGCGCAGCGAGGACCAAAGCGGCGATGACCCAAGGTAGGTTGCGGATAAGTGGGCCCATAGGGCTATTGTACCAGCATGCAAGAGAATCGCACGTTGGACAGTTGTCGCCGACTTGAATGGGTGTTACGCGCGGCGGAGAGGCAGGCGGGGACGCCTGCGGTCCGAGGGGGAAGACGGACAAGGGTAGCAAGCTTCCGCAAGCGTCCGGAATCATGTGTTACACTTTGCGCCGCAACAGCACAGCAGCGCGGAGGTGAATTTGACTGAGCTACTGCCCGCCATGGGCATTATTGCTATCGTTCTCACGGTTGCGGCTCTCGTTTCGGGGCTGGTGGACCGTGCCGCCATTTCGTTCCCGATGATATTTCTTGGGCTGGGTTTTTTGCTGGGGCCGCTGGGGCTCAGGTGGGTTGACGTCGGGCTGCACAGCCCACTGCTGGAAGTGGTGGCGGTCATCAGCCTGGCGCTGGTGCTCTTTATGGACGCGGTCAACGTCGATATCGACGAACTCAAGGCGGACTGGTTTGTGCCGCTGCTGACGCTGGGGCCGGGCACGCTGCTGACCATCGCCGGAGTGGCGGCGGCGGGGTACTGGCTGTTGGGAGCCGCGCCGGTCGTAGCGATGCTCTTAGGGGCAATCCTGGCTTCGACTGACCCGGTCGTGCTGCGTGACGTCGTGCGCGATCCCCGCATTCCGCGCTCTGTGCGGCGCGCGTTGAGCGTGGAAGCTGGGATGAACGACCTGATCGTGCTGCCGATCGTGCTCGTGCTGATCGCCGTACTGACGCGGCCGGCCAGCCAGTGCGCTGGACTGGACGATCTACTTGGGGCGGGTGCTGGTGCTGAGCCCGCTGCTGGGCCTGCTGGTAGGCGGAGCGGGCGGCTGGTTGATGGGCAAGGCCGACGCGCGCTACGGCATTCGCACGGAGTACCAGGCGCTGTACGGGATCGGGCTTGTGCTGGCGGCATTTGCCACAGGGCAGACGCTGGGCGGCGACGGCTTTCTGGCCTCGTTCTTTGCCGGGCTGGCCATCACGCTCTTCAACGTGTCGCTTTGCGATTGCTTTATCGAGTATGGCGAGGTGACGGCCGAGATGCTGATGTTCCTCGCCTTTGTCCTCTTCGGCGCGATGCTATCTACCCTGTTTGGATCGTTTTTTGGTACGGGCGCGCTGCTGCCGGCGCTTGTGCTGGCAGTGGTGGCCATCTTCGTCGTCCGCCCGCTTGAGCATGGGGTTGGTCCTGCTGCGGGCGAAGATGAGCAATACGGCCCGCCTGTTTATCGGCTGGTTTGGGCCGCGTGGTCTCAATTCGCTGCTGCTGGCACTGCTCGCCGTGCAGGCGCACGTGGCCGGGGCAGAATGGCTGATGGCGGTGACCGGCGTGGTGGTGGTCTTCTCGGTGATCGTGCACGGTGCCACGGCCACCCCACTGGCAGCGTGGTACGGGCGGCGCGTCGCCAAGGCCGAGGAAACACCGGCAGAGGAGCGAGAGGCGACCTTTGCCGGGCTGTTTGAGGAAGACGGCCGCGCGCCGCTGCGGATCACGCCGGCCGAAGTCGTGGGGCTGCAGGCGACGGCCGCAGCCGCGGGAGATCCCGGCCCCATTCTGCTGGACGTACGGGCGCGCAGATCGTACGAGGAGGACGACGGGCAGATTCCCGGCAGCATCCGCGTGCAGCCGGACCAGGTTACCGAGTGGGCTACGGCGTGGAAAGCACTGCACGATCGCAATCAGTTGATCGTCGCCTACTGCACCTGAACGAACGAAGGTACAAGCGCCCGTGTGGCGCAGCACCTGCAGGAACTTGGCTTTGATGCGCGCGCGCTGCTGGGTGGTTACGACGCGTGGAAAGCGGAATATCCGATCGAGGCGAAGGTTCCGGTATAATCGGGGCCTCGCTTGGTTTGAACCTTGATTCGTTGGATTTGGCTGACGCTTAGGAGTTGCTTGATTTGGAGGCGACCATGGACTTGTTGCTGATTGGGGGGCCGCGGTTTTTGGGGCGCGCATTGATTGATGCGGCGGTGGCGGCTGGGCATCGGGTGACCATGTTTAATCGAGGAAAGACGAACCCCGGAGCGTATCCGGAGGTGGAGCGGCTGCTTGGGGATCGCGATGGGGGGCTGGAGGCGCTGCGCGGGCGGCGGTGGGATGCGGTGGTCGACACGAGCGGGTATTTCCCACGCGTGGTGCAGCAGTCGGCGGAACTGCTACGGGACGCGGTAGAGCGGTACGCCTTTATCTCCACAATTTCCGTGTATGCTGAGCCCGTAGAGCCAAATGCGGACGAGGGAGCCGCGCTGGCGACATTGGCGGACGCGAGCGTCGAGGAGATTACGGGGGAGACGTATGGGGGATTGAAGGTGCTGTGCGAACGCGCCGTGCAGGATGTGTTTGGCGATAGGGCGCTGATCATCCGGCCAGGGCTTATCGTCGGCCCGCATGACCCATCGAATCGGTTTACGTATTGGGTCACGCGCACGGCCGCAGGCGGCAGGGTGCTGGCGCCCGACGACCGCAGCGCGCCCGTGCAGGTGATCGACGTGCGCGACCTGGCGGAGTGGACGGTACGCATGCTTGAAGGCGGGGCGAGCGGCGTCTACAATGCGACAGGGCCGGCGACACTGCTGACGTTGGGCGAGACGTTAGAGGCCTGCCGAGAAGCCACGCGTTCTGAGGCAGAGTTTGTCTGGGTTCCACCGCAGTTTCTGCTGGATCAGGGCGTCGCGCCGTGGACGGAGATCCCGCTGTGGGTGGCAGGCGACGATGCGCTCAACCAGGTCAGCATCGAGCGTGCTCTGGCGAAGGGGTTGATCTTGCGGCCGTTGGGGGCCACGATCGCCGACACGCTGGCGTGGGCGCGGACGCTAGAAGATGCTGGTCCGCCGCGGGCGGGGCTGACGCGGGAGCGGGAGGCGGAGCTGCTGAGGTTATTTGAACCTTGATTCGTGTAGGACGAGATTTCGTCCACGGCGTGAGTCTTGGCGGCATAGGGTTGTGATTTGGACGGGAGGAATTATGTCAACGATTGCGCATCTTACGACGGCGGAGTTGGAAGCGGGGCTTGCGGTTGTGCGACAGGCGCCCAAGGATGGGGGCAGGCTGGAGATGATTGTGCGGCGGCCGCGGGTGGACGCACGCGAGGTGTTGGAGGAAGGCGAACTGGACCTGGAGATGGGGCTGGTGGGCGACACCTGGCTGGAGCGCGGGAGCTCGCGAACGGCGGATGGGTCGGCCCATCCGGACATGCAGCTGAACGTGATCAATGCCCGGCTGCTGGACCTGGTGGCACAGGATCGGGCGCGCTGGCAGCTGGCGGGCGATCAGTTGGTGGTCGATTTTGACCTGAGCGAGGAGAATATTCCGCCGGGCACGCAATTGGCGATCGGATCGGCGGTCATCGAGGTGACGGCGCAGCCGCACACGGGGTGCCAGAAGTTTGTGGCGCGTTTTGGCCGCGAGGCGATGCTGTTTGTCAATTCACCGGTGGGGAAGCAGCTGCATCTGCGCGGGATTAATGCGCGCGTCGTGCAGCCGGGGACGATCCGGCGGGGCGACGAGGTGCGCAAGGTGTGAGTCGCGGTTTCGTGCGAGGCGTATAATTCACAGATAGGCTAAGTTGCCAATCGAACCCCACGGGAGCGGCGATGGCGAGCAGATTCGACAAGCGAGTTTTTGCCCCATGGATCGCCGCCGTTGGAGCGACCGGCGTCTTTGCGCTGGATCTGCTCACGCCCCCGCAGGTTGTCGTGGCAAGTCTGTATGTGTTGCCGCTGATTGCGCTGGTATGGTGGGGCAAGACGCGCGGGATTTACCTGGGAGCAGTGGTGTGCGCCGGGCTGATCCTGCTTGGGTATGCACTTGTGCCTGCGCAGCAGGTACTGCCATATGGATTGCTCAACCGGCTGCTGGTCATCGTCGTGCTCTTTGTCTTCGCCGTCGCCATGGGGCGCCGGATTCAATCACATCGCGAGCTGCGACGGCAGTACGGCCGGATGAAACACGCGTTCGAGGAACGAGATTCTGCGTTGGAAGTTCTCATGGCGCAGCAACGCCAAAGCGAGATGGAGAAGACGCATTTGCTGGACCGTCTCGATCAGGTGAAAGAAACAAGTACAACGACCAAGTAGAAGCGATCAAGTGCCCAGCTAACTGAGCTGCCTTTCAAAACGCTGGTCGGGCACAAACCAGATTGCGGCAATGAATACGTACACGGCAATGGAGATCCATGGGCTGACATATGCCGCGGGTATCGCCACCGCATAGCACACAATTGCGATGCGCTCCTTCATCTTGCTGCCGAGCGCCTTGGCGAACACGGCATTCTGACCGGGGACGGATGTCAGTGCACGCTCGAGCAGGTAGTAGGAAAACCCGCACATCAACAGGATGACGCCATACAGCGCAACCGGCCCGCTGGCGTACATGGTGTCGCCTATCCAAGCCGTACCAAATGGGATCAGCGACAGCCAGAACAAGAGGTGCAGATTGGTCCACAGCACCCGGCCGTCAACCTTGCTGACCCGCCTGCAGCATGTGGTGGTGGTTGTTCCAGTAGATGCCGACGAAAATAAAGCTCAGCGCATAGCTGAAGAAGACTGGCAGCAAAGGCAGCAGAGCCGACAAGGTTGGGGCTTCGGGCGGCCGCAGTTCCAACACCATGATCGTGATGATGATGGCGAGGACACCATCACTGAAGGCTTCCAAACGGTCCTTACTCATGCGGCGTTCCTCTGTGTCTGGTTGATATGCGCACACAGGTCAGATGAGGGCTGCGGCGGCGGATTGACCAGCAACGTGGCCGGAGAAGATGCAGCCACCGCTGCGGAAGGTGTGGGCATAGTGGGGAGGTATTGTAGGCGGATAGGGGGTGGATGGCAAGAGGGATGGAATGTCCTCGGGGCGTGGTGCGAACGCCTGCGTTCGCCCGTCCCGGGACAGGGGGAGCGAGAAAATTCGGCGCAAATTGGGTATTGACGAATGGCGGGGGCGCGTGTTATAAAAGGGGTAACGTTTCCGGTATCCTTTCCGGTAACGTTACCTAAGCTCTCTAAGCTCCTTTCAGAGTCATATCCATTGCGCACAAAGTCGGCGATCACGATCCATGACGTGGCCGCGGCCGCAGGCGTCTCTGTCACAACCGTGTCGCGCGTGTTGAATGACAAGGACGACGTCGCGCCCGAGACCTCAGCACGCGTCCGCGAAGTCATTCGCGAGCTCGGCTACGCGTCGAGCCTGGCTGCGCGCAGCATGCGCAGCCGGCGCACGAACGTGATCGGGCTGATCGTGCCGGACTTGACGCAGCCGTACTCGCTGCTGGTGACCAAGGGCGTGCAGCGCGCAGCGGTAACGGCCGGCTATGACCTGCTTGTCTACGCCAGTGCGCTGCGCAACGGCGCCAGCCTGGGCAACCGCGAGCAGCAGCAGGTAGGCCTGCTCAACGGCAGCGTCACCGACGGGCTTATCATCGTTACCCCCCACGCCAGCAGCTACCGCACCTCTTATCCCCTCGTCGCCGTCGACCCACACAGCGAAAACGCCGATTTTGCGTCGGTGCTCTCCACCAATTTTCGGGGGTCAGTGGCGGCGATGCAGTACCTGCTGGGGCTTGGCCACCGCCGCATCGGCTTTGTCGGCGGGCGGCCGGACCTGCAGAGCGCAGTGCGGCGGCTCGAAGGGTACTGTCACAGCCTGAAGGGCGCCGGGATCGCCTATGACGAGGAGATCATCAAGGTCGGCAATTACGAGCGCGCCACGGCGCACGCCTGCGCCCACGAGCTGCTGCAGGTAAGCCCGCCGGTGACGGCCGTGATGGCTGCCAGCGACGAGATGGCGTTTGGCGTCTACGATGCCGCCAAGGAGCTCCGTATCCGCATCCCCGACGACGTGTCCGTCGTCGGCTTTGACAATATTCCTGATGCCGGGCTGGTCGATCCGCCGCTGACGACGGTCGATCAGGCGATCGAAGGCATGGGCAGCTATTGCCGCCGAGGTTGTCATCAAGCTGATTGCCGGGCAAGAGCCCGACCAGCTTGTATACAAAGTGCCGACACAGCTGGTCGTACGCCAGTCGTGCCGGCCGCTAGCACCAACGTCTTAGCGCAGTTCAGACATCCGCCAGTACAGGTAAAACCAGAAAGGGTAAAAAGGAGAAGAGAATGAAGCGCAAACTGATGGTGATTCTGGGGCTGCTTGTCATAGCCAGCATGCTCCTCTCGGCGTGTGCGACGGCCCCCGCGGCGGCGCCGGCTGCCGAGCAGCCCGCTGCGGAGAAGCGGCAGCGCCGGCCGATCAGCCGACGTCGGGTCTGGGCGACCTGCCCCGCAACGAGACGCTGATCGCCGACATCCTGACCGGCCGCGTCGGCTCGCCCAACAACTTCAACAACTGGGTGGGCTGGAAGTGGCGCGACCGCGGCATGCAGAACCTGGCCAACGAGCCGCTGTGGTCGGTCGACTTTGCCACCGGCGAGATCATCAACGGCCTGGCCGACGGCGATCCCGGTGTACAACGAGGACTTCACCGCGTTGACGATCCCGCTGCGCCAGGGCGTGACCTGGTCCGACGGCGAGCCGTTCACCGCGGCCGACGTGGTCTTCACGGTCGAGACGCTGAAGAAGTACGAAGGCTTCAACTCCAACAGCTACTTTGTCGACAACGTCAAGTCGGTCTCGGCGCCCGACGACCACACGGTGGCGTTCGAGCTGAACAAGCCCAATTCCCGCTTCCACACCACGTTCCTCGACCGCTGGGGCTCGACCTGGATCATGCCCAAGCACATCTGGGAATCGGTGGAAGATCCGGTCACCTTCGAGTTCAACCCGTTTGTCGGCACCGGCCCCTACAAGCTGCACAGCTTTGACCCCGCCGGCTTCTGGACGATCTGGGAAAAGCGCGAGGACTGGGACAAGAGCCCGACCGGCATCATGTTTGGCGAGCCCAAGCCCAAGTACATCGTCTTCCAGTACTTCGCCAACGAAGGCGCCAAGATCCTGGCGCAGCTGACGCACCAGGCGGACTTCATCGGCACCTCGTCGGACGGCCTCAAGGCGACGCTGCAGCAGTGCCAGACCTGCCGTGCGTACCAGCCGGCGTGGCCGTATGTCGTGAACAACGACCCGGCCCAGACCGGCATCACCTTCAACACCGCCAAGGCGCCGTACGACAACAAGGACGTGCGCTGGGCGCTGCTGCTGGCGATCGACATTGCCGACTACATGGGCCAGGCCGTGGACGGCACCGGTGCGTTGAGCCCGGTGCACATTCCGTCGCTGTCCAACTATCCCAAGGACTTCATCCAGCCGATGCTGCCCTGGTTGGAAGAGTTCACGCTCGACATCGGCAACGGCGAAACCTTCAAGCCGTTCGACCCGAACGCTTCGCAGCGCATCGTCGAGTATGCCAAGTCGCGCGGCTACGAAGTGCCCGACTGACCCGGCCGAGCAGGCCAAGCTGTTTGGCTACGGCTGGTACAAGTACGCGCCCGATGTCGCCGAGAAGCTGCTGATCAAGAACGGCTTCAGCAAGAACGCCGACGGCAAGTGGCTGCTGCCCGACGGCACGCCCTGGACGATCAAGTGCCTGACCGGCACGAACGTTGCCACGGACATGGGCGAGCCGCAACTGCGCGGCCGCCGTCCAACAGTGGAAGAAGTTTGGCATCGACGCCGACGTGTATTCGACCGAGAAGACTGCCAGCCTGCACCGCCACCGGCGACTTCGACGTTTCCGGCGACTGGCCGGCCCAGGAACCCTGGGGCGCCGGTCCCGACCTGTACCGCGTGCTCGACTTCTACAACTCGGCGTACGTGAAGCCGCTCGGCGACACCACCAACGGCCACCCGTCGCGCTGGTCCAGCCCCGAGATGGACGCCGTGATCGAGAAGCTGCGCCAGACCGATCCGGCCGACTACCAGGCCGTGGTCGACGTCGGTATCGAAGGCCTCAAGGTCGCCGTGGAAGAGATGCCCGGCATCCCGACCTTCGGCTATCTCGGCTTCATCACCTGGGACCAGCAGTACTGGAAGAACTGGCCGGGTTCGGAGAATGCCTACTCGCAGCCGTACCCGCACTGGGGCCCGTTCAAGTACCAGACGCCGTTCCTGGAGCCGACTGGGCAACGCAGTAGTGATGAGAGATGGGTTCGTGACTAGAGTGCTGTGGCAGAGTCCGGCCGCGCTGACGCAACGCTGCACGGCGACATCGACGTCCCGCCGGACACGATCGATGCCCCGACATGGTGTTCTGGTTCATGAAGGAGGGATTCGCCGCATGTTCTTCAGACGTTATCTGATCCCACGGTTGATTCAGTATGTTCTGGTCATCTGTGCTGGGGATCACCGTGGTGTTTTTCATTCCACGGCTGATGCCCAACGATCCTGTCCTGCGCACGATCGCCGAAATGCGCTCGCGCGGGTACGTACCTGGAACCCGGCGCCATGGACAGGATCATTGCCGACATGACCGAGATGTATGGGCTGGACGGGTTCGCCGACTGGAGCAGTACGGCGCATTTTGGATGCGCCTGTTTCGCGGCGATCTCGGCGTCTCATTCTTCCAGTTTCCCACGCCGGTGAACCAGCTGATCTTGACCGCCCTGCCCTGGACGGCCGGTTTGCTGATTGATGACGACGCTGCTCGCCTGGGTCGTCGGCAACGTACTGGGCGGATTTGCCGGCTACTACTCGAACCACGGGTGGTCGCGCACGGTCGACGCCTTTGCGATGGTGATCCGGCCGATGCCCTACTACATCTTCGCCTTCGCCCTGCTCCTGCTCTTTGCGTACTTCGTGCGCTGGTTCCCCGTTTCAGGCGGCGCGTCGCTTGGGCGCCAACCCAGCTTCACCTGGCCCTATATCCAGGATGTGCTCTGGCATTCGTTTCTGCCCGCGCTCTCCATCTTCATCCTCGGCACGGCAGTCTGGTTCCAGACGATGAAACTGGTCGTCCAGAATGTGAACGGCGAGAGCTTTGTCCAGTATGCCAAGCTGGGCGGCGTCGAAGAGAGCCGGATCGTCTCGCGGTATGTCATTCGCAATGCCCTGCTGCCGCAGATCACGGGACTGGCGCTTTCGCTGGGCTTGATCTTTAGCGGCGCCCTGATCACCGAGATCGTCTTCTCCTATCCTGGGCTGGGATCGCTGCTTTACAACGCCATCATCAACGGCGACTACAACCTGATCATGGGCATCACGATCTTTTCGATCTTCGCCATCACGACGTCAGTGCTGATCGTCGACCTGCTCTACCCATTCTTCGATCCTCGCATTCGGTACATGTAGGCGGCCGGCCAAGGGCTGATTGGGCCGCAACGTGTCAAGGAGCGCTGACAACGTGAAACTATTCCGCGATCTGCTCAGAGACTACCGCTTCCGGTGGGGTTTCATCATCTTTGTGCGTGCTGGTCTTTTATGGCTGTCTTTCGTTCTTCTCCCCCTACGACCCGACGATCTACGGCGAGGTGCCGCGCGACATGAAGCCCTCGGCCGAGTACTGGCTGGGCACCGATTCCAACGGCCAGGACATCTTCTGGCTGGCGATCCTTTGCGGTGCGCAATTCGCTGATCATCGCCACGATCGCCGCGGTCGTGTCGCGCGTGATCGCCGTGACCGGTCGGCATGGTTGCCGGCTACAAGGGCGGCACCTGGGACCGGGTGCTGATGTTCTTCAGCGACAGCCTGCTGGTCATCCCGCTGTTCCTGATGATCGTCATGCTCGCCATGCTGGTGCGCGACAGCTTGAACCTGGTGACGCTGGGATTGCTGCTGGCGTTCTTCGGCTGGGCCTGGGATGCGCGCCTGATCCGCTCGCAGATCCTCAGCCTGCGCGAGCGCGAGTTCACCAAGACGGCCGTGCTTTCAGGCGCGAACACGCTGCAAGCTGGTGACGAACGAGTACATGCCCTACACGACGCCGCTGATCTTCTCGACGTTGATCAACAACATGGCCTGGGCGATCGGGCTGGAGATCACGCTGGCCATTCTCGGCCTGATCGACCTCACCATTCCCACGCTGGGCACGATGCTGTACTGGGCGATCAACTACCAGGCCATTCTGCTGGGACGCTGGTGGTGGGTATTGACGCCGATCGTGCTCTCGGTCCTGCTGTTTATCGCCCTCTACTGGCTGTCGGTCAGCATCAGCGAATACCTGGATCCGCGCACGCGCATCCAGCGGGTGGGGGCGGCATGAAGCAGCCATGAACAACACCGATCCTACAGACCGCAGTCGCTGCAAAGCTTCTACGTCCTGGACGTCTACGGCACGCAGAAGATCGTCAAGGCCGTCAACGACGTGGACCTGGCCATCCAGGAAAACGAAATCTACGGCATCGCCGGCGAAAGCGGCTGCGGCAAGACCACGCTGCTGAAGGCGCTGTCCGCCGCCATCGAGCCGCCCCTGCGCCTGATTGGCGGCCAGATCTGCTACCGCATCGGCGGCGAAGACGTGGACGTCACCACGCTGAGCGCGGAAGAAAAGCGCCAGCTGCGCCTGGAGTACATCTCCTATGTTCCGCAGGGCTCGATGAGCGTGCTCAATCCGGTGCCCAAGATCAAAGACACCTATCGGGATTTCATCGACAGCCACGTGACAGGCAAGTCAAAGACGGATGCCTTTGAACTCGCCCGCAGCCATCTCGTCGAGCTGGGTCTGCCGCCAAGATGTCTGGACGCCTACCCGCACCAGCTCTCGGGCGGCATGCGCCAGCGCGTGACGATCGCCCTGGCCACGCTGCTCAAGCCGCGCATCATGATCGGCGATGAGCCCACCACGGCGCTGGATGTGGTCGTGCAGCGCGGCGTGGTCCAGCTGCTCAAGGATATCCAGCGGGAGCTGCAAGAACACGATCATCCTGGTCACGCACGATATGGGCGTGCACGCCAACATCGCCGACCGCATTGGCATCATGTATGCCGGCAAGATCGTGGAAGAGGCGCCGACCGAGAAGATCTTCGGCGAGCCGCTGCATCCCTACACCCAGTTCCTGATCAACTCGCTGCCCAAGTTTGGCGACAAGAGCCAGCGCGACAGTGTGCCCGGCAGCCCGCCCTCGCTGGCCAACCTGCCCAGCGGCTGCCCCTTCCACCCGCGCTGCCCGCATGTCATGGATATCTGCAAGCAGCAGATGCCGGGCTTTACGCAAATCGAACCAAGCCATAAAGTCGCCTGCTGGTTGGTCGGAGAAGGAGAAAGGAAAACCATGGAGACCTCGGACAAGCTGCTTGAAGTCGACGAACTGACCAAGGTATTCTCATGGGCAGCATGCTGTCGCGCACGGACAACTTACCGCAGTGGACGATATCTCGTTCTATATCAAACCGGCCGAAATCTTCACCCTGGCCGGCGAAAGCGGCTGTGGCAAAACGACCACGGCGCACATCATCCTGGGGTTTGAAGACGCCACCTCCGGGACGATCCTCCACAATGGCAAAAAGGAAGCCAAAAATGAAAAGGTCTGGATCACCGAAGGCATCCAGGCCATCTTCCAGGATCCATTCAGCACCTTCAACCCACTGCGCACCGTGGACCGCTACTTCTTTGAGACGGTGCAGAACTACAAGCTGGCCAAGATCGCGACAGGAAGCCATCGACCTGATCGACCACAAGCTGCATGCCGTCGGCCTGTCCTACGAGGAGTTTGCCGGCAAATACCCGAGCGAATTCTCCGGCGGGCAGCTGCAGCGCATCTCGATCGCCCGGGCGCTGTTGACCGACCCCAAGCTGCTGATCGCCGATGAGCCGGTCTCGATGGTGGATGCCTCGCTGCGCATGTCGATTGTCAACCTGTTCAAAAAGCTGCGGGATGAGTTGGGCGTGAGCATGCTCTATATCACCCACGACCTGGCGACCGCCTATTACGTCAGCGACCGCATCGCCATCATGTTCCGCGGCAACATCGTCGAAATGGGCACGGTGGAGCAGGTGTTGATGAACCCGCGGCATCCGTACACCAAGCTGCTGCGCGAATCGATTCCCGAGGCCGACCCCAGCCGCCGCTGGCAAGGGCGAGATCCAGCTCTCACCGATACCGAGCAAGACGAATACATGCAGCAGGGCTGCCGCTTTGCCGGCCGCTGCCCGTTCGTGATGGATATCTGCCGCCAAGGAATCCCGCCCGACATCTTGTCGAGGACGTCCTGGTCAAATGTTACTTATACACGGAAGAAGGTAAGGCCTAACTATGACCACTGCCACCAGCCTCTGCCACGACCGACACGCCCCGTCTATCTTAACTCCAGAGCTTCCGACCGCCGAACGTGTAGCCGATCTGGTCGGGCGCATGACGCTGGAAGAGAAGCTGGGCCAGCTCGTTTTTAACGCACCCGGCATTCCGCGCCTGGGCATCCCCGTCCTACAACTGGTGGGGCGAGGCGCTGCACGGCATTGCCCGCAACGGCCGCGCGACCGTGTTTCCGCAGGCGATCGGCATGGCAGCGACCTGGGACCCGGCGCTGATCCAGCGCGTGGCGTCGGCCATCGCCGACGAGGGGCGCGCCAAGTACCATGCCACGCTGCGCCGCTACGGCGAGACGGGCCACTACCAGGGGCTGACCTTCTGGTCGCCCAACGTCAACATCTTCCGCGACCCACGCTGGGGCCGCGGCCAGGAGACGTGGGGCGAGGACCCGTACCTGACCGGGGAGATGGGCGCGGCCTTTGTGCGCGGGCTGCAGGGCGACCACCCGCGCTATATGAAGGCCGCCGCCTGCGCCAAGCACTACGCGGTGCACAGCGGACCGGAGAGCAAGCGCCACGAGTTTAACGCCGTGGTGTCGCGGCGCGACCTCTACACCACCTACCTGCCGGCCTTCAAGAAGCTGGTGACGGAGGCCAAGGTCGAGGCGGTCATGGGCGCGTACAACCGCACCAACGGCGAGGCGTGCTGCGCCAGCCAGCTGCTGCTGGTCGACATCCTGCGCGGCGAGTGGGGGTTCAGCGGCCACGTCGTGTCCGACTGCTGGGCGCTCAACGACCTGCACACGACGCACGGCGTGACGGCCGATCCGGCCGAGAGCGCGGCCCTGGCCGTCAAGCACGGCTGCGACCTGGAGTGCGGGCAGACGTTTGACTTCCTGAGCGTGGCGCTGAGCCGCGGGCTGCTCGACGGAAAGCGACATCGACCGCGCCGTGACGCGCATCTACACGACGCGCTTCAAGCTGGGCATGTTCGACCCGCAGGAGGATGTGCCGTTTGCGTCCACGCCGGAGAGCGTGATCAACTGCGACGCCCACCGCCAGCTGGCCTATGAGGCGGCGGTCAAGTCGATCGTCCTGCTCAAGAACGAGAACAACGCCCTGCCGCTGCGTGATATTCGCAGCATGTACGTCATCGGGCCCACGGCGGCGAACGCCGAGGTGCTGATGGGCAACTACTACGGCATTTCGGAGTCGCTGACCACCTTGATCGAGGGTGTGGCGGCCCGCCTGCCAGAGGGGATCCGGCTCGAGTATCGCCCGGGGACGCTGCTGCTGCATGTGCCGGCTACGTTGAGCCCCTGGACGACGATGGATGCATCGCGCGCCGACATCGTGATCGCGTGCATGGGCTTGTCGCCGCAGATGGAAGGCGAAGAGGGCGACGCCATCGAGTCGACCGTCAACGGCGACCGCACCGAGATTGGGCTGCCGGCGGTGCAAGCCGACTATCTGCGCCTGTTGAAGGAGAACGGGGCCAGGCTCGTGCTGGTGCTGACGGGCGGGAGCGCGCATGGCGCTTGGCGACGTGGCCGACCTGGCGGATGCCATCCTGTACATCTGGTATCCCGGCCAGGAGGGCGGCCGGGCGCTGGCCGACGTGCTGTTTGGCCACGTGGCGCCGTCGGGCAAGCTGCCGCTCACGTTCCCCCGGTCGATCGAGCAGCTGCCGCCGTTTGAAGAATACGACATGGCGGGACGCACCTACCGCTACATGGTGGAGGAGCCGCAGTTCCCGTTTGGGTTTGGCTTGAGCTATACGAGCTTTGCGTATGAGGGCATCCAGGCGCCGGCCAAGATCAAGGCTGGGGAACCGCTGCCGGTGCAGGTGACGGTGCGCAACAGCGGCAGCGTGGATGCGGACGAGGTCGTGCAGCTGTATCTCAGTGCGGCGGCGCCGGCAGCCGGCGATCCGCTGTACACGCTGGTAGGGTTCAGCCGGGTGCAGTTGGCTGCAGGCGAGGCGCAGACGGTGGACGTTCACGCTGACGGACGAGGAACTGGGAACGGTCGATGCCGACGGCCGGCTGGCCGTGCGGCCCGGGGCCTACCGTTTGACGGCGGGCGGCAGTTCGCCCGGTGCGGTGAGCGCGGCATTGGGGGCTGCGGCGCCGCAGGTATGGGATTTTGCGATTGGGTAGAGAGACGTTGAAGATATCCGTGCGAGGCTCGCCCCACCAGGTTGCGGTTGGCCAGGGGATGAGGGGCGAGCCAGGCACGGAGAAAATATGCGAATTCTGGTAGTGGGCGCGACGGGCGTGCTGGGGCGGCAGGTGGTGCCACGGCTGGTCGAACGCGGGCACGCTGTGCGTGCGGTGGTCAGGCGGGCCGAGCAGGGCCCTGCGCTGGAGGCGGCGGGCGCCGAGGTGGTACAGGGCGACATCTTGGACCGCGACAGCCTGACGGCGGCAGCAGCAGGGATGCGAGGCGGCGATGCACCTCGCAACCGCCATTCCACGCGGGCCGGGCGGCGACTGGAGCCGCAACGACCGGATCCGGCGCGAGGGGACGGCCAACCTGCTGGCGGCAGCCGCCGCACAGGGGGTGCGCCGCTATGTGCAGCAGAGCATCGTCATGCTGTACGGCGACACCGGATCGACCTTGGTGGACGAGAGTGCGCCACTGCAGCCCGGGCCCGTCGATCCAGTCGGCAGCGGATATGGAAGCGTTGGTGCGGCAGTCGGCGCTTGAGTGGTGCATCTTGCGCGGCGCCTTGTTTTACGGGGCCGGGGCCGGACTAGAGGATGAGTGGCGGCAGGCGGCGCGGCACGGTGAGTTGATCGTGCCGGGTGACGGCAGCGACCGCATCTCGCTCATTCACGTGGTCGATATGGCGCGGGCAGTGGTTGCAGCGGTCGAGTCGGCACCGCCAGGCAGCATCTACAATGTCGTGGACGACGAGCCGCCGACATACGCGATCTGTACGCGTATGTTGCTGCCCAGGAAGGCGTGGCGCCGCCGGCAGCAGGTGGTGCGCGGGTGCGCCAGTCGTTTGCGTGCAGCAATGCCAAGCTCAAGCGCGAGTTGGGCTGGCAGCCGGCGTATCCGACGTATCGGTCGGGGTTGGCGGGGTGAGGTAGAGCGAGCGCGGCGCTTTGCGAGGGCCGAGGCTAGCGATCGTCGCCATGTGCCGGGGACGGGCGAACGCAAGCGTTCGCACGACGTCCCCGGCACGTTCGTCGTGGGGCCTGGCAGGGACGTTGCGGTGGGGGGACATGGGGCGGGCCCAACATGTGGGGCGGCGTGGGGAAAGGGGCAGGCGGGGACGCCTGCGGTCCGCGGGAGCATGAAGTTCAGCGCGCGCAAGCCTGGTCGTAAAGATACACTTTTTCACTACAGAGGCTGGCAGTCTGGAAAACGACGTGATCTTGGAGGCAAACCGTCTAGGTGATATTTTCGGCAGTCATGTTAAGCTAACCCTAAGCTGAGCTTTGCTGCTTTCTTAGCTGTCTGCGTTGAGGGTAGAATAGCGGACGATTTTCGGGCCGCCATGTGCTCAGAGCCACCTGAGCGTACTGGCAGCAGCAACAACGACCGAAGAAAGTGGATCTAGACTGCCTATGGATCGCAGTGACAGCGAACTGGTTGCCGCCTGCCGGCGGGGAGATGAGGATGCCTGGCAGGTATTGGTGACGCGGTATCAGCGCCTTATCTACACCATTCCGATACGCGCCGGACTGGATGCCGAGACGGCGGCCGAGGTATTCCAGTTTGTGTTCACCAAACTGTATCAATCACTGCCGGCGATCGACCGCACCGATCGGATCCGCGCCTGGCTGGTGACGACGGCAAAGCGCGAGACTATACGGCTGGTACGGCAGGCAGCGAAAGTGCCCGTCACAGGTGAGCACGGAGGATGAGGAAGCGCTGTGAAACGCCGGACGATCTGCCTCTGCCGGCCGAGCTGCTGCAAAAGCTCGAAGAAGAGCACATGGTGCGGGTTGCGATGGATCAGCTTGGCGAGCGCTGCCGGACGCTGCTGACCTTGCTCTATTTCCAGGAGACTCCGCCTGCCTACGACGGAGATTGCCGCTGCGCTCGGGATTCCGACGGGCAGTATCGGCCCGTACCGAGCCCGGTGCCTGCAGCAGCTCCGCGAATCAGCTGCTGGAGAGCGGGTTCTGAATAGGCTGTTTTCCAGGCGAGAAGCAGGCGAGGTACGCCAGCGGTCCGAATGCGGGGCTAGCCGGTACGTACTGCGTGTATGTATTTTCTGGGCCCAACTACGCTCTGTCTAGATGTAAGCACATTGAACCCACGGCCTGGAGGCAACTAATGCAGCCGTATGCAAAACACCTGTCCATTGACACATTGATGCGACCTTGCCGAGGGCAGGATGGATGTAACGCAGAGCGCCGGCGCTCAATCTCACCTGGCCGTGTGTGAGGAGTGCCAAACATCTCTGAACGAGCTCCAAAGCATTATTTTGGCGATGCGCAACCATGAACTGGTGATGCCGCCCCAATATGTCACGCAGCGGGCAATGCAGATCTTCCGCCCCAAGGAGAAGCCCATCTCCGGTTCCGTACCTGCATCCGTTGCTGGGTCCGTCTCTGGCCTGCAGGCCGGGCTGCAGTCCCTGGTGGCACTGCTGCGCTTCGACAGTGGACTTACGCCGGTCTATGGGATGCGCAGCGGACCAGGGCAGGCGCGCCAGTTGTTCTATACTGTCGACGAGTTTGACATCGACCTACGGCTGGCGCCACGCGCCGGCGAGTGGACGGTAGAGGGCCAGCTGCTGGGAGGAAACAGTGGAGGCACGGCTGAGTTGGTGAGCGCAGGCGGCCGTTACGACGGCGACCTGAACGAGTTGGGGGAGTTTGCTTTTGCCGGGGTGCGTCCGGACAGCTACCGGCTGCGCATTACCCTTCCCGGCCTCGAAATCTCAGTTCCGGAATTGGTGCTTACAAAGTGAGATGGATGTAACAGCGTCTGCCCGTGCCCCCACGGCCCCCAACCTGGCGCAGCAAGTAGACTGTGCCGAAATCGACCAAATTGCGTGCGTTAGTGCACGAGTACAGCGTGGGCCTGGAGGCCGGCGCTGTCTTGGCGACTGATTTGGGAGTTGAAGGCGAGTTTTGATGCCTATGAGAGCAGCGCGCCCGATCGTGCCATTGCGATCGCAGGGGCAGTGCAGCAGCTGGCGGAAGCCAGCTGGACCCCAACTGCCTGGCCGTGGCCGCCTGGACGCGCGGCATGGCAGACCAGCTCGAAGGCGATCTGCCGGCTTCGCTCGAACACCTGGAACAGGCCGAGGCGACCTTCATTGCGCTGAAGCTGCCCAGCGTGGCAGCCGAGACGCTGATCAGCAAGCTGTTCTCGCTCGCTATGCTTGGCCGATACGACGAAGCACTGCGGGCAGGACTGCGGGCCCGAGCCGTCTTTCTGAGCCACGGGCGACAGCCTGGCAGCGGGAAAGGTCGAACAGAATCTCGGCAATATCTACTTCCGCCGTGACGAGTATCGCAAGGCAGAACAGCTCTACCGCACGGCAAAGAAACGCTTTGTCGAAATCGGCGATCCGAAGCAGCTCGCCCAGATCGACAACTGTCTTGCGTCGGCGTTGACGTGGCAGCAGAAGTTTCAAGCTGCGCTGGCGCACTATGACCAGGCACTGGCTCGCGCAGCCGACGCAGGGCTGCAAGTCACACAGGCCGAGATCGAGAGCAACCTTGGTGGGCTCATGTTGTTCCAGGCGCGCTACGACCGCGCGCTCGACTATCTGGAGCGTGCACGCCGCCGTTATATGGCGATGGGTCTCGACCACGAGGCTGCCATCAGCGAAAAGGAGCTGGCCGAGGCCTACCTGGAGCTGAACCTCATTCCCGAGGCCCTTGCACTGCTGGAGCGCCTGCTGCCGACCTTTGAAGAGCTTGGCATGCAGGCGGAGCTGGCCGGCACCTTTACCAGCTTTGCCCGTGCCTGTATCGGCAGCCAGCGGCTGGCAGAAGCACAGGCGGCGCTGGCAACCGCAGCTTCGCTCTACAGGCAGGAGCAGAACGCGCTGGGCATTGCCTATACCGAGCTCGTTGAAGTCCAACGCAGGCTGGCCGTGGGGGAATATGGCGCAGCCCTCGAGCTTGCTTACATGGCTGAGCAGGCCCTGGTCGAAGGCAATGCAAGGGAATGGCTGCTGCGGCTGCGCACGCTGCGCGCGACGGCCCATCGACAGCTTGGCGAAGACGGGCGTCAGCGACGCGTTGCTGGCAGCAACGCTGGCCGAGGCACAGGAGCACGGCTATCCCCAGATTGAGCTGCGCTGCCTCGTGGCGTTGGGTACGCACGCGCTCGCCGGCGGACGGCGTAAAGTGGCCAAACAGATGCTCACTGCGGCCTTAGGCAAGTTCGAAATGCTGCGGGCGACGCTTCCCAGCGAGGAATTTCTGCTCTCCTTCCGCAGCGACCAGGCGAGCCTGTTCGACGGGCTGATTGCGCTCGCCATCGAGGGCGGCCGGGCCGAAGAGGCACTCCAGTTGGTCGAACGTGCGCGCTCTTACACCCTGTTGGAGTTGGCAAACGGGTCGATCCCTGCCGCACTGCAGCCCGCGCGACAGCTTCGAGGCCGCCCTGCTTGAGAGGCTCGCCGAGCAGCGCAGCGAGCTGAACTGGTTTTATCACCAGCTCAACAGGATGCCCTTGGGGGACGAAACCCCAAGCGCAGGCGGCCGTCGGGCAGCTGCGCCAGGCCGCCAACCGGCGCGAACAAGAGATCGCCACGCTTGTGCGCCAGCTGCGGCAGCGAAATGACGAGCAAGAATTTACAGCGCAGATCGCCGAATGCAGCGCGCCGGGCGTGGGACTGGCGCTGCATGAACTGCAGCGGCGACTGGCAGACGACACGGTCCTGGTCGAGTACTATGGGACTGGAGACCGGCTGCTGGCGTTTGTGGTTACGGGCAGCGGGATGCGGATCGTCGAACTCAGCGACCCCTTTGAGCCAGTTGGAGCAAACTGTCCACCAGCTGCGTTTTCAGATCGATACCCTGCGTCACGGCGGCGTGCACGTGGAGCGGCACTTACCGAAACTGACCGAACGGTGCAACTACTACTTGCGGCAATTGTATTCGGCGCTGATCGAACCGCTCATGCCCTACGTGCAGGGTTTCCGGCTGGCCGTCGTGCCATTCGGTGCACTGCACTACGTGCCGTTCCAGGCACTGCATTCGGGCCAGCACCACCTGATCGAAGAGGTCGAAGTCTGCGTTGCACCCAGTGCCGGCGTGCTGCTGTTCTGCCTGGAGCAGGCACGCAGCCGGCCGCAGCGGGTGGTGCTGATCGGTGCGCCGGACGAACGAGCACCGCTGCTGGAACGTGAAATCGCCGCGCTGCACGAACTCATCCCGACGGCCGAGGTCCGGATTGGGCGAGGAGGCAACGGTCGCAGCGGTACGAGGCTGGCGCCAGAAGCCGACGTGCTGCACCTGGCGTGTCACGGGCAGTTTCGGCCGGATAACCCCATGTTTTCGGCGCTGCACCTGGCCGATGGTTGGTTAACCGCGCGTGATGCGTACGATCTGCGCCTGCGCTGCTCATTAGTGACGCTCAGCGCGTGCGAAACGGGCATCAATGCTGTGACTCCCGGCGACGAACTGCTGGGACTTGTCCGCGGGTTCCTGGCCGCCGGCGCGCCTGCGCTGCTTGTCAGTCTCTGGCCTGTGGACGATGCGACCACAGTGCAGTTCATGAAGCACTTTTATGCGGCCTGGCTGGGCGGCGCCACGTTGGCTGCCGCACATCGGGCGGCACAGTGTGCGCTGCTTGCGCAGTCGCCGCACCCGTTTTATTGGTCGCCATTTGTGCTCTTCGGTCGCTGGTATTGAGCGGCCCGACACATTGCAGCATAGCAAGGAGAAGCGTTGAGCATGAACACCAAACACCATTACGATGTCCTTCTGCCTGTGCGTGCTGCTGCTAGCCGGCGGCATGTTGGCAACAATTCGCCCCGTACGCGCCGACGGCGGGCGCGGCTACATGGTGGGGGAAATTGTCGTCAAGCTGTACAACGCGGCGGATCTTGCGGGTGTGGCGGCCGATTTTGGCCTGGCGCCGACGCCGCTAAGGCAGTTTGGCAGCCGGCCGATCTATGTACTGCGCATTGTAGACGACGAGGACGCCCCCAATAAAGCAGAAAGAATGGCCAAGGACAGCCGCGTCCAATATGTCGAACCGAACCATCGCTACAGCGCGCCCGAGGGCCAGAAGCGATCGTCGTGGGCGCGCGTCGAGAATGTCACCGACTATGCCGAACAGTGGGCCGCCGACAAGATCCACCTGCCCGAGGCCCACACCGCCGGCCGCGGCGCGGGCGTGATCGTCGCCGTCCTTGACACCGGTGTCGATGCCACGCATCCGGCGCTGGCGGGCCACTTGATGAGCGGCTATGACTTTGTGGACATGGACGCCGATCCCAGTGAAGTGGGTGTGCCCGAGGTAGATCCCGTCTACGGGCACGGCACGCACGTGGCGGGCATTGTGGCCCTCACCGCACCTGACGCAAAGATCATGCCGCTGCGCGTGCTGGACAAAGATGGGGAAGGCAACATCTGGGTGCTGGCGGAAGCACTTAGCTATGCGGTCAACCCGGACGGCAACCTGGCAACCGACGACGGCGCCGGCGTGATCAATTTGAGCCTGGGAACGGAGCAGCGGACGGCATTTCTGGACGACATCATCAACCTGGTGACGTGCTCGAACAACGGCAACGGCGGCCATGGGGCGCGCCTGCCGCATGGCGTAACCATGGGGGTGGATGACAATCCGGAAGAGTGCCTGAGCCGCAACGGCGCAGTGATTGTTGCAGCGGCAGGCAACAACGGCAGCACGATCAAAGAGTACCCGGCGGCCGAAGGCAGCAAAGGACTGCTGGCGGTTGCGGCGACGACCCAGGAAGATGTGCGGGCAAGCTACTCCAATTACGGCTCCTGGGTGCAGATCGGCGCACCGGGAGATGCCATCCTCAGCACCGTGCCGGACAACCAATGGGGCGCATGGAGCGGCACGTCGATGGCGACACCGTTTGTAGCCGGGGTCGCGGCGCTCGTGCGGTCGATCGATTCAGCGCTCACTCCGGACGAAGTAACCCGCCACATCGTGAGCACAGCCGACGGGATCTCCGGCGAGGTACGGCTGCGCGTGGATGCAGCCGCAGCGGTTGGCGTTACGGTCGCCGAACCAACGACCAAGCCCGTGCTCTACCTGCCGCTGCTAAGCCGGCGCACGCGCTAGCCGCGCAGGGTGCGCCCCCATGTCCGCGCGCGGATGCGGTCTCCTTATTGGCCGAACCAGATATCGACCGGGTGGCCGACCGCGACGCCGACAAGGCCTGCAGCGGCGGCGATAGCCAATGAGAGGTAAATAGTTCGTGCCGATTGGGGCGCCCACGACTGCAGTTCGATGATGTTGCCTTCCGGGTCGGTCACGTAGCACCACGTCACGCGGGCGCCGGTGACGATTTGGACCGTGACGACTTCACCCACGGCGCGACCGCCGGCCTCCAGCACGGTGGCACGGGCGGATTGCACGTCTTCAACGGAAAAGGCGATATGCCCGAAGCCGAGCCGATTGACGGCGGACGGTTCACCTGGCGCGGTGATGTTGTAGGTAAAGATCTCCAGCGTGGGGCCGTTGTCGCCCCAGCCGGGGAGCCGCAGGTGGGCGCCGCGCAGGTGGGCGCCGGGTATGCCGGTGCCGGCATCCATGTGGGCGCCCTGGAGGTCGCGCTCAGGCGGGACGATGGTGCAGCCAAAGAGAGTCTATGTAGAAGTTGGCCAGCGTGCGCCAGTCTTCCGCGATGAGGTTGGTATGGACGTACTTGGCGGCGATAGTCATATTGCGTTCCCTTTCACGCACTACTTCACGGTTTTCTTAGAGATTGCGGCGGCAAGACCGGCCGGACCCGCGCCAATTACGATGGTTTCCATGGTGTTCGTCCCCAGTCGCCATGCACGTATGGTTTGCCGGTTGCACCATTGGCATGGTGCGACAACGATACAGCGCAGCAGATGGGCTGTCAACAAGGTAGAAGGCGAGCTTTAACGTGGCGCCGCCGGCACGAGTGAGGGCAGGCGAGGACGCCTGCGGTCCGAAGGAGAGAGCAAGAGAGACGTGGTTTCTGACGTGGAGGGCTGGTGCTATAATGGGATGGTCCCAACTGCTTACAAACGACGCCTGCTTACCTGTTCGCCAGCGAGGCTCTGACCATGCCGTATCGACTTGCCTGCGCCGACTTTACCTTTCCGCTGCTGCCGCATGCCCGCGTGCTGAAGCTGATTGCGATGCTCGAGTTTGAGGGCGTCGACATCGGGTTGTTTGAGGGACGGTCGCACCTGCGGCCTTCGCAGGAGTTTCAGGCACCCGCAGCGTGCCGGCGCCGCGCTCAAACGCCAGCTGGAGGGCGAAGGGTTGGTGGCCACCGACGTGTTTTTGCAGATGGACCCCGACTTTGCACCGTATGCCATCAACCAGCCCGACGACGAGCGCAGGGCGCATGCGCGTGACTGGTTTGCGCGCCTGCTCGACTATGCGGCGGCAGCCGGCGCGCAGCCATGTGACGACGCTGCCGGGCGTGCTGTTTGCGGAGGAGTCCCGCGCAGCGTCGCGCGGGCGTGCGGTCGACGAACTGGCCTGGCGCGTGGAGCAGGCGCAGCGCCACGGGCTTGTCTTTGGCGTGGAGCCGCATGTGGGCTCGCTGGCGCCGGAGCCCACGCTGGCGGCCGAACTCGTGGCCAGCGTACCGGGGCTGACGCTGTCGCTCGACTACACGCATTTTACACGCATGGGGATGCCGGACGCGGCCGTAGAGCCACTGACAGCGCTGGCCAGCCACTTTCACGTGCGCGGCGCGCGCGAGGGACGGCTGCAGGCATCGTTTAAGGAGAACACGATCGACTATGGCCGCGTCCTCGCAGGCGCTGGCGGCGCAACGGGTACCAGGGTTGGCTGGGCCTCGAATATGTCTGGATCGATTGGGAACACGCCAACGAATGTGACAACCTGTCGGAAACCATCCTCTTCCGCGACGAGCTGCGCCGGCTCATGCGCGACTAACCTGCACTCCGTGTACTTTCACGGGCACCATCTAGGAGAAGACCATGCAACTGCTCAAAGATCAAGACGCCTCGCTCGAACCGCTGGCCGGCAAGACCGTCGCCGTGCTCGGCTACGGCAACCAGGGCCAGGCCCAGGCGCTCAACCTGCGCGACAGCGGCGTCCATGTCATCGTCGGCAACCGCGACGACAAGTACCGGGAGCGGGCGATCGCCGACGGCTTTGCACCGATGTCGATCGCCGAAGCGGCGGCAGCGGGCGACATCCTGTTGGTCCTGACCACGGACGAGTCGCAGCCCGTGATCTGGCCGGACCAGATCGCGCCCGGCGTGAAGCCCGGCAAGACGCTGGTCTGGTCGAGCGGCTACAACGTCGGCTATGGGCTGATCGAGCCGCCGGCCGACGTGGACGTGATCATGGTCGCCCCGCGCATGACGGGGCCGCACGTGCGGGCGCTGTTTGTGCAGGGCAGCGGCGCGCTCGCCCAGTTTGCCGTGCACCAGGACGCCTCCGGCAACGCCCGCGCCACGACCCTGGCGCTGTGCAAGGGCATCGGCCTGACGCGCAACGGCGTGTTCGAGTCGTCGTTCCGCGAGGAAGCGGAGCTGGACCTGTTTGCCGAGCAGGTCGTGTGGGCTGGGCTCACGGCCTGGTTCCTCGAGTGCTTCGAGATGGGCGTCGAGGCGGGCTTTTCGCCCGAGCTGATGGTGATGGAGCTCTATGCCTCGGGCGAGGCGGCCGAGATCTTGGGGGCCATGGCGCACAACGGCTTCTTCAAGCAGATGACCAACCATTCGACCACCAGCCAGTACGGCACGCTGTCGCGCGGGCCGGCGCTGATCAACGACGCGATGCGGGCACAGGCGCGCAAGAACCTGTACGACGACGTAAAGGGCGGCGCGTTTGTGCAGGAGTGGAGCCGCGAGCAGGCGACCGGCGGCGCCAGGCTCCAGGAACTGACACAGCGTGCGCTCAAGCACCCGATGAGCCTGGCCGAGGACAACGTGATCGCCGCCATGCAGGCGGTGCACGAGACACCGGAGGGCGGCAAGCAGTGACACGGCTGGCAGGTAAGGCAGCGATCGTGACAGGCGCCGCGCAGGGGATCGGGCTGGGCATCGCGCAGGCCCTGGCAGCGGCCGGCGCGTCCGTGACGCTGGCGGACATCGCCGACGAGGAGGGGGCGCGGGCAGCAGCCGAGCTCCAGGCAGCGCGGGCGGCAGTGGACTACCGGCATGCCGACGTAACCGTCGAGGAGGATGTGCGCAGCCTGGTGGAAGCGGCGGCGGCGCGCTGGGGCCGGCTGGATATCGTCGTGAACAACGCAGGGATCGTGGCGGTGCAGACGGTGGAGCAAAGCTCGCTGGCGGATTGGGATCGGGTCATGGCGGTCAACGTGCGCTCGATCTTTCTCACGACCAAGTATGCGCTGCCGCACCTGCGCAGGGCCGGCGGCGGCAGCATCCTCAACATCGCCTCGGTCTCCAGCTTTGTGGCGCAGCAGGGCACGCCTGCCTACTGTGCCAGCAAGGGGGCGGTGTTGATGCTGACCAAGAGCCTGGCGCTCGACTACGGGCCCGAGCACATTCGCGTCAACTGCCTGTGCCCGGGCATCACGGACACGCCGATGCTGCGCTACCATGCCCGGCATGAAGCCGATCCCGATGCCCATCTGCGCCAGCGGCTGCGCCGGGTGCCGACGGGCGAGATGCTCTACCCCGAAGATATGGGACGCGCGGCCGTGTTCCTGTGCAGCGACGATGCCGGCGGTATCACGGGCACATCGTTGGTCGTGGACGGCGGGTATATTGCGGCGGCGGAGTTTTACGCAGCAGGGTGAGTGAAGCAGATAAACATGTCTCGGGGACGGGCGAACGCAAGCGTTCGCATGACGTCCTCGGGACTGTGGTTTCGTCGCCGAAATAGTGGGTGCTGCGGTGGGTTTGCCGGCCGAAGGCTGTATCCACGGGCATGTCGAGGAAACGCTCCAACAGATTTTTGCGGTAGGTCGTGCGGGAAAGGTATGACTTAGATGCTGGCACTGGTCTGTATCCGGGTATATTGAACGTGCGCGGGGTGTTGTGTATCGTTGCGGGATGAGAGCGTTGCCGCGGCGCTGTGCATCAACCAGCGGCGGCATGCAACAGTGTGCAACGCAGCAGTGGCGTGCAGGCAACACGTTCATGCCGCCCCAGATTGTTACGGACGAAATGGATGATCGAATCGACCAACTCTACGCAGGCGAACGTGGCAGGCAAGACTGCTGCCGAAATTGCCGCCCTTGGCCACTGGTTCCACAACCTGCACCTGCCGGATGGAACACAGACAGCCCCGAACCATTCGTTGGGCGATTTCCCTGCCTATAAATGGAAACACCTCGCGCAGCATATTCCTGCCGATCTAAGCGGCTGGACGGCGCTGGATATTGGCTGCAACGCCGGTTTCTACACATTTGAGCTGGCGAAACGCGGGGCGACCGTCACCGGTATCGACAGCAACCTCCATTATCTCAACCAGGCACAGTGGGCGGCACACCAATACAAGCTGGAGGATCGCGTCACGTTTCGGCAGATGCAGGTCTACGACCTCGCCTACGTACGACGAGACATACGATCTTGTGCTCTTTATGGGTGTCTTCTATCACCTGCGCTATCCAACGCTGGCGCTCGACATCGTGGCGCAGAAGGTAAAGCGCATGATGGTGTTTCAGACGCTCACGATGCCGGGCAAGGAGGTCTATACGAGATACCGACGGTCTCGACATCGAGAGCCGAGAGCCGATGCTCGAACCCGGCTGGCCCAAGATGGCCTTTATCGAGCACCGCTTTGCCGGCGACCCGACCAACTGGTGGGCGCCTAACCACGCCTGCGTCGAAGCCATGCTGCGGGCCAGCGGGCTCAGGGTGGCCAAGGCGCTGCCGCACGAACTCTATCTTGCCGAGCCGGATCCGGAGCACCCATCCTCGGTCACGACCTGGAATCGCGAAGAGATTCTCTGCGGCGACAGGCGCCAACGGACACAGGAAGCACCAATGATTACGGCCCTCAAGTTCTGGAACGAGCCAAACAACGTGTCGCACTGGGATTCCACGCTAGACCCAGAGTGGAAAGACTTCAGCCAGATGGTGAGTCTGGCCACGCAGCGCGTGCGCGAACTGGCCCCTGAACTCAACATTGGTGCTGGGGGGCATCTCGCCGATCGATCCCACGTTTATTGCGCTGCTGAGGCGGCACGGCGCGCTCGACTGCCTGGACGCCGTAGCCGTACACGGGTTCCCGCTCGATTGGAACCACTGGCAGATCAACGAGTGGCCGCGCAAGATCGACGAGATCCGCGCCGTTACACAGCTGCCGGTGTGGGTGACGGAGGTGGGCGTCGTCCACCTTTGGGGCGGACGAGGTGCAGGTGTTTGGCCTGCAGCGCACGGCAGAGCTGCTGCTGCCGATCGTGGAGAATGTCTTCTGGTACAGCCTGCTCGACCTGCCCCCGGCATGGGAGGCGACCACGCGCCACAAGGAGAGCGAAGGCAGCAGCTATTATCGCCACTTCTACATGGGGCTGATCCGTGCCGACGGCACACCCAAAGCCCGCCGTCGAAGTCCTTCAACCCGCAGATGGGGATCTGCCAGTGGTTCCACTTTGACGATCACCGGCTGGACTTTGCCGTGGAGTGGCTGCGCCGGCTCGGGGTCAAGAAGGTGCGCACCGGGCATCAGCTGGGCAGACTGGCACCGGCCCAACGCCGTCGCATGGTTTGACCGGCAGATGGCGGCGCTTGAAGAGTTCGACACGACGGTGACCTTCTGCTTTACGCCACCTTCACGCGGCAAGTGGGAGCATCACACCAGCCCACCAGTCGACAACGCCGAGTTCGCCTATTTTGCCGAGCAGGTGGTGCGCCGCTACGTGCGCAACGAGCGTTAACATGACAACATTCCTGCTGATTCGCCACGCCGCGCCCGAACTGGCTCCCGACACACTGGCCGGGCGCACGCCCGGAATTCACCTGAGCACACAGGGGCAGGAGCAGGCGCAGCGCCTGGCCGACCGCCTGGCGGGACTGGAGATCGACGCCGTCTACAGCAGCCCGCTCGAGCGCGCACTGCAGACGGCGGAGCCCATGGCCGAGCGTGTGCGCACGAGTGTCCAGTGCTGCGAGGCATTTGCCGATATTGAATACAGCGAGTGGACCGGTAAGCACTTTGACGAGTTGAACGGCGACGCGCGCTGGCGCCATTGGAACGATTTTCGCAGCGGCGCCCCCCTACCGAACGGCGGAATGATGCTGGAGGTGCAGGTGCGCGCCGTGCTTGCCCTCGAAGAGCTGCGGCGCAGGCACGTCGACAAGGTCGTGGCCGTGGTCAGCCACAGCGACGTGATCAAGGCGTTGATCGCGCATTACCTCGGCGTTCCGCTCGACCTCTTGCAGCGCTCGAGATCAGCCCGGCCTCGTTCAGCGT
Source organism: uncultured Chloroflexia bacterium (assembly GCA_963701415.1). Taxonomy (GTDB): domain Bacteria; phylum Chloroflexota; class Anaerolineae; order Caldilineales; family Caldilineaceae; genus Fredericiella. Next base: position 94,261 of record CAVPAH010000018.1, read on the forward strand.
GCTGGCCATCTATGACTGGGGCGCCCGGGTGATCCGGCTTAACGACACCGGCGAACTGCCCCCATCTGGCATAGCAGGAACGAACGATTGCTTGTCTACGGCGACCCAAAGTTCGAAACTTCCCTTGACACCTTGCACCGGCAGCTGTGTGCCTATGTGCGCACGACGCTTGAGCACCCAAACCGAGCTTGACCAGCTGCGAGCATTGTTGATTGCCTGCGGGCAGGTAGAGCAGGGCTTGCATGACGCACTGGAACGGGCGGGGCAGCAGGACGCCGCTAAGCCGCTCACCGCGAGCTTTCATGAGGCTACGGCACACGCTGCCGAAGCGTTTTACAGCCTGGCCTACAAGGAGCTGAACTCTCAGCTAAGCTCTCTGGCGCCGCCACGTATCGATGCTCCGGCGGCCCTCCGGCGGCTGCAGCAGCGCCTGGCCACAATAAGCCATCTTCCCAGTCTCAGCGCGCTGGTGAAGCTGCCGGAAGGCTTCAGCCTGCACGCCCTGTATCCAGAGCAGTATGTACTGGCCGCCGGGCAATGGCTGGCGTACCATGACGGCGAGCACGCACGAGGCGCCGTGGTGGTGGGGATTCGCAGCATTGGCACGACCCTGGCCGCCGTCGTCGCCACGGTGCTGCGAGCTGGGGGGTGGCAGGTTGCAGTCGCTCACCGTCCGTCCGCACGGCCATCCTTACGCACGGATGGTAGATCTAGGCGATAGGGCGTTTGCGCCTAACAGCCTTGGCCTGGTGGTAGACGAAGGGCCGGGTATTTCGGGCTCCTCAATGGCCGCGGCAGCGGCGGCCTTGGTCAAAGCGGGGATCGGTCCGGAATGCGTTTCCTTTCTGCCCGGCCACGGCAATGAGCCGGGTAACGCCGGCTCACCGGAGGTGAAGCACTGGTGGGAGACGGCACCGCGCTATGTTAGCTGACGGCGAGGACCTTACCTTTGGAGGGCTGGCACTGCCTGAGGCGCTGGTCGCAGCAATTGGCCGGGAGCCAGTGCGAGTCGACAACATAAGTGGGGGCGTATGGCGGCAACACGTCTATACAGACATCGAAGAGTGGCCGGCCATCTGCAACCACTTTGAAAGGGTCAAGTATCTGTACACGATGGACGACGGCAGCAGGGTACTGTTCAAGTTTCTTGGCTTGGCGGCCAATTCTTCCGTCCTAACCAGTGCGGCGGTGGACATTGCTGCCCTGCTGCGCAGGCGTGCTGCCCAAGATCTTGCCCCGCAAGTACTCGGGACGGCCCTAGGCTTTGTCGCAACCGAATGGCTGGAGGGCACCCCGCTTGGGTGCCAGGCGGCGCCCAGCGACATGGCGACAAGGCTGGGCGGCTATGTTGCGCGTGTCGCCGGCCCTGAGCTCTCGCCCGGAGCAATGGCGGATGCGATCGATCGTCTTACCGAAATGATTTATGTCAATACAACCGAGGCTTGCGGTATAGGTATCGCCGAAAAGGCGCGCCGCCTACGCCCGGCTGCCGGCTGCCCGCGTACGAGCTATGGTGACGGCCACCTGCAGCCCTACGAATGGATCCGGACAGCCAACAGTGAGTTGGTACGCAAAGTCGACGGTGCTGGCCATGACTGCGATCACACCCTGATCGGCAGACAGCCGGTGGCATGGGATATTGTCGGGGCCATCATTGAATGGCAGATAGGTCGGCGTGACGCCGATCGCGTGCTGAGCGCCTATGTAGCGGCGGGAGGACCGCCGGTCGACAGGCAGTCGCTTGCGTTTTACAGCGCCGCGTACCTCGCCTTTCGGGCCGGGCAGTGTTCGTTGGCAGCGCAGGTGCACGACCCCTACGAGCGCGAACGGCTGCTTGCGGCCTATGCAATGTACCGCCAGCGCCTGATCGAGCACGTGAGCTAGTCAGTTCTGCGCATCTGGCAGATATTCGACGGAGAGCAGCTCCGTGCCAAGGCTGTGGGCCAGGTTGAGGATACCGAGCAAGGCAGCCTGATCAGTGACGTGGCCGCAAAGAATGGTGATATCACAAGCGGCGTCACGCTTGTGGGTGACAATGCCCATTTCGCCAAGCGCGGCGGCCCACCCGGCGTCGATCTTGCCAAGCAGGTGAATCACATAGTCGGCCGGCTCGGCCATGCGCAGTCTATCGGGATATGGCAAAGTCAGCCACCTCTTCTGACAGCTTCCTATATAATCATTCCAATGTGAGCACTTTTAGACGATCCGAACACATACTCACCGCTAGTATAGCTGTCCGCTCAGCCAAACCTACTACCATATGGTGCTAAATAGTGGTTATTTATCAGGGAGGGCCAAGCACACGCTGCTTCTCCGGGGGGCGCATTTCAGATTGTCCAGATAGGCAAAACATGGTAAGCTGAAGAATGAGCTAACTACTTCCATTTATTTCCATGCCCGCGCGTGGACGAGGAGAAGGTATTGTATGGGGTATGGGGCTGCCGCCAGGTCCCTCATTCATACGAAGTTGAATCGTCCACGTGTTGCGGCGCAATTGGTCGATCGGCCACGATCTGGATGCGCTGCTAGAAGCCGGGCGCACCCTCACAATCGTCACTGCACCCGCAGGTTATGGCAAGACCACGTTGATCAGCGACTGGGTACAGCGCTGCGGCATGCGGTATGCATGGCTTTCGCTTGACGCGGGCGACAACGATGCGGCCGTGTTTCTAAGTTACCTCGCCGCTGCACTTGCGACGCTCTTTCCAGCCGTGCAGCAGGAGTTTGCAGCCGGGCCGCGTATCACAGCCACGCTTCGTCTGCCTTGGCGCACAAGTTGGCAGATATCCTGGACAAGATCGACGAAAACTTTGTCCTCGTCCTCGACGACTACCATGTGATCAGTGAGCCGACCATTCACTTGTTCCTGGCCGAGCTGCTGCACTATCCTCCGGCCAACCTGCGCCTGGTGGTTGCCTCGCGCGTCGATCCGCCGCTGCCGCTTGCCTCCATGCGCGCACACAACGAGCTATCAGAAATCCGCACACGCGAGCTGCGATTCACGAGCGAAGAGGCTGCTGCTTACCTGGCCCAAGAACTGGAGCAGCCGCTGGACACGGCATTCGTGGAGAACCTGCTGGATTCCACGGAAGGCTGGATCACAGGTTTGCACCTGGCGAGCATCTTGCTGCGCAATCGAGATACGACCCAAAGTGCGACACTTTTTCAGGGTCACAACCGGCTTGCAATTGACTACCTGGCGGCGGAAGTGCTGGCCCAACGAACTCCCGACGTGCGGTCGTTTTTGCTCAAGACGTCGGTCTTGCAGCGCATGTGTCCGGAGCTATGCGACGCAGTCCTGGGCGGTCACGCTGCAGGCAAGCTGACAAGCCGGCAGATCTTCGATCAATTGGAGCAGGAAGACCTGTTCTTGACTTCACTCGACGACTCAAGACAGTGGTACAGATATCACCACCTGTTTCGGCAGCTCCTGCTGCAGTGGCTGCGCAGCGCGACCCCCAGCGCGGAAATCCGTGCTTTGTATGCTGCTGCCAGCAGCTGGTGCAGCGAGCACAATCTCGTGAGTGAGGCCATCAGCTATGCGCTGGCGGCTGGGGATACGGCCCAGGCAGGTGTGCTCATCGAACAAAACCGCGCCGCAGCGATGAACCAAGAGGATTGGCAGCAGTTGGAGGAGTGGCTGCACCTGATGCCACGCAGTGCGATCGACGCCAGCCCGCAGCTCCTCCTCGCCGAAGTATGGCTGCTGCACAAGTACGATGCGCTGACGCAGGTACCGGAGCGGCTGGACCTCGCCGAAGAGATGCTCGACTTGAGCGACCTGCCGGAGAGAGCCAAGAGCGAACTGAGCGGCGAAATCGACGCACTGCGCAGCCAGCAGTATTACGCCATGGGAGATATGGTGCGGTCCTACCAGTCAGCGCGGCGTGCGCTCGAGCGTCTGCCGCTGGCAAAGGCAAGCGCGCGCGGCGTCGCCTGGCTGTTTATCGGGGGCAGCCTGTATGCATCTGCCGGGCTGCAGACAGCACTGGACGCACTGGCCACCGCGCGCGCGGAAGATCGTGCGCGCCGCACGGCGGTGGCCAGCCGTGGGCTGCTTGCCGTATGTTTTATGTACTGGATGGCGGCGGATCTGCTGAACTTAAAAGAGACAGCCGAGGAGTTCTTGCTGCTGGTGCAGCAGAATCAATGGCGGGAAAGCAGGGCCTGGGCGCTCTACTTCCATGGCAATGCGCTGTATGCAATGAACGATCTCGCGGCGGCTGCGGACGATTTTACCGAGGTACTCAATCAAAAACACAGCGCGCCGGGATTTGCGTTTGTACACTGCGCGTTTGGCCTGGCATCGGTGCTGCAGGCACAAGGGGATGCGCAGGCAGCCCTGGCGGTCGTGCAGATGGTACGCGACTATGGACGCCAGATCGGTAATGAACCGATCCAGCACACGATTGCTGCCTTTGAAGCGTATCTGGCGGCAAAGCAGGGTCGGCTCGACGAAGCCTATGCGTGGGCGATGGGGGCCAACCGTACGGCGCAGGTACTGCCGATGCCGCACTTCTTTGCTCCAGGTATGGCCATTGCGGCCATTCTTGTCCAAGTTGGAACCTCGGCTTGTCTCGCCGAGGCAGAACAGATGCTAGGTCACCTCGAGCAATATCTGGCTGCCGCCCACAACCGGCGTTTTCTCGTCGACGTGTTGATCCTCAAGGCGCTTCTATGGAACGCACGCCGGCGACAACCAGAAGCGCTAGAGGCACTGACCGCTGCTGTGGCGGCAGCAATGCCTGGCAGAATGATCCGACCGTTTCTAGATGCAGATTCAGGTCTCGACGCGTTGCTGCCGCAGCTGAGGCCGGGCACAGACCAGGCAGAATTCGTAGAGCGGATACGGGGCGAGCGCACACGGGGCGAACGCAGCGGCACGGATACGATCGGCACCGATACAAGGCCAGGCAAGGTATATGGCGCCGCACCAGCGAATGGATCTGCTGGATTTGCGCCCGTTGAGGTGGCCGTACAGCCGCAGCATCCTGACCTCATCGAGCTTCTGACGCTGCGCGAGCTGCAGGTGCTGCGCCTGCTGGCAGTGCGGCTGACCAACAAGGAAATCGCACACGCGCTTGGCATTTCGGTTGGAACGGTCAAGCAGCACACGCGCAGCGTCTTCAGCAAGCTGCACGCGGACAACCGGCGCGATGCGATCGTGCAAGCGCGCAACATGGGTTTCCAGTTCGACAGCTTGTATCCACTCTGACATTTGCCAAGCCAACATTATCGGTTAACAGTGTAGCCAATGACAGCTGCCACAGAGTCACCGTCCCCCCGTCGCGTTAAGCTGCGACCGCCGCGCCTGCCTGAAGACGTGATTGCACGCCCGCGCCTGCTGGTGCGGCTGAACCGCATGGCGGCGCTGTCCTTGGTCGTGGCGCCAGCAGGGTATGGCAAGACCACATTGGTTGGCACCTGGCTCTCACAGACGGACTTGCCCTTTGCTTGGCTTTCCCTTGACGAAAGTGACAACGATCCAGCCCTCTTTCTTGCGGCGTTGACAACAGCGCTGGCAACGATCTTTCCAAGGTTTGGCGGCGACATCCTTGAAGCGCTCAATTCGCCCCAAAGCACCACCTTTGCCGACCTTGCCGTACTGCTTATCAACCGGTTGAACGAACTCTCCGATGCCTTCATCCTGGTGTTGGACGACTATCATGTAATCCATGACCCGCTCATTTACCGGCTCTTGATCGACCTCGTCACTTACCCGCCGCGCGCGATGCATCTTGTGCTTACGGCGCGCCATGATCCACCGCTGCCGTGGCGCGTGCGCACCCGCAGCAGCCTATGCGAACTGCGTGCGGCGGATCTCGGTTTTACGGAAGAGGAAGCAGCACAGTTCTTTGCGAAGTTCTTCGAGCGTCCCATCGGCGATGCCGATACCAGCGCATTGGTCAAGCAGTCGCAAGGCTGGATCACGAGCCTACGCCTGACCGCCCTTGCCATGCGCATCCATGCCGAGGATGAACGCTGGGGCGACATGGCAAATGCGGGATTCCGCGACTTTAGCGACTACTTCAGCACGGAGCTGCTAGCCGGGCTTGCGCCGCGCACCCTGTCTTTCCTACTGCGGACGTCCATGCTAGACCCAGTTTGCGGCCCGCTGTGTGATTATGTGCTCGCGGGCGCGTCGGGCGAAAACGAGCTTGCAAGCGCGCCTCCAGAAGGCGGTTCTGCCTTGCTGCGCAGCCTTGAGCGGATGGGCGCCTTTACGGCAGCACTGGATGACGAAGGCACCTGGTACCGCTATCACCCACTGCTGCGCGAAGTGCTGCTGCACAAGTTGGCAGAGGAGAAGCCAAAGACCGAAATTGCGGTTCTCTATGGACGCGCATCGGCGTGGTACGAGGAACAGGGTCTCCACGACGAGGCGCTGGCCTATGCATTGGGCAGTGGAGAGATAGTACGCGCTGTTGCTTTTCTACAGAGGCGCCGCCATCAACTCCTGGATAATTTCGACTGGCGCCGTCTCGAACGCTGGCTGCAGCAGTTCCCACTCCCAGCTATCGAACGGCACGTAGAGCTTTTGCTCACCCGCGCCTGGATCAATCAGTGGCACTACAACCTGCCAGATGTTCAGGCTGACCTGGACTGCGCAGAGACAATGCTCGCAGGCTCAGCGCCGGATGAACCACACATTGGCGGTTGGCGCGGCGAAATTGCAGCCTTGCGCAGCCAGCAGTATGTCGCCCTGGGGGATGCAGCCCGTGCGGCTGAGGCGGCGCAGGTGGCCCTCGCGAGCCTGCCCGCAGGCCAATTCTACACACGTACCCTTGCCACGGTACACCTAGTGCTGGCCTGCCAGATGGCGGGCCAGTGGCAGTATGCCCATGCCGTAATCGACAGTTCGGGTGGGCAAGAGGGGGTCCCGCGTGACCTTACGTTGGGCCGCATGTTGACGCTGCGCAGCTATATTAACCTGCCGGCGACCCGCCTCACGGAAATGCGCGCCGACTGTCCCACCTGGCTACAGCTCTTGCTCCCGCGCGGGATCAAGACAAGCGCGGCCTGGACGCACTACTTCTTGGCGTCTGCGTGCTATCTACAGAACGACCTGCACAGCGCAGCAGAGCATTTCAGTGCCGTGCTGGAATTGGTGGACCATGCTCACGCATTTGCGTATGCGCACAGCGCCATCGGCCTGGCATTGACCTACCAGGCCCAGAGCATGCCGCAGGAGGCACGCGGCGTCGTCGATGGCGCTATGAGAGCCCTGGCAGCACGACAGCAGACATACGCCCTGGCTCCCCTCAGTGCGTTCGCCGCCGACCTTGCGGCGCGGCAGGGCAGGGTTGAGGAAGCACTGCGTTGGGTGGCGCGCGAGGGGCGCCAATTCGAGCACAATGCGATGCCTATGTTCTACGTACCCGGGCTTGCGTTTGTGAGGGTACTGCTGGCAGGCGGCACCGCCGAGGACCTCCGTGTGGCGGAGACCTGGCTAGCGTGGCAAATGGACAAGGCCGTGCAACTGCATAACACCTATGCGGAAATCCAGTGCCATACGTTAGCGGCTGCCCTGTACGATGCACGAGGCGACCGTGCGGAAGCGATTGAAGCTTTGGGCCGGGCGCTGGCCCTGGCCGAACAAGGCCAGGTTGTGCGCGTGTTTGTCAGACGCCGCACGAGAGCTTCTTCCACTGTTTGATGCGCTTGCGTTAAGCCGGCCCTGGTCGGGGTTTGCTGCCGCGTGTGTACGGCGCGCTGCTGAGCGAAACCCAGCCGCCTGTGCCGATGAAACCGAGTTTGGGGGCAGCGGCAACCCAGCCGGCACCAGCGCACGAGAACAGCGAGGACTTGCGTATGCCTGACACGCAGCACGGAAAGGCGGGGTGACGACGGGCGCAGTCAAAATGTGAACAGCCAAGATGGGCGCGATTTGCGCGAGCTGTTGACTTACCGGGAGATGGACGTCCTCAGGTTACTGGAAGAGCGCTTGACTAACAAAGAGATTGCGCATTTGCTGGGCATCTCGACGGAAACCGTGCGTCAGCACACCGTCAATCTTTTCCGCAAGCTAAACGTCGGCAACCGCCGCCAGGCGATCGTCGTCGCACGCAACAGGGGTTACTTTGACAAGCAGCATGACAGGCGCAGTAGCAGACGCGGCTAGCACAGGGCTACACCCTCCCCCATTTCTCCCCTAAAGCCCTTCTCTCGTGGTACTGTTCTATTGCTTTGTTTGTCGCAATACTAGGTGTATCGTCTCAGTCTAGCGTAACTGCGCGCTCACCAAAATCCATTCGACAATCTAGGGAGCATGTCATGTCCAACTTAGTCGTATTGACATTTGAAAGTGCGGAAGAAGCCGAAAAGGTGCACGCGGCCCTGAAAGAGGGCAAGAAGAACGGAGTTATCGATATCGACGATGCAGCCGTCATCGAGAAAGACGCGGACGGCAAGGTTCATGTCAAGAATCAGATTTCGCACGGCACGTGGACGGCGACGGGGGTCGGCGGTATGCTGGGCCTGCTGGTCGGGATGATTTTCTTCCCCATTGGCGGGCTGGTACTCGGCCTGGCCGGCGGCGCCCTGGTCGGGCGGCTGATGCACATGGGCATCGACGGCAAGTTTGTGAAGGATGTGGAAGCGGAATTGAAGCCCGGCACGTCGGCGCTTTTTATTCTGACCAGCAAGGAGAACCCCACGGCCGAACTGGCGATCCTGCGCAATTTCAAGGGCACAGGTACTGCAGACCACGCTCGACACCGAGATGGAAGAGAGCCTGAAGAAGTCCTTGGGCGACGAAACCCCGATCAACTAGTGGTCTGACAATCGTCTTTGGACAGCCGGCACGTGGGCGGCGAACTAAACGACAAATCAAAAAAGGAGCAACAGAATGGCGACTAAGAAGAAGGAAACTAACGGGAAACAGGCTGCAGGAGCGAGCATCACCGTCGAGAAGAAGAATCTCGCCAAGGTCGGTTCAGAGCTTGAAGAAGCCGCAGTCGAAACGGCGGTACAGGGTCTCGGCGAAGTTGCCGACCGGCGTCGAAGATTTCCAGGTCGCGCAGGCGGCAGCACAAATTGGCACGGCGGCTTTAGCAGCAGGGGCCAGCGATATCACGCGCGGGCAGGACGCGGCCATCGTTGCCGAACGGCTGGCCGAGTTGAGCGAAGTTGTCGGCGTGGCCGGCGTGATCGACGTAGCGGAAGGGGCCGACATGCTGGCGGCGTCGGAAGACATCGAGACGATGGCGGCCGTCGTGGGCCTGCTGGGCCTCGACGACCTGGAGCGCGGGTTGGCCGTTGCGCGCGTGTCGGGCGAGTTGGCCACGGCCAGCGCCATTGTCGACCGGATGGGGAAGCCAATTCTGGCCGCCTTCCTAGCGGATCGCAGCGAGCAGCTGCAGGACCTGGCCGTCGACGTCATCATGCGGCTGGGCGCGATGCGTGCCCTGGCCCAAAGCCTGGCCGAGAGCGGCGCCAAAATCGGCGAGATGGGTGCCAACGAAGCCGCCGAAGGCTTTATGCGCATCGCCGCCGCCGGCAGAGCCGCGGAAGCCAGCGAGGCACTGGGCGTCATGGGAGCAGAGCTTGACGGTGCAGGGTGTCGAAGAGGTCGTGATCGCCGAGGCGGCACGGCAGACTGCCAAGGACGCCCTGATCGAGGGCGTGGGCGATGTGGCAGGCGGCGCCTACGACCTGGGCGAGGCGGCAGCGATCGACACTGCCGGCGAAGCGCTGAAGGCAAAGGCAAAGTCGAAGAAGTAATCAAGAAGCAACGCGACAGACGGCCTTAGCGTCCGATACGGAGATCCGTCATCTGGCGCCGGGGCCGTCTATGCGCGGGATTTGTTCACCGCCGCAGCCCATGCGGGCGGCGTCCTCGTTACCGCCATACATAAGGACCTGATCTCATGCGTAAATTGACCATACTCTCCCTGATTGTTCTCGCCGGTATGGTGCTCAGTGCCTGCGGCGGACAGCCTGTCCCAAGTGCCGCCAACCCGCCGGTAGTTACCGGCAATGTCACATACGATGAGCAGGTGACGCTGCCGGACAAGGCGATGGTCACCGTGCAGCTGCGTGATACCGGCCTGTGGCCGGACGCTGCCGGGTTGATCAGCCAACAGCAGATCAGCACCAGCGGCAACCAGGTGCCGATCCCGTTTAACGTGACTTACAATTCGGCGTTGATTCAGAAGGATCACAATTACGCCCTGGCCGGCTTTATCCAGGACGGCAACGGGCATCTGCTCTTTGTTCCCGGCGCGCCGGTGCCGGTGATCACCAACGGCAACCCAATTCAGGACGTGCAGGTAACCGTGGTGCCGGCGCAAAACGACGCGGCGGCAATCACGACGACCGTACCGACCGAGCCGACGTGGAATGCCATCATGTTTAACAACGGCAGCTCCGGCATTGCGAGCGTGATGGGTGTGGCGATCACGGCGCAGTTTGGTCCCGAAGGCCAACTGTCGGGCTTTAGCGGCTGCAACGACTACTCCGGCACCTACACGATCGGCCAAGACGGCACCGTGCAGATGGGGCCGATCTCGGCGACAGAGAAGACGTGCAGCGAGCCGTCTAACGTGATGGAGCAGGAAAGCCAGTACCTGGCGGCGCTGCAGTCGGCGGCGACGTTCCAGGTGCAGGGCAATTCGCTGACGGCGCAGAATGCGGACGGTCAGCTAGCCGTCCAGTATGAGCGCTCCGGGCCGTGACGGTAATGCGCCAAGTCTAAATTACCTGAGCCGCAGCGATTGTGGCACGAAAGTGACGGTTACTTGCATGCCACAATCGCTGCGAGCTGCCCTGTTGTAATCCACAAAACGAGTTGAGGTTCGGGGCACATGGCTAGCGAGTTTGGCGACGTCTTTATCGCGGGGATCGCGGCGGCGATCAGTCCCGTACCGATCATTGCCGCGATCCTGATCTTATTTAGCGACCACGCCCGCCGCAACGGAATCTTATACTTGCTCGGTTGGGTCTCCGGTATGGTGATCTGTATCGGGGCGGTGCTCCTGCTGCCTGAAGATCTTGATTTTAACCGTGGGTCGGTGTTTGCGAGTGCAAGTGCCGGTCTCAGGATATTTATCGGGCTGCTCTTCGTCGTCGCGGCGCTTGCCGTATGGATTCGGCGCCCCAAGCAGGGAGAGGCGCACCCGCTGCCGGCATGGACAAGCCGCATTGAGAGTCTCTCCGGGCTCCAGGCACTGCTGCTGGCCATTGGGCTTGCCGTCATCAACCCCAAGAACCTGGCGCTGGCGTTTTCGACCATCGTTTCGATTGCGGAAGCCGGTGCGCCGCCGCGGCAGGCGCGACTGGCGCTGGCGCTCTTTGTGTTTATCGGCAGCGTCACGATCGCGGTACCGGTATTCTATCGCCTGATCGCGGGCAAGCAAGCGGATCGGCACCTGCAAACGTGGAAAGAATGGCTTAAGTATAACAACGCTACGGTGGTGTGCGTGGTGCTGCTGATGATGGGTGTGATGATCATCGGGAAAGGCGTGGGCGGGTTTCTGTAGGTGCCGGGAGACGACAATGCACGCGCCCAGCAATGGTGGCTGATCCCACGCCTGCCGGTTTTTGGGTATCAGCACCTTGTTACACTTTTGCTATCTCGAGATGCTCTGGCCGTCGCGCATCAGTTGGCCGACCACGACACGCCAAGATGCTGATCGTCAACGTGCGAACTCGATCTCACTGTGGTCGTCGACGCATCGTGTGTGCAGCGCAGGTCGAGCAAGCGTGCTATGCGCAAGAACAGGGAGGCTTCTGTTTTGGAATACCCATGGAGATTCATCAGCAGGCGATGGCGCAGATGAGATTACCGAGCTCCAGATAAACCTATTTGGAAGGCAAGTAGCATGGACCTGCAGGCTTATTTTGCGCAGATGGCAGCCTACCTGACAAGTGGGGTCGGCAACTTTCTGATCATCGACCTGATCGCGGCGACGACCAACGCGCTCAACGGCGCGCTGCTGGCGCAGCGGCCCGATTACTACCGCGGCAAGCAGTGGACGATCGTCGGCATCCTCATCCTCGGCATCTTTGGCGGCATCGGCGGCGGCAGCGCCCGCGACATCATCGCCGGCAAGCTGCCGCCAGGGTCGTGGACGAACCCATGGTACCTGATCCTCTGCATCCTCGCAGGGATTGTCGGCCTGTTCACCGCCTACGGCAAGGGCCAGAACTTCCGCGAGACCTGGTTCCAGTTCATGACCGCCTTCTCGCTACCCTGGTACGCCGCCATGGGCGTGCACGTGGGGCTGCAAGTGGGGATGCCGCCGATCGCCGCGGTCGCCCTGGGCGTCGTCGGCCCGACCACCGGCCGCTTCCTGATCGACATCACCGCCGGCAAGTCGGCCAAGCAGTTCGTCCGCGGCGAGTGGTTTGTCGGCACGGCCGTGCTGACCTCGGTCGTTTACCTTATCTGCGCGCTCTATTTGCAGCTGAGCATCTGGCCGGCAACGCTGATTTCCTTCGCCGTCGGCTTCATTTTCCGCGTGGCGGCGATTTGGTTCGCCTGGGAAGAACCGATGCCGCGCCATATCCCACAGCACGTCGTGGGCGAGGTCGTCCCGCGCGAGTCGCTCAAGGTCAAGATGCAGCCGGGCTGGGAAGAACCGGGTATCTAGACAGGTGGGCACAGCAAACCAGCCGGCGGTATAGCAGGAATTTGCCGGGGCAGCAAGCGACAAACAGTTGGTGCTTGCGCCGTTCGCAAGCGAAGCCGTGGCGCAACGGGTCACCGAAGACTGTCAGCGCAATATCCGCAACGGAGTGAAGAAATGTCACCACAACTCGATCGACAAGCACGCACGATCCTGCCCATCCCTGACCAGGTGCAGCACGGGCTGACCACGTACGATGCCAAAGACCCGGACACCCGCTTCCCGCCCATCCGCCAGATCGAACCGCCGGAAGGGGCCCCCAACGTACTCGTCGTCCTGCTCGACGATGCCGGCTTTGGCTCCTCGAGCGCGTTCGGCGGCCCCTGCGACACGCCGAACTTTGAGCGGCTGGCAGTCGGCGGACTGCGCTACAACCGCTTCCACACGACGGCGCTGTGCGCGCCCACACGTGCGGCGCTGCTGACCGGGCGCAACCACCACTCGGTCAACATGGGCTGCATCACCGAGCTGGCCACGTCGGCACCCGGCCAGACCTCCGTGCGGCCCAACAACAAGCAGCCGCTGGCCGAGACACTCAAGCTCAACGGCTACTCGACGGCGCAGTTCGGCAAGTGCCACGAGGTGCCGGTCTTTCACAACAGCCCGATCGGCCCCTTCGACACCTGGCCGACCGGCTCGGGCTTTGAGTACTTCTACGGCTTTATCGGCGGCGAGGACAACCAATGGTATCCCTCGCTTATACGAGGGCACGACGCCGGTCGAGCCGCCCAAGACGCCGGAGCAGGGCTATCACCTGACCGAGGACCTGGCAGACCATGCCATTACCTGGATTCAGACGCAGAAGTCGCTGGCACCCGACAAGCCGTTTTTCGTCTACTTTGCGCCCGGCGCCACGCACGCGCCGCATCACGTAGCGCCGGAATGGATCGAGAAGTACAAGGGTAAGTTCGCCCATGGCTGGGACCAGCAGCGCGAGATCACCTTTGCGCGGCAGATCGAGATCGGCGTCGTGCCGCAGGATGCGGAGCTGACGCCGCGGCCGGCCGAGATCCCGGCCTGGGATGACATGCCCGCCGTGCTCAAGCCCGTGCTCGAGCGGCAGATGGAGACCTATGCGGCCTTCATGGAGCACACCGACTATCACGTGGGGCGGATCGTCGACACCATCGAGCAGCTCGGCATCATGGACAACACGCTGATTTACGTCATTATCGGCGACAACGGCGCCTCGGCCGAAGGCACGCCCAACGGCACGTTCAACGAGTTCATCACGCTCAACGGTATGGCCGGAGCCATCGAGACGCCCGAGTTCCTGGCTGCGCACCTCGACAAGTGGGGCAGCCCGGAAGCGTACAACCACTACGCCGTGGGCTGGGCCTGGGCGATGGACACGCCGTACCAGTGGACCAAGCAGGTGGCGTCGCACTGGGGCGGCACGCGCAACGGCACCATCGTGCACTGGCCCAAGGGCATCGAGGAGAAGGGCGGACTGCGCACGCAGTTCACGCATGTCATCGACGTGGCGCCGACCGTGCTCGAGGCGGCCGGCATTCCCGAGCCGATCCAGATGCACGGCGTAACGCAGAGCCCCTACGAGGGTACGAGCATGCTCTACTCGTTCAACGCCAAGGACGAGCCCGAGCGCCACGACGTGCAGTACTTCGAGATGTTCTGCAACCGCGGCATCTACTACAAGGGCTGGAGCGCAGTGACCCGCCACAGCACGCCGTGGACGATGAGCAACCAAGCTGCCGGCGTTTGACGACGACGTGTGGGAGCTGTACGACGGCGAGCAGCGACTGGACGCAGGCGCACGACCTCGCCAAGGAAAACCCCGAGATGCTGCGCAAGCTGCAGCGCGCCTTCCTGATCGAGGCGGCCAAGTACAACGTCATCCCGCTGGACGATCGGCGTGTCGAGCGCTTCATCCCGACGATCGCCGGGCGGCCGACGCTGGTCAAGGGCAACAAGCAGATCTACTTCCCAGGGATGAAGCGCATCTCGGAAGCGACGGTGCTCGACGTGAAGAACAAGTCGTTCCAAGTGACGGCGCAGATCGTCGTGCCTGAGGGCGAAGCGCAGGGCACGCTCGTGGCGATCGGCGGCTCCTATGGCGGCTGGGGCTTGATGATCGAGAAGTGCGCCGCCCGCTTTGTCTACAACCTGTTTGGCGTGCAGACATTTGTGATCGACGCGCAGAAGAGCCTCACACCCGGCGAACACCAGGTGCGGGCCGAGTTCAAATATGCGGGCGGCGGCCTGGCCAAGGGCGGCGATATCACCTTCTATTATGACGGCGAGGAGGCGGGCGGCGGCAGCATCCCGGTCACACAGCCGGTCGTCTTCTCGGCCACGGAAGGACTGGACATCGGCCGCGAACTGGGCACGCCCGTGCTGCCCAGCGCCAAGGCGGAAGACACCATCTTCAACGGCAAGATCAAGTGGGTGGAGCTCAGGGTCGGCGATGACGACCACAGCCACATGATCGAGCCGGATGATTACATGCGCATGATCATGGCAAAGCAGTAGGCCGACAACTTCATCCATTGCAAGGAGTTTTTTGATGCCAAACCAACCTGATCGGCATTTGCGGGCGCACCTTCCGATTCCGGATGTGCCCAGACCGGGGCTGACGACCTACGATGCCAAGGACCCGGACACCAAGTACCCGCCGATCGAACCGCTGCGCCCGCCGGCAAGGTGCGCCCAATGTGCTGATCGTCCTGCTCGACGATGTGGGCTTTGGCGCATCCAGCGCCTTTGGCGGACCGTGCCACACGCCTACCTTCGAGAAGCTGGCCGCAGGCGGGCTCAAATACAATCGCTTCCACACCTGCGCCCTGTGTGCGCCCACCCGCCAGGCGCTGATGACCGGCCGCAATCACCACTCGGTGGGCATGGGCAACATCACCGAGACTGCCACCGCGGCGCCCGGCCAAAGCTCGCTGCGACCCAACACCAAGGCGCCGGTCGCCCTGACGCTGAAGCTCAACGGCTATTCGACCGCCATGTTCGGCAAGTGCCACGAAGTGCCGGTCTGGGAATCCAGCCCGATGGGACCGTTCGAGCACTGGCCGTCGGGCGGCGGCGGCTTCGAGTACTTCTACGGCTTCATCGGCGGCGAGAACAACCAGTGGGATCCGGCGCTCTATGAAGGCACTGACCCCGATCGAGCCGCCCGGCGACGCCGGAAGAGGGCTATCACCTGACCGAGGATCTGGCCGACCATGCGGTGAACTGGATTCGCCAGCAGAAGGCGTTGATGCCCGACAAGCCGTTCTTCGTCTACTTCTCGCCCGGCGCAACCCACGCGCCGCACCATGTGCCCAAGGAATGGGCCGACAAGTACAAGGGCCAGTTTGCACCAGGGCTGGGACAAGCAGCGCGAAGATCACGTTTGCCCGGCAGAAGGCGCTGGGCGTCATCCCGCCGGATGCGAGCTGACCAAGCGGCACGCCGAGATTCCCGCCTGGGATGACATGCCCGCCGAGCTCAAGCCGGTGCTCGAGCGCGAGATGGAGGTGTATGCCGGGTTCCTGGAGCATACCGACTATCACGTGGGCCGGGTGATCGATGCCATCGAAGACCTGGGCATCCTGGACGACACGCTGATCTACGTCATCATCGGCGACAACGGCGCCTCCGCCGAAGGCACGCTGAACGGCGCGTTCAACGAGATGGCCAACTTCAACGGCATGGCTGCGCTGGAGACGCCGGAGTTCATGCTCGTCCAAGATGGATGAGTTCGGCTCGCCTGAGTCCTACAACCACTATGCCGTGGGCTGGGCGCTGGGCGATGGACACGCCGTACCAGTGGACCAAGCAGGTGGCTTCGCACTGGGGCGGCACGCGCAACGGCACGATCGTGCACTGGCCCAAGGGCATCCAGGAGAAGGGCGGGCTGCGCACGCAGTTCAGCCACGTCATCGACGTCGCGCCCGACCATCCTCGAGGCGGCCGGCCTGCCCGAGCCGATGGCGGTCAACGGCGTGACGCAGTCGCCGATGGAAGGCACGAGCATGCTGTACAGCTTCAACAAGGCTGACGAACCCGAACGGCACGACCTGCAGTACTTCGAGATGTTCGGCAACCGCGGCATCTACTACAAGGGCTGGAGCGCCGTCACCAAGCACCGCACGCCGTGGCTGATGGTCGGGCAGAAGATGGTGGCCTTTGACGACGACGTCTGGGAGCTGTACGACGGCAGCAAGGACTGGACCCAGGCGCACGACCTTGCCAAGGAGAATGCCCGATATGCTGCACAAGCTGCAGCGGCTGTTCCTGATCGAGGCGACCAAGTACAACGCCATCCCGCTGGACGATCGCCAGGTCGAGCGCCTTCTCCCCGAACTGGCCGGCCGGCCGACGCTGATCCACGGCAACTCGCAGCTGTTCTTCCCCGGCATGGGACGCCTGTCGGAGAGCAGCGTCGTCAGCATCAAGAACAAGTCGTTCTCCGTCACCGCCGAGATCGAAGTCGGCAGCAAGCCCGCCAACGGCGTCATCATCGCCCAGGGCGGCAAGTTCGGCGGCTGGAGCGTGTATGCCAAGGATGGCTGCGCCAAGTTCGTCTACAACGTGCTGGGCATTCACGAATTCCCGACCGAGGCGACGGAGCCGATTCGCGCAAGGCAAGCACCAGGTGCGCATGGAATTTGCCTATGACGGCGGCGGCCCTGGCAAGGGCGGCGACGTCACCCTGTACTATGACGGCAAGGAGGTAGGCACGGGTCGCGTCCAAGCCACGCAGGCGATGATCTTCTCGGCCGACGAGACGACCGACATCGGCTATGAGATCCGGCACGCCAGTCTCGCCCGACTATACGACCGAGGACAGCAAGTTCACCGGCAAGATCAACTGGGTGCAGCTCGACGTGGGCAAGGACGACCACGACCATTTCATCGATCCCGACGAACGCCTGCGCGTCGCCATGGCGCGGCAGTAGTCCAGGCGGAGCATAACTTGTGTAGCAATGGTAAAACAACTAGCAAGGAGATATTGCAATGTTAGGAAGAGACAGACGGGAAGAACGCCGGGAAGATCGGGGACCAGGGGGAGGCGGCCCGGGGCCGCTTGGCGGCGGCGGCGCCAACCGCTACCAGATGCGGCAGAACCTGGTCTCGATCGGCGACGACTTCTGGATCGAGAACGAGCGCCGCGAGCGGGTTTTCAAGGTCGACGGCAAGGCGCTGCGCGTGCGGCAGACGCTGCTCTTTGAGGACCGCGCCGGCCGCGAGCTGTGCAAGATCCAGGAGCGCATGCTGCGGGTGAAGGACTCGATGGAGATCGAGGATGCCGGGCGGCCAGCAGATCGCCATGGTCAAGAAGGCGCTGATCACGCCGCTGCGCGAGCGCTGGACCGTCAACGTGCGTGGGGGTCCCGACATGGAGATCCAGGGCAACCTCCTGGACCACGAGTACCGGATCGAGCTGGGCCGCGCAACGCGTGGCCGAAGTCTCCAAGAAGTGGTTCCGCATCGCCGACTCCTACGGCGTCGAGATCGACCCCGGCCAGGACGACATCCTGATTCTCGCGGCCACCGTCGCAGTCGACATGATGGCGCATCCTGCGCGCTAAGCAAGTGTAAAGACCGCTGCAAGATGGAACTCGGGCGAGGAGTGTGCACACTCCTCGCCCTGGTGTACTGCGTACGGCGCCCGCCACATGCATACGGCCATTACCCTCCATATCTAGACCTAAAGTAAGCCCTTGGGGAGCGTTACAATTTGCGACCCTCCAGGTACTATCAACAGCAGTGGTGCCGACACCACTGCCAAGTCCAGCGCGACGACATGACTATCACCGCACACAAGGAGGATCAATGCCCTGTCTATTTGCCGTGTTCGCCGGCTTTTTCCCACGCGTCGCGGACCTGCTGCTGTGGATCGCGCGCCCAACCCAGTTTATGGCGCCGTTTAACGGCAACTTCCTGTGGCCCATTCTGGGTATCATCTTTTTGCCGTTTACGACCCTGTTCTACGTGATATCTCTGGACACCTGGCATAGGGCTACAGGCTGGGACTGGCTGTGGATCGGCATGGCCATCTTCTTTGACATTACCAGCCTCGCCGGACACTACGCGAAGTATCGCGAACAGAAGGCAGTCACGCCAACCAGCCAACCGGCTGCGTAGGGCGCCGGCGCTGCTGCATTCCCGTCTTCGACTCTAAGCTTATAAGGAGAAAACCATGCCTTGTCTATTTGCGCTCTTCGCCGGCTTTTTCCCCCGCTTGGCAGACCTGTTCTTGTGGATTGCTCGGCCTACTTGGTTTATGGCCCCGTTTAACGGCATGTGGATTTGGCCAGTCTTGGGGATCATCTTTCTGCCCTTTACGACGCTGTTTTTTGTATTCTTGTGGTCGCCAGGCATCGGGCTTCAAGGCTGGGACTGGCTATGGATCGGCCTGGCCCTGCTGATGGACATTGCCAGCCTGACCGGACACGGCGCAACCTACCGCAATCGCATCCCCGGCATGAGCAAGAGCACTTCGCCGGCTGCACCTTGATGCTTTCTGAGACTACGCTGTGCCCCTACGCAATGTGCGCGCGACATCCCCACGTGGGCGTGCGGACCAAATATGGAGGAGTTGTATGTCAAAAAAGGAATACACGAAGCTGGTCATAGCCATTTTCGACAGTGAATCGGCAGCACAGACGGCAGCGGAAAACCTGAAGGCGTGGGATAAGGCCGACAACGACGTGAAGGCGGGTGCGGTCGGCGTGCTGGTTGCCGACGGCAAGGGGGGCATCAAGCAGGAGCTTGTCGGCCCGCATGCTACCGGCAAAGGGGCCACGATCGGCGCCATTCTGGGTGTGATCGCCGCGATTCCGACGGGCGGGTTGAGCCTGCTTGGCGGGGTGCTGGGCGGCGGCGTGGGCGGCGGAATTGTGGGGGCGTTCTTCCACAAACACCTCGGCCTTTCGGAAGAGGAGCGCAACCGGTTGGCCAAAGAGATCGCCGACGGCCGCGCCGCGGTCGGGGTTCTCGCGGGCGGCGATGAGGCGGACGCCTTTGCAGCCAAGCTGGCCGAGCTAGGGGGCAAGCCGGAATCCTACGACGATTACCCAGGAAGGTGTTGAGACAGCGGCAGCGGCAGCAACGTCTGGCACAGATGCGGCAGCGCCTGAAGCTGCTGCGGCAGCGCCGACTGAATCCTCACAGATTGATAGCAGCCAGCCGGCTGCATAGTTCATTTTTGAAGGAGAAGCATATGGCAAAACAAACCAAACAATTGATCATCGCCTTGTACGACAACGAGGCCGCGGCGCAGCAAGCAGCCGAGGATCTGAAGGCATGGGACAAGGCGAACGACGACGTGAAGGCCGGCGCCGTCGGCGTGCTCGTGTCAGACGGAAAGAACGGCATCAAGCAGGACCTCACCGGCCCCCGTGCAGGCGGCAAGGGCGCGGCAATCGGCGCCATTCTGGGGTTGATCGCCGCCGTGCCGACGGGCGGGCTGAGCCTGCTGGGCGGCATCCTGGGCGGCGGCTTGGGCGGCGGAATCATCGGCTCGTTCTTTCATAAGCATCTCGGCATGTCGGAGCAAGAACGTGACGGGCTGGCCAAGGAGATTGCCGGCGGCCGCGCAGCGGTGGGCGTACTAGCCGAAGCCGACGAGGCGGGCGCGTTCACGGCCAAGCTGATCGCGTTGGGCGGGCAACCCAAGTCGTACGACGTCTCAGACGAAGCAGCCGAGCAGGCCACGGCGGCAGGAGCCGCAGCCGCCGGCAGTGATGCCGGTGCAGTAGCGCCCGAAGCAGATGCCGGAGCAGCGGCAGCCGCAGTGGCTGCCGTGGCAGCGACGGCCGCAGTGGTGGCGCCGGAGAAGCAGCAGCTGGTGGCCGGTGTGTTTGCCAGCAAGGCAGCCTATGATGCGGTAGCCTCCAAGCTCAAGACCATGGGACCGCAGCTGCAGATGGTGAACGCCAGCAACCTGCTGGTGATCGCCAAGGACGATGCCGGCAACGTCGACGTGGACGTGCTGGACATCGGCTCGAGTACAGGTTTAGATTTGGTGGCAATGGCCGAACGCGTGGCGGCCGACGTCGAAACGCTCAGCGGCAACGCCCCCAGCAGCGCAACCGACCTGGCCGCCCACGCCAGCCACCTGGGCCTGGCGCTCAACCCGGGTGCTGTCGCGCTCGGCATTTTCGTCGACAAACAGTACGCCGCCAAGATTGAGGACGCGCTCGGCAAGATGGGCGCCCAGGTGCTCACGGCCGATGACCTCAAGCGGATCGGCGCAGGCCTGGGGGCGGCCGCCGGCATGAACGACCTGGCGGCCAAGGCCTCCATGGCGGCGCAGGCGCCCGCACCCCCGGCACCGGCTGTCTTCGACTGGCGTGCGGAGTACGCCTACTCGCTGGCGCTCCAGGCCTTCGTCTATGGCTTCCCGTATGTCTACAACGCCTTCACGCGCTACAAGTGGACCAACATGCCGCAGGATCCGAAGCACGTGCCCTATTCGGCCGTCAACCAGTTCTGGCATGCGCAGGAGGTCATCGACGCCACCTACCGCGACGGCGGCTGCCCCAACAACGACACCGCCTACTCGGTGGCGTGGATCGACGTCAGCAACGAGCCGATCATCCTGACTATCCCCGAGATTTCCGACGATCGCTACTGGACGATGGAGATGTTCTGCTTTACCTCGGACAACTTCGCATATGTCGGCAAGCGCTACGGCACCAAGGCCGGTGACTACGCCATTGCCGGTCCCGGCTGGGAGGGCGACCTGCCGCCCGGCGTCACGCGCGTGAGCCCGGACTCGCCGACGCCGTGGTTCTGCATCCTCGGCCGCACCGTGGTCAACGGCGTCGAAGACCTGCCCAACGTGCATGCGATCCAGGCCGGCTATAAGCTGACGCCGCTTGGCTATTGGGGAATGCCCCAGGATCAGATCCCCTTTACCCGCGACGTCTACAAACCGCCGCTGTCGCTCGTGGGTTCGGACGATCCGCTCGGCGCCTGGAAGACGCTCAACGCCATGCTGGCCGAGAACCCACCCCCGGCGCACCATGCCATCCTGCTCAAGCAGTTTGCCGAAATCGGCGTCGGTCCGGGGCTGGACGTGGAGCAGCAGCCGACGGTCGTCAAGGAAGCACTGCAGCGGGCGGCGGCGAAGGGCATGCTGCTGCTGCGGCAGCAGTTCATGAGCGGCGTCTGGGCGACGATTGTTAACGGTTGGCGCTATCCTCCGGCAGACGAAGGCCGCCTTGGGGACAAGTTCCTGATGCGTTCTGCCGACCAGTCGCTGGTAGGCGTCACCGCCAACGACCCGGAGGAGGCGGTCTACCTGGTCAACCTGACCGACGACCACAATGAGCCGCTAACGGGTGCGCATAAGTACGAGCTGACGTTCCCGGCAGGCATGACGCCGCCGGTGGATGCCTTCTGGTCGCTGACCGTTTACGGCACCGACTATAACTTCGTGCCGAACCCCATCAACCGCTTTTCGATCGGCGACCGCACGCCGGGAGTCAAGCAGAATGAGGACGGTTCGACCACCTTCTACTTCCAGGCTGAGTCGCCGGGAGCGGACAAGGAGTCCAACTGGCTGCCGACCGGCACTGATGCCTGGTTCCCCATCCTGCGCCTTTACATGCCGCATCCTCAGGTTGTCAACGCGACCTGGGAGTGCCCGGCTTTGAAGCGAGTTGACTAGCGCGTGCCCATGCCTGTCCCCTGCTTGCGAAAATGGCAGCCAGGGGACAGGCCCATATTCAGCATGACAGGCAACGGCTACCGCCGCAGCGACGGGACTGGGGAAAGAATCGGACTTCCATAACTAACCCAAAGTTGCTCCTTCTTGGTCGATTCGACTGTGCGCTTGTGTTGGTATGATGGTTAGCAGCAACAGCCGGTATGGCACGGCCGCATACCGCCAACCTGGAGAACTGCATGTCGATCGCTAGCACACAGCCACCTACGGCACGCTCAGGCAAGCCCAGGTCGAGATTAGCGCGTTTTGTCCCTGCCCTTGCCTGGCTGCCGGTCTACAACCGCGGGTCGCTGAGCGTGGACATCATCGCCGGCTTGACCCTGTGGGGATTGGTAGTGCCCGAGGCGATGGCCTATGCAGGCATTGCCGGGCTGCCGCCGCAGGCCGGCCTTTACACGCTGGTGGCGGCGCTACTGATCTATGCTTTGCTAGGCAGTTCGCGCCACCTGGTCGTTCAGGCGACCTCGGCCACGGCCGCGCTGCTGGCGTCGTCGGTGGCAGCCGCGCTGGTGGCAACGGCGGTCACAGCAGAGTCAGATCCCGAAACCTACGCGGCGTATGCGTCAGCCTTCGTGCTGGTCGTCGGGGTGGTCTTCCTGTTCGCTGGTGTGGCCAGGCTCGGATTTATTACCCAATTTCTCTCCAAGCCGGTGATGGACGGATTTGTCATGGGCCTGGCCATCTTCGTAGCGGTCGGGCAGCTCAACAAGCTGTTTGGTGTGGCCAAACCGGACGGCAATACAGTAGAGAAGCTGATTGGGATCATCCGGGAGCTGCCGCAAGCGAACTGGCCCACGTTTGTCACCGGCGCCCTGGCACTGGCACTGCTGTTTATTTTGCCGCGCCTGAGCAAGAAGATCCCGGCGGGGCTGGTGGTGCTGTTTGGGGCGATTCTTTTGAGCACGGTGCTCGACCTCGAGGGCAACTATGGCGTGGCGGTGGTAGGTGCACTGCCACAGGGGCTGCCGTCGTTCGTGGTGCCGGCGGCACCGTTGACGACCTACCTGGCGATGGTACTGCCGGCGATTGGCGTGCTGCTGGTTGCATTTAGCGAGGCGCTGGGCGTCTCGCGCGAATTTGCGGAGAAACACGGCTACGAAGTGGACCCCGACCAGGAGCTGAACGCCCATGCCGCTGCGAACCTGGTTAGCGCCTTCTTTGGCGGCATGATTGCGGCGGGCAGCATGTCGGCGTCGGCCGTAAAGGAGGGGGCGGGCGCGCGTTCGCAGGTAGCCAACCTGGTCGCTTGGGTCGTGACGATCATCACCCTGCTCTTTTTGACCCCGCTCTTCACAAGCTTGCCGGAAGCGGTGCTGGCGGCGCTGATCATTCACGCCGTGTGGCACATCATCGCGTCGCGCAAGCTGCAGGAGATCCGGCGCGAGTCGCGCACTGAGTTCTGGTTTGGCGTGCTCGCACTGGCGGGCGTGCTATTCATCGACGTGCTAGAGGGCATGGTCATCGGGCTCGTGGCGTCGCTGGTTTTTGTCATCTACCGTTCGAGCCGTCCGCATCTTTCCTCGTTGGGGCGGGTGCCCGGCGTGCCGGGAGCGTTTACAGACCTTGGGCGACACCCAGAAAATACGGCGGTGCCGGGCATGTTGATCGTGCGGCTCGATGGGCCCCTGTACTATGCGAATGCGCTGACCACGCGTGACAAGATCAAGGCGCTGGTCGATGCGGCGGAGCCACCACCCAAGGTGGTGATTCTAGACGGGACAGCACAAGACCAGGTGGACGTGACCAGCATAAATGTACTGATCAGCTTGGTGAAGGAACTGCAAGCGAAAGGGATTGCGGTGGCAGTTTCCGAGATTCATGCGCCGGTGCTCGCGTACGCCCGCGAGATGGGACTGGTCGATCTGATCGGCCCTGAGCGAGTGTTTCCGACGGTCGAGCTGGCCGTGCGCGGCATGGAGAAAGCCGCAGCAGGCGACCCCCATGCGCCGCCACCGATGGTGCAGATCCTATGAGGTACGCTCAGGTCCCACTGCCAACACCCAAGCTCACACCAACGCCTCCCGACGTGGCGGACTTCGATTTGGCCAGTA
This sequence comes from uncultured Chloroflexia bacterium, assembly GCA_963701415.1. GTDB lineage: Bacteria > Chloroflexota > Anaerolineae > Caldilineales > Caldilineaceae > Fredericiella. The sequence goes on from CAVPAH010000018.1 coordinate 118,626, forward strand.
TCGACTTCGGCGCGTTGCTCTGGCACCTGGTCCTGGCGGTGGGCATCGTGCTCGTCGGGCGCTGGCTCGCCCGCATGGCGCGACGATGGGTGCAGCGCGGCCTCAAGAAGATGACGGTCACCGAAACGGTGGCGCAGCTGATCGAGCGAGCGACCTACTACAGCATCTTGCTTGGCGCTGTGCTCGTGGCCATGGCCGTGATGGGCGTCCCGACGACCAGCATCATCTACACGATCGGTATTGTGCTTATCATTTTCGGCGTGGCGCTGCAGGAGTCACTGAGCAGCTTTGCGGCGACGGTGATCTTTTTGACCTTCCAGCCCTTCAAGGTTGGTGAGCTGATCGAGACGAACGGCGTCATGGGCACCGTCCGGGAGATCTCGCTGTTCCAGACGATTCTTACCAAGGCCGACAACAAGATCCTTGTCCTGCCCAACGCGCAGATCCAGAACAGCGTGCTAATCAACTATTCACGCATCGGTACGCTGCGGGCTGACCTGACCTTCGGAATTGGCTACGGCGACGACCTGCGCAAGGCCAAGGAGGTGCTCCTTGAACTGTTGGCGGCCGACGAGCGCGTACTGATCAGAACCTGCGCCGGCCGTGGTAGTCCAAGAATTGGGCGACAACGCGGTCGAGCTTGCCATGCGTCCGTGGGTAAAGTATGCCGACTACTGGAATTTCCGGACCGATATGCTTGAAAAGGTGAAGATGCGGTTCGACGCCGAAGGGATCGGTTTTCCGTTCCCACAGCGCGACGTTCACGTGTACTATGCCGCAACCAGCACGGGCGGGGAGCGCAGGCAGCCGGAGAGAAGTGGTGTGGGACCGGTTGACGGCAACTATTAGAGACGTTGATAGAAAGAAGGCGGAAGATGACTCATACCATTAAGACAGTGGTGCTGTACCTGGTTCGGATTCTCGTGTTGTGGGTTGTCGATGCCCTGTCGCTGGCCCTTGACGGCCTGGCTGCTGCCTGGGATGTCGATCAGCGCGGCCGAGGGCGCGCCGGCGGGCCTGATTGCGGTGAGCGCAGCATTTCTGCTTGCGATCATCAACCTGCTCATCCGCCCTGTCATCCTGCTGATCGCGCGGCCGCTGGGCTGGATCGCCCTGTTTATCGTGGGCTTCCTGGTCAACGCCATTGCGATCTGGCTGACGGCCTGGCTGCTGCCCGGCTTCAATGCCGATTTCCTGAGCGCAATCGTCGGCGGTATCGTCTTTGGCTTCTTCAATGCGATCTTCACCGGCATCCTGGAGCTCGACGAAGAAGGCTCGTTCTACCAGAACCGGATCGAGCGCCGGGCAAAGGATCAGCCGTTTGACAGCGCCGGCGAACCGGGCCGCGGGCTGATGATGCTCGAGATCGACGGCCTGAGCTACTGGGTCATCCAGGATGCCCTGCAGCAAGGGCTGCTGCCGACGCTGCAGCAGATGATCGACGAAGACGGTTACGAACTGACCAAGGTCGACTGCGGCCTGCCGTCCATGACTTCGGCCTGCCAGGCAGGCATCATGTTTGGCGACAACAGCGACATCCCCGCCTACCGGTGGTATGACAAAGAGCAAGGGCAAGCTGTACGTCTCGAGCAGCGATGCGGCGGAGCTGAACGCGCGCTATGGGCACGGCCAGGGACTGATGCGGCATGGTTCCAGCGTCATGAACATGCTCAACGGCGATGCCGAGAAGTCCATGTTTACCATGTCAAACATGAAGACCGGCTCGGAAGAAGAGCAGAAGCGGCGGGCGGACGGACGTGACGCTGCTGATGCTCAACCCTTACTTCCTGATGCGCGCGCTGGCGGTCTTTTTCTGGGAGGTAGGGCGCGAGCTGTGGGAAGCCTGGCAGCAGAAACGCAAGGACGTACAGCCGCGGCTCAACCGCATGGAGCACGGCTATCCCTTCCTGCGTGCGGCCATGTGCACGCTTATGCGCGACATCTCGACGAACGTAGCCATTCTCGACATCATGCGCGGGCGCGCCGTCGATCTACATGCTCTACCTGGGCTACGACGAGGTGGCACATCACTCGGGCCCCTGGACCAGCGACGCGTACGGGGATTTGAAGCGGCTGGACAAGACGTTTGCCCGGCTGCGGCGGGTGCTCAAGGAAAAGGCGCCGCGCGCCTATGACTTCATCATCCTGTCGGACCACGGCCAGTCGTTTGGCCCGACCTTCCTGCAGCGTTATGGGTTGAGCATCAAGGAGTTTATCGAGCAGCAGCTGCCCAAGGAAGTGACCGTGGCCCAGGCCATCGGCGGCGACACGGGCGCCTCGGGCCTGCAGGGTGTGGCGGGCGAACTGGCCAACATGCAGGGCGCGGGCGCCGGCAGCAACACGATGAGCCGCGCCGTGGCCAAGCAGGGCCAGAAGCTGGCGGAACAGGGCGTGAAGGCGGGCGACAACCTGGCAGAGATGAAGCCGGCCTCCGTCACTGCCTACGGCAGCGGCAATGCCGCCCAAGTCTACTTTGATCTCTACCCGCGCAAGATCAAGCTGAGCGAGCTTGAAGCGCGCCTACCCCAACATGATCGATGCGCTGGTCGCAGCACGAAGGCATCGGCATGGTGATCGGCTACGACGACAACATGATGGCCGTAGCGCTGGGCAAGGGCGGCCAGCGCAACCTTTGCACGGGCGAGGTCGTAGGCATCGACCCGGTGGCACCGTATGCCAACGCCGAAGGACACGGCGCGGGCACGCTCGAAACTCGCATCTGGCAGCTGAACCGTGTCATGGAGTTTCCGAACGCAGGCGACCTGTGGCTGATCAGCACGGTCTACCCGGACGGCACGGTGGCGGCGCTGGAAGAGCTGATCGGCAACCATGGCGGCCTGGGCGGTGAGCAGACCGACGCGTTTATCTTCCACCCTGCGGACATGGAAGTTGATGGAGACGCGCAATTCGACCGACGTCTTCCATATCCTGAACAACCACCGCGGCAAACCGGTCGTGGAGAAGGCGCCGGTGGCCAAGGCCGAGAAGGTCGCCGACTGGGCGCCGCACAACCTGATGGCTGGGATCAAGCAGGTGAGCGTGTGGGTTGGGCTGGCACTGCGCTGCATGACACTCAACCGCGACGCCTACCAGCAGGTCGTGGACAATCCGTACATGACCGGGCCGGCGCTGCTGATCGGCGTCGTCTCGATCTTGATCGCTGCGCTTGCGCATGGAAGCGGATTCAACGTCCCATGGATTGCGAGTTCATTTGCCTTCTGGATACTGGCCGTGGCGCTGGTGTTTGCGGCAGGCTGGCTGCTGACCAAGCGGGGGACGTTCACCAAGACGCTGCGGGCGCTCGGTTTTGCCCACACCGTCTACGTGCTTTCGTTCCTTGTACTGCTCCCGGTGTTTGGCCCGGCGGTGAACCTGGCGATCCTGGCGTGGGGTTTCCTGTGCGTCTGGATGGGTGCGGCGATCGCGCACCAGACGCGCGGGTGGCGCACCGTGGTACTGCCGCTGGTGGTCCTGCTCGTCTACGTCATCGGCACCGCCATCGTGGGTATACTACTGGCCGGCGCACAGTTTACAGTGGACGCCTTGATGGCAAATCTCGGCATGCAGGGCAAGTGACGGGTAAGGTAAGCAGGGGTTGTTCTGCCATCCCCTACTTTACCGACATTTCTGCACCGCACGGGTTGTTGCAGCAGTGCACCAGACAGGTATACTGCTAGCTAGCGTAAAGCACCATCAGCGACACCAGGCACGTTGCGCAGGCAATACGCCTGGTGCTGCCAACATTTCAGGAGGGATCCTATGCCCATCACTCGTATATTCGCTGGCCGCCTCGCCGTTGGTGCAGCCATGTTCGTCTGTCTCATCATTGCTTGCCGCGTGCGGGGGGTCGTCACAGCCCGCTGCGACTGCCACAGCAGATGCCGGCAGTGCCGCAGCAGCCAGCGACGCTCCAGCGACTCAGCCGCGGCCGTGCTGGCAGCCTATCAGAACTTTGGCGGCAAGATCGTCGCCCTGGACGCCAACAACCCCACGACAACCACAGACTGTGACCGATCTGACCGGCACGATTGCCGCCTATAGCCTTGACAGGCGGCCAACCGCCATGTTCCGGTTTTGTGCGCCAGGCGCCGAGCCTTGTCTTTACGCTGGCAGCCGACCAACCGGCTGTGAAGGTCAGCTTTGCTCGGCAACCAGGCTACCAACCTGATCGTGGTCAAGCAAGGCGGTGACATCGACTGTCCCGAGGTGGCTGCGGCCACGTTGACGCCGGAAATCACGCTCAAGGATGCCAAGGCAGGCCAATACGGCATCTGGGTCGGCAGGATCGACATGGACAAGCCGGTGAACGGCAAACTCACCGTCGCTCTTTCACAGTAACTCATCCCCAGCAGACAATCCAGCTATAGAAGGACTGCAGAGCCATGCAAATACCAATCGACGTCGAAGTTCAGTGCACCGATGGTCCTGCCGGCCATACGGCGGCGATCATTGTCGACCCCGCCACCAAGCAGGTCACCCACGTCGTCGTCAAGGGCAAGGGCACGCTGCTGGGCGAGTTTCTCGTGCCGGTGGATATGATCGACCAGGCAACACCGCATGCCGTAATCCTGCGCTGGAGCCGCGAGAAGCTGGCTGAGGCGGATCGCTTTGATAAGGCGATCATTGTCGACCAGGGCGGCATTTCGCCGGAAGGCGGCATGATGTGGCCGTATGCAGGCGTCGACGACATCAACTTTGGTTCGCCGTCGCCCTCGACCTATATCCAGGTCGAGCAAGTGCCCGGCACGGAAGTCGCTGTGCATGTCGGCGCGCATGTCGACGCCACCGACGGCCGCGTGGGCAAGATCGACGAGTTCGTCATCGACCGCGAGAGCGGCACGATCACGCACATCATCCTGCGCCACGGCCACCTGTGGAACAAGGAGGAGATCTCGGTGCCCGTATCGGCGATCGATCACATTGCCGACGACATCGTGTATCTCAAGCTGGACAAAGACGGTGTCGAAGCACTGCCGCTGGCACCCAAACAATAATGCCGAGCGCTGCTTCTTGTCTGGCTGAATCACAAATATCATGACGAAGGAAGGCACTGTGGCCCTCAAAGCGAAGCGCCGCGAGCTCAAGAATATCGGCTACGAGCTTTTCATCGGCGCGCTCTCGATCCTGTCGATCATCAACCTCGTGCTGCTCTGGCAGTTTGTCGACAACGAGAGCATCCAGATGGTGCTCTATATCATGAATGCCATCATGATGCCCATCTTCCTGGGAGATTTCTTTTATCGCTTTTTTACCGCGGAAAGCCGCAGTCGCTACTTCTTCCGCGGCTTCGGCTGGGCCGACCTGCTCTCCAGCTTGCCCTTTCCCCAGCTCAAGATCTTGCGCGTTTTTCGCCTGTGGCGCGTGATTCGCCTCTTCATGGAGTTTGGCGTGCGCAACCTGGTGACCGAGTTCGTCACCCATCGCGCAGAAAATGCCCTGCTCACGGTCGGTTTTCTTGTCCTGTGCGTGCTTGAGTTCGGCTCGATGGGGGTGCTCAAGGCAGAAAGCACCTCAGCCAACGCCAACATCACCAATGCCAGCGATGCGCTCTGGTGGGTCTATGTAACGATCACGACTGTTGGCTACGGCGACCGTTATCCAGTGACGAACTGGGGCCGCTTTGTCGGCGTTCTCGTCATGACGACGGGCGTGGGCTTGTTCGGTACGCTCGCCGCGTTATCTTTCCCAGGCTTTCCTTTCACCCGGCAAGCCGAAACCGAAGGAAGAGCAACCCGCAGCAAATGATCCCAAGCAGCGGCTCGCCGAGATCGTGCAGCAGTTAGAAGCACAGGAAAAGGCAACGGCAGAACTACGGGGTAAGTTGGAGGAAGTCAAGAATCTTCTGTAATCCGATGGCGGGGTGACCATCAATGGCACGCAATGCAAAGAGCAACGGCAAGAGCCATCCGCCAAATGAGTATGCCGTGATCGGCCTCGGTGGTTTTGGCGCCAACCTGGCGCGCAGGCTCGAGGCAATGGGCCACTTCGTCTTGGGTTTGGACAGCGACATTGCCCGCGTGCAGGCCATCTCGGACGACATTACGTCGGCGGTTGCCCTGGACGCAACCAACGAAGACGCGCTCCAAGAGGTGGACATCGCTTCCTTTGACACCGTGGTCGTCGCCATGGCGCGCTCGTTTGAAGCCAGCGCGCTCGTTACCGCCTACCTGAAGGCGCTGGGCATCCGGCGCGTGATTTGTGTGGCAGAGACACGACGCCACCGCGATATCTTGCTGCGCATTGGCGCCGATCAGGTAATCGTATCGGACGAAGACAGCGGCGTGCGGTTGGCCGAAACGCTGGCCGCGCCTAACCTGCTGGAGCGCGTGCTGCTCGACGCCGATCACAGCCTGACTGAGTTGAAGGTACCCCGACAGCCTTGTATCCCAACCAGTGTCCAGCCTCAAACGCTACGAAGCCAGCGTGCTTCTCATCCAGCGGTCAGGGCACTTGCTGCCGAATCCAAGCCCCGAAACCAAGTTGGTGCAAGATGACACGCTGTTTGTTGTCGGCGAGCGTGAGCAGCTCTTGCAGCTCGCAGCGCTGCCATGAACAATCATCTGAGCGGCCACCGCAGCCTTGACGCCATGGCCCAGGAAGCACTCGGCACACAGAGAAAACGCTACGTGCCGATTCCGCTCCGCCTCCTGGTGGCACTGGCGACGCTGGTCGGCGTCGGCACTGGACTGCTGCTGCTGCCAGGAATGACGACGCAGCCGATCAGCTTTATGGATGCCCTTTTTACGGCCACTTCGGCGGCGGCCGTCACCGGCCTGTCCGTCGTCACCACCAGCACAGCGTTCACGCGCCTCGGCCAGTGGGTGATCTTGCTGCTGATGCAGTTGGGCGGCCTGGGGTTTGTCGTCATCGTCGTGCTCACTTTGCGCCTGTTGGGGCGGCGCGTTTCGCTGCTGGATCGATTAGCGGTGAGCAGTTCGCTCGGCCTCGCCGGCCCAGGGGCGGTGATGCGGATTCTGGCCCGCACCGTGACCGTGATGCTGGTGCTCGAGGGTGTTGGTACACTGATCCTCTGGCGGCACTGGGTCAATATTGGGGTAGTGGGCGCTGGCGACGCCCCGTTCTACGCCCTGTTCCATGCCGTGGCGGCATTCTGCAATGCCGGCTTTGATCTGTTCTGCAGGACTGCCACAGTATCCTGACGGCCTTCCTGCCGATCCAGTCACCTTGCTGACGCTTGGCTGCCTGGTGATCAGCGGGGGACTAGGCATTCCCGTATACATGGAGATGCTGCAGCGGCTGCCTACGCGCAGGGGCGGCAGACGCGTACACCGGCTGAGCCTGCATACCCGCATGGCGCTGTGGTCGGCGCTCGTCCTTGTGCTGTTGGGTTGGGTAGGGCTGCTCGTCAGCGAGTACCGGCTGGGCGGGGTGCTTTCCGGCCATGGACTTGGTCGACCGGCTTGTACGGGCCTGGTTTCAGTCAGTGTCGGCCCGCACGGCGGGTTTTGCGGGCTTTACGGACTTTGGGAGCATCGACGACGCCAGCAGGCTGCTGCTCCTGTGCCTGATGTTTATCGGCAGTGCGCCTGCCTCGATGGGGGGCGGGATCACCACGGGCACCCTTTCCGTCCTCACGATGGCCATGTGGAGCTTTACGCGCGGCTACGACGTGGTGCGCGCCGGCCAACGCACGATCTCGATGGCCACGGTGTGGCGTGCGGTCGTCGTGCTCATGATCAGCCTCGCCACCGTCATTGCTGCGACCTGGCTGCTGCTGCTTACCGACGGCCACGAGCTAAGCGCAACACTCTTCGAGGTGGTCTCGGCATTTTCTACGACAGGCCTCTCAGTGGGGCTGACGCCCGAACTCAAAACACCTGGCCGGCTGATCGTCATTGCCCTCATGTTCTGGGGCAGGCTGGGCGCAGTCACCATCATGCTGGTGCTGCTGAAGAAGGACGCACGCAAGACACTGGTCAAGTACCCCGAGGAGACGGTCCTCGTGGGTTAGGCCAGCTCCCTCTGTGGTCAACTACGCTACGACGTAGTTTTCCTTTCTAGCGGTATAGCGGACGACTTTGGGAAGTACAATACGTTCAGACATTCATTACAAGGAGAAAAGCAATGAGCGAGTCACAACAGCAGCCGGCCGAACAACCCGCAGCAGCACCGGCCGAAGTACCGGCAACGCCAGCAGCACCGGCCCAGCCGGAGGCCATCGCCGGCGTCGGCTTCCTGGTCATGGCCTTTACCGACGAGACCAGTGCAGACCAGGTGCTCGATGCGATGAAGGAGGCCAAGAAGAAGGGGCAGTTCTACTTTGAAGAGGCCGCCGTCATCCGCCAGGACCAGAACGGCAAGGTCCACTACAAGGAAACGGGCGACATGAAGACCGGCAAGGGCGCCGGGATCGGCGCCGTGGTCGGCGGCATCCTTGGCATCCTGGGCGGCCCGGCGGGCGTTGTCCTGGGAGCGGGCGCAGGTGCCGCGATCGGCGGGGCACTGGCCCATCCCGACAAGGGATTCCGTGATGAAAGCCTGAACACGCTGGGCGTGGCGCTGATGCCGGGCAACTCCGCCATTGCCGCAATCACGAGCAGTGAGTTCTTGAAGGCGCTGCGCGAAGAAATTCCGGTCGAGAATGTCCGCGCCACGGTGGCCAACATGTCCAATGAGATCTCGAACGAACTGGCAGCGGGCAGGGACGTGGCCATCGGCATCCTCCTGACGGAAGAGGGGCTCGCCATCAAGAAGATTGCCGCCGACGAGAATTCCGCTGAGGTTGTCGGGGCGATCATCACGGACGACGCCATCGTCGCAGGGGCGGCGGTGGTGACGCCGGAAGGCGCGGCCTACAAGGTTGGCGTCGTGACGGCTGAGGGTGCGGTCGTCGAAGCAGGCGTGATCACGGACGAAGGCGCGGCGATCGTCGACGCCGTGGCGCTGCCGGAGGACGCACCCGCGGCCGAGGCACCGGCGGCAGAGGCACCGGCGGCTGAGAAGCCGGCGGGCGAGGGCGAGGCAAAGGCGTAGATGAATAGGTAGGGCATAGGGTCCGGCGCACGCACCTCGCCGTCGCGGCTATCTTCTCTCCGCCGGGCCTTATGCCCTTACATTCTCGATTCGCACTCAGGAGCGCAGTCGCCGTGACCACTCTCGCAGCAGAAAAGAAGGCTAGTTGGGCCGTCATCGGCATGCTCGCCGCGGCGCAGTTTATCATGGTGCTCGACACGACGGTGATGAACGTGTCGATCACGCAGATCACCGAGGATCTGAACACGACGATCGTCGGTTTGCAGACGGCCATCACGCTCTACACGCTGGTGATGGCCGCCTTTATGCTCATCGGCGGCAAGTTGGGTGACCGCTGGGGCGCCAAGCGTGCCTACGCCATCGGCCTGCTGATCTATGGCGCCGGCTCGCTGACGACAGCACTCTCGCCCAATCTCGCGGTGCTGCTGATCGGCTGGTCGTTTATAGAAGGTTTCGGCGCCGTGCTGGTCATTCCTGCCATCGCCGCACTGACGGCGGCGACTTACAGCGGCCGCCAGCGCGCGATGGCGTATGGCATCCTCGGCGGCGTCAGCGGCGCTTCCGCCGCGCTCGGCCCGCTGATCGGCGGCTGGGTGACGGCGAATTACACGTGGCGTCTGGTCTTCGCCGGCGAGACAGTGGTCGTGCTGATCCTGATGCTCTTCCTGCGCGCCATCCCGACCATGAAGGGGCGCAAAACCAAGCTCGATCTCGGCGGCGCATTCCTGTCCGCGGCGGGTCTCGGCATGGCCGTCTTTGGCATTCTGCGCTCGAGCCAGTGGGGCTGGATCACACCCAAGGCTGCGGCGCCGTTTACGATCTTGGGTCTATCGCCCGTGTTCTGGCTGATCGTGACAGGGCTCGTCCTGCTGGCGCTCTTTGCCCGCCGCGAGGAAAAGGTCATGGCGGCGGGCGGTGAGCCACTGCTGGATATGGGCCTGCTCAAGATCCCGCGCATGCAGGCGGGCCTCAACACCTATGTCAGCCAGCAATTTATGATCATGGGCATCTTCTTCGTGCTGCCGCTCTACCTGCAGACCGTATTGGGCTACGACTCGCTGCAGACCGGCATCACGATGCTGCCCCTTTCGCTGAGCCTGTTCGTCTGCGCACTCCTGGGCGCGTCGCTTTCGGCACGCGTGTCGCCGAAACGCATCGTCACAATCGGCCTGGTGTTGATGCTTGGAGGCGTGGTACTGCTTATCGCCTTTACCGGGCCTGATCTGCGCTCGGTGGGCTTTGCCGTAGCATTGGCGCTGGTCGGCGCCGGCAACGGGCTGCTGGTTTCGCAGTTGGGCAACATCATCATGTCGTCCGTGCCGCCCGAACGCGGCAGTGAGGCCGGCGGCTTGCAGGGGACGGCCATGAACCTGGGCGCCTCGCTGGGCACGGCGCTGGTCGGCTCGATCCTGATTGCGTCGCTGGTAACCAACTTCCAAACCGCGGTGCTGGCGAATCCGGCGCTGACGGATGTGAGCAGCGAACTGGCGGCGTTGGCCGAGCAGAATGCCAACTTTGTCAGCGTCGAGCAGGTGCAAGCAGGCGCCGAAGCGGCGGGGCTGAGCCAAGAGCAGGTAGATGCCGTCGTCGCCGAATACGAGGACGCCCAGATCGCGGCGCTCAAGGCCGCGTTCGCCGTCGTCGGCGCATGTGCCCTTGTGGCGCTATGGTATGTGCGCCGCCTGCCGACCGATGCGGTGGCGATCCAGAAAGAACCGGTAGGGACGCAGATGGCTGGCGGCGTAGCGGCGTGAGTGCGTCATGTCCCGGGGACGGCGGACGGTGAACTTCCGCGTGACGTCCCCGGGACATTTTGTGGTGGCGCTAATCCCCAGTGGCGGCGGCTTTGAGGGGAGCTTCTTTAGGCCCGTCTTGCGCTTCGTTTGAGGTATCTTTGGGGATGGTCGTGCACATCATGTCGGCCAACCAGCGCGTGCTGGGATCGGCATCGAGGAGGAGCGAGCGCACGGACATGGTGAGTGGGACGCCGATGATGGCCCCGACGGGGCCCAGCACCAGCGGCCAAAACGTAGACGAGAAGAGGCTCATCAACGGCGTGAGGTTCAAGTGCGACACCACGAGCTTTGGTTGCACGATGTTCTGGACGGAAGCGTTGATCAGAATGTAGCCGGCCGAAACGATAATCATGCGCTCGGGGCCGTATTCCAGCAGCGTCAGCACGGCGGGCGGAATCAGGCCAAGCCAGAAGCCGATAAAGGGGATGAAGTTCAGGATACCCGAGAGCACACCCCACAGCAGGGCCTGTGGCACGCCCATGATGTAGAACCAAATGGTATTGGCGATCCCTAGACACGTGCCGATGATCGCCATGACGACGATATACTGGCGCAGATCGACACTGTAAGTGGCCAGCCGTTTGGCGTAGCTGCTGCGATGCGCACCCTGCCATGCCAGCCGACCGGGAAACAAGATCACGTCCACAAACATGAAGATCATGATCATGGCCATGGTCAGGCCATTGCTTAGCGCGCTGCCGAGCGCGGCCAGCAGCTCTTTTACCCAATCCAGGGCAGCGGATGGGTTCGCCTGCTGGGCGACAGCACTGGAACCGGCCGTATCGAAGCCCATGCTCTCGAGCCAGGCTTGGAACTGCTGCACCATCGCCTGGGCCTGGTCTTTGTAGGCCGGAAGCGACGCGAGAAATTGTGCGCCGGCATAGATAAAGAAGACCAGCAACAATCCCAGCGCAGCCAATGTGACCAATAGCGCGATCGCCAATACTAACCACTTTGACAAGCGCGGGCGCAGCCGATCGACGAGCGGTCCACAAGCCAGCACGATGAGCAGCGCCAACATGGCCGAATTGATATAGTCGGCGTAGTTGCTCATGCCCCACAGAGTCACCGATGCGCCCGCCAACAGCAACACGATGCGCACTGCAGGCGTCAAGCCGGTTGAACTATTCATTTGACGTGGTCCCTTGTTCGATGCGGGGTGCGATGCGCACCTCCAGGCTGCTGATCCAACGATAGGCCCTATTCTCTACTGCATAGGGCGTCCAGTCAAAGAACCAGGACTCGAGGGCATCCCAGATGGCGAGGGCGGCGGCATAGACGGCAAACAGAGTGGCAAGTGTGAGCACGAACCCCCAGAAGCCGCTGGGTTGACTGGCGGAGTACAACGACAACATGAAAAGCGCGACAAGGGTGACCACGAGTGAGATCAGCAGCTCGCGCCGCGCCACTGCCATGGCCAGGCGCCGGTCTTCGCGATTGGCCTGGACGTGGGTACTGCAGTAGCGACCGATAGCGGCGCGCGTCTCTTGCTGCAACTGGGCAGCATCCTGCTCATTCCACTCAGGACCAGGCGCCAGGCGGATCAGCAGCGTGTGTGCCTCGCGCCGCTTGGGCCAACGCCGTATGTAGCGCTTGCGCAGATAGTCGATGCCGCTCTCGCCCAGGATGTCGACCACGTCCGTCGAAAACGGGTTCGCCGGCGGGGCGAGGAAGAGTTTGTCCAGGTTGTCGAGGTCAAGCGTGAGCGCTTGAGATTCGGTGCTCATGCTCGCATCCTCACGAACGGCTCTGGACGACAACGTCCATGTCCATGATGTGGGCGAGGGCACGGTTCTCGCGCGCCGGCGGCGCCCAATCAAAGACCAGCGCCTCGAGCGGATCCCAGAGGATAACCCAGGCAAACACGCTGATGGACGCGGCGACGAGATACACTACCGTGTCGCCGGCGTCGGCCCACACGGTATTGAACAAGAGGTAGGCGATCGCCATCACAGCCAATACGAGCACCGTGACTGCGATCATCCCAATGGCGTGTTGGCGACGCCCGAGCTTCACCTGCAGATCGTTTTGCTCGATGCGCGCCTGGCAGTAGCGATCGATTGCAAGGCTAAGTCGCTGCTGGAGGTCGGGCGTGACCTGGTCGGACGGCAGGCGTACGACGAGCTGGGCATTATCCCAGTCCTGCAGCGGCTGAAACTGCAGCCGCGTCACGACTCGTTCCAGTGCGGCTTCGCCTAATGCAGCGGTGGCCAACTCCGAGAAGGGGTTGGCGTCGAACGAGTTGAAGATCTGGTCGACTGTTTCGACCTCAAGCACTACTGTCTTATCAGGGTTCGATTCAGGGTTCGATTTTGCCGATTTGGCCACGGCTACCTCGCTCAGATTGTTAGGGGGCGTACGCTGCTTTGCTCGCTGAAATGTGCAGTGTACGGAGTATACCAGGCGCACGCCCCCAGGCTACAGCCAAATGATGACAGTTATGTTGTATTTTCAGGCTATAGGCTGAGCCCCGGATCAGTTGCCGAACCAGCCGGCGCCCGTCTTGGAGCACTTGGCCGACTGCGGCTCTTGGTTGCAGGCAAGCTGCATCGTCTGGACCGAGTCGGGAGTGCAGACACCCCAGACAAGAATCTGAGGCTCAGTCTCGATCGAGCCCATGTTCGGTGCATCCCACTGGCCATCAGATACGTAACACTGGGACTGATGGAGGTTCTGTTCGATACACGGCGTGTAGTCGCCATAATTTGTCGTTACGGTAGTGGCCTGGGTCGGGCAACTACACGACCACGCCGGATCACAGGCAGCGGGCGTCGCGATCGGTTGGGACGGATAGACGGGGCGGCGGCGGGTAGACCGTACCGCCACTGCCGTACGTCCAGGTCACGTAGACATAGGCCGTGCCGGTGTATTGGCGATATTGCACGACCAGGTTGTGGGTGCCTTCCGACAGGGGAACCGCTATGGAGACGGGCTTGCCTGACATGCCGGCGCCCATCGTGTTGATGTAGGTGACGCCGTCGATCTGCAGCGAGACTTCGTCGTCGGCCAAGGCATTAAATACGTACGTGCCGGCGTAAAAGTAGACGCTGCTTGTCATCGTAGCCGTCCAGTTTTCTGCCGGCAAGCCAGGGCCAGGTGGGACGGTGCCCCAGTTAAAGTCGATGTAGGGGCTGTAATAGATCAGTGACGGGCTGCCGGACCAATCAGGATTGGCATAAAACTGCACTGTCCAAGTGTTGCCGTTCTGTGCCTGGCCAGCCTGCGGCAGGGCAACGGTGAGCACCAAGGCCAGCACAACCGTCACGGCGATCGTCGCCAGGTATAGGGCGGAGCGTTTCTTAGTCATGTGACGTGTCTCCTTATCAGGGGCGAGCGAGGGCTTTGGGCTGGAGGTCGCTGCCGGCAGCGACCGTCAGGGTGCCGGTCACGGGTTGGGACGGATTGATGCGCCCCACCCAGACGAGATAGTCGCCAGGCGCCGGCTTATCTAGCACGATACTGGGATTGAGATTGGCCGCATCGGCACTGTCGTCGGCGCAGGACACGGAGTCGTCCGGCCCACGCACCAGCAGGGCTGTGTCGGCGCTGCCCTCGAAGACGACACTTACCGCAGTCGGTTCCGTCTGGGACACTGAATACAAAATCCGGCTTGAGACTGACCAGGCCGTTGCAAAGACGCTCGTCGGTAGTCAGTTCGATGGCAGGCAGTATGCCTTCGGCGGTGACCGTTGCGGTCAACGGCGTGCCGTCTGGGGGCAGTGCTACTGCTTTTGCGCCTAGGCGCGCATCGATCAGGCGCCGTGTGGCCGCAGCCACGCGTTCACGCGACGGCAGCAGCGCAGGCAGCGACTGGGCGGCGGATCAGCGAGCCGAGGGAAAAGGTGCCCAGATCAACTGCCGGCTTCTGGGTAAAGACGAGCACACCGGGTATCAGATCGTTTTCGCGCCGGCTGCCCACCCAGATGTTGTAGCGCCCCTTGGCCGGAGCAGCAACTGTCACCGTCGGATCGAGGAGCTGCGGATTCGTATTGTCATTGCATAGGAAGCTGCCGTCAGGCTTCTGTACGACGAGCACGGGATCGCCGTCGCTGTAGAAGAAGGCGCGCAGTTGGTCACCTTTGCCCTGATAATCAAATGCTACGGAGGGCATCGTAGGCACAAAGCCGCTGCAGGCCTTGTCCAATATGCCGGCGTCGACGTGGCCGCCGCCTTGCAAACTCACAAAAAACGGATCGAGCGAAAAATCGGCGGGCGGGCTTACGGCGACGAGTGCGGTAGGCGCACCGGTCGCAGGCGGCGAGCTGTTGTCTTGCGCCATCGCTGCAGTTGCGAGCAGCAGTGCGGCGGCGACCGTACAGATCGCGGCCATGGTCTTGCGTTACTTGGAACTTAGGTATTTTCATTGCTTACACCTTATGGAATGATGTCTGCCGGAAAGGGCTAGGCTCTGCAGGTATGCGCCGATCCGGGCCGGAAAGTGGAATGTCCTCGCGAGGTCCGGCACACTCATTTTAGCGCGAAGCTGCACCCGCTGCATGCCCCGAAGTGGGTTATCTTTGTCCTAGTTCGTGGGCAGGGCGGTCTGCGTAATCGCCAAACAGCGAAGCGCCGGCATTGGCAAGCGCGGCGAATCTGCTAGAATGAGGCGAGTGAGTGGCTCGCCCAAGTTATCGCAAATGACAGCAACAGCCGACAGCCCGATCAACCAATCACTGAGCCTTACCAAGCTCAACCGGCCACGCGTGCGCGGGCCGGCGGTGTTCCGGCCGCGGCTTATGCAGATGCTCGATTCAGCATCGAACCTGACGCTCGTGATCGCGCCGGCCGGCTATGGCAAGACGATGCTGCTAAGCGCCTGGCTGGACACCCACCCGCTGCCCAGTGCCTGGTTATCCCTGGACGAGCACGACAACGACCTGGTCGTGTTTGTATCCTACCTGGTTGCAGCCGTGCGCACGCTGTTTCCCGCCGCCTGCGCCGAGACGCTGGCATTGATCAGCGGCATGACGCTGCCGCCGGCCGCCGTGATCAGCCGGAGCCTGTCGAACGAACTTGCCGCAATCCAGCAGGAATTCGTGCTGGTGCTGGACGATTATCACGTCATCCACGAGCGCGCAATTCACGAAGTACTGACCGAGCTGACGCGGCGCCCGCCGCCCGCCCTGCACCTGATTTTTGCCGCCCGCAACGATCCGGCGCTGCCGTTGGCCAGCCTGCGGGCGCGCGGCCACGTCGTCGAGCTGCGCGAGGCGGATCTGCGCTTTTCGCTCGACGAAACGGCCAGCTTTCTGCGCGAGGACATGCGGCTGGAAGTGGACGATCAGATCGTCGCCAAGCTGAATGGCTATACCGAGGGTTGGATCGCCGGTTTGCGCTTGACGGCACTTTATTTTCAGCATACGGGCGACATGACGCTGTTAGCGGCGGACCCTAAGGGTTACAATCGCTACATCATGAGCTATCTCGTGGCCGAGGTGCTGGAACTTGTCCCGCCCACGATCCACGAGTTTCTGATCAAGACTGCGATCCTGGAGCAGTTCTGTGCGCCCTTGTGTGAGGCCGTCACCGGTCTCACCGATGCCGCAGGCGATGCCCGGGCCAGCCTTGAGTGGCTCGAGCGCAACAACCTGTTCTTGCTCAGCGTAGACGAAGAGCACCGCTGGTTTCGCTATCACCACCTCTTTCGCCGGCTGCTGCTCGACCAGTTGGAACAGCAGCGCGGCCGCGCCGAAGTGAACGCGCTGCATGAACGGGCCAGCGCCTGGTTTGGGCAGAACGGGTACGCCGAAGAAGCGCTGCAGCATGCGCTGGCCGCCGGCGCTACGGCAGCGGCCGTCCAGATCGTGGCGCGCTACCGCTGCGAGTTGACGAACGAGGAGCAGTGGCAGCGCCTCGACCGCTGGGTGCGCTTGTTCCCGCCGGAGGTGAGCGGCCGGGAGCCCGAGCTGCTGCTCGCGGAAGTTTGGTTCATGATCAACCGCCAGCACCTGGCCGGCATCCCGCCTTTGCTCGATCGGGTGGAGGCCGTGCTGGCGCAGGGAACGCTCGATGCAGCGACGGCCCGGCGGCTGCAGGGCGAGGTCGAGATCAGGCGCGCCACGCTCTACTTTTATGCCGGCGACCACGGCTCGCAGCCGAATGGCGGCGGCGGCGGCGCTGGAAAAGGTGCCGGGGGAGTGGTGGCTGCTGCGCGCACAGGCACGGTTGTTCTTGAGCGCCGGCTACCAGGCACAGGGGGATCTTGAGCGGGCTTACGCCACCCTCTATGCTGCAGACGAACCAGCGCAAGGACTGGCGGCGCAAATGCGCCTGCTGGTGGATGCCTGCTTCATCCATTGGATAGCCGGCGATCTGGCCGGCGTCATCCAGGCGGCCACCCAGATCCTGACCCACAGCGACGAACTTGGATCACAGGTAGAAACGATTACGTGGGCGCGCTATCATCTGGCGGCCTGCCACTATGCGCGCAATGAGCTGGCAGAGGCAGAACGGCTGCTAGCGCTCAACGTTCGCCAGCGTTACCAGTCGCACATGCAGTGTTATGTCAATGGGGCGGCGGCACTGGCCCTGACGTATGAGGCACAGGGTCACGCAGACAAGGCGCGTGAAGTTGTCGCACAAATGGTAGCGTATACCCTCGAGATCGGCGGCGCCGTCGGCTACGCGGCGGCCAAGGCGTTTGAAGCCGAGCTGGCGCTGCGGCAGGGGCGCCTCGCCGAAGCCGTCAACTGGGTGGAACAAAGTGACGTCCCGCTCACGATCCCCAGACCGCTTTTTCACCGGCCGCCGGTCACCCTGGTGAAAATTCTGCTGGCGCAGAACACGCCTGCCAGCCGGCAGCAAGCCCGGCAGGTATTGTCACAGTTCCATGACTACGCTGCCTCAATTCACTATACTTCGGTCGTAATCGAGGTGCTGGCGACAGAAGCCCTGCTCTATTCTATGGAAGATAGAGAGGAGGCGGCGCTGGCGGCCCTGCAGCAGGCGCTCGCCCTGGCCGAAGCCGGCGGCTTCATCCGCGTATTTGTCGATCTCGGCGAGCCGCTGGCACGTCTGCTGGCAAAGCTCGCCCACGCCCGGGGAAACTCGCCGTTCATCGCCAGGATTCTGGCGGCCTTTCCGCAGACGGTGTCGCCGGCGGAAGCCCGCCGCCGGGCCAATGCAGCGCTGCTCTCGCCGCTTACGGCGCGCGAACTGGATGTGTTGGCGCTGCTGAGCCAGCACTACACCGACAACGAGATTGCGGCAAAGCTGGTGATTACGGCGGACACGGTGCACAGCCATGTGCAGCACATTGCCGAAAAGCTGGGCGTGCGCGGGCGGCGGACGATTGTGCAGGCTGCCAAAGATCAGGGTCTCCTCGAATAATCACCCCTCCAATCACCAGATACTGGTGATGAACAAAGCCACAGCCGGGGCTATGGTTGTTTCATCATAGCTGTGCGCTGCGCATTCTCAGATTCAAGCTTTCCCAGGCGCGCAGCAGACCGGCACACCCGGCAGGGACAAGTGCATGCCAACCACAAACGCTACATGCCAGATATCGCTTCGCGGTTCGTTTGACGTGCACTGGGCTGACTACCTGGGCGACATGGTGCTCGAGGCCGAAGTCCAGGCGGGACAGGTCCGCACCACGACGTTGTTTGGCCAGCCGCCCGATCTCGCCGCCTTTATCGGGGTACTCAGCTTGCTCAGCGACCTGGGCTTTCCCGTGATTGCGTGCGAATACCATCGCAGCGAGGCGGAGGGACAAGCCGCATGACTACCCTGACGGTGCTCGTATTCCCGTCGGCCGAGGGTGTGCAGCAGATGCAGGACACGCTGCTTGACCTGCAGAATCAGCATCTCATCGACGTGCAGGATGCGGCGTTCGTGACCTGGCCGCGGGGGGCAAAGCAGGCGAAAAGTGATCTGCTGGGCGCCTTTGCCGGCCCCCGTGCACTGGCCGGCCAATTTTGGGGCATGTTGTTTGGGCTGATCTTCTTCGTGCCGTACTTCGGACCGGAGCTCGACACGGCAGCCGACACTGCTGCGCAGGAAGTTTGGTGACTGTGGGATCGACGCCGGGTTTATCACGCGGATCCATGCGCAGGTGGTCGAGGGCACCTCGGCCCTGTTCCTGCTGACAAGCGGCCCGGTCGAGAGCAAGGTTGTGGCGGCGATGCAGGACTCAGTCTTTCGAGCTGATTGCGACGAATGTGCCAAGAGCAAAAGAAGACGAGCTGCGGGCAGTCTTTGGCACCGGCGTACCCCCGCGGCTGAATCAGCAGAATGAGAACGGGGAAGTGACACAAATGAAAGTCATCATTGTTGGCGGTGTGGCCGGCGGCGCATCGTGTGCGGCGCGGCTGCGCCGGTTGGACGAAACAGCGGAAATCCTGATGGTGGAACGCGGTCCGTACGTTTCGTACGCCAACTGCGGGTTGCCCTACCACGTCGGCGGCGTGATCGTGCGCGAGTCGAGCCTCATCGTGGCGGATGAACGCGTCTTCCGCACGAGCTTTCAACATCGACGTGCGCACACGCTGCGAGGCCATCGCCATCTCGCCGCAAGACAAGACCGTGCAGCTGCGCAACGTCGTGACCGGCGAGGTGACCACCGAGTCCTACGACAAGCTCGTCCTCTCGCCGGGCGCCACGCCGATCAGCCCGCCGCTGCCGGGCATCGACCTGCCGGGCGTCTTTCGGGTGCGCACCGTGCCCGACGTCAAGGCAATTCGCGAGTGGATCGAAGGCCACACGGCCCTGCCCTCGGGCATGGATGCCTACACGGGCTTCCAGACGCTGCTGCCGGCCAAGCGCGCCGTGGTGGTCGGCGGCGGCTTCATCGGCCTCGAGATGGCGGAAAACCTGGTGCACCTCGGTCTGCAGGTGACGCTGCTGCAGAGGGGCGACCAGGTCTTGGCCCCCATGGACCCGGAAATGGCGGGCTACGTCGAGCGCCACCTGGTCAAGAACGGCGTCAACCTCGTCCTCAATGCCAACGTGTGTGAATTCCGGCAGACGGCGCAGGGCGCGCTCGAGGTGCTGACGCAGGAAGGCCAGACAGTTCGGGGCCGATCTCGTGGTGCTCGGCATCGGCGTGCGGCCGGAGACCTGGCTGGCCAAGCAGGCCGGCCTTGAGATCGGCGAGCGGGGCGGGATCCGGGTCGACGACCAGATGCGCACGAGCGTCCCCGACATCTTCGCCGTCGGCGATGCCGTCGAGGTCAAGGATTATCTCACCGGCGAATGGTCGCTCGTGGCGCTGGCGGGGCCGGCCAACCGGCAGGGGCGGATTGCGGCCGACGTGATTGCCGGGCGCAGCGCGCGCTACCGCGGCACCCAGGGTACGGCCATCATCGGGCTGTTTGGCGCAGCTGCGGCCTGGACCGGCGTGAGCGAGAAGATGCTCAACCGGCATCGGCGAGACGGACTACGAGAAGATCTATCTCTATCCGAACTCGCATGCGGGCTACTATCCGGGCGCCAAGTACCTGGCGATGAAGATCACTCTTCAGCAAGTCCGACGGCCGCATCCTGGGGGCGCAGGCCGTCGGCCAGGACGGGGTGGACAAGCGCATCGACGCCATTGCCATGGCCATCCAGCTGGGCGCGACCGTCTACGACCTGGAAGAGGCCGAGCTGTGCTATGCGCCGCAGTTTGGCAGCGCCAAGTCGCCGGTCAACTTTGCCGGCATGGTGGCGGCCGATGTCCTGCGCGGGGACATGCCGCTGAGCCACTGGAACGGAACAGACTCGAGCCTGCTGCTCGACGTGCGCCAGCCGGCCGAACTGGCCTTGGAGAGTGTGCCGGGCGCCGTCAATATCCCGCTGCACCAGCTGCGCGCACGTCTCGACGAGCTGCCCAGGGACCGTGAGATCCACGTCTTCTGCCGCTCGGGCCAGCGCGCCTACTACGCCACCCGCATCCTGCTGCAGGCAGGCTTTGACGCCAAGAACATTTCGGGCGGGATGCTGGCACATAAGCAAGCCAATGCGTGATAGTGCAGTATTACTAAGAAAGGATCCGACCATGACCACAGTAATTGACAAGCCCGTAGAACGAGTTTCCACCACGGTGCCGTTGAACTGGAAAGAGGTGTGGTTCACCAACTGCCCGATGGTATCCGCCAACAACGTTGACCAGGAGCTGGGCTGGTGCCGCGAGGAGTTCAAGAAGATCGGCGTCGAGTACGCCTACTTCCGCCCGCACCCGAGAACAACTGGTACCCGCACTACGTCCACAACCTCGACAACCTCATCCGCTTCGGCGGCCTGTATCCCCCGATCGCCGTCAACGCCGACATCCGCCGCACCGTGCTGCTGGGGGCGACCTGGGTCTACGAGGGTGGGGTGATGCAGGTGCGCGCCCGCGACAAGATCTTCCGCGTGAAGGACCTGAAGGGCAAGAAGATCGGCATCACCAAGAGCCTCAACACCATCAAGAACGACTGGTGGCGCATTCAGGAGCACATGGGCATCGAGAATATCCTGATGCTGAACGACATGACCATGGATGATATCGAGCTTGTCGAGTTCCCCTACCCGGACGACTGGTACGACAAGCCCGAGATGTTGGTGCCGCCGATGAACAACCCGTCGGAGCTGTGGCTGCGCCGTGACCACAAGCACGACTATGCCTTCCGCCCGTTGGAGAAGGCACTGCTCGCGGCGTACCGTCGATGCCATCTACAACCAGATGGGACAATTAGGCCAGCTCTCGGAGGCCACGGGCGAAATCAAGGCCATCTTCGACCTGTCCAAGCTCCCGGACTGGACGGTTCAGGTTGCCAACACCCCCGCCGTCATCACCTGCACCGACGTGATGGCCAAGGAGCACCCCGAGCTTGTCATCGCCTACATGAAGGCCATGATCAAGGTCGGGCGTTGGGCCAACGAGAACAAGCACGCCGCGGCGTTCATCCTCAACCGCCAGACCTTCTACCTGGATGCCGAGCACACCTACGAAGGCATCAAGCACGTCGACATGGTGCCGAGCCTGAGCGCGCAGAACCTGCAGTGCGTCAAGATCGGCAAGGACTTCATGTTCAGCCACGGCTACATCAAAAACGACTTCGACGTGGACGCATGGGCGGCGCCGCAATTCCTCGAGCAGGCGGCGCTTGAAGTACTGAAGGAAGAGTGGCAGCGCAGGAGCTGGAGCAAGCTGCCGACGGGCGGCGGGCTCGAGGTAGAGGGCACGCGGCTCGGGTAGGCGGGATCTGGCTCAGCACAAGCTGGTCTCGACAAATAAGCAGTCGCTGCTGTTGAGTTGAAGACGGGCGCCAAACGCCAGACTTTTGCGTTTGGCGCCTGCCCGATTCCAGATGGAGGAGCAAGTGAACGGGTCTTACAAGCTAGACACCATGATCAAGGTGGATGAGAGTTTGTGCATTACCTGCGGCGCTTGCATCCGGGCCTGCCCGGGTGGTCTGATCACCAAGCAGGAGTTCCCTGTCCCCATCGAGAACGGTTGGGACCTCTGCATTGACTGCGGCCATTGTGTGGCGATCTGCCCGACCGGGGCCATGCACCAGCGTTCGATGAGTCCTGAGGATTGCGAGGAGATTGATATTCATCTGATCCCACGCTGGGATCGGGTCAGGCAGTACCTGATTTCGCGGCGTTCAATTCGCGGCTACATCAGGAAGCCAATCGAACGCGAGAAGATCATGCAACTGCTGGATGTTGCCCGCTATGCCCCGAACGGCGCAAACCGCCAGGTGATCCGCTGGATCGTGGTCAACGATGCCGTGAAGGTTCACCGGATCGCCGAGATGACCATCGACTGGATGAAAATCGTGCAGGAAAAGAACCCGGCTCTTTACGCAGAAGCCAACTTGGAATTGTTTGTTGAGCCATGGGGGCTAGGCCAGGATCGCATTTCCCGCGGCGCGCCGTGCATACTCATGGCCTGCGCCCCGAAAGATGAGCGGACCGCCCCGCCGGCTGCCATGATTGCCATTCATCAAATTCAACTGGCCGCGCCCGGACTCGGCCTGGGAACCACGTTCACCGGCAGCATCAACACGGCAGGTCAAGGCTACCCGCCTCTGATTGAGATGCTTGGGCTGCCCGAAGGCTATATTCCACATGCAACGTGCGTGATTGGCTATCCGTCTGAAAAATACCAGCGCATTCCGGTGCGGAAGCCGGTCGACGTAACGTGGATCTGAGAATCACGGCCTTTCGCACAACAACGATGGCTGCTTGGCGCCCACGTTTGACTTAACACTACTCGCAGCCGCTGCAGCGCTATCGCCCCACCAAGGAGAGAATATGATGAACACTATTGAAGTCTCCACCCCTCACTCGACTCATCAAGTACCCGAGGAGAAACTGACGACGCTTGGGCTTTATGTCACTGCCCGCGAGTCCTATGAGATGTGGCAGGCCGATCCCGAGCATACCAAGGTTCTCGACGTGCGCACATTCGAAGAGTACGTTCTGATCGGCCATGCCGAGATGGCGACGAACATCCCGCTCGCCTTTCCCACCTACAAGTGGGATGCCAACAAGGGCAACTATTCGGTCGTGGGCAATGCCGATTTTGTTGCGCATGTGAAAGCACACTTCCAACCCGATGACACGATCCTGGTCATGTGCCGGTCGGGCGGTCGCAGCGCCATGGCGGTCAATGCGCTGGCCAAGGCCGGTTTTACGCAGGTGTACAACATCATCGACGGCTTTGAAGGTGATAAGGTGGAAGATCCCGAAAGCGTCCATCACGGCAAACGCATGCGTAACGGGTGGAAGAACTCTGCTCCGTGGGCTTACAGTCTTGACGCCAAGCTGGTCTGGCTCCCATCGGCAGGGGAGTTGGAAACACTCCGCAATACCCTCGACCTGTGACGCTGATCCAGGGCAGCTAAATGCAGGTCACTGTAGGCTTAGCGGGCCCGCCGTTCGTTATCAGCATGTTTTCCGTGGCGGTGACTGCGTGGCGCCGGCGGAGTACAGCGATGCGTTTGCCTTCACCGGCACCATCACCCGCGTCACGCTGGATTTATCCGGCGAGCTGATCCAGGACAGTGAAGCTGACATGAAGATCGCCATGGCGCGGCAGTAGTAGGGGTAATGTAGACCCGCAGGGTTCCCAAAGAAGCCTGCGGGCATAGACAAAAGGAGTCAGACAATGCTTGACCTTCCACTGGAATATGCCTTGATCACGTTCGAGGACGCCACGCCCACCGGCAAGATCGTGCCCGAGCTGCTGGATCTGGCGGCGCGCGGCATCGTGCGCTTTGTGGACATCGTCTTCATCCACAAAGAGGAGGACGGCAGCATACGCACCGTCGAACTCAACGATCTCGACCCCGAGTCGTATGAGCTGTTCGTCCCCATGGGCGAGCATGTTTCCAGTCTCTTTACCAACGACGACCTGGAGATCGCAGCGGGCAAACTCGCCCCCAATTCGGCGGCAATGCTGCTGTTGTGGGAGAACCTGTGGGTCGCCGGTCTGCGCAAGGCCGTCGCGGATGCCGGCGGCCAACTGGTAGAGCGCGCCCAGATTGCGCCCGAGGTCGTCGAGCTGTTCAAACAGGAAATGGTCGCGGAATAGCACAGGCGTCACAGCTTATCTGATGAGAGGAGCACGATCATGGTAGGTAGAAGAGGACCAAATCCCCCCGGCCCCGTAGGCGGTGTCGGCGCTGGGAATCCGCCCGGCTTGGTGGGCGGCGTGGGTCGTGGGCCGAATCCCCCTGGCCCTGTTGGCGGTGTCGGTGCCGGGAATCCGCCCGGCCTGGTCGGCGGCGTGGGTCGTGGGCCGAATCCCCCTGGGCCAGTAGGCGGTGTCGGTCGCGGGCCCAATCCCCCGGGCCCCGTCGGCGGTGTCGGCCGCCGTAACGGCGTCGGGCTGCTGCGCTAGCCGGCGTCGCGCACGCAATATTTAACTGTTCGGCGGTAAGCACAAACAGGCAGCCCCATCGCAGCGGGCTGCCTGTCTCGGGGCTTGATCGTTGAGCTGCCTTCGCAAGCGGGTAACGACACCACAGGGAACCTGGCAATGATTGATCCGCAGGCAAAACCGGCCGCCTACATCAAGCTCTTGGCATTTGTCGCCTTGCTGGGCTTGGCGTCGGCCCTGATCACGTTTGTCTTTATGGCGTTCGTGCACCAGGGTACGGCTCTGATCTGGGAACAGGCCGCGGCGCTGCTGGGTGTCGACCCGCGCCTCTTCACCATCGTGGTCTGCACCATCGGCGGCCTGCTGGTGGGGCTGTTGGTAAAGCTCTTTGGCGACCACAGCGGCATCTTTGCCGAAGTGATGCTTGAGTTCGGCAAGACCGGGCGCTTCGACTATCGCAACGCGCCGGGGATCGTGATCACGGCGTTCGTGTCGCTCATCGCCGGCGCCAGCCTCGGCCCCGAAGCGCCGATGGCGGATGCGTGCGGCGGCATGGGCACGCTGGCCGCCGACAAGCTCAAGCTCGACGAGCAGGAGACGCGCACGCTGGGCTATTCGGGCGTCAGCGGCATGCTCGCCGCCTTTATCACGTCGCCGTTTGGCGGCGCGATCCTGGGCATGGAATCGGCGCAGGGGGGGACCGGCGGCAAGCAGGCCTATTTCTGGGTGCTGTTCCCCAGCCTGCTCTCCTCGGCCGTGGCCACCGTCGTCTTCGTCCTGCTGAGCGGGCATTTCTTCGAAACGTTGTACAAGTTCCCGGCCTATACCCCCCACCTGGTGGATCTGCTCTACGCCGTGCCGCTGGGCCTGGTCGGCGGGGCGGTGGGCCTGCTGTTCATGCTCTCGCTCAAACGCCTGCAGCAGCTCTTTGCGCCCATGAAGACCCACGTGGTCCTGCGCGGGCTGCTCGGCGGCCTGAGCTTGGGGATCATCGGCGCGTTCTTGCCGCTGGTACTCTTTTCGGGCGAGGAAGGCACGAGCGACCTGATCACGCACGCGGCCGAGATCGGCGTCCTGATGCTGGTCGTGTTGGGCTTGCTCAAGCTCTTGACCACCTCTCTGCTGCTGGCCACAGGCTGGAAGGGCGGCTACATCTTCCCGATCATGTTCGCCGGCGTCGCCCTGGGCATGGCGATCAATCTCATATTTCCTGCCATCCCGGTGGCGGTCACCGTGGCGGCGACGATGGCCGGCGCGCTCGTAGCGTCATTGAAGGCGCCGCTGTTCGCCGCACTCTTCACATCGACGCTGGTACAGATTGAAACCTCGCCCGTGATTGCCGTCGCCGTGGTCGTGAGCGCCTTGCTGACCGCGCTGCTGACATTGTATTTCGCCCGCCGCGCTGCAGCGCGCGCCATGAGCACCAGTTAGGAGCCCTATGCAATCGTCACAACCACCCGCCACAGGCATTATTCGCTTTATTCCCGGTATAGCCCTCTTCAGAGGATTCAACGTCGCGCTGCTGCGCACCGAATTCATCGTGGCCATCACGGTGTTTGCGGTACTCGTACCCTCGGCGATGGCCTTCGGCGACCTCGCAGGGGTCACCCCCGTCGCAGGGCTGTATGTGGCACTCGGCGCCATGGTGATGTACGCACTGTTTGGCACCTCCAGGCAGGTCATCATGGGACCCGAGGCGACGGCCGCGCTTATGACGGCAACCGCCGTTGCACCGCTGGCCGGCAGCGATGCCGCGCGCTATGCTGCACTTGCCGCGTTGCTCGCGCTCCTTGTCGGCATAGTCGCGCTGCTCGGCCGTGTGGCGCGGCTGGGATTCATCACCGACCTCTTGTCCAAGCCGGTGCTGGTTGGCTACATCTTTGGCGCGACCCTGATCGTCATCGGCAGCCAATTGGGCAAGATGTTCGGCATCAAGCTCGAGAGCGACAAGTTCTTCCAGCAGGTGGCGGAACTCATCAGCCGTCTCGACGAAGCGCACCTGCTTACCGTTGCCATTGGCGTCGTGTGCATGGCGGCGCTGCTCATCATGCGCCGCGTGAACCGGAAACTACCCGGCCCGCTCATTGTCGTCGTCGTCGCCATCATTGCCTCCGCCGTGTTAGGCTGGGAGGCCAAGGGCGTCGCCGTCGTCGGCCCGGTGCCGGCCGGACTGCCAAAGATAACGATCCCTGCGGTAACAGTCTCGGATATCTTTGCGCTGCTGCCCGCTGCGCTGGCACTTACGATCCTGATCTATGCGGATGAGATCCTGACCTCGCGCGTGTTTGCAGCGAAACACAACCAAAAGGTCGACGCCAACCAGGAATTCGTCGGCATCGGCATGGCCAATATCGCCGCCGGCCTCCTGACGGGATTCCCATGTGCGCTCAGCGCATCGCGCACGACCGTCAACGACCAGATGGGCGGCAAATCACAGTGGGTTAGCCTGATCGCTGCCGGCCTCACCATCATCTTCCTCCTCTTTCTCACTCCGCTACTGGCGCCGCTGCCCACCGCCGCCCTGGGCGCCATCATCATCGTCGCTTCGCTGGGATTGATCGACATTGCGGCGTTTCGCTTCTTGCGGCAGGTGCGGCCCGCCGAGTTCTGGCTGGCGGTGGTGACCGCGGGCGGCGTGCTTATCGTCGGCGTTTTGGCGGGCATTCTCGTCGCCGTGGTGTTGTCGCTGATCCTTGTGCTCTATCGCATCTCGCGGCCGCACGATGCGCTGTTGGACGATGTGGACGTGGCGGGCGGGACAGTCTATCGCGGCGTCACCGACAAGGCGACGGTGCTGACCGAGCCGGGCCTGATCGTCTATCGTTTCGACGCGCCGCTCGTGTTTGCGAACGCCGCGTACTTCACCGAGCGTTTGGAAGCGCTCATTGCCAACGCCGGCGTAGATCTCAAGTGCATCATTCTCGACGCGGAGCCTATCAGTGATTTCGATTCGACGGCTGCAGAGGCATTGGAAAATCTAGATACTGACCTGGATCGGCGCGGCGTCGAACTCTGGATCGCGCGCGCCAACGGACCGCTGTGCAACCTTTTGGAAGCAACGGGATTGACGATACGGCTTGGCAAGGACAATCTTTATCCATCGGTGCGCGCCGCAGTGGTTGCGTATCACGCACGACTTGCCCCCGAATCTACTGTATAGACGCACTTAGTTGGGCCTGCAAGCCTGCGACGTTTGTCATGCCACATCATTCTCAACCGTAAGGATCATAACGTGCAAAAGACAAAAACTCCGCATATGTCCAACGTAATCATCACATCCGGCCGCGGGCTGCTGCTGCTCCTCAGCCTGGCCTTCCTAGCCGCCTTGCTGGCCGCCTGCCGGCCAGTGCAATCCCCGGCACAAGCGTTGCCCGGCACGAGCTGGGAGTTGAGTTCACTGCACGGGCTGCTGCCCCTGCCCGCCACCAGCATCACGCTGGACCTGGGTGTCGACGGCATGGCCAGCGGTGCGGATGGCTGCAATCGCTACAGCATGCCTTACGCCGTGGAAGGCACCAGCATCCACTTTGGCGCACCGGCAGCGACGACTATGATGGCCTGCCCGCAGCCTGTTATGGACCAGGCAAACACCTATCTGCAGGCACTTGGGCAGGCGAGTACGTACACCTTGCAGGGCAGCCACTTTTCTCTGCTCGACGGCCGCGAGGTGCTCGCTACCTTTGTCGCCGCCACGCAAGACCTCGCCGGGACGCAATGGCAGGTCACGGCCTACAACGACGGCGGCCAGGCGGTGGTCAGCGTCAGTCTCGGCAGCGAGATAACGGCGGCCTTCGATGCCACCGGCCAGGTCACCGGCAACGGGGGCTGCAACGACTACTTCGCACCCTACCAGGCTTCCGGCGGCACCATCAGCATCGGGGCAGCCGGCGCCACGCGCAAGAGCTGTGCGTCGCCGGCCGGCGTGATGGAGCAGGAGAGCGCCTACCTGGCCGCCCTACAGAGTGCGGCTACTTATACCATCGCAGCAGATCGGCTGGAGCTGCGCGACGCGACCGGCGCCATCGCCGTGCAGATGGCCCGCAGCATTGAGATTGCGGTGGCCACGCCCGCGCCCAGTACACCCACCGGTCGCGTGACCGCACCCAGCGGCGTGAACGTCCGCTCGGGGCCCGGCACCAACTACCCCGTGATCGGCGTGGCGCCGTTTGGCGCCGAAGGTGCGATCGTCGGGCGCACGGCTGACAGCCAGTGGTGGGCGGTGTCCATACCCTCAGTGCCCGGCGGCATCGGCTGGGTGTCGGACGACTATGTGGCCGTCACCGGCGCCGAGGATGTCCCCGTGATCGTCGTTCCCCCACCTGTCTACGTGCCGCCGGCGCCCGCCCCTGCACCGACGCCCACCCCCGCGCCGCCACCAACCGCCACGCCGAGCGCACAGATGGCGTTCTGGGCTGACCAGACCACGATCAACCAGGGCGAGTGCACAACCTTGTACTGGTCGGTCGAAAACGTGCAGGCGGTCTGGGTCTACCCGCAAGGCCAACCGTATCAGCAGTATCCGCAGACGGGCCAGGGCAGCCAGCAAGTCTGCCCGCCCACTACCACCACCTATGAGATGCTGGTGCTGATGCGAGACGGGACGACCACCACCATGCAGGTCACCATCACCGTCATCCCGGCGGCGCCACAGAATCCGCTCGCCGGCACGACCTGGCTGGCCAGCAGCTACAACAACGGCACCGGTGCGGTCGTCAGCGTCATCGGCGGCACCACCTTGACGGCCGCCTTCGATCAGTCCCAGATCAGCGGCAACGGCGGCTGCAACGCGTACAGCGGCCCCTACTGGGTCAGCGGCTCCAATATCGCCATCGGCCCGTTGGCGACCAACCAGATGATGTGTGGCGAAGCGGCTGTCATGGACCAGGAGCAGCAGTTCCTGGCCGCCCTGCAGTCCGCCGCCACCTACCAACTCAATGGCAGCCGGCTGGAGCTGCGCCGCGCCGACGGCGCACTTGCCGTCAGCTTCGTCCGCTAAAGGGCTTAGTCGGTAAGTGTGCAGGCTGTGCGGCCCGCAAGCGAGTGGTCGTGGGCCGCACATCTAACCTTGAGGTATAGAAGCCGATAATTCTCTCGCGAGGGGAACAAGTATGGACACCGCACAATTCGTATCGCTGTTGACCAATGTATTGATGCTCGTATTTCTGTGGTCCATGAACCTGGGGCAAGGCATGAGCTTTACCCTGCAGCAAATCGCCACGCCGTTCAAAAAGCCCGGCGTGATTTTGCTGGCCGTGCTGCTGAACTCGGTCCTGATTCCGCTGCTCTACTGGGCGTTGACGCTTGTCCTGCCGATGAACCCGGACTATGCCATTGGCTTTATGCTGGTCGGGTTTGCGGCCGCGGCGCCATTTGCGATCAAGGCTGCCGCCGTCGAGAAGGGCGATGTGCCGCTAATGATCGGCCTTGTGGTGCTGCTCGGCGCCCTCAACGTCGTGGTCATTCCGCTGTGGTCGGCGCTGCTGATGCCGGAGGGCACGACGGTCGACGTGCTCAACATCGCTGTAACGCCTGGTGGTGCTCGTGCTGGCCCCACTCGCTCTGGGCTTGTTGATCCGGGCACGCTGGGCGGAACAGGCCAAGGAGTGGGCGCCGGAGGCCAACAAGATCTCCACACTGATGCAGTTGCTGGTCATTGCCCTCATGGTCGTGACCTCCTGGCAGAGTATTGTGTCAATCTTTGGCGCCTGGGTCATCGTGGGCGGCCTGATTGCGATTGCGATTTCCATGGTGGCCGGTTACTTCTTTGGCGGCAAGAATCCGGCTTCACGGCGCACGGTCGCCACCGTCAGCGGCATGCGCGCCGTCGGCCCGGCGCTGGCAATTGCCGCCTCCGCCTTTGCCGGCAACCCCGACGTGACGGCCGTGGTGGTCGTCCTGGGCATTCTCTCGTTGGTGCCGTTTGCGGTGGCCATCGAGTGGGGCAAGCGGCTGGGCGGTGTCGAACCGGCTGACGCAGCGGCACCCGCACAAGCGCCTGTCGCAACCAAGCCTGGCGCCCGCAAGCGGGCGTAAGAGCAGGAAAACGCTGACAAAGGGAGCAGCAGCACGGCAACAGGTCGCGCACGCAGCTCTGTTCTGCTGAGTCGGAATATGCTATAATCCGGGCCGTATGTCTGCACAAGCTCCCTCCCTGTTACTGACCAAGCTCAACCGGCCCCCGGTGGTGCAAGATCGGATCGATCGCCCACGCCTGACCGCAATGCTGGATCGCGGCCTGGCTGGGCCGCTGACCCTCGTCAGCGGTAGCGCGGGCTTCGGGAAAACGACGCTGGTCAGCGCCTGGATCGACAGTCTCAGCGCAAGTGACCGTCGCGCAAGTGACCGTCTGCCCACACCTGCAGCGTGGCTGTCGCTGGACGAAGACGACAGCGACCTTGAGCTTTTCCTGCGCTACTTCGTCGCCGCCATCCGCACGGTCTGTCCCGCTGCGTGCGCCGATACCCTCGCACTGCTGCAAGCGCTGCGCGCACCGGAGCAGGCGCCGCTCCTCATCACACTCAGCAACGAACTCGAGCAACTGCCCGTGCGCCTCGTCCTGGTGCTGGACGACTACCAGGCCATACGGGGCGAGGCAGTGCATGACTTTCTGGGCGAGCTGATTCGTCACTGGCCGCAACGCCTGCACCTGGTGCTGATTTCGCGCAGCAATCCTCCCTTGCCCCTGGCGCTTTTGCGCGCCCAAGGACAAGTCACTGTGGTGCATATGCATGATCTGCGTTTCACCCCGGAGGAATCGGCCGCGTTCTTGAACAACGCATTGGCAGCGCCGCTCAGCCCGGCGGCGGTGGCCTTGCTCGACCAGCACATCGAAGGCTGGATCGCCGGCCTGCGCCTGGCAAGCCTCTCGCTGCGCGACGCAGCCGACGTCGAGAGCGAGGTGGCGGGCCTGTCCGGCGGCAATGTTGAGATTGCCGATTACCTGATGGAGCAGGTTGTCTCCCGGCAGCCGCGTGCGATCGTGAACTTCCTGTTGGTGACCTCCATTCTGAATCGGTTCTGTGCCCCACTGTGCGAACGGGTGGTCCGTGCCGTCGCCAGCAGCAATGGTGCTTGGCGCAACGCGCGTGACTGCATTCAGTGGCTGGAGCGCACCAATCTCTTTGTCGTTCCCTTAGACAACAATCGGGAATGGTACCGCTATCATCACTTCTTCCAGACACTGCTGCAGCGCAGAGCCTTTGCCGAGGTAGGACCGGAGCAGGTGAGCGAACTCCACCGTGCCGCCTCAGCCTGGTTTGCGGAACAGGGTTTGATCGAAGAAGCCCTGCAGCATGCCCTCGCCATCAAAGACCTCGACCTGGCCGCGCGCCTGATGGCAGGGGGGTTTTGCGCTGTGCTCAACCGCGAGGATCGGTTTACATTGGAACGCTGGCTGCGCTTGCTGCCGGAAGATTTCATCAAGCGCAGCCCCTGGCTCTTGATGATGGAAGCCTGGGCTTTGCAGTTCTCCTGGCAGCTCTCTGCCGTGGCAAAGCTGCTTGGGCAGATCGAGGCTCTGCTGGACGAAGGTGGCGAGGCCGCAGCACGTGCGGGCGACGTGCCGGATCCCGCGGCGCTGCGCGGGCTGATCGCCGGCTTACGCGGCGCAGGAAGTATTTACTGCCAAGAGCGATGCAGCCCGCGCCATAGCCCTCTGCGAGGAAGCGCTAAGGCTGCTGCCCGAACAGTGGCGCTATGCGCGCGGCGGCGTTTTCATTTACTGGGGCATGAGCATGCGCGCCATCGGCGAGGCCGACGCCGCCCAATGCAGCCTGTTGCGCGAGTATGAGTCTTTACACGGAAGGGTAGACGCCTATGCGCTGCGCCTCCTGCTCACCGTGTGTCTTAACGCCCTCGAGACCGGCCAACTCGAGCAGGTAAGGGAACTGGCGCAGGTGATGCTCCAACAAGCAACGCTGGGCCAGCTCGCCATGCTTCAGGGCTGGGCGCACTACTTTCTCGGCATGGTCCACTATTGCTGGAATGAATTGGACGCCGCCAGCCAGCACTTTGCCGAACTCGTCGACAAACGCTACGCTGCGCATACGCAAACCGCCCACAATGGTATGATCGGCCTGGTGCGGGTGCATGCGGCCAGGGGCGATTACGCCGCAGCCCGGCAGATCATGGGGTTGCTCAGCCAACTTGACCTGGATCGATTTGGCCAGGAAGGCGACGATGCGCGTTCGCTGCGGGCACAGCTGGCGTACTGGCAGGGAGACACGGACACGGCCTTCCGCTGGGCAGATGTTTACACAACGCCGGTGCCGGATCGCTTGCTGACCTGGCTGCAAGACCCACATCTGGCCAGGGCCCAACTCCTGCTGGCGCGCGGCACAGCGGCCGACATACAGGCGGCGCTTGACAGCCTGGCGGCACTGCTTGAGGTTGCCCAACGCACCTTCAGCGTCCGCTGCCAGATCGAGATCCTGGCCGTGTGGGCCCTGGCGCTCGCGCGGCAGGGAAAAGCTGCTGCGAGCGCTACCACCTTGCAGCAGGCGGTGGAGCTTGCGCGGCCCGGCGGCTTTGTCCGGGTTTTCGTCGATCTCGGACCACAAATGCAGACCATGTTGCTGCAGCTTGCCCAACGTCGCGGCCTCGCCGCGCATGGCGTAGCCACGGCGACCCTGCGCAGCATCTTGGTTGCGTTCCCTGAGTCGCCAAAGGAAACGCGTGACCGGCGCTTCCCAGTCCAGGAGCCGCGCTGCCAACGCCGGGCTCGTCGAGCCCCTGACCGCCCGCGAGCGCGACGTCCTGACGCTCTTACGCGACCGTTTGAGCGACAAGGAAATCGCCCACGAACTGGGGCTCTCCACCGCCACCGTGAAACGCCACACCATCAACCTCTACGGCAAGCTCGGCGTCAACAAACGCTTGGACGCCGTAGTCAAGGCCGAAGTCCTTGGCATCCTCCCCGTGCGCTGATCTCCTTCCTCGCCGCTTGGCCGCTCCACCCCACTTCCCCGGTTACACCCTCTGGCTACATCTTTTGTTACATCCTTCTTGTGGTAGCGCGGCCCCAAAATCGGCCATAGACTGGTGGTATGAAAGCTGCGCTGCCTGCGAACCGTTCTGACTATGATAGCCCAGCTACATATTGGATCTGCGTGAGGGGTCGCATTCCGGCAAGGTGGTGCGATTGCTTGGAAGGCATGATCATCACGGAATGCCTGCCGCAAGGCGAGCCACCGGTGACCACGCTAGTTGGGTGAACTGTCTGATCAGGCAGCTCTAGCCGGTGTGATCAACACACTCTACGAGTTGCATCTGCCGCTGCTTACGGTGAAACGCCTGCGCTAGCCGGGGCTAATTGTTTGCTCGCTGCAGCTCGCAGCAACCGGCTTGATGAGACGAAGAATCCGCCGCACCGCCGGACAGATGTTAATCAGCAAGACCTGTCAAGGAGAACGAAAAATGAACGTGCAAACTTTGGAGAGATCCACAGCCTGTGTCACCGTCGATAAAGACCGGATCGATCGGCTGAAAGAACAACTCAGGAGCACGAAGCCGGAACTCGACTTCGAGCGAGTTAGGATCATGCATGATATGTACGAGGAAACCGCTGGTGAACATCAGCAACTCAGACGTGCCAAATTCCTGGCAGCCGTCCTGGAACGTAAGAAACTGTATATCGACGACAACCTCTTTGTCGGTGCCATGGCAAGCAAGACCAATGCCATGTACCCCTATCCCGAATGGCAGGTGGATTGGATGATAGAAGAGAAGACGGTCGAAAACTCGCCGACTCCGGAAGATAAGAAGGCCAACCAGTGGGCGCTCGAATACTGGGGCAAACGTGCGATGAAACCCCGGGTCGAAGAGATCTTTAAGAAGCGATTTGGATTCGACCCGAATCTGACCTACGCCGCCGGCCTCATTGGATCGTTCCATGACTGGCCGGCCGGCGGTGGCAATCTTAACTACCCACGGGTTTATCGGGAGGGTCTTGCCAGCATGATCAAGGAGGTAGAGGAGCGGCAAATGTCTCTCGAGATGCGTTTGCCGAACGCCTCCAAGTTTTACTTCTATGAGGGAGCCCTCATCGTAATGAGAGCAGCGATCCGGTATGCCCATCGTTATGCCGAGTTGGCCCGGGAGATGGCGGCTAAAGAGAAGAATGAAACCCGAAAAGCAGAGCTGATCGCTATTGCGGAAACCTGCGAATGGGTTCCCGAACACCCGGCCCGTAACCTGCGCGAGGCCATACAGAGTCACTTCCTCTGTCACATCGTGGCAGAACTCGAGCAGATCGGCTGCGGGTACTCTGAAGCCTATCTGGGACAGAATCTGGAGCCTTTCTATCAGGCCGACAAGGCGGCCGGGCTTGTCACTTATGACGACGCCGTCTTCATGTTCGAGAACCTCACCATCAAGTTGAATGAGATCGGCTACTACTATGGCGCGAGAATCGCTAAGCAGAACTCCGCCGATCTGGGACAGAGCATCACCCTCGGGGGCTATACCGGGGATGGTGAAGATGCCACCGCGGAAATGGACTACGTGATTCTGGATTCAGCAGCCTATCTCGCTCTGCCGCAACCTCCGCTGTCGTGCGCCTACACGGAGCAGATGAGCGGCAAATTCCTGGAAAAGGTCCTCGATGTTATAGGCACCGGTGTAGGCATGCCTCAGTTCGTGAACGCCGAAGTGATGTTCAAGCGGGCCCTGAACCTCTGGGGCTACACCGAAAGGAACGGCTATCTCCCATTGGAGAAAGCCCGGCGCACCTGCGTTGGGGCCTGTGTGGGAAGCTACATCCCGTATGAGACCGGTCACCCGGTGGAGGGGCAGCCCAACCTCGGCAAGATCATCGAGTTGACGATGAACAACGGCTTCGATCCCCGCACCAAGAAGCAGGTCGGACCCAAGAGCGGGGACCCCGAGAGCTTCAAAAATTTCGAAGAATTGTACGCGGCATTCGAGAAACAGCTTCAGTTCTGCGAGGACACTCTTCGCCACTCAGCCTGGATTTCAAACATCCTGCAGGCGGATTTCCTCCCCTGCGCCTGGCGCTCCGTCCTGACCGGCGGATGCATCGAGACCGGTACCGAGACCTGGGACGGCGGGGCCAACTACTACACGGTGGCCCAGATCTCCATCGGCGGCGTGGATGCGGCCAACTCGCTGATGGCCGTCAAGAAACTGGTGTTCGAGGACAAGAAGGTGACTATGGCCGAGCTGAAAAAAGCCCTGGCGGCCAACTTCGAGGGAGAATATCAAAACATCGGGAGAATGTGCTTTGATGCGCCCAAGCACGGCAACGACATCCCCGAAGTGAACAGGTTCGTCCACAGGGTCTACGACAGCATCTTACACGCGTTTAGCAGTGTGGATGGCGGTGGCAACTACATCAGCAAGGATATCAAGACCTCACTCGATGCCTATACCAAGAGTGCCCACAACCCCTTTGGTATGGTGACCGGGGCGCTGCCGAACGGCAAGAAGGCCGGAGTGGCGCTCACCGACGGAAGTCTCTCGGCCATGCCGGGCACCGACGTCAGCGGACCGACTGCGTTGGTGATGTCTGCAGCAAAAGGTATTGATGCAGTTGCATATTGCGCAACGCATATGAATATGAAACTCCCGCCTGATCAGCTCGAGACCCGCAAGGGCAGGGATAATGTGCTGCGTCTGATCAAGACCCTGTTCGA
Source organism: uncultured Chloroflexia bacterium (assembly GCA_963701415.1). Lineage (GTDB taxonomy): Bacteria > Chloroflexota > Anaerolineae > Caldilineales > Caldilineaceae > Fredericiella. The sequence continues at coordinate 154,859 of CAVPAH010000018.1, forward strand.
TAACGGTGGTTATCACATTCAGTTCAACGTGCTGGATACCGAGAAGCTAAGAGACGCCCAGAAGCACCCTGAAAACTACCGCGACCTCGTGGTCCGAGTCGCTGGTTTCAGCGCCTTCTTCACCCAGTTGCATGTGGGCGTGCAGAACGAGATCATCGAACGGACCATGCAGCGTTGTGAGTAGCATTCAGGGGGGCCGGTACGGCGTGACGGATGGCCACGCCGTACCGGGCGTCCTCTGATGAGCCAGAACCTGAAGGGCCATCAGGATGCGCTTAAGTTGCACCGAAAGGAAGGTACGTGATGAATACTGAAATAGGTCATGGCAATTCCCCGAGACGGATTGCCATCATGGCAGGCGCCGGCTTTGTGCCCGGCATGAATGCCGTGGTGATGGGTGCGGCTCTGGCCGCGGGCGAACTGGGCTGGGAGATGGTCGGCATTCGCGATGGCTTCGAAGGGGTGTTGCACCCGGAGCGTTACCCCGACGGCGGGCTGGTGAGCCTCAGCCGCGAACTGGTCGATAGCCTGGATCCCACGGGTAGAGGCCTTCTGGGCCAGTCGGGCCGGGTCGATCCGTTTCATGTCCGCACGATTGATGAAGACGACATGGTGCAGGAAGTGGACATGTCCGATGAGTTGTTGCGCAGGCTGAAGGCGGAGCGGATCGATGCCGTGATCTCCGTCGTTGGCGGCCGCGGGCTGAGCATTCTCTACAAGCTCCATCGCAAGGGGCTCAATCTTGTTGGCATCCCCCGCTCGATCGAGAACGACGTTGCCGCCACCGCCGTCTCCTTTGGCTTCAACAGCGCCCTCAGCTTCACCATCGAAATGCTGGACCGGGCGCGTGAGGCGGCCCAGTCGGCCCGCAAGATCGCCGTGGTGGAGGTGCTGGGCGCGCAGGCCGGCTGGATTGCCTTACAGGCCGGCATTGCCGCCGGCGCCGATGCGGTGCTGATTCCCGAAATCCCCTGCGATCTGCAAGTGGTGGCAGCGAAGTTAAAGGAAAAGATGACGCAGACGCGGCCCTACGGGCTGGTCGTGGTGGCCGAAGGCGCGAATTTCCTCGATGCGGCGCAAGCCCAGGCGGACAAGCCATCCGTCAACCCCCTCAAAGCTTCGCTGTCGCCGCTGGCAACGGCTGAAGCCGGTGAGCATGTCATCCTCCGCTCGGGCCAGGCCGCCCAGACCGTGGCCGGCAGGCTGCAACTGCTGATCGCCGAGGAAACCCAAGCACTCGTCCTGGGTCTTTGGGTCAGGGGCGGCGCCCCCAGCGCCGTCGACCGCCAGCTGGGATTGGCGTACGGGGCCGGGGCAGTACGCGGCCTCAATGCCGGCAAGAACGGCGTGATGGTTGCGTTTGTCCCGCCCGACATCAAGTTCGTGCCGCTGGCGGAGGCGATCAACAAAGTCAGGACGGTGCCCGCGGACAGCCTGTTTGTGAAGATTGCCCAATCGCTTGGCATCTGTCTGGGAGGGAATCTATGAACAGCTCATCCGACAAAGCATCCGGTCCGACCGGCATTGTCCTGAATATCCAACGCTATTGCAGCCACGACGGCCCGGGCATCCGCACCAACGTCTTCCTCAAAGGCTGTTCGCTGCGCTGCAAATGGTGCTCCAATCCCGAAAGCATCCACCCCAAGCCGGAACTGGCCTACGCCTCCAAATTTTGCGTTGGCAAGAAGGAATGCGGCATCTGTCTGAAGCCGCCCTTCCCTGAAGGCGCTTTCTATGTCGTCGAGGGCGCCGATGATAAAGTCAGGGTCAACTGGGATCTGGCCACGGACGTCGACGAGGCGTTGGTTGCGCTCTGCCCGACCGATGCGCTGGATATGTACGGCAAGACGGATGACCGTAGACGAGGTGCTGGGCGAGGTCGAAAAGGACGCTTCCATCTACCGCAATTCCGGCGGCGGCATGACCCTGAGCGGCGGCGAGTGTATGCTGCAACCGGACTTCGCCGCGGCACTGCTGGAAGGCGCCCACCAGCGCGGCATCAATACGGCGATCGAAACGGCGTGCAACGTGCCCTGGTCTTTCGTGGAGAAGGTGCTGCCGCACGTCGATACGATGCTGCACGACCACAAGCTGACGATCCCGGAGCGGCACAAGAAGTGGGCCGGCGTGAGCAACGAGCGCATCCTGGCCAACTTCAAGCGGGCCTACGAAACGTTTCCCGACATCGACTTCATCGCCCGCACGCCGCTGATTCCCGGCGTGAATGCCGATGAGGAGCACATCCGGGCGGTGCTGGCGTTTATCCGCCCGCACAAGAACGTGATCGACTATGAGCTCTTGCCCTATCACCGCTTTGGACTGGGCAAGTACGAGAGCCTGGGCGTGGTGTACGAACTGGACGATTACAAAACGCCGTCCGACGAGCTGGTCCAGCGCTTACAGGCCATCATCGACGAAGCCTTTGGCCGCAATGGCCAGGCATCTACCGTATAGACGGAAAGAGGAATCTGTGATCGGCGAACAACACAGGCTTGAGCAAGCGCGCACGAATGAACAACCGTGGAAGAAATGGGGGCCGTATCTCAGCGAGCGACAGTGGGGCACGGTGCGTGAAGACTACAGCGATAACGGCGACGCGTGGAACTACTTCACCCATGACCAATCCCGCTCCCGCTCCTACCGTTGGGGGGAAGACGGACTCGGGGGCATTTCCGACGACCGCCAGAGGATCTGCTTTGCGCTGGCGCTGTGGAATGGGCAGGACCCGATTCTCAAAGAACGCCTGTTTGGGCTGAACAATGCCGAGGGCAATCACGGCGAGGATGTCAAGGAGTACTACTTCTATCTTGATTCGACGCCAACCCACTCGTACATGAAGTACCTCTACAAATATCCGCAGGCGGCCTATCCGTATAACGACCTGCTGGCGACGAACCGGGAGCGCGGCCGCGGCCAAGCGGAATATGAGCTGCTCGACACGGGCGTGTTTGACCAGGATCGCTATTTTGACGTCTTTGTGGAATACGCCAAGGCGTCGCCGGAGGATCTGCTGATCCGCATCACCGTGCATAACCGCGGCCCGGAAGCCGCGACACTCCAGCTCCTGCCCACCCTCTGGTTTCGCAATGACTGGTCGTGGGGAGACGCCGTCGTCCGCCCCAGTCTGCGCCAGCTGGCGCAGGACCAAACCGGTGGCACTGTCGCACTCGCACAGCGCGAGCTCGGCGAGCGCTTCTGGTACGCCGAAGGTGCGCAGGAGCTGCTCTTCACGGAAAACGAAACGAATTTGCAGCGGCTTTTCGGTGTGCCCAACCCCTCCCCTTACGTAAAAGACGGCATCGGCGCCTTCATCGTGCACGGCGATAAAGGTGCGGTCAATCCCGAGCAGCAGGGGACGAAAGTCGCCGCTCACTACGGGCTCACGCTAGGGGCGGGAGAATCGTGCACGGTCCGCTTGCGCCTCAGCGATCAGCCGCCGGGGGATGCCCAAGCGGCGGGCGGCAAGCTGTTTGGCGACGAGTTTGACGCCGTCTTTGCGGCGCGGCGTCCAGGAAGCCGACGAATTCTATGCGAGCATCATTCCCCCTGCGCTTAGACCCCGACGCGGCCAGCGTCATGCGCCAGGCCCTGGCCGGGATGCTCTGGTCCAAGCAGTTCTTTTGCCTACGACGTGGGCCGGTGGCTCAAGGAGCACGGCATTCAGCCGCTGCAACGCCAATCAGCGTGCGAGCCGCAACGACCACTGGGGTCACATGGTAAACGCCGACATCATCTCGATGCCGGACAAATGGGAATATCCCTGGTATGCCGCCTGGGATCTCGCCTTCCACGTCACGGCGCTGACGCTGGTCGATGCGGACTTTGGCAAAGAGCAGTTGGAACTTCTCCTCAAGTCCCGCTACATTCACCCCAGCGGCCAGATCCCCGCCTACGAGTGGAACTTCGGCGACGTGAATCCCCCCGTCCACGCCTGGTCGACGATCTACACCTACTTGCTGGACAAAGCGCAGCGTGGCGAGGGCGATCTCGCCTGGCTCGAGCGTTCTTTCCACAAGCTGCTGCTCAATTTCACCTGGTGGGTCAACCGCAAAGATCGTGCCGGCAACAATGCCTTTGAAGGCGGCTTCCTCGGGCTGGACAACATCGGCGTCTTTGACCGCTCTTCGCCCTTGCCTACCGGCGGCTTTCTGGAACAGGCCGACGGCACCGCCTGGATGGCGCTTTTCTGCCAGAACATGGTCGAAATCAGCGCCGAGCTGGCGCTGGCCAATCCGGCCTACATCGATATGACCAGGAAGTTCCTCGGCCACTTCCTCTTGATCGCTTCCGGCATGATCCGGCCGGGCGAGGAGTTGGGGATGTGGGATGAGCAGGACGGCTTCTTCTACGACGTGCTGCGCTGCCGGACGGGCGCAGCGAACGGTTGAAGGTGCGTTCGATGGTCGGGCTGCTGCCCTTCTGTGCCGTCACCGTGTTTGAACAGCAGTTGATCAAGAAATATCCCGAGATTCGCCAGACCGTAGGCGAGTATCTCCAGGCCCGCCCGGAACTGACGGCTTTCATTCATGACCCGCGCAAGCCCGGCTGCAAAGGCCGGCTGCTGGCCTCGGCTTTGAACGAAGCGAACCTGCGCCGGGTGCTCGCCATCATGCTCGACGAGAACGAGTTCCTGAGCCCCTTCGGCATTCGCGCCCTCTCCCGCGTTCACCAGGAGCACCCTTACGTCTACCGGGTTGGCGAGCAGGAGTACCGGGTGTCGTATCTCCCCGGCGACTCGAACGACGGCATGTTCGGCGGCAATTCGAACTGGCGCGGCCCGATCTGGATGCCGGTCAATATGTTGATTCTGCGTGCGCTGCTACAGTACTACCTGTACTACGGGGATACATTCACCGTCGAATGCCCGACGGGCTCAGGGCAGCAGATGAACCTGTACCAGGTGGCGGAGGAACTCGGGCGCCGGCTGTCCAGCAATCTTCCTGAAGGACGAGCAAGGAAAACGGCCCGTGCACGGGACTTCCCGCAAATTCCAGGAGGATCCGCATTGGCGAGATTACCCCCTGTTCTATGAGTACTTCCACGGCGACACCGGCGCAGGAGTCGGCGCGAGCCACCAGACGGGATGGACCGGGGCCATCGCCCGGATCATGCGTCTCTTTGCCTCGACTGAGGCAGATCAGGTGCTGGAACAAGGGCGGAGCGGCCGGCGCGGCCGGTGACCGGATCAAACGGTAATCATGGCGCATCTCCCAAGAAAGGACGAGCGGTATGCCAAGTTCTGATCGGATCACGCTTTACATCGGCACCTACACCCGGCGTGAGTCATTTGTGGATGGAAAAGCCGAAGGGATTTACATCTATCACCTGGATCCGCGTTCAGGTGAGCTGACCTACGCGGCCACCGTGACCGGCCCGGGTACGATCAACCCTTCGTTTGTGACCGTGGGGCCGGACAAGCGGACTCTGTACGCGGTCAACGAGATCACCGGCGGCAAAGGCCCGCATGGGACGGTGAGCGCTTTTGCCATCGATCCGGTTACCCAAGAGCTGCGCTATCTGAACCAGCAATCAACCCATGGCCTGGCGCCCTGCTATGCCAGCGTTGAGCCGCCAAGGGCGCTACTGCCTGGTGGCGAACTACGAGACCGGCAGCATCTGCGTATTGCCGGTCCAGCAAGACGGGAGCCTGGGCGAGGCTACAGATGTCGTGCAGTTTGCCGGTTCAGGGCCCAATCCGAGCGCCAGGCGGGCCCACATGCCCATATGGTTGTGCCTGGCCCAAGTGCCAACTCCGTTCTAGCCATCGACCTGGGTACGGACCGGCTGATGCTGTTCCACCTCGACAGGGAGCGCGGCACGCTCAGCCCTGCCGACGCGCCCTGGACGCAGCTGCCGCCCGGCGCCGGCCCGCGCCATCTGGCCTTTCACCCACACCGGCCCTTGGCCTACGTCATCAACGAACTCCAATCCACGGTCACCGTTTGCCGCTACGATGGGCAGCAGGGCGAGTTTGCGCCATTTCAAACCGTCTCCACCTTGCCCGCCGGCTTCACAGGAGAGAACCTAGGCGCCGAGATCATGGTTGCACCCTCCGGCCGCTTTGTCTACGCCTCCAACCGGGGGCACGACAGCCTGGCGTTCTTCGCCGTCGGCCCCGCTACCGGCCAGTTGGCGCTGGTTGGGCACGAATCGACGCACGGGCGTGGCCCCCGCACGTTCACCATCGATCCAACCGGCACGCTGCTGCTCGTGGCAAACCAGGATACGGACACCGTGGTCACATTCTGGATTAACCAAGAGGCCGGAAAGTTGCGGCCAACCGGGCACGTGGCTACAGTGCCAACGCCGGTTTGCCTCCATCTGGCCAGCGCTTGAAACGATTTGTAAGTGAATCATGAAGGATAGGATAAGAGAAGATCATGAAAGCAATCACATTAGAACCGATGAAGCCAGGGTCGGCGCGCTACGAAGATTTCCCCGAGCCTGACGTGAATGAGGGCTCGGTCCTAGTCGAAGCGGTGGCCGTCGGCGTCTGCGGGACGGACGTCGACATCGTGGAGGGGAATTACGGCTGGGCGCCGCCGGGAAAGTCCCGCCTGGTGCTCGGGCATGAGTCCCTCGGCCGCGTCATCGACCCGGGACCACGCAGTTCCCTCAAAAAGGGGGACCTGGTGGTCGGGATTGTCCGCCGCCCGGATCCGGTCCCTTGTCCCAATTGTGCGGTGGGCGAGTGGGACATGTGCAGCAACGGCCTGTACACCGAGCGCGGGATCAAAGAAATCCACGGCTTTATGTCGGAGCGCTGGCGCACCGAACCCGAATACGCCATCAGGGTGGACCCTTCCCTGGGCATCCTGGGCGTGCTGCTGGAGCCGATGACGGTGATTACCAAGGCGATCGAGCAGGTCTTTCAGGCGGGCCAACGCGCCTACTGGGAGCCCAAGACCGTGCTGGTAACCGGCGCCGGGCCCATTGGTCTGCTGGCGGCGCTGCGCTTAAGTGTGAGAAATCTGCAGGTCCATGTGCTCGATCGTGCTGACACCAGGCCCAAGCCAGATCTTGTACGCGCCTTGGGCGCGACATATCACACCGGGAGCGTCTTGGATCTGGATTTCGATCCCGACATCATTATCGAGTGTACGGGTGTGGGCGCGGTAATTGCGGACTCGATCCAGAAGGTTGCATCAGGCGGGATCATCTGTCTCACAGGCGTCGGCCACGGCGGCGTCGCCAGCCGGGCGGTGGCCGACGTTGCCAAGGCAGTGGTGCTCAAGAACAACGTGATTGTCGGCAGCGTGAATGCAAACAAGCGGCACTGGTATCGCGCGGGACAAAACCTGGCTAACTCGGATCGAGCATGGCTGAGCCGCCTGATCACCCGCCGTGAGAAGCCAGAGGATTTTCAAAAGGCACTGGAGCGACAACCTGACGATGTCAAGGTAATCATTCAGTTTTGTGAGGTCTAGAGGAGGCTGTAAGGCCGGAGGTTCATGACTGACATTGCGGGTACAGCTCGCGCCAGGAGCCGTTCGCTGTGGCGGCTTTAATCACCCCTCCTATCACCATATTCTGGTGATGTGCAAGTCTGCAGCTAAGACTATACTGGGGTCCACATAGCATTTTGCAGCGTACTTTCATATTCAAGTTTTTCCATACCCGAAAAACCGGTAAGCCGGTTAGGGATAGGCTGCATGCCACTCACTAACGATATCTATCAGCTTTCGCTGTCTACCCTGATGGTTCTCAGATTTTCGGGTGCTATAGGCGCGCAACATGCGTAGAACCCGATGTTTGGCGCTGCTTAGCCGGACAAGCAACAGTTTAAGCTACTGTCAAAAGCGTACTGGTTAGAGTTCTTCGCCGGCCTGTTTCCAAACAAGGAGATGCAACGATGGGAAAGAAGCAAGAAAAGAAGCACAAGAAGGTTAAGGCTGAGGCGCAGGCCGGCATCGTCGTGGCGACGAACGGGTCTGTGCCCAAGGCGGCCGCGGAACCCAAAGCCAGGCTGAGCCGCAAGGAGTTCGAAAGCGAGCTGGAGAAGCTCCAGGTGGAGCTGGTCAAGCTGCAGGAGTGGGTCAAGGCCAGCGGCGCCAAGGTCTGCGTGCTCTTTGAAGGCCGCGATGCGGCGGGCAAGGGCGGCATCATCAAGCGCCTCACCGAACGCACCAGCCCGCGCGTCTTCCGCGTGGTGGCGCTGCAATCGCCGACCGAGCGCGAGAAGTCACAGATGTACTTCCAGCGCTACATGCCACACCTGCCGGCGGCGGGTGAGGTCGTGCTCTTCGACCGCAGCTGGTACAACCGCGCCGGCGTCGAGCGCGTGATGGGTTACGCCACCGAGGACCAGGTCGAACGCTTTCTGAAGATGACCCCGCTGGTCGAACGCGCCATCATCGACTCGGGCGTCATCCTGGTCAAGTACTGGCTGGAAGAGACCATGGAAGACCAGACCGAACGCTTCACGGAACGCATCGAGGACTACCGCAAGATCTGGAAGCTGAGCCCCATGGACCTGGAAAGCCACCGCCGCTGGTATGACTACTCGCGGGCGCGCGATGCCATGTTTGCCGCCACGGACACGCCCGAATCGCCCTGGTATGTCGTGGATTCGCACGACCAGCGCCGCGGGCGGCTCAACTGCATCGCCCACCTCTTGAGCCTGGTCCCGTACCACGAGGTGCCGCACGAGAAGGTGAAGCTGCCCAAACGCCAGCCCAAGGGCGACTACGTGGAGCCCGACTATCCCTTCCGCCGGATTCCTGAGAAATACTGAACGTAAAGGAGCGACGCACCATGGCAGCAGCAATGCCACCCCCCACCACAGAACAAGCGAAATGGTATGCCCTGGCGCCGGACGCAGTCGCAGCGCAGCTGAAGGTCGACCCGGCCAAGGGCTTGAGCGCGGCCGAAGCGCAGCAGCGCCTGCAGCAGTACGGCCCCAACGTGCTGGCCGCCAAGAAGAAGGAAAGCGGGCTGCAGGCGTTCCTGCGCCAGTACAAGGATTTCATGCAGATCATCCTGCTGGGCGCGGCCGTGCTCAGCCTGGTGGTCACGCGCGACGTGCGCACGTCGCTCATGCTGGTGGTGCTGACGGTCTTCAACGCCGTGCTGGGCATGCGCGGCGAGTCCAAGGCCGAAGCCAGCCTGGCGGCGCTCGAGAAGATGATGAAGAACATCGCCCGCGTGCGCCGCGACGGCCAGGCCATCGAGATCGAGGCCGAGCAGCTGGTGCCGGGCGACATCGTGCTGATGGAGGCGGGCAACCGCGTGCCGGCCGACGGCCGCCTCTTCGTCACCGCCACGCTCGAAATCGAGGAAGCGGCCCTCACCGGCGAGAGCGTGGCCACGCCCAAGGACACTGACACCATCGACCAAGCCCGAGGTGCCGCTCGGCGACCGCATCAACATGGCGCTTCATGAACACGGCCGTGACGCGCGGCCGCGGCGAGATGATCGTCACCACCACCGGCATGGGCACCGAGATGGGCCACATCGCCGACCTGCTCAACAAGACCGAGGCCGACAAGACGCCGCTGCAGAAGCAGCTCGACCGCCTGACCATCATCATCGCCGGCCTGGCCGGGCTCGCCTTTGTCCTGATGGTCATCATGGGGCTGCGCAACGGCGACTCCTTCCAGACCATCTTCATCGCCGGCATTGCCCTGGCGATTTCGGCCATCCCCACCGGCCTGCCGGCGGTCGTGACCACCATGTACTCCATGGGCACCCGCCAGCTGGCCGCCCTCGGCGCCATCGTCAAGCGGCTGCCCTCGGTCGAGACGCTGGGCTCGGTCTCGGCCATCTGCTCGGACAAGACCGGCACGCTCACGCTCAACAAGATGACGGCGCGCGAGTTCACCGTCCCCGGCCAGAACCGCTACAAGGTGACGGGCGAGGGCTACAGCACCAAGGGCGAGCTGCTGCACGCCGGCGGCGCCAAGATCGACCTCGACGCCGTCCTGCTGCCGATGGCGCTGTGCGCCGACGCCCGCCTGGACGGCGAGGCCCTGATCGGCGACCCCACCGAGGGTGCGCTGATCGTGCTGGCGGAAAAGGGCGGCATCAGCGTCGACGGCGCGCGCCAGCTGTACCCGCGCGTGGCCGAGGTGCCCTTTGACTCCGACTACAAGTTCATGGCCACCTTCCACAACATGACCAACGAGCAGGGCAAGGCCGTCGTGCGCGCCTTTGTCAAGGGTGCACCCGACGTGCTCATCGCCCGCAGCGGCTCCTACTGGCTGCCGGGCGGCGAGGTGCAGCCAGATCGTAGAGGAGAACAAGGCGCTGGCGCTTAAGGAAAACGAGCGCATCGCCCAGGCGGGCGAACGCGTGATGGTCGTGGCCCGCCGCGACTTTGACCCCGCCACCTTCGACCCCAAGGGCAAGCTGATCGACCTGATGCAGGACCTCACCCTCCTGGCCATGGTCGGCATCGTCGACCCGCCGCGCGCCGAGGCCAAGGACGCCATCGCCAAGTGTCACAGCGCCGGCATCCAGGTGCGCATGATCACCGGCGACCACGCCGTGACCGCCGCCGCCATCGGCCACGAGCTGGGCATCGAGGGCAAGGCGCTCACCGGCGCCCAGTTCAAGGCCATGAGCGACGAGCAGCTGATGCAGGAGCTGCCGGAGATCGGCGTGGTGGCCCGCGTGGCGCCCGAGGACAAGATCCGCATGGTGGACCTGCTGCAGCGCCAGCAGAACATCGTCGCCATGACCGGCGACGGCGTCAACGATGCGCCCGCGCTCAAGAAGGCCGACATCGGCGTGGCCATGGGCATCACCGGCACCGAGGTCTCCAAGGGTGCAGCCGTGATGATTCTGACCGACGACAACTTCGCCACCATCGTCAAGGCGGTCGAGTTTGGGCGGGCGATCTACGACAACCTGTCCAACTTCATCCGCTTCCAGATGACGGCGTTGGTCGCCTTCATCGTTTCGTACCTGGGGGCGGCGTTCTTCGTCATCGCCGGCGGCGTGCCGTTCACGCCCGCCGTGGTGTTGTGGATCAACTTCCTGGTCCAGGTGCCCGTCGCCATCGCCCTCGGCTTTGACAAGCCGCAAGCGGGGCTGATGGACCGCAAGCCGCGGCCGCTCAGCCAGCCCGTCCTCACCCGCTCGCAGTGGGTGCGCATCACCTTCCTCGGGTTGCTCATGGCCATTGCCACCTTGTGCTTGGAAGCCTACTATGCGCCGGCCGGCACTGCCGTGTTGACGACGATGGGTTTCGTCGCCTTTGCGCTCTTCAACGTCGTCATTGCGCTCAGCTGCCGCAGTGAGTTCCACAGTGCCTTCAACCGCGACATCCTGAGCGACCGCCGCCAGTTGCTGCTCTACGGCCTGGCCTTGCTGTTGACCTTCCTGCCCACCGAGTTGGGCTTCACCCAGCGCAGCCTGGGCCTGGCCTCCCTGACCTTTGAGCAGTGGCTGCTCTGTATTGCACTGGCGTTCGTATTGCTGTTGGTAGATGAAGTCGTCAAGTTCTTTCTGCGCCGGCGCCATGGCAGCGCCCCCACGCAGAAGTCAACCGGCGTGGCGCTGCCGGCGGCGGCAGTTGCCAATCCATAGTGCATCATCATAAAGTAGTAAGCGAAAGGGACAACTTATGTGCTGTGCGTTCTTAACCCTCGTCCTGCTTGGCCCGCGTATCTTCGGCGCCTTCTGGTGGTTGTTCCAGCCGGGGCGCTGGGAGGCAGCCTTCAACGGCTGGACCGGCGGTAACCTCTGGTGGATCTGGCCCGTGCTCGGCCTCATCTTCATCCCCTGGACCACCATCATGTTCGTGCTCGTGGCCCCCGGCGGTGTCAACGGCTGGGACTGGCTTTGGATCGGCATCGCCCTCTTTGGCGACATTGCCTGGTACAGCGGCGGCGCCGGCCGCAAGCGCATCCCCAACTATCAGGGCTATTGAGTGAACGTGAGTCGGGTAAGACGCTCGACCCTGAAGTAGAACTGTGGCTGGCAGCTCGTAGGCAGGGCTCGCCAGCCACAGTGGCGGCAGCGGACGGCTCGCACCATTCGTGCGGGCGGATTAGCAGTAGACGGGGAGGTGCGCATGACGCAGGTCCAGGCTTTACCTGTCGAACAACCAGAAACCAATCCTGCCAATCCGTTCGTGCGGGTGGCGCGGCCGCGCGGCCTCAGCCGTTGGATTCCGGGGCTCGCCGCGCTCCGTACCTATCAGCGGCCCTGGCTGGCCAAAGATCTCATGGCGGGGCTGGTGCTCACGGCCATCCTCGTTCCGGTCGGCATGGGTTACGCCGAAGCCGCCGGCCTCCCCGCCATCTATGGTCTCTACGCCACCATTGTCCCGCTGATCGCCTATGCCATCTTCGGTCCCAGCCGGATCCTCGTGCTGGGACCGGACTCGTCGCTGGCGGCCATCATCGCCGCCACGATCGTGCCACTGGCAGCCGGCGACCCCGACCGCCTGGTGGCGCTGGCGGGCATGCTTGCACTCCTCACCGGCGCCCTGTGCCTGCTGGCCGGGCTGGCGCGGTTTGGCTTCATCACCGATTTGCTCTCCAAGCCCGTGCGCCTGGGCTATCTCAACGGCATTGCGCTCACCGTCCTGATCGGCCAGCTGCCCAAGCTGCTGGGCTTCTCTGCGAGCGGCGACAATCTGATTCAAGAGACGATCAGCCTGGTGCGCGGGATTGCCCAAGGCATGACCAACCCGGTAACCCTTGCGATCGGCGTTGCCTGCCTGGCCATCGTCTTGGTCTTCAAGCGCTGGTGGCCCAAGGTTCCGGGCGTGCTGGTCGCCGTGGTCGGGGCGACGATCGTCGTGGGCGTGTTTGACCTGGCGGCAACGGCCGGCGTTTCGGTCGTGGGACCGCTGCCGCAGGGCCTGCCGTCGTTCCAAATTCCCTGGATTGCGCCCGGGGATCTCGGCCCGCTGCTGGCGGGCGCGATCGCCATTACCCTCGTCTCTTTTGCCGACACCAGCGTGCTGTCGCGCACCTTTGCACTGCGCGGCGGCTACGAAGTCGATCAAAACCAGGAGCTCATCGCCCTGGGGGCGGCCAACATCGCCGCGGGGCTGTTTCAAGGGTTTTCGATCAGCAGCAGTTCTTCGCGCACCCCAGTAGCGGAATCGGCGGGCGCCAAGACACAGCTGACGGGCGTGGTCGGCGCGCTGTGTATTGCGGCGCTGCTGGTCTTTGCGCCCACATTGCTGCAGAACTTGCCTAATGCTGCGCTGGGCGCCGTCGTGATCGCGGCCTGCCTTTCACTGGTGGACATCAAGGGCGTCGTGCGCTTGTATCATCTGCGCCGCGGCGAGTTTGCCCTTTCGATTGTGTGTTTCCTGGGTGTTGCACTGTTCGGCGTGATCCAGGGCATCTTCATTGCCGTTGCCCTGGCCCTGCTCGGTTTCATCTGGCGCGCGTGGCGTCCCTACGATGCCGTGCTTGGCCGCGTCGAAAAACTGAAAGGCTATCACGACATCACGCGTTATCCCGAAGCGCGCCGCATCCCCGGGCTGGTGCTCTTCCGTTGGGACGCACCTCTGTTCTTTGCCAATGCCGAGATCTTCCGCGAGCATGTCCTGCAGGCAGTTGCGGATGCGCCTACGCCAACAAAGTGGATCGTCGTCGCCGCCGAACCTGTCACCGACGTCGACGTCACGGCGGCTGAGATGCTGTCCGCCCTCGACGACGACCTGGCGCAGGCAGGCATCGAGCTGTGTTTTGCCGAGATGAAAGATCCAGTCAAAGATCGTCTCATTCGTTACGATCTGTTCGCCAAGCTGGGAGCCGATCAATTCTTCCCGACAATCGGGCAGGCCGTTAACCGCTACCTGGATACATATCGGGTAGCATGGGAGGACTGGGAGGAATCGCCCCCCGCTAGCTGAGAGGCGGCGTCTAAACAGTTACTTCCAGAAGATCAAAGTCGGAAATCTGATAGAGGAGCAAGCAAGACCATGAAAGTAATCATTGTGGGTGGGGTGGCGGGTGGCGCTTCCTGTGCGGCGCGTCTGCGTCGGTTGGACGAAAAAGCCGAAATCCTGATGGTGGAACGCGGGCCGTACGTTTCATACGCCAACTGCGGGCTGCCCTACCATGTCGGCGGCACAATCGAACAGGAGGCAAGCCTCCTGGTGGCGACGGAACAGACCTTTCGCGAGCAGTTTGCCATCGATGTGCGCACACGCTGCGAGGTGGTGGGTATTGACGCCGGCCAGAAGACAGTGGATCTCAAGAACCACGTGACCGGCGAGGTCACGACCGAGCGCTATGACAAGCTCGTGTTGTCACCGGGCGCGGCGCCCATCCGTCCGCCGCTGCCGGGCATCGATCTTCCGGGCATCTTCTCGGTGCGCACCGTACCGGATGCCAGGAGCATTCGCGCCTGGCTTGACCGCGATGCGAGCGGCCAATCCGGGATGAACTCGTACACGGGCTACCAGACGGTGCTGCCCTCCAAGCGCGCGGTCGTGGTCGGCGGCGGCTTTATCGGCCTCGAGATGGTGGAAAACCTGGTCCACCGCGGGCTCGAGGTGACACTGGTCGAGCGGCTTAACCAGGTCATGCCCCCGCTCGATCCGGAAATGGCGCGCCTCGTCGAACGCTACCTGGTGAAACACGGCGTCCGCCTTGAGCTCAACGACGGCGTGGCCGGCTTCCAGCAGTCCGCCGAGGGTGGGCTCGAAGTCCTCACCAGCGCAGGCAAGTGTCTTGGGGCCGACGTTGTGATTCTCGCCATCGGCGTGCGCCCGGAGACGGCGCTGGCCAAGATGGCCGGCATCGAGATCGGCCAGCGTGGCGGCATCCGTGTCGACGACCAGATGCGCACGAGCGACCCCGAGATCTTCGCCGTCGGCGATGCCGTCGAAGTCCGGGACTTTGTCACCGGCCAATGGACGCTCATCCCGCTCGCCGGGCCGGCCAACCGTCAGGGCCGCATTGCCGCGGAAGTGATTTGCGGCCGCAACTCCCATTACCGCGGCACGCAGGGCACCTCGATCTGCCAGATCTTCGAGGGCGTGATCGCCTCGACCGGCGCCAGCGAGAAACTCCTGGTGCAGGTGGGCGACACGGATTTCGAGAAGATCTACCTCTACCCGAATTCGCACGCCGGTTACTACCCTGGCGCCAAGTACATAGCGATCAAGGTCCTTTTCCGCAAGTCTGACGGCCGCCTCCTCGGCGCGCAGATACTCGGCGAGGACGGTGTGCCCAAGCGCATCGACGCCTTCGCCATGGCGATCCAGGCCGGCTTCACCATCTACGACCTGGAAGAGGTTGAGCTGAGCTACGCGCCGCCTTTTGGCAGCGCCAAGGATCCCGTCAACTTCGCCGGCATGGTGGCCGCCGATATCGTACGCGACGACATGCCGCTCATTCACTGGGGGGCCGTGGACGGCGGGTTCCTGCTTGACGTGCGCCAGCCGGCTGAGCTGGCGGTGGAGAATGTGCCGGGTGCAGTCAATATCCCCCTGCCGGACCTGCGGGCACGGCTGGGCGAACTCCCACGCGAGCGCGAAATTCTCGTCTTCTGCCGCTCCGGCCAGCGCGCCTACTACGCCACGCGCATCCTGCTGCAAAACGGGTTCAAAGCCCGCAATATTGCCGGCGGCATGCTGGCACGTTCGCATCTTGCGGGTTAGAACATAAGGAGGTTTCTCATGCCGACGATGGCGTCGCAACTCATTCCACACGCTGCCTATCCGCTGGGCGCCACGCCGGCGGCCGGTGGTGTAAACTTCAGCGTCTACGCTAATAGGGCCGAGGCCGTCGAACTGCTGTTATTCGAGCACGCCGATGCCGCGCCCGCCCAGGTGATCCGGCTTTCGCCGCTGCAGCATCGGAGCTATCACTACTGGAGCATATTTGTACCGGACGTGCAGCCGGGCCAGATCTACGCCTATCGCGCCGCCGGCCCCAACGTACCGGAGCAGGGCCTGCGCTACGAGCCGGACAAGGTGCTGCTTGACCCGTACGGTCGCGCTGTGGCGATGCCATCTACCTATGACAGGGCAGCCGCCGGCCGGCCGGGCGACAATGCAGCTACGGCCATGAAGAGCGTCGTGGTGGATGCGGCCGCCTACGATTGGGAGGGCGACCGGCCGTTACGGCGCTCTTTCGCCGCAACGGTAGTCTACGAGATGCATGTGGGGGGCTTCACCCGTCACCCCAGCTCGGGTGTGGCGCCGGAAAAGCGCGGCACCTATGCCGGGCTGATCGAGAAGATACCCTACCTGCAGGATCTCGGCATCACGGCGGTGGAACTGCTGCCGGTCTACCAGTTCGATCCGTTCACCGCCCCGCCCGGCATGGTCAACTACTGGGGCTACCAGCCCGTCTCCTTCTTTGCCCCGCACACCGGGTACAGCTCGCGCCAGGAGCCGCTCGCCGTGCTTGACGAGTTCCGCGACATGGTCAAGGCGCTGCACAAGGCCGGTATCGAGGTGATCCTCGACGTCGTCTACAACCATACCGCCGAGGCTTTCGGCGACGGCGCTACCTTGAGCTTTCGCGGGCTCGCCAACGACACCTACTACGTGCTCGATCCCGCCGACAAGTCCCGCTATGCCGACTACACCGGCTGCGGCAACACGTTCAACGCCGGCCACGCCGTCGTGCGCCGGCTGATCGCCGACAGCCTGCGCTACTGGGCGCAGGAGATGCATATCGACGGTTTTCGCTTTGACCTGGCCTCGGTGCTGACGCGCGGGGAGCACGGCGAAACACTACCCAACCCGCCGGTCATCTGGGACATCGAGTCTGACCCGGCGCTGGCGGGTGTCAAGCTGATCGCCGAAGCCTGGGATGCGGCGGGACTCTACCAGGTCGGCAGCTTCGTCGGCTATGCCTGGAAGGAATGGAACGGCAAGTTCCGCGACGACGTGCGCAGCTTCGTCAAGTCCGACAACGGCTACGTCGCCGCCCTCATGCAACGCATGACCGGCAGCCCTGACGTCTATGGCACAGGATGTGCGCGAGCCGGAACAGAGCGTCAATTTTGTCACGGTCCACGATGGCTTCACACTCAACGACCTCGTCTCCTATAACGAAAAGCACAACGAGGCGAATGGCGAGGAGAACCGCGACGGCGCCAACGACAACTACAGTTGGAACTGCGGCGTCGAAGGGGCGAGCGATGACCCCGCCGTGGAGGCCCTGCGCAACCGCCAGGTCAAGAACCTCTTGACGCTGCTGCTGACGTCCGTTGGCGCGCCGCTAATTCTCATGGGTGACGAGGTGCGGCGCACACAGCAGGGCAACAACAATGTCTACTGCCAGGACAACGAGCTCAGTTGGTTCGATTGGACGCAGTTGGAAAAGCACGGCGATGTCCGGCGCTTCGTCAAGGAGCTGATCGCAGGCAGATTGGCTTTCGGCCAGGGCCGCAGCGACGACGATATTCTGAGCGAACTGCTGAAGCGTGTTGATTTTCGGTTCTACGACGTCGACCTGAACCCACCTGACTTGGGCTACGCGTCACATGCGCTGGCTGGATCGCGGCACTCGCCAGACGGCCTGATGCAATTCTTCTTCATGATCAACGCCTACTGGGAACCGCTAACCTTCCGCGTGCCGCCGCGCGAGCCCGGCAAGAATGGCTGGCGCGTGTGGATCGACACCAGCCAGCCGTCGCCCCACGACATTCACCGCTGGAGCGATGCGCCTTCGGTGCTGGAAACCACGTGTGTGGTGGGCCCGCGCTCTATCGTCGTGTTAGCAGCAGATTGAGCCATCCGCAGTGGGTCCGGGTGCCATCAAGGCCTCGCACCCTGAACAGGGACCAAGGCTGCGGCGCATTGCGTGCTTGACGTGCCGGGCGACGGCAGCCAGACGGTTCGTCGGCGGCGAACAAGTCGGCGAACAAATTCGCGCAAAGCAATCTCGAGCCTGACGCTAACGATCCATTTCGGCGAGAAACAAATGGAGCGCATCCAGCACCGCCTGCGGGCACTCTTCATGCGGCAGATGGCCGCAGGCGGGCACCACCACCAGGGTAGCGTTCGGCAGTTCTGCTGCCAGCTTCACGCTCTGCTGCGTCGGCACGATGCGATCGTTATCGCCGGTGATGACGAGCACAGGCAGCTGCAATTCGGCGAGCCGGGCCGGCAGGCAACTGGGTCCGCCAGCAGCCGCCAGCTCCCACAACGCTCGATCCCAGTCGGCTGCCTGCAGCGGCTTCTGATAGCCCTGCAGGATGTCATCGGTGATCCGCGTGGGGTCGTGCCAGGCGGAACGGGCGAAGTCAAGGCCCCACCGCTCAATCTGGCGCGCGAGCAGCGGTCCCAAGCGCCGCATCTGCGGCGTGTTGATCAGCCAGCGCACGAGCGTCAACTGGCCGCCACCGCCACCATCGTAGCCACCATAGACGGAAGGAGCGATCAGCACCAACGCTTTGACCCGCTCCGGATGCGCCAGCGCTGCCAGCATGGCAACGGTACCGCCGGCGGAGTTACCGACGAGCACAGCCTCGTCGATGCCGAGCTGGTCCATCACCCCCAGCGTAAGGTCGACCTGAGCGTCGAGTGTGTACGGGTTCTGGGTGGTCCACTGTCCCTGCCAGGTCTCCGGCAGCGGGCGTTCGGTCAGGCCAAAGGCGGGACGGTCGAAGGCCACGGTGCGCCCCCACTGTGCGAGCGAGGGCAAGACCTCACGCCAGGAGAAGGTGCTGGCGGCGAAGCCGTGGAGCAGCAGCATGGCAGGCTTGTCTTCCCCTGCTTCCTCATAATGCACGGTGAGTGTGTCGCCGGCCAAGGGTACGTCGACAAAGCGGCTGTTGGGGCCAGCCAGCTTCTTCAGCGCCGTCGCGACGGCCATGCGGCGCACGGGCACAAGGAACGGGCCAACCACCACCAGCACGGTAAGGACCAGCGCAAGTATAAGAGCAGGCCACAACACTCGGCGACACGTTGTCATGCTCACGAGTATGCTGGATCTCGCGGGATTTTCCTAGTTGAAGATCACCTGATCGATCACCTCTTTATGGTGATGTTCAAAGCGAAAGCGCGCACTATGCTTGAAGCGCGTCGCGGAGCGGACGTTACGGCGGTTGTCGTCGTCCTGGGCATTCTTTCCTTCCGGCAGTTCTTAACCTGCTTAATCATCACGAAATCGAGAACAGGGCGCTTATGACGGCCGAAATCGCAGCAAAGCCAGCTTCTCGCCGCAGAGGGTTGGCGGCATTTTTCCCTATACTCGGCTGGCTGCCCAAGTACGAGCGCAGCTGGCTGCGCAGCGACTTCATTGCCGGCCTCACCGTGATGGCGCTGCTGGTGCCTGAGGGCATGGCCTACGCCGAACTGGCGGGCATGCCGCCTGAAACCATCTTCTATGCTGCGCCGGCCGCCTTGCTGCTCTACGCCATCTTCGGCACATCACGCCAACTGGTGGTCGTCGTCTCCTCGGTGCAAGCCGTCATGTCGTACTCGATTGTATCCGCCCTGGTACCGCCCGGTACGTCTGAGTTCATCGTGCTTTCCAGTGCCCTGGCGATCACGGCCGGTTTCGTCTCCGTGCTCGCCGGCGTGCTTCATCTCGGCCGCATCGCCCAGTTCTTCTCGGCGTCGGTACTCACCGGTTTTGTTTCGGGCCTGGCCGTGGTGGTGGCCGTCAAGCAGCTGCCCAAGCTGTTTGGCATCGAAGCTGGCACGGGCAACGTGTGGGAGCGGCTCTACGACTTGCTGATCCACCTGCCCGAGACGCACCTGTTGACCCTGGTCGTAGGCATCAGCTCGATCCTCGTCATGCTGCTGATCGAGCACTACCTGCATCGCATTCCGGCCGCCCTCGTGGCCATGGTCTTCGGCATCGTGGTTGCCGCTTTCTTCGGTCTGTCGGCGTATGGCGTCCACGTCGTGGGCGAGATCCCGGCCGGCCTTGCCCCACCTAAGCTGCCCAACCTGGCGCTGGACCAGTGGGCTGCCTTGATCCCCGGCGCGCTGGCACTGGCGCTGGTGAACTTTGCCGAAGGCATCGGCCCGGCGCGCAGCTTTGCCACCAAGCACCGGTACAGCATCAGCCCGGACCAGGAACTCATCGGCCTGGGCACTGCCAACTTGGGAGCCGGTCTTTTCCAGGGCTTTCCCATCGGCTCCAGCCTCTCCAAGTCGGCGGCAAACGAGGCCGCCGGCGCCAAGAGCCAGATGTCGGGCATCGTGGCCGCCGGCCTTACCATCCTCGTGGCGCTGTTCCTGACGCCGATCTTTCGCAACCTGCCCGAGGCGACCCTGGCGGCCATCGTCATCGTCGCCATCTATGGCATGTTCAAGTGGCGCGAGATGGTGCGGCTGGCCAGGCTGCGCCGCACGGACTTCGCCCTGGCGCTGGTCACCTTTCTAGGCGTGCTGACCTTTGAGGAGGCACTATGGGCGCTGCTGCTGGCCGTCGTGCTCTCGCTCCTGGCCTTAGTCTGGCGCACGAGCCAGGGCCACATGAGCGAACTCGGCCTGGCGCGCGGCAGACTTATCTTTGAGCCGCTTGGTCCGGATACGGACGCCGAACCGATCGACGGGCTGCTCATCTGCGCGCCTGAGGAAAGCCTATTCTTTGCCAACGCCGACACGGTGCGCTTGAAGATCGCCAACCTCCTGGCGGCAAGCAGCAAGCCGGTCGACGGTGTGCTCCTGGACCTGGAGCTGACGAATGAGCTGGACGTGCCCAGCGCCGAGATGCTAAAGGAATTACACGACGACCTCGACGCCGCCGGCGTGCAGCTGCTGCTGGCGCGTGTGCGCCCGGCGGTGCGCGACCTGCTCGACCGCAGCGGCGTTGTCGCCGTCATCGGCCCCGAGCACATCTACAAACGTGTCTTGATGGGCGTACTGGCGCACCTGAGCAGTACTGGCAGCCGCGCCGATACGCTGTTGGGTCTCTCGGGCGCGACTCTGAAGATGCTGAAACAAGCGGTAAACGAAATGCTGGCGCATGCCGAAGAGCCGCACCGGGCGCAGCTGGCAGGACTGAACGCCGAGTTGGGCGCGGCGATCGACCGGGCTGAACGCGGGCAAGGCAACGACGGCGATCGCAGGTCGCAGCCAATTCTCTGATATCTTAAGCTAGAGGCAGCAACTCCAAACGAACGCTCAAAAATCCGCAGTGCCAGGCGTAACACGCTTTGTTCCTGGGCTCGGTCATTATCGTTGCCTCACCCGGGCTGCTCGACGTAGCGGCCGAACCATCCCCTATATAACCCCCAAAGCTATAGCACTTCAGGCATCGCGCGTCTTTGCACGCTTGCGTATCATGACGATGGAGAAGTAACCACGAGGTGCACACTGAACGATCAGGTTCACGGCGCAGTGCTGCACGATCCGCATCAACAAGGAAATCGGAAAGGGAGACGAGGTATGTGTTGTGCATTTCTGACGCTGGTTCTGCTTGGCCCGCGCTTTTTCGGCGCAATTTGGTGGATCTGGCAGCCCGCGCGCTGGCAGTCGGCGTTCAATGGCTGGACAGGCGGCAATCTCTGGTGGATCTGGCCCGTGCTGGGCATCATCTTCGTGCCTTGGCTGACCATCATGTACGTGATCGTCGCCCCGGGCGGCATCGAGGGCTTTGACTGGGTCTGGCTGGGGCTCGCACTATTTGCGGACATCGCGTCCTATGGTGGTGGGGCCGGCCGCAAGCGCATCCCACAGTACCAGGGATACTAGACCGAGTCTGGGGCGACCTCGCCAACAGAGGTGCGCACGGGGCGTGCGCACTACACGAGGTAAGGCGTGACACAATGGCGGTGGGCCGGATATCGGCCCACCGCCATTGTGTTCTGGGCGGAATTGTTGGGTTGTGGCATATTTGATAGACTGCCGCGGATTACAGTGCGCGTACGCCTTCCCGCCGCTGGAAAGCAAATTTCCGCCATGACCAAGCAGGTCTCTGCGTCTCAACTTGTCTATACCAAGCTCAACCAGCCTCGCATCACAACCCAACTGGTGGAACGCAAGCGCCTTTATGCAGCACTTGACCTGCAGCGGCCGCTGACAATTGTGGTGGCGCCGGCCGGGTACGGCAAAACGACACTGGTCAGCAGCTGGGCGACACAGTCAGACCTGCCCTGCAGCTGGCTTTCGCTCGATCCAAACGACAACCAGCTCGGCGTATTTATCGACTATTTCCAGGCCGCGGTCGAACGCCTGTACCCGGACGCAATTCGGCAGGCCGCAGTCGATCCCTACTTTGGCACCTTCACCTCCTATTCCACCGCGGCACGCAAGCTAGCTGATGCGCTGGACGAGATTGACGAGCGCTTCACCATTATCCTGGACGACTATCACTTTATCGCCGACGCCGATATCCACCGCTTCTTGGCGGAACTGCTGCGCTTCCCGCCGCGGGGGCTGAACCTGGTCATTGCCTCCCGCACGGAACCGCCGCTGCCGTTGGCGGCGCTACGGGCACGGGCGCAGATGGCCGAGATACGCGTGCGGGATCTTCGGTTTACCTTTGATGAGGCGGCTGATTACCTGCAGCGTGAGCTGAACCAGGCGGTGGATGCGAAGACCGTTACCCTGGTGGAGGAATCGGCGGAAGGCTGGATTGCAGGATTGCATCTTGCTGTGCTTTACCTACAGCACCAAGCGGAGCCTGGCGCTGCGGCTGTCCAGTTAAAAGGCCATAACCGTTTTACGGCAGACTATCTTGCGTTCGAAGTGCTGGCAAAGCAAGGCGCAGAGACACAGGAGTTTTTGCTCAAAACCTCAATTCTGCAGCGCATGTGCCCGGCGTTGTGTGAGGCAGTGCTGGCCGCGGTGCCTATGGAAACAGGCCCGGCAACGAGGCCAGACGCAACTGGCGGAAGCACGGCGGCGCACAGCCGGCAAATTCTCGATTACCTGGACAGCCAGAACCTGTTTATCACGACGCTGGACGACAACCAGCACTGGTACCGATATCACCATCTATTTCGACAGCTCTTGGAGCTGCGATTACGGGCGACCTTTCCCAAGGCCCAAATCGCAGCATTGTACCGCGCAGCAAGCGTGTGGTCCGCCCAACAAGAACTGGTCGACGAGGCAATTGCCTACAGCATCGCCGCCAGCGACATCTCGGGTGACATGACAGACGCAATTGCGCTGATCGAGGCGCAACGCCACGCAGCCATGAACGTTGAGCGATGGCAGCAGTTGGAACGGTGGTTGACCCTGCTGCGGCGGCAGCAGATCGACATGCACCCGGAGTTGCTCCTGCTGGAAGCCTGGGTTCTACACAAGCGCCAGCGTCTCGCCGAGATATCTGCCAATCTAGACCTGGCCGAAGCACTGCTGGCAGACGGGAGCTTGCCGGCAGACAAGCGCAGACTGCTGCACAGCGAAATTGACGTTCTGCGCAGCCAGCAGTATTTCAGCCAACCTGATGCGGCACGTGCCTATCATGCGGCACAGCGAGCCCTCGACAGCGCCCCAAGGGAGTATGCAAGCGTGCGCGGGCTGGCCTGGGTCTTCCTGGGGGTCGGCATGTTCTTGGCCAAGGGCAAGGAGCAGACGTTGGCGATACTGGCCGACAACCTGGCCGCTGCCCAGGTTGCACACGGCTATGAGTACGCACGGCTGCTGATGGTCAGGTGTTTTGTGTACTGGATGGCAGCGGACATGCCCAGCATGGAACGAGCGGCCGGGGAACTCCTGCGCTACGCACAGCAGCGGGACCTGCCGGAGAGCACTATCTGGGCGCAGTACTTCCACGGCTGTGCCTGCTACCAGCAAAACGACCTGGAAGCGGCCCATGACAGTTTTCTAGCGGTGATGCAGAGCCAACATGTTGCCCCTGGATTTATCGCCATCCAGGGGCCGGTCGGGCTTGCGTTGGTGCTACAGGCGCAGGGCCGGGAAGACGCGGCCGCGGCCGCTGTTACAGTGGTGCTGGAGTATGCGGAGCAGACCAATAACGACGGAGCCCGCGAGGCGGGCCTGGCTTTTGGTGCCGCACTCGCCTTACGACAGGGCAGGATGGGCGATGCGTCGCAGTGGACGGCAGGGGTTGGGCGGGTTGCGCATGGCTTTGTCGCAACCTCCGTGGTCGCCCTCTTTGCGCCGCCACTTGCCATTGCAGCGATCCTGTTGAAGCACGGCACGCCGGCTGCGCTGGACGAGGCCGAACAAATGCTGACGCAGCTGGAGGTATACCTGGCCGGAATACACGCCCACCGCTTCTATGTCGAAGCGTTGGCGCTGCAGGCGCTGCTCTACGCACAGCAAGGGCGCCGGGCCGAGGCGCTGCAGACACTCGAGCATGCCATTACGGTGGCGCAGCCGGGCCGCCTCCAGCGAGTTTTTCTCGATCTTGACGATGGAATCCGGGTCCTGCTGGCGGAACTCAACTTCGACGACGAGCGCGGTGCCTTTGTGCGCCAGCTGTGCGCAGCAGTTAATGGGACTGCCGCCCCACCCGTGCTCAATACCGTACCGCAAGGCGAAGAGGTCAGCTCCGCCCGCGCTGCCCGCTGCACCGGTTACGGTACCGGGCATTGGGACCCTGGTGCAGCCGCGACACCCCGATCTGCTCGAACTGTTGACCAACCGGGAGTTGGAAGTGCTGCAGCTGCTTGCGTTGCGGCTGACAAACAAGGAAATCGCGCAGGCGCTCGGCATTTCAACCGGGACGGTCAAGCAGCACACGATCAACTTGTATCGCAAGCTGCATGTAGAGAACCGGCGCGAGGCTATTTTGCAGGCGCGCGCGATGGGTTTCCAGATCGGAACACCGTACCCGCTATAGTGCCGGGCGTTGCGGCTGCGCCCGCCGGCTCAACTAGCTGGAATGTTTTCTGTGGTGTTTTCTGTGGTGTTTTCTGTCGTCGTTTCGAGGCGGCCAAAGACCAGGCAGCAGTTATGGCCTCCCATGGCAAACGAGTTTGACAGCACGGTATCCAGCTGTGCCGGGCGCGGTTGATTGGGCACGTAGTCCAGGTCGCAGGCCGGATCCGGGTCGCTGTAATTCCAGGTCGGCGGAATGATATTGTCGCGCATGGCGAACAGGCAGATAATGGCTTCGATGGCACCGGTCCCGCCGAGGGTGTGGCCGAGCAGCGCCTTGCTGCCGCTGATGGGTACGCGATATGCTTCCTCGCCGAAGACGGTCTTGATCGCCAGTGTTTCCATGCTGTCGTTGAGCGGCGTGGCCGTGGCGTGGGCGTTGATGTAGTCGATCTGCTGTGGTGTGACGCCGGCGTCCTCCAGTGACCAGCGGATGGCACGCGCCATGCCGCCGGCTTGGGGATCAGGCGCCGTGACGTGATAGGCATCCGAAGAGGTTGCGAAGCCGCGGATCTCGCCATAAATGCGTGCGTTGCGCGCCAGGGCATGGTCCAGACTTTCCAGGATCAGTGCCCCCGACCCTTCACTCAACACGGTGCCGTCGCGTCCCTTGTCAAAAGGGCGGCAGGCGTGGGCGGGATCGTCGTTGCGGGTTGAAAGCGCGTTGATGCGGGCGAAGCCGCCGATCGACGGCAGTTCGATCACGCCTTCGACACCGGCAGCCACGACAACGTCGGCGCGGCCGCTGCGGATCCACTCGGCGCCGTCGGCGACTGCCTGGGCGCCCGAGGCGCAGGCGGCGGCGACGGTATTGATCGGACCGTGGGCGCCGCTGACGAGGCTGACGTGATAGGCAGGCATGTTGGCCAGGAAGCCTGTCAGGGCAAAGGGATTGATGCGATCGAACCCGCGCGTGCGGAGTGTCGTCAGTTCACGGTCGACAACCTCGAGGCCGCCTGCGCCCGTGCCGACGGAAGTGCCGGTGCGATCGGGATTTGGCACCGGTTCCGGCAGTTGGGCGTCGGCCAGCGCCATACGCACGGCGGCGACGACAAGGTGCGAGGCACGCGAGCTGCGGCGGACCTCTTTGCGATCCATGTAGTTTTCGGGCTGAAAGTCCCGGATCTCGCCGGCGATGCGAACGGGCAGCACACTGGCGTCGAAGCGGGTGATCAAGCTGATGCCGGAACGGCCCACCAACAGCCCCTGCCAGGTATCGGCAGCGGTGAGTCCTACCGGTGTTACGGCGCCGACCCCCGTGACGACAACGCGCCGGCGGCCCATGTGATCACGCTCAGAAAGCGGCGTGGTGATGGCGGTAGACATAGCGTATTTGGCTCACAATCGATTGGATGCGCTGTGGAAATGGTTTCCCTTTACCCTATCACGATTTAGCCAATTGCGTATCCCCCAAATGGTGCGGAAAAGGTGCGATATTCAGGTAATTGGGCGAACTACGCCCGATACAGTACAATGCATGCCGTTTTGGTGGTTAATAAAGACAAAAGTAGACAAGAATGACGCCGGAAGCCCAAGTTGTCTCGCCCAGACGCACCAAGCTTCGCCCGCCACGTCTTGCCAGCGACCTGATTTCGCGTCCCCGTCTCCTGGAGCGCCTCGACCGCCTGGCCACGCTCTCCCTCAT
Source organism: uncultured Chloroflexia bacterium (assembly GCA_963701415.1). GTDB lineage: Bacteria > Chloroflexota > Anaerolineae > Caldilineales > Caldilineaceae > Fredericiella. The sequence goes on from CAVPAH010000018.1 coordinate 181,183, forward strand.
TGTGGCGCCGGCGGGCTATGGCAAGACCACGCTCGTAAGCATGTGGCTGGCACAAGTGGAGCTCCCCTGTGCCTGGGTCTCGCTAGACGAAGAGGACAATGAGCCTGCGCTATTTCTTTCCAGCGTAGTGGCGGCGATACGCACGCTGTTCCCCGGATTTGGTGGCGAAATTTCTGAGCGGATTACATCGCTGCATGGCCCCCCGTCCCTCGATCTGATGGCGACGGTGATTAACGAACTGAACAGGATCGAGCGCGAGTTCGTGCTGGTGCTGGACGATTATCATGTCATGCACGACCCTGCGATTCACCAGTTGTTGATTCAACTGCTGACGCACCCGCCCCAGACGATTCACCTCGTGATCGCGACGCGCCACGATCCCCCAATGCCCTGGAGCCTGCGCGCCCGGGGCGATCTATGCGAAATACGCGCGCGTGACCTCAGTTTTACCCAGGCAGAGGCAGCGGAGTTCCTGGCAAAGGCAACGGAACGACCTGTGACGCTCGAGGAGGCTGGGGCGCTAACCGACCAGGCGGAGGGTTGGGTCACGAGTCTGCGCCTGGCGGCCCTCAATGCCCGGCGCATGTCCAGCACCTACAGCTGGCCTGCGGCGCTCAACGGCAATCAGCGGAACCTTGTCGAGTACTTTGCGGCGGAAGTGATGGCATACCTGCCCGCTGAGGCCAGCGACTTCCTAATCCGGACGTCGATTCTCGACGAACTGAACGGAGCGCTGTGTGATTTCGTAGCGGGCGATACACAGGTTGAGGGTCGTGGCGCTGCCCTGCTGCAGCGGCTTGAAGCCGAAGGCGTGTTTGTCACAGCGCTGGACGATGCAGGAACCTGGTATCGCCTGCATCCCCTCTTCAGGCACGCTCTGCTGCGCAAGCTCCAGGAAACATACAGCACCGGCAAGATCACGCGGCTGTATGAACGTGCGGCTGCCTGGCACGAAGAACATGAGCTGTTGGAAGAAGCGATCCACTATGCCTTGGCGGACCAGCAGATTGGCACGGCGGTTGGCGTCGTACAGCGCCACCGCCACCAGCTGCTCGATTCGATGGATTTTCGCCGGCTTGAGCGCTGGCTTAAGCAGTTTCCACCGTCTGCCGTTGCGGCACACGCGGAGCTGCTGGTGGCAAGAGCCTGGTTGATGTACGTTCGCTTTGAAACACTTGAGCAGCGCGATTGTCTAGAACAGGTCGAAACCTTGTTGGCCGCTGCAGAGAGCGCCAGCCCACAGGTGCGTGTATGGCAGGGCGAAGTGGCTGCAATCCAGAGCCTGCTGCATATTACAGCAGGTGAGCCACACAAGGCCGTGCTGACGGGGGAACGCGCGCTGCAGCTGATCCCACGCTCGAGCTATTATGTCCGCAGTGTTGCGCTGCTGCATGTTGCCTTTGGTATGTACATGGCCGGGGAGATCGCTTTTGCCAACACAATACTTGACGATGCGGCAACAGATGCCTGGATCGCACGCGATCTTGCCATCACGCGCTCGCTGCAGGCGCGGCATTTTGTCCAGCTCATCGCCGCCGACCTGTCCGGCATGCGGGCAACATTTCCGAAGCTGCTGCAGATGGCGACGGCGCGTGACTTCAAGACGACCGCGGCGTGGGCACATTATTTCTGGGGTTGCGCAGGCTATCTGCAGAACCAGCTCAGCGAAGCGGAAGAGCACTTCCGTGCCGTGCTTGACCTGGCCGACTATGCCAATGCATTGGCCTACACGCACAGTGCGATCGGCCTGGCGCTGACGCGCCAGGCGCAAGGTGTGCCGCACGAGGCGACGGCGGTTGTGGCAGGCGCCCAGGCCCACCTGCGGCAGCAGCAGCTCGGCCAGATGCTTGAAGTGATCAATGCTTTCGCCGCCGAACTGGCAGCGCAGCAGGGTCGGATCGAAGAAGCACTGCGCTGGCTGGCGAAAGATGGACTTGATTTGACCGTGGACGCCACGCCCATGTTCTATGTGCCGGGCCTGGCGCCGGTGAAGGTGCTCATCGCCAGCCCAACAGAAGGAAACCTGGAAGCCGCCCAAGCGTGGCTGGCGCGCACGGCCACCATCGCGGTGCAGACACATAACGTCCATGCAGGGATTCAGGCGCAGGCACTGCAGGCCATCTTAAGCGCAGCCCAAGGCAAGCGCGCACAAGCATTTGCGGTGCTCAACCGCGCACTAGCGTTGGCCGAAAACGGAAGTCTGCTGCGCGTATTTGCCGACCTGGCGCGGCACCTTGCGCCGCTCCTCGAAGAATTGCAGCCCACCGACGCAGCAGCAAGGTTCCTGTGGCAGGTACGCAGTGCGGTCGCGACCGATCTGGAAACCAGCAGGAGGGCCACACCACCCGCGGCGTTGGATGCTTTGCATAGCCCGGCCGGCGGTCGAGAGACGTCCTTGGGAGGGATAGCTGTTGCTGCCAGGGCAACGCAAGATACGGGGCTGGCGCAGCCGCAAGGCCTGGCATATGAGCAGCGCAACCTGCGCCATGTGCTCACCTACCGCGAGATGGATGTTCTGCGGCTGCTGAATCAGCGTCTCACCAACAAAGAGATTGCTCGACAGCTGGGCATTTCTACCGAGACGGTCAGACAGCACACGGTCAAGCTGTTCCGCAAGCTCAACGTCGAAAATCGGCGCCAGGCCATCGTCGTGGCGCGCGCGATGGGCTACTTCGACGGCGAGTGAGCTGCCCGCTAAGCTACGCTACCGCACTAGACACCGGGTTTTCACGTTCGACCAGCAGTAGGACCAGGCCGAGATCGTAGGCAAGGTTTAGCACGCCCATCAGTGCGGCCTGATCAGTTACGTGGCCGCTCAGGGTCGTAATGCACGGTCTGTCTTCGAGGCGCTCAGTCGTCAGGTTCATGTTGCCCAACATCGCGCTCCAGCTGGAGTCGAGCATCCCTAAGAAACGAATACGATAGTACGCGGATTCATCGCGGCGTACAGCACTGGCATTTGGCACAGCAGCACCACCTCGTCGTTGTACCTGCGATAGGACTATAAGTTTCAGGCACCAATTGATAGGGCATAATTAGGTTCAAGTTCGGCGAAGACCATGGTGCGGCGCGTATTAGCATAATGGATCTCAGCGCGTAAGCAGTGCCCCCAGAAAGGTAGAGAAAAGGTCTACTTTGTGGTGTACACCCTCTTGTGGCTGCGTGTGTATGCGGTGGGAACCTTTCTCTGGAGCCCCTAACATATAACCCATCAGGGCTATCGAATTAGCCGTCGTCGAAGCATCCTGGTGGCTATTGGGCTGCAACCGTCGAATAGACGGTGGCGCCTGGACTGGTCACTGTGGTATTATAGCTGCGCGACACCCACAAGAATTGAAGCTGTGCGAGGCTGGCAAAGTACTTTTTAGGGTCTCGATGGATCAGCCGCAACTGCCAACGACACGTCCAACACTTTTTACCCACATGTTCGGGGCAACTCGCTACGTGATGACGATGGCGAGCCCGTCTGTGTCCATCGGCGCCGCCGTGCTGCTTGTGGTTGGGCACGAGAAAAATAAAACTGCCTAAGCGTCAATCGCGAGGCGACTATATAGAGCCGGATTATCCGTTCCGCCGGATACCGGCGAAATACTAGAAAGGACCACGATATGCCCGCATCATCCCAGGAACAGCAAAGGTGGTACGCAATGACCACCGACGCTGTTGCGCAGCAATTAAAGGTCGAACCCGCCAAGGGCCTCAGTTCAAGCGAGGCACAGCAGCGGCTGCAGCAGTACGGCCCCAACAAGCTCGCCGCCAAGAAGAAGGAACCCGGCTGGCAGGCGTTTTTGCGCCAGTACCGGGACTTCATGCAGATCATCCTCGTGGCGGCCGCCATCATCAACTTCGTGTTTACACAGGATCTGAGCACGACGCTGGTGCTGTTGATCTTGACGGTGTTTAACGCAGTCTTGGGGCTGCGCCAGGAGGCCAAGGCGGAGGCGAGCCTGGCGGCGCTGGCCAGCACGATGAAGAATATCGCCCGGGTGCGCCGCGATGGCGAGGCCAAGGAAGTCGAGGCCGAGAACCTGGTTCCCGGCGACATCGTGCTGATGGAAGCGGGCAATGTCGTTCCTGCCGACGGCCGCCTGTTCGTGACGGCGACCATGGAGATTGAGGAAGCGGCACTGACCGGCGAGAGCGTCGCCACGCTCAAGGACACCGCGGCTATCGACAAGCCAGAGGTGGCCCTAGGCGACCGCGTCAACATGGGCTTCATGAACACATCGGTAACCCGCGGCCGCGGCGAGATGATCGTCACCACGACCGGCATGGGCACCGAGATGGGTCACATTGCCGATTTGCTCAACAAGACCGAGGCCGACAAGACGCCGCTGCAAAAACAGCTCGACAAACTGACGATGATCATTGCCGGACTGGCGGGCATCGCATTTATTCTCATGGTCATCCTCGGCCTCCGCAATGGCCAGCCCTTCGATGCCATTTTCATTTCTGGAATTGCGCTCGCGATTTCCGCCATCCCGACCGGCCTGCCGGCGGTGGTGACGACGATGTACTCCTCCGGCACGCGGGAATTGGCGAAGCAAAACGCCATCGTCAAGCGGCTGCCGTCGGTCGAGACACTGGGCTCGGTGTCGGCCATCTGCTCGGACAAGACCGGCACGCTGACGCTCAACAAGATGACGGCGCGTGAGTTCACGGTCCCCGGCCAGAACCGCTTCAAGGTGACGGGCGAAGGCTACAGCACCAAGGGTGAACTGCTGCACGCCGGCGGCGCCAAGATCGACCTCGACGAGGTCCTGCTGCCGATGGCGCTGTGCGCCGACGCCCGTCTGGACGGCGAAGCGCTGATCGGCGACCCGACCGAGGGTGCGCTGATCGTGCTGGCGGAGAAGGGCGGCATCAGCATCGAAGGGGCGCGGCAGATGTACCCGCGCGTGGCCGAGGTGCCGTTTGACTCCGACTACAAGTTCATGGCCACCTTCCACAAGATGAAGAATGCCCAGGGCAAAGAGGTGATCCGCGCCTTTGTCAAGGGTGCGCCCGACGTGCTCATCGCCCGCAGCGGCTCATTCTGGCTGCCGGGCGGCGACGTACAGCCGATCATCGAAGAGCACAAGGGCCTGGCGATGCAGGAAAACGACCGGATGGCGCAGATGGGCGAGCGTGTGATGGTGGTAGCCCGCCGCGACTTTGATCCGGCCACGTTCGATCCCAAGGCTAAGCTGATCGACCTGGTGAACGACCTGACCATCCTGGCAATGGTGGGCATCGTCGACCCGCCGCGCGCCGAGGCCAGGGACGCCATCGCCAAGTGCCACAGCGCGGGCATCCAGGTGCGCATGATCACCGGCGACCACGCCGTCACGGCAGCGGCCATCGGCAAGGAACTGGGCATCACGGGCAGGGCACTCACAGGTGCGCAGTTTGCCGCCATTCCCGACGAGCAGTTGAAGAAGGAGTTGGACGAAATCGGTGTCGTCGCCCGCGTGGCACCCGAAGACAAGATCCGGCTGGTGCAGCTGCTGCAGCAAAAGGAGAACATCGTCGCCATGACGGGTGACGGCGTCAACGATGCACCGGCGCTCAAGAAAGCGGATATCGGCGTGGCGATGGGCATAACGGGCACCGAGGTTTCCAAGGGCGCGGCGGTGATGATCTTGACGGACGACAACTTTGCCACCATCGTCAAGGCGGTCGAATATGGCCGTTCCATCTATCACAACTTGTTCAACTATGTTCGCTTCCAGATGGCGCAACTGGTGGCGTTCATCGCGTCATACCTGCTCGCAGCGTTCTTCGTCGTGCTTGGCGGTACGCCGTTTTCGCCTGGCGTCGTCCTCTTCCTGAACTTCCTGATCACGGTGCCGGTCGCCATTGCGCTTGGTTACGACAAGCCCGCCGCCGACCTGATGGCAGCACAGGCCGCGGCCGCTCAAGCAGCCCATGCTGACAGTGGCGCAGTGGGTGCGCATCGTCTTCATCGGTCTTGTGACGGCCGTCATCGTGATCTACTTGGAATCAGTCTACGAGACGCAAGGCGTACCCTTGGCCACAACGATGGGCTTTGTCTCCTTCGCCTTGTTGAGCATTGTCATGGGGATCAGCGCCCGCAGCGAGACGGCTACGGCCTTTAACAGCGACATTATTCATGACCGGAATCAGCTGATGCTGTATGGCCTGGCGCTGGTGATAACCGTTCTGTCCACCGAGATGGGGTTCTTGCAGCGCAACCTGGGCATGGTTTCGCTGACCCGGGACCAATGGCTGACCTGCATTGGCTTCGCCATTGTACTGCTGCTCGTCGAAGAGGTGATCAAGTTCTTCATGCGGCGCCGGCAGCCTGCAGCACCGGCCGAACAGGCTGCTGCGCTGAAACCAGTGCCGAATGCGTAAATACCTCGGGTGAGCTATTTCAACCGGTCTTTATCAAAGCAGTCAGAACAAGGAGGAAATCGTCATGTGTTGTGCGTTCCTGGTACTCGTGTTCCTTGGCCCACGCGTCTTTAACGCCATCTGGTGGCTCGTCCAGCCGACGCGCTGGCAGCTGTCGTTTCAAGATTGGTTTGGGGGCGGCCTGTGGTGGCTCTGGCCCATCTTGGGGATCATTTTCGTGCCCTGGGCGACGCTGATGTACGTGATCGTGGCACCTGGAGGCGTTCAAGGTTTAGACTGGTTGTGGATCGGTCTGGGACTTTTTGCGGACATCGTCTGGTACGGCGGCGGTGCCGGTCGCAGGCGGATTCCGCAGTATCAGGGTTATTAATCGGCAAGAGAGTGTTGGTAGGAGAAGAGGTGCATTATGGCTGACAAGCCAGCTTCCAACCTGATCGTGCTGACCTTTGAGGGACAGCAAACGGCGGAAGCGCTGTACAAGCAGATCGAGCAGATGGAGAAGGATAAGCTCGTCGTCATCGATGATGCGGTGATCGTCGAGCGCGAGCCCCAGTACGAGACGCCGGCGCCGACGTCGACCATGGAGCAGATGCGCATGGCCCCGGCCCAACGCTCGCACGAGGCGACCGTCAGGGTGAAGCAGACACACGGCAAGAAGGGCAAATATGCAGCCATCGGCGGCGGCATCGGCCTGATCGGCGCAGCGATCCTGGGTGGGCCAATCGGGCTGGCAGTGGTCGGTACAGCCGGTATCGGCGCAATAGCCGCTGCGCTTAAGGACTTTGGCGTCAATGACGAGACGGTCGATACAGTCAAGAAAAGCCTGGCGCCGGATACCTCGGCGCTGCTGGCGCTTGGCAGCACCACAGACCGCGACGCGTTGATGGCCAAGCTGCGCGAGTACAATGCCAAGGTTGTAATGACTTCACTTGATCCCGACGTCGAACGCGAGCTGGTAGACAAGCTGCAGGGCTAAGCGACCGTTCGAACCAATTCGACAGCCCAGGCTGACGACCCACACAAGGGCGTTGAACAGGCCGGCTCCAGCGCCGGCTTGTTCAACGCCCTTTTTTCATGAGGATCTAGTATGGCCGCCAAATGGCGTCGATATCAGTGTTTACGGCACTACATTCACGGTCGGGACGCGCTCGATCGCAGCGCTTGTCGCACGGAAGTAGGCAATGTTCCGGGGACCGGCGAACACCTGTGTTCGCCTGACGTCCCCGGAACATGCAGAAGGGGATAGGCGGGTTCTTCCCCTACTAATCCCCCAAAATCCACCCCATAGCAGCTATGCATGTTACAAGATTAGGACTATAGTTTAAGCAGCTGAAGACAACTGCGGGCACTAACGTCTGGCTTGCCTATCCGCGTGGTTGCCTGCGCCCGGTGGGAGTCCCAGCGGGAATCCTACGGGGATTGGAGAATAGACAGTGAACTGGATCGCTGCGGATGGCGGCATGCCAAACGATGTGCTTGCAGCCGCAACGTTGACAACGTCGAATGGGGCCGGTGCACCGTACCCCGTTCCCGACATGCGCAAGCGGGGGGTCGAGCACGTGCGCGACGTGCTGGCGGCTGTTAACTCCGCCGACAGCTTTGCCGAGATACTCAACGTGGTCATCGCCCAGGCGATGCACCTACTTGACCCATCCGCAGTGATGATTGGCCGGTGGGATCCGATTACAAAAAGACTCGGTGTCCACGCCGCACAAGGTACTGAGCCCACGTTTGCGGTAGACAGCCTGCTGGAGCCGATGTTACCAACACTGGCGGCGCGTAAGCCTGTCATGTATATCCGTGAAACTGATCCCGAAGATAATTGCGCCGAGGTGACCAGCGCACGTTCAGTGCTGTTCGTACCGCTGCACGACGACCACACGCTCCTCGGCGCAATGCTCATGTACTTTGGCGAGCGCCGCCAGCTGTCCCAGACAGAGATGGAACTGGTCGACCTGCTCGGTTCCCAGGTGGCGCATGCCTTTGATGGCGCACAGCGGCAGGTCAAGGTCAGGGAAGCTGCATTGATGAGCGAGCGCAACCGGATTGCGCCGCGAGCTGCACGATTCCGTGACGCATGCGCTGTTTGCCATCAGCCTGATCGCCGAATCTCTGCCCCAGGCCTGGCGGTCCCATCCCGAAGCTGCGCTGGAGTCGGTTAGCAAGCTCCACCCGTTGGCCCAGGGTGCGCTTGCCGAGATGCGCGCCCTGCTGCTAGAACTGCGTGCGGATGAGGCGGTTGACCGAAACCTGGGCGATTTGCTGCGCGAGCTAGGCGATCGCACTCGCGCCTTCTACGACCTTCCAGTGACGACGACGATCGTCGGCGACTGCCCCCTGCCAAAGCACGTACAGGCGGCCATGTATCGCATCGCGCAGGAAGCGCTCAACAACACCTATAAACATGCACGCGCAAGCCGGGCAACGATCCACCTCCACTGCCAGGCAAACGGCACCGTTGTGCTGCGTGTCAGCGACGACGGCCGAGGTATGAATCTACAGAACACCGGTGCGCATCAACTAGGGCTGCGTATCATGCGCGAGCGGGCCGAGGAGATCGACGCTTCTTTTACTATCACAAGTGAACCGGGCGCGGGAACAAGGATCGTGACAGTGTGGCAGCCATAATGGCAGACACAGGGTCAGCCACAGGGGCAGGCTGTATGATCGGTTGGCACCATGGAAGGTGAATCGCATATCCGAGTGGTCATCGTCGATGATCATGAACTACTGCGAGGCGGCATCCGTTTTGCCCTGCTCTCGGCCCCCGACATTGTCGTCGTAGGTGAAGCGCATCATGGGGAAGATGCGATGCGCGTCTGCCTCGAAACCCAGCCCGACGTCGTCCTGATGGATATGCGTCTGATCGGCGACATGGATGGTGTAGCCACCACCTATGCTGTGCGCACGCTGTGTCCTAGAACGCAGGTGCTTGGCTTAAGCGGCTATACCGACCCCGACGTCGTGCGCCGTGTCATCCAGGCAGGAGCGATCGGCTATATTGCCAAGGGGTCGTCGGCGGCCATCCTGATCGACGCCATCCGCAAGGCAGCGCACGGGCAGCCTACCTTGAGCAGCGAATCGCTGGCGGCACTGATCCGCCCGCCGGACGATCCCAAACCGCAGACGGACATACTTCTGACCGGGCGCGAGCGTGAGGTGCTCCAACTGATGGCGCAAGGCAAGACCAATGCCCAGATCGCCGACACATTGGTCGTCAGCGTGGCCGCAGTCAAGTATCACGTCGGCAATATCCTCTCCAAGCTAGACCTCTCCAACCGCACCGAAGCGGCGGCATATGCCCGTGAGCACGGGCTGGCCAGCAGTTCTACGTCCTAAGAAAAGCCCCAGACAACTGAACGAAACCGAGTCGACCGCGCACGGACCGCGCGGCATGTCCCGGGGACGTGGTGGGGGCGTGCCCCAGGACGTGCGACGTCCCCGGGACATGGGCGGCGAGAATGCTACTTAGCCGATCGGCTAGGTTGAATTAGCCGTCCAGCTAATGCATGGCTAATTGCAGCCTAGCCGCAAAGACTCTTCCTAGGTTCAGTGCAGCGCGTCATAAATCAACGTATCATTAAGAGCATTACTTGAGGGTGTCATTGGATACAGCCGGAGGTACAGACATGGAAGGGTTGTTGGTGATAGCACTGGGCGCCTTGGCAGTCATTGCTGCACCCTTGGTCCCGGGTGTACGCCCGCTGGCAAAATCTGCCGTGAAGGGCGGGATGGCGCTGGGCGGCGTGGCCGCAGCTGCCGCCGTCGCAGCCGGTCAACAGTGGGACCATCTGGCAGACAAGGTGGGTTCGAGAAAGTCTGAAGTCGACCTCCCCGTCGTTGAGGGCACCGCAACGCCAGTTGCTGATGCTGCTGCCGATGCCGCCCATGCCACAAGCGAAAGTGCAGCAGCAGTGGCTGAGGAAGCCAAGAGCACAGCAGCCGCCACGGCAGAAGCAGTAACTGGCGCTGCAAATGCAGCGGCAGAGCAAGCCACGGCCGTATTTGACGGCGATGACCTGACAAAGATCTCGGGCATCGGGCCCAAGACTGCGACGGTCCTTGCCGCCGCGGGCATTACCACATACGCACAACTAGCAGCTGCGACTGACGGGGGGCTGCGCGAGATCCTCGAGAGCGCCGGCCCACGCTACAGGCTGCTGGATCCAACGACATGGCCTGACCAAGCAGGCAAACGAATCGCTGATGAATCCGCCCAATAACAATAGGAGCAAGAAATGGAAGTTCTAGCAATCGTGATTGGTCTCGGTGCCGTCGCCGTATCGCCATTTGTGCCCGGTCTACGCCCCGCTGCCAAAGCGGTCATCGCCGGTGGCCTGGCCGTAGGGGCCTCGGCCGCCACAGCGGTCGCCGTAGCCGGCGAGCAGTGGAAGGACCTGGTCGCCGAGGCGCAGGCCGAGCGTGAGGCCGTTGCCGAGGCAAAAGCCAATGCCGTCGAAACCATCACAATTCCCAAGCCTTAGTGCGATTAGCCTGAAAGGAATGGTCCATGGAAGTTGTAGCGATCGCAGTCGGCCTTGGTCTCGTGGCCGTTTCGCCGTTTGTTCCGGGTCTGCGCCCCGTCGCTAAGTCGCTGGTAGCCGGCGGGCTGGCAGTTGCTGCCGCCACCAAGTCGGCGGCGACGGTAGCGGGCGAACAGTGGGGGGATCTCGTGGCCGAGGCACGGGCCGAACGCGAGGCGGAAGAGAAGGCGAAGTCCGCCGTCGCGGAAACCATCACCATCCCGATGCCCGAATCCAAGTAATTTTCCAGGTTGTAGACAAGAAGCAATCCCATGAATGTCACTTGCCACGTAACACAACGCACGACGAATCGTATCTGTCTTTCCGTCCCGGGCTCCGCAGCAGACGCTGAGTTGGGCCAGTTCGTGGCCCAGTTTGTGCTCCGGCTGCCTGGTGTCGCGGGTGTCGAGATCTGGCCGGGGAGTGAGAGCGTTGTCATCCTCTATGACGGTGGGCGCTCAGCAGGCGAGGCGATTCTGAATGCGCTGCGCGGCAAGCAGATGCCGACAGCTAGTGCACAGCTCAGCGACCCGCCTACCGGTGATGCGAGGCTCGCTGCGGAAGCTGAGGCGACTGCGTCAACTGCGCCCGAGCGGCTGCCGCTGGCGCGCTACGAAGTGCTACATGCGATGCGCGGCCGCGTGCGGCTGCATATTCCGGTTCTAAAGACGGAGAAGGGCCTGGCCAGCGCCCTCGCTCATCATCTTGGCCAGCAGCCTGGTGTCAAGGCAGTACGGGTCAATCAGCTGGCCGCCAATGTCGTCGCGACTTTCGATCCCTCTATCGCCAGCGCCAGCGTGCTTGTCGCCGAGGTGGCCAGCTACAATCCTGACCCGGCCGAAATTGAACATTGGCTTGCCGTGGACGACGCAGCCGAGCTCGATGCAGGCCAGCGCCACACCAGGCAAAAGCTTGAGATGGCAATGGTGCTTGGCGCCCTCGTGCTGCCTATGGTCTTTGGCGCCACCGCCGGATTCTTGGCGCAGCTTCTGCTCTGGGGCAGCATTGCGTCGATGGTTCACCGCAGCTATCGCTTCGTCCGCAAAGATCAGCGTGCGACGCTCGACGTGGTGGCAGCAGGGGGCATGGCGCTGCTGCTGCTTAGCGGTATTGCGTGGCTGGCTGCGCTGATTCCGATCGCATTCGTGGCGGTACCCTGGCTGCGCAGCCAATTTGGTGCACAGCAGCCAATGCAGCCCGTGGTGCAAGCTGGGGCAGAAGACGACGATGTAGTCATCGTCCTACCGAATGCCCAACACGCCGCAAAGCGGTACGGCAAGAACGCGGTTGAACCGCTTGCGGCAAGCAGCGAGGCAGCGAGGGGCACCACCCATAACGCACTGCGCTCCTCGATCATTGGCGGGCTGGCGGTGTGGGTTGCCAGCAAGAGTGTGCAGCGTGCGGCGAAGAAAGCAACCCTGAAGGCGGAAAAGGCTGCCCGATGAGCATCCAAGCGATAGGCAGCGCGCCTGCGGCCTATCCAAGCACCGCTCTAGCACGGACGCTGCCCCCTGCGAACAGCGGCAGCAGCACCGTCAGCTACGAAGTGGTGCACTGGATCAACGGGCGTATCCGGCTGCGCATCCCACGGTTGGCGACTGACAAAAAGTTCGCCCAACGGTTGGGCGAAGCTGTGATGCTGGTGCCGGCGATCAGGCAGGCGCGCGTGAATGCCCATTCTGCCTCCCTTGTCGTGACCTACCAGGTCGAATCTCGCAAGGCGGCAGGTCGCACAGACTTTGGATCCGAGTTCGACCATCGGGTCGCGAATGCGAACCAGGCCATTCTGCCGCAGCTTGTCGAGTGCCTGCGCCGGGCCGCAGGCACGGACACGGTGCAGATGCTTACGCCTGATGCCATGCCCGCTGTCGCCAGTGGCAGAGCAGATACGGCAGCCCGCGACGCCATCAACTATGTAGATCGTTTGGGCCTGCCACTATTGGGTATCGGTCTCAGCGCAGGCCTGCTGTTTGGCCTGGCAGTGCCCGGCGTCCTAGTGGGCGGCGTTGTCCTGGCGGCAGCGCTGCCGATTTTTAAGCGCACGGTACAGGGGGTACGGGAGGAAAAACGGCTTACCGTCGACTTCCTGGACGCCGCGGCGATCGTGCTGCTCACCGTCCAGGCCAGCTTCCTGGCGCCGGCTATCGTAATCGGCATCATCGAGGGTTCGGAGATCCTGCGCGATTGGACCGCACGGCGCAGCAAGCGGGCGTCGCTGGACCTGCTCATGCTCAAGGAGCAGCTGGTCCTCATCGAGCGATGCGGCAGCGAACTGCACGTGGCCTGGAATGAGATTGTGCCCGGCGACGAGATTGTGCTGTACGCCGGCGACCAGATTCCCGTGGACGGCACCATTCTGATTGGTAGTGCCACCGTAGAGCAGCGCCAGCTGATTGGTATACCGGCGCCGGCGCAAGTCCAGCCAGAAGATCAAGTGCTGGCCGGCATGACGGTCGTCGAAGGCTATCTACGCGTCGTCGCCGTCCGCACTGGAGAAGACACGCACATCGCCAAGGCGATGGCGCTGGCGGAGTCGGCGTCCCCTGCCGACACACGGGTGAGCAACTACGCCCGCAAAGTGGGTAACCCGGCGGTCCTGCCCACATTGGCGGTCGCAGGTGGCGTCCTGGCACTATCTGGCAGCGTCGCACGCGCCTCCGGGATAGTGAGCCTCGATCTGGGCACCGGCATGCGCGTTTCGACACCCATCTGCATCTTGCGGGCACAAGCCTATGCTGAGCAGCACGGAGTCTTGATCCGGAGCGGACGGGGCCTGGAGATGCTGGCCAAGGCAGACGTGTTTGTGTTTGACCAGGCGGCACTGCGGCCGGAAAGTGCGGTGGTCACGAACGCCCTGCGTGAATTGGAGCGAATTCCGCTCATGATCAGCAGTGACAGCAGCGACGTCGTGCGGGCGGCCGCGGCGGGGCTGCAGATTGCTCCCGACCACATGGTTGCCGAGGCGCTGCCGCAGCAGAAAGTGGAAATCCTGCAGCGCTTGCAGGCAGATGGGCGGACGGTGGCAGTCGTCGGCGATGGCATCAACGATGCCGCCGCCATGACCCACGCCGACGTTTCGATTGCGCTGGGAAGTGCCGGTGACCTGGCACGTGCCACAGCCGATATTGTGCTATTGAATGACGACCTTCACGACCTGCTGCTCGCCATCGAAATCGCGCAGCAGACGATGCGTGTCGTCGAGCAGAATAAGGCGATTGTCGTCACCCCCAACGTAGCGGCCATAGCGTATGGCGCCGTTGCCGTGCTGAATCCGATCGCCGGAGTCATCATCAACAACGGTGTGGCAATGATCGCCGCGCTCAACAGCCTGCGACCGCTGAACATCGCACAGCGGCAGATCTCAACCTTATCAGATCGACACAGAGTGGTTGGCTTATGACAATCTCAGAAACATCTGCACTATCAGGGAACGGTAAAGTGTCTTCATCCCAACCGAGTTGGAAATTCTGGAGCCGCAATTCGGCCAAAGAGAAGACCACCGAGCAGCCAAAGCAGGCAGTACAAGTTGCAACGGTGTCGCCGGCGGCCGCGGCCCAATCTGTCAACGGAACGCTCAGGATTGTGAGTACCGAAGCCGGCGACAGCATCGAGCGGGTGGATTTTCAGATCAAGCACTGGGTCAAGGGCCGGCTGCGCATTGTGGTGCCGCGGCTTGGGCACGACACGGCCTACGGCGAGCGCCTGCAGTACACGATCATGGCCACCAGCTCCGCCTTCCGGGTCCGCATGAACCCCAATTCGCGCTCGCTGGTGATCGAATACGATCCCGAGGAGCACCCGGCGTCTGAGGTGCTTGAGCGCATTGCAATTTGTATTGAGGACGCTGCCAAGCCCGAAACCGCGCTTGAGAGAACCGGGCCCAAGCCGCCCGAAGAAGTGTTCGAGATAAATTATGTCAAGCGCCTGGCACTGCCGGGCATTGGCTTGGCGATGACGGTTGGCGCAATGGCCGGCGTGGTGCTGCCGCCGCTGTTGGTTGGCGGCACGCTAATTTTGGCAGCCGTCCCCTCCTTTAAGCGTGCGTGGTACGGGATTCGGGACGAGAAGAAGCTCAACGTGGACTTCTTGGACTCGACGGCAATCATCGCATTGACGGCTACCGGGTTCTTCTTCCCACCGGCGCTCATGATCAGCCTGATCGAGTCAGGCGAGATTATCCGCGACATGACGGCACGCCGCACTGCGCGCGCCAACCTGGACTTGCTCGATGCTCTGGGCCGGACGGCACGCATCGAACGCAACGGCGTCGAGGTTGAGGTACCGCTGGAGCACGTGATCATCGGCGACGTTGTCGTCGTCTATCCGGGCGACCAGATCCCGGTGGACGGCACGGTATTGAGCGGCGTCGGCCTGGTCGACCAGCAGAAGCTGACGGGCGAGTCTATTCCGGTCCTGCGTGAGGCGGGCCAGGACGTGCTGGCGGCCACCCTGCTGGTGGACGGCACACTGCGCATCGAGACGAAGCGCACCGGCGAGAACACACGTGCCGGCGTCGTCGTGGCCCTGATGAAGGCCGCCCCCGTGCACGATACGCGCATGGAAGACTACGCCCGCAAGATCGGCGATCGCGTCGTCGTGCCAACTCTGATCCTGGGCGGTGCGGTCACGCTCGCCACGGCCAGCGTCGTGCGCGGCGTCGGCGTCATCACGCTTGACATCGGCACAGGCATTCGCGTGTCGGTGCCGACGGCCATTCTTGCCTCGCTCACCTTTGCGGCCCGCAACGGCATCCTGATGCGCAGCGGCCGCGGGCTGGAGCAGTTGGCGCAGGTCGACACCATCGTCTTCGACAAGACCGGCACCCTCACGCAGGGCAAGGCCGGCGTGGTCGGGATCTACACGGACCAGAGCGAGCTCAACGCCATGCAGGTGCTCCAGTACGCTGCCACAGCCGAACAGGGCCTGACCCATCCGGTTGCCGAGGCACTGATCCGCCACGCGCGCGAACAGGGGTTGGACCTCAAGGAATGCGAGACTTGGGAATTCCGCGTCGGCCAGGGCGTGGTAGCTACTATCGACGGGCGCACGATCTACGTCGGCAGCCATCGCATGATGAAGAACCTGGGGATCGACACCGAGCATATCATCGCTGCCCACCCCGAGATCGAGGCCAGCGCGGCGTCGCAGGTGTACGTGGGTACGGATGGCGGCCTGCTGGGCGTCATTCTCTACAAGGATCCGGCCCGCCCCGAGAGCCGCAGCGTCATCGAACGCCTGAAGGCCATGGGCATCACACCGTACATGTTGAGCGGCGATATCAGCAAGGTAGCCAAGGCAACCGCGGCCGAGCTGGGGATTGCGCCGGAGCACGTGTATGCCGAGGCCTTCCCTGAGCGCAAGGTGGAAGTCGTCAAGCAGCTGCAGGAAAGCGGTAAGACGATTGCCTTCTGCGGCGACGGCATCAACGACTCGGCAGCGCTGGCGCATGCCAGTGTGTCCATCTCGTTTGCCGGCGCGACCGACATGGCCCGCGAGACGGCGGACATCGTGCTGATGGACGACGACCTGTCGAGCCTGATTCTGGCCGTCCTGGTGTCGAAGCACGCGATGTCGGTCGTGCGCCAGAACGCCGCCATCGTCGTGGCGCCGAACGTGAGCGGTATGATCTGGGCGGCCCTGATCGGTCTCAACCCTGTGGCGGCAGTGCTCATCAACAACGGCTCGGCCATCGTGGCGGAGATGAACGGCTTCCGCCCGCTGATGGGACCCCCGGGATACAAGGAACTCCAGGCCCAGCGCGAGGCAATCGAGGCCGTGGAGAGGGAAAGGGGTACGGCTTACGCTGCCGGCCCCGGCTTGCCGGCTACCGTCGACAGTACGGCCGTTGCCGTCGTTGCGAGCACGCCCGCTACGGACGAGAGCAACGGCGTAAACGGCACCCATGCCGTTAACGGTGTAAACGGTACGAATGGCCACAATGGGCATAATGGCATCAACGGTACCAACGGGCACCATGCGGTAGACGGACTCAACGGACACCACCCAGAAAACGGTGTGAATGGGACGAATGGCCCTACTGGCCACAATGGCAGCAATGGTTACCATACGGCCAGCGGCACCAACGGCACCAATGGCAGCCACGTCGCCAGTGGTGGCGCTGCCAATGGTGCTGCCACTGCCGTGCTCGAACCGGCCTTCGAGATTGAGGGTGCGGCAAAGGCACCGGCCAAGCGCACGCGGCGTACGAAGAAAGTCGATGTAGCAGAGTAGGTCACCGGTCATGCAACCCGGTAAGGAACAGCAGAATGTGCAACTACAACTTTGAGCTTCCGGTCGAACCCATCCCGTTGATGGAGATGGTCAAGCAGATGGTCATCAAAAATGGCGGCACCGTGACGGGTGAGATTCCGAACGTGACGGTGACGTTTCCGACGCCGATGGGACAGGTGGCCGGCAGCTGCCGGATCGTAGCCGGCAACACCGTCAACCTGACCGTGACCAAGAAGCCGGAGGTCTTGACTTGTGCGATGGTGCGCGAGCGGCTGGTGGCGTTAATCATCGAGGCCGTGCGGGTTTACTCACTGCAGAGCCAGCCTGCCACCTAACCTGCCCTCCGGCAACATGTAGCGACCCGTTTCGGATAGAGAGGCCCGACGATGAGCAGCGAGAAAAACCCTAACGAAACACCAGCAGCCCCGAGCGAACAAGCAGCCGCCCCTGGCGAGCCCCTGTCACCGGAGCAACATGTCGAGAAGATAGGCAAGGTCGAGAGCAAGGTTCCAGGCCGCATGCGGGTGCGCCTCCGGAAGGATCTGAGGAGTCAGGATGCAGTGGCGCGGATCCAGCAGTCACTGGACAACCACCCTGACATCCGCGATGCCCAGGTCAATCCCACGACCGGCAGTGTTACGTTCACGCATGCGCCGGGCAAAGACGGGCACAAAATCCTCGCAGAGGTGCTCCGGGAAGGAGAGCTGCTGGCCGACGTTGCCTTTGACATCCCATCAACCGTAGAAGGCGAAGGTGGCGGTGAAGATCCCTATAGCAAGCTCGACCAGCAGCTAGCGGACTTGGTCTACAAGGTGGAAGGCGTCGTCTACAAGAAGACAGGGCTGCGCTTCCGCGGGCAGACTCGTGGCGGGCACTGTGGCAGGGCTCGGCTTCTACCAGATGTTTGCCTACGGCATCACGCTGGAGATGCTCCCCGGACCAGTGTTGGTCTGGCTGGGCTGGGACATCTACCATCGCGTCAACAAGGAACCGCCCCTGCCCGGCGAACCTGTGCCGGACAAGGTCGAGGCAGCAGAAGCAGAGGCCGGGGCCGGATTTACTCCCCCTGATGGTTTGCCGGCTGCCGCATGATGCACTCGCACGTAGGCGTGCGAACGAAACGTTGATACGGTATGAGGCCGCAGCGCAGCTACAAAGCCTCAGGACAGCTACAAACGAATTGTGATCTGACAAGATCTAGGTGATGAGGAAGCGGACATGAAACCGTCGAACGCACGGGCCATATTCGTCTCGCTAGCAGGCAACATCGGGATATCGCTGTCGAAGTTTGTGGCCGCGGCCTTTACCGGCAGCGCAGCCATGCTGGCGGAAGCGGTGCACTCGCTGGTGGATATTTCACACGAGCTGCTGCTGCTGCTGGGCGTACGCCAGGCTCAGGCGCCGGCTGACGAGCGCTTCCCGTATGGGCAGGGCAAAGCCGTCTATTTCTGGGGCTTGATTGCAGTCATCTTTTTCACGGTTGGCGGCGTCTTTGCCTTTGTCAACGGGCTGCAGCAGCTCATGCATCCCGAACCGCTCGACATCTCCTACGCCGCCTATATCGTCCTCGCCGTCGGACTTGTCTTGAACAGCCTGGCGCTGAAGGAAGCACTGCAGCAGTTCATGCACACGAAGGGCAGCGTTTCCTTTCGGTCTGCGCTGCGCAGCACCAAGGATCCGTCCATGCGCATCCTGATCTTTCAGAATGCGCTTGACATCGCCGGCGAACTCCTCGTCCTGTGCAGCATGCTGCTGTTCCAGGTCACCGGCAACCTCTATTTCGACGGCATAGCCGGCATCATCATCGGCGTCATGCTGGTGGTAGCAGCACTATGGCAGGCGGCGCAGATCAAGAACCTCCTGATCGGCGAGAGCGCCGACGAACACATCGTGCACGGCATCCAGGCGTTGGCCAGGTCGTACTCGCAGATTCGCGACGTCGACGCAATTGCCACCCTGCACATGGGGCCAGAGTGCATTGTGGTCAACATGCGCGCCAGGTTTTTGGAAGCCACGTATGCGTACGAGATGGACCAGGTGACGAATTCGCTAGAGCGCCAAATCTGCGAGATGTTCCCGACCGTCAAGTATGTGTACGTCAAGGCGGCAGTTGAGAATGGAAGCGTGCCGCACGGGGTTCATCTCCTGGGCCAGGAGATGAGTCTGGCTGAACGACACTCATGACAACACTTCTCATCACCGCAGCAGTATTGCGCAAAGTTAGATCTCACAACAGTGCTATTCACAAGGCAAGGAGCATGCAAATGACAGCCAGTCCAGCCAGCGCAAACGTAGACTCGCCCGGGGGCGTGAATATTCCGGTCCAGATCGAGCAGATCACGCAGCCGGTGGCAGATTCAAGCCGCAAGCTGTATCAAAAGATTTCGGGCGGCGCCCAGTGGTATGGCGAGCAGTGGGAAGACCTGCTGGTCGAGGCAAAGCACAAGGCCTTGGGGGCTGAGTCCCATCACACGGCAGCCGATGTCCTGGCCGGGTTGGGTGCAGCCAAGGTTGCGTCTGACCTTCCCGGCCGTGTGCGTGTACGCCTGAAGGAACTGCGCTGGCAGGATCACCTGCTCGGGGAGGTCACGACTGCCCTGGGGAGCCTGCCGGGAGTTCAGCAGGTCGACACCAGTTCAGTCACGGGCAGCATCCTGGTGCATTACGACAAGACCCTGTATTCGTCCCTTCAAGACCTGATGCAGGCCGTCACAGGGGAATAGCAACTGGGCCAGGCAGAAACCTGGCCTGGTCTTTTATTCGCAGCCGCCACAAGCTAAGGGTTGACGCACATGTTCGAGATTCTGTACCGGTACGATCCCGGCACGACAGTACTACGGCCGATGCCGGCGACACCTGAAGCGGCATTACATGAGCTGACCAGCGGCAACCAGACGTTTGCCGAAATTCTCGATCGCGCCAGCGCAGGCATTCCAACAGGTCGCCAGATCGTCAATCTGGCGGCTAAGGACCTTGGATTGGCGGCAGAGGGCGATGAAGCGCCAGAGCAACTGCCATTCGCCGCAGTACTAAGCTGTGCAGACGCGCGGGTGCCGGTCGAAATGGTGATGCTGCAGCAGGCAAACGATCTCTTCGTCGTACGTATTGCCGGCAATGTGCCCGGGCCACAGAGCATGGGGAGCCTCGATTACGCGGTCTACCACCTGGAGAGCATCCGGCTGCTGGTGGTACTTGGCCACACGGGCTGCGGCGCCGTCAGTGCCGCCGCCGACGCGTATATCACGCCGCCCAGCTATATGGGAATTACCGGCGACTTGTCGCTGCGTGCGATTGTCGACGGCGCCATGTTGGCAGTGTGCGGCGCCGCCGATGCGCTGCAGCAAGTCTATGGCGACGGGGTGCGGAATCAGCCAGGATATCGCGCTGCGCTAATTGAACTGGCAGTCATCGTGAATGCAGCGCTTACGGCAACCACGGTACGCCAGACGTTCCATGCGCGGCTGGGACCAAACCTTGGTGTCGTCTACGGTGTCTTCAATCTGCAGAACCACCTGGTAGGTCTGCCAGGTTGGGACGACGAGGCCGAGGAGTGGCAGGCCGGCTTATGGGAAGCACCGTTGGGAGCCGGCGAGTTCGGCACGTTGGCACTGCAGATGGCGCGCAGCCGCCATGTGGCGCAGCATCTTCATGGCGCAGCGGTCGCGCGCTGCCGTGGGCACGGCCCATTTCGGCTAGTGGACGAGATAGAGTACGCATGAACTTCACGACGCAGGTTGTTATCGACCTTCCCCGCCAGCGCGTGATTGAATTGGTCAGCGATCCCGGCAACCTGCCTCAATGGCAGCCCGGCATCAAGAGTGTCGAGCTGATCGCAGGCACAAGGAACACGGTAGGCGCCAAGTCGCGCGTGGTGTTTGATTTCCGGGGGGTCCGGCTTGAGATGATTGAGACCATCGTAGCGTATGTACCACCCGCAAAGTATTCAGCGCTATACGAAGCGCGGGGTGTCAGTAACCTGGTAGAAAACCTGTTCTTCTCCGATGGGGAGACAAAGACACGTTGGGTGCTCGGCAACAGCTTTACATTCTCGGGATTAATGTCGTTTGCCCGACCGTTCGTTCTGGACTCTATCCCGCAGCAGAACCGGGAGGCCATGCAGCGCTTTAAGGCATTTGCGGAACGCAGTGAGACCGCATGAGGCACGGCCCGCAGCCAACGGATCGAGGGTATCAGGCAATGGCGCACAGTGATCTGATCATCATCGCTTTCGAGCAGAAGGAAGATGCACTCCTGGCTCGCAAGGCACTCGAAATCATGCGCGATCGGCACATGTTCGGATTGGAGCATGCGGCCGAAATCACGTGCGATGCGTCCGGCCATGCTGCCCTGCACCACCACTGGGTACCGGCGACGCACCCACACGGCACACGCCGCCACCTTGCGCTGCTGCTCTCCCAGGCAATGTTTGACGCGGACGCAGAGGGTCAACGGGACAAGTTGGCAGAAGCGGGGCTGGACGAGTTCTTCTTGGACGAAGTTTTGGGGGCACTGGCGCCCAATAGTTCGGCGCTGATGATCTACCTACCCAACAACGGCGTGGCCAATACGCATGCCCTTTTGAAGACCTTGGCGCTGTTCCAAGGTACGCTCCACCGCACGACGATCTCGCCGGAAGCAGAAAGAGTGCTGTTTAGCGATGCCATTTAGGCGCCTTATAGCAGCTGAGCCGCATCTGTGGCCCCGGTGGCAGGTGTAATGGTTCCACACCCCAATAGACGGCAGGCGATCGAGCCGGACCGCTGGCATAACGCAGCCATGTGACCGTTTGCCGTTAACAGTCGCGTCATCATTTCAGTCGCCGCCGCAGCGCACAAAGGAGACTTATGTTCAACGCGTTCTTATTTTCCGCACTGGCACAAGCTCCCCTAATCCTGGGCGGATTGATCGTCTACTGGTTTCGGGTTCCCACGAAGATTATTGGGTGGCTGGCCGGCCTTGGCGCCGGCGCCTTGGTCAGCGCCATTGCCTATAGCCTGGTAACCCAAGCTGAGCTGGCCGGCCTGCCCACGGTGATTGGCGGGATGCTCATCGGCGCTATAGTCTTCGTTGTTCTCGACATCCTGGTGGAGAAACGCTTTGGCGAAGCCGCCGGCGCGATCGGGATTGTGCTTGGTTCGATCATCGACGGTGTGCCGGAGTCGATCATCTTTGGCGTGCAGTTGGCGTCCGGCTCGGCGATCAGCATGGCCTTTCTCACCGCCGTAATGATCTCAAACGTTCCGCAGTCAATGGCGCCATCGGCCGACTTGCGCGAGCAAGGCAGTACCTGGGCGAAGGTCGCGCTCATGTGGGTAGGCGTCGTGGCCATCTGCGCTCTGACGGGCGGTATCTCCTGGTGGCTGGCCACCCAGTTCCCAATCACGGGCGATTTCGCTTCGGCGTTTGCGGCCGGCGGCCTGCTGGCGATGCTGATCGACTCGCTGATCCCCTTCGGCTACGAGCGCGGCGGCGTCTACACGGGTATCTTTGGCGTGATCGGGTTTGCCTTGTCGCTCCTGCAGCAGTAAAGGCGCAGAATAGAAGATGGGACTTGAAAGCACGCTTTTTTACCTGGCCTCCCTGCCCGAACGGCTGACTAGGGCGCTGGCGGCGAGTGCCGGCGGCACGATCTACGAAAGCACGCTGGTGCTGCTGCCGGGCTGGACGCGCGACTCGCAGTTATACCAGACCTTTATCGGCCGCGTCCTGCGCATTACGGTCGAGTGGGCGGGTGGGGTACAAGGGGTGATGCCGCCGGCGCCGGTGTCAGGGGGCAGGCTCGCCGCCCGCAAGGTGGCGGGCAACATCGTCGAATTCACCAGCATCTTCGCGGTCGGGTGGTCGCCGCTGTGGATCTTGGCAGCGGCAGCGGACCTGACCGGCGGCACGCAGGTGTACCTGCATGCGCTGACCGACGAACTGAAGCGGCTCGGCGTGCTTCCACCGGAGCAGGAGATCTCCTCGGTTGACGGCCTGCTGGACGCCATTGGCGGCACCACGGGCGTGCTCGCGCGCGCCATCGACATCCCGCCGCTGAGCGCGGAAGAGGTGCAGTACAGCGCCCGGGAGATGCGCGAAGCCTGGCAGACGCTGCGGGAAAACGCACCGGGCCTTCCATCGGGTGAAAACCTACGGGCAATAGGGAACCAGATGCAGCAGACGGCAGCGCGCGAGCAAACGTCGGTGTGGGCCGTATCGTCCATGATCGGGCTCGGCGCCGTGCAGGCCGGCGTGAAGCTCGGCCAGGACAATATCTTCGATTACTACCGGACAGCGTTTGACGAAATCGGGCGCAGCGGTTTCTCCAGCTACGCAAGCAGGGTCAGCCGACCGTACCTGCTGATGACAGTCAGCCACCTCGATCCGCAGTACGAAACCCATATTGAACGTTGGCTCAAGCTGATGCACTTGCCCGAGCTAAGCCAGGCGTCACGGGAGCAGCAGGCACGATGAAAGCGTGGCAGCGATATTGGGTGCGCGGCCTGATCAGTATTGGGGCCGGCGTACTGGTCTTCCTCTTGTCATACTTATCGCCGCTGCTGTGGGACTCAGCGCTGCTGACCGGCTGGGATGTCGGCGTCATCACGTGGCTGGTCCTGACCTTGGCCGCGATGAGGGGCGCCGATGGGCAGCGCACGTGGCAGCAGTCGCAGGCGCTGGAACCGGACACATTGTGGGTGCTCTTCACGATTGTCATCACGGCGGCGCTGGGGCTGCTGGGGGCCGTCGCCTTGTCTACCCGGCTGGCCGGACGCTCGCCTGTGGAACAGAATTTTCATTTTGTCTCGGGCGCGCTGGCGGTCAGCCTGGCGTGGCTGTTCGTCCATACGGCATTTGGTCTCTACTACGGCCGGCTCTACTACGACGAAGTGGCGCCGGGCACCGGTACCGCCGACGACGGGGGTGCGCCCGTGCCCTACCAAAAAGGGCTCGAATTTCCCGACGGCGAGCTCGTCGACTACTGGGCGTTCATGTACTACTCGTTTACGATCGCCATGTGTTACCAGACGTCGGACGTGACCGTCACGGGGTCGCTGATGCGGCGCATGACGCTCCTGCATGCGATCGTGTCGTTTGCGTTTGTGTTGGTTATTTTGGGGTATACGGTCAACGCGATCAATACGCTGTTGTAAGCGGGGTGTTTTACAGGATATAGCTGCTGTGCTACGGTATTGGGTATGACGGAACCACCAAAGCACAAAGTCGTCTTTCTTACGCAGCGGAGCTTGCGGCACCAGCAGCGAGCAGTGGAAGCGGCCCCACCTGAACTCGAGGTCGCCATACGCCGCGACCCACCGCGAGGAACTGCTTACCCTACTGAAGGAAGCAGAGTTTCTGATCAGCGAGCGCGAGGGCACGATTGATGCCGAGATGATTGCGGCTGCCCCCAAGCTGCGCCTGGTCCAGCGGTTGGGTATCCAGACTTGGGACATCGACCAGGCGGCAGCGCGTGCTGCAGGAGTTGCAGTCTGCTCCCAGCCGATTCAAGGCTGCGTCATGGTGGCGGAGCACATGCTGCTCCAGATCCTCGGCGTGCTGAAGCGCGTGCGCGAGGGGATGAAGGTCACCGCCGATGCTGCCGACTGGGGCCGCGCCGCGCACCGGACCGACGAAGATCACTTTGCCTACAATTGGTCGAAGCGCGGCGAAATCGGCACGCTCAGCGGTGCGACCGTCGGGATCCTGGGATTTGGCGAGGTGGGGCTGGAACTGACAATGCGCCTGCGGGGCTTTGACTGTCGGCTGCTCTACAACAAGCGTAGGCGCCTGCCGAGCCACATCGAGGAACGGTACGGGCTGCGCTTTGCCGTACCAGACGAGCTTGCGGAGCAGAGTGACATCGTCTGCTCGCTGCTGCCGTACCAGGGCCCCAAAGAGCCGCTCGAGGCTGCCTTTTTCGCCCGAATGAAGCGCGGCGCTTATGTCGTCCACTGCGGTTCGGGAGCAGTGGTGGAGGAGGGTGCTTTGCTCGCCGCCTTGCGCAACGGGCACCTGGCCGGTGCCGCGCTGGATACGTACACGTACGAGCCGCTGCGCCCTAACGACCCGCTGGTGGAGTTGGCGCGCGACCCCACGAGCAACCTGATCCTGACCCCGCACGTGGCCGGCGGCGGCGTCACCCCCGGTGCGCGTGGCCGTGTGGAGGATTATGACAACATCATGGCGATGCTGAACGGGGAGACGCTGCAGCACCGGGTGGCGTGAGCCATTCGCTATTGCGGGGCATCTTGCCCGAGTGCCCCGCGAGCCCAAGTACGCCTAGGTGGCCTTTGCCTCCAGCGACGTCAGTTCGCGCGCTGTCAGATAGAACTGCTTGTAGAACTTGGGACGCACTTCAAAGTTGACCAGATACTGGGTCATTTTGTTGCCCAGTACGAGTTCTTTGACAATTTCGCCTTCACAGGCGGGGACGCCACCATAAGGATGGGTGGCACGTACTCGGTCTCCCGGTTTCATACTTCTCCTTCTCGCGCGTTCGAATCACAACATACCGATAGCTTAACAAGTATAGAGCTTACCGGGCAGCGTGTCCTCTCCCCAAAGAGGGATATTGTGCAGATCCGGAAGAGGTACGGCACTTTCCCCGGGCCGGCAAGCGAGGAGACGCTTGCTTTAAAGCAAGCCGGCCGCACGCGCTTGTACCACAGCCTGGGTGCGGCTCTCGACTGCCAGTTTGGAGAATATGTGCTTGAGGTGAGATTTTACGGTTCCGATCGAGATGACGAGCTGCTCGGCGATCGCCCGATTGGAGTACCCCTGCGCCACCAGGCGCAGTACGTCTACCTCCCGGCCGGTGAGCGGCTCAATTGGAACCGCGAGCAGAGCAGTACGGGCGGACAATTCAGCCAGCAGTGCGGCCGCTTGCAGATCCATTTGCTGGGCCGCGGCCTTGTCGATGCGCACCCTTGCGAGCAAGGCGTTCACACGCGCCAGCAGTGCGGCGGTCCGCACGTGGTCGGCGGCCCGGAGGCAGTGGTGGATGGCGTCGGCAAGCTGGCCGGCCTCTTCGTACCAAGCGCTGGCCCTGGCGTGCAGGTCGGCCACTAGGGCCGGGTCAGCCTGGTGCAGTCGATGCTGCAGCACGTCGGCAAACAAGGGATGAAAACGATACCACAGCCCCTCGTCATCAAGCGGCACGAGAAAGAGGTTTGCCTGGTGCAGCTGCGCGAGCATTGGCTGGGCCCCGCCGGCGGTATTCATCACGGCGTCGCACAGCGGCCCGCACAACCGGGAAAGGATCGAGGTGTGCAAGAGAAACTCTTGCACTGCGTCGGGCTGCCGATCGAGCACCTCCTCCACCAGGTAATCGAGCACATAGCGATTGTCACCGGAGAAGGACTGCACAAAGTCGGCACTGTGCGTATGGCCTTGCAGCGAGAGCGATACCAACTGCAGGCCGGCGATCCAACCTTCGGTACGCTGCTCGAGGGTCGTAATTTCCGCCGGCGACAGCTGCAAACCCATCCGTTGGTTTAGATAGGCTGCCGCTTCTTCTGCGCCAAAGCGCAAGTCCTCGGCGCGAATCTCCGCCAGCTGATCACCCACCCGCCAGCGTGCCAGCGGCAGCGGTGGGTCGGAGCGTGTCATGATGACAACGTGCAGGTGCGGAGGCATGTTGTCGATCACGTAAGTGAGCGCCTCATGAATCGGCTGGTCAGTAATCACGTGATAGTCTTCCAGCACCAGCACATAGACCCGGCGCGGGTGATCGCTTTCAGTCGCCAACAAGCTCACGTCGTTGAGCAGCAAGGTGAGGATTGTCTTGAACGGCGGCTCGGGCGCTTGCAGCAGCGACCACGCACTTTCCCCTACTTTGGGGGCGAACTTGCGCAGACTGGCAATGAGGTATAGAAGGAAACGCACAGGATCGTTGTCGTCGCCGTCAAGCGTGAGCCAGGTAACATAGCGAATGGCGGCCATATCCGCCAGTGCATCTCTGGCCGCCGCTTCGTACTGGGCACGACATTCGAGGATCCACTCGCGCACCAGGGTTGACTTGCCACAGCCCGCCGGGGCAGAGACCAGGGTGACTTTACCTGCCAGCCCGGCGTCCAGCCGGTCCAGCAGCCGCGGCCGCCGGACAACGTTGCTTTGCCGCTTGTGTTTCGGAACATAGAGTTTTGTTTGGAGAATTGGCAGCGACATGCAAATGGCATCCACGAAACCCGACAAACGGAGCGTTCACGTCTCATTATAGGGAGAATCGGCCGTTTAGGCCATTGGCCGCCACGCCCGTTTCCTTGCGGGCGCCACGAACCCTATACTTGAGCATACAAGTAAGCAGGAATCATTGGAGAGGAACGACCATGGAAGCCTACGAGCCCAACGACGGCAGCACCTTTGAAGAACTCGGCGTGATCGAGCCTCTGACTCGCGCCGTGCGCGACGTGGGCTACGAGACGCCCACATCTATCCAGCGGAAGACGATTCCCGTGCTGATCAGCGGGCGCGATATGATCGGCCAGGCACCGACCGGCACCGGCAAGACGGCTGCTTTTGCCCTGCCGATTCTGCAGAAGCTTGACCCCAACAACCGGGCGGTGCAGGCGCTGGTGCTGACCCCGACACGCGAGCTTGCGATCCAGGTGGCAGAGGCCATACACACCTATGCCCGCTGGCTCGGCACCGTGCGCGTGCTGCCGGTCTATGGCGGGCAGCCGATTCAGCGCCAGCTGGAACGGATGCGCGGCGGCGTCCAGGTCGTGGTCGGCACGCCGGGCCGCATCATGGACCACCTGCGCCGCGGTTCGCTTGACCTGGCGGCGCTGACGTTTATCGTCCTGGACGAAGCCGACGAGATGCTGCGCATGGGCTTTGTGGAAGATGTCGAATGGATCCTGGGCCAGGCGCCCAGCGGCTGCCAGACGGCGCTCTTCTCCGCCACCATGCCGGAGGAAGTGCGGCGGATCGCAGACCGCTACCTGCGCAATCCGGCCGTGGTCGAGAGCGAGCACCGCACGATGACGGTGCCGACCATCGACCAGCATTATATACAGGTTGTGGAGGCCCAGAAGCTGGACGCGCTGATGCAACTGCTGGAGGGGCACAGCAGCCCCGGCGAAGCAACCCTGGTCTTTGTCCGCACCAAGTCGCGGGCCGCCGAGCTGGCCGAGCGGCTGCAGGCGCGCGGGTATGCCGCTGAGGCGATGCAGGGTGACATGAACCAGGTGCAGCGCGAAACCGTGATCCGTCGCCTGCGCAGCGGGCAGGCGGAGCTGGTCGTGGCCACCGACGTGGCAGCCCGCGGCCTGGACGTGGAACGCATTGGGATGGTCGTCAACTACGACATTTCCTACGATCTCGAGAGTTATGTCCACCGCATCGGGCGTACGGCACGCGCCGGGAGGAGCGGAAAGGCGGTACTCTTTACCACGCCGCGCGAGCAGCGCCTGCGCCGCGATATCGAACGCTACATCGGCCGCGCGATTCCGCCCATGACGCTGCCCACCCGCTCCGACATCGCCGCCCGCCGCGTCCAGCTCTTTAAGGAGCAGCATCCTGGGCGTGGTCGAAGACGAGGACCTCGACCTGTACCTGGCCCTCGTCCAGGAGCTAGCCGAAGAGAGCGGCCACGACATGGCCGAAATCGCCGCCGGGGCGGCCTGGCTCGCTCGGCGGGACAAGCCGCTGGTGGCGACCATCGATGCGGCGCCACTCGACGAGCCCGATGAGGACGGCATGGTGCGGCTGTACATTGACGCCGGCCGCTCGCGCGGCGTGCGCCCATCCGACGTTGTCGGCGCGATTGCGAACGAGGCCGGCATCCCGGGCCGGGTGATCGGCGCTATCGACATCTATGACGAGTTTACGCTGGTGGATGTACCCGCCGAATATAAGCAGCAGGTGCTGGGCGCAATGGCCGGGGCCAAGATGCGCAACCTACCGGTGAGCATCCGCGTGGCCAAGCCGGGGATGGAAGACGGCGGGGACACGTCTTCAGGGGAAGAGGCCGCTCCCCGCAGGTCGCCGCGTCCGCCGGCCGCCAAGCGCACGGCGCAGCACACCCGCCCCTCCAAGCCCGGCGCGTCCCGCGGCGCCTGGCCGTCGCGTCCGCCCAAATCCAAACGGCCGCGCTAGCAGCAGTAGAGTGCCGCTACGCCCAGGGGTCGAGAATGATCTTTGCAGATTCACGCGAAATCGAGCACGCGAACGCGTCCTGAATCCGGCTCATCGGGAATGTATGGCTGACCAACAGGTCGATCAGCGGCGACTCCCGGATGATCTGCATGATGTGCGGGAACTCATTCAGATTGTAGTGCCATGAGCCGAGCAGTGTAAGCCCTTTGCGGATCATATCGGGGCTGACGCGGATGGAGAGCCGATCCGTGCACTCGCCGATAAATGCTACCTTACCTTTGCGCCGGGTGGCATCGATGCAGAGCCGTTCGGCTTGTGCGCTGCCGGCGCACTCAAGCGAGCAGTCTACGCCGCGCCCCTCGGTCAGCTCTTGAATCTGCTTGACGATCTGCTTGTCGCGCGGGTCGAGCACGGCGGCGGCGCCCATCGCCTTGGCACGTTCGATGCGCCAGGGTGCGGGCTCGGCCACGATCACGCGCGCGCCGCGGAAGCGGGCGTTCACAATCGCGCCCAGCCCGACCGGGCCCGCTCCCGTGATCAGGATGGTGGTAAAGGCATCGACCCCCATCAAGTGCATGGCCCCATAAGACGGTCCGAGCCCACAGCATGCCAGTGAAGCGCGCTCATAGGAGACGCCATCGGGGATCCTGGGCAGCAGCCAGTCCTGCTTGAGGAGGTACTGGGCGTAGGTCGCCTGGCCGTGCTGCAGCCGTGCCATTTTTGTGAACGCCTTGGTGTTTTCACAGTGGATATAGTCGCCTGAGACGCAGAGGGGACAGACGCCGCAGCCGTAGAGCGGCATGGCGACCACGCGATCGCCCACTTTGACGCGGCCGGGCTGGGCCACGGCGACCACCTCGCCGGCGGCCTCGTGGCCGAGGACCTCGGTCGGTTCGCCGGTCAGGTAACGCTTGTATTCCGTGCACATGGGTGCGGCGTGGATCTTGACCACCACCCAATTGTCAAAAGGCTCCAGGTCGGGCTTATCCAAGAGCACGGCCTGCCGCTCACCGGTAATGGCAACCTGTTTCATATGCAGTTCTCCTAGAGGCTGACAGCTGCTGAACGCCGGCTGGCGGTATAGGCCAGCACGATGCCGATACACAACAGCACAATGTTGATCACGAACGGAAGGCTGCGGTTGATCTGGGACGCCTCGCCGGCGATCCAGCCGAAGGGCGTGGTGCAGGTGAGCACGACGACGTAGAGGATGGCCATGACGCGGGCACGCTCCTTGGGATCTACGGTGATGGCGACCAGCTTGTCCAACAGCGTGCTGACCGCCGGGATGCTGCAGCCCTCGATGATGACGGAGATCAGCAGCAGAAAGTAGCTCTGCGGCGGGATGACGATCAGGATGAGCCAGCTCAGGATCAGGCCGGCGAAGCCAAAGACCATGGGCTTGCGCGCATCAATGGTGCGCAGCTTCGGCATGACCGCGAAATAGAAGACCAACATCGTGACGGAACGAGCCACTGCGTAGAGGGGCAGGTATTCCGGCGGCACGAGCAGCTTCTCCGTGACCAGCACGCTCCAGAAGGTGTTCTGGATCAGCGTCGCAATGGCGACAATGATCAGCAGGCCGCCCGTTACGAGCGTGGCAGGCGAATGCAGGATCTCCTGGAGCACGCCGCGTGATTCACCCACGATCGAAAAGACATTCTTGCCGCGTGTAGCCTGCATCCGGTCGAGCCCATGCTCCGTTTCCTCGACCATGGCGTTCATGGTGATGAACTTGGCCGTCATCATGATAAACGCGAAGAAGTAGAGACCACGCATGGTCGGCACGAGCGAGAAGTGGGCGATCAGCACGCTGGTCAGCGGCGAGAAGAAGGCGGCCAGCAGGCCGGAGATGTAGATCAGCGAGTAGACGTCTACCAGGATGGCCGGCTCGGTGCCCTCCACCAGCAGGCACTGCCACGAGTTGTGGGTGATGCGCCAGGTGGCGTTGACGATGGCCGCCAGGAGGAAGGCGTTGAAGTCCTGGGCGACGGCCCAGATGAGGCAGGGAATGCTCCAGGCGATGGCGTCGACGACAAAGGTCGTGCGCTTGCGCCCGAACTTATCGGTGATGGCGCCGCTGAGCATCGTCCAGAAGATCTGGCAGGCCAGGCCTACGCTGGCGATCAGCCCGATCTGGCTGTCGGTCAGCCCCAACGCCAACATGTAGACTGATACGAAGGGAGCGTACAGGTTGTAGGGAATGGCCCACATGGGCTCGGTCAAGACTGCCCCGCGCACGTTGCCGCGCAGGCTTCTCAATGTAAGGATGAGGGAGTGATCAAATAGGCGCGTGGTCACAATCGCAGTTCATTTCTTGGGCGCGGGGCTTGGGGCGGAAAACCAGCCGGCAATGGGTTGACTTCCCTCTACTGTACCAAGTCTCTGTATGTTCGTCCATTGTCGGCGGGCGCGAAACGTTGCGACTATTCGTGTTGCATCATGTTGCAAGTGGGGCTAAACTCTTGCGCACGGTGGACCGCCTCCATGTCGTCATGGCACGGTTAAACAGCCGCTCCCGGTGACGTTTGGGAGCGGGAAAAGGGAAAAAGGAAGGCATCACCAGCTATGTCAGAGTTCTACGGCCCAAATCTAGCCTATGTGCTTGAACTCTATGCCCGCTTTCGCGAGGACCCTAACACAGTAGATGCCCAGACGCGGCAGTTTTTCGCCGGCTGGACGCCGCCTGCGGCTGATGGCAGCCTGGCTGCCGAGACCAGCCTTGCTGCCCCGGCGGCCGGGCTGGCAGAAGCGCAACCCGCTGTAGCCAAGGTCGTGGGCGCCACCAACCTGGCGCAGTCGATCCGCGAGTACGGCCATCTGGGGGCGCAGCTCGATCCGCTGGGCACGCCGCCGCCCGGCGATCCCTCGCTGGCGCTGGAGGCACACGGCCTCGACGAAAACGACCTGCGCAGCCTGCCGGCCAGCGTGGTGGGCGGCCCGGTCGCGGAAATTACCGGCACCGCCTACGACGCAATCGCCGCGCTGCGCGAGATCTATTCGACGCACATCGGCTACGACTACGACCATATCCGCAAGCCTGAGGAGCGCGCCTGGCTGCGTGAGGCGGCCGAATCGCGCCGGTACCGACCATCGGACGACCCGGACTACCTCAAAAGCCTGCTCGACCGCATCACGCAGGTGGAGGTCTTTGAGCAGTTTCTGCAGCGCGCCTTCCCCAGCAAGTACCGCTTCTCCATCGAAGGGCTGGACATGCTGGTGCCGATGATGGACGAGCTGATCGTTTCGTCCGCCGAGGCCGGCACAACCAACATCCTGATCGGCATGGCGCACCGCGGGCGGCTCAACGTGCTGGCACATAACATGAACCTGCCCTACGAGCAGATCCTGGCCGAGTTCAAAGACCCGCTCAAGATCCAGGAACTGCGGGACGCCATCGGCTGGACCACGGGCGACGTCAAGTACCACCGCGGCAGTCGCCGGATTGTGGACCCGCAGCAGACAAACGGTGAGGCGCAGCAACCCCTGGTCGTCGCCATGCCGCCCAACCCCAGCCACCTGGAACTGGTCAACCCGATTTCGGTCGGCATGGCACGTGCGGCGGGCACGCGCACAGACGGGCGAGGACCGGCCGTCTTTGATCCCAAGCTCACGCTGCAGATCCTGATCCACGGCGACGCTTCCTTCCCCGGCCAGGGCGTGGTGGCGGAGACGTTCAACCTTTCGCAGCTGCCGGGGTACTGGACTGGCGGCACCGTGCACATCATCGCCAACAACCAGCTCGGCTTTACGACGGAGCCCGACGAAGGGCGCAGCACCTTGTATGCCAGCGACCTGGCCAAGGGCTTTAAGGTACCCATCGTCCACGTGAATGCAGACGATCCGGCGGCCTGCATCGAGGTGGCGTGCATCGCTTTTGCCTACCAGCAGGAATTTGAAAAGGACTTCCTGATCGACCTTATCGGCTACCGGCGCTACGGTCACAATGAGCTGGACGAACCTGGCTTTACGCAGCCGCTGCTCTATGAAACCGTGCGCAAGCACCCGACGACCCGCCAGCTGTGGGCGAATGCCCTGGCCGAACGGGGCGTGATCGAGGCGGGCGAAGCCCAAGCCGCTGGTGCAGCGCTATACGGAACAGCTGCAGGCGGTCAACGACTCGCTGGCCAACATCGACGAGGTCGCGGCCGAACTGGTCGAGCCGCAGCCCGAGCCGCCGCAGCCGGGAATCGCGCGCCGCATCGTCACGGCCGTGGAGGCCGAGCGCATCCGGGCCATCAACGAGTCGCTCAAGCAGCTGCCGGCAGGATTTACCTTCTTCTCCGGCCGCCTGGAAGCCGCCATTCGCAGCCGCCGCGAGGCCGTCGAGAAAGCGGCAGCGGCGCCGGAGACAGAAGCAGCCATCGACTGGGCGACGGCCGAGGAGCTGGCCTTTGCGACGATCCTCGAAGAGGGCATCACGGTGCGGCTGACGGGGCAGGACTGCGAACGCGGCACCTTCAGCCACCGGCATGCCGTGCTGCACGACGCCAAGACGCGGCGAGCGGTTCGTCCCGCTGCAGGAGCTGCCGCAGGCCCAGGCCGCCTTTGCGATCTACAACAGCCCCCTGTCGGAAATCGCGACGCTGGGGTTTGAGTACGGGTACAATGTCCAGGCGCCCGACCGGCTCGTGCTCTGGGAGGCGCAGTACGGCGACTTTATCAACGGCGCCCAGCCAATCGTCGACGAGTTCATCACCTCGGCCCGCGAGAAGTGGGGCCAGACACCATCGCTGGTGCTGCTGCTGCCGCACGCCTGGGAGGGCGCGGGGCCCGACCACTCGAGCGGGCGGCTCGAGCGCTTTCTGCAGCTCGCCGCCAAGACCAACATGCGCGTCGCCTACCCCACGACAGCGGCGCAGTATTTTCACCTCCTGCGCCGGCAGGCGCTGCTTCTGGAATCGGATCCCCTTCCGCTAGTCGTCATGACGCCCAAGAGCCTGCTGCGCAACCCCGCCGTCGCCTCGCGGCTGGGCGACTTTACTGGAGGGATCCTGGCAGCCAGTGATCCCCGACCTCGACGTAAAGGCGCAGGATGTGCGCCGCCTGGTGCTGTGCAGCGGCAAGTTCTACTTCGACCTGGTCGGCAGCGAGCAGCGGGCGCAGAACAAGCAGGTGGCGGTCGTGCGCGTGGAGCAGCTCTATCCCTTCCCTGCCGCCGACCTCGAAGCCGTGTTCGCCTCCTATCCCAACCTGCAGGAGATCGTCTGGGCCCAGGAAGGGCCCAAGAACATGGAGGCATGGGAGTTCATGAGCTGGCGCCTCCAGCGTCTGGCAGGGGGGCGCTGGCCGGTCAACTACGTGGGACGGCGGCGCAGCGCGAGCCCCGCCGAGGGGTCGTCGACCGCACACCGCAAGAACCAATCGATGATCGTCGAGTATGCCTTCCAGTGGCAGTTCGCGACGAACAAGACGAGCAAGAAGCAAGCCCGCCGGAGGTAGAGAGATGCCGACCAACATTGTAGTGCCAGAGTTAGGGGAATCCGTCATCGAGGCAACCGTGGCCCAGTGGCTCAAGCAAGAGGGTGACCGCGTGGCGACGGGCGACACCGTGCTCGAGCTCGATACCGATAAGGTCACGCTTGAAGTGGCGGCCACGCAGGACGGCGTGGTGGGACGCATCCAGCGCCAGCCGGGTGAACCGGTCAAAGCGGGCGACGTGTTGGGCACGATCGATGAGGCGGGCACGGCAGAGGCTGCCCAGCCGCCAGCTGAGAAGCCGGCAGCTGAGAAGCAAGCGCCTGAAAAGCCAGCGGCGGAGGAGGCACGCCGCGCCCCCTTAACGTCCAGCGAAGAGTTGGCCGAGGCGCCGCCGCGAGACCGGGTGACGCCGGTTGCGCGCCGCATGGCGCAGGAACACGCGGTCGATCTCGGCGAGGTCAAGGCCGGCGACGGCGGGCGCGTCACAAAGGGTGATGTACAGCGGTATCTAGAACAAGGAGCGCCGGCGCCTGAAGCCCCGGCGCCTGAAGCCTCGGCCCCCAAACCGGCACCGCCTGCCGCACCCCCAGCACCACCGGCGCCAGTCGACGGCCGCGAGGAGCGCAAGCGCATGTCGCTGCGGCGCCAGACGATCGCACGGCGGCTGCTGGAGGCGCAGAACACGGCGGCGATGCTCACCACCTTTAACGAGGTGGACATGCATGCGGTGATGGCCTTGCGGGCGCGCCGCAAGGAATCGTTCAAGGCCAAGTACGGCGTCAACCTGGGGTTGAGCTCGTTCTTCGTCAAGGCAGCCGTCGGGGCGCTCAAGGCGTTCCCCGAACTCAACGCCGAGATTCAGGGGACCGAGATCGTGCTTAAGCGCTACTATGACATCGGCATTGCGGTGGGCGCGGCCGAGGGACTGGTCGTGCCTGTCCTGCGTGACGCCGAGCGCATGAGCTTTGCGCAGATCGAGCGGGCGGTGCGCGACTATGCGGCGCAGGCGGAGGCCGGTAAGCTCTCGATCGAGGCGCTGCGCGGCGGCACCTTTACCATTACCAATGGCGGTGTGTTTGGCTCGCTGCTCAGCACGCCCATTCTCAACCCGCCCCAGGTGGGCATCCTTGGCCTCCACGCTATCAAGGATCGCCCGGTCGTGGTTGAAGGTGAGATTCGCGTGCGCCCGATGATGTACGTCGCGCTCACCTACGACCACCGCATCGTCGACGGCCGGGAGGCCGTCCAGTTCCTCGTGCGGATCAAAGAGCTGGTGGAGGATCCGGAGTCGCTGCTGCTGGAGGGATAAAAACGGATCTTGATCGAGTTTCGACGGTTTGTCACAAACCTCAACGCTCAATCGTCTACTGTTACGAGATGGCCATCTCGTCACAGGTACGTTGACAGTGAGAAAGAGGTATTAAGATGGCAAACCAATCGACATCCCAAATCGTTATCCTCGGCGCCGGCTATGCCGGCATGGCGGCGGCGCTGCGGCTGGCACATAAGACGCGGCGGCTGCCGGTCCAGATTACGCTGGTGAACGGCAGCGCAACCTTTGTCGAGCGCATCCGCCTGCACCAGGCGGCTGCCGCCGAGCGTATCAAGCAGCGGCCGATTCAAAAGCTGCTGGCGGGTACGGGCGTGCGTTTCGTGCAGGGTTGGGTGACCGGCCTGGCGCCGGCCGCGCAACAGGTGACCGTGCGCACCGCAGGGGGCGAGGAGACGCTTAGCTACGATACCCTGCTGTACACCCTGGGTAGCAGGACCGACAAAGACAGCGTACCAGGCGTGCGCGAATATGCGTTGGCCGTCGGCGACGCCGGCGATGGCGAACGGCTGCAGCGGCGGCTGCTTGAACTGGCCGAGGCGGGATATCGTGACGAAGTGGTCGTCGTGGGCGGTGGGCTGACCGGCATCGAGACCGCCACGGAGATCGCTGAACGCTATCCCTCCCTGCCCGTGCGCCTGGTGACGGCCGGGCGGATGGGCTATGGCCTGTCCGAGCGCGGCCGCGCGTACATCCGGGGCACCTTTGAGCGCCTGGGAATCGCCCTACAGGAGCAGACGCGGGTGGAGCGGGTGACAGACGGCTCGGTCGTGACCGCAAGCGGGCAGGCGATTTCGTGCGGCCTTTGCATCTGGGCGGGGTCGTTTCAGGCACTGCCGCTGGCGCGCGAGGCCGGGCTGGCCGTCAACAGCCGCGGGCAGATCCTGATTGACGCCAACATGCGGTCGGTCACGTCGCCGGCAATCTATGCGGCGGGCGACTCGGCTGCCTTTGTGCCGGCCGTGGGGCTCTCCATGCGCATGGCGTGTGCAACGGCCGTGCCAATGGCTGCACATGCGGCCGACAACTTGGCGGCGCTGCTTGCCGGCGAGTCACAGCAGCCGTTCCGGTTTGGTTACGTGGTGCAGTGTATCAGCCTGGGACGGCGCGACGGGTTGATCCAGCGCGTGCAGGCGGACGACAGCCCGGTCGAACGCATCTGGACGGGCCGGCCGGCAGCCTGGTTCAAAGAATTTATCTGCCGCTCGGCGGCGCTGGCGGCTACCGTGGGCTGGATCAACCGATCCTATACCTGGTGGCAGTGGGACGGGACGGACAGCAGGCAAGGCAAGGTGCAGCAGGGGCGTGTGCCAGAACGGGTGCCAGAACGCGTTGAGGCGCAGCCGGTGAGCCGGCGGAGTTAGCGCGGCAGGATGGAGTCAGAGACGTCATGAACGATGCTATCAGCGAAGCGAGAGACGACTACGAATGATGAGCTTGGGCAGGGCTTTGAAGCGCTGCGGCCGCTGCTGTTTGCGATCGCGTACCGCATGCTGGGCAGCGCCGGCGATGCCGAAGACGTCGTACAGGAGACCTATTTGCGCTACCGAGCGGCCGACCCCCACAGTATTCGTTCTATGAAGGCGTACCTGACCACGGTAGTGACCCGGCTGTCGATCGATCAGCTCAAGTCGGCGCGCCACCAGCGCGAGAGCTATGTCGGTGCCTGGTTGCCCGAACCGCTGCTGACGACGCCGGGCGACCAGCCGGCCGACCTGGCGGCGCTCAACGATTCGCTCTCTAATGCCCTCCTCGTGGTCCTGGAGACGTTGAGCCCGGTCGAACGGGCCGTCTTTCTACTGCACGACGTCTTTGACTATGACTATGCGGCCATTGCTGAGATCGTGGGGAAGAGCGAAGCGGCCTGCCGCCAGGCGCTGCACCGGGCACGCGGGGCGGTGCGCAGCGGCAGGCCCCGCTTCCACAGCACCCCCGACGAGCACCGCCTCGTCTTCACCCGCTTTCTCGAGGCTTGTGCCGAGGGCGACGTGGAGGCGCTAGAGGCGGTGCTGGCGGCCGACGTCACAGCCATCTCAGACGGCGGCGGCAAGGCAAGTGCCGCCACCCGGCCGATGCACGGGCCCAAGGTCGTCGCGGCACTCATGCTGGGGCTGTTCAAGCGGGCGCCGGCAGGGCTGGAGTACGAGCTGGCCGAAATCAACGGGCGGACGGGGCTGATCGTACGCCAGGACGGCACGGCCGTGGTCAGCTTTACGGCCGACGTCGCCGACGGCAAGATCACGGCGGTCTGGGCAATGCGCAATCCTGACAAGCTCAGCCGGCTGTGAGCCAGGCGTGGGCTAAGGGGCAACCAGCGCTTCGATCTCGCGGAACAGCTGCCAGAGTGTGCGTCCTGTGTTGGCAAGTATGGTGAGGGTCAGCCCTTGCGCCGGATAGACTGCCGAACGGAACGCCACGCCGGGGTCTGAGCCTTCGACGAAGTATTTTCTGATGGCATGCGCACCGGCTTCAATCCAGACGCCGCGGCCATAGTGGTCGTAGGGGGGTGGAGAGCCGGTCGCCGCCTGCAGCGACAGCAGATGGGCGGTGGTTTCGGCGCTCAGCAGCTTGTGCGCCAGCAGCGCCTGCCAGAAGTGCGCCATGTCGGCGGCCGTGGTATAGGCGCCGCCATCTGGCCCGCCGACGATCGGGACGGCGTAGATGTTGCTGCGCCAGGTGCCGTCGGCGTTCTCGATATAGGACTGGGCCGTGCGGGGCGGCAGCTGGTCGGTGGCAAAGTAGCCTGAATCGTGCATGCCGGCAGGGACGAAAGATGTGTTCGTCGATGTAGTCGGCAAACGGTGTGCCGGTGATATGCTCGACGATCAAGCCCAGCAGCACGTAGCCGCCATTGTTGTAGGCAAAGGTGCTCCCCGGCGGAGCCTGCATGGGCTTGTCCTGAAACAGCGGCAGGAAGTCGGCGGGCCGGCGGATCGCTGTACATCGGCAGCTGCCGCCACAGCTCCTCGTAGTCGTCCATTACCGCCTCGTCAAAATAGTCGGGGACGCCGGAGGTGTGGGTGAGCAGGTGGTGGACGGTGATATCGGGCGCAAAGTGCGGCAGCGGCACGCCGGCGCAGTCGCGCAGCGGAGTATCCGGCGTAAGCCTGCCCTGGTCAAAGAGCTGGTTGATCGCTACGCTGGTGAAAAGCTTGCAGCCGGAGGCGATCTGGAAGCGGGTGTCGACCCGGTTGGGGATCGATTCCGCGCGTATTGCGTCGCCATACGCGCGTTCAAAGAGAATCGTGTCCCCCTGGCGTAGGGAAATGACGCCGGAGAATGGTTCAGATGGACGCTCGCGTTTGGCGATATCGTCGAGCTGCTGCACTTGTGACATATGTACCTCCGTGATCTAGTTCCTTACCGGCGGCCACTGCCAGTCGGCTTCTAACCGCATGGCGGCTTCGGCGATTGCGGCGGCCATTTCGGCGTCCACGCAGGGTGGTGCCAGCAGGCCGGGGAGAGCTAGGCATGCGTACAACTCGGCCCGCGTGCGGGTGCGGAAGCGATAGCAGAGATCGTCTGCGATCTGCAGCCAGGCGGAGCGCCTGGCCGTGACGTCGGGGCAGGCGAGCAAGGCAGCCAGGGCACGCATCCGCGGGAGATTCTCGTCGATCTTCCGCACTGCGGCAAGGGCCATGACCATCAGGCTGCCGTCAAGGTGTGGGGCCAACGTGCCCAACACGTTGGCATGAATTCGCCAGTCGGTCACCTGGTGCAGCGTGAGGAGAGCCTCGAGCAGCACCTTTCTGCGTGCTGGGCCGGTGCGGAGGCCCCCAAGTTTCCCCAGCAGCAGGGCACGGGCCGCTACGCTGCCGACCTCTTGGGCTGCTGCCAATGCAGCACCGAATGCCTGCTCCTGGCCTGTGCCCTCCAGCTCGTCCGCCATGAGCAAGAGGGCGGCGCAGCGGGCGGCCGGCGCTTGGACGCGCAGCGCGGCGGAGAGCGCCTCCTCGTACAGGTGCCCCCGTTCGGGGGCGGGGCAGGAGCGGCCAATTGCGAGCAGGGCACGGGTGCGCGCGTCCCTGGCAGGCAGCAGGCGGGCACGCGCCAGCGCTACCGGCCGCAGTTCCGTGTCAAGATAGGGCGCCAGGAGACAGAGGATCTCACAGCGCGTCTCCTGGTTCCAGGTCTGATCGGCGGCGACCAACGCGCCAAGGACCAACTGCCGCCGTTCATGGCCTCCACACTGCGGAGCAAGGGCGGCTAACGCCGCGCCGCGTGCGCCCCCATCCTGCAGATGCTGGGTTATTGCGAGGGCTTCGGCCAGCCTGTCGTCCCCCAGGTGGGGCGCTAGCACGCCGAGCAATGCAGCGCGATCTGCCTGTGTCTCCGCCTTGGCAGCAATCACAACCGCAAGGTCCAGATCCTCAGGTTCCAGCAAAGGCATCAGGCTGCGCATGACCTCGACCTTGTGCGGCCCGTAGGCAAGCTGCTGGAGCACACCCAGGGCTGCGGCCACAAGCCTTCGGCGAGCAGGTCCCTCTGCCTGCACGGCAAGCCGCGCCAGGAGCCGGGCGCGTGCGGCGCCTGTCCCGGCGGCGAGCGCCACCTGCTGCATGGCGGCAAAGACGTGCGGCGCCGCGCGGAGGTCAAATTGCTCGGCGATCGCCCCCAGCAGGTCGAGGACAGGAGCCGGGCGTGCGAGACCGCCGGCGATCGGCAGGACACGGGCCAGCAAGCTGCCGGGCAGACGCGGGGCCATTACCCCGAATACTTGGGCGCGCTTGGAACGATCGGCGACGGCCAGGACATCAGTTACAGCGCTCTCCAACAGGCTGCCCTCCAGGCGCGGCACCAGCACGTAGATAATCTTGGCGCTGGCGCCTTCTTCCTGCAGTGCGAGGGCCAGGCGCAGCGCAGTGGTCGCCAGGTCGCCTGTAAGCAGGGGCGCCAACACCTCGAGGGTCGAAATACGCGCAGCTTCTACGGTCATGGCTGCTGCTGCCGTCAGGATCCGGCGCTGCAGATGGCCATCGGCGCGCTTGGCCAATTCATAGATCACCCGGACCAGGACCCATTCGTCGCCGGCAGCGGCCGCCGCATCCAGGATCTCCCCCAGTTCGTCGAGGACGGCTCGCCGCACAAGCTCGTAAATCTCCCAACCGCGCCCGCCCTCGTCGGTATGTGTGGCAAGCTTTGCCAGCCGGAGGCGCAGTGCCTCCGGCGACAGGCGCTGGGATACGACCGGTGGAGGGGTAGGGGGTTCGGCGGCGGGTGCAGTGATCGTGAGCAGCACATCTGCCTTGCGGCCGGCGTCCAGCAGAGAAATGGGCACGTCATGCGCCAGCAAGGCCGTCCACATGTCAAACTCGACATCCTCGGGCGTGCTCACCGCGGTGCCCGAGGAAGTGAGAACGGCAACCGAGCTTGCCAGCAGCGCGCACCAAATGCTGTCGACCAGGGCTGCGCAGCGCTCGCCGGCCGCCAGCTCGCCCAGCAGCCGGCGCTGCACCGTGCCCCAGTAACGGGCGAGATCCTCGAGGTAGCCGTCGTATTGAGTTCCGGCCTGCGCCACGCGTGCATGCAGCCAGTGGTGGTCGGCGAACAGGCTCTGCCAATTCGGTGCGCGGCGTCTTGATCGGTTTCTGCGAGGGCAGCGAGATGATAGGCCAGGTTGGCGTAAAGATACCCGTCGTCGGGCGCCGTGTGCCAGCCCGCGCCCGTTTGGACCGCCCGGTAATGCGCCAGGATACGGCGGTGCTCGCCGGGCGGCAGTGCCTCGGCATCGTGCGGTTCAGAGGAACTATGGGAGGTCATTGGCTGTACATTAGGATAGCACAGCTGGGGAAGGGACGCACGCCTGCGCATGATCCGTAAGGGCACAAGGTCCAACGAGGGGAATGCAGGCGAGGACGCCTGCGCTCCGAGTCTGCCGGACCTTGTGCCCCTGCGCTGTATGCTAGATGGAAAAGTCCTCGCCCTGCCACATGCCGGCCTTCGGGGCATGGATGTGTGGCTCATGACTCGTTTTCGGCGTGCCCATTTTCACCATGGCTGTGTCGTTCGAGGGTGGCTACCCGCTGCAGCAGCGAATGGAGGGAGACGCCGACGGGATCGGGCAGCGAACCGTGATTAAGGTCCAGCGCATCCGTGGCGCGATGGGGTCTGCTGCGGGCCACGTTCTGGCCCGGCACACCCACCACGACGGCATTCGCAGGCACGGACTTGACCACCACGGCGTTGGCACCGATGCGCGTGTCCTCGCCGATGTTGATCGCGCCCAGGATCTTGGCGCCGGCACCGACCACTACGCGATCGCCCAACGTGGGGTGGCGCTTGCCCTTGTTCAGGCTGGTGCCGCCCAGTGTGACGCCGTGATAGAGGGTCACATCGGCGCCGACCTCGGCGGTTTCGCCGATGACAACACCCATGCCATGGTCGATAAAGAAGCGGGGGCCGATAGTTGCGCCGGGGTGAATCTCGATCCCGGTGAAGCCACGCGCAAACTGCGAGAGCATGCGCGCCGGCGTCTTGAGCTCGCGCTCCCACATCCAGTGCGACATACGGTGGCCGAGCACCGCGTGTACACCTGGGTAGCAGGTCAGGATCTCCAGTGTGCTGCGTGCGGCCGGGTCGCGTTCGTAGACCGACTCGACCTCTTCCTTGAGCAGGCTCACGGCGTCCACGGCCATACGCACAGGGGCCGTGACCATGTCGAACCCCTTGCGCACAAGGCCGCCCAAACCCGCGGCGGACTCCTCTGCCAGCTTGCCGATCACAGCCTGGGGCGTATCCGGAGACTGCGCTTCGCCGCCCTGCTCGGGCGATGATTCCGCCAATCGCTGCGCCGGACGCTCTACCGTCGTTTGCATGTTTTCCTCCTTTGGCGGCGTCGTCTGTACGGCGCCCATGGGGGCTTGCGCTTGCCTGGCTATTCTACCGGCAAGCGCAAGCCGGCTGCATTCTCCAACAACCGCAATCCCTACTTCAGGCACTATTTCAATCTGCCAGGTGCGCGTATAGAACTGTGCTGAGATAGCGCTCGCCGAAGGAGGGGATGATCACCACGATCAGCTTGTCCTTGGTTTCGGGGCGATTAGCCACCTGCAGTGCGGCCCAGGTTGCGGCGCCCGACGAAATACCGACCAACAGGCCCTCTTCCTGTGCCATGCGCCGAGCGGTCGCGCAGGGCGTCGTCGGCCTTGACCCGAATGACCTCGTCGTAGATCTGCGTGTTGAGCACGGCCGGCACGAAGCCGGCGCCAATGCCCTGAATGGGGTGCGGGCCCTTCTGGCCGCCCGACAGCACGGGCGAGGCATCGGGTTCGACGGCCACGACCTTGAAGGACGGCTTGCGCGACTTGATGACTTCGCCTACACCGGTGATCGTGCCGCCCGTGCCGATACCCGAAACCAGGTAGTCGACCTGGCCGTCGGTGTCGCGCCAGATCTCTTCGGCCGTCGTGCGGCGATGGATCTCAGGATTGGCCAGGTTCTTGAACTGCTGCGGGAGGAAGTACTTCTTGGGGTCGGAGGCCACGATGTCTTCCGCCCGCTTGATGGCGCCGCCCATGCCTTCGGGGCCCGGGGTCAGGATCAGCTCGGCGCCGTAGGCTCGCAGCAGCATGCGCCGCTCCTTGCTCATCGTCTCGGGCATGATCAGGATGCACTTGTAGCCCTTGGCAGCACAGACGAGGGCGAGGGCAATGCCGGTGTTGCCGCTGGTCGGCTCGACGATGACGGAGTCCTTGTTGATCAGCGCCGGCCTTTTCGGCGGCGTCGATCATCGCAAAGCCGATGCGGTCCTTGACGCTGGCGCCCGGGTTAAAGAACTCGAGCTTTGCCACGACCGTGCCGTAGGCGCCGGCCGTGAGGCGATTGAGACGGACAAGGGGGGTGTTGCCGATCAGTTCAGTGACATTGGATGCGATATTCATGAAGTGTTCCCTCTTAGAGTGAGTACCCTTGGTTGCTGTTGGCTCTGATGGTTGTCCGACTATACTGCCCAGGTTATGAAAGTTGCTGTAATAAAAAACGCCTCGGCGTTGCCGAGGCGAATGTTACCTACCAAAGAATGCAAGGGCATCTTTATGGCAGCAGTTCCCCGCGGCGCGCGTGCATACAACACGTACAGATGCAACAACACGTGGCAACTGCTGCTTGGTTGTAGGAAATGCGGGCGGCCGGGAACATCTTTGACCAGACTCCAGCTTGCTTGAGAACTTGTTTTACATCAAACAATTCATTGGACGCAGAGAGTAGCAGAGGTTGGACACTCTGTCAATGTTGCGATCGGCCAGAGTCCGCGCGGCGGGCATGTCCCCCAGACCTCGCAGGTCCCGGCGACATTGGCGTTGGTTATGTACGGCTTTGCGGGTCGACGGCATCGCGGAGGCCGTCGCCGATAAAGGAGAAGATGAGCACGAGCAGGGTGAGAACAGCGCTGGGGAAGAAGACTTGGAGCCAGTTGGCCTCCAGGTAGTCGATGGCCTGGCGGATCATCTGGCCGATGCTGGCGTCGGGCGGCTGGATGCCGAGGCCGAGGAGGCTGAGCACGGCTTCGTTGACGACGACGGCGGCTACGTCCAGCGTGGCGCTGACGATGATGAGACCCAGCACGCCGGGCAAGATATGGCCCCACAGGATGCGGCGTTCGTCGGCACCGATGCTGCGGGCCGCCAGTACGAAGTCACGCTCCTTGAGCGCCAGCGTCTGCCCACGTACGTAGCGTGCCATCAGCGGCCAACTGACGAGGGCCAGCGAGCCGGCCACGAGCAGCAGCCGGCCGATGCCGCCAAAACGTTCCGTCACGGCGGCGCCAAACACTGCCGCCACAAGGATAGCAAAGAGCAAGCCGGGAAAGGCAAAGAGCATGTCGGCGATGCGCGAGATCACG
Organism: uncultured Chloroflexia bacterium; assembly: GCA_963701415.1. GTDB lineage: Bacteria > Chloroflexota > Anaerolineae > Caldilineales > Caldilineaceae > Fredericiella. Next base: position 225,962 of record CAVPAH010000018.1, read on the forward strand.
TTGTCGACAGCGCCGCCGCGGAAGCCGGCCAGCAGCCCGAGCGTGGCGCCGACGCCGATGTTGAGCAGCTCTACGTAGAGGACGACGATCAGCGAAACACGCAGGCCGGCCATGATACGCGCCAGCGTGTCGCGGCCGAGGCTGTCGGTGCCGAGTGGATGGGCGGCCGACGGCCAGGCGTTGATGGCCGTGTAGTTCTGGTAGTTGGGATCGACGCCGTACAAGAATGGGCCCACTGCGGCCGTTGCGATTACCATGACGGCCAAAGCGAGGCAGATCAACGCCAGGCGGTTCCCTGCAAAGCGGTGCCACCACCCCCGCCGAGTTGAGGGCGGGGCAGGTTGCTCGCGCGCCGGTACGGCAGCATCTACCGTCGCCATCAGCCCTCCGCCTTGATACGCGGGTCGAGCACCGTGTACAGGATGTCGGTCACCAGATTCATGATCACCACGGCGACAGCCAGAATCACCGTCGTCCCCATGATGACAGGATAATCGCGCTGTGCAATCGCTTGGACGCCAAGATAGCCCACGCCGGGGATCGCAAACAGGCTCTCGACGACAAAGCTGCCGGTGACGAGAAAGGCCAGCGCAGGTCCAATGACGGTGACGATCGGCAGCAGCGCATTGCGCAGCGCGTGCACGCCGACCACCCGGCGCCGGCGCAGTCCCTTGGCCTGCGCCGTGCGGACGTAGTCCTGGCGCAGCGTTTCGAGCATGCTCGACCTTGTCAAGCGTGCAAGGTAGGCCATCGTGACCGCCGCCAACACCAGCACAGGCATGACCAGGTGGGCAGGGGTGCCCCAGCCGGCTGGCGGCAGCGAAGGCAGATGGTTGTTATAGAGGACGAAGTAGTTGAAGGCGCGCAGGATCGGGATCATGACAAAGGTGGGGATGGAGAAGAGTGCGAGCATCAAAATCATGCTGGAGCGGTCCACCCACTTGTCCTGCCGCAGCGCGGCGACGATGCCGATGGGAATGCCGATCAGCACGCTGACGCACAGGGCCATGGCACCCAGCGAGATGGACACCCAGATGCCGTTGGCCAGGATGTCGTTGACGCTGCGCCCCTGAAAGCGGTAGGACATGCCCAGGTCGCCGTGGAGCAGCCCGCCCACGTAGTTAAAATACTGCTGCCACCAGGGCAAGTCCAGCCCATACTGGTGGCGCAGGCTGGCATACAGCTGTGGATCGCGGCGCGGGCCCATCAGCACCAGGATCGGATCGCCCGGCGCCAGGTAGCCGACGATAAACGTCAGGAAGGTAATGCTGAAAATCACAAAGACGAGGCTCAAGAGCCTGCGTCCGACCAAACCGCCCATACCGTAGCTCGTTCTGTCACGTGGATCATAAGTGGGGGCACAAGGTCCGGCAGTGGCAGAAACCGAGTTTCTGCGAGAAACTCGGTTTCTTGCTCCGTTGCGCCGGACCTTGTGCCCCTACACGATGGTCTATCTACCTACTGGCTGCGGCCGGTGACCTTGGTCCAGTCGGGGAAGATGAGGCCCTGGCCGGTCAGCGAGTAGCCGGCGACCTCGGGCCGAATCAGCACGCTGAACTGCGGCACGTAGAGCGGCAGCCAGCCCACCTCGTCCACCGCAATCTGCTCCGCCTGGTTGTACAGCTGCAGCCGCTCGTCGGCGCTGCCCAGGAAGGTGTCGGCCTGCTTGGCCAGTTCGTCAAACTGCGCGTTCGCCCAGTGCCCGTTGTTGTTGGGCGAGTCGCTGCGCAGCTGCTGCGAGACGAAGTTCTGCGGGTCCGGGTAGTCGGCGCCCCAGATGCTCAGGTAGAACTGCAGGCCCTGGTCGGGCGTGAGATAGGTCGTGTCCAGGTTCTTGCTGAAGGTCGCCAGCTCGAGCGGCTGCAGCACCACGTCCACGCCCAGGTTCTCCTTCCACTGCTGCTGCAGGAAGGTGGCCACCCGCTCGTTGTCGCCTTCGACGCCATAGGTGAAGGTCACCTGCGGGAAGGGGTTGCTCTCGCTGTACCCTGCATCCGCCAGCGCCTGCTTGGCCGCTGCGGAATCAAACGCCAGCCCCTTGATGGGCAGCTGCGAGCCGGTGAAGCCCGGCGGCAGGATGCGGTCGGTCGGCGCCACCGCGCCGTTGAGCACCGCATTGGCCAGCGTCGCCTTGTCCACCGCCAGCGCAAAGGCGCGGCGCACGTCGGCGTTGTCAAACGGCGCCAGCTGGTTGTTGAAGCCCACGTAGCGCACCGCAAACGAGGCTGCGCTGTGGAAGTCGGGGCTGTCCTTCACCTCGGGGATGCGTGCCGAGGGAATCGGGTTCTGCTGGCTGCCCATGATGTCGAGCCCGCCCGTCCGGTACAGCTGGTACGCCGTCTCCGAGTCCTGGAAGAACGGCAGCTCCACCTCGCTCACCCCCGGTGCACCCGCCCAGTAGTTGGGGTTCGGCTCGAGGATCAGCTTCTGGTTGTGCTGCCACTCCTTGACCTTGAACGGCCCTGTGCCATACGCCGTCTCCGTCCAGCCCGTCGGGTCCGCCGCAATCGCCGCCTTGGGCACCACAAACGAGACCGGGTACGTCAGCTGTGCCAGGAAGTAGGGTAGGTTGTCGTCCAGCGTAATCTCAAGCGTCCCGTCGTCCACCACCTTGACGCCGCTCGCCTCCTTCGCCGTTCCCGCCGCCACGTCAGCCGCACCCACGATGTGCCCCAGCTGGAACGAGGCGCCGTACGATGCCGTCTCCGGCTGCAGCGCCCGGTTGATCGAGTCGGCGAAGTCCTGCGCCGTGACCGCCGTTCCATCGGCAAACTTGAGCCCCGGCCGGATCTTGAACGTGTAGGTCTTGCCGTCCTCCGACACCGTCCACGACTCCGCCCCATCGGGCACCACGTTCAGCTGGTCGTCCAGCTTGACCAGCCCGCCGAAGACCAGGTTGATCGCCTGCACCGACTGCGCGTTCTGCGGGTTCGCCGGGTCCAGGCCGGGTAGCTCGTTCACGCCTTCCACCGACCAGATCAGCTTCTGCGCCCCGCCCGCAGCACTTTCGCCGGCTGGTGCGGTAGTGGCGGCCTGGTCCCCCGGCGCCGCACCGGGCTGCGCAGCCACGCAGCCGGACAGCAGCGCTGCGAAGGCCAGGATCGTGATGATTATGACAACTGTTTTCTTCATGCTGATTCTCTCTTTCTGCATTTCAACTGCAAGTTTCGAGCACCGCACTACTGCATCTGAGGAGAACAATCATACACCTGTAAGGCTGGGAACAAAATCAAGGGCTGCGTCACAGGTGCATTTCAAAGATGCCGGGCGAGGGCGGCGGGAGGCGCGCGGATTGGGCGATTATCTGTTATACTCGGCGGCGCAAGACCGGACATAACACTTTTCACACGACATACGGAGGTTCAGATGTCGCAGCATGTATATGACCCCCGACTGATCGAGCCCAAATGGCAGGCCTACTGGGAGCAGAATGCTGTGTATCGAACGCCGGCGACGGCTGAAGAGCTGCGTGCAAAACCCAAGGCCTACATTCTTGATATGTTTCCCTACCCTTCGGGCGAAGGCCTGCACGTCGGCCATGCCGAGGGCTACACGGCGTCTGACGTGATCGCCCGCCTGCGCCGCATGCAGGGCTACAACGTGCTGCACCCAATGGGCTGGGACGCCTTTGGGCTGCCGGCCGAACGCGCCGCCGAACGTGCGGGCGTGCCGCCCGCCGTCATCACGCGGCGCAACGTCGACACGTTCCGCCGCCAGATGAAGCGCGCCGGCTTTTCCTATGATTGGGAACGCGAGATCAATACCTCCGCCCCCGACTACTACCGGTGGACACAATGGATCTTTCTGCGCCTGTACGAGCGCGGCCTGGCCTACGTGGCAGAGGTGCCGGTGAACTGGTGCGCCGCCCTCGGCACGGTGCTCTCCAACGAAGAGGTCTACGAAGGCAAGTACATCGAGACCGGCGACCCCGTGGAGCGGCGGCTGATGCGGCAGTGGATGCTGAAGATCACGGCCTACGCCGAGCGCCTGATCGATGACCTCGACGAGGTGGATTGGCCCGAAAGCATCAAGGAGATGCAGCGCAACTGGATCGGCAAATCCACCGGGGCGGAGATTACGTTTGCGGTGGAAGGCAGCGACGCCACGTTCACGGTCTTTACCACGCGCCCGGACACGCTCTTTGGTGCTACCTACTGTGTCCTGGCGCCGGAGCACCCACTGGTGGCGGCCATCACAACGCCGGAACGGCAACTGGCGGTGCAGGCGTACGTCAAGTGGGCAAGAAACCTGTCCGACCTGAAGCGCACTACCACGCAGGAGAAGACGGGAGAGTTTACGGGTGCCTATGCCGTGAATCCGGCCAACGGGCAGGCGCTGCCGATCTGGATCTCGGAATATGTGCTGATCACCTATGGGTCGGGGGCAATTATGGCCGTGCCCGGCCACGATGAGCGCGACCACGAGTTTGCCCGCAAGTTTGGCCTTCCGATCGTCCAGGTGATCGGCGCCGAGGATGTAGATGTTCAGGAAGCAGCTTATGCCGGAGACGGCGTGCTGATCAACAGCGGCTTCTTGGACGGCATGCGCGTCGAAGAAGCCAAGCGCACCATGATCGCGTGGCTCGAACAGGCCGGTACCGGCGTTGGGCGTGTGCAGTACCGGCTGCGCGACTGGCTGTTCTCGCGCCAGCGGTATTGGGGCGAGCCGTTTCCCATCATTTTCCTGGAGGACGGCAGCTCGATGGCCGTGCCCGACGACCAGCTGCCGGTGGCGCTGCCGGAGCTGGTGAAGAGCAAGGAGAGCCTGGACGGACGCCCGCCGCTGGCGCGCGCAGCCGACGACTGGCTGATGGTGACGCTGCCGGACGGGCGCATCGGGGTACGCGAGACAAATACGATGCCACAGTGGGCAGGATCGTGCTGGTACTATCTGCGCTTCACCGATCCGAACAACAGCGATGAGCCATGGAACAGGCAGGCGGAGCAGTACTGGATGCCGGTCGACATCTACATCGGCGGCGTCGAGCATGCGGTGCTGCACCTGCTGTACTCTCGCTTCTGGCACAAGGTGCTGTACGACTGCGGCCTCGTCTCGACCAAGGAGCCGTTCCAGCAGCTCTTTAACCAGGGGATCTTGACCGCGCCTTCGTACCAGGACGACGGCGGCAAGTACCATTATCCGCGCGACGTCGAGCAGCGCGATGGGCAGTGGTTTGTCAAGGAGAGCGGGCGCGCCGTACATTCGCAGGTGGAAAAGATGGGGAAGTCCAAGCTGAACGTGGTCAGCCTGGACGAGGTTATCGATCAATTTGGGGCCGATGCGCTGCGCCTGTATGAGCTGTTTATCGGCCCGCTCAGCGCCGGCGGTCCCTGGCTGACCGCGGGCATTGGCGGGGTCTACCGCTTTCTCCAGCGCACGTGGCGGCTGGTGGTAGACGAGCAGACAGGCGAATTGAACGACAGGATCAGCCCCGATGCGGCCGGCTACGGCGCCTGAGCTGCAGCGGCTGGTGCACAAGACCATCAAGCACGTCACCGAAGCGCTGGAGTCGCTCGACAAGATGAACACGGCGGTGAGCCAGCTGATGGTCTGTGCCAACACCTTCGGCCAGGCTCCCGCGGTGCCGCGGGCGATTCTCGAGGACTACCTGCGGCTCCTGGCGCCAATGGCACCCCACATCTGCGACGAGCTGTGGGAGCGCCTGGGCAACCAGGGAACGCTGGCGCACGCTGACTGGCCGCAGTATGATCCTGCGCTGATTGTCGAGGAGATGGTCAACGTCGTGGTCCAGGTCAACAGCAAGGTGCGCGCCGTGCTGAGTGTGGCCAGCGATGTGGAGCAGGGAGAGTTTGAAAGCCTTGCACGCAGCGACGCCGGCATCAGCAAATACCTGGCCGGCAAGGCAGTGCAGCGGGTAGTGTATGTGCCGGGAAAGCTGATCAACTTCGTCGTGGCGTGAAGTTGCGGTCACAAACACCTCTGGCACGTGGGCGTCCCGATACCCGCACGGGGCGTGCTGGCTACGCTGGATAGATTCGTGCAACGTGCCTTTGAACCTGCCGGATCTTTTGCGCGTTGCCGATCGGGACTAGAATAGTGTTGGCACGGCAAGTTGGTTACCGGTGCCGTGCGGCGAGTGTCATCTGCTTCCCTGGCACGTTCTTTCCTGGTGTTCCTGTTCCGAAAACCAAACATTTTCCGAGGAGAGTGAACCATGAGAATTGGCGCCTCTATCTGGCCGTTTCGGTGGGACAAGCCGTACGACGACGCCATCCGGCGCATCGCCCAAATGGGCTTTCAGGCCATCGAGCTGATTGCGTGGGACCGCGAGGCCCTGGACACGTACTACACTCCCGAAGTCGTCAAGAATCTGAAGGACATGATTGCCGGCGAGGGGCTGCTGCTGTCCGAGTTTGTCTCCACCCCGCCGGGCATGGCCAGCCCTGACAAGCAGGAGCGGGACGCGGCCGTCGAGCACTTCAAGCGCATGGTGGATGTGGCCGTGGGGCTGGGCACGCAGCTCGTAAACACGGTCTCCGTCTTCCCGTTTGCGATCGAGGTGCCGCGCATCACGGATCGGCCGCACATGCAGGAATACAGCGTCTACTATCCGACGGGACTTGACTGGAAACGGAACTGGGAGGATTATGTCGACTCCGTACGGCGCTGCTGTGACTTCTGCGAGGCGGCCAAGGTCCGCTATGCGCTGGAGCCCCACCCCTACCGCTACATGTCGAACGCGGCCTCGATGCTGCGGCTGATCGAGCACGTCAAGTCGGATGCGCTGGGGATGAACTTTGATCCCAGCCACTTGTTCCCGATGGGCGACATGCCGCATACGGTGATCTACCAGTTGGGTGACCGCATCTTCCACTGCCATTTCTCCGACAACGATGGTCTGACCAACGTCCACTGGCGCCCCGGCAAGGGCAAGATCGATTGGACGGCGGTGATGCGGGCGCTCAAGGAGACGGGATTTGACGGGACAATCTCGATCGAACTCGAGGACGTGCCTGGCGTCACGCGCGGGCAGGCGGAGGTTCCCGGTGTCTATAAGGGCAACTGGGATGCCACCGACGCTTTTGAGGAGGAGAACCGTAAGGCCATGGCCTATATCAAGGACATCGCCCGGCAGTTGGCGATGCCGCTGGTGGCGTAGGCCGCGCGGACGGGTGATCATGTCCCGGGGACATTTGGCAAGGTGCCAGTGAAGAGGAAGGCAGCGCTTGCAAGGGAAGTTTGTTGTCGGCGTCGACCTGGGAACGAGCGGCGTACGTGCCATAGTGTTTGACCGCAGCCTACGCGGGGTCGCGCAGGCGAGCCGCAGCTATCCGGTGGTATATGCAGCGGGCGGTGTCGCAGAGCAGCCCCTGGCGGAGATCATGGCGGCGAGCGACGAGTGCATTCGCGAGGTCGCCGGAATGGCTGGCATCGGCAGCCGTATCCGGGCGCTGGCGTTCTGCAGCACGGCCAGCAGCCTGGCCGCGTTCCGGCAGACGCCCAGGCAGGACGACGGCTTTGCGCCCGCCAGCCCGTCCTGGCTATGGGCAGATAACCGGACTGCCAGCGAGGCGCGCCGCTTCGGTCAGCAGTGTGGCACAAATGCCTATCAGCGTACGGGCTGCCCGGTGCACGCCAGCTACTGGCCGGCCAAGCTGCTGTGGTGGCGGGAGCATGGCTATGGCCCGTTTGCGGCGGATCTGCCGGGGCCCGGCGCTTGGCGCCTGGGTGGGCCAAAGGACTACTTGATTTACCGCCTGACCGGCCAATGGGTGACAGACCGGGCTACGGCTGCCGCCACGGGGCTGTACGATTCGCAGGTAGAAGCTTGGGACGCGGAGCTGCTCGACTGGCTCGGCATTACGCGGGGCTGGCTGCCGCGCGTGATACCGCTGACAGGGGAGCTTGCCCTTTTACCTGTTGCAGCCGAACGGCTGGGCCTGCCGGCGACCGCACGAGTCGTCGCCGGAGGGCTCGACGGCGTGCTGGTGCACTTAGGAATGGGCTGTGCCCGCGAGGGACTGGCAAGCTGCACGATCGGGACGAGCAGTGCCGTGCGCATGAGTTCGCCGCAGCGCGTGACGGACGCCAAGGCCCGGACTTGGTGCTACCCGATCGTCGACGGGCTATGGCTCGCCGGCGGGGCGGGCAACAACGGCGGCAACGTGCTCAACTGGTTTCATGCCCTGTGCACGGAGATGGCGCGTTTCGGTGGGAGCCAGGCAGCACAAGGGGACACGCCGAACGCCGTCGACCTGACGGTAGATCAAATTGTCGAGCTGGCGATGCAGGCGCCGCCTGGGGCGGACGGGCTGATCTTCGTGCCCTACCTGTTTGGGGAACGCAGCCCGCTCTGGCGCGAAGATTTGACCGGCGCCTTTGTGGGGCTGTCGCCGCTGCACGGGCTGCCGCACCTGGCACGGGCGGTGCTGGAGGGCATCAGCATGGGCGTCGGCGGCATCTACCAGGCGTTGGTAGAACAGGCCGGGCCACGCCAGGAGATCCGCGCGGGCGGTGGTTTCACCGCATCGCCGGTCTGGGTGCAGCTGCAGTGTGACATCCTGGGCGCGCCGATTGCCGTAACGGCGTCCGGGCAGGAGACGGCGACAGGTGCCGCCATGCTCGCCTGGCATGCGATCGAGGCGATCCCGCTGCAGGAACTGCAGGACGTCGTAGCCGTCACCCAGCGTTTTGCACCGAACCCCACAAGGCACGAACTCTATACGCGGCTCATGGCGCGGCTGCATCGGCTGGTACAGTGCCTGGAGGAGCCGATATCACCCTGACGCAGACAGGCGTCGGCACCTCGATCGAATAGCCGGTCGGCGTGAGCTGGCCCGACATCGGATCAATATTGAACGTCACAAGGTTGTTCGAGTCCTGGTTGGCCGCGATCAGGAATTGATTGTCGGGGCTGATGGCAAAGTTGCGGGGAATCTGCCCCCCTGTGGACGTATGCCCGACCAGTGCAAGCGTGCCATCCTCCTGGTCGATGGCGTAGACGACGATGCTGTCATGGCCCCGGTTGGAGCCGTAGAGGAACCGGCCGGAGGGCCCGACCTGCACCTCGGCGCAGGTGCTGCTGCCGGTGAAGTCCGCCGCCAGCGTGGACACCGTCTGGATCTCGTCGAGCGACCCGGTGGACTCGTCGTAGCGATAGGCAGTTACCGTCGAGTTCAGCTCGTTGATCAGGTAGGCGAACTGGCCCTTGGGGTGGAACGCCACCTGGCGCGGTCCCGCGCCGGGAGCGAGGGTGGCCCACAGTTCGGGACGGGAGCGCAGCTTGCCCGCAGCGGCGTCGTATTCGTAGACGACCAGCTGGTCGAGGCCAAGATCGGGAACATAGAGGAAGCGTCCGGCGACGTCGAGGGTCACGGCGTGGGCGTGGGGGCCAGCCTGGCGCACGGGGTCGACGCTCGAGCCTTGATGCTGGATGAAGTCGGTGGCGCCGCCGAGCGAACCGTCTTCCAAGATGGGCAGCATGCAGACCGAGCCGCTCATAAAATTGGCGACAAACACATGCCTGCCTGCATGGTCGACGATCAGGTGACAAGGATCCGTGCCGTGGGTCGGCTTCTGGTTCAAGAAGGTCAGGCTCCCGTTGGCAGGGTCGACGGCGAAGGCGCTGACGGCACCGCTGGCGGCGCCCTCATATTCCTTGAGTTCGTTGACGGCGTAGAGGAAGCGGTGAGAAGGGTCAAACGCCAGGTAGGAGGGGTTGCGCACGCCGGTGACCACGTCGAGCGGTTCCAAGGCCCCGGAAGTGATATCAAGCGTATAGAGATAGATGCCCGCACCTTTGCCCTGAAGGATTTTGCCCGTGCCGAAAAGAATGGGTTCGGTGTAGGTGCCGACATAGACCAGTCTTCGGTTAAGAAATTGATTGGCAGACACGGTATTCACCTCGTAGAATTTGAGCGACATGGGAAGCGTCTTGGCGGAGCTGTCCCGATTCTACCCCGGACCTGATGCGCGCGGCTAATTTGGTCCCGCTGCGTCCAACCATGGACAGTCACAGGAGCGTCACGACGACCCTCACCACCGGCGTTCGCGCGCGCGAGATGGACACTGCCGGTGGACTGGTCGATCGACAGCAGTTCTGCCCCTTCCACGTGGATTTCGTCGATCTGCGTTTTCGGCCGGCGAAACGATAAGACCAGGTCTTGCGGCAGAGCCGGCGCGCCAAGGGTGACAGAGGCTTCTGCCTGCGCCTGCAAGCTGGCGATACGAAACGAGACGGGCCCAAACTAGGTCGCCATTGCGTCTACGCCAAACACCTGGCCTTCGGCATACCAGCCTTCAGGCGACGCCGCGTGCAATGTGCAGGCAGGCGCCCTCCTCGTGGAGCAGATGGTGCCGCAGCCACGTCAGCGCCTTGGACTCGTCGGAACCCTTGTAAAAGGGGCCGATGCCGTGCCCAAGCTCGATCACAGGGTGCTCGGTAAAGACGCGCACGTCCTCGTACAGGCTGGCGCCAAAGTTGTTAAAGAGGGCGCGCAGCGCATGCTTGATCTCGCCGCGCCGGAGATAGTCGATCCCGAGATCCATCAGGTTGGCCTGAATCGTAATCCCGCCGTGGCTGAACCAGTATTTCTCTTCGTCGACGGCACGTCCCCATTCGGGGCTCACGAACAGGTTGTCTTCCAGGTCCTGGAGCAGCCGGGTGATCTCCGGTTCCCAAGGGTCGAAGACGCCAGCCTCAAGCAGATGGAGGGCGCCGTAAGCGCTTTCGCGGATCCAGCCCCATTCGCGCCCGCGGATGCCGGTATGGGTGGGAATCCGCGCAATACTTGTGCCGTCACGCAGGCGCTCTACCGGGGCCAGCGCCTGGCAGCGGAATGCGGCGCGGCGGATATCTTCGCGGTAGGACGCGGCCTCCTGGGCCAGCCGTGGGGCGTCAGGGTGGTTGATTTCGCTCAGGGCGGCAGCAATTGCGTGCATGCCGCTGTAGGCGTGAGCGTTTACGGCGAACCAGTGCCGCCATTCGGGGTTGTCCTCCAGGTGGCCAGGCGGCAGCAGCCCCCATTCCAGCACCCGCCGGCCATCCGAGGCAAGCCGTTGGGTCCGGGCGCGCTCGCGGATCACGAAGTCACAGGCATCCACCAGATGACCGGCCACGCGCTGCAGCCACTCCGCATCGCGGCTCAGCCGATAGTGGTTGGCCAGGCACGCCATGACAAAGCCGTGATCCAGGTTGTAGCCGAAATGCCCGCTGATCGGCGTGCCATCGTCGATATCCAGGCCCTGAAACGCGCCTTCCTTACTACCAAAATTGCCGTCCGGGCCGATCACGCCCTGCGTGCGCAAAAAGGTTTCGAGATAGGCCGCGGCCCTGGCGTGGTGGCCGGCCTGGTCCAGCATCGTAATCTGCCAGCAGGCCTCGTTGCCACAGGCACCGTAGCGCCAGGCGGCGGCGGGCACGACAAACAGCCCGCTCTTGGGATCCTTGTCGGCGGCGATTGCGACGTGGACTTGTGCCGCCTTGTGGAAGTCGGCCAGGATGGTGTCGGGCAGGATGAACTGGCCCTTATCCTTGATGTACTCTTGCCAGTAACGGAAGGTTTCCTGAAGCCGCTCGTCGAACGATGCCTGCTGGACAGCGGCCAGGGCCGACCCGGAAAACAACGATGCGAACGGGGCCACAAGATCCAAGGTTACACTCGCACCGGCTGCCAATTCAGCGCCGTAGTGGAGCGCGCTGCGCACCGCCTGCGCGCCGGGCGAGTCGCCGTAGGGAATGGTCGTGAGAACCCCTATGGGAGGTGTGGACACCGCCAGTCGTAGATAAGGTTCGGGATATTCATCTACTCGCCACTGGCGCTGAACCGGCGGCGCCGGCACCACGCGCCCAAGCGCCCAGAGCAGGCCGTCACGCAGTTCCAGTTCCTCCTGGCCGGCGATCACCGTCCAGAGGTTGATGCGGCGCCGGGCGCGCCCTGTGTTGCGGATCGTGAAGCGGAGAAACGCAGCGACATCCTCGGTGCCCACAATCTCCTCCGCCGGCCTGAACGCGCCGGCGATGGGAGCAGCAAACGCGACCTGTGTGTATTCGACCTCGCGATCCAGCCAGGTGCTTTCTACGACCGGCAGCCAACCCTCCAGCAGGCTTTGCTGCGTTGCCCCAACACGCTCACGGAAGTCCGGCGGGTCGCCGCTGCCAAAGCGGAAGCGCAGCTGATGGCCCGGCCAGCGCAGCCGCGCCGCATCACGGCCCATAAGCTTGAGCTCGCGCTTATCGGCGAACAGCTCGCCGTTAAAGCGCAGGCCCCACTCCTGCCGGCCCGCCGTCGATACCAAGCACGACATAGCGCCCGAACGGTTCCTGGTTCGTGACGTCGAGGCGAGGGATCTCGGCGCACGCCCGGGCCAGCGTTTGCTCGGGTTCTGCGGGGACGCGGCTGTAAAGGTCGCCAGGCCGCCCCACCAGGCTGTCGAGATAGGCTTTGGCATCAGGTTGGGCGTCGCGGCGAATATAGATGCCATAGTCACGAATATAGATGGGATCGTGCACCAGGTCACGGACGCGAAAGGTGAACTCGCGGGTTGGCGACAGGGCAGAGATCAACGTTTCATCGCCGTTGGTCGTGGCAGACAGGGAGCAGGCGACCGTCAGTCGTGCCCCACGTGCGAGCGGTTCCCGGCGCAGGATAGAGCCGTTTGTGATCTCAAATGTCCACTGCGCGCTGCCTTCTTCCTGCAGGTCATACAGCTCGACGGTCTGCTCGACGCGCTGTGCGGTGCTGAACACCCTGATTTGAACCAGCGATGGCGGCGACTCGCTCTTGCAGACGAAGCGCACTTTGAGGGCGCGCCGGAACTCGGCGAGATAGTGTTCGGCCTCTTCGAGCTGCTTGGCGGCTTGGCCGCCGAGTTCGGCAAGGTCTATGGGATCAAAACGTATCTGCAGGCCTGCGCCGTCGAACACATAGTCCCCGCGTGCCGTCGTCCACCGCCCATGATACGCGTCGTCGCGCCCGATCCAGCCGCGCAGCGCACCGGCGCGGCGTTCGGGGGCGGGGGTCGGCCAGTTCTGGCGCCAGTACTGCAGTTGGAAGTGGCGCGGAGGTGCCGAGGCAAATGTAAGTTCGAGGGCGCGGAGATCGCGTGGTTCCGACCATTCAAGGCCGAGCTGCCAGGTATCCGGCACGTCGAAGGGCACAAAGCCCCAGCCGCCGGCAGCGGCCGCGGCGATTTCGTGGGCGGCCAGGGTGTGGCGCGCCTCACCGGTCCAATAACAGACACGAGCAAACGGTGCGATATCCAGATAGTCAGTCATCGATCAAACCTCATTACCAGAGCTGCGGCACGGCAGGCGAGGGTGCGTCCGACCAGGGCAGGGAGGACGGCGCCAGCGGGTCGTGCTGCAGCAGGCCGCGGCGATCATAAATTGTGTAGCCACCTGCGCGGGGGCTGATCTCCAGCATGGTGTTCCCTCGCCAACTGCCCGTGTATTCGACATCTCCGATCCGGTAACTGCGTTCAAATTCAGAGATTGGATAGAGCAGCGACGCGGTCTGCCCGGGGCTTAACCGGTCAAAGACTGCGTAGCGGCCTTCCCACTCCCCTTTCACGACACGGCCGTCAACGTGCAGGGTTGCCCGGTGCAGATCCACTCCACCGGGCAGCCGCACGCGCACGCGGCGTGGAGTGCGACACACGGACGTCGATCTGGCCCGCGCCAGGGCTCGTGACCGATCACCTCGAGGAACGGCGTCGACGCGGGAGAAGCCCATGTTGACAGAGGATTGGCCGTCCGTCTCCGTCACGCCCGCCCGCCACGCCAGGTAGAGCGCTCGCAGTGCCCCCGCCGATACAGCAGCCTTCTACGCCGGTATAGTTGAGCAGCCGGTTGGGATAGGCGGCACATTCAAAGCCGCCGTGCATCATGGCCAGCACAGGCTCTTCGATGCTTGGAAACAAGGCCCGCAGCTGCGCGGCATCTTTTAGCTGGTTTTCCAACAGCTGGTTGCGCACGACCCGCTCGATTGCATCCCAATAGTCGCCAGCGCCGCCTTCCGTCAAGAGCAATGCCAGGTGGACCAGGTCGGCCAGGCCACAGGTCTCGCATGTCGTGGAGAAAAAGCCGTCGAGGCCCAGGCCGTCAAACAGAAAGCCAAACTCCGGAATGTTTTGGAGTGTCCAGTCGAGCACACGCCGGCTCCATGCGACCATGTCTGCGTCCGCCGCCCAGATCCCCAGGCGGGCTATCCCCACTGCCACCGGCAGCACCCCGCCGGAGTGGGTGTTGGCGGCGTAGCGGCCATCGCCTGGGACATCGCCGTGGCGCATATAGTGGCGGGCCAGGCCAAGTGCGAGTTCACTGGCCGGGGGATCGGCGGTCAGCTGGACATAGCGCGCCAGACCCGTGAGCAGTGCATAGCGGTAGCCCAGCCAGCGTTCCGGCACGGATTCACCCTGGACCCAGGCCGGGCGCACAACCGGCGCCCAGCGGTAGGTGGGGAACCGCCACTCATCGCCCTCCTGACGGGCAATGCTGCGCAGGCCGCCGATCATCTGCTCGGATCCGGGGCGCGACGGACTTCGTCGCCCATGGCGAGCATGGAGGTCATGGCCAACAGGGGCGAGCGCTGGCAGAACATGTCGACGTGCCGTTGGGCGGTCAGAACACCGGCATCGGGCGCATACTTGCTCATCTCGGCATTGGATGAGCAGGACGTCCTCCCAGTTCCAGAAGAGGCCGTCGGGGCTGCCCTGCTGTTCGAAAAAGTGGGCGCGCAGCTGCTCTTCTTCGTGGCGGTGATCAGTCTCGATTCGTGATAATGCGCCCTAGAATGAAGCCGTCGACAAAGCGCCCGGCGATATCCGTGCTGTCCCAGTAGGAGTGGTGGGCTCCCGGCGGGTTCTCCCGAATGTCGATCCAAAAGTACGGCCGCGCCCCCAGTTCGGGGTCCAGCCGGGCGATGAGGCACGACAGCGCCGACGAGGCCGCCGCTCTGGAGCCATTGGTCGGCGCGGTATTGGTTTGGTTCGTCCATTTCCGTGCACCTGTATTCCTTCTATGCTGAGCATCAGCATCGCATGTGGCGTGCGAACTGAACGAATACTCTCGACACCATACTAAAGCGACTCGATGGGAGCGCCGGCGCCGGGCTCCGGCACGACCGGGGCAAGCTCCACCTGGCGGTTGTACAGCGGGAGAAACGGGCCAGGCGGTTCGACATGCAGCAGCGTTTCCCCCCGCCATACGGCCGAACAGGTGATGCTGCGTCCCGGCTTCCCGACGGTGTATTCGGCTGCCCATTCCCGCAGCCGATAGTAGACGTGCACAGTACAGGGACCGGCAACGGGAAGATGGATATAGCCACTGTCGGCCATCAGCAGGTTTGCGCCGTTTGGCGGCACATCGCCGGCCGCTTCACCGTGCGGAGTCATGGTTACGAACGCGTGGTCCTCTCCCTCCGGCAGGCGCACCGACAATTCGCACGGAGCGGCAAGGTCAATATCGAGGCGCCCGCTGTTTGGCTCGTAGCTGATGACACGAACATCAGGGGTAGCCGCGCTAAACCGCAGATGGACCAGGTGATGCGGCGGTGCGTCGGGGGCGGAGCGACGGCTCTCGATCGCGTGGTGCCATAGGTCATAGATGCCGCGTGCGCCCGCCGCGTTGCAGCACTGCATCAACGCCAGTGCGTCCGTGTGAAAGGCATCGTTGAGCGTCGAGCGCGAGGCAAAGCCGCCTACCTGGCTGGCAACCACGCCTGACGTCGTCGAATACCGGCCGTCGAAGGAAGGCTTGCGCTCGACGTGAGGCAGCTTATCTACAGCCTCTTGCAGGACCTCAGCGGAGAGGAACTGGCCTTCCAGCAGGTGGTTGCGGCCAAAGCGCTCGGCATCGGCGTAGTAGCGCCGGTCGACGTGGCGTCCGAGCAGGAGGGCAAGTTCGAGCATATCCGTCATGCAGCATACTTCGCCGTGCCTGTGCCGGATCCCTTCGGGGAACCAGCCGAAGGGTGTCCCCACACGCCGGGCATGGTCGTAGCCCTGGCGCGCCCAGGCGACCAGTTCCGGCCGCCCGATCGTGAGCCCCAGCTTGAGTACGCCCAGCATGAAGTTGGAGCGGGTGTGAAAGTGATCTTCCAGCTCGGCCTTGACTTCGTCGATAGAGCCGTCTGCGTCGTAGCCCTGGGTGTGACGCAGCGCAAAATTGGTGAGGCCCTCGGCCAGCTCCAGCGCCGGCTGGTAGCCGGTGATGGCGTAGTAGCGGGCAGCGGGCCAGACGACGGCGGCATTGTATTCCTCGATGCCGAGCGCCAGCCGAGTCGTGTCCGTCTTCCAGCCGCTGGCACGGTAGTAACCTTCTGGGAAGTAGAGGCCGTCTGGATGGCGGAGGGCAATCTTCAGCAGCCCGTCGATCAACCTCGCGCCGGCGACGCGGTAGCGCTCGTCGTGGGTTGCCAGGAAACGGCTTGTCAGCCCCAGCAGCGTGCCCCGATGCGCCCAGCTGATCTCGGCCAGGACGTCGGGCGTCTGCTCGCCGTAGATGAGCATCTTCTGGCCCCAGGCGGAGGCAAAAGGCTCGTCGGCAAGCCAGGTGAGCCCGTCGTCGCCGAGCAGCGCCATCATCCAGGCGAGAATCTGCTCCTCGCCGCTGGTCCGGCTGCGCCGCCGGCGATCCGGGCCGCACCATGGTTCTGAGCAGCGCCAAGGCGTCGACGTGGCGCCCGCTGCCGTCGCCGTAGTCCCACAGGCAGTGATCCGCACGCGGCGGGCGGCTCTGCCAGTCGGCCAGGAAATACATCAGGCCGTCACGCTCGGCGTCGACAAGGGCGGTGAGCGATTGCGCGGCAAGCTCGGCACGTGCCTGGAGGTCAAACGGATGGATCATGGTTGCCCTAGCCTTTCACGCCGGTGAAGACAATGCCCTGCACAAACCAGCGCTGGGCGATAAAATAGATGAGGATGCAGGGGATCGTGATGATGACGGCCATGGCCATCAGGAGATGAATCTGCACGGTGGAGCGCGGGCTGCCCTGGAAGAAGGCCAGGCCCAGCGGCAGCGTGAACAGCCGCTGGTCGCTGACATAGATGAGCGGGCCGAAGAAGTCGTTCCAGGTCCACATGAAGCGGAAGATGGCGGTCGCGGCGAGCACCGGCCCGGCCAGCGGCAGGATGATGCGCCAATAGGTCCCGAAGAAGCCTGCCCCGTCCATGCGCGCCGCGTCTTCCAGCTCCAAGCGGGATGGTCATAAAGAACTGGCGCAGCAGAAAGATAAAGAAAGCATCGCCGAAGAATGTCGGGACGATGAGCGGGAGATAGCTGTTGTACCAGCCAAGGCGCTGGAACATGACAAACTGGGGGAGCATCGTCACCGCCCAGGGCAGGATCATGGGCGACACGAGGATCAGGAAGATGACTTCCCGCCCCGGAAAGCGCAGCCGTGCGAAGCCGTAGGCGGCCAGCGAACACGAGATCAGCGTCCCCACGATGGACAGCGTCACGATGATCAGCGAGTTGAGCGTGTAGGCGCCCAGCGGCACCACGCCGGCGACTTCCGCATAGTTCTCAAAATGGGGAGGGAAGGGCACCCACAGCGGCGGCCAGCGGAACAGGTCGGCGGGCGCCTTGAGCGACGTCGAAACCTGCCAATAAAAGGGGAAACAGATAACCAGCGCGCCTGACAACGATCACGACATAGGCCAGCGCATAGCGGAGAGCGTCTCGCCGCGGTCTCATTCCGCCACGTCCTTTCGCTGCCACGCCACGCTAGCGCGTATTCTCACGTTGGGAGTCATAGTAGACCCAGAAGGGTGTAGACCGAAAGACGAGCAGCGTCAGGCCCAGGACGAACAGAAAGAGCATCCAGGCCAGCGCCGATGCGTAGCCCATCTTGAAGTAGCTGAAGCCGTTACGATAGAGATGGAGCATGTACGTGAGGGTGCTTTGCTCGGGCCCGCCCTGCGTCATGATGAACGGCTCGGTGAAGAACTGAAAGACGCCGATCAAGCCGATCACCAGGTTGAAGAAGATGACGGGGCTGAGGAGCGGCAGCGTGATACGGAACAGCTTCGCCGGGATGTTGGCGCCGTCGATGTCCGCGGCCTCGTACAGCTCGGTCGGGATGCCTTGGAGACCGGCCAGGTAGATCAGGGTGCTCCCGCCGACTGTCCAGAGGCTGATCATGACCAGCGACGGGAGGGCCGTGCGCGTGTCGCCCAGCCAGTTGGGCCCGTGAATCCCTACGAAACGCAAGGCGGTGTTGAGCAGGCCAAACTCGGGATTCAGGATCCACGACCACAGCACGGCAATCGCCACCCCCGAGATCACGGCAGGCAGATAGAAGATCGTCCGCCAGAAAGCAACGGCCTTCAAGCGCATATTTAAGAGCAGCGCAAGCCCAAGCCCGAGCGCAAGCTGCAAGGGCAGGGCAGCTGCCGCGTAGAGGACCGTAACCTTGATCGCCTGCCCGACAAGCCCATCGCCGAACATCTGGCGGTAGTTATCGAGCCCGATCCAGCGTGGGGGACGGATCAGCCGGTATTCGGTGAAGCTGAGGGCGAGCGAGATCAACAGCGGGCCGGCGATAAAGAAGATGAAGCCCAATACCGCCGGCGCAATAAAGAGATAGCCCGCAATCGCCTCACGCTTGCGCAGCGTGAACGACAACGGCCTGGAAGGCAAGCCTCGCATCGGTTCTATGTTTCTCTCGTTACGAGCAAGAGGCACGTCGAGCGCCCTCGGCACGACCGCTGCGGTGGCGGCCATGCCCGGGCGCTCGACGTGCCCGGCCGGTCAGTTCTGATTCTTTAGCATCTCGTCGACCTTGGGGTCGACCGTGTCGACGAACTGCTGGGCCGTAATCGAGCCGTGGGTGAACTTGTCCCACTCCGGCGCGATGACGGTATCCCAGATCTCCGACCAGTTCGTGGCGTAGATAGCACCGTAGTGAGCATTGTCAAGCGAGGTCACACAGGCCTCACCACCGGGAACATCCTTCCAGGCGGTGGAATAGAGGTCGTCAAACTCGCGCACGATGGGGGCGCCGCAGTTCTGGCCGGTGCCCGCCGTCATCTCATTGGCCGTCTTGTCCACCGCCAGCCAGCGGGCAAATTCCCACGCCAGGTCCTTGTTCTTGGACTTTTCGTACAGGACCAGCTGCGCTGCGTACCACATCGCATTGGCACGCCCGGCCGAGCCCTGCGGGATAACCGACATCCCCAGCTTGAAGTTGCCGCCCTTGTAGGCAGAGAGCATCCAGCAGCCGTCGATCACCATAGCCACCTTGCCGGAGAGCAGCGGGCCGCCGGCATCGTTCAACGCCTGCTGCTGATCAGGGGCCGGCGCAACCTTGTCGGTGTAGACAAGATCCTGCAGCCACTGCAGGGCGGCGACGACCTTGGGATCCTCCAGGTGGATGTTGTCGGGCTGGAAGTTTGTGTCCAGCACGTTGGCGCCGTCGCTCCAGGCCCGTACGTCCCAGCCGCCATCCCAACCGACCAGGTAGCCTAGATCGGCGCCCCACTGCGTGGTCTGATCGCCATCCATAATCGTCAGCTTCTTGGCGGCGGCAGCGAAGTCGTCCCAGGTCCAGTTCTCGTTGGGATACTCGACGCCGGCAGCGTCGAAAAGATCCTGGTTGTAATAGAGCTGCATGCCGCAGAGAGGTCCGTACTGGGAAACGGCGACATGCTCGCCGTCAAAGCGCACGAGATCGTACGCATCGACGCGGCTCTTCTGTGGGTCACTGAGCGTGGGGTCGGCGGCGATGTAATCGTCCAGCGGGAGGACGATGCCGTCCTTGGCATAGGCCATGATGTCGGAAGGCATGGCTGACAGATCGGGCGGTGCCCCGCTGGCGACCATCAGCGAAAGCTTGGTGTTGAACTGGTCAAACGGAACCAGTGTTATGTTAATCGAAGTACCAGGATGCAGCTCTTCAAACTTGGCGGCCTGATCCTGCAGGACCTTGTCCAGTTCCGGCGTGATATTCCAGGCCAGGATACTGATTTCCTGGCTCCCTCCGGCCGGCTGGCTCGCGCCTGCTGCCTGGCCTGCGGCACCTCCCGACGGCGCCACCGCCGTACAGGCAGACAGCACCAATCCCATGAGCAGGGTCACGACAAGGACAGCAGAGAGTTTCACGGATGCAGGGTTGACAGACATAGGTAGCTTCCTCCGATCGAACGATCTGGGGTGTGCCGGCACGCCTGACGGCAACCAAATACAGGCGGCAGTGTGCGTCGTACTGGCGCATTCGGGGAAACAGACGTCGCCTCGAAGCAGGCGGCTTCTCGGCGGGCGGCTGCAGTTCGGCAGCTGTATTTCAATTGGCGATAGTGTGAGGCACACATTGTACGGAAGCTCGATCATTCGTGCAAACGACCAAAATCGCGCAGTTCACGCGCAGCCACCGGTGAGTGACCCTTCGCGGATCTTGCCTGCTTGCGGTATGATGATGGCAGCACGAACAGCCCCACTATCAAGCAAAGCCACCTTGTAGCGGCCCGCCCGGCCGGTACCAGCCGATAGGAGTTGTAGATGGCCGCACCTACGCACGTCGCCGCGGCGACGATGGATGCCCTGGTCTGGACTGCCCCCAAAACCATGGAAATGCAGGAAGTGCCGGTTCCGGCGCCCGACGACCACGAACTGCTGCTGGAAGTCGCCGCGGTCGGCATCTGCGGGTCGGAACTGAGCGGCTATCTCGGGCAGAACAGCTTGCGCGTGCCGCCGCTGATCATGGGGCACGAGTTTAGCGCACGCGTGGTGGAGGCAGGGAACAACACACTTGCCGACGGCAGCAAGCCGCAACCAGGGCAATTGGTGGCAATTAACCCGCTGATCAGTTGCGGTGAATGCGATTCATGTACACGCGGCCTGGCGCAGCTCTGCCGCCGCCGGAGAATCATTGGTGCAGCTCGGCCCGGAGCCTTTGCCCGCTATGTAACGGCGCCTGCCGCGCAGTGCTGGCCGCTGCCGCAGGGCATGAGCGACGTCGCCGCCGCCCTGGCAGAGCCGCTGGCCTGCGCCGTGCGCGCGGTGAAGCATGCTTCAGAGCGTGCAGGTGTCGGGCGTGAGGAGCCCCTGTTGATCCTTGGCGCCGGTGCGATTGGCCTGTGCTGCCTGGCCGTGGCCCGCGCAGAGAGTGCGAGGGAGATCGTAATCAGCGACATGGTCGACGCCCGGTTGCAGGTGGCGGCGGCGTGGGGTGCGACGACGACGATCAACGGCCGTGCGGAGGACGCCGCCCAACAACTGCGCACAGTGCTGCCGCTGGGCGCCGGAGCCGTCATCGATGCGGTTGGGTCAAATATCACGCGTGCGCTGGCGCTGCAGCTTGTGCGGCCCGGCGGCACCGTCGTCTACATCGGGCTGCACGACGAGTCGTCGCCGCTGGCGGCCAACTACCTGGTGCGCCAGGAGATCAACGTTCAGGGCAGCTTTGCCTACACGCCCGCCGACTTTGCGCACGCCGTCACACTGCTCGCCAGCGGCGTCGTCCAGCCCACGGAGCAATGGATCGAGGAACGCCCGCTGGGCGGCGGCGGCGGTGCATTTGCCGGACTCGTCGACGGCAGCATTGTTACGCCAAAGATCATCTTGCGACCGGCCTAGTGCTGCATCTCAGTTTTCGACAAATCTACAGCCGTTCAAGAACTTTGCGAATGATCAGCAAGGCGGCGGGGGCCATGACCGAGACAAAGAGCGTGCGCAGCATCGTCGTATTGTAGGGCCAGGTGCGGGCTACCTGCAGCCGCTGTTCGAGGGTCGCCAGCGCGGCGATCTGCTGGGTGACGGGGTAGGTATCCTGGTCGTGGGCGAGATGCTCCAGCAGCCGCAGGCTCGCCCGCCGTAACTCGCGCCGCACCTCGAGCAGCTGGCTGGCCTTCGCCTCAGCCAATACACGATGTGTAGGCCGCATCGCCAGGAAGAAGATAACGACGGGCATGAGGGCGAGCGGAATATAGATCAGCCAGAAGTCGATCTGTAAGAAGACGCCGGGATCAAACGCAGAAAGGAGCAAAAAAAGCAGGCTGAGTGTCATGCCGCCGATGAACAACAACGCGAGAATCAGGCCCTGCTCGCCAATCACCAGGAAGGCACTTATCTCAGTAGGGTCAACCATCAAGGGCTGCCGCAGAATAGTGGCGGTCGCCTGCGTGCGGGCGACGGTGAGATAGATTACCCAGGCAAGGAGGCCCAACTCGACTGCGTTAGAGAGCAGCAGGTAGAGATCGCGCCACGTGGGTACGCCCACCAGCGTATTGCCCAGGCGGGCCAGGCCAAGGGCGGCTCCCACTGCCACGGCCAACAGCTCGCCGCGGCAGGGGCAAGGCAGTCGCAGAATAGACCAGGTTAGCGTATGCCTCATCAGAAATCATGACAACGCTGCGCAACGACGCATAAACGCGCTGCCAACCGGGTTCCACGCTGGACGCCGCGGCGACTGTGTAGATAATCATGGTGGGCGCAACCAACAATCCAGCGCGCCAGCTCCCGACCTGGAGAAACTTGTCGGGATCGTCGGCCAGGGCAGCACCGGCGAATGGGATCAGTCCGAATCCTATGGCGCAGGCGAGGGCAAGCCATGGCCGGTCCGGATTGATAAACAACCGTTCGAACAGGGATGTGCGATGCTCCATAGTCATGGGCCTTTGCGCTGTGTTGCCCTTGCAGCACAAAACTGGCGGTTGATTTGCAGTTTTTATTATCGCCTAAGCTTGTGATTGTGCAAGGCCGGCAGGCCAGTTGCAGGAGGTAAAATATGCGGAAGATTCAGACCCAGGGTGTCCATCACATCACGCTGATCGGAGCCGATCGGCAGACCAGCATCGACTTTTGGGAGGGCGTACTCGGCATGCCCTTCATCTTTGAGCAGCCCAACCTGGATGTGCCGGAGGAAAGCCACCTCTATTTTGACCCGGGTGACGGCCGCCTGATCACCGTGTTCACCGACGAGCGCCGCCGTGTGCGACACGGCGCGCAACCCTGAGGGTATTGGCAACCTGCATCACATTGCCTTTACCGTCTCGCGCGCCACCTATACGCCAGATTGGCCGGCGTCTCGACGAGCGCGGCATCAGCCACACGGGCGAAGTGGACCGCGGCTTCATGGATTCGCTTTATTTCCGCGACCCGTTAGGCCAGCTGCTGGAGCTGGCATGCTACAAGTTCGAGCCCCCGATCGGCGCCACCCATGCCGACGTTTTGCGCGAGGCCCACCTGCTGCGCGTGGCGCGCGGCGACCACCACATTGCCGACGACCATCTCGCCGATGCGATCGAGCTGCTCGTCGTGCGCCGGCAGGGCTCGCTGTCTGGCGACCGCACGGCGAAGGATCCGTATACGGAAAAGCCGCCGGTGTGGAGTTGAGGAAGTCAGCGCTGCTTAACTCTCTGCCGATACGCGCAGCGGACGCATGACGAGGAGCTGCAGCACGATGAAGGAACCAACGCCGCAGAGGGCGATGGTGAAAGCCATGGGGAGGGCCGTGCCATTGAAGAGCAGGCCGACGAGGGCACTGGCCGTGGCGCCGAGGCCAAACTGGATGGCACCCAGCATGGCCGAGGCACTGCCGGCCTGGCGAGCATAGGGCGCCATTGCTCCTGCCGTAGTGTTGGGGCCGACCAGGCCGGTGCTGGCGATACAGAAGAAGAGCATGAAGAGCATGCCGGGGAAACCGCCGAGGCCGGTAGCAGCCGAGGCGACAAGCAGCAGGCTGCTTACGGCAGTGACGGAAACCGCAGAGACAAGAATCTGGCTGCCGCGGTAGCGTTCGAGCAGCCAGCGGTTGAGCTGCGATGCGGCGATCAGCCCAATGGAGTTGATACCAAAGAGCAGCCCGAAGCGTTCGGGCGGCACGCCGTTGAGTTCGATAAAGACAAAAGGCGAGCCGGAGATATACGCAAACATGGCGGCGGAGGCCAAGCCGCCGGCGAGAATATAGCCCATGTAGCGCCCGTCGCCAAGCAGGCCCCCGTAGCTGCTCAGGACCGCGCCCACTGTCTTGCGCGTACGGCGCTCCTCGGGCAGGGACTCCGGCAGGCCGAACAACACCAAGGCGAAACACACCAACCCGAACCCGCTCAAGACCAGGAAGATCGTACGCCAGCCCCAATACAAGAGCAGTTGACCGCCGATCAGCGGCGCGAGAATGGGGGCCAGGCCCATCACCAACACGAGCATGGAGTACATACGCGCCGATTCGCGCTCGTCGAACAGATCGCGCACGACCGAGCGCGTGATGACCATGCCCGCGCACGCTCCGAACGCCATTGCCAGCCGCAGCAAGATCAAGGCGTTGAGTGAAGGCGCCAGAACGCAACCTAAGCACGCAACGGCATAGAGAGCACAGCCAAAGAGCAGCGGGCGGCGGCGGCCCAGGCGATCGGAAATGGGGCCATAGATCAGCTGCCCGACGGCCAGGCCAATAAAAAAGGCGGACAGCGTCTGCTGCGCGTCGGCCGTCTCGACGCCGAAATCACTGGCGATCGACGGCAGGCCCGGCAGGTACATGTCGATCGAGAGCGGACCAAACGCGGTGAGAATCCCCAAGATAATGGCAAGACGGGCGTAAGAGGGTTGATGCAGGGGTGGCGGGACTTGTGCGGGCAGATGTGCGGACATTCGGCAGTTCCAGGCACGGATGGCGGATTTGATGTGGCTTGATTATACGCCGGCGGGGCCAATGCGGGGATATGCGCAAGGCTGCAATTCGGGCACGGGTGCTACAATGAAAGGAAATCTTCATGGCACACATAATCGCCCAAGGAGGCACATATGGCTGGTTCCGAACCCGTGATCTTGGTCGACGCCTATCCGCGTCCGATCGACCTGATTTTCAGCGCTGAGGACAAGGCACGGCTGGAGAAGCTGGGCCGTGTCATCTGGTACGACGGTGAGCCGGCGCCCGATGCGTGGATTGAGGAGCATCTGCCCGAGACGGTGGTGTTGATCGGCCAGACCGCGCTGCCCAAGGAGCGGCTGGACCGGGCGCCAAAGCTGCGGATGGTTGCCAACGTGGAGAGCAACTTTCTACCCAACGTCGACTATGCCGAATGCTTCCGGCGCAATATCTACGTGGTATCGACCGGGCCGGTCTTCGCACAGCCGGTAGCAGAGATGGCGCTGGGCATGGCGATCGCAGCGGCGCGGCGCATGGTGCAGGCCGACGCCGCGATCCGGCGCGGCGACGAGTCGCTGTACGGCGAGCGGGACAACTATGATTCCTTCCTGCTTTCCGGCAAGCCGCTCGGGCTGCTGGGGTTTGGCAACCTGGGCCGGGCACTGCTGCCGCTGCTGCGTCCCTTCTCGGACGAGATCATGGTGCACGACCCGTGGATCCATGCGAGCGTCCTGCGTGCGGCCAAGGTCGAGCCGGTGGGGCTAGACGAGCTGTTTGCGCGGTCCAAGGTACTCTTTATCCTGGCGGCGACGACGACTGAGAACCAGGAGGCAATCGGGGCGCGGCACTTTGGCGCCATGCACAAGGGCTCGGTGGTGGTATTGATCAGCCGGGCGGGCGTGGTCGATTTCCCGGCCCTGATCGACGCAGCGGCGAGCGGGCACATCCGGGCTGCGATCGACGTCTTCCCGCGTGAGCCAATTCCCCAAGGCGATCCCGTGCGGCAGACCCCCAACACCATACTTTCGGCGCACCGGGCAGGCAACATCCCCGAGATCTGGACGGGCATGGGTGAGATGGTCGTCGACGACCTGGAACTGGTGCTCAAGGGGCTGCCGCCGCAGCGCTGCCAGCGCGCCGTGCTGGAGACAGTGACACGGCTGCGCAGCAAGCCGGTGGGGCAAGAAGACAAGTAAATCCCCGGTTGGATTGACATCCAACAGAATTTCGGCATAATTACGACCAAATCAGTCGCAGTTCACACAGTCAGAGAGTCCTGTGTCCAAATCTAGTGCCGCCACCGCCAGACCTGCGGATTACCTGTTCGTCAATGCAGCCGTCTATACGGCTGACCCAGCCAACCCGCGTGCCGAAGCAGTGGCCGTACGCGGCAACCAGATCGTGTTCGTGGGGCGCACGGCCGAGGCAGCCGCCCTGCGCGGGGCGCGCACGGAAGTCATCGATGCCGGGGGACGCTCGCTCCTGCCCGGGCTGATCGACAGCCACTTTCACCTGCTGTGGGGTTCGCTCAAGCTCGACAAGCTGCGGCTTGAGGACGCGGATCAGCTGGAGGATATCCTGGCAACTACGGCGGCCTACGCTGCCGCGAACCCCGAGCGCACCTGGATCGAAGGCGTTCAGCTCAAGTACACGGCGATCCCCGCCGGCACGCGGCTGGACCGCTGGCAGCTCGACGCCATTGTCCCCGACCGTCCCGTCGTGCTCAACGCCTTCGACGGGCATACTTCATGGGCCAACAGCGAGGCGCTGCGCCGTGCCGGGCTGCTTGAGGGCCGGGTCACGCCCGCCGGCAGCGAGATGGTCATGGACGCTGCCACCGGCACGGCCACCGGCGAACTGCGCGAGCCGGGAGCGTTTGACCCCGTGCGCAACCTCATCCCCGCGCCGACGGAAGTGGAACGGCGTGCCGCCCTGCGCCGCGGGCTGGCACTGTGTGCCCGCCACGGCCTTACCAGTGTCCACAATATGGATAACTGGAACGATGGCATCAAGGACTATGCGGCGCTCGAGGACCTGGGCGAAATGACCGTGCGCGTGTACGTGCCCTACAACGTGGAGCCTGAAACGCCGATCGAAGCGATCGCCGAAGCGGCGGAGTTGAGGCGGCAATACCGGGGCGAGTACGTGCGTGCCGGCGCCGTCAAGGTCTTTATGGACGGGGTACTCGAATCGTACACGGCGCTGATGGTGGACGACTATGCGGATCTGCCCGGGCAGCCGTGGGGGTGCACTCCACAGCGCAGAACGCTTTAACGCCATCGCGGCCGAGGCCGACCGCCTCGGGCTGCAAATCGCCGTCCATGCTTGCGGCGACGGCGCGGTACGGCGTACGCTCGACGGCTACGCCTACGCCCAGCGTGTAAACGGGCGCCGGGACAGCCGCCACCGGGTCGAGCACATCGAGGTCATCCATCCTGCCGACATCCCACGCTTTGCCGAACTGGGCGTGATTGCCTCGATGCAGCCCGCCCACGCGCCCGCTGTCATCAGCGCGGCCGACATCTGGCCGCAGCGTCCCGGGCCCGAACGCTGGCGCTACAGCTTTGCCTGGCAGACGCTGCGCGAGGCCGGCGCACAGCTGGTCTACGGCAGCGACTGGCCGGTTGTCCCCATGGATCCATGCCTTGGGCTGTGGTACGGGCTTAACCGTGCGCCGTGGCAGCCGGGCGACCCGGTGCAGCGCCAGCAGCTGGCGGATCTTGTCGACGGCTACACACGTACTGCCGCTTATGTCGAGTTCCAAGAAGACCGCAAAGGGATGCTGCGGCCCGGCATGTTAGCCGACCTGGTGCTTCTGAGTGCCGACATCTTCGCCGCAGAAGAAAACGCTGTTACAGAGATTCATCCTCTCCTCACCATGGTCGACGGCAAGCCGGTGTTTCGTGAAGTCTAGCTGCAATCCAAACCCATCCAAAGAACGGAGACTCTACATGCGTCTGAAACGTCAATCTGCGGTGCTGCTAGCCATCTTGCTGGTTGGGAGCATGATGTTGGCCGGCTGCGCCAGCTCTGCCCCCGCGGCACAACCGCCGGCCGGCGAAGCTGCCGGTGAAGGAACTGCGGTGGCAACAGATAGTGCGGCACCGGCGGCCGGTGGCACACTGACGGTCGGCCTCGGGTCCGAACCGGAAACGTTGGATCCGGGCGATGCCGTTTACGTGCAGGAGCAGTTTGTCCTGATCAACCTGTTCGACTCGCTGCTTGCCATGGCACCTGATGCCACGCTGCACCCGGGCCTGGCGACCTCTTGGGAAGTCAATGACGACTATACCGAGTTTACTTTTGAGCTGCGCGAAGATGTGACCTTCCACGACGGCACGCCGCTCAAGGCAGATGCGGTGAAGGCCTCGTTTGACCACATCATGAGCGACAGCGTGCTCGAGTCGGGCGGCAAAACCCTGCTCTCCGACCACAAATACACCGGTACGGACGTAGTGGACGACCGCACAGCAGTCGTCAAGTTTGGCGCCCCGTACCCGACTTTCCTGCGAGATGCGGCACGCCAATGGCTGAGCATTTCGTCGCCGGCCGCGCTCGAGAAGTACGGCGCCGACTATGGCCGCAACCCGGTAGGCACGGGACCGTTCAAGTTTGTCAAGTGGGATGCGCAGTCGCAGGTCGTTCTCGAGCGCAACCCCGACTACAACTGGGCGCCGGAGTTCGCCGCGCACCAGGGGCCGGCACTGCTCGACCAGGTGGTCTTTCGCTTCCTGCCCGAGGCGGCCACGCGCATGACGGCCTTCGAGACCGGCGAGGTCATGGTGGCAAGCGAACCGCCTGCGCTGGATGCCATTGCCGCCGAAGAGGCAGGCAAGGGCACGCTTGAGACCTTTGCGCAGCCCGGCATCCCGGCCATCATGATGATCAACACGGACAAAGCCCCGACCGACGATGTCAACGTGCGCAAGGCGATGATCCTCGCCCTCAACGACGAGGAGTTTGTCCAGACTGCATTCCAAAAGCTCGGCATCCCCTCCTACAGCGTGCTTTCGCCGACGACCTGGTCCTATGACGAGCAGGCCGCCGGCCTCTACCGCTACAATCCGGAGGAAGCGGCCCGCTTATTGGACGAAGCGGGCTGGAAGGACAGCGATGGCGACGGCATTCGCGACAAAGATGGCCAGAAGCTGACCATCGACTATATCACCTCGCCGATCTGGGAAGAGGCTTTTAACGAACTGCTGGCCGGCTACCTGACCAAGGCGGGGTTCGACGTGCAAATGCGCGCCATGGACGATGCCGGCATCGGCAGCGAGGCGGCCGCCGGCAACTACAACATGCTCTACATGTACTGGACCCGCGCCGATCCGTCCCCCCTACGCATTCTCTTCCATTCCGACAACATCGACGGCGGTTCGGCCTATACACGCTTTAAGAACGCTGAGCTGGACGCTGCCCTCGCCGACGGCGATACCCAGACCGACGAGGCCAAACGCAAAGAGGATTACGTGACTGCGCAGCGGATTATCATGGACAACGCCATCGTCCTGCCGCTGTTTGCGATCAACACGTCGTATCTGAATGCGCCGGCCGTGCAGAATTTCTCCTTCGACGTCGAAGGCTACCCCTGGATCTACGATATCTCGCTGGCGCAGTAGGCGCCGGTGTGGGTCAGGAGGAGGCACGGCTGCGTGCCCTCTCCTGGCGCTGCATGTGATTCTGCTGGCAAAGGCATTGGTCCGGCAATGTACACCTATCTTATCCGGCGCACACTGACATCGCTCCTGGTGATCTTTGGCGTTTCGGTGCTGGTTTTTTCGATCATTCACCTGGTGCCAGGCGATGCGGCGACGGCGATCCTGGGCCGCCAGAAGGTCACCGCTGCCCGTGTCGCCGAACTGCGTGCCCAGCTTGGCCTGGATGATCCGATCCCGGTTCAATACGCGCGCTACCTGGGCAATGCACTGCGCGGCGACCTGGGCCAGTCCATCCGTAACTATGTCCCCGTCTCCAAAGCGATTGGCGAACAGCTGCCGAGCACCCTGGCGCTGGCCGCGGCTGCACTGCTGGTGGCCCTGGTCGTCGGCTTCACTTTGGGGATGGCAGCGGCGCTAAACCAGGGCGGCTGGTTGGACTCGGCTATTATGAGCATCTCGATCAGCGGCATGTCCATCCCCACCTTCTGGCTGGGGCTGCTGCTGATCATGCTGTTTTCGGTCCAACTGGCGTGGTTTCCCAGCATCTCGAGCGACAACAGCCCTGCGGCCCTGGTGCTGCCTGCGCTCACGCTTGGTCTGCCAGAAGCCGCCGTGGTCGCACGCATGGTGCGCGCCGGCATGTTGGACGTGTTGGGCAGGGAATATGTCACGGTAGCCCGCGCCAAGGGGCTGCGCGAACACAAGGTGGTGTTGGACCATGCAATGCGCAATGCCCTCATCCCGATCGTGACCTTTGTCGGCTTGCAGACTGCCTATCTGCTCGGCGGCTCCGCCATCGTCGAAACCTTGTTTGCCCGCCAGGGCATTGGCCGGCTCGCCGTCCAGTCGATTGCCAACCGCGACTACCCCATGGTGCAGGGCGTCGTACTGGTCGTCGCCGTCATCTATGTGCTGATCAACACCTTCACCGATGTTCTTTATACGGTGCTCAATCCGAAGATTCGCCTCAAATGACCGCGCGCCCCGCCTCCCAGTCTGCCGCCCAGCCAAGTTTACGCACGACGCGCAATGAATCGCCTAGCCTGCGCATCTTTCGCCGCACCTTTCATAATCGCGGTGCCCTGCTCGGAGCGATCGTGCTGATCCTGCTGATTGCGGCCAGTGTCGGCGCGCCGCTGCTCACCAGCCAGGATCCGAACGCCATCGACCCCACGCAGACGATGAAGCCGCCGAGCCTGGCGCACCCGATGGGCACCGACAACATCGGGCGCGATGTCTTCACGCGCTTTGTCTATGGCGGCCGCCTGTCACTCTGGGTGGGGATGCTGGCGATCGTCCTCGGCGCTACCATCGGTATCGTCATCGGTCTGCTCTCGGGTTATTACGGTGGCTGGCTGGATGCCGGCAGTTCGTGGCTTACGGACGTACTGCTCTCCTTTCCGGACATTCTCCTGGCGCTGGCAATCATTGCCGTGCTGGGACCGGGGATCGTCAACGCGATGGTAGCCATCGGCATTGCCTTTATCCCTGCCTTTGTGCGCGTGACACGCAGCAACGTGCTGGGGCTGCGCGAAATGGAGTATGTCGAGGCTGCGCGTGCCACCGGCGTCAGGGACACGCAGATTCTCTTGCGCCACATCTTGCCTAACGCCATGCGCACGCTGCTTGTTCTTCTCACGCTGGGCATCGGCTCCGCCATTCTCGCCGGCGCTGCGCTCAGCTTTCTCGGCCTCGGCGCGCAGCCGCCCACGCCTGAATGGGGGGCAATGCTCAATGCGGGCCAGAAGTACATCCGCCAGGGCTGGTGGATCACCGTCTTTCCGGGCCTCGGCATCTTTCTCACCGTGCTGGCCATCAACCTGATCGGCGATGCCATCGCCGACGCCGTCGCCGGCACTGACCGTGCCCGCGGCCCCAAAGCAACTTGATACCGCAGCGGCGAATGCAAAGGACTCGGTCCATGCAGCAAGAAATCCTCTTGAATCTGATCAACACGCTCACCGACCTCGCCTGCCACCACCATCTGCATGCCTCTGCCAAGGGCGACCCCGTGCGTGCCCTTGCCCGTGCCCACCTGTTCACCGCCCTGCGGCAGCTCGACGGCCAACACAAAGGCCTGGCGGTCCAGTTTCTCTTTGAGGCCAACCTGATCGGCTCGCACGCCGATGCCGACGTCGAACCCAGCCTGCCCGTGATCGCGCTCAACGGTGCGGACCTGGCCGGGCTCATCCTGCCGAGATCCAATCTCGCCTGGGCGCACCTCGCCGTCGCTGATATCGCGCGCGCCGACCTGCACGACGCCTGCCTGATCCGCGCCAACCTCTACGCCGTCGACCTGATCGACGCCAACCTCGCCCAGGCCAATCTTTGCGGGGCGAATCTATTTATGGCCGACCTCACTGGCGCCAATCTCGACGGCGCAGACCTGCGCAGCGCCATCGTTCCCCTGAGCAGTTGGCCCGCGCCAACGTCACCAGCACGACAAGACTGCCGGACGGCTGCTCTTGATGCACTAGCTGGCCAAGAGTGGGAAATTCGTATGCTGGAGCAGATTGACGAACTGCGGCGCTTTTCGCGCCACGCAGGGTGCACACAGATAAGCCCGCCGCCGGCAGCTGCCGGCGGCGGGGTCTTAGGTTACGACTGAGGGGGAATCTTAGGGGCGTACCAATGGCAGGTACACTTCTGCTCTCCCGCACCAATCGGGTCGTCAGACACCTGAATCGTCACCGTGGCCACGTTGGAGGTGGCTTGCCCGTCACTCGCCTGGAAGGTCAGCTGATCGTTCCCCTCGAAGCCTGCGTTGCCGGGTGTAGATCAGCGTGTCGCCGGTGCCTTGCAGGGTGCCATGCTGCGGTCCAGCCACGACCGTGTAGGTCAGGGGATCGCCTTCCACATCGCTGGCGCTCCAGGTGATGTTGACAGCTTGGTCGGTCGTCGTAGTGACTGTCTGGCAGCAGCCACCGGCGCATCGTTGACTGCATCCACCTGGATCGACACCGTCGCGATGTTGGAGTCGGCCTGCACCGTCGTTGGCCTTGAAGGTGAAGCTGTCGGGGCCAAAGTAGTTGGCGGCCGGCGTGTAGGTCAGGTTCGGGGCGGTGCCGCTGAGCGAGCCATTGGCCGGCGCGGTGACGACACTGTAGGTCAGCGTGTCGCCGTTCGCATCGGTCGCTGCCAGGGTGATGTTGACCGCCGTGTCTTCCGACGTCGTCGCCGAGCCGTCGGAGGCTACCGGCGCAACATTGGCACCTGCGGTCACATTGATGTTCACCGTCGCCACGTTGGAGTCGGCCGTACCGTCGTTGGCCTTGAAGGTGAAGCTGTCGGGGCCAAAGTAGTTGGCTGTCGGCGTGTAGGTCAGGTTCGGGGCGGTGCCGCTGAGCGAGCCATGAGCCGGAGGGGTCGACGACACTGTAGCTCAGCGGGTCGCCTTCGACATCGCTTGCCGTCAGCGTGATGTTGACGGGCGTGTCTTCCGACGTCGTCACCGACTGGTCTGCGCCACCGGCGCATCGTTGCACCTGCATTCACCTGATCGTCACGGTCGCCACGTTGGAGTCGGCCTGGCCGTCGTTGGCCTTGAAGGTGAAGCTGTCGGGGCCAAAGTAGTTGGCGGCCGGCGTGTAGGTCAGCGTTCGGGGCGGTGCCGCTGAGCGAGCCATGGCCGGCTGCGGCGACGACACTGTAGGTCAGCGTGTCGCCGTTCGCATCGGTCGCCGCCAGGGTGATATTGACGGCCGTGTCTTCCGACGTCGTCGCCGAGCCGTCGGAGGCTACCGGCGGAACATGGCACCTGCGGTCACATGATGTTCACCGTCGCCAGTTGGATCGGTATTGTCAGTGGCCTTGAAGGTGAAGCTGTCAGGGCCAAGTAGTTGGCGTTCGGCGTGTACGTCATCGGGGCGCCACTGAGCGCCCAAGAGAGAGTACCACTGTACCAGCGGGCCGTCATCGACATCGCTGGCTGTCAAGTTGATACGAGGGCTGTGTTTGGCGTTGACACGACTGGTTGTTGCCAGCGCATCGTTGACGGCGCCGCCTGATTGGTCGCCACGTTGGAGTCGGCTGCCGTCGTTGGCTGAAGGTGAAGCGTCGCCATGTAGTTGGGACTCGACGTGTAGCTTCGGCTGCACTGCAGCTGAGCGTGCCAGTGGACGGGGACTGGTGTAGGTCGGGTCGACCTGGCCAGCAGCCTGATTGACGGTCGTATCTTCGGCGTCACGGCTGGTGGTTTGCTACGGGCAACGTTGATCGTCTACCTGGCGCGCCAGCTTGAGGTTGCCAGTGGCAGGTCGATAAGTCATAGTAGCTGATCACAGGCAGACCTGCGGCGTCCAGCGCCAGCGATGTATACTCTGCCGACGTCGCTGTGCCGTCGACCGTCTGCGAGGTCTTGATCGCCCGGCGCAGTTGGCAGCGGTGCACTTCGCCAGCCTGAGGTCAAGCCGGCGGTGCGTTCCGTTACGGTAGCTGATCACAGGATTGCCGAGCGGTCAGCTTCAGCGAAGTATAGCTTCCTGTACTGCCCGTGCTGTCGACTACCTGGCAGGCTCTTCGACTGGTGCAGTTGGCATCGTTGCAGCGGGCCAGCTAGAGGTCACCGACGTTGGCACGATAGCTGATCACAGGATTGCCAGCGTCCAGTGCCAACGAGGTGTGCTGCCCACCTTTGTAGTCCCGGCGCCGTCGACAAGCTGCGATACTGTCATCGCCGCCTGCGCAGTTGGCATCGTCGCAGTGCACCAACTTGAGTTCGCCAGGTTGGGGCGACGTTGTCATAAATTCATAGTAGCTGATGACAGGATTGCCGGAAGCGTCCAACGCCAGCGAGGTGTACTGCCCAACATCTGCCCCGCGCTGTCGACAGTCTGGATACTGTCACCGCCGGGCGCACAGTTGGCATCATTGCAGTGGACCAGCTTGAGAGTCGAGTGTTGCCGCCGTCATAATAGCTGATGACAGGGATGCCGGACAGCGTCCAGCGCCAGCGAGGTGTACTGGCCGACATTTAACGCCGCCGGCGCCGTCGACGGTCTGGACGCTCTATTATTGCCAGGCTGCAGTTGACATCGTTGCAGTGCGCCAGCTTGAGGTCGTGTGTTGGTGGCGTTACGGTAGCTGATGACAGGGAAGCCGTTAGCATCCAGCACCAGTGGCCGTATAGGTCCCGACAATCGGCGTGCGCGACCGCGGCGCCGTCGACAACCTGGATACTCTCGTCGTTCGCCCGTGCAGACGGCATCGTTGCAGTGCATCAGCTTGAGGTCGCCATTGGTAACGTCATGATAGGCTGATGACGGGAAAGCCAGCGGTGTCCAGCGCCAGCGAGGTGTACTGCCCGACATCGCCTGCGCTGTCCACCGTATTGATTTGCCAAGTCGGGACGGCTTGGGCCTGGCTGAACGGTGCCACCAGGAGCGCGGCGCTGAGTACGGCCAGCACCAGGACTCGCAGGCGGCGAGGGGGGAAAGTTGATAGGCTAAATTGCATCTCTGTCTTACTCCTTGTCGAATTGCTGCACCGGCCAAGTGCCCACCGCAGCGCCCCCTGCCGGGAAACGCCCGCTGGACCCAGTATGCGGCTGGTTCAATCTGCTGGTCCGATGCGGCTTAGATTGTGGTCAGTCCACGTGAAAATAACATGGATTCTGCGATTAAAGGCTTACAAATTGATATCAATTTCAGAAGCACACCGTGCAGCGAGCGGAAAACCGGTGGTGCGCATGCTATTATAAGTAGACATTCTGGCCCTTGTTACGATGATTGGCCGGTATGGTCAGACCAAGATGAGGCAACTAGACTGCCTTGGCAGGCAGGGGACGAAATCGCATGGATATTCACGAACTACGCGCGCGGATTGCAGAGCGCGATACCTACAGCAGCCTGGAAACGATGGACGTACAAACCGGTGCGAGGACGGTTTTGAAGGAATTTGATTATGTCATTGAAGCGCCGAACTGGACGCAGGATGGCAAATTCCTGGTCTACAACAGCCGGGGACGCCTGTACACATACGAGC
The DNA here is from genome assembly GCA_963701415.1 of uncultured Chloroflexia bacterium. GTDB lineage: Bacteria > Chloroflexota > Anaerolineae > Caldilineales > Caldilineaceae > Fredericiella. The sequence continues at coordinate 261,147 of CAVPAH010000018.1, forward strand.
TGGCCACGGGGGCCATCCGGGAATTGGAAAGCGGATTTGCGGTCGACTGCAACAACGACCACGTTCTCTCGCCGGACAACACGCGAGATTGCCATCAGCCATTTCACTTATGCCGACGCCACGTCGCGGATCTACATTATTCCGTTTGCCGGCGGCAGCCCGCGGCTGGTGACAGAAAAGGGTCCCAGCTATCTTCACGGCTGGTCGCCCGATGGCCGGCGCCTCGCTTATTGCGCAGCGCGGGGCGGGCCAGTACGACATCTACACCATTGCGGTCGAGGGCGGGCCGGAAAGCCAGCTGACCGATCTGCCCGGTCTGGACGACGGGCCCGAGTACTCGCCCGACGGCCGGCATATCTGGTTCAACTCCACCCGGACCGGGCTGATGCAGGTATGGCGGATGGAAACGGACGGCGCCAACCCGACGCAGATGGTCCACGAAGATGCCAACTGCTGGTTCCCGCATGTGTCCCCGGATGGCCGGCAGGTGGTCTACATCGCCTATGGCAAGGATGACGTCGCGCCCGGCGACCATCCGGCGAACAAGAACGTCGAGATACGGCTGGTTGCGGTGGCCAGTGGGGAATCGAGGACGATTGCGAAGCTGTTCGGCGGCCAGGGCACGATGAATGTCAACTCGTGGTCGCCGGACAGCCGGACGATCGCGTTTGTATCGTATCGGCTCAAAGGGTAAGTACAGGGCAACACAGGGGTGGTAGAACAAGAAAAAGGGCAGCTACCGATGGTAGCTGCCCTTGCGTGTGACTCACCTAGGACTTGAACCTAGAACCCGCTGATTAAGAGTCAGCTGCTCTGCCAATTGAGCTAGTGAGCCGTAACGATTGCTAAGTATATGTGGGGTGGCCTGATCTGTCAAATTTGGGGGCCGTGATGGGTTTGTTTTTACTGGCGGATCCACTCCAGGCTCAGCGCACCAGTCTATGCTTTGGCCGGCTCGTCGGACGCCGAGCCAGGAGCGATCGCCAGCGCTACCATGCGGGCACTGACCGCGTCCACGGCCTGGTGGAGGCCGAGCACGAGATGGTCGCCGTCGACAACTTCGGCCAGCGGACGGTGCAGCAGCCGGCGGCGGACATGCTCGATGACCACAAGATAAAGCGCGATGTTCTTGCGCTTCAGCTCCTCGGCCAGTTCCGTTAAACCGTCGCTGCTGGAGATATCCACGCGCGCCGTTCCCCGCAGGTCGATGACGACGGCATCGAGGTCTTCGCCCACAGCCGTCACGGCGGCCAGGACGTCGGCGCTGAGCTGGTTGACGTTGTAGAAATAGACCGGGCCGTTGAGCCGCACGATCAGCACGCCTGGCACTTGCCGGACGTTCGGAAACTGCTGAATATCGGCAAAGGTTTTACCGTCGGGCGTGAGGCCCAAGGAAGCGAGCCGGGGCCGGCGTGTCTGGTAAATGATGGCTACGAGCGACATGACGACCGCCACCAGTAGACCGACCAGCACGGTGGCAAACAATACGCCTGCGGCGGCCAGGCAGGCCAGCCAGAAGTCCACGCGCCGCTCGCGGCGGTAGCGGGCCATTTCCTTGTAGTCGATCAGCTTGACGACGGATGCGATGACGATCGCCCCAAGCACCGCGTCCGGCAGGTCGCTGAACAGGTTGGCCAGAAACGCTGCCGTGAGGATGATCATTCCGGCTGCCACAAGTGAACTGAGCTGGCTCTTGGCGCCGGCAGCGTCGCTTGTGGCCGTGGTAGATAAGCTGGCGTCGATGGTGAAGCCCTGCAGCAGGCCGCTGCTCATATTGGCGACGCCCATGGCGATCAGCTCCTGGTCGGCGTCGAGCGGGTAATGGTTGCGCACGGCGAACGCACGCGCGGTGCCGATTGACTCGCCGACGGCCAGGAAGACGATGCCGACGGCACCGACAAAGAGAGACAGGAAGACATCCAGGCTGACCCAAGGGACCGTAGGCGTGGGAAACCCGGTAGCAACAGGACCGACAACGGCGACACCGTATTCGTCAAGCTTGAAGACCTTAACGAGGACGATGCCGGCCACCAAGGCCACCAGCGCGCCCGGTATCTTCGGGTAGAACCGGCGCATCCCGAAGATCAGCACCAGGGACGCAACGCCTAAGGTCAGCGTCAGCCAATTGGTCTCGCTCAGGTTTGCGAGCAAAGAATAGAGCTGCTGAAAGGAGTTGCCGCCCCCGCTTTTATACCCCAGCAGCTTGGGAAGCTGGCCGATGATGATGCTGATGGCCAGGCCAAAGACAAATCCGGTTACGACCGGCTTGGAAAGAAAATCGGCAATCACGCCCAGCCGGGCAATGCCGGCCAGCAGCAGCATGACGCCTACGATCAATGCCAGCGCGGCCGACGCGGTGAAGTAGGCTGCCGAATTGGGCAGCGCCAGCGCGCCGACGAGCGACGCCGACATGACCGCCATCGTCGACGACGCCGTCACCTTCAAATGGCGGCTGGTGGCCGAGCAGGCTGTAGAAGAACAGCCCGCAGAAGGCGGCATAGAGCCCGGCAACCGGCGATACGCCGGCCATCTGGGCATAGGCCAATGCCGAGGGTACGCCAACGCCCCACAACGTCATGCCGGCGATCAGATCGGGGCGCAGCCACGTACGGTCGTACTGCGCCAGCCAATGAATGCTCGGCACGTAGCGCACGACCTTGGACCAATGCGGGCTGCTTGTGAAACGCTGGACGAATTGCATGGCGGTTGGCTCAGCTGCGCTTTCTGCAAGACAGGAGTAGAAACGACTCATCCCTATTGTAGCCCCAAACCCCGAGCGGCGCATGCGCCACAATGGGCCAAGTTCGGTCTATTTGGCACACTGTGCGAAGCTGTGCGTTGTGCAAAAAGATAGAGTAGAATAGAGGGCGGAACCGGTATGGCCCGGGCTGCGTCGTCTCAACAATGCGTGCTTGCGCGCGTGACGATGCTGAGACAATCCCGCCCGAGCTTGTCGCCAGGCAACCAACAGCGAAAGGATTCGACAACATGAGATTAGTACGACCGCTTGTCATTGCAGCATGTACAGCCGCCCTCTTCGGCGTACTTCTATGGGCAGTGGCCCTGGCGCAGACGGGCGACGCTACCCCTGCTCCCACGCCAGTGCCAGCCGAAACTGAACCGAGCGCCTACTTGACGCTCGACATGAAGGCTGGGTTTGCGCTCGACCCCTTCCTCGTCAGCCTTAACGGCGGCGGTGAAGTCGATGCCTCGACGTTCAATACGTCATGCGTCGGCTACATCAACGACAAGCCGGTGCTGACGGCCCGCTGGACGGGCGCGGTCGATCAGCTGCGCGTCTTCTTTTACAGCGACAGCGACTCGACGCTGGTCATCAAGCAGCCGGACGGCACCTATCTCTGTGCCGACGACCTGGCGGATAACGTCCTCGATCCGGAGATTACGGTGGCTAACCCTGTTACCGGCACCTATCAGGTCTGGATCGGCAGCTTTGATGCCAACCAGTTGATCCCCGGCCTGCTGGTGATCACGGCCCGGCCCGATATCAACCTGACCGAATTCGACCCGAGCAAGCTCGTCAAGCGTGATCCGATCAAGCCCGAGGTCGAAGTTGCCGACACGTCCAGCGCGGCAATTGCTGCCAAGGAAGCCGTGACAAACACGGAGCCGATCGCAACCGATGCCGTGATCACCGAAGCGACGACCGTCAGCGCGACGCTGGTGGCCAGCGGCACGGTGCCCTCGTTTGAGGTAACGGGCGACGAGGCGGTATGCGGCGGCATGATCGGCGACATCCCAGACTATGTTATCGAAGTGCCGGAGGGACTGTCTGCCCTGCGCGTCATGTTTGAGGCCGAGCAGGACACGTCGCTCGTGGTCGTGCACGCCGATGTCGGTTCTTTCTGCGCCGACGACAGCGCCGACGGCACCAACGCCAATCCGGTGGTCGACATCGAGGCGCCCGAACCCGGTTACTACGGCATCTACGTGGGCCGCTTTAAAGACGACGAACCGATCACCGGCACATTAACCGTCACCACTGATCCGACGCTGACGCCGGCTGTCCTGGCGCCGGCCGCCGGCGCACAGCAGTAGCCGCCAAGGAGGGCAGATCACATGCAGCGCAATACGCAACGAATTTGCACCCTGTTCCTCGTTCTGAGCCTGTGCCTGGTCGGACTGCTGCCGGCCGCGACGGCGCAAGCGCAGAGCACCGCCAACTGGCAGATATTTTACTATCCCAACGTCAACTGGCAGGGCAACCCCGTCTATTCCCAGAATGCTGGCACGGTTGCCTTTAACTGGGGCAGTGACACGCCGCCAGGACCCGGCATGCCGGCCCAGAACTGGACCGCCCGCCTGGTGTCCACTGCCTTCTTCTACGCCGGCATCTATCGCTGGCAGCTGCAGGCAGACGACGACTTTGCCTTGTATATCGACAATGTGCTCTATGCAGATACGCGCGGGGCAAACCAGCCAGGCAAGACCGTCGTGATTGACATTCCGCTCACGCAAGGCAATCACTACATCGACATCGAGTACCGCCAGTACACGGGCCCGGCATACCTGTTTGCCAGCTGGACGTATGCCAAGGGCGACAGCGGCCAACCGCAGCCGCCCGCGCCGCCGCCCTCGACGCCGAACCAGCTGTTCCCGCCGCCGCCGAGCCTGGTCACCGACTACGGCAACTACACGCCGTGCGCACAGCAGCAGATTCACCAGAAGAACTGCTTCCAGTCGAACGGCGCCTGGGATGCACCAAACATGGGGTCGATCGAAACGGAGCCGCAGATCCTGCGCTGGGAACGCTGCACGCAGGACCAGTTCGCCCAGGTGCAGCTCTATACGAATCAGCCGGCGCAGAATGCCAAATGCTCGAAAACCCAGGCAGGGTGGTTCCCAGCCTAATGGCTAATGGCGCTATGTGAGCCAGAGGAGTCGCAAGAGGAGTCGTAGTATGGCCGAGAAAGAGATTCCCGATAAGGCCGTGACAGACAAAGGCAAAGAGGACGGAGAAGAGCGTGACCTGCGCGGCCTGTATGGGGCCGTGCAGTCTGCGATCTGGCTGATTGGCCTGGCGATCCTTTTCTATACAGGGAACTGGTTCCCAGGCATCCTGGTGCTGGTCGCCATCAGCGGGATCACCCAGGCACTGCTTGGCAGCATGGCGAAAAGCCAGGAGCAGAAGAAGGCAGAGCAGGCGGCACTGGCAGCTTCGGCGCGCAGCGCCGCCATGGCGGTGCCGTCCAATTGCCCGACCTGTGGGGCAGCCATCAGCGCCAGTTCAGTGACCTGGACCGGCCCTGCGACGGCGCAGTGCCCCTACTGCAAGGCGGCGATTCCGTTGAAGGCTGAGAAGTCTGAACCTTGATTCATAGGGTTGTCTGAACCACGAATCGTGGTTCAGACAACCGTTCAGACAACTGCCAGCGCGGCGCGCACGAAGTCGCGGAGCTTGGCGTGGTCTTTGCGGCCCGGGGCTGCCTCGACGCCGGAACTGACGTCTACGCCCCACGGCTGCACGGCGGCGATGGCTTCGGCAACGTTCTGCGGCGTAAGCCCGCCGGCTAACAGCAAGCGCGGCACACGGCTGGCGATGACGGCAGCTGTTGACCAGTCCGCGCGTATGCCGGTCCCCCCATACTCACCTGGATGGTACGCGTCGAGCAGCAGGTTTGGGCCGCCCTTTGGGCCGAAGCCGGCATAGCGGGCGGCAGCATCCAACGCCTCGTCCAGCGACCCCGGACGCACAGCTTTAAAGCCGCGCCCGCGCTGCTCGGCCAGCTGCTCCGGGCCTTCATCGCCATGCAGCTGTGCATAGTCCAACCCGGCCGTGTAAAGTATATAACGCACCTGTGCCGGTGGCGTGTTGACAAATATGCCAACGGACTTAGGCGCCTTGTCTCGGTACTGCCATCGCACGCCGGCCACAATCGCTTGCGCTTGCGCCACTGTGACATAGCGCGGCGACTTCGGGTGGAAGTTGAAGGCCGAGATAGTCCGCGCCGGCCTGCGTCGCAGCCAGGGCGTCTTCCAGGTTTGTGATCCCGCAAATCTTGATTTTCATGGTTGTCCCTGTCACTTTCCCCGGGTCACCGCAAAGACGCCGATCAAGATCAGCACGCCGCCGGCCAGTTCCTGCGGGCCGGGAAAGGTGCCGAACAGGAAGAGCGAAATGATGATCGATACGACCGGGCTGAGGGTGAGAATAATTGTGTGGACGCTCATGGTGAACATGCGCAGCGTCAGGTAGTAGAGCGCTCGGCTGATCACTACGTCGACCGTGCCGGCGATCACCAGCACGAGCCAGGTCTGGGTGTCGGGCCATGCGAGCTCCCGGCCCACCACGGCAAAGAGAAACAGGAACGACGCCGTAAACAGGAGCCGGTGAAAGAAGAACTTGATGAAGTCCATCTCCTGCCCATAGCGCTTTACCAAGGCCGTGTGCAGCGAGTAGAGAAACGACGAGGTCAAGATCATGAGCGAGCCGATTTGCATGACATCGCCAGGGTGAAAGCTGATGATAGCGGCCCCCACCACGGCCAATACGGCGCCGGCGGCCTGCTGACGTGTCAACCGCTCGCGCAGCCAGAATACGCCCAGCAGCAGGCTGATGATGACGCCGGTCTTGCCCAACATCGAGGCGGTACCTGGGTCGATGAACTCGACAGCGATGTAGTTGAGCAGTGTGCTCGTGGCGATGAAGAAGCCGATGGCGGCAAAGAAGGGAAAGTTGGTGACAGCCGGACGCCAGTCCAGCTTGCGGCGCACGGCGGCAAAGATACCCACCTCGACTGTGGCAACGGCCAGGACGTAAAACGTAGAGGCCATGGGCGGCAGATGGTGAAGAAGCAGCCGCGCAAACACAAAGTGCATGCTGTCGACCACGAGGAGGACCGCAAACAGGCCCGCGCGTTCGAGCCCCTGTTGGGTCTGCGTCCGCCCTACCGCTTCTTGCATAAATTCACCCGTCCGGTTAGATTTCTACTAGCCAATGTGTGCACGCATTCTACCGCACACGCAGCGCGATCATCACATCAACCCCAGCACATCGGCTGGAATCCAAGTTGGCTCGCATGCGCTTTCGCCGTCTGGGCCGCAGTGGCCTCAAGCTAGCACCTATCGGTCTCGGCACCGACAATTTTGCCAATCCAGTCGACGAAGCTACGGCGCACGCCCTGCTCGATCGGGCTACGGCCGCCGGCATCAACCTGGTCGATACAGCCAACAGTTACGGCGGCCAGCGGTTTGCCGGCGAGAGCGAACGCTTTATTGGCCGGTGGCTGCAGCGCAATGGGCGCAGCGGCGCACGGCGGCACAGCCTTGTGCTGGCGACCAAGGTCTTCTATCCGACCGGGCCAGGGCCCAACGACCGCAGCAACTCGCGCCGCCACATTATTCAGGCCTGCGAAGATTCGCTGCGACGGCTGCAAACCGACCATATCGATATTTACCAACTGCACCGCCCCTCGCCGGAGATCCCGATCGAGGAAACGCTCTATGCGCTGGACACGCTGGTGCGCGACGGCAAGGTGCTCTATATCGGCACGACGACACATCCCGCCTGGCAGGTCATGGAGGCGCTGCACGTCGCCGAACTGCATGGCTGGGCGCACTTTGTCTCGGAGCAGCCGCCGTACAACCTGCTCGACCGGAGGGTCGAAAATGAGCTGGTGCCTTTGTGTCTCAAGTACGGGATCGGGCTGATTCCCTGGGCGCCGATCGCGTCGGGGCTGCTGGCGGGCCGCTACCAGGACCCGGCACACTTCCCGACTGATTCGCGTGCGGCACTGCGCGGCGGGATCTATGCCGAGCGCGTCACGGCGCGGGGGATTGAGGCCAGCGCCGACTTTGTCGACCTGGCGCACGACGTCGGCATGTCGCCCGTGCAGCTGGCACTGTTGTGGGTAAAGGATCAACCGGGCGTCACGGCACCGTTGTTTGGCCCGCGCACCGTGGCGCAGCTCGAACACATTTTGCCCGTCCTGGACATGACGCTCAGCGACAACCTGCGCGCCGCCTGCGACGAGCTTGTCCCGCCCGGCAGCGCCGTGGCCAACTTCCACAACACCGCGCCGTGGATGAAAATGCGCATACCGGCAGGGCTAAACCCACCTTCAACCTCGGCAAAGGAGATGCAGCATGTCCGATTCAAAGAAATGGTGGCAGACGGGCATTATCTACCAGGTCTACCCCCGCTCATTCCAGGACACGACCGGCGACGGCATTGGCGATCTGCCCGGCATTATGCAGCGGCTCGATTATATATGCAGCCTCAACGTCAAATGCTTGTGGCTGTCGCCCATCAACCCTTCGCCGATGAAAGATTTTGGCTACGACGTCGCCAACTACACGGCCGTCGATCCGGTCTATGGCACGCTCGAGGACTTCGACCGGCTGCTGGCGGCAGCGCATGAGCGGGGCCTGAAATTGATCCTGGACCTCGTGCCCAATCATACGTCTGACCAACATGCCTGGTTCCTGGAGAGCCGCAGCAGCCGCGATAACCCCAAGCGCGACTGGTACATATGGCGCGATCCGGCACCGAACGGCGGTCCGCCCAACAACTGGAGCAGCTTCTTTGGCGGCCCCGCGTGGACACTTGATGCGGCTACCGGCCAGTATTATCTGCACCAATTTGTCCGGGAACAGCCAGAACTCAACTACCGCAACCCTGCAGTGCTCGAGGCGATGCTGAACGAAATGCGCTTCTGGCTGAAACGGGGCGTCGACGGCTTCCGCGTCGACGTAATTTGGCTGATGATCAAAGACGCCGAGCTGCGCGACGAACCTGACGACCCCAACTGGGATGGCGTCAACCCACATTTTCGGCTGCAGCACATTCACACGCAGGACCAGCCGGAGGTGCACGAGGTGATCCGGCGGATGCGCGCGCTGCTCGACGAATATGACGACCGCATGATGGTGGGCGAGATCTACCTGCCCAACAAGCGGCTGATGGCTTATTACGGCGCAGCCTTTGACGAGTGCCATCTGCCCTTCAACTTCCAGCTGATCGACTCACCATGGAACGCCCAGACCGTACGCCAGCTGGTGGATCAGTACGAGGCGGACTTACCCCCGGGCGCGTGGCCAAACTGGGTGTTGGGAAACCACGACAAGCACCGTCTCGCAACCCGGGTCGGACCAGACCAGGCACGCGTCGCCAACATGCTGCTGCTCACACTGCGGGGGACACCGACCTGCTACTACGGCGACGAACTAGGTATGGCGAATGTACACATCCCGCCTGAATTTCTACAGGACCCGCAGGCTGTGAATCAGCCCGAGATCGCCGACCTCGTAGGCCGCGACCCGGCCCGCACGCCCATGCAGTGGGACGATTCGCCCAATGGGGGCTTTGCCGCAGGGGGCGTGCGGACATGGCTGCCGCTGGCGGACGACTTCCGCACGCGCAACGTGGCGGTGCAGTCCACTGACCCGACGTCGATGCTGTCGTATTTCCGTGCGCTCACTGCGCTGCGGGCGTCGTCGCCGGCCTTGGTCGTGGGTGATTACAAAGCTGTGGACACGGGTAAAGACGAGGTCTACGCCTATCTGCGCACGGCCAAGACCGATGACGGCGAGCAGCGCTACCTGGTGGTGCTCAACTTCGGGGGAGGCACGCACCGTCTCGACCTCAGCAGTCTGGGCAAGAGCGCCAACATCCTGTTGAGCACCAACATGCTGAGCAAGGGCGAAGTGCCGCTGCGGCGGCTGTACGTGTCGCCGAACGAAGGGATGGTTCTGGGGGTCTGAATCGTGGTTCAGACCCCAATTTACCGGTCAAACGTCGGTTGACAAGTGGCGATAACGGCACTAGAATCTGTATATGGATGGCTCTCACAGGTTCTCTTCCCATACCTGCCATACATCCGATAACTACCTCGTCTATAACTCTGCGTGTCCAAATTCTGAGCGTATAGTAACAGGCTGTTTATCATGGCCGGCGGCTGATCGCGTGGCCGGTCCTGCCGTGTTGCACAGGATATTGGCGCCCCCGAAGGTGCGGGTGACCGGTATCTCTATTGCCGTTTCACAATGTCGTTTCACTGTCCTTGGAAAGGAGCTCGACCATGAAAGTAATGGTCCATGGCCGCAACGTTGATGTAACCGATTATGTCAAGGAATACGTCACGAAGAAAGTAGGCAAGCTCGAACGATACTTACCGCAGATCGGCGAGGTGCGCGCCGAGCTCACGCAGAATATGACGCGGTCCGCCGACGACCGCTTCACGGCGCAGATCACAATCTGGGCTAACGGACAGATCCTGCGTGCCGAGGAGTCCACCAGCGATATATTCGCTTCGATCGACGCCACGGTTGACAAGATGTCCAGCCAAATTCGGCGCTTCAAGGGGCGCCGTTACGATAACCGCCGCCGCGCTTCTCACGCCGTTACGCGCGAGGCTGAAGTTGCCGCGACCGCGGTCACGGACGAGACGGCGGAAGCCGAAGAGGAAGCAGTACGCATCATCCGCCGCAAGGAGTTCATGATCCAGCCGATGGATGAGGACGAGGCCGCCGAGCAGATGGAACTGCTGGGACACGACTTCTTCGTCTTCTTCAACCCTCAAGCCAAGTCCATCAACGTGATCTACAAGCGCAAGGATGGCAACTACGGCGTCCTGCAGCCGCAGATCAGCTAACAGCAACCACTACGTCCCCGGGACCGGCGAACGCAAGCGTTCGCCGGTCCCGGGGACGTTTTTTTCGTTACGCCCCTTCCCACTCCGCCAACGCCACCGGCAGCCAGCGCTCGATGCGGTCAGTCGCTTTGACCAGGTGAGCACCGGCCTTGGCAAACCGGGCAAACGCTTCGTCGGCCGCGTCGGTGTAGTCCACGACGCCGGGGACGACGACCGGCGAGGTGCAGTCTTCCAGCAAGTAGATATTCCGCACAAGCTTGCGGTCGATGCCGACAAAACCGTCCAACAGGTGTTGGATTGTCCAGGCGACGCAGTGGCTCTTGGCCTCACCGGCCACGATCACGGCGTCGTAACGCGCCAGTTCATGAATCAGCTGCGTGTTGGGTGCACCGATGGCAGCGCCGTCCGGGCCGGTCAGCACCTCGGGCCCTAGCGCCGAATAGTGCTCGGTCAGCGTCTCGTCGCCTTTGACCTGAAAGCTGGGCTGGCTGCGCCGTGCTACGCTGTGAAAGAACATAGCCTCCTCGAACGCGGGCACCAATGCATGCCCGATGGAGCCTAACATGGCGTGATACGGCCACACCGTCAGATCGTAGCGGCCGGTTTCGGCCAGTGTGCGCGTGTAGTGGCGCAAATGGGCCTGTGCGTACGCAGGATCGATGCCCAGGCTGGGCGCCAGGTCCTTGTTAAAGTGCCAGACGCCGTTTTCGATGTCCGCCGCAGTGATCGTAGTCATCGGGCCCGGGTGTTCACCCCGCGCGTTGACAAAGAATAGGGCATGGAAGATTTGCGCGGCCTGATGCGTATCGAGCGTGGGATAGATCTGCGTGATCACGCCCAGGTTGCGGTAGACAAACTCCACCAGGCGCCGATTGTCGTCGAGCGCGCCGCGCCCTGAACGCCCACCCACGTAAAGCTCAAAGTCAGGCAGGCAGAAGGTGTTTTGGACATCCACCGCAATCAAAGCGACGCGGTACTTATCTTCGACGGCAGGGTGTAGATTATATTCGGCAGCCCAGCGCTCAGCCTCGGCGGCGCGCTGCTCATAGGGCACGCGGAAGATGCGCTCGACCGCTTCCGGATGATAGTGGGGGGGCAGTGGCAGGTTGGCTAACATGTTCGTCCTCCTTAATGTAAATTATACACTAACCCTAGTGTAACACGTCCCACAGCGGATGTCCAGCCCCCTGTGTTACAATATTGTTTGAAGCCCATCCTGCAACTCAAACGCGCACTGTGCGTAATGTATGTGGCAATCCGAGCGGATGGAATAGGACTTTGACTTGCAGAGAGTATTAACCCGAGAACAAGATCAACTGCTGCGCCGCGAGCGCAGCTTGCTGGAGGACCTGCGCGTGCTGCTGGTCCGCCTGGGCGCGCCTGACGAAGACCTCAGCCGGCTGAAGCAGGCGCTGCACCAGCTCGACGAGTTGTTCCTGCTCGTGGTCGTGGGCGAATTCAACGCAGGCAAGACGGCATTTCTCAACGCCATGCTGGGCGAGCGACTGCTAGCGGAGGGCGTGCTGCCCACGACCAGCCAGATCCAGCTGCTGCGCCACGGCGACCGCCGCATGGAGGAGATCAGCGGCGAGGATACACTGCTGGTGCACCTGCCGGTCGAGTGGCTGCGCGAGATCAACCTTGTCGATACGCCGGGCACCAATGCCGTGATTCAGCGCCACCAGGAGATTACCGAGCACTTCGTGCCGCGCAGCGATCTCGTCCTCTTTGTCACTAGCGCCGATCGGCCTTTCAGCGAAAGCGAACGCGTCTTCCTGGAACGCATCCGCCAGTGGGGCAAGAAGATCGTCCTAGTCATCAACAAGATCGACCTGATCGACAACGGCGAGGAGCGGGCGCAGATCGTGCAGTTTGTGGGCGACAATGCCGAACGGCTGCTTGGGGTACGGCCGCACGTCTTTGCTGTGAGCGCACGCAGTGCCCTGCAGGCCAAGCTTGAGCAGGGACCGGCAGCCGAGCGTGACGGGAAGTCGCCGGGCGGTCCGCTGTGGGAAGCCAGCCAGTTTGCGCCATTGGAAGCCTATGTTTTGCACAGTCTGGATGCCGGGCAGCGGCTACGGCTGAAGCTCGAGAACCCGCTGGGCGTAGCCGGGCGTCTTACCGACACCTACGGCGAGTTGATCGTGCGGCGCAAACAGTTGCTGCGGGACGACTTCACCGCGCTGGACTCGGTTGAAGAGCAGCTGGCCGCATATGAGGGCGACATGCGCCGCGACTTCAAGTATCATCTGAGCCACGTCGAGAATGTTCTTTACGGCATGGCCGAGCGCGGCGACAAGTTCATCGACGAGACGCTCAGCATCTGGCGTCTGCCTGATCTGCTCAACGGGGACAAGCTGCGTGCTGCCTTTGAGCGTGAGGTCGTCGCCGATACGTCGCGCGAAGTCGATCGGCATATCAGCGAACTGATCGATTGGATGGTCGATCGCGAGTACAGCCAATGGAAGGCACTTACCAGCTTCCTGGGCCGCCGTCTCGTCCACCATGACGACGCTATGGTAGGCAGCGTAGGACTTGACTTCGAGCGCAACCGGCAGGACCTGATCGCCAGCGTGGGTCGTGCCGCCCAACGCGTCGTGGACAGCTACGATCCACGCAGCGAGTCGGCCAACTTGCTCCAGCAGGTACAAAACGCCATGCTGCAGACGGCGGCGGTTGAAGTAAGTGCCGTCGGACTGGGCGCAGTGTTGGTGGCCGTGCTCCACACAACGCTGCTGGATTTTACCGGCATGCTCAGCGCGGGCCTGCTGGCGGCCCTCGGCTTTTATGTACTGCCCTACCGCCGGAACAAGCTGAAAGCCGAGCTGCGCGACAAGATCGGTATCTTGCGCGACCAGTTGGACGAAGCCATGACCCAGCAGTTCGAACACGAGCTGGCCGACAGCATACAGCGCATGCGCGAGGCTGTGAGTCCCTACACGCGCTTTGTGCGCGTCGAGCGCGAGAAGCTGGAACAAACCGCAAGCAGCATGGAACAGGCACGCCAGGAGTTGGCCCAGCTGCGCGCCGGCGTCAACAGCGCAGTCGGGACACGGAAGGATGTGGCTGGGGACATGCCGGTCAGTGCAGTCCAAGGAAGCTGATCTGTGGCACACATCATTTCGCTGCTGCCGCTCGACGCCGAGTACCACACCGCAGCGTTGCACTCGGTATATACCGCCACGCCGGGATACTGGCAGATGCACGGTCTCGAAGGACCGCCACCTGACCAGGCCCAGCACGATCTCGCCGCCGCAAATGAGACGCCGGGACGATATGTGGTGGGCATCGTCAAACGCGTGGACGAGCAGGATGCTGCGGTCGGGGCTGAGCTAATTGGCGTGGTTGATTTCCGCCTCGACTGGCCCGCAGCAGAAACAGCCACTATCGGCATGCTGATGGTCGCTGCACCCTATCAGCGGCAAGGGGTTGGGACGCAAGCGTGGGCGCTGCTCTCACCTTGGCTGGCCGCAAGTGCCCACATGCACAAAGCGCGCTTGAGCATAGAACAGTTCAACATTGGAGCCCTCAAGTTTTGGGAAAGCCTGGGATTCAACTTGACAGGCGACAGCGACCGGGTGCGCAGCGGGGATCAATTTGTACGTCTGCTCTACTTGGAAAGCGCACTCCCCACCCCGTGACCACACCTGCAGCTCGCCCGCCGCTGTTTTGTGAGCGGTGCTATGACTTGTTCTATGACTTGAACATATACCGTTTGCACAGCGAAATATAACCTTCCCGGCAACAAATACATTGTTTATCTGCCTTAATCGTGGTAGAATGTGACGTGCTGTCGGGTATGCCAGGGTCGCTACCTCTGGAACGAGGTGGCAGTAGTATGCGTCTACACTAGACAGGCTTCCCTAGTAGGAGCCGACTTGATTCGATAGTCCAGTTCGATAGTCCGGGCGGACAGCCGGTGGACAACAAGGTGGAAAAGGAGAGTGATCGTGGCTTCCAAATTTTTTTCGTACAAGAATAGCAAGGGCAATGAATACATCCTTCATTCCCGTGTCACCACACTGAAGAACGGCAAAACGCAGACCATTTACTTTTTCGCACGTGAGGAGAAAGAAGGTGCGCTGCCTGCTGTTCCTGAGGGGTACAAGGTTGAAGAGAGCCGCAATGGCTTGCCGGTGCTGAAGAAGAAGTAGGCAAGCGGTAACTGACGCAAAAAGAGGGGCCGGTCCAGTGGACCGGCCCCTCTTTTTGCCTTGCTTGCCGTTTAATGGGAGTGCCCGTCATCGTGGGCGTGGCCGTGGTCGAGCTCTTCCGGCGTGGCGGGCCGGATATCGACGATGCGAACATGAAAATTGAGCGTTTCGCCGGCCAAAGGATGGTTGAAGTTCACGACCACTGTGTCGTCGTCAACGTTCGTCGATAGTCGCTTCCAGCTCTTCCTCAGCCTCCTCGTCGTAGAGGTCGATCGCCATGCCCTCCTCCAATTCCATCGTGGGGGGGAACATGTCGCGCGGCAGTTCCTGGACGGCCTCTGAGTCATATTCGCCATAAGCCAGATCCGGCGTTACGACGACGTCTTTCTCGTCGCCGACGGCCATGTCATACAGCGCCTGTTCGAGGCCTGGAATAAGCTGGCCATGGCCCTGAAGGTATTCCAGTGGCCCACTTTCCTCGGACGAGTCGTAGACATCGCCACCGCCTAACGTCAACGTATAGTCCAGCCGAACGACGAGGTCATCGGCAACTACAAGACTTTGTTTCGTCATCAGGATTCCGTACCCACCTTTCGCACTTCTGCTGCAGCCATGCCTTTTGGTCCTTGTTCAATCTTGAACTCAACGCGTTGGCCTTCTGCCAAGCTCTTGAAGCCATCGCCATCGACAGCGGAGTAGTGGACGAATACGTCGCTGCCGCCACCGTCACGGGCTATGAACCCGTAGCCTTTGGCATCGTTGAACCACTTGACCGTGCCAGTTACACGCTCGCTCATCTTCCTAGTACTCCTTACATTACAGCGGATGGTGGAATGCTTGGCGCAGAAGTCGACATTTGCGGCGGATGATTGCTCCGGCGTGCCGTCAGATCAAAACCGCCCAGACTTGAGCAGCCTGGACGGTAGTTGGACACAACCGGAGCAGAACTCACTGCGTCTCACGGTGCCAATATATGTGTAATTGTAAGGGCTGTCAAGCGGCAGTTTCGTGTGCATTCAGAGCGAGCATGTTACAATTCCTTTCACGCGGCAAATCGGGATTGAACTGCAAAGGGGAGTTCAAAAATGGCAATAGATCCGCTGGCTTGGATCGACGACGAACTGCAGCAGTTGGCCACAGCCGGCTTGCGCACGAATATCCGCACGATCGAGTCGCCGATGGATGCCTGGGTGACGATCGGCGGCCGCCGTCTTTTGAATTTCTGCGCCAATAACTATCTCGGCCTGGCCAACCACCCGCGCCTGCGCCGGGCGGCCAAAGATGCCGTCGACCAGTTTGGCGTCGGCCCGGGCGCCGTGCGCACGATCGCCGGCACGACCTCCCTGCACGTCGAGCTGGAGGAACGCCTGGCGGCATTCAAACATGCCGAAGCGTGCATTACCCTGCAGAGCGGTTTTGCGGCCAATCTCGCCACCATCCCGGCCCTGGTCGGACCAGAAGACGTTATCTTCTCCGACGAACTAAACCACGCCAGTATCATCGATGCCTGCCGCTTGAGCCGCGCTGCCGTCGTCCGCTATGGCCACAATAATATGGATGACCTGCAGCGGCGCATCCGGGAGACGCAGAGCTACCGCCGCCGGCTGATCGTGAGTGACGGCGTCTTTAGTATGGATGGCGATGTGGCACCGCTAGACGGCCTCTGCGACATTGCCGAAGAGCACGGTATTATCCTGATGGTGGACGATGCCCACGGCGAAGGCGTACTCGGCAAGGGCGGGCGCGGCATCGTGGACCATTTTGGCCTGCACGGCCGCGTCCACGTCGAGATCGGCACGCTCAGCAAAGCGTTTGGCGTGGTTGGCGGCCTTGTCGCGGGGCGCAAGTCGATCGTCGACTGGCTGCGCCAGCGCGGCCGCCCGTTCCTCTTCTCCAGTGCCATGACGGCGCCGGATGTCGCAGCCTGTATCGAGGCGGTCAACATTCTGGAGGAATCCGACGAGTTGGTCACGCGCCTTTGGCAGAATGCAGCACTCATGCGCCAGGAGCTGCAGCGCATGGGGTTTGATACCGGTCACAGCCAGACGCCCATCATTCCCCTCATGCTGGGCGAGGCGCCCTTGGCGCAGGCGTTCAGCCGCAGCCTGCTTGGGCACGGCATCTTCGCCATGGCCATCGGCTATCCTACCGTCCCCATGGGCAAGGCGCGCATCCGCGTGATGAACTCGGCTGCCCACAGCCAGGCGGATCTGGAGCAGGCACTGGATATTTTTGCCCGCGTGGGGCGCGAACTCAACATACTGACAGGGTGATCCACATGTCCCGGGGACATTTCGCCCAAACGCGATGGGAACCAAACTAGATGCGCAAGAAGGTTATCTTTATCACTGGGGCGAGCGGTGAGGTTGGCAACGCCCTCGTGCGTGAGTTGGCCCAGGATCCGGCCAATCACCTGCTAACCATGGATCTGCACCCGCTGCCAACTGAACTGCGGGCGCTCACCACGCACGTGGAAGGCGACCTGCTCAACATGCGCCTCCTGGCGCGCCTGGTCAGCGAGTACGAGATCGACGTCATCTATCACCTGGCGGCCCTGCTGTCCACCCGCGCCGAGATTACACCCGAGGAAGCGCACCAGGTCAACGTAGAGGCTTCGCTGGCGCTGCTCAAGCTGGCGGCAGAGGAAAGCCAGTGGCGCAAACGGTCGGTCCAGTTTATCTTTCCCAGCTCGATCGCCGCCTATGGTCTGCCCGATCGCGAAACCAAGGCCCACTTCCAGCGCGTGCGCGAGTTCGAGTGGAACCAGCCGCGCACGATGTATGGCTGCAACAAGCTCTACTGCGAGATGCTGGGCAGTTACTTCAGCCGCTACTACAAGCAATTGGCCGTCGAGCAACCGCCCACCATCGACTTCCGGTCGGTGCGCTTCCCCGGCCTGATCAGCGCCGTCACCGTGCCTTCCGGCGGGACCAGCGACTATGCGCCCGAGATGCTGCACGCCGCCGCGCAGGGGCAACCCTACGGCTGCTTTGTGCGCGAGGAAGCGCGTATTCCGTTCATGGTGATGCCCGACGCCGTACGCGCCCTGCTGCAGCTGGGTCACGCTCCTCGCCACCGGCTCAGCCGCCAGGTCTACAACGTCACCAGCTTCAGCCTGTCGGCAGCGGAGATCCGCGAGCGCGTGCTGAGCGCATTCCCTGCGGCACAGGTCAGCTTCGAGCCGGATCTGAAGCGAGAAGCAATCGTGGACAGCTGGCCGGCCGACATCGATGACAGCGCCGCGCGCATGGACTGGAACTGGCGTCCCGAATACGAAGTAGACCGCGCCTTTGAGGAATATCTCATTCCTCACATTCGCCGCCGCTATGCCGGCGCCTGACGGACACGCTGCATGCCACCTATCTTAGTAGCAGACCATGTGACCAAGAGCTACGCCATCGCCGAGCGCCAGATCGCCGTGCTCGACGACGTCGCGTTTGCCATTGAACCGGGCGAGTTCGTAGTGATCATGGGCAGCA
Source organism: uncultured Chloroflexia bacterium (assembly GCA_963701415.1). Lineage (GTDB taxonomy): Bacteria > Chloroflexota > Anaerolineae > Caldilineales > Caldilineaceae > Fredericiella. The sequence continues at coordinate 279,390 of CAVPAH010000018.1, forward strand.
GCGGCAGCGGCAAGTCCACCTTGCTGAGCATTCTCTCCGGCCTCGACCAGCCCACACGCGGCCGCGTGCGGATTGACGGCACCGATATCACCGATTGGAGTGAAGACCAGCTGGCGCCCGTGCGCAACAAGGTCTTTGGCTTTGTCTTCCAGTCTTTTCACCTGGTACCGTCGCTCAACGCCATCGAGAATATCGCCTTTCCCGCGGAGTTGGCCGGCGATCCACAGGCGCGCACGCGCGCCCAGGCACTGCTCGACCGCGTGGGTTTGGGCGGCCGCGCGACCAATTTTCCGCACCAGCTGTCTGGCGGCGAGAAGCAGCGCGTGGCTATCTGCCGTGCGCTTGTCAATCAGCCAAAGATCATCTTTGCTGACGAGCCGACGGGCAACCTGGATTCGCGCAACGGGGCAGGAATTCTTGAGGTGCTCGTAGAGCTGCACCAGGAACGCCAGACGACGCTTGTGCTCGTCACCCACAGCCCGGATGTTGCCGAACGGGCCGATCGCATCATCACCCTTGCCGACGGCAGGGTCGTGAGTGACAGCCGCCAGGTAGGTAAGTAGCCCTGCCTGTCAGATACACTGCTGGAATACGAGTGCCTGCTCCACTGCTTTGGCCAGCTCTTCGCTCTGGGGAGGCTTGGTGAGCCAGGCACAGAGACCAAGCGACTCGACATCGTTCGGATCTTCGCCTCGCGGATGCCCGCTCAGCAGGATCATAGAGGTGTTGACGCCCTGTTGACGCAGCGCCTGAAGCAAGCCGATTCCTCCGAGGCGAGGCATGATCACGTCGCTGATGATCAAGTCGACCTTCGTGTCACTGCGCGAAAGCAGCGCCAGGGCATCCTCGCCATTGGCGGCTACGCTCACCTGGTAGTTCCAGTGAGCCAGACGGTCGGCCAACGAATCACGCAAGATATCGTCATCCTCTACCAGCAGCACGCGTTCGCCGTGTCCCGCCACGCGAGCGTGAATGCGCCTGCCATCCGCTTGTGGTAAGGGTACCTCTTGTGCGGGCAGGAGGATCGTGAACCTGGTGCCGACGCCTGGGGTACTCGCAACCAAGATTTGGCCATCGTGCTGCGCCACGATCCCATGCGCCTGGGCCAACCCCAAGCCGGTCCCCTTGCCCGTCTCCTTGGTAGTAAAGAACGGCTCAAAGATACGCGGCAAATGCTCAGGGGCAATCCCCGTTCCGGTATCGGTCACCGACAGCCGCAGCCAGCCGCCTGGCTTAACACCGGGGTAGGCTGCCCACTGGTCCGCCGTGATGGACAAATGGTCGAGCTCCAGGCGGAGCTTGCCGCCCTCCGCCATGGCGTCGCGGGCATTGACGGCGAGGTTCATAACCAGCTGCTGAATACGCGTGGGGTCGGCCATTACCCAATATTCACCACGTTCGTAGGACAGCTCAATCTCAATGTTCTCGCGCAGCGTCTGCTTGAGCAGCTTCTCCTGCTCCTTGAGCAGCGGCAAGAGATCGAACGTGTTGCGCTCAAACACGCTGCGACGGCTGAAATCAAGTATCTGGCGTATCATGCTGGTGGCGCGGAGCGCCTGACCGCCGATCGTTGCCGCCCGCTCGCGGTCCTTGGCCGACAACGACGGCGCCTCGCCCAGCAGTTCGGCATAGATCGAGATGACCGACATGATATTGTTGAAATCATGGGCAATGCCGGCAGCCAACTGCCCGACGGCGGCCAGCCGTTCCTGGCGCTGGAGCTGTTCCTGCAGTGCATGCTCGGCCGTTACGTCACGTATCACCAGGACCCACCCTGCATCTCCCTGGCCGGATTGAACTGGGCTGCCGACTAGTTCAAATGTACGCTGCAGGCGATGCAGCGTATACCACTGCCCGCGCGCAGGGCCGGCAAGCAAGGATTCCACCCCCACGCTGCCCAAATGGGTCAGCCGCTTTTCGGCATCACAGCCCGCGTCATACGTCGCCAGCAGCGCCAACAGCGATTCGGCATAGGGGTTAGCGAGCAAGACCTGCCAGTCTGTACCCAGCAACAGCACGCCTTCGGGCACACTGCGCATCACTAGTGCGAGACGATCCGCCTGATCCCTCAACTGCAGCAGGAGCCGCTCGCGCTCAAGCTCTTCACGTTTGTGCTCAGTTACGTCCTGCACGACACCCAAGAATTGCACCGTATGGCCTTGTGCGTCAACGGTCCGCTCGGCCGGCATGTTCCAAGCATAGTGGATGCTCCCGTCGGGCCATACAACCCGATATTCGGCGTCTACTGCCTGTTGTCCATCCTCAATAAAACTGTCGAGAATAGCGTGCAGCCGTCCTGCATCGTCCGGATGGGCGGCATGATCGACCATGGCGTGCGGAAGATTGCCATAGGCAGCCGGGTCGAGCCCAAAGATGCGCTTGACTTCGTCTGACCAGGTGATGGCGTGCGTGTCGACGTCCCATATCCAGTGGCCCACGTGCGCTACTGCTTGTGATTTGCGCAGTGCCGCCTCACTCCGGACCAATGCATTCTCAGCCTGCTTGCGATCGGTAATGTCGTGCACGATGGAATAAAGTAGGGACCGGCCGCTGATTGACACCGGCCCGCTGAACACTTCGACATCGCGTATGGAGCCGTCGGCCAGGCGATGTTTGAACAGGAAACAGTTGCGCTGCTCGCTTGCCGCGCAATTCATCTCGGCCTGAACTTCAGTGGCCGAGAGAGTGTTAATTTCGCCAATCCGCATTAACTTCAGCTGCTCGCGTGGCCAGCCGTAATATGTTACGGCAGCGGGGTTGGCATCTATGATGGCGCCGCCATTCCCATCAATCAAAAGCATGACGCTGTGGTTATTCTCGAAGAGGCTGCGGTAGTGCGCTTCGCTGTCGCGCAGCGCCTTCTCCATGAGCTTGTAGCGCGTGATGTTCTCATGGGAGACGATAGCTTTCGCAGGGCCGGAGCCGGGAAAGCGTGTGATGCGTGCGACGAACCAGCACTCTTCGCTTGGGCTGTGGCAGGGGTATTCGACCGCGGCAGCCGTGGACTCACCGGCCAGCACCGCAAGCAGGGCAGACAAAAATGCTGGCGCCTCAGCACTGGCCGGGCCTTTTGCCGCTGCGCAGACGCCCAGATAGTTGGCACCCTCACATAAGCCTGCCGAGTCAGGCGAGTTGGCGGCAGCAAAGTCGCGCCAACTTTGGTTAACGGTCAGGATAGTCCCATCCTGGTCGACAACGGCAATATGCGCCGAGACGCCGTCGAGCGTGGCAAGCGCCAAGCGCTCGCTCGCGCTACCCGGCATCCTTTCCCAAAGCTTACGATGGCCGGCCTGGGCCGGCCGGTTTTCTACCAACGCCATGTCTGTTGTCTCTCCATATCACAGCGGTATTGGGGGATTGCGGGCGCTGTCCATTGCTGTTGTTGTAGCTAGATTGTAACACCTAGCTATTAAACTGTCACACAAGCAGCAATATCGCTGCATGGCGCAGCAGGTTTGATGCGTTTACGTGTACAATCAGCATGACTTTGTGGGCGAGCAGGAGGCAGAACCGCCATGGTCAACCTGTTGACCACGGCGGCCAAAATAACTAACGTTCTCCTTAACGAACAGCCAGAGGGACTTACACCAACTCCCGGCCGAGCGCCGCTACCAACGTGTCCAGGTCCTTCTGCGTGGTATACGCCTGCACCGAGATGCGTACGAAATGCTGCCCGTGCCAGTTGACCAGAGGAATCTCGATCCGGTAGCTTTCCCACAGCCGCGCCTTCAGGGCGGCAAGGTCAGTTTGTACAGGGATCGGGGCGATGGCCATCTGAGCGTACCAGCCATTCCCGTGTGGGTAGGCCGGCGCCAGCCCGGTGATGGCAGAGATGCGGTCAAGCGTGGCGGCGAGCATTGCCTGGCAGCGCGCGCGGTGCGCAGGCCAGTCGTGCTCGGCCTGAAAGTTGATGGCGGCCGGCACACTTAGGAAGGCAGCCGGATCGTCCGTGCCCTGCCACTGCAGCGCGCTGACAAAATCGTTCTCCAGGAACTTGCCGCGTTCTGGACCATAGCCCCAGCTCACCACCAGGGGCTCGATGCGCGACTGCAGCGACGGGCGCACCCATAGAAAGCCGGCTCCCTTAGCGGCGCACAGCCACTTATGCAGATTGCCCGTATAGACGTCGGCATCGATCGCGCCAAGGTCGAGTGGAATCTGCCCTGGTGCGTGTGCCCCATCGATTACCGTCAGGATCCCTGCGGCGCGAGCACGGGCACAAATCGCTGCGATCGGCAGGATCAGCGCAGTCGGGGAGGTGATGTGGCTGAGATAGATCACCTTGGTGTGGGGCGTAACTCCCTGCCAGAAGTGCTCGGCCAGTCCATTCGCATCGTAACCGGCGGCGCCGGGCAGCGAAATGGAATGCCGCACGTATGTGGCGCCGGTTTTGCGGCAGGCGCTTTCCCAGGCGTTACTGCAAGCGCCGTATTCATGGTCGCTCGTCAAGATTTCATCGCCCGGCTGCAGGTCCAGCGAACGCGCAACGACGTTTACACCGAAGGTGGCGTTATGGACAAATACCAGGTCGTCGGCGTCCACATTGACAAAGGCCGCCAACGCCTCCCGCGCGGTGCGCAGTTCCGGGTCATAAAGGTGACTGAAGAAGTATACCGGCTGGCGCTCAACCTTGGCCTGCCACCCTTGGTAAGCGTCAAACACCGGCCGCGGCGTGGCGCCAAAGCTGCCGTGGTTCAAAAACACGACGTCCGGATCCAACAAAAACAAGTCTCGCATATTACCCCAAATCTGATGCCCCGACATGACTATCTGGCTCGCTATGGTACACTAGAAGGATATGCATCCCTGAAAGGAGTATACTACCGTGTTCGGACGGTTATTTGGTAAAAAGAAGGAAGAGAAGACGGAAGATGACGTCAAGCTAGAACAGAGCCTGACGAAAACGCGTGGCGGCATATTTGGCCGCATTGGCACTATCTTCCAAGAAAACGAGATCACCGACGAACTCTGGGAGGAACTGGAGGAAACGATGATCATGGGCGACGTCGGTATGGCGACGGCCGAGGAACTGCTGACGGCAACCCGCGAGCGTGTCGCCCACGAGAACATCAAGGCTTCGAGCGATGCCTACCTCGTGCTCAAGCAGGAAATGGTCCGTATGCTGCAGTCGGATGAACCGCTGCATATCGAAGAACCGCGCATCCTCACCGTCGTGCTTGTCGTCGGCGTCAACGGCTCGGGCAAGACTACCAGCATCGGCAAGATGGCCTACTACTACAAGCAGCGCGGGCGCAAGGTGGTGCTTGGCGCGGCCGACACCTTTCGCGCCGCGGCGATCGACCAGCTCAAGATTTGGGCCGACCGTGCCGGCGTGGATATCATCGCGCATGAGCCGGGCGCCGATCCGGGCGCGGTCATCTTTGACGCCATTCGCGCCAGCCAGGAGAGCCGCCGGGCCGACCTCTTGATCGTCGATACCGCCGGCCGCCTCCAGACAAAGTTCAACCTGATGAAAGAGCTGGAGAAGATCAAAGCCGTGGCGGGTAAGCAGGTGCACCGCGCGCCGCACGAAGTGCTGCTCGTCCTCGACGCCGCTACCGGGCAAAATGCTATCTCGCAAGCCAAAGCTTTTCAGGAAAGCGCTGGCGTCACGGGGCTGGTGCTCACAAAGCTGGATGGTACAAGCAAGGGCGGCGCCATCCTCAACGTCAAGCGCGAACTGGGTGTGCCAGTGCGGTTTGTCGGCACCGGCGAGAAGATCGGTGACTTTGCCTTGTTTGATCCCGTCGCGTTTGTCACGGGACTATTGGGAGATTAGACGGAGCATTATATGAACGAACTGCACAACCGCCTGACGGCGCTCGTCGCACGTGTCGATGCCATACGGGGGCGTCTTTGACTTAGCGGCCAAGGCAGCCCGCGCCGCCGAGTTGGAGGCGGAAACGCAAAATGAGAACTTCTGGAGCGACCAACAGGCCGCCCAAAAGAAGATGCAGGAGATGTCGTCCCTGCACGCCGTCGTCGCTACCTGGGAGGGCATCACGCGCCGTGCCCAGGATGCGCTCGAACTGCTTGAGGTAGCGGACGACGACCCAGAGATGCTCACCGAACTGGAAGGCGAAGCGGCGGCACTGGAGCAGGAGCTGGACGGCCGCGAGTTCGAACTGGCCCTAAGCGGTCGCTACGATCGCGGCTCGGCACTCTTCAGCATCCACGCCGGAGCGGGCGGCACTGAGGCGCAGGACTGGGCACAGATGCTGCTGCGCATGTATTTACGCTGGGCGGAACGCCACAACTACAAGACGGTCGTCACCGACATCACCGAGGGTGAAGAGGCCGGGATTAAGTCCGTTACGATCGAGGTGGATGGCCCCAACGCCTATGGCTTGCTCAAAGCGGAGCGCGGCACGCACCGCCTCGTGCGCATCAGCCCTTATGACGCCAACAGCCGGCGGCATACTTCGTTTGCCAAGCTGGAAGTGATGCCCGTACTGGACGAGGACATCGAGATCGAGATTCCCGCCAACGACATCCAAATCGAGGTATACCTCAGCAGCGGCGCGGGCGGACAGAACGTGCAGAAAAACCAAACGGCCGTGCGCATCCGCCACCTGCCGACCGGCATAATCGCCACCTCGCAGAATGAGCGCAGCCAATCGCAGAACCGAGAGATGGCTATGCGTGTGCTGCGCGGCCGCCTGTATGAGCTCGAGCAGGAGAAGCGTGCAGCGGAGAAGGCAAAGCTCAAGGGCCAAAATGTTGAGGCAAACTTTGGCAGCCAGATCCGCAGTTACGTCCTGCATCCATACCAGATGGTAAAAGACTTGCGTACCGATGTCGAAACCGGCAACACCGGGGCCGTACTTGACGGCGAAATCGACATGTTTATTGAAGCCTGGCTCAAGGCGCAGCCGATCGACGAATAAGCAACCAGAAATTGGGGCTTTACAAAGCAGGAACTGGCGATTATAATCAGCACACCTCCCCGACAGTTCACCAGCGAAGTCGTCGACATCAACCCGTCTAGGCAGCGCGGCGTCAACTAAGACGCACCGGCCGCGGCCATAGACCACCGCCGTCAGGGCAGACTAGCGACAAGTCCGTAGCGATGGGTATAGTGCTGATTCTATCGTGCCTATTCGTCACTGCCAGTGTTGTATGCGCTGCAACGATATTCGCGTGCGCCGCAATGGGCGGCAGAAGCGTGTCATCTGACCTCGGCGAAGAGCCGATGCAGTGGCAACCGTCTTCCGGCAATCCTGCTTCTGTAGAAACTGCGGCCCAACATCACTTCTAGCGACTGCACCGGTCGGGCCGACCGGTGCAGTTGTTAAGGCAGCGGTCACCCGCGCTGCTGCGCATAGAGGCGATCCAACAGCGAGTCAATTCTCGAGCCAACTTTCGCCGGGCTGAAGCGGGCCTGGATGTAACGGCGGCCTGCCTGCCCCATCCGGTTTGCGAGTTGAGGCTGCGTCCACAGCAGCCGGATCGCATCTACCCAGGCGCCGGCGTCGCCTGGCGGCACGAGAATACCAGTCTCCCCATCCTTGACAAAGGTACGCATACCGCCGGTATTCGTCGCAATCACGGCCTTGCCCAGCGCACTGGCTTCCAGGACAGCATTGATGCCGGCGCCGCTGTGGGTTGTGTCCTCAAGTGGAACGGCCACGAAGCGAGCATGATGATACCGCCGCAGCAGCTCCTCTTCCGCCACCCAGCCCGCAATCTTGACGGTGTTGGGCAGCGAGATATGGGAATGCTTCTGCAGCGTGTCACCAAACTTGCTTGATAAGTACAGCTCGGCGTTGCACTCAGGTAGGTCCGCCAATGCCTTGATCAGGGTCGCATAGTCGCGCTTGGCAACGCCGACACTCATGATCGGCCCATCACTGGCCGCCTCGCGTGGGTCGAACTTGTCCAGGAACTTTGAGGTTTCGTACTGGAATAGCCGGCTTGGGCTGACGCCAAAGTAGTCGACAAAAAACTCCCGGCTTTCGTCCGAGATGAAACCGATGCCAGCCCATCGATCGACCAAGCGGGTTACGCGCGCAAATCTTGCCTTTTTCGGGGAACTCATGTGGTGAGCAATCACCACCAGCGGCTTGCGCAGACGCAGGAAGCTCAGTGGGATGCCCACCTTTTCGGAACCGGCCCATACGATATCACACTGATCTTGAGCACGGCTGGCATGTACGGCCAAAAAGATGTCGAGCCGCAAAAGCTTTTCGATCTTTTGCCACCAGCATGGGGTGCAGGTAGACAGGTCAAGCAGGAGTGTCATCGACTTGTCTTCTGTGTCGATTACATACAGCATCCCTGCCTCAGCCCGCAGAACACGGGGGTGGGTGCGCACAGAGTTGGTCATGTCATGCCATCGTTGCCCGCTGGCGAGATTTCGATTACACCGTCAGGGGGCTCTCGATCAATCGGCGGCGGGTGGGTTTGAAGCTTTTGGCCCTCCCGCCACCGAACTGGCGCCGTAAGTCTCTTTCTTCTTTGCATCGCTGTGCTTCGACTGGACCCCGTAGTCTGTGCGATAGCGATAGTAGTAATCTTGCGACTTACTTCCCGTCCCGTTGAGCACAGCACCTAATACGCGGGCATGCACCTGATTGAGGGCATTGAGGGCATTCCGCGCATTTTCCCAGCGTGTCCTGCCAGAGCGGAAGACGATTAAGACCCCATCGACGTGCGTGGCCAGCACGACAGCGTCGGAAATGACAGTAATGGGCGGGCTGTCGATCACGACGATATCGGCCTTCTGCTTGAGAGATTCCAGCAGTTCCTGCATACGCTTGGAGCCTAGCAGTTCGGCGGGATTAGGCGGCAGCGGGCCCGAAGGCAGCAGGTGCAGGTTGGGAATCGCTGTGGGCTTGAACATCTTGTCTACCTGGTCGAGATTGCCAAGCAGCGCCGTAGTCACGCCTACGTTGTTGAGCACCTGAAAGTAGCGATGCTGTGTCGGCTGGTGCAGGTCTCCGTCGACCAAGATCACGGTCTGGCCCAACTGGGCGATCGCGATGGCCAGGTTGGCTGCCGTCATCGATTTTCCTTCGCCTACATTCGGACTGGATACCTGAACCAGTTTGAGCGGCCGATCCACGGACGCAAACTGCAAATTCGTCCGCAGCACGCGGTATGCTTCGGCTGCGGCAGAGTAGCGATCGTTCAGCATGACGAGGCGGCCTGCCTCGTCGCTTGCATCCGCAACATAGGGTACCGAACCCAAGGCTGTCAAGCCAAGGCGCTCGACCTGGATTACCTTGGCTACGGCATCGTCGAGGAACTCAAGCGCATAGGCGCCGGCGATGGCCAGGGCAGCCCCTAAGACGGCAGCAAGCAGGATCGTCAGCATGGCACGCGTGCTGACCGGCTGGGTCGGCAGCGAAGCAGGCTCGAGCACGTGGATCGCATTGACCGCACCGATCCCCGTGCTTGCCAGCAGGGAAGCGTAGTTCGCCTGGAGGGTGTTCAGCTTGTCGTCCAAGGCGCGAATGGCGTCCTGAATCGAGCGAATATCGCGGGCGCTGAGAGCCTTGGCCAGTTCGTCTTCCAGCCTTTGCCGCTCGTCCTCGCTGTTGCGAATGTTCTTCTCCAAGCTTGCCAGTTGGCTTTGTACGAAGTTGCGGCGATCCTGCTCCTCCTGGCCGGTCGGGACTCAGCTTGATCAGCTGATTCACCAGTTCCTTGGCCACGGCCTGGGCCCGCACGGGATCCACATCCGTCACCGAGAGTTCGATCACCTGCGAGTCGGGGAGCGCATAGACGGCATACTCAGGCAGCCAATCTTTGAGCCCTAAGGCATCCATCGTCGCCTGGCGAATGGTGCTGCGCTGCGCCAGGTCGGCATAGATGCGCGCCAGGACCTGAGTCATGTACAGCACGTCGCTGCCGGGGTTCGGATTGTCGATCGGGCTGCCCACCATGACCGTAGTGCGCGATTCGTAAAGCACCGGCTGCGAGCGTAGATAAAGAAAGGCAGACAGCGCAGCAACGAGAGCGGCTCCGACAATCAACCACCACCAGCGACGCAAAGGTTGGAGATATTGAATTAGCTCTTTCTTGCTCATAAGCTGCTAGCCGGCGCTCCGTTCTCCGCTACCTTCCATTACTGCCATCCATCTTTGCCTGACTCATCGTGTCCAGATCGGATCCCAGTCTTCGTACTCGTCGCTCGTGTAGTTGCGCTGGCCGCTGCCGTCAACATTCATGATCCAGAGCTGCCGCCGTCCGGTATCCCGATTCGAATAGAACAGGATCTGCCTGCCGTCCGGCGACCACGTAGGATGCTTATCCCATTCGAAATTATTAAAGGTCAGCTGCTGCACCGTCTTGCCATCAGGTGATACACGATAGATCTCGTCGTTGCCTGTGTTCGTCCCTACAAATGCGATCCATTCACCAGTAGGCGACCAGGTTGGATCGTAACTATCCTTGCCAAAGGTCGTCAGCTGTGTGTCGGTCCCATACTCCAGCGAACGCGAGAAGATTTGCAGGACACCATTATTGTCAGGCTTGACGACCGCGATGCGAGTACCGTCAGGCGAAACCGCAAGCTGCTTCTGGGCCATCGGGTAGACCCAATTGCGTGTCACTTTGCCGGCGTCACCTGTCGCAGGGTCGATCAAGAAGATCTCGTCACTCCCGGTGCGATTGGTGCGAAAGATGATCTTGTTCAGAAACTCGGGCGGCAGGCTGCTGGGTGCCACCTCGGTGGAACCAGGCAGCGGCGTGGGCGTTGGCGTGAAGTCGCGCTCCAAGATCAGCGGCGGCAGTGTGGGGGTGGCAGTCGGCGGCGGCGTCACGGGCAGACGGGTCGGCGTAATCACCACCCATTCCCACGGTGTAGGTGTGGCCGTACCGGCCAGCGCAGCAGCAGCAGTTGCTTCCTGTACCAAGGCTGCAGCCGTGGCTACATTCTGTGGGGTGACAGTAGCCACGATATAGTTGGCGATCACCGCATTGTAGGGCAGGGGCGTTGCCGTCGGCACACCCTGCTGGGCGACAGCAGTTGCTTCGGCACTGCGTGCCACGACCGTCAGCAAGTTCTCCGCCGGCGGCGAAGGCAGCACGAGGAAAGGTGTCACATAAGCTGTCGGAACCGGTGTGAACGTGCCAGTGGTGACGGCCACCGCAGTAGCATACGCGGCCCGCTCGGTCGCCGTGGCTTCATTGGCGGGCACGGGCGTCTCCAGGACGACGGCGGGAAGTCCGGCTATGCGGGCCGCAGCCTGGACGGTAGCAAGGTTTTGGGGCTGGGGTGTCGGCGTCACGAAATGGGGCATCGGCGTATAGGTGCCGATTGTGGCGGCTACGGCCGTCGCCGTTTGCTGGATCACCTGCACCGTGACAACGTTGGCCGGCACGGGCGTAAAGGTGGCGACAACAAATTCACGGGTAGGAAGCGGCGGCGTCGCCGTCGGCGCGGCGCCCACCGACAACTCAAGTACGGGTGGGTTACCACTGCTGGAGGTGCCAAGCCCGCTATCCCAGCCAAAGAGGGTATTGGCACTCACGTCACCGCTGCCAAGAATCCGTACGACGACCGAGGTAGCACCGTCTATCCGCTGCTGCTCCAGCCAGCGCAGCACATTGCCGTCCAGCTGCCAGGTATTTACCTTTCCCGCCCCCACGTCCGCCAACGTCAGCTGCGGCTGCAGCGTGATCGAGGCGGGTGCGCTGTACAGGGCCATAAAATTGGCGCCTGTCAGCGCGGCCAGTTCGTTTTCACTTATCATCTGCACCAGCCACGTCGCCGGCACAGCACGATTCAACTGGTCGTCGCGCAGGCCTGTCAACGTAAGGCTGCCGGAGAGCATTGGGGCCCCACGCGCGATGCGGCTGAGGTCGAAGCGAGCGCCCCCCATATAGTTGGCCCCGTTGAGTGCGCCAGCGTAGAGAAACGAATCGTTGAGGTTGGACTTATCCGGTGTCGTATCCAGCCACCAGCCGGCGTTGCTCGTCGTCGGACGCAGCCGATAGACCTCCGCGCCAGGCATAGGCGTCGGTGTGGCCAGGTTAAGCAGCGAAAGGCCACCGCCGCCGGCTTCTGGCGTTGCAGCGGCCGCTGCAACGCTCGTAGCGCTTGTGGTCGTGGGCGTTTCCCCACCGGCAGTCACGGCGGTCGGGGCAGCGATGGTTGCGGCCGCAGCGGCCGGTGCCGTGCTCAGATCAGCCGTAGCTTCAACCGGTGCGTCGCTGGCAGGCTCGGTCACCTGCACAATGGTTTGTTCAGTTGCTTGTTGGCCAGCTTGATCAACAGATTGGTTAGCAGCTTGATCCGCAGCGGGATCCGTAGCCTGGTCGGTAGCATCACCGGTGGTTGGGAGGGCAGCGGCCTCCGTCGCCGGTGCAGTCTCGGCAGGCGTCTCGCCAGCCACAGCTATCCCGCCGGGCGGGCCCTGAGCTCCTGTACCGAAGACAGAGGACGCCAGCCAGCCGATTGCGGCCAGCACCATCAACGTGGCTATGGCCGCCAGGATCATCGGCGTGCGCTGCTGCGATCGCCTGTTAGCGCGCGGCGGTGGTTTGACGACATCGCCGATCGGAGCGGCGTGCAGAAAACGCGGGCACTGCTTGTGCGCCTCACACAAGCAGGTTTCCGCCTGGTACTGCAGCGTCGGCGTGTGGTTCTCGCTGGGGACCGCATGGCAACGATGCAGCGGTGATGCATCAAGCAGCATCACCGAACGATCCTCTTCAAGCCCCAGAAATGGGCAGCCCTGCGGGCCGAAATCTTGTACTTCGTTTGTCATTCAATACTAGTCTCTAAATGCAGGTGCTAGTCTCTAAACGCAGGTGATCGACAGCTGTCTCGATGATCAGCTTCGCGGCCGCGCCCAGGTCGCCGACCACCTGTGCATATTCAGTTTCAACAGCGTCCGGAGAACTGGTCCCCATGCCTGCACCGGCGTGCAGCGCAGGCAGTGCAGCGTCCAGGGTTGGACCTTGACGTCCAGTGCGCACCAGCAGCCATGCGCAACCTGCGGCTGCGGCTGCCTGCATGTCGGTGATGGAGTCGCCAATGAAAAGGCAGCGGCGCAGGTCCAGGTTGTAGCACACGGCGGCGTCGAGCAGCAAACCCGGCTTCGGCTTGCGGCACGCACAGTTGTCGGCTGGGGCATGTGGGCAGATCAAGAAATCGTCCAACCGGCCGCCGGCCGTCTGCGCCTCGGCTTGTGCCTGGGCGTGAATGGCGTGCAGCACACCCGGGTCCAGTATACCACGCCCAATCGCCGATTGGTTCGTAACGACCAGGATCGGCACATTCGAGCGTCGCCAGCACGGCGAGCGCGTCCAGTGCGCCCGGCAGCCATTCGTACTCCTGCCAGGACTTCACATAGTCGGCCCGCTCACGGTTGAGCGTGCCGTCGCGATCGAGAAAAATGGCCTGCGGTTTAGGCATTTGTGGCTGCCACACTGACTGCTAACGCCGCCCGCATGCGTTCACGCAGGGCGATCGTAATCATGTGCTCGAGCATGAGGTGAATGTCCTCCACCTGCTCGATGCAATCGTTCTCCGCCACGATCGGATAGTCCACCAGGGTGGCCAGCTTGCCGCCGGCATAACCGCTCAGGCCGATCGTCGTGGCCCCCCGCTCGGCCGCCACCGCGATCGCCTTGAGCACGTTGGGTGAATTGCCGCTGGCCGAAATGGCAATCACGACATCGCCCGCATCCACCAGCGTGGCGAGCTGCTCGGCAAAGACATTCTCATAGCCCAGGTCGTTGCCCAGCGCCGAGAAGAGTGCCATGTTGTCGTTCAGTGCCAGCGTGCGCAGCCGCGGCGTGCCCTGCATGGCCGTGTTCTTACTCAGGTCACACGCCATGTGCGAAGCCGTCGAGGCGCTGCCGCCGTTGCCAAAGACAAACACCTTGCGGCCGCCCAGGCGGGCAGCGTCGAGCACGTCCAGCACCTGCTCGACGCGCGCCCAGGGCAGCGTGTCCAGCGTGCGCTTGATGCCGGCGACGTATTCGGCATAGGCAAATGATGGCGGGTAGGTGCTCACGACCAATTTCTCCTCAAAGACAAGCCCTCGGCAATGTTAGCGGCGATAGTTGAAAATGACCTTGGTGCCGTCGCGTTCGAGATGAAAGGGCAGTTCAGGCAGATGGTGCAGCGCATCGCGCACCGCATCCTGCCGCTCGCGGGGCAGTAGAGCATGAGAAAACCGCCGCCGCCGGCGCCGGCGATCTTGCCGCCCAGCGCGCCCGCAGCAATGGCAGTGTCATACAGCTCGTCGATGACGCCGGTGCTGATCTTGCTGGCCAGCTGCTTCTTGAGCAGCCAGGCCTCATGCAGCAGCTGGCCAAAGTCGTCCAGCTGCCCCGCGTAGAGCTGCTGCCTGGCCTGTACCGCCAGGCTCTTCATTTCCTGCAGCACGTGGATGCGATCGCCGGTGTTCTGGCGCTGCTCTGACAGCACCGACTCGGCCTTGCGCGCCACGTTGGTGTAGAACAGCATCAGGTTCTGATTGAGCCGGCGCGCAACCTTAGGGTCAATGTCGACCGATTGGACCTCCACGCCCTCGTCGGGGCAGAACTGGATGAAACGCTGCCCGCCAAAGGCCGCAATGTACTGGTCCTGCTTGCCGATCGGCTTGTGCAGGACGTCGATTTCGATCTCGCAGGCTTCACGCGCCAGCCAGTCCTGGTCCTTGGGTGTGCCCAGGTAGGTATACATGGCGTTGAGCAGCCCAACCGTGACCGTGCTGGAGGAACCCAGGCCGGAACCCTCAGAGGGGATATCGGCCATTGTCGAAATCTCGACCCGCTTGGTGATGCCCGTACGGCGCAGGCACTCGCGCACCAGTTCGTGCTCCAGTTGGTCCACGTGGTCGACCATCTCGGTGCGGGTGTAGCCGACGCGAATCTTGTCGTCGAAGCGTTCCTTGATCACCACGAAGATGTACTTGTCGATGGCCGAACTCAGCACCCAGCCCGGCTCACGGCCGTAGAACTCGCGGAGGTCCGTGCCTCCTCCAAAAAAACTGATGCGCAGCGGCGTCTGTGTAATGATCATGTGTGCGCCTCCCGTATACCCTGTATACTAAGACTATACTGAGACAGGTAAAGTTTCCGTGGCTGCAATGAAGCGTGGGGAGTGAGGCGTGGGAGGCTGTGCGGCGCTGTAAACGCCGATGCTGCCAGGTGCCGTTGCCAAATCCAACCACTTTGACCCCGGCTTGCAGCATCAAACCGGTTTACGCCAAACCTTGGGGCGTTGTACTTAACTCAACCAACTGTTGCGCCCGCGCCAGGCCGGGCAGCGTGCCGATGTCGATGACATGTTCCGTCTCCGTCACCGGCTTACCAAAGACGGGTACCTCTTGCGCCAGCAGCTCCGGAATGAGGTCACGGCCGAAGTCGTACACCGTCGCCGGAGGGATGTAGGCCAGGACGCCAGGGTCACAGATCAGCAGGCCGGCGTTGGCAAGGTCGGTGAAGACCTGGTCGGCGGGCGGCTTCTCGACAAAGCGCGTCACACGCCCCGCAGCCGTGATCTCGACCAGTCCACACTCGGTGGGATTGGGCACGCGATACAGCGACATGCTCAGCGCGCCCGCCGCGCCAGCTCCCTGCGGCGCGTGCTTGCAGTTCGCATGAAACCCGGCCAGCGCCGCGAGGTCAACGTTGTTAAACACATCTCCGTAGATGACATAGAACGACTCATCCAAGAATGCTGCCAGCTTCTTGGCGGCGCCCGCCGTGCCCAGCAGCTCTGGCTCATAAGAATACTCGATCTGCACACCGTAGCGGCTGCCATCGCCAAAGTAGCCGGTGATGACCTCGGCGGCATGGTGCAGGTTGATTGCGATCTCTGTCACACCCACCGCCTGCAGGCGGCGAATGTGGTGCGCCAGCAGCGGCTCCCCACCAAGCTCCAGCATCGGCTTCGGCGTGTTGGCCGTCAACTGCTTGAGCCGAGTGCCCTTGCCGGCTGCCAGGATCAACGCCTTCATTAGAAGGCGCCGCGGCCCTTGATGACTGCAGGCAGTGTCTGAAAGAACAGGATCTGAATGTCCAGCCAGATGCTGTAGTTGCGAACATAGAACATGTCCAAGCGTACCCGCTCCTCATAGGACAGGTCAGAGCGTCCGGACACCTGCCAAAGCCCCGTCAAGCCCGGCTTGACCGTCAGCAGGTTGTTCTTCATGCGGCCATACATCTCGGCTTCTGCCGGGCTGATCATGCGCGGGCCGACCAGGCTCATCTGCCCCAGCACCACGTTGATAAGCTGCGCCAACTCGTCCAAGCTGGTGCGGCGCAGGAACTTGCCCATGCGCGTGACACGAGGATCGTCCTTGAGCTTGTGATCGCGCTTGAGCTGTGCCAACAGCTCCGGATGCTGTGCCAGAATCTCGTCGCCGTTGACGTACATGGTGCGGAACTTAAAAGCATCGAAGTGCTGGCCACCCACACCCATCACACGGCGGCGGTAGAAGACCGGGCCGGGCGAGTCGAGCTTGACCAGAACATAGAGGATAGCGAACACCGGCACCAGGACGGGCATGGCCAGCAGGATCAGGAAGAAGTCGAGCATCGACTTGAGCGTGGTTTCCAGCCGGCTGAGGCGCAGCCGGTTCAGCTGCATCAGCGGCACGGAGTTGCGCGTGGTGACGCGCATCCCGGTCGTGAAGACCTCGTACAGGCCCGACGACAAGCGCATATCGACATCAGGCATGCTGTTCAACCACTGCGACACACCCACAAACTGATCGCCGTCTAGTGCCGAAGGCACGACAATCACCTCACGCACGGACAGGCGCTGGATGGTATTGGCCACATTGTCCAGGTTCCCCAACACGGGGAAGCCTTGCACGGTATGGGCATCCTGCTGCGACCGCGTCTCGATCAACCCCAGCACCTCGACACCCGAGCTCATGCGGTCACTCAACTGCTCGGCCATCGTCGTGGCTTCAGCGTTAGTGCCGACAATCAGCGTCGGCGTGACAAAATGTCCATGTGCCCGCGAGCGGTAGGCCAGCCGGCGCATCAGCAGGCGATAGCTCGCCACCATGCCGATGGACAACACCCAGGCCATCACCAACCAGGCACGGGCGACCACAAAGCCTGGGTTGATAAAGCTGACCAATACGACACTAAACATACCCACGGTACAGGCGTTGACCACCCGCGTGTACTCCGTGATGCCGCCGAGCAGGTTGTGATAGTCGTACAGCCCCATGACCGCGAACAGGATCAGCCAGACCGCAATCAGCTGGACCGTGAGCTGCAAATAGACCGTCGCCGTCGGGACGATATTCGGTTCCACCGCGACGCCGGCCTGAAAACGCAGCCAGTAGGCCAGGGTAAAGGCCAGGAAGAGCACCAGGGCGTCGCCGATAACCAGAAAAACGCGGTATAGACGCCGGTCGCTGGCAATGTCCCCTGCCGGCACAAGCCGAACACCTTGCGCTGCACCTTGCCCTGGGGCATGAGCTGGGGCCTGAGTTGGGGTCTGCCCGGCAGCCGCAACGTTGGCATCCATTCTCAATTGATTGGCCAGCACCTGGTTTTCGTTCGACATACGTATCACACTTTCAAAGAAAGGATGAACCTTTTCTGTTGCTTACTGCGAGGTTTCGCCGCACATTCCGCGCTGCAAACCCGCGGGCAGTATAGCATGCAAAACAGGGTCAAATTGCTTACAAGATGCTGACAAGCAGCCAGAGGCTCGAATGCAAGAATTGGTGCTCGTGCCAGCCCTCGATCCTTGCGTTTCAGGCACGACAGCGTAGGCGACAACAGCCGCAATTTGTAGTATTCTTGCCGCATGTTGCTCCAGTTGACAGACAGCGGTCTTTACTGCGCCGCCGGTGACTTCTATGTGGACCCATGGCAGCCCGTGCGCCGGGCGGTGGTTACCCACGGGCACGCAGATCACGCCTATCCGGGCTCGCAGCACTATCTCGGCGCGGCCGCGGGCCTGCCAATCTTGCGCCAGCGGCTGGGCTCCGAAGCCAGGATTACCACATTAGAGTATGGTCAAAACTTACTTATTAACGGCGTAAACCTTGCAATGTATCCCGCGGGCCACATTTTGGGGTCGGCGCAGGTGCGGCTGGAGGCCGGCGGTGAGGTGTGGGTTGTCTCCGGCGACTACAAGACCGGTGCCGATGCTACCTGTGCGCCGTTTGAGGTTGTCCCGTGCCACACATTTATTACCGAGGCCACCTTTGGCCTGCCCATCTACCGCTGGCCGGAACAGGAGACAGTGTTTGCCGACATCAACCGCTGGTGGCAGCGCAACCAGGCCGAAGGCCGTGCCAGCGTGATCTTTGCGTATGCGTTGGGCAAGGCACAGCGCCTGCTCGCCGGTGTGGACTCCCAAGATCGGCCCGATTTACGTGCATGGCGCCGTCCACGTCATGAACCAGGCCTATGCGGCCGGCGGCGTCATGCTGCCGCCGGCGCAGTACGTGGGGGAGTATGTGCGCGCAGCCGGCGAAAAGATCGACTGGTCGCAGGCGCTCATCATCGCCCCGCCTTCAGCGCAAGCTACCCCCTGGCTGCAGCGCTTTGGCGAGATTTCGACAGCCTTTGCTTCCGGCTGGATGCGCGTACGCGGCCAGCGCCGGCGCCGGGCGGTCGATCGCGGCTTCGTACTCTCCGACCACGTGGATTGGCCGGAACTGCTGCAGGTGGTAGCGGCCACGGGTGCGGAACGCATGTTGGTCACGCACGGCTACGTTGCCCCCGTCGTGCGCTGGCTGCGCGAGCAAGGTGTCGACGCCTACGGCCTCGACACACATTTCGGCAGCGACGATGCCGAGGAATAAGAGGGTGGCAGACTAGATGCGACGGTTTACGGCGCTGTACATGGCGCTCGACGCCACAACGAAGACAAACCAGAAGATCGCCGCCATGCGCGATTACTTTGCCGCTGCGGCTCCTGGGGATGCGGCGTGGGCGCTCTATTTTCTGAGTGGACGCCGCCCCAAGCGCCTGCTCTCGTCCGCCCTGCTGCGGCATTGGGCGGGCGAAATTGCCGGCATTCCTGAGTGGCTGCTGGTCGAAGCCTATGGGGCCGTCGGCGATTCGGCGGAAACCGCCACACTGCTGCTGCCACCCGGCAATACGACAGGCGACCTGCCGCTGCAAAAGTGGGTTGAGGGACGCGTGCTGCCGCTCTACGAACTGGACGAGCCGGCCCAGCGCGCCGCAGTCGTAGCCTACTGGAGCGAGTTGGACGAAGCCGGGCGCTTTGTCTTTAACAAGCTGCTGACCGGCGCCTTCCGGGTCGGCGTTTCACAGCGACTGCTGGTGCGGGCGCTGGCCGAAGTGGCCGCCCTGGGCGAGCCGGTACCGGACGAAGTGATCGCCCACCGCCTGATGGGGACGTGGGAGCCTACCGGCGATTTCTACACACGGCTGCTCGCGCCCGAGAGTAGACGACGCCGACGTCAGCCGCCCGTACCCATTCTTCCTGGCGTATCCGCTGGAGGATGAACCCGAGTCACTGGGCGACGTCCATGAATGGCAGGCGGAATGGAAATGGGACGGCATCCGGGCCCAGCTGATCCGCCGGCAGGGGCAGACGTTTCTCTGGTCGCGCGGCGAGGAACTGGTCACCGATCGCTATCCCGAGGTCGTCGGCGCCGCCGAGCAGCTGCCGGACGGCACCGTGCTCGACGGCGAGCTGCTGCCCTGGGCCGGCGGCAGCGTGATGCCGTTTGCGCAGCTGCAGCGCCGCATCGGGCGCAAGACGTTGAGCCGCAAAATGCTGCAGGAGGTGCCGGTTGTCCTGCTCACCTACGACCTGCTCGAATGGCAGGGCGAGGACTGGCGCAGCCGGCCGCTGCGCGAACGACGGCAGCAGTTGGAGGCACTGCTGCTGCCGCTGGCCTCGCCACAGCTGCCGCTCTCCGCCATCGTGCCGGCGGAGACGTGGGACGACCTGACCGTCGCCCGCGCCGGCAGCCGCGAGCGCAACGTCGAGGGGCTGATGCTGAAGCGCCGTTCTTCGGCGTACCAGGTCGGGCGCAAGCGCGGCGACTGGTGGAAGTGGAAGATCGAGCCGCACACGATCGACGCCGTGATGATCTATGCACAGCGCGGCAGCGGCCGGCGGGCCAGCCTGTACAGCGACTACACCTTTGCCGTGTGGGACAACGGCGAGCTGGTGCCGTTTGCCAAGGCCTATTCGGGGCTGACAGACGCCGAAATGCGCGCCGTCGATGCCTTTGTGCGGCGCAACACGCGCGAGCGCTTTGGCCCCGTGCGCAGCGTCACGCCGCAGCTGGTCTTCGAACTTGGCTTTGAGGCCATCCAGCGTTCCAGCCGCCACAAGTCCGGCGTCGCCGTACGCTTCCCCCGCATCCTGCGCTGGCGCCACGACAAGCGCATCGACGAAGCCGATACGCTTGCCACCCTCAAGGCGATGCTGCCGAGTGACGAGACCGACAGCGCGACTGGCAGCGCGACTGGCAGCGAGACAGGTACCGAGACGGGGCATGAAGCAGACACGCAGTGACAGCGTCCCTGCCGATCACGGCAGCGACCTGCAGTTCGCCGAAGCGTGGTTTGAGAGCCGCGGCTGGCACGTCTTCGACTTTCAGCGCACCGTCTGGCAGGCCTACCTGGATGGCCAGAGCGGCCTGATCCACGCCCCTACCGGTACGGGCAAGACGCTCGCCGCCTGGTGGGGCCCGCTGCTGGCCTGGCACGCCGCGGCTGGATCCGAGCCGCCCCGCGGCTTGCGGGTCCTGTGGATCACGCCGCTGCGCGCCCTTGCCGCCGACAGCGAGCAGTCGCTGCTCGCCCCGATTCGCGAGCTGGGGCTGCCCTGGACCGTCGAAAGGCGCACGGGCGACGTCTCTAGCTATGCGAAGCAGCGGCAGCTGAAGCGGCCGCCCAACGCCTTGATCACGACGCCGGAAAGTCTCTCGCTCCTGCTGTCGCAGCCGAATGCACAAGGAGTACTTCAGACAACTCGAGGCCGTGATTGTGGACGAGTGGCACGAGCTGCTTGCGTCCAAGCGCGGCGTGCAGACCGAACTGTGCCTGGCCCGGCTGCGCGCCTGGCGGGGGACGACCGGGCAGGCACTGCGCACATGGGGGCTCTCTGCCACGCTCGGCAATCTCGACACGGCCATGTCCGTGCTCATGGGGGTGCAGCCTGACGGCAGCCCACGGCCCGGCCGCCTCGTGCAGGGGCTGCTGCCCAAGGCGATCGTCATCGACTCCCTCATTCCCGAGCAGATGGAGCGATTTCCGTGGGCCGGCCACCTCGGGCTCAAGATGCTGCCGCAGGCGATCGCCGCCATCGAGGAGGGCAAGACCGCCCTGGTATTTACCAACACGCGCAGCCAGACCGAAAGCTGGTTCCAGGCCCTGCTCGACGCCCGCCCCGACTGGGCTGGCGAGATCGCCCTGCACCACGGCTCGCTGTCGGCGGAGACGCGCGACTTTGTCGAGAACGGCCTGCGCGCCGGCAGCCTGCGCTGCGTCGTCTGCACCTCCAGCCTGGATCTGGGCGTGGACTTTTCGCCCGTGGACCGCGTGCTGCAGGTCGGCAGCCCGAAGGGTGTGGCGCGCCTCCTGCAGCGCGCCGGCCGCAGCGGGCACCAACCGGGCGTCACCTCGCGCGTGACGTGCGTGCCCACCCATGCGTTTGAGCTGATCGAGGCGGCGGCCGTGCGCCGCGCCCTGGCGGAGGGGCACATCGAGGGCCGCAACCCGCTTGCCAAGCCGCTCGACGTGCTGGTGCAGCATCTTGTGACCATCGGGCTGGGCGGCGGGTTTGTTGCCGAGGAGCTGCTGGCCGAGGTCCGCACGGCATACGCGTACCGCAGGCCTGACCGACAACGAATGGCGCTGGGTGCTTGATTTTGTCGTCAACGGCGGGCATGCGCTCGACGCCTACCCCGAGTACAAGCGCCTGGTGCTGGTCGACGGGCGCTATGTCGTCGAAGACCGCCATGTGGCGCAGCGCCACCGCCTGTCGGTCGGCACGATTACCGGCGATGCCCAGATCGAGGTCCGCTATCTCACGGGCGGCAATCTCGGCTCTGTGCCCGAATCCTTTGTCGGCTTTCTCAAGTCCGGCGACCGCTTTATCTTTGGCGGGTAAGGTGCTCGAACTGGTGCGCGTGCGTGAGATGACGGCCTGGGTGCGCCGCGCCAGTTCATCGAAGGGCGCCATCCCGCGCTGGATGGGCACCAACCTGCCGATCTCGCCCGAACTGGGCGCCGCCGTGCGCGAGCAGTTGGATGCCGCGGCCGTAGGTATGCTCGAAGGAGCCGGAGATGCAGGCAGTTGCACCGATCCTGGAGATGCAGGCAAGGCTGTCGGCCATTCCCCGCCAGGGCGAGCTGCTGATCGAGCGCATCAAGACACGGGAAGGCTACCACCTGTTTTTCTATCCCTTTGGCGGGCGTCTGGTCAACCAGGGGTTGGCGGCCTTGCTGGCCTACCGGCTCGGCAAGCTGCAGCCGCTCACCTTCTCGATGACGGCCAACGACTATGGCATCGAACTGCTGTCGGCCGAGCCGGCGCCCCTCGATACCGCCCTGGCGGCGTGAGCTGCACCTGTTCTCCGCGGAGCACCTGCTCGACGACATCACGGCCAGCCTCAACGCCAGCGAGCTGGCGCGGCGGCAGTTCCGTGAGATTGCGCGGGTGGCAGGCCTGGTCGTGCAAGGCTATCCCGGCCAGAAGATACGCGCCAGCCATCTGCAGGCGTCCAGCAACCTGTTTTACGAAGTCTTTCGCCAGTATGACGCCGGCAACCTGCTGCTGGCCCAGGCGGATCGCGAAGTGTTGGAGCGCCAGCTCGAGCAAAGCCGGCTGGCCGTCACGCTGCAAAGCATGGCCGCCGGCCCCATCCGCCTCCTGGAGTGCAAACGCCCTACACCCTTCTGCTTCCCACTGCTGGTCGAGCGTATGCAGGCCAGCATGCTCACGACCGAATCGCTCGAAGACCGCGTGCGCCGCATGACACTCCAATACGAAAAGCTATGACCGCGACGCAGACCGACTATCCCGTCACCCTGCAAGGCGAGCAGGCTTGTGCTGCTGCCCGAGCGGGCCATCTATTGGCCAGACCGGGCCACCCTGGTCGATCAGCGACCTGCATATCGGCAAGGCCGCCGCCTTTCGCGCCGCCGGCGTACCCGTGCCGGAGTTGACGACGGGCGCCATGCTGGACCGGCTCACGGCAGCCATTGTGCGCACGCAGGCCGGCACAATTTTATGTCTAGGCGATCTCCTGCACGCCGCCAGCGGCCGCACGCCGGCTGCGCTGGACGCCGTTCACCGCTGGCGAGAACGTCACAGCGACCTTACCTTTATCCTGGTGCGTGGCAACCATGACACGCGCGCGGGAGATCCGCCGGATGAGTGGGACATGCGCTGCGTGGACGAGCCCTGGACGTTTGGCCCTTTCGCCTGGCGCCACCGCCCCGCCGTCACGCCTGACCGGTATACGTTGGCCGGGCACATCCACCCTGCCGTAGCGCTCAACGGCCGCGGCCGCCAGCAGATCACGCTGCCCTGTTTCCACTTTGGAGCACAGATCGGCCTGCTGCCGGCCTTTGGCGAGTTTACCGGCACCGCCCTCGTGCGGCCCGTCACGGGCGACCGCGTCTTTGTCGTGGCAGGCGAACGCGTCTTCCCGGTCTAGCGGCTGGCGCTGCCTGATGCATTGCCATTCCGGGTCACACGTCGCGTGGCACAAGGTCCGGCCGACAGAGACGAGTTTCTCGCGAAACTCAGTTCTTGGGCTGTTCCGCCAAGCCCATGTGCCCCTACGCTGACGTAACGCCTGCCAGATCACCTCGGCGGGGTGCAGCGCCGTGCGCCCGGTCACGTGGGCGATCTGCTGGCGGCAGCTGACGCCGGCGGCCACGATCAGCGTATCGGCGGGCGCACTGCGCACGGCGTCGGCCAGCTTGTGCTCGCTCATCTTCAGCGAGACGGCATAGTGTTCGGCCTCGTAGCCAAAGGCGCCGGCCATGCCGCAGCAGGAGCTGTCGATCTCGCTCACCTTGTAGCCCGGCGGCAGCGACAAGCGCGCGCACGCTCGCCTTCGTGCCGCCCAGCGCCTTCTGGTGGCAGTGGGCGTGCAGCAGCACCTGCTTGGGTTCTGCCCGACTTGAACGGTACGCAAGCTGAGTTCGCCATGGTCGAACAGATACACGAGGTACTGCTCGAAGGTGTAGCAGTGCGCTGCGACTACGGCCAGGCGCCGGTCGCCGGGCAGCAGCGCAGCGTAGTCGTCGACAACCGCCGACCAGTCGCTTGGTTCGAGGAAGACGATCGGGATACCCATCCGCGCCTGGGGCTCCAGCACATCCAGCACTCGGCTCGCCTGCCGCCGCGCACGCTCGATCATGCCCTTGGAGAGCGCAGGGCGGCCGCAGTCGGTGAGGGGCGACACCTGCACGCGCAAGCCGGCTGCGTGCAGTACGGCGCAGGCGGCCTCGGCTACGTGCGGATAGCTGTAGGCGTTGTAGGTGTCGGCAAAGAGCAGCACCGAGGGCTGCGCGCGGGCCGCACGGGGCGTGCTGCTCGACGCGGGATGCCAGTGAACGGGCCGGCGCGCAAACTGGGGGAGCGTGCGCTCGCGGCTGATGCCGAGTCCCCGGTCGAGCACCGTCTTGGTGAGGCCCCAGGCAAGCACGCGGTTGGCCAGCGGCGCACGCCAGCCGCTGCCCAGGCGGCTCAAGCGGTCGATGTTGGCAAACAGGTGGTCGCGCAGGGGGCGGCGGTGATGATCGTAATACTGGCCGAGAAACTCGGTCTTGAGCTTGGCCATGTCGACGGACGAGGGGCACTCGGCCTTGCACGTCTTGCAGCTTACGCACAGCTCCATGACCTGGTACATGCGTGGGCTGGTGAGTTCGGTCGCCGGAATGCGCCCCGAGATCGCCGCCCGCAGCATGTTGGCCCGCCCGCGCGTGCTGTGCTCCTCGTCGCGCGTGGCCATAAAGCTGGGGCACATCGCACCGCTCGTCAGCTTGCGGCAGACCGCCGCGCCGTTGCACATCTCGATCTCGTCGGCCATGCCGCGCCCAAAGTGCAGCTTCGGGCGCAGCTCGATGGTCGTGTAGCCCGGCCCCTGGCGCAGGTCGCGGTCGATCGGCGGTGCATCCACGATGTTGCCGGGATTGAAGAGGTTGTGAGGGTCGAAGATGTGCTTGACCTCGCGGAACAGCCCATAGAGTTCGGGCCCGTAGAACGCCTCGTTGAGCCAGCTGCGCACGCGGCCGTCGCCGTGCTCGCTCGACAAGGCGCCGCCGTAGACGCCCAGCAGGCCGGCCACAAACTCGGCGATGGCCTTCATCTTGTCGATCTCGGGGCGCAGCCTGGTGTTGATCAGCGGCCGGATGTGCAGGCAGCCCGAACTGGCATGGGCGTAGTAGGTCATCTCCGTCCCAAGCTCGCGGCAGAAGGCATCGATCTGGGGAATGTAGGCAGCCAGGTGCTCGGGCGGCACGGCCGTGTCCTCGATAAACGGGATCGGCTTCCAGTCGCTGCGCACGCTCATCAACAGGCCAAGCCCCACCTTGCGCAGCTCCCACACATTGGCCTGGCGCGCCTTGTCCAGCAGCGGCGTGATCGGGCCGGTCAGCACACCCTGGCCGCGCAGGTGGGCGATCAGCTCGTCGCACCTGGCCTGCAGTTCGGCCTCGCTCTCCCCGTAGTATTCGACGGCCAGGAAGCAGAAGGCGTCGCCGTGCAGAAAGGTGCGCTGCAGGCGGTCGTACTGCGGGTTGCACGCGCGCCATGCGCAGGCTGAGGTCGTCGATCAGTTCGACTGCCGACGGCTGTGTCTCCAGGATCGCAGGCGTGGCCTCCAGCGAAGCGAGCAGCGTGGGGAACTCGATGATCACCAGGGCCGTCAACTTGGGGCGCGGCACCAGCTTGAGCTTGAGCTCGGTGATGGCGGCCAGCGTGCCCTCGGCCCCGCAGACCAGCTGCGCCAGGTTGAAGCGCGGGTCCTGCGGCAGGTAGTGGTCGATGCTGCCGTCGTGGACAAAGCGCGCCAGGTTGTAGCCGCCGCAGCGCCGCCAGTGGCGCGGCGTGCCGGCGCGGATGGCGGCACGGTTGCGCTCGTCGCCGACCAGCGCGGCAACACCTGCCGGTGATCTCGCCCAGGCGATTCGCCTGCTGCGCCTGCCAGGCCACCTGTGCGGCGTCGAGCGGGCTGCAGGTGCGCATACGCGCCGTCGTCGAGGATGACCTGCATCTCCAGCACGTGGTCGGCCGTCATGCCGTAGAGGATCGAGTGGCTGCCGGTGGCGTTGTTGGAGACGATGCCGCCCAGGCAGGCGCGGTTGCTCGACGCCGGGTCGGGGCCAAACTGCAGGCCGTGTGGCCGCAAGGCGCCGTTGAGCTTGTCGAGCACGACGCCCGGCTGCACACGCACCCAGCCTTCCTCGGCGTTGATTTCCAGCACCTGGTCCAGATAGCGCGAGGTGTCCATCACCAGCGCCGTGTTGACCGACTGCCCGGCGAGGCTGCTGCCCGCCGCGCGCGGCAGCAGCGGCACGTGGTGCTTCGCCGCCAGTTCGACGGCCGCCTGCATATCGTCGGCGTGGCGGGGGATGAGCACGCCGTAGGGCATTACCTGGTAGAGGCTGGCGTCGGTGCTGTACAGCGTGCGCGCGTAGAGGTCGTCGCGCAGTTCGCCCGCCACACGTGGGCGCAGTTCGGCCAGGAAGTCGGCTACTGACATTGATCGACTCAGTGCCGATCAGGTCATCCGGACATCACCGTTACCCACCAAACTCGATGCCTTGCGCCAGGGGCAGTTCCTTGGACCAGTTGATCGTGTTGGTCTGGCGGCGCATGTAGTTCTTCCAGGCGTCGGAGCCGGACTCGCGGCCGCCGCCGGTGTCCTTCTCGCCGCCAAAGGCGCCGCCGATCTCGGCGCCCGAGGTGCCGATGTTGACGTTGGCGATGCCGCAGTCGGAGCCGCCGGCGGACAGGAAGGTCTCGGCCTCGCGCAGCGAGTCGGTGAAGATGGCCGACGACAGCCCCTGCGTGACGCCGTTGTGCAGGGCGATCGCCTCCTCGATCGTGTCGTAGCTGAGGATGTAGAGGATCGGGGCAAAGGTCTCTTCCTTGACGATCTCGGTCTGCGCCGGCATGCGGATGATCGTCGGCTCGACAAACTGCGGGCCGATATCGGGCCGCGCCTTGCCGCCGGTCAGCACCTGCGCCGCCGTCGTCCACGGCGCGGCGGATCGCCGCCTGCATCGCATCCACGGCACGGGCCGTGGCCAGCGGGCCCACCAGCGTGCCGGCCGCCAGCGGATCGCCGATCCGCACCTGGGAGTAGGCCTTGACCAGGCGCTCGCTCAAGCGCATCCACGACGCTCTCATGCACGATCAGGCGGCGCGTGGAGGTGCAGCGCTGGCCGGCCGTGCCCACGGCCCCAAACAAGATGCCGCGCATGGCAAGGTCGAGGTTCGCGTTCTGCGAGATGACGATGGCATTGTTGCCGCCCAGTTCCAACAGGCTGCGTCCCAGGCGGCCGGCCACGGTCTGCGCCACGCGCCGCCCGGTGGGGATCGAACCGGTAAACGAGACCAGCGGCAGGCGCGTGATCCTCGGCGAGCCAGCGGCCCACGTCGCCGCCGCCCACGGCCAGCGTAAAGACGCCGCTGACGCCGTGATCCGCCATCACCTGGTTGGCGAGGTGCTGGACGGCAACGCCGCACAGCGGCACCAGCTCGCTTGGCTTCCACACCATGCTGTCGCCGCAGACGCCGGCCAGGGCAGCATTCCACGACCAGACCGCCACGGGGAAGTTGAAGGCCGTGATGATGCCGATCGGGCCAAGCGGGTGCCACTGCTCGTACATGCGGTGGCCGGGGCGTTCCGAATGCATCGTCAGGCCGTACAGCTGGCGCGAGAGGCCGACGGCAAAGTCGCAGATGTCGATCATCTCCTGCACCTCGCCCAGCCCTTCCACGCGAATCTTGCCCATTTCGAGCGAGACCAGTTCGCCCAGCGGCTCCTTGTACTGGCGCAGGATCGCGCCCAGATCGCGGATGACGTCGCCGCGCTTGGGTGCCGGCAGCTTGCTCCAGGCGGCAAACCCCTGCCTGTGCGGCGGCGACAACCTGGTCATAGCACTCGCGCGTCGCCGGTGTCACCGCGGCGATCGGGTCGCCCGTGGTCGGGTTATAGGAAACGATCGGCGTGGCGCCGCTGTCCAGCCAGCGGTCGGGGCCGCTGCAGACGCCGGCATTGGTGGCAGAAAGATGAAGTTTTTCAAGCAGGGCTTGCATAGGGAAGGTCCTCGCTAGGCATAAATGATGTTTTGGCCATTATCGCAGAAAAGGCCGTCGGTGCCGAAAAGATGTCCCGGGGACGTGCGCAGCATGTCCCCGGGACAGGAGGGGTACAGGACGCGCAGGGAACTCGGAGGGCAGGCGAACGCGTTCTGTAACGGCGTCTCGTTGTGCACCTTTGACAGTGCGGCGTAGAATAAGGTAATCGATGTGACTGTCGCTTCGCCGGTGACTGTCCCGGGCACTAACCCCGAAGTCGAATCTGGAAGGACCTGCGACGAGGCGCAACGGGCCTTATGAGTGATAGTCTGACAACATCCCAGCCATCATCGCAGTCGTCAGCGATGGCCTATCGGGACGGCGTCACTCGACGCGCTGCGCGATCCACACCATTGGACCTACAAAGTTCCCGGGCTGCTGGTATGGGCGCTGCTGATCGTTACGCTGGTGGGAGCGGTAGAGGCCCCGCAGATGGCGCTGGCGGGCATCCGGCTCTTGGGCCTCTACGTGCTGTTTCGCGTGATGCTCAGCGTCGTCTATTACCCGGTAGGGCTTGTGCGCTGCTATCTGGCAGGCGCGCGGGGCACAAAACGCGCCGCATGACGGCCGGCATGCCAGCCCAGGAACCCGCTGGAAGAGTTTGCCAGCGAAGTGCATCACGTCGTCGTAGTCCCGAACTACCGCGAGCCCCTTGGCCATTCTCGAACGCACCCTGGGCGGCCTGGCAGCGCAAGCCAATGCCCAGCGGCAGCTGACCGTCGTCCTGGCGATGGAAGCCGCCGACCCTGAGGCGGAGAACAAGGCCCGGGTGCTCCAGGAGCGCTTTGGCGGCCAGTTTGCGCACCTGCTCGCCACCTTCCATCCCGCCAACCTGCCGGGCGAGACTGCCGGGCAAGGGCACGAACCAGCGTTGGGCAGCCCAGCAGGCGCGCGAGTACCTGGTGGGCCGGCTGGGCATGTCGCTCGACGACCTGACGCTGACTTCGTGCGATGCCGATTCGCTGCTGCATCCCGACTACTTTGGCGAGGTGACCCGTCTTTTCGTGTCGGACCCGGGCCGCCATTACCGCTTACTGGCAGGCGCCGCTGCGCTTCAGCAACAACATCTGGCGCGTGCATCCCTTTGTGCGCGTGCTGACGATGCTGGCGAACGTGCTCAACCTTTCCGAACTTGCCAATCCATTTGTCCTGAAACTGACGCAGAGCACCTACACGTTCAGCTTTCGGCTGGCCGACGCCATCGACTACTGGGATACGCAGGTTGTGTCGGAAGACTCGCACATCCTGCTGCGCGGCTTTTTCGGCAGCGGCGGCCGTGCCAGTCTGCGCCCCATTTTTCTGCCCATCTCCGGCGACGCCGTAACGGGCGACACCGGCTGGGAGACACTGCGCAACTTCTACCGCCAGCGCATGCGCCACGCCTGGGCGTGCCAGAACACGGCCTATGTCCTGCAGCAGTGGAACCTGCACCCGCAGATCTCCGTGTCGCAGAAACTGCTCTATCTCCTGCAGGTTATCCAGGACTACAGCCTCTTTGCCACGGCGATATTTCTGCTGGCGCTCGGCTGGCTGCTGGGCCTGGTCGCTACCGGCTCAGCCGTCGTCAGCTTCTTCATTCTGGCGATCCCCACGGCGGTGTTTGTGGCCATCAATGCGCTTGGCAGCGCCGGCACGTGGCTGATCTGGGCGATCGAGTACGCGCGCTCGGCGCATGACGTAACCGGCTGGCGCCCCTCGCTGCTGCCGGCGGACATCGTCACCTGGATCGTCATGCCCTTGGTGACGATGGTGTTGGCCGTCTTCCCCGTGATCCACGCCAACACCAAGATGCTGCTCGGGTCGCAGCTCTTCTTTGTGCGGACGCAGAAGGAGGGCGGCGTCTCGCTGCATTCGCACCAGGAAGGCCCGTCCGTCTCGCAGTAATCCGCAGCAGCGCAGGCGTCGGCTGACGCCTGCGCTCTGATCGCGCCCGGTCTTGTGCCCGGCGGCGTGGGTTCTTAATGCGGTTTTGATCCCGTCTTTATGGTCAGTTGACTTAGGCAGGTCACACTATTCGTGCGATGCAATACGCATGAATATTCGCTAGGCTGAAATACATCCGTATTTTCGGCTAGCAAGAGAAAAAGGTGTGACAATATGCCGGTCAATTTCCAGCGCCTGCTGCGGGAAACGTATGTTCCGAAGCTGCTTCTCCTGAGCGTCCTCGTTATCACCCTGCTGCCGCTTGGTCTTGGGCACGCCCGAGCCCAGGAAGCACCTGTCATACCCAATGGGCCAGCCAGCCTCGCTGCCAGCGTTGTCGCTACTGGGCCGGTGCTGAAACTCAACCAGGTTGTCAGCCAGGAGCCGCTGTTGGGCGGCCAGGTGGCCTACACCGTCAAGATCGCAAATACCGGCGCCCAACCCGTTACAGATAGAGGCTACAACCTCACGATCAGCGACACGCTGCCGGCAGGGCTTACCTATCTATCGGCCTCGCCGATTCCAACGGCGGCCAACGTGCAGGCGGACGGCTCGACGCAGTTGGTATGGGATAACGTCGTCGACCTGGAAGCCGGCGAGTCTTTCGAAGTCAGCATGGTGGCAGCCCTTTCCTCCGGGCTGACCGTGGCCAACCAGTTTACCAACAACGCTGTCGCACGCGTCAACACTGCGCCGGACAACAGCGGCGTGTGGAAGGAAGTCACCGGCCAGCTGGCAGGCCGCCCACAGACGATCGACATCGAGATGGCGGCGGTGCAGTCTACGGCGCTCGAACAGGCGTCGGGCGCCGGCGAGTATGCGGCACAGGTTGGCCGGGGGCCGGGCGCCGACTGGACGTACCAGTACGCCGTCACGCTGCGTAACAACAATGTGGGGCCCACGCAGAATGTCGTAGCGCGGGTCATGCTGCCTCCCGGCGTCGCCTACCTCGGTGGGGTGACCTTTGCCAACAATCCCACTGGGGCTTCCACGTCGCCCAGCCTGGTGCTGCTGCCTGACGGTGGGCTGTCGCTAGTGTGGACGCTGGGCAACCTCACGACCGCACAGTACGCCGCGCCGGTGAGTTGGACGTTCGACGTCGCCATTCCTTACAAGCAGCGCACGGCAGACGATAAGGCTGCCGCAGCTGGTTCTTTTGCCGGCCCGATGTCCGGCGCAGTCATTGTGGAGGACACGCCGCTGGCGGCTGGCTACGAGGCAAAAGCGACCTATGCCACTGCCCCCACAGGCGACGGCTCGGAATCCACACCGGCCGACGATGCACCGGCACTGGTAACGGCCGAACTCCTCACCGTGCAAAAGAGTGCCTCGCCGTCGACAGTCGGGATCGGCGGGATGGTCAATTTTGCGCTTAACTTTTACGTCTCCGAATACTATACCGTCACGAATGGCCTGCTGGTCGACGTGCTTCCCGACGGGATGACCTACGTCGACGGCAGCGCAAGCATCGCCCCTGCTGTGGTGGCCCCCAATGAGCCCCTGACAGGGCAGACCACGATCACCTGGACGCTGCCGGCGACGACCACACTGCCAGGTACAGCCCGCGCGGTAACCTTTCAGGCCCGTGTAGACCAGGCGTACGAAGGCGCACCGTTATCTGGACAGCCGATCGTCTCGGGCGACCGGCTCACCAACCAGGTCACCGCAGCCGGCGACTGGCAGGACGCAGTCGACCCGGCCCGCCTCGGCACCCTGACGCCCGACACGGAGCGCGCAACGGTAAGCACGCGCATGCCGGCCTTTGACAAGAAAGTGCTCGATCCGCTGACCAACCAGTGGACTTCCACCGTCAACGCATTTGTCGGCGACACGCTGAAGTTCCGCTTGACCTACGCCAGCGCCGCCGATATGGATGCAAAGGCAATCGTCATTCGCGACTTCCTGCCGCGCGGCATGACCTATGTCGACGGCAGCGCCGTGCACAGCGTGGCCGGCACGTACACCGATGGCCTGGGCTGTACGTCTTCGCCGCAAGCGCCGACGACCGGAACGCTCAGCGGGCTCGAGTACCTGGAATGGCGGCTGTGCAACGCCGCTCGCGGGTCAACCTGGCAGGCGGAAATCCAAGCCAAGGTCGGGCCGGTACCCAACGTGCAGCGGGGCTGGCTGGTAGCCAACTTTGGCAAGTTGACCGGGCAGAATTCCTATGGCAACGCCTACAGCCTGCGCGCCATGGCGAACACCAACTACAAGGCGCCCAAGCTGGTGCTCGACAAGACCGTTGCGCCCGCGACCAATCTGCGCGGCGGCAGCGTGATCACGTATACCATCAAAGTAACCAACCAGGGTACGGCCACCGCCTACAACCTGGTGGTGAGCGATACGCTCCCAGTTTCACTCACGGTCGCTAACACCGGCGGCACGGCCAGCCCGGCGGCGGCAAGTTACACGACGATTGCGGGCAACCCGTCGGCGGCGCAGGGCGGCGTCATCCAATGGAGCAGCATTGGGAGCCTGGGGGCAGGCCAGACAGAGACCTACCGCTATACGGCCGTCATCCCGCAGGGACTGGTAGCAGGGACTGCGCTCAGCAATATAGCCACCGTCAGCTACAACAGCCGTCCCGATAACCAAGGCCATCCGGTGTACGGCAGCAACATCCTGGCCGACGACCAGACCGACGATGCCATTGCCTACATCAAGGGCATGACCGTCGCCAAGAGCGCGCAGCAGGCCTACGCCACAATTGGCGACAGCGTGCGCTGGGTTATCACCGGCACGGTGCCGGCGGGGGTCAAGGGGTTCTGGCCTGTCGTCGAGGAAAACGATCTGCCCGCTGGGTTTGACTACGTAGCCGGATCGACCGTACTAAACAACATCAGTTACGATGCCGCCCAGCCTAACAACCCACGCGACGATGGCGACCGCGACCTGCGCTGGTATCTGAACTCAATCGACAACACAGCCGGCGCCGGCGACTACATCTTCACCGTCCAGTTTGATACGCTTGTGACAGGTGTCAAAGGGAACGCCACGACGACGCAGTACTATCTTAACAACGCGCTCCTAGAGGCAACCAAGAACACGAGCTTCATTGGCTGGTACGACAAGGCGACTGGCTATAACAATACGGGGCATGCTTACTCCGCCGCCTACGATACCGCCCATATCGACCGTCGCAGCCCGGCCGCAACCTATACTATCAATATTCGCCAGCCCAACCTCAACCTGCAGAAGAGCGCTTCCAGCAGCCTCGTGGGCGCCAACGACGTCTTGTCCTATACGCTGGTGCTGGCGAACATCGGCAACGACACGGCATATGACATGGTGCTGCAGGACAGCTTGCCCGCGGGCCTGACATTCGTCGCCGTGGACAGCATGGAGGTCACCTATCCTGCCGGCTGGGCCATGCCGGCCGAACCGGCCCGGACGCACGTGACGCCGGCTGCCGTCGCGGGCGCCTCATATGCCCTGGCAGTTGACCAGCTTTATGCCGGCTCGTCGGTGGCAATCGTCTATCGGGCCAGGGTCGCGGCGGGCATTTCGGCCGACCTGGTCATGACCGAATAGGGCAAGCGTGGCCCAGTACAGCACCAAGCCAGGGGTTCCACCCGACAGCAATGGCGATAGGCTCCCGGATGAACGCAGCTACGCCGGCCTCACGGCCGATGCCACGGTAAGCACACCGGCCGGCGCGCTGCAGAAGGCGGTAAAGCCAGGCGAACTGACCTACGGCGCCATCCTTGTATACCGGATGGTCGTACCGGCGCAGTCCATCAATGCTACACTCTACAACGTGGTCATTACCGACGTTGTCGACAGCCGTCTGCAGGTGGTGAGTGTGGATAACGGCACGAACAGCGGCAACCAGGTGAGCGCAGCCTTCGCCGCAATCGGTCCGCACCAGCAGAAGGTCGTCACCATCACCGTCACCCTGCCCGCCGACAGCGCGGCAGCACCCGGCACGCTGGTACGGAACGGCGCCTATGTCCGCTACGACAACGGCGGCGTAAAGCGTAGCAACGAAGTAACCAATCGGATCGTGGTGCCGGCGTTGACCGTAGACAAGACCGCCGCGCAGATTGAGGTTAACACCGGCGACCTGGTGGACTACACCATTCGCGTGCGCAATGTGGGCAACGGCCGCGCACAGCAAGTCCAGCTAACCGACAGCCTGCCGGGCGGGTTCAGCTTTGTCGCCGGATCCGGAATGCTTAACGGCGGCCCACTGGCTGATCTGGCAGGCGACACCTGGCTGCTGCCAGACCTCGTCGGCGGCGCCGAACATGTGGTGACCTTCCAGGCGCGCGCCGACCAGGCAGAAGCAGGCAAGCTGTACACCAATACCGCCGCCGCCCACG
This sequence comes from uncultured Chloroflexia bacterium, assembly GCA_963701415.1. Taxonomy (GTDB): domain Bacteria; phylum Chloroflexota; class Anaerolineae; order Caldilineales; family Caldilineaceae; genus Fredericiella. Next base: position 313,884 of record CAVPAH010000018.1, read on the forward strand.
CCACCAACAGCTATGGCCGGCCGATCCCCAGCGACAGCAGCGCGCGGGTGCCGGCCGATACCGACCCCGACGACACAGCAGGGGCGCTTGTTTACGGCCCGCTGGTGTGGGAGCAGGACAGCACCTATGTCGCCTTCGAGGATCTCAAGAGCGCCGGCTGGTGCGATTGGGACTACAACGACTTCATCGTCAAGATCAACCTCGCCAAGGGGTTAACGCCCGCGGGCAACCTGGCGGCGCTCAAGGTGAACTACGAGCCGATAGCCCACGGCGGCGCATTCGATCATCGCTTTATGCACCAACTGCCCGTATTTGGTGGCGGATATTATCGGCTCAGCGTCTACGACGCCGGCGGCAGACTGGCAAGCGAGACCGCGGGAGACATTGGAGACGAGCCGGCAATCACCATCTTCAACCATACGAAGACGGCCATGCCGCTGCCCGCCAACCCATCGTTTGACCTGAAAAAGTACCCATTCAGCAATACGATGCAGGTACAGGCGGGTACGGTGCAGGGTTATTCCGCCGCGCTTCAGGTGGTGCTGGCCCAGACAGAGCCCGATCCGGCCGCTGCACTGCCGCCGCTGCCGTGGGATCCCTACCTTTTCGTCTACAACACCAAGCAGGAAGTCCACTTGGTACAGCCGGGGCGTCTCGACAACACCCAGGTCGTCAACAACACCTATGATCCAGGTAACCCAATGCTTGGCTTTGACCTGCCGCTGGCCAACGTCTTCCGCGACGGTTGGAAATGGCCGCAGGAGTTCCTGGGAATCTGGCGCGTCTACCCGTCTTATGTCGATTACGCCACGACCAGCGGCTTTAAGGCGGCGAGTTGGTGGGATACCACGCAGGCGCCGGTGAACCTCGACTTTGCCTGGCACGCCACCGGCAACTTGCTCAATGCGGCGGGAATGCTTTGGACCGACGCCACTAGTTCACGCTACTATGCTGCGCCGCTCATCGCCGACCTGGACGGTGACGGTACGCAGGAAATCATGATTGGCAACCTCGTACGCTGGCAGCTTGAAGTGTACAACGCCGACGGGACGCTGCGCCCGGGCTGGCCGCAGGTGTTAAAGGCAGAGGTCAAGGCAGCGGCAGCGGTAGGTGAGCTGGATGGAGACGGCAAGATGGAAGTCGTCGTGGGCGACACGCGCGGCTACCTGCATGCCTTCCATCACGATGGCCAGCCGCTGCCGGGCTGGCCGATCAAGACCGGCCCTGCCGACGCCAACTACAGAATCCTCGCGCGTCCGGCCCTCGCCGACCTCACGGGCGACGGCCGCCCGGAGGTCATCCTGGCGCTCTCCGACGGCAAGCTTTACGTGTACGGCGCCGACGGGGGCCTACTGCCGGGCTGGCCCGTAAGCATCGGCGACGCCGCCGACACCTATGGCAACCATGTATTCGACAGTTCACCCGTCGTCGCCGACCTGGACGGCGATGGGCAGCTGGAGATTGTCGTCGGCGCCTATGACAAGCACGCGTACGCTTACCATGCGAACGGCACGCTCGCCTGGACGTTCGCGACAGGTGACGTCGTGCTCGCCACGCCGGCGGTGGGCGACATCGACCCCGGCCGACCCGGGCTGGAGACCGTGATCGCGTCGGGTGACCGCTTTATCTACCTGCTGGACAAGGACGGCCAACAAATCTGGAAGCGGCCTACCGGCTGGATCATACGTTCGTCGCCGCTGGTGACGGACATCGACCATGACGGTGCGCTTGAGCTCGTCGTCGGCAGCGACGACCACAAGGTTTGGGCGTGGCACGGCGACGGTTCACTCGTCGCAGGCTGGCCGCAGACGACTGGTGCAGCCGTCGCCTCTTCGCCGGTCGCTGCGGACGTAGACGGCGACGGTCAAGCAGAGATCGTCGTAGGCTCGGACGATGCCAAGCTCTACGCCTGGAAGGCAGACGGCAGCCTCGTCGGCGGTTGGCCCATGGACGTGGACTATCCGATCAAGGGTGCGCCGGCGGTCGGCAACCTGGACGGCGACGCCGCCGTGGAAGTGATCGGGGCCGGTTTTGACGGCAGGCTTAAGTACAGCGGCATGGTGCCCGCCGTCGGGGCGGCACACAGTGTGTATTTGCCGATTATGAAACGGCCTTGATTGAATCATGGTTCAGACATCGGAATGTAAGCCTCTGCAACTGGACGGGAGCGCACGCGGGTGCTAATCTGTAGCAAATCGTAATCGGTTTTGGATTGGAGTCCGCACTTGATGAAAGCTCCCTATCAGGATCAACTGCAGCCGTACGCCGTGCTGCTGCTGCGTACAGGTGTCAACCTGCAGCAGGGACAGTCGTTGGTGATTCGCGCCGAGTTAGCGCACGCCGAGTTTGTGCGCTTGGTTGTGGCCGAAGCCTACGCGCAAGGCGCCGCATATGTCCATGTAGAATGGACGGACACCCCGACGCAGCGTGCAATGCTGCTCAATACGGACGTGGAAGCAGTGGAATCTTCCTGCGTACGAGATTGCCCGCTACCACCAGATGGTAGACGAGCACTGGGCACGCCTGGCCCTGGTGGGGCCAGAATTTCCATTCGCCTTTGACGACGTGCCGCCCGAACGCACGCGCACGCTGGCGGTCAAGCGGTCACGGGCTACGAAATTTTATACCGAAGCGGTGATGGCAAATCAGCAGCAGTGGTGTGTTGCCGCGGTCGCCACGCCGGCATGGGCCCATCGTGTCTATCCCGATCTTGGTGGCGACGCAGCCGTGGCGGCTTTGTGGCAGGACATCCTGCAGTTCGTGCGCGCCGACCGGCCCGACCCCGTGGCAGCCTGGGAGGAGATCAACCACACCCTGACATCTGCCGCAGGCTATCTCCAACGTGAACGTGTGCGTGCGGTCCATCTCTATGACCCCTCACCGGGCCCCGACAGCAAGCCCGCCACGGACCTTACTATTGGTCTCACCGATCGGCCCCTATGGGCCGGCGGCTCAGCACAAACGCCGGCCGGTGTCGCCTTTCAGCCCAACATGCCCACGGAGGAGATCTTCTGTACGCCGCACAACGAGCGCACGGAAGGCTACGTGCGCACGTCGCGTCCCTCCTACCCCATGTCACGCGAGGTTGACGGCGCCTATTTCCGCTTCGAACGCGGCGAGATCGTCGACTTCCACGCGATGGTCGGCGAAGAGGTGCTGGGGCACTTCTTCGCTATCGACGGTGCCAAACGCCTGGGCGAAATCGCATTGGTAGACACCGGCTCGCCGATCTTTCAGCGCGGCCGGGTCTTTTATGAGATCCTGTTTGACGAGAACGCAGCCTGCCATTTTGCCTTTGGCGAAGCGTACCCCGAGTGCGTCGAAGGCGGCGGGGAGATGTCGCGTGACGAACTGGCAGCCCTGGGCGTCAACCAGGCGGAAACACATGTCGACTTTATGGTCGGCACACCGACTATGGACGTGACCGGTATCACTGCCGACGGGCGGCGCATCCCGATTATGCGCGCGGGCCGTTTTGTAGCCGAGGTGCACAGCTAAGCGCGCGAGCGCAACGATATGGCAACCGTTATCAGCACCGAGCAGCTGACTCGCCGTTTTGGTGACACGCTGGCGGTAAACAGCCTTAGTCTGGACATAGCGGACGGCGAGGTGTTCGGCTTTCTCGGCCACAACGGCGCGGGCAAGACGACCACGGTGCGGCTGCTCAACGGCGTGCTGACTCCCACCGGCGGCCAGGTGCGTGTCTTTGGCATGGATCCGACCAAGGATGGGGCGAAGATTCGAGCGCGCACCGGTGTGCTCACCGAGACGCCGGCGCTCGACGACCGGCTGACGGCGCGTGCGACGCTCACATATTTCGCCGATATGTTCAGCGTACCCAAAGCGGATGTTGCGAGACGTGTCGACGAGCTGCTCGATCTGTTTGATCTTGGCAACCGCGGCGAGGACAAGGTGGGCGGCTTCAGCAAGGGCATGCGCCAGCGCCTCGCCCTCGCCCGCACGCTGCTGCACGAGCCGCAGATTGTCTATCTCGACGAGCCGACCTCCGGCCTGGACCCGGCGGCGACACGCGAGGTGCACCTGCTGATTCAGCGCCTGCGCGCCGGCGGGCGCACCGTTTTCCTGGCGACACACAACCTGGCCGAAGCCGAACGGCTCTGCGACCGGGTGGCGGTGCTCGCCCATGGGCGAGCCTTGGCCATCGGTTCGGTCGGCGACCTGGCGGCGCGCCTCAACCGCGGCCACCGCCTGCTGATCGAACTGGACGCCGGCCGGGTCAAACAGGCCATTCCGCTGCTGCAGGACCTGCCGCATGTCACGATGGTCGAGACTGCACAGGACCACAATGGCGTGGGGCCGGGCGGTGCGCTGATCCGGGTGCACGGAGCAGCGCGCGAGCACGTGCCGCAGGTCGTGGCGGCGCTGGCCGCGGCCGAGGTGCCGATGTTCCGGGTCGAGCCGGATGAGCCGTCGCTCGAGGATGTTTATTTTGCGCTGGAGCATGAGTAGTCGTGAGACGGGAGGAGCATGAACACGCGCGCATTTCCGCCATCGTACGCAAAGACGTGTCGGTGGCCCTGCGCACAAAGGCCGTAGCCCTGCCCTTGCTGCTTGTGCCGCTGCTGCTAATGGTCGGCGTGCCCCTGCTGCTCGGCGGCATCGTGATCGTGGCCGAGAGCATGGGCGTCAGCAGCGGCGACATAGCGGAGATCAAAAACGCGATCCCGCCACAAATTGCCGACGACGCTGGCGGGTCTTTCCGCGCCGCAGGCGGGGCTGGTGTTTGCGCTCGTCTACATGTTTGCACCCATGTTTCTGATCGTGCCGCTGATGGTCTCCTCGGTCGTGGCCGCCGACAGTTTTGCCGGCGAAAAAGAGCGCAAGACGCTCGAGGCGCTGGCCTACACGCCTACCACCGACCGTGAGCTGCTGCTGGCGAAAATGCTCGGTGGCTGGATTCCAGGTGTGCTGGTGGGGTTTTTTGGTTTCCTCGTCTACTCGCTATGCGTGGACCTCGTTACGTGGCGCGTCACCGGCAGCGTCTACCTGCCCAACCCATTCTGGCTGCTGCTGGCCTTCTGGGTCGGCCCTGCGGCCGCCGGACTCGGCTTAGGCGTCACGGTGTTGGTGTCGGCGCGCGTCAATACGTTCCAGGAAGCATACCAATTGGGGAGCTTAGTCGTGCTGCCCGTCGTTTTCATCATGATCGGCCAGATTTCCGGGCTGTTCCTGCTCGACTCCATCGTCGTCTTTGCGATGGGGCTTGTGCTGTGGGTGATCAACGGGCTGCTCTTTTTTGCCGGTGCCGCCACATTCCGGCGCGGCGAACTGATGGCGCGGCTGAGCTAAAAAGTGTAAGGACGACTTGACGCGGCGAAACAAGCCAGACACCTCCCTTGTGCTCGGCATTCTGCTCAGCATCTGTATCGTGCTGCTGGCGGCCAACCTTTGGCAGCTCAGCCAACCCGCGCGCCCTGACGAGCGCCTGATGGGGCTGGCCGTGCGGGCTACGGTGTTTGCTGTGCCGACGGCGACGCCCCGAGTTATTGAGGTCACGCGTGTGGTCGAAATCACCGTCGTGGCGCCTACGGCGACGGCTACCATTACCCCGACTGCTACGCCGGTGCCGCAGCAAAGCACAGTGCCGATCCCGCTGCCGCGCTCTCTCAGTATCCCCGGCGACAACATGCTAGCGTCAGACACGGTGCCTGCTACCAGCATGAGTGCGAAGTCGGCGTCGCTGGAGGAAGTACCCAGTCAGGAAGCCAGTGCAGCCGTCGTGATCTCTGCCGCTAACGACCAGGCACCGGCCGAACCGCCACCTGGCGCAGCGAGCTGCCCGGACAGCTCAGGCGCAAGCTTTACCACCGTCCCTGTAATAGGTGGTGGGATCAGCCACCCAGACGGCGAACATGCCGATCTCAACCTCGCGCTGCGCGGCTATTCCCCGATCGACGTAGCCACTTCCCTGTTTGACAAGGATGGGCCGGTCGACGACGATCCACCGCAGCTTGCCGGTATATTTGCCGACTACCGTGCCCCAGCTTTCGGCCAGGCGTACCGGGTCAATGACTGGGACTGGAGTTGCGGAGGCTCTGGCTGCCGCCTGGGCCCGCTCGACCACGTAGCTGCTACCCTCGTCACGCTGGCCGCCGGCGCAGGCGAGTCGCTGGGCATCCCGCATCGCAGGGCGCAGATCTATGGCGGCGGTTACAAGGCACTCGTGCTCTACGCCGAGCCCACCCGTATCACGCTGGGCTATACCCGTGACGATTCCGTTGCCAATGGCTATGCGGTTCACCTGGAGGGTATCTGTGTCGATCCCAACCTCGTGGCCCTGTACCGCAGCAGCAACGCGGCAGGGCGCGGCTTTTTGCCTGCCCTACGCGAAGACGAGGTACTCGGCACGACCCCCAACGGCTCAGTCCTGGTAGCTGTGCGCGACCGCGGCGTCTTTTTCGACCCACGCTCCCGGCTGGACTGGTGGCAGGGATTTTAGTCTGAATCTTTTTGTCTGAACCACGATTCGTAGGATTATGGATTATCATGATTGAGAATCCGTTTGAGCGGTTTTTGGGCGATGGTGGGGTGGTCATACTGGATGGAGCGCTGGCCACGGAACTGGAGCAGCGCGGGGCGAATCTGAATGATGCCCTGTGGTCGGCGCGGATTTTGCTGGAGGACCCGGACCTCATCCGGCAGGTGCATTATGACTACCTGGTGGCGGGGGCGGACGTCATCACGACGGCGTCGTACCAGGCCACGTTTGAGGGCTTTGCCCGCCGCGGGCTCGACCATGAGCAGGCGGCGGAGCTCATGCGCCTCAGCGTACGCCTGGCACTGGAGGCGCGCGACGCTTTCTGGGCTGAACCGGCGAACCGTGCCGGCCGTGTGCGCCCGCTGGTTGCGGCGTCAGTCGGCCCCTATGGGGCTTACCTGGCAGACGGATCTGAATATCGCGGCGATTATGGATTGAGCGTCGCCGAACTGATGGACTTTCACCGCCCGCGTATGGCGGTGCTGGCCGCCATGCGGGGCGGACCTGCTGGCATGCGAGACGCTCCCATGCCAGGTCGAAGGGGAAGCACTCGTGGCGCTCCTGGCAGAGTTTCCGGGTATGCCGGCCTGGCTCTCCTTCAGCTGCCGCAGTGGCGAGGAGGTTTCGGACGGCGGGCCGTTTGCCGCCTGCGCCGCGCTGGCTAACGGGAGTGACCAGATCGTGGCCGTCGGGGTCAACTGCACCGCGCCGCGCTATGTCGAGGATCTGCTGCTGGTGGCACGCGGCGCCACGCAGAAGCCGCTGCTGTGCTACCCCAACAGCGGCGAAGCCTGGGACCCGCTCAACAACTGCTGGATCGGCAGCACGGGCGTGACCGACTTCCACACGCCCGCCCAGCGCTGGCACGCGGCCGGCGCCAGCCTCATCGGCGGCTGCTGCCGCACGACACCGGAAGATATCCGCGACATGCGCGAGGCGCTCAGCCAGCGGGTGTAGGCGCCACTCGCCCGGAGCGCAGGCTCCGAAGCAAGCGTCGGCGGACGCTTGCGCTCGATGAGGCCGCTTACACGTTAAAGCGGAAGTGCATGACGTCGCCGTCCTGCACGACGTATTCCTTGCCTTCGACGCGCATCTCGCCGGCGGACTTGGCGGCGGTTTCGGTGCCCAGGCGGACGTAGGTGGCGTAGGGAATGACCTCGGCGCGGATAAAGCCGCGCTCAAAGTCGGTGTGGATCACGCCGGCCGCTTCGGGCGCCCTGGCGCCGCTGCGCACCGTCCACGCACGCACTTCCTTGGGGCCGGCCGTGAAGAAGCTGATCAGCCCCAGGGCATGATAGCCGTGGTGGATGACCTGTTCGAGGCCGCTCTCCTCCACGCCCATCGAGCTGAGATACTCCTGCCGCTCGGCGTCGCGTGAGGCCGGCCATGTCTTCTTCCAGCTTGGCGCACAGCTTGACGAACTCCGCATTGTGCTGCTGGGCCAGTTCGCGCACCTGCTGCACGTATTCGTTGTCGTCGATCAGGTGCTCCTCGTCCACGTTGGCCACGTAGATCACCTTCTTGCCCGTGATGAAGCGCAGCTCGCGGTTGAGCGCCTGGTAGGCCTCGTCGCCGAGGTCGGGATAGGCCGCCACCGGCAGCCCCTGTTCGAGCTGCTCCTTGAGCGCCTGCGCCACCTCCAGCTGCGGCTGCAGCTTGCGGTCGCCCTTGGCCTCGCGTGCCAGCCGATCGAGCTTGCGTTCGAGCTGCTGCAGGTCGGCCAGGATCAACTCCAGGTTGATGACCTCGATGTCTTCACGCGGGTTGGGCTTGGCGGAGACGTGCACCACGTTGGGATCGTCGAAACAGCGCACGACATGCACGATGGCGGCCGTCTCACGAATGTTGGCCAGAAACTGGTTGCCCAGCCCTTCGCCCTGGCTGGCGCCCTTCACCAGGCCGGCGATGTCCACGAACTCGACCGTGGCATAGATCACCTTCTCCGGCTTGACCAGTTCGGCCAGCTTGTCCACTCGGGGGTCGGGCACCGGCACGATGGCGCGGTTGGGCTGGATCGTACAGAAGGGATAGTTGGCCACTTCTGCATTTTGGGTTTTGGTGAGGGCATTAAACGTCGTGCTCTTGCCCACATTGGGCAGGCCGACGATGCCGATGCCAAGTGCCATAAATTGGTTTCCTCAATCCTGTAGTCATTTGATTTCTTGGGGTCCAGTCTACACCGGCAGCGCGCTTCTCCTGAAATCGGCGACGCCCAAACGGTCAGCGTCACGTGGACTGGTCGGCCCCTACTTCAGGAATTCGGCTGCGGTAGTGTATCCTTTGGGCAGTCCCGCAGATTAGGGACAATTCCCACACAATCAATTGAAGGATTCGGAAATGGCGAAGATTGAGACCTTGTACTTTGTGCACCACAGCCATACGGATGTGGGCTATACGCACGACCAGCCGATCGTGCTGGACTTGCATGAGCGCTTTATCTCCACAGCGCTTGAGCTGGCCGAATGCTATGCGTCAAGCGACAGCGACGGCGCCTTCCGCTGGACCGTGGAAAACACCTACGTGCTGAGCCGCTGGCTGCAGCACGCCAGCCCCGCCCAGATCGACCGCTTTCTGGCCATGGAAAAGGCCGGGCGCATCGAAGTGACGGGGATGTTCGCCAATATCACGCCCCTGCTCGACAGCGACGAACTGATCGAGAGCTTCCAGCTCCTGCGCACCCTGCGCAACGACTACGGCATCACGGTCACCTCGGCCATGAACTGCGACGTAAACGGCGAGAACTGGCCGCTGGTGGATCTGCTGCACGACCTCGGCATCGAGGGCTTTACCATGGCCATCAACACGCACTTTGGCGGCGCGCCCCTCAACCGCCCGGACGTGTTCCACTGGCAGGGCCCCAGCGGCAAGACGATCATGGCCTACAACGGCTGGACCTACGACACCGGCTGGCGCTACGGCATCGGCCGCAGCCACGACGAGTTTGAGAACAACTGGTGGCCGCGTGTGCTGCAGCGGCTGGACGAAATCGACTACCAGCTGCCGGTGGTGATGGCGCAGAGCTACCATCCCTTTGGCGACAACGGCTCGGCCTTTGAGGGCTTTACCCGCTGGATCGACGAATGGAACGCCAGCGGCAAGGGGCCGCACATCAAGTTCGCCACCCCGCGCATGTGGTGGGCGGCGGTCAAGCAGTACGGCGACAAGCTGCCGACGCACCGCGGCGACTGGACCGACTTCTGGAACTTCGGCTGCGCCAGCAGCGCGCGCGAGCAGACGATCAACCGCTACAGCCGCACGCGCCTGCGCACGGCCGACGCGCTCAGCGGCGCCCTGCAGGCAGCCGGGCTCACCGGCAACGATCCCTGGCTCGAACGCAGCCAGCAGCTGCTATCGCGAACAGCGCCTGGCAGAACGTGATCCTGTGGGACGAACACACCTGGGGCGCCGACACTTCCATCAGCGAGCCTGAGGGCGAGGACACGGCCAGCCAGTGGAACCACAAGGCGCACTACGCCTACGCCGCCCGCAGCCAAAGCCAGCTGCTCCAGCGCGACGCCCTGGCCGCCCTGGCCCGCAGCGTCGAGCGCAGCGGCGACGACGACATCCTGCTGGTCAATCCCCTGCCCTGGCCGCGCACCTTGGCCGGCCACGTGCCCGGCCGCGTGCTGCAGCAGCGCGGCACGCCCGACGACAGCACGGCCGGCCGCCAGGCCCAGAATGCCCAGCCCAGCACGACCGCCGCACCCCATCACGGCGGAGAAGCTCGACCTGGAAATGGCCAGCCGCGTGCGCAGCACCATCGGCCCGGTCGAAGTGCCGGCCTTTGGCTACGTCGTGGTGCCCCGCCGCGATGTCGTCGAGTACAAGTATTACGAAGGTATCCTCGAAGACCGGGTGATCGAGACACCGCGCTACCGCCTGGTCTTTGACCGCGAGCGCGGCGGCCTGACCTCGTGGTACGATCGCGAGCTTGAGTACGAATGGGTCGACAGCACGGCCGCCTATGCCTTCAACGGCTTTGTGCACGAGGAAGTGGCCGACCGCGACCACCCTCGGCCCTCGCCACCGCATGTTCTATATGAACTGGCCGGCGCCCGACATCGAGCGTGCACGCGGCTGGAAGCCGGCCTGGCGCGTGCGGCGGCGCGCAGCGCAGGAGGTGCTGAGCCACAACGTCTTCCGCACGCCGCTGGGCGTGGAGATCGTCCAGACGCTGGCGGCGCCGGGCATCGTCGGCACACTGCTGCAGAGCACCTTCGTCCCCAACTACGCTGATTATGTAGAGTTCCGCGCCCAGTGGGTCATGGGGCAGGACCCGCACCCCGAGGCCACCTACCTGCTCTACCCCTTCCGGCTGCCCGGCGCGCAGGCGCGCTTCGACCTCGGCGGCCAGGCGGTGCTGCCGGACGTCGACCAGCTGCCGGGCGTGTGCCGCGACTACTTCACGACCCAGAACTGGGTGGACTTCAACGACGGGCGGCTGGGCGTGACGATCGCCACGCCCGAGAACCCGATGGTGCAGTTCGGCAGCTTCCACTTTGGCGACAACCAGTACGAGTTCCACCTGGAACGCGCCATGCTGCTGGGCTGGGTTACCAACACCTACTGGGAGACCAACTTCCGCGCCCAGCAGCCGGGCCTGGTGACGGCCCGCTACCGCGTCCGCCCCTATGGCGGGACGTTTGACGAAGCCGCCGCCCACCGCTTTGGCCTGGAAGCAGCCAACGATGCGCCGCTGCTGCAGCAGATGGGCGAGCCGCACGGCGAGTCGCTCCTGCCGCCGGCGGCAGCCTGTTAAAGCTGCCCCAGCCGCCCGTGGTGGTGCTGCACGTCAAGCCGGCCTATGACGGCAGCGGCGCGCTCGTGCGCCTGCTCAATGCCAGCGACACGGCGCAGAACGCCACGATCGGCTCCGGCCTCGTCCAGATCGGCCAGCGCCGTGCGCTGCGACCTGCTGGAGAACGAGCTCGGCCCGCTGGCGGTAGAGAACGGCGCGGTGCAGCTCACGCTCCAGCCGCGCGAGACGGCGGCCGTGTTGATCCGCGGGTGACGGCAATGACGTAGGGCCGAGGTCGGGCGGAACGTTCCGGTCGACTGTTACGGTCAAAGACGTACTCCCGCCGGACCTGCAGGTCCCTGGGACATGCACGGGGAGAGGAGAACTATGTCATCCTTCGTAATCGGCATCGACGGCGGCGGCACGAGCACACGCGCCGCCCTGCTGGGTCTCGACGGCAAGCTGCTGGCCGTGGGCCAGAGCGGCTCGTCCAACATCGACGACGTGGGCGTGCAGGTGGCGGAGCAGAATATCGACCGCGCCGTCGCCGCGGCCGAGGCGCAGGCGGGCATCGCCCGCCAGCCGGCCGCCGCCATCTTCCTGGGCATGGCCGGCGTCACCTCCGAGGCGGATCGCGACCATATCCGCCAGATTGCCCGCAACCTCAACCTGGCGCCCGACGCCGGCCATCGGCGTGGACCACGACTGCCGCGCCGCCCTCGCCGGCGGGCTGAGCGGGCGCCCGGGGATCGTGCAGATCATCGGCACGGGCTCCTCCTGCTATGGCCGCACCGCCGACGGGCGCAATTGGATGTCGGGCGGCCGCGGGCACCTGGTCTCGGACGAAGGCAGCGGCTGCTGGATGGGCCTGCAGGCCATCCGTGCGGCGGTACGCGCCCACGACGGCCGGGCGCCCCGATACGCCGCTGCTGGAAGGCGTACTTGCGGCGCTCAACATCAACGAGATCGACGACGTCCTCAACCGGCTTTACGTCGTCGGCATCTCGCGCGCAGAGCTGGCGGCGCTGGCGCCCATGGTCGTGCGCGAGGCGATGGCCGGCGACGCGGCCGCGCTGGGGATCGTGCAGAAGGGGGCGGACGACGTCGCCGAACTGGTGGAGGCCGTCGCCCGCAAGCTGGAGATGGCGCGCGCCGGAGGTCTGCATCGTCGGCGGCCTGCTCAATACCGGGCCGATCATCTTCGACAGCTACCGAGCCGCCATGCTGCGCCGCGTGCCCACGGCCGACGTCAAGACCGCCGAGCAGCCGCCGGTGATGGGAGCCGCCATCCTGGCGCTCGAACTGGCCGGCGCCCGCAACCGCGCCAGGAACAAGCATATGACATAATATTTGCAGCATGTTTCCATTCCAGTTCACAAGGAGGATTCCCCTATGATTCTCGTCGTGGGTGCGACCGGCATGGTCGGCAGCGAAGTTTGTGAACGGCTGGTCGCAAAGGGAAAAAGGTAGGCGCTTTGGTGCGCCCTAGCGCAGATGCGGCCAAGGTCAAGAAGTTGGAGGCGCTCGGCGTCGAGCTGTTGCCGGGCGATCTGCGTGAGCCTGCCACATTGGAGGCAGCGTGCCGGCACGCCGGACATGGTGGTTGTCGACGGCGTCGTCGATGCCATTCACGTATCGAGGCGGGCGTCAACGACATACAGACAACCGATTTGGCGTGGCCTGCGCAGCCTGATCGCCGCTGCCAGCTCGGCAGGCATCAAGCACTTTGTCTACATGTCGTTCTCCAGCAACATCAATATTGCTTTTCCGCTGCAAAAAGCCAAACGTATCGATCGAGCACGAACTCAAGCAGAGCGGCATGACCTATACCATCCTGCGACCAAGCTTCTTCATGGAAGCCTGGCTGTCCCCGGTCATGGGGTTTGACCCAGCCAACGCCAAGGCTACGATCTACGGCACGGCAGCAAAGCCGGTGAGCTACATCTCCTATCATGATGTCGCGGCCTTTGCGGTGCAGAGCCTTGCAGGTGCCGGCCGCCAAGAACGCAACGCTTGGAACTCGGGGGACCGCAGGCCATCAGCCAGCTGGAAGCAGTGGACATCTTCGAGCACACTGTCCCACCGCAGGTTCAACGTGCGGTTTGTACCGGAGCCCGTATTGGAGCAGCGCAGCAGGCTGCGGCCAGCGACCCCATGCAGCAGTCGCTCACCGGCCTGATGCGCTGCCTGGCCCACGGCGACGCCATCGACATGCACAAAATGCGCAAGGCGTTGCCGATCCACCTGACCTCGGTCAAAGACTACGCCGCCAGCTGCTGTTGCTGCCTGACCTGAAAGCCTGCTCATTGTTTCGTACGGGATTACCTTGACTGCAGCTCGTCAGCGGCGGCGAACGCAAGTCAAGGTAATCCTGTCATCCTACGAATCGTAGGTTCAGACTGACTCTCACGCGCAGCGTCACGATCTCGTACGGCCGCACGTTGTACTGCACCACGCCGTCCTCTACCTTCAGCTTCGCCTGCTGTCTCCTCCAGCAGGTTCGTGCGGTACACTGCCTTGACGGGGAAGCCAAAGGCCAGGTTGACTGCCCCGCGGATGCGCTGGGTCTCGTAGAAGCGCACGATGACGCCCTTGCCGTCCTCGGCGCGCTTGACGGTCTCGATCACGATGTTGGGCGCATCACAGCTGACCAGCGACGGCGGATAGGGTCCCTGCGCAGCGGGCGTGCCGTCTTCGGCCGTGGCAGGCGGCAGGCTGGACTCGGCGTCCTGGTAGCGCACGATCAGCGGGTCGTTGAGCGCATAGGCCTGCGCGATCGTTTCCTCGTTCCAGCGACCGGCATGCGGCAGCAGGCTGTAGGCAAAACGATGCGGGCCGGCATCCGCCAGCGGGTCGGGCAGCGAGGGGCTGCGCAGCAGGCTGATGCGGATGACGTTGTCCTTGATGTCGTGCCCGTACTTGCAGTCGTTGAGCACGCTCACGCCGTAGCCGCCTTCGCTCAGGTCCACCCACTTCTGCGCACAGGTCTCGAAGCGCGCCCAGTCCCAACTCGAGTTGCGGTGCGTCGGCCGCTCGGTGTTGCCCCACTGGATCTCGTAGGTAGCCGTCGGGCTGAAGACATCCACCGGGAAGGCCACCTTGAGCATGATGTGGCGCTCGTTCCAGACGATGTCGTTCGCAAAGTCCAGGCGGGGGCTGTTGTGGCTGAGCGAGATGCGCTGCGTGTAGGGGCTGTTGAGGATGCGCCGCTTGATCTCCAGCGTGGCGCGCAGCGGCCCTTCCTCCACGACACGCACCGACTCGGCCGGCTCGGCCAGGAAGGTCTTGTCGGTGACGAAGATATCGACGTCCCAGGCATCCCAGTTGACGGGCCGATCCTCGTGCGCCTGGAACTGGCCGCCAATCGCGCCCTCAACCAGGACCTCACGCTGCGTTCACCTTGTCATAGATGCGCGTGATGTCGCCGTCGCCGTTGAGCTTCGACACGCAGGTAGTCGTTTTCCAGCAGGTTGGGCGTCACCACGAGCGAGCCGGCGGCTGAGGCGGTACCGCCGGCGCTGGGCGACAGGCTGAGCGAGGCAACCGTGTAGGGCGGAATCTCGCCCGCCTCGATCCAGACGCCGCCCTCGGTCGGCTGCACCGCCAGCGGCGTGCCCTCACGCGTGGCCGGCACCTTGCCCGTCCGGCAGCGTGCCCGGGTAGAAGGCCAGGTCACTGCGCGTGCTGCTGGTGGGGTTGGCAATCAACAGGGTGCCGGCGCCGGTGCTCAGCGCCGCCGATGCACCCGCCAGCAACCTCCTGCGGCCATCGCCGCAACCTCGGCATACTGCGCCTGCGACTCGACGTAGACCGGGCCGATACTGCTGCCGGGGATGATGTCGTGGAACTGGTTGAGACAGACCAGCTCCCACGCCTTGTTGAGGACCTCGGCGGGATAGGCATAGCCGGGGTTGGCCAGGCTGGCAGCCGTGGCCAGGAACTCGGCGTCGTGCAGCAGGAACTCGCTCTTGCGGTTGGCGCGCTTGTTGCGGCTCTGCGTGGTGTAGGTGCCGCGGTGCAGCTCGAGGTACAGCTCGCCGTTCCAGGTCGGCAGCCGGTCGCCGGACTCGGCCTCCATCGCGTCGTAGAACTCTGCCACCGAGCCGTTGCGCATCTTGGGCAGGCCCGGGGAAGTCGTTCATCTCGCGGATGTTTTCCAGCATCTCGCGGGTGGGGCCGCCGCCGCCGTCGCCATAGCCAAACGCCATCAGCAGCTTCTGCTGCAATTCCTTTTGCTGGAAGTTCTGCCAGGTGCCAAGATTTTGGGCAGGCGTCGCCATGGCATTGTAGGTGGAGGCATAGAAGCCAAAGTCAGGCGTGGTGCTGAAGTGGGTGAGCACCTTCGTGCCGTCCAGGCCCTGCCACCAGAAGGAGTCGTACGGCAGGCGATTGTACTGGCTCCAGCCGATCTTGATGGTGAAGAAGTACTCCAGCCCGGCTTCCTTGATCAGCTGCGGCAGGTTCCAGGCATAGCCAAAGACGTCGGGCAGCCACAGCACGCGCGTGTCCTTGTCCTCGCCAAAGTGCTTGCGGAAGAAGGTGCGGCCCAGCAGGAACTGGCGGGCCAGCGACTCGGGGCCGGAGAGGTTGCAGTCGGCCTCGACCCACATGCCGCCGATCGGCTCCCAGCGCCCTTCGGCCACGCGCGTCTTGATTGCCTCAAACAGCTCCGGGTAGTCCTGGCGCACATAGTCGTACAGCTGCGGCTGGCTCTGGGTGAAGTGATATTCGGGGAACTGCTCCATCAGCCGCTGCACGGTGGTGAAGGTGCGACCGGCCTTGCGCCGCGTGGTGCCCAGCGTCCACAGCCAGGCGACGTCGATGTGGGCATGGCCCGTGCCGACCACCTCCACGTCCAGCGCCGGGCCGGCCTTGGCGATGCCCGTCGCGCAGGGCAGCGTGGGCGGCAGGCACGCTGGCGTAGAAGCTTTCGCCCATCGGATCGCGCGTGTCGAGGATCTTGAAGGCCTCGTCCAGGGCGTTGAGGATGTGGCCCTTGGCCGGCTCGTTGTCGTCCAGGCGCGTGGCCGTCTCGAGCGCGACACGCGCGGCGGCGATAAAGTCGCGCGTCGGCTGATCGATCTGCACCACGGAGCAGTCACGCATAAACAGACCCTGGATCGAAAGCCATAGTTCGGTACCTCGAGCAGCCCGGTCCAGCCGTGCAGGTCCAGTTCGTGCTGCTTGCCATCGCGCGCACTCTTGGGCAGCAGGAACTCCTGGTGATGGCGGTCGCAGGTGCCATGGGGCGTGCCGTCGATAAAGGCCAGCGCCTCGGGATGGCTGAAATCGCCGGCTTCACCCAACGGCAGGTACAGCGCCACGGCCCTGTCGGACTCCCAATCTGCGGGCACATGGAAGGTCGTGTGCAGGACAAAATCCATGTAGCGGCGGCCCCAGTGCGAGTTGGGTTCGATGGTCTTCCAGCCGCTGCGGTCGATGTTGCCCAGCGGCGGCGGGGTCATCGGGTCGGCCAGTTCCTGCATCTGAAAGGCAGGCAGGTAGGCGTGGCGGCGATGGACGAGGGGTTCGATCAGTGCCAGGCGCTTGGTGATTTTTTCGACGGTCCAATGCGTTCGATGATACACAAATTCCTCCTCAAACAGTCTAATGAAACGGTATTACTTTGGTAATGTGGCGCCTTGCAGCGACGCCCCTTCAAGTTGAGCGTCCTGCAAGTTTGCACCGGTCAGGTTCTGCCACGCGCGAGATTGGCACCGCGCAGGTCGGCACCCGCCAGGTTTGCGCCGGATAGATCGGCATCATGCAGGTCAGCCGCAGCCAGGTTGGCACCGGACAGATCCACGCCGGCCAGGTTTGCCCACGCCAGCACCGCTTTGCTCAAGTCGCGTCCCTGACCGCCGTGGCTGGCGAGGTCCCAGGCCAGTTGTGCTGATGCTGGCAGTGCTGTGGTGCTGTCCACCAGTGCGCCGCCCAACTGTGCAAGACGCAGATCGGCCGTGCCAAGCTCCGCGCCGCGCAGGTCTGCCCCGGCCAGGTTTGCTTCTTGCAGCGCCGCCTGGGTAAGGTCGGCACCGGCCAGATCAGCACCTTGCAGGTCGGCGTAGCGCAGATCGGCATTTGTGAGCACCGGCGTCACGCAGCTTTGCACCGCTGCAGGTCGGCGTTGCGCAGGTAGACCCCGTCCAGGAAACTGCTGCTCAAGTCAATGCCCGCCAGGCTGCGCCCATCTTGCGTGGTACTGACAGTTCGCCGACGAGCCGCCACTTGTCGGCTATGCGGGTAGTGGCATCGAGCTGTACCTGGTGCAGGTCAGCCCATTCGAGCCGTGCCCCAGTCAAGGTTGGCCCCCAGCAGATTGGCGCGCGCAAGGCGAGCATGCTGCAGATCGGCGTTCTGCAGGTTGGCACCCTGTAAGTTGGCGCCGGCGAGGTCCGCACCGGCGAGCGTACGCCCGGCCTGCGGCTGATTGCGGATCGACCACACGACCTGCCACTTGGGATCGAGGCGGGTCTGGTCGTCGACGATCGCGCCCAGCAGGTCGGCGCCGGCGAGGTCCGCACCGGTCAAGTCTGCACCGCTCAAATCTGCACCGGCCAGGCGTGCGTCCTGCAGCCGCGCGCCGCGCAGATTGGCGCTGCCCAGCCGTGCGTCGACCAAGTTGGCGTTATCGAGCGCAGCCCCTACCAGGTTCGCCTGCGACAGCTGCGCGCCGGTGAGATTGGCGGCGGATCAGGTTGGCAAAGTAGAAGTCAGCGCCGCCCAGATCCGTCCCCGCCAGGTTTGCCTGTGACAAGTTGGCATATTGAAAGTCGACCCCGTGCCAGCTTCCGTCGCGCAGATCTTTCCCCACCAAGACCTGCTCACGACAGCTTGGCGGGCAGGTGGCAAACTTGTCACGCAGGGCGACCACATAGACGAAGTAGCCTACCATCAAGATGATAGGGGATTGCGATCACCAGTATTAAGTACAGGCGCTCGCGCTGCGCGCGCTTGCCATCCTGCCCTTGGCCATTCATCGACAGCACCTGCTAGTTCCAGGTAGTTCGTTGAGAGGCAGGTCGTTGACAGGTGGGCCCTCGATCAGCGATACTACCGTTGGCCGGCAGCAACGCCGCCGTATATCCCTTATTTCTACCATGACAAAGACCAAAATCGATTAGGAGCAATCTTGTGAGTAAGCACCTTAAGGTGGCGATGATCGGCACCGGCGGCATTTCGCGCACGCACATGCCGGGCTGGCAGGCGTCCGAATACGCCGAGGTCGTAGCCGCCTCCGACGTCAACAGCGCCTCGCTCGAAGCCTGGGGCAAGACCTGGAACGTCGACCGGCTGACCACCGACGTACAGGAGATTATCGAAGACCCCAAGATCGACATCATCGACATCTGCACGCCCAACATGACCCACACGCCCCTGGTCATTGCGGCGCTGAATGCCGGCAAGCACGTCATCTGCGAAAAACCGCTTGCCCCCACGCCGGCCGACATCCGCCAGATGATCGAAGCGCGCGACCAGTCCGGCAAGCTGCTGATGACGGCCCAGCACTTCCGCTTCAAGGGCAACTCCCAGGCGCTCAAGAAGGAGATCATGGCGGGCGCATTGGGCGAGATCTACCATGCCCGCGGCTGGATGCTGCGCCGCAACGGGCTGATCGCCACGCCGACGTTCATCCACAAAAGCATCAGCGGCGGCGGCCCGTGCATCGACATTGGCGTGCACATCCTCGACCTGACGCTGTGGATGATGGGCAATCCCAAGCCCGTCGCCGTGAGCGGCGTGGCCGCGGCGCCGCTGGCCCACCACCAGGGTGCATGGGCGAGCTGGTACGACAACGCAATTCCCGATACTTTCGACGTGGAGGATTTTGCCGCCGCCTTTGTGCGCTTTGAGAACGGCGCCACGCTTGTGTTGGAAGTAAGTTGGCTGCTGCATCACAACACCGAAGGCGAGGACATGCAGATGTGGCTGTACGGCACCGAAGGCGGCAGCCACTGGCCCAAGGCGGAGGTCTTCTCGTCCAACTACGCCACGCGCCAGCTCTACAACCGCGAGCTCAAGCTGACCAAGGACACGATGGAGCCGCACGCGCTGGAGTGCGTCGAGTTCGCCCGTGCCATCGTCGAAGGCCGCCCCTCGCCCGTGCCGCCCGAACAGTCGCTGCAGGTGATGTCCATCCTCGACGGCATCTATCGCAGCCAGCGCGAGGGTCGCGAAGTCGCGATCGAGGCATAGAGCATGAGAGGGTGATATCGGCGACGTCCAGAAACTGAGTTTCTTTGACGAAACTCAGTTTCTTCACCCTCTCACCCCCTCACCCATCACTCGTTCTCGTCGTACAAATAACACGCCGCCTCATGCCCCGGCCCATCCACTGAGTACAGCGGCGGAGCAGCCTCGAGGCAGCGGTCCATGCGATGGGGGCAGCGGCCGTAGAAGCGGCAGCCGCTCTTGACGCTGACACGCATCTGCTCGTCGTCCAGCGTCGTGACATCTTCGCCACCCCACTTCACGCTCGGATCGGGCACCGGGATCGAGTCGATCAGCAGCTGCACATAGGGATGCTTGGGCTTCTCGATCACGTCGGTGGTCTGCCCGCGCTCGGCCACGGCGCCCTGGTAGAGCAGGTAGATGCGGTCGCCGATCTGGTAGGCGGTCGAGAGATCGTGCGTGATGTAGAGGAACGAGATGTGGTGCTGATCGCGCAGGCGCAGCATGATGTCGAGGATCATGGCGCGCAGCGAGGCGTCCACCATCGAGACCGGCTCGTCGGCGACGATCAGGCGCGGCTTGAGCATGTAGGCACGCGCCACCATCATGCGCTGGCGCTGGCCGCCGGAAAGCTGGTGCGGATACTTCTCCAGCACTTCTTCGCCGCGCATGCCCACGACGTTGAGCGCCTCTTCGATCAGGGCGTCGGACTGCGCCTTGCCCTTGGCCAGCCTGAAGTTCTTGATCACCATGTCGAAGATGTGCTTGCACGCGGTAGAACGGGTTGTAGACCGCGTAGGGATCCTGGAAGACCGCCTGCACCTCGCGGCGATAGTCCATCAGCTGCGCGCTTGTCCATCGTGGCGACGTCCACGCCCTTGTAGATGATCTGCCCGCTCGTGATCTTGGTGAAGCCCAGCACCAGGTTGGCCAGCGTCGTCTTGCCGCTGCCGCTCTCGCCGGCGATCGTCGTGATCGTGGCCGGGCGGTCTTCGATCGTCAGGCTGAAGTCCTGCAGCGCGACCGTCGTGGCCTTCGATTTCATGAAGCCGCCGCCATAGACCTTGGTGGCGTTGCGTATTTCCAGTAATGGTTCGGCCATGCGATAGATCCTGCATTCGTATAGGTGGCAGGCCACCTGGTGATCGTAGACGGCGTTCCTTGAGCGGCGGCTTGACCTGCCGGCAGATATCCATCACCTTTGGGCAGCGCCCCTGGAAGATGCAGCCGGGCGGCGGGTTGCGCAGGTCATGCGTCAGGCCCTCGGTCACCTTGAGCGGCTTGCGCTCCTTGATCGACGGGATCGACTCGATCAGCAGCTGCGTGTACGGGTGCAGCGGCTCCGCGAAGATCGTCGTCAACCGGCGACACCTCGACCATGTGGCCCGCATACATGACGGCGATGCGGTCCACCAGCTGCGCCTGCAGGCCCATGTCGTGGCCGATCAGGATCATCGAGACGCCCATCTGGCTGCTTGACGTCGAGCAGCGTCTGGCCGACCACGCGCTGCACCACCACGTCGAGCGCGCTGGTCGGCTCGTCGGCGATGATCAGCGACGGGTGGAGGGCAATGGCCATGGCGATGCAGACGCGCTGCTTCATGCCGCCGCTCAGCTCGTGCGGGTACATGTCGTAGACGCGGCTGGGCAGCCCCACCTGCTCGAGCAGGTCGAGGATGCGCTGCTTGAGCTTGGCCTTGTCCTGCCGCCCTTCATGCGTGTCGATGGCCTCGGCCATCTGGTCGTTGATGCGCATCACCGGGTTGAGCGAGTTCATGGCGCCCTGCGGGATCAGCGCCAGCGTGCTCCAGCGCACGCGGCGCAGTTCGTCGTCATTGACTTTGGTCAGGTCGATGCCGTCGAGCACCACCTCGCCGCCGACGATCCGGCCGGGCGGCTGCACCATGCGCAGGATCGCCATGGCCGTGGTCGTCTTGCCGCAGCCCGATTCGCCCACCAGGCCGAGGATCTCGCCCTCGTAGACCTGGAAGCTCACGTCGTCGACGGCACGCACGTCGCCGGAGGGCGTGGCGTAATAGACCTTCAGGTTGCGCACGTCCAGCACCACCGTACGGTTGTGTCCCGTCACGTCGGTACCGATGTCGGCTGTGTATGGGACATTGGCAATCTGCGTTGTACCAGTCGATGCGGTCATGCGGCCACCGCCTTCTTCTTGCCCCGCAGGCGAGGATTGGCGATCTCGTCCAGGCCGATGTTCATCAGGAACAGGCCGGAGAACAGGATAATCAAGATCAGGATGGGCGGGCCCCACCACCACCACATGCCGCGCAGGATGGCGGCGGCACGAATGGCGTAGAAGATCGTCATGCCCAAGCGTGGGAATGCGGGTCGGCCCCAGGCCCAGCGCTTCGAGGCTGGCGGCCGCCAGGATGGCGCCCGAGACGTTGCCCGTAAAGCTGGCGGCCAGGTAGGGCAGCATGTTGGGCATCATCTCCTTGAACATGATGTCGAACGAGCTGGCGCCCGAGATGCGCGCCATGTTGACGTAGCCGCGCTCGCGCATACTCAGCACCTGGGCGCGGATGTAGCGTGTGGGCGCCGGCCAGGCAAACAGGGCCAGGAGCAGCGCCATACTTTCGATGCTGACCGTGCGCACATAGGCGGCGATCACGATCAGCACGGCCAGGGCCGGGATGACGATGATGGAGTCGGAAATCGTGCGGATTACGGCATCCACCCAGCCGCCCAGGTAGCCGGCCGTAAAGCCCAGGATGATGCCGATCAACATGCCGATGGAGGCGGCAATCAGGCCGATCCAGAGCGAACGCGGCGCACCGACCAGCAGCACGGCCAGCATGTCGCGACCGTTGCTTTCGGTGCCCATCGGGTGCTCCCAACTGGGCGAGCCAAAACCAAACGGATTGGCACGCGTGCGTAGGCTTTGCCGCCGCGTCTGTCGTCTCGCCAGTCGTATCTACCAGCCTGAGCGTCATCCTTCTTGGCAAACGGATTGCCGCCGGTCAGCGAGGTGTTTGCCTTTGGCGTGGGAGTAGCGGCAGCCGGCCTTGGCGGCTTCGACCTCAGCCTCTGTGCGAATCTCGCCGTAGCCCGGCGCCCAGGGCGGCGGCAAGTTCAGCGGCGACGAGGCCGGATAGGAAAGTTCTACCCGCCAGAACAGCTGGCCGACGAGACCCATCAAGACAATCGAAACCACCATGATCGTCCCGGCAATGAACTTGGCGTTGAGCCAGGGTGAATCGAAGCGGTTGATACGCTTGGCTTTGGCCTTTGTCTTGCTCGGGCCGCCAACGGGGACGGCGTCAGCAGTTGCGGACATAGGTCATCCTCTCTCATACGTAATACGCGGATCGATCAGCGGGTAGATCAGATCCAAGACAAGCACAAACGTGGCCGTCACAAAGATCAGGATAAAGACGATGCCTTGGATCAGCGTGTAGTCGGACGTCACGATCCCTTGGTACAGCAGGTAGCCTACGCCCGGATAGGCAAAGATGTATTCTACCAGCAGCGAACCGCCGACGATTGCGCCCATGGTGAGCGCCAGCGCCGTAACCTGCGGCAAGATCGAGTTGCGCACGCCGTACAGCCAGAACACGCGGCTCGGTTTCAGGCCCTTGGCTTCGGCCAGGATCATATAGTCTTCGCCGGCGGTCGTGATCATCATGCCGCGCATGCCGATCGCCCACAGGCCCATCGAGGTAATCACGATGGCCAACGCCGGCAGAATCGCATGATAGGCAACGCTGCCCATAAACGGCAGGTTGAAACCCTGCGTCAGCCCGCGGCCGTAGGCGCCGGAAGGCGGCAGCCAGCGCAGCCCAAAGGCAAAGAGGTAGATCAGCAGAATGCCCAACATGAAAAAAGGGATCGAAGTAAAGATAAGGGTCGTGGGCAGCAAGGTTTTTAGCAATACCTGGCGTCCTGTCCCAGGCCATCAGCGCGCCGATGGTGTTGCCCGACAACAAACGATAGCAGGGCTGCCACCGAGAGCAGCCCGATCGTCCAGGGCAATGCATTAAACACCATATCGTCGACACGGCTGGGGAATGATGCCAGCGAATAGCCCAAATCGAAACGCAAAGAATTAGACAAGAAGCGAAAATATTGGATGTAGAATGGCTGGTCGAGGCCAAAGCGCGCGCGCCAGGCCTCGATGATCTCGAGCACTGTTTTCGACGAAAGCCGGATTGCGCCTGACATGCGGCCGATCATCGCTGCGACCGGGTCGCCGGGAGCCAGGCGCGGGATCATAAAGATGAGTGTCGAACCGATCAGGATCGTGAGCACCCACATCCCAAGACGCCGCAAAACGTAACCCCAGGTTATTCCGCCCATAATGTTTCCAGTCTGAAAAGAACTGCCAGGGAGAGGACCCTGCACCGGCTCTTATGGGAGCCGGTGCAGGAGTCTGCACGTAACACGAACTCCTACAACAAGCACTGCTAACGCCGTGCTTACTGGGCGCCGGTCGCCGTCAGGTTCTGCAGGATGACGTGGAAGATCTGCCACCATGTCGGCGGGTGGATGTAATCGTCATCCGCCGTCGGCCAGCCGGTCCAGTAGGTGGTGTCAAACGGGATGATCTTCTTGGCCTGGGTGATCGGAATCACGGGCAGGTCCTTCCAGATAGATCTCGTATGCCTTGAGGAACAGCTCGTCGATCTTGGGGTCGCCCAGCGGCAGCGTGCCCATCTCGTCGACGATCTTGCTGTACTCTTCGGCGTCCGGGCCGCACCAGCGCATGTGGTTGCCGTTGGCGCGCTCGCCCACCGGCATCAGCCAGCGGACGTTTGCCAGGTCCATGGAGCCCCACGGCTCGTTGACCGAGAAGCACATGTCCCAGTTCATCTGGGCGTCGAAGTTGCCCATGTTGCGGTTTTCGTCCCAGGTGGCGCCGGCTTCGTTGCGGGTCGTGGCATTGATGCCAGCGGCCTGGAACTGCTCAACGAGCACGGCGGCGATGCGCTGCTTCTCGATGAAGGCCTCGTGCGTGGTGATGTCGAGCGCCAGTTCCTTGCCGTCCTTCTCGTAGTAGCCGTTGGCGTTCTTCGTCCAGCCCTTGGCCTCAAAGGTCGCCTGCGCCTTCGCCGGGTCGACTTCCCACAGCGGGTACTTCTCGTACAGGCCGGCGTCTTCGGCCAGCGCAACGAAGCGGTCCAGCGGCGGGTAGGCCGGGAAGAAGCTCTTGGACGGCAGCGTCGTGCCTTCGTAGGCGATCTCGACGATCTGCTCGCGGTCGATGATCTGGTTGAGCGCCCAGCGCATTTCCGGGTCGTCCCAGGGCTCGTGGGTCGTGTTGAGCATGAAGGTGCGCGAGCAAGGATCGGGCACCCACGCCATGGGCATGTCGGTGAACCAGGTGATGACGTTGGGGTTCTGCGCCTGCAGCGCCTGCAGCGCGCCCAGCGTGATGTCCATCAGGCTGTCCAGCTGGCCATCGGCCATGAGGGCGGCACGGGTCTCTTCGGGGCCGGCCCAGGTCCAGATGATCGTCTCGGGTTCGGGCAGCTTGAAGACGCCGGTCTTGGCGCCCCACCAGTTGTCGTCGCGCGTCCAGGTGACCTCGGTCGGGCGATACGCTGGCCAGCTTGTACGGGCCGGTGCAGATGGGCAGCCCTCGGCCAGGTCGTAGTTCTTGAAGGTCAGCGGATCCTGTCCTTCCAGATGTGCTCGGGCATCCATGTTGACGCCGCCCCAAATGCGGACCGAGAAGTAGTCGAGCTGGAAGCGCGGGTTGGGCTTGGTCAGGTTGAACTGCGACGGTCAGGTCGTCAATCTTCTCGACGCTCTTGATCCAGTCCTTCATGTCTGCCGAGTCGTTCAGGTCCGGCGCATTGTCGATCAGCATGTTGATCGTGAAGACGACATCGTCGGCATTGAAGGCCTCGCCATCCTGCCAGGTGATCGCCGTCGCGCAGCTTGAGCGTCCAGACGTCGTTGGTCTCGTTGGCCGTGAAGCTCTCGCCCAGCCACGGCATGAATTCGCCGGTCTGGTAGTTGAGGATGAACAGCGGCTCCAGGCAGACCTGATGGAAGCCCTGGTCACGGCGGTTGCCGGGGACGTAGGGGTTCCACAGTTCGGGATCCTGCATGCGGCCGCCGTCGATGTCCATGATCAGCGTCTTGGCACGATCGGATGTGGCAGCAGGGGCAGCTTCTTCGGCGGCGGCTTCAGTGGCTGTCGCTTCGGGAGCAGCAGCTTCCTCGGCGGTTGCCTCGGGAGCAGCAGCTTCCTCGGCAGTCGCCTCGGCGGCCGGAGCGGCGGCTGGGGCAGCGGCCGGGGCGGCGCAGGCGGTCAGAATCATGGATGCTACTACGATCAAACTGAGCAGCATCCAGACACGCTTGTGCAACTTCATAAACACATGCCTCCTCTTAACGTTTTCTCAAAAGTGGATTGAACATGCGGCTGGGGAACAATGCACTGCAAGCGTGTTTTGCGAGCTTCACCTCCTGTTCTCAGCTCAAAGCCGAGCGGTGTAGTGCGTCTACATTTTCAGTTGGGTAGGGCGCTGTGGAGCACGGCTACTATACAGGCCGTTGTCGAGCCTGTCAAACAAGCCACAAAGATTGCTCTGGGCCACCAAAGCGCCGTGCCGAGGAACCAAACACCACTGCCGTGCGCGCAGAGCTCGAGCACACATCTCCCCGCAGAGATGATGCCCAAGAGCTATCGCGCAGACCTGACAGCGGCGCCGATTTCACCAGGCGATCCCGACACCCAACCTAAAACATACGCATTAGGGAAACATACAGAGGTCTCTGTGCAAGACACGTCTACTGTATAGCACTTTGGAGTATATGTCAATATCCCAAATTCGTATTCCAGGATGATATATCAAGTTGTGGGGCCATGTACCAGCCTATAGCGCGTGACGACGTGCAGCGGCACTTCGCGACCCGCGATTTGGGCCAGCAGCATTGCCACGGCCTCGATGCCCATGGCTTCCTCGTCCTGCTCGATGTACGTGATGGTCGCCTCGTCAAGGGGAGAATGCGGCGAGTCGAAACAGACGACGGCGCAGTCACCCGGCACACGGCGATCGAGTGCTGCAAGCACGCGCTGGGCAAGCACGCCGAGCGGATACTCACATGCAACATACGCCGTGACCTCAGGATGGTTGAGTGCATAGGCACGAATCGACTCGGCATCGCGTTCGACATTCTGCGTCGCCGGTGTCAACGCACCCGGCAGCGTGCAGTAGGCATGAATAATGTCCTGCTCCGTATTGAAATGCAGTTCATGCTCGGTGATGGCCGCCATGACGCCCAGAAGACGGTCCTCAATCGACGAGGTGCCCGCCGGCGGCGGCGTGATGAAGGCAAAGTGGTGGTGGCCGAGGCCGATCAGATGGTCGGCCAATTCCTCAGCCGCTTTGCGATTGTCGGTCGTGACGCTGCACACGGGAATCCCACGCAAGTAGCGATCGACCAGCACGATGGGGAAGTGGTCCAGCACAAGCCGCAGCAGCCGTTCGTTGTAATACTCACCGTAGACCGGGAAGATAATCATGCCCGAAACACCCAAGGCGAGGCAGTCGTCGATCGCCTCTTCCTCCAGTTCGCGGCGGCCCTCGGTCCGGCACAAGATCGTGCGGTAATGCTGCCGGCGGAGGTGACTCTCAACGGTGCGCACAAGGTGCGCGCCGAACGTGTCCGACGTATCAGGCACCAGCAGCCCGACGAGCGGTGGGTGCAGGTTCGCTGCCGTGGCGGCAGGCACCGGCACAGCCGCAGTGCCCTCGATCATCTCGGACGCCGGCAGTCCGCCGACAAACGATCCACGCCCGCGCGCTCGTTGAATCAGCCCGTCTTGCGCCAGCTTTTCCAGCGCCCGCTTCGAGGTGATGCGACTCACGCAAAACTGGTCGGCCAGCGCCTTTTCCGAGGGCACACGTGCACCGGGCGCCAGGCGACCCGCCTCGATCTCGCCGAGCACAAAACGATATAGCTGCTCGTACAGCGGAACCTTCATGGTCTCCTCGAGCACAGGTCTATATTAGTTGGGTGGGAAGGATAGTATAGATAATATATCAATCCCTGCCGCAGCGCAATAGCGAGTTTTAATGTGCGGGCTTACATGTCCCGGGGACCTGCAAGCGACTGCTTGGGGATGCAGGTCCCGGGGACATTGCTTCGACTCAGCTGAAGCGCAGCGTCTTGATCTGCTTCGCCGCCATCGCAACTGCCGCGGCACCGCCGGTCAAGCCCTGCGCTGCCTCCAGCGGGTTGCTTTCGGAGTCGACCTGCTGCATGTGAGTGAAGCTTATGCCTTGGCCAAACCGCAGCTGCGCCGCGCCGGCCGCGGCCGTCGGGTTGAACATGCGCACCTCGAGCGCACCGTCTACCCAACGGGTGCTCGTGACGACTGCACTGCCGCCAACTTCCAACATGCTGTCGCTGGATGGCAGCGAAGTGGCCTGCCGGAGCAGCGGCAGATCCTCGCGGCGGAGCTGTACGTGGCGCAGACCGGCCGCGACCTGCTGCCCCAGCCGGCTCAGCTTTACCCGATCGGGTTCGCCAGCCAGCGGTACCAGCCAGTAGCGGAACGTCCAGTCGCCCAGCAGCTGGCCGTTCGGCTCGCCGTTGGTGAAGACGGTCGTGCGGGTGCTGCGCATGAGGGTGAGCGCCAGCGTGCGCTCTGGCTGATCGCGTACGGCACTTTCCAGCAGCCCCGTGCTCACGACGGCCAGGCCGCGGCCGCCGCCGTATACCGCCGTCCAGCTCATCTGCGGCTTGGTTTCCACCTCGAGCTCACGGAACAGGTGATTGTTCGGATCCAGGGCGATCGCGCGTTCGACGACGTCAAAGGGCGTATCGGACAGATAGGTTTCGGCCGCGGCGCCGCTGGGGAAGAGCACCCGCAGGCGGTGATCCAGCGCAACGTTATGTACAGTCGTCTCGACCTCGACCCTGTCCGCCCCCGCCCGCAGGGTGACGAGGCTGTCGATAACCAGGTCCACCAGCTCGGCAGAACGGCTCATGCGGTCGTCGAAATGCAGCTCGGCCGGCACCGCCATGGTCGTGCGCACGCGGAAGGTGGCGAGTTGTGGGCCATTGTGCACCAACGCGACTGCGGCAGAGCTGGCCGTGGATACGTAGACCTGGTCGTTGACGGGCTCCACATGAAACCAACCGTCGCCAATGTCCGCGCAGTCTTCAAATGTAAGCAGCCGGCGATAGGTCTCGCCGCTGCGCTTGTCAAGCACCGTCAGCGTGCCATTCGCCTCGACCGCCACCCGCAGATACTCGTTCTCCATGCTGTTCTCCGCCACGGCGAGGGCCGGCACAGATGGGTGCCGCGTGGCATGGCCGCTGCGTTCGGCGCGCACAACCAGGGTCGTATATCCCAGCGCCGGCAGCGTCAGCGGCACACTCACCGTCACGGCATGGCTGCGATATTCCTCGGGGAACTTGACCGCGTAGAGGCGCACATTGCGCCGGTTGTTGACCTGTGCCAGCCGCTGATAGGGCAGCTCACGGCCGGCGGCATCATAGATGCGAAAGGCGGGCTTGGGTTCGTAGCCAAAGAACTCGCTAAACGTGGCCCAATCAACCGGGATCTGCAGCGCCAGCTCGACCGACTCGTCGAGCGGCTGGGTCAGCGGGTTAAAGACCACCACGCGCAACTCGTCGTGCTCGACCTCGCCCGCCACGCTGGCGGCGATCTGGCGCGTGGCCTCGCGCGTGAGCCGATCGCTGATCTGGCGCGACTGGCTGAAGCGATATTTCATGTCCTCATGGACGACGTCGATGCTGCAGCCGCAGATCGAATCGTGCGGATGATTCTGCAGCAGCCATTTCCAGGCCACGTCGAGAAAACCCTGCGGCGGTTCGGCGCCCAGGCCGAGGTGCGCCCAGGCGCTGAAAGGCTCTGCCCACTGGCAGAGCAGCGTCTCGCACTCGGCATTCGCCTGCTTGATCCACACCCGGCTGGACAGCACGCCAGCGATCACCCACTGCTGGTCATGGTACTCTATGCCTGGCGCACGCAGTTCGCCTTCGACTACAGTCTGGATTCGCTCTGCCTGCGGCAGCACCTCTGCCAGGTAGGCATCCAGGCTCGTATGTACGACCTCAAAGTCGTCGCTGCCGTTATCGGCGTAGCCGACCAGGCCGCCGTAGGTTGCCTGGTCCCACTCTTCGTGATCGCCCCCGTCAAACAGCAGAATCGGGTCCACCTCGGAGTGCTCAGCCTCGTAGCGCAGATACTCGTCAAGGTCGGTACTGACGGTTGCCGGTGTCACCTGCAGCTGCTGCTCGCGCGCGTGGCGAACTTGGAAAGTGTAGTCACAGTAGCCGCCGCCGGGGAAGCGGTAGGCGACCAGTTCCGTGCCGTCGGCACCACGCCAACGGACATGGCGCGACTGCAGGTGGTTGATGCCGCGCCAGATCAGGCCGCCGTGAATGCCAAAGCCCCCAAAGATCTGGGGAATCTGGCTGTTGTGCCCAAAGAGGTCGCAGACAAAACCGGCGTTCGAGGGCTGCGTGCCAAAGCTGCGAGCGATCTGGCGGCCCAGGCGGATGTTGCGAATCAAGGACTCGCCGGAAACCAGGAACTCATCGGGGAGCACGTACCAGGGGCCGATCACGAGCTTGCCCTCGCGTGCCAACCGCTGCAACTGCTCGCGGCGCTCGGGGCGAATTTCCAAATAGTCCTCGAGAATGATGGCCTGCCCATCGGTCTGGAATGGGCCGCGCAGCCGCCCATCCTCCAGCCCCTCGATCACGCGGTCGAGCAGCCGCACCAGCTGGTAGCGAAAGTTCTGAAACGATTGGTACCACTCGCGATCCCAGTGGGTGCTGAGCACGTAATGGGCGCGCAGTTTGGTCGCAGTGGTATTGGATGCGGAGTGAGTCACGGTATTCACCTAAACCTTCCTGATGTTTTGGTTAGCCCTTGATGCCGGTCAGCGCAATGCCTTGGACAAAGGTTTTCTGCAAGAAGAAGAATAGCAGAATAGTCGGGAGATTGATCAGCACCGACGCCGTCATCAACGGCACTTGCTCAGCCACTATTGAGTGTGATGATAAAAGGTGCCGAAGGAGAGCGTAACATGCTGTCAACGTTTTCCATCTTTTCGACCTGCTCGTTATAACATAGAGCGACGTGCCCCTTTCATGAGCACCACCAAACTCAAATCCTAAAGAAATGCGAATCGCCAAATGACTACTCAACTCGCTCTCGTCGGCTGCGCCCATATCCACACGCCCGGCTTTGTCAAACGTATCCAGGCCCGCCAGGATGTGGCCGTCAAGTACGTCTGGGATCACCAGACGCGCGCGCGCCGAGCGCTGGGCGGCCGAACTTAATGCCCAGGTGGCGCCCGATATGGACCACTATCCTAACCGACGCGACTATCCCGGCCGTGGTAATCTGCTCGGAAACCAACCGCCACGAGCAGTTCGTGCTGCCTGCCGCAGCCGCCAAGAAGCATATGTTCGTCGAGAAGCCCCTGGGCTTTGCCGCGGCCGACGCCTGGCGCATGGCGCGCGCGATCGAGGAGGCCGGCGTGCTATTCCAGACCGGCTACTTTATGCGCGGCAACCCGGCCCACCTCTTCCTGCGCGAGCAGATCCAGTCCGGCGCCTTTGGCAAGATCACGCGCATCCGCCACTCCAACTGCCACGCCGGCTCGATCGGCCGCTGGTTCGACACAGACTGGCGCTGGATGGCCGACCTCGACCAGGCCGGCGTCGGCGCCTTTGGCGATCTCGGCACGCACTCGCTCGACATCCTGATGTGGCTGATGGGCGATATTGCCCGCACCACTGCCGCCATGGACGTGGCACTCGGCAACTATGGCCCGACCGACGAGTTCGGCGAAGGCCTCATGGTCTTTGCCAACGGTGTCGTCGGCACGCTGGCCGCCGGCTGGGTGGACGTCGCCGACCCGATCACCGCCCTGATCTCCGGCACCGAAGGCCACGCCTACGTGCGCAGCGGCCAGGTCTTCTTCAAGAGTTCACACGTGGAAGGCGCCACCGGCGAGCAGCCGTGGACTGACCTGCCTGCGGGCTGGCCGCATGCCTTCGAGCTGTTCCTCGACGCCGTGATCGGCAAGGAGCACCAGCCGCTGGTAACCGCGTCAGAGGCCGCCGCTCGCAGCAGCGCCATGGAAGCCATGTATAAGGGTGCCGCGTCGCAGAGCTGGGTCGCGCCGTACAAGCCGTAAACGCGAATATGCCGGGGACGTTCGAACGTCCCCGGCACATGATTGCTCTACCCCCACGGCCGGTAGCTGTGAGCCGTCTCGAACATGGCGACGATGTTTTCGGGAGGGACCTCGATCATATGGTTGCACGAGGCCATGACGTAGCCGCCGCCCTGGCCCAGGACGTCGATGCGCTCCTTGACTTCGGCGACCAGCTCGTCCACGCTCGACTCCATCTTTTCGATCGCCCCGTGGAAGGCCAGCTTGTCGCCAAAGGCGGCCTTGAGTCCCGCTGCGCCCATGTCCTTGGCCGAGGTCTGCACAGGGTTGAGCACGTTGACGCCGACCTCGATCAGGTCAGGCAGGATGCTGACGACATTGCCGTCGGTGTGATGAATCACGAAGGCGTTGGGCGCCAGTTCGTGGATCATGGCGTAAAGCTTCGCCTCGGCGGGCTTGATGAAACGCCGGTACATAGCGGGCGAGATGAGCAGGTTGCGCTGTGCGCCCAGGTCGTCGGCCACCTCCACGACGGTCACGTACGGCCCCACCTCACGCAGGAACATCTCGTACACGCCGTAGTAAACGTCCAGGACGTGGGCCATCAGCCGGTCCGCCACCTCTTCCTCGCTGGCCATCAACATCATGAAGTTAGCCGTGCCCATCAGGTTGCAGCCGCGATCTAGAAACCCCGGCGACATCGGGTTGCGCGCGACCAGGGCATAGTCGGTCCCCTCATAGATCTGCCGTGCGATCTCCCCAGTGCCCAAGGCGCTGAACAGGTCCTCGGGCTTAGGCCACGGGTAGGTCTCGATGTCGTCGATCGTGGCCGCCTGTCCCAACGGATGTTCGAGTGCGTTGACGAAGATCCCCGCCTCCTTGTAGCGGATGCCCCAGGAGTCGGTGAAGGAGCCGTCGTCGTGGTAGCGCACCTCGTTGCGCGGCCCGCGCTTGAGGAAGATGCGGCGAAAGTCAATGTCGAAGTGTTCGAGGATGCGCTCGTCGTAGTAGTTCGCACTCGTCCCCGACCGCACGGGCGGGATCGGCGCCAGCCCCAGGTAGTCGCGCAGGCGCAGATAGGTGTTGTCCAGCAGCATGGTGGCATTGCCCATCAGGTCGCAGGGCACACGATCCGGCGTGCGGTGGCTGAGCGCGCAAATAACACGCTCGCGATGGCTGAGTGACATAGAACAGCCTCCCTCAAATAGCTAAAACGGCAGGGATGATTGACAGGATGACTCATTCTACCACGCGCCCGATGACTTCTATGCTTCGCTGGGCCCTGCCTCTTTTGCTACAAAGCTTTAGGGAGGCCAGAGACCGGTGAAGCGCACTCGACCCCCTCTTCGGCCTGGATGCCGGCCCTTTTCCTGCTACAATAGGGAGCGCAGGCGCAGTGGGAGCTTGTCACCACCGCCTCTTTCTGCGCCCTGGTTGTGTACCATCCAAACTGCATATGAAGGATTTCGTGATGTTCGATCTCTCGCGTCTGCCGATCTGGGTCATTGGCGTCGCCATCGTTGGCGGATTTATCGTGCTGTCGTGCGGGGGGCTGCTGCTCTACCGGCGGATTACACATGGCCGGCTCAACCTGCCGGAGGACATGAACAATGATGTCATCTTCTTTGCCTCTGCGATCAGCGTCTTCTACAGCCTCACGGTTGGCTTGATAGCCGTCGGGGTGTGGACCAACTATGCTGAGATGCAGACTATTGTGGCACAGGAATCGGCGTCGATGGCAGCCTTATACCGCGACCTCGACAATTTTCCGGAGCCGCAGCGCGCTGAGCTGACACAGGGCTTGACCAACTACATGGAATTTATAATCGACCAGGAGTGGCCGGCGCAGTACGTCGGCGACATTGTTGACGGCGGCACGAAGATGCTCAACGACTTTGAGGAAGTTCTTTATTCCTTTGAGCCGCAGAGCGACGGTCAGGCAAACGTCCATGCCGAGGCACTACAGGAATACAACGAGATGATCACGCTGCGACGCGAGCGTATCGACGGCGTGGAGGGCAGCCTGCCCGAAATCATGTGGGCCATCGTCCTCATCGGTGCCGCCCTGTCGATCTCGGTGACCTACCTGCTCAAGATCCAGTTTGGCGTCCATATCGTGCTCACGGCCTTTCTCGCCGCCTTCATCGGCCTCGTCGTGTTCACCGTCTATGGGCTGGACAGGCCCCTCAGCGGGCCACTGGCCATCGGCCCCGAAGACTATCGCCTGATCCTCGAGCGGCTGATGCTGCTGCGTTGATATGCAAGGAGAACAAGTATGCAAGTGGGGATGATCGGCCTGGGCCGCATGGGCGCCAACATGGTGCGCCGCCTGCTGGCCGGCGGGCATACGTGTGTGGTGTACGACCGCAGCCAACCGGCAGTTACGGCCCTGGCCGACGAAGGCGCGATCGGCGCTGCGGATCTTGACGATTTTATCGCTAAGCTGGAACAGCCGCGCGTCGTCTGGCTGATGGTGCCCGCCGGCGTGGTGGACGCCGCCGTCAAGGATCTAACGCCGCGCTTAAAGGCAGGTGATATCGTCGTCGACGGTGGCAACTCGTATTATGTCGACGACATGCGGCGCGCCGCCGAGCTGGCCTTGATGGGCATCCAGTACGTCGACGTGGGCACGAGCGGCGGCGTCTGGGGGCTGGAGCGCGGCTACTGCATGATGATCGGCGGCCCGGATGCGGCCGTGCAGCACCTCGATCCGATCTTCAGGGCCCTGGCACCGGGGCGCGGCGAACTCCCGCGCACGCCGGGGCGCGAAC
Source organism: uncultured Chloroflexia bacterium (assembly GCA_963701415.1). Classification (GTDB taxonomy): domain Bacteria; phylum Chloroflexota; class Anaerolineae; order Caldilineales; family Caldilineaceae; genus Fredericiella. Next base: position 348,201 of record CAVPAH010000018.1, read on the forward strand.
AGGCGGGGGGCACGGCCGAAGAAGGCTACCTGCACTGCGGACCCAACGGTGCCGGGCACTTCGTTAAGATGGTGCACAACGGCATCGAATACGGCATCATGGCCGCCTATGCCGAGGGTCTCAACGTGCTCAAGTACGCCAACGTCGGCAAGCCAGGGCAGGCAAGTCCCCTCGCCAGCTCCCCTGCCAGTGCCGAGGTGACCCCGCTGCGCCATCCGGAATATTACCAATTTGATTTCAACCTGGCGGACGTCGCCGAGGTCTGGCGCCGCGGCAGTGTCATTTCTTCGTGGCTGCTCGACCTGACCGCCTCCGCCCTGCAGGGTGATCCCGAGCTGCGCGACTTCTCCGGCCAGGTGTCGGATTCAGGTGAGGGCCGCTGGACGGTCCTGGCTGCAGTGGAAGAGGGGGCGCCAGTGCCGGTGCTGAGTTCGGCGCTCTACGAGCGCTTCAGCTCGCGCGGCGACTCGGATTATGCCGACAAGCTGCTCTCTGCGCTGCGCTTCCAGTTCGGCGGCCACCACGAGCTGCCTAGCCGCTAAGATCTTGGAGCGCAGGCGTCCTCGCCTGCTTCCCTTATGCGACACGGCCAGGAGAAGCAGGCGAGGACGCCTGCGCTCCGAGGAGTACGGGAGGTTCACATGAGTACTACTCAATCCGACGCCTTTGTTTTCTTTGGCGCGACCGGTGACCTGGCCTATAAGAAAATCTTTCCGGCTCTGCAGGCGATGATCAAGCGGGGGACGCTCAAGGTCCCCGTGATGGGCGTGGCCAAGTCCGGGTGGGGGCTCGAACTGCTGGGGTTGCTGCGTTACGTGGACGGCGACTACGCTGATCCCCAGACGTTTGTCGCCCTGCGCCGCGCACTCGGCGACGCCCAGCACCCGCTGCACTACTTGGCGATACCGCCCACGCTTTTTGGCGCTGTCGTCCAGCACCTCAACGATTCAGGCCGCGCCCAGAAAGCGCGCGTCGTCGAGAAGCCGATCGGCCGCAGACTGGCGTCGGCCCAAGAGCTGAACAAGACACTGCATGCCATTTTCCCCGAAGACGAGATCTTCCGCATCGACCACTTCCTCGGCAAAAGCACGGTGCAGAATATCTTCTATTTCCGCTTTGCCAACACCTTCCTCGAGCCGATCTGGAATCGCAATTATGTCGACAACGTCCAGGCGCACACGACGGCGGCTGGCACAAGCCCGGCGAGGTCTAGCCCCAGGCACAGCAATGCCGCGTCCGAGCAGTTACGTGTCTTTCTCGAACATCAGCCGCTTTGACCTGCCGTGCGTGACAAAGTTCCATCCCCAGTCCACGACGGTTGCGGCTCGTTCCTCGACGCCGTTGAGCAGCGCCAGGTGCACGCCAAGCCACGCCATCCAGGCGACGTGCCCGGTCATCGTACCCCCGGTTGGCAGCTCGGCGATAGCGGCCCCGCGCCCGACCTGGGCCATCGACCCCTTGTCGAGGTATTTGAAGGGCGCAGGTGTGGCACCCAGCACGAGATCGCTAATGGCGGTGCCGGCATGCTTGCCCGCCTGCAGCGCCGTTGCGCCTAGGCCCGGGAGCACCTCGCCGGTCTTGCCATCGGTCATCGCCGCGATATCGCCCACGGCAAACACGCCTGGATAGCCGTTCACCTGGAGATCGGGTCCGACGGGGATGCGGCCGCCGCGCACCAGCTCGACGCCCAGTGTCGTCGTGACCGGAGTTGGCTTCCAGGCCGGCGGCCCAGATCAAGGTCTGGGTCTTGACAACCTCGCCGCTCGCCAAGGTAATGCTGTCGGCACTTATATTGGTGACCCCGCAGCCCGTATGCACCTTGACGCCGCGCTGGGTGAGCTCCTCTGCGGCGTAGGCTTGCAGCTCGGGCTTGAACATGCGCAGCAGCGTCGGCGCATGTTCATATAGCAGCACCTGGGCGCTGTCGATGGGTACGGCGGGATAGTCCTTACGGAACTCCACGAAGATCAGGTCGGCCAGTGCGCCGGCCATTTCCACGCCGGTGGGGCCGCCGCCGACGATACATATGTTCAGGGTCCCGTCTTCCGCCAGCGACGGCTGCTTGTCCACGGCCTCGAAGAGCTTGAGCAAGTGGTTCTTAACCCGCAAGGCGTCCGGCATCGTATAAAGCGGAAACGCATGGTCCGCCGCCCCCGCAGTGCCAAAGTAGTTGACGACCGAGCCCAGCGCAATCACGAGGTAGTCGTAGTCGACGTCGCCGAGCGCACGGGTCGTCACCTTCTTGTTGGGAAGGTCGATCTTGACCACGTCGTCTTGGTGCAGGGTTAGGTGGTGATGGCGGCGCTGCAGTTCGCGCAGTGGGTACGCTACCTCCTCCGGGCCCAGCTCGGCTGTCGCCACCTGGTAGAGCAAGGGCTGAAACGTATGATAGTCGTTGCGATCGATCAACGTGATGCGGACTTCGGCGTCGCCCAACTTCTGTACGGCGCCCATGCCCGCAAAACCACCGCCCAGTATTACGACGTGTGGCTGTCCCGTCACGCCCGCTCCCATTGTCGCTCCCATTGAACAACTTCTCCTACCGAGCATTGATTGTTTTTGGAAACAGTGCGGCCGTCCGGCCGCGGCTGCGGAGGATCATTATACCCATACGGAGAGGTTTCCGCACGGCTGCATAGTCCAGTCTGGGCCAATATGCCAATATACCACCTGGGGACGTGCTATTGAGGTTTGCTGTGCGCCTGCTTGCTGCCCAACAGCTGCTCAACCACCGTAGGCAGGTCGCTGCCGGTGACATCGGCGGGGCGGAAGAGAGGTGAAACCACCACACCGCTGCGGCAAATGTAGCCTGTCTGTAGCCCGGCGCGCCGGGCCCCATGCACATCCCAGTCGTGGGCGGCAATCAACGCGACATTGGCCGCAGGCCAGCCGATCTGCGCCACGCCATACGCATATGGTTCCGGCGCCGGCTTCCAACGGCGTACCGTGTCGGAGGAGAGAAAGCCGTCTACCAGTTGGCGCAAGCCGGCGCCTGCGAACAGCGCCTCGGCCAACGCGGCGTCACCCACGGTCAGCGTCATGACGCGGATACCGGCGGCCCGCATGAGCTGCAGCCCCTGCGCCACATCAGGATGTGGTGCGAGCGTGTGAAAACGATCGAGCACGGTGCGTGCGTCGGCGGTGCCCAGGCGTCCGGGGTCGAGCGCGATCAGGTTGCTGCTGGCGACGTCGGCAAAGCGTTTGAAATCGCCTACCGCGGCCAGGGCAAAGCCGTCGCGCAGGACGCGCGCAAACCATAGTGACACCAACGCCGGGTCGAGCCCACAGGATTGGAAGGCATCGCGCAGTCCTGCGAGCGAAAACAGTGTTTCATTGACGTCAAGCAGTACCCCCCGCACGGGCGGGCGCTGATCACGGACTGCAATGTTTAGGGCCACTCAGTCTCCTGGTTCTAGCGCGCTGCGACCTTGCTCGCGCCTTACGATCGATTGCTGCCATGGAGATAGGTCAATGCTTGCCAGCACAGCCCAAAAGCGCTATGCTGGCAATGATAAATTGTCTCCATGGTAGTAGCCGTTCGTCCCTTTTGGGATCGGACAATGTGTGAGTTTTCAACCTAGCTTTTGATCTAGGCACAGCGTCAGACTCGCACCTGGTTATCGTGTTGCAGTGCGGCCAAGCTGAGTCAGGCCACCATGCGGATCCGCCATCCGACCTTCAAATTAGCGTCTTGTTTGGCAGCTGCGCTCCTATTCTTGGGCCTGGCGCTTGCCGGTGTATGGCACACGGCGGCGTTCGCCCAGGATGCAGGCATGCCGCCCCCGCTTGACGTGACGACGGTCGAGGGACAGGCGTCGCTTGCACCCTACCTGGCCTATCTGCGCGATCCCGGTGGTCAGCTGGCGCCGGCCGACGTGGAGGCGCCCGCAGCTGCTGCCCGTTTTACTGCCTTTGGCGCCACGTTCCCAAACTTCGGCTTTACCTCCGACGCCATCTGGGTGCGGCTGTCACTGACCAACCCCCTGGCCGAACCCGTTCCCCTTATCTTGAATATAGACGTACCGACAGTCAGCTACGTGGATCTCTACAGGGGCACCACCGGCACCCGATCGGCAACCTTTCGTCGCCACAGGTGCGCGCCGTCCCTACGACTCACGCCCCGTGCCCGGCCGCACCTTTGCCATCCCGATCGACGTACCGGCGGGGGTAACCAGCCACCTACTACTGGCGACTCCAGACCGACTTCCCCGTCAACATGTCGGCCAGTCTGTGGCAGCCGCCGGCCTTTGCCGCCGCCGCAGTTCGTGACGAAATCAGCTGGGGAATCGTGCTGGGCATGTTGATCCTCATGTCGACCTATAACCTGCTGCTCTACATTGCGCTGCGCGATCCCAAACACCTGATACTGGTAGCATTTGGCCTGCTGGTAGCTGCGAGCACCGCAGTGACCGGAGGATACGCCAGCCGCTGGATGCCGGCGCAGTTCGCCAGTGGGCAGGCGCTGCTGATGATAGTCAGCGTGGCGCTGGTCATCGCGGCGTTTGTGCTGTTGGCGTTAATTTTCCTGGAGCTGCGCCGGCACCTGCGCCCGGCCTATTGGATCATGGTGGGCAGCCTTGCGGCAGCCGGCTTCGCGGTGTTGATTGCGGCTCTCGGCAGCTACCAGTTGGCCTATACGCATCTTAATCGGGGCGCTGCTGCCCATTCTGCTCACAATCTTCGTGGCGACGTTGATACGGATTCGCCAGGGTTCGCGCCTGGCATTATTCGTCCTGCTAGGCCAGTTTGTGGCCATCCTGTTCGGCCTGTTTCAGTCGCTGTCCCTGCTTGGCATTGGGCCCAAGCTGCCGACACCCCAATTGGTGGTCCCTTGCAGCAGCCTGTTCCTATTGGTGATCATGTCGCTGGCGTTGGCCGATCGTGTCAACATCCTGCGTGAGGAGGCCGACCGTGCCAATGCCGCGCTTAAAACCAGTGAGCGCCGCCTTAATGCTTACCTCGATGCCCTACCGTTTAACATCCAGGTCCACGATCCGCAGCTCAAGCCACTTTATGTCAACTCAATGATACGGGAGGCCGCCCCAGTCCAACCGGAAGGTTATTTTGAAGAGCAATATGAGGTTTGGCTGCGCGAGTTTCCGGCGGTCATCTCCGGTACTGACGAGCCGTATCCAATCGACCAGCTGCCGCTCATACGGGCGGCACACGGCGAAGCAGCCCATGCGGACGATGTTGCGTTAAATCTTCCGTGGGGCAAGGTGGTGCTCGAGTCCTGGGCGGTGCCCTTGCGCGACGAGCAGGGTGAAATCAGTGCCATCGTTACCGCTTTTCAAGACATCAGCCAACGCCGAGCCGTTGAAACCGAGTTGGCAAGCTATCGCGAGACCTTAGAGCAGCGCGTGGCGCAGCGCACTTCGGAATTGGCATCCCTTAACACGAGCCTGGGCGCGCGCGTAGCCGAACTGACTGCCATCAACGAAGTAGGCCGGCGGGTGGCATCCATAAGCAGCAGGGAAGCGACGTTAGGGCGAAGTCGTACAAGTCCTGGCCCAGGTTTTCGGCGTGGCATTGGCCTGCATCTGCTTGTTTGACGATGAGCAGCATATCGTACAGGTGATAGCCATGGCGGGCAGCAGCGGCTTGCGGACGAAGATGACGGGCCGCTCGTTCTTTTACGATCCAGCCTACGGCTTGCCGATCCAGCAGTTGAACCCTACCGTGGTGCGCGCGCCGGCGCAGCTGCCGGGGCTGCCCCAAGATATCTGCAGTGGGCTGACCAAATACGGTATAGAGCAGGTATTGGCGGCGCCCTTGGTCGCGCGCAACCAGATTATCGGCGCGCTGGCGCTGCTGGTCGACGATCAAGACCGCGTCTTTACTGCCGACGAACAGCGTGTGGCGCAGACCATTGCGGGCCAGGTGGCCACGGCCATCGATACGCTGCGGCTGATCGACGAGGTACGCCGCCAGCGCGACGTGGCCGAAGCGCTGCGCCAGACGGCCACTGCCCTGAGCCGCAACCTCGACCAGCAGAATGTATTGGGCGCTATCCTCGAGCAGCTGGACCAGGTCTTTGCCTGTGAAGGCGCAGCGGTGGCACTCGTGGAAGGCCAAGAGCTGGTCACGGTGGCCGCCAAAGGCTTGAGCGCCGGCTGCCTCGGCAGGCGCATCACGCTGGACGGCACGGATGCCAGCCTTACCGTTTGCGCAGCAAGCAGCCCTCGATCGTGGCCGACACGCATGGTTCTGCTGAGTCCGTGTGCTGCACGGATACGCAGCCGATTCGGAGCTGGCTCGGCGTGCCGCTCATCAGCGGCGAAGGGGCCATCGGCGTGCTCAGTCTCGACAGCATCCAGGTAGGCAGCTTTGCGCCGGCGCAAGCCGAGCTGCTCGCCACCTTTGCCGATCAAGCGGCGATTGCCGTGGTCAACGCGCGGCTGTATGATCAGGCACAAATCACGGCCGTGGCAGGCGAGCGCGACCGCCTCGCCCGTGACCTGCATGACGCCGTAACGCAGACAATCTTCTCGGCCAGCCTGGTCGCTTCGGCGCTGCCGGCGCGCCTGCCCGGACTCTCCCCTGCCGCCCAGGCCGACGTGGAAATGCTCCAGGTGCTGACGAAGGGTGCGCTGGCCGAAATGCGCACGCTGCTGTTGGAACTGCGGCCTGAGCATCTCAAGGAGGTGCAGCTGGAAGTCCTGCTCACGCAGCTGGCGCAGGCATTCAGCGGGCGCACGGGTGTGCCTGCCAGCGTGCACGCCAACTGTGACCCGGAATTTGCGGCACCGTATGCCGTCAAAATTGCCTTTTATCGGGTCGCACAGGAGGCGCTTAACAACGTGGCCAAACACGCCAAGGCCAACTGCGTGACGATTCGCTATTCGACGCGCAGCTTATCACAGGGTTTGTCACAGGCGGGTTCGGTCCGCCTGGCGGTGATTGACGACGGCCGAGGGTTTGCCGCCGACGCGATGGGGCCGGAGAAGCTGGGGCTTGCGATCATGCGCGAGCGCGCCGCCGCCGTGGGCGCGCAGCTGACCGTGGACAGCGAGCCTGGGCTTGGCACCCATCTATTCATGGTGTGGAACGATGAAAACGACACCCAAGCAGCTTGATGCTTTTCCCGTCCAGGTTCTGATCGTGGACGACCACCCGATGATGCGCAAAGGGCTGCGCTCGTTCCTCGAGGTCACGCGCGGCTTGGAGTGCGTTGGCGAGGCGGAATCGGGCGAAGAGGCCATCGAGGTCTGTATTCAGCTCAGCCCGCACGTCGCGATCATGGATCTGATGATGCCCGGCATGGGCGGCGTGGCCGCCACCCGGGTACTGCACGAGCGCTGCCCCCAAACCCGCGTGATTGCGCTGACGAGCTTCGCCGAGCCGCGCCTGGTGCAGGAGGCCGTCAACGCCGGCGCCACCGGTTACCTGCTCAAAAACGTTTCAGCCTCCGAACTGGCCGACGCCGTATTCGCTGCCGCAGAAGGGCGCACCATGATGGGTCCAGAGGCGGTGCAGGCGCTGGTGCAGATGGCCGCCGATCCCCGGCCCATCGGCAGCGATCTCACCCCACGCGAGCGGGAGATTCTTGCCTTGCTGGCGAAAGGCATGACCAATCACGAGATTGCGCAGCGCATGGCGATCAGCGAGGCCACGGTCCGCTTTCACGTCGGCAACATTCTGGGCAAGCTCGAAGTCGGCAACCGTACCGAGGCCGCCCAGGTCGCCTTCAAGCACCACCTGGTCGAGCCATAGCAGCGTCGTGCGCCCTGGGATCCGCACAATTTGAGCCAACCGCCCCCCGTATGCTATAGTCCCTGGTGCGCCGAGCGCACGGGCCTCTAGCTCAATGGCAGAGCAACGGCCTTTTAAGCCGTGGGTTCTGGGTTCGAGTCCCAGGGGGCTCACACTGTATGTGGTGTATTACGCCATCGCACCGGCGACCTTTGGAGAAACGCTTCTGATTCTGGTTTGCACCAGGTTATCAGCGGCGTTTTTTCATGGTGCAAGCAGGCGCAAACTCACAGCCGAACCAAATGCACACGTTCGCAGACTGTAACGAGGTGCGACTCGGTTTCTTTGAGGTGGATGTGATTGCGCATCAGCAGATAGTGCAGAACAACACTGCGAGCACTGCATTTCAGGCACAATCCGTCGAGACAGAGCCACCTCTCTGCGGCAAGAGGTGGCTCTGTCTTCCTTATCGTCCAACATGCCCGGAAAACGCGCCAGAATTACACGGGCGGAAGATGGCTGTAACTCTGCACCCTGCAAACGTTCCTGGCGTGCAACGACCTCTTAGGCCATGGCAGTGCCCAGCATAGTTTCACAATCGATGTAGCGGAACCAGTTTATCTCCGCAAGTGCGGCATTATGTTTGTGGGCGCTCGCTATATCGGGGAACTCTTCGACGCCAAATCCGTCCCACCGTTCGTTACTCCAAGACGAGTTGCACAGTACTGGACGCTTAACACCAAACTGGTTACCCAACTCTTCAACTTTCCCCATCAGATTGTCTTTCTCTGCCTGGCTGAGCTGATACCACGCTTCAGTAAAACGAACTCGGAAGAACTTGTAGACGGGACCTTCCATGATGCTTCCTCCTGAGAAGTGGGCAATAACAAGTGATAGTGCTGGATACAAGCCGTTCGTGCGAAGAGAGCATCATTGTACCATAAACTAGATTCGTTTGCATGCACCTCTTCAGCATAGAAAACAGTTGAATGCAGGTACGATTGGCGATGTTGCGAAGGGGCCAAACCGGGAAAGGTTGCCGCATAGGGGCGCCAGGAAAAGGCGCAGCGAAGCGGTTGCGCTGTCCCGCAACCAAGGGAGCAAATAGGCATTAACTTTCCAGGCGACAGGATTTTGTAATCTGAGTATGAGTTATGCTCAAGTACACCGTTGCTTTTTCTGGCGTACTTATCGGAGAGCAGAGGCATGACCCCCGCACAATCTTCGTCACTACTTGAAGCATGGTACAAAGCCTATGAAATGGTAGCAGGGGCGAACCCCTGGCAGCACATCCAATCAGCCGTCCCACTCTAACAGCCGTCCCACTCTAACCCTTGGGAGCTACGATGATGAACATCCGAACCCGACTGCAAGCCACAATATGCCTGGTGGGAGTGTTGCTCTGCGGGCCGCTGATACTTGGCCTCAGCATTTTGGGAATGACGTGGTCACGCGACCAGGACGATTCCCTGCTTGTGCTGTTCGTAGTGTTCATGTCAAGGGCATTGTTCCTTTTGGGCTACTACATCATTGCATTGACTGTTTGGTTTGGGTACAAGTATCTTGTTGAAGTTAAGCGTGCCAACGATACCGAAACCGGTCACATATTGAACAAACTGACGATGAGACACAAGGGTAAATCCTAGATATGAGCAGTGCCAACGAGGCGCAGCCAAGCGGCGGTACTTTCTGTACCAGGGGCGCAGAGCCCACTTTTTTAAGCCGTGGGTTCTGGGTTCGAGTCCCAGGGGGCTCACACTGTATGCAGTGCGCTACAGTATCGGCACCGGCGACCGAAACCCGCTAAATCCTGCCAGGCCGCCGCCAGATGTCCACCCCGCTCTGCCTCCTGCAGGCGATAGCGCCAACGGAAGTGGTCGTAGACGTCGAGCACGTGGGCAGTAGGCCAGATACTGGTATCTAACTTTGACTACTGCTAGTATCGCGTAGATTCGGCGACACGCAAGTGCTCTGCACCCGATCAGATGGCGGGCGGGCACAGCAGACGCACTTTTCGAGAGGGGGAACCATGAACAATGCACTCAGCCAGCCGCCGCGCCTTGGCATCATCACGCCGAGCGGGGAAATCAACTGGTATCGCATTATCGGCGTAGAGGCAGGGGCGAGCGGCGCCGGCAGGACGATCACCGTCGCGGGCGGAGAGTGGCTCGACACTGCCACGTATGACGCCATCCTGGTCGATGGCGGCGACCGGACGGCCGGCACGTTTGCAGTCTTGTTCTGTTTTAGCGACTCGGCCCCGCTGCGGTTTGCGGGCACCTGGACGCCGGCCTGACGACCGACCTAGCCGTCAGAGGCAACACGCTCCAGCACGCGCGTCTGTGGGATACCCGCCAACCCCGGCGATGCCTCCTGTGACGACCAGACATTCGCCTCAAGAAACTTCTTGAACCGCTCGGCTTGATCAGCCGTGTCGAAGTCCAGTTCGATGAGGATATACTTGTCGTCGTCGATGGGTTGGCAAACGCGGTACGCGCGCACACCGCCTCGCTGCCGAGCCTCGGCAAATCTGCCAAATGCACCCAACCACGTTTGCAGATCGTGAATCGGGTGTTCAATGTGAAGCGTTGCCATCTTTCCTCCTCCTTCCACCGCACTCCCAGGCAAACACGGGGTAAACATCGTAGTACTAATTGGCCGGCAGATCAAGTGCGATTGCCAGGTGCCAGGTCATATGTCCCAACCGAGCCAATAAGAATGCCCGCCGTTTCGGGCGGGCGCAGTCATATTCTTGTATTGTTTCGGCAGACAACGCCGGCAGCCCACGCCTGCCGGCGTTGTCGCACATGTGGGACCTGACTGCAGCCCCAACTTGCAGCCATCGTAGCACGGAACTGGGTGCGGCAAGCTTGCAGCATCCTTGCGAACCGCGAGGAACTCCCTCACCCCCGAAAATCCCCCAATTCTGTCACGCGGCGGGAATGTTATTGTTGGTGGACAACCTGCTATGATTGGGGCAATATACGTCTTGTATTCGATCAGCATTCGAACTGCCCAATCCAGAAACAGCGAGAAACAAACCCATGCCGCACCAGTCCCGCCTGCTTGCCCTGCGCACCTTCCTGCTGTTGATCCTGGTCACTGCAGGGGCCATGATGCTTGCCGCCTGCCGCCAGCCGGCCGTGCCGACGCCCACGCCAGCACCGGCCAGCGTGGAGGCAAGCGCAGCCGCGGCGCTGGGGGACGTTCTCTCCGCCGCGCAGCTGGCCGGCACCGGCTGGCAGGCGCTGGCGTTTGGCAGTCCAGACGATGGCAAGCCGGTCGACCCGGCGACAACCCTCACGCTCAACTTCGGCGTCGATCGCTACGGCGGCTCAGGCGGCTGCAACTGGTTCCTGGGCACCTATTACGTGGCCGGCGACAGTATGGAACTGAACGCGCCGTCGCAGACGGTTCTCCAGTGCCCCGCGCCTCCCAACGTGATGCAGCAGGAGTCCATGTACCTGTCCGCTCTCTACAACGTCGAAGAGTATCGCAAGCTGGACGACAAGCTGCTGGCCTACGCCACGGGCAACCAGCTCCTGCTCACCTTCCGCGAAGCCGCGCCGGCGCCGCTGGAAGGGACTACGTGGTCGCTGAAGTTCCTGCAGGACCCACAAGACAATGTCGTGACCGCCACTGCCGGCACCACGGTCACGGCAACGTTTGCCGACGGCAAGATCACCGGCAGCGCCGGCTGCAACACCTACACAGCCACCTATACACTCGACGGCGACAAGCTCACCATTGGGGGCCTTACCGTGGCCGACGGAACCAAGCAGACGTGCGACTCGCCGCAAGAAATCATGGACCAGGAAGCGCTTTATCTCGCCAACCTGGCCGGCGCGGTGCGGCTGGTCCAGACCGCCGGTGTCCTGCAGCTGTTGAATGCGGATGACGAGACGAGCCTGGCCTATGGCGCACCTTGACGACTAACCTATTTCTAACACACAATACCAACCGTTCAGGTGTATTCTATCGGTGAGGGCAGGGCTACAATAGCCCAAGTGTTTACCTACGTGGCACGGACGCGTGGCAGTCTGGTGCGTCTTGCACGCTGGACGGCAATTACCATGAGCGCTGGCCGCTCAGCACCATTCAACAGGAGGAAATGCTAAATGATCAAACATGGACCGGTAGACGTGGTGGTCGTGGCGGGTGGTATCCCGCGCTTTGACGGCGTCGTCTACAATGAACTGCAGCGGCTGGTACAGGCCGGAACCATCCGGGTCCTGGACGCCATGCTGCTTGTAAAGACAAAAGAGGGCCAGTCAGCGCGGCTGGAGCTGAGCGAACTGCCCCAGGAAGACCAGGCAGCGTTGGGCTTTATGAGTGACGAGACACGCGGCCTCTTCGATCTTGAGGATGAGCAGACGCTGGCCGAAGGGATGGTTCCCGGCTCGATCATTTTTGCCATGGCCGTCGAGAATCTCTGGGCGATCCGCCTCGTGAATGCCTTCGACGACGCCGGGGCAGAGCTGGCGTTCCAGACACGTGTGCCGGCAATGCGTCGTCGACGAAGCGTTTGCTTCCCGTGCCACAGTAGCAAAGTAACAACGGAGGATACAAATGCCAGGGTTAATTCGAGGGATGGCCCGCACCGCCGCCGTAGTCGGTACGGCGACCGCCACCCGCAACGCCGTGAATCGCCGCCAGGCCGACAAGAACTATGCGGCTTACGAGCACGCGGCCCAGCAGTCGGCCCCGCCGCCACAGCAGTACAGCGCCCGCCGCCGCAGCAGTATGCTGCCCCGGCGCCGCCGCCGCCCGACCAGTACTACCAGGCGCCCGCGCAGGCCGCGCAGGAAGACGTAGTTACCCAGCTCGAACGCCTGGGCGCGCTCAAGCAGCAGGGCCTGCTGACGGATGCGGAGTTCGAGGCTCAGAAGAAGAAGCTGCTCGGCATGTAAGCCGCAGTCGGCCATTCTTCGCGACAGCGATCCGAGACGCTGGCGGTACACTACGCCAGCGTCTCTATATTCCTCGTCCGATTCTTGCGTGACGCTGCGCCCAATCAGCTTACACCGCCGGCCGCCGGCCCGTGCCGCGGCAGGAGTAACGTAAAACAACTGCCCTGCCCGGGCACCCCCGTGCTCTCAACGCGCACATTCCCGCCATGCACCTGCGCCAGCCGGCTGACCAGTGCCAGGCCCAACCCCGTGCCTTCCTGGCGGCCCGCCCGACTTGAATCGAGCTGCGAGAACGGCTGAAACAGCTTGGCAGCATCCTCGGGCAGGATGCCGATGCCGGTATCCTGCACCGCAAAGGCGACCCGGTCGTCGTCCGGCTCAGCGTGCACGCTTAAGCTCACGCGACCGCCCTCCGGTGTAAACTTGACGGCGTTCGTGAGCAGGTTGATCAACATCTGTTTCACCCGGCGCGCGTCGGCGGCCATTAGAAGGTCTCCAGGCTCACTGGCGTAGTCCACCTGAAGCGACTTGCGGATCGCCTGTTCCTTGATAAACAGCAGGCACGAGCGACACACGTCGTCCACGATCACCTCTTCGAGGTCGAGCGTCATGCGGTCGGCCTCGATCTTGGAGAGGTCCAGGATGTCGTTGATCAGTGCAAGCAGGTGCCGCCCGCTGATGTCGATGGTCGAGACATAGCTGCGCTGGCGATCGTTGATCGGCCCGGTGATCTCGTCGGCCAGCACCTCGCTGGCGACCAGGATGGCATTAAGCGGCGTGCGCAGCTCGTGGCTCATGTTGGCGAGGAACTCGTCCTTGACGCGCAGCGCCCGGATCAGATCGGAGTTGGCAAAGCGCAGCGCCTCGGCCGTCTGCTTGCGCTCGAGCATGTCAACATGCCGTGGACCGGCTCATGACAAAGTTGCCGTCGAAATCGTAGATCGCCGTGGCGTTGAGGAGTACGGGCAGATGCGTGCCGTCCGGGCGCACAAGATCCAGCTCCGCTTCGTTGACACGACCCTGGCGGACCAATTCCTGCAAGCGTTCGGCAAACACGTGCTCGTCGTTTTCGTCGATGAAGTCGCTGAAGTGAATGCCCGATCACCTCTTCCCGGCTGCGTCCCAACCAGGCAAGTTCGGTGGCGTTGACATGGACGTAGCGCCCATTACCATCCAGGGAGTGATAGCCGCAGGGCGCGTTGTCATACAGGTCCTGCACCTCCGCCGTCCGCCGGGCGACACGATCCTCCAACGTGCGGTTGAGTTCGCGCAGCTGTTCCTCGGTCCGCTTGCGTTCGGTGATCTCCTGGAAATTGAAGGCAAGGGCGTTAATGCCCGGCTCCTGCAGCAGGTTGCTGATCGTGCTCTGCACCCAGATGTACGCGCCGTTCTTGTGCTGCACGCGATACTCCCGCAAGCGTACCTGGCCCGGGTGCTGCATCAGGTCGGCCAACAGCTCGATCAGGGACGGCAAATCGTCGGGGTGCGTCTTCTGTGCCGGATCGGTGCCGATAAATTCCTCCGCCGCATAGCCGATCACGCGCAGGCAAGAGGCGCTGGCAAAGGTCACCTTACCGTCGCCGCCCAGCAGGACGATCGCACCCGGCGCGTTTTCGATCAGCAGGCGTAGGCGCCGCTCGTTCTGCTGCAGCAGCTGCCTGGCTGCGCTGGCGTTCGATGGCATAGCGGATGGCACGCGGCGCTGTCTCCCACGCCGTCGGGCCCTTGACCAGGAAATCCTGGGCGCCCTGCTGCACCGCCTCGGTAGCCGAGCGCGTATCGAGGTTGCCGGAGAAGACCACCACCGGCACGTCGGGCGCCGCGGCGTGCAGCGTCTCGAACGTGGCCAGCCCCTGGCTGTCGGGCAGGCCTAGGTCGAGCAGGACCACGTCGTACTGCCGCCGTCCAAGCAGCTCTACCCCCGTGTGGAGCCGATCTACTGTCGTTACCTCAAACTGATCGAGCAGGTCACCCGCCAGCGCTTCACGTAAGAGCAAGGCATCGGCATCGCTGTCTTCGATCAGCAGGACGGCCGTGGGGGCTTGCGTCATGCCACAGACTCCAACGGCAGGGTGGCGACGCTAAACCAGAAATGGCGAATGGACTGGATCGCATCGACAAATGAGTAGATAATCGTACGGCTTGACGATGTAGCAGTTGGCGTGCAGGTCATATGACCGCCGGATGTCATCTTCGGCACTCGAGGTGGTCAGAATCACCACGGGGATGCTGCGCAGGGCGGGGTCCAGCTTGATCTCGGACAGGACCTCGCGCCCGCTCTTGCGCGGCAGGTTGAGATCGAGCAGGATCAGCGTGGGGCGGGGCGCCGTCCGCATACGGCTCCTGCCGGTGCAGGAAGGAGATGGCGCTGGCACCATCCTCGACCACATACACTGTGCTGGGAAGTTCTGCTTCGCCCAACGCCTCGCGGGCGAGCAGGACGTCGGCAGGGTTATCTTCCACCAGCAGGATATCAATTTGCCGCGGCACTTCAATCGCCATCAGCCAAGCTCCTTACCGCGTTTGGGGAGGGTAAAGTAAAACGTCGCCCCGGTGCCAGGCTGCGACTCGACCCAGATTCTGCCGCCGTGGCGCTCGACGATTTTTTTACAAAGCGCCAGGCCGATTCCCGTGCCCGGGTACTCGCGCCGGGAATGCAGCCGCTGGAAGATCATAAAGATACGTTCGGCATAGGCGGGGTCGATACCGATGCCATTGTCCCGCACTGAGAACTGCCAGGCATCGGGGAAGGGGGCGGCGCCCACGTGAATCTGGGGTGCCTCCACAGTGCGGAACTTGATGGCATTTCCGATCAAGTTCTGGAAGACCTGCGTGATCTGCGGCCCATCCGCCCCTACGCGCGGCAGGGGATCATGCGTCACGCAGGCATCGGCTTCGCGCACGGCGACCTGAAGGTTGGCGAGCGCACTGCTCAGGACTCGATTCATATCGACGGCTTCGATCGGCCCGCCATAGCGGTCGACGCGCGAGAACGCTAGGAGGGCGCTGATCAACCCTTGCATCCGGCTGGCTGCGTCGACGGCCAGATTGATATACTCGTCGGCGCGCGCGTCGAGCTTGCCCGCATAACGCTGCTGCAGCAGCTGAACCATGCCGGTGAGGGCACGCAGCGGTTCCTGCAGGTCGTGGGAGGCGACGTAGGCAAACTGCTCCAACTCGGCATTGGAGCGCTTCAGCTCCTCCACCGTACGGTACAGCTCGTATTCGGCGCGCTTACGCGCGGTCACATCGTGAAACGCCGCCACGGCCCCGCGTGGGCTGCCGCCGAGATCAAACAGCGGTACGGCACCGCCCAACAAAATGACATTGCCGCCGTCTGGCCGCTCGATGTGCAGCTCGAAATCAACTTGGGGCTCGCCGGTGGCGGCGGCTTTCTGCATAGGCAGGTCGTCCGGGCCAAGCTCGCGCCCTTCTGAGAACTGGCGCAGCCGGACGGGCGATCCAGAGCCCTCGGTCTGTGACACGTTGGTATCCGGCGCCACCTGCAGCACTTCATTGGCATACCGGTTACCCCGCACGTGCATGCACTTCGGATCGTCGGCAATCCAGATAGCGGCCGGCAGCATGTCCACAATGCGCGCCAGCTCCTCAGAGCGCAGCCTCAGTTGCTCGTCCACGAGCTTTTGCGGCGTGATATCCTGGCTGGTCCCATAGCCCACGACCGCCCGCCGGTCGTCGCCCTCACCTGCGAACACAATGCGCACATGCACCAGGAGCCAATGCAGGCGGCCGTCGGCGTGGATCACGCGGTATTCGGTGGCGAAACGCCCCACGGCTACGGCACTGGTAGCCAGCTCAATCTCGCGCTGCAGCCGGCCCACGTCCTCAGGATGCACATGCGTCATTACATCCATGAGGCGCACGCGCGGCACGTCAAAACCATAATGGGCCTGTGCACGCGCATCGAAGATGACTTCACCTGACTCAAGGTCGTTCCTCCAGATGCCCAGATCGGCCGCATCATAGGCAAGCTGCAGGAATTCTGCCTGTTCTTGGAGGGCACTTTCGCTCTGCTTGCGATCGGTTACGTCGCGCACGGTCATCACGGCCGTTGGCGCTTGCCCGCCGCTGCTGCCGGCCAAGTGGCCGCTGAAGCTCGCAATACGCTCCCAGCCATCATCTTTGCGGCGCAGCCGCATCTCGACATCTTTTACCCGTTCACCGGCTAGAACCCGTGCGATCGGGCGGCGGTCTACTGCGAGGATCGTGCCTTCGGCGGTATATAGGTCAAATGCTGCGGCAAGACGCTCGAGGCTGTCAAAGCTCGAGTCAGTGCCGGCACAGCCGAAGATAGCCAGGGCGGCCGGATTCCAACGCAGCGCATGGGTGCCTGAATCCACCAGGATCAGGCCATCGTCGAGGTCCTGCGTCAATGCATCGAAGAAAGTGTCGTCAAAAACGCTCATGCGGGTCACATCGCTGAGGAAGAAGGCGGTTGCTTCCCTCCCTGGTCGGGGAGCAGGCTTTCTGACGCGATTATAGCATAAGTGGGACGAGTCACGTACGGACAACTTGACGCGTTCAACTTCGGGGCAGCGCCGGCAGATTGAACGAATACAGCCAATCCGAAAAGAACGGGCTCAACTCCTGGCCGCTCACCTCTTCCGCCACGGCAATAAAGTCCTGCGTGCCCGCATTGCCGTTCTTGTAGCGGTCGTAGTAGGTGCGCAGGATCTGGAAGAATGTCTCGTCCCCCACCTTCAGCCGCAGGGCATGGAAGACCAGCGCGCCACCGGTGTAGACGCCTTCGTTGTAGAGGTCGTGCGGCGGCGGTTGGGCAATGGGCGCCGCCAGGTGTAGGGCTTGCAGAGAGCTGCCGGCAGTCTTATTAAGTGCGGCAATGCCTTTGTCGCGTGTGAGCCACAGCCACTGGCCGTAGGTGGCCAGCCCTTCTTTGAGCCACATGTCTTCCCAGCTTGCGAGACTGACGCTGTCGCCAAACCATTGGTGGGCAAGCTCGTGGGCGACGACCTCCTCGTCGGCGGCCCGGACTGTGGGGCAGTGGGTCGACAGCGTCGGCGTCTCCTCGGCCACCATGAAGCTGCAGATTTCGGCCTGGGGATCGGCGATCAGCACGCCGTAGGCGTCATAGGGATAGGGGCCAAATATGCCTGAGAAGTACTCCATCATCTCGGGCAGCACCGCATACCGGTTGCGCTGTGCCTCCGGATACGCTTGTGGAAAGTAGTTGCGGATCTCCACACCGCCGGGCCCCGCGGCAGTCTCCACGTCATACTTGTCGATGTTGACGGCGGCCAGGTAGGTGGCCGTCGGCTGGTCTATTTCCCAGACATAGCGGATGCGGTCGCCCACCTGATCGGTGGCGCGCAGCAGCCCGGGCGCTGCCACCACATAGGGCACAGGCACCGTGATCTCGAAACGGAACGTCGCCTTGTCACTGGGATAGTCGTTGGCGGGGAACCAGGCCGCCGCCCCGTCCGGCTCGCCCACGACATTGATGGCGCCGCTGGGCGAGTGGAACCAGCCGATCGTATCGGCCGCCAGCGATGGGATCGGCACCGGGCTGCCGTGGTAGGCCACGACCGTCGTAAATAGATCGGCGTTTGCCAGCGGGGCAGGGGGCGTGATCGACAATTCATTCCCCTCGTGTGTGTACGCGGCATCGCGACCGTCAACTGTCACTGCGTCGATCGGCAGATCGGCAAAGTCCAGGTTGAAGGCGCTGAGCGCCTGCGTCGCCCGGGCTGTGATGGTGGTCGTGCCCGTCACGATGTTCGCAACGGGCTCAACGTCCAAGGCGATGGTGTAGTGCTGGACGTCATAGCCGCCGTTGCCCAGGCCGGGCGCATAGGGGTCGCCAAGTCCCGCTGCGCCGGGGGCAGGCGTACCGGCTGCAGCCGGTACAGTGGGCGACTGCGCAAGGGGCCGGCAGCCGCCGAGCAGGCAGGCAACCAGTAGGCAGACGGCCAGCACGCAGACGGGCACAAACCATGTGAGAGACAGCAATTGAGATGATCGGGAGTTCATACGCAGGTTCCTTTCTGAACAGAACGTCCCCGGGACCTGCGAGGTCCCTGGGACATGCGCGCATGCACTAGAACGAAAACCAGCGACTATGCCTTTGGACCAAACAGCTGACACGCTACATCGACCGCCTCAGCCAGGGTCAGGCCATAGACGTCCGGACTGCTGCCGCCCTCGGCGCACCATTGGTCGTAGTGATTCTTCGTACAGAAGAAGTTCATCACCGTTCAGGTCTTGGTGGCCCAATCCTCGTACTTGTCCAGATCCACGTGGACGGCATAGGCACCGGGCGGCTCCGCCACGATGTCGTGTGCGCCGTTGACTTGTACGCGCAGTGGCTTGCCGCAAATCTGGCAGGCAGACTCGACTGTGGCCGGCTGGCCGAAGGTTAAGCAGCAGCCGAGCGCGTCGATCGCGCACATCGCGTGAAACGTGCGGCCGTCCGCCAGCGTGACCTTGTGGCTTGTCGCCACTGTCGAAACCGGGTAGGCGAACTGCACGCGTCCATCGGCGTCCAGCACCACCATCTTCTTGCCGGCGATCCCTGCCGCCGCAGCCGCGGTCCGCGCTGGCGGCCAGCCCAGCGCCGCCCCAGCCTCCGCAAAGGCCACCGGCGTTCCGGTGTTGACGAGGCATTCCAACAGCGCTGCCCGCAGCGTATTTTCGTCGCCGGCCAGGCGAGAATGGATCGAACGGGTCACAGGCAGCATGGTTTCTTCATTTTACACCCAGACGCCGATCCCAACATCTGCCCGATCAAGCTGCGCCAGTACTCGAGGCTCTGGCCGATCTCAAGCTGGCCGCCTACAAAGCCAACCGGATCCAGCAATTGCGTTCGGCCGAAAACGACTAACGTTTGAGGTGGATCAGTTTCTGGGTGTTGGAGCGGATATAGTTGCCGTCCGCGCTTGGTTACCCAAACAGATATAGAGATGGATTGCAGCGCGGGCACGCACGCGGTAATCCTATAACCAGTTGATCAACATTTTAGCGATCGCGCTGGACAGATGCAAGGACAGCGCCGGAGCGCCGCATCCGGCTGCTTGCGGACAACTTGCCTGTACAATTGCGATCGCATCCACATACTTTGCACAGGTTTTGTACAATAATATTCGACATGACATACGCAGAGCCAAGCAGTTTGAAGGTAACCATGGAGACACTCGACCGCATTTTTATCCGCAACCTACTGGTGCGCGGCATCGTCGGGATTAACCCCGAGGAGCGCGCCAATCGCCAGGATATTGTCGTGAACGCAACATTCTGGGCCGATACGCGGGCGGCGGGCGCCAGCGACCAGATCGAGGACACGGTGAACTATCGCTCGGCCGCCAAGGCGATGATCGCCCATATCGAAAGCGCCGCGCCGCAGCTGGTGGAACGCCTGGCGGCCGAGCTGGTGCGGATCTGCTTTGCCTCGGATCCCCGCATCGAGGCCGTGGAGCTGTCGGTGGAAAAACCGGGCGCCGTGCGCTTTTCGGAGTCAGTAGGCCTGACGATCACGCGCCGCCGCGCCGAGGTGATGGGGTGAACGAGATCCTCGTGAGCATCGGCTCCAACATCGCCAAGGAGAGAAACGTGCCCGCCGCGGTCGCCCTCCTGGCAGCAGAGCCCGGCATCACCGTGCTGGCGGTCAGCTCCGTGTTGGCGACGCCCGCCGTCGGTGCAGACGGGCAGCCGGACGCACAGCCCGCCTATCACAACGTGGGTCTGCGCGCGGCTACGACGCTGAACCTGCAGGAGGTGCGCATGCTCCTGCGGAAAATCGAGGAGGAGTTGGGGCGGGTGCGCGGCCCGGACAAGTTTGCCCCCCGCACGATCGACCTGGACCTGGCGTACTACGGCGACCCGCAGGCCGCCGCGACGACAGGCGCGGGCGAACTGCCGCTGGACGGCGATGTACTCCGCTACGCACATGTCGCCATCCCACTGGCAGAGGTGGCGCCGCGCTGGATGCACCTGGATGAGCGATCGACCTTGGCGGCGATAGCCGCCAACTTTGTGGCCGACCGCCTGCAGGTAACTACGTACAACACATAGATAGGAAAATGAGCTATGACAGTCAAACTGCAACCCATTGGCAACAATGGCTATGATGGCAGGCGGACGCATAACGGCAGTGGGAAGACAGAGAATGGGCGCGCGGTTGCGGTGGTGACCGAAGAGCCAAGGGGCTACCGGGCGCCCGAGCGCCACTACGATCGTGACCTCATCGTGACGGACGCCTACCGCCGCAGCCTGCCCGACCTGCAGAACGGTCCTGCCTCTACAATCCAAGGCAGCGTGGTTCCCATTCAGCAGGTGGGCATCCACAACTTCCGCCTGCCCTTGCGCTACGCCGCCGCGGGCGAAGCCCTCATGCTCGAGACGTCGGTGACCGGTACGGTCTCGCTGGAGGCGCACAAGAAGGGCATCAATATGTCGCGCATCATGCGCACCTTCTACGAGCACAGCGCCGAGCTGTTCACGCTGGATACGCTCGCGGACATCTTGCAGAGCTACCGGCGCGACCTGGACAGCCTGGACGCTCACCTCACACTGCGCTTCAGCTATCCGCTGCCCAAGGAGTCGCTGCGCTCGGGCCTGCTCGGCTACCAGTATTACGAGGTGGCGATGGAAGCGCGTATGGACCGGGAAGGCGAGGTGCACAAGTACCTGCACCTGGACTTCGTCTACTCCTCCACCTGCCCGTGCAGCTATGAGCTGTCGCAGCACGCCATCGCCACACGCAACGTGGCGGCCGTGCCGCACAGCCAGCGCTCGGTGGCACGGGTGACCGTCGAGTTGGACGGGCCGCTGTCGATCGAAGAGCTGCGCGATCTGTGCCTGGCGGCGCTGCAGACGGAGACGCAGGTGCTGGTCAAACGCGAGGACGAGCAGGCCTTTGCCGAACTCAATGCCGCCTACCTCAAGTTCGTCGAGGACGCAGTGCGGCTGCTGCACTACGAGCTGGACGGCCATCCTTCCATTCGTGACTTCAAGGTCGTGGCGTCGCACCAGGAATCGCTGCACAGCCACGACGCCGTCAGCGTGATCGTCAAGGGCATCCCGGGCGGCCTGCGTGCCGAGGTCGACCCCGCCACGTTCGCAACGTTGATTCATCGCTAGGCAGGCATGGAGCCGATCAAGGATGAACATCCAAGGCAAGGTGGCGCTGGTTACAGGCGGCGCAGTGCGCGTGGGCAAGGCGATCACGCTGATGCTGGCGCAGGCGGGCGCACACGTGGTGGTCAACTACCATGGGTCGGCAGACGCTGCGCAGGAAACGGCGGCCGAGGCGCGGGCGCTGGGGGTAGAGGCGCTGCCCATCCAGTGCGACGTGGCGGACTCCGACGCCGTGCAAGCGATGGCACGGCAGGTCAATGAACGCTGGGGCGGCGTCGACATCCTGGTCAACAGCGCCAGCTACTTTGGCAAGACACCGGTGCCCACGGACGATTTCGACACGTGGCACCGGGTCACGCGCATCTCGATCGACGGCGCCTTCTACGTCGCCAATGCGTTTGCGCCCGCCATGCTTGGCCGCGGCGGCGGCGCCATCGTCAACATCGTGGACCTGCTGGCCTGGACGCCACGACCCGGCTTCACGGCGCATGCCGTGGGCAAAGCCGGGCTGCTGGCCCTGACACACCAGCTGGCCCTGGAGCTGGCGCCCACGATCCGCGTCAATGCCGTGGCGCCCGGCGCCGTCATGCCGCCGCCGGACTACGATGAGGGCCGGCGCAAGGAGATCGCCGGCCGCACCCTGCTCGAGCGTTGGGGCAGCGCCGACGATGTGGCAAGGGCTGTGCGCTACCTGGTCGAGGCAGACTACGTCACGGGCGAGACGATCTACGTCGACGGCGGCGAGCACCTGGCGCAGTATAAGCAGCGCGTGTGAACACAAGTGCGCGGCTTATACTGCCCAAGGCTAGGGGCCTTTAAATGGCCGCGCGCAGGCCCTCTACCAGCGGCGTGGTGGGGCGGCCGAGCAGGCGCGAGAGGTCGTGCGTGACCTCGGAGAGGACGCCGGCAGCGATGTTGGTGTCGAGCGCGGCGACGAAGCCGGCCGTGCCTTCGTCGAGGCCTACGCTCTGCAGGATTTCGACCAGCGTGGCGGCGTCGACCGGCTCGTAGGTGACGTGTTTGCCGATGACCTCGCCGATGGCGGCGGCCAGCTCGTCGTAGGTCCAGGCGTAGTCGCCGGCCAGTTCGTAAATCCGGCCCACATGGCCGCCGTCTAGCAGCACGGCGGCGGCCCCCGCGGCATAGTCGGCGCGCGAGGCGCTGGCGACCTGACCCTCGCCCGCTGCGGCCACCACTTTCCCGGTCTGCCGCGCCGTGTTCAACTGCTGCAGGTAGTTCTCCGTATACCAGTTGTTGCGTAGAATTGCGAAGTCGATTCCCGAGTCAAAGAGCAGTTCTTCCGTCGCCTTATGGTCCGGTGCCAGGATCAGGCTCGTAGTGGCAGCCATGGGGGCGCTTGTGTAGGCGATGAACTGCACGTCCGCCGCCTTGGCCGCCTCGATCACGTTCTGGTGCTGCTGGACGCGGCGGCCGACCTCGCTCGAGGAGATCAGCAGCAGCCGCTCCACCCCCGCCAGCGCGGCCTGGAGGGCGGCCGGATCGTCATAGGGCGCGACCCGCACCTGTACGCCCTGCGCCGCGAGGTCGGCGGCCTTGGCAGCGTTGCGGACGATCGCCACGATGTCCTGCGCCGGCACACTCTTCAGCAGTTCTTGCACGACCAGCCGGCCAAGCTGGCCGGTGGCACCTGTTACGCCAATTATCATTGTTTCCATTCCTTTGCCTCTTCAGGCTGAGATCTCGTTTTAAATCGTAAATGTCTCAACAACAAACGACGCTCACCGGCGTACTGGATTCATGCCGGGCGCTGCGCTGGATCGTGAGCTCGCGCTGCAGCGCCTCAGCGTAGAGGCCGTCCACGTCGTCGACCTCTACTGTGACGTTGGGCAGGATCGGCGCCGTCGCATCCTCTGTGATGGTGGACAGCTGCGCGGTTGGATTCGCCGTCGACACAAAGGTGGCGATCCATCCCATATCCATCTGCAGTTCGAGCCCCAGGAAACCAGCGTAGAAGTCACTGCTTGCCTCACTGCTGTTCATCCTCAAGTTCGGCACAATCCTGATCACCCGCATATTGCCTCCTCGCTATTCCCAAAGCGCCCTTGCCTGCCCCTGACAATCAGGGTGTTCCATGTTACCATCAAATAAACCAATATCGATCTGTACTGTTAGGAGAACCCTTATGTCGGCGACAACATTGAGCCCCCTGATCGGACGCTGGAATCTCGTCTTTCAAACGCCCACCGAACCGCTCCCGGGCTGGCTGGAAGTCCATAAGTCGGGCCACCGCACGCTGGTCGGCCGCTTTGTCGGGACGCACGGCAGCGCCCGGCCGATTGCCGTGGTGGAGCTCGAAGGCGAAGACTTCACCTTTACCATCCCGCCGCAGTGGGAACGCGGCGACCAGGATCTGCGCGTGCACGGCTGGATCAAGGGTGACGGGCTGGTCGGCACCGTCCAGTTCCCCGACGGTACGTCGTGCAACTGGACGGGCGTGCGGGCACCCTCCTTGCGGCCGGCGGCACCGCCGGCCTGGGGCGAGCCGATTACACTCTTTAACGGCGTCGACCTCCAGGGCTGGCAAGTAATCCAGGGCGCCGAGACGTGGACAGTCGTCGACGGCATCCTCACCAACCCCTCTAAGGGGGGCAACCTGGTGACAGATGCGCGCTTTGGCGACTTCAAGCTGCATGCGGAGTTCCGCTATCCCCCCAACGGCAACAGCGGCATCTACCTGCGCGGCCGCTACGAGGTGCAGATCGTGGACAGCCCGCAGGAGGAGCCGGCCACCGACTTGATCGGCGCCGTCTACGGCTTTCTCGAACCCAGCGCCATCGTCACCAACGGCCCCGACGCCTGGAACAGCTATGACATTACCCTCGTCGGCCGCATGGTCACGATCGAGCTCAACGGCCGCACGGTGATCGCCAACCAGGCCATCCCCGGCACCACCGGCGGCGCGCTCGACAGCGACGAGGCTGCGCCCGGATCCATCATGCTGCAGGGTGACCACGGGCCCATCGAGTACCGCAATATCGTGTTGACGCCGGCGCAGTAGGATCATGTCCCGCGGACGTCTGTCTACCACGTCCCGGGGACGTCCGAACGTCCCCGGGACATGAGCGGTGGCCTCCCCGGGACATAGAGGGCACGAGATTGTTCTAGCCGCACCATCCGATGCACATGGCTGCTTTGCGCAGATGCGGAGAGGACAATGTATGGCGGAGAATTCCTCCCAGGTGGTTATCGTCGGGGCCGGGTTTGGCGGGCTGTGGGCCGCCAAGGCGCTCGGGGGCACGGACCTGGCGGTCCGGCTGATCGATAAGAACAACTATCACTCTTTCTATCCCCTGCTCTACCAGGTGGCGGCGGCCGAGGTGGAGCCGGAGCTGATCGCCCACCCGGTGCGGCGCATCGTGCGCGATACCCCCAATGTACGCTTTGCCATGCTCGAGGTGCAGCGCATCGACCTGGAACGGCAGCTGGTCTGCGGGCCCGACCAGGAGTTTCACTACGATTACCTGGTTCTGGCGCTGGGCTCCACCAACCACTTCTTCAACACCCCAGGCGCCGAGGCCAACAGCTATACGCTCAAGTCGATCGAGGAAGGCACGGTCCTCCGCAACCACATCCTCCAGTGCGTGGAAAAAGCCGCCAAGCTGCCGCCAGATGCTGCGGTCGAACGCCGGCGGCTGCTCACCTTTGTGATCATCGGCGGCGGGCCGACGGGCGTCGAATTCGCCGGCGCCATCTCCGAGCTGCTCTTCGAACCGCTGACGCGGGATTATCCCGACCTGGATCTCCGGCAGGATGCCAAGGTGATCCTGGTGGAGGCGGTCGACTCTCTCCTGCGCGGCATTGGGGGCGACGATTACGTGCGCGCCCGTCTGGCCCACATGGGTGTCGACGTGCGAGTCAACAGCGCCGTGGCGCGGATCGAACCCGGGGCCGTGGTCCTGGCGTCGGGCGAGAGCATCCCCACGGCAACGCCGGTCTGGACTGCAGGCGTGCGCGGCGCCTCGCTGGCGGACGATCTGCCCCTCGAACGCGTGCGCGGCGGCCGGATTCCCGTACGGCCCACACTCCAGACATTCGCGCACGACAACATCTTCGTGATCGGCGACCTGGCCTACCTGGAACAGGACGGTGCGATGCTGCCGGGGGTGGCGCAGGTCGCGATGCAGCAGGGCGAACACGCCGCCGCCAACATCGTGCGCCTTCATGCGGGCCGCCCACTGCTGCCGTTCCGCTACCGCGACAAGGGCACCATGGCGACGGTGGGCCGCAGTGCAGCCGTCGCCCGTATCGGCGACCACCTCTACACCGGCTTCTTTGCCTGGCTGATCTGGCTGGCGGTGCACATCTTCTTCCTGATCGGTTTCCGCAATCGGGCGGCGGTGCTGCTCAGCTGGGCGTGGAACTACCTGTTTGGCGAGCGCTCGGTGCGCCTTATTCTGCCGCGGGATGCGCAGCCCGGCCAGGGCAGGCCGGAGGAGGAAGCGGCGGCGGTTGCATCAACAATGTCCCGGGGACGTCCGGACGTCCCCGGGACCTGATACCCCCATCATCCAACTGGCCGTCAACCTTGCAGCCTCCGTGGTGCTGTGGCCGCTGACAGTGTGGCGGCTCGGGGCCTACTTTCCGCGCGTGCTCGCCGACCTGTGCAGCCACGCCTGCGGGCCGGGCGTTCGAACTGGCGTTCCTCATGCTTATCCCGCAGGTCTTCGTCTACGTCGCGCTCCTCGCCTGGCTCGCAGTCTTTATAGGCCTGCTCCGCCGTCTGCTGCCTCTTCCGGGAAGACCCCCCTCTTCCGGGAAGAGGGGGGTCTTCCCGGAAGCCTCTTAGACGTGCTCCTCCACCAGCAGCCCGCCGCAGCACCTTGCCGGCCTGCGTCCTGGGCAGCTCGGGCACGAACTCTACCAGCGTCGGCACCTTGTAGGGCGCGAGCCGTTCCTTGCAGAAAGCGCGGATCTCGTCGACCGTGGCCGTCTGCCCTTCCCTGAGCACGACCACTGCCTTGACTGTCTCGCCGCGCTTGGCGTCGGGCACGCCCACTACTGCTGCCTCCAGCACCTTGGGGTGCATGAAGAGCACTTCCTCCACCTCGCGCGGCACGATATTGTAGCCGCTCGCAATAATGAGATCCTTCTTGCGGTCTACAATGTAGAAGTAGCCGTCCACATCCATCGTTGCGATGTCGCCGGTATGCAGCCACCCCTCGCCGTCGATCGCCTGGCGCGTCTCTGCCGGGTTGTTGTAATACCCCTTCATTACCTGCGGCCCCCGCACGACCAGTTCGCCCGGCTGCCCCACCGCCATAAAGGTGTAGCTGCCCTCAGTGTTGGGCTCCAGGCTGACCACAGCCAGCTCGGTGTTGGGGAAGGGCAGGCCCACCGACCCAGCACGTGTTTCGCCAAAGACCGGGTTGCCGGCAGACAGCGGCGACGACTCGGACATGCCATAGCCTTCTACCAGGCGGCCGCCCGTCACCTCGCCAAATTTCTGTGCCACCTCTGCGGGCAAGGGCGCGCCGCCACTCAGGCAGACGCGCACACTGCGCAGATTGTAGTCGGCCACCTGGGGATGGTTGAGGATGCCAATGTACATGGCGGGCACGGCCGGATAGACCGTGATCCGTTCGTGGGCGATAACTTTCAGAATATAGGATGTATCGCGCGGGTCAAGCACCTGTACCAGTTCACCGGCCTTGCGCACGCAGGTCAATATGCCTACGGTCATGCCGTATACATGAAAGGCGGGCAGCGCCAGCAGCAGCTTTTCGTTGCCGGGATCCAGCGACGGCACCCAGGCTCGAATCTGTTCGACGTTCGCCACGAGGTTGCGGTGTGTCAGCTCGGCTGCCTTGGGCAGCCCGGAGGTACCGCCGGTAAACTGGAAAACGGCCGTGTCTAGCGCGGGGTCGATCGCCACAGTAGGCGGAGCGACCCGCCCTTTGGCAATCATCTGCGGCAGCCACAGCACTGCCGCCTCGGGAGGTATATCTTTCAGCATGCCCTTGGCACGCGCCTGCCTGGCTACGATGCTGCGCCAGTGCCAGGGGACAAGGTCGGGAATGTCGGTCAGGATGATCGTCTTGATCGCCGTATGCGGCTGGATCTGCAGCACGCGCTCGTACAGGCCGCTGAGCGTGACGATCGTTTCGACGCCGGTGCTGCGCAGCAGCGGCTCGAGTTCGTGCGGTGGATAGGTTGGGTTGGTGTTGACGACGATCGCCCCCGCCTTGAGCACGCCGAAGTAGGCGATCACCTGCTGCGGCAGGTTGGGCAGCATGATGGCCACGCGGCTGCCTTTGCGCACCCCATGCGCGGCGAGTGCCGCCGCAAACCGGTCGCTGAACGTGTTCAGCTCGCGGTAGCTCAGCCTGGCTTCGATGCGCGTGCCCAGCGGCAGATAACGCAGCGGGAGGCGCACGGCCGTGTGGTCCGGGATATTCAGCGGCGGCATTTACCAGCAGCTGCTGCACCGGAATGTCGGGAATCTCGACGGTGCGGGCCACACCTTTTTCGTAATGAGCAAACCAGGGATAGTCAACGGTCATGGTGGTTCAATTCCCGATCTAGTTGGCAGCTGCGAAGACAATACTCGAATTGTACACCTCCTTCCAGAGTGGGGCTGAATTCCACCACTGGGACTAGAACCACAACCGCAACTATACCTCGCTGTTACCTCCCGATGGATACTTGGAAGCGCCGCAACCGTCTACGCTCTACTGCGTCCCGCATCCTCCACTCTCCGGCTTGCGCTAATACGCCCGCCGGACATTGGTTCAAGGCTGCATTCACATTGCGGCCGCATCTTCTCAGCAACTTTTCAAGGAGGTAGACAATGCGTTTTGCACTGACACTAGCAGCTATTTCGCTCTTTGTGATCGCAGGGTGCTCAGGTGGTACAGGCGGTACCGGTACGGGCACAGGTACGGACACAGGCGCGGGCACGGCAACTGAAATGGCCCCGCCTGCATCCGGAGACACCGGCAGTACGGACACGATGACCGATACCACGGGCACGGACACCGGCTCCACCGACACGACAACCGATACGACTGACTCCGGCGGTTGAGTCATAAGTCCAGTCACAGGTCTAGCATAACGTCATAACGAAGACGTTTTCTGCGAGGTAAACTATGCGCTATGCACTGACAGCAGCGGTGTTGGCCCTCCTGCTTGCAGCAGGGTGTACGACGGGTTCAACATCTACGACAGGAAGCACTAGCGACGCAACCGTCGAAGCCACAACTGAGGCGACGACTGAGGCGACGACTGAGGCAACAACGGAAGCGACGACTGAAGCAACAACCGAAGCTACCACCGAAGCAACGAGTGAAGCAACAGCGGAAGCGACGACTGAAGCTGCTGGCACCATGACAGACACCACCGGCACGATGACCGATACCGGCACGATGACCGATACCGGCACGATGACCGATACCGGCACGATGACCGGCACCGAAGCCGGTGCTGGCGCAGCGGCCATGGCCGGCGGTGCGACCGCGCATGCCGAGTTGATGACGGCCGACGGCACAGTCGTCGGCATGGCGCACTTCACCTCGACGGAGGATGGCGGCGTAACGATTCAGGTGGACGTCGCCGGCGTGGCCGGCGCAGCGGCCGGCGACCATGGCATCCATGTCCACATGGTTGGAGCGTGCGATCCACCCGACTTCATGTCGGCCGGCGAACACTTCAACCCGACAAACATGAAGCATGGCCTGCAAAACCCCGACGGCCCCCATGCCGGCGACCTGCCAAACATGACGTTGGACGCCCAGGGCAGCGGCACTTTCAACACGACGAGCACGCTGTTCACGCTCGGCGAAGGTGCGAACTCCCTGATGGATGCCGACGGCAGTGCGCTGGTCATTCACGCCAACCCCGACGACGAGGTCACCGACCCGTCCGGCAACAGCGGCGACCGCATTGTCTGCGGTGTGATCACAGCAGACATGATGGCGCAGTAAGCTGTTAGACGCGGAGTTACGCGGAATGTCCCGGGGACGTCAGCGGAAGTTCACCTTCCGCCGTCCCCGGGACATGTATTTTTGCCTACTGCGGCATGCGCCAGCCGCCGCCTACGTACAGCAGCTGCCCCGTGAGCCAGCGAGCCTGTGCGGAGGCCAGAAACACGATGGCGTCGGCCACATCCTCCGGCTCGCCGAGGCGCCCCAACGGTGTACCCTTCACAATCTCCGTTTCTACCTGCGGGGTAATGTACCCCGTCTGGATCGGTCCCGGGGCCACGACGTTGACCCGAATCCCGTAGTGCCCTAGTTCAGCGGCCGCGGAGCGGCTGTACGATTCGATGGCATGCTTGCTCGCCGCGTAGCTGACGTTGGCGACATGGGCGTGGGCGGCATCGGTGCTGACGTTGACGATGCAGCCGCCAGGCGTATCGCGCCCCAGGCAGCGGGCAGCATACTCCGCCATCAGCAGGGCAAAGGCACGGCTGTTGACGGCAAAGTGTGCGTCGATCTGCGCTGCGCTCACTAGCTGCACAGGAAACGGAACGTCTGTCACCAGGGCCGGGTCAAAAGTCTCCAGCACGCAGTAGGTGTGGTTGTTGACCAGTACGTCCACCGGCCCCAACTGCGTCTCGCACCAGTCAAACAAGCGCGGGATGTTGGCCGGATCGCCGAGGTCCGCCTCAAGGGCAACGGCGATCCCACCCTGCGCACGGATTTCTGCCGCTAGACGCTGCCCGTCGCGCTGCAGTTCGGCAGTGTAGAGCGTACTACCGCCGATGCCTGCCGCCACCGCCTCCGCCAGTTCTGCGTCAGAGTATTGCGCCGGATTGCGCCAGTAGGTGATGGCGACCTTGGCCCCCTGCGCGGCAAAGGCGTGTGCCGTGGCTGCACCGATACCGTGGTTCGCCCCGGTCACCAAGACGACCTTGCCCGTTAGCTGCGGATTGATCATAGCCCGTCCTTGGTTTGTCGCAGATTTCATTTGTGCCGATACTACGGAGTATGCCACCTCTAACACCGCTCGACCAGCCGCCGCCAGCGCTGCAGGACTTGCAGGCGCTTGACCTGGACAGCAGCGCGCTGCCGTCCCTGCCGGCGTGGATCGGTGAGTTGACTAACCTCCAGTCGCTCAGCCTGTACAACAACCTGCTCGCAGGCCTGCCAGAATCGCTGTGGAAACTGCAAGACCTGCACACGCTGAACTTGGCAGACAACCTGCTGGCAGAGCTGTCGCCGGGCATTGGTAACCTGGTCCGCCTGCAGATGCTCGATCTCGGCCACAACCAGCTCGCCGAGCTGCCGGAAACGATCGGCGAGCTCCTGCGCCTCAAGTTCCTTTATCTCAGCAACAACCGGCTGGAGCAGCTGCCCCCAGCCTTGACGCGCCTGCACAACCTGGTCTATCTCAACGCCACCGACAATCGCCTGGCCACCCTGCCGGCACTGGTTGGCGACCTAGCAAACCTCGTCGAGCTGCGCCTGTACAACAACCGGCTCGCCGAGCTGCCAGAGTCGATCGGTGGCTTGGTCCGCCTGCGCGAGCTGCACCTGATGAAGAACGAACTCGAGACGCTGCCCCCATCCGTCGGCGGCCTGGTTGAGCTGCGCAAACTCGACCTGCAGGACAACCGCGTGAAGCTGCTGCCCGATGCTTGGGATGGACTCAGCCGCCTGGATACGTTGAATCTGCGCAACAACCAGCTTCGTTCGTTGCCCCCTTCGGTTGGAAAGCTCTACAGCCTGCGCCACCTCGATCTGCGTGCGAACCCGCTGCAACATCTGCCCGCAGCACTGGCCGCGCTCCCACAGCTCGAAAAGCTGGACCTGCGCTGGACGCGGCTGGCGCCACTGCCGTCTTGGCTGCAAGACCTGGAGCGGCGCGGCTGCCTGGTTTACACGTAGTGCTATACTGCTCGCCATGACTGTCTTTCACCCCACGTTTATCCGCCGCCAGCTGACGGCCACCCGCAACCAGTCCGCTATTTTCGTGCTGTGCGTCGCGCTGTCGATGGTGACACTAGTGGCACTGCGGGGCTTTGGCGACAGCGTGGACCGCGCCCTCACCCGCGACTCGCGAGCCCTGATCGCCGGCGACGTGCGGCTGACATCCGGCTACCCGTTTGCACCCGAGGTTGCTGCTGCCGTACAGTCCGTGGTGGACGACGGCCGCCTGGGCGTCGAGGCTGCCCGCACGTACGAGTTCTACTCGGTGGTGCGCCGCACGGGCGAGGACGCTTCGCTGCTCTCCAATCTCAAGGTAGTCGAACCCTCCTACCCGCTCTACGGCGCGGTTGCGCTCGCTTCGGGGCGCCCCCTGGCCGAGGTACTCACGCAGGGCAACGCAGTCGCCGAACAGGCACTGCTCGACCGGCTGGGCGTGAAGGTCGGCGACCAGCTTGCGCGTGGGCGAGACGACGCTGACCATCGCCGACGTAGTGCTCAGCGAGCCCGACCGCCCGGTCAACTTCTTTGCCCTGGGGCCGCGGCTGCTGATCGGATCTGCCGACCTGGATGCGCTCCAGCTGATCAAGCCGGGCAGCCGCGTCAGCTACAACTGGTCCCTGCGCGCCGCCAACCCCGGCGCGGTGGATGCTCTGGCCGCCGAGCTGCGCGCGGTGGTGAACAAGCTGCCCGATCCCGGGCTCGTACGCGTTGACAACTTCCGCACGGCCGACACGGGCATCGAACGCTTCTATCGCAACTTCATCTTCTTTCTGGCGCTGGTCGGTATCTTTACGCTGCTGCTGGCCGGCATCGGCATCCAGAGCTCGCTGACCGCCTTTCTGCGCGAGCGCTACTCGACCATCGCCATCGCCAAGACTGTCGGCGCCACCAGCCGCTTCGTGACCGCCAACTTCTATCTCGTCGTGCTGCTGTTGGGCGGGATCGGCGCGCTGGCAGGCATGGTGCTAGGCTTTGCGCTGCAGTGGGTGCTGCCAAGCCTGCTGGGCGGCCTGCTCCCGCCCGATGTCGAGCTGGTCATCGCCCCGCGGGCGGTGTTCGAGAGCCTGCTGTTGGGGCTGGCCGTAGTGCTCGTGTTCACCTTCCTGCCGCTCTTCCGGCTCGAAGAGCTGCGGCCCGGCTTTATCTTCCGCAAGGAGGAGCCGCCGATCACCCGCTGGCTGCCGTATGCGATCACGGTGGCCGTCATCGTGGCGCTCTTTACCGGGCTGGTCATCTGGCAGTTGGGCCAGGTGCGCACCGGGCTCTACTTTGCCGGTGGATCCATTGCACTGCTGCTCATCGCCGGGGGACTGACGGAAGTTGTCTTGCGGCTGCTGCGCCCACTCAACCTGCGCAGCCTGGGCCGGCGCCAGGCGCTGCGCGGCCTGTTCCGCCCGCGCAACTCCACCCGGGCCATCGTCATTACCCTGTCGGCCGCGCTCGGCGTGCTCTTTGCCATCTTTCTGATCGAGCAGAACCTGCGCGCCAGCTTTGTGCAGTCCTATCCGCCCGATGCGCCCAATGTCTTCTTCCTGGACATCCAGCCCGATCAGCTGGACGCTTTCCGCAGCACGCTGGGCGTGGAGGCCGACTACATTCCGACGGTGCGCGCTGCCCTGGAGGCAGTCAACGGGCAGCCACCGGCGTTTAACCCGGAAGAAGGACCGGCCGGTAATGGAGGCAGCAGTGGGCAAGGAAGCGAGCAGGCTGGTGGCGGCAGCAGCAACCAGCGCAGCACGCCCCAGTACACACTTACCTATCGTGACCGGCTGCAGGAGGGCGAGTCCATCGTGGCAGGTCCGGGTCTCTTTGACTCCAGCGACCCCGGCCCACAGGTGTCGGTGCTCAAGGAGACGATGGACCGGCGTGGGCTGCGCCTGGGCGACAAGCTGACCTTTAACGTGCAGGGAGTGCCGATCGAGGCCACCGTGCGCAGCGTGCGGACCCAGAACAGCGATTCGGTGCAGCCCTTCTTCAGCTTTGTCTTTCAGCCCCAGGTGCTGGCGGACGCGCCGCAGACCCTTTTCACCGGTATCCGCGTGCCGCAGGGGGAGATCGCGGCGCTGCAAAACCGCATGGTGGCGCAGTTCCCCAATGTCACCGTCATCGACGCCACGGCCACCATCGCCACGTTTGCCGCCGTCGTCGACCGCATCACACGCGTCGTGCGTTTCTTTGCCCTGTTCAGCATCCTGGCCGGCCTG
This sequence comes from uncultured Chloroflexia bacterium, assembly GCA_963701415.1. GTDB lineage: Bacteria > Chloroflexota > Anaerolineae > Caldilineales > Caldilineaceae > Fredericiella. The sequence goes on from CAVPAH010000018.1 coordinate 382,005, forward strand.
CTCATCGTCGTCAGCTCGGTCTACGCCACCCGGCTGGCGCGGGTGCAGGAGGCCGTCTACTACAAGGTGCTGGGGGCGACGAGCCGCTTTGTGCTGCGCGTCTTTGCCCTCGAAAACATCTTCCTGGGGTTGATCAGCGGACTGCTGGCCGTGCTCATGGCGCAGGTTGCCGCCTGGCTGATCATGAAGTACCTGTTCGAGCTTGATTACCAGCCCTTCCCGATCCCCAGCGTGCTGCTGGTGGTCCTCACCGTGCTGGCCGTGACGGCCGTCGGCATGGGCGCCTCGCTCGGCATTTTGCGCAGCCGCCCCATTCTATTTCTGCGCCAGCAGGGCGAGGAAGAGTAAAATAGCGGGATGAGGAAGCTATTGCTGACGTTCTGGTGCTGCTGCTTGCAGGAGGCTGCGGCGCCGCCGAATCCCGCGCGCAGCGCCGGCACCAACTGCCGACCCCGCCCAACGCCTGCCACGCCGACCCTGCCGCACACAGCGGCATTCTCATCGTCGCCATGGGCGACAGCCTGACCGAGGGTCTTGGGCGTGGACACGGCCGACGCGTATCCGGCCCAGCTCGAACGCAAGCTGCGCGCGGGGGGCTACGACGTCACGGTCGTCAATGCCGGCGTAAGCGGTGAGACGAGCAGCGGCGCCCTTTCGCGCGTCGACTGGGTGCTGCGGCAGCAGCCGGACATCGTGATCCTTGCCACCGGCGGCAACGACGGCCTGCGCGGGGTGGAGCCGTCGCTCACGCAGAAGAACATCGACCAGATCGTGCAGAAGATCCAGGACAGCGGCGCCGTGGTCGTGCTGGCGGGCATGGAGATGGTGCAGAACATGGGCACGCAGTACACCAGCGACTTTCGCGCCATCTATCCCGAGATCGCCAAGCGGCACAACCTCATCCTGATGCCGTTCTTGCTGGAGGGAGTGGCCGCCCACCCGGAGCTCAACCAGGCGGACACGATCCATCCTACGGCCGAGGGTTACAAGATCGTGGTCGACAATCTCTATCCGTATGTCGTACAAGCCATCGGGCAGGTTCAGCAGTGACAGGCCGAGTCCCAGCGATCGTTGAAACACAAAGGAGAGGCAGCATGGAGCCTCAGTCAATTGGCGAGTTGACAATTGCGTTTGAGCCCAACGCCGCCAGCCAAGATCTAGACGTCGTAAACGCAGGCCTGAACGCCTTCAACGATCGGGTGCTTGGCAGCCAGCAGTATGAACCCATGCGGCTGTTGGTGCGTGATGCGAACGGACAAGTCGTGGGTGGGCTCCTGGGTGAGCTCTACTACAACTGGCTGTACATTGCAGTCTTGTGGCTCCATGAAGATATCCGCGGCCAAGGGCTCGGCCGCCGGCTGATGGTCACGGCCGAGGAATATGCGGCCAGCCGCGGGCGCACGCACGCGCACGTCGACACGCTCGACTTCCAAGCACCGCTGTTCTATCAACGTCTCGGCTACACTGTCTGGGGCGAGCTGGGCCCCTACGGCGACGGCCACATCCGTTATTATCTCAAGAAGACGCTATGACGGCAGCAGCACAATCGATCAGCAGCAGCAACCGCGGCGCCTGGATGGTGCTGGCGGCGGGCGTCTTGTGGGGAACCACCGGCACGGCCCAGGCCTTTGCGCCCGCCGGCGCCACGCCGCTGGCGATCGGCGCCATCCGCCTGCTGGTCGGCGGCACTGCCCTGCTGATCCTCGCATTGGTGCGCCGCCAACTGCATCCGCGCGGCTGGCCGCTGTGGCCGACAATCATGGTGCTGACCGGCATTGCCCTCTACCAGGTCTGCTTCTTTGCCGCCGTGGCGCGGGCGGGCGTGGCCGTCGGCACGATCGTCGCCATCGGCAGCGCGCCGATGCTGGCCGGCGTGCTGGGGCTCGTCATCCTGGGCGAACGGCCCACGCTGCGCTGGCTGTTTGCCACGCTGCTGGCGGTGGCAGGCTGCACGCTGCTCGTCGTCGCCGGCAGCGGCGGATGGCGAGCAGCACCGTGCACCTGGATGCGATCGGCGTGCTGCTGGCCTTGGGCGCCGGCGCCTCCTACGCCCTCTACACGATCGCCAGCCGCCAGTTGCTGCGCGTGCAGCCGCCCGACGCCGTGACCGCCGTCGCCTTTTTTGGCGGCGCACTTCTCCTGGGGCCGCTGCTCTTCTTTGTCGATCTCAGCTGGCTGGCGCAGCCGAGCGGCCTGCTGGTTGCACTGCACCTGGGTATCGTCACCACGGCGCTCGCCTACATCCTCTACATCCGCGCCCTGCTTACGGTGCCCAGTGCAACGGCCGTGACGCTGGCGCTGATGGAGCCGCTCACGGCCGCAACGTTAGGCGTCGTCGTGCTGGGCGAACGGCTGACGCTGCCGGCCATCGTCGGCATTGCCTTGCTGCTGGCTGGACTGCTCGTCTTGACTATACGAAACAATCCGCAGCCGGCGAACACAGCTACCGCCGTGACAGGCGCACCCATCATGCTAAAACTGCTCGGCATCGGCATCCTTGCTGCCTTCTTCTTCAGCAGCACCTTCGTCCTCAACCGCGCCATGAGCCTCAGCGGCGGCTTCTGGGTCTGGTCCGCCAGCCTCCGCTACCTCTGGATGATCGTCTTTCTCACGATCGGCCTGCTTGTCGCCGGCCGCGGGCGCCTGCTGCTCGACAGCCTGCGGCTGCTGCGCCGCCACTGGCTGTTCTGGCTGATCGCCGGCAGCGTCGGCTTTGGCATCTTCTACGCCGGGATCTCCTTTGCCGCCTCCTACGCGCCCAGCTGGGTGGTCGCCACGACCTGGCAGTTTACCGTGCTCGCCTCACCCTTCGTCCTGCTGCTCTACGGCCGCCGCGTGCCCTGGCGCGGGGTCGCCTTTACGCTGCTAATCTTTCGCGGGCATCGTCCTGGTCAGCCTTGGCGAAGCGCAGGCCGCCCCCTGGCAGGACGTCGTGCTCGGCGCCGTGCCGGTCCTGATCGCCGCGGTCGCCAACCCGCTCGGCCTGCAGCTCGTGTGGGAAGCCAGCGCCAACCGGGCGGGCCGGCCCGCGCAGGCCAACAGCCGTATTCCCCATATTACAGACCCAGCCCTCACCAATCCATTTACACGCGTCCTGCTGCTGTCGCTGGGCTCCGCTACCGTTCTGGCTGCTGCTGATCGTCGTCACGCAGCCGCCGCCCCCGACGGCCAACCAGTGGATCAATACGGCCCTGGTCGCGATCTCGTCGGGCGTTATCGCCACCAGCCTGTTCCTGGCAGCCCGCCACCGGGCGCACAACGCCTACGAGCTGGCTGCCGTCGACGCCACGCAGTCGGCCGAGGTGATCTTCTCGGTTGCTGGCGAAGTGCTGATCCTCGGCGGCGCCCTGCCCGGGCCCTTGGGCTGGGCAGGTATTATCTTGACCATCGCCGGCCTGGTGCTCTACCTGCTGGCCCAGCAGAAAGGGCGGCTCCGAACCCCTGGTGGAGGACGCCCAGGAAGTATCGTAGAAACTCGGTTTCTGCAGCCCTAGCCACGAATTCATGCCGGCCAGGCGCACGCCGGGTTGACCATCACCATCTTGATGGCGTTGGCCTTGTCGTCGCGGTTCTGCACCATGGCCTCGCCGATATCCGGCAGGGTGAAGCGCCCCGACAGCACCTTGGCGGGGTCAAAGATGCCGCTCGCCAGCAGTTCCAGCGCCTCCGCCGCCCGTGGTTCCCGGCCGCGCCATGGAGGAGCGCAGCTGCTGGCGCCTGTCGTGGAAGGTATCGGCATCCAGCGCAATCACGCCTTGCTTGTCCCAGGCGAACGCCGATGTAGCTGATGATTGCCCCCACGGCGCCCACCTTGGCCGCCACGAGCAGTTCGCTCGGCGGCGCCACGACCAGCACACGCGTGGCCCCGCGCCGGCCAAAGTCGTACTTGGTGAGATCCTGCTTGTCGACAAAGATGGGCTCGGCGCCCAGTTCCTCCGCCACGCGCATGCGCGCCTGCGAGTGTGACCGCCCTGCCATCCAGATGTGCTCGACGCCGCGGCGCCTGCACTCGGGAATCGCCAGCAGCCCCAGCGGCCCCGGCCCGATGATCAGCACCCGGTCGTCCGGCCCCACGTCGGCCACGGCCACCATGTCGATGCTGACCGCCGTGGGCTCGGCCAGGCAGGCGATCTCCGGGGGCAGGCTGCCCGCTTGGAACACCTGCTGCTGCGGGGCGACCATGTAGTCGGCAAAGCCCATGTACTTGTCCCAGTAGCTCTGCACGTCGAGGCATTCCAGCGGCCGCCCGGCCCGGCACTCCTCGCACACGCCGCAGGGCGCGCTCGAATCCAGCGCCACGCGATCGCCCACGGCGCAGCGGGTCACGCCGGGCCCGACGGCCGTCACCACGCCGCTGATCTCGTGTCCCAACAGCGACCAATGCTTGGCCGTCTTGCCGGCAATCGACAAGTCCGTGCCGCAGATCGAGCAGGCCGCGATCTGCAGCTGCACCTCGCCCGGCCCGGGTTCGGGCACCACGCGCTCGCGCAGTTGAAACTGGTAGTAGGTCTTTACATACGCTGCCCGCGTCTTATACTGCATAGTCGCCCTATCCTCTTCGTGTGTTTCTTAGTGGTTCATGGCTCATGTTATGTTGACAGCTTACCGGCTGCGGCGCAGATCGTGCTCCAGGATCACGTTGGCTTGCCCATCCGCCGATAGCACCTTGTCGCCGGAGATTTCGACGATGCGGTCAAAGCCGGCCTTGACCCACATCCGCAGGGCGGGCCAATTCTTCAGCCACACCCTGGCCCAGGCAGCCTGGTAATCGGGCAGCGCACGCAGCTCCTCGCCCAGCCCGGCGAGCACCTCGCTGCCATAGCGCTGATTCTGTGCGGACGGATCGAGTACAAACATGCCGATCGCGAGGATCTCCGGCCGGCGCACGCCGTACGCAATGTGATAGTAGCCGATGATCTCTCCCGCCTCGGCACCTTCACGCCGGCAGATGGCCTGCATTTGAAACGGATCGCCGCGCGCGTTTCTGTGCGCCAGGCTGGCGGCGACGAGGCCGTCCATCTCCGGCTGTTCGATCGGCTGAAACGTAGTATCCCACACGCCGATATGCGCGTTCCCGTTGAAAACGGCCAACAGCCGCGGTGCGTCTTCCATTGCGACATCACGCATGGTCAAGCGGTCCGTCGACCAATGACTTGGCAGCATTGGTGTGTTTCCTCCTGTGATCGGTTGCCAGCGCATTCTATCCCATGCCCCGTTTGTTCGCCTAGCCGTGCAGCGGGGCCTCGAATTCGTAGCGAGGTGTGTTCGCCTGTATACTATGGCCTCAGAATACCGTTTCTAGGACCAGTCAGGGAGCAGCACGATGCCGATCAGTACCTCATCCTTTGGCGACGAACGCGACGGCCGCTACGGCGAATACGAGAAGGCCGACAGCTACACGCAGGAAGTGATGGAGTTTCCGGGCGTCACCCTCGAGCAGGCCGAAACCTATCTCAAGCGCCTGGGCGGCGGCGTCGAGGAGAAGTTGAAGCGCGTCGAAGGTATCGGCTGGAAAGCCGAAATCGACACAACTGCCGACGGCGTGCAGGTGACCTTTTTCGCCCACGACGAACTGCTCGACGACCTCATCCGCCGCTTCGAAGAGTGGGTCGAACGCGGGTAGCGCAGGAAGACCAGGACCGCCATGTCACCATCCGTCTTTGCTCCAGACCGCCGCAGTACGCAGCGCGCCACCGCACGCGCCGGCAGCAATATAGCCTTTATCAAGTACTGGGGTGTCGCCGATCCTGTCCTCAACCTGCCGCTGAGCAACTCCATCAGCATGACGCTGGCCGATGCCTATACCACCACCAGCGTCGAATGGGACACGCGCGGCGGCCTGCTCAACGACGAGGTGACGATCGACGGCATCCGGCTCGACGCCAGGCGCGCCGAGCGCATCGCGCGCCATCTCGAGCGCATGCGCGTGCTGGCAAGCGTCAGCTACCGGGCACGCGTGGTCAGCCAGAACAACTTCCCCATGGCCTCGGGCATCGCCAGCTCGGCCAGCGGGTTTGCCGCTTTGACGGTGGCCGGCTGTACCGCCTTGGGGCTCGAGCTCACGCCGACGCAGCTGTCCGCCCTTGCCCGCCGCGGCAGCGGTTCGGCCTCACGCAGCCTATTCGGCGGCTACGTGGAATGGGAAAAAGGCCGTGACGATGCCAGCAGCGCCGCCCGCCAGATCCAGCCTGCGGACCATTGGGACCTGCAGGACATAGTGGCCATCGTCAGTGCCGCCGAAAAGGCTGTCAGCAGCGAGAGCGGGCACCTGCTGGCCGTCAGCAGCCCCTTCAACATGTCGCGTATCGACCACATCGACGCGCTGCTGACGGAGGTGCGCTCCGCCATCGCCACGCGTGACATCGAGCGTCTGGGCGTGGTGATCGAGCGCGATGCCCTGGCGATGCATGCGGTGATGATGACAAGCACGCCCGAGCCTGCTCTACTGGCAGCCGGGCACGCTCGAAGTGATGCAGGCCGTGCGGCAGTGGCGCGAGCAGGACAAGCTGCCCGTCTACTTCACCATCGACGCCGGCCCCAACGTACACCTGATCTGCGAGTCGGCCTATCGCGCCACAGTCGCCGACCGCCTGCGGGCGCTCAAGAGCGTCCAGCAGGTGCTGGTCAGCAAGCCCGGCCCCGGCCCCATCCTGCTTGACTCGCACCTGTTCTAGGCTGCACGCCCTGCCATGACGGAAACCGCAAGCACGGCCATGCGCATCGTCGTCACCGGCGGCACCTTTGACAAGCAGTACGACGAGCTGCGCGGCGAACTCACCTTTAAGGACAGCCACCTGCCGGCCATTCTCAAGCAGGCGCGCATCACCGCACCCATCGTGCTCGAGATCAACCAGCTGATCGACAGCCTGCACATGCAGGACGTCAACCGCCAGCACATCCTCGCCTCGTGCCGGGCGGCACCCGAGGAGCGCATCGTGATCGTCCACGGCACCGACACGATGGCGCTGACGGCGCGCGTGTTGGGCGAGGCGGACCTGGCCAAGACCATCGTCCTCACCGGCGCCATGATCCCCTACGCCGTCATGGGTTCGGACAGCCTCTTCAACCTGGGGTTTGCCGTCGCCGCCGCCCAGCTGCTGCCGCACGGCGTCTACATCGCCATGAACGGGCAGACCTTCCCCTGGCACAACGTGCGCAAGAACACCGCTTCCGGCGTCTTTGAACCCTTATCCTGACAATGCCACAAAATATCTACGACGATCCCGGCTTTTTTGCCGGCTACAGGGGGCTCCGCCGGTCACGTGAAGGCCTCGCCGGCGCGCCGGAATGGCCCACGCTGCAGAGTATGCTTCCGGCCATGCCAGGACTGCGAGTGCTGGACCTGGGCTGCGGGTTTGGCGCCTTCACCCGCTGGGCACGTACGGCAGGCGCAGCGAGCGTGCTCGGCGTCGACCTTTCCGAGAACATGCTGGCACAGGCGCGCACCATGACGCAAGACCCCGGCATCACCTATCTTCGCAGTGCCATCGAGGAGCTCACGCTGCCCGCAGCAGCTTTTGACCTCGTGTACAGCTCGCTTGCCCTTCACTACATTCCGAATTTTGCGGCTGTATGCAGCCTCGTGCGGAACGTGCTTGTGCGCGGCGGCAGCTTTGTCTTCTCAGTCGAACACCCACTCTACACGGCTCCCTCAAGTTGGCACTGCGATTCTCGATGGGGGAAAGTTTCGCTGCCGGCAGTGTCGGCGCACTGCCGGCAGCCATACTCCGTTTCTTTCCATCTACCCATCGAAAAGGAGTACCAACATACTACCATAGAGGTCAACCCATGCCTATCCGCCCTGTTCAACCCACCGATGCCGCCGAATGGCTGCGCCTGCGCATGGCGCTGTGGCCCGACTCCACCCCCGAGAAAGAAGCTGCCGAAATTGCCGAATTCCTGGCGCACCCAGATGTGCCGCTGCCCGAACTGTACGTTGCATTTGTGTGCGAACGCCCCGACGGCAGCCTGTGTGGGCTCGCCGAAGGCGCTATCCACAACGAAGCACCGGGCTGCACCACCGACCGCATCGGCTACCTCGAGGCCTGGTATGTCGACCCCGACGCACGCCAGCAGGGTACCGGCCGCGCACTTGCCCGTGCCGTCGAAGACTGGGCAAGGGCCCAAGGCTGCAGCGAGATGGCGTCGGACACCACCCCGTCATATCCTCTCAGCCCGGCTGCCCATTCGGCGCTTGGCTATACTGAGGTTCAGCGCTAGCTTCCGCAAGGACTTGACCTAAGCGCGGTCTGCGGCCAGTGCAGCGGTGACCAAATCCAGCGGCAGCGCCTCTACTGTGACACCGCGATAGCCCGTCATGGTGGTGGCAGTAGACAGCGAGTTGAGGATGGCTTCCTCCGTCGCCTCGATCGCCGCCAGAAAAAGGGGCGACATCTGGGCATTGGGCACGTCGACAATAGGCGAAGGCGCGCTGCGCCTTGCCGCCGTGCGCCGTACACTCTCGGCAGTCGAGAAGCTGAGGACGTAATCGCCGGACCCGTCGCTCACCGCGGCGCCCGTCCGCGCCAGCCCCGCCAGGCCGCGGCGCGCCAGCCGGGCCAGGTTGCGGTCGGAGAGCGGGGCATCGGTGGCGACCACGATGAGGATCGAACCGTCCGCGTCGCCGCGATCCAGCTCCTCTTTCAGATAATAGTGCCCCAACAGCTTGCCCACGGGCACGCCATCCACCTGGAGCACGCCGCCGAAGTTGCTCTGGACCAGCACCCCGACGGTCCACCCGCCCAGCGCCGCGGGCAGCCGCCGTGAGCTGGTGCCGATACCGCCCTTCCAGCCAAAGGCAACTGTGCCGGTCCCGGCGCCCACGCAGCCTTCTATGACGGGTCCCTCGGCAGCGGTCTCGATGGCACCACGAATCTGCTCCGCCGTGAGGGCACGCTTGCGGATGTCGTTGAGCCCCGCGTCGTTGCATTCGCCGACCACCGGGTTGACCGATACCACCTGCTCGTTGCCGGGGTAGGCAAGCGTCCAGTCCAAGATGGCCTCCGCCGCCCGCGACACGCAGAGCGTGTTGGTTAACACGATCGGCGTCTCGATTTCACCGAGTTCGACGATCTGCGTGGAGCCCATCAACTTGCCGTAGCCGTTGCCCACGGCCACGCCGGCAGGCACCTTGTCCTGGTAGAGATTGCCGCCGTGCGGGAAGGATCGCCGTCGCCCCGGTGCGGACGTCGTCGCCTTCGAGTAAGGTGACATGGCCGACACGCACACCAGCTACATCCGTAATGGCATTGAGCGGTCCGACGGGCAGGACGCCCGGCACGAACCCAAGATCACGAATCCGGCGCTGACTCATATCTTGGCACCCCTCTCCGCTGCTCTTTTGGTTCCCTGCTTAGAGGCCACTGCTGAAGATGATGCCCCACTGTGCCAAATCAGGAGCATCCAACACGCGGATTTCGTTCACCCACTTGACCCACTGGAAGCCGCGCCGCCCGGGCGCCACCAGCCGCAGCGGCGCGCCGTGACCATGGTCCAGCGGTACGCCACCCACGTGCGTGGCCAGCAGCAGCGTCTGCGCCTCGGCGGCCGGCACGCTCCAGCGATAGCCGGTCGCCGACACGAAGCTGACGGCGTGGGCAGCAGCCGGCATCCCGGCCCGCTCCAGCAGCCAGGCTACGGGAATGCCGCGCCACACCTGCTCGGTGTACCAGCCGCCCGTACAGTCCAGGGTTGCGGAGACCTCCTGGGCGGGCGCTTGCGCCAACTCGGCCGCCGGCAGTATCAGCGTGTGCGCTACGCTTCCCGTCACGGCCAGCCGCCACGCGTCCACGGCGTAGGGTGTGGGATTGTCGAACATCCACATGGTGACGGGAAACGTCAGCCCCGGATCCTGGCCCGCAGACTTTGAACCGGTGAAGCGCCGCCGGGCGCCAGGCAGATCGGCGGCGCGGGCTGCGCCGTTCTGCACTGCCCACAAGGCGCCGCCCGTCGCCAGCACCGCCAGTCCACTCAGCGCCGCACGCCGCCCCGTCACGTCGGCGCGCCGGAGCGGCTTGTAGCGCAGCACCATGTGCAGCAGGACAAACAGTGCCAGCGCCAGCCCAAAGATCACGTGCCAGTTCATGCCGTTCGGGTAACCCAGCGGCCACTGCGCAGTCGTCCAGACCACGCCCGTGCCGATGGTCAGCAGCACAAACACCAGCGCTGCCACCGCCGCAGACGTTGCCCCGTCCCAGCGCCGCCGATCTGCCACACGCTTCCAGACGCGCTTGAGCTTCCACACCAGCAGCAGCACGATCGCGAGGCCTGTGACGCCGTGCAGCACAAAGAGCCAGCTGTTTTCGGGCCTGCCCTGGAGAAAGGAATACAGGCCCGAGCCCGCCTCAAACAACACGAGGGCGAGCAGCGACCAATCTACCAGCCGCGGCCGCATGTCGTACTCCTTCCCCCAGCCAGCCATATCTGCCTACAGGCCGATCAGCACCTTGCCCGTCGTCTGGCGCCCCTCGATGTAGCTGTGCGCCTCGCCCGCCTGCGCCAGCGGGAATACGGCGTCGATGCGCACTTCGAGCTCGCCGGCGGTATACCAGCGGAACAGGTCGCCCGCCCGCCACAGCAGTTCGTCGCGCGTCAGCATATAAGCGCCAAGGCTTGGCCGTGTCAGGTAAAGCGATCCTTTCTGGTTGAGGATCTGCGGGTCAAACGGCTCGACTGCGCCGCTGGCCTGGCCCCACAGCACCATCATCCCGCGCGGGCGCAGGCAGTTGAGCCCCTTGGCAAAGGTCGTCTTGCCGACGGAATCATAGACGACGTCCACGCCCTTGCCGTCCGTCAGCCGCTTCACCTCGACCTCGAAATCCGCCTCGGTATAGATGATCACCTCGTTGGCCCCTGCGATGCGCGCCAGGTCAGCCTTGCGTGCATTCCCCGCCGTGCCGATCAAGGTAGGCGCCGGTGCGCTTGGCGACCTGCACCAGCAGCCGCCCCGTGCCGCCGGCGGCGGCATGAATCAACGCCTTGTGCTCCGCGCCCAGTGGGAACGTGCTGAAGGCGAGATAGTGTGCCGTCATGCCCTGCACCATCAGCGCCACCGCTGCCTCCAGGTCCATCCCTTCGGGCACCGGCACGAGCCGGGCGGCAGGCACGATCGTGTACTCGGCGTAGGCGCCGTTGACCATGCAGTAGGCCACCCGCTGGCCGACCACAAGGCCGCTGGCTTCCGCTGCGCCCGGGCCCAGCGCATCTACGACGCCGCCTGCCTCTACACCCGGCGTGAACGGGAGCGGCAGTTTGTACTGTCCGCTGCGCTGGTAGGTATCAATAAAGTTGAGCCCGGCGAACTGCACCTTGACGCGCACTTCGCCTGCTCCAGGATCCGGAATATCTATCTCTTCTACCTGGAGCGCCGAGACATCTCCCGGCTGGTGTACCCGCACTGCTCTCATCTTAGCCATATTGCTTCCTTATCTTGTGAGCCACTTTTTGGGCATCTTGCAGATCATCGTGTAGGCCGGGTCAAAGACGTTGCCGACCTCGTAATCGACCACCATGCCCATCAGCGTCTGGGCACCGATCGGATCGAGCCCATAGGCTTCCTCCAGCCACCTGGCCATCTCGGTGGTGGCATGCTGCAGCGCCTGGTCGAGCGGCCGCGCGTTGCCGGCTGTGAAGATCTCCACCTCATTTTCGCCGCGCGGCCATGCCGTCTTCCAGCCCCTCTTGATGTCTACACGAAAAGTCACGTCGGTCGAGATTTCGATGCCTGTGCCGACAATCTCGCCGGCCCCCTGCATGGCATGGCCGTCGCCCAGGTAGAATAGGGCACCCTCGGCAAAGACCGGGAAATAGACCGTCACGCCTGCCGCAAAGCCGCGGTAGTCCATGTTGCCGCCGTGCTCGGCCGAGGTGGCAGTCGAGATCGCCTGCCCCTCCATGGCCGCCACGCCAAAACAGCCCAGCATGGGGCGTATCGGCAGCACCAGCCGCCCCAACGCCGTGTCGGGTTTCACCAACGTTGCCGTGCCCGCCGCGGCATCCACGTCCCACTCGCAGTCGCGCCGCGTGCCCTTCTCCGGCCACGGCAGCTCGGGCACGTAGTCGGGGTCCACGACGTTGGCGGCCAGGCGCGACCCGCTCCAGCCGTAACGCCGGTTGGGCGTGATGGCGTCGATGTGCACGACGAGCGTATCGCCCGGCTCTGCGCCCTCGACATAGAACGGCCCGGTCATGGGGTTGCCCGGTGGCGTGATCTGCTGCCACGTTCAGCATCCAGACCCATGTGCGTCGACACAGCGCGTGTGGATCGTGTCTCCCGGTTTGACGCGCAGCACGGGCTCTGCCGTACCGATAACGCTGTAATAGTGGTCAGGCTGAAAATGATGAACGGTCATGCTCCCTCGCAACTCTCTCTGGAATGGGCGAACAGAACGCGCGCGGGTCGCGCCGTGCTCCATTATAACGCTGTCCGAGCGGACAGGCGATACCCCGCCGTTCGCCCGGTGACAACTCGCCCACCTCGGTGCTACCCTTCCAGGAGGACAGTCTTCCAGGAGGACGGGCTTCCTGGAAGGGTTACATCCTGCAAGCAGCGGAGAGTGGAGGTCAGTTACGATGTGGGACTTTTACGATAACTTTTACCGGGCGACGGCAGCCAGCGCTGCGCACAGCGAGTTCTGCACGCGCGTCTTCGGGCTCGACCTCTGCCAGCACGGCTTTGCCGATCGTGGCCCAGCTTGACGCGCTGATCGACGCCGCGCAGTTGGAGCCGGGCCAGCGCGTGCTCGATCTCGGCTGCGGCACCGGGCTGATCGCCGAGTACCTGTCCGACCGTGCGGGCACGCACGTGACGGGGCTCGACTATGTGCCCGATGCCATCCGCCAGGCGTGTGAGCGCACGCAGGCCAAGGCGGACGGCTCGACTTTGTCGTGGGCGACATCAATGCCCTCGACCTGCCGCCGGCGACGTTCGACGTGATCATTTCGATCGACACGATCTACTTTAGCGACGATTACTCGACCACAATTGCCGCCCTCGCCCAGGCACTGCGCCCCGGCGGGCGACTGGCTTTCCTCTATTCACACGGCCGCGAGCCCTGGGTGCCCGTCGAGGAGTTCGACGTCTCCACGCTGCCGGCCGCCAACACGCCACTGGCCAAGGCGCTGTCCGCCAACGGCTTCGGCTATAGCTTCACCGACTTCACCGCCGACGACCTGCGCCTGGCCATCCGCCGCCAGGAAGTGCTGGCCGACCTGCGCGACGAGTTTGAGGCTGAGGGCAACCTGTTTATCTACGAAAACCGCCTCGGCGACGCCAACGGCATCCGCGCAGGCGTGCGAAGATGGACTGCAGCGACGTTATCTGTATACTGCGACGAAGTGATGGACATATTGATCCGGCTGGCAGTCGCACCGACGACGTCCCAGCCCTCACCGAACTTGGCCGTCACCACCTACACCGCCGCCTTTGGCCACTCCTTCACGCCCGAGGACCTGGCGGCGCACCTGGCGCGCAACCTGGCGCCGGCGAACGTTGCGCGATTTATTGCCGAGGACGTGGTGCTGGTGGCGGAAGCAGACGGCCGGCTGGAGGGCTTTGTCCAGTTCGGCACAGCCGGCCCCGAGTATGCGCCCGGGAACGACGGCAGACCAGGAACTGCGCCGCCTCTATGTCCTCGACGAATACCAGAATCAAGGCGCCGGTACACTGCTGATGCAGGCCGCCCTGGCACACCCACAGATGCAGCGATGCGCTCGGCCATCTACCTTGACGTGTGGGAACACAACCACGGCGCCCAGCGCTTCTACGCTCGCCACGGCTTCGAGGCTATCGGCTCACGCCGGTTCGAGGTCGAATCCGGTGCGGATACCAGCCTCGACCTCATCATGGTGCGGCGAACGAAGGGGGCGGCCTGACGGCCGCCCTGCACGGGGCGTGCAGGCTACGCGGGACGATGGGTCACCCGCTCACCTACTCATCCCTGTCACCGCATCACGCCCCACCCTTGCACCAGATTCGTGACCGACGCACGCGTGGCTTCGGCGCCAAAGCCCCACGCTAGCAGCGCCAGGTAGTCGGTCAGCCAGACGGCGCCAAAGGTCGGGTTATTGGCGTACAGCTCGTTGAAGCCGACCAGGGCCAGCAGCAGCAGGGCCAGGATCACGCTGCCCCAGGCAAATACGGCGAGACGCACGCGCGGCCCCTTGTCGCGCCCCAGTTCGGCGAGCGTCGGCATGTGCAGGTTGCTTAGCCAGACCAGCAGCGACGCCGGCGATTCGGCCCCGCGTCGCATCCATCGCCGCCGCCATTGGGTGCGTACTCACGGCGACAGGCGCGGGCAGGCTGGCGACGACGGCCGTGATGCGGTCGCCAAGACTTGCCATCTGCGTGGGCGCCGAGCCGTCCATCACCGGGTCGATGTTCTCAAGCTCGTTCTGAATGGCCGCCAGTTCCGCATACTTGGCGGTGCGATCGGCCTCGGGCAGATCCGCCTCCATTACCTTCCTGGTCGCCGCGTTCAACTGGTCCATCACCTTGCTGTAGTCCTGCAGATAGACCCGGTGCTTTTCAACCTCCGTGGCCACGGATTTCACGTAGGTTTCCCACGATGTCGGGGTCTGAGCAGCACCTAGAAACGCCGAAATCATAGTCGGCACCGCGTCGGCCAACGAGCTGCGTATCGCCTTGATGTAGGTCGTGTCGGGCAGGGTCGCCAGTTTTTCCACCAGTTCATCGCGCAGCGCCAGCACCGCCAGCCAGTTCTGCCGCTGCTGCTGCCACAAATCGAGCAGCTGCTCGGCCTGGTGGGCAAAGGTCTTGGCCTGTTCGCCGTCCCCGTCGCGCAGGGACGCCAGGGCGGCGTTGACGGCGGCCTCGACCGCGCCGCGGAACTCACGCCCGCGGCCGCCGCGTGCGGCCGGCGTACTGGCCGCGGCCGCAGAATCCGGGGCCGCCAGCTCAGGGTCGGCCTCAAGGCGGCGCTGCACCTCGCCCAGCCGTGCCAGCAGTTGGTCGCGCGGGCGCATGTAGTCACGGTAATAGGTAAGCGCCATGCCTAGCATCACGCCGCCAAGCAGAATGAATGCCGGCAGCGGCCAGGAGTGCTTGGCCGAGACGCTAAGCGCCAGGGGCGCCTCCATCTGCTGCGCCGGAAGGCCGGCGGCCGAGCGGGGTGGTGTAGAGCACCAGCGCCTGGCCGGTAAAGCTGCCTGCCGGGCGCTTGGGCCAGGTCAACCGTCACCGTAAAGGTGAGCAAATTCGTGACCGTGCCGGTAGGCGCAGTGGCGCTCGCCATCAGAATAGGCAGCGTCGCCGAGATCGCGCTGGCCGGCAGTACCGTGTCGCCGGAGGCACTCGTCAGATCCTGGGCCATAAAACGCAGGTTGGTAGCCGTAGACGGCAGGCGCAGGACCACGGTGCGCTGTTCGACGTCGCCGATCGCGCCTGCGACCACCACTTGCGACGGCGTCAGTGCCTGGGCGATACCCGCTGGCCCCGCCTGGGCCTGCACAGCAGCGGCGGAGGCTAAGAGCAGAGCCGCTACCAGGGCAATTACCAGGGATGCTGCCCATACCGTGACAGCCAGTCGCGGGCGCCGCTCGTTCCCATGCGGCGCGCGGGCAAAATTGAACCAACGATGTATGCTGCTCACAACTTTACCCCCTTACCGGGATGCCGAGCCCCGGTGCGCCCACCAGAGAGGCGGTGAATTCTACGCCTGTGCGCGCCAGCAGTTCCATTCCGATCGCGGCACGCCGCACTCGCTCGCGGCCGGTTGCGACCGCCGCCCCTTCCAGGTGCACGCCGCTGGGGTAGATGTTTGGAGCGTTGCGCAGGCCAAACTTGAGATAGACCGGCGCGGCGATGCGCACGACCTCGGCCATCTCGTAATAACGTGTAAATCCGCCCAGCCCATCGGGCCCTTCAATGTACAAGTCGATCGGGATCGAGATCACCTGGCGCAGCGCGGCCAGCCGCGGCAGCGTGATGTCCGAAGCTACGTTGATCGTGTCCAGCCCATTGTCCTGCAGCAGCTTGATGCCGATCGGATTGGCCGCGCCCAGCACCGCCGACCCTTTGACCACCAGGTTGGCCGGCAGCACGCCCCGGCGCCTGCCCTCGTTCACGAGCCAGAGCAGCCCTTCGTCGGCGACTAGGATGCTGCGGATCCCCGCCTCTACCCCACGTACGACGTCCTCAAAGGCATAGGCCAGCTGATCCATGCCGGTGTGGCGCCAGCCCAGCAGCTTGCCGTCGGGCGTGAGCGGCTGGCCGCTTCCTTCCCATGAGGCGCGCGGCCCGACAAACAGCGATACCTCCACCTGGTGCTGCGCCCCCAGTGCCGCCATCTCGCGCAGTTCGCCCTCGGTCAGCAGCATCATCCCCGAGCCTTGCGAGACGCGATGGACGCGCACGCCGCGACGCTGGGCCTCATCCAGCACCGCCGCCATCGCTCGCCGGCCCTTCTACACTGGGTATCTCGATGCGATAGTGCCCGCCGTCGCCAAAGAGGATGGGGGAAGTGGGCAGGTCATAACGGTCGCCGTCCGGCAGGTTCAAGTCCTGCAGCAGCTGCTTTGCCTGGTTCATGATGTGCTTAGCGCCGTCTTTCGTGTGGAAAGAAATGAGATAAGAACGCTCTACGCTTATTTAAGCCCCAAATCGCCCACACTGCAACAGGCGTATAATGGATAAGGTAGCGTTCCTCTTCTATTGTACAACGAATCAGAAAGCTTATGGGTAACCGAATCGTGCTTGTCTTTGCGATTCTGCTCACCTGCCAGTTGGTGGGTGAGGTCATTACGCGCCTGCTCCGCCTGCCGATACCCGGCCCAGTGCTCGGCATGGTGATTCTCTTCTGCGGGCTGCTCGTGCGCGGGCATGTCCCGCATGATATGGGCGTCGTCACGGGCGAGC
This sequence comes from uncultured Chloroflexia bacterium, assembly GCA_963701415.1. Taxonomy (GTDB): domain Bacteria; phylum Chloroflexota; class Anaerolineae; order Caldilineales; family Caldilineaceae; genus Fredericiella. Next base: position 398,878 of record CAVPAH010000018.1, read on the forward strand.
TGCTGCAGAATCTGTCGCTGCTCTTCGTGCCCGCCGGCGTCGGCGTCATGCTGCACGCCCGCCTGCTGGCCGATAACCTGCTCGCCCTGACGTTGGCGTTGGTCCTCAGCGCCACCATTACCATCGCCGTCACCGGGCTGCTGATGAGCTGGACCGGCCGATGGATGAAGAGGTCATTCGTCCCATGATTGACTCGACACTTGGCGCCACGCGGGAGATCTGGGTCTACCTGGCAGCCAGCCCGCTGCTCAACCTGACGATGACGCTGGTCGCCTATCTGATCGGCGACTATCTCTTTCGCAAGAGCGGCCACAAGGCGTTCGTAAATCCCGTGCTGATCGCCATCGTGATCTTGGTGAGCATCTTGCTCGCCACCGGCGTGTCGTACGAGACGTACTTTCAGGGCGCACAGTTCGTGCACTTCTTGCTGGGCCCGGCTACGGTTGCGCTGGCCGTCCCGCTGTACCGCCAGTTCGACCGCGTGCGGCACTCGGCGCCGGCCATTCTCATCTCGCTGCTGGTGGGCTCGGCCACGGCCCTATTGACTGCAACCTTGATCACCTGGGTGTTCGGCGCGCCGCGCAACGTCGTCGCCTCGATTGCGCCCAAGTCGGCGACTACGCCGATCGCCATGGGCATCTCCGAGCAGATCGGCGGCTTGCCTTCGCTGACGGCCGTGCTGGTGATCTTGACGGGTATCTTTGGGGCCATGTTTGGCACGGCCATTCTGGAGCGGATGGGCGTGCGCGACGCCGGTGCACAGGGCTTTGCGCTGGGGCTGGCGTCACATGGGATCGGAACGGCGCGCGCCCTGCAGGTAAACGAAGTCGCCGGCGCCTTCTCGGCCCTGGCAATGGGCCTCAATGGGCTGGCGACTTCGATTCTGGCTCCGCTGTTGGTGCACCTGCTGGCGCAGTGGTTCTGGCCTTAATACTTAAACGGGCACTATTCTGCTACATCCCAATCGAACATCGCCTGGCCGGCGCCGTCGGGTTGGCTGATGTGGACCATGACCTTGGTGCCGGGCGTCAACGCCGCCGCGATGTCGGCCAGCGGGAATGAGAGCGTGCCGTTGACATGGTGGCCGTGGTCGAAGTTGACCTTCCAGCCGCTGGCAGCCACTTCCTGGCTGCCAACCATGAGCTTGGCCAGCTTGGCGACGTCAAAGTCCAGCGCCTGGCCCTGGGCCTCAAGGTCCACGGAGAAGTCGAGTGTTTCGCCGCTGCGATCGTCCAGGTTGGCAGGCGTTACCTTGACGGAGATCTCGCCCAGTTCGGCGCTGTGTGCTTCGGCGGCGGGGCTGCAGCCAGCCTGTCGGCCCGGCAGGGTGATCGGCAGCGTGATCCTCTTGCTTACCCCCATCCTGCGGAGACATCATGCCGCCTTCACCCATCATGCCGCCTTCGCCCATCATACCGCCTTGACCATCATGCCGCACATACCCGACATACCACCTTCGCCCATCATCGGGCACGACATGCTGCCGGACTCGTCCATCATCTGCATCATCATGTGCATCATCATCATCTGCATCATCATGTGCATCTGCTGGTTGTCGCCACCTTTCATCATGCCGGACATGCCGCCTTGGCCCATCATGCCGCCATCCCCGACATGCCGCCCATACCGACATACCGCCCATACCAGACATGGTTCCACTCATAGGCATCGTGCCCTGCATTTGTGCCATGCGCTCTTCCATTTTCGCCATGCGGGCGTCCATGTTCTGCATCATTTCCATCATGACCGACATGTCACCCATCTGTCCCATACTGCCCATGCCGGGCATCGTGCCGCTCATAGGCATCGTGCCGGTCATAGGCATTTGCTGGGCGATACCCTGCGCCGCTGCGACGTGGGTATCCATACCGAGCAGGCTGAGGGACAACAGCAGCGCGGCCAGCAGGCCGGCACTACATCCCAAAACATGTACAAGCTGCTTCTTCATTTGGTTTCTCCCGTACGGTACAACGTGGTGTCTCTATCGAAAAATGCCGCGCACCAGAGGGCGTAGGTTGCAGGGCCATCATAGCACGCAAACGTGAAGCAATTATGAACGGCAGCGAGAAAGGGGAGCAACAGCCGCCGCTGGCTAGATTGCTTCATCCGGCTTAGCAGCCGGCAGCGTAAAGCCGAACTCCGTGCCGTGCTGGGCGCCCACCGGAGGACTCTGAACCCATAGATCGCCGCCATGGGCGAGCACGAGTTGCCGCGCGATCGACAGCCCCAGTCCAGTGCCACCGGTCGCGCGCACACGTGCCCGTTCGGCGCGATAGAAGCGGTCAAAAACATGCTGGAGTTCAGACGGCGCAATACCGTCGCCGTCGTCCGTTACGGTCACGGCCACACCACTCGCTGCGCCGTCTTGTCCGTTATCCTTGTGTTGGCCGACGTGTTGGCCGCCGGGGCATCACGCGGTCTGCAATTTCTACTGTGACGTCGACCTTGCAGCCCGCCTGGCAGTGGCGCAGCGCGTTGTCGATCAAGTTATGCAGCACCTGCCCGATGCGCTGATCGTCGGCATATACCCACGGCCCGTCCGCCTCACCATCTGCCGCAACGTGCACAGCCAGCGCTAAACGGCGGGCATGTGCGCTGTACTGGAAGAGGTTGACCTGGCGCCGGCACAGTTCGCCCATGTCGAAACAGCGCCGCTGCAGGGTAAGCTGCCCCGCCTCCGCTGTGGCTAGAGTGCGCAGGTCGTCCACCAGGCGGTTGAGCAGCATGACCTCGGCGTGCAGCGCCTCCAGGTTTTCCGCGTCGGCCGGAAAGATGCCGTCCTGCATCGCTTCGACCGCACCCTGAATGCCGGTAAGCGGTGTGCGCAGTTCATGGGCGACGTCGGCCATGAGGTTGCGCCTGAGCTTCTCCTGCTGCTGCAGCCCGTCGGCCATCTGGTTAAAGCTGCGCGCCACGGCGGCGATCTCGTCGTCGCCCTGGACCTCCACACGCGCCGTGAGGTCGCCGGCATTGATGCGCTGGGCGGCGCTGCTCAGGCTGTCCAGCGGCTGCGTAATCTGGCGGACGAGCAGGGCGCCCAGCACCAAGGCCGCTACCCCCGCCGCCAAGGCTGCCAGCAGCACGGTGCGCGTCAGGCTCCCGACCAACAGGTTGGCGTTGGCGGCAGGGGGGTCCATCACCGGGTCCATCACCGGGCCTATTACCGCGCCCATCAATGCGCCCTGCACGACCATCGTGCCGACGGACTCACCGTTGACCACCAGCGGCCACTGCTGCAGCGGCAGTGCAAGGGGAGTACCGGAGGCTCCCTGCGAATCGCCTACGATGTTCTCCTGGGCATCGAGTACGACCAGGCGGTTTTCGTGCATGCCCATCATGTTGCCCATCACGCCGCTCATGGCCCCATCTGAGGCAGCGCTGATCAGCGTCGGCAGCATTTCCTGGAGGTGGGAGAAGCCCTGGTGATGAAATAATGGTCGGCGATTGCCTGCTGCATCACGGCCGGGCGCACCATGCGCCCTTGCACCATGAAATGCTCGAACTGGGTGGCCGCGCCGCTGCGGGCGAGCAGCACCGTTACCGCAATGCCGATCAAGATAATCAAAGCAAATGCCGCGGTAAGCCGCAGCCAGAGTCGGCTGCGCACGAACACCCCCAAGCTGTACTTCTCCTGCGATCCTGCCTGTGCCAATGTTGCCTGCCATCTTTACGTTACAAACCGGTACCCGACGCCGTGGACTGTTTCGATAAAACGGCTCTGCCGCCCTGCCCCACCCAGCTTCTGGCGCAGATTCTTGACATGCGCGTCGATCGTGCGCTCGTAGGCGGCGCCGGCGTCGTGCTGGGCACCGGCGCCATGCTGGGGTTCAGCGTCTTCGATGGCGGTCAGGAGTTCGTCACGTGTAAACGGGCGATTGGGGCTGCGCGCCAGCACCAGCAGCAGGTCGAACTCCACAGCCGTCAGGTGGATGCTGCCGCCGTCAAGCGTGACGCTGCGGTAGACCGGATCGATGCGCAGGCCGCCTGCAGCAACTACCTGGGCGGCCACAGCCACAGGCAGCCGCTGCAGCCGGCGCCGGGCAGCCTGCACGCGCGCCACCAGTTCACGCGGGCTGAAGGGCTTGACCATGTAGTCGTCGGCGCCGAGCTGCAGCCCTTCCACGCGATCTGCCTCCTCCACGCGCGCCGTCAGCATCAAGATGTGGACGTTGGCCACCGCCGGATCGGTGTGCTGGCGCAGACGCCGAGTGATCTCCCAGCCGTCGATGCCCGGCAGCATGAGGTCAAGCACGATCAGCGGCGGCTTCTCGTGCTGCGCCAGCAGCAGCCCGCTCTCCCCGTCGCTTACCGCCAGCACGTGCACGCCCGCCTGTTCCAGATAGCCTTGCACCACTCGGCGAATCTGGCGGTCGTCTTCGATTACCAACACGGTGAAGGATGCGTCACTCATGGTCAGGAAACAGATCCAATGCGTCTCTCGTGTGAGCTGCGAGGGCGCGATCTACAAGGCGCGCCCCGCGCAAAGTCTGGGCGTTGATTGCCACCACGATCGTGCTGACAGCCATCAGCGCCGCGCCGGCCGCCGGTGAAAGCTCGATCCCGATCGGCGCCAGGACGCCGGCCGCCAACGGCAGCGCCACAATGTTGTAGCCGGTCGCCCACCACAGGTTCTCAACCATCTTGCGATAGGTGTGCCGGCTGAGGCGCACGGTCTTGGCGACATCGGCCGGATTGTTGCGCACGAGGATGATCCCGGCCGACTCGACGGCCACGTCGGTGCCCGGCGCCCACGGCGATCCCCACGTCGGCGCGCGTCAGGGCCGGGGCGTCGTTGACGCCGTCACCTACCATGGCCACGCTTTTGCCCTGACGCCTGGAGAGCCGCCACCTTTTCGTCTTTCTGGCCCGGCAGCACCTCGGCAAAGACCTGGTCGATGCCCAAGTCCGCGTGCCACCGCGTCGGCCACGGCACGGCTGTCGCCGGTGAGCAGCGCTACCTGCTTGCCCATGGCGTGCAGCTCTTCCACGGCGCCCTTGCTTTCGGGGCGAATCACGTCGGCCAGGGCAAAGGCCGCCGCTACCGCGCCGCTGCCGCCGTCGGTGCCGCCGTCGCTGCACCAGGTAGACGACCGTCTGCCCCTTGCGCCCGGCCTCGTCGGCAAATGTCTGCAGCGGCAGGGGCGGCGTGAGCTTGAGCAGTCTCCAGCAGGCGCGGGCCGCCGACATGCACCGTCTGCCCGCCTGCCTGGACGCGCACCCCGCGGCCCTGGATTGCGGTAAAGTCCCCGATGGGCGGCAGGGAGAGCTTGCGCTCGGCGGCGGCGGCACGCAGAGCCTGGGCGATGATATGCTCCGAGTCGCCCTCGGCGGCCGCCGTCAGCGCCAGCGCTTGCTCCTCCCCCAGCGGCGGTACGTGCCGCCATCCCAACCACGCCCTGCTCGCCCTTTGTCAGCGTGCCGGTCTTGTCGAAGATGACAATATCCATATCGCGTGCCGCCTCCAGCGCCAGCCGGTTGCGCACCAGGATGCCGTTGGACGCCGCCAGCGACGTGCTGATGGCGACGACGAGCGGCACGGCCAGCCCCAGCGCATGCGGGCAGGCAATCACCAGCACCGTCACCACGCGCTCGACGACCTGCATGTTCCAGCCGTCGACCACCGTCCACACGACCGCCGTGAGCGCGGCCACGCCCAGGGCGATGTAGAAGAGCCAGCCCGCGGCGCGGTCCGCCAGCACCTGCGTATTGGACTTGCTTTGCTGGGCTTCTGCCACCAGGCGCATGATGCCGGCCAGCGCCGTCTGGTCGCCCGTGGCGGTCACGCGCACGCGCAGGCTGCCGCTGCTGTTGATCGAGCCGCCGATCACCTTGCTGCCGGCGCTCTTCTCGACCGGCTTGGACTCGCCCGTGATCAGCGCTTCGTTGACGTCCGAGCGCCCCTCCACGACCTCGCCGTCGGCGGGGATGCTGGCGCCGGGCCGCACGAGCACGAGGTCGCCCCTGCGCAGCTGGCCCACCGGCACCTGCTCGCACCGTGCCGTCGGCAGCGATGCGGTCGGCCGTGTCGGGCATCAGCTTGGCCAGTTCGTTGAGCGCGCCCGACGCCTGGCGCACGCTGCGCATCTCGAGCCAGTGGCCGAGCAGCATCACGTCGATCAGCAGCGCCATCTCCCAAAAGAAGCCGCTGTGCGGGTCGACAAAGACCATGGCGAGGCTGTAGACAAACGCCACCGTGATCGCCAGCGAGATCAGCAGCATCATGCCCGGCTTGCGGTTGGCGATCTCGGGCCGGCCATCTGCAGGAAGGGGATACCGCCGTAGAGGAAGATGATGATGGCAAACAGGGGTGCCACCCACTCGCTGCCCGGAAACTGGGGCATCGAAAAGCCCAACCACTCCTGGATCATGGGGCTGAAGAGCAGCACCGGTATGGTCAGCGCCAGGCAGACCCAGAAGCGCCGGCGAAAGACCTGTTCGTGCCCGCTGTGGTCCACATGGGCGCCGTGACCAGCATGCATGTCATGGCCAGTGTGCTCTCCCTGCTTGGGCGCCATAGGAGCGGTGTGATGAGGTAGGACAGCATGGTCTCCCTGAGGAGCGGTCTGGAAATTCTGCTGATGATCGTCGTGGTTGGAGCGAGGAGCAGCAACCGGCGACGGCGGCGGCAGGATTGGCCGCGGGAGCCATGGCCTCAGGTAAGATGTTGGGTTCGTTGTTGTGATGATGGGTGTGGTTTGCGTTCACACTTCCTCCCAGGAATGTTCAACCGTTGGCTAGGCGCCTTGGCGGTTGCGCGAAACCCAGTATGACATAAGTTTGTGAAGTAATTATGAAGGCCTTGAACTATCCGAGTGGATAGGTGCGATCCTGTCCAGGGTCTAGGCAGATAACCTACCACAAGCAAGGCGACAGGGCAAATGATTAGCGCGAAAGTAGGTACGTACAAATAACGACCTGCACGATGGAGCAAGACAGACGATGGCCGCCCAACTCGCAAACCCACTCAATGGTCAAGCCACCGGCAATTCACCTCAGTACGGGGTCCACTTTCCGCCCAATTGCCGGGGCAAGGCTACGAACAAGCCCTAGTCCAGCAGGTGCGGGGCGGCGACCAGGAAGCCTACGCCGAGTTGGTCGGCACCTATCAGAAGCCGGTCTACCATCTCTGCCTGCGTATGCTGGGCGACCCGGGCGACGCCGAGGATGCGGCCCAGGAGACCTTCCTGCGCGCCTATCTGCAGCTTGCCACCTACGACGCCACGCGGTCGTTCAAGACGTGGCTGATGGCGATTGCCAGCCACTACTGCATCGACCGGTTGCGCCGCAAACACGTAACACTGCTCTCGCTCGACGACGAACCGCTCGTGCAGGTGCTGGGGCTGCGCTGCTCTGCGGCGCTGCCCGAGGAGGTTGCCCTGCATGGCGAGCAGGCGCGCCGGATGCAGCGGGCCCTGACTCAGCTGCCTGCCGAAACGCGCAAGGTCGTGACCCTGCGCTATTGGGGCGATTACTCCTGCGAGGAGATCGCCGAGGCGACCGGCTCGACGGTCAATGCCGTCAAGAGCCGCCTGCACCGGGCGCGGGCGGCGCTGGCGAATCTGCTGAGCGACGAAGACTACGTGGCCATGGCGCAGCATGTAGGGGCTGCAAGGCAGTAGGAGATAAAACGGTGAGGGCACGGGAACCGGCGAACGGGGGCCCCCTTCTTTCGCCGGCAAGTTTGTGCTGACGCTACTCGACGATCGCCTGGTAGAGGGCGAACTCAAGCGCTTCGATGTCGCCGTTGATGCGACCGGTGTGCTGCTCGAGGCACTGGCTGTGGCTCATCGTGTAGCGGCTGTCCTCCAGCCAGGTCACCAACTGCCGCCATGTGTCGGGCACGGCCGACACACCACGGCAGCGGGCGACGGCAAACAGGCCGCCGTCAAACGACTTTAGTTCCACGTCACCGCCCCGCATTTCAGCGGCTGACGTGCCGGCCTCACCGTCTTTTATCTCAAGCCAGAATTCGTAGCCATAGTTCGGGCTGCCTGCGGTCGGGGACGGGTTGTTAAAGCCGAAAACGCGGTGGATGGTGCCCTCGTCGTACAGCCCGCGTGGCTCGGCCCATGCCAGCATCTTTGCCGCCGCCTGAAATTCGGGTTCGGTCCCGAAGCCGTGGAAGCTCGCCACCTGCATCGGCGCCAGCCGCACGATCTCTACCTGTAATTCACTCATTTTGCTGCTCCCATATGAATTTGTTTGCTGACCTGCTCTTGCACAAGGGTGTCGCGACACATCCTGTCTGTAGTATACTGACAAATACTGACATCTTGTGTCAGGATATTTTGATTCTGCGAGAGTAGATCATGTCCAGGGGACGTTAGATGGCCCCGGGTATGAAGTATGGAGGAGTTTCTATGCGTGCGGACAGGCTGCTGTCGTTACTGATGCTGCTGCAGACGCGCGGGCGGATGACGGCACAGGCGACTGGCCGATGAGTTGGAGGTGTCGGTCCGCACCGTGTACCGCGATATCGAGGCGCTGAGCGGCGCCGGCGTACCCATCTATGCCGACCGCGGGCCGGGCGGGGGCTGCGCCCTGGTCGACAACTATCGCACCCAACTCACCGGGCTGCATGAAGGGGAGGTGCGGGCTCTGTTTGTTGCCAGCATGCCGGGCGCCCTGGCGGATTTAGGCCTGGGCGCAGAGCTCAAGGGAGCCCTGCTCAAGCTGTTGGCGGCGCTCCCCGCCGAACGGCGCAGCGACGACCGATGGGTACGGCAGCGTATCTTTTTGGACTGGGAGAGCTGGCAGAAGACCACGGTAAAACCCCGCGCGCAAAAGTCACTGCTGCGAGGGAGAGGTATCACAGGCCCCGGCAACGGCCCTGCAGCTCATCCAGCAAGCAGTGTGGCACGACCGCATGGTGTGGATTACCTACCGGCGCCTCTCGAGCTTTTACCGCCGCCAGTTCGAACGCCTGGTGGCACCCTACGGGCTGGTCGCCAAGGAAGGGGAGTGGTACCTGGTCTGCGCGGGGAGCGCAGACGCGGGTGACCGGATCCGCGTCCACAAGGTGGCAGAACTGGTCGATGTACGCAGCACACCTGAGGCATTCACGCGGCCCGCCGATTTCGACCTGGAGGATGCCTGGCGCGGGTGGTGTGACCACATCCGCCAGGACCGGGGCCGCTATTTCGTCACGGCGCACGTCTCGCCGCAGATGTACGTGGACCTGCCGCTGTATCTGGGCGAGCACCTGGCGGAAGAACAAAGATCAGCGTTGGGAGGAATCTTCGCAAGCAGGGTCCACGGCCGAAGCTGAATGGAGGCCGGTAACACTGCACTTTGACTCTTTAGAGGAGGCCCGCACCAAGCTTTTAGGGCTTGGTGCGGGGGTAGAGGTGATGACGCCTGTAGCGTTGCGGCGCAGCCTGCTGGATTATGCCCAACAGGTTGTCATACGCTACTCACGTCATTGAGGGAGCATCTGGCGTGCAAGCTGGGCAGCATGTTTGCGACTGCAAACGTCCAGCTTGCGCAGCAGGTTGTGCACGTGATTCTTCACCGTGCCCAGCTCAATCGTCAACGCTTGCGCGATCTCTTGATTGCTCTTCTCTTCGCCGAGCAGGCGCAGCACTTCGACCTCACGCTGCGTCAGTTCGGCATACACAGTCTCGGGGCGGGCCATGTTGCCGCCATCAAGCTCGATCAACAGCAGGTTCAACTCGGCGATGCGCGACATCATGGTCGCCGCAATATCCGGGTGAACCAGGAACTCATCCTCGGCCACGGCGTGAATCTTCTTGACCAGGTCCGCCCAGGATTCTTCAGCACAAACATAGCCGGCGGCGCCTTCTTCCAGCATGTGCAGAATCACCTCGTCTTCCTTGGGAACGTCGGTGACCAACACCTTGATCGGCTGGTCGCGGTCGACGAGCGCACGGACCAGCTCAAGCGTCTCGCTCTCGCCAACTTCGTAGCTGACCAGGACAACGGCACATGGTCGTCCTGGTCAGCTGCGTTAACGCCGTTGCCGGAGCTGTGCGTACAGCCGCGTACGTCAAAGTCCGGCTCGTTATTCAGCACAGTCATCAGCGGGTCGTCGCCGGCACAGTCAAGGCGGACGACATATAAGTCGATCATCGGCGTATCATTCATGTTGTGTTTGGAATCGCTACCCATTGCGATGCAGGTCGCTCACGGGCCAAGTCTGCGTCGTATCTCGCTTGAGAAAACGCAGTGCCCCGAGCTGTACCTCTATTGTAGTGCAAGGGCAGGGAGAGTAAATGGGGAACAACCAAAGAAACAGGTAGGGTTTCCCCTACCTTTACCAGTGCTATACCAGGACTAAACCAGGCCACGCTGGACGGCCTGGACGGCCGCTTCGACGCGCGACGAAACATCCAGCTTGTTAAAGATGGCGCCGACGTGCTTTTCGACGGTCTTTTCGCTGATCTGCAGGATGTGCCCGATTTCCTGGTTGGTCTTGCCGGCCACGACCAGGCGCAGCACCTCCAGCTCGCGGCTGGAGAGTTCGTTGCCGGCCAGTTCGCTGTCGCGCGTCCAGGCCGACATGCGCGCCATGGCGCGGCGGCTCAGCCAGCCTTCTTCGCCGCGTGCCACCCCGCGCACGGCCTCGATGATCATCTCGGGCGCTTCTTCCTTGGTAATATAGCCCGCCGCCCCATTCGCCAGCAGGTTGCGCACATACTGGCCGTCGTCATAGGCACTGAGCGCCAGGACACGCACTTCCGAACGCGCTGCCTTCAACTGTTTGGCAACGTCTACGCCCGACATGCCGGGCATCTCCATATCCAACAGCAGCACATCCGGCGCCAATTCGTTGACCAGGTTCAGCGCTTCCTGGCCGCTCTTCGCCTCCGCCACGACCTCGATATCAGGCGCGGTCAGCAGCAGCGAACGAATCCCCCGCCGCACGATCGGGTGGTCGTCAGCTAACAACACGCGGATCTTAGTCATAATCCACGTCGCTTGTGCTGCTTTTCTGGGTAGATTGTGTGTGCCGGTTCGGATTTCCGCAACCTATCCTTCCTCCGTTGTCGGCGTGGGCACCGCAGCAAAAGGTACGATGACGCGCAGGCGCGTGCCGCTGCCGGGGCTGGATTCGACCGTCACATGGCCGCCTACGGCCTCTGCGCGTTCCACGCAGCCAAGCAGACCATACTTCCCCTGCTCGACCATAGGCATCCAATCGTCCGGCACTGGAAAACCCTGCCCGTTATCCTCGATACACAGCAGCACATGGTCTTCAGCCATACGTAGGCCGACATAGACGCGCGTGGCCTCGGCGTGCTGGGCCACGTTGCGCATCCCATGCTGACAGATTCGATAGAGCGCCAGACGCGCACGCTCGCTCAGCCGCTGGCCGTCATCGTCCAAATCGACGACGACAGTCAACTCGCGATGGTTTTGTTGAAATGCTTCTGCAAATGACCGGAGCACGGCGCTCACGCCAAATGGCGTAAGTGCGGGCGGCCGCAGATCTTGGCAGATCGCACGCAGATGGCGGGCAAGCTGGCGCAAGGTTGAACGCATTTCGCTGAGCTGCGCCTGCTGCTGCGTGTCACTCAGCTGTCGCGCCATGGCAACCAACTTGAAGTCCAGGCTGTGCAGTTCCTGCAGCGGACCGTCGTGCAGTTCCTGGGCCAGTCGCTGGCGCTCGTTTTCCTCGCTGTCCAGCAGCCTATGCTGCATCTCACAAAGGGCAGCCTCGTTGAGCCCAGTGGTAACACGGTGATTGGTGGGCTCGCCTTCTAGCATTCCTGCTTGCCTGTCCTCTGGTTTCAATGGTGGGGCGCCGTTTGCGAGGTCTTCGACGGTGGTAGATATATGTAAATGCTGATCTAAATCTAACATCAGCTATCCCCTTTCTCCTCTGGTAGCTCCATCATAACAGAATTTTACGTTGTGTGCATCCATCGGGGTATGGTACGGCCTCACAAACGTTGGTTAGAGCAACATGAAACTACTTTATCAATGTGGACGTACCGTGCTTCTACACCTCTACCTATTGCACACCGGATTACCGGAAGATTAACTTCCAGGCGTCAATTATTCGCACAGCTTGCACTGGAGGAAACAAGACCTATGTATCGAAGTGCGCGTGGTGGCAGCGGCTGCAGCCTTGGCGGCGGCCGGATACTGATTGCGCTGATCCTGGTTGGCATAGCGCTGTTCACCTATTTCGGCCAACGGGTATACAACCCGGTGACCGACGAAACGCAGCATATTAGCATCACCCCCCAGCAGGAGGTGGCGCTTGGGCTGCAGGCTGCCCCTGAAATGGAGCAGGAGTTTGGCGGCCAGTCGCAGGATGCCCAGGGCCAGGCACTGGTGGATCAAGTATGCGCTAATCTTGTCAAGTCAAGTTCAGCCAATCAAACCGACTACCCCTTTGCGTGTCACCTGCTGGCCGACCAGCAGACGATCAATGCATTTGCCTTGCCCGGCGGCCAGGTTTTCGTGACCGAAGCGCTGTTCAAGCATCTGGAGACAGAGGGGCAGCTGGCCGGCGTGCTCGGCCACGAGATTGGGCATGTGGTGGCCAGGCACGGTGCCGAACACATCGCCAAGCAGCAGCTCACCGAAGGCCTTACTGGTGCGGCCGTGGTGGCGTCCTATGATCCCAACAATCCGAATTCAGCCTATGCCGCCCAGTTTGCCATGTTGGTCGGCCAGCTGGTTACGCTCAAATACGGCCGTGACGACGAACTGGAGTCCGACCGGCTGGGGGTGCGCTTCATGAGCGAGGCCGGTTACGACCCGCGCGCCATGCTGCGCGTCATGGAGATCCTGGAGGAATCCAGCAGCGGCGGTCGCCCGCCCGAGTTCTTCAGCACCCATCCCAATCCCGAAAATCAGGCTCCAGCGCATTCAACAGGCAATCGACGAGCAATACCCCAACGGCGTACCCGATGGGATGGTCCAATAACAAAACGGGAGCGGACAATGTCCGCTCCCGTTTTCGCCCTTCATCTGGACACTTGCTTGCTTTAGCTGGCCGCTTGCTTTAGCTGGCCGCTTGCTTGTTGACCATGCGTTCGGCAATCGAGGTCAGCTTGCGGTCGGCGCCGTACTCTTCGTCCAGCGTCTGGTTGAGGAGCTTGATGGCATCCTGGCGGCCGAGCTGCTCGGCAAACGCACGCACGGTGCCATACGATGAGATCTCGTAGTGCTCAACCTTCTGGGCGGCTGCGATCAGGCCGGCATCCAAGGTGTCAGCATCGTACTGAGCCTTCTCCTGGATCAGCTCGTTGCCTTCCTCGATCAGCCCTTCCATGCCCTTGCACTTCTTGCCGCGCGGGCTGGCGTTGATGCCGTCAAACAGCTGCTCGAGCCGCTGCACGTGGTTGCGGGTTTCGTCCAGGTGCATATTGAATGCCTGCTGCAGCTCAGGCGTCGAAGCGGCCTTGGCCATCTTCGGGAGCGCCGAAACCAACTGCGTTTCTGCACTGTAAATGTCCTTGAGCTGCTCGACAAATAACTTTTCAAGATCCTTGTTCTGCTGGGCCATGATTTCCTCCTAATTCGATATAGATACTGCTTCCTCTGCGGCTCACTGTATTTCCGGGGAGGAAGCCACTCTCAATGTCCTGGCTCTCGAGCGAGAGGACCCAACCCAGGATAAGCCCCGCATCAAAATGTTTGAATAGACCAGAGCCACCGTGGCGGTCACAAGTCCTGGCACACCCGAACGGGCGTAGCCCGCCATATGGGGGCCGTAGGTAAGCTGTATCGCAGCTTGTGCCCGGTCGTTATATCCTGAGCGGCGCCGGATCTTTTGCTTTCCTGCTAAATTGCTCTTGTACAGTGCTTGTATTGCCGGCCTGGCGGGAAGAAAGTCAGCGAGCCGATGCTGGACAAGCTAACAAGACTTCGGTAGGATTTTGGAAGGAGAAACCGACATGTTACGTTGGGCAGTAATATTCCTGGTGATTGCACTGGTGGCCGGCCTCCTGGGCTTTGCCGGTGTGGCAGGAGCAGCCAGCAACATCGCATGGATCATCTTCGTGCTGTTCCTGATCCTGTTTGTGGTGTCGCTGTTCATGAACGGACGCTCTTCCGCAGTCTAGCCCTCAGGCAGAGTTGAGCGAACAAGACAATTGATCATAGTGGGGACAGCTGCCAGCGCAAGCTCGGCTGTCCCCACCCTTATGTAAATATACCAATGGAAATTACGCGCCAGGCCAAGCTCGATACGATTGCCTATTCGCTGCAGGACCTCACGACCTCGCCGCTCTATGAGTATCGCGTGGAGCATAAGTACAAGGTAGTGCCCGGTGAAGGGCAACGCCTACGCCAAGATCATGCTGATCGGCGAAGCGCCCGGAGAATGGGAAGCCAAGTCTGGGCGTCCCTTTGTCGGCGCGTCCGGCCGTTTGCTTGACTCCTTGCTGGAATCCATCGGGCTTACCCGCACCGATGTCTTCATCACCAATGTGGTGAAGGACCGACCGCCGGACAATCGCGCCCCTACCGTGGCGGAGATCAAGCTGTACGCGCCCTTTTTGCGCCAGCAGATCGATATCATCCAGCCGCGGATCATTGCGACTCTAGGCCGTTTTGCCATGGAGTTCCTCTTCGACTTTTTCGGCATGCCCGAAAAGGGCCAGAAGATTAGCAAGCTCCACGGCTCACGCCTTGAGGCGCAGGCATCCTACGGCAAAGTCATCGTCGTGCCACTCTATCACCCCGCCGTCGCCCTCTATACCAGTGAGCAGCGCGAAACGTTAGCGGCCGATTTCCAGGTGCTTCGTCAGGCGGTTGAAGAGACGGCCTGATTAAAGAAGAGTCATAGGAACTCTATCCACTGTACTCCAAGCCTGACAACGGAAAAGTGTAAGGGAAGAGGCTGTTTCGTGCACTGGACGCGCACAAACGCACTGTCGGTGGTACTGATTGCCTTGTTTCTTATCCCTTGATCAACGACTCGGCACCGTCGATCCAGATCTCGGTGCCCGTGATGTGGCTAGACATGTCTGAGGCCAGGAACAGCACCAGGTCGCCAACCTGGTCTGAATGACCGGGCTTGCCGCCCGTCAGCGGCTGATTGCTCTCGGGGAACTCGACCGGAATACGCACCTTCTCCAGGTTGCGCTGCTCGGTGTTCTCGTCGATGTTGGTTTCAATCGCCCCGGGGCAGATGACGTTGACGCGCACCTTGTGCGGGGCAAGCTCAAGCGCCAGCATCTTGGTCATGGCCACCTGGCCGGCCTTCGAGGTGGAGTAGGCCGTTGCCCCCGTGTTGCTGAAGATGCGCGTGCCGTTGACAGAGGCGGTTACGATGACTGACCCGCCCTGGCGCTTGAGCAGCGGCGCCGCATACTTGATCGTGTAGAACGTGCCGCTCAGGTTGATCCCGATCGTCCGGTTCCACTCCTCGGGTGTCAGCTCCTCGATCGGCGCCCACACGCCGTTGATGCCAGCATTGGCAAAGACGATGTCAAGCCGGCCCCACTCCTTTTCCACACGCTGGTATGCCTGCTCCATCGCAGCCGCATCGCTGATATCTGCCACCACTGAGATGGCTTGGCAGCCCTGCGATCGCATTTCATTCACCACGTCGTTCAGCTCGTCGTCGCTGCGGCCAAGCGCCGCCACCTGTGCGCCGGCAGCTGCCAGCTTCTTGGCCGCCGCCTCGCCAATTCCCGAACCGGCACCTGTCACCAAGGCCACTTTGCCCTGTAAATCCAACTGCATTGTTTGGTTTCTCCTCATAGCTTGTCTGAAGTTAAGCCGCAGTTCGCCGGCGTCTGTGCCGATCCTGCGGCCCCGCAGGACCTTATGCCCCTACAGTTCCGGCAGCACCTCGCGCTCGTAGAAGCGCAGAAAGCCCTCTTGGTCCGGCCCAATCTGGTGGAAGTACACATGGTCAAATCCGGCATCGATGTACTTCCGGATCGCCTGGATGTGCTGTTCGGGGTCAGGGCCGCAAGGAATGCTCTCGGTCGCCTTTTCCTCCGTCACCAGCTTGACCGCCTGCTCAAAATGCTTGACAGTGCGCAGCTCGACGCTGAGTTCGCCGGTGAGACCGCTGTTGGGCCAGATGTGATGCACTGTGCGTTTCGCCTCCTGCTCACTCGGCGCATAACACACGGTCAGCTGGCCGATGTGCGGCTTACCCTTTCCGCCGGCAGCGTCAAACGCCTCCACCACTTCCTTCTCCGGGCCGGTGGAGATCAACCCATCGCCGATCCGCCCGGCCTCCTCGGCCATGGTCGACCCGCTGGCGCCCACCATAATCTGCGGCGCTTGCTCCGGCAGCGTGAACAGCCGGGCATCTTCGACGGTGAAGAAACGTCCCCAGTAGGAGACCGTTTCGCCTGTCCACATCTTGCGCATGATGGCGCAAGCCTCGGCCAGCATGGCAACGCGCACGTCGTGCGGAGGCCAGCGCTGCCCTACTACGTGCTCGTTGAGGTTTTCGCCGGTGCCCACCCCTAGAAAGAAGCGGTTGGGCAGCATGGCGGCGCTTGTGGCGGCAGCCTGGGCGACGATGGCCGGGTGAATGCGGATGATCGGCGCAGTCACGCCGGTGCCGATAACCAGCCGCTTGGTCGCATTGGCCAGCGCGCCGATCACACTCCACACAAAGGGGCTGTGCCCCTGTGTGCTCACCCAGGGATGAAAGTGATCCGAAATCATCGCAAAACTGAACCCCACCGCTTCCGCCATTTGCGTCTGGCGCACGATTTCCAGCGGGTGATGTTCCTCACTCGAGATGGCATAGCCGAATTTTGTCATTTTTGTATCCTTGGGATTTCCTGCTGTGAGGTCTAAACGTGCCCTCACATGAATCGTCCCGAACGCCCCGGACTTCAATCCACAAGCATCAGCAGTACTCGTGTGGGCAAGCCCATTCCAATCCCACCCAGCAACATACAGAGACGTTCGGGACGATTCATGGTATTCAAACCACTGGGGGTCGTGGCGGTTGTCTAGAGGATAGCAGCAACCAGCAATGTGCACTACGCATCCGGTGAGGAGGGATAGATACAAGCGGGGATATAACGACGATGCATCTCCAGGTATGCCTAACCTGCGTCGTCGCCGCGCACGTGGGCGCTGACATAGGTTTCGCCGCCGACCACCTGGTGCAGCGCCTGGATGAACATCAGGGCGTCACCTTTCATGACGTAGCCGCGCGCGCCCAGCTGCAGCATGCGCTGGGCATAGACCATTTCGTCATGGCCGGAAACCACAAGAATCGCCAGTTCCGGCCAACGCATGTGCAGGCGCTTGAGCAGATCCACGCCGTCCACAGGAGCCTTGCAGCGAGATGTCCAGCACCACGATGTCAGGCTGGCACTCATCCACCATGTGCAGCGCATCGTCGGCATTGGCCGTTTCGCCGCACACAATCATATCGGGTTCACGTTGAATCAACAGCGTATAGCCCTGGCGGACGGCTACATGGTCGTCGACAATAAATATCTTGTTCATATGATTCAGGCCGGCAGCACAGGCTCGCGCGGCACCAACACGGTTGCGCGCACGCCCTTGCCGGGCCCGGATTCCACCTTTAACTGCCCGCCAAAAAGGGCCAGGCGCTCGCGGACACTGTATAGGCCAAAACCGCCGCTGGCCAACGCCGGCTGGGCGCGCACCTGGACATCAAAGCCGCGCCCGCAGTCTGCGACACAAATAACAAGGTTCTCGCCGTCTTCGGCCAGCGTCAGAAGTGCCTCTGATACGCCCGAATGCTTGACGACGTTGAACAGGAGTTCGCGCACCAGTTGGAACAGCAGCATGCTGAGGTCGTCATTGGCCACGTTGTAGTCGGTGGCGATCTCAAGCGCAACGTGCAGGTTATAGCGCTCCGCCATGTGGCTGACCAGCCACTGCAGCGCCGCCGCCAACCCCTCATTTTGCAGCACCGGCGGGCTGAGTTCGACGGTCAGCGTGCGTGTGGTCAGGATGGCGTCGCTGACAAGGCTCTGGCAGCGCCGCCAGGTGCTCGCGCACACGCTCGTCGGGCGCAGCGTCCAGGGCGATCAGCTGCGATCGCATCTGGATGCCGTAGAGGATCTGCTGCACATGGTCGTGCAGAATCTGCGACACACGCCGCCGCTCGCGCTGCTCGGCCAGGGCCAAGTGCCGAGGCGAGCTTGCGCAGCTGCCGGTTCTTGTCGTCGACATCGCGCTTCAGCGCCATCTTCTCGATGGCGCCGGAGATGGCGTGCTGCAGGCCGATCTGCGTGAGGCTGCCCTTGACCAGGTAGTTCTGTGCCCCCTGCTGCATCGCCTGCACAATAACCTCCGGGCTTTCCTCGCCGGTGAGGATGATCACGGGCAGGTTGGCGCGCGTGAGCAGCGGCAGCATCTGCAGGCCATCCATGTCGGGCAGGCGGTAGTCAAGCAGCACGCAGTCAGGACGAAAGCGATCGACGGCAGCCAACGCCTCTTCGGCCGTCGCCGCTTCGCTCACTGCGTACTCGCTGCTGAGCAGCCGGCACACCAACTCGCGATCGATCTCGTCGTCGTCTACAAGCAGTAGCTCAATTCGTGATCCAAGCATTAGCAATTCTCGGGCGGGAACTCTACCGCATTCCGATACGAATCCAGCAAGGCAATGACGTTGCGAAAGTCTTCGCCGACATTGGCCTTGAGCAGATAACCTGCAATCTGCTCGTTATAGGCCGCCAGCTTGTCCTCGTCGTTGTTGGACGTTGTGAGGACAAAGATGATGCTGCGCCGCAAGTCGCCATCGCGGCGTACTTCGTGCAAAAATTCGATGCCGTTCATGCGCGGCATGTTGATGTCCAGCAAAATCAAGTATGGTCGTGGCAGCCGTTCCGTACGCGTGCTGCCGCGCAGCACCTCCAGCGCTTCCACACCATCACGCACGATGGTGAACGGGTTTTCCAAGCGGTGACGGCGGTAGGCGCGCAGCACCAGCTCGGCGTCGATGTCGTCGTCTTCAACCAACAGAATGTGAACGTGTTCCCGGTTCATATCCCAAGTCTACCATAATATTGTATGTATGCTGGCTGCCTCTACCGCCCCCTCACTTGCTATGGGCCACGTAAACAGAAAGCAGGTCCCATTTCCTTCAGTCGAACGCACGGAAACATGGCCACCTACGCTTTCAACCGTCTTCTTAACAATGGCCAGACCCATGCCGCTGGCCTCTAGCTGGTCGCGTGGTTGCAGCGTCTGGAACAGCTCAAAGATCCGCTCGTGATACTCAGGTGCGATGCCGGGGCCGTCGTCGCACACGTGAAACTCGACCACGCCGTCGCCTGGCCGAGCGCTAACCCACACATGCCCGTCCGGTCGCCGGTGGTGCTTGATGGCGTTGCCAATCAGGTTGCGCAGCACTGTTTCCAACGGTACCCGCTGTGTATAGAGCATCGGCATCGGCTCCTCCACCGTGAGCTGAAACTCCGGCGGCGGCGCCTGCAGCTCAAAGATCGCGCGCACCGATCGCGCCGTGTATCCACCTGCTCCAGCTTGTGCTGTACACGGCCCGCACGCGAATAGGCCAACAGATCGTCCAGGAGGCGCTCCATGCGCTGGACGCGTCCGCGCAGCTTATTCAGATGTTCCTGCGAAGCGGGCGGCAGCAGTTCGTGTACGTCCTGGTCGAGCCAGGTCGAGAGGTTGTCGATAGCGCGCAGCGGCGCCTTGAGATCGTGCGAGGCCACATAGGCAAAACGGTCCAGCTCGCGGTTGCTGCGTTCCAGTTCTGCCGTGCGCTCCCGCACTCTCTCCTCCAGCGTCTCGTTGAGCTGGCGCAGCTGCAGCTCGGCGCTGCGAGCGCTGGCATACAGCGCAGCGTTGTCTACGGCCAGTGCAATGCGCTGCGCCAATTCCTCGGCAAAGCGCAGGTCACTCTTGTCATAGCAGTTCCATTCCTGCGCCCGCACCAGGGTAATTGAGCCCAATGTGACCCCACGCGCCTGCAGCGGTACGATCATCATCGATGCCAGGCCTACCTTCGCGAGTCGCGGCTAAGACGCGTATCCCGCCCGAGATTTTGCTCGGTGACGGACGGCAGGAAATAGGGACGACCTGTGCGAATCACCGCCGGGGTCCCCGCCGCCTGGCTCTCGTCAATCGGGTTTTCGCTGATCAGCCGGCGCAGTACGCCGACCAGCTTCGGATCGCGGTGGGCGATGGCCACTGGCTCGATGGCGCTCCCGTCTCCGACCTCCGCATGCCGTCTCTCGACGCCGTCACTAGCTGCCGCCAAGGTCGATCAGGCCGTCGGCCTCGCTCACAAGGTTGATCACGCACCAGTCTGCCAGGCGCGGCACCAGCAGATCGGCCGCCGCCTGCAGCGTGCGTTCGTCGACCAGCGACGTGTAGAGCACGCGGCTTGACTCGGCGAGCAGCAGCAGCTGCGTCTCCGTCACCTTGCGCGCCGTGATATCTTCGACCACGGAAATAAAGTAGAGCGGCCTGGCCGTGTCAGCATCACGCACGAGAGAAACGGTGAGATTGACCCAGATAATGGCGCCACCCTTTCGCACATAACGCTTCTCCAGGTGATAGCCATCGATCTCGCCGGCGATGGACCTTTGCACCAGCGTGAGATCCGGCTCCATGTCTTCGGGCAAGGTCACATCCTGGAATGTCATTCGGAGCAGTTCTTCGCGGCTGTAGCCGACGATCTCGCAAAGCCGGTTGTTGACGCGCAGCCAGCTTCCGTCCAAGCCAACATGCGAAATGCCTACCGCAGCCTGCTCGAACGTCGCCCGGAACCGCTCTTCGCTTTCGCGCAGCGCCGTCTCAAATTGCTTGCGTTCCGTGATGTCGACGACGGTCGTGCCGACATACTGCGGGACGCCGTGCTCGATCAGGATAGGATACCAGCTGACTAAGGCATGGCGGATTTCGCCGGGCTGGAAGGGCGATTCACCGCTGATTTCCAGGTTTAAGATCGGCTGGCCGGTATCCAGTACATGGCGCAGGTAATTGCCCGCCAACGGCACCAGGTGCGGCAGGATCTCGTCCATCGTGTGTTCGAGGTGCGCCTCGACCGGCAGCCCGTTCATCTCGGCCATCGCCTCGTTGACACGCACGTAGCGCAGGTTGCGATCCATAAAGCTGATGCCGATCGGGGCATTGGCGATCAGCGCCTCAATCTGCGCCAGCAGCTCGGCCTGCTGCTGCTCGGCGATACGTGCCTCCTCATACAGGCGCGCATTATCCACGGCCACGGCTGCGCGGTTTGCCAGTTCCTCGGCAAACACGACGTCCTGCGCCGTGTAGTGGCGGTCGGATTCGGACCAGACCAGCGTCAACCCGCCAATGATCTCGCCACGCGCCCGCATGGGGACGATGATCACCGATCGCATGCCGATCTCGCGGAAGACCGCCATCTCCTCATCGTCGAAGTTCTGAGCGTCGACCAGTTCTTGGGGAATGTACGGATAAGAACTCCGACTCGCCCGTCTTGATCACCCGGCCCAGCCCTTGCTCCTCTTCCAGGTTGGGTGGATATTGGCGGCGCAGTTCATGGGCCCAGCGCACTTTGTCCGGGTTGACGTGTGCCACAGCCACCAGTTCGACCGAGTTGCCGGGCCGCAGCAGGTCGACGGCGCACCAGTCGGCAATGCGCGGCACGGCCAGATCGGCCACGCGCTGGATCGTCGTTTTATAGTCCAGCGACGACGAGAGCGCCAGGCTGGCATCGGAGAGAAACTGCAGATAGGATTCGGCGCGCTTGCGCTGGGCGAGATCGACCGACGCGCCCAGAATGCCGATGACGCTGCCGTCTTCGTCGTAGATCGGGGCGTCGATCAGGTCGACATAGAAGGTTGTGCCATCCTTATGGCGGACGAGAAATTCGCCCGACCAGCTGCGGCCGGTACGCAAGGCCGCCACGATCTCTTCGGCGCGCGCACGCATGCTGGGCGCCGTTACCAGATCGGTAGATGATCTGCCCGCACGCTTCCTCGGACGTCCAGCCGTATAGGTTTTCGGCGAAACGGTTCCAGAAGATGATGCGGCGGTCGAGGTCGACCGCGATGATGGCCTGGTCAACGCTGTCCAGCAGCTGCGCCTGGTAACGCACGCGATCTTCGGCCCGCTTGCGTGCGTCGATATCCTGCACCACCCCCAGAACGTGCTGGACGCCTCCGCCATCCACCCGGTCGTACACACGCTCCTGCCGCTCATACCAGCACCACTGCCCGCCGTTGGCGCTGGCGCCGGCCGGGTCCGGCACACTCTGGCGATACTGGAATGTCAGCACGGTCCCGTCGGGCGCCGCCATCAGGTCGCTCAGGTGCTGGTTGTAGCGGATGCGGTCATCAGGATGCATGTATTTCGGATCTGCCGCACACTGCGGACTGGCTTTTCGTCGTGGCCGACTGCTCGCTCGTTGCCGGCATCGTCAAGACCGGCTGCATCGGCCGTCACGTAGTCAACCTGGTCGGCCGGCACGTCATAGAGATAGAGCGTATAGGGGGCGGTCGCAGCGAGGTTCTGGATAAAGCGCTCGCGATCACGCAGCCGTTGCTCGTTGCGCCGGCTCATGTAGATCAGGCCACAGATGACAGCGCAGACGGCCCAAAACGTTGCCAATTGCAGCACTTCGCCGGGCGTGGCTAATAGTCCCTGCCCTCCATGCACAAATAGGAAGTTGCCGATAAGGCCGGCGACAAACGCAGTGAGGACGCCGGCCCGGATGCCGACATAGTAAGCGGCGATGATGACTGCGGCATAGTAAATTCCAAAGGTAAACTGCGGTGCGAACAGTTTTAAGACTGTTGTGAAGGCAGTGGCAGCTGCAACCATCAGGATGGCGGCTAGCACCTGAAACGGCAGCGACCGCCTTGGCCATGCGCCGTTCTGCATTACCAACTCCTTTGCTGGTTACGACCAGGTATCGCTAGGCACGTTTTCATGCCGGCTTTTTCTCCCGGCGCAGGGGCGCTGCGACGAGGTTAACGACCGATAACAGTGCAATCACACCTAAAGCGGCGGCGGCCTGTGCGGCGACCTGTGCGGCGGGGCGTACGATGCGCTGCAGGCGGCGCCTGCGCGTAGAGAGCAACAGCTGTCGCTGCATCTTCACCATGCTGAACCGGCGTGTCATCTGGCGGGATTGCGCCTGTGGTGGTGGAAGCCGAGCACGATCTTCCCACTGGGCTCCTGGATGGTCTGCTGCGGGGTTGCCGGGATCGGCTGCTCGATCAGCTGGTGCTCGGCGCGCCGCGTGCCGAAGGTGCGGCCGTAGACCTGTGTAAATTCCGCCCCCAGGTAAAAGACCTGTGCCGAATAATAAGTATACAACAAAACGAGGACAATTGAACCCGCAGCGCCATACGCCGTCGCAATGCTGGTGTGCCCGAGGTACCAGCCAATCAGCAGCCTGCCGAGGGAAAAGAGCAGCGCCGTCGCCAGGGCGCCCGGCCACACATCAACCCAGTAGATGCGCACGTCCGGCACATACTTGTACAGCAGCGCAAAAACGAGAAACGTTATGACGAACAGAAACCAGAAATTAATGGCACCCGCACTGCCAGCCGCACCGGGGAAGTATACGTCGAGCAGGTTGGTGGCTGCGCTTAGTGCTGCGCTGGCAACCAGCGAAAGCAGCAGCAAGAAGCCCGAGATAACTACCATCACCAGTGGCAGAAGGCGATCCACCATGAAGCTGCGCAGGCCGAACGTCGTGCGCGGCGGAACATCCCAGATGTTGTTTAGGGCGTTGCGCAGTTCTCCGAATACGCCGGCCGCGCCCCACAACAGGAAGCCAAAGCCGACCAAGGTGGCCAATGCACTCGTCTCCGGGACGCGTGCATTCTTAATCACCGTCTGGATGAGATCAACTGCGTCAGGATTGGTCACATAGCGCCCAATTTCATGTGTGAGCTGGCCCTGTGCCGCTTCTCGGCCAAAAAACAGGCCCACCACTGCTACCACAATGACGAGCAGTGGTGCGACGGAAAAGATGGTATAGTAGGCTAGTGCCGCTGCCAGCCGTGCTGCGTTATCGGCGTTCCACTCCTCAAATGTTGTTCTGCACAAAATCCATAGGGAGCTTTCCTGCCACGACCGTTTCATGTTCGCCCGTCTTTGTTTCTACAGCGATACCTGCCTGTTCGATATCTGCGATCAGCGTTTCCAAACGTTCGACCAGGTTGGCGAGACGCGGGTTCGGTGGTTCTCCTGCTTCCTCCTTACGCCGGATGCGCTGGCGCACTTCCTCCAGGCGTTTCTGCAGCGCAGCCAGGTCGCTGGGCACCACCGGCGCCATGACGGCTACGCTGTTGGCCGTGTTGAGGTACTCATTGATGCCGATCTGCACTGCCACGGCGATAGGCGCAGACAGCAGCAAACCGATGAAGCCAAAAGCGTCCACAGCTGCCAGCATGATTACAATTAGGAGCACGCCCCAGTAACGGCCATCCGTGTAGAGGCGGCGCTGCACATAAAACTCGAGCAGCAGCAGGACGGTAATGGTGAAGGCAGTGGCGATGACGGCCGTGGCCGGCCCGGTGAGGTAACCAATGACGATCACCGGCAGGACGGCCAGGATCCCCCCCAGCAGCGGCGCCAGCCACAGCACGCCCGCCAGTAACGCCAGGGTATAGGGGTACTTGATCCCCATCAGGCTGTAGCCAAGCGCAAAGATCATGATTGCCAGGATCGTCTGCACGAGTCTCACTGCGCAGGTACGCGCCAACATTGGCTTCCAGCTTGCGCCACACCATCCGGGTCCGGATGCGCTGTTCCGCCGGCAGCAGCGAGAACCACAGCCGCTCAAAGCGGTTGCGGTCGGCGGTCCAGTAGAGCGACAAGAATGATCGAGAGCATAAACTCGGTGAGCATGCGGCCCGTATGCGCCAGCAGCGTCGCCACGTTGGTCATGGCGACCGCGACTTCGTCGCCGGCCCACCAACGGGCAATCTGGTCGGTAGAAGGCAGGCGGCCGACCCAGGCCGTGCGCGGATTGGCAAACCCCAACAGCGTGGTCTGGACGCTGCCGTAGACACGCACGAGATCCTGCACCAGCGGGTCGAGCTCAAATACGACAAAATAGCCAGCAGCCGCCAGCAGTGCCAGCAGAAAGCCAAAGGCAAGCACGTAGACCGTTCCAATCGCCACGCCGCGCCGCCAGCCTTGGCTGTACAGGTACTCGATCGGCTGCCCCAGGGTGGCCGCAATCGCCAGCGACAGCAGGAAGATCAGCACGACGGCGTGCAGCTGCCAGACGACGGCAGTTGCGGCGATCACCAATAAAATGACCGCTGTTAGCAGTGCAATCCGCTTCACGGGAGCCTCCTTGCCGTATCGCCGCTGTCACCGGTGCTGCCTTTTGCCGGCGCAGACACTACTACTAGATCATCGGGGTGTTCGCCCGCACCAGCTGCGGCACTGTTTGTACCGTTCTTGCCGTTCTCACTGGCCTCGGCAGTAGAAAGCAGCGAGTCGAGTTCGGCCGCAATGGCCTCGATGTCATCCTCGGTCTGCTCGGCTGATTCTTCGACCGCCTCGCCGCTCTCTTCGGCGCTGCGCGCCTGCTTGCGCACGGCGTGCACTACGTTTTGCGCCTCGAGGCGCAGGACGCCGAGTCGGCTGCGACTGACGTCGGCGCCGACAGGTGCGGCGGGCGTCGTTTCCTCGTTGATGGGGGCGTTAAACAAAATGCGCCCGACCACGATCTGGAGGATGGCCGCCAGGGGCACAGCCAGCAGCGCGCCCAGAAGGCCAAAGAGCGCTCCAAACGCAGCCAACGCCAGCATCGTGATGATGGCGTTGACGCCCACCGAACGGTCCATGACACGCGGCACCAGCAGGTTGGATTCGAGCACCTGGATCAGCACCAGGGCGCCGATCACCCATACCACCTTGTCAGGCGCTGACGACATCGTCACGATCAGAGCCGGAATCGCGCCGAGAAAGGGGCCAACCAGCGGCACCGATTCAAACAGCGCCATGAGCAAGCCCAGCAGAAAAGCGTTGGGAATGCCAAGCAGGAGGTATGCAATCGTGGCCGCCAGCCCAATGATGCTGCACAAGATGAGCTGGCCGCGAAAGAACGCCGCGATCTTGCCCTGGCTTTCGGCGACAAGGGCGCTCAGTTCGTCACGGCGTGCAGCCGGCGCCTTTAGAATCAAGCGACGCACGATAACGTCGCTTTCCAGGGACCAGTAGAAGGCAATGGCAAACACGGCAAACAACCCAAAGAATGCCCTGCGCAACAGTGGTAAACCACAGCCAGGCCTGGGTAGGCGGCATGCCGTTGTTGGCCGCCTGCGCCGCATCTGCGGCCGAGGCAGCCGCATCTGCGGCCGCCTCACCGCCCCCCTGGTTGATGGCGGCCATCACCAGCGCAGGCGAGGGCTCGGCGGGCAGCACCGAGGCCAGCCCGCGCACAAACCCGATCGGCGCATGCAGCAGCGAGTCACGCAGATTATGATAGTAGTTGGGCAGTGTGCTTGCCACATCGCGCACCTGGTCGGCGAGCGGCGCGGCGCCAAACCAGATCACCGCCCCGATTGCGGCGAACAACAAGATGTAGATCGCAAACATTGCGGCGATGCGGTTGATGCCCCGCGCGGCCAGGAAGCGTACCAGCGGATCCAGCGCGATCTGGATTGCAATCGCCACGAACAGCAGGAACACGACCGTATAGAAGCGATACAGCAGCAGAAACGCCAGCGTGACGGCGAGCACTGTCAGCGTCGCCAGCACGATCTGACGCAAGGTCAGGTTGGCGAGCGAGGCGAGACTGGATTGGATAGCCGTCTGTGCACTGTTCGTGCCGCTTGCGGGTGCTGTGGACAGCGGCCCTCCGGCGAGTGGTCGTTGTGCCATGTGGTCTCCCTATCTCAGCTGGTGATCGGCCTCGCCCAGCAGCTGGTCGGCCGGCGGTTCACCGGCTGAGCCCCCAGCGCTGCCAGGTGGACCTGCTTGCGCATTCTTTGCCTGCCCGCCAGCCGGCCCAGACTTGCTGGGGACGGTAGCCGCGCCGGGGGTAATGACGCGAATTGCCTGCGGCAGTACGCGGGCCGACACGGCCGGTGTCCCTAACACCTCCCCGTCCAGCTGTACCGATTGGGCGGGTGTGGAAATCAACCGCACTTCCTTGGCTTGCCACCACTGCACGGCGCGTTTGCCGTCGGCGTCGCTGGCATCCACGTTGATCAGCCCTGTGATGCTGCCTATCAGGTCCGTAAACATGCGGAGGCCCGCCGGCTGGATGACGATCACGTCCAGCAGCCCGTCGCTGATGTCGATGCCGGGAATAAGACTCAAGTTGCGCTGCGCCATATTGCCGGAGTTAGCGATGATGCAGGTAAGTCCCTCCGTCTCGATTTCCTGGCCGTCGATCACCAGCTGATAGCGCCCGACCTGGGGCTGGATCAGGTTCTGCATCGCCGCCCAGAGATAGGCAAAGTTACCAAACCGATCTTTGAGCTCACGCCCTGCCTTCTCCACCATGGCGGCCTCAAAGCCGACGCCGACCCGCAGGATAAAGTTGCGCCAGTGGTCGCCCAGTTCCGGCGTGTTCACGTACAGCGACCCCATATCGACCTTGCGCACAAGGATGTTCTCAGCGCAGATCAGTTCGGCCGCCGCGCGTGAGGTCTGGGGAATATTGAGTTCCGACGACATGGCATTGGCCGTGCCGCCTGGGAGGATGGCCAGCGGCACATTCGTGCCGATTAAGCCGCTGGCCACCTCCGCCACCGTCCCGTCCCCACCATAGGCAGCGACAACGTCGGCGCCACCTTCTGCGGCCTGGCGGGCTTGCAGCGTTGCATCGCCCGCGGCCTTGGTAATGGACACATCATAGTCGACGCCTGCCCCGCGAAAGACCGAGTTGATGATCGAGAGAATCGGCTCTTCTTGGCCTGCCGCCGGGTTAATCACAACGTGCACACGCTCGAACGGCATTGAAGTCCTGGTTCCTTTTGCGGCATCAAGCCACACCCGCACCAAACGAATTCGGTGCTAGCCCATGCAAAACCGGCTTGGGTCTTGCCTGTGGTAGCACCGAATTCATTCGGTGTACGTGGAAAATTGGAGAGTGCCCTATCAGGCCGGCATCGCAGCCTGCTGGGCTGCGCTCAAGGCCGGGCCTCGCATCGGGGCCTTCTGCCCGTTTTGTACGCCGGTGCGGGCGAACTGCTGGCGGGCGAAGATGACCGCATGCTTGCGGCTCTGCACGTCCAGCTTGCGCAGAATGTTATGCACATGGTTCTTGACCGTGCCCATCTCGATCACCAGGGAATTGGCGATTTCCTGGTTGCTCATCCCCTGCTCGATCAGCCGCAGAATTTCCCACTCGCGCGGCGTCAACTCAGCCGGCTCGTGGAAGGACTCCAGCGCGCTCATCGTGCGCACGGAATTGACACGCCGCTTGAGTTCGGCCAGGCGGGCGATCAGTGCGCCGCCGATATGGGGCGAAACATGGAACTCATTGGCGTTCACACGGCGAATCTTGCGTACCAGGTCACCTAAAGAATCTTCTTCGACGACATAGCCCGCTGCGCCCTCTTCGATATAGCGCAGCACCGCAGCCTTGGAATGAATCAAGCCGCTGATCAACACCTTGACGCCCTTGCCGGACCGTGTCACGGCCCGCGTAAAGCGCAGCGCCCCGTTGTCGGGCAGGTTGATGTTTACGACAGCAACATCGATCTGATGCTTGTCAAGCTTGGCCAACGCCTCTTCGGCACTGTGAGCAAAATCGACAACCTTCATGTCTGGCTCGTTGTGCAATGCCGCTGCGGTCAGGTCGCAGGTCAAACGCACTTTGTGGACGACGAGTACACGAATCATAGAACCTCCAGTATGTGGGTCTGTTTGCTCCGGTAGTTGCCCTCAGAATACATGCACGGCCTGTGCCTCGCTATGGGGAGTGGTACTAAAGGTGGGGTAGGGATCACCCTACCACCTTTGCTTACTCCTTTACTAAATCCCTGTAACAAACATTGTATCGACCTGCCGCATAAGGATAGATAGACGGGGCCAGTAGGAAGCCTCTACCTTGACTAGCGCACAGATGGCATCAATCTGGGGCATCAATCTGGCAAAGGAGCGAGTATGCCATACAAGTCCTTAGCAGAACTTCCTGACAGCGTGCGTGACAACTTGCCGAGGCATGCCCAGGAAATCTACCAGAGAAGCGTTTAACAGTGCCTGGCAGGAATACGCCGACCCCGCTGCACGACGCGATGACGCCTCGCAAGAGGAAGTAGCGCACCGCGTGGCGTGGGCGGCGGTCAAGCAGAGGTATGAGAAAGATGAGCGTGGCCGGTGGGTGGCCAAAACCGAAGCGAGCCAAGCCTGGTGACCTTTTTGCACATTCAGGGGTTGGCACACCCAGGGGCACATACCGGCAATCGCCGGCAACTGCCGCCGTCCCCAGCGGTACATGGGCATGAAGTCTGTAAGTACAACAAAGGGAGATTGCAATGACTGAGCACAACCAGATGGACCATTTCGAAGAAAACCCGCGTGCAGACAGGCAGCACCGGCTCCGGCGCAGCGCAGCAGGTCGGCGAAGCCGTAGGCACGGCGACCACCAAGGTGAAGGAGACGGTGCAACAAACTGCCGGTTCGGTGACCGAGCAGGCCAAGCGACAGCTGGGCCAGGCAACCGATACGACCAAGGAGGAGCTGTCACACGTCACCGACCAGGTGCGCCAGCAGGCCGACAGCATGATTTCCGAGCAGAAGAGCATGGCCGCCGACCGTCTGGGTACGCTGGCCAACACGCTGCGCCAGACCAGCCGGCAGCTGCAGGACCAGCAGGAAGACCAGATGGGCCGCTATGCGGAGATCGTGGCCGACCAGGTCGATATGGCCGCCGACTTTCTGCGCACGCGCAATACGTGGCGACCTTTTGGGCGAAGTGCAGCGCCTGGCACGGCGCTCGCCGGAGGCCTTTGTCGCCGGCTCGCTGGCCGTCGGCTTTCTCGTCGGCCGCTTTATCAAGGGCCCGAGCCGCTCGGCCATGAACGCCCGCCAAGGTGAGGAGTACCGGCAGGGCTATCAGGGCCAAGGGTATGGCTACGAAGGCCAGGGCTACCAGGGCTACCAGAGCCAGGGCTACACCGGAAGCATCTATGGCCAGAGCCAGAGCAGCCAGGGTCAGGGCATTTACGGCCAGGGCACCCAAGGCAGCTACGGCAACCCATATTCGGCCGGCCAGGGCTATCAAGCTTCTGGGCAAGCTTCTGGACGAGGCATGTATCGCGGCAGCGACAACCCGGCCGAAGGGGTGACCGGCAGCGGCGAGATGGTCGACAACCAGAGCCGCGCGTACCAGGGCCGTTACGAAAGCAGCGGTATCCAGGGCAACGCCTACCAACAGGGTGGCGCCGAGAGCCGCGGCTATCAGGCCGAGGGCGCAGATGATATCGCCGACGACACATCATCGAACTACACGAGTGGGCAGAACGCCTACCAGACCGGCCCCGACATGACCGAAGGCAGCGACACCGACTACCCGCGCTTTGATCCGAGCTATTCGGGCAGCAGCGCTATCCCCGAAGCCAACACGGACGAGGCGGATGACGAGTTGACCGACGATTCAACGACGGAAGGCAGCGGCTACACGCCCACCTCGCGGCGCTAGGCGGCTGCGAGCGCGCACCTGCAAACCTGGAGGACTTAAGGCATGGAACGTAACATGATGGACGCACAGGGTACGCCGGCAGGCTCAGTAGGGCCGAGTACGCTGTCGAGTACAGTATCGAGTACAGACGCAAACAATGCCTCGCTGGGCCGGCTCTTCCGGGACCTGGCGGACGATCTCAGCGACTTAACCCGCAAGGAGATCGAACTGGCGCGCACCGAGACGATGGAGAAGATCTCCCACGCCTCAAAGGCCGTAATCTCGATGGCGGCAGGGGGCTTCATCGCCTATGCCGGCCTGCTTTTTCTGCTGGCCGCGGCCGTGCTGGTCATCGCCACGTGGGTGCCCTACTGGCTGTCGGCCGTCATCGTGGGCGGCGTGGCATTGATCGTCGGCCTGATCATGGTGCAGGGCGGGCGCAGTGCGCTGCAGAACACCAACATCACCCCCGAGAAGACGGTTGACACGATGAAAGAAAACGCACAGTGGGTAAAGGAGAAGATACAGTGAACGAGTACAATGGCACGACCTACGAAGATACAGCCTACGAAGGCTCGTCGACTGAAGGTAAGTCGTCCGAGGAGATCCGGGCAGAGATCGAGCGCAAGCGCAACCAGATGACCGAGAAGATCGATACGATCCAGGATCGGCTCAGCCCCGACAATCTGAAGCTGCAGGCGCAGACGATGGTGCAGGATATCATCCAGGAGAGCACGGATGCCATCATCGACTTTGCCCGCACAGGCTCCAAGCAGGCCGGGCGCTCGCTGCTTGACACGATTAAGGCCAACCCCCTGCCATCAGCGGTCATCGGCGTCGGCATTGGCTGGCTGGCGATGAACATGATGAAGAGCCAAGATGACCACGGCCAGAGCGAGCGTTACGGCTATCAGGGCTCCTACGGCAGCATGTATGATCGCCGGGAGATGGATTACGGCCCCGAGTACAGCACCGGCTCCGGCTACACCGGTAGCTACACCGGCAGCTACAGTGGCACCTCTGGCCGCGGTATGGGCCAAGGGGCCATGACCGGTGCACGTGTGCCCTACACAGGCGAGTACGGCTACGAGGAAGAAGGCGGCATCGGCGACAAGTTGGGCAAGGTTGGCGACGCGGCAAAGAGCGCAGTGGGCAAGGTCGGCGAGACGGCGCAGAACATTGCCGGATCTGTCGCCGGAGCAGCCCAGAGTGCTGCCGGTGCCGTCACCGGTGTCACCGGCTCAGTAGCCGGTGCGGCGCAGGGAGCAGCCGGTTCGGTGACCGGCGCAGCGCAGGGCGCGGCCGATATGGCCGGGCGGGCGGGCGAAGGCGCCGGCAGCATGGCCCACGAGGCGATGCACGCAGGCCAGCAGGCACGCCACCAGGCGATGCAGGCAGGACGCGCTGCGGCGGACCAGGCGGGCCACCTTGCCAACCAGGGCCAGCATCAGGCAGGCCGCATGGGCCGCACGGTCCAGCGGTCGCTTGAGGACAACCCGATCGCCTTTGGCGCTGCCGCCCTGCTCGCGGGCATCGCCATCGCCCTCGCCCTGCCGGCCACGCGCCAGGAGCGCCAGCTGCTGGGCGACGCCCATGACCAGTTCATGGACCGGGCGCAATCATTTGCCGGCGACGTTGCGGAGAGCGCCAAGCAGGTTGCGCAGGAAGTCCAGCCGCGACTGCAGGAAACGGCACAGCGTGTCGTCGACGACATCAAGATGTCCGGTATGCAGGTCACGGAGGATCTCAAGCAGACGGGCAAGGAAGCCGTCCAAGAGACCAAGGAGACGCTGAAGGACGCGAGCAAGAGCGCCAAAGCCAAGATCGGCAGCACGGCTGAAGGTTCCGGCACGGTCTCGGGTATGCAAGGCGGAAGGGTGGAGGACGATACCGAAATCGTATCTGGCCTGGTCGTCGACGAAGACGAATCGACGCCCAAACCCAACGCCGGCGGCAGCTACGACCAGAAGTTCGACGTCAAGAGCTAACCAAGAGCCAGTGCGCGGGCCACGCGGCTTGGCCAAGGAGACATCCTTATGAACATGGATATCGTCGAAGGCAAGTGGAAAGAACTGCGCGGTAAGGTACAGCAGCAGTGGGGCGACCTCACCGCCAGCGATCTCGACCAGATCGCCGGCCGCCGCACCGAGCTGGAAGGCCTGCTCCAGAAACGCTACGGCTACACCAAGGAGCGGGCTCAACGCGAAGTAGACGACTTCTTGCGCGACATATAACACGTTCTTCACAGCCTTGCATCGTCCCCATGCAGGTTCTCCCAACAAAAACGAGCCGTTTTAGAGTCTTTCAGACTCTGAGACGGCTCGTTTGTATATACCGCCCGCGCGCACACAGCGCGGTAGTGTATCTTGATTGGTTGAAATTCAGACAGGAGGTTTGACCGAGTTGAAAGCCGCCACTTCCTGGGTGACCATGACCTGTAGGCCGGCATCGGAATGATAGGCGGAAGCCGCTGGCCCCGCAGATGCCTGCGGCTTCCAGGTCGCTGAGAAACGCCAGCCAGGCGCCTTCATCCTCGCGGTCGGCCAGGTGCCAAGCCTGCCCACCCTAAGCCGCCGCTCCCTGGCCGTTCTGCACTGCATACCGCATCAGCACCACCCCGGTCGGGAACGGCTTGGTTTCGACGAGCTGCATGTCGATGCGCAGGCCTTCAGGAAAGACGCGCTTGCCGCCGCCCAGGACAAGAGGATAGACGAGCAGGCTGTACTCATCGATAAGCTTGTGCTGCGCCAACGCATGGATCAGCACGCTGCTGCCGTCGACGAACATAGTCATCCCTGCTTGCTGCTTGAGCTTGCTAACCTCCTCGATGACGTTGTCCTGAATGATCGTCGAGTTGCGCCACGCGGCGGCGGACTGCAACGTGCGAGAAACCACATATTTCTTCTTCGCTTTCATGACATCGCCGAAGGGGTCGCCCTCTTCCATCGTCTCGAAGACGGAGTGCCCCTGCCATGTCTTGCGCCCCAATAGGAGGGTGTCACATTCACTCATGGCTTGAAAAAATTGAGCGCCAATGTCGTCGTGCCAGTAAGGCAGCGTCCAGCCGCCCTGGGTGAACCCGCCCTCGGTATCTTCGTCGGGAGCACCCGGTGCTTGCATCACGCCGTCAAGCGACATAAATTCGGAAACGATGAGTTTGCGCATGGTCTGTCTCCTGATTCTGCGGTTAAGTATGCTAAGAGTTCAATTATAGGGCATATACGCGGGCAGGTCTTGAACAAAAACGACATGTGCGTCGGCAGCCGGGCCGGGACTGGGACACGGCAAAGTGCGGGCCTGTAACACAGTGGACGTGCAAGAGCGGTTCCGGATGGCTAGGCTGCGGGCGTGATTCCAAGCGAGATGATGGGCGAATACGACAACTGCACGGGATCGGCCTGTGCCGAGAGTTGGCCCGGCGTCTGGCCGATCAGGCGCCTGAGTGAGCGGGTCAAGTGTGGTTGGTCGGCATAGCCCGCCCGCTCGACGGTATCGAGGATCGAAACACCGCCACGCAGCATTGCGACGGCATGGTGAGCGCGTTCAATCTGACTGATGGCGCCGTGCGTCAGGCCAGTGGCATGTAGGAAACGGCGCTGCACCGATCGGGGCGAGAGATCGACGGGCTGCGCCAGCAGTGCGGCAGCCACGACCGCGTCATACACCAGCAGATCTTCTTTCACCAGCCGAGCAATGAAGACATCTGCATTTTCGTAGGTGGGGAATTCCCAGGCTGCGCCGTGCAGCCAGAAGGAACGGCCGGCGGCGCCAGGCAGGTCGACCGAGTTGTCGACCAACTCCCCCACCGGCAGGTGGGGCATGAAGACGCCGTGCCTAAAATGAATCCCCATCCAGTCGCCGTTCGGCGGGCATGGGGCCACCGTAGGATGGGTCTCGGGTCCCCGAACAGAACAGTAAATCCTGCCATCATGGCGCGAGACGATCAGCTCCCAACGACTGGAGGCAATCGATAGAAAAGTGCCCGCCTGGTGGCTGCGGCTGCGCCACACCGTTTCGACCATGGGCGAATCGGAAGTGCGCGCCTCTATCTGCAGCAGGCGTCTGTTGGTAGGTCCGACGCTAAAAACATTGCCCATAGTGCCGGTAGTATACGTGATATGGCCGGGTACGCCAGCAGCCCGGCTTGCATGTGGAGGTGCGTCACCGGCAGCACTGCCATAAGCGTTGGACCGGCTGTCGTCCACCAGCGATGGTGAATAGTACGCGGAATTCGGGAAGTGCACAAGTGGTCAAAAAGTGCCAAGCTTCCAGAAGCCTCGCCATTAAATCACGCATACTCTCTCAGTAGACCGATCACGTCCTCCGGCGATGCCCCGCGGGCGAGGCAGCCATTGGCCCCCGCAGCCAGTACCTCAGCAATCTCATCTGCACCCACGCTGAGCGCGACGATACGCGCCTGCGGGGCCGCGGCCTGATAGACGGCGAGCCTGGCAAGGTGTTGGAATTCGGGGAGCGCCCAGTCGACGAGCAGCAGGTCAGGTTGCAGCTGGGGGAGGCTGGCGTCTAGCTCGGCGGCTGTGGCCGCTTCTCCGACAACCGCCATCGGCAGGCGCTGGCGCAGGAGGAGCTTAAGCGCGTGCCGCAGCGCACTGTCGGCTGCGGCAATCAAGACACGGGTCATATCCATAGTCTCTCACAACGCAAAGGGCTTGTACCCTGGCGCACGGACGGTTAAGGCCTGGGCAGCGGACAAGAAAAAACCTGTCCAGTCGGCTAGTTGCATTTTCATAGCATTGCGCTAAAATAATAACGAACGTTCGCTTTTATTTCGGAGGTGGGACAATGGAGGAAAAGGCTGCAAACCTGAGCAAGGGCGAGGCCAGCCAGCAGCGGATCGTCGAGGCGGCCTATGCATTGTTCCTCGAACAGGGCTACCACGGCACGTCGATGCGCCAGATCGCCGAACGCGCCGGGCTGACCATGGGCGGCATTTACAACCATTTCGACGGCAAGGAGAGCATCTGGGAGGCCGTCTTTATGGCCAAACACCCCTACCGCACGGTGGTGCCTCTCCTCGTCGGCGCCGAAGGCCAGACGGTGGCGGAGTTCGTGCGCAGCGCCGCCGCCGACGTCGTGGCCGAGTTGGAGAAACACGACGACCTGCTCAACTTGATGTTTATCGAGATTGTGGAGTTTGGCGGCAAGCACCTGCCCGATATCTTTCATGCCGTCATGCCCTCTCTCATTCCACTGGGCGAAAAGTTCCGCGGTCTGCAGGGCCGGCTCCGCCCCCTGCCCCAGCCGATCCTGGCACGCTCCTTTGCCGGCCTCTTCTTCTCCTACTACATCACCGAGCGGCTGATGCCGCCGGAGGTGCGGCCGCTGATGGGCGACCACGCCCTCGACGCCTTTGTCGATATCTATCTCTACGGAATTCTAGACGGCGGCGGTGCGCCCAAAACGAGCAAGTCGGAGTAACGTTATGTACAGTCGGCTGATGAGCCTGATCCGCAAAGAATTTATCCAGATCATGCGCGACCCGCGCACGTTGGCCATCATCTTTGTCATGCCGGTGCTGATGCTCTTCCTGCTGGGTTTTGCCGCCACCAACGACGTGCGCAACATCGACATGGTGGTCTTTGACCAGGACCAGTCGCCTGCCTCGCGCCGGCTGCTCGAGGCCTACAAGCAGGCCGACTACTTCCGCATCTCGCGCACCGTCAGCAGCGAGGAGGAGATGCGGGCGCTGATCGACAACAACACGGCGCGGGCCGGCATCATCATCCCAGCCGGCTACGGCCGCGCCGTGACCGGCGACGGCTCGGCGCAGGTGGCGTTTGTGCTCGACGGGTCGGACCCGACGGTGGCGAGCACCGCCCTGGCGGCGGCCACGCTGATCGGCCAGACCCAGTCCACCAACCTGCAGGTCCAGCGGCTCGAGCGCCGCGGCATGGCCTCGCTCGTCAAGGCCCCCATCGACGTGCGCACGCGTCGTCTGGTACAACCCGGGCCTGGTCTCCGCCTATTTCATGGTGCCGGCCATGATCGGCATGATCCTCCAGTACCTGGGCACCATGCTCACGGCCACCGCCATCGTGCGCGAGCGCGAGCGCGGCACCATCGAGCAGCTGATCGTCACGCCGCTGCGCTCGCAGGAGCTGGTGATCGGGAAGCTGACCCCCTACGTCATCCTTACCTTCCTGGACGTGATCGAGGTGCTGATCGTAGGCGTGCTGCTGTTCAAGATGCCGATCAACGGCGACCTGACGCTGCTGCTGATCTTGACGTCGCTGTTCATGATCACGACGCTCGGCATCGGCCTGTTTATTTCGACCATCGCCAAGACGCAGCAGGAGGCGATGCTGACCACGATGTTCACCATCCTGCCCTCGATCTTTCTGTCGGGCTTTTTCTTCCCGCTGGCAGCCATGCCGGTCTGGCTGCAGGCGCTCAGCTACGTCATCCCGCTGCGCTACTTCCTGATCATCGCGCGTGGGATCGTGATCAAGGGCGTGGGCATGGAGGCATTGTGGTCCGAAGTGGCAGCATTGGCGTTCTTTGCCGTCGTCGTCATGACGGCGGCGGCAGCACGCTTTAAGAAGAGCTTGGATTGATAAGGAGGCTGTATGCACGGCAGTCGCAGGCGGATTCTGCCCATCGTGATTTTGCTGGCAGTCGTGGGCGCCGGCATCTACTTCTTTCTGCAAACGTCGGCGCACGCCGGTAACCTGACGGTGTCGGGGACGATCGAGGCGACCGAGGTCAGCCTCGGCTCAGTCACCGGCGGCCGCATCGACCAGGTCAACGTGCAGGAAGGCGACAACGTTGAAGCCGATGCAGGTGGTGGCCGTCGTCAACGGCGCCACGCGCGGGTCAAGCGGTCGCGAGATGGTGCACTCGCCCCTGGGCGGGTTGGTGCTCTACCGCCACGTCGAGCCGGGCGAGATCGCCAGCGCCGGCGCACCCCTGGTCACCGTGATCGACCCGGAGAACCTCCAGTTGACGGTCTACGTGCCGGAGGATCGCTACGGCCGCATCCAGCTGGGCCAGGTGCTCCCAGTTACGGTCGACTCGTTCCCCGGCGAGACGTTCCAGGGCACCGTGACACACATCGCCGACAAGGCCGAGTTCACGCCGCGCAACGTGCAGACGACCGACAACCGCAAGACCACCGTCTTCGCCGTCCGGCTCGACCTGCAGCCCTCCGGCGGCAAGCTCAAACCCGGCATGCCCGCCGACGTGCACTTTGCGTTTGAGTAGCAGCAATGTCCCGGACCCCGATCACGTGCCGGGGACCTGAAGGTCCCCGGCACATGGCGGCAGGAGCAACCCGATGTCCGACGACCTGATCACAGCTGAGAGCCTGCACAAGCACTTTCCCGGCGTGCATGCCGTGAACGACGTGAGCCTGCACGTGGCGCCGGGCGAAATCTACGGGCTGGTCGGGCCCGACGGGGCCGGCAAGACCACGCTGGTCCGGCTCCTGTGCGGCGCGCTGCATCCCGATGCGGGCGCGGTCACGTTGGCGGGGTTCGACATGCTGGCCGCACCGGAGCAGGGCCGCGAGCGACTTGGCTATCTGGCGCAGCGCTTTGCCCTCTACGAGGATCTGACCGTGCAGGAAAACCTGCGCTTCTTCGCCGAGGTGCGCGGGCTGCCCGCCGCCCGCTGGCGCGAGCGCAGCCAGGAGATTCTCGAATTCGTGGGCCTCGCCCAATTCCAGGATCGCCGCGCCGGCCAGCTCTCCGGCGGCATGAAGCAGAAGCTGGGCCTGGCCATCGCCCTGATCAACCAGCCGCAGGTGCTGCTGCTGGACGAACCTACCACCGGCGTTGACCCGGTGACGCGCCAGGACTTCTGGCGGCTGATCATCCCCCTGCTGGCACACGGCAACCTGGCCGTGCTGGTCAGCACACCCTATATGGACGAGGCGATGCGCTGCACGCGCATCGGCTTTATGCGCGAGGGACGAGATCATTCGCGAAGGTCCGCCGCAGGCGCTGCGCCAGCTGCTGGCCGGGCAGGTGCTCGAGCTGGCCGGCGAACCACGTCTGCGCCTGGCCGAACTGGCCGCCGCGGACCCCGGCGTCGAGACGGTGCAGCGTTTCGGCCAGCAGTACCACCTGCGCGTCGCCCAAGGCCAGGCGGACGCCGTCATCGCGCGCCTGCGTGCCGCAGCAGAGGCAGAAGGCGTGCAGATCGAGCGTCTGCAGGCCATCGAGCCGCAGTTGGAGGACGTTTTTATCGCGCTGGCAGAACCGGCGAGTGAGTAAAACCCACGTCCCGCGGCGACGCATGCGTAGCGTCCCGGGGACATTTCCGGCACGAGAGCACCCAATATGGACGCAGCAATCCTGACCCACAACCTCACCCGTCGCTTTGGCGACTTTGTCGCCGTCGACCACCTCAACCTCGAGGTGGCGCCGGGCCAGGTGCTGGGTTACTTGGGGCCTAACGGTTCGGGCAAGACCACCACCATCCGCATGCTCCTGGGGCTCCTGCATCCCAGCGAAGGCAGCGGCGCACGTGCTGGGCTACAACGTCGCCACACAGCCCGAGCTGGTGCGCGCCAACACCGGCTACATGTCGCAGAAGTTCGCCCTCTACTATGAGCTGAGCGCACGCGAGAACCTGGCCTTCTATGCCGGCGTCTACGGCGTGCGCGACCGCCGCCGAGTCGACGAGCTGCTCGACGAGCTGGGCCTCAAGGCGGTACAGGATCAGCGGGTGCAAAATCTCTCGGCCGGCTGGCGCCAGCGGCTGGCGCTCGCCACGGCCATCATCCACCGGCCCGGGCTGCTCTTCCTTGACGAGCCGACCAGCGGCGTCGACCCCGTGGCCCGCCGCGCCTTCTGGGACCTGATCTACGAGCTGTCGGCGCAGGGCATTACCGTCATGGTCTCTACCCACTACATGGACGAGGCCGAGTACTGCACGCAGATCGGCATCATGCGGGCGGGCAAGCTGCTGGCGCTGGCTGAACCCGACGCGCTCAAGCGGCAGCTGCCGGGCCGTGTCTGGGAGATCAGCGCCGACCCGCTGCTGCCGGCCGTCGAGCTGCTGGAACAGCAGCCGTTCGTCCACAACGCCGCCCTGGCCAGCGATCACCTGCGCGTCATCACCGAGCCCGAAGATCACGGCGGCGCAGCTGGCGGCCTGCCTGGCGGGCGAGGGCATCCAAACGCTGTCGATCGCCGAAGGTGCAGCCACGATCGAAGATGTCTTTATGGCGCTTTCGAACTCGGCCGGCAGCGCTTTGCTCGACGGCGCTATACCAGGTGCCGCTGCATCGCCAGCGTAACCGCCGCCACCCGGTTGTCCACCCCGAGCTTGCTGTAGATGTTGCGCACGTGAAACTTGACCGTGCCGATGCCAAGGAACAGCCTGTCGGCGATCTCCTGGTTGCTGAGCCCCTCGACCAGCAGCGCCAGCACCTCCCGCTCGCGGTCGGTCAGTTCGTCGCCCTTGACGACGGGCTGCGTCGTCGAGTGGACGAGCGCCTCGGTGGCTTCGCTTGACAGGGTCATGCGCCCGGCATAGGCCGAGCGAATGGCGGCGGCCAGCTCGCTGACGGTCACGTTCTTGAGCAGGTAGCCGATCGCACCCGCCTGCAACGCCCCCTGCACCATGTTGTCCTCGGCAAAGCTGGTCAGCACGATCACCCGGCAGCCGGGGCACTTCTCGCGCACCTGCCGGGTGGCGGTCACGCCGTCCATGCCGCCCATCTTGAGATCCATCAAGACGACGTCGGGGTGCAGCCGCTGCGCCAGGACGATTGCCTCTTCGCCGCTCTCCGCCTCGCCTACCAGTTCGAGATCCTGGTGTACCATCAAAAACTTCGACAAGCCGCCGCGCACGACGGCATGGTCGTCAACGATCATCACGCGAATGACTTTGTCCGTCATAGTTCCTCGACTTCCTTTACTCTATCCCTCCGGCATCGCACTCTGGATCCATCCAAATCACCGTTACGACCGTGCCCTCGCCCGGTTCGCTCTGCACCGACAGCCGCGCGCCGATAGCCTCGGCCCGTTCGCGCATGATCTTCTGCCCAAAGTGGCCGGGGCCAACCGCCGCCGGGTCGAATCCGACGCCGTCATCGGCCACCGTCAGCCGCACGCCCATGGGCTGCTGGCGCAGGTCTACTGTCACCTGGCGCGCCTTGGCGTATTTTACGATATTGTTAAGCGACTCCTGTGCGATGCGATAGATGGCAACCTTGACGTCGTCGGGCAGCGGCCGTTGGCCGTCTACGTGGTACTGCACGGGCAGGCGGGCGCGGCCGACGATCGCTTCGATCAGCTGGCGCACAAGATCTTCCAGCCGCGCCTGGGTAACGGCCGACGGGCGCAGTTCGAGCAGCAGCGTGCGCATTTCGGCCAGCGCGCCGCGCGTCAGCTGCCGCAGTTCCTCCGTGCTCTCCCGTCCCTCTTGCGGGTTGATGGCGTATAGATCGGGCAGCACCTCGGCGATCAGGCTGGCGGAGAACAGGGTCTGCGTAACCGCATCGTGCAGGTCGCGCGCCAGGCGCGTGCGTTCGGCGACCACGGCGTCACGAGCACCCTCCTCGGCAGCTTTGTGCGCCAGTGCCTCTTCGGCCTGGCGGCGCTGCTCCATCTCGCGGCGCAGGTCGGCCGTCTGCTGGGCAACGGTCTGTTCGAGCCGGCGGTTCTGGACACGCACGTCGTGCACGCGCCAGCGGTAGCCGGCAAAGGCCAGGCCGGCGACCAGCAGCATGGCGCTCATTTGGAACCACCACGTCTGCCACATGGGCGGCGCGACGCGCAGGGGCAGCGCCAGCCCTGCTTCGTTCCAGACCCCGTCGTTGTTGCTGCCGCGCACCCGGAAGGTGTAGCTGCCCGCCGGCAGGTTGGTGTAGGAGGCGTAGCGCCGGTCGCCCGCCTCGACCCAATCCTTGTCAAAACCCTCCAGCTTGTAGGCATAGCGGTTCTTTTGCGGCGCGTCGAAAATCGAGCGCCGCAAAGTCAAACGAAATGAAGTTTTCCTGGTAGGTGAGGTCGATCGGCTTCTTCCCGCTCAGATCGACCGGCACGGGTCGGTTGAAAACGTCAAAGCCAGTGACCACGACCGGTGGGGGCTTCGGGTTGTCGCGTATGTCGGCGGGACGAAACACGTTGAAGCCGTGCACGCCGCCGTAGAACATCTCGCCGTTGCGGCTGCGCATGCACGCGCCCGAGTTAAACTCGTTGCTCTGCAGCCCATGGCTGACGTCGTAGGTACGGAAGCGCATCAGGATCGGGTTGAGACGCACAAGCCCATTGTTGGTGCTCAGCCACAGGTTGCCGCCCTCGTCCTCCTGAATGCAGGTCACGCTGCTGTTGGGCAGGCCGTCCTTTTCCAGGTAGTGCGTGAACTTGCCGGTCCTGAGATCGAGGCGGTTGAGCCCCGCCTGCGTGCCCGCCCAGATGGCGCCGGTGCGGTCCTGGTGAATAGCCCAAACGCCGTTGTCGCTGAGCGTGGAAGGGTCGTCCGGGTCATGCCGGAAGCGCACGAAGCGCGCCTCGCCCGCGGCCCACGCCTCGGGGTCGAGATAGGCCATGCCGTCGTGCCAGGTGCCCACCCACAGCCGGCCCGCACCGTCGTAGATGCAGCGCGGTGACATCGTTGCCCGGCAGGCTGTTGGGGTCGTAGCGATCGTGCACAAAATGCGTGAACTTGCCGGTGGCGGGGTCGTAGAGGTCGAGCCCGCCCAGCATGCCCACCCACAGCTTGCCGTCGGGGGCAGGGAGCAGCGAGTAAATGCTGTCGGCGCCAATCGAAGTGGGGTCGGCGGGGTTGTGCTTGTAGTGGGTAAACTTTCCCGTGGCCCGGTCGAGCTTGTCCAGCCCGGCAAAGCTGCCCGCCCAGATCGCGCCCTCGGCATCCTCGTATATCGCCGAGACTGTATCTTCCACCAGGCTGTCGGGGTCGTTGGCGTCGTGGGTATAGCGGGTAAAAGTGCCCGTGGCCCGGTCGAACAGGTTGAGGCCACCGCCCCAGGTGCCGACCCAGACGCCGCCCGCCCGATCCTCATAGAAACCGCCGATGACGTCGAATGACAGGCTGGCGGGATCGTCCGGGTGGTTGCGAAAGAGTCCAAAGCGCTGCATCTGCGGGTTGACCTTGTTCAGCCCGCCGTTGACCGTTCCTACCCACAGCACGCCTGAGTTGTCCTCTAAGATCGGCCAGACGATGTCGGCGCTGAGGCTGCTAGACTGGTAGGGATCGTTGCGGTGATGCACAAAGCTGACCTTATCGCCTGCCCGCTGCATCAGTTCCAATCCCCCACCCCAAGTGCCGACCCAGGTCTGGCCCTGCCTGTCGGTGTAGACCGACAGGATGGTATCGCTGGCAATGCTGGCGGGATCGGCCTCGTCATGCATGTAGCGCGTTACGTGCCCGGAAGCGGGGTCGAGCAGGTTGAGCCCATGGCCGGCCAAGCTGAAACCGCCGGTGCCCACCCACAGCTTGCCGCTCCCATCCGGAAAGATGGTGGAGATGGTGTCGCTGCTCAGCGTGTTGGGGTCAGCAGGGTCGTGGCGAAAATGGGTAAAGGTTTCGTTGAGGGGGTCAAAGCGGTCTACGCCCGCCCCTTCGGTGCCAAAGCCACCGGTGCCCAGCCACAGCTTGCCTTCTGCATCCTCATAGATCGCCGACACGAAATCGCTGCCGATGCTCTTGGAGTCGCCCTCTTTGTGCCGGAAGTGCGTAAAGCGGCCGCTGATGCGGTCCAGCCGGCTGAGCCCGCCGCCCATCGTGCCCACCCAAAGCGAACCGTGACGATCCTCCCACAGCGCGGCGACTGTGTCGTTGCTGAGCGAAGTCGGGTCGGCTGCGTTGTGAGTGTAGCGCGTGATCTTGCCGCGTCTGGGGGTCGATGCGGTTCAGGCCGCCGCCCCAGGTGCCGGCCCAGATCGCCCCGCTGCTGTCCTGGATCAGCTGGAGGATCGAGTTGTGGCTGAGCGTATTGGGATCGTCGGGATCGTTTTTGAAGATCGTAAAGCCGTAGCCGTCATAGCGGTTGAGGCCGTCCTGCGTGGCCACCCAGAGAAAGCCATCCCGGTCCTGGAGCAGGTCGAGCACGGCATTCTGCGACAGGCCGTCTTCGAGCGAAAGGTGCTCGAAGCGCGTTGGGGTCGGCGGCGTAAACGGCGGCATCCACAACCGGTGTCGCTGCGCCGGCGGGGGGAACAGTCTGGGCACGGGCGTTGGTAAATGCTGTGGAGAAATAGGCGCCAACCAGCACGGCGGCAATTGTCAGGCGGATGAGCAGGGAGAGCAGTCGAGACAACATGTACAAGCCTGGCGGAACTGCAGTCATGGTCACGATATACGTATGCAGCGGCAAGGAAAAGCGGCGAAATCCTTGGGCAACTGTAGCATGCCTATGCGCAAAAGTGCAGTGTCAATCGTCCCCTCCTCGCCGTGACAAACACGGGGGGCAAGCACGGGGACAAGCACCCAGCAATTGACACGACTATAGCGCAGGGGTACACTCGCCAGTGGGCCATCAAATGGTTGGCGTAATCTACGCCAGGTGCTTAGAAAAACCAAGG
This sequence comes from uncultured Chloroflexia bacterium, assembly GCA_963701415.1. GTDB lineage: Bacteria > Chloroflexota > Anaerolineae > Caldilineales > Caldilineaceae > Fredericiella. The sequence goes on from CAVPAH010000018.1 coordinate 442,888, forward strand.
GAGACAGATGCAGGGGACGGATTACGAGGAATATGCCGATGCGATGGAACAGTCGTATCGCGAGCGGGTTAGCAAGAAACCGGTGCAGAAGAAAGACTCAGCCGGAGCCATCGCGGGCGTCGTCGTGCGGGCACGCGGGCACGTTTATGACGTCGAACCGGCGGGCGAGCGCGGCGGCCAGGCACTGATGTGCGAGGTGCGCGGGCGCCTGCTCCAGGATCGCGGCAAGGATACACTGGTGGCTGTGGGCGACCGCGTCTGGGTACAGCCTACACAGGCGGGCAAAGGGCAGATTGAACGCATCGAGCCGCGCCGCAGCGTGCTCAGCCGCCAGCAGCCCGGCGTCAACACCCCCGCCGAGGACGTGATCCTTGCCAACCCAGACCAGGCGCTGGTGGTGTTCGCCGCCTCCCAGCCGGACCCGCATCTGCGCATGCTCGACCGCTTTCTGGTCATCGCCGAGGCCAACGAGCTGCCTGTCGTTCTCTGCGTCAACAAGGTGGAGCTAGTGGGCTGGGAGGCCGTCAAGGCAGTATTTGGGCTGTACGAACGCATCGGTTACCCCGTCCTCTACACCAGCGCGGCCGACAACGTCGGCATCGACGAACTGCGCGAGCTGCTGACCGGCCGCATCACCGTGGTGACCGGTCCCAGCGGTGTGGGCAAGAGCAGCCTGCTCAACGTCGTCCATCCCGACCTCAATCTGCGCACGGGTGACCTGCGCGACTTTGCCTCCAAAGGGCGGCATACGACGCGCGCGGCGCATCTCTACCGGCTGCCCTTTGGTGTGGACACCTACGTGGCCGACACGCCGGGGATTCGCGAGCTGGGGCTGTATGACATTGCCCCGGAAAACCTCGGCTTTTACTTCCGCGAGATGATGCCCTTTATCCACGACTGCCGCTTTCCCGGCTGCACACACGACCATGAGCCCGACTGCGCCGTACGCGCCGCTGTCGAGCGAGGCGACATTGCGCAAGAACGGTACGACAGCTACTTGCGCCTGCTCCACGGCGAAGAATAGATAACAGATATTATGACAAGTCCTTTTGCGCAGCTCAATCCAGAACAGATCCGGGCCGTGACGACCGTCAACGGTCCACTGTTGGTGTTGGCCGGTCCCGGCTCGGGCAAGACACGCGTGTTGACGCGGCGCATCGCTCACCTGATCGACGACGCCGGCGTGGCGCCGTGGAATATCCTGGCCGTGACCTTCACGAATAAGGCCGCGGGGGAAATGCGCGAGCGCGTCGAGCAAATCTTTATCCAGAAGTTTGGGCCGCCACCACCCGGCCAACCCCCACGACTGAGCGGGCTGACCATCGGCACTTTTCACAGCATATGCGCCCGCATCTTGCGCGTGGATGTGGCGGCCGCCGGCTATCAGCCCAACTGGGTCATCTATGACAGCGCCGACCAGGTAGCGCTGGTACGTGAGGTGCTGCGCGCGCTCAACTTCGACGAGAAGCGCTTCCCCCCCAAGGCCGTGCTGGCGCACATCTCCAAGCAAAAGAACGACCTGGTTACCCCCCAAGAGTACCGGGCCGCTTCCTATTTTGAGGAGATCGCCGGCCGCGCCTATGCGCGCTACCAGGAAGTGCTGCAGGCTAACAACGCCATGGACTTCGACGACCTGCTGATGGGCACTGTGCTCCTGCTGCGCAGCAACCTGGATGTGCGCGTCAAGTACCAGCAGAAATGGCGCTATGTACTGGTCGACGAGTTCCAGGACACCAACGCCGCCCAATACGAGCTGATCCGGCTGCTCGTCACCGGACCGACCAACAACCGCAACATCTTTGTTGTCGGCGACGAAGACCAGTCGATCTACAAGTTCCGCGGCGCCGACTACCGCAACGTGCGGCTCTTTCGCAACGACTTCCCCGAGGCGCCGGTCGTGCTGCTGGAGCAGAATTACCGCAGTACGCAGACTATCCTGGACGTTGCCAACTCGGTCATCCAGAACAACCGCCACCGCACGCCCAAGAACCTGCGCACGGACAACGGCCACGGGCTGCCCGTGACCATCTACGAGGCTTACAACGAGGTCGAAGAGGCATCGTATGTGGCCGACGAGATTGAAAAGCTGCAGCGCCGGGGCGACATCTCCAACCTGGGCGACATTGCGGTCATGTACCGCACAAATGCGCAAAGCCGCGCGCTCGAAGAGGCCTTTGTGCTGCGCGGCATGAAGTATCGGCTGGTCGGCGCCACCCGTTTCTACGAACGCAAGGAGATTAAGGACGCGCTCGCCTATCTGCGCCTGATTCACAATCCGGCCGACAGCGTCTCGCTAAGCCGGGTGATCAACACGCCACCGCGCGGGATCGGCGACAAGGCACAGGACGCGCTGCGCTCCTGGGCCGCCGACCTGGGCGTGAACCAGTTCACGGCCCTTCAGGTCGTCCATCACGGCCCCGAACGGGCGGCTGCCCGCCTGGGACAAGCACTGCCGCCCGCGGCAAATTTTTCGCCCATCGGCGGCCGGGCCCAAAAGGCGCTGGCCGACTTCTCTGAGCTGCTCGAAGGCTGGGTGGATCGCGAGCGGGCGGCCCGCTACTCAACCGTCGCCGAGCTGCTCGATGACGTGCTGCTGCAGTCGCGCTACCTCGAGATTCTGCGCGACGGCACCGACGAGGGCGAGGACCGCTTCGAAAACCTCCAGCAGCTGCGCGCAGTGGCCGCCACCTATGTGCAGGCAGCACCCGATCTTGAGCCGGGACAGACGCCGCTGGGCATGTTCCTCGAGCAAGTGAGCCTGGTTTCGGACAGCGACGCCCTGGAGACCAATACGGGCGCCGTCACGCTGCTGACACTGCATACCGCCAAGGGACTCGAATACCCCGTCGTCTTTATCATCGGCCTGGAGGACGGCATCTTGCCGCACAGCCGCACCCTGGAGATCGAGGATGCTCGCGAGAAGGAAGAGGAGCTGGCCGAGGAGCGGCGGCTGTTCTATGTCGGTATCACGCGTGCCAAGCGTCGTCTCTACCTCGTACACGCCTTCCGCCGCAGCCTTTGGGGCGACAGCAACGTCCAGGCGCCCAGCCGCTTCCTCGACGAGATCCCCGAAGAATTGCTGACCGGAATGGTCGACAAGCGCGGCCGCCAGGAGGGCAGCTTCAAGCGCATGACCTCATGGCAAGATGACGACGACGTGGGCAGTAGCTATGGCAGGAACCCACGCAGCCAGACCGGTGGCCAATGGAGCGGCCGTTCCAAGTCCTCACCGCCGACCTGGGGCCAGGGCAGCTCCGGCGACAAGGCCGGATCTGCCGGGGGCAGCAAGGGCAACTACTGGTCACCCGGCGGGACGGGTGAAGGCAGCCCTCCGATCTCGCGCAAGTCCGCCGCCAAGCCGCCCACTGCGGCCAAGGCCGGCCAGTTCCAGCGCCGCGATTCCGTGCAGCACGCCTCCTTCGGCGTTGGCACGGTCATCGAAAGCACAACAACCCGTGAAGGCGAAGAAGTCACCGTCGCATTTCCAGGTGTGGGCATAAAGAAACTTATGGCAGAGTACCTACGGAAGCTGTAGGATCAACCGGATGTCACCCAAGGTCCCCGGGGGACCGGCGAGGTCCCGGAGACATGTATACCGGCCTAACTCTAGGAGCTCCACCATGGCTGACGAATTGAAGGGCAAGATTGCAGTCATCACCGGCGGTTCGCGCGGGCTTGGCTATGCGATCGCCCAAGCTTATGTCGCCGCCGGCGCGACGGTCGTCGTCGCCGGCCGCTCACAGTCCACCTTGGACAAAGCCGTCGGCGGCCTGCTCAACGGCGGCGGCCGCGCCAGCGGCCTTGCCGTCGACGTCAGCAGTCACGAGCAGGTCGAAACGCTCGCAGAACACGCCGTGCGCACCTTTGGCCGCATCGATATCTGGGTAAACAACGCCGGCATCGGCGCTCCCTTCGGGCCTGTGATACAGGTACCACCCGATGCCTTTGTGCAAGTCGTCAATACCAATATCCTGGGCACATACTATGGATCACATGCCGCCCTACGCCGCTTCGTCGCGCAGGGATTCGGTAAGCTTATCAACCTGGTTGGCCGCGGTGCAGATGGCAAACCTGTGCCCTTCCAGACGGCATATACCACCTCGAAGGTCTGGGTGCGCACCTTCACCCTGGCACTGGCAGAGGAGACAAAGCAGGCCGGTACAGCTGGCATTGGCATTTATGCGTTCAACCCCGGCATGGTGTTGACCGACATGCTCACGGACATTGACGTGATCGAAGGCTCCGAGGAAAAGCTCAGCAGCTTCCCCACCATCGTACGCATGTGGGGCAAGCCCGCCGAAGTGCCCGCCGCCAAGGCTGTCTGGATCGCATCGTCTGCTACCGACGGCAAGACCGGCGAACTCTACGATATCCTGACTCGCACCGAGCTGCTGCGCGGCGCCATCGGCGAGGCCGGGCGCAAGCTTTTCGGCGGCGGGAAGAACTCAGAGGCTGCGCCGGAGATCAAGATTCACAGCATAGCGGCGCAACGCTGAGCCCGGGCCGAAGTTACTCGGAGCGACCCGGTGCGGGAGGGGACTGGCAGTTCCTTCGCCCAGCTGGGGTTCTGTCCGTGACACTGCTTGAATTTGCGCCCGCTGCCGCAGGGGCAGGGGTCGTTGCGGCCGCGCTTGGCGTCTTCGGCCGCTACCCACTCCATGACGCGCGCCGCATATTGGCGGCGCTGCACCAGCTGCGCCATGATATTCATGGTCGGCCGCACGTGGTCGAAGAAGTAGTAGAGGCCCTCGCAGAGGTAGTTGTGCCCCGGCTCACCGTCGCGTGACTCGATAAAGCGGTCCTTGGGACAGCCGCCGTTGCAGAGGGGGCGCACGGCACAGGTCTGGCACTGCTTCGTCAGCAGGTCGCGCTTGTCGTCGCCAAACTGGCGCATCTTGGGCGAGGCCACCAGTTCGATCATGTGCGTCTCGTTGATGTTGCCCAGCTTATACGCCGGCTCCACAAAGTGGTCGCAGGTGTACAGGTCGCCGTTGTATTCCATCGCCGGGCCGTAGCCACAGGTCGGAGCGTGGATGCAGAGCAAGTACTCGCCGAAATAGGCGTGCAGCGTCACGTCGAAGAGCTGGACGAAGACCTTACCCACATCCCCGCGGATCCACTCTTCATAGATATCGACCAGGAAGCGGCCGTATTGCTCGCCGCCCACCGATCGCTCCGTCACCAGCGAACCGTTCTGTGTGTAGAGCAGCCGCTGGCCGCCCGGCCGTTCGCTCCAACCGAGGTTGGCGATCGGCAGCGTCTCGACCGTAGCGCGTTCGACGATGGGGATGAACTGCATCCAGTCGGCATGCAGCTCGTCGCGGAAGAAGCGGTACACCTCCCGGCCGTGGTGCTGGTTGGCGGCGTTGACCGTGCAGAGGATGTTGAAATCTATGCCGTGCTTGCGCAGGTGCTCCCAGCCGCGCATCACCTGCTTGAACGTTCCCTGCCCACCCTTGTTAAGGCGGTAGGTATCGTGGATTGCCTGCGGCCCATCCACGCTCAGGCCCACCAAAAAGTTGTGCTGCTTGAGAAATGCGCACCATTCGTCGTCCAGCAGCACCCCATTGGTCTGGAAGGTGTACTCGATCGCCTGATCCGGGCGCTTGTACTGCTCCACAAATTCGACCGAACGCTTAAAGAAGTCAAGCCCCATCAGCGTCGGCTCGCCGCCCTGCCACGCCACCGTCACCTGCGGCGTACGGTGTGATTCGAGCAGCTGGCGCACGTAAGCCTCCAGCGTCGCCTCCGGCATGCGACTCTTCTGGTTGGGGTACAACGCCTCCTTGGAGAGGAAGAAGCAGTAGGTGCAGTCCAAGTTGCAGGTCGAGCCGCTGGGCTTGACCAGCAGGTGAAAGCGCGGCGGCGCGTTCTTATACACAGCCTGGTCAAGGCTGGGCGCCTGATCTAGGCTCGCTGTCTGCTGTCCCTGCATGTTTATTCTCCTCTTGCGGCTGATGATGCCGCGCAGCCAGTCATACCTTGCGTTGCGCTTCGCTAGTATAGACGACGTTGGCGCCGTCGCCAATGCGCCGGGTTTTACCTGAACTTTAACTTGCCACTACGAACCACATGAAGTACCGTAATGAGCAGTGTGCACCCCCAGAGCCGCATGTTCGCAGCGTACGTGCTGAGGTGCTGGCATACGACGACGGCAAAGTGTTGATCACCCTTGAACCGGAAGGGCTCCCACCGGCAACTATGCGGTAAGACGTCCGCGTGGGTGCAGTAGCCGTCGTGCACCCGGGCATACCGTTATCACAAAGTCGAAAGCGTTTCCCATGAGACCTGACAAGCCGTATTTACGGCGTTCTTTCGTCGTTGCACTGGCACTGCTTTTTTCTATGGTTCTGCTTGCCCGCGCTCTGCCGGTGCAAGCCCAGGAAGAAGCATCGCCGCCCGCCGTCCAACAGATTGGCGGCCGGATCCAGCCGGGTGCGGGTATGCAGGTCTATCGCGTCCCCGGCCTCGTTCCTGGGGACACGCTTAATGCCCATATGCGCACTGTCTCCGGCAATCTCGACCCCTTCGTGGCCTTGTTGGATGGCACCGCCGACCTGCAGGCGCTCCAGACACAATACGAGGCAGATCTGCAGCAGCTGCTGGCGGCTGGCGGCGATATTGCGCCGGGGCTCGAGGCGCTGCGTCGGCGCTATTTCCTCGCCTGGAACGACGACGGCGGCCAGGGGTATGCGGCCGCGCTTGAATACCCAGTCACTGCCCCTGGCGACTACCTGCTGCTTGCCGGCGGGTCGCTGTCTGCGCTCGGCCGCGCTACGTCAGGCATGTACACGCTCACGGTCGGCATCAATGCGCCTCAGGTACTGACGGGCGATGCCCAAATCGCAGGAACCCAAGCAGGCGCCACGATTGCGGTGCTCGACCAGCAGAACCTGAGCATGGTGCAGCGAGCGTCGGAGATCACGGGCACCATTACGGCAGAACAGCCGCTGACAGTGCTCCCACTGGTCGACTTTGATCCCGGCGACACGCTGGAGGTGTTCGTAACCGCCACCGGCAGCACAAGCGGCACCAATATGGCCCTGCAGCCGCAGGTGATCCTGCGCGACTATGGCGGTAAGCCACTGGCGGCGGCCAATCTGGACGGCCAGGAGACGACGACGGCCTTCGAACGCAAGCTGACCGAAGGCGGCAGCGGCTACACCGTCGAAATTACGGGCGCACCCGGCGCCGACGGCACACCCACGACCGGCGCATATCGTGCCGTCGTCGGCTTCAACGCCCCCGGGGCGTTGCAGGGTGAGGCAACCGTCGGCGCACCGCCGAGCCTGAAGCGCCCCACCCCTGTACAGGTAGGCGTCAAGATCGACCGCATCAGCGAGGTGGATTCGTCCGGCGAAGATTTCACAGTCATCGGCAGCGTGCGCATGGACTGGCAGGATCCAAACCTGGCCTTCAGCCCCGACACCTGCAGCTGCGCCGTCAAGCTCTACACCGAAAAAGAGTTTGACCGCTTCCTCGCCGATGCCAAGAGCAACTGGCCGGACTTCAGCTTCTTCAACCAGCAGGGTAACCGCTGGGTGCAGAACCGCGCTGTAGCCGTCTGGCCCGACGGCAGCGCACGTTATGTCGAGCGATTCACCGCCACGTTCCAGGCTGATTTCGACTTCAAGAAGTATCCATTCGATACCCAGGAGTTCCCGATCATCCTGGACATGATCCTGCCCGACAATATCTATACGCTGGCACCCCTGCCCGGCTACAGCAGCATCAGTCCTGACCATGGCGAGGACGAGTTTATCATCGGCGACCTGACGGTGGCCCCCAACACGGTAACCAACAGCGCCGGCGCCGAGCGTCAGACTGCACGCATGACGTTTTCGTTTGAAGCACCGCGCCACCTCGAGTATTACATCCTGCAGGTCTTTGTTCCCATCCTGCTCATCATCCTGATCTCGTGGTTCACTTTTTTCCTGAAGGATTACACCCGCCGCATCGAGGCCGCCGCCGCCAACATTCTGCTCTTCATCGCCTTCAGCTTCAGCCTGGCCAATAACTATCCGCGGCTCGGCTACGTCACGTTTTTGGATGCCGTCATGGCGGTGACCTTCGTCGTCAATACGCTCGTGCTGCTCTACAACGTGCAGATGAAGCGCATGGAGTCCAAGGGTGAAATCGAGCGCGTCGAGCGCATCGACCGATTCTTCGACTGGGCCTACCCCATGTCCTACCTGGTTTTGATTGCCGTGGTAGCGTGGCTGTTCCTACGGCCCATTTAGCGCACGCGAGCGACAGATACGTAGGGCCAAAAGTAAAGGCGAGACGTACGGGCGAAGCAAAATAAAGCGGCGTATATCCGGAAACGCCGCGATTTCCGAACATACGCCAAGCATCTACCATGGTAGCAGGCTGGTGTGGGCTTCGCATGCGCCAAAAAGTAGTAGAAATATACCATTTCCGTCGTGGATGGGCATCCGTAAATGTCATGGCATTACGCTTGCGGTCGTTTGACATCCGCAAACGATTGCGCTACAGTAACCCTGTTCCCAAGCAAGACAGTGCAGCAAGCAATATCGCCTAATTCGAAACCCCTATGAAGGCGACGCGTAAGCGACAATCTCGCTGGCAGCCGCAGTGTGCACACATAAGTGCCCACGTGCCGACCCGCCAGCGGTTTGTACATATTGTGTAATCCAGAAGTGCATCAGGAGACGAATCATTATGCGAACAGTCAACCCCAAGATGTACATCCTCGCCGGCGTGCTGGCCATCCTTGTGCTGGCACTCTCAGGCTGTGCCGCACCTGCGGCGCCGGCGGCCCCCGCCACTGAGGCAGCTGTCGAAGCGACGGCCACCGAAGCCGCGGCTGAAGCACCGGCGACGGAGGCTGCTGCCGAAGCGACGGCCACCGAAGCCGCGGCTGAAGCACCCGCTGCCGAAGGGGCCCCGGTTAAGGTAGCGCTGGTCTACGGCGTCAAGGGCGACGGCTTCTATGTCACCATGGAAAAAGGCGCACGCGCCAAGGCCGAAGAGTTGGGCGTCGACTTCAGCGCCGATGGCCCTGCGCAGTTTGACGCCACGCTCCAGCGCCCAATTCTGGACGCCGTGCTCGCGCAGGCGCCTGACACGCTGTGTATCGCCGCTACCGACAAACAGGCTTTCATCGAGCCGTTGCGAGCGGCCTCTGACGCCGGCATCAACGTCATTTCGGTCGACACCTTTATTGGCGATACCGCGGGTGACTACACCACCGGTGACATCACATTCCCGCTTTCCTACATCGGGTCAGACAATGTCGAGGGTGGCCGCGTAGCCTGCCAGGCAGTCATCGATGCGATCGGCGGCTCCGGCAAGATGTACATCCAGAACGTGCGCCCGGGCATTTCCACCACCGACCAGCGTGAGCAAGGCTGCCGTGAGGCCATCGAGGGCACCAACGGCGGCGTCGAACTAGTAGGTGTGGACTATAACGAGGACAGTGCCGCTAGGGCTGCCGAGCAGACCTCGGCCGTTCTGCAGCGCGTGCCGGATTTGAGCGGTGTGTTTGGGGCCAACCTGTTTAGCGCCGAAGGCGCCTCGCAGGCCGTCAAGAATGCTGGCCTCAGTGGCACCGTCAAGGTTGCAGCGTTTGACGCACCTGAAGCAGCCATCGAAGACCTGCGCAATGAAGTGGTGGACATCGTCATTGCCCAACACCCGTACGAGATGGGCCAGAAGTGCATCGAGTACGCCGTAGCTGCCTCCAAGGGCGACACCGCCAGCATCGACAAGCGCTGGCCGACCGGCTACACCATTATTACGCGCGACAATGTAGACACTGAAGAAGCACAGCAGTCGATCTACAGCGCCGAATGATGCGGCAGGTTCGTAGGTAAATAGTTCCTTTCCGCAGAAACGTCCCCGGGACGAACAGAAACGTCCCGGGGACGGTGCATATTCAAAAGATCCCTCCCAATGGCTACTATTACCTCAGCATCTAATGCGCCGAGCACCAAGCGATCCTGGATCGAGATCCTCGGGTCGTTGTGGGCGTGGTTGTTCTTGGCTATCCTGCTAATCGTATTTACGATTGGCAGCCCGGTCTTTTTCACGCCCGTTAACCTGCAGAATATCCTGGCCAACATGGCGCTGCTCACCATCATTGCCTTTGGCCAGACTTTCGTCATCATTTCCGGCGGCATCGACCTATCGGCAGGCTACGTGATGGGTATGGTGTCGGTAGTGGCAGCGTTGACGATGAACCGCTTTCCACCCGACACGCCGCTTTGGCTGGTCGTGTTGGCCGGAGCAGCAGTGGGCCTTGTGGCGGCCTGGGCGGCGGGCCTGGTCAACGGCCTGTTGATTGCCCGGCTCAACGTACCACCCTTTATCGCCACGCTGGGCATGTTTGGCATCGCACGCGGCGTGGGCTTCTTGTTTTCGGGTGGCATGCCGGTGCCGGTGCGTGTCGAAGGCATTGGTCGCTTGGGCAACGGCTATTTGCTTTACTTTCACCCCAAAGTGGGCTGGTCATTTTTTACACAGCCGGCCGGACTGGTCCAGGCGGATATGCGCCAGGTGGTGGGCGTCTTTCCCTATGTTATGCTAATCATGCTCGTGCTGCTGCTCGTGGCGCACCTGCTGCTCTCGCGCTCGCGCTTTGGCCTGCACACGTACGCCATCGGTGGCAACAAGGAAGCGTCCCTGCGCGCTGGCATTCCAGTCGAGCGGCGCCTGATTATGATCTACATGCTGTCGGCGACCTTTGCCGCTTGCGCCGGGCTAGTCTACAACATGCGCTTCACCAACGGTGCGGCGAATGCCGGCGAGGCGATGCTGCTCGATACGGTGGCAGCTGTCGTCATTGGTGGTGCGTCACTGTTCGGCGGCGCGGGCACAGTGATCGGAACGCTGATCGGCTCGCTGATTATTGCCGTGCTGGCCAACGGCCTGGTGATCCTCAATATCAACCCGTTCTGGCAGTTCATTGCCGTCGGCGTCGTGATCATCTTGGCCGTCCTGATCGATCAGGCACGCGAGAAGTTGGTGAGGGGGTAGGCTATGGAGACGATGGATACAATACCGGCGCCGTTGCCTGCGTCGGATCAGCGCTCACCGATTTTGCGGCTCGAGAGTGTGACCAAGCGTTTCGGCGGTCTGACGGCCGTCAACCAGGTGAGCCTGCAAATTTACCCCGGTGAAGTACTCGCGCTAGCAGGCGACAATGGCGCGGGCAAGTCCACGTTGATCAAGATGATCTCGGGTGTCTACAAGCCGGACGACGGCCACATCTTCCTGGAGGATCGCGAGATCACCATGACCTCGCCGATGGAGGCGCGTAGCATGGGGATCGAGACCATCTACCAGGATCTCGCCTTGTGTGAGAATCTCGACGCCTCAGTCAACATCTTCTTGGGACGCGAGCCATCGCGACGGCTGTTAGGGATCTTCAAGCAGGTCGACCGCAGCAAGATGCTGTCCGAAGCGCACTCGGTGCTCAACCGGCTCGATATCCGTATCCCCAACCTCAGGCGGCCGATCCGCGAGATGTCGGGCGGCCAGCGCCAGGCGGTGGCCATCGCCCGCGCTGTCTATTGGAATGCTCGCCTGGTCATCATGGACGAGCCGACCGCCGCCCTGGGCGTGCCCGAGCAGCGCAAAGTGCACGAATTGGTGCGCACGCTCAAACAGCAGAACGTGCCGGTGATCATCATCAGCCACAACATGCAGGACATCTTTGCCAGCGCCGACCGCATCATCGTTATGCGCCGCGGCCTCAAGGTCGGCGACGTGCTGGCGAAGGATATCGACGGCGACAGGCTGGTGGGGCTGATGGTAGGAGCAGGAGAGGCCTAGGGCCTCTCCCGGTTTATTCACAGGCTTACGACCTATAGCTTAACGACCGTGAACGGCGAAAATCCAATACAGAATCACGGGCAGGAGGGCGCTGACGCCCGCAAACACGGCCCAACCCCCGATTTCGCCGATCTTGTCGCGCAAGTTCCATGCATGCGTCCGGCGCTGCTCGTGCACATCGATATGGCCGGGGATGCCCCCGCTCAGCGGCTTGTCCGCCTCCAGCCCGACGACGATCAAGACGATCCAGCCGACAAAGACCAGGAACCAGAGCCCGTCGGACATAAGCATATGCAATAGAACGTTCATAGCTCCGCGCCCTCCTTCGCAGCTGCGGCCTCATGCTGGGCCGGTTGTCCCCCGTTTAGGGCCAGTGTAGAGCTCTTATTGGACTGCGGTATCGTTTCTGGCGTAGTTTCTGGCCTGGTCCGTATTACCTCCTCGGGTTCGAAGTGGGGGAAGTCTTCCACTTCATAGTTCTCAAGCTTGAAGGGCACCACACTGGTGACAACCCCGTCCAGGTCGCTGAGAGCCAGCTGCTCGATCAAATGGGCGTTCTGATGCAGCACCTGCGTCAAGGCGTTGCCGGTGCGCAGTTCGCCCAATACAACATGGATGAAGCCACCCGGATTGTGCTTGAGCCGCCGCTTGATGTATTGGTGCAGGGGCCGGGTCACGCTGCGGTACGGCGACTTGAGCACGACAAGCTCGCCGACGCCGACCCGTTCCTCCCACTTCCGCTGTACGTCGTCCACCCGCGCCTCGTTGACCGCGATATGCACGGCCTTCCACGGCACGCCGAGCGAGATGGCAAACTCCACCAGGCGCATCGTCTCCCGATGTACGTCGCCGACCAGCACGATCGTCTCGATCGGCCGTGGGGCCAGGTGCACAGTCTCCCCCTCGGTGGTCAGGACCTTGGCCACATGCTGGTAGTGGTGGTGGATGCGGAAGAAGACCCACACCAGCGTGGGAATGAGCAGTACGATCATCCAGGCGCCGCCGGTGAACTTGGTCACCAGGAAGATGACGGCTACGATGGCGGTAATGACGGCGCCAAACGAGTTGAGCACCATCTTGGGCGCCCAGCCGCGATCGAAGTGGATGATGCTGCCTTGGGTGACGATCTCACCCCCACGCTCCAGTTCGCCGCTGCGCATCAGACCGCCGATACGCCACCAGCGCTTAGCCATGCCCGTCTGTGACACAGTAAAGCAGACGAACACGCCGATGGCATAGAGCGGGATCAGCCGGCTGACGCTGCCCTGGAAGATAATGATCAGCAGGCTCGCCAGCGCCGCCAGCATGATGACGCCCCAAGAAAAGACCAGGCGGCTGCCGCGGAAGGTAAATTGGCGGGGCAGAAAGCCGTCGCCAGCGTGCAGCGCCGCCAGGCGGGGGAAATCGGCGAAGCTGGTATTGGCAGCCATGATCAGGATGATCGTGGCCGACAGCAGCGTGAGAAAGCGCATTATGCCGTCGCCGTAAATCGTGCGCGCGACCTGCGAGATCAGCACTTCCTGCTCCGAGGGATGTGCCTGCACCAGGTAACCAAGGATGCCGAGGCCGAGGAACATGATCATCAGCAGGGCGGCATCCCACACGAGGGTGGCGGCGGCGTTGCGCGACTTCGGATGGCCGAAGGCGGTGATGCCGTTGGAGATCGCCTCGACGCCGGTGAGGGCCGTCGTGCCTGAGCTGAACGCTCGCAACAGGATAAAGGTGAAGGCAAGGCCGGTCACCGCAAAGGTGGGGTGGTCCGAGCCCGGCACGTTCTGGACGGTGCCCAGCGTGCCACTAAAGGCCTGCCACATGCCAACACCGAGCATTACGAGCATCATGGCCACGAACCAGTACGTGGGGATGGCGAAGATGCGCCCGGACTCCTTGACGCCACGTAGGTTCATGAGCGTGATGAACATGATCAGCAGCAGCGATAGCTGCACCTTGTAGCTAAACAAGATGGGGAACATGCTGGCGATCTGGTCCACGCCCGCGGCAATGCTGACCGCCACGGTCAAGATATAGTCAATAAGAAGCGCGGCGCCGGCGGCCTGCGCCCAGGCCTCGCCCAGGTTGTCACGCGAGACGACGTAGGCGCCACCGCCATTGGGATAGGCGAAGATCGTCTGGCGGTAGGAGAAGGTTAGCACGATCAGCAGCAGCGCGATCGCTACCGTGATCGGGATGGCCATCCAGTAGGAAGCAGCCCCCAGCACGGACAGGATGAGAAGGATCTCACCGCCGGCGTAGGCTACGGAAGAGAGCGAGTCCGAGGCGAAGACAGCCAGGCCAACCGTCTTGCTGATGGTCTGGTGGGCGCTGTCACGTGTGCGGAGTGCTTTGCCGAATGTGAAGTGACGAAGTTGTGAAATGTTCATAAAGAGCTGCATACTCCCGGCTCTGACCGGCTGGCGAAAACGTTCGCTGACGCTTGACTCAGCGCCGAGTCCGTGGCGGTTGTCCATCGAGCCAGCAGCGGCGTCAACGCACCTGATTCACTATTACGCTCTAAATCACCCACTTACAAGACCCTCCTGATCCTTTCTTAACGCACTAGCCCCCAAAGCCTGATCTGTTCTTGACACCGCGCCCCGAATTTTTGACGGATTTCTTGATGGCGCCACGCCGAAGCTCGACTCCATTTTGATGCGTTCTGGGCGCATGATGGTTGCGATGAGTTTGGCAAACACTGCAGACCGGCGGCACATGCCGGGAATGGAGTCGACGATGGAAGATCAACCGGTGATCATGGTGCAGGTAGCCGAGCCAGAATGGACGTGGGATGTGCTGCATGCAGCCTGCAAATTGGCACGGTCATGTGGTGGCACGGTCCACCTCGTGCATATGGTGTGCGCCAAGCACCTGTGCTATCTGGGCACGAGCTGGGCTATCTCAACCTCAACGATCAGCGACAAGCAGCTGCTGAAGGGTTATGTGGACACGATCGACGACTATGGCCTGGCGTGCGGGCTGACGGTGTATCAATACTGCACCATGTATGAAGCCATTACCGGTGCAGCCGACCAGGTCGCAGCCGACGTCGTCTTTGCCAAGCTGCCCAAGAGCAGGATCCCCTTCTGGAGCGACTGCCAGTTTGAGCTGCTGCGCGTACGCCTGTCGCGGCAGCACGTCGAACTGTTCAACGATCCCGGTATCTGGAATACCGTGATGCCCATACGCGAGGCAGGAACGGACGGCAGCACAGGCTCGTTTCTGCCTAGAATACGGCACTGGAGAGATCTCTATGGACGCCATTTACCTTTTATTGATAGTCGCCCTCTTTGCCTTGTCTTGGGGCCTGGTCTACCTGTGCGATGCAGTGCGGGGAGAGTGACATGGATCCGCTTTATGCGATCGTGGGGTCAATCGCATTGGCCCTGCTGGTCTACCTGGTCGTGGCACTGATGAAACCGGAGTGGTTCGGATGACAATCAACGGAATTGCGCAGCTCGCCATCTACATGGTCGTGCTGCTGGCCCTGGTCAAGCCGTTGGGCTCGTATATGGCCGCCGTGTACGAAGGCACGTCCCGCGTGACCCGCGTGCTGGCGCCGGTCGAACGCTGGATCTATCGCCTGCTCGGCACCCGCGAAGACGAGGAGATGGGTTGGAAGACGTATGCATTGGCGTTCCTGCTCTTCAACGGCCTGGGCCTGCTGGTCGTCTACTCTGCTGCAGCGCATCCAGGGCGCTGGTCTCCATCGGCCCGGCAGCGCAGTACTTGGCGACGACCATGACGCCCGACCCGGCCTTCAACACGGCCGTGAGCTTTGCCACCAACACCAACTGGCAGGGCTACGGCGGCGAGACGACCATGAGCTACCTGACGCAGATGCTCGGGCTGACGGTGCAGAACTTCGTCTCGGCCGCCACGGGCATGGCCGTGCTGGTGGCGCTGATCCGCGGGCTGGCACGCCGCTCGGCGCAGACGATCGGCAACTTCTGGGTCGACCTGACGCGCAGCACGCTCTACATCCTGCTGCCGCTGTCGCTCGTCCTGGCGCTCGTGCTGGTCTCGCAGGGCGTGGTGCAGACCTTCGCCGCCTACGCCGGCGGCGCAGCTGGTCCAGCCGCATCACCGACGCCGATGGCAACCCTGTGACGCAGCAGGTGCTCGCCGTCGGCCCGGCCGCCTCGCAGATCGCCATCAAGCAGCTCGGCACCAACGGCGGCGGCTTCTTCAACGCCAACTCGGCGCATCCGTTCGAGAACCCGACGCCGCTCTCCAACTTCCTCGAGATGCTGTCGATCCTGCTGATCCCGGCCGCGCTGTGCTACACCTTCGGCAAGATGGTCGGCGACACGCGCCAGGGCTGGGCGGTGCTGGCGGCCATGACGATCATCTTCGTCGTGCTGCTGGCGGGCGTGTACGCAGCCGAAGCGCAGCGGCAACCCGGCGCTTGCACGCCTGGGCGTCGACCAGGCCGCCAGCGCATGCAGCCGGCGGCAACATGGAAGGCAAGGAAGTGCGCTTCGGCATCGCCAACTCGGCGCTGTGGGCGACGGCAACCACCGCCGCCTCCAACGGCTCGGTCAACTCGATGCACGATTCGTTCACGCCGCTGGGCGGCCTGGTGCCGATGTGGCTGATGCAGCTGGGCGAGGTGATCTTCGGCGGCGTCGGCTCCGGCCTGTACGGCATGCTGATCTTCGCCATCATCGCCGTCTTCATCGCCGGGCTGATGGTCGGCCGCACGCCGGAGTACCTGGGCAAGAAGATCGAGGCCTACGAGATGAAGATGGCCTCGCTGGTCATCCTGATCCCGCCGGCCGTCGTGCTTGCTGGGCACGGCGGTGGCCGTGGTGACCGCTGGCAGGCGCGGCGACCATCTACAACCTGCAGCCCGCGGCCGCACGGCTTCAGCGAGGTGCTGTACGCCTTCTCGTCCGCCGGCAACAACAACGGCAGCGCCTTCGCCGGGCCTGGGCGCCAACACGCCTGTTCTACAACACGGCGCTGGGGCTGGCCATGCTCATCGCCCGCTACTGGCTGGCGATCCCGACGCTGGCGATTGCCGGCTCGCTGGCGCGCAAGAAGCACGTGCCCGCCGGCGCCGGCACGCTGCCCACGCACACGCCGCTGTTCGTCGTGCTGCTGATCGGCACGGTCATCGTCGTCGGCGCGCTGACCTTCCTCCCGGCGCTGGCGCTGGGGCCGATCGTCGAACACCTGATGATGATAGCCAGTAAGGTCTTTGACGAGGAGTTCTTCGCATGAGTGTGCACTTGGAAGCAAAGGCTCGCCCGCTGTTCGATCCGCCCATCGTCGGCACGCGCGGTCGTCGATTCGCTGCGCAAGCTCAACCCGCGTGCACCAGGTGCGCAACCCGGTGATGTTCATCGTCGAGGTCGGCGCGCTGCTGACCACGCTCCTGTGTCGTGCAGGCGCTGCTGGGCCAGGGCGAAGCGCCGGCCGGCTTCATCGTCGCCATCTCGGTCTGGCTGTGGTTCACCGTGCTCTTCGCCAACTTCGCCGAGGCGATGGCCGAGGGCCGCGGCAAGGCCCAGGCCGACACCCTGCGCAAGGCGCGCCGCGACGTGACGGCCAAAAAGCTGAGCAGTCCAAGCCACGGCGCAGCCTATCACGGCGACGCCGGCCGGCACGCTGCGGCGCAGACGACGTCGTGCTGGTCGAGGCCGGCGACATCATCCCCGGCGACGGCGAGGTCATCGAAGGCGTCGCCTCGGTCGACGAGAGCGCCATCACCGGCGAAAGCGCGCCCGTCATCCGCGAAAGCGGCGGCGACCGCAGCGCCGTCACCGGCGGCACGCGCGTGCTCTCCGACTGGCTGGTCGTGCGCATCACCGCCAACCCGGGCGAGACCTTCCTCGACCGCATGATCGCCATGGTCGAAGGCGCCAAGCGCCAGAAGACGCCCAACGAGATCGCGCTGAACATCCTGCTGGCGGCGCTGACCATCATCTTCCTGCTGGCGACCGCCACGCTGCTGCCCTTTTCGCTCTACAGCGTGCGACGCCGCCGGGCAGGGCCCGCCCGTCACGGTGACGGTGCTGGTCGCGCTGCTGGTCTGCCTGATCCCGACGACGATCGGCGGGCTGCTGTCGGCCATCGGCATCGCCGGCATGGACCGCATGATCCAGGCCAACGTGATCGCCATGTCGGGCCGGGCCGTCGAAGCGGCCGGCGACGTGGACGTGCTGCTGCTGGACAAGACCGGCACGATCACGCTGGGCAACCGCCAGGCGACGGCGTTCGTCCCGGCGCACGGCGTGTCAGCCGAGCAGCTGGCCGACGCCGCCCAGCTCGCCTCGCTGGCCGACGAGACGCCGGAAGGGCGCAGCATCGTCGTGCTGGCCAAGGAGAAGTACGGCCTGCGCGGGCGCGACGTGCACGAGCTTGGGCGCCCATTTCATCCCCTTCACGGCGCAGACCCGCATGAGCGGCGTCAACCTGGACGGCCGCCAGATCCGCAAGGGCGCCGCCGATGCCGTCGAAGCTCTACGTCGAAGATCAGGGCGGGCACTTCCCGCCGACCGTGCAGACGCAGCGTCGACGAGATCGCCCGCACAGGGCGGCACGCCGCTGGTCGTGGCCGAGTGCAACGGCAGCAGCCACGTGCTGGGCGTGATCCACCTGAAGGACATCGTCAAGGGCGGCATCAAGGAACGCTTCGGCGAACTGCGGCGGATGGGCATCAAGACCGTGATGATCACCGGCGACAACCCGCTGACGGCCGCCGCCATCGCCGCCGAGGCCGGCGTGGACGACTTCCTGGCCCAGGCCACGCCCGAGGCCAAGCTCAAGCTGATCCGCGAGTACCAGGCGGGCGGGCACCTGGTGGCCATGACCGGCGACGGCACCAACGACGCGCCGGCGCTGGCCCAGGCCGACGTGGCCGTGGCCATGAACACCGGCACGCAGGCCGCCAAGGAAGCCGGCAACATGGTCGATCTGGACTCGAACCCGACCAAGCTGATCGAGATCGTCGAGATCGGCAAGCAGCTGCTGATGACCCGCGGCGCGCTGACGACGTTCAGCATCGCCAACGATGTGGCCAAGTACTTCGCCATCATCCCGGCCGCGTTCGCCGCCACCTATCCGGTGCTCAACGCGCTCAACATCATGCACCTGGCCACGCCCAGCAGCGCCATCCTGTCGGCGGTGATCTTCAACGCGCTGATCATCATCCTGCTGATCCCGCTGGCCCTGCGCGGCGTGCGCTACCGGCCCGTCGGCGCGCGTCACAGCTGCTGCGCGACAACCTGCTGATCTACGGCCTGGGCGGGCTGATCGTGCCATTTATCGGCATCAAGCTGATCGACATGCTCCTGGTGGCCCTGGGCTTGGCCTGAGAGGGAGTTACTATGAGTATGCAAGCACGCACGAGCACAGCGCCAGTTGATCCGCCCCGCCATTGTGGCGCTGATCTTGTTCACACTGCTGACCGGGGTACTCTATCCGCTGCTGATCACCGGGATGGCACAGGTGGTGTTTCCGAGCCCGGCAAACGGCAGCCTGATCACGAACGCAGCAGGTGCAGTTGTGGGCTCGCGCCTGATCGGCCAGGAATTTGACCAGCCGCAGTACTTCTGGGGCCGCCTCTCGGCGACGGGTCCGGCGCCCTACAATGCCGCCGCCTCGTCAGGCTCGAATCTGGGGCCGCTCAATCCCAGCCTGATCGGCGAGGATGGAAACGTACAGACAGCGGATTGCGCCTTGCAGGCAGCGGATAAGGCGGCGGGTGTCGCCAACGACGCGCCGCTGCCGGTCGATCTGGTGACCGCTTCCGGCAGCGGGCTTGATCCGCAGATCAGCCCCGCGGCGGCCGCCTACCAGGCGGCACGCGTGGCCGCAGTCCGCGGCGCGCCGGTCGAGGAGATGGAGGCCTTGATTGCCGAAGCATACGGAAGGCCGCACGTTCGGGCTGTTGGGCGAAGCCCGTGTCAACGTCCTGCTGCTCAACCTGGCGCTGGACGAGCGCTATCCAGTTCCTGCGCAATAGCCCACATGATTGCTCAGCGCCCGGATCCCGACACCCTGCTGTCGTTCATCCAAAAGGAAGAGGCGCGCCAGCAGCGCGGCAAGCTCAAGATCTTTTTCGGGATGGTGGCCGGCGTCGGCAAGACCTATGCCATGCTGCAGGCGGGCCACCAACGCCACGGCGAAGGCGTCGACGTGGTCGTCGGCTATGTCGAGACACACGGCGGCGCCGAAACCGAGGCGCTGCTGCAGGACATGGAGGTTCTCCCGCGCCGCAAACTGGAGTACCGGGGCACGCGCTTGAGGACATGGACCTGGATGCGCTGCTCGCACGCAGCCCGCAGCTCGCGCTGGTCGACGAACTGGCGCACACCAATGCGCCCGGCCTCCGCCACCGCAAGCGCTACCAGGACGTGATCGAACTGCTGGAGGCCGGCATCGACGTCTACACGACGGTCAACGTCCAGCACTTCGAGAGCCGCGCCGACGCGGTGGCCCAGATCACCGGCGCGCTCGTGCACGAGAAGGTGCCGGACTCGCTGCTCGACCTGGCCGACGAGATCGAGCTGATCGACCTGTCGCCCGAGGATCTGCGCAAGCGGCTGGCCGAAGGGCAAGGTCTATACGGCCGAGCGCGCCGATGTCGCCGCCAGCAACTTCTTTCGCACCGGCAACCTGACCGCCCTGCGCGAGATGGCGCTGCGCCTCACCGCCGAGCATGTCGACCACAAGCTGCAGGACTACATGCAGGTCAAGCACATTGCCGGACCGTGGAAGTCCGGCGAGCGGCTGATGGTGGCGGTAAGCGCCAGCCCCTTCTCCGAACAGGCAGTGCGCTGGACGCGGCGCATGGCCTACAACCTCGAGGCGCCCTGGCTGGCCGTCTTTGTCGAAACGTCGCGCTCGCTGACTGCGGCGCAGCAGGAGCAGCTGGCGCGCAACCTGGATCTGGTGCGCAGCCTTGGGCGGCGAAGTCGTCACTACCTCCAGCGACAATGTGGCAGAGGCGATCGAACGCATGGCGCGCCTGCGCAATGTGACACAGATTGTCGTCGGCAAGCCGCACGCCACTCCGTGGTGGCAGCCCGTACGCGGCGGCACCCTGGTGGACAGGCTGATCCGCAACAGCGAGCGATCGATATCTACATCGTGGCGGGAGAGAGCCAAGAGCAGGCGCCTCACCCCCACCCGCGCTGCCAGCTGCGACTTGCACACTCGCCGTGGAAACGCTATGTCTGGGCACTGCTGATTGTTGCCGCGTTGACGGTGAGCCTGGCAATCGTGTCCGGAACGTTTGCCGTGGTTTGGCTACCAGGCCATCGGACTCATCGAGCTGTTTGCCGTGCTGCTGATCGCCGTTTATCTGGGCCGCGGGCCTGCCCTGGTGGCAGCCTTTGCCAGTGCGTTTTCGTGGAACTATCTCTTTATCGACCCGCGCCTCACGTTTGCCATTTCCGAAGCACCGGACGTGATCCTTGTTTTTGCTCTACTTTGTCATTGCGTTGTTGGCAGGCAATTTGACGGCGCGCCTGCGCCAGCAGGAGCGGCTCTCCAGCTACAATGCCGAACGGTCTGCTGCCCTCTATGCGCTCGCCCACGATACGGCCAGCGCAGTCAACATGGACGACGTGCTGGCGACCGGCGTCAGCCAAATCGGACGTGTGTTTGACGCCGAGGTGGCCATCCTGCTGCCCAAGGGCGAGCATCTCGAACGCCAGCCACATATGGCGAGCACGTTTGGTGTCGATGACAAGGATTTCGCCGTAGCCGCGTGGGTGTTTGAAAACGGAAAGCGCGCCGGCCGCAACACTTCTACATTGTCGCAAGCCTCGGCCCAGTTCCTGCCATTGCAGACGACCGGCCGCATCGTCGGCGTGATCGGCATCCGTACACGCCAGCCGAATCAGCTCAGCTTTGACCAGGAGCAGCTGCTGGAGACCTTCGTCAACCAGATTGCGCTGGTCATCGAACGGGAACTGCTGGACGAGGCGGCGGAACAGTCGCTGATGCATCGCGAGTCAGAACGGTTGTATGCAGCACTGCTGAATTCGATCTCGCACGAACTGCGTACGCCGATCGCCACGATCACGGGCGCGGCAGGCCTGCTCGCCGTCCAGGCAGACGGCGAGAGGCGCGTGCGGGCGGAGCTTGTCCGTTCGATCCAGAGCTCTGCCAGCCGGCTCAACCGCCTGGTCGCCAACCTGTTGGACATGTCACGCCTGGATGCGGGGCGTATCAAGCTCAAGCTGGACTGGTGCGACGTAGGGGAGGTGATCGGCGTGGCGGCACAGCGGGTCGAGGACTGCCTGCTGCACCGCCCGCTTACCATCGACGTGCCGCCAGATCTGCCCTTGGTTCAGATGGATTTTGGGCTGATGGAGCAGGTGCTCGTCAACCTGCTGGATAACGCCTGCAACTACTCACCGGCGGGAGCCCAAATCAGCATTGCGGCGTGCATAGACGAAGGCAAGCTGGTGATTACGGTAACCGACGGCGGCAAAGGCATACCGCCCGACGACTTCGAGCGCATCTTCGAAAAATTCTATCGTGTGCCCGGCACCGCTTCGGGCGGCACCGGGCTGGGGCTGTCCATCTGCCGCGGCCTGGTCGAAGCACATGGCGGCACCCTGGTGGCCAGTAATGCGCCCGGCGCCGGCGCCCGCTTTACTATCACGCTGCCGTGCGGAGCTGCGCCGCCACCTGTCAAGGAGGCCGACTTGTGAACGCCGAACCGGCGGTCTCGTGGTTGACGACGAGCTGCCATCCGCCGTTTTCTGCGCCTCAGCCTGGAAACCAATGACTATCGCATCTACGAGGCGGAAAACGGCCGCGATGGCCTGGCAAAAGCGGCGCAGTTCCGTCCCGAAGTCATTATTCTCGACATGAACCTGCCGGACATGGAAGGGGTCGAGGTGCTGCGCCGGCTGCGCGAGTGGACCGCCACCCCCGTGATCGTCCTGTCCGTCCGTGACGCCGATCGGGACAAGGTCGTGGCGCTGGATGCAGGGGCCGACGATTATCTGACCAAGCCGTTCAGCGTGGACGAACTGCTGGCGCGGCTGCGCGTCGCTCGCCGGCATGCACAGCCGACGACCACTGACCCCGTGCTTAACTTTGGCGACGTCCGCATGGACCTGGCGCGCCGGCTTGTCACACGCAGCGGTGAACCGGTCAAGCTCACGCCGACTGAGTATGCGCTGCTGCGGCTGCTTGTCCAGCATGCCGGCCGCGTGCTGACCCATCGCCAGATTCTCAAGCAGGTCTGGGGGCCGCAGCATATGGACGAAACACACTACCTGCGTGTCTATTTCGCACAGCTGCGCCAGAAGTTGGAGGCCGACCCGGCGCGGCCGCGCCTGATTCTCACCGAGCCAGGCGTAGGCTACCGTCTGGCAGTGGATTCTTAACGATGCGGCTTCCAGGCGGCTTCCAGGGCTGAACACACCCCGGCAAGATATGGAGTGGTAGAATAGAGCATATGGAAGCAAGCCGGCCCGATCCAGATACGCTGTTGAGCCTAATCCAGAAAGAGGAGTCAAAGCAGCGAGCGCGGCAAACTCAAAATCTTCTTCGGCATGGTTGCAGGTGTGGGGAAGACCTACGCCATGCTGGAAGCCGGCCGCGAGCGCCGCAGCGAAGGCGTCGACGTGGTCGTGGGCTACGTCGATACCCACGGCCGCATCGAAACCGAGCTCCTGCTGCAAGGGCTGGAGGTTCTGCCGCGGCGAACCGTGGAGTACCGGGGGACACGGCTCGAGGACATGGACCTCGACGCCGTGCTGGCGCGCAGGCCAGAACTGGCTCTGGTGGACGAGCTGGCGCACACCAACGCCCCAGGCCTGCGCCATCGCAAACGCTACCAGGATGTGATGGAACTGCTCGAGGCCGGCATCGACGTCTATACCACGGTCAACGTCCAGCACTTTGAGAGCCGCGCCGACGCCGTGGCCCAGATTACGGGCGTGACGGTGCACGAAACGGTGCCGGACTCACTGCTCGACCTGGCCGACGAGATCGAGCTGATCGACCTGCCGCCCGAAGACCTGCGCAAGCGGCTGGCCGAGGGCAAGGTCTACACGCCCGAGCGCGCCGATGTGGCCGCGCGCAATTTCTTCCGCATCGGCAACCTGACGGCGCTGCGCGAGATGGCGCTGCGCCTGACGGCCGAGCATGTCGACCACAAGCTGCAGGACTACATGCAGGTCAAGCACATCGCCGGTCCCTGGAAATCCGGCGAGCGGCTGCTGGTCGCGGTAGGGTCAAGCCCGTTTTCCGAACAGGCGGTGCGCTGGACGCGGCGCATGGCCTACAACCTGGAGGCGCCCTGGCTGGCCGTGCATGTGGAGACGGCGCATACGCTCTCCGACGCCGAGCAGGCGCAGCTGGCGCGCAACCTGGAGCTTGGTGCGCAGCCTGGGCGGCGAGGTGGTGATCACAGCCGGCAGCGACGTGGCCGCCGCCATCGTGCACGTGGCGCGCCAGCGCAACGCAACCCAGATCGTAGTCGGCAAGCCGACGCCGCTGCCTGGTGGCATGCCGGGCCGCGCCAGGCCTTGGTCAACAACCTGATCCGCATCAGCGGCGATATCGACATCTATGTCGTCTCCGGCGAAGATGAGACAGCCGCGCCCCTGCGGCCGGTCGCTGCCTGCCAACCCAACGCCCTCGCCCTGGGCAAGCTATCGTGGTCGGCCGCCATCGTGGCCGCCGTCACGGCAGTGCTTGTGCTGGTCTTCGAGACTTACCCCTGGTTCGGCTACCAGGCGGTTGGCTTGATGGAGCTGTTTACCGTGCTGCTGATCGCCATCTACCTGGGGCGCGGACCAGCGCTGCTGGCGGCGTTTCTCAGTGCCATTTCGTGGAACTTCCTGTTCATCACCCCGCGCCTGACGTTCGCCATTTCCGCAGTCGCAGGACTTGATTCTCTTTGTGCTCTACTTTGTCATTGCCCTGTTGGCAGGCAACTTGACGGCCCGGCTCCGCCAGCAGGAGCGATTGGCCAGTTATAATGCCGAACGCACTGCGGCACTCTATGCGTTGGCCCATGACACGGCTACGGCCGTCAACATGGACGACGTGCTGGCGAGCGGTGTCAACCAGATCGGGCGTGTGTTTGACGCCGAGGTAGCCATCCTCTTGCCGCGCGGCGAGCACCTTGAAGGACAACCGCACAGTTCCAGCACGTTTGCGTGGACGAAAAGGACTTTGCCGTGGCCAGTTGGGTGTTTGAGAACGGCAAAAGTGCCGGCACGGCACAGCTACGCTGCCGGAGGCATCGGCACTCTATCTGCCGCTGCGAACACCGGGACGTACGGTTGGCGTGATCGGCATCCGCACCCGCCAGGGCACACCGCTCAGGTTTGATCAGGAGCTGCTGCTGGAAACCTTTGTCAACCAGATTGCACTGGTCATCGAACGCGAACTGCTGGACGAAGCAGCCGAGCAATCGCTGATGCTGCGCGAATCGGAGCGCCTGTATACCGCACTGCTCAACTCGATCTCGCATGAATTGCGTACGCCTATCGCTACCATCACCGGTGCTGCCGAGCCTGCTCGGATCCCAGACCAACGGCGACATCCGCCTCCGGACCGAACTGATGCGTTCCATTCAAGACTCTGCCAGCCGTCTCAATCGCCTGGTGGCAAACCTGCTCGATATGTCACGGCTCGACGCCGGCCGTCTGCAAGCTCAAGCTGGACTGGTGCGACGTCGGCGAAGTCATCGGCGTGGCGGCGCAGCGGGTCGAAGACTGTCTGCATCCACCGGCCGCTGAACATCGATGTTCCGCCTGATCTGCCGCTGGTCCAGATGGATTTTGTGCTGATGGAGCAGGTGCTGGTAAATCTTCTCGACAATGCCTGCAACTACTCGCCGCCGGAGGCGCCGATCACCATCGAGGCGCATATGAATCACGGCAAGCTGATGATTGCCGTAACCGACGGCGGCAAAGGCATTCCGCCCGGCGACCTCGAACGAATTTTTGACAAGTTCTATCGCGTCCCCGGTACTGCAACCGGCGGTACGGGCCTGGGGCTTTCGATCTGTCGTGGCCTGGTCGAGGCGCATGGCGGCACGCTGACTGCCGAAAACGCACCGGAGGCGGCGCCCGCTTTATCATTTCACTGCCGGCCGGCACACCACCACCACCCGTCAAGGAGGCCGACCTGTGAGCGAAGGATCACCCGTGCTGGTCGTCGACGATGAACTGCCCATCCGCCGCTTTTTACGCATCAGCCTGGAAACGAACAACTATCCGCGTGCATGAAGCCGAAAACGGGCACGAGGCGCTGGCGAAGGCAGCGCAGGTGCGTCCGGAGGTCATTATTCTGGATATGAATCTGCCGGATATGGAAGGTGTCGAGGTGCTGCGCCGCCTGCGCGAGTGGACGAGCACGCCGGTGATTATCCTCTCGGTGCGTGACGCCGATCGCGACAAGGTGGCAGCACTGGATGCCGGCGCCGACGATTATCTCACCAAGCCGTTCAGCACCGACGAACTGCTGGCGCGGATGCGCGTCGCCCGGCGCCACGCCCAACCGCTACGGCGGAACCGATCTTACCTTTGGCGACGTCCAGATCGACCTGGCACGCCGCATCGTGACGCGTGGCGGCGAACCGGTAAAACTGACTCCCACGGAGTATGCGCTGCTGCGCCTGCTGGTTCAGCACGCCGGCAGAGTGCTCACGCACCGACAGATACTCAAGGAGGTATGGGGTCCGCAATATGCCGACGAAACGCACTATCTGCGCGTCTACTTTGCCCAACTGCGCCAGAAGCTGGAAGAAAACCCAGCCCTGCCACGGTTGATCGTGACGGAACCGGGCGTCGGCTATCGCTTAGTCGTCGAGTAGCTATTAGATCCCACTGCGGGTAATGCACTTGTTGATCGGCGGGCCACGGGCACGGACGTGTCGCGGCAGGTCGGCGAGAGCTTCCTCGGTGAATTGATAGGCGACGGTGGTGACGGCCACGCGGCGGATGTCCTGGCAGTGCCAGGTTGAGCGTCAGATGGCCGCGTTCTGGTGCAGCGCCTGGCCCTGGACCGTGTTCATCACCAGGTGACCGACGATGACGTGGATGTAGCCGTCGTTCATTTCGTCCATCAGTTCTTCGACGTACTGATGTACCGGCCCCGTCAGCTCGCGGTAGGGCGAGGACAGGACCTTGAGATAGGCCTCGTCGCCGATGCGTTCGTTCCAGCGCTTGCGCACTGCGTCGGCCTTGTCCGGGTCGATCGCCACGTGCAGTGCAGTCCATGGCGCGCCCAGCGACTTGGCGAAGTTGATCGTGTGGATCGTGCCGGCGTGGACGTCGTCCACCATCACCAGCGTCTTGACCGGATGCTGGCGGATGTTGGGAAAGAGCGACCCCTTGTGCAGTACCGTCGCCACGTACTTGTAGTGCTTGTGAATGCGGAAGAAGAGAAAGACCAGCAACGGAATGACGATGACGACAATCCAGGCGCCTTCGCTGAACTTGGCCACGGCAAAGATGATCATGACGATAAAGGTCGCCACTGCGCCGACGGCGTTAACGACCTGCTTGCTGCGCCATTGCGGATCGTAGCGCATGATCGAGCCGTGCACCTCGCGTTCCTCGCCCGGCTGCATCTTGCCGACCCGCCGCCAGCGTACGACCATGCCCGTCTGCGAGAGCGTGAACGACATGAAGACGCCGATGGCATAGAGCGGAATCAGGCGGGTCGTGTCGGCCGTGAAGATCACCACCAGCACCGACGCCGCCAGGGCCAGGCCACGATGCCCCAGGAGAAGACCAGGCGGCGGCCGCGGTAGGTCAGCTGCTTGGGCAGGAAGCTGTCACCGGCAATCAAGCGCGCCGAGGAGTGGGAAGTCGGCATAGGAGGTGTTGGCCGCCATGATCAGGATGATTGTTGTAGCCGTCAACGTGACATAGTAGAGCGGGCTAATCCCGCCATAGAGCGCACGGGCGATCTGCGAGATGACCGTCTCCTGGACATTCTCGCCCGCTATCACGTGCACGTGGTTGGCCAGCACCGTAATGCCGATAAACATCACAGCCAGCAGACCGCTCATCACCATCATCGTCTGCGCGGCATTGCGGCTGCGCGGCTGTCTTAAATGCCATGATGCCGTTGGAGATTGCTTCGACACCCGTCAGCGCGGTACAGCCGCTGGCAAACGCGCGCAGGACCAGCAGTACGGACAGCGGCAGCAGCGTGTGCTCAAGCACCTCGCGGCTGCGGCATCGTCTGCAGTTGGCCGGTGCTTTGCTGCCAGAAGCCGATGCCCAACATGACCAGCATCGTAACCACGAAGAAGTAGGTCGGAACGGCAAAGACTGAGCCCGACTCCTTGACGCCGCGCAGGTTGATGATGGTGATAAGAGGATCAGCCCGAGGGCAATCTCGACGCGATACGGATAAAGCGATGGGAAGCCGGAGGTGATCTGCGCCACACCCGACGAGATACTCACGGCAACAGTGAGTATGTAGTCGGTCAGCAGCGCTGCGCCGGCGGTAAGGGCCGGACCATCACCCAGGTTGTCGTGAGCGACGATATAGGCGCCACCGCCGCTTGGATAGGCATAAGATCGTCTGGCGATAAGAGATCGTCAGGATGATCAGCAGACCGACGATGACAATACGAAATCGGAATCGACAAGCCGAAGTAGGCCGTGCCTGCCAGAGCCAGAATGATCAGAATCTCTTGCGTGGCATAGGCGACGGACGACAGTGCGTCGGACGCGAAAACGGCCAGGCCGATCGTTTTGCTGATCGTCTGGTGCGGGGCCTCTTCTGTTGCCAGTTTGCGGCCAAACAGGAGATTGCCGACCGAAGGCCGGCGGACATAGATGTTGCTCATAGAATCCTCAAAGCATAAAATCGCATCTCCTTGTTCTACACCCGCTTGGCACCGCGGTCAACGCGACATGCCGCTGTTTCCTCGAGAAAACTGGCGTCGTAAGCCCATCTTGATACTTTCTTGATGTGCCATGACGGAACTCTGACACCTTCTTTATGCTCCCACGCGGAGCCCTGACATCTTCTTGATTTGCCACTTTCCAGGCGCGCCAGGCACTTGGACGGCGCATTTTGGGGCGACAAAACCAGCGCTGCCATCAAGATGATGGCAGCGCTGAAGTAATGGAATCTAGTTGAGCAGGTCTGCTGAAGATTACGCGGGGGCGATCTGCGCTGCCAGCGGTGCGCGTTCGTGCTCCGGCAGGTCGGCAAGCGCCTCTTCGGAGAACTGGTAGGCGACGGTCGTCACCGCCACACGGCGGATATCTTGCAGCGCCAGGTTGAGCGTGATCGCGGCATTCTGGTGCAGCGCCTGACCCTGGATCGTGTTCATCACCAGGTGGCCCACGATGACATGGATGTAGCCGTCGTTCATCTCGGCCATCAGTTCCTCGACGTACTGGTGCACCGGGCCGCGTCAGCTCGCGGTAGGGCGAAGGCAGGATCTTGAGGTAGGCCTCGTCGCCGATGCGCTCGTTCCAGCGTTGGCGCACCGCTTCGGCCTTGTCCGGGTCGATGGCCACGTGCAGCGCCGTCCAGGGCGCGCCCAGCGACTTGGCAAAGTTGATCGTGTGGATGGTGCCGGCATGCACGTCGTCCACCATCACCAGCGTCTTCACCGGATGCTGGCGGATGTTGGGGAAGAGCGAGCCCTTGTGCAGCACGGTCGCCACATACTTGTAGTGCTTGTTGATGCGGAAGAAGAGGAAGACGAGCGAAGGGATGATGATGATGACGATCCAGGCACCATCACTGAACTTGGCCACGGCAAAGATGATCATCACAATAAAGGTCGCTACAGCGCCAACGCCGTTGACGATCTGCTTGGTGCGCCAATGGGGGTCGTAGCGCATGATCGACCCATGCACTTCGCGTTCCTCGCCGGGCTGCATCTTGCCGACCCGGTGCCAGCGCACGACCATGCCTGTCTGCGACAGTGTGAACGACATGAACACGCCGATGGCATAGAGCGGAATCAGGCGCGTCGTGTCGGCCGTGAAAAGATCACGACCAGGAGCGGACGCGGCCAAGGCCAGCGCCGACGATGCCCCACGAGAAGACGAGGCGGCGGCCGCGGTAGGTCAGCTGCTTGGGCAGGAAGCTGTCGCCGGCAATCAAGAGCGCCGAGGACGGGGAAAGTCGGCGTAGGAGGTGTTGGCGGCCATGATCAGGATCACGGTCGTGGCCGCCAGCGTGACGTAGTACAGTGGGCTCATGCCGTACAGCGAGCGTGCGATCTGCGAGATGACCGTCTCCTTGACGTTCTCACCTGCAATCACGTGCACCTGGTTGGCCAGCACCGTGATGCCGATAAACATGACGGCCAGCAGCGCGCTCATGACGACCATCGTCTGCGCAGCGTTGCGGCTGCGCGGCTGCTTAAAGGCCATGATGCCGTTGGAGATTGCCTCGACACCGGTCAGCGCCGTACAGCCGCTGGCAAAGGCGCGCAGGATCAACAGAAGTGAGAGCGGCAGCAACGTGTGCTCCAGCACCTCGGGCTGCGGCATTGTCTGCAGTTGGCCGGTAGCTCTGCTGCCAGAAGCCGATCGCCAGCATCACCAGCATCGTCGACAACAAAGAAGTAGGTCGGAACGGCGAATACCGAGCCCGATTCCTTGACGCCGCGCAGATTGATGATCGTGATGAAGAGGATTAGCCCGAGCGCGATCTCGACGCGATAGCGGTAAGTAGCGATGGGAAAGCCGAGGTGATCTGCGCTACGCCGGACGAGATACTCACCGCCACTGTCAGAATGTAGTCAGTCAGCAGCGCGGCGCCGGCCGTCAGCGCAGGGCCGTCACCCAGGTTATCGTGGGCGACAATATAGGCGCCGCCGCCGTCGGGATAGGCGTAGATCGTCTGCCGGTACGAGATGGTCAGGATGACCAGCGAGCCCGACAATGACAAACGAGATAGGAATCGACAGGCCAAAGTAGGCGGTGCCCGCCAGGGCCAGGATGATCAGGATTTCCTGCGTGGCGTAGGCAACTGACGACAGCGCATCGGAAGCAAACACGGCCAGGCCGATCGTCTTGCTGATCGTCTGGTGAGGCGCTTCTTCGGTTGCCAGCTTTGCGGCCAAACAGGAGATTGCCGACCGATGGCCGGCGGACGTTAATGTTGCTCATGCTATGTATTCTTAACTGCGGCCCAACAACCTGGCAAGTGCGTTGCGCTCACTCGTGTGCACAACCGCCAACACTTCGTCATAGGCCTGCAGCATCGTGTTGCCGTTGGGCGCAATTACGTCGCCCTTGCGGATGACTGCCGCCAACGTACACTGCGGCGGCCATTCTACATCCTTGATCGCCTTGCCGTTCACAGCGGACGTCTCGGCAATCTTTTCCTCCACCAGCTCGACCATGCCCTGGCGCAGTTTGAGGAGCGTCATCATGTCGCCCACCGACATCTCTTCGACGACCAGCTTAGCCATCAGGTCGGCCTGGTTGATGCCTACGTCCACGCCCATCTCCGGGGTGAACAACCACTTGTTGCGGGGGTTGTTGACGCGCGCGATGATACGCGGCACATTGAACTCGTGGCGGGCGAGGCTGCAGGCCACAAGGTTTGTTTCGTCCTGACCGGTCACGGCTGCCAGCACCTGGGCGCGGCGAATGCCCGTCTGCTCCAGGCGCACCGGATCCGTGCCGTCGCCGGAATGAATGACTTCAGCCGGCAGCTCGCGATGCAGCTTCGTCAATACATCCGGGCGGTTGTCGATCACGCGTACTTCGTGGCCTTCCTCGATCAGCAGCTTGGCTACGTGCGAGCCTACCTTGCCGCCACCTACGATTACAACAAACATCCTATTTCTCCCATGATTTATGTCTACGACTCAGGTAGGCGTCAATCCTGCTTGCGGGTCGCCGCCAGGTCGAGCAGCTGCGGCAGCAATCCGGCGGGAATGGTAAGGGCGGCAATGTCGCCGGGCTGGAGCAGTTCGCCTGGTCGCGGCACAAACGCCTTGCCATCGCGCTCGATGGCGCAGACAACCGCATCGCCGTTGCAGACGTTGGTCACCGGCAGGTCGCGCCAGTCTTCGGGCACGCGCACAGACATGAGCTTGACATCGCCCCGGCCAATTTCCAGGTCGATGACGCCCGGGTGAAGCAGGATCTGTTCCAGCCGGCGCGCGCCCCAAGATGTCGAGGTAATGCTCTGCAGGCCAAGCCGTTCGTAAACCTCGCGCCGGCCCGGATTGTAGACACGCGCAACCACCCGTTTGACGCCAAAAACATCGCGCGCGATTCTGGCGGCAATGATATTCTCGTTGTCACTTTGCGTCGTGGCAGCAAAGGCATCAGCCTGTTCGATGCCGGCGCGTTCCAGGGTGCCGCGATCGATGCTGTAGCCCTGAACTGTGCGGCCGCGAAAGTCCGGTCCCAACCGGTCAAAATTGACCGGGTTGACATCGACGATGGTGACTGCATGGCCTTTTTGGGCGATGGAACGTGCGAGTTCGGCTCCTTCACGGCCACAGCCAACGATAAGTATGTTCATGATTCTCTCTTTATCTGGTCGCCCACACAAAAAACCGCCCCAAACACAGGAGCGGAAAGCTGGTGTGAGAACTATGGCCGCATGAATGGCGGATTAGACTTATTCATTATTACCTAAAACAGGCGGCTGTCAAATAGGGTTGTGCCATTTTAACCTGGAAATGAGGTGTGCCGGCGCCAGCCGCGAGGGAACATAACGTCCCATCAGCAGCATATTTCCCGATGGCCTCATTGTAGCGCGGGAAACACCGATGGCGCTGCAATCCAGAAGCGCGTTCCCAATCGGTCCACTGGGTTGATCTGCCTGGCTGCCTGCAGCGCACCAAGTGCCGCAGCAATCTCCGGCGCGGGCCAGCGCGCGAGCAGATGCGCGAGTTGGTCCTCGCTCATGGGGTGACGCGTGACGATGCCCAAGACCGCCTCTGCAGGCGTCGCATAGTCGCTCACGTCGATGCCGTTGGTGTAGGGATGGACCACGTGCGCAATGGGGCCGAGCACGGCAATGGCCCGCATCAGCCCTTCG
Organism: uncultured Chloroflexia bacterium; assembly: GCA_963701415.1. Classification (GTDB taxonomy): domain Bacteria; phylum Chloroflexota; class Anaerolineae; order Caldilineales; family Caldilineaceae; genus Fredericiella. Next base: position 475,657 of record CAVPAH010000018.1, read on the forward strand.
TCGTCAGGCGGGGCCACCCACGTCTCGGCCGGCGGGCGGTCCGGTATCACCACGTGCACCTCATCGGGGGCCACGCGCCGGATGGCCGCAGCCAGGTCGGCGAGCGTCTCAGGCGTGTCGTTGATCCCCGCCAGCAGCATGACCTCGATCCACAGCCGACCCCGGTATTCAGCGCGGAATGCCAGCAGCCCGTCGACCAGGCGCTCATAGGTTGCCTCAGGATGCGGACGATGGATGCGGCGGTAGACGTCCGGCGAACCGGCACTGAGTGTCGGCATTACTACGTCGGCAGCCAGGAGACCGGCGCGCACCTCCGGCAGGTGCAGCAATACGCCATTGGTGATCACCGCGACTGGAATTTTGGTGAGCGCCTTGACTTGACGAATCAACCATCCCAGTTCGCTGTTCAGCGTCGGCTCGCCTGAACCCACAAAAGATACAAAGTCGATCTCACCTGGCGCGTGGCGGGCAAGGACGGCGGCAACTTCGTCCAGGACGGCTTGGCGAGGGACGTATTCACGCCGTTCGTTGGTCAGCGGCGTGGACCGGCCAAGCTGGCAGTAGACGCAGTTCCAGTTGCACGTCTTGAGCGGAATCGGATCGATCCCCAGCGATTTGCCAAGCCGCCGCGATGGGATGGGGCCATACACGTAGTTCATAACACCTGTTCAGTCGTTGTGCAGCCGGGCCGGCGCGTGACGGTCGTGCCGCTGCCCGCTGGGATCAAACTCCTACTTACTCATCTGAGCGAATCAGCAGCAGCGGGCGGTCCGCCTTGTGCAGAACACCGGCAGCAACGCTGCCATAAAAGACGCGGCCGAGTCCGGTCCGGCCATGCGAAGCCATCGCAACCAGGTCGGCGTGCTCCCGCTCCGCCACGTCCAATATTCCCGCAACGACGGGGCCATTCTCGACACATGACTTGACGTCGAGCCCCAGGGCGCGCAGCTCGCCTTCTTTGGTCGCCAGGTAGCCCTTCGACTCAGTCGTCATACGCTCGGCCTCCTTGGGATCGTAGTAGGGTACCATGTCATACGGAGTCACGACAGAGACGTTTGGTTCGATCACTTGGAGCAGTACGATCTTGGCGCCAAAGGCCTTGGCCAGCGCTTCGGCGTGGGCGAGAATGGTTTCGGCGCGATGCGAGCCGTCAAGCGGGACAAGTATTGTCTTATACATATGACGCTCCTTGCTAGCGGCTGATAATTCACACTTCTACTCTACATCTATTATAGTCCAAGATGGAAGGGACGTAGGGCCGGTTTTGGGCTGGTCAGGTGGCTAGTCTGCCCCCGGAACATTCCTAGAGAGCGTGTGATATACTCGCGACATGCGTAACCCAAACGCCTCCGTACCCTGGATTTTCGCCTGGACGATCGCGGCTGGCCTGGCACTGCTGCTGTTTGCCGTCATGTCTCTGGTCGTCCTGCGCGACGCCGCAGCGCCATCCTCGCTTGCGCCTGCCGTCACACCTGCCGTCAGCGCCTCCGGTGCCGAGGACGTTACGCCCGAGGCACAAGCTGCCCCAGCAGCGGACGGCAGCGGGCAGTCTGACACGACTGCCATGGCCGGCCTGTGGCTTTCCGCCATCTCGGCAATCACGGCGCTGCTCGGTCTCGTCTCGTCGCTGTGGCTGGGCTGGCGCAAGGAAAAACGCGAAGTAGCGCAACACCTACTAGAGCTGGAACGCACACGCTTGGAGGTGGAGAAGCTAAAACGCGACCTGGAGACATCTTCGCAGGTTACGCCGGCAGCGTAGTTCAGGCCTGGCCATTTTGGAGATGCTCGTCGATATGATGACGTACGGCGTAGGCAGCTGCCTCGGCGCGTGAAGAGAGGTCGAGCTTGGAGAGAATGGAACTGACGTAGTTGCGCACGGTCTTTTCCGACAAGAAGACACGCTCGGCAATTTCGCGATTGGTCAGGCCTTCCGTGATGAGTGCCAGGATATTGAGTTCCTGATCGGTAAGCGCAGCAAAGTACTCGTCCTCGGCCTTGCGCGCCGACTCGCGCACACGCTGGAACAACTTCTGTGTCAGCGCCGGATCGACCATCGACTCGCCCCGGCCCACCGTCTCCAGTGCCCGCACCAGGTCGTCACTGCCGATCTGCTTGAGCACGTAGCCGCTGGCCCCGGCACTGATAGCTTCGAAGAGTATCTCATCGTCGGCATGCGAGGTGAGCATGATGACCTTGGTTTCGGGCCGCTCCGCAAGGATGTCGCGTGTAGCCTCGATACCGTTCTTGCCCGGCAGCCGGATATCCATGACCACGATGTCAGGCTGATAGCGCAGCGTCATCTCCATCGCTTCTTGCGCGTCGTGGGCGTCGGCAACGACCTCGAAGTGCGGATAACGCGACAGCAACGTGCGCAGGCCGAGACGGACAATTTCGTGGTCGTCGACAAGGATGATCCGTAGGTGCATGACAGTGAATGAATATGGGTAACGAGTATAGCTCTCTGTTCGCTTGCGTTAACCAGGCAATTGTAGCACAGTACCGCTATGAAGCTGAATCGATGGATAGATACGCGGTCGTTGCGCTGGATGGGCGTGATCGTGCCGCTGCTGTTTTGGTTGATCGTCCTGCTGGTCGAGATAGCCGTCCTGGGCGAGTCCATGTCCTGGCAGGCGGCGCTCTTCGAACTCATCTTGATCGCAGGCGGCGCCCTGCTGTTTGCCAACTGGGTGGCGTCGAGCCTCGAGTGGCAGCAGCGTGAGGTAGAACGGCGCAGCGAACACCTCGTGGCGCTGCGGGATGCCAGCCTGGCACTTACCAATGAACTGGAGCTGGCTAATGTCCTCCAGCGTGTCGTCGATCTCAGCCGCACGCTGGTGCAGGCGCGTTATGGTGCGCTGGCAGTGCTTGACGGCGAAGGGCAGCGCATCAGCCAGTTCTATACGTCTGGCCTTGCCCCCGAACAGCGCAAGGCCCTAGGCGCACCGCCGGAGAACCACGGTATTTTGGGCATTATGGCGCGCGAAGGCAAGTCATTGCGCATCGACGACGTCGATGCCGATCCGCGTGCGACCGGCTTTCCCGAGCCACATCCGCACATGCGCACGTTGGTAGGGGTGCCTATCATCTCCAAGGGCCGCATCTTTGGCAATCTCTACCTGGCAGACAAAAGAGTGGGGTCCGAAACCGGCGCTACGATCAACGAGCCGTTCACACAGGAAGAACAGGAAGTCCTCGAGATGTTTGCGGCGCAGGCGGCTATTGCGATCGAAAACGCCCAGCTGTATAAGGAAAACCAGCAGCTGGCCGTTCTGCGCGAACGCGAGCGCATCGGCATGGATCTGCACGACGGCATCATCCAGTCGCTGTATGCAATTGGCCTCCTGCTCGACGACGCCCGCCATCGCCTGGACTCCGATCCGGAGAAAGCACGCGGGGGCCTGGGCACGGCAATCGCCGGTCTGAACAATACCATCCAGGACATCCGCAACTACATCTCGGATCTACGGCCGCAGCGTTTTCAGGGTCGCAATGTCAAGCAGGGGCTGGAGCAGATGGAACAGGAACTGCGCACAGATACCCTGTTTGCCGTGCGGCTCAACGTCGACCCCCAGGCGGCGGCGGCCTGCACTGCCCGCCAGGCCAACGAATTTCTCCACATCGCACAGGAAGCGCTTGCCAACATCCGCAAACACGCCGAGGCGACAACGATCCAAATGCGTTTTCAGTTCAGTGACGGCCTGCTGCAGATGACGATCCAGGATGATGGCATCGGCTTCGAACAGGCGCACGCGCGCCTGAGCCGCGGCAACGGTTTGCGCAATATGCGCGAGCGGGCACGGGCGCTGCACGGCGAGTTCCGCAGCGAGTCACGGCCGGGTAAGGGTGCGCAAATTGTTGTTACAGCCCCGATCGAAAAGCGCGACGCGTAACGGCAAGACGCGGGCCCCAAGCATAAGGCGTTAACTTTTGTCCCCTTTCGCCGGTGACGATCGCCCCTAGGTCGCGCCTGCCAATTCACGTAGACTGAACCACAGATCCCGACTGCGTTTCTGCGTTTCCTGGTTCGCGGCGTAGAAGGAGTACGGTGGAACACCTCGCTATCCACACCGACCGGCTTACCCGCAAGTTTCAGAACATCTGTGCCGTCGACAGCGTGAATCTGAACGTCGCACGCGGCACAATCTATGGCCTGCTGGGCCCGGCCGGGTCGGGCAAATCTACCGTCGTGCGTCTTCTGCTCGGCCTGCTGGAGCCGAGCTTCGGCAGCGCACGCGTGCTGGGGCTCGACCCCACGCGCGAAGGTGCCGCCGTGCGCGCCCAGTGCGGCGTCGTGCTGCAGTCGCCCTCTCTCTACAGCCGCCTGAGCGTGGAGCAAAACCTGGACCTGTTTGGGCGTATCTGGGGCCTTAAGCCCCACGAACGCGCGGCGCGCGGCGCTGAGCTGCTGCGCCGTTTTGGCTTGTGGGAGCGACACAGCGAGCCGGCCGGCCGGCTCAGCCGCGGGATGCAGCAGCGGCTGGCGCTGGCGCGCGCTATGCTGCCGCGGCCTGCGCTCCTCTTTCTCGACCAGCCTACCGCAGGCCTCGATCCAAGCCTGGCAGACGCGCTGCGCCGCGAGCTGGCGGCGCTGGCTGCGGAGGAAGACGTAACGATCTTCTTGACGACCGAGACCCTGGCCGATGCCGAGCAAATCTGCGAACGCATCGGGCTCATGCACAGCGGACGCGTGGTGGCCGAAGGCATCCCGAGCGAACTGGGGCGGCGCGGCGCCGGGATCCAGCTGGAAATCGTCGGCTGGGGCTTCACAGAAGAAATGGTGGCCCTGATCGGCCGCCGGCGCGAGGTGCGCCAGATCATACCTGAGCCGGACAGGCTCTGGATCGACCTGCAGTCGGATGCTCATGCCGCCCCGGTCGTCAACCTGCTGGTGGAGTCGGGTGCGCAGGTGGAGCAGGTGCTGCGCCATGCCCCCACCCTGGAAAGCGCGTATCGGGCGATCATCGAGGTAACACCATGAGAAGCAGTTCTGGTCCGACGTCTGGACGGTGATGCGCAAGGAATGGATGGAATGGGTGGCCACACCGGGTTTCTGGGTTCAGCCCCTGGTCGTCGTGATCACTTTCGGCATCTTTGCGCCATTGATCGCGGGACGCCTGTGGCTGGACTACCCTATCGTGCAGTGGCTGTGGAGTTGGCTGCCGCTGGCCATGAGCGCCGGCATGGTCGCCGACACCTTTGCCGGCGAACGCGAGCGTGACACGCTGGAGGCGCTGCTTGCGTCACGGCTGCCGGATCGCGCCATCGTGCTGGGCAAGGTAGCGGCAGTGGCCGTATATGGCTGGGCCATAACGCTCCTTTGCTGGCTGGCCGGCTGGTTGAGCGTGCGGCTGGCGTATGATACCGCCTTTGCGGCCGCCGTGCCTGACCTGGCCTTTGTCCTGGCCTGGCCCCTGGTCTTGACCGCCCTTTCTGCCTGTCTCGTCGCCTGCCTCGGCGTGTTGATTTCGCTGCGAGCTGCGAGTGTCCGCCAGGCGCAGCAGTTGATGAGCGTTGCCATGCTGGGTACGCTGCTGATTGTGGGGCTGCTTGCTGCGGAACTGCTGAATCTGGGAATGGGAAACCAGGCGGCCGCCGTTCTGACAGGTATCGCAGCCGTGCTGGCTCTTGATCGACGCGATTCTGCTGGCTGCCCTGCTTTTCCGGCCGCAGCGCAGCGAATGGTTGATTTACTGAACGCAGGCTGATCAGAATCGGATCATGATTTCGTTAGGATTGAGCGCAGCTTATTTTCTAGACAAGTTTTATGAACGATACAGGAGCCACAGCAATGCCCAACCACCACGACTGTCCCTTCTGCGGCATTTTGAGGGGAGAAGAGCCCGGGACGATCATCGCGCGTGATGACAGCAAGGGCTTCGCCATTATCAAGAGCATCCATCCCGAAAGCGTCGTCCACTGGCTTGCGATGCCGATCGAGCATGTCGACAGCACAGAGTCTTTTGAGCACGAAGACGAGCAGCGCTTCGTCCAACTCTTTGAGTGGGCTGTAATGCAGACGAAAAGGAACGTAGAGAAAGAGCCCTGCCTCGAGCGCGGCTTTACCCTCAAGACACACTTTGGATCGTTCGAAACCGTCCCCCACGCCAAGATCCACATCCTGGCGATGGAATAGGCGCACGAAACACAGAGGTCCCCGGGGACGGGCGACACGCAAGCGTTCGCCCGTCCCCGGGGATTTGTCCTGCTCCCCCTCATCCTCCCCCATCCAAAACACATACTCGGTTTTCCTGCCCGCACCTGCCTTCGGGCATAATGTTTACATGCACACACAACTGACCGCTCCACTGGCCTCACCCGATCTGCCTCTGGCAGCGGCCGGCGGCAAGGCAGCGAATCTCAGCGCCATGCTGGCGGCGGGCTTTCCCGTGCCGCCGGGATTTGTGGTGTTGACAGCCGCCTATCGCCGCTTTGCTGCCGACAACGCACTGGACACGCTGATTGCCGAGCAGTGGCAGCGCTGCGACCCCCAGCGGCCCGACACCTTTGAGGCCGCGTCGCAGGTGGTGCGCCAGGCGTTTGCTGCGGGCACGCTTGCGGATGACCTGGCGGACGCCATCTGCCGCCAGTATGCTGCGTTGGGCGCCGATGTGCCCGTCGCCGTACGCTCGTCAGCCACGGCCGAAGACCTGCCCGAGGCCTCGTTTGCCGGTCAGCAGGACACCTATCTCAATATTCGTGGCAGCGACAACGTCTTGGTCGCCGTACAGCGCTGCTGGGGAAGCCTGTGGACGGCGCGGGCCATGGCCTACCGGCTGCGCCAGGGCATTGCACCGCAGGATGTCAGCCTCGCGGTCGTCGTGCAGGAGATGGCGCCGGCGCGCGCGGCGGGTGTCCTGTTTACGGTCAATCCTGTCACGCGGCAACCCTGCCGAGATGATGATCAATGCCACCTGGGGGCTGGGCGAGGCGCTGGTTTCGGGCCACGTGACGCCTGACACGATCCTCGTGGACAAGGACAGCGCCGCCGTCAAGCAGGTGATCCTCGGCGACAAGCTCGTGATGACGGCTGCCGACGACGGCACCGGCAGTGGTACGGTCGAGACGCCCGTCGCAGCTGAACAGCGAGCACGGCAAGCCGTGGACGCCGCCGAGATCGCCGAACTGGTGCGCCTGGGCCGCGCAGCTCGAGCAGCATTTCGGCAAGCCGCAGGACGTCGAATGGGCCGTGGCCGATGGGCGCGTCGTGCTGCTGCAGACACGCCCGGTGACCACGGCCTGGTGCCGCACTCGCTGCAGCGACGGCGGAGCCGAGCAGCCTCCCGGCGACGATGACTGGCCGCCGGCCGACCTGCCGGCCCAGCCGTTCGACCTCTGGACGACCTACGATGTGGGCGAGCGCTGGCCCGAGCCGGTGACGCCCTTCAGCTGGTCGACCGGTTACGCCATGATCCAGCAGAATATGGATGAAACGCTGGCAGGGCTGAAGGCGCCCTATGCCGGCAAGATCCAGTGGGCGAAGCGCGCCTATGGCCATGTCTACCTCAACGAAGGTGCGCTTACCCATGCCTACAACGACGGGCTGGGCATGCCGATGGGCATGATTGCGCCAAGCATGACCGGCGTCGTCCCGGTTACGCCGCAGAACAACCGCTACCAGTGGTCAAAGATGCTGCGCCACGCCGGCTTCTTCCTCGGCAGCTTTACCCAGTGGGAAAACAACGTCAAGCGCTTCGTCGCCGACTTCGACAAGATCGACGCCTGGGTCGACGAGTTTATGCGCCGCGATCTGAGCGGGCCGTCCGACCAGGAGCTGTGGCAGGAAGCGCGAAGAAGTATGGCTGGCACGTGCCATGCACTATATGCGCGCCCACAGCAACGCGACCTCGCTGTCGCTGACTGCGTATAACCAGCTAGAAGAGTTTACGCAGCGCGCCATGGGCGATCGCGGCCTCGCGCCCAAGCTCGCCGGCGGAATTTCAGGCATTATTGCCGCCGAGATCGTGCCCTCCTTATGGAGCCTGGCCCGGCAGCTCGAACAGCTGGGCTTGGCAGACGTTGTGCTGCGGCAGCTCGCCGCAGGCGGCCCTGGCAGAACTGCGCGCCACGCCAGCCGCAGCAGCCGGTCATGGCGCAGCTTGACGCTCTTTCTCGCCCGTCACGGCCACCGCTGCATGTCGGAGGCAGAATGGCTGCACCCGCGCTGGATCGAAGCGCCTGAGATTGGTTATGGAGTCGATTGCCAGCTACCTGCGCGCCGGCGACAGCTTTGATCCGGCGGCCGCCGTAGCCAACGCCGAGCAGGAGCGGCTGGCTGCCACCGCGGCCGTCGAGCAGCGGGTGAATCCGCTGCAGCGGGCGCAGTTCCACTGGATCCTGGGCCGCGTGCAGCGCTTCATGCTGGCGCGCGACAACGGCCAGCATTACCTGGTCAAGCTGATGCTGCCGGTACGCCGGCTCTATGCGACGTTGGCTGCACGCTGGGCTGAGCGCGGCTGGCTTGGCGAAGCCAGACGACTTCTTTTTCTTGGTGGTCGAGGAAGTGGAAGCCGTGCTGGCGCAGCTCTCAGACAGGCATCCCCGGAGCGCAGGCGCCTCGCCGCGGTTTGACCTGGCGGCGAGACGCTGCGCGAACGGCAACGACGCGCAATGGCGCCACGGCAAGTTCTGGTTTGGCCAGCCCATGCCGGACGTGCTGGATGCCGCCGGCAAGCCGCGTGGCATTCGCGGCGGCCAGCGAACAGAGCGACGATGGCCTGGTGCTGGTCGGGCTGGCCGCCAGCCGCGGCCAGGCGACCGGCATCGCGCGGGTCGTGATGACGCCACAGGAAGCGGCCTCCATCCGGCCGGGCGAGATCCTGGTCACACGGGCCACCGACCCGGGCTGGACCCCTGTCTTCTCTGTGATCGGCGCCGCCGTGATCGAGATCGGCAGTACGCTTTCACACGCCGCAATCGTCGCCCGCGAATATGGCCTGCCGGCCGTAGTTAATATTCCCCAGGCCACCCAGATAATCCGGGATGGCCAACAGATCCGTGTCGACGGTAACAGCGGCCGGGTCACCATTTTGGAGTAACACTTTATGACAACTACAGCCGAACGTCCCACTTCACTGCGGCGCTTTACCTATCTTTCGATCGCGGCTGCCATTGCCACCATCGGGCTCAAAGGCGGCGCCTACTGGCTCACCGGCTCGGTCGGTTTGCTGTCCGATGCGCTCGAATCGTTTGTCAACCTGGCTGCCGCGCTCATGGCGCTCTGGATGTTGATTATCTCGGAACGCCCGCCGGACGACGAGCACGCCTTTGGCCATACCAAGGCCGAGTACTTCTCCAGCGGCGTCGAGGGTGCGTTGATCATTGTCGCGGCGGCCATGATCGGCTGGTCCGCCATCAACCGGCTGCTCAACCCACAGCCGCTGGAGAACGTCGGCATCGGTCTGGTCGTCGCGCTGGTGGCGTCGGCGATCAACTTCGGCGTGGCCCAGGTGCTGCTGCGGGCCGGCAAGCGCTACCATTCAATCCTGTTGGAAGCGGACGCCAAGCACCTCATGACCGACGTGTGGACGTCGGTCGGCGTCGTGGTCGGCGTTGCGCTTGTGGCCTTGACCGGCTGGCTGCCGCTCGACTCGCTGGTGGCGCTCGCTGTGGCCGTCAACATCGTCTGGTCGGGACTCCACCTCGTCGGCCGCTCGGCATCGGGCCTGCTCGATACGGCGATACCGGCCGAAGATCGTGAGAAAATTACGGCACGTGCTTGATCAGCTACGGAGGCAAGGAGATCGAGTTTCACTCGCTGCGCACACGCCAGGCAGGCCCGCGCCGCTTCATCTCCATGCACGTGCTGGTGCCGGGCGATTGGACCGTCCAACACGGCCACGACGTGCTTGAAACCATCGAGCGCGAGATTCGCGGCCAGCTTTGACACGCCTACAACCGTGTTCACACACCTGGAACCACTGGAGGATCCGGTTTCGATGGACGATATCGGCATCGACCGGCAAGAGTGAACGCTAAGTGTAAACGCGTGGCACCATAGATTTGCCATGCTGTGATTTCTCTTGTATCCTCTACTTACCGACCGGTTAGTAAGTTGGCCGGTAGCATAATTGAGGATAAGAAATCATGTCACGCAATCGCATCTTAGCTGTTCTGTTCTTTGGCGTCTTGATGGCGGCGCTCGACATCGCCATCATCGGGCCCGCGCTGCCCACCATCCAGCAGGCGTTTGGCGTAGACGCACGCAACATCGGCTGGGTATTCAGCATTTATGTGCTCATGAACCTGGTGAGCACACCGCTCATGGCCAAGCTTTCGGATATCTACGGCCGCCGCGCCGTCTATGTGACGGACGTAGCCCTGTTTGGTATCGGCTCGGCCATCGTCATGCTGTCGCCTTCCTTTGCCGTGCTGCTGCTGGGCCGCGCCGTGCAGGGCTTTGGCGCCGGCGGTATCTTCCCGGTCGCGTCGGCGGTGATCGGCGACACCTTCCCGCCCGAAAAACGCGGCGGCGCCTTGGGCCTGATCGGCGCCGTTTTTGGCCTGGCCTTTATCGTCGGCCCGATCCTCGGCGGCATCCTGCTGATGTTTGGCTGGCACTGGATCTTCGCCATCAACCTGCCCATTGCGCTGATCCTGATTGTGGCAGCCTGGCGGGTGCTGCCGACGACCCGGCCGGCGGAGAGAAAGCCGTTTGACTGGCCGCGGCATGGCCACATTGGCGATCCTGCTGTCCGCGCTGGCGTTTGGCCTCAGCCGGATCGACACCCAGGACTTCTTTGCCAGCCTGCTGTCGTGGCAGGTGTGGCCGTTCCTGCTGTTGACGGTGGTCCTTGTCCCCGTCTTCTGGATGCTCGAGCATCGCGCCGTCGATCCGATCATCCGGCCGCAGCTGCTGGCGCCACGCCAGATGAAACTGGCCAGCGCTATCTCTTTGGCGCCGGCCTGGGTGAGGTAAGCGTCGTCTACATGCCGGCGTTGGCAGTTGCCGCCTTTGCCGTATCGTCGTCGACGGCCAGCTTTATGTTGATGCCGCTTGTCCTGGCGCTGTTCATCGGCTCGCCTGTCGCCGGCCGCCTGCTGGACCGCTTTGGTTCGCGCTCTGTCATCATTGGCGGCACCGCCTTGCTGGCGCTGGGCACTATCATGATGGGTTTGTGGGGCAGTTCGCAAGTAGGATATTATGGCGGCAGCATCCTGGTCGGCTTCGGCCTTGCCGCGCTGCTGGGTGCACCCATTCGCTACATTATGCTCAACGAGGCAGCCGCACGGGAGCGGGCGGCGGCGCAGAGTGTGGCCACTGTCTTTACGAGCGTCGGCCAGCTTGTAGGCGCGGCGGCAGTCGGTGCGATTGTCGACAGCGTTGGCGGCGCCGCCGGCTACAGCGCGGCATTCCTCACCATCGGCGGTATTGCGATCGTGCTGACGATCCTGGCCTTTGCGCTCAAGAGCCGGGAGCAGGAGCTTGCTACGGTGGCAGCGAACGCCGCAGGCAGATGCTGCGACTGACGCTGCTGCACCGCGTTATCGTCTCGACGGATACCATCATTCCAACGGCATAATCAGTTTCATTGTCGGGTATTCATAGTCGCTTACGGGATCAGTAATCGAACAATCAAGATTACAGGAGAAACTGCATGTTGTATTCAATCACGCTGGCAGCCCACAACCTCATGCGCTGGGTGGTCGTCATTCTGGCCATCTATGCCCTGGTGCGCATCTACATGGGAGTGTTTGGAAAGAAGGAATGGACAGAGACGGACCGCAAGTCGCTCTCCTTCTATTCGATCAGCCTGGACATCCAGCTGCTGCTTGGCCTGCTGCTCTATTTTGTCGTCAGCCCGCTGATGACCAGCATTCGCAGCAATTTTGGTGCCGCCATGAGCGACAGCAATCTGCGCTTCTTTGCCGTCGAGCACCTCTCGCTGATGATCGTAGCCGTGATCCTGGGTCACGTGGCGGTGGTGATGGCGCGGCGGGGTGACACCTCGGCGTCCAAGTTCCGCCGCGGCGCCATCTGGCTCACGCTGTCTGTGCTGGCCGTGCTGGTCGCCATCCCATGGCAGCGCCCGCTGCTGCCACACATAGCGATGCTGCTGCAGTTCTTTGGATAAAAGGGCAAATGTCCCGGGGACGGGCGAACGCAAGCGTTCGCCCGTCCCCGGGACATTTGACGTGCCCAATCACGGGAGAATTTTATGGCTGATACAGCCGACAGCCGCGCCGCTATCCTGGATGCCGCCAAGCTCCTCTTCATGCAGGAGGGCTTTCGCGGGATTTCCATGCGCCAGATCGCCGAAGCGGTGGGCGTGACCAAGGCTGCGCTGTACTACCACTTCAAGGACAAGGAAGAGCTGTTCGTCGCCATCGTCGAAGAATACCTGGTGGCAATGTCTACGATGATCGACGAGGTAGCCAACGCGGGCGGTGATACACGCACCCAAGTCGCCGAACTCGTGCGCCGCATCCTGACACAGCCGCCCGAACAGCGCTCGATTATCCGCCTGGCCAGCCAGGAGTTGAGCAACATCAGCCCGGAAAACCGGGCGCGTTTTCTCGAGATGTACCACGGCCGCTTCATTAACCGCATCACTGCGCTCCTACAAGGAGGCATGGCGCGCGGCGAGCTGCGCCCAATGAACGCCAATATCGCAACGTGGACCTTGCTCGGCATGATGTACCCCTATTTCCACCCCGCGCCGCCCACCCAGGCGCTCCCCGTCCAAACAGTGATCGACGAACTGCTTGCCATCTATTTCGACGGGATCTCATCCTCCTCTTACCTGGTCAGTTGACCAGTTCTGCAACTAAACAACTGTCCAAAATTGTTCTCCCCACGTGCATGACGCCAGGGAGAGAAATCCGTTCTATAGTGGAAGTGTCCTAGTTCGGACACACCGCACTGTTACGCGCGTCCCATTACGCGCGTCTCGGAGCGCGGGCATTCATTCGTGCATTCAAGGAGGATTGCACCTATGTTGGTAAAAGAGCGTATGACTTCGCCGGCCATGACCGTCACGCCGGACACCAGCTTTCAGGACGCGCTCAAGTTGATGCGCGACCACAAGTTCCGCCGTATCCCGGTGGTCGATCACGAAGGCAAGCTGATCGGCATTGTGTCGGAACGCGATCTTCTGCATGCTTCCCCTTCGCCGGCAACGTCGCTGAGCGTGTGGGAAGTGAACTACCTGCTGTGGAAGCTCAAGGTGGCCGACATCATGACCCACCATGTGATCACGATCGATCAGGACGCCCCGATCGAGGACGCCGCCAATTTGATGGTGACGCGCAAGATCGGCGGCCTGCCGGTCGTCGACCACGCCGGCAAGGTTGTCGGCGTGATCACCGAGACTGACATCTTTAAGGCCTTTGCCGAGATGCTTGGCAGCGGCGAGAAGGGTCTGCGCCTCACGATCAAGGTGCCCAGCGGCGGCGGAACATTGGCCCGCCTGTCGCAGGCAATTTATGAGCAAGGCGGTCTGATCATCAGCGTCGGGTCGCTGGATAAGGAAAGCTCAAAAGAGCGCGAGCTGATTATTAAGGTACGTGGGGTCACCAAGGACAAGATCGTCTCGGTCCTGGAAGCACTCGGCGATCACGTCGTTGATGCCCGTGAAGTCTAAGTAACGAATGCAATTATTAGTAAGGAGAGAACTATGCCCCGATCAATCGTGACGATCGACGGCAACGAGGCCGCCGCCTATATCGCCTACAAGACGAACGAAGTTGCGGCCATCTATCCCATCACGCCGTCATCGACGATGGGTGAGTTAGCCGACGCCTGGAACGCGGCCGGCGAACGTAACATTTGGGGCACCGTCCCGACGGTGGTCGAAATGCAGTCCGAAGGCGGCGCCGCCGGCGCCGTGCATGGTGCGCTGCAGACAGGCTCCCTGACTACGACCTTCACAGCCAGCCAGGGCCTGCTGCTGATGATCCCCAACATGTACAAGATCGCCGGCGAACTGACCAGCACCGTCTTCCAGATCGCCGCCCGTTCGCTGGCAGCACAGGGTCTCTCGATCTACGGCGATCACGGCGACGTGATGGCTGCGCGCAGCGCTGGTTGGGCGATGCTGTTTGCCAACTCGGTGCAGGAAGTGATGGACATGGCGCTGATCGCCCAGGCCAGCACGCTGGAAGCGCGCGTGCCGTTCCTGCACATCTTTGACGGCTTCCGCACCTCGCACGAAGTAGCCAAAATCGAGCAGCTGACCGAAGATGACATCCGCGCCATGATCGACGAGAACTACGTGCAGGCGCACCGTCGACGCGCGCTGACCCCCGATGCGCCAGTCATGCGCGGCACAGCGCAAAACCCCGACGTGTATTTCCAGGGCCGGGAGAGCGCTAATCCGTATTATCTGGCGACACCGGCAATTGTACAGAAGGCGATGGACAAGTTCGCGGCCCTCGTCGGACGCCAGTATCACCTGTTCGACTATGTCGGTGCGCCGGACGCCGAACGTGTGATCGTCATTATGGGCTCAGGTGCCGAGGCAGCCGAGGAATTGATGAACTGGCTGCTGGCGCGCGGCGAGAAGGTCGGCCTGCTCAAGGTGCGGCTTTTCCGCCCCTTCTCCGTCGAACACCTTGTCCAGGCGCTGCCAGTCACCGTTAAGCGGATCGCGGTGCTGGACCGCACCAAGGAACCAGGCGCGTCGGGCGAACCGCTGTACCAAGACGTGGTGACGGCGCTGGCCGAAGCGTTTAGCAGCGGCACGTCGCCTTTTGCACAGATGCCGCGCGTGATCGGTGGTCGCTATGGCCTGAGTTCCAAGGAGTTCACGCCGTCGATGGTAAAGGCCGTCTACGACGAGCTGAGCAAGTCCGCCCCCAAAAACCACTTCACGGTCGGCATTTTCGACGATGTGACCAACAGCAGCCTCGATTTCGACCCAGACTTCAACATTGAGCCGGACGACGTCGTGGGCGCCGTCTTCTGGGGCTTGGGCTCGGACGGCACCGTTGGCGCCAACAAGAACTCGATCAAGATCATCGGCGAGGAAACCGACAACTACGCCCAGGGCTACTTCGTCTATGACTCGAAGAAGTCGGGCGCACGCACGGTGTCTCACCTGCGCTTTGGCCCCAAGCCTATTCACAGCACCTACCTGATCCAGCGCGCCAACTTCATCGGCGTGCACCAGTTCGGCTTCCTCGAACGGTTCGACGTGCTGGCCAACGCCAAGCTCGGGGCCGTCCTGCTGCTCAACGTCCCCTATCCGACGGAGGAAGTCTGGGACCACCTGCCGCGGGTCGTGCAGGAAGAGATCATCGCCAAGCAGATCAAGGTCTACGTAATCGACGCCTACGAGGTTGCTGCGCAGAACGGTATGGCCGGACGCATCAACACCGTCATGCAGACCTGCTTCTTCGCCATTTCGGGTGTACTGCCGCGTGACGAGGCGATCGCCCGCATCAAGGAGTCGATCAAGAAGACCTACGGCAAGCGCGGCGAGGCCGTTGTGCGCAAGAATTATGCGGCTGTGGACGACACGATCGCGCATCTGTATGCGCTGCCCGTGCCGGCCGTCGCAACCAGCACGGTCGAATTCCCGCCCGCCGTGCCCGCCGAGGCGCCGCAGTTCGTGCAGGATGTCACCGCCATGATGATCAAGGGCGACGGCGACCTGCTGCCGGTCAGCGCGATGCCCGCCGACGGCACCTATCCTACCGGCACGACGCAGTGGGAGAAGCGCAACATCGCTCTCGACGTACCCGTCTGGGATACGGATGTCTGTATCCAGTGCGGCAAGTGCGTGTACGTCTGCCCGCACTCGGTGATCCGCGCCAAGTTGGTGGAGCCGGAGCTGCTGGCCAATGCGCCCGAAGGCTTCAAGGTCGCCAACTCCAGGTTCCGCGAGTTCCCCGACAAGAAGTATACGCTGCAGGTCGCGGTGGAAGACTGCACCGGCTGCCAGTTGTGCGTCGAGGTGTGCCCGGCCAAGAACAAGACCGCCGTGGGCCGCAAGGCGATCAACATGGAGCCGCAGCTGCCGCTGCGCGAGGAAGGCGCCAAGAACTGGGAGTTCTTCCGGCAGCTGCCCGAGCAGACCCATACCGACACGCTCAAGTGGACGAATGTCAAGAATGTGCAGCTGCTGCAGCCGCTGTTTGAGTTCTCGGGCGCCTGCGCCGGCTGCGGCGAGACGCCGTATCTCAAGCTGATCAGCCAGCTGTACGGCGACCGCTCGGTGATCGCCAACGCCACCGGCTGCTCGAGCATCTATGGCGGCAACCTGCCGACGACGCCCTGGTCGCAGAACCCGCTGGGACGCGGCCCGGCCTGGTCCAACTCGCTGTTTGAGGACAATGCCGAGTTTGGTCTGGGCATGCGCATCACGCTGGACAAGCAGAACGAGTACGCACGCGAGTTGGTGGAACGTCTGCGCACGACCATCGGCAACGAGCTGGCCGACGCCTTGCTCTCCGCCGACCAGAGCAGCGAGGACGGCATCGCCGCCCAACGCGAGCGTGTGGCGCAGTTGAAGGAAACGCTGGGCAAGAGCGATGACCCCGCCGTGCGCGACCTGGTCATGCTGGCCGACAAGCTGGTATGGAAGGATGTGTGGATCATCGGCGGCGACGGCTGGGCCTATGACATCGGCTATGGTGGTCTCGACCACGTGCTGGCCAGTGGGCGCAACGTCAATATCGTCGTGCTCGACACGGAAGTGTACTCGAATACGGGCGGCCAATCCTCCAAGTCCACGCCGTTGGGCGCCGTGGCCAAGTTCGCCTCGAGCGGCAAGCGCACGCCGAAGAAGGATCTGGCCAAGATGGCAATGGACTATGGCTACGTGTACGTGGCACGCGTCGCCATGGGCGCCAATGACGCCCAGACGCTGCGTGCCATACTCGAAGCCGAGTCGTACGATGGACCATCGCTGATCATCGCTTACAGCCACTGCATTGCTCACGGCATCAATATGGCCAAGGGCATGGACCAGCAGCGGCTGGCCGTCGAGTCGGGCCACTGGCCGTTGTACCGCTATGACCCGCGGCTGCATGCCGAAGGCAAGAATCCGTTCCAGTTGGATTCGAAGCCGCCTAAGATCTCGTTCCGCGAGTACGCAATGAACGAAACACGCTATCGCATGTTGGCGCAGTCCGACCCCAAGATGTCGGAAGAGCTGCTGGCCGCAGGCGGACGTGAACATTCAGGCGAAGTGGAAAGAACTGCTTTATCAGGCAGCGGAAGCGTAACCGATTCGTCACGGGATGCATCACAGAAATTACTGGAGGAGGCAATCGCAATGGTCGACCTATCAACGACCTATCTGGGTCTGAATCTCAAGCATCCGGTTGTGCCGTCGGCTTCGCCGCTGTCGGATGGCCTGGACAAGATACGCCGCCTGGAAGACGCAGGCGCAGCAGCAATCGTGCTGCCATCGCTGTTCGAAGAACAGATCGTGGGCGAGAGCCACCTGCTCGATCACTACTTGTCCTATGGGGCAGAGAGCTACGCCGAGGCGCTGGACTACTTCCCGGAAATGGACGGCTACAACGTCGGGCCGCACGAGTACCTGGAGTTGATCCGCAAGGCCAAGGCAGCGACGCAACATTCCGATCATCGGCAGCCTGAACGGCGTGTCGACGGGCGGCTGGATCGAGTATGCCCGCATGATCGAGGAGGCCGGCGCCGACGCCCTGGAACTCAACATCTACTATATCCCGACGGATCCCGCCATCAGCGGCGTCGAGGTGGCGCAGATGTACCTGAACGTCGTCAGCGACGTAAAGGCCAACATCAAGATACCGCTGGCGGTCAAGCTGGGGCCATACTTCAGCTCGTTTGCCAATATGGCCTCCCGCCTGGCCCAGGCGGGGGCCAACGGCCTCGTGATGTTCAACCGCTTCTACCAGCCGGACTTCGACCTGGAGCGGCTGGAGGTGGTGCCGAACCTGGTGCTGAGCAGCAACTGGGAGATGCGCCTGCCGCTGCGCTGGGTGTCGATCCTCTACGGCCGCGTGCCGGTAGACTTCGCCATCACCAGCGGCGTGCACACCTACGAAGACGTGCTCAAGGGCATCATGGCGGGCGCCAACGTCACGATGATGGCATCCGAACTGCTGCGCCACGGCGCCGGCCGCATCGGCGCAGGTCGTCCAGGAGGTGGAGCGCTGGCTGGAAGAGCACGAGTACGAGTCGGTGCGGCAGGCGCAGGGCAGCATGAGCCAGCGCAATGTTGCCGAACCGGCAGCCTTCGAGCGTGCGAACTACATGAAGGTGCTGCAGTCGTGGAAGTTCGACCCCACCGGGGTGCTGATGCGCTAAACGCACAAGGATCGTGCGCTAACGGAAGGAGGTTAAGCGATGAGCAAGCGCAAGGTGCTGATCCCGCTGGACGGCTCCGAGTTCAGCCGGCAGATCGTCGGTGTCGTGCAAAATTTCTTTGACGCACGTGACGTCAGCCTTGTCCTGTTCCGCGTGGCGCAACCGCCCAGTGTGCCGCTCGAGATTCCATCAGCTCGCGACATGATCGTCGGGAGCTACCCAATGTCAGGTTCGTATGAGGCGTACAATGCCGCTATGGAGCGCAGCTACGCCCTGATCGAACAAGAAATGGAAACTCTGCGCAGCGAAATTGCCGACGAGCTGCGGCCGGACGCCGAACGCCTGCGCGAGCAGGGCTACAGCGTCCGCGTCGAAGTCCAGTTTGGCGAGCCTGCGCAGCGCATCGTCCAATATGTCAACGACGAAGCGATCGGCCTGGTGGCGATGGCCACCCACGGCCGGTCGGGCGTCAGCCGGCTTGTTCTGGGCAGCGTAGCCGAACGTGTGCTGCGCGGTTCGGCGGCCCCTGTGCTGCTGCTGCGGCCGCAGGATGTCGCGCCGCAGCAGTCGGTGGGACGCAAGCTTGCCGGCGTGCTCGGCCATTCGCAGAACCTGCGCCTGGCCGTGGCCACCGACGGCTCGACCTTCGGGCACCGGGCCGTGCGCCTCGCCGCCAATCTGCAGGCCGTCGTGGGCGGCACGCTGACCGTCCTGGTCACGTCCTCCGGGCGCGACGGGGCCGCCAAGGCGCAGGAGATCATGAAGGAGACGCTGGAGCATGTCGCCGACGTCCAGCCGCCGGCCGAGTGCACGCCGCTGGTTGGCTATGCCGACGAGGTGCTGCTCAACTACCTGCACGAGCACCCGTGCAACCTGCTGGTCGTGGGCGCCTTTGCCGATCGCGGCGCCGGCGGCGCCCACTCGGTGGGGCCGACTGCGCATCGGCTGGTGCAGGAAGCGCCGCTCTCCGTGCTGCTGGTCAAGGGTCACCGCCATGCCCTGCGCAAGATCCTGGTGTGTGCGGGGGTCGAGGACGAGGCAATCGTAAACGCTGGCGGCCCAGCTGGCACAGGCCCTGGGCGCCAGCCTGCACCTGCTGCACGTGGCGCCGCCCTCGGCCACGCCCTACCTGCCCGAGTCAGGCAGCAACACGGTCAACGTCGATGCTGCCCTGGCGCAGGGCACGCGCCTGTCGAGCGTGCTGCACGAATGGGAGACCACGCTCAAGGCCCACGGCTTTGACCGGTCGGCCATCATGGTGCAGCCCGGTTCGGCGCCCGAGGTGATTCTGCAGCGCACGCGCGACGACGACTACGACCTGGTCGTGATCGGCAGCGATTCCAGCCCCGGTCACTTCCCGGGCAGCGTCGCCAACACCGTCGTGCGCTTTGCCGACCAGTCCGTGCTCCTGGTGCGGGCGCGCGAGAAGTAGAAATCGTGGTACAATGTCCCCGGGACCTGGCGCAACGCCTGCGTTCGCTTCGAGGTCCCGGGGACATTCTTCAGCAGCGACAATCTCAGACGAGGTGACTTATGTCCAAGAAGCGCCATCAAAGCGAGGTGCAGGACTGGATGACGGAAAACCCAGCCACCATCTCTCCGGATGCGACGCTCGCCGCAGCATATGACCTGATGCTCGAACGCGAGGTGCGCCGCCTGCCGGTGGTCGACCACGATCTCGTGGGCATTATCACCGCTGGGCGACATCGTGCGCCATGCGCCGGTTACGGGCGAGGAGGCGGACACCGAAACGCGCCTGCTGTTAACCGAGAAATGTGTGCGCGATGTGGCAACCTACGACCCCATCACGATCAACCCGAGCGCCACGATCCAGGAAGCAGCCGAACGCATGCTTGAATACCAGGTCAGCGGCCTGCCCGTCGTCCGCAACGGCAAGGTGATCGGCATTATCACCGAAAGCGACATCTTCCGCCTGGTCGTCGAATCCTGGGCAGAAGAAGCCTAGCCGAAGGAATCTAACCCTGCGGCTCGCTTTCTTCCTCTTTCACCCCCTGCAGCGCCTGGGCGATCAGCTCCTGTTTGAGATCCCACAGCTTTTGCGTGAGCGACACGTGGTAGATGTGCGGGTTGACCAGGCGGCGGATGCCAGGGTCAAGCGCCGCCACATCGCGCTGGCGGCGGGCGCGCAGCTCCTCCAGCGACGGTATCTCATAGACCAGTTTGCCCTGGCGCAGGATGTCGACGTGCAGCGGCTCGATGTGCGATATATCGCGGCGGTTCAGCGTACGAAACTTGGTATGGTCGCTTGGATGGCGCAGCACAAGGCGCTCGCTCTGCGTCGGGTCTTCGTCTTCCAGCCCCACCAGGTCGGTCGACGGCTTTCTGCCGCCGGTCGTAGATGCGCCAGACACGCTTGCTGCCGGGGTTGGTGACCTTGGAGGGCGTCTCGGAGATCTTGATCGCCGAGCTCCACTCCCCGTTGTCCTTTACCGCCACCAACTTGTAGACGCCGCCCAACGCCGGCTCGCCCCACGACGTGACCAGCCGCGTGCCGACGCCGTAGACCAGGCGCTTGATCAGGTGGTCCGGGTCTACGCCGTAACGAGGCGCTTCCTCCGCGATCTGCGTAATGATCTGCCAGATCACCAGTTCGTCCAGGTCGCTGGACAGGACGATCGACGTGTCCTCAAAGCCGGCATCGTTGAGCAGCTTGGCGGACTGGATGCTGAGATAGGCCAGGTCGCCCGAGTCGAGCCGGACGCCGACAGGCTTGTGGCCCTTGCGCCGCAGTTCCTCGAACACAATGATGGCATTGGGTACGCCGCTCTGGAGCGTGTCCACCGTGTCCACCAGCAGCAGGCAGTCGTCGGGGTAGACATCGGCATAGGCACGGAAGGCGCCGATTTCGCCGTGGCCCAGCGCCATGCTCAGCTGCACCATGCTGTGGGCGTGCGTCCCGCGCGGCGCCAGGCCCAGCACATGCGATGCGCCGGCGTTGGACGTAAAGCTTGCCCCGCCGATCAGTGCCGCACGCGTCGCGGCGTTAGCGCCCTCGTCCTGGGCACGGCGCAGGCCGAACTCGAGCACGGTGCCGCCGCGTGCGGCATCCACGATGCGCGCGGCCTTCGTGGCGATCAGCGTCTGGAAGTTGAGCCGGTTGAGCAGCGACGTCTCCAGGATCTGCGCCATGATCAGCGGGCCGCGCACGACGGTCAACGGGGTGTTGGGGTGCACCACGCGCCCTTCGGGAATGGCCGAGATGCTGATGCCGTCAAAATTGCCGTGTTTGCCCAGGTATTCCAGGAAGTCGTCGGCAAACAGGCGCGCGCCCGAGGGTGTCTTGTGCCCGCGCATGTAGTCAAGATCCGTCCGGGCGGAAGCTGGTCTGCTGCATCCAGTCTAGCAGCCATTCCATACCGGCGTTGACGCAGTAGCCGGCCTGGTGCTGATCGTAGTCGGGGTTGCGCCGGTAAAAATGATCAAACTGGACTTCCATTTCGTGCAGCCCAAGGCGGTAATACAATTGGGCCATCGTCAGTTGGTACTGGTCGGTGTACAGGATGCCGCGCATGGTAGCGTGGTCGATGCGAGCCATAGCTGGTCTCTTTCCAATCAAAAGTGCGAGTCGACAATTAGGCAGTGATCTATTGTATAATGCGCCAACAATTTCAAGGAATCAATTCTTACCGGAAGCAGCTTCATTGTGTCGACCAGCAGTCCAACGCCCCTACGCCGCCGCGTGATCTTTCTCTTCCTGGACGGTGTTGGCATAGGCGACGATGACCCTGCCTTCAACCCCCTGGCAGCGCAAGACTTTGCGAGCACTTATCCGACGCTTGGCGCGCCTGCTTGGTGGGGCAGCTCCCGTGCTGAGCACCGGCCGCGCGGCCGGCCCCGGCGCACATCTTGTCCCTCTGGACGCACAGATGGGGGTTTCTGGCCGGCCGCAGAGTGCGACGGGGCAGGCGGCACTGCTGACCGGCCTCAATGCTCCGGCCTTGGTAGGTGAGCACTTCGGGCCTCGCCCTGACGACCGCGTGCGTGCGATCCTGGATCGTGCGGGAATCTTTCGCCGTCTGGCTGCTGCGGGACGCCGGCCGTTTTTCTGCAATGCCTATCCCCAGCGTTACTTTGACGTCATTCACAGCGGCCGCCGTCGCCTAAGCTCTGTTCCGCATGCAGCAGTGGCCGGCGGCCAGCGCCTGCTGACGCACGTCGACCTCCTGGAGGGCAACGCGCTTTCGTCCGACTTCACCAATCAAGGGTGGCGTGACGAACTCGGTTATCATATGGCCCCGGTCTACGGCGCAGCAGAGGCCGGGGCGGTGCTGTGGCAGCTGGCGCAGCCATATGACTTTCTCTTCTTCGAGCACTGGATGACCGACGTTTATGGCCACGATCAGGCTTTAGCGCCGGCGGTCGCCATGCTGCAGCGCTTCGACAGCTTCCTTGGCGGCCTCATCGCCGCGGCCGACCTGGCGACACACGCTCATCCTCGTCGCCAGCGACCACGGTAACGTCGAAGACTGCCGCCACGGCAAGCATACGACCAACCCTGCGCTGGGCCTGTCTGGTTGGCGATGACCGGGCGGCCTATGCGGAGAAAGTTCACAGCTTGGCCGATCTTGCTCCCATTGTGCTTGACTACCTGTCAATCAGTCCCGACCTCGCCCCCTAAACTGCGAGCCAGTCCTACAAATCCCCTAGAAATCATCCATAAGCTGCCCCTTTTGGGTATTCTGGGTCACCCCGAAAAGGCCTATACTATAGGTGTGGCAACGTCCGTTTCAGCGTTAGCGGCAACGCTCTCACGGCCGCTGCCACTTTTCCTGTCGCTCAGCAAGAGCATGCTGCAGCAAGCCTTGCCCCCAATAGAGCGCAGTGCCGGGGCGGTGACCGCGCACTGCGCTTTGATTTGTGAATCTGCCAATGACCTACTACATACCGCGCTCGGCCGCGCTGGAAGCACCATCGATCTGGCCAAGCGTAAAGACCAGGCGCAGCCCCTTGGTGCCCCTGAGCCGCTCGCTGCGAATATGGCCGCCGTGCGCTTGTACAATGTTGTTGGCCATCGCAAGGCTTAACGGCACAGCGGCATCACTCGCGCGACGTACGTCGTCCTCGTCCAGGAAGAGATCAAGCAGCTTCTTCGAGTCCTCTGGGCGATCGCCCTCATAGTAGTCACTTACCTCAAACAGCACGCCCTGGCGCAAAGGATAGGCATTGACCTTAACCAGGCCGCCGGACGGAGTACGATGCAGGGCCTGTGTCACCAGGTTGGTCATCACCCGTTCCACCTGCTGAACATCTATGTCGACCTCCGGCAGTCCCGGCGCTGCGCCCCCGGTCAGTGTGACACCCTTGTCGGCCGCCGGCTGCGCCAGCGGTGTGACCACCTTGGCGATCAGCGCAGCCACGTTCATCCGCTGCCTGTCAATCATGACCATGCCGCTCTCGAGCAGCGCCATGTCATACAGATCGTCCATCAGGTCTGACAAGACATTCATGTTCCGCCGCGCGATGCGCAGAAAGCGCATGTAGGTGTCAGGGTTGTCTACGCCGCCCTCGGCCAGCGACTCGACGGTAGCCCGCGCCGTCGACAGGGGCACGCGCAGGTCGCTGCCGACCCAGTGCTGCAGCTCGCGGCGCATGCGGTCCAATTGGCGGTCTTTGCGGTCGACGTGCTCAACCTTGTCTGCCATGCCATTAAAGACCATAGCCAGCTGGGCAAGTTGGTCGCTGCCATCCACCTCGACGCGCGCCTGATAGCGCCCCATACGCAGGGCGTCCGCGGCACCGATTAGCGAGTCGAGGCGTGCCGACAACATAGAGGCATGCAGGTAGCCCAGTGCCAGCATCACGCCCAATGCAAAGGCCATAATGATCAGGATGGCAATCCTGTCGTAGGTATCGACAAACAGCACGCTCGTCAGCCAGCCGGTAGAGAGAAACACAAACAAGGCCGCCAGCCCATAGCCCACCAGCACCGTGGAACCCAGCCGGGGTATGCGCTGAATCCACGATAATGTGTACGCCAGGAGGCCGGCGATCAGCGCCAGCAGCGTCAAGCTGCCTAAGGCAATAGCCACCATCCAGCGATCTAAGAGACTGCCCGGAAACACGCTAATGTACCACGCAAGCGCGACGACAAAACACGAGCAGAACGCAGCCGATAAACCACAGCACGGGCTTAACGCGACGACGAACGGGGTAGATGGTCATGCGGGCTCCATCATTCCTTCTTGAGTAATGGCGGTAACTCCAGTAATAAATGACTCCAGCAGCAGAACTATTTCGTGTTGCGCTGCGCCAGGCGCTGCAGCGGATGGCCGGCGGCAGCCTGCGCAGTTTGCGGCAGCGTGATGATGAACCGGCTGCCCTTACCGATGGTGCTTTCGACGCGGACCTGCCCGTTGTGGGCCTCGACAATGGCCTTTACAATAGCCAGACCGAGCCCGGATCCACCGGTTGCCCGGCTGCGCGAGCGCTCTCCTCGAAAAAACTGCTCAAAGACGTGCGGCATGTCTTCAAGGCGAATCCCCTCCCCCGTGTCCGTAACTTCGACTATCACCCCGACCCGGGTTGGATACGCGTGCAGCGTCACGCGACCGCCGGCGGGTGTGTAACGAATGGCGTTGCTGACCAGGTTCGTGAGCACGCGGCTGATCTGGCGGGCATCGATGTAGACAGGATCCACACCGGGGGCTGCCAGCCCGCTTAGCACCACGTTTCTCTCTTCAGCCATCGGGCGAAAGCGCTCTATCGTGTCGGACATCAGGTCGGATATGGCGTTGGGTGCGCGCTCGAGCTTGAGGCCGCCCGTATCTAATTGTGCCATATCGAATAGGTCATCGATCAAGTTGGAGAGGGCGCCGATTTCACGCTTGGCCGTGCGCAGGTATCGGCTGCGAGTTTCGGGGTCGTCAACCATCCCGTCGGCCAGTGCTTCGACCGTCGCGCGTACCGCCGTGAGCGGTGTGCGCAGGTCGTGCCCGACCCAGGCGATCAGATCGCGGCGCAGCTGGTCCAGTTCGCGTTTCTTGCGCTCTGCTTCCTCCAACTGCCCCGCCATCGAGTTGAAAGAGCGCGCCAGCGCTGCGACCTCGTCTCGCCCGTCCACGGCCACGCGCGTGCGCAGCCGCCCTTCGGCGATCGCGTCTGCGCCGCGGCTTAACGCTGCGATCTTGTCGGTCACTGTCGCTGAGAGAAACAGCCCGAGTGCGACGGCGATGCCGCCGGCGAACACGAGCAGGATCGTCGCCAGAGTCAGGTCGTGTTCGCTAAGAAACATCAGGCGCGCCGTCCACCAAACGTTGATAAAGGTGAGGACGCTGGAGATCACATAGCTGCTGGCCAGCGTCCAACTCAACCGCGGCGACCAGCGAATCCAACCGAACTGGTAGGCAAGAAATCCGACAAGCACCGAAACGGCAGCCGTCGCGCCCAGCAGGACCAGCATCGCTTGAAACGCGACCAGCGGCGGCGTCATGCTGACCCAGAAGATCCCCAGGGCCAGGCCCAACGCCATGAGGCTGCCAAGCAGCAAGCGCAGGAACAGCCGCCAGGGGCGCCGTACGGTTTCGATGGTAGTTTGCATGATACTCCTTGTCGTCAGGTTGCCGTCAAGGGGAGAAGCGGTAGCCGACACCCCATACCGTTTGCACGTAGCGAGGCGCCGCCGGGTCTGTTTCAAGCTTTTCCCGCAGCCGGCGCACATGCACGGTGACTGTGCTGGCGTCGATGTACTGTGTCTCGCCCCACACTTGCGCCAGCAGTTGCTCGCGATTATAGACCTGCCGCGGATGGGTGGCGAGAAACAGAAGGAGGTCAAACTCCTTTACGGTCAGTACGACATCGGCGCCGCCAACCTGCACGCTGCGAGCAGCAGCGTCAATGGTCAACCCGTCGAACGACAGTCTGGGCTGGTCGCGTTCAGCGGGAACAGGAACACGTTCGGCGCTCTGCGTTCTCCGCAGCACGGCCCGCACCCGGCTGACAAGCTCCTGCGGGCTAAAGGGCTTGACGACATAGTCGTCAGCGCCCAGTTCCAGCCCCTCGATGCGGTCTGCTTCCTCACGCCGGGCGGTAAGCAAGATGACCGGGGTCGAGCCCTCGCTGCGCAGCCGCCGTGTAATCTCAAACCCATCAATCCCCGGCAGCATTACGTCGAGTATAACAAGGTCGGGCAAAGCCGCAGTCAGCGCCTGCAGCGCTGTCGGCCCATCGCCTGCCAGGCGCACCTGAAAACCGGCCCGCTCAAGATACAGACCCACAATTTCGCGAATGCTGGGTTCATCGTCGACGACAAGAATAGATTGGCTCGTCATGCTTCACGCACCAACAGCAGCACGACCACCAGCGCGACGGCGACCGCAGCCGCCGAAACCCAGGACAGGCCGGCAACCCCTACATTGACCAGCAGCCAAGGTCCGCTGAAACCGGCAATCGTGCCGCCAATCAGGGCAAAGGCAGAGCCAAACGTCATGACCTTGCCGCGCTGCGCCGGAGCTTGCTCGCTCAACAGTGGGAAATAGCTGACAATACCAAACTCGAAGAACATGCGTGTCACGGCAATGGCGGCTACGACCAGAATCACTCCGACATTAAAGAACGGCATGACGATGTATCCGATCAGCGACCCGACAATGCCCAGGATCACGCTCCGCCGCTTGCCGACGCGGTCGGTAAACAGGCTGACGGAAACGCTGGCCACCAGGTCAAACCAGCCAAAAACAAAGGCGACGAGCCCGAGCAGCGCCGGCGTCAAGCCGTACTGCTCCTGCAGCCAGGCGCCATGGGCAATAAAAAGCTGCATGGCGGCAAAGTAGCAGAGGCCGCCCGACAGAATTGTAGAATACGTCGACAGCGCGTTCTGCTCGATGCGAAAGAATGCTATGGGTGACCGCCGCGACCCTTGGCCTGCGGGCGCTGGAGGCACGTGGGCGCCCTGCACCGCAGGCATGGCGCCAAAGACAAACGACATGATCACCATGCCCAGTGCGAGCAGGAAGAAAGGCACACGCCAGTTTGTGAGCTGGATCAGAATGCCTACGAGCGACAGGCCCACGATACCGGTCAGTGCCCACGAGTATTCGATCATCCCAAGGCCGCGTGCCCGTATGGAGTACGGAAGATGGCCGCTGACATACGCCTGCAGATTGGGGATAAACGCGCTCGTCCCCAGACCGGCCAGGATCATCGCAACAACCGTCATCCACATGCCTTGGCTGAACCCGAGCAGCAAGAAGCCGGCCGCGTTTAGGAGCAGCGCCAGGCGGATCACGAGCCGGTAGCTAGTGCGGTCGGCGGCCACGCCAAATAGGGGCGCAAAGATGCCCATGAGGCTGCGCAGTCCGACAAGCTGGCCAAGCGTGACTACGGAGATGCCCAACCCGCCGGCAATGACGGGCAGAAAAGGATTAAAGATCTGCTGCCCGATATCCACCAAGAGCTTTGCGCTGATCCCTGTCCCGATCAGACGGCGGAAGGACAGCGGCGGGTGCACCTCCATTTCAACTGCTGCGTTTTCCACGAGGCTTTACATCCAGAAACGTGATGGCGGGTTGGCTTGATCGTTTGCATCGTCACCACCATCGCCCGTGCCGCCGATGATGCGTGGTGCCTGGGAAGGGGGTTGGGATGGTGGCTGAGGAGGAGTGGATGGAGGTTCGGGGGCCGACTGTTCGCTCGAACTGGCGCGCTCCTGCCCGGTGCCGCGTTCCTGGTCGATCACACCGGCTTCGCGCAGTTGGTCCACCAACCGTGCTGCACGTCCATACCCAACGCGCAGGCGGCGCTGCAACAGGTTAATCGAGACCGTGCCGTGTTCCTGGTAGATCCTGAGGGCTTCGTCAAAGAGCTTGTCGCGTGCATCGGCTGCTTTGAGCTGCTCAATCTGCTCAAACAGCGGCGGCTGGCTCATCGGGGTGTTTGGCATGCCGCTAGCCGGCGGCAGAGACGTACTGGGCGGTGTATTGGGCGGTGTGCTCGACGACACTCGGAACGAGGCGCCGGATGGCGGCTGATGAGGCCGATTCGTCCTCCACCCGCAGTTGGCTCGACTCATACGTCCGAATGCCGCGCCAGTAGCGCACAAGCTTGTTGATTTCGTCGTCGCTCAAGTAGGTACCCTGGATGCGTTCGAGCTTCGACGCGTCGGGCGGCATGAACAGCATATCGCCGCGCCCCAGCAGACGCTCAGCACCCGGCACATCCAGAATGACACGGCTGTCCGTCTGGCTCGTGACGGCAAAAGCAATGCGGGACGGGAAGTTGGCCTTGATCAAGCCCGTGATGACATCCACGGAGGGGCGCTGGGTGGCGATGATCAAGTGAATACCGACCGCACGCGCCATCTGCGCCAGGCGGCAGATATGCTTCTCAACCTCCTCGGGCGCCGCCATCATCAGGTCCGCCATTTCGTCGACGATGACAACGATCATCGGCAGCGGCTTCTCGCCGTTTTTCTGCAAATGTTCGTTGTAGCGCTTCAGATCGCGGGCATTCGCCTTGCTGAACAGGCTGTAACGACGTTCCATTTCCTTGACAGCCCAGAACAGCACCGCCGCCGCCTTGTCAACCTCGGTCACGACGGGACTAAGCAGGTGCGGAATGCCGTTGTAAACGCTCAGCTCCACCATCTTTGGGTCGACCATCAGCAGCCGCAGCGAGTCGGGCGTGTGCGTCAGCAGCAGGCATGCGATGACCGAGTTGATGCAGACTGATTTGCCCGAGCCGGTGGCGCCGGCAATCAGCAGGTGCGGCATGCGCGCCAGGTCGGAAACAACGGGTGTCCCCTTGACATCCTCACCAAGTGCGATGCGCAGGCGGCCCTTCATCTCGACGAAGGTTTCGCTCTCCATCAGTTCCTTGAGACCTACCACGTTGGACGCTTGGTTGGGCACTTCGACGCCCACATAGTTTGTGCCCGGAATCGGCGCCTCGATGCGCACGCTGGGCGCGGCCAGAGCCAGCGCCAGATCGTTGGAGAGGGCGGCAATCTTGGCGACCTTTACCTTGATCCGCTGCTGCTCGCTGCCGACCTTGCGGTCGACATAGCCGGGCTTGATCAAATACTGAGTGACAGATGGCCCCTTGTAGGCGCCTTCAAAGTCGGCCGGCACGCCAAAGAGCGCCAGTGTTTCCTGTATCAGCCGGCCCTGGTCCCGAATCAGTTCGTCGCTGTCGCTGACGCGCTCCCAGTCGTTCAGCACGGTTGAAAGAGGCGGCAGCTTCCAATCCTGCAGGCTGCCGACGATGCGCGGGTTCAACATCTCGCCTTCGCCGGTCGGCTGGGTGACCGCACGCGCGGGCAGCGGCGCAGCGGGTGTAACGCCTGTCGCTGCGGGCGGCTGCGGTTTCGCCAAAAACTCGTCGGGCGGTCGCGTGGGCTCCGGGCGGACCAAGTTGGCGCCGGCCGGCGGGAGTACCGTACTGCCCGCCGGTGGCAGAGAGATCGCCTGCTGCGGCTTCGGTGCCAGGAGTCGCTTCCACCACGGCACGATGCCGGTTGGCAGCGGCACAGGAGGCTTGAGCGGCGGCGGTGCAGGCACGCCGGGCAGGGCCGTAGGACCCGGGCAGAAGTCCGGGCTCGCTGATTGCCCCAGTCGCTCAACCAGTACCATGCGTCAATCAGAATGCGATCGGCCAGGAACACAATGCCAAGGATGAAGAGAAATGTAACAGCCGCCCATGCGCCCCATGACCCCAGCAGCGCCTGCAGGCCGTCGGCAAATGCGCTGCCAAGCTCACCACCGCCCTCGCCCGCATAGGCCGCTTGCAGCCGCGCATCCGGCGCAAGCCGCAGCGCTGCCGCCGTAATCACGGCCAGAAACAGGATGCCAAAGCCCACCGGGCGCTGCCACGACATGTTTGGCATGCGTTCAATGGCCCGGATAATCAGCCACAGGCCCAAGGCGCCGGCAACAAGTGGTATGCCCCACACGCCGCTGCCAAACAGGCTGCGCAGCACGCCAACCCAGCCCTCCGTCACGCCGCCGCGGCTGCCGGTTACCAGCGCCAGCAGCGTAAAGACCGCCAGCAGGACGAGGGCGGCACCCATAACCTCGGGCCGGAGCAGCGATGCCGCCAGGTCAGCTCCGCCGCCACCCGACGCGCCGCTCCGCCCGCTGCTTTTGGACTTAGCCTTGGCGGGCTGTCGTGACGGCGACTTGGAGGTCGGCTTCTTCGCCCCCTTTGGCGACTTGCTCGGTTTCGATGCTTTGCTAGCCATATCGGTCCTGGGCCTGCGCACGACGCGGCCAAATCGAACAAACGTTCAAAGGATTATAGCACAGCGCAGGCGGGCGAGGCAAGGCAAAACGAGCCCTCGTGGCGTAGGGTAGCCGCCCGGCATACATGCGTTAAGGCGTATGCAAAACGTGTGCGAAGCGTGTGGGTTTCGTAAGGGAAAATACCGTCATTTGTCACTGTTCTTTACGGAAATTTCCCCCCATAATTTGCCCAGTACATAGTTTACTGGTTATATTAATCCACTCCTCTCACCTGCTAGTCGGCACCAACATCGCAGCCTGACTATGAAAACACAAGACTTGCCGGAAAGGACAACTTAAGATGAACATCTTGCACCATCTCCACGCAACTGTCCGTAAGCTCGCGCCTGCTTGCCTTCTCGCCGCACTGATTCTCCTCACAAGTGCCGCCGCAGCCCGCGCACAAGCGCCCACCGTACAGCCCGGCGGGAGCAGCCCCATCGTTTTTCTACCCAGTGGTCTTGAGCCTGTCGCACCCGAGCCGCCGGCCGATCCCGCCGGGCAGAACCCGATGCTGTATCTGCCGGCCCTTATCAGCAACAGCGGTGGAGCGACGCAAGCGGCGACGTTGGCTGCTGGCGAGGCTGACGCCATCGCAGCGGCCAAGGCGCAGCACGCCTCCCGTAAAGCTCTTGATCGACACAGATCCGGGCGTGGACGACTGCCGTGGCCCTCAGTTGGCTGTTCACGCAGCGCCAGCAGCCGCTCCAGTTTCTGGGCGTCGTAACCGTCGCCGGCAACACGACAGTACAGAATGCGACGAACAACGCCGTCCTGGTCCTGAAGCAGCTTGGCCGCCAGGACGTGCCCGTGGTCATGGGCGCCGCTGCACCGCTGGTGCAGCCGCTGACCAAGACAAGCTTGGTTTATCCATGGTCCGGACGGCCTTTGGTTCCTTGGCTGGCAGAATCCGCAGGATCTGAGCGGCGTGCGTATCGGTGCTCCTGCATTCTACTGTGAAACCGTCGCCGCCAATCCGGGCATCAGCATCCTGGCATTGGGGCCGCTCACCAACATTGCCCAGGCCGTGCAGCAGTGCCCCGACACGATGAAGACGATAGGCCAGCTCGTCATTCTAGGCGGCGCCAAGTTCGGCGGCAACAAGACGGTCGTGGCAGAGTTCAACTTCTGGCAGGACCCAGAGGCCGCTAGTGGCGTGCTGAGCGCCGGGCTGCCGATCACACTGGTGCTGCTTGACGCCTTCGTCCAGCCGACCATGCGATCAGAAGGACCTCGACAAGCTCTTTGGCAAGGGCATTCCTGCGATCCAGTTTCTCGCTTCGGCCATTCAGCAGTATGCCAACGTCCAGCTCACCAACACCGGCCGGGCCGGCATTCCCGACGCCGTCGCCGCTGTCCTTGCGCTCCAGAGCAGCGAAGGCACCCGCACGCCGGCGTTGGTCAAGATGGTGCTTCAAGAGAGCCTGGCGCGCGGCCAATCCATTGTCGGGCTGACTGCCGGCGAGAAAGTCACCATGATCGCCACCGATCAGCAGCTCAGCGCCATGGCGGAACTGGCCTTCACCGATCCGAACTTCAACTTCCAGGCCGCGCTCGGGGCCATTCTCATGAGTGAACCGGACAATGCGGTAGCCGTCACCTCTGCGCCGACGAATCTGCTGACGAAGACGGTGTTTCCCGACTTGAAGGCGAAGTAGTGTCGAAAGGAGTTGAAACTTCTAATTACATCTTGAATCGGAGTCTGGAGACACCACTCCATGCGTCCGCACAACGATGGCATTCACGATCGTGTGTTTGATGCAGCTACGCAGCGTAATTCACAGCCTAGGGCGAGGCGGCGGTTCCATGACGCCCTCCATCTATGAGACGGCCCAGGTTCTGCGTTTCTGCCCGGAGCTTGTGGAGACGGACAAGGTAATCTACTTGGCTGCTCAGTTGCCAGCAACCGGATGGGGGTTGGGGAGAAGCAGGAGCACCGCTGTACCGAGATGTGCCGACACTTGGCGGCTGTCTTAGCGTTACGGTGCCAAGGTACTTTCGGTCCACTCCGCAAGGCATGCCTTGCAGGCCAGCGATTCCTGGAGGAGCAAGACAGACCCGTCGAAGTGAGCGATGGTGCCTATCTACCTGTAGCAATTGAACTCATATTGCCGCGCCTGCTCGACGAGATTGACGATATGGGCATGGGCATCTCGCGTCGCCGTTTCCGACACCTAGAAGAATTGGGGGCGCAGCGTCGAGCTACTGCTTCAGCAGCGTCCTCCTAGGCCGAATTCAACGCCCATGTTTTCGTGGGAGGCTTGGGGTTCCGATCCTGCTCCTGACCTAGTAACTTGCGCCGGTGTCGGTCACAGCCCTGCCGCAACAGCCTGGTGGCTTCATCTCCAAAAGGGAAATCCAAAGGTAGACGCAACCCGACTGAAAGCCGTCAACCATATCATCAATTCGTCGCTTGCTGGGGGTTTGGGAATTCGTGGGCTTGTTCCAAATGCTTGGCCAATGAATCGCTTTGAACAGAGCTTTGTTTTGCACATACTCTTCAATGCCGATCTCTTATTATGTCGCAAGCTCGCAGATGTACTCATTCCCCAGTTGGAAGACCTACGATTGGCGCTGTCACAAAGTGGCCTAGGGTTTAGCGATTACTTTACTCCGGACGGAGACGATACCGCAGCCGCAGTTGCTGCTATTGCCGGGGCAGGAATGGCAGTCGATCGAGCGACATTGGCGGATTTTGAACGTGCGGACCATTTTGTGGCTTATCCGTATGAATTGCACGGTTCGTTTACGGTCACGGCGCGAGCGACTCAGGCCCTGGCCCTTTCCGGGTTTGACGCATCGCATTGGCGCAGCTCGGTTGAACAAGCGCAACGGTCGGATGGCTGGTGGCCAAGCGACAAGTGGAATAGCTCTCGCCTGTACGGCACAAGCGTTGCGATTGCTGCGTTAGGTGAAGGCGTCAGGCCATCAAAGGTTGCCGCCGCAGAAGCATTTCTAAGATACCAACATGGCGACGGAGGATGGGGATGCTCCGGTTCCTCGACCCTTGTAGAGACCGCGCTTGGGCTACTTGCGCTGCGCAAAGTGGCGCCCTTTAGCGGGTTCGAGGTTGAATGCCGGGACGCACTATGTCACGCCCATCAACACTTGTGTAGTGCGTACAAAACGGACGCGGTCGGCAGAGAGCACATTTGGATATGCAAAGAACTATTCAGCGCCAGACGTATCGACCATGCCATTGTTCTGAGTGCGTTAATTGCTTCAAGTTTCCATACGCCCACGTCAACTTCAATACCAGTAAACCTATCCAACGGTACGCAAAGGGCATAAAAAGCAGACTCAGCTCTCTTACTACCGTGCCCATGTTCTGGTGTTCTTAACGGTAGTATGCTCAATTATCTCTCGCAACCATCGGGGTGAATACAATGGTAGCGGATAAGTGGATTGCTCAAGAAACTATTGAGCCGTTAACCTCTTGGCAAGTACGCGGCGTACTCTTTGACCGAGATGGAGTACTTACGTTCTTTGACACAGATGCAGCAACTGCCCACTTCCACTCACTGCTGCCGATCTCGCTTTATGAAATTGCTGCTCGCTGGCAAGCATACGGAGCAGACAAGGGTTTTCCACACACCCTGGTCGAAGAGAGACATTTCTTTGCATCTTTTTGGGGGCAGCTCGCCGACAAATTTTCCTTACCGCAAGCACAACGAGCAATTCTGGAAAGTACAAATTACGCGAATTTCATCAAGCCTTATCCGGAAGTGCGGACTATTTTGAGTACTCTACGTTCGCACCACATTCGACTTGGCGTACTGTCGAATTTCTCGCTAGCAAGTTTGGAGCAATCACTGTCAAAGGTTAGTCTAGCATCATACTTTGACACCTTTTGTGCTGCCCCGATCATTGGCGCAGCTAAGCCTTCACCAATGGCTTACGAGATTGCTTTAAGGTCTTTACAGATACAGCCGGAGCAATGCTTATACTTTGATGACGAACTAGAGTGCGTCGAGGGGGCGCGCAAACTCGGCATGCGTGCGTACCTTGTAGACCGCCGGATCCAGTCACACAGCCTGAAGCAAGCTACAATTGCAGATTTACGGCCAGTCCCACAGTTAGCCACATAGATACGAAAGCAAAGATAGTTCCAGCAAGAGAATCCATAAATCACCCGCCTTTCACCTCAACCTGCCGAGAATGCCATACGGTTGCAGCTCGTAAAGTACTTGGAAAGCTGCCTGTAAACTTGTATAATTTACACGTACACCATGTCTTGGTGGTTAGGCACTCTTCCGATATGTAAAGGTGTAAGGGCAAGCTAGATGCGTCGTCTATATGGACCGCCTAGTATCCAGTCGTTTTTCGGGCATGCTGAAGTCAGGCTTAACAGTGCAATTGGCTTTTTCGTATCGCGTGCTGAACCGCTACGGAAGTCGATATACATGCTTGCTACAAAAAACGGAAAGCTAACACGAACTCTGCAATTCGTGGCACCACCGCGATTTGAAAATCGCGCTATGGATCGCACAGCAGCGTGGACGAACCTGCTAATCTCAGTTACTATCGTGACTGTTATTGTTCTGCTCTGTCCGCTACCATTTAGTGACCTTCCACAAAACACGAAGTTAGCTATTGTGGTGGGCGACTCCGTAACCCTAGCGATCAGCATCTGCGCATGGGTTTTGCTGCGCAAGGGTTATGTGCAAGTCGCGGCATCAATCATCCTCATTATTCTATTTAGCGCACTGTTCTACGCCGATCTCGTTATTTTTCAGACGATACGCACACCTGGAGCCCTTGGTTTCGTCGTTCTGATTCCTATGGCAGGACTGCTTCTTGGGCAACGGGCGATGATCCTCTCTGTGGTGTTATCATGTCTTGCCCTTTTTGTCATATTCTGGATGGAATGGGTAGGACTGTTGACACCCACCTTTAACACCATAGTTACAGTTAATGACTTGGTTGTTCCCACTAGTGGTTATTGGAATACACATGATCGTCCTTCGCTCCACGATCCGAGATAGCGAGGAGAGTTCTGCGGACGCGCAGCGGACGGCCATGGCACTCGCCCAAAGCAATGCCGATCTGGTCAAGGTCCAGTCCGAACTTAAAGAAGCGTGGCGATGAACTAGAAGAGCGTGTCGCGGAACGTACCGCAGAACTCGAGCAGACCAATGATCAGCTCAAAACCGAGATTACAGAACGCCACCACAGCGAATTGCGTTTTCGTAGCCTGGCCGTAAATTCGCCCGACTTCATTTACATTTGGGACTTGCCTAGCGACTGTCTGGACATTCTCGAACCGCGACTAGCCTTCTAGGCCACTCCAGCCGAAACTCTGGGCAACGCAGGACGAATACCTCGATCTTGTACATCCGAGGACCGCGAATCGCGTAAGCAGCTATTTTGCCTGGCTGCGCAGTATGCCAGATCAGACGGGAGCGATTGAGTACCGTCTGCAAGCGAGCGACGGAATGTGGGAATGGATCCAGAGCCGCGCAACAATTTTGAGTCGTGATGACGAAGGCCATCCACAACAGCTGCTTGGTACTCTGACAGTTATCACGGAACGCAAGGAGTACGAAGAGAATTTACGCTCAGCCAAGGAGCAGGCGGAGGCCGCTGCACGTGCGAAGAGCGAGTTCCTGGCCAATATGAGCCATGAGATTCGCACGCCGATGAATGGTGTCATCGGCATGACGAGCGTCCTGGCCACCACAAATCTCGACAACGAACAGCGCACGTTGGTCGATACGATTCGCCAAAGCAGCGATTCGCTACTCACCATCCTTAACGATATTCTCGATCTCTCGAAGGCCGAATTCGGTAAGCTAGGGCTGGAGCAGCATCCCGTCAGTGTCCGGTCGATCGTGGAAGAATCGCTCGATCTTCTGGCGTTTAAGGCCGCGGAAAAGCAGCTGGAACTGACCTACTTTGTCGAGGAGTCCACGCCAGCGTTGATCCTGGGCGATGCTATTCGCCTGCGCCAGATCCTGGTCAACCTTACATCAAACGCAATCAAGTTCACTGATGCGGGCGCAGTGCACGTAAACGTCAGTGGCACGTGCTTGACGACGAACGCTATCGCCTTCACTTTGCCGTCAGCGACACAGGCATCGGTATCAGCCCAGATCAAATTCGAACTGCTGTTCCAGCCATTCAGCCAGGCCGACACATCAAATACCCGGCGCTACGGCGGCACTGGCCTTGGACTGACAATCTCCAAACGCCTCTGCGAGCTGATGAGCGGGGAGATCTGGGTCGAGAGTCAACTTGGCAAAGGATCCACCTTCCACTTTACTGTAGTCGCGCCGGCTGCAGCCGAATCAGGAAGCTGCGGCGCCCCACTTTCGATGCTGGCTTGCTGGCCACACGTAACGTGCTAATTGTGGAAGATCAAGCCAAAGACCCGCGAGATCCTTGTCCGCTATATGCAAGCCTGGGGCATGCAGGCGCATGCGCCTATCACCAGCGCCAAGATTCTCGCCTCACTGCAGGATGTAAGCACCTATGATCTCATAGTCGTCGATCTTCATCTGACGCAGCTGAACAGCTTGGATTTGATGCGCTCCTTGCACCAGAAGAGCAAAGGGCCATCCGTCGTGCTGTTGGCATCGCTAAACGACAGCGGCATCCGCGATCGTGCCGGCGAGTTCGGCGTCAAGTCGGTGCTGTACAAACCTGTCAAGGAGCAAAAACTGTTGGCGGCTGTGCAGGAAACGCTGCATGGGTTGCTGGTGCAGCCACGTCAGACCCAGACCGAGGCAAACAGCACCGTCGCTAGGCGAGTTGGCCGACGGCGTTCCTCTTGCGGGTTCTGCTGGCAGAAGACAATGTGGTGAACCAGAAAGTAGCAGTACGCATCCTCAAGCGCCTGGGCTATCGATGCTACCGTCGTCGCCAATGGCTTGGAAGCACTGCAGGCACGTCCGGCGTGACTGTTACGACATTGTGTTTATGGATGTACAGATGCCGGAAATGGATGGCTTGGAAGCGACGCGCTGTATTCAGCTGGATGAAGGGGTTACGCACAAGCCATATATCATTGCGATGACGGCAGCCGCAACACAGCTGGATCGTGACATGTGCCTGGACGCCGGGATGGACGACTTTGTCGCCAAACCCGTCCGAATTGAAGACATTTCCGCATGGCGCTCGCAGCGTTATCGACTGCTCGCATAGCCTGATCAGCGCTTGCTACTGTCATAAGGTCAGGATACCAGAACGGGCCAAGGCGCTTGCCCAAGCCCGACTATCACTTCCCGCTCCCAAGTCTCCTGATGCAGCCATTGCCGCTTTCGCACGTTCGGTTTTGTCCTTCTGCCATGTCTGCCGCAGAAAGGCATAGTCATACACGACTTGGCGGAACTGCTGCTCGGTTAGCGAATACCCCGCCTGCTGGCTCCAGTAGCACTGCACATTGTCCATCAGGAGTGGCGGAAACAGGTCTGGCGATACCATCGGTTTGCCAAAGGCAAGACAAAGCCCGATGGGCGGTACGTCTTCGCCATACAACGCCAGGATGGCATCGGCGCGGGAGTGTACTTGTTCGGACTTAGCCAGGTTAATGAATGCTGACCACCAGCTTTCAGTAGCTAGGTGTGACTGTCAGCCACCAGGTATGCTTGCGTCTCGTGGCGCGTGCTTTTTCTATAGTATTCACTATAGGGCTGCAGAACATCGGCATAGGCGCTCGGTGCGATACTGCATACGCCAACCATACTCGTCGCACCAAGGTCCAGCAAATGAGGATCTGTCAGCAAAGCTGCCCATGGTTTGAATCAGCTGCTGCTCAATCGCGCTCAACTTCTTGGCATGTCCGACCATGATCGCCGGCGTAAATACATGCTCAACACCGTGCCGAAAGATGAGTTCGAGACACTGCGTGATTCTCTCATGCCCAAGCGTACATACTCGGCACTCCACGGCTCAATTCCAGCAAACGTCGCACTGCGCCGTGTGCCGCCCGGCGCATAGACCATCGAGCGGGGGGCAACTGCCGCGACAGTTTCTACCGGCGCGGCCAAAAACTCGTCTTGTGTGGGTATCTCTGGGGTCATACTCATTCAGGATCTGCCTCTCATTCGGGATGAATCGTCATTCGTCAAGTATACTAGGCTTGTTGCGAATCAATGGAAGCTTGCAAGCTCGCAGCGTACGTAAATACTGGACGTACCATGGCCCGGATTATTGTCGCCGGTTTGATAAACGTCGAGACGACGCTCCGCATCGACGCGTTTCCACTCCACTACCAACCGCAAAACTTCCCCTTTTTCGGCATTCGTACGACGGTGTCCGGCGTAGGCTATAACGTGGCGCGGGCGTTGACAACACTCGGCCACGACGTCGCCCTGCTCTCGCTGATCGGCGAGGACCTGACCGGCAATCTCGTGCGTACGACGCTGGCAGGCGACGGCATCTGCGCGGACGACGTCCTGCCCGTCATGCCGCAGACACCTCAGTCCGTCATTCTCTACGACAGCGCCGGCAGGCGTGAGGTCTTTACCGACCTGAAGGATATCCAGGAACGCGCCTTCCCCGTCGACCGCTTCGAGCAGCTGGCCGCCGCCAGCGACCTCTGCGTTCTCTGCAACATCAACTTCGCCCGCGGCCTGCTGCCGGTCGCCAGGCGGCTTGGCAAGCCTATCGCCACCGACGTGCACACCATCGCCAACCTGGACGACGACTTCAACCGCGACTTTATGGCCGCCGCCGACATCCTGTTTTGCAGCGACGAACGGCTGCCGGAGCCGCCCGAAGCCTGGGTCCAAGTCTGTCAGCCGCCGCTACGATCCCGCCGTCCAGGTCGTCGGTCTGGGCGCAGCCGGTGCCTTGCTGGCCGCGCGCGGGCAGCCGCCGCAGTTCGTGCCTGCCGTCGCCACGCGCCCTGTCGTCAACACGATCGGCGCCGGCGATTCCCTCTTTTCAGCCTTTCTGCACGGCTGGCTGCAGACTGGCGGCGATGCCCTGCGCGCCCTCCGCATGGCGACGATCTTCGCCTCCTGGAAAGTAGGCGGCAACGGCGGCGCCGACGGCTTCTTGACCGCGGCAGAACTTCAACGGCTCGCCGCCATGCAAGGCATCTCCGCCTAGCCACCTGACCAGGCACAATTCTCCCCCACCTGACCAGGCTCGTAACTACGCCATCACACTATTTACGCTGTGCAAAAGTTGGGCTAATATTATAGCAGTCGTTTGTTCCCTTTTTCACAAAGCGAGCCTATATGCCGAATCCGACACCTGCACCGGTGCGAACAATGCGGCGGGCCGACGAGGAACACCCAAGCGGCGACCCACGCTTTGGTCTCATCGATCGCACCCTCAAACGTTTTCAGTACCAACAGGACGCCCTGATCGAGGTGCTGCACACCGCGCAAGAGGCCTTCGGCTTCCTGAGCGACGACCTGCTGATCTACGTGGCGCACCAACTCAAATTGCCACTCAGCTGGGTCTACGGCGTCGCCACCTTTTATCACTTCTTCACGCTCAAACCCCAAGGGCAGCACAACTGCATCGTCTGCATGGGCACGGCCTGTTATGTCAAGCGAGCAGCCGAGATTGTCGCTGCCCTGCAAAAGGAGTACGGCATTGCAGCCGGCGAGACGACGCCCGACGGCTCCTTGAGCCTGGCAACGGCCCGCTGCCTGGGCAGTTGCGGCCTGGCGCCGGTGCTTGGTCCTGGACGGCGACGTGATGCCGCGCGAGACGCCGGAGACGGCGCTCGAGAAAGTGTATCAACGGCTGCATGGGGCAGCCAGCCGCAACCGGCAGACCTGAAAAGGTCCTGGCCAACGGAGGTGCGTAATGAATCGAGCCGATCTCGAATCAATGGCGCAGCGCGAACAGCAGCGCCAACAAGCATTTCGCTGCCGCATCCTCTGCTGCGCCAGCACACCCTGTCTCTCCTCCGGCGGCACGGCCGTGTTCGACGCCATCAACAAGGCCGTCGCCGACGGCAAGCTGGATGCCGACGTCCAGGCCGTCGCCACCGGCTGCATGGGACCCTGCAGCCGCGGGCCGATGGTGACCGTCCAGGAACAAGGCAAGCCCGATGTGATCTACCAGCAGGTGACACCCGAGATTGCACGTGCGATCGTTGCCGCCCATGCTGGACGGCCGACGGATGCCGGCAGCCACAGCCAGACCTGGCCGACACGTGCTGCCCGCCGACATCCCCTTCTTCGCCAAGCAGCAAAAGGTCGTGCTGGCCAACAGCGGCCTGATCGACCCCGAAAAGCTGGAAGATTACGTCGCCCGCGGCGGCTATATGGCGCTGGGCTATGCCTTGCGCGAGATGACGCCCGAGGACGTCTGCAAGGAGATGATCACCAGCGGGCTGCGCGGCCGCGGCGGCGCCGGCTTCCCCGCCGGCCTCAAGTGGGACATGGTGCGCAAGGAAAAGGCCGACAAGAAATACGTGATCGCCAACGGCGACGAGGGCGACCCCGGCGCCTACATGGATCGCACGCTGATGGAGTCGGACCCCCACCGCGTGCTGGAAGGCATGGCGATTGCCGGCTATGCCGTGGGCGCCGACCAGGGCTTCATCTACGTGCGCGGCGAGTATCCCGTCGCCGCCAAGCGCCTGGAACGCGCGATCCGCGCGGCCGAACGCCGCGGCCTGCTGGGCAGCCGCGTGCTGGACAGCGGCTTCAACTTCCGCATCGACGTCCGCATCGGCGCCGGCGCCTTTGTCTGCGGCGAAGAGACGGCGCTGATGGCCTCGATCATGGGCCGCCGCGGCCAGCCGATCCCGCGCCCGCCCTACCCGGCCCAAGTCGGCCTGTGGGGCAAGCCGACCCTGATCAACAACGTCGAGACCTTCGGCAACATTGCGCCCATCATCAACCACGGCGCCGCCTGGTTTGCCGGCATCGGCACGGCCAAGAGCAAGGGCACCAAGATCTTCGCCCTGGCCGGCAAGGTCAAGACGACCGGGCTGATCGAGGTGCCGATGGGCATCACGCTGCGCGAGATCGTCTACGACATCGGCGGCGGCATTCCCGACGACCTGGCGTTCAAGGCCGCGCAGACCGGCGGCCCCTCCGGCGGCTGCATTCCGGCCGACCATCTGGACACACCGGTCGACTACGAAAGCCTGCGCGCACTGGGCTCGATCATGGGCTCGGGCGGCCTGATCATCATGGACGAGCGCTCCTGCATGGTGGACGTCGCCAAGTTCTTCATGGAATTCTGCATGGACGAGAGCTGCGGCAAATGCGTGCCCTGCCGCGTGGGCACCGTCCAGATGCACCGCCTGCTGCAGAAGATCACCGACGGCAGCGCCACGATGGCCGACCTCGACACAGCTGCAGGAGCTGTGCACGATGGTCAAGGAGACGAGCCTCTGCGGCCTCGGCCAATCTGCACCCAACCCGGTGCTGAGCACGATCCGCTACTTCCTGGACGAGTATACCGCCCATATCCGTGACCACCACTGCCTCGCCGGCGTCTGCGACCTGGATAAGCAGCCGGTGGCGGAGCTGGCCGCGGAGTCTTCTGGACCGGCACACCAGCTGCACCCGGCGCACGCATAAGGAGAGATAAGATGGCCGTAGTAACACTCACCATCAACGATGAAATGGTCAGCGCCCAGGAAGGACAGTCGCTGCTGTCCGTCTTGCGCGAGCACGGCATCGACATGCCGACCTGTGCCACCTGGACGGGTTGAGCGAGCGCGGCGGCTGCCGGCTCTGCATGGTCGAGCTGGAAGGCAACGCCCGTCTCCAGGCGGCCTGCGTCACGCCGGTCGCCGAAGGGCATGGTCGTCCACACGCACAGCGAACGCCTCGTCAAGTACCGCCAGATGATCCTCGAGCTGCTCTTCTCGCGAACGCAACCACGTCTGCGCCGTCTGCGTCATGAACGGCCACTGCGAGCTGCAGGGGGAGGCGGCCAACATCGGCATGGACCACGTGCGCTATGAGTATCGTCAGCCCCGACCTGCCGATGGACGCCACGCACCCGCGCTTTGTGATCGACC
Source organism: uncultured Chloroflexia bacterium (assembly GCA_963701415.1). Taxonomy (GTDB): domain Bacteria; phylum Chloroflexota; class Anaerolineae; order Caldilineales; family Caldilineaceae; genus Fredericiella. The sequence goes on from CAVPAH010000018.1 coordinate 518,072, forward strand.
ACAATCGCTGCATCCTCTGCACGCGCTGCGTGCGCGTCTGCGACGAGATCGAAGGCGCCCACGTCTGGGATGTCATGGGGCGCGGGGCCAACAGCCGCGTGATCACCGACCTCAACCAGCCGTGGGGCACCAGCCGCAGCTGCACGAGCTGCGGCAAGTGCGTGCAGGTCTGCCCGACCGGCGCACTTGTTCAGCAAGGGCGCCACGGTGGCCGAGATGGAAAAGCAGCACAACTTCCTGCGCTGGATTCTGGATGGCCGCGAGCAGAACGTGTGGAGCTTCAGCGACGAAAGCGTGCCCGGCAAGAGCAACGGCAAGGGCAAGAGCAAGCGGAAAGGCCAAACCATGAAATTACAGCCAAAGATCCGGCTGGCAACTGCCTGGCTGGGCGGCTGCGCCGGCTGCCACATGAGTTTTCTCGACCTCGACGAGCGGCTGATCGACCTGGCCGGGATCGTCGAGCTGGTCTACAGCCCGATCGCCGACATCAAGGAGTTCCCACAAGACGTGGACGTGACGCTGGTCGAGGGCGCAGTCGCCAACATGGACAACCTCAAGCTGGCGCTCGACATCCGGGCGCGCAGCCGGCTGGTGGTCAGCTTTGGCGACTGCGCCGTGACGGGCAACGTCCCCAGCCTGCGCAACCGGCTGGGGGTGGACGACCTGCTGACGGCCGTCTATCACGAGGGGCCGGGCCGCCATCCCACGGGCGGCGAAGCCGACGAGATCATGCCAGAGCTGCTGCCCAAGGTGCTGCCGCTGCACCAGGTGATCGCCGTGGATGCCTTCATCCCCGGCTGCCCGCCCGACCCCGAACGCATCTGGGCGGCGGTGAGCGCCCTGCTGGCGGGCGAACCGGTCGTCCTCAGCCCTGACATGCGCAAGTTTGGCTAAAGAACCGAGTTCTTTGCGAACCGGCTTCTTGCAAGGAGTGACAATGTCAGAACGGTTACGATTGACCCCGTCACTCGCATTGAGGGGCACGCCAAGATCACAATTCACCTGGACGACGACGGGCAGGTGGCCGATGCCCGCTTCCATGTCGTCGAGTTCCGCGGCTTCGAGAAGTTCTGCGAAGGGCGCAGCTTCTGGGAGATGCCCGGCATCACGGCCCGCATCTGCGGCATCTGCCCGGTGAGCCACCTGATGGCCTCGGCCAAGGCCGGCGATGCCATCCTGGGCGTATCGATCCCGCCCACGGCGGCCAAGCTGCGCCGGCTGATGAACTGGGCGCAGATGGTGCAGAGCCACGCGCTCAGCTTCTTCCACCTGAGCGGGCCCGACCTGCTGCTGGGCATGGAGAGCGACCCGGCCAAGCGCAACATCATGGGGCTGATCGACAAGTACCCGGACGTGGCACGCAACGGCATCCGCCTGCGCCGATTTGGCCAGAAGGTGATCAGCATCCTGGGTGGGGCAGAGCATCCATCCCGACTGGGCCGTGCCCGGCGGCGTGCGCGCGCCGTTGAGCGACGAGAACCGCAGCGTCATCCGGCGCATGCTGCCCGAGGCGCTGGATATCACCGGGCTGGCGCTCGACATGCTCAAGGATGCCTTTGACGACTACCGCGACGAAGAGACCATGTACGGCAACTTCCCCAGCCTGTTTATGGGGCTGGTGACGCCTGACGGCGGTCTCGAGCACTATGACGGCCTGCTGCGCATCGTCGACAGCGACGGCAACGTGCTGGAGCCGGGCGTGTCGCCGGCACGCTACCGCGAGGTGATCGGCGAGGCGGTCGAGCCCTGGAGCTATCTCAAGTTCCCGTACTACAAACCGCTGGCGCTGCGCGGGCTCAACGGCGACGCGCCGCCGCCCGGCTTCTACCAGGCCGGCATGTACCGGGTCGGGCCGCTGGCGCGGCTCAACGTCTGCGACTTCGCCGGCACGCCGCGCGCCGACAGCGAGCTGCGCGAGTTCCGCCGGCTGGCGCCACGCGGCAAGCTGGTGACCAACAGCTTCCACTATCACTTTGCCCGGCTGATCGAGATCCTGTACTGCCTCGAGCGCATTGCCGAGACGGTGGAAGATCCCAGCATCACCAACGAGCGCGTGCGCGCCAATGCGGCCGTCAACAGCCTGGTGGGCGTGGGCGTGAGCGAGGCGCCGCGTGGGACGCTCTTCCACGAGTACCACGTCAACGAGGACGGCATCCTGCAAAAGGTCAACCTGATCATCGCCACGGGCAACAACAACCTGGCGATGAACCGCACCGTCAAGCAGATCGCCCAGTTCCACATCAACGGGCACAAGCTGGACGAAGGCATCCTCAACCGGATCGAGCACGGCATCCGCCTGTACGACCCGTGCCTGAGCTGCTCGACGCATGCCGTGGGCCATATGCCGATGGTGGTGGAGTTGGTGGAGCCCGATGGATCCGTCGTAGACAGGATCGTCCGGACGGATTAGGGAGGGCAAGTATTGCAGCGGACACCGGGCGCCGGCGGATGAACCCGCCGGCGCCCGGTGTTTTTGTTTTATGGAAGGTCCCCCAGGTGGTGTTACTGGCAGGCGAGGGCGGTGCGGGCCTGGGTGATGGCGTCGCGGACGGCGACGGCGCCGGACTGGACGGCCGCGGCGGTGTCGCCGACGGTGGCGTTATCGGACAGGCCGCTGATGGTTGCGCTCAGGCTGTCGTACTGGGTGGTCAAGTCGGTGATGTTGGGCCGGTTGAGCACCTGGTTGGCGGCCTTGATGGCGGCGACGGCGGTGTCGACGGGGGCCTTGAGGGCCTTGAGATCGGCTACGGTCGTGCTGGGATTGATGTTGGCAAGCTGGTCGACGCCGGTGTTGATGACGGCGAGCGAGGTGCAGATTGCTTTCTGGGCATCGGCGGCCGACGGCAACGCGGGCACCGACGGCGACTGCGCGCCGCTGCAGCCGGCCAGGCTCAGGAGCACGACTAGCAGGGCAGAGAGTACGAGAGGCATTCTTGTCACCATGTCCAACCTCCTCTCAAAGGCCGCAACAGATGCCGTGTGAGCTGCACGATTGTGATGACCGGCAGTTGTTGCGGACCACAGTTGCACGAAAGATTCGTGCGAGGCTCGCCCCTGGGACACGGGGACGGCAAGGTGATGGGGCGAGCCAAGCACGGCAGCTGTGTTACTCGCCGGGATGCGCGGCGCGGAAGACGAAGGCGGCGACGATGCCGGCCACCAGCTGCGGAACCCAGTAGATCCAGATATTGGCCCAAGTGGTCACGCCCATCTGCGTGATGCCAAGCGCCACGGCCGGGTTAAAGGCGCCGCCAGTGATGGCGCCAAAGGCGTAGGCGCCGGCGAGCACGGCCATACCGATGGCCCAGCCATAGAAGGAGTTGCCGCTCGTGCCCTTGGCGGTGGCGACGTTGAGCACCGTATAGGTAAGGGCGAAGGTGCCCAGGAACTCGACGATCAGCGCAGGGATCATATAGGCGCGACATTCACGGTCGGGACGACCACAGTGGCGGCAGTTGGCGGCCGCATACGATCCCTTCAGGTAGATCACGAGCAAGGCAGCGATGAAGCCGGCGACCAGCTGCACGACCCAGTAGGCGATCATGTTGCCGAAAGTATACGCCTGCTTGTCGCCGCGGATGAAGACGGCCAGCGACACAGCTGGGTTGTAGTGGCCACCCGAGACATGGCCGCCGGCAAAGATCATCACCGCCAGCACTGTGCCGATGGCGAGCGGAGCAAAGCCAGCCACGGCGGCGCCCGGCTCGATGATCACCATGCCGACCACGGTGACGAGGAAGAAGGTGCCGATGAACTCATAGACGTACTTCATTGTGTACTCCTTGAAAGCTGCATGGAACGGTGTGGATACAGAATTTGAACTTTTCGAATCGTATATGGCGTTCTTGGCAGCAGGCTTCTAGAGCATGGCTGGCCAGCGCGATTCTCTAATATGGGGCTACCTTCGCGATTATAGCAATGGCCATCCGCCGGGTGTCACCCAAAAATGTTGCAAAATGCAGTAGCGTACGCGCTGTACGTTCCCAATTTATGAGAAGCATACCACAAAAACGGCTCTGTGTACGCGATCTTTTGCGCGCAATATGCGAAATTAGGTCATGGATTGGCCCGCAATCTTGGTTAGAGACGGCTTTGCGATAGTAAAATGATGGGCATGCCCGAATCTCTCTACCTGATTATTGGAGTCGGAAACACGCTGCGCCGTGACGATGGGGCCGGAATTTGGCTGGCAGAAGCTGTCGCCGGCGCGCTCGCGAACCGGGGCAAGGCGGTAGAGATCAGGCTGCTGCAACAATTATTGCCAGAAATAGCAGAGGAGATCTGCGAAAGCAAGGCGCAGACGGTGCTGATTGCAGACTGCAGCACAGAGCGCAATGAGGAACAGGAGGGGTGGGTGCAGCGTCTGCTGCCGGCAGAAGACGGCAGGCGAATCCGACGCAAGCGTCGGCGACGCCTGCGCTCCGAAGGAGGGGAGGGGGATAGGGGGATGGGGAGCCACGGGTTGGGAGCGACAGCGTTGATCGAAGTGGCCAGGCGGCTGTATGGATTCGGAGGCGAGGCGTGGCTGGCGACGGTACCCGGGGTGGATTTTGAGCACGGGGAGGGGTTGAGCCCCGCCACGCGGCACGCAATCGACCACTTGGTACCCGCAATTGTGGACCTTATTTCATAAACTGCCCGTTTGTGCAGTTGCCGGAATAGGCAGATTGTAATATATACTACGAACGCTTGCACGAGGTTTGCAGCGCGTGCGCCACGCAAGCAGGCGCCCACAACACAGAATTAGAGTCTCCTATGAGTGTCTCTTCTACACTCACACCAGAAAAGGCGATACCGGACAATGGGGGTCCGGAGCAAGCCAACCCGCAACAGCCCAAACGTTTTTCCTTCAAACACGGGGCCTGGCTGTGGATTGTCCTTGCCACGATCCCGATTGTGGCCGTGCTGGCGTTTGCCATTTTGCAGCCGGTCAAGGTACGCCCGCGCATGGGGCTGGCGCCCGGCTATGTCTTTACGGACATGAAGGGCAGCGAGGTAACGAGCGAAGACATGCGGGGCAAGCTTGTCTTCTACAACTTCACCTACGCAGGCTGTGGGGAAGGCTGCCCCCAGACCACCAAGACGATGGCCGAGATACAGAAGCTCGTAGGCGGGCTGGACACTGGTGGGCTGCCAGTGGAGTTTGTGACTATCTCATTTGACCCCGATCGCGATACGCCCGCAGCGGCTGGAGGAACTGGCAGCGGCGGTGGGCGCAGATACTACCAACTGGCGGTTTGTGACGGGTCCAGCGGAGCGGCTGAAAAATGTGATCGGCGGCGGATTCAGCGTCTTCTACGAACCGGACGGCGCCGGCGGCTTTACTTTTGATCCCACCCTCGTCATGGTAGACGGCAACGGCATCGTTCGCGGCGTCTATGAGCGCACGATGCCGGATATGGCAACCGTGACCCGCGACGTCGAGCTGCTGGCGACAGAGGTCAAGAACAGTACCGGGCCGGGCAAACTGGTGTACGAAGCAGCGCATTTATTTTTGTGTTACCCAAAGTCTTAAGAACTGCAGAAAGTCCAGAGTAAGACGAGAGAAAGGTTGGTTTGGCTGTGAGTGTCGGCGTGTCGGGGGAGGCTGCAGTTGGTGCGGCCCCGGCTCCAGTACGGAAGCCACGCGGACGCCGGACCTGGTGGGTGACAGGGCTGGTGCTGGTCGTATTTGTCGTGCTGGGGTCGCGCTGGTGGACGTTTGCCCGCGCGCCGGAGTATGGCATCGCGATCGGGGCGGTGCAGCCGGCGGAGGATTTCACGCTGCAGGGCAGCAATGGGGGCCCGGTAACACTATCGGAATTCCGCGGGAAGCCCGTGCTGCTCTACTTCGGCTACACAACGTGTCCCGACGTGTGCCCGACGACGCTGGCAGACCTGCGGATGGCAATGCAGGAGTTGGGCAGCGCCAAAGACAAGGTCCAGGTATTGTTTGTCACCGTGGACCCGGAGCGGGACACGGCCGAGCGCCTGGCGACCTATCTTCAGTTTTTCGACCCGAGTTTTATCGGCTTAACCGGATCCTTGCCAGACATCGAGGCGATCGCCAGCAGGTTTGGCGTCATCTTTAAGAAGAACACGACGATCACCAGCGCCGCCGACTACCTGGTGGATCATACCAGCGCCGTACTGCTGCTGGATGGCGACGGCACGCTGCGGCTGATGTTCCCATATGGGACGACCGGCCAGCAGCTTGCCAGCGATACCAAGCTGTATATGCGCTAGAGATGAAGTGTTATGCGAATTGCGAGTGGAATGCGGGAAGAGCAGTAGGCAGTTTACACACCATCCTGAAGGAGAATGAAGCGAATGAGGAACAGGCCAGACACACCCATGGGCACGGTCGTATTGGTCAGCATTTTTGCAGTGTTGACCCTCGTATTGTGGTTCAATGCGTATTTCATCGTGCTGTCTAGAGGAGCAAACTGATGAGTGATCAGAGCCATGGCCCCGAAGGCACGGGGCCGGCACAGGGGCATGAAGAGGTGCAGCACGAAGATACGCACCTGCATGTCGAAAAATGGGAAGGCATCTGGATGCGCGCTACGACTGTCATGGTCGTGGTCTTTGTTCTAGCCATTATCGTTTCCGCGACTGCCTTTGGCATCACGGTACCTGGCGTCAGCGGGCGCATCGACCCGACCAAGCTCAACGACCCGGGCAGCCCTTTTGCGCAGCCGGGTCTGCGCGAGCTGGCACCGGGTAAGTATGAGGCTTTCATGGTGGCCCAGACGTGGAACTTCCTGCCTGACAAGATCGAAGTTCCCGTCGGCTCCGAGGTCACCTTCCATCTGACGGCGCGTGACGTCACGCACGGCTTCAAGCTGACCGACACGAACGTCAACATGATGGCGCTGCCCGGGCAGATCTCGACGCTCTCGGCCACGTTTAACAAGCCTGGCGTGTACAACTATATCTGCCACGAGTACTGCGGGTATGTTGCCGGTGCGCCCATCGGGCACCAGACCATGTACGGGCAGCTGACCGTCGTCGCAACCGACACGCTGACGGCGACCGAAACCGTCACCGGCACGGCGGTCACCACGGGCACGGAAGCGGCGCCTGCGGCGACGGCACCGGTCACCGAGACGGCACCCGTCACCGAGACGGCGCCGGTCACCGAGACGGCACCGGTCACCGAGACGGCACCAGTCACGGCAAGTGCAGAAGTGACTGCGGCTGTCTCCGGCCGTCACCGAGACTGCGGCCGTCACGGAGACTGCGGCCGTTACGGAAACGGCGGCCGTCACCACGGCGACGAGTGTAACCGGCACCAACCCTGTCACTGCAACGGCGCCCTGACGCATTCTAGGAGGAGAGATTTCATCATGTCTGTACAGGCAATGCCCGCCGGCGCCGTCAAGGCTCCGCCCGTACCAGTAACCCTGACGAGCAAAGATCTCAAGACGATCGACCGCATCACCGGCGTCGAACATCATCGTCGCCATCGTGGCCCTTTCGGTCGGCGCCCTGCTGGGCGTCTTCCAGGGCCTGGAGCACAGCAAGGTGCTGGACATCTATCCGTTCCTGCAGCCGGTCATCAAGACCTACTACCAGGGCTTGACGCTGCACGGCGCCCTCAACGCCATCACCTGGACTACCTTCTTTATCTGCGGCTTTTTCACCTATGCCGTGCCGCGCAGCTTTAACCGGCCGCTGCGATACCCGTGGATGAGCTGGCTGGCCTTTGGCCTGATGATCGTCGGTCTCGTGACGGCCGCAATACCCATGCTGCTCAACAACGCCACCGTGCTCTACACCTTCTACCCGCCGATGCTGGCCGACGTCTGGTTCTATGTCGGCCTGACCGTGCTGGTCATCGGCTCGTGGATCGTGGGCTACAGCATCTATTTCACCTACTATGCGTGGCGCAAGGAACACCCGGAAGAGCGGGCACCCTTTATCGCCCTCTCCAGCACGATCACCATGGTGCTGTGGCAGATTGCGACGCTGGGTGTCGCCGCCGAAATCTTGTTCCAGCTGATCCCGCTCTCGCTAGGCTTGATCCCGGGCACGGACGTGCTGCTCGACCGCACACTCTTCTGGTGGTTTGGCCACCCGCTGGTCTACTTCTGGCTGCTGCCGGCCTATGTCTCCTGGTACGCCATGCTCCCGGCGCAGACCAACGGCAAGATGTTTAGCGAGCCGCTGGCGCGCCTGGTCTTCTGGCTGTTCCTGATCTTCAGCACGCCGGTGGGCTTCCACCACCAGTATGCCGACCCCGGCATCCCGCAGGTCTGGAAGTTCATCCACATGCTGCTGACGATGGGCGTCGGCTTCCCCAGCCTGATCACCGCCTTTACGGTGGTGGCGTCGCTGGAAATCGGGGCACGCGCCCGCGGCGGCCAGGGCTACCTGGCCTGGATCGGGCGCCTCAACTGGGGTGATCCGTCGTATGCGGGGCAGAACCTGGCGATGATCCTCTTTATCTTTGGCGGCATCGGCGGCATGATCAATGCCTCGTACAACGTCAACATGGCCATGCACAACACGATGTGGGTGCCCGGCCACTTCCACCTGACGGTGGGTTCGGCGACGACCCTGACCTTCATGGCGATCACCTACTGGCTGGTGCCCAAGCTGACGGGGCACAAGCTGTTCACCAAGTGGCTGGCGCTGGCGCAGGTGTGGACGTGGTTCTTTGGCATGCTGTTCTTCAGCAACGCCTATCACACGCTGGGCCTGATGTTCAGCGTGCCGCGGCGCACGATGCTGGGCCAGGCGCCGTACTACAGCACGCAGTGGACGCCGCAGATGATGGAGTCGGTGCTGGGCCTGCTGCTTCCTGTCGATCAGCGCCACGCTGTTCTTCGCCATCATGATCCTGACGGTGGTCGTGCCGCGCAAGCTCGACAAGCCGGTCGAGATGCCGGTGGCCGTGCCGCTGGATCCCAAGCCTTCACCGAAGTGGCTTGACACGTGGTGGCCGTGGCTCAACGGCGCGATTGCGCTGGTGATCCTCTCCTACGGCCCGATGCTGTTCCAGATGATCTCGAACATGACGTTGTGGGCGAGAGGGATGAGAGTCTGGTAGCAGTCGTCTGAACCACAATTCGTTCAAATTGTGTGATTGCCGTGATTTGTGCGCCGAGGTGGGTGCACGGGTCACGGCAATTTTTTATTGGGGTAAGGGGGACTAGCCAGTTGACCAGGGCACAAACTGTTTCCCTGACCAGTCTGTACTCTACCCAGACGCATGACGACGGGCGGGTGTGTTTCGCCTACACTAAATCCCGTAATTATTGGCGAAATGCTCGCACGATTGCGTGCGAATTACGACCGCTCACAATTTGTTTGGCAAGTATTGACTAAGGAGAATTTGCCATGACTGTATTGGCTGCTGATCCAGTCAAAGAGAAGGCAAGCGCCGCAAAGACGTGGGTCTTTCTTTTTGATGAATTGGACAAGGTCGAGACCACTGCAAAGCCCAAGGACTGGGAGGATGTTCGCTCCCTCCTGGGTGGCAAGGGCGCCAATCTGTTTGAGATGACGCGCCTGGGCCTGCCGGTGCCTCCCGGCTTCACGGTGACGACCGAAGCCTGCAATGGCTACCTGGCCGCCAACCACGAGTTCCCCACCGGCATGTGGGACCAAGAAGTTGTCGCGATGCACGCGGTCGAGAAGAAGGTCGGCAAGAGCTTCGGCGACCCCAAGAACCCGCTGTTTGTCTCCTGCCGCTCGGGCGCGAAGTTCTCCATGCCCGGCATGATGGACACGGTCCTCAACATTGGCCTGAACGACGAAACCGCCAAGGGCATGATCGAGCTGACCGGCGACCCCCGCTTTGTCTACGACTCCTACCGCCGCCTGATCCAGATGTTTGGTTCGGTGGTCATGGGCGTGGCCGACGAGCCGTTTGAAGAAGCGATTGCCGAGCAGAAGAAGAAGCGGGGCGTGCGCCACGACGTCGAGCTGACCGCCGAGGACTGGCAGGTGCTGGTCGAGCGGTTCAAGACGCTGGTCAAGGCGTACAAGGGCCAGGAATTCCCGCAGGATCCGTACAAGCAGCTCGAGATGGCCACCCGCGCCGTCTTCAACAGCTGGTTTGGCAAGCGCGCGATCGACTACCGCAACGCCACCAACATCAGCCACGACCTGGGCACGGCCGTCAACATCGTGACCATGGTCTTTGGCAACATGGGCAATGACTCCGCCACCGGCGTGGCCTTCACCCGCAACCCGGCCGACGGCACGAAGGAACTGTACGGCGACTACCTGATCAACGCCCAGGGCGAAGACGTGGTGGCCGGCATCCGCAACACGCTGCCCATCATGCAGCTCAAGCAGGACATGCCCGAGGCCTTTGCAGCAGTTCCTGGACATCGTCACCAAGCTCGAGAACCACTTCCAGGATATGCAGGACGTGGAGTTCACGATCGAGCGCAAGAAGCTGTGGATGCTCCAGACCCGCAACGGCAAGCGCACGGCGCGTGCCGCCATCAAGATGGCCGTGGACATGACCAACGAAGGTCTGATCGACAAGAAGAAGGCCATCGGCCGTGTCACGCCGGAACAGGTCGACCAACTCTTGCACCCGCAATTCTCCGCCGAAATCAAGAAGAGCGCGAGCAAGGAAGGCCGCAGGCTGGTCTCCAAAGCCGTCAATGCTAGCCCGGGCGCAGCGGTCGGTATGGCCGTATTTGACGCCGACACCGCCGCCGAGTGGGGCAAAGCAGGCAAAGCCGTCATCATGGTCCGCCCAGAAACCAAGCCCGACGATGTCCACGGCATGATCGCCGCCAAGGGCATTCTCACCAGCCGCGGTGGCGCCACCAGCCACGCCGCCGTGGTCGCCCGCCAGTTCGGCACGCCCGCCGTTTGCGGCGCCGAAGAGCTGGAAATCGACGTCGACCACCGCATCTTCCAGGTGCACCAGGACGACAAGCTCGTCGAAGTGCGCGAAGGCGAATGGATCAGCCTCGACGGCGGCACGGGCGAGGTCTTCCTCGGCCAGCTGCCGACGCAGGACCCCGACTTCGAGCATGAAGTCGAACTGAACACGCTGCTCAAGTGGGCCGACGAAGTACGCAAGCTGGGTGTGTGGGCCAACGCCGACTATCCCAAGGATGCCGATCGCGCCCGCCGCTACGGCGCCGAAGGCATCGGCCTCTGCCGCACCGAGCACATGTTCTTCGAAGAAGAGCGCCTGCCGATCGTGCAGGAGATGATCATGGCCACGAGCAAGGCGCGCCGCCTGAGCGCCCTCGAGCGCCTGCTGCCCGTGCAGCGCGGCGACTTCGAAGGCATCTTCCGCGCCATGAACGGCAACCCGGTCATCATCCGCCTGCTGGACCCGCCCCTGCATGAGTTCCTGCCCTCCTACCACGACCTCGTGGCGGACCTGGCAGACCTCAAGGTGCGGCTGCAGCACTACCACACGCTGAGCGAGATCGACACGGCGTTGGGCCAGGTACGGCAGAAGGAAGACGTGCTGTCACGCGTCAAGGCGCTGAGCGAATCCAACCCGATGCTGGGTCTGCGCGGCGACCGCCTGAGCATCGTCATGCCCGAGATCACTGAGATGCAGGTCCGCGCCATCCTGGAAGCGGCCGTGCGTGTGAAGCGTGAAGGGATCGACGTCCACCCCGAGATCATGGTGCCGCTGGCCGGCCATGTCAACGAACTCAAGTACATCAAGGAGATCGTCGACCGCATCGCCGCGGAAGTCTTCACCGAGAGCGGGACGACCGTCGACTTCAAGTACGGCTCGATGGTCGAAGTGCCACGCGCCGCCTTGACCGCCGACGAGCTGGCCGAGGTTGCCGAGTTCTACAGCTTTGGCACCAACGACCTGACGCAGACGACGTTCGGCATGAGCCGTGACGACGCCGAGTCCAAGTTCCTGCTCGAGTACACCGAGAAGGGTATGCTGCCCTCAAACCCGTTCCAGCAGTTGGATCGCGGCGGCGTGGGCAAGCTGATCAAGATGACCGTCGAACTGGGTCGCGCGACCCGCCCGGATATGCACATGGGCATCTGCGGCGAGCACGGCGGCGACCCCAACAGCATTGAGTTTTGCCACCTTGCTGGTCTGAACTACGTGAGCTGCAGCCCGTATCGTGTCCCGATCGCGCGGCTGGCAGCAGCGCAGGCAGCCATCAAGTATCCGTGAGCGGTTGGTCTGTTCTCCTGTTTCCTCCTTGTGGAAAGGGCACGCCTTGCGGCGTGCCCTTTCTGCATTGGTGGGGTCAGCCATGTCACTAGGCGAGGCGTGCGGTCAAGTTCTTGGTGCCTGATGAAGGCGTCACCACTTGGATGCCATTCTCACCCATCAGTTCCAACCGCCAACTCTTGGGTTCGCCCTGCCACTCTACCCTGACTTCGCTGCCTTTGCGCGACACGGTGAATGTCACCGCGGGAGTGCCGTCAGCGGCGGGGATGACTGCCTTCGCAATCGCGCCATCGTCCAACTGGTAGACGCGCAGCGTAAAGCCCTCACTATAGACATAGTCGGGACGCTGGTCGTTGTCGCCGACTACGATAGCGGAGTTGGGCCGCACGAAGAGGGGCAGACTCAAGAAGTCATACTGCTCGCGCACCCAACGACCGCCGTCAACCACTTTGTCGCTGAGGAAGTGGGTCCAACGGCCGGCGGGGAGATAGTAGTCGACGACGCCGTCGAAGCTGAGCACGGGCGCGACGAGGACCGCGGCGCCGAGCATATACTGCCGGTCAAGGGTGTCGCTGGCCGGGTCGTCGGGGAACTCCAGCAGCATCGGACGCAGCACGGGGGTGCCGTGTGTGTGAGCCTCGGCGGCGGCAGCGTAGAGATAGGGCATAAGCCGGCACTTGAGCTGCGCGAAGTGGCGGAGGACGTCGACCGACTCGTCGTCAAAGAGCCACGGCACGCGGTACGACTGGGCTCCGTGGAGGCGGCTGTGCGACGACAGCAGGCCGAAGGCGCACCAACGCTTGTAGACGGCGGGCGGGGCGGTCAACTCAAAGCCGCCCATGTCATGGCTCCAGAAGCCAAAGCCGGAGAGCGAGAGCGAGAGGCCGCCGCGCAAGCGACTCGGCCATCGACTCAAAGGTGGCGGTGCTGTCGCCGCCCCAGTGGACGGGGAACTGCTGGCCGCCGGTGGTGGCAGAGCGGGCGAAGACGACGGCCTGGCCCTGGCCGAGCTTCTCCTCGAGCACGTCGAACACGGTCTTGTTGTAGAGATAGGTGTAGAAGTTGTGCATCTTGAGCGGGTCGGAGCCGTCGTGGTAGACGACATCGGTAGGGACGCGCTCGCCGAAGTCGGTCTTGAAGCAGTCGACACCCATGTCGACCAAGGCGCGCAGCTTGTCGCCATACCAGCGGCAAGCCTCAGGGTTGCTGAAGTCGACCAGGCCCATGCCCGACTGCCAGCGGTCCCACTGGAAGACGTCGCCGTCGGGGCGCATGAGCAGGTAGCCGCCGGCCATCCCCTCGTCGAACATAGGCGAGCGCTGGGCCACGTAGGGGTTGATCCAAACGCAGACTTTGAGGCCGCGGGTCTTGAGGCGGGCGAGCATGGCCGGGGGGTCGGGGAAGACGGTTTCATCCCACTGGAAGTTGACCCACTCGAGCTCCTTCATCCAGTAGCAGTCAAAGTGAAAGACGTGGAGCGGGATCTGCCGGTCGGCCATGCCCTGGATAAAGCTGGTGACGGTCGCCTCGTCGTAGTCGGTGGTAAACGAGGTGCTGAGCCAGAGGCCGAAGGACCAAGGCGGGGGCAGAGCGGGCCGGCCGGTGAGGGCGGTGTAGCGATCGAGCACCTCCTTGGGGGTGGGGCCGTAGATGAGGAAGTAGTCGAGCTGCTCGCCGGCGACGCTGAACTGGACGCGCTCGACCTTTTCCGAGGCGATTTCAAACGAGACCAGCTCGGGGTGGTTGACGAAGACGCCGTAGCCGCGGTTGGTCAGATAGAAGGGGATGTTCTTGTAGGCCAGCTCGCTGCTGGTGCCGCCGTCGTCGTGCCAGAGGTCGACGACCTGGCCGTTCTTGACAAAGGGAGTGAAGCGTTCGCCGAGGCCGTAGACGCACTCGCCGACGCCGAGGTTGAGCTGCTCGACGGCGAAGCGTCCCTGCGGGCGTGTCCATAAAGGCAGTGCCGCGCCAGCCGCTGCTGGTCACCACGCGGTCGCCGGCCCGGAACTCGACGCCCCAGGGGCCTTCCTTGGCGACATGGACGGTGAGGTCGCCGCTGGTAAGGGAGGCGGCGGCAGGCGTGTCGTCGATGGCAACGGAGCCGGGCTGGGGATAGAGCCCGAACTGCGGGTCACGTACGCGGCGGCCCTTGTGGTGGTAGATCTGGACGCGGATGACGTTGGGCAGCGGGCGATGACAAGCGCATGCTGATAGGAAACTGGTTGAGCGTGTCGCCGCGATGGGCGTGCGGCTGGGTGGTGGCATGGATCAGCAGGGCGTCGCCGTCGCGCGTTACTTCGTGAACGTTGACTGGATAGCGCGGGGTGACCTCCGGCCGCATTTCCCAATAGCCAGCTGTGAATTTCATGATGTTGCCTTTTTTGGTGGGGGCAGGCCTTTTGGCTGCCCGGGGTTTTGATAATTACAAGGGAGTGGGTTTCAGGTGGGGCGGGGGTACCCCAACGAGAAACACACGCGAGTCATTCTTTAACGGAGCCAGCGGTGAGGCCGCTGACGATGTAGCGCTGGAGGAGCGCAAAAACGACGATGATGGGCAGGGCGATGGTGGTCGCCACGGCCATGAGGCTGTTCCAGCGGGTGCCGTATTGGCCGATGAACTTGTTGAGTGCGGCGGTGGCGGGCTGGACCGTCTCGTTGGTGGTCAGCGAGAGAGCAAAGAGGAACTCACCCCAGCCCATGAGGAAGGCAAAGACGGCAACGGTGATGAGACCGGGCCGCACGAGCGGCAGGATCACGCGCCAGAAGGCGTCGAACTGGTTGCAGCCGTCGATCTTGGCGGCGGCCTCGAGCTCGCGCGGGATGGTCAGGAAGAAGGGACGCAGCACGATCACGGCAAAGGGCAGCGTGAAGGTGGTGTCCGCCAGGATCAGCGCCGGGTAGGAGTTGAGCAGCCCGATCCGGCTGAAGGCCACGAAGAGAGGGGTGGCGATGACGATGGCCGGCAGCAGTTGGGTGATCAGGAGCAGCAGCATCAGGAAGGCGCCGATGCGCAGCTCGAGGCGGGCCAGGGCATAGGCGGCGGGGGCGGCGAGCAGCAGGGTGAAGAGCATGGTGCCCGTACCGACCACGGCGCTGTTAAAGATCGAGCGCAGCGCCAGGGGGTTGTTGAGCACGGCCGTCTGGTAGGAGGCGAAGACCGGCGGGATCGGGACGATCTGCGGCGGCGAGGCATAGACGCCGGCATCGGTCTTGAGCGAGGTGGCCACCATCCAGTAGACGGGGAACAGGTAAAAGATGACGATGGCGACGCTTAGCAGCGTCCAGCCGTAACCGGAACGCTTAAAATCACGCCAGATCTGTTCATGATGCTGCCTCCTCACGCTGGCTCAACCACAGGTAACCGACGGCGACGACGCTCAAAAACAGCAGCAGCAGGATGGCCGCGGCCGAACCGTCGCCGAAGCGGAAGAAGCTAAAGACCATCTTGTACACGTAGATCGTCAGGAGCGTGGTGGCGTCGACAGGGCCACCGCCGGTCATCACGTAGACGACATCAAAGGCCTTGAAGGTGTAGATGATGCCCAGGAGCAGCACGCTGAGGATGACAGGCCGCATCAAAGGCAGGGTGACGTGGCGGAAGCTCTGGCGGCTGCTGGCGCCGTCGATGGCGGCGGCCTCGTAGAACGATTGAGGAATGCTCTGGAGGCCGGGCAGCAGGAGGATCATGTTAAAGGGAATGCCGACCCAGATATTGGCAATGATCGTGGCCACCAGGGCGGTGGTGGCGTCGTTCAGCCAGTAGATCGGCCCGTCAATCAGGCCGATGGTCGCCAGGAGATAGTTGATGATGCCCATGCCGCCGTCGAACGACCAGCGGAAGATGCTGCCGCTGACGACGCTGGGGAGCATCCAGCCCAGGAGCAGGAGGGCGCGCAGGAGGCCGTTGCCGGGAAAGCGCTTGTTAAAGAGCAGGGCCAGCGCAAAGCCGATCGTAAACTGGAAGATCAGGGAGCCGACGGTAAAGATGGACGTGGTGACGATGGCCTTCTGGAAAGCCGGGTCGCTGAGGACCCGGGCGTAGTTATCCAGGCCCACAAACGGCGCTGTGTTGGAGAGAAACGTGGTGACGGTCAGATCGAACACGCTCATGCGCACGTTGTCGACGATCGGGTAGACCATCGTGAGCAGCATGAAGATCAAGGGCGGGCGCCACGAACCAATAGCGCCCCCAGTTGCGGGCACGCCGCTGCGTTTGCTTGCTGCCGGTCACCTGGGGAGCGGCAGCAGTCTGAGTTTGAGCCATCGGACCTCCTTTGCCGGGAACCGCCGAAACTGGGTATCGCATGTCAGGCACGGGGCACAAGCTCGGCGCGCCGGCACCAGTATGTGCCCCTACGAATCGTTAGGGCAGGAGCGGCTTGATCTTGGCGGCGGCGGCAGCGACTGCGGCGTCGACCGGGGTCTGGCCGCTGATCGTGGCCTGCATCATGTCCTGGACCGCGTTCGAGATCTCAGGGTACTTGGGACCATAGGCGCGCGGCTTGGCAACCTTGAGCTGGTCCATGAAGACCTTGATGACCGGGTCGCAGGTCCAGGCTTCGTCGGTTGCGAGCGTGGCCATGCTGGGCAGCTTGCCGGCTTCGACGAGGTACGCCTTGAGGTTTTCGGGCTCCTGGCGCCAGGTCATGAGTTCCCATGCCTCGTCGAGGTTCTTGGTGTCCTTGACGATCGCCATGTTCTCGCCGCCCAGGATCGAGGCGCCCTGCTTCTGCTCGGGCAGCGTGGCGACGTCCCACTGCAGGTCGGGGCTCTCGGACTTGAGGGTCGGGATCTGCCACGGCCCGTTCACCATGAGGGCGGCCTTGCCGTTCTGGAACTGGCCCTTGACGTCGCCCTGCGTCCAGCTGATGATGCCGGGGGACATGCTGCCGTCGTTGACCAGGTCGACCCACAGCTGCATGGCCATGCGGCCGCCGTCGCTGTCGAGGGTGGCGAGGTCTTCGCCGGTCATCCAGAGGAAGGGCAGCCACTGGAAGGTGCCTTCTTCGCTCTTGACGGCCGACATGGCGATGCCGAAGCGGTCGCCTTCGGTCAGGGCCTTGGTGGTGGCGCGGAGTTCATCCCAGGTCTTGGGGGCGGCGACGCCGGCGGGCTCGGTGAAGGCCTTGTTGTACCACTGGACGAGGCAGTTGCTGTTGTCGGGCACGCCGTAGTTCTTGTCCTGGTAGACGGTCGAAGCCCAAGGGCCGGGGAAGTAGTCGCCGCTCTTGCCCCAAGTGGTGACCTTGTCGGTCACGTCGGCCAGCACGCCCAGTGCGGCAAACGACGAGTGGTCGGGGTTGTCGATGATGACCGTGTCGGGCAGTTGGCCGGCGGCCGCGCCCTGGAGCAGCTTCTGCTTGAGGTCGGCGAACGGGATATCGGTGCGTTCGACCTTGACCTTGGACTGCGACTCGTTGTACTTCGCCAGCTGCGTCTCGACGGCTTTGCCATTGGCGATGGTAGCGGCGTCGCCCATGTAGTCCCACCAGGCGAGGGTAATGAGGGAGGCGGCAGCGGCGCCGGCGGAAGAGGCAGCGGCGCCACCGGGGGCCGGAGCGGCGGGTGCGCAGGCGGCCAGGGCCACTACGCCGGCGCCCATGGCGACGCCACGCAGGAAGGAACGGCGGGAAAGTGAATTCTGCAACATCATGGTTAACTCCTTAAATTTGGTGAATACGATTGAAAAGCAGCGACAAGCACTTGCGGTATGAGCAAACTGGGTACATTGGCTAGGCAACCTCTCCTTGGTGCACGGTGGTTCCGCCGCCGGCGCTACCGGTGGAATCATGGATAGAAGCCGCTGAGGCCGCTCCATTGGCGGCAGTCGGCGCGGCGGGGGCCAGGGTACGAGAAGCCCGGTCTCGTGGCCCTGCGGTGCTCTGCCCGCGTTGGAGCTGGGGTGCCAGCAGGATGTGGCGGGCAGGAGCGTTGGGGTCTTCGAGGCGGTCGATCAGCAGCTCGGCGCCGATCTGGCCCATCTCCTCAGAAGGGAACTCGATGTTGGTCAAGGGCGGCGCGGCCCTGGCGGCAGCTTCGCGGTCGAGAATCGAAACGACCGAAAAATCGTCGGGGATGCGCAGCTTCAGCTGATAGGCGGCCTGGAGCACGGCGGCCAGGCGGGCGAGATCCGGGACGATGAGGGCAGTAACCTGCGGCTGCTCGGCCAGGAGCCCTCGGACGAGGGCGGCAGCTTCCTCCACCTGCGGACGGACCGACGAGCGTGAAGCCCGTAATGCCGAACTCGGCCACGGCGGCATGGAAGCCCCCGGTAGAGCGCACGGCGGGTCCGTAGCCGGCGGCCAGGGCATGCTCGGCGAAGTTGACGAACGCGATCGACGTGTGGCCCAGTTCGGCCAGGTGCTGTACGGCGAGGCGGAGGGCGGCGGCGAAGTCGAAGTCGACGTAGCTGATGCCGGCGTTTTCGGCGCAGTGGCCGATGAGGGCGAACGGATAGCTGCTGGAACGCAGCTTGGCGACGCGTTCGTCGTGGAGCTTGACCTCCATGAGGAGGAGGCCTTCGACCATGCCTTCCTGGATCATGCGGCGGACGTCGAACTCTTCCTCGGGGAGAGTCCAGACGAGAAGGCCGTAGCTGCGGCGGCTGGCGACGCGCACGGCGCTGGCGACGAAGTTGGACTGCATGACGTCGAGGGCACCGTGCATATCGGAGGGAATGAGAAGGCCGATGATGCGCGAGCGCTTGGTGCTCAGGCTGCGCGCCATGAGGTTGGGGTGATAGCCAAGTTCTTCCATGGCGGCAAAGATACGCAGGCGTGTCGCTTCCGAGACCGGGCGGGTGCCGGTCAGGGCATAGGACACAGTGCTGAGGGCAACGCCGGCGCGCTTCGCCACGTCGAGCATCGTGGGCATGGTCATTGGTAAGCCAAACGGAAAAGCTGGGAGAGCCGTGAAGGGCCGTGACTCGTTTGAGGTGGGAGTATCGAAACGGTTAGTCGAAGCGCTTCGAACGCATTGTCGCGCCGGTGGGGGTGTTTGTCAATAGGTGAAAAGTGGCGGCTTTTCGGCAATATTTCATCGGCTTATCTGTATGTTTCGAGATAAGGACGTGCGAGACTCGCCCCACCAGGTACGAGGAATGGCGGGTAGAAGAGGGGCGAGCCAGGCACTGTCCCTATCAGGCCCAGAAGGGGTGGCCGGGGTCTTCTTTGATGACGATGGCGCGGAGGAAGCTGACGGCCTTTTCGAAGCCTTCGCGGGCGGACATAAGGCCGTCTTCGTGTTCGATGGAGAGGGCGCCGTCGTAGCCGACGAGGCGGAGATCGCTGATCATGGTGCTCCAGACTTCGGCGCCGTGGCCATAGCCGACTGTGCGGAAGATCCAGCTGCGGTCGGCGTACTGCTTGTACGGAGTCATGTCGAGCACGCCGTTGAGGCCGCCGTTGATCGGGTCGATCTTGGTGTCCTTGGCGTGGAAGTGATAGATGGCCGGGCCCAGGGTGCGGATGGCCTGGGTGAGGTCGACGCCCTGCCAGAAGAGGTGGCTGGGGTCGAAGTTGGCGCCGATGGTGGGGCCGATGGCATCGCGCAGGCGGAGGAGCGTGCCGGGGTTGTAGACGCAGAAGCCCGGGTGCATTTCGATGGCGAGGCGGACACCGCGTTCACGGGCGAAGGCAGCGGTCTTTTCCCAGTAGGGGAGGAGGACCTCGTCCCACTGGTACTTGAGGGTATGCGTAAAGTCGTGGGGCCAGGGGCAGGTGACCCAGTTGGGGGTCAAGTCGCCTGGGCCGCCGCCGGGGCAGCCGGAGAAGGTGACGACGGTATCGACACCGGCGGCCTCGGCCATGCGGATGGCGTTGGTGACGTAGGCGCGGTGGGCTTCGCCGATCTCCGGGTTGGGATGGACGGGGTTGGCGTGGGCGCTGAGGGCGCTGATGGTGAGGCCGCGGTCGGCGACGGCAGATGTAAAGGCCTTAACAGCGGCAGGGTCGGCAAGCAGTTGGGCGGGCTTGCAGTGGGCGTCGCCGACATAGCCGCCGCAGCCGATTTCGACGGCTTCAACGCCGACAGAGTGAATGTAATCGAGCGCGTCCGTAAAGGGTGCAGCGCTAAAGAGGACAGCAAATACTCCGACTTTCACAACAGGGCTCCTTGAACTGATTTGTATTTAAGTTTCGCGCAGCTTGCGTTTGGCTGCTGCGTATTGGGTATCGTCGAGCACTCCGGCATTGTGCTGGGCCGCAAGGCGGCGCCGCTGCTCGACCAGGCTGGGCGGTCGCGCCGGCGTCTCTGTATCAGTGATAGGTTGGTCACTCGCACTCGGCCGGCGCAGCCGGCAGGCGTAATAGCCACCGACACTGTGGGGCTTCTCGTCCAGCATGTCGTCGTACACGGGCTCCCAACCCTGCTGGCCAAGCCAGCGCCTCAGTTCTTGGTACAGCTCGCTTTGCCGCCTTCCAAGCCCTTGGATACAAGGCAGGCGCAGTCCGCCGACCCAATCGGTGCTGAGTACGCAGCTGGGGACAGCACCCTGGATATGGGCCACGATAGCGGCAAGCAGCGCCGGGTCGCCGGTCCGGAACAGGAGGCCAGGCTTGCGCACGCGGCGGTAGATTGTGACTTCGGGGCAGCTCAGCGTATCCATGAATCAGCACTCTCCAGGGTAACAGAAAAGACAATTCATATTATACACCGAGTGATGTAGAATTTCGCGGCATTGCGGGCGGCAGTCTGAGGGGAAACCCGCAACGTAGGAACGCATTTGGGCGTGCGCACCAAACGAGGCAAGGCTGGCAACGGGACGCTGCGCGCCTGCGGGAGGCCAACGAGCGGCTTGTCCACCCAGGCCGCGACCTCGCCGTGCTGGAGCGCAGCACGTTCGCCGTCGGCCGTGTAGCCGGTCATCAGGACTACCGGGATCTGCCTGCCTGCCCGCTGCAAGGCCTTCACCAAGTTGATCCCGTCCAGCCGCGGCATGACGACGTCGCTCACGATCAGGTCGACCGACAGCTGCCGATCGAGCAGCTCTGCCAGCGCCGCCGCGCCGTCGGGTACGGCTGTGACCCGGTAGTTGAGCAGCTCGAGCAATGCAGCACCGAGCGGCGCACGCCGGCATCATCCTCAGCGACCAGGATCTGCTCGCCATGCCCATGCGGAGCAATGCGAAACTCCTGCTCAAAGTTGGGCCAGGGTGCGGCGAGGTAGGCCATGGCCGTCGCCCGCGCCCGCAGGAGGTCGTCGGGATGGACGCGGCGTTCCCACTCGTCGAAACTGTCGCCGACCTCGTCATCGGTGCAGCCGAGCTGCAGCTTCCATTCGTGCGAGTAATGGACCCGGTTGGCCTGGAGGTCCCAATCCCACAGGCCGACATTGGCGGCGTGGATTGCCAGTTGCAGCCGCTGCTGGGCTGCCTGCTCTGCGTGTTCGGCGCGCTTGCGCTGGGTGATCTCCAGCACGATGACCAGGATCTCGGCGATAGTGCCGCGCTTCTTCCGCCAACGGGGTAGTACAGACCTGGAAAACTGCGCCCGAGGGATAAGGAAGTTCAAAACAGTTCTCTTCGCCGGCGAAGGTGCTCTGCAGGAGGGGTGCCACGCTGGCGAAGATGGCAGGCGGTACAATGTCGCGCAGGGAGCGCTGGAGGTAAGCTGCGGGCAAGAATGCGGACTTAGCCACGAGGCCGCCGCCGGCGAATGTCACGACCAAGCTGCGATCGAGGACGAAGACGACGCTGCTGGGCAGAGTCTCCACAAGCTTGCGATAGCGCAGCTCCAATGCGGTGGTCGGGACAACCTCTGTACCCATCTATTACTCCATTGGCGGCTAAAGGAGGAACGTGTGTGACGAATATTCTTGGCCCAGGGCCTTACTGAAAGTTTAACACGCCACCTACGAACTGTCACAATCCCACCCACCCAGGAAAACCCCGGTCCAGCTTCGCTTTTTCCTGATCGACAAACCCCCAATCCTATGCAATTCTATCGTTCACGGTGCTACGTGGTACAGAACTGTGCGTACGCACCGGGGTACAGAGTTGGTCGTGGCCGGTGCACCGGCCGATCCGTCGACGTCATTAAGCTCCCAAACTCAACCTAGACAACAAGAGCCAGCTACCCCAATGGCCAAATCAAATCTCACGATCCAATCCCGTTTCACTGTTCAACGCCGCGAGCAAGTACTGCAGCCTTACCAGCAGCGTCTTGCGGCTGCCCGCGCTGCCGGCGACTCGCTTGCCGAAATTGACGCTCTTGCCGAACTGGGCCGCGCCTGGTCACGCCAGCGAGACTATACGCGTGCCGTGGCGGCGTACGAGCAGCAGTTGGCGATCTTGCGTCTGCTCGGCAATTCCCCAGGCGAGGCCGAGGCACTTTCCGCGCTGAGCGGAGTATACCTCGCCCAGGGGGAATATCGCCGCGCGCTGCTGGCAGCCGAGCAGTCGCTGGACATCCAGCACCGGGTAGGCGACCGCGCCACCGACGCCGGCGAGTGCGACGCACTGCTCAACATGGCAGCGAGCTATGCTGCTCTGGGCAACCTGCGCGGCGCAGCGGTAGCATATGAAGAGGAGCTGGCACATGCCCGCGCCAGCGGGCAGACTCGACTGGAGGCGTTTGTGCTCGACGAACTGGGCCAGACGTATGTAAATCTAGACCAGCCTGGGCGCGCGATCAAGTGTCTCAAGCAAGAGCTTGAGCTGCGGCGCCGGCTCAACGATTGCCCGGGCGAGGGCAGAGCGCATGTCAACCTGGGCTGCGCCTATTTTACCCTGGGCCGCACACCGCGTGCCCTGCACCATTATCAACTCGGGTTGGCAATCTACCGCCAAATTCAGGACAGCACCGGGGAATATGCGGCGCTGAACAACCTGGGCACGCTGCATCTCGTCATGGGCGATCGAGGTGCGGCTGCGGCGTGTTATGAGCAGCAGCTCGACGTTGCCTGCCGGCTGGGCGACCGCGAACAAGAAGCCCGGGCGCGTGAAAATCTCAAGACTGCGCGGTCAACGCGGCCGATTGAGGGCGGTGACTGGACCGAACTGCGCCCCATGTAGGGTGGAAGCGGCGCGGCTGCCGAAGAGGAGCAGCAGGGCGCAGAGAAGGGACCCCAGGGGCAGGGAGCGGACAGGTAAAGTCAGCTTGCGCATGATTTCTCCCAGGTAGTGGTGTGGACGAACTACCTGCGCCAGGCCGCGTGCATGCTGCGGCGGCCAGGGGCAGCCGGTTCGCCCGTGTATTGATGATGAGTTGATTGATAACGCCGACTACTGTTATAGGATGGGATACTACTACGGAGCTAAAACGAGTGGCGAGACCGGTTTGGATTGTGCGAGGGTAGCGCGGTGGCGACATGTTCCAGGTGAGACATTCTGGGGACATTGGAGGGAGATGGCGGCTTGGTGGAGGCGTGGGCGGCTGTTATGATTGGGGGAATAGACCACAATAAAGCCGCAAGAAAGTAGAGGAACGTCTTATGCCACAACCAATTACCGCCGTCCTGACCGGCTGCGGTGCAATCAGCCGCGCCTGGCTCAAGGCCATTCAGACGATGCCGGATGTCAAGATCGTGGGGTTTGTCGACTTGTATCCGCAGACGGCGCAGGAACGGGCGGCCGAGTTTGGCTGGACGGAGGCCGCCATCGGGTCGGACCTGGCGGCGATGCTGGAGGCCACACACCCCGACTGTGTATTTGACTGCACGATCCCCGAGGCGCATGTGGACGTGACGCTCACGGCGCTGGCGCATGGATGCCACGTGTTGGGCGAGAAGCCGCTGGCGAATTCGATGGAGAACGCGCGGCGATCGGTGGCGGCGGCGGAGGCGGCCGGCAAGATCTACGCCGTGATCCAGAACCGGCGGTATGACCCAAATATCCTGCGGCTGTGCGACTTTCTAGCGTCGGGCGCGATCGGGGAGATCACGAACGTCGACGCGGACTTTTATATCGGGGCGCACTTTGGCGGCTTCCGCGACCGGATGCAGCACGTACTGCTGCTGGACATGGCGATCCACACCTTTGACGCGGCACGCAAGATCTCGGGCGCGGACGCCCAGGCAGTCTACTGCTACGAATGGAACCCGCAGGGTTCGTGGTACGACCACGACGCAGCGGCCGTGGCGATCTTTGAGATGAGCGGCGGGCTGGTCTTTACGTATCGCGGCAGTTGGTGTGCGGAGGGGCTCAACACCACGTGGGAGAGCGAGTGGCGGATCGTGGGCACGCAGGGGAGCGTACGCTGGAACGGCGCCGACGGCTTTCAAGCCCAGGTGGTAGCCGAGACAGGCGGGTTCTTCTCGAAGTGGGAGGAGCTTGCGCTGCCGCCGGGCCCACAGGAACTGGCAACCGGGCATGCAGGGGTGATCCGCGACTTTGTGGACTGCATACGCAGCGGTGGGACGCCGCAGACGGTGGCCAGCGACAACATCAAGAGCCTGGCGATGGTGTTTGCGGCAATTGCCAGCGCCGAACAGCGCCAGCGCGTGCCTGTGGTATAGTGCACGTGTGATTGGTTGAGAGAGAGGTTTGGTTGCAGGACGCAAACACGCGGCGCACGGCAGCGGCACCCCATACGGAAGGGCTTTGGGGCGATCCTGCTGCCGTGGAGGAGACGCTCAGGCGGCTGGCCGAGGGGCTGACAGGCGACTGGATCCTCGACGAGCTGGATGTAGCCGTCATAGAGAGTATGTGTGCGATCACGCTGGCGCGCCAGGACCTGACGTGCCCCCAGCGCAACGACCTGTTTGCGCGCGTGGTGCGGCTGGTCGCAGATTGGCTGCAGGGTCCAAGCGAGCACCGCCGGGTCGCCTATGGGTTTCTCGATGCGACGGCGGCCGACGAGGAACTGCCGGCGTACGTACGCAACACGACCCTGGAACTGCTGACGGCCCAGGCGGAGGAGTGTGTCCACTACCTGCTAGCCCGTTCCGATCAGCCGCCGGCGTGGCTGCCGACGGACGAGACGCTGGGGCCCGGGCTGACGCGGCTGCTCGAACGCATCGAATGGCTTGAACTGCTGCGCAGCACGCTTGGCCTGATCCGGGTCGAGGCGCTGGGTGCGACCTGGCGCGGGCGACTCATCCGGCTGGCAAACCTGGCCGGGATGGAACTGGCAGTGGCTGTCGAGGAAGACCAGCTGCTGGCAGCGCATTCCGAGGCCTATCTGCTGCTGGCGGAAATTCTCTGCGAAGCCTGGGTGACGGCGCCGGCGGTGACGCGCATCCGGCCGTTGGTGACGGCGTACATGGGCGACCTCTGCACGACGATGGACCTCTATGTAGGCGCCGCCACGGTACAGCGCCCCATCTATGATGAAGTCGCAGGGCTGCTTACACTGTCCTGCCTGCCGGACAACATACGCGGTAAGGTGCAGCAGTTCCTCTCCACGCACCAACCGTTGGAAGACGCCACACCTTAAGATAACCTACTCATTTCGTCATTTTGCCTCACTTAGGGGCTTGCGCGGCGATTTATCTTCCGCTAAGATAGCATTTACCCTGCATTTATTTCAGCAGCCAGACCGCCACCGGCTTTTTGTCAGGAAAAGGAGTCTGATATGACCATCCATTCGCGCCGCACATGGTTACGCAGCACTTTCGCAGGTGCGTGCGCCGCCGCCCTACTGCTTGGCAGCACTCTGCCGACGGCTGCCGCAGGGATGCCCACGCGCCAAGCAGGTAACCCACAGCCGATCCAGCAAACGAGCGCTACCTATGTCCCCATCAGCGATGAATCGGGTGTGCTTACGGTCGAAGTGCCGGACACGTGGACCGACGTGGAGGAAACCGAGTGGTCGATGAACGACGAGGCGGTCGGCACCAAGCTCACGGCGGCGCCGAACCTCGACGATTTTTACAACGACTGGGGTGTGCCTGGGGTGGTGCTGAGCTACTCGGAATCCCTGCCAGATGAGATGACGACCGAGGAGTTGCTCGACACGATCGACTACAGCGAGAACTGCGAAAAGGCCGACCGTGAGGAGATCACCGAGGGTGCGCTGGTCGGCATCTACCAGATTTGGGGCAAGTGCGACGGCACCACGACGGCGGCGATCGCTGCGCTGGAGCCGGCGGACTCGCCCGACTACTATGTGCTGGTAGAGATCTATGCCGTCGACGAGACAGATCTGGACGCGCTCGACCACATCCTCGAAACCTTGACGGTGGGCGAGAGCAGCGGTAGCGACAGTGGCGGCAACGGCAGCGGCGAGGAGACGGCGGCAACAACGCCGTATACGGCGACGGAGGGCAGCCTGCTGGACAGCGTCAAGACGGCAAAGCTCAAGTATGGTTATGTCGAGCTGCACGACCCCGCCATCGTGGCGGTCGTGCCCGAGGACTATGCGGAGTTTGATGCGGCAGTGTGGGAGAGCAGCGAGGGCGACCCGCTCGGCTTTATGCTGACGGCGGCGCCCAACATCCAGGACTTCAACGACACCTGGACTACGCCCGGGATGATCGTCAAGAGCGCCGTGGACATGGAGGAGACGCTCGACCCCGACGAGATGTTGAAGGACGAGTCGCTGGAGAAGAACTGCACGTACGATGACCGCTACACCGACGAGCGCACGACCGATGACGGCGTGACGTACACGATCGACTACGACTGGTACAACAGCTGCGGCGACACGGACAGCTCCTACGTGGTCGGCCTGGCGCAGAGTGACCCGGCGGACGAGGCGATCTTCTTTGACTTCCTGATCGTCGACAAGGCAGACGAGGAGGCCTTTGACACGTTCCTGCAGAGCTTCACGCTCGACCGAGAACTGATCGCCACCGCGGCAGCCAGCTGCTGCGGCGGATACCGGTACAGAGACGAGCACTGGCACGGGGGCAGAACCGGCAGTGATACTGGTAGCGATAGTGGCACGGTAGAGACGATCGGGCCGAATTTTGTAGACGTCACCGACGATACCGGCACGATCAGCCTGCGGGTACCAGAGACGTGGACCGACACCAAGAGCGAAGATTGGGACCTGGGCGACGGACCGATCGGGGCGGCCTTCTCGGCAGCACCGGACGTACAGGCGTTCAACGACACGTGGGATACGCCGGGCATCTTTATTGGCGTCTCGGAGGACGTGGCTTCGGAGTTCACGCCGGACGAAGTGGTGGACGTGTTTGACTTCAAGGACGACTGCACGTACGACGACCGCTACGACTACGAGTCGGACAACCTGCAGGGCGTGTACGACGTGTGGGCCGACTGCGGCGGCATCGAGGGCGGCACGTTTGTCGTGCTGGCCGCCAACCCGGTCGGCGAGGAGTCGCCGTTGGTGCTGCTGTACATCAACATGCCGACCGAGGACGACACCGCGGTCTTTGGCGAGGTGGTGGACACGCTGGCGATTGCGGGAGCCGTGGCGTCGGTCGACCAGGGCAAGGAAGAGACGCTGCTGACGAAGCCACTGGCCGTCGTCAAGGTCAATACGCTGAATATTCGCAGCGGTCCCGGCACCAACTACAACCGTGTCGGCACGGCGCAGCAGGGCGATGGGCTGGTGATCGAGGGTCAGGTCGACAACTGCGACTGGCTGAAGATCACGTCGCCCGACGGCGTCGAGGGCTGGGCGTCGGGCAAGGACCAGTATGTGACGCTGGACACGCGCTGCACCGACATTCCGGAAGCCACGCGTCCGGCGCCACCAAAGCAGGAAGCAGCGCCGCAGGACGGCGGGGCGCGGCAGGGCGACCAGGGCAGCACGGCGGGGAGCAGCGCCGCAGGAAACGCGGGTGGTTCCAACCAGGGCTGTTACCGGTTCCAGAACCAGCTGGGGGCCGAGGTGACGCTCACCTTTACGCGGTCGGATACGGGCAAGGGAACGACGTTCAAGGTACCGGGCAAGGGCGAGTTGGACAAGTGCTTTGACCCGGCCCGCTACACGTACACGATGGACGCACCGCCGCCGTGGAATTCGATCAACGGCGAGGTCACGGTGCAGGCGGGAGATGCGTTCTTGTGGCCGATCTCGGGAGAATAGGCTGACTGTCTGAACCTCCATTTGTAGGAGTAAGGGATTGCCTTGATTTCGGGCGCCGTTGGTGCCGGGAGTCTGGGCAATCCTTTTTTTGAGGCTGGGGAGATGGATTGGGAGGGGGTGTGGTACACTGATCGTGTATGCATACGAATCTTGGCGTGAACCGCCCCCGATTGTCAGGGGATCGCTGGCCGCGTCGATCCCTGTGGAATTTATCGTGCCTGCTTAGCGTGCTGGGGCTGCTGCTGCTGGTGTTTATGCCGCAGACTGCCCTGGCCCAAGCTCGGTTACAACAGCGTGCCGAGCAGCCGGCCTCACCCGACATTGCCCAGACAAAGACCAACCAGCCGCCGCCGGCGACACCGACAGTAACACCGGCAGCAGAGCCGGCAGTGGGAACAACATCGGTCGTGCTGACGCCTATCCGCGACGATCAGGGGGTGATGGCGGCGGCTGTGCCGGCGGCATGGAACCAGGTGGCGCAGGGGGAATGGCGGATTGCGGGGGCGCCCGCCGGGCGGATCTTGTCGGCCTCACCCAACCAGGGCAATTTTGCCACTGATTGGGGCACCCCGGGGATTGCGCTCTACTATTCCACGTCGCTGCCGGCGGCGATGGAGCCGGATGACGTGCTGGGGGTGTTTGATTATGCCGGCAGCTGCCAGGAAGGGGGCCGCGGGACGCTGGGACCCGGGCCGCGCAGCGTGACGTACCAGATCTGGCAGAACTGCGGCGGCACAGGCACGGCCGCTACGGTGCTTGTCATCGCGCCGCCGGGGCGCGAGTACTATGCCGTGGTGGAAGTGTACCTGGCGAGTGTCGACGACCTGCGGGCGCTGGGTCCGATTTTGCGCAGCGTGCAGTTTGGCGCACAAGGGAGCGCAGGCGCGAATGCCGGCAGTGGAGAGACCGCGGCAGCACCCGCGGCAACACTGCCCCCACCCACGCCGATGCCTGAGGCCACGCCTATCCCAACCCCTGCCCCGGTACTGGCGACAGTGACCACGGACCGTCTAAACCTGCGAAGCGGGCCGAGCACAACAGTGCCGCGGCTGACGGTAGTCACCCGGGGTATGCAGCTGACGGTGACCGGGCAGACGGGCAACTGCGCCTGGCTGCAGGTCACGGCCCCGGATGGGCAGCAGGGATGGGTATCGGGGGATCCGCAGTTTGTGGCGCTGGAGGCAGCGTGCGAGACAGTGCCGGCGGTGAGTCAGTAGGTGCCATGCAGCGGATAGAACATGAGAACGCGGTAGTCACATATACGTTCGACTCACTGGTCGAACGGGCGGTATGTGCACATGTGAGCACGCGGCATGGCGGCGTGAGCCCTGAACCGTGGCGGAGCCTCAATTTTAGCGTGCTGCGGGGGGACGACCCAGAGCGGGTGCGCGCCAACCGGCAGCGGCTGGCGGAGGCCGTGGGCCAGGACGCCGCGAACTTTGTGGCCTGCCGGCAGATGCACGGAACAGGAGTCGCCAAGGTGGACTGGGGCGACGCAGGGACGTTTAAGGACGACTGCGATGCGCTGGTGACGGACGCTCCGGGGCTGCCGCTGTTCCTGGTCTTTGCCGACTGCGTACCGGTGCTGATCTACGACCCGCGTGCACCAGGCGCTTGGGGTGTGCCATGCCGGGTGGCGCGGGACGGTGAACGGAGTGGCCGTGGCGACGTTGTGGACGATGCAGGCGGCCTACGACACGGACCCGGCGGCGGTGGTGGCGTGTATCGGGCCCAGCATCGGACCGCAGAGCTATGCGGTTGGGGACGAAGTGATCGCACTGGCGCAGGCGAAGCTGCCCGACGCCGAGCGGCTGTTTGTCTACCCTCATGGGCCCGAAGGGCAGGCGCATTTTGACCTGTGGGCGGCCAACCGCAGCCAGCTCGTGGCGGCGGGCGTGCCGGAGGGCAGCATCGAGGTGGGAGGCATCGACACGGCCACGAATACGGGGGACTTTTTCAGCCACCGCGCCGAGAAGGGGCGCTGCGGGCTCTTTGGGATGGTGGCCTGGCTTGGCGCCGAGCGCCAAGGGGGGTGAACTATGAACTTTGCCAACTGCAAATTTTGTGCCGCACTGGTCGTGGCCTTTTTCCTGATCCTGGTTCTGAGCGGCCCGGGGCAGGCGCAGATGCTCCAGGCAGGGGCGGGGGCGACACTGCCTGGGGTGCCCAACCGGCTGACCAACGCCGACTTTGAGTGCGAGAGCGGCGGCTATTACGAGGCGGTCAACAGCCGGGGCAAGACGATCCAGATCCCCAACAGTTGGACGATGGTTGCCAACGGCGACGTACCCGACATGAAGAGCGCGCGGGTCTGGGTGGTGAAGTCGTGCGACATCTCGAGCAGCAAGCATGTCGAGAAGATCTCGGGGTATGACAGCTTTTTTGTGGCGGCACTGGACCTCGAGACGCCGCCCACGCCGGGGAAGCCGTTCGACGTGAGCATCTACCAGCAGGTGGCGGCGGCGCCGGGCGTCGCCTACAGCCTCAGCGGCTGGCAGCTGACACTGTGCGGCGGGAGCAACACGGTGCCAAAGAACGACTGCCCCACTGGCTACTACATGGCAAAGATGCTGGGCATCGACCCGACGGGCGGAACGGACCCCAACTCACCCAACGTGGTGTGGGGTGAGAACCGCAACAACTTTGTCGATGGGAACAACCAGCGCATCGGCTGGTCGAACGTGCGCACAAGCGCGCTGGCGCAGGCGGACAAGATCACGGTCTTTGCGCGCATCAACAGCCCGTTTCAATGGCATGGCAACCACGGCTTTATGGACGCACTGGCGCTGGTGCAGGCGCCGCTGGCGAGCCTGACCGTGACGACTTCGACGCTGGAGAGTGGGTTTGGCGTCAACGTGAAGCTGGCCTGGGATGGGTCGCTGGGGCCGGACATTCCAACGATCTCCGGCGGCAACTACCAGTCGCAGTATGACGTGCAGTACTGGCATGCGACCAACAACGCCTGGCGCGACCTGCAGGACGGGTACGCGGGGGCGGGCAGCATGGATTTTGCGGCGCGCTGTGCGGGGGATTACCAGTTCCGGGTGCGGGCGCGAGCCGAGCAGCCGCAGGGCACAGGGAGCTGGCCGAACCAGCGATTTCCGGGCGTGTGGAGCGAGCCGCACGTCGTGACGGTGCCCGCGAGCACCAATGGCGGGCCGGCGCCGCTGCCGGAGGGAGCAACGTGGCTGTACATGCCCCAGTTGGCAGTGTGGGGCAGCTGCTAATCTAGCTGGTTCTCCTTGCCAAGCACATGCGGCGTTGGTACAATTGGCGCGCATGATTGGCGAATGGACACCTACTGACTATACCGCCGGGCAGATTGCTGCTAACCTGCAGAGTGTGCGCCGGCGCATGGCCGCGGCGGCAGCACGCGCCGGAAGGGACCCGCGCGACGTATTGTTGGTGGCGGTCTCCAAGACGCATCCAATGGCGATGATCGAGGCGGCGGCAGCGGCCGGGCAGCGGGAGTTTGGCGAGAACCGCCTGGAAGAGCTGTGGACGAAAGTCGAGGCGGCACGGGCGGCCCACTTGGACGTTGCCTGGCACTTTATCGGGACGATCCAGAGCCGCAAGAGTGAGGCGGCGGTCGGGCCGTGGGCGCTGATCCATTCGGTGGACCGGGCCAAAATCGCGCAGCGGTTGAGCCGCGACGCGGCGGCCGTGGGCCAGGTGCTCCGGGTGCTGCTCGAGGTCAACGTGAGCGGCGAGGAATCGAAGCACGGGTTTGCGCCGGCGGAACTGCTTGCGGCGGCCCCAGAACTGGCGGCACTGCCGGGCATTCGCATCGAGGGGCTGATGACGATGGCCCCACTGGTGGACGACCCTGAGGCTGCCCGGCCGGTGTTCCGGGCGCTGCGCGAACTGCGCGACGAATTGGCGCTACACTGTCCGCAGGCCGAGTGGCGTCACCTGTCGATGGGGATGACGAACGATTTTGAAGTGGCAATTGAAGAAGGAGCCACGATCGTGCGCGTGGGTTCGGCAATTTTTGGGACGAGGACGTAGGGACAGGCAATTCGAGTGCGCACGTATTGGTGCGCACAAAATACGGGGATGGGGAGAGCTATGTTTAATGCGAATCGCATTGCCTTTGTCGGCGGCGGGGTGATGGGCGAGGCCATGATCAAGGGCCTGCTCAATGGCGGACTGACTTCGGCCGACCGTATCGTGGTCAGCGACCCGTGGGTGGAGCGCCTGGATTTTCTGCGCGGCACCTACTGTGTCGAGACGACCGCAGAAAACCCAGAGGCTGTGCGCGGGGCCGACATCGTGGTGCTGAGCATCAAGCCCCAGTCGCTGACAAAGGTGGGCAGGGATCTCCACAGCCGCATCTCTCCCGACGCGCTGGTGCTGAGCATTATCGCCGGCACGCGGATCAGCACGCTGCAGAACCAACTTTTTCACGACCGCATCGTGCGTGCGATGCCAAACACGCCAGGGCAGTTGGGCAAAGGCATGACGGTCTGGACCGCAACGTCGCAGTGCACGCCCGCCCAGCTCTCACATACGGCGACGATTCTGGGCGCCATGGGCGAGCAGCTCCAGGTGGATGAAGAGGGCTACCTCGACATGGCAACCGGGCTGAGCGGCTCGGGGCCTGGCTTTGTACTGCTGCTAATCGAGGCCATGATCGACGCCGGCGTGCACATGGGCTTCTCGCGACGCGACGCCGAGAAGATGGTGCTGCAGACGATCGATGGCAGCGTGGCGCTGATGCGCACCTCGGGCAAGCATTCCGCCGAACTCAAGAATCAGGTCACCAGCCCGGGCGGCACGACGGCCGCCGGCTTGTACGAACTAGAGAAAGCAAGTGTGCGGGCAACGATCAGCAACGCGATATTTGCCGCCTACCGGCGCAGCCAGGAATTGGGCGCCATGAGTGAAAAGAAAGACAACGCATGAACTCTGTCATACAAGGCATCAGCGTGCTGCTCCAGGTGTACAGCTATGTGCTGCTGGCGCGGGCCCTAGTCAGTTGGATTCCGAATCTGGATCCCTACAACCCGATCGTGCAGTTTTTGTACCAAATTACGGAGCCGGTGCTGGAACCGATCCGCAAGCTCGTGCCGCCACTGGGCGGTATGATCGACATTTCAATGCTGATCGCCTTTTTTGGCATCATGATCTTGCAGCAAATACTCGTCTCCATGACATGACGCAAAGCCCCCGTGAAATCGGGGGCAGGACAGGAGCGAGGAGCGCATGTCGCAGCCTGCACCGCAAGAAATCGAAGCGAAATTCCTTATCGGCGATCCGGCGCAGATAGCGCCACTGCGCACGGCTCCGGAGCTAGCGCCCGCTTACCCTCTGGAAGATATCGGCGTGGTCGAGATGGTGGACGAGTACCTCGACACGCCGGACCTGCGCCTGCTGCGGCAAGGGTACGGGCTGCGCATTCGCAGCCTGGCCGACCGCCAGCTCGTCACGCTCAAGTCCCGTCGCATCGCCGATACCAGCGCAGCTGCGGGTACAGATACGGAAAGCATTTATCGGCGCATGGAAATTGAGGAGCCGCTGGCGGCGGGGGCGACCATTGCGCCGATCGGCGGCTGGCCCGAAAGCATCATGCAGACGCTGCTGCCGCTGCTTAACGGCGCACAGCGGCTGGTGCCCTTGTGCCGGCTCGAGCAAACGCGACAGAAGCGGACCATCCTGGGCGAGCACCAGGCTTCACCTAACCGGAGCAAATCCGGCCAGGGCACGCCTGGACGGGGTATGGCTAAGCAGATGGCGCTGGCCGAGCTCTCGTTTGACGATGTGCGCGTGCGCGCTGACGGCGCGGGGCCAACCCTGGCCCATTACGGCGAGATGGAGATCGAACTCACGCGCGGGCTGGACGAGGCTGAGCTGCACGCCATCGTAGCTGTGCTGCAGACGCAGTTGGCGATGACGCCCAGCCCCGTGAGTAAGCTCGAGCACGCGCTCGACGTGATCGGCCGCCATCCGGCGGCGGCGCCCGAGAATTGGCAGGGGATGCAGGCAGACATGCACATGGCGGAGGCCTGCCGGCTCATCTGGCGCGAACAGCTGACTCAGATGGTGCTAAACGAGGCCGGAATTCGCTACTCGACCGACCCCGAATATGTGCACGACATGCGTGTAGCGACGCGGCGGGCACGGGCAGCGGCCAAGCTCTACGGCGACTATTTCAAGCCGAAGGCGATCCGGCGCTACTTGCACTGCTTGCGGCGAACAGCGCGGCTGTTGGGGGCGGTGCGCGACCTAGACGTGGCGATCGGGAAGCTAGAACGGTTTGGCGGCAAGAAAAAGGGCGCCAACGCGGCATTTCGGGCTGCAAAGCTGGCGGCGACGCTGGAGGGGTGGCGGCAGCGGCGGGCGACAGCGCATGCCAGCCTGGTGGCCTGGTTCAACAGCAGCGACTATGGGCGCTTTGTGGGGAGCTTTGCCAAGTTCTGCCGCAGCCCGGGGGAAGGCGCGCGCAACTACACGGCCAAGCCCGGCGAGGCGCCCATACCGCACCAGGTGCGGCACGTAATGCCGTCCATGATCCTCAACCGCTATGAGAGCATTCGCAGCTACGAAACGCTGTTTGAAGGCCAGGAAAGCCCGGGGGTCGAGGTGCTGCACCTGCTGCGGATCGAGTGCAAGTACCTGCGTTACAACCTGGAATTTGTGAGCAACCTGCTCGGCCCCGAGGCGAAGCGCCTGCTGGCCGACCTGCGCAAGCTGCAGGGAGACCTCGGCGACCTACACGACGCGGTCGTGAGCAAGCAAATGATCGCCGAGGAGCAGGGCGTAGAAGTCAGTGGGGCCGGCGTGGGCAGCTACGAGCGGGCGCAAGACAAGGTCATCCGCCGGCTGAGCGAGCAGTTGGAGGGGGATCTGCACGCCTTTCTGTCGTATCGCAACCGGCGCCGGCTCGTGCTGGCGGTGGCGTGGATCTAGCATGGAGTAACCGCAATATGATTGGATCGAGCCATGAATGAACAGCCCAGCCCGACCCAGCCGCCTTTTTACGTGTCACGCCACCGATTCGAAGAACTCGTCGGGGAAGCCGTGGCCGAGATTCCGGATGCGCTGTACAATTTTATCCAGAACGTTGCGATCCTCGTGGAGGAGTGGCCGACTCGGCGGCAGATCGACTCGGTGGGGATCGGGCCGGGCAGCACCCTGCTGGGGCTCTACGAAGGTGTGCCGCTGACCGTGCGCACGAGCCAGTACGGGCTCGTGCCGCCGGACAAGATCACGATCTTTCGCGGCCCTATCATGCGCATCTGCCCGCCCAACGAAGACGCAATCCGCAGCCAGGTGCGCCAGACCGTGCTGCATGAAATCGCCCATCATTTTGGCATCAGTGATCAACGCCTGATCGAGCTTGGCGCCTACTAACTTTATGACAAGCGACGCAAAGCAATTTCAACAAGATATCAACGCCTACAGCGACCAACTGCAGCAGCAGCACCGCGACAAACTGCAGCCGTATGCCGCGCGCTATTATGATTTTGTCGGCGAGGACGGGCAGCGCGAGGCGAACATGGTGGTCGTGCTCGATTCGCAGGGGCGGGCGCTGCAGGCCGTGCTGCACTACGATCACACCCTGCCCACGTTTACGCAGAGCAAGCTGCAGCGACAGGCGCAGAGCATCCTCAGCTCACGTTTCCTGGGGAGCGGCGCGACGACACCGTTGTACATTTTCGAATATGGCAACCAGGTCGGCCGTGCCGACGTGATGCATACCGGCGAGGATGCAGCGCCCGAGGGGTCGGTGAACCTGCTCTACGTGGGCGTGGGCATCCTGGCGATGTTTGTGGTTGCGGCGCTGCTGTTCTGGATGCTCAACAGTCTCTTCCGCGGGCGGCAGGAGGTGGCGGATGCGCCGACTGCCACACCAGTGGTCATGGCGGCGCCGGCGGCGGCTGTCGCCGCGGCGCCCACGACCGACGTCAATGCGCCGGGGATCCAGACCAATGGGCTGCCGGGAAGCAAGCTGGCGAACCCGGCCATCGGGGTGGGTAAGACGGTGAAGATCCGGTCGGGGCTGCGCTCGTCTGTGTTGAGCGTGCCGGGTCCGGACCAGGGCGAGGTCGTCGGCTACATGCAGGATGGGGACACGGCGGTTGTGATTGGGGGGCCGACGTGGCTGCAGGGGGATTCGGACACGATCGTCTGGTGGTATGTGGACCTGCCGGACGGCGTGCGCGGGTGGACGCCGGCGAACACGAGCCAGTTTACGCTGCTGGATGTGGCGCAGTAGGGCTAAGCCGGATGGAGTTGGGCACGCAGCCTGAGTGAACCGGCACGGTGTAACTCGGCGCGGCGGGTCTTGACGCGCTCGACGTCGATTGGGTACTGGCCGTATTCGTAGACGGTGCGGTACATCTTTTCGGCGTTGGCGGCGGGGATGAGGTCGTGGACCTCGCTGGAAGAGCCGATGAGGATGCCGCCATGGGGGCCAATGCGCTCGATCAGCTCGAGGGTTTCGTCCTCGACGTCGCCCAGCGTCCCGTGCGGGAGCGTGTGCATGCAGCAGACGTTGCCAAACAGCAGCGTATCGGGATACTGCTCGCGGATCGCAAAGATGTCGTTGCAGCCGTTGCGTTCGATGGGGTTGATGCCGTCCGCCTCGAGTTCGTTGATGAACAGTGGCAGGAACGATCCGTACCGTCCATCGGTGTGGTACAGAAACTTCATCCCCTTGGCCTTGACGGGTTCGGTGATCCACTTCCAGCGCGGCAGGCCCTCGCGGCGCACGAAGTCGGGGCTGAAGATCGGGCCGTGGGTGCTGGCGATGTCTTCGCCCATGAAGAGCAGCGGCACGTTGCTGACCTCGGCAAAGGCGCGGGCGATGTAGGCGGAGAACAGGCCGGTGCAGTCCATGATGTGCGCGACCAACTCGGGGGCGTCGTAGATGGCCTCGGCAAAGAGCTGCATGTCGGTGTAGGTGTAGGCGTCGGTGATCGGCCCCTCGACGGCGCCGATGTAGACGATGTCGTACTCGGCCAGCGTCTGCTGGATCAGCCGGATGGTCGGGACATACCAGTCGCGCACTTCCTCGTAGCGCGGGCGCTCGGGCATGTGCTTTTCCAGCTCGGCCAGGGTGTGAAAGGGCCGCTTGGCGATCCAGGCCGTGCCGCCGGCCTGGCGGACCTCCCAGTCGTCGGGGTTGACGCCAAAGAAGCGAATCCAGTTGACGATCTTGCCGCCCATCCAGTGGTCGACCGGGTCGTAGACCGTGCGGGTGACGTCGACGCCGATGTTCTTCCAGGCGCGGGCGTTGACGTGGAGCAGATCCTCAAAGCTGTACGTGCGCGTGGGGTCATAGCCGCCGTACTTGACGAGGATCTCGCTGTTGTCGAGCAGGTCGTAGGTCAGGATGCGGTCAACCGGCTGCCAGTTGATCGTGCGGACAAACCGTTCAAGGTT
Source organism: uncultured Chloroflexia bacterium (assembly GCA_963701415.1). GTDB lineage: Bacteria > Chloroflexota > Anaerolineae > Caldilineales > Caldilineaceae > Fredericiella. The sequence continues at coordinate 555,506 of CAVPAH010000018.1, forward strand.
ATTCATAAGGTTCCTCGCTTGTCCCCAGCTGTACGGTTAACCACCATGTCGCTTCAGCGCCGGGCTGCACCACCGCCACGCGCCGGTTCTGCCAGGCCAGTGCGAGGCTGTCGTAGAACCCAGTCGCGGGCTCGGGTGCGGCCACCGAGGCGGCGTTGAGGGCGCCTTCGTCGATCCACAGGCCCAGGTAGGGCACCTGGGCGGCGTCCCAGGCCATGCGCAGCCAGTCGCCGGCAGGCCGGCGCACGAGCGTCGCGCTGCCCACAGCGCTGGTCGGGCAGGATATAGAATTTGCGGGCGCGCTTGAGGGTGGGCGGGCCGATGGAGTCCAGCTGCAGCGCCGCGCCATCGGTGCCGGATGCTGTGGGCCAGGGCAGGATGGCGTTGAATGCACCCCAGCCCCATTCTTCCGTGAGGACGTTAGTACACCTGCGTCACCTCAGGGGGCAGAACAACCTGGGCTTCGGCGCCGCAAGCGAACTGAGGGTGCGCGGCCCAGATGTACGGCATGGGCTCGGCGCCCAGGTTCACGAGGTGAAAGTCGAAGCGCAGCGTGGCCGGCCCGGCCAGCGACAGACGGCGCGTGAGGCGATAGGGGAGGGCATGGCCCTCCACGGCAGAGCGTCAAGTCTTCGCCGCCGCGTACGAGGTCCAGGGGACCGCCCATACTTCGCCGTGGTCAGGGAGGGAGACGCCAGTGTGTGCGCCGGGGGCAGGATAGGGACAGGCGGTGATGGTGGGGAACATCTCGTCCCAGCCGCTCATGTCCTGCTGGTCAAAGGTAGCACCGTAGGAGGCGGGGCGGAAGGGGCGATCGCCGGGACCGGCGAGCCATTCGACGCCGGTGCGCTTGTCGAGGAGCGAGACGATCTTGGCGCCCATCGTGGGGACGACGACAGTGCGAAAGGTTTCGTTTTCGAGCACGAGGGCGGCGATACCGTGCCAGGTGGTTGTGTCGACCTCCGGTTTGACATTCAGTCTAGGCTCGCCGACGGGGTCGAGGCCCGTGCGGGGCGAGCGAGCGAGGCTACCCTGGCGGCGATGCTGGTGCGGGCGCTCGGCGCGGGCCTGGCGCCACTGCGAGATGGCGACGGCGGCGATGAGCAGGAGGCCGAGGGCGACGCGCTGGATGAAGGTGTTAAAGCCGAGCAGGTTCATGCCGTTGTTGAGCACGCCGACCAGGATCACGGCCAGGAAGGTGCCGACAATGGTGCCCTTGCCGCCGGCCGTGGCGGCGCCGCCAAGGAAGACGGCGGTGATCGCCTGGAGCTCAAGGCCGGTGCCGTTGACCGGGTTGCCGGAGGTGGTGCGCGAGGTCAGCAGCACGCCGGCCAGGCCGGCGATGGCGCCCGAGAACATGTACATGAGGACGCGCACGCGCGACAGGTTGATGCCGGCGAGGCGGGCGGCGGTGGCGTTGCCGCCGATGGCATAGATGGCACGGCCGAAGTCGGTGTAGGTCATGAGAATGTGGCCGATGATCGGTCACGATGACCAGGATCACCGTCAGCACCGGGATGCCGGTCCAGTTGCCGCCCAGCGGCGGGATGGGGGCATCGGTCAGGAAGCGGCCCTGCGCCAGCCAGGTGAAGGCAGGCTGCGTGACCACGCCGATGGGTTTGCCTTCGGGCGCCAGCAGGAAGGCGATGCCGCCAAAGGCAGCCAGCGTACCGAGGGTGGCGATGATCGGGTTGACGCGCAGGGTGGTGACGATCAGGCCGTTGATGATGCCGCAGACCACGCCGGCCAGGATGCCGGCCAGGATGGCGATCAACACGTTGCCGGTGGGCAGGAGGCCGATCGAGCCGACGGTGCCGACGCCGACCAGCACCGAGGCGGCGACGACCGAGCCGACCGAGGCGATCGAGCCGACCGAGATGTCGAGCGCGCCGGCGATGATGACCACCGTCTCGCCGATCGCCAGCAGGCCGACGACCACGACGGCCTGGGCGAGGCTGTTCATGATGTTCTGCCAGGAGAAGAACTTGTCGCCTCCCCCCATGCCGAACCAGCGGCTGACGACGGTGATCAGCAGCACGAGCACGATGAGCGCAAAGATTAGCGAAAGATTGTCGGCCCCGACAAAGTCGACGACACGGCGCAAAAACCCGTCACGCTGGGGCTTCGCCGTCGATGGAGTAGATACCTTGGCGCTCATCTAGCGCTCCCTTCCTCTGGTGCAGCTTCAATGCTGTTCTCTGAATCGATACTGCCTAAGTTGGCACTGCCCGAATCGCCCTTCTCTGCCGGCGGGCGGGCGACCGACAGGTTGTCCACCATCGCCAGGGCCAGCACGGCCTCTTCACTGGCTGCAGCTGCGCTCAACTCGCCGGTGATGCGGCCGTTCTGCATCACGTAGATGCGGTCGGCCAGCCCCAGCAGTTCAGACAGTTCGGAGCTGATAAACATGATGCCCAGCCCCTCGTTGGCCAGGTCGTCGATCAGGCGGTAGATCTCCGCCTTGGCGCCGACGTCGATGCCGCGGGTCGGCTCGTCGAGGATCAGCACCTTGGGCTTCGCCGCCAGCCAGCGCGCCAGCACCACCTTCTGCTGGTTGCCGCCCGAGAGCTTGCCGACCTCCTGGTCGACCGAGGGCGTGCGCACGCGCAGGCGCTCGACGTAGCCGGTGACGACGCTGCGCTCGAGGCCGCGGCGCACAAAATGAAAGCGGCTGAGGCGGCGCAAGATGGCAAGCGAGGCATTCTCGAGCACGCTGCGGATCAGGATCAACCCTTCGCGCTTCCGGTCTTCAGGCGCAAAGCCGATACCCTTGGCGATGGCGTCGTCGGGGCGGCGGATGGTAACCTGCTTGCCGTCGAGGATGATCGTGCCGGCTGTTCATGGGCAGCTCGCCAAAGACGACCTTTGCCAGCTCCGTGCGGCCGGCGCCGACCAGGCCGGCAAAGCCGACAACCTCACCGGCGTTGATGTGAAAGCTGACGTCGTTGTGCCAGTTGCTGCGGACGTGCTCGACGCGCAGCACCTCGCGGCCGCCGCCGGCGGGCCGCCGGTGAAAGACGTCCGAGAGCTCGCGGCCGACCATCAGGCGCACGATCTCGCCGTCGGTCAGCCGGCTGCAGGGCGCACCGCCACCAGCTTGCCATCGCGCAGGATGGCCACGCGGTCGCAAAGCTGGAGGATCTCCTTGATGCGATGGGAGACGTAAATGATGGCCACACCCTCGTCGCGCAGCCGGCGCACCAGCGTGAAGAGCCGTTCCACCTCGTCGTCGGTGAGCGACGAGGTCGGCTCGTCGAGCGCCAGCACGCGCACGCCGGACTTGAGGGCGCGCATAATTTCGACAATCTGGCGCTGGGCGGAGGAGAGCTGGTCGCCGAGGAGATTGATGGGCAGGAGGTCCTGGAAGCCGTACTCGACCAGGCTGCGGCGCACCTGCTCGTTGAGGCGGCTGCGGTCCAAAAAGCCCATGCGCTTGGGCAGCTCGCCGACCCAGATATTCTCGGCCACGTCGACGCCGGGAATAATTTCGGGTTCCTGGTAAATGACGCGAATGCCCGCCTTGTGGGCGTCGCGTGGGCTCGAAAAGGCAAGCGGTTTGCCGTCCAGGGTCAGCGTGCCCGTATCAGGCTGGTAGTCGCCGTTGATGATCTTGAGCAGCGTCGACTTGCCGGCCCCGTTCTCACCCATAAAGGCAAGAATTTCGCCGGGGCGAATGTCGAGCGAGACATCGGTGAGGGCCTGGACGTTGGGAAATGCTTTGCTGACGTTGCGAATTTCCAGGCTCCCACGCGGGGCGGGAGCCGCAGCTGCGCCAGTGGTTGAGGCAGTGGTCGAGCAGTAGTTGGGGTGCTGGCTGGGGCGCCGGCAGGGGCGCTCATGGTCATGATTGAACACTCTCTCCCGCGGCAGGCGCCGCAGGTTCAGGCGAGAGGGCCGGGCCGTGTGGCCCGACCCTCCGCGCCCGAGAAAAGGATTACTTGGAGCAGTTTGCCAGCGAGATCGGGTCGAGCACGTCCTTGTAGTTGGTCGGGTCGACGATCGAGGTCGGGGCATAGGACTTCTCGGCCGGGGCCTTGCCGTTCACGACGGCGTCGTTCAGCACGGTGGCGGCCGTCTTGCCGACGTCCAGACCGGAGATGAACAGGGCGGCCTTGAAGGCAGACGGCTGGCCGGCGGCCCACGGCTTGCAGGCCTCGTAGGCGCCCAGGCCGACGGCGATGATGTTGTCCGGGCTGGCGCCGGCGGTGGCCAGCGCGTTCGTGGTGCCCAGCACGCCTTCGTCGTTGCAGCCGAAGACGATCCAGTTGGTCACGTCAGGGTTGGCCGTGATGATGGGGCCGGCGGCATCCTGGGCCGACAGCGCCTCGCCGGTGTACGGCACGGGGAAGATGTTGGCTTCCGGCACGCCGGCGGCGATGATGGCAGCCTTCTCGTTGTCGGTGCGGTCGTTGCAGACCGAGAGGGTCTGGACTTCGACGGAGAGGACGCCGACCTTCTTGGCGGTGTCCGTCGAGCCAGCCGCTGTCGGTGAGCAGCTTGGCGGCCGCTTCGCCGACCTTCTTGCCCATGTCCTTGCCGTCAAAGCCGACGAACGGGACCGGGTTGCCGGCGTCGTCGACGATGCTGTCGTCGGTGGCGATCAGCACGACACCGGCATCCTTGGCAGCCTTGGCGATGGCGGGCCCAATCGTCTGGTCGGGGACCGTGATGGCGATGCCCTTGGCGCCGGCCGAGATGGCATCGTTGACCAGGCTCACGCCCAGGTTCGGGTCGAGCTTGGCGTCGAACTTCTTGGCCTCGCCGCCCAGGCTCGTGGCCGTATCGACGAACGAGTTCTGCAGGTCGATGAAGTACTGCTGGTCGGCGCTCTTGTTGATGACCACATACAGCGGCGCGCCGGCAGCCGGGGCTTCTGCCGCCGCGGCTTCCGTGGCTTCCGCAGTTGCCGCCTCGGCAGGTGCGGCTTCGGTCGCAGCCTCGGTGGTGGCTTCTGCAGCCGGGGCCTGTGCGGCCGGGGCAGCCGGGGCAGCGCAGCCTGCCACGACGACCGCCAACAGCAGCACGGTCAGCAAAAGATACAGATGCTTTCTCATCAGCTCTTTCTCCTTGGATTGAAGTTATGGGGAAACGCAACAGCTTTGTGATAGATTGCACAACCAAACAGGTTCACTATAGCACAGGACAACGGGCATTACAATGCGGCTCCCGCCCGTTTTTTGCCCGCTAAACATTCGGCGGTGGTGGCGACTGCCGGTGACATAGAGAACCGATTTGAGGCACTTCAATTTAACTACTTCGGGCCGGCGCCGCACAATGGACACTCTCGCAGCTTGATGGATTTTCTTGCGATCCCCGCCGGTGCACTTACCGGGCTGCCCGATACTCGCTCGGCGACAACGCCGATCGTCTTCTTGAAGAGGCGTGAGAAGTGATAGGAGTCCGGATAGCCGACATCCATGGCGATCTCCTTGACCGCCAGGTTGGTCATCGCCAGGAGCGAGCAGGCATGCTGCATCTTGAGCTGGATGAAGTAGGCCATCGGCGAATGGCCGGTCTGCTGCTTGAAGAGGTGGGAGAACTGGGATTCGGAGAGCCCGGCATGGGCGGCCATCGTCGGCCAGGCTCAGCGGTGCGCCGAGGTTCTGCACCAGGTAGGCAAAGGTCGGCTCGAGGCTGTGAAAGCGGCTCGTGCGCAGGTTGGGTGAGAAGGCGGGATTGTTGTAGATGAGTTCCGCCAGGAGATGATGCACCAGCTTGGAACCGTAGACCAGGCGCGGCAGGACAAAGCCGCCCCAGAAGCTGCCGTAGCATTGGCGGAACAGATCCTCCACGCGCGCCCCACACTCGGGCGCCACCGCCAGCTTGTGGGTGTCCTCGGGCGGCATCTTGGCGAAAAAGTCACCTTCGAGCCCCGTAAAGTGCACCCAGTGGATCGACCAGGGTGCGTCTTCGGAGGCAGCGTAGACGTGCGGCACGCCAGCCGGCAGGATGACGGCTTCACCCGCGGCGAGTGAGTGGCGTTGGTGCTTGAGTCTCGTACCAGCCGGCACCGCCGGCGCAGTAGATGAGCACATGTTCGGGTGTACCTTCGGGCCGCTCACAGTAGTGATAGCGCGCCTCGGGATACCAGCCGATGTCGGTAGGCAGCATCGAGTGGAGAAGCGGGTGCGCCGCAAGCTGCGGCAGCATCGTGCGCGGGATCACGTAAAGGATCTGACCGTGGAAGCCCTCGCGGATGCGGATGGTAGACGGCGGATTGATGGTTCAGGTTCATAGGTGTCAAGCGACCGGCCGCATGCCGAGCGCCCCGAAGAACTGCAGATAGGCGGAGGCGGCGCAGCCTCACAGGCGAACAGGTGCGGCGGCGTCTCGCTCAGTACCGAGGCAAAGGCCACACGACCGAACTTGCTGCTGTCGGCGGCCACGACGACCGTGCGGGCATGCTCGGCAATCAGGTTGACGGTGGCGGCCTCGACCTGGCTGTTAACGGTGAAACCGTGGCGGAGATCGATGCCGCTGACGCCGATTACGGCGAAGTCGAAGAAATGCAGCTTGAGCACCCGCTCGGTGACGGTGCCGGCCAGGGTATGATAGCGCGGCTGTACCTCGCCGCCGGTGCAGACGACATGGAGCCCCGGGATCGCGGCCAGTTCGACGGCGATGTCGAGGGCGTTGGTGACGACCTCGCCCTGGAAGCGCAGCGCCTTGAGCGCCCGCGCCACCTCGAGCGTGGTCGAGCCGCCGCTCAGCGCCACGTGGGCGCCGATAGGGATCAGGCGCGCCACGCTGCGGCCAATAGACTGCTTCGCCTCGAGGTGGTCGGCGGCGGCCTGATGGAGGCTGGCGCTGTCCCAGGGCTCAACCTGGGTCGTGCCCGCCACCTCGGCTCGGCCGTGAAGCCGCTGGAGTGCGCCCCGCTCCTCAAGGACTGACAGATCGCGGCGCACGGTCCAGACTGAAACTTTCAGACGCTGGGCCAGATCTTCGACCGTGGATTCGCCGGACTGGCAGAGAATTTCCAACAGCAGTTCCTGGCGACGCAGGCTGCGCGATTGGGGCATAGGTTCTCCTGACTCCAAGAATGCGGGCAGAACGGGCATTGCAATGCCCGTTCTGCTCTGTTATACAGAATGATGCTGATACACGCAAACCAACAGAAAAGCTTAGAAGCAGGAACTTATGACCACTGAATCTTCACCATCGCTGCCGGCCTCGTTGCGGTACCTGGCTATCGCCGGCGAAATCGTGCAGCGGGTCGCGAACACGCAAGGCGAGAATATCGAAGCAGCAGCGCAAATCTGCGCCAACACGATTGCCAGTGACGGGCTCGTCTTCTGCTGGGGCGGCGGGCACAGCCGCATGTCGGTCGAGGAAATGTTTCCGCGCATCGGCTCGTATCCCGGCTTCTACCCGATGGTCGAGCTGGCGCTGACCTTCTACACCAACTTTGTCGGCGCCGACGGCTTGCCGCAGTCTTTCTTCCTGGAACGGCAGGAGCGCTATGTAGATGCCATTCTAGCCAACTACGAGTTTGGCCCGCACGACAGCATGATCTGCTTCTCGAGCACGGGGATCAACGGCCTGGTGATCGAGATGGCGCTGCAGGCCAAGGCGCAGGGGCTGCCCGTGATCGCCGTGTCGTCGGTGGCACATGCCGACTCGACCGTCTCGCGCCACTCGAGCGGGCGCAAGCTGCGCGAGGTGGCGGACGTGACGATCGACAACTGCACGCCGCCGGGCGACGCCGTGATCGACATCGAGGGGCTCAAGTACAAGGTCAGCCCGACCTCCACCATCGGCTCCACCGCGGTGGTCAACGCGCTCAAGGCACGCACGGCCGAGCTGCTGGTCGCACGCGGCGCGCCGCCGGTCGTGCTCACCAGCCCGCACTTTGCCGACCGGCCGGAGGAAGCCGAGGAGCAGCTGCAGCGAGTCTATAAGGAATTCAAGCGGCGCAAGCGCAATATCTACGGGCGAGACTGATCGCGTGACGCCGCTGCTGCTGGGGATCGACGTAGGGACAAGCTTTGTCAAGGCCGTCCTGGCGACGCCGGACGGGCGCGTGGTGGCGCAGGCTGCAGCCGGGTATGCCACCAACCATCCGCGCCCGGGTTGGGCCGAGCAGGACCCGCACGACTGGTGGCGGGGCGTTGTCGCCGTTACGCACGAGGTGCTCGCGGCGGTCGGCAGGGAATCCTGGGGAGAGGAGCCCGGTGGGGCCGCGACAGCGGTGGCCGCCATCGGCGTAAGCGGGCAAGGGTGTGCCGTGACGCTGATCGGCGCCAAGGGCGAGGCGCTCCACCCTGCGATCATCTGGATGGACAATCGCGCCGAGCCGCAGTGCGAACGGCTGCGCCAGGAGTGTGCGTCCGAGATCCTGCACATTAACGGCAAGTCGCCGGCGCCCTACAACGCCGACCCGGTGTTGATCTGGCTGCAGCAGCATGCGCCCGAGCTGATCGATGCGACCCAGTGCAGCCTCACCACCACAGGTTATGTCAACTTCAGGCTGACGGGGAGACTTGTTACCAATGCCTCTGACGCCAGCATCCTGTTCGCCTACGACCTGGCGCATGGCCGCTGGTCGCCCGAACTGCTGGCGGCGTTTGGGCTGCCCCCACGGCTCTATCCCGAGGTCCGGCCCTGCCGGGAGGTGATCGGCAGGCTCACGGCCGCAGCGGCGGCAGAGTTGGGGCTGCCGGCCGGTATCCCGGTGATCGCGGGAGGCGAAGATACATCGTCGGCGGGGCTGGCGCTGGGGGCTGTGCGCCCGGGGATGGCGTTCCTATCGCTGGGGACGGCGGGCACACTCTATGCCACCGAGCCGCGGCCGCGCGTGCACCCGCAGTTGCTCACCTTCGCGCACGTGCTCGAGAACCAGTTTCTAGTGGGGGGTTCGATGGGAGCGATCGGGGCGGCACTGGCATGGCTGCGCACGGCGCTCGGCGAACAAGACGATCTGCCTGCGCTGCTCGACCTGGCGGCCAGCGCCAATCCAGGGGCCGACAACCTCATCTTCCTGCCCTATCTGAACGGCGAGCTGCAGCCGATCAACGACGGCTATGCGCGCGGCGTGTTCTTCGGGCTGGGGATGCACACAGGCAAGGCCGAACTGGTGCGGGCGGTGCTGGAGGGAGCGGCGTACGCGATCGCGCAGAACCTGGAATATGCCGAGCTGCTGAGCGGGCACATCCAGGAGATACGCGCCACGGGCGGACCGACGCGCAGCGCGCTATGGTGCCAAATCATCGCCGATGTCTGCAACCGGCCGTTGAGCGTGCTGGCAGACGAAGGTGGGGCACCGCTTGGCAACGCCCTGCTGGCAGGGTCGGCGGTAGGCTTGATCGGCGACCTCACCGCCACGGCAACCCAGGCGGCCGAAGTGCGCATGCGATATGTGCCCGACGCTGCGCGCCACGCACGCTACGGGCGGCTGTTTGGTATCTACAAACAGCTTTATCCCAATCTCAAAGACTTGTATGTTGAACTGGCGAGGGCATGAAATGCGGCTGAACGAGAAGGTTGCCGTCATCACCGGTGCAGCCGAGGGCATCGGACGCAGCTGCGCACTGCAGTTTGCGCGCGAGGGGGCTGCCGTCGTGGTGGCGGACCGCAACACGAAGACAGGCGAAGAGACGGCCCACGCGATCGCGGCGGCCGGAGGGCAGGCGATCTTCATGGCCGTGGACGTGGCCGACGAGGCGGCGGTCGCGCAGCTCTTCCGGCGCACGCTGGGGCACTTTGGCACGCTCGACGTGCTGCTGAGCAACGCCGGCATCGGCGGGCGCAGCCTGGGCGACGGCCCGGTGCACCAGTGCACGCTCGAGGCGTGGGAACAGATCATGGCGGTGAACCTGCGGGGGACGTTTCTCGCCTGCAAGTACGCGCTGCCGGCGATGTTCGAGCGTGGCGGAAGCATCGTCACCATTGCCTCGGTGCTGGGGCTGGTGGGTACGCAAGGGTTGTTTGACACGCACGCCTACGCCACGAGCAAGGCAGGCATTATCGGGCTGACCCGCAACATTGCGGCGCACTATGCCCGGGAGCGGATACGCGCCAACGCCATTGCGCCGGGGCTGATCGACACGCGCATGGCGGCGCGCACCAAGGCCAACCCGGCGATCGCCGAGCAGGTGGCCTTCTGGCAGCCGTTGGGCGTGGTGGGGCAGCCGGGCGACGTGGCATCAGCGGCGGTTTTTCTAGCCAGCGACGAATCCCAGTTCATCACCGGCGCCGTCCTCCCCGTCGACGGGGGGTGGACGGTGCAGTGATACATATCCCGGGGACGGGACATTGGCGGGCATTTCTCAAACAAAACGGATCAGGCAACAGGCTATGGACATCTACACTAAGCAGCTGACCGAGCTGTGGGACAGCGACGTGATCGTGGTGGGGGCCGGGTCGGCGGGGGTGACGGCGGCGATTGCGGCGGCACGCAACGGCGCACGCACGACGCTGGTGGAGCGCTTCGGCTTCCTCGGCGGGACCAGCACGCAGGTGCTCGACACCTTTTATGGCTTCTATACGCCGGGTTCCCACGCCTACAAGGTGGTGGGAGGTATCCCCGACGACGTCGTGACGGGCTTGAAGCAGCACAACGCCGCCTTTGAGCGGCCAAACAGCTTTGGCGCGGGCACGGGCGTAACCTACGACCCCACGCTGCTCAAGATCGTATGGGAAACCCTGGCGCTGGAGGCGGGGGTGCGGCTGCTGCTGCACAGCTTCTGCACCGACGTGATTATGGAGGGCGACAGGATTGCAGGCGTCATCGTGGACGGCAAGCGCGGGCTGCTGAAGCTGACGGCGCGCGTGGTGATCGACTGCACCGGCGATGCCGACGTCTGCAGCCGCGCCGGCGCCCCGTTCGAGCGGGCAGGGGATATCGACCCGGCGCAGACGCTGACGACGACCTTTCGCCTGGCCAACGTGGATGTGCCGCGCGCCCAGGCCTTTGGCAAGAAGGCACTGGCGCAGGCCATGGAGGAGGCGGCGAACAGCGGCCTGTACCGGCTGCCGCGGCGCGAGGGCAGCGGGCACATCACCACGCAGGAGGGCGTCATCCACACGATCATGACGCGCATCGCCGACGTGGACGGCACCGACCCCGTGGCGCTGACGGCGGCCGAGGTCGAAGGACGGCGGCAGGCGCTGGAGTATGCACGCTTCCTGCGCGACCGCGTGCCCGGCTACGAGAATTCGGTGCTGTCGTGGCTGTGCGCGCCGATCGGCGTGCGCGAGACGCGGCGCGTGTACGGGGAGTACCGGCTGACACGGGCCGACTGCCTGGAAGCGCGCAAGTTTGACGACGCAATCGGGGCCTGCGGGGCGCCGATCGAGGACCATCACGCCGGCGCGGACACGGCCTGGGCCTACCTGCCCGACGGCATGACCTACGACATTCCCTATCGCACGCTGGTGCCGCAGGCGAAGCGCGGGCTGCTGGTGGCGGGACGATGTTTCAGCGCTACGCACGACGCGCACGCCTCATGCCGCTCGATGGCGCAGACGATGACCATGGGACAGGCGGCGGGAACGGCAGCGGCGCTGGCGGTGGCGGGCGACCGGCTGCCACATGAACTGGACACAGGGCCCCTGCAGTCAACGCTGCAGGCGATGGGCGCAAAATTCGGGGAGATCAGGGCAGAGGAGCGAATCGGATGATCGAGTGGGTGAAGTTGACGGGAGATGAGCTGGCAGGGGTGGATCGGCAGCTGCCGGTCATCGTGCCGTTGGGGCTGGTGGAGGCGCATGGCAGCCACCTGACGCTGGGTCTCGACATCGACACGGCCGACTACTTTGCCCGGGCGGTGGCAGGGAAGACGGGTACGGTCCTGGCGCCGCTGATCGCCTATGGCTTTGCAGATGCCATGCGTGAATATCCCGGCACGGTGGGCGTCACCGCCGAGACGCTGGCGCTGGTCGTGCGCGATATTGCCGAGATGTTCTGTTTTCACGGGTTTTTGAAGCAGATCTACCTGAGCGGTCACGGGGCCAACAAGCTGGGGTGCGAACTTGGCTTTCACCAGGTGTGGCGGCGCTATCCGGCGTTCAAGCCGGCGTACTGGAACTATTGGACCGAGGCAGGGCTGAACTCGATCCACCACGCAGACAAAGGTGAGACAGAGATCGCCCTGGCTGTCGGGTCGCCTGTCCACATGGATCGCGTGCGCGACTGGAAGTTTGCAAAGCCGTGGCATGCCGTCAACTCGCGGTTTGCCTACCAGCCTGAATCGGGGGGTGTCAACGGCTCACCCAGCGCGGCCGACGCGGGGGAAGGCGAGCGGATGCGGGAGCAGATCATTTCGGCGCTTGTCGCCAAGACCAACATGGCGGCGGCAGACCGGAACTGATTACTGCGCATGATCACTGCAGTTTGATCCCTGCAAATGCAACCATCAAGCGGTGAGGGTGTGTCCCCAGCCCGCCAGCACAGCATGTGCAGCCGAGACCATGCCATCTACGACGGCCGAAACTGCGGGCGAGAGGCCGCCGCCATAGTCGACGGCAGCGGGCTGGACGCCGACGACCCGCAGTTCAGACGGCAGTGCGCCCCGCAGCTCGGCGAGGGCCAACAGTTCGCGTACGTCGATCTGGTGCGGCGACACCTTGGCGGCGAGGAAGCGCGGTATGTCTTGTGCGCCGAGCACGTAAATTGTGCCGGGTTCGCCGGCGCTTTGGACGGCATCCAGCAGCAGCAGCGCGCCGGCGCGTTCCACATCGGGCAGCAGGGCCAGGCCCCACGTGCCGCCGTCCACAAACTCGACTGGCGGCGCAAACGTCTGCGCCGCCAGTTGTTCGAGCACGACGAGGCCGATCCCATCATCGCCCATCAACGGATTGCCCAGGCCGATGACCAGCGTGGGCTTGTCTGCCGGCAAGGGATCCGCTACTAGATCCGGCATCAGGCCGGCGCCTTGTCAAGCTCTGTTGCACCCTTGGCAAGTGCGGCCTGGCGGGCAGCAGCGCTCTCGTCGGCGCTGACGACCAGCCAGGCGACGAGGGCAGCGCCAAAATAGGCGAACAATTGAGCAGCGCCGGAGTAGTCGTCGCTAAGGTTCTCGCCAAAGCCAAGCGCGCCAAAGGTCAATATGGCCGCGGCAATCGCGAGCTTGAGCCAGTCCTTGCGTGGGTGATTGGGCATCCAGTCGAGGGTGAAGAAGCTGACCACGACTAGGACGGCGACCAAGCCCTCCAATGCGGCGATGAAGTAGTAAGATGTCTCCAGGCCAGGAAACGAAGCCAGGAACGTGTGTTCAAACTGCTTCTTAAAGAATTCCGGCGCGCCGCCGCTGGTCCACTTCGACCAACTGGAGAGGGCAAAAGTCTGGAAGAACACAAAGTAGATGGCAAGATACTTGACGTAGTGCGCAATCTGGCGTGCCATGGCGGGTTCCTTTCAGTCAGTCTTTGTCGTTACGATAGTGGTCGGCGTCGATGACGGGGGCATTCTTGCGCACCCAGACGCCGCCGTTGAACATGGAAGAGATGGCGCCACCGCGGTCGATCGTGTCAGAGCGAGCGGATAGATAGATGTGGGCCGGGATGAAGATCAGAAAAAGCCACATACCGACATAGTGAACCGTGCGCACGGTGTCGGCGCCGAGCCAGGTGTTGAGCCACTGGAACCAGCTGTAGGGCCACTGGCTCTGGTTATAGAGCCCAAACAGCGCCATGCCCGTCACCACCATCAAGATCGCCAGGCCGTAGACGGCGGTATACGTGATCGCCTGGAGGGGGTTAAGGCCGATCCAGGTTGGATTCTTGTGTGTGCGGAGAAAGAGATAGCCCTTCAGGACGTCGGCCGTTGCCTTGGCTTCAGTGCGGTCATAGATCGGCCAGAGCGACTGCCAGCGAGCATAGGGATAGGGGCTAAAAAACAGGTCGCCGATACGCACCACCGCCGTGGCGATCAGGATGCCGGCAGCAATAAAGTGCACCAGGCGAATGTAGCCCATCAGGTATGGCTGCGGCGCGCCGGTGCCGGGGGCAAGAAACGGCGTGGCGATCATATAGCCCGTGCCAATCAGCGTGATAATGCACAACACGGCGGTCCAGTGCATGAGGCGCAGCGCCGGATCCCAGAGCTTGACGTAGGCCCAGTCTATAGCGGCTTCGTGTATGCGGGGCTTGGTCAGCTTGGCCTGGAGTGGGATCAAGCCGACCAGGCGCCAGGCTCCCACTTCGCCGGCAGCAGAGAGCGGCGCAATAGCTACTGCCAACGGCCGGTAACGCGACCGCAGAATCTGGGCGGCCTGCTGCCGGGCGCGATCGGTGACGACCGCATCGGCCTGCATGCCGCCGAGTACGACATTCACTTCGCCGCGCAGGATACGCCAGGCCGTACCGTCGGCGGTGTAGCGAATGGTAGCGACGCTCATCTTCGTCGCGGGAGTCGCAGGCTGCACGTCAACCTGGGCCAGGTAACGGAGATCGTGCAGGGCGGCGGCCGTTTGGAGAAGCGCCCGGTCGCCAGGGTCTTGCGAGCCGATCGGCGCCGCAGCGGCTGCCAGCAGGACGAGTTCGTCCTCGCTGCCGTCGAGCGGCACCAAGCGTCCCACAGTAACGCTGAGGGTCTTGTCGGCGACGGGAGACGCCGCGTTGGGCGCTGCACTGGACGCTGGGCTGGGTGCGGCATTGGTGGGAAGCGCGCTTGTCGTCATACCACCTTCACCTCCGTTACCTGGGCTCCGGTGGCATCCAGGACGTGGACGGCACAAGACATGCAGGGGTCAAACGAATGGATGGTGCGTAGCGGCTCAAGGGGCGCCGCCGGGTCGACCAACGGGTGTGTGCCGCTGTGGGCGAGCGAGTAGGCAAAGGGGCCGGCGACCCCCATTGGGTCCTTGTCGGAGCTGTTCCAGGTGCTGGGCACGATCGCCTGGTAGTTGGAGATCTTGCCGTTCTCGATGTTGACCCAATGGCTGAGGGTGCCGCGCGGGGCTTCGACAAAGCCGACGCCCTGTGCCTTGGCCGGCCAGGTAGCCGGCTCCCAGAACGTCGGGTTGAAGGTCGCCGTCTGGCCGGCCTTAATGTCGTCGACAAAGCGTTCAAACACAGCCTTGTACTGGCGGGCGCAGTAGACCGACTCGACTGCACGTGCGACCATCCGCCCCATCGTGGAGTTGAGCGCGGTGAGCGAGGTACCGAGCTTCTGGAGCGCAGCGTCGACCAGGGGCTTGATGTCGGGCTGATTGCGGGCGTAGCCGACCAGCAGGCGAGCATTGGGTCCAACCTGCATGGCATAGTTGTCGTAGCGCGGGATCTTGGTCCAGGAATACTTGGGCTGGTCGGACAGCCAGTTGAACGGCGGCACCGGGCCAGTGTAGTTGGGCGTCGTCTCGCCCATAAAGGGGGGCAGCGCGCGCTCGTTGCCCGTAGTATAGGTGTACCAGGCCGAGTTGATGTACTCGGCAACCTTGTTCATCTCGAACGGTTTCACGTCGGTATAGTTGCCGTCGAGCAGCACGCCCGCCGCAAAGCCTGCCTGGTTGGGGGAACCTGCGCCGGCATAGCCCGGCAGGCCGACGGCCAGCATGTTCGGGTTGGCGGCGCCGATCTCCAGGTAATCCTTGTAGAAGCTGGCGATCGCAAGCACATCGGGCAGGTACACCTGCTCGACAAAGGCCAGGCACTTGTCGACCAGGTCGGCAATGATGTCGATGCGCACCTGGTTGATCGTCCACTGGTTGTCCATGTTGATGGCAGAGGCCATGCCGCCGACCAGAAAGTTTGGGTGCGGATTCTTGCCACCAAAGATGGTATGGACCTTGATCATGTCGCGCTGCCAGTCGAGCGCCTGGAGGTAGTGCGCCAGCGCCAACAGGTCGGCTTCGGGCGGCAGCCGATAGTCAGGGTGGTTCCAGTAGCCGTTGGTGAAGATGCTCAGCTGCCCGCTGGCGAGCAGGCGTGTGACCTGATCCTTGACCTGCGTCATGGCGCCGACGCCGTTGAGGGGCCAGTCGGAGAGGCTGGCGCCCAGCGCCGCGGCCTTGGCCGGGTCGGCCTGGCTGGCGCTGACGACGTTGACCCAGTCCAGCGCCTGCAGATGGTAGAAGTGAATGACGTGGTCCTGCACCATCTGCGCCAGGGAGATCATGTCGCGAATTGCCTTGGCCTGGGCCGGGATCGGATACTTGAGCGCATCCTCGACGGCATAGATGGCGGCCAGGGCGTGGATACTCGTGCAGACGCCGCAGATGCGCTGGGCGAAAACCCAGGCGTCGCGCGGGTCGCGATCCTTGAGCACGAGTTCCAGCCCGCGGAACTGCGTGCAGGGCGTCCATGCCTTGGCGATCTTGCCGTCGGCCGCCTCAATCTCGACGCGAAGATGGCCTTCGATGCGGGTGACAGGATCGATGACAACTCTACGGGTGGCCATGGCCAACTACTCCTTCTTGCCGTTCGTGACAGGCGGCTCATCGTCAAGGATATCGAGCGAGCCGGCGTGGAAACCGACGCCGGCCTGGCGGTCGCTGTCTGCCAGCCGCACCTCGCCGACGGCGGCCGGGGGCGGCGCGTCGCCCAGGATGTCGAGCGAGGTCAGCCCGGCGGCCGCCTCTGCCTCTTCGTCGCGGCGGTGGACATAGGTGACGGCCGCATGGATACCGACGGCGGCAAGGGTAGCGCCGACGGCGACGGCGCCAATCCTGTTGGCAGTTAGCTCAATCGGTACCCCCGGCACGTCGGGCAGGCGATTGTAGAAGGGGCTGAAGCGGTCCTCCCAATGCATTTCGGTGCAGCCGAGGCAGGGGTGCCCGGCAGAGATAGGAAAGGCCGTGTGGCTGTTCCACTGAATGATGGGGCAGGGTGAGAACGTGTCCGGACCTTTGCAGCCCACCTTATAGAGGCAATAGCCCTGGCGGGCGTTGGCATCGTCGAAGATCTCCACGTACTGCCCGGCATCGAAGTGAGCGCGCCGTGGGCAGTTGTCGTGGATGCGCTGGCCGTAGGCAAAGAGCGGGCGGCCCTGATCGTCCAAGGGGGGCGTGGTACCGTACGTCAGGTAGTAGACGATCACGGCGGTGATGATGTCGCCGATCGGGGGGCAGCCGGTGACGTTGATAACGGGCTTGTTCTTGATGATGTCCTGGACGCCGACGGCGCTGGTGGGATTGGGCCGGCCGGACTGGACGCAGCCGTACCAGGCGCAGTCGCCCACGGCGAGCACAGCCACGGCGTTCTCCGCCGCCGCCATCAGCACCTGCTGGGCGGAACGGCCGCCGATGGTGCAGGCGCCGCCCTGGTAGGCCAGGGGGATGGAGCCGTTGATGACGAGGACGTGGGGTTCGGCATTGGCGACAGCCAGGGCCTCGTCGGCGGCGGTGCCGGCCGCAGCCATCAGCAGCTCGACGTAGTCCAGCGACAGCGTTTCGAGCACGAGGCTGGCGATACCGGGGTCGGCGGAGCGCAGCGTACTTTCGAGGCACCCGGTGCACTCCTGCAGCTGCAGCCACACGGCCACAGGCTTGCGCGTCGACGCCGCCAGCAGCCGGTCGGCGATCTCGGCGCTGCCGAGCAGGGGCTTGAGAGAAGGTGCGATGGCAAAGGCAGCCGCCATCTGGCTGCAGAAGGTGATAAACTGGCGGCGTGTGATCCCGCGCTCGGCCAGCCGTTCACCCAGGGTGCTGCCGTTTTCGCCAAACGTGCTTCTGGATACGCGCATATTTACTTTTCCCCGTCGTTACTTTCCTGCCTTCAGGCGGTGCAGATACCGCGGCGCAGTGGCAGTGTCGTATTAGCGGCTACGATTGGAACAACGCCTACCAAGATAGCAGAAACGGCGAAGCTATGCGCTAGATCAACCGATAGCGCAAATCCTAGTCAAATGGCCAGGTTTTGAGGGCTAAGAAGCGGGGGTAAGAGATCCAGGCGCTGCAGCGCAAAGGCGGTCCATTGAGGGAGGCGTGCTGCGAGTGGTGGCACCAGGTGCCACCACTCGCGGAGAAAGAGGCTCGACTATTGGGTCACTGGTGCGTGCTCATCAGCAGGCGGCGTGAACGGCGGGAAGTTGCCCTTGCCGCGCTGGCCATTAATATCGGCGGTGTTCATGGCGTACTGCAGCACAGAAAAGGCGATAGCGTCAGAGTTGGTGTCCAGTGCTGCGTCGCTATTGTTGGCATAGGTATCGCAGGCCTGGTGATAGCAGGGGTCGTAGGCAGTGCCTGCCGTGCCGCCCCAGATCGCCGCTTCCTCGGCGGTCTTGATGCCTTCGGCGCCCGTGAATAGGCCGCCCGACGGAATGCCGTTGGCGATGAAGGGGCCGTAGTCCGAGCGGCCCGAGAAATCGGTGCCCTTGAACGGCTTGCCCACGGAGTTGAAGTAAGCCTCAAACGTCTTCTCGATCTGGGCGGAACCGGCTGGGCCCGGGCCGGCGCCCTCGCCATCCGAGTCGTCGCCGTCGTAGATGAAGAAGACGTAGTTGGGCGAGCCGACCATGTCGAAGTTGAGATAGAGGGTGATCTTACTCAGCTCGTCCTGCGACAAGTTGTTGACGTAGTAGGTAGAACCGACCAGGTTCGCCTCTTCGGCGCCCCACCAGGCGAAGCGCACCTTGTTGCGCGGCTTGACCTTGGCCATCTGCTCAGCCACCTCGAGGATGGCGGCGCTGCCGCTGCCGTTGTCGTTGATGCCCGGGCCGGCATTGACCGAGTCGAGGTGGGCGCCGGCCATGATCACGTTGTTGGGATCGCCGTCACGTGACTCTGCCAGCACATTGGCGGTGGTAGCGATACCACGGAAGGTGTCCGTCTTGAGGCGCAGCACAAGGCCTGGCGTAGCGGCCAACTGCTGACCCATGGCCTGCGTGACGGAGGTGACCGGGATATTCAGAGTAAAGGCATTGCCAAGCGTCCCGTTGATGGGGCCGGCGATGTTGTTGTAGATGACGACACCTACTGCGCCGGCATTGTAAGCATTGGTTGCCTTGATGGCGAAGGCGCAGGTTACCGCGACTGATCAAGGCAATGTTGCCCGCCGGAAAACCGGCGAAGTCCCCGGCATTGCAGCCAAGTTGATCGTGTCGCTCGGATCGCTGGGTTCACAGTGTGGTCACCGCCGCCGTGACGTCGCCACTGCCTGAGTAGGACAAAATGTTGTTCTCGATTGGACCTGCAGGAGGCGGCGACACTTGTTCGAGAATCGGAGGGGCAAGTGAGACAAACGTCTGAAACTGGAAGGGCTGCACAGTCACAGCGTAGCCGGCAGCTTGCAAGCGACCCACTACGTACTCGACTGACTCATCATAACCGGGTGAGCCCGAGACGCGAGTATTACCGTTGGCATCCGCAATAGCTTGAAACGCCGCCTGATGTTCCCGCACGCCCGTCAGCGTCACACACTCCAACAGCTTAGCGTGCGTGTTGTTGACACGCGTGTCGCACGACTCCGGACCCGCTAGTGCTGTGCGGGCAAGCCCAATCGCAGCAGCCAGCGTAACGACCAGGACAATGGTACTGAACCAGATTGCCTTGCGCATGATTCCTCCATAGGTGAATGTTGGGCTCCAAGCAATGCCACTAGGCAGGTAGACGCATCATATTTATACAGGAGAGGCGCCAATACACCCGTTACATGGGAAGCAGGCATCTTGGAAGTGTGGCAAGTATTACCGGAATCTATGCGCTTGTCAATAGGAAAAAAGCGTATTATTTTACGGAAAATTGTCAGCAAATTGTAATCAAATGCGGTCATGCGACAAAACGGCATGTACTCCCTTGACTTGGTTAACGATTTGCGTGACGCGCAGATCGACCAACACGCTCGCCATACCCAGCGCCTGGTGGCGATCCATGCCGTAGAGTTCGCCGAGCAGTTCGACGATGCCTTCGAGCGCAAGCAAGGCCGCTTCGTTCAAATCCTCGTGCAGACCAAAGGTGATCCAACCTGCAGGCGTTTGGGCACGCGGCATGGCAAGGCGCAGTTCCGGATGCAGTGAAAAGGTGATGTCCACTGCTTCCATCGGGCATTCGATGGCAGTTACACAAACTTCGCCGTCGCCCTGCCGGGCGTGACCGTCGCCGGCCGAAAACAAGCCGCCGGGCACTGCTATAGGCAAATAGAGGGTGCTGCCGGCGACCAGCTCCTTGCAGTCGAGGTTGCCGCCCGTCGGGCGCGGCGGCACGGTTGAATGCAGTCCAGGTTCAGCAGGCGGCATTCCCATAATCGCCAAAGAATGGACGCAAGGAAACGCGCTGTCCATACTGGTTGTGTCCTTGCATCGTATCGGGATCGAGTGTCCAGAGCAGAAAGGTACCTTCAGCTGCCACGCCAAGCCGGTTGTTCACTTGGTGCGGCCAGCCGCCGACGGCAGTGAAGCCCCACGTGCCCGGGCGTACGCGGCCAATATGAACACCGAGCGTCATCCCCGGCTCTGCACCGCGAATCGCAATCGGACCTATCAGCGCGTGGCCGGTCTCATGCCCTGGCGGCCGCGGCGCGAACTTCCTTGGCTGGTCCTCATAGCGTGTCGACCGCCGCGGCTCGAGATTCCAGCCGGCGTCAAGTGTCCGGAAGCGCACTGTGTCGCCAGGATCGACAGTCAGGATCTGGGGCAATGTCACGCGAGAAAGCGCCGTGCAGGGTGTTGGCGTTAGGTTCCAGTGTATATAGCTTCATGGTGTGCTAATACGGCGAACCCCCTGCATGGCGCTGCCTGTCCGTATGCGCAGGCAGCGCCATGGATCCAAAGCGGGGTCAGGCCGTTATGCGAACTGTGCCGCGAAATCGCTCGCCATACCTACCTGCGCCAGCAGGGCGTCTACGATATCTTCGGCGGGCATGGGCAGCTCGTCGTCGCGGAACTGGAGCAGGCTGAGCAGCGGCATCTCCATGATGAAACCGGTCATATCCATGCCGATGGCGTCGCCACCGGTGCCTTCGCCGCCGCCGAAGGCGCTCATCAGGCCTGCCTTTACCTGCTCGTACAGCGGCATGAAGACCAGCTTGCCGCGCCGGTCGTTCATCCAGTCACGCACCGTCGATTCACGGTTGAGCAAGCTGGGCAGATCAGAGGTCGACTTGACGCGTAACTGCCGCTTGCAGGCGGATGTCGGCGCTGGATGCGCCGACCAGGATGTCGAACTCGCCATCTTCCGTGATCCACTGGCCGTGGCCGGGATGGAAGTAAGGCAAAGGCACGGGCGTTAAGCGGAATCGAAACGGTCTTGGTTTCACCGGGCTCCAGGGACACCTTGGCGAAGCCCTTGAGTTCCTTGGGCGGTCGCGCCAGCGCGGCGGCACGATCGTGCACGTAGACCTGCACGATCTCCTTGCCGGCGACAGCGCCGGTATTGGTCACGTCCAAAGAGACCACCACACCGTCGACATCGCGGAAATCGTGGCTCGACAGCTCCAGGTTTGAGTAGGCGAACGTCGTGTAGCTGAGCCCGTACCCAAAGGGGAACTGCGTGGGCAGCTTGCGGGCATCGTAGTAGCGATAGCCGATGTACAGGCCCTCGCCGTAGCGAACCTGGCCGTTGTCGCCGGGCCAGTGCAGGTAGGCAGGTGTGTCTTCCAGGCGCGCCGGGAAAGTCTCGGCCAGCTTGCCGCATGGATTCACGCGGCCAAAGAGCACGTCGGCGATTGCACCGCCGCCGGCCTGGCCCATCATCCATGCCTCGACCACCGCGCCGACGCCGTCGATCCAGTCGCCCATGGCGACCGGCGATCCGTTGTTGAGCACGACCACGCAGTTGGGCTGAACGGCAGAGACGGCTTTGATCAAGGCGACCTGCTGCGCCGTCAGGTCCATATCGGCGCGGTCGTAGCCTTCGGATTCCTTGTAGGAAGGCAGGCCGATATGCAGCACGGCGACATCGGCGGCCTGTGCCAGGCTGACGGCTTCCTCGATCAAGGCGGGCTGGAAGCTGTCGTCGACCGGATAGCCCATGGCATAGGTCAGCTCGGCGTCCTGCGCCAGCGCCTTCAATTCGGCAAAGGGCACGGCGACGCGCGTGGGGTTGATATGCGAGCTGCCGCCGCCCTGGAAGTGGGCGACCTCGGCGGCGCGGCCGATCACGGCCAGGTTGACATTGGGCTTGAGCGGCAGGATGCCGTCATTCTTGAGCAGCACGATGCACTCGCCGGCGATCTTCTGCGCCAGAGCGTGGTGTGCGTCCACGTCGAATGCGCCGCCCTTGGGTGTTTCGGCAGCCTTGAAGACAATGCGCAGGATGCGGCGCGCAGCCTCGTCCAGAACAGATTCGTCCAAGTGCGCCGTCTCGTTGACGGCCTGCGATCACGGCCTGGGTACGCCGCGCCCGGGGGCCCGGCATTTCAAGGTCCAGCCCGGCCTTGAGTGCAGGCCACACGGTCGTGCACGGCGCCCCAGTCGGAGACGACATAGCCTTCCAGGCCCCACTCCTCCTTGAGGATGCGTGTGAGCAGTTCATAGTGTTCAGAACCGTAGGCTGCCATTGATCTTGTTGTAGGAGCACATGACGGACCAGGGCTGCGCCCGCTTGACTGCAGCCTCGAAGGCAGGCAGGTAGATCTCGCGCAGCGTACGCTCGTCCACCTTGGCGTCGATGCGGAAGCGTTCGAACTCCTGGTTGTTGACCGCATAGTGCTTGAGCGAAGTGCCCACGCCCTTGCTCTGGATGCCGTCGATCAGGCTGACGGCCAGTTCGCCGGCCAGGTAGGGATCTTCGGAGAAGTACTCGAAGTTGCGGCCGCCAAGCGGCGAGCGCTTCATGTTGACGCCGGGGCCGAGGAGCAGCCCCACGCCGAGCGCCAACGCCTCTTCCGCCAGGGCCTGGCCCATGGTGTAGATCAGGTCGGCATCCCAGCTGGAGGCCAGGGCCGAGGCGGTGGGAAAGCAGGTAGCGGGCAGGCTTTCGGCGCTCACGGCATGGACGTCGGGCACGCGGCGGACGCCGTGCGGGCCGTCGGACATCAGCAGTTCGGGCACGCCCAGCCGATCGATCGGCGTGGTTGTCCAGGCGCTGGCACCGGTGACGAGCGCAGCCTTTTCTTCAAGTGTCATGGCGGAAACTATCGCCTTTATATCTGGCATATAGGGCTCCTTGGCAAAACGGCAAGATTTACTTTTTTTCTGAGTATACTACGGTTAGAGGGAGAGGGCATTTACGGCACCTTGATCGTCGAGCAGGCATAGGATGCAGCGCGGCGTGACGCCCAGGTAGTGTTGGACGGCGGCCGAGTAACGGATGACCTGTGCTCGGTAGTCGCGCTCTTGTAGCAGCGCCTCGCGCGCACGATCGTCGCGGATGCGATCCGTTTTGAAGTCTACAAGTGTCCAGGTGTCGCCGCAGCGGAACAGAAGGTCGATCTGGCCGGCCGGCTCGCCGGTCGCAGGCGCAGTAAACGGCAGTTCATGATGGCGTTCGTCGGCGCGCGCCATTTCGGCGTACAACGGGTGGCGGCGCAGCTGGTGGAGAAGGCGGAACGTGCGGCGCACAGCATCCGTAACCCGAGCATCGTCGACCAGGCCGCGGCTGCGCGCATTGGCGCGGCACCATGCGTCAAAACCTTCGTCCACAGGCCAGCGCCAGGCCGCGATGGCGGCATGAACGAGCTTGCCGATCACCCAGGCGGGCGCCCACCGTGTCTCGGCGCGCGGAGCGACACGCCAGACGCGCTCCGCCAGCGTGTCACCCTCTGCTTGCTCAGAGGCCAATGGCGCCAGCAGGCACGGCTCCTGTCCTTCCCGGCCCACTTCTTCCTCGACGGCAGGTGCGTGCCGCTGTAGGGGAGGCATATAACCGCCACCGTAGATCACACCGCTGACACCTTCGCCGTCAGTCCAGCATTCTGGACTCTCAGGCGCAAGCACGCCGGCGCAGTCTCCGTCCGCCTGAAAGCCCGCCGGTGCGTGAAGCACGCCGGCGGCATCACAGATTGCCTGCAGCCAGCCGCCGGCAGAGAGCTCGCCGGACGGCTTGATCTTGACGTGGCCGCTGACCAGCAGGCGATCGCGGGCGCGGGTGGCGGCGACATAGAGCAGGCGCTTGTTTTCGGCAGCTTCCTTGCGCGCCTCGCGCATACGCGCCAACTGCCAGACCAGGGGCACTCGCTTGTCATCTGCGACCTGTTCGATATAGGGAACGACGCCAAGTGTCCCGTCAAGCAGCAGGCCGCCACCGCCGCTGGGCGTGCTGCCGGCATCGCCGATGACGACCACGGGGAATTCCAACCCCTTGGCCTGGTGCACAGTCATAATCTGCACCGAGCCGGTGCTGTCGGCGCGGGCCTCGCCTTCGCGGCTGCCGGCGCTGCGCAACCCCTTTACGTACTCTAAGAACTGGCCTACGCCGACAATCCCCGAGCGCTGGGCGTCTTGCAGCAGCTTGCTCACGTTGCGGGCGCCGCGGGCGTCGCCGGACTGCAGCAGGACAGCGCGGTAATAAGAGGCATCCACCAGCCGCTTGAGCAGGTCGGCAACCGAGATGCGGCCGGCCAGCGCCGACAGCTGCGCGATCAGGGCAGTTGCAGCCTGGCTTGGCATGGCATCGTCGGCACACAAGCTGCGCCAGAGACTGCCGGGCCCCGTTCCCCCCGCCAGGCGTATACGGTGCAGCTCGGTGTCGGCCAGCCCAAACGCCGGCGAACGCAGCAGGCCGTAAAGAGCGAGGTCGTCACTGAGATCGGAGACGGCCGCCAGGCCGTTGAGCAGATCGCGAATCTCGGGCCGGTCGAGAAAGCCGCGACCGGCGACGGTCTCATAGGGGATGCCGGCAGCCTCAAAGGCGTCTTCATAGGCGCCAAAGCCGCGATAGCCGCGGCAAAGGACGGCAATATCGCCGTAGCCAAGCTGACCCGCAGACTCAGCGACCATCTCCTGCAGGCGGTGCGCAAGGCCATGCGCTGCCCGTTCCAAGGCGCCGCCACTTTTGGTGCCGCAGGCCAGGTGCAGCTCGACATAGGGGCCAGGGAGCGGCAGGCCGGAGAGGGGCCGCACGGCATCGAGGGCGGCAAACGGTTCGTGCCAGGGTTCGCCGGCGATCTCCTCTTCGCCCATGATGGCGGCCAGCAAGCCGTTCAGAGCCCCCAGCAGGGCCCGGTGGGTGCGATGGGAAGAGGTCAAGCTGCAGGCAAAGCCGTGGTCACTGATCTGGCGGCGGGCGCTGCGGAATACTTCCACTTCGGCCCCGCGAAAACGGTAGATCGACTGCTTGGCATCGCCCACGATAAAGAGCCGCCCGCGCCTCCCGTTGAGCAGCTCGACCAGCTCGCGCTGTCGCTCATTGGTATCCTGAAACTCGTCCACCAGCAGCGCTGCCGTTTCCTCCCGCCAGCGCGCCAGCACAGCGGGGTTGTGCAGGAGCAAGTCCAGTGCCTGCTGTTCGAGATCGTCAAAGTCTAGCGCAAAGCGCTCCTGCTTGCGCGCCTGGTAGATCGTATGCGCGCGTTCGAACAGTGCCTGCAGCCAGGGCAGCAGTTGCGCCAACTCATGGTCGAGCGCGATGTCCGCCTGTCCGACGAGGGGCTTGAGGCGCAGATCATATGCGCTGCGGAACGCACTCATGACCGGTTTGGGGTCTGCCGGCCAATTGGTAGCCTTGCCTTTGCTGCCCCCGGCCGCCGACCGCAGGCGCGCCAGGCAGGGCAAAGTTGCGCCAAGGTCGCCTACAGCCAGGCAGTGCCCGAGTGCGCGCCACGCTGCCACAAATTCCTGGGCTGCAGGCGCCAGCGTATCGCCGCTCGCCAGCGCACGTGCGAGCGCCCCTGCGGCATCCCACGCCAGCAGCGTGTCGACGGCGTCGACCAGGGTATCGTCTGCCAGCGCCTGCGCCAGTTCGGCCGCAGACAGTGCGTCCCACTGCTGCCACGGCTGCCCGGCGCACAGCCGCTGTACTTTCAGCCGGTCCGCGAAAAGGTCGGCGACAAGCTCGGTCAGGCGCTCGGGTGAGAAACGCGTGAAAAGCGCAACGGCACCAGAATCATCGGCAGCCCAGGCGACGGCTTCGGCAACCGCATCGATACGCAGCTGCAGCGACAGTGCCTCATCTAACACCCCAAAGGCGGGATCCACATTGGCTTCGGCGGGATGCGAGCGCAGGATCTCGGTGCAGAGACTGTGAATGGTGCCGATGCGGGCGGCCTCGAGGTCGACCAGCACGTTGTCCCACCAGGCATGCTCGGCAGCCGCCAGGGCCGGTAGGGCAAGGTAAGCGGTAATCTCCTTCCGCAGCCGGTTGCGCATTTCGCGCGCAGCCTTGACGGTAAAGGTGACGGCAAAGATGCTGCGGGCGGGCACGCCCTGCGCCAGCAACTGCAGCACACGCGCGACAAGGGTGCGCGTCTTGCCCGTGCCGGCGCCGGCGGTCAGCACTACGTCGCAGTCGAGCGTCAGCACAGCCGGCAGCTGCTCGCCGCTTGGGGGTGTGATTTGGAGGATTGGGTGCAGAACCGTCACGATGGCTATCCGGTGAACTTAGGGCGGAAGTGCCAGCAAAAGGCAGCGGCGGCACAATAATCGGGACAGCCGAGGTCGGGCGGCTGCGGCGCAAACTCACCGCGGCGGGCGCCGTCGACGGCGGCAACAGCGTGGGTCACGGCCAGATCGATGGCGGCGGCAGGGCCTACTGCCCCTGTGACAGGATCTTCAAACGCGGCCAGCGACCAGCTGCTGCTGCGCGCCTTGTGGGCAAACCAGTAGAAGCCATCGCTGACCTGGCCAAGGTGCAGGGCCTGCTCTGCGGCCAAGGCGTAGAGGGCCAGCTGCAGCCGGTGGCCCTCGACCAACGCCTTGGCGTTGTCGTAGTCGGAGACGCCAGTCTTGTAGTCGACGATCCGCAGCGTGCCGTCGGCGCGGCGGTCGACCCGATCGATCACGCCGCTGACTGTGAATGCCGTTTCGCCTTCACCGATTTGCAGAGGGGCTTGGCGGCCGAAACGCAGTTCGAATGCCGCCGGCGTCCCATCATAGGCCGCCAGGGCAGCAAGCGAGGCGCGCACGTTGTCCTCGATCTCAGCACGTGTCTGCGCCCACCATGCCGTAACACGGAAGCCCTCCTGCTCTGGCGCCGCGTCTAAGACAGACTTAGCCACCCCGGGTAAGACTGCCAACACGGCATCCAGGTCGGCAGGGTCTAGGGCGCTGCGGTAGACCTGTTCGAAGATCCGGTGGTAAATGTTGCCGGCCTGGGCGATGTTGGCACCTTCTTCGGGCTCGGCGCGCTGCGCGAGTTCCACGACATGCGCCAGGTAGAACCAGTAGGGGCAGGTGCGATAGCGCTCCAATCGGCTGGGCGACCAATGATCCAACCGTGCGGCGATGCTCCCGCGCAGCTCCGGCGAATCGCCCAGGTAGCCGTCGTACGGACTCGTGGAACGACGGTGGCGGGATGCGCTGCGGACGGCGACAAGGGCGGCAGCGTGGTCGAGCTGTATGCCGATTTGAGGATAATGGGCGAGCTGCCAGGCGGCGACCTCCGGCCGGCGCAGTGCGCTTTCGGCCAGCTCCGGCAGCGACGCGGCTTCGGAAAGGGACGGCCAGTACTCGCCGGGAACCGTCGTCGCCTGGACACCAAGTAGAGACTCCACGGCCTGCCGATAGGGCGACGGTTCCCAAGGCGCACCATTTTCCGCCATGCGCGGCCGGCACAGCAGCAGCTGCGTGCGGGCGCGGGCGACGGATGTATAGAATACCTCGCGGTCAAAGCTGCGCGTGGAGTCTTCCAGGGGAAGGCTCAGCGCGCGCAGACGGCGCCGATCGGCGTTGCGCAGGAAAGGGTCTTCGCTGCGCCGGCGCGGCAGTTCGCCTTCGGCGAGGCCCAGTATGGCGACGGCTTGGTATGAGACGCCACGGGTGGAATGGGGGTCGGTGAACAGGATCGCGTGCGTGCGATCTGCGATCGGCTCATAGCTTGCGGCCGCTACGGCTCCGAGCAGTTCGGAGAGAAAGCGGCCGTAGTCAACGGGGGCATCCATGCCCGTACGACCTTGGGCGCTTTGAACTGCGGTCTCAGCTGCGACAAGACCGCGCAGTACATCCTTCAGGCTGCGCAGTGCCGCGATGTCGCGCGCCCGCAGGCCGGCGTCGCCCCTGCGGATACTAGCTACGACGTCGAGTGTAAAGTTCGCACCCTCGGTTGCACCCCCACGCCCATCGGCAACCGCAGGGTCATCTTGGAAGGCAGGATCGGGCCCAATCAGCTCCTCCAGCCAGCAGGCGAAATCACGGAGCCGTGCCGCGCTTGCGGGCGGCGCAAGGCAGGCGACAAAGCGTTCGAACTGCCCCACCAGGGCGCTCAGATCCACTGCAGCCTGTGTGGAACGTTCCTCTAAGCCTTGCTGTTCGCACACCGCCGCCTTTGCTTGGGCCAGGGCAAACGCCGCGCGCCATTGATCCAGGCCGCGAATCACGACGTACTCGCGGGCCAGGGCGTCGAGCGCTTCGGCATGCTCCCGCGCAATGGCCGGACCGCCGGCGGCCTGCCAGTCAAAGTAGGGTGAACGCCAGGCTTCGACGACCCCGCGGCGAGGAAGCAGCGGCTGCCCGCTCTTCTCATCACGCAGCAGGAGGTTGAGCAGCGCCAGCAGAGACGCTACGGCCGGATTGCTTGCCAAGGGCAGGTGCCCCGCGCCGTACACGGCCATCCCAAACTCAGCCGCCGTCTGTGCGACCAGGTCACGATACGCGTCGACGCTGCGGGCCAGCAGCAGCAAGTTGTCGGGCGGGATGCAGTCTACGACGATACGCCGCTTTAGCCAGCGCAGAGCGGCACGCACCTCGCCGGCACGATCGGCGGCGGCCAGCAGTGTGACAGGCGCCGCAAGCGGGTTGGCGGCTGCCAACGGGATGAACAGGTGATCGGCGAGCGGACGCAAGGCATTCGGGGCGGATGGAAGAGCCCCCTGCGGCAGCGGGTCCACGGGAGCGCCGGAGTTCCTGCCGCAGAAGTTCGGCAGTCTCAGCAAATAAGGCATAGGGTGAACTCCCGGCTGGGTCCGCCGTGCCGGTCAGCAGGACTGCTGCTGTGTCCACTTGCGCCGCTAGGGCGGCAATCACCCGACGTTGGACGACGGTAAAGCTGTCAAAGCCGTCAAAATAGATCGGCCCCCAGCCCTTAGGGAAGGGAACTGAGCGCTGCTCCAAGGCATGCACAGCCAGGAGGGCGACGCCGGGGCGATCCGTCCAGCCGTTAGCAGCGAGCAGCGCCTGATAGCGGGTGTAAATGACGCCTAACTCTGCCAGCCGAGGTCCGGCGTCGAGGTTGGCGCACCCTCGCTCGAATTGGGAAGGAGTGATGCCGGCACCCTTCAGTTCACCGATCAGTGCCTCCATTGCGCCAATAAAGCCGGGGCGGGCGACAAGATTGTGATAGAAGCTAAGACTGCCTTCGGCTACAAGTTCGTCAAGTACCGTGCGCAGCAGGCGGTAGCGCACCGGCTCCTCCAGCTCCGTATAGGCAGCGTGCGCATGCTCAAGCAGCGCGGCGTACAGGCCGTCAAAAGTGACAATCCGTACGCCCAGCGCGCCGCCGGCCGCGGCCAGGCGGCGGCGCAGCGAAGCAGCCTGCAGGGGCGTGGCGACGACGACATGGGGCGTACGCCGCAGGCCTCTGGCAGCGTCGCGTACTTGTTCAATTACCCAGGCAGTCTTGCCGGCAGCCGTCGGGGCGGCGTAGATTTGAGTGGGCATCGCAGAAGGTAAACTCAGGTGAAAAGGATGTTGCCCGAGTATACCACACTTTCCGTTCTGTAGGGTAAGGAATTCAACCGCCCAACGGAATGGCCACCGCTACCATGATGACGCCGAGAATGAGCAGCATCAGGCCGGTAAGCAGCGGCTTGCCGCCGGCATAGCGGCCCCAGCGATATCCCATGCCGAACAGCATGGCAAAGGCGACCAGGTTCGACACGCGCAGCCGGAACTGGATACTGCCGGGCAGAATGATCAGCGGCAGCACGATCGGCAGGGCGGCGCCGACTGCGACGAGAAACACGCCAAATCCGCCGCCGAAGTCGCCCTTCTCAAAGCCTCCCGGCGGCGGCGGCGACTGGCGCAGGCGAGCATACAGGGTTCTGATAGATATCGCGCCGCTCTGCGGATGTAGCCAGCGACCCCATATCGTCGTCGAGTTCATCGGCCAGCACGGCGATGCCCTCTTCCTCGGAAGGAGCGTTGCGCACCAGCCGGTAGAGCCGCTGATCTTTGCCGCGTTCGAATACGCAGGTAAGCACATACATCGCGCCATCGATCAGCCCCCATGCTACGGCACACCCGAGCGCGGCGACAAAGAGCTGCAATAGCAGGTCAAATCTGTCTGCCACCTCGCCCGACTGCACCTGGATGGCACGCGTCGCCAAGGTGAAGGTCAACACGATCAGCACACTGTAGATGCCCTCGATCAGCCGGTCCAAGGGCTCGACGAGCCCCGCGATAAAGCCTTCCTTGACCGTCTTTGTTGTAGACAAATGCTCACCATTCCAATTGGGCGATGAACTGCTCGGCCTGCGTGCGAGTGGCAGGTCGCAGCAGATACATAGCGGACTCGGCAGCACCATCCAATTCTGTCATAAGCCACAGTTCGGAAGAATTATACAGCAATGTAACTGTGGAAACGGCAGCATTGTCGGCGGCGAGGCGGTGAACGGTCTGTACAATGGTAACAGCGTGCCGGTTTGCCAACACCGAAACAAAAGCAGCGGCTGCATTGTGCTCGGCCCCGCTCGACAGCAACGCTTCGATAGCGGCTGCGCTGCTCTGCAAGGCAAGTTCGCGCGCTGCCACAATTGTCGCAGCAGGTTGTGTAAGAAGAAGAGATTGAGCGCCAGGGCTGTCTGGCAAAGCAGCCGCGTCCCCGACGAGGCGTACGAGAGCTGCACGGTCAGGCACTTGTGAAAACTGGTGCAGCACCATGTCGGGCATGGTATGGACTACAAACGTTTCTCCCAACCGATGACCAAACCACTGCACACCGCTGCCTTCGGTCGCGCCTATGCCCGTGACGATGAGTGTGCCTTCTGCCAACACACAGGACCCGACAAGTTCGAGCACAGCCGCGCTGAACCAACAGCTTGCCGCCGCCGTCGATCACGGCCAGTTCGCGTGCCGCGCAAGCCGCGCTCGGCAACCATCAAACCATAGGCTTGCTGCTCTGCTGTCAGTTCTCCCAGCGGGTCGGGCCCCACTCCTGGGATGGACGCGGCGGACAACAGATTAAGGATGACTGACAACTCGTTATGGGAGAGCAGCACCCGTGGGAGACTAGCAGGCAGGTTGGCGGACATGCAGGTGGCATCCTTTCCAAGACTTACGGCAGCGTGGCTTTTTGGAACAGCGACTCAATAGGAAGTGGCGGATTGTAGGTGTGTTTCCAAGCAAAATCAGTGCCGCCGGTATAAATCAGCATGTCGGACATCTGGTTCCACAATGCCGCTTCACCTGGGCCAAAGGGAATTATGGCGACCCGATTGGCGGCGGCGCCTGTCCGCAATGTGTTCATGCTGTCGTCACCTGCTCGCAGGATCGGGCGACCAATTGTGACAGTATCAACTTGGCCGGAGACGGAGTTATCGACCCAGATCACGGCAAAATACGAGCCGTTCGCATCAAAAAATAGCGACTCGACCGGGGCGCCAGGCAGTTGTCGCTGGAGTGCGCCAAGATACCTGGTCTTGCCCGGCTTGTCCTCCAAATAGGCGCGGCGTTCGGTGCCGCCACCCTGCAGCTTGGTATCCAACACAACCAGAGCCAGTGACTTGTCGGCGCCCTCGATCCATTCGCCGATCTCTTGTGTACGCAGCTTGCGGGCGGCGCGTGCTTCTACGCCGACAAGTGCTTCCGTAGGGAGTGCTGCTGAGCTGCAGCCGGCAAGGAGTGCGCAAATCACGGGTATATAGATCAGGGGCCGCAGCACTGATTGGCAGCGAGCGAGAGTAGCCATAGCTTATCTCCAACCGGTACTATATGGGGTTCGGCACAAAGATATGGCGAAGAACTTCGGCGGTCCCATCGTCCTTCATGTAGGATCCATGAGCGTCTAGGGTCTGTTTCAACCATCCCCCGTATACCGGACTGTTTGTTACTATGTTGACCATACCGGCACCTGGCGTCATATTCGACTTTTCCACTGTTCCGATCCAGGTGCCGCTGTCGTGAACCCGGTCTTTCACATGCTGAACTTCAACGATACATTCAGCGTACCGGCTCGCCTCGCCATAGCTTGCCAGTGGTGAGCCTTCTGTCACAACGCCGCGCACGTCAACATTCAGATCACGTTCGATCATGCCGGCCAGATTGGTCACAACCGCGCCGCCACCGCTATGACCCACCAAGACAATCGACTGGCCCGGCAGCAGCGGGTTGCGATCAAGTGCGATGTCGTGCTTGATAAAGGCAAACGTGCGCTGCGTCTCGGTGCCAGACGGGCCGGACAGATATTCATCAAGGGTTTCGGCGGACCCAACTGCAGCACCGGCAATCTTGTTGTGCAACAAGGAGTTCGATGTGGAGTTAATCATATCGGCACCGGCGCCCGTAATCGTGTTAATCCCAGCAGCCGCCCTGCCGGTGAGCCAATCGAGCGGAGACAGCATGCCGCCGACGTGGGTTCCAGTCAACATGGTGCCTGACAAGTTCGTACCCGACGGCATGAGATAGATCGCAGGTGTGGATACGACATGGTCTGGATCAAAACCGTGCTTCTCCAGCAGCACTTCCAATGCGGCGGAATTGTCGTCGGCAAATATCGGGTTGCCATTGAGGTCCCTGGCCACCATATTGCCAAGGCTGTTGATACCATTCACGATGTACACGCGGGGTGGCGGTGCTCCCTGCTGGATTGAGTTCACCACTCCTGAACGAGCAGGATGGGAGGCAGCGTCATCACCGGCCGCAGCCATGTCCGTTCCTGCGACCGTGCCGCCGATAGCAGCCACTGCCGCACCGGCTGCCACTTGAAACAGGCGCGCGGCCTCGGCTTCGGCTTCCTGCATTAGTTGGCGCATCTGCGTCGTAACGTCTTCGGCCTCACGCAAGGCAGCGATCAACCGCTGCAAGGCGGGCATGACCTCCGTGTGCATTTCGGCGAAAAACGCCTGCGAGCCACGGCCGATCCAGCCGCCGCTGTGCAACGGAGCTAGTGCACGGTCAGCGGCGCGCGCCATCTGCGTCTGTTCTTCCGCTTGCTGCGCAAATCGCTGAGCCGTGCGTTCCAGGGACTCATAGTTCGCTTGGACAATTTGACTGTTCATAAAGACTCACCCACCTTTTTCGGCCGGGGCACTATCATTGCCAGATCCATCACCAGTTCCACCATCTCGGTTGCTCGAACCGCCACTTGTAACGTCAAACGTACGGTCTCCGCCCAAGAAGCGGATTCGTTCGTATTTGCCCGCCGCGTTGAAGTGCCCCAACCATACGCCCCAGCGATAGCTGCCGATGCGTCCCCCCGGGTTGATCAACTGATTGGTGCTGGTCCCTGCCGGCGTCCAGGACTGACCCGATTCTTCTGTCTCGCCGGGCTTCCAAAATGCAACTTCATACACCTGACCGTCGGCCAAAGGTGCGTCTGGCTTCCACGCAAATAGCGTCGGCGAGTTGGTGTTGGTATTCTCTGGCGGCTCCAGAAGCACCAAGGACCTCGGCCCTCCCCCGCTGGCGGTTGAGCCTGCACTCGTCGTGGCGACTGTCATGCCTGCTGCGCCTTCGGGCCCATCTGCCGGGGGTGGTGGAATAGGGGTCGGTGCGCGGGTCACCGTTGGCATTCTTGTTGGCGACGGCGTAATGGTCGGGAGGCGTGTACTTGTCGGCTTGACCGGCAGATTGGTCGGGCGCGCAGTTGGGCTGGCAGCCGGCGTGGGTGACAGCGTAGCGGTTGCTACAGGCGTAAAGGAGGGCGCCGCTGTAGGGGTGACTGTCGCAGCAGCAACATCCGCCGTCTCAGCCCCCTGCAGAGTGGAGTCGGGCGTCGGGGAAGCGGCAATTGCGACCACTTCAAGCGCCGTAGAAGGAGTTGTGCCCCCGCTTAACGCCGGCTCAGTAGATTCCGGCGGGCGGCTGCCCTCGCCATTACCTTTGCCGCTGTCCGCGGCTGCAGCCGCGGACAGCGTAGGTTGTGAGTCCGGCGTTACTGCCGGCAGGAACAGAAATATGGCTGCCACGACGAGCAGCAGGCCGGCAAGCGCCAGCCACAAGGCAGTCCATTTACCGCGACGAGCAGCCGGCATTATGTCACTGCCGGCAGTGATCGGGCGCCCGATCAAGTCCTCGTACATACCAGCGGCTGATTGGTAGCGCTCGTCTGGTTCGACCTGCATGGCGCGCTCGATTACCTGCTCGCAGTGGGCAGAGAGCTTGCTGTTGTACTTCCGCGGGGGTGCCAATGCGGCATGCCGGCGGGATCGCTCGGTGGCACTGGGCGGGATGTGAAGCGTGACGATAGCATAGAGCGTCGCGCCCAACGAGTAGATATCGCTGCGCTCATCGGTGCCGCCATCATACTGCTCGATCGGCGCAAAGCCGGGCGTCATGGCCCGCATGCTTGGAATCGTACCAGTGGCGGTTCCCAGCTTGGAAATGCCAAAATCTACAAGGACGTAACGGCCGTCCTCGGTGCGCTTGATGTTTGAAGGCTTGATATCAGCGATGAACGACCGGCTGCTTGCGCCCGGTCGCCGGATCAGACCTGGTATGGAGATAGTGCACGGCCGAGAGGACCTGCGCCATACAGTGCAGGGCTTCCTCCTCGCTCAGCGGCCCTGTATGCCGAATGATGTGCTCCAGGTCCTCGCCCGGCACGTAATCCATTACCAGGTACTGCTGGCCGGACGGTTCGACAAAGTAGTCGGTAACCTTAGGCAGGTTGGGGTGCTGCAAGCGCGCCAGGATGACGGCTTCGCGCTTGAACTGCTCCTGCGCATCGGCGCCAGTATTTGTATTTTCCTTGATGGCAACCACGTGGTCGGCAAGACGCGTATCCTGGGCTTCATAGACAGCCCCCATGCCGCCTTTTCCCAGCCGGCGCCCCACGCGGTAGCGTCGTGCCAGGAGGACCCTTTCGGAGGTTGCATCACCCTTCGTGTTCGGTGCCATATTCGGTAGGGTGCTCACCCCGGGAGATTGTCGACTTCGCCTTCCTGGAAGCGATAGGCGAAGGTATAGAACTTCACGATGTCGCCGTCATTCAACAGCCGATCTTCGCGTTCGGATAGGCGAGGACGGTCTTTGCGTTCGTTGGCGGCCGTAATTTTGCGGTAGAGGAATGTACCGCCGCGGCTGCGGCTGTCACGCAGATAGAAACGACCGTTGCGAGATACAATGACGGAGTGGCGACGCGAGATGCCGATGTCGTTGATCTGCACCGTGCACTCGTGGCTGTTGCGCCCTATGGTGGTCTTCATTCCGCTGTAGAGCTCGATCTGCGAAGGCGCATCCGGTACTCCTCTTCGGCCAGTAGATAGGCTTGAGGCGTACCGGAACCTGCACCTTGCGCCACCTCGGTCGGCAAGATCGTCCTCATCTGCGTAGCTGCGGCAAAGCCATGCCGATAGCAGACGACCATATACGCCGCGAGCCGCAACCATCCTACCCCGTCAGGCAAAGCAGCAGCACCTCGATCTGGAGACGAGGACTTGCCTGTAGAATGGCGCGCACTTAAGGCGACTTGCATGGATGTACGTCTCTGCTGCGCTAGTACTTGATGCGAATGTCGAGTGTCGTACTGGCGCCAAGCCTCAGGGTTTGAAAGTCGCGCAGCTTGGTCGCCTGGTTGGGCGTCAGACGCTTGCCGTCCAACCACGTGCCATTGTCGGAACCCAGATCGCTGACCATGAACTCACCGTCCTGCAACACGATGGCAGCATGCTTGCGCGAAATCTGCCGGTCGCCCGCAAAGCGTACGTTGCAGCCGGAACTGCGACCGATCGTGCAAGGGAAAGTCGCCGATCTCGTAGGTGCGGTGATCGCTTGGCTGCGGCGTCTGGCCTACCTTGATGGCCAGGGTAGGATGCTTATGTTCCGGCGATGCGGCAGCAGGCGATATCTCGGTATAGCCTTCATCCGGTATGCGAAAGTCGTTCTTCTTGTTGCGCGCCTGCAGGACAAAATACACGGTAAGCAAGAGCGCGACCACTGAGATTGCGACCAAAATCAGCGGGTTCTCTTCCAAGGCGCCAAACAGCTGTTCGTGCCAGGGTACCGGGGGTGGGTACTCGACGCTGAACGAGTACGGATCCGTCTCAACTAGCCCGCCTTCCTTGGTTTGCAGCTGAACCGTGAGCGTGTAGCGCTTAGGCTTACCATCTTGGCTGTTTGTCTGCGGTGCCAGCAGTGCGGGCGGCATATCCACCGTCAGCGGCTTGCCCGGTTCGTAGACGTCGGGGCCAAACTGGGCTATCTCCTGGCCGGTTTCTTCGTCCGAGATGGTGCCTCGAAAGCGGTCGATTGCATCCTCACGCGTGATCTTGAGCGGGATGACGAGCGCTTTGCTGGCAGCCTGGGCTACGACCGGCTGGATTACAGCTTCGACGGGAGGCGGCTTTGGCCGCTCGTGCTTGAAGTCTTTCTGGCCCAATATGCAATCTGGCGCCTCGTCCAGCCGGTTTGGATCAGGTGGCCGAGGTATACAGACGCCGGCAGAGTCGACGCCTTTGATCAGGATCTTGTACTCGCGACCTTCCTCCAGCAGCCGGCTGTCAATCTGTACTAGCTTGGTAGACTGGCCGTCCAGGGCAAAGACACGTTCGTCGGCAATGATGCCGTTGTCGCCTTCGACAGTAAAGATCAGCCGGTCAATCACGCGCGGATTGGCAATGCTGAAGGAGACATCATAGATGCCGGTAGCAGGATCGAAGCGCAACCCGTTGACCACCACTTCCGCCACCGGGGCGGCCACCGGCGCAGGCGTCGCCTGCACTGGATAATCCTTGGGTGAGACAAAGCGGAAAGGGGCAGAGAACAGCGGCTCGGCGCTGTCCTGCAACTGCACCTCCAGCAGCCCGCGTTTAGGGCCTGCACCGACGTTTAGCTCGAAGGAAGCCCGGTACTGGCTGCTGAGACCGGTGAAGATAGTCTGGAAGAGGTCAGTCACACTCGTTCCGGCGCCGATCGCCGAAAAGGCCGAAGTCTCCTGAGCCAGATTGACCAGCTCTTCACGGTTGATGTCCGCAGGCTGCGAGTACATGCCGATGGTGTTGATCGGGACCTGATCGGCGAGTGCGCGCGCCACCACCTCCGCATAGGTGTGCGTGCTGCAGCGTTGATTTGGCCCGTCTTGCCCCAGGCGCACGTCCTGCCCATCGGTAAACAGGATGACTGCCTTGCGGGCACTTTCCTCGCCGGCCGTTGCGGCACGATTCAGATCGTCCAACGCTGCGTATACGGTATCGTACATGCAGGTATTGCCCTCAGGGGCAGAGATACGATCGAGGGCAGTCCGCACCTGGCTGTGGTCGTCGCTGAACCCCTGAACCGTCTGAGCCTGATCACTGAAGCGGGTGATAGAAATATGGGCATTGGCGGGAGCCTGGTCGATGGCCTGGCGGGCTGCCGCCAGGACGGCGGGCAGTGCACCCTGCATGCTTCCGCTCGTATCCAGCAGCAGCAGAGATATAGATGGGGCTATCCGCTTCGCCCGCCGACTGGAAGGCTGTTTGTGCCGCAGCATCGTCAAGGACGCGCAGGGTTGCGCTCTGGACCTGCGCATCCGGCACCGGCCGCCCGTTGGCGTCACGGATGACGAATAACACATCCAACCCGAGCGTCGCGCCGTGGTCGGCTGTTGCGGTATCAAAGACGGCGATCGGTAGTACGTCCTGCGCCTGGGCCGATAAATGACTGAGCAAGACAATCAGCACCCAGCTCGATATCCACAACCTGCGTGACTTTCGCATCCCAACTGTCCGTTCTGTCGGATGTGCATTGTATTCAATCTGCTAAGGCTGCGGTGAGCAGAGCCTGTACCGCCGCAGCATCGCCAGCCCGTACGTCCATTATCTGCGTCCCGTCAGCACCTGGAGACAGCAGCCAGCCGGCGCCATTCTGCTGGAGAAAGGTGAACTCGCGTGTATCCACACCAGCCGGTCCACTGCTGCGCAGGGTGGTGAACGATGTTACCCGCGGCCCGGCCGCCAGCGTCTGCAGAAAGCGTTCGGCCATGGGCCGCTGCGCCTGGTCAGGCAGCAGGGCAAGTGCGCCGGCTGCGGCCGGTTCCCCTGCCTGGCGACGCATCTCCGCGAGTATTGGCAGCGGCAGGTGCAGCACCCCAGCGCCGGTTGATGCCGTGTTGGTGGCCTCACAGAAGCGCAGCAGCGCGCCGATCAACTCAGCCGCCGTGCTGTAGACGGTAAACTCGTGCAGATCAGGACCTGGGCGTTGGTGCAGCACAGCGTGCCCGGAGCGAACATAACCGTAGCAAGCAGCCGGCAGTTCCTCTCCGGCAGCCCAATAATAAACCGTGGCAATGCGTTCAGGAAAGCCAACTGTTCCTACCACGGCCAGCAATTCGTTTTGAACCGCCGGCTGCCCGTTGGCATCGTCGCGCACCAACCGGCGTGCCCGCAGCCCGCGCCCGGCAACGGCTAAGGCGAGCTTCACCTGTTCAGCAGGCAGTCCAGCCAAGGCACTGTCTTCCACGCCTACCGCCGGTTCTACGCCAAGCAGATGCAAAAGGTAGGCAAGCTCTTCATACGCAAGCAGGATCTGGAACAAACCGGTCCCGACAGTTAAAGTGTTGGTTGCAGCGGCCATGGTCTACTCTCCCTGTTGCTTCTTCTTGCCCAGCTGGCCCAATACGGCAGCAACAAGCGGGCTGGTGGCCAGCGCGCTGGCGACCATGCCCATCATGCCGCCGCTGCCGCCGGGGGCAGCAGCTACTTCGCCGGCGCTGCTGTAGGTGGTGCGCGCCGCGCCGGCCTGCTCCTGCCCTGCCGCCACCATGCCGCCCACCGACTGGTAGCGCATCCTGGCGTGTGCAGTC
Organism: uncultured Chloroflexia bacterium; assembly: GCA_963701415.1. Taxonomy (GTDB): domain Bacteria; phylum Chloroflexota; class Anaerolineae; order Caldilineales; family Caldilineaceae; genus Fredericiella. The sequence continues at coordinate 594,352 of CAVPAH010000018.1, forward strand.
CCGGCGCTCTCGCCAGCGCCGCCAGCACTGTCGTCGAACGAGGAAGCCGGCAGGCCACCCCCCATACCACCACCGGACCCGCCTCCGGTGCCCCCGCCCATACCGCTGCCCAACGGCTGGCCGCCGCCGACTGCCACTGCCTCCTCCACTTTGCTGCCCAGACCCGCCGGCAGGTTCGCCACCCCCACTGCCGCCACCGGCTTCGCTCCCACCGGAACCGCTGCCCGAGCCGCTGCCCGAGCCACCGCCTGAGCCACTGCCCGAGCCACCGCCCGAGCCACTGTCGCCCGCCGCAGCGCCGGCGTCGAGCGCAGCGTCTTGAGTAGCTGCCGCCTGCTGATCACCGTTTGCATTTACATCCTTGAGCCAATCTTCGGGCACGAACAACTGCGAGCCGTGCTGCTGCAGATACTCGTTGAGTGAACCGGTGACGTTGCTGAGCCAGTCTTCCGGCACCGTATACTCATTGGCAGGCGCAGCCGCACTATCGCCACCGGCCGCCGAATTTGGGGCAGAGTCTGGAGCGCCGCTGTTTGCCTGGCCGGGTCCGTTTTGGAAGGGGGTAGATGCTTCTTCATCGGCCTGTTGGAAAACCTGGGCCACGGCCGAGCTGACCCGGCTCGCCTCCTCGAGCGCCTCGATCAGCCGCTGTACGGCGGGGAAAATCTGCCCCTCCATCTCGCGGAAGAAAGCGTCGGCGCCGCGCCCGATCCAACTCTCCTGGCGCAGCGGCGTGTACGCCTGTCGTACCCGGGACGCTAGCTGGCCAGTCATGCTCGACTGCTTGGCAAAGCGATTGGCGACCTGTTCAATTGCCTCATAATCGGCTCTTACGACATCCACTCCCATCCGCTCCTCCTTCCGCTCAACTGGTAACTCGGCGTCTGGTCCAGCACGTTTCAACTTTGTCGGCGCAATCTAGTCGGCCGATTGCTCTGAGGCTGCCTCGGCCTGAGCAGCTTCGCCCTGGGCAGCCCGAACAATGAACTTGAGCGCAATTTCGCTGCGATCCAGATAAAGGACGTCGCCGGAAGCCAGGGGCTGCCGTGTGCGGCCCAGCGCTGCCGTTTCGCCGTTTGCCCGCCGCAGCGAGGCCGGGTTGCTCGACATGCATTCGGCATAGTACTGCCTGCCTTCGCCAGTGACGCGGACATGGCGCCGAGAGACGCGCAGACCGGTTGGCAGGCTTTCCAGGTTGGCGGCCACCAAATCGTCTCCCTTCAGAGTCGCATCGCTGCGGCCAACAATAGCAGGCAACCAGGCCAGGCGATAGACGCGCCCACTTGCTTCCTCGCGCAAGTAGAGGCTGTCCTCCACTCGCTGTGCGCCGGGCGGCACCTTGAGCGGCCGCTCGACAAGCCGCAGGTGAGGCTTGACCCCCAGTTGTTCCCCTAGTCCGACGGCAGGGTCCAGTTCCATGGCGTCCTCGCTCCGCAGCAGGCAGTAGTCTGACCCATCGATGCCGAGGTACTCAATGTCACGAAACTCCTGCAGAATGGCGGCTATCAGTTCCGGCGGCATCAAATCGGCCAGCGGCAGGGCACGTTGGTTGGGGCGATTCAGGACATCAATTTGTACTTCCAGGCGCTTAGCACTCATGTTTATCAATCCTTCGAATTGCCCTGCTGACCGTTTTGCCTGTCGCCATCTTGGCCGGAAGGCTGGTTCGTGGCAGGCTCCAAGCGGATCTTGGGGAAGTAGCCTTCGGCCGCCACAATGATCTCGTCGACCGTTTGACCAAAGAAGCTGGCCTGGAGGTGGGACTCCGCCTCCAAAACGTCTACAAGATAGCGATACAACACGTTTTTGTCGTTCCAGTGCGCCACGAACGTCTGCTCTACTTCACCTGCTCGCTTGAAAGCCGCACGGTGAAGTAAGTCGAGCAGCTTTGCCGTCTGCGGATCGACTGCCATTGCGCTGGGACTCGCCTTGCCGGCCGGCGCTGAACCGGCGCCGGCCCATGCCGCCCGCTCCCCAGGGTGACGAGCAATCAGCAGTTCCAACCATTGATCAAGGCCGCGGGCGTTCTTAACGTCAACCTCCTCGTCGTCAGTGGCGCCGGCAATTTCATAGGGGCTGGCAACCTGGACCAGCCCTGCCTGGCCTGACTTAACCAGGTAACCGCGGCCGACATTCAGCTCCTTATCCTGCATGCCGGCAGGGCGGCGGGAGACGCGCAGCGTGTCGAGTGCGGACCCGGTGCGCAGACCCAAGCCGTAGTTGGCCGATTGAATGCGCCGCCGCAGTTCATTGCCGCTGCCGTCCAGGCTGCCGGCGATCACGAAGTGCAGGCCATCACGCCCAAACCGGCGCGCCAGGAATGCCATTTCTTGGGCAAGCGGTCGATTCTTCTCCAGTTCGTCGCTGAAATCGTCGTAGTTGTCGATGAAGATATAGAGCGCGCGGCCGCTGCCCGGCAATTGCTCACTCTCGAGCTTCAACGCCGGTAAAAGAGCGTCCAACTGGGCGATATCGTCTAGAACATCGAGCACGTGCGGCAGATCATGCAGGCGGCGCTGGCCGCCATACTCAGCCAGGCGCCGCTGCACGTCGATCAGCAGCATGGCAACCTGGCTCGGCCGGTAGCGATGGGCGAGCGTGAACATCCAGTTGAGCAGCACGGTCGTTTTGCCCGAGAAGGGGGGACCTGCGATCGCAAAATGAGGCCCAAACTTCTTGAGATCGACCAGTGCCGGCTGCAGGTTGGCGTTTTCGCCCAACACAGCCTGGATCGAGTTGGCAGGCGTTTCCTGTAATGCCGGCAGCAGACCGGCCAACGGCACAATTTCCGGCAGCGTGCGGATGGGATCAGGCTGCGTGCGCAGCACCATACGCTCCGCACTGTGCAGCCGCATGATTTCTGCCATCCGCTGGAGGTCGGCCGCCTCGGCAAAGGAGTCACCCGGCACATTGGCCTCGAGGATGCCGGCAGGCCGCGCTGCCTGGAAGAGCAGCGGCCGCTGGTCAAAGCGCAGATAGCCACGGCCCGGCACGTTACCGAACTCAATCGCGCCACGCCCGACCAGATCGATATAGCGATCGGTGTTCGATTGGCGCAACGTGATGCGGTCGCCAAAAAGGCTCGTTACCTTGCTCACGACGGCGCCCGAAGTAGCCACGACAAAGCTGATACCCACCGCCTGCGAACGGCGGATCAAGGGCGCCAGTGAGGAATCGACCAGGGACTCATGGTTCTCCCACAATGCGGCAAAGTTGTCGATCACAACCAGCAAAGCAGGATAGGGCTGCTGTGCGTGGGTGGAATTGTACTCATAGAGGGTGTTGGCGCCGGTGTCGGCCAGGAACTTCTGTCGCTCTTCGGCGACGCGGTTCAACTTGTCCACCAGCCGGCCGAGGCGCTCGTGGTAGGTTTCCTCGTCGGCATGGATGATCGTGCCCAGGTGCGGCAGTTTTTCGAGGGAACGGTAGTTACGTCCCCCCAGGTCAAGCACGTAGACATGCAGTTCATCGGGTGAGTGGGTGACGGCCAGGCTCACGATCAGCGTGCGCAGCAGGTTGGTCTTGCCCGAGCCGGCATCGCCATAGATGATGAGGTGATTACGCGCGAGGTCGAAGGACAGTGGATCCTGGCGCGCCTCACTGGGATAGTCAATGAGCCCTGCAACGGCGCGCAGGGGTGCGTTGCGCCAATCTACGCCGGTCCACAATCGCTCGGTTTCCCCGTTCAGCCAATCGCTTACCTCGGGCGATAAGACAAAGCTGGCGGCGTCCTTGGCATTGCGCAAGCGCGTTTGCAGGCTGAAGTGCTCGGGCAAGAAGCCGGGCCACGGCTTCGGTACGGACTGGCCCTGGTTGAGTTCGACGGCAAGCTGCACGGCCGCATCGAACAGGCGTGGCGTCTCTTCCAATGCGGCGCCGGCCGAGGCTGGCGCACGGCGATCAGGCCAAAGCACCGGCGCCTCACGGTCATCGGGCTGCTTTTCGCCGGTATATGACACCTGGATCAGTTCGATGTTCTCGTTGCCGACCTGCAGGTAGCCGCGTCCCGGCACGCCGTTGGGCAGGAATGCAGCATCAGGTCGCCGCAGCATTTCGCGGCTGGTATCGATATCCTCAACCCGCAGGCAGATGCGCAGCTTGATGTTGGCGCGCATCTGGTCGGTCACGCCCTTTGGCCGTTGGGACGCCAAGAACGAGGTTGATGCCCTGGGCGCGCCCGACACGCGTGATGCTTTCCAATTCTGCCTTGTACTCCGGGTTGTCATCGATCATCTCGGCATATTCATCGATGATGATGAATAGATGCGGATAGGCGATGCCGGGGCGCCCGTCGGGAAAGCGCAGGTGGTAGCCTTTCTGGCGATAGTCGACGATGTCCTTCGTGCCGGTGTCGGCATTCAGGCGCTGGCGGCGGCGAATCTCGGCGTTGATCGAGGTGAACATGCGGGCGACAGCCGCCTTGTTGAGATTGGTAACGATGTCGACCACATGCGGCAAGCGCTCAAAAGGACGAAAGGCGCCGCCACCTTTGTAGTCCACCAGGACGAAGTTGAGGATGGCAGGCGAATGGTTGAGCGCCAGTCCGACAATCATCGTCATCAGCAATTCGGACTTGCCCGAGCCCGTGCCGCCGGCGATCAGCCCATGCACGCCGTCGGTTTTAGCCGAAAGATGCAGCGCACGCCTGTGTTCGCCCGAGGTGATGCCCAACACAAACTCCAGCCAGTCGGCTTGCTCGGCCGTTGCCGCCCCTTGCCAGCGCCGGCGCACGGCACTTTTGAGTCCGGCCATGAAACCTAGGGCCGGGGGCAACTGCCACTCTTTGTTCAACACATCGCGATAGGAAGATGACGTCGGCAGCGCCTCGATCCGGAAAGGCGCTTTCCAGGTCCCGTTTGCTGCGGCATACGTGTGCATCTGCTGGGCAACCTTGCGAATTGCCTGCGCTTCGGTCAGGATCACTTGCCCCGCTTGATCCCGGATGGAGGTCATTGCCACTTGAAATTCGAGCGGCTGGCGGCCGATGCGAACGTAGCCACGCCCGGCCACCTCGTCAATTTCGGGCACGCTGGCGCCCACGATCGAGCGATAATCGTCGGTGTCGGACAGGCGCAGCATGTAGCGCTCGGTAAACAGGCTGTAGATTGGCGTCGGCAGCGCATTCAGCCTGTTTATGCTGATAATAAAGTGAATGCCGTAGGTCTTCGCCTGACGGGCCAGAGCCACCAAGCGGCCAAGCAGGCTGCTGCCTTCATCCTGCCCGCCGCGACTGCCAAAGGTCTCGATGTACTCGCCAAAGTGATCGATCAGGACAAGAATTGCAGGCTCCACAAGCACCCCAGCCTGGGCGTTGTACTCGAACAAGGTCGACACGCCTACGGCGCTGAACAGGCGCTTGCGTTCGTCCACAATATTTTCCAACTCACTCAACAGCTGCTGGACGCGCTCTTCATAGCCACGTTCGTCGGGCATGATCACGCTGCCGACATGCGGCAGCGCTCCCAGCACCTCCAGACTACGCCCGCCCAGGTCGAGTACGTGCGCCTGGAATTCGCCAGGAGAATGGGTGGCAGCCAGACTGGCAACCAACGAACGGAAAAAGGTAGTCTTGCCCCAGCCGGATGCGCCAAATAGGACGGCGTGGCCTTTGCTGAAATCTACGAGCAGGGGCAGCTGACGGGCGTTGTAGGGGTCGTCCACCAAGCCGATGACCCCGCGCATCGCATTGGTGGACCAATCCACGCCCAGCCATGCCGCACGACCGGCCAACCATTCTAGTAGGGCAGGCTGCCAGCTGTTGAGCGCTAGCGGACGTCCAAGCAGGACTCGCTGCTGATCTTCTTCGCTCCAGTAGCGTACGGCAATTGGATCGCTCAGAAACTGGCGAACGGGCAGAGGCGGCGGCCAAGGCGTGCGCGGCCTCTCCTCGTGCACCAACTCACGCGACAGGTCGACGATCACGTCGTAAAACTTGGCCTGGCGTTCACCGTCACGGGTTTCGTCGTAAGGAGGCGCAGTGTAGCTTTCGCCGGTGTATGCCACCTGTATCAACTCGACGTTGTCGTTGCCCACCTGCAAATAACCGCGGCCGGGCATGCCATTGGGCAAATAGGCGGCATCAGGGCGGCGCAGCATCTCGCGGCTGGTGTCGATTTCCTCGACGCGCAGGCAGATGCGGTACTTGATATTGGCACGCATCTGGTCGGTGACGCCGGTTGGACGCTGTGCCGCCAGAAGAAGGTGCACGCCTTGGGCGCGCCCGACGCGGGCGATCGAATCCAGTTCGCTCTTGAACTCTGGATTGTTGGAGATCATCTCGGCATATTCGTCGATGATTAGAAACAGATTCGGATAAGGGATGCCGGGCTGTCCATTGGGTCGGCGCAGGTGAAAGCCCTTCTGTCGATACTCGACAATATCCTTGGTGAGCGTGTCACTGTTGAGTTTTTGGCGGCGCTGCATCTCGGCGTTGATGGCCGTGAACATACGCTTGACGCCAGACTTGTTGAGGTTGGTGATGGTATCTACAACGTGCGACAGACCTTCAAAAGGCTTAAACGCGCCACCTCCCTTGTAGTCTACCAGAACGAAATTGAGTGCCTTGGGATCGTAGTTAACGGCCAGCCCCACGATCAGAGTCATCAACAGCTCGGACTTACCCGAACCGGTGCCGCCAGCGATCAGGCCATGGACGCCATCCTTCTTGGCTTCAAACTGCATGACGCGCGGCCGATTACCGGACACGACGCCAAGCACAGTACGCAGCCAATCACTCTTTTCAGGATCCTCACTAGCAGCCCACTGCCGGCGCATGCCGCTGCGCACCTGGTCCACCAACGTATCGTTGACGGTCAATTCCCAGACGCGGGCCAATAGATGCTTGAACAACAGCGCCTTCGGCAATGGGTCAATATGCCGTGGTTCGTTGAACACGTGGCCTTGCCTGCGCATGAAGTCCATGTAGGCGTGCATATTGGCGGCAAAGACCGCCAATTCACCCGCTTCGGTCGCGCCTGCATCGCCGCCTTCCTGGCGCAGGTCAAAAGGCTGGGCAACTTGGAAAGTCAGCGGCATGCTGCTGACTTCGACGAAGCCGCGTCCGGGGATCTCGGGGAGATCCCCTGTAGCGCCGCGCACCAATAGGCGATATTCCGTGGGATCGCTCAACTTCAGCGTGAACCGTTCGCTAAATAAGTTGAAGATCTGCATCGGGATTACACCCGAAGTGTTGCTTGTGATCACCAAGTGGATCCCATACGCCTTGCCCTGGCGCGCAAGATCGGTGAACTTGTCAAACATGTCCTCGATTTCGTCGTTGCCCGTATCGAAGCGCTCGCGAAACTCGACGAAGTTATCAATGACAACGACAAGGGCCGGCTGCGCGTCGGCCGGGTGCAGCTGGTTATAATCATAGATGGTGAGCAAGCCTTGGTCGCCAAGCAGCGCCTTGCGTTTGTCGACAATCTCATCGATGTCGCGGAACAGCTGGGCAACACGCTCGTCAAAGCCTTCGTCCTCAGGGCTGATGACGGCACCCACGTGGGGCAAGCGCTCCAGTATGCTGAGATTGCGACCGCCGAGATCGATCAGACAAACGTGCACGTGGTCCGGAAGATGGCTCGCAGCCAGGCTCACCACCAGCGTGCGCACCCAGGTCGTCTTGCCCCAGCCGGAGGCGCCCGTCAGCACCACGTGCCCACGCGGCATGTCTACCGTCAAGGGCAACTGGCGCGCACCGTAGGGGTCGTCGATCAAGCCTACCACCGGGCGCAGCGCATAGTTCTCCCAGTCTGGCGTTTCATTCCAGCCTTCCTCACCGTTGAGCCACTTATTGACCGAAGGATTGAGGGTAAGGGTTGCGGGCAGGGGCTGCTCTTGCGTAATCTTTTCAGGCTCCGCCAGATAGATCCAGGATGTTATGGCCTTGGCTTCATCCTGCTGCGTGACCAGGACCTCAGTAAGCGAGAGGCTGGCAGGCAGGAAATCCGGCCAGGGCGCCCGCTGCTTTGGCACATCATTTTCACGGGCAAGCTTACTCAACAAGCCGACCAGCACCTTATACAGTTCCGGGGTTTCAGTGTACGGAACCAGCAGGCCGCCGGCGCGGCGGTCTGGCCACAGTACCGGGGCGGGATCCACATAAGGATCGCCGGCGTAGGCCACCTGGATGAGTTCAACCTCGTCGTTGCCCACCTGCAGGTAGCCACGACCGGGAAGGCTGTTGGGTAAGAAAGCGGCATCAGGCCGGCGCAGCAGTTCGCGGCTTTCGCCCGGCGTCTCCACGCGCAGGCAGATGCGGAACTTGATATTTGAGCGCATCTGGTCAGTTACCCCAGACGGCCGCTGTGCAGCAAGGATCAGCGAAACGCCCTGGGCGCGCCCCAGCCGCGTGATCGTCTCCAGTTCGGAGCGGAACTCGCTACGATCGGCGATCATCTCGGCGAATTCGTCGATAATGATGAACAAATAGGGATAAGGTTTGCCCGGCTGACCATCCTTCCAATGGACGTGATAGCCGTTCTTGCGGTATTCGACGATGTTGGCTGTGCCGGTCGCGTTGTTGAGCATTTGGCGGCGGCGCATCTCCGAATTGATGGCCGTGAACATGCGCGTGACGCCGCCGGCATTGAGGTTGGTAACGATGTTGACGCAGTGGGGAAGCTCACGGAAGCTATCGAACGCGGTGCCCCCCTTGTAGTCCACCAAGACGAAATTGACGACAGACGGATCGTATTGAGCGGCCATGCTCATGACCAACGAAATCAGCAGCTCGGACTTGCCGGAACCAGTCGAACCTGCCACCATACCGTGTACACCGTCACGCTTGGCGGAAAAGACCAGGGTGCGCGGCTTGTTGCCTGCCAGCAAACCTATTCGTGCGCGCAGCCAGTTGGCCGACTGGGGCTGCTTACTGTCTTGCCAGCGGCGCGCTACAGCCGGGATCATTTCCGGCAGGCTGGCATAGCCCATCAGGCGCAGGAACGGCACGGAACTGGCGAGCTCGGCGCCCACGCTCAGGCGGATGTGACAGTTGGCAAGTTTCTGGGCGAGGTCGGTTATCTGGCGCAGATCGTCGACGCGGTCGGCGTCGCCAAGATAACGCCAACTGTTGACTCCGGTCTCGGCATAGCGATAGTGCAGAGCAGGCGACTGCTGAACCTTACGATTGGCGGCAGGAACGGTCTTCTCAATCTCGACGACTGCCTCGCAGCGCGCCGGAATACGCCGGCGGTCTGGCGTCAAGAAAATCACGGCAGCACCGAGCGTTGCGCCGGCATCAAACAAAATCGAGAGTGCAGCGTCGGCTTCGATCTCGCGCAGCGGCGAATCTACGGACGCGGCATCCATCATGTCTACGATCAGAAGCAGCAGCGGTTGGGCAGCAGCGCCAGGATCAGACGTGCTGTTGTCATCGCGTTCTTCCAGAAGCAGCTTGCGCTGCGCCAATGTGCGGCGTAAGTTCTCCAGGAACCGCACTACGGGGCCCTCGTCGTCCTCGTCAAAGGAGGGGACATTTCCCTCCTCGCCGGCGGCTGCATCAAGAAAGCAGTAGAGATGGTCGTGCTCGCCGCCTTGACTATGCGGCAGCTGCGTCACCCACTCCCATTCACGCTGCCCCTGGGCAAGCACGTAGAGCTTGGCGTCGCTGGGAGCATGAAAGACGGCGTAGTGGGCGACCAGTGTGCGCACGTAGCTGTAGACGGCGCTGCGTTCGCCGGCAATGCCCAGGGCATGCGTCGCCGGCGTGCGCTGCAGCTGTACTTCCTTGGCCGTTACTTCCTCTTCGCGGAGTCCAGGTTCATCTTCAGTCTTTGGCTCAGGCGGCGGCTTGCGCAACGAGAGAATGACGGGTATATCGGTCACATACAGAGAATCATCGGCCAATTTCATGGCTGCGCGCAAGTTGGGGATCGTCCGTCAAGGAGTCTGCGTCGGTCAGCTGGTAGACAACGGTGGAGGCAAGCGTGCCTATCCCCAGGCGAATCACGCCGAAGTCGGTATCTTCGGGGCGCCGCTCCCACAGGCGCGAGTCCGCGCGTAGTACGGCGGGTGACTTGTCTACATCGGCGCGGGCGCGCTCGACGATCTGCAGCACGCCGGCCAGATCGGGATAGTTGTGGCAGTAGAAGCGGCGCTGCTGCTCGTGTTTGGCCAGCATTTCCTGGCTGAGTTCGACCAGACGAGCTTCGTATTTGCGCCGCTGTAGTTCCTGGTCCTGTTTCTCCTTACGATAGGTATAGAGCGAGAGCCCCACCGTGGCCACGACCGACAATGCCATTGGGATCATCAAACCGGGGTTACGGCCGCTGCCACCCATCCCCATCATGGCGATATAGCCCACAATCGTCAAGGAGGGCAGAAGAACCTGCAAGATCCGCATCGCACCGTCGGTATGGTGTTCCGGCGGCTTGGGTATCTCGATTTGTTCGATCGGCAGCTCAGGCTGGATGCGGGGCGGGCGATCGATTTGGAGAGGCTTGTCTGACATGGGACCGGCTTTCATGAGGCTTCATACACGCGCAAGTAGAGCAGCCAGGCTTCGGGGCTGGACTCCTCTACCAGCACTTCAAACGCCTTGCCATGGAGAATCGCCTCGGCGCCGCGGACATTTGCGCTGGTTGCTGGTGTCCACCACGGCAATCCGGATCCCGCAGTGCTTGGGAATGGGGAGTAACCAGGTTCCAGCAGCGTCGCCATATCCAGTTGCTCAAGGAAAGAACTGACAGCCGATGGCGACGCCATCAGCCGAATTTGCACCAGGTGATCAATACCGGTCTGTTCGGCAATGTGCACATCCGTAGCGCCATCGGGCAGCCTTGAGCCGATGAACTCTTCGGCGGCAACCAGCCCAGCGGTATCTTCGTGGGCCGCCTGTGGAATCGTCGAAGTACATGCCGTGGTCAGAAACAGGCACGCAAGCACCCCAACCAAAAGGAAGTGGGGAGCAAAGATGCGAAGCGGTCGCAGTCTGGTCGGCATATTTACACCTGATAGGTACGTAGAAATGCAGTTGCCGATCTGCCGGCATTGTTTTCGATCAACAGCTCGCGCGCAAGGCCGGCTTCAAACACTTCAGCACCGGCGTATGAGGCTGCATGTTGTGGTGTCCACCAGACCGGCGCCTCAGCCTGGCGGGGGAAAGGCCAAAAGCCAGGCGATAACGGGGCGACAAAGCCCAGGTCGCGTACAAACTGTTCCACCTCCGATTGGTCCATATCGAACCGTATGAAAGCAAGTGCATCGATGCCGCGCTCGCCACTGACATGCAAGTCATGCATACTCGCTGGCCACTGGATATGCGCCCACTCGTTTATGTCCTGAAGATCCATTGGTGTGATCCTTGCTCGCATTCAAGTGAACTGTGACATCCGCCTGACAGTAGCACAAAACAGATTACAGGCGGTTTTCCCGCTGGCCATGCCCGCCATCCGAATTCCGCACGGGATTGTCGACCAGGGCACCCGGTCGGCTCGACCGGTCCGGAGCCTGCCATGGCGCCGCGCCGCCGGCAGAAACCTCGGCGCCAGAATGTGTGTAGCTGTAATTACTTGGTGTAGTAGAGCCACGCAGTTCGTATTCTTTAGCAATGCCTGCTTCATGAAGCCGGCCGAGTTGTGCGTCGCCCACGCGGAAGGGGCCGATGTCTACGCCTTTGCCTTTGTCCCAGTTGTAACGATCGAACACATGCATTTGATAATCAACACTGACGTAGGGCTTGCCATCGGCTCCGGGTGTCACGGTCACGTCAGCGCCATAGGCGTAACTGAAGCCGCCCGTGGCATAAAACCGATCCTGAGACTCAGCCTTGCCGGCATAGTAGCCTCGCCACGGTGTGGTCAGTTGGAAGCGCATCGGCTGTCCCGCATAGCCGTTCTCAATACGCCGATTCGCTTCGTTTATGAGGTCGTTCTGGAAAGCAATGTTGGCTTTGCCGCGCAATCCAGGAAGCTCATTAAGCATTGCACCGGGGTCAACATTGAGGGATTGGCCCGAGTTATCAAGATAGTGACGCATATTGCGCGCGGCATTGTCCATTCCTACCGCATCGGCGCCATCAGCGACGCCAAAAAATAGCTCGCGGTTGGCATAGTCCTGTGCAGTGGCAGCCACCGAACCGTGCGACGCAGAACCATCGCCACTTTCGGGCGCAGGTGGTGAAGGCGGCGGCGGCAACCCAGTATTAGCTTGGCTGTTGTTTGCTGCAGACAGCTGCTCAGGTTTTGCATCCGTGCCGCTGCCAGTGTGAACGGGCCGAAACGGCCTAGCGGCCTCTTCATCTGCCGTTTGCAGCACCACTTTTATGTCTTCGAGAGTTTTTCCGGCGTCCACAAGCGCTGAACCCAGGCGACGTAAGGCAGGCACCACTACGCCATCAATTTCACGAACAAACGCGTCGGAGCCTTTCCCTACCCAACTTCCGTGTCGCAAAACGTCAGCACGTTGAACCACCTGTTCAAGCAACTGCGCACAGCTATGAGCCTGCTGTTCAAAACGGCGCGCGGTTGAGTCAAGTTGCTCGTATTGTGCCTGGACGATCTGGTTTGACATGAAGATCGAATGTCCTTTGCCATTGACAGCGAAAAGAGATCGAAGTACTTTATGAGATGCAATCCCAAAGGCGTTGTATCTTGTAACTGGAGACCCCCATGCAACAGTACTGCCTGGTTTGTGAACGTCGCTCCTCGTCCAGCAATCTCTATTGCGAGCAAACCTACTGTCCCGGCGAACTTTCGCCCTGGGTGTTCGAAACGGGCGAACGGATCGGCGATATTGAAGTCGTGCGGCTTGTGACCGTTTTGCGTTCGGCTGTCGTCTATGCTGCGCTGCGCCAGGGTGAACAGGTTTATGTCAAAATTGCGCACCAAGGCAGCCACAATAAGGAACGACTAAAGCGAGAAGCGGAGTTGTTGGCCGTCGCCCAAACCCAAAATGTGACGGCTCCGTTCTTCCCTGTGTTGCTGCCGCCGACGGTGCCAAGCAGTGCGAAAGGCCAGACGTATGGCAAGGTTGTGGCGGCAGGCACGCTGCTCTACTACTATGTCTTCCAATACGTTGAAGCTGAAAGCCTCCGCCATGTCCTCCGCAAACAGCCGCAGCTCTGGATCAATCATGTAGGGTGGATTAGCCTGGGTGTGGCAACCGCCGTGGCCTACATGCACAAACGCGCTCGCTTTGACTTTGCACTCAGTCCGGAAGCTGTGCTCGTCGCTTTTGACAAGGAGCCGCCCAACACGCCGCGCGTCTTACTCGTAGATCTCGGCGTGGTTAGCACAGGCGATCAACTCCCCGCCAGCTGGAGTCCCGGGTTTGTCGACCCTGTTTACGCCGCACCGGAATTGGTGGACGACCGCAACTATGAGTTCAAGAACCAAGGTGCCCAGATTGCTCCCGAACCGCGCACCGACGTCTATGGCTTGGGCATGCTCCTTTATGAAATGCTGATCGGTGAACCACCCGTGACATCCCTGCTGCGCAGTGACCGAGATGTGCTGGCGGCTGTGCAGCGAGGCCAACGCCTGGCCATGGATCGTGTCGACGACGTCAAGGCGGTAGCCGAGCTAGCCCAACAAGCGACCGACGTCAAGCCCGCCCGGCGTCCATCCGATCCGGCAACATTTGGACACCAGCTGCAGACGCAGTTTGGGCCAATCCCCGAAGCGAGAAAGCGGCGCACGGTCAGCCCACGCACTTTACTAGTTGTCGCCTGCGCACTCCTGGCCATCGCTTTCTTATTGGCATTCAGCCTTTCGATCGTCCAATTCGTATCCTGACTGACAACTCTGGGGGATGCGGCTGGGTCCAGTCATAGTCAGCCCGCACCCCCGAAGCTGTACAGCGGGCTTTTACCAAGAGCAGGCGTCAGTAGAAGCGTGTGGCGCCCTGGGAATCACCGCGTTCGTAGGCTCGCACGGATGCTTCAAGGTCGCGGTTCAGTTCTTTGCACTTGTCGCTCATGTTCTTGATGTGCGGCTTGATCATCTCGATAAAGGCGATGACGGCGCCTCCGCCGACAAGGCCGATAAATGCAGTGGCCTTGAGGGTGTTGACCAGAATCTCAAGCGTCTGGTTTACCGTAGCCAGCACATCACCGATGTTGCCGAAGTTTTTGGCCACCTGGTGGACGGCCGGGATATCCATATAGACTTCATCAGCCATAATATGCCTCCATACCCAGCACTAGAAAATAGAACCGAAGGTATCGCCTAGCGAGTTAGCCATACCCTGTACACGCTTGTCGGCTTCGTCGATGATATCGGACGCACGCTGCAGATCGGTGCTCATGAACGTGATGTGATCCATCACCTGGCCGACGCCCGGAATCATGAGCGACGAGACTTCCTCGACAAAGGCATTGGCGCCCTGGCCGATCCAGATGCCGCCGACTACCTGCTGCACCATGGCGCGCATAGGCGACAGTGCTTGCTCACCGACGATGTTCAACTGCTGAGTGAGCTGCGAAAGTACGCTCTGGAGAATCTTGCGCGCCAGGCGTATCAGCGGATTGAGTCCCCCAAACAATGACATAGATTCTTGCCTCCTTAATCGCTAGAACAGCTTGCTCCAGAACTGCGGAATATCAGAGAATCCTTAGAACATTCCCTTTGACTGCTTGTCGGCATCGCGGGCATACTGCACTGCTGCTTTCACGTCCTTGTCCAGTTCATTAAACTTGTCGGACAAGCGGTTAATCGCCGGGCACAGCTTACCGCGAATTGCCTCGACAAAGGCCTGGCCGCCCGAACCCAGGAGAGCGCCATCCTCCAGCACGCTGGCGATGTTCTGCATTTCCTGCATCGTGTCTTTGAGTTGTTCAGCCCCGCGCTGGAAAGTCCGGCTCATCTCTTCCATGTCTGGGTAGACGACTCGAATTTCGTCGGTCATAGAGTGTTGCTCCTTTTTGTCCAAATGCACCCGACTGGTAGGCAGGTGTGTTGACGAAGTGTTGAATTCCCTAGAAACGGGCCGAACTAACTGACACGAAACGGAGAAGCAGCCTCTTCGTCCGCATCCTGCATTGTTTGCGAGATCGACTTGGTGGTGTTGGACGCCTCACCCAGGGCGCTTTGCAGCCGTGTCACCGCAGGCAGCACTTCGCCCCGCATCTCGCGCCGAAACGCATCAAAACCGCGGCCGATCCAGCTGCCGTTCTCAAGCGGTTCCATCGACTGGCGGACACTCTGCAACATCTGCTGGACTTCCTGCTGTGCCTTGGCAAAACGCTGCGATACTTGCTCGAGATCGTCGTAGGACGCTCTTACTTCATCTGACATTGGCCTTCACTCCTTTATCCCATTACTCTCTAGAACCACTCCGTACGCTGACGAAAATGCAAAGCAATGCCGGCTGTTCGGCTATGAGTACGAAGGCCTGTCGTGCGACAGAGCCGTCGCGGTCATACGGTATATGCGTCCAGCACCAGCAGGTGCCATGTACGCTGTGACAAGCCGCGTACCTATTCAGCGCGTCTTAAGCTTATGCCGATGTCGTTGTAAACGACAGGATGTTGGAGAATGTGGCTGCTAAGGCTGTTGCCAAGGTTCGACTGTCCAATAGCTTCGGGTGCGCCGCTGAACTGTCACAGGGTTCGTCTCGTTCGGATGAAGGAACACCTGTGTTTTCGGATCGGTTACATTCTACTTCAGCTTAAATAGGAATTCAAGAGCGAGAATCTGACGGAAACCTAACAAAATCATCCCTACGATTCATCTTAACACCGCATAAGTGGTAATTGCATTGCGACAAAAAGTAGGGTACACTGTAATCGTTCTTTCGCTGCATATATGAAACCTCGACTGGAGCAGCGCGATGCGACACACCTCGTCCTTGCTTGGCCGCATTGTTTTCGTATTGTCGTTAGTTGTTAGCTTGTCAGCAAGCTTAACGTCTGTCAGCTCGGGACAGGAGGCCGAACGGCCAGTATTCCTGATCACGGGTGTGGACTTAGCAAATCTGCCACTCGTGGACGTCACGGTGAGCGGATCAAATCTTGGCGCCCCCTTGGCTGAGCTGCCGGCCGTTCTGCGAGAGGACAAGGTCGAGCAGCCCATCTTGGAAAGCAAAGCCCTGGATATCGGGATTGCTGCCGGCTTCTTAGTCGATGCCTCCAACAACATTCGCGACCGCGGCAATACCGGCGATCCGCGTTACGTGGAGATCGCCAACGCCGTAGACCGTTTCATCCAGATGAAGGTGCTGGCAGCCGAAACCGACTGGCTGGCGGCGTATACCATCGATTCCAGCGGCGCCGGATTCCAGCAGTTGGCCGATCGGACACAAGACCACCAGGCAGTAGCCAACCAGTTGCGACTCTACCTGCCGGAGCAAATGCCGGAAACGACTCCCTTGTTCAACCTCATTAAGTATGGGCTGGATCAGATCGAGATCGGTCCCTTTCCCGACAACCTACGCCGGAACCTGGTCGTCTTTTCTGATGGATATGACAGTCTCAGCGCCGTGCAGATCGACGACATTGTGAACCGCGCCAACCGCCTGGGCGTGACGATCCATACCGTCATGATCGGCCCTGAAGCGGAGAATCGACGCCAGAATCTTGAGCGCATCGCCGACGTGACCGACGGCGAATATGTGTTGTACTCGTCCCTGGCCGACATGGAGCAGCTTTGGAGTAAGCTGGCGGCAGAACGCGAGCAGCAGCAATACACATATCGACTGACCAAGGCGCAGCCTGAGTTGCTGGAGCTGTCGGTTACGGCCCCTAACCAGCGCGCCTTTAGCGACGAGTACCCCTATCCCTTTGTGCCGGCGCAACCGGCACAGATCACGATCATGGAGCCCGCCGCTGGCGCAGTCATTTCACGTACAGGCGCCGAACCTGACACCCCGCAGGAAGAAATGGAGCCGACTACACTCACGATCAGTCTGGACGTCCAGTGGCCGGACGGTCATCCTCGCAACTTTGACCGCATGGAATACGAAATTGGCGGGAAGACGCTCGTACAGTCTACGGAGCCCTTCACTTATTTTGAGTTTCCGTTGGCCGAGTTTGATGCAGGGGCACAAACGCTGCGCGTGCTTGGCACCGACGAACTCGGCATCGAGAGCAAGAGTGCCCCACAGTCGTTCCAAATCGAATTCATCGTGCCGACGCCGGTTGCGTCTGCTGCGCCGGTTGATAACGTCGACACGAGCGCAGGGACCGGTGTGGATACTGGCGCGAACACAGACGCCAGTGCTGCGACGCCCGTCGCCAGTGCAACACAAACCCCCTCTGACCAAGCAGGGGTCGCCGACGCACCCGTACCCACCACCGTAGTCGTGCCACTGAGCACTCCGGTTGCCGCCGACTGCGTGCCAGGTCCAAGCTGGCGGATCGGCAGCACAGAGATTGCGTACTGCGCGAATGCAGCCGGAGAGCGCCAGCTGCGGATCGGCAGTGTGGCCGTTCCTATCAATCTAGCGACACTATCGCTGGCTGCTGCGCCGTTTGTAATTCTGATCGGCGTTCTGGCGCTGGCGGGGAGGCGGCGCCGGTCATCCGTCATATCGCTGCCGTCCGCCTATGAGCCGGCAACTTCAGCCGACAACAAATCGACAATGATCGATGCCACAGCCTACGAACTGACGGAAGACGCCACCGAGGCGCAGCCTATCGTCGATTTTGAGTCGCCTGCCTGGCTCGTCTACGTGGAGGGCGGCGAACACCTGCCTAAAAAACTCAACATTGAGGGCGGGCGAGAAATCCGCGTTGGGCGCAAGGCAGCTTATTGCGACATCCTGATCGACGACCAGCGCGTGTCGCGGCTGCACGCATCCATTCACGAGCGTGAAGACGGCAACTTCTACCTCAAGGACGAAGGTAGTTCCGGAGGCACCTTTGTAAACCGGCGCAAGCTGCGCGTCAACGATTCACACCTCATGAGCCACGGTGACGTCATCAACTTCAATACGGTGGCCTATCGGTTTGAATTGGCGGACGGTGGAGAAGGTCATGTCAGCGGCAATGGCACAAACAATGTTGCCGGCACAAGTGGCGCCAGCGCCAATTCGCAGTAACTGAGTAACCGTATTGTTGCTCCCGCCGGCAGCCTTCGGCGGAGTTCCGGGGGAGCAAATTTCATGGTGACGCATGTCGCATACCCCTTTGCTAAACATCGGGCCATACCTGTACCAACCCAAACACCAGATTGACGAAACCAAGATGTCAACTCTGTGGGTGGCAATGGAACAGCGCCAATCGGCCAGACAACATGGCAGCGACGATCAGGTGGTGCTCAAGATCGCGCGCATGAGTGACACGAAGTACAGCCTGACCAACCAGCGGGCGATCGAAAACGAGGAAAAATGGCTTTCGCTGCTGCGCCACCCCAATATCGTGCACCTGCGCCCGATTGCGGAGCAGCAGCCGTCACGCCAACAGATCTACCGGGCGCGCTCCGAACTGCCGGGTAATCCGTGGTTCTTGGTCACTGATTTTCTGTCCGGCGGCGATCTCAGCTCTGTGCTTAGCGAGCGACGCAAGCTGCCTGCCTCGCTGGCGCTCGAAATCACGGAACGAATCGCGGATGCACTCGCATACCTGCACGCACACAATTGTGTGCATTGCGATATCAAGCCGCGCAACATTCTCTTCCGGCGCAAACCGGAAGGTTATGCCCTCACGCCCGAGACGCAGCCAATTGTCATCGACTTTGGCATCGCCAAGAATCCAGTCGAAGGCCGCCAGTTGGTGTCAGGCACGCCACGCTGGATTACGCCGGAGATGGCGCAGGCCATGAGCGTCGGCACCAAGCTGGATGTCGACCCTTCCTGGGACATCTATGCCATCGGTCTTGTGCTGTACAATGCCATCACCGGCAACAAGCCGAAGCTCGACCTGCCCGGCAGCCAGATCGTGGGAGCGCATCAAGCCCTCCGAACTGAGCAGCGACCCCTCCGTTGCGAATGCCAAGTCATTGGCGGATGGGCTTAACCGGTTGATCACGGGTGCGACAGCCGACGACTATCGTCAACGCCTGAGTGCAGATGCGTTTCTTGGCCCAGGTACGCCAGCTGCGCAACTACGTACGCCAGCCAGAGGTACGCGCAGCGCAGCGCCAGGATCGCCGCGGCATTTGGATCGCCGTGGGAGGCGGCCTGGCAGCACTTGGCCTGGCGGCGCTGATCTGGTTCCAAGGATTTGTTCCTTTCGACGCAGACCACTGCCGGCCCGACGCCGGTCGCGTTTGCCGAGACACAGCCCGTACCAATCGATGGGGATGGCAAAGCTCCGCCAGAGGACGCCGATCCGGTCGAAGATCCTCTCGCTGTGGTTCCACCTGCCACGCCGACCGGGGTACCGGCGCCGCCGACAAGTGCCCCCCATAGTGGCGGTTGCCCCAACCGACACGCCGGTACACAGCGGTTGCTGCCCTGCAGCCAACGTCGACCGCAGCACAGCCAACCGCAACGCCGCTGCCGACTTCGACTCCGCTGCCGCCAGCAACAGTCACGCCGACACGGACGCCAATTCCATTTACTCCAACGCCAATCGCAACGCGGCCGACGGCGGTGGCGGTGGCTGTCGACGGTTGGGGATGGGCTGTCACCCAATCTGACCGTTACGTTGATGCAGCCTGGCGAAGACGGCGCAGGCGGGGGCAAGACGACCTTCGCGTGGAAGCCAAACGGCACCGTGGGTGACAATGATTGTTTTGAGCTGCGTTTCTGGGAAGGCGGCCCCAATAACTGGGCAGGGGGCTTTGGCCTGGCTCGCCACAGCCAGGCCACGCAGGTAATCGTGGATCTCGGCCCCTCGTTGGAGCAAGCAGTCGGCGTCGATAAGCTGCACACCGGCGCCACCTATTACTGGGGCGTGCTGCAGGTGCCCTGCAATCCCTACAAGCCGCCCGCAAAGTTGATCAGCGCAACGCGGCAATTTACGTACTATGCCCCGTAAAAGGAACTGATGATGAACGGCGCCATGATCTTTGGCAAGCCTGCCCAAATCGGCGAGAGCACCAACAAGGGGGCGCGCGACAAGCGCAACGATGACCGCATGGCGGCCTTTGTCGGCCCCAGCAGCGACGCAGTAGCGGGCGAGTGGTGGTGCCGATAGCGCAGGTCGGCAGGTGCAGTACTTGGTCGTTGCCGACGGTGTCACCAGCACGCATGGCGGCGACCAGGCGAGCGATATCGTCGTGCGGCGACCTGCAGCAGGTGTTGCAAGCGCCCAGTGAGCGTCCGCTCCCCGACCGCATGGCTGATGCCATTCAACAGGCTAACCAGGCGATTGTGGATGCCGCCGGCGAGAATCCTGACCTGAAGGGCATGAGCACGACGCTCGTAATCGCTGCGATTGAAGGCGAGAAAGCGTGTATCATGCACTTGGGCGACAGCCGCGCCTACCTGCTGCGCGGTGACAAAGCGTACCAATTGACACTTGATCACACGTGGATTCAGGAAGCGCTGGACGAGGGGCGTGTCACACCCGAACAGGCCGCCAGTCATCCTAATCGCCATGTGATCCAGCGCTACCTGGGCGCACCGCGTACAATGAGCATTGATCCCCGCATCATCGAACCGGGCACAGAGGCCTCGGCGGCCGAGCGCAGGGCGATGGACGCGCTGCCGCTGCAGCCCGGTGACGCCCTGCTACTGTGCTCGGACGGGCTGTACGGACGGGTGAGCAGCGCCGAGATGGCCGCTGTGGTGGCAGCCCACCGCGGCAAGGTGCAGCGAGCGGCGGATGCCCTGGTGGAACTGGCGCTCAAACGCGATGAGCCGGACAACATCACGGCGTTGTTGTGGTCCACGGCGGCGGTTCCCGCTGCGGCGGCGGGTGGCAAGCGTACAGGAGCGCTGCTGCTTGGCGGGGTGCTGGCGCTGCTGGCCTTTGCGGCCATCTTGCTGTTTGTCATGCGCCAGCCAGGCACGCCTGGAGACAAGGAAGTGTTGGCGGCGGCCCCGGCCATAGGCACGGCTGCAAGCAGCACCGCAGTGATCCAACGCCGCAGGTGGCTGCTGCGGTGGCGGCAAAGGCAACCGAGGTGCCAACTCGCAGAGCCAGAGCAGCAAACGGTGGCTGCCAGCGCCACAGAAACGCCAGCCGTTGCGACAGAGACGAGCACTGCCGGCGCCTCCCTGACTGAAACGGAAACACCCACGGCGATTGCACCAACATCGACGGCCGTGTCTTCACCAATGCCGGCAGAGACGCTGGCAAGTGCGCTCGTCACGGCAACCCAGCCGGTAACCGGCGAGGGTTCGGTTGCCGCGACTGCC
The DNA here is from genome assembly GCA_963701415.1 of uncultured Chloroflexia bacterium. Classification (GTDB taxonomy): domain Bacteria; phylum Chloroflexota; class Anaerolineae; order Caldilineales; family Caldilineaceae; genus Fredericiella. The sequence goes on from CAVPAH010000018.1 coordinate 615,535, forward strand.
GATGCCATAGCGGGAGTGGGAGCGGCCACGATTACCGACATCGTAGACGGCACGGCAACAGGAAACACGGTCGTCACAGCGCCCTGTGCCCACGGCGGCGCCAGGTGCGCGCCCTACCAGCACTCCCCTGCCGACCGCCACGACGTCGCCAACCGCAACACCCACGCCCACCCGTGCGGCAACCCCAGTACCGTCCGCTACGGCAGTTAGCGGTCCTGCGTCCGGCGTATCTGGCGCAGCATCCGCCACCGCAAGCGCCAGCGGGGGAGGGCCGACGTCTGTAGTGCTTCTGGAGCCACCGGAGAATACCAATACTGGCTCGCCGACGGTGTTTGCGTGGAAGCCGAACGCGCCTCTAGCCGCGGGCCAAGTGTATGAAGTTGCATTCTGGAAGCCAGGCGAGACAGAAGATTCAGGTCAGGCATGGACGGCTTCAGGTACCAGATCCCAGCCAACTGATCAACCCTGGTGGACGCACCGGCAGTTACCGTTGGGGCATATGGTTAGGGCAATTCGATGCCGCAGGGAAATTTGAAAGAATCCGCTTCTTGGGCGGTGACCGGAAGTTCGATGTGTCCAGCGGCGGTTCCAACCGCCGAAACAGCGGATCCGGCGGTGGCTCTGGTGGTGATGATGGAACTGGTGAAAAAGGTGGATGAAATTTCATTCTGAAGGAGGGCACTTATGTTACATCAACCGGCACGCAGCGTTTCAAAGAGCATACGTACTATCGTATTTGCAGCCACCTTATCTGTTCTCCTGCTGCTGAGCGGTTGGTACGCGAGCCAGCAAGGGGCACGGGCGAACGATCAAGGGGGCAGGAATACTGTGCCGCCGTATCAAGACCTGAGCTACCAAGCAATCCCGAACACTGATTTGGAGCCGGGCGACCTGGTCACCCATACGATTACATTCCTGCGTGAGGCTCGCAACTATTCAGTTACGCTAAGTTTCACCAACTCCGTCCCGGCATTGCTTGCAGTCGTCCCCAGCAGCCTGCATGCCTCCGAGGGTAACCAGCCGCAGGTGCAAGGGGACTTGGTGTCTTGGAGGAGCCATTATGAACCCGGCGCGCTGACCACAACTGTCACGATCAGCTATGTGACGACGGTTGGCGACTGCAATCCTGCAGCGGTGACGGCCGGCTCCAAGCCATGGCTCGCTGCGACCCAACCCGTGACTAATGTCGTGTGGCTCCAAGAACTTACCAATGACATCGTCACTACTCCGGGCGCCCCAGAGACTGATGCTGCTACTGTCAACTTGACACTGCCCCCTTGTGGGGTAGTGTATGCGCCAGTAATCCAGCATTATCCGCCGCCGCCGTTTCCCACGGTGCTCGACGGCAACTTCACCATCACGTCGGCTACCGGCCCCTGGACACAGCTGGTGAACGGCAGCCCTGGTGGCCTCATCTATCCAAACGCGGAGTTGCCCAAAGTCGTGCAGCGCACCAACGGCCCCAATGTGGCATGGCTAGGCGGCACCAAGAACTCGACAAATACGCTCCGACAGGGGATCGTCCCCACGGCACCCTATTTCGTCACGCTGCGCTTCCAGTACTACACGGCCTCAGAAGAAGACGATTGCCAGGCCGACACAGCAGGTGTGTACTTAGGCAGTACACAGGTGCTGCCTATCAAGCTGTGTAACGGTAGTGAAACCAACAAGTGGGCACCTGCCAGAGTTGCTCTTCCGCCCGTTGCCAATGCTGCCGATCTAAGCTTTGTGACTGTCTTAAACGGTGCTCGCAACAGCAACTGGTTCGTGAGCAATGTCGAGCTGTGCAGTGACGCCGCCAATGTGCCACCCGGCACACCGAAATGCACGAAGTGATGTAGTCTATGCAACCTCCGATCACCCAGATCGGCCACTATCGCATACAGGAAGAAGTCGGGCGCGGCGGCATGGCCGTCGTGTACCGGGCCATCGATACTCAAACGAAAGGGGTGGTAGCACTCAAGGTGCTCCCCCCCCAACTCGCCCACGACGAGAAGTATCTGCACCGCTTTCTCCGCGAGGGCAAAAACGCAAACCGTCTCCAGCACCCCAACATCGTCCGCGTCTACGAAACGGGGTCGGCGGATGGCCACTACTACATGGCCATGCAGTTCATCGACGGCCAGACCCTGACCGATTACCTGCGCCAGAGCAAATCGATCCTGCCTACGAGCGAGATCATTGGGTTGATCCGGCAGGTGGCGGGCGCCCTCGACTATGCCCACGACCTGGGTTTCTTGCATCGCGACATCAAGCCGAGCAACATCTTGCTCGACAAAAAGGGCATGGCGCTGCTTACCGATTTTGGTGTGGCCAAGGTCGTCGACGACGAAGTCACCGCCTATACAGTGGTCGGCACCACCGTCGGTACACCTGCCTTCATGTCACCCGAGCAGGCGCATGGGGCCGAGCTAGACCGGCGCTCAGATGTCTACAGCCTTGGCGTCGTTGCCTACACGATGTTTACCGGCATGATGCCGTTCAAAGCCGAAAGCCAGCCGGCACTGCTGCACAAGGTAGCGTACGAGCAGCCCACGCCGCCTGAACAACTCAACCCTGCTATCCCAACTGGCATTGTGTATTGCATCAAGCGAGTGCTGGCGAAATCACCCAGCGTTCGTTACCCTACCGCAGGGGCTTTTGCAGAGGCGTTAGCCGCCGGTGTCACTTGGAAGCCCAGCACGAGCGAGTGGCAGTTGCTCCAGAAGCAGAGCAGCCCCAGCACGCCCGTACAGTCGGCCGGCACCGGCGAGACCGCCAGAAAGCGCGGCGTGCCTGCGCTTGCCTGGCTGGCGATCCTGCTGCTAGTTGTCGGGGCCGGCGCCTTGTTTGTTGTCAGGCCTACTTGGCTGCCTGTCGGCCCGCCGCCGCCGGCGCCTGCGCTGGAGACTGGCCCCGATTCGCTGTCGCCGGGTGCAGCAGCAGTGGCACTGATCCGCTTCAAACCGGGTGACGGCACCTATGAATTGGAAGTGCCGGCAGACTGGGAACCAAAGACACAGGCAGCGCGGGATTGGATTTTGGAGACGTTCGATGCGCCGGACCGAATCGCCCGCTATTTCGTGCTGCGAGCCATTGCCGCCCAGGGGCAGCCTGCAGCCCCGCTCGAAGAATTCGTACGTGACTTTCTGGCGCGCAGCGACACGCCGTATCGGAATCCCGTTGCAGCCAAGGCCCCGCAGAAAACAGAGCTGGCCAGTTGGCAGGCGCTGCAGCAGACCTTGCAGGCTACGTGGCTTGGCCGCCCCGTAACCGTCGAGCTAATGGCCGCAGATGTTGGGACCACTCGCTTTTTACTCGGCTCCGTAATGGAAAGCAGCCAGGCTGCCCTGTTCGCCCCGGTCAGCGCTGCGGTCTTTGGCAGTTTTCAACCTGGCGCACAATTACCGGCGACAGCTGCCGATCCAGGAGATGTAACAGCAGCAGCAACCGAAGAAAGCGGGCAGGTACAGGTTGGCGAACCCAACACATCCATTGCGGAGCCGGCCGCCACGGAAACACCATCGCCAACCAGTGCAGCTACGCTGCAGCCAACAGACACGCCAATGCCCGACCAGGGTCCAACTGTGCTGCCTGATACGCCGGTCGCCGTAACCATGGAAGCGCCAGGTACAGACAGCATACCGCTCTTGCTGACAGCTACGCCACTGCCTATCCCGCCCACTGACACAGAAACGCCCACGGCTGTGCCCACCAGCACGCAACCACCGCCTACCAGTACGCCAACTGCAACCCAGCCGGCGACGAGCACGGAAACAAGCACAGCGACCAGCTTAGCAACGAGCACGCCAATTCCGACGTTGATGCCTGTTCCACAAGTTGTAGCAACCAGTACGGCCCCGGCGACTGTAACGCGAACCCCGACCAGCACTGCGCTGCCAACGGCAACGCCAAATGCGAAGGCGACACAAACTGCTTTGGCTAACCAACTCGCAACTGCAGTGGCACAGACGTTGACCGCACTGCCGCCGGCGCCTACCTCAACGCCAATTCCGACGGCAACGTCACTGCCGACGACAACACCTACTGCTACCGAGAGGCCGCTGCCAACCTCTACGCCGGTGCCGACCTCGACACCACTGCCGACTTCTACTGCTACCACGATGGCGACGCCAAACCGAATTGCCACGCTGGAGGCAATGCGAGCAGAGCTAACGCGCATGGCCGCCACGGCCGTGCCGACGCCAACACCAAATCTACCTGCCACATTAGAAGCAATGAAAGCCGAACTGACACGCATGGCGTCGACGCCAGTGCCGTAAAACTAGAATTTGCATCATCAAAATTTGGAAGAACGCTGGGGAGGTATGTTGTATGCAGAGCAAAGCGCAGAAGCGGCGACGTTTTCAGGCATTACTTGCCGCCATCAGTGCCATTGTCTTGGCCACAAGCCTTGGTTTTGTAGCAAGTGGCTCGAATGAAACGCCAGGGCGTGCTCCCGCCGACACCAATGCAACGGCGACAACTGTCGCTATGCTCACCTCGATCGCAGAGCTTGAGGTTACGGTGACGGCAGAAGCGCCTACCGCTACGGCAACACCTCCCGCACCTACCAGCACCCCCATGCCACTGCCGACGGCAACCAAGCGGGCCGCTGCGCCGATTGCCGAGTCGCTTGTAGCAGGACTGAACATTCGCAGCGGGCCGGGAAGCAGTTTCGAGGTTATCGGCTCGGCAGTACAAGGGCAACAATTCCCCGTGACAGGCCAATCAGGCGACTGTGCGTGGCTGCAAGTTGTGTTGGAAGATGGCAGCGCCGGCTGGGTTTCCGGCTCGCCGGCCTATACGATGCTGAATGTACCGTGCAGCCGCCTACCGGCTGCCGGGGGACCTGCAGCGGCAAAAGCAACGCCTACTACACGCGCTGCCGTTCCGACAGCAACGACACGCGCCGAAGTTCCGATAGCAACCCCGCGCGCAGCACAGGCAGCGGCTCCGGCATCTGCACCTGCTGTTGTCGCAGCGCCGGCGCCAGGCCAGATCACGTCATTTGAGCCGCTCGGATCCTGGCGCCGCGGCGATGAACCGTACGGAACTTTGCAGCAATCTACGGCACAGGTCCAGAGTGGCACCGCCTCGGCAGAATTACGCTATGACTTTCCTGCCTCGGCGGGCAGCGACAACTATGTCGTATTCTTATCACAGCCACCACTGCGCATCCCCGGCGACGCGCAAACACTCAGCATCCAAGTGTACGGTGATGGATCAGGGCACTTTCTCAATTCCTGGCTTGAAGACGCCACAGGCAATAGTTGGCAGTATAGTTTTGGCCGCATCAATCACACGGGCTGGGCGCCGATGTCCGTCTCGCTGACGCCCAGCCGAGAATGGCCCAATGGTCCGCTGGGCAGCGGCGACGCGATGACACCTCCGCTCTCGCTGCGCGCGCTTGTGCTCGACGGCGTGCCGGATGGGACCGTCAGCAGCGGCGGGATCTATCTTGACGCCTTGGGGACCGGCGCGCCGGCTGCAGGTACAACGGCAGCCACAGCGGCTGGGTCCGAGCAGGCAGCAAACAATGGGGATGCGCCCGCCCCTGTACCGGCGGTTCCGGCAGGACCCTTGGCGGGCAAAATCGCGTTCACGCGCTTCAACGGAACGCGCATGAACACCTTGATTTATGACTTGGCGAGCAATCGCATCATCGCCGAGATACCAAATGCTCGGCAGCCCGACCTGGCAGGTGGGCTGCTGCTGGTCAATAGCGAAGGTGGGGGAGCCGAGACTATCATACGCATGACCGACACGGGAGGAAATCCAAGGCCGATCACCAGCCACCCCGAAGATGCATATCCACAATGGTCGCCGTCAATGGCAAGCCTCGCGTTCTCCTCGACCTCTTACGGCGACCGGCGGCCCCGCCTCTTCTACCAAGAGGATGCAGGGGCACAATTTGACGCAGAACCAATGCTGTATAACAAGCGCGAGCTGTTTGGTGACTACCCGGTGTACCTGGACAACTGGCGGATTGCATTCCAGGGTTGCAACTCATGGGGGGGCGGCAGCAAATGCGGCATATACAGCGCCGACACGAAAGGCAACGAACCAATCCAAGCTACATCCTTAACGGCAGATATCCCAACAGGAAACTTGGTAAACCGCGTGTTATTCACGTCGAATCGCAGCGGCAACTATGATGTCTGGGTTGTCAACTTCGACGGCAGTGGCTTGCGCCAGTTGACCGACAACCCGGCGGTCGATGGACCCGCGACCGCGTCGCCGGACTATTCTCAAATCGCCTTCCTGACCAATCGTGATGGCGCATGGTCGGTGTATGCAATGAACGTCGACGGCTCTAATCAGCGCAAGCTGTTTGATGTCGGCGGCTCCTACGGCGATGGAGAATACGAGTGGTACCGCGATCGCATTAGTTGGGGTCCATGACCGTCTGGGCGAGCCTTCGATGATATACTGTGTGACGCCGCATCTGCGCCAGTAGGTAATCTGCAAAGGACAAATACGCCATGGCCAACTCACTCAAAGACAAATTTCAGTTCAAAAACGTCGCCAGGTTGGCCGTCCGCAATGCGCCCGAGAGCTATGTTGCAAAGCTGGAAGCAGGCTTAGAGGGCATCGAAATCCTCGCCGGCCCGGACGCAGCGGCTGATGCCGTGCTGCTGTTCGTCAACAACCTGGCCGAGGCGCAGGCACTGGCGCCGGGGGCAGTCGCCACGGTGGCGCCGGCTAAAGCCGGAAGGCATCTTGTGGATCGCCTATCCGAAGGGCGGCTCGGGCGTCAAGACGGACGTGAACCGCGACAAGCTGTGGCCGGTGGTGCAGGAGTCAGGATGGCGGCCCGTGCGCCAGATCGCGCTCGACGACGTGTGGTCGGCCATGCGCTTCCGGCCGGGCACGATGTAAAGCCAGAACGGAACCCGGAGGGGACGGCCGCCGTTTTCGGCAGCAGGAGGTTCCTATGACACGAAAAATCAATCCTGCCCGCCCCCTCGGGCGTCGCGATTTCTTACGCGCGATCGGCGCTTCGGGCGCCCTTGCCGGTGCAGCACTCCTGGCCGGATGCGCGGCGCCCGCAGCTCGCCTCAGTTCGACGGACGGCACCATGCTGCCGACGGCAACCCCCGCTGAGATTCCTACAACTGTAACGGAACCTGCCGCAGCAGCCCCTGCGCCGGTGCGGTCGCGTGTCGCCTTGGTAAAGACCACCGATCGCGCCGCAGGGCGTGCGGCAGGCGCTGGCGCTGTTTGGCATCCCGGACACAGCCGGCAAACACGTCTTTCTCAAGCCCAACTTCAACAGCGCCGACCCTGCACCTGGCTCGACCCATCCGGACGTGCTGCACACGGTGATTGCGGCGCTGCAGGAGGGCAAGCCCAGCCGCATCGTGGTGGGCGACCGCAGTGGGATGGGCGACACGCGCCAGGTGCTGGAACAGGTCGGAGTGTTCGGCCTGGCGCAGGAGCTCGGCTTCGAGGCACTGGTGCTGGACGAGTTGGATGCCAACGGGTGGCAGCATTTCAACCCGCCCGGCAGCCATTGGGAGCGCGGCTTTGCGCTGCCCAAACCGATGCTAGAGGCTGACATGGTGGTGCAGACGTGCTGCCTCAAGACGCACCGCTTTGGCGGTCACTTTACGCTGTCGCTCAAGAACAGCGTGGGCCTGGCGGCCAAAAGCGTGCCCGGCGAAGGCTACAACTACATGGGCGAACTGCACTCGTCGCCGGACCAGCGGCGCATGATTGCAGAGATTAACACCGCCTATACACCCAGCCTGATCGTTCTCGACGGCGTCGAGGCCTTCCGCACAGGAGGCCCAGACAGCGGCGACAAGGTGGCGGCCAACGTGGTCCTGGCGGGCAGCGACCGTGTGGCGGTCGACGCCGTGGGGGTCGCGATCCTGCGGCTGCTGGGCACCACGCCAGCGGTGAGTGAAGGGCCCATCTTCAGCCAGGAGCAGCTGGCGCGTGCCGTTGAACTGGAACTGGGCGCGGCCGGCGGCGACAAGATCGAGCTTGTCACGGGTGACGAAGAGAGCGCGGCGTATGCGGCGCAGATTGAGCAGATGCTGCTGGCATGAACCGGCGTTTGCGTGTAACGTTTTCCCCGGTTCCGAGACAAAACGGTATAACAATTTCGGAATGATCGCTCTCGCCTTGCCAAGAAGGGGACCGCAATGCCCGCCGCCATCAACTCGGTTACCGTATACGGGGCCTACTGGTGCCCCGACTGTCGCCGCGCCAAGCAGTTTCTTGGGGAACACCAGATTCCCTATGGATGGATAGACATCGAGCAGAATCCGGAAGCCGAGCGCTTTGTCATCGAGAAGAACGCGGGCAAGCGCATTATCCCGACGATCGTCTTTGGTGACGGCTCGCACCTGGTGGAGCCGACGAACGCGGAGCTAGCGGCGAAGCTGGGGCTGCGCACGACGCTGGCGCGCAAGCACTTCCCATTCATCATCGTCGGCGGCGGGCCGGCGGGGCTGACGGCAGCGCTGTACACGGCACGCGAAGGTATCGACACGCTGGTGATCGAGCGCGCGGCACTGGGCGGGCAGGCAGCGGCGACCGAGCGGCTGGACAACCTGCCCGGCTTTCCCGACGGCATTGCGGGCGGCGAGTTTGCCGACCGCCTGCGGCGGCAGGCGGAGCGCTTCGGCGTACAGATGCTGCAAGCGCAGGATGTCTGCGGGTTTCATTCGCACGACAACTATCACTGCATCCAGACGCTGAGCAACGACGAGTACAGTGCCCAGGCGGTTCTCTTTGCGCTGGGCAGCCGCTACCGTCGGCTGGGCGTCCCGGGCGAAAACGACTACATCGGCGCAGGCGTGCATTTCTGTGCCACGTGCGATGGCCCCTTCTACAAGGGCAAGCACGTGGCGGTGATCGGGGGTGGCAACAGCGCGGCCGAAGAGAGCCTGCTGCTGACGAAGTATGCCGACAAGGTGACGATCCTCGTGCGCGGTGATAAGTTCACCGCCAGCAAGGTGGCGGAAGAAAGCGTGCTCGGCGATCCCAAGATCGATGTCCGCTTTGGTACAGAGGTGACGGCCATCCAGGGCGCCAAGTCCAAGCTGAACGCGCTGCAGGTACACGAACGGAAGACGGGCCGGGACTACGAACTCCCGATCGACGGGACCTTTGTCTTTATCGGGCTCGATCCGAACACGGCCATTCTGCGTGATTCCGCCGTCCGGCTGGACGAGTGGGGGTTTGTCGTCACCGGTCACGACCTGACTCACGGCGGCGACCGTCCGCCGGGTTTCGCAACGGCGCGAGCCGGCGGCGCTGGAAACCAGCGTGCCGGGCGTCTTTGCTGCAGGCGACGTGCGCCACGGCAGCACGAAGCAGGTAGCCAGTGCAGCAGGCGAAGGCGCGGCGGCGGCCATCCTCGTGCGCGAGTATCTGAGGACCGTCTAGCCGCAGACGACTCCAGACGAGTATGTCCCTCATTCTCCCACCCGCCTCCCAAACCTGCTATGCTGGCGCTTGCATGTCGCCAGCCATTGTGTGGGAATGGAGATAAAGGAGTTTACGATGCCCCGCCTGGAAAACTATCAAGAATTTGACGGCCTGCACTGGGAAACAGGCAGCGTACGCAACTACCTCGCAGCCGCCGGCGCCAAAGCTCCGCACACGGGACAGCCATACAGCGAGGCGCTGCTGCTGGGGATCAGTGGCGGGGCTGTCATGGGCTATTTCTCGTTTGCCTATGAGGGTTATGACCCGCACGTGGTCATTTTGACGCGCAACACGTTCGACCCACTGGATACCCTATTGGCGCGGCTTGGCGTCGTGCAGACAAGGAAGCAGACGAACAATCCCGAAAAGGCGGTGGCGAACCTGACCGACACACTTGCCGATGGTACGCCCGCGATCGTGTGGGCCGACCACTACATGCTTCCGTACAACGCGTTACCAAATGACGCCGGGATGTGGGCAATGCTGCCGATCGTGGTCTATGGCTATGATCAGCAGCAGGACACCGTGTGGATTGCCGACCGGGCACGCGTGCCGCTGACGGTAACGACCGGCGAATTGGCGGCGGCACGCGGCCGCGCCAAGAACGCCAAGTATCGCTTGATGGTGCTCGATCATCCCGACCCTGAGAAGCTGCCCTCCGCAGTGACGGCGGGAATCTGGGCTTGCATCAAGCTGTACACGGAAGCGCCGCCCAAGGGCGCAGCCCACAACTTCGGCTTTGCCGCTTACCAACATTGGGCCGATCTGCTCGTGCAGCCCAAGCTCAGACAGAGTTGGGCAAAGGAGTTCCCCCGTGGGCCGAAGCTGTACAACGGGCTGCGTACAACCTTCGAACACGTTGCTATCTTCGGCAAAGACGGCAACGCAGAGCGTGCTCAGTTTGCGCAGTTCTTGGATGAGGCAGGCGTTCTACTGAGCAAGCCGCCCTTGCACCATGTAGCGGATCAGTTCCGGCGCAGCGGGCAGGCCTGGGACGCGCTTGGTTGTGCGCTGCTGCCCGACAGTGTGCCTGCGCTGGGCGAAACGCGCCGGCTCATGCTGCAGCGCCACCATGCATTCCTGGCGCATGGCAGCGCAGCTCTGCCGGAGATGCGGCAGATCGACACACGTCTTGGCTGCGCTGCGGCAGGGAATGACGACAGATTTTCCCTTAGGTGACGCAGAGGTGCAGGAGCTTTGCGCCGCGTTACGGGAGCACGTGCTGCAGATCAGGGACATGGAAGCCGAGGCCATCGCCGAACTGGCCCAGGCAATGAGCGACTAGCGCATACCGTGTGCCTACCGACCATGATTAGGCCGATTTCGAGCAATGCCTGCCGCTGGCTATACTATCAACGGCATGCGCAGCGACATACAGCAACATACTCTGCCTGCCGCAACGACGAATCCTGTGCCCTATCGGCTACTGCCAGACGAATCCCATGCCCTACCCAGTGCAAAACCTGCTCGAAGGCCGCGGCTGCCCCGGTGACGGTGCGCGCCCAGCAGCCGGCAACCGAAGCCGTCGCCATGATGATCGAGCGGGAGTTCAGCCAGCTGCCGGTGGTTGACGACGATGGCCGCCCACTCGGCGTGATTACCTTTCAGTCGATCGTCGAGGCGACCAGCAACTTCGGCGTGGCGGTCAAGGATCTGACCGTGGGCCACGCCGTCGTGCGGGCGGACGAGTTTTCGCCGGACGACGACCTGTTCGACGTGATCGACCGCCTGCAGGACAAGTACTCGGTGCTGATCGTCGACGACGATGGCGGCAAGCTCCTGGGGGTCGTCACGACCTATGACTCTACCGAATACTTCCGCCGCCGCGGCGAGGACCTGATGCTCGTCGAGGACATCGAGGGCATGCTCAAGGATATGATCCTGGCCGCCTTTGGCGTCCAGCAGACCGGCGCCGAGTGGGTCATGGACACGGGTCCGGACGGCGGCGCAGTGCCAGGCGGCAGCGAGCGAGCTGGCGGCCGCCATCCAGCGGATCAGCGATAACCAGGGCCAGCTTGTAGGCCAATATCGCGACGCATTGAAAACGTACCTGGCGCAGAGTGGGCTGGCCGGCAAATCGAGCAAGCTCGACCAGGCGGCCTTTGATGCCAGCCTGGCGAAGCTGGCACCGGCGCGGCCGCCCAGAGCGTTTGACAGCCTGACATTCTACGATTATGTCGAGCTATTCCTGCACGAGCGGACCTGGCAGCACTTCGGGCCGACGCTGCAGCTGGATCGCAACGCCGTGCGCCAGCTGCTGGAAGGCGTGCGCAGCACGCGCAACCACCTGGCGCACTTTCGCAACGATCTGACGGCGATGGAGCGGTCGCAGCTGCGCTTCTGCTGGAACTGGCTGCAGAAGCACCAACCGGAGCCGCCGCCGGCCGCCGACACGCAGTGGGGGGGCGAGCAGATCGCCTACGTCCCGCCGGGCACCAGCACAGCGGCAGGGGCTGCGACAGGGTATGGGGCAGGGACGAGCGACGACGGCGCACCGGCCTATTATGAGCCCGCCACCAACAGCGAGAGCAAATATGCGCTGCTGGCCACCTATCTGCAGAACCGACCGCCTAACCTCGACCGCCTCAATCTGCGCTTTGACGAGATCGAGCGCATCGTGCGGGCGCCGCTGCCGGCGTCGGCGCGCACGCACCGCGGGTGGTGGGCCAACAATGCCGTCTCCACGAGCCGGATGCAGCGTTGGCTCGATGCGGGCTGGCGGGTAGCCAGCGTCAACATGGCCGAACAGGTTGCGACCTTCGAACGCATCCCGGCACGGCGCGGCGGCTGATCCAGTTCTTCGTCGAACTGCAGGCCGACCTTGCAGGGCCGGATGGAGCTGCCGGGTCAGCTCGTGCCGCCCACAGGCGAAGCCTGGCACGTGCTGGCGCCCGTGGCAGGGCGCACAGACGGAAGGGCTGTACTACATTGCGGCGTTTGCGACTGACAACCACTTCCGGCATCGAACTCTACATCGACACCGGCAACCGCGAGCGCAACAACCACATCTTCGATTGGCTGGCCGAACGGCGGCAGGCAATCGAGAAGGAATTGGGGACCCAGCTGAGCTGGGAGCGGATGGACGACCGGCGGGCGGCGCGCATTGCCTGGCTGCACACCGGATCGATCGGCGGTTCCGACGAAGAGCTGGCACAACTGAACGCGTGGGCAGCCGATGCGGCAGTGCGTTTCGCCGAGGTGCTCGGGCCGTTGGCAGCGGCCGCGGCCGAGCAGGCGCCCGTCCCCGCACAATCGTAGGTGCACAAGATCCGGCGGGGGCAGAAACCGAGTTTCTGCGAGAAACTCGGTTTCTTGCGTTGTTCCCCCGGACCTTGTGCACCTATCGTCTCCACATTTACATACACCCGTCCAAATTACATGGCGCACTACATGCAGATGTTAGTGCCGGGCGGCGCATCCTCACGCATGCTGAAGACGTACTAAGTTGTGGTGAACGTCGCATAGCACCCTGCCTAGCAATTTCAGAAGGAACTTGTATTATGTCTACAGTATTGGCCGGCCCGATAGTCACCTGCGCGCCGCAGGGTGACGTGGACTTCTGGCGCATGCGCCAGCTGTTGGTGGAAACCGTGCCGATCACGCCGATCGGCTTCAACTGGGATGTGCGCTGGCTGGAAGGGCAGCGATTTTACGAGGCGGACGTGGACACGCCGCACTTTGCGCAGCGACCGATCCGGCTGTGGGAGAATGCAGCAGGTAAGCTGGTGGCGTTTGTGCTGCCGGAAAGCTCATTAGGGACGGCCTATCTGCAGGTGCATCCGGACTACCGGTACCTGGAAGAGGAGCTGGTGGCGTGGGCAGAAGAGCATATCTGCGCAAGGAACGAGGACACCGGGCGGTCATACCTGGAGATCCCGGTCTACGAATATGATGCCCTGCGCCAGCAGACACTGGCGCGTCGCGGCTATGAAAAGACGCCGTACTGGGGGATGACGCGGCACATGCGGTTCGGTCAGCAGCCGCGGCCCACCGTGCATGTGGCCGAAGGCTACACGCTGCGCACGACGCAGCCGGAGGAGCTGGCCGACTGCCAGCAGATCGCCGACCTGCTCAACGCCGCCTTCCACCGCACGTTTCACAACCCGTGGGAGTACCAGAATTTCACGCGGCGGGCGCCCAGCTTCCGCCGCGAGCTGGACTTGGTGGCCGTGGCGCCGGACGGAACCTTTGCGGCGTATGTGGGGATTCCGTATGACGAGGCCAACCGGCTGGGCATCTTCGAGCCGGTCTGCACCCACCCCGATCACCTGCGCCGCGGCCTGGCGCGGGCGTTGATGACCGAGGGGCTGCTGCGGCTGTGGGAGATGGGGGCGGTCGAGGCGATCGTCGGCACGGGCGACATGGTGGCCGCCAACGGGCTGTACACGGCGATGGGGTTTACGGAGGCGTACAGGAACTGGATCTGGCGCAAGGAGTGGTAGCCGCCCCCGTCTCCTGTCCCCGGGACCTGCGAGGTCCCGGGGACATTTTGTACGTGCTTTGCTGAGAAACCTGCGGTATAATACGCTCCATACGCACAAATGTTCGTATTGGAGGCCTGCATGTCTACACCTGCCGCCAACCCACTTGACGCGTTTCTGCCGCCGGTCCGTGCCTGGTTTGAGGAGACAATGGGGCAGCCGACGCCGCCGCAGGCTGCCGGGTGGCCGGCAATCCAGCGCGGCGAGAACACGTTGATTATGGCGCCCACCGGGTCGGGCAAGACGCTGACGGCGTTCCTGTGGGGGATCGACCAGCTCTTTCGCACGCTGCCCCCACCCACCCCTGCGGCGGAGGAGAAGCCTAAGCGGCGCAGGCGGCGGGTGCAGGCGCGCACGCCTCGCTCCAAGGGATCCACCTGATCTATCTTTCGCCGCTGAAGGCGCTGAACAACGACATCGAACGCAACCTGCGGGTGCCGCTGGCGGGGATCCGCCGCACGGCCGAGGCGATGGGGCAGGAGCTGCCGGAGATCCAGGTGGCGGTGCGGTCGGGCGATACGCCCACCCGCGAGCGGCAGGCGATGCTGCGCAAGGCCCCCCATATCCTGATCACGACGCCTGAATCGCTCTATATCCTGCTGACCAGCCCCACGGGCACGCGACCTGTTTCGCACGGTGCGCACGCTGATCGTGGACGAGATTCACACGCTGGTGGGCTCGAAACGCGGCGTGCACCTGGCGCTCAGCCTCGAACGGCTGCAGCACCTGGCCGAGCAGCCGTTCCAGCGCATCGGGCTGTCGGCCACGGTGCGCCCGCTGGAGGAGGCGGCCCGCTACCTGGGCGGCGGCACGTGGCAGGGCGAAGGCGAAGAGAGCACGCTCGTGCCCCGGCCGGTCACGATCGTGGATGCGGCCTACCACAAGCGGCTGGACCTGCTGGTCGAGACGGTGGTGGAGGACTTCCGCAACCTGGCCGGCGGCTCGGTGTGGCCGACCGTGATCACACGGGTCAACGAGCTGATCGAGGAGCACCGCTCGACACTGATCTTTGTCAACAACCGGCGGCTGGCGGAGCGGGCGGCCGACTGGCTCAACGAGCTGCGGGCCGCCGGCGGCTCGGCAGCCTTCAATCCGGCGGCGGGACTGCTGGAAGACGGGCTCGCCAAGGGGCTCGGCATGTTTGGCGCCGGTCGGGGTCAGCACGCCGAACCCATCCGGGCGCACCACGGCAGCATGAGCAAGGAGATCCGGCTGGCGCTGGAGAACGATCTCAAGGCCGGCAAGCTGCCCGCCATCATCGGCACCTCGTCGCTGGAGCTGGGCATCGACATCGGGGCCGTGGACCTGGTCGTGCAGCTGCAGGCGCCCAAGGCCGTGGCGCAGGGGCTGCAGCGCATCGGCCGCGCCGGGCACCTGGTGGGGCAGACGTCCAAGGGGCGCTTCTTCCCCACCCACCGCGAGGACGTGATGGAAGCAGCCGCCGTGGCCGGCGGCATGCTGCGCGGCGAGGTGGAAGCCATCCATACGCCGCGCAACGCGCTCGACGTCCTGGCGCAGCAGATCGTCGCCATGGTGTCGGTGGAGAACTGGCACGTCGACGAACTCTACCGCCTGATCCGGCAGGCCTATCCCTACGCCGACCTGGGGCTGCGCGCCTACACCGCCGTGCTCGACATGCTGGCGGGGCGCTATCCCAGCCTGGCGCACGGGGAGCTGCGGCCGCGCATCACGTGGGACAAGGTCAACCAGCAGCTGGCGGCGCTGCCCGGCGCGCGGCTGATGGCGATGACGAGCGGCGGCACGATTCCCGACCGCGGCACCTTTGGCGCCTACCTGAGCGACGGCAAGACCAAGCTGGGCGAACTGGACGAGGAGTTTGTCTACGAGACGCGGCCCGGCGACACCTTTACGCTGGGCTCGCAGGTCTGGCGCGTGCTCGCCGTGACCGACGACAAGGTGGTCGTGGGCGATGCCGCCGGCTCGGTCCCGCGCATGCCCTTCTGGCGCGGCGACTTTCCATGGCGGCCGTACGAGCTGGGCGAGAAAGTGGGCGCGTTCCGGCGGGCCGTGGCGGAACGGCTGCAGGCGGCGGCTGCGGCCCTGGGGCTGGAGGAACTGCGGGCCACGGCGGCCCGGCGCGATGCGCCGCAGGTGCAGGATCTGCTGGCCTGGCTGCGCCGGGAATATGCCCTGGACGACAACTCGGCCGGGATCGTGATGGACTATGTGGCCGGCCAGGTCGACCACGCCGGGACAATCTCGTCCGACCGCTCCATCCTGGTCGAGGTGTTTGACGATGCCGTCGGCGACCCGCGCATGGTGGTCCAGTCACCCTTTGGCGGGCGGGTCAACGGGCTGTGGGCGATCGCCCTGGCCAGCGCGCTGCGCGAGCGCACGGGCGTCGAGGTCGAGGTGCAGAGCAACGACGACGGCATCCTGTTCCGCTTCCCGGCGGCCGACGGCGATTTCCCGCTCGACCTGGTGACGAGCATGACGGCCGGCCGAGGCACGCGAGCGCATCCTCGGCGAGCTGCCCAACTCGGCCGTGTTTGGCGCGCAGTTCCGCCAGAACGCGGCCCGGGCGCTGCTGCTGCCAGGGCTGGGGCGCGGCAAGCGCACGCCCTTCTGGCTGCAGCGGCTGCGCGCCAAGGACCTGCTGCAGATCGTGCGCCGCTTTGAGGACTTCCCGATCGTGGCCGAAACCTATCGCGACTGCCTGCAGGAGGTGATGGACCTGCCGCACCTCGAAGACGTCCTCGGCGCGATCCAGCGCGGCGAGATCGAGGTTGTGGCGACCGAATCGCTGACGCCCTCGCCGGTGGCGCAGAGCCTGCTCTGGGACTTCATCTCGCATCTACATGTACGAGTGGGACGCGCCCAAGGCCGAGCGCCAGCTGCAGACGCTGGCGGCCAACCGCGACCTGCTGCAGGAGCTGCTGCAGGACGTGGACCTGGCGGACCTGCTGCGGCCCGAGGCGGTGGCCGAAGTGCGTGAGCGGCTGCAGCACACGGCGCCCGCCGTCCAGGTGCGCACGCTCGAAGAGCTGGCATACCTGTTTCAGAGCGTGGGCGACCTTTCTTCGGTCGAGGTGGCCGAGCGCTGCACGGTCGATCCGGCCTCCTGGCTCGGGCGGCTGGCAGGTGACCGCCGCATCGTCGCGCTTCCAATCCCTACCGCCCGCGCAGTTGACACGCGCTGGGTGGCGGCCGAACTGGCTCCCGAGTACATTGCGGCATTTGATTTGGGCAAGCTGCCTGCAGCCCAAAACTACAGCACTTGGGAGCTCTCTGCCGACGAAGCGCGCCGGCGCATTCTCCACCGCTACCTGGCGCAGGCCGGCCCGACGACGGCCGCAGCAATCCAGGCGACGCTATGCCTTTCCGGAGGAGTGGCTGGCAGGCGAGCTGGCCGAACTGGTGGCAAGCCGCCAGCTGGCGCAGGGGCGCTTCACGCCGAGCGGCGCAGAGCGGAGACTGGAGAAGCAGGCGGAGTTTGTCGACCGCCGCGTGCTGGAGCAGATGCACCGGCGCACGCTGGCGATCCTGCGCAACGAAGTGCAGCCGGTGACGCTGGCGGCGTATGCGGACTTCCTGGCCCGATGGCAGCATATTCACCCCGCGCAGCGGCTGGCGGGCGAGGGCGGGCTGCGGCGGGTGCTGCAGCAGCTGCGGGCGGCGCCCGTCGCCGGGCGGGCGTGGGAGCGCGACGTGCTGCCGCTGCGGCTGCCGGACTATCGCCCCAGCCTGCTGGCCGAGCTGTGCCAGAGCGGCGAGTTGGTCTGGGTCGGTTCCGGCGGCGTAGATCCGCGGCGGCTGCGCATTCGCTATCTCTTCCGTGGCGAGGGCAGCGCCTATCTGGAGACGCCGCCGGACGATTTGTCCGGCCTGAGCGAGCACGCCCAGGCGGTGCATGCCTTTCTGAAGAGCGAAGGCGCCGTCTTCCCGGCCGAGCTGCGCGCGGCACTCGGCCTTGGGGAGCAGGAGACGGCGGCGGCCCTGTGGGAGCTGGCGGCGGCCGGGCTGGCCACGAGCGACAACCTGGCGGCGCTGCGTGAACTGCTGCAGTATGGCGTGCCCCAAGCAGGCCACGAGCGCAAGCCGCTTAGCTCGCTGGAGACCGAGCTGGCGGATCGCCTGGCGCAGCAGCGGGCGCAGCGGGGTGCAGACGGCGGCATGCCAGGCGGAGTTCCTGGCTGGACGGCCCACGTTTGGCGGCGCCATTGCGCGGCCGGGGCGGAACGAACTGGCAGCGGCGCGGCGGCGTGTTGCGGAACGGATGGGGCACCCGCTTGAGCCGCAGCTGGCGCCCAAGCAGGAGGGGCGCTGGGCATTGGTGCACCGGTTTGGCGTGTTGGGCAAGCCGCTGCCCCCGGCGGAAGTGGCGGCACGGCAGGCACGGCAACTGCTGGCGCGGCATGGCGTCGTGACGCATGAGAGCCTGGACGACGAAATCGGCGCCTGGGATTGGGGCCTGATCTACCCGGAACTGCAGCGGCTGGAGATGCGCGGCGAGGTGCGGCGGGGCTATTTCGTGCGCGGGCTGCCGGGCATCCAGTTTGCGCTGCCCTGAGGTGGTGGAGCAGCTTCGGGCCGGAGCAGCCAGAGGCGAGGATGAAGACGATCCCATCGTGCTGCTCAATGCCTGCGACCCGGCCAACCTTTATGGGCCGGCGGGCGAACTGCGCACGGCGGGCGGGGAACCGTTTGCGTTTTCCCGGATACCATCCACCTGGCTTGCCCAGCAGCGCGGCGAACCTGTGCTGCTGATTGGCGACAGCGGCGCCGATATGACGACCGCTGCCGATGCGGACGACGGCCAGGTACGCCGCGCCCTGCAAGCATGGATAGCGCATGCCGGCAGCTTTGAGGCGCGGTTGAGCGTGGCGACCTGGAACGGGGAGCCGGTGCTGGGCAGTGCCGGCCAGCCGCTGCTGGAGGCAGCGGGCTTCTACCGTGATTACACGGCGATGACGTGGGAACGTGGACGAGCATAGACGGGAAAGGCAGGCAGGTTGTGCAAATAGATACCGTGCAAGTTGAGACGCAGCGGCTCGACGGCGTTCTGATTGGGGAACTCGTCACGAGCGAGGAACCGCTGAACAGCAGCCAGGAGATCCTTGACCTGCTCGGCAGTTTCTATCCCGAACACGTAGAGGCGCTGATCCTGCATGAAGCAGACCTGGCGCCTGAGTTCTTTCAGCTGCGCACCAGGCTGGCGGGTGAGATCCTGCAGAAGCTTGTCAATTATCGCGTCAAGGTGGCGATTGTGGGCGAGTTTCAGAAGTATCAGAGCAAGGCCCTGGCGGATTTCATCTACGAGTGCAACCAGGGTACGCAGATCTTTTTTGTGGCCACACGCGAGGAAGCGGTGGCGCGGCTGGCGCGCCGGTAGGTCCGGCGGGGAGGGGCAGGCGAATCCGACGCACGCGTCGGCGGCGCCTGCGATCCAGGTGCGGGGTGGTCAGTGCTTGGCCTGGCGCTGAACGAGGAGGGCGGCCTCGACGCGGCTGCGCACGTGGAGCTTCTGCAGCACGGATGTGACGTAGTGCTTGACGGTCTTTTCCGCTAAGGAGAGCTGCAGACCGATCTCACGGTTAGTCAACCCTTGGGCCAGGAGTTCCAGCACCTCGCGCTCACGCTCGGTCAGATCGTCCAGGGGATTCTCGGCCGATTTCTGGGTCATTTCGAGCAGCAGGTTACCAGCCATCTTGGGCGTGATGTAGGCGTCGCCAGCGGCAACAGCGCGCACCGCAGTAACCACTTCGCTGGCGCCGGCGCCCTTCACGACATAGCCCCTGGCGCCAACCTTCATGGCCGTCACCAGGTCGTCGCCGTCTTCGGAGGCGGTCAACATAATGATGAGCGCCGAGGGCACCTCCTGGCTCAACTGCGCTGCCGTCGTGAGGCCATCGCCTTCAGGCATGGTGATGTCGAGCAGCACCACGTCCGGCACCAATGAGCGGGCCAGGGAGAGCGCCTGCTTACCGCTCGCAGCCTCGCCGGCGACAGTGATATCCGGCTCGCGGCTGAGTGTATAGGCCACACCCTGGCGGAACAGCGGGTGATCGTCGACCAACAAGACGCGTATTGTGCTCATACTAATTCCTCGTCAATACCGGGTGCATCCAGAGGCAGAAGGGCCCGCACCAATGTGCCCTTGCCCGGCGCCGACTGAACTTCAAAATAACCACCGAGAATCTCCACACGTTCCTGCAAACCTGCCAAACCTAATTGGCGGCGCGGCCCGCGCTCCCGCATGCGGCCGACGTCGAAGCCGCTGCCGTCATCTTCAATCACGAGCCGCAGCATGTTGCCGTCAACCAGGTAGCGAACTTTTTGACGGCAGGGTTCGCCATGCTGGTGCCCGTTGTTGAGCGCTTCCTGCACCAGCCGATAGGCTGCGGATTTGAGCGCCGTGTTCCCGGCCAACGGCAGAGGACCGTCTATTTCAACTGGTTTGCCGGTCTTGCGCGTGTAGTCAGCCGCTGCCTTGCGGATGGTTGCGCCAAGGTCAAGATCCGACAGCTCGGGCAGACGGAGCCCCCCGGCCAGGTTGCGGATCTCCTGAAGCGAACTCTGCAGCGCGGTGTGAATGAGCTGCAGGTCAAAATAAGCAGCATCCAGATCCACAGAGTGTTCGCCACCTGATTCGACATGGACAGCCACGGCTGCGCGCAGCGGTTCCATGCGCATAAGGGCGATCCCGAGATCTTGGGCCGGACCGTCATGCAGGTCAGCGCCCAGGCGGCGCATTGCCGCCTCGTTGAGGGCAGCCGCTCTGACGGCCGCCTGCTGAATCTGCCGGCGCGAGCGTGCGAGCGCAGCCTGCTGTGACTCGATCGTCTCGCTCCCCTGACGCACGATGCCATAAAGCAGAAAGAACATGAGGGCGGTCGCAGTGCCGACGAACAGCCAGGTCTGCAGCCGCACCTGCAAGGTAGAACGCTCAAGCTCGGCAAGATTCTGGTAGAGGTCGATCACGGCGAGTACATCGCCCGCCTCACTGCGCACAGGGAAATACGACTCGAGAAACGCTCCCCGACCGGACGGATCGGTGTCGCCCTGAACGTGGTCCGTCGCCACCGAGAATGCCTCTCCCGCTAAGGCCGTACGCAAGCCGGCTGCCGACTGTGCTTCGTCCAGGGGCGCCGGCAGTGTGCTGTAGATCAGGTCACCGGAAGGAGACCACAAGTTGACCGCGGCATAGCGCCCGCTGTCGACGTTGTTCGCAATCAACTGCTTGAGATGAGCCGCCTGTCTGACGGTCAACGTGTTGACGCTGGGCAGTTCGGCGAGATGCGGGGCAATCGTGCTGTCCACGAAGACGCCCGCCAGTTCGATGCTGTCTTCGGTGACAACCTGGTAGATGCGGCGATCGATCCACCACGCCATCAGCAGGGCGCCGACAAAGAGGATCACGGCGCTCAGCAAGGTAAATCGATTTAGCAGCGAAAGACCTGGCCCATCGGTTTGGGCAGCGGACGACATGCTTGACATGCGGCTTCAACGCTCTCTGGAAATCACTCGTTCCGCACATCCTATGAGGTCAGTGGCCCAACATCGATATACAGAAAGACGATAGGATGTACGGTACATTCCTTCGTCCACGACCGGCACGTGTCCGTCCGGTCACTATCGTTTCGCTACATCCGCGCTATAATGGGGCTAGGCATTATACCTCAAAATAGCACCATCACAGCCTGGCACACCGGAGCCATCCGCCTCAAAGGCTCCGCAATAAAAGAGTCACTCACTGGTAGTTCACAATATGAATATTCTTTATGTAGAAGACGACAGTGTCGACGTGGAGCTTGCACGACGGGCACTTCGGCAGGCCGATGCCGGTGTCCAGGTCATCAGCGCAAGCACTGTCGCAGAGGCGTTGGCGGCCCTGACGCACAACCGTACGTCTGCTGCGCAGTTCGACCTTGTACTTACCGATCTGCGTCTTCCGGATGGCAGCGGGTTGGACATTCTCTATGCCATCCGCCACGCCCAACTGCCCTTGCCCGTGGTGGTACTCACCGGACAAGGAGATGAAGACGTTGCCATCAGTGCCATCAAGGCAGGCGCCGACGACTACATTACCAAGCGCGGCGCCTACCACCGCCGTCTGCCGGAAATCGTTCAAGCGGCAGCCGAGCGTTTCAGAGAGCAGTCGCTGCGCCGGCAAGGCTCACTGCGCGTTTTATATGCGGAACACGATCCAGCCAGCAGTGAGCGCACGCGGCAGCACCTGGCCCAGCACGCACCACACATCCGTCTCGACCTGGTCGGCAGCGGGCAAGAAGTTCTTGCGCGCCTGCCACAGATACCGGGCGAGGCGAGTGACGGGTTGAGCGATGGGTTGATCGACTATGACGTGCTGCTGCTGGACTTTAACCTCCCGGATGCGCAGGCTTTTGAACTGCTCAAGAGCATTCGCGACGAACGCCGGCTGGACGTACCAGTTGTGCTTGTCACAAGCCAAGGCGATGAAGAGATCGCCGTGCAAGCGCTGCGACTAGGCGCTGCAGGTTATATCGTCAAGCACGCGAGCTACTTGTCGGAACTGCCGATCGTACTCGAGAACGCCAATTACCACGCCCGGCTTGTGCGCGAGCAACAGGCTCTGCGCAGCAGCGAGGAGCGGTTCCGCCGCCTGGCGGAAAACGCACCGGACCTAATCTATCGCTATGTGCTTGTCCCCCAACCAAGACTGGAATACGTAAGCCCTGCCACCGTCCGGCTGACGGGCTACACGCCTGAAGAGCATTATGCCGATCCCGACCTCGTATTCAAGATTGTAGACTCCAGCCGACCACCCGAGACTCGAAGCAGGCGATCGGCGGTGAAATCCCATTCGGCGAGCCACTGATCTTGCGTTGGAAGCACAAGAACGGGTCCACGATATGGGCTGAGCAGCGCAATACCCCAATTTTCGATGGCAACGGCCGGCTCACTGCCATCGAGGGGATTGCCCGCGACGTGACACAGGCCCGAGAAACCATGGCAACGCTGCAGCAGCGGCTCGGCGAACTTGAAGCGCTGCATCACCTTTCAAATGCGCTGCGCACAGCACAGACGCAGGATGACGGCAGTCGCCAT
Organism: uncultured Chloroflexia bacterium; assembly: GCA_963701415.1. Taxonomy (GTDB): domain Bacteria; phylum Chloroflexota; class Anaerolineae; order Caldilineales; family Caldilineaceae; genus Fredericiella. The sequence goes on from CAVPAH010000018.1 coordinate 638,487, forward strand.
CCTGCTCAGCCAGACATTGGCAGCCCTACAGACGGAGGCTGCGGCGATCTGGCTGTGGGACCCGGAGAGTGATCGGCTGCGCATTGCAGCGGCGAGCGGCTGGTGCCAGGCCTTCCAGGGAGCTCGGATTGCACGGGGCGAGGGCATCATCGGAAGGGTATTTGTGACGGCAGAAGCGCATGTCGAACCAGACATATTGCGCAACCCAGGGCTGGCGGAGGTGCTTCGATCGCTTACGCCTATGGGTTGGGGTGGAGGTTGGGCGCCAATTCGCACTTCGGACGCAATTGTCGGCGTAGTATTTGTGGCGCTCCCGCTGCCGAGGCAGGTGACGCCGGAGCAGATCAGGCTGCTGGTATCGCTGGCCGAGATCGCAGGCAGCATCATCCAGAGGCTGCAGCTGCTGCACCAGACACAAGTTCAGGCAGAGCTGACGCAGCAGATCGTAAATACGGTACCAGAGGGGCTGGCACTCATGACCGGCAGCGGACGCATCCTCCTGGCGAACGCGGCGGGAGAGAGCTTACTGCGTGAGCTGGGAAGCAGTCAGCCGGATAATACAGTAACGGAGATCGGGGGGCACCCTCTGCACGAGATCTTTGCGCCAGCAAAGGGCTGGCAGGAGCTCCCGTATGGAAGCCGCACCTTCGTTCTGAACGCCCGCCCGGTCGAGCCACAGGCGGCCAGCACGTCTTGGGTGCTGGTGCTCGACGAGGTGACGCAAGAGCGGGAGCAGCAGCGCTACCAGGAAGCACAGGACAGGTTGGCGACGGTGGGACAATTGGCGGCGGGGCTCGCCCACGACTTCAACAACGTGCTCGGCGTTATTTCCGTTTATGCCGATGTCCTGCTGATGGCGCCAAATCTTACTTCCAAGCAGCAACAGCAGCTGGCCACGATCGTGGACCAAACCCAGCATGCCGGCGACCTGGTACGGCAGATTCTGGACTTCAGCCGGCGATCCGTGATGGAACGCAGCCACATCGACCTGTACCAACTGCTCAACGAGCAAGTCAGGCTGCTGCGGCATACACTGCCGGAAACTATAGAGCTAGAGTTGAACGTACAGCACTACCACTTGGTGGTCAATGCCGACCCAACCCGGCTGCGCCAGGTGCTGATGAACCTGGCACTCAATGCGCGCGATGCTATGCCCAACGGCGGCACCCTGTCATTCACGCTTAGCAGGGTGGAGGTTGCGCCCGAGGACAACAGACCTGCGCCCCTGCCGGATGTCCAGCCTGGCGTATGGCTGCGCCTGGAAGTTACCGACACGGGCACCGGCATTGCAGCCGCACATCTGCCCCACATCTTTGAACCTTTCTTTACGACCAAGGGTCCTGGGGCAGGGAGCGGCCTCGGCCTGGCGCAGGTGTACGGCATTGTCAAGCAGCACGGCGGTGCCATCGGCGTAGCGAGCACGCCGGGGCAAGGAACGACCTTTACGCTTTATCTGCCGTTAGCAGCAGGTGAATCAGCGCGCGGCGCCACGCCGATCGCTGCGCAGCAGGTCTTGCCGGCGGTGAGCGGAAGCGAATGCATCTTGCTCGTGGAAGATAACGACGAACTGCGTGAGGCACTGACGCAGAGCCTGGCGAGCCTGGGCTACCGCGTGCTGGCTGCGCACGACGCCGTGATGGCGCTCGACCTTGCAGGCAAGGCGCCTGGCGGCGTCGATCTTGTGCTCACCGACCTGGTTCTGCCCGGTGCAAGTGGCGTCGAACTCTTTCATGCGCTGCAGCCATCTCAGCCCCAGGCGAAGCTCATCGTCATGACCGGACATCCCATGACGGATACACGTTTGGAGGCAATGAAGCACATTGCGCATTGGCTCGAGAAACCATTTGCGTTTAGCGCCGTAGCGACGAAGGTGCAGCTGGTGCTCAATCAACAGCAGGGAACGGTGACCGGCTGACAGCCGCCTGCTATTCCAACAATCCGCACGCAACATGGTACGGAACACACGTGCGCGAAGATAGTATAAGTTTAGCCTGCATGCGCACGAGGGCGTGCGTACTGAACCGGCCGGACACATGCTACAGATAAAGTGCTACAGCCAAAGGGGGAATTATGATGGCACACCATACTGTACGTACCGGTTACGAATCGCTGGTCGAACGTCTCAACCGCCTGCCCCAAGGTGCGCCACCTTCGGACGCCCTGTATGCCATTCTGCAGCTGCTGTTCAGCGAGAAGGAGGCTGAGCTGGTAGCGCTGCTGCCCATCCGCCCCTTCACAGCCGAGCATGCAGCCCAGCGCTGGCAGATGAACCTGGCCGACACACAGAAGGTGCTGGATGGATTGGCAGATCGTGCCATCCTCCTGGACATGCAGGGGCCGGATGGGCAGGTCAGCTATGTCCTGCCACCCCCGATGGCCGGCTTCTTTGAGTTTTCTATGATGCGGCTGCGCGGCGACATCGACCAGAAGCTGCTGGCCGAACTCTTTTATCAGTACATCAACGTGGAAGAGGACTTTATCACCGCGCTGTTTATGAGTGAGACGCGCCTGGGGCGCGCCTTTGTTAACGAGGAGGCATTGCCCCCGGACCGCACGCTGGTGGTGATGGACTACGAACGAGCGAGCGAGGTTATGCGGTCGGCAAGCCATCGCAGCGTGGGCATCTGCTACTGCCGCCACAAGATGATGCACGTGGACCGGGCCTGTGACGCCCCGCTGGACATCTGCATGACCTTCAACAGTACCGGCGCAACGCTCGCCCGCCACGGCTATGCCCGCGAGATCGACGTGGCGGAGGGGCTGGACCTGCTGCAGGAGGCGCGCGACCGCGGGCTGGTGCAGTTTGGCGAAAATGTCCAGCGCGGCGTGAATTTCATCTGCAACTGCTGCGGGTGCTGCTGCGAAGCCATGATCGCTGCGCGCCGGGTGGGGTTTACCAACGCGGTACAGACGACCAACTATCTGCCAGCGGTGGACGAGAGCCGCTGCAACGGCTGCGGCAAGTGCGTCACGGCCTGCCCCGTCGAGGCGATGGCGCTGGTCTCGACCAACGATCCACACCATCCCAAGCTGCGCAAGGCGCGCGTGGATACGACGCTCTGCCTGGGCTGCGGCGTCTGCGTGCGTGCCTGCACCCGGGAGGGGCTGCGGCTGGAGGAAAGGCCGCAGCGCGTGATCACGCCGGTCGATTCGGTGCACAAGACGGTGCTGATGGCGATCGAGCGCGGAATGCTGCCAAACCTGATCTTCGACAACCAGGCGCTGGCGAGCCATCGCATGATGGCGGCCGTTCTAGGTGGCATCCTGCGCCTGCCGCCGATCAAGCAGGCCATGGCATCGGAGCAGGTGCGCAGCCGCTACCTGGTCAAGCTGCTCGACTGGGGAAAGACGCGGGTCATAGCGCAGTGAGATAGGGCGCGCGGGAGGCAATGTCCCCGGGACGTGGCGAACGCATGCGTTCGTAGACGTCCCGGGGACATGGTGCGCGCCCCGAGGACATGCCTGGCAGGCCTTAACCCCACATTAGAGACCTCCACCGGCGTGAAGATTCATACAATTTGGTAACACTAACCACTTGCTTTTTGTTTTCGGCTCCTGTATAGTGTACCTGCACAGCTTGTGTATATATATTGCACAGGAATGGTACAGAAGCGAGGCGACATTTTCGCCTCCACGGAAGGGAGACAAAACGCTATGTGGCGTATTCCATTTATGGTAACGGGCGGCCGGAACGGCAAGCAGGAAGATGTTCCGGCGCAGGCACTGATCGACCTGTCCGGTGTCGTCAAGAGTTACAAGACGCCGGCGGGGGAATTCCAGGCCTTGAAGGGGATCGATCTCAAGATCGACGCAGGCGAGTTTGTCGCGGTCGTGGGCAAATCCGGCAGTGGCAAGTCGACTCTCAGCAACATGATCACCGGGATCGACCGGCCCACCCAAGGGGAAGTCATCGTGACCGGCACCGAAGTGCACAAGCTGCGCGAGAGCCAGATCGCTGGCTGGCGCGGCCGCAACATCGGCGTCGTCTTCCAGTTCTTTCAGCTGCTGCCGACGCTCACGGTGGTGGAGAACGTCATGCTGCCGATGGATTTCTGCAACATGTATTCGTCGCGCCAGCGCAAGGAGCGCGCACTGCACCTGCTGGAACAGGTAGACATGGTGGACCAGGCGGATAAGCTGCCCACCGCCATCTCCGGCGGCCAGCAGCAGCGTGTCGCCATTGCGCGCTCGCTTGCCAACGACCCCGCGATCATCGTCGCCGACGAACCGACCGGCAACCTCGACTCACGTACGGCCGACGCTGTATTTCACCTGTTCGAGCGCCTGGTGGACGGCGGCAAGACGATCGTCATGGTCACGCATGACGAGGACCTGGCACGCAGCGTCGGGCGCGCAGTGACAATTGCCGACGGGCAGATCGCTTCGGACACCCGGCGACGACTGATGCTATGCCCATGCGCAAACGCATGTACCGCACACAGGATCGCGTCCGCAGCCGAACACTCCTCATTTTGTACTGCCCAGCCCGATGGGGTTTGGCGCCGCTGCGGCGGACTAATAAGCACTGACACGAGGACGGCAACCACGACATGTTTAGCACTCGCTGGCGCAAGGTCGTACGCGAACTGTGGTCGAACCGCACACGCACGATGCTCGTCGTTGCATCCATTGCCGTGGGCATCTTTGCCGTGGGCACGGTGCAACTGCTGCGCTCGGTCATCCTCTCCGAGCTCAAGGTCATCTATGCCGAAACTAATGTCGCGCAGGCGGTCATCTTTACCGATGGTGTAGACCAGGATCAGCTGGACGCCATTGGCCGGATGCGTGAGGTTGCGGATGTTCAGGGTCGCAGCACCCTGGCACTCAAGGTACAGACGACGCCTGACAAGCAGGAAACCCTGCTTGTTACAGCTATCGACGACTTTAACGACATTCGGATCAACCGCATCCAGCCGATTTATACACTGCCGGCGAAACCTGCGGTGGGCGCCGAGCGGACAGCCTGGCCGCGCAAAGACGAGATCGTGATCGAGCGCAGCGGCTTTAACTCGGCGACTGCGCTGCCGACAGGCTTGGCGGTCGGGGACAAGCTGACGCTGCAGAACCAGGACGATCGTCCGCGCCAGGTAACACTGTCAGGCGTCGTCTACGACCCCAACGGCTTCTCGGCCAACTTTACCGGCCAGGCGACCGGCTATGTCGACTTCGACACCTTTGAGCGGCTGGGCGGGGAACGCACGTACCAGCAGGTCCTGGTCCGGGTCAACGGTACGCCCGAGCAGCTGCTGGACAAAGAATATATCACGACCATCGCCAACAAGGTCGCCGACAAGATCGAGAAGGGCGGCTACACGGTGGCGCGCGTCCAGGTGCCCGAGCCGGGCAAGCTGGCCTTGCAGGACCTGTTCGATGCGCTGGCGCTGCTGCTGACGCCGCTGGGCCTGCTGGCGCTCATTTTGAGCGGCTTCCTGGTCATCAACACCATCTCGGCCTTGATGGCGCAGCAGGTGCGGCAGATCGGGGTCATGAAGGCGGTAGGCGCCCGGCGGTACCAGCTTTTCGGCATGTATCTCGGCGCCGTGCTGATCTACAGCCTGGCGGCGCTTGGCCGTCGCCGTGCCGCTCACGGTCGTGGTCGGCGGCGCAATCGCCGCCTTCCTGGGCGGTTTCATCAACATCGACTTTCCCCGCTGGTCGCTGCCGCCGCTGGTCTTGGCGCTTCAGCTTGTGGTCGGGCTCTTGACGCCGCTGCTGGCGGCGCTAGTCCCGGTCTTCAAAGGCACGGGGATGACAGTGCGCGAGGCGGTCAGCGACTATGGCACCAATGCCGAGCAGGTGCGTGACGGCTGGCTGACACGTGGCGATCAACTCGGTGCGCGGCCTGTCGCGCCCCATGCAGCTCTCGCTGCGCAACACCTTCCGGCGGCGCGGCCGGCTGGCCCTGACGCTGATCACGCTGGTGCTGGGTGGCATGCTCTTCATGACTGTCGGCAGCGTGCGCTCATCGCTGAATGGGCTGATCGACCAGTCGTTGGACTACTACCAGTTTGACGTACAGATCCAGTTCGAGCAGCCGTATCGCACGCAGCGCGTGGAGCAGGTCGTGCGCACGCTGCCCGGCGTCGACATCGTGGAAGGCTGGATCCAATCGCAGGCGACGCCGATCCTGCCCGACGGCAGCGACGGCGACACCCTGACGATCTCGGCCCTGGAGGCGAACAGCGTCATGGTCCAGCCGACCCTGACGGCAGGCCGCTGGCTGCTGCCGGACGACGAGAACGCAATCGTCATCAGCCAGAATGTGCTCGCATCGCAGCCGGGGCTGAAGCCGGGCGACACGATGAAGCTGGAGATTGGAACCAAGGAGTACGACTTTGTCATAGCCGGCATTGCGCGGGTGCTGGGCGGCCCGCCCAATGTGATTCCAGTTTATGTCAACTACCCGTATTATGCGAAGCTGACGGCAGACGTCAACCGGTCGTCGAGCCTGCAGATCAAGCTCGACCCGGCCAGCGGGCTGAAGATGGAAGACGCGGCAAAGATCCTGAACGACCGGCTGGAGGCAGGGGGCTACGACGTGGCATCGACGTTCACGATCGACACGCTGCGCCGCTTCACCGGGGCATTCTTCGACATTATCGTCTACCTGCTGCTGGCGATGGGTGTGCTGATCGCGTCGGTGGGTGCGCTGGGCCTGGCCGGCACCATGAGCCAGAACGTGCTGGAGCGAACGCGCGAGATCGGCGTCATGCGTGCCATCGGCGCCTCGGACGGCTCGGTGCTGCGCATCGTGATCGTCGAGGGCATCATTATCGGGCTGATCAGCTGGGCGATCGGGGCAATGCTGGCCTTTCCGGTGGGCGCGCTGCTGGCGCAGACCGTGGGCGTGGTGCTCTTCCAGAGCGCGCTGCCGTATATCTTCTCTGCCGGTGGGCTCGTTACCTGGCTGGTGATCGTGGTCGTACTGGCCACATTTGCCAGCTTCCTGCCGGCCTGGCGTGCGTCGCGGCTGACAGTGCGTGAGGTGCTGGCGTACCAGTAGGTGGTAATGTCCCCGGGACAGCTATGCCTGCCGCTGGTTCAGCAGCCACTTGACAAAGACGAGCACGCCGAACGAGACGACCATAAGGACAAATGCCAGGGCTACGGCCTGGTCGAGGTTGCGTTCGAAGCCGAGGTAGATGGCGAGCGGCATCGTCTGGGTGCGGCCGGGGAAGTTGCCGGCAAAGATGATTGTGGCGCCGAACTCGCCAATGGCGCGCGCCCAGGTCATCACGGCACCGCCCAGAAGTGCCGGCCAGGCGAGCGCCGCCGTGACGTAGCGAAAGATGCCGAAGCTGGTGGCCCCATCCAGCGCCGCCGCCTGTTCAAGCTCGCGATCGATCTCGGCGAAGCCGGCGGCAGCAGACTTGACGTAGTAAGGTGAGGCAACAAAGAGCTGCGCCAGGACCACGGCCAGCGGGGTAAACACCACCGAAATGCCGGCTGTCTCCAGCCCCGGGCCCAGCAGGCCGCGCCGGCCAAAGACAAGCAACAGGGCAATGCCAGCTACGGCAGGCGGCAGCACCATGGGCAGGTCGACCAAGGTGTCCACCACGTTGCGGCCGCGAAACTGCCGGCGCGCCAAGCAGGAGAGCGAGCGGCGTGCCAAGCACGATCGTCAGCAGCGAGGCTGCGGTGCCCGTCACGAGGCTCAGCGTCAGCGCCTGGAGAACGGTGGGGCTGTCAAAGCTGGTCCAGAGACCCACCAGATCCAGCCGAAGGAACAGCGCCAGCAGGGGCAGCGACAGGAAGACGAGCAGCGGCGCGGAAGCAGCCGGCAGCACCCATCGTCGCGCCCGCGGCGCCAGTGGGTCCCAAGATCCTGTGCGATTTGCCGACGCTTGCTGGCCGTTCCCGTCAGCCGTCCTGGACCGATAGGACGCGAATAAATCCATAGTCCCCTAGGATACGCTGACAGCCGCCAGAAACAAATTGTGCGAACGTACGTGCGAGATTGGGCCTAGGCGGCCGGGAGCTTCTCTTGCTGCACTGCCCCTGATCCTTCCGGCACTTCCAGTGCGCCCATCACCTGCAGCATCCACCGCATGCACTTGTGGCCAAAGTCGCCGTCGAACTGGCGTGGGCAGCCGCCGGGAATCACGGTAATGCCATGCTCGTGACAAAGGCGCACTGCCTCGTCCGACACGCTAGACACCGCCTGCCCGCTTTCCTTGGCGAACTTGGGCAGCGTGCCGCGCATATCGTGCATCCACACCCGCGTGACGCCGGTGTCAATACACTGCTTGACCACGTCGAGGGTGATCTCCGGCCGGGTGACGATCACGACACCGTCGGGCACGACCGGCAGCGCAGCGAGGTTGGGATAGCAGGGATCGCCGTCAAATGTGTCCAGATGAGGGCTGATCGCATACATCTCGTGCCCCCGTTGACGCAGCAGTTGGTAGATATGGTTGCCCGGCACATCGCGTGTGCCGGAAATGCCGGCGACTGCCAGGCGCTTCTGCGACTAGGAATTCACGTGCCAGGTCGTTTACGGTTGCCATCTTGCTCCTCCCGAAGTCTTCGTTCACGACTATCAAGGAACAATACGCAAGCGGGGTGGCTTTGGTGGCAGGAGCGGGCGAAAATGTCCCGGGGACGTCGCCTACATGTCCCGGGGACGTTGGACGTCCCCGGGACATTCCGCGCGGCCCGGTACGTTGGAGGGCCAAGTCTGTCTAGAAGGCGCGCAGGTACTGGGGCGGCGGTGCAACGGGCTGCTCGAGGGCCAGTGCAGCGTGGAGCGGCCAGTAGGGGTTGCGCAGCAGTTCACGGCCCATCAGCACGATGTCGGCATCGCCATTGGCGATGATCTGCTCGGCCTGTTGGGGTGTCGTGATCAGGCCCACCGCAGCGCTGGCAACCCCGGCCTCATTGCGTACAGCCCGCGCAAAAGGTACCTGGTAACCCGGTGCGGCCGGCACATGAGCAGCGGCGGCGTTGCCGCCGGAACTGCAGTCGATCAGGTCGGCGCCTTCCTCTTTGAGCCGCCGCGCCAGGGCCACCGTGTCCTCGATCGTCCAGCCGCCATCCGTCCAGTCCGTGCAAGACAGGCGGACAGACAGCGGCAGCGAGTGGGGCAGCACGCGGCGTACTGCCTGCGTCACCTCGACGACGATGCGCACACGGTTGTCGAACGATCCACCGTATTCATCGGTCCGCTCATTCGACAGCGGGGAGTAGAAGCTGTGCAGTAGATAGCCGTGGGCGGCGTGTATTTCGACCAGGCGAAAACCGGCAGCCACGGCGCGTTCGGTGGCCTGGACAAACGCCGCCACTACATCCTCGATCTCTTCGACCGTCAGCGCATGTGGCACCGGGTGACCCGCCTTGAAGGGGACAGGGCTGGGGCCTACGATGTACCAGGAGTTGCCAGGATTGGGCAGCGGCTGCCCGCCCTCCCAGGGACGCGCCGTATTCGCCTTGCGGCCGGCGTGGGCAAGCTGAATGCCCGGTACAGCGCCCTGCTCGCTGAGAAACCGGGTGATCGATCGCAGCCCTTCGATGTGCTCATCGCGATAGATGCCCAGGTCCCACGGCGTGATGCGGCCCTCGGCCTGGACGGCTGCCGCTTCGGTGATAATCAGGCCGGCGCCGCCGGCAGCACGGGCACCCAGGTGCGCCATGTGCCAGGTGTTGGCAAAGCCCTCTTGGGAGCTGTACTGGCACATGGGCGAAACGCCGATGCGGTTGCGCAGCGTGACGCTGCGCAGAGTGATCGGATCAAAGAGATGCGACAAGGCAACGGTTCTCCTGCTACTGTAACTCACTCAGGCGAATGGTATTTTGCATGACCAGTTCGTTCTGGACGTTGCGAATCTCCAGCATGATTTCGGGATCTGGCTTATTCCAGTCGATGCGAATCAGGCCGTAGTTGTCTTCGGCGTAGAACGCCGCCCAGCCGGTTCTTGTCGGGGGCCGCCCACTGCCAGTTTTCGGTCAGGCCGCTGGAGTTCAGCTCCCACAGTGGATAGGGTGCAGCGCCGGCCAGCTTGGAGAACTGGGCACGATGGGTGTCGCCGGTGATAAAGAGGATGCCCTTTGCGCCGGTCGTGGCGATCAGATCCAGCAGGCGGGCGCGGTCGTGTGGGAAATTAGCCCACGTTTCCCAGCCCGTACCGTCCTGCAGAAAAGGAATGCTCGTGCCGATGAGACGCAGGGTTGCAGGCTGGCGCAGCTGTTCCTCGAGCCACTGCCACTGGTCCTCGCCCAGCATGTGCGCGCCTGGATCGGTACTGGCAGTGTACGGGCCGGCGTATACCTTCTTGCGCTCGGCGTATTCGGCGTCACTGACGCGCGTGAGGGGCGAGCGATCCCACCGCGTGTCCAGCAGGATGATCTGCACGCGCCGATCTTCAGGGCCAAAGAAGTAGGACGTATAGACGCCGCCATCGCGCAGCCGGCGCTCGCTGTCAGGCGGCTCGCCAAAGAAGTCAAGAAAGACCTGCTTGGACGCATGCTTCATGGGATAGTCGCCCCCAACGTCGTTGGCGCCATAGTCATGGTCGTCCCAGGTAGCCACCACCGGCACCATGGCACGCAGGCGCGCAAAGCCGGGCTTGGCGGCCAGCTGCGCATACTTAGAACGCAGCACAGCCATATCCTGCGTGTCGCCGTAGATGTTGTCACCCAGGAAGACAAACAGATCGGGATTACTGGCGAGAATCGCGTTCCAGATCGGCTGGTCGGCGCCCTGGAAGGCGCACGAGCCAAAGGCAATCGTATCAAACGTCTGCCGGCTCTGCAGATAGGGCAAGGGATTGCTGCAGGCGCAGATACTGGCCCAGGCGACGACAACGATGAAAAGGCGCGACAGCTTTGCACGCATGCGGTACAGCTCCCTACTTAGTCAACATCCGGGCCCTAATGCAGTGCAGCGTCATCTCCAGGCGACTACGATCGCGCCCAGAACAACCAACCCACCGCCGACCACGCTCTTCCAAGTCAACGGCTCGCCAAGGAAAATTGCTGCGAGCACGATCACCATGGCCAGGCTGGTCTTGTCGATCGGGGCTACCACCGAGGCGGGACCTTGCTGCAGAGCACCAAAATAACAGATCCACGACAACCCGGTCATGATGCCAGATAGGATAAGAAACAACCAGGAGCGTTGGGTGACACTGCCGATCCCCGTGACCTCACCCGTGGCAAACACGATGCCCCAGGCCAGGAACAGGATGACGATCGTGCGGATAGCGGTAGCCAGGTTGGAGGGCACGTCTCGGACGCCGATTTTGGCGAAGATGGTGGTCAAGGCCGCGAAAAAGGCGGAGAAAACTGCCAGCAAGAGCCAGTTGGAGCGTATGAGGTCCATGACAATCACGCTTTCTTTGAGGAAACTGTTGCGTCATAGCTGCCCTCCATTATACGCCGGTTGCCCACGAGCGTTGGGATCGGTTAAAATTGCGACAATATGCCTGGCGAGTGGCTGCGTCCTCCAACCGAACTCCTTGTCTGGGCATTGATCGCCCACGTAGTTGCCGATTGGCTGCTGCAAACAGATTGGATGGCCGTCAACAAGGTCAACCTGCGCCATCCGGCGGGCTATGTCCATGCGGGCGTCTACACACTCTTCATGCTGCCGTTGTTCCCTTGGTCCCTTGCCCTTCTCATCGGCGTGACACACCTCTTCATCGACACACGCGGCCCGGTTCATTGGTGGATGCGGACTGTCAAGCGCATGCCACCTACCGACAGTTCCGGACGTCCAGGGACCCGCAGACCAGGCGCGTATGCGAATACTGGGTTTCTGGAATCGGCCGTCGACCAGGCATTTCACGTGGTCGTGCTGGCCGCCGCAGCCCTCGCCGCTTACTGGCTGACGCTATGAATGATGATGCCCTACAAAATCTTGTCGTCTACGTGCCGATGGATCGCCGGCACGCGATGGTGGCAGGCCGCGCCCTGCCCGACAGGCAGCACGGTGCGGCACTTTTCGCCGACATCTCCGGCTTTACGCAGTTGACCGAAGCGCTCGTGCGCGAGCTTGGCGCCCAACGGGGGGCCGAAACGCTCACGATTTACTTAAACCTGGTCTACGACGCCGTCGTCGACGAAGTGCACCGATTTGGCGGCAGCGTCGTCGCGTTTGCCGGCGACGCCATCACGTGCTGGTTTGATGACGACGATCCAGCCCTTGGCCGCCATGGCGCCAGCCTGGCCGCCGCCGGCGCAGCCCTGGCCATGCAGGAGGCGATGAGCAAGTTCGCCGCCCTGAAGACGCCCGCCGGCAGCATCGTAGCCCTCTCGATGAAAGCCGCCGTCGCCACCGGTACTGCACGCCGGTTTGTCGTAGGGAATCCTGACATTCGTCTGCTGGACGCCTTGGCAGGCGCAACGCTGGATCGCCTGGCCCGGGCAGAACATCATGCAGCGAAGGGTGAAGTGATAGTCGACGAACCGACTGCCAACCTGCTGGTCGGCGGCTCCGATCTTGGGGATGAGCGCCATGACGACAGCAGCGGCGAACGCTATCGGCTGCTCCACGCAATGCTTACGCCGCTCGCCGGTGCGGCCGTGGCCACGTCTGGCGACGGCCCTGCTCAATCGTAAGCAGCTGCGCCCGTGGCTGCTCGGGCCCGTCCACGAGCGGCTGCGGCTTGGCCGCGGTGACTTTCTGGCCGAATTGCGGCCCACGGTCGCCCTGTTCGTCCGCTTTGGCGGGATCGACTACGACGGTGACGCCAGCGCTGGGGACAAGCTCGACGCCTACTTGCGCTGGGTCCAGAGCGTGGTCGCTCGCTACGACGGCACCTTGATTGACGTGAACTTTGGCGACAAGGGCAGCTATCTTTATGTCAATTTCGGTGCACCCGTTGCGCATGAAGACAATGCGGAACGGGCAGCGGCGACAGCACTGGCCTTACATAAGCGTGCCGCCACCACTCGCGTTCGTGGGCGAGGTGCAAATCGGCATCAGCCAAGGGCGGATGCGTGCCGGTGCCTACGGCGGGACCGCACACCGCACCTATGGGGTTCTGGGCGATGAGGTTAACATGGCCGCCAGGTTCATGATGGTCGCCCGGCCCGGCCAGACCCTCGTCAGCGAAGGCGTGCAGAGCAGGCTGGTCCAAAAATTCCGATTTGAGGAGCTTCCCCTGCTGCGCGTCAAGGGCAAGAACGAGCCCCTTGCCGTCTATGCGCTTGTGGGTGAGCGCACGGCGTCTGGCTACCATCTGGCTAATTCTGGTGCAGGGCTGCCGCTGGTGGGTCGCGACCGCGAGGTGGCGCTGGCAGTAGATTGCCTTGCGCAGGCGGCGCGCGGGCATGGGCAGGTGCTCAGTCTCAGCGGGAAGGCGGGACTAGGCAAGACGCGCCTGGCGGCCGAAATCATGCGGATGGCGTATGCCGGTGGTTTTGCCGTGCTGCGCGGAGAGTGCCCCTCCTATGGTGCGAACAGCAGCTATCTCGTGTGGCAGCCCATTTGGAGTGACCTGTTTGAACTCGACACCAGGGGGTCAGTGCCGGAGTTGGTCACTGCGATCGAGGCTAAGCTGGCGGCGATCGATCGGGGCCTGCTGCCGCGCATGCCGCTGCTTGGCCCACTCCTGCAGCTGGAGATTGAGGACAACGACCTCACACGGTCGCTGGACGCGAAGCTGCGGAAGAACGCACTCGAATCGCTGCTGGTCGACTGTCTGGCAGGATTTGCCCAGGAAAGACCGCTGTTGATACTGCTGGATGACTGCCAGTGGATCGATCCGCTGTCACGCGATCTGCTGCACACGCTGGCACAGGCGGCAGCCAAGCTGCCGGTGATGCTCTTCCACGTTCAGCGCCCCGCCGAGCTGCCAGGACTGAACGAACTCTCGCTCTATGATCTCCCATACGTGCAGCAGGTGGTGCTCGAACCACTGTCAGCTGCAGCTGCGCGGCAGTTCATCGTTGCCAAGGTGCAGCAGTTGCTGGGCGACGGCGTGGAGGTGGCGGACGCACTTGTCCAGCGCATCAGCGTCCGGGCGGAAGGCAACCCTTTCTTGCTCGAAGAGCTGCTCGTTTACCTGCACAACCTGGGAGCCGATTTGCGGAACCCGGCCGCCATTGCCGATATCTCCGCTACCCGACAGCCTGCAGCGTCTGGTACTCAGCCTGCTGGACCAGCTGCCTGAATCACAGAAGATCACAGTAAAGGTGGCGAGCGTGCTCGGCCGAATCTTCCGTGCCGGTTGGCTGTGGGGTGTCTATCCCCAACTCGGTGCGCCGGCGCGTGTACACAAGGATCTCGAGCTGCTCTGCCGGCAGGAACTCCTTCAAGCCGATCTCGGCGAGGACGAGTTAACGTACGTGTTCCGGCAGATGATCACCCAAAATGTGACATATGAGACCCTGCCATTGGCGCTCAAAGCCACCCTGCACGAGCATATTGCCCTTTATGTTGAGACCAGTTACGGCAGCGACGTCGAACGTTTCCTGGACCTGCTGGCGTACCACTATGACCAGACGGAAAATGACGAGAAGCGGCGCTACTACCTCTATCGCGCGGGCCAGGCAGCGCAGAACATCTATGCTAATGAAGCGGCGATCGACTACTACCGACGGGTTCTACCGCTGCTGGAAGGCAGCGCACGTGCGCCTGTCTTGATGCGGCTTGGCCAGGTGTTGGAGCTAGTTGGACAGTGGGACGAAGCAGCAGCTTGCTATGATGACGCGCTTACGGTAGCCAAGTCGGCGGACAACCGCGAAGGACAGGCGCAGGCACAGATCGCCATCGGGGAGATTCAGCGCAAGCGCGGCCATTTCGGTGTGGCGGCAAGCTGGTTTGACCAGGCATACAGCGTAGCGCAGGCGACCGGCGACCAGCCTGGCATGGCCAAGGCCCTGATCTGCAACGGCACGCTGGCCGCGCAGCAGGGGGATTACCCCGCGGCGACAACCCTGTATGAACAAAGCCTGGCGATTCGGCGCGCCCTGGACGACCAGCCGAACGTAGCCAATATTCTCAACAATCTTGCCATTCTGGCACAGTTTCAGGGTGACTACAGCCTGAGCCGGGCGTATCATGAAGAGGCATTGGCCATCCGCCGCGGGTTGGGTGGGCAGTGGGGGATTGCTATGTCGCTCAACAACCTAGGCACCACCGTCCTCGATCAAGGGGATTATGCCACGGCCCGTACCTACCTGGAAGAAGCGCTTGCACTCCAGCGTGCCATAGGCGATAAGTGGGCGGTAGCCAATGCGCTCAACAACCTGGCCAACGCGCAGCGCGAGCTGGGGGCCTATGCGCTAGCGCGCGACCTTTACGCCGAAAGCGTCACACTGAATGCGGCATTGGGCGACCAGCGCGCGCTGGCCTACCTGCTTGAAGATGTCGGTGCACTCTGTGTGTTAATAGACCAGCCGGTGCAAGCATTGATGCTTGCGGGGGCAGCCGCGGCAGCCCGGAACACCATCGAGTCGCCGCTCTCCCCCGCCGAGCAGGCAGCCCTCGACCTGCGGTTGGAGGCTGCGCGCACCAGCTTGGGGGCAATGGTAGCTGCCGCCGCGCTGCGCCAGGGTCGTGAACTCTCGTTGGCGCAGGCCATCGAAATGGTGCTGGCAGAGCAGTAATGCTGACCCGTTGTTCGTCCTGCTTACTTGGCGAGTGTGCTGCGCAGCTTGGCAATCTCCTCACTGCGGGCACGCAGGCGTCGCGACAAGTACCTGAATGATGCCGCGGGCAATTGCACTGTGATCCTCAAAGAGATCAAAGAAGTCGTCCTGCTGCAGCCGCAGGAGTAGGGTATCCTCGTCTGCCGTGACGGACGCAGAGCGCGGTTCAGCATCGAGCAGCGCCATCTCGCCAAACACATCATAAGTGCCGAGGCGGTTGATGACCTGCTCGCCGTCGTGAACGCGGACGCTGCCGGCCACGGTGATGTACATTGCTTGCCCGAGATCGCCCTTGGCGAAAACGGTGGCATTGGCCGGCACATCCACTTCTTCGACCGCGCCTGCGACGGCGGCGAGGACATCATCGGGCACAGAGGCGAAGATATTAACTGTTTTCAAGATGAGCACTTTTTCAATCGTCGACAACATGGGCTGCTTCTCCTGGAATTTAGTGTCGTGGCCATCTCCCGCCGCCTTGTGTCGCAAGCCCCTTGTGAACAAGATCGAGGTATCGGCCTTTGCGAGCACGCGGGCTGCCGTCTCGCGCAGAATTGGTTCCGAATGCGCAGCCGCATCGGCAACCACCCAATATAAGCCCTGCAAGCCAAGCCGGGCGACAGCATCGACGGCACAAGCCTGGGTCCACACCGAAAACCGATCGTGCCCGTCGACGATAATATTACATACGCGTTCTTCGCGCTTCATGGCATGTTGGGGATACACGGTATCCAGCAGCTGCCTGCGCTGAAGGGGGGACAGTTCATCCAGAAGCGGCAGCACAACCGGCTTTAGCTCCTGGGGGGTAAGGATATCCAAGACTTCGAGTGCGTAGGCCCGGTGATCGATACTGATCCGGCTAGCATGTAAGATGTCGCGCGCGCGGCGTACGCTGTCAGGCGGGCTGATGAAGGAGAGCAGGTCAAGGATATTTGCCTTCTGATTGGCCAGTTCAGCGGCAAGCGCGTCGTAAAGGAGCCCGGCAGCACCGTCCTCTTTCAGCTCATCAAGCGCGGCCAAGGTCCAGGCTGCATCTTCGCCTTCGCTGCGGATCTGTGCTTGCACAAGCTCGATGCTGCCGCCGGAAGCCTGGTAACCACAGCGTGTCAGCGCCCGCAAGACAGCGCGGCGCACGGTTGGCTGGCGGGATTGGATGTGTTTTGCCAGCACCTGGGCGGCAGCGGGAGTGCGCAAGCGACCACACACCTGTGCCAGGCGCACCAGCCCAGCGGCGGTCCGGTTTGGCTGCCCAAGTGCAGAATCGATCAGGGGCAGAAGCGCATCGCCACCTTGCAGCAAGGCGGCGGCGCTAGCCTGGCTGGTGGCGCGGGAGTCGAGCCGGTCGATGAGAAGCGGCCACAGGCGTGGGCTGCGCAGTTGGCCGGCAGCGGCGATGGCGGCGCGCTGGACATGGCGGCTGGGATCGGCCAAAAGGGGAACGAGAGGCTGATAAAAGTGCTGATCGCCGACATCGGCCAGAACTCGAGCGGCGCTGGCACGCTCGTCCTCCAGCGGCGACTGCGCCCAGCGCAGGATTTCCTGGCCAACCGCCAGCACACCCCCGATACCCGCATTACGGATCAGGCCGACCGCTGCCCCTTCACGCACATACGGTTCGGCGTCTGCCAAGGCAGGGGTGATACTGTCGAATGCCTGCGCCGGGTCAAGTGCGGCCAACGTGCGCAGCAGGGCGCCGCGCACAACCGGCGCTGCCTCAACTGTGAGTCGCTGGCGCACGATGGGCAGGAACGCCACGTTCCCTTTCTGCTCGAGGCGTGCCAGCACGTCGCAGCGCACTACCGGCAGGGGGTGTTCCAGGAGCGAGGCGACTGCCTCCTGCTCTACCGACCAATCGGCGTGGGGCAATTGGTTGAGGGCGTAGAGGACGACGTCGGCGTAAGGGCTGTTGAGGGCCTGCTGCAGCACGATGCGGCTCGATTCGTCGCCGAATGAGAGCCGTTCATCGCCAAGCCGCCGGCGCACCAGCGCCTTCATCAGCACGAACGAGTACAGGCGCCCGATGGCAAGGCCGATGACAATCCATGCCACGAGCACGACTAGCAGCGTAAAGCCAAGCTGGATCACGTTAAAGCCCATGACGCTCGTCAGCACCACAAGCAAGAAGCCGGCGCCGGCCGTCATGATCGGCTGCACCACCCCTTCTCCGAGCGTTGGCACCCTGGCCCGCAGCGCAGGCGGGAGCGGCTGGTAAAGGATGTTGACTGAGGCCCGGTCGACGGCGTCGACAGCGTGATTCAAGAGCTTGGTGGCCAAGGCCGGCCAGAAGAGCAGAGGGACGAGACCAGCCACGGAGCCTATTAACACTAGCGGGACTGTGCCCGCGGCCAGGGCAAGGGGCAAGGCCAAGATACCGATGCGCACCCCAAATCTGCTGAGGAATGGGCCGGTCAGCAGCAAGCTGGTCACCAGCATCACGAAACCACGCACTGTCGAATACGTGCCGATGAACCCTGCCATTGTCGACTCGCTTGGAAAGCGCTCGCCAACCTCCGAATAGAAGATATTATCGACGATGAAGAAGGCGAGCGTCCAGGCCGCCAGCAGCCCCAAGATATACAGCACATAGCGGTTGCGCCATAGGGGTTCACTTGCGGCCTCCTGGCTGCTCGTGGCGGCGGTCCCTGTCGCCTGGTTGAAAGGAAACTCACGCAAGGTTACCAACGCCAGTGCGAGCGCCGCGGCGATGCTGACAGCGGCCAGCAGCAGCAGATTCGGCGCACTTATAACGCCCACGATCCAGGATGTAACCAGGCCGCTCACGATGTAACCTAGAGGCAAACCGCTGCTCACCAAGCCAAAGAGCCGCTTGCCCTGGCGTACGGTGAATAGATAGCCGGCCGTGCCCCAGAGCACAGCCGGCAGCATGACGCTCATGCACTCATACCAGACGGCGAAAGCAAAGACGAGCCAGGGCGGCTGACCAAGCGTAAGCGCCAGCGGCAGTGCAATTGAAACGGCGGTGCACACCCCGAGGTTGAGCGCCGCCAGTTTGGTGAACGATATCCGATCGCCAAGTACCAGGTTCCCTTGCATGACCACGGCAGTGATCACGCCCGCGATGAGGTACACGTACGGCAGCATTGCGCCGCCAAAGTTGGCGAGAAATAGAGAATAGGCACCGCTCGTCGTAAACGAGCGTGCCAATCCTCCACAAAAGAAGAGGGCAAAGACCAGGACTACCTTGCGGCTTTCGCCGCTGCGGACGCCGAAGCGCTCGCCCCAGTTCATCGTCCCTAGCGCTCCACGGCAGGCAGGAACAGCGCCGCCTGCCGGTTGATGTCCCCTAATAACTGCAACAGCGTGACGTACGGCGGGCTGCCGACGATCACGGCATCATTGCCCGTGCTCCCTCCAACCTCCGACGCCTTCGTCGCACTTTGCTGGATCTTGATGTTACCGCGCACGACCGGTGTTACCGGATTGGCGGACGGCGACCTGCTTCTTTCGTTGTCATAGATGATGATGCTGCTGTTGCTGGCGTCCCAGACACGCAGCCGCAGACAGCCGTCGGGACAGCCTGACACCGATTTCTCGTTGAGAACTGTGAGGGTGTAACCATATTTGCCACGCTCATTGATCGTACCTACGCCTTGCAAAGTCGCCTTCGAGCCTGAGATCACGAGCCAGTCGTACGTCAATGACTCAAACTCGAAGTCACCCAAACGGAACTGGAGATTACCGGATGGAACGGTGTCACCCTTCTTGAACTTTGCCACCACGCCAAACTTTGCAGCGCCCGCCAGTCCAGCATCAGGCTGGTAAGCACCCTCGGGCGAGGTGATCCAACCGGCACCGGTAATAAAGCCCGCCTGCGGATCGTAGACGACGACATATTCAAAGACTGCCTGGGCAGTGGCCTGATTGTTGTCTGTCACCGTGAGAAGAATACCGTAGACCCCCGGAACAGTGTACGCCTTGCTTGTCGACGCGACCTTGCCTGCAGCCGCGCCGGCACGCGTAGTCGTGCCATCCCCCCAGTCCCACACGGCCGTTTGGGTATCGCCGGAATCAGGATCGGAGTATGTGGCACTAAAGGTGATAACCGTGCCTATGGCGACAACCGCCTTTGTCGGTACGGTGACGATCCCCTGAATCGTCGGCGGGGTATTCGGCGAAACCGTGACATAAATGACAGCGCTAGCACACAGGTTGTCGGCGGCCGTGGAAGCGGCGCGATCGCTGCCGGTGTCGCAGATCTGATATACGAGCCGATCAACGCCACTGAATGCTGCGCCGGCAGTGTAGAGTATCTGCCCGCTTGAGCTGTCGACCTGGGCGGAACCGCCAGCCGGTGCCTGGACGATAGTCACCCCCAACAGATTCAGATTACCGTCCAAGTCGCCGTCGTTGGCAGCTGCATTGATGCGCACCGCGGTTGTGCCCGCCGTTGTGGCAGCGTCGTCACGCGCCGTTGGGCGGGCGTTGCCAGGTGTGACGGTGAAGCTGCCCGACGCTGTGCTGCCGAGGAACAAGGTATTCTCGCCAAAGGTCACAGCCACGGTGTAGGTCCCCGGCGGCAGTGACGGCGCCACACTTGCCTGGCCAGCGTAGTTTGTGGCAGCGGCCTGCTTGTAGACGTTTTCCCCGGCGCTGAAGACAAATACGATTGTCCGTTCTGCGAGCGCGCGGCCGTCTGCGTCAGTCAGCACAGCGACAGCCGAATACGAGGCACCCGACGCAATGGTCGCCGGCGAAATGCTCAGCGCCAAACGGCTCGGCGCCTTGGCCAGGCTGAAGGGAGCACTGGTGCTTGCCGCATCCAACCCGGATCTTCCTCCAAAAGCCACGCGCACCTGGCTATTGCCCGGGGCAGAGAGCAGGCGTAGTGTAACCGTCGCGCTGCCGTCGGCGTTGGTATTGCCAGTGGCCTCTTGGTCCCCGAAGCTGAACTGGATGGCTGCCCCCTGCACCGGCAAGGCGTTGCCTCCCGGCTGCTGCTGGGTGGTCAGGCGTGCAGAGAACGTCACGCTCGCACCGTACGGTGCCGAAGTTGGTGACGCGAGCAGTTCCAAGCGTGTGGGCGCCGACGTGGATTCACCGGTGGATAATGGCGGTCCTGCCGGCGCACCCGGATCGATGCCGGGCGTGAAGTAGGCGCCATTGTTGCTCAATAGCGTAACCATGCCGACGCCGTTCACCGCCTGCAAGATGTAACGCAGATCGTCTGCCTGGCGGCCCTGCAGCGGCAGGCTCCCCTCCCACATTGAAGGCTCAGTGCTGCTGCGTGTGAGGTCGAGCGAGCGCCACGCCGAGGAGCCGTTCCACAGGTAAGTGACCCAGAGCTCTTGGACACCGGCCACCGGATCGCTGGCGTTGATACGGAAGTGCACGCTGCCGTCGTCGCCGGCCTCGGCGGCGACGGTCCCGATGGCCGGAGGTGCCGACAATGCCGCAGTCGAGAGATTGCTGCTGTAGTACAGGCGGAACTGCATGTTCCCGTAGCTGCGCAGCACGCCGGTGTTCGCGTCGGAGGGCACAGACTGGTACTGCGCCGGTGTCAGCATCAACCGGGTGTAGCCTGCCGTCGGATCAGTCAAGTTGTCGTAGTAGTTGACAGTCCAGGGCACCACCGGATAAGGCACCGGCGAGCGGAAGGCCGGGCGCACGGCTGTCACTTCGGTAGCAGGCATGCTTACGAGCGGGAAGACATTGGATGAGTCGACGAAGTCACCCGTGCGCCAGCCCACGCCGCGCAGCACGCCACCGGCCAGGCCGCCAGGCGCGCTGACATTGTAGGAGGCGAGCGGCAGGATCGGCTCACCCGGCCGCGCCACGGCGCCCTGAGGGCCTGTCAGATAGGTAGCAACGACCGAGCTGTTGGTTCCTACATCCGTGAGCGTCTTGGCGACCTGCGTTAGCTGGGGCGAGAGCGATACGTCGGCCGTGCGCAGCCCGTAGGTCGCGCCGGGGCCTGCGACGACGGGGTTGGTACTGCTCACAAGCGGTGGCAGTGTAACGGCAACTCCCGGCTGTCCGGGGAGCTGCACACGCAGCATTGGCAGGCCAAACAGCACAGGCTGGAGGATGGTCTTCTCAAAGACGCCGTCGACCTCAACGCCTGTATCGGCCAAGTAGTCTTGCTTGGCACCCACGAGCGCTTTGCCGATAGCGATGGGGCCGCCTCTGCGCAGCTGCTGTGTAAAGCCGAGATACAGGCGCTCGGCATATTCGGTCAGATCAGCATCGCCGTATTGATAGCCCGTGCCGGCAATCAGTGCAGCGCCTTTACGCGCAAAGGCCTGGGCCCAGTCGGGCTCAGGCGTGAGGTCCGGCACGCCGTGGGCGTTCACGATGTTGTAACCAGTATGGCAGCCGGCACTGTAGACGACTATGTTCCGCAGATCGACCGGGGACAGGGCAATCTCAGACGCATCCATGTGCGTGGTGTAGTCGGCAGCCAAAGCGCCCGCTGCGCTGAAGTGACCTGCGAGGTAGACGAGGTCGCGACGGCTGGTCAGCAGCCCTGCGCGCAGGTTATCTGCCGTCCAAGAACGTGGGTCGGAAGGCGAGCGATCCGCCGGATCGATCAGCGTGGATACACTGGTCGACGAGTTAAGCCCGGCTTCTAGCTCGCGCTGCACGGCGCGGGCCCCATCCTCGAGGAAACCGTAGCTGGAAATGAACGCTGAAGCAGGTTGAACGATGCCGTCCGCATCGCTCAGGTACGCATCAATCATAGTGACAGCTTCGCTCGCTGTCTCCACCAGGCGCCCGACAGCCAAATCCGGGATCGGCAGGACTGAGCCCTGGAGTGAAATCTGGGTGGTGGCGCCATAGGCATCCTGCCCCCAGACATAGTTCAGGCGCAGGCTGGCGCCCGACGACGACGTATCCAGCACCGGCGGGATGTAATCGGACTCGAACCCGACCTGGGCCGGATCGGGGTAGCGGAAGAAGGGGATCACGTCGTCGTTGCCGACCAGCACGATGTACTCGAGCGGGTTGCTGGCACGATAGCGGTCGATCACATCCTTGACGGCCGAGGCCAGTAGGTTCTTCGCGTACGGGCAGCCCGGATTGTTGTCGGACTGCGTCCTGGCCTGGGCAACGCGAGCATCGGCACTAATGTCGACCACGGCCCCCTTGACCTCGGCTCGCGCCGCCAATGCGGTCAGGCGCCCGGCCAGCACATCCTTATCCGCCGCCGTGCCCTGCATGCGCGCCAGGTCTTGCAGAATGATAGTGTGATAGTCGCCCGCCGTGGCGGCCAGGGTCGACGGAGGCAGCAGCGGGTTGACACCCCCACAGACGCCCGTAAGCAGCGTCACATTCAGGTCAAATGGATCCGCGCGATCGAAGACCCCATTACGCCCGGTGACGCGCACGTAGAAATAGCCGGTGTTGTTCCACGTGTTGACGACGATCGTCTCGTCGGCCGTCCCTTCCCGTGCGGACACCCCGATCAAGCTGCGCAGTTGGGCACTGGCGTAGCCCTCGGGATCGGTAAACGCGGCCGGATTGGTGAAGGCAGCCGGGTTGGTAAACGCGGCCGGGTTGGTGAAGGCAGCCGGATTGGTAAACGCCGCAGGATTCGTGAACGCCGCCGGGTTGGTGAAGGCGGCTGGATTCGTGAACGCAGCTGGATTGACAAAGGCATCCGGATTGGTGAAGGCCGCCGGGTTAGTAAAGGCGGCGGGGTTGGTAAATGCGGCCGGATTGGTAAACGCAGCCGGGTTGGTGAAGGCTGCCGGGTTAGTAAAGGCGGCTGGATTCGTGAAAGCAGCCGGATTGGCGAACGCGCTCGATGCCTGCTCTGCACCGATTTGCGCCAGGTCTTGGGGCGAATCCAGCTGATTGAAGGCCGCCTGGATATCCGTATAGAGCGTCAGGTCGTAGTTGGCGGCCAGGCTGCCCAGCTGTACCACTAGCTGGCTGCCCGGCTGGATGGGAAACTTGAACCAGCGCGACTGGCCGGTGCGGTCGACATACTGGCTGGTGCTGCCGGTCAGCGTTGCGTTTGGCCCGGTGAGTGCCAACACCAATGCCTGGTCCCAGCTTGTATTGTTGGGCTGTGCCACCATGCAGGCCGAGAACTCGGATGTGCTGCCTGCGCTGTCGGTGACGGTCGCAGTCACAAGGCGGCCGTCGGGAAGCGCTGCCGCAAGCGTAACACCAAATGCGGCGTTGCCGGAGCCGTCTGTGTTGACCTGGCTCGAGCCGAGATAGACCTCGCCCTGCCCAAAGCCGCCGGCACTGCACTGCGTGCTGCCATAGAAGTGCACTGTGTAAGAACTGCTCGGTGCGCTGTTAAAGAGGCCGGTCACGATCGTGCTCCCGCCGCCCACAGCACCATACAGCACAGGCGCGTTCTGGCGCCCGTTAGCGCCACTGTCGCCGTCACCGGTATCGTTCGCATCGACTCCGTCGCGGCTGAGGTCGATCCCCAGGCCACCGTTGCCATAGATCCGGTTGCCAATAACACGATTGTTCACACCATTTTGCACGACCACGCCGCCTTGGGTGTTGCCGGCGATGCGGTTGCCTTCGCCAGGCGCAGTCCCACCGACTTCAACGCCGTTCTCGTTGATCAAGATGCCGAAACGCTGGTTGGCAATGACTTGGGTGCCCGTGACATCGGTGCCAATGAGGTTGCCGCGGATCAGATGGCTGTCTGCAGCCAGGCCATCGGCTATGCCAATGCCATCGTCGCGGTTGCCGGAGATGACGTTGCCTTGTCCCCCAGCGGCGCCGCCAACAACGTTGCCGCCACCACGATAGATGCCGACCCCCGATCCATTGTTTGGCAGTGCGGCATTCCCGGCGGCGTTGACGCCGATAAAGTTACCATAGACATATGTGGACTCGACGGTATCAATGGTGATACCGTTGCGGGCATTACCCGACAGGAGGTTGCGGTCGCCGGGCAGCGTCCCGCCGATGGTGTTGTTGGATGCCTGCAGCGGCAGGCCATAATCGCCGACCTTGATGCCGTCCTCGCCGTTGGGCCGCGCCTGCGTCCCAGACGGGTCGGTGCCCACATAGTTGCCGGCGATCACGTTGCCGGTTGCGGCGACCGAGATGCCGCTGACGGCAAAGCGATTGACGACCAGGCCGCGCACGGTGCTGTCTGAAGCGCGCACGTCGAGACCGTTGACACCCGCACCGGCGCCACTGCCGTCCAGTTCAATCAACAATACGGCATTGCTGCCGTTCGCCAGTGAGTTGGCGGCAGCGCCGGGCTGGGTATACCCGTCGATTACAAGGGGGTCCGTAATCTGCGGCAGCGCTGCTGTCACATGGATCGTCTGCACGCCGGCGCCTGGAATGGCGAAGTGAATTTCATCCGGCACGGCGCCGTTTGGATGGTTGTTGGCGGCTGCAATCGCTGCGCGCAGCGAGCAGTCACCAGGTGCGCACGGTGCAGAGCCGTCACCGTTGTTGGTCACGGTAAAGAGCGGTCCAGTCTGCACGGCCGGCACCCCTACCGTTGCCGGCCCACTGAATTCAGAGCTGTTGCCGTTCGCGTCGGTTGCGACCGCCACGATCACGTCGCCGTCCACAATGCTCAGGCCGGCGGCGCTGCCCAAGTCAGCAACCAACGCCCCAGGCCCGTTGGCGGTAGCGCTGCCCAGATACCTTTGCCCTTCACCGCTCACGGCATCGTCGGCGGCATAAAAGTCAATTGCGATTGGATAGGTACTGGCGCCTGGTGAAGAATCCAGGCTGTAGTTCAGCAGAAGATTTCCGCCGGCCCCGATTAACGCCTGGGACAGTACAGGGAAGTTCTGCAGGTTGTTGGGGCCGCCGTCTGGATCGCCTGGGTCGTTGGCGGCCACGGCGCCATCGCTTGCCAGATCGATGCCAAGGCCACCATTCTGATAGATGCTGTTGCCGCGCACCGTGTTGCCGATAAGCGTTCCTCCCGGCTCCGGCACGTCGATTGCAACACCGGCGCCGTAGCCATTGAAGGCGATACGGTTGAATGCTCCGGGTGTCAGGCCCGCCAATTACGTTGTTGGATGCACTCTCGGAAATATAGATGCCGTGGCGCGCGTTGCCGAGCGGCACCGTTCCGGTTGCGTCAACACCAATGTCGTTGCCCTGGATGACGTTGTCATGCGAAATGTAGGCAATATAGAGGCCGTCGAAGTTGGCGCCGCCGATCACATTGCGGCCGGCAGGGTCGGTACTGCCGATCGTGTTGTTCGAGCCTGTGATCAGCATTTGATTATTCGTGCCGCCGATGACAGCTGTGCCCGCCGCATTAACACCCAGGTGGTTCCCCTGCACGATATTGCCATCCGCACCGGCAAGCCGGATGGACTCGAAGAGGTTGCCGCCAATTACATTGCCTTGCCCTGGCGTTGTGCCGCCAATCAGGTTACCGGTTGTCCCATTGACAAACACGCCAATCTGGCTGCCGGCGGCCAACGTGCCGGTAGCGTCGACGCCGATATAGTTGCACTGGATGACATTATTCGCAGTATCGAGGAAGATGCCGGCGCTGCTAAAGCGGTTGATGATCAAGCCGCGCACGGTGCTGGACCCTTGCAGCAACCACAGTCCATATACCGATGAGCCTGCACCGGCGCCGTTCAGCTCTATGAGGGGCTGTGCCGGCCAGGAGCTGCAGTTGGCACCGGGCTGAGTCGAGGCATCAATGTCGACAGAGTCTGTAATGTATGGCAGCTGCGAGGAGGGGCTGATCGTGTGCACGCCCGCACCTGGAATATTGAAATTGATATCGTCAGGGCCGAACAGCGCATTCGCTTCTTCGATTGCGGCGCGCAGCGTGCAGCTGCCTGTGCCGTCGTCACAGACGCCGTCGCCGGCGCTAGCGTCAGACGTGTCGGCTGTAGAGTCAACAATAAGGGGGCCCGCAGCTTGTGCGGCCGATGACGTAATAAACGAAGCGAGGGCAACGATGAGAAGGGCGAGGCACGTAGGCAGGATCAGACGCAGATCAGGCTGGCGGTCACTGAAGCGGGGCACGAATTGTCTCCTAGCCACAATAGGTCAGGTGGGCCTGAAATCGTTATCTGGCCCAATTGTCCCGCAAGACTATGCTATTTGCATGCCGTCGTCAAGTCATTTTTGTAGCAATTGACGCCTATTAATGTGCCATTAGGCTTACAGTTTCATGACAATGCCTGGTAACGGGCAGCCTCTTCCGAAATCGTGTGCGGCGTCAGCGTGCGCCAGCGAAACTTGGGCGCCCAGTCGTTCGAGATACCTTCGATAACGTCGGCGATCAAGGGCCCCAGCACGGGCGCAAACTTGAAGCCGTGACCACTGTCCCCTGCCGCAACGGTCAAGCCAATTCGCTGGGGATGACGATCGATCCAGAAGTGGCCGTCGGGCGTGTCGCTGTAGAGACAGCGCCGCGTGTAGACGATATCGGCATCCAGCAGGGCAGGGAAGGTATCGGCAAGCATGCGGCGCAGGTCGGCAACATCGCGCTCGTAGACGACCCGCTCGTCGTGCTCGGCGTGCAGCTGCACGCCGACGCCGTGGTTGGCAATCTTCACGACTCCCTCACGCAGCAGCGGGAACCCGTACCAGCCGGTGGCGGCGACGTCGGCGGTAAAGGTCACAAAGTGCGGCGGTGCAAACAGCTCAGGATTCGGCGGCCTGAGATGAAAGACCGGGTGCCCCGTAGCCACCATCATGCGCTGCAGTTCGGGCAGCAGATGATGTGTCCATGCACCGGCGGCCACCAGCGTGTGGCCGGCGGAGAAGGTTTCGCCTTCCCGCGTGCGCACGGCCACGATGCGCCCGCCTGTCCGCACCAACTCGGATGCCGTCTGCGGCGTGTAAATGGCTACGCCGAGGCGCTGCGCCTTATTGGCCAGCATGGCAACAATGCGCCCGCTCTGGGCGTAGCCACCGCGGGGACCAAAGAACCCGTCCACATAGGTGTCCGCATTCCACGCTGGAAAGCGCCGGCGCAGTTCAGGGCTGTCAAGGCGGTCCAGGTGATGGCCTTCTGCCTGCAGCAGTTCGTAGCTCTCATAAAGGTAGCTGCCTGGCTGCATTGGGCTGCGGCCGAGCATCAGCACGCCGGTATTGACGTACAGCTCCTCGCCGAACTCCTCGTTCCAGACGAGAAAGCCGTCGATTGCACGGTCGGCCATGCGCGTATACTGCAGGTCCGCGCCGTATTCCATGCGCACGACCTTGCTGACGTCGGTCGAGGCCGCAAGGGGATGTGGGATTGGTCCTTGGTCGATCACAGTGACGGAAAAGCCGCGGCGGCGCAGTTCAAGCGCGGCTGTCATGCCATAGATGCCACCCCCCACCACCAGGATGTCGCTTGATCTTGTCATTGGTCCTCCGGTTTTTCGACGGCAATCGCCTGGATGGCGGTCTGTTGGACTTGCGCGACTGGCTCAAACGTAATGCTGCCTTGATCGAGGGCAAAATGCAACAGGCCGTTATCGGTGCCAATCCAGCCTGCGCCGGGTCCGGACAGTGCCAGGGCCGCACAAAATGCGACGTACCGTCCACGTCGAACGCGGCCCATTCCTCACCTTCATGCATAAGCAGCGGCGGGCTGTCGTAGCTGCCGTCAGTGCCGAACCACATACGCCCGCCAGGTTCGATGGCAAACGCGTAGACCCTGTCGTCCACAAGTGGGCTGGGCTCGCTTGCTGCGTGCCAGGTGTCACCGTCAAGCCGAAAGAGAGTGCTTGTGGTGGAGAACTGGGCAGGGTTGTAGGCCACGGCCCAGGGCATCCCGTCCGCAGCCACGGCAAGGGCAGCTACATTGCTGTAGCCGGTATTGCTGCGCAGGGTATAGGTCAGCCAGCCCTTGCCGTCGAAACCGCTGAGGGCGGCGCCGTCGTACCTGTCCTGCTCGCTGCCGACCCAGACGTGGCCCTGGCCGTCCACGGCCACTGCGCTGCTGTCGTTGGCAGCCAGGCCGTCGAGCGTGGTATAGACGTCCCATGCCGACTCGCCGTCGAAACGGCTTACCCCACCCTCCGTAGCGAACCAGATGTTACCCGCGGTGTCTTCGGCGATGCTGTTGACAACCCGATCGGCCAGACCCAAGGTTGTCACATCCGCGAAGGTCTCGCCGTCAAAGTAGGTGGCCCCGCCGCCCCAGGTCGTGACCCACAGCCCATTTGCGGCGTCGGCAGCCAGGCCCGTCACATAATTATTGGGCAGGCCGTTGGCCTTCGTATACGTTGTCCAGTTCTCGCCGTCAAACAGGCTCAGCCCATACTGCGTCCCGATCCAGTACTTGCCGGAGACATCGACCGCCAGAGCCGTCACATAGTCGCTCACCAACCCGTTACCTGGCGTGTACACCGTCCAAGTAGTGTCCTCGTCCTCCCCGGCAGCATCCTCGAGGGTTTCGGCGGCGCTTACACTCACGCCGCCCACAACAAAGCCGGGTTTTGCAAGCGGATATGAACGTGCTCCTACCCAAAGCTGCCCAGCGGCGTCGACTGCGAGAGCACTGATCCAGTCGCCTAAGGGCTGCGGTGCCGGTCCCGCTCGCGCCACTGCGGGTGCGGTTCACGACAACCTCATGCCAGGTGCCGTCGGCAAATACATATAGGCCGCCGACACGCCCCGCGGCGCGATCCGGCGCAGCACCGGCCCAGACCCGGCCGGACTGATCGAATACGATTGCACTCACCTGTGCGGCTGTGAGCCCTTCAGCAGCACCGTAGTAGGTCCACTCGCTGCCATCGTATTTGGCGACGCCACCATTGTAGCCCACCCACAGGTAGCCGGCGGGCGAGACGGCCAGCGCCGTAATCGTTGCATGGGGGCCGCCGGTGGCTGTGCTCAAATCCATCCACCGTGTGCCGTTCAACTGGCTGACACCGTGATCGGTGCCCAACCACGTTTGCCCACGCGGGCCAAAGGCGAGACTGTACACGTTCTCGCTGGTGAGCCCGTCATCTGCAGTGTACTGGAACCACGTATCGCCATCCTTGACGCTAGCGCCGAGGCCGCGGTCGCCATAGGCGAACCAGGTGCGGCCCTGCGGATCGACCGCTACCGTGTGGACGTAGTTGCTGCTGATGCTCGAGTAGGATGGATAGTACGACGTCCACGCAAAGCCGTCGTACATGCTGGCGCCGCCGTTGGTGCCAAACCACTTGCGGCCCTGGCTGTCGATTAGGATGGCGCGCACGTCACTCCCGGCCAACCCGTCGGCCACGTCGAAATGGCGCTGATCGCTGCCCTGGAACATGGTGACGCCTGCAGGCGTGCCCAGCCAGAGGGTGCCATCAACCTGGACCTGCGTTTCGTCGCTGCCGGCAGCCGCAAGAATGGTGGCACCGTCTTCAAGGCTGCCTACCCAGACCTCGCCGTTGGCACGTAGCGCCAATGAAATCAGGAGCTGATCCGCAAAGTAGGCAGGCTGCACCGCATGCCAAGAGCTGCCGTCAAAATAGCTTACGAAGGCGCTCCCGCCGCCCACACGGTGCCGCCGGCCGCCGCAACACTGCGGACGTGGCTGCCGGCAAGATGCGTCGTCCATTTCGCGCCGTCAAACTCGCTCACGCCGCCGTCGGTGGCAAACCAGACGCTGCCGTTAGGAGCGACGGCGACGTCAGAAACCCAGTCGCCGGCAAGGCCATCCGCACTTGTGTATGTTTTCCAGGTTTCGCCGTCAAAGACGCTGGCGCCGCCCAGGGTGCCGAACCATACCTTGCCGGCGGGATCAGGGGACGACGCTGTAGACCCAGTTGTCGGCCAGGCCGTCGTCGATCGTGAACTTGCGCCACTGCTCGCCGTCGAAGCGGCTGACGCCCTCGGCGAGGTGAGCAGCCCAGATGCTGCCATCTGCGCCAGCGGCCAGGTCTTCGGCAGAGGAGGCAGCGAGGCCGTCGTCCCAGGTATATTCAGCGATTTTTTGACCAACATCTGGCGCGGCGAACACGTCGATGGCGCGGTCGGTGCCGACCCACATGCTCCCGTCGGATTGGAAAAGGTAGGCTTTGACGGCGTCGCCGCCGAGACCGTCCACCTTGGTGAGCCAACGCCAGGTGCCGTCATCCTGTTGGGTGGCGCCGCCGCGGTTGGTCCCCACCCAGGGCCGGTCCTCGGGGTCAAAGGCGATGGTCCAGACCATCTTGTCGGGTAATCCGGTGACGGGAATGCGCAATATACGGATCGTCTCCGGTAGTTGTGCGGCCATGGCCGGCGCCCGACCCGGCTTGGGCTGACGCGGGGAGCAACCCAGCAGGGCGGGCGGCGATCGGCATACGAAAGACCATACAGCCAGCGCACCAAGCGTCCTGGCGACCTGAGACTACGAGACATCAAACCTCCTCTACAGTGGACAAGAGTGGTCCGATTTTAGTCGATGCGTGGCATGGCAACCAAGTCACTGCACCGCTGCAAGCGCTGGCAGCTAGGTGACGAGGTGCCCAAAGTAACCCAGTATAGTTTTTGACACCACTCTGGGCAATGAGCTACAGTTAACAGCTAGATTCTCCCAACGCCGGAAGGCCTTACATAGGTAGCTCGCTACATACTCGGAGGGTATCCCCTCCCTTCGTCGCGTAGATTGTCATTGGCATTCCATTCCTCGATATTGACATCTATGGAGGAAAGAGACTATGAAGGGTACAGAGCAAGAAATTCGCCTGGTTTGGGATGTTCGTCATCTTGGCGCTGCTGCTGAGCGCCTGCGCGGCACCTGCAGCGGCACCTGCGGCGGCACCCGCGGCCGAGGCGACACTGCAGCCACGGAAGAGGCAGCTGCGGAAGCGACGACCGAGGCGACGGAAGAAGCTGCGGCTGAAGCGACCACTGAAGCCACCGCCGAAGCGGCGACAGGCAGCATCCCTGAAGGCACCCAGGTTGCCCTGATCACCAAGCACCGTGGCAATCCGTTCTTCGTCAAGATGGAAGAAGGCGCCACCGCAGGAAGCTGAGGCCAAGGGCCTGAAGCTGCTGACCGCCGCCGGCGAGTTCGACGGCGACAACGAGTCGCAGGTCACGGCGATCGAGAACATGATCAATGCCGGCGTCAAGGGCATTCTGCTGGTGGCCAATGATTCCTCGGCCATCGTGCCGACGGTGCAGAAGGCACGCGAGGCAGGCATGCTGATCATCGCCCTCGACACACCGCTGGATCCGGCGGATGCCACCGATGCTCTCTTCGCCACCGACAACACGCAGGCCGGTCGCCTGATCGGCCAGTACGCCAAGGCCGCCTCGGCGACCAGCCTGCCAAGATCGCCATGCTCGACGGCACCGCCGGCACGACAGTCAGCGAACAGCGCCGCAATGGCTTCCTCGAAGGCTTTGGCATCACGAAGGACGACCCGCAGGTTGTCTGCCAGGCGGACACCAACGGCATGATCGACCGCGCGCAGCCGGCCATGGAAAACTGCCTTACGGCCAACCCTGACATCAATGTGGTCTACACGGTCAACGAGCCGGCCGCCTTTGGCGCCAACACTGCGCTTGAGGCTGCGGGCATTACGCCTGATAAGGTCGTCGTCGTCTCCGTTGACGGTGGTTGCGAAGGCGTGCGCGGCGTCGAGGACGGCCGCATTGATGCCACGTCGCAGCAGTACCCGTTGAAGATGGCATCGATGGGTGTCGACGCCATTGCCGACTACATTGCTAACGGCACTAAGGTATCCGGTTACACGGACACTGGCGTTACGCTGATCGCCGGCACCGCGGTGGAAGGCGTGGAGAGCCAGGACGCTGCTTACGGTTTGGCCAACTGCTGGGGCGAATAAACCCCTAGCTAGTATCCGGCGGCAGGACGCTCCAGGGCGCCTGCCGCCGGTCTGTTTTCTTGCTGCTTTTCTTTCTGTTTGCTGCTTTTTCCGCCACCGCCCGCTGTACGCTGTGCCAGAGAAGACAATAGATCATGAGTGAAGCAATTGTCTCTGAACATCCCGGATCATCAACATGGGATAGGTTACGTTCGAGCATAGGACGCGTGTTGTCGATACCCGGCGTCGGCCCCCTGCTGGCGCTGCTTGCCGCCAGCCTCTTCTTTGCCACCCAGACCGATAAGTTTATGACGGGCCACAACTGGTCGCTGATCTTTCAGCAGGTGGTCGTCGTCGGTACGCTGGCGATCGGCCAGACGATCGTCATCCTCACGTCCGGTATCGACCTCTCCAACGGCATGATTATGGCGTTTGGATCGATTATCATGACCAGTCTGGCCGTGGAGTATGGCCTGCATCCCGCGCTTGGCAGTCTTGATTGGGTTTGGCGCGACCACGCTGTTTGGCCTGTTGAACGGCTCTCTGGTGGCCCTGGTACGCCTGCCCCCGTTCATCGTTACTTTGGGTACGCTCAACATTGCCTACGCCATGACGCGCATCTATCGCACGACGACGATCTCAAAGCTGCCTCGGAAATCCTGTTTCTGGGCAACACCTTTGATATCGGTGAAACCGCGATCACCTACGGCTCGATCATGATGATCGTGCTCTATCTCGTGATGTGGTTTGTGCTGCGCGAGACGGCCTGGGGCCGCCATGTCTATGCCTTGGGCGATAACCCCGAGGCAGCGCGCCTGGCCGGTATCTCGACTACCCGCTTGCTCATCAGCGTTTACACGCTGGCAGGCTTGTTCTACGGCATCGCCGGCCTCCTTCTGGTGGCGCGCACCAAAGTAGGTGATCCGCAGGCCGGACAAACTGCCAACCTCGACAGTGTTACGGCCGTCGTGTTGGGAGGAACCAGCCTCTTCGGCGGCCGCGGCAACATCCTGGCTACGTTAATCGGCGCACTCATCGTAGGCGTCTTCCGCAATGGGCTGCAGTTGATGGGTATCCCGTCGATGTATCAGGTGCTTATCACGGGTATTCTCGTCATTTTGGCTGTGTCGGTCGACCAGTTGTCACACAGGGGGCAGCAATGAGCGAGCAAGCCACCCAATCTGCTGCGGTGCAGCCTGTGCTGGCAGCGCACGGCTTGGTCAAGCGTTACGGCCATGTCACGGCCATGGACGGCACCGATTTTGAACTGCTGCCTAATGAAATTATGGCAGTGATCGGCGACAATGGTGCCGGCAAGTCCACGCTGATCAAGGCGCTTGCCGGCGCGCTGATTCCGGACGAGGGCGAAATCCTGCTCAATGGCGAACGCGTGCACTTCCACAGCCCGCTGGACGCGCGCCGCCATGGCATCGAGACGGTCTACCAGGATCTGGCCGTTGCGCCTCAACTCAACATCATGGAGAACATTTTTCTGGGCCGCGAGATCCGCCGCCCTGGTATCCTGGGCAGTGTGTTTCACATGCTGGATAAAAAACGCATGCTGAGCGACACTGTGCGCTACATGGCCGATCTCAAGATCGGTATTCGTGCCATGGACCAGCGCGTAGGGACGCTCTCCGGCGGCCAGCGCCAGGGTGTGGCTGTGGCTCGCAGCGCGGCCTTTGCCCGCAACGTCGTCATCATGGACGAACCCACAGCCGCTCTTGGGCGTCAAAGAGTCACGCATGGTGGTCGAACTGATCCGCCAGGTGCGCGATCGCGGGCTCCCGGTCATTCTGATCAGCCACAATATGCCACAGGTGTTTGAAGCTGGCCGACCGCATCCATATTCAGCGCTTGGGCCGCCGCATCGCCGTCGTCAAGCCGAATGAATGCACCATGTCTGATGCCGTGGCCATTATGACCGGCGCCATGGACGCGAAGAGTCTCAGGGCTGTATAACGCTGTAATTGCCGTGCCTGGCTCAGATACGAGTCACTTATTATGAGTGATTCGTATCTGAGCCAGGCACGTTTGCGCATGTCAAGGCACGATTTCAATCGTCGCCATCGAATGCGGCGGCAGCTCCACCCGCCAGCCTTTGTCCCCATCCCTTGCAACTGCCACCGCAACCGGCGCCACGGCATCAGGTGCGGCCAGGCTGTTGCCGGCATCTGCGCTGGGCGCCCGCAAGCAGCAGCCCAGTCGCCGAACTGCCGACAGCCGGCGCCCAATGAGACACTGGCGGCCTGGCGATAATGGCGGTTGACGACGGTAACAGCGATCCTGTCGCCGCGCTGCGACGCCGTCGCACTCACGGCGGGCGAGCCGTCGGGCAGGCTGGCGCCAGCCTCCGTGCGCACCCGGCAGTGCGGTCGCACCAATGTGGGGGGCATGCAGCCGCAGTGCATGGTAGGTTGGGGTCAGCCAGATGTGCGGGCCTTCTGTCATCACGACAGATTGGAGCACGTTGACGATCTGAGCCAGGTTTGCCAGCGTGAGCACGTTACACTGCCGGTGAAAGCCTTCCAAAGCAATTGCGGCGGCCAGTGCGTCGCGCAGCGTGTTGGCCTGCTCATACGTGGTTGGCTCGCGCCGGACGACGTCGCCGGGCCCCCAGGTGCGCGCTTCCGGATGCCACACACCCCATTCGTCGAGCGCAATGCCGATGCGATGCTTGTCGCCCAGGGTTTCAGCCAGAAGCTGGGCGCTGCGTTTCACGAAGTCCTCGGTGGCGTCTGCCTCGGCGAGCAGCCGGTAGTAATCCTCTTCGCTAAACCCAGTCTCCGGCCCACCGGTGATCCAGTAGCGGTGGATCGAGAGGTGGTCGACGAGGTCCGCACGCCGGGCGCCGACCGTTGCGAGGAGTTCGGCATTCCACTCGTCGGTATGGCCGCAGATGACCAATTCGGCGGTTGGATCGACATGGCGCAGCATGGTTGCGTAACGTGCATACTCACGGGCATAGCTGGCAGCGTCGTAATTGCCACCGCAGCCCCAGTTTTCGTTGCCTACGCCCCACAGCTTCACGCCAAACGGCTGCGGCGCACCGTTGGCGCGCCGCTCACGGCCCAGGCTTGTGGCCACCGAGGTGTTGCAGTACTCCAGCCAGTCGCACAGTTCCTGCGGAGTGCCGCTGCCGACGTTACCTGCCAGGTACGGCTCGGCGCCGATCTGCTGGCACAGCCACAGAAATTCGTGGGTACCCAGGTGGTTATCGTCCTCCACCTGCAGGCCGCACGACATGCCGAGCCGGACGGGGCGCTGTTCGCGCGGGCCGATCCCGTCGCGCCAGTGGTAGTGATCGGCATAGCAGCCGCCCGGCCAGCGCAGCAGCGGCACCGGCAGGCCGCGCAGGGCGACTAACACATCTTTGCGGAACCCGTTCTCATGGGGAACAGCAGACTCGGAGTCGCAAAACAGCCCATCGTAGCAGCAGCGGCCAAGATGCTCGGCGAAATGGCCGTAGAGCCGCGGTGAAATGGCGCCAATTGGCGCGTTCGTGTCAACCACGAACGTTGTATCATTCATAGGAGCCTCACTGTTTGATTAAAACGTTTTACAAGGAACCACAGCAAATCATAACACAGAGGCGACCTGCGCAAAACTAGGGGATCTGCTACAATGCGGAGGCAAACCTAATCATTCGTAAGCAAGGACGACCGCCATGTCAAAAGCCTCATTTGCCGATCGCGTGCGCTATGCAAGCGACAACGCATTCTCCAAAGGTACGATTGTTCTCATAGGCTGGCTGGCGGCGATCACAGTTGCGGTTATTGTCATCATTGCCTTCGTCGTTCGCCTCACTGGGATCGCCCCGGACTACAGCCTTCCACAGTTGGTCTGGATGGGGCTCATGCGCACGCTTGACTCCGGCACGATGGGCGGCGACGAGGGGTCCTGGCCGTTTCTCCTAGCCATGCTGGCTGTTACGCTCGCCGGCATTTTCGTGTTATCTACGTTGATCGGTATTCTCACCTCCGGGATAGACGCGCGGTTGGAGTCGCTGCGCAAGGGCCGATCACGCGTGATCGAAAGCAAACACACCGTGATCCTCGGCTGGTCGCAGCAGGTCTTCACGATCTTGACGGAACTTGCGCTTGCCAATGCCAACCAGAAGAACAGCTGTATCGTGATCTTGGGTCCGCACGACAAGGTCGAGATGGAGGATGCGATTAAGGACAATGTCGGCGATACCGGTCACACTCGCATCGTCTGCCGCACGGGCAATCCGATCGAATTCGGCGATTTGGCGATCACGAACTTGTCCGAGGCCCGTTCCATTATCATCTTGTCGCCAGACCAGGAAAATCCGGATGCCGAGGTCATCAAGACGCTGCTCGCCATCACACACGCGCCCGACCGTCGGGCCGAGCCGTACAACATCATCGCCGAATTGCATGATGCCAAGAACATGGATGTCGCCGGCATGGTCGGCCGCGACGAAGTCGAAATCGTCCTGGCGGGGGACCTGATTGCGCGCATTATTGCACAGACGTGCCGGCAGCCTGGTCTGTCGGTGGTGTACTCGGACTTGCTGAGTTTTGAGGGCGATGAGATCTACTTTCATGCGGAGCCGGCGCTGGTAGGCAAGACCCTGCGCGAGGCGCTGTTCAAGTATGAAACCTCATGTATTATTGGCCTTCATCCTGTTGGCCAGGCGCCGCTCGTCAATCCGCCGCTGGACACGCGCATCGGCCAGGGGGACCGCCTGATCGCAATCTCGGCAGACGACGATACCGTGGTGCTTTCACAGCGCAGCGACTACGCAGTTAAGAGTGAGGCCATTCGCAACCAGCCAACTCAACCGAGTGGTCCGGAACGCGCACTGGTCCTAGGTTGGAACTGGCGAGCGTCGGCCATCATCAATGAACTTGACAACTATGTCGCGCCTGGGTCATACGTTCATGTTGTGGCGGACTACCCCGAAGTACAAGATGTCATTGCAGCACAGTGCGCCAATTTGAAGAACCAGACGCTGATGTTCACCGAAGGCGATACCACCGATCGCCGCATGCTCGACAGCCTGGACATCCCCGGCTACAGCCACATTATCACATTGTCTTATTCAGACAGTATGAGTGTACAGCAGGCCGATGCACGGACACTGATCACCCTGCTGCACTTGCGTGATATTGCGAGCCGCTGTGGCCAGGACCTGTCAATCGTCAGTGAAATGCTCGACCTGCGCAACCGCAATCTGGCAGAAGTCACCCATGCCGACGACTTTATCGTCAGCGATCGCCTGATCAGCCTCGTGCTAGCGCAAATATCAGAGAACAGGCAGCTAAATCACGTATTGGCCGACATCTTCGATGCTGCCGGTTCGGAGATCTATCTCAAGCCGGTCAGAGACTACGTCGAACCAAATGTGACGATCAACTTCTACACCGTGCTGGAGGCCGCCGCGCGGCGCAACGAGATCGCGCTTGGTTACCGGCGCAAGATGCCGGGCGCGGAGGGGCTTGCTACCTATACAGTCGTGATGAATCCGAACAAGGCAGCCGAAATCGTGTTTGCCGATGGCGACAGCGTGATTGTCTTCGCCGAAGAGTAGCAGAGCACCGATGGGACCCGAAGCGGGGCGCGTCAGGCGGCCAGCAGCGCGGCAACTTCGGCTGCCGTGGGAATGCCGAGCCGTGCCCCGTGTTTCGTGCAGCATAGTGCGCCGGCAGCGCTGGCGTAGCGCAGCAGGGGCAGCCAATCCATCCCGGCGGCCAAACCCGCCGCCAGCGCACCGTGGAAGGTGTCGCCGGCGCCGGTCGAATCCACAGCCTCGACGGCAAACGCTGGCAGCGCACCAGTCTCTGCGCCGCGCTGCCAGATCAGGCCGCGCTCGCTCATGGTGACCACGACGGCAGGCGAGAGGCGCGCGAAGCGCAGCCATACCCTCTTCAGGAGTTGGCGCGCCAAAGAAATCGTGGGCAAAGCGCTCTGATGCAGCCACCAAGGTGCAGTGCCTCAGTAGTTCGACGTTGCCTTCGTTAACCGTGTCGGCGTCCAGCACAGTTGGGATTCCCTGTGCATGCGCCCACGCGGCGATGGCCAGGGCAAGCGCCGGCTGATGGCCGTCAAAGAGCACCACGCTTGGGCGCGCGGCCGTGAAGCCTACGTCAGCCGCAGTCAACCCGTTGGTGTCCCCTGTGTAGTTGACGATCGAGCGCGCGCCATCCGGCTTGACAAAGATAGCTGAGATTGGGGTCGCCTGCGCGCCGCGCACGACAAACGAGGTATCGACGCCTGCGGCATGCAACTCGGCGACATGCTGGTCGCCATAGATATCACTACCCAGATACCCCGCAAAAGCAACATCTGCGCCCAGGCTGGCTGCCGTCATTGCGGCATTGGCGGCGGTGCCGCCGCCACAGCTGACAAACCCATGCGCGCGAGCCTTTTCATCCGGCCCCGGGTGATGGTCGACGGCAAAGACAAGGTCGTAGCAGGCGTGCCCGACGCACAGAACGGAAATCGGAAACACGAGAGGCCCCCTCCTGAAGTTCGATGGCTAGAACTGAAATATACCGCGCAACCCGTTTCTGTACTATAATGGCAGTGAACGCCTTATGCATGCCGATTTTGCTCCCCGTCATGCAGATGTTCCGGGGACCCGCCTACCCAGCGTAATCCAGTTGGCGTTCACCGCATTTCCGAAGACCATCCCAATTCACCCGCCGCCACAGTCTACATCGTGACCGTCCGCCCAGCGGGCGCGTGTACGCATCATCCGCAAGCAGGCAGTCCATAATTCATCCGCCGCTTACAGGAGATAGCTATGCGAAAACAGATGCTACACGTCTTTGTGCTATTCACACTACTTAGCTTGCTGCTGGCAGGCTGCGCCGGCGGCGTGCCAGCTCCGTCCGCTGCGCCGCCCAGTGCATCGACCGGCGGCACAACCGCCACGGAAAGCGCCGCTGCGCCAACCGGTAGCAAGGTTCAGGTCAAGCTCGCCACCTGGGCCGGCGTTGACGAGGCAAACGAGCTGCAAGCAATCTTGGAAAAGCTGAACGCCGCCTCTGACACGTATGAGATCGTACAGGAGTCCAGTCCCGCCGAGTTCTGGACCAAGTTGCAGACCACGGTGGCCGGCGGCACCGCTGCCGACCTGATCTGGATGGACCAGGAACACCTGCCAGACTTTGCCACCAAGGGCGCGCTGCTCGACATTACCGATATGGTAGCGGCGAGCGACAGCCCGGCAGCCATGCTGGACGATTACTTTCCGGCTTCCCTCGAGCGCTACACAGTCGACGGCAAGCTGTACGGGCTGCCCTGGGTTGCGATGCCGGTCATGCTGTACGTGAACCTGGACGCGCTGGAAGCAGCGGGCTACTCGGCTGACCAGGTTAATGACTGGACCTGGCAGGACTTCCAAGACGCATGTGTGAAGATGACGCTCGATGCCAATGGCAATAATCCGGGCGCAGACGGGTTCGACAGCGCCAATGTAAAGCAGTACGGCTTCAGCATGGTGCCGGGCTGGCCGCCGCTGCAGCAGTTCATCTGGCAGGCAGGCGGTGAGGTCCTCAGCGAAGATCTCAAGCAGGCGCCTATCGATACACCCGAGGCATTGAAGGGTGCGCAGTTCGTGGCGGACCTGACTACCAAGTCACAGTGCACGCCGGGCCAGTCGGTGATCTCCGAACGCGGCTTTGGCGAGATGATGAAGGCCGGCCAGGTCGCCATGTTCATGGGCGGAGCGACGGACGACTTCGAGCGCACAGAGGGCAAGCGCATTGAGGGTTTCCTCCTGCCGAAGGGGCCAGTCAATCGTGACAGCTGGGCGTGGATCGGCGGCATGAGCATCAACAAGGCGACCAAGAACCCCGATGCTGCGTTCCAGGCGTTTATGGATCTGACGGAGGCCACGCACGAATGGAAGGCACCGGCGCCGCGCAAGTCGCTGGCGACGCGTGAGGGCATAATCAAGGCCGTGCCATACAAGGAAATATCGGCCGACAACATCGTCGCCAACATGGAGAACATGCATGCCGCTCGTATCTTCCCGGGCTATGCCCAGTGGGCGACGGTATTTGGCGAACGATATGTCGACCCGCTGATTCGCGGCCAGGGGACGCCGGAGGAATTGGCAGCCCAGACGCGCTCGCTGCTGGAGCAGACGCTGCAGGAGACAGGCGGGCAGTAATCGGGACACATGTCCCCGGGACGTGGCGAACGCAGGCGTTCGTAGACGTCCCGGGGACATTGTCAGGTCCCGGGGACATGGCTTGCCATGAACAGAAAGGAGTTCGCGCATGGCTGCGCCTATCTCGCTGGCCGAGTACTTGCCTACCCTGGTGCGCTACCTGGCTGTTGCCGGCGTACTGGTCCTGTTGGCACTGGCTGTTTATGCGGTACTGCGTCGCCTGGGTGCGCGTGATGAGACGGCGACCGGCTATGCGCTGATAACGCCCTGGCTGGCCGGTTTTCTGCTGTGGACCGCGTATCCGATCGTTGCCTCGTTTTACCTGAGCTTTACGGAATATGACGTGCTGCAGGCGCCGGCGTGGGTAGGGCTGCGCAACTACACGCGCATCTTTACGCAGGATATAGACTTCTGGCCGTCTATCCGCATCACGGTGTTGTACGCGTTCTTCAGCGTGCCCTTGGGTATCGCCGGGTCGCTGGCCATTGCGCTCCTGCTCACGACAAATATCCGGGGGCTTGGGGTATACCGCACGATCTACTATCTGCCTTCGATCCTTCCGGCCGTGGCCGTTGCGCTGCTGTGGCGCTGGCTCTTCAATCCTGATGCCGGCCTGCTAAACACGATACTGCGCCCGTTCCTGGCGCCCCTCGGCATGCGGCCGCCAAATTGGTTTGGCGATCCCCAATATGTGCTTCCGGCGTTTATCATCATCAGTCTTTGGGGAGTGGCGGGAGCCGCCATGGTCATCTTTCTCGGTGCCATTAAGAACGTAGCGCGCCAACTGCTGGAAGCTGCCGAGATCGACGGCGCCAACGCCTGGCAGCGCTTCCGCAGCGTGACCATCCCAATGATCACGCCTGTCATCTTTCTGCAATTGGTGATGGGCATCATCGCCGCGCTGCAGATCTTTACCGTCGCTGCCTTTATTCGCTACACGCCGGCCGCGGGCAAGTTCATGAACGTGCTGATCTACCAGGCAGGATTCCAGCAGTTTCGCATGGGGTATGCCTCGGCGCTGGCCTGGATCCTGTTCGCCATCATCCTAGTGCTGACCCTGATCGTCTTCCGCTGGTCTGAAGCATGGGTCTACTACGAGGGCTCGCGCAGCTAGGAAGGAGACAAGCGCATGGCGCAAACAATCGAGGCCGAAGGCGCCGGCCAGCAGGGACGCCCGCCGGACGCCCGCCAACAGCAGAGCACGGCGTGGTATGGCAGCCGCCGCAACCAGACGCGTGTCACACAGTTGATCGCCTACATCATCGTCACTGTAGGCGCGATCATCTTCATGATTCCGTTCGTGTGGATGCTGTCCAGCTCGCTCAAGCCGCTTGATCAGATCTTCGTCGAGCCACCCGTATGGATCCCGTATCCCGTGCAGTGGCGCAACTATGTCGACGCCTGGAACGCGCTGCCGTTTTCACGCTTCCTGGCAACACCCTGTTCATCACCATTTTGATTATGCTTGGCAACATCCTCACGTCGGCGCTGGTTGGTTACGGCTTTGCGCGCTACCGCTTTCCGGGCCGTGATGTGCTGTTCATCGTGCTATTGTCCACCATGATGCTGCCGTACGTCGTGACGCTGATACCTACCTTCCTAATCTGGCGCGACCTGCAGTTGATCAATACCTATGATCCACTGGTCATCGGGTCGTTGTTTGGCGGTGGGCCGTTTTTCATCTTTCTGATGCGCCAGTTTATGCTGACACTGCCGGTCGAGATGGAGGAGGCAGCACGGATGGACGGGGCCAACACGGTCCAGATATTTGCCCGCATCGTGCTGCCGCTCGTCAAACCCGCACTGCTGGCGGTCGGCATCTTCAGCTTTCAAGGGGCATGGAACGACTTTCTGGCGCCACTCATCTATTTG
Source organism: uncultured Chloroflexia bacterium (assembly GCA_963701415.1). GTDB lineage: Bacteria > Chloroflexota > Anaerolineae > Caldilineales > Caldilineaceae > Fredericiella. The sequence continues at coordinate 680,757 of CAVPAH010000018.1, forward strand.
AACGACATTCCCAAATATACGCTCACGTTAGGCATGTTTTTCTTTGTCGGGGGCGCCAACGAGGCCCCCAAGTGGCACTGGCTGATGGCCATGTCGACTATCATTGCGCTGCCTATCCTGGTTATCTTCTTCCTGGCCCAGCGCCAGTTTATCGAAGGCATCACACTGACCGGCCTGAAAGGCTAACAGAAAATCGAAGGGAATTGATCCATTATGTCATTTCGCCTGCGGCGCTATCCGACCAATCCTGTCCTGCTCCCAAATCCGCATTCAGAGTGGGAGTGCTACAACGTTTTTAACCCTTCGGTCATCCGCCACAATGGCCTGTTTCATATGCACTATCGTGCGCAGGGGCTTGACTGGATCAGCCGGATCGGCTACGCGGTGAGCACCGATGGCATCGCTTGGAGCCGGCTGTCTAAGCCGATTATGGAGCCACACGATGGGACCGACTCACGCGGTGTCGAGGACCCGCGCGTGGTGGAGATCGACGGCACATTCTACATGACGTACACGGCCTACGGCCGCGAGTTTCAGGGCAAGGGAGCAGCCACTCACCTGTTCGGCGGCATTCTGCCGATGATCGCCCGCAGCGAGAACCTGATTACGTGGGAGCGCATCGGCCCGATCGTCGTGGGGGAAGACAACAAGGACCACGTCCTCTTCCCACGTAAGATCGGCGGCCGCTATATCGCCTTTCACCGCCGCTGGCCCAATGTGTGGCTGGCGCAGTCCGAGGATCTGCGCACGTGGCCGGAGGAGTGGATGGCGCCCATCTACGGCCCACGCCAGGACAATTCCTGGGATGCGACCAGCGTCGGCAGCAACGGGGTACCGATCGAAACCGAACATGGGTGGCTGTGCCTCAACCACGGCTATACCACCGTCGTCGAAGGGGCCACAAGCCTGACCGGAAGCGCCACATGTCACGCGTATGTACCGGCTCGGTGTGATCCTGCTCGACCTGGATGACCCGACGAAAGTTATCCACCGGCCCAAGGAGCCAATCTTCTGGCCTGAGGAGCTGTGGGAGCTGCGCGGGGACGTCCCCAATGTGGTCTTCAACAACGGCACGGTGGTCGTAGGCGATGAGGTCTACGTCTATTATGGCGGTGCCGACCATGTCGTCGGCCTGGCGACGAGCAAGCTGGCGGATCTCGTCGACTACGCGCGTTTTGGCTAGCCCCCTTATTAGATAGGGTGCTACATAGGCAGGTCGTGCGGCGAGGCTAGACTCGCCGGCAGCAGCAGAGGGTGCAGCCTTGCCGCCGTTGAGGACGGCTGCCACTTGTTCGGCGTGGGCGGAGTCGACGACAACCATAATGGCGGCAGCGCCCGGCTCCAACGTGCCGCCGATCCTGCGCAGTGGCTTGTCGCCGCCGGTAAACGTGCGTGCACGATTGACAGTCACGGCAGCCACCGAGCCCACCAGGGCAGTGGCGCGGCCGAAGCTGCTTGTGAGGAGCCCAAAGCTTTCGCCCACCGCGCCGCCAACGATCTTGGCGCTGCCTACAACCACATAGGTGGTCAGGTTGAATGCGTCCGTGACCAGGTTGGTCAGGGTGTTGTCGTTAAGTTTCTCAATCTCAAGGATGCCGTCGGGCGCCCGCGTCACCACCGCGCCCTGATCCAGTGCCACGTTCTGGTTCTTCAGGGTCTTGTTGAGGGTTTTCAAGGCCCTTTGCGCCTCGCTCCGGTTGTCGAACCGGGCAACGATTACCTGCCGCTCTGCTTCAGACATCAGTCACTTCCTTCTCAACTGCTAGTTCTATGGGGCAAACGCACCCTGCGGCATGGGGCGGATCGTGACGGCATGATACCAGATTCGCAGAGCGGATCCAAGACAAGCAGCCGTTTGCGTCCTTTACGCTAGCAGCACAGCAGCTGCGCTCTTGCCCAGGATTTCTCCAATCTGCGGATCAGACCAGCCTGCTGCGGGCAGTTCGACCGCCGTACGCTGCTCGTCGGGCAGTTGGGCAAGCGCACTCAGCAAAGCAGAACGTTCGGCGTGGCCGGCCAGTGGGTCGGCGATCAAGCTTCCCGCAGCAGCGTGCTATTATAGCTCGGAAGATGAGCCAGCGGCCTAACGGCCGATGTACGCCAGGTAGGCGCGCGGCGTTGAACCCGCTGAAGGTGGGAGTGTAAAACTTGCCCAAATGGGATCATGATCACTCACGCGGGCGGCAAACTCTGCGTTGACGTGAACAATATCGTAGGCAGGCTGCGCGGCCAGCAGCGATGGGCTGGCAAACGCCTGCTGAAGCGCCTGGCCGTTGCCGTCAGAAATCGAAGTATAGCGTTCGGCGGCAGGCAGTGCGTCGGCCAGTTCGTGCATTCCTACCTGATAGAACGGCGCCAACGTCCCGGCCTCCGGTTGATCGTTGCCGTTGCCGAGGACCAGCACATTCGCCCCCTGTTCACAGGCGAAAATCTGCTGGGCAAAGTCGGCCACGGCGGACGCCTGTGCGTAGCGCAGTGCATCCGACGGGCGCTGTGGCGGCTGCTGCGCCCCAAACAGCGGTGAATCGGCTTCCTTTGATGCCAGATCGATACCGATGAGAACCAGCGAAGCACCGCCAAACTGTACCTGTAGCACCAGGGTTTTGCGGCTGCCGGCCCAGATGCTGTTGTTCGGGTCGATATGGGCAGGGCTGGAACTCAAATGCGCCAGGCCTTGCGCACAAGAGACGACCGCTGCTCCCTCTGCACTGCCGGCAATATCGCCGCCTGCAGGACCAACTGTCACACGCGCAGGGTTGTAGAGGAATCCCAGCCGGGCATTCTCGCCGCTCCCACCGTCTTGGTTGTCGACCGGATCGATCTGCACGTATTGGTAGGCCGGCCCACCGGCAGCCTGCACTGCCTCTATCAGCCGGCCGAACGTTGCTGCGGCCGTAGTGGTACCGTCGTCGGCGCTGCCCGTATCGTCCTGCATGCCTTCAAGCAATAGAACATCTGGCGCAGCCAGGTTTTCTACGATCTGGGCAGCACGTCGCGTAAAAGCAGCAGCGTCTGCGTTGCCGCCCAGGCCCCCGACGTGGTAAGCCGCAACTGTGAGCTGCTCGGCGTCCGCAGCAGGGCTAGCAGCCTCCTGCGTCACCTGATCGCCAACGTCGATGGCAAGGGGGCTGGTGACGAGCAGTTCGTAGTTGGCTGCCCGGTAATCCAGCACACCTACGCTCGGACCGTCGACACGCGCGCCCACGTCTAGCGTCGGCAGGCCACCCGGCGCCGGGTAGAGGGCACCGCCGAGCCGGATTCGTTCCGGATTCGAGTCATCGCCCGTTGCCACAATGCCGCCCCGCGCGGTACCAGGTCCAGAATTTGCGCCGCCATCGGCGAGCACCCACAGCCCGCTGCCGGCGTCACTGGGGCCGACGACCACTGCATTGTTGAGCTGCACACGCATAGACTCCAGACTCTCAAAGAAGTCCAGGCCGTCGTTTTGCGGATCAAACAGCGCAAACGCGTCGTCTTCAATCACACTGTCCGGTATTGTGCGGCCGCCTGTGCCAATCACCGTCGATGGCGGCAGAGCATTGCCGCTTGATATGATCACAAGCGAGGGGCTGACCAACGCCGTAACGGATAACTCAGCGGCGGCTGTTCCTCCTGGCTTAAACTCGGAGACGAGCGCCGCAACGCGAACGGCATCACCGGTGGCCACACCAGGAGGTTGGCCCGTGGCCACGTAGACAGCCTCCGAGGTGGCTTCGTCAGCATCTTCCGCAGCAGCTTGGAGAAAGAAGCCGGTATCCCGGCGCGCCGTCACAATTCCTTCGGTTGTGACGATCTGGCCTGCGAGCGGCGACATGTGGCCGGCACCTTGAATCGTGTGGATCGCCAGATAGGCCTGGGTCTGGGGCGTAAAACCGTTACTCGCCAGCCATGCGTACGTTGCCAGGCCGTTTAGACGGCCGGCGCCAAATATGTTGTCGGCACCCAGGGGACCCAGATCGTTCACGCCGGCGAGGAGAGCGGCTTGCTGCTGCTGTACTGACAGGTGCGGATATGCGCTCAGCAGCAGCGCCAACACGCCGGCAACATGTGGAGCCGCCAATGAAGTGCCGGTGCTGTCGAAGTAGGCGCCGTTCAGACTGCTGCTGTGAATGGCGACACCCGGGGCTGTGATCTCAGGAAACACTGAGCTATCGCAGCTGGACGGCCCACGGCTGCTGCCGGTGTAGATCTGGTCGCCGTCGTCGGTTGCGCCAACGGCAAAAGCAGAAGGGTTATTGCCGGGGCTCAACGACGTGGCGGTGCCTGGCCCGCTGTTGCCTGCGGCAAAGATCGGCAAGATTCCCGCTGCGCGCAGCGCCTGCAGGTCATGCTCGAACTCAAGATGGCACCCGGGCGAGGTAAATGTCCACGAATTGTTGACTACGTCTGGAGCATCGTCAGTAGCCGGGTTGCCGTCGGGGTCGAGCAGCCATTGATAGGCGCGGTGTACGGCAGTTGCCGAAGAGCGGCCGCGATCGTCAAAGATCCTGGCGGCAATCCACCGCGCGGCAGGAGCAACGCCAATAGCCGTGCCGCCGGCCCCGCCGCCCACCATCACGCCCATCGTCCAAGTGCCGTGGCCGTTCGTGTCGCTGGGCAGGGCAGGATGTTCGCCATAGGGGTCAAACCAGCTGTTGCCGCCGCCGCGCCAGCTCGACGCCAGGTCGGGATGAGAAACATCAACTCCCGTGTCCAGGCTCCCGACGACGACCCCTTGCCCCCGCCAGCCAAGATTCCAGAGGGCAGGAGCCTGGACAACGGATAGGTTCGCCTCGACGCCAACCGCCGTGCTAGCTGTACTGACCGTACCGATCTCACCGGCCGGTGCAAGGTCGAGATCATCCGGCGTGATACGCAGGACCTCGGGGGATGCAGCCAGCCGGGCGATAACGCTGGGGCTAGCCGTGATGGCGAACCCGTTGAAGATCCAGAAGGGTGTGATGTCGCTAACGGGTTCTCCGGCAGCTGCACGCATGGCAACTGCGTTCGCCTTGACCTGTGCGCTTTGTGCAGCCGTGACCTTAAGCAGCGTGACGATCTGCTGGCGCCGCTGGGTTGCGCTGCTCGCCTGGATGGCACCAAGATCGGCCTGCTCGCGCAGCGTCACTATGACACGAACTTGTGCAGGGGGTTTCGCCTGTGCTTGCAGTGGCAGCGGTATCAGCAAGCTGAGCAGGCAGGCGAGTAGCAAGTATACTTTCATAAACATCAGTTACCGCAGCTGCGAATTCAGAACACAGATAGCTGCACTATCTGCGAGAGCCAACAACCGAACACAAACAGGAAACACCAGGCAAAGTATAGTTCACCCGTTTCCCGGCAGCTGTGCCGCGCCGTAACGCATATAAGTATGCTACATCACACCCCCGCCATAATGACGTGAATCGGCTGACAGTTTACTGTCAGTCCCTCCTTTACCCACCGTTGTACCAAATATTATGTACAAACCATAGTACACGGGCAGTGACAGCGCCCCCAGTCACCCTGCTAGAGTGAACACATGAATTGCAGTGCATCTAGCCCCGTTCTTCCCTGGATTGAAGTTGTCCGCAACGCCCCATATTTTGTTACGGAAGCAGGCGACACCTGGACTCCGATCGGCCAAAACGACGCCATTACCTGGCCTGAGCTTGCGGGAGCATTTCGACGGCGCGATATGGCCGGCGTTGAGCGCTACTTTCGAGCTCCTGCAAGCGTCCGGCGTGACCGTGCTGCGCCTGATGCTGGAATACAACCACGGACGCCATCGCCATCTCGAACGCCCTGCCGGCGTGTTCCAGCCCAACATGGTGCGTCTATGGGACGATCTGTTCGTGCTGTGCGAACGCTTTGGCCTGCGCCTGCTGCTCACCCCCTATGACACGTTCTGGATGTGGCTGCATTGGGCAGCACACCCCTACAACTCGCCGGCAACGGCGGCCCATGTGCGGATCGCAGCCAGTGGCTGTTGAGCCCTCGAGATGCGCACGGCCATCAAGCAGCGTTATGCCTTTGCCATCGAGCGCTGGGGCGGCAGCGGCGCCATCTTTGCCTGGGATCTTTGGAACGAGCTGCATCCGGCACATGCCGGCAACTCCACCGCCCCGTTCGCCGATTTCATTACCGACCTCAGCGAGTTTGTGCGTGCGGCAGAGATACGTCGCTATGGACGTGCGCACCCGCAGACGGTTTCCTACTTTGGGCCCACGATCGTCGAGAATCCCCACATCGCGGAAGTAGTCTTCGGCCATCCGTCGGCTCGACTTTGCCAGCACCCATTTCTATGAGCGTGACACGATCGACTGCCCGCGCAACACGGTGGACCCGGCCATCAGCACCGGCAAGCTGATACGTGAGGCGCTGACGCAGATACACGACCTGCGTCCCTTTTTTGACAGCGAGCATGGGCCGATCCATCTTTTCAAGGATCGGCGCATCACGCTGCCCGAATCCTTCGACGACGAGTATTTCCGTCACATGCAGTGGGCGCACTTCGCAGCCGGCGGTGCCGGCGGGGGCATGCGCTGGCCCAATCGCCATCCACATCAGCTGACCCCCGGGATGCGCGCAGCACAGGCAGCACTCGCACGCTTTCTACCCTTGATCGACTGGCAGCGCTACCGCCGGCGCAACCTGAACGACGAGCTTGGCAGCACGCATGGAGATTTGGCCTTGTTCGGCAGCGGTGACGAAGACCAGGCGCGTCGTCTGGCTGCTGCGCAAGGACACTTTGGGACCGGACGGCAGGCTGCGCCAGGACGCCACACCCGTGCACACGACGCTGTCACTGCCCGGGCTTGCGGGCCGGCGATTATCGCATTACGGCTTGGGATACGCTGTCTGGCGGGCCGCAACGAACGTCACCACGCAGCGACATCAAGGTCAGGCGAACCTCTGCATACCGCTGCCTCCGATTGTAACGGATCTGGCGCTTGCAGTTCGCCGCTGCTGATGCCCACAATACGGCCCCGTCGTCTGACCGCTCATACAAATAGCGTATCGCGATGCTAGCCACAAGGCTATTGAATGTTCTGGTGGGAAGAGATAGGATAGGGTATGGGCATTTGGAGTATAGGCAATTTCAAACTCGTGTCCCCTACTCGCGGCCACGAGTTGGAGTCGCCGCTCGACGACGATGCCGTCGAAGCGCAACAGTTCGATGGCCAATGGCAGCCGGCGCAGCGAAACGCGGTGCTGCGCCGTATCGCCGTTCATGATCGCTATCAGCTTGAGCTGAAGTTGGGCTACCCGCTGGCGCCCGGCAGACAAACGCGGTACCTGATCGACACCTACTTGTTTCTGCCGGCCTCGTTGGGCATCAACAACTCGAGCTACTCCAGCAAGGACTTTTACCGGGATATTCAGACGTATATTCGAATGAAGACGCCGAGCTTCCTGATGGAGCAGATCCTGGCAGCTCCGGACTCACCGCTGCGGCGCTGTGAAACGCTGTTGGGCGAATGCCAGGAACACCTGGCGATGGACGACGAACAGATGCTGCGCGACAGCTTCCGAGTCCTGCGTGCGGTGCTCAAGAGTGCCTTCGCCGCTCGTTGGCGCCACTACAGCGCCCGCCCTCAGCCGAAGAGCACGTTGCCGACAAATTCAGCGTGCGCCTTGCCACACTGATCGAGCAGACCGACGAGTTGGAGCGCCGCTATCGGGCGTTGGAGCCGCTGCTGATCCGTGCCGGCGCAAGCGCGGCACTGCTGCGCAGCTACCGTCTCGCTGACGAATCGATCAGCGTGCTGATCGAGGAACTGCTGCTTCAACTGCACGAGCTGGCCGCACAGTGGCTGGAGCGTTCGGATCGGCTGCAATGGCAGCTGCAGCTGCGTCAGCGCGCCCAGGCGGAGATCGACTATCGCTGCGGGCATGGCTATCCGTCCGTGCTGGGCCCACAAAACAGCGAGGAACTGTTGCAGCGCCTCTCGGTGCTCAAGAAGTACACATCAAGCGTGCTCTGGCTGTCTACCAGTACGCGCCGCGAAGGCGGTACCCTGGAGCAGGTGCTGTTCGCCTCGGCAGCCGGCGTGTCAATGGTCTTCGCAACCTTGGTAGCGTTTTACGCCCAAAGCATTTATGGGCAGATCTCGATGCCGGTCTTCCTGGTGCTTGTCATCGCCTACATGTTCAAGGATCGCATCAAGGAACTGGGCCGGGCGATTTTCGACCCATATTCCTCAGCCGGCGCCTCTACGATTACCGCACGAGTATCCAGACGCAAGACGGCGAACGCGATCTGGGCTACGTCCGGGAGAAGATGATCCACGTACGGCCGCAGGGGCGCGAACGCACAGTGCCGCCCGAGGTTATGGCCGCACGCCAAAGCGATCCCCACTACGAGCCTGAACTCCTTGGCCGTCCGGAAGTCGTGATTCACTATGCCAAGCAGGTAACGCTGCGCAAGGATGCTTTCCGCTACCTGGCCGAAGACGGCTTGCTCATCAGCGCTATCAACGACATCACGCGCCTGGACATCCGCAGCTTTCTGCGCAAGATGGACAATCCATATGAAGAGCGCCTGATGCTGCGAGACGGCAAGGTCGAACGCGTGCGCTGCCAACGCACCTATCCGCTCAACCTGATCTCCGTCTTTGGAACCGAAGACGGCGCCACCACGTGCGAACGCACGCTGGTTGTGCTCAACCGCAAAGGCATCGTGCGCATCGAGCAGTTTGAAGGAACGGGATAAGACGTCGGCGCTCCGACCGAACACGACTGTACCAATACGTTCAACCGGATGGCGCAGCACCGTCTTCAGCTTCTCGGGCGTGCCGCGGCGTGGGTCGCCCAGGTAGATTTCATGGTGCAGGTTGTGCAGCCGGTAGCCCTGCTCCTCTGCGAAGGCACGCATGCGATCGAGGGTAGCGGGCTCCTCACTGTAGGGGCCGAGGTGCATGATCTGGACGGCCAACCCTTCCTCAAAACTGACCGAACTGTAGAAGGTCCAGGCCCGCGCCGCCGTCGCGCTTCTTGCGCAGCTTCGCCAGGGCATCGTCGAACATCTCCGGCGTGATGTGGTCTGGCTGCATGATCATCGCCCGCCAGCACCAGTTATCTTTTTTCCGGATGTCGAATTCGCCCTCCTCGATCCACCACAGCGCTTCCAGCGGCATGACTCCGTAGTCGATCGGCTCCTCGGTGCGCTGCTTTGACATGAACTTCAGAGTATACGAGATGCCATAGAGGGCCTCGAGCGCAGCGGCAAACGACGGCGACGTGCCGGGCTCCATGCCAGGCTCTATGGCGCCTTCTACCGTAGCGAACTGAAATATGGGCACCTCGACAATTGCCGGTTGTTTTGGCGAAGGGTTGTAGAGATGTTTTAGCGTCTTGCGCAGGTCAAGCGTCTGCATAGCATCCTCCCTGGATTAAGTGGTGTTGGCTAAAGCATACGCCACAAACATGCCGATTTCCGTCATAATTTAGCAAGTACCAGCAGGTAGTCCTCCTGCGCGTTCGGGGTTACAAATATGCCTTCCTGTCCTACTGCGCTGCTCCGCTGCCCCGTGCGGGGGTCAAACCAAATTGCGCCCAAGCCGGGCTGCATGGCTGCCAGCGCAATGTGCACTTGGGGCTCGGCCGGGACATAGACAACGGCCAAATCGCCCTGCTCAGATCGTGCCGCCACAACCGTGCGGCCCACCGCTTCCTGTCCAGGCTGATCGAGCACCATTGCAGGGGCCGGCAGCAGGCGCCACCACTCAACGCTTTCAAACAACTCGGCCACGTGCGCCATTTGATAGGCGCCGGGCATCTCCAACGCTTCGCGCCACGGCAGGGGGACGCCTGTGGTTGGATGGTGAATGGGTGGGCGCACGCCGTCATCCCAACCCCAGACGCCATGCCCGCCATAGGTGACTCCAGCCGTCGGCGATACCAAAAGGCTCCAGTAGACAGCCCGGCGCACGTCGAATGGGGTAAAGCGCCGGGTGAGATCACCCTGGTCTACGTGATACTCGTAGCACGGTTCAATGTTGATGATCGGCCGCGTGGGGACGGCCTGCCAGTCCGTGGCAGGATCACCGCTTACGTCCCAGGCCAACCAGTCAACCGCACTGGAATGGCCGCCTTGATAGCAGATCACGCTTAGCCACTCTTCATGCCGAAATGCATCGCCATACCAGTGCTGCCCGCCCGGATGCAGTGTCACAAGGGCATGGCGCGCACTGCCAAAGACGGATCGACCGATACGCTGCCAGCGTGACGCGCGTTCCCCTGTGTACACGGCATCGCCCGGGAGGATCCATACGACGTGGTGTGCACCCCAGCGCGCCACCATGTAGCGCGCCAGCCGGACACACTGATCTTCCGGAAGCCACAAGCCGGGATTGTGGGCGTTTACTTCCGGTGTCGACCAGTGGGCCGCCCACAGCAGCGCCGGCACGGCCAGCAGACCGGCACGATTCATCGCATCAATTCGGCGATCGATACGCTGGAAGAAGGCCGCATTGACCGCAACGCGGTCCGTTCCGCTGAAGCCCATCTCGCCATCGCGATCGCCAGACGGTGCAGCCAGCGAGTGGGTCCCCATAAATTGCACAGTATTGAAATGCTGCCGGACACGTACGCGCAGATAGTCTTCCCACTCCTCATCTGACGCTTGCATGGGCCCTGCCCAGCAGGTATCGCCAAGCCAGAAGAAAGGCGTACCGTCGTCATGCATGATGTAGCGCCGGTTGTTGGCCAAGCGCAGCCGGCCATGGCGCCCGAACGGCGTCGAACGGTCGGCTTCGGAGCACCAGAAAGAACCGTCAAGGTTATGCAAACCCACATTGGCTGCGTCGGAGCACCTCGTCTGATAGCGCCACTGCCCTTGTTCGTCGGGCATGAAACGGACGCGCCAGAGGTAACCACCGTCCCAGAATGCGTCCACCGTGATCTCTTGCCCGGACGGAGAGAAGAACGTAACGGCAAGCTCTACATCCTGTAGTGCGTTCTGGTAACGATACCTGCTGACAAAGGCTTGTTCGAAGCGCCCCCATCGAGGCGCGTTACGGTCGGGACGGGCTGCATCAGACATGTTCACTCCTTAAGGATATGGGTTTTGCCAGCAAAGCGGCTTCCACCTAGCCCAGTTTGCTGCGTATAAATGCGATCGTTTCACCGGCTGCGGTATCCGGATCGGGTAGGGGAAACAGTTCGGCGGATACATAGCCTTGGTAGCCCATTCTCTCGAGCGCACCAAAGACGCCGTCAAAGTCTAAGTGCCCGGCGCCTGGATAGTGGCGATTGGAATCGGCGATATGGACGTGCCAGCAGCGCTCGCCGGCGGCTTCCAGGCTGCGCTCAATCGAGGCCTCCTCAATATTCATATGAAAGACATCGAGCATCAGGCCGACATTGGCGCACTGCAGATCCGCCAGCATGCGCAAGCCGTCGGCGACGTCGAGGATAAAGTCAGTCTCGTAGCGGTTCAACGGCTCCAATGAGATCCGGACTCCGCGCTGGGCCGCATAGTCGGCCAGGCGGCCGAGGCGCTCGACCGCCTCAGCCCACGGATCTGCCACCGGCAGGCCCTCCACTCGCCCACGCAGCCGCCCGATATTGACCATCGCACCCAGAAAACCGGCCAGATCGATCACGGACTGTGTTCGCTGCATGGCACGGCGATAGAGTTCGTCGTCCGGCGTCACCAAGCGCAGCCCATCGGCGCCAAAGAGTTCGCCCGTCACCACCTGTGGTGCCTGAAGGCCGGCCTCCGCCAGTGTGCGCTTTACATATGGCCAGTCAAGACCGGCCGGATCGCGGACCATGAGCTCAACGCCGTCATAGCCGAGTGCAGCTGCCTTCTGTGCTTTCTCTTCGAATGTCCCACTCAGCAGCGCTAACGGTCCATACGCCACATCAGGCCCACAGATAACGCAGCCAACTTTCATAGCTCTGCTCCCAGCAGCTGCGTGCCGATGCGGGCAACCTTGTCTGCCGGGCCCGAATACACCCACAGCAGCTGCTGGTCCGTGCTGGCCGAGCGCCCTGTGTGCCCCCCAATGGCTTGCCCCTGGCATTCGAGCTCGCCAAACCCGCCAAACAGCCCGCCGTCGTTATAGACGTGGATTGAGTCTCCCGCGCCGCCCGGTGTCTGCGGCGGTTCCTCGATATAGGAGGAAGACGGATTGTTGAAGTAGTTTCGCACGATCAAGTAGGCCCTAGCTGCGGCGGCGGCGCGGTGGAAATAGCCAAGCCGCCCAAAGGTCTGCGCCGCCTTGATCCCTACCTTGTAGCGGCGATCGCCGGTGATCTGCAGGGCAATATAGTGGCCGTGATGCGCCAGGTGTTGGTCATCGATGGGCTCAAAATAATCGCTTACCTCCACGCCAGGTGAACTGGGTATGATGATGCGGCCGCCCGGCCATACCGGCGCAACATTCCACGACTGGCTCATGATGTGGTCGTGCCTGGCCTCGCGCAGCGTAACGATCTGCTCATAGCCGGCATACGTGACGCCGTCCAACAGCTCCTTGTAGTCACGAGTGTTGGTGAGCGGATCGGCCGCCGGATGGATATAGCGCTCTATCCACAGCTCTTTCTCGCCCTGGGCAAGGTTGTTAGCCGTCAGCGTCATGCCCTGGCGCAGCCGCCAGCCATCGGGCTGTTCGTCCAGCCGCCAATCGCCCGGATCCATTTGCGTAGGAATGCTGAGGGTACCCCAGAAGTCGCTGCGATCGCCTACGTTGAACTGGATTTCGGGCGCGACCCAGATGCGCTCACCACCCGTGTTCCACTCCTTGGCTGCGGCAAATTTGGCAAGGGCGTCGGCGTCGGCCAACGCCGGGCTTGCCCATAGCAGCGTGTTGTCGCTAGGGGTCAGAAACGGGCCAAGCACACGGCCGCCGCGCTCCAGCAGCAGAATTTTTGCGCCGTTCTGCAGTTCCAATTCGCCGTACACTAGCTTGTTCTGATCCAAGCGCCGCGCGATGGCGGCCAGCGAAAGATCCATCTGCGGATGAATGTACATTGCTATCCCCCCCACCTGTTTCCCAGTTGGATTACGTTAATTTGGTCTACTGCTCCACAGTATCGATGCAGGCCACTGCGAAAGGCAGCAGCTCCAATCGGAGGCTGTCATGTGCTGTTACTTGCACCGTACGTGCCTTCGTATCAAGCGCTGCGGAATCGTGCATCAGTGCTTCCGCATTGGTCTCATCCATCGTGCGCAATTGCAGGGATCCATAGACACCTTGCACGTCGACAAACTGCGCCTCCGCGGTAAGATTGGCCAGCAGCACACGCCTGGCGCTGCCATTGGCGAGCGCCAGGCCAGTTACTTTCATAGCATCGCTCGAGCTTGTGGCGAGCACCTGGCCTTTGATAAAGCCTCCAACCGCCGCAAACACATGGTAGACAGGGAACAAGCTACCAGGGAAGGACATGAACTTGCTTGGAACTGGTGAACCGTCTTCCCTCTCCACGAGGCCACGCCAACCGGTGGTTTCATAGTACGTGGCGGATTCGGCCGCACCTGCCGTCATCGCGGCGATGCTGCCCAACGTCCAGCCTGCGGCAAACAATGACATCTGGCGCACGTCGACATTGGGAGGCAGTTGGCCGGGCGCAGGCGCTGCGCTTGTGGACTCGGACGGGGCGGATGCATATACGTTGTAGCGCATCTTGAGCGTTATCGGGCTCACCATGACCCGCTTGCCCTCGGCCAGGCTGCGCGCACTTTGCACGATCGTTACCTGGGTGGCCAGCGTCTCGACCAGCGACGCGTTATCAAACGCGTGCGACTGCGGGTTGATGGCAAACGTAAACAGGTCAATGGAGTTCAGCGGCGGCAGGTTGCGCTGCGCAAAGATAAAGTCGGTGTCCGTCCCGGCGGCAAACTGCGCCCCAGGTGCGATGCCGTCCAGGTAATGGTGAGCTGCTTCCAAGGCCGACGCCACCGGCGAGCCGCCCAAAAGCTTTTCCGGCACAGGATAGATGAGCCACCGGGTTACCTGGAGGCGGACCTCTTGCAGCGCAGATAAGAGGCGTGCGAACTGCCCCGGGCGATCTTCGGCGGCGACATAGAGAGCGACATGCGTCCCCACGCCCAGGGCCTGCGCTTCGGCAGCACCGGCGTGCAAGCGGGCCACGAGGTCAGCATCTGCCAGGCGCAGATCGATGCGCAGGTGATTCAGCTGCAGGGCTCGCAGCTGCGCTGCTGCACGGTCGCTTAGGGGCTGCAGACCGGGCGCCGCGGAACTCGACGCACACAGTCCGAGCTTGGGCAGCACACCCGAGGTTTGGCGATCTTCGATGGTAAACGCCAAGCGCCCGGTAGAATGGGTGTCGGGGCTTGCACTTGCAACCGGGCGCTCGTCTACCACCTGCAGCGTCACCCGCTGGGTGACGCGCGTGCCTTCTGCAATCTGCACGGGGTAAGGCAGCCGCAGCGGCGTGCAGAACGTCTTGTACGAAGCATCCGTCCAATTGCGTTGGTCTTCCATTTCGAAGATATCGCCATCAAACCGTACGTTGGCCCATACGCCGGGTTCAACCTCGTGCGCCAGGGCAGCCAGCTCTTCGAAGGGGCTGAGCGGCTGGAAGGGCTGGATCAACACGGGAAGCGTGCCCTCCTCTGTGGGAACAGTGCAGTGCTCGCCGACGACGTGTTCGATGCGGCACCGCGCGCCGGCACATTCGGCCGGATGCAGCACGCAGAAGCCGATACGGCTGCGCATAAACGTGCTGCGCGCAATGCCGTCCATCTCGTAGACCAGCACGCCATCACTGCTGCCGCTGATCGTGCCGCGCCAGGCAAAGTCGACGTCTCCTTCCTTGTTGGCCACATCAAACGTGATGGAGAAATGATCCCGATGAAGGTCCATATCGACGTTTGTGATAATGGGCGCCACCGTGCCCCAATTGCGGTCGCGGATTGCCACATAGACACGGCGCAGCACCTCGTGTCTGCCCCACTGCACGGTGCGCAGATCACCATCCTCATAAAGCAGCGTCAACGGACCGGCACACAGTGGTACGCGCTGGGGCAGCGCTTCGTCTTTTCCGTAGTAGAGCACGCGTGTCGGGAGCACGGATTCCTCCTTGTCTCGTCTTTGCCCCCGGCAGCCCAGAATGTACGTGGCTGCCGGGGCTGTGACTACTTGCGACGTCCTTGGGTGATCGCTTTGACCTGCTCCATTACGTTGTCAGGCTCAAACACCTGGCGCCAGTCAGGGTTAAACAACAGCGGCCGCGCACGCTCGACGGCGAGCTTGGCGCCATCGGAGAACTGGATATCAAGGAAGCCAAACAGGATCGCCGTATTGATATTCATGTGACCAAGGATGAACTGGCGCGCGGCCTCCGCCGGCACACCGCGCTTGACCGCCTCGTCGATGGCCTCTCGTATCATGTACATGCAAGTCAGCACAAACGTCTCCGACAGTGCGGGCTCGAGGATCGCCATTTGCTCCACCGTCACGCGATACGCGTTCATTACGGGCGCAAAAATGGTGCGCGCGATCTGTTCGCCGAGCGCATAGTCTTCGTCTGTCCCCTGCATTAAGGCGCAGACGATGTGCTGCCTGGCCTTGATGCCGCCGTAGAAATCGTACTTCGCCTCCAGGTCGGTCTCGTCGTTGACAATCGGGGGGTGGCACGGATGCGTAACAAAGTAGGCGACGTCGGCGCGCTCCGGCAGCTCACCGCCAAATGGGGCCGCCGGATCCAGGCAGATCACCAACGTACCGGGCCGGAGGTTGGGTACGACCCCGTGCGCCACCTTACCCAGGATCACGTCCGGTACGGCCAGGATCACGACGTCGGCCAGCCGTTCGGCCTCGGCCTGGTCGACGGGCACCAAACCGCGCTCGCGCAGGCGCGCCTGTCCGGCCTCGCCCGCTTCCACATAGAGCATATGGTAGCTTGGGTCGTTTTTCATCCGGCTGGTGATGCGCGTGCCGACCTTGCCGGCAGCGCCAAAGAGGGCAATGGTCTTCATAGCAGTAATCCTTCCTCAGGTGCGCTGGCGGGTCGGTCCTCGGCTTTCAAGGCAAGCGCCAGGTAAACTGTTTCTTCGGCTTCAATCAGATGAGACAACACTGCATCGCGCGCACCATTTGCATTGCCGGCCGCGATTTGCTCCAAGATTGCGCGGTGGTAGCGCAAGGCACGCAGGGGATTGCCAGGTGTGCTGTAACCCAGGCGCCGGATCGACAACGAAATTCCGCGCAGCGAATCGAGCAGGATCACAAACAGCTCATTCTGCGTAGCGCTGGCGATCGCGACATGGAAATCGAGGTCCAACTCGGCCAAGCGCTGCCGGTTATCCTGGACCTGTTCATGTGCCGCCAGGATAGCGGCCAACTTTTCAAGGTCGGCATCGGTCCGCCTTTCGGCCGCCAACGCGGCAATCTCCCCTTCAAGCAGGCGTCGTACCTCCAGCACCTTTGTGTGTTGGCGTGGGTCGTGCTCCAGGCCTAGCAGCAAGCTCAACGAGTTGCTCACGTTTTCGGCCGTCGGCGCACACACGACAATTCCGCCGCCGGCGCCGCCGCGCACTTCCAGCAGGTTTTTTGCGCTTAGCCAGGCAAGTGCTTCACGCACCACGGTGCGGCTGACACCGAATTGGCGGCAGAGCTCACGTTCGTTTGGCAGCTGATCACCTTCCATCAGCCGGCGCTCGCGAATCATCGTCTCGATCTGGTCGGTCACAAGCTGCACCAGCGATGTGCTGCGGGATCGCAGCGCCAGATTCGCAAACACTCCGGTTTCGGGCTTAGAGCTCGGCATCCTACACTCATTTCTTTAACAGCCGTGCCACCTGGTTCAAGGCCAGGTGCGGGCTTGATAGGACTCGTACCCCCAAGCCATCTTGGGTTAGGACAGGCAGCACACGGGCGATCGACGCTTGCGCCAGCACAACCACATCCGCTCGCGGCGCCAGGTCTAGAACGGCCTGGCGAACAAGCCTGTCGTGGGCTGCATCATCACCGTTCAGAAGCGCCGGCAGTGCACCCTCAACCATCACCAGTTCTACATCGATCTGCCTGCCGGTTCTCGCCGCCTCTGCCAGCAGCAGCTGCCGCGTTGGCTCCAATGTCGTACGATTCGTGGCGATCACGCCGATACGCCTGCCCTGCCATGATGGCCTCACGGATCATGACCTCGTCGATCCGCAGCACCGGCACCTCAGCCTGCTGCCGCACCGCATCGACACAGGGTGAAACAGTCGAACAGGTGACCAGCACGGCGGCGGCGCCGATCTGTGCAGCTTCCCGCACATGCGTCCCCAGCCGCATTGCATCCTCTTCCGCCAGGTGCCCGCGCTGCCGCACTTGCTCGAGCAGCGGCTCGTCCAGCACGTGGAGCACGCGGACGCCGGGCAGGAGTTCCGCCGCCAGCCGGTTGAACACCTCGATTAAGGGCGGCACCGTATGGACGAGCACCAAGACGTCAGCCATTTGTCTTTCGCCGCCTACGCCACGACAAACTGGCGCAGATAGGGTATGCTTGCGCGCACCCACCGATCCTCCAAGGCGATGCTCTCCTCCACCGTTGACTGTGCGGGTGGCCATACCTCAAGGATCACGTTGTATTGCGCACCCGCCTGGTCGAGGGTATCCAACAGCCATGGCGTATCTACCTGTCCGCTGCCGGCAGGCCGTCCCTCGATCGTAAAACCCATCATGGTCCAGACCCGCTGTACGACAAACTCCTTGTGGTGCAGGCAGATGGTGTACGGCGCCAGGATCTCTGTGACGTAGCGCCAACCTTCCGAGATGGCCAGGGAGTTCGCCGTGTCCAACACGACCCCAAGCTGCGGGCTCCCCACCGCGTCCAGCGCCCACGCCAGTTCCTTGGCCGGGATCTGACCATTCTCCAGGCCCAGCTTAATGTCTTCTTTTTCCAGCAGTGGGACAATCTGCTCCAGGTACTGCGGCGCCTCCTTTGCCGTCAACCGGCTTGCCGCCAATTTCCGGAACCGTGCGGATCAGCTTGCTGCCGGTAAGCCTGGCGATCTCTACCTGCTGCTGCAGATGCTCCGGTTCGAGCCCCCGGGTACCGACCTCAAGTTCAATACTCCATTGGCGGGCGCAGGCGATCAGTTCGTCCAATTCAGGCCGGCTCAATGCACTCAATGATAGATTAGGGCCGTACTGCACGAGACGCACGCCCAACTCAACTGCACGCTGAAGCAGCCTCAGCGCATTCATGGGATGGGAAGGCCTGGCCTCTTTGTCGCCGAACTGGAAGCCGATCGCCCACATGTAGCAGTATGTGCCAATACCGAGTTTCATGCTTTCTTCCTCACGCCCCACGCTTGTGCCGACAGGGCTAGGCGAAGGTTCTTGTTGACCTGACCTTCATACGCACGACGTGACCGGCCGCCGCTACGATGTCTTGCACGGCCATCCCATACCGGTCTAGCAGGGCCGTATAGGGCCCAGTCTCGGCAAAGCGGTCGGCAATGCCAACTCGCTTGAGCGGAACCGGGTGCCGCTCGCTCAACACTTCGGCGACCGCGCCGCCCAGGCCGCCGACAATGCTGTGCTCCTCAGCAGTTACAACGGCCCCCGTCTCCTCGGCCGCGCGCACAACGGCATCTACGTCGAGCGGCTTCACAGTGTGCACTTCGACGACGCGTGCGCTGATGCCCTGGGCGGCCAGTTGCTGAGCCGCCTCCAAGCTGCGGGCCAGCATCAACCCATTGGCAAAGATCGTCACGTCGTCGCCAGGGAGCACCTGGTACGCTTTGCCGATCACCGGGGCATAGCTTTCGTTGAACAGCACCGGCACGTCGTTGCGATTCAAACGGAAGTAGACCGGCCCCTGCCACTCCGCCACCTGGGGCAGCAGCTTATCGATCGCGACACCGTCGCTGGGAATGACCACCGTCATATTGGGCAGGCTGCGCATGATCGCCACGTCCGTAATCGCATGATGCGTGGGGCCGTCGAACGAGTCGGATACACCCGCATAGGCTGCCATCAGCTTGACGTTGGCTTCGCCATAGCAGAGATGCGTGCGCACCATTTCCAGCGCCCGGGTCGCAAACAAAAACGCAAAGGTGTTGGCAAAGGGAATTTTGCCGCTGTAGGCCAGCCCCACCGCCACATCCACCAGCGACTGCTCGGCGATCCCGACGTTGAAGAAGCGATCGGGGAACACCTCTTCAAACATAAAGGAGTGATCCGAGTTGGAGACGTCGGCGCTCAGCACCACCACATCGGGATGCGTTCTGCCCAGGTTGACGAGGGCACTGCCATAAGCCTTGCGCATGTTGACAAGTTCAGCACCTGGTTGCGCTCCTAGTTGAGCCATAGTCGCATCCCCTCTTCTAGCTCTGCCAGGGCAGCATCAAACTGCTGCTGATTGGGCGGCATGCCGTGCCAGCGATTGTCATACTCCATAAAGCTGACGCCCTTGCCCTTCGTCGTGCGGGCAATGATGATGCTCGGCCGCGCGTGAACCTCGTCGGCCCGATCGAGCGCGTTGAGCACCTCGCCCATGTTGTGGCCGTCGATCTCCTGCACATGCCAGCCAAACGCCTCCCACTTGTCGACGATCGGCTCGGTTGGCATGACGTCGGCGCTGGCGCCCGTCTGCTGGATGCCGTTGTAGTCCAGGATGGCAGTCAGGTTGCCGAGCTTGAACTTGGCGGCCGCCATGGCACCTTCCCACACCACGCCGGCATTGATCTCACCGTCGCCAAGGACTACATACGTGCTGCCGATCGATGCCCGGCTCGAGGGTGCGCTGGAGGCCGACGGCTTGCTGCCTGCCATCGCGGCTCTTCTGCGCCAGCGCCATCCCCACGCCGATCGCAATGCCGTGACCGAGTGGGCCGGCGCACACCTCGACGCCGGGGCATTTCTGCTTGTCCGGGTGCCCCTGCAGGCGGCTGTCGAGCGCGCGAAAGGTCATCAGCTCCTCGACCGGAAAGTAGCCGCGATGGGCGAGGCACGTGTACAGCATGGCGCAAGCATGGCCCTTGGAGAAGATCAGGCGATCGCGATCCTCCCACTCCGGCCGCGCGGGGTCCACCCGCAGATGGTGAAAGTAAAGCGCGGTCAGGATTTCGGCGGCCGAAAACGCGCCGCCGATGTGGCCGCTCTGTGCCTTGTTCACCATTTTGAGCACCTGGATGCGGTAGGACTGCGCCTTGGCGCTCAAATCCTTGATCATTGCTTCCGTGTGATAGTGCATGACTTCTATCCTTCAACGTTTGAGCCTGCGATGAACGGAATCGTCTGTGGCCCTTCGGGCAGCACGCAGATCGAACAATCCGGGCCGTACTGCGCACGCAGAGCGGCTGCCGTAGCGGCAATGTCGCGGCAGGGCAGCAGCAGCGACTCACGGATTTGGGCATCAGATAAGTGGTCGGCATAGACGTAAACGTCTGCCTTGAGCTGAATCTGGGCCTGGATTTGCGCCTGCCATTGATCTTGCTGGAGAAAAGCCGGGCGTCATAATACGGTCGAGCAGCTGCCGCGGGCTTTCGGCATCGCGCAGCAGTTGGCCATACAGGCCATGGTCCGGGATACCGTCCCAGCACTCTGCCGCACAGATGATGGCCCCGCCTGGCTTGACGACCTTGGCCGCCGCGCTCATACCTTTCACTGCCTGGTACAGATTAAGGTCGAGAGGGTAACCCGAGTTCGTGGTAATCACGATGTCGTACGGTGCGGGCACGGGCGCCATGGCCGTCTGCTGCACAAAGCTGCACCCGGCGGCGTGCGCCGCATCGAGGTCGCCGGCAAACACGCCCGTGAGCTCCTTGTCCTTGTTGAGCGTCACGTTGACCAGGAACACGCCGCCGACGCAGTGTGCGACTTCCATGACCTCTTCCCAGATCGGGTTCCCGCGCGTAATGCCCCAGGTGGCGTTGGGGTCGGCGATCATGCCGGCGTCATGGTTGCCCAGGACCGTGCGCTGCCCGGCCATCCCAGGCATGAGCGCCTTGCCGCCCCCCGAGAAGCCGGCAAAGAAGTGCGGCTCGATAAACCCGGTCAGCACCTTCACGTCGCAGGCAGCGATCTCGCGGTTCAGCCAGATGTCGTGACCGCGTGAAGTCACGCCCATGTGCTGCTGCGTGTCGGCGTCAAAGGCATCGTTCTGCACGACCCGATAGGTGGAGAGCAGTTCTTCCGCTATTTCCGGCGTGCCCGCCATGGCAAACATGCTGCGCAGCTCGTCCAGTGTATTGGGCCGGTGCGTGCCCAAGCGCACAGCAGAGCGAGATCTGCTCCACTGGCAAGTGACGGAGTTCGTCGAGGACAGCAGGCAGAAGCAGGCC
The DNA here is from genome assembly GCA_963701415.1 of uncultured Chloroflexia bacterium. Classification (GTDB taxonomy): domain Bacteria; phylum Chloroflexota; class Anaerolineae; order Caldilineales; family Caldilineaceae; genus Fredericiella. The sequence goes on from CAVPAH010000018.1 coordinate 701,965, forward strand.
GTGGGGCGTGGCGCGCGTGATATCGCTAAAGACAATTCCCACCCGCTCACCCCCCTGCACAATATCTGCCAGTGGTCGTGTGCCGATCGGGTTGTGGAGTGCTGTGCGCATGGCGCCGGCCGGATCGGCCAGTCCAGGCACATAGCGGGGCTCGATGACCGTCGCATTCCAGTCGTCGGGCAGGTCAAGCATCAATCCTTGTTTGCCGTAGGCCAGTTTTATCCGCATCGCCCAGTGTTATCCTCAGTCTGATCCTCGTTCTATGGTTGCAATAAGACCTTCTGCACATCGTGTCCTTTGACCATATCAAACCCGCACGCAAAATCTGCCATCGGCAGGACATGCGTGATCAGCGGCTTGAGGTCGACCTTGTCCGCTTCGACCAACTGTACCATGCGCCGCCAGGTCTCCCAGTTGCGGCCCATCACCGACTGGAGCTTGACCTCGCGCCGTGTCATGCGGAAGAACGGATTGAACACGATAGGATCGTTGAAGGTGCCGATGGTCACGATCGTGCCGCGAATGCGCACCATATCAAAGGCGTTGTCCATCGCCGCCTGGTTGGCCGCCATCTCGATCACAAAGTCAGCCCCCTTGTTACGCGTATGATACATGACGGCGGCTACCGGGTCATCCCGCGTGATATCGACTGGAATCGCGCCACTGTGCTGCGCCGCAAAGGCGAGCCGGACAGCAGAAAGGTCGGTAATAATCGTGTTGACGCCCCACGCCACCAGTGTCTGGGCCGCCAGGATGCCAATGGGACCGGCGCCGATGATCACCGCCCAATCGCCGGGATCATGGTGCTCGACCTCGACCGCATGCACGGCGATGCCAAGGTTCTCGAGAACGGTCCCTTCCTGCAAACTCAACTTCTCCGGCAAGGGGCAGAGCACGCGTTCAGGCAGCACCGCGTACTCCGCAAACGCACCGCGACGCTTGCCGTAAATCTCGCGGTTCTCGCACATGTTGGTGAAGCCTTCACGGCACTGCCGGCAGTGGCCGCAGTAGATCAGGGGGTCATTGACGATGCGATCCCCCGGCTTGAACTGCGTTACCGCCGGGCCTACCTCGACGACCACACCTGCAGCCTCGTGCCCGAGCACAGTCGGCAAAACCAGCGTCTTGTCGTCGGCGGCCCAGCTGTTCCAATCGTAGACCTTGGTCTCCCCCACGCAGATTGCGCAGTATTCCACTTTGAAGAGAACATCGTCTGGATTCTGAATGCGCGGCTGCTCGACCTCCGTGTAGATCAAGCCGGGTTCGGGCCGCACTTTCATCAATGCTTTCATGTCTGTCCCTCGCATGCCATCACGTGAGTGTGACCACCTGGTTTCTGGCAGCCGACTCATACGCAGCATAGACCAGTTGCATCGTCTTCAGATTGTCCTCGCCCGTGTTCTCCGGCGGCTCCCCCGTACGCAGCGCATGCAGAAAGTTCTGGTGCAGCGGCACCATGCTGGCATGGTTGACGTCGTAGGCGGGATCTGCCCAGGGATAGCGCGGCGCGGGGTAGCGGTTGATCAAGGTGCCTTCTGTCGTGGTCAGATGAATCCAGAAGTCAGGGCGCAGTTCCAGGGTCCCCTTGGTTCCTTCCAAGAAGAACGTGGTCTCTGGGAAATGCTTGCCTTCTGTCTTGGTGACAAACGTCAGTTCGACATTGCAGATTGCATTGTCCATCTGCAGGGAAATCGAGGCGACGTCTTCGCCGCCGACGTCTTCGCCGGCGATGTCCCGCCGCACCGCCAGGTGCTGGCAGTAGATCGACCTGGCTTCGCCCATAAAGAAACGTGCCAGGTCCAGTTGGTGGCTGCCCTGGTCGGCAATGACGAGTTTCTCAAGCTGTTTGAGCAGCGGCTGGTTCTGCCAGGCAAATTCCGGCAGTTCGTGCGCAAATTGGAACCGGCCGCGAAAGATGCGGCCGATCCGCCCGCCATCTACTATCTGCTTGGCCGCACGCACAGGTGCCTGCCAGCGGTAGTTCTCGTGGACAAAAAAGGGAGTCCCCGCCTCCTTGCAGGCGTCCACCATGCGGCGCGCCGACTCATAGCTGGCGGCCATCGGTTTCTGGCAGATGACGGGGACCTTGTACTTGGCGGCCAGCAGCACCAGCGGCTCGTGCGCCGGCACCTCGGTGATGATATCGATGAAATCCACATCCTCGTTTTGCAGCAGCTCTTCTGGATTGCCATACACCTTGGGAATGCCAAAACGCTGCGCCACCCCCTCGGCACGCGCGACGGTGCGGTTGTAGCAGGCGACGATGTCCACGCCTCCGACCTCATGCCAGGCGGGAATCTGATAGAGTGACCAAAAGCCTGTACCAAAGACTGCACAACGAAGGTTCGCCATGTTGTACCTCTAAGTACCTCCTGTGTACTTCCGCTGTCACACCTGTGCCGTCTGGCCGCCGTCGACGGCAAACACGGCGCCCGTCACGAACGATGCCTCATCTGACGCCAGAAACAACGCCGCCGCCGCAATTTCCTGCGGCTGCCCCAGACGCCTGGCCGGAAAGGTAGCGGCGAAGGCAGCCATTTCGGCGGGCGACATGATGCGGCGCAGCATCGGGGTGTCGGTGGGACCCGGCGCAATGGCATTCACGCGAATATGGTCGGCGGCATGGTCGATCGCCATGCAGCGCGTCAGCAGCGTGACGCCGCCCTTGGACGTCACATAGGCCGCGGCGTTGCCGTTGCCGTCATGCGCCCCTGTGGAGGAGGACATGTTGATGATCGACCCACCCCCGCGTGCCCGCATGTGCGGGATGACCGCCTTGCTGCAGAGGAACACGCCATCCAGGTTGACCGCCATCACGCGCCGCCAATCGGCAAACGCCGTGTCGGTCACCGCGCCAAAGATCAGGATGCCGGCGTTGTTGAAGAGAATGTCGATCCCTCCAAATGCCTGCACCGTCGCCTGCACCATGGCCTCGACCTGGTCAGGTTGTGAAACATCCGCGGGGAGGGCGATGGCCCTGCCGCCTTGTGCCTCGATGGCGGCGCAAGTGCTCTGCGCGGCCGCCGCATCATAGTCGACCACAGCTACGCTGGCGCCTTCCCTGGCAAAGAGTTCAGCTGTTGCACGCCCGATCCCTGCCCCCGCGCCGGTGATCAACGCTACTTTGCCTTCCAGCCGCATATGACAGCATCCTTTCTCGCCGCCCGCCTGTGCGGCGACGTACGTCCCGGCACCTGCCTACGCAATCACAAAGTATGGCTTCTCAATTTTCTGCTTGAGATCGGACAGGAAACGCGCCGCCTGCAGACCATCGAGCACACGGTGGTCGACCGTAAGCGTCAGGTTGAGCAATGGTCGCACCCCAAGCGTGTCGTTGGCCAGCACCACCGGCTGCCGTGTCACTGCCCCCACGGCCAGGATGGCAGATTGGGGTGGGTTGACGATAGCAGTAAAGCGCTCGACGCCGTACATGCCCAGGTTGGAAAGCGTGAAGGTGCCGCCGGCCAGGTCTTCAGCCGCAAAGTGAAGTGTGCGGGCCTTTTCCTGGAAGGCGGCTAGTTCGGCCGTGATCGCAGCCAGATCCTTGTGTGCCGCATCCCTGATTACCGGCACGACCAGCCCACGATCCGTGCCAATCGCAACACCCACGTTGACTGCGTCAATCAGCTTGATCTTGCCGCCGGAAAACTCGGCGTTGACATACGAATGCTCCACAAGCGCTGCGGCCGTGATCTTGATGAGCAGCCCGGTCAGGGACAGCCGAGCACGAGCCGCCAGGGTAACCCGCTCGCTGAGCGCCTCTTGCAGCCAGAGCAGATTGGTGGCATCGGCACGCACGTCCAGGGCAAACTGCGGTGCATTCACCACACTCTCGCGCATCCGCTCCCCTGTAATGCGCTGGATGGGCGTGAGTTCCTGGAAGCGGAACCCGCTATCGTCCGCCGGTGTCGGCGCTGCTGCGGACGGCACAGCGGGCACCGGCGGCTCAGTCGCCGGAGACTTTCGCAGCTCGGCAGCGGCGCGGATATCGGCTTCGACAACACGGCCACCAGGCCCCGTGCCATGTACCTGCTCGATGTCCACGCCCAAGGTCTTTGGCCATGCGCCGTGCTACCGGCGTAGATTTGACCCGGCCGATTACCTCGCCACGCTCCGCCGCTACTTTGGCACCGGCCGCAGCCGCCTGATCGGCTGTCTGATCGGCTCTCCGTGTTAGCAGCCTGGCCTACTGCACCGTCGCCGAACGGGGGCAGCATGGGAACCCGCTCACCGGGCTGCACGATATAGGCGATCGGCTCGCCGACCGGTACCACGGCACCCTTGCCGCAGCCGGGGCGAATGCCGGCCAGGATGCCGGCCTGCGGCGCTTCCAGTTCGACCGCGAACTTGTCCGTCATCACTTCGACGATCGCCTGGTGGGCAGCCACCGCCTGCCCTTCCGCCACCAGCCACTGGATAATTTCGGCGGAGTCCATGTGCTCCGACATCTTGTGGATGTAAAACTCAACGGCCATTGCTGCAGCTGTCCTCTCCCCTGGTTACCACGGCTACTGCCACGTCATGACGCTGCGAATTGCCGCGACGACATCGTCGGTCTCCGGCCAGACGCCCTTTTCAATGCTGTCGGCAAAGGGGATCGGGGTGTCCCGGCCCGTGACGCGCACGATCGGGGCACGCAGATATTCAAAAGCCTCTTCCATGGCCGTAATCGCCCATTCGCCCGTCGGCCCGTACGACTTGCAGGCCTCAGCCACGACGACGACCCGGCCGGTCTTGCGCGCCGAGCGGCCGATCGTCGCCCGATCCAGCGGGCTGATCGTACAGACATCGATCACCTCGACGTCGATGCCTTCCGGCGCCAGCAGCTTCGCCGCCAGCATGGCATACCAGACCATCAAGCCGGAGGCTACCACCGTCACGTCTTTGCCCCCACGCTTGACGTCGCATTTTCCCAACGGAACAACGTAGTCGCCGTCGGGCACGGGGCCGCGGAAGGAATAGAGAAACTTCTGCTCTAGAAAAATGACAGGGTTGTCGTCGCGGATCGCAGCCTTGAGCAGTCCCTTGGCGTCGTACGGCGTGGAGGGCAGCACCACTTTCAGTCCGGGAATGTGAGCGTACCAGACCTCGAGGCTCTGTGAGTGCTGGGCGGCGATGCTCTTGCCGGCGCCACCGCCTTGCGGCATACGCAGCACCCACGGCACCTTCACCTGCCCGCCTGTCATCAACCGCAGTTTGGCCGCCTGTGTCGCAATCTGATCCATCGCCAGTCCGGAGAAGTCGACAAACATGATCTCCATCACCGGCCGCATGCCCACCAGGGCCGCGCCCGTGCCGGCGCCGACGATGGAGTTCTCGCTGATCGGCGTGTTGATGACACGCGTAGGGCCGAACTGGTCAAAGAGCGTGCGCGTCACGCCAAATGCTCCGCCGTGCTTGCCGATGTCCTCGCCCATGATGAAGACCGCCGGATCGCGCAGCATCTCTTCACGGAGCGCCTCGCGAATGGCCTCTTGATAACTGAGTTCTGTGCAGGGTACCCCTGCGGGTGTTTGTACGATCAGATCGGGGGAAAGGGTCGGCTTGGCCGACCCTAAGGACACGGCATCACGCCCAGTTTCACGCCCCGCTTCTCGTTCTGCTGCTGCCATAGCTGCCTTCCTCTATGCGTAGATGTAGTCCATTGCCGTGGCGGGATCGGGCAGCGGGCTGTTCTTGGCAAACTCGACGGCAGTCGACGAGTTCCTGCTTCACTTCGGCCTCGATGGCGTCCAGTTCCACGTTTGTCACCTGGCCAGCCGCCGTCATGTCGCGGCGGAAGCGGCCAAGCGGCTCACGCTGCCAGTACTCTTTGACTTCGTCACGGCTGCGGTAGACTTCCGGTTCGCCTGCGTAGTGGCCCTCAAGCCGGTAACACTCGGTTACGAGCAGCGTTGGGCCCTCGCCGCGGCGGGCCCGTGATACAGCCGCTGCCGCTGCCTCATACACGGCGACAGCATCGAAGCCATCCACCCGCACACCTGGCATGCCGTAGGCTTGGGCACGCAGTGACAGATCCTTGACCTTGATCACGTCTTCCACATTCGTCGAAACTGCGTAGTGGTTGTTCTCCAGCACGAAGACAACCGGCAGGCTCCAGATGGCGGCCATGTTCATCCCTTCGTGCCAGTTCCCCGTGTTGGTGCCGCCCTCGCCGGTAAACGGGACGGCGACACGATCCTCGCCACGGAGCTTAAAGGCTAGCGCGGCGCCCACGGCCAACGGGATGCCGGAGCCGACCACGGCCAGGGCGCCCAGGCTGCCGGTTTCGAACGCAGCGATGTGCATCGAGCCGCCGCGGCCCTTGCAGTAGCCGGTTTCACGCCCCAAGATTTCGGCCATCATCTTGGCGGTATCGGCCCCCTTGGCGATGTTATGGCCGTGGCTGCGGTGTGTACCTGCGATAAGATCGTCCTGCCGCAACGCCATGCAGACGCCCACACCCGACGCTTCCTGGCCAATATAGGGGTGCACCGTGCCTTTCACCTGGCCGCGACGAAACAGGTCGCTGGCGGCCGTTTCAAACTCGCGAATCCGTACCATGCGGCGATACATCTCGAGCAGCATCACATGATCTAGCACCATAAACTCACCCTTCTATTTATTTGTTCGGGATGCGAGGGAGCGTTGCGCATGGGACAGAGGCAGCCGTATATGGTCATACCTCATACGTCATATACGCCTCCATCATAGTGGGGTCATTTCCCTTTGTCAATAGGTATTCACCGGCTTTTCTTGCCGCCGCGCCCGCAATCTGCTCCCGGTTCCTTGTTGAACACCGGAACGTGATGTATAAATATGCGTGGACTCCACGCGTGGCGACGGCTAACAGCGGCCGTGTATGCAATGGTGAGGGCATGGCTAAGAGCGGCGTACGCGACGACAGCAATTTATTTCAGACAGTATCCAAGCAACGCCTGGTGGATCGTGTCGTCGCCGACATTCAAGAGCTCGTCATCCAGGGCAAGCTCGCCGTAGGCACCAAGCTCCCGCCGGAACGGGAACTGGCCGAGTTGTTCGGCGTCAGCCGCACCGTGATCCGCGAAGCCGTCCGCATTCTCGTTACTAAGGGGCTGCTGGAGAGCAAGCACGGCATTGGCACGATGGTGCGCCAGGGCACGCGCGACCAGCTTGTCGAGCCGCTGGGCTGGCTCCTCCAGCGCAACGACGCTACACTGGACGATCTGCACGAAGTGCGCACCATCCTCGAGGTCGAGATCGCGGCCGAAGCCGCCAAGCGTGCGACGGTAGAGGACATTGCACAACTGGAACAGATGGTCCAACACGCCGCCAGCTTGCGCGCCGACCCGGCTGCGTTTGCTGCGAGCGATGCGGAATTCCACCAGTTGCTGGCTAACATTCTGCATAATACGATGCTCAGTGTGCTGCTCGACTCCATTCGCACGCTGATGTCAGAGATCAGGCTCAAGGTCAGCCGCAACAGCGACTTCGATACGATTGTGCTGGCCGACCATACGGCAATTCTGGAGGCCATCCGTGGTCGCGACTCGGTGGGAGCACGTGCGGCTATGCAGTCGCACCTCGTCCATGCGCGCGCGTTTCAACGTGCCCTCGAGGAGGAAATTGGACCCCAACTCTTTAACTGATCACTCCGACGTATCCAGGCGCTGACTCATCAGCAGACGCAAAGCAGCTATGTTTTGTGTGCACAGATAGATGTGCTACACTCCCCGCGACGGTTTTCACTGCCGAGCGCAGTTGGAGCCGACAGCGCGCATACCCAGCGTCCGCCAACGCATCCCGGTCATCGTATTGCAACAAATTTGATCAGGCTTTAGCCTTTTCGTGGTCCCCGTATGGCATCTACGAACATCAAGGTCGATACCAAAATCCTGCAAGTCTTGCCGGCAGCTAAGGATAGCAACCAAAATCATGTGACCCTGCACGGGCGCCCCCTGGTCTTGGCACGCCTGCTGTGGGTCTCGTCGGTGCTGATCAACCTGGTATCCTACGTTTCGGGCATTCCAGCTGCCTATGGCATCGCCAGCACCTTAAGCTCGACCACCGCGGGTCGGCTGACATCTTTGGGACTGCCACCAAACTTCCCGGCCACCTATCTCATTTTTCTCGACACGGCGACCTTGGCCATCTTCGGCTTTGTGGCGTTTATCATTTTCAAGCGCCGCTCTGACGAACCGATCGCCATGGTGGCATCTTCGATGCTCATCTTTACCGCCATGCTCTACACTGCCCCAGGCTATGAGGCGCGTGCGCCCCTGTTCATGGTGGCGGCCGGTGCGGCCTTGGGCCAGACGCTGCAGGTCGCGTTTCTGCTCATGTTCCCCGATGGCCGTTTCTGGCCTCGCTGGTCGTGGACCATACTGGCGCCTTTGCTGCTGTGGCGTTTCCTCATGTGGTACCTCGTTTACCTGCCACGACCACTTGGGGTCATGCGCGTCGGCGAAACCTACCCGGACTCGCCGCCCAATTTCCTCGACATGTCGCTTATGCTGTTGATCTACGCCTTTGGCATCTGGGCACAGGTCCAACGCTACCGGCATTACGCCTCGAGTGTTCAGCGCCAACAGATGAAATGGCTGGTGTGGGGAACGACCACGACCGTGCTCATCGTCATGGGCTACTCTCTAGCACTCAGTCTGATTCCAGCGGTACAGGTAAACTGGCACGATGCCATCGTCATGCGCCTGATCAGCCGCACGGTGCGGCAGCTGGCGCTGTGTATTCTGCCGGTATCGCTGCTCTATTCGATCTTGCGTTACAACCTGTGGGACGTCGACATCCTGATCAACCGCACGTTGGTGTATGTGCCGTTGACCAGCATCCTCGCCGGCCTGTTTGCCGTAACAATGGCAATCACACAGAAAGTGTTTGTGTCGGCCACGGGCCAGGGCTCCGAGATCGCCGCCGTGATCACGACCCTGGTAATTACTTCGACGATCACTCCGATCAAAGGCGAGATCGAAGCCTTTGTCGAGCGCCGCTTCAAGGAAGCGCCCGACCCATACAAGCACCTCAACGACTTCGACCGCCAGGTGCGCGGCGTGGTCGACATTCTCGACGTCGAACATATGCTGCGCCGCCTGCTTGACGAATCAATCCAAGCAGTTCGCTGCAGCGGCGGCGCCGTATTTCTTGCAACCGATGGGGAACTGCGGCTCGTAAACGCCAGTTCCGGGTGGGAGGGCCCGGCCGTGCTCGAGTTTCAGATGAATGACGGCGAGAGCTGCGTCGGCTGGCTTGCACTGGGGCCGCGACGCAGCGGCACGCCCTATTCAGAACAGGAAAGAAATCGGCTGCAGCAGTCGGTCGACAAAGTAGGTCATGCCGTCGGGCTGCTGATGACCGCACGGCGCACCATCCACACAGAGCCCTGCCCGCCAAACATTGCCATTTCCTGGCCGCCCGCTTCCAAGCAGAAGGCCGATTAATCCAGCACATTTGTCATTATCTTTGGAGGAGAGGACCGTGACAACGCTCGATACGCCACATCAGCAAGCTGTCGCCCGCCAGGGCGCCGAAGATGCCGGCGAGTACTTCCGCTATATGGCAGACTATGTGGGCTTCACGTCTGCCGACGCCGCTGCGATTCGGCAGACAAGGCCCATCATCGAAAAGCATTTGCCGGAGATCGTGAGCAAGTTCTATGCGCACATTCTACGCTATCCCCCCACGCGCAAGTTCTTTCTTAACACCGATGGCACTCTTAACCAGGAGTACCTCGAACTGCGCATGCGCCACCTCACTAACTTCTGGCTGCGCACGGCGGAAGGTGTCTTCGACGACGACTACGCTCGCTACGTCGATTACGTGGGCCGCGCCCATACTTCCCGTGGCGCCGACCCCAGTATCTACATTGCCGAACGGTATGTGATCGGCCAGGTCGGCATGATGCAGCATGCCATCAGCGAGGCCATCAACCGCGAGCTAAGCAGCCAGGGCAGCGTAGTCGAATTCCCGGCAGGCGAAGCATGGGATAAGCTAATGATGGTGGTCTTGGAACTGCTGGCGCGCGCCTACGGCCAGGAGCGCGAGCCCGAAAGCTACCAGGCCCTGGTCGCGGTTGACAAAGACTGGCTCGGGACCCTGGCCAAGGGTGCTGTTGCCAAAGAGTTTGGCGAGGGGACACCCGTCCCGACCAAGGACGTGGTCGTCGCGGCGGAAGCTGAAATTGCCGAGGGGCAGCGCAAGATCGTACAGGTGGACAGCCTTTCGATCGGCGTGTTTCACCACGACGGCCAGTGGTATGCCGTCCGCAACAGCTGTATCCACCGCGGCGGTCCGGTAGCCACCGGCAAACTAGAGGGCGACATCCTTACCTGCCCCTGGCATGGTTTTCAATTCAACCTGCGCACGGCCGTATCCGTGGCAGATCCCAAGGCCGAGCTCGACCACTATCCGGTCAGCATCGTCGACGGCCAGGTACACCTGCAGGTGCCTGACCTCGCGGCAGCGGCACCTACTGCGGCATCTACTGCCGCACCAGCCGCTGCGCCTGCTGCCGGGCAAGCCCCCAACGGCCCTGCAAATGGAGCCGCCAAAAGAGCAGCGAATAGTGCTGCGCAAGTCGCCGTTTCCGGTGCAAGCACCGTGCCTGCCACGGCGACCGCTGCGCCACTCAAGGAGAACGAGTTCTTGATTGCTGACGTACCGGTGGGCAGTATGAAGCTGCTGAGTGTCGGCGGTGTCGACGTGACCGTCTATAACGTCAAAGGTGCGTTCTACGCTACTGACGATGCCTGTACGCACGCCGAAGGTCCTCTGCACGAGGGTGAGTTGAAGGACAACATCGTCACGTGTCCCTGGCACTACTCGTGCTTTGACGTCACCAATGGCGCCGTCACCTGCCCGCCGGCAGCCACGCCGCTGCGTACCTACAAAGTCACTGTGACCGGCGCAGTGGGCAGCGTGGAAGTCCCGAGTTGAGCGAGCGCCGGGTCGACCCTGACCATCTGACCTGGTAATTCCCGGCCATTCGTCAGTTGTTCTCTATACAGGAGTGGAGTAGCCTGTAGATGCCGCAACCGGTGCACTCTACAGGCTGCTTTTTTAGGCCTGTCTCGTTTCATGGAGGAATTTATGGCGCAACGCAAGGCATGGAAAGATCTTTCGCCCTTCCAAAGGATCAGCATCCTCATCGGCATCAGCGTTCAACTCAGTTTGCTCATGAGCGCGCTGGTAGACATCTGGCGGCGCCCGTCTGACCAGATTCGCGGGCCCAAGCCGCTGTGGGTGATGGCATCCTTCGTCAACTTTATCGGCCCGATCGGCTATTTCACCTTTGGGCGCAAACCAGCGCTCAAATGAGTGGAATGGTCATGCTGCTGCTAGGCCCTATGCCGTTTAGGACGCCGGGTATATCTGCGCCCTGATCCGAAACCTATCGCATTCAGGTTCTCTTTCTCTTATTCTTGACGGTGTAACACCCGGGCAGTGCTGTTCCGCAGTGCATACTTCCCAAACCCGAATCCTGCGGACAGCCTCTAGCAAAAGGAGAGAGAAAGTGCCTAAGGTAGCAGCCAGCTTTGACGACCAGCAGCATGCTGACGCAGTTGTGAGTGAACTGGGACGCCTCAATATCGATGGGCTCGACTGGCGCGTGCATCAGCCGGGCGATGGTGCCACGGGCGCAGTACCGGTGGTTGGTATTCCTGCCAATACGGGTGGCACAGGAACGGGTACGGCAGGGGGTGGCCCCGCTGTCGCGGCACCATTCTTCGCCGCCGGCGCAGATGACCTGGGTGCCGGCGATGACGACGCAGATGACTACTTGCGGCAGGCACGCAGCCGCGGGGCCATCGTCATCGTAGTGGATGCACCTTCTGGCACGGAAGAGGCAATTCAGGACATCTTCAGCCGGCACAGCGCTGCGAATATGACCATATCGTAGTGTCTGGTCCTGCCGCTTGCATAAGAGCCCGTTACAGACGGATCTGCCGTTAGGAGATCCGTCTGCGTAAGGGCACAAAGCTGATCTTTTGATTACAAAAGTGCCGGTAGATTTTTTGTTCTAGCCGTGGTATAATCCAGACAGCAGTTGGGAACTTTGCAACGACGGTAAGCGTCACTGTAAACGGATGTTAACCAACGTGCACGCTCTGATAACAGTCCAATAAACGGGGTGTGCCATAGTAGAGCTCGAGTTCTCTTATCCAACTCGTAACTGCTTGTAGAAGCGAACACCTAATGTCTAGATCGCAGCAGAAGCGTATGCCCACCCGGCCGGCCGTCGCAAGCGAATCTCTGGCAAAGCTCTATCGGCTGTACGGCGCGAACTCAATCACGACAGATGTATTTGGTCGACGGGCAGCCCTGCCCAGTGAGATCGCCCAGCAGTTGAGACGACGAACCAACTCGGCAGGATCGATGGGCGGACAAAACTCCCGGCCTCGCTGACCGGCGAAAAAGAGCCATCACCCACATGAAGGGGTGATGGCTCTTTCTTAATCTGGATATATTTGCCGCGCTGTGCGCCCCCGCCCCCAAGGGCTAGGCAGTTTGCGGCTTGACCTCGAACTGGTGCTGCAGCCCCAGTGCCTTTTCTACGTCTGCCCGGTTGGTCGGGGTGGCCGGCACTGCGACCAGGACTTTCCCGTTTTCGAGGCTCTGTTCGTAGAAGTATGCATCGTCTTCGACGATGTCCTGGCCGATAAAGATGCTGAAATACAGCCCAAAGATCGCTCCCACCAGCGCGCCGCCGACCAGGTACTCGATCAGTACCCCAGTTGGGCTATTGGCAACCAGGCCGTTCAGCTGCGGGAAGTAGATGCGCTGGGCAATGGCAAACGGCAGCACGATCAAGCAGCCGATCACTGCGCCGACCAGCGCAGCGGCGACCATCGTCTCCCAGCGTGCGCGTTCGCGATCAGGTTTGTCATTGACGTAGGGATCGCAGCCGCTCAACATCTGCCACAAAGACCTGGTCACGTTGTACGCCGGCTCCTTCAAGCGCCGAGACGACCTGTACCACCTGTTCGGGGCGTTCATACAGCCGGACCAGCAGCGCACCGTCACGGCGTGGCGCCGGCCAGCGATGCCAGCCGCCTCTCGGCTTGATAGAGCGCAGCCAGTTGGTCGCGCACCAGTGTCGCTAGTTCCGACGACAGCTGCTGGCGCAGTGCGTCTTCATAGGCGGCTATCGCAGCCTTATCACTCTCCAGCGCCTTCTGCATCAGCATCCGCTGCCGGCTCTGCCGGCGAATGGTGAACCAGGCGCGCATGCTTGCCCAGCCGCGGGCCAGCACGCCGCCAGCTTTTTGGGCGCCCAGCGGCACCGACGCGGGAGCAAACCTGTGCAGCTGCTCTTGGAACTGCGCTCGCTCCTGCGCATAGCTTTTCAAGACAAGCTTGAGACCGCGATTACGCGTATGCTGTGCAGCATACGCGTAGGATTCTTGGCTATCGAAACAGGCTTGGGAAAGGCGGCTCAGAATTTGCGCGAGGGATATTTGTTGTGACTCCATCGTACTGCTTGCCCTCCTGACTTAGGTGGTGAAATGAAAAAGCCGGGCCTGTATGCCCGACTCCTCATGTCGTTATGGCGACGAACGACAGGCCGCCACCCGGCGTTCGCCGCCATCACGATCCGCACCATCCGCCGTTATTATGCGCTTCCTTGCGGGGCAATGGAATGTATCTGGATACAGGAGATATAGATATATATCTGCCTATACCGAAGTAGGGTTTCTCCCCAGTGAAAAGCAGTTACTTCCCCATTGCGCGTCTGTACGACACCAATCTACGATGGAGTTTCCATGAGCGCTGCCAACGATGCATCCACCCTACATCCGCACCCCACAGAAATGGCAAGCCAGGCTCACCTCCTCTATGTCAACGGGGATCAGGCGGGCTATCTACGCGTAAAGCGCGGGCGCGGCTTTGCCTATCGAGATCCTGACGGCAACTTCACACGCGACACCGAATTTCTGCAGCGTGTAGATACACTGGTTATCCCCCCGGCCTGGACCGAAGTCTGGATTTGTGCCAACCCCAGCGGCCATATCCAGGTCACAGGACGTGACGAAAAGGGCCGCAAGCAGTACATCTATCACTCAGACTGGGCCCAGGTGCGCGACAACGCCAAGTACTGCCGTCTCCTGCCGTTCGCCGAAGCACTGCCCCAGCTGCGGGCGCAGGTAGACGCCGATCTGCGCGGGCGCACCCTGACCTGGAACAAGGTTGCCGCCCTTGCAGTCGACCTGCTGGACAAGACACGCATCCGAATCGGTAACCCCGAATACCAACGCCAGAATGAGAGCTATGGCTTGACAACGCTCCAAGACCAGCATGTCGAGATCCACGGCGACAAGATCACCTTCATGTTTCAGGGCAAGAGCGGCAAGGAGCATACGGTACAACTGCGCGATAGGCGCCTTGCACGCCTCGTGCGCCAGTGCCAGGAACTGCCAGGGCAGGAACTCTTCCAATACCTGGACGACGACAAGGCACAGCACACCCTGCGCTCCAATGATGTAAATCACTATCTGCGGGAAGTCACCGGGCAAGATTTTACGGCCAAGGACTTCCGTACGTGGGGCGGCACGGTCACGACAACACGCGCCCTGTATGAGGCCGGTCCGGCAACGACCAAGAGCGAACGCAAGAAAAAGGTGACCCAGGCGGCAAGGGCCGCCGCGAAGGCACTCGGCAACACGGTGACCGTCTGCCGCAAGTACTATATTCATCCTGCTGTCTTGACTGCCTATACAGATGGCGAGTTATTTCAGGTGGTGGACGAAGCACAACAGACACCACAAGAAGGGCTTTACGCCGACGAGACAGCCGTACGCGAATTGCTGCGGCGCTACAGTTCGAGTGATGCATCCTCGCCTGCCGTAAAGGCCGAGGTTCAGGAGACGCTGGCAGAGTGCACGTGACTCGCGCCGGCGCATTTCTACTATGAAAGAAGGTGAACAATGAGACGTCATGGCGCAATGACCTTGGGCGCAACAACCGCACTGACCACTGCACTGCTGGTGGCGGGCAGCCTGGTGCTGGCGGCCTGCACGGTCACGCCGGCAGCAGCGCCGGCCGGCACAGAAGCTGCCCCTGCAGCGGAGGCAAATACCGGCACAGGCACTGACACTGGCACTGACACAACTGGGAGCGCAGCAGAAGGCGTGACGACGACCACGGACACCACCGCCGGCGCAGAAGGTGCCGTTGGTACCGAGGCCGGCACGACAGGCACTGTTACGAGCACAACGACGGTGCTGACTACAACGGTAACTACTGTCACGGAGGGGGCAACTGTGACGGGAACCAACGCAGGCACGGACGTTACCGGTACCGGTGCGTTGACGAGCACCACAGGCACGACCGGAACGGGGCCTGCGCTGCCTACAGCTACCCCAGGAGCCGGTATCACCGATACTATACCCGTCTCGACGCCGGTCGCCGCTGCCGCGCAGGCCACCACGGCGACGGCAGCGATTACGGCCACCACCGTCCTGACAGATGCCAACGCAGGAACGATCATGCAGGTCATCAGCACAACCGCAGGGTTGGAGTCACTTGCGACGGCGCTCATGGCGTCGGGGGTGTCCACGGCTCTCGAGCAGCCCGGGCCGCTTACATTCTTTGCGCCGACCAACGACGCATTTGCTGCTCTCCAACCAGGCCAACTCGACAGCCTGCTTGCCGACCCCACCACCCTGACGCCAATCCTGCAGTACCATATCGTGATCGACAACGTCTCGGCGGCCCAATTAGGCACGCTGGGCACAGCCCTATCCTCTTCAGGGCTGCCGATCACGATCACGGTCCAAAGGGATGGATCACTGCTGGTAAACGATGCTCGCCTCGTACAGGCGGACATTCCTGCTGCCAACGGCGTGATTCATCTGATCGACAAGGTGCTGGTGCCCCCACCTGCTGCGCCCTGACGACCGCTTCCTGGTTCTCCCTGGCAGCCGGGAAGATCAGAGGCTGTAAACAGAACAGGCCGGCGGGAGAGTCCGCCGGCCTGTTCTGTTCTGATTCGTTCTCAAGCGATGCCGTTAGAAACCGATCTCGTGAGTGCTGGCCCCCGCAGGCGTGGAGGCCGGTGCACCCGGCGGAGCAGCAGCACCGACATCTGCAACGTAGCCTTCTAGCTCCATTGCGCGGTGCGCTGCCGTATGCTTAGCCAGCACCGCAGCGCGCGCCCGTGCGCCGATCGCCGCACGTTGGGTCTCAGGCATATCCTGCAGCATCTCGGCCACTTCTGCCGAAGAGGCCGCCACCAGAATCTCTTCCCCCGGCGCAAAGAACGTGTCCAAACCTTCCCAATAATCCGAGATGATCGGAACCCCACACGCGCCTGCCTCAAAGAGCCGCACGCTTGGCGAGAAGCCTACGGCCGCCATGGCGGCACGCGTGAGGTTGAGGGTGAAGCGCTGCTCGTTATAAAAGGCGCGATGCCGGTCAGGGGCAAGATGGGTGAAATGCTTGACATTCCCCGGCCAGCTTTCCACCTGCGGGAAGTTGGGACCGGCAATGACAAAGTGGCGACCCGTGCAATTGCCGGGCCGGCTGCAACAGCAAGCAATCAAGGCCAGGCTGCCGGTCAGGACTGTACGTACCCATGTAGCCCAGATCCCACTGCAGTTCGTGCCGCTCCGGATAGTACAGGTCAGGATCCACCGCGCAGTAAAGCGGCCGCGCCGCCGGCGAACGGTAGACCTGCTCCAGTTGTTCGAGCACCTTGCCGCCGGCAAACGACAGGTAGAGTGCATACTGGCTGATCTGATATGGAGCGAGGTATTCGTAATCGCCCTGCTCAAGCTTGCTCAGCGTGATCGGCGTGTCAATATCGTAGAAGGCCGGCACCCCAAGGGTCGTGGCAAGCACCCACTCGCCGACGGCTACGCCATCGGGGACGTACGAGCCGACAATTACCAGGTCCGCTGTGCGTACAGGGCCCTCGAAACGTGTTTTGAGTTCGTCCAGATCGACATACAGCTCTGTACAGCCATAGGGTGGGTTGGGCAGATCACGATTTTCAGCATACCAGGGCATGTTGCGCTCCAAGAACAGGACCCGGTGGCCCCGATCGACAAGCGCACGCACCAGCGCCCGATAGGTGGTAGCATGGCCATTGCCCCAGGAAGACGTGATCGACAGCCCTAGTATCACAATATTGAGCGGCCTGGCCGCCGGCAGGGGTTTTGGCTTTCTGCCACCCGCAGACGGCGGCGCCGGGTATCTGTCGTTCATGGTGCCCTTGCCTTCATAGTCTTTGCTACAGCTTCTGCCTGAGGAATGAACTGCAGCATTTACTAAGCCGCGGCCCTCACCCTATCCTGCATCCCATCCAAAATACGCACGAGCTGTCCTGCGCGATGCTGGTATGTGTGCTGGGCGAGAACGCGTGCGTACGCTGCCCTGCCAATCCGCCGTGCGTCGTCCGAACGCAGACGCTGCAGATGTTCGCCCACTTCTGCACCATCCTGGGCCACTAGAATCTCACGGCCGGGCTCCAAGAACAGCTCAATACCCTCCCAGGCGTCAGTAATGATGCAGGCGCCTGCGCCGGCAGCCTCAAAGACACGCGTCGCAGGCGAAAAGCCGTAGCGAGCCATGCTCGAACGGTTGATGTTCAGCACTGTCTGTGCCGTACAGTTGAACGCGTTGTGATCGTGCGTGTAGACATGGCCGACGTACCGTACGTTTGAGGGCATTGGCTTGTCACCCCAGCCGCTGCCGCCCAGCACAAACTGCTTCTGTGGCAGCTGCGCCGCCGGAGACAGGAAGAACTGCTCCACCCGCTGCTCACGATCGGGGAGCCGGTTGCCCAGAAAACCGCAGTCGGCTTGAAAACGAGAATCAGGTTCCGTAGGATAGTGCGTCGTCACATCGAGCGCATTGTAGATGGGGTAACAGGCACGTGCGCCCAGCGCAGTATAGGCATTTACGACCGGGGCGCCGCCGCCATACGTAAACACCAGGTCGTACTCTGGAATCAGCTGCCGAAACGGATCGCCAGGGTTGCCCTGCACACGGTCCAGCGTGGCGGGCGCGTCGACATCCCAAAACGCGACCAGGCGTCCCGGCGCGCGCATCGACGCAACGGCAGCTTCCAGCAGGTCGTCAAACACGCCGACGCCACTTGCCTTCACCACGAGGTCGGCGTAACGGCCGGCTTCGTCCAGCGCTTCACAAACAGGTCCCGTGTCCTCGGCCCCGTAGACCACGACGCGTGCCCACGGCGGGTTCGCAATGTCACGATGGCGTTGGCGCTCATAGGCGTCGGGCTCGTAAAATGTGATGGAGTGACCATGCTCGTGCAAGGCACGCAAGATACCCCGGTAGTAGGTAGCAGCACCGTTCCAGTAGGCAGAGACCAGACTTGAGCCAAAGAATGCAATGTGCATAATCACGCTCCTTGCAGAATGGACTTGCGCCGCAACCTTGCTGCCAGACGCTTGTCAGGTTTGGTATCGATGCCGAGTTCATCACATATGAGCAGGAGTTCGTCGGTGCGGTGGGCACAGGTATGTGCCGAACGCAGTGTGCGCAGCCCGTGGTCTGCCAGTTCTTGCGCTGCCGCAGGTTCATTTAGCAAAAAGCGCATTTGCGCTTCCATCTCGTCGCCATTGTGGACGACGAGGTAGTCTTTACCCGGGTTGAAGAGGCCCTCCACATCGTGCCAGGGTGAACACACCAACGGGATGCCACACGCCAACGCCTCGAAGATACGAATGGTCGGGATACCGGGCAGCGCCTTGACATACGGCTGGCGCGGAATGTGGACCGTCATCTTGAAACGGGCAAACACCTCGGGTACGCGGTAATTTGGCACCCAGCCGTTATAGCGGATTCCAGCCTCTGCCAACGCCTCCTGCGCGTGCTGTGGGTAACGCACGCCGTAGACCTGGGCGTCTACACCCAATCGTTTGACAGGGGCAAATAGAAACTCCTGCAGCTGTGCCGAACGTTCCTCGTCACCCCAGTTGCCGACCCAGACGAGGTCGCCGCTGCGTTCGATCTCCGGCAGCGGCCGAAACACACGGGTATCGGCCGCTTCGTGCCAGATCCAGGCGCGCTTTGCCCACCGCTGGCGCAGGTAGCGATCGCGCACGACGCGCCCAAAAGCCAGCACGCCATCGTAATCATCCAATTGGTAGGACTTGAATGCCCTGGCTGTCGGTCAGCGACCTGTGATGGGTGTCGTGAAACAGCAGCCGATAATGCGGGTTGCGCCGGCGATGCGCACCGATGCGGCGCACGAGAGCATGGTCGTTCCATTCATGGACGACAGCGAGGTCGACCTCTGCCAACAGCTTGTCCAAATCCATGTTCTCGGGGTCGTAGAAATGACTGCGCAGATCGGGGTACGCCTGCTCGAAGTCGGCAATCGGCGCCTGACCATATTCTGCCACCAGGTTCTGCAAACTCCAGCCATTGCGCGGTTCGTAGATGAACACGTGATGGCCGCGTGCCTGCAGCTCGCCTGCCACCCCGCGCAAGAAATGGGCGTTGCCGTGGTTCCAGTCTGACACTAATGAGTGATAAAAGAAAGCGATCCGCATAGTCACCTACCCAACTGTCTCGATGGTTGATATCCGGCCGGAGCCGGCGGCTGCTGCCAAACCCGTACGCCCGGCCGCTTGTGAACCGCGGCGCGCGTCGGCAGCGCGGCATCCACGAGCAGAGTCTGATAGGCATGCCAGTAAGCGCCGCCCATCGCTGACTGCGTATACTGCTGCGCCCGCAAGAATGCAGTTCTGTGCGAGCTGCGTGCGCAGTCGATGATCTCTTGTCAACTTGTTCAACGCGGCTGCGATCCCCTCGGGATCGTCAGGAGCGACATAGAGTGCCGAGTCGCCCCATACCTCGCGCAAGCTCTGAATGTCGCCCAGCACCAGCGCACATCCGGAGAGCGCCGCTTCCAGTACGGATAGGCCAAAGGGTTCGTACGCGCGCCGGTAGAGCGTAGATGCCCGCACGCGCCAACCAGCCGGCAAGGTCGTCGGCGTGCAGCTTGCCGAGCGGCTTGACGTGTGAGAAGTGCTGCCGGCTGCCGCTGGGATGGTGGTCTTCGCCCGCCACATACACCGGCCACGCCAGGCGGTCGCCGATCTCGATCCAGTGTCTGCACATTTTTCGCTTCGTCCCACAGGCGGCCAACAGCAAGAATCAGGGGCTCCTTGGCAGCAGAGCGGAAGTACCGCGGATTCCTCCCGTTATAGATCACTTGGGAGTGGGGAAGTGGCCCATAATGGGTCTGCAGAGCATCCAGCATCGCGCGGGTGGGCGCTACCACGAGGTCGGCGGCCTGCAAGCCCGCTGCGCACGACGTGCGTGCGTAGCGATCCCAGCTCTGCGGGAGCCGCCTCACCTTTCACCGCCTGCCACCAGGAGAGCACACAGGAATGGCCGACCATCAGCACAGGTGCTTGCCAGGGCAGGTTGCCGTGTGCAAAGTTGTTGAGATGAACGATGTCCGGCTGCACCTTGTGTGCAAGCTCCAAGAGCCACGTGCCGGCTTCGGCTACGTCGTTCCAGGGATCATCCATCCACTCGAGCCTGAAACTGCTTTCGCACAAGTGCAGGTTGCGGATGTGCGCTGCGCTGCGCGCATCGCCGGCGCTCAGCAGGCCGCCCATGGCGGCAAGGGTAATCTCACAGCCGTATTCGGCCAGACTACGGACCAGGTCCAGGGCATACGTCCATACGCCACCTACGGTGTCTGC
This sequence comes from uncultured Chloroflexia bacterium, assembly GCA_963701415.1. Lineage (GTDB taxonomy): Bacteria > Chloroflexota > Anaerolineae > Caldilineales > Caldilineaceae > Fredericiella. The sequence continues at coordinate 722,619 of CAVPAH010000018.1, forward strand.
TGTCATCAGGACGTTTAATGGTCGCATGTCACAATTTCTTCCCGGTTCTTCCGGTCTTCCCACTCTCAGGCGCAGCGTATCAGCGCTTTGAGAAAGCCATCAGGCCGCGCAGAGAGCAACGTAAAGGCAGCAGCGATCTGGTCAAGCGGCAAGATGTGGGTAAAGAGGGGTCCCGGGTCAAGCTGACCGGCAGATACGGCAGCAACTGCAGCGTGCATACCCGCCACGTACACTGCGTCGTCGCGCTCGTGGGCGTTGATGACGTCCAGGCCGCGCCAATTCCAGAGCTGCATGTTGACCTGGCGCGGGCCGTCCTGATGGTAACCGGCGATCACCAGGCGGCCGCGGATGCGCGTCAGTTCTGCCGCCAGATCGATCGGCCACTGTTGACCCACGGCCTCGATGACTACATCACAGCCCACATCGCCTGTGAGCTGCTTCACCTCTTCGATCAGCCGCCAGTGATCGTCCATGACAAGCGTGTGTGCAGCGCCCGCCGCACGTGCGATGTCAAGCGCAAACGGGCGGCGCGTGATCGCAATCACACGGGCGCCGGCTTGGGCCGCAAGGCTGGTCAGCAGGGCGCCGAGAAAGCCGATTCCGACGATGGCAACCGTGTCGCCGCTGCGAATGCCGCTGCGGGCGAACACGTTCATGGCACAGGCCAATGGCTCGGCCGGAAATGGCTGCCCGTCTAGATTGGCGGGCAGCAGGACTGCTGCGCTGGCCGCCGCCGTGTCGTACTCTGCGTAGCCGGCGTAGGACAGCATGGCGACACGATCGCCTACCTGCATACCCTCAACTGCGCTGCCGAGCCGCACGATGCGACCCCAGGCTTCGTGACCGGGTTGTCCGGGAGGCAGCGGATACGAGAACCAGGGACGCCCTTCCCAAACCGGCAGATTCGAACCGCAGACGCCGCAACCCTCGACGCGCACCAAAATATCACCTTCGCGCAGCGAGGGTACGGCAACTTCGTGGATTTCCACCTGCTGGGGGCCTACAAGCACAGCAGCCTTCATCGTGGCCGGCACGCTGTCCACTGCGGCAGACTGCTCCACGCGTGAAGTACGTCTGCTTAGACATGGTCTGGTGAAGCGACGAGTCGTTCATTTGAGCAATAAACCTTGGTGCGGTCCCTATACGGTGAGCCCGCGCTGGGCGAGCTCAAGATTGGCGTGTTCCACCGAATCTACTGCACTTTGGCCACCCAACCAGCCGACCAGTTCCGTCAAGCCCTCTTCCAGCGAGACGCGGGGCTGATAGTCAAGCAGCTGCCTGGCCTTCGTAATATCGGCAAAACAGTGACGGATATCGCCGGCACGGTATTTGCCGGTGAGTTGGGGTACGATCTCCTCTTTGTGCAGGACCGAGGCCATGCGCTCCGCCAGTTCGCGTACGGTGTAAGCAATGCCGCTGCCGATGTTGAACGTCTCGCCGGCAACGCCCGGGGTTTCGAAGGCCAGGCGGCACGCCTGCACCACATCGCGCACGTTGACAAAGTCGCGCTTCTGCAAGCCATCTTCATAGATCAGCGGCGGCCGATCATTCAGCAGGCGCGAGGCGAAGATCGCCAGGACACCGGTATAGGGATTCGACAATGCCTGGCGCGTGCCGTACACGTTGAAAAAACGCAGTGCCACCGTGGGTATGTTGTAGGCACGGCCGACGATGTGACACATCTGCTCCTGCACGTACTTTGAGAGGGCGTACACTGACGCCAATGACGGTGTCTTTATTTCCGGCGTAGGCAGCGGTAGCAGCGCTTCGCCGTCGGGACCGAGCGCTTCCCATTTACCGACGGCAAGCTGCCAGAGCGACCGCTCCTTGCCTTCGACAATGGCGCCATCCTGGCGCTGATACATTCCCTCGCCGTAGACACTCATACTCGAAGCGACGACAAGCCGTTCGACAGGCTGGTTGACCAAAGCCTCCAGCAGGACAGCCGTGCCACCGTCATTGGTGCTGGTGTACTGTTCGATCTCGTACATGCTCTGGCCAACACCCACGCGCGCGGCAAAGTGATAAACGGCATCTACACCGCGGAGGGCTGTGGCTACCATGCGTGGATCACTGATATCGCCGCGGATCAGATTAACGTCCGGATGGAGATACGGCGGCCTTTCGGCATCGCCGTGGACCTGTGAAAGCAGCGTGTCGAGTACGCGCACACGATACCCATGCGCGATGAGTTCGTCGGCGAGGTGTGAACCGATGAAGCCTGCCCCGCCTGTGATCAAGATTTCTTTGCTCACTGATACCTCTCCTTCGTGTGATGACATGAAGCCCGATTGGAGCGTAAATCAGAGCAACACATAGAGGGAATAGAAGAGGATAGTAGAAGCAGGTACAGAAGCGGACACAACTAACATACGCGCAAGGTGTCCGCAGCGGTGTTTTCCCCCAGCGAATGTATCCCCTTTGCTAGCTAAAAGCGCGTTACCGGCACACTGACATTCCGTGTGGGTCTCACTACGGTAGAAGTTCACTAGTATGACGTCTTATGCAGAGGTTTCACTGCTACAAAGAATCGAATGAAGCAAGTTTGGTAAAAATGGAGGCTCAATATGACTGCCGTGGCAATTGGCGTCAAGGAACATACCTATCCACCAAATCTCCGCCGCGACGTGGATCTTGGGGGACCCGAACGATTGGCATCGACTGCCGCGGGCGGTTTGCTCTTGCTCTACAGCCTACGCAACCCGACCCCACTTACCCTTGTACTTGGCGTTTTGGGCGCGGGCCTGATCTATCAAGGAACGGTAGGACGTAACGTCGTGGAAACTGTACGCACCGGACAGCCGCTCATCGCCGAACCAAACGGGCTGCGGGTCAAGAAGTCGATGACCGTTAACCGATCGCCGGACGAGCTGTACGCATTCTGGCGCGACCTGGAAAACCTGCCGCGCTTTATGAAGCACGTCCGTTCGGTGCAGAGGCACGGCGACGGTCGTTCTCACTGGGTAGTCGCAGGGCCGCGCGGCACCGTGCTCAAATGGGACGCGCAAATCACGGTCGACCGGCCCAACGAGATGATCGCCTGGCAGACCGAACCGGGCTCCAGTGTCGACCACCGCGGCTACGTCAAGTTTGTTCCAGCCCCCGGCGGGCGCGGCACGGAAGTTCACGTCGCGATGGAATATCAGCCCCCGGGCGGCGAGGCAGGCAAACTGCTTGGCAATCTACTGGGCGGAATCACCGAACAGGAAATTCAGGAACAGATCCGTAACTTTAAGAACATTATGGAGGCCGGTGAGATCCCCACTATCAAGGGGCAGACCTCCGGCCGCGTCAAAGAGGGGCAGCAACAGGGTCAGCAGTGGAGCATGCCACAGGAGGTGCGCGCATGAAAGCTTTGTGCTGGAATGGGATAGGCGACGTCCGCGTCGAACGAGTGCCAGATCCCCAGATTTTGAACCCGCGCGACGCCATTATTCGCGTAACGTTGGCCGCGATCTGCGGGTCCGACCTCCACTTGCTGGACGGCTATGTCCCCACTATGCAAAAAGGCGACATCCTTGGACATGAGACCATGGGCGAAGTCGTTGCCGTCGGCCGTGAGGTCAAGAATCTGAAGGTCGGCGACCGTGTGGTGATTCCGTTTACGATTTCCTGCGGCCACTGCTTCTTCTGCGAACACGATCTGTGGTCGCTGTGCGACAACTCGAACCCAAACGCAGCGATGGCCGAAAAGATGTACGGCACCTCGCCGGCGGGCATCTATGGCTACTCGCATCTCTTTGGCGGCTATGCCGGCGGGCAGGCCGAGTACTTGCGCGTGCCATATGCTGACTTTGATGCGTTCAAAGTACCCGGGCACCTGGCCGACGAGCAGCTGCTCTTCCTCTCGGATATTCTGCCGACGGGTTATATGGCAGCCGAGAACTGCAACATTCATCCCGGCGATGTTGTCGCCGTATGGGGCTGCGGCCCGGTGGGGCAGTTTGCGATCGCCAGTGCCTATCTCCTCGGCGCGGAACGTGTCATCGCCATCGACCGCGTACCAGAGCGGCTCCAGATGGCTGCCCAACGCGCCAATGCCATACCGCTGAACTATGAGAAGGTGGACTCTGTCGTCAATGCCCTGCTCGAAATGACAGGAGGGCGCGGGCCTGACGCCTGCATCGACGCGGTCGGCATGGAAGCCCACGGCTCGGGCCTGGATGGCTTCTACGATTGGACAAAGCAGCAGGTGCGCATGCAGACCGACCGTCCTACTGCGCTGCGCATGGCCATCCAGTCCTGCCGCAAGGGCGGTACAGTTTCCATTCCGGGCGTGTACAGCGGCATCATCGACAAGACTCCGATCGGCGCTGCGTTCAACAAGGGCTTGACCCTGAAAATGGGCCAGACCCACGTCCAGCGTTATATGCGGCCGCTCCTGGATCACATCGAGCAAGGGAGAATCGACCCGACCTTTGTGATCACGCATCGCCTGAACCTGGACGAGGCGCCGCAGGGCTACAAGATGTTCCGCGACAAGGAAAATGAGTGCGTCAAGGTCGTATTGAAGCCGCAGTAGGCACAGGCGGAGTATAGATCCCACACACGGCAGCAGGCAGGGCAGCGGGTCTCCATGGGGCTCGCTGCCCTGCTTTTTTTTCCTGCTTCCAAGCCGTCCACAACACCCATCTACTTCTATGACCGAGCCCTGTGCCCACGTTCATAGCAGAAGATGACAATGCGCCGTATGCTCTGAGTGCCAGAATACTGGCCTCCCAGCGCCAAGTAGCAACCCTCGCCACACTTGCGTTGCAGCGGGGGCCACTACGAAGGAAGGAACAGGAATGGGAGCATTGCAGTTACGCAGCTTTTTTCTAGGTGGTTTTGAGTGTTCAACACATCGACTTCGCACCGGACAGCGACTTGACTTACTGGCATCTACCCGGCATGCAGAGTTGTTTGCGGAAGATTATCGCCGGCTGCAGGAGCAAGGCATCTGCAGCGCACGCAGTGGCATACGCTGGCACCTGATCGAGACTGCGCCTTATCGCTACGACTTCTCGAGTGTATTACCGATGGTCAAGGCAGCAAACCAGACTGGAACGCAGATCATCTGGGATCTTTTCCACTACGGATGGCCGGACGGACTGGACATATTCCGGCCGCAGTTTGTCGATCGCTTTGCGGCCTTGGCAGCCGCCTTTGCCCAGTTGTTGGTTGACGAGAGCGACGCTGTTCCGCTCTTGACGCCGGTCAATGAGATTTCGTACTTCTCCTGGGCTGCCGGGGAAGTTGGTTACATGAATCCGTTTGCCCATGGCCGCGGCCTGGAGCTAAAGACCCAACTGGTACGCGCAGCGATTGCGGCCATGGAGGCGGTCTGGGAGGTGGCGCCGGAGGCGCAGTTCCTGCACGCCGAACCGCTGATTCGAGTCGTCGAGCATCCAAATCGTCCGCAGGATCGCCTGGCGGCCGAAGCGTACTCGCATTCGCAGTTTCAGGCTTGGAACATGTTGATGGGCCGGGAATGGCCGCAGTTGGGAGGCGCAGACAAGTACGTCAGCAATCTTGGGTTGAACTACTACCCGTCAAACCAGTGGATTTATCACGGCCGCAAGCTGCGGCGTACGGAGCCCATCTATCAGCCGCTGCGGGAGCTTCTGGTCGACATGTATGCACACTTTCAGCGGCCGATTGTGATCTCAGAGACCGGCACCGAAGGCAGGGATCGGCCTCACTGGCTCAGCTATGTGCTGGACGAAGTTCATGCTGCCATGCAGGAAGGGGTGCCGATCGAAGGTGTTTGTCTCTATCCGATCTTGAATCATCCAGGTTGGGACAACGACCGGCACTGTACGAACGGCTTGTGGGACTATGCTGACGATGAAGGCAACCGCCAGATCTACAAGCCGCTGGCGGCCGAGCTGCAGCTCCAGCAGCAGCGCTTCCAGGCAGATGCGCCATGCTGCCGGCAATGAGGCTGAACCAGAACGCCAGCTGGCGTGGTCGATGGGTATCGACCGTGAGGCGTGAGCCCGCGCTGAACATTCGTGACCAGCGCATACGAAAGCTATGACAACTTTCCGGTTGTTGGAACGCCGGGATCCAAGGCAGCTGCTGCCAGTGGATCGTCACCAACAGCCGTCTGCAATGGCCGGCATCGACGTTGCGTTTTACATGGTTGAACCTGAATTGAGAGAGGAATCTTATGACTAGCTACATCTTGGGTGGAGGGATTACAGGCCTGGCGGCCGGATTGAGTTCGGGCCTGCCCGTGCTGGAAGCTGCGCCGGAACCCGGTGGCATTTGTTCGTCTTACTATGTGAAGCCCGGCAGCGACCAGCGGCTGGCGCACGCACCGAGTGACGATGGAGCCTATCGTTTCGAGCTTGGCGGCGGTCACTGGATCTTTGGCGGCGATGCTACGGTTCTGCATTTCCTGAAGACGCTGGCGCCGGTAAAGACCTATTACCGACAGTCGTCAGTCTACTTCCACAAAGACAATTTGTACGTGCCGTATCCGCTGCAGAACCACCTGCGGTTTATGGACAAGGCGACGGTGGGACAAGTGCTCAAGGAACTGGCCAAGCAGCCGGCAGGCTCTTTCCAGACGATGGAAGAGTGGATGCTGCAGTACTTCGGGCCGACGTTGTGCGAGAAGTTCTTCTTCCCGTTCCATGATTTGTACACGGCCGGCCTGTACAAGACGATTGCGCCGCAGGACGCCTACAAGTCGCCCGTCAGCCTGGCCCACGTGATCCAAGGTGCCTTTGACGAGGCGCCGGCCGTCGGCTACAACGTTTCCTTCGTCTACCCGGCCGAAGGATTGAATGCCTTGGCACATCGCATGGCCAGCCTGTGCGACATGCGCTACAACAAGCGCGTCAGCCAGATCGACGTCGACGGGAAGGAACTGCACCTGGCCGATGGCTCGGTGCTGCCCTATGACACGTTGATCTCGACGCTGCCGCTCAACAAGATGATGGCGATGACCGGCCTGCACGTCTCGGCGCAGGAGGATCCCCACACTTCCGTGCTGGTGCTCAACATCGGCGCCCTGCGCGGGCCGAACTGCCCCGACGACCACTGGCTGTACAACCCCGACGCCACGTCAGGCTTCCATCGGGTAGGCTTCTACAGCAATGTAGACCGTTCCTTCCTGCCGGCCTCGGCCCGCCCACGCAACGAAGCCGTGAGCATCTATATCGAACGCGCCTTTGTCGGCGGCGAGACGCTCACTCAGCAGGAGGTAGACGACTACAGCAAGGCTGTCGTCCAGGAACTGCAGGAATGGGGCTATATCACCGAGGCGGAGGTCGTAGATCCGACCTGGATCGACGTGGCCTACACCTGGTCCTACCCCAACTCGCGCTGGAAGCAGCAGGCGATCCAGAAGCTGGAAGACAGCAGTGTCTACCAGGTCGGGCGCTACGGCCGCTGGATCTTCCAGGGTATCGCCGACTCGATCCGCGACGGCTTCTACGCCGGCTCGAGCTTCAAATACACTGGTGCCCCGGAAGTTCAGCTGCGCGCCGAAGCTGCCGCTGCTGCCGCTCGCACGACACCGCTGCGCAAGGTTGCGGGAAGCCGAACTTCCCAGCCTAATGGGCAGCCCGCTTCCCAGCCGGAAGTTGCCACACGCAAGGCCAGCGCACGCATCGCCGGCGCTGATTAATCGGAACAAGATCGGAGAACCCTATTTGCGCCGCCGAGCCATCCGGCTCGGCAGCGCAGATAGGGTTCTTGCTAGCGTACGGGAGAGCCATTATGCAAGACTTGATCTGTATCAGTCACCTACGGTGGGACTTCGTATGGCAGCGCCCGCAGCACATACTCTCCCGCCTGGCCAAACACTATCGCATCTTCTTTGTCGAAGAACCGATGACGGATACAGAGCGCCGGCGAACCTCGGCTGGCCGTCTCCACCGGACGCGGCGAAAACCCAGTCACCGTGATCAGGCTGATGCAGCCGGCGGAGTGAAAACCGCTGGATCGGCCACGGCGATCCCCAGACACAGCGGACCTACGAAGAGCCTGTTGACGCAGTTTTTGGAGCAACAGGGCAGCACGGATCGCATCCTGTGGCTGTATACGCCAATGGCAGCGCCATTTGTGGCAGCGCTGCGCCCCGACCTGCTTGTCTATGACGTTATGGACGAGTTGTCCGCGTTTAAGGGCGCGCCCGCAGCGTTGCGCGAGCAGGATCGCACAATGCTGCGCACGGCAGACGTGGTCTTTACCGGCGGCGTGAGCATGTACCGTGCCCGGCTGCCATACGCCAACAATATTCATCTCTTCCCGAGCGGTGTGGAGATCGACCACTTCGCCCGTGCCGCCGAACGGACCATGCCGCGTCCGCCGGACCTAGGCGCACTGTCTCCTCCTGTCATCGGCTACTTCGGGGTGATCGACGAGCGAATGGACATGGCGGCCTTGGAAGCGCTGGCCAGAGCACACCCAGAGTGGAACATCGTCATGCTCGGCCCTGTCGTCAAGATTGATCCGAGCGATCTGCCACAGGCATCGAACCTGCATTTTCTGGGAATGAAAGACTACCAGGAACTGCCTTCGTACCTGGCCTACTTTGACGTGGCCCTGGTGCCGTTTGCCATGAACGAGGCCACGCGCTACCTAAGCCCGACCAAGACACTCGAATATCTCGCGGCCGGTAAGCCGGTGGTAGCGGCCCCCATCGCCGATATCGTCGAACTCTATGGCGACTATGTCCGTATTGCCGAGACACCGGAGGAGTACGTAGCCCTTACAGAAGCAGCCCTGGCGGAAATCAGCGCTGAAACTCCGGCCGAACGGCGCGCACGTGTGGCGAGAGTAGACAAACTGCTGCAGCTGCACACGTGGGACTATATTGCCGGCGAAATGCAGAAGCTGATTGAAGCGGCAGCCCGGCCGGAGATTGCGACCGAAGGGCAGTTGGATCCGGCATCGGATGCACCGCCGCCCGATCTTCAGACCGTCGGCGGCGGGCTGACTGACTACGTGTCGCCTGAGCAGCAAAAGCCGGTAAATTCAGCATGATGGGGAGGGGACATGGCAGGCTCACAGCTTGACGATGCAGACAACATAACAGAAGGCGAGCGTCTCGGTATCGAAGACACGGAGGTGCTCGACGAGTTTGACGAGGATGAAATCAGCTTTGAGGCACTTGAGGAACGGCTAGCGGAAGAAGAACGCGTGGCAGAATTTGACGAGGATGGGCCAGTCGACACGCAACACGGCGATGGCACGGCCTATTATCCCCTGAAGGCGCAGCAGCAAGGATTGGTGTATGTACCCCCGGACGACCCACCGATCTTGCCGAGCGATGATCCGCAGGGGATTGAGATTGCCGCCGGCTTTGCCAAGGAGAGTCCAGTTTGAAGATCCGCGCGGCGAGGACGTGCCCGAGCGACTGGCCGGCGGCGATTGGGATCTACAGGCGCGCATCGCGGCCGTGCTTCACAAGAGCAGCCTGACCAACCAGATGACCGACGTCCAGGTCGAGGTCCAAGATGGCGTTGTTTATCTCTCGGGCAAAGTGGACACGCTGGACGACATTGACGTCGTCTGTTCGGTCGTCGAACAGATCGACGGCGTAGTCGATGTCGAAGAGGAGTTGATTGTCACCAGCTTGTAGCTTGATATTGGTGTGTAAGTAGGAACATCAACCAAAAGGAGAATGACTATGAAGATGAATCGTCTCGATGATCTGTATCTGGACCAGCTGAAAGATCTGTACAGCGCCGAGAAACAGCTTGTACAGGCGCTGCCGAAGATGGCCAAGGCTGCCAATTCCGACGAACTGCGGATGGGCTTCCAGGAACACCTGGAACAGACTAAGACGCACGTCAATCGGCTGGAGCAGATCTTTGCCTCGCTCGGTTCAAGCCCCGGCCGCAAGAAGTGCGAAGCGATGGAAGGTCTTGTCAAGGAAGGCCAGGAGGCGATTGAGCTGCAGGGTGATGCTTTTGTCCGTGATGCCGCTCTGATCGCCGCGGCACAGCGTGTCGAGCACTATGAGATTGCGGCCTATGGCACGGTGCGCACGATTGCCAATCACCTGGGTCACCAGGATCAAAGTTCGCTGCTGCAGCAGACCCTTGACGAAGAAGGCGCAACCGACAAGAAACTGACGGCCATGGCGGAAGGCGGGATCTTCAGCACCGGCATCAACGAGAAGGCTGAGACTGCAGGCGGCAAGAGCAGCCGCTAAACAGCATTTCAGCATAGCTCTACATTTTCGCCAACACAAGACCGCGCGGTGGAGGAATCCACCGCGCGGTCTTGTGTTAGATTAGTGCCATTACCAGATGTATCTGCAATCATACCAGGGGATCTACCAAGGCGCATGGTTGATTGATAGTCAAACCACTAGTATAGGCTGGTAGGCCAACTACATTGAATCGATCAAAAGGAGATAACTCTATGAAGGTGAAATGGCTGCTAGTTACGTGTGGGCTCCTCGCAGTGCTGCTGCTCGGCGCATGCGGCGGCTCCGACGACAATGCCGAGAACCAGGATCAGGCGATTGCCACGCCGGTTCCTACGATTGCACCAGCTGACACAGGCGCAGAGGCCACGGCCACTGAGGCCACAACTGAGGCCACAACTGAGGCGACGACTGAGGCGACGACTGAGGCGACGACTGAGGCGACGACTGAGGCTGACCATGCGCACTGAGGCCTGACTGACACCGGGACCATGACTGACACCGGGACCATGACTGACACCGGGACCATGACTGACACCGGCACCATGACTGACACCGGGACCATGACTGACACCGGCGACCATGACCGACACCGGCACCATGACCGATACCGGGACGATGACAGGTACCGAGGGTCTTTCCGGGACGCAGGCAACTACTGGCACGGCCAACGTGGGCGCGGCCTCGACTACGACTGGCACCGGTACCGGCACGATGACTAGTACAGAGACGATGACCGGCACGAGGTGCCATGACCGGTACCGGCGCTGCCGCTGGGGCCGCCGCTGGCGCCGTAGCTGGGGCTGCAGCCAGCGCTGCATCTGCCATGACGGAAACGGCCGGCATGACAGGATACAGCCGACCTGCAGAACCCGCAAGACATCGAAACCTTCGGCGTTGTGCGCGCCAGCGAGTTGATGGACTTCGACGTCGCCAATACGGCCGGCGACGACCTGGGTAGTGTCGACGATGCCGTCGTAACGCTGCCGGACGGCTGCATCCAGTACGTCGTGATCTCTTCCGGCGGCTTCCTCGGCCTGGGGGAGGACTCCTTCCTCGTGCCGTGGCGTGCAGTTGCCCTCAACCTGCCGAACAACCAGCTGGTGCTCAATGTGGATCAGAGTGCGTTTGACAACGCTCCGATCTTCGACGCCAAGAATGCGCCAGACATGAATACGGCCGGGTGGGATGCAGATGTCAACAGCTTCTGGCAGAGCGCCAACATCACGGTGCCTACCACGGCTGCTCCGGCCGGCCAGATCCCCGTTACCGCTACCACCGACATGACCGATACAGGTGCCGTAGATACCGATGCTGCCGACGCTGGCGCCATCGGTGCCGGTGCAGTGATGACGGACGTCGCCGGCGCAGCGCCTGGAAATGCAGATGCCGCAGCACAAGAGAATGACAACCAGGTGCTTGTACGCGCCAACCCGTGCGACATGAGCATGACCGGGACGAGCAAGGCGCAATGCCGGTAGATGCCGGTGCGATGACAGATACGCGCACTGGCGATGACTGACACCTGACGGCATAGCGCGACCGATGCGACTACCGGCACTGAGCAGGCGGGCGCCGACATCACCGTACAGGCACCCCAGGCCATACTCTTGTCTAAGCTGATGGACTTCAACGTCAGGAACTCCAATGGCGACGACCTGGGCAGCTTGGAAGACATTGTCATCGACTGGCAGCACAGCCGCCTCGCTTACCCGATCATGTCGTTTGGCGGGTTCCTGGGCATCGGCGATAAGTGGTTCGTGATCCCCTTTGACGCCGTCACACTCGATCCGGTGAACAACAACTTCATCTTCGACGTGGAAAAGGATCGCCTGGAAAATGCACCTGGATTCAACCAGGACCAGCTTCCTGATACGACCGACCCCAACTGGGATCAGGAGATCCGCAGCTACTGGGGCATGAACGGTGGCCAGGTACCGGCTGATTCCTGGCGGTTGATCCCGCAGCATAACTGCTCGTAACAAGCTCGACGCCGGCATGTAAGACAGCCGGCTAGACTTCTGAAGGCTTCTAGCTCGTCACTAACGAGCTAGAAGCCTTCTTTCTTTGCACGGGCATCGTCCTGCCGCTAGCCAGCTGCAAGGGCACAAGACAAAACGACACCAGGCTTCGCGTACGAAGCCTGGTGTCTGTTTTCCAACAGCGCAAGGCTGCTGAAGCAGAGCATCTACGCGTATACGTTCTGCCCGGTAACCTCGACACTCCAAGCCTGCTGTGTCTCACGAATGGAGGCCGGCGCCGACGAGCCGTCCACCTGGTGATCGTCGGCCAGTTCACGGGCGACGACCAGCGGCATGATCCGGCTGATCCCCGTGATTAACGGCGTGATCTGCCGCAGATGGCGGGCAGCAACCTGGGCCGTCAGTCGTGTCACTCAACGCGTACCCGGTCGTGTTCAGCATGGTGTAGCTGATCGCCGCCAATCCCAACATCGTATAATCGTCCCGCAGCATCTTCGAGACGGTCTCGGTGCGCAGCTTGTCATACATGCTGCCAAGTGCGCCGACCGTGCCGGCGACAGCTTCCTTTACCGGCGACGACGGTGCACCACCCAAGCTGCTTGAGATGCTGTTCGAGCTCTTCAATCAACGTATCAAACGTCGACTCGATCCGGCTCAGCAGCTGGTGGGCATCGCTGTCAGCCTGGACCTGCTTGTCATCGCGGTGACGCCGCACCATCTCGTGGATGTTGTGATCCACGGCCAGCATATCACTCACGTACTGCCGCAGCGTGTCTTTGCTTTCTTTCATGTTTACCTCCACAAACTACTGCAAAACTACACAAAACGCGCTTGAATTTTATCCAAACATTATGCAGTTGGCGAGGGGTAACGGTATACATGAGGGCAACAACGGCAGGTCTATGGCGACTATGGCAGCGCTGTGGCAACTTTAAGCGAGTTACTTTCAATAGCTTCTCTTGCTCGTCGATGCGATCGAGATACCACTTCCGGATCGACCTTCTGTCCCAGCTGCTGCAGTTCTGGCGCGTGCGCCCGCTCGATATCCATCTTCTCGGCAATCTGTACGACCAGGTTGAGGGTTTCTGTGACCTCATACTCGGCCAGCAGGCTGATCTGAAGGTCTAGGTCGGCACGCTTGTCGTTGAGGATCGCCATGCGGTTCTGGCTGATCAGCACAAAGGTCGAGAGGAAGATGGCCTCAACCGAAGCAAACATCGCCAGAATCACAAAGGAGGGGTCAAAGCGCGGCAGCGGCGTTACACCAAGATTGATGATAATCCAGGCACCAAACATCAGGACGTGCAGATAGACAAACTTCATGCTGCCGGTGAACTGCGTAATGCTGTCTGCAATGCGATCCTGGGTAGTCTTCTGCTTTTCCTCGCTGCGGCGCCGTGCAATCAGGGCGGCGATGTTTCGCTCAAGGACCGGGGTAATGGCTTCATTTTGCGTGTCAAGGAGGCGCTTATCTGCATTCATATGTGGTCTTGCCCGATAGTCTTAGCTGCCCAGAGTGCAAGCCCAGCAGTGATCGAGGTGGGATTTGCGAGGTCGATTGTAAAGAGGACGCAGAGCACGTACGATAGGGCCGGATATAGTAGACGTCGCCACAAGCGGTCACATACTGCCAAGTGTTGCAGGGGAACAAGCAAGATCGAGTAGAATGGGAGAGAGTAAATCTTCCCCCCGCACGCAGCCAGGAGGGCACCGTGTTGGATCACAGGGACAGAGTCGCAGCTTCGATTGCCAACGCCCAGACGGATCTTGAGCAGGCAATGATGGAACTGGCGGCCATGTCTTCGTTCAGCTATGGGGCCGTGGCTTTCGCTGCCCACGCGCTCAACAACTATCTCTCCGTGGTGACCGGCGTCACCGACCTGATGGGGATAGTACTAACCGACTATCCCGACGCCCGCATTCACACTTGGCTGAACGGGATTCAACGCTCTACGCGCATGATGTCCCAAATTGTCGCCGCATTGATGAAGGATGCGTTGATCAGCGGCAAGCCGGACGTTACCCTTGAGAAAGTCGACCTTTGTACTGTAGTTGGAAATATATGTAACTACTACCAGATGGCCGCGAGCCGCAAGGACATCCGTATTGTGTGGCAGCCGCCACCTATGTCCCCATGCTATGTCTCGACCGACAGTCCTGCCGTAGCGGCGGTGATGGACAATCTACTGTCGAACGCGATCAAGTATTCTCCGCGCGGAACGCAGGTCACCGTCTCAGTGAGCGCCGACGCAGGTTTCTATGTCTGCTCCGTGTGCGACCAAGGGCCCGGCATCAGCGCCGAGGATCAACTGCGCCTCTTTCAGCGCGGCGTAACTTTGTCGGCTGTTCCGACCGGCGATGAATCGACCCATGGCTACGGGCTGGCCGTCGCCAAGGAACTCCTCAGCCTGATTGGCGGCGAGATCTGGTGTGAGAGCGAGCTGGGCGGCGGCTCGACCTTCTCATTTCGACTGCCGGCCTACATAGATGGGCCCCCATACTAGATGGGCCGCCATCCGTGAACACGGCTACCAGCGATGCAGCGGCGGTTTGAAGTCGATCAGCTTGCTGGTGTAGTAGGGGACGATCGCCTGTTCCGGCTCGGACACGGCATCCAGCCGTGAGCGATCTTCGGCCGTAATCTCGACGCCAACCGCGCCGAGGTTGTCCTGCAGGTGATCCATGGTGCGCGGGCCGATGATCGGACTGGTGACGCCGGGCTGGCGCATACACCAGGCCAGCGCCAGCTGGCCGGCGGTACAGCCCTTGGCGGCTGCGATCTCCTGCACCTCGTCCAGAACCTGAAACGCCAGCTCGCCGAAGTGTTTCTTGGTGCGTTCGGCCATGGGACCCTGCATGTCGCGCGCCACCCGTGAATCCCCTGGAACTTCCTGCCCCCGCTGGTACTTGCCGGAGAGAAAACCGCGCGCCAGCGGCGACCACGGCAGGATGGCGAGGCCGTATGTCTGCGCCAGCGGGATCAGTTCCCGCTCAATGCTCCGGTCCAACAGATGATAGGGGGGCTGCTCGGTCACAAAGCGGTTGAGGCCAAGTTCCTTGGCCATCCACAGTGACTCCATCACCTGCCAGGCCGGAAATGTGCTGGTCCCAACATAGCGCACCTTGCCGGCACGGATCAGGTCGTCCAGCGCCCGCAGCGTCTCGTCGATCGGCACCGCCGAGTCCGGTCGGTGAATTTGGTAGAGGTCGATGTAGTCAGTCTGCAGGCGGCGCAGTGACGCCTCGCACTGGGCAATAATGTGGCGGCGATTGTTGCCGGCAGCGAGGATATCGTCGTCGTCCATGCGGCCGTGGACCTTGGTCGCCAGCACGATCCTGTCGCGCTTGCCGTTGCGCTTGAGCGCCTTGCCGACGATCTCCTCGCTGCGGCCACGATTGTAGACATTGGCGGTATCCAGAAAGTTTATCCCCTGCTCCAGCGCGGCGTCGACGATGGCCGTCGCCTCATCCTCTGGGGTGGGAAAGCCGAAGTTCATGCAGCCGAGGCAGAGGATACTTACCTGAACCCCTGTACGACCGAGACTGCGATATTCCATAGCTGGCTCCTTCTACTTCATGATTGGATGATCAATTATAGGTGGGCAGGTGACACGCGCCAAACCTGCCACGCAGAGCGCACGTCCGTCTAGATCGAAATTGGCGCATCCTTCTCCCGCGTATTTGCGTAAATCATAGAGACGCACAGCGCTGCGAAGGTTCCACGCCGGTCCGGCGACGAAGGGAAGCACACTATGGAGAAAACGATCGCCATTATCGGGGCCGGGATCGCCGGCCTGGCTGCCGGCTGCTATGCGCAGATGAACGGCTACCAAAGCCACATCTTTGAACTGCACGACCTGCCCGGCGGCCTGTGCACGGCCTGGGAGCGCAAAGGCTATACCTTTGACGGCTGCCTCCACTACCTGCTCGGTTCTGCCCCCGGCCAGCCGTTCAACCAGGTCTGGCAGGAACTAGGCGCCGTGCAGGGCCGGCCTATGATCCACCACGAAGAGCTGATGCGCATCATTGGCCCCGGCGGCCAGACGTTCATCGGTTACTGCGACCCCGACCGGCTGGCCGATCACATCAAGCAGCTGTCGCCTGAGGATGGCGAGCTGGCCGACGACCTGGCCGAAGGCATTCGCGCCTTTCTCAGCTTCGACATGTCGGCCCTGCAGACAAAGCCGCGTACGCTGATGACCGGTCCCGAAGGTCTCGAGCTTGGCAAGCGAATGCTGCCGTTTATGCTGCCGCTCATCCGCTGGGCCGGCGTCTCGAGCGCCGAGTTTGCCGAACGCTTTCACAGCCCCTTCCTGCGCTGTGCCTTCCCCTACCTGTTTGGCTGGTCCGACGATCCCGATGATGGCCGCGATCTCGCTGCTGGCCTCGATGCACACCGGCAACGCCGGCTTCCCCGCCGGCGGCTCGCTCGAGTTTGCACGCGCCATCGAACGCCGCTACCTGGCCCTGGGCGGCCAGATGCACTACAAGGCGCAGGTCGAGCGGATCCTGGTCGAAAATGACCGGGCCGCGGGCGTGCGGCTCTACGACGACAGCGAGTGGCGTACTGACTACGTGGTATCGGCGGCGGATGGCCGGGCGACGATCTTCGATTGGCTGGACGGACGTTATGTCAACGATCGACTGCGCAAGATGTATGACGGCGACCTGCCGGTGCGGCCGCAGGTGCAGGTATCGCTGGGGGTCAACCGCGATCTGAGCGCCGAACCGCACTGGGCGACCTATCTGCTTGACGATGCAGCCGCTAATTGCCGGCCTCCCGCGCCGCGAGCTGGGCCTCAAGCACTACTGCTTTGACCCGTCGCTGGCGCCTGCGGGCAAATCTGCGGTCGAGGTCATGCTCGAGTCACCCTACAGCTACTGGCAGCGCATCTACGGGCGCAAGCTGTACGACACCGAGCAGCTGCAGGTGGCGGACCAGGTAATTGAGTTGATCGAACGAATCTATCCGGGGCTGCGCGGCGAGATCGAGGTGGTCGACGTGGCGACACCGCTCAGCTATGAGCGCTACACGGGCAACTGGCAGGGGGCGACCTGCGGCTTCCTGCTCACCAAGGAAACGATGCGCCTGATGCTGCTTGGGGTGGATAAGAAGCTGCCGGGGCTGGACAACTTCTACATGGCCGGCCAGTGGGTCGAACCTGGGGGTATGGTCCCGATCTCCGCCATGTCCGGCCGGCAGGCGATCCAGCTGATCTGCCACGACGACGGCAAGCCGTTCGAAACCAGCATACCGGCGTAGGAGACGATGCGGGCCGGCGCGATGTGCGACAGCGCTGCATCGTCTGATGTACCAGGCGCCGCTCGCTTCCGAGACACTCCGTACTCGAGGTTGGCGGGCGGCGCCTGGCACATGAGCTCGCAGATACTACGCTGCGGCGGCAACGTCCATATCGCAGATCCGGCCGCGATCTCTTCCAAGACCGTTTCCAGCCGGGGCGCGGCGACCCTTTTCCTTGGGCGCCAGGACAACCGGCAGGCCAAAGCGGCCGCGCACCAGCGTGTCGATCTCGTTCGCCACGGCGGGATTCTCCGCCAGGAACGTCTTGGCATTCTCACGGCCCTGGCCAAGGCGCAGTTCGCCATAGCTGAAGAAGGCGCCGCGCTTGATGACGACCTCTTCGGCCACGCCCAGGTCCAGGATGTCGCCGACCGTGCTGATGCCTTCGTTGTACATGATGTCGAACTCGGCGACGCGGAAGGGCGGCGCCACCTTGTTCTTCTTCACGGTCACGCGCGTGCGGTTGCCGACCGTCGCATCGCCCTGCTTGATCGACTCGATGCGGCGGATGTCCAGGCGCACGCTGGCGTAGAACTTGAGCGCCATGCCGCCGGTCGTCGTCTCCGGGTTGCCAAACATCACGCCGATCTTCTGGCGCAGCTGGTTGGTGAAGATCATGCACGTGTTGCTGGACTTCACCGCGCCGGTCAGCTTGCGCAGCGCCTGGCTCATGAGGCGAGCCTGCAGGCCGACGTGGCTGTCGCCCATCTCGCCCTCGATCTCGGCGCGCGGCACCAAGGCCGCCACACTGTCCACCACGACCACGTCCATCGCATTCGAGCGGATCAGCGCCTCGGCAATCTCAAGCGCCTGCTCGCCGGTGTCCGGCTGGCTGATGTAGAGGTTGTTGACGTCCACGCCGATCTTGGCGGCATAGACCGGGTCGAGCGCATGCTCGACGTCCACAAAACCACAGATGCCACCCTGCTTCTGCGCCTCGGCAATCACATGCAGGCAGAGCGTGGTCTTGCCGGAACTCTCCGGGCCGTAGATCTCGACGATGCGGCCCTTGGGATAGCCGCCCACGCCGAGCGCAATGTCGAGGCTCAGGCTGCCGCTGGGGATGGATTCGACGTTGAGCTTCGTCGCCTCGCCCAGCTTCATGACAACACCTTCGCCATACTTCTTGTTGAGGTTGGCGAGCGTCGTCTCCAACGCCTTGCCTTTTCCCAGGTCCTGCATATTTACGGTTTCAACGGGTTGTTTCTTGGGCGGCGCCACGGTGATCTGCTCCTTATCGAAAATTGCCCTACGCACGACTCGATTGCTAAACGTACCTATCAGGGTAGCAGAGTTTTGACCAGGCGTACTACAGCGGTACTCCAGCAAAACTCTAGAATATTGCCATTCTAGCACAGGTGTTCTATGTGGTCAACTGCATTTTTCTATGGTTCTTTTTTTGCGTTGCACGCGGCCTTGCTTATAATCCGCGTCAGTTGGCAGGCAGCACCGACGCTACCAGCACAAGCGGCTCTACATTCGCAACCGCCCCTTCGCTAATGCCTGTAATGGTACTCACTCCTGTAAAGGCAGGATCTACGGGTCAGCAAACCGTGTATCGAAGAAAACTGAATCGAGCCTGGGAAACACTGAGGTCAATGCCGATGCCTGCGATCGCATCTGACCGGCTGGTTGATCTGCACAACGATCTCACACACTATGACACTGTCGTTTCCAAAGAGGTACGCGAGTTCCTGCGCGGCAATGCCGTCAATCCCAACCGATTGGTCGTTGACCATGAACTGGAGGAATCGCTGCGCACATTCAAGGCGGAAAATCAGGCAGAAGTAGAATGCCGCCGCGATATGCTGCGCTACAAGCGCCGCGTCGACGACGTCGTGCGCGAGCTGACTCGGCTTAACGACGAACGCCCTGTCCGTCGCACCAGCCAAGAGCAGTCCCTGTAAGCAGCTGTTCGACCCACGCTACTCGGCCAGCTCAACATCGCGCAGCATCAGATCGGCCAGCGTCTCACGACGCTGGATGAGCTGCGCCTTGCCGTCGCGCAGCCACAGCACGGCGGGTTTGCGCGCGCCGTTATAGTTGCTGCCCATCGCCAGGTGATAGGCGCCGCTGACTGGAACCGCAATCAGCTCACCTTCCTCGATCTCCGGCAGCGGCAGATCCTTGAATCAGCACATCCCCGCTCTCGCAGTACGGTCCCGCCAGCCAGGCCGGCCCCGCGAGCGGGTCGCCCCGGCGCCGCCACCGGCAGGGCGGAATAGCGTGCGCCATAGAGCGCCGGCCGCGGGTTGTCGGCCATGCCGCCGTCCAGCAGCAGCCAGCGCCGGTTGGGCGTGCACTTGACGGCACCGACGCGGTAGATTGCCACGCCGGCCCGGGCGACAATGCTGCGGCCCGGCTCCAGCTGCAGGCGCGGCAGCGGCAGGTTGCGGCTGCGGCAGCCCTCCGCCAACTGCGTGCGCGACAAAGGCAACGTACTCCTCGATCGTGGGGTGCGGCAGGTCGTCTTCATGGTAGGCGACGCCCCAGCCGCCGCCGGGCGAAAGCACCTGCGGCGCCCAGCCAGACTGGCCGTGCACCTCTTCGATCAGGTCCAGGACGGTGGCCAGGGCCGGACCGATCGGCGCCGGGTCGTGAAAATGCGAGCCCTGGTGAAAATGAATGCCCGGTCAAGTGGCAGCCCATGCGCCTGGCAGTACAGCACGGCGTCGAGCGTCTGCTGGGGGTCCATGCCAAACTTGCTGTCACTCTGGCCCGTCTGCCGGTAGGCATGGGTGTCCACCGCCACGCCCGGTCGCACGCGCAGCCAGATGGCGGGCGGCTCTTTGGCTTGCGGCCGCCAGCGCCGCCAGCCGCTGCAGTTCGCTCAGGTTGTCCACGACAACCACGCCGGCATATGCGACCGCCGCCGCCAGGTCCTCGGCGCTCTTGTTGACCCCGTGCACCAGCAGCTGTGCACGCGGCACGCCGGCCGCCGCCGCCACGGCGATCTCGCCCACGCCGGTGCAGTCCACCCACAGCCCACGTTGGTATGCCCAGCGGGCAACTGCCCGATTGAGAAAGGCTTTACCGGCATAGGTGATGCCGGCATCCGCCGGATAGCTGGCGTGCAGCGCATCCGCATAGCTCTGCGCCGCCGCATCCAGGGTTGCCGCGTCAAACACATACAGCGGCGTGCCGTAACTGCTCGGCCAGGTCCGCCAGGTTGCAGCCGCCAATCACCAGGCGGGCGGCAGCACCCTCGCCCACAACCTCGGCCGTATCCGGAAAGAGGGACAGCCGCTGCAGCAGCAGAGGATTCATCTTGCCGTGCCTGCTAGAATGTAACCGACGGCTCAATACACCTACCAGCATGCTCACGACCATGCTGATGACGATCAACAAGCTGATGATGTAAAAGATCTTTTCGTTTGTGGATAGTTTTCGTCTGCTCATACCGTTCACCCTACAAAATGCGCCCTACAGGGGGCGACGAATAATGGCCGCATTATAGCACAGACGGCAATTCACAATGAAGGAGCGGGTAAGCTCGAGGAATATTTGGCAGCATTGCCCTGCGGATCGTACACTCATGGCATGCTGCGCAAGCCCCTGACCTTTCTCCTGCTCGCGTGTGCGCTCGCCGGTGCTGCGGGGGTGGGCTATGTCGTGCTGGCCGTGCCCCCGTACGAGCCTGGCGGGAGCTTGAGCATTGTCGCCCTGCTGCTGTTCTTCCTCTGCCTGTTTGCGTTGGCGGCGGCGACCGGATCGTTGGCGGCGCTGGCGGCGCCACCAGCGCTGGCCGGCACTGGCCGGGCGGCGCCAGCGCCTGCGCCCCAACTCCCCACCGCCCGTCGAAGCCGCTTTACGCCAGGGGATCTTGTTCGGCCTGGTGGTGGCGACGCTGCTGGCGCTGTCGATTCTGCGGGTCTTGGATATCACCTTTGTGCTGGTTACAATCTTGCTGGCGGGCCTGATCGAAGGTTACGCGCAGACGAGATTGTGAAGCACAAATAGTGACTGCAGTGCGCGCCATCGGCTGAGAGAGAAGCTCGTATGCATAGGATTACGATCGTGGGTCTTGGCCCCGGCGATCTCGACGACTTGACGATTGGCGCACTGCGCACGCTGCAGGCGGCGGAGCACGTCGTGCTGCGCACCAGCCGGCACCCCTGCGTGGAAGCCTTGCTGCCTATGCTGGCGCCCAGCTGCCGCGTGCAGAGCTGCGACGACCTGTATGAGCAGCACGCCGAATTTGCCGATGTCTATGCGGCCATCGTCGCCCGCGTGTTGGCCGCCGCAGAGCAGGCAGGATGTCGTCTATGCCGTACCAGGGCATCCTTGGGTGGGCGAGGCGACGACGCCGCTGCTGCTGGCACAGGCGCAGAGCGCATGGCGCCGAGGTCACGATCGTCGGCGGCATGAGCTTTGTCGCACCCGCCTTTGCCGCGGCCGGCGTCGACCTGATGGACGGCAGCCAGGTCTGCGACGCCATGCTGCTGGCACGCCAGCACTATCCCCAGGTGGAGACATCGCTGCCGCTTGCTTGCGGCGCAGGTGTATGCCCGTTGGCTGGCGTCGGACCTCAAGCTGACCCTGCTGGCAGCCTATCCTGCCGATCACGAAGTCGTCGTGCTGCGCGGGGCGGGCACGGCCGCGCAGGCAGTCGAGCGCCTGCCGCTGGAGGAACTGGACCGGTCCGACAGGTTCGACCACTTGACCAGCGTCTACGTCCCGCCGCTGGCGGCCTACGGCAGCTTCTCGGCGCTGCTCGAGCTGGTGGCGCATCTGCGGGCGCCCGAGGGCTGCCCGTGGGATCGCGAGCAGACGCTCGAATCGCTGCGCCAGGACCTGCTCGACGAGGCCGCCGAGGTGATGGAGGCGATCGACCTGGAAGCCGACGGCCGCGACAACAGCCGCCACATTGCGGAAGAGTTGGGCGACCTCTACCTGGTCGCCAGCATGCTGACGCAGATTGCCACGGAGGAAGGCCGTTTCCAGATCGGCGACGTCATGCGCGGCGTCGTCACCAAGCTGATCCGGCGCCACCCGCACGTCTTTAGCGACGTCGAGGTATCGGGCGTCGACAATGTGCTGAGCAACTGGGATGCCATCAAGGCACAGGAAAAGGCCGAGCAAGGGCTCGCGCCGCATCCGCTTGACGGCGTCCCCGCCGCGCTGCCCGCGCTGGAAAAGGCGCGCAAGCTCCAGTCCAAGGCCGCCAAGCTCGGCTGGCTGGACCGCAGCGCCCTGGCCGGCGCCGACCCCAACCTGGCTGCGGCCGTCGGGCCGGCACTCGACGAGGCGCGGCTCGGCGCCCTCCTCTGGCAGCTCGTCGCCATCGCCCACCGACACGACCTGAATGCCGAGAACGCGCTCCGCTCCTACGCCGCCCACTATCGCGAGACAGCTCGTGAATCAGAGGCAGGTACGTAGCCGCCCAGAAGCTCTTCATCCTGCGCGCCACCGGAGAACTTGACAGCGCGCCCCAACGATTTTATTCTTGCCTTACCTGCGCCTGTAGCTCAGTGGAATAGAGCACCTGTCTTCGGAACAGGGTGTCGGGGGTTCGAATCCCTCCAGGCGTACTTGAAGCCCATCTCCTGGTGTGTGAGACGGCTGCGGCCCACTGCGTATTGTGCCAATCAGCCACAATGCGCAGTGGGCCGCCTCTATGTCCAGGAGCCTGTCTCGAAGGTCCAACAAAGCCTACAACGGAACTGCTTTCATCGTGTTGCTATCACGGCCAAAGAATAGTCCGCGGTCTATTGCCACCCGCTGGCGGCACGTACTACACTATGCGCAATACGCGACGCGAGTGAATATGCGGACCCTTAGAGGATGAACAATCGGCTGCAGGGATAACAAGCAAGTTGTACAGAGTCATATAGAAAAGAACGCGCTATAAACGTAACTCTGACGATTGCAATACGTATGCAGCCCGTAGCTTGTGGGCCGGCGTAAGTTCGAGTACTATTTAGCCATCTCGGGTTAAGTTGGACGAGATGACATTCTTCCAAACCCCAACGTCGCGCCCCAACATTGCACATAGAACCAACGCTTTCGCAGCATTTTAGCTGCACTTTGTTAGTGCCCACGGTCACTACCGATGGTCACACACGAGTCCATGTGCCAAAATCGTGCAGTCGCGGCCCAATCAGGGCTGTAAGGCGCAGTTTACACCTGCACGTAATCAGTTGTGTATGTGGAACGATGAAAAAGTATTTGCGTTGAGTATGTTATGTTGCAGTTTGCGAGCAGACGTAAGCGGAGTACAATATGGTCAATACAAGTTCGGATAGGCGATATAGCTCCTCCCACGTACGTCGCCGTGTCCTCGGAGCCACTGCTATGAACCCAAGAAGCCGATTGAAAGCTGCGGCGTTCGTTGTAGGTTTGATCCTGTATGGCCCACTCATCGTGGCTCTCAGCCTATGGGGATTAGAGTGGTCAGTTGGCCAAGATAAGTCCCCGCTTGTCCTTGTCGTCGTGGCGCTATCGCTGCTGTTCCTGGTCATAGGATTCATCGTCATCGGCTTGACCGTGTGGCTGGGATACGAGTTCTATGTCGAAAGAAGACACACCAAGCTGGCAGGCGATGGCCAGTTGCCGGATTCGGTAGATATTGCTCCTAACGCAAGTGCCTGAACTCGCTCAACTCTTTGCACAAGATCTCATACCGGTGCTACGCTAGCTATATAGCAAAGGATATGCGAGCCCAACGGTAAGCTGGCGGGCTCTTTACGTTCTTCGCCCCGCAAAGGACTCGCCTTGTGCTACAGCAAGCTAAAGCTCGCCCTGTCCGGTCGCTCCACCGCGCAGCCCGACCAGGCGACGATCGATGCCGTACGGCAAATCCTCGAACGTGCAGCTGCCGAAGAAGAAGCCGCCCTCCCGCACCCAGAACTGACCGCCAAACACATCCGCAATCTGCCGCGTGGCCATCGATCGCGCGGCACTGATGGATTGGATGCCCAAGCATGCACTGGCCGCCGAAATCGGTGTGGCAGCCGGTGACTTCACGGTCGAGATCCTTGCCCACGCCGCGCCCCAAACGCTGCACCTGATCGACTCGTGGGCTCACGACGAACGCTACCTGGGCATACGCGATGTGGTCGCCGCTCGCTTTGCGGCCGAGGTTAGCGCCGGCCAGGTGGTCGTCGACCAGGGCTATTCGCTAGCCGTGTTGGGCAATTTTCCCGACGGCTACTTCGACTGGGTCTATCTAGACACCGGCCACGACTTCACGACCACTTATCAGGAACTGGACCTGTGCCGCGCCAAGGTGAAACCCGGCGGCATCATTGCCGGGCATGACTACGTCACGGGCCACTGGCTGGGCTGGTACCGCTATGGCGTAATTGAGGCAGTCAACACATTCTGTGTAAAATATAACTGGGAAATGATTTACCTGACCCATGAGGCGCATCGGCATCTAAGCTACGCCCTCCGGTACGTGTCACCCGAAAACTCATAAGGAATCCAAAGGAAAGCTGTTATACCATTATGCACCGTGATCCTACACCATTGCCACTGCTTTTCCTGGCCGGCTCGCCTACCTGGCAGATGCCACAGTTGGTGGGCCTCAATAAGCTGCCGCCTCGCGCTACGCTGATCCCTTTCCCCACGGCCGAGGACGCCCAGACGCAGGCACGCGAGGCTTCCCCTTGGTATATGAGCCTCAACGGCACGTGGGACTTCCAAATCAAGCCCCGGCCCGCTGCAGCCACGGTCGAGGCACTGACCGCAGTCGAGTGGTCGCCTATCCAGGTGCCCGGCAACTGGACGATGCAGGGCTTCGGCAATCCTCACTACACCAACGTGCAGATGCCGTTTCCTCAGCCGCCGCCCGAAGTGCCCGCCGACAACCCCACCGGCATCTACCGGCGCAGCTTCGTGCTGCCTGCCGCCTGGCAGGACCGCCGCATCGTGCTGCACTTCGGCGGCTGCGAAGGCGTGCTCTACGTGCACCTGAACGGCAACCCGGTCGGCCTCAGTAAAGATGCCAGAACCCCGGCCGAGTTTGACGTGACCGAGCTGGTGCAGCACGACGCACCCAATGAACTCGTCGTCGTGGTCGTCCAGTTCTCGGACGCGTCCTTTATCGAAGACCAGGACCACTGGTGGCAGGCCGGCCTCCAGCGCGAGGTATACCTGTATGCCACCGGTACGCCGCACCTGCAGGATGTCTTTGCCCGCGGCGACCTGGACGACGCCTACCAGAACGGCAGCCTGCGCGTCAAGGCCAAGGTGGGCTTTCCGGGTGCCCGTGTGCCCGAGGCGGTTGTCGAGCTGCGCCTGTACGACCCTGCCGGCATCGAGGTGTTTGCCGAAGTGCCGGCGGGGTTATGCGGCGAGTCCAAGTCACCATGGGGTTCCCCGCTCACGGCCGACAACGAAGTGGACTTCGACCTGCCCGTGGCGGCCCCGCAGCTTTGGTCCGCCGAGACGCCGGCACTCTACACCCTGGTTGTGACGCTCCGCACGCCGGCAGGGACAGAAAGCAGCCGCTGCCAGGTCGGCTTCCGCCGCATCGAAGTGCGCGACCGCCAGGTCCTGATCAACGGCAAGCGCATCCTGTTTAAGGGGGTCAACCTCCACGACCACGACGACACCCACGGCAAGGCGGTCAGCCGTGAGCTGATGGAAACCGACGTGCGCCTGATGAAGCAGTTCAACGTCAACGCCGTGCGCACTTCGCACTATCCCAAGGATCCCTATTTCTACGAGCTCTGCGACCGCTACGGCCTCTACGTGATCGACGAAGCGAACATCGAGTCGCACGCGTTCTACCACGATATCTGCAACGACCTGCGCTATACACTGGCGTTTGTCGAGCGTGTACAGAACATGGTGGAGCGTGACAAGAATCATCCCAGCATTATCTTCTGGTCGCTGGGCAACGAGAGCGGCTACGGCCCCAATCACGACACCGCCGCCGGCTGGGCACGCGGCGTCGATCCCTCACGCCTGCTGCACTACGAGGGCGCCATCAGCCGCTGGAACGGCGCCAACTGGCGCGGCGGCCACCGCGTCACCGACGTCGTCTGCCCCATGTACCCGCCGATCGCCGATATCGTCGCCTGGGCCCAGGAAGGCAGCGACAGCCGGCCGATGATCCTGTGCGAGTATACGCACGCCATGGGCAACAGCAACGGCTCGATGGCCGACTACTGGGAAGCCTTTGAAGCGAATCCGAACCTGCAGGGCGGCTATATCTGGGAGTGGATCGACCACGGCATTCGCCGCCAGACCGAAGATGGCCGCACCTACTGGGCCTACGGCGGCGATTTTGGCGATACGCCCCACGACGCCAACTTCTGTACGGACGGTATCGTCTGGCCCGACCGCACGCCCCATCCTGCGCTCTATGAGTTCAAGCACCTGGCGCAGCCGGCAGCCGTTACCTGGGTCGACGCCGATAAGGGGCTGATCCGGATCACCAACAAGCAGCACTTTGCGGGCCTCGACTGGCTGTACGGCCAATGGGTTCTCACCGTCGACGGCATCGCCGTTGCCGAGGGCGACCTGCCCACCCTGAATGCCGCACCTGGCGCCGCCCAGGAATTCCAGCTGCCGGTCGAGCATCTGCAGGGGCCGGGCGAACGGTTTGTCACCGTCCGCTTCTTCCAACGGCTGCCCACCCTGTGGGCGCCGGCGGGCCATGAGGTCGGCTGGGCGCAGCTGGCGCTGCCGAGCCCACGTCGCCGCGCCCGCACGCCCGCCAGTGTCAGCAGAGCAGGTCACAGTCGCCGAAGACGAGCACACCATCACACTGGCTACTGTGGCCAAGTCGGGCAGTACGCCGGTGCGCGCCGTCTTCGACAAGGCAAGCGGTGCGCTGTCATCGTACAGCGTTGGGGGCGAGAACCTGCTGGTGACCGGACCCAAGCTGCACGTCTGGCGCGGGGCAACCGACAATGACGGCATCAAGCTGATGATGGAGCACCAAGGGCACAAGCCGCTTGCCCACTGGCTGGCGCTGGGCCTGGACAAGGTGCAGCAGCAGTTGGAAGGGCTGCGTCTCGCCGAAACCGAGGACGGCCTGCCGGCCGTGGAAGTGGTGCACCGGGCATCAGGGCGCGGCCGGTGGGACGATTTCGTCCATACCCACCGCTACGTGCTGCAGCCGTCGGGCGAGCTTGTGGTAGAAAACCACGTGCAGTTGGGCAAAGACATCACCGATCCGCCGCGCATCGGCGTGGACCTGGTGCTGCAGCCCGCGCTGGAACAGCTCACCTGGTATGGGCGGGGGCCGTGGGAGAACTACAGCGACCGCAAGGTCGCCGCGCAGGTGGGTATCTATAGCAGTACGGTAGCGCAGGAGTACGTGCCTTACATCATGCCGCAGGAACACGGCCACAAGACCGACGTGCGCTGGCTGCGGCTTACCGATGCGGCAGGGCGCGGCCTGCAAGTGAACGGCGAGCCCACGCTCGAGTTCTCTGCCAGCCACTTCAGCGATGAAGCACTGTTTGCCGCCCGTCACACCGTCGACCTGCAGCCCCAAGCGGAAGTACTCCTGCATCTCGACGGCGCACATCGCGGACTCGGCACGGCCAGCTGTGGTCCCGATACGCTCGACAGCTATCGGCTGCTGGACCATGACTATCGCTTTACCTATCGGCTCAGCGCCGTCTAGGATTCGTCCTCGAACTGAGGAACTGAGCCAGCACCATGGGCAGCAGCATGACTATGGCTGCTGCCCCTGGTGTTGGCCCCTGGTGTATGGTGCGAGTGACCGTCTATGACTGAGTTTGCGCCGCTGCAGGCCAAACTGATCTTCAACACCAAGGCAGGATCCGCCGGCAAGGCGGCGGAAGCGCGGCTGAGCGAGGTCGTCGAACACCTGCGCCGCGTCAACATCCTTGCGGACACTGCGCGGGTAGCGCAGGCAGACGAGGTGACAGCCGCCGCGGCGGATGCCGTCAACGCCGGCTACTCACTGGTCATTGCCTGTGGCGGCGACGGTACGATTGAGTCCGCAGCCAACGCCCTGGTTATGGAGCAGGCGACGCTGGGAATCCTGCCCTTGGGCACCCGCAACAATGTGGCCCGCAGCCTGGGCATTCCCCTCAAATTAAGCGAGGCGGCGCGGCTGCTGCGTACGGGAAAATCGCACAAGATCGGCGCCGGGCTGGCCACCGTGGGCGACCGCCGGCGCTGGTTTCTGGAGACGTTCAGCGTCGGTCTGTTCTCGGCGCTGTACCCACATGCCGACGCCATTCAGAAGGGTGACCTGGTGCGGGCGCGCGATCTGTTGTTGACGTTCGTCACTTCCAGCGCGGCGCAGATGCAGCTGACGGTGGACGGCACCACGACCTTCCGCGTGCAGGCCCTTGCCCTGATCGGCGTCAACATGCCCAGCACGGGGGCGAACTTCCGGCTTGGCGCCGGCATTGCCTACGACGACGAGTATATTGACCTTTTTCTCTACGACCGGCTTGACCAGCTCGACTTTCTTGCCTACGGTTTTGATATTCTGGCCGGAATTCCCGAGGATCCGGCCATTCAGCGCATCCGGGCGCGTCATGTATCGATCCAAACCCTACCATTTCTTCCAGTAATGGCTGACGGTTTCGAAATGGGAGCCGGCCCTGTCGACGTCACTATGGTCGCCCACAGCCTCAACGTAATCATCGGAAATTCGCCCGCAAAAGGTATGTAGTCGCTTCGCAATACTTTTGTCGCCTGGACATGTGAATTTCGGATCTGCAAGGCCGAAAAAATCAATGCTTTTTTGACTCCATTTCGACCGCAAGATTACGGGATTTGTCCGACGCATTTAGACTCCCTCATTGCGTATCCTTAAGCCATCAGAGGCAGGCATACGCAACGAGGCATGGAATGTTACCAGGAACACAGCGTCGCAGCACCACCGCACTCACAGTCCGCTTTTCCGTTTTCTTCTTTCTCTTCTGCGCAATGGGCGCCATCACGGGCACACAGACGGCGGCGGCACAAGACTACACAGGCCGAGAGTTACCTGATCCAATTTCAGCCGGGCACCTCACAGGCAGAGCGTGATGCCTGGCTCGCCGAGGCGAATGCCGAGTTGGTCAGTTGGATGCCGCAGATCGGCGTAGCGGAGGTGCGGTTTGCGCACGGCGCACCGCTGTCCGCGGCAAGCGTCGATTCAGGACCTATTGCCTTCATGGAACCAGATGTCCCCGTGTGGGGCGACTCCACCGTCAGCGATCCTGCCTACCTGGATGCAACCCAGGGGTATGGCCAGCACCTGCTCGACGTTGAGTCTGCGTGGAATGTGACGAAAGGCGTCTCCGAAACCATTATTGCCATCGTAGATTCGGGCATAAACCTCAGCCACCCGGAGTTTGCCGGTCGCCTTGTCCCCGGTTATGACTTTATCAACAACGACGACGATCCCACCGACGACCATGGGCATGGCACACATGTAGCCGGCATTGCCGCGGCAGGGATCAACGGCTTCGGCACGGTTGGGGTCTGTCCGGAATGCAGAGTCATGCCGGTCAAGGTGCTCAACCAACGCAACGGCGGCACCTGGGGTACCGTCTCAAAGGGCATCCTGTTTGCAGTGGACAACGGCGCCGACGTGATCAACCTGAGTTTGGGCGCCACGATTACTTCGACCACGCTGATCAGTTCGGTCCAGTACGCCATCGACAACGGTGTGGTGATCGTGGCAGCGGCGGGCAATATGGCGAGCAGCAGCCCGTTTTACCCCGCAGCGGTTCCGGGCGTTATCGGCGTCAGCGGCACTGACAGCCAGGACCAGTATTGGCCGGTCAGCAATTACGGCGACTATATCGATGTCTCGGCCCCCGCCGTGAACATCTACAGCTCTTATTATGACCTTGTCAACACCAGCGGCTATGCCTACATGAGCGGCACCAGCATGGCCAGCCCGTTTGTAAGCGGCCTGGCGGGCCTCATCCTCAGCCGCCGCCCCGAACTGACGGTCGATGAGGTCACGGATCTCATGGCAAAGACGGCAAAAGATCTGGGTGACCCCGGTCGTGACCAGTTGTATGGCTTCGGCCGTGTGGATGCGCACCAGGCGCTCGTTGCCGCCAATGACGGTATTGACCCTGCCGTGCAGGATCCCGATGGCGGCGTTGCTCACCCACCTGCCGTCTACCTGCCCGCCGTATACAGCACCCGCTAATACAAGCCCATTTGGAGTTCACCCACATTCCCATAGTCGAGCGCCCGCACATATTGTGCGGGCTTTTTGCTGCATGCGGAACGGATGTTCGTTCGCCTTTTCGCCTGTTGAGGGGTATAATAGCCGGCAGAACAGTACGTGCATTTTTTCTTGCAGCAAAGCATGAGCGAGCCCATTATCCTGGCAATCGATCTCGGCACGTCAGGCCCCAAAGTGGCGCTTCTCTCCACGCGTGGCGTGGTGCTCGGCGGGACAAGCGAACCGGTGCCGCTCCACATTCTGCCGCAGGGTGGTGTGGAACAGGACCCTGCCGACTGGTGGCGCGCCATCTGCACCGCCTCGCGCCGGCTGCTGGCACACAATCCCCTGGCACAGCAAGTGCGCGGGATTTGCGTCACGGCGCAATGGGCAGGCACGGTGCCGATCGACGCAGAGGGCAACCCGTTGATGCGCGCCATCATCTGGATGGACGAGCGCGGGGCACCCTATGTGCAGCGGCGCATCGGGGGTTTCCCCAGCGTGCAAGGCTACGGCGCCGCCAAGCTGTGGACCTGGCTGCGCCGCACAGGGGGCATCCCCTCGCCATCGGGTAAGGATCCGGTTGCCCACATTCTTTTCATCCAGCACGAACGTCCGGACATTTACCAGCGCACCTACAAGTTTCTTGAACCCAAGGACTATATCAACTTCCGGCTGACCGGCCGCTGCATGGCCACGATCGAATCGATCACAATGCATTGGGTGACCGACAATCGGGACATCCACAACGTACACTACGACCCGCAGCTTCTAGCCATGGCGGGCCTCGACCGCGCCAAGCTGCCGGACCTGTGCCGGGCCGTGGACAACCTGGGGCCGCTGACGCCTGCCGCGGCTGCCGACCTGGGGCTCCCCACGCAGGTGGAAGTGATTGCGGGGACGCCCGACATCCACTCCGCCGCCATTGGCTCCGGCGCGGTCGCCGATTTTGCCGCCCACTGCTATATCGGCACATCGTCGTGGCTGGGCTGCCATGTGCCCTATAAGAAGAGCGATCTCCTGCACAACATGGCGTCCTTGCCTTCCGCCATACCGGGACGCTACCTGCTGATCAACGAACAAGAGACGGCGGGCGCCTGCCTGACCATGTTGCGCGACAAGCTGCTGTACCCCGACGACGCACTTGCGACGACGTCCGCGCCTCCCGACTATTTTGCTCGTCTGGAAGCTGTCGCAGAAACGGCTCCCGCCGGCAGCAACCGCTTGATCTTTACGCCCTGGCTGCATGGCGAGCGCTCGCCGGTGGACGATCGTACGCTGCGCGGCGGCTGGCACAATCTCTCACTCCGCACGACACGCGGCGATCTTGTGCGCGCCGTTTACGAAGGCGTAGCCTACAACATGCGCTGGCTTATGGAATCAGTGGAGGGCTTTATCAAGCAGCCGCTAGACTGCATCCATCTTGTCGGCGGCGGCGCCCGCTCCGCCCTCTGGTGCCGCATCCATGCGGACGTGCTGAACCGGCCGATCCTGCAGGTGGCCGAGCCGATCTATACCAATGCGCGCGGCGCCGGCTACCTGGGTGCCCTCGGTTTGGGATTGGCCACCCCCGAAACACTGAACGGCGAGGTACCCATCGCTGCCGTCTATGAGCCCTCAGCGGAGAATCGATCAATTTACGATGACTCATATGAGGGATTTATCAACATATATCGCAAGACTCATGGAATGTATGCCCGGCTGAATCGTCCGCTGCACCACGCCTAGCCCGCACCGGCACCGCCACACCAGCTCTACCCTGCCAGCATTCTGGAAGCGAACCATGCAACAGGTTTCGTCATTGCTAGCCCATCTGCCCAAACCTCTCGTACTCGGTCTAGAGCGCAGCCTGGCCAAGATTCCCGGCGTGCGCCGCCGTATTGAGGGCCTGTACGACGAGATTGTAGAAGGCCTGGACGAATCTGTGCATCCGTACAAGCACACTCTGCCCGCCATGGTGCGCCTGCCTGCCATGGGCCGTCCACGCAGCGAAATCCTGGCCGAGATGGAGGGGCTGCAGGTGCGCGAGGGCGAACGCTGGCAGGCAGGCTTCGTCTCGGGGGCCGTCTACCAGGGCGACGGCGAGCACATCGCCTTCCTGAATCGAGTCTATGCACTCAATGCGCAGAGCAATCCCCTCCACTTTGACCTGTGGCCCAGCACGGTCAAGTATGAGGCCGAGATCGTCGCGATGACTGCCCACATGCTTGGCGCCGGTCGCACGCAAGACGAAATCGTGGGCACCGTCACCTCGGGCGGTACGGAGAGCATTCTGCTGGCCGTGCGCACCTATCGCGACTGGGCGCGTGCAACGCGCGGGGTCAAGCATCCGGAACTCGTCGTCCCCACAACCGCGCACGCTGCCTTTGACAAGGCGGCGCACTCGTTCGGCATCAAGCTCGTCCGTGTGCCTGTCGGTGCCGACTGCCGGGCCGACACCGCGGCCATGGCCGCCGCTATCAACCGGAACACCATCGCCCTGGTCGGTTCGGCGCCGTCGTTCCCGCATGGCGCGATCGACCCCATTGAAGAGCTGGCCGCCCTGGCCGAGAGTCGCGGCATTGGGATGCACGTGGATGCCTGCCTTGGCGGCTTCATCCTGCCGTGGGCCGAACGTCTTGGCTATCCCGTGCCCCCTTTTGACTTCCGGCTCCAGGGCGTCACGTCGATGTCAGCCGATACGCATAAGTACGGCTATGCCGCAAAGGGTACATCCGTAGTCCTTTACCGCGGCGCCGCGCTGCGCCGACTCCAGTACTACACAGTGGCGGACTGGCCCGGTGGGCTCTATTTTTCACCCACGCTGGCAGGCAGCCGGCCCGGCGGGCTTAGCGCGGCCTGCTGGGCCGCCATGGTAAACATGGGCGAAGAGGGCTACTTGCAGGCTGCGGCTGCCATCCTGGCGACGGCACAGCTGATTCGCCGCTGGATCGAGCATACTCCGGATCTTGTCGTGTTGGGCGATCCGCTGTTTGTCATCGCCTTTACGTCGCCAACTCTGAATATTTACCAAGTATTGGAGTCCATGTCGGAACGCGGTTGGAGTCTTAATGGCCTGCACCACCCGCCGGCAATCCATCTATGCGTGACCCTGCGCCACACCAAACCTGGCGTCGCCCAGCGTTTTATGGACGACCTGCGGGCCGCCGTGGAGCAGGCACGCCTGCATCCCAACGAAAGCAGCGGCATGGCGCCCGTCTATGGCATGGCGGCAACCATGCCAATGCACGGTCTCGTGAACGAACTGCTGACGCGCGTAGTCGATCTTCTGTATCGAGTTGAATAGGAACGAGCTTGTATGATTCTTGCCTTGGACTTAGACGATACCCTGCTGCGCACCGACAAGACGATCGGCGAGCGGACGCTGCAGGCGCTGCGGCGCTGGCTTAGTGCCGGCCATGAGGTGATCGTAGCGACCGGCCGGCCGCCGCGCTGGGTGCATAATGTGCTGCCGCCGGAACTACACACGGCCCCCCGCGTAGTCTACAACGGCGCCCAGGTGATCGTGGGGGACAACGTTGTATACCGGAACGAGATCGCTCCGGCAGATGTGCGTGCCGTCGTGGAATGGACGCAGACGTGCCGCCCGCACTGGCATATGGGGCTAGAAATTGAGGACACGCTCTACCTCAATCGCCCCGCTGAGAAGAGCGGTGCGCATACCGTCGCCGACCTGCTCTCCCTCTGTGAACGCTCGGCAGCCAAGATCATCTTTCTGTTCGGGGAAGGGCGTGAGGACATGGCGCCGCTGCTTGCGGCGCTGCCGGCTTCGACGCGCGCGCTGATCACACCCAAGTTCAGCATGGTCCAGCTGTGCGGCAGGACGACCAGCAAGGCGGATGCAATCGCACACCTGCTTGCGCAGCGCGATTTGAACTTCGCGTCGGTGGCGGCGATCGGCGACGACGTCAACGACGTCGAGATGCTGCGCTGCGCCGGCATCGGCATTGCCGTCGACAATGCACTGGACGAAGTGAAGGCCGCTGCCGACTGGGTAACCGACGCAGCCAATGCGGACGGCGTTGCGGCTGCAATCGAACGGCTCCTGGATCAAACCGTGCCTGTGCAGACGTTATAAGTGACTCATGTCTCAACATAGCCCCTCCTCAAATCTTGAAGCAAGGCTGCGCAGCATTGGCGGCAAGCTCGGCGGCAGCATGCGCCGCGAGCTGTTCGGCGGCGCGCTCGCAATTCTCGGCCTCCTGCTGCTGATTCCTGTGCTGCGCTACAGCCCTGCCGACCAGGCAGCCCCCCCGCTCTTGGTCCTGCTGGCGGGCTGGACTGCGCCGCTTGTGGCAATTGCCGCCATCACAGCAGGCGTCGTGCTCCTGCTCGGGCCGCGTGCCGGTTACTGGAGCGCCGAAGCGCTTGTCGGGGCCGAATTGTTTCTCTTGGGTCTACAGGTCGGAACCTTTGTAGTTGGCAACGAGAGTGTCAACTGGAACGTCCGGTTGGACGGCTCAGACTGGCGGTTTGATTGGCTGGGCGCTGGGCAGCCTGCTGATGGCGGCTCTGGGCCGCTGGCTGACATCCCTGTTGGTCATTCTACTGGTAATCGGCGGCGCGGCTCTTCTGCTGCGCTATACGCCGCTGGTCTACCTGCTGGCGGCGCTGAGCCGGTGGCTGCCCGGCCTGTCCCGTTATCTGGGCAGATTTGGCCGGGGGCATGATGCCCACTCTGCCACCAATCCGCTGCCGCATACGCCGACCTTTGTCGCCCCACGTGCTCCACTGCCTCCGCCGGTGCAGCCACGCGCCCAACCGGCGGGCTATGTAGCACCAAATCCGACTACACCTGTCAAGACAGTAGAAAAGCCCAGCAAGGGCCAGACACACGCTCCCCTGCCGGTGGCGGCTGCTGCAATGCCGGATCCCGGCGCCCCGGCGCAAGACGACAGGGCGGCAGCCGCCACCGGCCAAGGGTGCGACAAAGACCGCGGCGTCTATGTCGCTGCGCACGCCGGACCTCCTGCCGCCCCTGGATATGCTGGCATCGGATGCCGGTTCCTATGGCAACACGAACGTAGCCCAACTCGAGAAGATCATCTTAGACACGTTGGAAGATTTTGACGTGCCCGTGCGTGTGGTTCACGTGGAAACCGGCCCGACGGTAACGCAGTTCGGCGTTGAGCCACAATATACGGAACGTGCCGGCCAGCGGCGCAAGGTACGCGTCAACCGGATCGTTGGCCTGGCCAATGACCTGGCGCTGGCCTTGGCGGCGCCGGCCGTGCGGATTGAGGCGCCGGTGCCTGGACGCCCCTATGTCGGCATCGAGGTGCCAAATCCGGACAAGTCGCTGGTCAGCATGCGCGGTATTGTCGAAAGCTCCGAAATGACGAAGGGCGGCACGCTCGTGCTGCCGCTCGGACGCAACACCGCCGGCCATCCTGTCGTCATGGACCTTACCAAGGCGCCCCACGTCCTGATTGCGGGCGCAACCGGTTCTGGCAAGTCCGTCTGCATCAACACGATCGTCACCGGCTTGCTGATGAAGCATGGGCCCGAGTCACTGCGCTTCGTGCTTGTCGACCCCAAGATGGTCGAGCTGCCCGGCTACAACGGCATTCCGCACATGTACGGCAAGGTCATCACCGATGTCGAGCACGTGATGGGGGCATTGACCTGGCTGCTCCTGCAGATGGACGACCGCTACCAGACTCTTCCGCGATGCCGGCGTGCGCAATATTGAGTCCTACAATCTCGCCGTGCGCAAGCGCAAGGACGTGCAACCTCTTCCCTATCTCGTCCTGGTCATCGACGAGCTGGCAGATCTGATGATGACGGCCGCCGACGACGTCGAGCGCCAGATCTGCCGCCTGGCGCAGATGGCACGTGCGACCGGCATTCACCTCGTCCTTGCCACCCAGCGCCCCAGCACGGACGTGATTACGGGTCTCATCAAGGCCAATTTCCCCACGCGCATCTCGTTTTCCGTCACGAGCCAGATCGACAGCCGCGTTGTGCTCGACACGCCCGGCGCCGAGACGCTGTTGGGCCGGGGCGATATGCTGCTGATGCGTCCGGATGTCGGTAAGCTGACGCGCCTGCAGGGCTGCTACGTTTCGGACGACGAGATCAACCGCGTGGTCGCTTATTGGAAGGACCAGGCGGGCGAGACGCCACCGCTGCCGGCCCCGTGGAACAGCATCATGGATCACCTGGGTGACGATCAGGAGTTGATCAACGATGCAATAGATGTTTTGCGCAACATGCGCACGTGCAGCACCAGTATGCTGCAGCGGCGCCTGGGGCTGGGTTACCCGAAGGCGGCCCGCCTGATGGAGGAACTAGAAAAGCGCAAAATAGTCGGTCCTGATCTGGGAGGCGGCCGCGGGCGCGAAGTCATCCTCAAGAACAAGGACGAAGACGAGGCTGAGGACGGCGATCTGCCGGCAGGCGAAGGTGACCGGCCACCTGCCTATTAGGCGCCTGCGACCGATCATGGCCGGATCACAAAGTTGATGCCTGGCGCCAGGGCAGCGTGACCAGGAACCGGCTGCCCTGATCCGGCTGGCTCTGAACGGCGATTTGCCCGCCGTGCAGCGTGGCGATACGTTTGACTAGCGCCAGGCCCAATCCGGTACCCGTATACTGGCGCGCCAGGCTTGAATCCAGCTGCACGAACGGTTCGAAAATTCGCTCCTGATCTTCCTCGGCGATCCCAATACCGGTATCCGCCACTTCGAGTGTCACCGTCTGCGCTTCGGCATCGGTTCGAATACGCAGATAGATCGTGCCGCCTTCCGGTGTAAACTTGCTGGCGTTGCTGAGCAAGTTGAGCAGCAGTTGATGCAGCCGGCGCGTATCGGCGACCAGGATGATACTGTGCTGCGCCTCCAAAACAATCTGCTGGCGCTTGCTCTTTACGATTTCCGACAGCAGGCTCATGCACGACTGGCATACCAGGTTCAAGTAACACGATTCGAGCTGCAGCTCGAGATGGCCGGCTTCAATGCGGGAAAGATCGAGCAGGTCATTGATGAGGTGCAGGAGATGGCGGCCGCTCTGCAAAATTACGTGGACTGCACGCTGCTGCCGCTCGTTGATATCGCCATAGACGCCTGTATCCAACGCCTCGCTCAGTCCGAGCACTGCAGTCAGGGGAGTACGCAACTCGTGACTCATGGTTGCCAGGAACTCGTCTTTGTGGTGAGCCAGCTGCTCCAGGCGCAGATTTGCTTCCATCAAATCCTGGGTACGTTCTGCCACGCGCTGCTCCAGCGTGGCAAGCACGGCGACGCGATCCAACGCGCTGGCCGCCATGTCGCCAAGCGTGGCCAGGAGGCGCACGTCGCTCTGACTCAGCACCCTGGCGCGCCCCACCGCCAGCACGCCCATGGCCGAATCGCCGCTAAGCAAGGGGACGCAGGCAGCCGTAACAGCACGCTGCACGATTTCGGGGCGTACGATAAAGGGCCGGCTGCGAATATCGTCGCTCACATAGGGCTGGCGCGTCGACAGCACGAGGCCCGCAATTCCCTCATGGATAGCCTGTATGTAACCAGTCGCCGGCACCCACTCGCCGCAGCCGAGATCCACGCACAGCATGTCTCCTTCGAGATCGGCAGAGGCAATCACTGCCGTGTGCGTATCAAACGCCTGGCAGACCGCCGCCAGCACGACCTGTTCTGTCTCGATCTTAGTAAGCACCTTGCTCAACGCGGCGGCAGTCGCAGCCAGCAGTTCCAGCTCACGTTCGCGCTGCATACGCTCGCTGATGTCGACGATGACGCTCACATAGCCGGTGATCTGGCCCTCCGCATTGCGAAACGCATGCGAGCGATCTGTCACCCAGCGTACGGTATTGTTGCGGTCCAGAATGCGGTACTCCAGTACATATTCGTCGACATCTGCCGCAAGAAATGCGTTGAGCTGCTCCTCAAAGTGTTCGGCATCGTCGGGATACAGACGATCAGTCCAGTAGGCATCGGAGGTCATCAGCTGGATGGGATCAAAGCCGAACTGCTCGACGTTCTGCGTCACATACTCAATAGGGAAATCGGGAGCTGCGCGCCAGCGCATCACGACAGAGCGACTGTGATTGACGATCGCTTCCAGGTCACGTGTCTTTTCAAGTGCTTGGGCTAAGCTCTGCTCAAGATTAACGTCCATGAATCCTCTAACTCACGGCTCTTACGCTTTGTCATGGCCGCCAGTGCGGGCCGGTGTGGCTCGTATCCATCAGCAGCCCTTATCGGCAATCGAAGTCCTTCATTTGTCGGACTACTAGCAGCTTGATCCATGCTAGGATGCATAATAGACCTGTAAGTATGCTGCATCACCAAACGCGGGTGACAGCAATGTGCTCCAGGTCGGTGAAGGAAACCATGGAAGGGTACAAGATCATCGGCACGCTAGGTGCGTGCATCTTAGTTGCGGGCGTCTTTGTTCCAGCGCGCTTTACTAAAATGGTCGGGTACATCTCCTACTACTCCGACTATCAAACCAATGCGCTCATTCTGATCGCGCTTGCCGTCATCGCCGTCGTTCTGGTTTTTTCTGGCAGCCCAATGCGCCTGATGACATTTAGCGTGCTGACGCTGGCAGTAGTTACCTGGACGTACATGCGGCGCACACCGGGAATCCAAGCCGTCGAAAACAGCGTGAGCCAGTTGGCAGCCCAGGCCACGTCGCTGACCATCGTGCGCAATGTGTCCGACTCGATCGTAAGCAATACGCCATGGTGGTTTATGCTGGCAGGCAGCGCGCTGCTTGTCATTGCGGGGCTCATGCAGTCCAAGCGCGCCTGAGCAGCGTAGTTGCAGCTTCAATATACTAGACGATCATTCTTCGATCCAGGATGCGGCCTCAAAGGCCCATAAGCTGGCGGAGGCAGATCGCCACGCGTCTGCGGGCAAACCTGCCTTCCAGCATACGGCCTCCAAGAACTGCGCACGGTTCATTTGATGCTCTACCGCCACTTGCGGCAAAAGCAGCCCGCGCCGGCGACCCTCTATGATCATAAGGCCGTGCCGGCCGATTTCGATCTGCTGCGGATTCGATCGGGTACAGTGGCGTCAGAACACTGATCTCTATGCGCAGTTCCGCTAGTTCGCCGGCCGTCACCGCTGCGAAGCGTGGATCGTCCAGCGCTGTAGCCAAAGCCATAAAGCCAACGGCTGCTACCAACGGCTGATGAGCCCTACATTCACCGCGGCAGCCGCGCAGTTCGCCGCTGTCCCTTTGCCACAGCGTGACAAAACACGCCCCTTGCGCCAACAGCTGGTCGCGCTCTCCTGCGCCTGTCGCTGATAATCCTTGTGCCAATACCTGACGGACAGCGTCTTCGACGGCCTGCTCCGGGAGCAGATGTCGCACAAGATTGTTCACAAGCGATCGCCGGGCGACAGCCAACAGGATAGTACGCTGCCGATCTGATAATTGCACTTGCGTGGGAAGTGCCTGCTGTGAAGCTTGCACCATGACTTACCTCACTGGCTGCGCCGAACATGACGCCTGGCGTCACCAGCACTTTCATTATAGCACGTAGGGACGCTGCGCGGAGCTGACAAAAAACTACGCTGGTAAGGCAGGCTGCCTTACCAGCGTAGTTTTTTGTCCCAATTTGTGCGACGTCGACGCCTTCCAACCCGCAGCCTCAAAAACACTATGCGCCGACGAACACCTCTTCGAACTCGTCCATGTTCAACGTCTCGCTCGTCCAACAGCGCGCGTGCGACACTGTGCAGCTTCTGGATGTTCTCGCCCAACAAGCTGCGTACCCGGGCATAGGCTTCATCGACGATCCGGCGTACTTCCTGATCGATCTCTTCCGCCACTTCTTCGCTGTAGTCACGCTGCTCTGCCAGCTCACGGCCCAGGAAGACCATCTCATCCTGCTGGCCGAACTGCAGCGGGCCCATCAAATCGCTCATGCCATACTTGGTGACCATGGCACGCGCCAACTGCGTGAGCTGCTGGATGTCCATCGATGCGCCGTTTGAGATATCGCCAAAGACCAGTTCCTCGGCAACGCGGCCGCCCAGCGCCACCGCGATGTTATCCATAAAGTAGCTGCGGTTGGCCATCACGCGGTCGTGATCCGAGACGCGCCACACGTAGCCGCCGGCCCGCCCACGCGGCACAATCGTCACCTTCTGCACCGGATCGGACTGTTCGCACAACCTGCGCGACCACGGCATGGCCGGCTTCATGGTAGGCGACCACTTCCTTTTCCTTGGGCGAGATCAGGCGGCTGCGCCGTTCGGGTCCACCCATCGCCACGCGCTCGACAGCTTCCTGCAGTTCGCGCATGCCGATCGCACGCTTGTTGCGCCGTGCCGCGAGGATCGCCGCCTCATTGACCACGTTTTCAAGATCTGCGCCCACAAACCCGGGGGTCTGCTTGGCAATGCGCGAGATGTCGACGCCAGGCTCGATCGGCTTGCCCTTGATGTGAACTTCCAGGATCGCGCGGCGGCCCTGCACATCGGGTCGATCCATTGTCACACGGCGGTCAAAGCGGCCGGGGCGCAGCAGCGCCGGGTCGAGAATGTCCGGGCCGGTTGGTGGCAGCAATCAGGATCACGTTGGTGTCCGTGCCAAAACCGTCCATCTCGACCAGGATCTGGTTGAGCGTCTGCTCGCGCTCGTCGTGCGAACCGCCCAGGCCGGTGCCACGGTAGCGACCCACGGCATCGATCTCGTCGATAAAGATAATGCAAGGGCTGTTGCGCTTGGCCTGCTCGAAGAGGTCGCGCACGCGGCTGGCGCCGACGCCGACAAACATCTCCACAAACTCAGAGCCGGAGATGCTGAAGAACGGCACGCCCGCTTCGCCCGACACGGCCTTGGCCATCAGCGTCTTGCCGGTGCCGGGAGGGCCGACCAGCAGCACGCCCTTGGGGATGCGTGCGCCGAGCGCGGCAAACTTCTGCGGCTCCTTGAGGAACTCGACGACCTCCTGCAGTTCCTGCTTGGCCTCGTCGGCGCCTGCCACGTCGTCAAACTTGACGGTCGGTTTGTCGCCGGTAAACAGGCGCGCCTTGCTCTTGCCAAAGGAAAGGGCCTGGTTGTTGCTCCCTTGCGTCTGCCGGAACAAGAAGAAGAACAGTGCGCCGACAAACACTATCGGCAGCAGGTTGACCAGCAGCGACAGCCAGTTGGCGGCATTGCTCGGAGATTCGTAGCGAATGTCGATCGCTGCCAGCCGATCGGCCGGCACCCCCATCACCGTCAACGTTTCTGTGATCGGTATGTTGGGTTCGCGCCGCGTCGCCACGACGCCCGAGTTATTGGTCGAGCGTAACCCGCACTTCGTCTTCACGCACGACAATGGCGCTGACGTTGCCCCGCTCGACGGCGGTCGCCAACTGGCTGAGCGTGATCTGCTCAGGTGTGTCGCCGGGCTGGTAGATGTTGATAAACAAAGCCGCTGCCGCCACAATGATCAGCAGGTAGACAAAGGCGTTGCGGCTCCAATTTGCATTCATGCATTCCTCCTGCACGCTTACCTAGTCTTTCCATTTTACCAGACGCGCAGCGACCTTGGCTAGTGGGGTCAAATACGTTTCAGAAGAATTCTGCCGGCCAGAACCCGATAAATCTCTAGCGGCAAGGTTCACAACAAGGAGTAGAGGGTCAACGCAGGTAGGGAAGGGTGGAAAAAGGCAAAAAAGTACCAGGGTTGTCCCCCGAAGGCCAACCGGTGAGGTCAGCCACAACCCTGGTATACAAAACTCTATCACACTGTCGTGCGCAGCGCAAGTGCCAAAATTGCTTTTTTGTGATTAGAAGTGCGCTGACAGTATTCTGCCGGAAACATTCCGACAATATTCAACAAGATTCGCAATCTGAAACTTCATAACAGGTCATACTCACATAACAGGTCATAGCAAGAGGTGTCCGTTGAGTATGTGGCAGTCCGTAAAAGATATGTTCTCAAAGCCTGCGCCGGCTAACAAGCCGCTCGCGCCAATGACACCTGAGCCAGATCCGGACGAGCTGGTCGTGCCCGAAATGACACCGGCACAGGTGCAGGCCGCACTGGCAGGCGACCAGCCTCTCGTACTGCTCGACGTACGCGAGCAGTACGAATGGAACCAGGTGCATATCACTGACGCGCGGCACATACCCATGAACCGTGTGCCGGATCACCTGGCGGACTTCCCCAAAGATCGACCTATCGTCGTCTTCTGTGCCCACGGCGGCCGTTCTTTCGGCGTCGCACACTACCTACGCGAGCAGGGGTATGACGCCTACAACATGACGGGCGGCATCACACAGTGGCATATTGCGGGCGGTCCTGTGGAAGTTCGACGGCGTTGACCGCTTCCAGCAACTGGCCGCGGAACTGCGTATCGTACAGCTCGGCGTAGAGGCCTTGCAGCGCCAACAGCTCGGCGTGTGTCCCCTGTTCGACAATCCGTCCCTTGCTCAGGACCAGGATCTTATCGG
Source organism: uncultured Chloroflexia bacterium (assembly GCA_963701415.1). Taxonomy (GTDB): domain Bacteria; phylum Chloroflexota; class Anaerolineae; order Caldilineales; family Caldilineaceae; genus Fredericiella. Next base: position 765,560 of record CAVPAH010000018.1, read on the forward strand.
CTGCCAACACCGTTGACAGGCGGTGTGCGATCACGACACTGGTCCGGCCTTCGAACAGCGGCTCCAGTGCGGCCTGGATCAAGGCCTCACTTTGCGAGTCCAGGTGCGAAGTGGCCTCGTCCAGCACCAAGATGCGTGGGTCCTTGAGGATCACGCGGGCGATTGCCAGCCGCTGTTTTTCACCACCGCTCAGGCGATAGCCGCGCTCGCCCACAGTCGTGTCAAACCCCTGCGGCAGGTCGGCAATCATGTCGTAAATATTGGCGGCCCGGCACGCAGCCTCCAGTTCGGCCTGTGTGGCATCGGACTTGGCATAGAGCAGGTTGGCACGGATGGTGTCGTGGAACAGGTACGTTTCCTGCGTAACCATGCCCATCTGTGCCGCCAGCGACGACTGGGTTACATCGCGCAGATCGTGCCCGTCGATCAGGATGCGCCCGCCGGTTGGGTCGTACAAGCGCGGCAGCAGGTACGTGATCGTCGTCTTGCCCGCCCCGCTGGGTCCGACCAGCGCCACCAGTTGGCCCGGCTCGATCGTGAAGGAGATGTCCTGCAGCGCATGGCGCGGGGCAACGACTTCTCCCGCATCTTCATCAGTGCCAGCTAGATGCGGCAGTTGTGCCCGCCTCTAAGGTTGCCGGTGCGGCATAGTGAAAGTAGACGTCATCAAACTCGATCCTGCCCTCCACCGACTGCAGCGCCAGGGCGTCAGGCTTATCTTGAATCTCGACGGGGATGTCCAGGTAGTCGAAGACGCGCTCAAAGCTGACCAGCGACGTCACAAAGTCGACCTGGACGTTCGTCAATGCCGAGATCGGGCCATAGAGGCGTGTCAGGTAGGCGGCAAAGGCGACGATCGTACCCGCCGACATGGCGCCGGAGATGACGAGGCTGCCGCCGTACCAATAGATAAGGGCCGTGCCGATGGCGCCCGCCAGCCCCATGCCCATAAAAAACAACTGCCCAACCTGCGCACGACGTACACCGATATCGCGCACATTGCCGGCCACCGATTGAAATCGCGCCAGTTCGGACGCGCCCCGGCCAAACGTCTTGACGAGCAGGGCGCCGTTGACCGAAAGCGTTTCGCTGATCTGGTTGCTCATGTCGGCGTTCAGATCCATCGCCGTGCGCCGGATCGTACGGAAGATACGCGCGACCCGCCTGGCGGGCAGCAAAAACAATGGCAGGACGATCACGGACAGGATGGTCAGCCGCCATTCGATGGCGATCATGACGGCCAGCGTCGACACGAGGGTGACGACATTGGTCACAATGTCTGGGATCGTGCCGGTAATGGCATTTTGCGCCCCTACGACATCGGAGTTGAAGCGCGAAATGATCTCGCCCGAGCGTGTGTTGGTAAAGAAGCGCATGGACATGCGCTGCAGATGCTCGTACATCTCGCTGCGCAGGTCGTAGATGATGCCCTCGCCGGCGCGTGCGCCGTAGTGGCGCTGCACGACGCCCAACAGGCCAGTCAGCAGCGGCACCGCAAATAGGCCGATTGCCAGCAGGTTCAAACGCATCATATCGCCGCTGGGCAGGACCACGTCGATCAGGCTCTGATAAATCAGGGGAGGTATCAAACCTAGCAGGGAAGTTGCAACAATCGTGAGCAGCACCATGGCGACGGCAAAGATGTACGGCCGGGCGTAGGTGAAAATCCTCCGCAGCAGCACCCGATCGACATGGGCATCCTTGTTCTTCTTTTCGTCAAACGCAATATAACTCCACCAACCACCACCATGCATGAGAAAAAATACCAGGTCCTTTCAAGACAAGCAGCCGGCCTGCGCAGCATGCAGGCACCGGCTTCCACACTATCACAACTGATGCGTCAAAGCGCCGCCAAAACGTACAGGGTGTGCCTGTACGTTCGATCAGGCAGCCGATCGCACACAGCGCGTCGCTACTGAGCAGGACGCCTGGCACGCCGCAGCACGACCTCGGTTAAGGCTCCACCCAACGTGCAGAAGCAGCCAGCAAATACGGCCAGCTGCCAGACGCCGCCAAAGATAAAAATGGCAAGCGGGAAAATGCTCAGCATTCCTCCCCAAAATGCGTGCATGCCGCCACGGTACGGCACGTAGAGCGCAGTCAGAATGCCGGCGATAACTGGGGCCACCAGGGTAGCCAATACTTCAAATTCAGGCGGCCACTGCAGCGTCTGCACCAGGCCATTGGTGACGGTCACCAGCAGGATATTGGCGGCAAAAGCAAACAGGATGGCAGTCCACTTTAGCGGCGGCTTACTCATGTTGGGTCCTTTGGTGCAACCAGGTTCGCCATTGGCGTTCTTACGGCAGTATACCATTGAGACTCATCTATCAACGGAATGCAGCCGCTATTTGGCGGACCAGGCGCCATCGGCTCAAGCAGTGTCAGGTGCCCAACGCTTTTCAATTCCTTATGCCGCTGTGCTACAATCGGCCGTTGTGACTACGCTATCCGAAGTCTTCTTGTCTCCCATCGGGCCTGCGCTGGTGCTGCTCCTTGGGGCTGCGGTGGCAATTCCAGCGGGCCGTTGGCTGCGTCGCAGCGAGCTCTTGACAGGTCCTGGCGCTGGTCTTTGTCGCAGCCGCCGCCCTGCTATTTGTTGGCACTCCAGTTTCAACCTGTGGTGCCCACGTTCGGCCGGCCGTGGCAGCCTCTCCTCCAAAGCGCGATCAACCTCTTCTGGATCAGTGACAGCTGGAATTACTATGTCTCGGGCCTGATTCTTGCTGCTGGGTGGACTGGGTATCCTGCTCGACCGCAACCCGCGTGCGACCGGCGGCCAGTCTGCTCGCCTTGGCGCCATGCTCAGCGCAAACCTGGCGGTGCTGGCGGGCAGCCTCCTGTTTGTCAACAGCGGCAACCTGTTGACAGCAATGCTTTCCTGGGTATTTCTGGACCTCGCCATTCTGCTGCGCGCCGCCATCGAACCCATCCAGAGCGGCGGCGAGAGTGGACTGCAGCTGCGCAACAACGAGGCGCGTATCCTGAGCTTGCTCGGAGCGCTGCTCCTCCTCATTGGCTTGCTCCCTGCAGGCGCAGCCGGGCCGGCACAGGAATTCGCCACCGGGACCCTGCCACCGGAAACGCTCTTCCTTATGCTCCTGGCATCTGCCATCCGCGCGGGTGTTTACCCATTCCATCTTTGGCTGCTCCCACGCACGCGCAGCAGGCTCAACCTGTCCGAGCGCCTGCTCGACCACATGGCGCCGGTGCTCTGTGGCCTATGGCTGTTTGGTTGGACGTTTCAGTTGGGAGGGGCGGCGCTTACCCTGGCGCCGCTGGTGCTGACCCTGTTGGCGCTAACGCTGTTGGCAACTGCGATTGCCGCCTGGACGGCGGAAGATCAGCTGCACTATGTCACTTTCGTTCTGATCGGATCCGCCGGCGTGGCCGTGCTGGCCGGTGGTCTGGCCTACAACCCAGGACCGTCAGGCATGTTCTGGGCAACGACAGCCTTTGCCCTTGGGCGGCGGCCTGTGGCTCGTAGGCGATCAGGTATGGCGTGCCTGGGGATGGCAGCTGCCCGTCAGTTTTGGCGCCCTGGCGCTTGCCGGCGCACCATTTACACCAGGCTTCCTGGCACAACCCTCGCTCTCCCGCCTCCTGAGTGGCGGCATTGTTTACTGGCCTGTCTTTCTGCTGTATGTGATCGCACAGGGCATCCTGGTAGCCGCCCTCTTGCGCAGTTGGAGCACACCGGAACAAGCGGGCGCACAGGATCTGCCGCAAAGCTATACCGCTCGCCTTTTGTTCGCCAGCCTTGCGCTCGGCTTGCCGCTGGCGATCAGCGGTATTCTGCCTCATTTCACGGAGACGCTGGCCGGATTGACGAATACCATTGCACCGGAACTCGGCAATCCCCCATCTGCTGTCGCCGGCATCAGCGTCTGGATTACCCTGGGTCTGCCGCTGCTGCTCGGCTTCGGTCTCGTGTGGCTGCGTCCGCGTATCTGGCCCCGCCTGGGCCAGTGGCCCAACCGCATCAGCCGTTTCACCCAAATGGAGTGGCTGTTCAGGTTTAGCATGTGGGCGATCGACCGGCTGGCCGTGGCAGGCAACAATGCCGTCCATGTCGTGGAAGGCGCAGGCGTCCTTGGGTGGTTCCTGATCTTTATGCTGATCGCATTTCTTTTGTTCCGGTAGCCCATGATCGAAGCACTTTTTGCCGGCCTCGGAAACATATTTGCTACTGGCGTAGGGATCCTGCTGCTCGGCGCCATAACGGGCACATTGTTTGTGCTCTGGGACTGGCGTGTTGCGCTGCTGGGAGCAGTTTTCGTTCATCTCGGCGCTTGCTCTATCCTCGTGCTCGTCCATGGCGTGCCTGGCATCGTGGCTGCCGGACAACTGCTTGCGGTCACACTGGCTGCTGCCATGCTGGCAATTGCCGGGTTTTTGCATGCCGACTGCAAAGTCACTGCACCAGGCGGGCAACTGGCCGCTGCGGCTGCTGGCCTTGGTCTTCATCGTCATCGCGTGGTGGTACCTGGACCCAGGCTACACTTTGCCGTACTTCTCCCAGCCGGAAACGGACTTCCTGCTGTGGACCGGCCATTTGTGCGCTGGCAATGTGGAGCTTTTCAGGCAGCCCATTGATGGCGGGCGCTGCCGTGCTGCTGTGGTCGACGCCGATGTATGCGCTGGCATCTGTCCTGCTGCCGGGCTCGGGCCTGCCGGCTGTCGTCGGCATTACGGACGTGATCCTGGCGCTTGCTTGCAGCTACCTTGTGCTGCTGGAGCCTGCAGGGGCGCCCCGTACCATACGGCGCAGTGCAGCCCGTAGTGCTAGCCGCCGCTGTCGCCCCGCTGCAGCGGCGCACTCGGGAGGCGCTGCCCACGCGGCCTGCTGCCGGCAGCGCCATGGCATCGGAACCGATTCAAGAAAAGGCGGCGCAGTGACGCTCTCTCTTACCTTGCCGATCCTCCCACTGCTCCTGATTGTCTTTTTCACCATGGCTGCGGCCAGCTTTATCTTGCGTGCCTGGTCGCAGTGGGTGGCGCTCGCCGGCGCAATTGTGGCCGCGCTCCTGGGCTTCGGCATCTGGCAGGTAGATCTCAGCCGCCCGTTGTGGATGCTGCCGATCGGCTGGAGCGTCGACTTCGCAGCGCCGCTGACCCGCTATGGCTACACCTTGCAGCTGCAGCAAGACAATATTCCCATCGTCGCTTTGAGCCTGCTGATCGCCGCCTGCGCGCTCCTTTTGGCAGCCAACGGGCTGCGCATACAGCAGCTTTCCCGGCGTGGCATGGCTGCTGGTAGGAGGCTATGTTTTCGTCGCAATCATCACTGCTGGCCCCAGGGCACCTGTGATCGTGGCGCCATTGGCCTTGGCCATCCTGTCGGCTGTCGCCGTTTTTGCCGTGCAGAATACCACGTTCACAGAGCCGGCGGCCGCGCTCCGCATGTTATTCCCGCCGCTGCTGGCGGCGCCGCTATTCTTGCTGGCCGCCTGGTACATCGACCAGATTCCCCTAAACCCGCAGGACCTGACGCTCACACAAACGGCAGGCACACTGCTGGGATTAGGCCTGCTGGCGCTGATGGCGCCGTTCCCCCTGCATAGTTCGACGTCCGCACTTGCCGAAAAAGCGATGGCGCCCGCCGTGCTGTTGGTGACCCTGCTCAGGGAACTTGCCGTGCTCTACCTGACGGCACGCGTTCTGTTTGCCTATCCGTTTACCTACCAGCAGACAGACTGGCCGATCTGGCTGAGCTGGATGGGTTTGCTGACGACTATCTGGGGTGGGGTAGCGGCACTGGGCGCCCTCAATGCCGGCCGGTTGTGGGGCTACGCGGCGCTTTGCGACTGGGGCTTGATCATTGTCGTACTGGCGGCGCCCGGTCTGCGCAGTTGGACACTGGTCTTGTTTCTCTTCCTTCTGCGCGTGATCAGCATGGCGACGTCGGCAGCTGGCCTGTCCGCCATTCAGCAGACCCTCGGCAGTCTCGATCTGCAGCGACTGCGCGGCGTAGGCAGCCGCATGCCGTGGAACAGCGCGGCGGTGCTGCTTGGTGGGTTGGGACTGATTGGATTTCCGCTCAGCGCCGGCTTTGCCGCCCATTGGGCGGCACTGCTGACGCTGGCGGAGATCGACTGGCGCCCCGCTGCAGTGGTCCTGGTCGCGTCGGTCGGCGTCTTTATCGGCTATGTACGGCTGGCGCGCATGATGTTTGGCTACCTCGAAAACCGGCTGGTCCCCCGCGAGCAGGCTATTCAGTGCCGTGCTGGCATTGACAGCACTTGTGGTCACGTTTGGTGTCGCCTTGACGCCGCAGCTGCTCAACAACCTGATCAGCCGTGCCTTGGCCGCCTTCGGCTAGAGCGGCCCATGTCTCTCCAGCCCAAAAACGAGAATCCGTGTACAATACACACATGAGCAACGATTCTGCTGCGAGCCGCACATCGCGCCTGAGTGGTTTCTATCAAAAGAGCGTTGCCGAGCGCACCGCAATCATTGCACGCTGGGCAGATCTTTCGCCGGAAGAAGTAGCGGTACTCCACGAAGGGCTCTCCGTCGCCCAGGCCGACAAAATGATTGAAAACGTGGTGGGCCGTTACAGCCTGCCGCTTGGCATCGGCACCAATTTTCTGATCAACGGCAGAGAATACCTTGTGCCGATGGTCGTGGAAGAGCCCTCGGTCGTGGCAGCGGTCAGCTATGCTGCCAAGCTGGCGCGCGCCGGCGGCGGCTTCGTGGCCGGCAGCACCGAGCCGATCATGATCGCGCAGATCCAGCTGCTCGGCGTCGCCGATTCGGCACAGGCGGCCGCTGCTATCCAGGCAGCCAGGTCTGAACTGCTGGCACAGGCCAACACCAGCCCCAGCATCGCCCAGCGCGGTGGCGGTCCGGTCGACATCGAGACACGCTATCTGCCCGACACGCCCACGGGGCCCATGTTGATCGTCCATCTGCTCTTTGACGTGCGCGATGCAATGGGGGCCAATGCCGTCAATACGGCAGCGGAAGCCATCGCACCCACCCTGGAGCGCTTGAGCGGCGGGCGCGCCCTGCTGCGCATCCTGAGCAATCTCACCGACCGCCGCCGCGCCTGGGCCGAAGTCAAAATCCCGGCTACCGCGTTTGGCGTGCTCGATTTTCCCGGCGAGCAGGCTATCGAAGGCATTGCGCAGGCCAATGCCTTTGCCGTGGCCGATCCCTACCGCGCCGCCACGCACAACAAGGGTATTCTCAACGGCATCGATGCCGTCGCCCTTGCCACCGGCAACGACTGGCGCGCGATCGAAGCAGGCGCGCATGCCTACGCTGCGCGCGATGGCCAGTACCGCGCCTTGACCGAGTGGAGAGTGACTACTGACTCCACCTCCGGTCGGCAGCATAATTTTCTGTATGGGCGCGTGGAGCTGCCCCTTGCCGTAGGTATCGTCGGCGGTGCGACGCGGGCCCATCCCGTCGCGCAGACCGCACTGAAGATCCTGGGCGTAGCGTCGGCACGTGAGCTAAGCGAGGTGATGGCAGCGGTTGGGCTGGCCCAAAACCTTGCTGCGATCCGTGCCTTGGCGACTGAAGGCATCCAGCGCGGGCACATGTCGCTGCATGCCCGCCAGGTGGCGATTGCGGCAGGTGCAGCTGGCGCCGACGTCGATTGGGTGGCAGCGCAATTGGTAGCCGAAGGTCAGGTGCGCGTGGAACGCGCCCGCGAACTGCTGCAACAGACAAGGAGCATGTAAAGTGTTAAACCAACCAAGTCGCGCGGTCGGCATCGTCGGCTACGGCGCCTACGTGCCACGTTACCGGCTGCCGGGAACCGAGATCAGCCGCGTCTGGACCGACGGCAACAGCCGCAGCCCCGTACGCGAGAAGGCAGTGCCGGGTTTGGACGAGGACACGGCGACCATGAGCGTGGAAGCGGCCCGCAACGCGCTCGCCCGCGCCGGCATCGATCCACAGGGAATTGCTGCCGTGTGGGTGGGCAGCGAAAGCCATCCCTACGCCGTCAAGCCGACCGGCACGATTGTCGCCGAGGCAATCGGCGCGACGCCCGCAACGCTGGCTGCAGACTGGCAGTTTGCCTGCAAAGCAGGTACCGAAGCGATGCAGGCAGGCATCGGCTTTGTCGGCAGCGGCATGGCGGACTATACGCTCAGCATCGGCATGGACACCGCCCAAGGCCGGCCCGGTGACGCCCTGGAGTACACCGCGGGTGCAGGTGGCGCTGCCTATATCGTCGGCCCGGCTGAAGAGGCGATTGCCGTCTTCCAACGCACCTTGAGCTATGTCTCGGATACGACCGACTTCTGGCGCCGGCCGATCACGCACTATCCCAGCCATGCCGAGCGCTTCAGCGGCGACCCCGGCTATTTTGGCCATGTGGTTCCCGCCGCGGAACAGATGATGCGGCAAATGGAGACGGGGCCGGAGGACTACGATTATGTCATCTTCCACCAGCCTAATCCCAAGTTCCCCACGCGCGCGCTGGAAGATCTTGGCTTCCAACCGGCACAGTGGAAGACTGGCCTCCTGGTCGCCGAGATCGGCAACACGTATGCCGGTTCGGCGCTGATCGGCTTGTCTGCCGTGCTCGACGAGGCCAAACCCGGCCAGCGGATTCTGATGGTAAGCTACGGCAGCGGCGCCGGGTCAGATGCGTTTGACCTGCGGGTGACCGACCGCATCGTGGAGGCACAAGGCCGGGCGCCCAGCACGCGTGATTACATCCGCCGCCGTACTCCGATTGACTACGCGCAGTACGTGCGCTTCCGCAAGAAGCTGGCAACACACTGATTCGCATAGAACCCACATTTATCCCACACATGAGTGTGGGATAAATGTGGGATACGTGTGGGTTAGCCCACAGCCATGATCTGCAGCGTGCGCAGCAGCACGTCGCGCCAGCGCCCTATCTCGTCGACCGGCAGGTAGATCGCACGCCGCCCCACCCGCGCAGCATCTTCCGGCACAAAACTGTTATCCTCCTCGGAGATGCGGCCAAGCCCCAGCCGCAGCCGCCGCTGCATGGCTTTGCGATCCATATTTTCGAGGGCATCGCTGTGCAGCACGAGGTTGTCCATGTCGCGGCCGATCCGGTCCACCCCGGCACGTGTGGCCAAGATCTTGACCCGGATCTGGAAGAACAGGTTCTCGATTTCCTCGGGTACAGAGCCGGTCTCGGCATCCTTGCCAAACCGGTCGATAAGTTCCTGGCGCATCTCGTCCAGCATCTCTGGATGCGTAATACCGGCGATACGCCGATACAGCTGCAGCCGCAGATCCTCATCTTCGATGTACCAGACAGGGATCCGCGCATCAAGCGGCAGGTCAAGCGTTACCGGCGGCGCCAGCGGATCTTCCAGGTCGAAGGGGATCGGCTCCTCATCGTCGCCATCCATGTCCAGCCGCAGCACCAATTCCTCGGGAAGAGCGATCCCTGGTTCCTGCACCGGCGCCAGTTCGGAACTCTCTATGCTTTCACCACTTTCACCGCTGCCCGCCACGACCACTTGTACGCCCTCTTCGCCTGCTTCCTCACCGCTCGTCTGTACGGCCTTCTCAAAGCGATCCTTCTTGCGCCGCGCCTCGTTGATTGCCTGGGCCAGCAGGCGGGTATAGAGGTCGAAGCCAACACTGTCGATGTGGCCGTGCTGCCGCGCGCCCAACAGCTCGCCGGCGCCGCGAATTTCAAGGTCGCGCATGGCGATGCGGAACCCGGCCCCCAACTCTTCGCTGCTCTCCAACACGGCCGACAGCCGCCGGCGTGCATCGTAGCTGAGGACTGCATTGCGGTCGTACAGCAGGTAACAGTAGCCCCGCTGCGCGCTGCGCCCCACCCGGCCGCGCAGTTGGTACAGCTGCGCCAGGCCAAAATGGTCGGCACGGTTGATGATGATCGTGTTGGCGTTTTGGATATCCAACCCGTTCTCGATGATGGTCGTCGCCACCAGCACGTCCACGTCGCCGTCGGCAAAACGCATCATCGCATCTTCCAGCTCACGCTCGTGCATCTGCCCATGGCCAACTGCGACGACGGCACTGGGCACCAGGCGCTGGATGCGGTCCGCCAAGGCATGGATGCCCTGAATGCGATGCGTTACGACAAATACCTGGCCCTTGCGGTTCAGTTCGCGCTCGATCGCCTGCTTCACCAGCAGGTCGTCATACTCGGCCAGAACCGTATGGATGGGCTGGCGCTCCTTTGGCGGCGTGTTGATCGTGCTCATGTCGCGAATGCCGCTCAGGCTCATGTGCAGCGTGCGCGGGATCGGCGTTGCGCTCAACGTCAGCACGTCCACCTTGGCGCGCAGCTGCTTCAGCTGCTCCTTCTGCGCCACGCCAAAGCGCTGCTCTTCGTCGATGATCAGCATCCCCAGGTCCTTGAACTCCACGTCCTGGCTCAGCAGACGATGCGTGCCGACCACCAGGTCGACGGTGCCCGCACGCAGGCCGTCGATGACCTTGTCCTGCTGCGCCGTCGTGCGGAAACGGCTCAGCACCTCGACGCGCACGGGGAAACGGCTGAGCCGGCTCGCGATGTTGCGATAGTGCTGCTGGGCAAGCACGGTGGTGGGGACCAGGAAGGCCACCTGTTTGCCGTCGTTGATTGCCTTAAAGGCGGCCCGAATGGCAACCTCGGTCTTGCCATAGCCGACGTCGCCGCAGATGAGCCGGTCCATCGGTCGATCGGACTCCATATCGCGCTTGACGGCCTCGACGGCATGCAGTTGGTCGTCGGTCTCCTGGTAGGGGAAGGCGGCCTCCATCTCTTCCTGCCAGGGGCTGTCGGGGCTGTAGACATGTCCCTTGATCAGCTCGCGCTGGGCGTACAGCTTGAGCAGGTCTTCGGCGATCTCGGCCACCGCGCGCTTGGCGCGATCCTTGACCATCTGCCAGATCCGCGGTGCCCAGCCGCGTGATGGGCGGCGTGCTCTCGCCGGCGCCCACATACCGGCTCAGGCGATCGGCCTGATGGACCGGCACATAGAGCTTGTCGCCCCGCGCATAGCTGACCTGGAGGTACTCACGTTCGATGCCTCGCCAGTTCCATGCGCACCAGCCCCTCAAACATGCCGATGCCATGCTCGATGTGCACGACAAACTCGCCGCTTTTCATGTCGGCGAAGAACAGCTCAGGCGCTACCTTGCTGTGATGCTTCGAGCGCGAACGTGCCTGCGGCTTGCTCCAGCCAAAGAGTTCGGTGTCGGTGTAGAAGTGCAGCGGCGCCGGCAGCCCACGCACGACAAACCCTTCCCCCAGGACACCTTGCACCAGTGTGACGGACCCGGCCGGCGGCGGTGCCGCCAACTGCTCCGTCACCTGCGGTGCCAGATGAAACTCCTGCAGCAGGTCGCGCAGCCGCGCCGCCTGGCGCGAAAGCAGCACACTGCTGTGGCCGGCATTGTGTACTTTCACAATTTCGGCCGCGATCTCCTTGGTCTTGCCGCCAAAACGCGGGCCAGGCGCAAAACAGCGTGCAAGCGGCGTGTTGGCGCTGGCGCCCTTGCTGTAGAGGTCGCCATAGCCCAGGATGGCCGGCTTGCGCTCGACCAGCGCCTTGCGCAGTTCGTCGGCGGTGAAATAGTTGCGCTGGAACCCGCGCGGAAGCTCGCCGCTGCGCTCCAGTTCAATCCGCAACCCCTCTGCCTGCTGCTCCAGTTCATGGAGAGTCGCAAACAGATCCAGCGGATCGTCCACGACGACCAGTCCATCGGCCCCCAGGTGGTCCAGCAGGCTGACCGGCTGTGCGTAGGTGTACGGCAGGTACCATTCAGATGCCGTGGAAGCTCTGGCTGTTGCGCAGGTGATCCACTTCCAGGCGCAGCTCCTCGCGCAGCGCCAGCAGCAGCCGGGGATCGTGCAGGGGTGAGTCGAGCTGCCCCTCCTCGTCCGTGCGCCCCACGTTTTCCGGCGCCATCAGCCCCTCACCGCGGACGTTGAGCCGCTCCAATATCGCGGGGCCATACTTGCTCAGCACTTCGCTGCCCGGCCCGATCTCGACAGAGCCGACCTGGCGAACGGTGCGCTGGGTCGCCGGGTCAAACAGGCGCAGGCTCTCCACCTCGTCGCCAAACAGGTCGATGCGCACAGGGCTCGGCAGGTTTGGCGGCCAGACATCGACAATCCCGCCGCGCCTGGCAAAGACGCCTGGTTCTTCGACGATCTCGACCGGGTTGTAGCCGGTCTGCACCCAACGAGCGATCATCTGCTCCAGGCGCACTGCTGCCCCGGCCCTGAGTGTGCGCAGCGCCATGCGCAGTTCGCGCGCCGGCAGGGTCTTCTGCATCAAGGCGCGGGCGCTGACCACGACAATGGGCGCCGCGCTCCCGGCAGCGCGCTGCTGCTGCAGTGCCGCAAGCGTCGTCAGGCGCCGCTGGCGTGTTGTGCCGCTCCAAGGAATGCGTTCATAGGGCAGAGCGTCCGGGTCGGCAAACTGGTAGACCGGCGCGCCGCCGGTCTCTAGCGGCGGCAGCCAGGTCAGCAGTTGGTCGACCAGCTGCTGCGCCATTTCGCTGCGCGCCGTAATCAACAGGATCGGCCCCTGCACATTGGGCCGCAAGCCCCGCCAGCAGGTACGGCCGCGCGGCCTGCAGCACCGCCTGCGGTTCCGTCTCCTGGCCGCTCTTCAGTTGCGCCAGCCAGTCGGTAAAGGCAGGTACTTCGGGCAGCAATCCCACGAGTCCTGGCAGTTTCATATGTATGCGCCCCCAATCCCTGTTCAACACGCGACGTTCAGCCATTGTACCGGTTCATCGCCGCTTCAATGCCTTCGTGCAGCCAACACTCTAAGGCATCACACACACGTTCGCGCAGCGGACCAAACACCTCTTCTTCGGCTGCGCTAAAATTCTGCAACACAAAGTCTGCCGGGTCCATACGCCCGGGTGGACGTCCGATGCCTACTTTTGCACGTGCAAACTCCGCCATGCCCAACCGCTCGATGATCGACTTGATCCCGTTCTGGCCGCCCGATGAACCACCCTGGCGCAGCCGCAGCTTGCCGGAGGCCAGGTCCAGGTCGTCATGCACGACGATCATGTCCTCCGGATCCACCTGGTAGTAGCGCGCCAGCGGCGCAACAGCTTCGCCGCTGGCGTTCATGTAGGTCAGCGGCTTCACCAGCAGCACCTTGTAGCGGGCACCGCCTACCGCAGCGAAACCGCTGCCCGTCATGGCACGCTGCTGCATCTTGTCGAGACGCAGTGCGTGCCGCTGTGCAAACAGTTCTACGCATTGGAAGCCGATGTTGTGACGATTTCGGCTGTACTGGGGGCCGGGGTTTCCCAGCCCGACGATCATCTTGATGCCTTGCATAATTGTCGCATCATAAAGCCGAAAAGGCGCGCACAACCAGCGGTACTAACGTACCTTGGCCGTTCGCGCCTGGATTCTTTTGTCCTACAGACTTACACCAACAACCCTACCCGTACTTCTTCCACACCCATTCAAACAGCTTCTTGCCCGCCAACAAAGCGGCGAAGCCGATGAAGAGTGCAGCACTGATGCGCACGCCATTAAAAAACTGCGTGCGTAAGCGCTCAAATCCCAGCGACTCTCCCAATTGGTCCGTTACGCTGGCTCCCGCAACCGTCTGGACTGTAGGTTCCTGCGCGCCCAGCAGCGTACCAGCTGTTGGGCAGCGCTGCGCCGCGCCTGCTGCATCTCCGGCAGCAACGGCCGCCGGCGTGGGCGTCGCAGTCGGTGCCGGTGCATCCCCTTCTACTTGCGGCTGCGTCACCTGGCCGATCACCGCTGTCGGCTGCGGCGCAGGCGTAAAGGTCGGTGTTACCGTCGGCGTCAACGCCGAGGTAGCAGTCGGGCTCGGTACGCTTCCAGCCTGGTTCACCGTGATGTTCGGGATGTAGAACTCAGCGTAATTGCCGTCCACCTTGACGACCCGCAAGCGCAGCGTATACGCGCCGGGCGGCAGCCCACCCGCCTGCCAGACGCCAAGCTGCCCGTTGATGACCGGCGACGTTCCACCTGCAAAGTAGATGTAGGCATCGTCCCCGCTCGGCTCCTGCTTGTAATGCAGTTCGTACTTCTGGAACGGATCGATGGTAGCCGTGCCAATGATGGGAACATCGCCGTTGATGGCCGCGCCCGGGTCCGGGCGACGATATGCCCGAACTGTCCTGTGCGCGCACGGCAGCCGGTGCCAACACCCACAGGCCCACCACAGACCACAACCAACGCAATCGTCGCAGTCAGCAAGAGCCAGGCGAGGGCAGGCGTGAAACCAGTAATCGACTTCGATTTATTACTCAAATCTTGCTGTTCCTAGCGTAAGCGATCAAGGCTGCGCTCGTATAAAGGCAATGATCGAGAGCAGGTCCTGATCGCTCAGGTCGGGCCGGCCGCCACTGGGCGGCATCACCAGGTCGGTCGTGTTTGCCGGATCGCTCAAGTCGCGACCCTTGCGAACCACCGCCAACAGTTCCGCATCGGTCTTGCCGTTCACGAAGTCCGAGCCGGCCAACTGATTCCCCAAGTTTGCGACACCCTTCGCATCGATGCCATGGCACGCAGCACATGATTCGCGGAACAACTGCCCACCGCGCTGCAACGGCCGCTGGGCTGTGATCCGCATGTCGCCAAGTTCCTGCGGCCCCGGCGTGACGTTCGCCACTGGGAAAGCCGCAGTCGCCTGCGTGCCGCCCTCGGCCTGGGCCGGTGGGGCGCCTGTGATAAACAGCACGGCGAACACTGCCAGCACGACGACAATCGGCGCCGTCACACGCAGCCACGGCGTGCGCAGCGGATCGCCTTCTTCATCCTCACCGGCCGGCTCATGGTTGATCAGAGCAATCACCGACATGAGGGTAATGATGATGAAACCGATCAGTGCCAGGAATGGAATTGTCACAAACCCAAACCAGTTGATCCACTGTGTCGTGCAGGACACGCCTTGCCGGCACGCGGTGGCGCCGGCAAAGATGTCCGTCTTCTCCAGAAGGTAATGATAGGTCGATACACACATCCCTAAGATCGAGAGCGGCAGTATGTAATACGGAAGGTGCCAGTCACGCCGCAGCAGCCCAATGGCAATAATGACAGTCAATGGATACATCAGGATGCGCTGATACCAGCACAAGGTGCATGGTACATAACCCTTTACTTCGCTGAAGTAGAGGCTGCCGCACATGGCAATCCATGCTGCAACCAGCGCAATGTACATGCTGTTGCGGTTTAACCAGATGGAAACCCGTTCCATGGATCAAAGCTCGTTTCTGTGCACGGCTGCTTAGGTTATTGTGCTGCCGCCAGTTTCTGATCGATGGCTGCCGCCACGGAAGCATAGCTCGAGTCCTGCAGCAGCGTATCGCCGACAATGACGGACGGAGTGAACTGAAGATTCAACTGTTGCGCCTGTGCCACCGAATCCGAAACCGTGTTCAGATGCTCCTGGCTGCTCAAGCAGGAACGGAATTCCCCTTCGTCCATCCCCATACCCTTGGCATAGTCCATCAAGTCGTCAAACTGCGCCGCACCCTGCTGGTCGACTTTCGTCATCTGGAAGACGCGATCGTGGTATGGCCAGAACATCCCCTGGTCAGCAGCGCACTCAGCTGCCAAGGCACGTCATCGTCGCGCCCGGCTCGTGCTGCTGCAGCGGGAAGTAATGGTATTCGACCCGCACCTTGCCCGTCTTGACATAGTTCTCGAAAATTTGCGGCTTCACAGTCGCTGCAAAGGACTGGCACGACGGGCACAGGAAGTCCTCCCACAGCTGGATCACAACCTTGGCGTCCGGGCTGCCAACCACATTGCGGTTGATCCATTCTGCAGGTACGTCCGGCTGCGCAACCGGGGCGCTCTTGGCCTGGTTCTCGTTGAAGATGATGATACCCACGACGATCGCGACAATCGCAATCGAGGCGCCAATCAGCCATAGACCGATATTGGAACTGTTGACGGGCGACGCACCGGAGGATACTTTTTTCGTCGTCTTGGCCGGTGCAGTCGACTTCGCAGCAGATGTAGACTTACTGGTTGAGTTCTTGTTGGACGTGTCTTTGCTGGGTGTGGTTGTCATGTAGACCTCAGGAAAGGGTGCATAGCAATCATTAAACCGGAAACGCGGTGCTGCGCCACGCCACTAGGAGGTGCAGACTCAACGCCAGCAACGCAGCGCAGCATTATACCGCCAGACAGCATTAGCAGCAACAATATCGCGGATTTGCGCTGCATCTTTCATATTTCTCTCATGTCACGCCGCTGCTTACCAGTAACTGTTGGCAAACACGCGTGTGAGAATGCCGTCGCGCTGCGCCGGCGTCGTCCAGCGTGGCTGGCCATAATCATACAGCAGGGTGGTCAGCACCTGCTGTGCTGATGTGCCGGCCCTCGTAAATGGTATGCTTGACGATCATACCCTCACGCGTGGCTTCTTCCCACATCTGGTCAAAATAGAGGTTGCCTAGCCCGTACAGGACCAGCTTGCCATCCGTGAACTCCATCCCTTGCGGCACATGGCTTTGTACGCCGGTCACAATGTCGGCCCCGGCACGCACCAGCGCCGTGAAGTCCTGGCGTTGATCGAGCAGCGGCTGTGTGTCATAGCTCTCCTGGTACTGGAGTTCCGCCAGCACGACGTCGGCTTTGTTCTGCTCTTTGAGCTCGCGCACCATCGCCGACATGATGGCAAGGTCAAACTCGGCACTGCCTGGCTTATCGTCGGTCGCCCAGGCAAATTTCGGCCCATAGCTGTTGGCACCCAGGAACGCCAAGCGGTTGCCGTTGTGCTCGATGATCAGCGGCGCAAAGGCGGCTTCCTTGTTGCGTCCGCCTCCGTAAACTGGCAACCCAGCCTTTTCGTAGATGTCCAGCGACTTGACCGCATTTTTGAGGCCGTAGTCATTCTGATGGTTGCCCGTCAGGCCAATGATGTCGACGCCGGAGGCTGTCAGTGCCTCCATGTACTCAGGTTTCGAGCAGAAAGTAAGGTTATCCTTGCTGGTGTTCGTTTCGCAGTCTGGCACAAACGGCACTTCATTGCTGATGTGGGTGATGTCAGCCGAAGCGAGTTCTGGCCCTACCACTTCAGCAGGCCAGGCCGGTCCGTAACGGTCCATCTGTGCTGCCGTCTGGCGGCACATGGCCGTCACACCCGTCATAGCGACGACGGTAAGGTGTTCAGGCAGCCGATTGCCGGGCGGCAGCGCGCCAAGTGCCTTGCGCGCAAGCGCCATTTCGATCGCGCCACCTTCGGTCACCTCGGCATAGACGTTGGCGATCAGTGGGTACTCAGTTGGCGTATAGTGTGAGCTGTTTTCAATCGGGTTCTGACCATCCACGGCAAATACAGCCAGCCGCGGCTCGAGCTGATCAAATGGCAGCACCGCCAAGCGTCGTGTGATCCTGCCAGGCTGCGCTTACAACATCCTCGGTGGCTGCGTAACCGCGCACAAGCGGCCCTGGTTCGCCGAGGATTGTGCGCAGCGACGGCAGCGTGTCGCTCAACACCGCAATCTGCGTGTATGAGACACTCCCGCTGCTCCAGGTCCTGCTCACTGCCTGCCAGCTGATAGCCGGCTCCAGCGTATCAAAGCGGGTGGCAACTGCATAGGTCACCGTGTAGACAAGTGTCCCACTCGGCACGACCGAAAAGCGGATCGCCGGCGCTGAGACCGCGGTTGTGGTCAGAAGGAGCGTGTCGCTGAGGTGATCGGCAGCGCGCAAGACGGCAGCGTTGAGGCTGCCAGGTGCATTGCCGAGGTCCACCGCCAGCAGCGGCGGGCTTGGTACCGCTGTTGGCTGCAGCAGCGTTGCCGGTGCTTTCGGCGCTACCCTCGCCTGGCAGGCCGCTGCCCGCCGAAGCATCGCCGCCAGCGGTCCCTTTGTCAGCGGCAGCTGCCCCCTGACTTTCTCCTGAGACCGGCGGCGAACTCGCCTGTGCGCCAAAAGGGTTGTTCATAAGGGCCCAGAGGCCAAGCGCCAGGCCGCCGGCGATCATGACGACACTCAAAACGACAAGAAATTTTGAGGGGATGGGTACTTTTTGCATGTTTGAAAAGTATAATCGAAGGCGATCGTTCAGCGCTAATGTAACTTTGCACGACTACGGAGTATACTATGGTTCATTTACTTGTATGACGACACAGCGTGGGAAACATGCCAAGCGGCGAGCTGCCTTCATTCCTGCAAATCATTTCCATGGCACTGCGGCTGGAACCACAGGTCTTTCTCGCGGTGCAAATCGCCCCCAATGGCATCTGGGTTGCGCTGGCCGTCGTTGCGCTGGCCGGCGTCTCCGAAGCCCTGGGCCAGAGCCTGATCCTCTTTCTCAATCACATCCGCCCGGCCAGGTTTGGCCTGGCCGTTGCGATTGCCACTGCGACCCACATGGTGGGCTACGTGATATGGACCATGACGATCTGGCTGGCCGGGCGAGCCTTGTTCCACCAGGACCAACCCTTGCTTGCAGTCGCCAGCGCCGTCGGCCTGTCGTATGCTCCACAGATATTCTCGTTCTTCGTACTCACGCCTTATATGGGGAACCTGTTCAGCATCGTCCTCTCGCTTATGGAGCATGTTGGCCGTGATCGTGTCGATCCGCGTGGGCATGCACCTGGAGATATGGCAGTCGGTGGTCCTCGCCGGCACAGGCTGGATCCTGCTGCAGACCCTGCGCCGCACCATCGGCAGACCTGTCATGCGCTGGCAGCGCTGGCTGGCCAGCCGAGCCGCCGGCGTGTCATTTGTTTTCCGCACACAGGATGTGACGCGTGTACGCCGCCGTCCCACCCGCACCTGGTATCTCCAGCTGGACAGCTGGCACCGCAGGCGCAGCAAGATTGTCGTAACTGAAAACCCGGCGCCACCCGAAGGGCAGCAGCATGCAAGCCCCACCAGCTGAGATCTGGCTCGTCCCATTGGCACTAGTGGGTGGATTCCTGTTGTGGGCTGCGCTGGCACCGTTTGAAACGCTCGGCTGGTGGGCTGGCTGGTTCGGTGACAAGATCTACAATGATCAGGTTCCCTCTGACGGTGTTATTCGTACCGTTCACGACCAGCCTAGCTGTTATGTGTTGTTCCTGTCCGGCATCGGCCGCGTCTCAGGACATACGCTCAGCTATCGCGAGCAGGACTTCCTGCGCCAGTTGGCCCAACACGTCCCCGATGCGGTCGTCATCGACGATATCTTTCCCTATTCGGTTAACAACCTGGCGCTGACCGGCCAGCCCTATTTTTCGCGTATATGGCGTTGGGCGCTGGCGCGCAAGCGCTACGGCCCAGCGCTGGCCGGTTATCTCATCAACATCCACAACCTATTTCAAGTGGCGAATCGCGATTGACCATCGCTATGCGCCGCTCTACGGTCAGGCGATGGCCGAGGTCTTTCTCGACAGCTTGCTGCGTTACCAGTTCGACCCTGAAAGCAAAGTGCCTATCTTTATCATAGGCTACAGCGGCTCGGCCCAGATGGGGATTGGCTCCATCACGTACTTGCGCGAATGGATCAAGGGCCCCATCTACATGGTTTCATTAGGCGGCATATTCGGCAGCGATCCCGGCCTCCTGGTGGCCGACCATATCTATCACCTCCTGGGCTCGCATGATATCGCGCAGGTGTGGCGCTTGCTGATGCCGGGTCGTTGGCCATTCTTTGCCTCTTCTGAATGGAACCGTGCGCATCCGCCAGCGCCGCGTGACGATCATCCCCATGGCCGGGATGGGGCACACAGGACGCGGCGGCTACATCGATTTCAAGCCCAGCGACGGCACCATGATCCCCAACGGACAGATTACGGCACAAACGATTGCAGACATCATCACGCACGCGGTAGATGGTCACCCCATCGTCGCCTCGCGCATGACGCCTGCTGCCATTGAGCAGGCTGCGCCGGCAGCCTAGTTAAGTTCGGAAAAGACAGGACACTTGTCACTCTAATAACGGTATCGCGGCCTACTTGACGTCGCGACTCCCCTTAGCTATGATAAATACAGAATAGAATACTGACCTTCGGGGCAGGGTGAGGGAGGTTGACTCCCAATTCCCGATCGGCGGTAGGTCACCTGAGCAAGGTGACGAGCCCGCGAGTCGAACTGCTGCAAGGCAGGGAGGCAGGAGGCGGTGACGAGCGCCATCTAAGCGCTTGAATTCCGACGCCGACGGTATAGTCCGGATGAAAGAAGGTGCTGGCAAAGCAGGAAGCTGCTGCTTGGCCTGTTGCGATATGTCCCGGAGCATTCGACAAGAGTGGTCCGGGTTTTTCATTTCGCAGCAGGCAGGGTTGAGCTTGCTCCTGCCAGCTTTGTGTTGCGCAGACGATCAACACAACGTCTTTCCCTGTCCCGAAGCTATGTTGGCTTCGGGATTTTGTTTGTAAGAGATGTCTGGCATTACACATGCGTGACAAAGGAAGGCATTCCATGGCCTACAAGACCTACACGACACAAGACGCACGCGGGCAGTGGCTGCCCTGATGTCCGGCCGGCCACCTGGCGTTCACGCAGCGAACGGCTGCGCAGCCCTGCGTTGACCGTGCTGGTGTTGGCTGTCGGTATCCTGCTGTGGGAAGCCCTGGTACGCTGGCAGGAACTGCCACCCTTCATCCTGCCGGCGCCGACCGCTGGTATGGCAGAAGTTCCTTGCCACTCTTGGCAGACGGCACACTCCTGCGCCACGCGCAGGTCACCCTCCTCGAAATCGCGCTTGGCCTGGCGATCGGGCTCAGCACGGCCTTCGTGCTTGGCTACTTTCTGGGCAAACACCGGACGCTGGAACATATCGTGTCTCCCTACATCGTGGCCAGCCAGAGCATTCCCATCGTGGCGATTGCGCCGCTACTGATTATCTGGCTGGGCAGCGGGCTCTCCAGCAAGGTCATTGTGTGTGCCCTGATCAGCTTCTTCCCGGTGCTGATCAGCACCATCGTCGGCATCCGCAATGTCGACCCGGATCTGCAAGACCTGATGCGCAGCCTGCGCGCCGGCCGCAGCCAGATGTTCTGGAAGCTCGAACTGCCCGCAGCTTTGCCCGTGATCTTCGGCGGCCTGAAGCTTAGCGTCACCCTCGCAGTCGTCGGCGCTGTGGTTGGCGAATTTGTGGGCGCCGATGCCGGGCTTGGTTTCTTGATCAACCTGGGCCGCGGCATTTTGGACACGCCGATGATGTTTGTGGCAGTGATTGCGCTGGTGCTAATCGCCCAGGTACTCTATATCGCCGTTGCCATGCTGGAAAAACACTTCTTGCGCTGGCAGACGCAGGCATAAATAAACAGGACTCGAAAGGATTGTCTGGCATGTCGCGTGTATCAGGCTTACTCGCACTTCTGCTTGTCTTTACCCTCTCCGCTTGCACGGCCAGCGGGTCAAGCGCCGGCAGCCCCCGGAACTGCGACCGCAAGCACCGTCTAGCAGCAGCAGCAGATGCGGTGAAACTGGGCGTCGGGTTCGTCCCCAACGTGCAGTTCGCCCCCTTCTATGTCGGCATCGACAAAGGCTTCTTCGCCGACGAAGGCATCAACCTGGAATTGGCTTACGGCTTCGAAAATGACTACCTCAAGCTGGTCGGCGTCGGCGAACTCCCCTTTATGATCGGCAGCGGCGACCAGGTCGTGCTCGGCCGCGCCCAGGGTCTGCCCGTCCGCTATGTCTCCAACTGGTACACCAAGTTTCCCGTCGTGGTATTCGCCAAGCCAGCCGCTGGAATCGAAAAACCGGCAGACCTGCGCGGCAAGACCATTGGCATTCCCGGGCCTTTTGGCGCCTCCTATGTCGCGCTGCGCGGCGTGCTCGAGGCCGGTGGCCTGAGCGAGCAGGACGTCAAGCTCGACAGCATCGGCTTTACCCAGGCGGCCGCCCTCAGCCAGGGCCAGGTGGATGCTGCCGTGGACTATGCGGTCAACGGCCCGGTCGTACTAGCCCTGCAAGGCATCACGACGACACAGATCGCGCTCGACCCGTTCTTGACAGTCCCGGCCAATGGGCTGGTTACGAACGAGAAGACGATCACAGGATAACCCCGATCTGGTCGCGCGCATGGCGCGGGCAATGCAGCGATCGATTGCCTACACGCTGGCGAACCCAGACGAGGCATTTGCCATCGCGCTGAAATTTGTGCCCGAAGCGGGCGGCGACAACACCGCCACCAATCGCGCCGTCTTTGATGCCTCACTGCCCTACTGGACTCCGCAGCCCGGCACACAGCCTGGGGCGACGACGGCAGCCGACTGGGAGGCCGCCGCCGAGTTCATGCAGCGGATCGGCCTGGTCGATGTGCTTGTGCCTGCCGCCGACCTATTCACGAACCAATTTCGTTGAAGAGCTTAACACCGAGAGTAACGAGTGCCGGACCAGAGGTTGCTGATTGTCGAAAACATAGCGAAAACATTTACCGACAGCGCACGGCCGCTTGCCGTGCTGCAGCCGATCAGCTTTAGCCTTGATGCAGGCGAGTTTGTCTGCCTGCTTGGCCCCTCCGGCTCCGGCAAGAGCACGCTGCTGCGCATCATCGGCGGCCTGGTGCTGCCCGACAGCGGCACGCTCTGGTTTGACGGGGAGCGTTTGACAGCGCCCCGGCCCGACATCGGGTTTGTCTTCCAAAAGACAAACTTGATGCCGTGGCGCACGGTCCTCGACAATGTGCTGCTGCCGCTCGAGATTCAGCAGAAAAGAGTCACGGATGAGGATCGTGCCCATGCTCTCGACCTGCTGAAACTGATGGGGCTGGACGGTTTCGAGCAGGCCTATCCTCGCCAGCTTTCCGGCGGTATGAACCAGCGTGTCGTGCTGGCGCGTACCCTGATCCACCAGCCGCGCCTGCTGCTGATGGACGAGCCCTTTGGCCAGTTCGACGCGCTGCACGCGCGAACGGCTCAACCTGGAATTGCTCAGGCTCCAGGCCCTCCACCACAAGACCGTTCTGATGGTCACCCACAGCATCAACGAGGCTGTTTTCCTGGCCGACCGCATCTTGGTCATGAGCGACCGGCCGGGCCGGATCGTGGCGCAGGTCGCAATCGATCTACCCCGCCCGCGCGACCTGGGCGTCCTCGCCACGCCCCAGTTTGGACTGCTTCGCCGCTCAGGTGCGGCAGCACATTGCCGAACTAGGTCCAACCGCCGAGTCGCTTTAGGTACCGTCTTTTTGACACGATCTCATTCCCCATGTTATTCATTACAGGATCAGCAATACGATCTGGATCGCCACACGATCCGTCGTGATTTACCCGATTTGTCCTGATTCGAGCGGTAACTTATGACCACTGAAAGCAGCACACCTTTGATGTCGGAGCGCAGAGAATCGCTGGATTTCCTGCGCGAAATTGTTGCGCGTGACACGGAAAACGGCCGCTACGGCGGTCGTGTCGTCACCCGCTTTCCTCCCGAGCCCAACGGCTACCTCCACATCGGGCATGCCAAGTCGATCTGCCTGAATTTCGGCATTGCCCAGGACTTCGGCGGCGTCTGCAACCTGCGGTTTGACGACACCAATCCGGAGACCGAAGACCCGGAATACGTCCAGTCGATCCAGAACGACATACGCTGGCTGGGTTTCGACTGGGAGGACAGGCTCTTCTTCGCGTCCGACTACTTCGAGCAGTTCTACCAATTTGCCGTCCAGCTGATCAAAGACGGCAAGGCCTACGTCGACAGCCTGAACGAAGAGGAGATCCGCCAGTACCGCGGCACCATCACCGAGGCGGGACGGCCGAGCCCCTATCGCAGCCGCTCGGTCGCAGAAAACCTGGATCTCTTCGCCCGCATGCGGGCCGGCGAGTTTCCGGACGGCGCCCACGTGCTGCGCGCCAAGGGCGATCTGGCCGCCGCCAACATGAAGATGCGCGACCCGCTGCTCTATCGCATTCGCCATGCCTCGCACTACCGCACCGGCGACGAGTGGTGCATCTACCCGATGTATGACTACGCGCACCCTCTGGAGGATGCCATCGAGGGCGTCACGCACTCGATCTGCACGCTCGAGTTTGAAAACAACCGCGCCATCTACGACTGGCTGCTCGACAGCCTGTTTGAGGAGCCCCGGCCGCACCAATACGAGTTTGCGCGCCTGAACCTCGATTACACGGTGATGAGCAAGCGCAAGCTGCTCCAGCTGGTCGAGGAAAAGTACGTGAGCGGCTGGGACGACCCGCGCATGCCGACCATCGCCGGCCTGCGCCGCCGCGGCTATACGCCCGAAGGCATCCGCCTCTTTGCCGCACGCATCGGCGTCGACAAGACCAACAGCCGGGTGCAGATAGGCGTGCTCGAAGACGCCATTCGCGACGATCTCAACGCCCG
The DNA here is from genome assembly GCA_963701415.1 of uncultured Chloroflexia bacterium. Classification (GTDB taxonomy): domain Bacteria; phylum Chloroflexota; class Anaerolineae; order Caldilineales; family Caldilineaceae; genus Fredericiella. The sequence continues at coordinate 789,762 of CAVPAH010000018.1, forward strand.
TGCCCCGCGCGTCATGGCCGTGCTGCGGCCGCTCAAGGTGACCATCACCAACTATCCCGGCAGGACAAGGTGGAATGGCTGGATGCGCCCTACTGGCCGCGCGACATCGCCAAGGAAGGCTCACGCCAGGTTCCGCTCACCGGCACAGTCTATATCGAGCAGACCGACTTCAGCGAAGAGCCGCCCGCCAGGCTGGACGCGCCTGCGCCCGGGCGGCGAGGTGCGCCTGCGCAACGCCTACTTCATCCGCTGCGACGAAGTCGTCAAGGACGCTGCCGGCAAGGTCGTCGAGCTGCGCTGCACCTATGACGCCGATTCGTTGGGCAAGACCGTCGGCGCCGAACGCAAGAAGAGCACCGCCATCCAGTGGGTGTCGGCCGACCATGCCGTGACGGCCGAGGTGCGCCTCTATGACCGCCTGCTCACCGTGCCCGACCCCGACGACGGCGAAGAGGGCAAGAGCTTCAAGGACTACCTGAACCCGCGCTCGATCGAGGTGCTCAAGCAGGCGCTGGTCGAGCCGAGCCTGGCGCAGACACCTGCCGGCGAGCGCTTCCAGTTTGTGCGCCACGGCTACTTCGTGGCCGACATCGTGGATTCGCAGCCCGGTGCGCTCGTCTTCAACCGCATTGTCGAGCTGCCCGACGCCTTCAACAAGGCGCTGGGCAAGCAGGCAGACGGCGCACCTGCAGAACAGGCAAAAGGCACGAAAGACAAGGGCGGCACAAGGGGCGGCGACTGCGGACCGGCTGCTGCCGCTGCCGCGACTACCTCGATATCTGACGAACGGGCGCGTGCCCGCAGCGCCAATTCGCTGCTCGCCCAGCGCCATGACTATTACATCGATGTGCTTGGGCCTCACTCCCGAACTGGCCGACGTGCTGACCGGCGACGAAGATGTGGTCCACTTCTATGACGCTGGCGTCGCCGTCTACAACAACCCCAAGGCCATCGCCAACTGGGTGGCAAACGAGGTGCTGCGCGAACTCAAGGGTCGCACCTTGGAGCAGCTGCCTTTTACAGCCGTCCAGCTGGCCGAACTGGTCAAGCTCGTCGACCAGCAGGCCATCACCAGCGCCGGCGCCAAGAGCGTCTTTGCCGCCATGCTGGCCGAAGGCGGCGCGCCGTCCGACATCGTCCGCCGCCTGGGGCTCGACCAGACGCTGTCGGCGCAGGAATTGCAGCAAGTCGTCGACCAGGTGCTGGCTGCCCTGCCGGCCAAGGTCGCCGAGTATCGCGCGCGGCAAGACAAGCCTCCTCGGGATGTTTACCGGCCAGGTCATCAAGGCGACCGGCGGCAAGGCGAGCCCACAGGCAGTACAGGAAATTCTGAAAGACAGGCTGGCATGAAGGACGAATTGAAGCCCGCACGCGTACGCTTTGCGCCGAGCCCTACTGGGCACCTGCACCTGGGCGGTTTGCGCACCGCCTTGTTTGACTGGATGTATGCCCGCCGCACCGGCGGCCACTTCGTGCTGCGCATCGAAGACACAGACCAGAAGCGCTACAACCCGGAAAGCCTGAACAGCCTCACCACGGGGCTGCGCTGGCTGGGTCTGGATTGGGATGAAGGCCCCGATGTCGGCGGCCCCTTTGGCCCCTACGTGCAGAGCGAACGCAAACCGCTCTACGAAACCTATGCCCAGCAGCTGATTGACGCAGGCAAGGCCTATCGCTGCTACACCACCGAGGCGGAACTGGAGGAGCTGCGCAAGCAGGGCAAGGAATACGATCGCCGCCATCGCTGGTTGACGCCAGAACAGCGCGCAGCGTTTGAGGCCGAGGGCCGCGCCCACGTCGTGCGTTTTGCCATCCCACTGGAAGGCAGCACGACGGTGCATGATGCCATTCGCGGCGAGGTAGTCGTCGAAAACCAGCGGATTCCGGTCGACCCGGTGCTGCTCAAGAGCGACGGCATGCCGACCTATCACCTGGCTGTGGTCGTCGACGACCACCTGATGGAGATCACCCATATTCTGCGCGGCGAAGAGTGGCTGCCGTCGGCGCCGCTGCATGTGCTTGTCTACGAGGCCTTTGGCTGGGAAAAACCCGAGTTTGTGCACCTGCCCGTCATCCTGGATCCCAGCGGCAAGGGCAAGATGAGCAAGCGCAAGCCCGTGGTCGACGGCCGCGAGATGCCGGTCTTTGTCAGCGACTTTATCCAGGAAGGCTATCTGCCCGAAGCGATGTTCAACTTCCTGGCGAACACCGGCTGGAGCTTCGACGCTGAGCGTGAGATCTTCACGCGCGACGAAGCGGTGGCGCGCTTCGACGTGAGCGACATCTCGGCCAAAGCCACCGCGCTGGACTACAAAAAGCTGGAATGGCTCAACGGCGTGTATATTCGCGCGTTGGATCCCGCCGTGCTAAAGGAGCACCTGCTGCCGTTCGTTGCGCCGGCGCTGGGAATGAGCGAGGCAGAGTTGGCAGGTGATGAGCGTTTCGACCATCTCATCCCGCTCATCCAGGAACGCATCAAGTTCCTGACCGAGGCCGCCCCATTGATCGACTGGGCCTTTGCCGATCAAATCGTGTACCCGGACCCGTCGCAGCTGATTGGCAAGAAGCTGACGCCCGCAGCCAGCATCGAAGTGCTGGCAGCAGGGCATCCAGTTGCTGGAGACGATCGAGCCGTTTGCGCTGCACAACCTGGAAGAGGCCTTTCGGGCTGCCAGCGAGGCCATGAACATCAAGGTAGGCAGTTTCTTTGCCCCCTTCCGGGTGGCCATCACGGGCAAGACCGTATCGCCGCCGCTCTTCGAAAGCATGGTTGTGCTCGGTCGTGCCGAAACCGTGCGCCGCGTCCAAAATGCGCGCGCCGCCCTCGAAGCCTACGCCGCTGCGACAGTGTAGAAAGCTGCGTCGAAAGCCGTCCTGCAGGCGAGATTAGTCCAGATGAACCAGGGAGAAATTTGCAGAAATCCCTGTCCGCAGGTACAATTCATCCTCGTTCGGCCGATGTGTTGGGGGATAGTTTAATCGGCAGAACACCTGACTCTGGATCAGGCAGTTGGGGTTCGAATCCCTGTCCCCCAGCCAACAATTCAGTTTTTACTGAACACAAGAATGCACTGGCGCAACGAGCGCCAGTGCATTCTTGTGTTTGGCACGACTTGGAGATACCCCGCGTCTGTACGGAACTAACGCGACAACGTCGCAAACAGCGACGCCAGCTGCTCCAACACCACCGGTTTTGCGACGAAACCGTCCATCCCTACATCATAGCAAGCCTGCCGCTCATCTGGCCCAATTCCTGCCGTGAGCGCATAGACACGTGGCTGTTGGTCGGCCGGCAGCTGTTGGCGGATCAGACGGGTTGCCTCCAAGCCATTCATCTCCGGCATGCGTATGTCCATCAAGACAACATCATAGCGCCGGCGTTGCACCGCCTCCATGACCTCCAGGCCATTGGCAACCGCCTCCACATTGCAGCCAAGACTGCGCACCATGCGTACGACGATTTTTTGGTTGAGGGAATTGTCTTCAGCAACGAGCACAAACAGATCAGATGCAGGTTGCGAAGGCTGGCTATCAGACATAAGCCCGTATTTCACTAGCTGGGGTTTTAACACGTAACTGCACATCCCTACGAATAGCTTACAACAAGAGTATACCAGCATCAGGGCCGGATGGCAAGGGTGACTTTCAGGTATAGCAGGTGAAATGCTACAATTATTCGATGGCTTTTCTCTTCCGTAATGTTATAATCTACTTTTATGACACGTAATGTTAGCAGCATCTTCCTCTATAGCATTTTGGCCGCCGGCATCACCTTGCTGGCCCTGAATTCAACTCTATCCCTCGTGTTTTGGTTGATTCTGCTGCTCGCACCGCTGCCTCTCCTCGCCGCGATGCTTTCGCGGCACCAACGCTTTGCCCTTTATGGTATCGCTGCTCTTAGCATCCTTACCATTGCGCTCCTGGCGCAGCCAGGGATGGTCGCTATAAGCCTGGCGGTTGTCGCCGCCGGCGTCGCACTGCCCCTGACGGAATGGATTGCCGCCCTTCGTAAACGGCTTGCCCAGGACAACTACCGAACAAAACGATCGCTTGTTTCACGCGCTGGCGCAAGCGACAAGCCATCTTGTCAATGCCCCGGATTTCTCGACAGGTGTCAACTCGGTTCTCAGGGCGCTCGGTGAAGCGAGCGGCGTGGACCGCATCTACATATTTGAGAATGGCCAGAGAACTGCGCCAGGCACAGATACCGGCGGGACAACGAACTCTGCAGGTACGGCTGACGAGCCAACTTTCAGCCAAAGATATGAATGGGTAAGGACTGGCATCACGCCTTTCCTGGATGATCCGGCCCTACAGTGCTTCCCCTACTATCCCGCCTTTCGTCGCTGGTACGAGCACTTGGCACGCGGGGAACAAGTGATTGGCGCAGTCAGCTCCTTTCCCGAGAGCGAACGCATAGTACTCAAGGCACAGGGGATCCAGTCCATTCTCGTGGCACCGATCGAAGTCAACAATGCCTTCTGGGGGTTCGTCGGATTCGACAACTGTCTCGACGACCGCCCTTGGCCCGATCACCTGATCGCGATCATGCGTATGCTGGCCTTAAACGTCGGCTGCGGCGATCGCCTGGCGCCAGATGCAGGACAGGCTCGCCAATCAGGAGCAGTTCATGCGCACGGTGCTTGATGCCGTGCCCGCCATGATTGCCGTTCGCGACAAACAGGGACGGTTGGAGCTTGTCAATCAGACCCTGGCCGATTTGGTCGGCAAACGCCCCACGGAACTGACTGGCCGGCCTGTCGATTCACTTCCCTGGCTGGCTTCTGCAGCACCTTCTCTATCTGCCACTCTCTCAGACCGAGCGGCAGAGATCCGCTACGTAACAGCAGAGGGCGCTGCGCAGGGTACGGCGGAACACTGGTTGTGGACGATTGAAAAGCCGCTAGGGGCCGACCAGGCCCACGATGGGCGAGTGCTGATCGTAAGCAGCGATATCACGGATCGTAAGCGCACCGAAGATGCACTCGCCGGCGAGCGCAACCTGCTCAAAACGTTGATGGACAACTTGCCCGACTATATTTTCATTAAAGATACGGCCAGCCGCTACATTACCGCGAATACCGCCCATGTACAGCTGCTCGGCGCGACCACGGTCGACGAATTGGTGGGCAGAACTGATTTTGAATTCTTCTCGACCCCCTCAACGCTGCCGTTCTTCACCGATGAACAGCGGGTTATGCGCTCGGGAGTTCCCCTGCTCGACCGCGTCGAAATCATCAATCGCGAATGCGAGGAAAAGCAGCGCTGGGTTCTCTCCTCCAAAATCCCGCTCCGCGACTCTGGGGGCCTGGTGTGGGGGCTGATCGCCATAAGCCGCGATATCACTGCCCTCAAAAAGGTCGAAGAGGAGCTGCGGCGTGCCAAGGAAACGGCCGAAGCTGCCACGCGTGCCAAGTCGGATTTCTTAGCTACGATGAGCCATGAAATCCGTACTCCTATGAATGCCGTGATCGGCATGACCAGCCTCTTGCTTGACACCCCGCTCACGATCGAGCAAACGGAGTTCGTCGATACCATACGGATCAGCGGTGAAAACTTGCTGGCCATCATCAACGACATACTTGATTTCTCGAAAATCGAATCAGGCCGGATGGATCTGGAACGCCGGCCCTTCCACTTGATCGAAAGCGTTGAGGATGTGCTGGATCTCTTTTCCTCACGTGCGGCCGAGAGAGGGATAGAACTGGCCGTGCAGTTCGCAGACTCGCTGCCGGCTGTTATAGTCGGCGACCAGGTGCGCTTGCGCCAGGTACTGGTGAACCTTGTGGGCAATGCACTGAAGTTCACAGAAAAAGGTGAAGTCGTCGTGGCTGTAGCTGCCGTCCCCGGCCCATGAGTGCTGCCGCCTCCAGTTTTCCGTTCGCGACACAGGCATCGGCATTCCACGCGACCGCATGAATCGCTTATTTCAAAGTTTTACACAAGTCGACAGCTCCACCACTCGCCGCTACGGCGGCACTGGCCTTGGCCTGGCCATTAGCAAACGGCTCGTCGAGATGATGGGCGGTTCAATGCAAGTTGAGAGCGAGGTCGGCTGTGGCTCGACGTTTACGTTTAGCATTCTGGCCGATCTGCCTGTTTTGCCTGATCTGCCCGATCTGTCGGAAGGCGAAAACACACTGCAGGAGCGCACGCAACACGAAGTCGTGACCGAGCTCGACGGCAAACAAGTGTTGATCGTAGACGACAATCAGACGAACCTGGCGATACTCTGCGCACCAATTGCGGCGCTGGGGCATCGTCGTGACCGCCTGCCAATTCGGCACTGAGGCGCTGGCCGCTGTAGCCGCCGGGCAGCAGTTCGATGCGGCGATCCTGGACGGTATTATGCCAACCTTGGACGGCATACAGCTTGCCCAGAGCCTTCGCAATCTGCCCGCCGGCAGCAGCCTGCCCTTGATACTGCTAAGTTCCTCGGGCGATATCCCTAGCCGCGATAATACCGACCACCTGCAGTTGTCGGCCACGCTTAGCAAACCTGTCAAGACCGTTCAGCTGTATGAGGCCCTGACTACAGCCATAGCTCGCTCCTCGAGCTACATCCGCGCAAAGCGCAAAGTACAGTCGCACTTTGACAAGATCACGCCGGGTGCAGTTCCCCTGCGCATTCTCCTGGCCGAGGATAACACGATCAACCAGCGCGTCGCGCTCCGTATCCTGCAGCGCCTCGGCTATACGGCGGACGTGGTGGATACCGGTGTGGCTGTGCTGAATGCATTTGCCGAACACGAGTATGACGTAATTCTCATGGATGTACAGATGCCGGAGCTAAACGGGATCGACGCGACGCGCCGCATCCGGGCTGAACTGCCTGCAGACCGCCAGCCATACATTATCGCCCTTACTGCCGACGCCACGGCGGGCTTTCAGAATGAATGCCTGGCCAGCGGCATGAACAGCTACGTGTCAAAACCTGTTCGCATCGACGAGTTGGTGGCAGCGCTGCAGCAGGTGCAGCACCCACCTCCGCAGGGGTAACTACGGCAGAAACCAGTCGGGGCAAAAGAAAAGGCCGGCAGATCTGCCGGCCTGACTTGCATCAAATGGTTGCACCGCCACTTACCCTGTTCGGGTGGGCGCAGGTGATCCGCTTACGAGTGCGCAGGGGCCAAAACCATGACCATGCTGCTGCCGTCCAACAAGGGCATCGACTCGACAATGGTCACGTCAGCCACATCCTTTGACACCCGTTCCAGCAGCGCACGCGCTACTTCTGGATGCTGCATCTCGCGACCGCGGAAACGAATACGCACACGCACCTTGGCGCCCTCTTCGACGAACTTTCGAATCTTGGTCATAACGACCTGCACATCATGCTCGTCGGTCTTGGGCCGCAGCCGCAGTTCCTTGACTTCAATCTGCTTCTGCGCTTTGCGCGATTCGCGCTCTCGCTTCTGCTTTTCATACAGATACTTGCCATAGTCCATCAAGCGACAGACCGGCGGATTGGCGTTTGGCGCAACCTCCACAAGATCCAACTGCTTATCGGTGGCAATCTGCAGCGCGTCCCGAATCGACAAAATGCCAAGCTGTTGGCCTGACACATCAACCACGCGCACGCTGTTCGCGCGGATCTCGGAATTGATCCGGGTTGTGTCCGCAACGGACGGTCTGGGGAAATCTCTCCGGGTAATAGGAACTCTCTCCTTGACTCAAAAATTGGTTACTACGGAAGTTCAAGCCCGTAGTATATCATTTGCCGCCGGCCGCGTCAAGTTCCTGGCGAAATTTTCAGGTGAGTTCTGTTGGGGCACAAGGTCTACACCCTGTGCGGTAGACCTTGTGCCCCGCCATGATCCTGAACTGACACGACCTACAGCGCAGACGCCCGCGAGGCGATCTTCTGCCGCACCAGCTCCATAAAGTCACCCACCGCCATATCGTTGATGCGCGAACCGTCCCGCTTACGCAGCGCCACCGTGTGGTTTGCCTGTTCGGCATCCCCCACGACCAGCATGTACGGCACCTTCATCAACTGCGCATCGCGAATCTTGGCGTTCATGCGCTCCGCACTCAAGTCGGCGTCGGCGCGTACGCCGACCTCTTGCAGCTGCAGGGCCAAGCTGCGTGGCATAGTCGTTGTGATCGCTCGTGATCGGAATCACGCGCACCTGCTGCGGCGCCAGCCACACCGGGAACGCGCCTGCATAGTGCTCGATCAGGAAGCCGATCATGCGCTCGTGCGTGCTGAGCGGCGCACGGTGGATACAGAGCGGCGTTTCCTCCTTGCCTTCGCGGTTCGTGAAGACCAGGTCAAACCGGGGCGGCACGGCAAAGTCCACCTGGTTCGTCGCCAGCGTAAACTCGCGCCCGATGGCACTCCAGATCTGGACGTCGATCTTTGGCCCATAGAATGCCGCTTCGTCCGGCACCTCGACATACGGCACGCCGCCGTTGTCCATGGCCCGCCGCACCATGTCTTCCGTCTTCAACCACAGGCGCTCGTTGTCCACATACTTCTTGCCCAAGCCCTTGCGATGGTGCGTGCTCAGGCGCATCACAAACCGCTCAATGCCAAAGAGCTCGAAGTAGTAGCGGTACAAGGCAATGACGCCCATGAACTCCTGCTCGAACTGCTCTTCGCCGCAGTAGATGTGCGCATCATTCATCTGCATGGAACGCACGCGCATCAACCCAAACAGCTCGCCGCTCTTCTCGTAGCGGTAGCACGTGCCGTACTCTGCCAGTCGCACCGGCAGGTCGCGATAGCTGCGCGGCTTGGCAGCAAAGATCTTGTGATGGAACGGGCAGTTCATCGGCTTGACGTAGTAACGCACCCCTTCCAGTTCCATCGGCGGATACATGCTCTCCGCATAGTACGGCAGGTGTCCCGAGCGCAGGAACAGGTCTTCCTTCGAGAGATGCGGCGAACGCACACGCTGGTAGCCGGCCCGCGCTTCCGTCTCTGCCGCCAGCTTCTCCAGCTCGGAGATCATGACGCCGCCGTTGGGCAGCCACAGCGGCAGGCCGGGGCCGATCTCCTCGTCGAAGATGAAGATCTCCAGCTCGCGGCCCAGCTTGCGATGGTCGCGCTTCTTGGCCTCTTCGAGCATTTGCAGATACTCGTTGAGCTCCTTCTTGTTGCGCCAGGCCGTACCATAGATGCGCTGCAGCATCGGGTTGGCCTCGTCGCCCCGCCAATAGGCGCCGGCCACCGTCATCAGCTTGAAACTATCCGGCGGGATCTGCCCCGTGTGCTCGACATGCGGCCCACGGCAGAGATCCTCAAACGTGTCCTGCCTGTACGTGCTGATGACCGGCTTCTCCTGCACCTCGTTGCCGTACTCGTCGATGCCGCCCTTTTCCAGGCCGGCAATCAGCTCCAGCTTGTAGGGCTGGTCGGCAAACAGCTCGCGCGCCTCGTCAGCGCTCACCTGGCGATATACGAACGGATGCTTGCCGCCGATGATCTGGCGCATGCGCTTCTCGATCGCCTCCAAATCCTCCGGCGAAAAGCTGATCAGCTTGCCCTGCGCGTCACGGCCCAGGTCAAAGTCGTAGTAGAAGCCCGTGTCGATTGGCGGGCCGATTGCGATCTTCGCCTCGGGATAGAGCTCCAGCACAGCCTGCGCCATCACATGTGCCGCGCTGTGGCGGAGCTTGTATAGTTGATCCTTCTCGGGACCGTTGTTGGCACTCATCATTCACTCCTCGTTGTCCAGCTACTGGGCATTCTGCATGCCCTAGTCGATTGCATTCAGTACGATGTCTGCTACATCTAGTGCCGCCTGTGGCCTGCCGTACAAGGCAGCATTCTGCCGCATACGGGCCAGGCGTGGCGCATCAGAGACCAGCGACTCCACCATGTAGGGCACCGAGTCAGTCAAACGCGCTTGGACGCCAACACCTGCTGTGACCACATAATCCGCGTTGAATTCCTCCTGCCCGCGGATGGGTTCGGTCACTAACAGGGGCGTGCCGCGCGCCATCACCTCACTCGTAATAAGACCGCCCGATTTCGTAATGACCAGGTCGCTTGCGGCGATGAGGTCATCCAGGTAATCAATAAAGCCCAACACCCGTACCTCCAACCGCGCATTGCCACGCAGGCCCACCAGGTTCTTCTGCAGCGTGTAGTTGCGTCCGGCCACGATGCACAATACGCCATCCACCTCGCGCTGCAGGATACCCTCTGCCATCTGGCGCACCTTGTCGTCGTCGATGCCGCTCCCGATCAGCGTAATCACGTGCCCGCTGCCCAATACTCGCTGTTCGCGAATCGCTGCGATATTCTTGGGCTGCGCAATGTTCGGGTTGACCGGAATGCCCGTCACGTGCAGGTTCGCCCGGGGTACGCCGTGACTGACCAGCATGTCGGCCGTCATATCGTTGCCGACAAACGTGCCGGCAATGCCCGGGTGCGCCCAAAAAGGGTGCCCGACAAAGTCCGTCACCACGCAAAAGACCGGGCGCTTTGAGCCCCGCCGGGGCCAGCGAGTTGAGCGCCGCATCGATCGGCAGGAAGTGCGTGCACAAGATCGCGTCGGGCCGCAGATGGTTCAGTTCATCCACCTTGTACACGCCGACGCGGCTGTACAGCTGCCGCAGCTGCCGCTCAAACCGGCTCTGCTCGCGATTCGACTCGTGATAGGCAAAGCCCCACAATTCTGGCGTCTTCTCCGACAGGTCAATGTACAAGTTGGCGTACAGCCGGCGAAACAGCCCCGAGCCATAGTCGAGCGTGTCCTGCACCCAGACGCGTTCGGCCCCGCGCTGCTTGAACGCCTTCTCCAGCGCCTGCGCCGCCGTCTTGTGCCCCGTTCCTACGGTCGCATGTAGAATCAACACACTTGCATTCGTCTTCAACTTCGTCGTCCTCACAACAACACTGAGGCTGAAGTGGCCAACCAGCGCGCAGACCACTGCGCCACACCCAGCAAGTGCTGCATCCCCTTGGGCAGCAGTTCCGGCGTGATCCACTCGTCGAGCCGATGTGCGTTGCCGCCGTCGGTGATGCCGATGCACACGGCCGGTATGCCTCGGCTCAGCGGCACGTTGGCATCCGTGCTGCTGATTCGATTGGCCGTCTGCGGCTGTACACCCACCGCTACCAGCGACTGGACTGCCGCCTGTACCAGTGGGTGGTCGTCGTCGATGCCGCCGGCCGGCCTGTCGCCGATCAGTTCGGCATTGACAATGACCCCTGCCTGCCGCCAGCGGGGTGTCTGATACCGCTGCACGATATGCTGCACCTGCAGCACCAACGCATCCAGTGCACCCGGCTCCTCACTGCGCAGGTCCAGTTCCAATTCTGCAGCTTGCGCAATCGTGTTGACCGAGGTCCCGCCGGAAATCACGCCGACATTGAACGTCGTGCGCGGCGCCGCCGGTGGGCGCAGCCTGGTCAGTTCGGCCGCCAGGTTCACCAGCACGTGCACGGCACTGGCTGCACCATAATCACTCCAGCTGTGGCCGCCTGGTGCCGTCACGCCAATCCGATAGCGCCGCGAGCCCAAGGCACGGCTTACCACACGCGGCAGCCCCATCCCTTCGATCACGATCGCCGCACCCAGTTCTGGCTGCAGCCGATCGACCGCGGCCCGCATACCGCGCAGGTTGCCGTTGCCCTCTTCGCCCGTGTTCGCGACAAACCAGATATCCACAGGTGGGGGCGGCTGCTGGCGTAGGTGCCTGGCCAGCCACAGCAGCGCCGCAACGCCGGTTGAGTTGTCCCCCAGTCCAGGCCCATAGATACGCCGCTGATACTCGTCATAGCGAATTGACAGTTCGGTGCCGGCCGGGAACACCGTATCTGTGTGCGCACTCACGAGCACGGCAGGACGCGCCTGCGCGCCCTGCAGACACGCATACACATTGTCGACTTCGTCGACCGCCACGTCGGCATAACCACAGCGGCGCAGCCAGTCCGCCACCCAACGCGCCCGTTCGCCTTCCAGACCCGTCGGCGCCGCGATCTGCTGGATTTGGATGCAGAGGTCGATTAGTTGCTGCCGCTGTGCGACAAAGTCCGCCTTGATGGCCATTCCCCACTGATCCTTCACGAATACAAAAAAGCTCCGCCCATTATGGGACGGAGCTTCCGCTCGTGGTTCCACCCATCTTGCCGGTCCTGTCTGGAGACATGGACGAGCCGCTTGTGGCGCCGCTAACGGGGCGAACCGGGGTACGATACACAGGTGCATAAAACACCATTCTCATACCCACTCCCAGGGGGTCTACGTTACAGCGCTTCTGCGACGGCTTACAGCCTTGGCCTGTCGCTCTCTGAAGAAGTAGAACTGTACGTCGCTGTCCTGGTCGACGTTTTACATATATCAACAGCAGTGGGAGATACTGGACTTGAACCAGTGACCTCTACGATGTCAACGTAGCGCTCTAGCCAACTGAGCTAATCCCCCGTAACTTGGGAAGAAGTATAGCACCCTCGAGCAAAGATGGCAAATTTAGTTGGGAAACACGTAACCTGTTGGGCCGCTGTTCATCGACAGGACCTCCTGCTGCGTCTCCATCATAAACTCCAGCAGTTTCGTCTCGCGGCTGATAAATCGGCTCTCAAGCGCAAGGATCTCGGGTATGCCTGGCTGCTCCAACACTTTCTGCTTGTCTTCAGCTTTGATCTGCAGCGCAATGGCAATCATAAACGCCAAAGTCAGCGGGTCTTCAGGCAAGCGATCCAGGCGCAAATTCGTGTTGCTTGCCTTTGACAGCAGTTCTACGTAGTCCAATACCTGCGGGCGCACCCGCTGGGCCAGTTCGGTGGCCAGCTTGGTCGCACCATTTACCACCGGGAACTGGCTCACAGTGCCTGCCAGGTAGCTGTGGTCGTGATTAAGCTCATGAATGCGGAAGCGCTGTGTGCCCACCGTCGTGATGTTCATGCAGCCGTCATCCGAGCGCTCGACACGCACGATGCGGGCGGCCGTGCCGATCAGGAATGGCTGGGCAGTTCCCCCCACCTCTTGCCCTTGATCGATCAATACGACGCCGAACGGGATATGCTCGTCGACGCAGCGATTGATCATCTCGCGATACCGATACTCAAAGATGTGCAGCGGCAACACCATGCCGGGGAACAGCACTACATTCTTGAGCGGAAAGAGAGGCATCTCCATCATCTTAGTCCCCGACCTGTTCTCTACACGTCCCAGAGAACCTGGAGTGTAAGGGCGCAAATCACTCATAGCACTTCCGTTTCACTCGTCTCCATCATCCTCATCAATGGCAGCAAGCGCTGCGCCATCGGCTTTCATCACTTCACGGAGCACGGTCGTTGCAAAGGCCCCTTTGCGCAACTCAAACCGCAGCACAAGTCCCTCGTCGTCCGCTTCGACCGCCAGGTCGCTCACCAGCAGCCGCCCCATGCGCCGTGTACCTTCTACGTGCACACGACCGAAATCCTCCAACGTCACCTGCGCCTGGCCCAGCACCTCATGCTCAAGTTCCGCAGCCTCGTCCTTGGCCATCCACATCCGCGGGCCGTACAAGGGCGCTGTAAAGCTTATCTCCTGTGCCGCATAGCGGGGCTGCTCCGCAGCGACATCCACGACGTCGAACATCCCTCCCGTGGCATACTTCTTCGCGACATCTCCTGCCAGCAGCTGTTCGAAATACCCCCGCTGCAGGCGTTCCGCCAGGTACCGGTTGCACAAGTAGCTCTGATAAGCCGAAATCAAGAACCTTTGCAGCCAACGATCTCGCTTTCCACGCTCACCGTGCACGATCGACCAACCCTGGCGTACATTCGCGCCTCCTTCTCCCAGCCGCTGGCTGCCAAAGTAGTTCGGCAGCCCTGTGGACTTGAGCCGCTCGACGATCGCCTGCGCCTGCGGCAGAACGTCCTTGGGAGCAGAGGCCAGCTCACGAATACGAATCACAAAACGATTGCCCAACAAATGTCCCGGCTTAAGCTTGTTGCTATGAAAGCGTACCCAATTCACCTTCACCGGCAAGCCTGCCTCGATCTGGGCCCCGGCCATTTCGGCAAAGACCGGCGGCTTATGCCCAACGTTCAAGCTGAAGGTCTGCGTCGTACGTGCCCGTTTGTCCTTCATGCCGGCGAAACTGACGTCGCCCTTCTTCAGCCCAAATAATCGTTCGAGACCGATCTGCACTTCTTTTGTCGTCAAGCCAACCTTGGTGATGTTGACATACAGATGCTGTCCATCACCTTGTGCCTCGTAAAGCGGCACCTCTTCCACGACGAAATCGTCGGGCGCCGCACGGAGGACGCCACCGACACCCGGCAGATCTGACGAGATGTACGGCAGGATCAAATCTAGTTCAGACTGTAGCATGGATGTTCGCTTTGTTGCAGGAAGGGAGGTTCCAAAGAGCCCAACGACAAGCTTACTCTCGCCGTGCGACAAGCCGCCGCATTACTTCTCGTTTGCAAAAACCATATGGTAACAAATGGGAGAGCCGGTTTTCGCCAGGAAGCGGAAGCCCGCATCCTCTGCCCAGCGCCGGGCACTGCCGGCCAGCTGATAGCTCGTAAACAGGAGTTCCTCGCTGATCCCCAGCCGTGCGCCCGGCTTGAGCACCCGGCGCAGTTCCGAGAGGGCGGCCGGCTTGTCAGGCACCTCGCCCAGGGTGGAAATAAGCACTGCCAGGTCGATCGTGTCGTCGGCGAACGGGAGATCGTAAACACCGCCGTGGTGCAGCTGCACCATCTGCGCGACGCCGGCACCGGCCGCACGCGCCTGTGTGCGTTCGATCATCGAAGGCTGCACGTCCAATGCGTGCACCTGGCCGGCGTTGCCAAGCATACGCGCCACCTCAATCGTAAACAAGCCCGTGCCACAGCCGACATCCAGCACGGTCATGCCGCTGGTCACACCATACATCCCCAATACCTCGCCCGGGTCGAGATATTGGCGCCGCAGCGGCAGGTCGAGCAGGCCCGAAAACTGCCGCGGCAGCGGATAAGGATGTAAGTTCTGCGTGGCGCGCAGTGTTGCCTGCAACCCCGTCGCAGCGCCAATGCCGGAGGCCAATGTATTTGCGACAAAGTTTAGCAGGAAACTCACAGCCACCTTCTCTCGTTCGCTTGCGGAAATTCCGCCCCGGCTAGACCGTCTCTGCCTCGCCGGCAGGCGGTGGGAAACGCACCTTCAACACCCCATTGACAAACGTGGCGTTGCTGGCTTCACGCTGGGCCAGCACGGCAGGCAGCAGCAGTTCACGCTTGAAGTTGCCGATGCTGACAAACAACTCGTCGCCGCGTTTTGTCAAGCGTACCTTGTCCAGCTCGACCTGTGGCAGCGGCAGCTTCAATACGAAATCTTCGCCTTCTTCCTCGACGGTCTGCGCCTGGCCTGTAAAAAAGATGTCGCCCGGATCTCGATCGCCAAACAGGCTCGCCGCCAGTTCCTGCAGGCTCTGTACGCCCACCATCTCCTTGTCGTACCAACGCGAGCGCAGAATCGGCAGCGGGCAGGAAGTCACGCTCGATCTCGCCCAGATAACGCGCCTGGATCTGCTGCAGGTGGTGCAAATAGGGGTCGGCGCTGGCCTCGGTGATCCACGTGTTGCCCATGCCGTCGCTCTCGATTCCCGGCAAAATGCGGTTCACGACGGCCGCATCCACAGGGTACCCAAACAGCGACAGGTACGTGACTGCCCGTGCACCTTCCTTCAGAACCATCTTTTCGGGATTTAGCACCACGCGATAGCTGGTGATGCTGGGGTCGGTCAGCACTTTCTGCAGTTCCTTAACCCCCGCCACGAGCGTGTCCAACCCCCCCAGCAAGTCCTTGTCAGGCAGGAACCTGCTGACGACGTTGATGGCCATACGCATCGGCGCATCACCCCAACCGCGCAGCCGCCCCACGTACCATTGAAAGCTCTCCGGCACAGTCAACAGGCGAATGGTCTCGCCCGTCGGCGCAGCGTCGACAATCACACGATCGAAGTGCCCGTCGTTTGCCTGCTTGTTGATGTGCAGTAAGCTGACAACCTCTTCCATGCCCGGGATGATCGCCATCTCTTCGGCGACGGCCTTGCTCATGCCCTGTTTGCGCAAGGCAGAGCCCAGGTATCCCTGCAGTTGGCCCCAGTGCTCGCGCACCTCTTCCAAGACGTTGATCTCTTGCGCAAAGAGGTTAGGCACGATCTCAAGCGGCTGGCCCGTCAGCGGCACGTCCAGGCTGTCCGCCAGGCTGTGGGCGATGTCGGTGCTCACGACCAGCGTGCGATAGCCAAGTTCGGCGCTGCGGATGGCAGAGGCAGCCGCGGTCGTGGTCTTGCCGACGCCGCCTTTGCCCAGGTAAAGAATAATACGCATAGTTATTGTTTGATACTCCTCAATCGATACCGTTATTCCGCATCGCGTTTGGCCCGCTTGCGCCCGCGCAAAGCGGCAAACGTCAATGCCCCAAGACCAACAATTCCTGCCAGTGCCAGATAGGCAGCGGCGCGGCTAAGACCAAACCAGCCGCGAATCTGCCACCAGAACAGCGGAATTTGTGCCCAGTACGTCCAGCGCATCGGCCAGCGGCTGCCGATCTGCAAAACATACTTGCCCATGTGGTTGTGCGGGCTCCACACGACGATATAGGCTCGCCCGCCAACCAGTGTCTTGGTATCGATGGTTGGACCAGGATAGTATCGAACGTTCGTCAACGCGTCGGCTATCGGCGTCACCAGTTCGGTCGGCGGCGGCGCGACGACGGCACTCAGGCCGGCCGGCAGCGTAAACGGCAGCTTGTGCACGTCGGCGCTGTACGGCAGGCTTTGGGCCACGACTGCGAATGCAGGGACGACGGCCCCACCCACCGGCAGTACCGGCACCAGCATCTGCACGCGTATGCGGTCGCCGGCACGGCAGTCGGCCCGGAATACGTGCACTTGTCCGGGCTGTCCCAGGCGGTTAAACAGCAACCGCTTCTGTTGGAAGCTGGGCACCGCCAGGCTTGTCGGCAGCGTGCTTCCCGGAATTCCCGGAAATTCAGGTAGACTGCCGGCCAGGTCAGCGCCGGTACGTGCAGCTAGGGTAGTGGTTACGTTGCTCACAAGCGCAGTCTAGCACCCGCCGCGTGATTGCGTCAATTTCTGCTCCAATTTCCAGAACACAGGCAGCCCCGACGTAAGCGTCGGATTCGCCTGTTTTCTCTCGATACCAACACAACATACCTTGTACGTAATTCACCTGTCATAGTTGCAGGGCAAGCGCGAGATCGTATACCATGCGTCTTATGCACAATGCCGAGCAGAACACCCGCCCCGTTTTTTCACTTGTAATTCCCGTCTGGAACGAAGAAGCGGTCTTGCCCGTGCTGTACGACCGCCTCGTCGAGGTGATGGGCAATACCGGCGAGAGCTGGGAAGTCATCTTCGTCAACGATGGCAGCCGGGATCGCACGCTGCCAATTCTGCTCGAGCTTAACAGCCGCGACCCCCGCATCAAGGCACTCAACTTCAGCCGCAACTTCGGCCACCAGGTGGCGATCACGGCCGGCTTTGACTATGCCGAGGGCGATGCCGTGATCGTGATGGATGCCGATATGCAGGATCCTCCCGAGGTTGTCCTGCGCCTGATCGAAAAGTGGCGCGAAGGCTATGACGTTGTCTACGCCGTGCGCACGAAGCGAGCCGGAGAGTCCTGGTTCAAGCTGTGGACCGCCTCTGTCTTCTATCGTACGATTCGCAGCATCGCCGATATTGAAATTCCGCTCGACGCCGGCGACTTCCGCCTGATGGACCGCCGCGTGGTGCTTGCCATGCGCCAGCTGCGCGAGAAGAACCGCTTTATGCGCGGCCTCAGCAGTTGGGTCGGCTACAAGCAGATCGCCGTCGAGTATGAGCGCGCAGCCCGCTTCGCCGGCGAAACCAAGTATCCTATTCGCAAGATGCTGAAGCTGGCCATCAATGCGATCACCAGCTTCAGCCATGTGCCCTTGCAGCTGGCCACTTATACCGGGTTTGTCCTCGCCGGCATCAGCCTGGTAGGCATTATTATCACCATCATCATGCGCCTGTCCGGCAGCAGCGCCTTTCTGGGCCAGGCGACCACCTTGGTCAGCGTGCTTTTCCTAGGGGGCATCCAGCTGATCTTTCTCGGCATTATCGGCGAGTATCTGGGCCGCATCTACGACGAGGTAAAAAATCGTCCGCTGTACCTCGTCGCCGATGAGTATGGCTTTGCGAGCCCTGAACAGGCTGCAGGGCAGACCGCAGCGCAGCGCGCCGAACGGCGGCCGGTGACTGTCCGCCCACAAAGCCAATCGGACTTAGATGTTGACAAACACCTCGCTGGCGGCGCGATGAACGAGTGAGTGGCGGCGCGCCAAGGCATCGATATCCTGGCTGTACCCTCCACCGATCACGCATGCCACGGGTATGCGCGCTGTCCGGCAGGTAGTGAGCACGTAGTGGTCGCGACGGTACAGCCCGGCATCCGACAGCGCCAGCTTGCCCAGCAGATCATCCTTGTGCGGATCGACGCCGGCGTCGTACAGTACCAGGTCGGGCCGCACTTCGGCCAGCAGATCAGGCAGTTGCTGCGCCAGCACTTGGAGGTAGGCATCGTCTTCCATGCCGATGGGCAGCCCCACATCCAGGTCGCTGGCCTGCTTGCGAAATGGGAAATTGGCTTCGCAGTGCATGGAGAAGGTGAAGACGGCGGGATCTCCCTGTAGGATGCTGGCAGTGCCGTCACCCTGGTGGACGTCCAGATCCACGATCAGCACCCGCTGCACGCGGCCCTGGCGCAGCAAAGCGCGTGCGGCCACGGCCAGGTCGTTGAATATGCAGTACCCGGAGCCAAAATCGTAGTATGCGTGATGCGTGCCAC
Organism: uncultured Chloroflexia bacterium; assembly: GCA_963701415.1. Taxonomy (GTDB): domain Bacteria; phylum Chloroflexota; class Anaerolineae; order Caldilineales; family Caldilineaceae; genus Fredericiella. The sequence goes on from CAVPAH010000018.1 coordinate 808,534, forward strand.
CGGCCGTGCTGCACGCCAGGCCGTGCTCTAGCGCCAGTTCTGCGGCCAACAGCGTGCCGGCCAGCGCCGTACAGGTTCTCCGCACAAGCCGCGGGTCCCATGGAAAGCCGATGCGCCGCATGGCCCGTGCGTCGATCGTACCCGTTAGATAAGCATCGACGTAGCGAGGGTCATGGGCCAGGGTGACCAGTTCGGCCGTCGCCGGCTCGGCGCAGTGAAACTGATCGGGCGCGGCCACGCCATCGCGCACCAACACCTCGTACAACCGCCCAAACTTCCCCATCGGGAAGCGGTGTCCAGGCGGCAGCGGCGCCACATGGTCGGGGTGATAAACAAGCGGCAAAGACATCATAGCGACGTTACAGCGACATCATGCGGGCATGATGCGGTTAACGCGGCTTGCCCGGCACCTCATGGCAGTTTCGGCAGCGCGCCTCATAGCTCTCACTGCCGCCGACCAGGATGACCGGGTCGTCGTAGCGCGCAGGCCGACCGTCGATCAGCCGCTGGGTGCGCGAGGCAGAGGCGCCGCAGGCCACGCAGATCGCATGCAGCTTATCCACGCGTTCGGCGCGCGCCAGCAGCAGCGGCATGGGGCCAAACGGCTCGCCACGGAAGTCCTGATCCAAGCCCGGCCACGATCACACGCAGACCGCGGTCTGCCAGGTGGTCGCAGACATCGGCAATCGATTCGTCAAAGAACTGCACTTCGTCAACCGCGACCACTTCCGTATCGACTTCCAGCCGGCGCAAGACATCTTCGGCGTTGCACACGACGATGGCATCCTCGCGGGCAAGCCCATCGTGGGAAGCGACGCGCACCAATCCGTAGCGATTGTCGATCGTAGGTTTGAACAACTGAACTTTCTTACGTGCGATCTCGGCGCGGCGAATGCGGCGCAGCAACTCTTCGGTTTTTCCGCTGAACATCGAACCGCACACAAGTTCGATCCAGCCACCGCTTGGCGTGTAGTGCATAGGCGAGCAGCAAGCTATCTAGGAATCATGAGTCAGAGCAACGCTTGACGACGAGGGGCAGCAATAGAAAAGGGCAGAGATTGCTCTCCGCCCTTTCATTCCAATCAAGACTGGCGTTACGCCTGGGTCTGCGTGGCGTACTTGGCGTACACTTCCGCGGCCGCAGCGTCGGCATCGCCGCCGCGCGGCACGTGCCTTGCGCGCCGCATCGTCCGCTTCCTTGCGCACCTGCATCTCGAACTCGCGCCGAGCGGACTCGCTCTGGCGGCGCTCCAGGCGCTTCATAAAGCGCTCGACCTGGCCGGCCGTGTCCACGATGCGCTGCTCACCGGTAAAATAGGGATGGCAGGCGCTGCAGACGTCTGTGCGGATCTCGGGCAGCGTACTGCCTGTGATCCAGCTATTGCCACACGAGCAAATCACACGTGCGTTTGTATAGTACTTGGGATGGATATCAGCCTTCATGTCGCTCCACCTTAGTCAGCCGAACCCTGCTCGGCTGCAGCTGCCGCGGCACCCTGAGGCGCCTGCGGATAAACACTGATTTGCTTGCGGCCCTTGACCGCCCATTCGAAGGTCACAACGCCGTCGGCGGTGGCAAACAACGTGTTGTCCTTGCCGATGCCGACGTTCAGGCCGGGGTAAAATTTCGTGCCATGCTGGCGAACCAGAATGTTGCCCGACTTGACCACCTGACCGCCAAAGCGCTTTACACCGAGGCGCTGTGAGTTCGAATCACGACCGTTGCGGCTTGAACCGCCACCTTTTTTGTGTGCCATGGTTGTGTCTCCTTCGTAAACTCAGGCGTTGATCGCCTCGATCTGCAGGCGGGTGAGATACTGGCGGTGGCCCTTGCGCACCCGAATGCGCTTCTTGGGGCGGTACTTGAAGACCATAATCTTGTTGCCACGATACTGGCCCGTAATCTTGGCCGAAACCGTGGCGCCGTCGACAATCGGCGCGCCCACCGTCACCGTGTCGCCCTTGGAAACCAAGAGCACGTCGCTGATGGTGACAGCATCGCCGATGTTGCCGGCCAGCTTCTCCACCTCGAGCGTGTCCCCGGCTGCGACGCAGTACTGCTTGCCGCCGGTGCGAATCACTGCATACATGCTAATCCACCTTTTCCTTTGCCGCGTCCGGCACATAGTGCCGGCTCTTCTTGGAGCGGCTCTGCATCCTGAAAGGCGAGGACACAGACCATCTCTTGACGAAAAACGACTGAAATTATGTGGGCACCGAAATTCAACCCACGAAGGAATATAATATCATCAAACTGCATCTAAGTCAAACTCTGAAAGCCCTCGTTCGCACCAGGTTCCCGTTCACCACAAACTATTGTCACGTTATTGTCCATATTTCGTCCACATTGTAGCACTGCCTACCGAAGATTAGGTAGGAAGACTCTATCCTATGCTATACTTACCTACTGGACGGTAGGTAGATGCAGTCATCAGCTTTCTTGATTCCCCCTGGGGAATGGCATGACAGGCATGGAAATCGAAGTCAAAGATTCAACGCAGCGAATTCTCGATGTCGCCGAGGCCCTCTTTATGGACCGCGGCTACAGCGCTATCACGCTGCGTGATATTGCCGACGAACTCGGAATCAAACAGGCCTCGCTCTATTACCATTTCCCAGAAGGTAAAGAACAGATCTTCGTCGCCATGGCGGAACGGCTCTTCGAACGCCACCGCGAAGGGCTCGAGGCAGCGCTGCAAGAAGCGGGCACCCCCCTGAGTGCACAGCTGCACGCGATTGCCAACTGGTTTAGTTCGCAGCCACCTGTCAAAATCCTGGGCATGTTTCACGCCGATATTCCTGCCCTTAACCGCGAACATGTGCAGCTGCTTCAGGGTATGGCCCGCGACACGATGTACCTGCCGCTGCGTAAGGCTTTCGTAGCAGCACAAGAGCGCGGCGAAATCCGGCCGACTCACCCGGACCTGCTGGCAGGCAGCTTCCTGTGGTTGATGGACGGCCTGAGCTACGGGCAGACTCGGATCGGTGCCCCATCCCGCGAAGTAATGGCGGATGATCTGATTTCTATCTTGATGGACGGCCTGCGGCCGCGTAACGACCAACTATCATAAACCCGTCCGCGGAGCATTTATTCCATGCGCAGTAATCGCCTGCTCACAATTTTCCTGATTGTCTTTGTCGATCTGCTAGGCTTTAGCCTGATCCTGCCCCTGCTCCCCTATTATGCCGAACAGTACGGGGCAAACGACGTTGTAGTCGGTCTCCTGGCGGCTTCCTATGCTGCCGCCCAGTTCATCGGCGCACCACTGCTGGGACGTCTCTCGGACCAATATGGCCGGCGCCCCATCTTGCTTGTCAGCATTGCCGGTACGATCGCCGGATTCATTCTCCTGGGGCTTGCCGAGCCCCTTGGCGCCGCCATCGGCGGAACAGTGATTGCGGTGAATACTGCAGTGCTGCTTCTGCTTTTCATCAGCCGCATTATCGATGGGTTGACCGGCGGCAATATCTCGGTGGCACAGGCATATATATCCGACATCTCGACACCAGAAAATCGTAACAAGGCGCTCGGTATCATCGGTGCTGCGTTTGGCCTTGGCTTTATCATCGGCCCTGCTGTTGGCGGCCTGCTCAGCACTCGCTTTGGCTACGCAGCGCCCGCCTGGGCAGCGGCCGGTCTTGCCACGCTCAACTTGCTGGCCGTCTTCTTCTGGCTGCCCGAGTCGATCAGCCCGGAACGGCGCGCTGAGCTGACCAACCGCCCACGACCCAAATTCAGCTTTGGTGCGCTCGCATCTGCCACCCGCCGCCCGCGCGTCGGCCCGCTCTTTCATATCCGTTTTTTCTTTGGCCTGGCATTCTCCATGTTCCAGTCCATTTTCGCCCTCTACGCTGCCGGCTACCCGCTAAACCTGCCGGTGCTCGAGACGTCTCTGGTGTTGGCTTATGTGGGCCTGCTTGCCGTATTCGTCCAGGGCTTTGCGATCGGCCGGCTCTCCAAACGCTACACCGATCGCCAGCTTATGCTTTCCTCCGCGATTGCCATGACCGTAGGCTTTGCGCTGTGGGCGTTCGTGCCCAACCTGTGGACGCTGCTGATCGTGCTGATCCCGCTCTCGTTTGGCGGCGGCATCCTCAACACGATCATCAACAGCTCCCTGAGCAAGTCCGTGTACCCCGAGGAGATCGGCGGCACGTTGGGCATCTCCGCTTCGATTGAGAGCCTCACCCGGGTTATTTCACCCGTGCTTGGCGGCTTGCTCTTGCAGTGGGCCCGCCCGTGGGGACCGGCAATCTTTACCTGCCGCTGTCATGGCCTATGTTGCGACCTTTGTCTGGCGGCACCTTTTTGTAAAACCCGACCCGCCATTGGAACCACGCGCTATGTCAGGCGGCATGCCAATGTCAGCTGGATCGTAGATTCCGAAGTTAATTTATGCTTACCAAACAAACGGTTAGACGAGGCGGTAGAACTATGAAGCGTTTTTGGATAGCTCCCATCACGATCTTATTGGTCAGCGGCATCCTGGTCGGCTGCCAGGGGATCCCGCCGCTGCAGCGCCTGCAGACACCTGTTGCGACGGGCGAAGCTGCTGCCCAGGATGGTACTGCGGCCGCGCCGGCAGATGCCAGCGGCGCAGCAGATGCTTCAACCGATCAGGCCGCAGCATCTGCTCAGCAGGAAGCTGCGCCGCAGGAAAGCGGTACTGCTCAGGGCGACGCGCCGGCAACAGGCAGCCGCGTCGTCGCCGATGCGAAGGTCGTGCCGATGCAAAGCGCAAACCTTAGCATGTCAGCCGGCGGCATCGTCAAACAGCTTACCGTGCAAGAGGGCGATACCGTCGCCAACGGGCAGGTGCTGATCAAGCTCGACGACGCCCAGCAGCGCGTAGCCGTCGCCCAGGCACAAGCAAACGTGCAAAGCGCCCAGGCCAACCTTGACGAGCTGCTAGCAGGAGCTCGGACACAAGAGATTGCCCAGGCTGAGGCAGGTGTGGTGGCAGCACAAGCGGCCTATAATCGCCTTGCTAATGCTGGATCTCCCGGCAGCATCGCAGCTGCCCAGGCCACAGTTGCGCAGGCGCAGGCCAGTCTACAGCAAGTGTTGGAAGGCCCCACCGAAGGACAATTGATTGCAGCAACGGCTGATCTCAAGAACGCCGAAGCCCAGCTGCGTAACGCCACCTCGGCCTACAACAAGATCAAAGATCAAAACGATGTCGGCATGCGGCCAGAGTCACTTGCGCTCGAACAGGCCACGATCGCCTATGAGGGTGCCAAGGCGCGACTGGCAGATCTGCAAAACGGCGCCACTCCTGCGACGATCGCCGCCGCACGCGCCGGTGTTAACCAGGCACAGGTGCAGTTGGACACCGCCAAGAACTCCGCGCCCATGGACCTGGCGTCCGCCCAAGCGGCTGTCGATCAGGCTCAAGCGCAGTTGGATCTTGTCAAAGCCGGCGCCCGGCCAGAAGCGATCCAAATTGCAGAGGCCAACGTCGCCGCCGCCACGGCGTCGCTCCAGAATGCCTTGGTTGCTCTCTCGGATACGGAGCTGCGCGCCCCGTTCGGTGGGACCATCGCCACGATCAATACGGCGATCGGCGAACAGGTCAGCCCAGGCTCACCCGTGATCAACATGGCCGACACCTCCAACTGGGAAATCGAGACCTCCGACTTGACCGAGTTCGACGTCGTCGGCATCAAGCCGGGCAACGCGGTAAAGCTGACCTTTGACGCCATCCCGGACCTGCAGCTTCAAGGCACGGTCAGCCGCGTTCGCCCCATCGGCGAGGACAATCGTGGCGACACGGTCTACAAGGTGGTGGTCAAGCCTACGCAGAACGATCCGCGCCTGCTGTGGAACATGACCGCCGTCGTGGAGTTTGGAGGGCAGTAGCCGCCATGGCCTTCTACCTGGCCTTCAAGGAGATGTGGCGAAGCCGCGGTCGCTATCTGCTCATTGCGATGATTGTCGCGCTGATTACGACGCTGGTGCTGTTCATCGCCGCCCTCTCCGAGGGCCTGGCGTCGGCCAATCGTGAGTACATCGAAAAGCTCAACGGCGAGCTGCTGGTCTTCCAGTCCGGTACCGAGCTGTCTACCACGGCCAGCCGCATCGGCCGCTCGCGCCTGAACGAACTGCGCCGGGTGCCCGGTATCCAGGATATTGGCCAGGTTGGTTTTGCCACGGCCAAAGTCCCCCAAGCTGATGGCCAGGATGAGTTGGACGTCGCCCTAATCGGCGTCGAGCCGAATCGCCCCGGCGAACCGTCCGTGCTGGAGGGCAGACAGCTTGAGCGGGACAGCAGCAACGACGTAATCGTCGATACCGGGATCACCGACCGCCTGGGACTCGGTGTCGGCGACACAATTCGCATCAAGGTCACACAGGGCACGGAGGAGGAGTTCTACGACCTGAACATCGTCGGCGTGACGGATCGCCGGCAGTACTTCTTTCAGCCGGCCATCTTTGCACCCCTGCTAACCTGGGATAAGGTCAAGCCGCAGGGGACAGAGAGCAACCGCCAGGGCGAATTAGTTTCCAATATCGCCGTCGTCAGGCTGCAGAATCCGGCCGATGAGGTCGCAATGGCGGCGAAAATCGAGGAGCAGGTAGACAAGGTGGACGTGGTGGATCGCAAGACCGCATGGGAAGCGATTCCCGGCTATGCCGCGCAGCAGAGCACGCTGAATACGCAGCGCTACTTCACCTTCTTCATCGGTATCCTGGTCGTGGGCGGTTTCTTCCAGATCCAAACCCTGCAGAAGGTGGCCCAGATCGGGATGCTCAAGGCGATCGGCGCCTCAAACTTCACAGTAGGGTTGTCTGCCATCACCCAGATCGTGGCTACTAACGCCATTGGGGTCGCAATTGGCGCCGTCGGTACAATCCTGCTGGTCGCCAACTTCCCTGAAACTGTGCCAATCATGCTGACCGGCCAGGCGGCCATTGCTGCCATCGTCGCCCTCATGTTGATTGGACCGCTGGGCGGTATCGTCTCCGTATTCGCGCTGCTGCGGATTGAGCCGTTGACAGCGCTGGGTCTCGCACAATAGTGGGCCGGGTGCCACAGTCATGATTGCACTAGAAGCCATCAACGTAACCAAAATCTACGGCACCGGCCCAACCGCCGTGACAGCCGTCAATGACGTCTCGTTCGCCAGTTCGCCGCGGCGAGTTTGTGGGCCTGGTAGGTCCCAGCGGTTCCGGCAAGACGAGCATGCTGGCGATGCTGGCCGGGCCTGCTGCGGCCTACGCACGGCCAGATCATTATCGCTAACCAAGACGTGTCCAGCATGAGCGAGAGCAAGCGCACCCGCTTTCGCGGCCGCTATATCGGCTTCTCGTTTCAATCCAATAACCTGGTGCCCTATCTGAATGCCCAGGAAAACGTCGAGTTAATGCTGCGACTCAACGGCATGATGAATCGCACCAACAAGGAACGAGTGCGAGATCTGCTCGTGCGGCTTGGCCTGGGCGACCGCCTCCGCAATCGCCCCGGGCAGCTTTCCGGCGGCCAGCAGCAGCGTGTTGCGATCGCACGTGCGTTGATTCACGAACCGGAGGTGGTGCTGGCCGACGAGCCGACTGCCAGCCTCGACACAGAGCGCGCCCACCAGGTGGTGCAGACGTTTTCCGAACTGATCCACGAGCAAAATCGGGCCGGCATCATGGTCACGCACGACCTGCGCATGTGCAAATACGTCGATCGCGTGATCCAAATGGTTGACGGACGCATCAGCCGCGAGATTGCCGACCGTGCCGCCATCCTGCAGCTAGCAGGCGCTGCCGACGAAATGGACGGCGGCGCTTCCCATGTAGAGGCTGGCAAAGTCGAGGAGGCAGGCGAACCCGCAGTTGTTTATGGCATCTAACTTGAAGCCACCATTACCCACTACCTTGACAAGGATGCGTATCGCCAAGCTCATTCTCAAGACGCACCAAAATCCATACCTCACTTGCGCAAGGCCAGACCATTGCCCTGCAGCGCAAGTGAGGTACATCGAAAACCGCAGTACTGCCGCTGTTTTCAGCCACCACCCACCGGATCAGTCGGCAGCCGCTAGGGTGCCGCAGCCGTTGGCACCTCTGTCGGCACCTCTGTTGGCGTCTCTGTAGGCGCCTCGGTCGGTGTTTCCGTCGGGGTGGCAGTCGGAGGTTCAAGCGTAGGCGTGGCAGTAGGCGGCTCTACTGTCGGCGTAGCCGTTGGCGGCACCAGGGTGGCCGTTGCTGTGGCAGTCGCAGTTGGCGGCACTGTTGTTGGTGTAGCAGTAGGTGGCACCACAGTCGACGTTGGAGTCAACGTTGCAGTTGGCGTGGCAGTTGGCGCCGGTAGTCGGCGTCTGGGGTCGGCGTTGCGGTCGGCGTTGCGGTCGGTGTTGCGGTCGGCGTTGCTGTTGGCGAAGGGCCGATGAGCGGCGGAATCGTCAACACCAAGGTGTAGGACGTGTTGACGCTGGACCCAATCGAGATCATATAATCCTGTGTCAACGGTAGGGTGAAGGTGAAGCTCATGGCCGAACTGCCCTGCGACTTGTATGGAATACCGTCGGAGACGCCGACAACCGTGAAGTAGGTCGACGGGCTGGGCGAAGAGACTACGATGGTCGCAGTCTGTCCCTGCAGACCGCCAAAGACATAGCGCTTGTACTGATTGGCGGCCAACGGCCCGCTGCGCGTCGCCGAATCTTGACCTGGTGCGAACGAGATGCGCTCGGCCGGCGGGGGTGGCACGACGGTAGGTGTCGGCCCCAACGGGGGGATCGTCAGTTCGAGCGTGTAGCTCGTTGCACCCGACGCCGCAATCGTGATCAGATAGTCCTGCGTGCGTGGCAGTTGGAACGCCCATTCACGCGCAGGATCGCTCAAGGGCTTGTACACGACGCCATCGCTTACGCCGCGCACTGAGAAGTTTGCGTCGCTGCCAGCCGGCCTGCCGAGCAAGATCCTTGCTACCTGCCCCGCCTGTGCGCGGAAGACATACTGCTTGTCGCTCCCTGACGGCAGCGTCCCACTGCGCACCGCCGATGTCTGCCCGGGGCCAAAGCTAATCCGTTCCGGCTGCGCCGGCACCGTTGGCTGTACCGTTGGCTGTAAAGTCGGTGCGGGCGTTGGCCCGGGACGTGGGATGATCAATTCCAGCGAAAACGAGGTATTAACCGGCGCCACCATCGAGATCAGGTAATCTTGGCTGCGCGGCGCCAGGAAGGTGAAGTCACGGCTTGGGTTGCCCTGCGGCTTGTAGACTACCCCATCCTGCGCCCCAACGATCCAGAAACTGGCCGCCGGGCTGGGGGAGTTAAAGCGTACAGTGGGTGTCTGCCCTGCCGCAGCATAGAAGACAAACTGCCGGACTGTGTTCGCCCACAGCGGGCCACTGCGTACGGCGTGTTCCTGGCCGGGCGCAAACTGAATCCGCTCTGGCTGCGGCACTGGTGTCGGCGGCACTGGTGTTGGCGGGCGCCGTGTAGGTGTCGGGTAGACAACCGTGGCCGTTGCGGTAACAATCGGTTGGTTGCCGCTTACCGGACGGACAAACGTGGGATTGGCGCTGATCCAACAAGTGCCGGGTGTCGCCGGGCAAGGGATAGCCCACCACTGCCCGTCGGCACTCACGCCGAGCACGGCAAACGTCTGTCCACGCACAGTCGTGCCGACCTGATTGGACAAACCGCTAGGCCCCGCAAAGATGCCCACGGAACCAAGCACAAGCACTTGCTGTACGTCAGTCGGCAGTACATTCATCTGCGGTGTTGCCGGGGGTATTGCCGGTGACACGACAATGACCGTGGGCGGCATCGCCGCTTTGGCTGGCGAACCCACCAGGCGCCGCCAGGAGACCGTACCAGTAGTAGGTGCCATCTGGGTACTGGGCGATGACCAAGATCGCCTCATCCTAGCCCGTCCTGGCCCAAGCCACCCACGCCGATGACCGCTGCCGGCTCAACGCCCTCAGGCCAGATGGAAAGTGGATCGACACCCCTCATCCAGTCGTCGATCACGGGTGGGGCTACAAAGGTCAATGACATGGCATTCTGTACAAGCTCGTTCTGCATGCGCACAATGGCATCGGCAGGCGCCATCTCTTCTGCCGTTCCCTGCCACGATGCCCAGACAAACGGGCTGCCCATCATAGCCTGCAGCGCAGCGTCGTTGCGCGTGACGATCGCAGCAATCAGTTCGGCAACAAACGCATCGGGATTGTCCGCCCCAGGAGGTGGTGTAGACGGCAGGCGCGGGATTGCGCCGGGGTTGATCGTGATACAACTCGCCAAAATGGTCGCCAGGCTGAGTAACAGCATACCTCCCATGAGTCGCCGCATCAATCGCATAGAAGACTCCTTGCACACCGTTGCATACTTGGGCAAAGCACAGCACAAACCGCCCGCTTTGCAGTTGGCTTAGATGGATCGAGCGCAGTATTTGCGCGTCTACCTATACGACGTGTTGAAGGGTGATTGGGGTGCGGTCAATTTGCGCGCTTGCGGCCATTGCTGCCGCTGTCGCCGTCGGCTGAGGAAGACAGAGAAATCCCCTGGATAGGTTGCTCGGGGGGCCCGGTTAGTGTTGATTCCAACGCAAGGCCGTTTTCTTGCTCCATTTCCGTCAACACACGCGCCAGCTGGCCAATGGCGACACGCTGCTTGCGATAGAGGTCGCTCTCGCTCATCGCCAGCCGATCGGCAATTTCGCGCACCTTGCGGCCTTGAATAAAACGCATCTCGAGAATGTTGTAGAGGAGCCACTCCGGTGCGGTAAAGTTCTGCTTGCCTTCAGGTCGCAGCCGTTCTATCGCCTGACCCAACACCAGCCGCAGTGCCTTGGTGGGGTCATCCTCTGCTTCGCTCAACAGTTCACTGACAACACGAAGTCGGATCAGCGGGCTGCGTGTGAGCTTTGGGCCCCCCCAGTAGTGGCTCAACGCTTCCTTGACCCAAGCCTCAAACTCCGGGTTGTGGATTGGGCTGGGATCCATGAGCGTCGCAGAGGGCTCACGCAAGCTGTCGGGTGCCGCATAGGGCACTACCCCACGGAGCTGCTGCACTTCCTCGATGTCTGGAATCAAATAGCGGAGGCTGCCGAGCACGGACTGCTGCAGCTTGCGGTCGGCCAGGGCACGCGTAACGCGCACGACCAGCGTGTCGAGCAGTTGGCGCTCTTCAACGCTGAGCAGCGGCGTATCAGTACGCGCCGCCACCCCTAGAACGCCAAACACACGTGTCTGCTCATCCTCAGCATCCATGATCGTGTCCGCCAAGGGCCAGACCCAAAAGCCCTTGTGCGAATACGGCGTATTCGGCGTACCGCTGCGCAAGGACCGGCTCAGGGCATCCGACCAGTCGCTGACCGCCAGGACCCGGCTGCGCGTATCCTCCGGTCCGACCACCGCCTCCAGCATCAAATCCGGTCCGACCGCGGCAGCTACAAATCCTGAGGGCACACGCAGCAGTTCGCAGAGGGCCACCAGGTTGTTCTCGAGCAGCTGGCGCAGATCCGTCGTTGCCAGCAGTCTGCGGTCGAGCTCGCGCAGCCAGGCGATCTCATCGCGATCTTCTCGGTAGATCAGGCGATCGACCGCCGTCTTTGTCACGCTGAGGAACAACTGGCTGAAAATGATGACGCCGGTAATGACACCAAAGAGCACAACGTCGCGCGGCAAACCCAGGATGCGCTCAACTTTCGGCACGACGAGAATGGCGGCAATCACCAGGATGGCGACAACCGGCCCGCGCATAAAGAAGCGCAGCAGGCGATAGCGTACGACACGATCGGGTGTGAGCACCCCAAAATAGGCCACCGTATAGCCAACCAGCAGGAGCATAAAGCCGACCGCGACATTGCCAAGCAGCGAAAGCAGCAGCACCGCAATGCTCGAATCCGCATCCGGCGCCATGCGGCTGACGACAATCAAGTAGGGAAACACGCCGATTCCCGGGGCCACAAAGCCCAACAGGAGATAAGTCATCCGTTGGCGGCTGGTATGGGTGAGACAGCGCTCACGCGCCTTCCAGATGTTGCCAAGCGCCAGCAGCCCCGCCACGGAAAAATAGATGGTAAACAGCCAGAACAGCGGCCCCGCTTCGAGATAGTTCAAGGGAGGTGCAAAGCGGACGTCGCCCACGATCCACTGGCCCGCCAAGGCGTCGATTGCGCTCGCCGTCGAGATGATTACTGTGCCCCAGGCAATCCAGCGCCGGCGCCCGATGCGATAGTTGGTCGTTGCCAGCACCGCCAGTGAGAACAGGTAGTCAGCGGCCGGCAGTCCGGCAATGCCAAGCCACTGCATGCGCAGCCAGCGCCCTGCCGACTCCGCCGTCACCACGCGATCGAGCGCGACGTCGCAGCTGTAAACAACCATCACACACAACAGCACCACGGCATAGCGCCGCGCAACTGTGTTGCGAAAATTGTAGGTCAGCGTGTATGCCAGCAGCGAGAACGCAATGATGGCCACAACGGATGAGACGAGCACGTTGAGTGAAGTCAAAAAGCTTGTCAACGACACTAGCCCAGACATTAGCTCACCCACTCGATCTCTTCATCTACTACCACCCAGTAACCGTGGCGCTTGTTCAGCGTCAAACGAAACCCGCCGCCGATCGTAGGCGAACGGCGAATATTCAGACGCAGGTCGGCATCCTGCAAGGTGCGAAATTCAATCGGCTCCATCTCGACGAGCGGACCTTGAGCCGGCAGCGCGGGTTCATCCGGCAGCAGCCAGGCGACCTCACCCTCAAAGCCCAGATCGCCCTCTACCTCGGCTGGGTGCGCACGCACGCGCAGCTCGGCGAAACGGCCGTCGGCATCGGGTTCGACAAAACGAAGCAGGCCAAGCTTGTGGATGAGCGCAGTCCGGCGTATGCGCAGCGTGTCTGGCTCCTGTTTGTCGGCACAGCGATAGTAACGGGCAAGGCTGTAGGTGGGGCCAAAGGCGTTCTGCCGGCTCAAGCAGCCGCAGCAGTTCTTCACGTACGCTGCTCCAGCGATAGCGCCATTCGTGTGTACGAATTTGATCACCGTACTCAAGCAGTTCCAATGTGGACTCTGCGCCCAGCCTGCTGATAATGGAAAGCGGCGGAAGCCGTGTGGGATCTTGCTTTACCCGGGCCAAGCAGTACAGTCGGCGACGACTCGACCTCATCCGGCTTTAGAAAGGAACGGCGCGTGCTCATGGTAAGTACCACGCCGACAACCAGTGCCCCGGCCATCATCACGACCAAGAGCCAGGCGACAGCATCCATGGACTGGATGATTCGCTGCAGCGACGGCGTCTGCTCGGTCTGCAATTGTTCCAAAAAGCGCTGCACCGCGCCGGCGACATCAGGCATGATCTCCAATTCCCAATCGTGCATTTTACCACAAGCCGCGGGCCGCACACCTGCGCGCCACCAAAGGTATTCCGCCGGTACCTGCAAAATTTACTACTCACAAATGGAAGCCTTCTCACGGCTCGAAACGAACATCTTGTGCCATGATGCACTGCAGTTTGAACAATGTTTGCACAATGCTCAAGACAAGCATATTCGTAAGTATCGGCACGCAAATTCATGTTCAAGGAGACCTAGACGATGAAGACTGAAAAAGTTGTTTGCAGTTCCCACCTTCCTGGCCGCGAGCCTGCTCGTTGCCGCCTGTGCTCCTGTTGCGCCTGCTGCTCCCGCAGCCCCGGCGGCAGAGGCTACAGCAGAGGCTACAGCGAGGCAACCGCTGAGGCAACAGCTGAGGCAACAGCCGAGGCAGCTGCGGAGGCAACTGCTACGGAAACAGCAGCCGAAGAAGCAGCGGCCGAGCCTTCAGCGCCAACTGCCGATATCGTCGATACTGCCGTCGGCGCTGGCACGTTTGGCACGCTGGTAGCTGCCGTCCAAGCCGCGGGCCTGGTCGATACATTGAAGGGTGAAGGCCCCTTCACCGTCTTTGCACCGACCGACGAAGCGTTTGCTGCTCTCCCCGCCGGCACGCTGGAACAACTGCTGGCAGACCCGCAAGGCCAGCTAAGCCAGATCCTGCTGTACCATGTCGTGCCCGGCAAGGTGATGGCAGCCGATGTGGAAGATGGCATGGAAGCGGCGACGGTCCAGGGCAGCCCGGTCAAGTTCATGGTCGCAGACGGCAAGGTGATGATCAATGACGCCACTGTGGTCACCGCCGACATCGAGGCCACCAACGGCGTCATCCACGTGATCGACAAGGTAATTCTGCCCCCGACCGAATAGCTGAGGAGAGGTGACGTGGCCTAAAGCGAACCTTAGGGGAAAAACGCAGAACGTGTTGACCGAAAACCCTAAATGAGGTACACTAGAGATAGGTTGGTCATAGTTGTGCCTCCTAGCTCTAGCTTTTGGCCACCGAGAACCCGCCGTCTTGTGAGGAGCGGCGGGTTCACTATTTTATTTGGCCCTTCCGCAATCCATCCCAATGGCCAAAGCGACTAGTTTCTTCAGCCCACCTACTGGATGCGGCTGACTTCGTCACCGTAGCCGTTCAGCAGGATTGCGGCATCAGGTCCCGAGTTCTCCCAGATCGGCTGCGCGGAACCCGCAGCTAAAGCCGTCCGGACCCACCTGCGCCCACACCCGCAGCGACTCGCGCGGGGCCAGCTTGCCCTTCAACTCGCAGCGCTGATCGCCCGTCTCCGACACCAACACCCAGCCAGTCAGATCCTGCGTGCCTGTACCGTCGTTGTACAGAATTGCCCACTCGTTGCCTCGATCGAGCGCGATCAGGCGCACGAGTGGGGTTGGCGGCATCGGCGTAAAAGTTGGCGTCGGGTTGCCTAATGGCGTAGCCGACGGCGCAGGCGTCGGCGTAATTGTCGGCGTCGGCGCCGTTACTCCCGGCGGCACGACCAACACGGCAGTCGGTTCCGGCGGCGTGGTCGCGGCCGGCGTGGGCGGGGCGTTAAACTGCGGCAGCGTGCTGGCAGTGACGCCCGTGACGAGCCCCGTGGCAATCCACGTGTTGTTGTCAGTCTGCAGCCACGTAGTATCCGCATTGCGGGCAGTAATCGTGATGGGGGCACTTGCCAGCGCCGTGCCGACGACCGGATAGATGGTTCCCGGACCGCTGCGCAGGTTGGCGGTAATGATCACTGTCGGACCAAAGTAAGTTGGCGCGGGCTGCTGGCCGGGGAACGGCGTTGGCAAGCCCGGCTGCCCAGGCAAAGGTGTGGCAGGCGGCTGCCCCGGGAACGGGGTCGGGAAGCCAGGCTGGCCCGGGAAGGGCGTGGCGGCTGGCGGCTGGCCGGGCAGTGCAGGGTTAGCCCCCACGACGGCCGCCTGTCCCCGGCTGCGGCACGGGCGTTGGCCCCGACGCATTGGCTGTCACCGGCAGCTTGCTGATCGGTCCGGTTACGCTGACCTGCGACAGCAAAGACCCAGCCCTCGTCGAGGCGCGGCGTGCGTACCTGCAGCCAGGCCCCGTCCGGGCTGCGCCCGATGACGTTGAGCAGCGTATCTACCCCCAGCACGGCATCAGCGCCGTTGTCGGCACCCGGTCCGCTAAAGAGCGGTGCAATCACGCGCGTGACGCCAAACACGGCATTGTCGGCGCCGCCGTTGCCGCCCCAAAAGCCGCGCCCGGCTCGGCTGGCGTCCAGCGCCCACCGCTCCAATTCCGGTTGGCGGCTGACGTCGGGGGCAGATGAGTACGGCACTGCCCATCCGTCGGCGGCAAGCTGGCCGTTGACATAGATGCCGGCATAGCCGCCGTTAAAAGCAGTCGGATACCGACCGATCCACGGTGTATACGTGGCGCAGCAGCCGATTCTGCCCATCGCGATCGGTCTGTTCTCGCTGCAGCAGGAGTTCCTGTCCCTGTACGAGGCGTTGATTGGCGGCGGTGGCAGTCGCCCATCCCAACTGGCTGGCATCGGGCGTATCCACGCCCAGATAACGCACAGTCTCGCGCACGCCGTTAATGTCTACCTCGATCACGTCGCCCTCAGCCACCGACACGAGCGTGGCACTCTGCACGTCACTTGGCAGCAGCTGCGAGATCACAAGCGAGGGCGTAAGTGGCCCAAGCGCAACCAATGGCACGGTCACAAGCGGCGCAGGCTGCAGTGGTGCAGTGACCGGAACAGCCGCTGCCGGCCCCGGCGCCGTCACCACAGGGGCAACCGCATTGGGCGGCAGTGTGGTGGAAGTGGTGGTCGTGATGATGGTCGTGCCGCCAGCGTCGATCGTGGTGACGGTGGTCGTTACAATCGTGGTCAGAACGGACGTAAAGATGCCGGCAGGCTGCCCAGGCGTAACCGTCCAGGTTTCTCCCGGGCCAGGCGTGGCCGAGAGCTTGACCAGAAATGCGGCAATCCAGCTGCCGTTGTCGAGATAGTACCAGGTGCGATCGGCTGTCGCTTCGACGACGTTAACCGTCGTTCCGGCCGGCGCCTTTCCCACGATCGGATAGTTTGTGCCGGGACCGCCGCGCAGGTTGGCGTTAGTCACTACCGTCCCCGGCACAGTGGTCGTGCCTGTTCCCTGTCCGGCCCCCTGGCTGCCATCCTGGCCGGTAACCAGCACCTCCGGCTCGGCTGTTGCGGGCACGGGCGCGGCAGGTACCGGCGCCTGCGCCCTGGCAGTGCCCGCTAACGACAGCATACAAGTTGCGAACAGGAGACAACCGATTGCGGCCAGACGAACCAGGGGGAACTTGCACCCAGACATGATCTCTTTTTCCTCGTCAGTCAATATTTATCAGCTATGGTTTGGACGCCAGTTTACTACGGAGTTGTTCCGCCAGGCTTTTGGTTGCGCCGTCCCACCCGTGCTCTGTACCTAACAGTTTTTCCGATCTCTTGGCTGTTCTGCACCAGCAGATCCACATCCATGCTGTACAGTACGATAAGCGCAGCATTGATCGCCGCCGTGTTCGCCATGCTTTGCTGCGCCGCCGTCAGCAGGTCGCGCACCAATTGTGGATCATGCGCCCACCCATTCGCCAGTTCGACCTGTGCGCTGTTGCGCAGGTCGTCGTCCGCCGAAAACAACTCGTCGACAAGGTCAGATCTGCGATCGTCCAGCGCCGCATTGGCAAACTTCTGGATTTCGGAATCGTCCGTGGTGGACGACAACGTCTGCACCAATTCCGGGCCTTCTTCCGGCAGCGCAATCAACAGCGCCGAGATCGCCAGTTTCTGCGCATCGGGATCGTTGCCCAGCAGCGGAGGCAAGAACGTAGAAACCAGTTGGGCCTGCGACACGCGCGTGGACATCCGTGCCGTGTTTTCCTGGATCACCATCTGGCGCTGCGTTGCGTTGACATCCATGCGCTTCATCATGTCCGTCACCACCCAGCCGCCTGCTGCCACGGCCAGCGTAATCAGGATCGGGCCGATCTGGCGAAAAGCGGTCCCAGATATCTTTTTTCGTGGCGGCCGCTGAAATCTTACTGTCCAGCTCCGCCAGGCGCTTCTCCAGCTCCGCCAGTTTTGACTCAACATCCATTGGGTAAGACCTCAAATGAAAAACGGACGGCGACCCATTGCGAGCCGCCGTCCATCTGACAATATGGTAGCGCATACGGGATTCGAACCCGTGTCTGTGCCTTGAGAGGGCACTATCCTGGGCCGCTAGACGAATGCGCCATGTCATACCACAATCGACTGCCCAGCGGTTGGAAAGTGTATGCGCGAACCGGTAACTTGTCAAACGCGGCCCGGTCCAAACCGGACCTAATTCACCAGCGGTTCGATCGTCACCGTCATCTGGTAGTCGGCAAATCCCTCGCCCTGCGATCGAGACAGTGATAAAGTAGTCCTGCGTTGAAGGCAGTTCGCCGCTGAAGTTGCTGAGGCTGCCCATCGACGACTGCAGCACGGTGCCGTCGGCTCCCACCACGGAAACTGCCACAGCCTGTTCTTCGGCAGAGGTGCTGATCAGCATCTGCTGGTTGGCGCTCGCCTTAATCACATATTCGTTGTTGCCCCCCGGCACCACCTGCCCGCTGACGGTAGCCGAGATCGTGCCCGGCGCAAACCGGATGCGCTGGATGGTGGGATGCGGCGGCGACGGCGGCGCGGGTGGCATGGTCACCGTGAGCGTGTAGTTGGCCGAGGTGCCATCAATGGCGCGCACGTCAATATAGTAGTCCTGCGTCGAAGGTACGACACCGCTCCAACTGCTCGCATCTGCATGGTCGGAGATCAACACCGTGCCGTCGGCGCCGAAGATCACGAGATCGACATTGTTGTTGCCGGACGCCACCGAGGCGTTGAGCGTCTGCCCCGCCATTGATGCCCAAGCACATAGCGCACCATGCCGCCCATCGTCAGCACGCCCGTACGTGTGGCACTGGTGCCGCCCGGCGGAAAACTGATACGTTTCGGCGTGGGGCCACCCTGCGCTGCAGCGGCTCCGACTTGGGTCAAGAGCAGCACTGCCGCCAACAGCAATCCAACTACCCTGCGGATCATGCGGTTCACCTTTCATTTGAAACACAGCAAGAAACGAGATCGGACAAACCTAGAACCTTGTGATATGGTGGGAGTCCAAGACCAACGGGAAAAAGCGCCCACATTATGGGACAAATAGAGGAAGAACGCAATGAGCCCTCATCGGTGCGAGTGGGCGGGCAGCGATCCGCTCTACCTGGCTTATCATGACGAAGAATGGGGCGTGCCGGTCCACGACGACCGCCGCCACTACGAGATGATCTGCCTCGAAGGCGCCCAGGCCGGTCTGAGCTGGATCACCAGTGCTGCGCAAACGCGAGAACTATCGCGCCGCCTTCGACAATTTTGATCCCATCGCTGGTGGCCGGTTACGACGAAGACAAGGTTGCAGAGCTGCTCGCCAATCCCGGCATCGTGCGCAACCGTCTCAAGGTGCGCGCCTTTATCCGCAATGCCCAGGCATTTCTGCGCACCCAGGCCGAGTACGGTTCGTTTGACGCCTATATCTGGCGCTTTGTAGACGGCGCCCCGATCGTCAACCACTGGCAATCGCTACGCGAAATACCGGCACAGACCCCACAGGCCCAGGCCATGAGCAAGGACCTCGCCAAGCGCGGCTTTACCTTTGTCGGCCCCACTATCTGCTACGCCTACATGCAGGCCTGCGGCATGGTCAACGACCACGAGGTCAGCTGTTTCCGCCATTCGGAATGTGCCGGTATAATCTGAGCCTTACTTGTCCGCACCAACTGGCGCGACAAAATTGTGGGTTCAAACCCCACCCAGGCCAATCCTGCACCGGCCGACGCTGAGGCAGAACCGTGCCTGGACGATGCGAAGGAATCGGAGAGACTATGGCCCTGTCACCCAAACAAATCACGCGCGCCCTCGACCGGGTGCTGCACAAGGTCGAACAGCCGGCACGCTACACCGGCGGCGAACTCAACTCGATCGCCAAGGACTGGACAGATCCCAGCATCCGCACCAAGGTGGCGCTGGCATTCCCCGACATCTATGAGCTGGGCGGCAGCAACCTCGGCCTGCAGGTGCTCTATGACCGCATCAACCGCCGCCCCGACCTGCTGGCGGAACGCGTCTTCTGCCCCTGGCCCGACTTTGAATTCTACCTGCGCCGCGACGGCATCCCGCTCTATGGGCTGGAAACCCGCCACCCACTGGCGGACTTCGACATCGTCGGCTTCAGCCTGCCCTACGAGCAGCTCTATACCAACGTGCTGACGATGCTCGACCTTGGCGGCTTCCCCTTGCGCGCCGCCGACCGCAGCGCCGAGCACCCGCTGATCATCGCCGGCGGCTCGGGCTGCTACAACCCGGAACCGATGAGCGCCTTCTTCGACGCCATGGTCATCGGCGAAGGCGAAGAAGTCATCTTCGAGGTCATCGACGCCTACGCAACAGTGGAAACAGGCGCCGGATCGCACGCGCAGGCAGCTGTGGGAGCGCCTGGCTCGCATCCCCGGCGTCTATGTGCCGGCACTCTACACGGTCAGCTACGCTGCCGACGGCACGATTGCAGCCGTGACGCCCAATCACCCTGCCGCCCCACGCGAGGTGCTCAAGCGCGTCATGACGGTGCTGCCGCCGCCGGTGACGCGGTTTATCGTGCCCTACATCAACGTCGTCCACAACCGCGCCGCCATCGAGATCATGCGCGGCTGCACGCGCGGCTGCCGCTTCTGCCAGGCGGGCATGATCTTCCGCCCCGTGCGCGAGCGGCCGGTCGACGAGGTCCTGCAGGCAGTCGACGACATGATCGCCAACTGCGGCTTTGAGGAAGTCAGCTTTCTCAGCCTCAGCAGCAGCGACTACACCTATGTGGCCGAACTGGTGCGGCGCACGATGGAGAAGCACGGCGCCAAGCGCCTCAGCGTCGGCCTGCCCAGCCTGCGCATCGAGAGCTTTAGCGTGGACCTGATGGACCTGCTGGAAAAGGGCCGCCGCCGCTCCGGCTTCACCTTTGCCCCCGAGGCCGCCACCGACCGCCTGCGCGATGTGATCAACAAGCCGATCGCCTCCGCCGACCTGCTCGCCACGGCCGAAGAGGTCTACAAACGCGGCTGGACCACGATCAAGATGTACTTCATGATCGGCCACCCCACGCAGACACTGGACGACGTGCAGGCCATCGCCGACCTGGCCCGAGAGGTGCTGGCCGTCGGCCGCCGCGTGCTGGGCAAGAAGGCCAACGTGCGCATCGGCGTCAGCACGCTCGTGCCCAAGCCGCACACGCCCTTCCAGTGGGTGCCGATGGAGGACGAGGCGGTCATCCGCGCCCAGATCGAACAGCTGCAGCGTTCGCTGCGCGGCCCCGGCATCCACTTTTCCTGGAACGACCCCGAAGAAACGTTGGTCGAAGCCTTCCTGACCCGCGGCGACCGGCGCATGGGCGACGTCATCCAGCGCGCCTGGGAGCTGGGCGCCAAGCTGGAAGGCTGGGGCGAGTATTTCAACTTCGCGGCCTGGCAGCAGGCCTTTGCCGATCTGGGCCTGGATATGGATTGGTATGCCCGCCGCGCCCGCCCGCTCGACGAGGTGCTGCCCTGGGAGCATATCTCGGCCGGCGTCAAGAAGCAGTTCCTGGCCCAGGAATACGTTCACACCTACCAGGGCGGCGTCGTGGACGACTGCCGCGAGCACTGCTTCTCCTGCGGCATCCTCGGCCACTTCAAGGAGCAGCGCCGCGAAGCCCCCGATGAGGCATGGGAATGCCCGCCGCTGGGCCGCGGCAAGGCCCGCCAGCCCGTCAACGCCATGCCCGTGCCGCTCTACTTCAACGACGATATGTCGCCCGAGCGCACCGGCCAGTTCGACCACCGCGTCCCCCAGCGCCGCGAAGGCACCGTCAGCAAGCGCCTGCAGCCCATCGAGCTGGTGCAGGATTAGGCAGCAGAATGTGCCGGGGACAGTGAAACGATATCATGACAGAACACCTTTTAGACGACAGCCAAGTTGAGGCGCCTGATACTCCCGCCGAGGAAGCCCTCCCGCGCCAGTTCGTGCGCATCGTCTACGCCAAGACCGAGTCGATCAAGTTCATCTCGCACCACGACGAGTTCCGCCTCTGGGAGCGCACGCTGCGCCGCGCCGACCTGCCGCTGCTGTACAAGCAGGGCTTCAACCCGCAGCCGCACATGCAGTTTGCCTCGCCCCTCGGCGTCGGCATCACCGGCGAACGTGAGCTGCTTGACATCACGCTCAGCCCGCCCGTGCCGCTGCCCGAGCTGCGCAGGGGGCTTGAGGCCAAGCTTGCCCCAGGTGTGCGCCTCGTCTCGCTGGCCGAGCTGGACAAAAAGCCCTCCGCCGTCCAAAACCTGCTGATCGGCGCCGACTACACCATCATCATCTATGCGGCGCCCGGGGAGATTGAACCGGCCGCAATCGAGGAGCGCATCGAGGATTTTCTTGGCGCAGGAGACGATCTGGCGCGAGCGCGAACGCAAAGGCGAGGCCTACACCTACAACCTGCGCCCCTTGGTCTTTGAGCTGCGTTACGAAGGGTACGACACCGCCAACGAAGAACATCGCATCTTTCTGCGCGTGCAGCAGCGTGCCGGCGCCACCGGCCGGCCCGACGAAGTCGTCGACTCGCTGGGCATGGACGACTATGCGCGCACCCTGCGCCGCGACCGCATCTATCTCGCCGATGCAGAAGAGGACGTCGCCGTCTTTGCCGCCTACCCGGTCATCACCCAGCAGCAGATTGCCGGCAAGAAAGGCACGGGCCGCTCGCTGCGCCAGGAATACAAGGCGGCCACACGCAAAAGCCCGACCATTACACCGGGCGGGGTAGGCATGCGCTCGATCAACGAGCGCGCCGGCGACGAATTTGCCTGTAGACAGGCAGGGATTTCCTTGCAAATTGGACCTCCGGAAAATTGACGAAAGTGCCGGCTTAGCGCTAAAGTACTGGCTTGCGCTCTACGCATGGGCCACATGTCGCGCGCAATGCACACCTGTCAGAAGAGGGTGCGAATCGAGAAAGAATGGAGAGGCTATCATGCCAAAGCTAAAGACACACAAGGGAACAGCCAAGCGGTTCCGCCTGACCAAGAACGGCAAAGTCATGCACATGCTCGCCGGCCGGACGCACTTGCGCCGCCGCAAGAAGAGCAGCAAGAACAGCGATTTCCGCCATGCCGTTTCGTCCGAAGTCACGTACATCGTCAAGCAGGTCAAGCAGACGGCCGGCAAGGCTGTCAAGTAGTCGGGTCATAAGTCCGGTAAAAGGTTTGCCGGATCGTTTCGAGTTCTATTTTCACCACACGTGATCGGCTGACGAAGCGACCTGGTTGACACCAGGTCCGCCCTCACGGAAGGAGACAAAAAGATGCCACGTTCACGACCAAAGGTATACGCTCACCAGCGTCACAAAAAGGTCCTGAAGTTCACCAAGGGCCAGTTTGGCAGCAAGCACCGCCTTTTCCGCCGTGCGAATGAAGCCATGCTGAAGTCCCTCTTTTACGCCTATCGCGACCGCCGCAACCGCAAGCGCGACTTCCGCAGCCTGTGGATTCAGCGCATCAATGCGGCGGCCCGGCAGAATGGCCTCAACTACAGCCAGTTGATCCATGGTCTCAAGCTGGCCAACGTCCAGGTTGACCGCAAGGTGCTGGCGTATATCGCCGCGACGGATGCGGGCACATTCAGCAAGCTTGCCGACGTGGCCAAGGGCAAGCTGAGCTGACGAACTCGCCGCGCCACGTTTGTAACCGGCGCCGTCCTCTTCTGACAAGCAAGCGGCAGGAGCCAATCGGTTCCTGCCGCTTTGTTTTCCCCAGGGGTGTTTTCACCGGGAGTTTCGTTGCCGTCGAGCACATAGGTTGTATACAGGCGTATGATCACCAGCATTCACAACCCACGCATCAAGGCTGCCCGCAAGCTGGTCGACCGCAAGGAACGCTATGCGGCCGGCATGCTGCTGGCCGAAGGTGTGCGCATGATCGGCGATGCCGTGCAGTGCGGGATAGAGCCGGTGGTCGTCTTCTATGACCCCCAGGCGGCAGAGGCTAACGCCGCTGCGGCCGCACTGCTGGCAGCATTGGAGGCCGGCGGCACGGACTGCCAGCCCTGTACGCCCGAAGTCTTTGCGACGCTCACCAGCACGGTGACGCCGCAAGGGCTCGTCGCCGTGCTGCCACTGCCCCTCAACCTTCCGCTGCCCACGCCCCTCACCTTTGCCCTGGTTCTCGATGCCGTCCGCGACCCCGGCAATGCCGGCACGCTGCTGCGCAGCGCGGCTGCCGCTGGGGTGCAGGCCGTCATCTTCGGCCCGCAGACGGTCGATCCCTTTAACGACAAGGTGCTGCGCGCCGGTATGGGCGCGCACTTTCGTGTGCCGCTGCGGATCTGCGCCACCTGGGAGCAGGTGCGCCAGATTCTTGGCCCTGGCCTCAATCTCTACCTGGCAGAGGCCGCTGCGCAGCTCGCCTACGACCAGGTAGACTGGCGTGCACCGTGCGCGCTGGTGGTAGGCGGCGAAGCCAGCGGCGCCGGCGCAGCAGCACGCACAGCATCTACCGCGATTGCCATTCCAATGCACAGTGGTGTGGAATCCCTCAACGCAGCGGTCGCCGGCTCGGTCATCCTGTTTGAGGCAGCCCGCCAGCGGCGCAAGGTCTGAATTGCGCCATTATGTTGACACAACTTATTTGGCAAGGTATGATGTAACCAACCGTCCGATTTGCGAAATCGACACGCGGCATCGAATTGTGCGGACGAGGCTGCGGAGGATTGCCCATGACCGACTCTGTCTGGTGGTACGTTTTAGCCGGGTTCCTGCTCGGCTTTATCCTGTCCACGCTCTGGGAGTGGCTCTACTTTCGTCGGCGGCGTATGCGGATCGAAAACCAGCGGATCGCCGAACTGGAAGCCACCGTCCACTCACTTTCCACTATTTCACAGTCCGCCGAAACAAACACCTCTCCGGGGTTCGCCGCCGGTTACCAGAGCCCTATGGTCTTCCTGGAGGGCGAAGAAGATGACGTCGACACAGTTGAAGTCATCGTACCTGCCTCACCTGAACCAGTAGACTTTGACCAGTCGATCGCCTCACAGGCTGTGCCCGTCGAGCAGCAGCGCTCCGACCCCCAGTTTGCCGCCGCCAGATCAGCATCTATCGACCGCGCCTCGGCCAGCAACGGCAACGGAGTACTCCGCCAGGCACCTGGCCAGGCGCCCGGCGAAACACCTAAAGCCGAACCGGCACAATCCACACTCTCTCCTGCCGCCTTGGCTGTAGGTACCGCTGCTGCTGCTGCAATATGGACAAGAAACAAAGAGCAGCCAACGGTGTCGCCCTATGTGCAGGAACAGCCTGTAACTGCAGCATCCACGGCGGAGATGCCTGCGGCAGAAATACCCGTGGCAGGAATGCCAGTAGCAGACGTATCTGCAGCTGAACCGCCCGTGTCTGAAACGCCTGTGTCAGAGCCAGTCGTTTACGCCGTCCCGGCAGAACAGAGAGCCGAGGAGCAGATAGCCCAAGAGCATGTCCCGGGCTTGGTAGGCGACCTGGCGCCAAGCAAGCAGGCTAACTACGTGAGCACCACATCCGGCGAAGCGGAACGCGCATCGACGCCGGTTGCTGCTGCCACGCTGGCGAGCGCGGACCTTCTTGCCAACCGGAGCATGCCGCTGCAGCCACAAGACGAGGTGGCTCAAATCCAGGCCGGCGCAGCACCGCAAGCGACTGCCACAAGCACAACTGAAGTCCATCCCACGACGCAGGACCCAAACAGTGCTGCCGAAGATGCCAATGCGGAGGCTGCTGACCAAGTTACAGTCCAACCTGCAGCCCAGGCCGGCGAAGGCCAACCTGTACTCATCCAGCCCGTTCCGCAGCCAGCAGAGCCAGCGCAGCCTGGCCGTCAGAAACCAGAAGAAGACTCAGGTCTGACGCCGGCGGGCGTAGCAGTACTCGTGTCCGCCCTCGCCTCAAGACTGGCAGGCGAGCAGCAGCGTTCACCAGAAGCGTCACAGCCGCCGCCCCAAGCCGAAACGGCCGATCCCCAGGCCATACCCGAAAGTGCGCCGGCTGCCAGGGTCGTGCCAGTTGTCTACACTGTACCAGACACACTGGCAGACACACAGGCAGACACACAGGACGCGCCGCAAGAGGAACAAGGCATCCTCACGGGCCTGGATTCAGAGCAGAACACAGATCCAGCCGCGCAGCCTGGGTCAAGCGAGACAGCCACTGAAGCCCAATATGCAGGCGCGGCCGCCTCTGCCGGCCCTGACCTTGTGCCGGCAGAGGCGTTCACGGTGGGCCCCGCTGCCGTCGCGGCCGATCCCGGCCGTGCCCCGCAGGATGCGACAGCACCGGGGCCGGACTCCCCGCTGCCGCTGAGCGCCATTTTGCCGCGAGCGGCAAAGCCGGCGCCATTGAACAAGAGCGGACCGGCAAGGCGTCCGGAAGCGGCACAGGCGAGCGCCCTCGCCGCATCAGGCATTGAGCCCGAAATCGAACAAGTCTCGAATCAGTTGGATGATCTGATCGAGTCGATTAATGGCCTGATCGAGAAGACCCAGCCGCTGCTCAACCAGCCGCCGTCCGAGGGACAAGCACTGTCTGCAGAACCACCGGCCGCGCCTGCTCCTCTCACTGCCGAGAGCGGCTACAACACCGGCGAGGAGACAGGCACCGACGAGAATGCGGACACGGGTGTCACCGGACCCTATTCGGCGCAGAACCTCTCGCGCATGGAATATGGGCTTGTTCAGCTGCTGCAGGCAGCGCGCCGGCTTGGGCGCGATGTGCGATCTGCCTTCTAGCGCAAACCCCATGAGGAGCAAGGCGTGAACGACAACCCTTTTCGCCGGAAACCGTTTCTTGATTCGGGCGTGGACACGCTCAAGGTCCTGCTGCTTGCCATCCTTTTTCTGGTCCTCATCAGCGGTCTGGTCTTCCGCTGGTGACCTGCTGTAACTGAACTACGGTGTCGGCGGCGGCGGAATTGACCCCGTAACCGGCTGCCTGCCGCCTGCAAAAGACCACCACACCCGTAGGTTCGCATTGCCCGTTCGCTCGTAGTACTCCACGCGCATCGTGTGCCAACCCGCACCGACCCGGTCAAAACGGTTACTGCGGTCGTTGTAGCCGTCAAACCACGCGTTAATAAGCAGAATGTCGTTGATGTAGACGCGCACACCGTCGTCAGAAACGGCAAAGAAGTCGTAACTGCCTGGGGCAAAATAGAAGCGACCTTCATAGCGTGCGGACCAGAAGTCAGCGCCGACGCCGGGTGCAGGTACCCCCCCGTCCCAGTTCATATCTAGTGGATACACCCCGCGGGGTTGGTACAACGCCGCCACCGGGCGGCCGCCCAGGTCGGTATTGTTGAAGAACTGGGCACGCCACTGGTCCTGCACGACTGCTAGATCGGGGGCTTGCGCCGGCCAGGGTGCCGAGGGTGTCGGCAGCACAGGGGGCAGCGCGGCCATCGGCGTCATCGCAAAGGAGATCGATGCCTCGCCGTTCTCGTCAAAGTATTCTATCCGCAGCCGCGCACCGCTTCCTAACATGCGGATCGTCGACAGCTCACGCACCGAGCCGACCCGCCAATCGTCCAACACGGGTTGATCGTCGATAAACAGTCGCGCTCCATCATCCATGCGCAGGGTCAGCAGGTAGCTGCCGGGGGCCAGCGCCACCGTACGCTCATAGCGGGCCGAAAAATAGTCGGCTGGTACGGTTGGGCCGGGGCTGCCAAGGCCCCAGTTGAAGTTAACATCCGGCACCTCCTGCACGAGCACCGGCGAGCCAAGCAAATCCTTATTGGCAAAGTAGGTCGCGCGCCAGCCGTTGGTCGGGACCGGCTGCGTCAGGTCCGGTTGCAGTGCTGGGGGTGGTTGGCTGCCGGCGATAAACAGGGGGACCATGGCGATGTCGCCGACAACATTCACACCGTCGTACGCCACCCACCCCGTTACACCCGTGGGACACTGCACCAGCCACCAACCGGTGATGGTATCGCGCCCGGTCACGGTGCAGCCCTGCCCATAGGCGATGGTCCCGATGATCGGGTAGTTGGTACCTGGCCCGGAATAGATGCTGACGTTGTTGAACCTGGCCACAGCCGCCGGCGGCGTTGCTTGCGCTGCCGGCGCAGCCATGACCGAACTTGCAGGCACCACTCCCAGCCACAGGCCAAGCACGATGGCTGCGACTGACGGCAGGACGAACAGTGACACGAACGGCGACATTCTCATGCGTCGTCGGTAGAGGCGAACGCTGTCGTGCCAATGCTGCCTTGTGGACCTGCAAGTTCTTGCTCATGGCCGGCCAGATACCCTTGTTACTGGCGGGTAAAATGCATCGTTCCGCTGTCGGTCTCCAGCGCTCAAATACAAGTCGTTGCCCCGCAGCAGAGCATCGGTGACATGGCGCAAGTCTCCGAAAAAGGCTCGGGCGTCCACGATAGTGCCGCAGGATAGATCGGAAGCGGCTGCGACCCGCAGCTTCAAACTGTCGCCGTTAAGCGAGTAGCGGCCCACGGCACGGTTGCAGTCGGCGAAGATGTCGACACGGCTATTGGCCAGAAAGCGCATCCCGTAGCGGCCTTCACTTTGCGGCGCAATGACGGTGCCGTCGCTCATGGTCGTGTCCACCCAGATCCAGTCCCCGCTAAGCGGAGATTCGCCGGGCGCGGTGTGAGTTGGTGCAGTGGTGACGGTGGCGGCGGCAGTCTCGCTAAGCAGTGCTGTAGCGGTCACAGTTTCGGTGCTCGTCACGACGGCCGCAGCGACGCTAGTGGCAGTACTAGTTACGGTATTGGTAACCGCTGCTGCCAGTTCCGCCTCTGGGGTCTCAGTTACCGTCAGCGGTACAACCACAGCCAGCGTCTCCGTGGCAGCACCCGTCTCTGTAACGGCCGCTGCAGCTGCGACAGTTGCCTCAGCCGTTGCCTCGACGTTGCCTCAGCCGTTGCTTCAGCTGTTGCTTCGGTTGTTGCTTCAGCTGTTGCTTCGGTTGTTGCTTCGGCTGTTGCTTCGGTTGTTGCTTCGGTTGTTGCTTCAGCTCGTGGCCTCGGCATGTTGCTTCGGTTGTTGCTTCGGTGGTCGCCTCAGCTGTGGCTTCTGCCGTCGCTTCGGTGGTAGTCACTGCGGGTGTTTCCGCCACTTCAGTTGCAGATTCTTCAGCAATTTCAGCGGCAACTGCTGCAACTTCCGCAGACACAGTTTCTGTTAGAGCTTCGACAGCTGCCTCGGCAGACTCGCGTCATAGCGGCAGTCTCGGTTACGACCGGTTCCGTTACAACCGCAGGCTCAACCGAGACAGCGTCCGTGGAGGTTACACCAGCCGCCGCAGTTGCCGCCGTTATCGCTTCGCTCGCACCGGCAGACGCCGCTATAGCAGCTGTCGTATCTGTCATGATGCCCGCAGCGGCGGCCCCAGCTTCTTCGGCGGCAGTTCCGGTGACGATCGCAGTTGCCTCAACGGTGGCTGCGACGGTGGCCTCGACAGTGGCCTCAGTAGTCGCTTCGGCAGTCGCTTCGGCGGTCGCTTCAACGGTTGCTTCGGCAGTCGCTTCGACAGTCGCTTCGGCAGTCGCTTCGGCAGTCGCTTCGGCAGTCGCTTCGGCGGTCGCTTCGGCGGTCGCTTCAACGGTCGCTTCAACGTGCTCAGTCGCTTCGGCGGTCGCTTCAACGGTTGCCTCGACAGTTGCCGTCTCTGGAGCTGTCGTGGGTGTCGGCTCAACCGGTGCCGGCGTCGCCGTAGGTGGGGGAGCGGTCGGTGGTACCGGCGTCGGCGTGGCTTCCTCACCGCCGCACGCAGCCAGGACCATTACCATCAAGAGGAGGCTGGCCGCAGCCAGCATTCGCATTCGTTTCATACATGATTCTCCGCACAGGTGTTGATGTGGGTTGTAGTTAGGACGCGGATCCTGGACGGATAATACACAAGAAACAGCAAATGTGCACACTGCTTTAGAGCAGCGGCTGGGCGTGCTGCACCAGGAGGCTGACGGCACGCCCGCTGCGCTGCACGACCCCTTCCACGATGAGTAAGGGTTGACCCCGCAGTACCTCGCGCAGCCTGGCATAGACAGGGCGGCTTTACTACCAGGTCCAACAGCCCGCTCTCGTCCTCCAGCGACATAAATAGGATGCCTTTGGCCGTAGCAGGACGCTGGCGCACGACCACAAAACCAGCGCTGCGCACCCTGCGCCCCGGCGGCATCTGCTTGACCTGCCACCCGCTCAACACGCCCGCTGCCCGCAGCTGCGGCCGATAGTGCACCATCATCTGCCGGGCAGGCGCAGCGCCCATCAGCTCATATTCCCAGGCCGTCTGTTCCAAAGGCGCCAACAGCGGCAGTTCCATGCGAACCTCCTCGCGCACGAGGTCAAATGCGCCGGGACGCAGATCCAGGTCACCCAGCTGCCACAACAGCTGGCGCCGCTCGCCAAATACATCGCAGGCCCCTGCGCGAATCAGGTTGCGGACGACGTCCTGCTCCAACCGCGTGCGCTGGCAAAAGTCCGCCAAATCGCGAAATATGCCGTTTTCACGCGCGGCCGCCAACGTTTCCCAGGCGCTCTCCCCTAGCTCGGCAATGGTTTGCAGCCCTGTGCGCAGCGCCCAACGCGGCTCTCCCTGCACGTCCTCGACCATCTCCAGTGTATAGCGCCATCTGCTGTGGTTCACGTCAGGCGGCAGGGCGTCTACGCCGTGGCGGCGCGCATCGCCCAGCAGCACCTCGGGCGGATAAAAGCCCATCGGCTGCTGATTGAGCAGCGCGCAGTAAAAGGCCGCAGGGTGATAGTGCTTGAGCCACAGCGTCTGATAGGCAATCAGGGCAAAGCTGGCGGCATGCGATTTGCAAAAACCGTAACCCGCAAAACCTGCCAGCTGCTGGAAGATCGCCTCGGCCACGAGCGCTTCGATCCCCTTCTCCTGCGCGCCGCGCACAAAGCGCTCGCGCAGCGCCGCCATCGCCTCCTGCGAGCGGTTGCGTGAGAGCGCCCGCCGCAGCAGATCTGCTTCGCCCGGCTTGAAACCCGCCGCCTCCACGGCCACCCGAATCGCCTGCTCCTGGAAGAGCAGCACCCCCAGCGTCTCGGCCAGCACCGGCTTGAGACACGGATGCAGATAGGTCACCGGCTCTTCGCCGGTACGCCGGCGCAGATAGGGATGCACCGCGCCGCCTTGGATCGGTCCCGGCCGCACGATGGCCACCTCGACGGCGATGTCTTCAAAACATGCCGGCTTAAGCCGCGGCAGCATCTGCTGCTGCGCCCGGCTTTCCACCTGGAAGGCGCCTATCGTGTCGCCTGCCTGCAGCATCTGGTAGATTTGCGGGTCGTCCAGTGGAATTTGCCCTAAGTCCGGCGCTTCTCCACCCGCTGCCGGCAGCAGCGCCAAGGTTTCGCTGATCACGCCCAGCGTGCGCAGCGCCAGCAGGTCGATCTTGATCAGCCCGGCGTCCTCCACGCTGTCCTTATCCCACTGGCAGACAAAGCGCCCGGGCATGGTGGCCGGCTCCAGCGGTACGATCTCGGCCAGCGGGGCGCGGGTGATCAGCATACCGCCGCTGTGAATCGAAAGATGGCGCGGGCAGCCGTCGATCTGGCGCAACAAGGTGACCAGATGGGGCGGTGCCACCCCTTCCAACTGCGCCGCAGCATCGCGCGGGGAGTGCGTGTCCAGCTTGCCTGACAGCTGTTCGACACTCGTCTCGGGCAGTTCGAGCACCTTGCCCAGGTCGCGGATGGCGCTGCGCGCCTGGTAGGTGACCACATTGCAGACCATGGCAGTGTGGCTGTGGCCGTATTTGCGGTAGACATATTGGATCACCTCCTCACGGCGGTCGGCGGCGAAGTCGATGTCAATGTCGGGCATCGTAAACTTGTCGCTGCTCAAGAAACGCTCGAACAGCAGGTGGTGCGCCAGCGGATCGATGCTGGTGATGCCCAGCAGGTAGGCGACGATCGAGTTGGCGGCCGAGCCGCGCCCCTGGCAGCGCACCCCCTGCTCGCGGGCAAACCGCACGATGTCCCACACGACAAGGAAGTATGTCGCCAGGTTGGCGCCTTCGATGATGTCCAACTCGTGCGCCAGTTGATTGAGCACGACGGGCCGCAGGTCCGGGTAGCACTCCGGCAGACGTGCGTGGCAGAGTTGATAGAGAAAGCGGAAGGTAGGCGAGCCGTCAGGCGTGGCAAACTCGGGCAGGCGCTGCTGTGAAAAATCCAGCGACGTATGGCAGCGTTCGGCGATCGCCAGCGTGTTGTACAGGGCCTCGGGCTGCTGCGCAAACCGGCGTGCCATCTCGGCCGGCGACGGCAGCGCATAGCTGTTGTTAAAAGGCAGCCGCCCTGCCCGCTGCGCCGCATCCAATGTTTCCCGGTGGCGAACGGCAATCAAGGCATCGCGCAGCATACTTTGTTCGTGTGCGGCGTAATGAACATTGTGGGTCGCCACGACCGGCAGCCCCATGGTGCGAGCGGCCCGCAGCAGCTTGCGCACCAGCCGGTCGTCGGTGGGCAGATCGTGGTGCTGCACCTCCACAAACAAATGGCGCGCGCCAAACAGATCGTAGAGCCGCCGCAGCGCGGCCACTCCTTCCTCTTCTGCGCCGCGCAAAAATGCAGCGGCGACCGCACCTTGGCGGCAGCCACTCAAGGCGATGAGTCCTTGGCAGTGGGCAGCCAGCACCTCCCAACGCAGGGCCGGCGCCACCTTGCCAGCCCAGTTCTCCTCGTTCTCTTCCCCCAGCCCTGTCGCGGATGTTCTCTACCTTTGCCTCCATGCGCGCAGCCGTGATCAGCCGGCACAGGTTGGCATACCCGGCCTGGGTTTCGGCCAGCAGCGTCAGGTGCGCGCCGTCCGCCAGCGTGACCTCGGCGCCCATGACCGCGTGCAGGGCAGCGCGGCGCGCCGCCGTCGCAAAACGGACGGCCCCGCTCAAGCTGTCGTGGTCGGTCAGCGCCAGCGCACGCAGCCCCTTGTCGACTGCCGCCTGGACGAGCTCTTCGGGTGCCGAGGCGCCGTCCAGCAGCGAGAAATAGCTGTGGCAGTGCAGTTCCGCATACTCAGCCATAACAATCAATCATAAACTTTTGCCAAGAACCAAGCCTGTTTCTCCAAATCTTGATAGATGACGCACAGCAGCCCATCCGTCGTCGTCACTGCCAGGTAGGAGCGCCAGACCCGCCCTTCCGCCCGCCACCAATCCACGTCCACCTCCCAGCGCTGGTGAATCCGGGCCAGCCGGTAGACGCGTTCGTGCCAGGTGAAGCGCACGGGCTGATCGTGGGTATTGGTTTGAACGCTGATCGGTTCACCCTCAGGCCAGAGACGAGACATGCGCCACAGCAGTGCCGCTAGGTGACTGGGCAAGCGGCTGCAAAGCGCTGCGTCGCTCAGGCACAGGATGGTTGGCGTGGGGGAGACAGGCTTGAAACAAGAGCGAGCTGTAACGGCTGGACAGGCTGCCGGCCAGGTCGCTCAACGCCCGCAGACGCTGCTGGGGTTCGGCAAGCAAGGTGAGTTGCGGAGCAGCGAGTTCGCCACACTCCAACAGCGTCCACTGCACCTTCTCCACTTCGCTGGGCCAGCGCATCCGGCACAGCTGCTGCACCAGCGCAGCCTGCACCCGCTGCGGCTGGGTGGCGGGCTCGACAAACACCAGGTCGGCAGACTGCTGCTCGCCGGCCACAAAGGAGACGGCAATACGCAGGCGGCGCACGCCCTCCAATGCCGCGGCGCGGTCGATCAGCAGCGGGCGCAGCGAGGCCATAACCGCTTCCACCACCGGCTGTAACGTGCCGGACGGGGGATCCAATACCACCGCTGTGGGTGGGGGAGCCTGGGATACGGCTGCGCGCACAGGGCGATCGTCACGCCCCTGGGCCCAACGCTGCGCCTGTTTGCCGCCTGCGCCAAACCGCTGCCAGACTGCCGCCGGGGGCAGCTCGGCAAACTGGCCCAAGGTGCGAATCCCCAACCAGTGCAGCTGCTGCAGGTGGGGGCGCGGCAGCGGCAGCAGCGTGATCGACAGCGGCCCCAAGAAGCGGGTTTCGTCACGCTTGTCCACCAGGCGCATGCGGCCGGGCACCACCTGCATGGCTGCGGCGCGGGCCGTAAACTTGCCCGAGTCCCACCCCAACGCCGGCTGCAGTTCCTGCCCCATATCGCTGCGCAGCCGCCGCCCCAGGTCGGCAGCCAGCGGCTGTACGGCGGCGGCGGTCTTGGCCACGCTGTGCAAATCTACATAAGCCATGCCCCAGGACTGCGGCTCTACCGGCAGCTCCCATTCGGCCAGGGCAGCCAGCAGCGCGCCCTGCTCCATCTCGGCCGCTGCCAGATCGAGCGGGCGCAGCAGCAGTTCGGGGCAGGCGATCTGCGCCTGCTGCGGGCGCATCTCCACCTGCACGCCGCACTGCGCCGCCGCCGGCGAAACTGCCCACACGCGCTCGTCCGGCCCCAGCAAGGCCAGCGGCCGCCCGCGCCACCGCGGCTCGCGCCGGCAGGCGAGTTCAATCAACAAATCGGGCACATGACAGCACAGAACGCTCACCCTCTCACCCTCTCACCCCCTCACCACGTCTCCTGCGCCCGCACCGTGCCGTTAAACACGATCTCCACCGTGGCGCTGCGAATGCCGTAAACCCAACGGCTTTTGAGCAGGCGTGCCTGCGAACGATAGCCGACCATCGCGCTGCCCTGGCGCAGCCAGCGCTCGCGCTGCATCTCGATGTGCAGCGCCGCGCACCAGCGCACCTTGCTGCTGTTGTCCAGGTTCAGCCAACGCAGCCACGGCGCCTGCGGGTCGTCCAGTACGATCAACGCCGCGCCCGCTGCCCGCAGCCGCTGCTGCAGTTTGCCCAGCGCGGCATGCAGCGCCGCCATACTTTCGCGATCTGCTGCCAGATCCGCCAGGCTGTCGACGACGACGGCACGCAGCTGCCGTGTCTGCAGCAGATCTCCCAACAGGTAGACGGCCTCCGGCCCGGCTTGGGGGCGCCCGACCAGCATCGCATCCAGGTCTATCCCGCAGCGCGCCATGTAGTCGGGATCGGCAGTGCGGCTGAGGTCGATAAGGGCAACCGTGTGGGCAGTGTGGCCGTAAAAGTCACGCTGGGCATTGGCCAGCAGCTTGTAGGCCACCGTCAACTTGCCCGAAGTCGTACGCCCACTGAGCAAGGTAACCGCCCCCAGTGGAATCCCTTGGCAGCCGGTGATGGCGTCCAGGGCGGCGAACCCGGTGGAGATGTGCGGGATCAGCGGCTGCTGGGCCATATCCTCCCCGCGGCGCAGCGCTTGCGAACCATGGCGCTGCTGAACAGCCGCGATCGCGCTGTCCAGCCGCCTGCGTTTGACGTCAGACATGAATGAGTTGCCTGTTGACCCTGAATGCAAAGATAGGCAGTGCCGGCCAACTACCCAGGCAATTGCCCGCACCTGCTGGAAAGCCGTCGCTGAAAAGATGCTGCAATGGAGGCTGTGTTCTATGCTAGATTGTATAGAACAAACGTTCTGATGTCAATCCTGCAAATCTGCTCTTATTGGGTCTTCTTTCCCGGATGCGTTACAATCGCGCAGTAGGAGTGCAGCAGGAATAAAGACCGATGAGCAACCAACGAATCGAAGCTGTAGTGCACGGCCGTGTGCAGGGAGTGGCCTTTCGCCACCATACGCAGGTCGAAGCCAACCGGCTCAAGCTGACCGGCTGGGTAGCGAACCGACCGGATGGCACGGTACGCGTGGTGGCGGAAGGGCCGGAACCTGCGCTGCGCCGATTGGCAACATGGCTGGAGGTTGGCCCCTCGGCCGCCTGGGTGGAGAACGCCGATATTCGCTGGATGATGGCTGCCGACGAGTTCAAGGGATTCGAGATCCGCTATTGATAGGAGTGCATTATGCTGCAGCACCGGAAGCACATAGTCCTGTTGGCAGGTCTGGCAGTGATAGCCGGCATCCTTGCTGCCTGCCGGCCCACAGAGGTTGTACCTGCTGCAGGAGGCCAACCGCCGGCCACACCGGGAGGCGATCTGGTCACGCTCACGTTATCCAAGCAGGGAGATAAATCCACCCTCGGCGAGAAGGATGGTACCCTGTGGATCGAAATCGAGAGTCCCAGCGGTATCGGCTCGGCAGACGCGACCTGGACGGTTACGCCCACAACTCCCGTCATGCTGCGGCTGCACCTTGGCGGCTTGGAGGAGTTGAGCCTGGTGAATGGGGACGCCGCCACTTCGGTCTCCGTCTCCAGTGCCACGCCGCACATCGTGACACAGTCCACGCGCGACAAACCGGGCGACCAGCCGCAGCAGATCGCCGAAGGAGATCCCGCCTGGCTGAACGTCTCCTGGTCCAACGGTTATTTCGACATTGCTCTCAGCGACCCACGCCTGACTCAGCCGGGAACACCGCTGGAAATCCGCTGGATCGACTTTTATCGCTAAATCAGGATGGATGCCAGACGGCGAGCCTTCGCCTGGCAAAAGAGGCTCTACTTGTTCAGCCTCGGATCCAGCACGTCGCGCAGGCCGTCGCCGACAAGGTTGAAGCCCGCCACGGCAAACAGCATGGCGATGGCGGGAAAGAAGGTGAGCCACCAGTGCGTGGTGATGTAGTTGCGGCCCTCGCTGATCATGACGCCCCATTCGGGAATGGGCGGCTGGGCGCCAAAGCCGATAAAGGAAAGGCCGGCCACGGCCAGAATGATGCCGCCCATGTCAAAGCTGGCCTGCACTAGCAGCGGCGACAGCGTATTGGGCAGCAGGTGGCGGCGTATGATCAGGCTGTCCGTGGCTCCCACCGAACGCGCCGCCTGTACGAACTCACGCTCACGCAAGCTCAGAACCTGGCCGCGCACAAGGCGCGCGTAGACAGGCCAGGTGACGACGGCCACGGCGATCAGGGCGTTTTGCAGGCTTGGCCCCAGGGCCCCGGCGATGGCCATGGCCAGGATGAGGCTGGGAAAGGCAAAGAAGATATCGGTGCCGCGCATCAGCACTTCGTCCACCCAGCCGCGGGTATAACCCGCAATCAAGCCCACGATGGAACCAAAAAAACCGGCCACCAGAATGACGGACACGCCGCTCAGCAGCGAAATGCGGGCGCCATACATAATCCGGCTCAGGATGTCGCGCCCGAGCTTGTCAGCTCCAAACCAGTGCACCGCCCCCGGCGCGGCAAGGCTGTGGGAAATGTTTTGCGTCAGGGGATCGTAGGGGCTGACCAGGGGCGCCAGCAGCGCCAGCAGGGCGAATAGAATGATGATAGCAAGGCCAACGATGGCCGTGGTTTCTTTCCGAAAGCGCCGCCAGAACAGCTGGCGTGGAGAGGCTGCAACCATGAAAATCAGTGCTCAATTCACGCGAACTCTGGGGTCGATAAACGAATAGCCGATATCGACCAGGGTATTGACCAGCGGGTAAATAAAGGCGGCCACCAGGGTGACGCCCATCACTGCCGGATAGTCGAGCGTCGTGACCGAGGTGGTGGCATAACGCCCAAGCCCCGGCCAGCTGAAGATGGTTTCGGTGAGCACGGCGCCGCTGAGCAGGCTGCCAAATATCAGGCCAATGGTAGTCAGGATTGGCGGGAAGGCGTTCTTAAAGACGTGGCGGCCGATGACGACCCGTTCGCCCAGCCCCTTGGCACGTGCCGTGCGCACGAAGTCCTGCCCCAACATCTCCAGCATCGACGAGCGGGTCATGCGCAGGAGCACGGCCGTGGAAAAGTAGCCCAGCACGAGGGCAGGCAGGAGCAGGTGGGCGGAGGCGTTCCAGAAGGCCGTCCAGTTGCCGGTCAGAAATGCATCGACGGTAAAAAGGCCCGTGATTTGTGTCGGCGGCTTGAGCGTCGAATCCAGGCGGCCGGGACCGGGCAGCCACTGGAGCTGCCGCCAAAAGACACCCAGGGCCAGCAGGCCGATGTAGAAAATGGGCATCGAGCCGCCGATCAGGGCGATCATGCGGGCCGTAGCGTCGATCCAGGTGTTGCGGCGCAGCGAGGACAGGATGCCTAACGGGATACCGAAGCCGATCGCCACCAGCATGGCGGCCAGCGAAAGCTCGATGGTGGCGGGCAGATAGTCGCGCAGGTCGTCCATCACGGGGCGGCGGGTGCGGATCGACTGCCCCAGGTCCCCGCGCAGCAGGCGCTGCATATAGTTGAGATACTGTACGGGCGCGGGTTGGTCCAGCCCCAATTGCTGTGCGATAGGCCTCGATTTGCTCTTCGCGGGCATTGGAGCCGAGAGCCGTGGCAGCGGGGTCTACCGGCACAACCTGGGCCAGGAAAAAGGTGAGAAGGGAAACGCCCAGCAGGACGAAGAGAAGCCCGGCAAAGCGGCGCACAATAAATCGAGCCATCAGGTTAGCCGAATCATTTCAAAGTTGGCATGCCAGGAGGTGCCCGACCTAAGGTCGGGCACCTCCTGGCATATACGAGAGTTACTGCTTCTTCGAGATCAGCCAGAGGCTGACGGTCGGCGTGTCGTTCGGGTCGTAGATGAACCCATCGATGTTGTTGCGCACGCCGAAGATACGCGTCGGCTG
The DNA here is from genome assembly GCA_963701415.1 of uncultured Chloroflexia bacterium. Taxonomy (GTDB): domain Bacteria; phylum Chloroflexota; class Anaerolineae; order Caldilineales; family Caldilineaceae; genus Fredericiella. Next base: position 846,429 of record CAVPAH010000018.1, read on the forward strand.
GTAGAGCATGACGTAGGGGCCGCTGTGCATCACGTAGTCGACCAGATCCTTGTACAGCGCAGCGCGCTTGTCCGGGTCCAGTTCGATGGCCGCCGCCTTGCTCATTTCGATCGCCTTGGGATCGTTCCAGGCGTTGCGCCAGGCCAGCGACTTGGCATCGTAGTTGGCGAACGGCGTGGCATTGCCGTCGGGATCCGGGAAGTCGGGGCCCCAGTTGATCATGACCATCTCGCCATCCTGGGCGCGATAGATGTTGAGCAGTTCGGACTGCTGCAGCTGCTGGATATTCAGCTTGAGGCCGATCTGCTCGACATCAGACTGGATCTTGGCGGCGATGGTGGACCATTCGATACCGCCCGGGCAGTGCCCGGTCGGAACGATAAAGTCGATCTCGGTGCCTTCGGCGACGCCGGCCTTGGCCAGCAGTTCCTTGGCCTTGGCGATGTCCTGCGTGAAGGGGTTGTCGCCGACGTGGCCCAGGAAGCCGATCGGGATGATCTCCTGCACCAGTTCGGCGTTGCCGCCCATGAGCGTGATGATGTCGTCGTAGTTGATGGCGTAGCGAATCGCCTCGCGCACGTCCGGATTGTCCAGCGGCGGCTTGGTGGCGTTCATGCCGACGTAGACCAGGATCGTGGACAGCACCTTGTTCAGGGTCACGTCGGGATTGCCCTCGAGCGCGGCGGCCTGGTCAGCGCCAAGATCCTGGGCGATGTCGGCGTCGCCGGTCTCGATGGCGGCCTGCAGGTTGGCCAATTCAGGCGTGTTCTGAATGATGACGCGCTTGATGGCCGGCGGGGTGCCGCCCCAGTAGTTGGCATTGGCATCGAGCGTCACGTTGACGCTGCGGTCCCAGGCGTTGAGCACGTAGGGGCCGGAGCCGGCGGAGTTGTCGTTGAGCCAGGTTTCGCCCATGTCGGAGCCCAGGTTCGGCTCGACCGCAGCCTTTTCGACGACAGCCGCCGTGGAGAAGGTGAGCACGGCCAGGCAGACCTGCGGGCTGACGGTCTTGGGCAGCAGGACTTCGAGTGTGCCGGCGTCAACGGCCGTTACGTTTTCCTTGGTGATGCCGCAGACGTCGATCAGCAGGAAGGCAGGCGACTTGTTGATGTCGATGGCGCGGCCCCAGGAGAACACAAAGTCGTCGGCCGTGACAGGGTTGCCCGAAGCGAACTTGGCGTTGGGGTTGAGCTTGAAGGTGAGCTTCCACGTGTCGCCGTTGTCGGCTACATCCCACGACTCCGCCAGCGTCGGCACGAGTTTGCCGGCCTCGCCGGGGTTGAAGGAGACGAGCGTCTCGTACATATTGCCGACGGGCAGCAGACCGCCGAATTCGTAGGCGACAGCCGGATCAAGCGTGATGATGTCGGTCTGGTCGGCTGCATAAATGAGCGTATCCTCGCGGCTGACTTCGCCGCCGGCAGCGGCCTGATCGCCGGCAGGCTGCGCCGCTGCCTCTTCAGTTGCAGCAGGGGCTTCGGCGGCCGGGGCAGCCGAAGGCGCAGCGGCGGGCGCTGCACAAGCCGACAGCAGCAGGCTGAGGACGACGAACAGTCCCAGCCAGCGTGCCGCAGGTGCAGTCGATCGAAGGAATGCCTTCATACGGTCTTCTCCTTACGTGTGAGTAATACAGGTGTCAAAAACAAGTTGTCAGAACAAGCTGGCGCGCGGCTTTAGCAGCGGTCACCATCGACACTGACGGGAGTATGACGTGGCATTATACCGTATTCGTCACAAGTGACAAGCGCTCAAAGCCCTGTGAAGTATAGACATTCGTCTTGGGGCTTTCTGAATGAAAGGGGTGAGTGCTTGCGGGTGCGGATAGGCGTAGGTGTAAGATAATACTGTATAGTACGCGCCGAAGTTGAACTTACTCACAAAACGAGAGAATCGAAGAGCCATTATGTCGCTGATCACCGTCAATTTTCGTTCCGAGGTGCTGCAACTGAATGTTGCCGTTAACGTAATTCTGCCGCAGCCGCCGGTCGGCACGCGTGGATTTGAGCGCAAGCTGCCGGTACTGTGGCTGCTGCACGGGCTGTCTGACGACCACACGATCTGGGTTCGGCGTACATCGATCGAACGCTATGTGGAAGGGCGCGGGCTGGCCGTGGTCATGCCGGGCGTGGACCGCAGCTTTTATGCCGATATGGTGCGCGGCAACCGCTACTGGACCTACATTAGCGAGGAACTGCCGATCCTGATGCGCGCCTACTTCCCGCTGTCGGCGCGGCGCGAAGACAACTTCACCGCCGGGCTGTCGATGGGCGGCTACGGGGCATTCAAGCTGGCGCTGGCGCACCCCTCCCGCTTTGCCGCCGCCGCCAGCCTGTCGGGTGCGCTGCAGCGCTTCTCAGGGAACCCGCCTGCCGACGCCCCCAAAGAGTGGCTCGCCGAACTGGAAAACATGTTTGGCGACTTGGGCAAGTTCACCGGCAGCAGCAACGACGTCTACCACCTGGCGGCGAAGGTAGCGCGCAGCAGCGGACCGCAGCCAAAGCTGTACGCCGTGTGCGGCACCGAGGACTTTTTGTACCAGGACAACCTGCGCTTCAAGGCGCACGCTGCACAGATCGGGCTGCCGCTCACGTACGAGGAAGCGCCCGGCGAGCACGAATGGGGTTTTTGGGACCGTTATATTCAACGAGTGTTGAATTGGCTGCCCTTACAGAAGATCGGGGCACTCCCAGTCACGGAGGTATGATGCTCTCCTCCAACAGTGTGCCTGGTACGGGTTCGCCTATCAGCCCGGATTTCCTGGTTACAGCGTTGGCCCAGGTGGGTGACGCGATCATCATGGTGGACGCGCAATATTGCATTACGTATCTCAACGAGCGCGCGGCCAAACAATATGAGATCGAGGCTGATACAGCCTTGGGCCGGCAATTGACTGACCTATATCGATATGAATGGCTCAAAGCTGGCGACGAGCAGGCAGCCATGCTGGGCCTTGCCCGGGACGGGCATTGGCGCGGGGAGAATTTCCACGTGCTGCCAAGTGGGAAAAGATTGTATGTCGAGTCGACGGTCACAGCGCTGCACGATGATACGGGGCACCAGTATATGATGGCCGTTATTCGCGACATGACGATGCAGAAGCAGGCAGAGGGCGCGCTGCGTGCAGTAGAAGAACAGGTGCGGCATAACGAAGAGCGGCTGCGGCGGATGATGGAGACGTCGCAGATCGGTATTGCCTTTGCCCTCGCCGACGGCGCAATCCGCGACTGCAATGACGCTCTGCTCAGGATTTTTGGCATCACTCGCAGCGAGTATGAGATCGATGGGCTCAACTGGCGGCAGCTTGCGGTGGACAAGGCAATGAACGACCGCGTCATAGAGAATCTCGACCGGACTGGATTTCTGAGCCCTTTCGAGCGCGTCTTTCGCCGCAAAGATGGTTCGTTGGTCACGGTTATGGTCAGCAGTGCGTTGCTTGTCACATCGAGGGGCATTGATCACGATGGTCGAGATGAGCATGTGGCATTTGTCGTCGACTTGACTGAGCTCAAGCAGGCGCAAGCCGCCTTGCAGGATCTGAACAACACCTTGGAACGGCGCGTAGCGGAACGGACTTCCGAGTTAGAGCGCAGCAATCAGGAGTTGGATCGCTTTGCGTATATCGTGTCACATGATCTCAAATCACCTTTGCGTGGTATCGACCACCTCGCAAACTGGATCGACCAGGACTCAGAGGAAACACTTACCATACCGGCACGTGGGTATCTTGCCAAGCTGCGCGGCCGCGTGCGGCGCATGGAGAGCCTGCTTGACGACCTGCTGCAGTATTCCCGGGCAGGTCGAGACCAACACACCCTGGAGCCGGTAGATACTGCGGCCCTTGTACACAGTATTGTAGAGCTGATAAACCCGCCGCAAGGATTTCAGGTACAGATCGAGGGCGAGATGCCCACAATTCGCTGCAAACGTCCCCCATTGGAGACAGTGCTGCGCAATTTGATCTGGGAATGCAGTCAAACACCATGATCGACCGAGCGAGGGCCTCGTAATCATTTCTGCGCAGGCGTACGGCCGCATGGTCGAGTTTCGCGTGCGCGACAATGGGCCCGGAATCGATCCAGAGTATCACGCTCGCATCTTCGAAATTTTCCAGACACTGCGGCCGCGCGACGAAGTTGAGGGCAGCGGCATGGGCTTGGCGATCGTTAAGAAAACCATTGAGAGCGCGGGCGGCAGAATCTGGGTGGAATCGGCAAAGGGTGAAGGTGCTACGTTCTGCTTCACGTGGCCGGAAGGTTAGACGGACAAGGGAAACAACCATGAGTAATGAAATCGACTGGCGCGAACATGGTGTGCGAATTGTGCACGGAGATGAGTTAGACGGCAACACGCCCCAGACGCCGGGCATGCAGCGCGCCGCGGCTATTACCCATGCAAGAGCCGGAGCTAACAAGCTATGGGCAGGGACGGTGACCATCCAGCCCGATGCCAAGACGGGCGCGCATCACCACGGCGAGTTGGAAAGCGTCATCTATGTGGTGAGCGGGCGGGCACGCATGCGTTGGGGCGAACGGCTAGAGTTTGTGGCCGAGGCAGGTCCCGGCGACTTCATCTACGTACCGCCGTTTGTTCCGCACCAGGAAATTAATGCGAGCACTGAGGAACCGTTGGCCTGCGTGATTGTGCGCAGCGACCAGGAACCTATCGTCGTCAATCTGCCGATCGAACCGGTGGAAAAACCTGAGATGATATTTTGGGTCGATCCCATCCACCCGCATCCTCAGATACGCGGGGATGCCTAGACCACTATCTAGACTGCTGTCTAAACCAGTGCCTTGTAAACTATTTGCTTAGGCTCCTCGCGGACGCAGAACCAGCACACCTGCAGCGGCGGCACAACTGGGTGGTACAGCACCACGCGGTCTGGCAGGCGTGGCAGACGCGGGCCGCGCCAGGTAAGCACGACCGAGTGCCCGTCCGGATTATTCTCCAATAGGGTAGCTGACACCAGCAGAAGGACGATAGGTCCTTCCGCCGTGCTGACGTGAAACGTGCTGTCGACATGATGGGCAAACAGCTCGTAGCTGGGAAAGCTTAAGACGGAGGTTGATACCGAGGCCTTGTCCACGAACTTGTGCTCCTCTGAGGCAGGATAGCGCGTGCGCGCCGAGGGCGCACACGCCGCAAACGGGAGATATACCCGCTTCCTTCAGTCTAGCGCGAGCACACGGACAAGGAATCAGCGCTTTGACGTAGTTTCAGAGGCCGAATATGCAGCTTTCTAGCGGTAGAGCGCAATGCGCCCACCGGCGGTCAGCTCTGCCGTAACACCGGCGCACAGCAGCGCAAAGTCTCCGGGCGGCAGGGCCACCAGGGGGATCGGCAGCGAATACAGTTCGTCGGCGACGATGGAGGCAAGCGCAAAGAACGTGTCTACACCCGTAGTGACGATGGCGGCGGGCGCCGTGCCGGCCTTGACTGCCTCCAGCAGCACGGCCGTGGTAGTGGAAGACCCGCGCGTTGCCGGCAGGCAGAGGATGCACCCTGCCGCCGATCGCGCCAGACAGTGGATGCCGGCGGTCGATGATTTCGCCGGTGCGGTAGTCATAGCCACCCCAAAAAGAGAGCGGCTCCGTGCTGAACAGGATGCGGCCGTGCGCGGCGCCCGCCACTACGACCTGGCACTGCAGCGTCGTGAACCACTGCGTCTTTGCTCATAACTCGCTCCAAAGTGTATCGTCGCGGACGATGCGCCCGGCAATGGCGGATTCTATGCAGTCAGACAAGCTGCCAAAAGCAACCTGCGTGCCAAGCATGCCCGGCGCATAGTAGGCGTACTTCGCCGAGTTGGTCATCAGCCGCTTGATCTGTGGCGGCAGCATCGGTGAGGCGAGGATGCAGGTGTCCACCGTCACCTTGCCGCCAAATTCTTCCAGCGCAGCCAGGCAGCCCCCCTGCTTTGCCAGCAGCACGACCGCACGGCTGGTGGTGACCAGGAACTGCACGTCCTGGTGGCGCCGCTTATCTGCCATCGGTGACGACGAAAGCAGCGCGGCAAGCTGGCGGAACTCGGGTAGCGAGAAGTGGGGGCTGCCCAGAATGACCATGTCGAGCTTGTTATCTGCCGAGTCTCCACTTGGGCCGGTTGTCAGCTCGCGGCGGGCAGCGCATAGGTCGGCCAGCGTCACGTATACCGTCTGCTGGGGCGCCTTGTGCTGAAAGGCCGCCTCGACCGTGGGCGCTTCGGGAGTGACCCCCACAACATGGAAGAGCGCCACCGCCCCCGAGCTGGCCGCAGCTGCACCCAGTGCCTTGAGCTGGTCTTCACCGGGCTGTACTTGCAGCCCATCGATGGCAGGAATGTAGTTCTGCGCCAGCTTACCAAGAAGATGGCCGAGAACAGGATACAGGGTATCGTCCTCCTGCAGGGCGACCGGTATATCCACAAGGCGCACCAGCAGTGTCGCTGCGCGGTTCTCGGCAAGGTGAAGCCCCACGGCTGGCGCACGACCCGTGATGGCGCAGCAGATATCGAGCAGGTCAGGGTAGCGTTCGGTGCGCGCCCCCAGCACGGAGTTGGCGAAAGCGATGGCATTGGACTCGCCCCAGGCGATCTGCTGGCCAAAGGCAGGTTTCCACTGCGTCTGGTAGGGGGCACAGGTCCACGTCGGCTGCACACCCATGCTGCGGTAGGCTGCCATCTGACGCTGCGCCTGCTCGGCCCACTCGGGCGGCACGGCCCACTCCTGCCAATGTTGCTCGTCGAGGCCGCTCACGTTGAGGGTCGTGGGTACTGCCACCTTGGCGCCCAACCCCGCCAGGCGTTCGGCAAATTCGAGGCCGGCAGCGCCGATGTAGATCGTGCTGTCGATGTGAGCGCCGCTGATATTCAGCAGTTCCCGTGCGCCCCAGACCTGCGCCATGCGGACGAGGATCGACATGGCAAGCCTGGCGGCGGGACCCTGTTCGCCCGCCAGCAGTGACTGATCGTACGCGGATAAGTGGAGATGCTGGTGCATAGATTGACAACCGTTTCCCTTTTTGTTATAACATGAGGACACTGTTCTGCAACATGTTTAGTAAACGAAACACCGCCTGTTTAATGGTCATGCACGACAGTGTGCCGGCTCCCTGATTTCTAAGTTCGTGAACTGAATAGAAAGGATCATGAGTATGTCGCGAGATTTACGCCAACGCGTTTACCATGTTCTGCTCCTTGCCTGCTTGCTTGCCAGCCTGCCGCTGGCGGCCCTGGCACAGAGTGACGAATCCCCTGCCCTGCCCGACGGACATCAATTCCTGTATCTTCCACAACTGAGCCGAACGCAGTCCATCGGCTGCCGCCGACACCATGGATCCTGCCGCAGCTGGCAACCAGTTTGTCAAGCAGGCGGCAGGGCAGCTGCGCCTCAACGGCAAGATCTTCCGCTTTGCCGGCACCAACAATTATTACCTGATGTACAAGTCACAGGCCATGGTCGACGACGTGCTCCAAGCAGCCGCCGGGAACAACTTCCGCGTGATCCGCATGTGGGGCTCGCTGGAGATCGGCAACCAGGACGGCTCCAACTCGATCCACGGCAAATCGGATGGCGTCTACTTCCAGTATTGGGACGGCTCCGCACCGGCCTACAATGACGGCGACGACGGGCTCAAGCGGCTTGACTACGCGCTGTACAAAGCCAACCAGCTCGGCCTTCGCGTGATCATTCCCTTCGTCAACAACTGGAACGCCTTTGGCGGCATCGACCAGTATGTGCGCTGGCGCACGCTGCAGGACCCTGCGTTCGTTCCGTACCATGACCGATTTTACACCGATCCCCTGATCCGGCAGTGGTTCAAGCAGTGGATCGCACACCTGCTCAACCGCACCAACAGCTATACGGGCGTCCAGTATAAAAACGACCCGACGATCATGGCCTGGGAGTTGGCCAATGAGCCGCGCTGCCTGAGCGCCGGCGTCTACGGCCGTTCGCCGGACTGCACGACGCAGACGCTCACAACCTGGGCCGACGAGATGTCAAGCTATATCAAGAGCATCGACGACAAGCACCTGGTTTCGGCCGGCGACGAAGGCTTCTACTGCATACCGGGTGCGACCGACTGGACCGAGAACTGCGGCGAGGGCGTAGACACGATCGCCCTGGCCTCGCTGCCCAACATCGACATCTTGTCGCTGCACCTGTATCCGGACAGCTGGGGCAAGGATGCAGCCTGGGGCACGCAGTGGATCATGCGCCACATCGCAGATGGCAAGCGCATCAACCGGCCGGTCATGCTGGGCGAGTTTGGCATTCTCGACAAGGCGACGCGCAACACGGTCTACAAGGAATGGACCGACGCCGTGCTCAACAACGGCGGCGCCGGGGCGCTCTACTGGATTCTCTCTGGCAAGCAGGACGACGGCACGCTGTATGCAGACTATGACGGCTTTACCGTCTATGCGGGTACGCCGGTCTTTACGACCCTGGGCAACTTTGCCAAGAGCATGATCGCCAAGCGCCGCGCTGGTCTTTGCGCCTGTGGCAGATGACGACAGCGCCGTGACGGAGTTTGAAACGCCGGCCAGCCTGCCCGTGACTGCCAATGATATCGCCTACGGCGGCGCCAGCATCGTGGTGGGCACGATCGACCTGGATCCGACGGCGGCCGGCCGGCAGACGAGCGCCGCAGTGGCGGGCGGCACGTTTGCCGCACAGCCGGACGGCAGCGTGCTGTTCACACCTGCAGCCGGTTTCTCGGGCAAGGCAGCTAGGCTCATACACCGTCCAAGACAGCGCCGGGCGCACGTCGAACGTGGCCAAACTGTTGGTGACGGTCAAGCCCAGTCCGACCGCACCACTCATGCTCTTCTCGTTTGAGAGCGGTACGGAAGGCTGGGCCCAGGGCAACTGGCAGGCCAATGCCGGCATGGTGGCCCAGAGCAGCGACTTCGCAACGGACGGCAGCCAAGAGCTTGCAGGTGACCACGGCCGACGGCGGTTGGTTTGTCGCCTACCTCAACGGTATCGACCTGAGCAGCAAGTCAAAGATCAAGCTCGACCTCAAGACCACCAACGCCGGCACGTCGACGGGAATGGCCATTCAGACGGGCGACGGCTGGACCTGGTGCCAGTCCTCGTGGGGCTGGGTCAACGGCGGCACGACGACGACGGTAGAGTTCGACCTCAACAGTCTCGGCTGCGCCACGCCCGAGTTGAACAAGGTGCAGGCGATCAACGTCTGGTTCAGCGGCGAACGGCGTGTTCTACATGGACAACGTGCGGGCCGAGTAAAACGCAGGGCATGGTGCCCGGCTTGCATCGCGCATGACTTGGTCAACCCAGGACTACGTGGTGCGAGCCAGGCACCGTGGCAGCTCACCCGCGCGGTGGGGAGCCTGAACGAGCAGGGTAGATTCTGGCATTTCCCCTTGTCGGCACTACAATAGGGGCGATTGTGGCGAGCCAACCGCCAGGCTTTGCGCGTTCTGAACTCATCATGAAAGGTTCCGCGACATGAATGCTCTGCCTTCGAGTTTGCGCCTCCCTGTTCGCCCCCACCACCTGCTAAACCTGCTGCTGGCGGCGGCCTTGCTGCTGCCGGCGTTCTCCATCCGCCCCGCCCAGGCGCAAGGGGGCTTCAACCTGCCCTATGGCTTTATCCAGGAGTCTGTTGTCCTTGGACTGGATCGGCCCACCAGCTTCGCCCTGCTGCCAGACGGACGCATCCTGATCGCCGAGAAGAACGGCGTGGTGCGGGTGGCCCAGGACGGCCAGCTCCTGCCCGACCCATTTATCGACATCTCGACTGAAGTCAACGACTCGTCCGATCGCGGCCTGCTCGGCATTGCCGTACACCCCGACTGGCCAAACACACCTTATGTCTACCTTGCCTATACCTACGACCCACCGGAGATCAAGGACCGCAACCCGGCAGGCGCGCGTGTGTCGCGCGTGCTGCGGCTGTCGGCCGACCCCAACGATCTGAACAAGGCGCTGCCCGGGAGCGGCGTGGTGATCCTGGGCACGAACAGCACGGCCGAACACGTGGGCAACCCCGACCAGGGGGACACCGAACCGTTCAGCTGCTTTGACGAGGCCGGCGGCTTTGTGCGCGACTGCATTGCCGCCGAGGGCACGGCCCACAGCATGGACTTTGTACGCTTTGGCCCTGACGGCGCGCTCTATGTGTCGGACGGCGACGGCATCGTCAACTCGAAGGGCAACAGCCGTGCCCTCAACCCCGACAGCCTCAACGGCAAGATCCTGCGCATCAACCCGATCACCGGCGAAGGTTATCCCGACAACCCCTTCTTTGACGGCGACCCCAACAGCAACCGCTCCAAGGTCTTCGCCATGGGGATGCGCAACCCATTCCGCTTTACGGTTGACCCGCGCGACGGGCAGGTGATCGTCGGCGACGTGGGCAACAACAACTGGGAAGAGATCAACCGCGGCGGCCCCGGCTCCAACTTCGGCTGGCCCTGCTACGAGGGCCCGTACGAGGCCGCAACCTACGCCAACTGCGATGCCTATAAGAGCGGCGCCTCGACCGTAACCATGCCGCCTTTACAGCTATCCGCACAGCGTGAGCAACCCCATGCGCGGCTCGGCGATCGGCGGCGACCTCTATCTCGAGTCTGCCTTCCCTGCGCTCTACCGCGGCGCCTACTTCTACCATGACTTCAACGGCGGCGTGGTCGACTTCCTGACGTTCAACTCTGACGGCAGCGCCAACAACAACGAGTTTGGCACCAATGTCCCCGGCATCGTCCAGATGACGGTGGGCGACGACGGCGCGCTGTACGTGATCTCCGTGATCCTGGGCGGCATCTGGCGCATCCGTTACTCGCCGGGCGGCAACCGGCCGCCGACGGCCGATGCAGCAGCCGACCCCATGGGCGGCCCGGCGCCGCTCGACGTGACCTTCTCGAGCAAGCGCAGCACCGACCCCGAGAAGAGCATCGTCGGCTACCAATGGGATTTTGGCGACGGCGGCACGAGCAGCAAGGCCAACCCTGCCTACACCTACAAGGATAACGGCGTCTATACGGCCGTGCTCACGGTGACCGACTCGGCCGGCGCCACGGCCAGCGATTCGCTGCAGATCGCTGTGGGCAGTTCGCCGCCGGTGGCCGAAATCCTGGAACCGGGCGACGGGGCCAAGTTCCGCATCGGGCAGACGGTCAACTTCAAGGGCAAAGCCACCGACGCCGAGGACGGCGACCTCTCCGGGGCAAGCCTGCAAGTGGAGCGTGACGCTGCACCACCTGGAGCACCTCCACTACGACTTCTTCAAGGGCGAGGGCGAGTCGGGCAGCTTCCGCTTTGACGACCACGGCGACGACACCTATCTTGAGTTGTGCCTGACGGCCACCGATTCGGCGGGCCTGCAAGATACTGACTGCTCGAATATCAAGGCCGACGAGGTCACCTACACCTTTAACACCGTGCCGTCAGGTCTGCCCATCACCTATGCCGGCAGCCGCTACGAAACGCCTTTCAAGGTCAAGACCTATGTCGACGCCAGGCGCATCGTCGAGGCGCCCGCCGAAACCGACGACGGCCTGCGCTTTGACGGCTGGTCCGACGGCGGCGAGGCGGTGCACGAGATTGTGATCGGCGAGAGCCCGCAGACTTTGACCGCCACCTACGTCGATGCCAGCGGCACAGCCGCAGGCGACCAGGCGGCGAGCGACCAGGCCGCGGCAGATGCGGCACTGGTCACGCCGGAGGATACGGGGCAGACGACCGGCGCAGCGCATACGGACGACGGCCACGACCACGGCGCAGCAGGCGAGGCCAGCTCGCGACACCTGAGCCAACTCCTGAGGCAAGCGCGCCTGCCGACGATACGGCAGCGCCCGCTGAGGGGTCCGCCGGAGGCCAGGCCCTCGTCGCCGAACGGTGGAGCGGCGTGGGCGGATACGACGGTGGAAGAGCTGACCAAGAGCGACGCCTATCGCAAGCAGGCACCGTCGCAGCAGGTGACGCTGGACGGCCTGCAGCTGCCGCGTACGGGCGACAAGGACTATGGCGTGCGCGTCCGCGGCTACCTCGTTCCGCCGGTGGACGGCGACTACCATTTCTGGATCGCAGCCGACGATCGCGGCGCGTTCTTCCTCAGCACGGACGACTCGCCCGACAACAAGATCGTGGTAGCCTACACGCCACAGAGCACCAACGCCGGCGAATACGAGAAGAATCCCGAGCAGATCACCGGCCCGATTGCCCTCCAGGCCGGCCAGCGCTACTACTTCGAGGTGCTCTACAAGCAAGGCGACGGCAAGGACAATCTCTCGGTCGCCTGGCAGATCCCCGGCGAGGAACGCAAAGTGATCGGCGCGCAGTACCTGGAAGGATACGCCGGGAATTAGATCGTCGAATGTCAATGTGCCGGGGACATGCACGAGGCCCCCGGCACATCAAAGCTATCTGTTACTCTTACGAAAGGCTTATTTAGATGCGCTACAGTCTTTGTTCTTACTCGCTGCACCGAACGGTAGAGGCGGGAAAGATGGATGCGTTTGGCTACAACCGCTTCTGTAAAGAGGTGGGGTATACACAGCTAGACCCATGGAACTACCACATTGCACAAGCCTATGACGATAACGGCTACCTGGCCGAGCTGAAGGCTTCAGGCGCGGACGTGGGCCTGCCCTACGGCTGCATTGCTGTGGACGGCGCCCACATCTATGAACCGAGCGCCGAGGCACGCGCCGAGAACCAGCGGCGCCGCTACCGGTGGCTGGAGATCGCCGCCGAGTTGGGCGCGGAACAGCTGCGCATCGACGCCGGCGGCCGCGACCAGACCCTCGACGAGATCTTGCCCATCGTCGTCGAGGGTTATAAGGATATCGTCGCCCGCGCCAAGACGCAGGGCGTGGAAATCGTCATCGAGAATCACTGGGGGCCGACCAATCACCCAGACGCCATGCGGCGGCTGCTGGATGCCGTGCCCGGGGCTGGGGCTGCTCTTTGATTCGTACAACTGGCCCGCGGGCACACACGCCCGCGCCTGGCCCGAGTACGTGGGCGACGCCCGGCTGACCCATTTCAAGACGTTTTCGTTTGACGCCGACGGCAACGAGCCCAACTGGGACATCCCCGGCTTGATCCGCATGCTCCAGGGAGTCGGCTATCAGGGAGCATGGGGCATCGAGAGCACGCCAGACGACGGCGACGAGATCGGTGCGGCGGAGAAGTCAATTGCACTGCTCAAGCGCACACTTGAGGGCGTCGCCAGCCGGTAGAGAACAGGCCGGGGCACAAGGTCCAGTTGGACCTTGTGCCCCGGCGTCGAGACGCCCATCCGCCTATGCAACTCTCCCAGGAACCGCTTCCTTCCGATATGACGGACAGCGGCGGTAAGCAGGCACCGCGCACCGCCACGCGCGGGCGGAACTTTGCGCTCGAATACGTGGCACCCCTAGCGGCAGCCGTTGCACTCACGCTTGTGCTGACCTGGCCGCTGCCCACCTACTTCACGCACGCCTTGATCGGCGAAGGGGATGCGACCTGGGGGCTGGGCACCCTGGCCTACTGGCGCGCGGCATTTCTCGGGCACGAGCCCCTCTACTACGCCTCGCGCCTCTACTACCCCGTGGGCATTTCCTTTGTCACCAATGCTGCCGGCCCGTTCAGCGCGTTGCTGGCGCTGCCTTTCTGGGCATTCGGGCCGGCCGCAGCCTATAACGGTGCCGTAGTGCTAGGCTTTGCCCTGACGGGCTTCTGCACGTACCTGCTGGCACGCGACGTCCGCTGCAGCCGGCCGGCGGCCTGGCTGGCGGGCCTGATGGTGATGGTGATGCCGCTGCATGTGCTGGCGGTTGAGGGCCATCTTAACAAGATCTTTCTCGGCTTTATCGCGCTGGCGCTGCTGGTCACGCAGCGGGGGATGGACCCCGGCCGGTCGCGCCTCTGGGCGTTCGTCGTGGGGCCGATGCTCGTCCTGGCGTTTTTCCAGGCGCCGGAGCAGTTCGTGATCGCGGGCGTGGGCTGCGGCTTTGTGGCGGTGTACCTGGCGCGTTTGGTCCACCGGCGGACGCAGGCGCGATCGACACGGCTTTTTGGCGCCTGGCACTTGGCCGGCCTTAGCGTTGGGCTTTGCACGATTCCTCTGCTTCTGCTGCTGCGCACGGCAAGCGGCACGATCGGCACAGCCCTGAACGTCGGCGACCAGTCCGCCAACTACCAGCCGGATCTGCTGCAGTTCCTGGTACCCACCGGGCTGGGGCTGCTCAGGACACAGAAGCTGCTCAACCAGCTGCTGACGCCGGATGTGCCGGCGCTGATCGAGACCGCAGTCTACCTGTCCTGGGGCGGCCTGATCTTATGCGTCGTGGCATTGGTCAAAAACCGCCGCCAGTCACTCATGTGGGTGCTCCTGCTGCTGGTGGCGATGGTGCTGGCGTTGGGACCAACGCTGCGCGCAGCCGGCGATTCGTGGCTGACACAGCGCGAGGTGCCCCTGCCCTATGCGGCGCTCAACGCCCTGCCTGGCTTTTCCGCCATGCGCACGCCAGGCCGCTTTATGCTGCTTGGCTACACCGCGTTCGCAATTGCAGCCGGCCTCGGCATGGACGTGGTCATGCGCCGCACGCGACCGCTTTTGGCGTGGAGCATCTATGGCGCTCTGATCGTCTTCACGCTGCTGGAGGTGTGGCCCGCGCCCTATCCATCCCAGGCCCTCCTGCCCACGCCGCCCTTCTACCAGAAAATTGCCGCCGACCCCGAACAATACGGCGTGTTGGATCTGCCGATCAGGCCCCTGCAGGAGATTGGATTTCCTTCCTGGCATCTCTACTTCTCGTCCTTCTACCAGGTCGACCAGATCACGCACGGGAAAGGCATCGCTGCCGGCTATGTATCGCGCCACTACGCTACGCACCCGGTCTTTGGCCAATTCATGTCGGAGAACTTCCGCACGATCTCGCCGCTGCAGGAGGATCTCACCGTCGACGGCGTGCCTAGCAGCCGCTATGCCAACCTGCGCTACGATCTGGCGGAGAATAACTATCGCTATGTCGTGCTGCACAAGCCCAGCGCCGCGCACCCGATTTATAAGCCGGGTTCGTGGGGCGAAAAGGCGGCGGAACGGTTGGTGCAGGATGTCTTTGGGGACAAGCCCCCGATCGTGGACGACCCCATGACGCGCGTGTACGAAGTCGGCCCGGCGCCCGCCGTGAGCAGGCTCCAACCAAGCATTGCCATGTTGGAGCCTGCGGCGCTGCAAGACTGGCCAGGGGTGCGCAAGGCGCAATCGCCGACGGGGTTCCTGGTGCACTCGCCTGTGCCGATCGTCACGACGCTGTCCGTTACGGCTGCCAAGATCGACGACGACACGGAGCGAGCGTATGACTACGGCATTCTCACAGTCCAGTCGGGTGACGGGCGCGTGCAGTCCGTCCAGCCGATCAGCAGCAAAGAAGCGATGCGCATCCCCATCGCGCTGTCGCCTGGCAGCCAGGTGATCACGACGACGGTCGTGGCCAGCGAGGGCGACATTGCGCCGGGAAAGCCGCTGACGATCACGATCGACCAGATCGACCTGTCCACGGCGCCGTACACTGAGCTGGCAGTGGCGGTAGAGGACGGCCTGCCGGGCGATGTGCAGGCGGCATACGGCGGCGGCTGGTACGGACCCGAAGGAGGAGAAGACGGTACTGCCCCCTGGCGTTGGGCATCCTCGCCGGCCGCCGTGTGGGTTTACAGCGCCATCCCACAGACGGTTACGCTGCGGGCAACCCCGATCGCCCTGCACGATGCGGCGTCGGCTGACGGTAAGGGACCGGCAGGGCAGATCGCGGTGAGTCTCAACGGGCAACAAGCAGGCGAATGGGTGGCCGCGGCGGGGCAGCCTCTGGCGATCCCCCTCGCGCTGGCAGCAGGCTGGAATGATGTGACGCTCAACCTGGCGGCGGGCAACTTCAGGCCAATCGACGTGCAGCCGGAGACCGGCGACGGTCGCAGCCTGAGCTTTGCGCTGCAGGGGCTGACAGTAGGCCCTGCAGCCGGCCCGTAGGATCTGCGACCGGAACCTGCCGCTGGTGTACAATCACGCTACGATGCCACAACAGGCCACCACGCGCAGCGGCCGCATGCGCTATTTCTCAGCCGAATACCTTGCGCCGCTGCTGGCAGCACTGGTCGCCACGCTGGTGCTGATGTGGCCGCTCCCAACCTATTTTACGGGCGCGCTGATCGGCGAGGGCGACGCCAATTGGGGCCTCGGCACGCTATGGTATTGGCAGCAGTTTCTGCTGGGCCACGAGCCCTTCTACTATGCGAGCCGTCTCTACTATCCGCATGGCATCACCATGGTCACCAATGCGCTCGGCCCGTTTAGCGCGCTCTTTGCGCTGCCCTTCTGGGGGCTCGGGCCGGCCGCCGCCTACAACGCGACGATCGTGTTGGGGTTCGCCCTGACGGGCTTCTGCATGTACTTGCTGGCGCGCACGATAGGGTGCAGCCGGCCGGCGGCATGGGTGGGAGGCTTGCTGTACATGGTGGCGCCGCTGCATCTGATCGCCGTCTACGGCCATGTCAACAAGGTGTTCCTGGGCTTTATCCCGCTGGCACTGCTGGTGACATACCGGGCTGTACAGCCGCGCAGTTCGCGCAGGTGGGCGGCGGCAGTCGGGCCGGTGCTGCTATTGGCATTTCTGCAGGCGCCGGAACAGTTTGTGATTGCGGGACTCGGCTGTGGGCTCTTAGCCGTATTTCACCTGGCTGCCGCCGAAAATGCTGAGCTGCGGAATACGGCTGTACGCGTGCTGGTCATAGCGCTGAGCGCCGGCGCCTGCGCAGCGCTGTTGTTTCTCCTGGTGGGCAGGACCGCCCAGCAGACCGGCGTGATCGCCGACGTCGGCGCCGAATCGACCCAATTCCAGCCCGACCTGCTGCAGTTCTTCATTCCCAATGGGTTTGGCGTGTTCCCGCTGGGCCGCTATCTGAACGCCCTATTCACGCCCCAAGTCAACACCATCATCGAGACGGCCGTCTACCTGACCTGGACTGCCATTGCGCTAGCCGTCGTGGCGTTCTGGAAGGCACGGCGGCAGGCGGCAGCCTGGCTGCTGATCCTCGGCGTGTCGATGCTGCTGGCGCTTGGCCCTACGCTGCGCGTGATGGGAGATTCGTGGCTGACCCAGCTGCAGATCCCGCTGCCGTATGCAGGGTTGAACGCGCTGCCGGGATTCAACCTGATGCGCACACCCGGCCGCTTTATGCTGCTGGGGGGAGTCGGGCTGGCCGCCGCCGCTGCCATCGGACTGGACCAGTTGCGGCGGATCCTGAAACCCCGCTATGCCGCCGCCCTCGTGACCTTGGCTGCCGTGCTGCTGGTGTTGGAGACCTGGGTCGACCGGTATCCCAACCAGCCCCTCCTGCCAGTGCCGCCGTTCTACCAGAAACTGGCGCAGGACAAGGAGATGTACGGGGTATTGGATCTGCCGATCCGGCCTGAACAAGACGTCAACTTTTTCAACTGGCACGTCTATTTCTCGTCGTTCTACCAAGTGGACCAAATCACGCACGGCAAGGGCATTGCCAGCGGCTACGTGTCGCGTTTGTACCCGATCCACCCGATATTTGGACAGTTCATCACCGAGAACTTCAACGAGATCTCGCCGCTGCAGGATGACGTAACGGTCGACGGCCGGCCCAGCAGCCGCTACGCGAATCTGCGCTACGACCTGGCAGACAACAACTACCACTACGTGGTGTTGCACAAGCCGAACGCGAGCAATTCCGCCTATAAAACGGGTGCCTGGGGCCAAGAAGCGGCGCAGCAGCTGATCGACGACGTGTTTGGCGACGAGCGCCCCTTTGTCGATGATGAGCTCACGACAGTATATGCCGTGGGGCCGCAGCCGGACGTGAGCACCCTCGAGCCCAGCATCTCACTCCTCGAACCGGCCGCCAAGATGGAGTATGGCGAGCACCGCTGGACGACGTCGCCGGCCCAGTTCCTGGTACACTCGCCGCGGCCGCTCCTGACGCATCTCGAGGTGACCCTGGGAGGAATGCAGAGCGATCGCCAGTATGCAAACATCAGCGTCCACTCTGGCGACGGCGGCGTCACCGCCAGCCGCCCCATTGCCCCGCTCGAGCCCACGCGCATCCCGCTTGCGCTAGTCTCCGGGAGCCAGGTAATCACGCTCACGCTCAACCCCACCGGCGAAGATGCCGGCGAAAAGCTGGCGTTTGTAATCGGCCGGATCGACATGGCCACGGCGCCCGATACGGACGCAGCAATTCCCGTAACGGACGGCGGGCAGGATGGAACCCAAGCAGCGTATGGTGAGGGCTGGTATGCTCCTGAATCAAACAGCGGTGGCACCGACACGTGGCGGTGGGCAGCGTCACCCGCTTCGATCTGGGTCTATTCGCCCCACACCCAGACACTCTCGCTGCGAGCAACCCCCATTGCACTCCACGATCCTGCAAGCCCAGACGGCAAGGGGAACAGCGATAGCCTGGTTGTTCACGTCAACGGCCGGCGGCTGGGCGAATGGCCGGCCGAGGTCGGCGCGCCGCTGGCAATCCCGGCGGAGCTTCAGCCAGGATGGAGTCAAATTGAGCTCGATCTCGCAGCGGGCAATTTCAAGCCGATCGACGTCCAGCCCGAAACAGGGGACGGGCGTCTGCTGAGCTTTGCGCTGCAGAACCTGGAGATCGGACCACAATAAGTTACAATAGAATTCTCTAGCCTGTTTCTTATTTCAAAATCACCTTATCCGAAAGGATTGCGCGTAATGTCCTCTTCAGATCGCGTCCGTGTCGGCGTAATCGGCGTCGGCCAGATCGGCAAGCACCATCTCGACAACTATAAAAAGGTTCCCAGCGCCGAGGTCGTCGCCATCGCCGACGTCAACCAGGCCGAGGCCGAGCGCGTCGGTTCGGTCTATGGCATTCCCAACGTCTACACCGACTTCCGCAAGCTGCTGGCACGCGACGACATCCAGGCCGTGGACGTGTGCGTCCACAACAACTACCACATGCCAATCAGCGTGGCGGCCATGGAAGCGGGCAAGGACGTCTTCTGCGAAAAGCCCATGGCGGGCGCCTACGTCGACGCGCTCAAGATGTGGACCACGGCGCAGCAGCTGGGCCGCAAGTTCGGCATCCAGTTCATCACCATGTATCACAACGAGACAAAGGCGGCCAAGTACCTGATCGACGAAGGCCATCTGGGCAACCTCTACCACGTGCGCTCGTACGGCCACCGCCGCCGCGGCCGGCCGTACGTCGATGGGTACGGCAGCCCCACCTTTGTGCAGAAACAGCACTCGGCCGGCGGCGCGCTCTATGATATGGGCGTCTATCACATCTCGACGCTGCTCTACCTGATCGGCAACCCCGAGGTGAAGCGCATCAGCGGGAAGACCTACCAGGAGACCGAGATCGACGAGAAACGGCGCGCCGCCAGCGGTTACAATGTCGAGGAACTGGGTCTCGGCTTCATACGTTTTGCCGGTGGACTCACGATGGACATCTTGGAAGCCTGGGCCGTCCACATGGATAAATTCGACGGCAGCATGATCCTGGGCAGCCAGGGCGGCGTGCGCATCGAGCCGTTTGGCTTCTTCCGTGCGATCGGCGACCTGGACCTGAACGCGACGGCCAGCATGGACGCCTTTGAGTGGCGGCTGCACACGGTGCGCGAGAACGGCGACGCCTACGATGGCCCGCAGCACCACTGGATCGCGGCGCTGCAGGGCCGCGTGCCGCTGATGCCGACGGCCGCCTGCGCGCTAAACACGATGTTGATCTCCGAAGGCATCTACCTGTCGGACCGCCTGGGCCGCGAAGTGAGCGCCGAAGAGGTACTTGAGCATTCCGTTTCGACCGCAATTAACGTCTAGATCTTTGGATCGAACGTTTGACGCGTCGGGCACAAGGTCCGGCATGCGTCTCGATGGTGGAACATGAAAAGGAGCGCAATATGAGGGTTCGTTTGCAGGTTCAGGCATCGTTCCTGGCACTGCTGCTGTTGTTGGTCGCCTTGGTACCCGAGAGCTCGGTGCTGGCCCAAGGGATCGAACGCATCAACTTTCCCGCCCGGCGCAACGTCGGTCAACGTTTCCGGTAACCTGGACAACGGCGCGGCCAAGCAGTATGTGCTGCGCGCCAGCGCCGGCCAGACGATGACGATCAGCGCGGCGTGGGTAGCCTATCCCTACCAGGTGAGCGTTATCTCCCCCAACAGCCAGCTGTTGGGCGTAGCCGACGCCGGATCCAGTTGGTCCGGCGCGCTGCCGGTCTCGGGTGACTACATGCTGATCGTGCAGCCGGGGGTCAGCAACGCGCGCGTCTATTACAACTTCGTGCTCTCCATCACCGGCTCGACGGCGCCCACCGCGACGCCGCAGCCGACAACGGCGCCGCCCAACGTCCAGCGCATCCAGTTTGCGCCGGGCGCGACCTCGGCTACGGTGTACGGCACGCTCTACCCCAACCAGCAGCAGCAGTATGTGCTGCGCGCCCTGGCCGGTCAGAGCATGACCGTGGTTACCAGCAGCACCGGCCCGTTCCGGCTGGTCATCTCCGGCGCCGACGGCACGAGCCTGGGCACCATTAACGCCAACCAATCGCTGACGGTCTACTTGCCGAGCACACAGGACTACTTCCTGGTGTTGGTGCCGACCAGCGGGGCGGCCGTCAACTACACGCTGCAGGTGACAGTCGTCGGCAGCACGCCGCCGCCTACGCCGACTCCGGTTAAGCCGCCGCAGACGCAGCGCATCACCTTTGCGCCGGGTGCGGTTTCGGCCACCGTAGCGGGCTATGCCGATGCCGGCCGCCCTGCCTCCTATGTGCTGCGCGCCATGGCCGGCCAGGACATGACGGTACAGATCTACGGCAGCGGCCCCTACAACGCCACGCTGACCGGTGCCGACGGCACCTTCCTCGGCTCGGCCAACAGCCAGGGCACGATCTCCGCCCGCCTGCCGCGCACGCAGGATTACTACATCACCATCAGCGTGCCGAGTGGTGCTCCGGGATTCAACTTCAGCATGGTCGTGACGGTAGTCGGGTCTGGGCCGACACCCGCCGACGCCGGTGCCCTCGACGCAGCGGATCACCTTTGCGCCCGGTGCGGTCTCGGCGACGGTCAACGGCGTCACGGCGCAGAACTACGTGCTCAAGGCGCATGCGCGGGCAGACGATGTACGTCGATCTGTACACGAACGGCGCGCCGGTCCAGGTACGCATCGAAACCGCCGGCGGGCAGCTGTTGGGCACAGCCGACCAGAACTACGGCTGGTCCGGGACGCTGCCGGCCACGCAGGATTACTACTTCCGCGTGACTGCACCGCCAGGGGGAGCAAGCACGAGCTTCTCGCTGCGGGTGACGATCTATTAGTTGCCAGTTCAGGGCAGCGCGCGTCTGGATAAGTGCATACACTTTTTCAGACAGCATATCTATATCCTTTCCTATAGTGAATTTTACCTGTTGCTGGCAGCATCATAGGAGGCCTGAACAATGGGCAACAGCGGGTAAAAAGCATGTAAAACTCAGGAGAGGAGACTACGCAATGGGTTGGCTGATTAACTTGATCATTTGGCTGGTCGTCGGCGGCATTATCGGCTGGATTGCCAGCATGATCATGCGTACGGACGCCCAGCAAGGATGGGTCATGAACGTCGTCGTCGGCATCGTAGGCGCGTTCCTCGGCGGTATTATCTTCTGGTTCCTGCCGGGAAGCAGCGACAACATCAACTAGCGGCACGCTTCAGCATCTGGTCGCTGGTCGTGTCGTTGATCGGCGCCATCGTCCTGCTGGCGATTGTGAATCTTTTCCGGCGCGGTGCGGTACGTTGACCCTGACTGCGGTAACACCGGCACCGTTGACACGGTAAGCGTCGGAACCGAATGCAGGATAAAGAGCGGTGGCAGGTTATACCTGTCACCGCTTCTTTGTGGATTTTGCGAGTTGACTCTATGATCTAGGGAAAGCATTTTTTCACCCCATTTCTTTTCCAAAGCTCATGGAGCAGATATGCAATACTTTATCGGCATCGATTCTTCTACGACTGCGACCAAGGCCCTCTTGATCGACGAGCAGGGCGATGTGGTGGCCGTAGCGGCCACCGAGTACGGCTACGAAACCCCGCGCCCGCTGTGGAGCGAGCAGGACCCCGACCTCTGGTGGGAAGGGGCCGCCAACAGCATCCGCCAGGTGCTGGCCGCGTCGGGCGTCAAGGCGGACGACGTGCACGGCATCGGCCTCACCGGCCAGATGCACGGCCTGGTGCTGCTGGACGAAGACGGCAAGGTGCTGCGCCCGGCCATTCTCTGGAACGACCAGCGCACAGGCCCGCAGTGCGACGAGATCCGCCGCCGGCTGGGCAAGCCGCGGCTGATCCAGATCACCGGCAACGACGCGCTGACCGGCTTTACGGCGCCCAAGATCCTGTGGGTGCAGCAGAACGAGCCCGAGGTGTGGGCGCGCGCCCGCCACATCCTGCTGCCCAAGGACTACGTGCGCTACAAGCTGACCGGCGACTATGCCATCGACAAGGCCGACGGCGCCGGCATGCTGCTGTTCGACCTCAAGCAGCGCGACTGGTCGCCCGAGGTGCTGGCGGCGCTGGAAATTCCCCCGGCCTACCTGCCGCCGACGCACGAAGGCCCCGCGATCACCGGCTATGTCTCGCACGCGGCCGCGGCGGCCACGGGGCTGCGCGTCGGCATCCCCGTGATGGCCGGCGGCGGCGACCAGGCTGCCGGCGCCGTGGGCGTCGGCGCGGTGCAGCCGGGCGTCGTGTCGCTGGCGCTGGGCACGTCGGGCGTGGTCTTTGCCACCACCGGCGGCCCCTTTGTCGAGCCCGAGGGGCGCCTGCACGCCTTCTGCCATGCGGTGCCCGGCCGCTGGCACTTCATGGGCGTGATGCTCTCCGCCGCCGGCAGCCTGCGCTGGCACCGCGACACCTTTGCCCCCGGCGTCTCCTTTGACGACCTGCTCGCTCCGGCCGCCGCTGTGCCGATCGGCTGCGAAGGACTGCTGTTCCTGCCCTACCTGACCGGCGAGCGCACGCCGCACCCCGACCCGCTGGCACGCGGCGCCTTTGTGGGGCTGACCGTGCGCCACAGCCTGCCGCACCTCTCGCGCGCCGTGATCGAAGGCGTCTCCTTTGGCCTGCGCGACAGCTTCGAGCTGATCAAGAGTGGAGGCGGCGCGGCGATCACGCAGGTGCGCGTCTCGGGCGGCGGCGCCAAGAGCCCGCTGTGGCGGCAGATCCTGGCCGACATCATGGACGCCGAGCTGGTGACCGTCAACACCACCGAAGGCGCGGCCTACGGCGCCGCCCTCCTGGCTGGTGTCGGCGCAGGCGTCTGGCACGACGTAGACACCGCCTGCCGCCGCACGATTCACGTCACCGGCAGCACGCAGCCCAACCCGGCCGCCGTCACCGAATACGAGCGCTGGTACCAGGTCTACCGCAACCTCTACCCGGCCCTCAAGCCCACCTTTGACGCCGTAGCGTAAATCCTCTGCGCATCCACGTCTCCGGGACCGCCAGGCGAACCGATGCTTCGGCCGGCGGCTTCCCGGGGACTTTGCTCCTAGTTATCGACTAATCCTTGACCAGTTCGTACGTCACCATCACCGGCTCGAGCACCTCCGGGTAGCCCTCGAGCCGATAGCCCACCAGGTAGCCCCGGTGGCTGTCGACGGCAAACGGCCACGGAGTTACCTGGATCTTGCCCTCCTCCACCTGATAGCTGACCTCGACTTCCTCGTCTTCGCCGTTGCGCGGATAGATGCGCACGGATCCTTGTGCCGGGGCCTCAAAGCAGAATGCAAAAGCGATATCGTCACACAGCCGCGTAATGCGGTCGATGCGGGCCAGCAGCGCGCGATCAAGCCCATGTTCCGCCGCCAACTCTGCAATCTCTTCCGCCATAGCCGCCGCCTCGGCCTTGCGCGCCGGCGACGTGCCGTAGGAGGCCAGGCGCTGCAGATGCATCTTGGCGATGGCATCTGCCAGCGGGTCGCGCCATGCCATGTCAAACCCCTTGCGCGTGTTGGCCAGCCACTCCGCCTCCGGAGGCCTCGCCGATCGGCAGGTTGTCCAGGTGGCCATAGGCGCGGTCGTGCAGGCCGATGCCGGTCAGGAAGGAGTCAAACGGGACCGGACGGCAGTTCGAAGGCAGCGTTGCCCCAGAGCAGGGCCAGGGTGCCGACCAGCTTCTCATGTTCGAACTGGGGAATGGCGATCGGGCGCAGCTTGGACTTAAACATGGGTTGTACCTTTCTCACCGCTGTGGAAGTTCGTACTCAAGGATCAACCATGGATACCACGGCACCGGTTCCGACCCTGTCGAGGGAAGGTTGGTATAGTTGGTCGCACGGACGGCATCGGCGTAATCGTTAATCAGGCCGTAGTCATTAAACCGGACCCCCAGTTCGTGCCGGTAAGGCACCTCCAGGTAATTGCAGAGAAACGAGTGGCAGGAGCCGCCCTCTTCCACGCCGAGAATCTCATAGCCAAGCGTCTGGGTGGGGCCTGGAGGCGATAGTCGCCGGCTCAACAACTGGTACAGCCCACACGCGCCAAACCCCGGCGCTGGGGTATGGTGCTGTAGGAACTCGTCGAGGTAAGCGGCGGGCAGCACCACCGCAAGCAGCCGCATGTGTGGGAGTGCGACCAGATACTGACGATAGAACGCCTCGGCACTAGCACGGTCAAGCCAGACATTCGGCCAGCCAAAGCGCTCGGCCTCGAATGCAGCGTCCACCTGCGCCTGCAGTACCCCAAAACCGTCGTCGTCGAGGCCCAAACGCGCACGCACAGCCTCACGATCTTCACGCCCAGCGCTCACCCACGAGAGGGCCCACGTGTCCGGATAGACGCTGCAGAAGCAGGAACTGATAGTCCACAGCGTCGGTGGCAGGAATTGGCTCAATTGTGACGGTCGCGGCAGACCCTCAACCAGGTAATAGCCGCCCAGGTAGTGACTCATAGGCGCGTGAGTATAGCCGAGTTGCTGCCGAATTGGAATTGACATTACGCAGAGCGGTCGGCTATACTCGCTAGCGTTAAGCAAATAACAGATCGGTGCAGGTGCGTCGATGGCCCGGATGCCACGATGCGCAATGGGGGAAGCCGGTGACACAGCCGAGTGCTGTTAGTCCGGCGCTGACCCGCAACGGTAGGAGGACGCAGTCCGCATAGGCGGAGCGCTCTTGAGCCCGATTACCCACCTGGACCGAACTTGTGCCACCTTCGTGGAGAAAGGAGGGCCAGGTGACAGGTTAAACTCCTGTACGGGCCCGCCATTTGGCGGGTTTTTTATTGCATCACCCCCTCGGATCACAAGACACCCTGCGTCCGGAAAGGAATACTCCATGGACTCTCTACACACGCGCCTGCGCGGGCGTATCCTCGCGCGCCGTTGGCCGGTTTTGCCGGTATCTGTCACGATATCTGCCACGTTGGCTCTTTGCCTGCTGGTCGCCCTCCTCTTTGGCTCTTCACTCGTCGCTAAGGCACAGGAAGATAAGCAAGGTGACGTGATTGTCCAGTTCGACGACCATGCCCAGGTCGTGCGCTCGTTTACGTTCACCGGCGAAATCTCCGGGCTCGACGCCCTCACCCTTAGCGGGCTCGACGTCGTCACCACCTCTACTTCGTTTGGCCCTGCGGTATGCAGCATCGCGGGCGTGGGCTGCCCGGCCGCCGACTGCTTCTGCAGCACAACCAAGTACTGGGCCTACAACTACTGGGACGGCGCCGCCTGGCAGGGTTATCCTGTCGGCGCCGGCTGCGTCAGTGATCAGCCAGACCGGCGCGGTCGAAGGCTGGCGCTGGGGCGAGTTCGGCATGCAGCAGGCGCCGGCACCGTGCTGCGCTTGCGGCCGAGGCTGCTCTTCGCTGGCTGGCGGCGCGCCAGGCTATAACGGATGGCAGTTACGGCAGTGCGGGTGCCACAGTCGAGACCATGCTGGCGATCGGCGCCAACGGGCTTAACGCCGACACATGGCAGGCTGCTCCTGGCACCCCGACGCTGGCCGATGCGGCATTGGGTACGGTTGCGGCCTACACGCGGAGCGGCGCCGGCGCATCCGGTAAAGGCAGCCGGCTTAGTGGCGGCGGAGATGGGCCTGCCGCCCCTGACGGTACAGCCCGTCAGCGCTACTTTCAGTGCGACCTTGGGTGTGTACAGCGTCCAGAGCGGCCCCAATGCCTGGGCGCTGCTGGGCACGCTGGCACAGGGGCAGGAACCGCCGCCGGGAGCCGTGGCTGGCCTTGCCGGCCCAGGCACTGCCGGGCGGCGGCTGGGAGTGGGCGCCCGGCTGGGGCGCCGATACTAACGCTACGGCGCTGGCCGTGCAGGCGCTGCTCGCTGGTGGCCAACCGGTTACGTCGACCGTGATCGTCAATGCGCTAGGGTACTTGAAGGGGGCACAGAACGGCGACGGCGGCTTTGCCTATTCCGTAGCTGGCGCCACGCCGGGCACAAGCGACGCCAACTCTACTGCCTATGTTGTGCAGGCCCTGACCGCGGCCGGCGAGAATGTACGCAGCTGCCGCCTGGCAGGTTGGCGGCCGCAGACCCGATCGACTACCTGCTGAGCCTGCAGGCGCCGGACGGCAGCTTTGCCTGGCAGGTTGGCCAAGGGACCAACCTGCTGGCCACCCAGCAGGTGATCCCGGCGCTGCTCGAGCGCGCACAGCCGATCTGTGCCCCTGGCAGTTGTAGGGGGCCAGAGACCTGCTCAGGAACTGCATACCCAGCGCTGTTGCTGCGCCGAGATCCGACGATGAGTACCGCCGGGAAGCCCGGATTGGCATCCAGACTAGCAGCCAGACTGCCACTCGGACTGGCGCTCGGGACTGCTGGCCTGCCTTGTCCTCATTGGGACAGCCCAGACCCCAGCGGTCCAGGGCGCAGGCCAGGTCGCCAACCAGGCAGGAATCGTAGTTCGTCACGGCGACGGCCGCGTCGTGACGGCGTGCGTGACCTTTGACGAGCCGCAGATCTCGGGCATCCAGCTGCTCCAGCGCTCAGGGCTGGATCTGAACGTCGAAGCTTCGAGCACCGGTGCCGGGGTATGCCGGCTTGATGGCGAGGGCTGCAGCGTGCCGCAGCAGTCGTGCTTCTGCCAGTGTACAGGCGCAACCTGCAACTATTGGTCGTACTGGCAGCTGAGCACGGATGGCTGGCAGTATTCCAACTTCGGCGCCTCCGGCAGTGAGATCAAGCCCGGACAGATAGATGGCTGGGCGTGGGGCACAGGCTCGATGGACAGCACGAACGGCAAACCGCCAGCGTTGACATTTGCCGATGTATGCACGACCAGTACGCCCACCGGCACACCCACCGCAGCGCTGGCCACATCTACGCCGGCAAGCGCCAGTACGCCCACCGCCAGCACCAGTACACCGCCACGCCCACTGCCACACCGACTGCCTACCCGACCACGGTGCCTCTAGGGAGCCCGCCGCGCATCGAGATATTCACCGCTGACGTCACACAGCTGGCGCCGGGCCAGGTGGCGACGCTGCACTGGCGCGTCGTCGATGCAGCCAGCGTCATGCTGGTGGCCGGCGGCCAGCGCGTGCCGGTGGATGCGGAGGGTACGACGGCACTTGCGCCGCCGGGCGACGTCGAAGTCCGGCTGGAGGCGTCCAACAACAGCGGTGCTGCTGCCGAGAGCGTACAGCTGCGTGTTGCGGCGCCAACAACAGCGTCGGTGGCCCAAGCCCCGGGGAGCCCCCCTGTTGCGCCGGCATCATCGCCTGTGCCAACAGTAGTGCCAGCGACTGTGCCGCCCAACACCCCTATCGCAGCCCTGGCACCGGCAGCCGCAGCTGTGCCACCGACGCCAACCCCCTACGTCACCGCGCGCGTGCTGCTGCCGCTTGTCATGCGAGCAACAGAACAGCCGATCAGTGACGTCACGCGCAGGAGCGCAACGGCCGGGGGGAGCAAACTCGCCGTCGCAACGATGGTTGTTCCACCGGGCCCCATCCCCAGCGCAGTGATTGAGACCGCCGCACCAACGCCGGTGGCAGCTGCCATTCTGCCGCCTGCGGCTGTTGGCGTGCAGTCGGCTGCCGCGGAGCCGAAAATATTAACCCAGCAGGATGCCCGCAGCCGACCGTCAGGAGCACTCAGACCTGGTCTGGGTTGCGCTGGCAGCACTGCTGGTCCTGCCCGCCGGCATTGGGACACTGGGGTACCTGGCCTGGCGGTTGGTCAGCAGGAGGTGATTGAAAAGGGCGCTGCGCGCCGACCCCTACCAGGCCAGCTCTTGTTCCAGCTTTGGCGGCAGCGTCCAGTCGAGGCTGGGAGCCGGTTCGTCCACCCGGCACAGGAGCCGGCGGCTCAGTTCCACCCGCTTGCAGCTGAACAGGGCACCGGCGGCCGTGCAGCGTACGATCTCGTCGGCGAGTTCGCCGACGAGGGCGGACCAGGGACCGTACTCGAGGGTCGGGCACGGCTGTGCACTGCTGCGCCCGACCAGCGCCAGAGATGCAAGGGGCGCCGTGCGCTTTCCGTAGCAGTCGTCCTGACCGGTGCGTTCGCGGTAGACCTTGTAGTCGTCCGGCCAAAAGGCGTTCAGATAGGCCAGAACCTCGGCGATGTAGTCGTCGCCGTCGAGACAGCAGTCGTGCTGAAACTCCCAGCATAGGTTATAGGCGTCGACCAGGCCGTCGTGATATTGAGGGTCAATGCCTGTCGGGCCGCCGTGCTCCAGGAGCGACTGGTAGGGTGCAGTTCCGGACACGGTGTCGTCCAGCAGAAGAGCAGCACGTGCCTCTTCTTCCAGGCGGCCCGCTGCGCAGCCGAGCAGTTCGGCCACTTGCTCGATCTCCGTCAGATCGGCAGCCAGGTAGCGCCACTGCCAGAAGCTGAGCATCTTGGGCTTCACACCGTACAGACAACCCTGGTGTAGATAGGCGGTGCAGTAGGCGTGGTAAGCTGGGGGTGTCAATTCATTAAAGCGGCGGATGATCGTCCGCAGGAGTGTTGGTCCGCGCAATCCCTCGCCGGCGGCAAGGGCATGACAGCGGGTAAGCCCTTCAATCATACCCGCGCGCCAGGCGGGCGCTTGAATTTCCGTAATACAGGCGAGCATGGATGGTGCCCTTTTGGGAGCGTGTCCCGAAGTATGTCACTGCCGGCATAGGGGCGGACGGCGGGCCGAGTGCAGGGGTCGTAACAGCGGGGATGGCGGATGCTTACGACACATGTAAGCATAACAGGTAGACGGGACAACGTGCAAATTGTGCTATCCGTGTGTATTGCCGGTTGAAATGGTCCACCAAAGTATGCTACAGTGGAGGCTCCTGGCGCGTCATCGCCAGTACAGGACAAAACAGTACGACTCCGTTCAAAGGGAGGAGCTAGAACATGAAAGTGCGTTGGTTGAGCATTGCGCTCATAATTGGCCTGCTGCTGGGGGCAGTGGTTGCGCCGTCGGCCGCCCAAAGTCAGACTTCAGGCTTAACGGTGCCGGTGTCCGGTAGTGTCGCCAATTCGCAGGGCGGCGTCAACGCGTTCAAGGGTACGCTGACAATCACGAGCTTCGACAAGCAGGGTTCAAGCTTGATAGTCAACGCCGTGCTCGACGGCACCGTCAGCGACTTGGACAGCACCGTAATTGGCAACATACGCCGGTTTGGCGTTGCTGCCCCCGAGAACACCATTAGGGCCTCGTGTGACAGACTCGACTTGGGGCTGTACAAAGTCGAAGTGCAGGCGTCGGGGTTCAACGTCAAGCTGGATCCTGTTGCCGTCGAAATCAATGTCAAGGAATATCCGAATACGAAGCTGGACAAGCTGCTGTGCAGCTTATCCAAGAAGCTGGAGAAGAACAGCCCAGTGGGTGCACTCGCCAGCCACCTGAACCAGATCCTCCGCGAGATCGGCGGCTGATCGACAGCAGCTTCCTCAAGATGTATCCCTGTCATCATGCTGCCCCCTATCCACGGGCAGCATGATGACTAAAGAGGTTGCCCGCGCAGCGTGTTGTTCATCATGCATGCCACATCCTACCGGGCGATGGTGGCAAAGTGGAAGCAAGGCGACTACAGCGAATATCTTCCCAAGGCCGACTACCCGGTCGAGTTGAGTGCCTATGCTGCGCAATCATACCGTGAGCTAAAGCATGAGCAGTTGCAGCTGATCGACAAGCTGCAGCCAAACCAGGCGCCCCAATAGTCCAACCCTTCCGGGAAGAGGCGGGCTTCCCGGAAGGGGATTCGCCTACCGTCCCTCAGGCGCCACTCGTGCCCGGAGCACGTCCCAGTTACCTGGATCCTCGCCGCCCAACCGCCAGATTGCAACGCCTGCCAGCCGCGGATGCCGCTCCATCAGATACGCCAGCCGTGCGTCCAACGCCTGCGCGTCGGTAAAGTAGACGGTATGCCGGCCATCGTCGTAGGTGAACCAAGCCTCGCCCGGGTTATCGCGCCGGACTTTGGCGTCATTCTGCGCAGCGCGCTTGACAACCTGCTGCCATTCGAGCCCCTCGGCCGCGTTCCCGAGCCAGTCGTAACCATAGAAGTGGACGCCAACCCACGTAAGCTCCGGTGGGACGACGGTGGCTGCGTACGTGAGAACCTGGTCAACCCAGTCCAGCGGGGCGATGGGGCCGGCCTCACCCCCGGCATAGTGGTAGTCGTAGGTCATAATCTTGAATTCGTCAACGGCAGCGCCAAGGCGCGGCCAATCCTGAGCCGCGGGGCCGCCCCACGTCCCCGCATCGTCGGTCTTAGCGTGGACGGCGATGGAAAGAATGCGCCCGTTGTCGTGGAGGGCCACTGCCAACTCCTCGATAAACAGCGTAAAGACCTCCCGGTCCTCAGCGGTCAGGCTCTCATAATCAATGTCGAGGCCGTCATAGCCGTTCTCCTCGACCAGCGCCGCCAGCTGCTGCACGTGGCGCGTGCGGGCAGCAGGTTCGCCGATGGCTTGGAGCACGATATCGCGGTTGAAACCGCTGTTAGCAATGGAGGGGACGACGCGCAGACCGGCTTCTCTTGCCGCGGCTAAGGCCTGGCTGCTTAGAACCGAACCTTCGATCTTGCCGCCATCGTGCAGGGTGTACCAGACGAAGTTGACTTCGTCGACCACGCCGGCATTCTCGGTCAGGGTCTGTTGTTCGAGGAAGCCGGCATAGGGCGCCCAGATCGAAACCTGGTAGTTAGGCTGGTAATCGGCTGGCATCGTGGGCTCCACCCTAGGCGAACTCGCCTCGCGCAGCAAGGGAGGCACAACGCAAACAATCTTGGGTGCGATATTCAGCACGGTTGCGGGCAGCGGCGCCATTCCACCGGTAAACTGGGCAACAACACACAGCAGCGCCCAAAAGAAAGAAACCAGGGTGCACCTCCCAAAATCAAGTAAGTCCCTGAATCCTACGCATCAAGGTTCAGACAATCCGCTGCCGAGGCGATGAGGGCCTGGCGGACAGCGGCGTCCTGTTGGCCGACCGTGCGCATGCCCAACAGGACTGCGCCGACGACGGGCGGCGCAGTGAGCTGGACGAAGCGGGCGTGCGGAGCCTCGGCATGCACGCTGGCATAGAGAGCGTCACATAGAAGGGGCCCGCCGCGGAAGGTGCTGCCCACCTGAACGACGTCGAACGTTTCTGCCTGGAGGTCAAGCTGGCGCACGACGCCGAGGACCAGGCTGCCTAGCTCCTCGCCTGCCCAACGAATGACGGACTGGGCCACAGGGTCACCGCCCGCTGCCACCTGGAAGACCAGCGGCGCAGCAGCGGCACCTAGCTGGTAAATCTCCTGGCTCAGCCCTTCGAGCAGGTCGGCGACGTCAGAGGCCCCGACCAGGCTCGAAAAGGCGCCGGAGAGCGCAGTCGGAGGGCCACGGCGGGTCCAATCCATGCTGACGGCCTGGACGGCCTTCAGCACGATCTCATAGGCGCCGCCGTATTCGGCGAACGGGGCGCCGTTGCCAAGCACCCGGCCCTCGCGGCCGTGACGATCCCAGCCGCGGCAGTTGTTGCTGGTGCCGGCAACCAGCGCTACGCCCCAACCCTGCTCAGCCCCGGCCAGGAGCCCGATGATCGTGTCGTTAACCGCCTCGACGGGGGCCGTGAGCCCCAATGCGGCAATCGCCTCAAGGGTCGGCGGGCGCTCACTGGGCCAGTCATAGCCGGCCACGCCAAAGCCGGCCCCCCCAATATCGTCGATCTGCAGCCCGGCGGCGGCCAGTGCCTGGTCGGTCACCGCCTGCAGGGTGGCGACGAGGCCGTCGTAGCCGACAACTTCGTGGTTGCCGGCGCCGGCATGGCCAAAACCAAGCACGCGGCCGCCGGCGTCGGCCAGCATGGCATGGCTCTTGGAGCCGCCGATGTCAACACCTAGGTAATAGGTCATAGCAAAGACATTCTAACGCCAGAACTGCGGCAGGTATGGCTTGTTGATTTCCAGCATTTCGTCCAGCAGCGCCTGCGCCTGCTCCACTTCGGGGCCGATCGGGTTTGCCAGCAGCGCCTCGTAGGCGGCATCGCGGTCGCCGTGTACCGCCGCCTCGACGGTGAGCAGTTCGTAGGCCTTAACGGCTGCCACCAGGCCGGCCACGGCGGGATGCAGCGGCTCGGTGGGCACAGGAACAATACCGGCGCGCTGGATGGTGCAGGGCAATTCCATCACCCAATCTTCCGGCACGCCGGGGACGGCGCCGCGGTTGGGAACGTTAACGATATGTGTCTCGCCCAGGTCGTTGTAGTGGGCGTTGAGCAGCTGTGTGGCCAGCGTCGAATAGAAGGCGCCGCCGCGCTTGAGCAGGCCGGGCGGCGGCTCGGTGCGGTCGGGCTCGGCATACTGCGCCAGCAGCTCTTTCTCCACGGCCATCACCTCTTCGGCACGCGACGGCGGCCACTTGTCCTGCTCGGCCAGCTTGTGCGAGGTGCTGTAGAAATAGTTGAGATAGTAGTTGGGGATCATCTTGAGCGTCTCGACCAGGCGCGGCTGCCACTCGGGATCCTCCTGCGTGCGCAGCTCGCCCACGTAGTTGGCAATGATCTGCGGCCACACATCCTCGCCGTCGATGGTAAAGCCGCGATGCCAGGTGAGATGGTTGAGGCCAAGCGTGTTGAGCTGCGCCCGCTCGGGGGCCACACTCACGCCACTTAGCTTCTCCCAGCGCTCGAGCAGGTGCATCTTGGTCGTGATCGAGACGTTGCAGACGCCGACCGACGGCACGTCGGCAGCATAGCGCGCCAGCGCCTCGGTCACCAGGCCGGCCGGGTTGGTGAAGTTCACCAACAGTGCGCCGGGCGCCAGTTCGGCCATGTCGCGGGCAATGCCAAGGATGACGGGGATCGTGCGCAGCGCCTTGGCCATCCCGCCGATGCCGGTCGTTTCCTGGCCGATCAAACCGTAGCGGCGGCCAAGGTATTCGTCCTGCCGGCGTGCCTCCATCCAGCCGACGCGCAGCTGCGTGGTGACGTAGGCGGCACCCTCGATGGCGGCACGCCGATCAGTGGAGAGGACGACTTTGAAGGGCGCGCCCTTGGCCGCTACCATGCGCTGGGCAAAACCCCCGACCACGTCGAGCCGCTCCTGCAGCACGTCGAGCAGCCACAGTTCGGTCATCGGGAAGGTGTCGATCCGTTCGAGAAAACCGTTGATAAGTTCTGGCGTGTAGCTGGAGCCACCGCCCATGACTGCAACTTTCATAACTACTCCAAGCTTGTTTTTCCAAACTATTTGACAACGTATAACGTCATCGATTGCGGCGGCAGGGTTACCTCTGCGCCATCGGCGAGTGGCTGGGAATCGATCTGCTCGGCCTTGTGGTCGGCGTCAAAGCGCCATACCTCGGCGTCACCCGTGGGGCTGAAGCCGCTCAGTTGCAGCGGCGTAGTGACTGGTTCGTCGCCGAGGTTGATGGCCATCATGGTGAGGGCGCCGTCGCCGCGCCGGGCCGCATAAAGGGAAACGTCCGCAAGGCCGGAGGAAGAAGCGACCAGCTGATCGCCGAACATCTTGTACATCTGGTAGGTGTAGTAGGCCGGCCGCGGACCGTACTTCTCGAGAATGCCAAAGCCGCTCTCGTTGCCGCTCACAAGCAGGAACTGGTTGGCGATGTCGACCTTCTGGCGGATCAGGCGGCCGAGCACGTCGCCCAGCCAGATGGCGCTGAAGAATGAATCGGGCGTCGCTTCACCGCTGACGGCCTGCGACCAGTGCGAGTTGAACTCGGTCACGGCCACGGGCAGGTCGCGGCCGGTCTCCTCGCGCATCGTGTCGCGCAGGCGGCGGACGATGTCGTCCCACGTGGGAGCGTCGGCGCGCAGCTCGGGAATGGTGGCCGACCGCTTTTCGGCGGTTGCCGGGAAGGGATAGCGATGGAACGAGACGATGTCGACCTTGTCGCCGGCGATCTGCAGGAAGGTGCGCATCCAGTCGGCGCCGGTGCTGTCCTTGGGATCCACGTTGGGGGTGCCGGTGTACTGGTGGATCTCCGGGCCGATGAGCAGAATGCTGGGATCGACAGCCTTCATGGCGTCGGCAAACTTGCGCCATTCTGTCGCATACTGCTCGGCCGTGAACGGGAAGCCGGCCTTTTCGTAGAGGCTGGGCTCGTTGCCGATCGACCAGTAGCGTATCCCATAGCCCTTCTCGACGTTGGCGTAGTGCACGAGTTCGGCGGCCTGCTCGGGCGTGCCGTCGGGGAAGCGCACGTGCACGTAGGGTTCGGCCCCCATGCGCCGCGACAGGTCGACGAGCTGATCGATGTGGTAGGTCTCCAGATCGTTGTTGTCGCCCCACGCGCCGCCTGGATAGCGCAGAATGGTGACGCCGGACTGCTCGGCCAAGCGGCAGGGTCTCCAGGCGCAGCGAGACCCAAGGCCCGTAGTTGGAGCCGTAGACAGCGGACTGATGGCCCCAATGACTGCGCGGCGTCGACCACGAGCGTCCCGGCCGGGACTGCGATCGGCGTCCAGGTCGGCAGCGGCGCCGGCGTGACGCTTAGCACAGCCATCGGTTCAGGTGCAGCGTTGGACTGTCTGCGGGTTCAGGCGTGGTCGTTGCTGCGATGTCGGCATCAGGGCGCCTGAGTCGGGTGGCGATCGGAGCCTCCGTGGGGGCACAGCGGCGAGCAACAGCGTAGACGCAAGCAGCACAACTGACGGCAGGGCGAATGGCTTAGTAAACATTGGGATGGCTGTCTCTCCAAGAAACCAGCCGGCCTAGGGTAGGCCGGCTGGAGGGTTAGCGTAAGGCACGTGAACCCCCGAAAGTGGGTTCTCCTTCAAGCAGCGCGAAGGATTCGCTACGAGTGCTACTTCTCTACACCGGTCACGACCACGCCCTGCATAAAGACGCGCTGGCTGAGGAAGAAGAGGAGGATGGGCAGCAGCGAGGCCATCAGCGCGGAGGCCTGGATCAGCGGCGGGTTGGAGCCGTAGATGCCGTTGAAGCGCGGCAAGGCCGACGGCAATCGGCTGCAGGTCGGCTTGGTGGACAGGTAGATCAGCGGCGCAAAGAAGTCGTTCCAGGCAAAAACCAGGTGGAACAGCGCCACGGCGACGATCACCGGCGTGGACATGCGGGATGATGATGCTCAGCAGAATGCGGAACGGGTTGGCGCCGTCCATTGCGGCCGCTTCGTCGATCTCACGCGGGATCGTCATGAAGTACTGGCGCAGCAGAAAGACGTTGTAGGCGTTGGCAAAGAAGTGCGGCACGATCAGCGGCAGCCAGGTGCCCACCCAGCCGATGCGCCAAAAAGAACGCGTAGAGTGGCACAATCGTCACGGCGCCGGGCAGGAAGATGGTCGCAATCAGCAGCGTAAACAGGAGATCGCGCCCGGGAAAGCGGAAGCGCGAAAAGCCGTAGGCCACCAGCGATGCACGAGATCAGCGTGCCGATGATGCCGAAGACGGCGATCACCAGCGTGTTGAGGAACAAGCGCGGGAAGTTGATCTGGTTCCAGGCCTCGACATAGTTCTGCCAGGTCGGCGACCACGTCCAGTTGCGGTCGAGCGCACGCCAGGAGCCTTCCCACTTGATCGACTCCGGCCCTGGGGATTCTCCGGATCGACAAACTCGCTGGCCTTGCGCCCCTTCTTGACCAGCGCCAGGTCCTTCGGTGCCGTCGTCGGCATGGGCACCTTATAGACCGGGTAGGTCTTGCCGTCGGGCGCAGTGTAGGAGGCAGGGCTCGGCCGGATACCAGGGGGCGCCCGGTTCAGTCATCTGGTCCGTCGTCTTGAGCGACGTGAAGATCATGTAGACCAGCGGCACAAGAAACAGGAAGAGAAAGAACGACGGCCAGCGAGCGTCGGTGATAACGCTTGCCCCATACTCGCGCGCCACGTTGATGGCCGGCTTGTTGCGGCGGCGCTGTGCAGCTTCACCGTCGGTGGCTTGTCGAGAGTCGTCGTTGCCATGAGTGATTGTCTCCTTACTTCCGCGCTACTCCGGTCGCCGCCGCGTAGAAGACCCAGTACTTCTGGGACCAGAACAGCACCATCGTCACGAGCAAGATGACCAGAAGAGGAACCAGGCCAGCGTGGCGCCGTAGGCCATGTTCTGGTAGGTGAAGAAGTTCTTGTACAGGTACAGGTTGTAGAACATGGTGGCGCCGCCCGGTGCACCGGTGCCTTGGTTGAGCACCAGCGGCACGGTAAAGTACTGGAAGAGACCGACGACGGTCAAGCATCAAGTTGTAGAAGATGACGGGCGAAATCATGCGGCAACGTGACGTTCCGAATGGTGCTCACCAGGGCCGGCGCCGTCGATCTTGGCGGCGTCGTACAGTTCGGTCGGCACACCCTGCAGCGACGCCAGGTTGATCAGCATGGCATTGCCGATGCCCCAGATGCCCACGATGACCAGGGCCGGATAGACCCACGTGGTGTCGTTGAGCCAGTTGGGCGGATTGTCGACACCGCCAATGGCACGCAGCGACTTGTTGATCCAGCCCGTCTCGGGGTTGAGCATGGCCGCCCACACAAAGATGGCGGCCACAAACGGGATGATATAGGGAAAATAGAAAGCGTGCGAAAGATATTGGTGCCCACCAGCCGCCGCGTGTTCATCAGCATCGCCAGCAGCAAGGGGAAAAAGATGGCGACCGGCAGCGAAATCAGGCCAAACTTGATCGTTACGCGCAAGGCATGCCACACCTGGGCATCGTTGAACATGCTGCATGTAGTTTTCAAAGCCGACAAACTGGCATCGCCCACGTTTTGCAGCGTCAAGTTGGTGAAGCTGAAGCCGAGGGTGGCCGATCGTCGGCAACAAGGTAAACACCAGAAAGCCAATGATCCAAGGGCGAGATAAAGAAGTAGCCCCAGAGTGCTTCCCGGCGTGCGAGCGGGCTACCTTTGCGCTTGCCGTGGCTGCGGCTGGCCGGCGCGTTGGTTGGGTCATTGGTGCTGTGGTGGCCATGGTATGGTTCCTCTTGCAGTGGAGGAGCACGCGCCGGGAATTGCACGGCTCGCCAGGACTCACGTGGCGGTCAAGAGCGGCGACGATGAGTCTCATATCCTGAGCTGGCGCCTTGTCGAAGATGGTCTGCAGGTCGGTCTGCAGCTTGGCGCATCTCGGCATCCACGTCGAGGTCCGCCTCGTTCTGGATCAGGGTCTTGAGCGTGTTGATGCGGTCGTACACTTCGCTGTAGTTCGGCATCTAGGCTTCGGCGCTCGGGATGTCGGCAAGGTCGGAGCCCGGCCTGATCGACGTCCCAGTTTACGACCCGCGGGAACTCTCGCGTCTAGGCCTGTCGAAGAAGGCCTGCTGGTCTGCCGTGCGTGCAGGCATACCACCGTACGTGCTCAGCCAGTTCGAGCGGACGCATCGCCGAGGAGGTAGGTGAGGACCTCGAAGGCCTCTTCCGGGTTCTTGGTGCCCTTCAAGATGCGGAAGGTGTCGGCGTTGAGGTTGGCCGTGACCTTGCCGTCATAGCTCGGCAGGACGCCGAGGTCCCAGGTCTCGCCGGCGTCGCCGATGCAGCAGGTGTACCACAGGTGCGTGACGACCATGGCAATCTTCCCGCAGTTGAAGCGGGTTGCCGGGCCGAAATTCAGGGCTCTGCAGCACAGGGCCAGTTGGGGATGAACGGTGTGTCGCCCCACATGCCGTCGTAGCCACCACTTCCAGGCCTCGACCCAGCGTCAGGAATCGTGGGCCGTCTTGCCGTCTTCGGCGACCAGTGCGCCGGCGCTGCCAGAAGGAACCGATGTAGCGCAGGTCGGTACTGCGGAACGTAAGCCGTACTGCACGATCTGGGTCGGGTCGAAATCAGCCGAGGTTGCGTCGTTGCCGTTGGCGTCGACGGTCAGGATCTTGGCGATCTCGGTCGACGGTCTCCCAGTTCCAGTCAACTTCGCTGCCATCGGGCATGACATACTTGTCGCCGTACTTGGCAGGCGGGTAGTTCAGGCCAGCTTCGTCGAACATCTCCTTCTGGTAGTAGCTGACGGCCGGGAAGACCAGCGAAGGGCAGACCAACCTGGGCGCCGCTCTCGGTCTGATAGATGTTGATCAGCGCCGGGTCGAAGGCCTTCGGGTCAAAGCCGGACTTCTCGATCAGCGGGGTCAGGTCCAGCTACTGGCCGTAGAAGGCGTTGGAGCCGATCCCAACCCACGGGCCCGATGATGTCGGGGCCGTTGCCGGAGGCGATCTGCGTGGCCAGGGTGTCACGGGCCGATGACGTTCGGCACGACTTCCAAACCAGTTCGATCTTGTCCTGCGACTCGTTGAAGCTTCTTGACAATTTCTTCCTCGATCGGGATCTGCTTGGCATCGGCGCCGGTGCCCAGGCCGATGAACCAGCGAATCTGGTACGCGGTCGCCGCTGGGCGCCGCAGCTTCGGCGGGCGCAGCTTCCGTGGTCGCCTCGGCGGCGGCTTCGGTAGCCTCAGCCGTGGCTTCCTCGGTCGCGGCAGCAGCATCAGCCGTCGCTTCGGTTGTAGCCTGTTCGGCCGGAGCCGGGGCTGCCGCCGGGGCTGCACCGCCGCAGGCGGCCAGCAGCATGCTGGCGACCACCAGGACGGACAGCAAGGCAAAGAATGACTTGCGCATGCTTCTTTACTCCTTACACTGAAATTAGGATTGAAACAGCTAACCTACATGGTATATGTCCATCAAACGTTTGGATGGTGCTGCGCCCTCTAGAGGGTCCTAGACGGCGGCAAACAGCCGCACGATTGCCGGATCACGAGTTCGACCGGCAGGACGGTTATGGCGTCCGCCTCGCCGGTAGCGAGAATGGTAAACAACTCCGTTGCCGCCAGGTAGCCGGCCTGCTCGATGGGAGCACGCACGGTCGTGAGCGACGGGTTTAAATGCTGAGCAAAGGGCAGGTCGTCGAAACCGACGACAGCGACATCTTCGGGCACACGCTTGTCGACATCCCGTAGGGCCGTCAGCACGCCCACTGCTGCCTCGTCGTCGCCGGCGAAAACGGCGTCGAATGCCACATTCATGCGCACCAACTCCGTGAGGGCGGCGTAGGCAGTGCGTTCGTGGAAGCCGCCGCGGCGAATCAGCAGCGGATCGTAGGCAATGCCGTGCTGCTGAAGCGCATCGCGGTAGCCGGCCTCGCGCTCCTCAGATTCCTGATTGCCAAGCGGCCCATGGAGGAACACGATGCGCCGGCGATTGTGGACCTCAATCAGGTGGTTGACGGCCAGATCGTACCCCTGTGCGGTTGTCAAAGAGCACTGTCGGCACCTCGATGCCGCGGGGTGACAGGCGATGCAGCAGCACCATGGGAAAACCATGGTCGTAGTTGCGAACCAGCTCGCGGTCGTCCAGCGTGGTCGTAAAGACGATCATGCCGTCGGCATTGTGGTCCCCAATGGGCTGCCGGCGGCGCAGATCGTAGCCCACGGCGGCACGCGGATTCGCATAGATCAGCAGGTCGTAGTCCGTCTGCCGCACCGCAGCTTCGATCCCGCGCAGCAGCGGCGTAAAGAACGAACTGCTCAACTCGGGCAGCAGCAGGCCGATCGTCGTCGTGCGCCGCACAGCCAGGTTGCGAGCTGCCACATGCGGCGTATAGCCCAGCAGTTCGATGGCGTTGCGCACGCGTACGCCCACCTCGTCCGAGACTGGCGCCGTATCGTTCACCACCCGACTCACCGTCGAAATGGAAACGCCTGCCAGCCGCGCGACATCGGAGATCGTAGGCCTCTGTTTTGCCCGCTTGCCTGTTGTAGTCAACACAGTTTGCTATGCCAATAAGTGTTTTGAAAACACTTTCAAGGCTTTCACAAGTTGAAGAGAAATCGGCCGGTCATACTGGGGAACCTGCGGCAATGATTCGATCCAGCCGATATGAATGTTGTGAAAGCGCTTCCTGAAAGCGCTTTCAATATAAAGCAACTTTTTTGCGTTGTCAAGCCCCAATTCCTGTAAATTTCCGTGAATTTGTGAGGACTTTTCCGTGAATAGAGTGACGCCCCGCGCGCATGTCCCCGGGACCTCAGAGGTCCCGGGGACATTGGATCGGATTAATGACAATCTGAAAACTACTGCGCGGCGCAACCCTCGACGTAGGGAAGATAAAGCTTTGGAGCTGGCGCCAGATCGATACCGCCTTGAACGAGGTCGATCTCCTTCTTTACACCCGACATCCCGAGTTCCTGCAGCCAGTAGAAATAAACCTGTTTGGGCACGATCTGTGCGTCAGTGTAGCTGTAGATACTCCCGCTGCCTTGCGACATTATCGGCTCGGTAGTGATGAGTTCCGCCGTCTCGCGATTGTTAACCGTGTTGCGGAAGAGCTGGAACGACCAGGTGTCGATTTCGTGCACGGTCTGCCATGTGATGACAAGCGCATTCTCAACCACCGAGACGTCGAAACGCGCCAGGCTGACTGCCGTCGGCCCCTTCGGATCGCTGGGTACCACGACCTCGCCCTGGCCTTCGCCTTCGGGGTGGAAGGCAGAAGGATCGGCAACCACCACACGGTTCGTGACGGAGCCGGGCCGCACGGACTCGATAAAGAAGACGACGTCGATGGCCAGCGACTGTCCTGCCGCCATGGGCCCCAACGGGCAGGTGACATACCAGCGGTTGAGACGTTCACAGCCGGCAGGGTTGGTCGTGCGAAGATAGGCAAAGCCGCTGGGGACGACGTCGGTGAGAATGACGTTGGGCGACAGCGACGGTCCCAGATTGGTGACGATCATGGTGTAGGTGATCTGGGTACCCACTGTGGCCGTCAAGGCCTGCGAGAGCTTGGCGACCGCCAGGTTGACCAGCGGCCCGATGATTACCGGCGCCTGACCCTCGTTGTTGCCGCGGTCACGATCCGGGGTGTCGGTAAAGCCCGTGGCCGTATTGGTCAACACCGCACCGGGCAGAAGTCCTAGATCGGCCTGTGCCGTGGCGGTGATGACGATCTCCTCGCCGGCCGCCACTGCCCCGAACTGGCAGATCTGGCTGACGCAGACGCCGCGCGATGGGGACAGCGAGGTCAGCGTCATGCTCGGCGGCAGCTGTTCTTTGACATCCACATCCTGCGCCGCCGATGGGCCATGATTGGTGACGGTGATCACGTAGGTGATGCTCTCGCCCGCCAATACATAGGTCGGCACCGCGGTCTTCTGCACCTCCAGGTCGACGGCGCCAAAGACCTGCGACTCGGCGGTAGCGGCATTGTTCTGGGGCACAGGATCCTGCGTGGTCGTGGTGACCAGCGCCGTATTGCGGATGAGCAGGCCGGCCAGGGCCGCGGCATCGCTGCGCACGACCAGCGTGACGAAGGCCACTGCTCCCGGTGGCATGGCGCCGAGCGACCAGGCGGGTAAAGCCGGCGTACCGCCCGTAGGAATGGGCTGCGCGGCGACGTAGGTCACACCTGCGGGCAGTGGGTCTGTCACAACCACGTTGGCGGCGGGGCTGGGGCCACCATTGTAGACCCGCAGCGTGTAGGTGATCAGGCCGCCGGCCGTAGATACCCCACTGTCATCCTTCTTCTCGAGCTGGACATCGGCAAGCGGCGTGCCGGGCAGCACAGTGACCTCCGCCGACGCGAGGTTGTTCTCCGGCACGGGATCCTGCCGCTCGGACTGGACAAAGGCCGTGTTGGTGAGCACCTGCTCGTCGAGCGTGCCGGGCGCTGCACGTGCCACGACGGTGACTGTTGCCGTCCCGCGCAGCGTGGGTGCACCGGTGCCGTCGGCGAGATAGTTGAGCGTACCCAGCAGGCAGCTGATGCCGGCATTGCAGTAGCCCTGCGACGGCACAACACGCACCAGTTGCAGACCGTCAGGCAGCAGATCGAGCAGCTGCGCGCTGTTGACGGGCGATGGGCCATTGTTGGTCACCACCAGCGTAAAGGTCAGCAGGCTGCCAGGCTGGACGACCGGCGGGGCAACTGACTTGACAATCTCCAGGTCGGCCAGCGGGCCGGTGGGAACAAGCACGCGCGTGTCCTCATCGGCGCCCAGCACCGACTGCGTCAGCGGCGTCGTGCTCGTAAGCGTAACCGTGTTATGCAGCACCACGCCGTTGGGCACACCAGCACCGACGTGCACCATAACCTGGAACGTTGCGCGCTCTTCGGATGCAATCGCGTCGATGTCACACGTCAACACCCCAACAGGTCCTTCGACGCACCCTGCCGTGCTGCTCATGTAGGTCACTCCCGGCGGCAGTGTGTCCGTGACGACCAGGCCGGCAGCCGTGCTGGGTCCCCGGTTGGCGACCACGATGGCGTAGGCAAGCAGCGTGTCGGGATAGACCGGGTCGACGAGGTCGTACTTGTCGATGGCGAGTTGCGCAAGCGCCACAACGGGGGCCGAGTGGCTGGCCTGATTATTCGCCTCAACAGGATCGGGCGTAGCCGCATCGGCAAAAACCATGGCCGTATTGGTGAGCACTGTGCCGGTGACGAAGGTCGGATCGACTCTGGCGCTTACCGTCATCGTGATCAGTTCGCCCACCGGCAGAGGCCGCGTGAACTGGCAGATCGCCCCGGCACAGGCAGTGGGACCGCCAACTCCATGCAGCACTGCGGCGACCAGCGTCATCCCCGACGGCAGGCTGTCCTTGAGATCGCGGACGACGGCCGTTGACGGTCCAAAGTTTTGCACGCCTACCGTGTAGGTTACTACGCCACCCGCTATCAGTTGGTCCGGAC
Organism: uncultured Chloroflexia bacterium; assembly: GCA_963701415.1. Lineage (GTDB taxonomy): Bacteria > Chloroflexota > Anaerolineae > Caldilineales > Caldilineaceae > Fredericiella. Next base: position 889,467 of record CAVPAH010000018.1, read on the forward strand.
CTGTCTTTGTGATGGCAAGATCGGCCTGCGCCAGTACGCTGGTGTCGGCCGTGGCGGTGTTGTTGGAAGGCATCGGGTCGGGCGTGGAGGATGTGACCGTCCCCACGAATTCCAAGCTACTGCCGGGCGCAATGCCCTGATCGAGGTCCACCACAGCCGTTATCGGGATGGTCGCGCCGGGCGACAGCGTTTGGTCGGTCGCGAGCAGCAAGGCGCCGCCTGCTGGTGTGGCCGTCCAACCCGGCAGGCAGCTGCGCCTGGTCGAAGGTGGCGCCAGGCGGCAGCGTGAGCGTGACGACTGCGCCCACCGCGGCTGAGGGGCCGTGATTGACGAGATCGGCATAGACAGTGGCAGTCATCCCAGCCAACGCGGTCGGCGTACTTTGGAGGATCAGCTCCAGGTCGGCGGAGGAGGTGACAGGCGTCGTGATCGTCGTCGTGCTATGCGCAACATCCGTCAGTAAGGTCGTGGCCGTCACACTCGCCGTGTTGGCAAGGTCGCTGCCCTGTGTGGGACTTACCTTGCCGCGGATCGTGATCGAGGCCATGGCGCCGGCGGGCAGTATGCCAAGCACACAGGGCAGTTCATTGCAGGAGCCCTGGCTGCTGACAATGGCATTGGACGTAAAGCCCGCTGGCAGCAGGTCGGCGACTGCCACGCCGTCTGCGTCGCTGGGACCAAGGTTGGCGACCTGGATCGTATAGAGCAGGTCGGCCCCCGTAACCGCAGGATCAGGCGAGGCAGCTTTTTGGATCACCAGCGCCGACTGGCGGTTGGCGGTGGCCGCAGCTGCGCCAACGTTGTTGCTCGGGTCAGGATCCGATGGACTGTAGACCGTGGCAGTGTTGGTAAAGATCGTACCGTCGACAACCGAGGGGTGGACACGTACGGGCAGCGTGAGGGTGATCACCTCGCCCAGCGGTACGGCTCCTAACTCGCACACCAGGTTGAGGCAGACGATCGGGACATGGCTCAGCGAGCGCTGCGCCTCGACCGGACCGACCTGAGCCACCGCGTTCGGCAGCGTATCGACCAGGCGTACCGTGGCAGCGTTGGAAGGACCGGCATTGGTGACCACGATCGTGTAGGTCAGGTTTTCGCCCGCCAGCACGCGGCTGGGCTCACCCGACTTGTGGATAAGCAGGTCGGCCTGGCCAATGATGGTAGTGCCGGCCGTTGCGCCGTTGTTGACCGGGTTGGGGTCAGGCGTCTGGCTTGTGACCGTTGCCTGGTTTTCGAGCACGGTGCCCGTTGCAAGTGCGGCGTCGGTGGCGACGACCAGCGTAAAGCTCAGCTGGCCGTTGGCAGCCAGTGCCGTTGGTACGGACGGGCAGTGAATCTGGCTGCCACCGGACGTGCAGGCTGGATCCAGGCTGACCACTGTGGTGCTGAGCGGCAGCTGATCGGCGATCTGCACCCCCGCCGCGGCCGAGGGACCGGTGTTGTACACACTCAAGGTATAGGTGATCGTCTGCCCGGCATAGACTGACGGCACGGCCGTCTTCACCAGCATCAAGTCGGCCGTGTCACCCACGAGCACAGTAACAGCGTCCTCAAGCACGCTGCTGGGATCCAGCGGCGCAGTAGTTGTGACGACGGCGCGGTTTTCGATGCTGCCGCTGGCAAACGGCGACGCCGTGCCCATTACCAGGATCGTGACCGTGTCGCCTGGCGGCAGATCGCCCAGGCTGCAGGCTGTGGTGCCGCAGCTGCCGCGCGAGCTGCTGAGCAGCGGGTTGAGCAGTTGGGCAGGTAGAAGGTCGGTCATGACTACGCTGCGCGCCAGGCTGGGGCCGCCGTTGTGTACGGCGATGCGGTAGGCAAGCGAGCCGCCGGGCGCAACAGTGGTGACCGCCGCTTCCTTGTCGATCGTCAGCAAGGCGCGGTTGTCGACAACGGTTGCCGCGCTGGCCGTATTGTTGGCAGAGTTGGCATCGACGTTGCTGCTGCCGGCCTGGGCGGTGTTGAGCAGCAGCGTCCCGCTGATGGCATAAGCGCTGACGAACCCGGTGAGCTGCACCGTGGCCGAGGCGCCGGGGGCGAGGTCCCCAAGCTGGCAGACCATGCCTGCGGCACATGTGCCCTGGCTGGCCCGCAAGCGCCGTGATCGTCACGGACAGCGGCAAGGCGTCAACCAGCTGCACGTTCTGCGCGCTGGAGGGGCCGTTGTTCGTGACCAGCAGCGTATAGGTGATGCTCTCGCCGGCCGTCGTGTGCGGCGTGGCAGACTTGGCGAGGGCGAGGTCGACCACGCCGCCCTGCGGCTGGCGCACCGTGGTCGCCACCGATGCGGTGACGAGATCGCGCGCGGTAAGGCTGGTAGCCGTCACAACATTCGTAATCGCCGTACCGTCGGGCGTCGGGGGATCCACAGTGACGTTGAGCAGCAGCGCCGTGGCTTGCACTGGCGGGAAGAATGCCAAGGTCGCACGTGACGAGCTGGCCCACAGCAGCGCACTCGGCTGCGCCGCCGGCATAGGTCGTGGCAGCAGGCAGGGTATCGGTAATCCGCACTGCCAGGGCGTCGCTGGGGCCGTCGTTATATACGACGACCTGGTATGACTGCTGGCCGCCGGCAACGGCGGGATTGTTGAGGGCGGCCTTTGTCACGCGCAGCATGGCCGCCGTCGTGACAGTCGTCGTCTCGCTGACCACCGCCGGTACATTTGCTGCGGAGTCTGGCGAGTAGACCGACGCGACGTTGGTGAGCTGTCCCGCCGGCACACTGGATGCGACACGCAAGGTGACGGTGACCGTGCGCGTGGCCCCGGCGGCAAGCGTGCCAAAGCGGCAGATGCCCGCCGCACACTGGCCGCCATCTGAGGCGGCGATCGCTGCCAGCGACATGCCGGGCGGCCACTGATCGGCAACGTCCACGGCGCGGGCGGCGCTGGGCCCGCTGTTGGTGATGGCAATCGTGTAAGTCACCAATCCACCGGCTGCCACCGGGTCAACCAAATCGGCTTTGCTGATGGCAAGCTCCGCACGGCCGATGATGCTCGTATCGGCATCGTCGAGGTTGTTGGCCGTGTTAGGGTCGAGCGTAGCAGCGGCGACGAGGGCCCGGTTCTCGATGCTGCTGCCGAGAGCAAGGTCGGCTGCAGTAGTGGCAGTAATGACAAAGGTACGCGTCATGGCGGCGGCCAGCGCCGGGGAAAGGCATGTGACCACGCCACCTGCTTCGCTGCAGCCGCTGATCGGCGGCAGCGAACATCACCTGTGGGGGCAGCGCATCGGTGACGGTAATAAAGGTGGCGTCGGAGGGGCCGTCGTTGTAGACGGTCAAAGTGTAGACGACTTGACTGCCGGCGACAGCAGTGGGTGACGCAGCCTTGTGCAGCGCAAGGTCGGCAAACGGATTGATCGTGACCAGCGCTCCGGCCGCGAGAATGCTGGCAGGGTCAAGGTCGGTGGCGCTGGCAGCTGTGGCGTTGTTAAAGGCGGGGCCGCTGGCTGCGGCAATACCGGCCACCACAATGGTCGCCCTGGCACCAGGTTCGAGGTCGCCCAGGCTGCAGGGGAAGCCGGTACAGCCGCCGCGACTGCTGCTGACCTGCACATTGGTGACGCCGGCAGGCATCTGGTCGGCGACGGTCACGGCGCGGGCAGTGCTGGGTCCGCTGTTGGCGACGACGATCTGATATTGGACCAAGTCGCCGACCAGCACATTGGCCGCGGCAGCCTGCTTGGCGATCGTCAACAGGGCCAGCGCCTGCACGGTGGTCGTGTAGACCGCGTGGTTGTCGGCGGGGGTCAGCTCGCTGTTGGCGCTGCCCACCTGGGCGGCGTTGACCACCTGTGTGCCTGTCAAGAGCGTACTCTGCACGAGGCCGGTCACGATCACGGTGGCCGACGCGCCGGCTGGGAGGTCGCCCAGTTGGCACGCAACACCGCCTTCGCACAGCCCTTGCGAGGCTGTCGCAGCCACAAAGTCCACGCCGAACGGCAGGGCATCGATCAAGTTGGCAGCTGTGGCCGTGACGGGACCCTGGTTCATGACAGTCAGGGTGTAGCGCACGGTTGCGCCGGCAGCGGCCACGGGAGGACCGCTCTTGACCAGGCGCAGATCCACAGGCGTGCCGGATACCTGGCGCACGTTGATCCCTGCGGTCGCCGTGGCAGGCTGGGAGGCCGTGGGGCTGGTGGCGGTGATGCTGTTGGTCAGCCGCAGGCCGTCGGTGAGTGTAGCGGCCGTGCGTCCCTCGATGAGCAGCGTACGCGCGCTGCCGGCAGCCAGGCTGCCAAGTGCACAGACGACCTCGCTGCCGGCAGCCGAGCAGGCTGCGTCGCCGCCGGCATAGGTGAGCCCGGCGGGGAGCGTATCGGTCACGATCACAGCCTGCGCATCGCTGGGGCCCTGGTTGGTGACGACAACCTGGAAGAAGGCCACCTCGCCGGCGTTGACGGGCTGTTGAGCGCTACCTTGGCCGCACTGAGGCGAGCCGACGTCGTGATCGTCGTCGTCACAGTCTTGGTGACGACCGGCGCGTCCGGGACTGAAGACGGCCGGCCGTATTCGTGATCACCCCTGCCGGCGCCGCCGAGCTGACACGCGCCACGACAGTCACGGTGCGCGTGCTGTCCACAGGCAGGTTGCCGAACTGGCAGAGCGGCCCGGCGCAGACGCCGCCTTCGGCCGTGATGTTCTCCAGGCTGAGCCCTGGCGGCAGCTGATCCTTGACGTCGACGCTGCGCGCCAGGCCCGGGACCGGTGTTGGTAAAGCGCAGCGTGTAGGTGACGAGACTGCCGGCATCCACCGCTCCCGCTCGGCGCGACCTGCGTCTTGCGCAGCAGGAACGCGGCATTGGTCGAAAGCCCCGGCGCCACCGCACGCGGTCACGCCGGCTGGGATACTCGGTGGCCGTGACCAGGACCGTGTTGGCCAGCTGGCTCGCCTGCGTGACGGTGGAGGCGACGCGGCCGTAGATATGCACCCAGGCGCGTGGCGCCCGGCGGCCATGGCCCCCAGGCTGCAGGGCAGGCTCGCGCACGCGCCCTGGCTGGCGACGATCAGCGCCGGCATAAAGCCGCCGGGCAGCGTGTCGGACGACCGTCACGTTGGTGGCGTTGGACGGACCCGTGTTGGTGACAAAGATCACGTACGACAGCTCTTCCCCGGCGACGGCGGGATTGGGCGTCGCAGTCTTGCGCGCCTGGAGGGTCACCTGCGGCACGATCGTAACGGCGGCACGCTTGCGCTGTTGTTGGCCGGGGTTGGTATCGGCTGCCGGGCTGCCGACAAAGGCCGTGTTGGTGTAGACGCCGCGCGGCCGCGTTGGCCGGGGCCTGCATGACCAGCGTAATCACTGCCGCCTGGCCGACGGCCAGGCTGCCCAGGTCGCACACGCCGCCGCTGCTGCACTGCGCCTGCGTGACGGGCAGGCTCGTGCGGATCGCCAGCAGTTGGAGTGGCTGCGGGAAGAGGTCGGTCACCTGCACGGCAGTGGCCGGGGCCGGACCGTTGTTGGTGACTGTCAGCGTATAGGTGATCGGCGCGCCGCCGCCCGCCACTACCTGCGCCGGTGTGACGACCTTGGTAATCGCCAGGTCGGTGGGGCTGCCGGCCGCCTGCAGCCACGTGGTAGGTTCGCTGGCCGTGAGCACGCTCGTGGCGGTGAGCAGCTGCGTGCGCGTGGCGGCGGTCACCACATTGGTGACGACCGTGCCGTTGGTGATCGTCATGGGTACGCCCACGTTGATCAGGAAACCGTACCAACTGCCGGGCAGCATGTCGCCCGCCTGGCAGGTCACGCGGCCGGCGGCATAGGTGCAGCCGGGGCTGGCGCCCGCAAAGGTGGCGGCGGTCGGCAGCGTGTCGGTCACCACCACGCCCAGCGCCGTGGCCGGGCCGGTGTTGGTGACCAGGATCTGATAAAAGTAGGTGCTGCCGGCGTAGGCGGGATCGGTGAAGTCGACTCTTGGCCACGCGCAGCACCGTGGCGGCGCTCACGGTCGTGCTGTAGGCCGAAGAGTTGTTGGCTCGCGTTCCTGTCGCCGGTGGCGGCGAAGACATAGGCCGGTGTTGGTGACGATACCCGAGACGCCCGGGCCGACCGTCCCGGTGATGACCATCGTCACAGGCAGGCCGGGAGCCAGCTCGCCAAGCTGGCAGATGGCGCTGACGCAGGCGCCTTGGCTGGCCGAACCGCTCGCAAAGGTGACGCCCGGCGGCAGCGCGTCCTTGACGTCCACGCCCTGGGCGTAGCTGGGGCCGGCGTTGGTGACGACGATCGTGTAGGTGATCGTGGCGCCGGCCGTAGGCGGTAACCGGACCGGTCTTCTTGATCGTGGAGATCGGCCTCGGTATAGACCCAGGTTTCGGCCTCGTCGCTCGAGCACCTTGAGCGCGCCGTTCGAGTCCGTGAGCGTGGCCACGGCATAGTTGTCGAGCAGCGTGCCGTCAGGCGTGGCAGGATCGATCCGGCCGGTCAGCGTGACGACGGCACTGGAATACGGCGGCAGGTCGCCGAGCGAGCAGCTAAAGGTCGGGCGGCCGCCCTGGCTGAAGGGCGGATCGCAGGCGCCGCTGCGCAGCGGGCGCAGCGAAAGTCGCCGTGATCGGGGCGATCTGGAACGGCAGGCTGTCGCGCACGATGGCGTTGTGGCCCGTGACGGCGCTGCTGTTCTGCAGCGTCACCACGTAGGTGATGAGGTCGCCGGCCGTGGCACTGAGCGGCCCCGTCTTGTCCAGGTTGAACGAGTCCAGGCTGACGCTGGCGGCGTCACTGGCAGTGTAGTCGTTGATGCCCCCTGCGCCGCTGCGGCGTTCGCCGTCCTGATCGGTGGGCAGGCTCTGCCAGGTGGTCGTGACGGCATTGGTGATCAGCGAGCCGAGGCCCGCGTTGAGGTCGACCACGGCCTGGAAGCTGAGATCCAGCGGATTGGCAGCGTCGACGGTCGTGCTGATCACGGGGAACCAGGCGGCCAGGCGCGGACTCTGCTCGGTATAGGTACCCGGTGGCGGCCAGGTCAGACGGCTCGTTGTCGCGCGACCAGGAGCCGCTGATATACGAGAGGCCGGCCGGCACGATGTCGCTGATGACGACATTGTAGGCGGGCACGGTGGAAGTCGCCGCGTGATAGACGCGGATGTGGTAGAAGACGACGTCGCCCGGACGCACCCCCTTGGGCGCGGCCACCTTCTCGATCACGAGCTGCGGTTCGGCCAGGCGCGTGCTGACGGCGTTGGATGCCTGCGGCGTGCAGCGGAGTGCCTCCGAGATCGTACCAGCCGAGCGTGGCCGTGTTGGTGTAACGTACACCATCCTGGTTGGCAGCCACATTCTCGACCACCGCCGTGATGGCGACCGTCACCTCCGTGTTGGAGGGAATGCGCGTAAAGTCGACCAGGACGGTCTTGGTCGTGCTGCGGCTCACATCTACGTCGGCAGGAGTCAGCGCATCGGGCGACCAGCTGACCTGCGGCGGCACGACGAGGCGGAACCCGCTGGGCACGGCGTCGGTGAGCGTAGCCGTATAGAGCGTGGCCGGCAGCCCACCCACGGCGGGCAGTGTCAACGTGTAGTTCAGGCGCTGGCCGATCGTAACGACGGCGGGCGATGAGGCCTTGAGCATGGCGACGGAGGGTGTCCGCACGCCCGTGCTGTGGCTGCCGCCGCTGTAGATGCGTTGAACTCCATCGGGGCCACTGCCGGCCTGGCCGTCATACGTGAGCAGTGCCTGGTTCGGCAGGCGGACGCCGGCGCTGACGTCGCCGACGATGCGTGCCGTCACTGTGAGCACAAGCCAGCCGTGCTTGAGCGGATCGAACGGGGTGAGCGGCGCCAGCCGGTCTACATTCCAGACCAGCGTGCTGTTGGTGCCGGGCGCCGGCGCCGCGGTGACAGTGGCGTCGGAGTCGCTGCTGGCCATGGCATAGTCGATGTATTCGAGGCTGAGCGGCGGCAGTACGTCGCTGATGACGAGGTTATGCCCCACCAGGCGTTCCTGGTTGGAAATGGTCAGCGTATAGGTGATCAGCTCGTTGACGTTGACCATGCAGCCCGCCTCACCTAGCTTGGTGACGAGCACATCGTCAAAGGCAAGCCCGCTCTCGTTGGCGGCATAGAAGCCTACACTGCCGTCGAGGAAGGGCATCTCGCTGCTGTCCGTATAGGTGAGCACCTGCCGGCCGTCGATAAAGAAGGTATGCTCCCTACCGTTGGACCGGATTTCCAGGTGATACCAACGATTGGTGGTGTAGCCACCGCTGGCGCCAAGATTCGTGACCTGGTCGTCGTCGACCACACCATTCATAAGCTTCGTCACCTGGTACGTGCCGGCCCCTGTGCCGGTGCGCGTCCAGACAAAACGATAGTAGTTGGCGGCATTCTCGGCCCGGAAGACCAGGCCCACGCCGCCGTCGCTGTCGGTCGAGGAGAAGATGGCCGAGTAGCTGATGTCGCTCCACGTGTCGGCGCCGTGGATCAGCGCGGTGCTCGCAGCCGATGGCGGCGCGCAGCCAGCCGCCGGAGGCGCTCCAGGCCGGGCTGGCAGGGCTGGTGATCGTCCAGTTGGCGACGCTGTTGGTGTTGAAGTTGTCGCCCAGCAGGCCTGCAGCACACGCCTGCCCCGTCACGTACTGTTTGCCGATGTGCAGCAGCGGTTCGTACAGGCGAATGGCGGGGGCATTGTCGGTCAGTGTCTTCAACTGGCCGCTGGCGTTGACGTAAAGCACATCGACCTTGTTGGTCTTCTGCACGCCGTTGTAGTTGACCGTCCGGTTGGGATCGTCGACGACCAGCAGCCGCAGGGTCCACGTGATGACGGCGGGCGCGCCGGTGTTGTTGACAACCGGCGCCGTCATACTCAGGATGGCCGACGAGGACGTCGTGCCACTTCCTGTGGATGGCGTGATGGCATAGGCGAGGGCAAGCGGCGGGGTCGCCTCCACGGCCACCGTGCTGGTGGGCGCCTGGTATAGCAGGCCAGCCGGCACTGTATCGGTCACGCGCAAACCGTTCGTGGTACCCGTAGGCACGGTAATCCAGACGGTGTAGGTAACGAGGTCGCCGATTGTGTAGTCGAGATTGCGCAGCAGCGCCTTATCTATCGTAACGCCGGACGTGTCAAAGGCAGCGCTGCTGCTGCCCCAGTAGTCGTTAGGCACGCTGCCACTGCCGTCGCGGTCGTCTGGATTGTCGCCAGGCTGGCTGGTGTAGCGCACGTAAGCGGTGTTGGTATAGCGCGAACTGGGTTCCAGCGGGACGGCGGCCGACGCCGTAAACGTGATATAGATGGGCGCGGAAGGCGTTGGATACTCGGAAACGGTGATCGCCAGGCTGTTGCCGAGCGCGCTGGTCGTGACCGCGCCGGGCGCAGGGGCACTGACGGCCAGTGAGCTAGGGTTGAAGGCGAGCGACAGCGGCACGGCATCGGTGAGCACCACATTGTAGGCTGTGGCATCGCTGGCGGCTGCGTGGGTAATCAACAGCGTGTAGGTGATCGTAGAATCAGCCCGCACACCGCTCGCCGGCGCGACAGCCTTGCTGATTCCAAGGATTGGCTCCTTGACGGCAGTGCTGACGGTATCGGTGTAGTAGAAATACTGCCCGTCGACATGGTTCGCCAGCAGCAGCGAGTTAGTAAAGATATCACCCTGTTGGGCGGTCACTTCATTGGAGATCACGCCGGTGAGCAGGACGGTCAGGCTGCTAGGGCCGTCTACGGTGCCTGTGCCTGTGGTAAACGTAATCACACCGGGCGTCGCCGTGTCGGCCGTCCAGGGGCCGGCGCCAATTGCATCCATGGCGATATCGGTATAGCTGAACACCAGCCGCCCACCCACCCTGGGCAGCGTATCGACGATCTGCACGCTCGTATAGGGCACGCTGCCATAGAAATCGGCCGTGATGGTGTAGACAAACGGTTCGCCGATGCTAACTTTGGCCTGGCTGACCTGCTTGGCAAACGATTGGAGCGGGGCATTGAAGCTGGTAGACAGCGAAGCCTGCTGGCAGCCGCCGTCGTCACAGGCCGCATGCACCTCGGCCGTGATGCTGTACGCCGTGCGTGCCGCCAGCGGCCGGGCGGCAACCTGCGCCGTCAACACCTGCCCGGCCGCCAGGCTCGCTACCTCCCACGTGATCGCCGTCACCCCGTCAACGGTCGCAAAGCTTGGGGTGACAACTGCCGCGCCCATGCTCCCGACCGTAGCCGTGACAAACTCCAGGCCGGCGGGAAGTGTCTGCGTCATGACAAAATTGTGCGCCGGCCCACTGCCGGAGTTGGGCGCGGTCAGCGTCCAGGTGTATGCCGTCCCCGCCTCTACCGTCTGCGATACCGGCGTCTGCTCGAAGCCGGATAAGTCGGGGCGCAGCACGGTCAGCTTGCCGCTGTCCTGTACCGCATTGCCGTTCCAGGCGCCGCAGGTGTCGGCATAGCCGAGCTTGGCGGACACCGTGGCTGTGTTGAGACACGCCCCCGGTGCAGCCAGGTCGCGCGTGACGCTGATGCGCAGGGTGTTGGTGACCTGCTGCTGGCCAATGGCGGCGTAGCCAAAGACGAGCTCCCCCTTGGCGCCCACTGCAGGCTGCAACTCAGGGATCGGCGTCGTGCCTGCGGCGAGGCCGGTATACTCATATCCGGCGGGCAGCGTGTAGGTGACCACCACTGCGCCGGTACGCGCACCGGTGTTGGCAAAGGTCAGCAGCAGGGGCCCGCTGCCGCACTGGTCGAGCGTGACGTTGGCAGCATCGAGCGACAGCACGGGTGCAGTGCGTACCGCGGCCTGCGCAGTGTACACGGAGGCCGGGCAGATGTCCGCGCCTGTGCAGCCGTAGCTGGACTCCACCACATTGTACTGTGGCGCGCTGCATGCGTCCGGCGCTCACGGTGCCTGTGATCCAGAAAGTGGCCGAGGATTGGGCAGGAACCGGCGAGCTGGGCCCGGTGCCGGAGATAATGGTCCACTGCAGGATCGGCGGGGCATTGGTCGTGGGGGCCTGGTAGACGTCGGTCACATCAAACCAGGTCGGCAGTGTGTCGGTCACGAACAGCGCCGTCACGTCGACGCCGCTGCTGTTATCGACGTTGACCTTCCAGACCAGGGTGTCGCCTTGCCCGGCAAATACGCTGGCGGCATAGCTGCCGCCTTCGCTGGCGTTGCGCACCTGCTTCTGCAGCCCAAGAATCGGGCGTCCCACTTCTACGGCGCGCGAGTCCTCCTTGCTGCGGAAGACGCTGGTGCAGGCGTTGACGGCCTCGACCGCGGCCTGCACGCTGGGCGAGGGCGCGGCGCAGTAGGTGCGCACCTTGAACTGGATGATCAGCTGGTCGCTCGGCCCGCGGCGTGCCAGGAGGGCCCGCACCGCAGGGTCGTAGTCGGCCATCTCCGCCGCGTCCCACTGCAGTGTCTGGCGGTATGGCGGCAGCGGCGACGGCGGGCTGACAAGTGTCGGCGTAAACGGCATAAAAGCCGACGCCGTGCCGTCGGCGCGCACAAGCTGCACCTCCGCCGTGTCCACCACATAGGTGACATCGGTCAGCGCTTCCTGCACGAAGAAGTTATACAGGTCCGCCTGCGGCGAGGCATTCTTGACGATCAGCCGCACGTCGCCTGCCGAACAGAGCGGGATTGTGGCCTGCTGCGTGTTGCTGGTAAGCAGCGCGCCGCGGCCCTGCTGTACGCCCAGCCGTGCCATCTGGCTGCCGCCGCAGGTGCTGCCGATGCCGCCGCAAGGCTGCGTCAGGCGGATCCAGAGCGAGTCGCTGGCGTTGCAGGTATCCACCGTGGCATTGCCGGCAAACTGGATCGACGAGTTCGGGGGGAAGCTCGGCACGGTAAAGGAGACGACCTCGCGCTCGTTGAGCGTGCCGGGATTGACCGTGCCGGTCGTTACCAGGATGGCGTCGAGCACATCCGTGTCGACGCCGGTGCGCAGGACGGTCCGATAGTGTACGCCGTAGGGCAGCGTGTTGGTCACCAGCACGTTGGTGGCGGTCAAGTCGCCGGCGTTGCGCACGGAGAACTGCCAGTCGAGGACGCGCGAATTGAGCGTGTAGGTGATCTCAGGCGCACGCAGGTACAGGTCCGACTGGCGCGTCGTGAGCCCGCCGGTGACCAGGCGCGTGCTGGTGACGCCGCAGCCGTCGGCATAGCGCAACCAGGGTTGACAGCGTCGTCGTGATGCCGCAAGGGCGGAAGAGCGGGAAGGCGATCGTGCTTGCCTCGTGCGATGTCCAGGCTGGGATCAAAGGTAAAAGAGACTACCTGGCTCGCACCGACGGTGGCCGTGGTGACCGTCACCGGCTGCCCGGCGAAGCCGCCGCCAAGGCTCAAATATGGGCCGTGACCGTCAGGATGTCGGCAGCGTCGGCGGTAAAGGTGACCACAATCTGGTTGGTGACGGCGTGCTCGGGATAATTGCCGTCCACGGTGAGCACGACGTTGTTCGTCGTGCAGGCGTTAAGGATGGCGGGTCAACCTGCAGGCTGCTGAAGGTCGTACGCTCGACGTTGACAAAGACAGGCGCTGAACGCGTGACGCCACAGGCGTCGGGATCGTCATAGCCGCCCGCCGTGAACGTCACAAAGTAGACATCTTGCCCGGCGGTCGCCGTCTCGCCGGCCGTGACCTGGTAGGTGACGGTGATCAGGGCCGTGTCGCTGTAGACGCCGATATTGTCGAAGTCAATCGCAGTGTCGGCGTAGTCGTCACCGTGACGTCGGCTGTGCGGTCAATGTCGTCCACAACGACGCGGACCGAGCCGTCCACCAGGTTGAGCGGGCCCACGACGCCGCCGGGTTGAGGTCGTCGCGATAGACTGTGCCCGTCCACGTGATCCCATTGGTGACGCTGATGGCGGCCGTCTGCTGCGTCGGCGCCTTGCCACACACGGCGACCTGGCCGACTCGAGACATGGAAGTAGCCGCCGCCCGCTCCAGGTGCCGGGTCCTCGATGTACAGGATGTGGCTGTCGCCCCTTGCCAGGCATTCGGGACATGACTCGGGCTGCGCCGCTGCACGGTTAATCTGCGGCGTACCGTCGGCGCAAACGCCGTTGATCGGCAGCGTAGCCGTCACGAATAAGGAGATAGCTGTAGGTAGGCGTGGTGGTGGGGGTGATCCAGGTCTCGATATAGACGTCGTCAGCAGTCTGCAGGCCCTGTCGCGAGTCGCTGCGCACGATTGTGCCGCCTTGAAAGATCGCCGGCAGCGTGTCGGTCACGTGGATTGGCCCGATGGCAGTGCTGATTGGGTTGCGACCGGCTACCGTAACGGTATAGTAGACGGTCCCTCCCGGTGCCAGCACGTCGGTCGAGGCCCGCTTGGCAATGCTCAAGCTGGGCGCCAACGGGCTCTGCAGCACCACCTCGGCCTGGGTACCCGTTTCGGGTGGATCCGTCAGGGGGCAGGCATGCCGGAAGACCGGGCGCAGCACGAAGCTGCCGCTGTTTTGTGAGCACGACCTGGGCCGTGAAGTTCACGTCGAGCGTGAAGGTGATCGTCTCGCCGCCAAGCAGCACGCCGCCGTTGGCGGTGTAGCTGAGCACGCTGCCGGCCTGCACCCAATCGGGGCTGGCAGGCACCAGGTTGAAGGAGCCGCTCTTTTCGACTTCCAGCACCAGCTCGCGCGCCGGGCCGCCGCTGTTGGTGACGGTCACGACCAGGCTGCGCTGGGGCTGGCCGCAGAACTGCAGGTCGCCGAGCGGTTCCACGGTCACTGCCACGCCGGGATCTTCAAACAAGTAGGACACGTAGGCATCGTCGTCGACCGGGTTGGTGACGAGCCCGGTGGCGTCGATGTTGCCGATCGACCAGGAGCCCAGCCCGCTGTTGCGCAGCCCAGTGCAGGCGTTGACCTCGCCGGTCACCGTGTAGAGCACCGACTTGTCCGGCTTGATCTCCGCGGTCGTCGTCACGCTGGGCGTGACCGACAGCAGGCGAATGCCGGGGTCGGGAGCGTCGTCAAAGACGGCGTCATAGACGCTGCCCAGGCCCGTGTTCTTGACCTGCACCGTCCAGGTGACGACGTCGCCAAAGCGGGCAAGCTGCACGTCGGGCGTCTTGACGATGGCCAGGTGGCCGCGGCCGGTAGCAATGTTCTCACGCGTGCGTATTACAGACCTGCGGCACGGACTGCGCCGCTGCGCAGCGTGACCGACAGCGGCTGGCCGGACTTGGCCTCGCCGTTGGTGCCCAGCCGCAGCACGCCGGTGATCGCAGTATTGGGGGCAAGGCTGTTGGCGGGATACAGATCGGCGGCGGCAAGCACAAATGGCTCGCCTGGCGGCGTGTCGGCGAGCGGCTGCGACACGGTCAGCGCGCCCCATTGGCTGTGCTGCAAGCCGGCAGACGCCGCCTTAAAGAAGAAGCCCTGGCTGGGATCGATCTCAAAACTGACGTCGGTAGCCGTGGTCGTGCCGGTATTGCGCACGGTAAAGGTGTATACGTCGCCGGCCATATTGCCAAAGCTCACGAGGTAGGGCGGGATCTGCAGCTGCATGGGCAGGCGCACGGGCAGCGGGCAGGAGCTGGTGCTGACCACGGCCGCAGCACGGTGCAGGCCGCCAGCTCGCCGCTGATGGCCAGGGTGTTCGTGATCGTCGGGTTGGGTGCGCCGCTGGTCGTGGCGGCCAGGCGGTAGGTGACCGTCACGACGTCGCCTGGCGGCAGCGTCTCTGTCTCGGGGTTGGCTCGCACCACGACCTGCACCGGCTTGCCGGCGGCCTGGTCGACCAGCGGCTGCACCACGGCCAGCGTGCCGCTCACCTGGCTCTGCGCGGCGGCTGTATTGCCCACATAATAGAAGTTGTCCGGCACCTGCAGCGTCAGGCTCAGGGGGCCGGTAGGCGTGAGATAGTCGGTGTTGCTGATGACGACGGTAAAGGTGTACGGCGTGGTGCTGTTGCCCTGGCTGACGCATGGCGGCGTAGCGGCGGCGATGGCCAGGCCGGGCACGACGCACATACCGGCCGCAAAGACCGGAATCTGCTGGCCGAGCGTCCGCTTGTTCGAGCGGGCCGCCCGCATACGAGGCTTCAGCCGCAGAAGCAGCAGAAAACCAGGCCGGGGACAGGCGTGTTCGCGGCAGCTTTCGCTGGTGCCTGGAACATCCGCAGTAGATGCAAACCACGCCGGCGTCAGCTCGCGTGATTCCATGCGATGGGCTCAGACTGCAGGCGAACGCACGTCGGCCGCCGGCGGCGCTAGCGGCGACGAGGTTGCCGCGAACCCCATGTCCGCCGCAGGCACACGTGCGGTGGGTGCCATGCCGGTGCGATACGGGGCACGTGCAGCAGGGGCTGCGGCAGCATCAAGCGCAGCGGGCGCTCCAATCCACTGTGTCGCGCAGCCTCCGCCAAGGCGAGCCTGCGGCGGCAGGAACAGAGGCGTAGAGGGTGGAAAGCGCCAGCGACAGCACCGTAACCAGGTGGAGCAGGTTGCGCACCAGTTGCGCGCGCATGTTGCCGGCGTTGAACGGCTGTGCCAGCGAGCATACATGCAGACATCCATGGCAGCGGCGCAGAAGGATGCAACATCCTGTTCCTCCAACCTGTAATTGCAGTGTACAGGCGTGATGTGAGGCGGTTACTTCTCGCTCAGCAGTTGCTCGACAAAAGTGGTCAGTTGCTCGTCGGACATGGCGCCAATCTGGTGGACAACGATGCGCCCGTCGGCGTCGAGAAAATAGGTTGTGGGGTAGCCGTCGACGCCATAGGACGCCGGCGGCTTGACCGTCGGTGTCCAGCAGAACGGGATAGGGGATCGCATGTTGCGCGACATAGGCGGCGACGGCTTCAGGCTTTCTCCGACACATCGATGCCGACAAATTGCACGTCGTTGGCGAGCATAGCGTCCTGCGCCCGCCACCAGGACTGGCGTCTGGCGCAGGCAGTACGGGCACCAGGTTGTCCAGAAGCTCAGCACCGTGGGCTTACCGAGCAGATCTTCAAAAGTCATCTTGTGGTCTGCCGCGTCCAGTGTCTTGAGTTCAAACAGGGGCGCCAGCTGCCCGACCACGATGCCGCGCTTTCCTCGTCAGGCCGGAGTATGTCAGGCTTGGCGCAGGCTGTCGCTGCACTTGCGGTTGCGGCTGGTGACGCGGCGCAGTCAAGGCTTCAGTCGCCGTCAGTGGGTCGCCCAGGTGAATGCGGGCAGCGGCCTGCAGTTGCGCGACGTAGCCGTCGACGGTCATCTCTTTCTCAGCCGCCGCCTGGTGGGCGAACTGGTCGACGAGCACCAGCTCTGCCAGGTAGCGCCTCAAACTGCTGGGGATCGACGGCGTAGGTATGAAGAATCGCGTCCAGGTCGGCCTGGGTCTTGCCATTGGCCGCCAGCAGGTCGGCCAGGCGGCCGTGGACGTCACTTACCTGCAGCGCCGGCCCTGGTCGCCTCACGCATCACCAGTCGGTGATTGACCATTTGCTGCAGAAGCTGGTCAGGCTTGGCCGGATCGATTCCCAGCAGCGCCGACATCGCCCGGTCGATAGACTGGACAAGGTCAAACTCCGACGCACGATCAGGCTGTTGTCGATCAGGGCCACGTAGCCGGCAAGCCGCTGTGGTGTTGACTTCGCCGCAGCGGCCACAGACTCGGCTGAGCCGCCGGGAACGGGCGAAGCGTCGACGGGGACAACCGCTGGAACTTGAGCCTTCGCCTTGGCCTGGACTGCGGCGGAATGTGCAGCCTGCTGTGCAGATACATCGGGCGGGCGACTCGGCACTGCTCCTCACAGTCAGGAGCAGTGCGGCCGACAGACCTACGCAATAAGAGGAATGAGTATGAGTCCAACAGATCGCACGGGCATGGCGGTATTTCCAATCGTCTACTTACGCGGGCCCTAACGAACGCGAACCTCAAGCAGCTCGCGTTCGCAATCCAGGTAAGTTTAACGTAAGGAGTTACACAATGCTTGCGACAAATGATGGGATTATAGTAATCAAAAGAAGGTTATCACCTTACGAGGCAACAACCTCCGCACAAACTACATCATTTAATCTAGCTGTACAGTAGAGAGAATAGCGAGCCTGTATCAGCCAAACCGCCCCGTGATGTAATCCTCGGTGCGCTTCTCCTTGGGCATGGTGAAGATCTGCTTGGACGTGCCGTACTCGACCAGGTGGCCGGTGCGGGTGTCGTCCACCATGAAGAAGGCGGTGTAGTCGGCGACACGGGCGGCCTGCTGCATGTTGTGGGTCACGATGATGATCGTGTACTTCTGCACCAGCTCGCGCATCAGCTCCTCGATCGCCAGCGTCGCAATCGGGTCGAGCGCCGAACAGGGCTCGTCCATCAGGATGATGTCGGGCCGCACGGCAATGGCACGCGCGATGCAGAGGCGCTGCTGCTGGCCGCCGGAGAGCGAGTAGCCGCTCTGCTTGAGCTTGTCCTTGACCTCATCCCACAGCGCCGCCCCGCGCAGCGACTCTTCGACCAGCTGGTCCATGTCGCCCTTGTAGCCGTTGATGCGGGCACCCCAGGCGATGTTCTCGTAGATGCTCTTGGGAAAGGGGTTGGGCTTCTGAAAGACCATGCCGATGCGCCGGCGCACCTCGACCGGGTCGATGTCGGCCTCGTAGATGTTCAGCCCGTGGAAGAGGATCTCGCCTTCCGTGCGTGCGATCGGCACGAGGTCGTTCATGCGGTTGAAGGCGCGCAGCACGGTGCTCTTGCCGCAGCCGGATGGGCCGATCAGCGCCGTGATCTTCTGGCGCTCGATCCCCAGGTTGATGTCGCGGACGGCACGAAACTTGCCGTAGTAGACGTTGAGATCGTGCGGTGCGGATGGCGTATTTCTGATCCTCGGCGGCCAGCGTGCCGTTCTGATAGCTCATGCTTCTGGTATCTCCGGACTAATACCTGCGCGCATAGCGATTGCGCAGGAAGATGGCGGTCGCATTGATCGTGACGAGCAAGATCAACAGCACGATGATGCCGGCAGCCGCCAGGTGCTGAAACTCCTGCTGCGGGCGCGAGGTCCACTGGTAGATCTGCGCCGGCAGCGTCGTGAACTTGGAAAAGATGCTGTCGGGATTGACGACGATAAAGGTCGACACGCCCACGACGAGCAAGGGGGCAGTTTCGCCAAAGGCGCGCGAGACGGCCAGGATGACGCCGGTCAGGATGCCGGGCAGGGCGCTGGGCAGCACGTGGTGCCAGGTCGTCTGCCAGCGCGTGGCGCCCAATCCGTAGGCACCCTCACGCATGGCACGGGGCACGGCGCGGATCGCCTCACGCGCGTTGATGATGACCAGCGGCAGGATCAGCAGCCCCAGCGTCAGGCCGGCGGACAGGATCGTGCGGCCGTTGGAAGTAGCCGGATCGCCGAACGCCAAAGGCAATGCCGCTGGTGATAGCGCCAAAGAAGCGCACAAAGACCGCCAGGCCCAACATACCGTAGATGATCGACGGCACGCCGGCCAGGTTGTTGATGTTCGTTTCGATGAGCTGGTCCAGCTTACTGCGCCCGCTGCTGTACTCCTCGAGGTAGATGGCGGCGGCCGTGCCCAGCGGGATGGCCACCAGGAAGGCGATCAGCGTCACCCACAGCGAACCCCAGATGGCCGTGGAGATGCCTGCCTTCAGCGGGTCCGCCGACTGCGGGCTGGTGACGAAGTTCCAGTTCACCCAGCTGTGGAACTGCAGGTCGACATCGCCCGGCAGCGCGGCTGCCTGGGCCATGATCTCGTCGCGCTTGAAGATGGAGTCGAGCAGCGTCCAGCTTGCGGCAACTTGAGGCTTGAGCACTTCCGCTTCGACCAGCTGATAGAGCTGCTCCTGGCTGCGGTCGGCCAGCGGCTTCTCCGCCTCGCAGGGCACGCACCCGTCCGGCGCGCAGCTTATCCTTCAAGATGGCGATCAGCGCTTCCGGCGGCTGGCTGGCCAGGTCGCCCGCCAGCAGCGTACTGGGCTCCACCTTGTACTGGATCGCCACGTAGCCAAAAGCATTGTTGGAGATATTGGCCAGCAGCGCGATCAGGCAGATGATCCCGACCATGGTCGCCCCAAAGTACATGCTGTGCCAGAAACGCCCCCACCCCTGGCGGCGCTTCACAAACCTGTCGAACTCGGCCCCTTCGGGATAGCTGCCGCTGGCACGCCGTTCGCCGCTTACACCTTGCGCCATCTTAGTACTCCTGCCGGAACCGGTTGACGACCCAACGGCTGATCACGTTGAGCACCAGCGTCATGATGAACAGCATCAGCGCAATGGCAAAGATGCTGTCGTATTCGATCGATTCATAGCTCAAGTCGCCGCCGCTGATGCGCACGATGTGGCCGGTCATCGTCTCGGCCGCCTTGAGCGGGTTGAGAAAGTGGAGGCCCGTCAGCGCCTCGTTCCACCCCGTAAAATTGCGCGGCCCGGAACCGGCGGCGATGGCAACGACCATCGTCTCGCCCACCGCACGCGACATGGCCACAATGGCCGCCGCGGCCAGCCCAGACACGGCCGCCGGCAGCACGATCTTGATCGACGTCTCCAGCTTGGTGGCGCCCATCCCATAGGCGCCTTCGCGCAGCGAATGCGGCACGGCGCTGAGCGCGTCCTCGCTCATCGAGCTGACGAGCGGAATGATCAAAATGCCGATCACGATGCCGGCCGACAAAACGTTGAAGATCTCGACGTTGTTCTTGCCAAAGATCGACTGGATCAGCGGGGTCATAAACCCCAAGGCAAAAAAGCCAAAGACGACGGTCGGAATCCCGGCCAGGATCTCCAGCGTCGGCTTGAGAATACTGCGAGCACGCGGCGTGGCGTATTCGCTTAAATAGATCGCGATCATCCAGCCCGATCGGCAGCGCCACCGCCAAACCGACAATGCTGGAAAGCACGGTGGCGTTGAACAGCGGGAAGATGCCAAACTGGCCGATGCGCGGCTGCCAGGCGGTGCCCGTAAAAAACATCCATAGGCTTACTTCGGGCCGCTGAAAGAAGACCCAGGCGTCATACAGCAGGACCAGGACGATGCCGGCCGTGATCAACACCGACAACAGCCCCGCAAATCGCAAGAAAACCTGAATTACTGCTTCACCGGGCCTGGATTTTCTGCGCAGTTCATTGCTCAGATTTCGAGGTCACCGCCGGCAGCGTTCTGAGGGGCAACTAGGCGGGGTTGGCTGAGTTCTTGTTGCATCGTTCTTCTCCTCGCAAGGAGATGTACATCAATATTGACAAAGTCATCTGTACGCAGGAGGGAAGGGGTGTTGCACCCCTTCCCATCTATGCATTGCCATTGCGCTGTCGAGGACAGCATCGCCTGCGGCCTACTGGCCGGTCGCTGTGAGCCAGTTTTGCTTGGCGGCGTTGAGACGCATCCTCGGCGGCCGGGAAGTAGCCGACGCCGCTGATCTCGTCGTTGACGTTGCTCAGGAAGAAGTTGATGAATGCAGCCACCTGCGGCTTGTCCTGCATGATCTTGGCGTCCGAGTAGATGAACAGCGGGCGGGCCAGCGGGTACTCGCCGGCGTTAACCGTGTCGGCCGACGGCGCCACGCCTTCGACCGCCAGGTCACGCAGTTTGCCGGCGTTCTCTTCGAAGTAGGCAAAGCCGAAGTAACCGATGGCATTCTTGTCGCCTTCCACACCCTGGACCAGCACGTTGTCGTCTTCCGACAGCTGCAGGTTCCCTGCGCCCAGCAGGGCCTCTTCACCCTTGCCCTTGTCGGCCGTGGCGTCCTTTACGTACATCGGGTCCATCACCGCTTCGACAAAGTAGTCGAACGTGCCCGAGTCCGTCCCGGGGCTGAAGCGCTTGATCGGCTCCGCAGGCCAGGCAGGATTCACATCCGACCAGTTGGTGTACTCCTTCGAGAACAGCTTTGCCAGCTCTTCCTTCGTCACGCCGGTCTCGCCGACCCAGGTGTTCTCAGGGTTCACGACGACGGCCAAGCGCATCCGTGCCGACACGGAACTCGACCGGCGTGCGCCCGATCGCCGCACAGTTTTCCTTCTCGGCGTCCTTGATCGGCCGGCTGGCGTTGGCGATATCGGTCTCGCCAGCCTTGCAGAAGCGCTCGAAGCCGCCGCCCGTGCCGACGCTGTCGATGGTGATGTTGCCGGCATAGCCGTCTTCGACAAAGATCTCGGCCATGCGCTCGGCCAGCGGGTACACGGTGGAGCTGCCGGCGGCGATGATGTCGCCCGTGACCGTCAGGGGGTCCACTTCCGGCAGTTCCAGCTGCGGCGCCCGTCGCCCCAGCAGCGGCTTCGGTTGCGTAGCCTCTGCCGTGGCTTCAGCCGTAGCTTCTGTTGCAGCCTCTGTCGTAGCTTCAGTCGTAGCTTCCGTGGTCGCTTCAGCGGCAGTAGTCGCAGCCGCCGGTGCAGCCGGAGCCGCTGCCTGGCCGCCGCAAGCCGCCAGAACCAGTACCGCTGCCACGAGCAGCGCGGCGATGATCGCCTTCTTCATATTGTCAGACTCCTTTATGTCTTATGTAGACAAGTTGCGAATTCAACTTCCAGGAGTCATCATGCAGGACAGGCGTTAACAAACCTGCGCGCCGGGGTTAAGATGCGATCAAGGTTGTGTTATTGGAGTGTTAACAAGAGGGAGTGTGAAGGAGAACGTGCTGCCCTTGCCTTCCACACTCTCGACCCAGAGCCGCCCGTTGTGCGCCTGGACTGTGTGCTTGGCAATGGCAAGGCCAAGGCCCGTGCCGCCGCTCGAACGGGCGCGGTCGGCCTTGTAAAAGCGTTCAAAAATGCGCGGCAGGTCGTCGGCGGGAATGCCGATGCCCGTGTCGGCGACGGAGACGACGACACCATCGTGCACGGCACGCGCCGTGACCGTGATATAGCCGCCGGCCGGCGTAAACTTGATGGCGTTGTGCACCAGGTTGATCACGACCTGGCGAATGCGGTCGGCATCCACCATCACCTGCGGCAGGTCTTCCGGCAGCACGACCGTCAGCAGAACGCCGGCACGTGCGGCCTGGGGGCGCAGCCGCTCCACGGCCGGCTCGACCAGGGCCGCCAACCCGCACGGGAAACAGGCGCAGCGGCGCCTGGCCCGACTCGATGCGCGACAGCTCGAGCAGTTCCTGGACCATCTGGGTCATGGAGTCGACCTCGATCTCCATGCGCCCCAGAAAGTGATCGGCGGCCGGCGGGTCGGAGATGGCGCCGTCGCGCAGCGTGTCGACCAGCGCCTTGATCGAGGCCAGCGGCGTGCGCAGCTCGTGCGAAATGTTGCTGACAAAGTCGCGGCGCACCGCCTCGAGCCGGTAGAGATGGCTGAGATCCTGCAGCAGAACGAGATAGCCGTTGGACGCGCCGCGCAGAAAAGGTGTGACGGTGATGCGCAGAAAGAAGCCGGGGCTGACCTCGATGGTGGCCGCCTGCTCCTCCCGCCGCTGGGCACACTGCTGCCAGACGTCGGCAAGCCGGTAGTCACGCACGACCTGGACAAACGATTCGTGGAGCGTGTCGGCCGCCGGCGCAGCGCAGCAGCCGCTCGGCCGCCGGGTTCATCAATGCCACTGTCCCGCGCCGGTCCAACATCAGGACGCCGTCACTCATGCTGTGCAGGACAGTGTCAAAGCGGGCGCGCTCGCGCTGCCGCCGCGCTGCGTTCCGTTCGGTGCGCTCGGCCAGGCGGTTGATGGCCCGGCTCAACTCGTTGAGTTCGCCGCCCGCCAGCAGGTCGGCACGCGCGGCATAGTCGCCCTGGGCCAGACGGTTGACGCACGCCGGTCACACGGCGCACCTGGCGTGTGCTGACCTGCAGGGCCGCGACAAACAACGCCGTCAAGGCAGCCGCGCCGATCAGCCAGCCAATCGCCAACGCCGCCCCATCCACGTGGGTGCTGTAGTAGGCGAATAAGCCGGTCAGCGCCAGCACGGCCAGCAACATGAGCAGCGTCACGCGCCAGTAGATGCGCTGCGTTGCCCAAAACGCACTGCCAACGCCTGCCCCAGTCAGCAGCATGCGGCTCGGCCGGTGCATCCTCCGCAGCGGACGTCTGGCGGTTTTACAACAATCTTTTCTGACACTGATGTATTCTGCATAAACTATTGCCTTGCACCGGCAAAAGGCCGGCACAAGGTACAGCATAGCGGACAAGTTTTAACGTCATGTCAACTGAAGGTTAAGCTCCGTGCATAACGCGCCGGCAGTTCACCCTTCAAACCGGTAGCCGATGCTGCGCACCGTGACGATGCGCGTCGGGATTCGAAGGATCCTTCTCGATCTTTTCGCGCAGCCAGCGCACGTGGACGTCCACCGTGCGGCTGCCGCCGTCATATTCCCAGCCCCACACCCGTTCCAGGATCAGGTCGCGGCTGAGCACGATGCCGCGGTTGCGGGCCAGAAAGGTCAGCAGATCAAACTCCTTGGGCTTGAGATGGAACACCTGGCCGTCACAGCTCAGCTCGCGCCGGCTGAGGTCGATGACCATCTTGTCAAAGACCATCTTCTCCGTTGCGACGTCCGGCTGGGGTGCGGCCGCCTGTTCTTCCTTGTCGAGCCGCACACGGCGCAGCAGCGCCTTGACGCGGGCCACCAGCTCGCGCATGCTGAACGGCTTGGTGAGATAGTCGTCGGCCCCCACCTCCAGCCCCACGATCTTGTCGATCTCGTCGGTGCGCGCCGTCAGCATCAGGATGGGCACACTCGTCTCCTGGCGCAGGACGCGGCAGACCTCGAATCCGTCCAGCCCCGGCAGCATGATGTCCAGCACGACCAGGTCCGGCGTATGCCTGCGCGCCACTTCGATCGCAGACCGCCCATCCATCGCCGTCAGGACGTCATAGCCCTGGCGGCGCAGCGAGTATTCAAGCGTTTCGACCAACGTCTGCTCATCTTCTACGACCAGGATCTTGCTTTTTTCGTCTGCCATCCGTCGACTCCCCTGTCGCGATCTCTGTCGAGACTGACATGCTACCTGCACCGCTAACTCGCCGGCTCAGGTTCCTGCTCCGGCTCTGCTGCCTCATGCGGCCGCCGCGACTGGTCCTGGCGGTCATGGCCAGCCCACGCACGAGGGCGGCCAGCAGCACAATTGCCCCGCCGACGATGGCCATCGGGCCGGGCAGTTCGCCGTTGAACAGGAACACCCAGAGCGGATTCAGAATCGGTTCGAGCGTCGATATCAGCACCACCTCCAGCGCCGGCAGGCGCACAATGGCGTAGCCATACAAGATGAACGGAATGCCCAGCTGAAAAATACCCAGGAAGAGAAGGATGCCGATGTCCATGCTGGTAGGCGAGGACGGTGAGCAGAAACGGCAGCCCGATCACCGCGGCCAGGATGTTGCCCAGCAGGATCGTCTCCATCGGCGAGCCGTCCTTCTGCTTGCGCAGGAAGAGGGTCATCCAGGCCATGGTGATGCCCGAGATGATCGCCAGGATGTTCCCCACCATGCCGCTGCCGGTCAGCTTGTCGCCAAAGAAGAGCAGCATGCCAAAGGCGATCATCGCCATGGTGATGTAGTCGATCCGGCGCGGGCGCTCGTGCAGATACCAGATGCCAAACAGCGCCACCCACAAGGGCGCAGTGTACTGGAGCAGGATTGCATTGGCCGCCGACGTCATCTGCGTAGCCATCACAAACAGCACAAAGGTGGCGGCCTGCATCACTGCCCCGCCGATCTGCGGCAGCGACCACGTAAAGTGGGGACGCCGGATGTAGAGGGCGACAACGATGGCCGTCAGCAGCGAACGCCCGCTGACGATGGCCATTGCCGGCAGCGTGGATTCCTTGATCAGCACGCCGCTCGTGCTCCACAGGGTGACACAGATCAACAGCAGCCATACCGCCCGCCTGTCCTGGCGCACGTCAGAGACAGCTTCACTTCCACTCACAACATCACTTCCATTCTATCCTAGCGCTTCATGCTCCTGTCGATTCGACTTAAAATCCCCCCGGCAGGAACACGACCAGCAGCTGTGCGATCAAGATCTTGGCGATCGTAGCCATCGGGAACGCCATGGCGTACCCGTGATTGGGCAGGTCGTTCTTGGCCTGCTGCACCGAGTAGGCCTGCACGGCCGGCTGCGTGTGCACGGCAGCCATCATGCCGATCGCCAGGCCAAACGGAATCTTGAGCAGCTTGTACGTGATAAACAAGCACCAGGAAGGCGGTCACCAGCGAAACGACTGCGCCTGCCAGCAGAATCTGCAGCCCACCGGCATTCTGCAGCGTGGATAGGAAGGTATAGCCGGAGCGGATACCGATGCCCGCCAGCAGCACGGTCAAGCCAAACTGGCGCAGCGTCAGGTTGGCGCTGTACGGCAGGCTCCACACGATCGGCCCGGTGCGGCGCAGCGCGCTGAGAATCAAGGCGACGATCAGCGGGCCGCCGGCTTCGCCCAGCTTGAACTGGATGCCGCCCGGCAGCGTGATCGGGATCATGCCGATCAGCAGACCCAAGGCGATGCCGATCCCCAAGGAGAGCCAGTTGATCTCGCTCAGCGAACGGTAGGAGTCGCCAAAGAAGTCGCTGATCGGCTTGACCTGGCTGCGCGGGGCAACAAAGCGCACGCGGTCGCCCAGTTCCAGCACGATATCCTCCGTGGCCAGCAGTTCGATGTCGCCGCGGCGCACACGCGTCACGATGCCGCCAAACTTTTCTGGCAGGTCCAGGTCGGACAGCTTCTTGCCCACCAGGTGATGGTTTGACACAAACACGCGGCGGAAGTCGTAGGCGCTGCGGTCCAGGTCGAGCTGCTGTTCGGACGGCGTGCCCAGTTCGCGCACGGCGGCATCCACGTTCTCGGGCGTGCCGATCACGCTGAGCAGGTCGCCTTCTTGCAGGACGGTGTCGCGCGTCGAGAGTTCGACCGCGTCGCCGTGCTTGATGCGGCCAAAGATCACGCCCCATTCCTTGCGCGGCGCCAGCTCGTGCAGCGGCACGTTCAGCACGCTGGCGTTGGTGACGCGCACGGTGCGGTTGTAGATTTCCTGTTCGACCGGGAACATGTCGCGCACACGCTCCGCATCCTGCCGGTAGTTGATCTTCCACAAGGCGCGCATGATGGAGATCGCAAGCATAGGACCGATGACGCCCATCGGATAGCTGACCGAATAGCCGACAACCGGCTCGGTGGCGGCAGCCTTGGCGATATCGGGCGGGGCCGTCGTGAGCGATAAAGTTGGTCACCTGCGCCAGGGCCGGGGTATTGGTCAGTGCGCCCGTGTAGATGCCGGCGCTGATCGAAGGCTTAAAGCCAAAAAAGAGGTGCTCCGCCGTGACGATCAATGCCGCCACGACCAGCACGCCGATCACCATGAGGTTGTCGCGCAGCCCGCTGCGCGAGAACGAGGCAAAGAAGCCCGGACCGCTGGCCAGGCCGACCATGTAGACAAACAGCACCAGGCCGAGCGAAATCAGCGCCGGCGGCAGCGTCAGCCGCTCGTCGAGCGCACCAAAGGCAAGCCCCACAAACAGCACCGCCGCCACGCCCAGGCCGGTGCCCTTAATCTTAATTTCGCCAATTGCATAACCGAGAGCGGCCACCACGAACAGCAGCAATAACGGCTGTTCTGCGAGTAAATCAATTACACGTTCCATAGGTGCCTTTCAAATCGATGAATTGTTAACGTGCTCAGTATAGTCCATGTATGCGGGAGTACAAATGCCCCCGCCCATATCGAATCGCAGCCCATTTCGGACCGCAGGCGTCCTCGCCTGCTCTTCCCTGCACCCCGCAGCGATGCCGAATACCACGCTTCACGCCTTCGCTGCTGCGCGACGTGCGTTGGCTCTACGGCGCACTCTCTCGCATCGACGGCATCACCATTTACCCGACGGGCGCGAACTTCGTCTGCTTTCGTGTCAACACAGGCAGCACCGCGCGCCAGGTGCAGCGCCGGCTGCTGGTCGAGCACGGCCTCTACGTGCGCGACTATGCCGCCGATCCGCTCCAGGCAGACAAAGGCATAGGTCCGATCACCGATCTCACCGATTGTCAGCGCCTCGGGTTCAGGTCCCTTGGCATCGCTGCGCGAGTCGAAAGAGCCGTTCTCACCGTCGGCATTGAAGTCCTCGGAGTAGGCCGCCGCCGCGATCGCCACGATCGCGCTGCCGCTGTCGAAAACAAGCTTGCCGTCGGCGGACCAGATGCTGAACGAGCGCCCGCCAAAAGTGAGGATGCGATCGACGAGGCCGTCGCCGTTGGTGTCAGTGCCCGCCGTGGTTGTCGTCAAGCGACCCAGGTTTTCTTCCTTTTGCAGCTCAGCGGCGGTGGGGAAGACCGACCAGTCAAGCACCAGGTCACCTACGCGCTTTTCTTCCGCGAAGCCGTCGTAATCGCGGGCATCACCCTCGTTGGCCGTCACGAGGTAGGTCTCGCCGCCCGCCGTGTAGGCGGCGATGGCGTCCGGCATGTACATGCCGTAGACCGGCCAGTTGGTAATGTTGATGGTATCGTCCTTATCGCCCGGATCTACTTCTCTGCTGCGGCACCCCCGCCGCGCATCATGGGTTGGCCACCGTAATCACCACGTTGCCTCGCTTGTGTCCTTGGTCGACATAGCGGTGTGCCTCGACGATCTGTTCCAGCGGGTAGCACCTGTCGATGACCGGCTTGACACTCCCGCCCTCGACAAGCTCTTTGAGGCAGGCCAGATCGTCGAGCAACTCGCTGCCGGGCACGTTATGTACGTCGACATAGATGCCGGCCGAGGTTAGCACGCGCTGCGCCTGCTCACGTACCAGCATGCCGACCGCGTCTATGACCACATCATAGGTCTCGCCGCGCTGCGTGAAATCCTCCTGCGTGTAATCGACGACCTCGGCGGCGCCAAGCGACCGTACCAGGTCCAGGTTCTGGGTGCTGCAGACGCCGGTGACTTCCGCCCCATAGTGCCGGGCAAGCTGCACCGCATAGGTGCCGACGGCGCCGGATGCGCCATAGATCAAGACGCGTTGCCCTTTCTGGACCTGGCCGTGCCTGACGACCCGCAGTGCGGTCATCCCCCCGCCCGGGAGCGCGGCAGCTTCCTCATACGTCAGGTTAGGGGGCTTTAGAGCCACTACGCCCTCTTCCGGCAGGCATTTGTACTCGGCGTAACCCCCAAAATTCGCCGCAAAGGTGGAACCAAACACTTGGTCGCCTGGCTTGAAACGCGTGACCGCTTTCCCGACAGATTCGACGTCTCCTGCCAACTCCATTCCAAGAATTTGTCTTCTTGGCCCTGTGATCCCCAAGTACAGGCGGGCAAACAGCCATTGCCCGCGCGGGACGGTGAAGCTGCGCATGCGGGAATCGCCCTTGGTCACTGTCGTGGCGCGCACCTTGACGAGAATCTCATCGTCCTTGGGCACTGGGTTTGGCAAGTCGGCAAGTTGCAGGACTTCCGGCGGCCCATAGTGCGTATAGATGGCAGCTTTCATGATACCTGTAGCTCCTTACCGTGCTCGAATACAGTCAAATCCAGTCATATCTCAATTACGGCGGTGGCACCATGGCACCACTTGGGGCAGCTTCCCGCGGCAGCGCGCTGGCGATTGTACTTGCCCACTCCGCAATTGCGTTCCAATCCCGAAAGTCACCGACAGGTGACTTGACGTTCTTGATGATCCAGCGCTCGAAGAAACCCATTTCCTGTGGATCCACTACGCCGTGGAAGACGACAATGTCGCGCGGGTGAATACGGTCGGCGATTGGCTGCAGCTTGGTGGGGAACCGCCAGCCCTTCATCAACTCCTGGACATCACCTTCTCCCATTGGGCCGCTGGAGAACAGCCATACCGGGCGCTGGGCAAGCTGTGCTTCCTGGGTCTTGAGCAATTTCGCCGCCTCTTTGCGCCAGGCTCCCATGTAGACTGCGCTGCCCAAGACAACCGCCTGGTAGTGTGTGAGATCGTCCACCGTGGCAGCCAACTTGACGTCACATGCCAGACCGGCTTCGCGCAATACCTCGCCGATCTTTTCGGCGATACCGGCCGTTGCGCCATGCTTGGTGGCATAGGCCACCAGTACACTTGTTGCCATTGGTTCCTGCTCCTGGTTATGTTTGCTCGTCCTAAAAGAGTAACAGGTACCGATACTGCACCGGTTGCGCGAGCGTTGAACAGCACAGCCCGAAAGTCAGAAATATGGCAAATCGCCGCGCATCATCTGAACAACTCGACATCCTTGTTAACCATGCCGAAATAATGTGTAGAATATTAAGGCCATACTATGTGGCCAGGCACGAACCCTAAATACAACAGGTTCAGTGCGCGATTCGTAAAGAGAGGCCTTGTGCATCCCCGCGCGGGATGCGTTACAGTGAAAGACTGCCCATGTTGGATACATATTTCCCCGAGGTGACCACACGCCGCCATGGGCAGCTGCGACGTGAGCCGTTTTTTGCCTGGCTATCTCTTTGTTAGCTGCGATTGGCATACGACTGCACTTTCGCTTGTCGACAGCACACCTGGCGTCGTGCGTGTGTTGCGCTTTCAAGCTGCGCCACGAGCGGTGCCTGCTGCGATTGTAGAGGAGATCCGCAGCCGCGTTGACGCAATAAACGCGACTGGCGGTCTGCCTGCCCATCGGTTTACTGTGGGCGATCCAGTACGCATTACTGCCGGCCCCTTACAAGGCCTCGAGGGTATTTTCTATGGTCCAATGACTGCAGCGGAACGTGTAACGGTCCTCATGCATTTGCTGGGTAGTGAACGCCAGGTAACCATCGCCGCTTACGCCCTCGAACGAAACAGCAATCCCACCACAAGCATAAAAGCAAAGCAGGCCCGCCGTTCGCGCGGCGCAGGCCGTCCAATCGCTAAGAGTGATATATAAGTGGCAATCTCGCAAGCGCCGAGATTGATTTCAACAGCAACAATGCACGGGCCTGCTATAATCCTTCATTTTAGTTCCCAGTGATTAAATGGTTTGGCACAACGCACGTCGGCGTTTGGATGATCAAGAATTTGGGTGCTCAACTTGCGCGCCCAGCAAGCTGCCGACAAACTCCAGGTTGTAACGCAGGTACTTGCACTCGATCCGCAGTCGGTGCAGCGTCGGCAGCGGCACTTCCTCCTCCTGCTCGAACCACACCTCGTAGGCGCGCACGTGGGCAAAGTTGTCGAGCAGCATCGTTGGCACCACGTGCCGCACCTGGAACGGCACTACCGCTTCCCCTGCGGCCGGCGCCATGTCGGCAAGCTCCGCACCAGGCGTGCGGCAGAGCTGCAGAAAGCTGCGCACAAATTCGGCGTAGTGCTCGGAATCAAGCCACGCCACAAGGTCATCGTGCGCCTTGGCGCGCTTCGCCACCCACTCTTCCAAGGTCGATTGCAGGTTGCCTGCCGCCTTCTTCCGCGACTTCTGCTGGTAACCGATGAGCTTCGCAATCGCAACATCCATGTCGCGCACGGCTCCCAACAGCTGGGCCGTCTGACGCATCTGTTTCAGATAGCGGCGCACACCTTTGCGTTTGAAGTAGTCCTTGTAAAGGCGTGCAGCCGCACGCGCACGCCGGATAGCAACGCGCGCAGCGTGCACATATTCCGGGTCAGAGCTGTAACGCACCCCAGCCTCGTTGAGCAGCATTGCCATGAACTGCTCATGCCAGATAATGCGGCACGCCTCTCCCATGTGCAGTTCGGGACGTATCCCCTGCCAGTTCTCCGGAGAGTTGACCGGGTGCCGGCTGATGATGCGCAGCGCGCGTTCGAGCTTGCTGTCTGTGCTGGGCACCAAACCGTAGGTGCCCATAAAACGGTCGGCCAGCACCTGCAGTTCGGCGAGATCTACATCTTTGGCCAGTTCAATCTCTACTTAATAAGCACGCGCAAGGACGACATCGTCTACTGCGCTGCGGATCCGGACCTCGTCGAGATAAAGCTCTACCAAGACCGGCATCGACTCGGATCTGCGGCCCGGCGACTCCGATGTTACAGCACGCACGCGTCGCGTTTGGTCCAGGACGCAGATAGCCCGCAGCTCGGCGTGTTTACCGATAACCCCTGACAAGGCGTCGACAATGGGTTCCGGCAGTTCACTGATCTTGGCGGGCATATTTGCAGTCTTGAGCAGTTCCTCAATTTCTAGGCGATGGGTAGATCCCCACTTCGCTCCCCACACCGCAAGATTTCAGCGCCGCATGCAGTTGGCTGCCAACTCCTCCAACAGCGTCGGATCTTCGACCGCAAACTTCGCCTCAACTTCGGTCGGAGTTTTCCTGGCAACGGTCGGAGCAGTAGACTTGGGTGTTTCCATTGCCGCTCGCATAAGTTGCGGGCCCCCTGTTTAATAACACAGATCTTAGTACTGTGGACTCAAACGGGAACGCAACAACTCCCGCCGATATGATGGCATACGTGACGGCAGCGATGTGTGCGACCTTCATGGCTTGCCCCTTCTGGCGTAAGATGATGTGCGTTGGCCGTTCAAACAGCAACAGTTAAAAAGGACTCATATGCCTCTCTGGTCTAATACTACACCAGTTGTCGTCAATCACATGGGTGCACTCGACGGGCAGCCGTCGCCGCCAAACTCGATGGAAGCCGTCGCCGCGAGCCTGGCCGCAGGTGCAGCGGTAGTCGAGGTCGATATCAACGCGCTGGCCGGCGACGATTACTTGCTCGTCCACGATCTGGATTTGGAAGGTGAGACAAGTGGGGCCGGACTGGTAGCAGACTGCACGGTTGAGCAGGCGCGCACGCTGCGCATCAAACATCGCGAACAGATCACGCGCTATGCTGTCCCCCTCCTCAGCGATGTCGTACAGCTCTTCCAGGCTTCCCCCGGCAGCGCCCGCCTGCAGCTGGACTTCAAAAACGTCTATCCTTTCCCCGACGATGAGCCGCTCGCAGCGGCTTTGCCGCCTGATCGAACCCCTCGGCGACCGTGTACTGGTGAGTTCGGGCGCTGACTGGCAGCTGCGCAAGCTGCGCAGGATGGCGCCCTGGCTGATGCTCGGCTTCGACGTCATGTACTACATCGATTGGGAAACCGCCGCTGCGGAACGGGACGCCAACGATCTGCCACGCACGCTCGGCGCCTACGGCTATTACGACGACCACTTCCTTGCCGCCGACCGCACGTGGCACTCGACCTGCCGACTATCTCCGCGATCGCTGCGAGAGCCTGCTGCTCGCGGTGCCGGATGTAAACGTGCTCTATCTGCGCTACACGCTGATCGCCCAGTCGCTGGCTGACGGCTTTAACTGGGCGGAGTGCTGCCACGACCACGACGTCCAGCTGGACGCCTGGACGCTGGATGTGACAAACCCGGGCGCGGTGCAGGTCCTGCCTCTGCTCCGGCAAGCCGGGGTCGATCTCTTCACCACCAACACGCCGCGCGCACTCGCCCCACTTCTCGGCATCGGCTAGGTGCCCTCCACCTGCATACGAACCTCATGCGGCGTGGTCCCGGCCGTAGTAGACGAGGTAACGGGAGCGGAAGAGCGCAACACCCTCCCCCTCCTTAGCCTCGACCGCCTTCGGTACAAAGATGCGATGCCGGCTGAGAACAACGACAAACGACGACTACTGTTAACGTGGCGCTGTTACTGTGTTAAACCCAGCGTGGCATCTTGCGAGTGTTATCGCGTGCTTTTACATGTGATGGCGCTATTCAACGAACTAATGCGCCCTCGCACAAACCGAGCTGCGCCATGATGTGGGCCGTTTTAGGATTTTGAGGCAATAGCTATGACCGAACTTGCGACCGCTGCGCAGCGCTTGATTCCCGCCTTAGAGGAGCTGCGCAGCGCAGCACTCGCTGTGGAGGCTACATTCGGGGACCAAGTAGCGTCAGTACACTCCGACCGTCGGCCGAGCGCCCAAAATCTTCTGCATTACCTGGCACTGCGCCAGAACGACATACGACCCCTCCAACATGACCTTGCCGCACTCGGGCTGAGTTCACTCGGGCGCCTTGAGGCCGTGACCCTGGCAACCCTTAATGCCGTGCTGGTTGCCCTGCGCAGCATGGCCGGCCATCCTCTCCACCAACCTGATGACGTGCCGCCGCCTATAGATTTTGCCGCAGGCCCCCTGCTGCTGGAACGCCATTCGCATGCCCTGTTCGGTGCTCCTGCCGGCAAGCGCAACGTGCGCATCATGGTAACAGTGCCGCCTGAGGCGGCGGCAGACTTGGATCTCGTCCGCGGGCTCCTGGCAGCCGGTATGGATGTGATGCGCATCAACTGCGCCGAGGGCGACGTGGCAGCTTGGCTGTGCATGATTGACAACTGTCGCCGTGCACAGCGCGAACTTGGCCGCCCGTGCAAGATCTACGCCGATCTGGCAGGTCCTACCCTGCGCACAGGCGAGATTGCTCCTGCCGGACAGTTGCGCAAGCTGCAGCCCAAACGCAGCGTGCGTGGCGAAGTGCTGGAGTTAGCCCAGTGCCAAATCCTGCCCGATCATGGCGGCGCTCGCCGGCGAAGGCAACACCATCCTTGCCCCGCCCGAATTTGTTGCGCGCATTCGCGCGGGCGATTTTATCCGGTTTCAAGGACGCCGCGGGGCGCAAGCGCACGTTGGCCGTTGCCGAGCGTGTCGGCGACACCTGGATGGCCGAAACCAACCAGACCTGCTATCTCGAAGCGGGCCTGCCCTGCTATCTCGAACGTAAAGGGGAAAAGGTGGGCTTCTGCCGCTTTGGCGCTCTGCCCCAGGTCACGCTCCCGATCCGCCTCCAGATCGGTGATCAGCTCATCCTGACGCGCGCACCACTCTTGGGTCAGGCCG
The DNA here is from genome assembly GCA_963701415.1 of uncultured Chloroflexia bacterium. GTDB lineage: Bacteria > Chloroflexota > Anaerolineae > Caldilineales > Caldilineaceae > Fredericiella. Next base: position 923,047 of record CAVPAH010000018.1, read on the forward strand.
CAGCCTACCATAAGAAGGGCCGTGTGCTGCAGCCGGCCCACATCCACTGCACCCTGGAGGCTGCCTTCGCGGCAGTCATGCCTGGCGAACGGATCTTCTTTGACGCCGGCAAGATCGGCGGCATGATTGCCGACGCCGACGAAGACGAGATTCATGTGACCATTACACAGACACCGGCAGAGGGTGCCCGCCTCCGCGCCGGTAAGTCGATTCACTTGCCCGATTCCATGCTCCCAGTCCCAGCGCTGACCGACAAGGACATGGCGGATATCGCAGCCCTATATGAATATGTGGACATGTTGGGTCCATCACTTGTGCGCCATCCTCGTGATGTTGAAGCGCTTTATGCGGAGCTCGATCGCCTGAATGGAGGCCCGGTGGGTGTGGTGCTCAAGATCGAGCATGGCCAGGCGTTCGACAGTCTGCCACGCATCCTGTTGGCAAGCCTTGCGTCGCCCCAATGTAGGCGTGATGGTGGAACGCGGCAGCTTGGGCGTAGAGGTCGGGTATGAGCGGCTGGCTGAGGTGCAGGAGGAGATTCTCTGGCTGTGCGAAGCAGCGCATGTACCCGTGATCTGGGCGACCCAGGTACTTGAAGGGCTCGCCAAGAGCGGCCAGCCCTCGCGCGCTGAGATCTCCGATGCCGTCATGTCGGGACGGGCGGAGTGCGTCATGCTCGACGAAGGTCCTTTCATCATCCCTGCCGTCCAGTTCCTGAACGGTATCCTGGAACGCATGGCTGCCCACCAATCCAAAAAACGTTCGATGCTCCGCAGGCTCTCGATTTCGGAGCTAGAAGCTGTATAGCAGCACGACAGCGCCTGGCGCGTCGGCAATTCTGCGGTGTGCGCCCGTGCTCCCACGCCTTTTGGGCACACACGGCAAACTGCTGACGCGCCGTTAATCTGTTGCTAACAATCGTCTGGCATAGTTGCTCACTGGAAAAGCTACCGCGGCCGTCTGATGGCCGCCAATCTCTGTCGGAGAAACAAATGCGACTGGAGACCACAGCCTTACCGTCCGGCATCGTGCAACTCACGTTGGTGGGCCGGCTTGATATAGAGGGTGTTACTAAGATCGAAGACAAGTTCGCCTTTGCCGTCATGACGGAAACGGCGCCTGTGCTGGTCGATCTCTCGGAGGTCGACTTCATTGCCTCGATCGGTATCCGCATGCTGCTGATGAGCGCCAAGGCCTTGCAGCGCCGCGGCGGCAGGCTTGTGCTGTACAAGCCGCAGCCCCTGGTGGGCGAAACGCTGGCCACTGCGGGCATCGATCTGTTGATACCAACTTATGATGATCTCGACGCTGCCTGCACAGATTTACTGCAGACGCCGTCGGCAACCGTCTAGCTCAAGAAGCTCTATCTGCTATGACCTCAACCATGTCCTTGCTTACTAAAAACACGACAAGCTCGCTTAGTGTGCACATCAGCGCCTTGGCCAGCAGAATTGTGCTGCCCAATCGTCGCTCTTCACTGATACTGTTGAGCGAGTGGGTGCGGGAGGTGGCGCTCGCCTATGACTTGTCTGGTCGCTGCGCTTTTCGCCTCGAGCTTATTCTGGTCGAGACCGTCACCAATATTATCGAACACGGCAGTATTGACGACGACGAATGCAGCGCCATCGAAGTTCAGGTGGCCCGCGACGGGGCCGTCATCGTCGCGCAGGTCGACGATGACGGCCCACCTTTCGACCCCACTGCGGCACCCATGCACCGCCAGCCGGCCAGCCTCGCCGAAGCTTCGGTTGGCGGTCTCGGCCTGCACCTGATCCGATCATATACCGAAGACTGGGAATACCGCCGCCTTAACCAGCGCAACCAGCAGCGCATGACGATCGTCTGTGACAGTTGAAAGCCCCCCAGAAGGTACAGCAGCTGCCGGCCAGCCCACGCTGCCGGTTCAGCATCCTTTCCTCAACGTGCTCTTCAGCGAAGAAACTGCCGCGGTAACCGGCAGCCTGGAACGCGCCTTGTTCCCCCCAGGCGCGGTTTTTGTGCGCGAGGGCACGCCTGGCGATTGTGCCTACATCCTTCTCGCGGGCAGCGTAGAAGTGGTCAAAGCGCTCGGCACCGCCGACGAACGCTCGTTTGGCCTGCGCGGCGCCGGCGACACGATCGGCGAAATGAGCTTGCTTGATCCGGACGAGCTGCGCTCCGCCAGCGTGCGCACAGTCACCGCGGTCGAGGCGCTGGTGATCTCCAGGGATGATCTGGAGTCACTGCTGCTGCAGTTTCCGCAGATGAGCCTTCAGCTGCTGCGCAGTTTCAGCCGCCGGCTGCGCACCTCGGAAAACGCGACGATTCGCGATCTCCAAGAGAAAAACAGCAGGCTGCACCAGGCCTACCTGGAACTCAAAGCGGCCCAGCAGAAGATTGTCGATCAGGAGGTGCTGGCGCATGAGCTGGCGCAGGCAAAGCGCATCCAGCAGCGCATGCTGCCGGCCGTGCTGCCGTCCTATCCGGGCGCCGATATCGGCGCCACTATCCGTGCCGCGCGCTCGGTCGGCGGCGATCTCTACGACGTCTTTAACCTGGGGCCGGATCGCCTGGGGTTCGCCATTGGCGATGTCTCCGGGAAAGGGATGCCGGCTGCCTTGTACATGGCCTTGGCCTCAAGCCTGCTGCGCGCCGAGGCCGGCCAGGGGGCGACACCGGAAACTGTTGTGCGCCGCGTCAACAAGCATCTATTCGAGCGCGACATGGACGACATGTTTGTCACGCTGCTCTATTGCGAGCTGGACCTGCGCACGCGCTGCCTGCATACGGTGCGCGCCGGCCACGAGCACCCGCTCCTCTGGGCCGGAACGCAGCTGGTGCCGCCGGCCGCGGCCGGCCGTGCAATGCCGCTCGGCGTGGTCGATACCCCTCGGTTGGAAGTCCAGGATATTGTCTTGCCCCCGGCTGCAACATTTCTCCTCTACACCGACGGCGTGACCGACGCCATCGACGAGAACAGCCGGCCCTTCGGGCGCGCGCGGCTGGTCGAAACCGTGGCGCGCAACCTGCACGTTGGCGCACAGGTGCTGTGTGATACCGTCGTCAATACCGTGCTTGCCTACCATGGCATCATGCCTCAATTCGACGACGTGACCCTGCTGGTCCTCCAACTAGCCTAACGGCCCGCAACTTGCCCATAAACAATTGAGAGGCTTCGTGATTGGTCACGAAGCCTCTCAATTGTATGGCTAGCGAATGCAGGTCAACGCGCCGGTTACTCAGGCAGTTCCAGGGTCGCAATGGCCTCGGCGATCTCGTCGTCGTTGCCTTTGCCAAGTTCGATCCACTCCAGGCCAAAGCTGCCGTCTTCCATCTGCGTGACCTTGGCGGCATAGAGCGTGCCGGCGCTCAAGTCCCCAGCTTCATCGGCGACGGACTTAAAGAACACGACGTTGGTGCCGTCATCGCCGTGATACACCGTCTTCAGATCCGGCAACACAACGCCGTTCTCATGGCTGAAGCGGCCCATCGCGTAGTGCTTCTTCACGAGCGAACCCAAGCCGTCGCCCTCGCTGTCGGGCATCATTTCGACTAGATAGCCGTAGTCATAGGGATTGGCCTGGCCGCCCATATACTCCGACATGCCGCCGAGATTGTCCTTCCAGGCATCCAGGCTGGCGATCGGCTCGTATTCCTCAGAAGTCATGGCCGTGTTCCAAGGCGTCACGGTCGAGCCGCAGTTTGTCCACGTGCCGTTAACCGAGGCGAAGTCCACGTTTTCGCCTTCAACCACATCCCACGTGGTGCCGTTGTTGCGGATGTAGATGCGCGAGACGCCGCCCGGAATGCATTCCCAGTTCGAGTAAAGCGAACCTTCGCTGCCGGCTTCGTCTACAGGCAGGAACATATTGCCGTCCGGGTGATTGCAGAAGTCCATCACCTCGCCGGCTGCGTCGTCAAGCTGGCCAAAGCTTGCACCACGGACCTCGCCGGGGATCGCTTCGCCGGCACGGCCGAGGACCTGGTACTCGCCGGCAGCTGTCATGACCTTCTTCTGATCGGCGCCTTCGGGCGCGGCCAGGTCGGTGAAGGTGTCCGTGGCTTTGAAGCCGTTGACAACGCCGATCAGGCCGCGGTTGTAAGGATAGGGATTGGAACCGCTGGGATGCTGGGCATTAAAGAACAGCGTGCCGTCCGTGCCAATGTGCACACCGGTTGTCTCAGCGCCGGTGGGAACGGTGCCAAAGCGATGCAGCGACCCGTCATACATCCAAAGCACGTTGTTGGCGTGATACGACGTGTCCTCGCCGATCCACAACCGGCCGGCACTGTCTACGACGAGATTGTCGGGGTTGGCAATGTTATTGACGTCGCACTGGTTTTCCTCGGCAGCCTCGTCAAACGGGCCGCCAACGATCAGCGGGGTAAGCTTAGTGACATTGTAGTCCGCGTCGAGGTCGCCCACGTAGACGATGCCACAGAGGTTCTCCTCCACCTGAATATCGCCTTCGCCGTCGGACATGCCCTTGCCGACTTCACTCATCGCCATGTAGAGCTTGCTGTTGACGGGGTCAACCGCCACCCACTCCATCTTGCGGAATTCGGCCGTCGCGCCCTTGGAGGCGGCGTACGCGCGGCTTTCGAGGAACGGAGCCATGGGATGATCCAGCGGCACGATCGTGCCGGCGCTGTCCTGCGCCAAGGCTGTCGCATTGGGGGCAATCGCCAAGACGCCGATGCTGGCCACGATCGTGATAGCAGCGGCCGCTACTTGACTTAGTTGTGAACGTATTGCGCGGCATGCTGTTGTTTGCTCCTAGTCTTATTGACGGTGCGAGTATCTATTGGCCTGCCGCCACGCTTATGCAGGCCCACACTAGTTAAGCAGAAGGACTTCAACAAGCGATTAATAGGACTTTGTGAAAGCTTTAACATGTGCCCACACTTCCGTTAACTTTGCCAATGTAAGCTGGATCTTGATGAATGGCTCCACGCAGGCAAACAAACTGTCATCATGCATAGGACAAAACCGCAGATGCAAGCAAGTCGTGTACAGCGCAGGGGGGTTCCGGTCGTCGCGCTTGCCATTATCCTCACGGCGGTCCTGACAAGTCCGTCTCAAGCGCAAACGGCGAACGGCGTACTTGACGATCCTGTGGCGCTGGGCGCTTGGCTGTATCAGGGCAACTGTGTCCGCTGCCATGGCGACTATGGCAGCGCACGCTTCGCCACCAGGCTGACGCCGAAGGAGCTAAAGGCCAGGATTGCCGGCAGCAAGCGCTCGGCGTGCAGCATTAAATGGGCGATAGCCGAAGGCGGGCCGCTGGCAAACAAAAAGATCGACACCATCGTCGCCTACATCGGTGCTTGGGAAGCAAGTGGTGCAGCGCCGGAACTTCCACCCCTGCCGCCCTATCCCACGGCCACACCAGAGCCGACGCCTACCCAGTCAGTGTCTGTAACAGTGTCTGGCGTGGTGTCTGGCAGAACGACTGAACCCACGCCGGCGGTTGTTGCGCTGGCGGGTTCGGCGGATACGGTGCCGCAAGATGTCGAACTGCAGACAGCGCTTGCGCAGGACCCGGTATATGCCGGAGCCTATCTCTACACGCAGAACTGCTATCGCTGCCACTTGGGCTACGAGCGAGCGCGCATGGGCAGCAGTCTCACCCCCGAGGTTGTCCAGAACACCGTCACGCACGGTAAGGCAGGCACCAGTATGCCGGCCTTCGCCTTCACAAACGGAGGTCCCCTCAAGCGCCGCGATATCGCTGCCGTCGTCGCTTATATCACTGCCTGGGAGGCTGCCGGTGCCGCGCCGGCGCTGCCGCCGGTTGTCGCCGCGGCGATAACGCGCTCTGCGGAAGCCGTTGTACCGCCTGCCGCAGCAGCAGTGGTGTCGCAGCCGGCAGTTGCGACACTGGGCAGTGTAGGCAGTACGTCCAGCGCCAGCGCATATATGCTGTTTAAGAATGCGCTCGCGCTCAGCTTGTATTGTATCTGCGCGGTGCCGGTCTTGATTGTGCTCGGTGTAGGTCTGCTGCTTGCCTCGCAGCTTGGCTACCGCGGCCAGCCGGACCGAGAGTGATGCTGCTGCAGAGTGCTTGAGGGGCATTTCCCGGGTGCGTGCTGTATGATGTCTACCATCAAAAGGCGCACCCAAGATGAAGCGATCCACCGTAGGCCGTCACGTGCGGCAGCACCGCAGCACCTATACCGGCATCTTGCTGTTGGTGCTGGGCGTGCTGCTGTTCCACTGGCGGGGGATCCAGCCAGGCCACGTCTTCCTGCCGGTGGACCTGGCCAATCGCCTGCTGCCCTGGCGCGCCGGGGATACGGCCGCCCGCCTGCAGAACTGGCTCATCAGCGACCCGCTCTACCAGTTCTACCCCTTCCTGACCCAGACGGTGGCAAGCCTGCGCGAGGGGCACTTCCTGTTGTGGAACCCCGCCCTCTTTTCCGGTCACCCAGCCTTGGCCGACCCACTGTTCCAGACCTTCTACCCGTTCGTCACCGCGTTTGGCCTGCTGCTCGGCCCGGCCCGTGGTTTCAGCCTCTCCCTGGTCGCCCACGTGCTGCTCGCCGCGCTGCTCATGTTCGGCTTCCTGCGCAGCCAGCGCCTTGGCCTGCCCGCCGCCATTTTGGGCGCCCTGACGTATTCCCTCAGTGGCTATCTGGTCACCTGGTTCGAATACCCCTTCTGGCTCACCACCCTGGCCTGGCTGCCGGGCATCCTGTGGGCCTGGCACGCCGGTGTAGAACGCGGCCAATGGCGCTATGCAGGCATCGCCGGGCTGCTGTTTGGCCTCGCCCTGCTGGCCGGCCAGTACCAGTTCTTGCTGGTCTTTGCCTTGTTCTGGATCGCCTATGCTGCGGCCACCGCCTTAGCACACCGGCGGACAGGCCGCAGCGCCGCGTTTCCGCTTGGCAGCCTGCTGCTTGCCCTCGTCATCGGCGCGTTGATCGGCGCGGTCCAGGTTCTGCCGTTTGCCGATCTGCTCGCCGTCAGCCGCCGTGCCGTTACCGGCGCACCCGATATCCTGCCGCTCCCCCAACTGATTACTCTGCTGCTGCCCCACTTCTTCGGCAGCCCCGCGCTGCCGGAGGACTACTGGGGCTACGGCAACTACAGCGAATACACGATCTATGTCGGCATCGTCGCCCTGTTTCTCGCCTGGCTCGCGCTCTTTACCCGCCCGCGCTACTGGACAGGCTTCGTCCTCGCCGCCGTGCTGATCGTAGGTTGGTTTGCTGCCGGCGGTCCCGGCGCAGCCTGGCTCGGCTCGCTGCCGGTCATGCAGCAGGTGGCGCCCCATCGCGCCGTCTTTCTCCTCCCCCTACTCGTCGGTTGGCTGGCGGCCATGACCATGGATGGGCCTGGGCCACCTTGGCGGCGGGTGCTGCTGGCTCTTTGCGCCCTGCTGCTCGTGGCCGCGCTCGCCATTTTTCTTGCCTGGAACACCAAGACCGCAGCAGCAGTTGCGCTCTTTCAACAGAACGCCGCCATCAGCCTGGTCCTGCTCCTGGCAACGGCGGCGCTGCTGGCATGGCGCACCCTCCGCCCGCAGCAGCAGCCGATCTGTGACTGGCTGATCGTCACGCTCGCCTTTGCCAACCTCTTCTGGTACGGCGGGACCTACAACCCGGCCGGCCCCCTCGCGCAGCTGTACCCACCCACCCCTGTCACGGATTACCTGCGCCAGCATCAGGAACTTACGCGTGCCGCTCCTCTCCAGCACGGCAGTGCCCTGCTCTTTGGCCCCAACGCCATCACCGACTACGGCGTGCTGCAGCCCGGAGGCTACTCATCGCTCGTCATCGGAGCCTACCACGATCTCGTCAGCCGCGGCGACCCGACCATCGACCTCCCCTGGATCGACCGCAGCAGCAACTTCGTGCTCTTCAGCCAGCCCGCCGACCGTTTGCTCGACCTGCTCAACGTCGTCCTGCTCGTGTCGTCCGAAGAGATCCCCGACCCCGGGCCAGTCGCCGAATTCGAAGGTGGCCCTTGCGTCGGCTCTGGCACCGTCGTGAACGACGCCCAGCCCCTGCGCGGCGAGTTCACCGTCTGGCACAATGCCGTCAACCGCATCGACATTCCCTTCCTGCCGTCCGCCGGGCAGGCAGGCGTAAACACCGGCGGCGACGTGATTGCGCCAGGCGCCCAGCTCAAGCTGCGCCTGTGGCGAGACGGCGCAGACGGCACGCTGGCCGTCGAAACTGCCACAGCCGCCCAAGACGTGCTGCAGCAGGGCCAGTGGACCGTCTACTTTGCCCCGGAAATCGATGCCCCCGGCCGCCACTACGCCTGGGAACTGTCCACCGCAGGCGTAAGCGGCGACAGCCTGCGCACCTGCACCAACGGCGCCGGATCTCCCGCCCTCTCCGCCTACGGCCCGCGCCTGGCCGCCGTCGATCTGCCCCCCGACAACGGCGTGAGGCTCTATCGCCGTTACGCCCCGCTGCCCCGCGCCTCAGTCGTATACGCAGCCGAAACCATCGCCGATCCCACCGTCCGCCTGGACCGCATCCTCGACCCGGAGTTCGACGTCCGCAACATTGCCGTGAGCGAGGAAGCCGTCTCGCTGCCCATGACGCCGACCCTTCCCGCTACGCCCGCCGAGATCCTGGCCTACGACAACAACCGTGTCGCGATCAAAGCTAACGCCCAGGCCGACGGCCTGCTCGTCCTGGCCGACCAGCACTTCGACGGCTGGGAAGCGTCAGTCGACGGCGTGGCGGTACCTATTCAGCGCGTCAACCACTTCATGCGCGGCGTCTCTGTCACCGCCGGCACACACGAAGTCGTCTTCACCTTCGCCCCCCGCTCCCTCTGGCTCGGCGCCGCGCTTTCCTTGCTGGGCCTGCTGTTGGCGGCTGTCCTGATTGTTCGGCCCTTCTTTATGCTTACCCCTTAATCACCGCCATCGGCTCCAGCCGTGCCACCGCCCGTGCGATGCCCGCCCCTGTCACCACCTCGATCACTTCCTCGATCGGCTTGTACGCCAGTGGCGCCTCTTCGGCCAGCCCGCTGGTGCTGCCGGCCCGCACGCGGATGCCGCGATGCTGCAGTTCCTGCTTGAGCGCGCCCCCGTCGACCTGCTTCTTCGCCGCCGTGCGGCTCATCATGCGCCCCGCCCCGTGACAGCTGGACCCAAAGGTCTGCTCCATTGCCCCCTGCGTGCCCGCCAGTACGTATGATGCCGTCCCCATGCTCCCCGGCACCAGCACCGGCTGCCCCACCGGCCGGTAATCCGCCGGCAGTTCCTCGTGCTGGGGCGCAAAGGCGCGCGTCGCCCCCTTGCGATGCACGCACACCTCCATCTCTCGCCCATCGATACGGTGGTGCTCGATCTTCGCAATGTTATGCGCCACGTCGTACACCTGCCGCAGGTGCGGCGCAATCCCCGTGTTGGCAAAGACCGCGTCAAAGCTCTCACGCACAAGCATTGCCAGCACCTGGCGGTTGGCAAACGCAAAGTTGGCCGCCGCCTGCATCGCCGCAAGATAGGCGCGGCCCTCAGCCGTGTCCAGCGGCGCACAGACCAGCTCGCGGTCGGGCAGCACGATGTTGTGGCGCTGCATCACGTTCTGAAAATCGCGGACGTAGTCTGTGCAAACCTGGTGGCCGAGGCCGCGCGAGCCGCAGTGAATCAGCACGACGACCTGGTCGTCGCGCAGCCCATATGCCTCGGCCACGTCGTAGTCGTAGATCTCGACTACGCGGTCCACCTCCAGAAAATGGTTGCCCGAGCCCAGCGTTCCCAGCTGGCTGCGCCCGCGCTCGCGCGCCTGGCGGCTGACCATTCGGGGCTTGGCCCCGCCAAGGCCGCCGTTGGCCTCAGTGTGCAGCAGGTCTTCAGGGGTGGCGAGGTCCTGGTCCAGACACCAGCCGGCGCCCCGGCTCAACACGTCGTCCATCTCGCGGTCGTTGAGCGGGAACGCGCCGCCACCCCCCATGCCGCTGGGACAGTTCTTGTAGAGCGTCGTCGCCAATTCGTTGAGATAGGGCTCGAGCGCCTCGTGCGTCAGGTCGCTGGCCAGCAGCCGCACGCCGCAGTTGATGTCGTACCCGATGCTGCCGGGCGAGATCACGCCGTGCGGCAGCGCCGTGGCCGCCACGCCCCCAACTGGAAAACCGTACCCCTGGTGCACGTCCGGCATGGCGATGGCATAGCCGGCCACGCCCGGCAGCGTGGTCGCGTTGATCAGCTGCTCCACACTGCGGTCGGTCAGCGCCTGTTCGAGCAGGGTACGGCTGGCATAAACCCGCGCCGGCACGCGCATATCGGGACGAAACGTCTTGGGGATCTCCCAGACATACTCGTCGATTTGTTTTAACTCCTTGAGCCCAATCATATGTCGAAGAAGACCTCCGCCTTCCAACCTTCCCCCTCGCGCCCGATCTTCAGCTGGTGATAGGTGACCGCCTTGATCTGCAGCTCGGGCGCCCTGCCTGCGCGCCGGCCGAGCACCGTCGCCTGGACCATTTGCGGCGTGATCTCTTCTACTTCGACGTCGTCGACGACGAGCCTCGAGACTTCGTGCAGATAGAGGATCTCGTTGAGCCAGTCGACCACCAGGCTTTCGACGTCGCCCGCCTTTACATCCACTTCATAGAATTGGGGCTCCTCTTCGGGCTCAGCCTCCGCACCGGTCAGCGCGATCATGGCGCAGGCGAGGCAGCGAAACAGGTCGGATTGGGTCGGCGCACTGGCGCGCAGGCCGATTTCCGACGTGTGGCCCAATTCCTCGACGTCACAATCAGGTATCTCGTAGTTCATCGCCACTCTGATCCTTTGCTTGATCGTTTGTAAAATCGGCTGCTTGTCACCTGATTGGAACACAACGGTGATATAATTGCACGTTTGAAGGGACAACAACACATATGCAAGGACAAGTGGCAGGACCAATGCCCGGCATAAGACTCGGCATAAGACTCGGCACAAAATCCATAACAAGACACCGCAGATTTGCCGTGCACCCTCTCCTTGGAGCCCTGCTCTTGGCCGCGATCTTGCTGGCCGGATGCGGCGGAGCCAATGCCCAGGATCAAACACCGCCAACTGTAGCAGCAACAGCCGAAGCCACTGAGGCTGCGCCCGAGCCAGCTGCCGAGCCGGCGACTGCCGCTGCCCCCACAGCTGATCCTGCAGCAGCCCCGGCGGCGACCCAGCTAACCAGCCCTGTAGCGCCGCCGATGCCGGCCGACGCCCACCCCACTTCTATGGTGGCTCCCAAGCTCTACACTTACCGCGTCGTCAAAGTCTACCCGCACGACCAGGGCGCCTTCACGCAGGGGCTGATCGTGCGCGACGGCAAGTTCCTGGAAGGCACCGGCCAGGAAGGGCAGTCCAGCCTGCGCCGCGTGGAGATCGAAACCGGCAAGGTGTTGGAGAACCGCCCACTTGGCCAGCAGTACTTCGGTGAAGGCATCACCGAGCTCAACGGCAAGATCTACCAACTGACCTGGAAGAACAGCACCGGCTTTATCTACGACGCCGCCACCCTGGCGCCCCAAGGCCAATTCCCCTACAACACGGAGGGCTGGGGCATCACCCATGATGGCCAGCGTCTGATCGTCAGCGACGGCACCCCCACGATCCAGTTCTGGGACCCGGCCACCCTCCAGCAGACCGGCGGCATCTTCGTCTCCCTCTTTGGCCTGCCAATCTCGCAGATCAATGAGCTCGAGTACTTTGATGATGCCATATGGGCCAACATCTGGCAGACCAACCTGGTCGTGCGCATCGATCCTAAGACGGGGCAGGTTACCGGCGTCGTCGACCTCGCCGGGCTGCTCGACTACGCCCCGCCTGCCCAGAAACCAACCGACGTCCTCAACGGCATCGCCTACGATGCAACAACCGGCCGCCTCTTTGTCACCGGCAAGTGGTGGCCCGCCGTCTTCGAAATCGAACTCGTGGAAGTGACACAATGAAAATTCTACTGATAGGCAGCGGCGGCCGCGAGCACGCCATCGCCCATGCCCTGGTCGCCTCGCCGCAGCTGGAACAGCTGTACGTCACCCCCGGCAACGGCGGTACGGCGGCACTGCCTAAAACCGAGAACGTGGACATCAAGGACACGGCGCTCGACGACCTGGTCGGCTTTGCCCGCGAGCACGCGATCGACCTTACCGTCGTCGGCCCCGAGGCGCCGCTCGTCGCGGGCGTCGTGGATCGCTTCCGTGCGGCCGGGCTGCCGATCTTTGGCCCCACGCAGGCCGCCGCCCAGCTCGAAGGCTCCAAGGCCTTCTCCAAGGCCTTTATGCTGCGCCACAATATCCCCACCGGCCGCGCCGAGGCCTTCGACGACGTCGACGCGGCCATGCGCTACCTGCGCCAGCTGGACTCCACGCCGGTCGTCAAGGCCAGCGGTCTCGCTGCCGGCAAGGGCGTGGTGCTGCCGCCCTCGCGCGAGGCAGCAGCCGCCGCCGTCTCCAGCATGATGCTGGACCGCCGCTTCGGCGAGGCCGGGACCACGATCCTGATCGAGGAACGCCTCAGCGGCCCTGAGGTGTCGGTGCTGGCGTTTACCGACGGCAAAAGCGTACGCGTCATGCCGCCGGCCCAGGACCACAAGCGGCTGCTCGACGGCGACAACGGCCCCAATACGGGCGGCATGGGCGCCTTCGCCCCTGCGCCTCTGTTCCACGCCGAGGCTCTCGCCCTGGCCGAACGCAACATCCTGCTCCCCACCGTGCGCGGGATGGCCGAAGAAGGGACGCCCTTCGTCGGCGTGCTCTACGCGGGCTTGATGCTGACGTCCCAGGGACCCAAGGTGCTTGAATTCAATGCTCGCTTGGGCGACCCGGAAGCACAAGTGCTGCTGCCGCTGCTCGAGACTGACCTGATCGAGGTGCTGTTGGCCTGTGTGCAAGGACGTCTCGACCAGATCACGGTGCAATGGAAGCAAGAGGCCGCCGTGACGGTCGTGATGGCGGCGCAGGGCTACCCGGACGAATACCCGACCGGGCACGACATCACGGGGATCGAGCGCGCCACCGACGCCGGCTGCCTCGTCTACCTGGCCGGCGCCCGGCGCAAGGAGAAGAGATTGTTGACGGCAGGCGGACGCGTGCTCGCCGTGACGGCACTCGGACCAACCATCGAGCAGGCGTCCCAGCGCGCCTACCGCGGCGTCGACAAGATCGCGTTCAACGGCGCGCAGTACCGTCTCGACATCGGCCGTGCCCGCCCGCCGCAGGCAAGGTCCGGCAGGACGAAACCACGGCCGGACGGCACGAAAAAGCCAGCCGCGACCCCGCGCCACAAACGCAAGCCATAGGTGGGGGTGGCGGCGGGGGCAGAAACTGAGTTTCTTTGAGAAACTCAGTTTCTCGGGCCGTTCCGCGGGACCTTGTGCCCCCGCCCCAACTCAAAACACGGCTCAACTCGGTAGAATTCTTAACAACAATGCCAAATACACCAAACCAATAGATAGTTGGAGTTCCATGCCAGAAGAATCAAAAGCACCGGGGACACCCGAAACGGCGCCTGCCCCTCCCAAGCCCGAACTCAAAGACGAAATCGTCGAGACCGAACACTCCGTCGTGATCAACGGCCAGACGATCGCCTATACGGCGACGGCCGGTCGCATGGTGATGAAGGATGAAGAAGGCAAGCCCAAGGCCACCATCTTTTTCATCGCCTACACCCGCAAAAACGTGGAAGATACCAGCCGGCGCCCGCTGACCATCTCCTTCAACGGTGGTCCCGGATCATCGTCGGTCTGGATGCACTTGGGCCTGTTAGGCCCACGGCGCGTCCTCTCCGGCGATGTCGACGACCTCCAGCCGCCGCCCTACCGCCTGGCCGACAACGACTTCTCGCTGCTAGACGTGACCGACCTGGTCTTCGTCGACCCGGTCAGCACCGGCTTCAGCCGCCCGGCCCCTGGCGAAGAGGCCAAACAGTTTCACGGCCTCGAACAGGATGTGGAATCGGTCGGCGCCTTCATCCGCCTGTTCGTCACCCGCTACAAGCGCTGGTCGTCGCCCAAATTCCTGATCGGCGAAAGCTACGGCACCACGCGTGCCTCTGCCCTGGCCGGCCACCTTCAATCACATTATGGCCTTTATCTCAACGGCCTGATGCTCGTCTCCGTGGTGCTCAACTTCCAGACGCTGGAGTTCGAGACCGGCAATGACCTGCCCTACATCCTCTACGTACCCGCCTACGCCGCCACGGCCTGGTATCACAAGCGGCTGGCGCCCGACCTGCAGGGGGACCTCACCGGCACGGTGCAGGCGGCCGCGAGCTTTGCCTATGGCGACTACATGCACGCGCTCTTCCAGGGTGACGCCTTGGGGGCCGAGCAGCGCACGGCCGTCGTCGAGAGACTGGCACGCTTCACCGGACTCTCGCCGTCTTATGTCGAGTCTACCAATCTCCGCATCGAGCATATGCGCTTCTGCAAAGAACTGCTGCGCGAACAGCGCCGCACCGTCGGCCGGCTTGACAGCCGCTTCACCGGCGCCGACCGCGACGCGGCCGGTGAAACGATGACTTACGATCCCAGTTCGGCTGCGACCTTCGGCCCCTATGCCGGCACGCTCAACGCCTACGTGCGCGACGAGCTCAACTTTAACAGCGACCTCCCTTACCAGGTACTGGCCCACCTCTACGAAACATGGGACTATAGCAAGCACCAGAACAAGTACGTGGACATGAGCGAGACGCTGCGCGCGGCGATGACTCAGAACCCCTACCTGAAGGTCATCATCGCCAATGGCTACTTTGACCTGGCGACACCCTTCTCGGCCACCGAGTACACGGTCAATCACCTGGCCCTCGAGCCCCACCTGCGCGGCAACGTGCAGATGACCTACTACGCGGCCGGCCACATGATGTACGTGCACGACCCGTCCCTGCGCCAGCTGGCCGCCGACCTGCGCCAGTTCGTGCAGCAGTCCATCCCAGCCTGACCTTCGTGCCTGGCTCGCCATCCTTCACATCGCCTCCACACAGCCCGGTATGGCGAGCCTCGCACGGATAGATAGGTCACGCAGCCTAGGAGCTAACTATGACGACCAATGCGCCAACCAACGCTTACCGGGAAGCCGGTGTCGACATCGACGCCGGCAACCGCGCCGTCGAGCTGATGAGGGGTGCCGTGCGCTCCACCTTCACGCCCAATGTGCTGGCCGACGTGGGCAGCTTTGGCGGTCTCTTCGCCCTCACGGGCCTGCCGGCGCAGCCCGTGCTGGTCGGCTCGATCGACGGCGTCGGCACCAAGGTCAAGCTGGCCGCCGAACTGGGCCGCTGGCAGGGTGTCGGTCAGGACCTGGTCAATCACTGCGTCAACGACATCCTCGTGCAGAACGCCCGCCCGCTCTTCTTCCTCGACTATATCGCCTCTAGCAAGCTCGACCCACAAGCGGTAGCAGAGGTCGTTACGGGAATGGCGGAGGCCTGCCGCGCCGCACGCTGTGCCCTGATCGGCGGCGAGACGGCCGAGATGCCGGGCGTCTATGCTGAGGGTGCCTTTGACGTGGCCGGCGCCGTCGTCGGCCTGGTCGATCGCGCGTCTCTCCTGCCGCGTCAGGATGAGATGGCGGCGGGCGACATGCTCGTCGGTATTCCCAGCAGCGGGCCCCATACCAATGGCTACTCGCTCATCCGGCGCGCCGTCGCCGGGCAGGATATGCACCAGGTGCTCGCCGATGGGCAGCCTCTGGCCGATGCACTGCTGGCGCCGCACCGCCTCTATCTCGCCGAAGTGGAGGCGATCCAGGCGGCCGGCTGTACCATAAAGGGCATGGCGCACATCACCGGCGGCGGCTTCGTGGAGAACGTGCCGCGCATGCTGCCGCCCAACCTGGCCGCCCGCATCGTCGCCAAGAGCTGGGCCATCCCGCCCCTTTTCCAACAGCTCATCCGCTGGAGCGGCATCAGCCGCGAGGAATCGTACCGGGTCTTCAACCTGGGCATCGGGATGGTGCTCGTGCTGGACGCAAGCTGCGCTGAACCCGTGCTCGACCTGCTGCCCGAGGCCACCGTAATCGGCCGCCTGATCGCCCGCACGGCGGACGAACCGCCCATTCAGATTGTCTTTCCGGAGAAACCATGAGCGCACGCCTCGCCGTACTGATCTCGGGCAGCGGCACCAACCTGCAGGCCATCATCGAAGCCGTCCGCATGCGCGTCCTGCCGGCGGAGATCGTCGTCGTCGTCTCCAATCGCAAAGATGCCTTCGGGCTGCAGCGAGCGGCCAAGGCCGGCATTCCGACCCTTTACCACCCGCTCAAGCCCTACACCGACGGGGGCCGCAGCCGCCAGGAGTACGACGCTGACCTGGCTGCGCAGCTCCGCCCCTACAAGCCCGACTGGATCGTTCTGGCCGGCTGGATGCACATCCTCAGCGCCGATTTTCTGCGCCACTTCCCTTACCGCGTCGTCAACCTGCACCCGGCCCTGCCCGGCCAGTTCCCCGGCGCCCACGCCATCGCCGAGGCGCTCGCCGCCTACCAGGCCGGCCAGATCAAGCACACCGGCTGCATGGTCCACCTCGTCCCCGACGAGGCCGTCGACAGCGGCCCTATTATCGGCACGGTCGACGTTCCCATCTACCCCACCGACACCGAGGAAACCCTCGCCCAGCGCATGCACCAGGCCGAGCACACCCTCCTCATCCAATCCCTCCTCCGCCTCGTCGAAGGCGATGAAGACCTGGACGACGAGGCCAGTGAGGAAGAAGACGACGACGAGAATTGGGACGACGAATAGTCGCAACAGCCCCTCGCTCGGTGCCCGGGACTTCCCCAACCACGTACCTCGCGCACCGAGCCTGGGGCTGGTTCCCTCACCCCACTACATACTCTTCAACATCCTGCGCAAAATCTTCCCCGTCGGCGACTTCGGCACCTGGTCGATAAACTCGACGAGCCGGATCCGCTTGTACGGCGCTACCCGCTCCGCCACAAAGGCCATGATCTCGTCCTCCGTGACCTCGCCGCGCCGCACGACAAAGGCCTTGGGCAGCTCGCCGGCGGCTTCGTCGGGCACCCCGATCACCGCCGCATCGGCGACAGACGGGTGCGTTATCAGGATCGCCTCGAGTTCTGCCGGCGCCACCTGGTAGGCGTTGTACTTGATCAGCTCCTTGACGCGGTCGACGATCCAAAAGTAGCAGTCCTCGTCGGCATAGCCAACATCGCCCGTGTGCAGCCAGCCATCGGCGTCGATCGTGGCCGCCGTCGCGCCGGGGTTGTTCAAGTACCCCTTCATCACCTGCGGCCCCCAGATCAGCAGCTCGCCGTCCTGGTTCGGCCCCAGGTCCTCTCCCGTGGCCACGTCCACGACCCGCACCTGCGTGTTGGGGATCGGTGCCCCCACGCTGCCGCCCTTGGGCTTACCCGGCGGCGTGATGCCCCGGAAATGCGTCACGGGGCTGGCCTCGGTCATGCCGTACCCCTGCATGACGCTGACGTTGAGCCGCTGGTGCACCGCTGCTTCCAGATCTGCCCCCAACGGCGCCGCGCCGGACACCACCAGCCGCAGCTTTGACAGGTCGTACTGGGCCACGAGCGGGTGCTTGGCGAGCCCAAGGATGATCGGCGGCACGAGGATGGCATTGGTAATCGCGTATTTCTGCATGGTGCCCAGGAACTGCTCCATGTCAAAGCGCGGCATTGTCACCACGGTCGCGCCATTGTGGAGCGCCCAGCTCATGACGACCACCATACCGTAGATGTGATAGAACGGCAGCAGCCCCAGCACGACATCGCTCTCGCGCACCTCATTTTCGGGCGAAGCCGGCGTGGCAACGCACTGCGTGATGTTCGCCACAAGGTTGTAGTGGGTTAGCATGACACCTTTGGGGAATCCGGTCGTGCCGCTCGAATAGGGCAGCACCACCAGGTCCTCCTTGGGGTTGATCTCGACGGGCGGCAGCTGCCCATCGCTCTTTAGCAGGCTGGCAAACGGCGTGGCGCCCTCGGCCTCGCCAAAGACAAAGATCTCTTGGATGCCCCCCACTTCCTGGGCTGCGGCCTGGGCATTAGGCAGAAACTGCGGGATCGTCAGGAGATAACGCGCGCCGGCATCCTTGAGCTGGTTCGCCAGCTCGTGCGCCGTATACAGCGGATTGACCGTGGTGTTGATCGCCCCCAGCGACGCAACGGCATGGAAGGCGACCGCGTATTCGGGCAGATTGGGGCTGTAGATGGCAAAGACATCCCCCTTCTTCAGGCCGCGCTTGGCCAGGCTGGACGCCACGAGGCGGATGGCACCCACGAGTTGGCCATAGGTAAGCGTGCGGCCGGTCGGGCCGTCGATCAAGGCGGGCTTGTCGGCGCGCGCGGCAGCACCTGCAAACAGGAACTGGGTTAACGGCACTTCAGGAATGGCGACATCGGGAAAGGGGCTGGTATACACCATGAGTTCCTCCACTGTATTCAGCTGTAGAGATACGGTAACAACAGGTAACGCAGCAAACAGGCATGGGTGCTTGGGAAGCGGGCGCTATCGTATCATGTGCCTGTCACCTGCGCAACCACCCTTTGTGAATTGCTCCACATAGCCGCGACTGGTATACTGCGAGCAGTCGAAAATCAATCCCTAGACCTGCTAGGAGCACTATCCTATGACCGATAAATCTTACGAACAGACGCTGGCCGTAGCGGTAGACACCGGTAGGCCCGTGCTCGAACGCGAACAGGCAATTCACAAATTGGGCGAATCCGCCACCCCCGATGTCGTCGAGCACCTGATCAAGCTGCTGGAAGACAACGAAGACGGCGTGCGCTGGGCCGCTTCAAGCGCCTTGATCGCGTGTGGCGATGCTGCGCTCAAGCCACTCCTCCAGGCTTTGCTCGACCAGCACGACAGCGTGTGGCTGCGCCGTGGCGCCTACCGTGTCTTCCATGACACCAAGAGCTACAAGGTCCAGCAGGCGACCGCCGAGCTGGTCAAGGCCCTCAACGGCCCCGCCGCCGAAAGCTCCACCACCGACGCCGCCGCCCGTGCCCTGATGAAGCTGATGTAGGCGAACAACCGGAGAAACCGAGTTTCTGGCAGAAACTCGGTTTCTAGCCTGTCACCGTTGCCTGTGCTAGTCTGACGCAAAAAACAGCGGGAACCGCGCCGGCTCAGCTTCGTGCATCAGCCGGTAGACCCCCTCAAACACGTCCTCCACGTTCGGTTTGCTGAAGTAGTCCCCATCCGTACCATACGCCGGCCTATGTTGCTGCGCCGTGATCGTGCGCGGCTTGCTGTCCAGACCGTGATAGCCGTCCTGCCCCTCCAGCACCTGCTGCAGTATGTACGCCGACGCCCCGCCCGGCATGTCCTCGTCGAGCACGACCAGGCGGCTGGTCTTTTGCAGTGACTGCGACGATCAGCGCCCGGCCGGTCGAACGGCAGCAGCGATCTGCACGTCGATCACCTCGACCTCGATGCCCACCTCCGCCAGCTGTGCCGCTGCCGCCAGCGCAATGCCGCAGCACGCGCCATAGGTCACCAACGTCACGTCTGACCCCGCGCGCAGCACTTCGGGTACGCCCAGCGGCACACAAAAATCCCCGAGGTTGCCAGGCAGCCGTTCGTGCTGCCGGTAGCCGTTCAGCACCTCGATCACGATGCCCGGGTCGTCTGCCCCGCAGCAGCGTGTTGTAGAAGCCCGCCGCCTGCGTCATGTTGCGCGGCACCAGCAGGTGCACCCCGCGCAGCAGGTCGATCAGCGCCGCCATCGGCGAGCCGGAGTGCCAGATCCCTTCCAGGCGGTGGCCGCGCGTGCGGATGATGACCGGCGCCTTCTGCCCGCCGGCCGTGCGCCAGCGCAGGCAGGCCAGGTCGTCGGACAGCGTTGGCAGTGCATAGAGAATGTAGTCCAGATACTGGATCTCGGCGATCGGCCGCAGCCCGCGCAGCGCCAGCCCGATCGCCTGCCCCACAATGGTCGCCTCGCGGATGCCGGTGTCGGCCACGCGCAGGTCGCCGTACTTCTCCTGCAGCCCGGCCACCCCTGGTTGACGTCGCCCAGCCTGCCCACATCTTCGCCAAAAATGCAGACGCGGGGGTCGCGGTCCAGCAGCACGTCAAAGTTGGCCTTCAGCACCTCAAACCCGCGCACGCGCGGCGCATCCGGTCCATACTCGGGCGCCACGCTCGCCACCTGCAGCGGCGACTCGTCGCCTTCGCTGTAGAGGTGAGATCGGTAGCGCGCACGGTGCCGGCCATGCAGCGTCTCTTTCCATGCGATGATCGGCCGGCGCACGGCGGCGGCGGCGGAGCGCAGCTCCATCAGCACAGCCTGCGCCTGCTCGAACAGCTGCCGGCGCGTCAGCAAGTCGGCACTGCGCAGCGCAGCACTCGCCTCTTGGAGCGTGCTCGGATCGGGCGCCGCCGGCGCCGCCGTGTCGATGAGCTCTGCTAGCTCTTGCGCCTGCCGCCGTGGGTTGGCCGTGTACCGCTCCCATGCGGCCGCGCGCTCGTCTTCTGCCTGCGGCCTCCGCTGCGAGCTCGGCGGCATCCAGTTCGGCCGCCGCCGCCAGCCCCTCCTCAAGGATCCAGCTCCGCATGCGGCGGATAGGATCATACTCGCGCTCAAACGCCAGCCGCTCGGGCGACTTGTAGCGCTCGTGACTGCCCGAGGTCGAATGGCCCAG
Source organism: uncultured Chloroflexia bacterium (assembly GCA_963701415.1). Lineage (GTDB taxonomy): Bacteria > Chloroflexota > Anaerolineae > Caldilineales > Caldilineaceae > Fredericiella. The sequence goes on from CAVPAH010000018.1 coordinate 943,598, forward strand.
CGGCTGCGTCATCTGCACCACGTGCACGACCGCCGGCACATGCTCCTTGCGCGCCTCTTCCGCGGCGTGCGCATAGGTGTCGACGCAGCAGCGGATAGTCCCAGCCGGGCACCGTATAGAGCTCGAACCCAGGCTCGCCGGCACCCCGCCGCCGGAAGCCCTGCAGCAACTCCGACAGGTTGCCGCCTGTGACCTGGTACTCGTTCGGCACCGAGATCCCGTAGCCGTCGTCCCAGATCGAGATCACCGCCGGCGCCCGCAGCACGCCGATGGCGTTGAGCGACTCCCAGAACAGTCCTTCGGCACAGCTGGCATTGCCGATGGCGCCAAACACCACCTCGTCGCCCAGGTGCGAGAACTCGGCCACAGCCTGCATCGCCTGCAGCTCCGGCAGCTCGCGGTACATGCGCGAGGCCAGCGCCAGGCCAACCAGGCGCGGCATCTGCCCGGCCGTGGGCGAGAGGTCGGCCGAAGAGTTGAAACGGTCGGTCTGCGGCAGGAAACGGCCCTCTGTATCCAGGATCCGGCTGCCAAAATGGCCGAGCATCGCCCGCCCGCCCGAGTTGGGGTCGGCATCGACGTCGGTATGGCCGTAGAGCTGGGCAAAATAGGTGGACGGCGTCAGCAGGCCCAGGGCCAGCATCAGCGTCTGGCCGCGATAGTAGCCGACACGCCAGTCGCCCGGCCGGAACGCGTGGGCAAGTGCAACCTGGGCCACCTCCTTGCCGTCGCCAAAGATGCCGAACTTGGCGCGCCCGCCGTGCACCTCGCGGCGCCCTAAGAGCGACATATGCCGGCTCAGGCAGCAGAGTTGGTAGTCGTGCAGGATCTCCTCGGGGGAGATGTCGTGGACTGATGGCGGCGTCGTCGGCGCCAAAAGTGTATTCATGTTGAACTGCCTATCCCGGTATGGGGAGCACCACGCCGGCCTGCGGGATAACGGCTACGGCCCCGGCCCGTTCTGCCGCCGGGAGCCGCGCCAGGGCAGCCTGTCATGGCTGCCTCGACGTCGGCAAAATACTCTGCCCGCATGGACGCGGCGTCCGCGGCGGTGAGGCCGGCGGATACGAGCATCAACCTGATTCGCCTGCGCAGCGACCCCCACAGCACGCCGGTGGCCGCCTGCATGGCATCGGCTACTCTACCAGAAAGAATCTCAGCCCGCAATAGGTCGGGGTCGATCCCCGCGTAATGGGGCACAAGCCCATAGCTGCTGTTCCCCTCCGGCGCCGCCGTGACGAGGATCAAGGTGCCGCCGTCGGCCGTGACAAGATCGCCCGCCCACGCCCCCTTGATGCTCTGCCAGAGGTCCTGGTCGTAGGGCGCGCAGTTGGCGATCACGATCGGATAGCGGCGCGCAATCCGCACCCCGTAGACCCGCCGTGCCGCCTCCACCCCGCGCCGGTGCGCGGCGATCGGATCGCCGGCCGCACAGGCGCAGAGTGAACCGTCGAGCCCCAGCACGACGTTAACGATGAAGTGGAGCGGCGCATGGCGGGCGACAAAGGCTTCCAGCAGGCGGCGCAGCGGTGCATGGGGGTCGCCAAGCTGGTTCTGGGGCACAAACGCCGAGGCCAGGTGAAACGCGTCGACCGTGGCCAGGCTGCACACGCCCGGCAGGACCATCTTGGCCCCGCCGCTAAACCCCGCGTCAAGGTGAGGCGTGATCATCCCGATGCTGATGCGCAGATCAGCTTGGAGCACGTGGCGGTTGATCTGCGCCGGGATGGGCGGCAGTTCGATGTCCCTCTGCAGCGAGGTCATCTGCCCGACCTCGACAAAGCCGGCGCCATCGGTGCACGGCTGGTTCACGATCGTGTAGCCGGCATGCGCAGCAGCGCCCAGCTTTGTCTGCCAGTTCGTCCTCCGTCAGCGGCCGGTGCGTGCCGAGGGCAGCCACGATGGTGATGTCGTGCTGCGGGACGCCGGCCGCCGTCAGCTCCGCAAGCACGAGGGGCAAAATCTGCGCCGTAGGCGTTTTGCGCGTACAATCGTCGATAAGGATGGCGACGCGCTGTCCCGCCCGTGTAATCCTCTGCGCCAGCTCCCGCAGCGGCGGCGTGCCGATCGGGTGGCGCAGTGCCGCCGCAACCAGCTCCTCTGCCGTGCCGGAGGGTGCTGCCGGTTGCGGCGCAATGACCGCCCCCAGCCAAGGCTGGGGTACAGAAAACGAGGTTGATGATGTCTGCTGAGCCACGGTTCACCTCTTCGAAGTTGTCCACGCAGCGCTGGTCGCGGCGCGAGCTGCTTGTGCGCGGCGGGGGCCTGCTGGCGGCAGGATTGATCGCCGGCTGCCAGGGCGCCGCGCCACCGGCGGCCGAATCGCCCACCCTATCGCCCACCGTGTCACCTGCTGCGCCCGCCACAGCAACGGCTGCACCCGCCGCCGCCATCAAGCCGGCGCCTTTCCTGGCGGCGCACCGCAGCTCCATCACTGGAGCAGATGCTGGCGCAGATGGTCATGGTCGGCTTCCGCGGCACGACCTTGGCGTCCGCTGCGCCCATTGTAGCAGACATCTCGGAGCGCGGAGTTGGCTCCGTCGTGCTGTTTAGCTACGACGTGGCCCTGCAGAGCCCGACGCGCAACGTCGAGTCGCCCGCGCAGCTCGCCGGGCTGACGGCCGGACTGCAGGCCCTCACGCAGAGCCCCGCAGCCCCCTGCCGTGCCTCGCCGCCCCTGCTGATCGCCGCCGACCAGGAAGGCGGGCTGGTTGCGCGCCTGAACGAAAAGCACGGCTTCCCGCCCACCATGTCGGCGCAGGCGCTGGGCGAACGCAGCGATCCGGCCTTTACCTACGCGCAGGCCGAAACCATGGCCAAGACGCTGGCGGCGGCGGGCGTCAACCACAACCTCGCCCCCGTCGTCGACATCAACAGCAACCCGGCCAATCCCGTCATCGGCGCCCTGGGCCGCAGCTTTTCCGCCGACCCCGCCGTGGTCGTCGCCCAGGCGCGCGCCTTCGTCGAGGCCCACCACGCCCACGACGTAACCACCACCCTCAAGCACTTCCCCGGCCACGGCAGCTCGCAGGCCGACTCGCACCTGGGGCTGGTCGACGTATCCGCCACCTGGCAGCGCGACGAACTCGAGCCCTACCGTGTGCTCGATCGGCGAGGGCATCGTCGACACCGTCATGACCGCCCACGTCTTCAACACGCAGCTCGACCCCACCTATCCCGCCACGCTCTCCCAGGCCACCATCACCGGCATCCTGCGCGACGAGTTGGGCTTCGACGGCGTCGTCATCACCGACGACATGAACATGCAGGCCATCACGAGCCAATACGGCTTCGAGCAGGCCGCCGTCCTCGCCGTCCAAGCCGGCGCCGACCTCCTCGCCTACGGCAACAATCTCGTCTACGACCCAGACGTCGCCCAGCGCGCCATTGCCGCCCTCTCGTCTGCCGTCCAGCAAGGCCAGCTAACCGAGGACGCGCATCGCGCAATCCTACCAGCGCATCCTCGCCCTCAAGCAAAAGTGCGTCCCCACCACCGTCCCCGGTGCCTGCGGCGTCCCAGGGACATAGATTGTCCCGAGGAAATAAAACTGTCCCGGGGACGTTCAGCCGTCCCCGGGACATGTCTCCAGCACAAAAATCTTGACAAGAGTGGCTTGTCAACCTAGAATTATCTAACATAGATAACACTAGTGGAGGTGCAATGACAGTCACCCTAAAGTCGACAGAAGCACAACAAAATTTTGGCGCTATGTTGGATCGCGCAATTGGTGAGGACGACGTGATTGTGGAGCGCTACGGTTCTCCCCGTGTCGCCATCGTCAACTATCGGCGCTATCAAGCCCTCGTTGCGGCTGAAAAAGAACTGGTCCGGCTCCGGCTGCAGCAGGCCTCTGCCGCTGCTTCCGCACGCGCAGGCGACCTAAGTGACACTGATCTCGACAATCTGATCCAAGAGGCTCGCACAGAAGCGAGTAACGCGCGTAAGCAATGATTCGCGTTGTGATTGACAGCAGTGTACTGATCCGTTACCTGCTAAAACCCAGCCGGGCGACCCGAGAATTGATTGAGCAGACCTGGTTAGAGGAGAAGGTCGAAGTTGTCACAGCGCCAGAACTCATGTACGAGCTAGCTGACGTCCTGGCACGCCCAAAGATCCGTCGTTTTGTGATGCAGGATGAAGCCACAGCACTCGTCGAAGCCCTCACGCTGCGTGCGACGATCCTTCCACCGCTTGGTCCGGTCCCGCCCTACACGCGGGACAGCAAGGACGATAAGTTCGTCGCTTGTGCCGTGCTGGGAGATGCCCAGTATCTGATCACGTACGACGAAGATCTTCTCGTGCTAGGAACCGTGGCGACCGTAGAGATCATGACCCCTGAAAGCTTCGAATGCCACCTCGAAGACGCGGAAACCAGGCTAGACCGGCTGGGCGAGAAGTACAAAGGTGCATTAGACAACGTGTCGGGGAAATGCAACGTGCCGGGGACGTTTGGACGTCCCCGGCACGTTGCATTTCCCGGCACGTTTATGCGCTAACCTACACCGCGCGCCCAGCCGCGCCAAACAGGCGCAGCCGGTGCTGCGCAACTCCGCGCACCTTGTCCATCGCCGTCTTCAACACGCCGTAGTGGTCGCAGCCGGCGTCCAGTGCCTCGCGCGACCCGGTGCACCACGCCACCGACAGAGCGTTACCGATGTTGATCTTCGCCACGCCATACTTCAGCGCCGCGCGTGCGTCATCCTCGTGAATGCCGCTGCCGCCATGCAGCACCAGCGGGCCATTCGCCTTGGCCGCGATCGCCTTGAGCAGGTCGAGATCCAGCCGGCTGGCATGCCCGTGCTCGGAGCCGACGGAAACCGCCAGCATGTCGACCTGGCCCTGCTCAAACATCAGCGGCACATCTTCCGGCCGCGTAAACTCAAAACTGCCCTGGCCGCCGCCAAAGGTGCCCAGTTCGCCTTCGACCGATGCGTTGAGCGCGTGCGCCGCACGGGCGATCAGCGCCGTCTCGACCAGCGCATCTTCCAGCGACAGATCATGGCCGTCGTACATCACCGAGTTGTACCCGGCGCGCAGGCAGCGCAGGTTGAACTCAAGACCCGGGCCGTGGTCCAGGTGCATAATGACCGGCACGGGCGCCTCCTGGGCCATCGCCTTGATCAGGACCGGCAGCGGTCCCATATCGGTGCCAAAGGCGGCGTGCGCCAGGTCGCCCGGATAGGTCTGGACGATCACGGGCGCCTTTTCGATGACGGCAGCCTCGATCACGGCCTTCGCCATCTCCATATTGCAGACGTTGAATGCCGGCATGGCAAAGTGCTGCTCATAGGCGAAACGAATCAGTTCGCGCGGATTTTGGACGAGCATGGATATCACCCATTTAAGAACAATTGCGCACAAAATCCACGTGCACGGTGGCGACGGCCATTTCTGCAGCCCATGGTTTCCGTCGACTGATTCCACAAGCCACCAACTAGTCTACCACGATCTAATGGATTAGATCCAAACCAGAAGTTGTTACTTTGACACGAACCTGCAGCCGCACCCCTAGCCCTCGTGCGCCATCGTGAGCCCAGGCACCTGCAGCCGGCGCTCGATCTCGCGCAGGATAAAGTAGGTGATCCCGACCAAAACGAGGTAGAACACCGCCGCCGTGAGGTAGATGGGGATCGGCTGGAAGTACTTGCTCGACAGGTTCTTGGCCTGCCCCATCAGGTCGGGCACGGCGATCAGGTAGACGACGGCCGTGTACTTGATCATCGACACGACCTCGTTCGACCACGCCGGCAGCATAAGGCGCAGCGCCTGCGGCAGCATGATATTGGTGATGGCCTGCAGCCTGCTCATCCCGATCGCCCGCGCCGCCGTCATCTGCCCCTCGCTCACGGACTGCAGTGCCCCACGCAGGTACTCGGCCTGGTACGCGGCACTGTGCAAACCAAGCGCAATATACGCCGCCGGAAAACGGTCAAACGTGATCCCCAACTGCGGCAGGCCATAATAGATGACAAAGAGCTGCACCAGCAGCGGCGTCCCCTGGAAGACCAACACATAGAGACTCACCAGCCGGCGGACCCAGCCTGGGCCGTAGACGCGCAGCACGCCCATCGGCAGGCCCAGCGCCATGCCCAGCAGCAGCGAAACCGAGGCCAGCTGCAGGGTAATCAGTGTTCCCTGCCACAAGACAGGGAGTACGCGCTCGATAAACTGGAGAATCTGGTCCATTACGGCTGCCGGCTCTCGCCCAGGGCGAATATGCTATTTCTTCTTCTTGGTTTCGTCGTTCTTATCGTTCTCGCCAAAGTCGGCGATCCGGTTGAGAAACTCGCGCGCCCGGTCGGTGCGCGGGTTGGTAAACATTACGTCGGGGTCGCCCTCTTCTACCACGTAACCGCCTTCCATAAAGACGATCTTGTCGGCCACCTCGCGCGCAAACTGCATCTCGTGCGACACGACGATCATCGTGTCCCCTTCATACGCCAGCTGCTGCATGACCTCCAGCACCTCGCCCGTCAGCTCGGGGTCGAGCGCCGAGGTCGGCTCGTCAAACAGCATCACGTGCGGGTCCATGCCCAGCGCCCGGGCGATGGCCACGCGCTGTTTCTGCCCGCCGGAGAGCTGGGCCGGATAATGGCTCGGCGCGGTCCGCCAGCCCCACGCGCTCCAGCTCCCACATGCCCTTGTCGCGCGCCTCCTGCTTCTTCATCCCCAGCACCTTGGTCATCCCGATCGTGACATTCTCCAGGGCCGTGAGATGGGTGAACAGGTTGAAGTCCTGGAAGACCATGCCGATGCGCTGCCGCACCTTGTCCTGGTTGACCCCCGGCGCCGTGATCTCCTCGCCCTCCAGCCAGATGCGGCCGCTGTCGGGCGGGCTGAGCAGGTTGATGCAGCGCAGCAGCGTGCTCTTGCCCGTGCCGCTCGGCCCCACCAGCACGACCACCTGCTGCCGGTAAACGGAAAGGTTGATGCCCTTGAGGACGTGCGTGGTCCCAAACGACTTCTTGACGTCCTCGATGCGCACGAGCGGCGGCGCACTGAGGTCGGGCATCGGAATCGCAGCAGGTGTCTCTTCAGCCATGGGTCTGCATCATTTCGCTAATCAGTCGAAAGTTCCCGTTTCGTTCGCACGCCCACGTGCGAATCTCCCTAAGTCAGCAGCCGGTACCGCTGCTCCACCCGCCCCAGCACAAAGCTGGTGAGCATCGTCAGCGCCAGGTAGAGCAGGGCCGCCGTGCCAAAGGCCAGAAACGGCTCCAGCGTGCGCGAGCTCACATACTGGGCGCGGCGCAGCATCTCAGGCACGCCGACGGCAAAGACCAGCGTCGAGTCCTTGAGCACCAGCGTCGCTTCGTTCCCCCAGCCGGGCAGCGCCAGCCGGATCGCCTGCGGCAGGATGATGTGGCGAATGGCCTGGATGCGGCTCATGCCGATGGCACGCGCCGCCGTCATCTGCCCCGGCGCCACCGACTGCAGCGCCCCGCGGAAGATCTCCGACTGGTACGCGCCGCTGGCAAACCCCAACGCCAGCGACCCCGCCAGGAAGGGCGACAGATCGACGATTGAGGCGATGACAAAATAGAGAATAAAGATGGTGACGACCACCGGCACCGCGCGCACGACGACACTGTAGGTCGCCGCCAGGCTCCTGAGCGGCCGGCTGCCGTACACGCGCAAAATCGCCATCAGCACGCCCAGCACAAAGCCCACCCCCAGCGCGACCAGCGTGACGCTGACCGTGACCCACAGCCCCTCGATCAGAAACTGTATGGTGGTGACAAACTTGTCAAGAAATTCCATCGCTCCGCCACATCGTAGGGGCACAAGGTCCGGCCGGAGCAGAAACCGAGTCTCTGCGAGAAACTCGGTTTCTTAAGCCGTTTAGCCGGACCTCATGCCCCTACATCAAATCAACCCTTACTGCCCCAGATCCGGCAGCTTGTTGTCCGCCTCGATCTTCGTGAGCGTGCCGTCGCCCTGGAACGCCGCGATGATCGTGTCCAGCTCAGCCTTGAGCGCCGTCTCGCCCTGCTTCATAGCGATGGCCTTGCCCGCCGCCGCCGTGCTGTCGGTGATCAGCAGGACCTTGAGGCCCAGCTGGTCGGCCAGCGCAATCGCCGGCTCGGCGTCGATCAGCAGCAGTTCGATGCGGCCATTCTGCACGTCCAGGCCGCCCTGGTCGGCGCGCTCGTAGGAGAAGACCTTGTCGGCCGGGGTCAGCCCGCCGCCGACGAGATGGTCCTGCACCCACTTCTCCTGCACGGTGCCCGTCTGGGCGCCGATGCTGTGGCCGGCAGCATCGTCGCCGGTCTTGAGTTCAAGCGTCGAGTCGGCCGCGCCCAGGAAGGCATCCTTGGTCGGGCGATACGGCGTCGAGAAATCCACCGTCTCGTCGCGCTCGGGCGTCGCCTGCATGGCGGCGATCACGACGTCGATCTTGCCTTCCTGCACCGCGGCGATCAGCGAGTCAAACGGCATGTCCTGGAACTCGACCTCGACGCCCAGCTTCTCGCCGATGGCGCGGGCCATGTCCATGTCAAAGCCGACAAACTTGCCGTCGGCATCGATCGACTCGTACGGGGGATAGTCGGCCGACGTGCCGACGACGATCTTGCCGCGTTCCTTGATCTTGCCCAACAGCCCCTCGTCGGCGGCTGCCGTCGTACCGGCGGCTGCACCCGAACTCGCCGCACCAGTCGTGGCGCCCGGCTGTACTGCCGTGCAGGCCGACAGCAGCAGGGCGGCGATAATGACCACTGCCCACAGGATCGATAGTTTTCGCATTTGTCCCTCTCGAATGTGAAGATTAGACGGCGGCACTAATGAGCCGCCGCAGCCAGCGCTTCGTTAAAGACCGCCAGTCCGGCATCGATCTGCTCGGCATTGACGACCAGCGGCGGTATCCAGCGAATGACGTTGCCGTAGGTGCCGCAGGTGAGCAGCAGCAGGTTGCGCTTGATGCACTCCTGCTGCACGCGCGTGGCCGTGGCGGCGTCAGCCTCGCCATCCCGCGTGAACTCGACACCTACCATCAACCCCAGCCCGCGCACGTCGCCGATCACCGGGTGCTCGGCCTGCAGCTCGCGCAGCCCCTTCTGCAGCCGCGACCCCATCTGCGCCGCATTCTCGACCAGGCCCTCCGCCCGGATGGTGTCGATCGTCGCCCCCGCCGCCGCCGTGGCGATCGCGTTTCCGCCGCCGTAGGTGCCGCCGTGGGTCCCCACCTTCCAGTGGCTCATCAGCTCGGCGCGGGCGCCGATCGCCGAAATGGGCATCCCGCTGCCCAGCCCCTTGGCCATGATGATAATATCCGGCACGATCTCCGCGTGCTCAAAGCCGAAGAACTTCCCCGTGCGGCCAAACCCCGACTGCACCTCGTCGAGCACAAGCAGGATCCCGTGCTGGTCGCACAGCGCCTGCAGGCGGCGCAGGAACTCGGGCGGCGCCGGCACATAGCCGCCCTCGCCCAGCACCGGCTCGATCACGATCGCCGCCGTCTCCTCGGGGGCTGTCTGGCTCTTGAGCAGCTGGTCCAGCTGCTTGAGGCAGAACTCGACCGTCTCCTCCTCGCTCCAGCCAAAGTAATAGGTGTAGGGGAAGGGTGCGACAAAGACGCCGCCCGGCAGCGGCTGGTAGTCGTAGCGATAGGTGTACTTGGAGGTCGTCATGGCCATGGCCTGGTGGGTCCGGCCGTGAAAGCTGCCCTGGAAGACGATCAGGTTGCGGCGGTGCGTCGCCATGCGCGCCAGCTTGACCGCGGCCTCGACCGCCTCCGCCCCGCTGTTGGAGAAGAAGAACCGGTCGATAGCTGGGCGGGTGTCACTTCGTTCAGCTTCTCGGCCAACGCCACCGTCGTCGGCGGCACGACAATATTCATCTGGCCAAAGATCAGGTGCGTGGCCTGCTCCTGGATCGCCTGCACCACGCGCGGGTGGCAGTGCCCCGTGTTGGTCACGCCGATCCCCGAAGTAAAGTCGGTGTACCGCTGCCCCGCCGCGTCGTACAGGTACACGCCCTCCCCGCGCACGGGCTGCACCTGCGTCATATGGGACCAAACGGGAGCCAGCAAATCAACAGGGTTGCCCATCACTCTGCTCTCCTGGATACGTGCGCTGTCAGAAGTGATTCTTCAAAACGCAATTATGCGCGATGCCCCAACAAAACCGCGAAACCCACGCCCCCAAATATACCACAAGCGGGGCCATGTCCAGCCGACCGCGTCCCCACCAGCCTCCACATACACTCGCCTCGACCCTGGCACGGCGCAACCTCACTCCCCTACGACGATCCGCCTGCGCCGAGCCAGGGACGTTCCTCACCCCCAACTACACCGCCACGCGCTCCACCACCGCCGCGCCCCGGTTCAACATCAAATCCCGCACCATCGCCGCGCCCGAAAGGTTATACACCTCCCCAAACCCATGCTGCGCCAGGATGCGCGTCCCTATGTACGAACGCATCCCCGCCTGGCACGCCACCACCGTCGGCAGCTGCTGGATCCAGTTCCCCCAGCCGATCGCGCAGGTCGTTCAGCGGGATGTGATGCGCGTGCCCCACCCCTGCCAGCGGCAGCTTGGCGATCTCCTCCGCATCCCGCACATCCACCACCTGGTACCCAGCCAAGTCCGCATCCGGCTGCAGCAGGCGGGCCAGCCCGTCCAGGTCGTTCTCGGCCGCAAACGCCGCCATGTGCACGGGGTCCTTCGCCGACCCAAACGGCGGCGCATAGGCCAGGTCAAGCTCGGCCAGCTGGTGCACGGTGCCCCGGAAGTACATCAGCGTGGCGATCACGTCGAGCCGCTTGTCGACCCCCGCGCCGCCCACCGCCTGCGCGCCCAGCACGCGGCCGGTGCCGTTCTCATACACCAGCTTGAGCACCATCTGCTCGGCGCCCGGGAAATAGCCGGCGTGGTGGTTGCCCGTAATGTGCACGGCCCGCGCATCGAGCCCCGCCTTGCGCGCCGCCCGCATCGACAGCCCGGTGATGCCCGCCGACTTGCCAAAGACACGCACGATCGACGTGCCGAACACGACGGGACTCGGCCGCGCCGCCCCCGTCGCCGCATGTTCGCCGGCCAGCCGCCCCGTGCGGTTGGCCGGGCCGGCCAGGGCGACGCGCAGCCGCGTGCCCGTAGGCGCATAGGCATATTCCGCCGCATCGCCCACCGCATAGATGTCGGGGTCCGACGTCCGCATGTAGTCGTCGGTGGCAATGCCGCCGCTGGCGCCGATCTGCAGCCCGGCGTCGACGGCCAGCTTGGTGCTCGGGCGCACGCCCAGCCCCAGCAGCACGAGGTCCCCCGGCAGGCGCGTTCCATCCGTGAGGACCACGGCGCTGGCCGCCCCGGCCGTCTCCTCGACCGCTGCGATCCCGCGCCCGAGTTCCAGCCGGACGCCGTGTGCCTCGATCTCGCGGTGGAGCGGTTCCGCCATCTCAGGATCGAGCAGCGGCAGCACCTGCGGCAGCATCTCGACCAGCGTGACCTCGATGCCCGCGTGCGCGGAACTGCTCGGCGACCTCGAGCCCGATAAAGCCGCCGCCCACCACGACCGCCCGCCGTGCCTGCGGCAGCGCCGCCGCAATACGGTCGGTATCGTGGAGGTTGCGCAGCGTAAACACGCCGCGAGCGTTCAGCCCTGGCAGCGGCGGGGTAAGCGGGTTGGCGCCGGGCGCCAGGATCAGCTTGTCGTAGTGCTGGCGGTAGACCTCGCCGGTGACGTGGTTCTCCACCGTCACCGTCTTGGCGGCACGGTCGATGGCCGTCACTTCCTGCCGCGTGCGCACTTCTATGCGAAAGCGCTTTTCAAACAGCTCCTGCGTCGCCACCAGCAGCTTGGCGCGCTCCTGGATCTCGCCGCCCAGGTAATAGGGCAGCCCGCAGTTGGCGAAGGACACATAGGCATCCTTCTCAAACATGATAATGCGCGCCTGTTCGTTCATGCGGCGGGCGCGTGTCGCCGCCGAGGCGCCTCCGGCCACGCCGCCGACGATCACAATCGTAGGCTCAGCGCCGACAGAACCCGAATTAGACAGATGGTGCGTTCACAATTTTTTCTCCCAAAATAAGCCGCGCATCTGCGCGGCCAATTCAAGAGCATAGCACAGGTACCGCGCCGCCCCAACTTTGGGCCGTTTTCCCACCGGACCGCAGGCGTCCCCGCCTGCCCCTCCCCCGTGGACCGCAGGCGTCCTCGCCTGCCTCCCCTCTCCTGAGCCCCAAAACAAAATTGGGGAGGGCACCGGGCCCTCCCCGATTCCAATCCACTCACAACTCGCTACTTCACCACCATCGTATACACCACCGGGTTGTCGTCGTCGTTGAGCGACTCACTGTTGATCCACAGCCGGCTCGGGTTGGACTCGGTGATCAGCAGGCTCTTCATGTTCGCGACGCCGAAGTTGACATCGTCCTTGTCCGGCACCTTCCACGCGCCGTTCGGATCGCTCTGGATGAACAGCCCCTTCTGCGTTGCCAGGTACAGGCTGCCGTTCTGCCCGTACGCCAGGTCGTTAAACACCGTATTCGTCTTGATAAGGTACTCCAGCCCGGCCTTCGACAGGCTCCAGTTGACGCCGTAGTCGGCGCTCGACCAGACGCCCTTGCCGGAAGCGACCCACAGCTTGCCGCTGTCGGTGAGGCTCGGGAGCACCGCCGAGACATTTTGCGGCGCCTGGTTCGGGTCGGTGATGTTGCTGAAGCTCGCGCCCTGGTCGCCCGTAAAGGCCACGATGCCCAACCCCTGCACGTCGTTGCCCACGCCGAAGATCTCGTCCCAGGTGGCGCCGGCTGCCATGTCGGCCAGGGTGTAGGTCTGCCAGATGTTGTCGGCAGGCGCATCAGGCTTGGGGCTCCAGGTCTGGCCGCCGTCGGTCGAGAGATAGAGCGTCGTGCAGTCGGCGGCGAACAGGTTGTTGCTGTCGCTGGGGTCGATCAGCATCGGCTTCAGCCCCAGCCCGCCTGGAAGCTCCGTCCAGGTTTCGCCGCCGTCCTCCGACTTGTACATCGGTGCGATTTCGACCGTCGCGTTGCCGCAGTTCGGCCCGGCGCCGCTGTACAGGATATTCGGATCCGAGGCGCTCATCAGGAAATCGTGCACGGCGGGATTGGTGACGACCATGTACCACTGGCTGCCGTTCGTGTTCGATCGGTACAGCCAGCCCGCATTGGTATAGGCGTAGATCGTCGCGCTGTGCGGATCGCCGATGACCTTCGTCATCAGCTGGCCGCCGATGTTCGCGCCGACAGGCTGCGCCGGTGCGGGGGTCGGCGTCGGACAATAGACCGGCGGCGGAGGGGGAGGTGGTGGCGGCGGGCACGGTGCACCGCAGTGCGGCGGATAATGGGGCGGGGGATAATGGGGCGGACCGGGCGGTGGTGGTGGCGGCGGCCAGTGGCCGAGGCCGGTCTCGCCCGCCGAGGTGAGAACAGTTGAGACTGCCGCCGTCACGGGCTGCCCGCCGGCAGCCAGCGCCACGGTCGGCAGCGCCACCAGCGTAAGCACGATGGCGGCCAGGACAAGGGTACGAAGCGTCACTTTCATAGACATTCCTCCGGGGTAATCAATATGACACTGCTGGCCAAAATCGAAGCCGGCCAACAGATAGCGGAAAAAAGCATCTACAAAGAAGATGACGTCCGCCCCAGAGGAAAGACACGGCTAGTTTTGCGTCTTGGGCTCGCCTCACATCTGGCGTATCCTGATGTCATATCTGACGGCTGCGTATCGACAGGAGCACACAATCATGGGCTGGACACAAAACGATATCCCCAACCTGGCGGGCAAGGTGGTCATCGTCACGGGCGCCAACAGCGGGCTGGGCCTCGAGTCGTCAAAAGCGCTCGCCGCCAAGGGTGCGACGGTCGTCATGGCGGTGCGCAACCTCCCCAAAGGCGAGCAGGCCCGCGCCGCCATCCGGCAGGCGGTGCCCGGCGCGCAGCTCGACCTCAGGCAGCTCGACCTGGGCGATCTCGCTTCGGTGCGCGCCTTCGCCGCGGCGTTCAAGGCGCAGCTATGGCCGCCTGGACATCTTGATGAACAACGCCGGCGTGATGGCGATCCCCCGGCAGGAGACGGTCGACGGCTTTGAGATGCAGCTTGGCACCAATCATCTTGGCCACTTTGCCCTCACCGGGCTGCTGCTCGACCTGCTGGTGCAGACCCCCAAGGCCCGCATTCACACCGTCTCCAGCACCGCCAACTTCATGGGCAAGATCAACTTTGACGATCTCATGGGCAAGCAGCATTACGGCCGCTGGGAGGCCTATGCGCAGAGCAAGCTGGCGAACATCTTCTTCACCTTCGAGCTGCAGAAGCGCCTGGCGGCGGCGGGCGTTGACACGATCGCCAACGTCTCCCATCCGGGGTTCGTCGTCGGCCAGCTGCAGACCAACAGCGTGGCGCAGTCCGGCACCGGCGGCACGGAGGCCGTCCTCTATCGCATCATGGCCCCCATCCTAGGCGAGGACGTCAGCCACGGCGTGCGCCCCATGTTGTATGGGGCCACTGCGCCCACCGCCAAGGGCGGCGTATTCTACGGCCCAAAGTGGTTCTATCATCACGGCGAGCCAGTCGAGACGCGCGCCAATGGCGCAGCCTACGACCCCGCCGCGCTGCAGCGCTTCTGGACAGTCTCCGAGCAGCTGACAGGCGTCACATATACCATCTCGGCGCGCGCCCCGGCTGCATAATCGTATTCCCAAGTACATCGACTTCCTTCACAGAGTCGTCATTTGTCGCACGACCCTGGCCGCATGTAGGCGCACAATAGGGTTCGGCCGGTCACCCAGGTCACCCATCTCACGGATGCCGTCGGCGCAGGCTGGAATGATCGGCCGTTCCTGCCCCGGTCGAGGTCGGCGGCGCGGTGCTGTTTGTGACAAACGAAGATGGCTCCCAGCCGCGCAAGATTTGGCGCACCAACGCCGCCACGCCGCAGGGCGCCGAACTCATCTGGAGCGCGGCGGGGAGCGAGTTTCCGCTGGCCTGGGCAAAGGCGGGCAGCGCACTGCTGATCCTGCTCAAGATCGACGACACCCAGCGCGATCTGTGGGTCAGCGACGGCACGGCCGCGGGCACGCGGCTGCTCAAGGGAGGGTTCGTGGACGCCGTTTACTTCGACGCCGTGGCCCCTGAGGCCGCCTACTTCCATTCCGCCCATGCCGACGTCAGCGGTGACCACTACTGGCGGGCAGACGCCAACGGGGTGACGCCGCTGGATACGCAGGGCGTCATCAGCGCCAACGGCTATCTTGCGGCCGAAATTTACCAGGGCGATCTTTGGGCGGCGAACGAAACACGGGTTGTGCGCGTGCCTGCGGGCAGCACGACGGGCGAGGTCGTGCTGAACGGCGGCTGGGAGTACGAACTCGATCGGCTGTACGCGGCGGGTGACAACCTCTACCTGATCGACCGCCATCTCGTCGCCATGGAGCCGATCCAGGATGTACTGTGGCGCTACAACGCGGCCACCAAGGTGCTGGAGCGCATAGGCAAGTACGGTGCCATTGACACGCTGGCGGCCATGGGCGACAGTCTCTATTTCAGCGAGACATACGGCGAACCGGCGAACCAGAACACACGCCTACTGCGGCTGCTACAAACCGCCAAGACGCCGTCCGTCGTGTCGGTAATGGCCACAGGCGGTGACAACGGCGCAGGGAATATGGTGGCTGCCGGCAGCCTGGTCTATCTGCACGTCTGGCGCAACACCTTTGACTGGGACCTGTGGGCAAGCGATGGCACACCGGATGGCACGCGCATGCTTACCCCAATCTGGCGGCGGAGTGACGGCTCCAGCAAGTTCAATAACTGTCCCTGCCTGACCGTCGCCAACGACCGCCTCTATTTTGAAAAGAAGGTAGGTCGCGCCGATGTCGAGCTGTGGACGGTGCACTTCGTCGACACGGCAAACGACACCGACTTCGTCTACCTGCCGGAGGTCACGACACCCTGATTCGGGTTTCCAAATGCTCCAGCTCGCGGGTGGGGATCGTCTCGGCGATCCCCACTTGCGAGCCAATGTTGCGGCGTGCGCCCGTACTGCGCTTTGACCTGGCGCCTTGTACTATCGTGGACTCATACAAAATCGGAAGCATTCCCCCTTCAAAAGGAGTGCATATGAGCCAGCTTGCCGCGCACATCGCCCAGATGCGCCTGATCGACACCCATGAGCACCTGTACGGCGAGCAGGAATTTGTGGAGAAAGGCCATGACGTCCTCCAACACCTGTTCGACAACTATGTCACGGCCGACCTGCTGGTGGCGGGGCAAGCGAGGAGGCTGTGCGGCGCCCGCTCGCCGCCGCGCAGCAAGCGGGGTAGGCGGCTCGTGCCGTTGCGTGCGCGCCCCCTCGACACAATGGTCCGAGAAAAATCGCGTCGTCCGGAAATAAACCAACGTTAATACCATAGCCTCGACGAGCGCTTCATACTCTCCATTAGGCAGCACTGCCCAGTCGGGTTGGCCGTCCCTGCGCATGATCTGGACAGTCATCGGTAGGCTCTAGCTCATCTACTCGACCTCAAGCTGAACCATCACCAGATCGCCATCCCTGAGCTTTTCGGCTTTGCGGACGCTGGCCTTGACGGGCAGATCGTAGCTTCCTTGTTTGTTGGGAAAGATAGAGGTCTGCCATGCGGTCTGGCCGATGCGCACGCTGACCCGGATTGCGCCGAAGCCACGTCGTTCGCCGCCGCTTAGCATTCTTAATTCCTCGCTGTACTGCTGCGGCACGGTGACAAAGTACCAAGGGCTTGCCCCTTGGTAACACCAGATGTGAGCATCAAAGTCGATCTGCATGGGGATGCCTTTCGCGCCAGGATGAGTTATGGCTTGAGTCTACCGAAAAAAAGTCCATTTGCGACCATCTTACAGCCTGCTCTCCAGTGATTGCCAATGACCGCCTGTACCACCCCTGCGCCACTGGCCTTACCCCATCACGCGCCCCAGAAACGCCAGCATCGCCCGGTTGAACTCCGCCGGCCGCTGCAGCGGGGCAAAATGGCTCACCCCCGGCAGCAGCACAAACTCGGCGCCGGGAATGCTCCGCGCCAGGTACTCGGCATGCTCGCGCTTGATAAACTCGTCGTGCTCGCTCTGCACGATCGCCACCGGCACCTTGATCCGCCCCAGATCCTGCGCCGTGTAGTTGGGCTGCGTCCTCTGCATCAGCCCCACCGCCTCGGAGAACTCGTCAAACGCCTCGGGCGTGGCCGACAGCCGGGCATAATCCTGCCTGTGCCGGCTGACGCAGCGCTGGAGAATGGGCGTAAACTCGAAGTCCTCCCGCGTCCCGCTCGGGTCCATGTTGCAGGCAAAAAAGAACACGCCCGCCGCCCGCGCGGGCTCCCGGTCCGCCAGGATCAGCGCCGTGCACGCGCCGTCGCTCCACCCCACGAACCCCGCCTGCTCCAGCCCCAAGGCATCCATCACCGCCAGCACGTCGCCGGCCATCAGTTCATACGAGTACGGCCGCTCATCCCGCGTGCTGCGCCCGTGCCCGCGGCTGTCGATCACCACCGCCCGGTACCCATCCTCCACCAGCGCCGGCACCTGCTTCCCCCAATTGCCGCTGTGCCCCAGCCCCCCATGCAGCAGGATCACCGGCCTTCCCACCCCATACGCCGCATACCAGATCCGGGCGCCCTCATGCTCCACATACCCGTCCTCGCCCCCCTCCGGCAGCCCCACCCCCTCCGCCGCAAACCGGCTCAAATCGTCGTCGTTAGTCGCCATGGCTCACTTACTCCCCATTCTCATACCTCAGCCCGCTAGCACCTCGCGAGCTTCCATCGGCGGCTGTTCTGGACGTATTAATTCATCACCCTGCCAACTACCCACCACCCGCTCGAAATAACCTTCCGGCCATCCGCTGCCCACGTCGCGCCGGATCAGTTCCGCCAGATAATGCGAAGTCGACACCCCAGCCGCCTTCGCCCTCTCCTGAACCTTGCGTGCCAGTGCCTCAGGCACATAACAATAGAGTCGCATCATCACTTCACCTCCTGGGAGCGGCCCCTAGCACATATGTTCATATAGTAATACCCATACTGCCTCGCTGCAAGGTCTGCCCAGCACGGATCGGGTTTCAGGTTCTTGCCCGCGTAAGCGCCGCCAAGCGACGATCACTCGCCTCGACCCTGTCACGGCGCAGCATCACTCCCGCCTACCCTAATCCTCTGCGCCGAGACAGGGACGTTCCCTCCCCGCACCCCCCGCACAAACTGTGTGCACCCTTTCACACCTTCACCCCCACCTCTAGTACAATATCTGTAGAGGTCCGAGTTCACCCGGACAGCTCAATGACCATGACCACCAACGCCACCGCCATCGCAGGAGCAGCAATTTGGCACGTGTATCTCTTAACCAAGCAGCCCCCGACTTCAGCCTGGCCGACTACCACGGCAATCACGGTCAGCCTGAAGGACTTCCGCGGCAGAAAGAACGTCCTCCTGGTCTTCAACCGCACCTTTGGCTGACCGTTCTGCCGCGCGCACATGGCGCAGTTGCGCCAAGACTACTCGCAGTTCCTCGCCCGCGATATCGAAGTCGTCGTGGTCGGCCCCGAAGACGCCAAGGCCTTCGCCGCCTACTTCCAAAAGGAGTCGCTGCCCTTTATCGGCCTGCCCGACCCCAAGGCCAGCGTGCTCAAGCTCTACGGCCAGGAGGTCAACCTCTTCAAGCTCGGCCGCATGCCCGCCCAGGTCCTGATCGACAAGCAGGGCGTCGCCCGCTACGTCCACTACGGCCACAGCATGAGCGACATCCCGAAAAACGAAGAGCTCCTGGCCCTGGGCGACGAGATCAACGCGGGTTAGGTCCTGTCATACACCACGCGCCCGTCGCACACGGTCAGCACCGGGCGCACCTTGGCAATCTCCTCGCCCTCCAGCGCAAACAGGTCGGCGTCGAGCAGCACGAGATCGGCCAGCATCCCCTCCGCCAGCTGGCCCTTCTCGTGCTCCTGGAACTCGGCAAAGGCCGGCACCCGCGTGTAGCCCTCCAGCGCCGTGGTGAGGTCGAGCGCCTGGTTGGGCAGCCCCTCCGCCCACGGCTGCCGCGTGACGAGCGCCTCCAGCCCACGGTAGGGATCCATCGTGACGATCGGCCAGTCGCTGCCAAAGGTGAGCGGCGCCCCGATGCCGTGCACGTCGCGCCAGGGGAAGGCGTCCCGCCAGCGCCTGCGCCCCACGATCTCGGTCCAGTAGAGGAAGTAGTTCCGGTCCGGCCGCGACGCGTGCAGCGGCTGCATCGACGCCACCACGTCCAGCTCGCGGATGCGCGGCAGGTCCTGCGGGTCCAGCAGCTCGATGTGCTCGATGCGGTGCCGGCTGTCGCGGGGGCCGTTGGCCTGCCGCGCGGCGGCATACCCGTCGAGCGTCCGGCGAATGGCCGCGTCGCCGATGGCGTGCACCACGATCTGCAGCCCCAGCCGGTCCGCCTCGATCGCATACCGGTTGAACTTCTCCGCCGACCACAATACCTCCCCGCAGGTGTCGGGCCGCAGCGCATAGGGCTCGAGCATAAAGCCGGTAAACGAGTCGATCACGCCGTCCATAAAGAACTTGACGCACCCCGTGCGCACCATGCCCGTGCGGTAGCGGTCGGCCAGCACCGCCGCCTCGCCCGCCAGCGCCTCAAACGGCGTCTCGGGCTTGACGCTGTAGGTGATCCACACCCGCAGGCTCAGCCGCCCCTGCTCGGCCCGCGCCGCATAGCGCGCCATCTGCGCCGCGTCGCCGTCCATGTTGTGCACGCCCGTGATGCCCCAGCTCGCCGCCTCCTGCCAGCGCCAGCCCCAGCAGCCGGTCGCGCTCGGCCTCGCTCAGCGGCGGCATCGCATCCAGGACGTAGCGAAATGCGTCCCGCTCGGTGAGCTGGCCTGCCGCCAGCCCGTCCTCCCCCATCACGATCTCGCTGCCGTGCGGCACCGGACGCCCCGTGCAGGATCCCCGCCAGCTCCAGCGCCCGCGTGTTGGCCCACAGCGCGTGGTAGTCAAACGACATCAGGGCGACCGGGCGGTTGGGCTCGATGGCGTCCAGATCGTGGCGCGTCACCATGCGCTCGCTCCCCAGCACGTCGTACGCCAGCCGGTGGCCCGTAACCCACGGCTTGTCGGGGTACCTGGCCGCCTGCGCCCGGATCGCCTGCGCCAGTGCGTCGAGCCCGTGGATGTCCTCCAGCGAAGCGTCCTCGTAGTTGGTGGACCCCCACTGCAGGTGAAAATGGCTGTCGACCAGCCCCGGCAGCAGCGTCGCGCCCTGCCCGTCCACCACCCGCGTCCGGGGCCCGCGCCAGGCCGCCGCATCCGCCGCACTCCCGGCAAAGACGATGCGGCTGCCGCGCACCGCCACGGATTCCACCCAGGGCTGTTGGCGATTTGCCGTAAACGCCCTGGCATTGGTAATAATTAGGTCGGCCTGCTCTTGCCGGTTCATTGCCTGCCTAGCCTCCATTGCGTATAAGGTGCTGCCCGTTCCGGGACCGAAGGAAAATTAGCGTACACGTTATGACGACATCTAACCCACTTCACCTGGCCACCACGCAGTCCGAAACGCCCGCCGGCGTGATCGACTTTGGCCTGGGCCATCCCGCCGCCGACCTGCTGCCGCGCACCATCATGCAGGAGGCCGCGGCCCGGCGGCTGGCGGAGCCCGACGCCTCGCTGCTGCAGTACGGGCTCGAACAGGGCGACGGCTACTTCCGCTACGCGCTGGCGAACTTCCTGACCGCGCGCTTTGGCTTCCCCGTCGGCTACGACGACCTGTTCGTCAGCGCCGGCGCCTCGCTGGCGCTCGAGCTGATCTGCACGCTCTACACGCAGCCGGGCGACGTGGTCTTTGTCGAGGAGCCCAGCTACTTCCTGGCGCTCCGCATCTTTGCCGACCACCACCTGCGCGTCGTGAGCATCGCCACCGACGAGCACGGCGTCCGCATCGACGCCCTGGAGGATGCGCTGCGCACCCACAAGCCGGCGCTCTTCTATGTCATCCCCACCCATCAGAACCCGTCCGGGCGCCACCCTGCCGCTGGACCGCCGCGAGCAGCTGGTGGCGCTGAGCCAGGAGCACGGCTTCCTCGTGGTAGCCGATGAAGTGTACCACTTGCTGAGCTACAACGCCGCACCACCCCCGCCGCTGGCACGCTATGCCGCGGGCGGCACGGTCCTGTCCATCAACTCGTTTTCCAAGATCCTCGCCCCCGGGCTCCGGCTGGGCTGGGTGCAGGCCGCGCCCGCCCACATCCAGCGCCTCGTCAACAGCGGCCTGCTCGACAGCGGCGGCGGGCTCAACCCCTTCACCTCGGCCCTGGTGCGCGTCGTGCTCGAAGAGGGCCTGCAGGACGCCTACCTGGCGCACCTGCACGCAACCTACCGCGCCCGCATCGCCGCGCTGGACAATGCCCTGCGCGCCGAGTTGGGCGACCTGGCGCACTACGTGACCCCGCAGGGCGGCTACTTCTTCTGGGTGCGGCTGCCCGCAGGGTACGATGCCGCCGCGCTGCATGCCGCACGCCGCACGCCATGCGGTCGGCTTCCGCCCCGGCGTCCGCTTCTCCAGCCGCGGCGAGCTGAACAACTATCTCCGCCTCAGCTTTGCCTTCTACGAGCCGGAGGAGCTGGCCGAAGGCGCCCGCCGCCTGGCGCGGGCAGTGACAGACTATGCCAACAGTCGTTGAGCAGCTGCGCGCCGCCTTGGGCGCCGACGCCGTGCTGGTGGGGCGCGACGTCTCCGCCGCGCGCCGCCAGCTGGATCGATCCCTCGCCCCTGCAGGCGGCGGCCATCGTGCGCCCGCGCACGACCGAGCAGGTCGCCGCCGCCCTGCGCATCTGCCACGCCGCGGGCCAGGGGGTGATCACGCGCGGCGGCGCCACCAACCTGGTCGACGCCACGCACAGCACGCCCGCCGACGTGCTCCTCTCGCTCGAGCGCATGCAGGCCGTCGAGCAGGTCGACGCCGGCGGGGCAGACGCTGACCGTGCAGGCCGGCGCACCCCTCCAGGCCGTGCAGGAAGCCGCCGCCAAGGCCGGGCTGCTCTTTCCCCTCGACCTCGCCGCGCGCGGCTCGGCCACGATCGGCGGCTGTGCGGCCATGAACGCCGGCGGCGTGCGCGTGCTCCGCTACGGCGTCATGCGCGACCTCGTGCTGGGCCTCGAGGCCGTGCTGGCGGACGGCACGGTGATCTCGTCGCTCAACCGCATGCTCAAGAACAACGCCGGCTACGACCTCAAGCAGCTCTTTATCGGCAGCGAGGGCACGCTGGGCGTCATCACCCGGCTCGTGCTGCGGCGTCTATCCCGCGCAGAAATACGCCAACACCGCCCTGCTGGCCGTCGACGAGTTCGAGCAGGTGGTCGAGCTGCTCCGCCTGCTCCAGGCCGACCTGGCCGGGGCGCTGACCTCCTACGAGGTCATGTGGCCGGACTATTACCGGCTCACGACCACGCCCCCGGCGCCGTCCAAGCCGCCCCTGCCGCAGGACTACGCCTACTACGTGCTGGTCGAGTCGCTGGGCAGCTCGGCGGAGCGCAGCCGCCAGGCCTTTGAGCAGGCGCTCGACCACGCCGGCAACGACGGCCTGATCGCCGACGCCGCCCTGGCGCGTAACGACGCGCAGCGCGCCAGGCTGTGGCGCGTCCGTGAAGACTCGGAGCAGATCGAGCGCCAGCACCACCTCACCTTTGGCTTTGACGTCAGCCTGCCCGTGGCGGAGATGGAGGAGTACGCCGAGGACGTGCGTTCAGGCGTCGAGTATCACTTTGGAGAAGGCGCCCGCTGCTGGATCTACGGCCACCTGGCCGACGGCAACCTGCACGTCAACGTCTGGGCGCCCGCGCTCACGGCGGAAGACCGCGCCACCGTCGAGGGCATCGTCTACCGCCCCCTGCGCCTGTGCGGCGGCTCGATCTCGGCCGAGCACGGCATCGGGCTGGAGAAAAAGGCCTATCTCGGCTGGTCGCGCACGCCCGAAGAGCTGGCGCTGATGCGGGCGCTCAAGCTGGCCCTCGACCCCAAGCAGATTCTCAACCGAGGCAGGGTCTTTGATGTCTGACGAACCCGAAGATACCAGCGGCGACAACACCGGCAGCATGAGACGCCAATGACACGACAACACGGGCAGCGCGCGGCAGCGCCAACGCCGTCAACCTGGTCGTCTTCCACGGCTACGGCACCCCGCGCCGCCTCTTCCTCTCGGGCCGCGTGCTGCGCAATGCCCCGGACGTCGCCGTCATGGGCGCGTCGGTCCTGCGCAACCTGGCGGCAGCCTTCAACCGGCTGGACAGCAACGAGCTGCCCAACATCACCGTGCGTGCCTCCTACCGCGACGAAAGCTGGGAAACCACCAGCGACGAAGAGGGCTACTTCGCCTTTGAGATCGAGCCGGAGAATCCGCTCGCCAGCGGCGAGACGTGGCATGACCTGGCGGTGACCTGGCAGCACCCCGAGGAGGACGCCAGCGGCGCGGCCGTGACCGCCCGCGTGCTCACCCCGCCGCCGACTGCCACCTTTGGCGTGATCAGCGACGTCGACGACACCATCCTCCGCTCCTACATCACCTCCGTCGTCAAGATGGCGCTCGAGATGCTGCTCAAGAACGCCTACTCACGCGTCACCTTCCCCGGCGTGCCCGCCTTCTACCGCGCCCTCCACGCCGGCACGGGCAAAGGCGAGCAGCGACCGGCGAGCAGCACCGGCGATAACAACCCGATCTTCTACGTCTCGCTCAGCCCCTGGAACCTCTACAGCCTCCTGAGCCAGTTCCTGGAGATCAACGACATCCCGTCCGGCCCGCTCATCCTGCGCGATTACGGCCTGCAGACCCTCACCTCGCTGGGCGGGCCCTCCCCCAAGCGCAAGCTGATCCAGGACCTGCTCGACATGTACCCCGACGCTGCCGTTCGTCCTGCTGGGCGATTCGGGCCAGCACGATCCCGAAATCTACGCCGAGATCGTGCGCGAAAACCCCAACCGCATCCGCGCCATCTACATCCGCGACGTCAGCGGCGGCACCGACGCCGGACCGGGCCCAGGAAGTCGCCGCCCTTGCCGCTGCCACCCAGGCCTGCGGCGTAGACATGCTCCTCTCCCCCAACACCCGCGACTTCGCCACCCACGCCGCCGCCCTCGGCCTGATCCACCCCCTCGCCGTCGAAGAAGTCGAAGCAGACGAAGAGAACGCATAGGGACAGCAAGGTCCGGCGGACGCCAGCAACCGAGTTACTGCGAGACTCGGTTCCTGCCGCTCCGCCGACCTGCTCCCCCATCACCGCTCTGCCCGCCCCCCGCCCAACAAAAAAGAGGCGCCCTCGCGGGCGCCCCTCTTCTCAACTCCTACCGCAGACGGCACACCATCCGCCTACTTCTCCCCGCGAATCTCCATGAACATGCGCGCCTGGCGGATCCACGAACCGTAGTCCGGCACCAGGGGCTTGCGTGCCTGGCAGATCTCCGCCAGCCGCTCCTCGCTCGTGTTCGCCAGCTCGCGATAGGTGCGGATGCCGGCGCTGTAGAGCCGCTGCTCGAAGATCTTGCCGATGCCCTGGATGGGCTCGAAGTCGTCGGGCGTCTCACCTGCCGACAGCAGGCCGACACTGTCGCTCTCCTCGGCCAGGCGCACGGCGTCGGTGCGCACTTCGTTCATGTCCATCGCCAGCTTCTGCATCTCGGTCAGGCGCAGGACCAACTCGAAGTCGTCGTCGGTCATGTGCGCCACTTCCCAGTAGGTGCCGGCGCCGGCCCGATACAGTCGCTGCTCGAAGGTCACGCCGATGTGCTTGAGCTCCGCCAGGTCCTGCACGTCCGCCGTCGAGCGCAGTTCCACGCCGCGCGCTTCGGCCGCTGCCCGTGCCGCCGCCTTGAAGTCGCTGAGCGTCTTCTCGACCGGCAGCGTGATGGCCTCCAGCTTGCTCTCGGCTTCCTGTACCGCGCTGTCACGCTCGGCAAGCAGCGCCTTGGCAGCTTCCTGCTCCGCCGTGAGTTCGTCGACCTGGCCCTGCAGCTGTGTGCGTGCCGCTTCCGTCTCGTCGTACTTGGCCTGCAGCGCCGCCAGCTGTGCTTCGAGGTCTGCCTTTGCCGTCGTCAGCGCCGCCTGTTCCTGCTGCGCCGAATCCAGTTGGGCGTTGGTCTCCTCCAGCGTCTGCTGCTTCTTGCGGATGGCACCTGCCACCGCCACGGCACCCGCCGTCTTCGCCAGCGGCACCGCCATCTCACGCGTGGCCTCGCCGTTCGTATGGCCGTCGACTGCTTCACCTTCTGCCTGCCCTCGGCAACTTCGACTACCTCTGCCGGGGCAGCGGCGCTCATCAGCTTCTCGGCCAGCGAACTCACCGTCGCCTCGTCGCCGGCATCCCATGCCGCCGCCAGGCTCCGACAGATCGGTGTTGAGTTCGTCCAGCTGCCCGTCGAGCCGCTGGCGTTCCTCTTCGGTGGCCGTCAGCTCGGCCTGCACGGCGTCGAGCTGATATTTGAGCGTCTCGATATCCGTCGTCAGCTTGGCGGCATCGGCCTGGGACGCCTCGTACTGCGTGTTGAGGTCGGCCAGCGCCTGCTCCTTCTGCTGAATCTCGCCCTCCAAGCCGGCCTTCTGGGCCATCAGCTCGTTGACCTGAGCTTCCAGATCCGCCTTCTGCCCCGTCAGATCGGTGACCTGCGCCTCCAGCTCGCCGATGCGGCCGTTGGCGCTCTCGATCGCCTCCTTGCGGCGCTTGAGCACGAGTCCGAGTGCAGCCAGCGCGTGCCGCGGCGTCCGCCTTGGCAGGCTCGGTCTCAGCTTCCGCGGCCGGTGCTGCGGCGTCTGCCGCCACTTCGCCCGCTGCTTCAGCCGGTGCGGATGCGTCGGCTTCTGCGGGCGCTGCCGGTTCTTCGGCATCGCCGTACTCGGCCAGGTAGTCCTGCAGCTGGACGTCAAGCGACTGCAGCTTGCTCTCCAGCTCGCCGCGTGCGCTCTGCTCGCCGGCATAGTCGCCCTGCACAGCCTGCAGCTGCGCCTGTACGTCGGACAGGCTGAGGCCCCTGCTCTCCAACTCGGCCGCCAGGGCTTCCTTGGCCGCCGTGTAGCTCGCCAGCTCCTCCTGCAAGGAAGCCAACTGGGCCTTGGCCTCGTCCAGCGCGCCCTGCTTGCTGCGCACGAGTTCGGCAACCGCCGCCGCGCTGGCAGTCAAGGCCTCAATGCTTGTGACTTCAGCGACCGGGGCAGCTGCTGCGGGAACAATTGCCGCCGCGTCAGCTGCGGCGTCAGTGTCAACCGCCGCCTCTGCTGCTGGCGCCGCTGCCGGCGTCGCTTCGACCGCGACGGGAGCCGCCGCGTCCGGAACCTCTTCGGTGCTCGCTGCAGGCGCCGCTTCTGCTGCGCCGTCGACACCATAGGTCGTCGTGAGCCCCTGGAGGTCGGTGGCCACCTGGCGCACCTGCTCCTCCAGCTTGCTGCGGTCCATCCGCTGGATTTCCATCTCGGCTTCGAGCCCGCTCGCATGCATGCTCAACGCGTCGAAGCGTGCGCTCCGCTGCGTCATCGCATTCTGCAGCTCTTCCACCTTGCCCTGCGTGCTGACCAGCGCCTGATCCTTGGCCGCCACGGTAGATTCGAGCGTGCTCTTGTCGCCGCTCGAGCACGCCGACCTGCTGCTCGTAATCGGCAAGCTTGGCGTTCTTGCGCTTGAGCAGGGCGACAGCCGCAGCCACGCCCGCCGACAGCTTGGCCAGCGCCGCACTGGCCGGCGATTCTTCCTTCTGCTCCGGCGCAGGTTGCACCGGCTGTTCAGTCGGCTGCTGCGCCGTGCCTGGCCTGCCTGGCCTGCGTCGACCGGGATCGCCGCATCGGCCGCACGCGCCGCTTCCGGCGTGATCTCGACGGAGGTCTCGGCCACATCACCGGTAATCGCCAATGCCGCAGCCTCGGCCGATGGCGCCGCCGGTGCATCTGCAGCAGGTGTATCTGCCGGAGCCTCAGCAGGCGTCTCTGAGGAGCTGCTGCGGAGGGCTCCGTAGCAGCGGGTTCTTCGCTGGATTCTTCGACAGGCTCGCCGGCACTGATGCCTGCCAGCTCTTCGTTCAAGGCATTGATGCGCGCCAGCAGCGCGTCCCACTCGCCGGTTTGGGCCTGCAGCTGCTGCTCCAGGCCGGACTTCGCCGCCGCAGTGCTGTCGGCATCGGTCTGCACGACCACGAGCTTGTCCTTGGTCTCGGTCAGCTCGGTGTCCCGCGCTGCAATCTGGGCATCCAGGTCGGCCTTGGCAGCATTTAGCGCCTCGAGCTCGGCCTGCAGTTCGTCAAGGTTGGCCTGCAGCGGGTCGGTCGCGGCCTTCAACGCCTCAAGTTCCTTGCTGCGCTCGTCCAGCTGAATCCGCAGCTCCGCCGCCGCAGCACTTTCCTCTTCCAGCTGCTTCTGCATCTCTGCGGCCACCGCCGACGAAGCCGCGCAGGCGCGTCTCGAGTGCCTCGTCTTCTTCGGCTCTTGATCGCCAGGTCCGCAGCCGGGATTTCAGCCTGCTTGTCTGCGATCTGCTTCATCTCGGTATTGCGCACTTCGGCCGTCAAGCCGGCCACCTGGTACGCGAGCAGTTGGTGCTCGCGGCGGCGGCGTTCGACCTCGTTGGCAAGTTCGGCGCCCATCGCCGTCAACATGCCGATCGTGCGGCGCAGATAGTCGACCTCGCCGCGGGCATCGACCACGGCAATGTCGCGCTCGTGCAGCGCGGCGATCACCTTGTCCTGGTCGCCGGCCAGCGCCGCATACTCCTGGCGCTTGCCTGCGGTCAGCTCGGGGCGCAGCGCGACCTGGGCCGACATGCGGGACAGGGCGGCGCGCGCTGCGGCCAGTTCGGTCTCCAGCGACTGCACCTGCCCGGTCAATTCGTTGACCTCGGCGGTGTAGCTTTCCTCGGCCAGGGCCAGGGCCGTCGTTACATCCTCGGCGATCTCTTCTGCCTCGATCGCTTCGAGTTCCTCTTCGACCAGTGCAGCTTCTGCCGCCGCCCTGTCCGCCTCGGCCTGCTGCGTCAGCTCGACGAACCGGGTGCGCGTGTCCGCATAGGCGTCGCGCATGTGGCCCAGCTCAGTCTCCAGCCGCAGCCGCTCGGATTCGGCATCGCTCAGCGCAGCCTGCGCCTCGCTCAACTGCTGCTGCAGCTGTTCGAGCTCGGCGGCACTGTCGGCCGCACTCTGCTCATACGTGGCGATCTGGGCTGCAATGGCGGCCTTCTCCGATACCCAGGCGGTCTACCTGGGCGGACTGCTGCTTCAGCTGCTCTTCGAGCTTGGTGCTGGCACGCGCGCCGTCGTCGACCTTGCGCTGCAGCGCATGGGCGTTGGCCTCGCTCTCTTCCAGTGCGCGCTTAGGCCCACTCCGCCCCATAAACCAGGCAAAGAAGAAACCGAGTAAAAAGGCCCCCGCTAAATAAAGCAGTTGCGTGGTGTCCATATCCTACTCCCCTTCCGGTGTGAGGCCGGACTAGCCAACAGCCTGGCTGGCCTTTTGAGCGTTCAACTCCTGCATCAGCTCGGCAATGCGCGCATTGGCGGTCACCAATTGCTCTTCCTTGAGCTTGATCATGGTGGAGGTCAACACGGCCATTTCGCCGGCCACGTCGCCGCGCACCTTCTGCAGGCGGTCTTCCAGCTCGGCCTTCATGCTGTTCAAGGAGGCCAGGTCCGTCCGCGCCACATTGAGTTCAGCCTGGGCGGCGGCCAAAGCGGCGTCGCGATCTTCGAGCACACGCTGCAGGTTGACAACCCGCTGGTACGACTCGTTCAACGCGGCATCCTTGTTCGCCAACGACTTCATGGCCTCGTCAGAGCTGGCGCGTACGCTTGCCAGTTCGGCGGCAGCCTGGTCGCGTGCGGCGGCGGCCTGGTCACGCTCGGATGCAGCCTGGTCGACCGCAGCGGAGAGCATGGCAATCTCGGCCACACGCTGATCGAGCCCGGAGCGCAGCGCGTCGGCATCCGCCGCATCACTCGACTGGGACTTGTCAAACTGATCCTGGAGCAGCGCCAGCTGCATCTTCAGATCTGCCACCTCGATGTTGCGCGACTGCACGTCGGCCTCGAAGGAAGCGCGCTCCTCGGTCACCT
This sequence comes from uncultured Chloroflexia bacterium, assembly GCA_963701415.1. Classification (GTDB taxonomy): domain Bacteria; phylum Chloroflexota; class Anaerolineae; order Caldilineales; family Caldilineaceae; genus Fredericiella. The sequence goes on from CAVPAH010000018.1 coordinate 972,634, forward strand.
TCTGCAGGCTGGCCTCGCTTGCGCTGAGCTGGCCGCGCACATCGTTCAACGTGCTCTCGCTCGCCGCCGCTGCGCCCTTGAGCTGGTCCGCCTGCTTGCGCGCATCGGTCAGGTCACGCTCGGTCTTGCGGCTGCGCGATTCCAGGTCGGCGATCTGGGCCTCAAAGGCCTTGTTCTTGCGCCGCGGCGAAAGCCCCGTCAGCAGCCAGCCCAGGATGAAGCCGATCACCAGCACGATCAATAGTGGCATCCAGTACGTGGATATCCACTGCATGTTTAGCCAATCCATAGTTCCTCCAAGGAGCAATTCAGTTAAATGGTACGGTATAAATTATTGAAGACGCGCCACAGCTGACAGGACTGCGAACAACTGGCGGCACGCGGAAAATAGCTGGCGCAACCAAAGTTTCATTGCGGTGAGGAAACTGTTAAATCCAGCGTACAGTTTCGGTCACTTTTGCTCTCTTGTCAAAACAGTGAAAACCCGTACACGCTCACCAGACCTAGCACAAAGTCGGCTTGCTCCTGGAAGACCATATCGCAGAATTTCTGCTACAATCAGTTGGGTACCCACCATTCGCTTTATTATCTACCCATAAAATGCATTCGCCATGCACCAGAAAGGTGTAAATATGTACTACCGCTATTTAGGCAAGACCGGGATGAAGGTAAGCGAGCTGTGCCTGGGCGCCATGACGTTCGGCCGTGAAAGCAGCGAGGACATCAGCCGCCAGATGATGGACCGCTTCGCCGCCGCCGGCGGCAACTTTATCGATACGGCCGACGTGTACACGCAGGGCGCCTCGGAGGAGATCGTCGGCCGCTGGCTCGCAGGCCAGCGCCGCGACGACTTCGTGATCGCCACCAAGGTGCGCTTCCCCATGGGCGACAAGCCCAACGACCTGGGGCTCAGCCGCAAGCACATCCTGGCCAACGTCGAAGCGAGCCTGCGCCGCCTTCGGCACCGACTATATCGACCTCTACCAGGTGCACTGCTGGGATCCCGGCACGCCGCTCGAGGAGACGCTCAGCACGCTCGACCAGCTCGTCCGCAGCGGCAAGGTGCGCTATATCGGCGCCAGCAACTACAGCGGCTGGCAGTTGCAGAAGGCGGTCGATCTGAGCAAGCAGATGGGCTGGGAGCCGTTCGTCTGCCTCCAGCCGCTCTACAACCTGCTCGACCGCTCGCTCGAGTGGGAGCTGCTCCCCGTCTGCCAGAACGAAGGCATCGGCATCATCCCCTGGAGCCCGCTGCGCGGCGGCTGGCTGAGCGGCAAGTACCACCGCGGCATGGCCGCCCCCGTCGAAGGCACACGCATCGAGGCCGCCGAAAAGGCCGGCTGGAGCGAATCCTGGACCAAGTACGCCACCGAGCGCACCTGGACCGTGCTCGATACCCTGCATGCCGTGGCCCAGGAAACCGGCAAGTCGCCCGCCCAGGTCGCCCTCAACTGGCTGCTCCAGCGCCCGGGCGTCACCGCGCCCATCATCGGCGCCCGCTCGCTGGCCCACTTCGAGGACAACCTTGGCGCCGTAGGCTGGTCGCTCAGCCACCGAACAGGTCCAGCGCCTCACCACCGCCGGCGACACCGACCTGCCCTACCCCTACGACTTCATCACCCGCGCCGCCGAGCCCCGGCAATAACCGGACCGCAGGCGTCCCCGCCTGCCATCCCCGTCCCCGGGGCGTGATGCGAACGCAAGCGTTCGCCCGTCCCGGGGACATCCACCGCCAGGATGTGGCAACCCCTCCCCTTGGTACATCTCCCCCACCTGCGGTAAAATTCCGCGCGCGTCCAGCCGGCGCCTCAACGCCGGCACCGCATTCGTCACTGACCGCAAAGGAGAACAAGATGCACAAACGAAGCGCCCTGCTGCTTGCACTCGTGCTCGCACTGCTGGTACCCGGCGCCATGGCGTTGGCGCAGCAAGACAGCGGCACAGCCGCAAGTCAAACCCCGGCAGCAAGCCCCACGGTCAACCCCAACCTCCAGATCATCTGGCCCCAGCCGATCACCGAGGTCCACGGCGTCATCGACGTCGTCGGCACCGCCAGTATCCCCGAAATGGCGTTTTATCGGCTGGAAGCGATCGCCCTCAACGGCGACCTCAGCGTCCCCGAGAACGCCGCCTGGATCCCCCTGACCACCGATCTGACAGCCCCCGTCACCGGCGGCGTGCTGGCCCAGGTCGACACCACCAAGCTGCCCGACGGCCTCTACCAGCTGCAATTGGCCGCCTTTACAGGCTCCGTCGATACACCCGGCCAGGAGACCGATGCCACCGTCGGCCCCGTCCGTGTCAACAATGACGCTGGCGGCGGCACTGGCATGACGCCCACGCCGGCCGCGCCTGCCGCCACACCCACGCCGGCAGCTGACCAGGCCCCCTATATCGTTCCCGCCGGCGGCGCCACGGCCATCAATGTCCGCGCCTGTGCCGTGATCGACAACAACGCCTGCCCGGTGACGGGTTACATCACCGCCGGCCAGACGGCGCAGATCCTCGGCATGAGCAGCGACGGCGCCGGCTGGTACCTGGTCAACGTACCCGGCGGCCTGACGGGCTGGGTCTCGGCCACCGTCGCTACCGCCGTCGGCAACACGGCCAGCATTCCGGTTGTCACGCCGCCCACGCCCTTCCCCACCCCGCCGCCGGCACCACCCGCACCGCCGGCCCCGCCTGCGCCGCCGACGGCCGTTCCGCCTTCCGCCGGCTACGTCGTGCCCACGGGCATCGGCATCCAGGGCGGCGGCACTCCGCAGTGCGGCCAGGGCTTTAACGTAGAGGTCAACGTGGCCAACACCGGCGGCTCACCCGCCCCCGGCGGCACCGTGACGCTGCAGGATATCCACGTCGACAACGGCGTCGTGACGTTCACCGGCTACGGCAGCTATCCTTCCCTCAACCCCGGCCAGAACTACGTCGTCGTCATTGGCGGCCAACATCACGGCCTACCAGAACAGCAAGCACGAGCTGCGGGCGAGCAACGACGGCCAGACCCAGAAGCTGCGCTACACGCTGGGCAACGGCTCCTGCGGTGCACCGCCGCCCCCCAAGCCGACGCCCACCCCCACCCCGGGGCAGACCGGCGGCATCTACAACTTTGGCCCGGCCCAGTGCACGTTTGCCCTCAAGACCAACGTCAAGTACTTTGACCATCCCGAACGGCAATCGCGTGGGCGAAACCAGCAGCGGCGGCTACACCGCCGTCCAGGGCCAGCGTGTCAACGGCACCCGCTGGTACATGATCGAGATCAACGGCCAGTACGTCTGGATCCGCGACCGCGACGCCGTCAAGCTCCAGAAGAGCTGCCGCGTCTTCTAGCACCCTTCATCGTGCGAGGCGCTGCTCCCTTCAACCCGCTGAACAGCGGACGTTGTAGGCAGCGCCTCGCACGAGTCTCTATACGTTACTTCCCACCCACCAACGCCTCAATCATCTCCCGCGTCGGGGCGATCGTGCGGTCGCACGCCACTGCCCGGTCAAACGCCGCAGCCGCCGACGCCTGATCGCCCGCCGCATCACCCAGCTTCCGCGCCACCAGCGGCGCCACCGTCTCCGCAGCCCGCGCCACCGTGTGCAGCCAATCCTGCTTCGGCCGCCCACCCGGCGTTTGTTCCAGGGACGCATCGTTGTGCGACGAAGGATCGATGTCCGGCTCTTGGTTCAACTCATGTTCGGACACAGCAAACCTCGATTGGGGTCATTACTTTCCCACGCCCTCGTGCCCGTGTTACCCCACGCGCATGCCTCCTCGTGAGACAAAGGCACGCCCTCGTGCCCGTGTTACCCCACGCGCACGCCTCCTCATGTGACAAAAGTCGCAGCGCCCCGCCCCTCTTCCCTTACCCTGATACCCAGGTACCTGTCACGTCTCAGTATGAGCAAACAAGCTCGAGGAGCCACTTGTATGTCCAACCTGCCACTGCCACGCATCGTCGCCGCCCTTTGTACGGGCTGCGGACGCTGTGTCGAGATTTGCCCAACGCAGGCGCTGGGGCAGGTCAACGGCAAGGCCATGCTTGTCTGTCCCGATCGCTGTACCTATTGCGCTCTTTGCGAAGACCTCTGCCCGGACAACGCCATTGCGCTGCCCTTTCTGATCGTCTTCGCCGACTCACAAACAAATGACAATTCGTAACATTCTATTTCTCACACACGAAGGAGCTAGCCAATGAAACGCCTGCTGTCCCTCCTGTTAGTCCTGCTCTTGTTGGGCACGGTGCTGGCAGCATGTAACGACGAAGAACCAAGCGCGGCCGAACGTGCGACGCCGACCCAGGTTCCGATCAGTGCTGCGCCCGCTGCCGAAGGCCAGTCGGCTCCTGCCGCCGAAGCTGGCGCAGCCGCCGAGGCAGGAGCCGCCCTGCCCTCCGACGTCATCGCCATAGCCAACCAGCGCGGCCTGACGCCGGCTGACGTGCGCGCCGCTATGATGACCTACACGCCCAGCGGCAAGTTGGACGAATACTACCTCTTCATGTCCAGCGGCCAGGCCGGCACCATTATCGTCGTCGGCGTCCCCTCGATGCGCATCCTCAAGAGCATCGCCGTCTTTACGCCCGAATCGTGGCAGGGCTACGGCTACGGCGCCAAGGACACCGAGGAAGTCCTGGACGGCGGCAACGTCGGCGACACCAAGATCCGCATGGGCGACACCCACCACCCGGCCCTGAGCGAGACGGCCGGCGACTATGACGGCCAGTTCCTGTTCATCAACGACAAGGCGAGCGCCCGCATGGCCGTGATCGACCTGCGCGACTTCGAAACCAAGCAGATCGTCAAGGACCCCAACCTGATCAGCAATCACGGCTCGACCTTCGTCACGCCCAACACCGAGTACGTCATCTCGGCCAGCCAGTATGCCACGCCGCTGGGCTGGGAATATGCGCCGATCTCCGAGTACAAGGAAAAGTATCGCGGCCTGATTACGCTCTGGACGCCTTCGACCGCGAGAAGGGCCGCATCGACATGTCCAAGTCGTTCGCTATCGAGCTGCCGCCCTACTGGCAGGACCTGTGCGACGCCGGCAAGCTGGTCTCCGACGGCTGGGGCTTCTGCAACAGCTTCAACACCGAAATGGCCACCGGCGGCATCGAAGAGGGCAATCCGCCCTTCGAGGCCGGCGTCAGCCAGCGCGACACGGACTATCTGCACATCTTCAACTGGAAGAAGGCCGCCGAAGTCGTCGCCGCCGGCAAGGCCGAGATGCTCAACGGCATCCCCGTCATCCGCATCCCCACCGCGGTTGAAGAAGGCGTGCTCTTCCTGGCGCCCGAACCGAAGAGCCCGCACGGCGTCGACGTGACGCCCGACGGCAAGTACATGGTCGTCGCCGGCAAGCTCGACCCGCACGTGACCATCTACTCGTTCGACAAGTTGATGAAGGCGATTGACGCCAAGAACTACACGACCGACGAATTCGGCATTCCGATCCTCAACTTCGACGATGTCATGCTGGCGCAGGTCGAGCTGGGCCTCGGGCCGCTCCACACGCAGTACGACGACAAGGGCAACGCCTATACGAGCCTGTTCCTCGACAGCGCCGTGGCCAAGTGGAGCCTCGGCGGCGACGACCCGGCCGGCTACAAGCTGCTCGAAAAGCTGCCCGTCCAGTACAACATCGGCCACATCTCCGCCGCCGAAGGCGACACCGTCAACCCGGACGGCAACTACCTGGTGGCGCTCAACAAGTGGTCGGTCGATCGCTTCCTGTCCACCGGCCCGCTCAAGCCGCAGAACGAGCAGCTGCTCGACATCGGCAGCGACAAGATGAGTGTGATCTACGACATGCCCATGGGCATCGGCGAGCCGCACTACGCCCAGATGATCAAGGCCGACAAGATCAAGGCATGGGAGGTCTACCCGCAGGTCGGTTGGGACCCCAGCACGCAGGCGCCGTCTGAGTTCGCTACCATGCCCGGCCAGGAAAAGGTCGTGCGCGACGGCAGCAACGTGGAAGTCTTCATGACCGCCGTGCGCTCGCACCTCAACCCGGAGCACGTCAACCTCAAGAAGGGCGACCACGTCACCTGGCACATCACCAACATCGAGTCGGCTCCGGACGCCGTCCACGGCTTTGACCTCGGCGGCCAGAACCTGAGCCTGAGCATCGAGCCCGGCGAGACCGCCACCTTCGAGATCGACGTCAAGGACAGCGGCACCTACGCCTTCTACTGCACCGAGTTCTGCTCGGCCCTGCACCTCGAAATGATGGGTTACATGTTCGTGGAGGACGACACGGTCGCCGCCAAGTAAGTCTGAACCACGATTCGTGGGATTGAGAGGATTTCCATGATTCACGCCGGCGACGATCACTACGGATCCGGTACGAATCATGGAAATCCTAAAAATCATAGCGAATCAAGGTTCAGACAAGAAAGGAAGTAGATGATGACTACCGATATGGAAAAAGTGCTCGGCCCTCGCGTGCCGGCCGACGAATTCAAAGCACATCGCGCCCGCTATCTCATCCCGACACTGTTCTTTGTCGCTGCGGCCATCCTGTTGGTGGTCTCGATCTACCGCCCCTGGTGGCGGCTCAAACTCAATGCGCCGCAGTACCCCCAGGGCTTGTTTGTCACCGCTTACGTCAACCGCATGACTGGCGACGTGGCTGAAATCGATGGCCTGAACCACTACATCGGCATGCGCCCCCTAGGGGAAGCCGCCGAGTTCGAGCGTTCGGTTTCGGTTTACGGCATCGTGGCCCTGGCCCTGCTCATCTTGGGCGCCGCCTTCGTCCATACCCGTTGGGCCGCCCTCCTGGTGCTGCCGGCGCTCGTGGTTCCGGTGTTCTTTCTGGCCGACCTGCAGTTCTGGCTGGCTAACTTTGGGATGAATCTGGACCCCAACGCCGCCCTTTCCAGCAGTGTCGATCCGTTTATCCCGCCAGTGCTGTGGACAGGCACGATCGCCCAGTTCAGCACCGTACGCCGCGCCTGCTTAGCGGCTTCTGGCTTGTCGATGTGGTCATCCGGGCTCATCCTGGTCGGTCTCTACTTCCACCGCCGCGCCTACAAGCCCCTGGTGGACCATGCAGCCGAGCCCGCCACCGTAGAACCTGGAACCGTATAGGGAGCACGCCCTGGCGCACTCGCTGCGCACTGCGGCGCTGCACGCCCCGTGCTTCTTTGTGCGAATTCGAAGCGATGCGAGTGCAACGACTGAAGGCTATCATGCAAATTCGTAACCAACCGGCGTCCAATCGCCCACAACCCAAAACCGGCAGTCGCCTGCGCGGCCGCCTGCGCCTGCGCACCATCGCCTGCACCGCCGCGCTGCTCCTGGCCGCCATCAGCCTTCCCGCCGCTACGACCGCGCAATCGAGCTTCGATCTGCAGGCCGCCATCACATCCGCGCAGCCCGGCGCCACCATTCATGTTCCCGCCGGCACCTACGCCGCCCCCATCGTGATCGACAAGCCGCTGACGCTCGTCGGCGACAGCATGCCCGTGATCCAGGGCGACGGCACCGGCGACGTGGTCGAAATCACCGCCCCCGATGTCACTCTGCGCGGCTTTGTCGTGCGCGGCAGCGGCGACTCGCTCGACGCCGAAAATTCCGGCATTACCGTCGGCGGCAAGCACGTCACGCTCGAGAACAACCGCGTCGAAGACAGCCTCTTTGGCATCTACCTGCACAACGCACCGGACAGCGTGCTGCGCGGTAACACGGTCGTCGGCAAGGACCTGCCCATCTCCCGCCGCGGCGACGGCCTCAAAATCTGGTACAGCGCCAACACCCTGGTCGAAAACAACGACGTCCACGATTCACGCGACGCCGTCATCTGGTACTCGTCCGGCACCACCGTGCGCGGCAATACGATGGATCGCAATCGTTACGGCTTCCACTTCATGCAAAGCGACGACCACCTGATCGAGGACAACGTTCTGCGCCACAATTCGGTCGGCATCTACATGATGTACGGCAACAACTTCACGATCCGGCGCAACCTGATCCTCGACAGCCGCGGCCCCAGCGGCTATGCCCTGGGCCTCAAGGAGATCAACAACGGGACCTTTGAAGGCAACCGCCTGGTCAACAACCGCGTCGCCGTCTACACCGACGGCTCGCCCATCCGCCCCGACGGCCGCGTCACCTTCTCGCACAACCTGCTGGCCTACAACGACATCGCCCTGACCATGCTGCCCAACACGCATCACAACACCTACACCGACAACGTCTTCCTCGAGAACGGCGAGCAGGTGGCCATTGCGGGCGAGGGCGAGCTGGTGGAAAACGACTGGGCCGTCGGGGGCCGCGGCAACTACTGGAGCGACTACGCCGGCTACGACGCCAATCACGACGGCATCGGCGACATCCCCTACGCCGCCCAGAGCCTCTACGAAAACCTGATGGATACGCACCCCGAGCTGCGCCTGTTCCAGCTCAGCCCGGCCTCCGACGCGCTCGACCTGGCCGCCAAGGCGTTCCCCATCTTCCAGCCGCAGCCCAAGATGGCCGACCCCAATCCGCTGGTCGAACCGCCCAGCCTCCCTGCGGTGCGCGGCATCCCACAGCCGCCCGTTGCACAAAACCTGGCCATGTCGCTCGGTTTACTGGCAATATCCATCATTATCTTGCTGGGGCCGCCGGCACCGCCTTCGGCACCCTGCGCCCCGCAGCACTCGGCCACACACCCGGCCACACCCAGAGGCACGATCGCCCATACAGGACGGCACTATGATTACCTTCACCAATCTCACCAAGCGCTTTGGCAGCTACACCGCCGTCGACAACCTGTCCCTCCAAGTTGCCGAGCGCGAGGCCGTCGCCCTCTGGGGTCCCAACGGCGCCGGCAAGACCACCGCCGTCAAGTGCCTGCTCGGCCTGCTCGGCTACGACGGCCGCATCACGGTCAACGGCTTTGACGCCAAGAAGCAGGGCCGCCAGGCCCGTGCCGCCATCGGCTATGTCCCGCAGCAGCAGTCGTTCTACGACGACATGAGCACGCTCGACACGGCCCTCTTCTTTGCCAAGCTCAAGCGCACCCCCGCGGCCCAGGCGCCCGAGCTGCTGGCCCAGGTCGGCCTCGGCGACCACCTGCGCAAGCCCGTCGGTGCGCTCTCCGGCGGCATGAAGCAGCGCCTGGCGCTGGCCCTCGCCCTCCAGGGCGACCCGCCCGTCCTGGTGATGGACGAGCCCACCTCCAACCTCGACGCCGCGGCCCGCGACCAGCTGCTGCACCTGCTGGCGGAGGTGAAAGCCGCCGGCAAGACCATCATCTTCTCCTCGCACCGCATCGAAGAGGTGGAGACGCTGGCCGACCGTGTGCTGGTGATGGAGAAGGGCCAGGTGCGCTTTACCTGCACCCCCCGCGAACTGCCCACCCGGCTGGGCTGGCGCTCCGAGGTCAAGCTGCGCATGGCGCCGGCCGTGCTGGATACCGCCCTCCACGTGCTGCAGGCCGACGGCTTCACCGCCCGCCGCAACGGCGTGGGCGTGATCGTCGAGGTTGCCCACGGCGACAAGGCCCGCCCGATCCACGTGCTGAGCCAGGCCGAGATTACCGTAACCGACTTTGAGATGGAGTAACCTGATGAGCTTCGTAACCATCTGGACCCTGGCCCAAAAAGAGATGCGCGACGCCCTGCGCAACCGCTGGTTCCTGCTGTACACGCTCGCCTTCGTGGGCCTGTCGCTGGCCTTTTCCTACATGGCCCTGGCCGGCGCCGGCATCGCCGGGTTCGCCGGCTTTGGCCGCACCGCCGCCAGCCTGATCAACCTGGTGCTGCTGATCGTCCCGCTCATGGCGCTGACCATCGGCGCCCAGAGCCTGGCCGGCGAACAGGAGCGCAGCACGCTCACCTATCTTCTCGCCCAGCCGGTCACGCGCTTGGAGGTCTTCCTGGGCAAGTACCTCGGCCTCCTGCTGAGCCTGCTGGCCTCGCTCGCCCTCGGCTTTGGCATCGCCGGCCTGGTCATGGCGCTCAACGGCGGGGCCGGCAGCCCGCAGGCTTACATCCGCCTCGTCGGCCAGACCTTTCTGCTCAGCCTGACCATGCTGAGCGTCGGCTTCCTGATTTCGGCGCTCAGCCGCCGCGCCGGCGTGGCCATCGGCATCGGCCTCTTCCTGTGGCTGGCCTTTGTCTTCCTGGGCGACCTGGGGCTGATGGGCACGGCAATCGCGTTCAAGCTGCCCATCGAGCAGCTGTTCCTGCTGGCGCTGGCCAACCCGCTCCAGGTGTTCAAGATGGCATCGATCCTCGACATCAACGCCACGCTCGACATCCTGGGCCCGGCCGGCATCTTCGCCATGCAGGAATTCGGCCGCCGCCTGCGCTTTGTCTTCCTGGGCGTGATGGCGCTGTGGATCGTCCTGCCTGCCCTGCTGGCCTATGTCCGCTTTGCTGCCAAGAACGACCTGTAGACCCTAGTACAGCACTGAGAGCTCGACCATGAAACGCCAAGCAACTCTCCCGCTCCTGTTCGTCGCCATCGCACTTCTGCTGGCCGCCTGCTGGCGGCCAGCCCGCAGCAGCCCAAGGCCCCCGAGATCCACTATGGGGAGGACATGTGCAGCGACTGCGGCATGATCATCAACGAGCCGCGCTTTGCCGCCTCCTATGCCGCCAAGGAAGGCGAAGGCGCCTACAAAACCTATATCTTCGACGACATCGGCGACATGCTCCACCACATGCAGCAGAACCTCACGCTTATCGGCGAGGGCTGGTGGGTGCACGACTATGACAGCCAGGACTGGATCGACGCCACCACCGCCTACTACGTCACCAGCGACCAGATTAAGACTCCCATGAATCACGGCATCGCCGCCTTCACCACGCAGGCCGCCGCCGAGAAGCTGGCGTCCGAAGTCAACGGCCAGGTGTACGACTGGGACAAGATCCGCATCCAGCACGCCCTGGCCGGCCACCAACACTAACCCTTCCAGGAAGACGGTCCTCCGGGAGACCCCGATCGAAGGTCGGCCTTCCTGGCACACCGTATCAATGAATCACTTGAAAGGACCAAAGTTCGTCATGCGCAAGTTTTATCCTTCTACCCCTGATCGTCCTGTTCGCCATGCTGCTGCTGGCCGCCTGTGGCGGCGACGACAAGGCTGAACCTACCGCCACACCGGCTCCGGCGGCGGCGGCCCCGGCCGAAGTTGCAGTAGCCCGACGGCCGGCAGAGGCGGCCCGGTGAGGCCGCCGCTGCAGGCCAATGCGGAACACGGCAAGCAGATTTACTCGCAGCTCTGCATCGCCTGCCACGGCCCCGAAGCGAAAGGCGTGCAGGGGCTGGGCAAGGACCTGACCACCAGCACCTTCGTCGCCGAAAAGAGCGATGCCGAAATGGTCGACTTCCTCAAGGTCGGCCGCGACCCGACCGACCCGCTCAACACGACAGGCGTCGCCATGCCCCCTAAGGGTGGCAACCCCGCGCTCAGCGACCAGGACATGCTCGACATCGTCGCCTTTGTTCGTACTATTCACCAGCAGTAAGCGGCACCTATTCGGAGTCAATGACTATGCAGACCATGCAGCCGGGACAGCTGAACGTCTACAGCTTTCGCAACCAGAACACGGACACGATCCAGAACGTCAAGCTGTTTGAAGCCGAGGAGATGCGGGCCTACCTGGTCGTCATGCCCCCCGGCAGCACGATCGACACCCATGCCCACGCGAACACCAATGAGCTTTTCGACGTTGTAGAGGGTGAAGGACAGTTTATCGTCGACGGCCGTACCTTCCGCGGCGACAGCGGCAAATGTGTCTTCGTCCCCGCCGGGGTTCCGCACTCCATCCACAACGACAGCGACTCGCTCTGGACCTTGCGCGTCACCTATCAGGAATGCGTCTACCCGCGCCATATCGGCCAAGATCGTCAAGCGCACGATCCGCAAGAAGACTGCTAGTCTGAACCACTGATGATTCAGCCAGGAGCCAGAGACGATGAATCCCTTTGCCAGCCTGAATGGAACCGCCAAGCCAGTGATCTGGACGATCGGCGGGCTCGACCCGACCCCCGAAGACGAATGGGCGCGCATGCGCGCTTTCCTGGGCATCACCGACGCCGAAATCGAGGCGATGCTTGCCACCGTCGAGCCGTTGTTCAAGCGCGGCCACGAGTTGGTCGTCGGCACCTATGACTACCTGCTGCAAAACCCGGAAACGGCTGCCATTCTGGGCTGGGAAGGAGGCGCCGACCAGGCGCACCTGTCCGAACGCCGCCGCTTCTTTACCGTCTGGCTGGCACGACTGCTGGGCATGGACTTCAGCACCGACCTGGCGCGCTACCTGTTCCGCGCCGGCAAGCTGCACGCCGCCCACGGGCCGCGGCGAGCACACGTACCGCCCGATCTACGTCACGGGCTCGATCAGCCTGGTCAACGCGACCTTTGCCCGCTTCCTGGCCGAGGAAATGCCCGGCCATCCTGCCGTCCCGACGGCACTGGCGAGGCTGGAACAAGGTGCTTGCGCTGCACCAGCACATGATGCACCTGGGCTACCAGGCCAGCCTGGCGCTGGACAGCGGCGACTTTCCGCTGCAGTTCGCGCTCTTTGGGCGCATGCGCACGATCACCGGCGCACAGGAGCTGACGATGCACCTGCCCGAAGGGGCGGACGCCCAGCTTGCCCTGCGCAAGTTCTTCAACTACTTCCCCCAGGCGCGCAGCGAGGTCTTCGACGTCGAGTGGCAGCCCGGCGAACAGGTGGACGCCCGCGGCACGCCGTGGTTTACGGCCAGGCCCGCTTACGCCGTCAAGCCGATGTGGCGCGTGCTGCTCAACGGCAAGGATCTCAGCTACATCGGCGGCCCCACCGTGCCTGTCTGTGAAGGCGACGAGATCCACGTCTTCCCACCCGGAAGATAAAGCAGGAAGAAAGAGGAGAAGAGATACTATGACTGCCAACAAGGAACGGGCTGCATGCCACAACTGACTTCACGATCATCCCCGACATCGCAGGCATGGTGGCAGCCATCACGCCAGACTCGATCGTCAGCCGCACGGTCTACCAAGGCCCGACGCTGCGCATCATCGTCTTTGGCTTTGCGGCCGGCCAGGAGCTGTCGGAGCACACCTCGAGCAAGGAGGCGGTGCTGCACTTTCTGCGCGGCGAAGCGACCGTCACGCTCGGCAAGACGGCCGAGGGCGGCGAAACCACGACGGCCAAGGCCGGCACGGTCATCCGCATGCGTCCGGGGCTGCCGCACAGCGTGTACGCCGATACCGACACGCTGATGCTGCTTTCGATGATGGGCTGAACGATGGCGACGAACAACCAGGCAGCAGGCACCCGAAGCCCCCGGCAGCACAGACGCACTGCAGGGGCTCGGTGCACAGCAGACCGCAGTCCACGTTATCTGCGTCATCTGCGCGCCGGACTCATGCTGCTGGCCGTGTCCGCCCTGCTCTTTGGCATGTGGGCGGGCCTGATTCGGCTGGGCTGGGTGCTGCCCGTCCTGCAGCCGCCGCTGCCGATGCTGCATGGTCCCCTGATGGTATGTGGTTTTCTCGGCACGCTGATCGGACTGGAGCGGGCCGTCGGCACGGGCATGAAGTGGGCGTACGCCGGTCCGGCCCTGACTGCCTTGGGCGCGGCGCTGGCCCTCGCCGGCGTCCCTGCTCCGGTCGGGCCGCTGCTGATCACGCTTGGCAGCCTCGTCACCTTTGCCGTGCTGCTGACGCTGGTGCGCCTGCTGCCCGCCCTCTTTACGGTCGTCATCGCCCTCGGCGGCCTGGCCTGGGCGATCGGCAACATGCTGTGGCTGACGGGCAGGCCGATCCCGGTGGCAGTGCTGTGGTGGATCAACTTCCTGGTGCTGACGATTGCAGGCGAGCGCCTGGAACTGAGCCGGATGCTCAAGCTGTCACCTACCGTGCAGCGGCTGTTTGGCGCGATCGTGTTCGTCCTGCTGGCAGGGGCGGCGCTCGGCGTCGTCGATTACGCGGCCGGCATGCGGCTGATGGGCGTCGGCATGGCTGGCCGCCGCGGCCTGGCTGCTGCGCTATGACATCGCGCGCCGCCGCATCAAGGCAGGCGGCGTAGCCCGCTTTATCGGGATCAGCCTGCTGTCAGGCTACGTCTGGCTGGCGATCGGCGGCGTCTTAGCCATACTCTATGGCGGCGTGATGGCGGGACCCACGTACGACGCCATTCTGCATTCGATCTTCCTGGGCTTTGTCTTTGCCATGATCTTCGCCCATGCGCCGATCATCTTCCCCGCCGTTCTGCATGTGCCGATGGCATTTACACCTCGCTTCTACAGCCACCTCGTCCTGCTGCACGTCAGCCTGATCCTGCGCGTGGCCGGCGACCTCATCCCCTACTGGCCTGCCCGCCTGTGGGGCGGCATGCTCAACGTGCTGGTACTGCTCTTCTTTATCGCCAACACGGCACTGGCCGTACGCGCCGCACGCGCGAATAAACTGGTCATTTGACTGACGCTTTTTTGCCTCCTAAGCGCGTATTCTAACAGGTAAAGACAGCGCACTGATTACCATCTAAACAACATGGCTTATGGAGGCAATATGATACCCATGGGTGTGCGGCCCTCGCCGTTGTGGGCCAAGCTGGTTGTAACTGCGTTCATCCTCATCGTGATCACCTTGTTCATCATTTCGGCGCCCACCGCCAAGCCCGCAGCTAGCACAATCTGTTGCTCCTGCTGCCCCGGCGGCGCCCAACTGGGTCGTGTTGGCGTGGAACGACCTGGGCATGCACTGCTACAACCGTGACTTCAAGGATCTGGCCGTGCTGCCGCCCTACAACAATCTCTGGGCGCAGGTGATCAAAGTAGGCGATCCACCGCAGATCGAGACTGCCAATGTCGGCGTAAGCTACTCGTTCCCAGACAACACGTACTCGGTCGGCAAATCCAACTTCTGGGACTACGATCTTGCCCTGTTTGGCGTCGACCTGGCTCCCAACATCGGCCTCACCGGGAAAGGGTTGGCGGGCCAGATGGACCAGAAAACCGATCACTTTACGGCCGAAGGCATTCCGCTTACCGAATTCAGAGACAGCGCTCCGACCGTGGCTTACCCATATCAGCTCGCCACTGTCATCGCCCGGGACCTTGGCACCGGCAGCGAACTGGCGCGCACCATTACCGTTGCACCCGTTTCCACCGAGATGCGCTGCGACTACTGCCACAGCGACGGCCAGCGCGATCACATTGCTACCGGCAAGGTGGAGACCAACATCCTGACGCTCCACGACAAGGAAAATGCGGATGAGTACCCGGCAGGCTTCGGCCGGCTGATGGACCACCGGCCCGTCCTGTGCGCAACTTGCCACGCCTCCAATGCCTTGGGCACAACAGGTAAGCCGGGCATCCCCAATCTCTCCAAGGCCATGCACTCCAAGCACGCCGGGGTGGACGACGACGGCGGCGATCTGGCAGCGGCGGGAGAGACGGCAGCAGCCCAGAACTTCTGCTACAACTGCCATCCGGGCCCCGCCACCCAGTGCCTGCGCGATGTCATGTCCAGCCGCGGCATGACCTGCACCGACTGCCACGGCTCGATGGAGCAGGTAGCGCAGAATCCAACCCCCTGGCTCAAGGAGCCGCGCTGCGACGGCTGTCACAAGGATCCGCGCTATGCCCAAGACCAGGCCCTGTATCGCATGTCGACCGGGCATGGCGGAGTGCGCTGTGCAGGCTGCCACGACAGCCCGCATGCGATTGCGGAGAGCAGCCAGCCAAACGATGCGATCAAGTTCATCGGCTGGCAGGGTCATGCCGGTACGCTGGACACGTGCACGGTCTGCCATGCGACCGAGCCCACCGAGCCTGGTCCGCATGGCCTGCTCTCCCCGTCCGGCGTGACCGCACAACGTCTATATGCCGGATATGCGCAGCGGCCGCTAGCACGAGAATAGGCTGATACCCAGAGGGCCGGCGAGCGTCACGTTCGCCGGCCCTCTGGACGCCTGCGCCTGCGCCCGAGACTTGCGCAGTCTGCCCTTCACCCTGTATAAAGAACTCCGCAGCTTCTTCCCAACCGCAGACCGCCCATTGCGCAAGCATTTAGAAAGCAGAACCCGTACGTGTACACCTATAAGCACACGCTGCATGCCTGTTACCTGGGCTATGTGACCCAGGCTATCGTCAACAACCTGGCGGCTATTCTCTTTATCGTCTTTCCAGACGCAGTTTGCCATCTCGTTTGAGATGATCGGCCGCCTGATCTTGATCAACTTCACCACCCAGATCTGCGCCGATGTCTTTGCCGTAAAATATGCCGACCGGATCGGCTACCGCCCCACGGCGATCGCTGCCCACATCTTCTGTGCCGTCGGGCTGATCGGCCTGGGCGTGTTTCCCATGATTTTCCCGGACCCCTACCTGGGCCTGGTGACGGCCGTGATCATCTACGCCATCGGCGGCGGCTTGATCGAAGTGCTGATCAGCCCGATCGTCGACGCGCTGCCCGGCGATGCCAAGGCGTCGGCCATGAGCCTGCTGCATTCCTTCTACTGCTGGGGCCAGATGACGGTTGTCATCGTCACGACACTGCTGCTGTGGGCGTTCGGCCTTGGGATCTGGTACATTCTGCCGATCCTGTGGTCGCTGGTGCCCATCTACAACGTCTTCCGCTTTGCGAAAGTCCCGCTGGTGCCGCCGATTCCGGAAGAGCACAAGACGCCGATCAAGCGGCTGCTGACGACCAACATTTTCGTCGTCGCCATGGTCCTGATGATCTGTGCGGGCGCGTCTGAACTCACCATGTCGCAGTGGTCTTCGCTGTTTGCCGAACTGGGCCTCGGGGTGCCAAAGGTGATCGGCGATCTGCTCGGGCCGGCACTCTTTGCCCTGTTTATGGGCATCGGCCGGACGGTCTACGGCATCTGGGGCCACAAGATCCACCTCAAGCGCGCCCTGCTGGCCAGCGCTATCTTCTGCGTGCTTTGCTACGCCGTGACGGTCT
>CAVPAH010000019.1:0-637927 GCA_963701415.1 uncultured Chloroflexia bacterium
CAGCCATGCGGCGCAGGACGGTCTGCAGGATGCCGCCGTTCTTGTAGTAGTTGACCTCGACGGGCGTGTCGACGCGGCTCATGACCTGGAACTCGACGACCGTGCCGTCGTCACGCGTGGCGCGCACCTGGTAGATCTGGCGCGGCAGCATGTTGTCGGAGAGGCCGAGGATGTCGTAGGTCTCATAGCCCGTCAGCCCCAGGCTCTTGGCGCTTTCGCCGGGCAGGAACTGGAGCGGCAGCACGCCCATGCCGACCAGGTTGCGAGCGGTGGATGCGCTCGAAGCTCTCGGCGATGACGGCGCGCACGCCCTGCAGCTGGACGCCCTTGGCCGCCCAGTCGCGGCTGGAGCCGGTGCCGTATTCCTTGCCGGCCAGCACGATCAGCGGCGTGCTGGTCTGCTGGTAGCGCTCGGCAGCTTCCCAGATGGGCAGGATCTCGCCGGTGGGAATGTGGCGGGTGACGCCGCCTTCGACGCCGGGCAGCATCTGGTTCTTGATGCGGATGTTGGCATAGGTGCCGCGCATCATCACCTCGTGGTTGCCGCGGCGGCTGCCGTAGCTGTTCCACTCGCTGCGCGGCACGCTGCGCTCCTCCAGATACTTGGCCGCGGGGCTGCCCTTGGCGATGTCGCCGGCCGGGCTGATGTGGTCGGTCGTCGTGCTGTCGGGCATCCAGGCCAGCACACGCGCGCCGGTGATCGGCTGCACGGGCGGCACTTCCTTGCGTGATGCGGAAGAAAGGCGGCTCCTTGATGTAGGTGCTGTCCGGATCCCAGGCAAAGAGGTCGCCGCCCGTCACCTTGACTTCGTTGAACTGCTCGTTGCCGGTAAAGACGTTGGCATACTGCTCGCGGAACATCTCGGGCTTGAGCGCACGGTTCATCGTGCCGCGCACCTCGGCCTGCGTCGGCCAGACGTCGCGCAGGAAGACCGGGTTGCCGTTGGGATCATAGCCGAGCGGCTCGCTGGCCAGGTCGATGTTGACGGTGCCGGCAATGGCATAGGCGACCACCAGCGGCGGCGAGGCCAGGAAGTTGGCGCGCACGTCGGGGCTGATGCGCCCTTCGAAGTTGCGGTTGCCCGAGAGCACGGCGGCAGCCACCAGGTCGCCCTGCTTGATGCCGGCGCTGATCGCTTCGGGCAGCGGGCCGCTGTTGCCGATGCAGGTGGTGCAGCCATAGCCGACGGTGTGGAAGTTGAGCGCCTCCAGGTAGGGCGTCAGCCCCGCCGCGTCCAGGTAGCGCGTGACGACCTTGGAGCCGGGCGCCATGCTCGACTTGACCCAGGGCTTGACGTCCAGGCCGCGTTCGACGGCCTTCTTGGCCAGCAGACCGGCGGCCACCATGACGCTGGGGTTGCTGGTGTTGGTGCACGAGGTGATGGCGGCAATGACGACGTCGCCGTGCTTGAGCTCAAAGCTGCGCCCGGCATAGGTGACGGGCACGGTCGTGTGCACCTTTTCCGGGGCAAGGCCAAAGCCGCGCGGGCCAACCGGCGCCGTCAGCGGCGCTGGTCCACATGGCCTTCATCTCGTCCAGGTCGACGCGATCCTGCGGGCGCTTGGGGCCGGCCAGGGCAGGCTTCACCGTGCTCATGTCCAGTTCGAGCGTGTCGGTGAACTCGGGATCGGCCATGTCGTCGGTGCGGAAGAGCATCTGCTCCTGGCAGTAGCGTGCGACCAGTTCGACCTGCTCCTCGCTGCGGCCGGTGCCGATCAGGTAGCGCAGCGTCTCTTCGTCCACCGGGAAGAAACCCATCGTGGCGCCATATTCGGGCGCCATGTTGGCGATGGTGGCGCGGTCGGCCAGCGATGAGCGTGCTCGAGGCCGGGGCCGTAGAACTCGACAAACTTCTCGACCACGCCCTTCTTGCGCAGCATCTCGGTCACGCGCAGCACCAGGTCGGTGGCGGTTGCGCCTTCGGGCAGCTGGCCCGGTGAGCTTGAAGCCGATCACCTCGGGCAGCAGGAAGTACATGGGCTGGCCGAGCATGACGGACTCGGCTTCGATGCCGCCCACGCCCCAGCCAAGCACGCCCAGGCCGTTGATCATCGTGGTGTGGCTGTCGGTGCCGACCAGCGAGTCCGGATAGGCGACCGGCATGCCGTCGCCGTTGACGGTGCGCAGCTGCACGACGGGGGCCAGATACTCCAGGTTGACCTGGTGCACGATGCCCGTGGCAGGCGGCACGACACGGAAGTTGTCGAAGGCCTCCTGGCCCCACTTGAGGAACTCATAGCGCTCGCGGTTGCGTTCAAATTCACGTTCGGCGTTGTAGTAAAGCGCAAGCACGCTGCCGAACTGATCCACCTGGACCGAGTGATCGACGACCAGGTCGACCGGCACCAGCGGGTTGACACGCTTGGGGTCGCCGCCCATGCGCTCCATGGCATTGCGCAGTGCTGCCAGATCGACGACGCGAGGGGACGCCGGTGAAGTCCTGCAGCACGACACGGGCGGGCTTGAAGGGAATCTCAACCTGGGCGGCAGTCTGCGGCCCCCAATTGGCGATGGTCTCGATCGCCTCCTTGGTGATCTCAAAGCCGTCTGCCTGGCGCAGCGCCGCCTCCAGCAGGATGCGAATCGAAAACGGCAGGCGCTGCAGGTTGAAGCCGTGCTTTTCGAGGGCGGCGAGCCGGTAGATCACGGCGGGGCCGCTGCCGGTGTCGAACGTGTCTTTAGCCCCAAAATAGTCTTGAGTAATCATGGGCGGGTATCCTTTCCTGTTCGCTTCGCAGTCTATTGGCCCCAATATACCAGGAGTCTGGAACGAAGGTCTAAATGTTGGGAGTTTGGCGGGCAAAATGCTGATTTTTGGGGCATCCTGAAAGCAATGTGTAAGTAATATTTGGGGAATATTCAGGTACAATGTTCCCACATTGGCGAAAAATTGTGAGATTTACTTGCTATGCGTGTGTGATACAAAGAAGACCCGCTGACACAGACCGCGCGCACGCAACTGCCTGAGAGAGCTACCGTTGTTGGGGAGGAGAACAATGTTGTCGAATATTTACAGTCGCGGGTCAGGGCAGCGGACACTATGGCGTGTCGGCACCCTCATAATGCTGTTAGGGTTGATAGCAGCGCTCTTCAGCACCGGAACTTCGCAGGCTGCGCCGCCGGCGCAAGCAGGCACGTGCACGCAGGCGGGCGTCGCTACAATTATCGATCCCACGGGCGGCGCAGTCCAGGTGCGCATGTACCCCGGGTCAAACCCCGCAAACGTAGAAGATATCCCGACTTCGATCCAGCGCATCGAACTGAATGGTGGCCAGGTAGTTTACGGCTACTGCATCGACTCAGTTGAGGCACGCCTTACCGACGTCCCCGTCTGCCTGCTTAGCGAGATCAGCAACGTGCGGTTGGCGTACTTGATAGCGAAGTATCCGCCCGACTCTGCAGGACCGGATCAACCAGGCAGCACGGCAGGCGGCAGTCTGGCACTTTTCGAACGGCATCAACCTGGACCTGGCAGATCCGACCATCGAGGGGCCGGCCGTGGATACGGCAGTTGCCAACCTGTACACGGCACTGCTGAACGAGATCAACGCCATCAACCCCAACAACCCGCCGGCCATCCTGCGGCCGGGAGCACTTGCCATGGCAATCGACCCCGTAACAGCCATCAACGAGTTGCCACTGCAGGCGTCACATCAGATCACCGTCACGCTCACCAAGGGTGGCTTCCCGCTCCCTGGGATCAACGTGCAGGTTGCATCCAGCTTCGGCCAGTTCAACCAGACACAAGGGACGACCGACGCCAACGGCCAGGCGAAGTTCACGGTCAGCAGCACCGTCGCCGGGTACGGCCAGCATCACGGCCACGGCGGTGGTGACGGTGCCCAAGGTCGCTCGAATACGTGGTGCAGCAAAATCCTACGGCGCTGCAGCCCTTTGGCATTCCCAGCAACACCGTCGAGACCTTGACCGCCAATGCCTCAAAGGAATGGCGTACGACCACTACCCCGACACCGACGGCAACGTCGACACCGACGAATACGCCCACACCGACGGACACGCCCACGTCGACGCCGACCAGCACGCCGACCGATACGCCGACCAACACTCCGACGCCTACGAACACGCCGGTGGTGACGGGTACACCGACAAGTACGCCGACGGCGACGAGCACGCCGACCAGCACACCGACCAATACGCCCACGCCAATCTTCACACTGACTTCGACGCCTACGGCTACGCCTACGACGCCGTCGCAGTCCGCCAGCATTACGCTCACGAAGGTGATCACGTCGACCAAGGAAGACGATTGGGCCTTTGTCTTCCAGCTGGAACGGCTGGCAGGCGGCAGTGCGGAGACCCGCGTGGTGACCAAGGCCGCGCCCTCGACAAGCTGGGACAACTTGACGCCGGGCACGTCATACGTGCTGAGCGAGCAGACGCCAGGTGCACCGTGGAGCGAAGGCGACTTCACATGCGAGGTGGCCGGCCAGCCCACCGGCATCGTAGAGCCGAACGGGCCGATCACGTTGACGGTCAATGCAGGTGACAACGTTTTGTGCCGCAAGGATAACGTGGACACGTCGGGCACAAATATTGACGTAGGGCAGGAGCCTGGAGGCCAGAACAAGAAATTGTTCTTGCCGCTGATCAACCCATAAAGCAGTGCGCACGAACTGCAGGGGCAGAAGGTCCGGCGGAGGCAGAAACCGAGTTTCTGCGAGAAACTCGGTTTCTTGAACCGTTTCGCCGGACCTTCTGCCCCGATCGACAGCCCCCTAGCTGCCGCGCATGATCAGCCGGGATGTAAAGCTTCTCCTGACCGGCGGGCTGCGGGTTCGGCGTCGGCGTCACCACGACGGGTGCGTAGATCGGCGCCAGGTCGGTTCCCTGCAGGATGCCAAGCGGCGCGTACCCGCTGTAATTCGGAAAGATCGTGCCCAGGTTCGGATTGCCCAGCCGGCGGATCAGGATCTCGCTCAACACGCGGCGGTAGTCGGTGGTGATCGCCAGGTCACGCTTGTCGTACAGCTGGTCGGTCGCCAGGCCCGGCCAACTGCCATAGACCTGGCCCCCGTTGACGGCGCCGCCGAGGACAAGCATGACGTTGCCATGGCCGTGGTCGGTGCCGTTAGACGCATTCTGCTCAAAGCTGCGCCCAAATTCGCTCATCACCACGACGGTGATGCGCTTGTTGTGGTCCACCCCATTATCGTTGCTCAAGTCGGTGTAAAAGGCGGCCAGCCCCGCAGCCAGTTCGCCGATACGCGAGGCGAAGTAGCCGCCGCCGCCGTCCCCCTGGTATTCATGCGTGTCCCAGCCGCCCAGGTCGATAGTCGCCACGCGCAGCCCTAACTGCATCTTGATGAGCTGCGCCACCGTCTGCAGGCTCTCGCCAAACGAGGAGCCGGGGTAGACAGCGCCGTTGCCCGGCGTGTAGTTGCCCGGATTGGCGTATTCGACGACGTCCACCGCGTCCAGCGTCTGAATGCCTGCCTGGTGCAGCCACGAGCTGCCGGTATACATCGTGCGCAGGCTGGAACGCTGCCAGTCGCCGTACCGCCAGTTGCCGTTAAAGCTGAAATCATCCGGCGAGGCCATGCCAATGCTCTCGCGGCTGCCCAGGAGCGACGCCGGCTGGAGCGTACCGGCGGCGACGGCCGGCATGATGATCGAGGGCGGCAGGTTGTCGGCGGTCTGCAGATGGCGTGTCAGCCAGCCGGTAGTGCCTGCCTTGTTGCCCGGCGTGCCGAGCTCCATGTACTGCATGGCGTCGAAGTGGCTGCGCGTGTCGGAGGTGAGGCCGGCAGCGTGGACGACGGCAAGGTGCTGGGCCTGGTAGAGGTCAAACAGCGGTGCGGCCGCAGGGTGCAGGCCAAGGAGATCCGAAAGGGGGAGCGCGGCGTTGATGCCGCTGGTGGGCACGGCGATGCGGCTGCGTTTTGCTTCATAGTAACCGCGATCCGGCCCGCCGATGGGTGGGACGAGGTTCAGACCGTCCATCCCTCCCCGCAGAAAGACTACAATCACAATATCCTGGTTCGGCTCGGCAGCCATGCTGCCAAAGGCGGTGAAGCTCAGGCCGCCCGCAAAACTGGCAATGGCGGCCGAGCAGCCGACCATGAATCCACGACGCGTCATCTTAAACATTGGTTGTTCTCTTCCCCAGTGCTTCTAATAGGTGCTGTTCGCTGGTGTCACTGCTGACTGTGACCGGCTAGCGCCACTGAAATGATGGCGCCATAAAGATCAGCCCCACCATGAAACGCAGCCGATCGACGATATCTTGCGCAGGCAGGCCGCTGGACGTGCTGCGCCCATAGGCCATGAAGTCGACAATCGGGCCGCGCTCTTCCGGCGGCAGGGTGTGCCCAAGAATGCGCAGCGCCCAGAAATCCACGATGCTGTCGGCCGTCGTGTACTGGGCAGGCATCTGCGCGTTGAGGTTGATGCGCAGGTCGTCCTTGTTGGCGCCGGTGCCGCCATAGCGCCAGCCGTCGATCAGCCAGTTGCACAGCCGCCAGCGCTGGAGCAGGGGCATCGTGCTCGACCAGTCCTCTTTGCGGTCGGGGTAGCCGTTAGGCGGCTGCCACTGGAAGAGCGGCTGGCCGCAGCGCCCGTACACCCAATAGAAGTTGTCGTCGGGGACAAAATCGGCCTGCGCGGCACGCAGCAGGCTGACGGCGTACTCGTAGGGGCGCTTGATCTTCTGTCCCCAGGTGTTGCGGAACTCAGGCGCAAGCAGGATCGTGCGTACGACCTGCTTGAGCTGGTCGGGCGCATTGCGCTGGTTGTAGAAGACGGCGGCAGCGGCATCCACGACGGTCTGCGGCGGGTCGTCGCTGATCAGGCGGCGGCACAGCTTGGTGGCAATATGGCGCGCCGTGCCGGGGTGGTTGGCGAGCAGGTCGAGCACGGTCTTGCCGTCGTCGACGCCAAGAAAATCGTCCATCACGGTGCCGAGCACGGTCTTGGAGTACTTGTCGTGGACCTTGTCGTCAAAGAAGAACTGGCCGGTATCGGGGCTGACCCGCCAGCCGGTAAACGAACGGGTCGCACCATAGACGTCGGTGTCCAGGTAGCCGATGGGGCGCCCCTGGTCGTCCTTGGGGGCGCTGCCGGGTTTGCCGATGGCGCCCAGATAGTTCATCGCCCCCAGCGTGTGCAGCTCGAACAGCTCACGGGCAAAGTTCTCGTTCGGTCCGCCGCTCGTATTGGAGATGTTGTCCAGGTAGTAGAGCATGGCAGGGCTGTTGGCGACCGCCTCGAGCATCGTGCGGAAGTTGCCGAGCATATTGCCGCGGATGACGTCACGGTCGTACTGAACCCATGTCGGCGCGCTCCAGTTGTCAAATCCGTAGACGTTGAAGTGGTTGTGCCAGAAATCGGCCAGCACCTCGGCGAGCTGCCGCTTGCTGTAGACGGCACGCATAAACGTGGCGGTGCGCGTCTCGTAGGCAGGCTGGCTGCGCACGTCCCACCCGATGTTCGGCATCGTCACGTGGTCCTGCCACAGCTGCACGGGCGGCTTGGCCAACGTAGCGAGGTTGAGGGCGGCGAGCCTGGCATCGCACTCGCCGTCGTCGATGGCAGCGGGATTGAGCTGCTGATCGACATACTTGGTCAAGCGCTCGTCGGTCGTGGTGCCCAAGCGCCATCAGGGTCGCCAGATCACCCGGCCGCGGGCCAAAGCCCATGCGGTTGAGGGCGACAATCTCTGGCCCGGGCGCAGCGGGGACGCCGGCTGCAGCATACACTGCCGAATGGGCACCTGTGGAGCGCCCGGCGTACATCGCCGGCGGTGGCGTCGGTGGGGGAGACGCCTGGCTCGCAGCCTGCGCGGGGTCAGCGGACGGCCGGACGCCAGGGCAAGCGCTGAGCAGCGGCGCCGTGCCGGCCGCCTGCAGCAGCTTGCGGCGATCGAACGGTTGTGCAAAGGCTTGGGGTAGGGGCTGGTCTGCGCGTGGGGCAGCAGCCTGTGGTTGGGTGGTGTCGCCGTTGGCGGCAGTGATGTGAGCGGTGCGATGTGATGGCGACGGGTCGTAAGGTTCCGGGTTCTCGGACACGTGCATACGTTTCTCCATACTGACACGTCTGTTAACGATTTACTTATGGCTTGCAGTCAGAGCGAGTCTATCACACAGGAGGGACAGGAGATGTGCTATTGGTAGACGAATAGCTTACTCTTGGCTTACGCTGTGCCGACGTTGTGCCTATGCAAGCCCACAAATGCCCATTTGCCTGTTTGGCGGGGTTTGTGTAAACTGGAGAAACAGGAATTTGGCGTATCTTCGCCTTGCACATTGGTCCACGCAACAATGTGTGCTAGAATTCTCCTGCTTTTTCCGGCATTCATTTTACTTATTGCCCGATCATGTTTGGCGTGCATTGATGCAGCGGGACCGGTTCTTGCTTAGTGTCTGAAAACTCGCACCAGTTATCATGAGGAGAGGTCGATCGATGAAACGGTCAAGTTTAACCCGGGTGGGCATCCTTGTAGCGTTAGCGCTCATGTTGCTCTTGTCGTTTGCAGCTGTACCTGCTGTCGTTTTGGCGCAAGACCCACCTGCCGCGGAGACGCCGACGGTAGAACCACCCACGTTTACGCCCACGGCCACCACTGCAGCCCACGGCTACGAACACGCCCGGTTCAGGACCGCAGCCGCCGACATCGACGCCGACCGGCGCCGTTGCTTCAGCCACCGCCACCACCACGCCGGTCGCAACCGTGACGCCCGTCCCGGGTGGCCCCGTGACGATTCCGGAGCCGGTGACCGTGGTCCTGTTTGGCACGGGCCTGGCTGCGTTGTCCGCCGCCGTCGCCACCCGGCGCGGCAAGAACGGCAAGTAGTTCGACTCCTTCTCACAATCGAACAGAAGTCGAGGGCGGTCGCAAGGTGCGGTCGCCCTCTCTTTTTGCCTGCCGGGGAACCATTGACCCCGAAAACGCATAATAAGTGTAGGAAGAACATCATCTTTGCGTGCGATTAGCGTCATACACAACAGGCGTGCGATCTCCTCGCTGCAAAAGGAATATCGTATAATTGGATCCCGCTGTTAACCTGTGCCGTAAGTTCCTGCTGCGGTGCAAGCAAAAGATCAGAAATGTCAAGGCTAGATTTCGTAGTACACTCTATATGATGCGTGTAAGTTCGATCCTGTTCACATAGCAAGGAGTCTCATGCCAAAGCGCGTCCTTCAAGCACGCAGGTTGATTGGTTTGGCGGCACTATGTGCCGTTCTGGTGACGGGTCTGGTTGTGCCTGCCCCACTGCATGCACAAACACAGCCCGTTCCGGCGCCTGCTGTTACCATCGAGAGCCACGGCGCAGATACTGTCATCCGCTTTGGGCTGCCGGACAACGAGCTTTCCGGTACTGCCTTGGTCGCGGCTGCAGAGCAAGCCTTGCCCAGCGTGCGTTTCGGCGGCTACCAACTGCCTATCCAGTATGTGACACTGGAAATCCCGCAGGGGTCGCAGCCGGAGATCGAGCATACAAGGGCTGGCGGCGCGTGCTGCCGACACGGTGCTGCAGCCTGCGACACCTGAAATCCCACCGGCGCTGGATTGGCAGCCGGCCAGCAGCGTTTCGCCGGCACCCCAGCTGCCGAGCGCGCCGGCGTTCGTCTTTCGCAGCGGCGTAATTCGCGGCCGCAACGTCGCCGTGATCGCGATCAGCCCCATCTACCAGGAAAACGGGGTGACAAAGGTCGCCGGCAGCCTCCAGGTGGTGGTGCCCCACGCCGCGCCGGTCGCAGGTGAGTTGTTGGGCGCAGCCGCCGGTGGCCTGCAGACCGCGACGGCGGCGGCGGTTGAGTCGGTCGTGGTGCCGGTCAACGACGCGGCGCTGGCCAACAGCTTCAAGATCACAGTGGCCCAGCCCGGGCTGCAGGAAGTGCTGTACAGCCAGTTGGGACTGGCATCCGAACCCGCCGGCCTTCAGCTAACGCTCAACGGCACCCAAATTGCAGTTGAAAAGGCGGGCGACCGCCTGCGCTTCTACGCGCCGTCGGTTGGGGACCGCTGGAATGCGACAAGCGCCTACTGGCTGACGCTCGAAGCGTGGGCCGGCCATTGCGACACGCGGCCAGGTAACGGGCGGCCCCGCTGCCGGTGCCTACGAAGAAGGGAAGTGGCAGGATAACCGGATCTACGAGACGGGCTACCGCGGCGCCGACGGCGATCACTGGTTCCACAAGAAGCTGGAAGCCCCGGCGACCTACACGCGGAGGTGCCGATGTCACGCAGTCGGTGCCGGTCACCGTTGCTTGTCCAGACGACCCTACCGCTGCGCAGCGGCAATTCGACGTTTGCGCTTGTAGCTACGGACGTCACCGGGTTTGGAAAAGACTGTGGCAGACCGTACTTTTACTACGTGCAGGGCGCAGCCAACGGCAGTGTTGTCGATACGCAAAACGTGAGCTGGACGCCCGCACCTTCCTGCGTCAAGCAGCCGACCACTACGGTGACGATCTCCACGACCCAGCCGGTTGACAGCCTGCGCCTGCGCTTGGACGCCAACGGCTTTATGAACACTTCGGTGCTGTTAGAGTCTGTAACCTGGCGGCGTCCGGTTGCGCTTGACTTCCAGGGCATCGGCACGAGCGCCGAGTTCGTTACCGACGCCGGGGCGGCGTCATTCGCTCTCACCAACCTGCCGGCAAACTGGCGCTGTACGACGTGACCGTGGCAGCCACGCCAAAAATCGTGGCGTCCGGCAGCGGCGGGAATTACACGCTCAACCAGGCCGCAGGTGGCGCCGGCCGCTACCTGCTGGCAAACCTGGCCGCGGTGC
This sequence comes from uncultured Chloroflexia bacterium, assembly GCA_963701415.1. Lineage (GTDB taxonomy): Bacteria > Chloroflexota > Anaerolineae > Caldilineales > Caldilineaceae > Fredericiella. The sequence goes on from CAVPAH010000019.1 coordinate 10,756, forward strand.
GCCAGCCTGCCGTTGCGGCACATGCGCCGACGCAGTTCGGCGACGTCCTTGCCGCCGACGCCATCTATATCGGCCCGGCGCGGTTCAGCGACGAGTTGGCCCCGCTGCTTGCACTGCGCCAGCAGCAGGGTTACAAACCGCTCTTTGTCGATGTACAGGGCATCTACGATGTCTACAGCTACGGCCAGGTCTCGGCAGTAGCCATCCGCAACTTCCTGCGCCACCAGAGCGACTGGCAGAATACGGCGCGCCAGATCTCAGTCGTGCTGGCCGGCGATGCCACCTACGATCCGTTCGGCTACGGCGGGATCGCCAACGATACGCTGGTGGCAGCCTGGATGGATCGAGGTCGATCCCTATGCCGCCGGCGTGGCAACGCCGTTTGGCGAGGCGGCGTGTGACGCCTGCATCGCTCAGCTCAACGGCGACAACCCCCTGACCGGCGACAACCTGGGCAGCGGCCATGAGTGGTTCGCAGCCGACGTCTGGATCGGTCGCTTCCCGGTGCGCAACGAACAGGAAGCTGCCGACCTGGTCGCAAAGTTGGTGACATATGACACCGCCACAGACAGCGACAACTGGCGCACACGCAAGATCTTCCTGGCCGACAACTACATCAAGGCGATGGACGACCAGCAGAACGCGCAGTATGACTATGCCGGCGACTTTGCGACGTTGAGCGACACCGTGGTCGACGCGCTGCCCAACGGTATGAGCGTGCGGCGCATCTACTACGATCCTGCCCCCGACCGGCAGTTTGCGTACGCGGCGAACCAAAGCCTGATCCCGGCGGGCAATGGCTACTACCAGACGGTGCCGCGCACGCAGGCGGAAAGCTGGCGCATCGCCGAAGTTGCTCAGGCGAACGCAGCAACGATCCAGGCACTGAGCAGCGGCGCAGGTCTGGTAGCCTACAACGGCCACAGCAACCACTTCTATTATGCGAGGACGGAAGACCTGCGCAACACGCCGGCCAAAGACGGCTGGCTGCTCAGCTCGAGCGAGGTCAGCCTGTTGGCCAACCAGAACAAGCCGTTCGTCATGCTGTCCATGACCTGCTATACGTCGCAGTTTGTAAAGCCCACGGCGAACGGCACGATCGACGAGTGGCTGATCCGCGCCAAGAACGCAGGCGCCATCGCCGTGTGGGGTCCCACGGGCCTCAGCGTGGTCAGCGGCCATGAGCTGCTGCAGGATGGCTTCCTCGAACAGCTGCAGACGGCGCCGGAAGGCAGCCAGCGGCTTGGCAACCTGCTCGAGGCCGGCTATACCAAGGTGCTCGAGGGCGGCCCGCTGGACACGCTCATGACCTTCGTCCTGCTGGGCGATCCGCTGACGCTGGCCCGCATTCCGACGCGTGAACTGTACCTGCCGGCACTAAGCCGCCACTAAACCCGGACCGCAGGCGTCGCGCCTGCGGTCCGAAGCACACCAATTCATCCACAACCATTCCACAACAGGCGCGTGCCAAACTCACGGCACGCGCGGCGACCAGGGGGCGAGGCAACTCGCCCCTCTGTTTGACGCCAATCGCACCAACCAAGTTAAAATCGAGTTTGCTTGCCCCAATCCCGTTTTGAAGGAGCAAATCGCAATGCCATACGGAATCAATTACGTCACCGTGATTGGCGCGGGCACCATGGGTGCAGCCATTGCGGGACACCTGGCCAACGCCGGTGTACCGAGCACGCTGCTCGACGTGGTGCCGACCGAGCTGACGGCCGAAGAACAGAAGGCCGGCCTGCAGCTCACCGATCGCAAGGTGCGCAACCGCATCGTGCAGGGGGGCTACGACCGCATGGTCAAGGCCAACCCGTCCAACCTCTTTACCAAGCGCGCCGCCAAGCTGGTCTCGGTCGGCAACCTGGAAGATGACTTCGACGCCGCCATCAAGAAGAGCGACTGGATCATCGAGGTCATCGTCGAGCGCCCCGGCCCCAAGCAGGCGCTGATGGAGCGCATCGAGAAGGTCGCCCAGCCCACGGCCATCATCAGCTCGAACACCTCCGGCATTCCCATCCACATCATCGCCGAAGGCCGCACCGCCGACTTCAAGCGCCGCTTCATGGGCACCCACTTCTTCAACCCGCCGCGCTACCTGCACCTGCTGGAGATCATCCCGACGCCCGACACCGACCCGGCGATGGTCAAGCGCATGAAGGACTTCGCCGAGAACGCGCTGGGCAAGGGCGTCGTGGTCTGCAAGGACACGCCCAACTTTATCGCCAACCGCATGATCTCGTTCATCCAGAGCGACCTCATGGAGTATGCCATCGAGAACGGCTACAGCGTGGAAGCGGTGGACACGCTCACCGGCCCGCTGCTGGGCCGCCCCAAGACCGGCACCTTCCGCCTCAACGACATCGTCGGCATCGACGTGATGGCGATGGTCGGCGAGAACCTCTACGGCCTGATCCCCGAGGACGAGGACCGCGAGATCCTGCGCGGCGAGTACGGCACGGCCGTCATGAAGGCCTTGATCGACAACAAGATGCTCGGCACCAAGACCGGCCAGGGCTTCTACAAGACGGTGGTCGACGAGAAGGGCAAGAAGTCCTTCTGGGGTCTCGACCTGCAGACGGCGGCCGAGGACGGCAAGCTGGAGTATGTCGAGCCCAAGAAGCAGCGCTGGAGCAGCGTGGGCGACGCCCGCAACCTGGAACTCCCGGCCCGCCTCAATGCGTTGGTCGAAGCCGACGACGAGGCCGGCGAGCTGATCTGGCACACGCTGTCGCGCACGATGGCCTATGCCTCCAAGCGCGTGCCCGAGATCGCCGACAGCATCGTCGACATCGACAACGCCATGAAGTGGGGCTTTGCCTGGGAGATGGGCCCCTTTGAGACCTGGGACGCCCTGGGCGTCAAGAAGGTCGTCTCCCGCCTCGAAGGCGAAGGCGCCACCGTGGCCCCCTGGGTCAAGGAGATGCTGGCCTCCGGCAAGAGCAGCTTCTACACCTACGCCGGCACCAAGAAGCTGGCCTACGACCCCTCCTGCAAGGATTATGTCGAGATCGACCGCGGCCCCATGGTCATGTCGATCGCCGACATCCGCCGCACGCGCACCAAGACGGCAGGCAACGAGATGGCCAGCCTGTGGGACATCGGCGACGGCGTGCTGCTGCTGGAATGGCACACGCGCGTCAACGCCCTCGACGGCCCAATCTTCGAGATCGATGCAGACGGCGGTCGAGAAGCTGCACGGCAGCGCCACCGGCCTCGTCATCGCCAACGAGCGGCAAGAACTTTGCCGTGGGCGCCAACATCTTCGCCATGCTGCTGGCAGTCCAGAGCAACATGTGGAGCGAGTTGGAGCTGATGATCAAGATGGGCCAGGACATCTTCATGGGCCTGCGCACCGCGCCCAAGCCGGTCGTGGCCGCGCCGCACCAGATGGCGCTGGGCGGCGGCTGCGAGATCTGCCTGGCCGCCGACCGCATCGTGGCCGACGCCGAGACCTACATGGGCCTGGTCGAAGTCGGCATCGGCGTCATCCCCGGCTGGGGCGGCTGCAAGGAGATGGTGCGCCGCCGCATCAGCCCGCACATGAATGCGACCAACGTCAACCCGACGCCCTACCTGCGCCAGGTCTTTGAGACCGTCGGCTTTGCCAAGGTTTCGACCTCGGGCGAAGAGGCACGCGAGCTGGGCTTCCTGACCGAGAACGACCTCGTCGTGCTCAACACCGAGCACCGCATCGCCGAGGCCAAGCACCAGGTGCTGACGCTGGCCGAGGGCTATCGCCCGCCGGTCGTCAAGGGCAACGTCTGGGCCTCCGGCCGTGATGTCGTGGCGGCGGTGAACGTCGAAGTCTACGGCATGCAGCAGGGCGGCTACATCAGCGAGCACGACGCCGTAGTGGCGCGCAAGCTGGGCTACATCCTGGCCGGCGGCGACCTGAGCAGCGGCCAGTGGATGGACGAACAGTACTTCCTCGACCTCGAGCGTGAGGCGTTCCTCAGCCTCGTGGGCGAGAAGAAGACGCAGGCCCGCATCCAGTACATGCTCGAGAACAACAAGCCGCTGCGGAACTAAGCAGACGACGCAGAAACTGAGTTTCTTTGAGAAACTCAGTTTCTTGAACAACTAAGGAGATAACCAACCATGCGCAATGCTGTTATTGTTGCTGCGGCCCGCACGGCCGTAGGGAAGGCCCCCAAGGGCACGCTGCGGACCCTGCGCCCCGACGATATGGCGGCGGAAGTCGTCAAGGCCGTGCTGGCGCGCGCCGGGATCGAGGGCAAGGAAATCGAGGATGTCGTGCTGGGCTGTGCCTTTCCCGGAGGCGGAACAGGGCATGAACCTGGCCCGCATCGTCGCCCTGCGTGCCGGCCTCCCCTATGAGACCGCAGGCCAGACCGTCAACCGCTTCTGCTCGTCCGGCCTGCAGTCGATCGCCGTCGCCGCCCAGCAGATCATGGCCGGCATGGGCGACTCGATCATCGCCGGCGGCGTGGAGAGCATGTCGCTGGTGCCAATGATCGGCAACAAGTTCGTGCCCAACCCCTACCTGGCCGTCGGAATATCCCGGCGTCTACCTGGGCATGGGGTTGACGGCCGAGAACGTGGCGAAGCAGTACGGGGTCTCCCGCGAGGACCAGGACGCCTTTGCCCTGCGCTCGCACCAGCGGGCGGCGGCGGCACAGGCGGCGGGCAAGTTTGACGCCGAGATGGTGCCGCTGGAGGTGAGTCACCAAGGTGGGCGACGGCAGCAGCGTCAAGGAGACGAGCACGACCTTTGCCAAGGACGAAGGCGTGCGCCGCGACACGAGCATCGAGGCGCTGGGCAATCTCAAACCCGCCTTTGCCATGAAGGGCACGGTCACGGCCGGCAACAGCAGCCAGACCAGCGACGGCGCGGCCGCGGTGCTGATCATGAGCGAGGAGCGGGCACAGGCGCTCGGCCTCAAGCCGCTGGCGCGCTTCGTCAGCTTTGCCGTCGGCGGCGTGCCGCCCGAAGTGATGGGCATCGGCCCCATCGCCGCCGTGCCCAAGGCGCTCAAGTATGCCGGCATGGAGCTCGAGCGACATCGACCTGATCGAGCTCAACGAAGCCTTCGCCGCCCAGGCGCTGGCCGTCGTGCGCACGCTCGAGATGGACGAAGAGAAAGTCAACGTCAACGGCGGCGCCATCGCCCTCGGCCACCCGCTCGGCTGCACCGGCGCCAAGCTCACCGTCCAGATGATCCACGAGCTGCAGCGCCAGGGCAAAGAAACCGGCATGATCACCATGTGCATCGGCGGCGGCATGGGCGCCGCCGGGATCATCCAGTTGATGAACTAAGGTTTCGAGGCCCGACGCACGAAACTTGTTCCACCCCCAGGCGGCTCGCCTGGGGGTGATTTTTACTTACCGACCGTCTCCTGCTCCATCCAGGCCGGCGTCAGATTGTAATACAGAACATCCGGGTCAATATCCCGCCGTTTTCCCAGGCAACCGTTCCGCCCTCAACCTTCATGGCGCAGAACATGCTCGATCTCTCGGATCGGTGCAAAGATAGGGCCGTGCAATACGGTTCCAAATCAATGTCACGCACGACGCCGTTTCGAAGTCACCTGCGCGTCCAGCCATCAGTGGCTGCACTGCGCGACCGGACTCGTGGACCTAATGGCTCATAGGTAGACCGCTCACGACGAACGCCCCGGGACCTCGCAGGTCCGGGGACATAGCGACGATCGCTCGCCTCGACCCTGTCACGGCGCAGGCTCACTTCCCTACGACGATCGGTTTGCGCCGAGACAGGGACGTTTTACCCACTCCCGGGCTTTCAACATCGTGAACCACACCCGCTACGCCATCCCCCAATGATGCGCTATCATAGCTACCGAATGAACTCATGTGCATGTCGGCAACAGCTGGAGGCCCCTATACAGCATCATAAGCGAGCCCAGTTGCCGGTGACTCTCCAGCTTGCCCTATCCGTCCTCGTCTTTGTCGTCGGCCTGGTCACGCTCGGCGTCGAATTCAGCGCCTCCCGCCTGCTCGAGCCGGCCTTTGGCAACTCGCAGCTGGTGTGGGCAGCCCTGATCGGCCTGATCCTCCTCTCGCTGGCCGTAGGCGCCTGGCTGGGCGGGCGGCTGGCGGACCGCTACCCACGGCGGCGCGAGCTGGACCTGGTCCTGACGGCGGCGGCCGTGGCCGTGGCGCTGGTCCCCCTGCTGAGCGCGCCGGTGCTCCACCTGGCGGCGACCGGCATGGCCGACCTGGCGCCCGGGCCTGCTGGCAGGCGCGCTGCTGGCCGTGACCCTGCTCTTTGCCGTACCGGCCGTCCTGCTGGGCACCGCGACACCCTGGGCCGTGCGGCTGGCCGTAACCGACGTGCAGAACACGGGGCACATCGCCGGCCGCTTCTCGGCGATCGCCACGGCAGGCAGCCTGGTAGGCGCATTTCTGCCCGTGCTGTGGCTGATCCCCACCTTCGGCACCCGCTGGACCTTCTACCTGCTGGCGATCCTGCTGCTCGTCGTGCTCAGCCTGGGTGCGCTGCGCCGTCCGCACCGCTGGGTGCCGCTGGGCGCGCTGCTCCTCGTGCTGCTTGCTGGCCTTCTTCACCCAGCCGGCCGGCGTGCGGGCAGCCTGGGACGACGGCCGCAGCGGCCAGCTTATCTACGAGGACGAGAGCGCCTTCAACTATATCGCCGTGCGCCAGTGGGGCAGCGAGCGCCACCTCAAGCTCAACGACGGCATCGGCATCCACAGCGTCTACCACCCGGACGCACGGCTGAGCAGCGGCATCTGGGACTACTTCCTCCTGGCCCCACTCTTCCGCCCCGAGCCCCCCAAGAACCTGCTGCTCATCGGCGCCGCGGCAGGCACCGTCGCCGGGCTCTACACCGACATCTACGGCCCGCTCCCCATCACCGGCGTCGAGCTGGACCCGCAGATCCTCGAGGTCGGCAGAGAGTACTTCCACGCCGACTGGCCCAACTACACCACCGTCGCCGCCGACGGCCGGCGCTTCCTCGCGCAGCAGGGCGCCAGGACACGACCTACGACGTGATCGCCGTCGACGCCTACCGCCCGCCCTACATCCCCTTCCAGCTGACAACTGTCGAGTTCTTCCAACTCGTACACGACCACCTGAGCGACGACGGCGTAGTAGCCATCAACGTCGGGCGCACCCCCACCAACTACGCCCTCGTAGACGCCCTGGTGGCGACCCTGCGCGAGGTCTTCCCCACCGTCTTCGTCGTCGACGAGCCGGGTCCCCCCAACACCCTGGGCAACTCGCTGGTCGTCGCCACGCGCCAGCCCACCACCCTCGCTGCCTTCCAGGCCCGGGCCGCCGCCCTGCCAACCGACCTCCCCGCCGAATTCCGCACCTTCGCACAAGGTGCCGTTGCGCACGCCCGCGTCCCCGAGCCCGTCCCCACCGCCCCCATCTTCACCGACGACCGCTCCCAAGTCGAGCAAGTCGTCCACAGCATCCTCTGGGACTTCCTCACCCACTAGCCAGGCTTCCGGGAAGAGGGGGGTCTTCCGGGAAGAGGTAGGCCGAATCAAAGGGCGGCGGTTTCGGCAAGCCAGCGCTGGACCGCCTGCTGGAAGAGGAGACGCTTGGCAGAAAAGCCGGCAAGGTCACGAAAGGTGATGGTGGCACGGATGTTGGAGTTCCAGGCAAGCAGCCCTGTATCATCTTGATAGAGATGCGGCGCTTGCTTGTCTTCCTTGGGCTTGACGCCGGTGTGAAGAATCAGACCGACGCTGTCCTTCTTGTGCAGCATGAACGTCATGCGATCTTTGCCGTCGTGGCAGAAGGTCGGCGCGTTCCACTTGATCGTCTCGGTCAGCTCAGGACATGCCTCGTTGATGGCAGCCACCATGGCGGCGAGGAGCGGTTTCCTCTCGTCATCGAACTCAGCCAGAAACGCCTGGTGTGGGGTTGTCATACAGTTTCCAGTTCAAATAACTGTCTAAGCCCGGGAAATACGTTGCTCCCTGGGGGGATGTGGACTACAATTTAACGCACAAGATTCGCCATTGCAAAGGTGTACAATGACTGAACCTCTACCTCCCGCCACGCTCGCCCTAGCCAAAACACTACCGCTCAAACCCGACCCCGTCACCTTGACCGGCCGCTTCGTGCGCCTGCGTGCCGCTGGACGTCGACCGCGATGCCGAGGCGCTGTACGCGGTGGGCAACGGGCAGCCGATCGACCTGGGGGGCCGCACGTACCCAGCCTACGATCCCGACACGCTGGTGTGGCGCTACCTGTTCTTCCCGCCACCCACCGACCTCGCCACCTTTCGTGCCTACCTGGAAAACCAGGCGCACGGCGCCGACCGGCTGTGCCTCTGCGTGGTCGAGCGGGAAAGCGATCGGCCGGTCGGCGTGGTCAACCTGATGAGCAACGTGCCCGCCTTCCTGCGCATCGAACTGGGCGGCATCTGGTACAGCCCGGTCGTGCAGCGCACCCAGGTCAACCTGGAGAGCACCTTCCTGATGCTGGCCCACTGCTTTGACCTGGGCTACCGGCGCGTCGAGTGGAAGTGCGACAGCCGCAACGAACGCTCGCGCCGCTCTGCCCTGCGCATGGGCTTCACGTTTGAGGGCATCCAGGAACAGCACATGATTGTCAAGGACCTCAACCGGGATACGGCATGGTTCCGCATGCTCGACCACGAGTGGCCGGCCGTACGCCGCAAGTTAGAAAGTATGTTATATGGAAATTGTTGACGAAACCCGCGCCGCGCTGCTGAAACGGCCTGGTCAAGACCCTGTCTGCCGTGCCCGGCATGGTGGCGATCGTGCTGGGCGGCTCCTACGCCGAGGGCACACAAACCCCCGCGTCCGACCTGGATATCGGCCTCTACTATCGCCCCGGCAACCCCTTTGACCTGGCTGCCATCCGCGCGGCAGCCGAAGCCGTCGCCGTCCAACCGCCCACCGTCACGGAATTCTACGCCTGGGGCCCGTGGGTCAACGGCGGCGCCTGGATCCAGACGGCCGCCGGCAAGGTGGACTTTCTCTACCGCAACCTCGACCAGGTCGAGCAGACGATCCAAGAGGCGCAGGCAGGCATCATGCGCCACGATTTCGACCAGCAGCCGACCTTTGGCTTCTACAGCGTCATCTACCTGGCGGAAACCCGCATTTGCCGCCCCCTCTACGACCCTGACGGCGTGATCGCGCGCCTCAAGGAGAGTGTGGCGGTCTACCCACCGGCGCTCAAACGCAAGGCCGTGGCCGACTCGCTGTGGGCCGTGGAGTTCACCCTGCTCCACGCCGACACCTATGCCGCCAAGGGCGACGTCTACAACACCGTCGGCTGCCTCACCCGCTGCGCCACCAACCTGTCACAGGCGCTATTTGCCCTTAATGAAATCTATTTCCTCAGCGACAAGCGCGCACTGCGCACGATAGAAACCTTCACCATGAAGCCAGAAAACTACGGCGACCGGCTCTGCGCCATCCTTGCCGCCCCTGGCAGCGACGTGGCGAGCCTGCAGGCGAGCGTGGCCGCGGTCCGGCAGTTGTGGCGGGAGGCAGGCCAGCTTGCCGGCGAATACTACAAAGGGAGTGTGTGGACCCTGTGAGCACGGCCAAGTTCCCCGCGACGGAAGAGCACCTCGCCGCAGAGCAGCACGAGATTGAAGTCGAACTGAATCAGCTCGGCATGGAACGGCTGGTTTTTTTCAGCGACGCCGTCTATGCGATTGCGATCACCCTGCTGGTCATCGACCTGCGCCTGCCCCCGGGCGCCGGGGAACTGGGCAACGCCGGGCTGGCCAGGGCGCTGCTCCCCATGCTGCCGCAGTTCTTCTCTTACGTGTTGAGCTTCCTGGTCATCGGCTCGTTCTGGAACAGCCACCATTACAAGTTCCGGTTCGTCAGGCGCTACAATCGCACGCTCATCACGCTCAACCTGCTGCTGTTGATGGCGGTAGCCTTTATCCCATTCCCGACCGCCGTGTTGGGCGAATCGGGCAATGCGACCGCAACCATCCTCTATGCGAGCGCGATCATCCTGGCCAGCCTGCTGTCGGCGCTCGAGTGGTGGTATGCCGTGCGGCGCGATTTGATCATGGCGAGCACGTCAAAGCATGACCGGCGGCGCCAGACCGTGCGGCCGCTGATTACGGCGCTCGTCTTCGCCTTGTCGATCCCGATCGCGCTGTACGACGCCACCTTGGCCAAGTTGTTCTGGGCGGTCCTGATCCCGATTACGATCCTGATGCGCTAGGCGACAGGCGGCTTGCTGCTTTTGTGCTGCACCTGCGAGGGTGACTGCCCGGTATGCCGCTTGAAGAGGCGTGAGAAATAGCTGGGCGAATACCCAAGCGCCGTGCAGACGTCCATCACGGACATGTCCGTGTGTTCGAGGTACTCCTTGGCGCGCTCGAGGCGCAGGTCGATCAGAAAATCGCTCGGGCTGCGACCTGTGTGGCGGCGGAAGACCACCCCAAGATAGGTCGGGCTCACGGCCAGCGCCCGAGCCACTTCCGCGACGCCGACTGCCTCTTCCAGGTTTAGTTGCATGTAATCGATGGCGTGCTTGACAAGCTCCTTCGGCGAGTAGGCACCGCCCTGGCGCTGCCGGCGCACGTCCTCCAGTTCCCTTTGGAGCACAAGGTTGCGATGCGCCAGCCGGGCGATCTGGTTGGCGAAGATGCCCAGCATGGCCGCGGCCCCTTCCAACTGGCCGATGGTGAGGCGCGACATGCGGAGTAGCGCAGACTCATAGACCGGCCAGAGAATGCCGTGGCCGGCCGCAAATTGGCGGTGCCACTCAATATCAAACGTGTCCGCCAGCAGGGCAAAGTGGGTCGCCAGCTCGCCAAGGACCTCGCCGTCGATCACCAGCGGAGCCACGGCGTTGCCGCGCACGTTATGGAAGCTCATTCGCACATACGGCTGCAGCGGGGCAACCTCGCCGGCTGCCCTGGCGTCGGCATAGCGGTCCCAGGCATCCCACCCGATCATCTCGCCGACCAACCCCCATAGGATTGGCCCGCCGTCCAGCGAACGGTCGCGCTGGCGGTAGTACTGCACAAAACGGTCGTGGTCGAGGTAGAACTCGAAAAGTGGAAAGTCCAGCGTCAACCCCGTCAGCTTGTCAAAGCTCTGCGACAGGTCATGGATGATGTGGGGCTCAATCAGCTGAAAAGCGTAAGGAATAGGCGGCTCCGGCAGATCGATCGGATTCCAGCGGGTGAGGTCGCGGCAGTAGACGGCCAGGCGCGCCAGCGAAGTGAACTCGGCGTAACCGCCCGGCGCGCCGATCAACCGCAGGGCGACGAGCGTAGTAGTCTCAAAAGTAAGCCCGTACGATTCATAGGGAAGCCTGCCGGCATGCGAGTCGGCGAAGTTGTAGGACGGTGTGATCTGGAGATTGGCCACGGGCTGCCAGGGCGAATCCACGGCCCCTCGGAACTCTACTCCCAAGGAGCGCCACCAGCCCCCGTTGTGATTCGGAAAGCCCATCGTCATCTCAACGCAGTTGCAGGTGACCGGTTCAGGGAACAGAAGGGCGTACCAGTCCGGCCCGCCCGCCTGGTTGGCGCCATCATAGGTATCGTAGGTGTGATAGCGCTCAAACTCCTCAAGCGCCTTGCCCTGCAGCGAGAGGACCCTTTCGTTGAACAGCACGTAGATATCGCGCGCGCCGTTGCCGCGTGGGTTCATCACCGCCGCCAGTAGCCGCACGCCGGGCCGCAGGGCTAGATTCTCTTCGTTAGGGACCTGTTTCACCGCCTCACTATAGCACACTCCATGCCCTATTTGCAGAATTGATAGAAAAAAGGCAAGCCTCACGTGCAAAAAGGCAGCACAGGCGCCGAAATTTTGAGTACGATGGGCACGCAAGCAGCCGATTCCCAGGTCTCCTGCTCGTACTCATTAGCAGCAAAACTCCAAAACATGGACACAAAGCGTATGCTCGCGACCGAGCATTCTTCGCCGCTGCCTGCCCAGCAGCCGGCAGCCCCTGCGCGCACTCGCGCCGGCCATACCTTCCTCGGCGAAATCCGCCGCCACTGGCAGCTGTACGCCATGGCGCTCCCGGCGATCGCGGCCGTGCTGATCTTCGGCTATGCCCCGCTGGTGGGGATCGTGATCGCATTCCAGGACTACTCGCCGGTACGCGGGATGTGGCGCAGCGAGTGGATAGGCATGGAGAACTTCCAGACCGCGTTCAAGAGCCCCTTCTTTCAAAACGCGCTGCGCAACACGCTGATCCTCAACGGGCTCAAGCTGCTGGTCGGCTTCCCCGCCGCCATCATCCTGGCCCTGCTGCTCAACGAGGTGCGGTTAACCTGGTTTAAGCGCACCGTGCAGACGGCCACGATCCTGCCCTACTTCATCTCCTGGGTGGTGGCGGCCACGATGTTCCGCAACCTGCTGGCGCCCGAAGGGGTGATCAACGAGATCCTGCAGCACATCTTTGGCCTGCAGCCGATCGTCTTCCTCTCCGACCCCAACAAGTTCCGCTGGGTGATCGTCCTGCAGGACACGTGGAAGTACTGCGGCTTCTTTGCCATTCTCTACCTGGCGGCGATGTCGGCCATCGATCCCACCCTGTACGAAGCGGCAGCCGTGGACGGCGCCTCGCGCTGGCAGCGCATCTGGAGCATCACGCTCCCCAACATTCGGACCACCATGATCACCCTGCTCGTCCTGCTCACCGGCTGGATCATCCAGGGCGGTTTTGAGCAGATACTGGTGATGTACAACTCGTCCGTCTACAGCACGGGCGACATCCTGGAAACCCTGACGCTGCGGCTGGCGCTCACCCAAAGCAAGTACGGCCTGGCATCCGCCATCGGGTTGTTCCAGGCAGGGATCAGCCTGTGCCTCGTGTTGGCGACCAATGCGCTGGTCAAGCGCTGGAACGAACGGGGGATGTTTTAACATGGCGGCGCCGACGAACGTTTCCCCACTCAACAAGCGTTTTGAAGCCGCCGACGGGGCGATCTTGGCCGTGCTGTTGCTGGTGTTTCTCATCACGGCCTACCCCTTTTTCTATGTCCTGTCGCTCTCCGTCATGCCCTATGAGGAATACGTCAAGCGCGCCATCCACGCCCTGCCGGCGGGTTTCACGCTGCTCTACTTCCAGCAGATCCTCGGCAACGCCAGCCTGGTGAGCGCCTTTGGCGTCTCGCTTGCCAAGACGCTGGTCGGCACCACGATCAGCGTCGTCGTCACCGTCATGGCCGGCTATGCGCTGTCACGCCCTCAGCTCCGCTACGGCAAGCTGCTGACGGCGCTCTTTATCATCCCCATCTTTGTCGGCGGCGGCCTCATCCCGACCTATCTCAACATTCGCAACCTCGGGCTGCTCAACACGTTCTGGGCGCTCGTCCTGCCCACCGCCGTGTCGCCCTTCTACCTGCTCATCGTCCGGTCACACTTTGTCGACTACCCGCAGGAGCTGATCGAAGCCGCGACCATCGACGGCGCGCGGCCTTTCAGCGTCTTCTGGCGCGTGGTATGGCCCACTTCCACGCCGATCATCGCCACCATGGCGATGCTCTACGGCGTGGCGCAGTGGAACGAGTACTTCTGGCCCAGCATCCTCGTCCAGCAGAACCTCCAGCCGGCCAGCGTGCTGCTCCAGAACATGGTGACCAACCGCAGCGTGCTGCTCGGCCTCGGCGTGGGCATCCAGATGGCGCCGCAGTCGTTTATCGCCGCCGTCGCCGCCGTCTTGATTATTCCCGTGTTGGTTGTCTATCCCTTTCTCCAGCGCTATGTCGTAACCGGCATCTTGGTTGGTTCGGTGAAGGGGTAACGTTGCTGCAAGCGAATTCTTTCGTCAGTCACAAGGAGCACTTTATGCGCAAAAGAAGTTCGGAGCTTTCGGTACTGCTCGCTGCACTGGCAATCCTGCTGTTGGTCGCCGGCTGTACTGCCCCGGCCGCACCCGCCGGCGGCGCGAGCCGCACCCGCTGCAGACGCGGCCGCTGGCCCGGACAAGGTCGTGATCTGGTCGCCCGGCGATAACGGCCCGGTCAAAGACTGGAATACCGACCCCATCCTGACCGAAGTCGAAAAAGCGACCAATACCGACATCGAGATGGTCAAGATCGGGTGGGACGTCTACACCGACCAGATCAATGCGGCGATCGCCAGCGGCAAGGTGCCCGACATCATCGGCGTCATCGACCACAACAACCGGACGCTGCTCAGCCAGTTTATCAAGGACGGCGTCATCGCCCCGATCGAAGGCGACGTTGGGGCCGCCGCGCCCAATATCGTGGCCGAGTACGACCAGAACCCCTCGCTGGCGGAACTCAAGGTGGACGGGAAAGCCTACTTCCAGCCCATCTCCTGGGGCACCGGCAGCGAACCCAACATGGGCTTGATCCACGTCCGCAAGGACCTGCTCGACAAGTACGGCCTGGCCGCGCCCGAGACCTTTGACGACTACTTCAAGTACCTGCAGGCCTGCAAGGACGACGGCTCGACCGGCGTGGTCTTCTCGGCCAATGAAGGAGTCGGCGCCGCCATCAATGCCTTTGCCGGCGCCTACGGCCTGCCCATGCGCGGCTGGGTCAAGCTCGACGACGGCAGCTATGGCTACTATGCGGTCCAACCCGAGATGAAGGATGCGCTGCTGCTCTTCCGCAAGATGGTAGCAGACGGCTTGGTCGATCCTTCGTCGTGGGAAAGCAACGGCGACCAGGCACGCGCCCAGTACGTCACCGGCAAAGCCTGCTCGTTCATCTTCAACGGCGGCGGCCATATCGGCCGCATCCAGAACGACCTGACCCTGGCCAACCCGGAGTACAAGGAGTGGCTGCTGCCGGCGCTGGATGCGGGCCAAGGCGCGCGCGGCTACACCACCGAGCCGATGTTCTGGGGCGTAAGCATGATCGGCAACCTGCCGGGCAACAACCCCGTGGCAGCGGCACGCGTGCTCAACTACCTGGCCAGCCCCGAAGGCTACAAGCTGACGGCGGTCGGCGTCGAGGGCATCGACTATCAAGGGTGACGGGGACAACATCGAGCTGCTGCCGGCCCGCACCGAGCGCGGCTTCCCCACCGAGGCAGGCGACACCGGCGCTCACCCGCTGGCCTCCACCATCGTCAGCTGGGTGCCGACGGAATGGCAGGAGTTCTCGCTGCTGTACGGCAAGGACCAGGCGTTCAAAGACTGGTACAAGGCAATGCGTGCCAACCAGGCGCAGTACCAGATCCCATCGTACGGCCTCGACACGACCAGCCCGCTGTGGACCGACTTCCAGGCCACAAGCGCCGAGCTGATCACCCGCGCCTTCACCGACATCGTGCGCGCCGGCAGCGACGAAGAGGCGGCGGCCATCTACGACCAGTTCGTGAGCGACTGGAACAGCCAGGGCGGGGCTGACGCCACGACGGAAATGAGCGGCGTGCTCTCCGAGCTGTACAAGTAGTGATACGCGTGGGGACATAGCGACACACGCATTGGGGCGCACGACACATGCGTTGGGTCACATGACACACGCGTAGGGGCATAAGGTCCGGCGGAACAGCTATCGCCGTTCCGGCAAGATTCTCACCGCCGGACCTTGTGCCCTCTCCCCCCGCAAAGGAACCGCATTATGATGGAGTCATTTGAGCAGACAAAGCTGGCGCAGATGCGTGCGGCGCACCCCGACTGGATCTGGAATCGCAGCGATACGCACACCTTTGTCGCCGTGCCGGGTTCGCACGAGTCATTCAAGACGCCGGTCGAACCGGGCAATTCATTTTCACCCGGCCCCTGCACGTACGGTGTATCGACGTGGGTGTATGTGGACGGCCGGCTGCACGCGCCGGAAGAAAAGCCCTTGTCTGACCTGCCCTGGCGCTGGCAGGACGGCGGGCTGCCGGTCCTCATCTCTGAGTGGTCAGCTGGGCCCATCTGGGTTACCTCGCGCCTCTTTGCAGATGGCAGCCCTGCACTGTATGACATCAAAGACTATCTGCAGCTCGCGCTGGAAAATCGCTCGACGCAAACACAGCAGGTAAAAGTGTATCTCGTCATCCGCTCCTTTGGCGCGGCAGGCGGCCGCGTGCACAGCCTGGGAATGCGAGACGATACGCTGCTGATCAACGGCAAACCGCTCGTCTATCTCGGCGACTGCCGCGGCAAATTTGGCGCCGCTGAGCTACAGCGCCGGCCAATCCGACATCTCAACCTGCCTGCGCGCCGGCGTGCTGCCCCCTGCAGCCGAGGTCAATGACGACAGCGGCTGGGCATCGGGTGCGCTGGAATACAACGTCACGCTGGCGCCGGGGGCAAGGCACTCCTTTGACTTTGCCTGCCACGTTCATGCAGAACATTGGATGCTCAACTGGCTGCAACCCCCGGCACAGGTCGACTATACGGCGGCCGAAGCGGATTTCCTGGCGCGCTACTGCGCACAGTTTCCGCTAAAACTCGACCTGCCCGATCGGCGCTTCATGGACTGTTTTGGCGCCACGCTCCACCAGCTCTACTCGTTCACCGTCGGCGATGCGCCGCGCATTTCCCCGCTCACCTATCCCCTGTGGTGGATGCGCGACTGCGCCTACGTAGTCACCGCATTTGACCGCGCGGGGCTGCACGACGTGGCCCGCCGCGCCTGCCTGGATGCCGTGCGCACCGATGCCATGACCGGCTTCGGCGGCGAGGCCGACGTGCCCGGCGAGGCGATCTGGATGCTGAGCGAGCACTACCTGCAGACGCGCGACGTCGCATTTCTGCGCACCGTATGGCCGTTCATGCAGCGGAAGGCGGAGCTGCTGGTGCGTGCCCGCCACACGGACGTGCCGATTCGCGTCCCCTACGAATTCATCACGCACGAGTGGTCGCTCTCGCCCGTCAACGACCTGTTCTGCGCGCCCGCCCACGATGGCCTGATCGCCGGCCGCATGGACCACCACTACCCGTTGTACTGGGTCAACGCCTTTGCCTACATGGGGCTCAAGCGGGCGGCGGCGTGTGCAGCCGTGCTAAACGAAGACGGCAGCGTGTTCGCGGCCGAGGCGGCGGCGCTGCGGGAAGCCCTGCACAGGCACATCCCAGATCCCAAGAGCGGCTTTGGCGCCAACGAGCGCGACGTCGTGGCGGCCCTCTGGCCCTGCGAGTGGTCCTCCCCGGAGGAAGAAGCCGTACGCCGGGTCTTTAACGCCTGGTGGAACACCACCCGCTGCCCCAACGGCGTCTACAACCCGGAGCGGCTGTGGACCTACTTCCCCGTCGGCGAGGCCCACAACTACCTGCTGCTCGGCCAGCGCGCGCGCGCCTGGCAGACGATCGAGTGGTACTTTGCCAATCAAAGCGCGCCCGGCACGTACGGCTGGCCGGAGGGCGAGCGGGATGAGAACAGCGCGCTGCTGATGTGGCAGAAGACCCGCGGCTGGGACAAGATGCGCTGCGTCACGCCGACCGGCTGGACGCTGTCAGAGATGTTCCTGCTCCTGCGCGACTGCCTGGTGCGCGAGGACGGCGACACGCTCGTGCTGGGGCTGGGCGTGCCGTCCAACTGGCTGGACAAGCCGTTTGCCGTCGCGAACCTGCCCACGCACTTCGGGCGCGTCTCCTATCGCTACGATCCTGCCGCACACGCACCGTGACGGCGAGCGTCGAACGCCCACCGGCCGGCGGCATCCAAAGCGCCTTCGGGCCCGGCGTGCGGGTGGTGAACAAGGATATGGGATAGCGTGCGGCATGCGCGCCGCCTGCACCAAAACGAATCAAAAATCAGGAAGGACACAACTGCCATGCCGGGCTATGCGACCTGGAGAACGCTCTATCACGACGAATATCGCCAGCTGCGCGAGGAGGGCTATGCCGTAGGCGACAAGCTCAAAGCGGACATGGACAGCGAGTTCCTGCCCTTTCCGGCCGCTGTGCGCGCCGCCATGAGCGAGAGCGAGATCGGCGAGGCGGACTGGGAGACGGCCTATCACAACCTCTGGCGCGTGCGCGAGCAGGGGCTCCGCCCGGACTACCCCTACGTCGAGCCGGACGGCTACGACGCGATCATCGCCGACGGCCGCACCAGAGCCCCCACTGGGGACCCTGTCCGACGTCGAGTATGTCGACCGCATCCGTGGGGCGTGGTTTGGCCGCTGCGCCGGCGTTGTGCTGGGCAAGCCGCTGGAGATGGGCTACGACCGGACCATGATCCGCAAGTACCTGGAGAGCGTGGACGCCTATCCGCTCGCCGACTGGGTGCCCGCACGGTCGGAAGCACTCGACATCACGCTGCGCACCGACTGCCTGCCGTCGACGCGCGGCAACGTCCGCTTCACGCAGCCGGACGACGACATCCACTACAGCGTGCTGGCGCTGCTGCTGGCCGAACAGAAAGGGCTCGACTTCCGCCGGCTCGACGTGGGCATGCAGCTGCTCCAGGAAGTGCCGATCTTCTGGCTCTGGGGCGCCCATCACCAGATGTACTGGCACCTGGTGCGCGCCAAGAACCACCCGGATTGGGAGAAGGACCAGGAGACGATTACCGACGCGCAGATCGACGAAATGCGCATCACGCTCAACCCCTGGCGCGAGTGGATCGACGGCCAGCTCAAGGCCGATGTCTGGGGCTACATCACGCCCGGCCAACCGCGGCTGGGGGCACGCTACGCCGGCCGCTCCGCCAGCATGGCCCTGGTCAAGAACGGGATCTACGGCGCCATGTTCGTCTCAGGCTGCGTCAGCGCCGCACTGAGCCCCAACCCGGACGTGCCTACGATCCTGGCCGGCGGCCTGTCGGCGATCCCGCAGCGCTCGCGGCTGGCGGAGGCCGTGCGCAGCGTGAGCGCCTGGTATGCGGAGACGCAGGACTGGATCGCCACCTGCGAGCGCATCGAGGCGCGCTACGGGCACCTGGCCTACGCCGACCAGGTCAACAACCTGGCGATGGTGGTGCTGGCGCTGCTGCACGGCGACCTGGACTACGAACGGACCATCACGACCGCCGTGATGGCGGGCATGGACGTGGACTGCAACGGGGCCACCGCCGGCAGCATCTGCGGGGCCGCGATCGGCTACACGTGCCTGCCGCAGCGCTGGATCGCGCCGCTCAACGACACGGTGAAGACGGTGGTCGCCGGCTTTGGCCAGGGCACAATCTCCGAGCTGGCGGAACGCACGGTGGCCCTGCGCGCAAAGCTGTTCGCCAGCCCTCTGCAGGCCGAGCGTCACAGCGTATACGTAAACTCGTACCGGTGCTCGCCACCCTCGACGATGATCGCCATCTTGCCCGCCAGCCCCGCCAGCTCCTCGGTGCCGGAATCGGGCACGACGGTGATCTCCAGCTGCTGGACGCCGCGCGCCATGAGGCCGCTGTGCTGGAGGACAGAAGGAGCCGTGGCGGCCGTGCAGCGTGCCGGTGACCCGCTCGAGCGCGACATACCCGGCCGATCCCTCGACGCCGGTCATGGCGGCGATCATCTCGCCGGCGCTGCTGGCCTCCAGGTCGCCGCTGAACTGCTTGTCGATGGTCATGCGCCCCAGCTTGGCGGCCTGCGCCTGGTCGCTGGGATGCTGGGGTTCGAGCTTTACGTCAAAGGTGCCGTTTGCTTGCGCCATAGAGTCGTTGCTCCGTTTCAAATCATAACGAGTCTGCCGATAATTAATAGCACATATTCGCTGCGGCTGCCGAAGAAGAAGTACGCGTTAGGGCGCAGTTTCGGGTACAATCCCGTCATGCCTAGCTACCGGCTGCTCAAGCACCGCCAATACGACCGCAGCGTCGACCGCCTGCCGCTCGCGATCCAACACAAGGCCGTCTGGTCGCAGGTGCTGCTGGGCACGCGCGGGCGCACGCCCAACGTCAAGACCACGACCGGCTACAACGCCCGCTGGCGGCGCACCCCCGTCCAGGGCTACCACTACTACCTGTGGTGGATCCCCCTGAGCGAGAGCAACCTGGCCGGACACCGCCTCAGACCCGGCCGGCGACGATCCCGGCCGCACGATCCTCGTGCACTCGATCCGCCACCACGACGAGACCGACGACCCCATCGACCTGCGCAGCCTCGACGAGTTCGAGGAGGTCCAGATCGCCGCGCTCGACCCCCGCTACGACGAGCAGCGGTCGGTGGGCGAACGCATGCTGCGCGACAACGTCTCGCTGGCGACGATCAAGGGCCTGCCCGGCAGCGGCAAGACCATCTCGCTCTTCTACCTGGTGCGCGACCTGGCCGGCCACGTGGGGATGCAGAACATCCTCTACGTCACCTACACCAGCCGGCTCAAGCGGGCCGCCCGCGAGTTCCTGGCCGCCCAAGGACACGGCTTCGAGCAGTCGGTGCGCGTCCGCACCCTCAACGAGACGCTCGGCGACCTGCTCGGCGCACCCGTCCCGCAGCTCGACCCCTTTGCCGACCTCGGCGACTTCCTGCGCTTTCTCGAGCTGCAGCAGCCCTCGTCGCTGGGCGAGTGGCGGCGCTATCCCGAGACGCTCTACACGGAGCTGCGCGCCTACCTGTTTGGCCGCAGCCTGCCGCAGGGCTACCAGCCGCCCGACGGGCGCAGCGCCCGGGCATTTTTCCCTGGGGGCACGGTGAATGCCGCAGGCCTACGCCAACGCCCGCGACATCGAGCCCCTCCTGGCCGAACAGGCCGTGCGCATCGCCGAGCGGCTGGGCGACCGCTTCTTTGCCGACCAGCGGCTGGCGGCCCGCGCCCTGCCGCTGCTGGGCACCGGCAGCAAGCTGCCGGCGTGGCTGCGCAACCTCGACGCCCTGATCGTCGACGAGGTGCAGGACCTCACGCTGCTGCAGACGCTGGTGCTCGGCCAGCTGGCACGCACGCGCCTCCAGCGCCGGCCGGACGCGCCGCTGGTCGTGGCCGTGGCCGGCGACGAATCGCAGATCGTCCAGCCCAGCGGCTTTGACTGGGGCGAGAGCAAGGACCTGATGCGCGACCTGCTCGGCGCCAACCCGATCGAGTTTGAGTTCCGCCACCAGCGCCGCTCGCCGCACAACCTGGCGCGCCTGATCGACAACGCCTGGAGCTTCTACAGCTACCTGCCCAAGCCGCTGCGCCCCTCCGCCAACCGCCAGACCTTTCTCGACGACGCCGGCCACGAGCTCTCCGAGCACACGGCCGCCCCCGAGGACGAGAACGGCCGCATCCTCATCTGCCCGCTGCCCGCAGATCTGCAGGCAGCCCAGTCCGGCGCAGGGCTGGAACCAGCTGGCGGCGCTGCTGGCCGAGCTGCCCGGCCGGGTGCTCGTCGACCTCACCGAAACGCTCCCATCACCAACGACCTCGGCCCAGACGGGGATGAGGCGAGGCAGAGAACGGCCGGGCAAACGGCGACCGCAGCGGGGCAGCGAGCAGGGAGCGGGCAGCGAGAGCACAAACGAGGTCCTCTTCCTGGCGCGCGAGATCAAGGGCCTGGAACGCGGCACGGTGCTTGTCCACGGGCTGGACCGCCTGTACCAGGAGGCGGTGCGCAACAGCGAGAACCTGCACAGCAACCTGCCGCGCCTCGAAGCACGCCGCCAGTTTGACGAGATGCGGGTCGCACTCAGCCGCTCGACCGACAAGCTCGTGCTGCTGGAGGCGCCCAACTGCCCCGGTGCTCAAGGAGTTGGGCGTACAGCGCCTGCCCGGCCACTACACCATTGCCTGGGACAGCCTGCTCGAGCTGCTGCGCACCGAAGAGATGTCGGAGATCGAGGCGGTCGAAGGCTACCTGGACGAGGCGGACGACCTGCTCGAACGCGGCCGCTGGGACCAGGCGCGGCGCCGCAACCGCCGGGCCTACGAGTTTGCCGAGCAGATCGACGACCACGCCCTGCTGCGCGAGGCGCAGGAGCAGTACATCCGCATCTACGTGGCCCAGGCCGCCGACCAGCTGGCGCACGACCGGCTGCGCGACGCCTACGTGCTCAACCGCCAGGCCAACGACCTGGCCGACGCCCACGGCGACCCGCAGGTCCAGGACGACGTCGACGAGCAGCTGCGTGCGATCCGCGCCGCCGTGCAGGGCAAGGCCGACGCCCTCGTCGACACCGCCCAGGCCGCAGCCGACGAGCACGACTATGCGCTCGCCTACCGCATCGCCTACACGGCGTCCGAGCTGCTCGACATCATGCAGGAGCCCAGCCTGCAGGCGCAGCTCGACACGGCCACGGTCGCCCACGGCTGGCAGTGGGGCATCCAGCTCCTGGCGGAAGGTCCCGAGGCCGGCGCACGGCTGGCCGACCTGTTCCGCCACCTCGGGGAAGCCATGCAGCGCCAGCAGGATATCGTCGGCGCCCAGGCGGCGGCGCTGCTGGCCGAACGCTACCGCAACCTGCCGCACAACGGCGAACTCACGCAGCCGCAGCTGGCGCGGCTGATCCGCACACGGAGCAGTACCTGCAGCTGCTGGCGCCGCTCAACCTCGACGTGTCGGCGTTTGTCTATGTCGAGCACTGGCTGGAGGAGGCGTTCGAGCGGCTCAACGGCTACAACGGCCTCTATTACGACTGGGCGCTGGCGGCGCAGAAGTTCGGCGCCCAGGTCGACTACCCGCCGCTGGACGAACGCCTGTGGGACCTGGAGAACCGCGTCGAGCTGGAACGCGGCCCCAACTGGAAACTGGAAGCGGAATCGGCAGCGACGAGGCGCTCGTCCGCTTTGGAGCCTTTATCGCCGCCTACAACGGCGACCCGGCCGTCGCCTCCGCGGCCTGGGAAAAGCTGGGCCAGGTCGAGCTGGCGGCCCAGCAGGCGCGCCTCGCCGGCGACATGGAGCGGGCCTATGCCCTGCTGCGGCGCTACAACAAGCCCGTGCCCGAAGACCTGGCGACCGCCGTCAAGCTCCTGCGCCAGGCGGCCCAGCTGGAAGGCAAGTACCGCCACCTGACGCCGGCCGAGCGCGCCGCCATCGTGGCCCAGCTCACCCAGCTGAGCGAGCGCCTCCAAGCAAGCGAGGACGCGGAGTCGGGACCGGAGACAGGAGACGGCACGCCCCCGGCGTGACCTGCGCTATGCGGATATTTTTGGACCAGATCGGCTGCCGCCTCAACTACAGCGAGATGGAAGGGCTCGCCCGGCGCCTGGCCGAGGCCGGCCACACCATCGTCGACGAGCCCCAGCAGGCCCAGGTGGTGATCTTCAACTCCTGCGCCGTGACCGGCGGCGCCGTCCGCGACAGCCGCAAGCGCATCGGCGCGCTGCACCGGGCCGCCCCCAGCCGCGCGCATCGCCCTGACCGGCTGCTACGCCACCCTCGACCCCGCAGGCCGCAAGCGCCATGCCGGGCGTCGCCCTGGTGGCCGGCAACCACCAAAAAGAGCTGCTGCCCGCCCTCCTCGAACCCTGGAGCGCCGAGTTCGAGGACACCGCCACCCTCGCCCGCCTCTCCCCCGACGCCACCCCCTTCGAGTTTCCAGAGGACACGACCGGACCGCAGGCGTCCTCGCACCGCTCCAACGCACGCGCGCCTTCATCAAGGTCCAGGACGGCTGCAACAACCGCTGCACCTTCTGCATCGTCACCAGCCTGCGCGGCGACAGCCGCAGCCGCCCGCTGGCAGCCGTGGTCGAGGAAATCGCCGCGCACGCCCGCCAGGGCATCCAGGAGGCCGTGCTCACCGGCGTGCACCTCGGCTCCTACGGCCGCGACCTGCCCCAAGCCGAAGCCGGCAACCTCAAGCAGCTGGTCGAAGCCATTCTCACGCACACCGGCATCACCCGCCTGCGCCTGAGCAGCCTCGAACCGTGGGAACTGGCCGACGGCTTTTTCGACCTGTGGGCCCGCTGGCCCGGCCGGCTCTGCCCGCACCTGCACCTCCCGCTGCAGGCCGGCACCGACCGCCAGCTGCGCGCCATGGCACGGCGCTGCACGGTCGCCTCCTACCGGGCTCTGCTCGCGGACGCACGCGCCGCCATCCCCGACCTCACCGTCACCACCGACCTCATCGCGGGCTTTCCCGGCGAAAGCGAAGCCGACTTCGCGCAGGGGCTGGCCTTCGTCCAGGAGTGCCGCTTTGCCCACGCCCACGTCTTTCCCTACAGCGCCCGCGAGGGCACGGCCGCCGCACGCTTCGCCGACCAGGTGCCGCCCCCCATCCGCAAGCAGCGCGTCAAGGAGCTCCAGGCTGCCGTAGCCGCCACCGGCCAGATGGAACGGCAGCGCTTCGTAGGCACCGTCCGCCCCGTCCTGTGGGAAGGCCGGGGTGAACCCCTGGGCGAACCCTAGGACAGGCACGCACCTGGCGCGCTGGACCGGCCTCACCGACAACTACCTCCGCGTCCAGGCGCTGGCACCGCTCGGCGAAGACTGGCACAACCGGATCACGCAGTCCCGGCTGCACGCAGCGGATGAACGCCCTAGTACTCCCCCACGCTCCCGACGCCCTTTTCGAGGTCGACGCATATCTTGTCGCATAGGGTGAGAAACTGCGGCTTCCAGCGGTCGTGGAGGCGCAGCGGATCCACCCAGCGCGCCGTGTGCGGAATGGCCGCGAGGTTGGCCAGCCCCACCGGCTCGTCCAGCACCTGCAGCCGCTGCTCGCGCGGCGCATAGCGGCCAAAGTGGTGCTGCGCCGAACCCAGCGGCGGGATGCGGTGCGCCGTCTCGGTGCTCCAGCGCCAGAACTCGGTCACAAACAGCCGCAGCGCATGGTAGCGCCGGTGCACGTTGGGCGCGTTGGAAACCAGCTGGTGCCAGAAGTCGCCGTTGCCAAAGTTGGCCTCCGCCATGCCCATCGGCAGGTGATAGAGCGACGCCAGCACGCCGGCCGCCACGTCCAGCACCGCGCGGCCGGCCCCTAGATAGCCGACCAGGAACGACCGCGTCAGGATCGACGTCTTGTCGTCGCCCTTGGCATCCACCGAGTGCCGGCGCCGGGCGTCTTCGATCAGAAAGGCGTACATCTCCACGTCCGCCATCCGGGCGCAGAGGCTCTCGGCCATCGGCACGCAGGGATGGGCGTCAGCCTCTTCAAAGGTTGCAAACCGGGCGTCAAACACCTCGTCGAGGCGGATAAAACAGCTCGGCACCGCCTGGTCGGACAGGCGGTAGGCCGTGCGGTCATAGAAATAGGTCTTCACCTTCTCCTCTTTCCATTTCGCTGTGGCTAGTGGAGGCCCGGGCACTGTTCCCCGCACTGTTCCCTTACTGCCCCTGCCGCGGTGGTCTGCTCGGCGACGATCCGCCCGGCGCGCAGCCAGTACCAGTACAAGGCCACGCCCGTGCCCACCCCCACCAGCGCCTTGACCCACCAGGGCAGCTCGCTGGGGCTGATAAAGCCCTCGATCAACCCGGCCAGCACCAGCAGCGGCACGCACGCCATGATCGCCTGCCCTGCCATGCGGGCGCGCCGGCCCACGACCGCCTGCCGGCTGTAGAGCCCCGGCCGCAGCAGCCCGTCGCCGATATAGAGCCCGCAGCCGCCGGCCAGGAAGATCACGCTCAGCTCGATAAAGCCGTGCGCCATGACAAACTCGCCCAGCCCCCCGGCCATGCTGTGCGCCTGCAGCAGCCCAAAGATGGCGCCCATATGCATGCCGTTGCTGATCAGGATCCAGCCGGTGTAGAGCCCGGCCGTCATGCCCGCCCGCCAGCGTCATAAACATCACCTGGATGTTGTTGGTCAGGATAAAGGCCGAGGCAGCCGAGCGCACTGCCGGCTCGATCTCCGTCCACAGCTGCCCCTGCTCCACCTGGTCGACCAGCGGCGCGATGCCCGGCCCTTCCACCACGTAGATCCGATCCGGCTGCGCCCAGACGGCAAAAAAGCCCGCCAGCGCCGGCAGCAGGAACAGCAGGAAGGCGACCGCCGTATACGGGTGCCAGCTTGCGGTATAATCGGGGGAAGCGGTACGTATAGAGCTCGCGCAGCTGGCGCCAGTGCGGCGGCTCGCCGCGGTAGAGGGCGGCGTGGGCGTTGCCCACCAGCTGGTTGAGGTACTGGGTCACCTGCGCCCCGGGGAAGTCGCGCTGCGCCAGCGCCAGGTCCGAGGTGGCGGCGCGGTAGAGGCGGCCGAACTCCTCCAGCTCCTGCGCCGACAGCGCCTGGGGCGAGCGGCGGAGCGTGGCGAGCAGGGTCTCCATGCGCTGCCAGGCAGCGCGTCTCTGCTGCAAAAAAGTGTCGATATTCATCCGGTCATTCATCCGGTGAAGCCAGCCGCTAAATCAGCCGCAAGTTCGCCGCTGACATGAACCGCTGCACGTTGGGTGAGAACTCGAAAGTAGAAACCCCAAGCGGTGCTTGATGCAAGACAACGGTTTATCCAAGCCAGATCTGCTGCGTGAAGAGTATACCATCGACACGCCCGAGAATGTAACCTTCGGCTACACCATCGCCGGGATCGGCAGCCGCTTCATCGGCTGCCTGGTCGACACGACGATCCTGGTGCTGCTGCTGCTGCTGCTCAACATCGGCATCTCGCTGCTCCTGGCGTGGCTGGGCGACAACGCGCCCGCGCAGCCGCTCGACGCCGAGCCCACCCCCGACTGGATCACGGGCCTGCTCGTCGCCATCTACGCCCTGATCAACTTTGGCATCATCTGGGGCTACTACATAGCCTTTGAGCTGCTGTGGAACGGCCAGACCCCCGGCAAGAGGCTGGCCAACACCCAGGTCGTCCGTGCCAACGGCGCCCCCGCCGAGTTCGGCGAAGTCGCCATCCGCAACGTCATCCGCATCATCGACTTCCTCCCCTTCGCCTACGCCATCGGCTTCGTCGTCATGTTCCTCAACCGCCGCTCCCGCCGCCTCGGCGACTTCGCCGCCAACACCCTCGTCATCAAGCGCCAGGACCAGGTCAAGCTCTCCGACCTGGGATCCCCGGTGCCAGGCAGCAAGGAGCGCGATCACACCAGCCGCACCGGCCGAGGCGACCGTCGGATCGCCTGCAACAGTAAGCCCCGAGACACTATCGCTGTACCCCAACCTCTCGCACATGACCGAAGATGATTACCAACGTCGTAGCGCCGAGACCCTGGCCCGTTCCCAATGCAGCGGGCGAAGCGAATACCAGCGGCGAACCTGCTGCGCCGGCCGCGGCGACGCCACTGGCGCGCGCCGCCGCCATGGCCGCCGGTAGGCCGCCAGCCCCCGCACCAGTCCCACAGCTCCCGGCTGTTCCTGTCCTGGCTGGCGGACGCCTACCGGGCCGCCAGCAGCCAGAGGAGCGATTCGCCGCCCGCTGCCTAACCCACCATCTCGCCCGTATGTGTTCCGCACTGGGCGTGCGGGATCTGGCTCGATACTATTCGCCCGCCAACGCCATCCCCCGCGCCGCCATCGCCTCGCGCAGCAGGCGCAACGCCCTTCGGGCCCCATCCCATGCAGCTTCAGCAGCTCCGCCGCACTCACCGCCGTCAGCTGCTCCAACCGCCAATACCCCGCGCCCGTCAGCGCCCGCCAGGCCGGCTGCGACAGCTTGCGGCAAATCACTCTCAGGTTGCTGCTGAGCTGCAGCATTCGTATATTGGTCATCAGAAGAACCTCCTCGCGTACGCACGTAGGGGCACAAGGTCCGGCGCACGCACCTCCCCTTCGCGGCGATCGCCCCTTCGCCGGACCTTGTGCCCGCCCTCGCCCCCACAATCAGCAGCACATCCGTTCTGAGCCCCAATTATAGTAAAATGACCTCCACGAGGCAACAATTCCACGCGAGGAGAAAATCATGTGCCGCAATATCAAGCCGCTCTATCACTTTGACCCGCCCGCCACCGACGACGAAATCCGCGCCGCCGCCCTCCAATTCGTCCGCAAAGTCAGCGGCTTCACCAAGCCCTCCCAGGCCAACCAGGGGGCCTTCGACCAGGCCGTCGACGAAGTAACCGCCGCCGTCCAGGCGCTGTTCGGGAGCCTGACCACCACCGCCCCCCTGCGCGACCGGGAGGTCGAGGCCGCCAAGGCACGCGACCAATCGCGCCGCCGCTTTGGCACCACGACCCCAATAACGCCCGGTGGCGCAACCAGCCGTCCCGGTGTACACTACTCCCCCAACGACCAACAACACCCACCAGGAGAACCTTTGTGTCACCAGACAGGCTGAGCGGCCAGGCCGCCCTTTGCATTTGCCCACCGCGGCGATCTGTCCACTCGCTGCCCGCGGCTGCGCGGGCCCAGGAAGTCAACCTCCACGGCGGCTTCGCCGTCGACCCGCGCCCGGGCCACGGCCAGATCTACTACGGCATGCCCGGCTGCGGCATCCTGCGCGTCGACCCGGACCTGCAGCGCCAGGAGATCATCCGCCTGCCCGACAACCTCGGGCGATCTCAACTTCCACAGCACCAAGATCGGCCAGTTCGACGGCAAGTGGCGCCTCTTCCTCCCCGCCAACGACGGCGAGCTGGTGGCCGTCGTCACCCCCGAGGGCGACGTCGACTTCATCCTGCCGCGCCCGGTCTTCGAAGAGTACCAGTCGCCCGACAGTGCCCTACAAGCCGACCGACACCCTCCTGGTCGGCGGCGAGCTGCTCATCGCCGACGGCTACGGCGCCAACTACATCAGCGCGGTCGACGTCGCCACGCAGCGTTGGACCCACATCTTCGGCGGCAAGACCGACCAGCCCCACGCGAAGACGGCAAATTCGGCACCGCCCACGGCCTCAACTTCAACCCGGTCCACCACCACCTGGACATCGCCGACCGCCCCCACTCCCGCATCCAGGCCCACGGCACCGACGGCCACTTTATCGGCTCGTACAAGCTGCCCCCGGCGCCTGGCCCTGCGGCATCAGCTACGCCGAATACGAGGGCCGCTGGTACGCCGCCATCGGCTGCCTGCTCGACCCCGAGGAGGGCCGCCCCGCGCCGATCTACATCGTCGACGCGCAGAGCTACGCGCTCCTCTCGATCGATCCGGCCCAAGGAAGAACTCGGCGTCGCGCTGGCCCAGCACCTGCACAATGTCCTGCTCTACAGCCACGGCGGCCAACTCACCTGGTCCGCCAGACCGAACTTCTCCACTCTTCGTGAAGGCGGAACACCATGAAACTCACGCGTGATGTCTATGTGGTCGGCGGCGGCCGCTTTGGCTTTGGCATCTCCGGCCCGCTCGACTGCCACGTCTACGTCCTCGACGGCGGCGACGGCGAGCTGGCACTCGTCGACCCCGGCCTCGGCCTCCCCGGCGACTTCGACCTGGTGCTCCAGAACATGCGCGACGACGGCCTCGACCCCAGCCGCGTGCGCAAGCTCATCCTCACCCACTACCACTGCGACCACGTCGGCGCCGCCGCCGAAGCCTGCGCCCGCCTCGACGCCGAGGTCATCGCCTCCGCCCTCGCCGCGCCGGTCATCCGCAGCGGCGACGAGCACGCCGTGGCGCTCGACGTCGCCAAGGCCGCCGGCTTCTACCCGCCGGACTACCACCTCCCGCCCTGCCCCGTCCACCGCGAACTGCGCGAGGGCGACCAGGTGCAGGTCGGCAACCTGGCGCTCGACGTCTGGGAGACGCCCGGCCACTGCGACGGCCACCTGAGCTTCCTCATCCGCGGCGGCGACCGCACCTATCTCCTCGGCGCCGACCTCGTCTTCTGGGGCGGCCGCATCCTGCTGCAGAACATCCACGACTGCCGCATCGACGCCTACGCCGCCAGCGTCGCCAAGGCCGCCGCCCTCGACTTCGACGCCCTCCTCCCCGGCCACCTGCAGATCTCCCTCCGCGGCGGCAAACAGCACGTCGACCAGGCCGCCGCCGCCTTCCGCCAGCTAGGCGTCCCCCCCAACCTCATGTAGCAGACCCTTCCAGGAGGACACCCTTCCAGGAGGACACCCTTCCAGGAAGGGAAGACCCCCTCTTCCGGGAAGACCCCGACCCCAGGTCGGCGCCTACTGCCGCCCCTTCTGCTTGTACAACGCGACGGCACCAATAATGACGAGCCCCTGGATCAACTGCTGGTACCACTGGTTCACGTTGAGTATCACCAGCAAATTGCCCATCAGCGCCAGCAGCAGCACGCCCCCCAGCGTCCCCACCAGCCCGCCGCGCCCGCCAAACAGGCTGGTGCCGCCCAAAATGACCGCCGTCACCGACTGCAGCTCGAGCCCATCCCCCACCACCGGATCGCCCACCCCCATCCGGCTGAGATAGAGCAGCCCGGTAAGCGCCGCCATCACGCTGCACAACATGTAGATGCCATACTTGACCCGCGTGATCGGGATCCCCGACAGCCGCGCCACCTGCTCGCTGCCGCCCACCGCATAGACGTACCGCCCAAACCGCGTCCGCCGCAGCACGACGATCATCACCACCAGCAGCACCAGGAACAGCGCCGCCGGCCCCGCGATCGGCCCGATCCCGCTGTCATAAAAGTGCAGCCACGCCGGCGAGGCGCGCCCCACCGGCTTGGTGGTAATCCACAGCGAGATCCCCCGCAAAATCCCATACGCGCCCAGCGTGGCGATAAACGGCGCCACATGCAGCCGCGTGATGACCGTGGCGTTGAGCAGCCCGATGACCACCCCCAACCCCAGCACGGCCGCAATCCCCAGCCACATGTTGTTCTCGTGCCCGTTCATCACCAGCGCCGCCACCAGCACCGACAGCTTGACCACCGACCCCACCGAGAGGTCGATGCCCCCCGAGAGGATCACCACCGTCTGCCCGATGGCGACGATGCCCAAAAAGCCGGCCTGCCGCAGCAGGTTGGACAGGTTGCGCGCCGTCAAAAACCGGTCGGACAGAAAGGCGGCCAGCAAAAAAAGGACGATCAGCAGCCCGTAGATCACCACCAGCGGCGCATGGCGGCGCCACAATACGGCGAGCGGGTTGGGAGCACTGGTTGTCGCTAACGTGCTGGTCGTCATGCGCTTGCTTCTCGCTGTTCCAGGCGGCCGGTGGTCGCCAGTTCGACAATCTTCTCTTCGGTCGCCGCCGCCGCAGGCAGCTCGCCCACACACTCGCCGGCGTGCATCACCAGGATGCGGTCGCTCATCCCCAACACCTCGGGCAGGTCGGACGAGATCATCAGGATGGCCGCCCCGCGGTCGGCCAGCCGCCGCATCAGGTGGTAGATCTCCAGCTTGGCCCCCACGTCGATGCCCCGCGTCGGCTCGTCAAAGATGATCACCTTGGGCGTCGTCTCGAGCCACTTGGCCAGCACCACCTTCTGCTGGTTGCCGCCGCTGAGATACTGCACCGCCTGGTCGGCCGACTCCATCTGGATCGCCAACATCTGCCGCGCCTCGGCGATCAGCGTGTCCTCGGCCCCCCGCCGCAGCAGCCCCCACTGCGCCAGCCGCGGCAGCACGAGCAGCGCAATGTTGTGCCGGATCGGCTGCGTGATAAACAGCCCCTGCGTCTTGCGGTCCTCGGGCACCAGCGCCACCCCGGCCCGGATCGCCTCCTGCGGACTCCGCGCCCGCAGCGGCGCGCCCCCCACCGTGACGCTGCCGCCGGTGAGCGGGTCGGCGCCAAAGATCGCCCGCGCCAGCTCCGTGCGCCCCGAACCCACCATCCCGGCCACACCCACGATCTCCCCCGCCCGCACGCCAAAGCTCACGTCGCGCACCGCCACCGTGCCCGCCTGCCCCGAGTATGCCGACAGCCCCTCGACCGCCAGCACCACCTCTCCCGGCGCCGCGCTGGCCTTCGGAAAGATCTCCTCCAGCGGCCGCCCCACCATCATCTGCACCAGCTCCCGCCGCGTCACGTTCGCGACGGGCGCCGTGCCCACCACCGCGCCGTCCTTCAACACCGTCACCTCGTCGGCGATCTCAAAGATCTCGTTCAGCCGGTGCGAGATGTAGATGATGGTGACACCCTGCGCCTTGAGCGACCGGATCGTGGCAAAGAGCTGCTCCAGCTCGTGCCCGGCCAGGATGGCCGACGGCTCGTCCATCACGATCAGCTCTGCCGCTTCGCGAAAGCGCCTTGGCGATCTCCACCATCTGCTGCCCCGCCACCGTCAGCTCGCCCACCGGCGTGTCCGGCGCGATCGCCACCCCCAGCTGCTGCAGCAGCGCCGCCCGCCTGCCGCCGCATCGCCCCCGTATCGACCAGCCCGACGCCCGTGCGCGGCTCGTCGCCCAGAAATATGTTCTCCGCCACCGTCATATACGGCAGCAGGTTGAGTTCCTGGTAAATAATGCGGATCCCCAGCGCAAGCGCCCGCCGCGTGGTGAGATGCGTATAGCTCTCGCCCGCAAACTCGATCGTCCCCCCATCCGCCTGGTACGCCCCCGCCAGGATCTTGATCAGCGTCGACTTCCCCGCCCCGTTCTCCCCCAGCAGCGCATGCACCGTCCCCCGCCGGCAGCGCAAAGAGACATCCCGCAGCGCATGGATGCCCCCAAACGTCTTGCTAATACCGCGCATCTCCAGCAGCACGTCGTCCCGAACTTGCATGAGATCTCCCGCTACCACGTCCCGGGGACGTCTAGCCACCACGTCCCGGGGACGTTAGACGTCCCCGGGACATCGCCTGCGGCTACACCTACTCCTACCAGCCGCTTCTACCCAGCTACTTCCAGTACCGCCTACTTCTGGTACCCCAATTCCTTCATCTTCGCTTCCGACAAGAAGATCGGCCCAAACACGTCGTCGCTCCAGGCCGGGTTGTACAGCTTGTCGATATCCTCGCTGTTGAGCGTCGCCGTCTCCGGCAGCACATCCTTGAAGTCGACAAACCGCTTGACCGGCTCACCCTTCAGCACCTTGATCGCCTCGTCGATGCAGATGATGCTCATCGCGTTCGGATACTGCCAGCCGGCGAAGCTGAGGTTGTTCTCCTTGGCCAGCCGCAGGAAGCCGTTCGAATACTCGCCGCCGGCCAAGCGGCGGAATCGGCAGCCCGGCCTCCAGATAGGCCTCGATGATGCCCTGCGACATCTGCGCGCCGCCCGACCAGATGGCGTTGATCTCCTCGCCGTACTGCGCGATCCACTGCTCGGCAATCTTCTTGGCCTCGGCCGTCGACCAGTTGCCGTACTGCGTGTCCAGCACCTTGATGTCGGGGTTCTCCGCCCACACCGCGGTGGCGCCCTGCGCCATGATCTCCGCCGTGTCGACGCCCGGGATGCCGTTCATCTGCACGACGTTGCCCTTGCCGCCCAGCTGGTCCACCACCCACTGCGCCATGCTGCTGCCGCTGTCGTACAGGTTGGTCCCCACCTCGGTGACAAAGTCGTCCGTCTCGACGCCGCTGGCGCAGAGGATGACCGGCACACCCTGCGCCATCGCACGTTCCACCGGCGCGCTCAACGCCGCGCGGCCCATCGGCACGAGGATCAGCGCATCCGGATCCTGGCTCAGCAGGTCCTCGACCTGCGGCACCTGCGTGTCGGCGCTGCCGTTGGCATCCGCATAGAGCAGCTCAGACACGACGTCCTTGCCCAACTCCTCCACATGTGCGCGGGCATGCTCGTCAAACAGCGTCGCCCAAGAGTTCGTCGGCCCCTGCGCCGCCAAGGCGATGCGGTACGGCCCGTCCTTCTTGTACTTCGACGTGTCGGCCGTCTCATCCTTGCGCCGCAGCACGCTGTCCAGGTACGGGTTGTCGCTCGCCGCAGCCGCCCAGCCGTAGCTTCCTCAGCCGTCGCTTCCTCAGCCGCCGCCGTCGTCGCCGTCGCTTCCGCCGTAGCCTCCCCAGCCGGGGCCGCCGCCGGCGCCGGTCCCACCGCCGCGCAGGCCCCCAACAGCCCGACGAGGATACTCATCAAGGCCAAGACAGAAAACATTCGCAGCTTACGTGTGTACATCAGTCGTTTCTCCTTATCGCAGTTGATACAGAAAACACTTTCCACCCCCCTCCAGGAAGACACCCTTCCAGGAAGACACCCCTTCCGGGAAGACCCCCCTTCCGGGAAGACCCCCTTCCGGGAAGCCCACCCTTCCGGGAAGACCCTACCTCTTCCCGGAAGCCTCCCAACTCACGCCTCCTGCTCGAAACTCGAGTACAACGCCACCGCCGCAATCACCACCAGCCCCTTCACCACCAGCTGCACCTCGATGTCCAACCCCAATACCAGCAGCATGCTGCTCAACACCTGCACCAGCAGCACGCCCGCCATCGTCCCCAGCAGGCTGGCCCGCCCCCCGGTAAACGCCGTCCCGCCAATCACCGCCGCCGTGATCGAGTCCAGGTCAAACCCGCGCCCCAGATACCGGTCGACATACCCCACATACCCGCTGAGCACCACCCCGGCGACCACCGCCATCAGCGAGCAGATCACATACACCGCAATCTTCGTCCGGTCTACCGCCAGCCCCGACAGCCGCGCCGCCTCCCGGTTGGCCCCCACCGCATGCACCCGCCGCCCCCACGGCGTCGCATACAGCAGCACGCTGAACAGCACGGTAAACCCCACCCACAGCAAGAACGAGATCGGCAGCGGCCCCAACGCCGCCCCCAACGTCCCCAACGCCTCGGGCACCTGCCCGCTGGGAATCCCCCGCGTGTACGCCAGCGTCGCCCCGTTCACCAGCACCAGCATCCCCAACGTGGCGACAAACGGCGGCACGTTCCGCTTGGTCACCAGCAGCCCGTTGCCGACCCCGATCAGCGCGCCCAGCCCCAACGCCAGCGCCACGGCCGGCGCAATCGCCCCATCCTGCCCCCCGCTCACCTGGGCAATGACGACCGACGTCAGCACCAGCACCCCCGTGACCGACAGGTCGAGCCCCGCCACGAGCATGACGAGCGTCTGCCCGATCGCCACCAGCCCCAGCTGCGACGCCTGCCGCAGGATCAAAAAGAGCAGGTTGCGGCTGTAGATCGACGGCGTGACGACCGCCGCCACGATCAGCAGCAGGAGCAGCGACAGGTACACCCCGTACCGCAGGAGGAAGCGCCGCCGCCGCACGCGGCCCGACGCACGCGTGAGCCCGATTGCCTGCTCGGTCATGGTCTCACACCCCCGCACATGGTATATTGACCAGAACGTTCCCGCTCACCACAAAGGACACATCTATGCATACCAAGCTTCTGATTCCAGGTCCCACCGAAGTTGAAGACAGTGTTTTGGATTGGCTCTCCCGTCCCGTGGAAGCCCACTACGGCGACTACTGGGTGTCCGTCCACAACGAGACCATCGACCTGCTCCAGCGCGTCTTCGGCACCGCGGGCAAGGTCTTCATGCTGCCCGGCTCCGGCAGCCTGGCGGCCGACGCCGCCGTCCAGTCGGTCTTTGCGCCCGGCCAGCGCGTGCTGCTGGGCATCAACGGCCACTTCGGCCACCGCTGGCGCGAGATCCTCGAGGCCAACGGCGTCGTGCCCGTCATCCTCGACATCCCCCCCGACCAGCCCCTTCCCCCCGGGGCCTTCGACGCCGCCCTGGCGGCCGACCCGGACCTGGCCGGCGTCGTCGTGGTGCACCTCGAAACCTCTACCGCCGTGCTCAACCCCCTGCAGGAGCTGGCCGCCGTCGCCCGCCAACACGACCGCCTCATCATGGCCGACGCCGTCTCCTCGCTCGGCGGCACCCCGCTGCCGATGGACGACTGGGGCGTCGACGTCTGTATCTCCGGCTCGCAGAAGTGCCTCGGCGGCGTGGCCGGCCTCGGCATCGTCGCCGTCAACGACCGCGCCTGGCAGGTGATCGCCGACCAGCCCGCCTACCCCCGCTCCTGGTACCTCGACCTCCGCCGCTGGCAGTGGTACGTCGAGAACTGGGGCGACTGGCACCCCTTCCCCGTGACCATGCCCTGCTCGGTGATCCTCGCCCTGCGCGCCGCCCTCCAGTCCCTGCTGGCCGAAGGTCTCGCCGCCCGCCTCGCCCGCTACGAACAGCTCGCCGCCCACCTGCGCCGCGGCCTCGAAGACCTGGGCCTGCGCCTCTTCGTCCCTCCTGCCCTCATGGCACCGGTCCTCACCGCCGCCTGGTGCCCCGCGGGCGTCGAGTCGGGGGCCATCATCCGCTACCTGGCCGCAGAGCACCACCTCAAGATCACCGCCGGCTTCGGCCACTACAAGCCCAACGTCATCCGCGTCGGCCACATGGGCAGCGCCATCGGCAGCGACGACATCGACCACCTCCTCGCCGCCCTCCGCGCCTACCTCCCCGTCGCCACCCCCCGCAGCGTAGCGGCATAAGGTCCGGCAAGATACCCCAAGAAACCGAGTTTCTCGTAGAAACTCGGTTTCTGCCCACGCACCTACCCTGCCTGGGGCTTCGTATACTTCTCCGCCCACTCCACGCCTTCCCACGACGTGACCTTGGTCGGCGTGAACTTGATCAAATAGCGCGGCCTATCCGCCGTCGGCTCCAAATACTCCGGCCCATGCTCCCCCAGATACCGCACCGCCATGCGCCGTGCGATCTCCAAGCAAGCGCCCGCCATCGGTGCCGGCCCAAACGCGATCTCCGCCCGCCCGCGCATCAACACCCGCGTATACGGGCTGCTATCCAGCGCACACGAGATGGCCACGTTCGGGTTGTTCAGCAGGTGCCGCACCCACGCCGACCGTTCGCGCGGCACGATCCACATCGACTCGCCGTCCCACTCCTCCCAGACCGGCGTAATGTACGGCATCCCCTCCTCGTCGACCGTCGCCACGCGCGCCACCACCGGGCCGGCCAAAAACTCGGCCAGCTCCTCCGGCGTCAGGCCGCGCATCTTCCCCATCCATTCAGGATACTTGCCTTGCGCCATGTCGGTGCACCTCCATAAAAAGCGAGTTAGAAGCGAGATGGAATTGTCTGTGGGTTGCAGCTGTCAGCGCTCACGCATAGTCTACCACCAGGCCCCAGGGTCATCAACCGGCGAAAATCTGGGGGCGCATTTGGTGTTCGGGGCAAGCACGTTACGTAGGGCCACAGGCTCCGGCGCAACAGCCCAAGAAACCGAGTTTCTGCGAGAAACTCGGTTTCTGCCCCCGCCGGACCTTGTGCCCGCCCGCGCCCCCGAAATCTGGACAGCGGCCGAAGAAAGTGGCAAAGTGCCCACAACCATCAACCCACATCACGGAGCACAAACCTACGCGCGCCTCATCAACACCACAGGTCTACTCACAACGCCTTGGCGCACTCGCCCCCCACCAATTCCAGGCCGCCCTAACGCGCTTTGCGCTGGGCGACTTTGTGCGCGCTGCCCCCATCGCCGGCGGCCTCTTTGGCCAGAACGTCTTCGTAACCAGCACGCAGGGGGAGTACGTCCTCCGTGGCAGCCCGCACTACCCCTGGCAGTTCCCCAAAGAGCAGTTCGGCGCGGCCTTGCTCCATGCGCACACGCAGGTCCCCGTCGCCCACCCCTACCTCTTGGATCCCACGCACCGACATCTTCGGCTGGCCCTACCTGCTCATGCCCCGTCTCCACGGCACCCATCCGCTCGCCGCTCACCTGGCCCTCCCCGCAAAACTCGCCATCGCGCAGGCACTCGGGCAGAACCTGGCCCACCTGCATGCCCTGACCTGGCCGTTTGCCGGCGACTACGACCTGGCCGTCGCACACGATTCAGCCCTTCCCCGACGGCTTCGCCCACTGGATCGCCGCCGATATCCGCAGTTGGCTGGCCAAGGCACGCGCCAACGCCGCCGCCATGCCGCCGACCACGCCGGACGACCTGGCCTGGACCGAGCGCGTGATCGAGGAAGCGGCGCCGGCGCTGGCGGTCGCCTTCCAGCCCTGTTTTGTCATGAACGACTACAACCCCGGCAACCTGCTGGTCGCCCAGGTGCCGACTGCCGGGGATGTCCACGGTGCCTGGCAGGTGACCGGCCTCTTCGACCTGATGGAATATTACTTTGGCGACGGCGAAGCCGACCTCGTGCGCCTGGTCGCCATCTACCTGGACAAGGAACCGCAGGCCGGTGCGCAGCTCGCCCAGGCCTTTGGCACCGCCTACCTCGCCGCCCGCCCGCCACGTGAAGGCTTCGCCGCGCGCTACAGCCTCTACATGCTGCGCGATCGCGCCATCGTCTGGGAGTATGGAACCCGGCCGGAGCACAACTGGTTTCCCACCTCCCCGTCCTTCCGCGCCTACGCCGAGCCCTACATGGCCACCACCCGCCTCTTCACCCCCTGACCACCACCCCCGGACCGCAGGCGTCCCCGACGTACTCGTCGGCTTCCCGCCTGCTCCGCCGGCTCGCCTGCTCCTACAGCTCCTTGCGATAGAACACAAAATTGCACTCGACAAAAAACCCCATCGCCCGGTACAGCGCCATCGCCGGCTCATTCGTCGGGTCCGTCCCCAAAATCGCCCGCCGCATCCCTCCCGCCTGCAGCCGCCGCAGCCCCTCCGCCATCACCGCCTTGCCTAACCCGCGCCGCTGAAAGTCCGGATGCGTCGCCACCGGCTCAAACAGCCCCACGCCGTTCACCTCGTCATACCAGATCGAGCACACCGCCGCGCCTCTGCCATCCGGCGCCCGCACAAACAAATGGCACTCCCCGTCATAGACCGGCGAAGCCATAAACCGCGCATAGCGCGCCCAGTACGCCTCCCAGTCGTCGTCGGGCCGGAACGCGCCGCGGCTCACCGCTGCGTACCGCCGCCCGTCCTCCTCGCTGCGCACCCCCTGCACAGAGTAGCCCTCCGGCAGCTGCACCGGGGGCAGTTCACCTGCGAGGCTGCGCGCAAACAGCGGCGGCGCCGGGCCCTCCAGCGGCACAAACCCGTGCGCCTTCAGCAGCCCGTCCATCGCCGTGTCATAGTCCATCACCCAGAACGGCGCCAGGTGGTCGAGCCCCGCCTCGCGCGCCCGCCCCGCCGCCCAGCCCACATACTCCCCCATGATCGCCGCGTGCGTGGGCCGTGCCGTGCAGGCTGGGATGCACAAACAGGTCAAACGTCTCCTCCAGCGCACAGTAGATCGCCCACGCCGCCAGTTCATCCCGGTCTCCCCCACCGAACGCAGCGGCAAACTCCCACACGCGGATATCGCGCCGGTTCGCCTCCTCGTCCGGCGGATAGTACGTCATCCAGTACAGCTCCCCCGGGTGCATATACGAGGCCGGGATCCCCGCCGCCGTGCCCACCATCAGCAGCTCGCGCATCCGCGCCAGGTCGCCGCCGTCCCGATAGGGTCGCCCGTAAGTTCCCATCTCGCTCTTCACTTAGCGGTATTCTCCATGCTGGGCAAAAAGGCGATGCAGCTTTGGCGGACAATTGGCTTCCCTTCCGGGGCATTGCCATCCCAAATGTCGCCGCAGTCTATGATGATCCCGTTGTTGGCGACGGTGGTAGTCGTTGCGCACGTGACCAAATCGCCACACCTTTTGCCCTCCCACGAAGGTGCTGGACAGAAAGAATTCCACGAAATTGCGGAACGCACCGGCATTGTGAATGGTCCCTCGATTCTGCACATCTCCACCGTGGCTGTCGATCGTGCCGTTGTTATCGATGGCTCCCGTGTTTTCCAGGGTAGTTGACGAAAAACCACCCCCTCGCCCCAAGGGATCGAAGTAGCCGTAAAGCTGCAGCGTGATGACGCCCGTCGGACCGTTGTCGAGGCTGCCGCGGTTGCTTGCAATTCCCGCAACGGTAACCGTGCCCCCATTGTGGATCCTGCCGCTGTTTTCAAGCAGCCCGTCCTCACAGCACCAATAGGGCAAGACCCGATCGGATCGGTTGTGGATGAGTCCCGCGGCAAGATTTGTGATCGTACCCGTAGAGGTGATGACGCTGCCGCCGCCGATCTCAATCGTCCCCGCGTTCTCGATGGTGCCGCTGTTGGTCACCGTGCCCTGCCCCTGGTTTCCTACGGTGACGGCGTAGTTCTCTGCGCCAACCCACATGACCCCGGTATTGCTGATGACCCCTGTGTTCATGATGGTGCTGCGGTTCGCATCGTAAACTTCGCCGACCTCGATCGTGCCGCCGTTGTGGATCGTGCCGGCGTTGAGATTGCTGCCGCGCAGCCGCAAGGCCGCGCCCGCTTCTACCACCAGTCGGTTACCGCTTGCGAGCGTCCACTGGTTGACAGTACAGCTAGGCGGGCTGGTCGTCGCCTCCCAAACGCCGCCCAGGCTCGCACAGTCGCCACCTGTGCCGTCAATCACATAATCCACGGCCAACGCCGTCTGCGGCATGCCGGCCAGCAGCAGCGCCACCATCAGCACAACTTCGCGCAGCACGTGAGTATTCATGGGTATCGCCCTTTCGAGGCGCAAAGCAGCCTCAAAAACTTCTCACAACGTTTTTGGCGCCCAAAAGATCACGCATCGCTTACATCGTGCCCACTGCATCCATCTTACTCCGCTGTCCATATGAGTTCAATAGCAAGTGACACCAGCATCTGCGGGACATCTTTGCACCTGCCGATCAGGCGGCTTGCGCGCTATACTAACCACCACTATGACCAACCAATCCAATCACCGCCTCCCCCTCTACTACACCTTCGGCAACCACATGCACTGGGTCGACATGGAATGGCTCTGCCTGCTGCCGATATGCAGCCGCCCTTGTTGGTCGGCCCGCTCCACCAGGTCGAACACCACAGGGGCAGGCTTGCTTGAGAGTCTCAATCGGGGCGAAACTCTGTAGGTTTGTCGGAGGTGTAGCGGGTGCATTTCGTGCTACCGTATTGGCAGGTGCAGCATGGGTTGCGCCGATACTCTGCCAAACAAGGATTACACCATGCCTCGTCCTGCCAAGAAGACACCTGCCAAGGACCATGCCGCCTCGACCAAAGAGGCAGGGGCTACGTACACGCCGATGCTGCGCGACCTGCCTGTGGACATGCGCCCGCGTGAACGCATGCTGATGGCTGGGCCGGGTGCACTCAGCAACGCCGAGTTGCTGGCGATTCTCTTGGGTACAGGTCGTGCCGGTGAGAGTGTTATCCACGTAGCTGAGAATCTGCTGGTTCGTTTTGGTGGTCTGCCAGGTATCGCGCAGGCTAACTTTCGAGGAGTTGTACGAGGTCAACGGCGTAGCCGAAGCCAAAGCTACCCAGGTGAAGGCAGCGCTAGAAATCGGACGGCGGCTGCTGCTGGCACTACCGCAAGAGCGACTGCAAATCCGAAGCCCGGCCGACATTGCGGATCTTCTTATGCTGGAAGTTTCCTTGCTTGAGCAAGAACAGATGCGCGCCGTGCTGCTCGATACGAAGAACAATGTTCTGCGCGTTGCCACCGTTTACACCGGCAGCCTCAACACGGCCGTCGTGCGCATCGGCGAGGTGTTCCGCGAAGCGATTCGAGCCAACTGCGCTTCAATTATTGTAGTGCACAACCACCCATCCGGCGACCCCACGCCCAGCCCCGAAGACGTGCGCGTCACCGAGATGCTGGTAGAAGCCGGCAAGCTGCTCGACATCGCCGTGCTCGATCATATCGTGATCGGGCGCAACCGCTATGTCAGCCTCAAGGAGCGAGGGCTGGGCTTCAAGTGAGCAGGCGACGGGCTGGAACCATATCTAACGCCTTCACCCCGAGGGCCGATGAGTGGTACATGTCCAGCCCACGCCGCAGACCAAGGCGCAGCTCAAGCGGCAGCTGAACTGACTTCCAGAAACTAGACATGGGTGGATGAATACACCCGATTGGTGTCGCTGACCGGGTCGTCGCTGGCCGGTGTAAGTACGTCAAACCCTGGGTCGGGTGCCATGCCTGACGTAAGCTACATTCTGCCTCAACCTGCCTTTCATCACTCGCGCGGTCGCTCGGGATAGATAACTTCCGCCTCTCCCTTCTGCCTGTGCATGCTCCACAGCATCTCGGCCAGCACCGCCGGGTCGACGGTCGCCATCTCCCACACCGGCTCCCCCGCCGCCTTCGCCCTCTCCATCTCGGTGTGAAACGCGCTCCCCTCGATGGCTGCCCCAATGTACAGCATCCCCACGTACACGCCCTGCCCGGCGACCTCCCCGTGCAGCGACTGCAGGTAGTTGCGCTGCGCCGCCTGCGCCGGACCCGGGCCGCTCATGTACGGCAGCCCCTGCACGCTGCTCGCCCCCTGCGCCGTCAGGATCGCCCCGTCCCCCCGCGCCACCATGTCCGGCAGAAATTCCTGCACCAGCGCCACCAGCGTGTAGAAGGTCAGCGGCATAAAGTCCTGCGCCTGCTCCGGGGTCAGGCTGCCGGCCGGCATAAACCCGCCGCTGGGCGTGGGCGCATAGTAGATGGCGTCGGGGCTGCCGGCCAGGCCGCGCACCTGCGCCGCCAGCGCCGGGCACGGCCGCCGTGTCGGCCAGGTCCGCCGCGATCACGTGCGCGGTCGCACCCTCGCTGCCAAGCTCCCGCGCCAGCCCCTCCAGTGCCTCCCGCCCCCGGGCGACGAGCATGACGGTGTACCCTTCCCGCGCGTAGCGGCGGGCGACGGCCTGCCCGAGACCCGGGCCGGCGCCAAATACGACGATCGATTTGCCCATTTTGCCAAGAGTCCTCCGCTGCCATCATACGGCATGCCGCCCGCCCCAATCAAGCACGCCCAAACCCGTTGTCAAACCACTGGTCGCGTGCTATGCTTGGCGTAGGCTGCGACCTGCCGCCCAACCCGCCGTCGACCTGCCTGACCATCATCCAATCCGCCACCCGATGCGAGCCAAACCATGCCCATGCTGACCGGTCCCCAGATCAAGCCCTTCCAGCAGGCACTGCTGAGTGCCTTCACACGCGACTCCTTGACCCAGATGCTGTCGACCGAGCTGAACAAGCAGTTCGAGCAGCTGGTCAAGGACACCGACTTCGACTACCAGGTCTTCCAGCTGATCGACCGCGCCAACCGCGAGGGCTGGGCCTATAAGCTGCTGCTGGTCGCCGCCAGCTATAACCCGGGCAACCCCGATCTCCAGGCCTATGCCGCCAGCCTGAACCTCGCCGCCGTGGGCACGCCCCCCACCACCTCGGCCCTCGAAAGCCTCATCCAGAAGAACAACAGCTACCTCGACGCCGCCCTCTTCCGCACCCGCCAGGGCTGGGTCGAAACCGCCGTCTGCCGCATCAAGATCGACGGCACCCCCGCCGGCACCGGCTTCCTCGTCGGCCCCGGCACCGTGCTGACCAACTACCACGTCCTCCCCCAGGTGATCTCCGGCGCCGTCGCATCCTGCCGCCGTCACCTGCCAGTTCGACTACAAGCAGCTCCCGGGCGGCCAGCCGGTCAGCCAGGGCATCGAGGTCGGCCTCGCCGGCGACGGCACGTGGCTGATCGCCGCCACGCCGCCCACGGCCCAGGAGCTGGCCGGCGTGTCCAAGACGGTGCTCCCCGGCCCCGAAGAACTCGACTTCGCCCTGCTGCGGCTCGAGCAGGAGATCGCCACCGTGGCGCTGGGCGCGGAGACGCCCGTCACCGGCAAGAACAGCGGCGGCCCGCAGCGCGCCTGGCTCGCCTTTACGACCGACTACAGTTTTCACGCCCGACAGCCCGCTCTGGATCATGCAGCATCCCAAGGCCCTGCCGCTCAAGCTGGCGCTGGCCACCGAACGCCGTCGAGCAGCTCAACCAGAACAAGACGCGCGTCACCTACCGGACCAACACCGAGCCGGGCTCCTCCGGCTCACCCGTCTTCGACCAGAACTGGAACCTCGTCGCCCTCCACCACATGGGCGACCCCGACTGGTCCACCCTCACCCACAACGAGGGCATCCCAGTCGCAAGCATTCAGAACTACCTGAAGGCCAAGAACCTGCACAGCAACCTCGGCCAGCAGAAATAGCGCCTCCATCGCGCCATCCTGCCACCATCATGTCCCAAACCACACCGCCCCTCGCCCGCCGCATCCACCAGGCAATCCTTGACGCCTACGACCATGACGCCCTGGCGGAAGCCCTGTATTTGGAGCTGGGCGAGCGTCTCGACACGCTCGTCGCCGACAAGAACTTCCGCACCCAGGTCCGCGAGCTGCTGGAGGTGCTGGACCGTGGCGGCCAGGTGCCGGCACTGCTGCGCTGCCTGTGTGCCGACATGGAGGACAACGAGGAGCTGGCCGCCCTCCGTGTCGAGGCCGAGCAGCGCCAGGCCCAGGTAGGCGCCGGCCGCCCGATCCTCGGGAACAGCGATTTGCCGGAGGTCAGCGCGCCAGGCAGGCCAAGCGGGTGGCTGTGGGTCAACGTTCCCCCCAAGCCCAACCAGCCCCTCGTCGGCCGTGACGCCTTGCTCGACGACCTGGTCGCCCGTCTGCTCTCCGGCCGCAGCCCCGCCCTCTCCACCGACGGCCTGCCCGGCGCCGGCAAGACCGCCCTCGCCGTCGCCCTCGCCCACGACCCCCGCGTCCAGGCCCACTTCACCGGCGGCATCCTCTGGGGCGGCCTCGGCACCTCGCCCGACCCCGCCACGATCCTCAACCAGTGGGCGGCCGCCGCCCATGTCGATCTGGCAGACCTGCCCGCACTCCCCGCCCGCGTCCAGCGCCTGAGCGCCGCACTGGCGGACCGCAGGGTGCTGGTCGTCCTGGACGACGCCTGGGACGTGGCGGCGCCCAGGCAGCTGCGGCTGGGCTGCCCCCAGGCGGTCCACCTGCTCACCACGCGCGACCGGGAAATCGCCCGCGACGTTTGCCGGGCACGGCCAGCAGGTGCACGTGCCCGAGCTGGCGCCCGACCCCGCCCTCCAATTGCTGCGAGCAGCTGGCGCCCGAAGCATACGCCGCCGATCCTGCGGCGGCTGCGCAGCTGCTGGCGGCGGCCGGCGGGCTGCCCCTGGCGATCGAGCTGCTGGGCGGCTACCTCGCCGTGCCCGAACGCTCGCTCTTCCCGGACCTCTCGGCGCAGGCCTTTGCCGACCTCGCCGACCCGCAGCAGCGCCTCGCGCTGGCGCAAGTGCGGCTGGGCGATACC
The DNA here is from genome assembly GCA_963701415.1 of uncultured Chloroflexia bacterium. Lineage (GTDB taxonomy): Bacteria > Chloroflexota > Anaerolineae > Caldilineales > Caldilineaceae > Fredericiella. The sequence goes on from CAVPAH010000019.1 coordinate 55,271, forward strand.
ATCGGGCCGCGCGCAGTCGCTGCAGGAGGCAATCGAACTGAGTCTCGCCGACCTCGGTCGCAGCAACCCGGCCGCGCTCGGCGTCTTCTACGCCCTGGGCGCGTTTGCCGCCAAGCCGGCGCGCTTCGATCGCCAGGCGGCAGAGGCAGTGGCAGGTGCCGATGGCGCGGCCTTGGCCCTGCTGGTCAAGCGCAGCCTGGTCGAGCTGGACGAAGACGGCCAGTTAGCCTTGCACCAGGTAATCGCCGATGCCGCCCGCACGCACATGGCGCAGGACGCCGCCGACCGCCATGATGCGTACTATCGCCGCCTGGTAGATGAAGACAGAGAGGATTGGCAGCGTATCCAAGCAGTCTACGAGCAGGCGCGCCACGCGCTCGAACGGCTGCCGCAGGACGACGAACGCATCGTAGACTGGGTCTGGGCGCTGCGCGTCTACTGGGACCTGCGCGGTCTTGGGCCAGAACAGCTGCGCTGGGCACAGCAAGCGCTGGCGGTGACAGAGCAGCATGCGGATACCAAGTCACAAGCAACCTTGCTCAGCAACATCGGCGCTGGTCTACTCCGACCTGGGCGACAAGCAGCAGGCGCTGGCGTACTACGAGCAGGCGCTGCCGCTCAGACGCCAGGTGGGCGACAAGGGCGGCGAGGCGACCACCCTCAACAACATCGGCATGGTCTACTCCGCCCTGGGCGACAAGCAGCAGGCGCTGGCGTACTACGAGCAGGCGCTGCCGCTCAGACGCCAGGTGGGCGACAAGCGCGGCGAGGCGACCACCCTCAACAACATCGGCGTGGTCTACTCCGCCCTGGGCGACAAGCAGCAGGCGCTGGCGTACTACGAGCAGGCGCTGCCGCTCAGACGCCAGGTGGGCGACAAGGGCGGCGAGGCGACCACCCTCAACAACATCGGCGCGGTCTACTCCGACCTGGGCGACAAGCAGCAGGCGCTGGCGTACTACGAGCAGGCGCTGCCGCTCAGACGCCAGGTGGGCGACAAGGGCGGCGAGGCGACCACCCTCAACAACATCGGCCGGGTCTACTCCGCCCTGGGCGACAAGCAGCAGGCGCTGGCGTACTACGAGCAGGCGCTGCCGCTGCATACGCCAGGTGGGCGACAAGGGCGGCGAGGCGACCACCCTCAACAACATCGGCATGGTCTACTCCGCCCTGGGCGACAAGCAGCAGGCGCTGGCGTACTACGAGCAGGCGCTGCCCCTCAGACGCCAGGTGGGCGACAAGCGCGGCGAGGCGACCACCCTCAACAACATCGGCGTGGTCTACTCCGCCCTGGGCGACAAGCAGCAGGCGCTGGCGTACTACGAGCAGGCGCTGCCGCTCAGCCGCCAGGTGGGCGACAAGCGCGGCGAGGCGACCACCCTCAACAACATCGGCACGGTCTACTCCGCCCTGGGCGACAAGCAGCAGGCGCTGGCGTACTACGAGCAGGCGCTGCCGCTCAGACGCCAGGTGGGCGATCGATGGGGCGAAGCGGTCACACGCTACAACATCGGCGATGGCCGCGGCTGCGCTTGGCGACTTGGCGCGGGCTGAAGAGGAGTTGCAGACCGTCGTCGCCATCGACGAAGCCACCGGCCACCCCGACCTCGCAAGCGACCGCGCCGCCCTGGAGCAAATCCGCGCCCGGCGCCAACAAGCCGAGGACGCCGCCGGTGGAGGCGCAGCCGCGCTAATAGACCTGCCCACTGCCACCCGGCCGCCCGGCGCTCGCCTGCGGCACCACGAAGGAGCATACCGATGGCTGCAAATCTTTGGACGATCCTCCGCCCCACCCTGGCGGCACGGCTGCGTTCTGCTGGCGCTGCTCGCCTTCCACCCCCACAGGCCGCCGCAGCCCCGCGCCATTCCGCCCCATCATCGTCGACCTGGGCGCCATCTGCGGCGGCGAGCACTGCTACCGCCGTGAATGAGGACGGCGTGGTCGCCGGCAGCTGCACCGCCCCGCCCCGCGTCCGGCAGCGAGCATGCCGGCCTGTCCAACCACTGGACCGACCTCGGCACCCTGGACGGCGCCAGCCTCTCCGAGCACCAGTATCCGCGCTTGCCCCAACGACCACGGCCTGGTCGCCGGCTTCAGCCTTACCCGCACCGCTGAGTCACCGGTCACCCCGCATCTTCCACGCCGCCTGGGCCAACGGCGTCGTGACCGACCTCGGCACCCTCGGCGGCGCACAGTTACGCCAACGCCGTCAATAATCACGGCCAGGTCGCTGGTCCAGCAACACGGCCGGCGAGGGCTGCCTGTGCTCGAAAACGCAGCTGCACTCGCCTGCGTAGGCCATGCGCCGCCGGGTCGTCGTTGAGCGCCACGCTGCAGCTCGCGTCTGCCGTCCGGCTCCTCGGCGTGCACGGCCACCGCTCAGCCAGGCGAGTATGCGCACCCGGCATGACCACCGCTCTTCTCTGGGAAACGCGCATAGCCTGCCTCGCTTCACCACACAGCGGCCCAACGCCAGTCCGGTGGTCGCCAAGCGATCAGACCGCGGCATCGCCGTCGGCATCTCCATCACCCATCCGGCACCATGCACGCCGTCCTCTGGGACCTGCCCAACTCCACCGCCCGCACCATCGCCTCTGGCAACTCACGCTCACCCGCCGCACGCACCAACACTCCGTCACCTCGACCCACCAGCTCGCCTCGACCTGTCACGGCGCACCCTCACTCCCCCGGCGATTCGCATCTGCGCCGAGACAGGACTTTTTCCCCCCCACCCTGGCAGCGACCGAGCCCGCCGCTGCACTTCCATTTGCGGACTGGCCACTGCCCGCCCGTATACACCACCCGGTAGATATTCCCATTCTGGTCGTCGCTGACAAACAGCTCGCCGTTGGCCCCCACCGCCACGCCGGCCGGCCGGCCCCAGGCGCCGCCACACTGCTCGCCGTCGCTGCCCCGGAACCCCGTGACAAACGGCTCGCTGCTCACCGGCATGCCCATCCTGCACCACGATGCGCTGCACCTTGCACTCGCGCGGCACGCTGCTGTTCCACGAGCCGTGATACGCGACGAACAGGCTGCCCTGGTACTCGGCCGGGAATGCGCTCTGGTTGTACTGCACGATGCCCAGCGGCGCCTGGTGCGCCAGGTCGGTAAAGAGCGCCGGCACGACCTCACTGCAGTCGCCCAGCCACTGGTCAAAGGGCACGCGCTCGTCGTGCGCCTCCTGCGTCCCCGGGGGCACGACCCCCTCGACCGGCGTGTAACAGTACGGCCAGCCATAGTGCTTGCCCTTCTCTACCTCGATGACGATCTCCTCGGGCGGGATGTCGTCGCCCAACATGTCGCTGCCGTTGTGGTCGGCCCACAGCCGCCCGTCGGGCAGGAAGAGAAAGTCGACGCTGTTGCGCAGCCCCTCGGCCCACACCGGCCGCCGCGTCTCCTCGGGGTCGTCCGCAAAAGGATTGTCCGCCGGAATCGAGCCGTCAGGGTTGAACCGCAGGATCGCCGCCCGCCGCCGGTCGCGCTCGACGCCGATGTTGCTGCTCGAACCCGCGGCGACGTAGAGCATGCCGTCGGGCCCAAAGTGCGCCGTGCGCGTGCTGTGGCCGCCGCCGGTGGGAATGTTGTCGGTGAGGACGTCCTGCTCGCCCTCGTCGAAGAAGTCGCCGTCCGCATTCTGGTCCTCCAGCCGCACGACGCTGCCGTCGGCGCCGACGTAGAGCGCCCCCTCGTGCCACTCGACGCTGTGCGCCCCCGCCAGATTCTGCGCCACCACCTGCCGTTCATCGGCCACGCCGTCGCCGTTGGCATCGGGCAGCCGCACGACGGCATTGGCGCCGCGCTCGGCGACATACAGCGCGCCGTCCGGCCCGACGGTCATGAGCCGCGGGGCGCGCAGCCCCGTGAAGTAGGTGTTGAGGGCAAAGCCCGCCGGCACCTGGAGCCGCCCGCCGGCCGGGTCGTCGGCCGCAGGCACCACGGCCGGTGCGGCCGCCGCCGCGCCGTATCCGGCCGTGTCGGTCGGCCGCTTGCCGCCGCTGCAGTGGCGCAGCTTCTTCGGTGGCCGTCGCGGCCTGCTCAGCCGCCGGCGCCGGGCGCAGTGTGCCGCTGCAGGCGGCGAGCAGGATCAGGCCCACAGCCCCTACCGCCCACGCCAGCTGTCTTGCTGCCGGCGCAGGCCCTTGTGCTTGGTCGTGGTCCACTTGGTGGTCCCTATGTGATTTTCTCATGGCTAGATGGTAATACCATTCGCCCGCCGCGAACATGAGCAGCAATACGGTCCGGCGGCAGATGCACAGGCATAGGTTGGTCCGGCCCTAGCCGAGGATCGCCTGCGCCTGCTCGACCAGGGCGGCGGTCTGGACTGCCCACGTGGGGTCAAACAGCTTGACACGGTGCGCGGCGATCTTCACCAAGATCAACGCCGCCACGACCTGCGCCCGCTACAGGCGGGGATGCCCGGCGGGGAGGCCGTAACCGCCCAGAAAGGCGCTCCACGCTGCCGCCGGCGCTTGCGTGCGGCCGGCACCATGCGCCCACCAGGCGAGGTCGGCCATGAACTTGCCGAGGTCGTACGCCGGATCCCCCAGCCCGCACGTGTCGAAATCGATCAGGGTCAGCCGCGACCCCGGCGCCAGGAGCACGTGGTCGGCCTTGAAATCGCCGTGGATAAAGGTGGGAGCTTCCTGCGGCAGCGCCGCATAGGCCCCCGCCGCCCGCGCCAGCAGCGCCCCGATCGTGCGCCCGGCGTCAGGCAGCAGCACCTGGATGTGCTCGCACGTCCTGGCGATGGCCGCGATCTCCCCCGCCAGCTCCTGCCGCACAAGCTCCCCTGTGATTCGCAGGCGGCGCCGCGTGCAGGGCGCGCAGCGCCCTACCGGCCGCCGCCAAGGCATGGGCGAGGTCGCCGCTGCGCGCACCATAGGCGCCGTGCAGATCCGCCAGCGGGACGCCGGCCGCCCACGGATAGAGGATGGCCGAGTCCTCCGCCACATACGCCGCCGGCCGCAGCACGCGCGCGCCGGGGCACGCAGGCTTCCAGCCAGTCCGCCAGGCGCCGCGTCAGCGCACAGAACGCCTGCCCCCTGGCGGCGGGATAGTGCGCCGGCGCATAGAGCTTGGCGTACACCGTGCCCGCGCTGCCGCCATCGTGCGCGGCAGCGCGCCCCGCAGGGCTGAACCGCAGGACGTGGCGCTGGCCCGGACGGTAGCGCACGGTCTCTACGGCATACGCTGCCGCCGCCGCCGGCATATGGGCGCCCAGCCGCGCGGACGTAGACGGGGTCGACGAGGCGGGCAAGCTGCGGATAGGCCGCGTCCTGCGGCGAAACCTGGATCTGCAGGTCCCATGGGGGCGTGGCACCCTGGTCGCCGGGGGGCTTGACCAGCGACCAGGTCACCGCGCAGGGACGGGTGAGTTCGCCCCCGGCGGCGGCCGCCGCACGGGAACGTCGTAGTAAGCCACCAGCTTGCGGCCGGGCTTGAACTTGGCGCGCTGCAGCTGGGGGGCGCCGACCTCGCCATCCGCCGCCAACCGCGCGGTGAGCGCATCACGCAGCACTGCCTGCGCCTCCGCGCCCCCCAGCAGCGCCTGCACGCCCGCCGGCCCGTGCCGGCCTAGCAGGATTTCAGATATGTTCTGCATAGCGGATGCCTTTCCAGCAAAAACAGGCAGTTGTCCAGGCGGGCGAGCTTGAGCTTGGTCCAGGAACCCAGCACCAGCGAGAGCAGGTCGAGCGCCTCCCAAAGCAGAATCCGTGCGCGTGACACGGGCGCATGTTTTTCGTACTCGGCCAGGAACAGCGCGCAGATGGCTTCGGCCCGCGTGAACCCGGCCCGCCGCCGTGCTTCGTCCAGCAGCTGGCCCTCATCCTCATCCTCATCGTCGCCGCCCGCCTTGTTGATGCCTAGATTCTTGACGGTCGTCATGAACAGGGCCAGATCCAGCGCCGGCTCGGCCTGGCAGAAGCCGTCAAAGTCGATAAAACCGATCTCACCCCCCGCCAGCAGTACCTGGGCCGGCCGGAAGCTGCGGTGCGCCGGCGCCGGCGGATCGGCCGGCTGGCGCGGCAGCCAGCGTGCGCAGATGGTTCAGCAGCTCTTCCGCCAGGTTGGCGAGCTGCGGCAGCGGCCCTGGCCACCATGGCGCGCTGCGCATAGATCTTCGCCAGCTCATCTTCCCAGGTGACGTGCTCGCCGTAAGCCACGCCGCAGCGATGGAGTTCCGCCAGCCCGGCTGCCGTCTTGCGGATATAGCCGGCGAGTTCAGGCGAGATTTCGACAGCTCCCCCTCCTTAGCCGCCTGCCCGCCGCTGCCCGGCTCACGCCGCAGCAGTTCCTTGAGCGTCAGCTCTTCGCGAATCGGGCCCTGCACCAACACGTTCAATTGCGGCAGCCAGGCCAGCGGCTCGGCGATGCGCACCGTGGCGCTGGCGCCTAGCGGCGAACGCCACAAGGCCTGCATGCCGGCATAGGCATTCTGCCCCTTGTCGCCATGGTACGTCTTGGCGACCACGACCTGGGGCCACTCGTGCCTGGCAGGGGGCTCCGCCGCGTACTCGAGTTGATACAGGACTGTGCAGCGGCTGCCGGGTTTGTAGCGCGCCACCCTGGGTTGGCAGGATTGGATGCGCAGCTCGCGGTAGTCTGGATTTTCGCCGCTGCGCATGCTCGCCTCGAGCAGCATACGTGCCTGTTCCGGATCGATCAGCTGCGGCAGTTGCGGCAGCATCGCCAGTTCGCGGTCGGCCGGCTGGGTGCGCACTTCCAGGTTCAGTTCTGGCAGGCGGCACCGCCACTGCGCCGCGCCAAAGGGATGGCAGCCGCCGGCCCAACCGCCGGCTCAGCCGCCGGCAGGGGTTGCGGCCGGCCGGGCGGTCAGGAGGGTGACATGCAGCGCCACAACCTGGCTTTGCGCCGCGTCGTCCCCCTGCGCGCGGGAGCATGGCCGGCCGCAAACCTGCGACCTCCACGAGGATGGTGCCGCGCCAGGCGCCCTGGTCCGTCGTGCAGACGCAGCCGTTTTACGCTGCAGCTGCGGACTTGGAGCTGGCCGGCGGCGAACTCAGGCACGTGGCTGCGCAGCGCCGCGGCAGATCTGTTCCGGTGTTACGGCTGCGGCGAGCCATGCCGGTACTGCGCACCGGTGCTGGCCGGCCGCACCAGGGCCGGCCGCCTCTGCGTGTGCTGCCGGCCGTGCTGTAGGTGCAGGATTTGTAAGCTTTGGGATAGACATTTGACACGCTCCTCTAGTAAATCAGTCACAAGTTCGAGCCGGCTGCCCTTGAGCTTGAGCCAGCTGTGTTGCGCGATGCGCACGAGGCTGACGATTTCATACATGGCCACGCGTACGCACAGCTGCTCCACATCCACGCCGCGATAGCCCGCGGCCTGGATGTAGGTGTTGAGAAACCAGGCACAGACTTCGGCGGCAGGATCTAGCGGCGGCTCGATTGCCGCATCTGTCGCCCGGGCCGGCAGCTCGGCCAACGCCGTGGTCGCCGCACCGTCATGCCCCCGTGCACCTTGCCGAGCTGTGCCTTGCGGGCCGCCAGCCGCACATAGGCCAGGTACTGCCCCAGGTCGAGCGCAGGCTCCGCCTGGCACGACAGTGTCGAAGTCCACCAGCCCGCACGAGTGCTCGGCAAAGATCAGCTGCGTGTAGGTGTAGTCGCCGTGGCTGAAGACCAGCGGCCAGGGCCGCGTCAGGGCGGCACAGGCGCCGACCACATTGATCGCCTTCTGCAGCTGCAGCGCCAGCGCCAGCGAGAACTCCTCGATCGGCGCCATCTGCGCCGCCAGGCTCGCCAGCTCGTGGTCCAGCGTGCGCGGCTCGCCCAGCTTGATCTCCACCTTGTGCAGCGCCGCCGCGATCTCGGCGCAGTCCGCCACCGCCTGCGCCAGCGCTTGCGTGCTCCCCGCCGCCGTGACTCTTCCCCGCCACATGCGCCTGGATCAGCTCGGCAATCCTGGGTTCGCCGGGGATCGCCTCCAGCAGGATGAGCCGCAGGCCGCGGTTGGTAGCCCAGGATGCGCGGCATGCAGAAGCGGCGGCTGGTGTGCACATGCCGGAGACGCCGGTGCAGCGCCGTGACGACCATGCCCACCAGCTTGCCCCGGTCGTCCGCCGCCACCTTGCCGTAGACCAACTGGCGCTTGCCCGCCGGGGTCGATCGCGTCGCGCCCGTCGGCATCCACCCAGCTGCCGTCAAGCTTGTAGCGCAGCACGCAGCGGTGCTGGCGCCCGTAGTGGCCGGGCTCGACGGCGCAGCCCGCCACCTCGAAATGGCTGCCGGCCTCCTCCGGCACGGCTCCCCGCAGCAGGCCAAGCACCTGCCGGGGGTCGGTGGCGGCGATCAGCATCGGCAGCTCGCCGTCGATGGGAAAGACGCTGACTGCCATGTTCAGCTCCTCCAGCAGCGCATAGGGACGGGCAAACGGCGCGATCTCCGGGCGCCCCACCATCTCTGCCGCCAGCGGCGCCAGCCGCGTGGCCAGGTAGGTTTCGGCTTCGGCGCAGCTGCCAAAGATGCGGGCCAGCAGTAACGACGCCTGTGTCTCGCCGCTGGCCGTATGTTCGATCTGCAGCTCGTAGCGCACCAGGCACCCGCCTTCGTTCAGATACGAAGCCTTGCCCGGTTTGCAGTACACGATGGCATAGTCAGCATCCGCAGTGCCCGCTGCGTCCGCAGCGCCGCAGCGCCCTCAGCGTCCCTTGCGGCGAACAGCGCCCCCTGCAGCCGCACCCGCATCGCCTCGGCGTCAAACGCCGGGCGCACGGCCGGCCACTTCTGCTGGAAGGCGGGGCTGTGCAGCAGGTCGTAGAGTGACCCGGCCTGCGGCTCCTCTTCGGGTTGGTTCTGGCCATACTGCTTGGCGTAGAGATTGGCATACGTGCCCTGGTTCTTCAGCAGCTCACGATGGTTGCCCATTTCTTCGATCCTCCCTTGGCGTAGAACTGCGATCTTGTTGGCCTGGCGCACCAGCTTGAAATCGTGCGAGACGATGACCGTGGTCTTGCCGCGCATCAGCAGGCGCAGCGCCAGCAGGACCAGCTCGGCGGATTCGGCGTCCAACCCGGTGGTCGGCTCGTCCAGGATCAGGATCGGCGTGTTGCGGATAAAAGCCCGCGCGATGGCGATGCGCTGCCGCTGCCCGCCCGACAGGTTGGCCCCCCGTTCGCCGAGCTGCGTGTCGTAGCCCTGCGGCAGCCGGGCGATGAATTCGTGCGCATTGGCCTGGACCGCCGCCTGCACGATCTCGTCACGGCTCGCAGCGCTGCGCCCGTAGGCGATGTTCTCCGCTACCGTGCCGTTAAACAAGACGGTCTCCTGGAGCACGACGCTGATCTGGCTGCGCAGCGAGTCGAGCGTAAAGCGGCGGATGTCCACGCCGTCAAACAGGATGCGCCCGCCCGTGGGGTCATACAGGCGCGACAGCAGCTGGATGACGGTGCTCTTGCCCGCGCCGGTGTGGCCGACCAGGGCAAACACTTCGCCGACCCCGACGTCAAAGCTCACGGCGTTGAGCACCTGCCGGGGTTGCCCTTCATCGTTTACCTGGCCTTCGTCCGGGGCGTCCTCGGGGTCGGCCTGGTAGGCAAAGTCCACCGCCCGAAACTCGATGCGCCCGCGCAAGGCAGGGGCCGCCACGGCATCCGGGGCGTCGTCGACGGCCGGCTTGCGGTCCAGCACCTCGCCGATGCGCTCCACGCTGGCAAAGATCTTGCCGATCGTGTTCCACTCCTTGATGATCTTGCGCGCCGGCTTGAACATGTTCTGAATCAGCTGGATAAACAGGATCAGCATACCGACGCTGAAGCTCTCCGTCGTCGTGGGGCCGTAGATCAGGTAGACCCCGACCCAGACCACCGCCGAGATCGCCAGCGCCTCCAGCAGCTTGACCACCCAACTGAAGCGCGCCTGCAGCCCGGCAGCCGTGAGCGCCGCGGTCACAGCATTGCGGTTGTAGTCGGCAAAGCGCTGGAGCGCCTGGTCGCCGCCGTTGTAGGTCTGGATCACGCGGATCGAGCTGAGCATCTCCTGCGTGGCCGAAGCCAGGTCGCCCTCACGCGCCCGCTGCGTCTTGACCGCCACCTTGATGCGCTGCGAGAAGAAGTTCGACACCAGCGCCAGCAGGGGGACAATCACCAGCGCCACCACCGCCACCTGCCACGACTGGTAGAGCAGAAAGGCCATCGTGCCCCCCAACAGCAGCAGGCTGCCGGCAATATCGGAGAGCGAGGCGATCACAAAGTTCTCGATCTCGCTCACGTCGCCGGTGATGCGGGTCAGGATGTCGCCCGTGCGCTGCTTGCCGTGAAAGGCCAGCGATAGGCGCTGCAGGTGCGTATAAAGGGTGATGCGCAGGTTGTAGCCCAACGCCCGCCCGCCCTGCGCCAGGTGGATTTCCGCCAGGGAATCGGCCAGGCTGTTGACCATCGCCAACAAGACCATGGCCGCCGTCAACACGGCCACCGTTGCGATGACGGGCGAGGCGGGCACAGCGGCGGCCGGCACGCCAAGACGCGTTAAGATGTCGGGGGTGCGGCTGTCGCCCTTGAGATAGTCGATCAGGTAGGCCAACGGATACGGCTCAAAGATCGCCGTCACCGTCTCGATGACTAACATCGCAAAGGCGAGCACGAACACCCGGTGCTGGCCCTTCATAAAGCGCCTGAGCAGGCGAAAGACGTAGGCGAGCGTATCGCGGCGCGGTGGCTTCGCTTCAGGCTTCGCCTTGGTTTTCACTTCACGCTTCGCCCTGGCTTTCACCCCAGTTTTTACCTCGGCCTTTGCCTTGTGCCGGCGCTTCTCCTCTGTTGCTTGTGCGTTCACTTGTATCTCTACTTGTTTCACTACTTGTATTTCTGCGCGTTGCATCATGATGCCCATCCTTTCCGGCAGCGTACGTTGCGGCGAGCGCAGCCTGTGCCTGCCTCTGCACAGCTGGCTCCATGGTAGCGAAAACCCCAGCGCCATTGCACTGGGGTTTTCTCGCAGATCGTCGCGGGTTTCTATCAATCTCCGGGACAGGCATAAGGTTGTTTGGTACAGGCCGCGGGCGTCCATCCGCCTCGCCCGGTCCACACCGCATGAATTTTGTGCTGGCCAACGCAAAACCAGCCTGAAGCCGGTTGGCACACGCGACCTTTTCGGGGCACACCAACCCACTTTAGTGGGTTTTGCCTCCGGTAGCACCGAATTCATTCGGTGCGGGCTAGGTGCGCGGCAGCGCCGCCAGGCAGCGCCACGCCTCCTGCACCAGGAGTTCGGGCAGCGGCGAGCGCGGGCTGCGCGCAAAGCTGCGCAGACCCTTGCGTAAGAGCGCCACGGCCTCATACCACGCCGCGCGCAGGCGCAAGCCCTCGGGTGCGCGGCATGCCGCCAGGTAGGCCGCCAGAAAAACTTCCTCCAGCCTGGTGGACACCCGCGCCTGGGCAATCCCTGCCTGCCGCAGCGAGGCCAGGAAGTTACCCACATCGGCGGCCGGGTCCGCCATGCCGCAGTGGTCGAAGTCGAGCACCGCAACCTGAGCCGCGCCGTCGCCCTGCGCCCCAGGCAGGACCAAGAACTGGCTGGGCTTGCAGTCGCCGTGCACCAGGGTAAGTTCCGCCCCCCAGCCTTCCAGGCAATCCAGCCACGAGGGCAGTGTGCGCGCCAGCTCGTGCAACGCGGCGCCGGCCGCTGGGCGCGGCGGGCATGATGCGCCGCGCTGCGCTGCTGCATGCGCGCCAGTTCATCCTCTACCGGCCGCACGCGGCCCGTGCTCATTGCGCCGCCGTGCAGCGCGGCCAGCGCCGCAGCCGCACCCCGGATGCCCGCCTGGGCACGCTCGTCATGGGCAAGAAGGGGAGACCGCCTTGAGGGGGTCAGCAGCAGATCCAGCGGCACGCCGCTCACGGGCGTCTGGAACAGCATGGGCAATTCCGGCACAAATGCCGCGACCGCGGCCAGCTTTACCCCCGCCGCGGCGAGGGTGGGCGAGGCGGCCAGCATCTGCATTTCGCCACAGACAGCTTGGGCCTTGCCGGCGCTGTGGTACAGCTTGCCGTAGAGCGTGCGTGTTGCGAATGCGCCGCTCTGCTGATCACGCAGCCGGAGGTCAAACCGCAGCGTGCAGCGTTTGCCCAGCCGGTAGCGCAGGGGCGTCACCCGGCACTGCACGATGCGCGACTTCACCAGATGTGCACTCGGGCAGGGCCTCGCGGAGGATGCCGGCCATCGCCTCCGCATCGAGCACGGTGCGCAAGCTGGGGAGAGCTGGGTCGTCCTCAAAGGCGTGCAACTGCATGCCGGACGGTGCATGGGGCATGCCGGCCCACTCCAGTTCGCCGATGAGCAGGCGCTCGCCCACCGCGTAGAGGACCGCAAGGCGTGCGCCGGGTTCGTACTTGGCGTCCAGTACGTGGGCCTGGAGAAAAGGCCCCATCGCGTGCCGTTCAGCACAACTTCGACCTGCTGCCGTTCCCCCAGGCCATGTATGTCGGTGTGGGTTGCGTGTTGTGTAGTCATGGTCGTGCTCCTGCCGCCATCCCGGCGAAAAGATTGGCCAGCTGCTGGGCGCCGGCCCGCAGATCGAACTGCTCGGCCACCGTGTGGCGGGCCGCGGCCCCCAGGCTCTTGCGCAGGGCGGCATCGCCTAACAGTGCGGCCAGCGCGCCGGCCATGGATTTAACATCATGCGGTTCCGCCAGCAGGCCGTTGTGCTGGTGCGTCACCAGCTCGGGGATCCCTGCTACCGTGGTGCTGACGACGGGCACGCCGCAGGCCATGGCTTCGGCCAGCACTGTCGGCACCCCATCACGGTCGCCGTCCTCGGTGACGAACGGCGTCAAGGCAAAGATGGCGGCCTGGGGCATCACCGCCCGCAGTTCCTCCTGCGTGCAGGCGCCGGCCAGCGTCACGTGCTCGGCCAGCCCCAGCTGTGTGACCAGGCCCGCCAAGCTCAGCCTGCAGCGGGCCGCTGCCGTAGATCACGCAGCGGAACGCGTACCCCATCTGCACCAGCACCTGGCAGGCGTGCAGCAGGTCGGGGTAGCCCTTCTTTTCCGCCAGCCGGCTCGCCGAAAGGATCAGGGGCGCCGCCGCATCGCTCTCGCCCGGCGCGGGGTGAAACTCGCTCAGGTTGATGCCGTTGTGGATCACGCGCAGCTTCGCATGCTGCGCGGCGGCCGTGGCGGTCTTGAGATAGTCGACATTCGTGGCGCAGCAGGTGATGACCGCGCCGGCACGCTTGATGCGCTCGGCCAGGGCCTGCCTGGGGATCTGGTAGATGTCGCGCGGCATGGGCCGTAAACGTGTAAGGATATCCCGGTCAACAGGTGCACCAGCTGGGCGATCAGCGCCGGATCGTGGGCAAAGTGCGCATGCAGATGGTCGATGCCGCGACCCTGCCTGCGCTCGCGCCGGAGCAGGTGCGCCAGCAAGACCGCCTGCGCAAAGCAGGCATAGCGCGAGCTGGCCGTGTACCCCTCGTCAAACTCGCGATGGCGGGCCACATAGTACAGCGTGCTCCAGTAGCGGTGCGGCGCCAGCAGCGCCAGCAGCAGGTGCTCCCACAGGATCGATCCACCAGCGCCGGGCCAGGGCACCCTCCAGGTAATCGACCGGCGCCGCGACCTCTGCCACCTGCGGCTGGACCAGCGGCTCGTGCGGGTGGGTGACGGCGAAGATGTGGACCTGTACGCCCAGCTGCTCCAGCGCCCGGATTTCGTTCACGACAAACGTCTGCGACAGGCGCGGGTAGCTGCGCAGAATATAGCCGACACGCAGAGAAGAGTTTACCGGATTCATACGGACTCCTTCGTCAGACCAACGCGAACCGTTGCACTTTCCGCGGCGGTTGTCATCACACTTGCCGGCGCGATCGCCGTCGCCGCTTGCTGCAAAATCATGGCCACCTCCCGGCGCCGCGCCGCTGCCGGTTGGCACGGGGCCTGGCCCAAAGCCCAGGCAGAGCTGTCGGGCGAGCTTGAGACAGGTGTAGACATAGAAGTAGAGAAAAGGGCGGCGGTGCCTGGGCCAGGACCAGCCGGTCGTGTCCGCATACGCCGCCAGGAAGCGGCGCGCGAGGCCCCGCAGGCGCTGCGGCGCGCCGTGCCGGCGGTACGCTAGCAGGTCCAGGTTGGCACAGAAGTGGGCAAGATCCAGGTTCGGATCGCCCAGCCGCACTTCGTCAAAGTCGATCACCTTGGCGCCGCCATCGATCAGCACGTGCCGGTAGTGAAAATCTTTGTGGATCGGCACCCAGCGCCGCCAGCGGCAGACCGGGCGCCTGCTGCTGGAGATAGTTGAGCGCAACCTGTGCCCTGGCCGCCAGCTCAGGATAGGTCTGGGCGACAACCGCCGCCCATTCCGCCAGGTTGGCAAGCTCGCCCTCCAGGTCAAAGGTCTTGGCCGGCTGCCAGCGGCTGGCGGTGAAAGACGCCGAGCCAGCGTCCGGTCAGCTCCAGCGTGGCGGCGCCACCGCCGCGTGCGATCGCCTCGTCCAGAAAGCAGCCGTCTACGGGCTTGTAGACCAGCATGGAGAGTTCCGGAATCACGCCGAGCGGCTGCGGCACGCTGTCCGGCAGCCCGGCCTGGGCCATGCCGCCGTGCAGCGCATGCAGCACGTGGTTCACCCGCAGGAGCTGGCCGCGATCTCCATACAGCTTGCCGAAGACGACGTGGCGCTGCTGCTCTTCGCGCGCCGACAGTTCGTAACGCACCAGGCCGCGCCGGCCGGGTTTGTGGTCGATCAGGGCCAGATCGGTTACCACCAATCCGGACGGGGGCAGCGCGCACGCCGGCAGCCGCGGGCCAAGATAGGCCGCCATGGCCGCGCCGTCGAGCGCAACTTCCAGCGTGCGCCGCCACGACTCCTGCTTAACGGTCTCCATGTTCTTGCTCCTCACACGCCGCGGCGATGCTCACTGCCCGATCCAGCAGATGTTCGGTCAACGGCCACTCTTGGTAGGTCAGGCCAGAATAGCGACGGCCGGCGATCTTCAGCATCGCCGCCGCCTGGTAGTACGCCAGCCAGCCCGGCTCCGGCAGGGCGCGCAGCGTCCGGTACCCGGCCAGGAATGCTTGTTGGGCGTGCCGGATAAAGGCTGCGTGCTGCGGTTGGCGCAGCGCTTTCCAGGCCAGATAGGCCAGCAAGTTGCCCAAGTCGTGGGCAGGGCTGGCCCAGCACACGCTGTCCAAATCGATGAGGACCAGGCGGTTGTCTTCCAGCATGAACTGGTCGGTTCGCAGCGCTCCGTGGCTGACCACCGGCGCCAATTCGTGCCGGCGGCGATTAACATCGTGCAGGGCAGCAATGGCCGCAAGGTAGCGCTCGGCCAGCGCCGGGTTCGCTTGCTGCAGCGCCGGGCGGTAGTCGTCGAGCTCGGCGAGGTTGTCGGCAAACGATCGCCGTGGCGCCTCGATCGCCTTATAGGAGTGGAGTGCGGCGATGCACCGGCCGGCGGCGCGCAGCCAATCGACGCGTGTAACCAGGTCGATCTGCGGGTCGAAGGCGAGCGTGTGCAGTTCGGCCCCCGCCACAGCCGCCTGCAACAGCATCTCCGTGTCCGGCCTATAGGCCAGGGGCTGGGGGATGCGCGGCAGTTCCGGCTCGTGCCGGCTGGCCTGGTAGAGCGTCGAGATCGATCTGCCACTGGTGCGCGCCGCCTTGCGCAAAGAGCTTGCCGAAGCAGCTTGCCCGCCCATGTGCCGTGCGCAGGTCGTAGCGGAAGGTGCAGCGGGAGCCGGGTTTGTAGCGCACGGGCATTACCCCACACAGCTCCGTCTCTCCTGTCCCCTGTTGGTCCACGCCGAGGGCACGCAGGGACTCACCCATCGCCGCGCCATCTGCGGCCTGGGCGAGACCACGCAGCTGTGCATCTTCCGTGAACAGCCGGTGCTGCAGGCCCGCAGGGGTCACTTCGACCACCCCGATTGTCGGCCACGGCGCGGCGTCCACTTCTTCCACAGATAAGCTGTAGGTCGAGACGCAGCGCGTGGCGGGAACATATTGCACATCCTGCCGGCGGCCGGACTTCACTCCGGCAGGAGCATGGGGCTGTGTCCGGCGCGCGGGCCATTGCTGGGCAAAGCGCTGTGCGACCGCCTCGCCGTCGAACGCAAGCGACAGGGCGGGCAGGTTATCGTCGATGGTTAGCCAGTTCATAAGCGTCGCTCCCCATGCGTCCACGAAGGCCAGGCGGCTCGCTTGCCGCCGGCGATAGCGCTGCTAACGTCTGTGCAGCCGCGTGCACGCCCTGCAGGTCTGGCCTGCTTTCCGGATCCATGTGCGGGGGCAGGTCCAAGTTCTTGACCACCAGCGCTGCGAGTGCATCCGCGTGCAAATCGTCCGGGTCCAGCATCTCGATCCAGCCGCGTGCGGCGAATAGTTGGGCGCGGGTCCGCTGTTCTGCGCTGGGTCCACGGCGCGGGACTGAGGATTGCGCGCTTGCCCGACTGCAGGATTTCTACGGTCGTGTTGTAGCCCGCCATCGCCACCAGCAGGTCGGCAGCCTCCTGGTAGCTGTGGGTGTCGTCCACGGACGTGAAGATGCGCACAGGCAGGCCGTGCGCCCGCGCCTTGAGGTCCTCCTGCTGCTCGTTCGGCATGAAAGGGCCGGTGACGAGGACGAGGAGCGAGGGCTGGCGCCGCTGAATCATGGGCAGTGCGTCGAGCAGCGTGCGCATTACCGGATACGCATCGGCGCCGCCGCCCGCCATCGCCACGACCAGCTTGGTGCCCGCCTGCATGCCGCGCAGGAGCTTGGCCCGCAGCCCACGGATCGTGGCAGGGTAGCTGGGTGCGCATACATAGCCGCAGTAACGCAGGCGCCCTGTCACCGGCGCAGAGAAGCGATACTGCTCTGCCAGGTCATACACGGAGCGCATGCCGTAGACCAGCACGTGGTCGTAATACTCCTCGATGGCGGCATAGGCGCCTTCGACCTGCCAGCGGGACTGCACGATATGCGGGGCATCCAGGATATCGCGCAAACCAAGCACGATCTTGGTGCCGAGGCCGGCAGCATCTCGCCCATGGCGCAGCGCAGCCAGTGCCGGCAGCAGCTCGCCCATGGCGCCGTGCGGCATGTGGTCGACCAGCAGCACGTGCGGGCGGTAGTTGAGCAGGGCAGAGCGAATGAGTTCCTGGCGCATGGCCAGGACCTGGTCGAACGGCAGCGCCAGGTTGGCGGCGCGCCATTGGCCGGGGCCGTCCTTGACGATCGAGGGCAGCTTGAGATAGTCATGGTTCGGCGTGGGCGTGAAAAACTGTCCCATTTGCGAATCGGACAAGGTCAGCACCGAGGCATCCGGGCGCAAGCCAAGCAACTGCCTGGCGATCAAGTGGGTGCGCCGCATATGGCCAAGACCCAGTCCGTCCTGCGAATATGTAGCCACGCGGGGCGCGCAGCTGTTGCTTGCGTTGCATTCCATGAGCCACCTCGACTATCTGGCCAAATGACACCGTCGAACTTGCGGTGCCGAACTCTGCTGCGACTGTACTGTGGCTCAATGGTAGTGGACCTGCGCTTGCTAAATCAGGGCATTTGTCTCGCAGGTTTGCCGACTATTCTATTAAGTTTGGGTTCTTTGGCGCGCGCAGTGGGTCTTGCGCGGTGGCTGCCACAGGTGCGCAAGTGGCGGCGCGAGGATCCGGCAGCAGACCCAGTCTCCTGCCTGGTGACGTACATGTCCAGTTGCGAACTCGGCTGCTAGCTTGTTGTCACGGCAGCGGATGCCACAGCAGCGACAGCCCGACGGCCAGCGCGGCGAGCAGCGCCCCCGCCGCGGCAAAGAAGACGCTGATCTCCGTAACCTCGTGCGCGGGTGATGTAGGAGGTCGGCAGGTTCTCAAACACGGCCTGCAGCTCGCCGGCACTCTCGGCCGAATAGTACTCGGCCCCCGTCATGTCCGCCACCTGCTTGAGCGTCTCCTCGTCGATGCCGCGCCGGAACCCGCCCCCACCGCCACCGCCAAACATGCTGCCGCCACCCCCGCCGTAGAAATCGCGCTCGGCGGACTGTGAGCAGCAGTTCATCTCGCCGCCAAACGCGGTGCCAAAGCCGATCGTATAGACGCGAATGCCGCGGTCGGCCGCCTGCTGCGCCGCATCGATCGGCTCGGGCCCCACGTTGCTCGCCCCGTCGGTGAGCAGGACGATGATGCTGGGCACGTACGCCCCACGCGGGACGGGCGTGGGCGCAGTGTCGGCCGGCGTCCGCACGCTGGGCGCCACCGAACCGTCGATCTCGGCGATGGCGTCGATCGCCTCAAGAATGCCGCTGCCGATCGCCGTTCTCCGCCCCGTGGTGAGGCTCTCGATGGCGTCGGCCAGCAGCTCGGGGTCGGTGGTGGGCGTCATGATCAGCTCGGCAAAGCCGGCAAAGGCGACAAGCCCGATGCGCGTGGAGGCATTCTGGCGCTCGACAAACTTGAGCGCCGCCGCCTCGGCCGCCAGCAGCCGGTTGGGCGGGATGTCGGTCGAACACATGCTGCGCGAGACGTCGAGCGACAGGAGGATGGTCGCCCGGCTGGTGGGCACGGCGGCCACGGCGACGGGCCGGCTGAGCGCCAGCACGAGCGCTCCCCAACGCCAGCAGAAACAAGGCAAAGGGCAGGTGCCGGCGCAGCCGCGAATAACGGGGCAGCGCCGCGCGCACCAGGGAAAGGCTCGAATAACGCACCGTATAGCGCCGCCGCCTGCGCAGCACCCAGACATACGCCGCAATCAGCAGCGGGATGAGCAGCAGCAGGAGGAGGGATAGCGGGCCACAACAAGTCCATCGGCTACCTCCAGGACAACCTTTCGCCGCGCGCCGGTACCGTCACGGCAGGCGGCTGAACCACAACAACGAGAGGGCGCCGCCGATCAGCAGGAGCAGTGCGCTCACGCCGGCAAACAGCGCCGTCACTTCCATCTTCTCCGGCGCGATCCCCAGTTCGGGGTTGAGCTCCGCATAGATTGCACGCAGCCCTTCCTCGTCTACGGCGTTGAAATATTCGCCGCCGGTGCGCTCGGCCACCGCCTGCAGCGTGGGCTCGTCCAGCTGCGTGTGGATCGAAAAGCCCTCGATCTCCAGCGTGGCCCCCTCCGGGCTGCCGATGCCGACCGTGTAGATACGCACCCCGCGGTCGGCCGCTGCCTGGACGGCCTCGAGCGGGTCGGGCGGCGCCGTGTTCTCGCCGTCGGTCAGCAGCACGATGGCGGCCGGCGCAAAGGTCCCCGGCGGCACCGGCGTCGGCGGCGGCGTGGGCGAAGCCGTCAGGTCGCTGTAAAGCGGCTGGCCCGGCTCACTTGTGACCCCATCCGCCGCCCGCTCCTCACTGGTGACCTCGTCGCCGGCAAAGATGGTGTTGAGCGCCGTGACGATGCCGTTGGCCAGCGACGTGCCGCGCTCGGGGCGCAGCCGGTCGATGGCGGCGAGGATCGTCGCCTGCTCGTTGGTCGGCGGCTGCACGGCAAAGCCGCTGTCGCTAAAGGAAACGACGCCGATCTGCACCGTCGCGGGCTGGCGGTCGACAAAGGTGCGGGCCGCCTCCTTGGCCGCCTCCATGCGCGTCGGCTTGAGGTCGTCGGCCGCCATGCTCCCCGAAACGTCAAAGGCCAGGATAACGGTACCCTGGAGCCGCGGCAGGCTGATCACCATCTGCGGCCGTGCCAGCGCCACGAGCAGCACGGCGAGGCCTCCCAGAAAGAGCGCAAACGGCAGGTGCCGCCGCCGGCCAAGCGGGCGCGGAGCCGCCCCAGCAGAACTGCCGCCCACCTGCACCATGCCCAGCGTCCCATAGCGGGCGGCAAGCTGCCGGCGCCGCTGCTGGAGCCGCAGGTACCAGGCGGCAAAGAGGGGGAGCAGGAGAAGCAGCAGAAGCGCTGCGGGCCAGACAAATGTCATCACACCTCCCGAGAAACTGAGTTTCTTTGAGAAACTCAGTTTCTCTTTCAACGCTGCTGCTTGCGCAGGGTCGCAAAGCGCACGATGGCGCGCACCAGGTCGTCCTCGGTGGAAAGCGACAGGGCGTCGATGCCGGCGCGGCGGAAGGTATCGCCGAGCGCCGCCTCGCGCGCCAGCGCCCCCTCCCGAAACCGCTGGCGGAACTTGTGGTCGTGGGTGTCCACGTACAGCTGCTCGCCCGTCTCCGCATCTTCCATAATGATGGGGCCGATATCGGGCAGCTCCAGCTCGCGCGGGTCCCAGATGCGGACGGCGAGCACCTCGTGCCGCTGCGCCAGCAGGTTGAGCGGCCGCTCCCACCCGGGCACGCTGGCAAAATCCGAGACGACAAAGACCAGCGCCCGGCGCCTGGCGGCGTGCAGCCCCGCGCCCAGCAGCACCGAGAGGTCGGTCGGTCCGCTGGCCGGCCCGCCCTTAGACGCCTGGCCCCTAGACACATGACCCTTGCTCGCCTGTCCACTGGTCGCCTGTCCGGCATGGGGCTGGGAGCGCTTGAGCAGGTCGTTGACCAGCCGCAGCACCTGGATGCGCCCACCGCGGGCAGGGATCGTGCGGTCGACGCGGCCCACGTGGCCGGCTGCAAGGTCCGCTGCGTGCCCCGTTCCTTTGCCCGACCCGTTCTGCTTCCCATTCCCCCTGCCGTTACGGTTGCCACTGCCGGCCTCATTAGGGGTTTCGCTGCCCATGCCACTGCCGGCTCCCTGCTTGCCCGAATAGAGGACGGCGCCCACGCGGTTGCCGTGACGCGTGAGCAGGCGGGCGACCGTGGCGACGAAGTCGATCAGCAGCGTGCGCTTGAGCGTCTGCACCGTGCCAAAATCCATCGAGGGGCTCAGGTCGAGCAGAAACCAGGCGGTGATTTCGCGGTCTTCCACATACTGGCGGACGTACGGCGTGTCCATGCGCGCCGTGACGTTCCAGTCGATATAGCGAATGTCGTCGCCCGGCTGGTACTCGCGCAGGTCGGCAAAGTCCACCCCGTAGCCGTAGAAGAGGCTGCGGTAGTCGCCCTGCAGCAGGCCGTCGAGCCGGCGGATCACCTGCCAGTCGAGGCGCAGCAGAATGCGCTCGGGCGTGGCTTGAGCCGAAGACCCACCAGGAGATCCACCTGCCAGCGCACTGGGGAGCCCACTGGCAGACCGCGTGGGGGCTCACGCCCCGCATCACGGGATGAATCACGCCGTGGCGCGGAGGCGGGTGTGTTCATGCAGCGGCACCTCCGGCATCGGAATCCGGTTGAGAATCTTCTTCAGCAGGTCGTCGGCGCTCACATTGTCGGACAGCGCCTCGTACGACAGCACGAGCCGGTGCCGCATCACATCGAGCGCCATGTCGAGCACATCCTGCGGCAGCGCATAGGATGCGCCCGCGCACAAAGGCCAGGGCACGGGCGGCAAGGATCAGGTTGATCGACGCGCGCGGGCTGGCGCCAAAGGTGACGTAGGGCGCCAGTTCCTTCAACCCCACCGTCTGCGGCTGCCGCGTCGCCGTCACCATCTTGACCGCATATTCGACGAGGGCCGGGTCCACATAGACGCCGGCCGCCTCCTGCTGGAGCCCGAGCAGCTGCTGCGTGGTCAAGATCTTCTGCACCGCCTTCAGGACCCCCGTCATGCGCTCGACGATGACAAACTCCTCGGTGGGCGAGGGGTAGCCGACCAGCACCTTGAGCATAAAGCGGTCCACCTGCGC
Source organism: uncultured Chloroflexia bacterium (assembly GCA_963701415.1). Classification (GTDB taxonomy): domain Bacteria; phylum Chloroflexota; class Anaerolineae; order Caldilineales; family Caldilineaceae; genus Fredericiella. The sequence continues at coordinate 76,865 of CAVPAH010000019.1, forward strand.
CTCGGGCAGCGGGTAGGTGCCTTCCGTCTCGATCGGGTTCTGCGTGGCCAGCACGAGGAACGGGTTCGGCACTTGGAAGGTCTCGCGGCCGATGGTCACCTGGCGCTCCTGCATCACCTCGAGCAGCGCGCTCTGCACCTTGGCCGGGGCGCGGTTGATCTCGTCCGCCAGCAGCAGGTTGGTGAAGACCGGCCCAAACGAGATATTGAACTCGCCCGTCTTCTGGTTATAGATGCGCGTGCCGACGAGGTCGGCGGGCACGAGGTCGGGCGTGAACTGGATGCGCTTGAAGTCGCCGCCGATCGACTCCGCCAGCGTCTTGATCGCCAGCGTCTTGGCCAGCCCGGGCACGCCTTCGACAAGGATATGCCCACGGGCGAGCAGCGCAACCACCAGGCGTTCGAGCAGGTGGTCCTGGCCGACGATGATCGTCTTGATTTCATAGAGCAGGCGCTCCATCGGCAGCCCGGTGTCGGAAGATGGGTTGAGGTTCATTGGCGCTCTCCTGAACGGCGCCGCACGTGGGCGTGCGGACGAAACAAGATGCTGGCACGTGGACGGCGGGCGAAACGGAATCATACGTACGTCGCGGGAAAGGACTGGCGTACACGGTATAACGGACAGAAAGGCAGCCACGGATTGGCCGGTGCATTGAATGGGGGAAGATTTGCCTGCGAGCACCGGTGCGGCGTAGCGGCAGGCGCGCAATCGGATGGCAGCGCGATCAATAAGGCGGCAGGCCGGCGGCGCCGCCGGCGACGTCGATGGGCACGGCAAAGCCGATTCCGACAAAGAAATTCTGGTCGGTCGGGTTGGCCAGCCCCGTCACAATCCCCACCACCTGGCCGTAGCGGTTAAGCAGCGGCCCACCCGAGTTGCCAGGATTGACGGCGGCGTCGATCTGAATCATGCCGCGCAGACGCTCGCCGCTGTTGGGCGGGCGAAAGGTGCGGTCAAAGCCCGAGATGATGCCGGTGCTCATCGAGCCGTACAGGCCAAAGGGATGGCCGACGGCAAAGGCCTCGTCGCCCACGTTCATGGCGTGCGGGTTGCCGAGCACGGCCGGCACGACCTCTGCCGGCGGCTGGGTGGCACGCAGCACGGCGATGTCGTGGTCGGGCTGCGTGGCTACGATCATGGCGGGCGACTGTGTGCCGTCGGCAAAGGTCAGGGTGATGGCGTTGGTGTTGGTGACGACGTGCAGGCTCGTGAGGATATCGCCGTCGGCATTGATGACCACGCCGCTCCCCAATCCGTTACCGTCCTCTTCGTCCTCCCCGTCAGTAGGCACATCATGCACCTGGACCAGGACGATGGCCGGCCGGATGGCCTGGTAGACCAGCGCCGAGTAGGCAGGGGGAGGAGTGGCCGAAGCGATGGCCTCGGCGACCGTATCGTTGACGTCGCGCAGCGTGAGTTGGGCGGGTGCCGGGTTCAAAAGATTATAGACGACGAGCGCGGCCAGCGCCGCCAGCATACCGCCCAGAAAGAGCACGACGCTGCGTGTGTGCCGGCGCAGATGGTCCAGGCGCCGCCGCCACCATCCCTGCTGGGAATCCTGTCCCGGATCTTGCAGCATATCTTGTTCGGTGTCAGAGGGCTCATCCATGTCAAAGTCCTCCATCTAAATGGCTACATAGTTCTACCAACTCAGGTCACCGTGGGCCAACCCAGCCCGTCCCAAGGGTAGATGCCGCTGCCATGGGGATGAGAAGGATACTGATGCTGGGCCATATGTCAAACTACGTTCGCGCGCACTATCGCGTGCAGCGGGAGAACGTGGCAGCCTCAAAAACCCGCAAGAATCTTTTCGGTCGGATGCAGGGGTGCTCTTTCACAGGCGTTCGACAAACTTATTGGCCTGCGGCAAACTTGGCTCCACAGTTCATGCCATGCCGTTTTCCGGCGCAACTCACCTTGCAAAGCATTGTGAGCCCATACCCGTGGCAGCAAGCGGCAGCTTTAGCCTGTGCATATTACTTTGCAGGAGTTCATGCGCGGCGTTTTCATGGAGTTGGAGGGATTTATGCCCCTGTATTCGGGAGTCGCCGCCCGCTTGGCTTACAACTTATTATGCGGATATATGCTTTTACATGAGATTGCCACAAATTTAGACAGGAGATTTTGTCAGTCTTGAGGTAGTTTGCGCCTTGAATAGACCATCGACGTACGTCAATTTACGGATTTTCTCCAAAATTGATGGCATGAACTTATGACAACCCCTTGCAATTGCGCAAAACATATGGTAATGTGGTTGATAAGTCTTGCGTCTAGGAGGGCCCAAAACTCGTATCCAGTTGCAAGACTGTTCGAAAGGAGATGCCCATGTGAGAAACCGTCACTTGCGCGACGACTCGTAAACAGAAACACGCACACCCCAACAACAGATAATCCTTGAAAGGAGACTCGTATGTCTGGAGTTACTTCCAGTCAGCGACAGTGGATGTCCAAGCGCGTGCGGGCGTTAGTGGCATCTCTTCTGGCGCTAGCAGTGCTGATCCCTATGTTCAGCATGGCTCATGCTCAAACTCAGCCGGAACCCTATCCCGGCACCAACAAGTTCTGCATCACCGGCACGATCATCAACTTCGATGAAACGCTGCTCGATGATGAAGACGTGCCGTGGCAGGTCACCGCAACGCAGATCGATCCCGCAGGCGCCTCCGTCGTAACGACTGAAGATGGTGGCAAATTCGAGTTCAATGACCTGGCCGCCGGCAAATGGCAAGTCAGCCTCACCCTCCCGGTGGGCTGGGAACCTGTCGCGCCCTATGGCACCAGCTTCGACGTGACCCTGAACTACGGCAGTACGGCCTGCGTGGCAGTGCGCTTTAAGGTCAAGCGCCCGATCAACGTCGAAGTCCTCAAGATCGACGACAACCACGTGCCGTTGGCCGACTGGGTCATCAGAGCCGCACCTGCCTCTGGCAACTGGTTTGCCTCGCCCATCACCGCCACGACCGACGGCAATGGCATCGCTGCCTTCCGCCTGACCGAGGGCAAATGGATCTTCACGGAGACAGCCGCCGTCAGGCCAGCACTACACGCCTGTCATGCCTTCCGACGGCAAGCAGGAAGTGGACGTCCAGTGGGACGACACCTGGCCCCCTGAAGGCGGCAAGATCTCGATCCGCTTCAAGAACCGCCTGTACTTCAAGGGCTGCATCGCCGTCACCAAGACGGATGCCCCGCCGGATCCGCAACTCGCCGGCCTACGGCCTGCCGGGCTGGAAGATCACGGTCAAGCGCACCGACGGCTCGATCGCAGCGGAGGGCGTACACCGACGCCCAGGGCAACGTCCGCTTCAGCAACCTGTCCTACGGCCCCTACATCGTGACCGAAGAGGCGCGCTGGGCTGGGAGCCTGTCGGCACCACGCCAGCTACCGGTCAACGTGTCGCGGCCGCAGACCGATTCGCCGGATATACGAAGGCTGCGAACTGGTCGACTTCATCAACCGCCAGATTCCTCCGGGCTTCTCGATCGAAGGCTACAAGATCGACCACAACGGCATGATCGGCATCCCGGGCTGGGTCATCACGGCCACCGCAGTCTACAAGGGCGACTATCCTGACCCGAACGTCGACTTCGACCCGATCTCGCTCGAGCCGATGAGCTACCTGACGGCCACGACGGACGGCACCGGCAAGTACGTCTTCACCTTCCCGAAGGACGACTACCGCATCCCCGGCGCCGCCTACAAGATCTGCGAAGAGCAGCGCGCTGGCTGGCTGCCGCACACCGCGATCTGCCAGACGGTGTACCTGCCCACGAAGCCCGGCCACCCGGTCAAGGCCTGGAACTTCGTGAACCAGCAGGTCGGCCACTGGGAGAGCATCACCCACGGCGGCGGCTCGTCGAGCAGCAGCGGCAGCTGCAGCACTACACATGTAGTTACTCCAGGCCAGAGCCTGTACGGGATCGGCGCCTACTACGGCGTGTCGGCCAGCGCAATGCTGGCGGCCAACCCGTGGGTGTACAACCGCCCGAACTACTACGTGTATCCAGGCGACACCGTCTGCATCCCGTAAGCGCGTCCCGCTCTGATGCGCCGGGCGTCCAACGGGGTGCTGCGGAGATGCCGTAGCACGAGCGCCCAGCATGGCGTACCAGCAGCCCGTCGGTGTACGTAATCGGAGGGCCAGGCATGGGCGCCTGCCTTAAGGCGCCTGGTGCCCCACAAGGCACCTAGACAACAGAATAAGCCGTAACTGTACCGGCCAGGCTCTTCCAGGAGGAGCCTGGCCTTGCCTTCCCCACCTTTGGCCCGCAGGCATCCTCCCCCAGCATCCCCTGTCGTGCAAGCAAAGCTTGGGTGTGCAGGGTGGTACAATGAGACGCCATGCACATCGGCGTTCTCACCCACAACTATCCCCGCTACCCCGGCGATTTCAGCGGCACATTTGTCGAAGCCCTCTGCGACGAGCTGGCGCGGCAGGGGCACCGCATGACGATCTGGGCACCCTATGACCCAGCCTACACCCGAGCGCTTACCTACATACCGGCCGCGGCCAGAGCGGGCCGCGCCCGCCCAACCGGTGACCCTGCGCCTCTACCGCTATGCGTATCCCCCGCGGCTGCACCGCCTCGGCTACATGCGCTCGATGCAGTCTGACCTGGCGCTGCGGCTCGAGGCCTATCTGCTGAGCCCCGCCCTGTTTGCCGCCGGCACGCGCAAGGTGCTGGCCGACGCGCACAGCGCCTGCGGCCCGACGTGCTGCACGCCCACTGGGTGCTGCCCAACGGCTTTATCGGGGCGGTGGCGAGCCGGCAGCTGGGCATCCCGCTGGCCGTTTCGGTGCCGGGCTCCGACGCCCAGGTCGCCGCCAAGAACCCGCTGTTCCGGCGCATGGCGGCGTTCACCTTTGACCAGGCGAGCCTGCTGACGGCCAACAGCGCCGAGCTGCGTGACGCCGTCCTGCCACTGGGCGCCGACCTCAACAAGTTCGACATGATCATCTACGGCACCGACCCCAATGCCCTGCGCCCCGATGCGACGGGCACGGCCGCCCTGCGCGCGCGGCTCGGCATTGCAGCGGAGACGCCGGTGGTCCTCTGCGTGGGACGCATGGTCTACAAGAAGGGCTTTGACGTGCTGATCCGGGCACTGGCCGACCCGGTGCTGCAGGCGCGCGACCTCGCCGTGGTCATGGTGGGGGGCGGCGACGAGCTGGCGGCCTGGCAGCAGTTGGCGCAGGATCTCGGCGTGGCAGACGCGCTTGCACTGGGTGGGCAGCGTCCCCAAGACTGAAATCGGCGTCTACTATAATATGGCGGACATGCTCGCCATGCCGTCGGTGTCACGACCGGCGGACGGGCTCAATGTGTGCGTGCTCGACGTCATGAGCTGCGGCAAACCCGTCGTGGCGAGCACCGTCGCCGGCAACCCCTTGGCGGTCGTCGACGGCGTCACCGGCCTGCTGGTGCCCGAACAGGATCCCGCCGCACTGGCAGCTGTGGTGGCGGCGCTGATCGACAACCCGCAGCGCGCTCGCGAGATGGGTGCGGCCGGCCGCAAGCGGATCGAGGACGAGCTGGGCTGGCCGCAGCTGGCCCGGCGCTACGTGGGGCACTTTGAGACGATGATCGCGCGACGCTAGAATGTCCCGGGGACGTCCGAGCGTCCCCGTCGGACATGTATGTCACGCGCAGCTACAATCCGTTCGCAGCGATCACATCCTTGTACCAGAGCGCGCTGTCCTTGAGGATGCGCTGCTGCGTGGTGTAGTCGACCCAGACGATGCCAAAGCGGTCGCGGTAGCCCTTGGCCCACTCGAAGTTGTCCAGGAAGGACCAGACGAAGTAGCCGGCGAGCGGGACGCCGGCCAGGATGGCACGGTGCGCGGCCAGGAAGTGCTGGCGGAGGTACTCCGTGCGCCGGGCGTCGTGCACGGCGCCGTCCTCGCCCGGCCCGTCCGCATAGCTGCAGCCGTTCTCGGTGACGTACAGCTTGGGAATACCGTAGTTGAAGTGCATGCGGCAGAGCAGGCTGTAGAGGCCGTGGGGATAGATCTCCCAGTCCATGTCCGTGCGCGGAAGCGTGGCCACCTCATCCGCCGGAACCGGGAACGGCTGCTCCTCGCTCTGTGCCTTCATGACTTTGCGCGTGTAGTAGTTGACGCCGAGGAAGTCTGTGGGGGCGGCGATGGCGGCCATGTCGCCGGGCTGGACGAAGTCGAGCCCGCCTGGGCATCATGCCGGCCTCCGTAAATGCGGCCACCATGTCGGCCGGGTAGCCACGGCCGTAGACCGGGTCCACAAACCAGCGGTTAAAGTAGCCGTCGTACCAGCGTGTGGCGGTCAGGTCGGCAGCGCTGCGGCTGGCGCTCTCAGCCCACTCAAAGTTGAGCGTGATGCCGACCTCGCTGCCGGCACTGTTGGCACGAATCACCGGCACGGTCCGGCCGTGCGAGAGCAGCACATGGTGGGCGGCGCGGAAGGCCGCACCCCAGTCGTCCTTCCAGCCGGGGGCATGCTCGCCGATCTGGTGGCTGAGAAAGCTGACGCACCAGGGCTCGTTGTGCGTGATCCAGTTCTTGACCCGGTCGCCCAGATGGCGGCTGATGACGTCCGCATACTCGACGAACGCATCCACGGTGACACGGTCGGGCCAGCCGCCGCGATCCTGCTGCGCCTGCGGCATGTCCCAGTGGTAGAGGGTGGCGAACGGCGTGATGCCCGCCGCGAGCAGCCCATCGACGAGGCGGCTGTAGAAGTCCAGACCGGCCTGGTTGACTTGGCCAGTTCCATTGGGCAGGATGCGCGGCCAGGCGATCGAGAAGCGGTAGGCCTTGAGGCCGATCGCCTGCATCAGGGCGATGTCGTCGGCCCAGCGGTGATAGTGGTCGCAGGCGACGTCGCCGTTGGAGCCGTCGACGATCTTGCCGGGCGTGTGGGCCAAACGGTCCCAGATGGACTCGCCCTTGCCGTCTTCCTGCCAGGCGCCTTCGATCTGGTAGGATGAAGTTGCGGTGCCCCAGAGGAAGGTGTCGGGGAACTGAAAAGTCGCCATGCTGTCCTCTCCTAAATGTGCTTCAATGGTTTCTGACGCGCCGCCAGCAGCGCGCGAATTCGGAAAAATACTGGGAACTATGGCCTTCACGCGGCAGTCTATTGGATGGCGCTGAATAAAAATAAGCCAACCAAAGCCAATTATATCATGTACAAGAGATCACAACGCCAATTTCGAATGAAAGCGTTTTCAGGACGCTTTCTCCTGTGGGCAGCCGTATTTGCCCTGTTGTTAGGTGCAAGCTTGTGGGCTGCCGTCGCCGATCGAGCCCTCGCCCAGGCACCGGCCGCCAACGCCCAGCTGTACGGCTTTGAGCTGACTGGCGCCCCAAGCGGGCTGGGCCTGGTACGGCGGCGACCTTCTCTGGTCCGCCGATAGCGGCGCAACGTGGCGCAAAATCACGCCGGGTGATCCGGCGCGCTACCGGCTTGGCGCCGTGCACTTTGGGGACGCCACGGACGGCTGGGTTCTGCTGCTGCCGCGCACCCCTTCCAGTACAGCTCGCACGGAGAGTGTATCCCCCCTGCTTGCGCGCACGGGCGACGCCGGGGCCACATGGCAGTTTGCGGCGCTGCCCCCCGACATGGCCGGGGAGCTGGCGGCAGGCGAAGGCGATCTACTTGGCCGCGCTCGACAGTGAGCGCGGTTGGATCGCCGCCGACCTCTCCACCAGCAGCAACTTCAGCCGCGGCGCACTATGGTATACGCAAGATGGGGGCGCCACGTGGCAGTCGCGCAGCCTGCCGCTGGGAGAAGCCTTCCAACCGGCCGGCGGCGACACGGGGTATGTAGCCGGCGGCCCGCGCGGCGACGCGCTGTGGCGCACGGCCGATGGCGGCCTCACCTGGCACGAGCAGCGCTCTGCCTCGCCTGCCGGCGGCAGGCGAGCGCCTTGAGGTCTATCCCCCAGTCGTGGCACGCAACAGCAGCGCCATCGTGCTGCCCCTGCTCGTGCGCGGCGGAGAGGGACAGGTTGTGGAATGGTATGCGAGCACCAACCCGGGCACGGCAGTGGAACAGAGGCCGGCAGCGCCTGGGAGCCGGCGCAGCGCTACGCAGTGGCCGAGGCGGCCGGATGGTCTGTGACGCAAACCGACCCGCGCGCCTGGCTGGTCGAACGTGCCGGGCCTGTACTGCCACCGGTCGTGCCGCTCCCCTACTTTGCCAATACGGCGTTGGGCGACGGCCGCCGCCTGGTCGAGGTAAAGATGGCGACGGCCCTGGACGGATGGGCGCTGGCACAAGGCGCGGGGAATATTGCGGGCCAGCGCCCGGCGCTGCTCGCCACGCACGACGGTGGGCAGCGCTGGCAGGAAATCGCCCTGCCGTCGCCAAGTCTTGAGCCCGAGAGTACGAGCCGCGCCGCCGCCACAAGGACTCAGTGCGGCCGCACCGGCGGCAACGGTGGCGCGCACAACAACCGTGCGCGGGCCGGGCTTCGACGTGTGCGAGCTGCCGGCCATATCCGAGCTGGCGACCTGGTTCGCAGCGAGCCCCTATCGCACCGTCAACCTCTACCTGGGCGGCGTCCTGCGCTTCTGCGCCAACCAGAATCTGACCGCCGTCCACACTGGCCACGCTGTCGGCCCAAGGCTGGACGTTTATTCCCACCTGGGTGGGCCCGCAGGCGCCCTGCACCAGCTACCGGGCACGCTACAGCAGCAATCCGAGCGATGCGTTTGCGCAAGGACGGGCAGAGGCGGATGCAGCGCTGGCCGCAGCGAAGACCGTAGGGCTCAGCGAGGCAGATGGGTCGGGCACGATCGTCTACTACGACATGGAGGCGTATGACGGCAGCGACGAAAGCTGTGTCGCCGCGGCGCAGGCCTTTGTTTCCGGATGGTCGAGCCGTCTGCGCGAGCGGGGCAGCCAGGCCGGTCTCTACGGCTCGGCGTGCAATCCGCCCATGGGCCGGTATGCTTCCATTGCGGCAGCGCCGGATGCCATCTGGATGGCAGCGTGGAATCGCGACGCTTTTGACCCGGACATGACCGTGTGGGGTATCTTCTGTATCGACGACAGCCTGTGGGCACGGTCGCAGCGCATCCGGCAGTACACGAACAGCCATGACGAGACCTGGGGCGGCGTGACGATCGAGATCGACAGCAATGCCGTAGACAGCATCGTGGCAGACCTGGACGTGGCGCCGCCGACTCCCACTCCAACGCCTACGCCGCAGCCGAGCGTGCTGCTGGAGGCGCCCGAGTTGGATCCCGGCTATGACGGCGGCATGTGCGGCGCCGGCTGGCACATGTTCATCAACGCGCGCGGGTACCCGGCCTATCTCGCCGCCAACCAGGACCGCAACGGCACGATTCCACCGCCGCCGGCTGTCGCAAGGCAAGCCAACTGGCAGCCCGAGATTCCCACCGACGGCTACTACCGGGTCGAGGCGTACATTCCGGGCCATGACACGCTGCAGTGGTCCTGCCCCGAGGCAGAACTGGCCGGCGGCACAGCCACGGCATACTACTCCGTACAGCATGCAGACGGCAAGACCGTGAAGACTGCCAGCCAGGCGGCGGAGGGCAGCAGCTGGCTGCTCCTGGGTATCTACCCTTTCCGCGCCGGCGTGGCGGCGAAGGTAACACTCGACACGGCGACCGACGAGGCCGCCTACACGCGTACGGTTGCCGCCAGCGCGCTGCGCGTGACACGAGTCGAAAACGGGCCGGTAGGAAACGAGTTTCTCTACCTACCGCAGGTCATCCAGCGTTAGGTCGAGGTTCGGATCAACCATACACGTGCCAGGGCTGCCCGTCCGTGCGAATGTAGGCGAGGCGCAGCACACAGCCGGCTTCCTCGAGCAGAGCAGCTTGGCGCGTGTTCTGCGGGTTGAGAGGATAGACGATACAGTCGAAGAACCACTCACGGTCCAGCCAATTGCGCAGGGCTGCGAGCAGGTGCCGATCCAGGCCGCCGGCTAGCTCGCCAGTGCGCACCCAGAAGCGGACGGAGACGGGGGCCGTGGCGCCAATACAGGCAGGTTGTATCTGCGGGCGCGGGGCAGTGAAGTAGGCGCAGCCCAGGCAGCGGTCGCCGTCAGGGGTGAAGACCGTATAGGTGTAGGCTATGCCTTGCTCGTGTTCATCCTGGTGCCGCTGCAGGTCGGCCAGGTTCCCGTCCAGCGTGAAGTCGTCGGCGGGCCAGGTGCTGTCGCTCCACATGCGGAGCTGCTCGGCGCTGGACATGACGGCATCGTAGTCCAGCTCCACGTCGGTGGTGCGCAGCGGGCGCAGGCAGCAGGCGGTCCGTATGCCAGGTTGAAGGTGCAGGGTTGGGGCCAGGGTGGAGTGACATCAATCGATTCCTTTTGGCTGCATCCATGACTGCCCAAACGGGCGTACAATACAAGTATGACATTGTACGCCCGTTTGAGAAAAGGACAGAGCGATGATTGCCGTAGTGCCTGAGACCCACAAGAAACCAGGGGTCTGCTACGCTGTCGCCGACGACGGCCTCGAGCTGCCGGTGATTGACGTGACCCATCCTGCATTCGCCTTTGAGCTGAGCGACGAGCAGTTGTCGGCGCAAATCGACCGGTTTGTGCAGAGCCTGCAGGCGGCGGCGCAGCTGCCACCGGGGGCGATGGCGGCCATGGCGCAAAAGTCGCGCCTGATGCGGGGGCTGGTGGCCATGAGCGGCGAAAGCTACACGACGGGGATGGTCACCTATCTCAACAAGCTGGGACCGGACAACCTGGGCGAAGGGTATGCCTCGCCACTGGACCGGCAGTGGGCGGCAGGGCTCACGCCGCTTACCTTCCGCTGGCGCATGCGCGACGTGGCACGGCTGCTGGCAGACGGGCTGGCACCGGCGCTGGCTGCACGCCCGGACGCCCCGCTGTTCATGGTCAACATCGCCGGCGGGCCGGCGGCCGACAGTTGGAATGCCCTGATCCTGCTGCAAAAGGAGCATCCTGACCTGCTGACGGGCCGCCACATCCGCATTTACGTGCTGGACGTAGACGCCGAGGGCCCAGACTTTGGCGCCCGGGCGCTGGCGGCGCTGACGGCAGCGGATGGGCCGCTGGCCGAGGTCGATGCGGCGCTAGAGTATATAAAGTACGATTGGTCCCAGCCGCAGCAGCTGCGGATCCTGCTGCGGGCCATCGACGCCGGCCACGCGGTGGTGGCGGTCTCGTCCGAGGGCGGGCTGTTCGAATACGCCGCAGACGAGCAGATCGTCGCCAACCTCGCGGTGCTGGCAGCCGAGACGCCAGCGGATACCATCGTGGCTGGGCCGGTGGTGCGCGATGCCACCACACTTGACCCGCGCCTGATCGCCACGGAGCATGCGCCCGGTCGCCCACCCATCCGCTACCTAGGCCTGGCGAAGTTCGCCGAGCTGGCCGGCCGCGGCGGCTGGCAGATTGCCGGGCATTTGGATGGGCCGATGCATCAGGTGGTGTGCCTGCGGAAGTAAGAACCAGAGCCGCACGTACGTGTGCGAACTGGACAAACGAACGGCGGACGAAAAACTAAAGACACCGAGTTCCTGGGCAAGCTGGGCTTGCGTTGGAACTCGGTGTCTCAATTAGAGCCGCACAAGGGCGTGCTCCCTAAACGGTCATGTGACAGTTACGACTGCTGCGCCAGCGGCAGTTCGACCGGGATCGGCGCCTGCTCGATGATGGTGAAGGTGAGCTTGTTCTCGCCCTCGCCCTCGGGGTCGTAGTCGACGACGATATGGTCGCCGGTCTTGACGTCGCCCTTGAGCAGCCGCTTGCTCAACTCGTTCTCCACCCGGCGCTGCAGCAGGCGGCGCAGCGGGCGAGCGCCGTAGCTCGGGTCGTAGCCGACTTCGGCGATGTAGTTGGCGGCGGCTTCGGTCAGCTCGGCCGTGAAGCCCAGCTCGTCCATGCGCACGCTGATGTCGTGCATCAGCAGGTGCACGATCTGCCGGATCTGGTCGCGGTTGAGCGGGTCAAAGACGATGATCTCGTCGATCCGGTTCAGGAACTCGGGCCGGAAGAGCCGCTTCAACTGGGCGCTGTACTCGCTCTGCGTGTACTTGCTCTCGTCGAAGGTCGGCGTCATAAAGCCCAGCGGGCCACGCTTGACCGCCTCGGCGCCCACGTTGCTCGTCATGATGACAACCGTGTTGCGGAAGTCCACCACGCGGCCCTGGCCGTCGGTCAAGCGACCGTCGTCCATGATCTGCAGCAGCGAGTTCCACACATCCGGGTGCGCCTTCTCGACCTCGTCGAAGAGGATGACCCGGTAGGGCCGGCGGCGCACCTGCTCGGTGAGCTGGCCGCCCTGATCGTAGCCCACATAGCCCGGAGGGGCGCCAAAGAGGCGGCTCACGGTATGCGGCTCACGGTACTCGCTCATGTCGACGCGCAGCAGCGCTTCGTCGTCGTCGAACAGGAAGCCGGCCAGCGCCTTGGCCAGCTCGGTCTTGCCGACGCCGGTCGGGCCCAGGAACAGGAAGGTGCCGATGGGGCGCTTGGGGTCCTTGAGTCCGCTGCGCGCCCGGCGGATGGCATCGCTGACCGCCGTCACTGCCAGCTCCTGGCCGATGATGCGCTTGCGCAGGTGCTCTTCCATGTCGAGCAGCTTCTCGGTTTCGGTCTGCAGCATGCTGGAGACGGGGATGCCGGTCCAGGCGCTGACCACGCTGGCGATGTCGCGGGCGTCGACGATCTCGTCGAGGTCCAACTCCACGCGCCAGGCGTCCGCCTGCTCGGTGTACTCGCCCTCGACGCGCACGCGCTCGGCCTTGTACTGGGCGGCGTTTTCGTAGTCGCGCGCTTCCCAGGCCTTTTCCTCCTGCGACTGCAGCTCGGCGAGCTGCGCCTTCATCTCCTTGAGCGCCGGCGGCATCAGGTACATGGCCACCCGCAGCTTGGCCGCGGCTTCGTCCATCAGGTCGATGGCCTTGTCGGGCAGGCGGCGGTCGGTCACATAGCGGTGGCTGAGCTTGACGGCCTGCACGAGGGCCTCGTCGTCAAACTGCACCTTGTGATGATCCTCGTAGCGCCCCCGCAGGCCGCGCAGGATAGCGATGCTGTCCTCGACGGTCGGCTCGTCGACATAGACGGGCGCAAAGCGGCGCTCGAGGGCGGAGTCGCGCTCGATGTGCTCGCGATACTCGTCCAGCGTCGTGGCGCCGATGCACTGCAGCTCGCCACGCGCCAGCGCCGGCTTGAGCATGTTGGAGGCATCCATGGCGCCGGCGGCATTGCCTGCGCCGACCATCGTGTGCAGCTCGTCGATGAAGAGGATGATCTCGCCTTCGCTGCGCTGGATCTCCTCGATACAGGCCTTGAGCCGCTCTTCAAATTCGCCGCGGAAGCGGGTGCCCGCCACCATGGCGCCGAGGTCGAGCGAGATCACCTTCTTGCCCATGAGGGTATCGGGCACGTCCTTGGCGATGATCTTCTGCGCCAGGCCTTCGACGATGGCGGTCTTGCCGACGCCGGCCTCGCCGATGAGGACCGGGTTGTTCTTGGTGCGGCGCGAGAGCACCTGCAGCACGCGCAGCACTTCGGCGTCACGGCCGATCACGGGGTCGAGCTTGTTCTCGACGGCGGCCTTGGTCAGGTCGCGACCGTACTTCTCGAGCACGCGATACTTGCTCTCGGCGCTCGGCTCGGTCACACGCTGGCCATTGCGGATGGCGGTGATCGCCTCGGCAATGCGCTCCTTCGTGATGTTCGATTCGCGCAGCACGGTGGCGCTGGGCGTATTGCGCTCGGAAGCGATCGCCAGCAGGATGTGTTCGGTGCTGATGTACTCGTCCTTGAGACGCATTGCCTCTTCATAGGCGATATCCATCACCCGCTTGAGGCGCGGCGTGATAAACACCTGTGCCGTCGAACCACCGTAGGGGTTCATGCTGGCACGCGGCATGCTCTCCAAGACGCGCTCAAGCTTCTGCTGCATCTCCTCCACGGAGGCTTCCAGCTGCTTCATGATCTGCGGCACGGCGCCGCCACTCTGCTGAAGCAGGGCCAGGAAGACATGTTCCGTGTCTACTTGAGTATGCTTGTATTGCTGCAATATTTCATAGGCCCGCATGGCAGCTTCTTGAGCCTTCTCGGTAAAACGATCAAATCGCATCATAGAGAATTTACTGTCTCCAGGTTTGAAACTTAGCCTGTATCAGTTGTACTTCACAATACGATCAAACCAGGTAACACAGATTCCGAACTATTGCTTCTCTAACAGCGCGCAAACAGGTCGCAAACATTGGACGATCTCAGCCCAGCATCTCGATGGAATAGTCCACCAGTTGGGCGTCCAGGCGCCAGCTCTCGACCTGGTTGGCAACCAACTGCAGCTGGCGGTGGGCCACGGCGGCCGTCTGGCTGACACAGGCCACCTCCAGTGTAGCACGAGTCCAGGCATCTTGCTGGTCCGCCTCGCAAACCGACACGTTAAAGTCGCGGCGCAGGCGGGCGATGAGGGGCTTGAGGATGCTGCGCTTGCCCTTGAGGCTGTCGTTGAGCGGGAGATAGAGTTCGATGGTTAGTAAGGCTACGGCCATGATACTTTTGGAGCGCAGGCGTCCTCGCCTGCGGAGAGATACATGTGCCGGGGACGTCGGACGTCCCCGGCACATGGTGGTTAACGTTGATTGGTCCACTCGTCGTTGGCGAACTGCTCGCGGATCAACACGGCGGCGCGGCGCAGTTCGCCCGGCGACAGTTGGGCAGGCTTGAAGTGTCAACGCCAGCGTCTCTTCAAAGCCCTGGCGCATGGCGGCACAGACGACGGCAAACTGCACCTGGGGGCTGTCCTCAGGGACGCCCAGCGCCTGGGCCAGGGTGCAGGCGCGGGCATCCAGGTCGGCGCGCAGGGACTCGGCCGCGGCCGGTTCGAGCACCAGCACGTCGATCAGCCGGGTGATGTCGCCGACGAGCGGCAGGCTGCCGTGCTGGAGCACATAGCCGGCGCGGCGGCTCTGGGCGCTGCCCATCAGCTTGCGCCCGCCGGCGGTGATCTCGTAGGCACTGGGCACCTCGAAGCAGGCGGCCGACACGTCGCTGCCGGCGCGCACCGAGGCCGGTGCCTTCTCGGCCGTTACGCCCAGCCGCTGCAGCCCCGCCAGCAGCGCGTTGCTGATGTTCAGATAGGAGTCCATGACGCCGCCGGCCAGGCGCGCTTCGGTCTGGGCGGCGGCGACAGAATAGGTGAACTCGTCGGTATGCAAAATGGCGCGGCCGCCGGTGGGCCGGCGCACGATCTCATAGCCCGCGGCGGCAACGGCGGCATGGTCGATCTCGGCATTGGGCTGGTGGCGTCCCAGGCTGACGGCAGGCGGCTTCCACTGGTAGAAACGCAGCGTGGGCAGGCTGTCGCCGGCCGCACAGGCTTCGGCGATCGCCTGGTCGATCGCCATATTGGCCGCGCCCGAGCGCGGCTGATCGTCGACGACGAGCCGCCACACGGCGGGCAGCAGTGCTTCGGCAGGCTCGGGTTGGACAAAGACATCGGACCCTGCGGCAGGTCCAGTGGCAACAGTCATTGGGTTTGCTTTCGACTATTCAAGCGGCCGCAATCCCGGCCGGCATGTAAATCTATTATATAACAGGCCGTTCAGCGCGCGTGCCACCGGCTCGGTGATGGGGCTGCGAAAGGGCAGGGCGGCGACGCGTACGGGCTTGCCTTCCACCTGCAGCTCGGTACCTGGCAGCATCATGGGGGCGCTTGACGACGGCGAGGGCGATGGGTGAATCGAGCAGAGGTGACTGCGCGGCGCTGGTGACGGTGCCCACGTCACGGCCGTCGGCGGTGAGGGCGGCGCCGGCGGACAGGGGATCGTCCCCGACGATCCCGACCAGCGTGCGCGTCACCTTGTCATAGGTGATCTGGCGGGCGATGATCTCCTGGCCGGTGTAGCAGCCCTTGTTTTCGGCGCACGCCCACGCCAGGCCGGCCTCCAGCGGGCTGTACTCGCCGGTCAGCTCAGCACCGGGCAGCGGGCGACCAAGTTCGATGCGGCGCGCCTGGTAGGCGTCCTCGCCCTCCAGCACCACTGCCCCGACGGCGGCGAGACGGGTCACGATCTCCTCCTGCCGTTCCTGCGCCACGACAATTTCAAAGCCCGGCAGGTCGTATTGGCGCTGGGCAACGACCAGCAGCCCGTCGCGGCCGCGCCACTCCCCTTCGCCGGCACCGCTGCATAGTCCAGCCCGGTGGCGGCCAGCGCGGTCAACGCCTGCGGTCCCATCAGGCGCAGGCGGGCGAACTGCGCGCTGAGGTCGCTCACCTTGACCTTATCCATAAAGAAGATCTGGCCGCGCAGGTGGCGAGCGAGGGCCTCCGCTGCGCCGAGCGCGGGCAGCAGCAGCACATCATCTGCGCGTGCCAGCACAGTGAACACCTGCACGATCTTGGCCGTGGGGCTTGTCAGCACCGTCACGCAGGACTGGCCGTCCGCAGCGTTGCCCGCTAGGGCCTTGACGTCGTTGGTCGTCATGCGCTGCAGGAAGTCGACGCGATCGGCGTCTGCAAGCGCCAGCACGCCGCCATTGGGGCGGCGCTGCAGCGCGGCACCTGAGCGCAGCGCCTGGTATTCCTGTTGAACCGTGGTTGTGCTGGCGAGCATCACACCCTCCTCAGAACTCATGCCAAAGACGCATATTCAAGACGTGCGCCGGCGTCCACACGTTACGGCTGCTCGCCATAACGCTTTACGAAGTCTACAATCTTATAGAACATTTCTCGACCGGCGTCAGTCAGATTGTCTCCGATGCCCAGGTAATGGCTGGTATCCGCATAGTAGTAGGTTTCGACCGGTACGCCGGCGGCTTTGGCCGCCGCTTCCAGCTCATAAGCCTGCTCGATGGGCAGCACAAGGTCCGCCGCGGTATGAACGAGCAGGGTCGGCGGCAGCTCCGAGGCGACAAAAACCGGCGAATAGCGCAGGAAGGTAAGCGGGTAGAGATTGGGCAGGCCAAAGGCGGGCACGAGCAGTGCATAGTTGGGCGGCATCTGCAGCTTGCCGGCATAGAAGTCGGCCGCCCCCGCAAAAGCGTCGGCCAGGCCGCCCACCGAGACCCAGCCGCCCAGCTTGTCGCCGGCCGTGCGCACCAGGCGCGCAAGGATGGCACTGCTGTAGCTGCCCCCAATGGCAACCGGCCGGTTATCGCCCACCTCGGGGCCAAGTGCGCCCGCTTGAGCAAGCGCCAGGGCGGAGCGTGCGTCCTGAGCCTGGGCATCGGCGTCGACGCCCCGCGCCGCCACGGGCGAGATGCCGGCCACGGCCAACCCCTGGCTCGCAAAGGCGGTGCTCACGTACTGCCAGTCGTCGATGGCGGTGGGGGCGACAAAGAGGAGGAGCGGGTAGCGGTCGTCCGGCTGTGCGTCGAGCGGCAGGTAGAGGCGCAGCGTGTCGACCGTGACGCCGGCGCGATCGAAGGCAAAGGCGCGCACTTGGGCCGCCGAACCCGGCGGGAAGGGCGCAGTGGCGGTGTACTCCGCAGTCAGGCGCAGATTCAAGTTTGAGAGGTCTTGCGGAGCCGTATCTGCCTGCAGCGGCGAGAGCTGCAGGTCGGGCGCCTGCGTGGTCTGGCCACTTTGCACACGCACGGGAACGGGGCCGCCCCACATGTTGTGGAGGGCCGTCTCGACATAGCCCGGCGCCACGGCCGCCACCACGTAATCGTCGGCGGGGATGTTTTCAATGCGATAGCGGCCATCGCCGTCGCTGGTCGCCGTGTGCGCCTGGCCGGTGCGCTCGGCGACGAGGACAACTGCGCCCGCAAGGGGCCGATCGCCCGCTACAACGCGGCCCTCTATGGCACCTGCCGGCTGATGCAGCGAGGGGCTGGGCAGGCTGTGCAGCCGTTGGGCAAGCAGGAAGCCGGCCACGTTGGCAGCAGGGGATGGCTGGCAGGCAGCAAGGAGCAGGAGGAAGAAAGGCAGCAGGGGGAGGGAGGCGCGCGACATTGACATATTATAGCGCACGTAATGTCCCCAGGACCTCACCCGCCAACCACATCCCCAGGGACATTGCGTATGGCGAACTGGGTTGCCGGCGGCGAGAGGGGGTGTGCCTGCGGTCTGGGATGAGTTTTTTTGGGGTGGTCTTGGACCGGGAGTATACTGCGCCGATATTGAAATTATTCACATGTAATCTACACCTGCCATACTCCCTTCCCATTTCGTTTATAGCCCAGGTGCCCATGACTTCCGGTTACTATCGCTTTCCCAGCATCCGCCAAGATACCATCGTCTTTGTGGCCGAGGATGACCTCTGGACTGTGCCGCGCCAGGGCGGCATCGCCCGGCGGCTCACCAGCAACCTGGGTGAGGCAAACTACCCGGCGCTTTCGCCGGACGGCGAGTGGCTGGCGTTTGCCGGGCGGGAAGAGGGCCGGCCGGAAGTCTACCTGATGCCGGCAGGGGGCGGCAGCGCCCGGCGCCTGACCTATCTCAACAGCCTGTGCCAGGTCCTGGGTTGGAGCCCCGATGGGCAGGCCGTGATCTTTGCCAGCAGCTACCACCAGGTCCACGGCGGCGTCTACGGCATCTTCAGCGTGGCGATGGACTCCGCCAACGGCGCCGTGCAGCAGCTGCCCGTCGGCACGGCACGGTCGATTGCGTTTGGGCCGAATGGGGCCGTGGTCATCGGCCGCGGGGTGGGCGATCCGGCGCGCTGGAAGCGCTATCGGGGCGGTACGGCGGGCCACCTGTGGATCGACCGCAGCGGCGACGGGCAGTTTGCCCGCCTGCTGCCGGAGCTGCGCGGCAACATCGCCTCGCCCATGTGGCTGGGCGCGCGCGTCTATTTTGTCAGCGATCACGAGGGGGTCGGCAATCTGTACAGCTGCACGCCCGAAGGCAGCCGACCTGCGCCGCCATACGGACCACGAGGACTTCTACACGCGCAACCCGAGCAGCGACGGGCAGCGCATCGTCTATCACGCCGGGGCCGATCTCTACGTGTACGACGGGGCAACGGGGCGCAGCGAACCCGTCGCCGTCGACTGGCGCAGCCCGCGCGTGCAGCGCAACCGCAAGTTTGTGTCCGCCAGCACGTACCTGGAACAGGCACGACTGCGGCCGCAAGGCGATGCCCTGGCCTTGACGACACGCGGGAAGGCGTTTGCGTTCTACAACCACGAAGGGCCTGTGATCCAGCTGGGCAAGCGCGACGGCGTGCGCTATCGCCTGCCTGATTGGCTGAACGACGGCCGGCATGTCGTGGTGGTGGATGATACTGCCGGCGAAGAAGAGCTGGCGATCTACAGTATCTCACCCGAGGACGAACCGCGGCGGCTGCCCGGGCTGGACATCGGCCGCCCGGTGGCGCTGCGCGTTTCGCCGCGTGAGGACAAGGTGGCCATCGCCAATCACCGCAACGAGCTGCTGGTGGTAGACCTGGAGCACGGCACGCTGGCAGTACTCGATCGCAGTGAGTGGCGGCCGATTGCCGGCTTCGACTGGTCGCCCGACGGCCGCTGGCTGGCCTATGGCTTTGCCACCACGCTGAGCACGACCGAAGTGCGGCTCGTACGCGTGGCCGACGCGCCGCACGGCCAGGTGATCGAGGGGGAACCGCCGATCGGCCAGCCCATCGCGGTCACACGCCCGGTGCTGCACGATCTCGCACCCTCCTTTGATCCGGACGGCAAGTACCTCTACTTTCTGAGCTATCGCGAGTTCAACCCCGTCTACGACACGCTGCAGTTCGACCTTGGGTTTCCCTGGGGGATGCGTCCGTACCTGGTCACGCTGCGCGCCGACCTCGTCAATCCGTTTATTCCGCAGCCGGAAGAGGGAGACGACCATGAGGGGGACGATCACGGAGATGAGGATGAGGATGACCATGACGATGACGACGACGACGGCGAAGACGAGGCTGGCGAAGAAGATGAAGGGGACGAGACGACGGCGAAGATGACGACGAAGAAGCGGGCGAAGATGACGACGAGGACGACGAGGACGAAGACGGCAGGCGATGAGCCTGACGACGTGACAGCCGGCGATGTGGACGAAGACGGGGATGATGAAGACGATGATGCGGACCGGGAGCCGCGGGGTGTTTGCCGGCGGCTACGGCACAGAAACACAGAGACAACCGGCGACAACGGCAAACATGCAGCCGGCGAGCAGGACAAGGCCGGCGAGAAGCACGGCAAGCGGCGCAAGCCCCTGGTGATCGACCTCGAAGGCATCGAACGCCGCGTGCTGGCCTTCCCGATCGCCGATGGCCGCTACGGCCAGATCGCCGGCGCGCCCGGGCGTGCCCTCTACACTACTTTCCCCGTGCGCGGGGCGCTTGAGGAAGACGACGACGACGACGATCGCGAGACGCAGGTAGGCACGCTGCGCGCCTGGGTCTTTAAGGACTATAAGAGCGAGAGCATTGCCGACAACGTGAGCAGCTTCGAGCTGTCGCGCAACCGCAAGAAGCTTGTCTACTCCAGCAGCCGGCGGCTGCGCGTGATTGCCGCCGGCGAGAAGGCGCCGAGCGACAGCGGGCCGGGCCGCAAAAGCGGCTGGATCGACCTGAGCCGCGTCAAGGTGTCGGTAAAGCCCGAGAGCGAATGGGAGCAGATGTACCGGGAGGCATGGCGGCTGCAGCGCGATCATTTCTGGACCGAGGACATGGCCGAGGTGGACTGGCGAACGGTCTACGAGCGCTACCTGCCGCTGATCGCACGCGTCAGCACGCGCGCCGAATTCAGCGACCTGGTGTGGGAGATGCAGGGCGAGCTGGGGTCGAGCCATGCCTACGAGTTTGGCGGCGACTATCGGCCTTCGCCGCACTACAGCCAGGGCGTGCTGGCGGCGGACTTTACCTGGGATGCCGAGGCCCAAGGGCTATCGCATCAGCAACATCGTCGTGGGCGATTCGTGGGAAGAGGAAGGCAGCTCGCCCCTGGCGGGCCCGGGCATCGACGTGCGCGAGGGCGACGTGCTGCTGGCCATCAACGGCCAGCGATTGGATGCGGAGACCGGCCCGGCGCAGCTGCTGGTAAACCAGGCGGGCAACGAGGTGCTGCTGACGCTGGCGCTGCGCCCGGAGAGCGAGAGAGCCGGCAGCGACAAATGGTACAGGCAGAGCGGCAACAAGGGACAAGAAGGATCAGCCCCATCTGCGCCACGAGATCGTGCGGGCGATCCACGACGACGGTGACGCACGCTATCGTGCCTGGGTCGAGGACAACCGCCGCCGCGTGCACGAGATGACGGACGGGCGGATCGGCTACCTGCATATTCCGGACATGGGGCCGCGAAGGCTACGCCGAGTTCCACCGCGGCTTCCTGGCGGAGCTGACGCGCGACGGCCTGATCGTGGACGTGCGCTTTAACGGCGGCGGCCATGTCAGCCAGCTGCTGCTCGAGAAGCTGGCGCGCCGCCGCATCGGGTACGACAAGTCGCGCTGGGGCGGCATATCGCCCTATCCAAGCGAATCAGTCGGCGGGCCGATCGTGGCGCTGACCAACGAACAAGCCGGCAGCGACGGCGATATCTTCTGCCACAGCTTCAAGCTGCTCAAGCTGGGGCCGCTGGTCGGCAAGCGCACGTGGGGGGGCGTCATCGGCATCTCGCCGCGCAACCCGTTGGTGGACGGCACGATTACGACGCAGCCGGAGTTCAGCTTCTGGTTTGAGGATGTGGGGTGGACCGTGGAGAACTACGGGACGGACCCGGACATCGAGGTCGAGATGGCGCCGCAGGACCAGGCAGCAGGACGCGACCCGCAGCTCGAACGGGCCGTGACCGAGGCCTTGCGGCTGCTGGCGGAACGGCCGCAGGTGCGGCCCGACGTATCCAAGCGGCCCAGCCGCGCGCTGCCCAAGCTGCCACGGCGCAGCGGTGGATGATACGGGATCGGAGTCCGGTATAAGCGCATGAACAAGGCGTACGTGTAGAACCGTTGTGCATGGTTCCATCGGCAACTTTCCCTTCGGGTTGCGTTCGAAACAGATAACGATCACATGAGCCGCAAATCCTTGCAGGGATTGTAGAAGGGGCGTATAATCTCGTACACAGTTCATAATCTTTTCAATTCTGATAGCCGCGTAAGCCCAACCGCAGGGAGCTGTCAGGCCATACCGCCGGCCGACCAGCTTTGCTCCCGCATCTTAGCTAGTGTGTAGTCCCTCGTTTCGGCGAGGGTTCACAGTTATACACGTTTGACACAGAAACGTAGTACAACAACGCAAGACAAGCTGTAACAATCACCAAGTTTCAAGGAGATCCTGTATGCGCAACAAGCTGATGCTTTTGCTGTCCGCGCTCGTGGTTGCCATGTTGGTATTGGCAGCCTGCGGCGGCGGTGAGCCGACGCCCACGCCGGCGCCTGCTGCACGCGACCAACTGAAGCGGCCACCGAAGCAGCGACCGAAGCGGCGACCGAAGCGGCGACCGAAGCGGCGACCGAAGCGGCGACTGAGGCAGCCGACCGAAGCCGCAACCGTCGAGGCGACGACCGCCACGACCGATACCGCGGCAGCGGCAGCTCCGGCCGCCGGTGGCCCTGTCCTGACGATCTGGGCCGATGAGAAGCGTGCCCCGGTCCTGGAAGACATCGCCAAGGGATTCACGGACCAATACGGCGTCAACGTGAACATTGTCCAGAAGGGTTTTGACAACCTGCGCAATGATTTCAAGGTTGCCGCGCCCACCGGCGAAGGCCCGGACATTCTGCTCGGCGCCCATGACTGGATCGGCGAGTTTAATGCCAGTGGTTTGCTGTCCGAAGTCTCACTTGGCGACAAGGCGGCGAACTTTGCCCCGGCCGCCGTCCAGGGCTTCACCTACACCGATGGCAAGCTCTACGGCATGCCGCAGTCGCTCGAAAACATTGCCCTGTATTACAACACGGACCTCGTCAAGACTCCTCCCACCACGTGGACCGAAGTGATGAGCCTGTCCAAGGAGATCAAGGACGCCGGCAACAAGTATGGCTTCCTGATCCAGACCAGCGATCCCTACCACTTCTATCCGATCCAGACGGCCTTTAACGGGTATATCTTTGGCAAGAATGCCGATGGCAGCTACAACGCCAAGGATATCGGCCTGAACAGCGAGGGGAGTGTCGCGGCGTTCGACTGGCTCAACAGCATGTACGACCAGGGGCTGCTGGACCGCGGCTCCAACATCGACAGCGGCTTGCTGGCATCGGCGTTCCAGAATGGCGATGCCGCCATGATCATCAGCGGCCCGTGGAACCTGTCTGCCTTCCGTGAAGCCAATGTGCCTTTCGCCGTGGCCCCCATCCCCGCCGGGACGCAGCCTGGCCGCCCCTTTGCCGGCGTGCAGGGCTGGATGATCAATGCCTTCAGCAAGAACCAGCTGCTGGCGCAGACCTTCCTGCAGGAATTCGTCGCCACCGACGAGACGATGCAGGCTATGTTCGATGTAGACCCACGCGTATCGGCCTGGGCTCCGGTTGCCGAAAAGATTGAAGACAAGGACCTGCAGTCGTTTGTCGCCGCCGGCGCAACGGCGGACCCGATGCCCAACATCCCCGAGATGAACTCGGTCTGGAAGGCATGGGGCGATGCAATGACCTTGATCTCCAATGGCGAGCTGAAGCCGCAGGAAGCCTTGGATCAGGCACAAAAGCAGGTTGAAACAGCCATCGCAGGTCAGTAGCAATGACTGCTGCAACGCAGACAGTGCCGGGGGGCGCGCAAGCGCCCTCCGGTGCTCGACCAACCAGTATCGCGTCACTTCTCTTCCGGATCGTAGCCCTGGCTATCATCGACGCCATCACTATCTGGTTGGTATACCAGATGGTGGGGGACGGGTATTGGCCACTGGCTGCGGTGCTCGGGTTGGTTACCCTTTGGGTAAACGTCGTTTTTCTCTCAGGAAGATTTTATCCACTGCGCTGGGTTGCGCCAGGTATATCGCTGATGGCGATCATGGTGGCGTATCCCATCTTGTTCACCGTGTATGTGTCCTTCACCAACTACGGTACCGGCCATCTCGTCACCCAGCAGATCGCCATCGAACAGATCGAATCGCAGGTCTACCTGCCCGCCGATGCGGTGATCTACACCTGGACCGCCTTTCAGAACCCCACGACGGGCGAGTACATGCTGTGGATGACCGACCCCAACACAGGCGCAGCACTTCACCGTCACGCCTGGGGGGGAACCGGTGACGCGCGAGGGTGAGCCGCCGGCCAGCGTCGACGGCTTTAACCAGGTGCCCCGCAATCAGCTCTTCGTCAAGCTGGGCGAGCTATCTGCCCTTACATTTGGCACTGCCCCCGACAACGCCTTCAAGGTCAGCCAGCAGCAGCTTGGTCAAGCGGCCAAGTATGAAGATCGGTACGTGTACGACCGCGCGCAAGATGCGATGATCGACCAGGAGACGCAGAAAGGTCTACAATAACGTAGACGGCGTCTTCACGTCAGAGGACGGCCAGAAGCTCAGCCCAGGTTTTGCCTCGACGATCGGCCTGGAAAATTACATAGCGTCTCTTTACCGATCCGACCCTGCGTTCGACATTCGTGCAGGTATTCCTTTGGACTGTGATCTTTGCGCTGCTCTCGGTTTTCCTGACGTTCGTCATCGGTATGTTTCTGGCCATCATGTTTGACGTGCCGGAGATGCCGATGCGGTCACTGCTGCGTGCGCTGCTGCTGATCCCCTACACGATCCCGGCCTTCGTGGCGGTGCCCGTATGGGTGGGCCTGCTCAATCCGCAGTTTGGCGTCATCTCGCATGATGATCAACAACATCTTCGGCTGGGTGCCGCCGTGGTTTTCAGATCCCTTCTGGTCGAAGGTCGGCATCCTGCTCATCCAGACGTGGTTGGGCTTTCCCTACATGTTTGTCGTGGTGACGGGCGCTTTGCAGACGCTGCCGAACGATGTCTATGAGGCGGCCGACCTGGACGGCGCGAATGCCTGGCACAAGTTCCAGAGTATCACGCTGCCATTGCTGCTCATCACGATGGGCCCGCTGCTCGTAGCTTCGTTCGCCTTCAATTTCAACAACTTCACGGTTATCGACCTGTACAATCGCGGCGGCCCGCCGATCCCCAACACACCGTCGCCCGTGGGTTACACTGACATTCTCGCTACTTACACCTATCGCATTGCATTTGGCTCCACCGGCACATCGGACTATGGGTATGCTTCAGCCATCACGGTGATCATCTTCTTCATCCTGATGGTGATTACCTTCTTCCAGTTCCGGTATACAAATATGTTGGAAGAGCGAGGGCGCAATGTCTAGCACCAAAGGACGCTACACCACTTCTGTGGGCTCTATGCGGCGCAGCAAGCAGATAGGGCTGATACTGCGCATCATTCTGGCGATCGTGATGTTGATCTTTGCCTTGTTCCCAGTCCTGTGGATCTTTTCGGCATCGATCAACCCGACCAATTCGCTGGTGGGTCAGCCGCTGATCCCGGCAAACCCAACCCTGGCGAATTACGAGAAGCTGTTCAACAACCCCATCAATCCGTATCCCCGCTGGTATGTCAACTCGTTGTTCCTAGCCACGGTCGTGACAATCGTGGCAACCGCTATCACAACTTTGGCCGCATATGCCTTCTCGCGCTTCAACTTCCGTTCGCGCCGGCCCATGCTGCAGGCCATTCTGTTGATCCAGGTATTTCCCAACTTCCTCAACATGGTGGCGCTGTTCCTCATCCTGCAGCAGTTTGGCCTTTACATTCCGGCGTTGGGCCTGAACACCTATGGCGGCCTGATGCTGATCTATCTCGGCAGCACATTGGGTGCGAACACGTGGCTGACCAAGGGTTACTTTGACTCAATCCCACGGGATCTTGACGAAGCAGCCACCGTGGATGGGGCATCACCGTGGCAGACATTTACGCAGATTCTACTGCCATTGGTGCGTCCGATCCTCGTCGTAGTAGCGCTGCTGACGTTTATCGGCACCTACTCCGAATACGTGCTGGCGCGTGTCATGCTCACAGACAAGAACATGTACACGCTCGCCGTCGGCCTGAATGCGATGGTGTCCAACCAGTTCGCCCAGAGTTGGGGTGTCTTCTCAGCCGGTGCGCTGTTGGCCGCGCTGCCCACTATCCTGTTGTTCATGTTCTTCCAACGCTATCTCGTCGGCGGCCTGACGGCAGGGTCGGTGAAGGGATAGTTTGTTCTGTTTAGATGAGAGGGTGAGGGGTGAGACGTTCACCCTTCACCCTCTCTTTTTTTACATCAAGTTATGTCCACAAATACAACTCCTCAGGCCGTCATGGCCGACTTTGTTTTTGGCGGCATTGAAGCCGATGAAGCGCGGCTGCTGGCAACCGAGCGCGCTGCCCGGGCCGGTATTCGCCACTTTCAGCAGATCGACCCGCTGGATCCACTGCCTGGGCAGCCGGTGACCGTGACGGTGCAGGTCGGGCCCGAGGTGACGATCGATCGCGTGACCCTCTACTACACGCTGGACGGCACAAACCCACAGGGCGAGCATGGTGAAGCCCAGAACGGTACCGCGCTCCAGCTTGAGCCGATAAGCGTGCACTGGGAGCCCCTGATCTGGGATTACGTCCGCCTGTGGCAGGGCCAAATACCGGGCCAGGCGGATGGCACGTTGGTGCAGTATCGCATCGAGGGCTGGCGTTCGTACGCCGAACCAAACTCGGTCTGGAGCCGCGAGATGAACCTCGACCGGACCGTCGAACGGCCTGCCTTGTACGGCTACTGGGTCGACACGCACATGGTGCCCGCGTGGGCGCACGAAGCGATCCTCTACCAAGTGTTTGTGGACCGTTTTGCGGGCATGCCGGACGGCACCGCCAACCGCTGGCTCGGTCCGGAAGAGATCAACGACTTTGTGGGCGGCAGCCTGCGCGGGGTGATCGACAGCTTGGACTACATCGCCGGCACAGGCGCTACGGCGCTGTGGCTGTCGCCGGTGTTCGTGACGACCACCTACCACGGCTACGACACGACCGACTACTACCACGTCGATCCGCGCTTTGGGACGGATGCCGACCTGGTCGAGCTGTTTGAGGAAGCGCACCGACGCGGGCTGCGCGTGATCCTCGATTTTGTGGCCAACCACACCAGCGTCGACTTTGCGCCGTTTGTCGAAGCACGCAACGATGCCGGCAGCCGCTACCGGCGCTGGTTTTCGTTTGACGAAGCGTACAAGCACGGCTACCGCGCCTTCTTTGACGTCGCCAAGATGCCGCAGCTTAATACGGAAGAGCCCGAAGTCCGCGCCTACCTCAACCATGCCGCCCAGCATTGGCTGGCGTTGGGGGCAGACGGACTGCGGCTTGACTATGCGGCGGGTCCCAATCACCTCTTCTGGAGCGCCTTTCGCGCCGCCTGCCGCAGCGTCAAGCCCGACTGCTGGCTGTTTGGCGAGGTTACCCGCGCCGGTGACGTCCTGCGTGCCTACGCAGGGCGGCTCGACGGCTGTCTTGATTTTGGCTTCTGCCGCTCGATCCGCATGCTGGCGTCCGGGGAAGCGCCGGCGCTGTCGCTCGGACAGTTTATCAATCAAATTGCCGCAGGGCGCCGCTATTTTGGCCCGTCGGCCAAGATCGACTTCGTGCTGCCCGCCTTTCTCGACAACCACGACATGAATCGGTTCCTCTGGGTGGCAAACGACGACAAGCAGCGGCTGCGGCTGGCGCTGGGCATGCTGTTTGCCCTGGGCGGACCACCGGTGATCTACTATGGCACGGAGGTAGGGTTAGGCCAGCCCCGCGCTAAGGGTCCGCACCGCGAGGAAGCGCGCCACCCCATGCTGTGGGACGAGGCGCAAGATCGCGAGCTGCTGGCGTACGTGCAGACGTGGGCGCAGGCGCGGCGCCGCCATCCATCGTTAGGGCGCGGGGAGGTGCGCACGCTATACTGCGGGGAGAACGGCAGCACATGGGTAGGTGAATTGGTATATGGCGAAGATAAGACGATCTTGGCCATCAACATCGGCGATGAAACCGCCGACGTGCTCTTGCGGCCGGGTCGCTACCAGATCCTGACCGGTGACATCGTCAACAGCAAGGGCGCCTATCGCCTCCCACCCAAAGCGACGACCTGCTTCTGGGATGCAAGCACCACTGCGACAGAGTTCGACACGGGCACTCATGCCTGAGATTCATATGAAGACACCTCTCACGTGGGACAACTTTCGCGATCAGAGGCGCATCTTCGGACGCCCTTTCGTCGTCGCGCACCGCGGCGCACAGACGCTGCAGCCGGAGAACACGTTGGCGGCCTTTATCCTGGCGCTGGTACAGGGGGCCGATGCGCTGGAAACCGACCTGCGCTTTACGGCCGACGACGAACTGGTACTTTTCCATGATGCCACGGTCGAGCGCATGACGGAGGGCAGCGGCGGCGTGCGCGACTATTCGCTGGCCGATCTGCGCCGGCTGCGCATGCGCAAGCCGGATGGCACGTTGGTCAACGAGCCGGTGCCGACGCTCTACGACCTCATCAGCGCAACCGGCGGGCATGACGCCGCTGCTGCTGGAGTTAAAAGACCCGCTCTTCCTGCACGAGAAGTACGCCCGCAAGCTGGTCGACGTGCTGGCCGCCGGCGGCGTCCTGCGCCGGTCGGCACTGATTTCGTTTCAGTACGAACACGTCGCCGCGGTACAGGCCATCCACCGCGATATTCCGGTCGGGCACATCACGATGAAAAACCCGTGGCCGCGGCGGGGAGTGCAGTTGCTTGGGCCGGCGTGGCCCCTGATTTATCTCAACCCCACGTATGTAGCCTTGACGCACCTGCCGCGGCTGTATCGCAGCGCCGCTGGACCCCAACCCCATTCCGCGCCTGCCCTACTATCTGGCGCAGCAGGTGGACGCCGTTCTGGCCGACGAGCCGGGTCTGGTGCTGGCGAGGATTCATGAACTGCTGAGAGGGTGAGACGCCGGATGGCGAACCATGGTTCGTGCGATCCCGCATCTCACCCTCTCACCCTCTCATCTTTTTGCGTCATACGCCCTTTCTACGGCAAAATAACGCGTCGAGCGTAAATACTTGCCAGCGTGACCGCCGACTATGCGGCAGGTCGGGCGCGAGGAAGCGCCAGAACTTTGTGATGTGACGACAAAGTGATGTACGACAAAGATTGTCAAGGCTAAGGAGCACCGGCTGTGGAGCGCACACGCGTCATTATTGCCGATGACGAATCATTAATTCGTATGGACCTGCGTGAGATGCTCACCAATCAGGGCTATCTCGTCGTGGGCGAAGTGGGTGACGGGCGCAGCGCAGTCAACCTGGCGCGGGAGCTGCGGCCCGATATCGTCATCATGGACATCAAGATGCCCGACATGGACGGCATCGAGGCGGCCAAGATCATGACCGAAGAGCGCATTGCGCCCGTGCTGCTCTTGAGCGCCTACAGCCAGCAGGAACTGGTGCAGCGCGCCCGCCAGGCCGGCGTGGCGGGCTACCTGGTCAAGCCGTTCCGCGAGAGCGATCTGCCGCCGGCCATCGAGGTGGCGCTGGCCCGCTTCAGCGAGTTCCGCGCCATGGAGCGCGAGGTCGACACCCTGCAGGATGCACTCGAAACGCGCAAGGCCGTCGACCGGGCCAAGGGTATCCTGATGGATACGCAGGGGCTCAGCGAGACGGAAGCCTTCCGCAAGATTCAGAAGATGAGCATGAACAATCGCAAGCCGATGCGCGCCGTGGCCGAGGCCATCATTCTGGCGCACCAGGTGAGCGAACAATAAACGATCGACTGCACGGGCTGTAAACCGTCGCTGCAGCGGTCACCAGCAGTGGATGTGAACCAGTGAAGCTGTCCATCATCATGCCCGTTTATCAACGAACGCGGCACCCTCGAAGAAATTGTCGAACGCGTACGTGCGGTGGATCTCACCGTCAACGTGGATGGCAGAAACCCCAATTTGCATGGCACGGTCCGGCTCGACCGCGAGATCGTGATCGTCGACGATGGCTCCACCGACGGCACGCGCGACATCCTGAGTGCGTGGATGGCCAAGCCCGCCAAGGACATGAAGATCATCTTTCATGCCGTGAACGGCGGCAAGGGCGCGGCCCTGCGCACCGGCTTTGAGCATGCCACCGGCGACATTCTCGTCATCCAGGATGCCGACCTCGAATACGACCCGCGCGATTACGTCAAGCTGCTCGAGCCTATTCTCGAGGGCCGCACGCCCGTGGTCTACGGCAGCCGCTTCTCGGGCGGCCCGCGCGCGGCGATGAGCCTGACCCATACCTGGGGCAACAAGGCGCTGACGATCCTGACCAACCTGCTCTACGGCACGTCGCTTTCGGACATGGAAACCTGCTACAAGTGCTTCCGCCGCGACGTGATTGCCGGCATGCCCCTGCGGTCGCGGCGCTTTGAGATCGAGCCTGAGCTGACGGCCAAGATCCTGAAGCGCGGCTACACCATCTTTGAAGTGCCGATCAGCTACAACGGCCGCGACTTTCACGAGGGCAAGAAGATCACCTGGCGTGACGGCTTTGTCGCCCTGCGCACACTCGCCAAATACCGCTTCGTTGACTGAACTCCCGGTGTCCGCAGTGCCGGCCTGGCCAGCCGAGGCCGGCGCGCCGGCTTGATATTGGCGGCGATCACGCTGGCCGGCGTTTGCCTTGCGGCTGCCGCTGCTGATGCGCTTCCCCCTGCGCGAAGACGAGGCCATCTACGGCTACTGGGCGCTGCATGCCTGGTATGTCGACCCGCTTTTCCTGCACGTCTGGCCCGACAAGCCGCCGATCTTTCTGTGGCTGCTGTCGGCCGCGCTGCAGCTGTGGGGCCACGGGCCGGAGACGGCGGGTGCGGCGGCGCGCTGGGTCAACATCCTGGCCGGCACGCTGACGATCCCCGTGCTGGCGGCGTGCGCCAGGCGGTGGTGGGGGATGAGGGCGGCGCTGGTGACGGCGCTGCTGGCGGCGCTCAGCCCGTTTGCGATCAGCTTTGCGCCGACGGCGTTCACCGATCCGCTGCTGGTGTTGGCGGGCAGCCTGGCGCTGACGCTGGCCGTGCGGCGCCGCTGGTTCTGGAGCGGGTTCTGGCTGGGCGTGGCCATCATGACCAAGCAGCAGGGACTGCTGTTTGTGCCGCTGGTGGCGGCATGTGGGCTGTACGCACGGCCCAGAGCTTGCCGCCAGCCTGCGTTGGCTGGCGGGCTGGCGGCCGTCGTGCTGCCGATTCTGTATTGGGACAGCCTGCGGTGGGCGGTGGCGCCCGTCGCCGTGGGATTTGGGGGCGACCAACGTTGGAGGCGTGACGCTGCTGGCGCCTGCAGCGTGGCTCGGGCGGGCGGAGAGCTGGCTGGGGCTGGCCTGGTACCTGCTGGCCTCGCCGTGGGCGATGGGGCGCGTATGCCGTGCTGCTCTTGCTGGCAGCGGTGATCGCGTGGCGGCGCAGGGAGCCGCGGCGAAGTTGGCTGCCGGCGCTGATCCTGGCAATTTGGAGTGTGGGCTTTCTCCTCCTGCATGCGGCAGCAGCGTCCAGGTGTGGGACCGGTATCTGCTGCCGCTCACCGTGCCCCTGGCGCTGTTGGGCGGGTGGGGCGTGGTGCAGGTAGGAGCGGTGCGGATGGACGAGCACGATAGGGGGCCGAAGGTCCGGACGGCACGACGACGGCGCAAGAAACCGAGTTTCTGCGAGAAACTCGGTTTCTGCCGCCGTACCTTGTGCCCCTACTGGCAATCTTGCTGCTGCTGGCAGTGCCGGCCGTCACGGCGGCGCAAGGGGGGCTGCCGATTGGGGGCGATCACGGGGCGTATGCCGGGCTGGACGAGGCGCTGGCGGCAGTGGACAGGCCGGGTGCCCTGCTTGTTTCATCGCGAGCTTGGGTGGCACGCACGGTTTGCGCTGTTTGACGAGATACGCAGCGGGGAGGTGGAGCTGCGGTATTTCCCGAGCACGGTCTACCTGGCCGACAGCGCGACCAAGTCGCCGCACAAGGAGCGGTTTGTCATCGTGCCCGACTGGGCGCCGCTGCCGGATCTGGGGATGCAGTTGGCGGTGCGGCGGCTGCAGGGCGAGGTGGTGCTGCGCAGTGGACATTTTACGGTGTATCGGATTGAAGAGGTGGCGGCGCCCGATGCGTCGTGGCGCGTTTGCCCAGCGATTCCCAAGTGGTATCCATTCGCCGGCACAGGGGTACGCAGCGAATAGGGAAGGGGGCTTTGCGCCTGCCCGGCAGGGGTGCTATGATCGAAGCCGGTTTCCACTTTGATTGGCGGTTCTGTAAGGTGGTGTTTTATGCTCCCAGTAAAGCTCCTGACCGATGCGCACAGCAAGGCGCTCAATGTGCTGCACAGCTGCGTTACCCCGTA
The DNA here is from genome assembly GCA_963701415.1 of uncultured Chloroflexia bacterium. Lineage (GTDB taxonomy): Bacteria > Chloroflexota > Anaerolineae > Caldilineales > Caldilineaceae > Fredericiella. The sequence goes on from CAVPAH010000019.1 coordinate 109,069, forward strand.
TGGCTATCGAGCATCGGGCTTGGCGGCGGGGTATCCGCAGGTATGGGCGCGCGACAGCGCGGTGACCTTCCTGGGGGCCGTGGCGACGGGCGACGAACAGCTGTTTCACCGCCGGCCAGGCCGCCCTGGAGACGCTGGGCAAGTTCCAGACCGAGCGCGGCCTGATCCCGCTGAACGTCAATCCCGACAGCGGCTATGTGAGCACCGAAAACGCCGGCGCGGTGGACTCCAACCTCTGGTTTATCCTCGGCCACTATCTCCACTACCACTACAGCGGCGACCTCGCCTTCCTGCAGCGCAACTGGCCGATCATCGACAAGGCGCTGCGCTGGCTGGACTACCAGGACATGAACGAGTGCGGGCTGCTGGAAGTGCCCGAGGCGGGCGACTGGATGGACCTGCTGGCGGTGCGCTACAACGTGCTCTACGACAACGTGCTGTTCTATGCGGCCAAGCTGGCGCATGCCGAACTGGGCGCACTGCTGCCAGCCGGCACCGCCGTCTACCAGCCCAGCGTCGACGCCGCCGGCGTGCACAAGCGGATCAACCTGCTGATGTGGATCGACCGCTGCTGGGTGGCCGAGCACTTTGCCGAACACCTGGAGAAGCTCAAGGCGATCCGGCTCGAATGGTTCATGCTCTACCACAACATGGGCACGATCTCCAGCCGGCCCTTCTACCTGCCCTGGGTGGCGTTCCGCGAATATGGCGACTGGTGCGACAGCCTGGGCAACCTGCTGGCCATCCTGACCGGCGTCGCCGACGGCCACCGCACCGAGCATATCCTGCGCTACATGGCACAGGTGGGCATGGCCGAGCCCTACCCCACCAAGGCCATCTATCCGCCGATCTTTCCCGGCGAGGCGCACTGGCGCGACTACTACCGCAGCCGCAACCTGAACCTGCCGCACCAGTATCACAACGGCGGCATCTGGCCGATGATCGGCGGCTTTCACGTGGCGGCGCTGGTGCGCCACGAGTGGGAGCGCCACGCCGAGCAGATGCTGGTTTCGCTGGCCGAGGCCAATCGCCAGGGCACGCTGTACGACTGGACCTTTAACGAGTGGCTGCACGGTTCCAGCGGCCACCCGATGGGCTTTGAGCAGCAGGCCTGGTCGGCGGCCATGTATCTCTATGCCGAGAACGCGGTGCGCACGGGCAAGCTGCCGCTCTTTGACGAGCTGCTGGCCGCCAAGCCCCCCGCGGCGATCGCCGAGCGAGGACAACCAGTTCCACGTTGCCGGCGGCGGCGGACCGGCCTGACGAGAAAGCCCGGATCTAGAGGAACGATAGAGTCGCAGCGGCGCTGATTTTGCAGTATACTGGTGCCAATGACGGCACAATCTGAAGCTCCACGCACCGAACCTCACCATCCGGACATCGTTCCGATCTATACGATCGGCTATGGCGCGCGCAGCGGTGGACGAACTGGCAGCGGTCCTGCACGAGCACGCGATCGAGTTCGTGATCGACGTACGCACGGCCCCCTATTCACGCTACAAACCCGAGTTCTCGAAGGATGCGCTCGAGGCCGCGCTCAAGACACACGGCCTGCGCTATCTCTATATGGGCGACAGCCTGGGCGGCAGGCCCGACGACCCTACCTGCTATGTGGAGGGCAGGGTGGACTACGCCCGCGTGCAGGACAGGCCATTCTACCAGGCCGGCATTGCGCGCGTTACAGAATGCCTTTGCGCAGCAGCGCCACGTGGCACTGATGTGCAGCGAGGGCAAGCCCGAGGAATGCCACCGCACAAAGCTGATCGGCGCCACGCTCACGACCCTGGGGATTCCCGTCGCCCACATCGACGAGAACGGCGAGGTGCTTACGCAGGCGCGAGGTGCTGGAACGGCTGGAAGGGGCGCAGCTCACGCTGTTTGACGAGCCGACGCTGGCCTCGCGCAAGCGGTACAAGGACACGAACGATGATTGAGTTTGTCACGATCGGCGTCTATGGCTGCGACGCCGAGCATTTCTTTGGCGCCCTCGTCGACGCGCACGTGGATACGCTGTGCGACATTCGCCGCCGGCGCGGCGTGCGCGGCGCAGAGTATGCGTTCGCCAACAGCCAGCGGCTGCAGGAACGCCTGGCCGAACTCAACATCCGCTACATTCACCGCATCGACCTGGCGCCTTCCGACGAGCTGCGAGGAGAGCAGGCGCAGGTCGACAAGCAGACGCACACGGCTCGCCGCAAGCGCACGCAGCTCAGCGAGCAGTTTGTGCAAGGCTACGAGGAGAGTGTGCTGGCGGGTTTTGACCCGGCCCAGTTTGTCGCCGACCTCGCGCCGGCACATGTCGTGGCCCTGCTCTGTGTCGAACGCGAGCCGACCGCCTGCCACCGCTCGCTGCTGGCCGACTATCTGCACAAGACGCTGGACGTTCCGGTACGCCATCTCACGCCGTGACAGGGCCTTCACTTGATGGACACGCGTATGAACACTGAGCCGCTTACCGTGTTGATCGTCGCCAAAACCCGCCGCGGAGGGGGCGCCTGCATTGGCGCCATCACCGCCGACGGGCGCAGCCTGCGCCTGGAGGCGGCCAATGCCGCAAGCGACGAGCATGCCGGCATGGAATACCAGGTGGGCGAGGTGTGGAAAATCGAGGCCGCCCCCCATCCGCACATCGTGCCGCCGCACGTCGAGACGGTCGTCGTCTACGGCAAGCGCCGGCTGCGCGACGCTGCCGATCCCATCGGCGCGATCGAAAAGTGCATGCCGCCCGTGTGCGGCGGCATCGACGCGCTGTACGAAGGTCTTGTGCAGACGACGGCAGGCGGTGCGCTGTACATCACCCACAGGACAGGCGTGCCCAGCCGCAGCACGCTGTTCTGGCGCCCCGACCGGCCCCTGCGGCTGGTCGGACAACGGCGTGCGGCTGCACTACTGCTATGGGGCTGGCGAAAGTTGGCGAAAGTATTGGCGAAGCTCCCAGCGAGGATGCGAGGGTGGCGAGCGGCGCTTTGCGTTTGTCGGGTTCCAGGAACCGCTGGCGGAAATCCCGGCAGGAGCTGTCGTGCGGATTTCGCTTGCGCACTGGTGGCGCCCGCGCGACCATCCGGAAGAGGAAGAGCGCTGCTATCTGCAGCTTTCGGGGTGGTTCTTGCCGAGCGACGTTCAGGGATGCGACGGCATGTCCAGAACACGGAGATGAGCCGAAGAACAGCAGCATCGCCAAAGTAAGGGGATGCTCTGTACGCCGAACAGCAAGTGATGCAGGTGCTGAAGGACGTATTTGGCTACGACAGCTTTCGACCGCTCCAGCAGGAGATCATCGGCACGCTGCTGAGCGGCCGTGACACGCTGGCAGTGATGCCGACGGGGGCCGGCAAGTCGCTGTGCTATCAGCTGCCGGCCCTGCTTGTGGCCGCGCCTGACGGTCGTCGTTTCCCCGCTGATCTCGCTGATGCAGGACCAGGTCGAAGCGCTGCTGGGCCTCAACGTACCGGCCGCCTATCTCAACAGCACGCTGACATTTGCCGAGCAGCGCCGGCTGATGGACAGGGTGCGCAGCGGGGCGGTCAAGCTGCTCTATGTGGCTCCGGAAACGCTGGTGCGGCCGGAAGTGCTGCACATGCTGGATCAGACGGGCGTGGACTGCCTGGCAGTCGACGAGGCGCACTGTATTTCGGCGTGGGGCCACGATTTTCGCCCGATTTATCGCCAGTTGGCGCCTGTACGCAGGCGCTTTGGCGCGGCGGTCTGCCTGGCGATGACGGCCACGGCCGCCCCACGCGTGCGGGCAGACATCAAGCAGTCGTTGGACATCGGCGATGCGGGGGAATATTTAGCCAGCTTTGACCGGCCCAACCTCTTTCTGGCAGCACAGCCGCGCACCGGCGGGTACCGGCAGCTGCTGTCCTTCCTCCGCGAACACCGCGACCAACCGGGCATTATCTACTGCACCACCAAGCGCATGGTGGAATCGGTGGCCCAACGCCTGCAGACGAGCGGCTACCATGCGCTGCCCTACCATGCCGGTCTCGACGACAGGACACGACGAGATAACCAGCGCGCCTTCGTGCGCGACGAGGCGCAGATCATGGTGGCGACGGTGGCGTTTGGGATGGGAATCAACAAGTCCAACGTGCGCTTTGTCGTGCACTACAACATGCCTGCCAGCCTCGAAGCTTACTACCAGGAGATCGGCCGGAGCGGGCGCGACGGTCTGCGGGCCGACTGCCTGCTGCTCTACCACGTGCAGGACGTGCAGGCGCATGCGCAGATGATCGACGAAGGGGCCGAAGAAGAGCGGGCGGGGCGCAATGCCCGGCTGCAGGCCATGCTGCGTTTCGCCCAGGCACATACCTGCCGCCGGCCCCTGCTGCTGCACTACTTTGGCGAGGAGCCTCAAGAAGAGGGCTGCGGCTTTTGTGACAACTGCCTTGCACAGGCAAGTGACCAGCCGCGTGAGGACGTTACCGAGGCAGCACAAAAATTTCTTACCTGCGTCATGCGCACAGGCGAGATGTTTGGGGTGAGCCACATCGTCGACGTTTTACGCGGTTCGAAAAGCAGCAAGGTGCTGGAACGGCGCCACGATTTGCTGCCAGTGTACGGTGCTGGCCGGGAGCACAGCGCCAGGCACTGGCGTGCGCTGGCACAGCAGTGGATCCAGCAAGAGCTGCTCGAGCAGGACATGGAGCATGGGAGCTTGCGGTTGACCGAGCACGGGCGCGAGGTGCTGCGCGGAGAACGGCAGGCGTATGCCGAACCCGAGGTACAGCCGGAGTTGGAGGGCGCGCCAGCACAGCGAGGGTCGACAGCCCCATCGATACCGAACTATGACGAAGGCTTGTTTGAACATCTGCGCACTTTGCGGCGCCAGCTGGCAGCCGCGGCGAACCTGCCGCCGTATATGGTCTTTTCTGACCGTGCCCTGGCGGAGATGGCAGCGTATCTACCGGAGACGCCGGTGGACTTTGCCGACATCAACGGGGTGGGACGCGCCAAGCTGGAGAGCTACGGCGACACCTTTCTTGCGGCCATTGCCGCCTACCGCGTCAGAACACGAAGTGCCGCGGCAGCAGCGCTGCCCCCGCCATGCCGGTATCCGCTGCGCCCAAACGGCGGCGGAAAGCGATCGCAGGAGATCGGCAGCTTATATGCCAGCGGCGCATCGCTCGCCGCTCTGCAGGCGATGTATGGTGTCAAGCAAAGCACGATCGTCTCACATCTCCGGGACTATGTGATTGAAGGTGGGGTCGTAGAATCCGAACGTCTGCGCGCCGAGTGCCCGCTGCCACCTGATAAGCAGGAGAAGGTATTGATGTTGTTGGCAGAGCTGGGCGGCGAGCGGCTGGGGCCAATCTATGAGGCACTGGAGGGAACAGTCGGCTACGAGGATCTGCACCTCCTGCGCCTGATATGGTTGGCGGAACGGCAGAGGCGTTGACATAGTTGTTCGCGGGGACATTGGCGTCCGCATGAGGCGTGCATATGAAACGGAGTTTCTTTGCTACGATTGTTTGGACGTGATATGATCGCTATACCTACCTTTTCGCAGAGGGCAGGGACCGAGAACACCTCGCTCGGGTCACCATTCTTCAGACCAATCTTCAAACACTTTAGCGCGTTCAGAGCACGGAGGAAATGCTATGAAACGATTGCAGCTATCAGCGGTGGCAGTGCTGATGGTCGTCGCCATGTTAGTGCTGGCGGCTTGTGCGCCGGTATGCGCCAGGTGGTGCCGCACCGGCCGCCAGCACAGGTGGCGAGGAAGCCGCGGCGGCAGGGCCGGTGACGATCACCTGGGCGTTGTGGGGCAGCCCCGAGGAGGTTGCTTCGCACCAACGTGTGGCAGATGCCTTTATGCAGGAGCATCCCGAGATCAAGATCGAGATCTGGAACCAGCCCTGGGATGACTACTTCACCAAGATCCAGGCGCTGTGGGCCAGCGGCGACACCAAGGTGATTCCTGATGTGGCCTTCCTGTGGCCGACGCCACGCTACGCGGCCGAAGGCGTGCTGGAAAACCTCGATCCCTACATCGAAAAGTCCGGCTACAACCTGGACGACTACTGGCCGGGTCTGCTGGAATCTGCCAAGTACGAGGGCAGCGTCTACGGCTTCCCCCGCGACATCGAGTCCAACATCATCTATTACAGCAAGGACATGTTCGATGCCGCAGGCGTCGCCTATCCCACCAACGACTGGACGTGGGATGACTTCCTGGCAGCCGCCGAGAAGCTGACGCAGAAGGATGCCAGCGGCAACACCACGGTCTATGCGTTGGCCGCCGAGGGTGGCAAGTCCAGCAAGTTCATCAACCAGGCCGGCGGCGCCTACCTGGACGACTATGTCAATCCCTCGAAGTGCATGCTGACAGAGCCGGCATCGATCAAGGGCATCCAGTTCTTCGCCGACCTGTTGAACAACGGCCTGGCGATGCGCCCGGCCGACCTCAGCCAGGCGGGTGGCGATGCAGCCGTCTTCTCCAGCGGCCAGGCAGCCATGATCCTGCAGAACAGCAGCCGCGTGTCGGCCTTTAACCAGGCCGGCCTGAACTATGACATTGCCCCCGCGCCGACGCCCGCCGACGGCAAGCGCTGGAACGGCGCCGGTGGCGCAGCCTGGGTCATGAGCAGCGGCAGCGACAACAAGGATGCGGCCTGGACCTTCCTCGAATGGCTGCAGAGCACCGAACGGCGGCGAGAAGATCTACACGGAAGCCGGCGAGATCTTCCCGGCGCTGCAGTCTGTCGCCAATTCGCCGTCCTTTATGACCGACCAGCCGCCGGCAAACAAGGAAGGCTTCATCATCGAAGCCGGGCGCGTCGGGCGTTGGCGGCTTTGGCTACTTCCCGGAATCGGGCGAGCTGTTTGATTCAATCATCAGCCCTGGCCTGGAGAAGGTGTGGGCAGGTGAGATTTCGGCAGAGGAAGGTGCTGCCGAAGTTTGCACGCAGGTCGATGCGTTCCTGGCCGAGAACAGCTATCCCAAGTAATGAGAGGGTGAGGGGGTGAGAGGATGGGAGGGCAAGACGGTTTACCCTCCCATCCTCTCACCTTCTCAGTGTCTATGGCTCCGACGACAAGCACGAAATCACGCGGCCTCTTCCGCTGGCGACCGGACCAGCAGTGGGAGGCCTATCTGTTCCTGCTGCCCAGCTTTCTGGGCTTCTTTGTTTTCATTGTCCTGGCCGTCGTGATGTCGCTTGGCATCAGTTTCTCCGACTGGGGGCTGACCGGTTGGAAGGGATTTGTCGGCCTGAAGAACTACCAGGCGCTGCTGCGCGATCCCATCTTCTGGCAGACCGTGTACAACACGATCTTCTACATTGTGACGATCGTGCCACTGCAGCTGGTTCTGGGGCTGCTGATGGCCTTGGCGCTGAACCAGGCCATCCGCGGTCGAATCTTCTACCGGCTCATATACTTTATGCCGGTAGTCACCACGATCGTGGCCGGGGCCATCGTGTTTCGCCTGCTGCTGAGCACAAACGGGCCGGTCAACCAGCTGCTCGGCGAGATAGCAAGCCTGTTTGGGATCCCGTTTACAGCGCCCAACTGGTTGGGCAGCACGCAGTATTCCAAATGGTCGGTCGTGACGTTGACCCTATGGAAGAACACTGGTTTTACCATGGTCGTGTATCTGGCGGCGCTGCAAGGTGTGCCACAGGAGCTGTACGATGCCGCCAACACCGATGGCGCCAGTGCACTGGCAGCGCTTCTGGAATGTAACGATCCCACTCATCAGCCCGACGACATTCTTCCTGCTGATATTGCAGCTGATCGGCGCGTTTCAGATCTTTACCGAACCGTTTGTGATGACGCGGGGCGGACCTGCGAATTCGTCGCTCAGCGTCGTGCAGTACATTTACTACGCCGCCTTTCGCGACATCCGCATGGACAAGGCGTCGGCCATGGCGTGGTTCTTGTTTGTCTTTATCTTTTTGTTCACGCTGCTGCAAAACCGGCTGCAGCAGCGCTGGGTATACTACGAGTCGGAATAGAAGGCAGCCGTCATGGCAGGTGCAGTAACCACGAATACGGCAGCAAGCGGCGGCGGGTCACCAACCCGGCTTTCGCTGCCGGCGCGCGCAGCGCTGCAGGTGGCACTGCTGCTGGGCACCATCATCATGGTGAGCCCATTTATCGTGATGTTGGTCGTGTCCCTGGTGCCGACGCAGGCGTTCCTGGCGCGCAACTTTTCACCCAGCCAACTTCTCGCCGGTCAACTACATCTACACCTTCGAACAGGTACCTTTTGGGCGCTACTATGTCAACAGCATCATTGTTACAGTCACCGTGACGATCTTGCAGATCACGATCGCCTCGTTGGCGGCATTTGCCTTCGCCCGGCTGCGCTTTCGGGGGCGTGAGGCGCTGTTTCTGCTGTACCTGTCGACCTTGATGATCCCATTTCCCGTCACGCTGATCCCAAACTTCTTGATTGTCAAGAGCCTCGGCTGGTACGACACCCTGGTTGCCCTGATCGTCCCCGGCCTCTTCAGCGTCTTCAGCACGTTTCTGCTGCGGCAGTACTACCGCGGCATACCCATCGACCTGGACGAAGCGGCGCGCATGGACGGGGCGTCCAGCCTGCGTATCTGGTCGCAGGTGATCGTGCCGCTCAGCGGGCCCGTGCTGGCCACGCTGGCGATCTTTGTCTTCCAGGGCACGTGGAACGAGTTCTTATGGCCTCTGGTCGTCACGACTTCAGACAACGTGCGCACGATCCCGGTCGGGCTGGCGGCCTTCGTCGGCCAGTACAGCACGGCGTGGGGGCCGCTGATGGCCGGCTCGGTGATCGCCCTGCTGCCGGTGCTGATCATCTACGTGCTGGGGCAGAACTGGTTTGTCAAGGGCATCACCCTGTCAGGAATGGGCGGACGCTAGACTTTCTCCCACAACCTCTCCCCACCGGCGGTTTCGCAGTAGCCGCGCACGCGGGCTTCCATCTCGGCGCGACTGCCGAAGAAGGTACTGAGCTGCGAACGGAAGGCCCAGATGGCGTCAAACTTGCCCTGCAAGCCGTGCTCGCTGACGTCAAAGATGGCGGGGCGCCAGGCGCGCAGGTCGTCACCCAGGACGCGCCGCAGGTAGCCGCGGTTCTCCACGTAGGGATAGTCTTCGTAGTACCACAGACCATTTGGCCCACACCTGTTCGGCGGCGGCGCGCACGAGCAGGTGATCGACGTGATGCCCAACCGTCAGCGGAGCGACGATCTTGGCGGCGGCAGGCAGCGTGCGAAAGAGCTGTGCGATGTGTTCCTGAAGCCCCTCTTCGGCAGGGTGAATCTCGCCGAAGATATCGAAGTCCGAATTGTATAACGGCGTTCCGTCCTCTGGACTCAGACGGTAGATGCAGTCGGGAACATCAAGGTGCAGGTAGTCAGCCCCCAGGATGGCGCAGGCGGCGGCATCTTCGGCGCGGCGTTCGGCGGCGGCGTCGCCGGCCAGCTGCCAACGATCGTGGAGGCTGGCGATGTACTCCGACTCTGCGGTGAGCACTGGGCTGCCCGCCATGACGGTGACAATCAGGATGTGCTCGCCGGACTCTGTGCGGTCAAAGATCTGGCCGCCACACGAAAGGGCCACGTCGTCCAGGTGAGGAGCGAGGTAGATGGCGTTATACTGGGTTGTGCTGGACGTTTGCATGAGTTTGCTTACGGATCTGGCACGGATTTTGGATGATGATCCTAGTATAGCGGCTCGTCGCCGCATGCACACTAAAGGAATACACGATGTCTGACACAAGGTCTTTTGATCTTGTCTTAAATTCCGGGAATCTACCTCGCCGCGTGGCAATGCTCAGCTATCACACCTGCCCGCTGGCCAAGTTGGGCGGCCAGAAGACGGGCGGCATGAACGTTTACGTGCGCGACTTCAGCCAGGCGCTGGCGGATACCGGCGTGCAGGTAGATGTATTTACCCGCCTGCAGCCAGGCTGTGAGCCCCTGGTCAACCACGAACTGGGCCCTAACTGCCGGGTCATTCACATTGCGGCGGGTCCTGATCGCCTGGTCTCGGTGCAGGAGATGGAAGCCTACCTTGACGAGTTTACCGCCGGCGTATTAGCGTTTGCGGCGGCGGAAGGGCGCGCAGTACGACCTGATCCACAGTCATTACTGGCTGTCAGGGTTGATCGGCGAGCGGCTGCGCGCGGCCTGGCACGGCATCCCGCTGGTGCAGATGTTCCACACGCTCGGCCACATGAAGAATGCGATCGCGCGCAGCCCCAGCGAGTATGCCACGCCGGCGCGGCTGGACGGGGAGACGCACATCGTTGAGGTAGCAGACCGGCTAATTGCGGCGACACCCGCCGAGGAGCAGCAGCTGATCGACTATTACGGCGCCGATCCGCGCAAGATTGCCGTCGTACCCCCGGGAGTAGATCTTGAGCGCTTCAAGCCCCTGGACCGGTTACAGGCAATGCAGTCGATCGGCATCCCGCCGTTTCGCAAGAATATCCTTTTTGCCGGCCGGATCGAACCGCTGAAGGGGATCGATACGCTGCTGGGAGCGTTGGCACTGCTGCAGGCACAGCAGCCCGAGAAGCTGGACGACGTCTGCGTGACGATCATTGGCGGCGATCCGTGGACGCCCGTGCCCGACTCCGAAATGGAGCGCCTGCAGACGATGGCCGGCGAACTGGGGCTGCACGATTTGGTGGCATTTGCCGGCGCACGCGACCAGGACCTGCTCCCCTACTACTTTGCCGCGGCCGAAATGGTGGTGGTGCCGTCCCACTACGAGAGTTTTGGCATGGTCGCCTTGGAGAGCATGGCGATGGGGACGCCAGTCATCGCGTCGCGGGTGGGAGGGCTGGCGCACCTGGTGGTAGACGGCTGCAACGGTTACCTGGTGCCGGCAGGGGATGCGGCGGCGCTGGCCGAGCGCATCCAGGACCTGCTCGACTGTGAAGGCTGCCGGGCCCAGATGAGCCGGGAAGCCCAGGCGTATGCCCGCAGCTATGCCTGGCCCAAGATTGTCGACCGCATGCTGGTGGTCTATCAGGACGTATGCCGACAGCGCCAGTTAGTCGTGACCTAGCCGGCTGTTGGTGTGGCCGCCGACGCCCCTAGACCCTGATACCGTGCTGCGCCAGGGCGCCGGGGATGTCGGTCCCGCGCGTGTAGTGGATCGTGTGCAGGCCAACGGCCTGGGCCCCCTGGATGTTGGTAGGCGAGTCGTCGATGAAGATTGCCTCGTCAGGCCGGCGGCCAAGCTGCGCCAGGGTTAAGTGGAAGATGGCCGGATCGGGCTTGGCGACCTTGACGTCACCGGAGCCAACGATAACGTCGAAGGCGTCGGCGATCAGGTATTTGCCGTTTACCAACGCCATCAGCCCGGGCATGGCGTTGCTGATGATGGCAGTCTGGTAGCGCCCGTGCAGGCGGCGGATATAGTCGATCAGGTCGCAGTCCAGCTTGTCGCCGGCCCAGAACTCACGGCGGAAGTCGGCCAGATCGCGGTCGGAAAGGTCCAGCTCGCGCTGAACGCGCTGCCAGTTTTCCTCTTCCGTGAACTCGCCCCGCTGTGTGCGCAGACCCGCATCGCTGTTGAAGACGATGAATTCAGCTACCCCCGGGGCAAGCCCCAGCCGCTGTTCTAGCTGCCGCCGCGGCGCGTGATCCTCGGTGCGAATCAGCACGCCGCCAATATCGAAGATGATTGCTTGAATCATTTGTTCTAATCCATGTATAATGATCGGGCACAGTACGTTAGCGCTAGTATACGTGATTGATCGGCAAGCAAATGAACGAGTCCATCGGTAAAATCGTAAAGTCCAACAGCCACGTCGACTATGTGTGCCAGGTGTATGGGGTTGGCGAGATGGATGAGGCGCCGACGCCTACGGCCTATACCTTTGGCACCTTTGTGGCGATCGAGCTGGAGAATGATGCCGGCAGCCTGATCGGCGTGATCTACAACACGCTGCTGATGAACCCGGAGTTTGGCAGCCTGGGGCCCCGACTGAGCCCGCGCAGCGAGGTGGAGGTCTTCTCGCCCGATTACCTGGCCGAGACGGCGACACTGGTCGGCATCTTCGCCGTGGGCGCGGTCGACGCTGGCGGCCGCACCTTCCAGGGTGTGCCGCCGCTGGCCGCCACGGTCAACTGCCCGGTGCGGCGGCTTACGGGCGACGAGCTGCGCGCCTTTCACAGCCGAATGGGCAACGGGCGCCTCAACCTGCGCTATGCGCCCTGATCCTGGCACAGAACAATCCGCTGGCGCCTTCGCTGCTCATTGCGGTGATCGACCAGCTGGCAGCGCTCTTCCCGGCCAACAGCGCGCAGCTGAACGTCATGCGCAACAACCTGGCGTGGAAGAGTATGGTCCAGCCGGCCGGCTGACGTTCGTTCGAGAGATGACATGACCATGACGCTCGACTGCATCGGCACCGTCAAGGGGCCAGGCGAAACGCCCAACGAATACACGTTTATTGCGCCGGACCCGCAGCGGCGGGTGAAGTTCGGCGAGTTTGTCTATTACATCGGGCTGGCGGATGGCGAGGAGCGCCCGATCCTGGGGCGCGTCACCAGCCGCCGCTCGGTCAAGCTGTTTCCCGACAGCTTCATGGCCGACCCCGGCGTGCCGCCCAGCGAGGTTGCCGCCCTGCTCGGCTATGACTGCGAGGCCAACGAACTCTTCGAGATCACGGTCGCCGTGCTGGGCTACTTTGCCCGGTGGCTGAACGAGTTTATCAACCCGCGCGTGCCGCCGGCCGGCGGCGCGCCCGTCTACATTGCCGACGACACCCTGCTGGCAGGCATGTTGAGCAAGAAGCACCAAGGCGAACGCGGCAGCGCCTACCTGGGCAGCCTGTTGAGCCGCCCCGATGGCGCAGTGCCCGTCGCCGTGGACGTGCGCGGCTTTACCAGCACCCACCTGGCCATCATCGCCAGCACGGGCAGCGGCAAGAGCTACCTGGCCGGCGTGCTGCTCGAAGAGATGATGATGCCGCACAACCGCGCCGCCGTGCTGATCGTCGACCCGCACGGCGAGTACAGCACGCTGCAGGAGATGCCCAACCTGCCGGCCTTTGGCGAGGGCAACTACCGCCCACGCGTGCGCATCGTCACGCCGGACACGATCCGGGTCCGCATCGACACGCTGTCGCTGGCCGACCTGCGCTACCTGCTGCCCAACCTGTCCGAGAAGATGCACTACCAACTGGGCCGCGCCTACAGTTTTGCCCAGCGCAGCGCCAAGAACGACCACTACACGCTGGAGCAGCTGCTCTACGCCGTGCGCCAGACCAGCGAAGGCAAGAAGGGCGATGACGGCTTTGACGAGGAAGACCCGACGACCGGCGCCTTGATCTGGCGTCTGCAGGGCGCGCTGGGCAACAGCCGCATCTTTCACGACTTCGAGAACATGGAGCTGGACGAGCTGTTCAAGCCGGGCCAGTGCACGGTCGTCCAGCTCAACGAGGTGGACCGCCGCGAGCAGCAGGTGATCGTGGCCACGCTGCTGCGCCGGGTCTACCAGGCGCGCATGGAGACGTCCAAGCACAAGGTGGCACGGGGCGATCGCAACTACATTCCCTACCCGGTCTTCTGCCTGCTCGAAGAGGCGCACAACTATGCGCCGGCCAACGCCGATGCCGTCAGCTCGGACGTGCTCAAGACCATTCTGAGCGAAGGCCGCAAGTTCGGCGTGAGCGTGGGCTTGATCACGCAGCGCCCGGGCAAGCTGGACAGCGACGTGCTCTCGCAGTGCATGACCCAGTGCATCATGCGCATCACCAACCCCATCGACCAGAACCGCATCGCCGAGTCGGTCGAGAGCATGGGCCGCGACCTGCTCAAGGAGCTGCCGTCGCTGAGCAAGGGGCAGGTCATCGTCAGCGGCGCCAGCGTCAACACGCCGGTGCTGCTGCGCGTGCGCAGCCGCATCACCCGCCACGGCGGCACCGACCTGGATGCGCCGGACGAATGGATGCGCTGGTTTGAGGATGGCGAGCCCGCCGCAGGAAACGCGCGAGGGTGCGCTGTTCGTCGAGAAGAAGGTCAAGTACGAGGAAGACGGCGACGTGCTGTGGGCGTAGGCGGACGTAATGTCCCCGGGACGTGGCGAACGCATGCGTTCGTAGACGTCCCGGGGACGTGGTAGTAGTTCGCTACGGCCGCTGTTCGAGGGAGATGGGGTTGCCTTCGGCGTCGCGCCCCTGGACAACCTTGACGCCGTCGCCGGCGTCGAAGATTTCTTCGAGGATCACGCCGCGCGCCAGCAGGGTAGTGCGAGCGGCTTCGATGTCGGCTACGCCAAAGACGATCATCGGCGCATCTTCGCCAACGCGGCCTGAGCCGCCCAGGTTAAGCGCCAGCTTGGTGGCACCGGTGCTGATGACCACCCAGCTCTCCTGCGCATAGTCGGGCAGGTCGACAGGCAGATCGACGTCAAAGCCCAGCTTGTCACGGTAGAAGGAGACCATCAAGCTCATATCCTGCACGTAGAGGATGACGGAGACGATACCGGTGAGCAGGCGGTCGTCGACCCTGGCTTCCTGCTTGGCGGGATCGAGGGCGCCTTCGAGGCTCTCGACCAGCCGCACGAGGTTGGTGCGGGTGACGACGCCCACCACCTGCTTCATTCTCGACGACCGGCAGCAGCGTGACCTGCGGGTCGAGCATGATCTCCATCGCCTCTTCGAGCGGCGTATCGGGCGAAATGAACTTGATGCCCGGCTCGATGAGGTCGGCAGCCGTCACGGCCATCGTATGGCGCAGTTGGTCCTTATAGTGGCGGTACTCCTCCAGGTTGAGCGGAATCATGCCGGAGAGCACCGAGAAATAGCGCGGCTCGCGCACGGGTGCGTTGCGGAGGATCAGGTCATGGTCGGTGACGATGCCCAAGCAGCCGGCCGCCGTCGTCTACGACCGGCATGCCGCTGATCTGGTTGACGCGCATCAGCGCGCGCCAGTTCGGGAATGTGGGTGCAGCGCCAACCGTAATGGCGGGGCTGGTCATAACATCGCGCGCTTGCATAGTCAGGCCTTTCAAAAGTTGCTAGCACCCTGCTGCTAGCCGATGATTTGTTCAGAAAATTTGCCGTTCTTGTAGAACAACTCGCCGTCCACCCAGATTTCGCTGTCGTGGCGCATATCGCAGATAAAATCCCAGTGCACGCTGGAGTGATTGCGGCTGCCGGTCTCAGGATAGCCCGCGCCGACCGCCACGTGCAGCGTGCCGCCAATCTTCTCGTCAAACAGGATGTTCTTGGTAAAGCGCTGAATCTGATCGTTGGTGCCGATGGCGAACTCGCCCAGGTAGCGTGAGCCTTCGTCGCTGTCCAACTGGCTGAGCAGGTAGGCCTCGTTCTTGCCGGCCGACGCCTTAGCCACCCTGCCGCTGCTCAAACACGAACTCGACGCCATCCACCTCGCGCCCACCGCGCAGCGCCGGATAGCTGAACTTGATCCAGCCATTGGCCGAGTCTTCCACCGGCCCGGTAAACACCTCACCGCTGGGCATATTGCGCTTGCCGTCGCTGTTGACAAAGGTGCGGCCGGCAATCGACAAGGTGAGATCCATATTCGGCCCGCGGGCCACGACCTGCGACTTGCCTTTCAGCCAGTCTACCAGGCGCTGCTGCCGGGCGTGGACGCGTGCGCCAGGCGGCTACGGGATCCTCCTGGTCGGCATAGGTGGCAGCGTAGACAAAGTCGGCATACTCGCGCAGGCTCATATCGGCTTCCTGGGCGTAGGCATCGCATGGGAAGACGGTGAGCGCCCAGCGGTGGGTGCCTGCGGCCGCACGCTGCATGTAGGTCTGCGAAATGGGGCGCTGGGCATTCTGCTGAACGCGCTGGCGTTCTGGGGCAATCCCGCTTAATGAGCGGGTATTGCCCAGGGGCGCGAATCATGATCCGCGCATCCACGCGCTCTGCCAACATCTGGTCGACCGGTGAAAGCCAGGCCAACTGCTCGTCGCTGGCGTGGCGCAGCATGGTTTCGTCCAGCGTGTCCGCCAGAAGCTGGACGGTGGGGTGGCCGCCCGCAGCCAGAACATACTCAACCACTCGTTCGACCAGCGGCAAGCCGAGCAAATCGGCGCGGATCAACACCCAGTCGCCCGGGCAAAGCTCAACGCAGTAGCCGGTTAAAAGCCGTGCCAGTCGATCTGCGCGTATATCCAAGCAGGCTGCTCCTATGGTTATGACGTGTGATGCCCGCACGTCGGCGTGCCGCGAAACCGCACGCAGGAGCGCGGGCTGAAACAGAATGTCATTATAGCGGATGGCAAAGGGGGCGGGAAATGTGTGGCTATCCCCGAACAATCAGTGGGAAATTGACATATATTCCACGGCTATGACACAATTCGCAGGATCATGCTTTAGAGTTCGTAACGTGAAGGAGCGTTGTAAGATATGGCTGTTCATACCCCAGACTGGGTAAAAAACGCGATATTTTATCAAATCTTCCCGGATCGGTTTGCACGCAGCCCGCGCGCGCCGCAGCTGCCTGGGGTAACATTTAAGGAATGGGGCACGCCGCCGGAAGAACAGGGCTTTCAGGGCGGCGATCTGTACGGCGTCATCGATAAGCTCGACCACCTGCAGGCGCTGGGCGTCAACGCAATTTATCTATGCCCCATCTTTGCCTCGGCTTCAAACCATCGCTATCACACGTTTGATTACATGCAGGTCGATCCCCTGCTGGGCGGCAACCAGGCGCTGCGCGAACTGCTGGATGCCGCGCATGCGCGCAACATGTATGTTGTCCTGGACGGTGTGTTCAACCATGCCTCGCGCGGCTTTTGGGCCTTCCACCACATCCTCGAGTGCGGGGGCAACTCGCCCTACCTGGATTGGTTTACGGTGCGCGACTGGCCGCTGCGTCCTTACGATCACGATGCCAAGCGGCCCGCCAACTACGATGCCTGGTGGGATATTCCGGCCCTGCCCAAGTTCAACATCAAGAATGAGGGCGTACGCCGTTACCTGCTGGATGTCGCCCGCTACTGGATCGATTTTGGCATCGACGGTTGGCGCCTCGACGTACCAGAAGAGATCGACGACGTTGCGTTCTGGCGCGCATTTCGCAAGACGGTGAAAGAAGGCAATCCCGAAGCCTATATCGTCGGCGAGATCTGGCACGAAGCCAAGGACTGGCTCAAGGGCGACCGCTTTGATGCGGTGATGAACTATGTGTTCAGCCGGCTGGCGCTTGGTTTCTTTGGCGGCAAGACCCTGAACACAGAATACAAGCCCGGCGGCTACACGCTCGTCGAGCTGGATGGGCGAGATATGGCGGCGGGCGTGCATCACATGTACAGCCTGTACTCATGGGAAGTGGCCCAGTCACAGTTGAACCTGCTGGACAGCCACGACACGGCACGCACGCTGTGGACGGTGGGCGGCGACGAGAGCGCCCTGCGTTTGTGCACGCTGTTCCAGATGACCATGCCGGGCGCGCCCTGCATCTACTATGGCGACGAAATCGGCATGACCGGAGCTACGGATCCGTTCTCGCGCTCGGCTTTCCCGTGGGACGATCAGAGCCAATGGAACCTGCCGCTGCTGGAATTCTTCCAGCGCGCGGGCGCGCTGCGCCGGCAGCATGCAGTGCTGCGCACTGGTGACTTCACCGCCGTGCACGCGGACAAAAACGTGTTTGCGTTTCAGCGGCGGCTGGAGCAGCAGGCGGCCGTCGTCGTATTCAATCGCGGCAAGAAAGATGCTGTGGTGGACATTGGCGTGCCGGATCAGCAGGACGGGCGCGAGTTCCTTGATGTCTGGAATGGCGGCACGACCCGAGTCAAGGGCAAGACCCTAAAGGCGGTGTGTGTCCCACCGCGGTCTGCTGCGGTGTTCATGAACACCTAGATAGATGCTATAATCGCAAGAAGGGCCAACACCGCTGCAGGCATAATGACGTGCCAGGTGTTGGCAATTTGATCAATGACCAATGTTCCTACCACCCCGGCAAACCTCGCCGACCCTGCAAGCATCTCGTGGGGACAGCGGCTGCGCCGCCTGATCGAGCCGGCGGTGATGCCCGACAGTGAATCCGCCGCCACCGGCGTTGTCAACGTACAAGTATGGATGGACCAGGCCATTTGGCGACCTGCCGGTTTCTGGGCCTTTGTTGCCGGGCTGTTGGCAGCCGGTGTCCTGCGCCGGCCCGGCGATTTGGACTGGCAGGCGCTGGCACTGCTGGCACTGCTGGTCGATCCGCTGTGGGGGAGTATCTGGCGATTGGCCGGCGGGCGCCGGGCCCTGTTGGCTCTACCGCCGCTTAGCAGTGACCGCCGCCTGGCGCTGCCTTATCTGCAGGCAGGTTCGCCGGCGGCACGGCTTCTTGCCGGCAATCACACCGATGTCTGGCCTTCTGCGCTGCGCGTGGGCGTGCCGGCAGTCGTCGTTGCGTTGCTCGTTGCGGCGCTGCTTGGTACGTACGCAGTCGGGCTGACACTGCTAGTAGTTGTCTTGGCTGCGCTGGGATGGACGCTGCGCCGGACCTTTGGCCATGGCCCGCCACTGCTGCAGAGCATTGTAGCCATCGGCCTGCCGTGGGCGCTCACAATCCATCAAGTGCAGCGTGGGCCGGGCGAGTTCAACTGGCTTCCCCAACTGGTACTGATTGGATGCTGGGTACTCCATCAATGGGGTGGCCTGCGCAATTCGGAGCAAAGTGACAGGTTTGGTCTTCTAGGCCTTGCTGCAGCCGAAATCACACTCTGCCTGCTCTTGATCGTCACGCAAGCCCCGCTCTGGCTGGCGCCGCTTGTTGTCCTCTTGCTGCCCACATGGCTGCTGGCCTACCAACGCCTGCCTCTGCGCCGGCTGCGTGTGGTCTGGCTTGCGGCAATGCTCATCAGCGCCATTGCCTTGGGCCAAACCGTAGGGCTGTAAACATCGTGGAACCACGATAAGGAGTTTGCATGTTACAGGATGTGAGCGCGGCGAGCCTGGCCATCAATGGCGTCGCAGCGAATGGATACAAGCTCATCACGATCGAAGATTTGCGCCGCGATCCTGAGGTCATCGCCTTTCTGCAGGCCGCCAATGCCACGATGAAGGCACTTGGCTACACGGAACATGGGCAGCGGCATGCTGGCCTTGTCGGCAATATTGCCGAAAATGTGCTGGAGCATCTTGGCTACGATCCACGTATTCCACAGCTGGCAAACGTAGCGGGGTATCTGCATGACATCGGCAATGCCATTCATCGCCAGAATCATGCGTTAAGCGGCAGCCTGATGGCCTGGGGCATCATGAAACGCATGGGGATGTCGCCGCAGGAGTGCGCATTGGTCATGAACGCGATCGGTAACCATGAAGAAGAACGCGGCACTGCGACGACGGCAGTTTCCGCGGCGATCATTATCGGCGACAAAGCAGATGTCCACCGCAGCCGCGTGCAGAACCCGCGCATGGAAGATTTCGACATCCACGATCGCGTCAACTATGCCGCCAAGCGCAGCTTTGTACGGGTCAAGCCCGACGAGAAAAGTATTTCACTCGAGTTAGAAATCGACACACACTATGCTGCGGTTATCGAGTATTTCGAGATCTTTCTGAGCCGCATGACGATGATGCGGCAGGCTTGTGAGTTTCTGGGTTGTAAGTACCGACTAATCATCAACGACACGCAGTTTGCCTGAACCGGCTGATTCCAATGCCTGATGTTTTTGCGTCTTTGAGCCGCCTCCTCGACTGGCGCAGTATCCTAGATGTAGCGCTGGTGACCGTGGTAATTTACACGGCATTGCGGCTGTTTCGCGGCACCCAGGCGGTGCAGTTGCTGCGCGGTGTTCTGATCGTAGCCATTTTTATCGCTATGCTCAGCCTGGTGGCGGACCTGCCGGCCTTCAACTGGCTGCTGCGCAACAGCGTGCCCATGGTGCTCGTGGCCATTCCCGTCATTTTCCAGCCAGAGCTGCGACGCGCGCTGGAACGGCTGGGGAGATCGTCGCCGCTGCTCAACCGGCGCGGCGACACGACCAGGGTGCAGGCCGTCATTAATGAGGTGGTCAGGGCAGTCGACTCGCTGGCGCAGCGGCGCACAGGTGCGCTCATCGTGTTCCACGGCGTGACGGGGCTGGGCGACGTGATCGAACGTGGGGTGCGTGTCGACGGCGAAGTGAGCAGCGAACTGCTTGCCACCATCTTTTTTCCGAACACGCCGCTCCATGATGGCGCAGTCATCGTCCAAGGCGATCGCGTGGTGGCGGCAAGTTGCGTGCTGCCGTTAACGGATAGAGAATTGTCGGACAGCCAGATGGGCACCCGGCATCGCGCTGCGATCGGGGTTTCCGAACAGTCCGATGCTCTCGTGGTCGTCGTCTCAGAAGAGACCGGCCGTATCTCGGTAGCCCGTAACGGGCGCATCGTACGTCTCGACACCAACCGCCTGCGCGCGGTTCTTAGTGACTTCTACTCTGTAGCATGACTGACAAAGTGACCAGCACGCGGCCTGCGACCCGCTCCGCCCGTGCCGAATTCCTGATACCCGACATGGCGACCCTGGTGCTGTCGATCGTCCTGGCGCTTGCCGTCTGGTGGATTGCTATTGACCAGGAGAACCCGTTGGTCGTGCAGGATTTCGGCGAACGCGTGCCGGTCTCCGTGTTGGGCCTTGGCGAGAACCTGGTCGTCGTCGAGGACCTGAGCAGCGAAGCCGTGCGGCTGCGCCTGCGGGCACCGCGCAACTCGTGGCAGGACCTGACGGTTTCCGACTTTCGCGCCACACTCGACCTCACCGGGCTTGGCCCCGGCCAGCACGACGTCGTGGTGCAGGTCAAGAGCCTCGACCCGCAGGTTGGCATCCTCGATGTGCAAAGGCCCGAGTTGCGCGTGACACTCGATACTTTGGCGTCGAAAGAGGTGCCGGTGCAGGTCGAGATCATGGACAGCACCGCTTTTGGCTACGACGCGCAGCCTGCCGTGTACCGACCGGTGACAGTGACGGTAAGCGGGCCGTCTTCGCAGGTGCAGCAGGTTGCCCGTGCGCGCACGGAGGTATTTCTGCGCGGGGCCAAGAACCAGGTCGAGCGCATGGAAGTCGTGACGCCGGTCAATTCTCAAGACGAAGCAGTCACGCGGGTGACGGCCGAGCCGGCCCAGGTTCAGGTCGTCGTGCCGGTCGAACAGTGGCCGGGGCGCAAAGAAGTAGCCGTGCGTGTCAAATTGGAGGGCCGGCCGGCCGACGGCTACCGGCTTAGCAGCGTCAAGGTCGACCCCTCGACCGTTGTGCTCCAAGGCGACACAGACCGTGCTGGCCGATGTGCCAGGCTATGTGGAGACGGAGCCGCTGACGCTTGACGGCGCTACCGCCGACGTGCGACTGCGCCTGAAGCTGCTGCTGCCGGACGGCGTATCGTCGTTTGACGGCGACACGGTCGTGGCGACGGCCGGCATTACGGCGATCGAAGGCGGCGTCACGGTGTCGCAGCCGCTCATCCAGCAAGGATTGGGGCCGGGTCTGCGTGCGCAGAGCGCGCTGCAATCGGTCGACGTAATTCTTAGCGGCCCGCTGCCCCTGCTGGACTCGCTCAACCAGGACGATGTTTTTGCCATCCTCGACCTATCCGGGTTGATAACGGGCACGCACACGCTGCAGCCAAAGGTTGTGCTGCCCGACGGCATCAACCTGCAGAGTGTGATACCGGAAATGGTCGAGGTGGTCATCACGCCCGACGAGAGTATAAAAACGCCTGCGAGTCCGGCAGTGCCGGCAGCCGTGCCTGCGGCCATTGAGAATGGGCGCGAAACGCTGCCATCGGACCTGGAGACTTCGCCGGCCATCACGCCAACACAGAAATCGCCACTAACGGGGACTGCGCCACTTAGCGGTACAGTCCCACCTTTGAACTCGACAACCCAGCCGACAACCCAGCCGACAAGTACGGCTACTGACTATCCGTAAGAGAGCAACCTTCATGCAGCGACGCAAACCCGTAGTAGCACTGGTCGGCCGGCCGAATGTCGGCAAATCTACCCTTTTTAACCGGTTGATCGGCCGGCCGGTGGCGATCGTCGAAGACATCCCCGGGACAACACGCGACCGCATCTATGGCGACAGCGATTGGAACGGCGTCGGCTTTATCGTCATCGATACCGGCGGGCTTGAGGCGCCGGCGACCATGAGCGACGATCGCCGCAAAGCCCAGCCGGCGCAGCCGGCGTCGGACTCGGCGCAGTTTGTTGCCTACATTCAGAACCAGGCGCGCCTGGCCATCGACGAAGCCGACGCCATTATCCTGGTCGTCGACGGCCGCGACGGGTTGACGGCAGCCGACGAAGAGGTCGCCGAAGTGCTGCGCCTGGCCGCCAAGCCGGTCTTTCTGGCCGTCAACAAGGCTGAAGGCGCCAAGATCAAGCAGGATGCCGTCGAGTTCTGGAATCTCGGGCTCGGCGAACCGTACCCGGTCAGCGCCTATCACGGCGAAGGCGTCGGCGACCTGCTGGACGAGCTCGTCAAGGTGCTGCCTGACTACCCGGCGGAAGAAGAAGAAACCGACATGGTCGGCATTGCCATCGTCGGCCGCCCAAATGTCGGCAAGAGCAGCCTGCTCAATGCGCTGACCGGCAGCGAACGGGCCATCGTCTCGGATGTGCCCGGCACGACGCGCGACCCGATCGACATGGAGATCAACTATGAGGGCCAGCCGCTCCTGCTGATCGACACGGCGGGGATCCGGCGCCGCGGCCGCATCGAACCGGGCATCGAGCAGTACAGCGTGCTGCGCAGCATGCGCGGCATCGACCGCGCCGACGTCGCCCTGCTGCTGATCGATGCGGTTGACGGCGTAACGGCGCAAGACACGCACATAGCCGGCTATGTGCTTGAGGCACAGAAGAGCGTAGTGGTTGTGGTCAACAAGTGGGACGCGCTGACAAAGGACAGCAACACCATCAATGAGTTTGGCCGCCAGGTGCGCGAGCAGCTCAACTTTCTTGATTATGTGCCGGTGATCTTTATCAGCGCCAAGACCCACCAGCGCATTCACCAGGTGCTGCCGACTGCGCTGCGCGTGGTAGAAGCCAGGCGGCATCGCCTGAGCACGTCCGAAGTCAACGACCTCCTACGTGAGGCATACGATGCCATCCAGGCCCCGTCAAAACACGGCCGGCCGCTGCGCATCTATTACGGCACCCAGGTGGGCAACGAGCCGCCGACGTTTGTCATCTTCGTCAACGACGTGGAGATCGTTCACTTCTCCTACGAACGCTACCTGGAGAACCGCATCCGCGCCTACTACCCGTTTGAGGGAACGCCGCTCAAGCTGATATTCCGCGCGCGGCGCAACGAAGACGAGTAAGGGCACAAGGTCCGGCGAAACGGTGCAAAAAACCGAGTTTCTGTGAGAAACTCGGTTTTTGTTACCAGTCGGTGTGGCGGCGCTCGTTGACGACCAGTTCGTAGAGAGCTGCCGTCTGTTGGGCGACACGGTCCCAGTTGTAGACCGAACGAATCTCGCTGATCGCAGCGGCGCGGCGCCGGACGGCGGCGACGGGGTCGGAAAACAGCTGGTTGACTGCCCAGACGATACTCATCGGGTTGTCGGGCAGCACGGTCAGCCCGTTGTGCAGGTGGCGCACGACTTCGCCCAGCCCGCCGACGCTCGAAGCGATCACATTGCAGTTGGCAGCCATCGCCTCTAACGCCACGATGCCAAACGGCTCATACAAGCTGGGAAAGATGGCGGCATCGGCGATACGGTAGAGGCAGTCGCGTTCGTGATTGCTGACATAATCCAAGAACGTGATGGCGGTGTCTACATTCAGCTCATAGGCCAAGGGCCACAACGAACTGCCATTTTTGCCGGCGACCAGCAGGCGCGTATTCGGATAGTCGGCCAGGATGCGCGGCATTGCCCGGACCAAAACCTGCAGCCCTTTCTCATGGACGATCCGCCCGACAAAGAGCAGCAGGCGTTCGCCGTTGGGGGCATAGGTATGCCGCAGCTTTTCGAGCTCCTCGAGCGTACAGGATGAGTCATCAGGCATCGTGATGCCGTTGGGAATTACGACGACTTTGTCAAGGGGCAGCTCAAAATAGTCCTGCAGCTCTCGCTGCATGAACTGGGAGCAAGCGATCACCCGCCAGGCCTCAAAGCAGCTCAGCCATTCCATGCGGTCGATCTGGTAGCTGGTGTCTCCCGGCGTATGCCCCCGATGCCGGCCGCGTTCCGTGGCATGTATGGTGGTCAGGAGCGGCGTTTTCCAGCGATCCTTGAGCGCCACGCCCGCCTTGCTGACAAGCCAATCGTGCACATGAATGAGGTCATACGGTTCTACTTCACCGCAGCGCGCTGCAGCGTCGATCAGGAAGTGATTGCTGCTGACCACGCTGTTGTAATTATCCTGGGGATCGAGCGGTGGTACATCCACGCGATGGACTGTCAGGCAGTCGGAGAATACCTCCGTTTCGGCGCCGCCATGATAGCGCGGCGTAAACAGATCGATCTCAATCGGGCCATCGGCAGTAATCTGCCCGGCAAGCCCCGGTGCCAGTTCGGTGACGTGTTTGCCTAAGCCGCCCACAACATGTGGCGGGAACTCCCACGAAAACATCAAGACGCGCATGACTGCTTACACTCCTTTTCCAGGACAGCACGCCAATCATCTCGGCTCAATGTTCTGTGGTCGTTAACACAGTCGTTAACACACTGCGTGCTACGGATTGACAGACTGTACCGCACGAGGTCAAACGACAGATCAGTTGGCGGAGGTCCAAACACCTTGATCGTCATATCGATACGATTGAACAAACCAGGTCGACGGCGGCGGTGCACTTTGGCTGTGCGCAGTTGCCGCCTGCAGGGCGGCAAGAGCAGCACGATACACTATATACGCATTCGGCGAGCGGCTAGAATGGTTCGTGGTCCACTCAGTATAGCCGTTGTCGGTCCAGGTTGTCCAGTAGACATTGGCGAACCCCGCACGGCTTGCCCGCACCCGTTCGGCGAATACGGGGTCTTCGCCCGCTGGGCCCAGGACAAAGACGGCAGTGGGCTGCTGCTCCCGCAGCTGCGCCAGGTAAGCGGCGCCGTCTTCGGCGGTGCCCATCCAAAAGACCGCCTCATCGTCGCGTACGCCGGCCGGTTGATCGTCCAAGCGCACCGGCATGCCCCCAATCTCCGTCCACTGCTCAGCATCGAGGCGCGGCCAGCCGGCCGTCCAGCCGGCCAGCACAAGGCCCTGGGCGCCTTGCTGCCGGGCAAGGTCTGCGGCGGCGCGCACCAGGCCGGCCGCCCAGTCCTGCCCCGCCATGCTGTACGGTGTAAACCAGGAGATAGGGGAGCTTGCGCTGATGGGTGCGACGGCGGCCCCCAGTTCCGGCGTCAGGGGGCCGACCACGGCCTTCACGCGCGGGTCGACCAGCAGCTTTTGCGCCGAACGTGCAGCCTGTGCGGGCCGGTCCACCGTCGTCCAGCGCGAGCGGCAGAATGCCGGCGGCTTCGTAGGGAAAATCCTCAATGGCGGCGCGCACCGCATCGAGGGCCGCGTACCCACTGCGGCGATGCAGCCCTTCAAAGGGGGCAAGCACCCCGATCTCGATCGTCGGTCGCACGTTGGTGCAGCCGGCCAGGCCTCCTGCCGGCCAGAAGGGCAAGCAACAGGCCAGCAATCAGGCGACGGGCCCGATTATGGGTTGTAGCCATAAATCTGCAGGTTCTGCTGCTGCTCGGCATACGTCTGGGCAAAGACGTGCCGGCCGTCTTCGCCGGTGGCGACGAAGAAGCAGTAGCCTGTCTGCGCCGGGTCACGCGTCGATTCGATTGCGCTCAGGCCCGGGTTGGCGATCGGGCCAGGCGGCAGCCCCGGATTCAAATAGGTATTGTACGGGCTCTGCACCGTCGCATATTCCTTAATGCTCTGCGGCTTCCACCACCAGTCGCCCACGGTCCCGCGTGCATACTGCACGGTCGGGTCGGCCTGCAGGTATGTGCCGCCGACTTCAGGGCACTTGCCGTTCAGACGGTTGAGGTAGACGCTGGCAATCAACGGCCGCTCGTCGGCCGATACGGCCTCACGTTCGACAATGCTGGCGAGCGTGATCAGGTCGCGCCCGCTGAGCCCGCTGCTGCCGCCGACCAGGCCCTTGCCGCCGACACGGTCCTCGAAATTGTCGAGGAAGGGGCGCAGGACCAGCTCAGGCGTCGAGGCCAGTACCGGGAAGCGATAGGTATCGGGGAACAAGAAGCCTTCAAGGCCTGCGCCGGCCGGCAGGTTCTGGAGAAAATCGTAGTCATTAAAGAGCGACAGGCTGCGCGGATCGCGGACAGCCGCCAAGAAGACGTCTTCTTCGATCACGTTGGCCGCCGACAACTTTTCGGCGATCTCTTCGGCGCGCATGCCTTCGGGCAGCGTGACGCTGATTTCCTCGAACAGCGCATTCTGCAGCGCCTCCGCTACCTGCGGCATGGTCATGGTGCTGGCGAGCATGAAGTTGCCGGCTTCGATGTTGCGTTCCGCCCCGGTGACGCGCAGGTACAGATTGAACAGGTCAGGGTCGGTGACAAAGCCTTCCTGCGCCAGGCGGGCGGCGACAAAGCGCGCGGGCTCGCCCGGATCGATGCGGAAGGGACGCTGGCGCGGGTCGGTGCCGGGCGGGATATACAGCTCGTTCTCGCGCATGCGGAGATTGAACGCAAGGACCTGCTGCTCGACGGTGTCCGGCGAAAGCGTAAACTGGTTGGCGTTGGGATCGATCAGGCCGGCGGTCTGCTTGGGCGCCGCCAGCAATTGCTCGCCCAGGTGGGCATTGATGACTGTCCAGACGCCGCCGACGACCAGCAGCACCAACAGCAGCAAGCCGGCGCGCAGAATGTTCCAGACCAGGTTTTCACCGCGCAGCTGCTTGCGCCAGTCATTCGCTTCTTGTTCGATCTGGGTGCGGCGGCTGAGCACCAGGTCACGCCTGTCTTGTGTCGACATGCAATCTTTCCTCAAACTTCTACGGGCCCAGAAGACGCCGGCGGCGAAGGCGGCAGGTCTATGCGACCATAGTCGAGCGGCTCACCTGCGGCCGCTGCATCAAGGTACGCGCGCAGCAGCACAGCGGCGGCGACGGCATCTTCGCCGACATCTTTTCGGGTTCTCGCCAAGAGACGCTGCGTAGTCTGCGCCGGGTTCCGCCATCAGCTCCTGGGCGGCAAAGGTGGTAAGCCGCTCATCCCAAAAGATGACGGGCAGCGGCCTGTCCAAGCAGGGCGCGCAGCGCCTGCGCCAGGCGCATGGCCCACTTGCGCGTGGTCTGGGCCTGGGGCCCTTCGCTGCCATCCATGTTGAGCGGCAGCCCACAGATGACAGCCTGCTACCTGCTGCTGTGCGCGCCAGCTGCGCCAGCAGGTCAAAATCCTCACTGCGGCTGCGGCGGTGCACCACCGTCAGCGGCCGCACCGTCAACTGGAGGCCGTCGCAGACCGCCACGCCGATGCGGGCCAGGCCGACGTCGAGCGCCAGCAGTTTCCCCTGCACCCGCGGCGTCACCGATGACACTTCTGGGTCTTTGCCGGTACATGGTTGTCACTGCTGCTGGCCATAGTCGACGCGCACCTGAATACGGCTGCCGATATCCGGCAGCGTGCCTTTCCACGCCGGGTCCAGGTAGATATCCGGCTCACCCTCCAACATCCAGCGCGACTTGATCGTTTCGGCCGCCGCCGTCAGGCGACTGGCCAAGAATTGCGTCGCGCACCTCGCCGGCGTCGATCGGCGTCGTGTAATCGGCGTTGACCGTCATCGTGAAGGCAACGCTGTTGTTGACGAACTCAGCGCCAGGTTGGCGGCTCACAGCCAGCGAGTCGGCCACCAGCCGCGCATTGGCGGGCACCTGCTGCTCGACGGCACGCAGAATGATATCGCTGGCCTGGTTTTCGTTGACCGCCAGCCCCTGGGCCAGCACACGGAGTGTGCCCGTGAGGTTGAGCGCTTCCTCGTCGTTGTACTGGTCAAACGACTGGGCGACGACGAACGTCTGCACCGACTCTGGCGGCAGCCATTCACCCGGCTCGAGCTGCGCCTTGAGCGAATCGTAGGCCTTCTGTTCCGCCTGGTCCAGCAGCACAGCCGCCAACTGGTCGCGATCGGCCTGGGTAACGACCGGCGTCAGCGCGGAGCCGCCGCCATAGGTGCCGGCCCCATTGCTCACACGCACGCGGAAGCGCAGCGAGCCGTTGACGGTGTTGATCGTATTGGGGCGCACATTGCCGATCGTCCCGGGCTCGACGGCTTCGACGGGCACCGTGACCCGTGTGCCGACGCCGCTTTCGAGCAGCGCGTCACGCGTGGTGCGAAACTCGACCGGCGTGCCCGTGCTCGTGCTGACGGATGTGCCCGCAGGGATGTTGACAGGCGCGCTGCCCAGGTTGCTGAACACCACCTCGCCGGCGGCGCGGTCCGTCGCCTTTTGCGATGAGCCGGTGGTGGGTACGGTGCCCGTCTCCACCAGGTCGGCCTTGATGGCACGCGCAGGAAGCTGGCGCGCCTGGGCGTCAGGCTCGGTCAGGCCGACGACTGCCTGTCATGCTCAGGTCGGTGCGCAGCGGCAGCCGGCCGGGTGTGACAGTGACGGTGGCAGCAGGCAGCACGTAGTAGCTGAATGCGGCCAGGACGGCCACGATCAGGGCAACCAAGAGCACATTGCCCACCCAGCGCAGCCATACCGGCAGCGGCTTGCGATAGCGCATCTCCTTGCGAATCCGCTCCTGGCGCGCCTGGCGCAGGGACGGGCGGGTCATGCGCTGCACTTCGTCTGTGCGCCGCCAGGGTGGCGGTTCGGGCAGGTCACGATCGGGGTGCTGGGGATCAATCGGCGGCAGCAGAGGCTCCATATGCCAGCGATCGCCGCCGGCACCGTCGACATCTTTGAAGACGGGGATGCCGACCTGTTTCGCGGCTTTGCGCGTGGCCCGCTGGCGCGTGATCAAGGCCAGATCGACCTGCTGCACGATCGCCTGCCGCTGGAGCAGGCGCAGCCGCGCCACGCTGTCCAGTTCCAGCCAACCTTCGGGCAGCAGCAGCGCCACGCGCTTGCCGCGCCAGCGCCCCAGCGTGCGGCGCAACCCTTCCAGGCTAGCTTCGGGAGAGATTTGGTAGATTTCAGTCATAGAGTATAGGTGAGAGGGTGAGGCGTGGGCGAAAGTCCCCGGGACCTTAAGGTCCCGGGGACATCGATCACCCCACTACCCTCTCAGGTTCTTCTTCACCCACTCGGGGACGCTCGACAGCGCCTCGGGAAGCTTCGCGGTGTCCTTGCCGCCGGCCTGCGCCATGGTGGGGCGGCCGCCGCCGCCGCCGCCCATCAACTTGGCGGCGTCGCGCACCAGGTTGCCGGCGTGCAGATTGCGGCTCACGAGGTCGTCGGTCACGGCAGCCACGATCATCGGCTTGTCGTCGATGACGGCGCCCACGGCGACGACACTTGAGCCTAACTTGTCGCGGAACCAGTCAGTCATCTGGCGCATGGTATCGACGTCCTGGGCCGGCACCTGCACCGCCAGCACCGAGAAGCCATCGACGGAAACGGCCTGGCTCAGCAGGGATTCCGTGCTCTGCCTGGCCTGGGACTGGCGGAGCTGGGCGAGTTCCTTCTGCAGCGCCTGGTTCTGCTCCAGCAGCTGCTTGACGGCGTTGGTCACGCTGTCCGGCTTTACGCGCAGCAGCGCAGGCCGCTTCGTTCAGGGCGGCGATGCGTTCCTCGACCAGCTGCTCGGCGCCGCGCCCTGTCGCCACTTCCATGCGGCGCACCCCGGCCGCAACGCTGCCCTCGTTGAGGATGCGGAACATGCCGATCTCGGCGGTGCTGTCCACATGCGTGCCGCCGCAGAGCTCGGCGCTGACGCCTTCTTCCTCGCCAAAGGAGACGACACGCACTTCGTCGCCGTACTTCTCGCTAAAGAGCGCCGTCACGCCTTCCTTGAGCGCCTGCTTGTACGACGTCCAGCGCGTGTTGACCGGCGTAGTTCGCCAGGAGGATCTCGTTGGCGCGCCGCTCGATCGACGGCGAGGTCCTCGACGCTCAGCGGCTGGCCATAGGTAAAGTCAAAGCGCAGCCGGTCGGGCGCCACCAGCGAGCCGGCCTGGTGCACATGGCTGCCCAGGCGCTCGCGCAGCGCGGCATGCAGCACGTGCGTGGCGGTGTGGTTGCGCATGATGTCCCAGCGGCGATCGGAGTCGATGGCGGCCTCGGCCGGATCGCCGACCACGACGGTGCCGCTCGTCACCTTGCCGACGTGGACGATCAGCCCGGGCACAGGGCGGCGCATGCCGGTGACTTCAACGGTCCAGGCCGGCACGTCCAACCCCTCGGGGAAGTAGTAGATTTCGCCGGTGTCGCTGACCTGGCCGCCTGTCTCGACGTAGAAGATCGTCTCCGGCAGCACAACCTCGACCTCGTCGCCCACATTGGCGCGTTCGACCGGCTGGCCGCCGACAAACAGGGCAGCCACCTTAGTCTCGATCTCGGCCAGGTTCTCGTAGATGCGATAGCGCACGCCGTCGCGTTCGACGATGCCCTTGTCCTTGAGCTGCTGCAGCACCTCGGCGTAGACCGAGACATCCTGCCCGACCTTCTCGACCGCCGTTGCGCGGCTGCGGTCCTTTGCTTCGGCCAACGTAGTGCGGAAGGCGGCCTCGTCTACGGTCAGCCCACTTGTCCTGGGCGACGTCACGCGTCAGGTCGATCGGGAAGCCGTAGGTGTCCCACAGGTGAGAAGGCTTCCTGGCCGCTGATGACGGTGCGGCCTTCGGCGGCCATGCGTTCCATCAGCTCGTCCAGAATGCGCAAGCCGTTGTTGAGCGTGCGGTGGAAGCGCTCCTCTTCGTCGGTGATCGTCTGCAGGATGTAATCGCGCTTCGCCGGCAGGTCCGTGTAGTGGCCGCCCATCTCGTCGATCACGGCATCGGCCACCTGCGCCAGGAAGGGCGCATCAAACCCGATGATCTTGCCAAAGCGCGCGGCACGGCGCAGGATCATGCGCAGCACGTACTGGCGGCCCTCGTTGCCGGGCAGCACGCCGTCGCCGATCAGGAAGGTGCAGGCACGCGCATGGTCGGCAATGGCGCGATAGCGGTAGAGGTTTGCCTGGCGCTCCTCGTCGGTCTGCTCCGCCAGCTGCTGGATGCGCGCCATGATGGGCGCAAAGGCATCGGTGTCGTAGTTGTTGTCCTTGCCCTGCAGAATGCTGGCAAGGCGTTCGAGGCCGCCGCCGGTGTCGACGCTGGGCGCGGGCAGCGGGACGAGTTCGCCGGTCGGGCTTGGCGTCGTACTGCATGAAGACCAGGTTCCAGATCTCCAGGTATTCGTCGTCCTTGTTGACGCCGTCCGGGCACCTGCTTGTCGAGGTCGCCCCAGTAGTAGTGGATTTCCGAGCAGGGGCCGCAGGGGCCGGTGTCGCCCATCGCCCACCAGTTGTCCTTCTTGCCAAAGCGCAGCACGCGTGCGGGGTCGGCGCCGGTCTCGATCCAGAGCCGTTCGGCCTCGTCGTCGTCCTGGTAGACCGTAAACCAGAGCCGCTCGACGGGCAGTTCGAGCTTGTTGACCAGCAGGTCCCAGGCAAAGGCAATGGCGTCCTTCTTGAAATAGTCGCCAAACGAGAAATTGCCCAGCATCTCGAAGAAGGTGTGATGGCGCGGGCTGGGGCCGACATTTTCCAGGTCATTGTGCTTGCCGCTGACGCGCATGCACTTCTGGCTGGTCGTGGCGCGCTTATAGTCGCGCTTTTCCAGCCCCAGGAAGACGTCCTTGAACTGGTTCATGCCGGCGTTGATCAGCAGCAGCGTCGGGTCGTTGTCCGGCACCAGGCTGCTGCTGGCCACGATGGCGTGACCGCGCTCATGGAAATAATCAAGCCAGACTTGGCGAATTTCGTTGGTCGAAAGGCGTTTCATAGGCAGGCCCGCTCACACGAATGAGACGACAAATGAGACAACATAAGATAGAAGTACATCTTGTCGATTGTAGGACAAGAAGGGGGGTGTGTCAAAGATTGGGGGAGTTATAGGCAGAACATGCTACAATTATGTCAGCCAGGATGCCATGAGTAAAACCGAACAGAAGGGGAGGTAGCATGGTGCTGCAGAGCCTTGATCAACTGCTGGAAGTGGTAACGACTCGAGTGTATCGCGCATGGTACACCCTGCCGCGGCGGAGCACCCTGCCGGAACTGGACAGGCTGCGGCGGCATCTGGCAGACAAGCTGGCGGCGCTGCCGCAGCCTGTAGACATGACGGTGTATGAACAAGCCCTGATCGACTACGGCGGCGCCATCCGCACCCTGCCGGGCGTGGCCGACGCCGCCGGGCCAGAGCTGGTCGACCTTGCCGATGCCGTGCCCGCGGCGCAGCGCGGCGGGTTTGCGCTCCTGCGCAAGACGGACGCTACGCCGGAACGGATCGCTGCACTGGTTACCCTGCTGCGGGCTGAGAATCCGCCCCAGTTTGCCATCGAGGGCATGATTTATGCGCCCGAGCAGACGGCGGCGGCATGGGACGCGGTATGGTCAGCTTTGGGACCACGCCTCGACGAAATCCCCGGCGAAGAACGCACACAGACTCGAAGCGGTCCGCGCCCAGTGCGATGCTGCCGTGAGCGCCGCGCAAAAAGTCAAGCAAATACAGGATGCTTACCTGCAGGGTCTGCAGGCGCTGGAGAAGGTGCCGGCCGCCATCCGCGTGGCCGGCCCCATCTTCGTAGCGAACAAGCACGTAGGCAAGGTCGAAACGTACCTGCATGCACCGCTGGAAGCCTTCGACGCATCAGTTTGCGCCGCCGGCTATGCCCGAATTCGCCGCGATGGCGCCCGCGCCGCCTCCACCTCCGCCGCAGGACGTGTCGTTCTTCACGGACGTCCGTTTCCCGGACCGCGTGAAACGCGGTGAGGTGCAGTGGCTGACGGTGCAGTTGACGCTGGAAGCCATGGAAGAATCGATCGTCACCGCAACGGTGCCGGTACGGTTTGAGGCAACCAGTCCCAACGAGATGCCGCCGCCTGAATTTGTCGAGGTGCGCCTGGTCGCCCCCGGCTTTAGCGAAGTGACGGGCGTGTGGGAGCGCACGATGACGGTCTACCCTCAGCGCGACTCACAGCCGGTGGTCTTCCTGCTCACGTCCGACAAGCTCGGCGCCAAACGCCTGTCAATCGATTTTGTCCACAAGGGACGCATGATCGCCACCATTGCGTTCAAAAGCGAGGTCGTGGAAGGCAGCGCCGCGCGCACGGATCAGCCGGTGGAGCTTGAAGAAAAGCCAGAAGTCGCGCCGCTGGCAGAGAATCCGCCGCCGCCGGCA
Source organism: uncultured Chloroflexia bacterium (assembly GCA_963701415.1). Classification (GTDB taxonomy): domain Bacteria; phylum Chloroflexota; class Anaerolineae; order Caldilineales; family Caldilineaceae; genus Fredericiella. The sequence continues at coordinate 142,270 of CAVPAH010000019.1, forward strand.
GACCTGGTGCTGCGCGTGGTGCGCACGGCCGAGGCGAACGGCCTCGCCTTCGTGGTCAGTTCCTCGCTGCCGCAGCTGCCCCTGCGTTCGCAGCCTGCCGGCGACCTCAAGCTGACCGAAAAGGACCCCCAGGCATTTTTCACCAACCGGCTGCAGCGGCTCAGCGACCTGGCCGCGGCCATCCCCGACAGCACGACCGATGGCCGCATGATCAAAGAGATCGAGTCGTTGGGCGAAGGCCTTTTTGAGCTGCTGATGCCGCCTCCGCTGCAGAAGATCTACTGGGAGCAGATCAAGCCGCTTATCGACAAGGGCGAACTCAAGACCATGCTGATCATCAGCGACGAGCCATGGATCCCCTGGGAGCTGATCAAGCCGTACTTTTGGAACGATGCCAGCAATACAGAGGAAACGGCGGATTTTCTCGTCGAGCAGGTTGTCCTCAGCCGCTGGCTGGCGCGCCCGCTGTCGCCAACGCTGGAAGTCACGGCGGCCGCATTGGTGGCGCCCGACGTAAACCTGGCCAGCGTGCAGGCGGAGACGACGTTCTTTACCGAACTCTCGTCGCAGCATCACGTGACCCTGCAGGGTCCGCTCGACGAACGCGACAAGGTCATCGACAGCCTGCGCGACGGGGAGTTTCAGATCCTGCACTTCGCCACGCACGGCAGCTTTGATGCGGCCAATGCCGACCAATCGGAGCTTACGCTGGCCGATGGCAGCCTCACGCCGGCTGACTTGATGGGCGGTGACCTGCGTGGGATTCGCATGCAGCGGCCGCTCGTCTTTTTGAACGCCTGTCACAGCGGCCAGGTGGCGCTCAGCCTTACCGGTCTGGGCGGCTGGGCGGACAAGTTCTTCCGTGAGGCGCGTGCCAGCGCTTTTGTCGGCACCTTATGGGAAGTCAGCGACGAACTTGCCGCCGAGTTTGCGGCCAGCTTCTACACGGCCCTTGCCGGGGGCCAAACGCTGGGCGAAGCCCTGCGCGCAGCACGGCAGCAGATCCGCGCAAAGGAAAAGGCCAACCCCACGTGGCTGGCCTATTCCCTGTACGGCGATCCGAATGGAAAAGTGACGTTCGGCTAGCGCTGCTCGGCAGGTGGGCAGAACTGCTCGTATTGGTCGACGCAAATCTCGCCCCAGGACCGGAAGCCGTCGGCAATCACGGTGCCTGCAACATTGTCCTTGGTGACGGCCACAGGCTCGAGCAAGATCGACGGGATATCGCGCACGCCGTTGTTGATTATGGTATTGGTCCTCAGGGTAGACACGTCTTCGCAGTTGAGAAATGTCAGGGCGGCAATGACGGCGGTAGAAGCTTCGCTTTGGATCGACTTATAGACTGTCATCGTCTGCCAGCCGGCCAGGACATTCTGTACGCCTGCGACCGTGGCGTCCTGGCCGCTCAATAAGACAGGCTGCCGGCCTTGGCTTTGGAGTACCTGCACCACGGCGCCGGCCAGCGCGTCGTTGCCCGCAAACACGGCATCCACGCCTTCTTCCCCGGCGCCGGCCAGGATCTGCGTAAACAGCTCGCCTGCCTGCTGCGGATCCCAATCCGGCACCGGCTGGTCGGCAAGCAGCTGCCATTTCCCCTGGTCATAATACGGAGTTGCCACGCCCGAATAGCCGGCGCGCACCTGTGTAGCGTTATTGTCGGTTGGTGAGCCGTTCAGCTGCACGATACGCGGCGGCTCCTTGCCGAGCGCGTTGATCGCAGGCTCCAACGTCTGGCCCATTTCGGTGCCGACTTTGAGGTTGTCAAAGCTGATATAGATGTCGGCGCCCGGGCCGGCAGTCGTGAGCCGGTCATAGTCGATCACGTGTGCGCCGGCGGCGCGGGCGTCGGCGATGATAGCGGCGCCGGACTCGTTGTCCAGGTTAACAAGAACCAAGACCTTGGCGCCGTCGCCCAGCGCCTGCTGGGCCTGTTGGCGTTGGGTGTCGGGGTCTCCCTGTGCGTTTACTATCGTATACTTGACACCGGCAGCGTTCAATGCCCCATCAAAGTAACGGCGGTCGTCCGTCTCCCAGCGTGGCGACGAAATGCTGTCGGGCAGCAGCACGGCAATCGACCCCTCACCAGGCGTGCAGGCGGCCGGGATGGTTGCCGGCTCTTCGGCCACAGAGGTTGCAGTTGGAGCCGCGGCTGAGTCTGTACCTGCTGGCGTTTCTGCAGCGGGGGCGGCGCCGTTCGGGGCCGCTACAGGGCGGCAGCCGGCGAGCAGGATGGCGGCCAGCACCAGGACAACAATCAACGCGCGGGGCATGGTAGGAACCTTGCGCATGTACCTATCTCCTTTGGATTTCGCGATCAACGGCTAATCGTCCCCCGTATGATAACGGCTCCTACCTGATTGCCCAATTGTGGACACATAACGGGCCGGCGCTGCGCACCGATTGATATCAGCCCCCGCGACGGCGGGTGGTAGCGTCGAAGATCACCGCCAGCGCCAGCACCAGGCCTCTGGCGATATACTGCATCGAGATATCGACGCCCATCAGGTTCATGCCGCTGGTCAGCGAACCCATCACCAAGGCGCCGATCAGCGATCCGAAGACACTGCCGACGCCGCCGGCGGCAGAGACGCCACCGACATACGCAGCGGCGATGGCATCCAGCTCGAACAGCGTGCCCGCCGTAGTAGTGGCTGACTGCAGCCGCGAGGTAAAGAGGATGCCGGCCAGCGCCGACATCAAGCCCATTGACCCGAACACGACATAGGTGATGCGCTTCACGCTGATGCCGCTCAGTTCCGCCGCTTCAGGATTGCCGCCGACCGCAAAGATGTGGCGGCCAAGCACTGTGCGCGTGGTAATAAAGCTGTAGATGGCAACCACAAGCAGCACGATGACTGCAGTCCAGGAGAGGCCGTTATACCCTGCGAGCACCCAGGTCACGAGCGCCAAAACTGCCGCAATAAAGACCAGCTTAAGCACGAAAATTGCCGGCGGCAGCACCTCAAAGCCATAGGCCTGTTTCTTCCGGCGGCCGTTGATCTCACCAAAGATGTACCCAATGATGGCAATCAGGCCAAACAGGAGCGTCAGCTTGTGACCTGGAAAGGATTCAAAGCCGGGAATGTCAGGCACATAGCCGTTACCGATGGCGTTGAAAACGGCATCGGGAATGATAATGGTGCCGGTGCCCGCCGTGACCTGGAGCAGGAGACCGCGGTAGATCAGCCAGCCGGCGAGCGTGGCGACAAAGGATGGGATACCAAAATAGGCAACTAGAAATGCGCTGATGAGGCCGGCAATGATACCCAACAGCAGCACGAACGGGATGACTGCGTAGACGGGCCAGAACCACTGCACCATGGCAATGGCGGCAACAGCCCCCAAAAAGCCGGCCAGGAACCCTACCGACAAGTCGATATGGCGAATGACAATGACCAGCGTCATGCCAACCGCCAGTACGGCGATGTAGCCGGTCTGGTTGATCAAGTTGGCAATGTTACGCGGCAGACAGAAATACACCGTTGGTCAAGACCGTGAAGATCGCCATGATAACAAACAGGGCGATGTACATGCCGTATTCGCGGACATTCTGGCGCAGAACTCTCTGCAAGTCTTGAAAGAAAGTCACCTTGGGTCTCCTAGCTGGTTGCCAACTGCATGATTTTCTCTTGGGTTGCTTCGTGGGTCGGCAGTTCACCGGCAATCCTGCCGCCGGACACGACGTATACTCGGTCACTCATTCCCAGCACCTCGGGCAGTTCTGAGGAAATCATGATAATACTCATGCCCTGCTGCACCAGGCCGTTCATCAGCGTGTAAATCTCGAACTTTGCACCTACGTCGATCCCGCGTGTCGGCTCATCCAGGATCAGAATGTCAGGCTTGACAAAAAGCCACTTACCTAATGACACCTTCTGCTGGTTGCCGCCGCTCAGGTTGCCGACTTTCTGCTCGATGGTGGGCGTCTTGACGTTGAGGCTGACCCGGTAATCGTTGGCGACCTTGACCTCGGCATTGCCGTCAATCACGCCGCGCTGCGCGACTTCCTGCAGATTGGCCAGGGTAATGTTCTGCTTCACGTCCTGGATCAGGATCAAGCCCTTGGCTTTGCGGTCCTCCGTCACGTAGGCAAGACCGGCATCGATTGCGTCTTCCGGCCGTTTGAACTCTTTCTTCTCGCCATTGATGTACAAGTCACCCTTGACCTGGAAGCCGGTCGGGTTGCCGAAGAGGCTCAACGCAAGTTCCGTGCGGCCAGACCCCATCAGGCCGGCAAAGCCGACGATTTCGCCCTTCTTCACCTTGAAGTTGACATCCTTGAGGACATCGCGCCCAAGCGCCTGGCTGTGAGCGTTCCAGTTGCGCACTTCCAGGGCGACTTCATCAGAGCGTTTGTGTTCGCGTCTTGGGTAGATATTCTCGATTTCTCGCCCTACCATGTGCTTGATCAGCACCGGTTCGGAGACTTCCCCCTTGGTGGCATCCAAGGTGCAGACCGTCTGCCCGTCGCGCAGGACAGTCACGGTATCGGCAATCGAAATAACCTCTTTCAGCTTGTGCGAGATCATGATGCAGGTAACGCCCTGCTGCTTAAGACCGCGCAGAAGAGCGAGCAGGTTGTCGCTGTCGGTCTCGTTCAAGGCGGCGGTCGGCTCGTCCAAGATCAGCAGCTTGACATTTTTGCTCAGAGCCTTGGCGATCTCGATCAGCTGCTGTTTGCCGACGCCCAAGTCCTTAACCTTGGCGGCAGGATTGACGGTCAGCCCAACCTTCTTGAGCATCGCGTCGGCCATACGGATGGTTTCGTTCCAGTCAACCAGGAAGCCCTTGCGAATCTCGTGGCCGAGGAAGATATTCTCGTAAACGGTCATCTCGGGCACCAGCGCCAGCTCTTGATAGATAATGGCAATGCCCACCTTCTCGCTGTCGGCAATGCTTTTGAACTGCTGCACCTCGCCGTCGAACAGGATGTCACCACTCGTAGGTGCCATGAGCATAGACACCACTCAGCACCTTCATCAAGGTAGACTTACCGGCGCCGTTCTCGCCGACGAGGCAGTGAATTTCATCGCGCGCCACGCTGAAGCTCACGTTGTCCAAGGCCTTCACGCCCGGAAAGGTCTTGGTGATGTTTCTCATTTCCAGAATTGGAGTGGCCATTGCACCTCCGGCGAACCAAAATCGAAAGAGGATTGGGGAAGTGGGAAAAACTGGGAATCGCGATCGGGGCATCGCGATTCCCAGACTGACGTAATTTGTTAGCAGCCCGTGCAGGTCTGAGGTGCCTGCCCCCGGCTGCTAACGACGCATGCGATTTACTGCAGGCCGGTGAAGTCGCTGGCGGGCCAGTAACCGGAATCGACAATGGCAGCCTTCACGTTGTCCTTGTCGACGGCGATCACGGCCGACGGCTTGGCAGGAACGTCGATCTTGCCATTATTGTAGGTGTTCGTCTGCTCCGGGGTCTGACCGTCGACGAATGCAGTGGCAGCGGCGATAGCATCCGCAGCCAGCGTGCGCACGTCCTTGAGCACGGTCATCGACTGCTTGCCGTCGATGATGTACTGGACGGAAGCCTTCTCGGCGTCCTGGCCGGTGACGACATAGCTCTTGACATCAGGGTCGGCGGCGAAGACATCGGCGATGGCGCGCGCGGTGCCGTCATTGGGGGCGAGGATAAAGACGTTGCCCTTGTCTTCCGGCTGTGGCGACGGTCAGATTGGCTTCGGCAAGGTTCTTGGCGGTGTTGAAGTCCCAGTTGGTGGTGATCTGGCCGATAATCTTGGCCTGTTCGTCGCGGGTCAGTTCAGCTTGTCCTGCAGGGCAATGGCTTCGCTGGAGTTCTTGATCACGAAGGTGCCGTCGGCGATCTTCGGCTGCAGGACCTTCCAGGCGCCTTCGAAGAACAGGAAGGCATTGTTGTCGGAGGCTGCGCCGGCATACAGGTACAGCGGGTTGCCGGTGCCGGTGGCCTTGTCGACCAGGTACTGGGCCTGGGCGGCGCCCACGGCATTGCTGTCGAAGGTGACGTAGTAGTCGACGGCATCGGTGCCCAGGATCAGGCGGTCATAGGCGATCACCTTGACGCCGGCCTTCTTGGCTTCTTCGGCGGCGGCAGCGGCGGCAGCGCCGTCCTGCGGCGTGAGGATCAGGACCTTGATGCCCTTGGTCAGCAGGGACTCGACGTTGGCCTTCTCCTTGGCGGAATCGCCCTGGCTGAAGAGAATCTCGACGGGCACGCCTGCGGTGCCGAGCAGGTCCTTAAAGCGGGCTTCGTCCTGAATCCAGCGGGGCTCATCCTTGGTGGGGAGCACGATGCCGACCACAGGTGCACCGCTCGCAGCCGGTGCGGCAGCTTCGGCCGTCGCAGCGCTTCACCGCCGGCGGCGGGAGCGGCGGCAGGAGCGGCAGCGGGGGCGGCACACGCCGTGACCATGCCGGCCATCAATGCGACGGCAAAGATCAGCAGGAAGGCGCGAAGATACTTGTTTTGCATAGAAACCTCCGGTGAAATAGATGTTTTTTGGGCTAGGAAGTGCATTTGCCGCACGGCGCAACAACATGCCGCTGTGTAGTGCGGCATCACTTCCCTGGCAAGACTGTGGAACAGGTATAAGTATATGCCCAAGAGTACGGTTGTCAAAGTATAGGGGCATACTCTTTTTGGACCTCTTGTGCAACCTTTGACAACTACCATCTCTTTGGTATACTGAAGAAGGTTGTCTCATAGCTTCGAAAGCGCTTTCACCGTGCGACCCGATGTGGCAACCATCCCAGAGTTAAGGACATTGTTTATACAGAATTGCCTAGCGCTGTTTTCTAGGCGGTGTAGCAAGCCGATCCTTTGGGATGAATTACAGTGCGACGTTTCCCCAAGTGTTGTTAGGCAAATCAATTTCATCAAGCATCAGATTTCGGAGGAAAAGTATGCAGAAGAAGACGCTACGGTCGAATTCTGGTCATCACCGCCATCTTGGTGTTGGCCGGTGTGCTGGCGGCATGTGCTGCGCCCGCCCGCCGGCACGGCTCCCGCGGCAGGCGGCGAAGCGACTGCGGCCTACCACCGAGAGTGCAGCCGCACCCAGCGGCGAAAAGATCAAGGTTGGCCTGTCCTTCTCGGACTTTGCGACCGAGCGCTGGAAGAACGAAGAAGAGATCCTGCGCAAGCTGCTCGAAGAGAAGGGCTACGAAGTTCTGACCCAGGAAGCCAACCATGACGTGAAGCTGCAGAACGACCAGATCGACAACATGGTCAGCCAGGGCGTCAAGGCGCTGATCGTGATCGCCGAAGATGGCGACGCCGTCGTCACCTCCGTCGACAAGGCCGCCGATGCCGGCGTGAAAGTGATCGCCTATGACCGCCTGATCAAGAGCCCCAAGATCGCCGGCTACCTCTCCTTCAACAACGTCGAAGTGGGCCGCCAGCAGGCGCGACGGCGTCATGAAGGCGCTGGACATCGAGAACTGGGACGTGGCCGCCAATGGCCCGGCCCGTGTCGTCAAGCTGGGCGGCAGCCCCACCGACAACAACGCCATTCTGTTCCGCAAGGGCCAGGATGAGATCGTCGATCCGCTGGTCGACAGACGGGCAAGATCGAAGATCGTGGCCGACCAGTGGGTCGACAACTGGGATGCCGCCAATGCGCTGAAGCTGATGGAGAACATCCTGACCGGCGCGAACAACGACGTCGATGCAGTCGTGGCCTCGAATGACGGCACGGCGCTCGGCGCGCTGCAGGCGCTGAAGGCCCAGGGTCTGGCCGGCAAGGTGCCGATCTCCGGCCAGGACGCCACCGCCGATGGCTGCAACAGCATCGTCAAGGGCGAGCTGACCGTTTCCATCCTCAAGGACATCCGCAACCTGTCCCCGCTCGCCGTCGACATGATCGACAAGCTGCTCAAGGGCAAGCCGGTCGAAGGCCTGAAGAGTTACACCATGGCCGAGCTGACCAACGACGACGTCCAAGCAGGGCAATGTCCAGGCGCTGTTCCTGCCGGTCGAGCAGGTCAACAAGGACAACGTGTTCGACCTGTGCGTCGAAGAACGGCTTCCAGACCTACGACGATGTCTATCGCGACATCCCCGAAGATCAGCGCCCGCCCAAGCCCTGATCGTAGTTAAGTAGGAACCTAGGCCCGGCGCCCAGTCCCACAGGACGCCGGGCCTATCTGTATCTATATGCAAGCCTGGCCAGCCGACAAGTTTCGATGGCTGCTTCACAGGCGAGCTGCCGATCTGGTCTACAGGAGCATGCAGTGAGCGACGATATCATTCTGGATATTCGCAATGTAACCAAGCATTTCCCCGGCGTTACCGCCTTGGACAATGTCTCGATCCAGGTTCGCCGCGGCGAGATTCATGGCCTGTGCGGCGAAAACGGCGCCGGCAAATCGACCTTGATGAAGATCCTGTCGGGCGTCTATCCGTATGGCACCTATGAGGGCACGATCATCTATGACGGCAAGGAGCTGAACCTGGGGACAGGCGCAATCCGGCAGGCGCATCGAGGAGGGCATCGCCATCGTCTACCAGGAGCTGACCCTGGTGCCCAACATGACGGTCGGCGAGAACATCTTCCTGGGCAAGGAGCCGGTCGACAACGGCTCGATCAACTGGAACAAGCTGTACGCCGAAACCCGCGACATTCTGGCCACGTACCAACTGGACGTCCAGCCGCAGGCCGTCGTCAAGCACCTGGGCGTCGGCAAGATGCAGATGATGGAAATCGCCAAGGCGCTTTCGGAGAACGCCAAGATCCTGATCCTGGACGAGCCGACCAGCGCCCTCACCGAGAGCTGAGATCGACAAGCTGATGGAGATTCTTGAGAACCTCACGCAGCCACGGCGTCACCTGCATCTACATCACCCACAAGCTGGAGGAGTTCTTCCGCATCACCGATTCCATTACCGTCCTGCGCGACGGCAAGACGGTGACAACCCAGCCGACCACAGCAGCTGACCCAGGAGAAGCTGGTCAGCTACATGGTAGGCCGTGAGATGAAGGAACGCTTCCCCAAGGGCAACCGCAAACCGGGCGAAGTGATGTTTGAGGTACGAGGATCTGCAGGCCGTCGACCCCAACGAAACCAGCCGCAAAGTGTTGAACGGCGTCACCTTCAACCTGCGCCGGGGCGAGATCCTGGGCATCGCCGGCTTGATGGGTTCCGGCCGCACCGAACTGGTGACGACGATTTTTGGCGAGTACGGCAAGATCACCGGCGGCACCATCAAGCTGGAGGGCAAAGAACTGCACATTCACGGCGCACGCGATGCCATGCACAAGGGCATCAGCCTGGTGCCGGAAGATCGCAAGGGACAGGGCCTGGTCCTCATGCAGTCCATCTTAAAGAATATTTCGCTGGCCAATCTCGACCAGTTCTCCGGCTTCATGCGCATCGACAGCGATGCCGAGATGGCTGCGGCGCACGCAGCAAGCCAAGAACCTGGCCATCAAGGCGCCCAACCTGCAAGTTCGAGTCGAATCGCTCTCGGGCGGCAACCAGCAAAAGGTGGTTATCGCCAAGTGGCTGCTGTCGAACCCCAAGATACTGATCATGGATGATCCCACACGCGGCATCGACGTGGGGGCCAAGTATGAGATCTACAAGCTGATGAACGACCTGGCCGAGCACGGCGTGTCGATCATCATGATTTCCAGCGAGCTGGAGGAAGTGCTGGGCATGAGCGACCGCGTGATGGTGATGCACGAGGGTCAGTCGACGCAGACGCTGGATATTGCCGACGCCACGCAAGAACGAATTATGGCGCTGGCCACCGGAATTGCCAACGAAATGGTGCCTGCTTAACATTGTACTGAGGAGTGAATTCTATGTCAGTGACGACCGATGCGGGAGCCCCCAAGCAGGCTTCAGGGTTAGGGGCAGAAGTTAGCAGTCGCTTCCGCAGCAACATGCAGACCTATACGATCATCCTCGCGCTGATTGCGATCTGGATCTTGTTCGCCGTCTTGACCGGCGGCAGCTTTTCTAAGCGCACAGAATATTTCGAATCTGTTCCGCCAGATGACGGTGACTTCCTTCCTGGCGATCGGCATGGTGCTTTGTGATCGTCACCGGCAATATCGACCTGTCGGTCGGCAAGCTCGCCGGGTTCGTCTCGGTGGTGGTTGCCTATTTCCAGGCCACCGTCTGGTATCAAATGATCCCGGACCAGCCGCTGATTGCCGCGGCCCTGTCGGTGCTCATCGGCGTGGTGGTCGGCGTGCTCTGGGGCGTGCTGCAGGGCTATATCATTGCCTTCATGAACGTGCCGGCCTTTATCGTCACCCTGGGCGGCATGTTCGTCCTGAACGGCTTGATCCTGCTGGTGACCCAGGGCAAGACGATTCCGGCCAACCAAGCCGTTCTTCTCCGACATCGCCCAGGGCTATCTGCCGCCCATCGCAGGCTGGGTGATTGCGGTCATCGTCGTCGTCTTCCTGTTCTGGAACATGTTCCGCGGCCGCCAGAGCAAGGCGCGCCACGGTTTCCCGCTGCCCAACATTGCGCTGGATCTCATCACGACGATCTTCTTCTCGCTGCTGGTGTTGGGCTACGTCTACCTGGTCAACCAGTACCGCGGCATCCAGATTCCCGTGCTGCTGCTGGCGATCACGGCCATGATCATGGCCTATGTATCCAACAACACCCGCTTTGGCCGCTACGCCTACGCCATCGGCGGCAACCGTGAAGCCGCGCGCCTGTCCGGTATCAACATCAAGCGCAGCATCTTCCTGATCTTCGTGCTTGATGGGCCTGCTGTCCGGCATCGCCGGCATCGTGCTGGCATCCTACGTCGGTTACGGCACGATCGCCGCCGGCCAGGGCTACGAGCTTGGACGCCATCGCCAGCGCCATCCTGGGCGGCACCTCGACCTGGGCGGCGTCGGCACCGTGTTTGGGGCACTGATCGGTTCGCTGATCATGGCCAGCCTGACGACCGGCCTGCAGATGCTGAACGTCGCCCCCGCCTGGCAGTATGTCGTCAAGGGTGGCGTGCTGGTCTGGCCGTCTATGCGGATGTGTACTTCAAGAAGAACCGCTAGCGGCTAGTGGCAGCGACTGAATATGCCCGGAACGACGAATGTCCCCGGGACGCTCCACACTGATCGTGTTAGCGAACACGATCGTGTGTGGAGCGTCCCGGGGACATTTTTTTCTCTCGCCTAGCGCAGTTCGAGGACAGTATTGCAGCCGTCGCGCAGTTCCGGCGGGATATAGATCGTCGTACGGTCGGACTCGGACGAGACGAAGAAGTTGCCGCCTTCGCGCTCCAAGCTCAGCTCCTGCCCTGTGTTGACGAGGCGGGCATGGCTGACATGCGCAGGCACGCCGCCCAGGATGACGCTGTCGCTCTCGTCGTCCAGGACATGCACGTAGTGCGTGTCGCCGTGGCGTGTGCTGGCGGTGATGCGCGTAGGCGGGAATGATACCGGCGCGCGTGTTGTAGATCCCGGCGCCATTCTGTGCCAGCCAGCGGCCGACGCCGCGCAGGCGTTCGGCATGCAGCGGCACGATCTCGCCTTCGGGTGTCGGTCCCACGTTGAGCAGCAGGTTGCCGCCAACGCTGGCAGACCGCGCCAGGATGTGCACGAGCCGCCGCACCGACTTGGTGTTGTTGTCGCCACGGCTCCAACCCCAATGGTCGTTGATGGTCATGCATACCTGGATCGGCAGGCCATAGATCTGTGTCTCATTGAAACCGGTCGAATTCTCACCCGGCAGATCCTGCTCGAAGCCCTGCAGATCCTCGCCCGGCATCGGCTTGGCGTGGCGGTTGTTTTCGATCACGGCGTCGGGCTGCAGGGTATGGATCATGTCGTACAGCTTTTCGTACTCGAACGAGCCGCCGGGCAGGAAGTAGCTGCCGTTCCGGATCCAGCGCCGACGCGGGCCAGTCGCCGTCAAACCAGATACAGGCAACTTCGCCATAGTTGGTGCACAGCTCGCGCACCTGGCCGTGGAGGAAGCCCAGGTAGTCATCCCAGGCCAGCCCGCTTTCCTGGCGGAAGCGGAAGGCCGGGTGATGCCAATCCAGCAGCGACACATAGAAGCCAAGCTTGACGTTGTGGCGCTGGCAGGCTTCGGCCAGTTCGGCGAGCGGGTCGCGTTCGAACGGCGTCTTGGTGATCTTGTAGTCGCTCAACGCCGTGTCGTACATGCTAAAGCCGTCGTGATGGCGGCTGGTGATGACGATGTACTTCTGGCCGGCGTCGGCCGCCACGCGTACCCACTGTTCGGCGTCGAACTTGGTGGGGTTGAACTGTGGCACCAGTTTCTCGTATTCGGCCACCGGAATCGAATCGGTGTGCATGACCCACTCGTGCTTGCCGATAATCGAATACAAACCCCAGTGGATGAACATGCCAAAGCGGGCATCTTGAAACCAATTCAAGCCTTGCGGGGAAGCCTGCAGCGCCATTGGGTGTCTCCTAAGAGTGATGAAGGTTTAGAGAGTCGCGACCAAGCCATGTTGCCAGGCCACGTCTCCGCCACCGGCGAACGTCCCCGCGGACCTTAAGCTACCGCAGGCGGTGCCGGCCGGGGACGTGCACGTGGCAGCGATTAGTGATACGCCGGCAGCCAGTCGCCGTGCGCGGCGAGCAGGTCGTCGACCAGGTTCCAGATCTGGTCCAGGCTCAGCTCGGCGGCCGTGTGCGGGTCGAGCATGGCGGCGTGGTAGATGTGCTCGCGCTTGCCGGTCAGGGCGGCCTCGACCGTCAGCTCCTGCACGTTGACATTGGTGCGCATCATCGCGGCCAGCTGCGGCGGCAGCTTGCCGATCTTGGTCGGCTGCACACCGTTCTTGTCCACCACGCAGGGCACTTCCACGCAGCAGCCCTGCGGCAGGTTGTCGATGAGGCCGCGATTGGCCACATTGCCGTAGATCACCCGCGGCTGGCCCGTTTCCATGCTGTGGATGATCCCGGAGCCGTACTCGTGGCTGCGCTCGATCTCGTCCAGGTGCTCGAAGTCCTCCACCACCTGCGGCAGGTAGTCCGCCGGCACGCCGGCCTTCTCCATGGCAGCCGCAAACTGCTTGGACAGGTCCCGCTCGGGGTACTCCAGCTTCTCACGCATAAAGCCCCAGGCCGTAATCTGTGCTTCGCAGCGGCCGATATACTCGTCCAGCGGGATCTCGAACTGCTCGATCAGATCGGGGCGGTCGCGCTTGATGAACCACGGCACGTACTCGGAGAAATGCTCGCTCGACTCGGTGACGAAATAGCCGGTGCGGCGGAAGACCTCATAGCGCACCTTGTCAGCCAGGTTGCGATAGCGACGGCCGAACGTTCCCGCCTCGGCCACCTTCCGGATCTGGGGGTAGAGGTCTTCGCCATCCCGCTCGAACCGCAGGTAGAAGGCCATGTGGTTGATGCCGGCGCAGACATAGTTGATCTCTTCGATCGGTACGCCGATGTCGCCCGCCAGCGCCTCGGCCGTCCCCTGCACGCTGTGGCAGAGGCCGACGGTCTTGATCTTGGTGGCACGGTTGATTGCCATGCAGTTCATGGCCATCGGGTTGACGTACTGGAGGAAGGTCACGTCCGGGCAGACTTCTTCCATGTCTGCACACATATCGAGCAGGACCGGAATGGTGCGCAGCCCGCGCATGATGCCGCCGATGCCCAGGGTGTCGGCAATCGTCTGGCGCAGGCCGTACTTCTTGGGAATCTCAAAGTCGGTGACCGTGCAGGGCTTGTAGCCGCCCACCTGGATCATGCTGATGGCGTAGTCGGCGCCATCCAGCGCACGGCGCCGGTCCGATGTCACCTCGATCGTTGGCTTAGCGCCAAAGAAATCGGCAACTGTGTGCGCCACGCGTTCGGATGTAGTAAGACGCGCCGGGTCGATGTCAAACAAGGTGATGGTCGAGTCGCTCAGCTCAGGATAGCTAAGGATATCGCCCATCAGGTTCTTGGCGAAGACAGTGCTGCCGGCGCCAATAAAGGTAATTTTGGCCATTTTGGAATCCTTTCCACAAGTAGCAGGTGACCGGCGCCGCAGGGGCACCGGTCACGTAATAATGATCAGGTTCAGGATAAGACAATCAGGCAAATTGCGGCAAGTAGTCGCGGTTGTGTTCAAACAACTCGTCGACCATTTGCTGGATCTCGGCCAGCGACAGCACCGCGGCAGTGAGCGGATCGTTGGCGATTGCCTGGTAGACAAGCCGCCGGTTGCCGGTCAGCGCAGCTTCCACCGCCATTTCTTCGATCTGTGAGCTCAAGTTCGTCAGTACCGCGCACTGGGGTGGCAGCGCCCCCACCCGCAGAGGCTGAAGGCCGTGACGGCTGGCCCAGACTGGAATCTCGACACAGGCATCCGGCGGCAGGTTGGTGACGTACCCCTTGTTGGCAACGTTGCCGTTAAACAGGAAGGGCTCGCCGCCTTCCAGGGCATTGATGATGGAGGCGGCGTACTCATGCCCACGCTGGAGCTTGAGCGGTTCAGGGTTGTCGAGCCAGGCCTTGATGTCGTCCTGCCAGTCGCTTTCGCGCCGCTGGTACTCTTTCAGAATGTAGGCATATTCGCCAGGGTTCCAGCCCGTGCCATGGGTGCAGTACTTCTCGATCAGGTCCGGGCGCTTGCGGAACCACCAGTTGTACTCGGAGTTGTGGCCGCTCGACTCGGTCACATAGTGGTCAAAGGCAAGGAACATCTCGTTGCGCACCTGTTCCTCGTTGTAGATCTCTGGTCGCTCGAGGATGGCCTTGCGAATCAACGGGATAGGCGTCTTCCCCATTCCACTTGAAGGTCAGGTACCAGGCCATGTGGTTGATCCCGGCACAGGTAAACTCGATCTCTTCGTAGGGGGCGCCGATCCACTCGGCCAGCATTTCCGACGTGCCCTGCACGCTGTGGCACAGGCCCGTAACAGGGACGTTCGTTTCGCGCATGATCGCGCGGCAGAGCATCGCCATGGGGTTGGTGTAGTTGAGCATGGTGGCGCCGGGGCAGTAGCGTTCCATATCCTTGGCGATGCTCACCAAGACCGGGAATCGTGCGCAGGGCACGGAAGATGCCCGACAGGCCGCGGGTGTCGCCGACGTTGATGTCCACGCCATACTTCTTGGGCATCTCGATGTCGTGGCGCCAGACGTCGGTCGCGCCCACCAGGATCGTGACCAGCACATAGTCGGCGCCCGTGAGTGCCTCGACGCGATCCAGCGTGGTTTCGACCTTGGCGGGGTAGCCGCCCTCGTCGATGATGCGCTGCACGGCACGGCGCGAGTACTCCAGCCGTTCGGGGTTGATATCCATCAAGCAGATCGTAGAGCCGGCCAGGCTGTTCGAACGTCAATACATCGCGCACCAGGTTGCGTGTAAAGCCGAAGCTGCCGGCGCCGATAAAAGTCAATTTGGGCATGATTGTATCTCCTTAAAATTGTGGCAGCCAGTGGGACTGGGCTTCGAGCAGTTCGCTCACCATGCTGTGAATTTGCGGCAGCGTACAGACGGCGGCCGTCAGCGGGTCGAGCATCACGGCGTGGTAGACCGCGTCCGTGTCGCCGGAGAGAGCGGCTTCCACGATCAGGCTCTGGACGTTGATGTTCGTGCGGTTGAGCGCGGCGAGCTGGGCGGGCACATTGCCGATAAAGGTGGGCTGTACGCCGCTGCCGTCGACCAGGCAGGGCACCTCCACGCAGCAGCCGTTGGGCAGATTGGTGATCAGGCCTGTATTGGGGACGTTGCCGGCCACCTTCACCGGCTTGTTGGTTTCCATCGCCTCGATGATCCACGAGCCGTATTCGTGGCTGCGCTGCGTGGGGAACTCGCCGTTCACGATCTCGTCGTAGTCGCTTTGGAACTGCTCGAGGCGGTGCAGGCAGTGGCGCAGATAGCCGCCGGTGCGGCCAAAGTCGAACCAGTGGTTGACGTGGTCGGTGAAGCGCGGGACAAGCTGCTCGTTGACCATGGCCGCGCTCTTGCGGAAGTAGGGCATGTACTCGCTGGCGTGACCGCTCGATTCGGTGACGAAGTAGCCAAAGTACTTCATGATGTCGGTGCGCACCGGTTCCTCGGCCACCACTTCAGGCCGTTCGATCGCCTCCCACAGGAGCGGGTACAGATCCTCTTTGCCGCGGCAGAATTCGAGGAAGAACGCCTGGTGATTGATGCCGGCGCAGAGGAAATTGACCTCCTCGTATGGCACGTCGATCCACTTGGCCAGCATCTCGCTGGTGCCCTGGACGCTGTGGCAGAGGCCGATGTGCGGCCGGCCTGAGCCCTCGGCGACCGCCCAGCAGTTGGCGGCCATCGGGTTGACGTAGTTGAGCAGCAGCGCGTCGGGGGCCAGTTCATCCATCTCGTCGCACAGGTCCAGCAGCACGGGGATCGTGCGCAGCGCGCGGAAGACGCCGCCCGGCCCCAGCGTGTCGCCGACGCACTGCTCGACGCCGTATTTCTGGGGGATCTCGATGTCCAGCTTATAGGCGTCGAGCCCGCCCTGCTGGAAGGTGGTCACGACGTAGTCGGCGTTCTCGACCGCCACGCGGCGGTCGGTCGTGGCCTTAACGCGTGGCCTTGAGGCCGCGGCGGTCGACGGTGGCCTGAACGATCGAGCGGGCCTGTTCGAGCCGCTGGGGATCGATGTCCATGAGCGTGATCGTGCTGTCCTGCAGCGCCGGCGCGAGCAGGATGTCGCTGGTCAGCTGGCGCGTAAACACCAGGCTGCCGGCGCCGATGAATGTGATTTTGGGCATAGGGAGACTCCATTTTGGAAACAGGTATTTCGGGTTACGAAAGAATTGTGCAACGCAAATCCTGTAAGATGGAGCATAAACGCAAGTGGCATTATGAGGCAAAGACGCAGGGGAGAGGCATTAAAGCTGCGGCACCCGAGATCGCCCCGGCAAATTGACAGCACGGATCGCACAGTCTAAAATCGCAAGAGGGGAGTTCTGTTGGACGTCTCATCACCTATTTACAGCGGAAGCGTCAGTGCAGCCGCTGTTCTGTATTGCCGCCATTCAACTAATTCAATCACACAACGAAACGGATATCGACCATGAGCGAAGTACAGACGAAATTGGAGCGAATTCGCAGCCTGCTCGACGCCTACCAGATGGATGCGCTGTGGCTGCGGCTGGCCAGCAGCTTTGCCTGGGCGACCGGAGGCAAGTCGTCGTACATCAACACTGCGTCCAGCAACGGCCTGGCGTCGCTGTTGATCACGCGCGACCGCCGCTACGTGATCACCAACAATATTGAGAAGCCGCGCATCGGGGGGGAAGAGGGCCTGGAGACAGAGGGCTGGGAGTTCGTCGCACCGGAGTGGTACAGCGCCGAAGACCCGCTCGCCGAGCCTGGTGGAAGGCAAAAAGGTGGCGGTGGACGGCAGTGCGCCCGGCATGTTGGACCTGAGCGATCCTCTGGCGCGGCTGCGCGCCAACCTGCTGCCGGCCGAGGTCGAACGCTTCCGGCTGCTGGGCCGCATCTGCGGCGACGCCATGAACGATGCAATTCATGCTGTTCGGCCGGGGATGAGCGAGCGTGAACTTGCCGCGCTGCTGGCCTTTGAGAGCGAAAAGCGCGGGGCGCAGGCGATCGTCAACCTGATCGCCACCGACGAGCGCATCTTCCGCTACCGCCACCCGCTGCCCACCGACAAGAAGCTGGACCGCTATGCCATGCTCGTCATGTGCGGGCGCAAGTGGGGGCTGGTCTGCTCGGTGACGCGGCTGGTGCACTTCGGCCCGCTGCCGGACGAACTGCGCCGCAAGCAGGAGGCGTTGGCCGTCGTTGATGCCACCTACATTGCCAGCACACGCCCCAACACGAAACTCGGCGACATCGTCGTCCAGGCGCAGGCGGCCTATGCGTTGGGCGGCTTCGGCGGCGAGTGGCGGCTGCACCACCAGGGCGGCCCCGTGGGCTACGAAGCGCGCGAGTACCTGGGTGTGCCCGGCAGCCAAGACGAGGTGCGCGAGGACCAGGTGTATGCGTGGAACCCGTCGATCACGGGGACCAAGATGGAAGACACCGTGCTGATCGGTGCCGACGAAAACGTGGTGCTCACCGCCATTCCCGAGTGGCCCACGATCCCGGTAGCGATCGGCGGCAAGGTGTACGAACGCCCCGCAATTCTAGTGCACGATTAACCAGAAGGCTTCCTGGAAGCCTTCCAACAAAGGAAACGATGCAATGACCCAACCACTTCACGGCGTATTGGCCCCTGTGCTTACACCCATGCGCGACGACCTGAGCCCCGATACGCCCAAATGGATCGCGTTCTGCAAGCAGCTGCTGGCGGACGGCTGTACGGGGCTGGCGCCGTTTGGCACGACCAGCGAGGCCAATTCGTTGGGCCTGGACGAACGCATGGAGATGCTCGACGCCCTGGTAGAGGCCGGTGTACCGGCCGAGCTGCTGATGCCCGGCGTCGGCACCTGCGCGATCACCGACACGGCCAAGCTGGCGGCGCAGGCCGCGCGGCTGGGCTGCGGCGGCGTCCTGATGCTGCCGCCCTTTTACTACAAGGGCGTGAGCGAGGAAGGGGTCTTCCGCAGCGTGGCCGAGGTCGTAGAACGCGTCGGCGACGATCGGCTGCGGGTCTATGTCTATCACATCCCGCCGATCGCAGTGGTGGGCTTCAGCCTAAAGGTGATCGAGCGGCTGATCAAGACCTATCCCACCACCGTCGTGGGCATCAAGGACAGCTCGGGCGACTGGAACAACCTCAAGGCAATTCTCGAAAGCTTCCCCGGCTTTGGCACGTTTACGGGCTCAGAGCGCTTCCTGCTGCCTACCCTGCGCCTGGGCGGCGTCGGCACCATCAGCGCCATGGCTAATGTGATCCCAGGCCGGATTCGCCAGCTGTACGACAACTACCTGGCGGAAAACGCCGACCAGGTGCAGGACGAGCTGAACGTCCCGCGTGAGGCGCTGCGCGAGTATGCCCCGATCCCAGCGCTCAAGGAGATCCTGGCCGTGCGCACGGGCGACGCCTGCTGGCGCAACGTGCGCCCGCCGCTCGTCAGCATGTCCGAGCAGCAGGCAGCCGCAATGCTGGAGAAGTACACAGCGAGCGGCGTGTGAGCGACGCACAGGGCGAGTGGATCCTCTACGGGGCAAACGGCTATACGGGTGAACTGACCGCCCGTATGGCCGTGGCGGCGGGGATGCGGCCCATTCTGGCCGGGCGCAACGCCGCCGCGGTGGCGGCGCTGGCGCAGGAACTTGGCCTGGAGCATCGCGTGGCGGGGCTGGACGATGCTACGGCGGTGGACCAACTCCTGGCCACGCCGGGAGCCGCAGGCCGGCCGCAGGTCGTGCTGCACTGCGCCGGGCCGTTCAGCCGCACGTCGCAGCCGATGGCCGATGCCTGCCTGCGCAGCGGCGTCCACTATCTCGACATCACCGGCGAGATAGCGGTCTTCGAGGCGCTGGCAGCCCGCTATGACGAAGCCAAGCGGGCCGGCGTCATGCTGCTGCCCGGCGCCGGGTTTGACGTCGTGCCGTCGGACTGCCTGGCAGCGCACCTCAACCGGCGCCTGCCGGCGGCCACGCGCCTGGTGCTCGGCATTCTGACGGCAGGGGGCGTGTCGCGCGGCACGACCATGACCATGCTGGAAGGCATGGAGAGCGGACAGGGCGGCATGGTGCGCGTGAACGGCAAGCTCACCGAGGTGCCGGTCGGCGCCAAGACGCGCGCAATAGACTTTGGGCGCGGCCCGCGCGAGGCGCTCCTCATGCCCTGGGGTGACGTCGCCACTGCGTACCACAGCACGGGCATTCCCAATATCGAAGTCTACATGACGTTCCCACCCGCCGTGATCCGGGCGATGCAGGCCAGCCGCTACCTGGGCTGGCTGGCCAAGGTGCCCGGCGTTATGGCGCTGCTAAAACAGCGCGTGCAAAGTGGACCGGCCGGCCCGAACGCGAGAAGCGCGCGCCAAGGGTCTGAGCATAGTGTGGGGGCTGGTAGAAGATGACGGCGGCAATCGCGCCGAGAGCCGGCTGCAGGCGCCGGAGGGATATACCTTCACCGCCCTCTCGTCGCTTGCCATCGTGCGCAAGGTGCTGGCAGGCCAGGTACGCCCGGGCTTTCAGACACCCAGTTCGGCGTATGGGCCCGATCTGGTGATGGAGATACCGGGGGTAGAGAGGACAGATCTGTAACCGTGCGCGGCTCGCCCCACCCGATCACCGGGCTGACCCGATGATCGGTGGGGCGAGCCGCGCACGATCGTACGCTACTGCTCTACCGGCAGGCCGGCACTCTGCCAGGCGTTGAGGCCGCCCGACATGTTGTGGACGTTGGTAAAGCCCTGCTGAACCAGGAAGTCCGTGACCTGGCTGCTGCGGTTGCCCGAGCGGCACTGCACGATCACCGTCTTGTCCTTGGGGATCTCGCTCAAGCGATCGGGCACCTGTCCCATCGGCATGAACACGGCGCCCGGGATATGGCCGGCGTCCCACTCATCCTGTTCACGCACATCCAAAATCATGACGTCAGGCTGCTCGCGCAGCGCGGCAGTGGTCTGCACGTCGACATCACGCGGCAGGCTGGCGACGTCGATCGTCTGTGCCTCGTTGCAGCCGTGCGGCGGCGGCAGCAGCAGGCGGCGGTGCAGCAGCAGGCGCGCTGCAACCGGCAAGAATCAGAATCGCCAACAAGGCGACAATCAGTTTACGGATGCTCATTTTGTATTCTCCAATTTTAGTAAGATCAGAGCAAAGTCATCTGTACCGATTGTACACCGACAGCCGCTCCACTACAAAAAATGTAGTGACGCAAGCAGCAATTGCAGGTAGCTGCTACGCCACGGGCAGGCTGCACGCTGCCTTGGCCTGCCGCACAATCTCTTCGATCTGGCCCAGGTGGTCCCAGATCGTGGCGCAGGCCCAACACAAAGCGCCCGACGGCATTGATCTCGCCGAGTTTCGGCCACGGCACGTACTTATTGTCCAGATACGGTTGATCGGGCCACATCTCCAGGCTGGCAAGGCGCATGCGGCGGCTCTCCTCCAAGCGTTGGCGGCACTGCGCTGATGGTTTGCACAGCTCTCCCAGGGCACCTCGGAGCGCGAGCGCCCGTGCATCTCGACGCCGCGCGCCAGCTCGGCCGCTAACGCCGCCGATTCCTCGCTCGACGCCGTGACGTGGACGATCACGTGGCCCAACGTCCAAGGCAGATGGGCGTCGGCGGCATTGGCGGCAAACGTGTCTTCGGCGGCAGGATCTTCCGGCACCATGACGACATCTGCGTCCGTGCAATCGACAATACTGTGCCAGCATGGTGTCGATCATCTCGTTCGTCAGCCGTGCCAGGTCTTCCTTGTTAAGATCGGCGACGAGTTCCTGGAAGGTGATACGTTTTCTCTTTGACGGCAGCAAAATCCAACATAGGCGGTTCTCCATTTCTCTGCAGCGTGGTGCGTGTAAACAACCGGACAGAAACTGACAGACAATGCAATCGAATGACAGCCATTATTGTGAAGGAATTCACAGCAAAGTACGAATTCTGACTGGCACGGTAATCGATTCAGCGAGTGAAGGCAGTGACGCAGACTACGATATCGACTAGACAGCCAGGCAAGCACGTCCCTTGTTGGATTGTCCTCGCCGCGCGTGTTGTGCTCATGCTGGCGGGCTGCACGGCGCAGCCGGAGAAGACCGTCAGCGCCAGCGTGGTGGAAGCGATGAGCGCGCCTGCCGGCGACAATTTCGCCCGGGCGTATGAGCCGATCGAGTTTTCCTTTCCACGGGACCACGGCCCGCATCCCGAATATCGCACCGAGTGGTGGTACTACACCGGCAACCTCACGGATACAGAGGGAGCCATCGGGGGAACCGAGTACGGCTACCAGCTCACCTTCTTTCGCACGGCGCTGACGCCCGACATGCCTGTCCGCACTTCGGACTTGGCCAGCAACCAGGTCTATATGGCGCACTTTGCGCTGACAGACGGCGGGCGCCAGGAACACGAGAGCTTTGAGCGCTTCAGCCGCGGCGCCGCTGGGCTGGCCGGCGCGCAGGGCGAACCGCTGTTCAAAGCCTGGCTGGAAGACTGGTCGGCCACGGAAGTCGAGCCCGGAGTTGTGCGACTGCAGGCATCAACCGACGGCCAGCAAGGCCCGGTGGCGATCGACCTGACCCTGCGCGAGACGCGCCCGCCCGTGCTGCAAGGCGACCGCGGCCTGCACCAGAAAGGGCCTGAACCGGGCAACGCCAGCTACTACTACAGCCTGCCCGGGCTCGAGAGCAGCGGCGTCATCACCAGCGCCGGCCGCACGATTCCGGTGAGCGGCGTAAGCTGGATGGACCATGAGTTCGGCACCAGCGCGCTGACGACCAATGCCACCGGGTGGGACTGGTTCAGCCTCCAGTTGGATAACGGCGCGGTGCTGATGCTTTATATCATCCGCACAACCGACGGTTCGCGCCCTGATGTGAAGGGCACGCTGGCCTGGCCTGACGGCACGCAGCAGCCCGTGACGGGCGAAGACTTTACCGTGACGGCCACGGGCCAATGGACGAGCCCACGCACCGGCATTACCTATCCTTCCGGCTGGCAGGTAAATCTGCCGGCGCAAGATGCCACGCTGAACGTGAAACCGCTGATACCCGACCAGGAGATGGATGTCAGCTTTGTCTACTGGGAGGGCGCAGTCGACGTAACTGGAACGTGGGGCAGCGACTCGGTTACGGGCCAGGGGTATGTGGAACTGACGGGCTACAGCGAGCAGGGAAACGAATATCAGCGCTAGGCGGCGCGGAGTGCCGTCTCACGCGGCAACCAGCTTGGCGATGGCAGCCTGCACGACATCACGCTCGCCCAGAAACGTCAGTACGTTGAGTGCCTCGACGGGCTGGAACCAGGCCGTGCTGTCCACCTCGATGGAACTGTCGTTGAGCTCTCCCCCTACCACGCGCAGCAAGTAGAAATCGACGCGCTTGTGGACGAGTTCCGGCGTCTCTTTGCGATAGGTGTCCCAGTACCAATAATCGATTGCCTGGAGAAAGCAGTCACAGGCGGTCACCAGGCCCACTTCTTCGGCCACCTCACGCAGCGCCGTCTGTTCGGAAGTTTCGCCGCTTTCGCAGGTTCCTTTTGGCAGCTGCCAGCGCGTGCCGCTGCGCGTGGCAATCAAGGCTATCTCCAGCTCCGCGCCCGCGCGGCGGTAGGCAACGCCGCCGGCCGAATAATCATTGCGGCGGCGACGCCACGTGCGTTTGATCTCCTCCGTAATTTCCATCAACATCTTGCTGTTCGACCCTGATTCGCCCCTACACCGCACCTAAATCCACCGTCGCCGCCGGAAGAAAAGAACCAGGCCGCCGCCTACGATGAGAAAGATGCACCACACCATGACGTAGCCGTAACGCCACGATAGCTCCGGCATATATTCGAAGTTCATGCCATAAATACCGGCGATAAAGCTGAGGGGTATGAAGATCGACGACATGATCGTCAATACCTTCATTATCTCGTTCATGCGGTTGTTGACCAAGGCCAGGTGCGTCTCGATCGTGCTGCCCGCCAGGTCACGCGTGCTTTCGGCCAGGTTGGCAAGGCGCGCCAGGTGATCGTACACGTCGCGAAAGTATATGCGCACCGGCGCCGGGATGACACGATATTCATTGGTGGCCAGGCGGCCCAACAATTCGCGCTGCGGCGACAGGATGCGCTGCAGGCGCAGCGAGCTGCTCTTGGCGGTCAGCAGCCGGTTGAGGAGGTCCCGCTCGTTCTCATTGGAAAGAAAGATGTCGTCGCCGAGCCGCTCAAGCTGCTCCTCAAAGGCATCAATGATGGGGATATAGGAATCAATCTGGGTGTCCAGCAGTTCGTAGAGCAGCATTGCCGGTCCACGCGCCAGCCCGGCAACCTCGTGGTGCCCCACATCCCAGGCACGGTCGATCGAGCGGCGCGGCTGATCGTGAATCGTGATCAGGTAGTTGAACCCCAGGAACACGTCAACCTCTTCGGTTTCGATATCCATCGGCTCCTGCCCCAGGGCGACCGTGTGAAAGACCAGGTATAGATAGGTTCCGTAGTCATCGATTTTGGGCAGGTGGATATCGTTGATCGCGTCTTCGATGGCGAGGGGATGGAAATGGAAGGTAGCTTTCAAGGACAGACTTGTACTCATCCATCGACGGCTTCTGCATGTCGATCCACAGCACGCCGTGCTCGGCGCGCATAGCATCCACCAACTGCTCGACCGGCAGATCGCACGTCACATGTCCTTCGGCATCGCGAAAGATAATTCGGATCATAACCAGTGTCCCCAAGCTTGACGGCGTACTCTACACTGCATTTTCGCCCAAAGTGCACCCGTGGGCAAGGTTGTATGTTCCCATGGTTTGAGTGGGCTATGGTTCGAGTGTAAGCGTATCGCCCGCGACTTGGGTGCGGCCAAATGCCATCGGGATATACTCCACATCGCGATGGAGGCGAATGAAGTCGTCATAGTGGCTGCTTAGCACGATTTCCCGACTGGCCGGTGGTCTGGATAAACCGGCTGTTCTGCAGATCGGCCAGATCCACGAGATGGCGGTAACCGGGAACGTGGGTCTGGTCATAGGGGGTCTCAAGGTTGACGGGTGCCACATTGACCGTATAACGGTCACCACCGTTGCCGATGCTGCGATGGAACAGCGGCTTGAGGTAGCTCACCTCGCTAAACGGCCGGTGCGGGTACTGGGTGTTGTGGATCTTGCTCCACCGCCACTGCGCCATGATTGGTACCGGCGCGGCCGGACAGGTCGTCCAGGGCCGCATCAAGGGCGACCAGGGCAGTCTGCTCGCAGGTTTCAATACCGACGGTCAGGACGTTGTCGCACCAGGCCGAGCGCAGCATGCGATCATTCAGCACGTTGCTCAGGAAGGTGGGGTTTGCACTTGTGGACATCTCGTCATACAGGTCCCCGCGCAGGTCATCCTCAAAGATAGCGCGCTCCAGGTGCAGCATCCAGGCCTCATAGATGGTGGCCGCGACGCTGTCGAGGGCCAGTTCGCCCTGCCAGCCCTGCAAGTAGGCGATGGCCTGCCGCTGGCGGTCGTCAGCAGGTGGGACTGACAGGAGGAAAGGCAGCAGTTCCGGCACCTGCAGGCTCGTACGGTCGGCCTGGATCGCAGCCATGTCGTCGAGCGAGATCTTGTCGCCGGCACTGAACTGCTCGATCAAGTCGGTGATACGCTGGGCGCGATAGGGCGGTGCCCAGTCGTTCGAGATGAGGTAGGGATAGTCGGCGCCGACAATCCGGTTGTTGGCCGTCGCCACAAATCCTGCCGGGGGATTATAGGTGTGCGGCAGCCGGTCGAAGGGAATGTAGCCGGTCCATTCGGCGCTGCTGTCCCAACCGGACACAGGCAGCATGCCATCATGCCCTGCGGCCCGGATGGGGATCCGGCCCGGCGCGTAGTAGCCGATATTGCCGTCCACGTCGGCATAGACGACGTTCTGGCTGGGCGAGATATACAGGCGCAGGGCATCGACGAACTGCTCCCAGTTGGCAGCATAGTTGAGCCCCATGAAGGCGTCCATGGTGGTGTCGCCGGGCTCAAGCGCCACCCAGCGCAAGGCCACCGGCGCGCCGGTGGTCGTGACGTCGCTGATGAGGGGGCCGTGACGCGTGCTGCGTGCAGCCCAGTGCAGCGGCTGCTCCTCGCCGTCGACGACGATGGTTTCCTCGACGACGGCCATATCCTGCCACTTGCCATCGACTTCGTACTGGTTGGGGTTGGCGGGGTTGATGCGCTCGATATAGAGGTCCTGGGTATCCGGTCCCACATTGGTGACACCCCAGGCGACGCGCTCGTTATGGCCGATGACGATGGCGGGGAGGCCTGGGAAGGTCGCACCGATGGCGTGAATCTTGGTCGCCCTGGATCTCGGCCAGGTACCAGATCGACGGGATCGACGCGCTCAGGTGCGGATCGTTCGCCAGCATCGGCAGCCCGGTGGTGGTGCGGCTGCCGCCCACAACCCAGTTATTGCTGCCGATCTCGCGCCCGCCGCGGCCGTAATCGAGTTGGAGGCTGCGGTCGAGGCGCAGGAGATCGGCGCTGGCAATGGAGAATGCCTCTTTGGGCAGGATATTCAGCGCATCTTCCGGGTAGGGGGGCAGCAGTTGGGCGGCGCGCTCCGGTCCCAGCGCCTGGCCCAAGCTGCAGGCGCAGCAGCTCCATATCGTAGTCGCCGCCCAGGTCCCATGACATCATCTTTTCCCAGACGAGCGAATCGATCGGCCGCCAGGGTTCGGGCTTGGCGCCCAGCAGCAGGAATTCGGGCGGCAGCGTATGGCCTTCGCCGATCCAGGCATTCACGCCCGCAGCATAGGCATCCAGCGCCATGCGGCTGCGGGCGCTGAGCGCCGCATAGTCGCCTTCGGCCGCCCGATAATAGCCCATCGTGCGCTGGAACTTATCGATGTCGAGCGTGGCATCGCCCAGCAGCTCGCTCAAGCGGCCGGCGCCAATGCGCCGGTTCATCTCCATCTGCCAGAGACGGTCCTGGGCATGGACATAGCCCAGCGCCATATAAGGCGTCGTGGTCGGTCGTGGCAAAGATGTGCGGCACGCCGGAACGGTCGCGCACGATCTCGACCTGGCCGTCCAGCCCTGCTATCTGGGTGCGCCCGTTCGTCTGGGGCAGGCTGGTGCGCAGCCAAAGGTAACCGCCGAGCGGGACGACGATCAACAGCACAAGAACAACTGCGAGTACAACCAATAGGATGCGACGCATGCTACGACCTTCGCCTTTGCCTGGTATGCGAGTGGATCGCCCATAGTATACCTGAGATCCTGAGCACCAAACCATGTAGATGCCCACTCGACATGGCATTTGGCCCTATAGTGGAACGCAGCTTATAGGAAATCAGTCCTGTTTGATGAAGAAATGATACGGCGAAGCCGCGCGGCTATTTGGCCCCTTGTCCAAACGTCATTTACACTTGGCACGCTATTGGCCTTTTTCAGGACTCTTAGGAAAGCATCATGCCAAAACTGGTGATCGTGGAATCACCCACCAAAGCGAAGACCATCGGCAGTTATCTGCCGAAGGATTATATTGTCAGGGCCAGCATGGGTCATATCCGTGACCTGCCGGCTTCTGCCGCCGAAATTCCGCCCAAATACAAAGGCGAGCCGTGGTCGCGCCTGGGCGTCAATGTCGAGGCCGACTTTGAGCCGCTCTATGTCATCCCCGACAAGAAGAAGAAAGTGGTCGGCGAACTGCGCGAGGCGGTCAAGAAGGCCGACGAGGTGATCCTCGCCACCGACGAAGACCGCGAGGGCGAGAGCATCGGCTGGCACCTGCACGAGGTGCTCAACCCCAAGCAGCCGGTGCGGCGCATGGTCTTTCACGAGATCACGCGCGAGGCGATCGCCGCAGGCCCTGGCCGACACGCGCGAGATCGACATGGACCTGGTGCGGGCGCAGGAGACGCGGCGCATCCTCGACCGCCTGGTGGGCTACACCGTCTCGCCGCTGCTGTGGCGCAAGATCGCACCCCGCCTGTCGGCCGGCCGCGTGCAGAGCGTGGCCGTGCGCCTGCTGGTGCTGCGCGAGCGCGAACGGCGCGCCTTTGTCACCGGCCAGTACTGGGACCTGCGCGCGCTGCTGAACAAGCGGCCCGACCAGCCCAACCACCGCTTTGAGGCCACGCTTTACGCCGTGGGCGACAAGCGCGTCGCCACCGGCCGCGACTTTGACGAGACGACCGGCCGCATCGCCGCCGGCCGCGACGTGCTGCTGCTCAACCAGCAGCAGGCCGAGGCGCTGGCGGCGCGCCTGCTGGCCGGGCGCTGGCAGATCACCGACCTGGACGAGAAGGATGCCGTCCGCTCGCCCTATGCGCCGTTCACGACCAGCACGCTGCAGCAGGAGGCCAACCGCAAGCTGGGTCTCAGCGCCAAGGAGACGATGCGGGTCGCGCAGGATCTGTACGAGAACGGCTACATCACCTACATGCGCACGGACTCGGTGAACCTGAGCGACCAGGCGATCAACGCCGCCCGCCGCCGCATCCGCGAGCTGTACGGCGAGGAATTCCTCAACCCCACGCCGCGCCGCTACCAGACCAAGACGGCCAACGCCCAGGAAGCGCACGAGGCGATCCGCCCCGCCGGCGACCAGATGCGCACGGCCGACGAGCTGCCGCTCGAGGGCCGCGCCCGCGCGCTGTACGACCTGATCTGGAAGCGCACGATCGCCTCGCAGATGGCCAACGCACGCCTGCGCCTGGTCACGGCCACGATTGCCGTCGACGACGCCGTCTTTAAGGCCAGCGGCCGCACGGTGCTCTTTGCCGGCTTCTTCCGCGCCTACGTCGAAGGGTCCGATGATCCCGATGCGGCCTTGGAGAGCCAGGATCAGCCGCTGCCGCCGCTCGCCGTGGGCGAGGTCGTGGACTGCCGCGACCTGCAGGCCGTGGGCCACGAAACCAAGCCGCCTGCCCGCTACACGGACGCCACGCTGGTCAAGGCATTGGAGGCCGAAGGCATCGGCCGCCCGTCCACCTATGCCACGATCATCGACACGATCCAGGAACGCGGCTACTGCTTCAAGCAGCGCAAGGAGCTGGTGCCCACCTTTACCGCCTTTGCCGTCACCGAGCTGATGGAACAGCACTTTGAGGAGCTGGTCGATCTCAAGTTCACCGCCGGCATGGAGCAGAAGCTGGACGACATCTCCAACGGCACCATCAACTACCTGGCCTACCTGCGCCAGTTCTTCCTCGGCGAGGAGGGATTGGAAACGCAGGTAAAGGAGCGTGAAGCGGCGATCGACCCGCGCACGGCGTCGAGCGTGGCGCTGGACAACCTGCATGCCGAGGTGCGCATCGGCCAGTTTGGGCCGTTTGTGGCCAAGGAAGAGAACGGCGAGCGGTTGACCGCCAGCCTGCCGGGCGACCTGCCGCCGGCCGAGCTGACCGACGAACTGGTCGAGAAGCTGCTGCACCAGAAGTCCGATGGGCCACGCGTGCTGGGCACGGATCCCGAAACCGATCTGCCGGTGCTGCTCAAGGTTGGTCCCTTTGGCCCCTATGTGCAGTTGGGTGAGGACGACCCCAAGAGCAAGGCGAAGCCCAAGCGGGCCAGCCTGCTCAAGGGCATGCCTGCCGACGGCATCGGGCTGGACGTGGCGCTGCAGCTGCTGAGCCTGCCGCGCACGCTGGGCGAAAACCCCGAGACGGGCAAGACCGTGCAGGCAGGCGTCGGCCGCTTTGGGCCGTTTGTGGTCAGCGACGGCGTCTATGCCAACCTGCGCAGCGGCGAGGATGATGTATTGACCATCGAGCTTGACCGCGCGCTGGAACTGCTGGCGCAGAAGACGGCGGGCGGCGGCCGCGGGCGCACGGCGGCCAAGAGCGTGATCAAGGACTTGGGCGAGCACCCCGAAGGCGGGCCGATCCAGGTGCTGAGCGGCCGCTATGGGCCGTATGTCAGCCATGGCAAGGTGAACTACACCGTGCCCAAGGAGATCAAGCCCGAGGATGTGACGCTGGAGCAGGCGGTGGCGTGGATTGCGGAGAAGGCGGCCAAGGGCTCCACGAAGGGAACGAAGAAAGCGGCGCCTAAAGCGGCGGCCACTAAAGTAGCGGCTACCAACGGGGCGGCCGCAAAGCGGCCGGAAGACAAAGACGCCGGCAAAGAAGACAGCTGCCAAGACTGCCAACAAAGACTGCGACCAAAACGGCGGCAAAACACCGGCAAAAGCAGCGACCACGAAGCCTGCAGCAAAGAAACCGGCAGCCGCCAAGAGCTGAACAGCCAGCAGGATACATGACGCTTGGAGAATGTGGAGGGAAGGGATGCCTGTTTCAATCGACTTGCTGTCGTCTGAACAAGCTACGGCATTGCGACCCGCAGCTGGTCACACTGCTCCAGGCGAACGTGGACGACGGCGCATCGATCGGCTTCCTGCCCCCTTTATCTGCCGCCGAAGCCGGCGCCTACTGGCAAGGTGTCGAGGAGGCGCTGCGCGGGCCGTATCGCATCCTCTTTGTTGCCCGCCAGGGCGAGCAGATTGTGGGCAGCGTCCAGCTTGACCTCGTGGCCAAGCCCAATGGCGCCCACCGTGCCGAGGTGATGAAGCTGATGGTGCACCCCGATCAGCGCCGCCAAGGCATTGCCCGCACGTTGATGCTGGCGCTGGAGGCCCAGGCCCGCACAGCCAGTCGCACCACGCTCGTTCTCGACACGCGCGAAGGCGACCCCTCCGAGCCGCTGTACCGCAGTCTCGGCTACACCTGCATCGGCGTCATCCCGCAGTACTGCATCAGCGCCAACGGCAGTCTGGACGGCAGCGCCTTCTACTACAAGCTGATATAGCGCTGCTACGTCGATTGGACGGCGGGGATAGAGGGGCCGGGCGCAGCGGTCGGCGCCAGCACATAGCGTTTGCCGCGGGCTGCCAGCAGGCTGCATTGGCTCTCAAGCCCACAGGCAGCGCAGTAGCCGCCGTCAGGGCCGATCTCGACCAGCCGCCCACGCTAGCACCAGCAGGTCCAGCATGCCTGCTACGGCACCGGGCTGCGCCCCTAATTCGCGGCTGATTTCCTCTATACTCAGGCCCCTGTGTCGGCCGGCAAATAGCGCAAGCAGTTGGTTCAACATTGTCTGGTCACTGCAGCCCAATCAGACGGCCACCCTGAAACACCAAGAATGCAACCAGCCACGCCACGCCGGTCTGGTAGACCGCCGATAGCACCGCCCATGGAGTGCCAAACTCATGCTTGATGGCGCCGATGGTGGCGACGCATGGCACGTAAAGCAGCACGAATACCAGGAATGCAAAGGCGCTCAAGGGCGTGAAAGTTGGCCTGCAGGGCCGCACTCAAGGCCGTCTCCTGCGGCGCGCTCGTCTGCCGGCACCAGGTTGACACCTGGAATGATGCTCAGACAGAATGCGGCCGGCGTCGACGGTAGCCGAGACAAATCCACCGAAAATGGTCGACAAGGTCGTCGCCCAACGATGGTGGCTCTGCGGCTGCTTCAGCTGCGCTTTCACCGACATATACCTGGCTCAGCGTGCTGACGACTACTTCTTTGGCAACAAAACCCGATACCAGGGCGCCGGCCGCCTGCCAGTTGCCAAAGCCAAGCGGGGCAAAGACCGGTGCAATGGTGCTGCTGATGCGGCCAAAATAGGAATCCTGCTGGTCTGTCACGCCCAGCGGCAGATGCAGCATAGCCCACATCAGGATCGACACGGCCAAGATCACTGTACCAGCCTTGCGCACAAATTCGCTGGTGTGCTCCCACATGTGGAGCAGCACGCCTTTGAGTGCAGGGACGCGATAAGGGGGCAGTTCCAGCACGAACGCAGAGGTGCTGTCCGGCCGCAAGAGCGTGCGCGTAAAGACCAGGCCGGCCAACATGGCAACCACGATACCCAGGGCATAGAGCAACCAGATCACGGTACCGGCCTGCGCCGCAAAGAAGGCCATGCCAAAGACGATGTAAACCGGCAGGCGTGCCGAACAGGACATCAGCGGCACTAGCAGTGCCGTCAGGATGCGATCGCGGCGGCTGGCAATGGTGCGGGTGGCGTAGATGGCCGGCACGGCGCAGCCAAAGCCGAGAATCATGGGAATAAACGATTTGCCATGCAGACCGACAACCCGCATAAACCGGTCCATGACAAAGGCCGCACGCGCCAGGTAGCCCGAATCCTCGAGCACCGCCAGAAAGAAGTAGAGCACAAGGAGGCCGGGCACGAAGACCAATACGCCACCGACACCGGCCACGATGCCGTCGATGACTAGCGAATGCACCCATGCCGGTGCGCCGACCAGAGTCAGCACGGCATCGATCCAGTGTGTGATAGGTCCGGTAATGACGCTATCGACCCAGTCCAAAAAGGGCGCCGACACGTCTACCACCAGGCGAAAGACCACGTACATGATGGCGAAAAAGATGGGCAGCCCAACCCAGCGATGGGTAACAATATCGTCGATGCGGTCGGTTGCCGTCAGGCGATCATCCGGCGGGCGATGTACGACCTGGCGCACCAGGCCATTGATGTAGCCGTAGCGGCGATCGGCGATCAGCAGGTCGACGTCATCACGGCAGATCTCCTGCAGCCACGCCGCCCGCTCGGCCGCGAGTGCCAAGCAGGGCCGGCCCGCCGGTAAGGGCGCGCGTCTGTGCCACAATTTCGATATCATTCTCCAGCAGCTTCAGCGCCAGCCAGCGCGACGGGTAGCCATTGGTTTCGAAACCACTGGTCGTAATGGCAGCCAGCAGCCGGTCGATCTCTTGCTCGACGTCGCGACCATAGTCAACACGAAATCTGCTGTTGGAGTTCGAAGTCATATGGAATTGCCCTCTGCGGTGTGCGACGCGATGCGCACCGCCTGCGCCAGCAGGCTATCCAAACCTTCGCCCCGGTTGGCCGCCGTCAACACGATGGGGGAATGGTCCAGCGCCCGTGAGAGTTCCGCCAAGTCGATGGTCACGCCATCCTTGCGCAAACCATCGGCCATGTTGAGGGCAATAATCACAGGGATGCCCAGTTCCAAAATCTGTACCGTCAGGTACAGGTTACGCTCCAAGTTGGTGGCGTCGACAACGTTAATGACCGCGTCTGGGCGCTGCTCGAGGATATAGCTGCGGGCGACAATCTCTTCGGGGGTATAGGCGGTAAGGCTGTAGGTGCCGGGGAGGTCGACGACGGAGACAGTGAGCCCGGCGTAGACACAGGTGCCTTCCCGCTTCTCAACGGTTTTGCCAGGCCAGTTGCCGACATGTTGGCGGAGACCTGTGAAGGCATTAAAGATGGTGCTCTTGCCGGCGTTGGGGTTGCCGGCCAGCGCCAGCGTCAAGTCAGGCATAACAGTCTGGGGTCTCCAGGGTTACCTCGATCACGGCAGCTTCCTCACGTCGCAGGGACAGTCGGTAGCCTTTGATGCGGAAAGCAACGGGATCGCCAAGGGGTGCAACCCGCTCGACATGGATGACTTCGCCGGGCACAAAACCCATTTCGACAAAGCGGCGCCGGAGAGCGCTGGTGCCCCCCACCCGTACGATGGTAGCGGACTGCCCTGGATTTACTTCGCGGAGCGACAAGTTACGGATCATATCAGCGACGTCTTTCAAAAATATCCTGTGTCGTGGTGACTAATGAGCAAGCATAGCGGCAACAAGGCTATCATGACAGCTGTCCCGCCGCGCCACATGACATTTGTCCCAATAGCAGCGGCGTTAGCTGCGGTGCCTGCAAGGCTCGCAGCTAACGCCGCTCAACGGCCGGTTTAACCTCAGTTAATTAGCCTTATTGGGCGCCAGTATGGCTGCGGTACCAGGCCACGGTAGCCATCACCGCTTCGTCCAGCGGTGTTGTCTGTGTGGCGAAGGCGGCGCGGAAGCGGCTGTCGTCTACCACGTACGGCTCGTCAAACTCGTAGGCCATCTCTTTCATCTCACGCACGATGGGCACGAACAACCCCACCATCGATAGCATCAGGGGACTGACGACGCGCGTCTTGACCGGCTCCCCCAGCGCTGTCTCGAACTTATGCACCATCTCGCGCGTGGACACTGTCTGCGCGTTCGGAACGTGCCAGGCGCGGCCGTACGCCTCCTCACTGCGGCTCAGGCTGATCAGCGCCTGCGCAAAATCCGGCACATAAGTGTACGTGTGCGGCAGATCAGGGTTACCAAACAGGTCCGCCTGTTTGCCCGCAAAAGCAGCGGCAAAGAAGCGGTCGCCAAATATGGCAGTATCCATCGCACGTGGGCCGAAGAAATCTGAGGCACGCCCGATCGTCGCCCGCACTTGGCCGGCCTTGTGGGCATCTAGGAGCATGGTTGCGATCTGGGCCCGCGTCTTACCTTTGCGCCCGGTCGCCGCATAGGGCAGATCCTCCCGGATCGGCTTGCCATGGGTCGAGCCATACATATAGAGGTTGTCGACAAAGACCAGCCGTGCATCCGTCTGTGCCATGCCACCAATCAAGCTCTGCATCAGCGGCGGCCACTTTTCGGGCCACTGCGTGTAATCCGGCTGCGCCGTGGCAAAGACAACTTCGGCATCCTTGGCCAGGCTGGGCTACGGTGCTCGCATCCGTCAGGTCGCCCGCAACGATACTGGCGCCTGCAGGCAGCGGCTCACTCACCTGCCCGCGCCGGTTCACCAGCGTCACCGCCACGCCTTGCTGCACTAGCTGCTCCATCAAGGTCATGCCAACCTGTCCGGCGCCGAAAATGGTCGCCTTGGTATACGTGAGAGAAGCCATCGTTTGCTTCCTTTTTCCGTTCGAGTGCTCAAATATCGCCAATTGCGTGTCTGACATGAGGCTACACCCTGACACAGTGTCAGAGTCAATAGGCAATTTTCGCAGCAAGAATCGGAGAGAGGGTACGGATGTACATGGGGCAGTGGCCGGTTGGAAAGTGCTAGAGTGCTTCCGCTGATTGCAACTCGGCAGCAACCGGGAGTGCCGCAATCGGCGCAATCGGCACCTGCAGTTCGATAATGCGCATGGCGTCACGAGGACCCTCGTGCGCAGGACCGGAAAGGTGCAGCTCGCGCAGTGCCCCCACGGAGGCATGGTCGTGAAGGCCGATCCACCGCAGCAGCGCCTGGATGGGGCCGATCACCCCCTCAAATGGGCCTTCATAGATGAGGGCGGCCGCCAGCTCACTGCCCTCAATCGTACGGAAGCAGAGGTGATCCTCGCGCAGCGGCGCGGCAACGATCTCGGACGCGACAGGCACGGCCACTTCCATGTCGATGTCCCGCTCGCTGTATTCCTCATTATGGTAGAGCGACAACTCAGGAGCGCCCCATGCCACGCCGAGCCGCCCTAGCCGCTGGTACAGCTGCCCGTACAGCGCCTCACAGAAATAGCCTACCTCGTGTACGCTGGGGGCCAGGTGGCGCAGGGAAGCGACCGGCACGGCTTCCAGGCTCTTGACGACTATCTCGTACGGTTCCGGGTCATTTTCCGACTCGATCTGCTGCAGTCGCGCCTCGACACTTGCCAGCTGCCAGCGCTTTTCTTCGAGCTCGCGTGCCAGCTCCACACGCCGCAGCGCCAGCATGCCGCGCAGCTGCTCCGCAGGCAGCCTGTCGTCCTTGCCCAGCAAGTCAGAGATCTGCGCCAGCGTCAACCCAAGATCGTTGAGCGCGACGATGCGATTGAGGCGCGGGAGTTGGTCGATGGTGTAGTAGCGATAGCCGGTGAAGCGATCGGTGTAGCTCGGTTCGAGCAGACCAAGCTTATCGTAGTGGCGCAGCATGCGCACCGACACCTGCGCCAGGCGCGAGAAGTCACCGATCTTAAACATGGCTAGACGACCACCAGGTGCTCTGCCATATCGTGTGCCAGGGCGTGATGCTCACCGTCTACTTCGATCAGCAGGGGACCCATAAAAGGAGCCCGGCTGAGCAGTGTGACGTTGGCATTCGGATAGAGGCCCATCGTTCCTAAATAGACAAGGCGATCCGAATCCTGCAGCCGCACGCGGATGATACGGTAGGACCGGTTCAACTCGCCCTCGCTCAACAGGATGCCGCTAATGTCGTCGACATGTCCGTCCTTGGTCGGTATCGGGTCCCCGTGCGGATCGACGGTGGGGTTGCCCAAGGCGGCT
This sequence comes from uncultured Chloroflexia bacterium, assembly GCA_963701415.1. Taxonomy (GTDB): domain Bacteria; phylum Chloroflexota; class Anaerolineae; order Caldilineales; family Caldilineaceae; genus Fredericiella. The sequence goes on from CAVPAH010000019.1 coordinate 177,786, forward strand.
GCCATGGCATCTTCCAGCGTCTCGCTCAGCACGTGCTCCAGCCGTTCCGCCTCGGCATGCACCTGGTCCCAAGGCAGGTTGAGTTTATCGTGCAGGTAGAGCTCTAACAGGCGATGGTGCCGCAGCACTTCCAAGGCCACTTTCTGGCCCGATAGCGTCAGCTCGACATTCTGATAGGGTTCATAGGTCACCAGTCCGAGTTCGGCCAGCTTCTTCACCATGTTCGTGGCCGAAGCGGGCGTCACGGCCAGGTGATGCGCCAGCGCCGAGTTGGAAACCTCTACGCCATTGCTCGCAAGCGTGTAAATCGCCTTGAGATAGTCCTCATGCGCAGGTGTAATCAGCTTTGCTGTGGAGGTCTCGTTTGGCTTCATAGTCACAGATTATCACAGTCACCAGGAGCGTCAAGCCTGCAGCCGCTGCACTTGGTCCTCAAGCTTGCGCAGGCGGTCGCCGAGCGTCTCGACCTGCTTCTGCAGGGCCGAACCATCGACTTTATCCTGCTTGCGCAGGGCTGTCGATCACGCGTTCGACAACCGCCGCCTCTTGGGTAACGCGTGTGCGGGCAAAGGCTTCCAATGCCCCGATCGCCTCCGGCGCGCCCAGCACCCCAAGTCCGCGCACAGCCGCCATGGCCACACTGTAATGGGGTGCGCGCAGCAGATCGATCAAAGTTTCCAGCACGCGCTCACGCTCGCGCCGTTCCAGCCCTTTGCCCAGTTCCGCCAGCGCGGCAATTGCCGCGGGCCATGCATAGAGCGATGTGGCACCGGCCCGCACGCGTGCCAACAGCACGTCCAGAGCCTCGGGACGGCGGGTGGACGCCAGCCCGCGCAGTGCGCCCCCCTGCACAATGCCGTTAAACGAAGGCTGCTCGGCAGCTGCCAACAGCACGTCCAGCGGTGCTCGCTCACGCTGGGCGCCGAGTGCGATGTACGCCTGCTCCGTGGCGACGTAGCCCATTTCTCCTCGCAAGCGAGCTTGCACGGCCGCAACCACGCGTTCGTCGCGGTACTGGCCTGCCGCCGCCAGCAGATCCGGGAGCACCAGGGGATCTTGCTCGAACTCGAGCAAGGCGACAATGCCGGTGACCGCCGCTTCCGTGTTGGCCTCGCCCAGCACTCTTGCCATCTCGCAGCGCACGCCCCAGAAGGGTTCCTGGCGATAGGCGGCGACGAGCGCCTCGATATTGGCGTAGCGGCCCGTCTTGGCCAGTTCGGCTCGCGGCGTGGATCCGCCCGAGCACGTCAGGCGCGCCGGTCAGCTGGCGGCGCAGCAGATCGTCGCCGGGGTTGAAGTCGAGCTTGTGGAGCACCTCGCAGCGCGGGTCAAAGCGAACCTGATCGGGCATCCTGCTCATCGGCACGGCGCAGATCTGGCGTGCCTTGTCGATGCGCAGCGGCTGAAGTTGCGTTTCGCCGTCGAGCACCCAGCCGACGCTGGTCTGGAACGAAAAGGCCGGGATCCCCGCTTCGGCGTCTACCTGCGTCTGTTCGATCTCGAAGACGCCCTGCTGCTTGTCCGCCTCGTAGCGGAAAGTAACCTTGATCTCGGGATAGCCGGGCGTATAGAACCACTGGTCGAAGAACTGGCCCAGGGTCCTGCCGGAATGCTCTTCCATCACCAGCCGGAAGTCGTCGGTTTCGACGACTTTGCCGTTGAAGCGCTTGAGGTAGTCCTGGACGGCGGTCCAGAATACCTCGTCGCCCAGTTCGCGGCGCAGCATGTGCAGCCGGCATGCCCCGCCGGGATAGAGATGGCGATCGTACATGTCCCATGAAGATCGGAAGTGCCGGTTGACGATGGCACGCTTGTAGCGCGAATCGGCCTCGATCGATGTACGCACGAGCGTTGTCGTAGTAGACGTACTGCCCTTCTTCGGCCGAGAACTCATCCTCGCGCCAGACCTGCTCGATGTAGGTTGCCCACGATTCCTTGAGCCAGGCATGGGCAAAGTCGCGGCAGACCACGGCGTCGCCGAAATAGCTGTGGGCCATCTCGTGGACATTGACGGCATCCAGCAGGTAGGTCCACTCCGTGGCCAGCCGCGTGTCGATCACATAGCGCTCGCTCCAGCTGACCAAAGAGATGTTCTCCATCGCCCCCGACACTCCGGGCGCCGCCCACTGGTAGTACTTGGGGAACGGGAAAGGCGCGGCAAACTTTTGCGTCATCCACGCCAGCATCTGCTTGGTGCGGCCAAAGCTGTGTTCGAGATCTTCGGGCGTATGCTGGGGGCTGCAGAAATAGGCGACAGGGATCGACTTCTCACCGTCATGGAATTCCCCATCGTCGTAGCGCACAAACTCGCCGACGGCAAAGCAGATCAAATAGGAGGGGCAGCGCTGGTCGAGCCGGTAGTGGGTCGTCTTGGTGCCGTCGCCGTGGTCGGTGTCGGCGACATGATAGCCATTGGCAAGGATCGTGAAGCGGCTGTTCGCACGCAGGCGGATATCCAAGCGCCGTCCGCACGTTGGGCAGGTCGATGCAGGGCAGCCAGTGGCGCGCCCGCTCGGTCTCATGGTCGGTGACCGCATACCAGGGCGCTTCGGGGGATTCGGCGGTCGGCCGGGAAAAGTAGAGGCCGGCGGTGGGCGTCGTGACGCTGTAGCGGACACGGACGTGCGCCTGCTGTCCCTTGGCAAACGGCTGCGGCCAGCGCACGTAGAGTTTCTCGCCGTCGGCACGCCAGGCAAGTGCGCTGCCGTCGCCATCTTCAACTGCTGCGATTGCCAATCCAACCGCATCGAAGCGTAAGCTCCTGCACGCCCTGGCGGTTGGCCTGCACCAGCGTGGTTACAGCACCTTGGGCCGTGCTCTCGGCAAGGTCGAGCCACAGATCAATATCCAGGTGCAGCGGCTCCAAGGCCGAGGTCGGGCGGGTACTGCGGCGCAAAGCGAGCGGGATCAAACATTGCCGGCGCGTGTGCGCCGAGGCGGGCCTGCTGCGAAAGATGCGACATAAGGTATCTCCGTTTTGGGACGGCAAGTGAGGTGACACAAGCGCGCGGCGCTTTTTGGTATACTATAGCGCAGCAAAATGGCTTGCGCCAGAACAAACTAAAACGAAACCGAGGACCTATTGTCGATCAACCAGCGCAAAGCTGACCACATCCGCATCAACCTGGAGGAAAACGTTCAGTTTCCTCATCTCACCACGGGGTTGGAAGCGTATCATTTTGTTCACCAGGCACTGCCGGAACTGGATCTGCACGAAGTCAGCACGAGCGTTACCGTGTTCGGGAAGCAGCTCAATGCGCCCATCCTGGTCAGCTCGATGACTGGCGGCACCGAACAGGCGGGATTAATCAACCGCAACCTGGCCGAGGCAGCACAGCAGCAGCGCCTGGCCATGGGCGTCGGCAGCCAGCGCGCCGGCATCGAACGCGACGAAGCGGGCCCCACGTTTCGCGTGCGTGATGTGGCGCCTGATCTCCTGCTGTTTGCCAACCTGGGGGCAGTGCAGTTCAACTATGGGTATACGGTAGACCAGTGCCGCCGCGCCGTCGACATGATCGAGGCCGACGCGCTGATCCTGCATTTGAACCCCTTGCAGGAGGCGGTGCAGCCGGAAGGCGACGTGAACTGGCGCGGGCTGTTGGGCAAGATCGAGCAGGTCTGCGCCCGGCTGGGGCGCCCGGTCATTATTAAGGAAGTAGGCTGGGGCATCAGCAGCCAGGTCGCGCGCAGGCTGATCGAGGCCGGTGTCGGCGCCATCGACGTGGCCGGGGCCGGCGGCACCTCGTGGAGCCAGGTCGAGATGCACCGCGCACCGACCGAACGCCTGCGCCGGCTGGCCGGCGCGTTTGCCGACTGGGGAATTCCCACGGCCGAAAGCCTGGTCGCCGCGCGCGAGGTGCGGAGCGCCCTCCACCGGCCGGATGTTCACCTGTTTGCCAGCGGCGGCATCCGCAGCGGCCAAGATATCGCCAAGTGTGCCGCGCTCGGCGCCGATCTGGTCGGCCTGGCCGGCCCATTTCTCAAAAAGGCGCTTGCAGGCGCGGAAGAGGTGGTCGAGGAGATGGACATTCTTGCCACCGAGCTTCGCATCACGATGTTCTGCAGCGGCGCCTGCGACCTTGCGGCCCTACGCCAACCAGGCGTCCTGATAAGAAGGGGAGAACAGAACCATGCGTGAAGACCTGCAGCAGTTCATGCAGCAGTGGCTGCCGCCACTGGAAGCCGAGATGCGCGCCGTGCTGGCGGGAGGCGAGGAAGCGCACCGCCGCGCACTACGGCATGATGCAGTACCACATGGGTTGGGTAGATCGGAGCTTTGCGCCCTCCACGCTGAACGCCGGCAAGCGGCTGCGCCCGATCCTCTGCCTGCTTGCCTGTGCCGAGGTAGGGGGCCAAACCGAGCAGCGCCCTGCCGGCCGCGGCCGCCATCGAGATCCTGCACAACTTCTCGCTGGTGCACGACGACATCGAGGACGGCGACGAGGCGCGTCGCCATCGCGCCACCGTCTGGAAGCTGTGGGGGGTACCGCTCGCCATCAACGTCGGTGACGGCATGTTTGCCCTTGCGTTTGCCGCCATGCAGCGGCTGTCGGCCTGCGGCGTTCCACCGGTGGCCATCCTGGCTGCACTCGACGTGTTTACCCGCACCTGTATTGCGCTCACCGAGGGCCAGTACCTCGACATGAGCTTTGAACAGCGGGCGAATGTCAGCGTAGACGAATACCTGCGCATGATCGGGGGCAAGACGGCGGCGCTGGTGGGCGCAAGCGTAGCCATCGGCGCCTATATCGGCGGCGCCGGCCCTGAACAGGCGCAGTCCCTGCAGCGCTTTGGCCAGGAGATCGGCCTCGCCTTTCAGATCCAGGATGACGTGCTAGGCATTTGGGGCGACCCGGCGGTGACAGGCAAAGCCGCGGGCAACGACGTGCTGCGCAAAAAGAAGAGCCTTCCCATGCTGCATACCCTGAACCACCCGGCAGCAGGCCCCCAGTTTAGTGCCCTGCTGGCGGGCGACGTGGATACAAGCAAGCTGCCGGCAGCCCAGGCCCTGCTCGACAACGCGGGGGCACGCGCCTATGCGATAGCGACCGCAGAGGCACATTACGCCGCGGGCATGGCCGCACTTGAGCACGCGCTCGGCGAGAGAACGGCGTCCAGCCAATTGCGGGCAGTGGCGGAATGGCTGCTGCAGCGTAACGCCTAGTGGGATGCTGCAGGCAGTGTAAACGCGACACAAAGACTAGTACGCGGGCCAGCCACAAACCTACCCAAGTGGCTAGGCCAGAAAAGCCGGAACTCATGTACAATACTGTCGTCGTGGAATAAGTGTATGAGTGACACATAGCAGAGTTCATTTGTGCATTTTTGAACAAACGAAATTAATGCTGATTTGTTCTGTTATTTTCCAAGATATTTTGTCTTTTTTGTAGCTAATGATGAGCGTTACACCAACACTCAATACGGAGGAAACCATGTTAGTGAATGCGCCCGATTTCGTAAGACACGCTCCCCTGCGCGAATGGGTCGGCAAAATGGTCGAGCTGTGCAAGCCCGACAGTGTTTATTGGTGCGATGGTTCGCAAGAAGAATATGACCGCATGTGCCAGACGTTGGTTGATGCCGGGACTTTCATTCCCCTCAACCCGGAAAAGCGCCCCAACAGCTTCCTCTGCCGCTCGGACCCCTCCGATGTCGCCCGTGTCGAAGACCGCACCTTCATCTGCACCACCAACAAGGGTGATGCCGGCCCCACCAACAACTGGATGGCGCCCGAAGGAGATGAAGGAGACCCTGAACAAGCTGTTCGACGGCTGCATGCGCGGCCGCACCATGTATGTCATCCCCTTCAGCATGGGCCCGCTCGGCTCGCCCATCGCCCACATCGGCGTCGAGTTGACCGACTCTCCCTACGTCGTCGTCAACATGCGCATCATGACCCGCATGGGCAAGGCCGTGTACGATGTCCTCGGCGAAAATGGCGAGTTCATTCCCTGCCTGCACTCGGTCGGCGTGCCGCTTGCGCCCGGCCAGAAGGATGTGGCCTGGCCCTGCAACAAGGAGCACAAGTACATCGTGCACTTCCCCGAGGAGCGCGCGATCTGGTCCTACGGCAGCGGTTACGGCGGCAACGCCCTGCTGGGCAAGAAGTGCTTTGCCCTGCGCATTGCCTCCACGATGGCGCGCGACGAAGGCTGGCTGGCCGAGCACATGCTGATCCTGGGCGTCGAAGCGCCCAGTGGCGAGAAGACCTATGTCGCCGCTGCCTTCCCCAGCGCCTGCGGCAAGACCAACTTCGCCATGCTGATTCCGCCCAAGGCACTTCGACGGCTGGAAGGTGACCACCGTCGGCGACGACATCGCCTGGATCAAGCCGGGCGCCGACGGCAAGCTGTACGCCATCAACCCCGAGAGCCGGCTATCTTCGGCGTCGCCCCGGGCACATCGTACAAGACCAACCCGAATGCCATGGCACTCGATCCGCGAGAACACCATCTTCACCAACGTGGCCCTGACGCGCCGACGGCGATGTGTGGTGGGAAGGCATGACCAAGCAGGCCCCTGCCCACCTGATCGACTGGACCGGGCCAGGACTGGACGCCCGACTGCGGCCGCAAGGCCGCGCATCCCAACGCCCGCTTCACCGCCCCGGCATATCAGAATGCCCGTCGATCGACCCCGAGTGGGAAAACCCGCAGGGCGTGCCGATCAAGGCCTTCATCTTCGGCGGCCGCCGCAGCGACGTCGTGCCGCTGGTCTACCAGGCGTTCAACTGGAACTACGGCGTCTATCTGGCCGCCACCATGGGCTCGGAAACGACGGCCGCCGCCGCCGGCGCAACCGGCCAGGTGCGCCGCGATCCGTTCGCCATGCTGCCCTTCTGCGGCTACCACATGGGCGACTACTTCAACCACTGGCTGCAGTTTGGCCGCACCATCCCGAACCCGCCGCGCATCTTCAGCGTCAACTGGTTCCGCAAGGACGAGAACGGCAAGTTCCTGTGGCCGGGCTTTGGCGAGAACATGCGCGTGCTGAAGTGGATCGTCGAGCGCGCCAACGGCCGTGCGGTCAGCATCGAAAGCCCCATCGGCTGGATGCCGCGCTATGAGGACATCGACTGGAAGGGCATGGAGAGCTTCACCGAGGCCAAGTTCCACAACGTGATGTCGATCGACCGCGACGAGTGGATGAGCGAAATTCTGTCGCACGAGGAGCTGTTCATCAAGCTGTACGACCGGCTGCCCAAGGAAATGCTCAACGTCCGCGAGCTGATTCTCTCCAGCCTCTGGCGCTCGCCTGAGCACTGGGAGATCTAGTCACCCAGCGTTCCTGCGACTATAGATCACGAAAGTGCGCCGGAGATACCGGCGCACTTTTCTTTCGATGCCGCCAAAAACGTTTTTTGTGAGCCGTTGCTAAGGGAGTAGAATGAAAGGAATATCGTCAGTTGGTGGAAATATGTTGTGAAGAAACAGAAACTCGCCTTTAACACACCTGCCGCGCCAGTGGGTGATGTCGCTCTTGAATCTCCCGACAAGCTCCCTGTCAAAATCCACAATGCATACTGGTTTCAAGGCTTTAATGCCGTCTCCTGGCAGATCTGCCTCGGCAGCCCGATGATCCTGTTTGCGCGTGAACTGGGTGCACCGGCAGTGGTGCTGGGTCTGCTGGCCGGGTTGTCACCCCTGACCTCAATGCTGCAGTTGTTCGTCGCTCCGCATGCTGAACGCATTGGCTACCGCAACTTGATGGTCAAAGGTTGGACCTCGCGCGTCATGACCTTGATCTTTCTTGCGCTGCTGCCCCTGGCAGTCGGCTGGCTGCCCAACACCTATATTATCGTGCTGCTGGTCTTAATTATGACGGTATTCACCACGCTCAGGGGGATCGCCACCTGCTCCTGGCTGCCCTGGACGACGTCGCTTGTGCCCCGGTCGCTGCGCGGGTATTACCTGAGCCGCGACCGCACCTTCGTCAACGTCGCCAGCGTAGCGGCGCTGGCCGTCTCAGGCATGTTTTTGTTCGACCACAGCAGCATGAAGGCGTACTCGATCGTGTTCGGCATCAGCTTCATAGGCGGCGCCATCAGCTTGTACTTTCTAAACCGCGTCCCGGACCCGCCGGTATCCTGTGCGCGCGAGCAGAAGCCGCGGGTGCAGTGGTTGAGCCTGCTGCGCGACAATCTTTTTCTGCGGCTGCTGATCTTCAGCATGGCAGTACAAACATTTGTGGCGTCGATCGCTACCTTTGTCACCGTCTTCGTGCGCGACCAGGTGCAGCTCCAGGATGGGACCATACTCTGGCTCACCGCAGGCGCCGCCGTGCTCGGAACACTGGCACTGCGCCCACTCCGCCATCGCGTCGATCACTATGGCAGCCGCCCGTTCCTGGGTGTGGTGTTCATCTGGTGGGTCGTCTATTTCTTCACCTGGTTCCTGTTGGCAGCGCACCTGGTAGACCAGCCTTTTATCGTGGCTCCCGCGTTGATGCTGCTAGCCGGCTTTTTTGGCGCCATCTACGATCTGTCCCTGACCCGCCTGCTGATGAACACCGTGGGCGACCGCACACACAGCACCGAGTATTTTGCGCTCCATTCGGTTCTAATCAGCCTGATGGTCGGCATTTCACCTATCCTGTGGGGCTTACTCCTCGACACCCTGCGCAAGCAGCAGTACACGATTGGCGGCATGGCGCTAGACGGCTTTGCCGTGTTTTTTGCCCTGCAGTGGCTGTGCCTCGGCTTCATCCTCCTTGCCTTCACCCAGGTGCGCGAGCCGAGTTCGTCCTCGACCGGAACACTGCTGTACCGCGTATTTGTCACTGCGCCCACCCAACGTTTTACAGAGCTGACAAGCCGCAATCACTAATTGAGCACGCACTTACAACAAAATCTCCTACGATTGACGATCACCATCAGCACACAGCGGCGCGATAATGGAGGTGCAGCCGATATAGTACCATCCATAAAAGGAGTTCATCATGGTCGCACTCAAAGAAGAGTACTCGACGCACGTGGCTTTCCCTACCGGGGAGAATACCTTAGCAACGGTGTCCCTACGCCCTATTCGCCAGACGATCTGGCGGCGCAGGCACGACATCCGCCTCGGTTCAGCCCCCCATTTCTACACGGGAGCCATGACGCCCGAGGCAACCCCGGACAACGAGATCCGGGTAGGTTACCGCAACCGTCTCGACGACCCTTCCGAGGCAGGTTACGAGTATGTTGGGTTTGTCTATCGGGGCTTTCTGCGCTTCGATGACCTGCCCCATGCACCCAAGGCTGAAGTCCTCGAGGCGTGGCTGACCCTGCACCTCGACGAAACCCAGTGGCAACTGCGCGGGAATCCAGCCCGCAAGTTGGTGTCGGCCGCCAGCCATGTACTTGTCCTCGATGCACCGCTGCAAAAAGAAGATGGAGCATTCTTCACTCCGGCCTACGTATACAGCGCGCTGCCCAATGAAGTCGGCACGCTTGAACATGGCACGTTTTCGCTCAGCGGTGGATTGAGAATCGACATTAAGCCGCTTGTACAGGCGTGGTTGCGTGGCGAGGAGCCAAACCACGGCCTTGTGCTGATGGGCCCGAACGAAGACTTCGAGCACACCAATGATTTTCAGGAAACCACCTACGGCGAGACGCTGCTGACGGTGAGCTACAAGCTGCAGAAATAGCACGGAAGCGGAGGCGCCACAGCGATGGCAGGCCGCTGTCGCTGTGGCGCTTGTGAGCGAGATCTTGTCTGGAGTTTCCGGCCCGGGCCAGATTACGCTGGCTCACCGATCGCAATCGCGGCGACTGGATAGTAGATGACAAGATGGCGCCGCTGCCCGCCTGGTTCGGCGCAGGCGGCGCCAAGCACCTCTTCCAGCATCTGGTGCTCGGCGGGCTCATACTGTGGGTGTGCCACAACCCAGTTGTGCAGATATTCCCAGCCTGCCGGAATACGCATGAATGGATCGTCGAGCGCGTCGTAGATCGTCATAGCGGCATAAAGACCGCCATGGAATTGGCGCGCCAGCATGTCCTCTCTTGGTTCGGTCCCACGTGGGGCGGCAAGCCACAGTTCGTAGCCACGCAGGCCTGCTCGCTGCTGCTCTGGCGTTACTTCTACATCAAACCCAAAGTTGCGTGCGGGCGGCAGCTGCTGCTCAGCCATCCATTCCGCCATCGCTCTTGCCGCGTCTTCTTCTGGCGCTGCGCCGATTGCTCGATAGCTTACCACGTGCATTGGCGGCAATTCCCGGACAACAACCTCACTATAGCGCGGATCGTTCATACCCTTGCTCCTTATTGGACAAGTGAATCCCATCAGAATGCAGTATGCGGTGAGCAGCTAAAGCATAACTCAATGCAGTTAGGGCTGTGATCCACGCCAGTTGAGAACAGAAAGGGTGCCACTCAGGGAATTTGAGAATCAGCGCTTCGAACGCGGCCAGGGCAGCATGCGATAGAGAATCGAAAACAATACGCCCAGGACGGAGCCGGAGACGACATCGCCCGGATAATGGTCGCCTAGATAGACGCGGGAAAACGCTGTGAGGCCGGCAATGGTGTACCAAAGCCAGCTCAGACGTGGCAGGTAGCGACTAAAGATCCAGGCTCCGCCAAAAGCCGTAGCGGAGTGGCCGGAGGGGAATGACCAGGTGCCCGGCTTCTTGCCAATGACGATTGCCTGAATGATGTCGATAAAGGGCCGGCGGCGTTTGAAATAGGCCTTGATCGGGTGCTCTACGGTCGCGGTCGCCAGTGCCAGCGGCAGCGCCGCCTCGCGAATCATCTGCAGGCCCAGCCGCCGGTTGAACAGGGTCACGATGCCCATCAGGACAAACCAGGCTGTGCCGCCCGTAAATACCAAGGTAAAGAAATAGAAGAAGCGGTTTAGCGCCGGCGTATGGGGCAGATGATTGATGCGCAAAAAGAGGTTGGCATCCAGCGCATCCAGCGGCTTGAGATGTTTCAGCACCGCCGTGCGCAGCAGATCCTGCTGTTCTGGGGCAACAGCGGCGTCAGCCCCCTGCTGCTGGGGGTTGAAGATCTCCTGCGCGGCCTGGGACACGGCTTCCCGCTCAGGCTTTTTGGCAGCGGTAAGCACCGCTGCCGTCTGCGTCAGCACGGCTTGCGCACTTTCACCTGGGGGCGCCGTCTTTTCAGCCTCTTTCACTTGCGTGGCGGCTTGCGCAGTCGAATCGGGTGTGGGCTGCACGGCCGCAACGTCCTCTACCTTCAGGCCTTTGGTGGCAGCCTTTAACTCGTCGACGATGGCGTCCGCCTTTTCCGGCGAGTCTACCTCAGAGAGGGCGTCACGCAAGGCGCTGCGCACTGGCTGGGCATCTGCCTTCTGCTCGGGCGAGGGCATCTCCCAAGGTGGCGTCGGCGTATCGCCAATTTTCTGTTCTGGCACAGGGCCTTCCGGGGCGGGTTCTGTGCCTGCCCGGTTCTTGGCGCGCTTTTCCTTGTCGGGCTTGTCTTTGCCAGATTTGCCGGAAGATTTATCTGTCGTTTTTCGATCGTCGGGCATGAGTGGTTGATCCTTTTCCTGCGCACTGTAGCAGTGCGCAGGAAGATCAACCACCCGCCGCGACCTACAAGGCGGATAGCTAGGGGATACAATCAACTACAGCAAACCTATATACTCGCCTCACTGGCCAACAGGCCCGCACCAATCAGCCCGCTGTCGGCGCCAAGTTGAGTGAAGTGGAGTGGGATGCCCCGATGAGAAGGCAGTGAAGACCGTTCTAGCGCGGCCTGCACGACGGCCAGATAACGCTGCCCCAACAAGCCGGCGCTGCCGCCAATCAATATAGCTTCGGGCGCCAGGATGTGCCCGATCATAGCCAGTCCTTTTCCTAGCCATCCGGCTGCCCGGTCGACTGCAGGACTTGATATTCCGGATCGGTACGCATCTGCCAGTTCCTGGATTGAGGCAAATCCGCTCTCAGCCACCATCACGCTGGAGGCAGCATAGACCTCCAAGCAGCCGGCCAGATCCCCGCTGCATGGCCGTCCATCGTGCGGCTCGACGCATAGCTGTCCGATTTCACCTGCCCCGCCGCGGCGCCCGTGATAGACTTGGCCGTCGATCACGACTCCGCCCCCGACACCGGTGCCAACTGCAGCGAGCAGAAAGTGCCGGTATGGCCGCCCAGCGCCCCGTCTAGCCTCCGCCAGAGCGTGGCAGTTGACGTCGTTATCGACCGTTACTGGCATGTCCAGACCGGCACTCAGCCTCTGCCCCAGCGCGAAACCGATCCACCCCGGCAGGTGAAACGTCGCATAGCTCACCGTGCCGGTTGCCACGTCGATCTGACCGGCACTTGCTACTCCTGCTGCGGATGGCGGCGGCAGATCGGGCCGCTCACCGGCCACGCTTGCCAGCACCCGGTGTCCGAGGTCGACAATGCGCCCTGCTACCGCCTCTGGTCCGGCAGCTGCCTGCGTGTCGATCTCGGCCCGCGCTACTAGATCGCCTTCAGGCATCCATACGGCGCACGCAACCTTGGTGCCGCCGATATCAAACACAAGGACTGGCTTATTGTTTGGCATAGTCGAGCACGACATCAAAAGTCAGGTCAAACAGACGCCGCCAAGGCAGCGAAACACCTCGTATCCCCACCGAGTCGATTGTGATCTGTGCCCCAGCACCGGAAACTGACTGTCCGACAAAGCACCCGTCGGCCAAAACGGCTGCTGCTTGGTGCAGTCGTTCCTCGACAATCGCCAGGACGGCAGGATATTTGTCGCCAACATTGCTCATGGCAGGCGGCAGTCCCAGCCGCGGCTGGTCTTCGACCATGATCTGGGTGCGGAGCCGCCCCATGTACAGTACGTCCTCGAGCAGGCGAAGAAACAGAAACCGGACATGGGCAGCCAGCTGAGCTGAATCCGCTTTTTGCCGCTGAATGCAGCGGATTACGGCATGCGCCAAAACGCAGCCCAGGGTGTTCCCCGCCGTGTTCCACCCGCCATAGGCAGCAAGCTGGCTCAGTGATTCCATTTGCAGGAGCAAATCGCCAAGTGCAACGTCGCCCGCGTTCACGTACGCGACATCAACGACCGCGCAATCCCTGCCCTGTTTCAATGCATCTGCCAGGGAACGCACGAACTCGGGCAGGTCACGGCGCACGGTGTGCATCTCGCGCAGTGTACCGGCAGCATGGGGCTGGCGCTGAAAGGCAAGCACATCGTTGCGCGCCTCTTCGGGCATAGCTTCGAGTTCCGCTTCACCTAAGCCCAGCACGTACTGGTCCGGCCCGTTGCCCTGTTCTTCGGCAGGAGCGTTGACGTACAGCAAGAGATTAGCGTCGCATGCGGCGCCCACGACAGTACCCCCCAGTGGCCCCAGGTGTGCCTTAACCATCTCGGTCATTGGCCGATCCTCATAGGCCGTGATCACCTGATCCGCGCCGGAACTGCTGTAGCGCAGGAAAACACGCGGGCGAAATTCTGTGCGCTGTGCGGCATAGCGCGCCAGCAGCAGCATCGCGGTCTCATCCGTCCCCGGATAGATCGATACGCGCTGGGCTAGCCCCAGCTTGAGCACATACTGCCGTAGCCGTCGAGATTCGGCGATGTTCCAGCCGTAGGCGACCGTGTCATCCTGGGGGACGATCAGGTAGTCGATGATGCCCTGCGCCGTCCACTCGATCATCTGCCGGTTGACGGCGTGGTTGCGCGCCCGCCCGCCGAGATAGTCCTCAAGGACATGTGCAGGAATGGCGGATCGCAGTATTTCTGCCTCCTGGCATTCGGCTTCTGTGGCCACGGCCATGGCCGTACGATCCTCCAACACAGAAAGGCGGAACAACTGCGCACCATGGGATGACCAGTACGGCTTTTCCTCTTCTGCTCCGTTATCGCGATTGATCCGCATCAACACGTTAAAAGCAAACAGGCTCAACCCCGAACGAACGGACTTGATGCGGCGCAGCACGTCAAGGCGCGCCACGACCGTGCTGAGCGGGTCCGTAGATCGGCGCGAGTTCACCAGCCCGCCATAGCCCAAGGTGTCGACGGCTACGATCAACGCAGACGGCGCGGGTGGCATTCTCCTCAACCCAGGCGCCAACTTCTTCGGTCTTACCGGTACGCCATGGTGTTCCCAACCAGGCTTTGGGTGGCAGCAGCACATCGAAACCGGCAGCCTCGCCCAGCATAGCCAGGCACTCATAGTTGACCGAACGATCATCCAGAGGAACGACCAAAACACCAGCGCGGGTCACAACGCGCTCCTTTCTGCATTTCGTGCACTGCGTACTGCAGCCGCGGCGAATCTACAGTACTCGGCTCCGCGCTTCGATCGCTCCGACGAAACGTCTCGTGATCTCCTGCGGGCGCGTGATGGCGCCGCCGACGACGACTGTCGATGCGCCTGTCGCCAATGCCTGCACAACCTGGTCAGGGTCATGATAACGCCCCTCGGCGACAAGCGGAACCCCAAGCACACCAGCGAGACGCCGCACGAGTTCAAGGTCAGGGCCCGTCAGCTTTGGGCTGTAGGGGGTGTAGCCAGACATCGTGGTCGAAACAAGATCGACACCGGCCGCCTCTGCTGTCACCCCTTCTTCATAGGTGGAGATGTCAGCAAGGATCGGGAGGCCAGTCGCTTTGTGGATGGCCGCGACATAGTCCACAAGCGCTGCGTACTGGGGACGGGGGCGTCGCGTTGCATCGATCGCAATCACATCGGCGCCAGCTTCGGCCACAGCACAGGCATCTTCCAAGCGTGGCGTGATGTAGACGTCGTAGCCCGGCAGATCGACCTTATACAGGCCAACAATGGGCAGGCTTACGGCGCCGCGAATCGCCGCAATATCCTGGGGCGTATTGGCGCGGATGGCGGCCGCACCGCCCTGGGCCGCAGCCACCGCCATGCGCGCCATAATGGCCGCGCCATGTAGGGGCTCGTGCGGCTGCGCCTGGCACGACACGATCAGCCGGCCGCGCACTTGCGCCATAAATTTTCGTAGTGCTTCCTGCATCGAAACCATCCTGTCCTAACGACCGCTAGCCTTGTTCCTGGCGATTCAGGCGTGCGGCCTTGATATCTTCGAGAATCATCCATGCCTTCCATTGCATGCGCGGGACGTGGAAGCAGCCCTTCCAAAGGTTGCCTTTCAATGGAGTCGAGATGCGACCATCCCGGTGGAGGTAGCCGAACCACTCGCCGTATTCGGGGTCAGGGAAATGGGCGTAGGTCCACTCATGGACCATCTGGTGCCAGCGGGCGTATTTCTCGTCACCGGTAAGCTGGTAGGCGAGCAGCGCAGCGACCACGGCCTCATTGTGGGGCCACCAAAACTTCATGTCCTGCCAGTATTCCTGCACCGGGAAGCCCTTCACATCGCGGAAGTAGAGCATGCCGCCATACTCCTTGTCCCAGCCGATCTCCCACATCCAGTCGAGGATTGTCGTGCCCAGCTTGAGCAGCCGTGCGTCGCCGCCTCGGTGCTGCGCCTCCTGCAGGATAAACCAGGCGGCTTCGATGGCATGACCAGGGTTCATAGTACGACCGTCGAAGTGATCGATGAATTCGCCGTTGGGGCCGGTGACTTCAAGCACAGCCTGAAACTCGGGCTTCACAAAGTCGCGCTCGATCTCGTCGATAGAGCGATCGATCCATTCGTCGCAGATCGGATCGCCTGTCGCCTGGCGGAGGATTTGGGCAGTGATCGTCATGATCATCGGGATGGCCAACGCCTTCATTGGGCGGACGTCAGGGTTGAACTTGGGTGGGAGCAGCCCCGGCGTGGTGATATAACGCACCACGCGGCCAGAAGACGTCCAGGGCTACGGCGCGCGCCTGTTCGTCGCCGGTGGCCTCCGCGTAGGCGGCGGCGGCAGCGATAAAAAATGCTTCGCTGAAGAAGTAGCGGCGCTTGCGCACAGGGCGGCCGTCACGCGTGAGGTGGAAGAACATGCGCCCATCGCTGTCGAAGCCGTAGCGGCGCAGGAAATCCAGGCCATGCTTGGCGAGTGCCAGCCACTCGGGGCGCGGTTCCACGCTGTTGTAGAGCGTCGCCAACATCCAGGCAAAGCGCCCCTGCTGCCAGACACCCTTGTCGGTGTCGATGCGGCTGCCATCGCGGTCGACACAGAACATGTAGCCGCCGTATTCATCGTCAACACTGTGCTTGATCCAGAAAGGGATGACGTCGTCGAGCAACCCCCCGCGGTAGATCGTGATAAGCTCGTCGACGCGCTGTGGCGTCAGGATGGTGGCAGTAGCCATGCGCAGTGCTCCTCCTATACGTTAAGAATTGGTTGGATATTGGCCGTACTCTCGCGCGCTTTCCACCATGGCGTGCAGGTTATCAGCGGGAGCATTAGGCGAGATGGCGCAGCCTGAACTGAGAATATAGCCGCTGTTGGGAATTACGCGCTGCAGCCGGTGGCGGCATTCCTCCTCGACGCGCGCACGTGTGCCAAAGGTAATCACCTCGGACACGTCTACATTGCCCAGCAGGCATGTCTTACCGCTTGCGGCTGCGCGGGCGGCATCAAAGTCTGTCATCGAGTCAAACTCGACAATATGGGCTCCAGTGTCGGCCAGGCGACCGATCACATGGTTAGTCTTGCCGCAAACATGGATACTCAGCTTTCCACCACGGGCGCGGATGGCAGCGGCCAGTTCGTGATGGTAGGGGAATGCGTAGCGTTCGTAGGTCTTGGGCGAGATCAGGCTGCCGCTCGCAAGGGCATCGCCGATCGTGACGACGTGGGCACCTGCAGCCATGAGCAGTTCGGCAAAGCTGAGGATATACTGGTTGCAGAATCTAAGCAGCTTGTGAATCTGCGCCTCATCCTTGCCGT
The DNA here is from genome assembly GCA_963701415.1 of uncultured Chloroflexia bacterium. Classification (GTDB taxonomy): domain Bacteria; phylum Chloroflexota; class Anaerolineae; order Caldilineales; family Caldilineaceae; genus Fredericiella. The sequence continues at coordinate 194,554 of CAVPAH010000019.1, forward strand.
ACCCCACTTCGAGCAGAAAGTCCTGCATTCCACGTAACTGGGCTGCGAGACTGAAAGCGCCCTGATCCGCACGCGCAATGATCAACACCTCGTCTCCGAGAGCCTCGACAAGACTGCGTGTGGCAATGATCCATTCGTTGAGCCGGGTCGTGCGGGGGTCTATCAGTTCCAGCTTATCGACGTCGGCCAGGCTGTGCAGAATGCCCTCCGGAGTAGGTGCGGCGCCTAGATCTGTAAAAAACACATCTAAGCCAAGGCTCTGTGCCAGCGCCACGCTGTCAGTAGCCACAAAGATGCCATCCCATCCAAAATCTTGCTGCGCCTGGATCTGGATCTCAGCATAGCGTTTGCCATCGTACATTAGTTCGTCGCTGGAACTGCCATAGATGTACTCGGACCAGATATGCGCTTGGGGAATGACCGGCACACGGTCGGGCATGCGGAAGTCGATGGCGCACAGAGCGCGCTGGAGTGATGTCATAGCAGGCATTGTAGGCAGGCTTTGTCCCTTTCTATCCCTTTATCCTATCCCTTGACTGCCCCCAGGGTAATGCCGCGCACGAGGTAGCGTTGTACGAAGAACGCAAAGAGGATCATGGGCACAATCATCACCACGGCCATCGCCGCCATCGGCCCCCACAGCACACCCTTGTCGGTGACAAAACCGGCGACGGCAATCGAGAGCACCTTGGCTTGAAGCTTGGCAACGCTTGAGGCGATAAGGAACTCATTCCAGGAGAGAAACGCCGTCAAAATGGCGGCAGATGCCACACCCGGCGCGGCCATCGGCAGAGCCACTTGCCAGAAACGCTGGAGGGGGCCGGCGCCGTCTACCATGGCCGCCTCTTCCACCTCGCGCGGCAGGTCCTGGAAGACGATCAGCATCAGCCAGGTGACAAAGGGAATCGTGATGCCGAGGTGGCCGATGATGATGGCCCACACAGTGTCGAGCAAAGAGAACTGGCGCATGACTAGGAAATAGGGAATAACGGTCGTGATGCGCGGGTAGAAGCGCACGAACAGAAAAACGAAGATGATCAGGCCAAGCCAGCCCGCGCGCAGGCCCAGCCGTGCCAGGCCATAGGCAGCCAGCGTCGAAACGATGACGGTGACAGTGGTCGTGATGGTCGTGACAAGCAAGCTGTTTGTGAGATAGCGCAGTGTCTTGGGGTCGCTAAAGGTCGCCTGGAAATTTTCAAAGGTGATCCGCGTCGGGATGATGATCGGCGGACTCGTATACATGTCGGCCTGCAGCTTGAGACTGTTAATCACCAGGTAAGCCAGCGGCACTAATACGGCGAGACAGGCCACGATGAGGACAATAACGCGCAGCGTGTGCAGTATCAGTTTGCGGGAACGTCCGCTCGTAGTCATGACGAAATCCTCAACGCTTGCTCACCGAACTTCACCGGGCCGTCTGCCAGCGCCGCTGGAGCCAGAAGACGAGGGCGAGCGCACTGGCGGCAAACGCCATAAACAGCCAGGATGAGGCGGCGGCGAGCCCCAAATTGAACGTGCGCAGCCCCAGTGTGTAGATGTAGTAGGTTAAGGTAAACGTGGCGTAGCCGGGACCGCCCAGGGTCAGCGTGTAGATCGAATCCAGTGACAGCAGCGATTCGAGCATGCGAAACATCAAGGTCAGCAGCAGCAGCGGCGCCAGCAGTGGCAGGTCGATGCGGAGGAATGACTGCCAACGCGTAGCGCCGTCAAGGGCAGCCGACTCGTGCAATTCAAGCGGAATTCCTGTCAGGCCGGCGGAGACAACCAGGAAGACGAAAGGTGTTGTCATCCAAACGTCGACAATGATCACCGCCACGACAGCCCAGTCGGCGTTGCCAAGCCAATCGGGGCCGGTGATGCCCACAAAGCTGAGCAGGTAGTTGGTAAGCCCCATCTGGGAGTTGAGCATCATGCGCCAGAGTGTCCCGGCGGCAACAGGCGCAATGACCAAAGGGAGGATCAAGATCGTGCGCACGATGCGCATGGGCCAACTGCTGCCCGCGGCAAGGTAGGCGAGCACGGTGCCCAGCACCATCTCGACCAGGACGGCAGAGCCGGTGATGATCATGCTGTTGCGGACGGCGCGCTGAAAAACTTCGTTCTGGAGGACCTTGGCGAAGTTTGCGAGGCCGACAAACCCTTGCGAGGTAGGCGAGTCTGTAAGAATCCAACTCTGCGTAGAGAGATAGGCACTGAACAGCAGTGGGTAGCCCTGGATGACGACGACGATAAGGAGGGCAGGCACGACAAACGCCACCATCCACGGCCAATCGTGGCCAAAGCGCCGCCTGCGCGCCGGCTGGGAGGCGTGGGTCATAGATGTCCTTTCCGGCGTTCTGCCCGGAATATCGGCGTTCATTTACAGCAGCAAGAGGCTTGCGCTGCCTATCTGCGGAGGTGCAGACGGGCAGCGCAAGCCGGGCATGGCGGTTGATCTAGACGCCGGGGTACAGGGTTACTTCTCCTGCAGGCCCTGCGCCTCGGCCAACTGAACGAGGGCCGGGGGCACCTGGATTTCGTCCCACTCTGTCTGTACGCGGTCGAGCATCTCCTCGGCCGTGATCTTACCCTGGTGGAAGTCGCCCTCGTTGCGGAAGAATGCTTCAAAGGCGGCAAAGGTCCACGGCAGCGACTTGGCCATGTTCAGGTTTTTGGCCTGGGCCGGATAGAAGTAGGGGAAGGTTGCGACCAGATCGGGATCGTCGTAGGTGCTCTGGAACGGAGAACCGATACCGTACTCCTTCATCCACTGCTTGCCGTTTTCGGCGTTGGCGTAGGCCTTGATCCATTCCCAGGCTGCGTCGGGATTCTTGCTGTACTTGGAGATAAAGAGATTCCAGGCGCTCACCATGGGAAAGCCGGGGCCGGGGAATTCGGCCAGTGCCCATTTACCCACCACCTGGGACTTTTCGGGATCGTCGGCGGCGGCGCGGATAAAGCTGGGCCAGCCAACCATCGTGGCGGCCTTGCCGTTCAGGAAGACGGCGTTACCCGGATCGATCGTCGAGGCCGAGTACGTCCGGCGGGATTGTATTCAAGCAGGCTCTGCATCTTGTTGAGGGCGGCGACTGCCTTTTCGCGATCGAGTGCGTACTTACCGTCCTTGTTGACCAGGTAGCCGTCATACATACCGAGGAAGATGGCAGCAGGCTGCTCGATCTGCGCCGAAGTAGTGCACCATCGGGGCGACATCGGTGCCGTCAAGGCAGGTCTTGAGGGTGGCCAGGCGGGCGATGTAGTCGTCCCATGTTTTCCAGTCGGCGTCGACACCACACTGCTCGAAGAGGTCGGTGCGATACCAGATGCCGTAGGCGTCGGCACTGTAGGGCACGCCGATGCGCTTGCCGTCGTAGAAGTTGGAGGGGCCGGGCGACCAGATGCGCGGGACATAGTCACCGCCGAAGTTGTCGCGCTTGACATAGTCGTCTAGCGGCAGCATCTGGTCAAAGACGTTAGCGATCCAGAATTCGCCGGACATGACGTCATAGGCGCCGGTGCCGGTCGTGAGATCGGTGATGTGATTCTGGTTCAGCACATCCCAGGGGGCAGTGACCAGTTCGACCTTGATGCCGGTGCTCTCTTCAAACGTGGGCTTGAGCGCTTCGGCGGCCTTGTCATAGGTGCCGGACGCCATGTAGGTGGCGGTAATCTCGCCACCAGCAGCGGCGGGCGCCTCAGCGGCTGCGACCTCGCCGGCGGCAGGCGCCTCGGCAGCAGGGGCCGGTGCAACTGCTGTGCAGCCTCCAGTCAGCGCCACGGCCAGCAATAAGGCGAGCAACAGCGTCCACTTAGTCAAGATGGTGCGATGCATAACGCAGATCCTCCTTAGCTATCGTGAAGAAGATTGTTGGAACGGCTATGACGACGTATATCCCTTGGATGCGCTGGGGGGAGGCTGCTGACAGGCTCATTCACAACAAGAGCAGACCGCCTGTTGCAGGAACAGCGACGATACCGCGCTTGCTCTATGCAGCGCGCCTGCAAATACCAAATTGTCAGGGAGTATCGCCACCATACACTGCCTTCAAGGCCGCCTGTTGCGGTGTGCACTGAAAGCTACTGTCAGCTCTTAGAATGGTAGCACCCCTTGTACGGAGTGTCAATCAAGCATAAACGCTCAGGTGTGCGGTCCCCGTTTGCTCTACACGTCACCTGTGACCTCGTCGAGGCGAACCCACGTCCGCGCCTCTACAGAACGACTGATCGCCACCAAGGCGCGGACCGCCGCCGTACCGTCTTCGACAGTGGCACCACGCTGGGGTGCGCCGTGCAGGATGGTATCGGCAAAGCCTTCAATCTGCAGCTTGTATGTATACGCGTCTGCACCGAGCACGCGCCGGTACTGCCCGTCAGCCGTCGAAAAGCACTCCACTTCGCTTGCCTTATGGAACCAAGGCAGAAAGACCTTGCCCTTGACGCTGCCGCGGGTGCCATAGATTTGAAACCCTTCCTCCCAGTCGCCGCGCACCGCTACGATCAGGTCAAGATGGCCCAAGCTGCCGTCGGCAAAGGCCAGGTCGACGAACCAGCAGTAGGCATCGGCACGTTCAAGGAGGCGCGCCTGCACCGCAGCGATCTCACCGCCTAAGAAGCGCGCTGTATCTACCAGGTGGCTGCCATGGGTGAGCAGGTAATAGCGGCGTTTGTCGGCCTTAGGGTTCCCCGGCGGGCGCTGCGCATGCTTGCTGGCGAGGATGAGCGGCTGCAAGTTGTCGGTCATGGAGTAGCGATAGACCGAATCACAGTACCAGGCCTTGAACGCCATGCCCTCGCCCATCTCTTCGGCGACAAAGCGGTGGGCGAAGGCGATACCAGGGTCAAAACGCTTGTTGTTGCCCACCTGAAAGACCAGGCCGCTGCCCGCAACCTCGGCCCGCAGCGTCTCACATTCTTCGACGCCTACGCCCAAAGGCTTTTCGACCAGCACGTGCTTTCCCGCAGCCAGTGCCTGCCGGCAAAGCGGCGTGTGGTATTGATCGGCGGCGGCCACGATCACCGCATCCACGGCCGGGTCGGCCAGCATCGCAGCGAAGTCATGGTAAGTTGCCCGCGGATGGTGGATGGCCGCCATCTCTTCCAGGAGGTCAGCTGCGCGGTCGCAGATGGCGTAGAGTTCGGCGTTGCGTGCCTTGCGGCAGGCGTCAAAATGAGCGGCCTGGGCAATCGGCCCGCAGCCGAGCACACCCACGCGCAGCAGGCGAGATTCTTTTTGCATGAGTCACCTCGTTCAGTTGCGGATAAAGAATATGAGGTGATTCTGCATTAACAGTGCGATTCCGAGCAATCCCAGGCCCGCGCATGTACGAGCAATAGTTGCCTTCTAGACAACTAGATGAGAGCGCATTTTTGCCATCATCTGGCGCCAGGCAGCATCCCCGACACTCTCCCGGTCGATCAGCAGATGATGGTACCGAGTTTTGGCGTCAGGTGATTTTAGTACAGGCTGAAGCTGCCACTGCGTCAGGCCGTGCTCCACAATGAGCTGATGCAGCCCACGATACGACACCATCTCGTCACGTGGGTCGGCAAAGACCAGTGTCGGGACGTTGAGCCTTGGCCCGGCTTTCTGTTCGAAATCGCGCTGCGCCGCAAAAAGAGCGTTATACGCTGCGATTGGCGTGCCGGGATTGGCACGGTACGCCGCAGGGGACAGGCTTGGAACGACCAGATGCGGCCAGTGTGACAGCAGTTCGAGCATACGGCTGCGACGGCGGATACGCAGTGCTGGGGCGAACAGCACAAGCTTGGCGAACCGAATGCTCGGACCGTGCAACGCAGCCGTAAATGCCGATCAAGGCGCCCAGTGAAAACGCAACCAGCACCACGGGAACATTGCGCTGCTCAGCCTGCTGTTCAGCCACACGGTAAGCGGCCGCAGCTTCTTCGCGCCAGAGCTTGTAGGTTACCTGCCGCAGCGATGCCAGGCGCGCCTCACCGGCCGGCAGGCTGTTCGCATGGCCAGACAGGCTGCAGCGCAGGGTGGCTGCACCCCAGCTGTTCAGTTCATGTGCCAGCGGGTCCATGCGCAGCGGGTTGACGTTCAACCCATGGATTACCAGCGCAACGGCAGACGCTGCGCGGGCGCTTGCGGGTTCTCGCCATACCAGGGTCTGATCAATTAGGGCAGGATCAGCGTCCTGCCGGCTGCTCTGCACCCTCATACTGCCAATCCTTAATACTCTATGTGAGCGGAACACATTGGAATGCTGCTAACTTTATCCGGCGCCCAGCCCAGACAAAATAGGTCCAACTTAGAAGGTGTGCACCAGGTTAGTACAACCTTCCACAGAACTGAAACGTGACCTGGCCTTTTTGACCGATCATTTCTTTTTCAAAGGTTCTATGGGAGGCAGAATACATGAACCAGCTTTGGAACACTTTCAAGACAACACTCCTGCTCGGAGGTTTGACCGGCCTGTTCCTGTTCATCGGCGCCGCACTGGGTGGCTCAACCGGGATGGTCATCGCCCTGGTGCTGGCCATCGCCATGAACATGGGCACCTGGTGGTTCTCCGACAAGCTAGCGCTCAAGTTTAGCGGCGCCCGCCAGGTAACGCCAGAAGAGATGCCGGAGCTGCATCGCATGGTGGGGACATTGTCGGCACGTGCCGGCATTCCTGCACCCACGGTGCACGTGATCGACAGCCCGATGCCCAACGCCTTTGCCACCGGCCGCTCGCCCAGCAAGGGCGCCGTTGCCGTGACGACGGGTATCATGCAGACGCTCAACCGGGAAGAACTGGCAGGCGTCATCGCACATGAATTGGCCCACATCAAGAACCGCGACACGCTCATCAGCAGCATCGCGGCCAGCGTCGCCGGCGCCATCAGCATGATTGCCGACATGGTGATGTGGAGCATGATCTTTGGCGGCATCGGCGGCAGTGAAGACGAGGAAGGCGGTGGCCTGGCCGGCATGGCAGGCGGTGTGGTCGCCATCTTCCTGGCCCCGATCGCAGCCTTGCTGATCCAGCTGGCGATTTCACGCTCACGCGAATACGGCGCAGATGCCGAAGGTGCGCGTATCCTGGGCAACCCGGAGCCATTGGCACGTGCGCTTGAGAAGCTTGAGGCGGGAGTACGTGCGCATCCTGTAGAGGTGCGTCCCGCCACGGCGCATCTGTATATCGTCGGGCCGGTCTTGGGGGGATTGGGCAGTCTCTTCCGCACCCACCCCGAAACGCACAAGCGGGTCGCTGCGCTGCGTGCGCTGTCGCTGCAGGGCAGCCCGCAGGTGGAAGCCGGCATGGCCTGACGTTGGTTAACTCCACATAGGGATGCAGAACCGGAGCGGAGGGGGCTGGGCCCACAAATCATTACAGCAAAAGCCCAGCTTCCATCGGCTAACCTTCTGCATCTCTATGTTGGCAATTCCTGGTAACGTACTACTGAGCCTCAAGGGTACTCAGCACATCTTCCAGTACGCTGCGGTCAAAAACATACCGTTCGTGGCAGAAGTGGCAGTCTATGACTGCTTCTCCCTCTGCGATCAAGGTCAAAAGGTCCTCACGATCGAGCAATCGCAAGGCCCGCAGGGAGCGCTCGCGGCTGCACGTACAGTGAAAGGAGATCGGCCGTGTCTCCAGGATTTCGTAGCTGACGTCGCCAAAGATCGCGCCCATCACGTCCGCCGGCGTGCTGCCGTCGGCCAGCATGCGCTCGATCGGCGGCAGGTCTTCTGTACGCTCGACCAACTGCTCCAGGATGGCCGTATCGTGGCCGGGCACCGCCTGCAGCAAGAAGCCGCCTGCGGCAGCAATCTGGCCGTTCGCATCGAGCTCTGCTCCTAGTTCAAGCAGCGACAGGATCTGTTCCGACTGCATCAGGTAGTACATCAGGTCCTTGTCCAGTTCACCGGTCTGCAGCGGCACGACGCTTTCATACAGGTTCTTCACGCCAAGGTCCTTGACCACCGTCAGCAGCCCAACCCGCCCCATGGCCCCGGCTACTTCGGCAGCTGCTACCGGGCCGGCCGTGCTCCACTCCGGGTTGGCCACATACCCGCGCAGGCGCCCATAGCTGTCGGACTCGACGACCATCTTTTGCAGCGGCCCACTGCCTTCCACTTTGATGGCCATGCTTTGCTGGACTTTGAGCAGCGAGCCCATCAGGGCCGCTGCCGACAAGCCATAGCCCAAGGCCGCAGTCGCCACCGGCGAGGCTGCATGCCGGCGCGCCGCTTCCTGCACCACGGCCCTGGCGGTGCACGCCATTGCCAACACGCCGGCCTCTTTGGCCAGCACGCGCACGATGTGATCGCCACCCGTCGATTCGTTCATATAAAATACTCCGCCTGCCCGCTATGCGTATTGGAGCTTATCGTAGAGCAGGCCTGCCATAAAAGTCCGTTCTTCCGCCGCATCGAACAAGATGGCGACAGTCGCCTGTTCGCCGCTGCCGTCGATGCGGGTGACGACGCCATCGCCGAATTTTAGGTGGCGGACCCGCTGTCCTGGACTGAGCACCAGGTTGGCGGCAGCGCCCGTCCGCACCTGCTTGGGGCTCACGCGCGTGGGGGCCGTGTTCAATTCCAAGGCAACTCCCGCCTCGCGCTCGCGCCAGGCATCGGCCAGGTTGGCGATCATCTGTTCAGGATCTTTGGCCAGGGCCGACCGCAGCTTTTCGGCGCGCTCGCGCGCTGCTGCCATTGCCGGCATCCACTGCATCTTGTCGCTGTCGGGCCGGCTGCTCTGCGCCAGCATGCGGCTGGCGCGCGCCATGTTGCTGAGCAGGCTGTCCATTTGCTTGACGATATCCTCGTTCGGATCGACCGTCGTCAGCTGGACGCCATTTTGACGGCAAAGCTCCGCCCGCGTCTGATCGCGCTGCTCGGTTTCGAGCACTTCCCAGTCACTCTGCCTGCCCTGCCCTTTGGCGGTCAGGCCGATAAAGCGCACGGCAATCCCGGCTTCGGGATAAAACTTGTCAAGCTTCAGCTTGCGATTCGTAGCCGGATTCACCAACCATTCGGGGCTGACATTATCCTGCTCGGTATACCCGGAAAAAGTCCGTGCAAGGATTTCACGCCAGGCGCTGAGGGATAAATAGATGCTGTTCATAAGTCCACAGAGTATAGACCATCTGTTTCATTCCGACAATTTGGCCCCGCCTGGCTGGCTAAACTTCGTAAATATCACTCCTCTCTCTATAATCTGATGCCATGGATACACCATTGGCATCTTCCGACGCCGCGGCATCGGAAGATGCTGCCTCCTTGGTTTCATCTGCTCCCGCCGCGGCTGGGCTAGACAGCCGGCGCATGTTCCGCGCCGCGCTGATCGTGATGCTATTCTTCGTGCTCAGCCGTTTTACAGGGATCCTGCGCGAAGTTATCCTCAGCGATCGTTTCGGTACCAGTGCGCAGTACGATGCCTATCTGGCCGCATTTCGTGTCCCAGATCTGCTTTTTCAGCTGGTAGCCGGCGGCGCCTTGGGCAGCGCCTTCTTACCGGTCTTTTCCGGCTTCTGGATCAAAGATGACAAGCCGGATGCGTGGCTGCTGTTCAGCCGGGTGCTGAACCTGATCACGCTGATTCTCATCGTGCTCGCCGCCTTCGCTGCGCTCTTCTCACCTTGGATCGTGCGCTATATCCTGGCGCCAGGCTTTACCCCGGAACAGCAGGCATTGACGGCCTCTCTGATGCGCGGCATGCTGTTCGGCAACTGTCATATTTGGCGCTAGCGGCCTGGTCATGGGTGCGCTGAATGCCACGCAGCACTTTGTCGCACCGGCTGCAGCGCCCGTCGTCTACAACCTGGCGATCATCCTGGCCGCCTACTTTCTGGCTCCTATCTATGGCATTTATGGCCTCGTGATCGGCGTCGTCGCGGGTTCGCTGGGACATTTCCTCGTCCAGCTGCCTGCTTTGGTGCGTAGAGGTGCGCGCTACACCTTCAGTTTCTCGCTGCGGGACGCCTCAGTACGCACCGTGCTGAAGTTGATGGGGCCGCGCGTCCTGGGCTTATTTTTCGTGCAGATGCACTTCCTGGTCAACACCATCCTGGCCAGCAGCCTGGCGGCCGGCAGCCTCAGCGCGCTCAACTACGCCTTCCTGCTCATGCTGCTGCCGCAGGGCATCATCGCGCAGGCGATGGCCACAGCCGCCTTTCCCACGTTTGCAGCCCAGTATGCAGCCGGGCAGCCCGACGCCCTGCGCCGGACGTTCAATCAGACGCTGCGCACGGTCATCTTTTTGAGCATCCCTGCTGCTGCTATGCTCTACGTGTTGGACAGGGCGACCATCGGCGTGCTGTTCGAGCATGGCCAATTTAACGCCCGCAGCACGGACATGGTTGTCTTTGCGCTGCAGTTCTATCTGCTAGGGCTGCTGGCCCATTCGGCGCTGGAAATCATTGTGCGTGCCTTCTACGCAGTGCAGAACACCATCACGCCGGTAGCCGTGGGGATTGCGGCCATGATCTTCAATATCTCGCTCAGCCTGGTGCTGGTCCGCCCCTTGAGCTTTGGCGGCCTGGCACTCGCCAACAGCACAGCCACGACGGTCGAGATGCTCCTGCTGCTCTGGCTCCTGCGCAAACGACTGGGCGGCATCGACGGCCGCAGTGTGGGGGGCACCTTGCTGCGCAGCATTGGTGCCGCGGCCGTTATGGCTATCGTGCTCGAGCTGTGGGTGCAGCTGGGCGCGGCCTTTCCTTCCGGCCCTCCAAAACTGGATCGTTGCCATTGGCGGAATCATGTTGGGTATAATCACGTATAGCTTAGTCAGTTGGCTGTTGCGCAGCGAGGAACTGGCACTCGTCTTGGCCATGGTGCGCAGCCGGGGGAAGTCCAGGGCAGCCACCCCTAAGCCAGGCGCCTGATGACTGGATAGGGGCTTGGCATTACGGCATACAGCATATTGGACGATTTTGTGCCTTTATCATAGAGACGATTCCGTGTAAAGTATCGTGTAAAGTAGTAGTGCCGGTGTACGGCCGGCCAGATACCAGGAGCATCTATATGTTCTTTTTCGATCCGCTCTACCTAGTACTTGCTATTCCGCCGCTGCTGTTGGGCATGTGGGCGCAGTATCGCGTACAAAGCGCCTTTGCCCAGTATTCCCGCGTGCGCACCAGCACCGGTATCGACGGCGCCCATGCGGCACGGCGCATTCTGGATATCAACAGCTTGCAGAACGTCAACATCGAACGCGTGGGCGGCACACTCTCCGATCACTACGATCCCAGGCATAAGGTGCTGCGCCTGAGCCAGGACGTCTATGCCACACCCAGCATTGCCGCCGTCGGCGTGGCGGCGCACGAATCAGGCCACGCGCTGCAGGATCAAGCTCAGCTACGGCCCGCTGCGCCTGCGCTCGGCCATCGTGCCGGCCGTCAACTTCGGCAGCTGGCTGGGGCCCATCATCTTCATGATCGGGTTCTTTATGTCCGGCACCTTCGGCGACTCACTGGCCATTGTAGGGCTGCTGCTGTTTGGCGCCACGGCCGTGTTTGCCCTGGTAACCCTGCCGGTCGAGTTTGATGCCAGCAAGCGTGCCAAGCAGCAGCTCGCTTCCGCCGGTATCCTGACGCCCCAGGAGATCCAGGGAGTAGACAAGGTCTTGGACGCCGCGGCCTTGACGTATGTGGCGGCCGCCGTTCAGGCTGTCACGACGGTGCTCTATTACGTGCTGCTGTTGGGGCGGCGCCGCGACTGAGTTGCGGCTGGGTTCAGAACGTCTAGAGATCGCATAAGCTTTATAAAGACGTTAGCTTAGGATCAGCGAAGGCCTTTGACGCACACACAGGCGTATGCTATGATCGAGAAAGCCCAGTAACCGATCGGCCGGTCAATTGCCGGCCGTATAACATGAGCCGTATAGCATAAGCTGTCTTTGTGACACAAGATGCCGATTATCAAGCGCTACCCGAATCGTAAACTATACGACACCGAGGCCAAGCGTTACGTCACGCTGGACAGCATCACGCAGATGATCCACGAGGGTCAGGAAGTTCAGGTCGTCGACCACGAATCAGGCGAAGACTTGACCAACCTGACCCTTTCTCAAATCATTTTTGAGCAGGAGAAAAAAGGCTCTGGGCTGCTGCCCCGTGCGCTGCTGACGAACCTGGTGCGGGCCGGCGGCGATACCTTGGAACAAGTGCGCCGCGCCCTACTGGGGGGAGCCGCCGGCGATGTAGCAGCCAAATCCGGCGGGGAAGGGCTTACCACCGACGAGAGTTCCCCCTTGCACAAGGTGGACGATCTATTTCAAGATCTTCTTGCCAGCCTGAAAGTGCCGACGAATCGCGACCTGCAGCGGCTCCAGTCGCAGGTAGATGAACTGAATCGCAAACTCGTCGACCTGTTGGCGGCAGAGCAGGCGGCAGAAGATAACGCAGAAGTTACCCTAGAAGATACTGCAGAAAATACCCCAGCAAATACCCCAGCAAACGCCGCTTTATCAGCGGCTGAAGATGCGTCGCAGGACCAGAAAGCTGGAGAGCAGCAGCCACCCGCTAAAGCCACAAGGGCGCGGACCAAAGCCAAAAGCAAGGAAGAGTAGCCCTTGAACGCATCAAAGCTGTTACCTGACTTATTGCGCAAAGACAACAGCAGCCGCGCCAAGAGCACACGCAACGGCCACAACACGCACTCGGCCCTCAATCGCCGCCGCGCAGAAAATCGGCACAGCAAAGTCGCATTGGTTCTGGCCGGTGGCGGCATCATGGGTGTCGTCTACGAGATCGGCGCGCTGCGTGCCATCAACGACATGTTGGTAGACCTGACGGTCAACGACTTCGATATCTTTGTCGGCACGAGCGCCGGCGCCCTGGTCACGTCCTTCGTCGCCAACGGCTATACGCCTCACGAGGTCATGCAGTTCATGGACAACCGCCATCCGGAAATCGGCGGCGTGCGTGTAGGTGACGTATTCCACGCCAATCTTACGGACTATGCACGGCGCCTGATGAACCTGCCGCGTGCCCTCCTGACATTGGGTTACAACTCGATCCGGCATCCCGGCGACCTGGCACTATCAGACCTGATCTGGGAGTTCACCGAAATCTTCCCAAGCGGCCTTTATGATGGCAATGCCTTGGAACGTTTCGTGCGCAAACTTCTGGAGATGCCGGGCCGTTCCAATCGCTTCGACTTTCTCGAAAAGCAGCTCTACGTAGTGGCTACCGAACTGGACACAGGGAACCGCGCGGTGTTTGGACAAGGCGGCAAAGCCATCGTTCCGATCAGCCGCGCCGTAGCGGCCAGCAGCGCGGTCCCGGTACTCTATCGTCCGGTTGAGATATTTGGGCGCGATTACCTGGACGGCGGCCTGCATGGGACTGCCAGCCTGGACCTCGCCATTGAGGCCGGCGCCAAGCTGGTCATTTGTATCAACCCCATGGTACCGCTGAACGCCCGCCGGGTGTTCCCGAACGAGAACTACATCAGCGGGCACGGCCTGCCGGCCATTATCAACCAGGCCGTGCGTACACTTCTGCACTCAAGCCTGCGCTATCATATCAAGAACCTGCAGGTGAAGTATCCGGATGTCGACATCGTGCTGATCCAGCCGGAATGGGACGATCAACGCATGTTCTCCTATAATCCCATGTATTATGGCAGCCGCCTGATGCTGGCCGAGCATGGCTTTGAGACGGTCACTTCCGGTCTCCTCGCGCACTATGACTACTACCGCCAGGTGCTCAAACGCCATGGCATCGAGGTACACACTGACTTCGTCCAGCGTGAACTGGCCGCCATGCAGCGCAGCGGCAACAACCCCGCAGTCGTGCGTGAGGTCATCGAAGCCGAAGAAGAAGGTATGCCTACCCTTACGTCTTCCCTCGATCGGCTCGAGGCAAATCTTGCTCGGCTGGAAAAGTCCATCGGCGCCTAAGCCCAGACGCAGCCAACGCGTGCCCATGCCTACCTCTCACCTATCCGGCAGGTCGCCGCTTTCGTATCGTCGGTCCCTATGAGCACAGGCAACTGGTTTTCCCGGCAGCCACCCTATGTGCGCTTCTTTATCTACCTGCTGCTGCTGGCCTCGCTGCTGCTGGCACTGATCCTCTCGTTTGTCGTCTCCAACTCGCCTGAGTGGGTCCCAACAGACTCGCTTGTCGAGGATACGTTGATCCCAGCCTCCGCCGACAGCGGACGCCTGCACTACACACCGACTACGCTAAAGCTGCGTCAGCCGGAGTCCATCCCCCCAGCTCAACTGCCCGACCCTTACAGCCTGCGCTGGCGTACAGGCGTCGGCGTGCCGGACGCCTCGCCGTACTACTTTGATTGGCTTGCCGCCCGCCCCGGCTGGTATCTCAACTGGAATATGAACCTGCACGAGGAACCCGGATTTATGGGCCTTGGCAGTACGATTGATATGGAACTGCCGGATGCGCAGCTCGGCATGGAATTCACCCCCATGGTGCGCATGAGCAACGGGCGGCTGCATCCCTCAACTGCCGACCTGCGCGATTTGGCAGCTCACTATCGCGGCCTTACCTGGCTTATCGGCAACGAACCGGACGTAAAATGGCAGGACAACACCGCGCCGGAAGTCTATGCAATCGCCTATCATCGCGCGTATGAAGCTATCAAAGCCGGCGACCCGACGGCACAGGTGGCTATCGGCGGCATCAGCGAGGTCACGCCTTTGCGGCTGGAATACCTGACCCGCGTGTGGGACTTCTATCGTTCTCTTTATGGCAAAGAGATGCCTGTGGACGTGTGGAATATGCACGCCTTTATGCTGCCCGAACAGCGCGGGGGATGGGGCGTCAATATGCCGCCAGGGTTCACAATCGAGCAGCGCGGCGAACTGTGGAACGTAGAAGACCACGACAATCTTACCCTGCTTGAGCAGCAAGTCCGCGCCATGCGCCAATGGATGGCCGACCACGGCCAGCGCGATAAGCCGCTCTGGATTACGGAATATGGCATCCTGATGCCCGAGGAGTACGGCTTTGATGCCGAGCGCGTAAAGCGTTACATGTTGAACAGTTTTGACCTGCTCCTCAACTTGCGTGACGCCGAACTCGGCTATCCGGGCGACGACAACCGCCTGGTGCAGCGTTGGAACTGGTACTCGGCGCGCGACAGCCGGTATCGCGCCGGCAACCTATTTAACGACTATGGCCAGGCTACACCCGTGGGCCAGGCGATGTTTGACTACCTGGCAGCACAGCCGCGTCAAGCAGCGCCGTGATCGATTTGACGATGTCAAAGGTCGCCTGGGGATGACCCATGGCACGTGCCTTGGCGGACATTGACGCCAGTTTCTCCCGCTCGGACCCAAACCAGCGCGCCACGATGCCCGCAATGGCTGCAGGATCGGTGTTGTACTCGCCGACACCGTTGTCAACCACGTACGGAATATTGCCTTCTTCCTGGCCGGGGATATAGCCGCTCAGCAGGATCGGCAGCCCGCTGATCAGTGCTTCGGCGATCGTACCAGGTCCGGCCTTGGTCACGACGCAGTCACAGGCTGCCATCCAGTCCGGCATATTGTCGACAAACCCCCTGACGACTACCGGCAGCGACCAGGACTGGCCAGCCAGGCGTTCTTCCATCTCACGGTTGCGCCCACAAATGACTACGATCTGTCCCAGCACCTGGTCACTGCACAAAGTCACCGGCGAGTTGGCGGGCGATCTGTTCCACCGGTCCGACACCTTCGCCGCCGCCGATCAACAGTGCCGCCGGCAGCCTGGCGTCCATCCCCAGCACCTTGCGCAGTTCTGGCTTGGGGCGCGTCGGGCGCGAAAATGCCGGCCGGATGGGCAGGCCAAACAGATGGATCTGCTCAGGCCGCAGCCCCGCCTTCTTTGCCAGGCCTACCGTGTATTCGGACGCCACATAGCATGCGTCGACGCCAGGATTGAACCACAAGGGGTGCCCGGTGGACAGGTCGGTCACGACAGTGACAAACGGGATGCGCCGCGGCATGCTCTTGAGCGCCCACAGGCTGACCGTCTGCAGCAGAGGATGGACCGAGATAATCAGGTCAGGCCGGTACTTCTCAAACGCGGCCCGCACCCGGCTGACCGATACCCGGCTGCCGACGACGGCCAGGGCATTGCCCCAACTGGCGCTGCTTTGGGAGTCGTAGAGTGCCTTCCACATCCAGGGTGCATCGTTGGAAAAAAACGGATACATCTTGGGAAGCTGGTTCAACGGCCAGATCAGGTGATCGCTGATCAGGTCGATGATGTCGATGTGAAAGCGATCTGGGTACAGCTCGTCAAAGGCAGCCTTGAGCGCCTGGGCGCTGGCGCGATGGCCGCCGCCCGTGTCACTCATCAGGATCAGAATGCGTTGTTGCGCCATAAACGACGGTGTCTTAGTAGGCGCCACGTGCCTGGAGCACAGCCGGCACAGAGCGCAGGAGGATGTTTAGGTCAAGCCCCATGGTCCAATTCTCGACATAGTAGATGTCGAGCAGCACCATCTCGTCAAACGTCAGGTCGCTGCGCCCGCTTACCTGCCACAATCCGGTCAGGCCGGGACACACCGACAGGCGCTTGGTCATCCAGTCTTGATAGTGCTCGACTTCGCTGGGCAGGTTTGGGCGCGGCCCGATCAAGCTCATTTCGCCGCGCAGCACATTGATCAGCTGTGGCAGTTCGTCGAGGCTGTAGCGCCGGATAAACCTGCCAACCTGCGTCAGGCGCGGATCCTTGCGGATCTTGAACAAGGGGCCGCTCGACTCGTTCAGCAGGGCCATCTGCTCGCGCAGCTGGTCGGCATTGTGCACCATCGACCGAAATTTGTAGCAGCGGAAGTGGCGGCCGTTCTTGCCGACACGCACCTGCGAATAGAGCACGGGTCCTGGGGTATCCAGGCGAATCGCTGCAGCGATCAGCAGCGCAGGCAGCAGCGCGACGGCCGTCATGATTGAGCCCACCACCAATGTCGAAGCCCCGCTTGACAACCGCATTCCAGCCACGGATCGACAGCTCGCGCGTCGACAGCAGCGGAATTCCGTTGAGTTCCTCGACTTTCATCTGGTTCTTGGTCAGGTGAAAGAGATCCGGCACGGCATAGGCGGCCACACCCATCTGTTCACATTCGCGCAGCAGACGCTGGATTGTGCCATGGGTCTGCCAAGGCAGACAGATAATGACGCGATCGATCCGCTGCTGCTGGATCACCTGGCGCGCCGAATCGACCGGGCCCAACGCCTTGAAGCGGCCAATATCGGTCGCCACCTTGGCCGGATGGTCGTCTAGAAAGCCCACCAGCTTCAAACCGTAATCAGGCCGGGCGGCCACGGTGCGCATCACCATGCGGCCCACGTTGCCGGCGCCCACCAGCAGCACACGTTGGACGCCAATATCGTACTGGCGCAAGTACTCTCGGCCCCACAAGATCAGCAGGCGGCTGATACCTAGGAAGATGGTCACGAGGACAGCCGTATACAGGAATACTAGACGTGAGTACAGCATGGGACGAAATGCGAGGCTGACCACGATGATAAACATCATGCCGGCCGTAGAGGCCGTGGCAATGCGCCACGTCTCGGTCAGCCAGGCTCGTCCTGGCTGGTAAGGATAGACATGCGAGAAGCGAAATGCCACCAGGACGACCGCTACAGTCGAAAAAGCAAGCGGCCAGTAGCCGCCAAGTGACTGTTGAAAGGCTGGATCGACGGATAGAAACAACTGGGCCTGGTAGCGCAGGAAGTAGGCAGCCAGAAAGGCAGCGAAGATAAGCAGAGCGTCGGAAAAGACCAGAAAATACCGCCACCATGCCCGCGGCACACGGCGAATCTGGGCGACCAGCCAGTTCGCACGTGGCGGCTGTGAGACAAATATACGCTCTTGGACAGTTTCAGCTAGCTTCAAATTCTCAACGGTCGCCATAGTCGACGGCTTTGCGGCTCCACCCCAGCGACGTCCACCCGCACGTTTTGGGAGTTGCAGGGACTTTCATTGTGCCAGCGAGTATACGTTCCGACAAGTCAGCCCGTTCACACGAATAAGGCCACTTCATTGTACACCTGAATTGTCTCTTGTGCGCTCTGCTGCCAAGAGAAATTCGCCGCCTGTTCGAGGCCCCGCAGACGCAGTTCGGCTGCCACCGCCGGCTGATCGCATAGCAGGTGCATGGCATTCGCCCATGCGCCCTCGTCGGCAGCAGGGACGTGTGAGCGCTGCCGTGCCGGCGACTTCACGCAAGCTCGCAGCCTGGCTGCAGATCACAGGCGTACCACAGGCCATAGCCTCCAGCACAGGCAGCCCAAACCCCTCAAACAGGCTGGGATAGACAAAGACCTCAGCGCCTCGATACCAATCAGGCAGTTCTGCCGGCGGTACAAAGCCGGGGAAGAGCACCTCGCCGGTCAACCCCAAGCGAACTGACTTCCGTGAAGATCGTGTCGTAGTACCAACCTTTGCCGCCCGCCAGCACTAGTTTAACGTCGGCTGCGGCCTCGGGCGCCAAGGTGCGCCATCTGCCAAAGGCGCGCACGAGCATTTCCAAGTTCTTGCGCGGCTCCAGCGTGCCCAGGTAGAGCAGGTAACGTGCGGGCAGCCCCTGCGCTGCCCGGAATTGTTCTTGCGCCCAGCGCGGACCCGGCGCAAACTCGGGCGCCACGCCATTGTGAATGACCCGCACCTTGTTCGGAGGCACGCCAAAGTAGTGCTCGACGTCGTCCGCCGTCTGCCGGCTCACTGCGATCACCGCCCGTGCGCGCCGGACGCTGGCGGCACACAGCCGCGCCAGGTAGGCCCGCTTGAGCGGCGGCAGGGTTTCCGGGCGTGCGCACGAAGGAGAGGTCGTGCACCGTCACCACGCCAGGCAGACGCGTGTGCCAGCGGCAGCACATTGACCAGGCCATGGACAACCTGGGCCTTGTACCGTGCCAGTTCCAGCGGGCAGCACGCTCTGCTCCCAGACGATGCGCGCTTCGGGTCGTTCCAGCGGCAGACGGCTCCGTACCAGCACTACGCCGGGTATGTGGAGCCCGGCTGCGTGCACGAAAGCCGTAAACACGTGCTCGGTCTGCTCCGCCAATGCAGCCTCGCCCAGCGCCCGCAGGAGCTGCCGCCCATAGTTGTTCACGCCGGCGCCGCGGTACCCCGCCTGATCGCTGATCAGTTGGGCATTGACACATATATTCATGGCCTCACGCGCGGGCTCCCTGCACAAGAGAGCAGCGCGGTATAGACGGCCACCGTCTGTTCGGCAATGTGACGCATCGTGTAATGAGCCAGCACGCGCTGCCGGCCCTGTTCCCCAAGGCGCTTGCGCTCCCCGACATTCTCACTCAGCCGCTGTAGACAGCCGCACAGCGCTTGGACATCACCCTCGGCAAAGATCAGGCCGCCGTCGCCTACGACATTGTGGGATCTCGCCGCTGTCGCTGCCCACTACCGGGACCTGCGCAGGCCATCGCTTCGATCAGTACACGTCCAAACTGCTCCTTCCAGTTCGGCAGCGTGCGGCTGGGCAGCACCAACACGTCGAGCGAGTTGTAGAAGGCCGCCATATCGCTGCTGGTCTGCCGGCCAAGAAAGGTGACCCTTTCGCCAATGCCGAGTTCCTGAGCCAACGTCTCCAGTGACACGCGTTCCTCCCCGTCGCCCGCCAGCAGCTACGTACGGACGCGGCGCCAGTGCTGCACACGCGTGCAGCAGCAGATCTACCCCTTTCTCGGGCACCAGCCCTCCGGCGTATCCGATGCGCAAGCCATCCTGGGAGCTTGGGGACTTGTCGCTAGCAGGTGCAAACACTTGCGGGATCCACGCCAAACTGGGGAATAACGACGATCTCGCCTTCATACCCCTTGCGCCGGAGTACCTCTGCCGCATCCTGGTTGCCGGCGATGACAATCGGCGCGGCGGCGTAATTGGCCTGTTCCATGGCAGCAAAGGGCGGAGGATAGCGGCGGTAGAGATTCTGCCAGGTGAAGAAGGTAGCGCGCGCTCCGATTTGACCGGCCGCTCGCAGCGCCAGCCACGTTGCCAGGTTATACGGCTCCTCGTCCATGTGCAGCACATCCGGGCGCAGGGCCGCAAGTTCGCGTGCCAAAGTGGGATAGTAATGCAGATGAAAATTACCGTTCAGCCGCAAGGGGATCACGCGCAGGTCATAGCCGGCTGTGTGCAGACGTTCGGCGTCCTGGCGCCCGCGCCGGTCGCCCCATGCGGGTGGGATCAAGACGGTCAGCTCGACTCCGAGCCGGGCCAGTTCCTCCGCCTTGCGTTGGTACGCCCCTACCACCAGTGCCTTGCTCACCATTGCCACACGCATGAATTCATTATAGCGGGAGGGGTGGCGCGAAAACGAACGGAACCGCAGCCAGGATTGCGGTGTATAGTTTACGAACAGATCGTGTGGAGTGAGTTGCGTGCGTGAAGATGAACTGATCGAGCGGGTGCTGGCCGGAGACGCCACAGCCTGGACTCCTTTGATAGCTGACCATCAGGACTCCGTGTTTCGCCTGGCCTACCTGCTGCTGGGCGATACCGCCGAGGCCGAAGATGTCGCGCAGGAGGCGATTCTGAAGGCAGGCCAGGCATTGGGCCGCTTCGACCGCACGCGCCCCCTGCGTCCCTGGCTGCTGCAGATCGCCCGCAATCTGGCACTAAACCGGCAGCGCAGCGCCCGCCGCCGCCTTGCAGCCTTGCAGCGCTGGTGGAGCAGTACGCCGGCGCCGGCTGATCCGATCGCTCAGGTAGATGCCGGCGCCGCCGACCTGCATCAAGCAGTTGCGACGCTGAGCCGGGAGGACCAAGAAGTGATCTACCTGCGCTATTTCTTGGAACTGCCGGTGGATGAGACGGCACAAGCTCTGGGTATTGCTCCGGGCACCGTAAAATCGCGCCTGTCCCGCGCGCTTCAGCGGCTGCGCCCGCTGCTGCTTGATAGGACGGAGGCATGAGTACGATGGAGCATGGAGAAAGCCCCATGTCCGGCCACGAATTGGCGGCGTGGGAGCAAGAAGTACAGAAGAGAGCGCAGCGCTTCATCTATCCGCCAACGCCGGACATCGCGCGCCGCCTGGAGATGGGCATCCTTGCAGCAGGTGCGCTGCCGGTGACGCTGGCCGGGCCATCATCCACACCGTCTTCTACGCCTCCTTCCACACTGAGGCGCAGCACAGGGCGACGGCGTTTGGCGTGGGGGCTGGCATTGCTGCTCGTGCTGGCTGCCGCGCTGCTTACTGCTGAACCGGTACGCGCCTGGGTGATAGAAGTGCTGCGATTGGGTGCCGTGCGCATCTTCCTGCAGCCGCCGAATGAGCTGGTGCCGCCGCCAACTGCCTTGCCCTCGATCGGGGATTCAGCTGCGTCAGCGTCCGGGTCTCTTGACTGGATGGGCGAAACGACGCTGGCAGATGCGGCTGTGCGGCTCCCGTTCGCCATCCAGCTGCCATCATGGCCGGCCGACTTGGGCGTACCTGATCACGTTTACGTGCAGGAGTTGGCAGGACTGGCGCTGATGTCCGTGTGGCTCGACCCGCAGCAGGCAGGACGTGTACGGCTTTCGCTCCACGCTTTGGCATCGGACGCGATCGTGCATAAGTTTGCCCCAGTTACCGTTACAGAGACGCAGGTGAACGGCCAACCGGCGCTTTGGACTGAAGGTCCCTACCTGGTACGCGTAGGCAGGGGCGATACAGAACCACGCCGCCTGATCACGGGTCACGTGCTGATCTGGAACCATGACGATACTACCTACCGCTTGGAAACCGACCTCTCGCTTGAGGAAGCAATCCGTGTGGCCGAATCACTACGGCCTTGGCAGCAGGACCACTAAGGAGGAATCTATGCGCACACTGATATGTACCCGCCTGGCTTTGGCAATCGTGATCTGTATTGCAGTGCTGCTCTCGAGCCACGTCGCTCTACGCCGGCGGTTGGGCGACTTTTACGCTTGACCATGTACCGGACTCGCCGCGGGCTGGAGAACAGATTGACCTGAGCTTTGTTGCTCGTGGTCACGGCCGACTTCCCGTTCGATTTGCCCGCCGGCGATGCTACTTTCGTCTTCACAAATCGCGCCACAGGCGAATCGCGCACGGCTAGTGCAGCACCTTCGGGTCTCGCCATCGGTCACCACAAGGCAGCCGTGATCTTACCATCCGCAGGCACATGGGATTGGGAACTGCACCCTTCCCCGTATCCAGCGGTGAAGTTCCAGCCGCTGGTTGTACTGGCAGGAAAGGTAGGCATACCTGCACTAGCCTTCACCTCGATTATCGTTATCACAGCCGGTGTCTCTGCCTGCTGCCGTTGCTGCGACACTTCTGCCGCAGCTAGGCGGCGAGTTGTGGAAAGGCGGTGTGATCCCAACTGGCACCGGCGACAAAGCAGTCTAATGCAGCGCGAGGCAAAGCACTTTTTATCGCCAAGGGCTGCATTACCTGCCACTATCACGGCGAACTTCAGGGGAGCAACAGCATCGGGATCGGACCCGATCTCACCCGCTATCCAGGCAGCGTGGAGTATCTGCATCTCTGGCTGGCCAATCCACCTGCCGTCAAGCCCTTGACCCAAATGCCCAACCTTGGCCTGCAGGCAGCCGAAATCGACACGCTGGCAGCCTTCTTGACGAAGCAGTAAAAGGGTTTGGGGCTGAGCCGCGCGGGTGCACATGCCCGCGCGGCAAGTGCGGAGCCTTTCTCACTGCAGGCAAACTCGCACCGTGCTATACTCGGCTTGTTACGGCCAGCCTTTGGCCGATTCAAGCATGAGGATGTCAAATGCGTATTTTGCTTTACACGGGAAAAGGCGGCGTGGGCAAGACCAGTATTTCGGCGGCGACGGCAGTGCGCTGCGCCGAGCTGGGGTACCGCACCGCCGTCATCAGCACGGACCCGGCGCACAGCCTGGGCGACTCATTCGACCGCCGCATCGGCAGCCAGTTGGTCGAACTAGGCCCCAACCTCTGGGGGCAGGAGATCGACCTGCTCAGCCAGATGGACCAGTACTGGGGCACGGTGCTCAACTATCTCAACGCCCTCTTTGCCTGGCAGGGGATGGACAGCCTGGTCGCAGAAGAGACGGCCGTTCTGCCCGGCATGGAAGAGCTGGCCTGCCTGCTGCAGATCACGGCACTGGCCGACAGCGGCAGCTACGACGTCATCATTATCGACGCTGCACCGACGGGTTCTACCCTGCAGCTGCTCAGCTTTCCCGACATGGCGCGCTGGTATCTCGAGAAGATCTTTCCCGTTCCAGCGCAAGACCATCCAGATCGCCCGTCCCGTGATGCGGCGCATGACCGACATGCCGATCCCGGACGACGACATCTTTGAGAGCATCGAAGAACTGGTGGTCCAGCTGGAGCACATGAGCCAGCTGCTGAGCGACGGCAACATCAGCAGCATGCGCGTCGTGCTCAACCCCGAGAAGATGGTGGTCAAGGAGGCGCAGCGCGCCTACACCTATCTTAATCTCTACGGCTACTCGGTGGATGCCGTCGTCTGCAATCGTGTCTTCCCACGTCGACCTGGAAGACCATTACTTCGACGTGTGGAAACAGGCGCAGGCGGCCAACCTCGAGCTGGTGCAGGAGTGCTTCCACCCTCTTCCGATCTTCAAGATCCCCCTGTTTGACCAGGAAGTCACCGGCACGCCGATGCTGCGCCGCATGGCAGATACTGTCTTTGGCCCCAACCCAGTCAAGGGCGGGGCGGGCGACCCGACAGGCAAGTTCTATGTCGGCAAGCCACAGGAGATCTTCCGGCGCAACGGCGAGTACGTGTTGAGCATTCCCCTGCCGCTGGCCGAGCGCGAGGATGTCCATTTACACCGCAGCGTCTTTGACGAGCTGATCGTGCGCATCGGCAATTGGAAGCGCAACCTGGTGCTGCCCACCGGCCTGGCCAAGCTGGACGTCAGCGGGGCCAAGTACGAGGGTGACCGGCTCAACATCCTGTTCGCCATTCCACCCGGCGAAACCATTGCCGCAGAAGAACTCAAGCCCAAACGCTGGGACTCGCTAAAAGCGCGCTTCCGCGGTAAGTAGTTGCATGCCACAAACGCAAGAATCCCGCCTGGTGGCGGGATTCTTGCGTTTTCAGTCCGAAGGAAGGAGGAGTTACAGCGCTTTCGCGCTAGGTAATAGCTTAATTTGCTATGGCCTGAGCAGCGGCAAGAAAAGCCGCCCTGACTTAACCGTCATGTTCAGATCGACGCTGTCGTATACCGGCACATCGAGCAGCACCTGGGCGTTCACCTCGGCAATCTCGATCTCCGTGTGACCTTGGGCGACCTTGTCACCAGCACTTGCAGATACATCGTAGATGCCGTAATCCAACCCAGTCAGCACAAACAGCCCGGCTGCGTCAGTCGTAATCTCGTAGGTGTGCGCGGCATCCGCCTGCGCCACCACAATCACCTTCGCCCCTGCCACGGCCGCCTCGCCAGGCTCAGCCATGCCGTTGCCGTTGGCGTCCACAAAGACGTGACCGGAAATCGACCCCACACCAACAGCCTGCGCCGGCAGCGCAGTCATGAGTGTTGCTGTCAAGGCAAAGACCAGTTGCACGAGCAGCAGAAGGGCTATGAGTTGTCTTTGCATCATCTGTAAGTCCACTCGTATCGTCTAGTACCAATGACATACGAAGTCGTATGCCACTATCATAGCACAAAGATCGGCTCATGTATACTGACATGTTCCTGTCAGCACTAGGCGCACCTGCCGTTTCTCCATGTAGTGACAAGCACCACTTTGTGGTAAAGTATCGCCATTCGGGGCCTCACTTGTTTTTGCTTTGACGCGGGCGGCGCCCGCGCAGTAGGAGTACGTACATGCTGCTGGAAACGACTGTAAACCTGGAGCAGATGGGGCGCGCGGCGAAGCTGGCCAGCCGCCAACTGGCCACGCTGCCGACGCGAGGTCAAGAACCGAGGCGCTGCTCGCCATCGCCGACGAGATTGAGGCCCAGGCCGACCACATCATGGCGGAAAACGCCCTGGATATGGCGGAAGGGCGCGCCCGCGGCCTGAGCGACGCCCTGCTCGACCGCCTGCTGCTTACGCCGGCCCGGGTGGCCGCCTTGGCCGCCGACACCCGCAATGTCGCCACCCTGCCGGACCCGGTCGGGGCCGACTTCGAGAGCCGCGTGCTGCCGAACGGCCTGCGCTTGAGCAAGCGCCGCATCCCGATCGGCGTGATCGGCGTGATCTACGAGGCACGGCCCAATGTGACGATCGACGTGGCCACGCTCTGTCTCAAGACCGGCAATGCCTCGATCCTGCGCGGCGGCAAGGAAACGCTGCGCAGCAACCTCGCCCTGGTGCAAGCGATCCAGGCGGCGCTGCAGGCGATCGGCCTGCCGACGGCGGCCGTCCAGTACATTGACAGCCCCGACCGTGAACTGGTAACCCAACTGCTGCGCCTCGACCAGTATGTGGACATGATCATTCCGCGCGGCGGCGCTGCCCTGCATAAGCTTTGCCGTGAGCAGGCTACCATTCCGGTCATTACCGGCGGGATCGGGGTCTGCCACCTGTTTGTCGATGCCACCGCCGATCTGGAGAAGTCGCTCGACGTGATCGAAAACGCCCGCGTGCAGCGCCCAAGTGTCTGCAATTCCTGTGACACGGTGCTGGTGCACGAAGAGGTGGCAGCCGCCTTTCTGCCGCTGCTGGCCGCCCGCATGGCGCGCTGCAAGGTGGAACTGCGTGCCGCAGGCGCAGCGTTGGACCTCCTGGAGCACAATGCGCAAGGCGCACACGTCGTTCCCGCCGGACCGGATGACTTTGACCAGGAATGGATGACGCTTATATTGGGTGTCAAGGTGGTAGCCGACGTCGAAGATGCAATCCAGCACATTTACGACCACGGGTCTGAACACTCAGACGGTATCTTGACCAACGACTGGCGCAACGCCAACCGCTTTGTCGACGCGATCAACTCGTCGGCGGTCTTTGTCAACGCCAGCACACGGTTTAACGACGGCGGCCAGTTTGGACTGGGCGCCGAGGTCGCAGTCAGCACCCAGAAGCTGCACGCGCGCGGCCCAATGGGTTTAGAAGAACTGACCACCTACAAATGGGTGTGCCTGGGCGACTGGCACACGAGAACGGCATAACCATGGCGGACTTTGTCTATTGTATAAACGGACACTTTACGCCTGCCAATGCAGGCAGACGTGCCCGTCGGCGACCTGGGCCTGGTGCGCGGCTACGGTGTGTTTGACGTGCTGCGCACCTACGATCGCATACCCTTTGCCCTGGACCGCCACTTAGCGCGCCTGCAGCGTTCGGCGGAGCAGATCGACCTGTCGCTGCCTGCACCGCTCGCCGAATTGGAGCGATTGGTCCACGAGTGCCTGGCGCGCAATGCGGATATCGAACCTGACGCAGACGTGACGGTGCGCATCATTGTCACGGGTGGCGTTTCTCAGAGCTTTATGCTGCCAGACGGCGAGCCCAGCTTCATGATACTCGTAGCGCCCGTGCGTGCCGTGGCCGCGCATCTCTACAGCGAAGGGGCTTCGCTCATCACTGCCGACATTCCACGCTTTATGCCCTCGGTCAAGAGCATCAACTATATTTCTGCCATCTTGGGCCAGAAACAGGCACGGAAGGCCGGCGCCGTGGAGGCACTCTACTGTACGCGCGAAGGGGTCATCAGCGAGTGCACCACCTCCAACTTCTTTGTTGTACGCGGCGGCAAGTTGATCACGCCGGACCAGGATGTGCTTGGGGGCATCACGCGCAACGTTGCGCATCGAACTCGCATCGGACCTCGGCGAGGTATTTCTGCGTCCCATCCTCCGCCAGGAGTTGAGCGAGATCGACGAGGCCTTTATCACCAGCACGACCAAAGAGATTATGCCCATCGTTCGCATCGACGACACCCGGATCGGCAGCGGCCGGCCGGGGCCGTATACGCAGCGATTGGCGGAGTTGTTTCACAGCTATACGCGCCAAGTGTCGCGCTCATCTACCATCCAAACTCATCCAGCCATCTCTCATTGATTCCTATGCTACGACGCCTTATCCAAACTTTCTCGCTCCTGGCGCTGACCTCGCTGCTGCTCAGCGCCTGCGGCGGTGCCGCGCCTGCTCCAACCGCCACGCCCACCAAGACACCCATGGCTGCCGCGGCCGCCCCGACCAAGGCACCCGCCGCCACGCCGACGCCGGTGGCACTGGACACGCCGACACCCATCCCACCCACGGCGACGCCGACACCCAGCAATGTGGCGCGTTTCACCGGGCTGCCGGTGGACGATCCGGCCAAGCTGACACGCGCGCCCGTCTTTATCTGCGTCAACAACGATCCCGTCGGGACGCAGCGCCCATTGGGGGTTGAGCCAGGCCGACCTGGTCTACGAATACATCGTCGACGGCTTCTCGCTGCTCCCGCATCACGGCCATGTTCCAGGCCAACGATGCCGACCGCGTCGGACCGGTCCGCTCGGCGCGCTTCCCCAACATCTGGATGGTGCAGATGTACGGCGGCGCACTGGCCTGTTCGGGCGGCAGCGACCACATTCGCTACCTGCTCAAAAATGAAGTCGGCTTCCCGTACCTGGATGCCGATATCGACGACCCGTCCAATACGGTCTACTTCCAGAACCTTGGCAGCGACTATCGCACCCGGCTGCAGATCGGCACGGAAGCTGTACGCCGCTGGTTGGCCGACCAGGGCATTACGCTCACCTGGGATAAACCCGGCTTCTCATTTAGCGACGCGCCGCCGGCCGGCGACGCGGGTCCAGGTACCGTCATTGACATCACCTACCCAGGCGGCAACGATGTCGAGTGGCGCTACGACCAGGGGTTGGGCGGCTATATCCGTTTCCAAGGTGGCGAGCAGCAGTTTGACCCGGCCACCAATCAGCCGATTGTCGCCAAGAATGTCATCGTCGTCGCCGCCGAGCACATCCTGACGGACATCGTCGAGGATTCGCTGGGCACCAAGGGTGTAGACATCAAGCTGAATGCCTTTGGCGACCTGCGCGTCTTCCGTGACGGCAAGGTCTATGAGGGCACCTGGCGCGGCAGCCAGGACGTTCCACCCAAGTGGCTGGGCGCAGGGGAAGTGCCGATCAACCTGAAGCCGGGCCAGAGCTGGGTACAGGTCGTGCAGAAAATTCCGGACATCACCTATCAATAGTCATTGCCAGGGAGCATCTATGAAACGCAACCCTCGCCCGATCCTCCGGCGCCTGGCGTTCTCCGCCGTCGTTGCTGTTGCCACCACCACTGCATTGGCCGGCACGATGGCCTGGCTCGTTCCTGCCCAGGTTGCCTTGGCCCAGGCGGCGACTCCAGCGTCCACTCCGGGATCCACTCCGGCGGCAACGCCTGACACGCGTACGCCCGGCACCTACAAGGTGCAGATGGGCGACTCGTGGATCAGCGTGGCTGCACGGACGGGCGTCAGTGTTGCAGAACTGCAGGCTGCCAATCCCCGTTCGATGCGCGAGAACGAATGGCTGATCGTGGGGGAGACGCTGAGCATACCGAGCGACACAGCATCGGCGCCCAACTACCGGTACAGTCACCGGTACCACAGGGCGCCCAAACCTATGTCGTGCAGGCAGGCGAGTCGTGGAACAGCATCGCCGCCAAGTTCAACACCACCAGGCGGCTGCTGCAGGCCGCCAACCCCTTGTCTGTTCGCTACGGCGAGGTGCTGCTGCGCGGCGAAAAGCTGATCATCCCACCGCCAGGCGCAACCGAGGCGGACATCGAAAAGTCAGCCTCCACCCCAACGTCGACGGCTGCAGCCACCGCCACGGAAGCTCCAACTGTCGAGCCCACACCGGAACCGACGGAAGCACCGACAGAAACGCCGACTGAGGTGCCGACAGCAACACCGACTGCCGTTCCTACGGAAGCACCGACTGAGACGCCGACAGAAGCGCCTACGGCCGACCGAAGCACCGACCGAAGCACCGACCGAAGCACCGACCGAAGCACGCGCCTGTCGAAGCCACTGCTGCTGCGACGGAAACAGCCACTATGACGACCCCAGAGACAGAGACTCCGGCACAGTCACCGGGACAGTCACCGGAACAGTGCCAGCACAAGGCGAAGCGGGTGTCCCGGCTTGCCCCACCATCTTTGCCGCTTACCCGGACCTGCTGGCCGACCTGATCAACGGCCCCACCGGCGGCATCGAAGGCGTACTCGGCTTCTTGCGCCAGTGCAATGCCGTCGACGAGGAAAACGTCAGGACGGCGGACTGGACCGGCGACGGCACTGACGATCTTGCGGTTGTGATCACCAACCCGCAGTCGGATGCCTCGACGCCTGAGACCGACCTCCTGATCTTTAACAGCAACGGCGAACGCTACGACCTGGCCTATCGCGCCCGTGCCGCCGGCGCCGTGCGGATCCTGGCGCCCGAAGCTGGCAGCGACGACATCAACGACGACGGCAAGCCGGATATCGTGTGGGTGGACACCACCTGCGGCGCAAGCACCTGCTTCGATACGGTCAACGTTCGCAGTTGGGATGGGAAGACCTGGGCCGACTGGACCGACAAGACCATCACGATGGCCTACGCCGACATCACCCTTGACGACCTGCGCGACACGTCGCAAGGGCAGGAAATCAAGCTGGTGGGCGGCGTCTACGGCAGCGTCGGCGCCGGCCCGCAGCGCGGCCGGACCGAAATCTGGGGCAGCGTAGACGGTGCCCCGTATTCGCTGGTCGAGAAGGTATACGATCGCTCCAACTGTCTCTATCACAAGGTGCTCGACGCCAACGAGGCGCTGCAGCGCTACCAGGAGATCGGGCTGGTGCAGGCCAAGGAGATGTACACCGAGGCGGTCACCAACAGCAAGCCTGGCCAAGTGTTGGGAGCACGACAATGAACTTGACGAACTGCGCAGCTTCAGCCTCTTCCGTCTCGCCCTGATCAGCGCCTACGAAGGCAAGTCCGACGAAGCCGCGGAGAACGTCAGCGCAGCTCCAGCAGGGTTTCCCTGATTCGATTTTCACGCAGCTGGGCCAGGCGTGGTTGGCCGCCTACCAGCCGTCACGTGATATCGCCGCCGCATGTATGGCGGCAACCCAGTTTGCGACCGAGAACCCGGTGAGCTACGAAAGCCTGTCCGACTACGGCTATGCCAACCCAACGTTCCGGCCGGAAGAACTATGTCCTGTCCTGAACATTGACGTTCCCCAGGCCACGGCGGACGCCGCAGCGGGCAGCACGGAGAGCAGCGTTGAGAGTACTGCCGAGGCGACTGCCACCGTCGAAGCCGGTGCTGCGGTCGAGGCAACGGCCACTGTTACCGCCGAGGAAACGGTCGAACCGGTCGGCATCCTGACTGCCACCGTGCCCGCTGCCACGTCGAGCGACCAGGAGGGGGATCTGCCGGCCTGCCCGACCAGTCTTGACGTCTATGCCACCGTCATGCCTGACGTGATTGCCGTATCGGAAGCGGACCCGCTGATCGTCGAGACGTGGCTGCGTCTGTGCGACGGCATGGCGGACGATCGCGGCGGTATGTTGATGGCCGACGTCAACGGCGACGGCATCGATGACGCCGTCTTCCTGCCCACCATCGTCAGCGACCTCGGCTTTGGCCCCGACGGCACGCAGGGCGCGGTCTTGATCTATCACGGCCAGCCCGACGGCAGCTACAAGCTTGTCTACAACCCAGAAATATTCGGCCAGCCGACGATGATCGGCACCGGCGACTTCAACGGCGACGGCCGCCCCGACGTGGCGTGGACCGTAGAAGGCTGCTCGACGTTCTGCGTCAAGGAAGTCCAGGTGCTGAGTTGGAACCCCGAAACGGAAACGTACGCCTCGATCATCGAACCGGGCGCTACGATCGCCGAGGGTACGGCCACCTTTGAGGAACTACCTCCCGGCGCGCCGGGCAAGGGCAAACAGTTGACCCTGCAGGGGGGTGTCAGCGGCACCACCGACGGTGGCCTCGAAGTGCCGCATGTAGAGGCCTGGCAGGCAGTGGGTGGGCGCAACTTCCGCCGGCTGAGCTGGACCTATGATCGCGATACCAACGGCAGCGACTGTCTGGGCCTGCGCCTGATCGAAGCGGATGCGGCCCTGCAAGCCGCCGACATCTTGGGCTATGCGCCTGCCGCAGCGCTGTACCAGGGGACGCTTGACCCGGCTCTGCGCGCGTGCAGTATCTACGGGATCCCCGGCGACCAGGAGCTGCTGCAGCTGCGTGGCCTGGGCTACTTCCGCCTCGTGCAGACGCAGGCGCTCAGCGGCACGCTCGACGCCGCCAAGCAGACGCTTGCCGCCATGACGGCGGAACAGCCCGAAACGACGTTTACCAAGGCCGCCACCGACTGGCTGGCAGAGTTCGAACGTGCAGGCAGCGGGGTAACTGCGTGCGCTGCGGTGCAGACCCTGTTCGATCGCGACACGGTTACGTGGCAGATCACCGACCATTTCGGCTACAATCACCCTGCCCTTGCCGCCGAACAGGTCTGCTTTATTCCGCCGCAAGAAGTGAAGCAGCAGTAGCAGCACGGGCAGTGGCGGCCTAGCGGGCGCTCGTCACCACAGGAGTGCCTGCCTGCATCGCCTCGGTTACCATCATGCCAAAGCCTTCATAGAGGCTGGGGAAGATGTAGGCCGTGGCTGACGCATAGAGGGCCGGCTTATCGGCTTCGTCGATCCAGCCGCAGAACTGTACGCTTGTGCCAAGCTGCAGTTCTGCGGCGATTTTTTGGGGATCGGGAAAGAAGGCGCTGTCGGTCTGCGGCAGCTTCCCCGCAACGACCAGGCGCACGGCAGGGTCGCCGCCGCGCTCCAGGTAAAGCCGGTAGGCCTGCAGTATGCTCTTCACATTCTTACGAACGTCGAACCCGCCCAAATAGAGAAAGTAGCGTTCGGGCAGCCCATACTTCTGCCGCACGGCCGCCAGCTGCTCAACCGACGGCTGCGTGCTGCCTTCCTGATTTGGCCCGTGCAGCACGGCAAAAACGCAGTCAGAAGAGATGCCCAGGTGGGCAACAACATCGCGCTTGGCGGCCTCGCTGACCGTGATCACCGCCGCCGCACGCCTGGCGGTGCGGCTGACAAGGCTTGAATACGCACGCGGCAGCAGGCCGCCCCGGTATTCAGGCAGCAGGAGCGGGATCAAGTCATGGATCGTGACGACCGTAGGGAGGGGCTGCCAATAGGGTGCCGCCCAGTACGGGACAAAGAGCACGTCGGCGCCCAGGCGGCGCGCCGCCTGCGGCACGCTGACCTGCTCCCACCACAGCTTAGCCAGGTTGCGCGGCAGCGGCGGAACTGATACCCGCACCAGGTCGACGTTTGGCCAATCTGCAGCACATCCATCGTGCACCGTTCGCACGCTGCGCCCTGCGGGCAGCAGCAGCGAGAAGCGTGCTGCCGGTGCCGCCTCGGCCAGGTGCGCCAACAGGTGGTTGACATACTGCCCACTGCCTGATGCGTTGTCGCCGGCAAACCAGCCGTTGATGGCAATATCGCCGTTGAGGTCAACAATCGCAGCCATCGCCGCTCATTTCTCCTCGAGTCCTCTTAGACGTGATCATCAGTATAACAAATGAACGAAATAGGGTTGGCCCGCCGCCTTAACGCGTGGTATGCTTTGCTCCAACTATCCGCCTACTGGACACAGCGATCTACCTCTATGCTGATACATAACGCAACAGTCGTGTGCTTTGACGACGAGAACCGTGTTCTTAACGACGGCGCCGTACGCTACGGCGGCTCGACGGTCGACGCCGTCGGCGCCAGCGCCGAGCTGCTCTCCCGCTATCCCTGACGACGAGCGGTGGGATGCCCACGGCATGCTGCTCATGCCGGGGCAGATCTGTTCGCACACTCACTTCTACGGCGCCTTCGCACGCGGTATGTATATCCCCGGCCCACCGGCCAAAGATTTCCCCGAGATCTTGCAGTCGCTGTGGTGGAAGCTCGACAAAGCACTGGACCTGGACGGCGTACGCTCTTCGGCCGAGGTATGCCTGGCCGACGCCATCCGCAACGGCACGACGACATTGATCGACCACCACGCCAGCCAGACCGCCATCGACGGCAGCCTTGACGTGATTGCCGACGCAGTGACGAACAGCGGGCTGCGTGCCTGCCTCTGCTATGAGGTGACCGACCGCGATGGCTCTGATGCAGCCGCCGCCGGCATTCGCGAGAACGTGCGCTTTGCCCACAAGGTGCAGGCGGGCGCGAACGGTGATGGGCGCCTGGCGGCTACCTTTGGCCTGCATGCCAGCCTGACCCTGTCCGACGACACCCTGGCGGCATGCCGGGGCGAAAGCGACCGCTTCCACGTGCATGTGGCCGAGCACCCTGTCGACGAGTACGACAGCCTCGCCAAGTCGGGCGTACGCTGCGTCGAGCGGCTGCACCGCTTTGGCGTTACGGGCCCGCAGAGCATTATGGCGCACTGCATCCACGTCGACGCCTGGGAAGCGGGCCTGCTGCGCGAGACGGGCACCTTTGTATCGCACCAGCCGCGCTCCAACATGAACAACGCTGTGGGCGCTGCCGAGATTACGCCGATGCTGCGCGCCGGCATGCCCGTCTGCCTGGGCAACGACGGCTTTAGCAACGACATGTTTGCCGAGATGAAGGTCGCGGACATGCTGCAAAAGGTCGCGCACGGCGACCCACGCTATCTGGGAGCAGATAAGGTTATCCAGATGGCGGTGCACAATAACCGCAGCCTGGCCGCCGTCTTCTTCGATAAACCGGTCGGCGTAATCGCCGAGGGGGCGTATGCGGACCTGATCCTGCTCGATTACTATCCCACCACCCCGTTCTCGGCGGCCAACCTGCCCTGGCACATCCTGTTTGGCATCAGCGGCGGGCACGTGCACAGCACCGTTGCCCACGGCCAGACGTTAATGCGCGACCGCAAACTGCTCACACTGGACGAAGCAGAGATCACGGCGCGCAGCCGTGCCGTGGCGCAGGCCACCTGGGAACGCTATTGGGCCATGTTCTAATTCCATCCTAGAAAGCGACATGCTATGTCAAAACCTACCATTGCAGTGATCGGCGGCACGGGGGCTGAAGGTTCGGGACTTGCGATCCGTTGGGCGGCCGAGGGGTATCCCGTCATCCTCGGCAGCCGCAGCGCGGAGAAGGCAGTGACTACGGCGGCAGAGTTGAACACACTGCTGCCCCCAAACAGCACAGCGATCGGTGGGCAGTCCAACAGCGACGCCGCCCTTGCCGCCAACATCGTGGTATTGAGCGTACCCTATGCTGCCCAACACGATACTGCTGCGCAGATCGTCGCCGGCAGCCAGGGCAAACCCGTCATCAGTGTCGTCGTGCCGCTGAAGCCGCCAAAGGTATCGGTCGTGTGGCGGCCGGAGGCCGGCTCGGCGGCGGAGGAACTGCAGGCGCAGTTGGGACCCGAAGCCAAGGTCGTAGCGGCGTTTCAGAACATCTCGGCCGGCCATCTCAAGGACCTCGCCTGGCAGGCCGACTGTGACGTGCTCTATACAGGTGACGACAAGGACGCCAAGGCAGCTGCGTTGGATCTGATTCGCGCCGCCGGTTTCTTCGGCGTGGACTGCGGCCCCCTGGCCAACTCGACGGTCGTGGAAGGGCTGACGGCACTTCTGATCGGCGTGAACGTCCGCAACAAGGTGCAGGGGAGCGGCATTCGCATCACGGGCATCCCGCGCGCGTGATGGGAGCGCACGACAAGGCAACACCATGAACGAAACCTTTTCACACGTGGAGACAGTGGCCGTGCATGCGGGCCGCAGCCACGACGATCCTACCGGCGCAGTCATGCCGCCGATCCAGCTTTCGACGACATTTGAGCGCAGTGCTGACGGCAGCTACCCGACGAAGTACGTATACACGCGCTCGGAAAACCCCAATCGCATTGCCCTGGAGGAGTGTCTCGCCGCGCTGGAAGGGGGTGCTGCCGCGGCCGCCTTTGCGTCGGGCATGGCGGCCATCGCCGCCACGCTCCAATGCCTGGCGCCCGGCGACCACGTCCTGCTGCCGGATGACCTCTACCACGGCACGCGGCGCTTCGTGCGCGAGATCCTGGGTCCCTGGGGGCTGGCATATGACTTCGTCG
Organism: uncultured Chloroflexia bacterium; assembly: GCA_963701415.1. GTDB lineage: Bacteria > Chloroflexota > Anaerolineae > Caldilineales > Caldilineaceae > Fredericiella. The sequence continues at coordinate 229,497 of CAVPAH010000019.1, forward strand.
ATATGACCGACCTGGATGTCGTCCGTGCCGCGATGCGGCCACAGACGCGGTTGGTCTGGGTAGAGACGCCCTCCAACCCGCTGCTCAAGATCACGGACATCGCGGCAATCGCAGAAATTGCCGCGTGCCGGCGGTGCCTTGACTGCCGTGGACAACACGTGGGCCTCGCCCATCGGGCAGCAGCCGCTGGCATTGGGTGCCGACCTGGTGATGCATGCCACCACCAAGTACTTGGGCGGCCACAGCGACATCCTGGGCGGCGCGATCATTGCCCGTGAAAACGGCGACTTCTTCCAACGATTGTCTACCGTCCAGAAAATCGGGGGCGCTGTGCCGGCGCCCTTTGACTGCTGGCTGCTCTTGCGCAGCATTCGCACGCTGCCTTACCGCATGCGTGCGCACGCCGAGAATGCCGGCGCCGTCGCCCGGTTCCTGGCCAGGCCATCCGGCCGTCGCCGCCGTGCACTATCCCGGCCTGCCCGACCATCCCGGCCATGCAATCGCCGCCCGCCAGATGCGGCTGTATGGCGGCATGCTGTCGGTGCAGGTCAAGGGCGGCGCCGAAGAAGCCATGGCCGTGGCCGCCAAGGTAAAAGTGTTCACGCGCGCCACCAGCCTGGGTGGGGTGGAAAGTCTTATCGAGCACCGCGCCTCGATCGAAGGGCCCTACGGCAACACGCCCCCCAACCTGCTGCGCATCTCGGTCGGTCTTGAGCATGTAGACGACCTGATCGCGGACTTGGAGCAGGCACTGGGTTGACAGACAGGTGAGCCGTATCGTGACCCATCCTATGTCCTCGCTCCGCTTTACACCCATCACGGCCGTCGAGGCGCGTGAGGTGCTCAATTGGCGCTATCCAGGGCTGCCAACGCTGTACAACCCGGCACCGGACGAGTTGGAAGACGATATCGAGGTGCTGCTGACGCCAGCCTACAACTACTATGCGGCGCGCTCGGCTGAGGGGCTGTTGGTGGGGTTCTGCTGCTACGGCGCCGACGCCCAGGTGCCGGGCGGAGACTACAGCCTGCGCAGCGCAGTGGATGTAGGTTTGGGCATGAACCCGGCGCTGGTGGGATGCGGGCTCTCGCACGGTTTTCTGGCGGCCATCCTGGATTGGGGCCGCCAGTGCTTTGAACCTGACTACTTCCGTGCAACTGTGGCAGCCATCAACCTGCGATCACAGGGCATGTTCAGCCGCGCCGGCTTTTATATCATCCAGCGCTTTCGCCCGCCGGACAACGATATCCACGAATTTCTCGTCATGGTACACGCTGAGCAGCATCCTGACTAGGCTGGCTCGCTGCCAGCGCCGTCGTCTGCGTGCGCACCATGACATAGGCCGTCGCTACGCCGCCGACAAAGCCAAACAGGTGCCCCTGCCACGACACGCCCTGCTGCAGAGGCAGCACGCCCCATAGGATGCCACCGTAGAGCAGGAAGGCGCTGAGCGCTACGGCGATGGCGCCAGCGCTGCGTTCGTAGTAACCGCGCGCCAGCAAAAAGCCGAGAAAGCCAAAAATTACCCCGCTCAGACCCAGGTGCAGCGTATGAGCGCCGCCAAACAGCCAGACTCCAAGCCCGCTGGCAACGGCGGAGGCAAGGAAAACGACGAACAGATCACTCGTACGCCGCCACATCACCATCCAGCCCAGCACGACAAAGGGAATGGTATTTGCCATCAGGTGGCCAACACCGGCGTGCAGAAAAGGTGCGACGAGCACGCCCGGAAGGCTCGTGAGCGAGCGCGGCGCGATGCCAAAGCCATCCAAAGCGCCACGCAAGAACAGCGCGTCGATTATCTCCAGAAACCACAATACTGCGACAAACGCACCTAACACGATTGCCTGCCGCAGCAGCCGCCGCCGCAGGTTGACCGTGCGTGCCATCGCCGTCCCCCGCCAATCGATTCTTGTCATTGCTATTACTCGCTCTTCTCGTGTACCATTTCAGGCGCTCGTCGCATTCTGGGCGAGTCTCGCCTGACCTGCAACCAGGAAAGTATCTGTCGTATGGCGTATACGCTGACCGATCCTCTTACACCGCTGCGCAACGTGCTGCGCGTCACCGGCAGCACTGCGCTCTTGTTAGGCGGCACGATGTTGATCTTCCCACGCCTGATCCTCACCGAATGGGGGGCACCGGAAGTCGAGGTCAACTGGCCGCTGCGTCTCGCCGGTGCGTTTTTGATCACGCTCGGCGTATATTATTTCCTTGCTGCCAACGAACGCATTGTCGGCACCACAGCCATGGTCACCTGCATCGTGGGCAACGGCCTGCTTGCCGTCGTGCTGCTGCTGGCATATCTGCAACAGGATCTTGCCAATCTAACGCCGGTAGGTCTCGGTGCGCTCCTCGTCATCTTCGTCATCGCCCTGGTCGGCGCAGTCGCCCCGCTGCGCTATCTGCGCGCCGAGTACCGCGACGACTAGAGCCGTTTGAGCGGCCGTTCTTACTTCTTGTCAACGTTACGTTGCGGTGGCTGAAAAGTCGCGGAACGCGATTAGAAAAGGGCGAGGATACGTGGGCCGAAGACGGCGGCAGCGACGCACAGGCTGCCCAGAACGCCAAACACCAGAGCGCCGGCAGCAGCGTCTTTGGCGATCTTCGCCAGCGGGTGATAGTGAGGCGATACAAGGTCGATGATCGCCTCCACCGAAGTATTGATGGCCTCCAGGGCAAGGACGCCAAAGATACAGATGGCAAGCACAGCCCACTCGATGGCGCTGACTTGGAAGTACCAGCCTGCGACTGCCAACCACCAACAGTGCCGCCAATTCGATCCAAGCATTCGGCTGCGTGCGCACAACATGTGCGGCGCCACTGACCGCGGCGGCAAAGCTGAACAGACGCCCACGCCAAAAACCCAAATTGCGCCCCGTCAGTGCCGCATGGGCCCCATGGACATGGGGAACAGGGTTCGTCTTCGTGCGCTTGCCGCTGGCTGACTGGTTCATTCCTCGTATACCCGTCGCACCATGCTCGCCTCACCTAGAGGGAACAAAATGGCTTCCTGTTCTGCCCACATCGCGTCTTCTTCCTCAGGCGTGGCGTGATCGTAGCCTAACAAATGCAGCGTGCCATGAATTGCCAACAGGCGCAATTCGGCCTGGACACTGTTCCCAAAGGATCCGCCTGGCGTGCCGCATAGGGATAGGCGATGATGACGTCGCCCAAGTGGCGATCGATTTCGGCTGCCAGGTCGGCAGGGAGTGCCAGGTCAGGCTCGCCGGCAGTATCCTCCTGCGCAGCAAAGCTCAATACGTCGGTGGGGCCATCGACACCGCGATAGTCTCGATTGAGCGCCTGCACCGCCTCATCGCCGGTGATGACCAAGGCCACTTCCACTGCGTCGCCCAAGGCATCCTGGTGCCGCTGCAGCACAGCGATCATGACTGCCTCCAGGCTCTGAATGTCGACAAGTTCTGCATATTCATCGTCGACCTGAATGTCTATCAGGAGTTCCATGGCTATCCTTCTGCCGCGAGATTCATTGCTTCATTCGGGCGGCGCAAAGCTGGCTCCTCAATGCCGCCGGGTAACGGCCTGCTGCCGCTGTTGCGGCCGGCTTCGTCTGCGACGGGCAGGCCAGCACCCGCAGTTCCGGCGCCGGCCGGCCCAGGTCCTGCCACCGGCGCGCTGTCAATGGAACGATCCGTCTTGACAGGATCGGGATAGACGATCCGGGGATGGTGCACGCCCTGCAGCACCTGCAAAAATACGGATCGCACCTTCTGCAGGTCGGCAAAGGTCAAATTAGACTCGTCCAGCTCTCCCGACATCATGCGCTCGTCGATGAGGCGGTCTACCAGCGCTTCCAGCTCCTCGCGCGTACCCGGCCGCACCGCCCGCACGGCCGCTTCACAAGTATCTGCCAGCAGCAGAATACTGGTTTCCTTGCTGTGGGGGTTGGGGCCCGGATACCGGAAGTCCTCTTCGGCGACCTGCTCGTCGGGTCCCGCCAGGCGTTGGGCCTGCATGTAGAAATACTTTACCAGCGACCGGCCGTGATGCTCCCGGATGAAATCCTGTATTGGCTGGGGGAGGTGATATTTCTGCGCCAGATCAAGGCCGTCCTTTACGTGGCTGATAATGATCTGGGCGCTGGTCAGCGGGTCGAGCTTTTCATGCGGCGAAGTCTCGTCCATGATATTTTCGGCAAAGAAATAGGGGCGCACGGTCTTGCCGATATCGTGATAGTAAGCGCCCACGCGGACGAGCAGCGCATCGGCGCCAATGGCAGCAGCCGCGCGTTCGGCCATATTGCTGACCAGGATCGTATGGTGATAGGTGCCGGAGGCCTTGAGCAGCAGCTGGCGCAGCAGGGGATGTGTTGGCCTGCTTAACTCCGTCAGCTGCAGGGGTGTGGTCACTTCGAACACGTTGCCCAGCACAAAGTAACCGATCAAGGCAATAGCGGCCGACAGCGTGCCGTTGAGCAGCGCCAGGAGCACGGCATCGGCAAGGGTAGGCGCGCCGGCATCCCCAAAGGGCAGCCAGAACGCGCTAAGCGCCAGCATATTGACTGCGCAAATGGCCAAGGCAGCCCAAAGAAAGCTGTTTAGACGTTCTCCGCGCCCGACCACCAGCACGCCTGCCAGGGAACCCAGCATCGCATAGGTAGTGAGCAAGGCGCTGCCCATGCTGAGGTAGAGCAGCACGATACCAAAAGCGAGGATGAGCACAAACGCCACCCGCTGATCGGTCAAAACCGAGATGAGAATGGCCATGGCTGCCAGGGGAAACAGATAGGGCAGCCAGGGATGGTTGACCACCATGAACTTGGCCGCCAGCAGCCAGGCGACGCTGACGATTAACACCAGCGCAAGCTGGCTGGTGCGGTGCAGTACCCAAGGCGTGAGGCGATAGAGTGCGCCGACTGTCACCGCCAGCAGGGCCAGGCTCAAGAGCAGCGAGCGCAGCAGCGACGTCAAGTCCCACTCGTGCTGCAGGGCGCTTACCTCGCGCAACGCCTCGGCCTTGTCGGCGGTCGCCACATCACCGGCGCGGATAATGATTTCGCCCTCCTCCAGTGTCGCAAGTTGGGGCTGCACCGCCGCGCGGCGGCGGCACGCAGTTCGTTCGTGCGCTCGGTATTGATCGTGCTGTTGGGCACGATCAAGTGCTGGACAAGCGGAACAGCGACATCGGCAGACGGCTGGCTCAGGGTGTCGCTGATAAGCATTGGCACGCGGCGTGCGATCAGGGGAAGGTTACTCTCGCGGATCTCATCGCGCATCGCGCGATCGAGTGCCAAGGGCGTCTCGCGGACCACAGCCTGCCACTCGTCGTCGCTCAGAGAGAGAATGCCAACCGCCACCTCGGCACTCAAGTCGAGATCCTCGATACCCAGCAAGCGATCGGTTTTCTCGGCAAGAGTCGCCGCCGTGTCGGCACGTACGGCGGAGATTGCCTCCAACACCTGGCGGGCACGGTTGAGCTGCTGCCGGCGGACTACCGCTTCCTGCGTATCATATTGATCGGGCACGGCTTGGGCAGCGCGCTCCTGCGCGCGCTCAAGCTGCACAACACTTTCGTACGTGATGCGGCGAGGTGCCACCACATTGAAGTTGGCTACCTCACCCATTTCAAGCTGCAGACGGCTGCCATAGGGCGCCTGCCAGGCCAGCAGGACCACCAGAACAATGCTGATCGAAGCGAGCATTGTTCCTACAAGCAAGAGCTGGCGCCAGGCGGTACCCCGCAGCTTGCGCCAGGCACGCAACAAAGATGTGCTGCCGGCCGTGCTGCTGCGTGTCATTTTGGCTCGCTGCCAAGCAAACGGCGCACTACCTGGTTTACCAGTTTGCCGTCTGCTTTCCCTGCAACCTCAGCCATCGTCGCCGACATCACGGCGCCCATCTGTTTTTGCGAGGTTGCCCCAAGCTGGGCGATCACGCGCTGGGCGATAGGTTCGATCTCGGCCTCGTCCATCTGGCGCGGCAGGTACTTGTCCAGCACCTTCATCTCGGCCAGCTCCGCATCGGCGCGCTTCTGGGTCGCCCACGCGCTGGAATTCGGCAGCCGTATCGCGGCGGCGCTTGGCTTCCTTCTGCAGCACGGCAATCACTTCTGCCTGGCTCAGTTCGTGTTCGGTGCCGCTGGTGCGGGCTTCGGTTAAGGCCGTCTTGGCAGAACGCAGTGTCAGCTTGGTCACTTCGTCCTTGTCGCGCATGGCCTGTTTCAAATCAGCGTCGATCTGCTGCAAAATGGCGGCGGCATCCGACACACTTGTGATATCGCTCATGATGGCTCCTGTTCTGACAGGTGGCGCTGCACGTAGCGATCAAGCAGCGCCACGAGGCGTTGGCGATAGGTGTAGAACACGACCAGCAGTGCACCCAATGCAATTATACCCCCTGCCAGCTGCCAACCTGTCACGTTCCACATGCCTGCGCCGGCCGCGGCCACAACAAATGAAAAGGGCACGCGTACAAGCAGTGTCAGCGTGAAGATCTTCCAGTAGGAAACGTGTGCCAGCCCAGCCAAAAAGTATGGCAGATCGCCCGTAGGCGCCGCCAATAAAATGAACCAGACTGCGGTACTCGTGCTGTAGGTTGCGTTTTCCCAGTGTTCCAGGCGCTCTATGCCGACAAAACGCTCTACCAATGGCCGACCAAAGGTGCGTGCCAGCCCCATTGCCAACATCGCCCCGGCCAACAGTCCGATCGAGCCCCAGATCCCACCCCAAAAGGGCCCGTACAAGTAACCAGCTGCCGCCTGCATCACGTAACCGGGGATCGGTGCGATCACGATCTGCAGCACATTGATAAGGATCAGCGCCAGCGGACCAAGCCAGCCAAGTTCGGCGATCGCGGCCCGCAAGGCCGCTTCGTCACGCGCTGATCTGCCACACCTGTGGACCCAGCCATGCGGCCAGGCCAATGATCGATAGGATCACCAGGATCCAGGGCCATCGTTGGCGCACCCAACCAGTGCAAATACGCACATTCATCGCAACCAACCTACACCCAACGTCCACCCTGTGCTTACCCTGCGGGCAAGCTTTGACAATGGCCCATTATACCGCCCCCCTCACGCCTGTCAATAGATAGCGGCCCAAGTTCGCCCACGCAAAATGGGAGGTGGCATTGACAGCACTCGTATGGATTGGTAGACTGATGACAACGTTGACGTCAACGTTGTCATCAGCTTTGCCAATTCGTCTTGTTCGTACTTATCCATCTTGTAACGCAACGCCTGTCTGCCGTCGATAGAGGAATACGTCCCACTATGCCAGTAACGATGCGAGATGTGGCTCTTGCTGCGGGGGTTTCGATCAAGACCGTCTCACGAGTTGTGAATCAACAGGGAGAGATTTCCCTCGAGACGCAGCGACGGGTTCAGGCGGCAATTGACCACCTAGGCTACCGACCAAATCGCGTCGCCCAGGGACTCGTGACGAATCGTACACATACCATTGGCTTGGTGCTAGCGAATATCACCAATCCATACGTCGCTGAGGTTGCCCAAAGCATTCAAGAAACCATACGCAGTCACGGCTACAACATGTTTCTCTGCAACAGCAGCGATGATCCTTTGGAAGAAATCGATGCATTGCATTCGCTATCCATGCAGGGTGTGGATGGCATTATCCTATTCCCTACCTATCGGTCTGACGAGAATCTGGCGCAGTTTGCGCTGGCATATAGACCGCTTGTCCTGTTTGACGGCGCATCTGAGCACCCAAACGTTGCAACTATCCAGGTCAATCTCTATCGCGGCGGTTGTTTGGCGGTCGAACACCTGATTGAACGTGGACACCGTGCCATCGGTATGCTTTCAGAGTCGGTATGCTCAACGCGGCGCGGCCAACGGCGGCGTGCGTTTCAAGAAACCTTAACAAGACACGGGCTTCCGGGCGCAACCGCCCCGATTGTGTATGCCCCACCAACTGCGGAGGGAGGATACAACAGTGCCCAGCAGTTGCTGCAGCAGGATCCCTCAATCACGGCCATTTTCGCGCAGAATGACTTGATGGCGTTTGGCGCAATCCGTGCCTGTGCGCAGGTCGGACGCCGTATTCCTCACGATTGTGCCGTGGTAGGCTTTGACGACATCTATCTTGCCGCCATGATGGCGCCGGCACTTACCACGGTTCGTATCGACCGCCGTCTTCTCGGCAGACTTGCCGTAGAGAGGCTCATGCAAATGATGGCAGATTCAGAGCACGACTACCCGCCGATCCATTTGGACGTCGAATTGGTTGTTCGGGAATCCACCTGAAACAGCCGCGCTAGCGGGTCAAATTCATAATTGTCAGCGAAATCCTGAAAGGACAGAAAGCATGAAACAGGTGTATACAGCAGCAGTGGTTGGCGGCGGTGCAGGCGGAAACCTGAGCATGGCCGCCCTGGCGGCCTCCGACCGCTATAAACTGGTCGCGATGGCCGACCTGAATCCCGAGGCGTGTCGCAGTGCCCGTGAACGGTATGGCGACATCCACACGTTCACTGACTATCGCCAAATGTTTGTCGATACCCCCACGGATGTCGTATGCGTGGCGACCTGGCCCCCGTCCCACCTGGAAGTCACCGAGGCGGCACTGGCACTGCCACTCTGCGGCATCCTTGTGGAAAAACCGCTCGCCGACACCGCAGCCGATGGCCGCCGGCTGCTCCAACTCGTGCAAGCGCGGAACCTGCCGATGGCCGTGCCGCATGGTTTGCTGGTTGCGGACCATTCGCGGCGGGTGCTGGACCTCGTGGCCGGTGGCGCCATCGGCGATCTCAAGCTGGTGGAAATCCAGTGCCGCGGCTGGGATATCATCAACGCAGGCATTCACTGGCTGGATTTCTTCGTTACGCTTACTCGCCAAGCCCCGATCGCTTACGTCATGGGCGCATGCGATGCCTCGGCGCGCACCTATCGCGACGGCATGCAGGTCGAGACACTAGCCGTGACATACGCGCAAACCACCAGCGGCGTCCGGGTAGTCATGCAGACGGGAGACTATGTGCAGACGAGCGAAGTGGGCAAAGACACGCTCTTCCGCCTTGTTGGAACCGGAGGCACCCTTGACTTTTATGGCTGGGAGCCGCGCTATCGCCTGCTCAATGCGGATCACCCGCACGGCGCCTTGATTGAAGTGGCGCCTGGCCCCCGTTCGGCGCACCAACGGCACCTGGAAAACCTGGCAATGCACATGGATAATGGCCAGCCCGACTACAGCGTCGCACAAGGCTCACTCATGGCTCTCGAGATGTGCGAGGCGGCTTATCTTTCAGGCCGTAACGGCGGTGTACCAGTGACACTACCGGTGGAAGCGTTCGTCGTTCCACCTGCTGTGGATTGGCAGCCAGGTTTACCTTACCGCGGGGAAGGCGGCGGACGCAATGGCCGCACTCTCCCACCGGAGCCGGAAATCTAATTGGCAACAGCGACGCGGTGAGCATATCATCGCGTTCTCAATAGCGCTTGAGAGGAGCAACTACAATGCGTTTTGGAATCGTCGGCAGTGGTTGGCGAGTGCGCTGCATCTTGCGTGCCGCGAGAGCAACCCAAGGGCGCGTGCAGGTGGCGGGAATTGTGGCGCGCACGCCTGAAAAGGCTGCCGGTCTCGCGGCCGAGTTCAATATCCCAGTCTATCGGTCGGCTGCCGATCTAGTGGCAGCGCAAAAGCCGGACTTCATGATGACCAGCGTCGCATGGGGTGCCAACCCTGGCGTCGTGCGCGAACTGGTGGAACTCGGCTTACCTGTGCTCTCGGAAACGCCGCCGGCAACTACCCTGGCGGAACTGCGGCAGCTGTGGTCCTTGGCAGAACAAGGCGCCCGCATCCAGGTGGCGGAGCAATATTGGCTGCAGCCCCAGCATGCTGCGCGGCTCGCATTCGCCGGCAGTGGGCGCATTGGCCGCGTCAGCCAGGCCCAAGTGTCCGTGGCCCATGGCTACCACGGCATCAGTTTGATGCGCCGTTTCTTGAACATTGGCGCCGAGCTGCCCAACATCAGCGTCCATCGCTTCACATCACCCATCATAGAGGGGCCAGGTCGCCAAGGTCCCCCGGCCGGTGAAAAAATCATCACTGCCGAACAATCCTTTACGTTGTTCGACTTTGGCGACCGTCTGGGCGTGATCGATTTTACCGGCGAGCAGTATTTTTCCTGGATTCGCGGGCAGAGGCTGCTGGTGCGGGGCGAGCGCGGCGAGGTCGTGGACGAACATGCCGTGTACTTGTCAGATTACCTGACACCTATCCATGTGACGTTTACGCGCCACAGCGCCGGTCCTAATGGCAACCTGGAGGGCAATTATCTAAAAGGAATTCAGGCAGGTGAGCAGTGGTGGTACCGCAATCCCACCGTCCCCGCAGAGTTGGCCGACGACGAGATCGCCGTCGCGGATCTGCTGATGCGCATGGGAGATTACGTGAATGGCGGTGTACCTGTCTATTCGCTGGCCGAAGCTTGCCAGGATCGCTACCTGGACATCCTGGGTGGAGAAGCAGTTCAGTTGGGCCGACCCTTACAGGCAGAAACCCAACCATGGTCGCTAGTACTGGCGCAGGAGAAGGAAGAACCGTTAGGGCAGCTCGTGCCGTAAGCACTGCCGCTCCCCCGCGAGGCGGCCCACGGTCTGTTGCCAATGCGCTCTGAATGCCGCTGGAATACTACAATGATGTGTAGAGCTTACGACAAGCCCGCGTCATTGTGGTATTCTAGCGGCAGGAAATCCAGAATCATGACCAGGCAAACGATACGCGTGGGTTTTGGGCTGCGGCCCGGTGACCCATTCTGGGTCCAAGTGCGTGAAGGTGTGCAGCAGCGGGCGCAGGAGCTGGACATCACGCTGGTGCCGATCTCGCTGCCCGACGCGCAAGACCAATTCGACAACAACATCCTCGGCATCATCGATGAACTGCAGGCGCAGGAACTGGGGGCGTTGATCACGCATGTGCTTCCCAATGCGCTCATGCGGGCGGTGCTCGACGAGGGCCTGCCGATTATTTGCTCGGAAGACACAATGCTGTCGCACCCGCTGCTGGCCAGCGTGCACGGCCTGTCTCAGGCAGGTGTAATGGCGGCAGGCTTTCTGGTGGAGCAACTACGGGGCACCGGCCGCATTCTGATGGCAGGCGCCCTGGACGACGCCAGCTATACGGGAAGGCAGCGCGTAGAAGGCTTCTACCGCGTCCTGGCGCGTTACCCCCAGATGCAGTGCCTGCGCGCCGGCTCGGGTTGGAGCTATGACGAGGTGTTCACTTCGCTCCTGGAACAGGGCGCACCCTGGCAGGCGGCGTACGTGGGCAACCGGATCGATGGCATCTTTGGCCTCTCGGACTCGCAGGCGCTGGCTGCGCGCGATGCTGCCCGGGCGCTGGGCTTGCTGGATGAGAAGACCCTGGTCGTGGGCATCAACGGCGATCCCCTGGCACTGGCAGCGATACAGACAGGCAGCATGCATGCCACTGTGGAAACGAACCCCGAACAGCTGGGTGCCAACCTGGCAGAATACGCCCAGCGCGCGGCAAAACAAGAGGTGCTGCCGGAGCATTTCCCCTATGCTTTGGAATTGGTAACTGCTGAGAACATTCCGGCGATAGCGGTCCGCAAACTGCTCGCCATTGCTCCCATTCCTAACCGGCTTGTCAACGTCAACTTCAAGCTGGAGCAGCAGCGGCTGGTGCAAATGAAGACCAGCCTGGAACTGAATCATCGCGTTGGCTCAATTCTAGATCAGGACGAGCTGCTGGCGGAGATGGCAGACATCATTCGCGCGCGCTACGAATACGAGCATGCCCAGCTCCTCGTCTGGTCCAATGCCGACCGCTGCCTCGTGCGTGTCCAAGAAAAACGTGCAGATACCGAAGCGATGGTCATCCCCCTCGCACAGTCCGGCGCGTTGGGCCATGCGCTGCTGCATAACCAGATCGTCTACATTCCCGATGTGCCCAACAGTAAGCGTTTTTTACCGGACGAGCGGTGGCCGGACATCCAGTCCCGCGTGATCCTGCCGGTGCATGTGGGCGGCCGGATCTTAGGTGTCCTCGACCTGCACAGCCAGCACCGCACGCTGCGCAACCAGGCAGAGTTGGATGCCTTGCAGACATTGGCCGACGAGTTGGGCACCGCCACGCGCAACGCCCAACTTTACGCCCAGGCGATCCAAGCGCGGGCCGAAGCAGTGGAAGCAGACCTGCTGCGGGGCCGTCTGCTGGCCCACGTCAGCCATCAACTGCGAACCCCACTCAATATTGTTCTTGGTTACTGCCAGTCGGCCTTGGCGACAACTACCGGCAAGACACCTCTGACAATGGATGAATTGGTGGAGGATCTGCGCACGATCGAGCGCAGCGGCTTCGACCTGCAGCGCCTGATCGACGATCTTTTGGACCTGGCCCAGGTAGAGACTGGTGTGCTGCAGCTGCACAAAGAAACGATTGCGCCGGCGCAGTTCGTTGAGGAAGTCTTTGCAACCGCCATGCGCACGCTGGTCAACAATACACACGTACGCTGGCGACTGCAAGCCCCCGCCCAAGTACCGCCGATACTTGCTGACCCTATGCGTCTGCGCAATACGCTGATGAACTTGCTCGATAATGCAGCCAAGCACACGGAACACGGCCAGATTGTACTCGGGGTCGAAAGAGCAGGCTCTCGGGTGCATCTCTGGGTGCAGGACACGGGCTGCGGCATTCCTGCGGAAATGCTGGTAGGCATTCGCCGCAGCATGCTGCGCGCCACAGGCGACAGCGTAGGGGGCTATGGCTGGCCGCTGGATTCGACCCAAAGAGGGCTCGGCTTGATCGTTGCGTATCACCTGGTGGCGATGCACGGCGGTGATCTGCACATCGAGAGCGTCCCAGGGGAGGGCACCATGTGCCACGTCTATCTGCCCTGTGCGCACGAAGGCGCCGCATCACCCACGGAGATTGGCGGCCCAGAATCTGCTCGCCGTGTCCGATCTTCGCTGCAGGAGCACACATCCGAGCAGCTGGTTAAGCAAACCCAGGACTATATTGCCAGCCACTTTGCCCGCGAGATCACACGCGAGGAGATTGCCGGCGTCCTGGGCGTCAGTCCCTCGTATATATCACGCGTCTTTCGTCGCCATACGGGCATGGCATTATGGGACTATGTAAACAGTTACCGCATCGCGCGGGCACGCGCACTGCTGCAGCACAGTGACATGACCGTCACGGAGATCGCCTTTGCCACTGGTTTTAACGAGCCGGCCTATTTCAGCCGCATGTTTCGCAAGGTGACGGGCAAGCCGCCGCGGTCGTTTCGTAGCCTGAACTAACCGCCGCGTCCCCGACAGACGACGAGAAGTGTGCTCAATAATCCAAATTCCGTCTCTAATTGTACACGACTGGGGCCCTACCATTCGCTATACTGTGGATCAGCACTCAACTCAGAATTTTACACGACAAAAGCCAGGCTGACTCTACAACCACCAGGTACCAGGCAAGTTGATCTGATCTTCAGTCATTTTGCCTTCGGTTCGCCTGGAATACGAGCCTGGAGGGACTGGAATGGGACCATGTGTGCTGCCACTGTTGCTACTCTAGTGTTGTCCGAACCGGACCGAGCCACGCGGCAGCTCTATGCACGTGAACTAGGCAAACTCTGGCATGTCATAACGGTTGAAAGCGCCGACGATATTTTGCCGGTGCTGGAGCATGAAGTCGTCCAGGCCGTAATCATGGAGTTGGGTGTCGCCGATGAACAAGAATGGACCTCGCTCACGCGGGTGCTGGAACACGCGGCAAGAAGCACGATCCCTGTCATCGTCTGCAGTGCGGTCGATGCGCGCAGCAGGGGGTACGGACTCGGCGTTTCTGCCTATTTGGTGAAACCGGTGCTGCCGCAGCAGCTTATCGGCGAAGTAGCTCGGTGGTTGAGTGGTCAGGCGCAACGTGAACAAGTGATGTGAGGTGAATATGTCGGCACAAACGCAGGCGGCAAGCCTTTCACGATCCAGAACCGGCAAGGCCCAGAAAGAACGGCAGGTGGATCCCAGGCGAAAGCCTGCCGGCACTCCTCTTCATCCTGCCCAGCCTGATCGGCTTTCTCGCTGTTCTTCGCCATGCCCGCCGTGCGCGGCTTGTACATCAGCTTCACCGACTGGGATCTGCTGCGTCCGGAGAAGTTCATCGGCATCCAGAACTATGTAAAGCTGTTTAGCGACAAAGAGTTCTACAATGCACTTGAGCGTGACGCTCTACTATGTGTCTGCTCAACATTCCGCTGCAGACGATCCTGGCCATCATCATCGCCGTGATGATGTCCCGCCTCACCAACTCGATGATCATCCGGGCACTGATCATCATCCCCTGGCTGATGCCGCCCGTGGTCGTCGGCCTGATCTGGCTTTGGCTGCTCGACCCCAACCTGGGCATTATCAATGTGACGCTCAAGAACCTGGGGCTGCCGATGATCGCCTTCCTGGGACTTGCCCGCGTTTGCCATGCCCTCGATCGCCATGATCAACATCTGGGAGTACGTCGGCTACACCGCACTCCTGATCTTTGCCGGTCTGCAGTCGATTCCCGGTTCGGTCTACGAGGCAGCCTCGATCGACGGCGCTTCGGAAAACCAGATGTTCTGGCGGGTGACGATCCCGCTGCTGCGGCCTGTGCTGGTGTTCGTGATCGTGACATCCGTCATCGGTTCCTTCCAGATCTTCGACACGATCGCCATTACGACCAAGGGCGGTCCCGTCAACGCCACTAAGGTGTTCAACTGGTACATCTATGAGCAGGCGTTCACCCGCTTTAACATGGGCTACGCCACGGCGCTCTCGATCGTGCTGTTCCTCATCCTGATCTTTGTAAGCCTGATGCAGATGCGCTTGATGCGCGCGGGCGAGTCAGACATGTAAGTCGGTGCGTGCACAGACTCGGAGGCGAAGTAAATCATGACTGCTGCAACTACTGCTACGCAAACGATCATCGGCCGCGCAAAAAGTTTCCCTGGGGCAGAACGATCGCCTGGATCGCCATGGCGCTGCTCCTCTTTGTCACACTGTTTCCCATTCTATTGGATGCTGCGCACGGCGCTGACTGCGCCGAAGGCGATCTTTCTGGACACCGGTTCGCTGCTGCCGGTGCAGCCAACGCTGATCAACTTCCAGCGCGTGCTCGGCCTGGTCGATCCGGCGACGGCCGTGGCGTTGGGCGGCGGCGGCGGCAACATCAACTTCCTCCGCGCCCTGGTCAACTCGATCATCGTCAGCGTGATGGTGGCGGTCGTGCAGACTGCCTTCTGCGCCATGGCCGCCTATGCCTTTGCCCGCCTGCGCTTTCCGTTCCGCAACACCCTGTTCACCATCTATATCGCCGCGCTGATGGTGCCGGGCATCGTCACACTGATCCCGAACTTTATTCTCGTGCGCCAGATAAACCTGATGAACACCTACTTGGGCATTGCTGCTCCCGTGCTGCTGATGACGCCATATGCAGTCTTCTTCCTGCGCCAGTTCTTCCTGGGCATCAACCGCGAAGTCGAGGAGGCATCCCGTATCGACGGCGCCACCGTCTGGACGAGCTTCCTGCGTGTGGTCCTGCCCATGATGGTCCCGGCGTTGACGACCCTGGCAATCATTACCCTGATTTCCACCTGGAATATCATACCTGTGGCCGCTGATCGTCGGCAGCGACGAAAGCGTGCGGGTGCTGACGGTGGCGCTGGGCATCTTCCGTTCGCAGACGCCGCAGGGCGCGCCCGACTGGACCGGCTTGATGGCAGGCACGACGCTGGCCATCATCCCGACGTTCCTAATCTTCCTGCTTTTGGGCCGGCGAATCTTGGACTCAATCCAATTCACCGGTTTCAAATAAACCCTTTTGTTCAATCTTGCTTAGACCATCCATTTCGTTACGGAGGAACAGTATGAAACAACGTGTTTCCGTCTTGATGGCCCTGCTCGTGGTGCTGAGCATGGTACTGAGCGCCTGCGGCGGCGCTGCCGCACCGGCCGCGGCCCCTGCCGAAGCCGCCGGCTGCTGACCGATGCCGCCGCCACCACCGAGGCCACTGCCGAAGCCGCCGCGCCTGCCGCCAGTGGCGAGGCCGTCACGATCGAGTACTGGCTGTGGGACGCCAACCAGCTGCCCGCCTACCAGGCCTGCGCCGACGCCTTCATGGCAGCCAACCCCAACATCAAGGTCAACATCACGCAGAGCGGGTGGAGCGATTACTGGAACAGTGTCCAGACCGGCATGGTCGCCGGCACGGCGCCCGACATCTTCACCGATCACCTGGCGAAGTATCCGGAATTCGCCGCCAAGGAGCAGTTGGTCGACATCCAGCCCTTCATCGAGCGCGACGGCGTCGACACCAGCGTCTACCTGGGCGAGTTGAACGACCTCTGGGGTCGCGAGGGCAAGCAGTTCGGTCTGCCCAAGGACTGGGACACCATCGCCATCGTGTACAACCAGACTGCGCTCGACGCCGCAGGCGTGACGGTGGATGAACTGAACAGCACCACCTGGAACCTGGACAACGGCGGCAGCTTTGGCGAGCTGATCGCCAAGCTGAGCATCGACGAGAACGGCAACAACGGCCTCGAGCCCCGACTTCGACCCCACCAAGGTCAAGCAGTACGGCCTGATCATCAACGGCGCCGGCGAAGGCTACGGCCAGACCGAGTGGAGCTGGCTGACCGACACGACCGGCTGGCAGCCGATCGACGAGCTGTATGCCACCAGCCTACCACTATGACGACGAGCGCTTCATCAACACGATCCAGTGGATCGCCGACAGCATGAAGAAGGGCTTCATCATGCCGCTCGAGCAGGTGACCAGCCTGGGCGGTTCGGCCGCCTTCAACAGCGGCCTGGGCGCCCTGCACGCCAACGGCTCGTGGATGATCGGCGACTTTGTCAACAATGCCACCTTCCCGTTCGGCTTTGCCCGCCTGCCCGAGGGCCCCGAAGGCCGCAAGAGCATGTTCAACGGCCTCGCCGACTCGATCTGGATCGGCAGCCAGCACCAGGAAGAAGCCTGGCAGGTCCTGAAGTACCTGGCCTCGCCTGAATGCGCCGACACCGTCGGCACCTTCGGCGTCGTCTTCCCGGCGCAGCAGTCGGCCGTCGATAAGGCGGTGGAAGCCTACAAGGCCAAGGGGCTGGACGTCTCGGCCTTCACACAGCAGGCGACTGGAAGAGAACGGCACCTTCCTGTTCCCGGTCACCGACCACGCCTCGGAAATCTCCAGCCATCATGACGCCAGTCATGCAGAGCATCATGCTGGGCCAGGCCAAGGCCGCCGATGTGCTGCCCGCGGCCAACGAACAGGTCAACGCCCTGTTCCAGTAGTTCTCCTGGTGTGGAGGCAGACGCACATGGTAGCGCCTGCCTCCCCTCTCCTGTGCTTGGGAGCCTCTCCCCGAGGCTCCCATTACAAAGACCTACACCCGACTTACATCCCTGCTCTTGTGAGAAGACGGATATGCCAGTACTGGTACGCGAAAACCATTGGGTCCTAGAGACCGATCATACTGCCTATGCGTTTGGCGTCACGCCGCACGGGCATTCTTGTCCATACCTACTGGGGCGTGCGCCTTGCCTGTGCGGAAGATTATCCAACTCCTGCAGATATGAGCAGCTGGGCGTCCTTTAGCGGCGTCAGCCACGGCATGCAGGAAGAGTATCCTGCCTATGCGGGTACGAAATATACCGAGCCCTGCCTCAAGACAACGTTTGCCGACGGCGTGCGCGACACTGTCCTGCGCTTTGCCGGCGCCGAAGCAGCACCTGGCGCACAGCCGCTGGTGCGGGTGACGCTCCGTGACGAATATTATCCGCTCGAGCTTGTGCTCTGCTATCGCGTGCATGAGCAGCACGACCTGATCGAACGCTTCGTGGAGATCAAG
The DNA here is from genome assembly GCA_963701415.1 of uncultured Chloroflexia bacterium. Lineage (GTDB taxonomy): Bacteria > Chloroflexota > Anaerolineae > Caldilineales > Caldilineaceae > Fredericiella. The sequence continues at coordinate 247,316 of CAVPAH010000019.1, forward strand.
AACGCAGGCGAAACGCCGATCAACCTCGAACGCGTCTTTACTGCCCTGTGGCATCTGCCCTGGGGCGGCGACTATCGACTCTCCTATGTGTACGGGCGCTGGTTTGACGAGTGGCAGCTTGCAGCGTGAGCACGCTCCAAGCCGGCGTCAAGGCCCTGGAGAGCCGCCGCATCACCACCAGCCACCAGGGCAATCCCTGGTTTGCCGTCGACCGCGGCAGCGCTGACGAGCGGCAGGGCGAGGTCTGGTTCGGCGTGCTGGCCTGGAGCGGCAACTGGAAACTGCTGGCCGAGGTCACCGATGTGGGCCTGACCCGCCTGGCGATTGGCATCAACGACTGGGACTTCACCTGGCGGCTGCAGCCCGGCGAAACGTTTACGACACCTGGCGAGCCTGGCAGGCTATACCTGCGGCGGTTTCGGCGCGGCTTCGCGCACGCTGCACGACTATGCCCGCTCCATCCTCCCGCACGGGCTCAAGCCGCACCCCGTGCTCTACAACTCGTGGGAAGCGGTCTTTTTTGACGTCAACGAGGCCTCGCAGATTGCCGTCGCCGAACGTGCCGGCGCGCATGGGCGTCGAGCTGTTTGTCATGGACGACGGCTGGTTCCACCGCCGCGCCATCGACAACGCCGGCCTGGGTGACTGGTGGCCGGATGAGCAAAAGTTTCCCAACGGGCTGCAGCCGCTGATCAGGCGCGTCAACGAGCTGGGTATGGGCTTTGGCCTGTGGTTGGAGCCCGAGATGGTCAACACCGACAGCGAGCTGTACCGCGCCCATCCCGACTGGATCATCCATTTCCCCACGCGCAGCCGCACCGAAATGCGCAACCAGCACATCCTCAACCTGGGGCGCACCGACGTCCAGGAGTACCTGATCGAGCCTGCTGGACAAGCTGCTGCGCGAGCACAACATCGTCTTTATCAAGTGGGACATGAACCGCAACGTCTCGCGAGCCGGGCTGGCCGGAGGCGCCGGGCGACCCACGCGAGCTGTGGGTGCGCTACGTCCACGGCGTCTACCACGTGTGGAAGACGCTGGCGCAGCGCCATCCGCAGGTCCTGTGGCAGAGCTGCTCCGGCGGCGGCGGCCGCGTCGACCTGGGCATGCTCCAGATGGTGGACCAGTACTGGGTCAGCGACAACACCGAGGCGACGGCGCGGCTTGGCATCCAGGAAGGCTTCTCGCAGGCCTATCCCGCCATCACGATGGAGTCGCAGGTTACCCACATGGGCAACCCGCTGCTGCCGCTCACCTTCCGCTTTCACGTCAGCATGCTGGGCGTGCTGGGCATGAGCGTCGACCTGCTCGAGTGGAGCGAAGAGGAGATGGCCGCCGGCGCCGAGCAGATCGCCCTATACAAGGAGATCCGCCCGCTCGTGCAGTTCGGCGACCAGTACCGCCTGCTGCCGGCCCAGGGCAAAACCTATACGGCATGGCAGTATGTGAGCAAGGATCGCGGCAGAAGCGGTGCTCTTTGCTTTCCGCACGCACATGCGCGAGCCCGCCCGCATCCCGCCGATCTACCTGCAGGGGCTTGATCCCGAAGCTCGCTACACGGTCGAGGGCTTCGACGAGGTGCGCTCAGGGCAGGCCTGGATGAACATCGGCCTGCGCATCCCGCTCGGCAACTTCGAAAGCACCGTCAGCGCGCATCAGGCGCGTCTGAACCATATGTCTGACAATCCCTGCAAATCGATTGGAATTGACCTCTTCTTGCAGTACACTTACCAGTGTACTGCCTTGCGCAGCCCTTCTTACAAAGGCTCCCTTCGCATATCCGTCCTGTTTGTCTAACCGAAAGGACCATCCATGACAAAGCGAGTGAGTTTTCTGCTCTTGTTCGTGCTGCTGGCCACAACGGTGATCAGCTGCACCGCCCAACCCGGGGGCGTTGCGCCCCAGATCGTGGTCACGGCCACGCCGACCGCCCGCCCCGAAGGCGCCAAGGTTGTCCTGCGCGTCGGCACCGGTGACAGCGGCGAAGGCTTGACGCCCCATTTCAAGATCATCGAGCAGTTTGAAGCTGCCAACCCCGACATCCAGGTGCAGCTGGAGCCGGTGGGCAGCGGCGACTACTATGCCCGCATCCTGACCCAGATCGCCGCCGGCGACCCGCCGGATCTGCTGCAGATCGGCGACGACGCCGTGCCGATGTTTGTCGACAAGGGCGCATTTGTGCCGCTGGACGAGTTCATCGCCAGCGCCGACTATCCCGCTGGACACCAGCATCTATCTGCCGGGCGTGCTCGAACCGGGCCGCTGGAACGACACGCAGTACCTGCTGCCCAAGGATTTCTCGCCGCTGGCCGTCTACTACAACAAGAAGCTGTTTGACGAAGCAGGCATCCCTTATCCGCAGGATGGCTGGACCTGGGAGGAGTTCCTGGACACGGCGCAGAAGCTGACCAAGACCGATGACTCCGGCAAGACCGTGCAGTGGGGCGTGCAGCTGCCGGCCGCCTGGACCACCGGCTTTGAGTACTGGGTGGCGGCGGCCGGCGGCAAGCTGATCAGCGAGGACGGCAAGCAGTTCGCGGGCTACATGGACTCGCCGGAGGTGCAGGCCGCGGTGCAGTTCTATGCCGACCTCTACAACAAGTACAAGGTCGCCCCGCTGCCGGCCGACATGAACTCTTTTGGCGGCGGCAACAGCGAGTTCGACAACGGCACGGCCGCCATGCGCATCTTTGGCCGCTGGCCGCAGAGCGGGCATGAAAGAGAATCCCAACATCGACCTGGGCGTGGTCGGCATGCCGGCCGGCAAAGCACGCGCCAACGTGCTCTTCTGGGGCGGCTTTGGCATCTCTGCCCTGAGCAAGAACCAGGAGGCAGCCTGGCGTTTCCTGCGCTACTACACCGGGCAAGGAAGGCGCCGAGGTCTGGAAGGACTGGGCGCTGCCCACCGTCAAGGAGGTGGCGGACTCGTCGGGCCTTTCCACCGACCCGATCGAAGGCGCCTGGCTCAACGAGCTGAACTACCTGGCGCCGCGCGCCTATGTCTCTACCCCCTACTGGGGCCAGACGGCGGACCCGGCGCTGCGCAAGGTGCTGGAAACGGTCATCCTGGATCCGAATGCCGACATCGCCGCCATGCTCGCGACAGCGGCGCAGGACGCGCAGACGGCCTTGGACGACCTGATCGCACAACAGTAGCGCCGGCACACAACGGATTACGCATGGCGCGCACCACGTGCTGAGAAGAAACCGAGTTTCTTTGAGAAACTCGGTTTCGAGCTCGTCGCGCATCACGTCACACATTCTACGATCGCATGTCTATGCCGCGAACATCGCGCCCCTACCGCCCGGCGCGGCGAGAAGCCATTCTCTTCTACCTGTGCATCTCGCCCTGGCTGCTGGGCTTTACCATCTTCATCCTCGGGCCGGTGCTGTCGTCGCTGGGCCTGAGCTTCACGCGCTGGGACCTCCTGTCGGATCCGGTATTCGTCGGCCTGCGCAACTACACGCGCATGGTCGACGACAAGCTCTTCTGGCAGTCGCTCAGCGTCACGATCCGCTATACGCTGCTCTATGTGCCGGCCGAACTGGTCGGCGGGCTGCTGCTGGCCCTGCTCATGAACCAAAGGGGCGTGCGCGGCATCCGCGGCGCACGCACCATCTACTATCTGCCGACCATTATCTCGGGCGTCGCCTTCGTCGTCGTATGGATGTGGCTCTTTCAACCCGAGGCCGGGCTGATCAACGCCACGCTGGCCCGGTTCGGCATCCAAGGGCCGCGCTGGCTGGCCGATCCCAACACGGCCCTGACCGCGCTCTGGCTGATGAGCCTGTGGGGCCTGGGGCGTGCGGCGCTCATCTACCTGGCCGGGCTGAAGGGCATCCCGCAGCAGCTCTACGAAGCCGCAGCCATCGACGGCGCCGGCGCGTGGCAGAGCTTCCGGCACGTGACGCTGCCGATGCTCACACCCACCATCTTCTTCAACCTGGTGCTGAGCATCATCGGCACCTTCCAGACCTTCACCAGCGCCTTTGTCGCCACCAACGGCGGCCCGCTCGACTCGACGCTCTTCTACGTGCTCTATCTCTACCGCAAGGCATTCCAGGAATTCCAGATGGGCTACGCCTCGGCGCTGGCCTGGGTGCTGTTCCTGATCATCCTCGTGCTGACGATCCTGGTCGTGCGCAGTGGCCAGTGGTGGGTCTACTACGAGGGAGAGAAGCGCTGATGCACGCCCTCACGCTGGCGCACCTTCCTGGCTCAGACGGCCCTCGTCTGGGGCGTGGCCATCCTGTTTCTCGTTCCCTTTCTCTGGATGATCTCGTCGTCGCTCAAGCCCAACTACCAGATCTTTGAAGTGCCACCGCGCTGGATCCCCAATCCGCCCCAGTGGGAGAACTACCGCGAAGCGCTGACGACGCTGCCCTTTGACCGCTACATGCTCAACACCGCCATCATCACGGCCTTGACCATCGTCGGCCACGTCCTGTCGTGCACGCTCATCGCCTATGCCTTTGCCCGGCTGCGCGCACCCGGCCGCGACGTCCTGTTCCTGGTGGTGCTGGCGACGATGATGCTGCCCTACCCGGTGACGATGGTGCCGCTCTACGTGCTGTTCAAGCAGCTGGGCTGGATCAACACGTTCCTGCCCTTGACCGTGCCGGCCTTCTTTGGCAGCGCCTTTTACATTTTCCTGCTGCGCCAGTTCTTCCTGACCATCCCGCCCGACTTTGAGGATGCGGCCATCATCGACGGCGCCAACACGCTGCAGATCCTGTGGCGCGTGATCCTGCCGCTCTCCATGCCCGCCGTGGCCACCGTGGCCATCTTCACCTTCCAGGCAGCCTGGAACGACTTTCTGGCGCCGCTCATCTACCTGCAGAAGCCCGAGCTGTACACGGTGACGCTGGGGCTGCAGTTCTTCCGCTCGACCTACACCACCAACTGGGCCTATCTCATGGCCGCCTCGCTTGTGACCTCGCTGCCCGTGATCGTGGTCTTCTTCCTCGCCCAGCGCTACTTCATCGAGGGCATTACATTGTCCGGTGTGAAGGGCTGAGTTTGGGGAAACCTCCCCCAGCGGCTACAATATAAGGATGTTTTTTGACCGAGCACGCATCTATGTTAAGGCAGGCAGCGGCGGGGACGGCGTCGTGGCGTTCCGGCGCGAGAAGTTCGTCCCGCGTGGCGGCCCCAATGGCGGCAACGGCGGCCGCGGCGGCAGCGTTATTCTCTACGTCGATCCAGGGATGAACACGCTGTATCATTTGCAGCACAACGTCCACCAGCGCGCCGAGCGTGGGGTCCACGGCCAGGGCGCCGACAAGTATGGCGCGGCCGGCCCCGACCTGCGGCTGCCGGTGCCGCCGGGCACGATCGTCCGTGACGTCAACACCGGCGAGATCCTGGCCGACCTGACGCAGCCCGGGCAGGAGGCCGTCATCGCCAAGGGCGGGCGCGGCGGGCGCGGCAATGCCGCCTTTAAGACCCAGCGCATGACGGCGCCACAGATCGCCGAAAAGGGCGAACCGGGCGAAGACCGCTGGATCGAGCTGGAGCTGAAGTTGGTGGCCGACGTCGGCATCATGGGCGTGCCCAATGCCGGCAAATCCACCCTGCTCAGCGTCGTCAGCGCCGCCACACCCAAGATCGCCGACTACCCCTTTACAACCGTGGCGCCCAACCTGGGCGTGGCCGAGGTGAATCACCGGCAGATTGTGCTGGTCGACATTCCCGGCCTGCTGGAGGGCGCACACGAAGGGGTGGGGCTCGGGCTGGAGTTTCTGCGCCACGTCGAGCGCTGCCGGGTGCTCATTCACATGCTCAACGGCGCCAGCCCCGATCCCTTGGGCGACTTTGAGGCCATCAACCAGGAGCTGAGCCTGTTCAACCCGGCAATGGCCGACAAGCCGCAGATCGTGGTGCTCAACAAGCTGGACCTGCCCGAGGCACAGGCCGCCTGGCCGACGGTCGCAGCAGCAGATGGAGCGGCTGGGTCTGCCGGCAATGGCGATCAGCGCCGTGACGGGCGAAAACGTGCAGATGCTGCTTTACCGCGTCCAGGAGATGCTCGACGCGCTGCCCGGCACCACTCGAGGAAGAAGTCGAGTCGCTCGTCGAGATCACGCCGCAGCCGGACCGCAAGGCGTTTACCATCGAGCAGACCGAGCCGGGGATGTGGCGGGTGCGCGGCCACGAGGTCGAGCGGGCGGCGCGCATGACCAAGTGGGACTACTACGAGGCGGGCCTGCGTTTCCAACGCATTCTCGTCGCGCTGGGGATCACCGATGCCCTGCGTGAGGCGGGCATTCAAGACGGCGATACCGTCAAGATCGGCAACGTCGAACTGGTGTGGGGCTACGACAACGCCCTCGGCGAGTAGAGTATGGCCGGTACGTTCAGCGGCAGCCCGATCAACGGCAACCGGCCGCATCGGCATCCTGGGCGGCACCTTTGACCCCATTCACATCGGCCACCTGATCCTGGCCGAGGAAGCCTGGTTTCAGCTGCGGCTCGACCGTATCTACCTGGCGCCGGCGGGCAACCCGCCGCACAAGCGCGGCCGGCGCATGGCCCCCGTGGAAGACCGGCTGTGCATGGCCGAGCTGGCCACGGCGGACGTCGACTATGCGCTCATCAGCCGCATCGACGCCGACCGGCCGGGTCCGCACTACACGTCCGACCTCGTGCGGCTGCTCCAGCAGCAGGTCGGCCCCGGCACGGACATTTACTTCCTGATGGGAATGGACAGCCTGCGCGACCTGCCGACCTGGCACGAAGCGCAGTGGCTGGTAGACAACGCGCGGCTGGCCGCCTTAAGCCGGCACGACGTCGAGCTGGACTGGGAGGCGCTGGAAGCGGCGCTCCCGGGCGTGCGCAGCCGGGTCACCATCCTCGACATGCCCGAGCTGGAGATCGCCAGCCACGTCATCCAGCAGCGCGTGCGCAACGGCCAGCCCATCCGCCACATGGTGCCGCGGGCGGTCGAGGCGTATATTATGAAGCACGGGCTGTACCGGGGCGAAGAGTAAGCTCCACAATCTCGTTATGTGGGTAGTCGCTCTAACTTCGCAAGGAGGAGCGCCAAACTGGCAGTAACGAAAGGACCTTGTTTTTTGCCTCAGTGCTGCGGTTCGGCTAGTCCAAGCCGTTCATCTTGTCGGTGAACTCGCGCAGCATGCTGTCGCTGATTCCGCGCCGGCGTCGTCGTACTCCTCCTCGCCGTCGACACCTGCAGCCGGCGTCGCTGCCGTCCTGCGTATCAATGGCTGGCCTTACCTCCCTAGCGGTTTCCGCTATTGCCGCACAAATCCGCAAATCCCTTTGCAACTATTCGGGGCTATTGCAACATGAAATGCCCTACCTCGCGCCAGCTCGATGGTTGACATTCTCACAAAATCCGCTAACGTAGACTGCGGTCAGTCGTAGCGCAGCCTGGCAGTCGTGGCAGTTTGGAAACCGGCTGCGGGCACGGGGCACATACGGAGGGGCAAGATGGACGGAGCAAGGCGCAGATCGGCGCTTCGCATGGCGGGACGGACGGCTGGTTGGCTGGTTGCTGGGCTGCTGGCGATGGCGACTTCCGCCTGCGTACGCCCTGTTGCGGCACCGCCGGTGACGCCGCAGGTTGAACAAGGACGTGGCGCAGGGGAAGCGGCGAGCCAGGGTGCGGCGAGGGAGATCGACATGCAGTTGATTGCGGCTGCGGAAGCGGGCGATGTGGAGTTGGTCAAACAGCTGTTGGCGCAAGGGGCAAGCGTCACAGCGCAAGACAGCAGCGGCAGGACGGCGCTGATCGCGGCGGCGTATCGCAACCAAGTGGCGGTGGCAGAAGTGCTGATCGGAGCCGGCGCAGACGTCAACGTGCAGGATCGCTCGCAGCAGAGCGCCTACTTGATCCCCACTGCTGACGGCTACTTGGAGCTGCTGCGGTTGACCCTACGCTCAGGCGCCAACGTGCACAGCACCGACAGCTACAACGGTACGGGGTTGATTCGGGCGGCCGATCGCGGCCATGTCGAGATCATTCAGGAGCTACTAAAGACAGAAATCGACGTCGATCATGTCAATCGCTTGGGCTGGACGGCACTGCTGGAGGCGATTATTCTGGGCGACGGCGGCCCTCGTCATACGGAAGTCGTGCGTCTCCTGGTCGAGGCGGGGGCCGACGTCAACCTGGCGGACGGGCAGGGCGTAACACCACTGGCGCACGCGCGGCAGAAGGGGCATGCAGAGATCGCCCGGATTCTGGAGCAAGCCGGCGCCAGGTAAGCCTGGACAGTGGGCACGCTATCGGATCGCCTGATCGATACGCGCCTGCTTTGGAAGCGGACGGCAGGCCCACTGCGCAGCAGTTGCAAGGCCATGTCGTCGAAGTGGTGCATGTGCTGGTCCGCCATGGTGGCGACAAAGGATCAGCGCGATGATGGCGTGGCGAGGCCTCGACTGCGGCGTCGGTGCTGCGCAAGCCGCGGGCTTATTTCCTCGTCCAGTTATTTGTGTGGGGTCCGAAATGAGGGCTAATCTGTGCACTAGTTGGTGTCATGTCATCCGTCTGCGTTAGTGTACGGCCGTCATACTCCTGAATCTTTCTCCACTTACCTTCGTGCGGGCCGTCAAGCTCGAACCGATAACGTGCGTATGGAACCTTGTAATACTGGGCCGTTCTAATGACGTCTTCAAGGTCTCTATCGAACATTGGCTGGTCCCAGGCCTCAGCTCAGCTCGCGCATACCTACTATCTGTGCCAGGGGATTCACGTACCCGAAGTCATCAAGATCCCACACAATCCGTGGCATCTCTTGGGCGGCCATGGCAAGTAGCCGCTGAACCCTGCTACGCTTCATTCGCTCGACCCCACAGGAGGCTTCGATTAGCGCTGGATTGTTAGGGTCCAGTCCAATGCTCGCCAGAAATTGCTGAGCGTGGTGGATGATTGTGTAGTCGTACATGTCGTACCAGTCTTCATGTCCGCCGTTCGTCATCCAACCGTTGAAGCCGGCCCTTAGCTTACTGTGGTCGTATCCCTCTTCTCTGGCTGTAGGCCCCGCAGCTTTACGCTCCTTGTCGGCTTCCCAGTGGCAGGCATGACACAAGACCTGTAAGTCGCTTGGAAGCTCGTTACCAAGGCGCTCGTAGGTCAGGTGGTGGACTTGGAGGTTGGCGGCCGACTTAATTCGTCCACACCGGGCGCAGGTATACTTCAGCAAGGCGCAGACACTCATCTCGGCGCCGCTTCCATTCGGGGATTTTGATATATTCGGCATACTCAGGCTTTGATGACTCGTCAGGGGCATGCTCATCATCGGTCTTGCTCATGTGGGGGGCCCCCTTTACTTACGCAAACACGGCTGACTTAATTGTAAGCCTGTCCATGCCGTCGGGACGCGGGCGGCTAGCTTACAGTCTGCTTGCCATAAGGAAGGATTACCCGGTGAGTAGGTTCAGGCTTCCGACAGAGGTGCTGGGGGCCTCGTTTTTATCTGCCTCAGTTTCGCAACCAGGCCCTCTTCATTGAGAAGGTATATGACTGTGTCGCCGAGTAGCGACAGAATGCGGAAACACTGAATGAAAGCTTCTCGGTTGTCGTCAAGCGCCGCCTCGTACAGTATGGTGTAATCTGGGACGCCTGGCGTAGGCCTTTGGTTTTTAATCTGGAAAACAACTCTGGGTCGGTCCATGTAGTACTGGACCTGCATGTACTTCCCCTGGGCCAGTGCTTATCTCCACGTGTTCTACCGTAGCGACGGCCCGTTCAAGCAGCGCAATCGAAGTCTCTACAAGTTCATAGAAGACGTCGAGGTCTTGAATATCCGGTATCGCATATTCGTGCTCAACCTTGTTACGCATTTGATTAAGACGGGTGACAGAGCGTGTATTCAGTAAGCCGAGTGACTTCAACAGCTCTAGCTTGCCCGGCAGACCTCTCGGGGCGGGCATCTTCTTGCGAGCGTAGTCAAGCATGTTCCATGCATACAGGTACGTATCAACCTGACACTCTATGGCACGCTTCAAATGGTTGACGCAATTGATGCGGCTGACCGTCGCCTCCTTGCCCAGTTCATCTTCGGCAAAGGTCAGAAAGTCCCTAGGCCTGAGGTCGAACCGAGGCGACTCGCGCACCATGATTCAGCCAGCTGGCTACCAAAGGCTCATACGGGTTCTCTTTTACTGGGGTGTACTCTGCCGCAGAAATCAGGCTGTCGATTATTTCGTCAAGGGTCAAGGGGACCTCCAACAGCGTGTGGCTAGTTGAAGGCATTATATCGTGGCGAAGATGACGGGCATTGTGGGGTGCATCCAAGATCTGTTTCTGGAGCCAGGTGTACGCTTCGCAATCGGCATACTCACCAGAGGTGGCTCAAAACTCAGCAACAACTTGTTGATGCACCCGGGCGCGGCCCCATGGTTGACATTAGAACTTCCGTTCTATATACTCGTACGTCAGACCGCAGCCTCATCGCCGCCACTTTCTACCCGCCCTGCCAACAGCGCCATCGAGCGAGCGCATGAGCGTCCTGTGCTGCCACGTGCCCAATCTGCTGATCACCCTCGCCCTCCGCCAGGCGCCGGACCTGGCCGGCCATCCGCTGGCGCTGCTCGGCCCCGACGATCGGGTGTGGGCGGCATCGCCCGAAGCGGCCGGCAGCGGGGTGCAGCAGCAGATGCGCGCCCAGGAAGCCCGGACCGCGTGCCCCGACCTCCTCCTGCGCCCGCTCGACCTCCAGGCAGCAGAGACGGAGCAGAGCGCCCTGCTCGCCGAGCTGGCGGAGTGGCAGCTGCCCGTCGAGCCGCTGGGCTGGGGCAGCGCCTACGTGGACCTGCACGCCGTCGCCAAGGACCGCCCTTCCGTGCAGCCGCTGCTGGCCGATGCCGGCCGGCGGCTGCGCCAGCGGCTGGGCGCCGATCTGCAGCCGTCGCTGGGCTGGGACTCGGGCAAGTTCACGGCCCGCGCCGCGGCCTGCGTGGCGCCGCCCGGCCGCATGCGGCTGGTCGACAAGACGGACGAGGCGCGCTTTCTCAACCCGCTGCCCATCACGCTGCTGCCGCTGCCGCGCCCCCATCTGCAGCAGCTGCACTGGCTGGGGATCCGCACGCTGGGGGCAGTTTGGCGCGCTGCCGGCAGCCGGGGTGGCGCAGCGCTTTGGCGCCGGCGGCCGGCAGGCGCAGCGCTGGGCGCAGGGGCGTGACGACCGGCCGGTCCGCGGGGCGGTGAAGGATGCGCCGGCGCCGGTGGCGGTCACGCTGGATCCGCCGACGGCGACGCTGCAGCCGCTGGTGGGGGCGGTGATGGCTTCGCTGCGGCCGGTGCTGGCCGCGCGGGCGGAGGCGCTGGAGGGCGTCCGCCGGCTGCGGATCGTCCTGTCGTTTGTCGCCGGCGCCGACCAGGCGGCCGACGTGGTGTTTGTGGAGCCGGCGAGCCAGGCGGCGCGGGTGGAGGCGGCGCTGGTGCAGCAGCTGGTGCGGCTGCGCTGGCCGAGTGAGGCGGAGGCGGTGCGGTGGACGCTGCTGGAGTGCGGGGAGCTGTCGGCGCCGCAGCTGGGGCTGTTTGGGGAGCCGCCGCCGGCGGGGAGTGTGCTGGCGGAGGTGGCGGGGAAGCTGGCGGGGCGGTATGGTGGGGTGCTGATGAGGGCGTCGGTGGTGGATGCGGGGCATCCGGTGGCGGAGAGGAGGGGTGGGATGGTGGCGATTGTGGCGGGCGAGGAGGCTAGGCCACAGCGAAGCTCCTGGGAGTTTTTGCAGCGGTTGACAGGGTAGGGAGCGCCTGTTACTCTACTGCACCACTTGCGTGTTTCCGATTTGGCTACCTCAACAGACCCCCAGCACTCATGACAGACTCGCACGGAACGGTGCCGGTACAAAGTGAGCGATGGTGAAAGTGGCGACCCCAGCAATGCTGCGCCGGCGCGCGTAGTTGCGTTGGGCGGCGAGCCAACTCCAACGGCTCTGCGCGGCGCTGGAAGACGCATTTACGCTCGACGAGCTGCGCCAGCTGCTGCGTACGGGGCTGGACGGCGATGTCAGCCTCAGCCTGGAGGCGGTGGTGCCGGTGCAGGGACGCAACCTGCACGACATCTGCTCACGACCTGGTGCTGTGGGCGCTGCGCGACGAGCGTGTGGGGCTGCAGGGGCTGCTGGCGGCGGCGCTGCGCGCAAATCCCGCCAATCCCCAGCTGCGGGAGCTGCAGACAGAGTGGGCGGGAGTAACCTTTACGGCGCCGGCCTGTCCCTATCCCGGCATGAAGCCGTTTACGGCGGCCGAGCGCGGGACGCTTCTACGGCCGCACGGCCGAGATCCAGCAGGCGGTCGACCGCCTGCGCCGCCACTCCTTCCTGGCCGTGATCGGCCCCTCGGGCAGCGGCAAGTCGTCGCTGCTGGCGGCAGGCATCCTGCCGGCGCTGGAGAAGTCGCACTACTTTGCCGACAAGCCCTGGGTCGTGCGCAGCATGCGGCCGGGGGCGACACCCTATGACACGCTGGCCGCTCTGCTCGACTTGGCACACGGTCTGCGCGCGACCGGTGCCGATGACGGTGTGCCGGCCTGGCGCCAGACGCAAGCCGCAGCCAGGCAGCCGCGCAGCAGGACGACGCGCTGCTGCTGGTGGTGGACCAGTACGAGGAGCTGTTTACCGTCGCTGCGGCCGAGCCAGCGCGAGCCGTTTCGAGCAGGCGCTGCTGCAGCTGCTGCAGACGCCAGACTGCTACCTGGTGCTCGCCGCCCGCGCCGACTTCTACGCCAACCTGATGGCCTCGCCGCTGTGGGAGCAGATCCGCGACCACCGGCTGGAGATCACGCCGCCGCGCGGCGACGCCCTGCGCGAGGCGATTGCCCTGCCGGCGCGCGACGTGGGCGTGCGAGCTGGAGCCGCAGCTGGTCGAGCGGCTGCTGGCCGATGCCGGCGACGAGCCGGGGGTGCTGCCCTTCGTCCAGGAGACGCTGGTGATGCTGTGGGCGCACGCCGACCAGCTACGCCATCGGTCTCGACGCCTACACCGACCTGGTGGGCGACAAGAGCGGGCGCTCGGGGCTGCAGGTGGCGCTGGCCGAGCATGCCGAACATGTGTACCGCGACGTGCTGGCGGACGACGCCGAGCGGCGCATGCGCACAGCGCATCCTGCTGCGGCTGGTGCAGTTTGGCGAGGGCCGCGCCGACACGCGGCGGCAGCAGACGGTGGACGAGCTGCGCAAGGGCAGTGCGCAGCGAGCAGCGGCGAGGCGGCTTTGACAAGGTGCTGGCGGCGCTCACGGCCAACCGGCTGCTGACGCTGAGCGACGAGGCGCGGCGGGTGGACCTCTCGCACGAGGCGCTGATCCGCGGCTGGCCGCGGCTGCACGAGTGGATCGACCAGCGGCGTGCGGCCGAGCTGACGCGGCGGCGGCTGGAGGAGAAGGCAGCCGAGCGCCAGCGGCTGCGCCAGGAGTGACGGAGACGGCGGGCTGCTCGATGCCGTGGAGCTGGCCGAGGCCGAGGCGTGGGTGAAGGGGCCCGATGCCGCCGAACTGGGCGTGAGCGACGAGCTGGCAGGCGCTGGTCGCCGACAGCCGGCGGGCAATCGACGCGGCCGTGCTGGAGAAGGAACGCGCGGCCGAGCGGCTGCGCCGGCGCAACCAGGGGTTGGCGATTGCACTGGCCGCGGCGCTGGTCGCGCATGGCGGTGGCCGTGGTGTTTCTTCTTCAACGCAGCGCAACCGCTGAATCGGCCGCAAACAAGGAAGCAGAGAACGCCCGCAATGCCGAGGCCCGGGCGACAGTCGCGAAGCGCAGGTCGCGCCGACGGCACAGGCAGTCGCCAGGCCAATGCCAGCCAAGCAGCAACCCAGCGAGGCCACGCGCGCAGGCGAACGCGCAGGAGCGGAAGCCAGGCGCAGTCGAGGCGGAGACGGCGCAGCAGGCGGCAGAGCAGGCCGCGCGCCGTGCCCAGGCCAGCGAGCTGGCGGCCTACGCCCAGGATGCTGCGGCCGACCGCCCCTAACGATCCCTCGCTACGCCTGCTGCTGGCGATGAGCTGCCGTGAAGACTACCTGGCCGCGCAGACAACTACATCATCGCCCAATGCAGACCGTGCGCTGCGCGACGCGATTGCGTCTGGCGCCGCCGTACCGGATGACGCTGCCGCGCCATCGCCACAAGGGAGCTGTCTACGTCTGCGGCCTACAGCCCCGACGGCAAGACCATCGTCACCGCCAGCGGCGACCAGCACCGCCCGCATCTGGGATGCAGCCACCGGCAAGCAGCTGCAGCAGCTCACGGGGCACGACGACACGTGTCTTGTCGGCGGCGTACAGCCCCGACGGCAAGACCATCGTCACCGCCAGTGGCGACCAGACCGCCCGCATCTGGGATGCGGCCACCGGCGAAGAGCTGCGCGCAGCTCACCGGCCACAGCGGCTGGTGTCGACTCGGCGGCCTACAGCCCCGACGGCAAGACCATCGTCACCGCCAGCGACGACCGGCACCGCCCGCATCTGGGATGCAGCCACCGGCGAGGAGCTGCGAGAGCTCACCGGTCACAGCGGCCCTGTCACCTCTGCGGCCTACAGCCCGGACGGCAAGACCATCGTCACCGCCAGTGACGACCAGACCGCCCGCATCTGGGATGCCGCCACCGGCGAGCAGCTGCGGAGCTCACCGGCCACAGCGACGGTGTCAGCTCTGCGGCGTACAGCCCCGACGGCAAGAGCATCGTCACCGCCAGCGACGACCAGACCGCCCGCATCTGGGATGCCGCCACCGGCCAGGAGCTGCGGCAGCTCACCGGCCACAGCGGCACGGTCTGCTCGGCGGCGTACAGCCCCGACGGCAAGAGCATCGTCACCGCCAGCGACGACCGGACCGCCCGCATCTGGGATGCGCCACCGGCAAGCGAGCTGCGCGCAGCTCACCGGTCACAGCGGCTGGTGTCTAGCTCGGCGGCCTACAGCCCGACGGCAAGAGCATCGTCACCGCCAGTGACGACCAGACGGCCCGCATCTGGGATGCCGCCACCGGCGAGGAGCTGCGGCAGCTCACCGGCCACAGCGGCGCTGTCAACGTCTGCGGCGTACAGCCCCGACGGCAAGAGCATCGTCACCGCCAGTGACGACGAGACCGCCCGCATCTGGGATGCTGCCACCGGCGAGGAGCTGCGCCAGCTCACCGGCCACAGCGGCCTGTCGACTCTGCGGCGTACAGCCCGGACGGCAAGACCATCGTCACCGCCAGTGACGACCGGACCGCCCGCATCTGGGATGCCGCCACCGGCGAGGAGCTGCGCGCAGCTCACCGGCCACAGCGGCGCTGTCAACTCGGCGGCCTACAGCCCGGACGGCAAGACCATCGTCACCGCCAGTGACGACAGACCGCCCGCATCTGGGATGCCGCCACCGGCGAGGAGCTGCGCCAGCTCACCGGCCACAGCGGCGCTGTCAACGTCGGCGGCGTACAGCCCGGACGGCAAGAGCATCGTCACCGCCAGTCGAGGACCGGACCGCCCGCATCTGGGATGCAGCCACCGGCGAGCGAGCTGCGGCAGCTCACCGGCCACAGCGACGCTGGTCAGCTGCTGCGGCCTACAGCCCGGACGGCAAGACGCATCGTCACCGCCAGCGACGACCAGACCGCCCGCATCTGGGATGCGCCACCGGCGAGGAGCTGCGGCAGCTCACCGGCCACAGCGGCCCTGTCAACTCGGCGGCGTACAGCCCCGACGGCAAGACCATCGTCACCGCCAGCGACGACCATACCGCCCGCATCTGGGATGCGCCACCGGCGAGGAGCTGCACGAGCTCACCGGGCACAGCGGCCATGTCACCTCGGCGGCGTACAGCCCCGACGGCAAGAGCATCGTCACCGCCAGTGACGACCAGACCGCCCGCATCTGGGATGCCGCCACCGGCGAGGAGCTGCGCCAGCTCACCGGCCACAGCGGCACTGTCTACTCGGCGGCGTACAGCCCGGACGGCAAGAGCATCGTCACGGCCAGCGACGACAGACCGCCCGCATCTGGGATGCAGCCACCGGCGAGGAGCTGCGCCAGCTCAGCGGCCACAGCGGCTGTGTCTGCTCTGCGGCCTACAGCCCGGACGGCAAGACCATCGTCACCGCCGGTGACGACCAGACCGCCCGCATCTGGGATGCCGCCACCGGCAAGGAGCTGCGCGAGCTCACCGGCCACAGCGGCTGGTGTCTAGTCGGCGGCCTACAGCCCGGACGGCAAGACCATCGTCACCGCCAGTGACGACCGCACCGCCCGCATCTGGGATGCCGCCACCGGCGAGGAGCTGCGCCAGCTCACCGGCCACAGCGGACTGGTGTCACTCTGCGGCGTACAGCCCGGACGGCAAGAGCATCGTCACCGCCAGCGACGACAGTACCGCCCGCATCTGGGATGCCGCCACCGGCAAGGAGCTGCGCGAGCTCACCGGTCACAGCGACTATGTCAGCTCGGCGGCGTACAGCCCCGACGGCAAGAGCATCGTCACCGCCAGCGGGGACCGGCACCGCCCGCATCTGGGATGCGGCCACCGGTGAGGAGCTGCAGGAGCTCACCGGTCACAGCGACCCTGTCTAGCTCGGCGGCCTACAGCCCGGACGGCAAGAGCATCGTCACCGCCAGCGACGACCAGACCGCCCGCATCTGGGATGCCGCCACCGGCAAGGAGCTGCGTCAGCTCACCGGTCACAGCGGCGGTGTCTACTCTGCGGCGTACAGCCCTGACGGCAAGACCATCGTCACCGCCAGCGAGGACCAGACCGCCCGCATCTGGGTGACCAGTCTTGACGATCTGCTCGGCAGAGGCGCAGCGGCTGATCCAGCGCGATCCGCCCCTGTTAACGCCGGACGAGCGGCAGCGGTATGGGTTGGAGTGAAACTGGGGTGGCCTTCTGGAAGGATGAACCGTCCCGGACGGGCCCATTGCCGGCACAGGTGATTGCGCCGTACCTCGGATCTCTTTGGAGTAAACTGTAGAGCAAGATCAGGGCTTCTAAGCGACAAGGGTAGCAGACAACTGATGGCGACGATCGCAAACGGAATGACACGGCTCTGACTCGGTGCGTTGGCAGCCACTCGACGACCAGGTGGCTGCGCGCAGCCCCGTGTGCGCGGCGCGAGTCAACCAAGTGTGGCCGGCAGTTTCGACGACTAGCCCGCTATGGCAATGCCGCTTGTCGAGCGTCACACCCACCCTGCCGGATGGCCCAGGGTGGGCACGGCTGCGGTCACAGGTTCGGGCACACCTGCGGGTGCGCTTTCGGCCACGCTGCGGTAAGAAACGTGTCCACCACACTGGAGAAACGACGATCGGGGCAGTGGCTCGGGGCAGGGGGATCGAGCGGCCGATACAAAGAAAAGGGCGTCACCTCGACCAGGTGGCGCCCCATGTGTTTCCGTGGAAACACTACAGCTGATTAGCTGCCGGTATCCTCCTCCTCGCCGGCGGGATCGTCGTACTCCTCCTCGCCGTCGACACCTGCAGCCGATGCCGATGCTCGGTGCCGCCGGCGCCTGCTGCTGGCTGCTGCCGTTGCTGGCGGGGCAGGCGTGATGGTGATCGTCATCCTCTCCCGGTCAATCCGTGCCGGCGTCAAGGTCACCGTGTGCCCGGCCCACTTGGTGAAATCGTCCGTGCCGGTGATGTCGACCAGGGCGCCTGCCTGGGTCTTGTTGCAGCACAGGGCGAGCTTCTTGCCGTGGAAGTGCACGACGATCTCTGGGCTCGTCGTGCTTCGTGCGCGGGTTGAACACCTGCTCGACTTCGGCGCGCTCGATGTGCACCACCACCGACCGACCGCGGAGGGTCTCAGCCTCCAGGTAGAACGTGTAAATGTCGTATACGCTTGGCATATGGTCTCCTGCGCGTGGTCTGTATGCGCGCCCCACGTGTAAGGATTATTTTACTCGTGCGCGGCGTCGTAGGCGGCGCACAGTTCGGCGTCGGCCACATCGGCCGCCTCGGCGCGGCTGAGGCCGGCGGCGACCAGCTGATTGAACAGGATGCCGGCGGCGGCGGTGGGCGACAGCGGGCGGGCGTGCGCCAGCCAGGCGGCGAAGGCGCCGAGGTCGGCCGGTGCGGCGGGCATGATGCCGCGCGCCGTGGGGCGGACGGCGCACAGGCGGGTGGCGGTGTGGTCCTCGTAATCGGCGGCGTAGACGATCAGCCCGCGGTCGGTGAGGAGCAGGCCTGCATTGGGCTTGCGGCGCAGGCGGCGGAAGTCGGCGCTGCCGCGGTAGGTGCCCAGCAGCCGGCTCTGCATGTGCCCCCCCGCAGATGTCGCGCAGGGCCAGCAGCGCCAGGCGGTGCTTGCAGAAGGCGATGCCTTCGACCAGGTCCTTGGTGCGGTGGGCGTCGGGGCAGGCGCAGCCGTGGAACGTGACCCCGTACTCGGCCTGGCCGTCGCTGCCGACGCAGTGCCAGGCGGCGCCGTTCCAGTAGAGAAGCTGGCCGCGGTCCTGGAGGATGGCGGCGGCGCGCTGCCAGCGGGACGCCAGCACGGGGTGCTTGGCCGTGCCGCGGGCGACGACGGCGGCGATTTCAGCGAAGGTGGGTCGGTACTGCATGTGATCACGCTGAGCGAGGACATATCGCACGGCGATGCGGCGACCCTCACGGAGCAGTTTTGGCTACACGTGGCGAAGGGCAAGGCGCCGAGCGATGCCCTAACCCTTGCGCTCGAGCGATGGGCGCCTGCGGTGAGCGAGTACGTAGTGAGGCACTGGTGACCGAGCAGTGGATGACCCCGGTTGATACGCTCATGTGCGGCCGCTGTTGGGTGCTGGCGGGGCTGTACTTCCCGGCCGGCGTTGGTCTGCGGCCTCCGTTGCACGCGGGCTGTCGGTGCCGTCGCGTGCCGGTGCCGCCGGCTGTGGGTCAAGAGGAGTCTAGTAAGGAGTCTAGCGATGATGCAAGGATTGCGTGAGCTGTTTGCTTCTCAGTCGGAGAAGGGTCGTTTCTGGCTGGCGGTCGCTATCTTGGCGGCGCTGTTGGTGGTGTATATCCTCGCCACGTTGAAGGACGGGGACGTGGTTGGGCTGCTCAAGGTTCTGTTGGCCGCGTGAGGCGTCAGGTGCTGGTGCCCGGGCTGTGTGGACGTGTGGTTACGTACGCACGGCCGGCGGGGGTGGCGCGGAGCGATTGCCTCGGAGATCGACATCTTTGCCTGTGGGCCTACCAGCTTGGGGGAGGACACCGCCTGTAACCCTGGGGCTGTATTGGAATGGCGGGATCCATGGCATCAGCGGGGATAACCTGCGCGACTTTGCCCTTGTACCGGCGGTTGGCATGAGTGGCGCACAAGCCATAACCTGGCCGGCCGAGCACTACACGGAGGCAGAGGGCATGCGCGACATCAGCATTCACCTGCCATTTGTCGCCGCCCCCTGACGATGATCAACTCAGGGTGAGAGGAAACAAGGTGGGACGAAGCGCTGCTTCGTCCCACCTTGTGATTGTACGATCTGTGTCGCCCGGCGTGTGCGCCGGGGGCTTGCGCTACTTCACCAGCAGCCGCAAATTCAACAGCCCGAGGTTGAACTGCTTGTCGCCCTTCTCCAGCACCTGGTTGAGCGTGGCGTCTTCGAGGGCGTAGTTGTCGACCATCGTCACCGACACGTCCTGCTCCAGGCTGATGTCGGGCTTGATGCCTTCGCCCTTGATCAGGTTCTGCTTGGGCGTGAGCCAGTTGGTGACGCCGAGACGCACGACCGAGCCGTCGCTGAGTGTGAACGGCTGCAGCACGGTGCCGGTGCCGAGCGTGGGCTGGCCGAGCAGCTTGGCACGGCCGTTCTCCTGCAGCGCGCCCGCCGTGATCTCGCCGGCGCTGGCCGTACCCTCGTTGATGAGCACCACCATCGGGATCTCGCGCGCCTCGCCATTGCCGCTGGACTTCCAGGTCTTGATCTTGTCCTGGGCGTCGCGCTCGTGCAGGATCACGTCGCCGGTCGGCAGGAACTCGCTGTTGACGCGCAGCGCCTCGGCCAGGTAGCCGCCTGGGTTGTTGCGCAGGTCGAGCAGGATGCCCTTGATCGGGCGTTCCTTGGCAGCCGCATTTACAGCTTTCAACACGCGATCCAGCTCGTTGCCAGTATCGTCGGCAAACTGCGAGATCTTGACATACGCGAAGTCTGTGTCGGGGATGCGCGACCAGGTGACGCTTTCGACGTCGATCTTGCCGCGCTGCACGGTGATGTCCACCGGCTTCTTCTCGTCGACATGCAGCACGTTAAGGACGACCGAAGTGCCCGCAGGACCACGGATCTTGGAGATTACCTCCCATTCAGGCAGCCCGGCGACGTCTTCGCCATTTACCTTAAACACGATATCGCCCGCCAGGATGCCCGCGTCCTCGGCCGGCGAGCCGTGGATGGGGGCGACGATGTGGATGTAGCCTTCCTTGGACTCGACGTAGGCGCCAATACCTTCAAACGACCCTTCCATAGATTCGGCCTGCTGCTTGGCCTCTTCCGGCGAGAAAAAGACCGTATGATTCTCGTCGCCGAGAGTGGAGAGCATGCCCTGGATCGCGCCGTAGGTCATCTTCGTGGCGTCGATCTTGTCCTGGTCGACGAAGTATTTATCGACCAGACTCCAAGCCTCCCAGAAGACCGAAAACTGCGAAGGTTCGTCACTCGCGCTGGCAGCGCGGGCGGTAAATCCCGTTACCGTACCGGCGGCAAAGGCGCCGCCGAGGCTGGCGAGGAACACCACGACAACGACGATGTGCCGAACTGTGTGTTTGCGGCTGTTTTTTACTTCTGCCTGCATCTTTGTCACCTTTTTGTAAATTTAAGGAGTTCCCTTTTCAGTAATTTCCTGGTATCATCTTATGGGACCTTACGAGGTCGCCAAAGAGTATGGTGAAGAAGTTGCAGGAAACTCTGTTATTATCCTAGTGCCTCTGTATGAACCACAGATTGGGCACGCCTAAAGCTTGGATAAGGGCTCCGCATCATGAATGAGAACAACTACCCATCGCCACATGAAGGACAACGTATCTTGGTTGTCGATGACGCCGCCGATACGCGGCTCATCCTGAATTTGCGTCTGCAGCGCGAGGGTTACACTGTCTACACGGCCGAGGGGGGCCGCGAGGCGCTGGAAACCATTCGCCGCGAAGGCTTGCCAAACCTCGTTCTGCTCGACATCATGATGCCGGACATGGATGGGTTTGCCGTCGCCGCCGAGCTGCGGCGCATGGGCGACATTCCGATCATCTTTCTTTCGGCACTCTCCGATGTGGACACCAAGGTCGAAGGCCTGACACTCTACGCCGAAGACTATGTGACCAAGCCCTTTGCCTTATCCGAGCTGCTGGCGCGCATCCGGCGCATTCTGCTGCGTTCCGGCCAGGACCAGACCTTTGAGCCCGAGATGATCATCGACGAACGGCTGCGCATCAACTTTGCCAAGCAGTATGCCGTGATCAACGAAGACCAGATTACGCTCACGCCGACCGAGAACCGCATCCTCAACATTCTATACAACCACCGCGGCCGTGTGCTGTCGCCTGGCTACCTATTGGCCAAGGCCTGGGATCCCATCCGCAAGGGCAGCGTCGAGTCGCTGTGGGTGCATATGCGGCGCCTGCGCAGCAAGATCGAGCCGGATCCGGATCGCCCTCGCTATGTCGTCACCGTGCGCGGCCAGGGCTATTGTCTCCCCCAGCCAAACCAGAAGTTCGAAGACGACAGCTCGCCGCTCGCGGAGGAATAGAGCCGCATTTTCGAGGATCCAGCCCCGCTTGTCAAGGCCGGCAGCAGGGATGCAAGACTACATGCAGAGCCAAGGAAACTGAGTTTCCAGCTGCCTGGCGGTCGCTGACCGCCAGGCAGCCGGAAACTCAGTTTTCTCATTGTCTGCGACTAGTGCGCCCCATCGCTTTGTGATAAAATGTACGAAGAACCTACTTGAGGAACGACAGAGCCACGAATGTCCAGCGAAGATAACCAGATCTCGGAAGCTGTCGAAGAAATCCCTGATATCGTTATTGGGCGTCTGCCAGTCTATCTGCGCACCTTGCGGCTGCTCAACAGCCAAAATGCGGAAGTCACTTCCAGCCAGGAACTCGGCGAGCTGCTGGGTATCAGTTCGGCCCAGATCCGCAAGGACCTCAGCCACTTTGGCGAGTTCGGCAAGCAAGGGCACCGGCTATAATGTCGCCTATCTCTGCAAGCAGCTGGAGAAGATCCTCAAGGTCGACTGCGTCTGGCCCGTCGTCTTGGTGGGTGCCGGTTATCTCGGCCACGCCCTTGCCAGTTACAACGGTTTCGAAAATCGGGGTTTTCGCATCGTCGGCGTGTTTGACAACAGTCCCGAGAAAATCGGCATGTACTGTCGGCGACTGCCGGATCGAGCCGACGACGGCCATTCCCGCCACTGTGCACAAGTATCGCTGCCAGATTGCCGTCATCGCCGTACCGGCCGGTGCCGCGCAGGCGGTGGCCGAGCAGTTGATCGATGCCGGCATCAAGAGCATCTTGTGCTATGCCCCCATCACGCTCAACGTGCCGAAGCACATACGCGTCGAGTACATCGACCCGGTGATCTCGTTTCAGCACATGACCTTTTACCTCGATCAGGGCTGCATCGAGGAATAGCGCACACAGCGAATAGCGCAACAGCGAGTAGCGCTTACAGCGGCTTCTTGCGCGCCAGACCCTGGCCGCGCGGGTACTGTGCGGGGGTCGGGCGCAGCTTTTTTACCAGCAG
Organism: uncultured Chloroflexia bacterium; assembly: GCA_963701415.1. GTDB lineage: Bacteria > Chloroflexota > Anaerolineae > Caldilineales > Caldilineaceae > Fredericiella. The sequence continues at coordinate 269,965 of CAVPAH010000019.1, forward strand.
GACAAAGCGCTTCTCGTTGAGGAACGGTACCTCGACCGGTGCGAGGCGGACGGCGTCACCCGCCAGCAGCTTGATCGCCTGCCGCGCCTCCATAAACTCCTGCGGCGCCCCGGGCCCCTTATAGATAACGGCCAGGCCGCCGGGTCGCACGAGCGGCAGCAAGTATTCCGCCAGCACATTCAACGGCGCCACGGCGCGCGCAGTGACCAGGTCGTAGCGGTCGCGGTGTTCCGCCGATTCGCCCCAATTCCTCGGCCCGGCCATGCACAACCCGGATTGCCCGCCAACTGCAGCGCAGCCACCACTTGCTCCAAGAAATGGACTTTTTTCTGCGTGCCGTCCATCAACGTAACGTCAAGCTGGGGCGAGGCAATTTTGAGCGGCAGGCCCGGAAAGCCCGCACCGCTGCCGACATCCACAAGCCGCAGCGGCTTCCCCAACGGCAGCGCCTGACCTAGCTCGGCGGCGATGAGAGGAAGGCTGACGAGCGAGTCCAGAAAGTGCTTAACCTGAACATCGTCATAGCCGGTAATGGTCGTGAGGTTGAGCCGTTCGTTCCAGGTCCACCAGCTCGCGGTAGTACTGCTCAAACTGTGCTTGCTGCGGCGGCTGCAAGGTGATACCCAACTGCGTACAGCCGGCCGCCAACAAAGCCATGAGTTGGCCATCGTTGGACTCATCGTTGGGATCCATCACGAGGTTCAATGGCAGGTTTGGGATCGGTCGCTGGTTCCATGCCAGGAATTTTAGCACACCGGCCGCGGGGGCGAACATTGACAGTGGGCGGGGAGCAACGTATAATCTCGTTAATATTTCTGAGGGATGTTAGAAAAATTCGTCTATGCAGACATTTTGTGGGATTACGACGGATGGCATGCTGGATTACCTGGCGGCCATTTATAAGCTAGGTGAGACACAGGGCCGTAACGGTGATAAGGTCACGACTTCGGCCCTGGCCGAGATGATGCATGTTTCACCGGCTGCCGCCAGCAGCATGTTAAAGCGGCTTGAAGAATCGAACTTCGTCGAACGATCAAGCGTGGACGGAATTACCCTGACCGAACAAGGCCGCCTGGCGGCGCTGCAGCTGGTTCGCCGCCATCGCCTGCTGGAGGTTTTTCTGGTCCGCGTGATGGGCTTCACCTGGGATCAAGTGGACTTTGAGGCCCACCGGTTGGAGCACTCCATCACCAGCTCGTTTGAGGACCGCATGGATGCGCTGTGCGGCTATCCTACTCACTGCCCGCACGGTGACCCCATCCCGCAGAAAGACGGTACACTGCCCGACGAACGGCTCCTGCCTGTCGTAGAGCTGCCACAGGGCCAGGCTGGCGTTCTGCGCCGCGTGGGGACCAACGATGCGCGCGTGCTGCGCTACCTGTCACAGTTGACTCTCGAACCTGGGCGGGCGCTGCGCCTGGTTGACCTGGCGCCATTTGGGGGTCCCGTCACGTTGGAGTTGCTGAACGGCAGCGACAGCGAGCCCATTGCGACCAAGATATTAGGCAGCGAACTTGCCGCACAGCTGTTCGTCCGCCCGCAGACGGCAGAGCTTGCTGCCAAATTCAACGTAGTTACCAGCCCAGAACTCAGGCCAGAACTCAATGCGTAGCAAACAATATCAGGCCGCCGGTGGGGTAGTGGTTCACGAAGGGCGCATCCTGCTGCTCGATCGCCCGAGCCGGGGCGAGATTCGCTTGCCCAAGGGCCATATCGAACGCGACGAGGTGGCAGACGAAGCAGCCCTGCGTGAGGTTGCCGAAGAGAACTGGGTACTGCGATCTGGAAATTCTGGCCGACCTGGGCAACCAGGTGGTGGAATTCGACTACTGCCGGCGCCCACTACGTCCGCAATGAACACTACTTCCTGGTGGCGCTGCGGAGTGACACGCAGATCCCGCGTAGCAAGAAGGATGCTGGCCAGTTTCAGGTCATCTGGGTGCCATCCGAGCAAGCGGAGCAGCAGCTGACCTATGCTGCAGAGCAGGCAGTTGTGCACAAGGCGTGCGAGGCGTACCGGCGGCTGTCAGATCAGGACGGTAAAGAGTCACGAACAACAAAAAAGTGGAGACAGTATTCTCCACTTGCTTGTATTCTCTCAAATAGGGGCAATGTGCGCGCGTGCAGCGCCTGACGGCCGCCGTGCATTCGCTAGTTGCGATAGCGGTATGTAATGCGCCCACGCGTCAAGTCGTAGGGGCTCATCTCGACCTTCACCCGATCGCCCAACAAGACGCGGATGTAGTACTTACGCATCTTCCCCGACAAATAGGCCAGAACCGTATGGCCGTTTTCCAGCTCGACCCGGAACATGGCATTCGGCAAGGCATCGACGATCTTGCCATCCAGGGTTATCGTCTCTTCAGCCATGAATCTCCATTCTGAAACTGCAGTTGAATGCTTTGATGATAAGTAGATGGTTGTGAAATGCAGGCATTCTGCCTGCACCTCACGACCAAATCAGATCTGAACTTAGCGCTCGTAGCGAGGCGGACGCTGTGATTTGCGAATCGCCTTCTGGCGCTTAATGCGCTTCACTTCACTCTTCGATGTGAACCAACGCTTCTGCCGGACGATGGGGAGGATACGCGCCTCCGCCACGGCCTTGCGGAACCGCTTGAGCAGGCTATCCTGGGATTCTCCCGGTCGTAGATCAACGCTCATAATTCTTTCACCCCCCTCCATCTCGGTAATAAGGCTGCAGGCGGCGCAAGTCACTTCCTGCTGCCGCGCAACAGCGTACAGGTCATTATAGTAGATACACTGGAGTGCGGCCAAAAAAGTGCCGCCCTGTTTGCCAACAAGGGCGGCAGCTGCTCATCTAGGTTGCCCAGCAGCAGCTTACTTACTCTTCTCCGCTGTCCTGCGGCGGCACGTCCTGGGCCTGGCGCAAGCTCAAGCCGATACGCTGACGCTTCGGGTCCACACGCAGCACCTTGGCCTGCACCTTGTCGCCAGGGCGTACGGTCTTGAGCGGTTCGGCCACGGCAATGTCGGCAATTTCACTGATATGGATCAGACCTTCGACGCCCGGCTCGATCTGGGCAAAGGCGCCGAAGTCGGCGATCCGGGTAATCGTGGCCGGGACAATCATGCCGATCTGGTAGCGCTGCTCGATGCCTTCCCACGGGTTGGCAAGCAGGCGCTTGCGGCTCAGCGCCACACGCTGACTTTCTGGATCGATGCGAATCACCTGCACCGTGACTTCCTGGCCAACGGACAGGACCTCACGCGGATGGTTGATGGCCCCAAACCCAATCTCGCTGACGTGCAGCAGCCCGTCCACGCCGCCAATATCGACAAAAGCGCCAAACGGGCGCATGCTGCGCACGACGCCCTTGACCACATCGCCCACCGCAATCTTCTTGAACAGATCTTCTTTCATGGCGCTGCGATATTCGCGCTCTGCGAGCATCTGCGACATGACCAACCGCCGGCGCTTGGGATCAACCTCGATGACCTTGAGCCGCATTTCCTGGCCGATCCGCGCCTCAAACTCCTCGCGGCGCTGTTCTTCGGTCAGGCTGCGCGGCATGTCAAGAATGTGCGAAGCAGGAACAAAACCATGCAAGTGGTTAAATTCAACTGTCAAGCCGCCTTTGTTGAAGCTGCGTACGCGATGTGTTGTAATCTCGCCGCTCTCCAACAATTGCTGCGCAATCAACCAGTCGCGCTGCTGCATGGCATCGGCCATACTGAGCAGGAATACCCCGTCATCTTCCGGCTGCTTGGCAATGACGACGTCAACCGTCTGCCCTTCATGCAGGCTCTTGACAAATTCCGGATCAAGACGAGATAGATCCGACTGCGGCACCACGCCATCGCGCTTGCTGCCCACATTTACGAGGAGTTCACTGGGCCGGATCTCGACGATCACACCTTCACGCAGGTCACCGCGGCCTGGCATATCCAGGTCGATGCCTTCATTCAGGTATTGCTCAAATAACTCCAGGTCCGATGTTCCTTGCGCATTCGCGCCACCCTGTGCCGGTTCCACCATCATCCACGACGCTCCAATACCTTGTGCGGCCGCTGCCGCGCCTGTAATTGCACAACGCACGAGGTCACGTTGCGCAACAACTATAGTTGGTAAGGTACATTATAGCAGGCGCATTTTGCAACGTCAAGGTAAAAAATACACCTTTCCGGTCAAGGTTGCGAACTAAATACCTTACGCAACCGGTCCCAGAGCTGCGCCAGCCAGGAAACCTGCTCCTGCTGCGCCGCTTTGCCGGCATAGCGGACCTGCACAAATGCGCTTGTGAGCGCCTCGATTGCTTCCCGCTCTTCCACCTGCGCGCCTACCTCTTCACTCAGGCGCGGGGCATAGGCTCCGGGTGTTTCACTTTCCAGCCGCCCCTTGTCGTACTCGGCTGCGCGATTGAGCAGTTGGAAATAGAGGTAGCGCACCTGCTGCTCGGGGTTCAGTCCTCCCCAACGCAGCGGCCACCATTTGCGCCCCCCGGCGGCTCCGGCGATGGCCGTCCCTAGCTTCGAAGCGTCCCGCATTTGTGTCGAGCGCCGCCAGGCACGCCAGCCCAACCAAAGCTGCTGCCAGCGCGCGCTCAGCATGTCGCGCAGCTTGCGCAGCCACCGCATATTGGTTTCCCGGTCCGTAAAGTAGAAATACGCAGCCAGCGCCAGGATAAACAGGATCGTCGTCCAGAAAAGCGCCCCGCCAAACCACGGCGGAATCTCTATCATGGGGGGCGTCGGTGGTGCTGCCGCCACGGCTGCAGGTTCAGGTTGCGGGGGCGGCACGTTCGGCGAATGCGGCAGCAGCGAGAACAGCAGGATCAGCAGCAGGCTGATTAGTTGAAAGATGAGCGTCACAGCGTGGTAGATGGCGTCGAGCACAAACACCCAAGAGGCGCGAAATAAGCAGCGTATCCCCCAGCGGCAAAAACAAGGCGAAAAACGCAGTGGCGAGCAGGACAGCAGCCGTGTAGATCGGCCAGTTGCGCAAGATGCTGCTGCTCGTAGGCAGGCCGTCGATCGTCCAGCGGGCGCGCAGCACGGACAACTGCCCCTGGCTTAGCAAAAGCAGCCCGCACAGGAAGTAGACGACGATGACGGAGATTACCAGCGGATGCACGTCCTGGCGCGCAAGGGTCCAAAACCGCTCGCGTGTGACACCCATGCGCAAAGCCGAAGCGATGAAGATCAAGACGATGCCCCAGCCCACCCATCTTGCAACGATGCGCCGCAGAATGGCGCGCCGATCTCCTTGCGCAGGGCGGCTGCTGTCAAACATGCCGCTGCGCGCAGTCTGCGCCACGTGCAGTTCGTCGGGCTGCAGTGCCAACTGCGCCAGGTCGTCTGTAAAGTCAATGGCGGCAAACCAGGTAAAGAGCAAGGCGACCAGCATCAGCAGGTACGGCCCATCCAAAAAGACTTCGTCCGGGCTCAGCAAGAACGCGTCGAGACTCGGAAGGTGCCCTTGCGCCAGCCAGAGCACGACACGCGAAACCAGCAGGATCAGCACGATCTCGGCGATGCGGTAGCCGGCCGTACGGCGCAGCCTCTGATTCGGATGCGCCAGCCAGGTGGTCGACGTCACGCCGATGACGGCGGCTACCACGCCGAGGCCCAGAATCGCCCAGCGCACGCCCGCGCCAAGACCCGCCGCATACTGCTCCAGCAGGATCGACAAGGCAATGTTGATGCACAGCACAAGCACAAAGATCAGCAGCGGGCGCAGCAGAGAACTGAGCCATGACTCGTCATAGCCCAAGGCAACGTCACTCGGCGCCTCTACCGGCGATGTTGGCTGTTCTGGGGCTAGTGGCTGCGGCCGGCTGTCCACGGAAAATCACCTTGATTCTTTGGCGACTCGGATGTCCCGGGGACATGATCCCTCGCGGACATGATCTTAATCAGGTGCGGGGGTCGGCGTCAAGTAGCCGGCCCAGTTCTTCGGGCGTCGTCACCGGCAGGCGACAGGCGTAGTTCTCGCAGACATAGGCGGCCGGCCGGCCGTCGACTAAGGTACGGCCTTGCAGCAGCGGCAGCATACTCTCCTCGCCGGGCCGCTTGAGTGCCAGCACCGTGTGCGGCAGGTACTTGCCATGCACCACCGCCAGCAGCGCCTGTGTGGCGGCGTCCGCCGGATCGCCGACGATGGCCACCTCCTGGCTGGGCGCAAGATAGGCGTCAAGCACGCCCAGCATGCGGCCAAACCCGGTGGGCTGGCTCGCCATCGCATCCTTAAGCATCAGCACGATACGCCCGGCCTCGCGACGATAATTGTCCTTGTCCAGGAACACGGCCAGCACGCAGCAGCACCTCGGCGGCCAGCGAGTTGCCGCTGGGAATGGCGTTGTCGACAACATCTTTGCGGCGTGCTACCAGCGTCTCATGGTCGACACCGGTCTGGAAAAAGCCGCCGTTGTGGGCGTCGTGGAACTGCGCAAACATCACCTGCGCCAGGCGGGTCGCTTCGCCCAGCCAGCGCAGATCGAAGGTCGCTTCATACAGGGCCAGCAGCCCGCGGATCAGTGCTGCGTAGTCCTCCAGGTAAGCATTAAGCCGGGCACGACCATCCTTGTAGGAGCGCAGCAGGCGGCCGTCAGCCTGGCTCATCTGCTGGAGGATAAAGTCAGCTGCTTTCACTGCCGCTTGCAAGGCATCGCTGCGGCCCAATACCACGCCGCACTCGGCCAGTGCATGGATCATCAACCCGTTCCATTCGGTGAGGATCTTCTCGTCGCGCCCGGGCTTAATGCGCAGTTCGCGCGCTGGAACAGCTTGAAGCGAGCGCTTGCCAGTGCCTGCTCCACTTCGGCGACGCTGATGCGGAAGCGTTCGGCAATGTTCTCGGGTGTGCGTACGACGCTAAGAATATTCTTGCCTTCAAAGTTGCCGCGCTCGGAGACGCCATAATAGCTTTCGAAAATGGCCGCGGTATGGGAATCCAGCAGCGCCTCGATCTCCGCCGGCGTCCAGACAAAGAACTTGCCTTCGTGCCCTTCGCTGTCCGCGTCCTGGGTGCTGTAAAAGCCGCCCTCGGGTGACGTCATCTCGCGCAGCACGTAGTCAATCGTCTCGTCCACTACGCGGCGGTAAAGCGGCCGCTGCGTTACCTGCCAGGCGTGGAGATAGGTACGCAGCAGTTGTGCGTTGTCGTACAGCATCTTCTCGAAATGCGGCACCAGCCAGTAGCCGTCGACACTGTACCGATGGAATCCGCCACCCAACTGGTCGTAGATACCGCCCTTAGCCATCTTCTCCAGCGTCAGTTCGACCATGTAGAGGGCATCCAGGTCACCCGTCCGCTTGTATTGGCTGAGCGCGAAGTCAAGTGTCATCGGCTGGGGAAACTTCGGCTGTGTGCCAAAGCCGCCTTCGTCGTCGTCAAAGTAGTGGCGCATCTGCTGGATCGCTTCCAGCAGCGTGTCGGAGCCGATCTCGCCGCCGTCGGCGGACGTCAAAGATGCGGTGCGATTGAGCATCGCCGTCAGCCGCTGGGCCTGGCCCACCACACGCTCGCGCTGCGTCCGATAGGCGTCATCGACGGCCCGGAGCACCTGCTGAAAACTGGGCATGCCATAACGGGGCTCCTTCGGGTAGTAGGTGCCGCCGTGAAAGGGCTCGCCCGTCAGGCGTGAGCCATACACTCATCGGCCAGCCGCCCTGGCCGGTCATTGCCTGCACAGCGTCCATGTAGATGGCGTCGAGGTCGGGCCGTTCCTCGCGATCGACCTTGATGTTGACGAACAGTTCGTTCATCAAGGCCGCCGTTTCGGGATCCTCAAACGATTCATGCTCCATCACATGGCACCAGTGGCATGCGCTGTAGCCGATCGATAGAAAAATCGGCTTGTCTTCGGCGCGCGCCTCGGCCAGCGCGTCCTCGCCCCAGGCGAACCAGTCCACCGGGTTGTGAGCATGCTGCAGCAGGTATGGTGACGTCTCGTGGATCAAACGGTTTGTGTGCGTGTGTGTAGCCATAGCAATATGCTAACACGTTGCCGCAGGCGCGTGTGTAAGCAATGAACGATTTAGGGAATTCAGCGCCGCTCTGACCGCGCCATGCGCTGCTCCAGCCGCCCCTGGAGCCATTCGCTGACAAGCGTCAATATCCAGTACATCGCAGCCGCCACCAAGAACATCTCCAGATACATGCTGTCGATGCGCGCCACGCGGTTTGCCCGGTACGTGACCTCCCAGACGCCCATGATCGAAACGAGTGAAGAGTCCTTCTGCATGGCGATGAACTGGTTGCCGATGGCCGGGATGATCATGCGGACGGCCTGCGGCAGGATCACCATGCGCATCGTCTGGAAGCGCCCCATCCCCAGTGCGGCGGCAGCTTGCCACTGTCCCCCACTGACCGACTGGATGCCCGCCCGGAAGATCTCCGTCATGTAGGCACCGTAATTGAGGCTCAGTGCCAGAATGCCAGACTGAATAGCGGTGAGGATAAACATGCGGCCAAGTTCAGGATACCCAAGCTTGGTGAGCTGAACGCCGATCTGAGGAAGACCCTGGTAGACAATGAAAATCTGTACCAGCAGCGGCGTGCCGCGGAACAACGACACGTAGAAGCCGGAGATCCCTTGCGCCCAGGCATGCGGTGACAGGCGGCCCAGTGCGCCAATCAACGCCAGGATGGTGGCGATGGTGATCGACGCCAGCGACACCCCCAACGTGAGATAGATACCTTCCAGCACAAAGCCGGAGTTGGCGACAGCATAGGCAAAGTCGATGTTCAGCAGGCCGCAGGAGCCAGCCGATAATCGCAAAGAGCACCAGCCAGACGAACCCGATCTTGAGACGCTGGATCAACCGGCTGCGGCGATCGGCAGCCATGAGTTCGGCAGCAAACGCTTTTTGATCTTCAAGCTGCGTCAGGTCATACCTGCCGGGGTCTTTGGATGGATTGGTGGCCAGCATGGACATGCGTCGTCTCCAGATGGGGCGCTACGGAATGAGAAGGCGAAAGGAAGTGAGAGGGTGAGAGGCGCGAGGGTGACGTCAGAAACCGAGTTTCTGCGAGAAACTCGGTTTCTTTCGCGCTCTCACCCTCTCACCCCACATGTTTACTGGTTAAGGCCGGCAAGGTCGAACGTGGCGGCGGCGCTCGCCAGATCCGTGCCGTAGTACTTTTCGGACAGCTGCTTGAGGGTGCCGTCGGTATGCATGCCCTGGATGATCTCATTCACCTTGGCCTGGAAGGACTTGGTGTCGAGTCGCACTTTCCTTGTCAAAGGCAGCCGCCAGGTATTCAAAGTAGACCGGATCGCCAAGCTGCTTGAGCGGGTTGCCATCGCTGATATAACCTTGGCCTGTCGGCTGGGCGGTGAGCACGCCGTCCAGACGCACGCCGTCGCCCAGCGCTAGATCCTGCAAGGCTGACGTGTCGGTGTCGTAGCCGGTGAACTGCGCATCCTTTACGACGAAGTCGATCTTCTCGCCGGGGATCGCCAGCGTGCCGGCCAGGTAGGCATCGTAGGTGCAGCCGGCGCAGGCGCCCACCTTCTTGCCCGACAGGTCGGACGGCTGCGTCAAGGTCGTGTTGTCCTGGTGGACAAAGAAGGCAGCCGGCGTCGTGTAGTAGGGCTGCGAGAAATAGAGCTTCTGCATGCGCTCGGGCGTGATGGTCATGGAGCCGACGCTGAGGTCCCAGCGCCCAGACCAGTTGCCGCCGGTGATCAGCGTCCAGTCGGGTGTGACAAAGCAGGGTTCGACGCCGAGGCGCTTGGCGATCTCGACGGCGGTGTCGATGTCAAACCCCTTGAACTCGGCAGCCTGGCGTTCGTCGCCGCTGCACTTGGAATCAGACGACGAGTTGGGCGTTAGGCACTAGCTCGGACTGCGGCGGGTAAGCAGGGTCGGTCGAGATACGCAGCACGCCGCGCGCCATGATGTCGGCCAACAAGTCGCCGCCGGCCGGTGCGGCCGCAGCTTCAGTCGTGGCCTCAGTCGCGACTCCAGGTGCCGCTTCGGCGGTGGCTTCAGTTGCCGTGCCCGCCGCCGGCGCAGCAGCAGGGGCAGCCGGACCGCCGCAGCCGGCGATAAGCAGCCCCAACAGCAGGAACAAGGTAAGCAGACGGAATTTCATCATTTTCTCCTTCACTCAAGCATTGATCGGGTAGAGTTCTCGAGTTGCATGAATTCGGCCACCAGTCTTTGGAAGTGGTGGACGCCATTCTCACGTTTCGCCGAAAAGCGCCCCTGCGAATAGCAATTGCCTTTGCCTACTGCGCCAGGCGCGGGACACGTCAGCATCAGGCATGAGGGCAGCAGTTTCGTCCATAGTGCTCGTCTCCCAGACCTTATTCTGGCGTTGCTTGGTGGGGTGCGCGGCGCTGACGCATGCGCGGCCGGCGCCCGGCCGTGTCATCGCCTGCGTATGTTTCTGCCGCAGGGGACACATAGGGCAGCGGCACATCATCGCGCATGCCGCTGCGAATCAAGCGCCGCATCTCGGCGTCTGCGGCGGCATCGGTGTCAATGGGGCGATAGGCGGCAAGACGGCGCTCGACTTCGCTGACCGCCCGCTCCCACAGCGACTTTTCGCCATCCCGCTGCCATGTTTCGCGGTTTTTGCGATCGATGACGGGGCTGGGCAGGTACAGTTCCTCCGTCCAATGGGCCAATGTGTGGGGGGCCGTGATCAGGTGCGCCTCCTGCAGTTGGCTGTTGACAAGCGCAACAGCCGGCAGGTCGTCTATCACAGCGAGACTGCGCTGCAGCCGCAGCGCCTGTCCGCACAGTTCGTCATCGAAGACCAGCTTAGGCAGGCTGAAGACCAGGACAAAGTCGAGCATGCCAGGGCCTGACACCGAGTTGATGCCGCTCAACGCCGCCAGCAAGCCGCTGCCAAAAGTTTCGGCACCCGCCTGGGCATCCAACAGCTTGGCATCGCTCAACGCCATATAAGCCTGCGTCGGCAGGCGCAAGCGCTTGCCAACTTCGGCATTGAGCACGTCGAGGTAGAGCGCTTGCACGCCGACCATGGGCGACGTGGTTTCCCGCATGTGAAACTCCGCCGGCGCGCCCCCATAGAGGACCGGCGCCCCAGGTTTGACCACCTGGGTCATGACGATGCCGGCAATGGTGTCAACGGCGTGGAAGACGGCAGAACCGACCAAGGTTACCGGCGCCGTCAATCCCATCAGTGTTACCGGGACGATCTCGACCGGCACGCCGGCCTCCACGCACTCCAGGAGGTTCTGGCATGAGTCTTCGCTGTAACGGAAATTGCCCGTGGCAGTGATCGTAAAGATCGACATGGGCCGCCGGATCAGGTCGGCGCGGTCGTGGCGAAACAGCTGCATCATCTCGACCATCCGCCCCACGCCATGCTCGGTAAATGCGCCCGACACGACTGGGCGTTTCGAGTTGGTGAGACAGAGGTAGAGGCGCCAGGCATCCGATACATTGGCCTCAATGTCGTCGTTGGTCGAAAAGGCCGTAGCAAGGTAGGCAATGTGCTCAAGGCCGTCGCAGACGCGCACATACTCGACGAAGTCGGCCGTGTTGGCATGGCGGGTGTGGCCTGTGCGATGATCCTGCACCTTCAGCCCGCTCGACCCAGGCACAAAATGCACACGATCGCCGCCAATATCGGCGTGTGGCTTGCCATCCCTGTCAAAAAGCACAAATGACGCGGGTGCGGACGCCAGTGCCGCGTCAACCTTGTCCGCCGGGAAAAGGATGCGCCCGCTGGCGTCCATGGGAAAACCATGGTCGAGCAGGCGCTGGCGAAGGGCAGCGCCGCGGATCTCCATCCCGGTTGTGGCCAAGATACGCTTGGCTTCGGCGATGATCTTGTCGAGCATGGGCTCGTCGGCTATTTTTAGTGTCGGGCGCATCGTTCTTTTAGACGCATTGAGGTCGGCAGAGTACAACCTGAATACTGTCCGAAATACAGCCAAAGTTTACTGCAATGAGAGATGGTCATTCTAGTCGCCCTTCGAGCGGTGCGCAAGCATCGTACAAAGCAAGTGACCTTTGGTCGGCACTGCCTGCCTCTACCTTGGGCGAGGCAGGCAGTTGCTTTATACTTGGTCAACTAATCGCCTATTGCCCGACTGGATCAGCCCATGTCTATACTCTCTACAGAAGTACTCGACCGTACCGCGCGACGGATTACAGGCACAATTTTTACAACCGAGAGCCTGTTCAGCGCGGCGTTTCTCGCTGCCGTAACGCTGCAGGCAGTGAACGCCGCCGAACTTGGCGGCGGCGACCAGTATGCCGGTGTTCCCAGCACGATCTCTCTGCTGGGCAGAGCTGCCATCGCCATTCCGATCGGCGTACTGATGGACCGTGCCGGGCGGCGCCCCGCCCTCCTGCTTGGCTACCTGTTTGGCGCACTGGGGTTTGCCGTCTCGGCTGTGTCGGTAGGTTGGTCATCTTTCTTCCTGCTCTGCCTTGGCGCAGGGCTCGCCGGCGTGGCGAACGGCGCCAGCCAACAGGCACGCTATATCGCCTCCGAAGTGTGGTCGAGCGACCGGCGCGCCCGCATCATCGGGCTGATCGTCTTCGCCGGCACGATCGGCGCGATCTTTGGCCCCCTGCTCGTCGCCCCGGCCGGTATCCTCGCACAGCAGTTTGGCGGCAGCGCCTATGCGGGGCCGTACTGGGTCGGAGCCGTGTTGGCCGTACTTGCCGCGCTGCTCATATTCGTCCTCCTGCGCCCCGACCCCAGGGAACTCAGCCGGACACGGGAAACAGAGCGGCAGTCGGAATCCGGCCCAGCCGCCGCTGCGCGCCCGCTGCGGTCGATCTTTGGCCTGCCGCTTGTGCAGTTGGCCGTGGCATCGATGGTCGTCGGCCAGTTGGTGATGACTTTGATCATGGTGATTACGCCAGTGCACATGCACCATCTCAATCACACCACGGGCGAAATCTCGCTGGTATTTACTGCGCACACGCTCGGCATGTTTGGCTTCGCCTGGGCGACTGGTTGGCTGATCGACCGGCTTGGGAGCCTGCCCATGATCGCCTACGGCGCCGGTTTGCTCATCGTCGCAAGCGTGCTGGCGCCGGTAGCCGGCAACGTCCTGACATTGGCGGTGGCGCTGTTCGTGCTGGGGCTGGGCTGGAACTTCTGTTTTGTCGCCGGCTCGACGCTGCTCTCCAACCAGCTGCACTACGACGAGCGTGGCCGCGTGCAGGGAACCAACGAACTGCTCGTATCGCTCGCCTCGGGCGCCGGCAGCTTGTTCACCGGCGTCATCTTTGCCAGCGGCGGCATGCTGCGCGTCGGTGCGGTAGGGTTGGCGATCACGCTGATCTTTGCCGTGTTTGCTACCTGGCGCGGGCGCCGGCAGGGGGCACTGGCAGCCGGCTGAGGCACGGCTAAAGATGCGCGGCCAAATCAGCAGTTTCGCCGGAGGGGACTATGGCCGGAACAATCAGTTCGCTACAGCAGCAGAAGAACAACCCCGAACGTGTAAGCGTGTTTATCGACGGCGAGTTTGCCTTTGGCGTCGGGCTCGATACCGCGGTACAGCTGGCGAAGGGCCAGTTCTTGAGCGACGCCGACATTGCCGCCCTGCAGACAGATGACGAGCACGATCGCGCCTACCAGAGCGCCCTGCACTTTCTAGGGTCACGCCCGCGCAGCACGACCGAGGTACAGCGCAATCTGCAGGAAAAGGGCTTTGCCGATGAGGCCATCGCGGCGGCGATCGCCCGCCTGGTCGAGCATCATTACCTGGACGACGAGGAGTTTGCCCGCTATTGGCTGGACAACCGCAGCCGCTTCCGCCCGCGCAGCGCCAGGGCCATTCGCTACGAGCTGCGCCAGAAAGGCGTAGACAGCGATGCGATCGACGCCGCGCTGGAAGGCATGGACGAAGACGACGCTGCCTGGGATGCAGCGGCGAGCAAGCTTGACCGCTGGCGCAATTTGCCCGAAGATGAGTTTGAGCACAAGCTCTCCGGTTTTCTCGCCCGCCGCGGCTTTGGCTACGCTACGGTGCGGCGCACGGTGCAGCGAGCCTGGAAAGCGGTCCAAGAACCCGAATAAGCCAGACGCAGCCGGTGCCCCGCAGCACCTGCCCCAACGTGCTGCCGACGAACGGCAAGCGGGTCCTATGAATCCCACGACCAAGAAGGCTCAGCCCAGAACGCCAAAGATCAAAGTCCGCACGTGGATGAAGGAAGACATCCCGCGCATCGTCGCCTGCCACCGCGCCGCCTATCCCGAGTATCCCGAAAATGCCTACTACAACGAGCGCTTTTACGAGATGCAGCTGGCGGCCTTTCCCGAAGGGCCAGTTTCTTGCCGAAGCCAACGGGGACGTCATCGGCTATGCCACCTCGCTGATCGTCCAGCTCGACGACGACGCGCACTGGTACACGTACGAGGAGATCACCGGCGGCGGCACCTTCAGCACGCACGATCCCAGCGGCGACACGCTTGTACGGCGCCGACATCGGCGTGCGCCCGCAGTGGCGGCGGCACGGCGTCTCCAAGATGCTCTACGAGAAGCGCGTCGGCTTGATGAAGCGCTACAACCTGCGCCGCATGGTGGCCTACGGACGGCTGCCGGGCTACACCGAGTATGCCGGCAAGATGACGGCCGAGGAGTATGTGCAGAAGGTGGTGAGTGGCGAGATGAGCGATCCTTCGCTGTCCGCCCACCTGCGCGCCGGCTATCACGTACGCCGCGTCCTGCTCGACTTCCTGTGGGACAACGCCAGCCTCAACTACTCGACGCTGCTCGAGATGCCCAATCCCAACTACCAGCCGGAGAAGCGGCGCATCGCCGCCGCCCCGCTGCAGCGCATCGTGCGCCGCATTCGCATCTGCGCCGGGCAGTGGTTCATGCGGCGCATCCAGACCTGGCTGGAGTTCGAACGCACGGTCAACTTCTTTGTCGACACGGCCGACACCTACCACTCGCACTTCTTGATCCTGCCCGAGCTGTTTACGGCGCAGCTGTTCTCGCTGATGCCGGCCGACCTCGACTCGCGCGAGGCCGTGCGGCGGCTGGCCAGCATGACCGACCGCTACATCGACCTGTTTACAAACCTGGCGCAGAAGCACGGGCTGTACATTATCGCCGGGTCGCAGCCGGTCATCCGCGACGGCGACCTGTACAACGTGGCGCACCTCTTCACGCCGACCGGCGACGTCTACACCCAGGACGCGCTGCACATCCCGCCGATCGAGCGCGCCGACTTTGACATCGAGCCGGGCGACGACATTCGCGTCTTTGACACGCCCCTGGGCCGCATCGGCATCCAGGTCGGCTACGACGTCGAGTTTCCCGAGCTGGCCCGCCTGCAGACGCTGGCCGGGGCCGAGGTGATCTTCGTACCCTACAGCACCGACGAGCGCAAGGCCTACGACCGCATCCGCTACACCGCGCAGGCGCGGGCCGTCGAGAACTTTGTCTACGTGGTGATCGCCGGCAACGTGGGCAACCTGCCGACGACCAAGAACTACCTGATCAACTACGGCCAGGCGGCGGTATTCACGCCCAGCGACTTTGCCTTTCCGCCCTATGCGACGGCCGGCGAAAGCGAGGCCAACGTCGAGACCGTGCTGATCACCGACCTGGACCTCACGGTCCTCGCCCAGCAGCGCGACGTCGCCAGCGTGCGCCACCTGTACGACCGCCGCTCCGACCTGTACGACGTGCGCGCCAAGCGCGCGGTCAAAGTCATCCGCACGGAGTAGGCATATAAAGCACAGCCACTGCGTTTCTTTGAGAAACTCAGTGTCCTTGGGAGACTGGCAACGCTGTATCCAAACTGCAAGGAAACTGCAATCCTTGCCAGGCGTTGTATTGGGGTAAACTGACAGAAAAATTCACTCAAAATAGAGAGGTAGATTTGATGAAAGTACTAGTTACAGGCGGGGCGGGATATATCGGCAGCATCGCCGTCGAGCAGCTTGATCAAGGCCGGTGAAGAGGTCGTCGTCTTCGACAACTTGTACCAGGGCCACCAGCAGGCGGTTCACCCCAAGGCGGCGTTTGTCCAGGGCGACCTGGCGGACCGCGCAGCGGTGGACGCGGTGATGGCACAGCACAAGCCCGATGCCATCATGCACTTTGCTTCGCACACGCTGGTCGGCGAGTCGATGGAGAAGCCGTTTCTCTACATCGGCGAAAACATCGTCAACGGGCTGAACCTGCTCGAAAGCGCCGTCGAGCACGGTGTGCTGAAGTTCATCCTCTCGTCCACGGCCAACCTCTTCGACAAGCCCGAACGCATGCCGATCGACGAGACAGAACGCATCATTCCGGGCAGCCCCTACGGCGAATCGAAGAACATCCTGGAGCGGATGCTCTACTGGCTCGACCGCACCAAGGGCATGCGCTACGCCTGCCTGCGCTACTTCAACGCCGCCGGCGCCTCGGAAGAGCGGGGCGAGCAGCACAACCCGGAGAGCCACATCATCCCGCTGGTGCTGCAGGTCGCCCTCGGCCAGCGCGAGCAGTTCAGCATCTTTGGCGACGACTATCCCACGCCCGACGGCACCTGCATTCGCGACTACATCCACGTCATCGACCTGGCGCAGGCGCACATCCTGGCGCTGCGGGCGCTGGACGGCGGCAGCCGCACCTACAACCTGGGCAACGGCCGCGGCTTCAGCATCCAGGAGCTGATCAACGTGGCGCGCGAGATCACCGGCCACCCGATCCCGACCAAGGTCGTCGCCCGCCGGCCCGGCGACCCGGCCATTCTGATCGCCAGCAGCGAGAAGATCCGCCGCGAGTTGGGCTGGCAGCCGCAGTATCCCGAGCTGCGCGCCATCCTCGAGAGCGCCTGGAAGTGGCACGTAGCGCACCCGCACGGGTACGAGTACTAAGATTTATTGATTAGCCACTCGCGTGGCCTCTACAACCAGGAACAAAGAAGCGGATGCCTGCGCAGCATCCGCTTCTTTGTTCCGCTACTATGCTGAAAAGCGAGAGGAGACGCTTACGCAGCCGCTGCCGCAGCAGGCTCGGCAACCTGGACGAGTTCCAGTTCGATGTCGATCTGGACTTCCTTGCCGACCAGCCAGCCGCCGGTTTCGAGGGCAGCGTTCCAGTTCAGACCCCAGTCCTCGCGGTTGATCTTGGTGGTGCCGCTAAAGCCATAGTTCGTCGTGCCCCACGGGCTCTTGGCGCTGCCCTGGTACTCGACGTCGAGGACCGACAGGCTTGGTGACGTCGCGGATGGTCAGGTCGCCGTAGAGCTTGGCCGACTCCTTGCCCGTTACCTCGACGCTCGTGCTCTTGAAGGTGATCGCCGGATACTGCTCGACCGCAAAGAAGTCAGGCGACTTCAGGTGACCGTCGCGCTGCGCATCCTTGGTGTTGATGCTGTCCGACTCAATCGTGATCTCGACCGTGGTCTGCTCCGGGTGCTCAGGGTTGAGGTTCACGCTGCCGCTCCACTTGTCAAAGGTCCCGCGCGCCTTGGACACCATCATGTGGCGCACGGAAAACTGGATTGTCGAGTGGGATGCATCGATTTGGAATGGCATAGTCTGTGTCTCCTCTAATTTGTCTGTATTAGTTCATCTACATATATCGAACATAAAAATAGTTTAACATCAAACGATTTGATGTTGACAAAATTACAATTGGCGCAAAATACATCACAGATGATGCCCACCTCATGCAGCGCTGCGGTGCCGCAGCTTTGCGGTCGCCGCCCTCTTGCGGTACTCTACCTCTTTATGGAGCTACGCGAGTACTGGTCCATCCTACGCCGCCGCTGGTGGATTCCCGTCCTGTTGGGCTTGCTGGTGGCCGTGCTCAGCCTCCTGCAGATGCGCCCATGGCAGCCCAAGCCGCCCTCCTATGCCGCCTCGCTGCGCATGCTGGTCGGCGTCATGCCCGCCACGGGTGAAGACGTCGCCACCTACTATGACCCGCGCTATTACGCCTGGCTCACCAGCGAGTACCTTGTCGACGACTTCACCGAAGTGGTGCGCAGCCAGCTGTTCGCCCGGAACGTGAGCGAGCGGCTGGCCGGGCAGAACATCACGGTGCCGCCCGGCGTGATTCAGGGCAGCGCCGCCACCGGCAAGCTGCACCGCATCATCACGCTTAACATGAGCAGCGGCGACGAAGCCCAACTGCGCCAGATCGCCGATGCCGCCGCCGCCGAGCTGGCCGAGAACGCACCGGCCTATTTCCAGCAGCTTGGCACTGCCGGCGCCGGCGTGACGTTAATCGATGGGCCGACGGTGAGCACGGTCGGGCCCAGCGTACGCGACCAGATCGAGCTGCCGCTGCGCATTCTTTTGGGCGTGATCGTCGGCATCGGGCTGGTATTTCTGCTTCACTATCTGGATACGTCGGTCCGCGAGGCCGCGGACCTGGAGGCGTTGGGGCTACCTGTGCTGGGGCGGATCCCGCGCAAGTGAGGAGCGCAGCAATGTGGGCGCTCCCAACGTTGGCTGTGGCAGGCTTTTGTGGTATTGTCGGGGACGGCAGGCAGCAGAAGTACACGCAGTGCGGTTTGACGCGACACGTTTGGCGCAGGTGCTGTGCCACCGGTAAGGATACACAATGACCTTTCAAGAATACTGGCGGATCATCCGCAAGCGCGGCTGGATCATTTTGCTGGCCATGTTCCTAGGCGCAGCGGCCGCCTTCGTCATCAGCTATTTTCAGAAAGATCTGTATGCCGCTACGGTCGAGGTAAGCACCGTGCCCGCCCGCCCCGACTGGGGCTTGGGCAACACGGCCAAGGACCTCATGCGCAACTTCACGGCCAATCTCAAGACACCCGAAGTTGCGGCACGCGTGATCGCCCGCCAACAGCTCGACATGAACCCCTATGACCTGCTTGCCAACACGCAGGTGGAGCCCGATTCCAGCACATTTACGATCAAGGTCCAGGTGCGCAACCCCGACGGCGAGGTGGCAAAGCAGGCAGCGCTGGGCTTTGCCGACGAATTCTACGAGGAGCGCACAGCCTATTACGCCCAACTTGACAAGAGCGATCGCATCGAGGTCAAGATCCGCAGCCGCGATATCGGCTACGACCAGCTGCAGCCAAAGCCGCTGCTCAACGCCATTGCCGGCGCCGTGCTGGGCCTGCTGCTTGGCCTGGCCGTCGTGCTGCTGCTGACCTGGATGGAAGCGGACCTGCTGCGGACGCCGGCAGCCGTCGAGCGCACGCTGGGCATCCCCGTCCTCGGCGCCGTGCCGCGCAGCGGCAAGCCCAAGGAAGCGGCGCAGGCTCCCCAGCCAAGCCGACTTACCACCGTCAAGACGGCCTGAGCCGACTCGGCTAACCTGCACGGTTAGCTACCCTGGGTGAAGCTGCACTATCCGGCACGACTCCATTCCATCGTTCGTACTGCACCGCTGGCGCTGCTTGCGCTGGCGGTTTTGCTGTACGCCGTCTACTTCAGCTATCTCACCATCCTGCGCTACCACGCCTTTGAAGCCCGTGCGCTGGACATGGGCAACCTGCACCAGGCGATCTGGAACACGGCGCACGGCAGCTGGTTTCGCATGACCAACCAGGAGGCCGGCCTTACCAGCCGCCTCAGCATGCACGTGGAACCGATTTTGCTGCCGATCGCCGGCA
This sequence comes from uncultured Chloroflexia bacterium, assembly GCA_963701415.1. Classification (GTDB taxonomy): domain Bacteria; phylum Chloroflexota; class Anaerolineae; order Caldilineales; family Caldilineaceae; genus Fredericiella. The sequence continues at coordinate 289,471 of CAVPAH010000019.1, forward strand.
TCTACCGGCTCTTTCCCGGCGTGGAGACGCTCCTGATCCTGCAGGCCACGGTGGTGGCGCTGGGGGCAGTGCCGCTGTTTGCACTTGGCCCGCCACCTGCGGCTTGGCGACTGGCCGGCGCTGGCGTTTGCCGTCGCCTACCTGCTCAACCCCACCGTGCAGGCAGCCAACTGGCTGGAATTTCACCCGGTAACGCTGGCCCCGACATTCCTGATGGCAGCGTTCTACTTCCTGGTTGCGCGCACGCCTAAGAGCACGTGGTGGTTCGCCTTGTTCGCCGTCCTGAGCGCCGGCTGCAAGGAGGAAATCGGGCTGCTGGTGGCGATGATGGGCCTGTATGCTGCGTTGGTCCAGCACCGCCGGCGCCTTGGCCTGATCACGATCGTGCTCGGAGCAGGCTGGTCGCTGCTGGCCGTCCTGGGCATCCAGGCGGCTTTTGCCGGCGGCAACATCCATTGGGGGCGCTATGCGTACCTGGGCGATACGACCCAGGCCAAGGTGGTGTCGCTGCTGACACGCCCCGACCTGCTTGCGGCGCAGTTGCAGGCGGCCAACGTGGGCGGCTACTTCTTTGAGCTGCTGCTGCCGGTGGGATTCCTGTCGCTGCTGGCACCTGAAGTCCTGCTGCTGGCGCTGCCATCGCTGGCTATCAACCTGCTGGCGCAGTTCTCGCCCATGCACCAGGTGACGACGCTGATCTACGCTGCCCCGATCCTGCCCTTTGTCATGCTCAGCGCCGTCAAGGGCGCAGCGCGGCTGGCAGGGTGGATAGCCAGATGGGGAGCACAGCGGCGGAAACCAGGGGATGCAGCGGACGATCACAGCCACGGCAGCTGGCACGATCTCATCGCTCGTGATTGTGCTCTGGGTGCTGGGATTTGCACTGGCAGGCCAGCGTCTTTACGGTTATTTACCGGGCAGCGGCAATGCCGTGGCGCTGACAGTCACCGACCACAACCGCCGCAGCCAGGTGGTGTTCGACCAGATTCCGCCCGGCGCCAGCGTCTCGGCCCAAGATCGCCTCAACCCCCACGTGGCCGGCCGTCCGACCGTCTACATCTACCCGCGTGTCGACGATGCCGACTATGTGCTGCTCGACGTCACCGGCCCCGCCTGGCCCCAGCACCCCAACGACTTGAAGCAGAGTGTGGACGACCTGCGGCAGCAGGGATTTGGCGTTACAGCTGCCGACGACGGTTATCTGCTGCTCGGGAGGGATACCGGCAGCCAGACCATCGGACCGCAGTTCTACACGGCATGGCAGGGCGGCCAGGGCGACACTGCCGGCAACCAGCGGACAGCAGGCGACACACCGAGCGATACACCGAGCGGGGCGGAATTCGGCGGCGTCCTGCGCTTGGACGACTACCAAGTACGCAGCGATCGCAACGGCGAGCTGGTGGTAGACCTGAATTGGACGGCGCTAGAACCAATTGCAGAGAACTTACGTTTCTACCTCGGCTACTTTGCAAGCAAAGGGCAAGCTCTGCACGACAATATCTATTACCAGCCCGTGTCCGTTTTGTGGTATCCTACGTCGATGTGGCCCCAGGGGCAGCGCACGCTTGTGCAAACGCTGCCCTGGAATTTGGACGAGGATCAGGTTACGTTGGGAATCGGCGTCTATGCCGGCGAGGAAGGCTGGACAGGCGGCACACGCCTGCCAGTCACAGATGCAGGCGGATCGCCTGTGCTGGAGGACGGTACGCTGCTACGCCTGGGAGGCTTTGAGCGGACGGCGGACGGGCAGTGGCAGCCGACAGCCGGCGATCCCCGATGCCTATGCGACACAACCGGCGCAGCCGATCGATGCCCGGTATGGAGATGCCATCGTCTTGTCGGAGTTTAGCGCACCGCAGGCGTCAAGAGCAGGCGAGACCCTGCCGCTGCATTTGAAATGGAAACGCACAGCGGCAGCGCCACCCAACCTGTCACGCTTCGTGCATGTGCTGGATGCGGCCGGCAACAAGGTCGCCCAGGTGGACGGCCAGGTAACGGATGCGTTTGGACCGCTGCCCGCAGCGAGCTGGCCCGACAATATGCCAGTGGATGATTTGATGACAATTGACCTGCCGGTGACTCTGGCACCGGGTGAATACACAGTTGATCGCCGGTCTTTACGATTGGCAAAGCGGCGAGCGGCTGCCTGCTGCCGGCACAGCGGTACGCCCTGATGGCGCAGTGCAGCTCGGCACGATCCGAATCATGGAATAAAGCGAGGTCCTCTATTATGACGTCCCAATTAACCGCCCTGACCGACCCGCAAAGCGCCGCGGCGGAGGCCTACCAGAGCCTGCGCACGAGCCTGGAATTTTCGCGCCTGGGGCACGACGTTGTGACGCTGCTGCTGGCGGCCGTCGACAGCATACCGGACAAGAGCAGTGCGGTGGCCAACCTGGCCGTCGTGATGGCCCAGGCAGGGGATCGCGTCATCTTGGTGGACGGCGACCTGCGCCGCCCGCAGCAGCATGAGATCTTTGGCCTTCCCAACCATCAGGGGCTGTCGACGTGGCTGCAGGCGGGCGGTGAGCCGCCGCTGCAAAACAGCGGTGTCGATGACCTGCAGGTGCTGGCGGCCGGTCCGGTGGGCGGCAACCCCGTGGCACTCTTGAGCGCCAAACGGCTGGGCGAACGGCTGGCGGTTCTGCGCAAGCAAGCTGACTATGTGCTGATCGACGCGCCGCCCGTGCTGGCAGTCACGGACGCCGCACTGTGGGCCAGCCAGGTGGACGGCGTAGTACTGCTGGTCAACGCCGGTGCCACCAAGCGTGATGAAGCACAGCGTGCGAAGACCGTGCTCGAAGGCGTACAGGCCAAACTGCTCGGCGCCGTGCTGCTCAACGCCGAAAAAGGCGCGGGCGTATCCGGGTATCAAAAGTAACGAGGAAGAACGATGAAGGGTCTCATTCTGAGCGGCGGCAAGGGCACACGGCTGTACCCCATCACCTTTAACCGCGCCAAGCAGCTGGTGCCGGTGGCCAACAAGCCCGTGCTGTTTCGCGTGATCGAGGCGATCAAGGAAGCAGGCATCGACGACATCGGCATCGTCATTGGCGACACCGGCGAAGAGATCAAGCAGGCGGTAGGCAATGGCCGCCGTTGGGATGTCAAGATCACCTACATTCCACAGGAGGCGCCGCTCGGGCTGGCCCATGCCGTCAAGATCAGCCACAGCTTCCTGGGTGACGATCGCTTCGTCATGTTCCTGGGCGACAACGTCATCCAAGGCGGCATCAGCAGCTTGATCCGGCAGTTTGCGAGCAGCGACTGGAACAGCCAGGTCGTCCTGACACAGGTGGAACACCCGGAGCACTACGGCGTAGCCGAGTTGGACGAACAGGGACGGATACGCCGCCTGGTTGAGAAGCCGCGCAACCCGCCCAGCAATCTGGCCCTGGTGGGCATCTACATGTTCGACCACAATATCTTCCAGGCCGTCAATTCCATCAAGCCGAGCTGGCGCGGCGAGTTGGAAATCACCGACGCCATCCAGTGGCTGGTCGAAAACGGCTGTGCCGTCCATCCGTACATTCACCGCGGCTGGTGGATCGACACCGGCAAGCCGATCGACATGCTGGAGGCCAACAACCGCGTGCTGGCCGAAATCGCGCACAAGGTCGACGGCTATGTGGATCGCGACAGCAAGGTCGACCACCTGGTCACCATCGAGCGGGGCGCGGAGATCATCAACAGCGTGGTGCGCGGCCCTGCCATCATCGGCGAAGATGCCCGGCTGATCAACTCGTACATCGGACCCTTTACGAGCATTTATCACGATACAATCGTGGAAAACAGTGAGATCGAGCACAGCATCGTGCTCGACCACAGCCGCATCGTCAACGTGCCGAGCCGCATTGAAGACAGCATCATCGGCCGCGACGTCGAGGTGACCTACAGCCCGATCAAGCCGAAGGCCTACAAAATGACCTTGGGCGACCATTCGCGGGTAGGTCTGTTATAAGCGTTTGAGATTCATGTTGATTCTATCCCTGCCGGCCTTGGCTGCCACGCTGCGCACCTTGGGTGGAGCAGTAAACCCGCTGCCGACGCCTGCCGTGCTCGAACCGCACCTGCTGACACCTATGTACCGCGTGCAGCATGGCGACGTCGAGCAAGAGGCAAGCTCGGCAGCACGCCTGGTGAGCGACCTGGCCGAGCGGCTGCGGCGGCTGGCGAACGCCTATGGCGAGTGGGAAGAATTTGAGGTTGAGCCTTATTTCGATCTGTACGGGGAGCAAACCGCGCTGCTGGTACACGTGTCCGAACGCGTGAGCACGGTGCACGTAACCTTTTTCGCCGACGCCGTACTGCCGTCGTTTCAAGCGGCCGTCGACTTCCTGGCCCAGGATCTGGCGCCCGCACGCTTTCAGAACGGTGCCTACACGGCCGCACAGGCAGCAATGAGCGGGCACTGGCAGCGCCTGGTCGATGTGGTGCAGAGGACGCGCGAGCACCTGGCGCACGATGCCGGTTTCCTCGCGACGAACGGCGCCGGCGAGGAGCGCAGCCGGTGGCGCGTCAGCCTGGCAGAGCAGTGCACCCGAGGGGCTGCTGTCCGTCACTGGCGCCACCGCTGGCGGAGACACCAACGCTCACCTTGTCGATCGAGTTTCCCTTGCCGGCCTATCGCCAACCCGGCAGGCTGCGCCGCCTGCGCCGGGCGCAGCAGCGCCGCCTGCGCAGTGCAGCGCAGTCAAGACATTCGCTTGCGAACAGACACTCAAAGGAATGATGCCCATGCAAACCCTGCTTGTTACCGGCGGCGCCGGCTTCATTGGCTGCAACTTTGTGCGTTACATGTTGGATACCCATCCCGGCGTCAAGATCGTTGTCTACGACAAGCTGACCTACGCAGGCCGGCTGGAGAACCTGCAGGACATCCAAGCCAACTATGCCAGGCGCTTTGAGTTTGTGCGCGGCGACATCTGTGATGCAGCGGCGGTTGAGGCGACGATCGCCAAGTACGGGGTCGACACCATCGTCAACTTTGCCGCCGAAACGCATGTAGACCGCAGCATCATGGACCCGGACGCATTTATCCAGACGGACGTCTACGGCACCTATGTCCTGCTGGAAGCGGCGCGCAAGGCAGGCAACCTGCGCTATCACCAGATCAGCACCGACGAGGTCTATGGCCACATCCACGGCGATCACCGCAGCGTCGAAAGCGACGGCCTGGCGCCGCGCAGCCCCTATGCGGCGAGCAAAGCAGCCGGCGATCACATGGCCCATGCCTATTACATCACCTATGGGCTGCCGGTGACGATCTCGCGCGGGGCCAACAACATTGGACCATTCCAGTATCCGGAAAAGGTGGTGCCGCTCTTTGTCACCAATGCGCTGGCAGGCCAGAAGCTGCCGGTCTACGGCGACGGCAAGCAGATGCGCGACTACCAGTATGTGATGGATCACTGCTCGGGCATCGCCATGGTGCTGCAGCACGGCGCCATCGGCGAGGTCTACAACATCGGTACGGGCAAGGAGATGACCAACCTCCAGATGGTCGAGATCCTGCTGGACGAACTCAAGCTGCCGCAGAGCCTGATCCAGCATGTAGAGGACCGCCAGGGTCACGACCGCCGCTACTGCATGAATGTGGACAAGCTGATGGCGCTCGGCTGGGAGCCGGAGTACACGCACGAAGAGGCCATCCGCAAGACCGTGCGCTGGTATGTCGAGAACCGCTGGTGGTGGGAGCCGATTCGCAGCGGCGAGTTCAAGGAGTATTACCAGCGGCTGTACGGCGAACGGAAGGTGCTGAAGTAGGTCACGCCGGTTACGTGCCGACAGGGAATTGAGTTTTGCGATGAGGCGTGTGGCGCTGGTGCATGACTGGCTCAACCAGATCGGCGGGGCCGAGAATGTGCTGGAGGAACTGGTCGGCATGGCTGCCGGGTGCGCCGATCTACACCAGCATCTATGCGCCGGAGCGCATGCCGGAGCAGTACCGTGCCTGGGACATTCGGACCAGTTTTATGCAGCGGCTGCCCGGTGTGGCCGCGCATCACCAGAAGTACCTGGCCTTTTATCCGCTGGCATTCCAGCAGATGGATCTGAGCAGCTACGACCTGGTGCTGAGCAACAAGAGCGGCTTCTGCCACGGCGTGCGCACGAAGAGCGACCATGGGCAGGGCCACGCACGTGTGCTACTGCCTGACACCCACGCGCTTTCTGTGGCAGTATGACCTGTACCGCCAGCGCGAGCAGATCGGCGGCGCCGCCAGCAGTGCGCTGCGCCCGCTGCTGGCGCAGCTCCGCAAGTGGGACCTGGCGGCGGCGCAGCGGGTGGATCATTTCATTGCCATCAGCAGCGAAGTGCAGAAGCGGATCCGCACGATCTACGGCCGGGAGAGCGAGGTCATCTTTCCACCGGTGGATGTGGACTACTTCACCCCGGATGAGGCGCAGCCGGTGGGCGACTACTACCTGGTTGTCAGCCGCCTGATACCGTACAAACGCATCGATCTGGCGGTAGAGGCATTTCGCCACCTGCCGAACGAGAAGCTGATCATCGTCGGCGACGGCCGCGACATGGCGGCGCTCAAGGCAGCGGCAAGCGCCAACGTGCAATTTCTGGGCCGGCTGCCGCGAGCAAACGTGCGGGAACTGCTGCGCGGCTGCCGCGCCTTCCTGTTTCCCGGTCTGGAGGACTTCGGGATTGCGCCGGTGGAAGCAATGAGCTGCGGCCGGCCGGTGGTTGCGTTTGGCGGCGGCGGCGCACTCGACACCGTCGTGCCCGGCGTTACGGGCGAGCTGTTTGCCGAAGCAAGCGGGGAAGATTTGGCGGCCACGCTGGCGGCTTTTGACTGGAGGTGCTTACAGCCCCTGTGACTGCCGCCGCCAAGCGGAACGTTTCAGTGCGGCGAATTTCCGCCGCCAGCTTGCCGCCTACCTGGAGCGGGTGTCTTTACCGCTTGCGTCGCTGGCCTAACGCCCGAAGCTGCCGCTGATGCCAAACAAAACGCCCGGGGAAGAACATTCTTCCCCGGGCGTTATATGTTTGCTATGAAAGCTGATCAGGCCAGGTGGCGCTGCAGCTTACCAAGCAGCTGCTGCTTGGGCTGGTAGCCGACGATGCGCTCGACCGGCTTGCCGCCCTTAAAGAGCAGCAGGGTGGGGATGCTCATCACGCCAAAGGCCATCGCCGTGCTCTGGTTGTCGTCGACGTCGAGCTTGCCGATCGTCAGCTTGCCATCCAGATCGGTCGCCAGCTCTTCGAGGACGGGTGCGATCATCTTGCAGGGCCCGCACCACTCCGCCCAGAAATCGACCAAGACCGGCTGTTCGGACTCCACCACCATCTTGTCAAACGTGCTATCCGTGACCTTCACTGGCTTTGCCATGATTTCGCATCTCCTTCAAAAAGCATTCCTGCGCCCAGAACTGCGCAGCGACTTGGAATTCTCGCGCCGAGTTCGCATGAAATCGGCAATCCCTACTACAAAAAGTATAGTACACTCGGTTGCGCTCTTTGTCAAACGGGACACGCTCACGATGCGCCAGACAGGTTACGAGCCAGTTCACGACACGCTTCGATCAAATCCGCCGCGTCAAATCCTTCAGTAAACCGCAGCGTGAGATCAAATGTCTACGAACAGGGAATGACCTGTGCGGCTATGGAGGCAGAGGCACTAGACAAGCTCCATAGCAAACGCCGCGGCAAACGCTCTAATCATCTGCTCCTTTGCAGCTTCACGTCTGGTAGCGGACCATGGCGATGCAGACGGCGTGCGCCACTTCGCTTGCTACCTGCTGAAGGGCCTCCGCTTCCTGCCGGCTGTATGACTGGTCGGGAAGCGGTGGCCCCAGCAGGAGCACGCCGTGGTGATGCGCTTCGCAATCCAGGTTCACACTCAACCGCGGGTTGCCGCGCCAAGGGCCGACGGTGTGGACCACCTCCAACTTCCCGTCCATCTGCAGACAGACTGCTCCGGACTGCGCCTTCAGCGTGCGCACCGAGTCCTCGAGCAGCCGCCGCGTGATCAGCCTTGCGTCGCTCATGACGACGAAGGTTCGCACTTGATCACCATACGTGCGCAGGTCGCGCAGCTGGTCATAGCTATCGCGAAACTGGCGTGTGACAAGGCCTTCGATCGTCGCCTTGAGCGGCGTAAACGCAGCGGCTACGACCAACGTCGTGACGACGATGGCAAGTTCGCTCTGCTCACCTGTGAGGGCAAGAAACAGCCGCTGCGTGAACGCGATCATGGCGGCAAAGACACCCGCCAAGACGGCCGTCAACAAGCCGTAGACAAACGCATGGTTGACGATCGAGTCTACTTCCCACAGCCGATAGCGCAGAATCGCCAGACCCACGGCGATCGGGAACACCAGCAGCGGCGGCAGGAACACGGCCGGATCAAACTCCACCGCGAGGCCAAACAGGGGCACCACCAGCCACAGCATGACCGGCAAAAACGCAATGACGCTGCCGACCGTTACAAGCCGCGCCTGCCGCCGCACGATCGGGCTGGAGCCCTGCCGTGCACGATAGAGCATTACGGCCAGGAACACGACGATGCCGATGGCCGCATAGCGAAAACTCAGCTGCCGCGGCGGCAAGTATGTCCAAGGATCGGCAGGAAAGAGGAACGCAATTACGGCCCAGGCCGCCAGGCACACGGAAACCAGAACCGGAATTAGAGCCGATCCACGGCCGCCGCGTCACGGCGCTCCATTCCTGCGGGAAACGCAGTGCCAGTTCGATCAGGACGCCGCCAAGCATCGCAACGGCCACCGACCACACGATCGTCATGCGATGTGTGGTCATGGTGTCAAAGAGCAGGGCGCAGGTCAGGGCGGTGACGGTGCAGAACAGCGCCAGCGTCCTGCCGGGCCGCGTCCGCCCGCGCAAACGATAGATCCAGATACCGATCCCCAGGTAAACGGCGCCCACCAGATACGGCAGCCAGAAGATGCGCCACAGATCGCTCGTGGGGAAGCGGGCCAGTTGTATCACGGGGAAGATTTGCTGCCTGCCGTTAGGAAAACGTGCAAACACGAGAATGCTCTCGCCAATGCGGCGCGAACTGATGATCGCAGCAAAGTCGGCAGCGCTGTCGATCGGCTGCGCGGCGGCACGCACGATGCGCTGCGGATAGGCAATACCGGCTTGGGTGCCACTCCACTGGCTGCTGACGACTGGCTGCACGACCAGGGTTTGTTCGACGAGAAAGCCTGGGAACGGCTGCCGGCTCCACGGAATAGCAAAGAATGGTGCAGCCAGAAATGCCACCACAGCTATGGCAAACGCCACCAGAATGAAGATGCGCGCGAGGCGATCCAGCGCCGTGGGATCGGTCGTGGGATCGATCGTGTGTGCACTGGCAGGAACCTCGCTCGCAGACCCTTATCGTCATGCTTCTTGCGTCTCCGCCGGTAGAGCGCCGTTTTGCACTCGCTCTACCACGATCAGGATGGCATCGCGATCGCCGGCCCAAGTTCCACCGGCAAACTCTCGCACAGCGTCCGTAACAGCTTGAATGCGCTTCATTCCCTCTTTCACTGGTGCAGTCAGCGTCCTTTCCAGCCGCGTAAAACCAAACGGCTCGCCGTTGGCGTTGCGCGCATCTACCACCCCGCTGCTGTAGAGGAAGAGAAAATCGCCCGGCGCCAACGCAGCCGGATATTCGTTGTATCCGCAATCCAGGTGCATCGCCAAGGGTGGGTCCTGGCCGCCGACGAGATCCAGATCGTCTGCGCTCGTCCCACAGGCGACTTTTAGCGGCCGGATGTGACCCGCATTGCCGAGCAGCAGCGCTCCACTGGCTGGATCTAGCCGGCAGTAGATAGCGGGGACAAATTCACCCGGCGACACATCTGGGCATAGAGCACGATTCGCATGTTCGAGTGCTTCCCCCGGATGCAGCATGCTGCGTGCGTTGCTGCGCAGCAGCGTACGCACTGCCACCATCGCCAGCACTGCCGCCACACTGTCGCCCGGTGTGCTGCGCGTGTTTGTTTCACCGAGTATCAAGGTCAGGCAGCCGTCGAGACCAAGTACGACGTCGTAAAATACCCGACCTGCCACAAGACCGGGTTCGCGGTGCACTGCAATCTCCCAGCCCGGGAGAGTAGGCGTCTGCTCCGGCTGCAGGGCATGGTCGATCTGCTGTGCAAGGTGAGACTCGCGCTGGATAGGATCGTCCCATTGCCACTGGGTTGTGGCGCTGCCGTTCGAGGAGAATCAGCGCGCCTAAGGGCAGGACCGCCGCCAGGCCCAACAGGGCAAACAGCAAGTTAGACTGGTTCTTGACCGGGGCAATTAGGGTCTCCCAGTCCTTCTCGGTCACCAATGTCCAGGGAGTGCCGGGGATTGGGGCATGGGCAATCGAGTATTTCACGCCCTGTGGCGTCGATCGTGCGCAGCGCTGCGACCGGCATCGGCGGCACCTTCTGCCGGCGCAGCCAAGTTGGTATACTGCTGGCCGTTGCGCTGCGAGGACGAATCAAACAAGATCTTGCGGCTGCTGTCGACCAGGTAAGCCGTGCCGTCGGGACTGACACGCATTTTGACCAAGGTAGCGTAGTAGGGACTGATGGTTGACTGGCTTAGTCGCAGCATGCCAACCAGCACGCCTACAAAGCGGTCTTTGCCCTCGATGATCGGCACGCTCACGACGATTACCGGCGAGCCGCCAGGGCCATCATTTACAGCGTTCGAGAACACCACGCTGGAGGCCGGCTTGCTGAGCAACCCACGGAAAAAGGGACGCGTCAGACCAATCCTGGCGCATTATCTCCAATCGCGACGGTTCGGCTGCAACGACGCTGCCAAAGTTGTCAAGCACAACAATACCGCCGTCAAACAGCCCCTCTGGGATCAACGCCGACTGCCGCAGCGCCTGCGCCTGCTCCTGAGCATTGGCACTGACCATCTCCGGGGATCGGGCCAGATCAGTGAGGGCATTTGGAAAATCTGCAAGCTCTTCCCGAATTCGGGCAGCGGTCAGCCGTGTAACGTTGTATTCGGCTTTTACTGCCAAAGCGGCCACGGTACGCTGATAGTCGAAGAAGACCCATAGGGCGATTGCGGCGAGTGCGACCAAAAGTAACAGCAGCAGCCATGGCAGCCGGCGGTTGCGCCACAGACCCTCCCAACGACTTAACTGCATCCCCACTCCTACCCCTGAGTCTCCCGTTGGCCTGGCTGCGCTTCTTCAATCTGCGCCGACGTCGTCTTGATGCTATCAACGCCTGCCTGGCCCAATGTATAGATTTGTTCCCACGCCGCGCGCGCCAGTTCGCGCGCATCGCGCATGTTGGCAAACACTTCGGCCGTGACCGAATAGCCTTCGATATGGCCGCCTGCGAAGACAGCCAAATCGAGATCGCGCGCTTTCACGGGGTACTGCTGGCGTACGATCTCCACCCAGTCGTTGACCAGGGATGCGCGTGCCGGCTGCAAGAGTTGGGCCTCGGCCATAGCCCGACCATAATCGCGACCGACCAGGAACTTGATCAGTTCCCAGGCTGCTTCAGGCTGACGCGTGCCCGAAAAGATGGCAAAGCCGTCCGTCGTCGCCAGCGTAACACGCCGTGCCGGGCCGGCGGGAAAAGGCGCCACGCCGATACGGAAGTCTGCTTGTTCCAGAATATCGCGCAGGGCCCAGGAGCCTTCCTCGACCATGGCCAGATTGCCGCGTATGAAGGCATCGCGTGTGTTCAGATTGCCAACATCCAACCGGCTGGCCATCACCCGGTCGTCCCACATACGGCTGCGCAGCCACGTCCATGGCTGTAAGTGCCTCTGGCTTGGCCATCCAACTGCGTGACGCATTATCAGGATCGACAAAATGGCCGTTCCAGCCGTTGACGTGTATCTGGATGCGTTCCCAACTTACGTCGAACATGCTGCCCCAGAGATCGTTTTGCCCCGCAGCAGCGGCGGCATTCTTGATGCGCTGCATAGCCAGCAGGTAATCGTCGTGGGTCCATTCGTCTGTGGGGTAGCCAAGTTTGAAACGATCGAAGATATCCTTGTTATAGAAAAGTGCCAGGGCGCCATGGTACTTGGGTAATGCGAACTGAACACCGTCACTTGTGAAGAAGCTGCGATACTGCGCCTTGTCCCAGTCGTCGATCGTTTCGCGCTGGCAAATCAGACTCTACAAACGGCCGGAGGTCGAGCAGGTAGCCTTCCTGCGCCCAGACAGGGAATGTATCGCAGCAGCCCGCAAACACGTCCGGCGCCACGCCCGCCTGCATGTCGGCAAGCATGCGTTCCTCATAATTGTCTGGCTCCGGGGTATAGAAGACTTCGATATTAGGATGCGCCTCGTGAAAGTCCTGCAGGAGCAGTTGTTCGCCCAGGCAGCGGCAATCTTGGAAGGCAAGCTGGACTTTACCACCGCTGCGCACAGGAACAGTAGCTGGAGGTGGCGTGCAGCCAGCGACGGCTGCAACCGCCGCCACACTGCCGGCCAGCCGGAGAAAGCCACGCCGTGAAAAACGGAGTTGGCCTGGCTTGCTACTTGCCTCTTCACTTGACATGCCAGCAAGGGGTGACAGATTTCCTCGGTGCCGTAACATGGCCATAGTCCTCCGGTACCAGCTTGAATGTGCTGGCCAACCGCCAATTTCCAGGCCGATCTGCAGTGGCTAGCAATCCATAAAACAAGGGCAGGAATAGAGGATGGCGGCTACATTGTATAGAAGCACGCTATAGCTGTCAACGCTTTTAGAAAATTTCGGACCGGAAATTCGCTACTCTGCTCGTTGACAAATACAACATCAGCCTGTTATACTATGTGCAATAGCACAGTTATCGTGCAATTGCACAGCATTCTAGCCCTATTTCGATTCATCGCAGTGTAACTCTCGATCATGAATTCTGACCTGCACGAACTGCTCGCCAAGGTCGCCTCCCTCTATTACGAGGAGGAGCTGACCCAGAATGAGATTGCGGCACGGCTTGGCCTGTCCCGGGTCAAGGTCTACCGCTTACTCAAGCAGGCCAAGGACGAGCAGGTGGTGCAGGTCGTGATCGATTGGCCGATCAAGCGTGCGACCCGATTGGAACGTGAGCTCTGCGCGGTATTTGGACTGGCAGACTCCTTGGTGCTGCAGGCAGGTTCCGTCGATCAGGCAACCGAGCTGCACCAACTTGGCCAGCTCGCTGCGCGCTACTTGGAACAGACGCTGCAGGACGGCGCCATCGCTCACGGTCTGCCTCGGACGTTCTACCTATGAGACGATCGCTGCCATTCGCCCTGGTTTTCGTGCGCATGTCCAGGTAGCACCGGCTATGGGTTCGATGCCCTTTGCGATGCGTGAGCTGGACAGCGGCGCACTTGCGCGCCGGCTGGCGCAAAAGCTGGGCGGTGAAGTGCTAGATTTATCGGCGCCCGCCGTAGCCGACAGCCCTGCCGATGCCGAGGTCCTGCGCAACCAACGCGATATCCGTCGTGCGCTCGACCTTGCCCGTAATGCCGATGTTGCCCTGCTGGGCGTTGGCAACCTCAATCCCGCCCAGTCCGGCTTTGTCAAAGGCGGCTTTCTCAGCGCTGAAGAACTGGCGATCGCTGGCGGCAGACGGGGCAGTCGGCGACATGGGTGGGCATATCTTTACCATCGACGGCTGCCTTTACGACAAGCAGTATGACGATCGCATTATCGGCGTCACCCTGGATGACCTAAAGCATATTGCCACGACCATCGTCGTCGCCGCCGGTCAGGAAAAGACGGAAGCCATCTTGGGCGCGCTGCGCACAGGTGCGGTAACCGTCCTGGTTACCGACGATCGCACGGCCAGCGGCTGCTCGCAGCCAACAAAATGTTCGCACTGGAGAACCTAAATGATAAATAGCACTGCAGCAAGCACAGCCAACGGCATGTTGGCAGGTTTCATGCACGTACCCGTCTTCCAAGGGGAAGGCAAGATCGAATATCTTGATCGCCCTGTGCCGCAGATGCAAAAGGCGGACGACGTGCTCGTGCGCGATCGAGGCGTGCGGCATTTGCGGCACCGATCTCAATATTCTGGCGGTGCCGCCTGCGCACAAGGCGCCGCCAGGCATTATTATCGGCCACGAAGGCGTCGGCATTGTAGAGAGCGTCGGCCCTGGAGTCGCAGGCTTGCAGTCGGGCGATCGTGTCGTCATTGCCAACCGCCTGACTTGCGGCAGATGTGATTACTGCCGGCGCGGCCTGGACAACCAGTGCACCGACTATCAGACCATCGGCACGACGATCGACGGCGCCTTTGCTCCGTACCTGGTTGCGCCGCAGCGGGCGCTCTGGAAGATCGACCCGTCGGTGCCGCGCGACGATGCGGCCCTGTTTGAACCGCTGGCCTGCGTCGTCGGCTCGGTCAAGCGCGCGCCGATCCAGCCGGGCGACAATGTAGCCGTTATCGGCGGTGGGCCGATGGGCCTGCTCTTTGCGCTCGTCTATCGTTCGCTCGGCGCCGGGCGCGTGATCGTGCTCGACGTGGCGCCGTACCGGCTGGAATTCGCACAAGAGATGGGCATGGAAGCGATCAACGTCACGCAAGTGGATGCCGCCGCCGAAGTCAAACGGATGACAGGATTGGGAGCCGACCTGGTGGTGGACGCAGTCGGCAACCAGCTCGGCCAGGCCGTCAAGCTGGCACGCCGCGGCGCCCAGATCGTGCTGTTTGGCCTGCGCCCGCACGACAACCCGCCCGTCAACCAGTACACCATCACCCGGTACGACCTCACCGTGCACGGGACCTTTGTCGGGCTGCACCCGTTCGCCCAGACGATTCAGCTGCTGGAAAGCCGGCGTATCCAGCCTTCGGTGCTGGTCACGCACCACCTGCCGCTGGCGCAGCTGCAGGAGGGCGTCGAACTGATGCGCACGCAGCAGGCGATGAAGGTACTAATCGAGATGTAACCTGAGATGATTCTCTTTCAACTCACAGCGGAGACAGGAAATGACTGACACGATCGGAAAAGTAGCCCAGAAATGCAAAATCGCCGCCGGCCTGTTTTGGGCCGACTATGCGGTGCTGGGCGCCCAGGTGCAGGAACTCGAAGCTGCCGGCGTAGACTGGCTGCATATCGAAGTGCGCGACGGCAAATACATGGATTTCGGCATGCCGCGCGGCGGCTTCGACATCATCGAGGCCACCTGTGCCAGCACGAAGCTGGAGGTAGAGGCGCAGCTGCAGATGTACCGCCCCACCTTTGACGTCTTTGATCAACTCAAGGAACTGGGCGTCAGCCTGATCAGCCTGCCCATCGAGACGACGGGCGAGATGATCTTTCAGCAGATCACCTACATCAAGGAAAAGCTGGAACTCAAGGTCGGAGTGTGGGCCTGGCAAGGCGTACCGACCACGGCGTTTGAGCAGTTTATCCACCCCTATGTGGACATCATCGAATATGAAAGCCGCGCACCGTTCTGGGTCAAGCCCGTCGCCGGCAAGAGCCCACACACGATGGACCCGATCATGGCGGTGACCATGCGCAAGCTGCACGACATGATCGTCGAGGCCGGCATGGAGGACCGCATCGAGCTGATGGAGGATGGCGGGCTGAATGCAGGCAACGTCGCCGAGTTTATTGCGGCCGGCATGACGGTAGGTGAGTTCTCATCGCCGCTGCTCAAGGGCCCCAACGGCAAGCTCAAGCCGGGCACAGGCGACATCGCTGCGGCCGTCGGCAAGCTGCGCAAGGTGATGGACGAGGCCAGCGACGAGTATCGCACGGCGGACGGCACGCTCAAGCGCTGAGAGAGTGAGGGGGTGAGAGGGTGAAACCGGTGCGGATCGGGATGATCGGATATGGGGGCATCGGGCGCGTGCACGCGATGGGGTATCGGTCGCTGCCGTTTCATTACGGGCTGCCCGCCGACAGCATCCAGCTGGTGGGGGTCGCGACGACCCGGCCGGAAACGGCGCAGGCGGCGGCGGCTGAAATCGGCTGCGACGTACTGGACCGACGACTACCGCCAGCTGCTGGCGCGGCCCGACATCGAGGCGGTCGACATCTGCGTGCCCAACCATATGCACGCCGAGATCGTACTAGGCGGCGGCAGCGGCGGGCAAGCACATCTACTGCGAGAAGCCGCTGGCGATGGACGTGGCCGAGGCAAAGGCAATGGTTGCGGCAGTGCAGGCGGCGGGGGTAATCACGCAGATGACGTTCAACTTCCGCTTCGTGCCCGCCGTGCTGCGCGCCCAGCAGCTGATGCAGGAGGGCTTTCTCGGCCGCATCTTCTCGTTTCGCGGCCGCTATTATCGGTCAAGCTATATCGATCCGCAGAAGCCGTTGACCTGGCGGCAGCGCAAGGCAATTGCCGGTGGTGGCGCGTTGTTCGACATCGGTTCGCACATTCTCGACCTGCTCTACAGCCTGCTTGGCCCGTATGAGTCAGTCCAGGCGACATTGGACACGCTGATCCGGCAGCGGCCTGCGGCTGCGGGCGCCGCCGAACTCGCGCCCGTCGACGTGGACGACATTGCGCTGCTGCACCTGCGTACGGCGAGCGGGGTGCTGGGGCTGATCGAAGTCTCGCGGATGGGCACGGGTCTGACCAACGACCTACAGTTCGAAGTCTTCGGCGAACATGGTGCTCTCCGCTTCAATGCTGTTGATCCTGGCTGGCTGGAGGTGTACGATGTCCGTGAGCCCGATAAACCGATCGGCGGCATGCGAGGATTCCGCAAGCTGGAGACGGTTCAGCGATACCCCATGCAGAAGGCGCCCGATTGGTCGATGGCTCCAGATTTCGTGCGCACGCATGCCGAATGCCAGTATCAGTTCATACGCGCAGTTGCAGAAGGCCGGCCCGCAAGCCCGAGCCTGGCCGATGGGCTGCACATCCAAGCCGTTATGGCGGCAGCCGAACTGTCGTCGGCCGGCGGCGGCTGGGTGAAGATCGAGGAAGTTATGCGTTAGCCAGGTCAGCTGTTGAGGTATGCAGGCCCCCGGTCCTTCGTCGGGGGCATTCTCAGTCGATTGGAACGCCGTCTGGCGGGTGCAGTACTGGCTGCCCTGCCGACGGCGATTATTTACATCCTGTTAGGGCGCTACTTCATTCGCGGCATCCTGGCAGGTTCAGTCAAGGGGGCACACGCATATGACAGAAGCATCACGTTCAGCATCAGGTTCACTACTACGCCACGTCGTCCTTTTCGCCTTTAAGGCAGACGCCGGTGATGGCATCCGGCAGGTTGAAGAAGCATTTTGCCGCCTGCCTGGGCTGATTCCCCAAATCAAGACGTTCGAGTGGGGAACAGACGTAAGTGTCGAGAATATTCAGCAGGGTTTCACCCACTGCTTTTTCCTCGGCTTTGCCGGCGCCAAGGAGCGTGACGAGTACCTGGTCCATCCCGACCACCAGGCTTTTGGCAGGCTGGCGCAGCCCTTCTTTGAGAAGGTGCTGGTCATAGATTATTGGGCACAAGGTGCAGCCTAGAGAAATGGCTCCGTCACGTCGATGACGGAGCCGAGAGGGCGCTATGGAAAGCTATGATTTGATCATCATCGGCACCGGTGCAGGCGGCGGTACGCTCGCCTATGCGCTGGCCGACAGTGGGATGCGCATCCTGTTGATCGAACGCGGCGATTATCTGCCGCAGGAGCCGCAGAACTGGCAGCCGCAGGTGGTGTTCGACGAGCGACGCTACAAGCCGGACGAAACCTGGTACGGCCAGGATGGCAAGCCCTTTCACCCTGGCGTACACTACTTTGTGGGCGGCAACACCAAGGTCTATGGTGCAGCGTTACCCCGGCTGCGACGAGAGGACTTTGACGCCATCGAGCACGAAGGTGGTACATCGCCGGCCTGGCCTATTCGCTATGAGGAATTGGAACCCTACTACAGTAAGGCTGAAACGATCTACCGCGTGCACGGTGTGTCAGGCGAAGACCCTACCGAGCCGCCGCGTTCCTGCCCGTTTCCCTTTCCGGCCGTCGAACACGAGCCTGCTATTGGCGAGCTGGCCTCACGCCTGCGCGCCAATGGTCTGCATCCGTTTCACCTGCCCATGGGCATAGACGTGCGCGAGGGAGGCTCGTGTATCCTGTGCAAGACGTGCGACGGCTTCCCCTGCCAGCTGCTGGCCAAGAGCGAAGCGGACGTCTGCTGTGTGCGGCCGGCGCTGGAGAGCCCCACTGTCACGTTGTGGACACGCACCAAGGCGCTGCGCCTGCTCACGGACACCTCGGGAAAGCTGGTCACCGGCGTCGAGGTGGAGAAAGATGGCGTCAAGCAGACAGTGACCGCAGAACGCTATGTAGTTTCCTGCGGCGCCGCCAACTCGGCGCTGCTGCTGCTGCGCTCGGCCAACAGCGCACACCCCAATGGAATCGCCAACGGCAGCGGGCTGGTTGGCCGCAACTACATGGTGCACAACAATACGGCGCTCATGGCCGTAGATCCCCGGCACAGGAATCCGACAACCTTCCAGAAGAGCATGGCGGTCAACGACTTCTATTTGAAGGGTCCAGACTTTACCTATCCCATGGGCAACCTCCAACTGCTGGGTAAGCTGCAGGCAGGCATGTTGACGGCCGCCGTACCACTCGTGCCGCGCCCTATACTGCAGGGCATGGCGGATCGCAGCGTCGATTGGTGGGTCATGTCCGAAGACCTACCTGATCCTGAGAACCGCGTCACCCTGGGGAGCGACGGCAAGGTCATCGTGCGTTGGAAACCCAACAACCGCGTGGCGCACGAGAAGCTGATCAGCGCCGCGCGCAAGATGATGCAGGACGCCGGCTATCCCTTTGTCGCCGTGCAGCGCATGGGCATCGACACCAACTCGCACCAGTGCGGTACAATACGCTTTGGCACGGATCCGGCCACCTCCGTGCTGGATCCCTACTGCCGCACGCATGAGGTGGACAACCTCTATGTTATGGATTCGTCCTTTTTCCCATCGTCAGCGGCGATGAATCCGGCGCTAACGATCGCTGCCCAGGCCCTGCGCGTGGCAGAACACCTGGCCGGACATTTGAGGAACTGACATGAACGCAGCAGTGAAGGCTGCCGCCAGAACCAACCACCGGCTTCCCACGCGCGACCTGGCGCACCACAGCCGCCAGCGCGCGCAGCTTGGCCATCAAGCGCCGCCTGCTGGAAACGCCGCGGCAGATCGACGTCGAGCGGGCCCGCTACACCACGCAGAGCTATCAGGCCAGCGAGGGCGAGCCTATGGCGATGCGCCGCGCCAAGATGCTGCTGCACCTGGTGCGGGCGATGAGCATCACGATCGACGAAGGCGAGCTGATCGTCGGCAACCGCTCGCTGCTGCCGCGCATGGGTGTCATCGCACCGGAAGGCGCCGTGACATGGGTGGATCGCGAGCTGGACATCCTGCCGACGCGGCCGCAGGATCGTTTCAACATTACAGCCGAACAGATCCGCGAGCTGCGCGAGGAGATCTTCCCCTACTGGCGCGGCAAGACGCTGGAGGACATCGTCGCCACCCGCGTGCCGCCGGACATCATGAAGGCCGTACGCGGCAAGGCCTTCTCGCTCAACCAGACCGACCACGCCCAAGGCCATATCCTGCCCGACGTCGAGACCTGGCTGCGGCTGGGCATCACCGGTCTGCGCGCCAAGGTACAGGCGGCGCGCCGCCAACCGGCGATGCAGGCGCCGGACAGGCAGATTTTTTACGATGCGGCTGAGATCGCATTGACGGCCGCCCAGACACTGTTCGAGCGCTATGCCGACCTGGCCGCGGAAATGGCGCAGCGCGAGTCCGACCCACGGCGGGCAGCAGAGCTGACGCAGATCGCCGCCAACTGCCGGCACCTGGCGACCGATGCGCCAGAGACATTCTACCAGGCGCTGCAGGCGGTCTGGTTCCTCTTTGTGCTCGTCCAGATCGAATCCAACGCCAGCAGCTTCTCGCCGGGCCGTTTTGACCAGTACATGCTGCCCTATCTGCTGGCCGATCTCCAAGCAGGGCGGCTGACGCAGGACGCAGGCACAGGAACTGCTTGAGGCACTCTGGCTCAAGTTCAACGAGATCGTCCTGCTGCGCAGCAGCAGCAGCGCACGCTACTTTGCCGGCTTCCCCATCGGCTTCAATATTGCCGTCGGCGGCCAGTTGAGCGACGGCAGCGACGCCACCAACCTGCTCACCTACATGTGCCTGCGCGCCCAGGCCGACATCGGCCTGACACAGCCCAACCTGTCGGTACGCGTCCATGCCGGCAGCCCGCAGGAACTGCTGGAGGCCGCAGCCTTTGTCATTTCCAAGGGCAGTGGGATGCCGCAGATCTTTAACGACGAGGTGATCGTGCCCGGCCAGGTCAACCGCGGCTTGCCCCTGGAGGAAGCCCGCAACTATGCCGTGGTCGGCTGCGTCGAGCTCTCCACACCGGGCAAGGCGCTCGGTTGGAGCGATGCTTCCATGTTCAACCTGACTCGCGTGCTGGAGCTGACGCTCTATGGCGGCAAGGACCCGCAGAGCGGCGAGCAGATCGGCCTGCCTACCCCCCGCCTCGACCAGATGGCATCGTTTGCCGAACTGGAGGCCGCCTACGAGCCAGCAGCTGACCTACTTTGTGGAGCTGATGGTGCGCGGCTGCAACATTGTGGACGGCATTCACGCCGAGGTGCTGCCCTCGCCCTGGCTGTCGCTGTTTATCGCCGACTGCGTCGAACGCGGCATCGACGTCACGGCCGGCGGCGCACGCTACAACTTCTCGGGCGTGCAGGGCGTGCAGATCGCCAACGTCGCCGACAGCCTGGCAGCCGTCAAACAGGCAGTATTTGACGAGCAGTGGCTGCCTGCTGCGCAGCTGCTGGACGCGCTGCGCAGCGACTTTGCCGGAACCGAGGTGCTGCGCCAGCGGCTGATCAACCGCGCGCCCAAGTACGGCAACGACGACGACCGCGTCGATCACTTCGCCGCCGCCTGGGGCGACCGCTACTGTGCGCTGGTCGAGCAGTATCCGACCATCCGCGGCGGCGTCTACCAGCCGGGCTTCTACACCGTCTCGGCCCACGTGCCGATGGGCGCGCACGTCGGGGCCACACCCGATGGACGCCATGCCGGCGCGCCGCTGGCCGACGGCGGCCTCTCGCCCACGGCGGGCCGCGACCGGCGGGGCGCTACGGCCGTGCTGCACTCGGTGAGCAAGCTCGACCTCAGGCTGGCATCCAACGGGACGCTGCTCAACATGAAGTTCCTGCCCTCGTTCTTTGAGGGGCCGGAGGCATTGAGCAAGTTTGCCCAGCTGCTGCGCGGATTCTGCGAACTCCATGTGCCGCATGTCCAGTTCAACGTCGTCTCGGCCGACACGCTGCGGCAGGCGCAGGCTAACCCCGACGAGTTTCGCTCGCTGGTGGTGCGCGTGGCCGGCTACAGCGCCTACTTTATCGAACTGGACAAAGAGCTGCAGGACGAGATCATCCGGCGCACGGAATTTGAGAGCGTATGAGGCGACCAGAGCTGGAGGGCGTGCGCGGCGTCGTCTTTGACGTACAGCGCATGTCAATGCACGATGGGCCGGGCATGCGCACCAATGTCTTTCTCAAGGGCTGTCCCCTGCGGTGCGGTTGGTGCGCCAACCCCGAATCGCAGCTGCCGCAACCGCAGCTAACGCTGCACGCCGCCAACTGTATTGAGTGCGGCCAGTTTGCAGAGTCATGCACTGTGTGCGCCCTGGCAGCTGCAAGCGCACGCTGCCGGGCAGCAAGACTCGATCCGTCGGCGCGCCGATTCTACAGTCGGCGCCGGCTGGACAGAGACCGAAACAACCACACGTGTGGATCTGTGTCCGACCGGTGCGCTCCACTGGGTCGGCCACTGGCGCACCGCCGGCGAGGTCATGGCAGAAGTTCGCCGCGACCGCCCCTTTTACGGGCAGGAGGGCGGGCTGACGCTCACCGGCGGCGAGCCGACGATGCAGCCAGATATGTGTGAGGCGCTGCTGTGGCTGGCGCAGCAAGACGGCATTCACACCGCAATCGAAACCTGTGGGCACACGCAGTGGACAGTCTACGAACGGCTGCTGCCGTGGCTCAACGTCGTCTTGTACGATGTCAAGCATATTGACCCAGCCGTACATCTGCAGCACACGGGGTTCGATAACGCGCTGATACTAGATAACCTGTCCAGGCTGACGGCTAGGGGCGCCAGTGTGCGCGTGCGCATCCCACTGATACCCGGGTTTAATGCCGATCCGGCGACCGTTGCCGGGATTGCCGCCTATGTACGGCAGCTGCCTGGTCCAGTGGCGGGCATCGATTTGCTGCCCTATCACAGCCTGGGTAAGGCGAAATATGTCGCCCTGGGACGTGTCTACCCGTGGGAGGGGCACGCACGCTTAAGCGATATTGAAGTGAGTGCCTGTGCCGCTGCCGTGCGCGCAGAAAACCTGCCGGTTACAATTGGCGGTTGATTAGCCGTTCCTAACGACCAGAGCAGTCCTGGCGACTCAGCAAAGGGGGAATCCATGAATCCGTGGGTGATCGGCGTCGATCTCGGCGGCACCAAAATCAGGTTAGGAATCGTCAGCCCTGACGACACGATCGTAGCAACACGCCAGATAGCGACCAACCCGCATGAAGGGATCGATGCCGTCACGGCCCGCATTGGGACCGCCGTCGACGAACTGCGGGAATCCGTGCCGTCCGACTGCTGCGTGGCAGCGCTGGGCATCTGCAGCCCGGGGCCCGTCGACCACGAAACAGGGATGCTGATCGATCCACCCAACCTGCAGGGCCTGCACCATACACCGCTGCGTCAGAAGCTCGTAGATCGGCTTAACATCCCGGTCGTGCTCGAACACGACGCCAAGGCAGCGGGGTTGGGCGACTATTACTTTGGGGCGGGGCGCGGTTCGCGCAGCATGATCTACGTCGTCGTGGGCACGGGCGTAGGAGCAGCGTTGATCGTGGACGGCGCCGTCTATCGCGGCGCGCATAACTCGGCGGGCGAGATCGGCCACACCACGATCGACCGCAACGGGGAACGCTGTGGCTGTGGTTCGCGCGGATGTGTTGAAACATACATGAGCGGTCCCTGGCTGGCGCGGCGTTACACGCGCCTCCATGCCCCTGAGATGGCGGCAGCGACACAGCTGCTGACCGGCGGAGACGTTGCTCGTCTGGCCGCCGAGGGCGATGCAGCTGCCCTCCAAGTTTTCCAGGATGCCGGCGACGCTCTCGGGGCAGCCGTGGCCACAATGGCCATGATGTTGGACGTCGACCTCTACGTAATCGGCGGCAGCGTCGCCAAAGCAGGCGACCTGCTCTTGGAGCCGGCGCGGCGCGGTGTGCCTCAAGTACAGCTTCCGTTCCGTCAGCGCGCGCGTGCGCATCGTACCCACGGCGTTAGGCGACGACGGCCCAATTCTCGGCTGTGCCTGGCTGGCGCGCCAGGCAGCCGTATAGATCATGCCGGCAAAGTGGCGATCTCACAAACGTTGCCCTTCGTGCGCTTTTCTGTTACAACAAGACGCAGCAGAGTAATGGGATTTGGATTAAGGAGAAGTGCATGAACCGCATTCAAGAACTTTCGGCCCTTGGGCAAAGCATCTGGCTCGACTTTATCGAGCGGCGCATGGTGCAGTCGGGCGAACTGCGCGACCTGGTAGCCCAGGGCGTCGCCGGCGTGACCTCGAACCCCACCATCTTCCAGCAGGCCATTGCCAAGAGCGACGCCTATAACGAGGAACTCACACAGCTGGCGGGCGGCAAGGGCGATGCCAAGACGATTTTTGAGACACTGGCGATCGCCGACATCCAGGCCGCGGCGGACGTGCTGCGCCCGGTCTACGACGCCGCCAAGGGGCACGACGGCTTTGTCAGCCTTGAAGTTGCGCCGACCTTGGCGCACGACACGGAGGCGACAGTCGCCGAGGCACGGCGCCTGCATGCGGCGGTCAATCGCCCCAACCTGATGATCAAGGTGCCTGCCACGCTGGCAGGTCTGCCTGCCATCCGCCAGTTGATCGCCGACGGCATCTGCGTCAACGTCACGCTGATCTTCAGCCTTGAACGCTACGCAGCGGTTAAGGAAGCCTACCTGCAGGGCATCGAAGAGCGTGTTGCGGCAGGGAAGCCGGTCGACAAGGTTGCTTCCGTAGCGAGTTTCTTCGTCAGCCGCGTAGACGTGGCGGTGGACGCCCTGCTCGACAAGAAGGCACAGGAAGAGCCGGCCAAGGCCGAGCACTACAAGTCGCTGCAGGGCAAAGTAGCAGTCGCAAACAGCAAGCTGGCCTACCGGCAGTTTGAGGAGTTCTTTGCCGGCCCTCGCTGGGAAAAGGCGGCTGCGGCCGGCGCCCACGTGCAGCGCCCGCTGTGGGCCAGCACCAGCACGAAGAACCCGGCCTACCCCGACCTGATCTACGTGGACACCCTGATCGGCCCACACACCGTCAACACCATGCCGCCGCAGACGCTCAAGGCTTTTGCCGACCACGGTACACCGCTGCGCACGGTGGATACGGACCTGGACCAGGCGCGTGCCGATGTGGCCGCATTGGAAGCTGCCGGCATCTCGTTGGCGCAGGTGACCGAGGATCTGGAAGTGGATGGTGTTAAGAAGTTCGCCGACTCATTCGAGCAGTTGTTGGGGACAATTGAGGCGAAGCGCAAGCAGTTGATTGCTGCGTAGATGCCGAAGAGGATCGTGCGAGGCGCCGCCCACTAGGATCTGGGAGTAGGGGCGGCGCCAGGCACGGGATACCTCGCTTGCGACGGTGCTAGTCCTGCTTGCGACGTTTCAGGAACGCCGCAAACTCGTCGGCGTTCAACCCACGTTTGGGCGAGGAATTCGCCTTATCCTCTTCGGAGTCTTCTGGCTCGTCCTCATCTGCCAGCTGCGGTGCCGCAGGGTCTTCCTGCAGGTGGGCGACCACCGCGCCGATCACGTCGACGACGCCCTCTAGAAACAGCCTGGCCGGTTTGGGGCCGGCCGGCAGGTTGATCAGCAGCGTGCGGCCGCGGATAGCGGCGACGCTGCGGTCGATTATGGCGAGCGGCAGGTCGTCCTGGGCGTAGGCACGCATGGCTTCACCCAGGCCCGGCAGCTGGCGCTCGGCAACAGCCAGCGTGACGTCGGGCACGATCTCATGTGCACCAGGACCCGGGGCGGGCAGTGTGCCGCCGATCGTGACGATCAAGTCGAGTTCTTCTTCGTCGCACCAGCGGCAGAGGATGTCCTCGATCAGGTTTCGCTGCATGGCAGCGCGGTGCTCCTGGAGGATCAGAAGACCCGGCACGCTCGGCGACAAGCAGGCGCCGCACTGCGTCTACGGCCGGTTCATCGTATTGTGGGACGCAGAGCAAGCCGGTCTTGATTGGCATGTGTACCTCGAGGTGAATCGTAGTTCAGACAACAACGCGGACAAGCGCTGGCCGGCACAGAACTTGTCTGCACTGACCCGCGCTTGTCCGCGTTGTTCCAAGCCAAAAGCGGGTTTAGCGCTTGGTGTACTGAGGGGCCTTGCGGGCGCGCTTGAGACCGGGCTTCTTGCGCTCCTTGGCGCGAGCATCGCGCGTCAGCAGACCGGCAGCCTTGAGCACAGGCCGCAGGTTCGGGTCGATGGTCGCCAAGGCGCGGGCCAAGCCCATACGCATAGCAGCAGCCTGACCGCCTTCACCACCGCCCTTGACATGGACGCTGATGTTGTACGAAGACTCGGTGCCGGTCAGCACCAGCGGCTGGCGCAGGATCATCTGGTCCAGGTCACGACCAAAATAGGCGTCAACCGGCTTGTCGTTGACCACAATTTCGCCGGTGCCGGAATAGAGGCGCACACGGGCGGTGGCTTCCTTGCGACGACCGACTGCTTCGGTGTATTCACTCATGTGATAAACTCCGTATTTCCTAGCTTACAGTTCGAGTGCCGTCGGCTGCTGTGCCTCGTGCGGATGCTCCGGGCCAGCGTACACCTTGAGCTTCTTCATCTGGGCGCGGCCCAACTTTGTCTTGGGCATCATGCCGCGCACCGCCTCGAAGATCACGCGATCCGGGAACAACTGCATCTGCTCGCGCATGCTGCGGCTTTTGAGACCGCCGGGGTAGCGCGAGTGGCGATAGTAGCGCACAGTGTCCAGCTTGTCGCCGGTCACGACGATGCGCTCGCAGTTGGTCACGACTACAAAGTCGCCGGTGTCCAGGTTGGGCGTAAAGCCCGGCTTGTGCTTGCCGCGCAGAACAGTCGCAATCTGGGTAGCCAGACGTCCCAGCGTCTTGCCCGTGGCGTCAACCACATACCACTCGCGGCTCTCTTGTGCTTCTTTGGCGCTTGGACTAAGGGTCTTCACGCTATTTCTCCTCTACAAAAACAACTCATTTGCCGTGAATCAGCGCATCCAGTTCGGCCGGATACGTCACTTTTTCCAGTACCAACCCTTGCGGTGGCGCCGGCGGCGCACTGACGGCGGCGGTTACGAGCCTGCGAGCGCGCTCGCAAAATCGCTCACCGCCCACTCGCCACGACCGACTGCCAACAAGCTGCCGACGATGCTGCGCACCATCTGGCGCAGAAAAGCGTTGGCCGTGATCGTGAACACCAACCGCCGGCTTGGATAGTCCCCCAACTGCGGGAGATTCTCCTCCACCACCTGCCACTCGGCCGCATGCACGGTTCGCACCGTACTCTCCCCCTGTGGGGGCTGGCCAAAGGTGGCAAAGTCGTGGCTGCCAACCAGACCCAGGGCCGCTTCCTGCATTGCTGCCAGGTTGAGCGACCGCACCTCATACAAAGCGAACCTGTCCGTCAGCGGCGAGCGTCTTGGCGCCAGCTCTGCTGATCCCCGACATCTCCGGGACCTTGCCAGACCGTATAACGGTACGTGCGGCTGACAGCGCTGTAGCGGGGGTGAAACCCCTCCGGCGCCGCCTGCACCCTGCGCACCGTGATCGCATCCGGCAGGTAAACGTTCCAGGCTCGCTGCAACGCCGGCAGACTGATGCTGCCAGTGCACGTAAACAGCGATGACCTGCCCGCTGGCATGTACGCCTGCGTCCGTCCTGCCTGCGCCGGCTACTCGCCCGTCACGCTTCGCCACCCTGTCCAACGCTGCTTCCAGTTCACACTGGATGGTTGCCGCATTGGCCTGGTATTGAAAGCCGTGATAGGCGCTGCCGTCGTAGGCGACCAGGGCGCTGACATACTGCACAGATCAGGCCTGTCCCAACCTGCGCCAGCCTAGGCAGCAGGCCGGTCCACCAACTCCAACACGACCATGTCGGCGGCGTCGCCCTGGCGCTTGCCGATCTTGATCATGCGGGTGTAGCCGCCATTGCGGGCCGCATATCGTGGGGCAAACTCGTCGAACACCTTCTTGGCCACGGTCTTGTCGTTCAAATACGCAACCACCTGGCGCTGAGCGTGCACGCGATAGGCATCGCTGCTGACGCCGTGCTTGGCCTTGGTGATCAGCTTCTCGGCATCCGCCCGGATCGAGCGTGCCTTGGCTTCCGTCGTGATGATCCGCTCGTGCAGATACAATTCTCGCACCAGGTTGCGGAACAGCGCCTTACGCTGCGCAGTATTCCGTCCCAGGTGGCGTCCAGCAACTCCATGTCGCATGACCAGCTACTCCTCGCCTTTATTCCTCGTCTGCGCCGTCTACTTCACTGGCCGTGCGATAGGTGCCACTCATGTAAGCGCTCAAATCGACACCCGGGACAGTCAGGTAGTTCTTGTCACGCAGCTTTTCCACTAATTCGTCCAACGACTTCTTGCCGAAGTTGCGGATCGCCAGCATCTCGTCCTCGCCCTTTTCCATCCGCTTGAGGATTTCGCCGACCTTGGTGATGCCGGCGCGCTTCAAGCAGTTGTAGGCGCGCACCGTGAGTTCGAGCTCCTCGATCGGCGCCTCGTACACACGGGCAGGGATGCCTTCCGAAACTTCTTCCTTCTTTTCCACGACGACCGTCTCGGCGCCCGCCAACAGCGTCAGGTGCTGCACCAAAATATTGGCGGCCCGGCGCAGGGCGTCATCCGGCGACAGCGTGCCGTCGGTCCAGATTTCCAGGTTCAGCTTGTCGTAGTCGGTCTGCTGACCGATACGCGTGCGCTCGACCCGATAGGCTGCCTTGCGCACGGGGCTGTAGATGGCGTCGACCGGAATCTCGCCGAGGGGCAAGCGGCCGCGCTCTTCGGCCGGGCTGTAGCCACGTCCGACGCGCACTTCCATCTCAATATCCAGGTCAACGTCATTTGAGTCGGCCGTCAACAGATACTGGTCAGGGTTTACAATTTCCACATCCGGCGGGCAGACGATATCGCCGGCCGTCACCGGACCTTCGCTCGAAATCTCGACATGAATGCGTACAGGATCTTCCGTGCGTGAGCGCAGGCGAATCTGCTTGACATTCAGGATCAGCCGCGTCATGTCCTCGCGGACATGCGGGATGGCTGAGAACTCATGATGGATGCCGCTTAAACGAATCGATGCGATCGCAGCGCCGGGCAGGCTCGACAACAGCACACGCCGCAGGGCATTGCCCAGCGTGATGCCGTAGCCGCTCTCCAGCGGGCTGATCACAAAATGGCCGTAGTTCTGAGAACTCGCCTCGACCTCAATTTTGGGCAGAACCATGTTCAACAATGGCGTACCTCCCAGAATTGTTAACGGTGGGTGGGGGGACTACACCACCTGCCATTAACCTGCATTGATGTCCGGTCATGACCGGCGAACAAATTACCGGCTGTAGTACTCGACGATCAGCTGTTCGTTCAGCGGAATCTCGACATCCTCACGCGCAGGATTGCCGACAACCTCGGCGCTCAGGGCGGTGAAGGTGAACTTCAGCCAGGCCGGCGTCTTGGCAGCCCCCTGCATGAGCTGGGCACGATCCTTGAAATAGGTCTTGCTCTGAGCGCTCTCGCGCACCTTGATCACATCACCCACGCTCACCTGGAAGGAGGGGATGTTGGTCTTGCGGCCATTGACCTCAAAGTGGCCATGGCGGACCAACTGGCGCGCCTGGGGCCGGCTGTCGGCCAGGCCAAGGCGATAGACGACGTTGTCGAGGCGGCGCTCGAGCATAGCCAGCAGGTTGACACCGGTCATACCGGTGGTGCGGCCGGCTTCTTCAAAATAGCGGCGGAACTGTCGTTCCATCACGCCATAGACGCGGCGCGCCTTCTGCTTCTCGCGCAGCTGCGTGCCGTAGTCAGATGTCTTGCGCCGGAATGTCTGCTTCTTGCCGTGCATCCCAGGCGGGAAGGCGCGGCGCTCGACGGCGCACTTCGGGCTCAGGCAGCGCTCACCCTTGAGAAAAAGCTTCATGCCTTCTCGACGGCAGAGCTTGCACACTGAGTCGGTATATCGTGCCATGTTTCCTCCGTAATCGTACGGTAATCAGAAGGCGCAATTCAGTCTTTGCGCCAAAACAGGTGGCGTAACATTCCGCCACCTGCCGGTGTACTTTGTCCGTGTACTTGGCCGGGCTCCGCATGAAACCCGCAACCAGCCAGTCAAACTAGACGCGGCGCTTCTTCGGTGCGCGACAGCCGTTGTGCGGAATCGGCGTGATGTCCGTGATCGACCGAATGATCAAGCCGGTCGAGTAGATCGAGCGGATCGAACTCTCACGGCCAGGGCCAGGGCCCTTGACAAACACATCCACCTCACGCATGTTGAAATCGCTGCGTGCGCTCTGTGCTGCGCCCTGCGCGGCCAACTGGCCGGCAAACGGCGTGGACTTGCGGCTGCCCTTAAAGCCACTGCTGCCGCTGCAAGCCCAGCACAGGGTGTTGCCCTGCATGTCGGTGATCGTCACAATCGTGTTATTGAACGACGCATGAATATGCACTTGCCCCATCGGCACGCTCTTCTTTTCCTTGCGTGCTGTGCGGCGGTCGCGTCGCTGTCGCTGCGGTCGAGCCATCGTCTATCCCCCAATCAAATCAATTCTTACAGGCAGCGCTACTACTTGCGCGGCGCCTTCTTCTTGCCGGCCACGGTGCGGCGGACGCCGCGACGCGTGCGTGCATTGGTGCGCGTGCGCTGGCCGCGCGCCGGCAGATTGCGGCGGTGGCGCATGCCGCGATAGCTCCCGATCTCAATCAGGCGCTTGATATTCATATTGACTTCGCGGCGCAGGTCACCTTCCACAACATAGTTGCGGTCGATGAAGTCGCGCAGACGGGTCAATTCAGCTTCGTCCAAGTCCTTGACCCGCTTGCTCGGATCAATATTCGTGGACTCCAAAATCTTCTCGCTCGTGGTCTTCCCAATCCCAAAAATATAGGTGAGGGAAATCACGGTGCGCTTGTCACGCGGAATGTCTACACCTGCAATACGTGCCATGAGTCAACTCCCTTACTTGCGCTGCTTAGCCCTGGCGCTGCTTGTGCTTCGGATTCTTGCAAATGACAAACAGCACACCGCGGCGGCGCACCACCTTGCAATTCTCACACATTCGCTTAACCGACGGTCGAACCTTCATAATCCACCTTCTTTATCCTAATGCCGCCGCCAGACCGCACCACAGCGCGGGCACTCAGCGCAACTTAGCCAATCTATCACAAAGTCACGGAACAGTCAAAATTTCCGGCCCGTTATTGGTAATTGCTACTGTGTGCTCGAAGTGGGCAGCCAGGCTGCCATCCTTGCTGATCACTGTCCAGTTATCCTTGAGCGTGCGCGTCTGCCACGTGCCCACCTGCACCATCGGCTCGATGGCGATCACCACGCCCGGCCGCAGAATCAGTCTGCCCTTCCGGGTCATCGCTCACGTAGTTCAGCACCTGCGGCGCCTCGTGCATCTGGCGCCCGACGCCATGCCCTGTATACTCGCGCACGATGTGCATCCCGTGCGCCTCGACGACCTGCTGCACGGCCCGGCTCACATCTACAACCTTGTTATTCACCGTGGCCTGCGCAATTCCCGCGTACAAGCTCTCTTCGGTCACCCGCATCAGTTCGTCGCGCCTGCGGCGTAATCTCGCCCACCGCATAGCGTCCAGGCGCTGTCGCCGATAAAGCCGCGATAGCGCACGCCGATGTCGATGCTGATGATATCGCCTTCTTTGAGAATGCGATCCTTGTTCGGAATGCCATGCACCAGCTCTTGATTGATGCTGGTGCAGATATTGGCGGGATAGCCGTTATAGCCCAGGAAGCATGACGTTGCGTCGTAGCGCGCCATCGTCTCCACGGCCAGCTGGTCCAGTTCCCACGTGCTCACACCCGGCCGCACCGCCTCACGCAGCGCCGCATGGACACGCGCCACGATCCGCCCGGCCTCGCGCATGATCTGTATCTCACGCGGGCTTTTGAGCACCGGCTCACGCCGCCGCGCCGGCTGCGGAGTCGGCTGCTTGCGCAGCAGACCCGATTGGCCCGGTCGCTTAAACATGTTCATTTGCACTTCACTAACGCCAACAGGTCTGCCTGCACTGCTTCAATCGACTTGGAACCATCGACCTCGGCCAGCAGCCCCTTGGCATAAAAGTAACCGACCAGCGGCGCCGTCTGCTTGTAATAGACAAACAGACGGTTTCTCACTGTTGCCTCATTGTCGTCGTCGCGCTGGTAGAGCTCGCCACCATCCTTGTCGCACACACCCTCGACGCAGCGGCGGATTGAAGACCAGATGGTAGACCGTTCCACAAGTGCGACATGTACGCCGGCCGGTGATGCGCCTGATCGTCTCATCATCTTCTACATTGATCAGCGGCGCCACCGATACGCCACCGTAGGGAGCGACCATCTGCTCAAACGCCGTCGCCTGCGCCAGGTTACGCGGGAAGCCATCCATGATGGCACCCTTGGCGCAGTCGGGCATCTGCAGGCGATCCTCTACCATCCGAATCGTCACATCGTCGGGCACAAGCGAGCCTTGGTCCATATAGCCCTTGGCGAGGACGCCCAGTTCCGTCTGGTTCTTCAGGTTATAGCGAAAGATGTCACCGGTCGAAACCTGCGGCAACCCCGTAGCCTGTTCCAGCAGCTTTGCCTGCGTTCCCTTGCCTGCCCCTGGGACACCCAGGAGGACGACGTACGTTCGTTTTCGGTCACTCATACGGTGCTCCTTCCGGGCTCAACGTCGAGTCCGACGATAGTTGTTGACGATACCCGTCGGCGTGCATCGTCAACAAGTATCGTTAGCGGATAAAGCCTTCGTAGTTGCGCATCATCAGCTGCGCTTCGATCTGCTTCATCGTGTCCAGCACCACGCCGACCACGATCAGCAAGCCGGAGCTGCTGATAATCAGCGAATTGTAGCCCGTCAGCAAGGCCGCGTCGGCACCAAACAGCAGTTGGGCCAACGAGATGATGACGAACGGCAGCACCGCAATGACACCCAGGAAGAGGGCGCCGACCAACGTGATGCGCTGCAGCACGCCGTTGAGGTAGCTCTCGGTGCGCGGACCAGGCCTGATACCAGGAATAAAGCCACCTTGTTTCTGCAGCGTGTCGGGCAGGTTCTGCTGGCGGAACATCACGTCCGTGTAGAAGTACGTGAAGGCCACGGTCAGCAGGAAGTAGAGCAGCCAGTACATGGCGTTCTGCGGGCTGAAGAACGTATAGAACGCATTGGCGATCGTGCCGGTCAAGTCGGTGCGGGCGACGAAGTAGCTCGCCAGCGTGCTCGGCAGGATCAGCAAGCTCTGGGCAAAGATCAGCGGAATCATACCGGCCGTGTTGACGCGCAGCGGCACATAGGTGCTCTGGCCGCCCACCATCATCATGCGGTTGCCGCGCATCGTGCGCACACGCTTGCCATACTGCACAGGAATACGGCGCTGGCCTTCCTGGACCCACACGATCACGCCGATCATGATCAACGTGACGAGCAGGAAGGTGATCAGCATCAGCCGGCGACTGCGCCAGCGTGTTCAACTGGTGCGGAATGTTGGCGACGATGCCGGCAAAGATGATCAGCGAAACACCGTTACCGATACCCTGTTCGGTGATCAACTGGCCCAGCCACACACCCATCATCGTACCGGCCGTCATGCCGATGATCATCGTCAGCGTCGGCAGCAAGTCGCCGCCGGTGAAGCCCCAGCTCGGCAGAACTGTCGCCGCCACTCTGGCTCGCCAGCAGCGTGCCTTGGGCAATGGCCTGGAGCACGGCCAGCGGAATGGTCAGCCACAGCGTGTACTGGTTGATCCTGGCGCGGCCGGACTCGCCTTCCTTGCTCAGCTCTTCCAATGCAGGGATGATGGGAATGAGCAGCTGCAAGATAATCGAGGCCGTAATATAGGGGTAGACGCCCAGCGCCATAACCCCCATTTGCGACAAGCCGCCGCCGCTGAAGAAGTTCAGCAGGTTGAGCAGAATATTGTCATTCTGCGAGAACATCTGCGCCAGTGCCGCTTGATCGACGCCGGGCAGCGGAATGTTGGCTGCCAAACGATACAAGCAGATCAAGGCAAAAGTGATCAGCAGCTTTTGCCTCAGGTCCGGCAGGCGGAATGCATTGCGTACTGCGTCAAGCATTCGATTCTTCCTTTCGGAAATAACAGCTTGGCCTTAGGAGCGCGGGCGCCGCTTGTCGACGGCAAACGGCAGAATCTCGACACTGCCGCCCGCGGCTTCGATCTTCTGCTTGGCGGTAGCGCTAATGCGCTGTACTTTCACTATGAGCGCCTTGCTCACATCGCCGCGTGCGAGGACGACCACGGGATCGGCGGCATTACCGACCAGACCGACCCCAGCCAATGACTCGGGGCTGACCTCGCTCTGAGCAGCAAACAGACGCTCCAGTTCATCCAGGTTGACCGGGATGTACTCGACCTTAAAACGATTGTTGAAACCACGCAGCTTGGGCAGACGCTTGGTCAGAGGAAGTTGGCCGCCCTCAAAGTTGGGACGCACCGGCCCGCCGTTGCGGGCATTCTGGCCTTTTTGGCCACGGCCACTGGTCTTGCCCTTACCGGAACCAGTGCCTCGACCCACTCGCTTGCGCTTTTGCGTGGAACCCTCTGCGGGACGCAGGTCATTCAGTTTCATTATTCAATTTCCTTCGTGCACTATTTGATCGGTAAGGACGCGAGATCTGGCGAATGCTATCCCGCCAGACCTCGTTCCCCAACAATCACAAACGTTCGTTACTCAGTCACTTCTACCAGGTGCTGGACGGAATTGACCATCCCACGCACGGCCGGGTTGTCCGGGCGTTCGACGACCTGGTGCAGGCGGGTGAGGCCCAGGGCCTTAATCGTCCGCTTCTGCGCCACGTTGTAGCCAATGGCGCTGCGCACCCACTTGATCTTGATCGTCTTCCCAGTTGCCTGGGCGTTCTGCTCAGCCACGCATTTCCTCCTTATACCAGAAGGGGGCCAAGTGCTTGGGGTCAACCCCGCGGTGCCCCGCCTCGAGGCGGAAGTCCTGCAGTTCCTTCAGTGCGGCGAAGGTTGCCTGCACCACATTCAGGATGTTGCTGGAGCCCATCGACTTGCTCAGAATATCGCTGATGCCCGCGGCTTCGACGACGGCGCGTACGCCGCCGCCGGCAATGACGCCCGTGCCAGGGCTGGCCGGCTTGAGCAGTACAATCCCTGCGCCGAACTTGGTCTGCACTTCGTGCGGGATCGTGCCGTTGAGGCGCGGCACGCGAATCAGCTTCTTCTTGGCACGCTCCGAGGCCTTACGGATCGCATCCGGCACTTCACGCGCCTTGCCGATACCGATGCCCACGCGACCCTGCTTATCTCCTACCACAACCACGGCGCGGAAGGCGAAACGACGGCCACCCTTGACGACCTTGGCGGTGCGCGCCAGATGGACGACGCGTTCTTCGAACTCGTCGCGTTCCTTCTCGCGATCCTTATCACGGTCCTTACCTCTGCGTTCTCGCTGCTGCTTTGCCATTTCTGTTTTCCCTTCGGTCTAGTTTAAAAGACCAGGCCGCCCTCACGGCTACCGTCAGCCAATGCCTTGACGCGGCCGTGATAGGGATAACCGCCGCGGTCGAAAACTACTTCCTTGATGCCCTTAGCCATTGCCCGCTCGGCGACGGCCTTGCCGACCGCCTTGGCCTGATCGGCCTTCTTGAGCGAAGCCAATTGGCTGCGCAGTTCCTTGTCCACCGTCGACGCCGACACCAATGTGTTACCGGTGCTGTCGTCGATCACCTGGGCATAGATATTGTCCAGGCTGCGATATACGTTCAGGCGCGGTCGCTCGGCGGTGCCGGACACTTTCTTGCGCACGCGATCATGACGCCGCTTGCGCGCAATCTCACGACTTACTGCTGCCATGGTTCAGTGCTCCTTATTTCTTACCGACCTTGCCGGCCTTGCCTGCCTTTTGCCGTACGTACTCGCCTGAGTAGCGGATGCCCTTACCCTTATAGGGTTCCGGCGGCCGCGTAGACCGAATGGTCGCCGCCAACTCACCAACGGTCACCTTGTTGATACCGTTGACAGTGAACGAGCGGCCATCCTTCTCCACTTCAAAGGTAATATCCTTCGACGGCGGCACGAACTCGACTGTGTGGCTTTTACCCACAGACAGCACCAAGTTATTGCCGCGCTTCTCAGCCTTATAGCCGACGCCCTGGATGTCCAACTTGCGGCTGAAACCGGTTGTAACGCCGGTCACCATGTTGTTGAGCAAGGCACGGGTCAGGCCGTGTTGGGCCTTGTGCTCGCGCTGGTCGGTCGGGCGCGTCACAGTGAGCTGGCCGTTCTCCACCGCGATATTCATATCCGGGTCGAACTTCTGGGTCAACGCGCCCTTGGGGCCCGTGACCGTCACCAGGTTGTCCTTCTCCACCGACACCGTTACCTTAGCGGGGACGGTGATGGGAGCTTTACCTACGCGTGACATATTTCCCTCCCGCTTACCAAACGTTGCACAGGATCTCGCCGCCGAGCTTGTCGCGACGAGCCTTGCGCCCGGTCATCAACCCCTTGGGGGTCGAGATGATATTAATGCCGAGACCACTACGCACCCAGGGTATGTCCTTGGCTCCGCTATAGAAGCGGCGGCCGGGCTTGCTCACGCGCTCGAGACCCGTGATCACCGGGCGGCCTTGGGGTGTGTACTTGAGACGCAGCACCAGCTTTGCCTGGGGCTTGTCGTCGATCACCGCAAATGCGTCGATAAAGCCTTCCTCTCTGAGGATCTCGGCAATGCATACCTTGATTTTGGAGTTAGGCATTACAACTTGCTTCTGCTTCACCATGCTTGCGTTGCGGATGCGCGTCAGCATGTCTGCAATCGGATCGTTTACCATCGTTTTCTCCTCTGGCTACTCTTGCAACTCCTTGCGCTAGACAAGTGCGAGTTGTAGTCAGCAACCGAGCAAATTGAAGTTCCTTGTACCCTACCAGCTAGACTTGACTACGCCCGGAATGTTGCCCTTGAGGGCTTCACTGCGGAAGCAAATGCGGCACAGCCCAAACCGGCGCAGATAGCCGCGCGGGCGACCGCAAATGGCGCAGCGATTGCGCACGCGCACTTCAAACTTGCGCTTGCCTTCCTTCGCAATCATAGACTTCTTGGCCACGCTTACACCTCTTTTTCAGGAACAGTGTTCAAGCAGTGTTCAAACTAACGCTTGAACGGCATATTCATCAGCGCCAGCATCCGCCGCGCTTCTTCGTCCGACCTGGCCGTCGTGACGATGGTGATTTCCATGCCACGGATCTTGTCGACCTTGTCATAGTTGATTTCCGGGAAGACCAACTGCTCGCGCAGGCCCAGGCTGTAGTTGCCGCGGCCGTCGAATGCGTCGGTCGATACGCCTTGGAAGTCACGCTGGCGGGGCAGCACGATGTTGATCAGGCGATCCAGGAAATCCCACATGCGGTCGCCGCGCAGCGTCGTCATCACGCCGATCGGCATTCCTTCGCGCAGCTTGAAGTGGGCGATCGAGCGCTTGGCCTTCGTGATGACAGCCTTCTGCCCCGTCACAATTGCCATGTCACCAGCCGCCACTTCCAACGCCTTGCTGTTCTGCAGAGCTTCGCCAAGACCGATGTTGACCGAAATCTTGGAGACGCGCGGCACCTGCATGACGTTGCTGTAGCCAAACTCCTTGATCAAGGCCGGAACGATCTCGTCCCGGTAGCGAACCCTCATCCGGGGCTCAGGCCGAGTCTGACTCGGCGCTTGTACTGCTTCACTCATCATCGTTCTCCTTGCCCGCAGACGCCGATCGGCAATGCCGGTTCCGGCGAAAGTTCAGGCAGCATTAGAAGGTCTGAATCCCCTATCCCAGCGCCAGGCATGGGCCTTATTTCGGCTTGGGCAGCGCATTGCCGCTCTTGCGGTCGACGCGCTCCTTGCTGCCGTCGCTCGCAACGTCGTAGCCGGCACGTGTCGGCTTGCCTTCCGTGCCCACCAGCATGACGTTGCTGATGTGGATCGGGGCTTCCTTCTCGATACGGCCAGTCTGCGTGCCCACGCGACCGGTCGGGCGCTGGTGCCGAATGACAAGGTTGGCGCCCGTGACGATCACAAACACACGGTTGGGATCGTAGGTGCCATCCTTGTTCTTACGGCGAATCACATGCTGGACCTCACCGCGGTGGCCCTTGTCGTTGCCGGAGATCACCTCGACGGTGTCTCCCTTGTTGATCTTAACTTTCATCGTCTTTCCTGCCTTGTCCTTTACAGCACTTCCGGCGCCAGCGAGACGATCTTCATGTACCCGCCCTCACGCAGTTCACGGGCCACCGGCCCAAAGATGCGCGTGCCGCGCGGGTTCTTGTTGTCATCGATGATGACGGCGGCATTCTCGTCGAAGCGGATGTAGCTGCCATCGTTCCGGCGCACCGAGCGGGTCGTGCGCACGATTACGGCGCGCACCACATCACCCTTCTTCACACTGCCCGTCGGGCTGGCAGACTTCACCGTGGCGACAATCACGTCGCCAACCGCGGCGTAGCGCCGGGTGCTGCCACCCTTGACACGAATGGTCAAGAGCTCTTTCGCTCCCGTGTTGTCGGCTACTTTGAGCCGGCTTTCCTGCTGAATCATGGCGCAACTCCTCGGCCTTAGACGTTGGCTTCATCCACGACAACGGCCCGCTGCAGAATTTCTTCGACAAAGAACTTCTTGTCCTTGCTGATCGGGCGGCACTCGCGAATGCGCACCACGTCGCCCAGCTTGGCGTCGTTGTTCTCGTTGTGGGCCTTATACTTCTTGTTGACCTTGACGACCTTGCCGTACAGCGGATGACGGGTGGTGCGTTCGATGGTCACAACCACGGTCTTTTCCATCTTGTCACTGGTGACCGTACCTACCAGCGCTTGGCGTCGTTCACGCATCTCCGTCTCCTTACTGGCCCGCCAGCTCACGCTGGCGCAGGATCGTCTTGATCCTGGCGATATCCTTCTTCACCTGGCCGAAGCGCGCCGAGTTGGTCAACTTCCCGGTCGTGCGCTGAAAGCGCAGATTGAAGAGTTCCTGGTACGCCTCTTCCAACTTGGTGTTCAATTCGCCCGAAGTGGCATGCTGCAGATCACTTTTCTTCATGATTGTACTCCTCAGCCACCATGGCCTTCCTTGGCGATGAACGCAGTCCGCATCGGCAACTTGGCCGCCGCCAGGCGGAACGCCTCGCGCGCCTGGTCCTCACGGATGCCTTCGATTTCCAGCACTACACGACCGGGGCGCACCGGGGCCACCCAGTGATCCACGCTGCCCTTACCGGAACCCATGCGGGTTTCGGCAGCGCGCTTGGTCACAGGGCGATCCGGGAAGATGCGGATCCAGATCTTGCCGCCACGGCGCACGTAGCGCACGATGGCGCGACGAGCAGCCTCGATCTGGCGGCTGGTGACGTAGTGGCCTTCCAACGATTGCAGGCCGTAAGTGCCAAACGCCACCGAGTTGCCGCGGTAGGCCTTGCCCTTGAGGCGGCCACGCTGCAACTTGCGGTATTTCACACGCTTTGGCATCAACATAGTCGTTTCTCCGTATATCTCCTTCGATACGTTTTCCGCCGGAGAGAATAAGAGCCGTTACAGTGAAACTGTATTGGCAATTCCGGCAGAACTATACCGACCTAAACCAAATCCGTTGCGTCGCTGACGCAACTTACTTCGCTACTTACTTCGCTTCTGCCAGGTAGCGGGCGTGGTACTCTTCGCCGGGCATCACCTCGCCCAGGTAGATCCACACGCTGGATCCCGATCACGCCAAAGGTGGTGTTGGCCTCGGCGGTACCGTAGTCGATGTCGGCGCGCAGTGTGTGGCGAGGAATCTGCCCTTCGCGCTGCGTGTCGACACGCCCCATGTCGCTGCCACCCAGGCGACCCGACACGGTGATCATGATACCCTTGGCGCCCAGCGCGCATCGTCTTCTGCGCCGACTGCTTCATGGCGCGCTTCCAGCTGATGCGGCGTTCGAGCTGCTCGGCAATGCTCACGGCCACCAACCGGGAGTCAAGCTCCGGCTTGGTGATCTCACGCACGTCGATCTTGACCTTCTTCTGCGTCAGCTCCTGCAGCTCGGTGCGCAGCTTGTTGACGCTCTCGCCCTTCTTGCCGATGATCACGCCCGGACGCGCCGTGTCGATGATCACATGCACCTGGTTGGGCTGGCGCTCGATGTCGACGTTGCTGACGCTGGCCTTGGCCAGATCGGCAAACACCATTTCACGAATCTTGCGATCTTCCGCCAACTGGGTGGTGTACTGCTTGCCGGCGGCAAACCAGCGGCTCTTGTGTTCCTTGATGATGCCCAGGCGGAAGCCGATGGGATGTACTTTGCGACCCAAGTGAACCTCCTTGAAATCCTATTTGCTACCCGCCTTGACGGGGCTCTCAACGACACGCTCTTCCAACACGACCGTAACATGCGACGAGCGTCGCTTCCAGGGCTTGAAGCGTCCGCGAGCGCCAAACCGGCGCCACTTGCGCATCGGCGCAACGTCGGCGTAGATCTGGGCGACGTACATGTCCTTCGCGTCGAGACCATAGTTCTCGACCGCATTGGACAGCGCGCTCTTGATCGTCTTGGCCACCACCTTGGCAGAGCCCTGCGGCATATAGGCCAAGAGGGCCAACGCCTCTTCTGCCTGGCGTCCTCGCATCTCGTCCAGCACCAGGCGCGACTTCTGTGCGCTGATACCTGTAAACTTTGTCTTTGCTTGCACTTCCATTATTCAGCTCTCCCTTTGCTCCGGCAGCTCGCTAGAACCAGCGAACCAGCCTAACTTACCGGCGCAGGCCCACCGGTTGGGCGGGCAGCAGGCTTGGTGGCTTTTTCCGACCGCACGTGACCGCGGAAGAAGCGCGTGGGCGCAAACTCGCCCAGCTTATGGCCGACCATGTTCTCGCTGATGTAGACCGGCACATGGCGACGGCCGTCATGGACGGCGATCGTGTGGCCGACAAACTGCGGGAAGATGGTAGAGGCGCGCGACCAGGTCTTGACGACCTTGCGCTCGCCCTTGCGGTTCATCTCTTCGATGCGCTTGAGCAATCGTGGCTCGATGAACGGCCCTTTTTTCAGTGAACGTGACATATTACTATCTTTACCCTTTCACCTGGTAGCCCATTCACCTATTTCACGTTGCTGCGCCGGCGCACGATAAACTTGTTCGTGCGCTTGTTGACGCGCGTCTTCTTGCCCAGCGCCGGCTTGCCCCACGGGGTCTTCGGCGCCTTCATACCCACCGGCGAGCGACCTTCACCACCACCATGCGGGATGCGAACCCGGGTCCATGGCAATGCCACGCGTGCCGGGGCGAATGCCCAACCAGCGCTTGCGACCAGCCTTGCCCAGGTTGATGTTGGCATGGTCCGAATTGGAAACCGTGCCAATCGTCGCCAGGCAGTTCATATCGATGTAGCGCACTTCGCCGCTGGGCAGACGAATCTGCGCCATCGTGCCTTCCTTGGCCAACACCTGGGCCGAAAGGCCGGCGGAGCGCACCAACTGGCCGCCACGGCCAGGGTAGAGCTCGACGTTGTGCACGACGGTGCCCAACGGGATAAAGCGAATCGGCAGCGCATTGCCGGGGCGAATCTCGGCCTCGGGGCCGGACATCACGACGTCGTTCACCTTCATGCCTTCGGCCGCCAGGATATAGCGGCGTTCGCCGTCGGTGAACACCACCAGCGCAATGCGGGCGCTGCGGTTCGGATCGTACTCGATCGACTCGACACGGCCCTTCACGCCATAGTTGTCACGGCGGAAGTCAATCACGCGATAGCGGCGCTTGTGACCACCGCCACGATGGCGGGTCGTCACGATGCCCTGGTTGTTGCGCCCGGCCGTCTTCTTGAGCGGCGCCAGCAGCGCACGCTGGGGCTTCGCGCCCTTGGTCAATTCCTCAAAGGTCGAGACGCTCATGTTGCGGCGTCCCGCCGAGGTTGGTCGATAAATCTTAATCGCCATAGCTCATCTTCTCCCGGCTACACGCCTTCAAACAGCTGGATGCGGTCGCCGGTCTGCAGCGTAACCACAGCCTTCTTCCACTTCGGCCGGCGGATGCGAATGGCGCTGCCGCGCCGGCTGGTCTTGGCTGCCATGATCAGGATGTTCACATCCACAACCGTGACGTCAAACGCCTTCTCTACGGCGTCCTTGACAAGGAGCTTGTTGGCGCGCATGTCGACCTCGAAGCTCACCTTGTTTTCCTCATCCGTGGCAATCATCGTCTTTTCGGTGACGAGTGGCCGCTTCAATACTTCGTAGAGATGCATGGTTATGCCTCCACCTCGGCTGCATCGTCGGCTGTCGTTTCTACGACGTCGGCGCCGAGCCAGGTCTCAATGTGCTCCACGGCATCGCGCGTCAGAAGCACGGTATCATGGCTCAACAAGTCACGCACGTTGATGTAGCCGCTCAACAGCGGTTTCACCTCGGCGATGTTGTTCACGCTCTTCCACACCGGCACTGTCTTTTCTGCCGTCACCAGCAGCACAGTCTGGTCCTCGATACCCAACGCAGACAGCATCTTGACGACCGTCTTGGTCTTGGGGGTATCGATGGCCATCTGGTCGAGCACGACGATCGAACCGGCGGCCGCCTTGGACGACAGGGCGCTGCGCAGGGCCAGGCGCTGCATCTTCTTGGGCAGGGCCTTGACATACTTGCGCGGGGTCGGGCCAAAGACCGTACCGCCGCCAACCCAGTTCGGCGCACGCGTCGAACCCTGGCGGGCACGGCCGGTACCCTTCTGGCGCCACGGCTTCTTGCCACCGCCACGCACTTCGCCACGCGTCTTGGTGTCGTGCGTGCCAAGGCGGGCGTTCGACAACTGGCGCACCAGCGCCTGATGCATCACCGACGTATTCACTGGGGTCGCAAAGATGGCGTCGCTCAACTCCAGCTCGCCGATCTGCTTCCCGCTCATATCTCTTACAGGTACACGCATGGTCATTAACTCCTGCCTAGGCCTTCTTCTTCTTGCCCTTAACGGCCTCGCGCACCACTACCAGGCTGCCACGTGCGCCGGGCACGGCGCCACGTACGGCAATCAGGTTGCGCTCGGGGTCCACCAAGGCCACCTTGAGGTTCTGCACAGTCGCCTGTGCGTCACCCATGTGACCGGGACCGCGCATGCCAGGGTACGTGTGACCCGGCGTCGTGCCGGCGCCGCGCGAACCCGGCGTGCGATGGCGATCCGACTGGCCATGGGTCTTGGGACCGCCGGCAAAGCCGTAGCGCTTGACGCGCACCGGCAAAACCGCGTCCCTTCGAGACGCCGGTCACATCCACCATCTCGCCTTCGGCAAACACGTCCGCCTTGACGACGTCGCCTACGTTAAGGGCAGGCAGCTCTTCATAGCGGAACTCGTGCAGATGGCGCAAGGTGGGCGCACCCGCCTTTGTCAAATGACCACGCTCACCCTTGGTCAGCTTGCGCTCTGCTACTTCTTCAAAGCCAAGCTGGACAGCGTTGTACTTGTCCTTGCTGTCCACGGTCTTGACTTGGGTCACGTAGCAGGGGCCTGCCTCAATGATCGTGACCGGGATGGCGGCGCCGCTCTTGTCAAAGAGCTGCGTCATCCCTACTTTCTTGCCAAGAATTCCTCGCATGTGATCCTCCCGGGACTGACGGTGGAGGCGTTACTTACAAGTGTTGCGTGCAACCCGCCGCAGACTACCTTGCTCGAACCCCTCGGCCACATCATCCCATAACTTAGCAAGCCTTGCTCGTTCAAATGTGACTCTGTTGAGCGCAGCTTGCCGGCCTTACAACTTGATCTCAATATCTACACCGGCCGGCAGGTTCAAACGAGTCAGGTTCTCGATCGTCTTGCTGCCCGGATCCACCACGTCGATCAGCCGCTTGTGCGTGCGGATCTCGAACTGTTCACGGCTGTCCTTGTCGATAAACGGCGAGCGCATAACCGTGTACTTCTCGATGCTCGTCGGCAGCGGCACGGGGCCAACTACCTGTGCACCGGTCTGCTCGGCCGCGTCGACAATCTGGCGGACAGACGCATCCAACACCCGATGGTCGTACGCCTTGAGCTTGATGCGGATTTTTTGTTTAGCCATTGTTTTCTCTCAAACTCACAAAAGATGACTACAGTCAACAGAGAGTAGACCGGGTTGCCCCGGTCTACTCTCTGTTGAAAACCTTACTTGATGATGCTGGTGATGACACCGGCGCCGACGGTGCGGCCGCCTTCGCGGATGGCGAAGCGCGAGCCGGCCTCGAGGGCGACGGGCATGATCAGGCGCACGACCATCTTGATGTTGTCGCCCGGCATGACCATCTCCACGCCGGCAGGCAGCTCGATCTCACCCGTGATGTCCATCGTGCGGATGTAGAACTGCGGCCGGTAGCCCTTGAAGAACGGCGTGTGGCGCCCGCCCTCTTCCTTCTTCAGCACGTACACCTCGGAGTTGAACTCCGTGTGCGGCGTGATGCTGCCCGGCTTGGCCAGCACCTGCCCGCGCTCGATCTCTTCACGCGTGATGCCGCGCAGCAGGCAGCCCACGTTGTCGCCCGCAATGCCCTGGTCCAGCAGCTTGCGGAACATCTCCACGCCCGTCACCACCGTCTTGCGCGTCGGCGCCAGCCCCACGATCTCCACTTCTTCCATCGGCTTGATCGTGCCGCGCTCGATACGCCCCGTCACCACCGTCCCGCGCCCCTTGATGCTGAACACATCTTCGATCGGCATCAGGAACGGCTTGTCCGTCTCGCGCACCGGCGTCGGAATGTACTCGTCCACCGCACGCATCAGCTCCCAGATGCACGCGTACTCCGGCGCATTCGGGTCCTTGCTCGTCGACTCCAGCACGTTCAACGCACTGCCGCGCACGAACGGAATGTCGTCGCCAGGGAAGTTGTAGCTGCTCAGCAACTCGCGCAGCTCCATCTCCACCAGCTCCAGCAGCTCCTCGTCGTCCATCATGTCGACCTTGTTCAGAAACACCACCATCGCCGGCACTTCCACCTGCCGCGCCAGCAGCATGTGCTCCCGCGTCTGCGGCATCGGACCATCCGGCGCCGCCACCACCAGAATCGCACCGTCCATCTGCGCCGCA
The DNA here is from genome assembly GCA_963701415.1 of uncultured Chloroflexia bacterium. Taxonomy (GTDB): domain Bacteria; phylum Chloroflexota; class Anaerolineae; order Caldilineales; family Caldilineaceae; genus Fredericiella. Next base: position 333,792 of record CAVPAH010000019.1, read on the forward strand.
CCCGTGATCATGTTCTTGATGTAGTCGGCATGCCCAGGGCAGTCCACGTGCGCATAGTGCCGCTTCTCCGTCTGGTACTCCACGTGCGCAATCGCAATCGTGATCCCACGCGCCTTCTCTTCCGGCGCATTGTCGATCGAATCAAACGCCCGGAAGTCCGCCCACCCCTTCATCGCCAGCACCTTCGTGATCGAGGCCGTCAACGACGTCTTGCCGTGGTCAATGTGCCCAATCGTCCCCACGTTCACATGGGGCTTTGTCCGCTCAAATACTGCCTTGGACATAGTAGGTAGTCTCCTGTTCAAGACCGGGAGCCGCCAATGGAGCCCCGTTACGATAAACTCACCAGTTTGGCACAATTGCACCGCCTACAAATCGGCGGTGCAAAGAGAAAACGATAGACAAGGCAATAGGCTGTGCCTATCGCCACAAGCTTCATAGTATACCTGACGCTCACTGGGCTGCCAAATTGGCAGGTTGACAAAATGTCATCAATTGTTCTGCGGCCACGCACATGCCAGACTCTTCGCCAATCTACGTCAAATAGCAGATACAATCTCATCAAGATTGTGGTTAGCACAACGCCAATGTCACTATAGAATTAATTGGACGCGCACCAAGATGGAAGTTACGGACTATGGGACTGACAAAGCAGGACTTGGCAAATCAGATACAGGCGCTGGAGGATGAGAACCGGCATCTGCGCGCTGAACTGCGGCTCACGAACGCAGAGTTGGGGCGCGCAGCACGCCTGAAGGATGAGTTCTTGGCCAACATGAGTCACGAATTGCGGACGCCACTGAATGCCATCCTAATCATCGGCGAGTCACTGCAGGAAGAGGTATACGGGCCGCTCACAGCCAGGCAGCAAAAGGCATTGAGCGATGTGGTCGATAGTGGCCAGCATTTGTTGGCTTTGATTAACGATATCCTTGACCTGAGCAAAATTGAGGCGGGCAGAATAGAACTGCAGTTGGCAGCCGTTAACGTCGCTGCGGTATGCCAAGCGAGCCTGCGCCTTGTGCGTGAACAGGCAAGCAAGAAAAATCACAGCGTATCCTTGCTTTTGCCGCCAGACCCGCTAACCATCTCGGCAGACGAAAGACGCCTGAAGCAGATGTTGGTAAACCTGCTCAGCAACGCCGTCAAGTTCACCCCTGATGGGGGCGAAATCGGGCTAGAGGCCTACGTATCCGGATCTCCAGCTGACCTATGCTTTGCGGTGCGGGACACTGGGATTGGCATCCGGCCGGAGCTGCAGGCACGGCTCTTCCAGCCTTTTGCCCAGCTCGATAGTGCTCTGAACCGCCAGTTCGGCGGTACCGGGCTGGGGCTTGCCTTGGTCAGACGGCTGGCGGAACTACATGGCGGGCACATTGACGTGCAAAGTGCGCCAAATGAAGGCAGTTGCTTTACCATTGTGATACCGCTTCAACTCCTTGACGCAGAAGTGTGATTATGGGCAGCATATGAGTTACAAGAGCAAAATCCTAATCGTTGACGACGATCCGGCAGGACGGCGTGCCATGGAGGCACCACTGCTGACCGGGGATTACGATCTGGTGCTGGTGCCAGATGGTCCCCAGGCGCTGGAACTTGCTCATGCGCTGCAGCCCGACTTGATTCTCCTGGACGTGATGATGCCCGGTATGGATGGGTATGAAGTATGTAGACGGCTGCGTGCGGATCTGCTGCTGGCCGAAGTGCCCATTATTATGGTGACCGCGCTCGACGACCGCAGTTCCAAGCTTCAAGGCCTGGCCGCAGGCGCCGACGATTTCCTGTCGAAGCCGTTTGACCGTGCCGAACTGCGTGCGCGTGTGCAGACTATCACGAGGCTCAACCGCTACCGGAGCCTGAACGCAGAGCGCATGCAGTTCCGCTGGATCATCGATACGGCCGACGAAGGCTACGTGCTGCTTGACGAAGACGACCGTACTTTATACCTCAACCAGCCTGCCGCACGGCTTCTCAACCTTGAGGACATCGACCCAGCGGCAAGTGGAGAAGATCACTTCTACGCGATCGTCCAGCGCCAGTATCGCTGCGAGCCTGAGTCGGCGTGGAGTGGGTGGCCGCTGGTGAACGCATCTGGGCGGCGAGGCGCGCTACCTGGTCCGCCCGGCTACAGCACAGGCGCTAGCTGTCTGGTTAAGCGTCGAAGTACTGGAAGTCCCTAAAGGGACAGCGGCGGCCTATCTGATCCGTCTGCGCAACGTGACGCAACAGATCACCGAAACACGTGATCTAGCAAGCTTTCGGCTGGCAGTGCAGCATAAGCTGCGCACGCCAATCGCCCATATGGCAATGAGCGCTACCCTCTTGTCCCTTTCGGAGGTACCTGGACAACCTGCCGCCGGAAGTGGCCGAATACGCGGAGTATTGTCCAGAGTTCGGCTGCGCAGCTCGGCCACCAGATCGACGATTTACTGGCGTTCAGCAACCCAGTACCCATGATAGGATTCGCGCAGAACGTAACGCTGGCGGAAATCAAGACGGCAGCATGCCGTTTTGCCGGCGAACGTGGGCTGCAAGGGTTTATCTGGTCGTCACCTACTGCTGCGGACGCCCGCAGCGTCCCACTTTCTCCGCAAGGACTGGAGATCATCCTGATCGAGCTGTTCGAAAACGCCTACAAGTTTCACCCGACCAATTCGCCGCAGGTGACAGTTATCACTGCAAGACGGGCGTCCCGGCTACGTCATTCTGCGCTGCGAAGACGACGGTGTCACGCTGGCCCCCACGCAAATCGAACAGATATGGAAACCTTTCTATCAGGCGGAAGCCGGATTTAGCGGCAACCTGCCCGGCTCTGGGATCGGGCTCCCGCTGATTGCTACCATTGTCACTGGTGCCGGCGGCCACGTGCATTTCTATAATCGCAACCCCGGCCCAGGCATTGCCGTTGAGCTTACTCTACCTCTCGCGCCAGCGAAGTGATCTGGGCACAGCCGCAGGCCAGCGCTGGAGCGCCACAAGTCAACTGATTCCCGATAGTTGACCTCCTCACACGCACGTTGTACAATTATCCGCACATCCGTTCTATCGCACGCGGCTATGCTTGTATCACCAATGACTTCATGACTAAAGACAAGAAACAATACATTTGCTCCGCTTGTGGCAGCGTCCAGCTCAAGTGGAGCGGCAAGTGTCCCGACTGCGGCGAGTGGAATACGCTGGAAGAGACAGTGGTGCGTGCGCCCGAAAAGGCGCGTACCGCAGCGGGTAGTGCCGTGACTCCCGGCCAGGCTGTGCCGCTCATGACGGTGACACGTGACGACCTGCCGCGCCTGCCGCTCAGCATCGGCGAACTCAATCGTGTATTGGGTGGCGGCATTGTGCCCGGATCCTGCGTGCTGGTTGGCGGCGAACCTGGCGTTGGCAAGTCCACACTTTTGCTGGCTATGGCAGCCGACGTGGCGCGGTCCACGGGCAGCGTGCTCTATGTGTCGGCCGAAGAGAGTGCCCATCAGATCGGCCGCCGCGCGGCGCGCCTCGGGATCCGAGAAGAACGGCTCTTGGTGCTGTCCGAAATCACCGTCGAAGTCGATCGTGGACCAGATTGAAGCGCTGCGCCCGGCGCTCGTCATCGTGGACTCGGTGCAGGCCATCTACGCCGGAACGAGTGCCAGCGCCGCCGGTACAGTCAGCCAGGTGCGCGATTGCGCTGCTGCCCTGCTGCGCGTGGCCAAGGCGCAAAACGTGCCGATCTTTCTCGTCGGACATGTAACGAAAGAGGGCGCCATTGCCGGCCCCAAGGTATTGGAGCACATGGTGGATGCCGTGCTCCAGCTCGAAGGTGAACGCTTTCATGCTTTTCGCCTGCTGCGGTCGGTCAAGAACCGCTTTGGCAGCACCAATGAGGTTGGCGTCTTCGAGATGAACGAGCAGGGCATGGTCGAGGTGAAGAACCCGTCCGAGCTGTTCCTGGCCGAGCGCCTGCCCAATGCCACGGGCAGCGCCATTGCCGTGTCCATGGAAGGCACGCGCCCGCTCCTGGTCGAAGTCCAGGCTCTCAGCAGCACAACCGCTTTTAGCATGCCTCGCCGTACAGGCAACGGTGTCGACCAGAACCGCCTGCTGCTGCTTACGGCCGTGCTCTCCAAACGTGTGGGAATGGACTTGAGTGACCAGGATATCTTTGTCAATATCGTGGGCGGCATGCGGGTGGACGAACCGGCTGCCGACCTCTCGATCGCATGTGCGATCGCCAGCAGTTTCCGCAACCGCCCAGTTTGGGCCGACCTGGCAATCGTCGGCGAAGTAGGGCTGAGCGGCGAACTGCGCAGCGTAGGGCACCTTGCCCGGCGCCTCCACGAGGCAACCAAGCTTGGATTCTCGCGTGCGCTCACGCCGCGCAGCATGCTGCAGCGGCAAGGTGGCGACAGTCTCCCTAAAGGGATCGAGGTCATCGGCGTACGTACGCTCTATGAAGCGTTGGATGTTGCCTTGACAAAGTAGACAGGCGCCAGTAGGCTGCAGGTAGGTCTCGTTGGCTGTCGGCACGGGTTTCATGACTTGCGTTCCGCTCTGTTGTACAATACGTGCACGTCATATCGACGATATGATGCTGCCCTCGTAACGACAGGCGCGACAGGCGGGAGACCCGGTCATGCGTTTCGCCCATCCCATTACGCATATGGCTGGCATGCCTGACGCTGCTGGCTGGGTATATTGACACCGCACGTGCTGCATGCTGCCCCGCAGGCGCAGCAGTCCTCCTCCAGTATTCCTGTCTATGGCGTCCAAGGGCACTTTGAGGTGCTGCCCGGCAGCGCCTTTGGCGAAGTATTTGTTGCCAGCAGACGGCACGCGGCTCACCGCCGTGGGCGTCAATGCCACCGTGGCGCAGCAGATCGACGTGCTTGCCCGCCAAGTCGCCGCCGCCCACGGTCAAGGTATGGGGCACACGCAACTTTGATCCCAAGCCCGACTACGTCTGCCGACCTGGTCGTGAGCGAAATCCTGCCCGAAGGGCGACGTCGCGCAGCCCGCACCACAGCCCACGCAAGTCTCCAGCAGCGGCACCCCTGCCGCGCCGGACGTAACGGCCGTGGTCAACTTCAGCCTTGTCAATCTCTACAATACGCCCAGCCAGTCGATGTCAGTCGTGGGCCAGGCGCGTGCCGGCGAGCGCTGCAACGTGCAAGGCCGGGATGCGACCGGCACCTGGCTGCTGGTAGACTGTGGTGGAACGGCAGGCTGGATCGACCGCCGGCTGGTCAATGTCACCGGCAGCCTGCAGGATGTGCCAGTGACAAATCGCGAGGTTGCGCCAAAGCCACCGCCTGCACCGCTGCAGCCTACGCCGACGCCGCCACCGGTCACACCGCCGGCCACATTTCAGGGCTGGAAGGCATCGTATTACAACAATCCTACGCTGAGCGGCTCGCCAGTTGCCTACCAAGACTACGCCGACCGTCGATTTCAATTGGGGCTTTGGTTCGCCAGTCGCCATCTGTGCCCGTAGACTACTTCTCGGCCACATTCGAGCGCACCTACAACTTTCCCCAGGGCTATTACAAATTCAATGCGTTGGCCGACGACGGCGTGCGCGTCTTCGTCGACCGCGACCTGGTAATCGACGAATGGCACCAGGCCAGCGGCATCCAGTACTCAGCCACACGCTGGCTGTCAGGAGTTCACAGCATACGCATTGAGTATCTTGAGCTGGTCGGTGGGGCCATCTATCCGTTTCTCCCTCGAATTCTCGGCGACTCCGCCGCCCTGGCAGGCCACCTATTATGAAGGTGCGCCCAACCGTGGCGCGCAGAAGGTGACACAAGGCGAGTTTGCCGGTTCCATGCAGCTGCAGCACACGTGGGGTAATCAATCGCCCTTCCCCAACGTCCTGCCTGCAGACGGCTGGAACGGCCGCTGGGTGGGGCGCTTTGATTTCGCCGGCGGCAACTATCTCTTCCGTGCCCGTGCCGACGACGGCGTGCGCGTGTATCTCAACGACACACTGGTGATCAACGGCTGGACCGATGGGCCGCACGACATGAGCAACTCTTTCCGCAACGTCGGCCCGGGCACGCACACGATCACGATCGATTATTACGACCGCTTTGGCTACGCCTATTTGCAGGTATTTTGGTACAGCGATCAGTTTGGCCCCAGCTACGTTCCCTAGAACTACGCTCTGCTTTGAACTGCGCAACTTCTGCGGCCGCCATGCGTATCAATACATGGCACAGTCGCACGCGTGCAGGCGCTGCGGCTACGGACAGCGTTTACACAGGAGAACAGCAATGCAAGCTCAACTCAAGAACACAAACACGCTATGGGGCGTCCTGCTGATCGCGCTCGGCGCCTTCTTTTTGCTGCAGGTCACCGGCATCTTTGGCGTTCTTACCAGCCTCTTCTGGTCGGTGGCATTTGCGGCAGCGGGTGCGGTCTTCCTCTATGTCTTTCTCACTGCGCTGCACACCCGCTGGTGGGCGGCCATCCCAGGGTTCACCTTGCTGGGGCTGGCAGCCACGATCTTTTACGATCGCTTTGCGCCGCCGTTCTTCTCGGACATTGGCGGCGCCGTGTTCCTGGCTTCGATCGGCGCCGGCTTTGTCGCCATCTTTTTTACAAACCGGGAACAGTGGTGGGCCATCATTCCCGGCGGGGCATTGTTCTCAGTAGCCGGCGTTGTGCTGGTCAAGCCAGGCCGGCATCGGCTTTCTCAATCCTGCCAGCGTGCTCTTCATCGGCCTTGGTCTTACCTTTGGCTTATTGGGTTTAATGTCCACCTATCTCAACACCAACTTGCGCTGGGCCTATATTCCTGCCGCCATCCTGTTGGTGATGGGCATCGTGATCTTTACGCCCTTTGTCGGTGCACTTGGCTGGATTTGGCCGCTTGCATTCATCGCCGGCGGCGCCTACCTTATCTTGCGCCGCCCGCAGTCACTGGCGAGGACGAGCAGCTTGCAGGCGCGCAGCGCTGCCACGGCTGAGGACGCACCGCTCTGCACCGCCGGTGCCCACGGTACAGGCGACGCCGGTGTTCGTCACACCGGCCTCGGCCGAAGAACCGAGCGAACCAGCGCTCGCGCGCTAGACTAATACAAGTTTCCCGCCACAACGGCGAACCCAGGGAATTCTCGGGTTCGCCGTTGTTTTTTCGCGCAACTTTGGCGAATCGGCTGTGTTTTGATACTCTAGCGATTTGTCCATTTTCATATGTGGAACCAGAACATGTCACTCAAAACCAACGGATCAAACACAAGCAATGGTTCAACTCCCCCGCGTGTCGTCATTACCGGCGTCGGCGCCGTCACCCCCTTGGCGCTCTCCGCCACCGCAAACCTGGGAAAAACTGCTGGCCGGCCAATCTGGTATCGACTATATTTCCAAGTTCGACACGGGTGACCTGCGGGTCAACTTTGCCGGCGAGGTGCACAACTTCGATCCGGGCAACTACATGGATCGCAAAGAAGCACGACGCCTCGATCCCTATATCCAGTTTGCGATCGCTGCAGCCAAGGAAGTATTCGCCGATGCCGATCTCGACATGGAAAACGAAGATCCCGAACGCATGGGCGCCATCATCGGCAGTGGTATTGGCGGTCTCAACTCGTTCGTCGAAAACATGGAAACGGTGGCAGCGAAGGGCCTGCGCAAAGTCAGCCCGTTTATGATCCCCAACATGCTGGTGGACAGCGCGGCGGGCAAACTCGCCATCGACTACAACCTGCAGGGGCCCAACCATGCCGTCGTCAGTGCCTGCGCCAGCGGCACCTCGGCCTGTGGCGAGGCGTTCGAGCTGCTGCGCCGCGGCGATGCCGACGTGATGGTTGCAGGCGGCACCGAGTCGGCGATTCTTCCGATCGTGGTGTCGGCCTTTGACGTCATGGGCGCGCTAAGCCAACGAGTAGAAGATCCCAAGGCGGCGTGCCGCCCCTTTGACAGCGACCGCGATGGCTTTGTCATGAGCGAAGGCTCGGCCCTCTTAGTCATGGAGACGCGAAGAACATGCGCTCAAGCGCGGGCGCACGCATCTATGCCGAGGTGATCGGCTATGGCAGCAGCGCCGACGCCTATCATATGGCCGCACCGCACACGACCGGACGGGGCGCCGCCCTCGCCATGCGCATGGCGCTGCGCAAAGCAGCGGCCTATGGCGTCACGCCGGATCAGATCGACTATATCAACGCCCACGGCACCGCCACGCGCCTCAACGACATTGGCGAGACAATGGCGATCAAGCAGGTGCTGGGCGAACACGCCTATAACGTACGCATCAGCAGCACCAAGAGCATGACCGGCCATCTGCTGGGTGCAGCCGGCGCGCTCGAAACCATCATCGGCAGCCAAGGTGATTCAGACTGGCAAGATCCCGCCCACGATCAACCTGCAGAATCAAGACCCCGAGTGCGATCTGAACTACACGCCCAACGAAGCTGTCGAGGCAGACGTCAAGGTCGTGCTATCCAACAGCTTTGGCTTTGGCGGGCACAATGCCTGCATCATGCTGCGCCGCTACGCGTGAACGGCGGCTATCATTCGGCGCTGCAGCATTCCAGAGCACGGTGAAAGGGACTAAATCATGGCAGAATCACTGAATTCACTACCTGAGAACGGCTCCAATGGGAGCAACGGCGCGCCGTCCACTTCCAACGGCGCGGCAGTACCTGCCAAGCCCCCAGTGTCACCACCGGCCGCTTCTTCGCCTGGATCGACACCCGGATCGCACCCGGATCATCATCAGGATCGCCATCTGCGCCTCCGGTTCAGGAGGCGACGACTATGGGCCCGCCCGGCGATGGCGCCTACATGCGCCGCTACGCCCACATTGTCGGCTGGGGCTATGAGGTGCCGGCAAAGGTCATCACCAACCACGATCTCGAACAGATCGTCGAAACCTCGGACGAATGGATACGCTCGCGCACCGGCATCGAGGAACGCCACGTCGCGGCCGACCCCAAGGAGACGACCGCGTCTTTGGCCGTTATCGCCGCGCGCAAGGCGCTTGAAGTGGCCGACGTGCCCCCCAACAAGATCGATTTGATCATCTGCTCGACGACCACACCGGAATACAGCTTTCCGGCCACGGCCTGCCTGGTGCAGAATGCACTGGGGGCTACCAACGCCGGTGCGTTCGATCTTAGCGCCGCCTGCTCCGGCTTTGTCTACGCCCTGAGCATGGCGCGCGGCCAGATCCTGGCCGGCGATGCCGAATATGTGCTCGTGATCGGCGCCGAGACACTGAGCCGCATCGTGGACTGGACCGACCGCGAAACCTGCGTGCTCTTTGGTGACGGCGCGGGGGCGGTGCTCGTGGCGGCCAGCGAGGTGCCCGGCGGCATCGTCGCCACCGAACTGGGCAGCGACGGCTCGGGCGGCGACGCGCTCATTCTGCCGGGTGGCGGCAGCGCCATGCCCACCAGCCTCGAGACCGTCAGCAGCGGCCAGCACTATGTCAAGATGGATGGCAAGGCCGTCTTCCGCTTTGCCACGCGCGTCATGGCAACGGCAACACGCCGCGTGCTCGAACGCGCCGGGTACACACCTGCCGACGTAGACCTGGTGGTGCCGCACCAGGCCAACCTGCGCATCATCCAGAACAGCGTCCTCAACCAGCTCAAGATTCCCGAAGAAAAGGTCTTCGTCAACCTGCAGAAGTACGGCAACACCAGCACCGCCAGCATCCCGATCGCGCTGTGCGAGGCGATCGAAGCCGGGCGCCTCAAGCCAGGATACAAGGTCGTCTTTGTCGGCTTTGGCGCCGGCCTCACCTGGGCGGCCTGCGCCATCGACTGGCGGACGCCGGTCGAAAAGCTGGACACCGGCTGGTGGCGCAACACGCGCCGCCAGGCCACCTACAGCGCAGCCGCCGCCCGCAGCATGTGGAAGAAGGCCGTGCGCTGGGTCTACGATGTCCTGCCGAACGACCCGGAGGCGCCGATCAAAGAGGGAGTTAAGGAGAAGGAGTAAAGCGGGGCGGGGCACTGGTGACCCCGCCTCTTAATTCGTCTTTTTCTCCAATTCATGTTACAAACAAACTGTTACCGAATCCTATTTACATGGGTCCCAAAAGGAGTGTAATTCCTATGAGCGAAATTGTAGTCGTCCACGCGCGTGAAGTACTCGACAGCCGCGGCAATCCTACCGTCGAAGTCGAAGTCCAGTTGGACAGCGGCGTTATCGGCCGCGCTATCGTCCCCAGCGGCGCCAGCACGGGCATGAATGAGGCGCTCGAACTGCGCGACGGCGACAAGAAGCGCTATGGCGGCAAGGGCGTGCTCAAGGCCGTCGACAACGTCAACGACGTCATTGCCGACGAACTGATCGGCATGGAAGCCACCGACCAGGTCGCCATCGACGAGTACATGGTGCAGGATCTGGATGGGACGGAAACCAAGAGCAAGCTGGGCGCCAACGCCATTCTGGCCGTGAGCATGGCTGTTGCCAAGGCCGCCGCCGAAGATCTTGGCATGCCGCTGTACCGCTATCTGGGCGGCGTCAATGCGCGTACGCTGCCGGTGCCGATGTTGAACATTCTCAACGGCGGCAAACATGCTGCCAACAGCACCGACTTCCAGGAATTCATGGTGATGCCGGTCGGCGCACCCTCCTTCCGCGAATGCCTGCGCTGGGGTGCCGAGATTTACCAGAGCCTCAAGAAGGTGCTGCACGATGGCGGCTACAGCACCAACGTAGGCGATGAAGGCGGCTTTGCCCCCAGCCTGGGCGGCAATGTCAAGGCGATCGAGGTCATCCTGCAAGGCGATCGAGAAGGCCGGCTATCGGCCCGGGCGAGGATGTCTACATCGCCCTTGATCCGGCTTCCAGCGAGCTCTACGATGCGGCAACCGGACTCTACAACCTGGAGATCGAAGGGCGCAAGCTGAACAGCGCCGAGATGGTGGACCTGTGGGCCGACTGGGCCAACCGCTTCCCCATCATCAGCCTCGAAGATGGCATGGCAGAGAATGACTGGGCCGGCTGGAAGCTGCTGCACGACCGCATCGGCAGCAAGGTGCAGTTGGTGGGCGACGACCTGCTGGTGACCAACGTCAAGTTCGTACGCCGGGCCATCAAGGAGCAGGTCGCCAATGCCCTGCTGATGAAGGTCAACCAGATCGGTTCGCTGACCGAGAGCCATTGCCGCCATCGAGATGAGCCAGCGTGCCGGCTGGGCCGTCATCACCAGCCACCGCTCGGGCGAATCTGAAGACGCCACGATTGCCGACATTGCCGTGGCCTTCAACACCGGCCAGATCAAGACCGGCGCGCCGGCCCGCAGCGATCGCATCGCCAAGTACAACCAGCTGCTGCGCATCGAGGAAGAGCTGGGCGAGACCGCTATCTTCCCGGGGCTGCAGGCCTTCCCGCACATGCGCAAGGGATAAGAAGCAGCGTTTCACAGCATCAGGTCCGTGACCTACGTAAAAAGAAGCGGTCGCCGGGATTCCGGCGACCGCTTTTTGTGTGCCCCTACTCCGACTCGAACGGAGATGCCCATACGGGCACAGGCCCTCAACCTGCTGTGTATACCAATTCCACCATAGGGGCAAACACAAGCAAGAGTATACGCAAGCTCCGGCAGAAAGTCAAACCGTAGGGCACGCCGTCACGTCGCCGGAGTGAATTCAGCAACTGTAGGCTTGCCTGCGATGTACGGTTACAGGCATCCCTTGTTTCGGCCGCAGGGTAACGAGCGGCTGCAGTTCAGGCATATAGCCGGGCTGCACCACGATGTGGTAGCGATGGGCCAATGCAGCAACCAATAGTTCGCCCTCCATCCAGGCAAACGGTTCGCCGATGCAGCGGCGTGGCCCGCCACCGAAGGGGAAATAGGCAAACTTGGGCCGCGCTGCTTCGGCCTCAGGGCTGAAGCGGTCAGGATCGAACCGGTCGATGAACTGGCCCACAGGCCCGACGCGACTGAGATCAAATCCCTGCACCAGCTTGGTAATGGCGTCACCCAAGTTGGTGGCGTGGCCGCTCACGTCGACGTCAAACAGGCATTGGGCCACGATCTCCATCGTCAGCCGCATCATTTCTTCATGGAGATCGAACTGTTGTCCGTCCTGCCAGGCCGCCAGGTGGTCGCCTGCAAAGCGACTGATTACCTGAGCGTACGAAGCAATCCGTTGGCGGTGAAAAGCCGGCTGCACCAGGTGGCGCTGACGCTGATGCAGGTCGTCTTCGCTGGTCAGCAGGCCCTGGCCAAGAATCGGCTGCAGTGCCTGCGTACCACGCCCCTTGAGATAGTTTCGATGGTTATCCACCAGCGCCCACTTGATGTCTTCCGGGTCGCGCAGCATGAAAGCCGTCTCTGTCAGGAAGCGCATCCGTACGATACGCCCCATGGCAGCAGCCTTCATCATCATCCCCAGAGGATCGGCAGTAAATTGGCGGGCATTCCCAAACAGCCAGCTGCCGGGCATCGACACCGGTACGGCAGGTTGTAGAACTTCTTGATTGACTGGCTTAGCCATTATCGACTCCTTTCACGGTTGAACAAGATCAGAGTATAGACACGATTGATGAAAAGATCGTGAAAGACTGCCACACAATAGAAGAAACAGACGGCGATTGTGAAATTGGGTACAAACAAAGGTCCACAGTGTGTCTATACTCCCAGTCACATGCAATCAATCTCGTCCATAGAGAATTCTTTGCAAGGAGCAACTATGACTGCAAAAACTATCATGCCGCGACGCAGCGACGCACTTGAAGACCGGCTTCTACGCCGCCTCCCTTTTGCCGGTCGCATCGACCGACTGGACCGCCGCATAACGACGTGGATGGGTCGCTATGGCCTGACGATGATGCGGATTGCCCTCGGCATCATTTTCTTCTGGTTTGGCGCGCTCAAGCTGGTTCCCGGGATGAGCCCGGCGGAAGATCTGGTGCGCAACAGCGTGTTCTTTGTCGACCCAGTGCTTTTCCAGCCGGTGCTGGCACTGTGGGAGATGGCCATTGGCTTTGGGCTCATCACGGGTTACTTCATGCGTCTCACCCTGTTGCTTCTCTTCCTCCAAATGCCGGGCACTGCCCTTCCCCTGCTCATTACACCTGAAGTGTGTTTCACAAGTTTCCCGTTTGGCCTGACGCTAGAAGGGCAATACATCGTGAAGAATCTTGCTCTCATCACCGCCGGCATCGTTCTTGGCAGCACGGTACGCGGCGGCAGAATCGTAACAGTGTAGTCTTTAGCCGATATTTGCTTATGCGGGGCCGCATCCATACAATGGACGATATTCACGAGTCTCTTTTTGTAGGAGTTCACTATGGCGGACAACACTACTACTTCACCCACCGAATCGCTCGAATATCGTGCCGAAGTCAAACAGTTGCTCGACATCCTCGCCCACTCGTTGTATACCGACCGCGAGGTCTTTCTGCGTGAGCTGATCTCCAACGCGTCGGATGCGCTCAATCGCGTGCAGTTTGAGATGCTTACCAACCACGACGTGGTCGACCCTGAGGCCGAGCTGGCGATCCGCATCACCGTCGACGAAGAAGCCAAGACGATTACGATCAGCGACACCGGCATCGGCATGAACCGCGAGGAGATGGTCCAGAATCTCGGCACCATCGCCCATTCGGGTGCACGCACCTTCCTGCAAAACGCCGGCGAGTCCAAGAGCACGTTGGAGGAAATTATCGGCCAGTTTGGCGTCGGCTTCTACTCGGTCTTTATGGTGGCCGACGAGGTGACCGTTACTTCACGCTCGTACCGCAAAGAGGACGAGGCCTGCACCTGGCAGTCGTCGGGCGACAGCCGCTTTACCCTCGCTGCGGCCGACAAGCAGAGCCGCGGCACGGATATCTTCATCAAGCTCAAGGAAGACGCCCGAGAGTTCGGCGCCCCCTGGCGGCTGGAGAACGTGATCAAGAAGCATTCGGACTACGTATCGTTCCCCATCTACGTGCAGGGCAAAGAAGGCGAGGCCAAGATAGCCAACCGCCGCTCGGCCCTATGGCGCCAGATCGCCGTCGAGCGTGGAGCCGGCACAGTACGTCGAGTTTTACAAGCAGCTTACCTACGACGATCAGGATCCTCTGCTGCACGTACACATGGTGGCCGATGCGCCGGCCAACGTGCGCAGCATCCTGTTTGTCCCCTCCAAGCGCGAACGCGGCGCCTTGCGCCTCCGCCCTGACTTTGGTCTGCGCCTGTACTCGCGCAAGATCCTGATCCAGGAGCACAGCAAGGACCTGCTGCCTGAGTACCTGCGCTTTGTCGAAGGTGTGGTCGACTCCGAGGACCTGCCGCTCAACGTCTCGCGCGAGACGGTGCAGAGCAACCCTGTGATGCGCCAGCTCAAGCGTGCCCTGACCAACCGCATCACGAAGGAGTTCAAGACCTGGTCGGACGAGGACAGTGAAGAGGGGCGCGCCAAGTATGCCACATTCTGGACCGAGTTCGGCGGCTTTATCAAGGAAGGTGTCGCGACCGAATTCGGCAGCCAGGAGGCGCTGACCGACCTGCTGCGCTTCCACTCATCGCAGGTGGGCGAGGAGGCCTGGACTTCGCTCAAGCAGTACGTGGAACGCATGGGTGCTGAGCAGAAAGCGATCTACTATGTGCTCGGCGAGAGCCTGCGCAGCGTGGCACGCAGCCCGCATCTCGACTACTTCCGGGCTCACAGACATCGAGGTGCTCTACCTGGTCGATCCGATCGACGGCTACATGGTCAGCATGCTGCGCGAATACAGCGGAAAGCCGCTGCAAAACGTGGACGACGCCAACCTCGATCTGCCGGCGCCGACAAGAGCGAAGAGAACAAGACGCAGGAGGTAGGTCAGGAAGCGTTCGACCAACTGGTTGCACGCGTCAAGCAGGTGCTTGGCGAGCGTGTGCGCGACGTACGCGCCTCAAAGACCTTGGTGGACCACCCGGCGCGTCTAGTCTCACCGGACGACAGCCCGGATCGCGATCTGCAGTATCTGCGCCGCCTGATGGAGGACAAATTCGAGACGCCGGTCAAGATTCTAGAACTCAACCGCCAGCACCCGCTGATTGCCAGCCTCGCCGGGCCTGGCTACTGACCAGCCGGGGGACGAGCGTATCGATGCCAGCATCGGCCAGTTGTTCGACAACCTGCTGTTGATGGAAGGCGCATACCAAGGACCGGTGGCGGATATGGTCGACCGCATCCAGCAGTTGATGGGGGCGGCACTCAAACACTAAATTTCCAGGCAAGGGAATAAAGGGCACAAGGTCCGGCGAAGAGACAGGCGGCGCCGCCTGTCTCTTCGCCGGACCTTGTGCCTTATTTTTAGAATCGCACCACGCCTACCACCATCAGCCCCAGCAGCAGCAGCGGTTGATGAATCATGTAGATAAAGAGGGAGTGGCGCCCTAAGAACTCTAGGGCGTTGAAGGGGAAGATGTCGCCCCAGTTGGGCAGTGGGAAGCGGCGCGCATTTTCTGAGTAGAGCAGGTTACCTAAGAATACGCCGAGGAGCACCACACCCAGCCAGGGGATGATCGGAAAGAAGTCCACCGCCGGATAGCGGGTGGGAGTGATGCCCAGCGGCGCCAGCCAGCGACCGGATATAAAAATCGGCTCGCCCCACCAACTGCCGAAGTGGGGGATGTACCAGGTGCCATCCCAATGGAGCCGCTCGATCCACTTGCCGGCCAGCGAGAAGATCACCCACAGCCCAAGATTGAGCCACTTAAAACGCAGAAGTGGATACGCCACGATCGTGGCGATGCCGATCAGGTGCAGGATGCCAAAGTCAACATAGCCGATGCTTGCCGCCCAGACCACAACCGTAATGATCATGCCCAGCCCGAAAATCTTGAGCCCGCGCCAGAAGAACTTGGGGTAGATGCGCGCATCGGGCCCCCGCCGTGAACGTTCGCGGCGGTAGACGATCGTCATCGACACGCCCAACCAGGATCAAGAACGTACCGCAGGTAAAGCGCTGCCAGTACTTCCAGAACCCTTCCCAGAGCACCACGTTGGGCAGTACCCCCCAGTACCACAGATCCCACATCAGGTGGTAGACGATCATGGTGATAATGGCGACGCCGCGCAGGGCGTCGATCTCCCAAAATCGCCCGGCGCGACGCGCGGAGCGGGAAACGATCGTATCTTCTTGTACAGTGGTTGTCGAAGTCATGGCAGCAGCTGCAATCGTTAAATGAGTAGGGGTTGGCCGGTAGTGCAATCTACCATGTCAACCCCTGATTGTCGAACCTCCGGAGCCCATAGGAAGCACACAAGCTATGCAGCAGGATAATCAGAATAGCAGCCCAACTAACCACACGAACCTGCTGGCGCTCAGGCTCGGCTACTGGTCAGCATTCTTGATGGTTATCACCTTTGTCATCTTTACCGTCGCCTTTATCGCCATTCCGCTGACAGGCTCCTTGTTTATCTGGCACGACCTGGCAGGATACCTCGCTTACGTGCGCAGCGGACACACCTTTTTCCAGGACCTTGCGCGCTGGATGATGCTGCTGTTTGGCCCGTTGGTCGTGATCCTATTCGCAAGCCTCTATGAATTAGTGGACGGCGAACGCAAGCTCCTGGCGCGCATCGGCCTTTCCTTTGCCGTCATCTTCGCTGCGCTGACAGGGATCAACTACTTCGTGCAGCTCACGGCGGTGCGGCTGGCGATTCAGAAAGATGTTACGGTGGGGCTTGAGCAGATCGTCCAAGCGAATCCCATTTCGGCAGTCGCTGCGGTCAACGTGCTAGGCTGGTCGTTGTTCTTTGGCCTGGCTTCGTTGTTTGCAGCGCCGCTCTTTCGGGGCCGCGGGCTGCCACGCTTCATCGGCATCTGCTTCTGCCTGAATGCCGCCATGTGCCTGCTAGGCGGCCTCGGCTATGTAATAGATAATGCAGCGTTGGTGTTTGTCACGCTCAACTTTGGCATGGGAGGAGCCGTGCTAGGAGCGGCAATCGGTTTGGTGGTCCTGTTTCGTCGTGCGCAACACAACATCGACCACGATCTACCATTTTAGTCCGGGCGTGTTCCAATGTGCTGTGCGAGGCACGCGCCACCATCTTGTCAGATTGACGGTCTGGTGGAACGTGCCCCGCAAGCGGTTAGTCCAGCTTTGCCCGGCGGAGCCGCAGGCTGTTGCTCACCACGAACACGCTGCTGAACGCCATGGCGCCCGCCGCGATCATGGGGTTGAGCTTCCACTCTGGACCCAGGATCGGCACCAGGACGCCGGCAGCAATCGGAATGGCGGCGACATTGTAGAAGAAGGCCCAGAACAGGTTCTGCTTGATGCCACCCAAGGTGCGCCGGCTCAACTCGATTGCCTGTGGCACGCTGCGCAGGTCGCCGCGCATCAGGGTGACGTCGGCCGCTTCGATGGCCACGTCGGCGCCGGTGCCGATCGCCATGCCGACGTCGGACTGGGCCAGCGCCGGGGCGTCGTTCACGCCGTCGCCGACCATCGCCACCACGCGACCGGCCTCCTGCTCCGCGCGCACCGCCGCCGCCTTGTCGCCCGGCAGCACCTCGGCCTTGACCTCGGTCTCGGGGTCCAGGCCCACCTGGCGAGCGATCGCCTTGGCCGTGCGCCAGTTGTCGCCGGTCAACATGACCACGCGCAGGCCTTGTTTGTGCATCCGAGCAATGGCGGCAGCCGAACTCTCCTTCACCGTGTCGGCCACGGCGATCAGGCCTGCCAGGTTGCCGTCGACGGCCACAGCCATGACGGTCTTGCCTTCGTCCTGCAGCCGCAGCACGTCCGCCTGCATAGCGCTCATGTCGATGCTGCGTTCGGCCATCAGGCCCGGGCTGCCCAACAGCACGGTCTGACCGTCGACCACTGCTTCCACACCGCGCCCGGTCACCGAGTTGAACTGCTGCACTTCGCCCAAGGCCACACCCTGCGCCTTGGCATGCTCGACGATCGCCTCACCCAGCGGGTGCTCGCTGTCACGCTCGGCGCTGGCTGCGAAGCGCAGCAGAGCTGTGCATCGAACACGCTGGCGGCGACATGCGGTGTGTCGCCGGCGGCAGCATGCAAAGGCAGGCACGGCTGTCATGGCAGCGACATTCACGACCGACATCGGTCACGGCCGGCTTGCCCTTGGTGATGGTGCCGGTCTTGTCCAGCACCACCGTGTCGATCGCACCGGCCTTCTGCAGGGCCTCGGCATTCTTGATCAGGATGCCGTGCTCGGCGCCCACGCCCGTGCCGGCCATGATGGCGGTCGGCGTGGCCAGGCCCAGCGCACAGGGGCAGGAGATCAAGCAGCACGGTGGAGGCAAACAGCAGCGCTATCGCCCAGCGGGCTTTCGTGGTGATAGTAGAGCGCCGCGCCCCAGAAATACCAGTAAAGTCCGGTCAGAACAGCCAGGGTGATGACTGCCGGCACGAAGATGGCCGACACCTTGTCGGCCAGGTCCTGGATCGGCGCGCGGCTGGCCTGGGCATCCTGCACCATCTTGACAATCTGGGCCAGCGCCGTCTGCTTGCCAACTGCCGTAGCGCGGAAGCGGAAGCTGCCCGTCTTGTTGAGCGCGCCGCCGATCACGGTGTCGCCGCCGGCCTTGCTCACCGGCATGCTTTCGCCGGTCAGCATCGACTCGTCCACCGTGCTGGCGCCCTCGGTCACCACGCCGTCGACCGGGATCTTCTCGCCGGGGCGCACGACGACGATGTCGCTCACCAGCACGTCTTCGATCGGGATCTCGACCTCTTCGGCGGCCGCACCGGTTCCGCGCACGATGCGGGCGGTCTTGGCACGCAGTCCCAGCAGCTTGCGAATGGCGTCGCCGGTCTGCCCCTTGGCACGCGCTTCCATGAACTTGCCCGCCGTAATCAGGGTCAGGATCACGGCGGCGGATTCAAAGTAGACGTGGTAGTGCATGGGGTCCAAGCCCCAGCACCAGCACGGCCAGGCTGTAGAAAAAGGCCACGCTTGAACCGAGCGCCACCAGCGTATCCATGTTGGCGGTGCGGTTCTTGAGCGCCTTCCAGGCGCTGACGTAGTAGTCCCAGCCGACATAGAACTGCACGAACGCCGTCAGCCCGGCCACCAGCCACAGCCGGCCTGGGAAGTCGAGCGGGCAGGCCCACCATCTCGGCCATGCTCAGCACCATGATGATCGTGCTCAACACTGCGCCGACGATCAGCTTGCGGCGCTTGTCGGCGATCTCGGCGTTGCGCGCCGCCTGTTCGGCGTCGACCTGCGCCTGCTCGCTGGCGCCCTCGACCTCGATCACCTTGTAGCCGGCGTCGCGCACGGCACGCCGGATGTCGCCAACTTCGACCATGGAGGGCAGGTAGGTGACGTGGGTGTGCTCGCTGGCATACGAAGTGTTGACATCCAGCACGCCATCGACCCGCTTGAGGCTGCGCGTGATCGTATTGGCGCAGTTGTTGCAGGTCATGCCCGCCACCGGCAGATCCACCTCGGCCAGAGCTGCGCCGTAGCCAAGATCCTTGACCATATCGATCAACTGCTGCGGCGTTACAGTCTTGGGGTCGTAAGTGATAATGGCCCGCTCGTTGGCATAGCTGACATTCGCCTCGCTCACCCCCGGCACACGCTTGAGCCCGCGCCCGATCGTGTTGGCGCAGTTGGCGCAGTGCATCCCCAGCAGAGGAATGGTCAGTTGCTTTGTCTTGGCAGTTGTGGGGGGCGGGGCAATGGTAGTCGTCGCCATAATTCACTTCTCTAGTCAGCCGGGGAAGCGGGGCGCCTCCCCGGCCGCAATACCTCAGAACCTTTACTCGGCCGGGTAGCCGATCTCGACCAGCGTACGCTCCACCTCGGGCAGCAGATTGTCGTTCGCCACCTGAACGGTTACGCGCTTGCTGTCCTGTTCCGCCTTCACGCTCTGCACGCCATCGACCATCTTGAGTTCGCGCTCGATGGTTGCAACGCAGTGGCCACAGGAAATAGCCGGCACGTTGTAGGTTTTCGTAGTCATGAGAAACTCTCCTTCAAAAAAATGAACTGTCAAATACAACGCAAAACGTATCCAAAACAATGGTGATGGCTAACGCCTATACTTGCCCGGTAAAGCCAGGCAGCTGTCCATACTCCAAAATGACCTGGTCTATATTCGGGATGTAGTCTTCATCGTGCACATGCACCGTAACATTCTTATTCGCTTGGTCCACCGTCACGTTGTGCACGCCGGCGATGCCGCGAATTCGGTCGAGGAAACCGTGAAACCCTGTATGGGACTCATCGTCCGGCATGTTCGGCACATAATATTGTTTTTCTGGCATCCGACTCCTCCTTAGAATTGCTCAGACATTGGTTATAATTTACCGGTTGCCTTGAAGACGTCCATGATCTCAGTCTACCACGCGCTAGCTTTTCAGGTTCAGAATCGCTGCGAATGGCTGTTGCGACACACGTATTGAGGTGGTTCTCCAGCGTCATGGCGCTGACGCGTTCAAGCGCCTGCTGCACTGCTTTGACCTGCTTGAGGATATCCATACAGTAAGCGTCTTGTTCGACCATCCGTTCGATGCCACGAATATGGCCTTCGACGCTGCGCAGGCGGTTGACGAGATCCCGTTTGCGGCTTTCATCCAGCATTGTATTCCTCCTATTCCCCACCCCCCGTGGGGAGGGGTGTACAGATTGTAGCACCGTGCACTCTCACTTGTCAAGAGCCAATTGCCGGCACTGTTACTGCTACTCTGCCAGAATCGTGGGGCGAATGTCGATTGCGTGGAACAAGGGGAAACGATATAATGGAAGTCGCCTCTGGACAAAGAGTCCTCGTAGTGGAACGGCGACAATGGCTGACGACAAACGCAATGGGTTGTTGTACGTGGCTTGCCGCCGAGGCCGGCCCGAAAAGTTGATCTCAGCGACCGAACTACGCCAGTACGTGGACAGCTACTTGCAGCATAACGGCGCGCTGCGGCTGGAATGGAAGGTTGTCAGCAGCCAAAAGCACGCGTTGACGGCGCTCCGCCCCGATCCGCCGCGCCTGGCGCTGGTAGAAATTGACGTCGACGGCCAACGCCTGGACTTTTGCACGGCCCTGCGCGAACGAGCACCTTCCATGAAGATTGTCGCCGTAGGGGTGACCGCTCCCGTAACGAGTCCCTGCATCGACGGCGCATTACGCCTGCCGCTCAATACCACGCAGATAGCCGACATTGTCACGCGCCTGCTTGACGGCTACAAGACAGGCATTCTCCAAGTCGGGTTTCTATCACTCGACGTCGACACGCGTACCCTGGTAACTCCCAAGGGCCAATATCATATGACGCCCAAGGCCACTACCCTGCTACACTACATGATGACCCATCATGGCAAGATCCTGTCGCGCAGCGAGCTGATGGAAAACGTATGGGATACAACATTCTTGGGCGACACACGCACGCTTGACGTCCATATTCGCTGGCTGCGCGAGCGTATTGAGGCAGATCCGTCGGACCCCAAGTTCCTGATTACCGTACGGGGCCGCGGCTATCAACTGCTTCTGTGATATACTCCCGTCCACATTTCACAGCCTGAGTTTGCACCGCTCCCACCAACCAAGCCACGGAGGAACCTGAGATGGGTCTGATGATCCCGAGCATGCTGCTCAAACAGCTCTACACGCGCGACAGCCTGCGCAATACCGCCGAAGGGGTGCGCTTTTCGCTCAAAAATCGCCTCAGCGACAGCACGGTTACGGCACTGCATGGCGTAAAAGTCGACGGTGTAGACGTGCCGGCAGGCGCCATTACCGTCGACCTGGGAGACGGCACGAAGCTTACTCCTCCCCAGATCGTGGCGAAGCCGATCGATTTCCCGCTGCGCCGCAGCATCGATATCGTCTGTGCCATCCCTGCCCTGTCGAAGGGCATGCACAAGATCGAGGTCAAGTTCGAAGCAATTCCTTTTGGCCCACTGACACTCAAAGTCGACAGCGCCGTAACCGAAAAGAAGGAGGATGCCGTACGCATCCCGCGCGATCCCAATAACGACTATGGTCCCGCCATCGTCAAGCAGCGGCAGGCGTTTATCGAACAATATACAGGCATAAAGCTCGAGCACATCCCCCGCTACTCATTTGAAGGCGAGATTCTCAAGGGCAACATCGAGAACTTCACCGGTGTCGCGCAGGTGCCGCTTGGTTTTGCCGGGCCCTTGACCATCCATGGCGAACACGCGCAGGGCGACTTTATTGTGCCTATGGCGACCACCGAAGGTACACTCGTCGCGTCCTACAACCGCGGCATGAAAGTCATCAACCTATCGGGCGGCGTGCGCTGCACAGTCGTCGGTGACGCCATGCAGCGTGCCCCGGTGTTTGTCTTCAGCACTGCGGGCGAGGCACGCGACTTCGTCAAGTGGGTGGAGGCCAACTTCGCCAAGATCGCCGAAGAAGCAGAAGCCACCTCGAGCGTCGCCAAGCTCCAGTACATCGATTCCTATCTCGCCAGCAAGTTCGCCTACCTGCGCTTTAACTACACCACGGGCGACGCAGCAGGCCAGAACATGGTGGGACGTGCCACGTTTGCCGCCTGCAGCTGGATCCTGGATAACTACGCCGGCGTCGAACATTTCTACCTTGAATCGAACCTGGCCACCGACAAGAAGGCCTCGCAGGTCAACATCATGCACACGCGCGGCAAGCGCGTGGTAGCGGAGTGCACGATCAAGCGCGAGATCCTGATCGAGCACATGCGTGTCGAGCCCGAGGCGCTCTTTTACCATTACAACGTCTCACAGATCGGGGCCTTGCTGTCGGGCGCCAACAACAACGGCTTGCACTCGGCCAACGGCATCACGGCCATGTTTATCGCGACCGGCCAGGACGTAGCCAATGTCGCCGAGTCTTCCGCCGCCATCATCTACGTAGAGGTCACGCCCGATAAGGATCTCTATCTGTCGATTACCATTCCGTCGCTGATCGTCGCCACCTACGGCGGCGGCACCGGCCTGGCCACTCAGCGCGAATGCCTGGAACTGCTGGGCTGCTGGGGCAAGGGAAAAGTCTACAGGCTGGCCGAGATCATTGCCGGCGTCGTCCTCGCCGGCGAGATCTCACTTGCGTCCGCCATTTCCTCGTCCGACTGGGTTTCCAGCCACGAAAAGTACGGTCGCAACCGCTAGACGCAGTGGCAGGGCCCCATAGCGCGCTATGGGGCCTAACCTCCGGGGTTCGCCCTGGGGCCCACGTATATGCAGAGATTTGCCAAGAGCCGATGTTTGAAACCGTAACTCACCTGCAAACGACCCTCGCGGCGCAGCGCTATGTGTGCGACCAGGCGCTGGCTACAGCCCTGTTTCTTGCGCTCAAGCTTGGCCGCCCACTGTTCTTGGAAGGCGAAGCAGGCGTCGGCAAGACCGAGGTCGCCAAGGTGCTCGCCGCCGTCCTCGACCGTGAGTTGATTCGCCTGCAGTGCTACGAAGGCCTAGATATCCATACGGCGGTATACGAATGGGACTATGCCCGCCAGATTCTGCAGATACGACTTATGGAAGCTGCCGGCCACCTCGCAGGTGGAGACAGCTCAGCAGGCGCTGTTCAGTCCCGCCTTTCTGCTCAAGCGTCCACTGCTCAAAGCGCTGGAAAGCAATGTGCGCGGCGCTCCGGTCCTGCTGATCGACGAGTTGGACCGTGCCGACGAGGAGTTTGAGGCATTTTTGCTCGAGGTGCTGTCTGACTTCCAGGTGACAGTGCCTGAGTTAGGCACCATTCGTGCCGTCCAGCCGCCGATCGTCGTCATCACCTCCAACCGCACGCGTGAGATCCACGATGCTCTGAAGCGGCGCTGCTTCTATCACTGGATCGACTACCCAGACGAAGAAAAGGAACTGGCCATCGTTCACGCCCGTCTGCCGCACGTCCCCGATTTACTGGCGCGCCAGGTCGTCACCTTTGTCCACGCCCTGCGCAGCGAAGATCTCTACAAACTGCCGGGCGTCGCGGAAACGCTCGATTGGCTGGCAGCGCTTGGCGCGCTCCACCAGACGGGCCTAAGCGAACCGGCAGCCGCCGCCACCCTTGGGGCGCTCCTTAAAACGCGTGAGGACATCAAACACACGCAGGCGATCTTGTCAACCCTCTTACCGTAGGTCGGCACGCCGGCGGCCTGCATCGGGGTGTTATAATCGGCGCATGGCTGAACTGCCCACTTCTACCCCCATCATCGACCAAGCCGTACGTTTTGCGCGTTTTCTGCGGGGGAAAGAAATCTCCGTCTCACCGGCCCAGACACTCGACTTTGTCCAGAGCCTGACCTGGATCGACATTACCGATCGCGCCAGCGTGCGTGATGCTGCACGCGCAATCTTTGTCAGGAGGCAGGATGAACTGGCCCCTTTCGAGTGGGCGTTCGACCGCTTTTGGTCGCGGGCCGTGCTTGACCCGCGTGCGAAGCGCAGCGTGCTCGAAGATCTGCGTTCCGAACCGGTTTGGGCGCAGGACAGCACCTCGGCGCGCAATGCCGACGAGCCGGCCGAGGCGGCGCCCGATCGTGCGCTGGCCTACAGCGCCTCTGCCCAACTGCGCAAGCGTGACTTTGGCCTGCTGACTGCCGGTGAAGCTGCCGCTATCCAGGACGCCATGTTCGCCATTGCCCAACGACTGCCCATGCGGCGCAGCCGCCGGCTGCGGTCAGACCGGCGCGGCCGCCTATTGGATCTTCGCTCTACCCTCCGTGCCAGCATCCGAACCGGCGGTGATCCCATCACGCTTGCGCGCCGCGACCACCGGATCAAGCACCGTCCCATTGTCCTGCTCTGCGACGTCAGTGGTTCGATGGAACGCTATGCACGTATCCTGCTGCAGTTCGCCTGTGCGCTCGCAGGCCCAGGTCGCGGCAGCCGGCGCGCAGTGGAGGCGTTTGTCTTTGCCACGGAGCTCACGCGTGTGACACCTTATCTGTACAGCCAGCCTTTCCGCCAGCCGGGCAAGGTTTACCGCTGGCAGCCCGGCCTTGAGGCGGCAGTAGCTGCCGCCCGCGATTGGGGTGGCGGAACTCGTATCGGCGCCTGCCTGCAGGCGTTTCACACGCAGTGGGCGCCGTTGGTGCTCGGCCGCGGCGCCGTCGTCTTGCTCATCTCCGACGGCTGCGACCGTGGGGATATTGCCATGCTCAGTACCCAGCTTGCCCGTCTTCGGCGGCGCAGCTACCGTTTCATCTGGCTCAATCCCTGGCTGGGCCAGGATGGTTACCAGCCGAGTGTACGTGGTATGCAAGCTGCGCTGCCTCATATTGACCATCTGCTGCCCATCCACAACCTTCAGAGCCTTGAGCAGCTCGTGGAGGCCCTGGCGCACATCGACGCCTAGTCGTAACCCGCGGAACAGAACCTTGGTGTAATTGTTTCTAGGTTGCTTGCCGCAAAACGATTACAATACGGCCAATCATGCGCAACCTATTACCCATCATCGATCGTTGGCGCAGCCAGGCCAAGCAGGTGGCGGTGGCAACGCTGATCCAGATCTACGGCTCCGCGCCCCAACCCCTTGGCGCGCGTATGGCCATTTCTTCTACCGGTGAGATGACAGGATCAGTCAGCGGAGGCTGCGTCGAAGGCGCAGTAGTGCACGAGGCGCTCGAAGTACTGGCTTCCGGCCAGCCGCGGCTCGTCGAATATGGCATTGCCGACGAACTGGCGCAAAGCGTTGGCCTCGCCTGCGGCGGGCAGATCAGCGTCTACATCGAGCCATGGCCGGCCGGCGATCCTGTGGTAGCAGAATATGAAAAGGCGCTGCGTAACGCCCAGCTCGTGGTGATTGCGTTGGCTGTGCGCGGCCCTCTTACCGGTGGACGCCTGATCGTCTGGCCCAGCAAACAGCAGCACGGCACGCTGGGCAATCCAGATCTCGACGGCCTTGCCGCCAGCCGAGCGCAGCCATTGCTGGAGCAGCAGCAGTCCACACTCTTACCCTTTGATGTAGAGGGGCAGACAAGCGCCGTCTTTATCGACGTCCAGCCGCCCCCGCCCAGGCTCATCATTGTGGGCGCCGTCCATATTGCGATCCCTCTGATCACTTACGCCAAGGTACTCGGCTTTCATACCATCGTGCTCGACGCCCGCTCGGCATTTGCGACGCCCGAACGTTTCCAGCACGCCGACCGCCTGCAAATCGGCTGGCCGGCCGATGCGCTGCCTGAGCTGGAGGTAGATGAGGGCACCTACATCGTCGTGCTCACGCACGACGAAAAAATCGACGACCCTGCCCTCGTTTACGCGTGCCGCAGCCCTGCTCGCTATATCGGTGCACTCGGTTCCCGACGCACGCACGCCAAGCGATGCGAACGCCTCGCCCAATTAGGCCTCACCGAGGATGAGGCTGGCGCGCATCCACGCGCCGATCGGGATCAACATCGGGGCCCGCACGCCGGAAGAAATTGCCATATCGATTGCCGCCGAACTTGTCGCCGCCCGCAACGGCTATTGATCAAGGACACTGCCTAAGGACAAGCCCATGGACAAGCGCACTATCCTCGAGAAACAGAAGCAGTACCTGTGGCCGAATCACATCCTCTACTACACCGAGCCGCTTGCGCTCGACCATGGCGAAGGGCTGTATGTGTGGGACGTCGAGGGCAAGCGCTATCTCGACTTCTTTGGCGGCATTCTCACGACCAGCGTCGGGCACAACAGCCCGCGCGTGGTCGAGGCCGTGCGTGAGCAGGTGGGCAAGCTGATTCACTCGTCCACGCTCTATCCCAATGCCAACCACGTGGCATTGGCCGAGAAGATGGCCGAGATCACGCCCGGGCGGCTGCAGATGTCCTTCTTCACCAACTCGGGCAGCGAGGCCAACGAAACGGCGATCGTGGCGGCCCAGACCTACACCGACAATCGCGAGATCGTGGCGCTGCGCCATGCCTACAGCGGTCGCACGTCGCTGACGATGAGCGTGACCGCGCATTCCAACTGGAAGCTGGGCAAATCCTTCAGCCCCGACATCAAGCATGCGATCAACCCGTACTGCTACCGCTGCCCGCTCAAGCTCAGCTACCCTTCGTGCGGCGTCGCCTGCGCCCAGGATATCGAAGATGTCATCCGCACGATGACCAGCGGGCGCATCGCGGCCTTTATGGCCGAGCCGATCCAGGGCGTCGGCGGCTTTATCACGCCGCCGCCTGAATACTTCAAGATTGCGGTCGAGATCGCGCGCCACTACGGCGGCGTCTTTATCTGCGACGAGGTGCAGACCGGCTTTGGCCGCACCGGCACCCATTGGTTTGGCATCTCGCACTGGGACGTCGAGCCGGAGATCATGACCATGGCCAAGGGCATTGCCAACGGGCTGCCGATGGGCAACACGATCACCGAGCCGCAAGTGGCGCAGGCGATGGCGGGCAAGGGCCTCAGCCTCAGCACCTTTGGCGGCAACCCGGTTTCCACCGCCGCGTCGCTGGCGACCATCGAGACGATCGAGGACGAAGCGCCGCCCTATGCGACTGCAATCCTAGGCGACCAGCTGCGGCTGGGGCTCGAACGGCTGGGCGAAAAGTATCCTCTGATCGGCGACGTGCGCGGCAAGGGGCTCATGCAGGGCATCGAGTTCGTGCTCGACCGCAAGACCAAGGAGCCGGCCCCACAGGCTGTAGGCCAACTGTTCGAGGAGACGCGTGCCCGCGGCCTGCTCATCGGCAAGGGCGGCCTCTACGGCAACGTCATCCGCATTGCGCCGCCGCTGACGGCCAGCGCAGACCAGATCGACGAGGCACTCGAGATCCTTGACCATGCGCTCGCCGCGGTGCACGAAACAATGGGGGCGTAACTGCGACCGATTTTTCATCATTTCCCCTCCCAGCGGCTATAATACACATTCATGCGCCGCCAGTCTCGGGGGTTTGACCCATTTCGGTTTGCCCGCTCGACCGAAGGGCAGATGGTGATCGGGTTCTTTGTCCTCCTGTACGTGGTCGGCGGAGGGCTGATCTGGTTCTTCTACGGCCTGGGCGGCGCACTGCTTGGCTGGCTCTGCATGACCGGCGGGCTGCTCTTTTTTCTGCTGCTCTACGCCATCGTCTCGTTGATTGGCTGGTGGGCAAATCGAGAATATAAGGACTAGTATGGGCGAGAAAATTCTGGTTGGGGTCGCTTGGCCGTACATCAACGGCGAAAAGCATATCGGGCAGATCGCCGGCGCCTATCTGCCGCCGGACATCTTCGCACGCTACCAGCGCATGATCGGCAACGACGTGTTGATGGTCAGCGGCTCCGATACCCACGGAACCCCCATCATGCTCAAGGCCGAGGCCGAAGGCCTGCCCTATAACGAGGTCGTAGAGAAGTACCACACCCTGTTTGTCGACGGCTGCCTCAAGATGGGGCTGACCTTTGACCTCTACACGCATACCGATACGGAAAATCACTGGGACGTCACCCAGCAGATGTTTGTGCGCCACTGGGAAACCGGCTTTGTCTACCGCGACATCCAGAAGCAGTGGTTCGACCCGGTCGCCAACAAGTTCCTGGCCGACCGCTACATCGAGGGCACCTGCCCCTTCTGCGGGTATGAAGGCGCGCGCGGCGACCAGTGCGACAACTGCGGCCGGCTCTACGATGCGCTCGAACTCAAGAACCCGCGCTCCAAGATTTCAGGGACAACCGAACTGGAAATCCGCGAAACCGAGCATTTCTTCCTCGACATGGCCAAGATGAACCAGCCGCTGCTCGACTGGATCGGCCAGGGCAAGGAGCATTGGCGCCCCAACGTCATCAACTTCACACGCGGCCAGCTGGAGCTGCGCGAGCTGCGCGGCCGCGCCATCACGCGCGACCTGGACTGGGGCGTCACCATTCCGATCGGCGACTATCCCGACAAGCGCATCTACGTCTGGTACGACGCCGTCATCGGCTACTACAGCGCCGCCATCGAGTGGGCCAGGCTCAGCGGCGACCGCCAGGCGTGGCGCTACTGGTGGGACGCAGACTTCAACCCGTCGGCTCGCGTGTACAACTTCATCGGCAAGGACAACATCCCTTTCCACACCATCATCTGGCCGGGGATGTTGATCGGCTACAACCAGGGCGACACGCATCTCAACCTGCCGTACGACGTGCCGGCCAACGAATATCTCAACCTGCATGGCGGCAAGTTCAGCACGAGCCGCGGCAATGTGATCGGCTGGAACACCGTCCTCGCCGAGTTCCAGGCGGATGCCTGGCGCTACGTGCTCACGGCCATGGCGCCCGAGACCGCCGACGTCGAGTTTACCTGGCAGGACTTCATGGACCGCATCAACAACGAACTGGTTGCCAACTGGGGCAACCTGGTCAACCGCATGCTTGGGTTTGCCTACAAGCGTTTCGACGCGGCGGTCCCCGCGCCGGGCGAGCTGGACGAGATGGACAGCGCGTTCCTCGACGAAATTCGTGCGGGCTTTGAGAGCGTCGGCAGCCTGTATGAGGCGGTCAAGCTCAAGGCTGCGCTGCAAGAGGTGCGCCGGCTATCGCAGCGCGTCAACCAATATCTCAACGACCGCGCGCCGTGGAAGATGATCGCCGAGGACCGCGCACGGGCGGCCACGACTGTCTACGTTGCCCTGCAGGCGATCGACTGGCTCAAGATCATGTGGGCGCCGATCCTGCCGCACAGCAGCGAACAGCTGCAGCGCATGCTCGGCTATGAGCGGCCGCTCTTCGGCCGCCAGTACACCGAAGAGGTCGTCGACGCGCGCGGCGTGCACCTGGTGCTGCGCTACGACCATACACCGGCCAGCGGGCGGTGGGAGGCAGCGACGCTCCAGCCAGGTCAACGGCTGCAGGAGCCGTCGGCGTTGTTCGTCAAGCTCGACGACGAATTGATGGCACAGAAGTTGGGCGTGGCAGCCTAGCGCGCACCTGTGCGTGCCGGGCATGCCCTGTAATTTGACCCTATGACGCAAACCGCACTATCGGGCTCACACGTGGCCGAGTCGCCCTACCAGGGCGCTCGGCCCTATCGCCCAATCTCGGCCCGGCTGGATCGGCTCTACATCCGGCGGCCGCGGCTCTTCTTGCTCTTTATCGTAGCCGCCTACCTGGTCGCCGGCAGCCTGTTTGCCGTCACCACGCCTGCCTGGCAGAATCCCGACGAGCCGGCTCATTACAACAACATCGCGACGATCGCAGGGGGCCGTGGTCTACCCGTGCTGCAATCGGGCGATTACGACCAGGGTTATATGGACCAGCTCCTCAACGCACGCTTTCCTGCTGAGCTGCCGATCGACCGCGTCCGTTACGAATCTTATCAGCCGCCACTCTACTACATTGCCGCCGTACCGGCGTTTCTGATCGGGCAGGGCTCACTGCTCACGCTGCGGCTGTTTGGCGTCGGCCTGGGAGCATTCGTCATCATCCTGCTGTATTTGTGCGCCGAGCTGGTGTTTCCCAACAAGCAGCTGCTTTCGGTAGGCGCGGCCGCCTTTGCAGCGTTCCTGCCG
The DNA here is from genome assembly GCA_963701415.1 of uncultured Chloroflexia bacterium. Taxonomy (GTDB): domain Bacteria; phylum Chloroflexota; class Anaerolineae; order Caldilineales; family Caldilineaceae; genus Fredericiella. The sequence goes on from CAVPAH010000019.1 coordinate 364,082, forward strand.
ATGCAGGTGGCCATGAGCGCGGCCGTCAACAACGACGGGCTGGCCCAACTGCTGCTCTTGGCGGCAATGCTCGTGCTCCTGCGCTGGATGCGCCACCGCTTTTACGACCCCATCCGGCGGGGCAGCGACACAACCAGCGACCAGGTAGATCCATGGCGGCGGGGAGACTGGCCGGTACTGCTGGTCCTCGGCATCCTGCTCGGCTTGGGGATGCTAACCAAGATCTACGCCTATATGGCGCTGGCGCTGTGTGCCGGAATGGTAGGGCTCACGGTATGGCTGCGGCCGCGTGCGCGTGTGCTCGACGGCGCAAGGCGGAAAGCGGTCCCAGCCGGCACAGCTTTCTCCGCGGCGTACAGGCCATGCTGTGGGTGATCATTCCGGCCGTGCTGTTTGTCATTCCGCTCTGGGTGCGCAACGTCAACTTGTACGGCGCCTGGGATATTCTCGGGCTGCACTTTCATGATACCGTCGTGGTCGGCCAGCAGACGACGGCCGAATTTCTGGCCAAGAATGGCTCGATCGCATACAGCGAACGCGCCATGACCTTTACCTTCCGCAGCTTCTGGGGCGCATTTGGCTGGCTTAGCGTGTTCATGGACAGCCGCATTTACCTGCTCCTGCTCGTGTTTACCGGCATCGTACTCTGCGGACTGCTTTGGTCGCTTGCGCGCTTTATTTCCGGGCGCCCCGAAACGGATCTTGATCGCTTTCAGTTCTGGATTCTCGGCTTCTTTACGGTTTTTGTCTTGGCCGTCTTTGCCAGCTATGCCTGGTACAACATCAAGTTCGTCCAGCACCAGGGCCGCTACTTTCTCTGGGGCCTGCTGCCCATCAGCGTCTTTGCTGCCTTGGGCTGGCGCGAGGTCATGCAGCCTCTGCAAGGTAAGGTCACAGGCTTTCTCCTTGGGCTGTTGGCAGGGTCGATGCTCCTTGTGTCGCATGATTCTACCCTTCCAGGATCGGCGCTCGTACTTTGTAATGTTGGTGCTTGCCGCCCTGCTCTTTCTGCAACCTTTTTTGCTTTCGGGCGCAGTCGATGCTATCATCATTGGCTCACCGCAGGTACTGCAGCGTTGGCTGCGGCGGCCCGCCCTCCAGCCGACTCCTGGCGGTGCTGCGCGTGTTGGCGTGGGCCACGCCATTTGTTTTGCTTTTCCTGCTCGACCTGGTGATCCCTTTCTGGTACATCGGGCCGCAGTTGGGGGCATAGTTCATCCAGGGGTTCAACCTGGTGTTTATCCTGGCTAACCAACCATGCAAACCACTCTCTATCCAGCTGCAAGCACGCGTCCACGCATGCGGCGCACGGTCTTTGACCTGGTCGCCCTGTGGCTGCTGCTGGCGCTTCTATGCGCGATCACGCTGCCAGCACTCTGGCAGTTCTGGCATACCAACCGGATCTACACCGGCGTTTCCGTAGGTGGGGTGCCGGTTGGTGGGCTCACACGTGCCGAGGCCATCCAACGCCTGCAGACAGATCTCTATACGTATCCACTTCCGCCTATCGTCGTCGACTATCAGGGCAGACAGTGGCCGCTGCAGACTGCACAGGCGAGCGCAGGGGCCGATCTGCTGGCGGCAGTCAACCAGGCTTACCTGGTAGGCCGCCAGTCCGAGCTTGATCGGCGAATACCGCACTGCAGCTGCAGGCCGCGCTTTTTGGCAAATCGATTACCCCTCCACTAGACATTGCACCGGAACCGCTGCGGGCGGCGATCCAGTCGATTGCTGCCACAGTGGATAAGGTGCCGACCGCAGCGCGAGCGCATCGGCAGCGTAGCCGTACCGGCAGAAGAAGGGGCACAAGTCGACGTCGACGCTACGCTGCGCGACGTCATGGCGGCACTGCAGCAAACGGACCTGCACGAAACAGCCGTGGTGCCGCTGACGGTGGCGACGATCGCACCGCCTGCCCAGGCCGCCGAAGCGGCCCCCGAGGCACTGCCGCAGGTCGCCAGCATCCAGCAGCCGCTGCTGCTGCGCGCCGAACCGTCAGGGCTGGAGATCGCGCTCGATCCGGCCAAGCTGTCGCAGCTTGTCATCAGCACCAACCCGCTGCAGCTAGACGCCGAAGGCCTGCGCGCCTATCTTGGAAACCTTTGCGGAGCAGGTCGCGGTTGCCCCACGTGATGCTCGGCTTGACTTTGACCCAGGCACGGGCGCCGTCACGGTGCTGCAGACCAGCCAGCCCGGGCGCAAGTTGGACGTCGACGCCACGATCGAGAGTGTTCAGTCGGCACTTGCAGGGGGCAGCACACAGGCCCCGCTTGCCCTGGTCGAGGTCGCCCCGGCAGTGGACAGCAATCGGGTCGCCGAGATGGGGATTCGAGAGCTGGTGACCTCGTCCAGCACCTATTTTGCGGGCAGCAGCGCCAGCCGTGTACGCAACATCGAAGTGGCGGCGGAGAAGTTCGAGGGCGTCGTAGTGCCGCCGGACGGCATCTTCAGCTTTAACGAAGTCGTGCGTGATGTCAGCTCGGCCAATGGGTTTGAGGACGGGCTTGTCATCTGGGGTGACCGCACGGCGGTCGGCGTAGGCGGCGGCGTCTGCCAGGTAAGCACGACAGTCTTTCGCACCGCCTACGAGGGCGGTTTTCCCATCGTTGCGCGCACCAATCACGGCTATGTCGTCGACTGGTATGGCGAGCCGGGTATGGACGCCACCATCTTCACGCCGTATGTCGACTTTCAATTTCGCAACGATACGGGGGCATACCTGCTGCTGGACCCGGTGGTAGACAGCGCCAACGGTGTCATGACCTTCAACTTCTACGGCACAAAGCCCAACCGCACCGTTACGGTGAGCAAGCCCGACATCAAGGATGTCAAGCAGCCTCCAGCAGCCGCAGTACGTGGTCGACGAGAGCCTGGCCAAGGACGAGAAGAAGCAGGTCGATTGGGAAAAAGAAGGCATGACGGTGAACGTCACGCGCACGATCGTCGAGAACGGCACCACGCGCACCGACACGCTGGTGAGCAACTACGAACCTTGGCGTGCGGTGTACCTCGTCGGGCCGGGGACGGAAATTCCCGCGACGCCCACGCCAACGGCAGCAGAAGGTGCTGCTACACCCACCGCTCCGACAGCACCTTGAGTGCGGTGCTAGCAGAGCAATAGGTGACTGCTCTGGGTCTAGCATCATCGACATATTGTTTCCCCAGGTGGAGTGCCCTGCCGTCCATTGGCTCTGCCCTGATTTACAGTGTAGTCGATCGACTGTATGCCTTGTCGATCCAGCGCAGCATCATCAAGACGACTATAGACAGCAGCACCAGCACGATGGATAGGGCCAACGCAACATCCAGGTTCGTTTCGAATCCAACGAAGATCGCCAACGGGATAGTTTGCGTACGGCCTTCCATGTTGCCGGCGAACACGATGGTGGCGCCGAATTCGCCAAGTGCGCGTGTCCAGCAGAGGATCAGACCGGCAATGAGTGCTCGCCATGCCACGGGCAGCATTACATGGCGGAATACCTGCCACTCGTTCGCCCCCTCAACCGTAGCCTCCTCGCGCAGCTCAGGCGCAACTGCACCAAAGCCGATACGCGCGGCCCGCAGGTACAACGGTACCGCAACAAACGTCTGTGCAAAGATAACTGCAGCCGTCGTGAAGGGGAGCCGGATACCTAGCGTCGCTAAGAAGCGTCCGAATATCCCGTTCTGTCCAAAGGCCAGGAGCAACGCAATCCCGGCGATCAGCGGCGGCAGCACGATCGGCACATCGAGAGCCAGTTCGATCCAGGTCTTGCCACGGAAGGAGAGGCGGCCCAAGGCGTAAGCGAGTGGGGTGCCAGCCAGCAGCGCGACGCTGGTCGTCAGCGTCGACGTCAGCATGCTCAGCCGGATTGCAGATAGGAAGGATGGGCTCGTCCAATAGGCCCAAAACTCCCTCGTCATCCCGTGCCAGAGGAGGACCAGCAGCGGGATGACGAGCACCAGGCCAAGCAGCAATCCAGGCAGCGCTAACAGCCAGAAGCGCCACTCACGCCAGACAAACCGGTCGATTGCTGTTGTCGCGTTCACGGCTTGGCCGGCAGGAATCCTTTGGCCTGCAGCATGGACTGAGCTTCGTCCGACAACAGATAATCCTGGTCGTCGCCGCTTGTCGCATGGTTTTGATGCGGACTGGCACGGCGTGGTCACCGTACATGCTATCTTCCGTGAGGGGCTGCGAAAACACAAAGTGAGGGTGCAGATGCGGATGGCCCGGGGTCGCCCAAGCACCCCAGCACAGAAATGGCAGCACAAGTGCCCAGTATGCGGTATACAAGCTAAGTGCGCACGTCTTAATCGCGGCCTGACGCGCAGAGGGATTGGCCATAGCAATGAAGTGATAAGTGGTAATTTGCGATTTCTTAATTTAAATTCCATACTAATATAGACGTCGTCAGAAAGGCTGTCAATACTTGTTTTGTTTAAACCTTCCGTTTAACTTAAAAATACAGCAATTGTATGATGGAAGCTGAACCGCCCCCCTCACTGCTTCACCTTTTCGCCGCCTTTGGGCGCTTGGGCATGACCGCGTTTGGCGGGCCGTCAATGGTGGCCTATATACGCAAGTTAGCGGTGGAGAAAAGACGTTGGCTTGACGCCTCTACGTTTGCCGGCGGCGTTGCTCTTTGCCAGGTGATACCAGGCGCCACTGCTATGCAGACTGCAGCTTATGTTGGGCTGACAACGCGTGGGATACCCGGCGCGGTCGTGAGCTTTGTCGGTTTTGGGCTGCCGGCATTTCTTCTGATGCTGGTGTTTGCTGTTCTTTATACCTACACCAGCGACCTGCCGATTGTGATTTCGGCATTTAGCGGGCTACAAGCCATCATTGTTGCCATCGTTGCCAATGCTACGATCATATTTGGCAAGTCCACGATGAGTGACTGGAAAGCCCTTGCGATTGCCGTTGGCGCTGCGCTGTTTTTTGGCCTCAATGCAGCTCCGATTGTTGTTGTTCTGGCGGCAGCGCTTGCCGGGCTTCTCCTTGTTGAGCCAAAGCAGGCTCCTCCCAGCCGTCAGCCGGTTTTAGCACAGACTCGCTCCAATACAGTAGTGCTCCTGCTAACCATCGCAGTTGTCGGCGCGGCGTTGCTGCTGCTCGCATCGGTTGACAAGAGGCTGTTCGCACTCGCCACAATGCTTGCCAGGATCGATCTGCTCGCCTTTGGCGGTGGTTTTGCGTCAGTGCCGCTGATGTTCCACGAGGTTGTCGAAGTTCGCCATTGGGTGGACAGTCAAACATTTATGAACGGAATGATTCTCGGCCAGGTGACGCCTGGCCCAGTCGTGATCACTGCAACTTTTATCGGCTATTTGATTGGGTGGACTAGCGGGTGCAGTGATGGGGACGATCAGCGTCCTCTTGCCGTCATTCTTACTCGTGATCGCCATCGCGCCATACTTTCGAGCGTATGCGAGCAACGTCGACATTTAACAAAGCAATTGGCGGCGTTCTTTGTTCTTTTGTGGGTCTACTGTTGGTCGTCACGATTCGCTTTGCGATGAACATCCAATGGGATCTAGCTCACTTAGCACTTGGCGGCAGCGCGCTGACGGCGCTACTGTACAAAGTAGATATTCTATGGGTGGTCGCAGCAGGCACTCTTATCTCGATCTCTTAGCTAGGCCACTGTCCATGACTGGTGCCAAGCCCGCCACTACCAAAGACCGGTGCCTTGACCTGAAGAAACCAGCGTGACATAGCTGGAGGCCAAGCCCCAGATGACGAGCAGCGCCAGCCAGAACCAATCCTCCATTTCCATGCCTTTTACGTTCCGCTGCATATCATAAAAGGTGCGCCGCGCCTTGCGCCGCCACTTTTCTGCCTTCACGCTCACGAGCGGGCGCATGTCGTCTACAGCCCGAATCCGCAGTCTAGCTCTCATATCCAGCACTTTCTCCAACACACTAATCGTCCTATGCTGGCGGCATCGATAAAGCCACCGCACAGAGTAGTGTGCTGGGGAAAGGCCTCCTGCGGAATAAATCGCGGATCAGCCCGACGTCATATTTTGCAGGCGATCTCTATATCCTGTGCGAGCAGCCGTCACGGTTCGGTGATACAGACGGTCAGGCGCCCATCACTAGCTATCGTCACCTGGATATCACGCAGTCTCCTGGCGATCACCGTTGCTTCCACCAATTCGTCGTACGCGTGCGTGGAGGCGACGCCGATCGAGCGCATGCCGGCGGCAGCGGCGGCAGCCAGGCCAGCGGGGGAATCTTCCACGACGATGCATTCGTCGGCAGGGAGGCCAAGGGCCTGGGCGCCGGTCATGTAAGGCTCAGGATGCGGCTTGCCGTTGACGACATCGTCGGCCGTCACCATCGTGGGCGGCACGGGCAGGCCACGACTTTGCAGCCGGGCGGTGGCTAAGGGGCGCGAACCGGACGTGACGATTGCCCAAGCTCCAGTCGGGATCGAATTGAGCAGGGCAAGGGCGCCGTCGATGGTAATAATACCTTCCGTATCGGCGACCTCGCCCGCTTCAAACTGCCGGACTTCCTCGTCAAGCACTAAATGCGGTGCGGCTATGCGCATCGTCTCGATGGTCCGCCTGCCGTGCGCAACCTGCATGATAGCGGCGATGTTCAAGCCGTGCTGCCGGGCCCACTCCTCCCAATGACGCACAATGCATTCGGTCGAGTCAATCAGGACGCCATCCAGGTCAAACAGAATAGCGGTGCATTCTAGCTGCTGCATGGTTGGCTCCGTCAGCCGGCACTACAGGTATTTGCCAAGATACTCACGATAATATGCCAGCGTGCGCCCTAGACCCTCGCGCAGCGGCACCGTGGGGCGCCAACCCAGTTCACCTTCGATACGTGCGTAGCTGGAATACACATCGCCAATGTCGATCTTCTTGCGTTCCTCGGGCCACGGCACGAGGCGCACATCGCCCTGGCCGGCCAGCTCGACAATCGTGCATGCCAGTTCGTACAGGCTGATCGGTGCTGTACCACCCAGGTTGTAGACGCGTCCATTGGCGGCGTCGGTGGCCCCGGCGATCAAGAAGGCTTCTACCACATCGTCGACATAGGTAAGGTCGCGCAGCTGGCGGCCGTCGCCATAGAGCTGGATCGTCTGGCCTTCGACGGCTTGCCGGATAAACCAGCCAATAAACCCTTGGCGGTTGTGCTTGATCAACTGGCGCGGCCCGTAGGTGTTGGTCAGGCGCAGCGAAGTGGTGCGCAGGCCATAGGCAGTGTGATAGACGATGTGATACCACTCGCCCGCCAGCTTGTTGACGCCATTCACGTCCGTCGGCGCCTGCAGATGGTCTTCGTCGAGCGGGAGATAGCGCGGCTTACCATACTGCTGGCGGGTGCCGGCGTAGACAATCTTTACGGCAGGGTTCTCGTAACGACATGCTTCCAGAATCGACAACTGACTGCGGGCGTTGATCTCCAGGTCAGTCAGCGGATCTGTCATCGAGTCGATGTGGCTTACCTGGCCGGCCAGGTTAAAAATCACATCCTGGCCCTGCGACCAGGGCCCGCATAGAGTACGGGTCGCGTACGTCGGCAATGTCCACACATACACGCCCCTCGTAGCCTGCCAGGTTGAAGCGGTTGCCGCCATAGTCGGGAATCAATGAATCGACGACCGTCACGCGCGCACCCAGATCGGCCAGGCGGCGGGCAAGATTCGAGCCGATAAAACCAAGGCCGCCGGTGATCAGAACGGCCTGATTCGCGTAGGGCATCATGTCCGATATCCGCGCCTAGAAGAGGCTTTGCAGGCGTGTAGCCATCATGATATCGCCTTGGACACGGATACGCCCTTGCATAAAGGCGTTGAGCGGGTTGATCTTGCCCGTAGCCAACGACAGAAAGACGTCGCGATTCATGCTGATGATACAGTCGGCGTCGTCGTGCTGACCCGCCCACACGTCGCCGGCCCCATTTTTGAGGTCGACCACCCAGGTGCCGCCATCGTCGCCCAGCACGTTAAACTGGTACACCGCATTCACCCGCTGCACGAGCGTCGGATCAGCTGCGACACGCTGCGTTACCTTGGCAAAAAGTGCCGAAGGCGTCAATTGCATTTCGTTCATTTCACCATTCTCTTCCGAAGTTTTCATAGTATCCGGCACCGAGATCGTACGATCCGGCCGGCCAGCCTCGTCTTTCAGGACCAATTCCGCCATCACCGCCACGGCCCGCGGGTCGAAGGTCGTAATATTGAGGGTAGTAACAGGGCTGTCGCGCCATGCCTCCAGCCGCTCCGCAATGCGCGCCTTGGGACCGCACAGCGCCACGGCGTCGACCAGTTCATCGGGAATGGCGGCGGCGGCCTCCTCCTTGCGCCCTGCAGATAGAGCTCCTGCACCCGGTCGGCCGCGTCGGTGTAGCCGTAGCGGCAGGCCAGGTCGTAGTAGAAGTTCTTGCCCTTGGCGCCCATGCCGCCGACGTAGAGCGCCAGGAAAGGCTTGATGCTGTTGCGGCAGGCGTCCACGTCGTCGCCCAAGGCCACCGGCGACAGAGGGTGCGATGTCAAAGGCAGCCATTGTCTTCTCGCCGCTTCCGGCCTTGGCGAAGCCTGCCTCGACTGCGGCGGCGTAGGCCTCGCGATAGTGGGCGGGCGAAAAGAAGATCGGCAGCCAGCCGTCGGCGATCTCTGCGGCCAGTTCCACATTCTTGGGGCCGATCGCGGCCAGATAGATGGGCAGATCGGCGCCGCCCGTGCAGGATGCTCTTGAGCGGCTTGCCCAGGCCCGTGGCGTCTTCACCGGCATAGGGCATCTGGTAGTAGTCGCCGGCGAAGACGAGCGGCTCCTTGCGGGCCAGAATCTTGCGCACGATGGCGACATACTCGCGTGTCTTGGGCAGCGGCTTGCCGTAGGCTGACGCCATGCCAGCCTTCCACCACCTGCGGCCCCGACAGGCCCAACCCCAACAGCATGCGCCCGCCGGAAAGCTGGTCGAGCGTCATCGCCGTCATCGCCGTCGCGGCCGGGGTGCGCGCCGGCATCTGCATGATCGCCGTGCCCAGATGGATGCGCTGCGTGAGCGCGCCGATCCAGGCCAGGGGCGTCACGGCGTCGGAGCCGTAGGCTTCTGCAGTCCACACGGCATAGTAGCCCAGGCGGTCGGCCGCCTGGATCATCTCCAGGGGCAGTTCGATTCTTGCGCCTGAATAGCCGGTCATCAAACCAAGACGCATGGGGGCTCCTCCTCACCACATATGGATCACGGCCGTGCATCCCGCGGATCATGAAGTTACATTGTAGCGCGAGAAACTGAATTCCCGACAATTGACGCGAAACATGATACAAACGCAGTTGCACTGCGCAGGTCAGCAGGATTGCGCCGCGGGCTTGCTACCGGTATCTAACTGGTGTAGAGTAGCCGTGTAGAGCACTTTTCAGCCGGAGGATGACACATGACCACCACGCGCCGGTTTGGCCTGCTGCAGGGTATAATCGTACTGGCAGCCACAGCAACGGCGTTGATCCATATCATCCTGGCGTTTCAGTTTCCAGGCGGCGTCGATCCGGTCTTCGTCTTGAACGGTCTTGGCTATCTCGTACTGACGGCGCTTTTGTTTCTACCTTTACCGGCCCTCGCCCGCTATCACAACCTGGTGCGCTGGGTCTTGATTGGCTACACCTTAGTGACGGTGGTAGCCTGGTACTTTATCGGCGTACGGTCGACAATTGCGTATATCGACAAAGCAGTCGAACTCCTGTTGATCATCTGCCTGGCGCTTGACTGGCTGCTGGCACGCAAACGCGGCGCTTGACTTGCAAGGCCCCCTACAGATTACGCCCGAAAAACATGTGAAAATTTGCGCGAGCCAAAAGCAGCGTGCTATTATCCCAGTATTGTCCAGCGGCACGGCCCACCGGGCGGTAGGTCGCGGGCAAGACCAACAGACTATCAGCACGAAGCCTGGCCTCTGCCGGGGCCAACACCGGCAGGCAGTAAGCTAGCCGCAGGCTAGCGAAAGGTTACGGATTGACGACGGATCGCCAAGAATTGACGCCCGCCCCGATTCGCATCGACCTTTGGCGCGGTGTCAAGGCATTATTGCTGACCTTGGTGATCCCCATGTCAATCGCAGCGATATCAGATATGGCGATGGGCACATTGCCCTGGCTAACCATCGCCGGTGTCATTATCTGCATCCCGCTGGCGACCATCGTCGTAAATCGCACCGTGTTGGCAGAGTTTGATCGTGTCGTGGCTATGGTAGCGCCGGAGGAAGATCCGGCCGAGACGGCAGCAGCGACACAGCCGGCAGAAGCAGCCGAGCCCGATTCCATATCGAACGACTGGCCGCTAGACGACCAATCACTTACCGAAGGAGCGCAAAAGCACCATGAGTAAATTGCGAGACACACTGCGCAACCTGTTTTGGAGCACGCCGACGCGCAAGGGCTGGACACTGGTGGTGGTCGTCCTGCTGATAGCCAGCGTGCTGATGCGATTTATCGCCCCCGTGCCGCCGCCTCACGTCGCGCTCTCCGGCGAGCCGATCTTCTCCAATGGCCCGCAATGGCTGACCAACTCGGTCTTGATGACGATCATCGTCGACATCGTCTTGATCATCCTGGCGTTGGCGACACGCTTCAGCCTCAAGGAAATTCCCAGCGGCCTGCAAAACATCATGGAAGCCGTCGTCGAAACCCTTTACGGGTTGGCCGAGAGTGTGGCCGGCAGGAATGCCGCCAAGTTTTTCCCTTGGGCAGCGACGCTGTTCCTCCTGATCATTCTTAGTAACTGGAGCGGCCTGATCCCAGGCGTCGGCAGCATCGGCATCTATCAGACCGAGGAAGTGCACGGCGAAGAGCCAGCCACCAATGGCGGCGAAACCCCGGAAGCGACTCCGACACCCGGTGCATCCGAGGGCCGCCTCACGAATCAGTTGGCAATGGCCGACGGGAAACTGATCCTGCGTCAGCCTCGAAGACGTGCAGGCCCGCCCGGCTTCCGCCACGGCCGCCGCCGAGGAAGGCCATGAAAAGTTCGTGCCGCTGCTGCGTGCTCCCAGCGCCGACCTCAATATGACCTTCGCCCTGGCGATTGCCACGATGGTGATGGTGCAGATTTGGGGCGTACGGTTCTTGGGTGGCAGCTACTTCCGGAAGTTCTGGAATTTCACCGGCCCCAACGGGTTTATGAAGGGGATCAACTTCTTTGTCGGTATCTTGGAGTTGATTTCTGAGTTTGCCCGTATCATCTCGTTTGGCTTTCGTCTATTTGGCAATATCTTCGCAGGCGAAATCGTACTGGCGACCATGGCGTTTCTTGATTGCGTTCCTGATCCCAGTACCGTTCTATATGTTGGAAGTATTTGTAGGTTTCGTACAGGCGCTCGTGTTTATGATGTTGGCGCTCGTGTTCTTCCAGATGGCCAGCATTGGTCATGACGGCCACAACGAAAACCACTAATTGGGTAATCTGTCTCATCGACTAATAAGGAGATCTAAAAATGGAAGTTGATGCCGCAAAGCAATTGGGTGCAGCGTTGGCAATGGGTTTGGGCGCTATCGGGCCAGGCATTGGCATCGGTCTGATCGGTTCCAAGGCTATGGAAGCAATGGGGCGCAACCCCGAGGCTGCCGGCACGATCCAGACGAACATGATTCTCTCGATTGCCTTCGCCGAATCGATCGGTATTTTCGCCCTTGTTATTGCGCTGCTGCTGAAGTTCGTCTAGTCGTGGCGAACCAACAGCGGGCCCTGGCGAAACCCGAGCGAATGCAGGTAAAAAAGGAGGCAAATCGTGGATGCACTTGGTATTGAGTGGCCACTGCTCATTTCGCAGTTGATTAACTTCATTATCCTGATCATTCTCATGCGCATGTTCTTGTACAAGCCTGTGCTGAACATGCTCAATGCTCGCAAAGAGCGCATTGCACAAAGCATGAAGGATGCGGAACGTGTCAGCGCAGCGGCACGCGAGGCTGAAGCCGAAAAGGGCAAAGTCCTCGAACAGGCGCGCCGCGAGGCACAAGAGGTTCGCGCACAGGCCACGCGCGATGCGGAGAGAATTGCCCAGGACGTGCGCAGCCGCGCCGAGACAGAGGCAACTGAAATTCGCATGAAGGCACAGGCCGATGCTGCCAAGCAGACGGAACTGGCTTTGGCCGACGCCAATAAGCAGATCGCCGATCTGGCTATCATGGCCACCGAGAAGCTGTTGGGCCGCGAGCTCGAGAAGAAGAGCGAGCAGCAGCGGTTTGTGGCTGAGTTCTTGGCGCAAAAGGCCGGGGGCAATGGCAAATGAGCAGCAGACAGGAGCGGGTAGACCGCTACGCTAAAGCCGTCTGGGAGGTCATCTTGGACCGCTGGACGAGCGCGCTGGGCGAAGCCTCGAGCAAGGTTAGCAGCGACAAGAAATTGGCCGCTCTGCTCGCCGACACAGGCAAGCCGGCGGCCGACCGCGCCGCTGCGCTCGAAAAGGCGTTGGGCAAGAACGTGCCGGTTGAGGTGCTCAACTTGCTCAAATTGATGGCAGAAAACGACGATATCGGTTTGATCGACGAAGTGGCCGGTCGCCTGGGGCAGATCGTCACCGGCCAGGCCATCAGTCGCAAGGCCGAAGTTACGAGCGCCATCGCGCTGTCGGACGACGAAAAAGAACAGATCCGCAAACGGTTGATTGCCGAACATGGTGAGGGTCTCAGCTTCAGCTTTGACGTCGATCCGGCGCTGCTGGGCGGCTTGCGTGTACGCGTGGGCGATCGCCTCATAGATAACTCGGTTGCCAGCCGATTGGCAACGTTGCGCGAATCGTTGAGCTCCGTAGTTCGCTAACTGTAGTTCGCTAGCTGTAATTCGCTAGCTGTAGTTCGCCAACTGTAGTTTGCTAACAGGGGTTCGCTGAGGAGGGAAAGAATTCAAATGGCTGTGCGTACAGACGACATCACAGCGTTACTCAAACAACAGATTCTCAACTACAAGCCCACGCCAAGCCAGATCGACGTGGGCGAAGTCATCGAGGTCGGTGACGGCATTGCCCTGGTGTCGGGTCTAACCACGGTCATGGCCGGCGAACTGGTCGAATTCACCAAGAACGGCGTGCTGGGCATCGCCTTGAACCTCACGGTAGAGAACGTCGGTATCATCATCATGGGTGAATACCAGACGATCAAGGAGGGCGACCTTGTGCGCAGCACGGGCCGCATCGCCTCGGTGCCGGTGGGCGACGCCCTGATCGGTCGTGTGGTCAATGCAGTCGGCCAGCCGATCGACGGCAAGGGCCCGATCAACACCGACAAGTTCCGCAACGTCGAACGCATTGCGCCCGGCGTCATCAAGCGCCAGCCGGTGAACGTCCCGGTACAGACTGGCATTACCGCCGTCGATGCCTTGATCCCGATCGGTCGCGGCCAGCGCGAGCTGATCATCGGCGACCGCCAGACTGGCAAGACGGCCATTGCCCTTGACACCATCATCAATCAAAAGGGCAAGGACCTGATCTGTATCTATGTGGCCATCGGCCAGAAGCAGTCCAGCGTCGCCCAGGTAGTCGGTACCCTCGAGAAGTACGGTGCCATGGAACACACGATCGTGATCAGCGCAGCTGCCTCCGATCCCGCGGCCCTGCAGTACCTGGCGCCGTTCGCCGGCACAGCCATGGGTGAGGAGTTCATGGAGATGGGCCGTGATGCCCTGATCGTCTATGATGACCTCTCCAAGCATGCCCAGGCTTATCGCCAGGTGTCGCTGCTGCTGCGCCGCCCACCCGGCCGCGAAGCTTACCCGGGTGACGTGTTCTACTTGCACAGCCGTTTGCTGGAACGCTCTGCACGTCTGAGTGACGAATACGGCGGCGGCAGCCTGACAGCCCTGCCCGTCATTGAGACGCAGGCCGGCGACGTTTCGGCATATATTCCGACCAACGTCATTTCCATCACCGACGGCCAGATCTTCCTGGAATCCGACCTATTCTATGCCGGTATTCGCCCGGCTCTGAACGTCGGCATCTCCGTCAGCCGTGTAGGCGGTTCGGCGCAGACCAAGGCCATGAAGAAGGTGGCCGGCCGTCTCAAGCTGGAGCTGAGCCAGTTCCGTGAGTTGGCGGCTTTTGCCCAGTTCGGTTCTGACTTGGATGCCTCCACCCAGCGCCAGCTGGATCGCGGCCGCCGCCAAACCGAGCTGCTCAAGCAGCCGCAGTACCAGCCGGTACCGCTGGACAAGCAGGTGATGAGCCTGTGGGCCGCCGGCGCAGGCAAACTCGATGCCGTTCCTGTGCAGTACGTCAAGCAGTGGGAAGCGGACATGCATGCGTACATGGATGCGAACCGAGCCGAGATCGGCCAGTCGATCATGCGCTCCAAGGACCTGGCGCCGGAAGTCATCGACTCTTTAAGCGTGGCGATCGACGACTTCAACAACACCTGGTCGCCGCCACAAGAATAATGATGGGGTGATGGGAAGCTTCATGTCCCGGGGACCTATAAGCGCACGCGAGCGTTCGCCGGTTCCCGGGACATGAAGTCAACGTATCACCCTCTCACTAAAGCAGGGGGACATTACCTTGCCAAGCACAAGAGAAATTCGCCGGCGCATCAAGTCGGTGAAGAACATTGCCCAGGTCACCAAGGCCATGGAAGCTGTGTCTGCCGCGAAGATGCGCAAAGCGCAGCAGCAGGTAACAGCTACGCGCCCGTACGCCAAGCAGGCGCGCGAGGTGCTTACCTATATTGCACGCCTGACCACGACAGATCATGAGTTAAACCCCTTAATCCAACCGCGACCGGTCAAGCGCGTGGGAATCCTATTGGTGACCGGCGACCGCGGCCTGGCCGGTGGTTTCAACGCCAACGTCATCCGCCGAACTGCGCTTTTCATGCGTGAAGTGCGGCGCAACGGGGCTGAAGTGACCGTGGTGACGGTGGGGCGCAAAGGCCGTGACTGGCTCCTGCGCTACGATCCAGGTGGTCGCGCCGAGTTCACCGGGATGCCGGACAACCCCTCAACGTATCACGTCGGACCGATCGTGCGCGTGTTGATCGACGATTTCCTGTCGGGACATGTAGACGAAGTCTATATGATCTATACCGATTTTATTAACACGATCAAACAAGAGCCGCATGTTCACAAGCTCCTGCCGGTCCAGCCTGCCGAAGGCTCGGAAGGCATGGCGCCCGAATATATCTTCGAGCCGTCACCTGAAGCCGTGCTGAGCCGCGTGCTCTACGGATTTACCGAAGTTCAGGTGCTGCAAGCGCTGTACGAGTCGCTTGCCAGCGAGCATTCAGCGCGCATGGTAGCAATGCGTAACGCCACGGACGCAGCCGGCGAGTTGATTGACGATCTGACGCTGACTTACAATAAGGCACGCCAGTCGGGTATTACAAACGAATTGATGGATATCATCGGCGGCTCGGCTGCGCTGGAAACTGAGTAAATAGAGAGTTCTCCGAGGAGGTCTGCAGTGGCTGAACAAATGGTCGGTACCGTAGAGAGCGTAATCGGACCGGTAGTCGACTTTTCTTTTCCCGAAGGGCAGCTGCCCGAAATCTATGATGCCATCAGGGTGACGATGGACGACGGCTTCGTGCAGACGTTTGAGGTCGAGCAGCAGGTCGGCAACAACGTCGTGCGCACGGTTTCTATGGGCAGCACCGATGGCTTGCGCCGTGGCATGCCGGGCGTATCCGACGGTGTGCCGATCTCGGTGCCCGTGGGCCCGGCCACGCTTGGCCGGCTTTTTAATGTTGTGGGCGACCCGATCGATAATGCCGGTCCAGTCGCTTCTGACGTCAAATATCCCATTCATCGTACTGCCCCGTCGTTTGCAGAGCAGGCAACGCAGGCCGAAATCTTCGAAACGGGTATCAAGGTCATCGATCTGATCGCCCCCTTTACCCGTGGTGGTAAGACTGGTATCTTCGGCGGTGCCGGCGTAGGAAAAACGGTCGTGATCCAGGAACTCATCCATAACGTAGCCGAATTCCACAGCGGCTATTCGGTCTTTGCCGGCGTGGGCGAACGCTCACGTGAAGGCAACGACCTGATGCGTGAGATGGTCGAGTCCGGCGTCATGAGTTCGACGGTGATGGTATTTGGACAGATGAATGAGCCGCCAGGTGCCCGCCTGCGCGTGGGTCTGACCGGTGTGACGATGGCGGAGTACTTCCGGGACGAAGGCCGTGACGTGCTGCTGTTCATCGATAACATCTTCCGCTTCGTCCAGGCCGGCTCCGAGATGTCCTCGCTGCTGGGCCGTCTGCCCTCAGCCGTAGGTTATGCGCCTACGCTGGGCACCGACATGGGTGACCTGCAAGAACGCATTACGTCGACCAAGAACGGATCGATCACCTCCATGCAGGCTGTTTATGTACCTGCCGACGACTACACCGACCCGGCCCCCGCGACGACGTTCGCCCACCTGGACGCAACGATCACGCTGCAACGTTCATTGGCGGACCAGGGTCTCTTCCCGGCCGTGGACCCGCTGGGCTCCACCAGCCGCATTCTAGACCCGCTAATCGTAGGCACCGACCACTACGCGGTTGCCCGCCAGGTTCAGCAGACCCTGCAGCGCTACCGTGACCTCCAGGACATCATCGCGATTCTGGGCGTCGAAGAGTTGAGTGAAGACGACAAGCTGATCGTGGCGCGTGCCGCAAGATTCAGCGCTTCCTGACCCAGCCGATGTTTGTTGCCGCCCAATTCACCGGACGCGATGGGCGCCACGTCAAGGTCGATGAAACCGTACGCGGCTTCCGCGAAATTCTAGATGGCAAGCACGACGACCTGCCTGAGCAGGCATTCTACATGGTCGGCACGATCGAAGAGGCTGTGGAGAACGCCGCCAAGCTGCGCAGCAGCTAAAGGAGTCATGCGATGGCGAACACGTTGCAAGTTGACATCGTCACGCCTGACCGCTCGCTGTTCAGCGGTCGCGTAGATATGGTGACGCTGCCAGGATCTCTGGGGCAGATGGGCATTCTGCCGGGTCATGCGCCGCTGCTGTCGACGCTGGACATTGGCGAGATCATCCTGCACATGGGTAATAGCAGCCAGTTTGTGGCAGTAAGCGGCGGTGTCGTCGAAGTACGGCCCGACAAGGTCACAATCCTGGCGGATACGGCCGAAACGCCGGAAGACATCGATGCGGCGCGCGCCCAGGACGCGCTAGCGTGCGCCGAACAGCTGCTGGCCACGAACCCGCCGCCGCACGAGCGGCCCGTCATCGAGGCAGCGGTGCGGCGCAGCAGTCTGCGACTGAAGGTCGCTCGGCGCCATCAAGGGCGCCGCTCCACCGAAGCGCCGCATTTCGAGACCAAATAGGCGGGCGTAAGTCGAAGTACCTGGCCCCATAACAGTCATAGATCTAGGAAGCTCCATGCCGGCGGCATGGAGCTTCTTTTTGCTGTGAACTTAAAACGCTTTTTCCACCTACGCCACACAGATCGGCGTATCCGCCGAACGAGTCTCCATCATACGGACGTTGCGCCGATGCAGGTCAAATGCTAAATCGTAGCGTGGTGTTCTTGCACAAGGCAATTGTTTAGCCGGGCGCAGAGGAGGTCTGGTAATGCGTGCATCTACTCTTATCGGCACAGCCCTGGCGGCGGCAGCGGTCGTAGGGCTGATATTCAACATGATGGGCAACCGTGGAGCGCAGCCACCTGGGCAGCCTGGTGAGCCATCTGCGATCATCGATTTCAAGACTGACGCCAACGGCGACCATCTGCCGGGCGCGCTTGTCACCGAAATACAAAGACTGGCGGCCAAGTTCGACCACGATCTGACGGAGAGCAACGATAGCGAGGCGCTCAGTCTTATCCGAGCACTATCCAGCCGCATGCCGCATGCCCAAGGCACGCGTGACGCCCAGAAGCAAGCTGCGGCTTTGCTGGCCAAGCAAGCTGCGGCCGATGACCCCTTAGAAAAGGAAAAACTGGCCAAGGAGATCGAGCAACTGCTGGGAGAGGCAGAGAAGGCCGACCCTACCTATCAGGCAGCCATGGCAACCGTGGAGAAACTGGCGGGCGACAAGTTTGTCACACAGGCGGGCAAGGTGCAGGAAGCGCCGGACTTCGAACAACTTCAGCGCGGCGATATCCTGTTTACGCCCGGGGACAACACGTATCTTAACTGGGTGTATGCGCAGCGTTATTCCCATGCGGGAATCTATGACGGCAACGGCATGGTGTACGAATCCGATCCAGATGGGCTGCGCCTCAAGCCATTGACGGACTGGCAGGAACCAGGTCACCTTGTTGCGTTGGCGCGTCCCACGAAGATGTCGGGCGAGCAGGTGCCAGCAGCGCTGGATTGGGCAGAAGCGGCGTTCAAGACAGATGGTTCGACGCATTACAATCACGACATTCCCGACAAATGGGCCGAGAACAAGCTCTACTGCTCCCAGCTCGTTTGGCAGATCAACAAGCATGCCGGCGTCGATCTAGACAGCAATGATTTCTGGTACATGGTGTGGATATCGGCGCGGCTGGGCCCACTTGGCGTCGATCTTGCCGTGCCAGCCGTTCTACCAGATGAAGTAGCGTTGAGCGACAATATCACGATCTATTCGTCAGGCGTCACGAGGTAGGCAAGTGGTTGTTGTATAATGGTTCTGATCAGCGGCATTATGTCGCCAAAAGGAAACCAAAACACACCATGTTTGAAAAACACATCGGTATCGACCTCGGAACCGTCAATGTTCTCGTCCATGTCAAAGGGCGCGGCATCGTCATGCACGAACCGTCCGTCGTGGCGATCCGTGTGCGTGATAACACGATGGTCGCTGTGGGTCATGAGGCATACGACATGCTTGGCCGCACGCCGGAAAGCATTGAAGTAGCACGCCCGATCCGGGATGGTGTAATTGCCGACTTTGTCGTGACGGAGGCGATGCTGCGCTACCTGATCCAAACCGTGGCCGGCAGCCCCAATCCTATCTTCCGCCCGCTGGTGCGCCCCAAGGTGATGATCAGCACACCGCGCGGCGTGACCAGCGTCGAAGAGCGTGCCGTGCACGACGCCGCCATGCAGGCCGGGGCCGGCGCGGCGTACCTGATTCCTGAGCCGCTGGCAGCAGCATACGGTGCAGGCCTGCCCATCGGGACACCGACCGGCAACATGGTAGTCGACATGGGTGGGGGCACCACGGAAGCTGCGGTGGCCTCCATGTATGACATCGTCGTATGGAGCAGCGTGCGTATCGGCGGCAACCGCTTTGACGAAGCGATCATCAGTTACATTCGCAAGAAATACAACTTGCTGATCGGCGAACAGACGGCGGAAGAGATCAAGATCGGCATTGGCAGCGCGCTCCCAATGGAAGACGAACGGCACATGGAAGTGCGTGGGCGTGACCAGGTGACCGGTCTTCCCAAAATCATCCAGATCAGCAGCAGCGAAGTGACAGAGGCGCTGCAGGAGCCGCTGCAGGCCGTCGTCAGCACCGTACGCGCAACACTGGAGAAGACTCCGCCCGAGCTGGCGGCTGACATCATCGACCGTGGGATGGTGCTTACCGGCGGCAGCGCGCAGCTGCGCAACGTCGCACAGCTGCTAACCCAGGAGACTGGGGTGCCGGCTTATGTAGCTGAAAACCCGATTGCATGTGTGGCGCTTGGGGCCGGCCGTGCGCTGGAGAACTACGAAATTATGCGCCGCAGCCTGCCGATTGTACCTGAATAGCCGGCAGCCCGCCATCAGGCCCGGCACCGCAGTGGCTCCAGATCGTCATAACGACAAATTTCCACCTCTGGGACTTGACGTAGCTTACGAAGCAGAGTAGAATCTCTGGTCAGATAATAACTTGTAAAGTAGGTCGTCGTTCGCACTTGGTTTCTATCAATCGCATGGGGGTTCAACCTCCCAGAGCCACTCCTCATAACAGCGCATTGGTTTTTTGCGGTTCGATAGATTTAGTTCAACTGAATCTTCTTCATGAGTAAGCGAAAAGTCATTAGTACTTCGCAGGCTCCCGCCGCGATCGGGCCCTACTCCCAAGCCATTAAGGCTGGGAAATTTTTGTTTGCCTCCGGTCAGCTCGGTCTAGATCCTGCTACCGGCAATTTGCAGGAAGGTATTGAGGCACAGACTCGCCAGGCGCTTGCCAACATACAAGCTGTTTTGGCCGAAGCAGGCGCAGGTGTAGAAAGCGTGGTGAAGACCACGATCTTTCTGTCTGATCTGGCCAACTTCGCAACTGTGAACAGCCTTTATGCCCAGGTCTTTCAACATGAGCCTCCCGCCCGCAGCACCGTGCAGGTTGCGGCACTGCCTAAGGGCGGCTTGGTAGAGATCGAGTTTGTTGCGCTGTTGGATGACTAGGTTTTTTGTTTTGTCTGGCGAGTGCCCCTTGCGAGCAGTACCAGCCGCACGTACGCCCAATACCAAGGTCAAGGTTTCCATAAAATTGGCACTACCCAGCTCGCTGCGTCCGGTTGGCCATGCTTATCATGGCCAGTTATAATTTTCTGTTCTTGGAGGTTCCATTCGTAGTATGAGTGATTCCCGAGCAACCGCCATGTTTGGCGGGAATGATTGGCTGAACGGCGGCTCCGAACACCCGATGGCTGCCCTGCTGGAGGAGATCGAACGCTCCTTGCAGGAGCCCACCACAGGTGAGATCCGCACAGGCATCGTCGTAGAGAAGCGCCCTAACGAGGTGCTCGTAGACATCGGCTTTAAGTCGGAAGGCGTTGTGTCTGGCCGTGAGCTCGAACGCTTGGGCGAAACCCTCGAACTGCTCAAGGTGGGTGACGAGGTGCCGGTCTTCGTTATGCGCGAAGACAAAGACGGCAATCTTGTGCTAAGCATCAGCCGTGCCCTGGCCGAGAAGGACTGGGAACGGGCGGAAGAACTCATGCGTACGCAGGATATCTTTGAGTGCCCGGTCGATTCGTTCAACCGTGGCGGTGTGATCGTCAAGCTCGGCCAGGTGCGCGGCTTTGTCCCCGCTTCGCAGCTGAGCAGCATCATCCCACTGCCCACCGGGGGAGACGAAAGCGACGAGCGCTATGCAGCCCTGCTGGGCGGCTCGCTGCGCTTGAAGGTCATTGACATTGACCGCAAGCGCAACCGCCTGATCCTTTCGGAACGCCTGGCCATGCGCGAGTGGCGCCGCCAGCAGAAAGAGCAGCTGCTCGACTCGCTCAAGGAAGGCGACAGCCTCGAAGGCATTATCAGCAGCATTGCGGATTTTGGCGCCTTCGTCGATCTCGGCGGAGCCGACGGTCTGATCCATCTAAGCGAGCTGAGCTGGAACCGCGTCAGCCATCCGAGCGAAGTCGTGAAGGTTGGCGAGCGCGTCAAGGTCCAGGTCCTGAGTGTGGACACCGAGCGCCGGCGCATCGGCCTGAGCTTGCGCCGCCTCACGCCGCAGCCGTGGGAAGTGATCGATACGACCTACGAGGTTGGGCAGGTGGTGCGTGGCCGGATCACCAAGCTGGTGAATTTCGGCGCCTTCGCCCGCCTGGTGGACACCGGCATCGAGGGTCTGATCCACATCAGCGAGCTCTCCGACCGCCGCGTGACGCATCCGAAGGAAGTGGTCAGCGAAGGCGACGTCTACGACTTGCGGATCATCCGCATCGAAGGCGACAAGCGGCGCTTGGGACTGAGCCTCAAGCAGGCTTTGCCGGCCTCGCCTGAAGTTGACTGGCAGATTGCGCCGAGCGAAAATGGCCATGTGGACGATGTGGCTGAGGCATTCAGCGAGCCCGAAGAAGCAGTGGCGGAAATCGCCTAAGTTCTGTCGGACCGCATTGAGTTGGTCAAAAGCAAAAATAGGCCCGCCAGTTGTGAACTGGCGGGCCTATTTTTGCGTTCAAAATGATAGTTGCGCGACAGGGTTCTGGCAATTGGACCAGCAACTGGTCCAATGCTCTAGTCCAGGCTACTGGAAATATGGGCTAGATTCAGCCTATCCTTTTTGACGAATTGACAAAGCTGGATCGGGGTCGTTACAATGCACGTGCAACATTGATTGTGGGGCAGAGACACCACACAGTCGCCGCAGTGCCCACCTCATCTCACTCTTCGGCCTCGCCACAGCCGGCAGGCCCCTGTAAGCGGAACGTTAATTACTGCATCCAGTCTCGAAGGTGTGTTAATGTGTTCACGCCGGAAATGACCGGCCCGTGATTGTCTTCAAGGAAAGATGTATGTCTGACAAACTAGACCGTTTTACGAAGCGCGCACGCCGGGTCCTGACCCTGGCGCAGGAGGAGGCGCTCCGTCTGAATCATAACTACATCGGGACGGAGCATCTTCTGTTGGGGTTAGTGCGGGAAGAGAACGGTGTCGCCGTTAAGGTCTTGCGCGAGCTGGGTGTCGAGCCGGTGCAGATCATCCGTGCCGTCGAACGGACGGTGGGCAGGGGAGAACGGCCGCCATTTGGCAAGCCCACGCTTGCCCCGCGGACAAAGCGGGTCATTGAGCTGGCCGTAGACGAGGCCCGCCTGATGGGCCATCACTATATCGGCACCGAGCACCTGCTGCTAGGCCTTGTACGTGAAGGCGAGGGAATTGCCGTGAATGTTCTGCGCGGGCTGGGTATCAACCTGGATCGCGTGCGGACGCAGACGGCGCGGAATATCCTGCAGAACCAGGCACAGACCAAGGAAAAGCAGAAGAAGGAATCCAAGACACCGCTCATGGACCAGCTGGGCTACGACATGACAGCTGCTGCCGAGGAAAACAAGCTCGATCCAGTGGTTGGGCGCCAGGCAGAAATTGAACGTGTGATCCAGATTCTGAGCCGGCGCACCAAGAACAACCCGGCCCTTATCGGCGAACCCGGCGTCGGCAAGACGGCCATCGTCGAGGGTCTGGCGCAGCGCATTATCGACGGCGATGTACCCGAGCCGCTGTTGAACAAGCGCCTGCTCATGCTTGACGTCGGCAGTCTCGTGGCCGGCACGATGTACCGTGGTCAGTTTGAGGAACGGCTCAAGAAGGTCATTGAAGAAGTGATCGCTTCGCAGTCGATTCTCTTTATTGACGAAGTACATATGTTGGTAGGTGCAGGCGCCGCCGGCAGCAGCGTGGACGCTGCTAATATCCTCAAACCCGCACTCAGCCGCGGCGAGCTGCAGGTGATCGGCGCTACCACGCTCGACGAGTACCGCAAGTATATCGAGAGTGATGCTGCCCTCGAACGCCGCTTCCAGCCCATCCTGGTCGAGGAGCCGTCGATCGAGGAAACCATCGAGATACTCAAGGGCGTACGCGGCCGCTACGAGGACCACCACAAGCTGGTGATCACGGACGAGGCACTGCATGCAGCAGCCCACCTGGCCGCCCGCTATGTACCGGATCGCTTTATGCCGGACAAGGCGATCGACCTGATCGACGAGGCAGGCAGCCGCGTGCGCATGTACAAGGCACCGTACGCAGCCAGCCTGCGTGAAACCTTTATGAATCTCAAGAAGCTGCAGAAGGAGAAAGAGCAGGCGCTCGAACTCCAGCGCTTTGACGACGCCATTGACCTGCGCTACCGCGAGGTTGAACTGGAAGCTCGTCTCAGCGAGCTGCGCGAGGGATGGAACGAATCCACTAATCAGCCGAAGGTGACGGCCGAAGACATTGCCGAGGTAGTCGCCATGTGGACGGGCGTGCCCGTCAGCCGTATCGCCGGCGAAGAACGTGAACGGCTGCTGGAGATGGAACGTGTGATGCACCAGCGCATCATCGGCCAGGACGAGCCGATCAAGGCTATCGCCAAGGCTGTGCGCCGGGCCCGCGCCGGGTTGAAGGACCCGCGTCGCCCCATCGGCAGCTTCATCTTCCTGGGCCCCACCGGCATCGGCAAGACGCTGCTGGCCAAGACGCTGGCCGAATTCATGTTCGGCAGCGAAGAGGCGTTGATCAAGCTCGACATGAGTGAGTTCATGGAACGGCACAACGTCAGCCGCCTGGTCGGCGCCCCTCCGGGCTACGTAGGCTACGAAGAGGGTGGCCAGTTGACCGAGGCCGTACGGCGCCGCCCTTACAGCGTGGTGCTGCTGGATGAGATCGAGAAGGCGCACCCGGAAGCGTTCAACATGCTGCTCCAGATCATGGAAGATGGCTATTTGAGCGATGCCAAGGGCCGCCGTGTCGACTTCCGCAACACACTGCTGCTCATGACGAGCAACATTGGTGCCAAGCTGATCCAGGGTTCCAAGGGCCTGGGTTTTGTTATCACGCAGGAAGAAAATGAGAAACGCGAGAGCGAGTACGAGGCCATGAAGAACAAGGTCATGGACGCGCTCAAGAAGACTTTCCGGCCCGAGTTCATCAACCGCTTGGACGGTATCATGGTCTTCCGCAGCCTCAGCCGCGATGAAATCGCCCAGATCGTAGAGCTCGAACTGCGCCCCCTGCGCATGCAGATGGCCGAGCAGGAGATGAAGCTCGAACTTACCGACGCGGCCCGCCTGGCCGTAGCGGATGCCGGCTACGATCCCGACTACGGTGCCCGCCCCCTGCGCCGCGTGATCGAGAACCAAATTCAGGATCCGCTGAGCGAAGGCATGCTGAGCCAGAAATTCTCACCGGGCGACACCATTACGGTGGACTACCGCGAGGTCGAGCAGGAGAATGGCGCAAAGGCCAAGGAGTTCGTGCTCGATGTCACCGACCACAAACCGGTGGAAAAACAGACTCGCCGGCCGACGAATTCGAGGCACTGCTGCAGTAGGCGAGCCTCGACCGGCGCCGGCGGTAGGCAATACCGACTTTTACAGGCCCGAACCAGATGCTGGTTCGGGCCTGTTGATTATCCTTCCGGCTCGTTCCGGAATCACAGTATCGTGGGGGAGAAGGTCGCATTATGGAACGCGTCGGTTTTATCGGCCTCGGCATTATGGGGCGTGGCATGGCAGCCAACCTGCTGAAGGCAGGCTTTGCTGTGACCGTATGGAATCGCACGATCAGACGGATGGAGGAACTGGTGGCGCAGGGGGCCCATGCCAGCGCCCATCCGCTGACGTGGCCGAACGCAGCGATATCATCGTCATCTGTGTCAGCGACACGCCTGACGTGGAGGCAGTGGTCTTGGGTGAAAACGGCGTCATCCATGGCGCCCAACCAGGTTCGTTGGTCATCGACTGCAGCACGATCAGCCCGCAAGCCACCCAGGCCATTGCAGCGCAACTCGCGTCAAGGGGGATTCACATGCTGGACGCACCGGTGAGCGGCGGCAGCGAAGGCGCGGCCAAGGGCACCCTGAGCATCATGGTAGGCGGCGACACCGCGCAGTTCGAGCGTGCGCTGCCCGTGTTCCGTGCCATGGGAAAGACGGTCACCCACGTGGGCGGCAACGGCGCCGGCCAGACCGTGAAGCTCGTCAACCAGGTGCTGGTGGTCGGCAACTGCCTGGCCATGTGCGAGGCGCTCATGTTCGCCGAGGCGGAGGTGTCGATCTGCAAAAGACCTTTGACGCCATCAGCCAAGGCGCGGCCGGCAGTTGGATGTTTACAAATCGGGCGCCGCAGATCATGCGTCGTGACTGGCGGCCGGGTTTCACGATTGACTTGCAGCAGAAGGATCTGCGCCTGGTGCTTGATGCCGCCGACCAGTTTGGCGTGCCGCTGCCGGCGACATCGCTTATCTTTCAGCTCTATCGCACCCTCCAATCTCAAGGTCTTGGTGCCGAAGGCAACCACGCGTTGGTCAAGGCGTTGGAGCACCTGTCCGGCTTTGCGATCGAGGCAGCAGTAAAGGTTCGCTGATCAGTTTGGCGCAACTTGAATACAGATGGATGCGTATTGCATATAGCATATATGCTTGCTTTTCGATCTGCTAATGCCGATCGCGCAGAACGACAGTATGAACGGACGTTAGCATAGACGTTTCCTGATTTTTCTGGTCGTCGCCATCGTCCTCGGCGCTGGCGGCTGGTTCGCCTATCAGCGGTTTGTCGTCCAACCCCAAGCCCAGGCCCAGCCGCCGTCGTACGAGACTTCCGCCGTCACGCGCGGCAATATCCTGAGCACCGTCAGCGCCACGGGCAGTATTGAGCCCGAGGCCGAGGTGTCGCTGCTCTTCCGCGGCGCGGGCACCGTCCAGAACGTGCTGGTGGCGGTGGGCGAGGCAGTCGAGCAGGGCCAGCTGTTGGCGGAACTGGATACGACAGACCTGACGCTCGCACTCGCCCAGGCCAAGGTGTCGCAGGAGATCTCCGCGGCGCCAGCTGAAGAAACTGGAAGCGCCGCCCGATCCCATGGATGTGGCCGCCGCGCAGGCTGCCGTCGAAGTAGCGCAGGCGGGCGTGTCCAGTGCAGAAGCAGCGCTTGCCAGCGCACAGGCCGGCTACCAGGATCTGCTGGTCGGGCCGAACACGACGCAGCAGACAATCAACAACTCGCAGCTGCGCCAGGCCGAAATTGCGCTCAACCAGGCCCAGCAGGCATACAACAAGATCAAGGACCAACCCGACGCCGGCATGTTCCCGCAAGCAGCCGAACTGGAACAGGCCACCTCCGACGTACGAAGTGGCCAAGGCCCAGGCTGCCAAGACCGAAGAACCTGCCACCCAGGCGCAGCTTGCCCAGGGCCTGAACCAGATTGCACAGGCGCAGTCGGGACTGCGGCAGGCGCAGGCGCAGGTCGTCAACGCCCAGAACAGCCTGTCGGACCTGCTGCAAGGTCCGAAGCCGGAGGACATCGACATCGCACGTGCGCAGCTCAAGCAGGCGCAGTTGAGCCAGCTGCAGGCGGAGCACTCGCTGGCCAATGCCCAGATAGTTGCGCCCTTTGACGGTGTCATCAGCCAGCTCAATATCAAGCAGGGCGAACAGTCCACGAATGGGCTGCCGGCAGTCGTACTGACCGACCTGAACGGGTTTCACCATGAAGGTGTTGGTGGACGAGATCGACGTGCGGCAGGTTGCGGTCGGCCAGCCGGTCCGGCTGAGCATCGACGCGCTGCCCGACGCTGAAATCACCGGCAAGGTTACCAAGATCTCGCCCACTGCGGCCAATGTCAACAACGTGGTGGCGTACGAGGTCACCATCGTCCCAGACCCGACCGATGAGCCGCTGCGTGCCGGCATGAGCGCTACCGCCATCATCACGACGGCCGAGGTAGACAACGCGGTGTTGATGCCTAACCGTTACATCACGCTGGATCGCGACACCGGCAAGGCGTATGTCTACAAGCTGGTCAACAACCAACCGGCGCTGCAGGAGGTCGAGCTTGGGTCTGCGCAATGAACGCGAGAGCCAGGTGCTGGCGGGCCTTGACGCCGGCGATACCATGGCGCTGATGACCCAGACGGGTGCGACAGCAGCTGCGTGCGCTCTTTGGCGGCGGGGGCAACTAACCATGAATGGGGCGGACGTTCCGGTCGTTGGCACTTGCGCGGGATCAAGAAAATCTACCAGATGGGCGATGTCGAGGTGCAGGCGCTGCGCGGCGTCGACGTCGATATCTACCCGGGCGAGATGACAGCGATCATGGGGCCAAGCGGCAGCGGCAAGTCGACGCTGATGAACATCATCGGCTGCCTGGATGTACCCAGCGACGGGACATACTGGCTCGACGGCGTCGACGTCAGCCGGCTGAAGGACGACCAGCTGGCCGAGATCCGCTGCCGCAAGATCGGCTTTGTCTTCCAGAGCTTCAATCTGCTTTCGCGCACGACGGCGCTGGCCAATGTCGAGTTGCCGCTGATCTACTCAGGCGTCAGCGGCCGCGAGCGCCACAGCGGGTCGCAGGAGGCGTTGGAGCTCGTGGGCCTGGGCGAGCGCATGCACCACAAGCCCAATGAACTTTCGGGCGGGCAGCAGCAGCGTGTGGCCATTGCCCGCGCCCTGGTCAATGAGCCCGCCATGATCCTGGCCGACGAGCCGACCGGCAACCTCGACAGCAAGACCAGCGTCGAGATCATGGAGCTCTTCCAGCGGCTCAACGTGGAGCAGGACATCACCGTTGTCTTTGTAACGCACAACATCGAGACGGCGGACTACTGCCACCGTGTGGTCGCATGTGCGCGACGGCGTCGAGAGCGACGACGTGCGCCACGGCCGACAGCCGGCATCTACCGCACCTGCTGCCGACGAGGCGCAGTGGCCACCGCGCCTGAAGGCGCAGGCGCTGGCTGCGGAGGCAGCGAGGGCCATGAAGTTCATTCGAGGCGATTCGCATGGCCATGCGCGCGCTGGCAGCCAACAAGCTGCGCAGCGTGCTGACGATGCTCGGCATCATCATCGGCGTGGGCGCGGTGATTGCGCTGATGTCGATCGGCCGCGGCGTGCAGAAGTACGTCACCGACCAGTTTGCCGGGCTGGGCAGCAACCTGCTCTTTGTTGCCCCGGCCAGTCTTGGCGACGGGCCGCCCCGACTGCGCCGACGGCAGCTCGAACTGCTCACCATCGGCGACGTGACGCCATCAGCGACAGCGGCGACGTCCCCGATGTGCGCGCGGCCGCCGGCGAGTACCGACGTTTGCCAACGGCATGCCCGCAACGGCAAGGATCTCCAGTGCAGGTCAACGCCACCACCCCAAATTTCCGCAGGTGCGCGCCTGGCAGACGACGCTCGGCAGCTTCTTCACGCAGGACGATCTTGACGAGCGGCAGCGTGTCGTGCTTGCTGGGCCCGGACGCCTACAAGGAGCTCTTTCCCAGCGGCGAATATCCCATCGACCAGACGATCCAGATCAACGATCTGATCTTCCGCGTGATCGGCGTCATGGAGAGCAAGGGCGGCGGCGGCCCGGCGGCAGCCAGGACGAATCGGCCTTTGTGCCGATTACCACGGCCAGGATCGCATCTTCCGCAGCAAGACCGTCAACGGCGACTACCAGGTCAGCGTGATCTACGCCAACGTCGGCGACGGCGAAGCGATGGACGAGGCCCAGCAGCAGATCACCGACCTCATGCGCGAGCGGCGCGACATCCGCTTCCTCGACAGCGACGACTTTTCCATCATCAGCCAGAATGACATCATCTCGGTCTTTGGCGACATTCTCAGGCGCGCTCACGATCTTCCTGGGCGCAATTGCGGGCATCAGCCTGCTCGTCGGCGGCATCGGCATCATGAACATCATGCTGGTGAGCGTCACGGAGCGCACCCGCGAGATTGGGCTGCGCAAGGCCGTGGGCGCCAAGCGCCGCGACGTGCTCATCCAGTTTCTGGTCGAAGCGGTGACCCTCGCCGTGCTGGGCGGCGCGATCGGCATCCTGCTTGGGGCTCGGGGGCCTTCGGCGTCAGCACGGCCTTTGAGGCATTTGACGCCGTGGTCGGCATCGACGCCGTGCTGATCTCGCTGTTCTTCTCCATGGCAGTGGGGCTCTTCTTTGGCATCTATCCGGCCTATCGCGCCAGCCGGCTCAACCCCATCGATGCGCTGCGTTATGAATAGGGGATGGGTCAGTGGGGGAGCAAGCGCCCTCCTCGGCATGCTGCTGCTCTTCCTGGGGGGCTGCGGTGGGCCGCAGCGCGCCCAGCCGACGGCGATTCCTGCAAGTGTAGTGCGGCCCGTGCAGCCGACGCCCAGGTATCCTGGCGGCGCCGATGTCTTTTCCCTGCTTACGCCCGGCGCCGCCCCGCAGTTCGTGCCCACCGCGGCAGCCGAGGCAGGATTGGCAGTAACCGACGCAAGCGGGCATCAGCAGCGGGCTGCCATCAAGCTCTTTCTTGAGGACCAGACCCCCTCCGCCGTCGGCATCGCGCCGGGGGGCACGGCCATTTACGCCGAGCGTGGCCGCCGCTCGCTTGCCGCTGTTCCCCCCGGCGGCGTCCTCACGGTTACCGGCAAGTCGGCCGACGGGGCCTGGTATTCAGCCTACAACGAAGATGCGGTCTTTGGCTGGGTCCCAGCCGGACAACTGCGCGTCTATGGGGGGGAGGACCTGGTGGTGGTCGAAACGGCGCCCGACCCCGCGCCGGTGGCGACGCTGCTGGCCCAAGCAGCGGAGCCTGTCCGCGTGCTGGACGACCTGATGGCAGCGCTCGCGGCGACCGGAACGCCGGCGCCGCGGCAAGACCAGCCGGCGGCTGTGCAGGCGCCGGCGGCGACCGCAGCGCCAGGCACGAGCCCCACGCCGGAGCCCGGGTCCACCGCCGGTGTGGTGACAAGCGAAGGCCGGCTTAATCTGCGTGCCGCGCCAGAAACTGCCGCTGCCATCGTGCGCAAGCTTGCGCCTGGCGCAAAGGTCACCATTCTTGAACGTAATGTGGATGGCGACTGGCTGCGTTTGCAGCTCGACGATGGGACGACAGGCTGGGCAGCAGCAGAGTACGTGCAGGCAGCTTTACGCTAAGCAGCGACACTTTCCACATCCAGCCGCGGCAGGTAGCGCTGCAGGCACAGCAAGAACGCACGGGTCACAGGTGACGTATACATTTCTCGGTTCCAGACCACCTTTAGCGTGCGCTCCAGCGGCTGTTCTGCGACATGCAGCAGCCACAAGCGTCCAAGTTCAACCTCGTGCTGTACGGCGTAGTCGGGCAGCACGGTAATACTTATGCTGTTGAGCACAGCACGCTTGATCGATTCGACGTTGTCGAACTCTGCCGCAATGCGTGGGTGCAGGTTATGCTGGTGAAAAATCCCGTCCAGCCAGATTCGGGTTTGTGAATGGCGCTGGCGCAGAATCAGCGCTTGCCTGCCTACTTCCTCGATTGACACCTCGGTGCGCCCCCACCAGGGATGCTTGGGGCCAACGACCACCCACTGCTCTACGACGTCCAGCATTTGGACGCCCAGCACGCCATCTAACGGCTCCTCAAATTCGCCCTCGATCAGGCCTAAGTCCAGTTTTTCCTCACGCAGATCCGCCAAGATCTGCGGCGTAATTGCCGTTTGCACGGACACCTGCAGCTTTGGATAGCGGCTGTGAAACTCCTGGATCGAATCGGGGAGGAGATATACGCTGATGCCGGGGGTAGCGCCGACCCGCATCTGGCCTGCGGCCAGGTTCTCCACATCAGTGATGGCATTCTCTGCCTCGGCGACCAACTGAAAAATGGAGCGTGTATAGTCGCGCAGCTTTTCGCCGGCCGGCGTCAGCGTCACGCCGCGGCGCCCGCGGCAAACAAGCGCGTCCCGAGGCTGGCCTCAAGGTCATGGATATGTTGGCTCACGGCCGGCTGTGTCATCAGCAGCTGCTGTGCTGCGGCACTAAAGCTGCCCGTGCGCACGACGGCAGCAAACACTTCGAGCTTATTAAGAGTAAGCATAAGTTTTACTTATACCCATTATAAGCAAAACAGGAATGCTCGCCAAAGGAAACAGGTGTATAGTAGTGGCATAGATTGATGATTGTCTTAGCAAAAGGATCTTCACCATGAGTTTTCTGTCCCGATTGTTCGGCGGCCTAGGTTCTTCCAATCAAACCGCGATCTCGCCCACCGACTACAAGGCTCGCTTCGTCGACGGCAAGGAGAAGCACACGCTTGTCGACGTCCGGACGGCCGACGAATATAAGAGCGGCTACATCCCGGGTGCCATTAATATCTCTGTGCAAGAGTTGAGCAGCAAGCTCACCAAGATCCCCAAGGATAAGCCCGTCGTCGTCTACTGTCGCAGCGGCAGCCGCAGTTCGCACGCAGCGCGAACCCTGCTGGGCGCGGGCTACACAGAGGTCTATGATCTGGGCGGGCTTTCCGGGTGGGAACGGCAGGGAGGCAAACTCAAGCGCTAGCCACCCTTTGAGCGTGGAAAACCGGCCGAACCGACCTTCATAGCAAGGCCGGTTCGGCCGGTTTTGCTGTGCCTCCAGCATCCAACCGTCGATGTGGACGGCTGCCGTGGCGGCGTGCGCTTACTCTTGCGCTGGGATGTCAGCCAGGGTTGCCACCAGCAGTTGGTACAGCGTGTCGGCAGTGCTGACTTCCATACGTTCGTCCGGAGAGTGGACTGATTGCAGCGTTGGACCAACTGAAATCATATCCATCTCCGGGTACTTGGCGCCGATCACGCTGGTCTCTAAACCGGCATGGATCGCCTCTACCGTCGCCTCTTCGCCAAACAGCGACTGGTACTCTGACTGCATGAGTTTCACGATGGGTGAGTCAGGATTGGGCGGCCAACCAGAATAGGCGCCCTGCGCCACGGCGTCCGTTCCCGCCAATTCGAAAACGCTCTGGACTCGCTGTGCCAGGTCGTCCCGTTCGCTGTCCACCGCGCTGCGTGTCAGGTGGCCGGCGGTCAGTGTGCCATCGGCAAGGCTCAAGATTCCCAAGTTGGTCGAGGTTTCCACAAGCCCCGGTACGGCGTCACTCATCTTCTCTACACCGTTGGGGCTGCCGTAGAGCGCCGACACGAGCGCGTGCTGCCCGTCCTCCGGCAGCACTTGGGCCGGCAGGTCGCCTGCGGCGGCTTGCATCTGCAGCGCGGGCTCGGTGGCAGCGTACTCCTGCTGCAGGGTCTCTTCGAAGTCGCCGATAAATGCAGTAAATGCCGCGGCCTGCGCCTCTGGCACTGCCACCATCGCCGAAGCACTCCGTGGAATTGCATTGTAGCGATCGCCGCCGGCAATACTCGCCACACGCAGGCCAAACTGATCTTCGGCGAGCCACAGCAGGCGTGCAAGCAGGCGATTGGCGTTACCGTGGTTGCTTTGCGATCTCCATACCTGAATGGCCGCCTTGCAGACCGGACATCTCGACCGTAAAGCCGACATAATCTGCAGGCGTCTCTTCCAGCTCGTATTGGGCAGTGATATCAACATTCACGCCGCCGGCACTGCCGATCGTAAATACGCCTATCTCTTCGGAGTCGATGTTGATTAGAATCGTGCCCTGCAGGACGCCGGGCTGCAGAGCGTTGACACCGGTGAAGCCGTCTTCCTCGTTAACGGTAAACAGGCCTTCGAGCGGCCCATGGGCGATGTCGTCCTCTTGCAGCAGCGTCATGATCATGGCGACACCGCTGCCGTCGTCGGCCCCCAAGCGTGGTGTCCACTGCCTTTACCCAGCCATCTTCGACATAGGCATCGATCGGGTCGGTCAGAAAGTCATGGGTGGAATCGCTGGTTTTCTGCGCCACCATGTCCATGTGGGCCTGCAGCACCACACCCTGGCGATCTTCCATGCCTTCGGTGGCAGGCTTGCGAATGATCACGTTGCCGACGTCGTCGACAATCGTTTCCAGCCCCAGATCTGCGCCCAAACTGGGCCAGGAAAGCGCTGACTTGCTCTTCGTGATGGGATGGTCGTGGAATTTGCGTGAGCGAGTAGAAGTTCTGCCAGAACAGCTGTGGCTCCAAGCTGTCAACCGCCTCGGCAAGCGGTACGCTGCCGGATAGCTGTTGTGCTCTGGAGTTGCGGTAGCTGCTGCGACCGGTGGAGCCTGACTGATCGAGCCAAGCGGCACTGTGGCCGGCTGGCATGCGATCAACAGGGCGCTAGCCACATAGAGCAACGAACAGCTGACGTACCATAAGTTCGCTCCTCTCTGACTGCACTGTGGAAAAATATGAGGTTGACTAACAGAAAGGCCAACAGCTTCTAGTCTAGCACAAAATGATCCACCGCGTATCGATCAAAATGCGAATCGCCGCGCAGAAAGAGGCCGGATCCCTTGGGAGGAACCGGCCTCTGCTTCTTCGTGTACTTCGTGCACTTTGGGGATCGAGGTCCTCTATGCCTGCCCGCGCAGCACCTTCTCGGCGATGCTTTGGCTCACGGGCATATACTTGTCGAACTGCATCGTGAAGCTGCCGCGGCCGCTGGTCATGGAGCGCATGTCGGTCGCATAGCCAAACATTTCGCTCAGCGGCACCAGGGCCCGCACCGACTGCACGCCGCCGGAGCGGGACTCCATGCCTTCGACCAGGCCGCGCCGGCTCGAGAAATCGCCGACCGTGTCGCCGACGTACTCGTCGGGCACGATCGCCTCGACCTTCATCATGGGCTCCAGCAGGATCGGGCCAGCCTTCTGCGCGCCGTCCTTGAAGGCCATGCTGCCGGCGATCTTGAACGCCATTTCGCTCGAGTCCACTTCGTGGTAGCTGCCGTCGACCAGCGCCACCTTGACATCCACGACCGGGTAGCCGGCCAGCACGCCGCTCTCCATCGCTTCGACGATGCCCTTCTGCGTCGGGTTGATGTACTCACGCGGCACCGAACCGCCGACGATCTTGTCTTCAAAGACAAAGCCGCTGCCCGGCTCGTTGGGCGCCATTTCCAGCCACACATGGCCGTATTGGCCGCGACCGCCCGACTGGCGCACAAAGCGTCCTTCGACGCGCACCGGCCGCGTGATCGTCTCGCGGTAGGCCACCTGCGGCCGGCCGACGTTGCACTGCACGCGGAACTCGCGCTTGAGGCGGTCCACGATGATGTCCAGGTGCAGCTCGCCCATGCCGGAGATCACGGTCTGCCCGGTCTGATCGTCATACTGCACCTTGAAGGTCGGGTCTTCTTCCGCCAGCTTGATCAGCGCCTCGGTCATCTTGTCCTGGTCGGCCTTCGACTTCGGCTCGACCGCCACCTTGATGACGGGGTCGGGGAACTCGATGGTCTCCAGCACGAATCTGGTTCTTGGCGTCGCACAGCGTCTCGCCGGTGAACGATTCCTTCGGGCCGACGATGGCGGCGATGTCACCTGCGGTCACCTCGGTGACATCTTCGCGCTTGTCGGCATGCATGCGCACGATGCGCCCGATGCGTTCGCGCCTGCCGCGGTTGGAGTTGTAGACCGTCTCACCCGACACCAGCTTGCCCGAGTAGACACGCACATAGGCCAGGCGTCCGACAAAGGGATCGGTCACGATCTTGAAGACCAGGCCGGCAAATGGCACCTTTGCGTCGGCGGGGCGCTCGATCTGCGGCATCCGTGTCCGGGTCGATGCCTTCGCACCGGCGCGAATATCCAGCGGGCTGGGCAGGTAACGTACGGCGGCGTCCAGCAGCGGCTGCACGCCCTTGTTGCGCAGCGCAGTGCCGCACAGGATCGGGAATCAGGTCGCCGCGAATCGTGGCCTTGCGCAGGGCACGGTAGATTTCGGGGATGGTGATTTCTTCACCTTCGAGGAAGTGCATGGTCAGTTCGTCGTCGGTTTCGGCAACGCGCTCGATCATCGTCTCGCGCGCCGCTTGCGCTGCGTCCAAGAATTCGGCCGGAATCTCCGTCACCGTCGGGCGCCGCACCCAAGTTCGTCGCTGAAGATCAGCGCCTTCATCTCGATCAGGTCGATGATGCCCTTGAATGTGTCCTCGCGGCCCATCGGCAGCTGCACCGGCAAGCGGGGTGGCGCCCAGGCGCTCGATGATCATCTGGATGGTGCGCTCAAAGCTGGCGCCGACGCGGTCCATCTTGTTGACGAAGCAGATGCGCGGCACGCTGTAGCGGTCGGCCTGGCGCCACACCGTTTCGGACTGCGGCTCCACACCGGCCACGGCATCAAAGACGACGACGCCGCCGTCCAGCACGCGCAAGCTGCGCTGCACTTCGGCGGTGAAGTCGATGTGGCCGGGGGTGTCGATCACGTTGATCTGGCATTCCTCGCCCGTGATGCGGTCCGTCCAGGACGTGGTGATGGCAGCGGCCGTGATCGTGATGCCACGCTCGCGCTCCTGCACCATCCAGTCGGTCACTGCCGTGCCTTCGTGCACCTCACCCATGCGATGGATGCGCCCGGAATAAAAGAGAATGCGTTCAGTCGTCGTCGTCTTGCCGGCATCGATATGTGCAATGATGCCGATATTGCGCATTCGTTCAATCGGATAGTCGCCCATACTACTGTTCCTGTTTTTCCCTATTTCCGCTAACTGCGCCGCTAATCACGCCCACTTACCGGGCTGCCGCACAAAAATGGTGCGGCGCCGGTGACCCACAAGCCATCTCCGCATGCCTTCCACACTACGATGACTCGCAAACACGAATCACTGTGGACCGGGGAGCGGTCGATTCTTATGGGCAGAGGCGCCGCACCAGGAAAGACACACTTGCCCGTGCGGGAAACACCCTAAATACTTAGTAACGGAAGTGCGCGAACGCCTGGTTGGCCTCGGCCATCTTGTGCGTGTCGTCGCGCTTCTTGATCGTATTGCCCTCGTTGCGGGCGGCATCCATCAACTCACCGGCCAGGCGGGCAGCCATATCGCGGCCGCTGCGCTTGCGCGAGTTCTCGATCAGCCAACGCATGGCCAGCGCCTGTTTGCGCTCGGGGCTGGGCTCGATCGGAATCTGATAGGTGGCGCCACCGACGCGGCGAGGCTTGACCTCGATCTGCGGCGTGGCGTTCTTCATCGCCTCTTCAAACACCTCGATGCCCGGGCGCTTGGTCTTCTCTTCGATGATGGCAAAGGCATCATAGACAATGCTGGCGGCGATGCTCTTCTTGCCGCGCTCCATCACATTGTTGATGAACTTGGCGACGACCACGTTGTTATAGCGCGGATCGGGTAAAATTTCGCCGGCGCTCAGCACTGTTTCTGCGCATTTTCTATCTCCCGCCTTTTACTTGGCCTTGGGCCGCTTGGTGCCATACTTGCTGCGCCCACGCTTGCGCTTGTCCACGCCCTGGCTGTCCAGTGCGCCACGCACGATGTGATAGCGCACGCCGGGCAGGTCCTTGACACGACCGCCGCGCACAAGCACGACGCTGTGTTCCTGCAGGTTGTGGCCTTCGCCCGGAATGTAGGCGGTCACTTCGATGCCATTGGTCAGGCGCACACGCGCCACCTTGCGCAACGCCGAATTCGGCTTCTTGGGCGTCGTCGTGCGCACCTGCGTGCATACACCGCGCTTTTGCGGGTTGCCCTTCTGCATGCGTCGCATGCGGCCCGTCAACGTGTTCTTGGTGAACCGCAGCGCCGGCGCCTTTTCCTTTTCGGCAACTTCGGCACGGCCCTTGCGGACCAACTGATTAATGGTCGGCAAACTTTCCTCCGCTTCCTACGTGCCACCCGCCGCCAGCCCAGCACATCTGCCGACCAAGATGGAGCAAACCAAAACCCATTCTTATCTGATTCTCACGGTAAACTATAAACCTGCTGCGCAATCGCAACTTGTCGCATAATCGCCGGCACAACACCGGCGGCACACAATTTCGCCAAGCGGTGTAACCGCATCTGCATACCACAACAAAACACGTGGGACAGCCAAGCAGCCCGTGGCGCGGTAAACCCACGAAGTAGGAGAATAACATACCAGGCCGCCTGCGGTCAAATTGGACTGGACAAAATCCATATAATGTCCGTTACCTGCCCAATTACCGGCCCATCATAGCGACCCGTGCTCCGGCCACCGTCCTGTATTCTTTCAGCAGATCGGCGGCGAGACAGGAATGGACCGGGAGCACCCCCAACAGCTCGCCCACCTGTACTGCGCCCAGTCCTGCCTGCCAGGCTGACTCGGTTGCGCGGATGACGCCATGCTCTTGTGACAGGGAGCGCAGCCATGCGCCGGGAACCGGTTCGCTCCACCCTGCGTCGTGCAGCAATACGACTGCGCCATATGAAGGCGTCCCGTCGTCCTGCAGCAACACTTCTTTGGAAAGGTGAACCGCACCACCGTAGAGCACAATTTCGTGGCGTTCCGGATGTACGGCTACTACGGGGCACGCCACGACGAAGCCAACCTCTGCTGCCGTGCAAGCTCCGATCGTCATCTGGGTAAGGTCGTAGAAGACGAAATTGCCGGGGCGGGCTTCATCGACATCGCCCCACTCCGCCAACATGCTGCAAGCTGGGGTGTCGCCAGATCGAGATCTCCAGCCCAAGAAATCCATATTCCATCAGCCAGCTGCGCATCCGCAGCAAGCGCGTAATCGTCTCAGCATGGGTGGCGGTCACGGCCCCCAGCGAGCGTGCGGCATAGGTATTGCCTGCGTGTGTCAACAACCCCTGCAGGTTCAACCACTTACATGACGTCACAGCGTCCGCCACCGCGTGCAGTGCGCCGCCGTTGTCCCATGCCACACCGCTGCGCCCGCTGCCGGCATCCGCTTCAATCCACGCCCCAACCGGCGAGGTCAGCCCGCGGTCCAGGATTTGAGCCGTGGCCTCGGACTCGATCAGCAGATGCAGCCGCACGCGCGCGGCCAAACGATTGATCTGTTCGATCTCGCGCACATTGGCAGGGAACGCAATCGTGATATCGTCCCAACCGTGCTCGGCGAAGTAGGTCGCCATGCCCACCGACGACACGGTGATTGCCGTTACGCCCTCTGCCCGAAACCATTCGCCAATGGCAGCGGATTGGTGGGTCTTGAAATGAGGACGGAAGCGCACCTGATTCTCGCGTGCGCGCTGCGCCATGCGGCGGATGTTCGAACGGACGCGCCGTTCGTCCAAAATCATTGTCGGTTTTACGATATCCGTGTACATATAGGTCCCTTGAAGTACGTTGGCGTGCCTGTTGCTGCAAACAAAAGCCCGGCTCGTGAGGGATACGATACCGGGCTTGTACTCTATGCAGTTGGTTCATGCGGCAGAACTGCCGCCAAGATTACTAGCTGCTGGTTAGCTACAAGGTTAGCTACCGAGCGAAATCGTGATCGTGCCGTCGCTGGTCTCGACGTTAGCAGCCACGCCAAAGGCCGGGCTGGCCAGGTAGCTGTTGATGTAGTCGCTGATGTACTGCATCCAAGCGCCACTAATCATCATGCCATTGGCGCCGGCATCGGTCAGGTTAACCTGAACCTTGCCGTCCTGTACGCCGATCTTACCCGCCAAGTCGATGTTCTGACCACCCAGGAGCACGCCTTCCTTGAGGGCGATGCGCAGGTGGACATTGTTGTCCGGATCGAACCAGGCAACGATAGAATCAACAGGCTGGTTCGGGCCGGTGTTCTGGCGCAGGAGTTCGGTCAGGAAGCTGCTGAACTGGCTCTCTGTCCAGGTGACGGAGCCGCCCATCAAGCCAGCGAGACCCGCATTCTGGCCTTCAAGAGCAGCATCCACGCTGATGGGCACTTCGCGCGTCAGGCGCCGGTACATCGCCAGCGGCGCAACCGCCCAGGCTGGCCATCAAAAGCAGAGCAACCAGCGCAACAATCCAAGTCCTCCGGTTGAGCATAGAAACCTCCCTAGTAATTGAAATTTCAGAGAATTGATTGACCTTGCACAGCCCTCTGGATGAAAAGACAACCCAAAACTATTATACTGTGAATGCCGTTTCTGCCAAACTATAAAAATTTGCCAGTTTCTACCTCACACTACCTAATTTCAGATTGTCTCTTGCGGGACCTTGATTATACCAGTGGTGGCAAAAGAGTGCAACCTGGCATATTCGCCTTACACAGCCCCTGCAAAAGTGCCACCGCCTCTTCGCAAAGGCTTTCGCAACGCACCATCGATGCTCGGAGCCCTTGCGGCCGTCACCAGCCGCAGACAGCAGTCACGTGCAGGGGCCGAGTGCAGACACAGCCATTCAGCGCCTCTACAACTATGCATATGTGGATATCTCCAGCAGCTCTCTGTGAACAATGTGCTTCTACATTGTAGCGCATCTGCGGGAAGTCCAGCACAGACTATCGACGCTTCTTCTACGATTGCCATACCGCAGCAAGCGCATAGGAATCGTCATGAAAACGTAGGTTAACTTACTTCCCGTCCACGCTCATAGCCGTCAAGCACTGCATACAGCACTTCGTCAAGAAAGAGATCGATCAATCGTTGCACACGCAGATCGTCCGCATCAGGCAAGGCAGTGCTTTCCTGGTGACGCACAGTCTCGACAAGCTGGCTGCGAAAGAACTGAACGGCTTTGCCCGTTTCCGCCAGGCCAATGCCGCTCCGTGCTGCCTCCCAGCCGTATTCACGACCCAATTCGCGGCCCTGCTCCAGGAGCCGTTCACTTTGTGCCGGTTTGAGCACAAATGACACTGCCAATGCAAACAGCTGGCGACCACGCTGGCGTCGGGCCTGCTCGGCATCGCCCTGCAGCGGATAACGCCAGCGCTGTTCTACCGGCAGCTGGCGTTCCAGCTCCTCACGTGCTCGGACCACGGCCACGCTAACGATGCCGTGCTCGTCCGCAGTGGCAAGTTGGCTGCGCTGCGCTAGAAAACGCCGCAAATCGTCGAGGCTGAAGCGGCGGTGTCCACCCGGAGTGCGAAACACGGGAATGTCCCCGTTATCCGCCCACGTACGCAGCGTCGTAAAGTGCACGCCCAAGAAATCACTGGCTTCTTTCAAAGCCAGCCATTGGGGCACAGCGGTTTCCCCTACTACTGCCAGTCGCGTCTCGGTTGCAGTTCTTTTTGCCATGGCATCTCCATTGTAGAAAGCCGGCAGTTCGCTGTCAACACCGTGACTGCCTAGTAGATCTGCTGCGCGACTTTGTCCAGCTTCCGGACGTGGCGGAGGTGCGCTGTAACGCGCTCGTCGTCGCCGTGCGGGTACTCGAACCCATACACGTTCGCAACCGCCACTCCCACAACATGAAAGAGCTCGCCCATCGCCAACAAGGCGTCCCACGTCCGCTCAGCATCGGCATCAGAGTAGGAGCGCAGCAGCAGTTCCCATTGCGCCGGTTCCAAATATCGCCTGAAATGCTTGCCTGCCTTGCCGGTGCTGACTGCAAATCCCGTTTTGACGCCAACATACCATTCCAGGCAAGCCATCAACTGCTCACGCAGGGGGCCATCCAGCAGTTGCTTAGCGTACAGAATTTCGTCGCGCCACAACGCCTTCGCTACGTACGGGCTAACCCACCAAAACTCGTTGCAGCGGTCAAAGAACTGCTGTGCGGTGGGCGGCTGTGGCAGGTAATCACCTTCGTGAGGCGCCGGAAACGGTGCAACAAGCCATCCTTATCCAGCAGGAGCACGCTCAGACTGTCGCGCGCCATAACCTGGAGATGAGCCAAGGGGTAGATGGTCAGATCGATCCGGTTGCCATCCATGAACTGCATGAGGTAGGCATAGCTGACAGGCGGGGTGTCGCGATCTTCGCCCATCTCGTCGGGCAACTGCAGCACCATCATGTCGCCAAAGCGCTCGATCCAGGCCAGGTTGTGGACGAACGGCGCCATCTCCGTGACGACATAGACGATGTCGTAGTCCTGGAAGATGTCGCGGTGTGCGTTCGGATTGGCGCGTGAGCCGTTCAAGATGACGGCCCGAATCCGTTCATCCGCTTGAGCCGTTCCAAGATCAGATCCATCATCTCACGTTCGCCGCGCATGTTCACTCCTATTTTGAGCTACAAGATCGCCACCGGATCCACGTCGACGCGCCAGCCGAACGGGATATCGATCCCGCGGAGGAAGGCAGCCGGGTCAGGAGCACTCACCAAGATCTGCCAGCGATAGGAACCGCGGAAGCGTTCAAAGAAAGCCGGCGCCGGCCCCATGACGTCAAAGAGCCCCGGCTCCGGCTCCATCTGCGCCGCACGCGTGCGCAGGATCGCTGCCATGCGCTCGCTTTCGCGTTTGGCCTTTTGCTCGTTCTTCTCCCAAAACACCAGCCGGGCAAGCCGCCGTACGGGCGGATATAGGTGCTCGCGTCGAAACGCCATCTCGCGGCGGATAGAAGGCGGCATAGTCGTGCTGGGCCGCAGCCTGAATCGCATGGTGCTCAGGCCGGTAGCTCTGGATCACCACACGGCCGCCACGCTCGCTGCGCCCGGCTCGCCCTGCCACCTGCGTCAGCAGTTGGAAGGTACGCTCGCCGCTGCGGAAGTCCGGCAGGAACAGCCCAACATCAGCGGCGATCACGCCCACCAGCGTCACCAGCGGCAGGTCGAGCCCCTTGGCAATCATCTGGGTCCCAATCAGCACGTTTGCTTCCTGGCTGGCAAAGCGCTGCAGGATCGCCTCGTGCGAGCCTTTATGCATGGTCGTATCGGCGTCCCAACGCAGCACACGCGCATGGGGCGCAATCTCCTGCACGGCTTCCTCGATGCGCTCGGTGCCTGCGCCAAAGAACTTGATGCGCTTGCTTTTGCACACGGGGCAGGTAACGGCACAGGCTGCTGGTAATTGCAGCGATGGCAGACCAGCTTCTGCGGCATGCCCAGCTGCAGCGACGCTTCGTGCAAGGTCAGCGGCGTCTCGCAGCGTGGGCACTCCTCGACATGACCGCAGTCGCGGCACATCACAAATGTGTGCGTCCCGCGCCGGTTCAAGAACAGGATCGCCTGCTCGTCTGCGTCGAGCGTCGCCAGCAGTTCGCTCGGCCAGGCTGCGGCTGAAGATGCTGCGATTGCCGGCGCGCAGTTCCTGCCGCATGTCCACGATCTCGACAGGCGGCAGCTCGGCATACAGCGTTTCTCCCTGGCATCGCCGCCGATGGCCCAACACGCGCCGCGGCATTTCCAGCAGGTGGAATTCCCCGTTTTGGGCGGCATAGTATACGTCCAGGCTCGGCGTGGCACTGCCCATGATCAGCAGACTGCCCGTCATGCTGCGCATATTGGCGCGCGACCGCGTGCGTCGTAGAACACCTTGAAGCTGCCCCACTGTTCGGCGTCCTGCTTGTAGGTCGACTCGTGCTCCTCGTCGATCACGATCAGCCCCAACCGGTCCATCGGCGCAAACAGCGCGCTGCGCGGCCCGACCACGATGTCGTACTGGCCGGCGCGGATCGCCCGCCAGACGTCGTAGCGCTCACCGGTGGTCAGCTCCGAGTGTATGACCGTCACATGCCCCGGAAAGCGCCCGGCAAAACGGGCCACGGTCTGCGGCGTCAGCGCGATTTCCGGCACCAACACGATCGCCTGCTGGCCGCGCCGGAGCGTCTCGGCAATGGCGTGCAGATAGATCTCTGTTTTGCCGCTGCCGGTCACGCCGTGCAGCAGAAACGGATGTCCGTTCGCCGGGCGGCTGCGGCAAAAGCGGCCGCTACTTGCTGCCAGACGGCCTGCTGCTCCGAGGTCAGCAGCGGCGCGCTTGTCGTTGCATAGGATCTGCCGGCGAGCGGATCGCGCGAGCGCACTTGCTCCTGCAAGTCCACAATGCCGGCGCGCTGCAGGTCACGGAGCAGGGTCAGGTCACATTCGACCTGTTCATATAGTTCGCTCTTCCACAAGCCGGCGCCGGCCGCCTCCAGGGCTGTCGATGACGGGGATATACTTATCCAACCCCTGCAGCGAACGCAGCGCAGCCTGCGCCTGCTCGGCGCTGACGGACAGCCGGACACAGTCGCCTTCCACAGTTACCAGCGCCGCCGCTTCCAGCGGCGCCAGCGGCCCACGTTGGCTGACGCCCACGGCCTGCTTGATTTCCTTCCAGGTGACGTCTGTAGCCGCGCCAGGTACGCCGCGGGTTTCCCCTGTTCGGCAATGAGCCAGGCCAGAATTTTGCTTGCCTGCGTGGTCCGCGCCAGCGCTGCCAACCGTGCTGCGCCTCAGTCGCCATGGACCAGGAGTATTGGCGCGCAGTTCACGCTTGGCATGCACGGCGGCCGTGCCGTCTGCCCGTGCCAGCAGGCCGGGAGGCAAGAACAGCTTGATCGCCTCCGCCAAGCGGGGCCACATACTGTGTGGCGATCCACTCTGCCAATCGGATCTGCACGGTGTGAGCACCGGCTCCGGCCGCGCCAGCCGCAGTACAGCCTTGGTCGGCACCGGCGAATAGTCTGCCGTGCGCAGCACGACGCCCTGCAGCTTCTGCGGCCCAAATGGCACCCACACCAGGTGCCCGGGCTCCACAACGTCTCCAGCTCGGGCGGCAGGTGATAATGGAAGGTCTGCAGATTGCTCTCGTCTGCAGACTCGCCGGCAGTCTCGCCTCCATCGTCATAGTCAGGCGGCGGTGGAGGCGCGCTGCGCCCAAACGTGCGCCGGATTGGCACGTTGACGGCAACTTCAATTAGCTTCATACGGGTTATTCAGTGCAAAGCGAGCTCAAGATCGAGCACCGTACATCCACTCCTGGCCAAAGCCCACGATCAGGGCCAGCACGGCCGGCACGGCTATTGCCCAGGTGTAGCACGCTGGGGTCGATTTCGGCCAGGATATAGACAATGGCCGCCACAACGGCCAGCAGCAGCCCAAAGAACATGCCAAGCAGGGGGAGCAGCAATCCGCGCAGCCCGTACTTGCGGTCAAAATAGCCGTGCTCGCGCCGGCTGCGCCGCTGCATGTTAAGCAGCGCCGAGAGTGAGGCCCCCAGTGCGCCGGCAAACGCGCCGGCCAGCACGACGGGCGCCTGCAGGAAGACCAACTCCCACTCGGGCGTATCCACAAGCTGCGTGACGAACTCGACGGCTGCACCTGCATACAAGATCACGGCGACCACGATCATGCCTGCCAGCAGCAGCCACGCCCACAGGTACACAGTCAGCCGCTTGCTGATAGAGGGACGACCACTGTGCCGTCTGGCGTGTACGCTGCACGATGCGGCGCACCTGCTGCAAGTAGTAGTCGACCTCGGCCGTGCGTGTGGGATCGCTCTGCAGCAGCGTCTGTGCCTTGCTGAGAAGGTGGCGGCTGCGCTCGACGGCTTCGTTGCCGGGAGGCAGCGATGTCGTTACGGCACGCAGCAGGTCGTTGATCTCCTGCTGCACGGTATCGGCGTCGATCTCATTGCTGCGCGGCAGCAGGTTAGAACGGTTGGCCGCGCGCACGCCTACCGCCATCTGGCTGGCCAAAGACGGGGACTGGCGCCGCACCGCCGTGCCGCCATGGCTCCCAGCGTACTGCTGCCGGTGGAGCCGGGGACCTATCGGAGGCAGCATCATCCTGATAGCCGGCAGCGTAGGTCGAGGGCTGTCGCCGCGGAGCTCGTCCGTCCGGTCGAAACTGACCGGGCAGGAGGCTCGACAGGCGCAGCAGGAGTTGGTGCGTTGGGCGGCACGACGAGGATTCAGCGTCGGGGCTGCATCCCCGCCAGCTGTGCATAGCGATCTTCGGCGGAAATCAGCCGGCTGCCCGCCGCGCGTGCGGGCACAACGGCTCACCGCCTGTATCTGCTTGCATCATGGCCAGTAGCTGCCATTCGGGCCATTGGAGGCCTGACGTAGCTTGCGCCATC
The DNA here is from genome assembly GCA_963701415.1 of uncultured Chloroflexia bacterium. Classification (GTDB taxonomy): domain Bacteria; phylum Chloroflexota; class Anaerolineae; order Caldilineales; family Caldilineaceae; genus Fredericiella. The sequence continues at coordinate 408,868 of CAVPAH010000019.1, forward strand.
GTAGTCGAGCGCCATCTCGTCGGCCGACGGCCAGTGGGTAACACCGTTACCGTTGCCAGCGGCCGTGCCGCCGATCTGCGGACCCGCCGCACCGGTATCGATGCCTCCCAGCATCATTTCGTCGAGGAGCACATCGGCTCGCCGACGCAGCGCTTCAGGCGATTCATCTCCGTAAGCGCCCCGGCTGCTCGCTGTCAAAGCCATTCCTTCTCCCTGTTGCGCGAACCGGCGACAACAGAACAATTATACAATAGGTCGGCGGTCCCAACAATTATGTATAGGAAACGAATCGAACAAGCGTTCGATTTCAGGCTCTATTTGTGGCGCAGGCTGCGCGCGACGATCGGCTTGTCTTTGTGTACGGCGAAGACGTCCAGGTCACTGGCGACTCGCCGTGTTGGGAAAGATGGCCTGCGCCTCGGCCAGCACCTCTTGCGTGGCGTAGCGCCTGCTGACATGGTGCAGCACCAGCTGGCGCACGCCGGCGTTGCGCGCCAGCCGCGCCGCCGCGCCGGCCGTGATATGGCCATGCGCGCGCGCCAGGTCCTTGTCGGCATCCAGATAGGTGGCCTCGATCGCCAGCAGGTCGGCTTCTGCCGCCGCAGTCGTGCAGCGGGCCGGTGTGGCTGACATCGCCCACAAAGACGAGCTTTGCCCCACGCTGCGGTTCGCCCAACACTTCCTCCGGCATCACCGTGCGCCCGTCGGCCAGCGTCACCGGAATTCCGGCCGCCAGGTCGCGCCGCACCGGCCCGTGCGGTATGCCGAGCGCCTCGGCCTTTTCGGCCAGGAAGGGCCGCCGGCTCTTCTCTTCAAAGAGAAAGCCAAAACAGTCAGGCCCGCGATGCTGGACGGGAAACGCCGTCAGAGTGAAAGTGCGGTTCTCAAACAGCAGACCCGGCTCCATCTGATTCAGCTCGACGCCCACATTGGGAATCTGCCCTGGCCCAAAGACAACCTCCATCAGCGCCTGCACACGCGCCAGGGTAAACGCCCCGCCGTAGATGTTCAGTTCCTCCAGCGCCTCCCAGCGCCCCAGCGTGCTGGCCAGCCCGCCCAGGCCCAGGATGTGGTCGAGGTGACCGTGGGTGAGCAGAATCTTGTCGAGCCTGCGGAAACCCAAGCCCGAGCGCAGCAGCTGGCGCTGCGTGCCTTCGCCGCAGTCGATCATGAAGCGGTGCTCGTTGGCCAGCACGAGCGCCGACGAAAGCCCGCGTTGCACCGAAGGGGCGGAGGCGGATGTGCCGAGAAAGACGAGTTCGAACATGACGGACAGTGTACCGGATCGGTCCTGTTTCCCGCCAACCGGCTGCCCCTCATTTGCATTGTCGCGGAATCGACAGCGCGGCAGTGTCAGCGCAGCAAACAACGCATTCCGGTCGGCAAAGGAAGCTCCGGTCAGCGTGACCCTAGTGGGCCATGCGAGGACGTTATGGAGCCTACCAGCCTCTAAGCTATTTTGCGTGCAAGCGACTAGCGCTTGCCCTGCTTCTGCGGCTGCTTCTGGGCAGGCTTGGGCGCAGGCTTCGCACCGGCAGAGGCGGCCGGGAGCTGCCTGCTGCAGCCGGAATCGGCGCCATCTCGCCCGCACCGACGATGAAGCCGCTGCCGCCGCTGCGGCTGCGGATGATCGCCCAGGCGACCAGCCCCAAGCAGATCAGGATACGCCGGACGACCCAGATATTCCACTCGCTGTACTGTACGACGATCGGGGCGATGATCACGCTGACCAGGTTGATCACCTTGATCATCGGGTTGAGCGCCGGGCCGGCGGTGTCCTTCAGCGGATCGCCGACGGTGTCGCCGACCACGCTGGCCTTGTGCCGCTCGGAGCCCTTGCCCGTGTTCTCGCCAGGTCGCGCGGCTCGTCCTCGATCAGCTTCTTGGCGTTGTCCCACGCGCCGCCGGCGTTGGCCATGAAGACCGCCAGCAACTGGCCGGAGAGGATGACGCCGGCCAGGAAGCCGCCCAGCGCCTCGACCTGCAGCGACAGGCCGACGACGATCGGCATCAGCACCGCGAGCAGCGCCAGGCTGACCAGCTCCTCTGCGCGGCCGTGGTCGAGCTACATTCACCGCCTCGGCATAGTCGGGCTTGACCGTGCCTTCCATCACGCCGGGGATGCGGAACTGCCGGCGCACCTCGTCGACGATCTGGCCGGCGGCACGCGCCACGGCCTTGATGGCCAGCGACGAGAACAGCCACGGCACCGCGCCGCCGATCAGGAAGCCGATGAAGACCAGCGGCACCGACGCGGATGCCAGTTGCCGCCAGCGTCTGCAGCGGGTCAATGCCCATCTGCGCCTGCACCTTGTCACGTCGGTGAGGAACGAGCCGAACAGCGACACGGCCGCGATCACCGCCGAGCCGATGGCGATGCCCTTGGTGATGGCCTTGGTGGTGTTGCCCACGGCGTCCAGGTCGGCCATGATCTGGCGCGCCTTGCGGTTCGAGGCCGGCCATCTCGCCGATGCCGTTGGCGTTGTCGGAGATCGGGCCGAAGGAGTCCATCGCCACGTTGTTGCCGGTCAGCGTCAGCATGCCGATACCGGTCATCGCCACGCCGTAGAGCACGAAGGCCGATCTGCATCGATCGGCGATCGCGTGCCGACGCCGCCGAAGATCAGCACCGACGACAGGATCGTCAAGCGCGATCACGACGACCGCCCACACGGCTGGCTCTCATAGCCCGACGCGCCAGGCCGGACAGGATGATCGTGGCCGGGCCGCCGGCCGTGCGCGGCCTTGATCTCCTTGACCGGGCCGCCGTGCGGTGCCGGTGAAGTACTCGGTCACGCGGTCGAGCACGATGGCCAGCAGGACGCCCGGCCGCAGTGGCCAGGAACGGGCGCCACCAGCCGCCCTGGATCGCGTCATGCATGTAGAAGAATGCCAGCGATGCCAAACAGCACGACCGAGATGGCCGCCGAGGTAGGAAGCCGCGGAAGATGGCCTGCATGGCGTTGCGCTGCTCGCTTCGGACTTGGTGCGCACCAGGTAGGTGCCGATGATCGACGAGAGCACGCCGATGCCGCGCACCAGCAGCGGGAAGATGATCCAGCGAATGTCGCCGGTGCGTCATCGCCACCAGCGCCAGGCCCAGGATCAAGGCCGAGACGATGGTGACTTCGTAGCGACTCGAAGATGTCGGCGGCCATACCGGCGCAGTCGCCGACGTTGTCGCCGACCAGGTCGGCGATCACGGCGGCGTTGCGCGGGTCGTCTTCGGGGATGTCCTGCTCGACCTTGCCGACCAGGTCGGCGCCGACGTCGGCGGCCTTGGTGTAGATGCCGCCGCCCACGCGCATGAACAGCGCCAGCAGCGTGCCGCCGAAGCCGAAGCCCAGCAGCGCGTCCGGCGCGGCGATGCCGAAGATACATGAAGATCAGCGTGCCGCCGAGCAGGCCCAGGCCGTCGGTCAGCATGCCGGTGATCGTGCCGGCGCGATAGGCGATGCGCAGCGCGCCGCCAAAGCTGTTGCGCGCCTCGGCCGCCACGCGCACGTTGGCCTGCACGGCCATGCGCATGCCGATCTGGCCGACCGTCAGGCAGAAGGCTGCGCCCATGATGAAGGCAACGGCACGGCCGAAGCCCATCCAAAGCTGGAGCTGGGCGTCATCCAGCTCCGGGAAGCGTACATGTGCCTCTATCGACGGCGGCACAATGTAGACGCTCAGGAAGAGCAGGACGGTGAGGATGACGATAAAGGGCAGAATCGTGCGCAGCTGGCGATTCAGGTAGGCATCGGCGCCGGTGCGAATGGCATCCCACACTTCGCGCATCTGGGGCGTGCCGGTGTCCTCGCGGAGCACCTGGCGGCGCAGGAAGAGCGCATAGAGCAGGCCCAAAATGGCGACACCCAAAACCGCCCAAAGGGCGTAGGTTTCAAAGGTAGTCAAGCCAAGATGATCCAACATAGAATATTCCTCTTTCCATTCCGGATAATATAGATTACAAATACGGAGGGTGTGTACAAATAAACCCAGGGCATACTCTGTAGTGTTTGGCGATAGGCGTTGTCTCCCTTCTTGTGTTGTTCATCTCCCAAACTTGGTGCGAACGCTTGTGTTCGCCTGTCCCAAGGTAGTTTGCGATTCAGCCGGTGGGACAATTCGTTCGGTCGGGTTTTCTCTGCAGCGGGCTAGGGACGCCGGCATATGGGGAGTGCCAGCGTCCCTATTATCGCGCCAACTACTCGATTTCTACCAATGCTTCATTCAGGGTGACTGTCTGCCCCGGCTTGACATGAATCTGGCGCACGATCCCCGGCTTGGAGGCCCGGATCTCGTTTTCCATCTTCATCGCTTCCAGCACCAGCACTGTCTGCCCCGCTTCTACTGCCTGATCCGGCTCCACGTTGATCCGTGCGATCAGGCCCGGGATCGGCGCCTTGATGCGCCCGTCGCCGCTGGCCGGGCGCACGCCGCGCGTTTCCTTGTCGCGCACCTGGATCGTATGGCGCATGCCTTCCAACTGCACCGAACGCAGGTCCGGCGCAAAGAGCAGTTCATAGGGCCGGTTGTCCACGATCATCCAGTCCACGGCTTCGGGCGTGGCATAATCGGGTACATAGACGCGCAGGGATTCGCCATCCAGCGTGACGACATACTCGCCGGCACTGCCGCGCTGGGCACTTACTTCGACCTCATAGGTCTTGTCGTCGATCGTTACTGTTAACTTGTTCATCGTCTCATCCTCCAGCTAGACCGGCAGCCGGCGCGCCGAACGGTGCCAGCCTGTTTGGATGCGCTCGGGGAGCTGCGGCTTGCCCATGTGCCCGCGCAAGGCATAGGCCACAGCGACCATGGCCGCCATGTCCTTGCGTACTTCCTCATCCCGGCAGATCGTCTCGAAACGGAAGTTCGTCATGAAACGAGTATCGTAGTCGGCCTGCCGCAAATGCTTCGTCATGCAGGATCTGCATGTGCAGCGCCAGGTTGGTCTGGACGCCGACGATGCGAAACTCCTGCAGTGCCCGGCGCATGCGCTGCACGCAGGAAGTCGCGGCTGTCGCCCTTGACGACCAGGTTTGCCAGCAGCGGGTCGAAGCGCAGCGGAATCTCGCATCCGACGTAGCCATAGGTGTCGACGCGCACGTTTGGCCCTTGCGGCAGGCGGAAGCGCGTGATCAGGCCGGGGCTGGGCAGGTAGTCATTCCAGGGGTCTTCGGCGTTGATCCGGCACTGCATCGCCCAGCCGCTCAGGCGTATGTCCGCCTGTGTCCTGTCCAGCGGTTCCCCGGCCGCGATGCGAATCTGCTCGCGTACGATGTCTACATCAGAAACCATCTCACTCACGGCGTGTTCGATCTGAATGCGCCCCTTGAGTTCGGTAAAGTGGAAATTACCCGCACTGTCCAGCAGGAATTCGACCGCCCCGGCATTCTGGTAATTGAACAGGCGTGCGATCTCGAGCGCCGTGGCCCACAGTCGTCTGACGCTGCTCGTCGTTCAACGATGGCGCCGGCGATTCCTCAATCAGTTTCTGATTGTGGCGCAGTAATGACCCTTCACGTTCGCCCAGGTGCACCATGTTCCCATGCGCGTCGGCCAGCACCTGCACCACCACGTAGTGGGAAGGGGCAATCACCCGCTCAAGGTACATGTGATCGTCGCCATAGATCATCTTGGCCTCGCGCCGCGCGGCATCGACAGCTTCCACCAGCCGTTCCGCCTTCATCACGACACGCGCCCCGCGGCCGCGGCCACCGATTGCGGATTTTACGACGAGCGGGAATCCGATCTCTGCGGCGCGCTGCATCAGGTAGCTGTTCGTCCAGCTCGCCGTCGGCAAGTTCAGCATACTGCGGGCACGGAATAACCTGCCCGCTTGACGGTGTCCATGGCCTTGCACTTTGTCACGCAGCGATCTCGTCACGTCGGGGCCGGGACCGATAAATGTAATCCCCTCCTGCGCGCAGCGCTCCGCAAAGTCAGCCTCTTCGGCCAAAAAGCCATAGCCTGGATGAATCGCGTCGACGCCCAGCTGCTTGGCAATGGCCAAGACCTCTTCGGCATCGCCATAGCGAAGTGGCGAGTGCAGCTGCATGGCCTCATCGGCCAGCCGCACGTGCAGCGAATCGCGATCGGCTACCGTGTACAGTGCCGACAGTCGCAATCCCCATCTCTCGGCAAGTGCGAATGATGCGCACGGCAATTTCGCCGCGGTTCGCAATCAGTAGTTTCTTAAACATAGCTGTTCCTCATGGGTACGACCTACATCGGTGAAAGGCCGTGCTTCTTGGGCACGTGCGTTTCGCGCTTCGAGAGAGTAATTTCCAACGCCTTGACCAGGATGCGCCGGCTGTCCTTGGGCTCGATGACGTCGTCGATCAGCCCGCGTGCGGCGGCGACATACGGGTTGTTGAAGTTTTCCTCGTAGTTGTCCACCAGCTCTCGGCGCTTGGCTTCGGGATCTGCAGCCTCACTCACCTGCTTCTTGAACAGGATGTTGACCGCGCCCTCGGCGCCCATGACGGCGATCTCGGCGTTGGGCCAGGCATAGAGCAGGTCGCCGCGCAGCCCCTTGGAGCTCATGACGCAGTAGGCGCCGCCATAGCTCTTGCGCGTGATGATCATCAGCTTGGGCACAGTGGCTTCGGAGTAGGCATAGATCATGCGGGCGCCGTTGCGGATGATGCCGCCGTATTCCTGGTGCGTGCCGGGGAGGAAGCCCGGCACGTCCTGCAGGGTGACGATGGGAATGTTGTAGGCATCGCAGAGGCGGATAAAGTGCGCAGCCTTGACCGAGGCCTTGATGTCGATGCAGCCCGCCAGCACCATCGGCTGGTTGGCCACGATGCCGATCACATAGCCATTCAGGCGTGCAAAACCGACCACCATGTTTTCGGCCCACAGCTCATGGACCTCAAAGAAGCGACCATCGTCGACGACAGCGCCGATCACCTGGCGCACGTCGTAGGGCTTGGATGGGTCAACCGGCACGAGCGTCTCCAACTCGGGCGTCAGCCGATCGGGGTCGTCCATCGGCGGCACGTAGGGCGGGTCGTCCTGGTTGTTCGATGGGCAGATAGGACAGCAGTTCGCGCACCTTGAGCAGGCACTCCGCGTCGTCCTTGGAGAGGAAGTGGCTGACGCCGCTCTCTTTGGAGTGGATCATGCCGCCGCCCAGCATTTCAAAGCTGACGTTCTCCTGCATGACGGCCTTGACCACTTCCGGCCCGGTGATGAACATGTAGGAGTTCTCGGTCATAAAGACGAAGTCGGTCAGTGCTGGGGAGTAGACGGCGCCGCCGGCACAGGGGCCAAGAATGACGCTCAGCTGCGGGATGACGCCGGATGCTTCACAGTTGGCGTCAAAGATGCGTGAGTAGCCGCCCAGGCTGTCCACGCCTTCCTGGATACGGGCGCCACCGGAGTCGTTGAGTGCCAGGAATGGGCAGCCATACTTGATCGCCATCTGCATGGCCTTGACGATCTTGTTGGCGTGCATCTCGCCCAGCGAACCGCCCATCACGGCGGCATTCTGCGAGGCGACAAAGACCTTGCGTCCGTTGATTTCGCCAAAACCGGTCACCACGCCGTCGCCGTAGCGCGAACCGCGGCCGTCCATGTACTTGTCGTAGCGAGGCGTGACCAGCGTGTCGATCTCGACAAACGTGCCGGGGTCGAACAGCAGGTCGATGCGTTCCTGGGCCGTCAAGCGACCCTTTTTGTGCTGCCCTTCTGCATCCTTTGCGCCACCGCCGGCAATTGCCCTGCGATCACGCAGCTTTTTAATATAGGCTTCCAAAATACACCTCCGACGATGTGTTGGAATCAACGAACAGTTGTAGGTTGCGTCAATGACGCGCTCTTACCGAAGTGACACTGCTTACCTGCCCCAATGCTCCCGCTTCATGCAATGCCATTGTCAGCACAAATCCTTGTTGTACCTGCCACCAGGCATACCACGCGCCAGGGAACTGCTCTACCAGTCCGGCGTCGATCATCACCGTGAGCGGTGACCATTGCTGCGGCCGCAGGTCATCCGGTTCGAAACGGCATTCAATGCGCCGCGTGTCGACACGCAGTCCCGTTCGCAGTGACTTAAGCACCGACTCCTTAGCACTCCAGATGGCGGTGACGCGGCAGTCTCGATGTTCGACCGGGGTGCCCATCACGTCGCGAATTTCTCGCGCTGTAAAGAAATCGCTAACAAAACTCTGATCGCGATGCTCGATCCACTCGATGTCGCAGCCCAGGCTCCATCGCGTAGGGGTTTGGATCTGGCCGGCCGGCTCGCCGACGAGCGAGGAGTTCACGTCGACGTCTAGTTCCTGGCAAAGTGCACAGAATGCGTAACCATGGCTGTGGCTGATCGCCAACGATACCGGCAGACGTTGGGCCGGGTCACTGCTGCTCAGCAAGAGGCAGTAGGGAGAGCCATCGTCTGCATTGGCAATCTGAATTTCGTCCAACTCGGGTGTGGTTCCTGCAGACTGGGCAAAGAACCCTTGCACCAGGTGCTTGGCGGTCCACCGCCCCAGCAGCCAATCCCGCCGCCGCTTTTCAACTTTCAACGTGCTGAGGCGCTGCTTTTCCAGATCGCACAGCATCCCTGCCGGGGCGATCCCACCTGCAATCTCGGGAGTGTTATCGAGTGACTGCAGCAGCCAGTGAATCATGAATCTGTCTAAACCTTGATTCGTTGGGCTCTGTGAACCTTGAGTTCGTCGGACTTGAGGATTACCATGATTGAATGCATCACATGCGCACACAATCATGGTAATCCTTGAGCCCTACAAAATCGAGGTTCAAGCTATGCCGGACGTGCTACCGTTAGATAGCTCTTAAGACTTACGAAGACGTTGCCGGCCTCGTCCACGACTTTGGCGTCAAAGCTCACGCCGTCATTGTTGGTCATACACACACAGTACAGCCGCCGGCCCTCCGCCTCTTGAGGTTGGCGATAAGCCGTCACTGCTTCAAAGCCGAGCGGGAAGGCCATGGCATTCTTGACCTTGGTGTTCCACAGCGCTGCAGCCTGGAAGCAAAGTTCCACGAGGCGCGGGGCCATGACTGACTCTGCGTTCACAGGCTCCGTGTTCGGCCCGAGATTGTGCGCCATCAAGGCCACACACTCGTGATCGCTCACGCGTGCCCGGTCGATCACCTGGTAAGCTGGCCCATGGAAGAAGCTCTTGTAGATTTCGCTCGCTTCGATCGGCAGGCTGTCCACCGCCGGTGCACTGAAGCCGACTACTGGCTTCTCCAGCGGTGTGGGCGTCAAGCGTACGTCAGCGATGAAGTGCTCCTTCACCTGCGTCGGCAGCCCTTCCTTGGCTGGCTTCGTGACCGACCGCAGCACAGCATGCGCAATCAGTTCACCGTTGCCTGCCGGCTTGACGGTGGCACTCAGGTACAGCGTTCTCGGTTCCATCCGGAAGAACTTGAAGGCACCCATCATCTGCTCATTTTCAACCGCAGCGACCTGATAGCCCGGCGCCGCAACCAGCGCCAGTTCAGCCAGCGCCTCAGTCGCCATCACGCCGGGCAGCCAGGGCTGGCCCGCGTCCGGCGCATGGTCGAAGAGGAACGGCTGCACCTTGGGATCAAGCGTTGTCTCGACCTCGATGCCGCCGTACAGGCGGTAGGACTTCACCTCGCCTACCATCAGCAGCGGGTTCTGGCGCTGTGCCAGCTGCGCATTTACCTTCTCGACGTCCAGGCCGCCCGTCGGATCCTTCTCCGACAGCCAGGCGCCCAGGCGGCCTGCTACCACCAGTTCACCACGCGTCCCGCCGTACGTCAGTTCGCGCCGTATTGTCGGCACGCCCGCTTCGGGCGGCAGCATGTCTACGCCAAGGGATTCTAGGATCGCCTGTACCGAGCCACGGGATGCCATACCGATCTGCCCCCAGGCCGTCCAGTCAATGGCGATGCCGCGTGTCTCCGGCCGCCATGTGCGCATACTGCTTGAAATCTTGCACAACAAGTCATTGGCGGAAGAGTAGTCGCTTTGGCCGTTATTGCCAAACCGCCCTGCAACCGAGCTGAACGATACCGTCGCCCCGATCGGCATACCCTTGGCGGCCTTGACCAGGCTAAAGAAGCCATCGGCCTTGACGTCGAACACAAGCGCGAACTGGTGCGGCTCCTTGTTGGGCAGGATCTTGTCGATCAGCAGCCCACCTGCATGCAGCAGGACATCGATCTTGCCGTAGCGCTGGCGAATGTCCTCCACCACCTTGGTTACGGCCTCACCATCGCGCAGGTCGAGGCTAAAGTAGTGGGCGGTGCCACCCGCTGCCTCTACCGCTTCGACGGCCCGCAGCGCCGCTTCTAACCGCTCGACGTCCATCATCTTCTTGTCGATCTGCGCCGGCGTTACCTTCTCACCCGACGCTTTGGCTTCGGCGATCAGCGCTTGCTTGAGCGTCTCGCGGCCTTGCCGGAAGTAAGCGATGTACTTGTCATCGCGTGCCGGGCAGTTCACGAGGTCGAGCAGGTAGAAGATACCGCCTGAGGCGACTGCCAGGTCGGTGGTGATGGCGCTGGTGATGCCACCGGCGGCGCCGGTCACGACAAACACCGTATTCTTGTCCAACACCATACCCGGCTGCCCGTCCTTGGCCGGCAGTTCTTCCAAGGTTACCGTGTAGCGCTGACCCTCATAGTAGCCAACCTCCACGATACCCGGGTCAAACAACGTCTCGGCGATCAGCTGGTCGGCCGGTTCAACGGTCTTGCGTGAGGGCTCGAAGTCCACCGCCTTGACGATGATCCCCTTGCCGGTCTCGCGCATCGCCTGTTCCATGTTGTAGGCCTTGGTAAAGCCTACCACTGCGCCACCCAACGGGGCAGCTGCCGGCACTGGGCCGTAGCCGTGGAGGCCACCCAGGCGCGTGGCGGAAAGCAGGAACGAGTTTGGTCCCGTCACGCTGTCATACAGGGCCCGCATCGCCGTGTACAGATTTTTCACCCGCACCCGGTTGAGCTCGCGCCATTCGTCCAGGCTCATCTCTTCGAGCGGCTGTTCGACGTCGAGCGCCGGCAGCCAGTATACGCCCTGGATGCGCCCTTCCGCCTGCCAGGTCTTGAGTTGAGCGTCTAGCGCGTCGGTGCCGATGCCAGGCTCGACCACCAGCGCCGTCACGCCGCGCTTCTGCAGCTTTTCGACCAGCTTCTTGCCGACACCGCCCTGGTCCAGCATCACGACGACCCGGCTGTTGGCATCCAGCGTAACGCCGGTCGGCTTGCAGACGTCGAGCGAGGGCCGCAGGGCCGGAACCGGCACGCGGCGCGGCATCTTGTCGGCGTCTTCCAGGGTACCGATGGTTTTGATCGTCACCGCCGGTTGTGCTGCCGGTTGTGCTGCCGGTGCAGGTACTGCTGCGGCAGCCGGCGCCCCGGCCAGATCTGCCAGGTCCGGCCGCATCGTTTTGACAAACTGGACCACGCTGCTCAGGGTCGGGTAGTCACGCAGATTGACGCCTTCCTGGAACGGAATCGCAAACGACTCGCGGATCGAGGCAAAGGTTTCAGCCTGCTTGACCGTATCGATGCCCAGGTCCGCCTCCATATCGAGGTCGAGTTCGAGCATGTCCTTGGGATAGCCGGTCTTGGCGGCCACCACGTCCAGCACCTTTTCCGTCACCGCATCGCCTGCCGGCGCAACGGGTGCCGGAGCTGCCGCGACGGGGGCAACGGCCGGAGCCGCTGCGGCCAGAGGTGCTGTCAGATCGGGCCGGTTCTGCCTGACAAAGCCAACCACGCTGTTCAGCGTCGGGTAGTCGCGCAGGTTGATGCCTTCCTGGACCGGGATTTCGAACGACTCGCGAATCGAGGCGAAGGTTTCGGCCTGTTTGACCGTATCGATCCCCAGGTCGGCTTCCAGGTCCAAGTCCAGCTCGAGCATATCCTTGGGATAACCTGTCTTGGCTGCCACAACTTCCAGCACCTTCTCGACTACCGGATCACCTGCAGCGGTGACAGGAACAGGCGATGGCACTGGGGCAGGTGCTGCCGCTGCTGCCGGCGTTACGGGCACGGCGGCCACAGTAGCCACTGCCAGGTCTGGGCGCATCTTCTTCACGAAGTCAACCACGCTCTTGAGCGTCGGATAGTCGCGCAGGTTGATGCCTTCCTGTGCCGGAATTGCGAAGGTCTCGCGAATGGCAGCAAAGGTTTCTGCCTGCTTGACTGTGTCGATACCGAGGTCGGCCTCCATGTCGAGGTCCAACTCCAACATGTCCTTCGGGTAGCCGGTCTTGTCGGCCACGACGCCAAGCACCTGCTCGACGACAGTATCAGCAGCTAAGCCAACCTGCTGGACCGCCGGAGCGGCCGGCGCCACAGCTGCGGGCGCGGCCACAACAGGAGTTACAGGCGCAGGTGCTGCTGTGCTCACTACCAGGTCGGGCCGCATGGTGTGCACGAAGCCAACCACGCTGCTCAACGTCGGATAGTCGCGGAGGTTGATGCCTTCCTGAACGGGAATGGCGAACGACTCACGAATGGCGGCAAAGGTTTCGGCCTGCTTGACCGTGTCGATGCCGAGATCGGCTTCCAGGTCGAGGTCGAGGTCGAGCATATCCTTGGGATAGCCGGTCTTCTCGGCCACCACACTCAGCACCTTCTCGACCACCTGATCGGCAGCAGGCGCTGCGGCTAAGGCCGACACTGGGGCGGGAGCTGGGATTGGGGTTGCAGCAGGCGCTACCGGGGCGACACTCACGGCCAGGTCAGGGCGGTTCTTCTTGACGAAGCCGACCACACTGCTCAGCGTCGGATAGTCGCGCAGGTTAATGCCTTCCTGCACCGGGATTGCGAAGCTCTCGCGAATGGCGGCGAATGTCTCCGCCTGCTTGACGGTATCGATGCCAAGGTCCGCTTCCAGGTCCAGATCCAGGTCCAGCATGTCCTGCGGGTAGCCGGTCTTGGCCGCTACGACACTCAGCACCTTCTCTACCACTGCATCCACTGCCGGAGCAACGGGAACTGCGATAGCAGCGGGTGCCGGAGGAGCACCTGGCGCAGGCACAGCAGCCGGGGCGGCACTCACCGCCAGGTCAGGGCGATTCTTCTTGACGTAACCGACCACTGCCTGCAGCGTCGGATAGTCACGGAGGTTGATGCCGTCTTGGGCCGGAATGGCAAAGCTCTCGCGAATGGCGGCGAAAGTCTCCGCCTGCTTGACGGTATCAATGCCGAGGTCAGCTTCCAAGTCCAGATCCAGATCCAGCATGTCCTGCGGGTAGCCGGTCTTGGCCGCTACGACGCTCAATACCTGCTCGACCACCTTATCTACTGCCGGTGCTGGGGCCGCGACTGGAGCCGCGATAGGAGCCGTGACGACGGGTGCCGCTGCCACCGGGGCCGGAGCCGGCGGCACAATGGGTGCCGGAGCCGGCGCAACGGGGGCGGCGGGAACTACGACAGGTGCCGCAGCAGGTGCCACTACAGATGGCACTGGGGCTGCGATCACTGGAGCTGGAGCGGCGACAGGTGCAGGGGGAGGAGCAATTGGGGCTGCGGCACGCGCAACTGCCGGCATGGGCAGGGGCCGGTACTCAGTCATGGCACCACTGCCTGGGGCGGTGGCCCGTACGACGGGACCGGTGCCATACTTCCAGGCACTCGCAACCGGCCGGCGGCCAGGGGCGCCGGTGGCTATCACACGCAGCACATGCTTGACGACCTCGGTCTCCGCTGTGTCGTAGCCGCTGACGTCGGCAAGCCAGCGCTGGTACATGCCCTTGTTATCGACACGGTCATGACCGCCGGGGATACGGCGCAAGAGCGTCATGCTGATCTGAGAACCGAAACCGGCTGCCAGGTGCAGCGCATACTGTACGGGATAGCGCCCGCCGCGGCTCAGGTTGAGCGTACCCAGGTCCGGGTCCACTTCCTTGTAGTTGGGCACCGGCGGCACGATGCCATATTCGAGAATCTTGACGGCGATGACATCCTCGACACCGGCACCCATCGGGTGGCCGGTGAAGCCCTTGGTGTTACAGACGACGATCTCGTCGGCCGCCGCACCAAAGGTGTTGCGCAGAGCGAAGACCTCCGCCGCCGCGCTGCCGCCGCGTGCCGGCGTATAGGTCTCGTGCGAGATGAACGCCATCTGCGGGGCCATGCTGTAGCGGTTAATACCAAAGCGGCGTTCGCCGCCTGTCACCAGGCGATCCATCACGTCACAGATGTGGCTGACGTCCAGGCGGGTGCCGTGGAAGGCGCTGTTGGCCGTTTCACTGCTCAGCAGTTCGACGATACCCCGCATACCGCGCTCGCACACGGCGTCTTCGCTCTCGACCACCAGGGCGCAGGCGCCCATGCCAAGCAGTGTGCCATGGCGACGGCGGTCGAAGGGCAGTGCAGCTTCGTCGACCTTGTCGTCGGTCGCAGCCGCGCCGGTAGCGAGGAAACCGGCACCGACCCAGCCCATCAGGTTCTCGCCGGTGACGTCATCCGCACCGAGCACGATCACGCGGCGGCAGCGGCCGTTGCGGATCCAGTCCTCCGCCAGGGAAATGCCCTGGGCGGTGCTGGCGCAGGCGGCGTTCACGTGCGTGTTCGGACCTCGTGCGCCGATGTACTCGGCGAACTGGCTGTGGCCCATGGCCAGGATGCGGAAGATAAAGCGGCGGTCAAACTCGTAGGGAGTGCGGGCCAGCTCGTCCTTCAGTTCGCCAATCTTGCGGTTGATCTCACGCAGCGTCACGTCATCCTGGACATACTGGCGCAGGTCTTCCAGCATCGCGATCTGCTGCCGCAGGTTTTCCCAGGCGTAGTAGCGCTTGAACTCGTCGGCGAAGCGGTCGCCGCCGGGGAAGGCACTGGCGAAGATCACGCCAGTCTCGTCGCGCAGGGCCTCGGGCAGCAGCCAGCGGTCGGGCAGGTAGGTGCCCTTGGTCGTGGTGCGGTAGGTCTGGACCAGCGGGATACCGGCCTCGCGCAGGGCATCCAGGCCTGCCGCGATCGAGAGCTGCGTCGTGATGTCAAGCGCCTCGATCAGCTTGGCCGGAACGCCATATTCTGCCGCCAGGTCAAATGCACCGGCGCGGCCGGCTAGCTTGATCACGTCGTCGGTGCTTTCGATGACTTCAAAGCTGCCGGAGCCATCCTCGCCCTTGACCAAGCGCGTGATGCGCTTGCCGGCCATTTCCTTGCGATAGCGCTCGGGAATGAGGTCCACGAACTGCTCGCCGCGCAGGATGCGCAGTGCATTGTCCGGGTCCATCACCGGCTTATTTGCGCCCGGCAGGCCGAGGCCAGTACCGGAGACAATGATCGAACCCTGCGGCACATCGTTGCGATCATAGGCCGTGCTGCGGGTGCTTTGCTGTGAACTGCTGCCGGAGATCTGCTGCAAGGCCGCGACCAGCGCCTGGCCGAGCGTGCCGGCATCAATTGTCGATTGCGCCATGGGTATAGTTTCCTTCGCTTGAACCGGAACGGTCTTAGTGGCAGCAGCAGGCTGGACGGCGGCAGCCACAGCACCCTTAATCGGGGCACCGGCGGCGGCATCAACATTCAAGCCTTCAAGCGCTTCGATGCCGTAGCCGGCAGCGTACAGACCGCAGAGGGCCTGGTTGAAGCTCTCGATTTCGCCTGTCTTGGGATGGTTGGTCAGGAGCGACCAGACGTCAGGCTTGCTGCCCAACACATCGTCAACAAAGCCCTTGAGCGCACGCTTGGGGCCGACCTCGACAAACATGCGGACACCTTCGGCGTACATCGTTTCCAAACCCTGCGACCCACTGCACGGGCGAAGCGATCTGCAGTTCCAAGATGTCCTTGATGCCTTCGACAGTCACCGGATAGAGCCCACCGGTGACGTTGGCGACCATCTTGAGCCTGGGCTCGCTGATGCGCAGGCGGTTGAGAACCTGGCGGAGCGGAGCGCTGGCCGGGGCCACGATCTTGGTGTGGAAAGCATGGCTGACAGGAATGCGCTGTGCTCGGAAGCCTTTCTTCTCGAAGATGCCTATCGCCTGCTCGACGGCCTTGGAGGCGCCGCCGACGACCGCCTGGGTGTAGGAGTTGATGTTGGCAGCAACAGCATAGCCATCAACTTCCTTGAGCGTCGCCTCGACGACATCAAGCGGCGCCATAACGGCGGCCATCCAGCCGTTGTCGCCCATGCTGACCTTGGTCATCTCGGCGCCGCGCGCCGCAGAAGCTTCCAATGCATCGGCAAAGGGCATGATGCCGGCGGCGATCAGCGCGCCATATTCGCCCAGCGAGTGCCCCATGACGACGTCGGGACCGAACCCGTATTCGGCCAGCAGCCGGTAGATGGCGGTATCCATCGTGAGCATGGCAGGCTGTGTAATGGCGGTCTGCATCAGGTCGCGCTCGGCCTTCTTCATCGCCTCGGGGTCCGTGGAATCGACGAAGATGTAGGAGGTGAGCGGGCGACCCAAGATGGGCGTCATGACCTGATCGGCCTCTTTGAAGGTGGCGGCGACGACCGGTTCGAGGCTGGCCAGCAGGCGCCCCATGTTGGTGTACTGGCTGCCCTGGCCGGGGAAGAGGAAGCCAACCAAGCCGGGTCTTGTCGCCCGAGGCGCGGAAGATGCCCTGTGCCTGCAGCGCCTTCCAGGCCGCCACGTTGTCAAAGCCGGCTGCTTTGCGCGCCTTGCCCAGCTTGTCGAACAGCTCGTCGTGATTGCCGAAGTCAATCACGATTCGTTCCGGCTGGCGCAGATCGGCCGGATTGGGCAGCTTGATGTCCGGCGTCCAACCCGCCTTCAACCCTGCGGAAGGCATCGTCCAGCTTGTCTTTGAGTTCGGCCGGCGTCTTCGCGCCGAGTGCGTATATGCCACGGAGCGGCTTCTTGTTCAGCGGCGGCTGCAGTGCTGCGGAAGATGAGGTGCTCACGTTGTCACTTTTGCCCTTATCGCCAGTACCGACGTTACCGCTTGCCTGACTACTTGCCTGCCCATTGCTCGGGACCGCTGCAGCGAAAACCTTAGGTTCGCTCTTTAACATGCCGGGTACGTGTTCCTCCAATCACCAGGTGGAAGTTCGTGCCGCCAAAGCCATAGGCGCTGACGCCGGCGCGGCGCGGGCCGTTCTTGGGCGCATCCCACGCACGCGGCTGGCACAGGGGGTAGAAGGGCGAGTTCGCAAAGTCGATGTTCGGATTAGGGCGCTCGCAGTTGAGCGTGGGCGGGAGCACCTTGTTGTAGACCGCCATGGTGGCCTTGAGCAGACCTGCCGCGCCCGCGCCCGCCTTCAGGTGACCGATATTGCTCTTGGCTGAGCCCAGTCCGATTACCTGCCGGCCTGCGCCGCCAAAAACCTCACTCAAGCTGTTGACTTCGGTGACGTCGCCGACTTTGGTGCTGGTGCCGTGCGCTTCGACCAACGTGGCCGTGGCGGGGTCGATCTCGGCGTTCTCCCAGGCTCGCCTAGCGGCCAGAATCTGGCCGATCGGATTGGGCGCGGTGATGCCTTTGCCCTTGCCGTCGGATGAGCCGCCGACGCCGCGGATGACGGCGTAGATCTTGTCGCCGTCGCGCTCGGCATCGGACAGGCGCTTGAGCAAGAACGAGGCCGAGCCCTCGCCCATGACGAAGCCATCGGCGCCCTCGCCAAAGGGGCGGCTGCCGGTGGCGCTGAGGGCGCCGATCTTGCAGAACTTGACGAATATGGCCGCGCCCATGTTGCGGTCGACGCCACCGGCAATCACGACGTCCACATGATGCTCGGTGAGCATCTCAAATGCCGAACTGATGGCGGCAAACGATGAAGCGCACGCAGCATCCGTGATGAAATTGGGACCGCGGAGGTTAAGCACATTGGCCACGCGGCCGGCGACAATGTTGGGCAGTTCGCCCGGCATCGTGTCTTCGGTGATGGACGGCAGCTTAGCGTCCATGCGCGCATGCCACTCTTGCATGATGGCCTCACGCGTGCCGGCAGGCAAGCCGGCGAAGGCAGGCGCAGCTTCTAGCATATGCGCAAACTCGGGGAAGACGATGCGGTTCTGAGTGACATAGTGAAGCTCGCCGCCCATGGCCGTACCGAGAATGACACCCACACGCTCCGAGTCGAGCGAGCGGTTGGGGTAGCCATAGTCGGTGAGTGCCTCGTCGGCAATGGTCACGGCCCACTGCTGCCCTGCGTCCATCGCAGCCGCCACCTTGGGCGGAATGCGATACTTTTTCCAGTCAAACTGGAATCCACGCACCCAGCCGCCAATTTTGGAATAGGTTTTGTCGGGGGCAGTGGGATCAGGGTCGTAATAATCGGCAATGCTCCAGCGGTCAACTGGAGTCTCGGAAATGCAATAGCGTTTATTGACAATGTTGTTCCAAAACGCCGGGGCGTTGGGAGCGTCTGGCAGAACGGCCCCCACACCCACGATCGCAATGGCTCTATCGGAGCTCTGCGTCATTGGGTTTTACTCCTCTTTTACATGAGGGCATCATGTCCCCGGGACGTGATGCGAACGCCTGCGTTCGCCCGCTCCGGGGACATATATACACCCCTCACCCTCTCACGATTACGCGGCCGGGAAGGCGACAACCAGCTGCTTGGCGACGAAATCCATATCCTCGATCAGACCAGCCTGTGCGGCATAGATGCCGGGCAGGTTGAGGCTGGCGGCGAGGTTCGGGTCAGTCTGACCGGCGCCGACGGCCCAGCGCAGCCCGTCGGTGGCAACCTTGAGGGCTGCCTCACGCGCATGGATGCGGGACATTGCCTGCAGGGTTGGCTTGTCGAACGGCATGGCCGTGGTTGGGGTATTCACCGACCGGTCGGCAAAGATCGCAGCCGTCTCAGCATAGGCAATCAACTCGCCCAGGCGGAAGAGGATGTGCTGGTTGCGAGTCAAGCGGTCGATGCGCGCCCGTTCGAGAATGACGGCCAGCGCCCGCATGGCCATGGCAGCCGTGGAAGCGCCGCCGCAGTTGTCGGCACGGGCCTGCGCGTCGAGGCGCGCCGCCCAGTCGTTGTAATAGGCGCCTTTGCTCTTGAGGTGCAGCTGCCAGCGATCGCGCGCGATCGTCCACTCCATGATCTCCGAGGTGCCTTCGTAGATGGTGGTGATGCGCACATCGCGCTTGTACTTCTCCACCATGTATTCCTTGGTGTAGCCGTAGCCGCCCATGGCCTGGATTGAATCCTCGCAGGCCTTGTTGCCGCCTTCGGTGGCGAGATACTTGGCGACGGCGCCTTCGGTCTGCAGGTCCGGCTCACCCGAATCGATGCGATCGGCCGTCCATTCGATGTAGGCGCGGGCAGCTTCGAGGCGGACGACGTTGGGGACGATCAGCTTATGCGTATAGCCCTGCTTCTCGCTGAGCGGTGCGCCGCCCTGGATGCGTGTCTGGCTGTAGGGGATGGCACGCTTCAGCGCGGCCCAACCGGCGCCGAGACCAAAGGCGGCAACCATCAGGCGGGTGTAGCCAAAGACGGCCTGCGCCTGGGCGAGACCCTGGCCTTCCACCAGGCCCAGCAGGCGGTCGGCGTCGACGTAGACATCTTCCAGGAACAGTGCGGCCGTGTTGGAGGCGCGAATGCCGTGCTTGTCTTCGGGCTTGTTCTTGGTAAAGCCTTCGGCATTCTTTTCGACCACAAACCAGGAGGGGCCGCCTGGGGCCAGTGCCAGGATGGTGTAGATTTCGGCTACGCCGCCGTTCGAAATCCACTGCTTGCGACCGCTGATCTTATAGCCCTTGACCTTGCCGTCTTCGATCACGGGCACGGCCTTGGTCTTGAGCTGGGCCAGGTCGGAGCCTGCCTGCGGCTCGGTGGCGCCATAGGCAACCAACAAGCCTTCGTTGGCAATGCGGCTCATCCAGAGCTTTGTCTGCTCGGGCGTACCGCCGACGGTGATGGGATCGGCGCCCAGGAAGGTGGCCAGGACGCCGGTGGCGATGCCAAGATCGATAGCCCGCCATCGCTTCGGAGACGCGGTAGACGTCGTAAGCGCCGCCGCCCATGCCGTCGCAGTCTTCGGGAATAAAAACCAGGTGCAGACCGATCTTGTTGTACAGCTCGTCAAGTACATCGGCGGGGAACTTATCCTCGTGGTCGAGGTGGATCAGAAAATCAGGGGTGAGCTTCTTTTCAGCATAGCGATGGAGGGTGGAGAGGACCTGGTCCAGTTCGCTGCGGTCGATGGGCATATGCGTTCCTCCTGTGGGCTGCCTGCGGACAAAAGACCGTAGAAATAGGTGTGAGACCTGTCAAATCAGCAAAAACCAAAGACTTATATGATGTTTAGTGTACTTGTGAATCTCGTCACAGGTTAGGGGCATGAGTAATGAATGGCTTGGGACAAGTGTCACTTTGTCCTTAAGTGGGGGTGGCGCCGTTGTTTGGAGCCGGAAAACGAGGTATTTGACCGGCGTCCGAAGGGCACCTGCTGGGAACCTTGTCCCGCATTGCTGTGTTATGATGTCTGTACGGTCTGCTCATCCCCGACCCAAAAACCAACTTATGTAAGATCGGAGTATCCTCATGCGCACAAAGATCTTTGTTCTTCTGACCGTATTGGCGCTGCTGCTCGGTACGGTGACACCTGCCCTGGCCCAGGACACCGCCGGCAGCGAGCCACCCGTCTTCTGCGGTGATCTCAGCAAGGAAGACTGCGCTATTCTCCAGGAATCCCACGACCTGATGAAGCAGGTGGCGCAGAGCACCGCGCTCACATCATTCGATGTGACGCTCAACGGCATCCCTGGCCTGCCGGCAGAAACGATCAACGCCGCGATTACCAGCAACATGACGTCAGTAGCCGATCCCGCCGCCATGGCAGCAGCCCAGAAGCTTAATGGGCTTACCCAAGAGGAGACGCTGCAGCTGCTGGCAGACGACCCGCAGCCGATCGTCGACCTTGTCTCCGGCTGGGACTTTGACATGTCATTGGACGTAACGGTGACATCCGAACTCGCCGACCTGATCAGCGCCCAGTCGGGCCTGAAGGTCCCCGATCAGCTGGCGATCCAAGTCAAGCTGGTGGACGGCGTGCTGTACTGGGATCTGAGCGAGGTGGCAGCATTTGTGCCCACAATCGCTGCGGGATGGGTCGGATTCCCGCTGCTGGACGTGATTAACGAGTTGGTGAAACAAGGGGCATTCGAACAGGCACTGCAGACCATGCAGGAGCAGGGTGCAGCGGGCGCAGGCGGGGTAACAGTCGCCGGCATTGGCTCGACGCAGTTCCTGCAACAATATGCGGAGACGTTTCAGAAGTACATGACGATCGAAAGCGGTGACGTCGTCGAACTGGATGGACAACCCGCGGCAACCTTCAATACTACGATGGATGTGGCCGGTTTCCTCAGCAGCCCTGACTTCCAGCAGATCGTCGTGGACCTGGCCAAAGCCGGCGCGTTCGAGAGCACGGGCTTGACGGCGGCCGACATTGAACAGAATGTACAGATGCTGGGTATGATGGGTCCGATGCTGTTTACCGGCATGACGGCCACGGCCAAGCAGACGATTGGCCTCGACGACCTCTATGCTGTACGAATACGAATCTGAGGTCGCGTGGGACATGAGCGGGCTGGTCCAGATGGCAGCCGCCAGCGGCCAGCTCCCTGCGGAACTGAAGCCGACGAGCGATAACGTCGGATTCGACATCAAGACGACGATCAGCAACAGCAACATGTCCACTGAGGCAACAGAGACGATCGAGGCGCCGGCGGACGCGCAGATGATTCCGCTGGAGAGCGTACTCAGCACGATGACTGTTCAGTAGAGCAGTGCAGCCAGGGGCAGGCGTCGGCGCCGGCCCCTGGCTATTCCCAAGCCTTTATGCTGGCTGCGTTACTCAATTCTGCTGCGATGGGCAGGTGGTGGGCAGAAGAGCGCACGCCTGATCCGGCTGCAGCGGCGCAACCACACGAATCGATCCAAGATCCAGTTCGTCCACAACAGCATCCGCCTGATCGGATTGACCAGCCGGATACAGCGGCAACCGTTCACCGGTCTGCGGATTGTACATGCCCACGACCAATCTCCAGTCGTCCCCGAGGTCCGCGTCTGCGGGCACCGATACTTGCCGCCAGTCGTTCAGAATTGTCGTTTGGGTCGTCTGCTGGCCGGAAGATACGACCGGCCTGGCCGGCTGTCCGAACCACTGCGGTGCGCCGTCGGCCTGATCCACATTGGCCCCACCGTGCCGCAGATGGACAAATGCCGCCAGGTCTTGCGGCCATTCATTCCCCGCACTTCTTCCTGCCGCACCCGCCAGCTTCCACTCCAGCAGCACATTGGCCTGCTGGCCGGCTGCCACGGGTGCAGCGGGAAGCCATCCTTGAAGCGTAAGCTGCCGCCCATCCGCTAGGGTTGCGGTCACTGCTCTGCTCGCCACCAAAGAGCCAAGATATGGCTGCAGC
Source organism: uncultured Chloroflexia bacterium (assembly GCA_963701415.1). Lineage (GTDB taxonomy): Bacteria > Chloroflexota > Anaerolineae > Caldilineales > Caldilineaceae > Fredericiella. Next base: position 431,176 of record CAVPAH010000019.1, read on the forward strand.
GCCGCGCCAAGGCTTCCCCCCGGGCGGACCTGTTCCGGCACTTGTTGCAGCGTACCCTGCGGCCCGCGCACGAATACCGCCGGCCCGGTTTCAGCATCGCCGCTTGCTTGTACGGCAAATATCGGCGGCAGGGTAAGGGCCAGCGTAGTCAGGCGGATCTCGTCGCCTGGGCGCCAGTCTGTCGCCGGCAGCCAGGCCAGACCGGGTGGAGCAGCCGTCGCCAGCGTCGCAACGGTATCGCCGCGCGGCGTCACGACCGCAAGTCGAGGTACATTGGCGGCGGGATCAAACCTGCTGCCGATCTGCCAGGTTGCCGCCAATTTCGTCTGCCGCCAGCGCGGCCAGTCCTCAGCCTCGATGCCCCGCAGCTGCCAAAGCTGATCGCCGTCTGACCCCGCCGCGTGGGGCCGCACAAACGTGTAGAATTCGGGGGGAATCTCCTTGCGTGTTGCCGTTTTGCTCAGCAGCAAGAATCCATCCGCCGCATCCACGATACCCCAGCCATCGGCTAACATGGCGTCGACCTTGGCCTTGAGATCGCCGGGGGCCATGTCCGTGTTGGTCGTCACGTCAAGCAGTGCCCAGTCTGCAGGTACAGGGGCGTCGAGCCCGAGGGGAAACTGGTATATATATTGGCGATGGCTTACATGAGGGTGTACGGCTGCCGTCGCAGTGAGCGCTGCATTTGATGGGACCTGAGCGATAAAGCGGTCGAGCAGGCGGTGATGAGCCAGGACCGGCGCAGGATCGTAGCGACCGCCGAATGGACCGCGTCCATGCAGCAGGTAATTGCCGCCTGCCCACAGCAGCAGCCAGGCGACAAACGCCCACGTCATCAGTGGGCGCAGTGCTGTGCGCGAGTTCTGCACCAGCGCAACCGCCGCCATCGTCCCGGTACTGGCCGCAGGCAGGTGCTGAAATGCCGCCGAAGACCGATCTGTACGCCGCGCCAGAGGTCGCCACAGGCGCGCCAATCCATACGCTGCGGCCACAGCAAAGTAGGGTACAAGTGGAGCCGAATAATGGAACTCGCCGTAGTACTGGGCAGGATAGGCGCTGAGCAGGTTGGCCAGCAGGAGAGGCAGCGACAGCAGCACCACCTCGAGGCCGACGAGCGGGAAGAAGGCAAATGCCGCCAGCAGCCCCAGCAAATATGCCAACCTGCGGCCCTTCGCTGGCGATTGACCAGACGACCTGCGGCTGCGTCACCAGGCTCCGCAAGATGTCTGCAGACGAATCCCCCAGGGCGCCGTAGCGCTGGAAGTAAGTGCTTTCGACGGTGCCATAGAGCGGCTGCGCATAGGCCGGCACCATGACAAAAGTAGCCACATAGAACCAGGTGGCCCCCAAGGCCAGCGCAGCAAGGCCCGCACCGACTCCGTAGGGCATATCGACGCCGTGCCCTGCACGCCTGCCGTCCCACCACGCGCGCCAGGCGGCCCACAGCCCGAGGCCGGCCGCCAGCAGTGCCATCTCTTCCTTGACCAGCGTGAGCAGCACTGCCGCCGACACGAACTGGCCCCAACGACGCGCGTCTACCGCCCAGAAAGCCCACAGGATCAGCGGAACGGCCAGTGGCGCGGCGTGAAACTCTGTGAGCAGCGCCGACTGCAGCTGCGGAGCCAGCAAGTAAGCTACGCCTAAGGCAAAGGCAAGCGGCCGCGCCAGCTGCTGGATAGGCTCTCGCAGCCAGACTTGTGCCAGCTGGCGTTCCGAGAGCAGGGCCTCACAGCGGCGCAAGCCAAGGTGGTAAAGCGGGAGCACGCCGGCCGCCACAGCCACAACCTGCAACAGCAGCAGTGTGCGCACGTCATCCCACAGCCACAACAAGGGACTGATAAGGACAAGGACGGGCTCAACATGGTCGGTGAGGCGTGTAGCCGTAAAACCATTGTCCGTCTGCTCAAGCCAGCGGCCGCGACTGCTGTTCCAGACGGCCTGATCGATCTGGCCAAGATCGGCTTTGTGCGTGCGCATCCCCTCATGCGCGTCCCAGGCAAAGCGCGTGAAAACGATCACGTAGACAAGCGCCAGCGCCAGCAGGACCAGGCGATAAGGATCGCTGAGCAGTCGATCCAATGTGCGGGTCAGGATGCGGGTCAGGATGCGTGTCGGCGGACGCGCAGTAGTTTGTTTCATGCGAGAGCAGCAATATCAGGCGCAGCAAGTGTTTGGGCCAGGGCATCGACAACGCGGGTGACCTGTGCCATTGTCAGTGTCGGATACATCGGCAGCGACAAGATCTCGCCTGCCACTTGCTCGGTGACAGGCAGGGGCCCGCACTGCACGACGCCGCGGCCATAGGCCGGCTGCCGGTGTACCGGCACCGGGTAATGAATCGCAGTGCCGATGCCGGCTGCGTCCAAGCTGCGGCGCACGCGATCACGCTGCGGCACACGCACGACATAAAGGTGGTAGACATGCATGGCACCCGGGCGTTCGCGCGGACAAATGACCACAGGTGGCAGCAACTCGCTGTAAGCGGCAGCCAAAGCTCGCCTTGCGGCGTTGTGCGCATCCAGGTGACGCAGTTTGACCCGGAGTATCGCAGCCTGCAACTCGTCCAGGCGTGAGTTCGTGCCTTCGATTTGCGACACATAGCGAGCGGCCGGGGTCCAGCCATATTCGTGGAGCAGCCGCACACGCTCGAGTAAGGCAGCATCTTGGCCGACGACCGCGCCGCCATCACCCAACGCCCCGAGATTTTTAGTCGGGTAGAACGAGAATGTCGCCAGCTCGCCGAATGAACCCAGCGGCCGCCCATGCGACGTCGCCCCGTGCGCCTGTGCACAGTCTTCGATCAACAGGAGGCCGTGCCGCCGCGTGATCGCCTGGATAGCGGCCAGATCGGCCGCATGGCCATAGATGTGAACCGGAATCACAGCACGCGTAGCCCCCGTGATGGCGGCTTCCAGCGCCTGCGGATCCATCGTGTAGGTTTGTGGATCTACGTCAACCAACACGGGTACAGCGCCGGCGAGGCGGATCGCCGCGACTGTGGCCACAGCAGTGTGCGCCACAGTGATCACCTCGTCACCAGGACCAACTCCGCAGGCGCGCAGCGCAAGCACTAGCGCATCAGTTCCGGAATTGACTCCCACACAACCAGCCGTGTGGGTAAATGCTGCGAACTCCGCCTCAAAGGCCGCTACCTGGCGCCCAAGAATGTACCAACCTGAGTCGAGCGCCTCGGCCACAGCCGCATCAATCTCCTGCTGCATAGCCAGGTAAGCAGCGCGCAAATCGTTAAATGGGATAGGTAGCATGGCTGTCATGAATGGTGAGTGTACACCTGAGGCGCGGCCCCATCACAATTGACAGGAAAGGATCAGAAAAATCGTGGCGTTTCAATGGTACAGTATGGCCAGTTCAGCATGCATCAAGTTTTGCTTGAGAATTGTGGAGGCTTGCCGTGTCAAATCGCTCATCGCACCGTCGCCAGATCCCTTTATGGCAAATTGCGCCGCTGCTGTTGATTCCGTCGGCTCTAGTGGCTGCTCTCACTCTTTATTGGGACTTGTCGCTAACCCCATTCATCACCACCTTTGCCCTGACCTGTCTGGCGATGATGATGCTGTCAATACGCCGCCCAGATCCGCAGCCGGCCATGCGCCAGGTGACTTCCGTGGCGCAGATGCGCCGGAGCGATTGACGTTACTTAGAAAACATTGATGCATAACACGGCACATGCAACAACTGTGCCGGCGTAAACACCTTGGCCGTCCCCGAAAGGGGCCCGGCCAAGGTGTTTACGCTGCTTGGCGACCATGTCTCGTTACATCTTGCCGCCCATCGCCCCACCATTTGCCCCGCCCATCACGCCACCGGCAGTGGCTTTGGCGCCACCCATCGTGCCCTGAGCCTCTGCGCCCGGCGGCGTGGCCTTACCGGCACTCGGGTCTATTCCACGCAGCATCATACCCTGTCCACGTGACAAGTGCGTCAACACACTAGGGGGATCAAGCGGGTCACGCATCTGCACGAGCAGGGTCGTGCGCGCTTCGTTGCTCACGTTGACACCCGAGCCGTGGATGGTGAGATAGCTAAAGAACAGCACGTCGCCGGCCTCAGCCTCGCACGCAACCGATGACTCCAACGGGTACTTGTCCAACGGCAAGTGCCAGCCGCCTTCCTGCACGTGCTCGATCGCGCCCAGCTTGTGGCTGCCCGGCACCACGCGCACGCAGCCTTTTTCTAAGGGTGCGTTGTCGAAGTGAATAATCCCTGCGATCATCGTATCCTTATCGTGGGGAAAGAAGGGGCGATCCTGGTGCATGGGAAAGGGTGAACCCTTTTCCGGCGGCTTGATAAACAGCTTGTTGTGGTGGAGCTGCACGTTCGGCGTCCCCATTAAGTCAGCTGCAGCTCCCGTGAAGCGATCGTCGACCAGCAAGGCAGTCAGGCGCGCCGACTGGAACTGCACGTCGTGGCAGTGCAGCAGTGACGTCTTGGTGGCCGTCACCTCTTTGGCGCTGCCCCAGGTCGCTTCCACATCACGGGTCTGCTGCAGCCGTGCGATGAGGTCATGCGCCTCCTGGCGGAACACGGCTGCTTCGTCACGAGTAAACAGGCCTTTGACCAATAGATAGCCATTCTCCTGGAAAAAATCTACCTGCTTCTGCGTCAGCATCACACTTGCCTCCTATGGAACGAATGTAAGAAATTGGGACGAGCATTGTACAATAGACAGAGGCGTCCGGGAATCCGCCCGCCAGCCCTTGATTGCCCGAAAGCGTGTTCCTACCATGCAACCGCACCACCTTCTCACTGCCCCGGCTGTTTCGTCCGATCCTCTTGGGTGCCGCCGTACTTCTTCTTGCCGCCTGCGGCTTCGGTGCCCAGCCCACACCAACACCAGAGCCAATCACGCTGCGCTACATCACCTTTCCCGGACTGGCCGCAGCGGAGGATGCCCTTATCGGTGGCTATCGTGCGATTCACCCAGAGATTAGCATGGCAGTCGAGCAGTACAATCAAACGCCGGACGCCATGCTGGCCCAGCCGCCTGTGCCTGACATCATGCTCATCACGCCAGGCTGGTTTCTGGACAAGGCGATCGACTCCGGACGGCTCACCGACCTCACCAACTTGTGGCAGGAGTCGGGAGCAGCCGAAACGCTGCAGCCCAGCCTGCGTGCTTTGAGCGAACGGGAAGGCAAGCAGTACTACCTGCCCGTCGGCTACAACTGGAACGGCTTTTACTACAACAAGGCCGTCTTTGAACAGTATGGTTTACAGCCGCCTGCCACCTGGGATGAATTCCTGCAGGTCTGCGAAACGTTGTGGATGAACGGCGTCGTGCCGCTGTCGATGAGCGGCGAAGATCCCTTTATGGGCAGCCTGTGGCTTGACTACCTTGATCTGCGGCTCAACGGGCCAGACGTGCACCGCCAGCTTATTGCCGGCGAAATCCCTTTTACTGACCCGCGGATCCGCACTGTCTTTGAGCAATGGGCGCAGCTAGTAGAAAAAGGTTACTTTAATCCCGCGGCTGCCGGTATGGGGACGCAGGAAGCGTTAGCCGCCCTCGTGCAAAAGGATAACCTGCTGGGGCCTAAGCCCGCAATGATCCTGTCAGGGCCGGCCTTTCTGGGTGAGTTGGCCCCCGAACGCCGCGCCGAATTAGGCTTTTTCCCGTTCCCAGTGATGGACCCAACCCAGCCGTCGGCAGAACCCGTGATGGCAATCGGCTACATGGTCCCCTCGGCGGCGCCAAAGCGCGATGCCGCGCTGGATTTTGCAGCTTATCTTGCTTCGGCTAAGGGGCGAGACGTTCTCACGAAGGATGTTGTCGGCGGGGGGCTGTACGCGCCTGCTTTTGCCGTGGCCGATCCTGCCACCCTATCTGAGCAAGTGCGCCAGGGGATGGCCTTGGTTGCAGACTACGCAGACCGCGACTGCCCCATTTTATATGAGCGTCTCGCCCGCCATGTGGCCTGTGCTCCAGGACATGCAGCGCCGCATCCTTACCGGGCCTGGCAGCGCCGCAGGTTTCGATCTTGACGCGCTGCTCGCCAAGCTGGAAGCAGCCCGCTGAGCGGCGTACTGCCTAGTCGTCGGCTTGCAGGTGTTTCTCAAAAAACGCCAAGATCCGGTGCCGCGCATCGCCGGCCGAAGGCTCATGGTAGCGAGTGTTGATGATCTTGCCTAACACCGTCAGCATCCATGGCAGGTCGGCAGGGTCCGGTTGGTTGAGAAAAGCGTGCCCGGCATCAGGGTATTCCTTGACATCGTGGTCGATGGCCAGCTTGGTCAAGGCATGCTCTAACTGGTCGGCGGCACCGCGCAGTGAAATATCCTTAGCCCCGTAAGAGGCAACGATGGGGCAGGCACCCACCAGGAAGGTTTCCAACTCCTTGGGCAGCATGCCATAGTTGACGCTGGAGACGGCAAAGCCTTTACCCGGGGCCAGCTGTAGAGCGAATCCGCCTCCCATGCAGAAGCCGATCACGCCTATACGCCCGGTACAATCAACCTGCTGGCTGAGCCAGTCGCGCGCAGTCCCGACATTAGCGGCAACGTCCCCCTGCCAGGTCAAGTAGTCGAAGATCATCGAGCGCAGGCATTTCAACAAAGAACCGCCATGGAACAGATCAGGCGCCGCCACGAAGTAACCTTCGCTCGCCAGCCAGTCGGCTTGGTTGCGCGTATCGCGGCTCATGCCGATCGCGTCATGAATCACCACTACGCCCGGCCAGGGACCATCGCCAACAGGTTTGGCTACATACGTTACTAAATCGCCTCCGGCGGTCGCAATTCGAATCTCGGTACTTACCGGGAACATGCTCGCCTCGCCCATGAACTCGAATCGTTCCGGATCTGTTCTTCAGACCCCTATGTGTAGGTTACGGTACAACCGTGACGTGTCCGTGACGAACTGCGCGCCGTCATCGTGTCGGGTGAGACCCCGGCCCATCAGCCTGACCTGGCCGAAGAGGTTATCGCCGGTAACGCCGCCGCCGGGGCTACCTGGTGGCTGGAATCGCTGGATCCCGAGCGCAGCAGTGGGGCTGTCTGGTCATTTGAGCAGCTGCGCGAGCGAGTCCTGGCCGGACCGTTGGGCAGGAACTAGCACAGCAGTGTAGCGGCTTTGGATAACACAGCCAAGAACACTTGCTCTAACACAACCAGCGTCCACGTACGGGATTTCAGCGACGGGGTGGCGTCCCAAGAAAACAAAAAGCCGGGTCTTCCGCGAAGGGAGGACCCGGCTCAACTCGTTTTTGGCAATGCTATACCAGTGCTATACCGGGCGCAGACCCAAGTACACCCGCTGGCCGCTCAGGGTGCGCTGAATTTCCTCGGCCGAACGCCAAGGGATGAGCTGGTGCAGTTCCTTGGGCGACAGCGGCGTGTTGTTGTTGGCCAGGAAGATACGAAAACAAGCCGAGGCAATCGGCAGCTTCTCGTTGATGTAGTCCGGATCGTTGGCGCAGCGCGTGCGCAGGCACTCGCGCAGCGCATCGGTGCGATGCACCTCGCCCGTTTCGGGGTCCACCCAGTCTACATCCTCCGTGTTGTGATAGTCGGCAAAACGCGCTCGGCACTCGTCACACAACTGGTCGCGCAGGTAAAGACGAAAACTTTGGCCGCTCTTGTCCCACCAGTCGTAGTCAATATGGAACTTAGTGTCGAGCGTGGGGCGGAACCGCGCCAGGCGATCTGCAACTAACGATGAAGCCATAGAGTCGTCGTATCTCCTTTATCACCTGCGGTCGGGGACCGTCAGGACAGGGCGAACAGCCCGTTACCCACGTCGCGGAAGCGGCGATTGCTGATCAAGGCATGGAATACCGGGCCAGGCGGCGTGCGGCGCACCACGTTGACGGCGCTGTACACGCTTTTGGCATGCACCGTGCCTTGCGGGTTCAACTTCACCAACTCCGGGCGCGATCTGCGCTACCAGTTCCGGTATCGTCGTACCCCGCTGGTCAATGCGCTCCCGCAGTTGGTCCAGCCCATCACCTTCCTGCTCGGCGATGATCATGTGTTCGTCATACTCGCACGCCACATTGATCTTGTTCATCTCAAAGCGCAGCTGGTTTGCATCCAGGTCGGCCTCGGCAATGCGGGCCCATTCGCGCTTTGGTCGCCGCGTACGGAAGTCCACGATGACTTCGTTAGTGGCCGGTGTACGCTCCAGTGTAATGAATGCGCCGACCGGGAGCTGGTGGTCGTCCATCCATTTGGAAAGTCCAGTCACGTAGCGGGCGTCGTGCATTACCCAACCCGTGTAGCGCGTGCCCCAGCGCCCGTCGACCAGCGTGATCAGCGAAGCGCCGGTGCCGGTCGGGAAGAAGCTGCGCGTGCGCCCGCTCAACGGCAGCGTGCCGTAGTGGCGATGCGGGTACGTGAGGATGATGCTGGTAGAAGGCACCACGGTTGGCACCTCACTCGTCAAGCTGCTCTCGCCCCATTCGTCGTCCAGTTCCCACTCCATCTGCAGCATTTCGACGCTGAGCAGCCCGCGCGTATATGACACAGGCTTATAGCGCAGCAGAGGGGGCACGGTCTGGATTTCTACCGGCTCCAGCCGTCGCAGGAACCACAACTGCTCCTTGCCCTGGCGGACGCGGTCGAAACGCTCGTCCTGGCTCAGCGCGTGATCCAGGCTCAAGATGCGCATCGGCGTACTTACATTCAGATCCAGATCTACCTCAGCCAACAGCTGCGCCGTGGAAAGTGGCTTGCCCTGCATCTCAATCAGCGCCTCGGCAATGTTGAGATGGCCCACGTGCACGTCGGCCAGCATGTCCTTGAGCAGCCAGCTGCCGTCTACTTCGACAAATGCCTGGTGGCGCGGTCCTTCCTGCAAGGCATACAGCAGCGTCTCGTTGATGTCGAGTTCGTAGAGGGCGTAGATCTCGTCGGCCGACAGCAGTGCGTCGTCATGCACAAGGCGGTCGCCGTTTGTCTGGTTGAGCCGGTGCGAAGTCTGCAAGCCGGCGGCAAACTCGCGCGGCTTCTCATTGGGGGCAAAGCGCACCTGGATCACGTCAAAGTCGCCGTGCTCGGGGTTCTGCCCCTTGCGCACCTCGAGGATCTGGCCAACAGCAAACTCCAGTGCCGGGAACACCAATGTCTGGCCAACCTGGTAGCGCTGCTTGGGCACGTAGATCGTGCCCTTTGAGAGGTCTTGCTCGATACGCGTATTTTCGCGGCGCAGGTACTCGTTGATCAGGGCGACGGCGAGGTCGCTCAACTTTATCGGCTTTTGCGCGTCGAGCAGAAGTTGATAGAGAAAATCCGTGTCGTCGGCGGTGACCTCAAACTGGTCCCGCCAGAAAGCTGCTGTTTGGGTGGGACGCTGCAGCACGCTTCCCCCTTTGGTAATGAACTAAGCAGTCAATAAACCGATACTGGGCAGCGGCGCCAAGGTCCACCGCAAAGGATAAGTATAGCAGCTCGTCCCACGAGGAACAAATGCCCACTCTCCTGTATGCCAACAATACGTTGGGCACAGTGGGCACATGGCAGGGGATCTGCGGGATTGTCCTTTTATGACAAATACGTTAGACTACGTGCACGACAACAGGTTCTCCCAAAGAACGCCGCAACTTTACACAAAAAGAAGCTGACCTATGCGAACGATTGCCATGATTCTGGCAGGCGGAGAGGGCACGCGACTCACCGTTCTGTCGGAAGAGCGTGCGAAACCGGCCGTTCCTTTCGCCGGCAAATTCCGTATCATCGACTTCACCATCAGCAATTGTGTCAACAGCGGCATCTACACCGTTGGCATCCTGACACAGTACCGCCCGCACAGCCTCAACGATCACATTGGCATCGGCAAACCGTGGGATCTGGACCGCAGCCGCGGCGGTGTGCGCCTGCTCCAGCCCTACCAGGCGCGGCGCGGCCGGACGTGGTACGCCGGCACGGCCGACGCCATCTATCAGAACCTGGACTTTATCAAGCAGAACCGCGCCGACAACGTGGTCATCCTGTCGGGCGACCACATCTACAAGATGGATTATCGCCCGATGATCGATTACCACATCGCACATGGCGCCGACCTCACCATCGGCGTCATGCCTGTGCCGCTCGAAGAGACCAACCGGTTTGGCATCATGCAGGTGGACGAGGAGTCACGCATCGTCCAGTTCTTCGAGAAGCCCAAGGACCGCGACAAGGGCAACCTGGCCTCGATGGGCATCTATGTCTTCAACGCCAACGTGCTCGAGCGCCGTCTCAGCGAAGGGCGCCCAGACAAGCCGCGCAACGACTTTGGCAAAGACATCATCCCGGCCATGATTGCCGCCGGCGACCGCGTGTACGCCTATCGCTTCGAAGGCTACTGGGTGGATGTCGGCACGGTGGATTCCTACTGGACCACCAGCCTTGAACTGCTCCAGCCGAATTCGGCTCTCGACCTCTACAACGATCAGTGGCCGGTCCACACTCGTTCGGAGGAACGCCCGCCGGCCAAAATCGGTCCGCAGGCCAAGGTCGTCTCCAGCATGGTCTCCAATGGCTGCGTCATCCGCGGCGTGGTCGTCAACAGCGTGCTTAGCCCCGGCGTCTACGTCAGCCCAGGCGCAGTCGTGCAGGACAGCGTGATCATGAACGACACCTGGATCGGGCCTGGCGCCCGCCTGGACAAGGTCGTGGTGGACAAGAAGGCTGTCATCGGCGCCGGCGCCATTGTCGGCACCGGCGACCCGGCCGTCGTCAACGAGCAGATGCCCGACCGCCTCTTTGCCGGCATTACACGTGATCGGCAAGCGCGCCTTTATTCCCGACGGCGCCCGCATCGGCCGCAATGTCCTGATCAACAGCAACCGGGATGAGGGCGATTTCCCGGCCGACAAGGTCGTGGCCGACGGCAAGACCATCTGATCATCCTAGTGAATTCTTTGAGGTGATAGCATGACATCCGCACTTGCGATGATTATGGCCGGCGGCTCCAGCGAGCAGTTGAGCGTGCTGACCGAGACGCGCGCCGAACCTGCCGTGCCATTTGGCGGCAAGTTCCGCCTGATCGATTTTCCGCTCAGCAACTGTGTCAACAGCGGCATCTACAACGTCGCCGTCCTGACCCAGTACAAGCCCCGCAGCCTGAACGACCACATCGGCATCGGCAAACCTTGGGACCTGGACCGCGCCAGCGGCGGCGTGCGCCTGCTCCAGCCTTACCGCGGCGGCCCTTACGGCGACTGGCAGCAGGGCACAGCCGACGCCGTGCGCCGCAACCTGGATTTTGTTCAGCAGCAGGATGAAGAGCATGTGCTTATCCTGGCCGGCGACCACATCTACTTGATGGACTACCAGCCGATGCTGCAGGCGCACGAGCAGAGCGGCGCCGATCTCACCGTGGCCGTGCGCCGCGTCAATCCGCACGAGACGCACCGCTACGGCATCGTCACCATCGGTTCTGACGACCGCATTATCGAGTTCCGTGAGAAGCCGCGCCGCTCGCTCGAAACGCTTGCCTCGATGGGCATCTACGTCTTCCGGCGCGAGGTCCTGATCGAGATGCTGCAGAACGGCGATTATGTTGACTTTGGCAAGCATGTGCTGCCCGCCATGCTCAAGCAGGCACGCCATGTCCGCGCCTATTCCTTCCCCGGCTACTGGGCCGACGTCGGCACAGTCCAGGCCTATTGGGAAGCAAACATGAGCCTGTTGTCGGAGGATCCGGCGCTCAACCTGTACGATCCCGAATGGGTCGTGCACACGCGCAGCGAAGAGCGCGCGCCGGCCAAGGTGGGCGCCAATGCCCAGGTGGGCGGCAGTCTGCTCTCCAACGGCTCGCCGCGTAGAAGGCACGGCCGAACGCAGCATCATCTCGCCCGGCGTGTTTATCGGCGAGGGCGCCATTGTACGCGACAGCGTTATCCTGTACGACACCATCATTGAAGCCGGTGCTGTGGTAGACCGGTGTATCGTGGACAAGAACGTGGTTATTGCGACCGGCGCACGGGTCGGCGACGGCGACGACAACACGCCCAACGTCGGCCTGCCGGAGGTACTCAACACTGGCCTCACCTTGATCGGCGAAAACAGCTGCGTGCCTGAAGGTATCACCATCGGGCGCAACGTGGTCATACACCCACGCAGTGAAACCAAGGCATTTGGCAAGAAGAAGAAGATAGCAAGCGGTGCCGAGGTCGGCGCCAACCAACGATAAGCCGTTTCCACTCGGTACTATTACCCGGTCACTGATACAGCCTCAGGTTCACCTCTAAGCCTGGGGCTTTTTGTTGGGCTTCGCTCACCCGCCCGACTTCTTGGCCTTATACCCCAGCCCGATCAAGATCTCGACAATCTGGTCGCGGTGGTCGCCCTGGATCTCGATCGTATCGTCCTTTAGCCGTGCCGCCTGTACCAAGCTTGGTTTTGAGCAGCTTGAGCAGAGCCTCCTTGCCCGCGTCATGGCTCATGACACCCGATATAACAGAGACGGTCTTCCCTCCGCGGCCCTTGCGTTCAATGCCGACGATCACCGGCTGGTTTTTCTGGCGCGTGGCGATGGGCGATGCAGGGTTGGCGCCCGACACAGCGGCAGCGCCACCGCTGTTTTGACCTCGATCATCTTCCGGATCGGTAGAATAAACGGTTCGCCGCCCTTTTGCGTCCTGCCCGGCCGGTCCGCTCGACGAGGGCTTTTGTGGCTGATTTTGCGGCATTCTCGTCTCCCCAATGCTTACGCACAAAGCGCGCGGCAGCGTGCACTGCCTGACGCGACTTTGCTTCGATCAAATACATGAACTGAAACACGTGCACCATACCAGGATAGACGTCAAAGTGCACATCGTCATCCGCCCGCTGAGCATGGCGCACCAGGCGACGCCCATCATCGTACAGCCGTATGGCGATAGCGGCTGTAATACGACATGGCTGAGTGGGCCTCTCTGGCTCTATCTGGCTACCGACTGACTTGCGGCAGGAAGACCGGATTGGCCAGGTTGCCTGTGCCCGGAGGATCAGGCGTACCGCTCAGTCCCCCGATGGGCGTTGGCGTCTGAGCCATGGGGGTATCCGTGGGTACGACTGCCGTCGTGTTTGCAGGCGTCGGCGTATAGGTCTCTGTCGGCAAGGCCACGGCGGGCGCAGTCGATGTGGCAGTCGATGTGGCGGTTGCTGTGGCGGCTGGCGTAGAGGTCGGCGTAAAAGTTGGTGGAACAGGCGTATCGGTCGGCGTGGCGGTTGGTCCCAACACCACGTTGTCGAGTGGATTGGTGGCCGTCCAGTCGCGCGGCGTGAGTTGGAAGCCGTCCCAATGGGCATCCATCATCCCTTCGTCCTCATCGCGCGGGAGATGATGGAAGGTAATACCGTACCAGACCACGATATCCTGCCCTACAAGGCTTTCGCCGTTCACGAACTTGGTGACATCGGCAGCACATTGGACTTCGGGGTTGTGCGAGGCAAACCGCTCACAAGGCTTGTTTGCCGTCACGTAGAATTGACTGTTCGTGAAGGGTTCGACGGCCGGCCCCTGGTGAATATGGCCGACGCGCAGCGGGTCGAGATGATACGAGATGGCGTGGCCCTCGCTGTTGGTCGTAACCGTATCGCGCACACGCCACGACCGCATACGTGTGGGGTTTACGGTGCGCGCGGTTTCGGTCAGAAACTGCGTCACCGACACTTGGTAACTGTAGTTGTTGTCGATCGGAGTGAACTCAAACTCCTCCACCTGATCGTTCTGCGGTCCATCGAGATCAAAGTCGAGACGCCAAAAGTAGTTGTGCGAGTGCGCGATGGCGTAAACCTGGCCGCCCTGGTCGACGCGGACCGGCCAGCCTGAAGCAGCCGAATTGTAATTTACTCGCTGCAGCTTCCCGGTTGCGCCAATCGTCGGCTCAATAGCGCCGTTATCGATAAAGCGCCACACGGGAACATAGTTGTATTGCCCGACATGCGAGACGCTGAAAAGGCTAACTGCAGAGCCCTGCAGTTCCTGGGCAAAATACTTGTAGGCGTAGCCACGCGGACCGATCTGCATGCACAGCACGTGTTTGCCCGCGTCCACCAGCAGCGTGCCATTGGGGCAGTCCGCCTGGGTCAGATCATCCATATTCGTGCCGCCCAGGCCAAAGTCCGAGACATCGTGGAAGCGTGCGCCGTTGTCGTCATAGGGCACATGGATCTGAGCCAGGTTCGCTTGGCCGAGCACCAGGCGCCGCGGGCCACCGCCGGCAGGGGTATAGTAGATATCGTGGAAGATGATACCTTCGGAATTGCGCACTTCCCAGCACATTTCCCACCTGCTGCCGGCAGGCAAGGTCACATCGACCAGGTACTGCCCGCTGCAGTTCATCGCACTCTGCGCCCGCAGCACGCCGCTGCGCAGCACAAGGAACCATCCGGCGGCGACAATCGCAGCAACTGCCAACGCCGAGGCAAACCAGACGACCCAACGGTCGTGCACTGTAATCGTGATTTTGTGTGCGGTCACGTTTTTTCTCTGCTCACTGGCCACCAGAACCAAAGGGAAGAGCCTGCACCACTGCGCCGGACGACAGGTCCACGATGGGGATGACCCGCAACGCTACGTTATCGCCGGCGGCCAACAGCAGTTGGGCACAGCGCTTGACGCCACACTGTGCAGCTGCACCTAGATCCTGGCCGGGGGCGGCATCGGCATGAAATGTCATTGCCTTCAGGATCAGTTGATCTGCTGAAACCAAATCCTGCTGGGTAATGTAGCGAAATTCGGCGTTTAGCTGCGGGCGCATTGTGGCATCTGCCAGGGCAATGGCCAGCGCCCGCTGCATCTCAGCCTCCGTCAGCGGCAGCTGCACGCCCAGCACCTGATCCACCTGGTCTACCTGGTTCGTGTCAATGTTATAAACCTGGCGAATGACCGTGTCGTCAGCATAGCGGTAGACATACACGTCGGCGCGGCGCGGCCAGCGCCCTTGAGCGTATGTCTGTTTGTCCTCCTGATGGCGTTCCACCAGCAGAACCTCTTCGGCAGGCATAGGTGGCACCCCAGCAGCGGCTCCAGTAGTTGCCCCGGCAGTCGTCATGCTGCGCGCGGTCGCATCCGGCAGCTGAAGCCCCTGCGCGATCGTGCCCTTACGCTGCAGGTTTTGCAGCGCACTTGCCTGCTCGGCAGGCGTAAGCGGATCGTAGCCAACGGCGGCCGTGCCTGTAAACTGGGCCAGCGTCGTCGGCGAAGCCAGCGTAACGACTGTAATGCTAAGGAGCAGAGCGGCCAAGAGCGCTATCAGCAAAAGCCGAACTCTGCGGTGATTCCCGGTCATGTGTATTGTATTCACCTCATCAGCAAACTACGCAAGCACAGGTCGGGGAGCAGCTTTCAACGTGTTAAGACAGAAGTCACGGCAATTGCTACACAGTCTACTATAGAGTAAGGCAAACAGCGTAATTCTGACCTTGCAAGGTGCTTAAATTTGAGGGAAGCGGCGGCAGATCGGTCACTCGGGCGAGTTCCGCTAGGGTGCGGTGGCCATCAACTGGTAAAGGGGATCTCCGACAGCCTGGCCCCCGTCGACCAGGAAGGTAGATCCGGTCGTAAAGCTGGATGCCGGTGAGGCCAGGTACAGTGCAATGCCGACCAGTTCGCTTGGTTCTGCCATGCGTTGCTGAGGGATACCGGCCAGCGTCGCCCGGTTGAGTGCGGGGTTGTCCCATATGGCCGCACTGAACTTCGTCTTAATAAAGCCGGGAGCAATGGCGTTTACCTGAATGTTATCGGCAGCCAACTCGACGGCCAGCACCTCGGTAAGCATCAGGACGGCCGCCTTGCTCACGCAGTAGACGCCCATCCCCGGTTGGGGCGCTGTACCGGCGATGGAGGCCATGTTGATGATCTTGCCACCGCCACGCGCCCGCATCCAAGGCACGCAGGCTTTCGCCAGGCGGAAATAGCCCTTGAGATTTACGTCAAGCGTCTTGTCCCAGTGGCTCTCTTCGGCGCTCAAGATCGGCCCGAAGTGCGGATTGGTGGCGGCGTTGTTGACCAGGATGTCGATACCGCCATAGACCTCGGCCACGCGCTCGATCAGCCGCTGCACAGCCGCGTCATCACCGGTGTGGGCCGCAATTGCGAGCGCGTGCCCGCCTGCCGCTGCGATCTCCGCGGCCACGGCATCCAGGCCTTCCTGCTTGCGGCTGGCCAGCACTACCCGCGCGCCGGCTTCGGCATAGCCTTGAGCGATCGCTGCACCTATGCCCCGGGATGCGCCCGTAATCAGTGCAACTTTCCCCTCTAAAGAAAAACTGCTCGTGACGCCGGCCATGCTGCCGCTTACCCTTTCGCTTAATCAAGCGCCCCGAAACTGCGGCGCCCGCTTTTGTGCGAAGGCCATGACGCCTTCGCGATGGTCCGCCGTCTGCACTGCCTGTGCCTGCAGGTCAGCCTCCAGGTGGATGGAAGCTTCCAACGTCGTAGTCATCGCCGCGCTCAGTGCCTGCTTCGTCCAGCCCACCGCCAGCGTCGGCCGCTGCGCCAGGCTGCGCGCCCATGCCTGCGCCGTGCCCTGCAGTTCCCCTGCGTGCACCACGCGGTTGCAGAGGCCCCACTCCAAGCAGCGCGCAGCCGGAATGCGTTCGGCTTCGATACAGAGCTGCAGCGCGCGGCTGTAGCCGACCAACCGCGCCATAAACCAGGTGGAGCCCGCGTCGGGTACGAGCCCGATGTTGGAGAAAGCCTGCAGGATATAGGCGTCGTCTGCCATCACACGCAGATCGCAGCCAAGTGCTAATGAGGCCCCGGCCCCAGCTGCACCGCCGTTGATTGCCCCGATAATCGGCTTTTCGATCTCGACCATTGCCATAATCAAAGGCTTGTAGTACTTGACGATCGCATCACGCACGGCGTGGCCTTCCAACTGGCCCGTGAATATGCTGAGGTCCTGCCCCGAACAGAAGGTGGGACCTTCGCCGGTTAAGACAAGCGCGCGTACGCTCGGATCATTAGCAGCGCCCACGACAGCGGTGTACAGTTCGCCCAACATTTCGCTGGTCAGGGCGTTGCGCCGCTCCGGGCGGTTGAGGCGAACCGTAGCGACGCCTTCCTCTACGTGGTACAGAATGGTCTGAAAATTCGGGGTGCTCATACTCTCCTCCGCAGCCAATATCTTGCCGGGGTGTTAATTGCCCCAGACGTTAACGAACTTTTCTTTTTCCTGCAGCTCTATCAAGGAAATGGGGGTCGAGAACGGGTAGTCTCCCGTAAAGCACGCATTGCAGTAGCCGTCAGAGGTTTTTAGTGCCTTCATCAGCCCGTCGAGCGACAAGTAGGCGAGCGAGTCGGCCCCGATATGCTCACAGATCTCATTTAGGCTCATATTGGCCGCAATCAGCTCCTGCATGCTGGCCATATCGACGCCCATAAAGCACGGGAACTTGATAGGGGGGCAGGCCACGCGGACATGAACTTCCTTGGCGCCGGCATTGCGCAGCATGCGGATCAGTGGGCCTGACGTATTGCCGCGCACGATTGAGTCATCCACCAGCACGATGCGCCTACCCTTGAGATTCTCCGGCAGCGGGTTGAACTTCATTGCCACGCCCACTTTGCGCAGCTCGTCGGACGGCTGGATAAACGTGCGGCCAATGTAGCGGTTCTTGATCAAACCCTCTGAATAGGGGATGCCGCTTTTCTGGGCATAGCCAATGGCATGGGGAGTGCCTGAGTCTGGCACCGGCACGACGATGTCGGCATTCGCAGGCGCTTCCTTCGCCAGCTGCTTCCCGAGCTTCTGCCGCGTCTGATGTACCAACTGGCCCCCAAAAATGGAATCGGGACGCGCGAAATATATCTGCTCAAACGTGCAAAATGCCAGTTTTTTGGGGGGCGCGCCCTGCATGATCTCGTACCCGCGCGCATCGATACGAACGATTTCTCCCGGCTGAATTTCGCGCACGGATTCGGCACCGATCGTTGCAAAGGCGCAGCTCTCGGACGCGAGCACGTACCCGGCAGGCCGTTTCCCACTCATGGTGCCATTCACTTGGGCGGCAAATTTCGCGGCTTCTCTGCCGCTTTTGCCCTTGGCTGCTTCTCCGACCGCACCTTCGGACGCACCATCCGACAGCTTACCTAGGACAAGTGGTCGCAAGCCCCAGGGATCGCGCACGCCGTAAATCGCATCGCGGGTGAGAATCGTCAGTGCATAGGCCCCTTCGGCGCGGGCCATCATGATACGGATACGCGTCGCATAGTCCGCGGTACCCGCACCCGCGAGGAGATGCAGGATCACTTCGCTGTCGCTGGACGTCGACAGGCCGACACCGCGTTCGAGCAGTTCGCGCCGCAGCTGCGGCGCGTTGATCAGGTTGCCGTTGTGCGCGATCGCCAGCGGCCCCTCGAGTGTCTCGATCACGTATGGTTGGGTGTTGCGAAGCTTGGGCGCACCGGTGGTGGAGTAGCGCGTATGCCCGATTGCCAGGTAGCCCTGCAGATAGTGCAGGTTTTCCTCGTTGAACACCTGTGAGACGAGACCCATGCCCTTGTGTACGTGGGCTACGGTGCCGTCGCAGGTCACAATCCCTGCCGCTTCCTGCCCTCGGTGCTGCAGGGCATACAGGGCAAAAAACGCATGGCGCGCCACATCGCGGCCAGGGGCGTAAATGCCAAACACGCCGCACTCTTCGTGCGGCTTGTCGAGTCTGTCGTCTGGTAGCTCAGTCGGTTGATCGGTTTGTGCAAACATCTCGCAGCCCCCCTGTTGCCTAGCGCACCAGGGCCCTGCGGGCCGCCAACGCAACATCCTTCGCCGCCTCCATTGTACTCGCCAGCGCCGTCAAGTGTCCCATTTTTCTTCCCACGCGCGCTTCGTGCTTGCCATATAAATGCAGCTTCACGTTTGGATACGCCAGCGCCGCCGCCCACTGCGGTTCGGCGCAGACACCATCGGCGCTGAACCACAGGTCGCCGAGCAGATTGGCCATCGCCGCCGGGCGCAGCAGTTCGGTCGACCCCAGGGGCAGGCCGCAAACTGCGCGCAGCTGCTGTTCAAACTGGCTGGTCACAGCGGCTTCAATCGTCAGGTGACCCGAGTTGTGCGGGCGGGGCGCCAGCTCGTTGACCAACAGGCGGCCGCGCTTGTCCAGGAACATCTCGACACAAAGAACGCCTACCACGTCCAGCTGCTCGAGCACAGCGTGCGCCAGGCCGACCGCTTCTTCCGCCACACGCGGATCCACGTGCTGCCGGTGCCAGTGACAGGTCGAGTATGTGATTGCGATGGATATTCTCGATCACGCCCCACTGGGCAAAGCTGCCGTTGAGCCCGCGTGCCGCAACCACCGAAAGCTCGCAGGCAAAGTCGACTACGGCTTCCAGCACTGCCTCTTGTTTGCCGATCGCCTCCCAGGCGGATTGCGCAACGGAGGGCGCATCGATGCGCACCTGGCCTTTGCCGTCGTAGCCGAAGGCGACAGTCTTGAGAATTGCCGGCGTACCTAACGCTGCAAGACCTGCTTCCAGCTCGGCCAGGCTGCGCACAGCGGCAAACGGCGTCACCGGCACGCCTGCGCCGGCGAGGAACTGCTTTTCGCGCAACCGCTGCTGTGTCGTGTGCAGAACCCAACCGCCCGGGCGCACAGGCACGCCTTCCTCTTCGGCCACCCGGGCTACTGCGGCCGCTACATTCTCAAACTCAAAGGTGACGACGGCCACCTGGCGCACGAAATCGCGCACGGCATCAAGGTCGGCATAGGGCGCACACACTTCGCGGTCGGCAATTTGGCCGGTCGGCGAGTCACGGTCAGGCGAAAACGTGTGAATCCGGTAGCCCATGGCGCGTGCCGCCAGCGCCAGCATGCGGCCAAGCTGTCCGCTGCCAAAGACGCCGATCGTAGAACCGGGGAGAATGGGTTCGCTGGTTGGCTTAGACATCGGCGCTACTCAAGCACTTCCTGCAGCACCTCGGCGGCACGCTGCTGCCGGAAGTGATCCAGAGCGACACGCAGGTGCGGCTGTGCTGCACCCAGAATCGAAACCGCCAGCAAGGCAGCATTGGTAGCCCCGGCGCGGCCGATGGCCATGGTTGCTACTGGCACACCGGCGGGCATCTGCACAATCGAGAGCAGCGAGTCGAGTCCGTTGAGCGCCCGGCTTTGAATCGGCACACCGATCACCGGGAGAAGGGTATGGCCCGCCACCATGCCTGGCAGATGGGCAGCACCCCCAGCCCCGGCAATGATGATTTGCAGCCCACGTTCCGCCGCTGACGTGGCATACTCCACCATCCAGTCCGGCGTGCGATGGGCAGAGACGACGCGGCACTCATGCGCCACGCCAAACTGCGCCAGCGTGTCGGCCGCCGCCTTCATCGTTTCCCAATCCGACTTGCTGCCCATGATCACGCCGACGAGCGGCTGCTGCTCAGACATCGTTACCCCTGGAAGCCATCATGCCTGAAATCCGTTGTGACGGTGCGAGCCGTCGCAGAAAGGCTTGTTTGCCGACCCACCGCAGCGGCAAAGCGCGGTTTCGGTGCCGCAGTAGATGGTTTGGCGGTCGGCACCTGATCAGTTCAAAATCGCCTTCCAACCGCAAAGGGCCATTCACCCGCAGCTTGATCGACAGCTCACCGTGCTCGGCATCCTGTTCCGGCGTGCTCTCAGCGTTGGCAGTGCCGGCAGCCCTCCCTGCGGTGACAGTGCCTGGGTCGTCAAACCCGGCCGCGATATGAGAGTTGTCACAGAAAGGTTTGTTTTGCGACTGGCCACAGCGGCAGAAGGCAACCCGTACATCCTCAAAGTACAGTTCACCCTCCGCCGTGATCACACGCAGTTTGCCACGTGTGTAGTAGGGCCCTCGTGCTCGCACGCGCAGCGTATTGCGTGCGTCGGGACGTTCGTCAGGGCCACCATCGCTGCGTTCGTAGTGGAGGGCGCCGGTTGGGCAGCGCTCGACCACGGCAGCGATTTCATCCGCTGCCGCAGCACCAGGCAGGACCCAAGGGCGACGATTCTTCTCAAAGACAGCGGGCAGCCCGCGCACGCATTCGGCGGCGTGGATACAGCGCGGCGCCACAAAGGTCACGGTGATGGCATCGCTCGTATAGCGTTTAGCGCTCGCTCCCGCCTCGCTCATGCAAAACCTCCTGAGTTGCTGGCGGCGCTGTCGACCGGCTTGTGCACCAAATCCTGATACTCAGGTTTGCGCTCGATATAGCCGCGGACAAAGCTGCACAACGGCACAACTTCCAGGTTGTTGGCGCGCGCATATTCGAGCCCGGTCTTGGCGAGCGCGCTGCCGATACCACGGCCCTCGAGTGCCGGGGGAACGCCGGTGTGAGTGAAGACGATCTGGCCCGCCGTCCCACTGCGATAGGCCAATTCAGCAGTTTCGCCGTCTTGCTGAACGACAAAGCGATGCTTCTTCAGGCTCGTGGGTGACAGTCACGGGTTGGCTGGACATGAATTAGCTCCCTTGAGAATGATACTTTTTGTAGATAGCGGCGATTGGCAGAGAGTACCAATTGCCGCTTATTTGGCAAGCCACGCACGCAGATTTCGCTCGATTCGCGCGCCGGCAGGCTGCTCGGCGGCAGGGAAAGGCTGGCCAGTGAGTAGTTCGTAGGTGCGGATGTAGCGAGCAGCGGCCTGGACGGCCAAATCGGGCGGCAGCGGGAAGGGTTCGCCCTCGCCGCGATAGCCGCGCGCAGCGTAATAGAGCCGGATGAACTCCTTGTCGAAGTTGTCCGGTTCCTGGCCTGCGGCGATACGCTGTTCATAGGTGTCGGCCAGCCAGAAACGGCTCGAGTCCGGCGTGTGTACCTCGTCGATGAGGGTTACTTCACCCTCCGGGCTGAGGCCGAACTCGTACTTGGTGTCCACCAAGATCAGGCCGCCCTTGCGGGCAATCTCCTGGCCGCGCTGAAAGACGGCGACGGCAGCTGCGCAGATCTGTTCCCAATGCTGCGGCGCTGACCAGACCCTGGGCCACGACCTCAGCATTGGTGATGCGCTCGTCGTGACCGCCGTCGCGCGCCTTGGTGGTAGGCGTGATCACCGGCTGAGGCAGTTCGTCGTTCTTGTGCAGACCGTCGGGAAAATCGATGCCGTAGATGGTGCGCTCGCCTTGGCTGTAGCGGTACCAGAGCGCAGTCGAGGTGACGCCCGTGATATAACCGCGCACGACAACCTCAACCGGCAGCGGCGTGCAGGCGCGCGCGAGCGTTACATTTGGATCAGGCAGGCAGACCAGGTGATTGGGGACGATATCGGCCGTGTGCTCGAACCAGAAGGCGGCGAGCTGGGTCAGGACCTGGCCCTTGTATGGCACGAGGCCCAGGATGCGGTCGAAGGCGGAAAGTCGATCGGTCGTGATCAGGATCAGTTGATTGGTGCGGCGATAGATGTCGCGTACCTTGCCGTGTTCGGCGGTGCCGAGAAAGGGGAGGTCAACTCCGGCCAAAGCACTGGACAACTGCTCGCGTAGGACGGTTTCCGAGATCATGGATGGGCCTCCTGGGCGGTACTGTACCACACTGGTCTGGCGAGGAGAAACCTGACCAGCACCAGGCACTGTCCATCCCGCTGATATCGGTTATTGCTGCTGCTTGCTGTTGCTGCTGCATCTCCATCGCCAGTAAGGCTTGGGCGTAGCGCTCCTGCAGCGCCTGCTCGGTGCTGCGGTAGATCGGCGTATCTCCCAAGTCGGTATCGCCGGGATCGGCACCGTCTAGCCCTGCATCAGGCAGCGCCTCGCGTTCAGTGCGAATCCGCACGGTGACCGCCAATTCGCTGCCGGCATTGCCCTTGTAAACGCCGCGTGTCGGCGGGACGTCGGAGTATTCACGGCCAAGGGCAACCTCGATGTGGCGTTCGCCCTGAAGCAGGTTGTTGGTTGGGTCGAAGCCGATCCACCCAAGTTCAGGCAGCCAGGCCTGGAGCCAGGCGTGCGTGGCGCCGTCGGCGGAGCGGTCGTCGCGACGATGATATAGATAGCCACTGACATAGCGGCAGGGGATATGCAGGTAGTTGCGCACGAGTGCCAGCATGATGTGCGTAAGGTCCTGGCAGACGCCGCGGCGGTGTTTGAGAGCCTCGTCGATCGGGCGAGTCCACGTTGGTGCTCGCCGCATCGTAGGCAAAGGCACGGTTGAGGCTGCTGTTGAGTTCATAAAGCAGGCTCAGCGGATCGCGGCGGCGCGTGACGTCCAGTTCAGCAGCCAACTCGTCAAGGTGCTCGGTGCGGCTGGTAAAGGGGCTGGGAATGAGCATATCCCAGAACTCACCGGTGGCAGTGACTGCATCGATCTGGGCCCATGTTTCCTGCGGCAGCCATTCAGGTGGCAGCGAGCGCGGATGGACATGAACTTCCGAGGTAGCCGTAATGTGCAGTGAGTTATGCGCAGCCGGCTGCGAGAAATGATGGACAAGGTTGCCCAACGAATCCTGGTATTCGTAAATGTGGGCGGCGGGCTTGACATGCAGTTGGTAGCCACCCACCTGCTGGTAGGGTGTCGTCAACGGGTGCATGCGTACTTCGGTAACGCTTTCGGCGACCGGAGCAGTGTAGTGATAGCGGGTGAGATGGCGAACTTGATAGAGCATCGGTCAGCGGGTCACAGTCATTGTTCGCGATTGAGTTTGTCGGCGATAGGATAGGTAATGTAGGTAGCATAGATGGCATCATGAATTTCAGCACAGCGAGACTGGATGTCCTGCAGATAGGCATCCAACCCGCTCTCCATGATTTCGTCCACACTCGCATAGTCTAGCATGGCCCGCAGCCTGCCCGCCAACCGATAAACGCGCGCCGCCTTCGGCATTTCGGTGGCGTCGCCGATGACCTCCAGCGAACGCTGTACGGCATTGATGGCAAAATGCACGGAGTACGGAAATGACGGGTTTAGCAGCAAAAACTCGATAATATAGCGGGGATGCACGTTCGCGGTATACATCTTGCTGTATGCCTCATAGGCTGCCGCCCCGCGCAGCAGGCCCACCCAGTCGAGATAAGTCCGCTGATCGACCGCATCATCAGTCACGTCATAGACCTGGCCTGGTGACGCATAAAGCTCGCGAAAATCGACGTTGAGCATATCGGCCACTTCGCTGCGCACGCTCGAGATAGCGGCCGAGCTGGACGAAATGCCACCCCTGGTCGCGCGTGATACGGGAGTCGGTGATGCCCTGCAGCCGGTAGACGTCCTGGTTAATGCCATGGTAGAAGCTGTGCGGCTGCCCCACCCAGATCTGCGTCATGCTCGACATTTGCATCTGCAGATAGAGCTGATTGATCTGCTCCCACATCTGCGAATTGATCTGCTCGCGCACCTGGCGGGCGTTCTCACGGCCGCCGGCGATACAGCGCACGATCGAGTTGGGGTTGTCTTCGTCAAAGGTGAGCAGGTAGGCAAGATCCTGGTCGCTGTGGACGGCAGCAGCGGGTAATCGGGCCGCACGAGACAGGCGATCAGGCGGTTGCGGCGACGGCGCGCGGCCTCGACTGCCTGTTCGGGCACGATCGTGAGATGAACGTCAAGCTGGCGGGCGACATGGTCGGCGCGCTCCATGTAACGGCCCATCCAGTAGAGACTGTCGGCCACGCGCGAAAGCATCGCCGTGTTGCGCCGCGGCGCCG
This sequence comes from uncultured Chloroflexia bacterium, assembly GCA_963701415.1. Taxonomy (GTDB): domain Bacteria; phylum Chloroflexota; class Anaerolineae; order Caldilineales; family Caldilineaceae; genus Fredericiella. Next base: position 455,699 of record CAVPAH010000019.1, read on the forward strand.
GTCGATTCACGGGGCTCCCAAACGGGATGCCTACCGGGGCGCCTACCGGGGCGCCCCACGCACGTTCGGTCGGTTGTGTCATGACAGCACCGCTCCTTCACCTGCTGTGCAGATCATCGGTTGAGCACCCACGTATCCTTGCTGCCGCCGCCCTGCGACGAGTTGACGACGAGCGAACCACGGCGCAAAGCGACACGCGTCAGGCCGCCGGGCAGAATCGAGATACGCTGCCCATACAGAATGTACGGGCGCAGGTCGACATGACGCGCTTCTACCTGGCCTTCAAGAAAGCAGGGCGCACGTGAGAGGTTGATCGTCGGTTGGGCAATGTAATTGCGTGGGTTGGCGGCGATGCTGCGGGCAAAGTCAGCGCGCTCGGAGACAGTGCTGTGTGGGCCGATCAGCATGCCGTAGCCACCCGATTCACCCACAGCTTTGACGACCAGGTCATCAAGGTGCTCGAGGACGTAGGCACGCTGCGTGTCGTCGCTGCAGACATAGGTGTCGACGTTACCCAGGATGGCGTCCTCGCCCAGGTAGTAGCGAATGATGGCGGGCACATAGGCATAAACGGCCTTGTCGTCGGCCACGCCGGTGCCGATCGCATTGGCGAGCGTGACATTGCCCGCGCGGTAGGCGTTGAAGAGCCCGGTTACGCCCAGCATCGAGTCCTTGCGGAAGCTAAGCGGGTCGATAAAATCGTCGTCGATCCGGCGATAGATGACGTCTACCCGCTGCAGTCCCGCAGTCGTGCGCATGTAGACGAAATTGTCGTGCACCACCAGGTCGCGCCCTTCGACGAGCGGAATGCCCATCTGGCGGGCAAGAAAGGTGTGTTCGAAGTAGGCCGAGTTGAAGACGCCAGGCGAGATCAGCACAATGTTGGGCTCATCCTGGCGTGCATAGCCCTGGCCGGAGATACTGCCGGGTGAGAGATCGCGCAGCGTCGTGAGCAGCGCCTGGCCGTAATAGTCCAGCGGGCGCACACCATACTGTCCGAATAGATTGGGGAAGACACGCTTCATGACCTGCCGATTGGCAAGCATGTAGGAGGCGCCCGACGGTACCCGCAGATTGTCCTCCAGCACAACGAACTTGCCGTCCGGGCCCCGGATCAAATCGGTGCCGGTCACGGCCACGTAGACGCCATGCGGCACGTCCAGGTCGTTCATCTCACGCCGGAAATGCTTAGACGAGAAGACCAGCTCGTGCGGCACCACCTTGTCGGCGAGAATGCGGCGCTTGTGGTATATGTCGTGCAGAAACAGGTTGAGAGCGGTGATGCGCTGGATCAGGCCGCGCTCGATCGTATCCCATTCCGCGGCCGTAATGATGCGCGGCAAAAGATCGTAGGGAAAGATGCGTTCGGTGCCGCGCGCATCGCTGTAGACCGTGAACGTAATCCCCTGATGCAAGAAGGATAGATCGGCAGAACGCTGCCGTTCCTCCAGTTCCGCAGGGGTCAGTTCGAGCAGGCGGTGATAGAGCTGTTCGTACTGCGGCCGCGGCACCGCGTCAGGAGAGAACATTTCGTCATAGGCGCCGTCCAGGTGATAAGCGTGGAAAGGCGGGCACAATGCGGGCGGCGGGTGCGAAGCAAGGTCCATGAACAAGCCTCCAAAACGCGGATCGCGCGGATGGTGGGTTGACCGGTCCATTATCGCACGCCAGAGCACGAATTGTTAGGGGAATGTGCATGAAGATGGTTGGGCAGGGTGCACAGTCGTTAAGCACCCCTCTGCTGAAGGGGGATACAAGATGCTCAGGGATGCGCACCTTGTATCCCGAGGGTACAGCAGCGCGTGCTACACGTAGCTGTCGCGCAAAGAACGAACCCGTAGAGCAGCCTGCGCCTGCGCTACGCTCCAGCCTGTCGGCAGGGACGTCGTGACGGTGCGGGTACGGCCGGCCGGTATGTCGAAGTAGTTGTCGCTGAAGACGGCGTCCGCGCCATCGAGCGCCAGTTCGACATGGCGGGCGAGGCTCGTCGCGCTGATGTCAAGAGCCAGGCCCTCATCCGACGCACGTACCGTCGCATGCAGCTGCGGATCGGCCAACTCCAGGTGCTTGTTGGGCACAAAGGTGCTGACCGCCGTAGCCACAAGCCGGTCGGCCTGCCACAGTTCGGCGACAAAGACCAGCCTGCGGCTGTTCTCATCGTTGACGTGCGCCGTGAAGTCCAGCGCACGCACCTGCGTATCTCGCCTGGGGGGCGGCATTGACGGTTTCCTCGCCCTTCTCTACCACTTCGCCGCCCAAGGTTTCGAGCGACCAGCGCACGGTTCCCGCCCAAGGCTGCTGTAAGTCGGACGTCACATGGATGTCGATCAGCGGGCCGCGATCGTGCAGCGACAGCAGCACCGGTGCATAGAAGCGGCGGGCCGCGTAGTGCAGCGCCTTCCAGCGACCAAACGAGTCAAGGCTAGACCACGAGGCGACGGGCCAGCAGTCGTTGAGCTGCCAGTACAGGGTGCCGCTGACGCGATCCATATTGCGCCGCCAGTGCTCGACGCCGTAGCGAATGCCCTCCGCCTGGAGCATCATGCTGAGGTAGACCAGCGAAGGAAAGTCCTTGGCCGTCCGGTAGTTGTCGGTCATCTGGCCCAGCATGAGACCGTTGCCGGTCCCCGAACGCTGGTGGTGCTCCATGACATACGAGGTCATGTTCCAGTCGGCTGCGTCGGCATAGGTGCTGATCGTCGCCAGCGGCGGCAGCGCCTGGAAGCCAAACTCGCTCATGAAGCGCGGGTACTGGCTGCGATAGGCGGTAAACGGCTGGCGCCCGTGCCACACGTCCCAGTAGTGAGCGTCACCTCGATCCTGGGCGTTGACGTTGCGGAAGGGCGTGTCGGACGACGGCGACGAAGGCCAGTAGATGCCGTCCGGGTCCCATTCCTTGACCCAGCCGGGCAGCGTCGTGTGAAAGAAGGTGAGGTAGGCGTCGCGCAGCACCTGCCAGTCGTCCAGCGGCTTGACGTGCTCGGCCGCGTCCAGGAGGCTGCGCACGGGGGGGAAGGTGTCGGCCAGCCTGTGCAGCGCAGCCATCTGCTGTTCGTCGATATCGGGCGCTGCCCAACCCCAACTTTCCCACCCCCACTCCATCTCATTGTTGCCGCACCAGAGGGCGAGGCTGGCGCGGTGGCGCAGCCGGCGGACGTTCTCGAGCATTTCCTGCTGCAGGTTGGCGACAAAGTCCGCGCGGTCGAGCGGGTAGATGCTGCAGGCAAAGACAAAGTCCTGCCAGACGAGAATGCCGTAGCGGTCGCAGAGGTCGTAGAAACGTTCCTCCTCATAGAAACCGCCGCCCCAGACGCGCAGCATATTCTGATGCGTCAGCGCCGCGTCGCGGATCAGCTGTTCGAGGAAAGCGTCGGTGAGCTGCGTGGGGAAGGTATGGGCAGGGATCCAGTCTGACCCCTTGGCGAAGATCGGCACGCCGTTGACGACAAAGGTGAAGGATTCACCCCATTGGTCGGGCTGTTGGCGCAGTTCGATCGTGCGCAGGCCCATCTGGTAGGTGCGCCGGTCAAGCTCGCGCTCGCCCGTCAAGAGGACGACGTCCACCTTGTAGAGCGGCTGGGCGCCGTAGCCGTTGGGCCACCAAAGCTGCGGATCGGCTACCGCCATGGCCAGGGCCGCGGCCTCACCGCTGACCGGTTCGGTCGCCTGCTGCGTGCTGCCGCCCGGCGCAGTCACCACAAACTGGATTGTGAGCGGCGCATCCTGCCACGATTCGACGGCGACTGCGGCGGAGACGGCCACGCTGCCGCCGGCGTGGCGCTGGCGCAGGTGCACATCTTCCAGGCGTGCGATGCTGCGACCTTCGAGCCGGATGTCCTGCCAGACGCCGATCGGCGGCAGCATGGGACCCCAGTCCCAGCCGAACTGGCAGGGAGCCTTGCGCAGGTGCGGGCCGCCCGCAATCGCCTGGGTTACGCCCTTCAGCGGGCGCTTAGCATCCTCGGCAGCGCAGAAAGCAACGGGGGAACGGAACTGGATCAACAGCTCGTTGTCCCCCGGCTTGAGCAGGGGCTTGACCTCCCACTCGTAGCGGCGAAACATGTTGTCGGTGTCGCCGAGAGCTTTGCCGTTCAGCGTGACAGTGGCCAGCGTATCAAGGCCGTCTGCCACGAGAAATACCTTGTCCTCGCCCAGGACCGCAGCCTCTACCTGGAAGGTGTGGCGATAGTCCCAATCCTGTTCGGCCACCCACATCACTTTCTTTTCGTTGTCGGCCACGAACGGATCCGGGATTTTGCCCAGGGCAAGCAGGTCCGTGTGCACGCCGCCCGGCACGGTAGCGGGGAGCCAGTCGGACGTGGAGGCCTGGCGAAACTGCCATTGGCCGGCGAGTGATTGCATTTGCATTTGTTGCTTACTCCTTATTTGTTTATGGCTTCAAAAAGCCTACTTAGCGCCGCTCATATAACATAATCTGAAGACCGTTGAACGTCTCTGTGGTGACAAGATCGAATTCGTCTTCAAGGGCTGCCGGGATTATGCGCTGGGGATCAGTGTACCAGTCGTGGCTGTAGACGAGCCAAACCCGCTGTTGATTGCGCACCAGCGATTGCAGGCGAGGAAGGTCGCTCTCCGCCATCCTAGGCTCAAGCACTCCGCGCTCGAACAGGTCGACCGGCACACCGTGCTCGGTCACGGGGCGGTCGAAATGGCGGAAGTAATAGTCAAACGGAATCTGGACCCATGTGGCATTGAACAGGATCAGATCGCCGTCGCGCACCTGGCCGGCGGCAGAGGCAGCAGCTTCCCGCCACTGTTCCTTGGTGAAGTTCTGGTAGTAATTCTGCAGCGACAGCAGGTTGACTGCGCACAACAGAACAAGCCCCCCATATATCACAGCTTTGAAACGAAGCTGCAATAGGCCAAATGCCAACAGCAGGTAGAGCGGTATCGTCGCCCAGATCAGGGTGCGATCGTAAAAGATGGGTCGGCGCAGGCTCACAAGCAGTTCGCCGAGCACGGGCGTCAGCAGTAGCACCAGTAAAAATGCCAGCACGGACAGCCGGCGGCGCAGGTATAGCCCACCGAGCACCAGCAACAGCACCAATCCAAGCCAGACGATTCCCAGGCGGTCGAGGAACTGAGGCGTGAAGTCGTTCAGCAGTGCCCTCACGGCGTCTGTCACAGTAAAAATCGTGGGCGCAGATATCCAGAACTGGTTATACACGCCTATGCTCTGCACAATTGACGGCAGCGCCCAGGGGCACCAGAACAGAAAAGCGCCAACTTGCGCCCACAGCCAATTGCGGAAAGCCGGCGGAGAAAAGGCCTGTACGCTTGAATCAGTGGCGCGCGACGTGATATCGGCATTGGGCTGATCATCGCGATCGGAGCGCCTGCGATAAACAATAAAGCCGAGCACAAACAGGTTTGCGGCGATTGGATAGAAGATTGCCGTATTGTGCGTGAGCACGGTGGCCGCAGTAAAGAACATGTACGCCAACCACGCAAGATCCGTCGCCACAGCACTTAACTGCAGAGGGTTTGAACGAGCCGACCTGCGATACGCACGAACAGAGCCAATCAGTTGGCTGCCAATCGGGGCTGTCCGCTGTCCTCTGATCGGTCAGCAGGTATGTAAGTGCCAATGTTGCCAGCGAGGCATTCAACATCAAAAGCGCGTACATACGCGCCTCTTGGGCAAAGCGCACGTGAAATGGCGACAGCGCCAGGATTACTGCCGCAATGAGACCCGCCCGCAGCCCGGCGATACGGGCCGCGATCAGGAACAGAACTGGTATCGTGAGGGTGCTGAAAAGAGCGGAGAGCGTCCGTACATAGACGGCCTCATCTCCTGCTTGGAGCCAGAAGTGCAAAAGCGTGTAATACAGAGGGGGATGTTGGTCGATGCGTATCAACCAGTCGAACAATGCAGGCACCGGATGCGCAGCCATCCACACGCTAAATGCCTCGTCGAGCCAAAAGCCGTTGCGGTTGATTTGGTAAACGCGCAAGAGCCCGCCGGCAATGGTAATGGCGGCCAAAACATATAGCGTCCGGCGGCGACTGGCGCGGCTAGTCATGGTACTGACTCAGGTGGCCATCAAGCTTGCTGCAAGCATATGCCGCCGCGGCGTCGCGACCGATGCACGTTCCACCAGGTTGACGGCCATCGTACAGCGCACGGGAGGACGGCCCGGAGACTGCACGCGGCTCATCAGCAGTTCCACTGCCAGCCGGCCAAAGGCAATACGATCGACATTGACAGTCGTCAGCGGGGGAAAGGTAAGCGTCGCCATGCTGACGTCGTCAAAGCCGACCACAGAGATGTCGCCGGGAATCTGGCAGCCTAGCTGCGCCAGCCGGCGCAGCACGCCAAAGGCCTGCATATCGTTTGAACAGATTACCGCCGTGGTGCCCGGCAGATTCTCGGACAATCTCTTCGGCAGCGGCATCCCCTTCGCCGATGCCCAGTTCTCCCACGTATATGATCTGGGTGCTAAGACCGTGGCGCCGCATGACTTCGCCGTAGCCGGCGCGCCGTTCGACGACACTGGGGTGGTCCGGACCGCTGACAAACACGACCTCGGTATGTCCCAAATCGATCAGGCGTTCCGTCGCCTGGGCTACGCCGCCCGTATTGTCCAGCATAACGCTGTCCCAGCGGCAGTTCGGAAACCAATTGTCGATCAGCACCACCGGCAGTTGGCTGGCTTCGGCCAGCCGTTCGACCACAGAGGGAGCCATTGCCCCTACCAATACCAGGCCGCCGATACGTTCGTCGGCAACGAGCGTAGGGAGGTTGCGCACGCGTCCCTCGACGGCATCCACCGAGCTGAAGCTGAGGTTGATCCGTCGCTCGCTGCAGATCTGCTCGACGCCGTGATAGACGTCGCCATAGAAGGGGCTGGCCATCAAGTTCTCGCCCAGGGGCGCACAAGCAGGCCGATGTGCGTCATGTTTACGACAGGCAGCGGCAGCCGCTTGGCAGGGGCATAGTTCAACTCTTGTGCCACTTCAAGCACGCGGCGCCGCACGTCGTCGCTGACGCCGTCCTTATTGTTAAGGACGCGCGAAACAGTTCCGACCGAAACGCCGGCCTTTTCGGCAATCTTGCGAGTGCTGGGCATACAGATCCGTTTGGGAATGAAAGGCTCTAAGATATGGCCGCTTGGATGCAAACGCCCACACCAACAACACTATTTACTAAACATGTTGCAAAACGGTGCGCCTGTCTTATAGCAGAAAAGCAGGCCAGTGTCAACCTGGCAAGCCCAATAACAGCGGCGGTCGCCCAACAGTCTCCTTGCCAGTACGCTTCTTCTTGCCAATGGCCTGGAGAATCCTGTCCCTGGCAATTGCTGCTGCATTCACTGGTGTTCCATCTTTACGTGAACCCAGAGCCAAAGGCCTGACGCACTGCAATGACCTATTCTACGACCACAGTCACAATTTCACGTGCCGCCCTTAAAGTTTTTGCAGTTTAATTAGGCATTCGGTACTGTTTCATGTTTCTTGACAACCTACAGGAAAGCTGTTAGGATGGAACCTGTTCAGTAAACAAGTTCTTTTCCCATCTACCAAATACGGTTTTGTTGCAGGGCATGGCTAGGAGACAGGACTCTCCTGTTCCCCGTAAGTTACGAGAGTCTCCTCCGCTTTTACAGCTCACCCACCGCAATAGAAATCCTGCGCCGGTAGATCGCTCTTTGCGCATATTTGAAGATGCTTCCCAGCCGAGTGCTTGACCCAATTCCTGGCTGCGTGCCGAACGCAGCCGATCCAAGGCATATCTCCTACCGGATTTGACGATCTGCCTGTTGCAGTGCAGGCGGATACCACCGCGAACACATTGTGGCGGCAACCAGGCAGACAGCAGGTCAAGCTGCGACATGATTGTTGATTTCTGAGATTGTTTGCAGAAGCGAGAGGAGACTGGCGAATAAATCCACAGCACAACAAGCCACGCTAAAACCGAAGAGTTAGTCCAATTTCAAGTTGTTCAATGTTTCAAAAGGAGCACAAGATGTCAAAGAAAGTGTTCTGGCTAGTCAGCTTGCTGGTAGTAGCGTCCATGCTGCTGGCAGCATGCAGCGGCGCAGCCGCCCCTGCGGCGCCGGCCGCACCCGCAGCGACCGAAGAAGCCACCGAAGCCGCGGCCGAACCGGCAGCGACGGAAGAGGCAACAGCAACCGAGGCCGCACCGGCTGAGGCTGCTGGCCGACGCCAATGCCCTGCCCCGCAACGAGACCGTGTATTTCAACGGGCAGCAGTGGGGTTCGGTGGTCGGTTGGAATCCCTATTCCAACAACAACAACAACGCCATGGCAATTGCCCAGCAGGACAATGCCCGCGTGACGATGTTTGAGACCCCGTACCTGTACAACATGCTCGACGGCAAGGTCTATCCGCTGCTGGCCGATGGCGACTACACGTGGAACGACGACCGCACCGAGCTGACCTTCAAGCTCAAGCCGGCGGCCAAGTGGAGCGACGGCACCCCGCTGACGGCAGATGATGTCGCCTACACGTGGGCCACGCATGTCAAGTACAACACACCGATCGGCGCCGCCAACATCGACTACATCGACGACATCGTGGCAGCCGATCCGCAGACCGTGGTGGTCAAGGCCAAGCTGGACGACGCCGGCAAGGCCGTCAACCCGCTGCTGGTCGCGGCCTATGTCAGCACCAACTACGTCATCCAGAAGGCCTGGACGCAGACACTGGAAGAGCGCACCGGCGGCGATGCCACCGCATTGATGGCAGACCCGGCGGAAGATGTCGTCTACTCCGGCCCGTATCACAAGTACTTCACGGACGACAGCAAGGTCGTGCTGGTCCGTGACGACAACTACTGGGGCCAGGATGCCTCCATGTGGGGCAAGCTGCCCGTGCCGAAGTACCTGGCGCACGTGATCTTCAAGGACAACGCGGCCGGCACCACGGCGCTGCAGGCCGGCGAAGTTGACGTCAGCCAGCAGTTCAACTCCAACGTGCAGGACCTGTGGCTGAAGGACAACCTGCCCATCTCCACCTACCTGCCGGATGCCCCGTACGGCATCGGCGCCAGCCTCCCGACGGCCTTCTACAACCTGAAGTCCCCGGGCCTGGACCAGCTGGCCATTCGCAAGGCGATTGCCATCGCCGTGGACTACCCGACGATCATCGCCAACGCCATGACCAACCAGTCGGCGACCTTTGACCAGGTCCCGCGCTCGCTGATGAACCCGACCGCCGGGTGAGCAGGCCACGTATGACCATGACGGCCGTGAAGGACCTGCAGTGGGTCGGCAACGACATCGAGGGCGCCAAGAAGCTGCTCGACGACGCCGGCATCGTGGACAGCGACGGCGACGGCTGGCGCGAGTACAACGGCGAGAAGCTGAGCTATGTTGCGACCTGCCCCAACGGCTGGTCCGACTGGCAGGCGGCGATCGAAGTCGTGGCGGCCGCCGGCAAGGCGATCGGCATCGACATCACCACCAACTATCCTGAGTGGTCCGTCTACCAGACGGTCGTCACCAAGTCCGACACGCCGCTGCCCGAAGGCTACGACATCTTCATGATGTGGAGCGACGGCGCCGGCCCGACCCAGCCGTGGGGCCGCATCCGCAAGCTGATGAGCTCCGAATTCAACGGCATGGCGAGCAACTGGAACGGCAACTGGGGCGGCTACTCCAACCCCGACGCCGACGCCCTGATCAAGACGATCCCGGGCGAGACCGACCCGGCCAAGCTGAAGGAGATGTACACCGAGCTGGTCAAGATCTACCTGACCGACATTCCCTCCTTCACGCTGATGTACCGCCCGCAGTCGTTCCACACCGTCAACGAGAGCGTGTGGACCAACTTCCCCCACCAGGATGACGGCACCAATCCGCCGGTTCCGCCGCTGGACCTGACGGACGGCTGGAGCATTGCCGGCCTGTACAACCTGGAGCTGGTCAACCAGTAAGCGACAGAGGAACGCAACAGTCATGCCCCACCACCATGCGTGGGGCATGACTGTTGCTGGGCCCTAAGGCGCGGGCATGACTGCAGCCATGTGCTGCGGGAGGAAACGTTGAAAGGGTACTTCAAATACTTCTCCAACAAGGCCATGTGGTTCCTGATCACATTGGTCGCTGCGTTTGTACTGAATTTCGTCCTGCCCCGGCTCATGCCGGGCGACCCGGTGGCGGCGATCGTGGCGCGGCAGGCCCAGGGCATGTCCAACACCTCCGGGGTGCAGGCGATCTACGAGCAGTACGCGGAGCAGTTCGGCACCAACAAGCCCATGCTCGAGCAGTTCATCCTCTATGTGAAGAATGTGTTCCAAGGCGATTTCGGATACTCGTTCAGCCAGTATCCGCGCACCGTCGCCGACGTCATCAGATCTTCCATCGGGTGGACGATCGCGCTGCAGCTGCCGGCAATCATCGTCGGGTGGATACTCGGCAACGTGCTCGGCGTGCTGGCCGCGTACCGCCGCGGTGGTTTCGACAAGTTTCTGATGCCCGGCAGCCTTTTTATGAGCAGCCTGCCGGCGTTCGGCATGGCCATTATTCTGCTGATGATCTTTGCCGTCACCTTGCGCTGGTTTCCCACGTCCGGCGGCTACGGCTTTGACAAGATCCCTAACCTGAGTTGGGATTTTGCCTGGTCCGTCTTTGTCCACTACCAGATGCCCTTCTGGGCGCTCGTGCTCATCATTATCGGCGGCCAGGCGATTGGCATGCGCTCCATGGCCATTTATGAGCTAAACGCAGATTATGTGAAGTACAGCCGGTTTATGGGCATCAAGGATCGGACCATTGTCGGCTACGTGTTTCGCAACGCGATGCTGCCGCAGGTCACCGGCCTGGCGCTCGCCATCGGCACCATGGTCGGCGGCGCGCTCGTGGCGGAGATCGTCTTCAGCTATCCGGGACTCGGCAACACGCTTTTGACGGCAGTACGAGGGCAGGACTACCCGCTGATCTCGGCGACGACGTTGATCATCACCATCATGGTGCTGGCGGCGAACTTCGCCCTCGAGATCGTCTATGGCTTCCTGGACCCGCGGATCAAAGCTGCCCAGAGCGACTAGGGAGTGCATCGGTTATGCTACACACATTTCGACAGGCGTTTCACTCGGGAAAATTCGTCACCGGTTTCGTCATTTTTGCGACGATTGTCCTGGTTGTGCTGGTGTACCCGCTCATCGTGCGGGACCAGCCGTTGCAGATCATTGGCCAGGGCACGTTTTTCGAGCCGGGGATCTACGTCAATGTCTATGACAGCATCGGCGCGCCGCAATATACCCTCAACCTGGACGGGGCGGAGACGAAGCGCATCGCCAGCCGGCTGAACGACGAAGATCGGAACGCCATCCAGGAATACCTGGTGGCAGCCGGTATACCTGCGTCACAGATCGATACGGCGAACACCGAACAGCTCCTCAACACGTGGTTCAACACGTTTGATCCGGCCACACGGATCAAGGGGATGACCAATGCCAAGCGCAACTACTACATCCGCCTGAACAACTCGATCCAAGGGCTGCTGGGCACGGAAGGCGCGGTCATTGCGGCAAAAGATCCGCTGAGCGGCACCCTGCAGGAATTGGGCAGCGTGCCACAGTCGGCGTATGTGAATGTCAGCCAGGTGCCAAATGTCCGGGTGCTGCCGCTGGGGACCGACAACTTCGGCCGGGATGTATTGACCGAACTGGTGACGGCCACGCGCGTCTCGCTGCTGATCGGCATCATCGCCGGGTTGATTGCCACGTCGATCGGGTTGGTTATCGGCCTGATCTCCGGTTTTATCGGCGGCATGGTGGACGACAGCCTGATGTTCGTCACCAACCTCTTTATCGTGATCCCCAGCTTCATTCTGTTGATCTTGATCACCTTTAGCATCGGGCAGGATCAGCGCGGCGCAGTCACGATTGCCATCGTGATTGGGTTAACGTCCTGGGTGTGGACCGCCAGAGCAGTGCGGTCGCAAGTGATCTCTTTACGCAACCGGGACCATGTCAACCTGTCGCGGCTGTCTGGCCATTCGATGACCAGAATTATCCTGCGCGATATTCTGCCGTACATTATGTCGTACGTCATGATGGCGTTCGTGCTGCAGATCTCGGCCGGCATTCTGGCAGAAGCAGGGCTCTCGATCTTAGGGCTCGGCCCGCGCACGACCGAAGTGCCGACCTTGGGCCTGATGATGAACTGGGCAATGATCTACCAGGCGCACATCCTCGGCAAGTGGTGGGCGTTCTTCCCCGTGATCCTGGTCATTGCGCTGATTGCGTTTTCGATGAATCTGATGAACACCGGTCTCGACCAGGTGTTTAATCCGACCCTGCGAGAATAGGTTTTTACATGGGCAATGTGGTACTCGAGGTCAAGGACCTGACGACGAAGTATATTACGCGCTACCAGGAAAACGTTTATGCCGTCGACCACGTGTCGCTCAAGGTCGAAGAAGGGAAATCCCTGGGCATCGCCGGCGAATCAGGCTGTGGGAAGTCGACACTTGCGCTCAGCCTGATGGGCTACTACTTCCCGCCGCTGCATTACACGAGCGGGGAGATCATCATCAACGGCCTGAATATCACCGGCATGGCACCGGATGAGGTCCGCCGCACGATCCTTGGCCGCGAGATCGCCTACATCCCCCAGGCGGCGATGAATGCGCTGAACCCGACCCGCAAAATCATCAACTTCGTCGAGGATATCATTAAGGCACATCATCCACAGGCGAGCAAGAAAGAGATCTACGACCTTGCCTGTGAGCGGTTTCAGCTCCTGGGGCTCCCGCCGGAGGTGCTGCAAAAGTATCCGGTTGAGCTCTCCGGAGGCATGAAGCAGCGCACGGTAATTGCCTGTTCGGTTATTCTTGGCCCCAAAATTCTGATCGCCGACGAGCCGTCTTCGGCGCTCGACGTGACGTCACAGAAGATGGTCATCAAGATGCTGCGCGACCTGATGGAAGGCGGCTTCATCAAGGCGATGATCTTCATCACGCACGAGCTGCCGCTGCTGTACAATGTCACCGATCACATCATGGTGATGTATGCGGGGCAGATGGTGGAGCTGGCGGGTGCGCACGAGGCCGTGTTCGAGCCGCTGCACCCCTATTCTAAGGGCCTGATGGGGTCGATCATCGTGCCCGAAGAGGGTCTGCGCAGCGCCAAGCTGACGGCAATTCCGGGCGTACCGCCGAACCTGAAAAATCCGCCCAGCGGCTGCCGGTTTGCCGAGCGCTGCAAGTATGTCCAACCCGAATGCAGGACGACTGCGGTGCAGTTGAAAGATGCGTATCGCGATCGCGCCTATCGCTGCATCATACCTGAAGCCGAACTGAGAGGGATCTATGCCGACGAACGACAGTAGACCCGTCTGCCTGAGCGCCCGGGGGGTAACAAAGATCTTTGGCCTTGGCCAGCAGAAGACGCTGGCCGTCGACCATGTGGACCTCGACCTCCACGAGGGCGAGGTTGTTTCCATCGTCGGCGAATCGGGCAGCGGCAAGACCACGCTGGCGAAGATTCTGCTGGGGTTAATCAACGAAACCGAGGGTGAGATCTTCTTTCAGGGGACGAAACGGGATATCCGCGGGGGCCGGAAGAAAAAGGAATACTGGAAGAACATCCAGGCCATTTTCCAGGATCCGTTCTCATCCTTCAACACGTTCAACAAGATCGATTCGGTGCTGCTGGATTGCATCAAGCTGCGGGGCGGCGGGCGCCTGCCCAAGGAAGAGAAAGTGGCGTTGATGAAGGAAGCGTGCGGCTTCGTCAACCTGAAGTTTGAAGAGATGACGAACAAGTATCCCTTCGAGCTTTCCGGCGGTCAGCAGCAGCGCCTGATGATTGCCCGCATCTTCCTGCTGAAGCCTAAGATCCTGGTTGCCGACGAGCCGACCTCGATGATCGACGCCTGCTCGCGCGCCACGATCCTGGACTACCTGATGCAGCTGCGCAGTGAGATCGGTATGACCGTGATCTTTATCACGCACGACATCGGGCTGGCCTACTACGTCTCAGATACAGTCTACATCATGGAGCACGGCCGTTTTGTCGAAAGTGGCACGGCGGACCGCGTCATCCTGCACCCGCAAGAGCCGTATACCAGGCGCCTGATCAGCGATGTGCCGAAGATCTACGAAGAGTGGGACCTCTCCACAGTCTGACACCCACAGTCTGACACTGCGCAGCGACCGCCAACGTGGAGAGCAGTAAATTAACTGGCCCCAGGCACGGCGTGCCTGGGGCCAGTTCGCATCACAGCAAGTCGAGTGCAGCAGAACCTATTCAGCGCTCTTCTTCTCGCCACCTTGAACAGCACCTGTTGTCGCAGCGGCCGCCCGTTTGGTGGTGTCGGCCGTAGCATCAGCCGACTTCTTGACGGCATCGCCCGTGACGTCGGCGGTCTTCTTCACGGCATCGGAGGTAACATCCGCGGCCTGTTTGACCGCACCTGCGGTCACGTCGGCCGTCTGCTTGACGGCCCCGGCTGTTACGTCGGCACCCTGCTTCACAGCTCCGGTTGTGGCATCAGTCGCCTGCTTTACGGCGCCGGCGCCACTTTCAGCCACAGATGCGCGACGGCAGCGGTGCCCTCAACTGCGGACTTTGCCACGCCTACGGCATCATTCACGGCCTTTTCGGCGTCGGGCAGCAAGGCAGAAGATATGTCAAAGCTTTCGACCGTGCCGCCGCTTTGCTTCAAGTCGGCGACGACGCCGTCGACCTCATAGTCATCGCACATGACGACGACAGCCGCAAGGCCGCCTTCCAGGTGATTGGCGATCTTCTGCATGTCTTCAGGTGACAAACCAAGCGATTTCTTAAACAGCGCGCCCAATGCCCCGCCAATGACGCCGCCCACCAGCAGGCCGCCAACAATCGTCATGCCGCCGGACAGAATGCCGGCGATGGCGCCAATGCCCAGGCCCAGGGCAGCGCCCTTGCCGGCCTTGCGGGGCACACTCGTCTTAAGCTTACCGTCTTCCTTGACCATAATGCCGATATTGCCGAGCTTGACGGCTGCGTTGCTGGTGTCCCAATGGCGTAGGGCATCTACGGCGTGCTCCGCCTGTTCCTTGTTTGGGAAATAGCCGATGATAAGCCGCTCGTTCTTATCTACTGGCGTATGTTCGTTCATGGTGCGTCCCCTTGTTCTAGTTGGATGGTAAAGCGCTCGGTGCGGCTATTATAGCACGATTGTAGGCTGCGCGTGATTCGCCCTGCAATGCCCTAAATGGTCAAGTTCGGTGTAGATTCAGTCCGGCGCCACGCCACCCGCAACCCAACGAATGGCTCGCTGCCAGCTATCGCGCTCCTCGCCCCATTCCTCTTTGCGAAAGCGATGGTCATACTTGCGGATAAACTCGTCCATTTCCGCCTGCAAGGTCGCCACGCGCGCGCGGGTGGACTCCTGCAGAAAGGTAAACGCCTCCTGGCTGCGTGCAAGCCCAAGCGCGCGGCGCAGATGCGGCAGGCAGAGCCCGCCGTTCGCGCTGGCTCAGACCTTCACGCAGCCGCTGGTTGCCCGGCAGCGCATCGGTGAGGGCCACGAGCGCAGTCTCCTCCATCTCGGCCAGGTAGACGCAGGCAGGGCAGGGGTCGACAGGCGCCAAACCGGGCACCGCGGCAGGATCGGCGGACGCAGAGGTGCCCAGCTTCTGCCACCAGCTCTTTTGGCTGCCAGGTGACGGCCTGCACCAGTGCCTTGTCGATTTGACCCAGCAGACCGCGATAGATGATCGACATGCCCAGCAGCGTGCCGCCAACATCGGCCGCTTGCCAGGCATGGTCGCGGCAGAAGCCAAAAGACTGCTTGAGCCGGCCGCGCGTATGGGGATCGGTTACTTCCTCGTACAAAATGGCGGCCATGAAGCGGCCGCCCCAGCGAAGAGACACCCGGCACAGCGGGCAGCCGGGATCGGCGCACGCCTCGATTACGTCATAGACCATAGAGGGCGTTGGGGCGTCAGGCATGTGTCTCCCTTTTCTCACACAACAGATTGCCGAATGCGTCGACGCTGGCGCTCCAGCCCGGCGCAAGCAGAACAGTGCTGTCGTACTGCAGCACGAGTGCCGGGCCGGCGATACGATTCCCAGGCAGTAACTGCTCACGCTGGTAACAGGCTGTCGCTATCGGACCGACCATGTCAAACCACACTGCCCGGTCACCAAGACGGGCGGCTGCAGCGTCGGCACCGGCGAGCGGCCGGCGCGGAAGGCTGACTTGTGAACCGGCGATAGACGAACGGATACGCAGCGTCACCGCCTCGACGGCCTCGGCAGGCATGGCATACCCATACCGTTGCGCGTGGGCATGATGAAACGTATCTACGGCGGACGCCAGGTTCGCTGCCGAGAGAGGCAGGGCAAGCGGCACGGTCAGTTCATAGCTCTGGCCGCGATACCGCATGTCAAGTGCAGCCGCCGTATGGGCAGCAGCGCTCGCATCGAGGGCTAAGGTGGCTCGGGTCCGCGCCTCCAGCTGTGCAACTGCCGCAGATAGGGCGGATGGTTCGGCGATCAGATCCGCTGCCAGGCTGAGCACCGAAGTCGCATATTCGGCGCTCATGTCGGCGACCAACATGCCATACGCGCTGAGCACGCCCGGCAGCGCCGGACAGAGGATACGGCGGATGCCGAGGGCGCCCGCCAGATCACATGCATGCAGTGGTCCGGCGCCGCCAAAGGGCAGCAGTGTAAACTGCCTGGGATCGTACCCCTGCTCCACAGAAACGGCACGCAGCGCCCGCTCCATCGTGGCATTGGCCACCCGGACGACTCCCAGTGCCGCCTCCTCGGCAGAGAGGCCGAGCTGTGCGCCAAGTTCTCGGAGCACGCAGCGGGCAGCGTCAGCGTCGAGCTGCAGCTGTCCACTGCCGCCCAGAAACCCTTCAACGGCAAGACGGCCAAGCACCAGGTTGGCGTCGGTGACGGTTGGCAGTGTGCCGCCGCGCCCGTAACAGGCAGGGCCCGGGAGGGCACCGGCGCTGTGCGGGCCCACCTGGAGCGCGCCGCCGGCATCGACAAAGGCAATACTGCCGCCGCCGGCGCCGACAGTGTGGATGTCGATCATCGGCAGGCGCAGCGGCAGGCCGCCGATGATACTCTCGCCGGTGGTGGGAATGTACCCGGGGCACAGGCAGACGTCCGTGCTGGTGCCGCCCATGTCAAAGGTGAGAATCTGGGGCGGCCCAGATCCTCCATCGGCAGCGGCAGCGGCAACGGCAAATGCGCCAACGACACCGCCAGCCGGGCCGCTGAGGACCAGGCGCGCCGCGTGGGCTGCCGCCTGGCGGAGATCGATGACGCCGCCGTTGGACTGCATGATGCGCAGGGCACGCACCGGCGCGGCTTGCCAACGCCTGCTCTAATCGGGCGAGATAGCGTGCGACAAGCGGCTGCACATAGGCATTGATCACAGTCGTGGCGGTGCGCTCATATTCGCGGTATTCAGGCAGCACCTCGCTGCTGAGGGAAACCGGTAGTTCTGGCAGCAGGTCCTGCAGCTGTTCGGCCGCACGTTGTTCGTGAGTAGGATTGCGGTAGGAGAACAGAAAGACAATGGCCAGGCTCTCGGCGCCACCGCGGCGCAGCTGCTGCGCGACGGCAGCCAGTTGCCCTTCGTCGAGCGGCCGCAGCACATTGCCGTCGGCATCGAGGCGCTCATCCACTTCGAGACGCAGCGCGTCGCCGGCCAGCAGAGGGGGACGCTGCTGGTAAAGCCGATAGAGGTGCGGACGGTTCTGCCGTCCGATCACCAGCACGTCGGCAAAGCCCGCCGTCGTCAGCAGCGCAGTGACGGCGCCGCGGCGTTCGAGCAGGGCATTCGTAGCCACGGTCATGCCGTGGACGATCACGAGACTCGGTGAGGGTGAGGGTGATAGCGCCAGCAGGTTGAGGTCACGCAACCCCTGTAGGATCGCCTCGGCTCTGATCGTCGGGTGTAGTGGGAACCTTGTGGATGCGCAGCCGGCCATCATGCCAGACCACGAAGTCGGTGAAGGTGCCGCCGACGTCGATGCCGACGTAGATTGGTGTGTTATGCAGCCTGTCGCTAGAATCCATTATCTTTTCGGCATCATTGACAACAGTAGATGCTTTGCTTGTGCATCCCGCATTTGTTATAATGCACTGGTTCGAGCCGCAATTAGGACAAAGTGCGGCATTGCGCAGTGCAGTGTGCCCCTACAAACTGTGATAATGCAACCAATTAACCCATTTCCCAATTCTCAAGGAGGATAGCATCCCATGCAACTCAAGCGACTGTACGGCGTAATGGCTGTGCTGCTGATGTTTGCCATGCTGTTCACGGCATGTACGGCTCCTGTGGCGCCTGCCACGACGGCGCCGGCAAGCGGTGAAGCAACAGCTACGGCAGCAGCAGAAGCTACCACTGAAGCGGCTGCGGCAGCCCCGGCAAGCAACATCAAGATCGGTCTGGTAACCGACGTGGGCCGCGTCAACGACCGCAGCTTCAACCAGTCGGCCTGGGAAGGCGTCAAGCAGGCTGGCACGGCAGCAGGTCTGACCGAAGGCGATGGGTTCAAGTATATCGAAACCCAGGACGCCAAGGAATATGCCGACAACATTCAGCAGTTCGTCGATGCCGGCTACCCGGTGATCGTGACCGTCGGCTTTGCCCTGGGCGAAGCCACGGCCAAGGCAGCAGCAGACAACCCCGACACCTACTTCATCGGCGTCGACCAGTTCCAGGGTGAGGCACTGCCAAATCTGACCGGCCTCGTCTTCCACGAAGACCAGGCGGGCTACCTGGCAGGCGCGCTGGCGGCGCAGCTGAGCCAGAGCGGCAAGATTGCCGCCGTGCTGGGCACCGACCTGGTGCCGCCGGTGGTGGCCTTTGGCGAAGGCTATATGAACGGCGCCAAGGCCATCAACCCGGACATTGAGGTCATCTCCACCTACCATCCCGGCGAGATCTCGCAGGCGTTTGTCGACCCCGAGTGGGGCGCGGCGACGGCCCGCCAGGCCCTCGACCAGGGAGCGGACGTTGTCTTTGGCGCCGGCGGCCAGACCGGCAACGGCGCGCTGCAGGAAGTGGCAGCAGCAGTGGAGGCGGGCGGCACGCTCTACTGCATCGGCGTGGACACCGACCAGTGGGAAACCCTGCCGGCGGCGCACCCGTGCCTGGTCTCCAGCGCGGTGAAGCAGATCACCCCCGGCGTGGTGGATCTGATCGGCAAGTTTGCGGCCGACGGCACCATGACGGCGGGCAACCAGTTCGGCCCCGCCGGCCTGGCCCCGTTCCATGATTTCGAGGACAAGGTCCCGCAGGAAGTCAAGGACAAGCTGGCCGAGATTGAAGCGGGCCTGGCGGATGGCAG
The DNA here is from genome assembly GCA_963701415.1 of uncultured Chloroflexia bacterium. GTDB lineage: Bacteria > Chloroflexota > Anaerolineae > Caldilineales > Caldilineaceae > Fredericiella. Next base: position 474,995 of record CAVPAH010000019.1, read on the forward strand.
CGTCACGACCGGCTACCAGCCCTGATCGGCGCAGCTTAGGTATATGTAGCAGGACGGGAGGCAGAGCGTGCTCGCTGCCTCCCGTTTTTTCAACCATCGTCTGGGTCCCACTATCCGTTCTGCGAGAGCCGCCATGCAAGCATTCTCATTTCGCCGCATTTTTCAGGCGCTGCTGATCCCAGCGCTGGCAGTGTTCACCGCCCTCGTGGTTGGCGCCGTTATTATGCTGATCTTTGGCGACAACCCGCTGCAAGCCTATGCAGGTCTATTTAACGGCGCATTTGGCGCCCCCAAGGATTGGGCCGAGACGATCCGCAGAATGACGCCGCTTGATCCTGACCGGCTTGTCGGTGGCCGTGGCCTTCAAGGCCGGCCTCTTCAACATCGGCGCATCGGGACAGTTCATTATCGGCACCGTCTGCTCGGTGGCCGTGGGCGTCAATTTCGAGGGGCTGCCTACCGCTATCCACCTGCCGCTGGCCATCCTGGCCGGCATCGCCGGCGGCATGGTCTGGGGCGCGATCCCCGGCCTGCTCAAGGTATATACGGGCGCGCACGAGGTGATCGTCACGATCATGCTCAACTACATCGCCAGCCTGTTTGCGGGCTGGACGGTGTATGCCGGCGGCACACAGGGCCAGACGCCCGGCCCCCTGTGGGACCCGACGGCGCGCGCCATTTCCGAGACGCCCGACGTCTTTGCCAGCGCGCAGATTCCCTGGATTTTTGGCCCTCCCTATCGCGTCCACTATGGCGTGGCGCTGGCGCTGCTGGCGGCGATGTTCATCTATTGGCTGATCTTCCGCACGACCTTTGGCTTTGAAGTACGCACTGTTGGCCAAAACGAAAAGGCTGCCCGCTACGCCGGCGTCAACGTGCGCTGGGTTATCGTGATGACGATGATGATTGCCGGCGGGCTGGCGGGCCTGGCAGGCACGATCGAGACGTTGGGGCTCAACCACAAATTTGCCCCGGAATTTACGGGCGCGGCCGGTTTTGACGGCATTACGGTTGCCTTGTTGGGGCAGACGAATCCATTTGGCGTTGTGCTGTCCGCCTTCTTGTTGGGAGCACTGGACGCCGGCGCGTCGCAGATGCAGTTTGACTCGGGCGTTTCGCAAGATATCGTCCAAGTGATCCAGGCGCTGGTGCTGGCGTTTGTGGCGGCACCGCTGATCATTCGCCAGATTTATCGCATTCGCAAACCGCCGGGCCAGGCCGATTCCACCGTCTTAAGCAGCGGGTGGGGAAAGTAGGGGCATGATGAAGACCAAGCGCAAGTGGAGCCCCTTAACCTTTGGATTGATCATTTTTGGCGTGCTGTTCCTGATCATGACGATCCTGGTCAACACCAGCACACCTTTCGCGACAATGTGTGGCTGCGCGTGCTGTTTGACGCCAGCACGCTTAAATTTCACCCTTCGCGCCAGCATACCGCTGATCTTGGGTGCCTTGTGCGGCATCTTGTGCGAGCGCACCGGCATCATCAACATCGGCATCGAGGGCATGATGTTGGCCGGCGCCTTCGCCGCGTTTGTCGCCAAGGTAGCGACCAACGGCTGGCCGCTGATGGGCAGCCTGCTGTTTGGCGTGCTCGTGGCCTTGGCGGTAGGCGCATTGATGGGCCTGCTGCATGGCATCTTGTCGATCCGCTACCGTATGAACCAGATTATCTCCGGCACGGTGCTGATCATCCTGGCGGCCGGATTCACTGCCTACTTGTTTGACCGCAACGCCGTGGCGGAAGGCAAATTCTCCGCCGTCCCCATCCCCGGGCTTTCACAGCTGCCGGTCGTAGGCCGGGTGCTGTTCGATAACCCGCCGCTCACCTATGTGGCGCTGCTGTTGGTGATCGTCGTTCACGTCGCCCTTTTCTATACGCGCTGGGGGCTGCGCACGCGTGCGTGCGGCGAGCATCCACGCGCGGCCGACACCGTCGGCATCAACGTCAACCGCTACCGCTACATCAACACGATGCTGGGCGGCATGCTGGCGGGCTTGGCCGGCGGCTTTCTGGTGCTGGAGGCGGTTGGCCAGTTCCAAGAGGGCATGACGGCCGGACGCGGCTTTATCGCGCTGGCAGCCATGATCTTCGGCAACTGGATGCCGTTTGGGGCAGCGGGGGCAGCTATCCTCTTTGGCTACACACAAGGCATGCAGAATGCGTTGCTGCTGGCCGGTGTGACCACCATTCCGCGCCAGTTTGTGAGCATGATCCCGTATGTCGTGACGATCATTGCCGTTTCGGGACTTGTGGGCCGTGTGCGCCCGCCGGCCGCGGAAGGCAAGGTGTACGACACCGAAGGTGGCAGCGAGTAAGGCAAAGCAGGTAAGGAGCAAGGGACGTGACGACTGCGACGGCTGCGGAGACAGCGACAACGGATACCGCCACCCCAGTTCTGGAGGTGCGCAACATCACCAAGGTGTTCCCGGGCGTGATCGCCAACCAGGATGTGAGCATCAAGCTCATGCCGGGCGAGATTCTGGCGCTGCTGGGCGAAAACGGGGCGGGCAAGTCGACCTTGATGAACATTGTCTATGGCCTGTATCACCCGACCTCGGGCGAAATCTGGGTCAAGGGCGAGCACGTCACATTCAAGAACCCCAAGGATTCGATCGCACGCGGCATCGGCATGGTGCACCAGCACTTTCAACTTGTGCCGGTGTTGAGCGTCGTGGACAACGTCATGCTGGGCGACGAGAGCATCAAGGGCGGGCTGCTGGACCGCAAGCTGGCGGCGAGCCGCATTACGGAACTGTCGGATCGCTACAGCCTGCCAGTCGATCCATATGCCATCATCGAAGATCTGCCGGTGGGCGTGCGCCAGCGCGTGGAGATCATCAAGGCGCTCTACCGGCAAGCAGACATCCTCATCCTCGACGAGCCGACGGCCGTGTTCACGCCGCAGGAGATCGAAGGCCTGTTTGAGGTGATGAATCTGCTGCGCGAGCAAGGCAAATCGATCATCTTTATCACGCACAAGCTCAAAGAAGTGCTGCGCGTGGCCGACCGCATCGTCGTGCTGCGCGGCGGCAAGGTCGTGGGCGAGGCTGACCCGAAGACGGCCACGCAAAACAGCCTGGCGGCCATGATGGTGGGCCGCGAGGTGATTCTGACCGTCGACAAGACGCCGGCGCAGCCCAAGCAGGTCGTGCTCGAGTTGGAGTCGCTGACGGCCAAGAATGACCTGGGCGAGCCGGCGCTGCGCGGGGTTTCGCTCCAGGTGCGCTGCCGGCGAGATTGTCGGCGTGGCCGGCGTGCAGGGCAACGGCCAGACCGAGCTGGTGGAGGTCATTACGGGGCTGCGACGTGCGACCAGCGGCAGCGTACGAATCGGCGGACAGGATATGACCAACGCCACGCCGCGCAAGGTCACGGCCGACGGCCAGAGCTGCCATGTGCCCGAGGATCGCCATGCCTACGGCATGGTGGATAGCTACTCGGTTGCCCACAACCTGGTGCTCAACACCTACTACCTGCCGCCGTTTGCCCAGAACGCGCACCATCAACGAGCGTGCCATCAACAGCCATGCCGAGGAACTGGTCGCCAAGTTCGACGTGCGCACGCCCAGCGTGCAGACGTTGGGCAGCAACCTCTCCGGCGGCAACCAGCAGAAGATGGTGGTTGCCCGCGAATTCAGCCGGCCGATCCAGCTGCTGATCGCCGCGCAACCCACGCGCGGCATCGACGTCGGCTCGATCGAGTTTATCCACAACCAGATCGTGGAGAAACGCGACGAGGATGTGGCCGTGCTGGTGGTCAGCTCGGAGTTGGACGAAATCATGGCCCTTGTCCGACCGCATTGCGGTCATGTACAAGGGCGAGATCATCGACATCGTGCCGCGGGAGGACGCAACGCGCGAGGGATTGGGGCTATTGATGGCTGGCGTAAAGGCGCATTGATCTACACGCCTGAAGCGTGTACAATGCGCGGGTATGCCAGCAATTAATCCCGTGCTAGACCAACCGCAAAGCTACGACTACGAACTGCTGCCGACGGGCGTGATCAGCCGGCTCGCCAACCAGGATCTCTACTGCTCGGTGGACGCCAACAGCGATGCCATCGACGTTACCTGGCCGTGGGCGAATGCGGTCTACGCGCGACGGATCCGGATGGCCATCTCCGATTGGCAGGATGGCCCGCTGGTGCCGCTGGCAGTGCGCTGCTTTCCCGGCCACCAGGAGACGATTGCCGGCGCGGAAGGCATGATTGTCACCAAGCGGCTGATCACACCTTGGAAAAGCCCTGACGACAAGGCACTGATCTGGCTGCTGGAGTGCCAGGCAGAAGGCGACCGCCTGCTCAAGCTGGAGATCGATATCGACTGGGGCGAGCCGCTGAGCCAGCGTATCGTCGACGGCCTGCTGCTGGCGCAGCGCAACCCCGAGCCGGCACGCGGTATCTATGCCCAAAGCAACGCCGAAAGCACGCGCGTCTTCGGCAATCCCTATGGCCGGCCCGACGAAGTCCACCTCGAAGATCCGCAGCGTGCGCGCCTGGTCTACCATGTGCTGGTCAACGGCGTAGTCGAAGTGCCGCTGCTGCTGACGGTCAGCGACGTCGGCGAACAGGTGGCCTGGAACGGTTTTCTTTCGCTGCGCGATGTCGAGCAGATCTTTGATGCCAGCAGCGAAGCCTGGAACCGCCTGCTGCGCGCCGGGCGGCTGTGGACGCCGGATCCGGCCTTCAACCGGGCGGTCCACGAAGGCAAGCTTGAGGCTATCCGGCGCGTCCAGCGGCTGCGCAGTGGCTGGTCACCATCCGATACCCAGGTAGCGAAGCGTCACCGCGCTGGTCGACGCCTGGGATGCGATCGATCCGGCGGTGAGCCGCAACCTGCTGGCGCACCTGCGCCGCCTGGCGGAAGAATTCGGCGGCAGTCTGCCGGCGACGCTGCCACCGCTGCCACCACCGCCGAAACGCGATGCAGAAGTCCAGGAGACTGGGTCTTCGCCGACATCAACGCGCGTAGCTACAGAGGACGACGCTTCTTCGGTTGTGCGAAGTGACGGCGCCTACCTTGCGGCGCTGGCAGCCCATCTACGCCACCACCCAGACAACGAGTTGTTGGCTGCGCACCTGCCGGCTGTGCGGCTTTGCGCCGAACGGCTGATCCAACTGCGTGTACAAGAACAAGTGCAAGGTACTGGCAGGCAGTTGGACAAGCAGCGCCGCTGCGCCGAAACGCTGCAAAATGCCGCCGAACTGGCACACGCCGCGAACGCGCACGTCGACGCAGCACGGTGGGAGAGTGAAGCAGCCTACCTGGCACGGCAGGCCGGCGCCGCCAACACCAGTGGATCAAGCCGGCATGAATGCTGGCGCCGGCTGGCTGGCCAACGTCCAGACGGCGAGTACTGCCATCTGGAGCGGCTGCGGCGTTGGCTATCGCGACGGCGAGTTGTGGGTGGAGCCGACCTGGCCCAGCGGCGGTACCTGGTGGGCGCTGCTGGGCCTGCCGATCGCTGGCGGCAAATATCTCAGCTTGCTGTGGGATGGGTCTACACTTGCACGCCACACAGCCGGTCCGCAGCCATCTGCCCGTCTCAGCTGTGCAAACGCATTCAGATCCATCGCACCGACGAATTTGATTTTAATCCCTACTTTGAGTTGACGCGCGATTCGAATGAGGGTGATACTGCTAGCACCCACCGTTTCAAGCCCAAGTTTCTTGCCAGTTAACTATTGTTCCGTCTAGAGGCTCCCCAAGATCATGCGTCGGACAGCAATCGTCTACGATCCCTTTAATCTGCGTCACACGCTGGAAGGACACCCCGAGAACCATCGCCGGCTCAAATCGACGATGGAACTATTGCAGGAAGATGGCATGCTGGACCGCTTGATCAAAGTCCCCAGCACGCCGGCGCCTTTAGATGCCATCTTGCGCGTGCACACACCCGCCTACATTGAGCGGTTGCAGGCGATTACTGCACGCGGGGGCGGGCACCTGGATGCCGACACCTATGTGAACGGCGACAGTTTTGAAGCGGCGCTGCGCTCAGCCGGCAGCTTGCTCAACCTGGTCGACGCCGTGGTGGGGCGGCAGGCGGAAAACGGCCTCGCGCTGGTCCGCCCACCCGGCCATCATGCGCTGGTCCATAACGGGATGGGCTTCTGCATATTTGCCAATGTGGCGGTAGCCGCGCGCTGGGCACAGCGACAGCATGGTATTCAGCGCGTGCTGATCGTGGACTTCGACGTGCACCACGGCAACGGCACCCAGGACATCTTCTACGACGACCCAAGCGTGCTCTTCTTCAGCACGCACCAGTTCCCCTACTATCCGGGCACAGGCGCCGCCGCCGAGATGGGTACCGAGGCAGGCTACGGCGCCACGGTGAACGTGCCGTTCCCACCGCACGTAGGGGACCAGGGCTATCTGGATGCCTTTCAGAAGATCCTCGCCCCCCTGGCGCGACGTTTCAAACCGGAGATGATCCTGCTGTCGGCGGGCTTATGACGCACACTGGATGGATCCGCTGGCGTCGATGGGGCTGAGCATCACCGGCTACATGGCACTCGTGCACGAGTTGATGGCACTGGCCGACGAGCTGTGCGGTGGTCGGCTCGTGTGCGTGCTGGAGGGCGGCTACAACTTGCGCGTGCTGTCACATTCCATTCTGAGCACCTTCCGCGTGCTGCACGACGTTGACCCGGAGCCCAGCGATCCTTTTGGGCCGGCCCCGGGGGAAGCGTACGATCCAAGCACGCTGCTCAATCGCATCAAAATGCTGCACGGCATCCGTGACAACACGCATTATTCTTTGCCCCATCGCTCGCTGGATTGGGGCGACGAGTTCGGAATATGAGCGAGACAAAGCTGGAACTGGCACGTTTGAGCCAGGAGATGGAGGCACGCCTGCAGGCAAGGAAAGCCAGAAGAAGCGGCTGCCTTGGCGCGTGTCGTACTGGTGCGGCTGCCGCGCCACCTCGCGACCTATCAGCGGCTCCTGCGTGCAGCATGGATGCTCAAGCGTTACCAGGAGGGAGAGGACTGGGCGCGCCGGCTGCTGCAGGCCGATCCCGCCAATGCATTGGCGTGGCGTTCACTCGCCTATGCGGTGGAGCAGAAAGAGATGCGCAATGCCGCGCGTTCCATGTGGCAGCGAGCCTTTGAGGCCGACCCATATCAACCCGATATCCGCGCCGGGCTCAGCCGCACCAGCTTGAATCGCGCGAACGTGCTGGCACTCAACACTGCGTGCCTGGCCAGCCTCTACCTGCGCGGTGGGCGCTGGGCACATGCCGCAGCTACGTACTGGTCGTTGATGCAGGTCGAGCAGCGGCGCATCGACTTTCAGCTGCACTGTGCGGTGTCTTTGTGGCAGCAGAACGCCAGGCAGGAAGCCTACCGGCTGGCGCGCCACCTCACGCAGCGCCATCCACACCTGCTGCTGGCATGGGTCGTGCTCAACGCGCTGGGCGACGTAGACGACCGCGCGCTGGCACGCAGCCCGATCATGAGCATGGACCCCGACGGCGAATTCACCCGGCAGTGGCTGGGGATTCCGTTTGGGGGCACGGCGACAGAGCTGCAGGTGACAAGCCGGGAAGCGGCGCTGGTTGGGTAGTTCAACGATACCGCAGCTAACGACAAACGATTGACGGGAATACAGGAATACAGTAAACTGTAGCCATGAAGGCGACGATTGAGATTCCCGACGAGCTATACCGGCAGGTCAAGGCCAAGTCGGCACTGGAAGGGCGCGCAATTCGGGAAGTCACCATCGAGTTGTATCAAGCGTGGGTCACCGCGCAGCCTGTACGCAATGAGCCGCCATCACCGGAGCAGTGGCTTGAGGAGTGGCTGAGATTGGGTGAGGAGACGCTGCGCAGTGCACCGCCAAGTCCTGCCGCCACAGAAATTCTCGAACAAGATCGCAACCGGCTGGAACTGCGCTAAGCATGCTCACGCTTGATACGAATATCTGGGTTGCAGCCTATGATGCGCAAGACCGGTTCCATCAGGAAAGCACGCGTCTTCTTGACCGCTCTTGCCCGCAGGCGGCTCACGCTCTATGGACCTGCGTTTATGCCAATCGAGGCCGGGTGTGCGCTAGCCCGGCGAGCACAAGATGCGCATGCCGGTATCAAGGCAGTCCAGCATTTGACGGCTTATCCCCTGCTGACGCTGCTTCCTATCAACGAACTCTTGCTCTCGACTGCCGGTGAACTTGGCACGCGTTACTTGATACGCGGTGCCGATGCGTTGTTTGTGGCGGCCGCAGTGCTTAGCGGCGCACCCCTGGTCTCATGGGATCACGAACTTGTCCTCCGTGCCGGCGCCATTACGCCGGCGGATTGGCTTGCCACAAACTCTGCTTGAGTTGAAGCGTCTGCTGTTCTGGCTTATGATGGACGGGCTTAATTACCAAGTTTGATATCCAAACAACCATTCATTGGGAGCAATTCAAAGATGGAACGCACATTTGTAATGGTCAAGCCCGACGGCGTACAGCGCGGGCTGATCGGCGAAATCATCGGGCGCTTCGAGCGCCGCGGGTTAAAGATCGTGGGCATGAAGATGATGCAGGTGACGGACGAGTTTGCACGCAAGCACTATGCAGTGCACGAAGGCAAGCCGTTCTTCGCCGGGCTGGTCAAGTACATCACCAGCGCGCCGGTAGTGGCGATGGTGGTCGAGGGCACTAACGCCGTCGTGGCCGTCCGCCAGACAGTGGGCGCCACGCGGCCGCACGAGGCGGCGCCGGGCACGATCCGCGCCGACTTCGCCATCGAGATCGGCCGCAACCTGGTGCACGCCAGCGATGCGCCCGAGACGGCAGCCACTGAAATCGCCCTGTGGTTTGGCGAGGGCGTGGTCGAGTGGCAGCGGGCCAGCGATCCCTGGATTTTTGAATAGAACGCACGAATCGTGCGCCAGTTAAGGACGTGACTTGCGAAACCGAGTTTCTGGCAGGCGCCGCTTGTATGCAAGCGGCGTTTGCTCAAGAACTCGGTTTCTGCATTGAATGCGCCGCTACTCACCAAGGCTGCCAGAGTCAGCCGATCTGATTGGAGGCAGTTGTATGACAGGGCCAAAGATTACCATCGTCGGGGGCGGCAGCTACTCCTGGGGCCCACTTTTTGTGCGCGACCTGCTGATCGCACCGGCGCTGCAGGACGCCGAGATCGTCCTGCACGACATCGACGCCCAGGCACTGGAGACCGTGTACAGTCTTGGGTGCGCCATGGTGCAGCAGCGCGGGCAGGGTCGTGTCGAGCGTACTCTTGACTTGGAGACCGCGCTCAGCGGTGCGGACTTCGTCATTCTTACGATCACAACGGGTGGGCTCGAAGCCATGCGCCACGACGTCGAGATTCCCGAGAAATACGGCGTCTTCCAGGCTGTCGGCGACACAGTCGGCCCAGGTGGGCTGGCACGGGCCCTGCGCAACATCCCGGTTGTCGCCGCGCTGGCGCAGAAAATGGAACAGCTGTGCCCGCACGCGTGGCTGCTCAACTACACCAATCCGATGACGACGCTCTGCCGCACGGTGAGCAAGACAAGCAGCATTCGCACGATCGGGCTGTGTCACGAGTGGCACGGGGTGCGCGATCGACTCGCCGCGTACTTTAGGCGTGCCGGCTTCCGCGTTTACACCGCGCATCGCCGGCATCAACCACCTGCCCTGGCTGCTTGACCTGGCAGTGGACGGCAAGGACTAGCATGCCACAGTTGCATGAGTTGGCGGCTGAGATCCTGGCGCAGCACGAGGCCTTCGACGACGACCCGCGTTCGACCATCGACCGCGGTCTGGTCAAGTCACGCCTGCTTCAGCTCTACGGGGGACTGCCGGTAGCGGGCGACCGGCACGTAGCCGAGTTCTTCCCCTTCTTCCTGACCGAGACGGCAGGCCGTGGGAAAGCGTGGGGCATTGACCGCACGCCGATCGCCGAACGGTATACGTGGCGTGACGAAGCGCGAAAGAGGATCGCGCGGTTGAAGGCAGATACCGCTGCGTGCGACAAGTTCCTCTCTCGGGCTTCCGGCGAAGCTGCAGGTGAGATTATCACGGCCTTGGCCACGAACGGGCGCTATGCCGGCATCATGAATTTGCCAAATCACGGGCAGATCGCCGCCTTGCCGGCCGAGGTGGTGGTCGAAACGTTGGGGGTGATCGAGCAGGGCGAAGTGCGTGGGCTGCCGGTAGGGTCTGTCCCACCTGCGATTGAAGCCATACTCCGGCGCCATGTTAGCAACCAGGAGTTGACAGTGGAGGCGGCACTGACGGGCAGCCGTGCGCTGGCGCGGCAGGCGTTGTTGGGCGATGCGCTTTGCCCACCTGACATCGCCACCGCCGAGCGCATGCTGGAGGAGATGCTGACTGCTAACCGCAGCTATCTGCCGCAGTTCTTTTAAGCTGATTCCACGGTGAAATCTGCGAAGCCGGAGCGCACACGCCAGCCGCAATGTTACAGCTGTGTGCGGTGCCCGCCCCCACCAGGTGCGGGGTTGGCGAGGGGGTGGGGGCGAGCCAGGCACGCTGTAATCGCCTACTGATTGATCTTCCAGCGATCCCACTGCGCAGGCCCGAACGTCGGGTAGCCACGCTCGATAAACGGTTTCGTGAGCGTCGTGTAGCCGTCATGGGCGAACGGGGCGATGCGCACCTCATCGCCGATCATCATCTGCTCGACCTGCTTATACAGCTCCTTGCGCTTCTCGGGGTCGGTCTCCTGGCTGGCCTGGGCCGCCAGGTCGTCGGCCAGCGTACACGCCGCGCGCGGGCGGTTCTCACTGTCTTTGCAGTGCAGCACCAGGTAGACAAAGTTATTCTCGTCCGGATAGTCGGCGATCCAACCGAGCAGCCAGACCTCCGGCATTTCTTCCACCGGCACATCTGGCGCCGTGCTTGAGAGAAAGACTGGGAACTCTTGCGGTTCCAGCCGCACGTCGACGCCGAGACCCTCTTTCCACATTGCCTGCAGGCCCTCAGCCTGCGCCTTGACCGTCGAAGCTGCAGGATATCGCAGGTTCACTTCCGGGAAAGCCCTCCCCGTTTGGATAACCGGCTTCGGCGAGCCACGCCTGTGCTTGCTTCAGGTCATAGCCGATGCCCACTTCGGGGTCTGGGGCGCCAAAGACACCTTTAGGCGCAAACTGTGTAGCCACCGTGCCGCTGTCCGTGACGATCTTCTTGAGCGATTCGCGATCGATCGCAGCCGAAAACGCCTTGCGTACCAGTGCGTTGTCGAATGGCGGCTTGGTCATCGTGAAGCCGACGTACGCAGTCATGGCGCGCGGCCCTTCGTGCAGTTCCTTGCTCAGCTTAGGATCCGACCGCAGCCGGCCCAGGATTTCGATCGGCAGCGGTTCGCCATCCGACACGACGTCCAAGCCACCCTGCTCGTACAGCCCAACGGCAGTGCTTTGATCGGTAATGAACGTCACGTCAAAACGATCGATCGCAACATTCGCAGCATCCACATAGTCAGGGTTCTTGACGAGCACAATGTTGTTATCCAGATTCCACTCGGAGAGCTTGTAGGGCCCGTTCACCACGATGTTCTTGGGATCTGTCCAGGCATCGCCGTACTGCTCTACCGTCCAACTGGGTAAGGCACGCACCGTCCACAGGCCGGCGATCGACGGGAAGTAAGCGGCCGGCGCCTCGAGCGTGAACTGCACCGTATAGTCGTCGAGCGCCTTCACCCCCAGCGTCTCGATGTCGTAGGTGTCGGTAGGAATAGCGGTCTGGTTGATCGCCTGTGCGTTTTTGATGATGTAGAGAGCGTACGCATACGGCGACGCCGTTTCGGGCCTGAGCGCGCGGCGCACGCTGTACTCGATGTCCTTGGCAGTCACCGGCTTGCCGTCGCTCCACTTGACGTCATCGCGCAGATGGAACGTGTAGGTGAGTCCGTCATCTGAGACATCCCACTTGGTCGCCAGTTCAGGCTCCACCTCGCCGGTTTCGCCATTCAGGTTGGTGAGACCCAGGAACAGCTGCTCGACGATGGTTGCCGAATAAGTATCAAGCACCATATTCGGATCGAGTGTAGATGGCTGTGCATTAAGATTGACGCGTACGGTGGACGGCTCGGCGGTACCGGCGCCGGCCGCGCCTTGGGAGGATGGTGGAACAACTGCGGTACAGCCGGCCGCTAGCAGCATGAGCGCTGCTGCGGCGGCAATAAGCCAGGGGTGCCTGCGCATACGTATTCTCCTGTTGATAAATGAGCACTGCATAAAGATGCTGTCTCAACTCACGGGTAAGTCGAGACACAAAGAAGTATAGCACTATTTATCTAAAATTGAGACCATCTTTTGAGAACCGGGGGGACATTCCTTGTTTGGGCTGCGCGCGAGCCGTAGGGGCACGAGGTCCGGAGGAACAACGCTCACCGTTGTGACGAGGCTGCCGCCAGACCTCGTGCCCCTACCGTCCTCAACTTAAAATTCACCCTTAAAAAGCCGAACCCCGTTCGCCCCTACACGTCCAGCACTACTGCTTGATCTTCCACTGCTCCCACTGCACCGGCCCAAAGGTCGGATAGGTGCGCTGGATAAACGGCTTGGTAAGCGTCGAATAGCCGAAGTGTACAATTGGGGCGATGCGCACCTCGTCGGCAATCATCATCTGCTCAATCTGCTTGTACAGCTCCTTGCGTTTCTCCGGATCAGTTTCATACGATGCCTGCTTGGCCAACTCATCAGCCTGCGTACAGGCTGCACGCGCATGGTTCTCGCCGATGGTGCAGTGCAGCACCTGGTTGACCCAGTTGTTCTCATCCGGATAGTCAGCGATCCAACCCATTATCCACAGCTCTGGAGCTTCTTCGACTGGGGAGTTCGGTGCGGTGCTTGCGTACAAAGCGGGGAACTCCTGCGCCCGCACGCGCACATTGACGCCGAGATTCTCCTTCCACATGGCCTGCAAAGCCTCGGCCAGCGCCTTGGCGGCAGTGTTGGTGTAATAGCGAAGTTCTACCTCGGGAAAGCTCTGGCCAGCCGCGTATCCGGCCTGAGCGAGCCACGCGCGCGCCTGCTCCGGATCATAGCCAATCCCGACTTCTGGCTCAGGTGCGCCGAAGATGCCCTGCGGAGCAAACTGTGTGGCAGGCTCGCCTGTGCCCCAAACGGTATCCCGCAGCGCAACACGATCGATCGCGGCCGAGAAGGCCTTGCGCACCAGCGCGTTGTCAAATGGCGGCTTGGGCATGGTGAAGCCGACATACATCGTACTGGCAGTGGGGCCCTCGTGCAGCTCGTTGCTCAACGTGGGATCTGCCCGCAGCCGGTTTACAATCTCGCTGGGCAGCGCCTCACTGTGGCAAACATCGTCCAAGTCACCCTTCTCATACAAGGCGACGTAGGTGTTTTGATCGGTAATGAACGTGACGTCAAAACGATCGATTGCAACGTCGGCGGCGTTCACATAGTCAGGGTTCTTGACGAGCACCATGTTGTTGTCCAGGTTCCACTCGGAGAGCTTGTAGGGCCCGTTCACCACGATGTTCTTGGGATCCGTCCAGGCATCGCCGTACTGCTCGATCGTCCAGCTGGGCAGAGCACGCATCGGCGCCAGGCCGGCGATCGAGGGGAAGTAGGCAGCCGGCGCTTCCAGCGTGAACTGCACCGTAGTGTCGTCGAGCGCCTTCACCCCAAGCGTCTCGATGTCGTAGGTGTCGGTAGGAATGGCGGTCTGGTTGATCGACTGCGCGTTCTTGATGATGTATAGCGGATAGGCGTAGGGCGACGCCGTTTCGGGCTTCAGCGCGCGGCGCACGCTGTACTCGATGTCCTTGGCAGTCACCGGCTTGCCGTCGCTCCACTTGACATCATTGCGCATGTGAAAAGTATAGGTGAGGCCGTCGTCAGAGACGTCCCAGGAAGAAGCCAGCCGCGGTTCTACCACGCTGGTGGTGCCATCGATACGGGTAAGGCCTAAGAATAACTGATCGATGATCTCCGCTGAATAGAAGTCTGACAGCAGGTTGGGATCGACTGTGGAGGGCTGGGCGTTAAGATTAAGGCGTACAGTGACACCCCCCGCGGCAGCGGCGCCGGGCTAGAGCCGGCAGGCGGCGGTGGAGCAACGACGGGGCTACACCCGGCAATCAGGAGTATGACGGCTGCAGCCAAAACAAAGACCCAGTGGCGCTTGCACATAGCTGTTCTCCTCTTGCTGATGAAAGGTCGGGTTACACACTCCAATTCTATTTTCCCTCCCCAGCGTCTCAGGATCGTTGCAGAACAAGCGACTTAGATGGCGCGAGCGAATGCTCGCATGGAATCGCCCATACGGTATTGACACAGACCAGGTTCGTTTTGGCTGGAGGCTAGCGCAATGGACCGTGAACGGCCCTACCTTGCATATCTGGCCCCAGGTCGATAGTCGGCCTGGGGCCGGATATGCAGCGATGGAGTCCGCGTCTCAGTCCGCCAGCACGTAGGCGAAGATGAGCGGCGCGACGATCGTGGCGTCGGACTCGATGAGGAACTTGGGCGTGGTGATGTCGAGCTTTTCCCAGGTGATCTTCTCGTTGGGCACGGCACCCGAGTACGAGCCATAGCTCGTGGTCGAGTCGCTGATCTGGCAGAAGTAGCCCCACAGCGGCGTCTCTTCCTGCTCCATGTCCTGGCGCAGCATCGGGCACGACGCAGATCGGGAAGTCGCCGGCAATGCCGCCGCCGATCTGGAAGAAACCCAGCGAGGTCTGCGCCGTGGTCTCGGTGTACCACTGCGAGAGCCGGATCATGTACTCGATGCCGGTGCGCACGGTGTGGACGTTCTTGACGTCACCTCGCATCACGTGGGAGGCATAGATGTTGCCGGTGGTGCTGTCCTCCCAACCCGGGACGAAGATCGGCAGGTTCTTCTCGCAGGCAGCCAGCATCCAGCTGTTCTTGGGATCAATCTGGTAGTACTGCTCCAGCTTGCCCGAGCGCAGCACGCGGTAGAGAAACTCGTGCGGGAAGTAGCGCTCGCCGGCCGCGTCTGCTGCCGTCCACTCGTCGAGGATTGCAGCCTCAATCAGGCGGATCGCCTCTTCCTCCGGAATGCAGGTGTCGGTCACACGGTTGAGGTGGCGCGAAAGCAGCTCGTGCTCGTCCTCCGGCGTGAGATCGCGCCAGTTGGGAATGCGCACGTAGTGGTCGTGGGCCACAAGGTTGTAGATGTCTTCCTCGAGGTTGGCGCCGGTGCAGGAGATGCCGTGGATCTTGTCCTGCCGGATCATCTCGGCCAGCGAGAGACCCAGCTCGGCCGAGCTCATCGCCCCGGCCATGGCCAGGAACATTTTCCCGCCACCCTGAAGGTATTGGACATAGCCTTCGGCGGCATCCACCAGCGCCGCCGAGTTAAAGTGGCGATAGTGGTGCTTGATAAATGCCTTGATTGCGTTTGCGTCGTTCATGGGGTTGTTCTCCTTATTACATCACGCCGTGCAGCCGCTGGCGTATGAGATGGTCTTGTACACCAGCTTAGCGACGGCGAAATCCGAAGCATGCAGGTTATCGAGCGGGGCCAGCTCTACGCAGTCCAGCCCGATGACGGTGGCATGGGCGGTGACGGTGCGCAGGATCTGCAGCGTCTCTGCCCAGGTCAGGCCGTCAGGTTCGGGGGTGCCGGTAGCCTGCACGATGGATGGATCGAGGCCGTCCACGTCGATCGTAAGATAGATGCGGCGGCCGCGGATCCGTTCGATAAATTCTTCACGCCAGTTGCCGGCATGCACCTGTTCGCTGTACCAGACGCGGGCCTGCTGGGGGTTGGAGCGTACGAACTGGACCTCTTCCGTGCACACTGAACGGATACCGAGCTGCAGCACCTGCTCGACGCCGTCCATCTCCAGCAGGCGGCGCGCGATGCAGGCATGGCTGAAGGCCGTGCCCTCGTATTCGTCGCGAAGATCGCTGTGCGCGTCGATCTGGACGACAGTGAGCGGGCCGCCCACGGCATCAAGCAGGCCGCGGCCAAAGCCGACGCTGACGGTGTGCTCGCCGCCAAGGCCGACGACCAGCTTGCCGGAAGCCGCCGCTGCGGCCGTGGCGGCAGCAATCTGGGCGATAGCAGCCGCCGGATCGTCTGCCAGTTCTAAGGCGGGCAGGGTGTGCACGCCGTACTCCGTCGCCGGTTCGCGGTCAAACTCGCGGTCATAGAGTTCAACCTGCTGCGAAGCCTCGATGATGGCGGCTGGGCCATGGCGGGTTCCAGCCCCATAGCTGACGGTCGCTTCAAACGGGATAGGCAAGACGAGCACAGCGGCTCGTTCATAGCTGCTGTGCTCGTCAGGAAGCCCCAGAAAGTTATTTGGCGACATCAGATCAGGACTGCTGCACAGATGACGGTAGTCCAGACGCCACCCGGCTCGGCGGTCACAGCCATGGTGATGCTGGTGGTATCGACAATTTCGCCGCCCATCGCATATTGCTCTTTGCGGGCGTTATAGTCTTTCTCGGCGTCGAAGGGGATACCGAGTGTAGTGGCAAGCATGGTGGCCGCCAGGTCTTCGGCATAGTCGCCGGATTCCTGCTCGGTCATGCCATAGCTGTGATGTTCGGACAGGTAACCGTATTTGTCGTGATCGGCAGGGCGCGCCACACCGATGGAAGCGCCGATGCGCCGGCCCGGCTCGTTGCTAGACATTTCGGCCAACACGGAAAACACAATTTCGCCCGATTGCAGCAGCTGCAGACCTTGTTCACGGTCCACGATCTGGCAGTGCGGCGGGAAGATCGATGATACGCGCACAAGGTTGAACTGGGCGATGCCGGCATCGCGCAACGCCAATTCGAAACTGGTCAGCTTTTCACGATGGACACCTACGCCACGCGTCAAGAAGAGCTTGCGCGGAATCAATCTCATTTCATTTTCCTCCTCGGACAAATAAGCAAGAAAGATACGGAGAAGAAGAACTCCGTAACCTGCCAATCTTATGATGATTGTGGGTGCACGTCAAAACTGCGGTAATAGTATTTTCGACCTATTAGCGCCTTGCCGGGCGCCGCTACAGAGTGCCTGCTCCAGACGACGCTACAACGGGGTAGATGTTGGGCTCGATGCCGGTTGCAGACTGATAATGCTGCCAGACGTGGCCCGCGAAGATTTCGACCGCTTCCTTTTCGACAAAGGCAACCATGCAGCCGCCGAATCCTGCTCCGGCCTGCCGCGCGCCAATCACACCCGGACCGGTCAGCATGGCATCCATCATCGCCTCCATTTCCGGCACGACAATCTCGTACAGGTCGCGGGCACCGGCAAAGGATGCGGCACAGAGGGCACGAATGCTGTCGCGCTTGCCCGCGGGCAGTGCCGCAGCCAAGGCCAGCACGCGCTCGTTCTCTTCAATTATGAAATGGCAGCGTTTTGCCACGACGGGGCTGAGGTCGGCCACGTGCGCATTAAACTGGCTGATCGTCACGTCGCGCAAGGCACTCACATGGGGAATCGTTGCGCCAAGAATCAGCGCCCCTTCTTCACACTGTGCGCGACGCACACCATATTGTGAATCGGCAAGGGCGCGCCTGGCGCGTGTATCACAAATCACGACGTGTATGGAAGGCGCAATCGGAACATCCTGGCTCGTCACAGAGCGAGCATCCAGCAGCAATGCGCAGCCCGCTTTGCCCATGGCCGATGTGTACTGGTCGAGGATGCCACAATTAACGCCGACAAATTGATTTTCGGCACGCTGCCCTAAAAGTGCGAGTGCCACCGGGTCGAGCTCAAAACCACCGACTTGTTCAAACATGCGGCCCACAGCCATTTCAAGCGCCGCGGACGAACTGAGGCCGCTGGCCACGGGCACGGTCGTATGGAGCAAGGCGTTAAAACCACGCAGAGGGTAGTCCGCCTCGCGCAGCATTTGGGCTACCCCGCGCACGTAGTTGGGCCACAACGATTCTTCATCGTGCCGAATATCGCTCAGTGAGAACTCGCCGCCGCCGTCACTATTCAGGGAGTAGATGTCCACCTTGCCGTCATCGCGACCACTTGCCGATACCCAAGTGTCGCGGTCGATGGTCATCGTCAAGATGTAACCATCGTTATAGTCCGTGTGGCTGCCCATCAGGTCCACGCGGCCGGGGGCGCGCGTCCAAAACTCAGGGGAGACGCCAAAGCGGGCGGTAAATTGCTTCGCCATCCACGCCTGGCGTTCTTGCTGGTCCATCAGAGTCCTCCGGGAAGTTGGGCAAAAGCGTCGAGCAGCGCCGCCACATTATGCATCGGTATGTCAGACATCATGCGGTGCGAAGGGGCAATCAGCAGCCCCGTATGGTCGGGGGCAAGCTCGTGTGCTGCCTTTGCCACCGCCGCGCGCACGTCGTCGGGAGTGCCAAAAGGCATAGTTGTCTGGGTCGAGACGCCGCCGTAGTAGGCAAGCTGGCGGCCAAAAGTGCGGCGCAGCCAGCAAAAATCCGTCACCTCAGGCTGCACCGGGTTGTACACGTTCAAACCAATCTCGATCAAGTCGGGCAGGATCGGTTCGATATGGCCGTCTGAGTGCATGAGAATGGGCAGGCCGGCGGCGCGAATCGGTTCAAACAGGCGTGCCAGGCGCGGCTTGATCAGCGTGCGCCACATCTTTGGCGACAGCAGCATGTTGGCCTGTCCGCCGTAGTCGTCACCAAAGTAGACGCCGTCGACGCCCAGTTCAATAAAGCGGCGGATCAGCACCAATTGAATGTCGGCGATGCGATCCAGCAATTCACCCGCATACTTTCGGATCGCCGGCCATGTCCATAAAGAACTCGACCATGCCGCGCAGCGACCAGGCGCGCTCAAATAAGGCCCAACCGAAGTTGGGTACGAGGAAGTGCTGGCCGTTGTCGGCTGCGATCTCTGCAGCTGCGTCGTTGAGAATATCGGGATCGTGTGGATCCGGCCAGGCTATCGTGTCCAGATCCTTGCGTTCCTGCAGCGGGCTGACGCGCACGAAATAACCTTCTTCGCCCGTATCAAAGCCGGCACCCCACCAGTCAAACTTGACCGAACCATCCTCGTTGTAACGTGTAGGATAGGTCAAGTCCAACCGGCGCAAATGGTTGTCAAGCCGGTCAGGCAGCTGCGCCACGCTGACGCCAAAGTAGGCGGCCAGCTGTTCGCCCTGCCGCCCGGTGTAGTTGATCTGCGTGGGCAGCCGGTCAACCGGCTCATGGCGGATGGCTCGCCGCAAACGTTCTTTGTGGGTAAGCTGCATGAACGAACCTCGATGCCGCCAGGCGCGGTCACGGTGATGAGGAATAACAGAGTAATTCCAATCATACGCCAATCCGCAGCGCCAACCAAAGCTCAAGGCCAAGTATCACAGCCAGCCACGCAGACGATACACGGCGATGCCGATATACTCCTTGAGCGCGCGCATCGTGTTATCCAGTGCCTCAGCAGTAGGAAAGAGGTTGAAGACCTGAATAGCAGGATTCGGGGTCAGATAGTAATCCCAAGCCGCCCCAGTGACAGCGTAGTCGGTCGGGGCGGGAATGACGTCAAACCCCAGCTTGCTGAAGATGCGCGTATGCAGCGTGGCATGTGCAGCGCCGACGTCACCAAAATGATACGCCGGATACCCTCGGGATCGAGCAGCTTCTTGGTCTCGACGGCGTTTTCGTATGTGTTGCGCGAGCGTGGCTCCAGCCAGAGAGCATCAGGGGGTACGCCCATAATACTCAACAACTGGCGCATGGCTTCGGCCCCGGACTGCAGCGCGGGGCCGTCGACGCCGACAACCCCGCCGCTGGCTAACACGTGGGGCGCTGCGCCCTGCTGATACAGCCAGGCGGCGTAGATCATACGGTCGCCGGCTTCAGTAACGCCGGCCAACGGTTGCGGCGGTGTTGACGGCATTTCGCCGCCGCCCAGAAGCACGATCACATCGGCGTGCGGCACGACGGAAGGGGGTAGATACTGCCATTCCAACGTGCGCACCAACGTCATCGAAACCAGCCGATTGCCCCCCAGCCACAGCAGAAGGAAGGCAGATAGCCCGAGCCAAAACACCAGGCGTGGCCTTCTTCGCAGCACCAGCAGCGCAGCAAGCAGCAGACAGGCCAGGCTTAACGGATAGATGAGCAGCGGAAGGAGTTTGGATAAATACAGGAACATGGGACAAACCGCCTTCGGGGTTACAGCACAATCAGGATGATGGCCAGCAGCGCTGCCGCAACGCCAACAGTCTTGGGGGCGGCTCAGGCGTTCGCCCAACACAAGCCAGGCGAGCAGCACCGTTGTCCCCGGGTAAAGCGAGGCCAGCACCGAGGCAACGTCCAGGCGTCCGGACTGGGCTGACAGCACAAAGAACAGGTTGCCGCCGGCATCGAGCGTCCCGTTTACCATGTTGAGCGGCAGCACGTCGCGCGGCGGCAGGAGCGGATGCCGGATCGCCAGCATTAAGGCTGCCAGCACAACTGCGGCAAACGAGCGGGCGAAAGTCAGATTCCAGAAGCCGCTTAAGGGATCGGCGCGGTCGATGAGCACAAAATAGAAACCAAAGCCCAGGCCCGCCAGAAGGGCAAGCCGTAGTTCATATACCGATCCGGCGCGTCGTCCGGCACCTGCCCCAGTGCCGGAGAGCAGCCACACCGCAACCAGCGCAACGGCGAAACCCAGAATTTGCGTGGTGTCCGGGGCACCTTCCAGAAAGGCACCGGCAATAATAGGAACCAAGGCGGCGATCACTGCCGAAGTCGGGGCGACAACCCCCATATGGCCGCGGGCCAGTGCGGTATACAGGGCCACCAAACCGATCGCGCCGGACAAGCCCGCACCGGCGCTCCACCCTAAGGTTGGCAGGTTCGGCAAGGGCTGCCGCCAGGCCAACGCTGCGAGCAGCAGCAGAACAGCGCCGGAAATTTCCGCAACGAGCACCACCGAAAACGGTGGTGCCCGCCGTGTGGCAAGGCCGCCGCAAAAATCTCCGGCGCCCCATACAAGTGCCGCCAGCAAGCCGAACCCAACTGCACCGTTCATGTGCGACTTTGCAACCCTATACCTTTCTACCGGAGGAGAAGCTTAGCGGCGGCGGCGACGGCGTTCGGCGCGGGTAAGCTCCATGATCTCGTCAGGTGTTCTGCCCTGCTCAAGCAGCCACTCACGCCGCGGCTTGAGGGCATTTGTGGGGCACACGCCGACGCACTGACCGCAGAAGACGCAGGTGGTCTCCGGCATCGCGCTGTCGAAGAATGTCCCAATCTGCGTCTCAAAGCCGCGTCCGTCAAACGAGAGGGCAAATGTATACTGGGCATCTTCGGCACAGACTTGGACGCAGCGCCAGCAGAGAATGCACTTAGCGTAGTCACGCACGTACATCGGGTTATCGTCGATCACCGGCCGCGCGCGCCGCTCTGCCTCCGGGAAACGTTCGGGCTGTGCCGCATAGTCGCTCATCTGCGTCTGAATTTCCGGCGCCTGCGAGAGGTCGACGGCAGAATCGAGCATTTCCAGGATTGTGCGTCGCGCCCGGTCGACACGTTCGCTGCGGGTGGTGACTTCCATCCCCTCGCCCACGACCGCGATACAAGACGGCTGCAGCAGCCGGGCACCCTTTACCTCTACTACGCACATGCGGCAGAGGCCATTGGCGGTGCATGCTTCGTGATAGCAAATGGTCGGTATGTGGACGCCGGCTGCCGCCGCTGCCAGCAGGATCGTCGTACCTGCTTCTACATGTACGGTGGCACTATCGATCGTCAGATTCACTTTGGGCATGCTCAAGGCTCCAATCGCATGCTGCCCGGCGCAGGCAAGCCGGCAGGCGAAGTTTTAAACAGGTCTGGCCAATGTCGGATTGCGCTGAGCACGGCGCTGGCGGCAGTCTGGCCCAAGCCACACAGCGAAGCATCGGTCATGGTCCAGCCTACATCTTGCAGGCGCTGCACGTCGCCGGCAAGCGTGCTGCCCTCGGCAAGTCGTGCCAGGATCTCATACTGGCGCTGCGTGCCTAGCTGGCAGGGGTAGCACTTGCCGCACGACTCGTGGGCAAAGAAACGGCCCAGCCGTAGGAGAATATCGCGCAGGTCGCGCGTGGTGTTAAACACCATGATCGCACCCGAACCAAGCGTCAGGCCGGCTGCGCGCAGGTCTTCAAAGGTGAGCTTGACGTCGAGCTGGGCAGGCGTGGCAAAGGCACCCGCCGCACCGCCCAACAGCACGGCCTGCAGGTCGCCGACAACGCCGCCGGCCTGTTCCTCCAGCAGAGTGCGCAGGGTCATGCCAAAGTGAACCTCATACAGGCCGGGCCGCACGACGTCGCCCGACAGGCACATCAACTTGGGCCCGGTCGAATTCTCCGTGCCCAATTCGCGAAAGGCAGCGGGACCGTGCACGACGATGTACGGCACCTTGGCCAGCGTTTCAACATTGTTGATTGTCGTCGGCTTGCCAAACAAGCCATGGGTGACCGGGAACGGCGGCTTGACACGTGGAAAGCCACGCTTGCCCTCGATCGATTCGAGCAGCGCCGTCTCCTCGCCACAGATATAAGCGCCGGCGCCGCTGCGCACCTCGACCTCGACCGAAAAGGCAGAACCCAGGATATTCTCGCCGATGTAGCCTGCCTGGCGACACTCGGCGATAGCAGCATGCAGGCGCTCAATTGCGAGGGGATACTCGCCGCGCACATAGAAGTATATCTTCGCCGCGCCGGTGGCATAGGCTCCGATCAGAGCACCTTCGATAATGCGGCAGGGGTCGCCCTCGAGCAGCACGCGGTCTTTGAAGGTACCCGGCTCGGACTCGTCGGCGTTGACGACGAAGTACTTTGGCCAGCCTTGGGCAGCGGCGGCACCCTCCCACTTGAGCCAGGCCGGAAATGCCGCGCCGCCGCGGCCCAGCAGCGCACAAGCCTTGATTGCGGCTGTGACTTCGACAGGCGTCATTTGGGTCAGCGCCTGGCGCAGCGCCTGCATGCCACCCACGGCCAGGTATTCGATCAACTTGGTGCTCCGGCCACGCCCGCAGAGCGGAGTGACGATGCAGAGATCGCCACCGACGTAGTCGTAGGTCCAGTAGCGGCTGCCGGTCGTACGGCCGCTCGCGGCGAAGACGTCGTCCAGCGCGTCGGGCGTGACGTGGGCGTAGGTGACCGACTCTGCCGGGCCGGCCATGGGTGACGTTGACCGAAACGCCGGCATTGCACTGACCGAGGCAGGGGGAGCGCTCCACGGTGTAAGCGCCGTCAGCAGACGTGCCGTTCACCTCTACGCCGGCGCGTCGGCAGGCCGCGTCAAGCACGGTATCCGCGCCGCGCAAGGCACAGGCAGGGTCGGTGCAGACGCGGACGACCGTGCGCCCGATGGGCTCACGATACAGCAAGGAGTAAAAATCGATCACGCCATGCACGTCTGCCAGCGGTATGCCGAGCCCACGGCCGATCTCTGCCGCCACGGGCTGTGAGATATAGCCGTAATGCGCCTGGGCAGCCTGCAAGACCGGCAGCAGGGACGAACGCCCGCCGGCAGCGTATTCGGCCAGCAACTGGCGGAGAGGCTCCAGATCGATTGTGCTGGAGCCGGTAGTGTCCTCGAGCGATATCAGCATGGCTGCTCATTCCGTGTGCAGTGGCCGGCCCGACTTACTCTAGAATATCCAGGCCGGGCAGGAAGGGTAGAGGCCAGTATAAAACATGGCGGGATATCGCTCAACTATTGATTGCCCCACCAGTATGGCGCTGCTATACTGGAACTGTCGCCATGCACATGTGCCCAGTATGCCCACTTTGCGCATCGGCACTTGGAAAGGATTCCTATGCAACGCCACTCCCGCCCAGCCAGACTGGCCGCTATCTTGCTGCTTACGGCCGTGCTGCTTGCTGCGTGCGCGCCGGTGCAGCCAGCACCCAATGGCGCCGGCGCTGCTGCTGCAAAGGCGGTGGTGCCGGCGTTCGTCGCGCCAGATGCGGCAGGTGACTGGCAGCGCATCCGGGAAAATGGACGTCTCGTGGTTGGCACAGCAGCAGACTACGCGCCGTTTGAGTATTACGACAAAACTTTTCAGCTCGGCGGCTATGACCCTGCGCTGATGCGCGCCATCGGCGCACAACTGGGCGTGGAAGTACTGTTCAAGGACATTGCACTCGAGGGGCTGGCAGACGCGCTCCGGCTGGGCCAGATCGACGTCGCCGCAGCGGCACTGACCGTCACGCCGGAACGGGCCGCCATCATCGATTTCAGCCGGCCGTATTTCGCGTCGACGGAAGGCATCGTGGCACGCGCCGACCACGCAGGCGCCGTCACAGCGATGGCCAACCTGGCCGAACAGCGTATCGGTGTCGAGCGGGGATCCATCTATGAAACCTGGCTGCGCACGGAACTGATCGACGCCGGACTCAGCCCCGCCGAAGACCTGATCCTTTACACCACAGTGGACGCTGCAGCGAGTGACCTCGCCGAAGGACGCATCGACCTGCTCGTAACCGACCTGCCGGCAGCGAACAACATCGCCCAGGCGCATGGTCTGCAGGTAGCGGGCAGTGGACTGCTGGCCCAACAGTACGCCCTGGGCGTACGCAAAGGTTCCGAAGAGCTGCGTGCGGAGTTGAACACGGCACTGGCTGCCCTGGCTGCCAATGATCGGCTGGCGGAGATAGCAGCCAAGGAGCTGGGAATAAAGCCGGATGAACTCACAGACCCCGGCGAACTGCCGGATTTTGCCGCCGAACCTCGGCCCGCCGTCATGGAGGCAGGCTGCATCGACGGACTAGCCTGGCTGGAAGACTTGTCGCTGCCCGACCTCGGCATGACAGCTCCGGCAGTACTGGCGCCTGGCCAATCATTCACCAAGGCATGGCGCGTACTCAACACCGGCACGTGCACTTGGGATGACAGTTACCATCTTGTATTCGCGTACGGAGGCCCGGCGGGAGCTTCCATGAGTGGCCAGCCAACGGCAGTGCGTGGCACGGTTGGCGCCGAGCGCAAGCTACGATGTCGAAATCCATCTGGTCGCGCCGGTAAGCGCTGGCGTCTACCAGGGTGCATGGCAGATGCAGAACGGCAGTGGCAGCGGTTTTGGGGAGCGCCTGCGGGTGGGTATTCAGGTGGCAGGCGCGCCCACGCCGACGCCGGCGCCGACGCAGACACCGGTGCCAGGGCATAACGTTTGCAGCTGACGCCGAACGTGTGCAGCAGGGCAACCCCGTCAGCTTTACGTGGAACGTGCAGGATGCGCAGGAGGTCTACTTCTACCAGGCAGGACAGGAGTGGCGGAACCGGTCCGTCGCGGCACGGGGCAGTGCAGCTGACATTCCCAGTACGACGACAACGTACAACCTGCGCGTGGCCCGCAACGGCCAGGAGGAAATCCGCTCGCTCACGGTGTATGTTGAGCCGAATCCTGATCTGCCGCAGGTAGACTATTTCACGCTGGCGCCCGCTGGTGAATTGACCTTGGGGGAGTGCGTTACCCTGGCCTGGAAGATCAATGGCGAGGTGGACGAAACGGCGATCTTCCGCGACAAGGAAATCTTGTGGGGAGAAGCCCCCGTCGAGGGCACCTATCAGGACTGCCCGCAGACGACCGGCGCCTATGAATATGCTGTGGGCGCTCAGGGCCCTGGCGGCCGCAACTATGCTGTAGGAACGCTGCAAGTGGTAGAACCCGCCGCAGGCACCAAGCGTACACCCCAGGCGAATGTGAATCAGGAGCCGCAAATCGACCAGTTCGCAGTGCTGCCTGAAGAGCTGACGGTTGGCGAGTGCGTCGAACTGCAGTGGACCGTGGCCGGTGAAGGCCCCAGCATTCGCATCGAGCGCTCTGGCACAACCTTGATGGACGGAGCGCCGCGCAGCGGCACCGGTACGGACTGTCCCAGCGAGCCAGGCATCTTGCGCTATAGAATCATGGCAAGCGACAAGCAGGGACACGCCAACAGTGCCGAAGTAGAGGTAAGCGTTACGGTACCAAGCCCGACGGCAACGCCTGTGGCCGCAGCCCCGGCACCTGCCCCAACTGCAACAACTTCACCTCAAGCTGCCGGCGCAGCTGCGGCAGAAACGCGGTCAGGCCAAGAATATGTGTTGATATCCTATCGGGACGCAGCGGGAGAACTGGCGTCGCCGCTGACCGGCACACGCATCACTGCACGGTTCGGCGGCGACCAAGTTAAGCGGCGACGGGGGCTGCAACCCGTACAGCAGCGCCTATGAGATCAACAGCAATCAACTGACCGTGGCCTCACTGGCCCCGGCAGAGAAGTTCTGTAGTGAACCGCTCGGAATTATGGATCAGGAGCAGCAGTACTTGAGCGCACTGCAGACTGCAGCCAGCTACACGCTGGCAGGCGGCCTATTGACGCTGTTTGACGGCGCGGGCAATCAGGTCGCCGTGTTCGTGCCAGTGCGGTAGATTGAGCGGGTGCGCAGCTGAAGGACTCTTGTTGACGTCAGCCGCGCACCTCTCACCCACTCACCCCTCTCAAAGCGCTTCTCCGCGCTTGGCAAACAACCCTGTCCGGCGCCGTCGAAGGGGCAAGCAGGCGCAGCGCGCCTGGCAATACAGAGCAGGTAATCGGCGTGCTGTGGTTGACTTCGCCGTCCAGGTGAAACGACTGTGGCGTATGCCGTCTCGATGATGACATGTCGCCCACGCAGGCAGAAGACATCGGGCCGCTGCTCATGAGTTTGCAGCGCAACAAATAGACTGTGCAGAGCCATACGTGGAGCAAAGCGGCCCGCCATCACCCACGTTTCGAACTGCCCGTCGTCCAGTACACCGCCCGGATTGAGATTCAGCAGCCCGCCGGCAAATACACGGCTGTTGCAGACAGTTACCGACACAAAGTGGCCCTCAATGGCATGGCCGTCGACCGCCACACGCACCGGCAGACCGGCAAAGGTGAGAAACGGTACGGCAGCCTTCGCCACGTATCCGGCAAGGCCGAAACGCTTGAGCAAGGCCGAACGAGGCTCAACAGATTCGACGATGCGGCTCTCAATGCCGACACCTGCCCAGAGCAGCCACTGTTTCCCGTTGCTGCACGACCCCACATCCATGGACTGGACGCGTCCGGCCAACAGGGCTTGTGACGATTCGATCAGCCAGTCTGGATCGGCGCCGTCTGACTTGGGCATCCCCAAGTCGCGCGTGAGGCAGTTCGTGGTACCGGCAGGGAGCGGCGCCAAGATGCAGGGGGTGTGAATCAGCCCTTGCGCCACTTCGTGCAGTGTGCCGTCGCCGCCGGCGGAGATGACAACTTCCGCACCCGCTGCTGCTGCAGCTGCTGCCAGCTCAGTTGCGTGCCCGGGGCCCTGCGTGGTCTGCAGTGTCACAGCCCACCCATGATCACACCAGAAGCGTGCCACACCCTCGATCTGCTGCTGCCAATCGTCGTGGCCGGCGTAGGGGTTGTAGATCAGCGTTGCGTTGCGTGTCCTGGCAGCTGGGCCCTGGAGCCTCGCCGGCTGAGCGGTAGATGGCGACATATACCGCTATTGTAGCCAATCGGGTGAAAAAGTAGCAAGCGCTTAGGAGGGAGCCAACCAATTCTGCACCGTGGCAATTGCCTCGCCGTCGACGTTGAGCGGCCCGGCGTCGTATGCGGCCTGCACGACAATGGCCGTACCGCGGCCAGGCAGTGACTCACAGTAGAGGCGGCCGCCGATCAGCTCGGTGCGTTCGGTGATGCCCATCAATCCAAAGTGACCGTTCTGAGTAAGCTCCGACAGCTGGGCGGGCATTAGAAACCCTTGGCCGTTATCGCCCACGCCAAGCGTGACATGCGCTTCGCCAAAGACAAGCATCATGCGGATGCAGTCGGCATAGGCGTGGCGGCGAGCATTGGAAAGCGACTCCTGGGCTATCCGGTAAAAGGCAAGTTCCTTCTCGCTTGTCAGCCGGCAGGCAGGTACCGAGACAGCGATAGTCGGCGTGCGCATCTTGTGCCAGGCGTTCCAACGCCGAGTCAAGACCGATCTCCTCCAAGCCAAGCGGGCGCAAACCGTAGCTGAGCCGGCGCACCTCCTGCGTGGCACTAGCCGTAATCTTGCGCAGTTCGGCGACCTGTTCACGCGTGCGTTCCGGGTGCTTGTCAAGGCTGCGTTGTACGGTCTGCGCCTTATGATCCAACGCGATCAGCGTTTGTACCGTTTCGTCGTGCAGTTCGCGTGCAAGGCGGGCGCGCTCCTCTTCTTGGGCGTTGGTCAGCGCGCGCAGGTACGCCTGCAGTGCCGCCTGTTCCGTCTGCAGCCGCTGCGCCATATGGTCGAGGGCCAGGCGCAAATCTTCGATTTCCTGCAGCCCACCAACGCGCTCTGCGGCGGCACGGAAGTCGCCTTGGCCGATACGTTCGGCATAGTCGACCAGTGCGTGCACCGGGCGCACGACCAGGCTGAGGCCAAAATAGAGGGTCATAATTGAGATGACGGCTGCCGCCAGCAGCATCAGCGGCAGGACTTGCTCAAGGCGAAAGAAAGGTGCGATCAAGTCCGTAATGGGCGCTGAATGACCATCGCCCAAGATGTGCCCTCAATGGGCGCAAAGGCGATCACGGCTTGTTTGCTTGGATCGGAGACGACGTCTACGCCGCGTTCGCCACGCAGCGCCAGGTCTGCTTCCGGCCCGGTCACGACGGCGGCATCGGCTAAAGGCTGGTTGGCGTCGACGACCTGTTTTGCGGCATCGACGACGGCAATCGTGGGCAGCGAGCGGTCGCCGACAACAGTACTGGCGCCGCTAGACAGGTCCGCCAGTCCTAATCCAGCGGCGTCGATGCTGCCGATGATCCAGCCGGATGCATCTGCTGCGGCAGCTGCCCAGATGATGCGATGGGCGGCATTGTCATAACCCACCCACGTGCCGTCGCTGTTCGCCTCCAGGGCCGCGGCGGCGGCGCGGGCTGCCCAAGCCGGCACCTGTTCGGCGCCACTGGTGCCATCACTGGGCACGCGCCAGATCTCAAGCGGAGGAAGCGAGCTGTCGCCGGGCTGCAGGGCGGGATCTGCGCCGGCGCTGTACGTTGACTGCTTGGGCAGCCTGCCCATCAAGCATGGTGTGATAGAGATTAACGCGTGCCTGGACGACCTTGGTGGCCACATCTACGAGGTTGATGTTCTCTTCCGCCACCAATTGGCGGATCGAAAACTGGTGGCTGCCGATCCCGGTCAGCGACACGATCAGCAGCACGATGATCAGCGGTACGATTGTCCAGAGCAGAACCTGCACACGCAGGCTGCGAAAGTGAAGCGAGGCCATAGGGCTTAACTGCTGCTGGGCAGCTGAAACAGGCCAAGCTGGATCGCCTTGGTCACTGCCTCAGTGCGGCTGTTGACTTGGAGCTTGGCGTAGATATTGGCAAGGTGGCCTTGCACCGTGCGGTCGCTGATGGTCAATTCCGCGCCGATGCCCCGGTTCGTCAACCCACGCGCGGCCAGTTCGAGGACCCGCTGCTCGCGCTCGCTGAGCGGCTCCATGAGTTGAACAGGAGGTGCACCGTAAGCCGGCGCGCCCACCAGCATGCGTGCCACTGCGGGGTCCAGCGCCGTCTGGCCGTGGTGGACAGAGCGCACGGCAGCAATGATCTGGTCCGCATCGGCGTCCTTCATCACGTAGCCGTTGGCCCCGGCCTGGAGGGCTGCGGTCACAAATGGGTTGTCGTCATAGGCGGTCACGATCAAAATCTTGACCGGCAGCGCCTGGCTGCGGACCCAGCGGGTTACCTCGATCCCCGTGGCGCCGGGCATCCGAATGTCGAGCACGGCGACATCGGGCCGGTACTGTTGAATGATGGTCTTGGCTGCATCGCCGTCGGAAGCCTCGGCCAGCACGCAGATGTCGTTTTCTTCTTCGAGGAATTCCCGAATCCCTTTGCGCACGACGGCATGATCGTCGGCGAGTATCACACGGATGGCTGCCATGAAATCAGATCTCCTTGGCAAGCATCATAGGCGCATCACGCGCCTAAGTCATCCGACGAAATACGGATTTATGGTTACGAATATCATGCTTTTGGCGCGGGAATAGCGCTCGAGGAGCGCTTCTGGGTCCAAGCGTCCTGTCCGTCCTACGCTAACGGACAGGACGCTGACCCAAGTCAGTGAAGGAAGGTTGCCAGCGAGGCAAGAAGTAATGTCAAGACTGGGTATTTCAGAAGAGCGGCTACTCTATTTTCTTTCACCTCTGCGCTTTTACTCTTGCGCTTGCTCTTCTTGGTCACAATTGTAGCCCGGAAAAGACAGGGGCAACAGCGCCGTGTGGCGCGATCTGCACCGCGCCAAATGGCGCGTTAACGCTCGCCGCGTGCGTCTAGTAGAGCGTCAGATAGCGATCCAGCTCCCAACGGCTCACATACAGCCGGTATTCGTTCCACTCCAGCAGCTTGGCCTCCACATACCGCTCGTAGACATGTTCGCCCAGGGCGTCCTGGATGATCTCATCCTGCTTGAGAGCCTCGATCGCCTGGCCCAGGTCACCGGGCAGCATGTCGAGCCCGGCGCGCACGCTGTCCACGTGATAGAGATCTTCCTCGGCCGGCGGGGGCGGGATCATCTTCTTCTCAATGCCTTCCAGCCCGGCAGCAAGCATGACGGCAAAGGCCAGGTAAGGGTTGCACGAAGGGTCGGGGCAGCGCAGCTCGCAGCGCGTGCTCTTATAGCGGCCGGCCGTGATGCGGGGGATGCGGATCAAGGCGCTGCGATTGGTGCGGCCCCAGGAGATGTACACGGGGGCCTCATAGCCGGCGACCAGACGCTTGTAGCTGTTGACCAGCGGGGCAATGATCGGGGTAATGGCCTTGGCGTGTGCCAGCTGGCCGGCAATAAAGTGCATGGCCAGATCGCTCAGCCCATATTCGCCGTCCGCATCGTACATCGCCGTGTCACCCGTGCGCTTGTCCCACAGGCTCTGGTGTACGTGCATACCGGAGCCGCTGACCCCCGTGACGGGCTTCGGCATAAAGGTACAGTGCAGACCGTTCTTCTGCGCAACCGCCTTGAGCGTCGTGCGCATCGTGTTGGCGTTGTCGGCCGTCACCAAGGCCGGCCCGTATTTAAAGTCGATCTCGCTCTGCCCATTCGCGACCTCGTGGTGCGAGGCCTCGACGTCGATGCCCATAGCCTGCAGCGCATCGACCATCTGGCGGCGGACACTGTGCGCCAGGTCGGTGCTGATATCAAAGTAGCCCGCGTAATCGTGCGGCTGCAGCGGAAGCAGATCGCCGTTGGCATGCGGCTGGAACAGGAAGAACTCAAGCTCGGGGCCTACCTGGTAGTCCAAACCAAGCTGTTCGGCACGTTGCAGTTGGCGCTTGAGGACATAGCGAGGATCGCCTTCAAAGGGCGACCCATCAGGCGTGTGAGCGTCACAGATCACGCGCGCCGTCGAGAGATCCATCTCCCAAGGAATGACCACAAAGGTGCTGAGGTCCGGCTGCAGGTACATGTCGCTTTCGGCGATGCGCGCAAAGCCCTCGACTGAGCTGCCGTCGAACCAGACCCCATGGGTTACGGCGTCGTCCCAATGCTCAACCGGAATAGTAATCTGCTTCGAAACACCGACGATGTCGGAAAACTGAAGGCGGATAAAACGGATATCGTTGCGCTTGATGAGTTCGTCAATCCGTTCCAACTCATCCTGGCGATATGCAAGCGTCATTGGTCTACTTCTCCTCTACGCTGAAGATAGCGGCGGCCGGGGGGTGCGAGATTACATTGTACCAGGGACCCGCAGACAAAACACACCCGCGCCCATCGAGAGACGGGCACGGGTGTGGCATAACAGGCACCAAACATAGCAATGCTGTGGCGCTGGGCCCCCCAGCTAAGATGCCAGCCTAGACACCATAGTACATCACAAATTCGTGCGGGTGCGGGCGCAGGCGCACGGCGTCGACGTCGGCGATGCGGCGGGCAGCGATGTAGGTCTCAATCAACTCTTCGCTGAACACCCCGCCGGCGGTCAGATAAGCGTGGTCGGCAGCCAGCGCATCCAGCACGTCGCTGAGCGACCCCATCACGGTGCGGGTCTTCTTGATGTTCTCGCCCTCGAACAGGTCCATCTCCGAAGCCTTGCCCGGGTCGATCTTGTTCTTGATGCCGTCAAGGCCGGCCATCAGGATGGCAGAGAAGGCCAGGTACGGATTGGCGGCCGGATCCGGGCAGCGGAACTCGACGCGCTTGGCCTTCGGCGACTGCGACGACACGGGAATGCGGCAGGCGGCCGAGCGGTTGCGGGCTGAGTAGGCGATGACGACGGGTGCTTCATAACCGGGCACCAGGCGCCGGTAGGAGTTGGTTGTCGGCGCACAGAAGGCCAACAGCGAGTTGATGTGCGTCAGAATGCCGCCAATGTACCACAGCGCCATGTCGCTCAGGCCGGCATACTTGTCGCCGGCGAACAGGGGCTGCCCGTCCTTCCACAAGCTGGAGTGCACGTGCATGCCGGAGCCGTTGTCTTCAAAGAGCGGCTTGGGCATGAAGGTCGCGGTCTTGCCATGCTTGGCAGCTACGTTCTTGGTAATGTACTTGTAAATCTGCATCCAGTCCGCCATCTGGATCATCGGTGCAAACTTGAGATCGATCTCAGTCTGACCGGCAGTGGCGACTTCGTGGTGGTGGCGCTCAATCTTGAGACCGGCCTTGATCATCTCGTTGACCATCTCGGAGCGGATGTCCTGCAGGCCGTCAAACGGCGCAACCGGGAAATAGCCACCCTTATAGCCGATCTTGTGGCCGGGTCCCCATTCGCCCGTCGTCCAGCCGGCTTCGTCGCTGGCGACGGCATAGCCGGCAGAGTAGCGGCCGGTTTCGTACTTCACCTTGTCAAAGATAAAGAATTCCGCTTCAGGGCCGCAGAACATCGTGTCGGCGAGGCCGGTGCTCTTCATGTAAGCCTCGGCCGCGCGGATGACGTTGCGCGGGTCGCGGCTGAACGGCTCGAGCGTACCCGGCTCGAAGACGTTCGCAATCAAGCTGATGGTCGGGTTGATGCACACGGGGTCGATAAACGCAGTCGTCGGATCGCAGATCAGCAGCATATCGCTGCTCTCGATCGATTTAAAGCCGCGGATCGACGAACCGTCAAAGCCTAGGCCGCTGGTGAAAATATCGTCCTCATCGTAATAGTCAACCGGCACTGAAAAGTGCTGCCACTGGCCGTACAAATCCGTGAATTTAATATCAACAAATTCTATGCCCTGGGCCGCAATGGCGGCTGAAACATCGGCGGGCGTGCTACACTTAAGGCTCATGCGTACAACTCCTCTTGCATGGTTTGGGTATGAAAGAACTGCTTTGTCCAACTATATGTCACCTTTCATCAATCCTCCATCACCAAGTTACCTGAAACTTTGGCAATCGATTTTGTGCAGGTTGCACAAGGCACAGGTGTGTGGGCCACGTGCCGGGGACGTTCAGACGTCCCCGGCACGTGGTTGACGTCCCCGGCACATATTCGGCGCTCCACCACCCAATGTGGTTAAATAGGTCTTCCGTGTGGACGTTACCTGCCAGGAGCCGCTGCCATGACCAAATTGACCCAGTACCAATCCGACCCCGCCATCCAGATTGTCACGGGCGTCTGCCCGCACGACTGCCCCGACACCTGCAGCTGGCAGGTGGCTGTGGAGCGTGATAGCGGTCGGGCGATCGACATCTGGGGGCATCCCGACCATCCGGTGACGCAGGGCAAGTTATGCGGCAAGGTGGATCGTTACCTCGAACGCACTTACCACCAGGATCGGCTGACGACGCCGCTGCGCCGCAGGGGCCCCAAGGGCAGCGGCGAGTTTGTGCCCGTCACGTGGGAGGAAGCGATCGCCGACATCGCAGCGCGTCTGCAGGCGGTTGTTGCAGCAGACGGCCCGGAGGCAGTGCTGCCCTACTCGTATGCGGGCACGATGGGCCTGCTGCAGGGCGAAGGTATGGCGTCGCGCTTCTTCCACAAGCTGGGGGCCAGCCTGCTGGAGCGCACGATCTGCTCGGAGGCGGGATTTGAGGGCTATATCTACACCATCGGCGCGGCCGAGGGCATGGAAACCGAAGCGTATGCGCACGCCCGGCTGATCCTGATCTGGGGCAGCAACACGCTGACCAGCAACCTGCACCTGTGGCCGTTTGTCCAGCAGGCACGTAAACAAGGGGCACGCGTCATTGTCATCGATCCGGCCAACACGCGCACCGCCCAGGCAGCCGACGAGTGGATCGCAGTGCGCCCCGGTACGGACGGAGCATTGGCGCTCGCCATGATGCACGTGATCATCGGCGAAGGGCTGTACGATGCTGACTATGTCGAACGCTATACGCTCGGCTTTGACGCACTGGCGCAGCGGGTGGCGGACTTGGACTCCCGAACGAGCAGAAACCATCACCGGCGTGGGAGCCGAGCGGATCCGTACGCTGGCGCGCGAATACGCCGGACAGCAGCCGGCGGCGATCCGGGTTAATTATGGGCTGCAGCGCCACTACGGCGGCGGCATGGCCGTGCGCACGATTGCCTGCCTGCCGGCGCTCGTCGGCGCATGGCGCCGCTACGGGGGTGGCATCCAGCTCAGCGCCAGCGGCTATTTCCGGCACCTGGACCGCACCCAGCTCTATCGGCCGGACCTCCTGGCGGGACGCACGCCGCGCCGGATCAATATGAATCGCCTGGGCG
Source organism: uncultured Chloroflexia bacterium (assembly GCA_963701415.1). Taxonomy (GTDB): domain Bacteria; phylum Chloroflexota; class Anaerolineae; order Caldilineales; family Caldilineaceae; genus Fredericiella. Next base: position 509,524 of record CAVPAH010000019.1, read on the forward strand.
ATGCGTTAGGCACCGACCAAGCGCTGCTCGCGCAAGCGCACTACCATCCCCGGCCGGTCGACAGGATTCCCGACCCGCAGGCTGCCGGCCCCCTCGTCAAGGCATTGATCGTCTACAACTGCAACCCGGCGGCAGTCTCCCCCGATCAGGCGGCCGTGCGCCGGGGTCTGCAGCGCGAGGACTTGTTCACCGTCGTGCTGGAACAGTTTCAAACCGATACAGCCGACTATGCCGATTATGTCTTGCCCGCCACCACGCAGTTGGAGCATTGGGACATTCTGAAGCCCTACGGCCACACGCACCTTGCGCTCAACCGGCCCGGCGATTGCCCCTTTGGGCGAGAGCCTCCCGAACAGCGAGATCTTTCGCCGGCTGGCAGCGGCGATGGGCTATGACGAGCCTTGTTTTCAGGAGGGCGACGAGCAGATGCTGCGCGACCTGGTGGAATGCCAGACGCACCCGCGCTTCGAGGGCGTCACCTGGGCAAGGCTGCTGGCCGAGGGATTTGTGCGCCTGGCGCTGCCGCAGCCGTACGCGGCCTTTGCCGAAGGCGGCTTTCCGACGCCGAGCGGCAAGTGCGAGTTCTACAGCGAACGGCTGGAGCAAGACGGCTATGACCCGCTGCCAGGCTACACGGCTCCGCGCTGGCAGGAAGTGAGCGGCGAATTCGAGCAGAGCCGGGGCGAATCAAGGGCTGAGGCGCCGGCTGCAACACCGAGTGGAGCGCAGCAGCTCGTGTGCATCTCACCGCCTGCCCATTCTTATCTCAATACCTCTTTCGGCATTGTGGACCGACTGCGGGCCCGTGCGGGCGAACCGCTGCTGCAGATTCATCCGCATGACGCCGCCCCGCGCGGGATTGTATCCGGCAATATCGTGCGCGTGTGCAACGGGTCTGGGCGAGGTGGCGCTCAAGGCAGAGGTGACCGATAACGTAATCGCAGGAACGGTGCTGGCGCCGGGCGTCTGGTGGGCAAAACACAGCCCCGACGGCCGCAATATCAACCAGGTCACTTCACAAGACGAGGCCGATATGGGCGCCGGGGCGCTGTTCTACGATGTGTTGGTGACCGTGACGCACGCGCCGGTTAGCGGCGATCGTCGTCCGGCAGGAACCAGCTGAGCACGGCGCTGATGAGGCTGATCACAACCGCAATCACAGCTGCCCACAGCAGCGTTTGCAGCCAGTTCGCCCCACCGATTTCGACCGTGCCGGGGAACAGCAGGTTGGTAAACCAGGTGGTGAGCAGCAGCAGGATGGCGTTGATGATGAACGTAAACAGCCCCAACGTAATGCATGTGATCGGCAGCGAAAGCAGCCTGATGATGGGCCCGATAAAGGCGTTTACGACACCCAGAATGACCGTGAACAATAACAGGCCGCCGAAACCACCAGACATGTTGAATACGCTGTCAGGCAGGATCCAGACGGCAAGGCCCACGGCGATGATGTTAATGATCAGGCGCAGCAGAAGTCTCATCAGCTTTTCCTCCAGTCCTTCGTCTAAACAGGCCTAAGATGGGTACGGTGTTTGCTTGATAGTATTGACCATGGACCAGAAGTTTTCCATGGGCGTGTCCAACTGCACGTGATGGGTTGGCCCCAGGATCAGCCCGCCGTTTTTGCCGAGGGTCTGCAGGCGCGTACACACTTCGTCCGCAACATCCTGCGGCGAGCCGAACGGCAGCGTATGCTGCTCGTCGATCGACCCCCAGAAGCAGAGATGATCGCCAAACTTGCGCTTGATCTCGGCCGGGTCCATGCAGCCCGGCTGGATCGGATTGAGAACATCCAGCCCGATCTCGATGAGATCCGGGATGATCGGCGTGATGACGCCGTCTGAATGATAGGCAACCTTGACGTTGGGGTTGATGCGTTTGAGGGTGCTGATAAAGTTGGCAACGCGCGGTTTGAGCAGTACCCGCCATGTCTCGGGGGCCATCAACATCGCACGCTGCGTGCCGATATCGTCGCCGATCCAGATCATATCAACGCCGAGCTCGACCAACTTCTGTGCCGCGGCAAGGTGATAACGGTAGGGAATCTCCAAGATACGATCGGCGAGATCCTGGTCGACCAGTAGGTCCATCAGCATTTGCTGATAGCCGCGCAAGGCCCACGCAGTCTCAAACATCGTAGTTACGGTGACGCCAACGATCCAGTACTCGCCGCCATATTCACGCACAACGCGCTCGGAATCAGTATACAATTCAGGGCGATAGGGATCAGGTGGTGTGTAGCGGTCGATGGCGCTGTCGTCGGCCAGGGGATGGATCGCCATCTCTGTATAATGGCCCACGCCGAAGGGCGTGGTGTAAGGGTGGGCGCGCCAGCCGACGCCCCATTCGTCTATGTAACTGTCGCCTTCCTGATAGTAGGAGTTTGCCCACCCGACCGAAGTCAGCAGCAGATCCTCGTCGATAGCACGCTCGAGGACATACGTATTGCCGCCGCCGTGTGGATTGTGCATCTGTTGGCGGTCCAGGTGACCGTCCCTTTGACTTTGCAGCTCCTGGCGCAGGCGATCGGCAAATTCGGGCGTGAAGCTGATCTGCATGGGACAACGATCAGGGCGTTCATGGTGAAGTGCCATGAGCACACGGTCACGATGCTTCATTCCATTTTCCCTTTAGCTGTTTCCCTTTAGCTGGCGCTGGTGTTGCCAATGTACACATATTGTAACCCTTGCCATGCGCAGAGAGCAATGTCACAATGCCATGCGCATAAGGGTGCACCATTGGAGGCAATCCTCCCATCAAGGAGATAGGGTTCGACAATGAAAGGTTTTGAGGCGTTTGACGAGGTGCAGCGTGCCATCGTCGTAGCTGCGCATCCGGACGATCTGGAGTGCTGCTGCGGTGGAATCGTGACCATGCTGGTGGCACGCGGCGTGCCAGTTTTCTCGGTAAATTGTACGCTTGGCGATATTGGCGCCCAAGCAGGCGACATTGTGCGCCCGGCGCTGGCCGCCAATCGGCTGCGTGAGACGGAAGATGCCGCGCGGCTGCTGGGGCTGGCGGGCACGTACAACCTGGGCCATCATGACGGCGAACTGCTGCCCGACCTTGAACTGCGCGGCCAGATTGCCCGCCTCTACCGGGTCACACAGGCTGACACCGTGCTCACCTTTGACCCCCATTGGCCGGGTCAGATCCATCCCGACCATCGCGCAGCGGGACAGGCAGCGCTCGACGCCTATATGCCCGCTAAGATGCCACTTTACCGGCCGGAGCAGCTCCACGAACCTGGCGCGGCCCTGTGCAAACTGCAGCGCGTCTTCCTGTTTTCAACTGAACGCGATCTGGACGTGTGCGTGGATGTAACCAACGTCTATCCAGGCAAGCTGGCTGCCTGTATGGCCCACGTCAGCCAATTTCCCAAGGGGGAAGAAAGCCTGAACTGGTTGAAGGAGATGGACGGGCGCGCCGGGCAGCGCATCGGCGTGCAGTATGCCGAAGCCTTCCGCACGATGCTGGTCTGGTAGGGCTGCCTAGAATAGGCTGATGACCACGGCGACGAGGAGCAGGGCACCGGCAATGCCGATCAGCAGTCGCTCATGATGCAAAATCTCGCTCCAACTGGGCTGGGGCACGGGCGGCGCTACCGTCAACATGTTCGACGTCGCAATACGTGGAGGCGGTGCCGCGGAGCCGATCAGCAGGTCGCGCAACTCACGCGCCGTCGCAGGGCGCTCGCTGGGGTGCATGGCCAGCGACTGAAAGATCACTCGCTCGCAACGCGGAGAGACGTTCGGATTGATCTGGCGAATGGCAGTCAGTGCACCTGGGCGCAGGAAACGCTCCTTGGCATCGACCGGCGGTTGGCCGGTCAAGAGGTGATAGAGCGTGGCGCCCATGGCATAGATATCGCTGCGTGCGTCGGTAAAACCTGAGTCGCCGCCGTACTGCTCCAGCGGTGTGTACGCCACCGTGCCGCGGCCCTGCACGACGGTGACGGTGCGGCTGTCATTGGACTGCAGCACCTTGACAAGCCCAAAGTCCACAAGCTTGACGGTGCCCCGCGGGGTGAGCTTGATATTGGAAGGTTTGATGTCGCGATGGACGACCGGGGGATCCTGATTGTGCATGTACTCTAAAGCATCGAGCAGTTGGTTTGCCCAGTCCAGCACCTGCTGCTCGTCGAGGAACACGTTGTTGCGCATCGCCTCATGCAACACCTCATAGAGGTCGCGGCCCTCCACAAAGTCCATCACGAGATACTCACGACCGTTGTCGGCAAAGTAGTCGGATACTTTGGGCAGGTTGGGGTGATCGAGACGGGCAAGCGTGCTGGCTTCGATCCGGAACTGTTCGGCGATCTGCGCCAGTTCTTCTTCCGAAGCCGATTCCGAAAGGTTGGGCAGGACTTCCTTGACTGCACAGATACGGCCCTGCAAGCGGACATCACCTGCTTTGTAGACGGCGCCCATTCCGCCTTGGCCGACCAATTCCAGTATCTCGTAGCGACCGCGCAGGATCGTGCCCGATTCCAAGATATGCTGCAAAGCCTATTGCTCCTCGGCCACCAGGCGCTTGCCCGGCAAGCCGTGACCACACCTAACGCATTTTTCTAGTTGCCTAAGTTTGGTATAATGAGTAGATACGTTGCTTGGGCCGATTTGTTCAAGTTAGCGTAAGTTATTATGCGGCAGCGAGCGGTTGCTGTCAATCCAGTGGCGGCTGATAGGTAAGGGCCAAATCAGCAGCCAGGCCCCGAAATGGGCCGAGTAAAACACTGGATATGAGTTATCCCGCCAGAGAATAATTTGAGGATCCCAAATGTCAATTGAATCTAGTAACGAACTCCCGCTTGGATCCACCAGCGACGGCACAGCAGAAACGGGAGCGCAGGACTTAACGGAAGATGTAACGGAAAATGTTACGGAAAATGTCACTGACACCCTGGCCGACTATGGAGCAGGGGCAGACATGGAGGCACCGCCTAGACCGCGCGAGACGGCCATGTTGATCCTGCAGCGCGGCGCCGAAGCGGGCAGGCGCTGGCCGCTGGATCGCACGCGTTCGATCACCATCGGCCGTGGCGAAGAATGCGACATCGCCCTGCCCGATCGCCAGGTCAGCCGGCTGCACGCGCGCATCGAGTGGCGGCAGGATGCCTACCACCTGGTCGACCTGGGCAGCAAGAATGGCACCCATCTCAACGGGATGGAAGTACGGGACACGTCGGCGTCGCTGCACGACGGCGACGAAATTCAGATCGCTTTGCGCTTTAAGCTGGCGTTTGTTGACGCCGGGGCGACGGCGCCGTTGAGCCTGAGCGGCGAGCAGCGCGGGCTGCGGCTGGACAAGGAAACACGCCAGGCATGGGCCAATGGCATCCTGATCGATCCACCGCTCAGCCTGCACCAGTATCGCCTGCTGGAGGCGCTGTGGGATTCAGGCGGCAGCGTACTGACACGCGAGCAGATTGTCGAGGCAGTCTGGCCTGAGGCCAGCGGCGAAGGGGTAAGCGAGCAAGCGATCGACGCCCTGGTGCGCCGCCTGCGCGAGCGCATTGAAGAGTGCGACAATGAGTTCCGCTATATCATTACGGTACGCGGGCATGGATTCCGGCTTGAGAACAGATGAATGAACTGCCGGCGCTGGGGCTGTACATCCATATCCCCTTCTGCGAGCGCAAGTGTCCGTATTGCGACTTCAATACCTATGCCGGGCTGGAGTCACGTTTTCAAGATCTCGTTGCTGCGCTTGCAGGTGAGATGGCTCGCTGGCGCGAGCCCTTACGCAGGCGTACGGTATCCACCATCTTCATTGGTGGCGGTACCCCTACTGTCCTGGAAGAAACGCAGCTGGCGCAGATTTTCGCAGCTGTGGACGCCAACTTCCATCTGGCCGCCGACTGTGAGATTACCTGCGAGGCCAATCCGGGTACGGTGGACCGGGCCAAGTTCGCCGCCTTGCGCCGGCTGGGCGTCAACCGTCTGAGCATGGGCGTCCAAAGCTTCCAACCGCAAGAATTGGCGTTTTTGGGACGGATCCACGACGTCGCCGACGTGCACCGCGCCTTTGCCGCCGCACGCGCGGCGGGTTTTGACAACATCAACCTGGATTTTATCTTCGGCCTGCCGCACCAGGCACCAGGCGACTGGGGAAACACGCTTGACCAGGCGCTCCAGCTGGCACCCGAGCACTTGAGTCTTTACAGCTTGATCGTCGAGCCGAATACCCCGCTTTACCACTGGGTGCAGCTTGGTCAAGTAGAGGCACCCGACGACGATCTGGCCGCGGACCTGTACGAGCTGGCGATAGCCAGGCTGGCGGACGCCGGTTACCTGCAGTATGAAGTATCAAACTGGGCGCGCGGTAACGGGGGGGCAGAGACGCCGGCCTATGCCTGCCGGCACAACCTCATCTACTGGCGCAATGACGACTATCTGGGCATCGGGCCCGGCGCGCACAGCCACCTCCACGCGGCACCAGAGCAAGGTGGCGTGGGCGAGCGGCGCTGGGGCAACCGCAAGCCGGTTCCAGGCTACATTAAGCGGATACGCGAAGGCGATTCCGTCGAGGAATTTGACGAGGAGATCGAGCCGCGCCTGGCGATGGGCGAGACGATGATGTTGGGGCTGCGCCTGCTGCGCGAAGGCGTACCGCGCGGCCGCTTTGCGGCTCGGCATGGCAGGGCAGTGGACGACGTGTTTGCTGAGGAACTGCGGCAGCTGGCAGAGCGCAACTTGCTGACGTGGGACGAGCACCGTGTCCGGCTTACACCTGAGGGTCTGTTGCTCGGCAACCGTGTGTTCGGCGCATTTTTACCTGATTGAAAGAACGAAAGGTTTTCCTATGGCGCGCGCCCTCTATCCCGGTACGTTTGACCCCATTCACAATGGCCATATCGACATCGCCGTGCGGGCCAGCGCGCTCTTTGACGAAGTGGTGATGGCAATCTACGATGCGCCGCCCAAGAAACTGCTCTTCGACACCGACGAGCGATTCGAACTCGCGCGGCGTGCATTGGAGCATATTCCCAACCTGCGGATTATCACCTATACTGGGTTAACCATCGAGTGTGCACGCGACCAGGAAGTAAACGTCATCGTGCGCGGCTTGCGCAATGTCGCCGACTTTGAATATGAGCAGCAGATTGGGTGGGCCAACAATCACCTGACGCCGGCTATCGATCTTTGCTGCCTTTTCTGCAGCAACCCGTATGCCTATCTGAGCGCCACCATCCTCAAGGAAGTGGCAAGCCTGGGGGGAGACTGCACGGCGTGGGCGCCGCCGCACGTGATCGACGCGTTAGCCACCAAGCTGAATCGGCCCGAGCTGCGGCTTGGCACGAAGGTATTCCTACCGCACCAAGACAAACTGATCCATCACGACTAGCGGGAGGTGCATCATCGCTATCTTACAGATCATCGACCAATTGGATTCGCTGTTGGAAAACAGCAAGCGCGTGCCGATGTCTTCGCTGCGGATGGTGGAGTATGCGCAGTTCAAGCAGGCGCTTGAGCGGCTGCGCGTCAGCGTGCCAAGCTCGATCATGGAAAGCGAACGCACCCTGCAGGAACGCGACCGCATCTTGGAGGCGGCTGAGGCCGAGGCGGCGCGTATCGTGGAACAGGCACGGCGGCGCGCAAACGAGATCTTGAGCAATGACGCCATGGTCGCGGCAGCGCACCAAGAGGGCGAGCGCATCCTGGTCAATGCCCAGGCTGCCGCGCAGCAGCGCCGGGACGAAGCCGACCGCTATGCCGCACGCGTGCTCGAAGAGCTGGCCGAAAAGCTGCGCGTCGTGACGAAACAAGTAGACAACGGCCTCGATCTGCTGCGCCAGAACTTAGAACTGGAGCAGCGCCCACCGCAGAAACAGTAGGGCGCAAACAATAAAATCGAGCCCCTGGCAGTCACCAGGAGCTCGATTTTTCGGGGTCATCCGAATTCTGCCTACAGGAAGAAAAGCATCCGGCTCAGGATCTTGCGCGCCTGCTGCAGCGGCGAAGCGCCGGGCGCAAGCTGGCGGACGAGCAGGTTGTGCTGCGCCTGCAACAGCCGTTCCTCATGCATCAGGTGGCTGACATCCCACAGATTTGACGACAACATAGGTTCTCCTTAGCGCAAGGCATTGCGCACACGTTCCCAGATCTTTGTACTGCGTTTTCCGGCAGAGCGTTCCTGGCGTTTTGTACGCTCCTTAGCCACCATGCGCGCCGCGGCATTGTGCTTCTCGGCGGTGCGCCGGATGTCTTCGTAGCGTTCGCCAGCTACGTAGACGTCTTTCATGTTCAACATGGCGCACACTCCTTTCGCCTGTCTCGCCGTGCCCCTGAACTTTTGCTGCCTTGCCTTTTGTCACACTACAGTGTATATTGTGTGTAACTGTGTTTTTCACATACACGCAAATGATAACACACAAATTACACAGTGTCAATATGCAATTTGTGTGGATTACGACAAGAAACACAGATAGAGACACAGATGCGTGAAACTACACAGAACCTCGCACAAGCCGGTGCAGATACCTTTACAGAACTCGTGCGTATTGGCGCGGAAGAAGCACACTACCTGGCCGAGTGGGGCGCCAGCGACGCACTGCAGGAAGCGGCACGCATGCGGCCGCTGTGGTGCAGCAGCGATGCCACACCCACCGGTACAAGTGCGCTGAATGTACCACTGGGCGAACGTGCCGCCTGGCTGTGCGACGAATACAAACGCCTGCTTCACGGGCCAGTCGAAACGGCGTGGTGTGGACAGCCATCGGCGCTTGAACGCGTGCGCTGCTTTTCTGCCGCTTACCTTGACTTGGAGCTAGCCTTTCTGTGTGTCGCCCGCCTGTGGCGCAGCGTGCAGGCAGGTTATGCCGGCACGGCGCGCCAGCGGAACGCTGCCGTCGAAGAAGCACGGCAGGTCCTGAGCCCGCTGCTGGAACTGCTGGGCATGCTGGCATTGCGCGTCGAGTTGGAAGAAAAGACGATCATTGCCGAACAACGTCCCTTCCAATTGGACGACGCCGCCAGGCAGGCGGGCGCAGCAATCGCAGCCGAGCTGGCCGCGGCACTACACACACAACTCCCCGACGCACATGTGTATCCAAACAAATATGCACAAATACACAATTCAGCCTGCTGGGAGCCGCACTACGCCCAAGCTTGGCTTGCTGCCCACCATTACCGTGCTGGTAGATGATGAGGCTGCCTGCTACCAGGTCTTGCACCATGTGCACAAGTTATACACACCGGTTGATGGGGGCGTGGACGACAGCCTCTATGCGCCAGGCGACAGCGGCTACCGTGCGCTCAACGTGTGGGTAGTAGCGAATGCCACCTGCCGGCCGTGCGCGCATCAGCTTCTCGATCGCACCGCGTGCCCAGCACGAGGTCAACGAGTGGGGCGCAGCCGCACAGCTGATGCGCTATCGCGACCAGACGCCGACGCCAAGTGCCTGGTGGAACCGGGCCGCTGAGGCATACGCCCACATCGCCCTTGCGGCTCCTGGCGCACTGCCCGAAAAGCTTTATGTATTCAGCCCGCGCGGCGAGCTGTTCGCCTTCGATCGCGGCAGCACCGTGGTCGACTTCGCCTACTCGGTGCACTCTGAAGTGGCCGAGCAGTGCCGCAGCTTTATCGTCAACGGCCGCCCGGTCGAACCGGCCACGCTGCTGCGGCACCTGGACCTGGTCGAGTTGGAACACGATCCGCAGGCACCGGGGCCCACCCGCTTCTGGCTGGCCGCTGCCCGCACCGCGCGGGCGCGCAGTGCCATCGAACGCTCGCTCAAGCGCAAGGGCCAGGGATCGCACCACGGCCAGAAGATCATCGAAGATCGGCTCAAGCAGCTTGAACTGCACTACGGCTTCAACCTGCCGGCCGAGAAGGTCGAGCAGGCAATCGTCGATGCCGTGCGCAAGGAGAACCTGAACCGCCGCGAGGATCTGTTGGCAGCGATCGCCTCAGGCCAGGTGGCGGCCGATTCGCTGCTGCACAAGCTGTTCGAGCGCGAAGTTCTGCGCCGGGTGGTTGTGCCGCGCCAGGTGAAGCTGCGCCACCACCAGCTCTTCCTGGCCCAGTGCTGCCGGCCGCGGCCCGGCGACGAGGTGGTCGGCCGCCTCTACCGGCGTCACGGCGAGGTAGTGCACATGACGCTGCACCGGCGCGACTGCCCACGCATTGGGGGCCTTGACGACGTGATGGCGATCAAGTGGCGCATCGAGCCGGCGCTGACCACCCTGGCGCGCATCGAGCTGCGCGCCCTGGACGAGATAGGGCTGATGGGCGCCGTTGTGCAGCAGGTGTATGCCCGCCATCCACGCGCGGCGCTGCTGCGCGTGCACGGGCTGGCCCGCCACGGGTCGGCACATATTAGAGATCGACATGCAGGCAGACCAGCCGGCCACTGTGCAGGAAATTGTCGAGTCGCTGCGACGGCTGCCGGACTTTGTAGTAAGCGAGGTCCTCTCGCTCAACTTGCCGCCCTCCGAGCAGGAAGAGTGGTCGGACAGTCTCGCCGGCGGCGTGGCCGGCGGGATGTTCAACCCTTACTCGCGGCTGCCCGTGCATCAGAATACGATGTTCTTTGGGCGCAACGAGGAGCGCGCTCGCATCGTCGAATGCCTGCGTACCGGCCAGCCCAGTATCTGGCTCATCGGCCAGAAGCGGGTAGGCAAGACGTCGCTGCTGCTGCATCTCTCCGAACATGAGCTGCCCAGCCGCGGCTTTGCGCCCGTGTTTGTCGACTTCCAGCTGATGGACCATCCGGCGCGCGCCGACATCTTCTTTGAGCTGGCCAATGCAGTCTACACACGGCTGAGCGGCGACGTGCAGCTGGAGTCGCTTGGCGCGCCCTTGCGCTCGCTGATCGAGCGTGACCCGGGCAACCAGCTGATCGACTATCTGACCGGCGTGCAGAGGCTGCTGGGGTCGCGGCGGCTGGTCATCCTGATCGACGAGTTCAGCCGGCTGACCGACGCCTATCTCAACGGCCAGCTGGACGGTGCAATCTTTGACCGCTGGCGCGCGATGATGCACGCCACGATGCGGGCTGGTATCGGCTATGTCGTCGTCATGCAGCAGCAGACCTGCGACAACCTGTTGCAGGCCCTCCAGGAACGGCCGGACGACCCCAGTTGGCGGCTGATGGATGTCGGTCTGAGCTTGCAGCTGCGCCCGCTGCTGGCCGACGATGTGCGCCGCCTGATCGAATGGCCGATGCGCAACCACCTGGAGTACACGCCCTGAGGTTGTTACGCAGATCGCAACGCTCAGCGGCGGCAGCCCTTTCTTGATCCAGGCGTTCTGCCACAACCTCGTTCTGCACATGGCGCGGCAGCAGCGCCAGCAAGTGACGGCTGAAGACCTGGAACTCGTTCGCCAGGAGTTTATGCAGCCGCACGACCATACCTTTGCGCACATGACCGAGATGCTCAAGGGTATCACCAATCATGTGGCAGGCACGATCGCGCGGCTGGCAGGCCAGGCAAGACGACCGCGCAGTAAGCGCCGATCAGATGCGCGCCGCCCTGCCCAACGTGGCGCCCGAGAGCCTTGGCGTGAGTTTGCGCACGCTGGTCGAGCGCGACATCTTGCTGCAGCCGGCGCCCGAACGCTGGCAGTTTGCCAGTCTCCTATTCCAGCAGTGGTTGGCGATTAACGGGTAACGAGGCAGGACATGCAGACGAGCCAAAGACTATTTGTTGGTCGCGAACGGGCTGTAAACCAGATTGTACAGGGAGTGCTGGCAACACCGCCGCAGAGCTTCTCGCTGGTTGGCCCCAAGCTGGTCGGCAAGTCGCAGCTGGTCAAGTACCTGGCCGACGAACAGGGACCGCTGTTGAGTGAGGAGACGGCCGCCCAGCGGCCGCGTGCCTACCAGGACAGCAGCCAGGTGCTCGTCACGTGGATCGACTGTGACTGGCAGGACGCGCAGGCCAACCTGATCGGCTGGATCTACGAACGGCTGCAGGAGCAGGTGCGCGGCGAAGGCAGCCTGCCGATCAAGTGGCAGCGCGTCGAGGCGCAGCCTTCGGACAGCCGCCGTATCTGGCAGCTGGCGCGCGATCTCAAGGAGCAGGACATACGACTGGTGCTGCTGCTCGACAACTTCGACCGTGTCTTCGAAAGCCAGTTGATCAGCGCTGACGCCATGGACGAGCTGCGGCCGCTTACGTTTGAAATGGCGCTGCTGGTAGCGACTGAGCAGCCGCTGCACGACCTCGACCGCGAGCTGGCCGCCTCGCCGCTGTTCAACGTCATGACGCAGCTCTTTCTGGGCCTGCTGGAGCCGAATGTGGCACGCGAGTGGGTGCTGTCGTATGGCGACGAGTTCCCCATCGTGGCTGAGCTGGCCGACGAGCTGGTGGCGCTGACGGGACAGCACCCGTTCCTGCTGCGACGGCTGGGTGAAATCCTGCTTGAAGTGCGGCAGATGCTGCCGCCGGATGCCGGAGATGCCGCGTTTGCTGCTGCCCCTGATGCGGCTGCGGCTGGCCGAACATGGGCGGCTGCTGTTTGAAACCATCTGGCGACGGTTGCAGAACCTGCCGGCGCGCCTGCAGCCCACCGCCGTGCAGGCGCTGATGCGCCGGCTGGCACGCGGCGGGCTGCCGCTGGCGGATGTGCCGCATGGAACAGACGTCGGCGCTCAACTGGTTGATCAACCAGGCCGTCGTCACCTGCTGCAATACGCCGGCGACAAAGCGGATACCAGTTGTTTACACCCCTGTTCACCGAGTTCCTGGTGCGCCGGCTCGAGCAAAGCGAGCGCACAGCCGCCGAAGAAACAGCCACAGCGGCTCACGCGGCACCGCCGGCTGCCGGCAGTGGCGGCAGCAGTGTGCAAGGCGTGGATCTCGACCAGTTCACCAAGATTGAAGCATCGCTTCTGCGCTATTTCCAGGCCCACCAATACGAAACTGTTTCTACCGAGCAGCTGCTGACCGAGGTCTGGAAGCGGCCCGATGCAACCAATCGGCGCGTGCAGGAGGCGATCCGCCGCCTGCGTCTCCATCTCGAGACGGCCAACCCGCCGATCGGCGCGATCGAGAACGATCGCGGCCGCGGCTATCGCTTCACTCCGGCGGGAAAGTAAACGCATGGCCCACGCTTTTCCCCTCGTTCTCATCAAAGGCGCCGGTGACCTGGCGTCAGGCGTCGCACTGCGCCTGCACCGCGCGGGCTTCCGGGATAGTCATGACCGAGACGCCAGCGCCGTTGGCGGTGCGTCGCCGTGTCGCCTTTGCACAAGCCGTGTTCGATGGCGTCTGCACGGTCGAAGAAGTTAGCGGGCGCCGTTGTGACGTGGGCGAGGTGCAGTCCGTGCTGGAGAGCGGCGCGGTCCCAGTGTTGATTGATCCACAAACACACAGCACTGTAGAGCTGCGCCCGCGCGTACTGGTCGACGCCATTATGGCCAAGCGGAACACCGGCACACACCGGGATGATGCACCCTTTGTCGTGGCGCTGGGTCCTGGATTTACCGTGGGGCGTGACTGCCGTGCTATTATCGAAACCAACCGCGGCCACGACCTAGGCCGCGTGCTGTGGCACGGCAGTGCCGAGCCGGACACCGGCACGCCAGGCGAGGTGCCCGGCATCGGCGGCAAGGCATCACGCGTGCTGCGGGCGCCCGCGACAGGTCACGTCGAGACCGTGGTAGAAATCGGCGATCGGGTATCCGGCGGCCAGCTCCTGGCCGTCGTTTACAGCCAGGACGGTGTGGCCGGCGAGGTGATGGCGCCTTTTGACGGCGTGCTGCGCGGGATCGTGCATCGCAGTGTCCTGGTGCAGCCGGGTATGAAGATTGGCGACGTCGACCCGCGGGCGGAACGCCGGCACTGCTTCACCGTGTCAGACAAGGCTCTAGCCATCGGCGGCGGCGTGCTGGAAGCAATCCTTATGACAAACAAAAACCGACAGAAAGCAGCGGATGAATACGCAGAGTGAGGGCGGCGCACAGTCGATGCGCCTGTTTGCCGTGCCGGGTATGCCCATGATCAAGCCAGGCGACAATTTGCCGGCGTTGATCGTCCAGCAGTCTGCAGGCGGGCGGCGAACGCCTGCAGGCGGGCGACATCGTCGTCATCGCCCAAAAGGTCGTCAGCAAGGCCGAGGGGCGTCTCGTACGTGTGAACGACGTCGAAGCAAGTGAGCAGGCGCATGAGTTGGCCGCCACTGTCGGCAAGGATCCGCGCGTGATCCAGGTTGTGCTCGACGACAGCCGGGCGATCCTGCGCGTGCGGCGCGGGCTGCTGGTCGTCGAACAGCGCAGCGGCTGGGTCTGCGCCAACGCGGGTGTCGACCGCAGCAACGTGCAGCCTGATGGCGAGAGCGACTACCTGGCCTTGCTGCCCGAGGATGCCGACGCCAGTGCCGAGTCGCTCCGAGCGCGCCTGGCGGAGCTGAGCAGGATCGAGCCTCGCGACCTGGCCGTCATCATCAACGACAGCCACGGCCGCGCCTGGCGCATCGGTACCACCGGCGTGTGCATCGGCTGCGCGGGGCTGCCGCCGGTGTGGAACCAGCGCGGGCTGCACGACCTGTTTGGCTATGAGCTGGTGGCCAGCGAGGAGTGTATTGCCGACGAACTGGCGGGGGCCGCCAGCCTGATGATGGGCCAGAGCAACGAGGGCCGGCCGGTCATTGTGATCCGCGGCTATCAATTGCCGCCGGCGCCACCTGCCAATGCCCAGGCGATCCAACGCCCGGCGGAATCCGATGCATTTCGCTAGATCTGCATCCTGTATCCGGCGCCGTTGACTTGGCTTGACAGCCAGTGCTAGAATCGAAGCATTCTAGTCGACAATTTTGTCAGGCTATTTTCAACTATTTGTTGATTTGAGGAGGAGACTCTGGACAGCATTACCCTTGCACGTCAGATGGTAGACATCGTCGAAGATCGACAAGCCTCCGACATCCTGCTCTTGGATGTCCACGAACTCACCAGCATTGCCGCCTACTTTATCATTGCCACCATCGACAACGAGCGCCAGGCCAAGGCCATCGAAGATATGCTCCAGGAGAAGCTCAAGGTCCAGCAGGACATTCGCCCGCTGCACGCTGAAGGTCTCGGGGGACAGGGTGGCGGTTGGTCCGTGCTCGACTATGGCGATGTGATTGTCCATCTCTTTACAGCCTGAGATGCGCAAGTATTACAGGCTGGAAGAGGTATGGAGCAAGGCGCAGGTGCTGGTGCGCATGCTGTAGCATGCGTGCGCCGGCAGCCCGGCCTTGCTCCATGTTTCGATTTACACCAGTTCTACGGCCACGGCCGTACCGCCGCCCACGCCATGGCATAACGATGCGATGCCCCGCCGCTTACCTTCCTGGCGCAGCGCATTGATCAACGTCACAATGATGCGCGCACCCGAGGCCCCGATCGGGTGCCCCAGTGCGATCGCGCCACCGTACACGTTGACGCGGTCGTATGGGATCTCCAGCAGCTTGCGCAGCAGCACGTTGTTGAGGGCAAACGCCTCGTTGTTCTCAAACAGATCAAACTCATCCACGCCGAGTTGCAGCTTCTCGCTCAGTTTGCGAATCGCAGGCACTGGCCCTTCCACAAAGCGCCACGGTTCAACGCCGGCGTAGGCTTTGCCGAGGATGCGAGCGATGGGCTGCAGCTTGTAACGCTCCACGGCCTCCTCATTGGCCAGCAGCAGCGCCGCCGCACCGTCGGAGATCTGGCTCGAGTTGCCTGCGGTCAACACCCCGTCCTTGCGAAACGACGGTTTCAGGCCGGCGAGGGTTTCCATCGTCGTGTCTGGGCGAGGTCCTTCATCTTTATCCACGACGATGGTCTTGCGCTTTTCCTGCACCTCGATGGGTGCAATTTCGTCCTGGAATTTGCCCGCAGCAGTCGCCGCGGCGGCGCGCGTGTTGGACAGGTATGCCACCTCGTCGAGTTCCGTGCGGGTGGTGCCGTATTCGGCGCACAGCCGCTCGGTTTCTTCGCCCATCAGTTCGCCGGTCATCGGGTCGGTCAAGCCGTCGGCCAGCAGCACATCCTGCAGGTGCTCGCGGCTGTCGCCGATCAGCATCTTATAGCCCCAACGTGCGCGGTGTGACAGCACGAAGCCCGCCTGCGACATCGACTCGATGCCGCCGGCCAGCACCAGGCTTGCGTCGCCGGCGCGGATGGCGTTGTCGGCGTTCATCGTGCTCATCATCCCCGACGAGCAGAGCATGTCCACGGCGTAGCCGTCTACCTGCGGCGGGATGCCGGCCTTGATGGCTGCGTGGCGCGGCACCAGCTGGCCGTGCCCGTGCTTGAGAATATTGCCAAAGACATAGAGATCGAGTTCGCCGGGGTCGATCCCCGCGCGCGCCACCGCTGCCTTCATCACGTGCGCGCCAAGCTCGACCGGCGAAACATCCTTGAGCGCTCCCCCAAACTTGCCGATCGGGGTGCGCGCGGTGGAGACGATGTAGGTGGTGGTCATAGAGGCTCCTTTGTAGGAGATCATGTCCCGGGGACGGGCGAACGCAAGCGTTCGCCCATCCCCGGGACATTTATGTTCGCTTACTTCGACGGGTCGTACAGGAAGAACCACTTGTTGTCGAGGTAGGAGGTGAAGCCGTCTTCCTTCATGCTGGCGATGGCAGCGTTGAAGGGTTCGACCAGGTCCGAGCCCTGCTGGAAGATGAAGCCGAACTCCTCGCTCTTGATGGCGTCGCCCACGATCTTCAGCTTGTCGGGGTTCGCACCGATGTAGCCGCGGCCAGAGGCGGCGTCCACCAGCACCATGTCCACGTCGCCGGCCAGCAGCGCCTGCACCGATGCCCCGAAGTTCTCGTACAGCTTGATGCGCGGGTTCGCCTCGTCGCCGTCCAGAATGTCGTACACCGCCGTGTAGAAGCCCGACGTCCCCGCCTGCGACCCGATCAGCAGGTCCGGGTTCGCCGCAAACGCTTCCTTCGTGTCGAACTGATCCTCGTCCGCACGCACCAGCATGAACTGCTGGCTCGTCATGTACGGCTCCGAAAAGTCCACCTGCTGCTTCCGCTCGTCCGTGATCGTGATCCCGTCCATCCCCACGTCGTACTGCCCCGCCGCAATCGCCGGAATCATCGCATCCCACGACGTGTTCTGCCAGTCCACCTCGCAGTTCAACCGCCGGCACATCTCCGCCACCGCATCGTACTCCCAACCAACCGCGACGCCGGTCTTGGGGTCCACGAACTGCAGCGGGGTATAGTCATTCGCCACGGCGGCTGCAACCTTGCGGCCCTCGAGATCCGGCAGCCGGTCGTAGATGTCGGCGGCATTGGGATCGGTCAGGAAGAACCACTTGTTGTCGAGGTAGGAGGTAAAGCCGTCTTCCTTCATGCTGGCGATGGCGGCGTTGAAGGGTTCGACCAGGTCCGAGCCCTGCTGGAAGATGAAGCCGAACTCCTCGCTCTTGATGGCGTCGCCCACGATCTTCAGCTTGTCGGGGTTCGCGCCGATGTAGCCGCGGCCAGAGGCGGCGTCCACCAGCACCATGTCCACGTCGCCCGCCAGCAGCGCCTGCACCGATGCCCCGAAGTTCTCGTACAGCTTGATGCGCGGGTTCGCCTCGTCGCCGTCCAGAATGTCGTACACCGCCGTGTAGAAGCCCGACGTCCCTGCCTGCGACCCGATCAGCAGGTCCGGGTTCGCCGCAAACGCTTCCTTCGTGTCGAACTGATCCTCGTCCGCACGCACCAGCATGAACTGCTGGCTCGTCATGTACGGCTCCGAAAAGTCCACCTGCTGCTTCCGCTCGTCCGTGATCGTGATCCCGTCCATCCCCACGTCGTACTGCCCCGCCGCAATCGCCGGAATCATCGCATCCCACGACGTGTTCTGCCACTCCACCTCGCAGTTCAACCGCCGGCACATCTCCGCCACCGCATCGTACTCCCAACCAACCGCCTTACCCGAGGCAGGATCCATGTATTGGAGCGGCGTGTAATCGTTGGCAACCGCCGCCGCGATCTTCTGCCCCTGGAGGTCCGGCAGAGTGTAGACGACGTTGGCGTCATGGGGTGAGCGTGTGGACGCGGCTGGGGCGGCGCGCGCTGCCCGACTCTGTGCCGGCCTCCGCCGTGGCACCGGCCGCCGCTTCAGTTGTGGCAGCCGCACGCCGGCCGGTTCCTGCACGGTCGCAGTACAGGCGCCGGCCAAAAGGGCGAAAAGCATCAGTGCCGACAACAGCACGCCTAGTTGTTTGTGTCGCATAGTTTGAACTCCTTTGCCAAAAGAAGTGGGTGCAAGAGAAACCGTCAAGCATGTGACGAGCAGCAAGTGTTTCACAGTCAAGGCTGCACATCCAGAAGATGGCCTACGATCCAGTCCACGGCATCGCGCTCCATATCGGGCGTGACGGTGTGACCGGCAGGGTAGATGGCCAGCCGCAGCTGCTCCGGAGCCAGAGCGTACGCCCCCAGCAGCCGGCGATAGAACTCGATGGCATAGTGCTTTGGCTGGTCGCTGTCAAAGTCGCAGTTCATCATCAGCAAGGCGCGCGGCGCAGCATCGAGCAGACGTTCGGCCGGGTCCATGGCAGCGATCATGGTAGTGTGCAGCCGAGCCTGCTCGGCCACCTGCGCCCAGCGCGGCAGCCCAGTCTGGGTTCGAATACGCACACTCGTCAAGCAGGTCGGTCCAGCGACGGGTAAAGGTTGGAATGCCGATCATGGGCACGGCCGCCAGCATCTGCGGCAGATTGGCAAAGATCAGGAAGCTGGCATAGCCGCCCATCGAAGGCCCGGTGACGGCGCAGCGCGGCCGTGTCGAACCGCTCGTCGCCCGCGAAGTTGTCCAGCAGGGTGCGCACGTCTGCCAGGCACTGGCCGATCACGCGGTAGAAGGTGACGCCGATATCCAGGCCCGTGTCCGGCGGATAGATGCCGCCCAGCGCCGGATCGGCCGCATCGTACAGCTGCCGGTCAAACCGTTCACCATGGAGCAGCGGGTCGAAGGCGACAAAGCAGCAGCCCTGCTGCGCCAGCTTATAGCCGAGATCGAGCCCGCTTTCCTTGGCGGAGGTGTAGCCGGGAACGTAGAAGACTAGTGGAAGACGCTGTTCGGCCTCGGGTACGATCGCGAGGACGGGAATGCCTGCGACCGCCAGTGTCTCGATCACAATGCGTGCCAATGTGAGCGCTGCCTTTCCGGGTCAAGTCAGTATGTGTATTCCCCATGTGTATTCCCCAGTGTACCTGTTACACGCCGTACGGTAAAGATCACGCGCGCGCGTTACGGTATAATGAGAGGAAACAGTATTCTTCTGCAAAAAGTCTTTAGGAGCCATTGCCATGCCAGTCAATTTGCGCGGTCGCAACTTTCTCAAGGAGCTGGATTTTACGACCGACGAACTCAAGTACCTGCTGCAGCTGTCGGCAGAGTTGAAAGCAGCCAAGCGTGCGGGCTACGAACAGCCGCGCCTGGGCGGCAAGAACATCGCCCTCATCTTTGAAAAGACTTCGACACGCACACGCTGCGCCTTTGAGGTGGCAGCCTACGACCAGGGTGCCCACGTCACTTACCTGGGTCCCGAGGGCACGCAGATCGGCCACAAGGAATCGATGAAGGACACGGCTCGCGTGCTGGGCCGCATGTACGACGCCATCGAGTATCGTGGCTTTGGCCAGGAGATCGTCGAAGAGCTGGGCAAGTATGCCGGCGTGCCCGTCTACAACGGGCTGACCAACGAGTATCACCCCACGCAGATGCTGGCCGACGTGCTGACGATGATCGAGTACTGCCCGCACAAGCCGCTGGAGCAGATTGCCTACTGCTATGTCGGCGACGCTCGCTTCAATTCGGGCAACTCCCTGATGGTGATCGGCTGCAAGCTGGGCATGGACGTACGCCTGTGTGCACCGCAGTCACTGTGGCCCAACGCCGACCTGGTGGCGCAATGCCGGGCTATCGCCGCCGAGACGGGGGCACGCCTCACCCTCACCGAGAGCGTCGCCGAGGGTGTCACAGGCGTGGACTATATCTACACCGATGTATGGGTGTCGATGGGCGAACCTGACAGCGTCTGGGCCGAGCGCATCCAACTCTTGATGCCCTACCAGGTCAACGCGCAGATGATGGCGGCCTCGGGCAACCCTCAGGTCAAGTTCATGCACTGCCTGCCGGCCTTCCACGACCGCAACACCAAGATCGGCAAACAGATCTACGAGAAGTTCGGCATCGAGGCCATGGAGGTGACCGACGAGGTCTTTGAGTCCAAGGCCTCAATCGTGTGGGACGAGGCGGAGAACCGCATGCACACGATCAAGGCCGTGATGGTGGCCACGCTGGCTTAGCAGCACTGAATCATGTCCCGGGGACGTTGTGCGGAAGCAAGCGTTCCGCCCGTCCCCGGACGTAGCACGCGTCAGGTCGTCCCCGGGACATGCATCACACGCGGCTGTTCTGCGCCGCCAGCAGGTCACGAATCTCCGTCAGCAGCTTCTCCTCAGCCGTGGCTGCAGGTGGCACCGGCGCCTCGACCTTTTTGCGCATGACCCTGTTGGCCGCTTTGATGACCAGGAATAGTGCCAGGGCGATGATCAAGAAGTTGATGATGGCCTGTATGAAGTTTCCGTAGAGTACGGTGGCACTCCCCACCTGTATCCCCAGTCCAGAAAAATCTACGCCGCCCATCAATATGCCGACCAAGGGCATGATGATATCGTTGACCAACGACGTGACGATCGCGCCAAAGGCACCGCCGATGATGACGGCAACGGCCAGATCCAGCACGTTGCCCCGCATGATGAATTCTCGAAATTCTTTCAGCACGCTGCTGCTCCTTCGTGGACAAAGCCGAGGCTGGTTGATTGGCAAGCGGCGATTTTTAGAATCACGCTTTGTGAGTAGAATACCGTGCACTCCCCACGCCGCAAAGTCTTTTTCTTCCAAAGGAGTGGCACGACGATGTGCAATCGACAAGCAGTGCAGTGGTTGTTGGCCGGCGCGGCATTTCTGCTCGCCGCCTGCTCGCCCGTCCGTCCACTGCCTGACCGGCAGGTCGCCGCATCCACCACTCCGGCTGTTTCCGCCACGCCAACCGTCGACCGCTGGCAGGAGATCCGCCAGTGGTCACCCTATCCGCACACCACGCCGCTGCCGCCGCAGGCGCCTACACCCGTCGACGGCATCTACGTTCGGCTTGACCCGCGCACGCACGACCGGCCGCCCTGCCGTCGCTGCCCGCCCTATCCACCCGAAGGTGGGGTATGGAAGCTGGAGTTGGACGAGGGCGTCTTCCGCGTCTATCACCCGCGCACAGGCTGGCGCACGCTGGGTTCGTACACCGTGGACGGCGACCGCATCACTTTCTTCAACGACCCGCAGTGCCACCTGGCGGTGGGACATTTCACCTGGCAGCGTGACGAGGAAGGACTGCGCTTTGCCCTCCTCGACGACGACTGCGAACTCGGCACGCGCGCCAAGAACTTTACTGCGCAGGTATGGGAAAGCTGCCAACCGCCCAACCACGAGGCAGCCATCACCAGCCACTGGAAAACGCCGGAGGGGTGCGACCCGCCAGGCTAAAGGCCCATCTTCGTCTCGGCGATCAGGTGGTCGACGACGGCCTTGATGTCGCCGTCGTTGGCATCGTAGACGCGCAGCTGGCGGTCGGCGCTGGTGCCGTGCATCAGGACATCCTCGATCACCTTGACGTGATGGCGGATACCCAGCTCGTCGATCTCTTCGCCGATCAAGTCCAGAAGTTCACGCACGAGCGCGCGCGTGGACATCTCTTCGGTTTTGCCGAAGTCGATCATCTTGCCGTCGATGCCGTAGCGCGAGGCGCGCCAGCGGTTCTCGTCGATCAGTTCCTTGCGATAGACACGGAAGGTGATGTTCTTCTGGCGCAGCTTCCACAGCCACAGCACCAGCGCCTGGAAAACGCCGGCAATGGCGATGGCTTCGTCCATCTTGGTGCAGATGTCGCAGACGCGGAATTCGAGCGTAGGATACTTGTGATGGGGGCGGCAGTCCCACCAGATCTTGCTGCCGTCAGGAATGCAGCCGGTGCGCACCAGCGTGCCGATAATGTTGTCCCAGTCGGCCACCGTGCGGCAGATCTCCGCCGTGCCCGAGCGGGGGAAGTCCTCAAAGATCAGCGAACGGTAGCTCTTTAGCCCGGTCTTGCGCCCCTGCCAGAATGGGCTGCTGGTGCTGACGGCGAGCATGTGCGGCAGCATGTAGCGCACGACATTCATCGTGTCGATGGCAAAGGCGCGGTCCTCAATCCCGACGTGGACGTGCATGCCAAAGATGAGCAGGCGCTGCGCCAGGAGCTGCATCTCCTCGAGCACGCCCTGGTAGCGTGGGAGCGGCGTCACCGGCTGCTCCTGCCAGCGGCTGAACGGGTGCGTGGCCGCGGCGGCCACTGCCAGCCCCTTCTGCTCGGCCAGGCCGACGAGAAAGCGGCGCTGGTTGGTCAGCTCTTCCTTCAGCTGATCCAGCGTGTGGCAGACCGGTGTCCCCAGCTCGACCATCGACTGGTGCAGTTCCGGCTTGAGGTCGCGCTCGACCATCACAACCTTGTCACCTTCGAGAAACTGCGTGATAAACGAGCGCAGCTCGCGGGTTTCGGGGTCGATGATCTGGTATTCCTCTTCGATGCCGATCGTGAGAGAGGGTCGCTCGCTCATGCCGTTTTCTCCGTTTCGTCTGCCAGAAAATCCACCACCGACTTTGATGTTGAGGCCGTTGTTCTGCCACACCTTCACCTGCTGGTCGGCGCTGGAACCGCGCTCCAGCATCGTGTAACAGTGCTCCAACTCGTGCCAGGAGTTGAGCTTGTGGCTGATCGGCTCGACACGTTCGAGCAGTTCGCGAATCAGCGTGCGCGCCGGCAGCGACTGCTCGACGCCAAAGTCGATCAGGTTGCCGTCGAGCCCGTAGCGCAGCGCACGCCACTTGTTCTCGGCGATCAGAATGCGCTCATAGTTGCGGAAAGACATGTTGCGCTGGCGCAGGTCCACCATCCAGGCCGCCGCCGCCTGCAGCAGCGCGGTTACGGCGAGCACGTCGCGGTAGTATGGCATCATGTCGCAGATGCGAATGACCAACGTGGGGAAACGATAGTGCGGCACGACGTCATACATGATGCGGCGTGCGTCGGGGATCGAGTTGGTGCGCAGCAGCGTGTCGACGTAGCTGCGGTAGTCGTGGTAGGACGAGAAGTAACCCGGAATCCCGGTGCGGGGCAGCGAGTCCATCAAGCACGGCCCGGTAGCTCTTGAGGCCGGTATTGCGCCCCAGCCAGAAAGGCGAGCTGGTGCTGAGCGCAAAGATATGGGGCAGCACGTAACGCAGCGTGTTCATCACGTCTACCGCGAGGTCGCGATCCTCGACGCCGATGTGGATGCGCAGACCAAAGGCGAGCACGCGGCGCGAAACCATCTGCGTGTCCTCTGCCATCTGCCGGTACTGCGCCAGCGTCTCCTCGCGCCCTTCCCAGCGGCTGAAGGGATGCGTTCCGGCGCCGATCAGCCGGAAACCGCCCGATTTCGCCAGTTCGACCATCTGGCTGCGCACGCGCAGCAGCTTGTCGCGCGCCTCGTTGATGTCGACGCACACGGGCGTGCCCACGCCTACCGTACCGTCGCGCACCAGGTCCGCCAGTTCGGCGTTTGCGGCGCGTTCATTGACCACCATCTTTTCGCGCGCCATCGACTGCGTAACATACCCCAACAGCTCGCGCGACTCCTGCGTCGATGACCTGGTATTCTTCTTCAATGCCAATATTAAACGAAGGATGATACATCCGCCTCTCCCTTGCTTAGGCGTTTCGGATCAACCACAAACGCCGGCACCACCGACCCGCCGCCGGCGGTCACATTCAGCAGCGTCACCTTGCTCAGCCGCACCAGGCAGCCTTCGATCGTGTCGCCGTTAAAGACGAAGGGATCGCAGTCCACCAGGCGGCGGCTGATGTCCAGCTCCCCATCCGGCAAGAACGCCGGGAAGTCCTCGTAGGCGATCAGCGCCCGCTCCTGCACGATCGCCGGGTCGTCGAGGGCGCCCTTGCAGCGCATCGTTCCACATTTCTTGTTCGGTTTCCCAGCCGATCAGCACGCCCTTGCCGCCGTACTCGTCGTTGGGCTTGAGCACCAGGTGGTCCTTGTTGCTGCTTGCCCAGGGCAGCAGGTCGATCTGGCTGCCGTGCATGTCAAACGTCATGCGTTCTTCGACTACGCGCGTCCAGGGGATGTGCTGGCGAATCGCCTCGCGCTCGGTTTCGTTGAAGAGATAGGCATTGCGCTCGTCGGAGGCAACGGCAAAGCTGGCCTTCTTGTGCACCATCTTGCAGGGGAAAGGATTGGCCATGCAGATGGCGCCGGCGCGCAGGGCATGGATGATCGGGTGATCCAGCCCAAACTTCTGGAGCAGTTCGGTCGACAGCACCCGCTTGTAGACATAGTCTACCGGCCGGCCGTTGGCGTAGAGCACGCCGCTGCGATACTCCATCTCGTGCGGGTCGCAGATGGTGACCTTGATGCCGTAGCGGGCAAAGTAGTCGACAAACAGGTGAAACTCGGTCGTCGTCGGCACGCCGTGCCAGTCGACGATCGCGATATCGGGCAGCTTGTCGCGGCTGCCGCGCCAGGTGTAATAGATGCGCAGCAGCGCGTCCACTGCGCTGCGCCGGCCCAGCAGCATGTCTACAAAGTAACGTTCCTGAAAACGCTGCATGAGCGGCGTCTCCAGAAACAGTTCGGCCAGCACATCGCTGTACGCCATGCTGGCAGGGCTTTCGCCGTTCAACTCCACATAGTTGAGCGTATAGGCGCCGTCGTCATGTACGGTGAGAAAGCTGTCGAGCCGTGCCGTAGGCAGCACCGTGGGGAAGCCGGTCGGGATCTGTACGAGATCCTCTTCCTCAGGCGTAAGATAAACCTGGGCGCGCAGCACAGGATCCTCGAGCATGGCGTCGGCCATCTTGCGAAAGACGCCGAGAATAAGGGTCGAGCGCCAGCGCAGGTAGTGCCAGTCCATGCCGGTATGGAAGAGCGGGCGCAGCACCGTCGTCAGCGGGCGCGTGCCAAATATCAGCCCGCGTGCGCCCAGCCCGGGCAGCAGGTGCTCCCAGGTGTCTTGTGCCAGCGTGCCGGTCGTGCACAGTTCGTGGTAATAGTCGATCGCGGCTTGTCGTTGACTCATGGTATGTCGCTATCTGGTTGTGTCGCTTGCGCGATGCTGCAGGCGAGGCGCCGGTTGTGGGAAGAGCGTGCGGTCCGCTCCTGGATCATCTAACTTGGTAAGGCTATTATAGCCGCCTGGGGAATCCGCGCAAACGACCCCAATGATCGTGGCTCTAAAATGGTACAGAGCGTGGAACGCCAGGCGCTCCACGCTCCGCACACAAAGGAGGAGGAAGAAACAGCTACAGTTTGGCAGACGGAGGACCCTTCCTCCGTGAGGGAATATACAATCTTTGTTAAAACTTTGCGCAAGCCAGACATCGCTGTCTTTTACGCCCGCCCATCACCTATCTGCGCCAGCAGCTTGGGCAGCGGCGCAACGCCATGATTTACCGCCACGGGGCGCAGTTGGGGATCCAGCACCACAGTTGTCGGCACCGTCATAATGCCGTAGAAGCGCGCCAGCGTCTCTTGCTCGACGGCGTCCAGCTTGTGCACGGCGACGTCCACCTTAGCCGCCAGTTGGTTGAGAATCGGCGCCTGCTGCAGCCGGCACTGCGCGCATTCCGGCGTCGTAAAATAGAGAATAGCCGGCCGCGTGCCGTCCACCAGCTGGGTCACTTCGGGCGGTGCCACCTGTTCGGCCACGTGCGACCAGGCGGCGTCGCTGATAGGCGCGCCAGCCGTAGTAGAAGATGGTGGCCAGCGCCACTAGGGCAAGCAAGATAAGAAGGCGGTCAAGCATTAGAGGATCCTCTCTCACCAGACACTGCTCGTTTACCCCTGCCACGACGGCAGGCTGGGCTTGATGCCGCGGCGGCCGAGTTGATAGTACATAAAGCAGCCGGCGCAAAAGCCCAGGATCAGGTTGACCGCAGCCAGCACGATGACGATGCCTGTGAGCACCCAGGCCAGCACGGTCCATCCCAACAGGAAGGAGAACGATGCCAGCAGCAGGAAGATACCCCCCACTCCCTGGGCAAACAGGTGCGGCGCCGGCTCGTCGGCCACAACATTGGGCTTGAGCAGTCCGGCAGGGCGGAGCACGCGGGCGTAGAACTGCTTGAACAGCCCGGCATCCGGCATGAAATGTACCCACCAGCATGACGACCGCTACCAGCGCAACCAGCCACGGCCAGTTGAAGAGAAACGCCCAGGCCAGCAGGACGATGATACATGCCTGGTTGAACTTGAGCGCTGTCTGATCGACTCTTCCCGGTGCACTTTTGGGCACGTTGTTGGCCACACCCGTTGACATGGTTCTCTCTCCCTCCTATGCGAATATGCCGAGGCTTACATACTTGCTGCCATCGTCCGGCAAAATGGTGACTACACTGCCCTGCTCGAGTTCCTGCGCAACAGCAATACTCGCCGCAACTGCCGCGCCGCCGCTGACGCCCACGAACAGGCCTGCCTGCCGCGCCAGTTCGCGCACGCTGCGCCAGGCAGCTTCGGGGGCCACACTTACGCTGCGATCCCCCAGTGCGGCATCATAGATGCCCGGCACAATCGCCGTCTCCAGGTGCTTGAGCCCCTCGATGACCGACAGTTCATCCTCCGGCTGCACAGCCACGAGCTGGATCGCCGGATTCCGCTGCTTGAGATAGCGTCCCGTGCCCGTAAAGGTGCCAGTCGGTGCCCAGTCCGGCCACAAAGTGCGTCACCTCGCCGTCGGTCTGCTGCCAGATTTCGGGCCCGGTGCCTTCGTAGTGCGCCAGCCAGTTGGCAGGGTTGTTGTACTGGTTGGTGTAAAAGTAGCGGTCTGGGTCGGACGCCACGATCGACCGCACCAGCTCGATTGCCCCATCAGAGCCCTCTAGCGGGTCCGACTCGATCAGGTGTGCACCGTAGGCCTTGACCAATGCCTTGCGCTCGATGCTGACATTGGCCGGCATCACCAGGTGCACCGTATATCCCTTGACTGCGCCGATCAGCGCCAGGGCGATGCCCGTGTTGCCCGAGCTGCTGTCGATAATGATCTTGCCGGGCTGCAGCTCGCCGCTGCGCTCAGCCTCTTCCACCATGCGCACGGCGGCGCGCGCCTTGACCGAGCCGCCCGGGTTGTGCCACTCGGCCTTGGCGTAGACGCCGACGGCAGGCGCCACGCCCCGCGCCTGGGCGAACGTACTCAGGTCCAACAACGGGGTGTTGCCAATCTGGTCCAGGATGGTGGCGGATTGGATCTTCGGTTGTGCCAGTACGTCGATAATCATGAGTATTCCTCGCCAAGAAACCGAGTTTCTTTGAGTAACTCGGTTTCTCTCAGTTACGCTACTGCCAGACTCTCCTCGTGCGTGTGCTCGTGTGCTGCACCACCCGGGAAGCCGCAGAACTGCTCGTAGTCGATCAGCTCGGTCACCGTCGGATGGTCGCCGCACAGCGGGCAGTCGGGGTTGCGCTGCACCTTGAGCGTGCGGAAGCTCATGTCCAGCGTGTCGATCAGCAGCAGCCGCCCAACCAGCGACTCGCCGATACCCAGGATCAGCTTGATCGCCTCGATTGCCTGCAGCGAGCCGACGATGCCGGGCAGCACGCCCAGCACACCTGCTTCGGCGCAGCTCGGCACCTCGCCGGGTGGGGGCGGATCCGGGTAGAGACAGCGATAGCACGGCCCGCCTTCGATGCCCTGTTCGGGCTGCGCCGGCAGGTAGACCGTGGCCTGCCCTTCAAACATAAAGATGCTGGCGTCCACCAGCGGCTTGCCGAGCATGTGGCAGGCATCGTTGACCAGGTAGCGGGTGGGGAAGTTGTCCGACCCGTTGAGCACGATGTCGTAGCCGCGAATGATCTCCAGGGCGTTGGCGCTCGTGATCGGCTCCTTGTGGGCGATCACCTTGACATCTGGGTTGATGTCATGGATGCGATCCGCCGCGGACTCAACCTTGGGGCGGCCCACATCCTTGGTGCCGTGCAGCAGCTGCCGCTGCAGGTTGGAGACATCCACCACGTCGTAGTCGACGATGCCCAGCGTGCCCACGCCCGCGGCGGCCAGGTACATGGCGGCCGGGCTGCCCAGTCCGCCGGCGCCGATCAGCAGCACCTTGCTCTCCAGCAGCTTGATCTGGCCGGCTTCGCCCACTTCCTTGAGCAGCGTGTGGCGGCTGTAGCGCAGGCGCTGTTCTTCGGTCAGCACGGTCGGGATCTTGAAATCGAGGCCGGCATTCTTCCAGCCGTTAAAGCCGCCGATCAGGGAGTAGACGTGCTCGTAACCCATCTCCTTGAGATTGCGGGCCGCCAGCGCCGAACGCACGCCGCCGGCGCAGTAAAGCACCACGGGTGCATGGCGGTCAGGCTGGTGCTGCTCGATCTGCAGCTCCAGGTAGCCGCGCGGGATAAAGACGGCGTTCGGCACGTGCCCCTGGACGAACTCATCCCGCTCGCGCACATCCACGACGGTCAGCGGACGGCCTTGATCCTGCCAGCCCTTGAGCTCGCGCGCCGTAATTTCAGAAATTTCGCTCTTGGCAAGCTGCACCAATTGGTCGCGATTTAGGGGTGACATATTTACCTCTGTCCGCCGGCCATCGCCGGCACGATCGATACCTTGTCGGACGAACGCACGGGTGTATGCAGGCCCTGCAGGCTGCGCACCTCGTCGTCGTTGACAAAGACGTTGATAAAACGCTTGATATTGCCGTCGTCGTCAAGCAGCTTGTCGGCCACGCCCGGGTACTGGGCGTCGATCGCCTGGATCAGCGTGCCGACATCCTGCCCTTCAATTTCAACCTTTGCCTGGCCGCCGGTCAATCGCCGCAGCGGCGTCGGCATCAAAACTGTCGCCATCTCCTGCTCTCCTTGCACTTAGCACCAAACAAAAACGCCGTGTCCATCAAGCGATGAACACGGCGTCATTTCTTACCATTCGATTTGGATGGATGGCAGGCGACAAAGCACTGTACTGTCTCCTGCCGATCCCTATCGAGTTTTGCCGCGTGGCTCATCACTTGCCTGTCGCAACACAGCGGGGACAACCAGCTCCGTGCTGGCCGCACCCGCTATCGACACAAGCAAGTAAGAGTATGAGTCGTGCTGCAACCCTCGAAGTTCATAGTTTTCGTTTGTTCCTAGCTACTGCCAAACACCCCATCTGTACCATTTGGAGGCGGCAGTATAGCGGCGCCCACAAGACTTGTCAAGCAGCCCGTCAACAAAGTCGTTTAATGCCAAACAAATTCTCTCATGTGCGCGCGCTGAGGTCTGTAAGCTATGTCCCCGGGACATTTATTCCTCTACCACCACCGGATGCTCGACCAGCGACACCACCCGGGTCTCGGCGACAGCGCCGCGTTCGTCGGTCATAAAGTCGATGTAGAAGGGAGGGGGCACCTCCGGGTGCAGTTCCTCCAGCACCGCCGGCAGCGGCGTGGCGGGGTCCTGGTAGTAGGCAAACAGGTGTGGCCGTGTCTCGTAAAATGGCAGTACGGCCCGCAACGGTTCCACGTCCAGTTCAAGCCAATGAGTCGTCATGCGAAATGCGCGAATCATCGGTACGTCGTCGTACTCCAGCGAGCAGATAAAGTAAATACACTCCGGATAATACGCATTCCAGGCGTCGGTGGCCGAAGGATAGGCGACCGACACGGGATGCGAGTGGTAGATCCCCATCATTTCGTCGCCTCCATCTTCAAAGGCGAACTGCAGCAGCAGCGTCTGCGGATCCACCTCGTAGTTCTCGATCCGTTCGGCTGCAATATTGCGGCCGGCAACCGCTTCGAAGGCTACCAGGCCGCGGCCACGCAGCACGCCACAGATTTCCTCCGGCTTACCGTCCCGTGCGTGTGCCACGATAGAGTCGTGCACCGCCGCAGGCAGTTTGACAGGTTCAGCAACCTCTGACATAGCCCACCTTATGGTATAGTAACGATCACAGCACAAATGTTCGAAAAAGCAATTTGCTTTTTTTTGACTCAGGACTATGATAGCAGTTGGAGATGCGGTATGCTAGACCGTAGCAAAGTCGTCAATGCGCTGCAGTCTAAGCGCGAGCAGTTTACCACATACCAGAGCGAGCAGCGCCGCCAGTCCTCGCAGGCCAGTGACAAGCTTGCCCAGTTTGGCCAGCTCACAGCCGCAGCCGTAAGGCAGGCGCTCGCCGATCGCAATGTCGAATGGCCCGGCGCTGAACCCACCCCCGAACTCGACCAGGCGCAGCAGTTGCGCCTCCCCTTTGCCCAGCGCTGGACGTTCGCACGAAGATGCGCGGGCCTGGGCGCTTGGCAGTTCTGGCAGATCGACCTGTCGCTGCAGTAGACGGCAGCCAGATCATGCCGAGCAAAGAAATGTCCCCACCGGTAGCTGCCGTGCAGGTGGGCTGGTACATTAACTATCATGTGGCCGGCGGTCGCTACGAAAAGGATGTGCGGTTTGAGGTGCTGGCGCCAGAGGAGCTGGCCCCAGACGACAGCGGGGCGGAGTTCGCCGACTGGCGCGTCAACCAGCGCCGCTTTCTGCTGGAATGCGAGCAGCTGTGCGACCTGATGGTGCGTTTCGCCCGTGAACCTGAGGAACGCCGGCCGCTTTGCCTGTTCGACGGCTCGTTCATCATCAGCTTCGCCGGGCAGCTGCGCCCCGAGCGAGGCCTGCCGTATGTGCGGGCAGTACAGCAAGTGCTGGATACGTCAGAGCAGTACCGTGTTCCGCTGGCAGGCTTTGTCGACAGCTCGTCAAGCAAGGACTTTCTCACGCTGCTTGAACATCGTCACCGGGGAGCCGTATCTGTCGCTGACCGACGGGCCCCTGCTGGCCGGAAGTCTGCCCGAATGGGGCGATCGCAGCCCGCTCTTTATCTGTGCCCGCGGCGACCAGCTCAGCACACAGGGACGTGCCAACTTTTATCGTGATGTTGTCTTCAGCTATGTGCGCCTGGCGCAAAACCGGCCGCCGGCCCGCATCGAAATGCCGCTCTGGCTGTGGCAAGACGGGCGGTCACAGCAGGTGCTTGACCTGGTACGCGCCGAGTGTGTCGTGGGGGCAAAAGGATATCCATACGCAGCCGAGACGGCGGATGCCGTTGCCGTGCTGCAGATGATCGACCGGGAACGATTCTATGCATTGTTCCAGCAGTTCGCCGAGGCAGAAGGGTTGCATCTCAACCAAAGCCGCAAATCGTTGAGCAAGGCCGTTCGCCGAACCTAGACGTGTTTAGCCAGCTACCATACTTTATCCGACATCATACAGCACTTACTTTGCGAGGCGATTCCCTATGTCCACTAATCCGGCGCAGGACCTGCATGCTGATGCCATCGTCATCGACGGCCATTGTGACAGTATCGGCGACCAACTAGAAAACGGCCGCTGGCTCGGCGAGCGTTCGTCCAAGGGCCACATCGACCTGCCACGCCTGCACGACGGCGGGATCACTGCCCAATTCTTCGCTTGTTATGTGCCGGTGCCGTACCAGCGCCATGGCGCCGCGACGCATGCCTTGGAGCGGCTCGACCAACTGCTGCGCTTGACCGAGCAGCTGCCTGACCGGCTGATCCTGGCACGCAAGGCAAGCGACATCAAGCGCGCCAAGGCGGAAGGCAAGATTGCCGCCATCGCCGGGCCTCGAAGGGGCCGAGGCACTGGATGCCAGCATCGGCGTCCTGCGCCAGTTCTACCGGCTTGGGGTGCGCAACCTCGGCCTGGCCTGGAACTTCCGCAATGCGGCTTGCGACGGCGTTTCGGAAAGCCGCAGCAATGGTGGTCTCACGCAGTTTGGCGTCAAAGTCGTCGAGGAGTGCAACCGGCTGGGCATGTTGATCGACCTCAGCCACCTGTCGCCGGCCGGCGTCGACGACGTACTCAACACAAGCCTCCAGCCCGTCATCGCCAGCCACAGCAACGCGCGTGCCCTTTGCGACCATCCGCGCAACCTGACCGACGCACAGTTGGAAGCCATCGCCATGCGCGGCGGCGTTGTCGGCGTCACCTTTGTGGACGCCTTCCTCAATGCGAGAAATCCCAGCCGAGCCACGCTCGACGACGTGATCACCCATCTCGAATACATGCTGTCGCGCATCGGGCCGGACAGCGTGGCCCTGGGCAGCGATTTTGACGGCTGCACGACGCCGTCCGACATTCCCGATGTGACTGCCTACCCGCGCATTACGACCAAGCTGCTCGACCGCGGTCACTCACCCGAGGTGGTGCGCAAGGTCCTGGGTGGCAACATGCTGCGGGTGTTTACCTCTGTCTGCGGGGAGTAGCCTATACCTGGATTCGTTGGATTCCAGGATGACCACGCCTATTTACGCCGCGGCTGCCTATGCGTGAGAATCTTTTAATCACCCGAATCGTGGTTCAGACGCGACCAATCAGGAGGCGTGGGGTTTAACAAGTAGGAGTCCAAAAAGAGTCATGCCCGACGCCAACCCTGTCAATCCTTTGCCGGAAGTACGGGATGCGGACACGCCGCCGGCCGTAGCCCGTCGAACAAACCGATGAATCGCTCGTAGCCTTGCTCGACCGGGTCGCCGACCCCGACGGCGACTCACGCTGGGATCGTTCGACCAAGCGCACCGTGCTGGTCATCCTGCTCGTCGCGCTGGTCTTCATCATCTATATCAGCCGCCCGATCATCCCCATGATCCTGATTGCGGCGATCCTGGCGTACCTGCTGAACCCAATTGTGAACCTGGCCGAGCGTGTCCGCATCCCCCGCGCGGTCACCACGATCGCCATCTACCTGCTGGTCATCGGCCTCTTGCTGCTGGTCCCCATCCTCTTTATCCCGACGCTGATCGATCAGCTGCGCGCCCTGGCTTCGTTTGACGTGCCGGGCACGGCGCGCGGCGTGATAGGCTGGGCCAACAACACGCTGCAGGGGCTGCCCGAGACCGTGACCATCATCGGCTACCAGGTGCCGGTGGCCGCAGTGGCGCGCGAGCTGCAGGCCAACTCGCAGCAGACGCAGTATGTACCGTCAGTCAACGACATTCTGGATTACATCCAGCAGTTTCTGAGCGCCACCACCAACGTAGTCAGCACCTCGGCCACGATCGGTATCAACGTGGTGGGCACAGTCTTCTCGACCTTTCTCGCCATCTTGGTGACCTTCTTTGTCAGCCTCTACATGACAATGGATGCGCCGCGCATCCAGAACTACTTTCACAGCCTGTTCCCCACCTCCTATCGTTCAGAGCTTGGCAGACCTGCTGCGCCGCATTGGACTGGTATGGCAGTCCTTCTTGCGCGGCCAGTTGATTCTCGGCATCGTCGTCGGGTGTGACGACCGGAGTGGCGCTCAGCCTCGTGGGCATGCCGGGTGCCATGATCTTTGGTATCATGGCCGGACTGCTCGAAGTCGTACCCAACCTCGGTCCCATCCTGGCGATGATTCCTGCCGTCATCACGGCTCTGATCCAGGGCAGCAACGTACTAGGGCCGATGGGTATCGACAACGTCGGCTTTGCCCTGATCACCGTGGGCATCTACTTCTTGATCCAGCAGTTGGAAAACAACATCCTGGTGCCGCGCATTATCGGGGACAGCATCAACCTGCACCCCATTATCGTCATCTGCGCCGTGGTCGTCGGCCTCAGCGTCGGCCGGCATTCTGGGCGCGCTGCTGGCCCCGCCCATCGTCGCCACCTTCCGTGTCATCGGCAGCTACGTCCATGCCAAGCTGCTCGATTACCAGCCCTTTGTCGGCAACCCGCTGCCCAACACGCGGCCCAAAGCCTACCGGCGCAAGGTGACAGGCAAGGAGCTGGTGGCACAGCAGCAGGGGGCGCCGGCGCGCAGCAGCCGTCTCAACCAGCGCGTCGCCCACGTCCTCCAATCTGCCGTCCGTCGCGGGCGGTACGCAGCGCCGCCGGCTACTATCTCGCAGGAAGCGCAAGGTTAGGCCAGACCGTCTAGCGATCGGCAGCTGGCAGCACAAGTAGCTCACGAAGCAAAAAGGAGGCGGACCAGGAATTCCTGTGTCCGCCTCTCTTATTCCCACAATCTAGTCCTAAGACTTACCGCCGCGGGCCCCGATCGTCGCGCCGGGGGCCCCGGTCGCCGCCGCCCGAACGGCTGCCGCCGCCGTCACGCCGCGGGCCGCGGTCGCCACCTGGGCGGCCGCCGCGATCGCCACCGCCGCCGCTCGGCCGCCCGCCGCGGTCGCGCGACTGCGCTTCCTCGACCGTCCAGCCTTCGAGCACGGCCTGGCGGCTCATGCGCACCTTGCCACCCGGATCGACGTCGATCACCATCGCAGTCAGCTCGTCGCCCAGCTTGGCAATGTCCTCGACCTTGTCCACCCGGTAGTCGGCCAGCTGGCTGATGTGCACCATGCCGTCCACGCCGGGCATGATGTTGATGAAGGCGCCGTACGGCTCGACACGCACCACCGTGCCCGTGTAGATCTTGCCGACCTGCACTTCCTCGGTCATGCGCTGCACTTCCTGCAGTGCCTGCTCGGCGCTCACGCCTTCGCCCGAGATGTAGACGGTGCCGTCTTCCTCGATGTCGATCTTGACGCCGTAGTTCTCCTGCAGCCCGCGCACGGTCTTGCCGCCGGGGCCGATCAGCTTGCCGATCTTCTCGGGGTCGATGTGGATCGTCAAGATGCGCGGGGCAAACTCGCTCAGTTCCTGCGCGCGATTCCGGCAGCACTTCGAGCATCTTGCCCATGATGTGCATGCGGCCTTCACGCGCCTGCTCCAGCGCCTTGCGCAGGATTTCGAAGTCCAGACCCTTGATCTTGAGGTCCATCTGCAGGGCCGTGATGCCGTGCTCGGTGCCTGCCACCTTGAAGTCCATGTCGCCCAAGGCGTCTTCCATGCCCTGAATGTCGCTCAAGACCTGGTACTCGCCCGTGTCCGGGTCCTGGATCAGGCCCATGGCGATGCCCGCCACCGGCGCCGTGATCGGCACACCCGCATCCATCAGCGCCAGCGTGCTGCCGCAGACGGAACCCATGCTGGTCGAGCCGTTGCTGCTCAGCACTTCGGACACCAGGCGCAGCGTGTAGGGGAAGTCCTCGGGAATCACCGGGACCAACGCCCGCTCGGCCAAGCGCGCCGTGGCCGATCTCGCGGCGCTTGGGGCCGCGCATCGGCGTCGCCTCGCCCGTGCTGAAGGGCGGGAAGTTGTAGTGATGCATGTAGCGCTTCTCATCGCCGGGCTGCAGCGTGTCGAGCCGCTGCGCATCGCCGGGCGTGCCCAGCGTGGCAATCGTCAAGACATGCGTCTCGCCGCGCATAAAGAGACCCGAACCGTGCACGCGCGGCATACAGCCTACCTGCACGCTGATCGGGCGGATCTGCGTCGTGGCGCGACCGTCGGGGCGTGCACCCTTTTCGAGGATACGGCGGCGCGTGGCCTTCTTGAGCACCGATTCGAAGGCGTCGCCCACATCATTGGCCGCTACTCGTGCCGGCAGCCACGCGTTCGGCAAAGGCTGCCTGCCACGTCGCTGCGGATGGCGTCGAGGCCCTCGTTGAGCGGCACCTTGCCCAAGCCGGCCTCCAGCAGTTCTGCGATGCGCTGCTTGGCCAACCCGGACACTTCCTCCGTCACTTCGGCCGGCGGCAGGAACAAGGTGACTTCTGCCTTGGGCTTGCCAAACTCGGCCTGCATGGCGACGATCAGATCGATCACTGCCTGGTTGGACTCGTGCGCCAACCGCAGCGCCTCGAGCATCATGTCTTCGGGCAGCTCGTTGGCGCCCGCTTCCACCATCAGGATGTTGTCACTCGTGCCGGCGGCCACCAGGTTGAGACCGCTGTTCAGCATCTGGTCGGCCGTGGGGTTGACGACAAACTCGCCGTCCACAAAGCCGATCGTCGTGGCGGCAATCGGGCCGCCCCACGGGATGTCGCTGATCGCCAGCGCCGCCGAGGCGGCGATGATCGCCAGCGGATCCATCAGGTTCTGGCCGTCGGTGGCCAGCGCCGTGACGATCACCTGCGTCTCGTTGCGCATGCCCTTGGGAAAGAGCGGGCGCAGCGGGCGATCCACCAGGCGTGAAATCAGGATGGCCTGCTCGCTGGGCCTGCCTTCGCGGCGGAAGAAGCTGCCCGGAATGCGGCCGGCGGCGTAGAGACGCTCTTCAAACTCGACCGTCAGCGGGAAGAAGTTCATCCCGGTGCGGACATCCTTGCTCATCGTCGCCGTCGCCAGCAGCACGGTGTCGCCGTAGCGCACCGTCACGGCGCCGCCGGCCTGGGGTGCGAGCAGGCCGGTCTCGATAGCCAGCGTGCGGCCGCCGACCTCGGCGCTGAAAACTTTTGTTCCTTGGAACAGTTGCATAAATCCTACCTCG
This sequence comes from uncultured Chloroflexia bacterium, assembly GCA_963701415.1. GTDB lineage: Bacteria > Chloroflexota > Anaerolineae > Caldilineales > Caldilineaceae > Fredericiella. The sequence continues at coordinate 545,834 of CAVPAH010000019.1, forward strand.
TTTTTTAGAAACAGAGTTGCCACAGATAACGCGAAGCTACGCCAGGAAGGCAAACAGGGCAGGACGCAGTGCGTCCTGTCGCCGGCCAACCTCGCGTCGACACCGTGCGAGCTGTGGTTTCTCTACCATGATAAGGGCTTTGTGGCCGAATAGGCCGGTAGGAACAACCTGCGAGGTGCGGAACTGGAGACCGAATCCAAGCTCTCTTGGGTGCGCTCTCCAATGCCGGACCTCGTGCCGCCGCCGTTTAGGCGGATCGGCCCTTCCCATCCAGGCGCGCAGGCCACGCTGCCTTAAAACTCAACCTTGAAACCAAACTCCTAGAAAAGCAAAAAGGGGCGTGAGCCGCTCTACTCGTGGACTCAATCGCCCCTTGCTTCTCTCCGTTACTTGCGCAGCCCAAGCCGCTGAATCAGGTCCTGGTAGCGCTGCGTATCCTTACGCTTGAGATACGCCAGGTGACGCCGGCGCTGGCCGACCAGCTTGAGCAACCCCCGCCGCGAGCCCTCATCATGCTTGTGCGTGTTGAGATGCTCGATCAAGGAATTGATGCGGTTGGTCAGCAATGCCACTTGCACTTCCGGCGAGCCGGTGTCCGTCTCGTTGATCCGGTACTCTTCGATTACGTGCGACTTCTGCACCTTGGTAATAGTCATCGGTACTCCCGTACTTTCCACTTGGACAAACGCCAGAACACGATACCTGTAGGTAACAGACTTGTTAGCGGCCATGCCTGCTGCCTGTTTCACCTATCTATGGCCGAATCACCGCTGTACCGGGCGAGTGATCCCGCACAATAGTTCGGATCAGTATAACAGGCACGCGCTGCTTTGACAAAATTTGGACTTGTCTATTTTGTAAACAATTGTTAATTAACGGCCGTCCAAGTCAAAACTATGCCTCGACTAAGTTTGCCCGGTCGGACTTACCTGGCTGACTTGCCAGCCCCTATTGGATCTGCTACCCTCAGCGCATGGACACGCTGCGTGGGGTGATCGAACGGATTACCTATCACAATGAAGAAAATGGCTACACCGTCGCCAAGCTTGCTCCCGAATTCGCCCACCGCACGTCGGTAGGGTCCGAGCGCGAGATTGCCATTATCGGCAACATGGTCGGCGTGCACGTCGGCGAAAGCGTGGAACTGGGCGGCCGCTGGACTGTGCATCCCGAATATGGCAAGCAGTTTGCCGTCGAGCAGATGAAACAAGTGCTGCCGGCTACAATCGCCGGCATGGAAAAGTACCTGGGCAGCGGGCTTATCCGCGGCGTGGGCCCGAAAACTGCCAAGCGCATCGTCGCGCACTTTGGTATCGAAACGCTGAATGTCATAGAACAAACGCCGGAGCGGCTGGTAGAAGTTCCCGGTGTGGGCCGCCATCGCACACAAGTGATCCAGCAAGCCTGGGCCGAGCAGCGCGCCATTAAAGAAGTTATGCTTTTTCTGCAAAGCTACGGCGTCAGCACCAGCCTGGCCACCAAGATCTACAAGGAATATGGCGACGATGCCGTCGCCGTCGTCAAGAGCAATCCATACCGGCTGGCGCGCGATATCTACGGGATCGGCTTCCTGACGGCGGATAAGATCGCCCAGGCCATGGGGCTGCCGACCGATGCGCCGCAGCGGGTAGCCGCTGGTGTGGCCTACGCTCTCAACGAGGCAAGCGAAGATGGCCATCTTTTCCTACCGGTCGACAAGCTGGTGGCCGCGGCGGCCGAGCTGCTCCACGTGGCCCCGCAGCAGGTCAGCCTGGGGATTACCGCCCTCTGGACCGACGCCCAGGTCAAGGTCGCGCCGTCGCCGGGTGCTGAGGCGCTTGATGCCGCAGCATGGACCGGCGGCACGCCGGCTGCGCCAACCCGCCCTGCAGACGCCGGCGAACCGGCCCCGATTCCGCGCCTGATCGCCGAACAGGGACAGCTGTACGCCGCCGATACGGTCGCCCAGGCGCGCCAGCTGCTGCAGGAAGACGCCGCCGTCTACCTGGCCCCGCTCTACTACAGCGAGACAGGCGTGGCCAACCGCCTCCAACGGTTGTGCAAGATTCAGACCAGCTACTTAGGCGCATTCCAGCACTATTCGGCCCAAGATTGGGCCAAGGCCCTGGCGCAGTTGGAAACTGCCAACGGCTTCCCGCTAGCCCCGCAGCAGAAGGAAGCCGTGCAGACTGCCCTTACCACCAGGCTGTCCGTACTGACCGGCGGACCCGGCACCGGTAAGACCACGACGGTGCGCACGATCTTGCAGCTTTGCGAGCGCGAGCGCTGCCGTGTGCTGCTGGCCGCCCCAACCGGCCGCGCCGCCAAACGCCTGAGCGAGACTACCGGCCGCGAGGCCAGAACGCTGCACCGCCTGCTCGAATTTAAGCCGGCCGAAGGCATGGCGTTTCAACGCCACGAGGAGAATCCGCTCGAGGCAGATCTTGTCATTGTGGATGAGGCTTCGATGCTCGACGTGGTACTTACCAACCATCTGCTCAAGGCCATCCCCCTCGGCGCCCACCTCCTGCTTGTCGGCGACGTCGACCAACTGCCCAGCGTCGGCCCCGGCAACGTTCTGGCAGATATCATCACTGCCATAGAAGGCAAAATGAAAGGTGGTCCGGGCGCAACCCTGGGCAGTGCCGCTGTCGTGCGCCTCCAGACCATCTTTCGCCAAGAAGCGGGCTCCTACATCATCGCCAACGCCCATCGCATCAATCATGGCGAAATGCCCGTCATCGACAACGACGGCGCACGCGATTTCTTTTTATTCAAGACCGAGGAGCCGGAGCGGGCAGCGCAGCTCTGCGTCGAGCTGGTCACCGAACGCATTCCGCGCCGCTTTGGCATCGCGTCCGAGGACATCCAGGTGCTCAGCCCTATGCATCGCGGGGTGATCGGCGTCGCCGCGCTCAACGAGCACCTGCAGGCCGCGCTCAACCCACCTGCCGCCAATAAGCCCGAGCGCAGGATCGGCAGCCGCGCCTACCGCAGCGGCGATCGCGTGATGCAGATCCGCAACAACTATGAGAAAGACGTCTATAACGGCGACATGGGGCGCATCAGGGGCATCGATCTGGAGATGCACCAGGTCAGCGCTGTCTTTGACGGGCGCACCGTCGTCTACGACTTTCTCGAACTGGATGAGCTCGTCCACGCCTATGCCGTTAGCGTGCATAAGAGCCAGGGCAGCGAGTTTCCCGCTGTGGTCATTCCCATGCTCACGTCGCACTACATGATGCTGCAGCGCAACCTGCTCTACACGGGCGTCACGCGCGCCCGCCAGCTCGCCGTCTTGGTCGGACAGCCCAAAGCCATCTCGATCGCCGTGCGCAACGGCAAGGTAGCCGAGCGCTACACAGGCCTCGCCGAGCGCCTGACAGGCAATGTCCCGGGGACATGATCTCTGCCTACCAGATCCCCTTCATCTTCCACACGTCGATGCGATCGACGTACGTCGTTCCCTGGTCAGAAAAGACCTCTACGGCCAGGTCCTCGGCCGGTGGATAGATGATACGCGTCATGGCTACACGGCCGCCATTGGCAAAGACTTCCAACAGCGACTTGTCGAGGAACACGTCCAGCGTCAGCTCGGAGCCTGCTTCCGCCGGCAGATCCACGCTGCAGCCTGCTACCGACAGTTTGAGGCCGTCCCAGCGGATCTCGACCCCACGGTGCCCGTCCCCCGAACTGCGTACGCGCAGGCCGGCAGCGGCCGCCTTCTTCATACGCAAGCCTGCCCCGGCCGGCGGCTCGAGGCGCAGCGTGGCCTGGATCTCAAGCGCATCGCCGCTGACCCCCGGCACTACCATGCTGCCGTTCTCGACGGCGAACGGCTTCAGGCTGGTCTGCATGCCGCGCAGCGATCGCAGCGCCGGCAGCGGTTGCTGCCGCGGCGTGCCGTCAGGCCCCACCGTCAGCGTCCGCGGCAGTGCCAGCGTGCCGTTCCACCCGTGACCTTTTTCAAAACCGCGCGCCCACCCCAGGAGTATGCAGTTGCCTTCGGGATCGTTCACAAGATTGGTGGCATAAAAGTTGGGCACGTCGTCGTGACCGGCGTCCAGAATCCCGTGCAGTTCAGGCGCAAACGTCAGCGTTTGCGGGTCAAACGTGCCGGTCGTGTATTCCACCAGGTTGTACGGCGACGTCAGCAGGATCCACTTTGCCTCGCCGCCGGGCTCGCTGGGTGGGACCTGCACAAAGTTAGGGCATTCCAGGAATCGGCGCCGCTCATCGCGCGGCTCGAACACCAACGGCCCGCAGTAGCGCCAGCGCAGCAGCGAGTCGTCCAACGCCTCGTACAGCGCCACCTCCCACGTGTCGTCGGTCTCGCCGCCCAGCACGAGGAAGCTGCGGCCGTCGGCCGTGAAGATAAACGGATCGCGCCAGTCCTTGTGGAACCGCGGCCCGCCGTGTGTCGGCAGTGCCAGCACCGGATTCTCGGGGTGCTTCTCCCATGTGACTAGTTCGGCGTCTAGCGGCCGAGCTGCCCACTGCTCGTTGTCCGGCCTATCCTCGCGTGTGCCATGCTTGACGGACGTGTAGATCAGCAGAAGTTCGCCGCGCCCGCTAACGCGCGCACACCCGGAATACACGTGCTCTTCCCCGTCTTCATACGACGGTGCGAGCGCGATCGGCATGTGTTCCCAGTGGACGAGGTCCCGGCTGCGCGCATGGCCCCAATGCATGTAGCCCCAATCGTCGCCATATGGGTTGTGCTGGTAGAAAAGATGATACCAACCGTTATAGTAGATCGGGCCGTTGGGGTCGTTCATCCAGTAGGTCGGCGGCAGGAAATGGTAGATCGGGCGTGTGGGGTCGGCCTCAGCACCCGATCCGGCACGCGCCGCAGCAGCTTGGACGCTCTGCATCGCCTTTTCAATATGGGGATTCGCACGGGAATCGGCCAATTGCGGATCGGTTTGCGTATTCACAGGACTTCCTTTGCAGTGCTAGCGTAACAGCGGCTCTATTTGCAGGTTGTGCAAGGTGACTTCGGCGTTGTGGGCGAACAGGAACAGCTTGTCGCCGCGTTGTTGCGGGCAGCGGTTGATAATACACCGCCGCTCGTCGATACAGACGTCGAGCACATCCTCATAGGCGACGATCTCAAGGCTGAAGGGCTGTTCCAGCCCTTCCACGCCATAGATGGTTGTGTCATGCAACGTGACCATGCGCTCCGGCAGCAGAAACGCCAGTTCATAGCCGCCTGCAAAGTCATCCCCGCGCAGGCGCAGCCCAAACGTCGCCGATCCAGGCTGCAGCTGCACATCCACCCGGATGCGCACGTTTAGCGGGACGTTCTCCGCAACGGCGCCTTCCAGACCCGCTGGCGCCGTGCAGGTGGATGGTACGGTCCTGGCAGGCCGCGCCAGGCGTAACAGGCTGCACCTGCAGCGCAAGCGGTTCCCTGCAGGCAGGGCGACCTCTGCCGGGAATTTGGTTCCCAACGTGCCGTCGGCGTGCTGTACAATCTCGCGCAAGACAAGGTTGCCGCCCCACTGCAGCTTGCCATCGTCGCGGTCGCCGGTGCGTGTGCCCAGCCAGGCAGCGCCAATCCGGCGGTTCGCGCCAAATGCGGCAGTCTTCATCACGCGTGCCAAAGGGCTGTCCAACACATCCACCGGAGGGCGCAGCCACGGCCCAAGCGGCGCACGCGACATGCGATAGCGTGTCGTCAGGTGGTTGCTGAACAGCAGGTAGTACCAGCCGTTCCAGGCAAAGTAGTCGGGACACTCAGGCGCGTCGTCAAAGCCGGGCACCAGGAACGGTTCCCGCATCTGCCAGTCCTGCAGGTCAGGCGAATGCAGGTGCGCGAGGCAGCCTCCGCGCCCCGCCAGCGGCCAATCGTCGCGCACCGAGGTTACGAGCATGTGGTAGCCGTCGCCACCTGCATCCGCAAACACGATCGGGTCGCGGAAGTGCAGCGGATTGTAGCCGTGTGGCGGCACGGCAAACGGATTCGGCTGCAGCTTGGTAAAGTGGATGCCGTCGTCGCTCACCGCCCGGCCCAACACCTGCCGCCAGTCGGGCAGGCGCGTGGCATAGAAAGCATAGGTAGCGGCCTTCGTGGAAGAACGGCGTGCCGGTGCAGATCGACCGCTCAAAGTCATCGTCGATCGCCAGCGCCAGTGGATGGTGCTGCCAGTGCACCAGGTCGCTGGTCGTGACGTGCGCCCATTGGTGGCCACCCATCCCGCCCAGCCCCTGGTGATGATTCTCGTCGAGCAGGTAGAACAAGTGGTAGACGCCGTCATGCCAGAAGGGAATGCAGTCCCCCACGAAAAAAGCGCCTTCCGGTTTCCAGTATTGCATGGTTTGTCTTTCCGCTTAACCCTTGAGACCGCCCATCATAATGCCTTCCATCAGGTAGCGCTGGCCAAACAGATAGACGATGACGACCGGGATCAACGACAGCGTGACACCTGCCAGCACTACGGAAATCGAGCCGGTCATCATGTAACCCTTGAGGTCGTTGAGACCCAAGCGGAATGGTGAAGTTGGTGTCGCTGACCAGGAAGACCAGCGGCCGGTAGAACTCGTTCCAGGTGCCGTTAAAGGCCAGCACGGCCAGTACGGCCAGGCCGGGCGCTACCAGCGGCAGATAGACCCGCAGGAAGATATAGAACTGGTTGGCGCCGTCCATCAGCGCTACTTCCTCAAAATCCTTGGGGATCTGCATGAAGTACTGGCGCAGCAGGAAAGTGCCGAAGGCAGTAGGCAGCGCCGGCAGAATCAGAGAGGCCAGCGTATCGGACAGCCCCAGGCGGCTGATCAGCACGAAGACGGGGATGATCGTTGCCTGTAGCGGGATCATCAGCGTCGCCATAACTAGCCAGAAGAGCACCGTTCTTGCCCGGGAATTCCAGGCGGGCAAAGGCATAGCCCGCCAGCGAAGCCGTAACCAGTTGTCCCATCACGGTCCCGACGGTCACGATGAAACTGTTCAGAATCTCGCGGAAGAACGGAATCTGGTCAAAGACCGACGCATAGTTCTCCCATGCCCAATCGGTCGGCAGCCACTTGGGCGGCAGGCTGAACGATTGTGCCGGTGTGCGCAACGACGTGGAGATCGTCCACAGAATCGGGGCCACCATGATCACGCTGAGCACAAACAGGCCAAGAAGCAGCAGCCAGCGGCCGAAATTGTAGCGGATGTAGGTGCCGAGACTACCTTTGCTGTGGGCAGCAGAATGACCGGCACTGGAAACAGTTGTTGTTGCCATAGTGACTCCTACGTGGAACAGGGCGGGCCGGCTTGGGGCCTTCGCCACGAATCGTGTCTAGCTGTAGAAGACCCACTTCTTGCTCATCCCAAACTGGACGGCAGTGACGATCATGATCACAACAAACAGGATGACCGCTATCGACGAGGCATAGCCGATTTCCTGGTTCTTGAACGCCGCCTCGTACAGCGTCATTACCACCGTGCGGCTGGCGTCGCCGGGACCGCCACGTGTCATCACATAGGGCTGATCAAAAATCTGCAAGCCGCCTATGACGCCCACTACGGCAGCAAACAGGATCGTCGGGCTGAGCATGGGCAGGATGATGTGCCACAACCATTTCCAACCCACGTGCGCCGTCGACTTCGGCAGCATCCAACACTTCGGGCGAGATGTTGCTCATGCCGCCAAGCATGCGCGATCAAGGTAAAGCCGACAAACTGCCATAGATAAGCCATGACGATCGTGTACAGCACAGTATCCGGCCGAGTTAAGCCAGGGGATAGGCTCAATGCCCAAGAAGCCCAGGTAGTAGTTGACCACGCCGAACTCCGTGTGCAGCATGTAGGCCAGCACGATGCCCGTGGCCGCCCCGGAGAGCAGGAAAGGCAGAAAGAAAGCCGTGCGGAAGTAGTAGCGCATCCACGTCGCCATCTTCTGGCGCAGCGCCAGCGCCAGGAGCAGGGCAAAGACAATCTGCATGCTGATCGCCAACACGACAAAACGCGCCGTAGTTCCAAAAGCTGATGGCCACACGTTGGTCGCTCATCAACCGCACATAGTTGCTCAAGGCCAATGTAGGTTGGCGGCTTGAACACGTTCCACTTGAAGAAGCTGAGACCAAACGAAGCCAGCACGGGGCCGGCCGTAAAGATGATGATGCCCAGAATCGTGGGCAGCACAAAGAGGTACCCCATCAGCGCCCTGCGGCGCGCCATCCCTGTCAACGTATCTTCCAGCAGCCAACCGATCGGGCCGGATCGCTTGGGCTTGCTTGTAGCTACTGCTGTCACAGCATGCCTCCTTGTAGAACCTTATGCAGCATCTTCCACCAGCCCTCGCTCGATGCATTTCCACACATCGAGCGAGGGACTGCTGTAACCCTGACTTCGGATCATTTAGACGACTCGGCAAATCCTTAGCTCTGCGGGTACATGATGTCCTGCGAGCGAGCGACCAGTTCCTCGAGTTCCTTCTGCAACCCATCCATCGCTGCCTGCGGGGATCAGTTCGCCCGTCATGGCGCGGCGCGGTGTAGTTGGTGAACAGCGTCGTCATCGGGTTCGAGATCGGCGGCGCCGGAATGGGAGCGGTGTCCGGGTGCTTGTCCAGCGTGTCATAGAAGACCTGCCAGTGCTCCGGTCCCGTCTTGGCAAAGGCCTCGGGCACCAGCATCGAGCGGCGTGACGGCGTGGTGATGATGCCGTTGGCGCCGTACCACGCGCCCATGGCTTCCTTCGAGATGCGGTACTTGCATGTATGTCCAGCCTCCTCCTTGTGTTCGCCGGCAGCGGCCATCCACTGGCCGCCGGTGCCGAACTGGTGGCGCTGGCTCTTCCACTTGGGGAACAGCTGCACGTCGAACGAGCCCTTGCGGGAAGCCGGCGTTGGCCAGGCCGCCCGCCCAGAAACCGCCAGCCGGCGTCATGCCCAGCTTGTTGTCGGCAAAGAAGCCCTGCAGCGTCTGCGCCGCCGCCCAGTTCGATCGTCGGCGCAATGCCTTCTGCGGTCAGCATGACAACAAATTCGAGCGCCTCGACAACCTCGGGCGAGTTGGCCGTTGGCGTCTGCCAGCGATAGCCGCCGCCACGGCCCTTGCGCAGCCGGGTCGTCCTTGTAGAAGGTGCCCCACAGCCATTCACCGCCGGGCGCCTCTTCCTGCTTGAAGAGGTTGCCTTCGTTGACGAAGATCCACGGCATCCAGCTGCCCCACAGGCGGTTGGTCCAGCCATAGCCAAAGACCGTGGTGCGGCCGCTGATCGTCCTTCTTGGTGATGGCCGTGGCGTTGGACTCGAAGTCGTCCTTCGTCCAATCAGCCAGGGGATGTTCGAGCCCGGCATCTTGGTAGAGCTGGCGTGTTGTATACATGTTGGCGGCGTTGAAGTCGAAGGGCAGTTCATAGAGGCCGCCTTCGTACATCATGGCCTGGATCAGCGAGGGATGAACGTCGGCGAAGTACTCGGCCATGTCGGCAGAGTCGCGCTGCACACACTCGTCGAGCGGATACGACAGCTCCTGGCCGGCGTACAGCTGCAAAGCTTCGGTGGCCGCATAGCCAATGTCGATCGTCTGTCCGGCAGCAATCATGGACAGAATCTTGCTGGCGACCTCTTCATGGTCGATGCCGGTGACGGCGATAAACTCCAGCTTGATGTTGGGGTTCTGTTCTTGGAAGGGACCAGCGATGGGCGCTTCTTGGTCCGGATCGCCCATCACACGCAGTGTCACTGTCCCCTGGGCCGGCGCAGCTGCACCCTCGCTGCCTGCAGCCGGCGCTTCGGCGCCGGTGGCGGCGCTGCCGGCGCTGCCGGGGCGCAGGCCACGATCACCATGCCGGCCGCGCCGACGCCGGCGATGCGCAGGAAGTCACGGCGGTTGATGCGATTACTTTCCATCTGAGAATCCTCCATGTGTTTGTTCAAAAGCGGTGCTTGAAAAACTACAAGTTGGCTGAATACCTCGACTAAGTTGTGCTGCGCTGCACCTCCTCTCGCCTGGTTCCATGCGATTCACGAAGTATCAAGGGACAAGGCAGCTTGACCTGAGGAGGAGCAGAAGCAAGCGCAGGTGGAGGCAAATCATAGGGCTTTTGCAGGAGATAGTTCACGGCCCAGGCGCCCATCTCATAGTGGGGGAGCTGCAATGTCGTCAAGCCTGGCCGCAAATGTGCAGCAATGATCTCTTGGTTGTCAAAGCCCACGATCGCCATATCACGTGGCAGGACAAAACCCATCTCACGCAGCGCATCGTACGCCCCCATGGCCGAACGATCGTTAAAGCAGAAAATCGCCGTAGGGGGCTCCTGCAGCCGCATCAGCACGCTAGCGCCGGCATAGCCGCTCTCGGCGGCGCCACCCTGAAACGTGACAAGCTCCGGGTCAAACGGCACGCCCCAGTCGGCCAGCGCGCGCTCGTAGCCTTGCTGGCGTCCCCAGCGCGCCGGCTGATCCTCGTTGTTGTTGATAAAACCGATGCGGCGGTGTCCCTGGCGCAGCAGCAGTTCGGTGGCTGTGTAGCCGCCCTGGAATTCGTCTGGAACCACGGAGGGCAGCGAGCGATCCTCGACGTAGCAGTCGACCAGGACATTAGGCAGCTGGCGTACGATAGGCGGCAGCTTTGCCGCGCCGGTGAAACCAGGTGGCAAAGATCAGCCCTTCCACCTGGCGGTCGAGCATCGACTCGATGGCAGCTTCAAGCAGCTTCTCGTTGGCGTTGGTGTTGACCAGCAGCAGAATCTTGCCGTGCTGCCAGGCGGCATCCTGGGCACCGCGAATGGTGTCGACGGCAAAAGGGGTGGAGGCGATCTCGTCGGTGATAAAGGCAATCGCACTCGAACGGCGGGTGCGCAGCGTCTTGGCAGCCGACTTGGGGCGGTAGTTGGTTTCTGCCATCACCTGTCGGACCTGTGCCCGCGTGGCGTCGCTGACGTTGGGGCTGTCGTTCAGCACGCGCGACACCGTACCGACGCCGACCCCCGCACGCCGTGCGATATCGTGTATGGTAACGTCTTGGTTGCGAGCCATACAGCACACCTCTCAGCGACACTGGAATCGATTCCACAGACGCTAGTGAAAGCAAAAGAGAGCGATTGATGTTCACTCTCCGCAAGGCTTCTGGGGCAACACTTAGCTGGAATCGATTCCACACTACAGTATCATACCCGCAAAGCCCCTGTCAATAGGTTTGTGAAAATTGGCTTGAAAACTCGCATGATAATTCCCGCCAAAGCGGCGCGCCGTTGACACGCACACCTCCCCATGTGACAATACCCACTCTTTATATTGCATATCACATTTTCGACCTTTAGCATACGGATGCCATGATGACGACCCGCAAACAGTTCAAAATTACCTACTCCACCTTGGGCAGCCCGGATCCCCTGCTGCACACCTATTACGAAGCGGCTCTCCAGGCGGCTCGCACCGATCTGGGCCGTACGCATCGCATGTACATCGACGGCCAGTGGGTCGAGGCAGCTTCTACCTACTCGACCTACAGCCCTATCGACACCAAGCATGCACATGGGCAGCTTCCAAGACGGCACCGCCGCCGACATTGACCGCGCCGTGACTGCCGCACGGGCCGCCTACCCCGGCTGGCGTGCCACGCCCTGGCAGAACCGCGTGACCCTTCTGCGCCGCGTCGCCGAAATCATCAGCGACCGGCTCTTCGCTATCGCTGCCGTCGACAGCCTTGAGGTGGGCAAAAATCGGCTTGAGGCGCTCGGCGACGTAGAGGAAGTGGCCGACTTTATCCGCACCTACTGCGACGTGATGCAGGAAAATCACGGCTTCGCCGTACGCCAGCGCGCCGAAAGCCGTCACCATCGCAATACCAGTGTGCTCAAGCCACACGGCGTCTGGGCCGTGATCTCGCCCTTCAACTTCCCCATCGCGCTGTCCGGAGGCCCCACCGCCGCGGCGTTGATCGCCGGCAACACGGTCGTGCTCAAGCCCGCCGAGGATACCCCTTTCGGCCCGACGCTGCTGGTGGAATGCTTTGTGGAAGCGGGTCTGCCGCCGGGCGTCATCAATTTCGTCACCGGCCAGAAGGAGACGGGGCGCGCCCTCGTGGATCATCCCGGCGTGGACGGTATCACCTTTACCGGCTCCTACCGCGTGGGCATGGAAATCTATGCCAAGGTTGCGAGCGGCCGCCGGCCGCGCCCGGTCATCACCGAAATGGGCGGCAAGAACCCCGCCATCGTGGCCCGCTCGGCCAACCTGGATCTGGCCGCAGAAGGGGTTGCCCGCGCTGCATTTGGCCTCAGCGGCCAGAAATGCTCCGCCTGCTCGCGCGTCTACGTGCACGCGGACGTCAAGGACGCCTTCGCCGCCAAGCTCGCCGCCCAGGCCGAAAAAATACAGATAGGCGACCCCACACAGCAGGAATATTGGATGGGTCCCGTAATCAACCGCCGCGCCTATGAAGCTTATAAAGCGCACGTGGCCGAACTGCGCGCCCAAGGGCACATTTTGACCGGCGGCACCACGCTCGACCCGCATGGTTTCTATGTTGCGCCTACTGTCGTCGCCGACCTGCCCGAAAGTCACGCGCTGTGGCAACAGGAACTCTTTCTCCCCATCGTGCTGGTGACCGGCTTTACCGACTTTGAGGATGCTCTAGCCAAGGCCAACGACGTTGACTTCGGCCTGACCGCCGGCTGCTACAGCGAAGATCCGGATGAGGTCGCTCAATTCCTCGACACGATTGAGGCGGGCGTCATCTACGTCAACCGCCACACCAGCGCCACGACGGGCGCCTGGCCTGGCTATCAACCCTTCGGTGGCTGGAAAGGCAGCAGCAACACCAATAAGGGGGCCGGCGGTGCCTACTACCTGCAGCAGTACATGCGCGAGCAAAGCCAGACGATCGTGCGCCAGGGCCGCGGCTGGGAAGAAGACGAAGAGCGCGGCGAACTCTCCGAATGAGGGGGCGCTCTTTATTTTCCTCTTGCCTGTGTTAAAGTACCGTTAATGCTGCTCATCTGTGACAGGCACTCTCGACAGGCAAGGAGGCGTTGTTTGAGGCGCTGTTTGAAGGTTCGAACTTTACTCGCCTGGCTGGCGATCAGCCTGGTCGTTGGAGGCTTGATCGGCGGTTGCGCCGGTCGTTCCGCCGCCGGGGCCGACGTCGGCGCTTCCCGCACCCGCGCCATCCAGAACAAGGGTTCGGATACGTTGGTAAACCTGGCGCTTGCCTGGGCCGAAGCGTATCGTAAGGTGAAGCCGGACTGTAGACATTGCCGTTACCGGGGGTGGCTCGGGTACCGGTATCGCCGCCCTGATCAACGGCACGGTCGATATCGCCAATGCGTCGCGCGAAATGAAGGACAACGAAATCGCCGACGCCCAAAAGAACGGCATCAACCCTGTCGAACACACTGTGGCTGTTGATGCGCTGGCGATTATCGTCAACAAGCAGAACCCGGTCTCGCAGCTGACGATCGATCAGCTGTCAGACATCTTCACCGGCCGCATCGCCAACTGGAAAGAAGTCGGCGGCAACGACGCACCCATCGTCCTGGTTTCACGCGAGACCAACTCAGGTACGCACGTCTACTTCCTCGAAGAAGTGGTGCGTAAAGGCGACACGGAAAACAAGGACGTCTTTGCCCCGCAGACGCTGCTGATGCCCTCGTCCGTCGGCATTACCAGCGAAGTGCAGCGCAATCCGCACGCGATCGGCTACGATGGTCTTGGGTATGTGGACGCAGAGACGGAGAAGCTGATCGCGGTCGCCAAGGACGCAAGCTCTCCCTACGTATTGCCTTCGGTTAAAACCGGCGCAGATGGCACCTACCCGATCTCGCGCGACCTCTATATGTACACAACGGGTGCACCCAACGCCGACATCGACACCTATCTGGCTTGGATTCGCGGCCCGGACGGACAGAAAATCGTCGCCAATCTGGGCTTTGTCCCGATACCCCAGGAGTAAAGTAGATGGCAGCTACGGAGGAACTACAGAACGCAAAGGTGCAGGAAAGGTCTGCACCACCCGGACGGCGCTGGAGCGAGGTCATCATCGAGGGAATTATCCAGCTGGCAGGCATCTCTGCCATCGTGATCATTGCCCTCATCTTCTTCTTCCTCCTGCGTGAGGGCCTGCCGATGTTTCTCGACATCCCGCTGCGCCAGCTGTTCGGCATTCGTTGGTATCCCATTGAGGACAGCTTCGGCCTGGCCCCCTTGCTCTATGGCTCCCTGTTGGTGACCTTTGGCGCCGTCGTCATTGCCCTGCCGCTGGGCATCATTACCGCCATCTATCTGGGCGAGCTCGCGCCGCAGTGGCTGCGTGAAATTCTCAAGCCCATCATCGAAGTGCTGGCCGGCATTCCCTCGATCGTGCTCGGCTTTCTCGGCTGGGTCGCGCTGGCACCGCTCGTGCAGGCACTTGGCGCCCCCACCGGCCTCACGGCCTTCACCGGCTCGCTGATCCTCGCCTACATGTCCTTGCCCACCATCATCAGCATCGCCGAAGACGCTCTCTACTCCGTCCCCAAGGAATACCGCGACGGCTCGCTGGCCATCGGTGCCACGCAGTGGCAGACCATCTGGCGCGTGGTAGTGCCTGCCGCCCGCTCCGGCATGCTGATCGCCGTGATGCTCGGCATCGGCCGCGCCATCGGCGAAACGATGGTCGTGATGATGGTGACGGGCAACGCCGCCAACATCCCGCCCTTTGGCCCCGGCATGTTCTTCCAGCCGGTGCGCACCATGACGGCCACCATTGCGGCCGAAATGGGCGAAGTTGCCCAGGGCACGCTGCACTACAACGTGCTCTTCGGCATCGGCATCGTGCTGTTCGTCATCACCTTCGCCATCAACTCGCTGGCCAACCGCCTGATCGGCTTCGACGGCGGCAGCCGGGGTCGCGGAGGAAAGTTATGAAACGCCAGCAAACGCATCGTCTCGCCGTGGCCGTGTTTACGGCCGTGGCCTTCGTCGTCGTGATCCCCATCATCATGGTGATCCTCTATGTCTTCTGGCTGGGCCTCCCGGCGCTCACCTGGACCTTCCTCACGCAGCCGCCCTCCAATGGGATGACCGAAGGCGGCATTATGCCGGCCATCGTCGGTACCCTCGTGCTCACGATCGGCACGGCCATCGTCTGCATGCCGTTGGCGATCGCCGCTGCCATCTATCTGGCCGAGTATGCCAAGGACAACCGCCTCACGCGCATGATCCGCCTGGCCATCGTCAACCTGGCCGGCATCCCGTCCATCGTCTACGGCCTGTTCGGTTTGGGCGCATTTGTCCTCTTCATGGGCTTTGGCACCTCGATCATCGCGGGGTCGCTGACGTTGGGGATCATGACCATGCCGGTAGTGATCTCCACGGCCGAGGAAGCTATCCTCTCGGTACCCCAGCAGTTTCGCACCGTCAGCCTGAGCCTCGGCGCCTCGCGCTGGCAGACGATCCGGCACCAGGTGCTGCCGCATGCCGTGCCCGGCATCCTCACCGGTGTGATCTTGGGCTTGGGCCGCGCAGCGGGTGAGACCGCCCCGATCCTGTTTACGGTGGCCGCCTTTTACCTGCCCAACTTGCCAAGGTCGATTTTTGACCAGACGATGGCGCTGCCCTACCACCTGTACGTAATATCGACCCAGGTGCCCGGCATGCCGCTCCGGCTGCAGTATGGCACGGCCTTGGTGCTGCTCTTGCTGGTGCTTACCTTGACGCTTGCTGCTTCCCTCGTGCGCACAATCATGCGCCAGCGGCGGGAATGGTAGGCGAGGAGATAAAGTCATGAATGCACCTGCCCCGCAAACCGCCACGCAGACTGCCAGATCTGCCCATTATTTCCGTACGCAACCTGTTCTATACCTACGATGATGGCACCGAGGCGCTGCGCAATATCAACCTGGATATTCCCACCCGCGAGCTGTTCGTGCTGTTTGGCCCTTCACGTGCCGGCAAGACGACGCTGCTGCGCCTGTTCAACCGGCTGTCCGACCTGTCGGAAAATGCCACGCATCAGGGTGAGGTGCTGGTCGACGACCGGGATATCTTTGACCCCGTCTACCAATGTCTTTGATCTGCGCCGCCGCGTCAGCATGGTCTTTGCCGTCCCAACGCCGCTGCCCGGGCTCCATTTACGAGAACCTGACCTATGGGCTGCGCATGGCCGGCATTCGCAACCGCAGCGAACTGGACGGCCGTGTCGAACGTTCGTTGAAGCAGGCGGCGCTGTGGGACGAGGTCAAGGACCGCCTCAACACCTCGGCCTTTGCCCTCTCCGGCGGGCAGAAGCAGCGACTCTGCATGGCACGCAGCCTTGCGCTGGAGCCGGAGGTGGTGTTGCTGGACAATCCCACGTCGGGTCTCGATCCCTTGTCCACGGCCACGGTGGAAGAGTCGTTGTACGAGTTGAAGCAGCGCTACACGATTGTCATGGTGCCGCACAGCGTGCAGCAGGCGGCGCGTATTGCCGATCGGGCCGCGTTTATGCTGGATGGTGAAATTATCGAAGAAGGGCCCGCGCGCCAGATATTTGTCAAACCAGTAGAGCAGCGCACGGAAGACTATATTACGGGGCGTTTTGGCTAAAATTCGGACGAGCTATGCAGAACAAGATTGAGGTACGCGATTTCAGTTTCTTCTACGGTGCATTCCAAGCCTTGAAGAACCTCAACCTGGAAATCAGGGAAAAGCATATCACCGCGTTGATCGGGCCATCGGGCTGCGGCAAGTCCACCTTCTTGCGCTGTCTCAACCGCATGAACGACACGATTCGCGGCACGCACGCCGAAGGCACGGTGCTGCTCGACGGCAACGATATCTATGCGCCGGATGTGGACGTGGCCGAACTGCGCCAGCACGTGGGCATGGTCTTTCAGCGCCCCAACCCTTTTCCGCAGAGCATCTACGACAACGTGGCATTCGGCCCTCGTGTGCTGTCGATGACAAGATCGCGCGGCGACCTGGACAATATCGTCCGTGAGAGCCTCGAAGGGGCGGCGCTGTGGAACGAAGTCAAGCATCGCCTCCAGGACCCGGCGATGGACCTGAACCCTGGCCAGCAGCAGCGGCTTTGCATTGCCCGCACCATTGCCGTCAAGCCCAGCGTCATCTTGATGGACGAACCCTGTTCCGCCCTGGATCCGGTCGCTACCCTGAGCGTCGAAGAACTGATGCGGCGCCTCTCGGAGGAATATACGATCGTAATCGTCACCCACAACATGCAGCAGGCGGCCCGCGCCTCCGACTACACGGGCTTCTTCTGGCTGGGTGAACTGATCGAGTTTGGCGAAACGGAGCACCTGTTCAGCCGCCCCAAGGAGGCGCTGACCGAGGCGTACATCACCGGCCGGCGCGGCTAGCCAGCTCGCCTGAATTTGTCGGAACCTGTTCCAATCTGCACCAGTGCCGTCCCAGCAGGAAGCGTGTAACCAAAGGAGAACCAATGACCACCGTACGGGCCCATTTTGACCGCAAACTGAGCGAACTGCGCGATGGCATCCTGCTCATGGGCAGCCGTGTCGAGGAAGAGCTGAAGCTGGCGCTGGAAGCGCTGGCAACACTCAACACCGACAAGGCCCACGAGGTCTTCGCTGCCGACCGCACCGTCAATCGCCTGCGCTTTGAAATCGAAGAGCAGTGCTTCTCGCTGATCGTGACGCAGCAGCCGGCCGCCCGCGACCTGCGCACGATTATGACCGCCATGAACATCATCGTCGACCTGGAACGCATGGGCGACCAGACCAAGGGCATTGCCAAGGTCGTCCCCCATCTGCTCAAGCAGCCCCTGGTGGAACGCCCGCCGGAGCTGAAGCAGATGGGCGACATGGTCGGCCGCATGCTCAACCAGGTGCTGCTGGCCTACGCGCGTGCCAATGTCGACCTGGCCCGCGTGATCGCACACCAGGACGACGAAGTAGACACGCTCTACGCCCAGGTCTTCGGTAAGATCATGGTCCAGATGGCGCAGACCAACGACGCCGCCCGGATCGAAGCCACCTACGAGCTCCTCCGCGTGGCACGCGAACTCGAGCGCTTTGGCGACCTGGCAACCAACGTCGCCGAACGCATCGTTTACCTGGTCACCGGCACCTTCGAAGAAATAAACGTCGATCAGGAGTACGAGAGAGGTTGGCGGTCCATCACCGGGTTACCCCGGTGATGGCCGACCGCCAGGAGGAAAGTGGAGGTTCCCTTGCGGGAAGGAGGTGAGTGTGTGTGAAGTTTGCTCCCCAGTAAACTTCACAGTTATTGTAACATGGACACGATTGTAGCACATCGTGCAGGATGCACAAAATTCGCCCAGTCAAATTGTGCGTTTATTCACAACCTTGCACAACAAATGCCCTATTCTGCCTAGGCGTTTCGTCCCTATTACGCTCAGTACCTGCCGCGCACCTCGGCAGGCGCCAGATGCAGCCCCTCCACCGCCTCCGCGATCTGAATATTGACCGCACACGCCTTAAATTCAGGAATCTTGGCCTCGGGATCGAGCATGTCGATCGTCAGCACATTGGCCGCGGCCTCGGCAAAATGCATCGGGATGAATACCACCCCCGGCGTCGCTTTGGGCGAAACCAGCACGTGCAGCACGATCGACCCCCGCCGCGACGCCACCCGCACCGCGTCGCCGGTGGCCACGCTGCAGCGCAGCGCGTCAATCTCATGCATTTCGACATAAGCCTGCGGATAAAGCGCATCCAACTGCGAATGGCGCGTCATCGTGCCGCCATGCCAGTGCTCGAGCAGCCGCCCGGTCGTCAACACAAACGGGAACTCTTCGTCCGGCTCTTCCGCCACCGGTACATACTCGAGCGGGAAGAAACGCCCACGGCCGGCAGGGAAAGCTTTCGGCAAACAGGTACGGCGTGCCCGGGTGTGCCTCGTGCGGCACCGGGTACTGCAGGCCGACCTCTTCGATCCGGGCATAGTTGATCCCGCCGAACATGGTGGCGGCCACACCGGCCATCTCGCGATAGATCTGCTCGGGATGCGTGTAGCACCAGCCGGCGCTGTTGGGTCGCCCCAATCTCCGTTCGATTCGCTGCGCCAGGTCGCAAATGATCTCCGAGTCCGCCCGTACCTGCCCCGCGGTGCGATCGCCTTGCGCACGCGCTGCACCCGCCGATCGGTGTTGGTAAAGGTGCCTTCCTTCTCAGCCCAGGCCGCCGCCGGCAGGATCACATCCGCATACGCGCCTGACTCATTGATAAAGATGTCCTGTGCCACCAGGAACTCTAGCTCCTGCATGTGCTGGCGCGTCACGTTCATGTTGGGTTCGGTCATCACCGGGTTCTCACCCATGATGTACAGCGAGCGCACGCCGCCCGGGTGTGCCTGCGACAGGATCTCGGTCGTCGTCAGCCCACGCTTGCGGCTGAGCCCGCCGGGCTCCACGTTCCAGGCCGCTTCCCACAGGCGGGCATTTTCCTCGCGCTCGACCTCCATGTACCCGGGATAATGGAACGGCATGGCGCCGGCGTCAGACGCACCCTGGACGTTGTTCTGGCCGCGCAGCGGGTTGAGCCCCGTGCCCCGGCGCCCGATGTGGCCGGTGAGCAGCGCCAGGTGAATCAGCCCCAGCGCGCTGGCCGTGCCGTGCGAAAGCTGCGAGATGCCCATACCCCAGAAGATCGAGCCGTTCTGCGCCGTTGCATACATGCGCGCCGCCTCGACGATCAGCCGGCGATCCACGCCGGACACCATCTCGGCATACTCCGGCGTGAACTTTCGCATCGACTCGCGGAACTCTTCAAAGCCTTCGCGTGCGCTCGGCAACAAACTCAGTGTTTACCAGGCCCTCTTCGAGGATCACGTGCGCCAGGGCCGCAAAGACCGGCACGTTTGTGCCAGGCTTGAGCGGGAGCCACAGCGCGGCATAGTCGCACAGCTCAAGCCGGCGCGGGTCGATCACGATCAGCTTGGCGCCATGCTTGCGCACGGCTTCCTTCATCTGCAGCGCAATGATGGGGTGGTTTTCGGTTGTGTTGGAGCCGGTGACAATAAAGCAGTCCGAGTAGATGACCTCGGCCGCCGTATTGCTCATCGCGCTCGTACCCAGCGACTTGAGCAGCGCCACCACGCTGCCGGCATGGCACAGCCGCGTGCAGTGGTCGACATTGTTGGTGCGGAAGAGCGACCGGTAGAGTTTCTGCAGCAAATAGTTGTCTTCGTTCGTCGCCTTGGCGCAGCAGTAGACCGCCATCGCATCGGCACCGTCGCGCCGGTAGATTTCCACGAGCCGGTCGGCCACCAGGTCGAGCGCCTCGTCCCAGCTTGCCTCCCGCCACTCACTGCGGTCGGTCGCCGGCACGCGCTGCCCCGGCTGCTGCGGCGTGCGCCGGATCAGCGGCGTCGTCAGGCGATCCGGATGGTAGAGAAAGTCGTAGCCAAAGCGCCCCTTGACGCACAGGTTGCCTTGGTTGACCACGGCATCGTGCGGCGAAGTCACACGGTAGATAAAGTCGTCCTGTATGTGCAGGTGCAAGTTGCACCCAACACCGCAGTAGGGGCAGGTAGTGGAAACTACGCGGTCTGGTTGAATCATCATGACACCCGATTTCAGCCTTGCGACACAGCTCAAAGGCCCGGCACCGGCCAGCCTCCAGGGGAGCGAGTGATGCGCAATCTTATCACGGGTGCAGCCGCCAACCAAGCGGGGAAAACCTCTTCAGCGGCGCCGCGGGCTGCGCCGCTGAAGAAGTGATTTATACGAGGTAGAAGAAAGAAGCGGATAATGATAGAATACTGCTCCGGCGCAGTTTGAACCTATCCTAAACCTGATCGAAACCTGATCGGAATGCGATCGAGGGACTTTAACCTAGGGATAGCCAGGTACTCTAGCCGCTAGGACAATTCGACGATCGACATGACTGGTCTCCCCCTTGCCGAAGAACCGGTGCCGTCCGCAACTCTGCTGCCCGGCGCGGCGCTCCACCGCGAGCTGCAGCATGCGCTGCGCAGGCTGAACGACCCCACGCTGGCCGATTCTGAGCTGTGCAGCCTGGTGCTGGTGCGCCAGCTCCAGCAAAACCTGGGGCTCGCCCCTGCCCCCGCACTGCGCCGCTGCCTGCTCGACCTGATCGACGCCCTGGCCGCCGTCAACGCAGAATGGGCCACTATCCTGCGCCGCCACTATGTGGATGGCGTCGAGGTATTTCTCATCGCCCACGAGCTCTCACAGGTGGAAGGGACGATCAACCGCAAGCAGCGGCTGGCCACCGCCCAGTTGGCCGACCTGCTCCACGGCCGCGAGGAAGCCGCCCGCAGCGCCGGCCGGCAGCAGGTGCTCGCCCGGTTGGAAGCGCCTACCTACACCCGGTTGTTCGGCATCGAGACGGCGGTGGAGGAAATTGACGCCGTCATCCGGCGCGCCGGCCCTCCCTGGCTGGTGTCCGTCGACGGCGCCGGCGGTATCGGCAAGACGGCGCTGGCCGACTGGCTGGTGCGCACCCGCACCGTTGACGCCCGCTGGCACGAGGTCGCCTGGGTCACGGCGCGCCAGCAGATCCTGAACGCCGGCGGCGCGCTGCGCCCCACCAACCGCCCGCTCCTCACACCCGCCGCCCTCGTCGACGCTCTCTACGAACAGCTGCTGGCCGTCCCAGGTGTCCCGGCGCCGGCGACCCCAGAACGGCACCGCCGGGTGCGCGCCGCGCTCAAGGCGCAGCCGCACTTGATCGTCGTCGACAACTTGGAGACTGTCGCCGACTTGGACGCACTGCTCGACATGCTGGGCGATCTGGCGGCGCCGACCAAGTTCCTGATCACCACGCGCCACAGCCTGCATCACGTGGCGGGCATTTACAGCTACCGGGCGCCCGAACTAGGCCCGGCCGACGCCGCCGCCCTGGTCCGCTGGGAAGCCGAGGTGCGCAACCTGCCGGCGCTCGCCGCCGCCGGCGACGCGGAGCTGGCGGCCATCTATGCGGTCGCCGGCGGCAACCCGCTTGCGCTGCGCCTCGTCGCAGGCCAGACCCACCTGCACACGCTCGACACGGTGCTGGGCAACCTCCGTGAGGCCCGCGGCAAGGCAGCCGAGGCGCTGTACACGCATATCTACCGCTCTGCCTGGGACCAGCTCGACGAGCGCAGCCGCCAGGTGCTCCTGCTGATGCCGCTGGTCAGCGAGTCGGGTGGCGGCATGGATTTTCTGCTGGCCGTGAGCGGGTTGGGGCACGGCGCGCTGCAGGATGCACTCGACCGCTTAATCACGCTCAACCTCGTGGACAGCCGCGGCAATCTACACGCACGCAGCTACTCCATCCACAGCCTCACACGCTCGTTTCTGCTGCAGCAGGTATTGCAATGGTAGAGCTAGGGAATGTAGTAGAGGTAGAGAGCTACAGAAACCTGTTTGAGCAGTATGTCGCCGCCGGCGTCGTGCACAGCCTCGACACCGTGCGCCAGGACCGCCAGCGCGTCTCCGAAGAGGTGCGGGTGCAGGCCTGGCATCTTCTCAGCTTCGCCCTGCGTACGCCGCGCGCCTGGCCTGTCACGGCAACCTTGCTCCTCGAGCTGTCGCCCAAGATGCAACAGGCCGGCTACCGCGAGCAGTGGCTGGCCTACCTCGAAGAGGGGCTGGTATACAGCCGCACCGCCGGCGACGGCCTGCGGACGGCAGCGCTCGAGCTTGAGGTTGGCGAGCTTCTCCGTCACCTCGGCCGCCTCGACGCAGCGGAGACATATTTCGACGCGGCGCTTCAGGCGTTTACCGCTGCCGGCGACACCGTACAGACGGGAGCAGCCAAGGTGTGCCTGGCCAACCTCGCCTACCTGCGTGAAAGTTGGCTGTCCGCCCTCGACCTGTGCCACGAGGTTCTGGCGGCGATCCTCGACCTCCATTTCGTGCGTGCGCGCGCCCTGTTTGTGGCCGCCAACACGCACGACTCGCTGCACGAAGAGGAAGAGGCGGAACGGCTCTTTATTGAGTCGCAGGCTGCCTGGGAAGAGCTGGAGGAACCGCAGTGGGCCGCGTTGTGCCTGCAGAACCGGGCGTGGCTGGCAAGCCGGCGCGGCGAGAATTCCCTGGCCCGCGCGCTCTGCGCCCAGGCGCTCGCGACCTTTATCGACCTTGGCGCGCTCCACAGCCAGGCCGTCGTACATCAGGATTGGGGCATCATCGAATACCTGGACGGCGACATGCAGGCCGCACTGCTCCACTATCAAGAAGCCGAAAAGATCTTCCGCCGCCTGAGCGATGTGCGATATGTGGCTATGGTGTGCAACAACATTGGCCTGGTCTATAGGGTCCAGCAGAAGTGGGATGACGCGGAAACCTGCTACGCGGAGAGTGTAGAGATCTACCGCCGACCTGGGCACGGTACTGGCCCGCATCAACATCGACAGCGGCCGGGGCAAGCTCTGGCTGGAGCGCGGTGAGGCAGCAAAAGCGCTCGCCCATTTCGATCGCCTGCTCGCCGATCTGCAGGCCACGGAAAACAACGCCGAACACCGGCGCCTATATACCGAAATCACCGACTATCGCCGCCAGGCGGCAGCGGCACTCGGATTACCCGCGGCAGGATCTGCCGTGCCATAGGAGGATCGGGAAGCTGGGTGAGGGATCCCAGCTTCCCGATCTCTACTCATCCACCGCCGCCCCGCACGGGCCCATCTGCCAGCGCAGCCGGCACCAGCCCGGTGTGCAGTGCAGTGTCGGCCGCCACAGGGGCTGCCGCCATCAGCAGCGCCAGCAGCAGGGCTGCCAGCAGGATCTTGGCACGATTGGTAATGTGCCCCATCAAACCTGTGTTCATCTCGATTCTCCTCACGAGGGTTGAGGCTCTTCGAGTTAGGGGATCCCACCGGCTTGGCGATTGCGCCGCACCGGCCACGCGTGTTTCCCCATCTGAGCAGGTTCTGGATTGTTTGGCCGAAGCCCGGTCGACTAGCTTGCACCTAATCTATCGGGGGTCCACTATATATTTGTCGCTGCCCTCCAATCTGTTTCAATTCAGAAAAGTCGAGTGCCCCAGCAGAATCTGCTGGGGCACTCGACACGCCACAACTTTGAGGGGAATTTCTAGCTCACCAGGTTATTAACCACCCAGAGTGTCAGAGTCCGGCTGATCCGGATCGGGTTCGGGCAGCGGCCCCGGCTCCGGCTCGGGATCGGGATCCGGCGGCAGCGGCTCCGGCATGAACTCGACTGAGATTGAAAAGTCGCGGTTGTCCTCCAGCCCACCGCTGTTGGCCGCCCGCAGCCGGTAGTCGTAGCTCCCCGGATCGTTCAGACACTCCTGCCGCCCGTCGTTGGGGGCCACATCTGATAGGTACTGGCCGTCGCGATAGAGCTGCACGACGTCCACCCAACCGCCGACGCTCCAGGATATATTGACGCACTCGCCGGCATTGATGTCATAATTGTCGGCGCTGAAATCCTCAATCACCGGCGGTTCGGGCGCCGGCGTCGGCAGCGGTTCCGGTGTGTCCGTCGGCGCAGGCGCAGGCTGCATCACCTGCACGTACACGTCACGGGTGTCAGCCGCCGTGCCGGCCATGCCCTGCGCCGACAGGCTGAACTTAAGCGTCGCACCGGGGCTGCCCGAGGGACAGAACTGCTGGCTGCTCACAAAGGGTACGTCGCGAGCGACCGGATAGTCGTCGATCAGCACGGTGACCGAGGTCACGCCTGCCCCGACTGACCAGGAAGCGTTGACGCACTGGTCGGGCATGATCTGCGTGCTGTCGAGGTTGAAGTAGTCGATCACGGCCGGTACCGGCGCGGGGTTGAACGGCGTGGCGGTCGGCGCGGGCACAGGCTTGTCAAACACGCTGACATGCGCGGCCCCCGCGGCCTTGCCGCCCGGGCCGGTCGCCTCCAACGTATAGTTGTAGTCGCCTGCCTGCTTGAGGCAGTCCTGCTGCGAACCAGTGGCCGGCGCGCCGTTCCACCAGTCGCTGCCGTTGCGCTTGATCTTTACGTTGCTCAGCTGTCCTTGCACCTGCCAGCTGAGCGTGCTGCACTGGCCGGTGTTGATCTTGTCAGGGCTGCTGCTGAAATTCTGCACGTAGGGCGCATCAGGATCGCGCGCCACATAGACGGTGATCATCGGCGTCACTGCCGTGCCATCGCGTTTCTCCACACGCAGGTAGTAGTTGGTCGTCGCCTGCGGGCACTCCTGCCGCGTCGCCTGGCCCGCGACTCCGTGCTGGCGGAAGTCGTCGCCGTCCTTGTAGAAGAAGACGGCCAAGACATTGGTAACGTCCCACTTGAAGTTGACACACTGTCCGATGCGCACGTTGTTGCGATCCACGGTGAAGTTGATGCCCTGGATCGGCGTCGGCGTGGGCGCAGGCGTCGGTACGCTGCCGCCCGGCACCTGGATTCGTACCCAGATGCGCTGGCCAAACGGCTGGCCCTGCGCATTGATCATCTGCCAGACGCCCTTGTACATGCCCGGCGCCGTCGGCGCCACCAGGCTCGCCGATAGATCCACCGTCTGTCCCGGCTGCACCGGCGCCGTCAAAGGCACCCGCACGCCGCCCATCTGGTCTTCCGGCCGGCTGTCTGGCATCGGCACATACACCAATGCATAATCCTTGGTCCAGGGACAGGTCCCGTGGTTGACCAGCCGCCACGACTTCACAAATGGCTGGCCGGGCTGCACGAACGGGATATTGTTCTCGCTGTCGACAAAGGTCAGGTCGGCGACATAGCCCGAGACGTCCTGGCAGGTGGGAACCGGTGCCGGCGTGGGCGTGGGCTGCGGCGTTCCTTCGTCGGCAGCCAGGTAGTTCGCATGCAGTTTGTCCAGCACCCCTTCCTGCTGCAGCTCCGTCAGCGCCAGGTTGATCTGCGGCAGCAGCGACGAGCCCTTGCGCACGGCGATCGCATACTGCTGCAGCACCTGGTTTGAGCCCACCAGCTTGGCGTCGCCGTTCCGTACATATTCCTGGCCGGGCAGCAGGTCCATCATGCCCAGGTCGATGCGATCCTGCTGCAGCGCCTGCACGATGTCCTGCTCGCGCGCAAAGAGCTGCAGGTTCGCCGCCGGCATGCGCCCCATGTCGATCAGGTGCGTCTTGGCCCAGGTAGCATAGACCGTGCCGCGCTGCACGCCCAGGCGTAGATCGGTAAAGTCCTGGGTGTTCAGGTTGACATCCTGCAGTGCCGAATCGGTAGGCGCCAGGATGGCTTCGGCGCTGAGATAATAGGGCATGCTAAAATCCACCACCGCGGCGCGCTCAGGTGTCATCGTCAGCGCGGCGGCTATGGTGTCGATCTGCCCGACTTGCAGCGCGGCCGGCAGCCCGTCAAAGGCATAATCTACCAGCGCCAGGTTGACCCCCAGCTTGTCGGCCACTGCCTGCATCAGTGCGGCGTCAAAGCCGTCGATCTGAAAACCCGGTGTGTAGTAGGCAAAGGGCGGGCTCGACGCCGTGGTACCTACCGTCAATACGCCGCTCGCCTGCACCGCGGCCCAATCGCCTGCCGCGGCGATCGGCGACAGCCCAAGACCGTTATCCTGCGCGGGCAAGACAGGCTTGCCTTCGAAGGACCCGCCTGCAGGGATAACCCCTGCCAGCGCCGGCGCCGACAACAACAAGATGCCGGCCACGAAGCACAGAAATAGAACAACTGGAATGGATATGGTGCGGTTACGCATAGACGCCTCGCAATGGAGAAAAGAAGAAATTTTCAGCCGGCAATCGCCGCCAACAGTTGCTCGTCCAAACAGCCTTTGAGCAGGGCAGCGTCTGCGCCTGCATACTTGTATGCTGCGCACTGTGCGGTCCTGTTTGCCAGGACCACGCAGCGCGCAGCAGGATACTCTTTTCGGAGCCAGTGAATGAGGTCAGTGCCGGCACTGCCCAGGATGCCGCCGTCCAGGACCATGATGTCGACTGGGGTGACGGCCAACATGCGGCGCAGGGCGCTCGGGTCGTCCGCAGTGGCAATGACGATCAGGTTTGGCTGTGCCCGCAGCAGCGAGATTAAGGCATCGCGCTGAATGCCCGGTGCGGCAGCCACCATGACATGTAGTGACGGCTGTTGGCGAAACTCCATACGGCGCCCTCTGGCGTGCAGTTCAAATACAAAAAGCGTACCATTTTTCGGCTGATATCTCCTGCGGCAGGCGTCGCAACCTGGCCGCTTGCAGCGTCGATTCGCAATCGACAAAATGTCGATCGACTCTCCCTACGATTTATTCAGGGCATTGTCATGAGCGCACAGACGTAGTATGCTGTGCGTAGGGCTATGTTCATTTCGGACTATCTTCCCTTTGCTTTTGTTGCGCTGGCCGCCGCCATGGTGTGCGGCGTGATCGCGCTCTATGCCTGGAGACGCCGCCACGGTCCGGGCATTCGTGACTTCGCCCTGCTTATGGCGGCACTGACCTGGGCCTCCTTGATGAGCGCCGCCGAGTACGCCATATCGGCGCAAAATCTCGCCGCCAAGGTACTAGCTTCCCAGCTCTACCTGATCGGCTCCAGCACAGCCGCAGTCCTGGCCCTACTTTTCGCCGCCCGCTATACCCATCACGATCGCTGGCTCAGGCGCCCAGTCGTCTGGCTGCTGTGGGCGCCGGTCCTGCTGGAATTGGTGCTCGTCTTCACTAACGATTGGCATCACCTCTATTGGCCGACTGTGACCACAACCTCGAGCGATGCCGCCGCACGTGTAGTGTTTGGGCACGGGCTCATCACCAACCTACTGGCCGTGTTTGGCTATACGCTGATCCTGCTGGCGGCCGGCTTGCTCGTCTGGAGTGCGCTGCACGCGCCGCCTCTTTATCGTGGGCAAAGCACGTTGTTCGTGCTCGCAGTGCTGGCGCCGCTGGTTACGAACATCATCTATTATTTTGACCTTGGTCCATGGCAGGACTTTGACTTCACGCCCCTCGCCTTTGCCCTTACCGGCGTCCTGCTTGCCTTCGCCATCTTCCGCTACCAGGCCGTAGAATTGACGCCGGTCGCCTTAGATACATTGTTTGCCAACCTGCGTGACGGCGTCCTGGTCGTCAACGAGCGCGGCCTGATTGTCAACGCCAATCCTGCTGCCCGCCTGCTGTTGGCCCTCCCCGAAGCCAAACTGCTCGGCAGGCCCATCGACACACTGCCGGCGCCTTGGCTGCTGGCACTGGATACTGCGCGCAACGGGGTGACCCCACCGCAGCAGGTGGAACTGCAGGAGGCACTCCCTGCGCGCACCATCGAGGTCACCGTCACTGCGCTGTACAGCCGCAACGCGCACTGGGTCGGCAGCATGATTGCCCTGCATGATGTGACGGTGCATCGCAACCTGCAGCGCAACCTGGCGCAGGCTAACGTCGAGTTGGAGCAGCGCGTGGCAACCCGTACGGCCGAGTTGGCCACCATACGCGACTCTCTCGCCCAGCACGTTGCGAACCTGAGCAGTCACCTCTCCGTCCTGTACGAGGTCATTTTGCTCGGCGGCCAGACCGTTGATATTGAAGCCGTACGCGACCAGTCACTGGAAATCGTGATGACGTCGCTCCAGGCAGAGGCGGGCTTCATCATGGGCTGGGATGCCGCCGCACAGATAGCAACCGTAACGGTTGCCAAGCATATCGACCAGGAGGATCTGCTGCGCCTGGTTAGCATTCCCACGGACTGGTTGTTTGGCGAAAGCGTACCGCACACCATCCTGGACATCCACGATGCCAACGTACCTCCCGCACTGTGCCTGCCCGGCATGGTGGCTTGCCTGACGACCGCCGTGCAGCGCCAAAACATACCGGTGGCCGCCATTGGTATCTTCTGGCGCCAGCAGCCGGCACTCAGCGTCGAGGCCATTGCCTTGTTTCGTGCCCTGGCAGACCAATTGGCGATCCTGGGTGAAAATGCCCGCCTGCGCCAGATCCAGAATGAGTCATTGGTGCAGGAAGAACGCAACCGCCTGGCGCGCGACCTGCATGATTCAGTGACCCAGGCGCTCTATGCACTTGCCCTCTATGCCGAGACAACTTCCAACGCCGTACGCCGGGGGCGCAGCGACCAGCTAGATCAACGCCTGGATCGCATCGCGGCGGCCGCACGCCAGGCATTGCGCGAGATGCGCTTGCTGCTCTACGAACTGCGGCCGGCAACCCAGCAAACGGCGCGCGTTGCCGAGTCACTGCTTCTGCGCCTTGATGCAGTTGAGAGCCGTGCCGGCATCGCCGTACATGCGGAGATCGATGAAAATTTCGTGATCCCAACCGCTTGGGAAGCAGATGTCTATTGGATCGCGATTGAAGCGCTCAATAATTCGTTGAAACATGCGTCGGCTAAGCATGTACATGTCCAATTAGCGCACGCGCAGAATTCCCTCGTTCTGACCGTCGAGGATGACGGCTCCGGCTTTCTACCGGAACAGGCGGGGCACGCGCTGAGCGGCGGATTGGGGCTGCGCTCGATGCGGGACCGCGCCAGCCGGCTTGGCGGCTGACCTGGATATCACGACCTCGCCATCAGGCGGAGTAGCGGTGTACTTGCGCATTCCTTGGACCGCCGCGCCGGAGCAGGTGCAGACATTTACCTATGCGGAGAATCCCCTGTGAGCACAGAGCTGCCCGCGCCACTGCGCATCGTGGTGGTCGAAGATCACCCCATGGTCCGCGAAGCGATCGTCGATGCCTTGGCGACCGAGACAGATATGCAGGTCGTCGGCCAGGCCGCTGACGGCAAATCCGCCGTTGCGGAAGCACTGCGCCTGTGCCCCGACGTTGTCATCATGGATCTCTTTCTGCCCGTCCAAGGTGGTGTTGAGGCAATCCTGCAGATCAAGGCGCAAAATCCCAGCGTCAAGATCCTTGCCCTCACCAGCGCCACGGATGAAGCATTGTTTTTGGCTGCGCTGCAGGCAGGCGCGAACGGCTATCTTGTAAAGGACAGCGAGCGCAGCGCCCTGCTGAGTGCAGTCCGCGAAGTGGCGCGCGGCAATACTTCCATCTCACCACGCATGGTGGCAAAGTTGGTTGCCCACCTGAGCCGCCAGACCGGGGGCCAGTCGGAGCAGCTGAGCGAGCGCGAGCGCGAAATCCTGCGCTTGATCGGCAGCGGCAGAACAAATCAGGAGATTGCCCAGGAACTACAGGTCAGCGGCAGCACCGTGCGCACGCACCTGCAGCACATTCTCGATAAGCTGGGCCTCGAGAACCGCAACCAGGCTGTCCTCTATGCCATCCGCATCGGCCTGGCCACACCGCCGGAATAGGCCGCACAACTACTACGGAGTACCGCTGCGAGATTGCTCGTACCACGTAATGGCCGCGGCCCGATCGGCTACGCCGAGTTTCTCGATGATGTGATGAAAATGCACCCGTACGGTGCTCTCGCTGAGAATAAGCCGGCCTGCGATCTGGGCGTCAGAAAGGCCGCCGGCCGCCAGCGACAATACGTCCAGCTGGCGCGGCGACAGGAGCGGTGAAGATAAGGCGGCCACCGCGTTCCCCCCTGCTGCAGCGCGCGCACCAGCTTGCCCGCTGACTCGGGCGGCAAAAACAGCTCGCCCCTCGCCACGCGGCGCACCCCTTCCAAAATCTGGTCGCGTTCGGCATCCTTGAGCAGATATCCCTGTGCGCCCGCGGCCAATGCCTGGACGACTCGTTCGTCGCCCACAGCGCTAGTAAGCACTAAGATGCGCGCGGCCGCATCGTGTGCCAGGATGTCGGCCGTCGCGGAAACGCCGTCGCGCACCGGCATCATCAAATCCATGATAACGACGTCAGGCTGCAGCGCCAGGTAGGAGTGAAGTGCCTGCTGCCCATTGCTGGCAAGGCCGGCTACGACCAGGTCAGGCTCACCCTCCAGCGCCGATGCCAACGCATCGCGCATCAACGGATGATCATCTACGACGAGAACCCGTATCGGAAGTCCAGATTGTGACATAGTGGCATTAACGCCGGCCGCCACACTGACCCCTATGGCCAGCGCAGCATGGCAGGAGCATGCATACAATCTAGCACAATGCAGGGGTGCGCGCAATCAGGCGCGTGCCCCTGCATTCCATCCGAATTACGGTTCCCGGGTACAGCTGAAATCCAGCCGTCCTGATCAGTCTTGAACAGTCCAGCTCAGTCGCCGCCCGGCATTTCGCCTGCGTCGCCCGTGAGCGGTATGTACTTGAACTTGACCTCTTCCCAGGCGCTCACCGTGCCGCCAGGGCCGTAGGCCTTGAGTTCATACGTATGCTTGCCGTCGGAGCTGGGACAATCCTTCTTGCTGCCGCTGGTCCCCAGCCCAGTCTTCCAATTGGAGCCGTCGCGCTTGATCTTCACTTCAGTCACGTTGCCCGCAACATCCCAACGCAGCTTGACACACAAGCCCACGGCCACCTTGTGATGGCTGGCATGGAAGTCGTTGATCGACGGCGGGGCCGGTGCAGGCGCAGGTGGGGCCGGTGGCGCCGGCGGTGCTGGTGGCGCAGGCGGCGGGGCCGGCGGAGGTGCAGGTGGCGCCCCGGGCACCGTCAGCGTTGCCCAGACAGGCTGGCCAAAGACCTGGCCGCTGCTGTCCACCATCCCCCATTGGCTGCGATAGGTCCCGGGCGTACTCGGCGCTAAGAGATTGACCGCCATATCATAGCTCTCACCCGGCGCCACGCTGCGCCCGATTTCCATGCCCTGGCCGCCCAATCGGTCGCCGCCATAGAAGGCAACGCGGAACGTCGGGTCCCAGGCACAGGTACCGGTGTTGACGATCCGCCAGCGCTTGTTGATCTGCTGGCCCGGCTGTACCACGGGTGCGCCGGCGGCGTCGTCGTAGGTCAGGTCTGCCGCATAGCGTGCATAGTATGTGCACGGCGGCGGGGTAGGTGTCGGCAGCGGTGTCGGTGTGGGCAGCGGCTGGAGATTTCCCTGCTCCACATTCAGGTGTTCGGCCGCCAGCTTGGCGATGGTGCCGTCTTGCTGCAGTTCAAGCAGCGCGCCGTCGATCGCCTTTGCCAGCGTCGACCCCTTGCGCACCGCAACGGCAAAGTGCTGCCGGGAAAGACCTTGCCCTACGACCGCAAAGCCGCCCATGCCCGCATACTCGTTGGCGTCCAACTCGTCCAGCACCAGCAGGTCGATCTCGCCCTTTTGGAGCGCAGCGATCGCCTGGTCGATCGTGTTGTAAAGAATCAGGTTCTCTTCCGGCAGGGTGCCCGGATCGATCAGGCTCTCGCGCAGCCAGCCCGCATACAGGCTGCCGGCCTGGGCACCGATCTTGTGCCCCGCCAGGTCCGCCACGCTCCGTACGCCCGCCGCCGGCGCGCTGCCGGCGCTCGGCACGGCTGCCAGCACACCCTCGCTGCCGATATAGTAGGGAATCGTGAAATCCACTTCCTCGCTGCGCCCGTCGGTAACGGCGATGGCGGCGATGGCGGCATCGTACTGCCCTAGTTCCAGCGCGTCGAGGATGCTGGGGAAGACCACTTCCTCAAACTTCACCTCAACCCCCAGCTTCTCACCCACGGCCTTCATCACGGCAATATCGTAACCGTCGAGCGCAAAGCTGTCGTTCAAAAAGGTGAAGGGCGGATCGTCCGGCGCCGTGCCGACCAGCAGCGTCCCCTGCCGCTGGACGCGCGCCCAATCATCGATCGGCCCCACTGACCCCGCGGCATCCTGGCCAAACCCGGCTGCGGGCCAGGCCAGCACCCCACCACGACGCACGCCGCAAGCGCTATGCTCCACGCCGTGCCCATTTTGTGTTGCATCATGACTTGCTCTCTTTCAGATGATTAAAGGACCGACCGGACCGTGCGTTGGGGGCAGGAATGCCCGACCGCCATGGATCGTATCAGCATCACCGGGGACGCTGATATATTCGCCGGCCGCCCCGGCCGGCGTCGTCGTTCCTGCGCAGACAGTCAGCAGGACGGCCAGCAGGGCCACAGCACCGGCACAGAGTGCCCCACCACGCCAAACGATCCTAAGGTTTCCAGCCAGAGAGCGCATGATTCCTCCAATCGGCCATAGGGCAAAACGTAGGACACCTGCAGTTCTCCTCATACTTGCACTCTGCTGTGGCAGTGCACATCGGCGGTATGTCGCATTGTCTGTTTAAACCCGTAAACACAGTCGTCGAGCTTGTCAGCCATGCCATTCCGCGCCGACACCAAGTAGCACGCGCGAGCTTTTTGGTGATAACCCCGCACGTCGAGTATAAATAGAACTTAACCTGACCACCGCTGTTCAGGCGTTTACCCTGGTACCCACAATTCCCATAGCGTTAGGAAAGGAGCCATTATGCGTTCGCGCAAACTGGCGCTCTTGCTGAGCGTCGTTATGCTCGTCGGCTTGATCGCTGGCTGTGCCGCCCCTGCGGCCCCCGCCGGTGCCCCGGCCGCCGAGCAGCCGGCAGCTACAGCAGAAGCGACCGAAGCCGCTGCGGAAGCAGCACCCGCTGGCCCGTTTGAACCACTGTCGTACGCAGCCGACAACTGCGATTACGGCGGCGAGTTCAAGTCCATCGAAGCTGTCGACGAAAAGACCGTCAAGTTCACGCTCTGCTATCCCGACCCGGCCTTCCCGTCCAAGGTAGCCTTCTCGGCGTTTGGCATCAACGACGCCGACTACCTGCAGGCCACCGGCGGCGGCGGCGACCTGATCGAGAAGCCCAACGGCACCGGCCCCTACAAGTTGGTCGAATGGCGCCGTGGCGACCAGATCATCTTCGAACGCAACGAAGACTACTGGGGCGACCCGGCCATTCCCCAGACCCTGGTCTTCCGCTGGAGCCCCGAAAGCGCCCAGCGCCTGGTCGAACTGCAGTCGGGCACGGTCGACGGCATCGACAACCCCGGCCCGGATGACTTCGCGACGATCGAGGGCGACTCCGATCTGCAGCTCGCGCTGCGCAACGGCACCAACATCTTCTACTTGGGCATGAACAACACGTACCCGCCGTTCGACAACGAGCGCGTGCGCCAGGCGTTTGCCATGGCGATCGACCGCCAGCGCATCGTCGACAACTTCTACCCGCCGGGTTCGTCGGTCGCCACCCAGTTCATGCCGCCGTGCCATCTTCGGCTACAGCGAAGGCGCAGACCTGGTACGACTACAACCCGGAAGAAGCCAAGAAGATCCTGGAAGAAGAGGGCGTGCTGCCTGGCTTCAAGACCACGATCACCTACCGTGACGTCGTGCGCGGCTACCTGCCCAACCCGGGCGTCGTGGCGCAGGACATCCAGGCCCAGTTGGCCGACATCGGCGTCGAGGCCACGATCAACGTCATGGAATCGGGCGCCTTCCTCGATGCAGCCGACCGCGGCGAGATCGACGGCTTCCACATGCTGGGCTGGGGCGCCGACTATCCGGATGCCACCAACTTCCTGGACTTCCACTTCGGCGAGGGTGCATCCGACGCAGTTCGGCGCCGGCTTCCCGGACATCTGGGATGCGCTCAAGGAAGGCGCGCACCAAGGCCACGCCTGAGGATCGCCAGCCCTTCTATGACACAGGCCAACGAGCTGATCAAGCAGCATGTGCCGATGATCCCGATCGCCCACGGCGGCAACGGCGCAGCCTTCAAGGCCGACGTCGAAGGCGCCTATGCCTCCGACATCGGCGCCGAGCAGTTTGCACTGATGAACCCGGGCGGCCGCGACACCTTTGTCTGGATGCAGAACGGCGAACCGCCAGGCCTCTACTGCGCCGACGAGACGCGACGGCGAAGCGCTGCGCGCATGCGAGCAGGTCATGCAGTCGCTGCTGGCCTACGAGCCCGGCACCGGCACGGTGCATTCCCGCGCTGGCCACCGAGTGGACGGCCAACGAGGACCTGACCGAGTGGACGTTCACGCTGCGCGACGGCGTCACGTTCCACAACGGCGCCACGTTCGACGCCAATGACGTCGTGGAGTCCTACGTCGTCCAGTGGGACGCCGCGCACCCGCTGCATGTGGGCCGCGACGGCAGCTTCACCTACTTCCCCGGCCTGTTCGGGCAGTTCCTGAACGCCCCGCCGGCCGAGTAGTAGCAGTACGTTGTGTCCTTACGTGTCCCCGGGACCCTGAGTCGAACGCTAGCGCTCGCTGGTCCCGGGGACAGTCTTGACCTAGAACCTCACGGAGCACACCGTGTTTGCTTACATTATTGCGGCGGGTTGCGCTCGCCATCCCCGTCCTTACTTGGAGTCCTTTTTCTTACCTTCTTGCTCAATCGCCTGATTCCGGGCGACCCTTGCCGCGCCATGCTGGGCGAAAAGGCCACCGACCAGGTCTGCGACGCTTTTATTAAGCGCTATGGCCTGGACCAGCCCATCCCCGTCCAGTTTGGCTATTATATGGGCCGTGTCGTCACCGGCGATCTGGGCGACTCGATGCGCTTTGGCCGGCCGGTCACCGAGATGCTGACCGAACGCCTGCCCGTCACGATCGAACTGGCTCTGACCTCGCTGTTGATCGCCACCCTGTTTGGCATGGTCCTGGGTGTCATGGCTGCCTACTGGCAGAATTCACCCATCGACGTCTTTACCATGATCTTCGCCAATCTTGGCGTCTCCATTCCCATCTTTGTGCTGGGCCTGCTGGCGGCCTATCTGTTTGGCGTCGTGCTCAAGGATACGCCGTTTGCACTGCCGCCTTCCGGCCGCATCCAGGCGGGCATGCGCATCACCCCCATCGCCGAGGCCTGGGGCATGGCCGGATTGAGCGGGCCGCCACGCACGCTGCTCGACTTTCTCTCGCAGATGTACCTGGTCAACGGCCTGCTCACCCTCAACTGGAAGCTGGCCGCCGACGCCGCCAAGCACATGATCCTGCCCGCCATCGTGCTGGCGACCGTGCCCATGTCGGTCATCGCCCGCATGACGCGTTCGAGCCTGCTGGAAGTGATGAATCTCGACTATATGCGCACGGCCCGCGCCAAGGGGCTGAACGAGCGCACTGTCGTCTTTCGCCATGCCATGCGCAATGCCCTGCTGCCGGTCGTGACGATTGTTGGGCTCTCGCTGGGCGGGCTGCTCAGCGGCGCCATTCTGACGGAAACTATTTTTGGCTTGACCGGGGTGGGCAAGACACTCTTTGAGGCAATTTCCTCACGCGACTACGGCGTGATCCAGGGCTTCACACTGGTCATTGCCTTCACCTATGTCCTCGTCAACCTGCTGGTCGATATTTCGTACGGGTTCCTGGATCCGCGGATCCGCCTGGGCTAGCTGAGCATACTGTCATGAGCACAACTGCTGTCGCCACTTCTCCCCAACAGGTAGAGCAAATCTTCAACACCAAGCCGCGTGGCCTGTGGAGCCACGCCATGCACCGGCTCTTCCACCGGCGCTCCGCCATCATCGGCATGATCATGCTGGGCGGGCTGCTCTTCATCGCCATCTTCGCCCCCGTGCTGGCCACGCACGACCCGGTGCAGTCGCTGATCGGCATCGAGAGACGTCAAGAAGCGCGAGGCGCCCTGCATTCATGCCCTCGGCTGCCCTGCCGACAAGGCCGAACACTATCTTCGGCACCGACGGCAACGTACGTGACCTCTACAGCCGCGTCCTCTACGGCGCGCGCCTCTCGCTCGTCGTCGGCATTGTCTCCGTCGGCTTTGCCATCGTCATCGGCGCGCTGCTCGGCGCATTCGCCGCCTACGTCGGCGGCTGGACCGACATCCTGATGATGGGCGTCATGGACATCCTGCTCGCCTTTCCCGAGCCTGATCCTGGCCATCGCCATCGTCACCGTCCTGGGGCCCGGCCTGCTCAACACGCTGCTGGCCATCGGCATCGTCAGCATCCCCGTCTATGCCCGCATCATGCGCGCCAGCGTGCTGTCCATCAAGCAGCAGGACTATGTGCTGGCCGGCCACTCGATCGGCTCGGGCTCACGGCGCATCATGTTCCAGAACATCCTGCCCAACGCCCTCACACCCCTGATCGTCCAGGGCACGCTGGGTATCGCCACCGCCATCCTCGACGCCGCTGCCCTTTCCTTCCTCGGCCTCGGCGCCCAGCCGCCGACGCCCGAGTGGGGCTCCATGATCGGCCAGGAGCGCAACCAGGTCTTCACCGCCCCGCAGCTGATCATCTTCCCGGGCATCGCCCTCCTGCTCACCGTCCTGGGCTTCAACCTGCTCGGCGACGGCCTGCGCGACGCCCTCGACCCCCGCCAGCGCAGCTAGCACCCGCCAGCGCCGCGCAGCCTGTCCCCGGAACCTAGTGTCCCGGGGACATTTCTACCTGCGCCCTGTTCCCCTATATACGTTCTTACCCGCTCGGATCATTTCTTCGAGCCAAAGGAGACGACCCGTGACGTGCAAACTTTGCCTCCTGCTTACCACCCTGGCAGTCACTATCTTTATCCTCGCCGCCTGCGCCACCCAGCCGCCCCCTCCCAGATCCACACCCGCTGCCGGTGCAGCACCCGGCGGCCGCGGCGCCGACGGCGAACTTGTCCTCGTCTACTGGCAGGAGATCTCGCTCCTCAACCCCTACCTCGCCAACGGCATCAAGGACTATCAGGCCGCCTCACTGGTGCTGGAGCCGCTGGTCAAGAACGACCCGGACGGCAACCTGCTGCCGGTGCTTGCCGCCGAGGTGCCGACGCTCGACAACGGCGGCGTCAGCCCCCGACCTGAAAAGCATCACCTACAAGCTGCGCCCCGACGTCGTCTGGTCGGACGGTACGCCGCTGACTGCCGACGACGTGGTCTTCACCTGGCAGTACTGCACCGACCCCGCCACCGGCTGCGGCACGCTCTCGACCTTTGCCGGTGTCACAGCCGTCGCGGCCCTTGACCCGCATACGGTCAAGATCACCTTTGACGGCCCGCAGCCCTATCCCTACGCTGCCTTTGGCGGCCAGCTTTCGCCCGTCCTGCAGCAAGCCCAGTTTGCCCCCTGCGTCGGCGCTGCGGCCCAGGGCTGCGCGGAACAGAACACCATGCCGATCGGCACCGGCCCCTTTGTCGTCGACGAGTTCCGCGCCAACGACACCGTCGTCTATCGCGCCAACGACCGCTACCGCGTCCCCGACCAGCCGCATTTCAGCCGGCTCGTCATCCGCGGCGCCGAAGATGCCGCGGCCGCCGCCCGCGCCGTGCTTGAAACCGGCGAGGCCGACTATGCCTGGAACCTGCTGGTCGAGCCTGCGATCCTCGACCCCATGGTGGCCAAGGGCCGTGGGCAGCTCGTCAGCGCCTTCGCCGGCAGCGTCGAACGCATCATGTTCAACTTCACCAATCCCGACCCGGCGCTGGGCGACAAGCGTTCGGAGTGGAGCATGGACGACCCCAACCCGCATCCGTTCCTGAGCGATCCGGCTGTGCGCCAGGCCATGTCGATGGCCATTGACCGGAAGCTCATCGCCACGCAGTTGTTCGGCATTGGCGGCGAGCCCACCTGCAACATCCTGGCCGGCCCGCCCGCCGTCGTCTCCCCCAACAACGACGCCTGCCTGCAGCAGGATCTGGCAGGCGCCAAGCGCCTGCTCGAGACAAACGGCTGGGTCGACACCAACGGCGACGGCGTACGCGAAAAGGACGGCGTCGAGCTGCGCGTGCTCTTCCAAACCGCTACCAGCTCCGTGCGCCAGAAGATCCAGGCGCTGGTCCAGTCCTGGTGGCAGGAAATCGGCATCGCCACCGAGCTGCGCAACATCGAGTCGGCCGTCTTCTTCAGCGGCGACCCCGCCAGCCCCGACACGCTGGGCAAGTTCTACGCCGATACCGAAATGTTTGCCAACGGCCCCGACAGCCCCGACCCGCAGAACTACCTGGTGGTCTGGACATGCGCAGTTGGCGGCGAAAGCAACATTGCCGGTTCCGCCAACAACTGGCTGCGCCCCAACATCGAACGCTGGTGCAGCCCGGAATACGACACCCTGTTTGCCACCTACCAGGCGACTGTCGATCCCCAGGAGCGGGCAAAGCTGGCCATCGCCCTCAACGACATGATCGTCCAGAACTACGTCAACCTGCCGCTCATCTCCCGCGCCACCGTCTCCGCCCACGCCAGCGACCCTCCAGGGCGTCGTCGCCAACGGCTGGGAGAATACCCTCTGGAATATTCAGGAGTGGCAGAGGAAATGAGAGGGTGAGACGGGTGACGGGGTGAAGAAACTGAGTCTCTTGACGAAACTCAGCTTCTGGCTCGTGCTGCCTTCACCCTCTCACTCCACCAGCTTCACCCGCTCGCGCATCGCCCCGTCAAAATCCCCAATCA
Source organism: uncultured Chloroflexia bacterium (assembly GCA_963701415.1). Classification (GTDB taxonomy): domain Bacteria; phylum Chloroflexota; class Anaerolineae; order Caldilineales; family Caldilineaceae; genus Fredericiella. The sequence continues at coordinate 584,821 of CAVPAH010000019.1, forward strand.
GCCGCCACCAATTCGTCAGCGGCCGGCCGCGGTAGGTGATGCCGTTGTTCAACCCCGGCACGTTCTGCATCCAATACACAAACCACTGCAGGCTGTCGCGGTTCCAGCGGTCGCTGTTGATCTCGAATCTTCTGCCCGCCGCCATCCGGCCGCCAATCCTCGATATCCGTCCACACCTTCTTCGGATTGCGCCAGTCATAGTCGCGCTCGCCGTTGGGTGGGAAATGCGCCCAGCCGCAGCGGCCCTCGCCCGGCTTGCCCACAAACTTATTCCAGAACAGGTCGGGATCCGTATGCCGCAGCACCGCCTCGATCTGGTGCATGTGGTCCTCGACCGCCTCCGACGGCCCGCGCTGGTAGTTGTAGTGGTAGACGGTGTAGGTCTTCGACGAAAACCGGCAGGTCATGCGGGTCGCGGTCGCTGTTGCTGATGTCGCCCCACGGCCCCGCCATGTTCGACTCCCACAGGTCGATCACCCCGCCGTGATAGCCCCAGACCCAGATCTCCTTGACCCCGCGCTCCTCCACCCATGTCCGGGCGTCGACGCGCGCCATGATGGCGTTGTAGTCGGTCATCGGCACCCGGTGGCCAGGCTTGCGCCAGGTCGGCAGCGGCTCCAGGTACTCTATGTTACCCACGACGGTGTAGCGCAGGCTCGCCGGTGCCGAAGGATCCTTGTAGCCATGATACCGGCTGCCCTGCTGCAGCGCCTCGATCACCTGCTGCGTCGTCCTGTCCGTATGCTGGCGCAGCGACTGCAGCGACCCGCTCACATCGCCCGTCGCCCGCAGGTCGATCTGCTCCCCACGCACGGGAAAGTAGCGCACCACCAGCACGGGTACCTCGTACGGGGCAGCCGCCGCAGCCGCAGCGCCTGGTGCCTGGGGTTGGCGCTGCATGCGGACCGCCAACCCCAGCAGCAAGGATCTCCGGCAAGGCTTGCTGGGGGCTTAAATAGGCGGCTAAACCATGATCGCAAAGTGCTCATCCGCATTGAACGTCCGTAAAAAAGACACGGCCCTGCATGTGCAAGGCCGTGTCAACAATCTCTACTGCTCGTCGTTACTTGCGCGCCGCCGCGTAGTTCTGCGCCACAGCGTCCCAGTTGACGACGTTCCACCAGGCGTCCAGGTAGTCGGGCCGGCGGTTCTGGTAGTTCAGGTAGTAGGCATGCTCCCAGACATCCACACCCAGGAGCGGGGTGTCGCCCTGCATCAGCGGGCTGTCCTGGTTGGGCAGGCTGTAGGCGTCGATGCTGCCGTCAGCCTTGGCCACGAGCCAGGCCCAGCCGCTGCCAAAGCGGCCCACGCCGAGCTGCTTGAACTTGGACTTGAAGTCGTCAAAGCTGCCCCACTTGGCGTTGATGGCATCGGCCAGCGCGCCGCTCGGTGCGCCGCCCTTGCCCGGCCCCATGATGTTCCAGAACAGGCGTGTGATTGGCGTGGCCGCCGCCGTTGTTGCGCACGGCCGTGCGGATGTTCTCCGGCACGCGGTCGATGCCGCGGCAGATCTCCTCGATGCTCTTGTTCTCCCACTCGGTGCCGGCAACAGCGTTATTCAGATTCGTGACATACGCCTGATGGTGCTTCGTGCGATGAATGTTCATCGTCTTGGCGTCGATGTGCGGTTCGAGCGCGTCCTCGGCGTAGGGCAGATCGGGTAATTGGAAAGCCATGAAGAATCCTCCTCTTGTCTCGTCGGCGGTTGGTTATAGTTTCAACTTGTGATCATAGTCTCTCACACGAGTTGCTTCCGTGCCCCAGGATACAAACCAGCACATACAAACTACCCTTTCTGTGCATCCATCCGCACGAATATACCTACCCGGCGCTGAACTTGCACCTCCCATCCCTGCTGCTTGAGCAGCTCGACGGTCATGCGATCCAGGTGGCAGTTGCCGGCTGCCTTGCTCCAGGCCGGCGTGACAGCCGCCGCCAGCCAGCCCAGCGGCGCAGTCTTCGGGCGCACGTGTTCGAGCATGTGCAGCGTGCCGCCGGGCCGCAGAACACGTTCGATCTCGGCCAGCGCCTGCTTCTGGATCCGTTACCGAGCAGAAGACCAGGCTGGAGACGACATGATCAAACAGGTCGTCCTCAAACGGCAGCGCTTCGGCCGCAGCCTCCCGCACCTCCACCGGCACGGCCGCGCGGGTCGCCGGCGGAGCGCGCCGCCGCCACCTTCTCAACATCGGGTTCGATCGCCCACACGTGGTCGGCACGCCGATAGTAGCCGAGGTTCGTGCCGCTGCCGACCCCAATCTCAAGCACCTCCCCCGGCAGGTCCTGCACCAGGTAGCGCCGCCAGTTGCGGATATAGTCAAGCGTACCGCCCATGATCAAGCCTTCAGCGTCAGCAGCGCGATCTGCGGCTTGGCGTGGAACCGCAGCGGAATCCCTTCGCCCATCCCGCGCGAGATGTAGAACTGCGTGCGGCCATGCCAGAAGTAACCGGCCACGTTGCTGCGCGTGAGATAGGCGGACTGTGTGTGCGCCGGCCCCCACAGCGGCAGCACCAGCTGTCCGCCGTGTGTATGGCCCGCCAATCACCAGGTCGATCCGGCTCAGCCGCGGGCTGGCGATGATATCAGGATTGTGGCTGAGCAGCACGACCGTCGCGCCCTGCGGCACGCAGTCCAGCGTCTCGCCCAGCCGCGGCCGGCCTTCGTATACATCGTCGATGCCTGCCAGGTAGAGGTCGAGGCCGTGCTCCGGCTGCTGCAGGTGCACAACCTGGTTGTGCAGCACGCGCATCCCGCGCCTCGTCAGCAGTGCCGTCAGGGCATCCGTATCGTTAGACCCGATGCGCAGCCCGTCGAGCGGCGTGTTGCGCACATACTGCACATAGCGCAGCCAGCGGGTGGCCTTCAGATAGGCGCGCTGCAGCGGATTGGCGGCAGCGCAGCGCACGGCATCTTCGTCCGCAAACGTGCGCCACATGCGCGGCAGCGCTGCCTTCATGTTGTAGTGGGTGTAGTCATGGTTGCCGAACACCGCATAGGCCCCCAGCCGCGGGGTCGGCAGCACGTCGAGCAGCGCCTCGACATTGGGCAGCCCGCTGTCGAAGTGCACCAGGTCGCCCGTGTGGATCAGCAGGTCGCACTCCACATCGCGCACCAGCTGCTTGACTCGCTCGATCTTGCCCCGCTCCCGCCACTCCCGCCCGCTAAAGTGCGAATCGGACAGGTGCAGGATGCGCAGCCCTTCCTTTGGCAGCCGCCCGGCAGCCCCCGGCAGCCGAATCTCAAGTCGTTCCAGCTCGATATTCTGCGGCTCGACCAGCAGGGCATACCCAAGGGTCGCCGCGCCCGGCGGCGCCAAGCAGCCCTACACCGGCTGCTGCCGCACCCAACTTCCAACGAAAGTCTTGCTTCTTACCGGCAACTTCGCCTCTACGCGTCCTTGCGTTTGTTCATTCAGTACATTAGCCATCTGTTCAGTGTACAGAATGAACGCGCACCCGTCCAATTCGTCATGTCCCGGGGACCTGCGCAGGTCCCGCGGGACATGTAGGCTCGCCTTATCTTCCCTTGATCTCCGTCCACATCTGCTCGTACAGCGGCGTGGCCTCGCCGATATCCTCCACCCAGTGCCCCTTGGCCCACACTTCGGCGGGCGTGTTGGTGATCGGCGACTTCATGTACGCGTCGTACAGCTCCGGCTGCTGCTCCTTGGCATAGTCGAGCGCCGCCTGGTTGGGCATCGTGTACGGGAACTCCTCCAGCATCTTCCAGAAGACGTCGCCCTTGCAGCGTGTAGTTGAGGAAGGCATAGGCGGCGTCGGCGTGCGGCGCATCGGCCAGCATCACGTAGCCGTCCTGGAAGTTGAACTGCCCCTCGCTCGGGTACACGTACTCGATCGTGCCCAGCTCGCGGTTGGCCAGTTCCGCCTCGGCCGTCCACACCATGCCCAGGTCGGCATCGCCGGCGATCAGCGCCGACTTGGGGCTGTCCGAATCAAAGATGCGGACGTTCTTGACCAGCTCCGCCACCTTTGGCTTGATCGCCTCCAGCTCGGCCGGATCCGTCGTGTTGGGGTCCTTGCCTTCCGCCAGCAGCGCCAGGCCGATGGTGACGCGCGGGTCGTCGACAAAGACCATGCGGTTGGCGTAGTCCGGGTTCCACAGGTCCGCCCAACTGGTCGGTTTCTGCGTCCACCTTGTCCGTGTTGACGACGATCGCCTGCGTGCCGGCCATGTAGGGCACCGCATACTCGCCGCTTGCATCGCCGTGCATGGGCAGGAACTGCGCCGCAATATTCTTGAGGTTGGGCAGCTTGGCTGCTGTCCAGCTTCTGCAGCAGCCCCGTGCGAATCATCAGCGGCAGGAAGTTGTCGGTCGGCTGGGCCAGGTCATAGGTCGTGGCGCCCTTGCTCAGCTTGGCGTACATCTCCTCGTTGCTCGAATACTCCTCGCGGTTGACCTTGACACCATAGATCTGCTCAAAGCAGTCCAGGATGTCCTGCGGGATGTACTCGGTCCAGACAAACAGGTTCAGTTCCTTGGAGGTGACCTCCATCCGCGGGCTCGGCTCCGGGCAGACAAAGCCGCTGCTCGTCGTCACCGGCCCCGTCGGCCGGCTGCGCGCCGCCGCCACAGGCCGCCAAGAGACAGGCGGCCACGCAGCACCAGGCAGCCAGCGCCAGTCAAAACTCTCTTACGCTAGCATCATTGACAGCTGCTTCCTTCTTCCAATACGTTGGCTATTGCCCGCCCTTGACCTCGGTCCAGACCTGGTCGTACAGCGGCAGGGCGTCGCCTACATCCTCGATGCGATGGCCCTTCGCCAGCACATCGGCCGGCACATTGGTGATGTTCGAATCCATGTACGCCTTGTAGAGGTCCGGATGGTTCCGTCTTGGCAAACTCAAGCGCCGCCTTGTTCGGATTGGTATAGGGGAAGTCCTCGAGCATCTTCCAGAATACGTCGCCCTGCAGCGTATAGTTCAGCCAGGCATAGGCAGCATCCAGGTGCGGAGCATCCTTGGGAATGGCATAGTTGTCCTGCCACAGGATGGTGCCTTCCGTGGGATAGCCATACTGGATGGCCGGGTTCTCACGCTGCGCCAGCACGGCCTCACCCGTCCAGGTGATGCCCAGGTCGACGTCGCCGGCGATCAGGGCCGACTTCGGGCTGTCGCTGTCAAACAGCTTGACGCCCGGCACAAGCTCGGCCAGCTTGTTCTTGGCCTCGTCCAACTGTGCCGGATCCGTCGTGTTGGGATCGTAGCCCAGCGTCAGCAGCGTGGCGCCGATGATGGCGCGCGAGTCGTCAAGCATGACCAGGCGGCCCGCATAGTCGGGCTTCCACAGGTCGGCATAGGACTTGGGCGGGTCTTGCACGGCGTCGGTGTTGAAGACCAGCGCGTCGGTGCCGGCCTGGTAGGGAATGGTGTACTTGTTGTCGGGATCAAAGGGCAGGTTGAGATAGTTGGGATCAAAGTTCTCCAAGACCGGCAGCTTGCTCTTGTCGAGTTCCTGGAGCAGCCCCTGCCGGATCATCGGCGCGACGATGTAGTCGGTCGGCTGCACCAGGTCGTAGTTGGCGCCGCCGGCATTGAGCTTGGCGTACATCTCTTCGTTGCTCGAGTACTCGGACTGGTTGACGGTGATGCCGTACACCTGTTCGAAGCAGTCGATCGTCTGCTGCGGGATGTACTCGGTCCACACAAACAGGTTCAGTTCCTTGGAAGTGACTTCCATCTTGGGGTTTGGTTCCGGACAGGCTGCCGTCCCCGTATCCGCCACTCGTCGCAGCCTCTGTGGTGCCGGCGTCGCCGGCGGGGGCCGCCGCCCCACCACCGCCACATGCCGCCAACACGAGTGCCGCCACGACCAATACCGCTGTGATCAAACCACTTACACGTAAATACCTGGCCATACCGCTATCTCCCTTGCAACAAGAGGTTGGTTGATGATGGATGGTGGATGGTCTATTCACGACTCTGAAACCACTGCGAGATTGCCACGGCCACCAGCACCACCAGGATCCAGATGGTGGAGAGCGCGTTGACTTCCGGCGTGACAATGCGGCGCAGCAGGCCGTACACATAGATGGGCAGCGTCGTCGCCCCGGGACCGGTGGTAAAGAAGGTGATGATGAAATCGTCCAGCGAGAGCGTGAAGGCCAGCATCGCCCCGGCCAGGACGCCCGGCGCAATCAGCGGAAAGGTCACACGGCGGAACGTCGTCCACTCGTTCGCCCCCAGATCCATCGCCGCCTCTTCCACGCGGTTGTCAAAGCCGTGCAGGCGCGCACGCACGGTCAGGATCACGAACGGCACGCTGAAGGCAATGTGCGAGACGATGACGGTGCCCAGCCCCATCGACAGCCGTTGATCCCCTGCCAGCGCCAGCGCGCTGTTGATCCAGCCAAATGCGGCGCTGAACATGACCAGGATGCCGATACCCATGACGATCTCGGGCGTGACGATCGGGAAGTACATCGTCGTCTCCGAGAAGTCCCGCCCGCGGAAGTTGTAGCGCTGCAGCGCCAGCGCCGCCATCGTGCCGACGATGGTGGCGACGATCGTGGACGTAAACGCAATGATCAACGTGTTGCGCGTGGCGTTCAGCACGTCACGGTTCTGGAAGAGCTGGCAGTACCAGTAGAACGGCCCGCACGGCCCTGGTTGACCACACCCTCAAAGACGACGTTGGTCTTCGACGAGTTGAACGAGAAGACGATCAGCACGACGATCGGTATATACATGAAGAGATAGACCAGGATCGTCGTGAGCGTAAGCCAGGGCGACCGTCGATGCGTGTTCATCCGGCTGCAATCTCCTCGCCCAGGCCAAAGCGCCGCGTGTAGTAGAGCGTCAAGCGCCAGCGTCATCCCCAGCAGAATGATCGAGGCGGCCGAGCCAAAGGGCGGGTTGCGCGCGTCCAGGAACTGGCGCTGCACCAGGTTGCCCACGAGGATGACCTGGCGGCCGCCCAGGATGTCGGAGACGACGAAGGTGCCGATCACCGGCACAAAGGTGAGGATCGTGCCCGCCACCAGGCCCGGCAGCGACAGGGGCAGGGTGACCCGCAAGAAGGTCCAAAACGAGTTTGCCCCCAGGTCGGCGGCCGCTTCATAGAGATTGGGCTCGATCTTCTCCAGCGAGGTGAAGATGGGCAGGATCATAAAGGGCAGGAACTCGTAGACCATGCCCACCAGCACCGCCCCTTGCGAAGGATACAAGTCAAACGGCTTGAAGGGTACGCTGGCCAGCCCCGCCAGGAAGCCGAGCGAGCTGTTGAGCACACCCTGCGTGCGCAGGATCATCACCCAGGCGTAGATGCGAATGACAAAGTTGGTCCACAGCGGGATCAGCACCAGGAAGAGCAGGAAGTTGCGCCGCTTTTCCGGCGCCCGTGCAATGAAGTAGGCCAGCGGGTAGGCCATGGCGATCACGATCACCGTCGTCTGCAGCGCCAGCCACAGCGAGCGCATCAGGATGACGCAGGTACAGGTTGTCCCATGTCCCGTTTTCGGTAAAGCCCATCAGCCGCCAGTAGTTCTCGAGCGTAAACGTGTAGATCACGTTGCCGTCGGGGTCGCGCTGGCCAAAGCTGGTGATCACGGTCAGGATGAGCGGGATAATCAGCAGCGCCACCATGATGATCATGGTCGGCGTCATCAGCAGGATGCCTTGGAGCGAGCGATTCTCGCGCAGTTTCTGCAGCATGGCCTACTCCGTCAGCACGCGCGCCGCTTCGGGCGCAAAGTGGATGGCTGGCAGCGTCGCCTTCCCTGGCCAGCATGCGCGAATCGGCGGCGGAGTTCTGCTGCCGCACGCGCACCTCCTGGCCGTTGGCGAGCGTCACGCCGTAGTGCGTGTCGGTGCCGATGTAGACGATGCTCGTCACCCGCCCGCGCAGTTCGTTGCCGCTGCCCGCCGCGCCGGTCCGGAGGTGCATCTTTTCCGGCCGCACCGTGACGCTGATCTTCTCGCCCTGTCGCGATCGGCTGCGGCGTCGTGGCCCAGATGCCGCCGCCCGCCTCAAGCTCGACCCGCACCTTGTGCCCATCCTTCTCGACAATTTTGCCGTCCAGAAAGTTGGTCTCGCCGATAAAGTCGGCCACAAACTTGCAGTTGGGGTGCTCGTAGATGTCGTTGGCATCGCCCGACCTGCAGCGCCACGCCCTGCGACATGACGGCGATGCGGTCGCTCATCGTCAGCGCCTCTTCCTGGTCGTGCGTCACAAAGACAAAGGTGATGCCGACTTCGCGCTGCAGCTTCTTCAGTTCGATCTGCATCTCCTTGCGCAGCTTGAGGTCGAGCGCGCCCAGCGGCTCGTCCAGCAGCAGCACCTCGGGCCGGTTGACCAGCGCACGCGCCAGCGCCACGCGCTGCTGCTGCCCGCCGGAAAGCTGCTTGGGCTTGCGCCGCTCGTAGCCGGGCAGCCGCACCATCTCCAGCGCCTCCTTGACGCGCTGTCTGGGCTTCCGTCTTGGAGACCTTCTTCATCTCCAGGCCAAAGGCCACGTTTTCGCCGATGGTCATGTGCGGGAAGAGCGCATAGCTCTGAAAGACCGTATTGACCGGGCGCTGGTAGGGCGGCGTCTTCCCCATGGCGCGGCCGTGGATATAGACCTCGCCTTCGGTCGGCAGTTCAAAGCCGGCGATCATGCGCAGCGACGTCGTCTTGCCGCAGCCAGACGGGCCGAGCAGGGCAAAGAACTCACCATCGTTGATTTTTAGGGAAACATCCTTGACTGCGACGACTGTTTCCCCGGCGGGGCCGGGGAAACGCTTCCAGACATTTTGCAGCGCAACGGCAATTTCAGCCATTGGCAGGCGCCTCCGTCGATAAGTTGGATGGTGTAGAGGGGTTGGCGCTGGACGCCAACAATCAATCTCGAGCGTCATGAGGCAAGACATGGTATGGAGAAATTTTCCGCAGTGTAACATGATTGCAGGTGTTGTCAAACGCGACCCGCAATTTCGGACATATGAGCGTGCAGGGTGCGCACAAGCGTAGGGACACAGGGTCCGGCGCAACGGCGCAAGAAACCGAGTTTCTGCGCGAAACTCGGTTTCTGTCGCCGCCGGGCCTATGCGCTTCCCCTCGACATGTCACGCGTTCTGCGTCAGCAGCGGCAGTACCACCGGATATACGACGTCGATCTGCTGCGTGGACTGCGCCGGGTCGATCATGTCGTGCCAGATCTTGAGGTCCTTGGCGAACGTCGTAGACGGACACGTCGGCACCGTGCTCTTTCCACTCCTCGGCCACCTTCTTGGCCGTCGGCAGGTGGATCGCGGTATCGAAGTCGCTCAAGACGACCTGGATCTTCCTGGCCGCCGGCTTCGTACTCTTGGCCGCATTGCGCACTTCCTTGCCCAGCCGGAACGTCTCCTCCAGCCCCTTGGTGCTGAAGCGCGGGTAGGCATGCGGCGGGCCGACGATCTTTTCCTTGACGCGCGGGTCCCACCAGACATAGAAGTTGGGCAGGTGCCGCACGCCAAAACAGAAGAGTGCTGCTCACCCAGGCCGGCACAAACGGCAGGCCAAAGGCCGGGCCGATCACCACCGCCAGGTCCACATCGGACGCGGAACTGTGCCGCCCAGGCCGCCATCACCCCGCCCGCCGACAGCCCGGCAATCGTCACCTTCTCGCCCAAGCCCCTGGGCAATGTCGACCGTCTCCTGCGTGAGCGCGGCCATCTCTTCGGCCGTCATCTTGGACTGTTCGGTCGTGAGCGGGTCTTTGAGACCGTGATAGGGCAGCCGCGCCACCAGCACGTTGTACCCCTGCTTGCACAGATCTTCGCCCAAGATCTTGAACTGCGGCGGCGCATTGGTGTAGCCGTGATAGTAGACCAGCACATGCTCGACCTTTTTGCCCTGCGACCAGAGCCGCGTCCGGCTGTCGTCGCGCACGTCGGGCCCATCCTTGGCCTGCAGCGCCGCTACGCGCGCCATAGCCTCTTCATAGGTGCCGGCCGGCTTTGAGACCGGCGCCAGGTGCTGAGTTACGTCTGCCATGGTATTCCTTATAAATTGAGGATAGACGACCCAAAGATTCAGGGGAGATAATGCACCAATCTGCGGTCGATTGCGTACACCTGCAGTGTATCATATGGCTCTGCGACTTGACAACACGTACGATGCGAACTGCAATGGCAAACCGGGCTGTAGGATAAAGGATACAAAATTTGGTTAGCACTGCACCGCAGTCGCTCTGTCACATAGGCAGTAACGGCGGCGTACCACTGCAAGGATGGCTTCAATGATAATGGATTTAATTGAGCTTGTTTCGCTCTACTTTGCGTATGCTCTGGGACGGCCATTACATATGCATCTCAGGCTCGATCCCGAAGTGCTCCAAGTTTGTCGAACAGTACCCGTGGTCAGCCTGGGTGGTCGCCGGTATCGTCTTTCTGGCCGGCGCCTCGACACTCCTCGGCCAAAGCGCCGTGCTGTTTATCAACCGTGTGCGCAAGAGCCGTTTCGTGATCAGCCTCGATCACCAATGGCTTTGTCTTCATCATCAGCTACATCGTGTGGGGCTTCACTCGTCTGGCTGGTGGGGCTCGTTCTGTTTAAGGTCGACCCGCCTTTGGGCCAGTTCGTGCGCATGGTCGGCTTGAGCACGGCGCCGCTTGTCTTCGGCTTTCTTCGTCCTCATCCCCTGGATGGGGCCTTTTGTCGGCAAGGTGCTCAACGTCTGGAGCCTCGCTGATCCTGATCGGCATCGTCGAGTACCAGTTCAAGATTGGATTCTGGGGCGCAGTGGTCTGCGTAGGCCTTGGCTGGCTCGCCAGCCTCGCCCTCACCAACCTATCTGGGCAAACCCGTGATGGCCTTGCGCAACAAGGTCTTCCACAAGGTCGCGGGCTCCAAGTCTCGACCCTACTGCGGAGGACATCCTGCTGCACTTTAGTGGCGCCGAAGCGCGCTTCGGCGACTCCCAGGGAGGCGCAAAGTGATTGGACTTCTCCTCATCGGGCTCTTTGCCCTGATCTTTGTCTCGGCCGCCCTTGCGCCGATGGAATCGTTCGGCTGGTGGGCCGGCTGGGGCGCCAAGCCGCCCAAGAAGAACGAGTTGGCCGAAGCGAGAAGCGGCCGCCAGCACTGCGAGCCGGAAGCGGACTTCTACCTGGTCTACCTGTCGGGTATCGGCGCCATCTCGGGGACTTCCGTACCGGCCGAGGAGTATCCCTTTATCTATGGGCTGCGCAAGCGCCTGCCCAAGGCCGAGATCATCAGCGACATCTATCCCTATTCGGTTACCAACAACGGGCTTGACCGGCCAGCGCGGCCTTCTCCTGGCTCTGGCGCAGCCTGGAGAAGATCGGCCAGACACCCGGCAGCAAGCTGGCGATCATGACCATGGTCATCAACCTGCGCAATGCCTTCCAGCTCTTCGTCTCCGCCGATCGCCGCTATGGCCCCGTCTACAACCTGGGCATCGCCAACGAGGTCTACGGTGGCCTGCTGCGCCACGGCATGCACCCGCGCAGCAGCAAGCCCATCATCATGCTCGGCTGGAGCGGCGGCGGCCAGATCGCCATCGGCTCGGTCGAGTATCTGGCCGGCCTGCCTGGTCCCATCTATGTCATCTCGATTGGCGGCATGCTGTCCGACGACCCAGGCCTCAAAAAGGTCGACCACCTCTGGCACCTCTACGGCGTAGCCGACCCGCTCCAGGCTCTCGGCAGTGTCTTCTTCGCCGGGCGCTGGCCCATCATGCCCCAGTCGCCCTGGAACACGGCCATGGCCGACGGCCGCATCGACATGATCTGCCTGGGCCAGTACAGCCACAACGGCAAGGGCAACTACTTTGACATGGTGACGCCCGTCACCAACGACAAGAAGGGCCGCACGCACGGCCAGAAGACGCTCGACACCATCGTCCGCATTCTCAACGAGGAAGGGCTGGTCAGCGACGAAGACGCCGCCGTCGCCTGGAAGATGAGCGTGCCCCTGGAAACTGACGGCGTGCCCGAAGTTATCGCCCACCGGATGGAAGAGGCAGCCCGCGAGCGCGAGGCCAAGGAAAAAGCTACACCGACGCCGAAGATGATGGCACAACTCCCGCCGATGCGGACTCCCCCCTGGAAGCCGCCGTCATCGCCAAAGTCAACGACAACGAAGCGGCCGCCATCGCCGCCGCCGAGGAACGCGCGATCTAGTCGAACCCGCCAAATTGTCCGCCGGGCCTTCATAACAGTCCCGAAGCTGGAGCACTCGGCTTACGTCTCTACTTACACGCTTCTACTACATCCAAAAACAGCCGGTGCCAGCGGGCATCGTCCGTCAGTTCCGGGTGAAACGCCGTCGCCAGGATCGGCCCCTGCCGCACCGCCACGATCACCTGCTCGCCGTGTCCCGGCGCCTCCGCCAGCACCTGCACGGTCGGCCCGGCCTCCAGGATCGCCGGCGCACGAATAAACACCGCCCGAAACGGCTCATCCCCCAGCGCTGGCGCCTCCAGCAGGACTTCGAAGCTCTGGTTCTGCCGCCCAAAGTAGTTGCGGTTGACGGTCACGTCCAGCCCGCCAATCAGCGGCTGCCCGCCCTGCTTCTGGCCCACGGCATGGTTCGGCCAGCAGGATCATCCCGGCGCACGTTCCCCACACCGGCTTTCCTGCCCGCACCCAGGCGCGCAGCGGCTCGACGAGCCCCCAGCGCTCTGCTACCAGCCCCATCGTTGTGCTCTCGCCGCCGGGCATGACCAGCCCGTCAAGGCCAGCCAGCTGCTCCGGCTTGCGCACCTCGATCACGTCGGCGCCCAGGCCGCGCAGCATGGCTGCATGCTCTAGAAACGCCCCTTGCAGGGCGAGCACGCCAACGTTTACCACCCGCGCCCGGCCATCTTCTGATTCTCGGCCAGCGTCTCGATGTTGATGCCCACCATCGGCACGCCCAGGTCGTCGCTCACCTCCGCCAGGATCAGCGGGTCATTGTAGTGCGTCGTCGCCTGCACGATGGCACGCGCCCGCTTGGCCGGGTCGCCGCTCTTGAAGATACCCGAGCCGACAAAGACGCCGTCGACGCCCAGCTGCATCATCAGCGCCGCGTCCGCGGGCGTGGCGATGCCGCCTGCAGCAAAGTTGACGACCGGCAAGCCGTCCCAACTCCGCCGTCTGCCGCACCAGGTCATAGGGCGCCTGGATCTCCTTGGCGAAGGTAAACATCTCGTCTTCGTCCATGTTCTGGAGCCGGCGAATCTCGCGGTTCATCGTGCGCGCATGGCGCACCGCCTCGACGACGTTGCCCGTGCCCGCTTCGCCCTTGGTGCGGATCATGGCCGCGCCCTCGGCAATACGCCGCAGCGCCTCGCCGAGGTTGCGCGCCCCGCAGACGAACGGCGTGGTGAACTTGTGCTTGTTGATGTGGTTCTCTTCGTCAGCCGGCGTCAGCACTTCGCTCTCGTCGATATAGTCGATGCCAAGCGCCTGCAGAATTTGCGCCTCGACAAAATGGCCGATGCGCGCCTTGGCCATCACGGGGATCGTTACAGCCGCGATGATGCCCTTGATCATCTGCGGGTCGCTCATGCGCGCCACGCCGCCATCACGGCGGATGTCGGCCGGCACCCGTTCCAGCGCCATCACCGCACACGCTCCCGCTTCCTCCGCCAACCGCGCCTGCTCAGGCGTCACGACGTCCATAATGACGCCACCCTTGAGCATCTGCGCCAGGCCGGCCTTGACCGCAAATGTGCCGACGACCGGCTCATTGGTCTTTCCGTTCTCGTGCTTGCCGTTGACCGGCGTCTTTGCTTCCATACTCATCGTGCGGTTCTCCTTTGCCGTCTGCTCCCCACTCCAACAGATCTTGGAGCCTGTTAGACGCTACATTGTAGGCATGAACCATAGATTTACCAAGATTCCACCCCTTCCTTCCACCCCTTCCAGGAGGACACCCTTCCAGGAGGACGGTCCTCCTGGAAGGGTGTCCTCCTGGAAGGGGAGTGGGCAGGCGCGAAAAGGCGGGCGCACATGCGCCCGCCCCACCATGTCGCTATCGTGCCTCGCTCGCCCCTTGCGCTATCGCCTACCTCAAACCTGGTAGGGCGAGCCTGGCACGGCTTCCTTACCTGCGTCTACTTAGCCGGTGCAAAGGTCATGCCGCCCGAATCAAACGGCAGTTCCAGCACCAGGTTGCCGTCGGCCATCAGGTAAGACTGCACCGACGTCAGATGCTTGATGTAATCGGCCTCCTGCGAACCGTCCGGGCAAGCCATGCGTGTCGAGATCGGCAGGTCAATCTTGATTTGGTTGCCGTCTACTGTGTACGTGCCGCGGAACGTGTTGCAGTCCGTCGTCGTGCTGGCCGAGCCGTCCTCGCCCAACTGGAGTTGGAATGCGTCGGCCTGCGCTGGGGTGAGCACGGTGCCGTCATTCATCTGCGTCTGCGTCCACGTCCACGCCGTGCCGGCCAGTTCATTGCTTCCAGCAGCAGCCGTACCAGTCGCAGCTTCCGTTGCCGTCACTTCCTCTGTACCCGTCGTCGCCTCGGTGCCTGTGACTTCCGTGGTCCCGGTCATCTCTTCCGTCCCAGTCATCTCTTCCGTCCCGGTCATGGCCGCGCCGGCTTCTACACCGGCAGCCGGGGTAACCGGCGTCTCTTCCACCAGCTTCAACTCGCCGTTCTCCAGCGTGTACACCTGGATCACGCGCATCGTCGGGCAGCACATTGGATCATTCGGTCCCTGCGTGGTCATGTCGAGCTCAATGTTAGCGCCTGCAATGGTCACGCTGTGGACCTGCACGCGGTCACCCAGCAGCGTCATCGCCACCGGCGTCGGCGCGCCGTTGACATCCTGCACGACGTTCAAGGTCGTGAAGACGCCGCTGCCGCCGCCGTTCTCGCCAATCAGCACTGCCGCCGTCCACACGTCGTTCAGATAGCCGTACGCAATGGGATTCAGCACGGAAAGCGAAGCGTTGATCTGCGCCTCGGTGTCCTCATACTTGCCATCCACAAACTGCGCCGGCTCGTTGGTCAGCGTCAGCGTGTACGCCAGGTTGCCCAGGACGCCGGGCAGCAGCGTGTTGACGCTCTGGCTGATGGTCACCGACTCCATCACCTGGTCCAGCGCAGTCAGCGTGGGGGAATAGGCTGTCGCTCGGCAGTTCGTTAAGCGTCGTGGTCAGGTCGGCCATGTACTTGTCCCAGTTGGCCGTCAGTTCGTCCATCTGTTCCGCCGTGATGGTGTCCGTGTAGACGCCGGCCGTGTCGGCCGGAACCGCCAGCGGCACCTGCGAGACGATCACCCGCTGGCCGTCGCTGGTGAGGCCCTGGAAGAAGTAGCGCAGCGAGCCTTCAGCCCGGATCGGCGAGGCGTCCTGCGTCAGCCGGCCCACCCAGCGGATGCCGGAGCCGCCATCAGGCAGGTCCAGATACGCAACCTGGGCGACGATATCGTCCATCGCCGGCGGCTCGGGCAGAATGGCCGGGGCCTTGGTCAGATCGGCCGGCTTCTCCTGCAGCAGCATGTTCAGCTCGGCGATCGCGTCCGACACGTAGTTGTCGCCGGCCGCATTCCACATCGCTTCCCAGGCGGCAACGTTGTAGATGGCGACATAGGCGCCGCCCATTGTCATCACGGTTTCCGGTTCGCTGAGGTCAAGCGACCAGACCGGATGCTTGGGCTGGCCCTGCCCGCCGGGCGGCATGCTGTTGTCATAGGGCGTGGCCGGAATGATCGCAGCCAGCACCTGCTGTGTCACCGGCGAGCCGTCGATGGTAGCAGCCACTTCGGCAACCGGCGCGAGCTGCTTGTAGGCGTCGCCTGTGTAGGCATAGATGCGCGTGACCGGCATCGTCGGGCAGCACATGGCATCACTCGGCCCCTGCGCCACCATGTCGACGACAACCAAACCGTTCTCCGTGATCGTCAACCCGTAGATGCCCACCCGATCGCCAAGCTGCGCAATGGCGACGTTGGTCGGCGTACCGTCCACGTCCATCACGAGCGCCAGGTTGACAAACTGACCGCTGCCTCCACCGCTTTCGCCGATGATGACCGCAGCTGCATCCTGGCCGTCGATCGTGCCGTAGGCCACGGTCGGCGTCGTGCCGATGCCCGCCGTGATGCGGTTCTCGGTGTCCTCATACGTGCCGTTTGTCAGCGTCACGACGCCGGTCGGCGCAATGAACGACATGTAGGACATGTTGGACAGTTCGTCGATCGTAAAGGCCGGCTCACCCGCGCTGTGGCTGTCAGTTGTGGCTTCAGCTGTGGCTTCAGTTGTGGCTTCAGCTGTGGCTTCTGCCGTCGCCTCGGCAGTCGCCTCTGCCGTGCCTTCTACAGTAGCTTCGGCGCGTCGGTTCCGGCGTGGCGTCCTGCTGGAGGACCGGCAATCCTGCCGCCTGCGCACCCACAAATGGCGCGACTGCAAACAGCAGCGCTGCCACCAGGGCGAAAATGGGTAGGAGCTGCATTTTTTTGTTCAAGGTGTACTCCTTGGATGTGCGTTATGTTTGTTTATAGCCATCTAGCGGAACGATGGCTGCTTTGTAGTGGTTCCACTCCGGTGCGCTGCTGGCACACCGGTACTGATAGGCATTATGGCAAGACCAGGGCAAAGCACAAAATCTTACTTCATGTTTTGGGGCATACGCCGCTCCAGCCAGCGCACCACCAGCGTCAGGAAGAGCGTCATCGACAAATACAAGAAGGCAACCACATTATACGTCTGAAAATACATAAACGTGCTTACTGCATACGTGTTGCCCAACCGCGTGATGTCTGCCACGCCCAGTACCGAAACCAGCGACGAGTCCTTGAGCATGGCAATAAAGTCGTTGCCCAGCGGCGGCAGCACGCGCCGGATCGCCTGCGGCAGCACCACCAGCCGCAGGGCCTGCCAGCGCGACATGCCGAGGCTGTACGCCGCCTCGATCTGGCCGCGCTCGATGCTCTCAATGCCCGCGCGGAAGATCTCGCTTAGAAACGCGCTGTAGGCAATCACCAGCGCAATGATCGCACGTGCCGCATAGTCGAGGTCACGCACGCGGACCTGCGCCAGCGGGTCACCCAAGATCCCCAGCCCGATACCCCCCAACTCCTCGCCCAGCCCAGTTGACCGCGCCGATCAGGGCCGGCGCAACGACAAAGGCGATGTACAGCAGCAGCACCAGCATCGGCACGCCACGCACGATCTCCACATAAAAGGTGGCGACTTCGTAGACGACGCGGTTGCGCGAGCCGCGCGCCAGCGCCACCAGCAGCCCCAGGATCATGGCGCCGATAAACGACACGATCGTCACCCAGACTGTTACCCACAGGCCCTTGGCGACCGTGGCAAAGATGACCCGGTAGCTCTCGTCACTCTGAATGTGCCAGACAAACAAGAGGCCAAGCAGCATGGCGGCAATCAGCCAATAGGGCGTACGGGTTAAGTACTGTCTGCGTCTTACTGCGGCTTGGTGCGCGTTGGGTGGTGGCGGACATGTGAACTGCTCCTTGCTTTACTCTTCAATAATGCGTGCGCCGTCAACGTACCGTTGTGCCATTTCAATGTAGTGCAGGGGCCCGTGGCGCATCCGCTCCTGCACGCGCGGCGGCAGCTCCCCCTTCACCTCTGCCGGCACGCCCGCCGCCAGCACCGCCGGCGGAATCTGGGCATGCTCGCGCACGAGGCTGCCGGCTGCGATCAAGGCGCGCTCGCCCACGCGTGCGCCGCTCAACACCGTGGCATGCATCCCAATCAGCGCCTCGCGCCCGATATGGCACCCTTCCATCACGGCCGCATGGCCGATCAGGACATCGTCCTCCACGATCGTGTCTTCGCGTTCGTTGACATGGATCACGACATTGTCCTGCACGCTCACGCGCTCCCCAATCACGATCCGCCCGCTGTCCCCGCGCAGCACCGCGCCAAACCACACGCTCGACCCCGCCCCAATCGTCACGTCCCCAATCAACACGGCCGTCGGCGCAATATACACGCCCTCCGCCACCTTCGGCCGCACCCCATTCAACTCAATCAACATCGCGCCCCTAGCCCCTTCGTCATCTGACTCCAGCGACCCTCGGTCGCCACCCTCGCCTAATCCTCCCCGTCATGGTAAACTACCCCCAACAAGTTCTACAATCCATCTGCTCCCGCACCTTTGAATTTCAGAAGCGCCCACTCATGACCGTAATCGACATTTCCAGGACGCTGGAACCCACGCTGGCCGTGTGGCCCGGCGATACACCTTTCGAGCGCCGCACCGTGCTGGCCATGGCTGACGGCGCCTTCGTCAACCTCTCGACGCTGACGCTGAGTTCCCATACCGGCGCGCACGTCGATGCCCCTTTTCACGTTCAGCGTCATGGTGTCACGATCGAGCGCCTGCCGCTCGACGCCTACTGGGGCCCCGCCCAGGTCGTTACCGTGCACAAGTCCGCCGGTCCTCTCGCGCCTGAGGACTTCCACCATGTCGACTTGAGCCTTGCCCCCCGCTTGCTGGTGCGTTCGGGCGGCAGCACCGCCCCCCACGACGTCTTTCCGGCCGAGTTCGTCTATCCATCGCCTGCGCTGGCGCGAAGCGCTGGGCCGCGCCGGCATCGTCCTCTATGGGTCCGACACGCCCAGCATGGACCACGCCGACAGCAAGGACTTGCCCGGCCACAACGCCCTGCTGGCGGCGGGCGTCGCCATCCTCGAAGGCCTCGACCTGCGCGCAGCTCCGGACGGCTTGTACGAGTTGGTCGCCCTGCCGCTCAAGATCGCCGGCGGCGACGGCAGCCCGGTGCGCGCCGCCCTGCGCACGCTCTGATCACCCCCACACGAAACATGCAACCAGTCTTTCTTTGCGATTGTGGAGGCGCCCATGAGTGAGATTTCTGCTGTTGCCCTGCGCTGCGAATACAAATACGACCCGCTCGGCATCGACGTCCCCCACCCACGCCTCAGTTGGCAGTGCAGCGGGGAAGGCCGCAGCCTGGTCCAAAGCGCTTACCAGATCGTGGTGGCAGCGAGTGAATCTGCCCTCGCCACCGGACCCTACCTGTGGGACACCGGCAAGGTGGAATCTGACATCTCAATCCACCACGCCTATGCCGGCGCCCCGCTGACGCCGGGCCAGCAGTGTTTCTGGCGTGTGCGCGTCTGGGATGGCGCCGACCAGGCTTCGCCCTGGAGCAAGACCGCCCAGTGGGAAATGGGCCTCATGCAGACGTCGGCGCTGGCAGGCACGCTGGATCG
This sequence comes from uncultured Chloroflexia bacterium, assembly GCA_963701415.1. GTDB lineage: Bacteria > Chloroflexota > Anaerolineae > Caldilineales > Caldilineaceae > Fredericiella. The sequence goes on from CAVPAH010000019.1 coordinate 603,964, forward strand.
GCGTGCCCTGGGAAGAAGACACCAGCCGGCGCAGCCGGTGCCCTATCTGCGCACCGAGTTCGACGTGCCGCAGATAGCAGGCAGCATTGCTGATGGCACTGCCGCCTCACCCGTGCTCTCGGCCCGCCTCTACGTCACCAGCCTGGGCCTCTATTCGGCCACCATCAACGGCCAGCCGGTGACCGAGGATCTCTTTACGCCCGGCTGGACCAGCCGCCACCGCCTGCAGTACCAGACCTACGATGTGACAGATCTCCTCGTGCCGGGCGCCAACGCCATCGGCGTCAAGCTGGGCGACGGCTGGCTGCGCGGCAACCTGGGCTTTATCGTCGCCCGCAACACCTTTGGCGACCGCCTGGGCCTGCTGCTGCGGCTGGAGATCCGCTACGCCGACGGCAGCGTCCAGGTCGTCACCAGCGACGAGAACTGGACGGCGGCCACGGGCCCCATTCTCCAGTCCGACCTCTACAACGGCGAGGTGTATGACGCCCGCCTCGAGCAGGACGGGTGGGATCAGCCCGGATTTACGCCGGCAATTGGCAGCCTGTGCGCCTGATCGACCCGCCCGCGGCCGCACTCGTCGCACAGATTGCCCCGCCCGTCCGCGTGGTGCAGGAACGCACGACGACGCTGATCAGCCGCTCGCCCGACGGCCAGGTTGTCTACGATTTCGGCCAGAACCTGGTCGGCCGCGTGCGCCTCACCGTGCAGGGCGAGGCCGGCGACGAGATCGTGCTGCACCATGCCGAGGTGCTCGACCAGCAGGGCGAAGTCTACCTGGACAACCTGCGCACCGCGAAACAGGAGGTCCGCTATATCCTTAAGGGCGGCCCAGTGTCGAACAGTATGAACCCTGCTTCACCTTCCAGGGGTTCCGTTATGTCGCCGTCAAGGGCCTGCGCAGCGCAGCCAGACCCCGACATGCTGACCGCGCTCGTCATCCACTCGGACATGGAGCCGACGGGCGAATTCGAGTGCTCGGAACCGCTGCTCAACCAGCTGCAGCACAACATTGTCTGGGGCCAGAAGGGCAACTTCCTCGACGTGCCCACCGACTGCCCCCAGCGTGACGAGCGTCTGGGCTGGACCGGCGATGCCCAGGTCTTCTCGCGCACCGCCTGCTTCAACTTCGACGTCGCCGTCCTTCTTCACCAAGTGGCTCGGCGACCTCGCCGCCGACCAGCGCCCCGACGGCCGTGTGCCCCACGTCGTGCCGGACATCATGTATGCGGAGGGCGAGCGCGGCGCCGGCGCCACCGCCTGGGCCGACGCCGCCGTCATCGTGCCCTGGACCATGTACCAGTGCTACGGCGACACGCGCATTCTCGAGCAGCAGTTCGACAGCATGGTCAAGTGGGTCGAGTATATGCGCCGCTCGGGTGACGACGAGTACCTCTTCAACGTCGGCTTCCACTTCGGCGATTGGCTGGCGCTCGACCATAAAGACGGCAACGCCAAGATCGGCCTCACCGACACCGACCTGATCGCCACGGCCTTCTATGCCTATTCGACGACGCTGCTCGCCCAGGCGGCCGCAGTGCTCGGCCGCGCGCGGCGAGGCGGCTGAGTACAAACAGCTGGCAGCGAACATCCGCAGCACTTTTCAACGCGAGTTCGTCACCGCCTCTGGTCGCCTCACCTCGAACACGCAGACGGCCTACGTGCTGGCCCTGGCGTTCGACCTCCTGCCCGAGGAGCAGCGCGGCGAGGCTGCCCGCCGCCTGGTCGCCGACATCCGCCGCCGCGGCACGCAGCTGACGACCGGCTTTGTCGGCGCCTCCTATCTCTGTCCCGTGCTGGCTCGGTTCGGCTATCTCGACGTCGCCTACGAGCTGCTCATGCGCCAGGAGTATCCATCCTGGCTCTACCCCGTCACCCAGGGCGCCACCACTATCTGGGAACGCTGGGACGGCATTCGCCCCGACGGCAGCTTCCAGGACCCCGAGATGAACTCGTTCAACCACTATGCCTACGGCGCCATCGGCGACTGGCTCTACCGCGTCGTGGCCGGCCTGGACACCGACCCGTCCGCCCCCGGCTATCGCCGCGCCATCGTGCGCCCGCGCCCGGGCGGCGGCCTCAGCTGGGCCTATGCCGCCCACGAAACCATGATCGGCGAATACACCGCCGGCTGGTCGCAGCGCGACGGCCGCATGCGCGTCGCCGTCACCGTGCCCGCCAACGGCCACGCCGAAGTCCACCTGCCCAACATGCAGCTCGCCCACGTCTACGAGAGCGACATCCCGCTCACCGCCGCCCCCGGCTGCCACAATGCCCGCCAGGAAGGCGACGACGTCGTCGTCGAAATCGGCTCCGGCGACTATCGTTTCGAACACATTCCCGCCTGACCCTTCCGGGAAGCCCCCCTCTTCCGGGAAGAGGGGGTCTTCCCGGAAGGGTCAACCAAGGACCGCCTATGCGCACCGATCTCGCCTACGCCCAATCGCTCGACGCCGCCGACCCGCTGGCGCACTTTCGCGACCACTTCGCCCATCCCGACGCGAGCCTGGTCTACGTGGACGGCAACTCGCTCGGCCGCATGCCGCATGCCTCGCTGGCCCTGGCCAACGACCTCGTGACCCGCCAGTGGGGCGACCGCCTGATCCGCAGTTGGAACGAAGGCTGGTTCGACGCGCCCGAACGGGTCGGCGCCAAGATTGCCGGCCTGCTCGGCGCACAGCCCGACGAGGTGATCGTGGCCGACTCCACCTCGGTCAACTTCTTCAAGCTGCTGGTCGCCGGTCTGCGCTATGCCAGGCAGCGTGACGCCCGCCGCACCCGCATCCTGACGGACGACCTCAACTTCCCGTCCGACATCTATGTGATTGAGGAGGCCATCGACCTTCTTGGCCGCCACCACACGCTGGAGGTGCTGCGCTCCCCCGACGGCATCCACGGCCCGGTCGACGCGCTGCAGCAGGCGCTGCGCGACGACGTGGCGCTGCTCACCCTCTCGCACACGGTCTTCAAGAGCGGCTACACCTACGATATGGCCGCCGTCACGCAACAGGCCCACGATGCCGGCGCCCTCGTGCTGTGGGACCTCAGCCACTCGGCCGGTTCCGTTCCCATCGACCTCAACGCCGCCAACGCCGACCTGGCCGTCGGCTGCACCTACAAGTATCTCAACGGCGGCCCCGGCGCGCCCGCCTTCCTCTACATCCGCCGCGACCTGCAGGAGCAGTTGGCCAACCCCATCGCCGGCTGGATGAGCCAGTCCAACCTCTTTGACTTCGGCCTCGCACACAAGCCGGTTGCGACCCTGCGCCGCTTTCTCAGCGGCACGCCGCCGGTGCTCTCGCTGGCCCTGATCGAGGTTGGCGTCGATCTCCTGCTTGCCGCCGGCATGGACGCCCTGCGCGCCAAGTCCGTCCAGCAGACCGAATACCTGGTCGCCCTGTGGGAAGCCATGCTGCAGCCGCTCGGCTACACGCTCAACTCCCCGCGCGACCCCGCCTGGCGCGGCTCGCACATCTCGCTCGGCCATCCCGAGGGCCTGCGCATCGACCTTGCCCTCATCCGCGACTGCAACGTCCTGCCCGACTTCCGCTACCCCGACAACATCCGCATCGGCATCGCCCCCCTCTACAACACCTTCGCCGACGTCCACGCCGTCGCCGCCGCCCTGGCCGAGGTAGTAGAGCAAGGGGTATACAAGAAGTACCCGAGCGAGAAGCCGGTAGTAACGTGATGCCTCGACGCACAGAACGGCAGTCGCCCAGCGCACATTTCTTGTTCGGGCAAGCACGTTTCGTAGGGGCACAAGGTCCGGCGCACGCACCTTCCCTTCACGCCGATCCTCCCATCGCCGGACCTTGTGCCCTCCTATACACAGGAGGCGCTCGGCTGCGTGCAGGAGGCCCCAGCATACCACGCCTTCTCTTACCTGTGTCATTCCCCCCTGTAAGCAGAGTGTAATGCAAATCAGTTGACTTTCGATGCCGGATAACCCATAACTCTGAGGTATGAACCATCCAACGTCACTTGTCCCGGCCGCAGTCGAACGTACCCAAAGGTGGTGGTTGCACGCGCTCCTGGCAGGGGCTGCGCTAGCCTGGGCAATCTTCGTGCTGGCCTTCTACTACTCGCAGCTTTGGCGCCTGCTGCTTGGCGACTGGTCTCGGGCCGAGCCCAAAACGGCTGGTACGCTGGCATTCCTGGGCGGCATGCTGCTCCTGGCTGCTGTAGCGACTGGGTTGGTATGGGTCGTCGACCGCGGGGCGGACCGGCACATGCCGCGCCCGCTTTGCACGCGTGGCCTGCCTGGCCGTCATTGCACTGGTTGCGCTGGCATTTCTTGCTCTGACATTGGCTATGGCGCAGAACACGACCGACGGGGCTCTGCCCTACCTGCACGGGGCGCTGAAACGTGAGTTGGCGGGCATCGGGGCTGCCCTGCTTCTGCTGGCTGCCGCCATTGCGTTGGGGCTGGGTATCAGCCAGGTGCTGGGCTGGCAGTATGCCGGCTGGCGCGAGCGGCTCCCGTTTGCGGGCGCGCTCGGAATCGGCGCCTTCGGCAGCCTTGGCCTTCTTCTAGCGCAGTTTGGCCTTTACCGTCCGTTCGTGCTGCAGGCGATCGCGGCGCTGGTGGTACTCGCCACACTGTTCGTATTGGCACCAGGTGCCCTGAGGCAGGTGCGCAGCGGTGGGCATCTGCGCCGGCATCTGGCCGTGCCGCGCATGCCGCGCAACACGACACTGCTCTGGATTGCCTGCGCCGGCCTTGCCCTCTTTTGCGCCGGTGTGGCGGCCCTTGCCCCCGAAACCCAGTACGACGCCCTGTGGTACCACCTGACGTACCCCCAACGCTACCTGCAGGCGGGCTACCTGGTAGACATCCCCGCCGACTTCGTCTCGCTCTACCCGATGACGACCGAACTCTGGTATGGCTACGGGCTGGCGTTAGGCGACGCAACCGCCGCCATTCTCCTCCACCTCGGCTATCTGCTGCTGACCTCCATTCTGACCTACGAATTTGACGCGGCGTTACACGCCAGGCGCCGCACCTTGGCTGGCGGTGGCGCTGCTGGTCACCATGCCCACCGTGATCTGGCTGGGCTCGACGGCCAACACCGACCTGGCGATCATGCTGTTTGTGGCGCTCGCCGTGTACGCCCTCCTGCGCTATGTAGACACAAGCCGGCGCCAGTGGCTGCTGCTGGCCGCACTCAACCTTGGTTTCGCCCTCTCCACCAAGCACCTGGCGCTGTTTGCCCTGGCCCTGTTCTGTCCCGGCTTGCTCCTGGTGCTCCGTAGCCGCAGTGCCGGCTGGCGGCATGCATTCCTCGCCGCGCTGACACTGGGAGTGCTCAGCATGCTGGTGGCACTCCCCTGGTACCTCCGCAGCTATCTGGCTACCGGCAACCCGGTGTTCGAAACGATGTACACGATCTTTGGCGCGCCGCCGGCACGGTGGAACGCGCTGACGCAAGCCGGGCAGCAGGATTTCTTCCACCAGTTTGGCCGGCCGCGTACCCTTGCCAACCTGGTGACGCTGCCTTGGCACATGACGATTCATGCCGCCGGCTACGGGGGTACGTTGGGCCCCTTGTTCCTGATCCTTCTGCCCATGCTGGTACTGCGCCGCCTGCGTGGCGTCTGGCCGCGGCTTGCCGCCTTTGTCGCGCTCTGGCTGCTGCTGTGGTCTTCGCCGGTGACAAGCTTTGAAGTACGCCAGTTGATGCCGATTGCACCCATCCTCGCCGTACTTGCAGCATTCGCTTTTGCTCGCGTCGCAGGTCTTGGCCGGCTGGTAGCCGGACAACGCAGCGCCGGCGTTGCTTACAGGCGGCCTGGCCGTGCTGATGGTGGTCAACCTGCCGCCCTTTACGCCCTTGCACGAGGTAGACCGGGTCAACTGGGACGGCTGGCTCTCGTCCGTGCTCTACCGCCTGCCCTGGAGTGTAGTCGCCGGCGGCCAGTCGGTGGACGACTATCTCACCCGCGAGATACGCTCCTACCCCGTCTGGCAGTACGCCGATGCCCAACTACCCGCAGACGCCCGCGTCTTAACCTGGAGCGGCGGCGACGAGTTCTACACGCACCACGATCGCCTCTGGGCCAATTCCGCGCCCGCCATTGCCATTGCCTATGCCCCTCCGGGCGCCGAAGCACAGGCCCTCGCCGGTCTGCGCGCGCTGGGCATCACCCACCTCATCGTCGGCCGTCGTCCCCCCGAAAAACCGCACCCCTGGGACGCCTACGCCCTCACCGGCCCCCGTGCCCGTTCGCAGTGGTACGAAGAGCTCTACTCCGACTACTGGTACGTGCTCTACCGTATTCGCTGGGAAGCACTGAACTGAATCCACTGGAGAGACAGCATGCAATCCCTACCGTGCAAGGCTCGCGCCCCATTGCATCGCCCAACTTCGTGCCTCGTAGTGCGAGCCTCGCACGAATCTGGGTGATACGCCCAAAGACTATTCCTCTGCCCCTTGCTTGGCAAGCCACGCCAGCAGTTCCTCGGGCGAATAGATCCGGACGGACGAATTTCGAAAATGCGCCAGGTTGCGCGTTACAATGCCGTCTACTTCCGCATGATACGCTGACTCGCTCACCACTGCATCCTCGAAATCGATGATGGGGCTCCTAAGTGCAGACTGCAGTACCAGCCGATCGACTGCGGCAAGGTCGAAAATCTGGAGCAAACGCTCGATTACCTGCCTGGCTGCGATTGGGCCGATCTGTTTGGCGGCGAGATAGTGGATGGTGGGAATCGAGGATGAACACAGAACTGCGTGCACCCGACTCTGCTCAGCAGCCGCCAAAAGCCGCGCCGCCTGCTGATAAAAAGGTTCGCGGCGCAGCAGTGCGTCCAGCAAAACGTTGATATCGTACAGGACCTTCATGCGTACTTATCTTCCAGGTAGCGCCGATAGTCCTCAGGATTGTATTCGCTCTCTTTCAGCACGCCGACCAAAGAGCGCGTAATAGGGGGCAGTTTACGCTCAAAAGCCTCGGCACCCTCATCTTTGGCCGTCAACACCGCAAAGTACTCGGCCACAAGCTGCGACAGCGAGGAGCCATGCTCCTCCGCATACTGCTTCGCTTCTTCGATCAATCTGGTGTCCATGCGCAGCGTCAGCTTCGTGTACATCGGTTACCTCCTCCTCTATACGTACACATCCAAGATGATTATACGTCACCTAGATGGCGATTGGCAACGCCCCAAATGCGTCTCGGCGGCATAAATTGTTTTTGAAGCGCACACGCTAGGGTATCTGCTATAATCTAAGACAAAACTGTAAAGCGATTCAGCGCGGGGTGTTCATCCGCGTCAACTACAGCAAGGAGTCCCACCCATGGTATCCGCAGTCGTCCTCATCAAATGCGAGCGCAACCGCATCGTCTCCGTCGCCGAGCAGATGGCCGAGATCGACGGCATTTCCGAGGTCTTCTCTGTCGCCGGCCAATATGACCTGGTCGCCATCCTGCGCGTGCCCAACAATGCCGCCCTGGCCGACCTCGTCACCTCCCGCATGCTCGTGGTCGACGGCATCCTCGACTCCGAAACACTCATCTCCTTCAAGGTCTACTCCAAGCACGACCTCGAGAGCATGTTCGAAATCGGCTTCGAACAGCCCTGATCGACCGCCTCGTCCCTGGCACGGCGCACCGACATTTCGCCCTATCCTGATTTGACTGCGCCGAGCCAGGGACGTTCTAGGTCACCTTACCCAGCCGGCACCAACTTCCGCAGCGGCCCGATCGGCAGCGCCCGCAGCACCGTCGCCATATCCTCGCCGCGCAGCGCGCCGGTCAGGAGCAAGCCCACCAGGTACACGACTAACCCCAGCGCCACTGCGATCCACACGTTGACGCCCGCCGTCACCAACCCGTATGTCGCCAGGCCCATCAACGCCGTCGCCAGCAGCGGCGGCCCGTATACCCGCCACCAGGGCACGCGGCCCACGTGGCGCCGTACGCTGTAGTAGAACGGGAAGAGCAGGCTGAACTCGCTAAAGATCGTCGCCAGCGCCGCCCCCACGTAGCCCAGCCGCGGGATCAAAATCAGGTTCCCCACCACGTTGAACACCACGCCGAGGATAAATGCCCGCGTCAGGTAGTGCTGCTGGTTGACCGCAATCAGCACGTACTGCGTCACGCTGTTGACAAACCCGATCGGGATGCTCCAGATGATCACCTGGAACGCCAGGTCCGCCCCGCCCATGTAGGGGATCGTCCGGCCAAAGATGTGGAAGACGCCCGGCACGTCCAGGTACTGGACACCGCCGACGATAAAGACCAGCGGCCGCGCCAGGAACGTGACGGCCATGGCGATCGGCAGGCTGACGATCGTCAGCAGCCGGAGGCTCAAAATGTACGATCGCAGCAGGCCGTTCGACTCCGAGCGCGCGAACCGGCTCATCAACGGGAAGACGGCCATGGTCGACACGCTGGGGATGATATTCAGCCCGTCCAGGTACTTCAACCCCACGCTGTACAGGCCCACCGCCGCCGCGCCGGCAATCGGGCGCAGGATCCACACGTCGATGCGCCAGAAGATCGTCGCCAGCAGGTTGTTGATCATCAGCGGGCCGCTCATCCGCACCATCTGCACCTGCAGCGGCCAGTCCCACTTCCACTGCGGCTTGAACAGCGTGCTGCGCACCAGCAGGTACAGCCAGATCAGCTGCAGGATATTGACCACCAGCGACACGCCCGCCAGCCCCACAAAGCCCCACCCCAGCAGCAGCACCAACGCCCCCAGCGACACCTTGATCAGCGCCACCGCATTGGTCAGCCCCGCCGGATATTCCATCTTCTCAAAGGCAAAGAACAAGCTGCTCAGTGCGTCGGCGTAGTTCGCAAACAGCATCGCCATGCCCAGCAGGATCAGCGCCTCGATCTCCTGCGGCCCGATCGACTCCGCCCCGGGCACGATCCGCCCCAGCAGCCGGTAGCCGAGCACGACCAGCGCCATCAGCGGCATGCACAGCGCCCACAGCAGCGTGCGCACGGCCACGACGTTGGTCAGGTAGCGGCTCGACTGGTTCTTGTCCGCCGCCACGTCGCGCGTCAGCAGCGTGCCCAGGCCGTAGCGGCTGATGATCTCAAAGAAGCCGTAGATCGCCACGACAAAGTAATACTGCCCTGTGCCCACCGGCCCCAGCAGGCGCACGTAGAGCATGGCAAAGGCAAAGTCGATCGCCTTGTTGGTCAGGCTCAGCCCCATCGGCACCAGCGAGTTCTTGGTCACGCGGTGCACGTCGTTGGCGTCGATCTCCGGCCGGTAGTAGCGCCCCCACAGCCAGTAGAGCAGCAGCAGCAGGATCGTCATCATCGACGAGGAAGCTGGTGTACAGCCCCAGCCGGAAGCTCATCGGGCTGTAGACAAACCGCACCGTCCACTGCCCATCCTCCGGCAGGTACACGGCCCGCAGCGCCCCGTCGGCCCGCTGGATCTTCAGCTCCTTTTCCTCGTTCTCGCCCGCGCCAAACGGCCGGACGTACGCCTTCCAGCCCGGGAAATAGGCGTCGCTCAACAGCAGCCAGCTGCGGTCGCTCAGGTTGACGTCGACAAACACTTCTTGCGACGTGTACCGGCTGATGCGCGCCTCTGCCACCTGCGGGCTGGCCGGCACCAAGGCATTGGCGTCCTCCGGCGGCTCCTCCAGGAAGAGCACCTTCCGCAGGTCGCTCTCTGTCAGCGGCTGCTGCTCCGCCGGCGCCACCCGCGCCTCCGGCACGAGCATCACCCGCGGCATCACCTCGCGGTTCTCGTACACGCCGATGCTGTCGTCGCGGTAGATCTCCTGCCACGAGGGGTTGGGGATAGCGTGCTCCGTCAGCACATACTTGACGTTGAGCAGGTCCAGCAGCGGGTTGTCGAGCACGGCATACACGTCCCCGCCCTGGTCGGCGTACAGCGGCGCAATGCGGTTGTACAGCAGTTCGTCGTCCTGCGGCTGGATGCGGTTCATCAGCTGCGCATACTGCCGCGGAATGATCGAGTCGTAGCCCCGGATATCCTGCCAGCCGTAGTACATCCCCACGTTGGCGTTAAACGTCTTCTCGCCCGGCACATTAAAGGTAGTAAACCGCCACGCCCCTGCATTTGCCGGCCCCAGGTCCACGGCGCCGTTCGGGTTCGCCGCCGCCAGCTGCGCCTCGCGCTCGTTGATAAACGTCACCACCGGCGGCGTCCCCTGTGCCGTGCGCGGCGACAACCCCGGATCGCTCGCCGGGTTAAACCACCCATGCGCCACAAACAGATCCACGACCGTCACCGCCACCAGCGCCGCCGCCAGGAGCGCAGGCGTCCTCGCCTGCCTCTCAACCTTGCGCGAGCGATCGTCCTCTACCGTAACAGGTGCCTCCACATGCCGGCCCCGCGCCATTCCCGCCAGCACCCACACCAACACCCCGCTCGCCAGCGCAAACACCCCAAACGCCGCCAGGTTGCCCGCCTGGTAGCTCCAGAACATCGCCCCACCGGCAAACGCCATCTGCGCCAGGTCGCTGCCGTCCACCACCCGCTGCCCAAACGCCACAAACGGCCCGGGTGCGAAAATACTCGCCAGCACCACCGCCAAAGCGCCCAGCCCGGCCAGCGCCACAAGCACCGCCAGGATGCGCACAAAGGTAACGCCGTGCGACTGCGCAGGCCGCCCCTCGCGGCGCGCCTCAACCTGCCCCAGCAGCCAGTTCAACCCAATCGCCGCCAGCGCCGCCATGCTCAACGTAAACGGAAACACCCACCGGAACGGGCTGTGCAGTTGGTTCCACCCCGGCAGCCCATAATACAAAACGGCATACAGCGGCGTCCCAAACGCAAACAGCAGCGACACCACCGCCAGCCCCAAGAAAAACCACGTCGGATACAGCCGCCCCCGGACCGCAGGCGTCCGCCTACTGCCCTTGGACCGCAGGCGTCCTCGCCTGCCTCCTCTCCCCCCACACCTGCCCAATCGCCGCCACCACGGCGACCGCCGCCAGCAGCCACGTCGCAATCCCCAGGTAATTGCCGCCCTCGACGTAATTCTTGATCCCCCAGAAGATCGTAACCGCCTGCTCGCCCAGCGCATTCGTCGTCGCCGGCACCCACTGCCGCGCCCAGATATCAAACCACTGGTGCTGTGCCGGGCTGCCAAAAATGTTGGGCAGCCAGAACGTCAGCACATGCCGCGTCGGCCACGCCCATTCGCGCACCTGCGCCAGCGACGCCGATCCGGCCCGGAAATTGAGCGGCAGCAGCTCGACCAGCGGGATCAGCTGCACCGCCCCCAGCCCGATGCCCAGCACCACCATCGTCAGCAGCCAGCCGCCCAGCTTTGCCATCCGCCCGGCCACCACGCGCGTAAGGGGCAGCTCCCACAATGCCTCCACCGCTGCCTGCCGCCGGATCAGCCATCCCGCCACCAGCAGCCGCACCAGGCTGTACGCCCCCGCCACCAGCAGCGTGTAATAGATCAACTCCGGATGCCCGGCCAGCACGACCAGCCCGACGACCACCGCCCCCACCGCCACATAGGGGATCGGCCGGAAGCTGTGCACCCCCTTCTCTTCCTGCTTGCGCACGATGTGCTCGATCACCGCCAGCAGCAGCGGCAGCCAGGGCACGGCCGCCAGGAACATGGTAAAGACCACGCTCACGATCAGGAAGCCGCTGAACATGTAGACAACTGCGCCAAACAGCGCGGGCAGCACCCGCAGCCGCAGCACGCGTCCGAAGATGTACATCGCGGCCCCGGCGATCGCTACCTGCAGCGCCGTGAACCACCCATACGCCAATTCAGGCGGCAGCACATAGAACAGCACGTTGAGCGGGTACAGCGTCGACGCCTGCCCGCCGGCAAAAAACGGGATGCCCGTAAATACCTTAGGGTTCCACAGCGGGAGATCGCCCTGCCGCAGCGTCTCGACGATGTGCTGCTTCCACACCGCATTCTCCAGCACCAGGTCCGAGAGCAGTTCGTTGTGCGGGATCAGCCCCGGCTGCAGGCTGCGCCAGGGTTCAAAGGCATAGAGGTTGTCGTAGGGCAGCAGGCTGGCGTGGGTCAGTCCCGGCAGCAGCACCGGCGCAAACCAGGCCAGCGCCAGCAGCAGGATGGTCAGCAGCGCCAGACCATCGGCGCGATAGCGACGCAGTCGATGCATAAAGGGTCAGCCGCGCTCTTCGGCGCTTACCTGGCGTGCTGGCGGCTCACTATCCTGCACGGTCACGCCGGGCCGTCGCAGGTGGCGGTACTGCCAGCGGATCTCCCAGGTGCGCCAGGCCGATTCGAGCTTGACGGGCACGTCGAGCTTGCTCTGGCCGATGCGGCGGTCTTCAAAGTGAATGGGGATCTCGACCAGGCGGAAGCCCAGCTTCTCGCACAGGTAGGCCATTTCGACCTGAAAGCTGTAGCCGTTGCTGCGGATGTTCTGCAGCCCGATCGCCTGCAAGGCCGGCCGGCGCCACATCTTAAAGCCGGCCGTCATATCGCGGATGCGCAGCCCCAGGATCGCCCGGCTGTACAGGTTGGCCCACCAGCTGAGCAGTCTCCGGTTCCATTCCCAGCGGGCGTCCAGCGAGCCGCCCGGCACGTAGCGGCTGCCGATCACCACGTCGGCGTCCGTCGCCAGCAGCACGCCCAGCATCTGGGGCAGGTAGCGCGGCGAATGGCTGAAGTCGGCGTCCATCTGCACCACGTAGTCGGCCCCGTCGGCGATCGCCCGGGTCATCCCGGCCACATAGGCCGTACCCAGCCCGCCCTTGCCTTCGCGGTGCAGCACCAGAAAGCGGGGCCGTTCGCCCTCGTGGAGGCCGGCATTGTACTTGGCCGCCAGCGCATCCGCCACGGCCCCCGTCCCATCCGGCGAATTATCGTCTACAATCAAAAGTTGGAGATAAGGCCAATCCAGCCCCAGCAGCGCCTCGCTGATTGCCGGCAGGTTGTCGGCCTCATTATAGGTTGGGATCACCACCGTAATCCGGCAGTCGTTCCAATCCGTAATGGAGATGCGCTCTCCAATCGTTGCATTCATCCGCGATCGTTCCTCGCCTGCAGCAGGCAGGCTGACAAGCGATTGTAGCACGGGCCAAATATCGCGGGCTAATTGGCAACCATCTGCCACCTGCATCATGCATTCACGGCAGGCGCATGCACGTTCGGTAGGGGCATGCACGTTCGGTAGGGGCACAAGGTCCGGCGGAACAAAGCCGCCAATCGCGACGATACTCCCTTCGCCGGACCTTGTGCCCGCCTCCGTCTGTGCTATGCTAACCCCAATCAGCACCCGTAACCCCTAACCCAGGAGACCACCCATGCAAATCACCAACAAGACCTTCCTCATCAGCGGCGGCGGCTCCGGCCTGGGCGCCGCCACCGCGCAGCGCCTGGTCGAGTCCGGCGCCAACGTCGTCATCGCCGACGTCAACCCCGCGGCCGGCGAGGCCACCGCCGTCGCCCTCGGCGCGCACGCCCGCTTCATCCAGACCGACGTCACCAGCGAAGGAGCCGTCCAGGCCGCCATCGACCTGGCCCGCAGCACCTTTGGCGGGCTGCACGGCGCCGTCAGCTGCGCCGGCATCGCCACCGTCGAAAAGACCTTTGGCAAGCGCGGCGTCCACCCGCTCGACCTCTTCCAGCGTGTCATCGCCATCAACCTGGTCGGCACCTTCAACGTCATCCGCCTCGCCGCCGCCGCCATCGCCGAAAACGAGCCGGGCGAAAGCGGCGAGCGCGGCGTCATCGTCAACACCGCCTCCGTCGCCGCCTACGACGGCCAGATCGGCCAGGCCGCCTACTCCGCCTCCAAGGGCGGCATCGTCGGCATGACCCTGCCCATCGCCCGCGACCTCGCGCCCCTCGGCATCCGCGTCGTCACCATCGCGCCCGGCATCTTCGAGACGCCGCTGCTTGCCGGCCTCCCCGAGGCCGCCCGCCAGTCGCTCGGCCAGCAGGTCCCCTTCCCCTCGCGCCTGGGCCGCCCCGCCGAATACGCCGCCCTCGTCGCCCACATCGTCGAAAACCAGATGCTCAACGGCGAAGTCATCCGCCTCGACGGCGCCATCCGCATGGCCCCCAAGTAAAACCACCCCTTCCGGGAAGACCCCCCTTCCGGGAAGACGGGTCTTCCCGGAAGGGGTACTCACGAAATCTACGGCCTATACACGAACAGCTGGCCCGCTACGATACTGCTGGAAGATCACCAGCGGCAGGTACGCCGATACGATCCAGTTCGGCGCATCGACAATCTCGCTGATCTTGAGATCGACCGCCGCCCCGCACAGGCTGTAGGCCGCTTCGGCACTCATGTTGTGCTCGGCCACCAGGTACTCGATCATGTAGCGGATGGCGTTCTGGCTGTCCACAAACAGGTCGGGACCGTGCGCCGTGGTGACGAAATACCCCAGTTCGTCGGCCACCGTCAGCCGCTTGTTGCGCGGCGTGATGAAGCGCAGTTCCTTGATCGGCCGCTTGTGCAGCTGAAAGCGCAGCGTCACCGTCATCGGCGTCTCGATCCCGCTGCCGTTCACTTCGCCGTCACCCTGCGCCGAATGGCAGTCGCCGCACGAGAAGAGCACCCCCGGCACATAGACGGGAAAGAAGACCCGCGTCCCCGGCGTCAGGTGGCGGATGTCGATGTTGCCGCCGTTCTCGCGCGGCGGCGTCGTCCCCAGCCGCCCGGCTTCGCGCGGCCCCACGCCCATGACACCGCAGAACGGCTCGAACGGAATACGGATGTCGTCGCGGAAGATGCACTCGTTGCCCACCATCTGGTAGTGGTGGATGTACGCCTCCGTGAAATCCTCCGGCAGCAGCCCAAAGTTGGGAATGACGCCGTTCCAGCCCCAGCCCTTGTGCTGCAGGTCCAGGATCTCCACCTCCAGCGTGTCCCCCGGCTGCGCGCCGTCGACGTAGACCGGCCCGGTCAGCGGGTGGATCGGATCAAACGAGAGCGCTGCCATGTCCGCATTGGTGGACTGCGGCGTGAGCTGGCCCGCCGATGCCTCCAACGTCTCAAAGACGACCGTGTCGCCCGGCGCGATCGTCAGGCGCGGCGCCAGTGTATTGTCCCAAAACGCATGCGGCTGCGTATCGTCAAGATGATGGGTAGCCACGATAATTCCTTTCAAATGTAAATGGATGCTAGATACGGCAGACCCTTCCGGGAAGCCCGACCCTTCCGGGAAGACCGAGTCTTCCCGGAAGGGTTAACGTGCCAGGCGAATGCGCGGGTCGACCACGGCCTGCACGACGTCGACCAGGATGCCGCTGAACACGACGATCATCGCCGTGACACTCACCGTGCCCAGGATCAGCGGCACGTCGACGGTCTGGATGGCCTCGACCGTCAGCCGCCCCAGCCCCGGCCAGGCAAAGACCTGCTCGACCAGCACGATGCCGCCGATAAACCACGGGATGTCCATCCCCGCCATGGTGATGATCGGATTGATCGCATTGGGCACCACGTGCCGCCACAGCACCGGCCGCTGCCCCTGGCCCTTGGCGCGCGCCGTGCGTACGTAGTCGGCCGAAAGCACGTCCAGCGTGCTCGAGCGCATCATGCGCGCATACCAGGCCGCCCCGCCCAGTCCTGCCGTGATGGCAGGCAGGACGATGCTCAGCGGCTGAGTAGCGCCGCCCAGCGGGAAGATCGGGATCAGATAGGCAAAGACATAGAGCAGCATCAGCCCCAGCCAGAAGGCCGGCGCCGAGACGCCCAGCAGGGCAACAAACATGCCTGCCCGGTCCGGCCAGCGCCCACGCGCCGCGGCGGAGGCAATGCCGATCGGCAGCCCCAGCGCCAGCTCGACAAAGATCCCGGCGGCGATCAGCGCAAACGTGTAGGGCAGGCGGCTCAGGATCAGCTGCAGCACGGGCTCCTGCTTGCGGTAGGAGAAGCCGAGATCACCGTGCAGCGACATTGTTGAGATAGTTGGCATACTGCTGCCAGAACGGCAGATCCAGGCCAAGCTCGTGGCGAATGCGCGCCACGGTTTCGACGGTGGCGCCCGGCCCGGCATACATGCGCGCCGGGTCGGCCGGCAGATAATAGATGAGAACAAAGGTGATGATCGAGATGCCCAACAGGACAGGGATCACCATCAGCAGACGCCGTGCAAGATAACGCCACATGGCCGCCTACCCCTTTCCTCGCTGCATCGGGTCCAGCGCATCACGCAGTCCGTCCCCCAGCAGGTTGAACGCAAACACCGTCACCATGATTGCCAACCCCGGCACCACCACCAGCCACGGCGCCGTCCGGTAGTACGCCTGTCCCTGCTGGATCATGTTGCCCCAAGAAGGAATGGGCGGCTGCACGCCGATGCCAAGATAGCTCATGCTCGCCTCCAGCATCACGTTGGTCGCAATCCCCAGCGAGCCCCAGACGATGATGGTGGGGACGAGATGCGGCACGATGTGCCGGAACAAGATCCGGCGAACGCGGCGTGCCCAGGGCGGTGGCGGCCGTGACGAACTCTCGCTCGCGCAGCACGAGCACCTGGCCGTAGATCACGCGTGCGATCCAGGTCCAGTACACCAGGCCGATGACGCCGATGATGATACCCACCGACGGCTTGAGAATGGCCACCAGTGCCATCGCCAGCAGCAGCGTCGGGAACGCCATCATGATGTCGGTTATCCGCATGAGGATGTTCTCGGTCCAGCCGCGCAGAAAGCCGGCGGCGGCCCCCACCACGGTGCCGATCGCCAGGGCCAGCAGGTTGGCCAGCACGCCGACCATCAGGCTGACCCGCGCCCCGTACAGCAGCCGGCTGAGCAGGTCACGCCCCACGGCATCCGTACCCAGGATGAATTGGAAGCTGCCTGCCGCCAGGGTGCTCGGGATCGGCTGCCCGTCCAGCGTCAGCCCATCGCGAAACTGCTCGGCCGGATCGTGCGGCGCGACCCAGGGTGCGGCCGCCGCCAGCAGCACGATCAGGCCGACCAACACCATGCCGGCGATGGCAGCGTTGTCGCGCCGCAGCCGCCGCCACACCTGCCGCCAGTAGCTGTTGGGCGTGGAGCCGGTATGCACCGGCTCCACGCGGGTTGACTGGCTCAGCGCTTGTGCGCCCATGCCCCTATTTCTCCAGCCACATGTTTTCGTAGACCAGCGAGTACTCAGGATGCGTCAGCAGCGGCTGGCCGTGCAGCTTCTCGGAATGCGCCACGTTGTACTGGTCGGCAATCACCGGCACCCAGACGGCATCGTCCATCAGCGTCTTGAAGAACGGCTTGTAGGCCTCCATGCGCGCCGCCTGGTCGGTCATCGCCAGCAGTTCCTTGCTCTTGGCATGCAGTTCCTCGTTGCAGTAGCGCGACCAGTTCCAGCCGCCCGGCACATTCGAGTCGCAGCCCAGGATCGGGGCGTAGAAGTCGTCCGGGTCCGGGTAATCCTGCGTCCAGGCCAGGCCGCCCGACCAGGTGAGCGGGTTGGCGCCGTTGCCGGCGTTCTCGATCACACTGGGCGCCGCCAGCGTCTCGATGTTCAGCTTGATGCCGACATTGGCCAGGTCCTGCTGGAACGACTCGCACAGCTTGGGCTGGGGGTCGACCGCGATACACTGGATCGTCGTCTCAAAGCCATCGGCGAACCCGGCCTCGGCCAGCAGCGCCTTGGCCTTTTCGGGATCGAACTCGTAGCCCTTGTAGTCGGGATCGTACCCCGGCATGAGCGCGGGCAGGATCTGGTTGGCGACATCCGCGCGGCCGTTCAGCAGCTGGACGATGCGCTGCTTGTCGATGGCATGGTTGAGCGCCTGGCGCACCTTCACGTTGTCGAAGGGCGGGGTCGTCGTGTTGATGGCGATGTAGGTGGTGTTGACCTTCGGCTGCACCTCGATCCGGTTGGCCCAGGCCGGGTCAGCTTTGATGCGCGCCCACTCTGCGCCCGGCGGCGGGTCGCCCATCAGCTGAATGTCGCCCTTCTCCAGCTGCAGCACGGCCACGCTCGGCTCGATGCCGACACGGATGGTGATCTTGTCCAGGTAGGGCATCCCCTCGCGGAAATAGTTGGGGTTGCGCTCAAAGACCAGGTACTCGCCCGATTTCCACTCCTTGAGCGTAAACGGGCCCGTGCCCACCGGCTGGCGGCCGAAATCCTGGCCGGCCGCGTCCACCGCTTCCTTGGCCACGATAAAGGCAAAGTTCAGCGCCATCTTGTTCATGAACGTGGCATCGGGTGTCGCCAGCGTGAACTCCACCGTCTGCGGATCGACGGCCTTGACGCCTTCGACGCTCGTCGCGCTGCCGTCAATAAACTCCTGCGCGCCCTTGATGCCAACGTAGAAGCCGGCGCCCGGGCTGGCCGTGGCCGGGTCCAGGACGCGCGTGATCGTGTAGACCACGTCGTCGGCCGTCACCTCGCGCCCGTTCGAAAACTTGACGCCCGGCCGGAGCTTAAACGTGTAGACCAGGCCGTCGTCCGACACCGTCGGCATTTCGGCGGCAATGCGCGGTTCCAGGGTCGTGCCGCTGTCGTAGCCGAGCAGGCCGTCGAAGACCATCTTGATCGCGGGCCAGTTTGTCCAATCGTAGCCGATGGCAGGGTCGAGGGTAGCGAGGTCGTCCTTGTAGGCGACGACAATTTCGCCGCCCGGCTGCGGTGTGAGCGCCTCTCCTGCGCTAGAAGCCGCTTGTTCCGTGGCCGGTGCTGCCGCCGGAGCAGGTCCACCGCACGCGGCAAGGACAAGCATAAACACCAACAGCAGGCCAGACACAAGTTTTCTTAGCACTGGTGATTCCTCCCTATGAAATTGTCTGTTGACGAAGATGCAGGCTAGGTCGACATGACCTGAGGATCCGCAGCAGTGAGGATATCCGTGCACAGTATAGACAAATGTGCAGCAGCAATCAAATAGCTCACGGCGCGCCGCTGCCTCTCTCCTATGCACACGCCTTCCCTTACCCAGCCAAGACACGATCGTTAGCCTCGACCCAGGCACGGCGCACGATCACTCCGCCTACCCCGATCCCACTGCGCCGAGCCTGGGACGTTCACCCCTCCCGAAACCGATACTCCATCTCCCCATCCGGCCGCGGCGCATAGTGCCCATAAAAGAACTCCCCATGCAGCGCCCGCGGGATCAGCTCATACAGATCATCCACCAGCGGGTACTCCCGCAGCCCTTCCAGCGGCAGCCAATCCAATTCCCCCTCCTGCGACGCCACCACCTCCCGCGCCGGCGCCTCCCCCGCAAACACAAACATCATCACGCCCGGCCGCGGGCCCTGCTCGTCGCTGCCCGTGTCAATGTTGATCACCCCGCGCAGCGAGAGCTGCGCGCACCTCCAGCCCGGCCTCCTCCTGCACCTCGCGCAGCGCCGCACTGTACACGTCCTCCTCGGCCTCGACATGCCCGCCTAGCCCGTTGTAGTGGTTGGCCCACAGCCGCTTGGTCGGCGCGCCCTTGAGCAGCAGTACCTCTTCCTCGCCTGTCTGCGGATTGCGGCTGCGGAGAAAGACCAGCACGCGCGGGATGGCCTGGTACCGCTGGCGCTTGGGATCACGCGTGCCTTGGGCGTCTGTTTTCATAACGATGGTGCACTTTCCTTGATTCGGGTATGATATGCCGCACTATGGCTGCCACCAAGCCGGTGATCCTGCTGGCCTTTGCCAATGACCCCGCCGACGGTATCAACTACCTGCGCAACCTGCCCGAAGAGGCACGCCAGATACGCGCTGCCCTCGAATATGCCGAGGCCCAGGGCCTGTGCGAGTTCGAGCTGCGCTACAACGCCACGCTCGATGATATTCTGGCGGCCTTCCAACACCCAAAACTCAAGGGCCGCATCGCCGTCTTCCACTACGGCGGCCACGCCGACTCCTACGAGCTGCTCTTTCAAAGCAGCCCCGGCAGCCTCCAGCGCATCGACGGCCGCGGCTTCGCCGCCTTTCTCGCCGAGCAGCGCAGCCTGCAGCTCGTCTTTCTCAACGCCTGCACCACCGAGCCCCAGGTCGACAGCCTCCTCGCCGCCAACGTCCAGGTCGTCATCGCCACCGCCCAGGAGGTGGACGACGGCGTCGCCGCCACGCTCGCCGGCTCCTTCTACCAAAGCCTGGCCCACGGCGACTCGATCGGCTCGGCCTACCGCCAGTCTGTCGCCGCCTTGCGCGCCCAGAAGGGCGACGATCCTGCCCTTTTCTATACAGCCGGCGGCGGTCCGCCTCCATCTGCCGCTGACGCCCCTGCGACCACACCACCCAGTCCGCCCGGCATAGAAGCAGGCGGCGCAGCCTCGGGCGGCTACTGGCCTTGGATGCTGCGCACCCGCCCGGGCGCCGAAGGGGCCCTCGAATGGAGCCTGCCCCTCGCCGCCGGTGACCCGCTCTTCGGCCTCCCACCGCTGCCCCCCAAACCCCTGCCCGACAGCCCCTACCAGCGGGCGCTCGACTATTACACGCGCGACCTCGCCGAGCTCTTCTTTGGCCGCAGCCGCGAGATCCGCGACCTTTACCAGCGTGTGACCGCCGCCGGCCGCTCCCGCGTCATTCTCTACTACGGCCAGTCGGGCGTCGGCAAGTCCTCCCTGCTCGACGCCGGCCTCGCCCCGCGCCTGGAGGCAACCCACGCCGTCGCCTATGCCCGCCGCGACCGCGCCCTCGGCCTCCTGGGCACGCTGCGCAAACAGCTGGCGTTCACGGACGCAGACCAGGGCCCCGCCCAAAATCTCACCGACTGCGTGGCTGGCGGCAGAACAGCAGGCGGGCAAGCCCCTGGTGCTGATCCTCGACCAGGTCGAAGAGGTCTTCACCCGCCGCAACCCTGACCAGCCGCGCGAGTTGGAGGAGTTTGCCGCGGCGCTGCGCAGTCTCGACGCCCCTGCCGCTACTCTGCCAGCGCAGACGGCGCCGCAGCCAGGCCGGCCGGCGTCCTGCTGCTCGGCTTTCGCAAGGAACGGCTGGCCGAACTCGAAAGCGCCCTGCGCAGCGAGAGCATCGACTTCGCCAAGGTCTTCCTCGCCCCGCTCGACGAGGCCGGCATCCAGGA
Source organism: uncultured Chloroflexia bacterium (assembly GCA_963701415.1). Lineage (GTDB taxonomy): Bacteria > Chloroflexota > Anaerolineae > Caldilineales > Caldilineaceae > Fredericiella. Next base: position 624,890 of record CAVPAH010000019.1, read on the forward strand.
TGCCTTCTGGGGCCCCGTCCACAACGAGCGGCTGGCGGCAAAATATGGGCTGACGATCGAAGACCAGCTGCCCGAGATCGTCGCCCACGACCTGACCGCCGACCCCGATTCGCCCGTCGCGCCCACGCTCAACATCCTGCTGCGCAAGCTGTGGACCGCAGCGACGGCGCAGAATGCCAGCGCGCCGCATTTCAGCGTCACGCTCTACGAGCAGCTGCGCCGCGACGGCATCCTGCTCGACGACTTCCTGCGCCAGCAGACCGCGACCCTGGCCCAGGAGCACCCCGATGCCGTCGCCTCCGGCTTTGTGACCGACCTGTGGGCCTTTCACACGACGGACCTGGGCACCGCCGACCAGCGCACCACCGCCGAGCTGCAGGCTGCCTACCCCCACCGGCCAGGACCTCGACGCCGTCGTGCTGCGCAGCAAGGAACTCTATGTGCTGGCCGACCTCCCCGGCGACATCTGCCGCAGCCCAGGGCGGCACGCGCCTGGCGCACGACACGCTGGCCCCGCTCGTGCGCCGTGACTATGACCATTCGGCCCATCCGGCCCAGCAGGCGGCGCGCCTGCTGGAAAGCCGCGCCGTGGATTGGAGCGAAGGCCGCACCGGTGCGCTGCTCGACGACAGCGCCCTGGCGCTGGTCGACAAGGGTATCCCCGGCATGCGCAGCCTCACTGCCGACGAACAGCGCCTGCTGGCGGCCAGCCGCCAGGCGCAGGCCCAGCGCACGCGGCAGCGCCGTTTCTGGCGCACCGCCGCCGCCGTTGCCGCCGGCACGATCCTGGGGCTGCTGGCCATTGCGCTGCTGCTTTGGAACAACCAGCAGGTAGTGACGGCCGAGAAAGAGTCGGCTGTCGCCAAGGCGCAGCTCGAGGCCGAACGCGCTGACCCGCATCGACGCCGAACGCCAGGCCTCGGAAGAGCGCAACCGCAGCGCCGAGCTCAACAACCAGCTCACCCGCCAGCGCGAGCTGGCCGCCGCCCGCCTGGCCCAGGCCAACGAGTCGCAGCGCCTCGCCGAGCTCTCGCAGCAGCAGCTGACCGTCGATCCCGTCGTCAGCCTCCACCTGGCGCTGGCCGCCCTGCCCGCAGCAGCGGGCCAGCCGCTCGTCCCCGACGCCGAATTTGCGCTGCGCCAGGCCGCGCTTCAACAGCCGCGAGCGCAAGTACATGCCCGTGACGGTAGACGGCCCCGCTGCGATCGCCATCCGCGGCAACCGTGTCGCCGTCGGCGGCGCCGCACCCATCGTCTACGATATCGAGCTGAACCCGCAGGAGTTCCCCCTCCCGCCCGACTTCAAAGACATCCGCGGCCTGCGCTGGGGCAATGACGGCCGCCTGCTGGGCTGGAACGACACCACTGCCTGGGTCACGGGCGGCGGCGAGCCGCTGAGCTTCTCGCTCGACGCCGGTGGGCTTGACGTCCCCGACGACAGCATCCAGTGCGCCGAATGGCAGCCTGCGCAGCGCTGGGTCGCCATCTGCACCTTTAACTCGCTCTACGCCTGGCAGCCCGAAAGCGGCCGCATTATCACCCTGACGACCGAGCTCGACACCCTCGACCTGCCGACCGCGCCACGCAGTGCCACCTGGTCGGCCGACGGCCGCCGGCTGGCCGGCCTGGGTGCCCGGCTGGCCGTGTGGGACAGCCGCTCCCCCCAGACGCCGGCGGAGGTTTTCTATCCACCCGCAGAGCCGGGCCAGCCGGTCAGCTTCGCCGCCTGGCTGCCTGACGACGAATCGCTGGTCGCCGGCTGGTTTGCGCCCGGCGCCGCCGACCTGGCCCTGCAGCTGTGGCAGCCGGATGCCGAGGAACTGCAGGCAATCCCTCTCCCTGGCGACTTCAGCGAGCACTTTTCCGGGGTGGAAACCCTATATGCCCCTGATCCCGAGTCCGGCACGCCGCGCCTGCTGCTCTGGTCCGAGCGACGGTTTCATGGCGTTGTACGGCGTCGATGGCCGGCAGATCGCCGCCGCCACCGATACTCTCGCCGATCTGAACGGCGTGGTCGCTGTCTCCCTCCGGCGATCAGCGTTGCCGGCTATTCGGCCGGCGGCGGCGCTGCGATCTGGCAGCTCCCGGACTTGAGTCTTGTGACGCCGATCAACGTCGCCAACGGCTTTACTGCCGGCTCGTTGAGCCATCTAGACTGGCTCGACCACGACACCCTGGCCCTGTACGACGAAAACGGCCTGCTCCAGGTCGCCCAACACTTGGATAGTGCCAGCAGCCTCGCCGTGACTCCACTCTACGGCTATAGGGCGGCCGATCGTATCGCCCGCGCCATGCGCCTCGCCAACGGCCGCCTGCTGACTGCCGGCTACAGCGGCGACGGCGCCTCCAGCCTGCGGATCTGGCAGATTACCCCTGTGCCTACCCTGCCGGACGAAGGCTTGCCCACGGCGGCCGACCCCTTGTGCCGCCGCCTCCAGCGCGCCGTTGCCTTGCCCGAGGGTGTGCGCCGGCCCAACGGTCCTTGCCTGGCGGCCCGGCGGCGACCTGCTGACGACCGACGGCAGATGGGGAGCTCGCACACTGGACGATCGGCGGCGCGGCCGCAGGTACTGCCCGCCGACGAAGAACGCCGCTCCATCGTGGTCGCGCCGGATGCAGGCCGCGTCTTGCGCTACGGCAGTGGGGCCGATGGCCAGCTCTGGCGGCTGGACGCGTCCGGCTGGGTGCAGGACGGCACGCTGGCGGGCGGCGAGTTGGCGGATGCGAACTGGACCGACTACGGCATCCTGGCAGCATCTACGCGACGGCTCTGCCGCCGTGATCGATCCCGCCACCGGCCGCCGCCTGATCGTGCCGGCCGATATCACCGTGAGCGGTTCCACGCTGCTCGCCTGGGGACCAGTTGGTTGCCCAGCGCCCCGCCGCCGTCGAGCTGTGGCACCTTGGCGATTCGCAGCCTATGGCCGGCTGGCCGATCCCGGCCGGCCGCACCCTGCGGCTGGACGACGTGGTAAAAGAGAGCGCCCAGGATGGCCAGGACAGTGCTGGGGGTGCGGTGCTGCTTGTCTATCGCGACCGCGCGTTTGGCCAGCTGTATGTGCTGCGCGTGGATGCCGCCGCCCATACGCTCACGGAGGTGTGGCGTTCGGAACAGGCCCACGTCGACAGCGCACCGGCGCGGCTGAACGAGGCCATGCCGCTCCTGGCCACCGTCAACGACGGCGTGGTCTCGCTGGTTGATTTGGCGCAGGAGCAGGTGATCTGGCAGAGTACCGGCGTGGGTGCCGTCGCCGGCCAGTCGTTCCGCACTGCGCTGTGGAGCACAGACGGGCAGTATTTGATCACACAGGCGCAGCCGCTGCAGCAGAGTAGCTTTAACAGGAACATCGGCGTGTGGCGGTGGCATGCCGATCAGCGCCGGCCCATCCTTGTACAGGAAGTGCCGTCGTCCGGCCTGCTGGGCGTCAGCCCCGATACCAGTGCCCTGCTGGCGGGCGAACCGGGCCAACCGTTTGCCGATCGGCCGTACTTCTACCCCGTCCTGGCCGATACGGGGCAGTTGCAGGCAGACGTACAGGCATCGTGCCTGCTCGACCGCCCGCTGGACGACAAAGTGCGACAGGCGTTCTTGATTACGGGGCGCTGATTGCGCCTAAGGAGGTTGTATGCGAACTTACCCACTATCCTACGAATACAGCGTTGGCTGGCGCCGGCCGCCGGAGTGACCGGCCTCTTTCTGGCGCTGTTCTTGGCGCTGCAGCCAGTACCTGCTTATGCCCAACCGCCCGACTGTAACGACGTGATCACCCAGCTCGACGGCGCGCTGGCGCCCGGTGTCTGCGACGTGCTCGGCGTCGGCAGCGCCTGCCTTGCCACGCGCAGCGTCAATGCCACACCCCGCACCGGCACGATCCGCTTCACCGCCCCCGGCGACAATGCCCAGCTCAACAACATCCGGCGCATGATCACCGTCCCAAAGCAGGGCGCCGCCGTCCTGCTGGGTGGCTCGGCGGCCAGCCCGGTCAAGATCCTGGTATTCGGCGACACGGCCACGACCCCCAGCGCCGCGCAATCCGGCAGTGTCTTCACGCTGCGCGCCAGCAACGGCCAGCCCACCTGCGAACGCACCCGTTCCGGCATGATCCTGCAGACGCCCGGCGGCAAGAACGGCACGCTTGTCGTCAACGGCGTCACCATCAAGCTGGGCAGCACCGCCTACGTCGTGCCGGGCGCCGACTTGCTCTTTGACCAGGATCCCCGCGTCGACCGCCGCCAAGGGTCGCGCAACCCCAATGCCCCTCTGTGCAGCGGCTTTGATTCGGACTGCGACTTCGGCGATGACAGCTGCCGCCGCACCGACCGCCTGGTGTACGGCCCCTTCTGCCGCGAAGATTCCTACCCCTACATCGACCGCGGCCTTTACCGCGTCACGCTTTACGGCGAGGGCGAGGTGCAGGCCGGCGCCACCGACTACAACATCTCGCATGACTACGAGATGATGGGCACCCACCGCCTCACGCTGCCCGGCAGCTACACCTTCTGCTGGGACGGCCTGCAGCCCGGCGGCACCGGCTTCGAAACCGTCGTCCAGCCGCGCAGCGACGGCGCCTCCGTCGACCACATCACGCTCGAGTACCTCGGCCGTGACTGCAGCCTGCGCGGCGCCAACAACCCGAAGGGGGGCACGGGCAGGGGCGAAATGGGCGTCATGTCGGTCTATAACATCGAAGGCGGCGTGGATGTGACGATGCCCGGCGGCGAGCAGGCGAGCCCTGGTTCCGGCCAGCGCATCCGGGTCTATTATGAAGGCGATCAGCCGATGGCCATGGACGAGGGCCCGATCGACGCGCCCTATGTCACGGGGTCCGACCTGGCGCAGTGGGCAGCGGGCGCCACCGGCGGCGGCTTGCCCGAAATCCAAGTCGGCGCGACGCGCCCATCCGGCGGTAATGGCTCAACCGGCGGCAGTGGCTCAACGGGCGAAGCCGCGCCGCCCATCGTTGAACTCAACGCCAACGTGCTGTACGACGGCAGCTCCCCCTACGCCCTACGCATCGAAGCCCAAGCCTACGACCGAGGTGTTGGGGCCCGCAACGGCGACGGCATCGACCACGTCAACTTCACAATCACGGACCCTTCGGGCGCAGTCATTCTCAACCATGACGAAACCACGCCCGCCTACTGCGCCTTTGGCGGCGACAGCCCCTGCGAACAGGCCATCTCCTGCCGAAAACTACGCCCCCGGCGACTACAAGGTCACCGCCACCGCCTACAGCAAGACTGGCAGGGCGGCATCGACCTCGACATCATTTACACTCACCTTCGCCTACGGTACGGCCGGGGGCTAACCCTCAACTCGGTGCAGGGTCCATTTCGGGTTGGGGGGCGGTAGAGGCACAAGGTCCGGCGGGGGCAGAAACCGAGTTTCTGCGAGAAACTCGGTTTCTTGCGCTCCCCGCACAAGCAATGCACTCCCAGTGCACCGCGCCTGGGGCTAACTTACTTCTTCACCACCAACCGATCCACCGTCACGTCGTCGAGATAGTCCTCGTCCACGATCGCCCCATGCCCAATCCCCGTCGGCACGGTCAACGTGCTGTCCGCATTGAGCGTAAAGGGATTCTTGACGATATCCCGTTTGAAGTAACGGTCGTTGGCGCTGATATCGCCCGGCAGCGTGAAGTTGGGCAGGCTTGCAAGCGCCACGTTGACCGCACGGCCGACACCCGATTCCAGCATGCCGCCGTGCCAGACGGGCATGCCTGCCGCCTGCGCCATGTTGTGTATTTTGACCGCGTCGCCCAGCCCGCCGATGCGGCTCGGCTTGATGTTGATGATGTCGCACGCGTTCATCTCGATCGCCCAGCGTGCATGCTCGGGCGACACGATGCTCTCGTCCAGGCACAGCGGGCTCTTCAGCTGCCGCTTGAGCTTGGCGTGGTCAAAGATGTCGTCGTGCCCCAGCGGCTGTTCGACCAGCAGCAGGTCGTACTGGTCGAGCTGCGCCAGGTGCGGGCCGTCGGCCAGGTGATAGATGCTGTTGGCATCCACCTGCAGCAGCAGGTCCGGCCACTGCCGGCGCACGGCCGCCACCGGTTCGACATCCCAGCCGGGCTTGATCTTGAGCTTGATGCGCCGGTAGCCGTCCTGCAGGTACGCGCCGACAACCTTGAGCAGCGTATCGATATCCTTCTGGATGCCGACGCTCACGCCCACGCTCACCCGGTCGCGCGTGCCGCCCAGCAGCTTCGCCAGGCTGCAGCCTTCGGCGCGGGCAAACAGGTCCCACGCCGTGAACTCCAGTGCGCACTTCGCCATGCGGTTGGCGCGCACCTTGGCAAACAGCGGCGTCACCTCCCAAGGGCTCTGCACCTCCGCCGCCAGCAGCATGGGGATGAGGTAGTCCTGCAAGATGATCCACGCCGTCTTGTAGTTCTCTTCGTTGTAGAACGGGTTCTCGCCGACGGGCGACTCGCCCCAGGCGACAAACTCGCCCCGGCTGTCTTCCCCCACCATGCGCACGATAATGGGGTAGCTCCCCTCTTCGCGCCACCCGCTGGTCTCAAACGGCGCCACATACGGCAGAAAAATCCGCCGCAGTTCGATCTCGCGCACCTTCATCCCGCACCTCTTCTACATCATTGTTGACAGTCGATGATATCCCCGCAATCCATCTGTCCGCGACCATTCCCGCCCCGTGCACCCACCTGCCATTCCCGCGTAGCCCGCACGCCCCGTGCGGGGCGGCCGCCAGGCCGCTCTCTTCTACGCCATTACGCCGTTACCGCCTCTAACACCGCAATCTGCGCCTCGGCCAGTTCCCCGCCCAGGCGCAACAGCGCCTTGACCTGCTCGTCCGTCCGCCCTTCGGCATAGATGCGCAGGATCGGCTCCGTGCCGCTCGGCCGGATCAGCAGCCAGCTGTCGTCGATCAGGATAAACTTTACGCCGTCGCGGCTGCTCACGTCCATGACGGCCACGTCCGCCAGCGTGCCCGGTACGTTGCCCATCAGCCCCGCTACCAGGTCCGACTTCTTAAACGGGCGCACCGGCCGGTCCACACGCCCATAGCAGAACACCCCGACGTCGGGCGCCGCCATCAGGCCGTCCAGCATTTCGACCAGCGTCTGCTTGCGCTGCGCCACCATCTCGACCAGCAGCATCCCCATCAGCAGCCCGTCGCCCTCGGGAATGTGGCCGAGAATCGAAATGCCGCCGCTCTCTTCGCCGCCCACCAGCACGCTTTCACTCAACATGTAGTCCGTGATGTGGTTAAAACCCACCGGCGTCTCGTGGATCGGCAGCCCATAGCGCAGCGCCAGCCGGTTGAGCATCTGCGTCGTGCTGACGGTCTTGACGACGCTCCCGCGCAGCTTGCGCTCGTTGACCAGGTGCTCGATCAGCAGCGCCATGATGGCATGCGGATCGATAAAGCGCCCGGTCGGATCCACGGCCCCGATGCGGTCGGCATCGCCGTCGGTCGCCAGGCCGATCCAGTGCTCGCCCGTCAGCATCTCCTCGATCAGCGGGCCCAGGTGGCGCGCGATCGGCTCAGGGTGAATGCCGTTAAAGCCGGGATTCATCTCGCTGCGCAGTTCGACCACGCGGCAGCCGGCTTCTTCCAGCAGCTTGCGCAGGTAAATGCGGCCCGCACCATACATGGCATCGACCGCCACGCTCAGGTTTGCCTGGCGGATAGCTTCAAAATCGACCAGCGTGTGCACGTGCCGCGTATAGGCAGGGAAGGGGTCAAAGCGCGTGACGAGCCCCCGCTCGATGGCGACCTCCAGGTCGAGCCGCTGCGGCGGCGTGCCGTTGGCGGCCACGATGCGGCGCTCGACATCCTTGCAGTCTGCCGGGCTGGCCGAGCCGCCAAAGGCCGCTTTCAGCTTGATGCCGTTATAGCGTGGGGGGTTGTGGCTGGCCGTGATCATCACGCCGCCGTCCGCCTGTCGATCGACGACGGCGAAGCTCGTAACCGGTGTCGGCGAGTCGCCGTGCGTCAGCCAGACGTGAATGCCGTTGGCCGCCAACACTTCGGCAACGGCCATCGCATAGCGATCTGACAAAAAGCGGGTATCATATCCAACTACAAAGCTGGGTGCTCGCTGCCCGCTGCCATTGCGTGTGGCGGCTACATCGGCCAGGGCCTTTTCGGCGATGGCTTGCGCCACGCGGCGGACATTGTCAAACGTGAATTCTTCGCTGATGACGGCGCGCCAGCCGTCGGTGCCAAAATGGATCGTCATTGTTGTTCCTTTTATCCAAATACGCTGTGACCTGCGGGAACCAGATCAGGCTGATTTTATTATAGGGACACTATACAGAGCATCCAACCAAATGCGCCTTACAATTTGCTAATATCATTTAACGTCTATCCACCGGTGATCATCACGTAGAAGGAGAACAGGTCATGTCGGAAGCTGGCTACACGCACCTGCTCGTGCGCCGTGAGGGACGCGTCGGTGTCATTCAGCTCAATCGCCCCCAGGCGCTCAATGCCCTCAACTCGGCGCTGATGGACGAACTGGTCACCGCGCTGCAGGAATTCGACGCCGATCCCGAGGTTGGCTGCATCGTCGTGACCGGCAGCGAGAAGGCGTTTGCTGCCGGTGCCGACATCAAGCAGATGGCGCAGGCGTCGGTCGTCGAGATGATCGACAGCCCGTTCATCGGCTACTGGGACAAGCTGGCCCGCATCGCCAAGCCGATCGTGGCGGCCGTCAGCGGCTGGTGTCTCGGCGGCGGCTGCGAGCTGGCGATGGCGTGCGACCTGATCGTCGCCGCCGAGTCCGCCGTCTTTGGGCAGCCCGAGATCAACCTGGGCATCATCCCCGGCGCCGGCGGCACGCAGCGCCTCACGCGTGCGGTCGGCAAATCGATCGCCATGGACATGGTGCTGACCGGCCGCCGTCTCTCTGCCCAGGAGGCACTGCAGTACGGCCTCATCGCCCGCCTGCTGCCCAACGAAGGGTTTGCCGCCGCCGCCGTTGCCGTCGCCGCCGAGATCGCCGCCAAGTCGCCCATTGCCCTGCGCATCGCCAAGGAGGCCGTCAACCACGCCTTCGAGCTGCCGCTGGCCGAAGGCATCCACCTGGAGCGCCGCCTCTTCAACATGCTCTTCGCCACCGCCGACCAAAAAGAAGGCATGGCCGCCTTCGTCGAAAAGCGCCCCCCCACCTGGCAAGGCAAATAAGCCCAGCCTCGCCCCAGGCCCGGCGCACCAGGCTGCACTTCGTAGGCGCACATGGTGCGCCGAGCCTGGGGCGAGCCTCACCCTCTCACCCGCCTCGCCCCGCTTCACCCTCACCTTACCAACCCCACCCCCGTTGTGCACAATCGCGCACGCCTCCCCCATCCCCGTTGTATGAATTGTCTGTAGATCGCTTGCTATGGCAGGTGTATCCTCTCCTTCGCCGGTTGTCTCGAGCCGGCGAATTGCCGGCCTTCCTGCACCGGCGCAACATGCTCAGTGTTCTGCCCAGTGCGAGAAAGAAACTGTGTCGTTGCCAAACCCAAGCTCGCTGGCTGCTGACAGCCCCGTACGCGCCGGCTTCCACGCCGCCCTGGAGCAGATCGAGTCCTATCCGGTCGAACGCAACTGGCGCCCTGCCTTCCTGACGCCGCTCAGCACCTTACCGCAGCCGCGCCGCATGCCGTTGGCAGACCTGCCCGGGCAAGCGGCCTGCCGTCACGCCCATTTGGGGGCCAATCTCTGACGCTCGCCGGCGCACTCCATGCCCTCCGCGCTGGCTCGCTCACCGTAGCTGCCCTACTGGACCAGGTGCTCGCCGCAATCGACCGCCAGCAGCCTGCGCTCAATGCCTTTGTCTACGTGACACCCCCTGCCGAGCTGCAGCTGCTGGCCGAGGAGTTGGATCGGGAACTGCGCGCCGGCATCTGCCGCGGCACACTGCATGGGATCCCCATCGCCGTCAAAGACCTGTTTGACGTCGCCGGCATGCCCAACACGGCCAGTTCGCCCGTGCTTGACGACAACGTCTCGCATCGCAGATGCGGGCAGCGTTCAGCCTGCTCAAAGCGGCGGGTGCGGTCATCATGGGTAAGACGCACACGCACGAGTTCTCACTCGGCGCCACGACGCCGCAAAGCCGCAACCCCTGGGATACCACACGTGACCCGGGCGGCTCGAGCGGCGGTTCGGCCATTGCGGTGGCCACGGGCATGAGCCTCGGCGCCATGGCCACCGACACGCGCGCCTCGCTGCGGGTGCCCGCTGCCCTGTGCGGGGTCGTCGGTTGCAAGCCGACCTTTGGCCTGGTGCCCAGCGACGGGCTCATCATGTCGTCCTGGAGCCTCGACCATGTAGGGCACATGGTGCCCACCGTCGAAGACGCTGCGCTCATGTTGGATGTGCTCGACCCCGCCCCGCATGTTCTCTACAGCGAAGTGCTGTATAAAAGCATGCGTGGTGTACGCATCGGCGTACCCGCTGCCGCGCTCCAGGGGGCTGAAGCAGGCGTCGCGGCCGCCTTCCAACAGGCAGTGGCCGCCATGCGCCAGGCGGGGGCAGAGGTCATCGAAATCGAGACCCCTACTGCCGCCGACTTTGACCTGGCCGTCGGCATGGGGCTGATCGTCAGCCGTGCCGAGGCCGCCGCCTACCACACCGTCTATGGCGACCGCCGCCAGCGCTATGCCACCACCGCCGTGGCCGAGCAGATGGACGAGGCCAGCCGTGTCAGCGCCGTCCACTATCTGCAGGCGCAGCGGGCGCGCGAAGACCTGCGCTGGCGCATGCTGCGCAGCTTCGACAGCTTCGACGCCCTGCTCATGCCCACCACGCGCATGGCCGCCCCCAAGAGCGACGAATCCGACTACTACTTCTTCGCCCTCTCGCGCAACTGCATCCTCTGGAGCGTCCTCGGCTTCCCCGCCATCTCGCTCCCCTGCGGCCGCACCCCCCTCAACCTGCCCGTCGGCGCCCAGCTCGTCGCCGCCCCCTACGAAGACGCCCGCCTCCTCTCCATCGCCGCCGCCCTCGAACTCGAGCTCAGCCGCGGCTGAAGCTGCGCTCGATGCGCACCGGGAACGTACGACGCCCCATCGTGTCTGGTTCGCCGCCATGACGTCCCTGCCCCTAAACGAATGGGGCGAGTTCGCACGGATCTTTGCCCCACACTCAGTTGTCAACACCCGCTCCCTCTGCTACAGTACGGACCATGAGCCAATCCACCGCCGATATCGTGATCTGCGGCGCCGGCATCGCCGGCATCAGCGCCGCCTATCATCTCGCCGTGCACCACGGCATGCGCAACGTGCTGCTCGTGGACGAACGGCCGCCCATGAGCCTGACCAGCGACAAGTCCACCGAGGCCTATCGCAACTGGTGGCCCGGCCCCGACGACGCCATGCTGCGCTTTATGAACCGCAGCATCGACCTGCTCGAACAGCTCGACGACGCCAACGACCACCGGCTCCGGCTCAACCGCCGCGGCTATCTCTACGCCACCGGCAATCCGGCCTACGTGCGTACGCTGGTCGAATCGGCCAAGCAGGCGGAACAGATGGGCGCGGGCGCGCTGCGCGTCCATGCCGGCGCACCCGGCGAACCTGCCTACGTGCCCGGCGAACCCCGAACACTGGCACGATCAGCCGGACGGCGCCGACCTGTTTTTGGATCCCGCCCTGATCCGCCGCTACTTTCCCTACCTGACGCCGCAGACCATCGCGGTCCTCCACGCCCGCCGCTGCGGCTGGTTCAGCGGCCAGCAGCTCGGCATGCTGCTGCTCGAACAGGCCAAGGCCCACGGCGTGCGCCTCCTCAACGGCCGAGTAACCGGCATACAGACGAACGGCGGTTACATCTCCTCTGTTACCGATCGGCTGCGGCAGGCGAGACCCACACTGATCGCCACGCCGCGCTTTGTCAATGCCGCCGGCCCTCTCGTCAAAGAGGTCGGCTCCCTCCTCGGCCTGGATCTGCCGATCTTCTCCGAGCTGCATCTCAAGAGCGCCCTCGAAGACAAGCTCGGCGTCGTGGACCGGGACGCGCCGCTCGTGATCTGGGAAGACGAGCAGTGCCTGCCCTGGAGCGACGAAGAGCGCGCCGCGCTGGGGAGCAGCGACGATACCGCCACCTGCTGGCACCGTTCCCCGGCGGTATCCACTTCCGCCCCGAAGGCGGCCATGGCGCCGCAACCCTGCTGCTGCTGTGGGCCTATCACGTCGGCGCCGGTCGAACCGCGCCTGCCGGTTCCGATCGACCCCGAGTTTAGCGAAACCGTGCTGCGCGGGCATGACCACGCTCGCGCCCGGCCTCTCCGTCTATCTCGACCGTCTACCCAAAACCTATGTCGACGGCGGCTATTACACCAAGACGCGTGAAAATCGCCCACTGATCGGCCCGCTGCCCATCGGCGGCGCCTACATCTTCGCCGCCCTTTCCGGCTACGGCCTCATGGCCGCCTGCGCCGGCGGCGAGCTGCTGGCTGCACATGTTGCCGGTACGCCCCTGCCGTCCTACGCGCCCGCCTTCCTGCTCTCGCGCTACGACGACCCTGCCTACCAGGCTCGCCTCGCCGCCTGGGGCGCCACCGGGCAGTTGTAGGAACAGGCAGCTTGCCCAAGAGCGCCGAACATCTCGTCTGTCGGCGCGCCCCCAAATGCCGCATCTGTGGTACCATCCCCATATGTCACAGTTTACACCTATCCATTTACCGCAGTCCGGTCCCAACGACGTAACCGCCACCATCGCCGAATGGTCCAAGCAGCCCGGCCAGTGGGTGCAAAAAGGCGAGGTGATCGGCAGCGCCGAAACCACCAAGAGTGTCTTTGACCTGGAAGCCTCTGCCGCCGGTACATTCTGGCCCTTGGCCGCGCCCGGCGCCGAGGCGGCAGTCGGCGCGATCATTGGTGCCATAGGCGGCGAGCAGTCCAGCCAGGCCGAGGCCATGGCCTGGTTGGCCGCACAAAGTCACGGACAGGTCTGCAGCCGGCAGTCTGCCTCGGCGCGGCAGACCGCCGGGTCGGCACAGTCCGCCCGCCCCGCCACCCTAAAGGCCGAACTGCTCGCCCAGCGCAGCGGTATCGACCTGGCGCAGGTCCCTGCTGCCG
>CAVPAH010000020.1:0-59530 GCA_963701415.1 uncultured Chloroflexia bacterium
TTGGGCAGCGAGTGGATGCCGCGTGAGTACTTGTCCACCAGTTCATCCTCAAACGCTTCAAAGAGACAGAGGCCGCCAGAGTATTGATAGCACAATTCCAACGTGTCATTTGCCTCCACGTACGTACTGCCATACTGGTACTCGCCGGAAGTGACCTTGGCAAAATCGCTGCCCAGCACGGGATCGGAATAGGTCTCCACGACGGGTGCCGGCGGTGGCGGTTCCACATAGCCTTCGTCAGGCGCAAACGAAAAGGCATAAAGTGGGTCGGCTGCCGACAAGCGCGATATGTCGTGCGGTGCGCCCTCGGATACGTCAGGCCCCACACTCGTATGGACTATCTCCCATACCAATTTTGCGACTGGTATAGCCCACCCCTGGCCGATGGTGCCGCTCTTCAGTCCGCCATTGCCGATCGCCAGGACTCTGCCTTCCCAATCTATAATCGGCGCGCCCGATTGGCCGGGCTGCATATCGCCTTGTACGCTGTACACTTCTACATCAGGTGCAGGGCTGGCGCGCAGTTCGAGGTAGTCTATGATGCGCCAATGGACGAGATCCTTTAGCTCGAGCAATCCGGGGTTGATGTCCACAGGCGTACGCAGCATAGCCCTGGTGCCCATCGGGTAGCCTACAGCCTCCATTTCCAGCAGCGAGTCGGCGGCAGATGGCGGCGACGCCACTACCAACCCCTCGCGGTGGCAGCGACGCCAGCTTGGCCGACCACAGCACAGCCGTGTCGAGCAAGATATCGGCTTTGCCAACAACCAAACCCTTAAACACCAGGTTCCGGTCGCGATCTCCCGATTCCGCCGAGATTGACTTACAGTCAGCCACCCCATGTAATGCAGTAACGATGCCAGGCTCGTCGTGCAGACGGAAGCCGGTTTGGACTCGCTTCACCGGCTCAAACTTGCAGTCGGTGGCACGGACACGAAATACGTGACGCGCCGGCTTGAACTCATTTGCGCCCGCCGCAGTCGAGGCACCAGCCAGTAACAAGACAAAAAGGATAGCTGAAGTATAAATAAGCCATTTGCGCATGGTAATGCCTCCCCGACAAACGTGCACACATACTACAACATCATTCCAATTCTCTCATTCCATCAAACTGGGCGTCAGAACCCGCAAGCCTACGCCTTCACCGCCACTGTCAAGGGTAGTGTCGTAGCGAAGAGCACAGCGTGCATCGGCGCTGTCGTCATTCCACGCCTCGCCGCGCAGTGCTCGCCGGTCATTGAGGTTCTTTCCGTCAGCATAGTCTATTACATACGGATTTAGCGCCCATTCCCAGACGTTGCCCGCCATGTCGTACAAGCCATTTGCCCCCGCTGGATACGTGCCAGGCTCCGACGCTCCATTCACCTCATTGTTGTAGTTCAGTCGCACCGAGGTAGGCGTTTCATCTCCCCACGGATAAACGCGAGCATCGCTGCTGCGGCAGGCATACTCCCATTCGGCTTCCATCGGCAAACGACCGCCGACCCATGTGGCATAGGCATTAGCTTGGTGCCAGTCTACGTTGGTAACCGGATAGCTTGCCCAGCGCGGTAGAGACCAATACGAGTTGTCCGGCGGCTCGGGGCAGCTTCCGCTCTTATAACAGCGCCTGTACTGCTCGTTGCTCACCTTCAGCGCGCTGTGCAGCCAGTAGCCACCCAGCGCCACATCGTGCGGCGGTTGTTCTTCGTCGTAACACTCGTCTAGCCGCCGCGCAGCTCGCACTGTGGGTCGGTGCTTCCCATCTTGAACGTACCGGGCTCAATCCATACGTAGATTGCTGTTTCCGGCGGTGGCTGCAGTGCTAGCGCCTGGCTAAAGAGCGCCGTCGCAGAAATGACCGCTTGTCGCTGCAGCGGTGCAATATCCTTCGACCATCCAACTAGTTGCGGCGCTGTGGCCTCTGCCCACGTCAAATACCTCTCCTCGATGGCAATAACGCCGGGCGCAGCTGCGTCATCTTCTGCTCCGCGGCTACGCACCGGCCCCGATCCATGTTCTTTGCTTGGCACAGGATCCTTTCGCCTGCTTGGACGTACTGCATCGCAACATGGCCCAGCGTTGCACTGATTTCGTGCAGACAACACAATCAGGCCCGGGTCGATTTTCGCGGCCTCTTCAAAGTTGCTGATTGCCTCGGTCGCTTTCAATTCAGCACGCAACCTCCGACCCTCCCCAACCAGCCGCTCACCCTCCAAGTCCAGCAGCTTTGCATCAGCCAACGCCCTGTTATATTGAGCCCACGCAAAGAATAAGCCCGCCAGGACCGCTGCCGTTGCTGCCAACACGGCCACGGCCTGCAATACCCGGTTCTTGTTTTTCAGCCGTCGCGCCGCTTCTGTCTGCTCTCGGCTTCGCTGCTGCTCAACTTCCGCCACCCGGCTTTGTTCGACTGCAAGGGCCTCGGCGGCTTGCACCGCAGCCTGTAGCGCTTCCGCACGCAAACGAAGTGCGTCCTCACGTTCCTCCTGTTCGCGTTCCCTGGCGGTGCGTTCGGCGTCAACCTGGAGTTGGCTCTGCGCCAGGAAAGCAGATTCCCGCTCATTCAGGGCGCCCGGATGCTCATCCGCCCACTCGGTAATCTGTGCCAGCAGTGCGCCGCGCAGCAGAAGATTCGGATCTTGCTGCAGTTCCGCCCATTCCTGTTCCGCCTCAGTTAGCCGTCGTTGGATGCGCAGACTGGTGCGGTCTTCGTCCAGCCAGACGCGCAGCCTCGGCCACTCACGGATGATGGCTTCGTGCGCCACTTCTCCACATAGATGTAGCCATTGGGATCGCGCTCAGCTACAACCAGGCAGGCATCCTGCAACTGCTCCAGCACCGCCTGCACCTCTACAGACTGGGGACCGCTCACTAGCTCGTCGCGCGCACGCGTCGCCGTGTATCTTGGACGCCGTCCCCCAGCGTGGTCAGGCGCAAAAAGACGTTGTGCGCTACGATCTGCTGCTGTGCCGTCAGTTGAGCGTAGACGTTTTCGGCCGTGTGTGCGATTGCGCCCTGCACCCCACCCACCGCTGCATACCCAGCTAGGGTCAGCTGACGGCCGCTGCGCCTTCGCCACGTTTCCAGCAGCGCATGCGAGAGCAGCGGGAGTGAACCAGGCTGATCGCTTATGTCCTGCAGCAGTTGATTGGCCAACCCAGGCTCCAGATCCCAATTGCCCGGCCGCCGCAGACCGCTCGATCACCTCCCGCAGTTCGTCCGCCGTCATGCGGCCGATAAAGCGCTGGCCGGTCTGCAGCGCTAGGCGCAGGCTCTCAAATTGATCGCAGTGAGCGTAAAAGTCTGATCGCAGCGCGATCACCAACGTCATGGAGCCGCCGGCGCGCGCCGCCGTGAGTAGGTTATCAATGAAAGCGTGCTGTTCGTCTGCATCCTTACACAACGTGAACAGCTCTTCAAACTGGTCCACCACGAGCAGCAGGCGCGGAGCAGTACCCTGGGCCGACAGGCGTACGGCATAGTGGTCCAGGGTGCTTGGCTCCTGGCGCAGTTCATGCAACAGCGCCATTTGCGCCGTGACCGTGCTGTCGGGGGGCGTCAGTGCGGCCGCCAGTGTCCTCAGGGGCTGCACGCCCGGCTTGATCAGGTGGACGGCCCACTTGTCGCTGCCCTGAATCGACTCCCCCCGCTGGAGCGCAGCGACAAGGCCGGCGCGTACCAACGACGACTTGCCGCTGCCCGAGGCGCCTACGATAGCTAGGAAAAAGTGGTCCTTGAGGTAGGCCAGTAGTTCAGCAGTGAGTGCCTTACGGCCAAAGAAGAAATCGGCATCGGCAACGTCATAGAATTCCAAACCCTTGTAGGGAGCGCGATCTGCGTTGGCGGGAGCCTCGAGATGCCACCGTGCGGCAGCTTCGGCGAGCGCTGATCAAAGCAGGATTCGTAGTATTCTGGCGTAGCGCACCCGCAATGAGCGTGGCGGTGCATCCGTGCCGTTCTGTCCAATTTACAAGTTGGAATGCGCGCTCCTGCAGACTGCCGCCGCGGACAATCTGCTCAAAATCCTGGTTCAACTCGAACCTGACTAGTTGGTGCAAGCCAGGTTCATCGAAGGCGTCCAGGAGTGAAGCCTGAATCTGCTTTTGTTGCTGCCCGGTTAGTGACACACCACCCCCAGAGAGCAGAGCGAAGGAATGCTGGGAAATAGCCTTTACAAGGATAACATATCAAAAAGTAACGCGCAATGATATATTGCATGGGTGACCGTGCCAGAAATGGGATGAGTTGGGCGACGTTACGCACAAGGGCGGAACGCTTGAAAGTACGCATGGTGCGGTAGCGATCCTTGATCCAGCCGCCGATGGCACGTTCAGCGACATTGTTGGTGCCATCCGAACGCTGTAGGGCAGGTGCGTTGTTAGAATTGGCCGCGCCGGCTGCCGCTGCCGCACGCGGTAAGGGCCTTCACAGCGGCCTGCACGTCCCGGTAGACGCTGCTCTTACTTCCCGCCCCAGCCAAAGGCCGCCAACGCATCCGCTACCCCGCCGTAGCTCAGCCCCAGCACGTACAGCATCACTCCGATCCCCCGCAGCCGCTGCGACCGGTGCTGCCGCCCCTGTCGGGTGCACCCGGAAGCTCCGCCCACACCGCACGCACTTGTAACGCCGGACCTGCACCGTCGTGTGATTCGGGTCGCTCAGTTCCTTCTGTCATTGCTGGTGCAGCGCAAAGTACCGCCCTCCGCACCCGTACGGGCACGTCATCGGCACCTTATACTCATCTGGTCGCACTTCCGGCAGCCGCAGGCGTAGGCGCATCACTCCCCTCCTTTTCGCTCCACGCCCATTTTCTACGCCTTTCTCACCAACTTTGGTACGGTCACTTGCATGGAGGGAGATGTGCTGTGACGTGGTGCGGAGTGGTGTGATGGGGTATACTTGAGGGTCTATGAAAAACGGATTTGTCTTACCCTTTGGCGATGCGCGCATGGCCGCTGACATGGCGTCGCTCGCGGAACAGCACGGATGGGATGGATTCTTTGTCTGGGAACCGGTGTGGGGGAACGATGCGTGGGTGATGCTGACGGCGGCGGCGATGCGCACGGAGCGCATCCGGCTGGGGACGATGCTGACGCCGCTGTCGCGCATGAAGCCGTGGAAGCTGGCGAGCGAAGCGGCGACGCTGGATAACCTGTCGGGCGGGCGCGTGACCCTGGCGGTGGGGCTGGGGGCGCCGGATACGGGCTGGGACGCATTTGGCGAGATCACGGACCGCAGGACACGCGGCAGAACTGCTGGACGAGGGGCTGGACGTTCTGACGGGGCTGTGGAAGGGGCAGCCGTACGCGTACGAGGGCAAGCACTACCACGTGAAGCCGACGGATTTTATGGTGCCCCCGCCGCCGGTGCAGCAGCCGCGGATCCCGATCTGGGTGGTGGGCGCGTGGCCGTATCCGAAGTCGATGGCACGGGCGCTGCGCTACGATGGGTTGATCCCGTCGATGTTTGGCGACGACGGGAAGGCGATGCAGGCGACGCCGGAAGCGCTGCGCGAGATGCTGGCGTACGTGGAGGCGAACCGGCCTGCGGAGAACAAGGGGCAGCCGTATCGACATCATCGTCGAAGGCGTGACGCCGGGCGATGATCCGGCGGCAGCGGCGGAGATCGTGCGGCCCTGGGTCGAGGCGGGCGCGACGTGGTGGATCGAGGCGCTGTGGAATCTCGGCGAGCAGGGAGATCCGGTGGAGTTGATCAAGGCGCGGATCAGGCAGGGGCCGCCGCGGGTGGAGTAGATAGGTAAAAGCCGTGCGAGGCTCGCACCACGAGGTTTGAGGGTGGATAGGTGGCGTGGTGCGAGCCAGGCACGGTCCGGCTATGTGGGCCGGGGCGATTCAAAAGCTCGATACAGGAGTTCAGCCATGCCAAATTACATCTGTGTGACGTGCGGGAACCAATTTGGGGCCAGTGAAAGGCCACCCGATCGCTGTCCCATTTGCGAGGACGTACGGCAGTATGTCAACCCCAACGGTCAGACGTGGACGACCCTTGATGCGATGCGGCGGGACTATCACAACGTCCTGGGACCGCTTGAGCCAGGGCTGACGGAGATTGGAACGGCACCGAAGTTTGGGATTGGGCAGCGGGCGCTGCTCGTGCAAACTCCCAAGGGGAATGTGCTGTGGGATTGTCTCAGCCTGATTGACGACGCAACTGTGGAAGCGATTGGGGCTTTGGGTGGTATTGCGGCGTTGGCGATGTCGCACCCGCACATGTTTGGCAGCATGGTCGAATGGAGCCACGCCTTCGGGAATGCGCCCATCTATCTGCACGCCGATTACGAAGCCTGGGTGCAGCGGCCCGACCCCGTTATCACGTTTTGGCAAGGCGACCGCCACGATCTGGACGAAGGCCCGTCCCTCTATCGCTGTGGCGGCCACTTCACGGGTTCGACGGTGCTGTTGTGGCAGCAGGGCGCGGAAGGACGTGGCGTGCTTCTGACCAGCGACACCCTCCATGTCACACCGGATCGCCGCCATGTTGGGTTCATGTATAGCTATCCGAACTACATTCCGCTCTCCCCCATGGCGGTTGACCAGATAGTTGACACGGTGATGCCATTGGCGTTCGACCGCATCTACAGTCATTTCTATCACTTGGTGATCGAGGCAGACGCCAAAGAAGCGGTGCGACGTTCGGCGGAACGCCATAAGCAGGCCATTGGCTCCCGCGCGTAGCGTCAGGGGAGGGATTGGGCGCAGCGGAAGCCTAGGCGGTCGCTGCGGTAGAGGGGCCAGTCGTCGCCGGGGGTGTCGCCGTGGTGGGCGATGTGGCGGTGGTAGGTGGTGAGATAGGAGAAGTCGTCACGATAGCTGCCGCCGCGGATGACGATCAGGCTGGTGGGGTCGACGGGCGGGTTGACGGGATTGGCGTAGGGGGAGTTGCGGTACCACTCTTCCTGGAAGCGGTCGTAGGTCCACTCGAAGGCGTTGCCGCTCATGTCGAGGGCGCCGTAGGGGCTGGCGCCGCGCGGGAACATCCCGACCCGGGTGGTGTCTTCGACCCCAGGGACGCCGCAGAGCGTGTCGTCGGGCCGGTTCTGGCGCGTGCAGTCGGTGTCTTCGCTGCCCCAGGGGAAGGGGCGTGTGTCGATGGGGCCGCGGGCGGCCTTCTCCCACTCGGCCTCGGTGGGCAGGCGCTTGCCGGCCCAGGTGCAGTACTGGATCGCGTTCGTGCGCGACACGTACAGCACCGGGTAGAGGTTGTAGGTGGGGTCGTCGAAGTAGTGGTCGCGGCCGTGCGAGTTGATGCGGCGCGGCGGGTCGCACGTGCCCGCGGCCACGCAGGCACGGTACTGGCCGTTGGTGACCTCAAACTTGTCGATGGCGTAGTGGTCGAGCCAGACTTTGTGCAGCGGCTGTTCCCAACCTTTGCAGGTGAAACCGGTGCCGGGATCGGCGGCATCGCAGCCCATGGTGAACTCGCCGGCGGGGACGTCGACCTGCGCACCGATGGGCGGTGACGGATGATAGCCTTCGGTGCGGAAGGACCAGATGGGGCCGGCCTGGCGGCTCGCCGCCGTCGCCTGCCACGACGACCTGCCAGTAGTAGGTGGTGTCGAGCTCGAAGGTGGCGGGGTCGAAGGTGGTGCGGTCCAGGTGGTCGGCGATTACGACGTCGGGCGTGGTGTCGCCGGCCTCCAGCAGGATGGTGAAGCGCGGGTTGGCGACGGCGGGGTCGTCGAAGTGCCAGGCGAGCCAGGCGTTGAGGCTTTGGCCGGTCGCATTGGGGGTGGGGGTGGGATTGGAGAGGGCGGGGGCGCGGGTTACGGCGGGGAGGTAGATGGCGGGTTGGGCGGACGCGGCGCGGTAGGCGCCGGTTAATAGCGTGACGGCGAGGAGGATTGGCGCGATAAAGAGGCGGAGGTGGCGGTGGTATGCGACGACATCGAGCGGGCACAAGGTCCGGCGGGGCAGAAACCGAGTTTCTGCGAGAAACTCGGTTTCTGACCGTTCCGCCGGACCTTGTGCCCCTACGATGTCGTCTCATGGGGCGGTGTTCGTGTGGGTGAGGGGGGCAGGCGAGGACGCCTGCGGTCCGGGGGGCGCCGGACCTGCGGTTCCGTCTCACGCGCCAACTCCAGCCTAGGGCAGCGACCTGGCGCAGCGGAAGCCGGTGCGGTCGTTGCGGAAGAAGGGGGCGTCCTGGCCGACGAAGTCGCCGTGATGGCCGGAGTGGCGATGAAAGGTGCGCAGGTAGGAGAAGCGATCCCGGTAGCTGCCGCTGCGGAGGACGGTGAAGTCGTTGGGGCTGGTCGGCGGGTTGACGGGGTTGATCGACGGCGTGACCTTGTACCAGCCCCAGTCGGCCTTGTCTACCACCCACTCAAAGACGTTGCCGGTCATGTCGAGCGCGCCGTAGACGCTGGTGCCGCGCGGGAAGGAGCCGACGCGCGCCGTATCGTCAGGTTGGTTGCACTTGGTCTCGTCGGGCCGGTTCTGGGTCGTGCAGTCGGGGTCTTCGCTGCCCCAGGGGAAGGGACGCGTGTCGATAGGACCGCGGGCAGCCTTCTCCCATTCGGCCTCGGTCGGCAGGCGCTTGCCGGCCCAGGTGCAATACTGAATGGCATTGTCGCGCGAGACGTAGAGCACGGGATAGAGATTGTACGTGCGGTTCTTGAAGTAGTCGTTGCGGTTGTGCGAGTTGGTCTTGCGCGGGGGCGAACAGGCGCCGGCATTGACACAGGCACGGTATTCCACGTTGGTGACTTCGTACTTGTCGATGGCGTAGGAGCTCAGCCAGACGCTGTGCAGCGGCATGTCCTTGTCGTTGCAGCCGTCGCCATAGCCGTGGTTGTTCATGTCGCACCCCATCGTGAACCACCCCGCGGGGACGTCTACCATCGAGCCGACGGGCGGCGGATCGTACCAGGGCTCGGTGCGGAAGCTCCAGATCGGACCAAACTGCGTATCGCCGTTGGAACCGTAGACGACCACCTGCCAGTAGTAGACGGTATCATTCGCAAACGTGGGCGGATCAAATGAGGTGGCGGTCAGATTCTGGGCAACCGCGACGTCGGGCGTGTCGTCGCCGGCTTCCAGCATGATTGTGAAGCGCGGGTCGGGGGTGAGCGAGTCGCCCAACTGCCAGGACAAGGTAGACATTAGGGCTCTGCTTGATGGCGCCAGGCGGCGGGAAGGGAGCCAAAACCTTGGGCGTCTTGCCGACGAGCGGGAAGTAAAGGGTGCCTGCCTGCGCCTCAGGGGTAGGGCTCACGTCCTGGGCTTGCGCGGGCCTCGAACTGACTAGCAGGGCGATGACGGCGAGGGTAACCGAGAGGAGAAGGGCGCATCCAGCATACCCGCCGCAGCGGGCGAATCGTTGCTGCAACATGTGACACGGATCCAGCATGCAACGAGACGGCAGGGGGTCCGCCGTCTCAGGGTTGATATTAACCGCAGTTCCCGCGTAGGGCGGGGGTGTTCTCAGGGTCCGCCCAGGCAGGCCGCCCAGGCAGGGACGAAACCTTACCGTTGGGGGCCGCGTGGCCGGTTTCAGAGCGCTCGGCTTCCCAGCGGGATGTCGCGAAGTGTCCCCCCTCGCCGCTGCCATCGCCATGCGGGGCAATGCAGGCAGCATAGAACTGGGCGCCCCACTCGGCCGGCACCTGTGAGCGCCAGTCGCCGGCGGCGGCAGTCACGAAGTTGTAGACAAGGTTGGCGCTCATCTGGTCGGTCTTGGACAGTTCTTCCGGGTGCCACTGCACGCCGACCACGAAGGGCAGCTGCGGCGCCTCGAGGGCTTCGGGCAGGCCGTCGTCGGCGCGGGCGACGACGCGCAGGCCATAGCCCAGCTGCTGAATGCCCTGGTGGTGCATCGAGTTGACTTCGTGCACCTGCCCCATCGCCTGCGCCAGGTGGCTGTCCGGCTCGATCGCCACGCCGTGGCTGATGCGGAAGCGCTCAAAGCTCGGCGGGAAATAGTCATGCTTGGCCAGGTCCGGCTGCTCGCTGTGCAGGTCCTGGGACAGCGTGCCGCCGCAGGCGACGTTGATCATCTGCACGCCGCGGCAGACGCCGAGGACGGGCATGCCCTCCTGGAGCGCCCAACGCGTGAGCAGCAGCTCGGTGCGGTCGCGCTCGCGGTCGGTGGCGCCCAACAACGGATGGCGATCCTCGCCGTAGTTGGAGGGGTCGATGTCTTCGCCACCGGGCAGGAAGAGGCCGTCGAGGCGTGAGAATGTGCCGTACAGCGTCGCCTCGGACATGTGCAGGGGAATCATCACCGGCAGCGCGCCGAGGTTTTCGAGCGTGCGCACATAGGTCTGATTCATGATATAGAGCGACAGGCCGAAGAAGCGCTGCGACTTTTCACGGCCTGTGGTCACGCCGATGAGGGGGCGCCTGGCAACGGGTCTGCCTGCTTGTTCGACTAAATGCCGCTGGTTGCGGAGGTCACGGTTCATGCTCAGTTCATCCATTCCGATACGACTGCCAAATTCCGGCCATTATAATCGCGGCAATGGCCGATGTCACAATCGTAAGCGGGGGCATGCAGCGAGCAGGCGGCGCAGGTTTTCGCTGCTGCTGGGCGCCGGCTTCTCGATCCAGTCGTCTATACCGGCTGCCAGGTAGCGCTCGCGCAGCTCGGCCGAGCTGTTGGTGGCGAGGGCAAGGGTCAATTTCCGAGTTGTCGTTCAACAACGATTTACGCTGAGTGGAGGATCACTGGAAACCTGAACATGTCTGATGGTACGTAGCAGGATTTGGCTCGATATACCGCGTCCATTCCTCAACTGTCAGATTGCGGTTACCAATTCGGCATGCCTTTTCCAGCCAATGCTCAGGCAGCATATCGTGCAAAACAATCGTGTTGTCACCAGAGGCAGACAACAACCAAGCGCCGTCGGGGCTGAATGCAACTCTGTTTACAAACGTATCATGCTCCTTGAAGTATCGCCCAAAGATACGACCAGTCCTGGCATTGACCAAGTAGACCCTATAGCTGTCCAACGCCACGGCGAGCAACTGGCCGTCCGGTGAAAATGCAAGGTCATTGATGTCGGGAGTACCACTTATGCCAGATGGCCCGGTCAGACCAAAAGAGACTCGCGGCTTGCGGTCGTGCAGGCTCCAGATTGTGATATTGCCGTCGCGTGTTCCGTTGGCGAACTCATCCGGATTTGCCGGGTTAAAATCTAGACTCAACACAAAACCCGATTTTGCCGGCAAGGGAACGCCGGACAGTTGCCGCGATGCGACATCCCAAACGTAAATTTCTCCTCTACCACAATCCGCTGCAGGAAATCTGATCGGGTGACCGCAACCACCGCCGAGTAAAATCTTACCGTCAGGGCTGAAACGGAGCACCTTCATCGCGCTGTCAGTCTCAGCATACGCCGGCAGTCTGACCAGCTCATCACGGTCCCACAGCACAACTTTGCCGTGGACATCGCCTGCGGCAAGCAATGCGCCGTCTTTACTAAAGGCGAGACTCTCGATCGGACCGATGCCACTTTGCAGCCGCAGCTCTTCATGGCCGTCCTGACCGTTCCAGATGGTTACCGTGCCGGAGAAATCACCTGTAGCAACGGCCGAACCGTCATAACTGATCACGCTGTTGGAAAATGGTACTGAGGGCGCCAGGGACAGCCTTGATAGCAACTTAGGCTGCTTATAGTCTCGGCGGAAGAGCCGGCCGTTTTTGTCCAGAGATACGAGACCCGGCTGCGTGGTGAGAACACGCATACTGTCGACAGGCCCAGAATGCCAAAAGACATTAGGAGCCTCGTCCGAACGCCACAAGCTGACAAGCTTATCCTGACCGGCTGCCGCCACCGTGGTACCGTCCGGACTTACGGCGAGACGGAGAGTACCCATACTGTTCCCCATCACGCCGAGCCTTTCTGGTTGCAGGCTTGCCTGGCGCATGTCAGTAGCCAACAGAATACGCTGCCGAGTCAAGACGCCGAGAGATGAACTGCTCACAAATGACAGCTCTTTGCCCGGGACAAAAGCCAGCCCCCAGATGATGCTGGACAAGCCAATGCGCTTGGGCTTAACGCCAAGCGGTGGTTCATGGTCTTGCACCCAGCGCCGCATAGTCCCACAGCACCACGTAGCCTTCCGTATCGCCGGTGATCATGAGGGGCAGAGTTGGATCATTGTTGAAGGCAACACTCGTGACGATGGCGCTGTGAGGCGCCGTCATCACTACCGAAGTTGTAACAGCTGGGCTTGTGTCCAGACTCCATAGGCGAACTGTCTTATCCCGCCCCACCGATGCGACCGTCAGACCGTCAGGGCTGATGGCTACATCCCAGATCCAGCTTGTGTGACCGACAAAGGTACGGATGGGCCGCCGGCTTTCCACGGACCAGATGATTACCTTGCCGTCACCGCCGCCAGACACAAGCAAGCTGCCATCCTTTGAGAAGACGAGTGAATGAACGTTGAAGTCATGACCACGGAGTGGCTTGTCGATGGGATGCCAGGTATTTGTGCTGCGCAGCAGAATTTCACCGTCACCGTCACCGGTGGCCAGGATATCTCCACGCGGGCTAAATGCAACAGTGTAGACAGCTGCAGTAGAATCCGGATTGTTGATTGTTGTGATCTCGGTACGCGCCGCTATGTCCCAGACAACAACAGAACCATCATCGCCGGACGAAGCAAGCAAGCTGCCGTCGGAGCTAAAACTCACATCCCAAATCCGATCAGTATGGCTGCGTAGAAACGCAAGCAGTGAATCCGAACAACACTGGGCTGCCGTAGAGCAAGCTGCTGCGCACATCTTCAAGTGGTTGCGGCTGGCTCCTGTACGCCTCCACAGCCAAAAGCAGACCAGTATCTACGTCGGAATCAACTGTTGCCATTGACTGTGCTGCCAACTGCCGTGCGCTAGCAGTTTCTCGCTGCAGCTCAACAATTTGGCTCTGCCATACTGAATACATCGTGGCAATCAGTGCTGCGACCGCCAGAACCGATGTGCATACGGCAAGCCAGAGAATTCGCCGCTGGCTGCGCTCATTGCGCTCGGCGTCAGCACGTGCGGCGAGACAAGCCTCCCGAAATTCGGTTTCGTCGTTCGTCAGCTCTGCAGTGTGCAACTTAGCCCATTCCTCGGCCTCAATCAAGCTTTCCCCTTGCAGCAGCAGGCCAGTCTGCCTGTCGTGCGTGTTCCACAGGTCAGCTTGGAGCTGCAGCATACTCAAATTTTGCCGGAACCAAGTTGCATTGTCGGTGCGGATTGGCTCTATCAAGCGATCATGCGACAGCTCAAACCATGTGATTCCCCGCCGTTCATCGGCACGCACCAGGTGGGCGTCCTCAAGCAAGCGAATCGTACTATTCGCCAGTCCTCGGCTGCGCCCCTGTTCCATTAGTACCTGACTGCGTACGCCCTGCTCGGTGATCAGTTGGCGGCCCACCCATTCGCGAATGGTACGCTCTTGCTCGCCCGTCGAATTGGCGGCCGCAGACACACTGGCGGTGTAATAGGCGGCAAGCGCCTCATTAACCGAACCCACGCCGACGATATCGGATGCTTGAATCTGCTTTGCGCCGTCCGGCAGTTGATCCCAGAGTCGCAAACAAACAACCTGGAGTTGCACCGGCTCTACGTAAGGTCCGAGTTGTGGCTCCATGGTGCCGTCAGCGCGCTGCACCTGTGTCCACCGCAGATCGTTTACGAGTTTTTCGGCGGCTGCGGCTGTAAAATCCACCCCCGCAGTATGAGCCGGTTCGCGGATGGCTTCACTCGCCGCCTGACTCTTCAGCAGGTCGAGGCGATACGTGGTGTTCAGGCGCGTGGGTACATGACGCATATAGGGGTCAAGGCCTGCAATGCAGTCCTCGCGCATGGCGAACAGTGCCCAACGATCACGATTGCGCAGTGCTTCACCTACACTGACAAAGAACTCCTCCTTAGCGTCCAGGTTTGTGGGGTCGATCGTGAGGATCTCTTCAAACTGGTCAAAGATTAATACCTGGCTTGTCGGATCCTCGCGCAGGAGACGGTCGAGGTACTCGCCGAACGGCAGACGCAGGTAGTCAGCCCGGGCGTTGCGCCCCATCGGCGCAGGCCCCTGTTGCAGAGCGAGCAGTGCGCTCGACAGGTACCGGTTGGTCTGGGTCGTAGCAGTGGCCAACGTGTGGTCAAATTTTACCCGGATCGACGGCAACACGTTGTAGCCTTCTTGTTGCAGGCGCGGCACCAGTGCGGCCTGGATCAGCGAAGTCTTGCCGGCCCCCGAAGGCGCATATAAGAGTACGATGCGCTCAGCAATCAGCAGATCGAGAAGCGCAAGTGTTTCCCGCTCACGGCCGTACAGCGTCTCGCCGGTCACGAATGCTCGTGGGCCAGGATAAGGGATATGCTGCATGTTTTTAGCCCTGCATCATTCGTTGTTTCAACTCACCGGCGAAATCTGCTACAGTCCCCCAATAAATACTGATATCTTCTCCCTCGAAGTAACTTTCGAGATATTTGCGAGCACGCTGCGGATTTGCAATGCGCTCCCCTTCCGGATCGACCTGTGCGGCTACATGGGCGTACTTTACTCGCCGCCTGCGGCCCTCGCGACCCATGACGCTGCGGTACAACACGCGAAAGTCCCAATCGTCCAGTTCAAAGCCAAGGAACAACAATGCCGAGTCGGTCAAGGCACGGCGCACAACGCCAGGGATCAGTTCGTTCCGGCTGGTAACACCAATCAGGAAGTCAAAGTAGTCATCTTCGGTCAGTACCAGCGAGTCGGGGGCGGAAAGGCGACCAAATAAGTGATAGACGAGCGGACGATCCGGCGAGGGACGATAATCGGGTTCACTGTCGAAGATCGAGGGTTGCTTTTCCAGGTAGTCATTCCAGCGGCACATCTCGACTACAGGCTTCTTACCGATCGCTACTAGTGCATCTGTCAGAAAATTGCCTAGGACAGTTGTTACATAGATGGGAACAGGCAGGGATGCCAAGTGTGGAGCGGCTGGGTTGCGGGCTGCGTAGCTTTAGCTTTGTCGCGATGGCACTGAGCAGGTTGTCAAAGCTCGCTTGCCACTGGTCGGAAGGAAGGATGTCACCATAGCGTACTCTCATCTCTTCGACCAGATGCATCGACCAAGGCTCTCTGCATTGTCGCTACGTCTTGATCTACGGCAACGTACTGCGATACTTGGGGAAGACTCTCGCGGCTATCAGTGCTCATAGGATAGCCACTAACCTCAGCCCAGTGCGCAGCCATCTCCCGCCGTGAACCAAACAACCAGTCAGTGAGGCCAGGACCCAAGGATCGGAGTGCACTGCCCGACGCTGAATGTTGCTGAGAAGAGAAGGCCATTTGCGCATGCTCTCCGCTTCGTCGCCAAAGCCGGCTTTGTAAGCTGATGCGACCGCTTTTGAGGCGCATGAAAAGCACAGGCATCCAGCAATCTGGATACTCACGAACGGCGCCACGTGCAGCTGCAACTGCTCGATCAACCTGGCCATCTTTGGCCAGTTCCTTAAAGAACACTTCCATGAAGATCGCTGCCGTACCGCTGGGTGATGCTGCCTTGCATTGCGATCACTGCTGCCACGCCGGCAGCCGCGAGTTTCGGGCCCAGCGCGCAGAGCAGGCCGTTATCGGCTGCAACCATGGCGGCGCTCTGGCATGAAGCGAGTACCACCAGCCTTGGGGGCGTCTGCAGCTCGTTGATACGGGTCACGAGATCATCGCCATCTACGAGGCAGGTCCTGCCTTGCTCGTCCTCAAGACACAACGTTGCCTTGCCATTACTCAACGCACCATGACAGACAAGGTAGAGGCAGTCGTAGTCTTCACGCAGTTTATTCCCTAAACGATCGAGATTCACCGGACCGTCTGCTGCGAGATTCGTCGACGAGATGGCTCCAAGACTCGTTTGCGTCCGCTGCAATTCCCCATCAGCGTCAATCGGAGACATTCCATAGTCTGCTAAATCCGTCGGGTTTGGGATTGCTACCAGACAGCAAAGCTGACTTCGAGAGCGCGGCTTCATACGTCGCCAATCTTGACTGCCCAGGTACCGTGTAAACAGCATCCGTTCACTCGTGGCAATCACAGTCTGGTCAAGGGGATTGACCAGTGTTTCCCAGCGAAGGGCGTGTAGTTCCGAGACACTAGCATCAACAAACAGGCGCAATCTGATCAGCAGGTCGCTGCCTTGCGTGCTGCTGCAGGCTTGGGCAAAGGCAGTGGCTAGGGTAGTGTCGGAAAACAAGCATTTGCTTAGCAGAGCACCGTATGCAGCCAGTGTCTGCGCTCAACTGAGTAAGCGTACCAAAATCGAAATCGACTTGCGGTGACTTATTTCCGACAAGACGGACATCCGCATCGCTGTCAGGCCGACTAAAGCGGAAATCAATCACGATAATGCCCCGCATCTGCGCGGCTCAAGCCAAGTTCAAGTTCAGCGTAGTCAGCCATGCAGTCCCCCAATACATCAACGGCCTTTACGCAGCACCGCAGAATGCGGTCCTACAGAAAGACAGGGAGCTACGTTTGACGGGAAGTGACGATTGGCTGAGGTAAGGCGGAGGTGTTACAGAGTCTGCCGCAGAGCAGTCATGCTAACCTGCCGACAAGCCGCGTGCAGGAGGAACATCGACCGTCAACCTTACACATCTAGTATATATCGTTTTGCTTGTTCTGTGTCAAGTCCTGTGGCTTTCCGCTTTCCGCTTTCCTCGGTGCGTCGCGCAGCGTTATGTTGGTCAGCCATTAGGGCGGTTGCGCACGGGGCGTGCGCACTAAACCTGGAATGGGGACAAGGGAAATATAGTACGGTGGGACGGGGGCGTCACAGCATTACTGCGAGTGCGGGCCGGGCTCCTGCCAGTGCTGCGCCGCGGCGATGGCAGCGTTCAGGGCGGCACCGATCTGGGGCTGGGACCGGAAGACGTTCTGTTCGCCAATCAGCTGCAGCACGCCGGTCTTGGCGAGCTGGGCGTAGGCAGACTCCTCGACGCCGACCAGCATCAGCCGGCAGCCGCGTGCCTGGAGCGCCTTGGTGTAGCGCTGGAGGACGCCCATAAAGGTGCTGCTGATCTCCGTCTTGCCGCGCAGCAGCAGCGCCACGACGGCATGCTCGGCCTGCCCGACCTCCGGCAGCCGATCCTCGACGCTGCGCGCCCCCGCAAAGAACAGGCTGCCATAGATCATCAACACGGTGAGCTTCCCGCTGGGCAGAACGGCCGGAGCAGGCTGCTCGATTGGGTATCCCTGCGGCTGCAGCACCAGTTCCTTCACCACCACGTTGTTCGACTGGTTAAACACATAGACCAGCATGCTCAGCACGATGCCAAGCAGCACGGCATACTGCAGCGGCACGAACAAGGTGGCGAGAAAGGTAATCGCCATCAGTACGGTGGGCATGCGTCCGGTGTCCCAGATCAGCTGCGCCTGCTGGATGCGCAGCCCCTGGAATCCCGCCACGATCAGCAGCGCCGCCAGCGCCGGCATCGGCACCATCTCGACCAGCGGCCCCGCGACGAACATGATGAAGGCGACGGAGATACCCGCGAAGATATTCGCCCAGCGCGACTGCGCGCCGGCGCCCATCAGCACGGCGGTGCCCGAGATCGATCCACCCGCCGGCACCCCGCCCACGAAGGCCGCCGCAATGTTGCCGGCGCCCTGCCCAAGAAAGTCGCGCGACACGTTGGGATACTTGCCGTCGGGATTGGGAATACCCTGGCTGACACCAGAGCCCTGGATCAGGCCGATCAGCGCCAGCGAGAAGGCGGGCAGCAGCATATGCAGCACGAGATCCAGGCGCGGCAGTACAATCTGCGGGAGCGCGCGCGGAATGGAGCTGATATCGCCGATCCGCTGTACGAGGGCGAAGTTCAGCGTCTGCCAGTCGACGGCACTGAGCGCACTGCTGCCCAGCATGGCGGCGGCGCCGGATGCCGTCTCTGCGGCCATACGCGCCGCAGCTGCGTCCACTACGGGACGAAGGAGGATCACCAGCAGCGTAGCGGCAGCGATGGCGATAATGAACGCAAACTTGCGCAGGCGCGTGCGCAGCAGCACGATAATCAGCGCCAAGGTGAACAGGCCGACCAGAGTTGTCGCCACGTGCGCCTGGTCCATGTGCAGCACCAGGTCCAGCGCCTGCGCGACGCGATTTGAGTACGGGCTGTCATAGCCTGTCAGATCGCCCAACTGGCCGAGGATGATCAGCACGGCGACGCCGTTGAGAAAGCCGATCATCACGGCGTTGGAGACAAAGCGCACCAGGAAGCCGAGCCGCAAGAGGCCGGCGGCGACCTGCAGGACGCCCATCAGCAGCACCATCACCGCCAGCGCCTCCACCTTCCCCGCAGCGGGGATGCCGGCGAGACCATCGGCAGCGGCAACCGACAGCGCGCTCGTCGTGGACACATTCATGTAGATCGAGCTGGTGAAAACCGCGGCGATGGGCATGGCCGCCAGGAGCGTGTAGATGCCAAGGACGGGATTGACGGTCGCCAGCAGTGCGTGCGCCATGGACTGCGGCACGTTGACCACGGCGAAGGTCAACCCGGCGACTGCATCTGCGGCAAAACTGCGGCGCTTGGGCGGTGTAGATTGGGTGGCGGTTCCCGAAGGTTGCATGTGTGCTGCTTTTCACGTAATAGGAGGTGCTGCAGCCAGGATGGCTCGCGTGCCGGCAGCAGCCGTAATCGTGGAGGAGATTATACCCTAGAATGGGGATAACCTTTGCGGCGCAGGCGCTGAGCAGCAGGGCAGACGTCGCCAAAGTGGCCAGCAGTAAGAGACGGGCACAAGGTCCGGCGGGGCAGAAACCGAGTTTCTGCGAGAAACTCGGTTTCTTGAGCCATTCCGCCGGACCTTGTGCCCTACCGTTCGTGCTACTGCATGCGGGCTGAGAAGATGGTGACGGTGCCGTCGGCGCGGCGCAGCGTGAGCTGGCTGGCGTCAAACTGGAACGTGGCCGACGACCGCAGGGCCGCCAGGAAGTCGCTGCTCCTGCTCCATGATGCCGGTCGGCGTGTCGCACATGCTCATGCCGGTGCCAATGGCGCCGATCGAGATGCTGCTGCCGCTCACCGAGTAGGTGGCGTTGTAGGTGTTGCAGCCGGCGTTGCCGCTGATGGTCGAGCCGTCAAAGCGCATCGTGAGCGTGGTGCCGCTGATGGGCGACACGACGGCGTTGCCGATGTAGTAGCCGGTCACCTGCCAGGCTGTGCCGTTCAGCGGGTTCTGCACGGCGGCAGGCCGGACGGTGACGGTCGCACGCTGGAAGGTGACGGTGCCGTCACGCAGCAGCACGCGCATCTCGTAGGTGGTGGTGACGGGCGGGCACACCTGCTCGCTGCCCTGGCCGGTGCGCGGGTAGTTCTGGTAGGGCTGGCCCTGCGGATAGACCCAGACCGCCTGCACGTTCTCGACCGACCACGTCAGCGTCGAGCACTGCCCCTGGTCGATGGTGGTGGGCGAGGCGCTGAACGACATCTGCGGCGCGGGGGTGGCCGTCGCTGCCGGGGCCCGGGTGGGGGTCGGCGCAGGGGTGGGGGTCGGCGCCGGCACGATGACCGGCGGCGCCGGCGAGGCGATGATCGGCACGTCGGCGGCATCGGTCACGGCCACAAAGTCGGCCGAGACCCAGCCCATGCCGCCCGGCGCCGACGGTACGGCCGCGACCCACCAACGGCCGTCGGCGCTGCGGCCGATGATTTCGCCTTCGGTGCCAAATGGCGCCGTACCCAGGACTGGGAAGTTGGTGCCCGGACCCGAGCGCACGTTGACGCCGTTGGGCGCAATCACACGGCCGGTCGGCACGTTGGGTTCGGGTTCCGGGACGACCACCTCAAGATTGCGCGTCATCTGCACGGCAATGGCATCCTCTGGCGTTGCGCAACTCCAGGAAGTTGCCTTCCACCTTGTAGGTGACGGCGCTCTCCAGGGCAGCCAGGTACTGCGCTTCCTGCTCCATCACGCCGTTGGGCGCGGTGCACATGCGGAAGGTGACGCCGACGGGGCCGATCGTGATCTTGCCGTCGGCGGCCGTGTAGTCGGCAAAGTAGTCGTTGCAGCCGCCGCTGCCGCTCACAATGGCCGTCGTCCCCGAAAGCCGCCGTCAGTTCGGTGCCGATCTGCACGCTCACCACGGCATTGCGGCCGTTGTTGTAGGCCGTCACCTGCCAGTCCGTTCCCTCGAGCTCTTGGCCCGCACTGATAAAGGTGGCGACGACCTTGTTGCCGTCAAACAGCGTCAGCATGTTGCTGCGCACCTCGTACTTGTCCGCCAGCACCAGCGCCTGCATATAGGCGGTCGCCTGTTGGGCCACAGCTGGCGGGCAGGCCATCATCGTCGTCGCCGCCGTGGGGCGGATGCGGATAGTCGACCCGGTGGTCGTGTAGGTCGTGCTGAAGCGGTTGCAGCCGTCGCTGCCGCTCACGGTGCCGTCGGTGCCGAACACCGCCGTCACGGTCGTGCCTGCCAGCGGCAGCTGGCCGTTAAGCGAACTCAAGACCCAGCTCGTGCCGGGCAGGTCGCCGGTGGTGCCCTGTGCCGGGCCCGATTGCGCCGGCGCCGCCTGCACGGGTGCCGCTATTAACAAGCAGGCGACTACGAGGAGAACGTGAATGATGCGGTATCTCATGAATGTCTCCCTTCAGAGAGTAGGTTTTAAGGTTGCTAACACACTGGAACGCAGCATAGCATATACTAGCACGCCGCGTACCAGATAGAATAGCTACGATTTGCATAACGGTGCTCTACGATGTGCGGACGGAAGGCTGGAGCGCTGGCGATGGGTCGCATGGCCGATGCCAAAGACGGGATCCGCGACGCGCTGATATATAGAGGGTAGGCCGGATACTTTCGAGCTATAATCTCGCGTACGCATGCCTAAGTCATCTTCTATCCTCCGCGGATCGGTGCTTACGCTTGGCTACCTGGGCAGTTCGATGGTTATCGAGCAGCCTTGGCAGGCAGGCCTGATCGACGCGGCGCAACGGCGCGGGGTAAATCTCGTCATCTTTGCCGGCGGTGCGCTGGAGGACCCCAACCGGTTCGACACCCAGCGCAGCCGTATCTTTGAGCTGGCCGGGACGGAGAGCGTCGACGGCCTGATCATCGGGAGTGATTTCCTCGGCCACTACGTAGGTGCACAGCGCATCAAAGAGTTTTGCGCCCACTATTACCCGCTGCCGATCGTCAAGTACGAGCCCTATGTAGAGGGCTACCCCACGCTGCTGTTCGACTTCTACCAGGGGATGTACGACCTGATCACACACCTGGTCGAAGAGCATGGACTGCGCAAAATTGCCTATGTCACGGGCCCGGACCGTTCCGGGTCGATCGCCGACCGGCTGCGTGCCTATCAGGACGTGCTGGCGGCGCACGGGATCGCCTACGACGAGCAGCTTGTCGTAAGTGGTTCGCACGCGCTGCCGACGGGGGCGGAAGCAGTGCGGGTGCTGCTGGACGAGCGAGGGCTGCGGCCAGGGGTCGATATTGAGGCACTGGTGGGTTTTTATGACCTGGTCGCCGCCGACGCCCTGCAGGCGCTGCAAAGCCGCGGCATCGCCGTGCCTGAGGACATAGCGGTGGCGGGCTTTGACGACGACGACGTGGCGTTCGCCTCCGACCCACGCCTCACGACGGTCCGGCTGCCGTTTTACGAGATGGGACGATGGGGGGTCGATACGCTAGCCGACCTGTTAGACGGCGGGGCAGCGCCGCTGGTTACGATACTGCCGGCGTCGCTTGTGCGGCGCCAGTCGTGCGGCTGCCAGAGCCCGCGCTTTGGCATGAATCTGGGCGGCGAGAGGCCCATGGGCGAGCTGGCCGATGCCGGTCGAGACGCATTACTCGCCCGCTTGCTACTGGCCGCCGGCATAGGCAATCTGCGCAGCTTTCGCGCTGACTTAGAGCGCCTGCTCGACCTCTTCTTAACGTACTGCTGTCAGCCACTAGACCACGCCGCCCTGCAGGACTTTAGCAAGGAGTTGGAAAGCATTTTCGGCGCAATGCGCGGCATACCATATAACGTCGAGATGGCGTACGGAGTGCTCGCAGCGCTGGAGAGCGAGCTGGGCGCGCAAACGCAGGACGAGCAAAGTCTGCGCCACGTGCGCGACTTGATTCGGCTGGCCGGCGCCGTCGTCAGCGACCGCATCGAACGTTTCCTGGTAAGTGAAAAGCAGCAGGCAGCACACGTCGACGGCCAGCTGCACGACCTGAATCAGGCACTGGCGACGGCCCTCAGCGTAGGCGAGGTTGTCGAGGTACTGGCGCGCCACCTGCCGCGTCTTGGCGTGCCTGCCTGTTACGTGTCACTGTACGAAGATCCGCAAGAGATTGGTGGCCTTGCCCGGCTCGTGCTGGCCTATACACGACAGGGCCGCTGCCAGCTGCCGGCGCAAGGGCGCCAGTTCCCCGCAACACAGTTGATGCCTGAGGATCTCCTCACGGCGCCACAACCGGCCGTGCTGGTAGTGCTGCCGCTTTTCCACCGCCAGGAACAGATGGGCATGGTCGTAATGGAGGTTGGACCGCGCTATGGGGGGCTATATGAAGCAGTGCGCGAGCAGATCAGCAGCGCACTGAAACGCATCCAGCTACACGACCGGGTGGTAGAGGCCCGGCGCCAGGCAGAGGAAGCCAACGCACTGAAAACGCGCTTCCTGTCCACGGTTACGCACGAGCTACGCACGCCGCTGAGCATGATCGTCAACCTCAGCGCCACCCTGCTCGAAAATGGCGAGAACAGTTCTGAAGCGGCGCTGGCGCAGCAGAAACAGGATCTGCAGCTGATTCATGCGATCGGGCAGCACCTGGATCGCCTTGTGCTGGATGTGCTGGATTTAGGGCGCAGCCAACTAGGGCAGCTGCGGCTGGAGATGAAGCCGGTCGATCTGCCTGGCCTGCTGCAGGAGGTGACAGCTGCGGGAGTGCAGATGGCGCATGCCAAAAATCTGGCCTGGCGCGCCCACGTCCCGCCCTATCTCCCACCAGTGATGGCAGATCGCGTGCGGCTGCAGCAGATCCTGCTGAATCTCATCAGTAATGCAACAAAATTCACACTTCACGGTGAGGTCGCCCTCCTGGTGGCGGCACGCGACCGGGAAATCCTGTTTGCGATCAGCGACACCGGACTGGGAATTCCACAGCAAGATCAGGGCATCATTTTTGATGAGTTCCGGCAGTCGGAGCGCACGTCGACGCGCGGCTATGGCGGCATGGGGCTTGGGCTTGCGATCACGCGGCGCCTGGTGGAGCTGCACGGGGGTACAATCGGGCTGCTGTCGTCGGGGGAAGAAGGGCATGGGGCAACCTTTTATTTTTCACTGCCTATCGCAGGTGCGACAGCAATGCCGTCAGAGGCGGCGCCTGAGCCAGACGGTTCTGCCAGCAGTCGCACAGGTCATGCAAGAGCACGGTCTGCTGCGTGCTGAGCCGTCGGTGCAGCCGGCCACCATCCTGCTGGTGGACGACGAACTTGACATCCTGCGCATCGGCACGCAGATGATTCGGCGGCGGCTGCCGCATGTGCGCGTGTTCGAAGCAAGCAACGGCCGGCAAGCGCTGGACTTGATGCAGCGCGTGCTGCCAGACCTGCTGCTGCTCGACTTGATGATGCCCGAGCTGGACGGAATTGGCGTACTCCAGGCCATGCAGGCGCAGCCTTCGCTGCGCCCCATACCGGTGATCATCATGACGGCCCAAGCGCTGCCGGAGGAAATCATGCTTCGTTTCAACGGCAGTGTGGCAGGCGTTGTAAGCAAGGGTCTTTTCCACGAAGACGAGACGCTGCAGCAGATTGAAACTACCCTGCGGGGCGATAAACGCATGGGCAGTGGCGCGCAGCGGATTGCACGCCAGAGCCTCGCCTACATCCATGCCCACTATGCCGAACCGATTACGCGCGGATCTGGCCCGCCACGCGGGCGTAAACGAGCGGTATTTGACGCACTGCTTTCGCCAGGAAGTGGGAATCACGCCGATCGACTATCTCAACCGCTGCCGAGTAGATACCGCCAAGAGCATGCTGGTGCGGGGCGGCAAAACTATCGGCGAGGTTGCAGCGGCGGCGGGTTTTGCCAGCAGTTCGCAGTTCAGCCGCGTGTTTCACCAGTATACGGGCATATCGCCGCGCGAGTATATGCGCTCCGGCCACGCCAGCTAACCCCATCTTCTTCCTTTTCGCAAAGAACTGCTTCCTTCTTGGCAAGACGCCCTCCTTTGTGCTGCTTAAAATAAAGCTGCTCCTAATCACGCAGCACGGTTCAATCACATATTCTCAGGGGAGGCTCACCGATGAGATCGCACCGCATATTCGCCTGGATCTGTATTTTGACGCTCCTGATGCTGGCACTGGCGGCCTGTGCGCCGGCCGCGCCAGCGCAGCCGGCAGGGGAAGCAGCACCGGCTGCAGAATCATCTACGGAGTCGTCAGGCGGATCGACAGAGGCCGCGGCAGGCGACGAAAAAATCACGCTCGAGATCTGGGACACCGGGACAGAGTACTACCAGTGGGTCGAAGATGTGGCGATCCCCATGTTCAAGGAGAGACACCCAAACGTCGAGATTATTCACACTGGCATTCCCTACGACCAGTACACGTTGAAGATCGACACGGCGGCCACGGCGGGTGACCTGCCGGATCTGATTGCCGACGAGGTGCCGGGGCCTAACGCCAAGTGGTACAAGGCCGGCCTGTTCATGCCGTTAAACGAGTACATGGATCGCGACGGCATCAAGCAGGAGGACTTCTGCGGGTTGATGAACACATCGATCAAGCTGGACGACCAGGTCTTCATGCTGCCCGATGTACGTCAACTTCTGGAGCATGCTCTACAACAAGGACATGTTCGAGGCGGCAGGGCTGCCGACCCTCGACACCGAGTCGGTGATCAGCTTTGACGAATGGCTGGACTATGCTCGCAAGCTGAACAAGCCGGCGGAAACGCTTGACGCACGCGTATGGGGTTCGCAGCTCATCCGTCCCGACTGGAACTCAATGCCGGCGGGCATGAGCGATCCGTACTATCTTGGCCCCGAAGGCCGCACCTGTGAAGGCAACGCCGACACTCCCGACATGATCCATGCCTGGGAAGCAGTGCGCGATGCGTACAAGGAAGACCTTACGCCTGAAACCGGCCAGGCGTTGATGGGCGACCAGGACTCCTGGCTGTACTTCACCGAGGGCAAGACGGCGATCTCGTACGGCGACATGAGCATGGCAACCCAGGCTGCCGACAAGGGCATCAACGTGGGCATCACCGGCCAGCCGGTCATTACCAAGGACTGGCCCATGAACACGCACATCTACGGCATGGGCTACAACGTGACCAAGGCATCCGAGCATCCTGACCTTGCGTACGAGTTTGCCAAGATGACGTCGACGGAGATCCCGTTGAAGCTGGTGAACGCCAAGACGTACGGCGAGGCGACCGCCGGTATCCCCTGCTATAAGCCAATTGCCGGCGACTACATTCAGCAGAGCAATAGCCCGTTCCTGGGCGACGCAGAGAAGATGATCGCCCGCTATAAGGCGCCGCCGTTCACACCGGACTTCTACGCCGGATCGACGGCGATCTGGGAAGAGATCAATACCCGCGTGATCGAGAACGGCGAGGATGTGGCGACGGTGGTCACAGAGTCCATGCCTAAGTGCCAGGAGGCGGTGGACGACATTTGGGACCAGTATGACTCGCTGCAGTAAATGAGGGCTAGTGTAGGGCACAAGGTCCGGCGGCGAGCGTCTCGTCTCAAGGCGATTCCTATTCCGCCGAACCTTGTGCTCCTACGCACGTATATGCGTGAGGAGTGGCTGATGGCGGTAACACCTGCTGCACAGCACAAGAAGGGATCGCTGCGGCGGAGCGAGGCGATCGCGGGGTGGCTGCTGATCTCGCCCTGGCTGATCGGGTTTGTCTGGTTCCTGGTGATCCCAATCCTTTTCTCGATCTATGCGTCGTTCACACGCTGGACACTGATCAACCCGCCGCCGGTATGGGTGGGGGTCAAAAACTACGTCGACATGTTCAACGACGACGACACGTGGTGGGCGCTGGGCGTAACGGTGCGCTACATGCTGATGACGCTGATCCCGTTCATGGTGCTCGCGCTGTTCCTGGCGCTGCTGCTGAACCAGAAGGTGCGCGGCATGAACGTGTTCCGTACAGTGTTCTATATTCCCTCGATCGTGTCGGGCGTCGCCGTGGCAATCTTGTGGGCGACACTGCTCAACCCGGAGATCGGCGCTATTAACCAGGTGCTGCGGTCGTTAGGGATCGAGAATCCTCCCCGCTGGCTGGCCTCTTCGCAATGGGCCCTGCCGGCCCTTGCGCTCATGGGGCTGTGGGGGATCGGCGGCACTTCGATCATCTACTTGTCGGGACTGCAGAACATCCCGGCGGAGATGTACGATGCAGCCACGGTGGACGGGGCAAACGTGCTGCAAAAGTTCTTCTACATCACGCTGCCCATGCTGTCGTCCACGCTCTTCTTTTTGTTCATTACGGGTATCATTGCGGCCTTCCAGGTGTTCACCCCGGCCTATATCCTGGGTGGCGCCAGCTCGATGGGGAGCAGCAAGGCGATCAATTTCTATGTGCTGCACATCTATATGGAGGGCTTCCGCAAGGGCAAGCTTGGCTATGCATCGGCCCTTGCGTGGCTGCTGGTAATCATCGCGGCGGTGGTCGTCATTCTGATCTACCGGCGCTCCGAGCATTACGTCTACTACGAAGCGGGCGAGGACAGGTCGTAGGATGGAGACACAACTCGCCAGTCCAACGCCGACGACCAGCGAACTGTCCTTCTGGAAGCGGAAATCGGTCCAGGGGGCGACGCACAGGGCACTCGTGTACCTGCTGTGCGCGGCCTTGGGCGCGCTGGTGCTGATGCCGATGGGGTGGATGCTGACGGCGGCGCTCAAGCCGAGCGGCGACCAGGTCTACACGATTCCA
The DNA here is from genome assembly GCA_963701415.1 of uncultured Chloroflexia bacterium. Classification (GTDB taxonomy): domain Bacteria; phylum Chloroflexota; class Anaerolineae; order Caldilineales; family Caldilineaceae; genus Fredericiella. The sequence goes on from CAVPAH010000020.1 coordinate 26,886, forward strand.
CCCCAGTGGTTTCCGACGACATCGTTTCATTTTGAGAACTTCTGGCTGGTGCTGGTGAACGACGAGTTCCCCCTGTTGGGGCCGACGTTCAACACGCTGCTCCTGATCGCGCTCAACATCGTGGGCGTACTGTTCTCCAACACCCTGGTAGCGTATGGGTTTGCCCATTATCGGTTCCCCGGCCGCGAGCGCTTGTTCCAGTTGGTCATCCTGACCATGCTGATTCCAGGCGTAGTGCTGATGGTGCCCTCGTTCCTGCTCTTCTTGCAGATGGGATGGTACAACACCTACTTGCCCTTGTGGGTGCCCGCCTTCTTTGGCGCGCCCTTCTTTATCTTCATCGCCCGCCAGTATATGCGCTCGATCCCGCCCGAAATGCTGGAGGCAGCGCGCATCGACGGCGCCGGCGTACTGGGGTCCTACTGGCACATCGTGCTCCCCCTCTGTAAGCCCGTCATGGTGGTGATGACGGTCTTTACCTTCCAGAACGTCTGGAGTGACTTTGTCGGCCCGCTCCTCTACGTGTCCGACGAAGCCAAGTTTACGCTGCCGATCGCACTGGCCTATTTCCGTTCACAGTCAGGCCATGCTGCGGCACAGGGGGCAAACAGCAGCCTGCACCTGCTGATGGCGGGCACGTTCCTCGTCGCGCTGCCGCCCTTGCTGCTGTATTTTCTGGTGCAAAAGCAGCTGATTGGCGGGATCGCGCGTATTGGGCTGAAGGGATAGCTGGCGTGCAGCCCCGTGCGAGGCTCGCCCTGCGAGTGTTGCGCTGGGCGGACTATTTTATGGCGAGCCAGGCACGATGAGTGCCATTGTAATCGTTCGAGTGAAATTATTATGTTAACTCTTGCGATTTGCGTTGCGAGTATGCAGTTGATCCGCTGGGCATTGACGTGGTAAGGCCGAGGCTGTCTTGGATTGCGACGGCGGAGGGGCGGGGACAGGTGCAGACGGCGTACCAGGTGCTGGCAGCGACGCACGCGGGAAGGCGTCGACCGCTGGCGAGGCCGACCTGTGGGACAGCGGCAAGGTGCTGTCGCCCGCCAACCTGATCGAGTATGCAGGGGAGCGGCTGGCCAGCGAGATGGGGCGTCTGGTGGCGCGTGCGGGCCTGGGATGGCGAAAGACCAGCCCGGCCCGTACAGCGCGCCGGCTTATTTTGAGATGGGCCTGCTTGCGCCGGAGGACTGGCACGCCGATTGGATTGGCTTTCCCGGCGCCTGGCCGGGGAAGGCGATGTATTTCCGGCGCGATTTCACGCATCGAGAAACCGGTGCGCCGGGCGCGCATCTACATGGCCGGCCTGGGCTATTCCGAGCTGCGCGTCAACGGCAAGAAAGCGAACGAACGCGTGCTCGACCCGCCGCAGACGGACTATTCCAAGCGCGTGCTGTACAGCACCGATGCCGTGGAAACGCTGCTGCGCCCGGGCAACAACACGATCGGCGTGATCTGCGGCAGCGGCTGGTTCGGCACGGCGCGGCTGCTGCTGCAGATGCACATCGACTATAGCCGACGGCACTCGTGACCGCATCGTCACGGAGACCTACTGGCCGCAGCCGTGGCTGGTCTTCCCCGGCCCGCTGCTGGAAAACAGCATCTACGACGGCGAAACCTACGATGCGCGGCTGGAGAACCCCCACTGGGACGATCCCGACGCCAAGCCGCCGGCCGGCCTGGTGGCAGCCTGCGCCGACAGCCCCGGCGGCAAGCTGGCGGCGGCCGCCCTGGAGCCGATCCAGGTGGTCGAGACGCGCCGGGCCGTAAGGATCCTGCAACCCACGCCCGGGCGTCTACGTGTTCGACATGGGCCAGAACCTCGCCGGCTGGGCGCGGCTGCGCGTGCGCGGGCCCGGCAGGCTGCCGCGTTTTGCTGCGTTTTGCCGAGTCGCTCTACCCCGACGGCACGGTCAACCAGGAGAACCTGCGCACGCGCACAGGCCGACGGACACCTACATCCTCAAGGGCGAGCGGCGAAGAGATGCTGGGAGCCGCGCTTCACCTACCACGGCTTCCGCTACGTCCAGGTCGAGGGCTACCCCGGCGTGCCCACCGCAGACGACGTGGTCGCGCGCGTCGTGCGCTCGGCCGTGGCGCCGGCGGGCAGCTTCGCGTGCAGCAGCGAGCTGTTCAACCGCATCGACCGCATGGTGCGCTGGACGGAAGCCTCGAACCTGCACGGCGTGCCGACCGACTGCCCGCAGCGCGACGAGCGCATGGGCTGGCTCAACGACCTGGCGGCGCGCAGCGAGGAAGCCATCTACAACTTCGACATGGCGCGGCTGTTTGCCAAGTGGGTGGACGACATCGCCGACGCCCAGGACCCGCGCACGGGCGCGATCACCGACACGGCCCCGTTCCGCTGGGGCCGCCGGCCGGCCGACCCGGTGAGTGTCTGCTATCTGCAGATCCCCTGGCTGCTGTACGTGCATTACGGCGACATCACACACGCTGCGCAAGCACTATGCCGGCATGAAGGCCTGGGTCGACTTCCTCACCGGCTGCGCACAGGACGGCATCATCCCCTACAGCTACTATGGCGACTGGGCGCCGCCGGTCCAGCTGGGGATCAGCGGCAGCCAGGGCAGCTCGGCCGTTTCGCGAGACACGCCGGGCGAGCTGGTCTCGACGGCCTGTTACGCCTTCAGCCTGGACCTGCTGAGCCGGATCGCCGGCGTGCTCGAACGCGAGCGAAGAGCGCGCCGCGTACGCGGCGCTGGCGGAACAGATCAGGCAGGCATATCACCGGCGCTTCTGGGACGAGGCAGGTGGGCGGCTACGGCAGCAACAACCAGTCGTGCAACGCCATCTCGCTGTACATGGACATGGTTCCGCCGCAGTGCACGGCGCGCGTGGTCGCCAACCTCGTGCGCGACGTGGTCGAGCTGCACGACTGCCACCTGACGACCGGCAACATCTGCACCAAGTACCTGCTGGAGGCGCTGACGGCGGCGGGCCACGGCGACGTCGCGTACAGCATCGCCACCCAGGAGACGTATCCCAGCTGGGGCTACATGCTGGCCAATGGCGCGACGACACTGTGGGAGCGCTGGGAGCTGGCGACGGGCAGCGGGATGAACTCGCACAACCACCCGATGCTGGGCTCGGTCGGATCCTGGCTCTACCGGGCGATCGGCGGCATCCGGGCCGACGAAGAGGGCCCGGCTTTGCCGCGTTTGAAGTCCGGCCGCACGTCGACCCGCGCCTGCAGCACGCGCAGACTGCACGCTCAAGACGGTGCGTGGCGAGGTCCGCTCGGCCTGGCAGGTCGACGACGGCAGACTGCAGCTGACGGTACACGTCCCGGTGGGCAGCACGGCGCGCGTATTCTTGCCGGCTGCCGCTGGGAGAACGTCTGCTGGAGTCAAACCTGGTGGTCTGGGAAGAGGAGCAAGCCGGTAACGCCCACAGGAGGCATCCAAACCATCGTGCGCGAAGACGGGGTGCTCGTGTGCACCGTCGGTTCGGGCGAATATCACTTTGCGGCAACGCTGCCGGAATGGAGACTGTAATGAGCTGTTTTTCCGAAGACTACGTCGAACGTGTGTATGCCGGCGTGCTGGGCAAGATCATCGGCGTCTACCTCGGCCGGCCGTTTGAAGGGTGGGAGCACGAGCGCATCCTGGCCGAACTAGGCGAGATCAAAGGCTACGTCAACGACAAGGTCGGGCTGCCGCTGGTCATCACCGACGACGACATCTCGGGGACGTTCACCTTTGTGCGGGCACTGGAAGACTACGGGTACTCGCCACATCTGACGGCAGCGCAGATCGGGCAGACATGGCTGAACTACCTGGTAGAGAACAAGACGATCCTGTCGTGGGCGGGGCTAGGCTGTTCGACCGAGCACACGGCCTATCTGCGGCTCAAGCGCGGCATCCCAGGCGCCGCAGAGCGGGTCGATCGAGATGAATGGGCGTATCGTGGCCGAGCAGATCGGGTCGCAGATCTTTATCGACGGCTGGGCCATGCTCGCCCCGGGGAACCCGCAACTGGCGGCCGAGCTGGCGGGCAAAGCGGCATCGGTAAGCCATGACGGCGAGGCAATCTACGGCGCGCAGGTGCTGGCAGCCATGGAAGCGCAGGCGTTTGTCGAAGGTGACGTCGAGCGGCTGCTGGATGTAGGGCTGGCGTTTGCGCCGCCGACGTCGAGCATTCATCGCATGATCCGGGACCTGCGCGACTTGCGTGCCCGCGAGCCGGACTGGTACAAGGCACGGCAGTTTGTGGTCGACCACTATGGCTACGACAAGTATCCGGGCGGCTGCCACATCGTGCCCAACCAGGCGCGTCATCATGCTGGGACTGCTCTATGGCGACGACGACTTTCAGAAGTCGCTGATGATCGCCAACACATGCGGTTGGGATACCGACTGCAACTCGGGCAACCTGGGCTGCCTGCTGGGGATCAAGAATGGGCTGGCGGGCATCGACGGCTCGCCGGTGGACTGGCGCGGCCCCGTGGCTGACCGGTTGTACCTGCCGACTGCCGACGGCGGCCGAGCAATCACCGACGCCGTGCGCGAGACCTATCACCTGGTGAACAGCGCCTATCGGCTGGCAGGCGAGGCGCCGCCGGTGACGCACCGAAGAACGGAGCACGGTTCCATTTCGAACTGCCGGGCAGCGTGCAGGGATTCCGGACAGAAAACGCTGCGCAGGCTGAAGATCGCAAACGCACCGGGTCACAGCCGAAGTGGGACTCGCAGCCTTGCGATCCGCGTCAAGGCAGCAGAGGATCGGGAGCCGGCGCGCATTGCCACGAACACGTTCATTCCCCCGGATGCCATCAACATGCCGGGCTATGGGCTGCTGGCGTCACCAACGCTGTATTCGGGCCAGACGATCACGGCCGAGATGGAAGCCGATGCCGGCAACGAACAGCCACTGAGTGTGCACCTCTATCTCGAGATCTATGGTCCGGACGACAGGCCGCAGCGTATCCTGGGACCGGGCGTGCGGGTAGAACCGGGCCATAGGCAGACACTGAGCTGGCGTGTTCCGCAGACTGACCGGCTGCCGATATTTGCGGCAGGCGTGCAGATTAGCAGTCTTGGCAAGCTGTATCTCGATTACTTGACTTGGGATGAAATGGCCGACACGGAGTTTGGCCAGCCTACGAGCACCAAGTCGCTGCTGTGGCGCAAAGCATGGGTGAACGGAGTCGATCACTGGGAGTGGTGGTCGGGCGAGCCGTTCCGGCTGGTCAAAAACGAGGGTCGCGGGATGGCGAGCATCGGCACGCGCGCCTGGCAGGACTACCGCTTCAACGCCGTGGTCCGCCCGGCGTTTCTGGCCGTAGCCGGCGGGATCGCGGTGAACGTACAAGGCATGCAGCGTTTCTATGCACTCCAGGTAAGGCGCGGCGGCGTCCAACTCGTCAAGGTGCTGGACGGAACGCAAGTACTGGACGAGAAGCCGTTGGCGTTTGAATTGTGGCAAGAGATCGGCCTCAGCCTGCAGGCAACAGTTGAGCGTGCGACGACAGGTGGGGAGGCCGTGCGCCTGATCGCCCGTCTGGATGGGGAGACCATCTTTGACCTCGTCGACGACAAGCGACCGCTGCTGAGCGGTGGTGCTGCGTTCGTCGTGGACGAGGCGCATATTCTGGCCGACCATGTGACCGTACAGCCTGCGTCCACCGCCTCAATTGAGATATGAGCATGAGCCACCCCGAAGTTTGGGATGACTCATGCTCACACTGTTTCTGTTCTCAGCGCCGGGTGGGCGACGCTGCCCGATCAGCGGGAGATCAGCGGGATGAAGAGGCTCGGCCTTTGGCCAGGTTCGTCGGTGGGCGGCTCGGCGTTCGGCAGTACAGAGATGCCGGCGTCCCAGCTCAGGTCGGTCACGCCGTCGGCAGGGAAATGACGGCGGTGCGGCCCGTAAGGGGGTCGGCATCGCTGTCGGTTTCTGCGGTGGCGGTGGCGGCGTTCCGAGGTGACATCTTGCGCTCGGCCGGCGTCACGAATTCCACCAGGTACTGACCCGCAGCCAGATTGTCGAAGCGGTAGAGTCCCTGGTCATCGGTCGTGGTGGTGCGCAGCAGGATAAGGTTCCCGCCGGCACTGGTATAGAGGCGCACCGTCACGTCGGGGATGCCGTTCTCACCTAGCATCCTGAACACCGTTCTCATTGCCATCACCCCAGACCCGGTCGCCGAGGGCGCCGGTCCCCTGGCCGGCTACTGTCACCAGCCCTGCGTCCCAGGTGCGGTCGTCAGCGCCTGGCGCCAGCGTAAAGGTGGCAGTGCGGCCAACGTTGTCGCCGGGGAGGCCGGTAGGCAACGTCAGGTCGACATCACTGTCGTGCGCGTCGTCGCCCTGGTTTGCGAACGTAAAGGCCTTATCCACTTGCGTGTTGATAAAGACGATGTAGTAGCTCCCCGGCGCCACCTCGGTGAAGAGGTACAGACCGGCGGGAGAAGTCAGCTGGGTCTGCACGAGGGCACCGGCGGCGGTGTAGAGGCGCACCTCGATACCACCCACGCCAGGTTCGCCCGGATCCTGCACGCCGTCCTGGTCGACATCCAGCCAGACAAGGTCCCCCACCGTCGCCGGGACAGTTACGCCATAGTAGTGGCTTGGGTCGGCGGCGGTGACGGTCGGGCCAGCAGGCGGAGCACCGGTCACTGTGCCAAGGTTGGCGTACTGGCCGGCCGTGGCGGTGCCGCTCGCCGTGCAGGTCATGACCTCGCCAGCAGCCAAGGTGTTCTTGGGACAGCTCACGGCCACGCCCTTGTCGTCGATCACCGTCACATTGGTCAAGAGCACATTGCCGGTATTCGTCACGACGTAGGTCCAGCTGACCGCACCACCCACAGGGATCTGCGGCCCGGTCGGCGTGTCGGCATCTTCGCCGTTGGTGTACTTCTTGATCGCGATGCCAGGCGCCGCGACAGTTACGCCATAGTAGTGACTTGGGTCGGCGGCGGTGACGGTCGGACCTGAAGGCGGCGCGCCGGTCGCCGTGCCGAGGTTGGCGTACTGGCCGGCCGTGGCAGTGCCGGTCGCCGTGCAGGTCATGACCTCGCCGGCGGCCAGGGTGTTCTTGGGACAGCTCACGGCCACGCCCTTGTCGTCGGTCACCGTTACGTTCGTTAGGATCACATTGCCGGTGTTGGTTACGACGTAGGTCCAGGTGACGGCGCCACCCACAGGGATCTGCGGCCCGGTCGGCGTGTCGGCATCTTCGCCGTTGGTGTACTTCTTGATCGCAATGCCAGGCGCCGGGATAACATAGCCAAAATAGTGGCTTGGGTCGGCGGCGGCGACATTCGGGCCAGCAGGCGGCGTACCGGTCACGGTGCCGATGTTGGCGTACTGGCCGGCCGTGGCGATGCCGCTCGCCGTGCAGGTCATGACCTCGCCGACGGCCAAGGCTGTCCTTAGGACAGCTCACGGCCACACCCTGGTCGTCGACCACCGTCACGTCGGTCAAGATCTCATTGCCGGTGTTGGTCACGACGTAGGTCCAGGTGACCGCGCCACCCACAGGGATCTGCGGCCCGGTCGGCGTGTCGGCATCTTCGCCGTTGGTGTACTTCTTGATCGCGATGCCAGGTGAAACGCCAAAGTAGTGGCTCGGGTCGGCGGCGACGACGTTCGGCCCCGAGGGAGGCGTGCCGGTCACCGCGCCCATGTTGGCGTACTGGCCGGCTGTGGCAGTGCCATTGGCCGTGCAGGTCATGACCTCGCCGACGGCCAAGGTGTTCTTGGGACAGCTCACGACCACGCCCTGGTCGTCGGTCACCGTCACGTTGCGTCAAGAGTTCGCTGCCGGTGTTCGTCACGACGTAGGTCCAGGTGACGGCGTCACCCACAGGAATCAGCGGCCCGGTCGGCGTGTCGGCATCTTCGCCGTTGGTGTACTTCTTAATCGCAATCGCCGGCGACACGCCAAAGTAGTGGCTTGGGTCGGTAGACAGTGACAGTCTGGCGCGGGGTCAGCAGCCCAACTTGCGAAGTGGCGGTAATGATTGCGGTGTTCGTATACTGGCCCAGCGTTGCCGTACCGGTGGCAGTACAGGTAAAGCTGTCGCCCGGGGCCAGCAGCATGTTGGCGGGCGGGCAGTTGATGGTGCCGATCTTGTCGTCCACCAAGGAGAAGTCAGTCAGCGTGACAAAGCTGGTATTCGTGAAGAGGTAGGTCCAGGTCACCGTTTCACCGGCCTGGATGTAGGGGCCGATGGGCTCGTCGGCGTCGTCAGGCAGTTGGCCCGGACCATTGGTGAACTTGTCCAGGACAATCGCAGCCTCGGCGGTCAGACAGGCCAGCCCTTCATAGTCGCGCGGGGCCGCACCTGGCGGCTGATTGGGGAATGGACCGATCAGCTCACCCGTGCCCGCAGCAATGTCGATTTCAAAGAGGCTATTCAGATCGACCGGATCAGGACCGTTCGTACCGGTGCTGGCAAAGAGCTGGCCGGTATTAAAGAACGAAAGCCCCTCAATGTCGTCGATAATCTGGCCGGCAAGGGCGGGGTTTTGCGGATAGGGGTCGGGATAACGAATGACCTCCCCAGTGTCAATGCCGCCCGTGTTCACATCGATCGTCACCAGCCTGCGCCCTGCCCCATTGGTGTTCAGCAGGCCATAGAGATCCCCGGTGGCAGGGTGGAAGCTGATGTCGTCCACATCCCCCAGCAGCTGGCCGCTGACGCCCAGACATTGCAGGCACCACGACATAGTCAATGCCGGGGCCGAACTGGTTTGGGATCAGCGCACCGGTCTGCGGGTTGATCGCAAATAGCAGGTCAGGTCGCACCGTTGCGTTGGTGCTGCCGTCGTTGCGCCGGTGGATGGCAAAGAAGATATCGCGGGTGAGATCGTAGCTCAGGCCGTCCACGTTATTGAGCGAGATATTGCCGGCACTGCCGCGCCCGGTACCGATGGCAGAAGGCAGGGGGGTGAAGACGCCGGTGTTGGTGTTCAACTTGCCAAGCTGTCCGCCGTCCACGCCGTACAACGTGCGACCGGGGCCAAAGGCCAGGTTCTCCATGTTCGTCGTGCCGGTCTGGCCGATGACATAGCTTTGGCCCGTTGCGCGATCCAAGCGTGTGAGCGTATCCGTTTGCAGGTTGGCTGGAGCCGGGCAGCTCATCTGCTACGGCATAACACTGGTCGACGAAGCCATAAGTAATCGGTGTTTGCGCCAGGGCGATCTGGGGCACTAAGGCCAACACCACGAACAGGGGCGCCAGAAGCCACCGGGCTCGGGCACGGAAGATAGGGAGTACAAGAGCTGCCTGCATGTTGATATCTCCAATTGACACAAATGTACAGCGTCATGCGGCGGATCGGCGAGCAGTGGCGATGAGGTCAATGAAGATAGATGCACAAGCAGCCGCAGTCCTTATATAGTATGGTCATGATGCGAAACTAGCTTGCAGATTGCTTTCATGCTTGCGAGGAAGTATGCCGGCAGCGCGTAAACCCTGGGCAACCGGCGGGGGCTTTGGCACTTTGCCGCGCGCGGTGCTAGCATGGCAGCATGAGCAGCGTCACTGACCCACCTGCCGGACAGCGGCGCACGGCCATCTGGGCCGGCGCCGTCCTCCTGGTGCTGGCAGCGGCGCTCTATCTCCTTACACTCGACAATGGATTTGCCCCCGGCGAACTGGTGGGCGGCGACCTGATCACGCATCAATACGCCCAGGTGGAGGCGCGGCCGAGCAACGCGCCCGGCTATCCGCTCTACACGATGGGCGGGTGGGCCTGGTTTCACAGGCTGCGCGGGCTGAGCACTGCGCTGGGCAATCCGCTGCCGAACCCCATTCCGATCTTGTCCAGCTACAGCACCCTGTGGGCGATCCTGGCCCTGGGGCTGCTTTACGCGCTGGTGCTGCGGCTGACGCGGTCGCCGGCGCGGCCGTATGGGAACTGGATGGTGGCGTGGCTGGTGGGCGGCGTTTTACGCCGTCACGTACTTCTTCTGGTATTACGCGACGACGACGGAGCAGTATACGAGCGCGATCGCACAGACGTTGGCGATTGTGTATGTGTATGTGGTGTGGGCGGAGGCGGCAGCGAGGAGACACGGGCACGTGGGCGTGCCACCGGACCCGCACGTGGGCGTGCGGGCTACGCGGGAGGTACGTATTGGGCGGCACGAGTGGACGCTGGTGCTGCTGGCGTTTTTGTGCGGGCTGTCGCTGGCGCACATGTTGACGGTGGCGTTTATCGTGCCGCCGCTGGTGATAGCCGTGATCTGGCAGGAACCGCGGGTGCTGCGCAGTTGGCGGCTGGTGGCGCTGTGCGTACTGGCGGCGTTTTTGCCGCTCGCAAGCTACTGGTATGTGTGGGTGCGGGGAACGGCGCACCCTGAGTGGTGGGGACAGGGGGAGTGGCGCAGCGCGGAGGAATGGTTCTGGTCGTTTGTGAGCACGGCGCAGGGGCGGGACGAGCTGAGCCGGGGCTTCAAGGCGACCTGCGCGTTTTTTGACAACGGCTTCCCCGAGCTGATGTGGCAGGAGCTGAGCATTCCCCTGCTGGCGATCGGCGTGGCAGGCATCGCGCTGCTGCGCAAGCCCCTGGCGTTTGTGCTGTATGCGACGCTCGATCATCTACCTGGTCTTTGACTGGATGTACCGCTGCGCCAACTGGTACCAGGTGATCTTGCCGGCGTACCCGCTCGTGCTGCTGGGGGTGGCCGCGGCGGCCGAACGCGTAGCAGGTCTATTTTGAGCTGCAGGGCAGGAAGTGGGCGGCGTACCTGCCGGCGGCGCTGCTGGTCGCCGCCATCGCCTGGCGCGGGGCGACGGCCTGGGAGCGGGCAGACAGCTCCGACCGCCCGGGGGACACGGCACTGGCGCGGGCGGGGGTGCTGGTGGACCAGCCGCTGCCGCACGCACGCCAGCCTGTTTGCCGCCACGGACGACGCGCTGGCGTTGGAGTACTTGACGCACATCTGGGGGATCCGGCCCGACCTGGCGACGGTGAGCAGCGGCGCAGGCCGGCAAGCGGCTGGAGGCGGGGGAGACGGTTTTCACGACGTACGACGCGGCGCCGGTGCTGCTGAGCGAGCTGCCGGCCGACCTCGCCGTGCGGCGGGCGGGGGCGGGGGCGGATTGGCTGGCGCTGAGCAAGGATGTGCAGTTGCCAGTCCATGCAGTGGCGCCGGCGCATCCGCTGGAGCAAGAAGTAGTACCGGGCGTCATACTGAAGGGATACGACGTGCAGCCGGCGCCGGATGGGAAGCCGGTGAGCACCGAGCAGCCGGCAGAAGACGTGACGTTGTACTGGGGCTTATTGGGCGAGTGGCCCCCGACGTTGGGCATCAGCCTGCGGCCGACGCAGGGACGGCGCGTTTGTGCCGGATCCCGGCGGAGCGGCGGGAGCGATCGTACAGGTGGATGCGCCGGCACCCCTGCGCGGGCTGGCGGAGGCAGGGGATCCACTGCTTGCAGACAGCTACCGTGTGCCGCTGCCGCCGGGTGCGGACGGCGTGCTGCTGATTGTCTATGAGAAGACCGGCGACGGGTTCCGGAACCTGGTGGAACTGCCGTTGCAGCTTACAGCGAGGCCACCGAAATCGTGACACGCTGCACCTGGTCTGTACGTTAGTGACCTGGAGTTGAGTCATGCGGCTCCTAGTACAGTCGCCCGACGACTTCGAGATCTCCTTCCGAGGTACCACGCACGATCACCGCTTCGCCCGGCCTGACACTTACACCGCTGACAGCGCGGATATTGACAGCGTGCGTCACCATTAACAGTACACCGGCACGGCCGCGGTGCTCGAAGATTTGTTGGCGCACCTGGCCAGTTTGTGCTGCTTCGTTCGTGCGATCCTCAAAGATAGAGTTCAACATGGGTGCCGGCTCGACGGTGCCCAGGTTCATCAGTTCGGCGGTCTCCAGGCAGCGACAATACTGGCTTGAAAGCACCTGTCGAATTGATATCCCCTGTGTACGAAAGAGGTCCCCTAGCTGGGCTGCCTGTGCTCTCCCCACATCCGACAAATTGCGCTGTGTCTCGCAATCATCAAGGCGAAAGCCTGGCGGGTCGCCAGTTCCCGCTTCGGTTGCCGCGTGCCGCAGCAGCACAACAAAGCCTACACCTGCCCGCAATTGCCCCCACAGCGACTGCATATCTGCCGCAGGCGGTGTTGCAGGAACCATCGATGCCCGCGGACTCTGCGCGTCCTGTACGCCTGCGCATGCCGTGAGAACGGCCAGCACGAGGGTCAGGACGGCTATGCGGCGGCAGGGGCGCCCGTTCATCGTTTACAGCTCGCTTGCATAGTAATACCTTTCGCTCGGCCCGCATCTGGTGCCTGTTCATGTTGCCTCCTCCGCTGACCGGCGATTGCATTATAATACGGTACGTCAAGCCGCTACTAGCTGTGGGCAACATTCAAGCTCTCCGTCTGGTACGTGCGCCTGGCGCAACGCTTCAGGTTACGCAAGATCGATCCAGTACACCGGATGTGGTTGAGAGATGACAAGCCTTGAACCGCAGTACCAAGCCTATCTGCAGAAGTACCTGGACACGCTGCCCCCAGACGCGCCGCAGCGGACGGCGCCAACGGACGCGTGCCAGTTTGGCGATTTCCCCGAGCTCGCAGACGAGCTGGGCGGGCTGATTGTGGCCGGGACCAAGACGGCAACGTGTGGGGCGGTATGGGCGTACGAGGCCGAAGGATCGCCGCTCCCGACGGCTGGGCTACTGACGGTCGTGCTGGCGGGGAACTGGGACCCGCTGTGCGTGATCGAGACGACGGAGGCGGTCGATCCGGCCCTTCGACGAGGTGGATGCGCAGTTTGCGTACGAGGAGGGGGAAGACGACCGGACCTTGGCGTCGTGGCGCCGCGAGCACTGGAAGTTCTTCTCACGAGTGCTCCCGCCCGACTATGGGCTGCAGCCGGCGGAGCACATGCCGCTGGTCTGCGAACGCTTTCGGGTGGTGTATCCTTAAGCGATAGCATCGGTGGTAGTCAGCCTCAGGCTCGCCGCACGAGGATCGGGGTAGGGGAGTTGAAGGGCGGCTGGCGAGTGGCGGGCAACTTAGCACTTCGGCGAGCCTAAACTGGTGCAGTCGGCCGCAAAATACTCGAGCAAATAGCGGTGGACGAAGACGTAGCCACCACCCACCCTTTGCATAAAACTCAGTTCGTCGGCTGCGTAGTCAAGAAACCGCGTGTAGTCTAGTGGTGCATCGCCACCGACATACAAGAGGAGCCGCAGGATGCCATGCTGAAGTACGTCCAAACCGCCAAACCACAGGCCGGCGCACAAGCCGCTGAAGGCGGCAAACACAAGCCCATGGAGTGGTCCCGCCAGTGCCGCCATTGCGAGTCCTATGGCTATGCCAGCACTGACGCCAACGAAAAGCCCGTGACGAAGTGACAGCCACATACCTTGGTTGGACCGGGTTCCCATTTCCCGGACGCTGGGATAGAAGCCGCGGGGCAACGCAACGGCAAGCCGGCTACTTAGTCCAACTGGCAGACCGTTGATCGGTCTTGGCAGTCTGATTGGCCTAATCTCGCCATCAGGCTGCCGCCGGGTGCCACGGATTGTCCTTATCGGTCCGAGAATCAGTCCGAACGTCAGCCCCATCGACCAGCGCGCGTATAACGCTCCGCCCGCCTCGCCGTCCAGCGCAGCAACCAGGCCACTGATGAGCGCAATACACGGTCCCACGGCAAGGTAGTCATCTACGTACTGCCAAAGCAGTGAGCACGCCGGCTGAGCACGCTTTGAACGCAGCATGTCGCACAATCCCAGAATCAGTCCACCAATCAGCCCATAGGCGAGTCCAGCCGCCACGCTGCTGCCCAGTCCGAACAGTGACCCATACACCAGGCCGAGCGTCAGCCCCCCTAGAAGGCCCCAAAGCAAGCGCGAAGTCAAAACATAGATCCATTGCTGCCAGCGGCTCACCAACCAGCTTGGCTGAAGTTGGTCAATCAGAAAGATGGTCTGGCCGTGTTCGGACATGCTGCGCGCCAGCCAGCTCAGCCAGCGTCTTGACTGTGCCTCAGTGAAGAACGTACTGTACAGCTCGTTTCTCTGCCTCATACAGCCCTCCTCAGCGTCGCCTGGCGAAACATCCTTGCCACATACGCATCCATCAGCTGCTTGCGGCGCAGGGCCATGGTTGCGCTGCTTTCCGCCATCACGTCGGCTGTGGTCATATCTTGGTAGGCGCGCACCATAAGGCTAAGCAGCAGCGGTGACCGGGCGTCGATACGCAGCGCGGAGTCACGCTGCACAGCTGCACGCACCGCCGCCAGCCTGTCGCCTCCCGCGGCCAGGTAGGCTTGCACCTGCGCATCAGTTAGCGGCAACAGGCGCACGGCAGCGTTGAGTTGCAGGCGCACGGACAGCTCCGTATATTCACGCAGGCGGCAGCAGACAGCCATGCCCATCGGCGCTTCCTCATGCACAAAGGTATTGATGGCCTGCACGCAAGCCGCCCGGCGAGGAGACGGCAGCTCATCCAGCCCATCGAGCAGCGGCAGCAGACGGCTAGACTTCAGCCACCTGCGACCCATCTTCTGCGGAATCTGGTATTTCGCGCTCAATTCATCTACGAGCCAGTCCGGCAATGGTGGCATGCGGCTCGATCCACGACGACAGGTGGAAGACGACCGGAACGGGACAGGTGGGATCGCCCAGGCAACGCTGAATCAACGCTCGGGCCAGCCGCAGCATGGTCGTTGTCTTTCCGGAACCGGACTCGCCAAGAATCAGCATGGAGCTGCCCACTTCTTCGAAAACGTCGGCGATGTACTTGTCGAACGGCAGCGGTTGGGCAGCTACCCCTGGGCTGTTCCAGGAGACTGCGCCAGGCAGTGTGTACCGCGCATGCATCATGCGTTATGCCCAAGTCGATCATGGCTTTCTGAAAGGGCGAGCTCTCCAGTACGCCTTCAATCCAATACTTCTGCACCTTGCGCAGCAGAATCGCCAGCCCACGCTGGTTTTCGCCGCCCAGCACGGCAGCGAGGCGCAGCGGCGCCAGCTTTCCGATCCGAGCCCCGTTTCGGATGGTGCTGCCGCAGAGAAGATGGCGCTCGACTCGTCGAATGCAAACAGGTTGCCATCGCTCCCATGCATGTAGAGCACCGGCGTTGCCCATTCGATGGAGCCCTGCAGCGCCATGCTGAGGTAGTAGCGGGCTTCGGTTACCGTCGCATCGATCGGCAGCTTGCGGGCAAGTGCATCGTAGAAGTTGCGTGTGAACTCCAGGGCAGCGTGATCGGTGATCGGGTACTGCATAGACACCACGGCGGGCACGCCGCGCTGGATCAACACGGCTCCGGTACTGGACACGAGCCTGGCATCACTGGCGCGGGCGCTGTCACAAGCGTTGAGCACGGCCAGGCGCAGCGTTTGGTGGCGGGCAAAGAGCCTCCCCAGCTCCCTTGCCGGCAGCAGGTGGCTGTTGCCCTCTTCGTCCGCCAGCACGAGCAGCCCTTCGCCGCGCTGTTCGTCAAAGGAACCGTGGCCGATAAAGTGAAACACATGCCACTGGGTATCAGTGCCGGTCAAGGCTGCATCGAGGGCGCGCCAGGTCTGGCCTGCGAGCCAGGTCAGTTCCACCGCCCCGCTTGCCAGCAGGTGTTCCATAGCCTCCGCCATATAGCGCTGTTCCTGCGCCACGTCGAGCGCAACCTGGTCATTGGGGCTGGCGACCATGCCCAAAATCCGGATGGGCCGCGCTGTGGCGAGAGGTTCGGCAGGGGTCGAGAGCTCCAGGTGGCGCGTCAGTGGCGTCTCACGATTCAGGCTGACGTGATCACCCTCGCCGGCATCAAACAGGAATTCCCAGGGCAGCACGGCAAGCTCCGGCGCGTCGATGCGCAAACGCAGCCGCAGGCTCTTGCCTTCGCTGCGTGCCTGGTCGCGGCTGCGACGATAGCAGGCAAGCACCTTTGGCGGCAGCAGACGCGTCGAACAAGACACGGCCGACCGCCTCGGCCGCATCACGCTCGTCGCCAGGGAGAATCTCTACGGCGCGTGTCAGCCTGTACGCGGCCATCAACCCCGCGCGGCGCCACCGCCGTACTGCGCGCATGCTGCACCGTGCGTAGATGATCCACAAACGATGGATCGTCCAGCAGAATCTGGACCGTCTCATTGGCTTCGCCTACCGGCGAACGTGTGACCGAAATGGGATACATTGCTCTCGGCGCCTGCGCCTACGAGCAGTTCGAAATCCAGGTAGTCCATAGGATTTGCCTCATCAACAGGAAGCACCCGATCTGGCGCCATCATAGCCCGCCCGCGTACGCTGAAACTGCCATGCAGGTGTCGTTTTCTGCCATCTTATCGGCGCGGGGCAATGCCGGGGACAAAAGACGGCTGCCAAGCGTGGTGCTCGGCAGCGGTTTTAGGTTTGGCGTGGCTATTGCGCCGTGATGCAGCGTCTACGTCACTGGCCGGTAGGTTTCGAGTTGGATGGATCGATCAGAATGCTGTCGATGGTGCCGTGCAACCCGACATCCGTCACTGGATTGTAGCCAACATACAACTTGGCTGCGCCGATCCAGAACTGCAGCAGTGCTTCCGGAGGTATCCCAAGCGTAGGTGCACTTTGGTTTGGTTTGTCGCTGGCGCTCATGCCCTCAGCGACATACTGTAGGGGAAATTCCCTTTCATTTGCCAGATAGTCATACCACCAGGTTACGTCTTCACCTGCATCATAACCTGGACAGGATCCATCTGAAGGACATTTTCCTGGAAGAGGAAAAGTCACGCCAACATAAGGGAAACTATTACTTGGGAACAGCTGCACAGAAAAATCGACAGCACCGGGCGAGTCGGGATCCGGTTGAGGTTGATAGTTGACGAGTGGAGCCAATCCCAGGCCCTCTGTCGTAACAGTTATAACTGCTTCGGAGACAATCGTAAAGCTTCGATAGCCATGCGCTCCGGTGGGAACGGCAGTCTCGACAAACGTATTAAACAGTGCCTCGTGACCCGAAAACTCTGATGTGGGAGACAGGACTTCTGTCAGCCAATGCACTAGATTCAGGTCACAGGAAACATATTTATCACCATCCAGGATGGCTTTGCCTTCTTCCACACCTAGCACGCCGCTCAGGTCTAGCGCACCAGATCGGCTAGAGATTTCGCAAGTGTCGACAAGGATGCCACCAGAGTCGATCGCATCGAACCTTTTATCGGTGGTATTCTTCTCATAGAGTCGTAGGCAACCCACTGGTCTCCCCGCTGTCCGAAGTGACATTAAAGTTGATCTGGAATGTCCAGAGAAGGGGCCAGTCATAGCGCTGATAGTCTTCTGGCCCATAATCAACCTCAGGTGCGCACGCCACATTGCGATCGCCAACCGTATACACAGGCGGTTCAGAAGGCGGTATAACATATGCCGATGGCAACGGGCTGTCCGTGGGCGTAGGAGGTACAGGCGAGGTCGCTGGATCCGATGCCGTACATGCTCCGAGCAGGAAGATGCAGGACAATAGGACGATCGCACAGAGGATTGCTTTCATGGTACGCGGCTCCTTGTCAGCAAGTGGACCTATAGAAGTTGGATTAACTATAAGATTCTATTATACTTTGCGCTCTTAGATAACGGCAACTTGTGTTTTTCGACCGGTACGGTCTCTCTACGCATCCCGAGGGAAAATCATCCGATGCCCAAGAAAAAGCAGTCGCCACATCCCAGCAGCGACGGCGAGCTCGATGCCTTTGCGCTGCAGGTCGAACAGACCCTGAACCATTTCGCCGACGCCGGCTGGATAGGCAAGCATTCGCCGCTGGCGGCTCCCTACTTTCTGGGCCGGGCGTTGACGCTGGCGACGCCGCGCGATAGCGCCCGAGAACGCGGCGAAACACTCAAGCGTGTAATCTTGCAGGCTGCCGCCCAGCTCGACGGCGAACTCCATAGCCTGCTGCAGGTTGCCTATTTTCAGTCCAGCGCCAAGCTTGACAATGCCGGCGTTGCCATGCGGCTGCACATGTCTGAGCGCACCTTTTATCGCGCACGCGTGCGCGCAGTGCAAGCGCTGGCGCAGGCACTGAACCAGCTCGTCGTGCCAGCCCTGCGCGCCGAGATGCCCAGTGAGCGCCGCCTCATCGGGCGCGAGCGAACGCTCGCCGCCGCGCTGGCCGCTTTACATAGGGGACACTCCGTCTACGTATCGGGCCCAAGCGGTGTCGGCAAAACCACCGTAGGCACCAACCTTGTCCGCCGCTGGGTGATGGGTCACGGGTTATCCCACCATGCGGCGAGCGGCCAATCGCTGGGGGCCGGCACAGAACGGCACGCCTTTTGGTATACACTGCGTGCGGGGCTCAACGACCAGGTGGCCAGCCTGCTGTTTGCCCTTGGCTACTTTCTGCGCAGCCTGGGTGCGGGCCACACCTGGCGGCAGTTGGTAGCAGACCGCGGCGTGGCAAACCCAGAACGAGTCCTGGGTTTGCTGCGTTACGATCTGAACAGCCTCCATCCGTCGCCTCCCTTGCTCTGCATCGACGACATCGACGTCCTCCACGCGGAAATCAGCGAACATGCCCATACGCTGCATCTGCTGGAGGAACTGCGCACCCATTGCCCTATGCTCTTCATCGGCCAGCAGGTGGTGATGGAAGCCTCGCAGCAGCTTCGCCTGCAAGGTTTTAACGAACAAGAGCTGGAAAACCTGTTGGCGCAGGTCAATGCCCCCCCGCTGCCGGAATCGTTGCGCGCACGGCTGCTCAACTACACACGGGGCAATCCAGCGCTGGTGCTCCTCTTTACGACGTTGGTTGCCGATGGCGATGATCCGGAGACGACGCTGCAAGCGATCGCCACGGCACCCTCGCTCGAAGCGCTTTTTCATCGCATCTGGCGCAGGCTCAACGAAGAGGAACGCTACTTATTGATGCAGCTGGCAGTCTTCCGCAACCACGCGCCAATCGATGCCTGGCAAGCGGAACAAGGGCCGTCCCTGGCACGGCTGCGCCAGCGTGAACTGCTGGATCTGGACGACACCGGCGGCGTACAGTGCGATCCCCATCTGCAGCCCCTGATCTATGCGCGCATTCCCGCGGAGCTCAAGCCACTACTGCATATATTTGCCGCCGATGTACGTGAAACGCGTGCGGAATATCTGGCCGCCATGTATCACGCGGTTGAGGGCCGCCAACCGGCACGTGCCGTCTGGCTCTGGATGACCCACCGCAACGATGAGATCGATCGTGGCGCCGGTGCTGTGGCGTTGGGCCTGCTCCATCGCATCTCGCCCGGCGACCTGGCGGATGAGCGCGACCGCAATGCCTTGCGCATTGGCCGTGCAGAACTGCTGCACCTGACGGGGAGACAGGAAGAAGCGGAGCAGGAACTGCAAGCGACGACGACACCAGCCCAGAGTGTACTGCGCGTGTACGTGCGCCGTTACGAAGGCTACGTCCTCGACGCGCAGGGACGCCTGGAACAAGCCCTGGACAAATTCCGCGAGTCACTCGATACTATCGCCGGCCTGCCGCAATTCAACGAGGTGGTCGTGCACAGCCGCCTGAGTTTTCTGTCCCTTTACCGGTTGCACAATGTCGAACAGGCGCGCAAAGAGGCGTTGATCGCACGCGCCAAGGCTGATGGCGTGTTAGGTGACGTCGAACTGATGGCCGGCCACTATGCTGTGGCCCTCGAATACTTTCTTTCCGCCAAGGCGCATGCGGAACAGAGTGGCAGCGACCTGCTTACGCTTTCGCGTATCTACTCATTTTTGGGCAACCTGTATCTACGTCTTAGTGACTTCGACAATGCGCTCTTATATATCGATCGTGCCATAGAATGCGATCGCAAACGCGGCGATGAAGCCGGGCCACTTTACGACCTGCTGAATCGGGCCAATGTACATCTACTGACCGGCCGTTACGAACAGAGCTATGCTGATGCCAAAAGTGGACTGGAGGTTGCCGAGCGTCTGAAGAACAGCTATTTGGTTGCGGGGCTGGCAGCCGGCGTCGCCGAGGCAGCCTATAGTCTCAAGCAACTGCAGCAGGCGGAGTACTATGCAGGCTATTCGCTTCAGCAGGAAGAGGAGTTCTTCCGCGCCCCGGCCTTGGTCATCTTAGGCATGGTGCGGCAAAGGGAGGGCAGCTATCGTGACGGCGTCAAGCTGCTGACGGCAGCCCTGGAGAACACCAAGCAAATCGAGGATCGCTATACGGAAGCCTACGTCTGGCTAAATACTGGGATGATGCACCGAGATGAGGGTCTGGTGGAACCGGCACGGGCTGCCTTTGAGCAGGCGTATCAGATCTACCGGGACCTGAACTTGCCGAAGGATGCTGAAAGGGCGCATGCGCTGTACATGGACCTGGCGTAGCTGGCTTATAGCACGGAGCGATCAATAGAAAACCCCTCGCAGCCGGTACAGTCTGGCTGCGAGGGGCTATGTACACCCTGGTCGGCTCACCCGTCGAATCTGCCGGCGGCATCCGCGTAGTCGATGCGCAGCGTCGACCCGGCGCGGCAGAGCATGTCGGTGCGCCCATCACCGTTGACGTCGGCAAGGCGCAGGGTAGCACCCGTGCTGGAGCACCAGGTGGTCCCGCGGGCCCAGTCGACCCCGGAAAACTGGCCAGCACCATCCGCATAGTCGATCCAAAGCGTGTTGCGATCCCGGCACAGCAGATCCGTGCGGCCGTCGCCGTTCACATCGGCTGCATGCAGCGTGGATCCTGCATGGCTGCACCAGACGCTTTCGCGGAACCAGTCTTCCCTCGCAAACTGACCGTTTGCGTCCGCATAATCGATCCAGAACGAACGGCGGTCTGAGCACAGCAGGTCGGTGCGGCCGTCGCCGTTGAAGTCGCCCATTTGCAGCGCAGCACCCGCATGCGTGCACCAGGTGGTTCCGCGCGCCCAGTCGACCCCGGTAAACTGGCCGGCACCATCCGCATAGTCGATCCAAAGCGTATTGGAATCCCGGCACTGCAGATCCGTGCGGCCGTCGCCGTTCACATCGGCTGCATGCAGCGTGGATCCTGCATGGCTGCACCAGACGCTTTCCCGGGACCAGTCTTCCCTCGCAAACCGGCCGTCTGCGTCCGCATAATCGATCCGGAACGAACGGCGGTCTGAGCACAGCAGGTCGGTGCGGCCGTCGCCGTTGAAGTCGCCCAGTTGCAGCACGGCACCTGCCTGCGTGCACCAGAGTGACCTGGTAGACCAATCCGCTGCACCTGCAAGCACACCGCGGCTGTCGGCATAGTCGATCGACATGTTTATGACAACTGTCGGGCGTGTGGGGCTGGGCAGGCCCGGCGGAACGCCGCCGGCACCGGTGCCGAGCGTGTAGACTGGAACCAGGCAGAGCAGGTCGGCGCTCCCGTCGCCGTTGAAGTCCCCTTGATAGGTGGTGGCGCCGGCTGTGTCACACCAGGTCGTCGTCGTCGCAACACTCGCCTGGTGCGGTGTGCCCGCCGCCCGACGGACGCTTTTTTCCCACATGCGGGCAAAGCCTTCCGCAGAACTCATGAACACGTTCATGGCGCGGTCGGTCATGCGGGTAGCAGGGTCGGTGCTTGCCTGCCAGCTCCGGATGTAGTCCGGAAACAAGCCGTAGTGCGCAAATCCGTCGACATTGAAATCCCAAGTCCGGGCTGCGAAGCGATACTGGGGAAAGTCGGCGCCGTACCGTACAGGTGCCAGCGGATCAGGGGCCGGCAGCGGTTCGAGCCCGTTGGCGTCGGTGCCGATGGCCACGGGCGCATTGCCCATCAGCTCCAACACTCGTTGGTATTCCCGGACGAAGTTGGTGGCTTTTCCGCCGTGGCCTAGCCCCACCATGCCGCCGAGGCTGCGGATCGCGGCGTACTGCTGCTCCGTGCGCTGGCTTTCCGTGCAGTGCTGGCGCTCGCCGCCCACAGCGGCGCGACAGTCATCCGCCAAGAGCCCGTTGTGCCCGGAGTTGACGGGATAGTCACGGGCTTGCGCAATCGCCAATACATCCTCCACCGTCCGCCGCGACATGTGGTCGATGTCGATCATCATGCCCAAGTCCATCATCGTGTTGATCGCGCCACGCCCCAGAGGAGTCAATCCGCGGCTGTTCATGTGCCCGCAGTCGGGGCCAGGAATGGAGTAGTCCGGCTGGGTGTCGAGAATCCGGCCCAGATCGCGCGTGCGCAGCAGGTGCGTTGGGATCGAGCCAAGGTCTGCCCGCTTAAGGTCGAAGTGAATCCCCTGGCCACAGGTCTCCACCGGTGTGGCAAAGCGATTGGCGTACTCCTTTGAACTGAGGGCGAACAAGGGGTCTTTGATGGCATAGCCACCGAGCACGCTGTCGGCGAAATGGATGGGCAGAATGTAGCGTACGCCCAGCCCATACAGCAGCCGGATCTCGTCATCCACCTTATCCGGCGTGATGTCTTCCCCGGCAAAGCTGGAGCGCCGGGTCAGGTCACCGAAGTCATCGGTCTCCACGCCAAGAATGACCGCCATCCGGTTGCTCTGCACGATCCGCCGCAGCTGCTCTGGCGTGATCGCGATTTCCATAAAATCCGAGTGTCTGGCGACAAACTGCTTGATTTCCTCCAATTGCAGCTTTACGGAGCTCTTGTCTTGAACATACTGCGTGGCGTTGGCCGCCTTGGCGAGCAAGGAGTTGTTGACCGCCAGCGCCACCATCACGCGCTGCCCGCCGTCGAACGAGCGTTTGATCCACTCCCAGTACATCTGCTGATGGGTAACGGTCGACCAATGGGGCCAGTGGGCAAAATTGGGGTAACCGCTGTGCGGGTGGTCATTCACTTCGCCGGCCAGTCCGGAGTTCCGAACCTCGTGCACATACACACGCTCGATGTCGTCGATGAGCGCGCTGCGGATAACGTCGCCGCAGTCGTTGTCAAAAGCCCCCCAGGAGCCATGCAAGGCATTGTCGTTGCCGAGGGCATCTTCCAAGGTCCCGGCGCGCTCGGAGACTGTGTTGCATTCGCGCTTAAACAGATCGCCGCCCCGGTATTTCTGACCCGCAAGCATGAGCGATCCTGTGTCCGGCGCGCCATACATGATCATGCCGCCGAAACCGAGGTGGCTCATGGGATGCGTGTGCATGTCGACGAACCCGGTGAGAGGTTGCGGCGGCGGTGGAGCCGTCTGTGCACGTGCCGGTGTTGCTGCGCATACAGATGCGGCGAGGATCGCCAGCGCCGTGCCGCTCATCAATCGTGTCAAAGTCCCTGACATGTTCATCTTGAACGCTCCTTTCTCCTTGACTCGGCTGTCCACCGAGCGCCGATACAAACCAGAAATACACTGCTTAACGTGCAACATGGTTCCTCCTTGTGCCTGGCGGCTTTGGACCGCCTCCGTCCAAACGGCCTGCTGCGGTGAGTTGACACGACACCCGCGCAACCCTGACGCAAGGATAGCCCGCCGGCACACGTCAAAACTGCCAAGCAGCGGTCGTTTTCTGCCAACTTGTCGCTGGCGGCAAGGCAGGGAATCAAAGAGGGCGTGTAATAGTACGAAGGGTTTGCCCCTGCCGAGCGGCAAGGGACAGAGGAGCAGCTGATCCTGAAGATTCGGCCGGATCGTGTGCTGGCGTTGTCAGGCTAGAGAGTCACATTATCTGAACATGCGAGGCACAAAAAGTCATTACCGTACGGCAGTTCCACTTGCAGCCGAACAGTTCAATTGGCAATGAAGGGATACATATTGCTGGCGGCCGTATGGCATATGCTCACGGTGGCACACTTCGTTCTTCTAACTAGATTCTTCTAAATAGGGAAAGCATTCCACGCCCAGCAAGGGCAAGCCGAGATTGTACATCATATTCAGGATCCCCATCAGCTCTGCCTGGTCGATCACTTCGCCCTTGAGGGTGGTGACGTCCTCCGTTGGGGACACGTGCACGCACTCCAGCTGCAGATCAATATAGTCCCGCGCCCAATCGGGATTGAGGATGCCTTGGAGATAGATTCGGTAGTAGGCAGGCCGACCGCGAAGTAGTAGCAGTTTTTCTACCATGCTGGGTTCGTCCTAAATCGAGTGCGGGCGCCTGCTTGTATCAGGCAAAATATGCTATCATAAGCATATTGTTTCTGCGGCAAAAAGGCTCCCCCCAAGACGGTGTAGCTATGGTACAATTCTCTCGGGGGTACAGCGCATAGGTATACAATCTTTCCAGGCCGCGGGAGAGTAAGCGTGCTAGCGAACACGACGTTCCATCCATTTGTCCTCACCAAGTTGCACCGTCCACCCGTCACGGCGGACGCTGTAGTACGACCGCGCTTGTTCAAGCGCCTGGACCAATCGGCACCCTTGACACTGGTCGTTGCCCCGACCGGGTACGGCAAGACCACCCTGCTCTGCAGTTGGCTGCAAAGCTGCCCCATGCCTAACACGTGGCTGACCCTGGACGCCGAAGACAGCAGTTTGCAGCAGTTCCTTGCCTATCTCATGGCTGCGATGCGCCGGCTGTTTCCGAGTTTTGGCGCTGAAGTGTTGGAACAGCTCACCGCCCCTGCGCTGCCGCCTGTGACGTATATTGCACAGCTGTTCGCCAACGCCTGCGCGGCGGTGGAACAGGAGTTTATTCTTGTCCTGGACGACTACCAGGTGATCGAAGAGCCTGCGGTCCATGCCTTCGTCACGGAGCTGCTGCGGCGCCCACCCTGGCAGCTGCACCTGGTGATATCCACCCGCCGTGATCCGCCGCTGCCCCTGGTCGCCGCCCGCGCCCATGGCAGCCTGGTCGAGATCCGCACCAGCGACTTGAGCTTTACGGCGCCGGAAACGCAGCAGATGATGGCTGGGGTGCTGCCGCAGCCGATTGCGGACGAGACGGTCGGCATGCTCGTCCACGGCACCCAGGGTTGGGTCGCCGGTCTCCACCTGGCGCGGCTCTATCTTCGCCAGCAGCAGGATCTCGCCTCCTTACCGGCTGCGCTGGAGGGCGGCGCGCATTACGCCATGGACTACCTGGCAACAGAAGTCGTCGCCCAACTGCCCAAGTCGATCCAGGCTTTCTTACTGCAGACCTCTGTGCTTGAACGTGTCTCCGGCGCGGCGTGTGTGGCCATCAGCGACGCCGGCATCGTGTTGTGCGAAGCACAGGCAACCTTGCGCTGGCTTGAAGCAAATGGCGTGTTTACGGTTGCCCTCGACCAGCAGGAGCAGTGGTATCAATATCACCCGATGTTCCGGCAGCTGCTGAATCGCCAGCTGCACCAGGAGTTAGCGCCCGCCGAGGTCGCCGCGCTGCATCGCCGGGCCAGCTTGTGGTACGCCGACCAGGGTCTGACGGAAGAGGCCGTTCGCCATGCGCTGGCTGCGGGCGATACGGCCGACGCTGTGCAGATCGTCGCACGGGCGCGGGCTGCCGTGATGAATCAAGAAGAGTGGTGGCGCCTGGAACAATGGGTGCGCCTCTTCCCCAAAGAAGTCGTCGCACGCGAGCCTGAACTGCTGGTCGCACAAGCGTGGGCGGCCCGCAGCCAGCATCAACTCCCGCGGGTGCAGGCCCTTACGATGCAGGCGGCAGCAGCCTGGGCGGTGCTGCGGGACGAAATTGTCGTTACTGGCCGCGCGCCAGACACAGTGCAGCAGTTGGAAGGCGAAGTCGACCTCTTGTACACCTTCCTCAGCTATTGGCAAGGAGATATGGCCGCAGTCGTGCGCCACGGTGTGCGCGGGCTGGCGACGACGCCGGTTGAGCTAGGCGCCATCCGCAACGTGGCACTCATGTACCTCTGTGGCGCCTACCAGGCGAACGGCGATCTGCCTGGGGCATATGCGCTGCATGAAAAACACCTCGCAGCGGCCTCCACCCAGGGCCCTATCTGCTTGCGATCGTTTTGGCTCGCCAAGGCGCCTGTGCAGGCGATTGCAGGTGACCTGCCGGCACTGGCCGAAAATATCAATCGTGCGCTTGCTTTGGTCCGAAATCTGCCTTGGGACGCGCACTCAGTCGGAGCCTATTACTACCTGGCCACCATCCATTACTACCAAAACAACCTGGCCGCGGCCGAGCAGACACTGGCAGAGGTGCTGCCCAGGCGCTATCACGCTACCCCACATATCTTTGTTCAAAGCGCCTTTCTCCTGGCAGCCACCTATCAGGCACAACAACGCGCCGCCGAAGCCAACACGCTGGCGACCTTCGCGCTAGCCCACTGCAACGAAACGGGCCAGGCCCAGCTGGCGGCGTTGGTGCGGGCATTTCAGGCCGAACTTGCCTTGCGCCAGGGCCGCCCGGATGACGCCGGCTTTCTGGCCCTGGAGCTGGCGGACACGCCCCTGCTCCCAACGCCTTTCTTCTATTCGCCGTACATGACGCTGGCCAAGTTGTACTTAGCACAGAATACAGACGCAAGCTTGCAGATGGCGTTCGACCTGCTCGAGCGGCTCGAACAATTTTTGGCATCCACCCACAATGTCCGCTTTCTAATGGAGGCGCTTGCCCTCAAAGCCCTGGCCTGGCAGGCACGCGGCGAGCAAGCCGCGGCGGTTGCGACGTTGGCGCAGGCGATCCGGCTGGCCGCGCCGGGTGGCTACATTCGCATCTTCGCCGATTTGGGCGGGCAGCTCGACGGCCTGCTGGCGCAAGTGGCGGCACAGGGTGTAGCGCCGCTGTTGGTCGCCGCCATTCGTGCTGCTATCGATCCTGCCACATCACAACCGCTATCCTCACCGCACCCCGCGGCGCTTGGCGCACCCGCCGCTACAACGGCGTCAGGCACTGGGAGCGATAGTGAGGCTGATTTCGCAACCTTGCTCACGTTCCGAGAACAAGACGTGCTGCGCTTGCTCGGGCGGAGACAGACCGATCAAGAGATTGCCGCCGCGCTGAGCATCTCACCGCAAACGGTGAAACGCCATACGGCCAACATCTTTCGCAAGCTGCAAATCACCAACCGGCGCGAAGCCTCGGCCGTCGCAGGGCGGCTCAACGGCGCGCATGCCGACAAAAGCGAACTGTGAGGCTCACACACCACCTGATTTGCGATGGCGCCTGAACTCGGCAAAACAACATTGATCCAGACCAAACTGCAGCGCCCGCATCCGGCAGCAGGGACTATCGCTCGACCACGCCTGTTTGCCCTGTTAGCAGAGCAACACCCGCTGACGCTCGTCGTTGCTCCCGCCGGCTTCGGCAAAACTACCCTGGTGAGTTCCTGGCTGGAGACCACGACCATGCCCTATGGCTGGCTGACGCTGGACGAGGGCGACAGCGACCCGGCCGTTTTTCTCACCTACTTGCTGGCTGCCTTGCCGGTGCCGGCCCCGGGTGCAGGCAGAGAACTCCTAGCCATGGTCAACGCCGGCGCTCCAACACCGCCCAGTCTGCTGGCCCGCGCGTTGATCAATGATCTGGATGGCATCGAGCAGCCGTTTGTGATGGTACTTGACGACTATCATCTGCTGCAAGGGGAGGCCGTCCACGCCATCGTGCGCGAGTTGTTGCTGCATCCGCCCCTTGCGCTCCACCTGGTGTTGGCGGCGCGCCAGGAACCGCGGCTGCCCATCGCCGGCTTACGTGCGCGCGGGCTGGCGGCGGAAGTACGTGCCGAGGCCTTGCGGTTTACCACCGTGGAGACGGCGGAGTTTCTGCGCCGCGTCTTAGACGTTCCCGTTAGCGATGCCACGGCCGCAGCTTTGGCAGCAAGAGCCGAAGGCTGGATTGCCGGTCTCCGCCTGGCGGCCATCTCTCTGCATGGCCGGCAAGACCCAGCCGCGGCGGCGTCCAGCGGCGACGCCGATGACCGCCAGATCACAGACTACCTTGCCGGCGAGCTGTTGCAGGAGCAGCAGCCTGCACTGCAGGCGTTTCTGGTCAAGACATCAATTTTGGACCGGCTGTGCGGCCCGCTCTGCACGGCTGTGCTGGGCACCGGCGAGGATGCTGCGGCCGGCGAGAGTGCGGCTGAGCACTTGCGCTGGCTGAAGGAGAATAGTCTCTTCCTCTTTGCGTTGGACGCTGAGGCACGCTGGTATCGCTATCATCCTCTGTTTCAGAGGCTGCTGCAGAATCGCCTGGTCCAGGCGCTGACGCCGGTGGAGATTGCCGGGCTGCATGCCAGGGCCAGTGCCTGGCTGGCCGGTGCGGGGTACACGGACGAGGCATTGACGCACGCGATTGCGGCAGGCGATATGCAGGCTGCAGTGCACTTGCTTGCCCGGCAACGGCACGCGTTAATGAACCGTGAGGAATGGCGCACGCTCTACCGTTGGCTCTGTCTTTTTGATCGTGCGACCATCGACCAGCATCTTGACTTGCTGCTCACACAAGCCTGGCTCATGCTGATCCAGAGGCAGGGTATGGGGGATAAGGCTGCGTCTGCCGCGGCGGCCGTGCATTCGGGGGTTGGCGCGCCTGTCAGTCTGGGCGCGGCCATGTTAGAGCTGCTGCAAAAGCTCGATGCTGCGCTGGCGCGAGAACAGGCGGAAGCGCAGACCGAAGCAGCCGAGGTTACGCTGGCGCGGCTGGGGGCTGAAACCGCAGTGCTCCGCTGTGCGTGGCTCTACTTCAGCGCAGCGCCGGCGGCGATTGTCCCATTGGCCAGTGACGCGCTTGCGCTGCTGCCGCCTACCTGGCAGACGGCGCGCAGCCACGCTTTGTTTGTCTTGGCTGCTGCCGCCCAGATGCGCGGTGAGTTGGCTGAGGCCTATGCGATCTGCGAGGATAGCCCGCAGCCGCCTCTGCCTGACCTCGCCGCGTACCAGGCGCAAATGGGGGTGAATCTGTGCCTCATCCAGTGGATTGTAGCGGACCTGCCGGCGCTGCTACGCACCGCCATGCGCACGCTGGCGCTGGCCAACGAACCTAACCTGCCTGAAGCGCAGGCCTGGGCCAACTACTTCATTGGCGGCGTTTTCTATCATTGGAACGAACTTGACCGCGCCGTCGAGCGCTTGGAGCCCCTTGTCCGGCATCCTTCCGGCGTCAATGGGACCGTGTTTGCCAACGCCACCTGCGCCCTGGCTTTGGCCTACCAGGCGCAAGGGCGCAGTGCAGAGGCGCGTGCGATCACGACTGCCGCCGTCGACCACTTGCGTGCTGCAGACAACCTCTGCCTCAACCTGCTTGAGATATTCCAGGTGGAGCTGGCACTGCGCCAAGGCAAGCGGGGCGCGGCGACGCAGTGGGCGGCGCTGCACGCCGCGGTCGGCCCACTGGTTCCCGTCATGGATTTCGTTGCCCCCCAGCTGGTGCGGCCCAAGATTCTCCTGGCCCAAACATCGGCGCCCGCCCGCCAGGAAGCCGTTCAACTGCTGCTTGCGGGGCGCGACTATTTTGCTGCGATCCACAACACCCGCTTCCTGCTCGAGACGCTGGCGCTGTTGGCGCTGGCGTGGTGGGGCGAACGCGACACAGAGGCACTGGGCGTGCTGGCAGAGGCACTGCAGCTGGCCGCGCCGGGTGGTTTGGTGCGCGTCTTTGTGGACCTCGGCCCGCGGCTGCTCCGACCGCTGGAACTGCTGGCAGTGCGCAACGTCACGCCAGCCTTCATTGCCCAGATCGTCGCTGCCCTGCTGCGCGAACATCCTGCCGCAGCAGCTCAATCCCCCGCCGCAGCGCCGGCGCTGCGGCGGCCTGTGCCGGCTGATCAGAGCGGCCTGCTCGGGGCGCTGACGCCCCGGGAGCAGGAAGTCCTGGCGCTGCTGGCGCAGCGGCTGACCAACAAAGAAATCGCACAAACACTAGGGATCTCCGCCGGCACGGTTAAGGAGCACATCAGCAATCTCCTTAGCAAACTGGCGGCTGGCGACCGCCGGGCGGCAGTCGCCAAGGCAACAGCGTTGGGGCTGCTGCCGCCCCCCTAGCGAACCATCCTGTTCCCCGTTCTCTCCTGCATCAGCCCCAATCTCCCCCAGGAAATACCCCTTACATGCCCCGCGCCGGGGAGTGACAGCCGGATTCTCGTCAAGCTAAGCTTGAGTTGCTTAGCCAATCTACGCTGTAGCGAACCGACTTGATATGCCTCAAAGGGAGATGCGACCATGGCTGAGGACAATTACCTCGTTGTTTTAACGTTTCAAGGAGCGAAGACGGCGGCGGCCATGTACACGCAGCTCCAAGAACTCGAAAAGAAGCATGGTGTGAGCATTGTGGACGCCGTCATCATCGAACGTGGTGCCGGCGCATCGCCTGGCACCACGCCTCCTGTCGAGCTTGGTTCCGGTCAAGGCACGGCCCCGGCAACCGGCACGATCGACGAGCACGTCCGCGTCATCCAGACGCATGGCAAGAAGGGTAAGTATGCTGCCGGCGGCGCCGGTATCGGTTTACTGGCCGGCTTTTTGCTGGGCGGACCGATTGGCGCGGCTGCCGTCGGCGCGGGTTTGGGCGCCGTCACCGCGGCCATCAAAGACTTCGGCATCGACGATGCAAGTGTCGCTGCGATCCAATCGCGATTACAGCCGGACAGCTCGGCGCTGCTGGCGCTTGGCCATGTGCGTGATCGAGAAGC
Source organism: uncultured Chloroflexia bacterium (assembly GCA_963701415.1). Classification (GTDB taxonomy): domain Bacteria; phylum Chloroflexota; class Anaerolineae; order Caldilineales; family Caldilineaceae; genus Fredericiella. The sequence goes on from CAVPAH010000020.1 coordinate 57,269, forward strand.
CTATATCGCCAGCCTGCGCACCTTTGATCCTCAAGTCGTATCGACAAAATTGACGCCGGAAGTCGAGGAAGAGCTACGTAAGCGCCTGGCTGCTTGACAGGTTGCAACCGAGATTCCTTGGCGAGGGTTGGAGCTGCGCCGGGCCGGCGGCGCACTTGCCGCCAGCTTCGTCCGCTGATAGCATAAGTACGGTAAGTAGGAAGTATGCACGGCCGGCAAGTCTAGGCTTGCCGGCCGTGTATGTGAACTTGGGGTTTGATGCCAACAAACGAGCAAGAACGTCCTCTCATACTAGTCACCGGCGCTACTGGCTACATAGGTGGACGGCTTGTTCCCCGCTTGCTCGAACTGGGCTACCGCGTCCGCTGCCTGGTGCGCGACGCAGCGCGTTTGCAGGGGCGCGCCTGGCAGAGCGAGGTCGAGATCGCAACGGGTGATATGCTGTATCCCGCTACGCTGGCGCCTGCGATGCAGGGAGTAAAAGTTGCCTATTACCTGGTACACAGCCTGGGCAGTGGTGCTGACTTTTCCCACGCGACGTGAGCGCTGCCAGCAACTTTCGCGACGGCCGCCTGCACTGGGGGGATCGAACGCATCATTTATCTCGGCGGCCTGGGTGAAGCATCGCCCGAGCTCTCCGAACACCTACGCTCGCGCCAGCAAACGGGCGACGTCCTGCGCGCCGCCGCCGTGCCGGTTACTGAATTTCGCGCCGGCGTGATTGTCGGCTCAGGCAGTCTTTCCTTCGAGTTGATTCGTTACCTGACCGAACACGTCCCGATCATGATCTGCCCGCGCTGGGTCTACACCCGCACCCAGCCGATCGGCATTCGCGAAGTGCTCGAATACCTGACTGCCACGCTCGACGTCCCCGAGAGCACGGGGCGCATCATCGAGATCGGCGGGGCAGAAATCAACACGTATGGCGAAATGATGACGATCTATGCCGAGGTCCGCGGCCTGAAGCGCTGGATGGTCTCAGTCCCCTTTCTCACGCCGCGCCTGTCTTCGTACTGGGTCAACCTGGTTACCCCGATCCCTGCTGCCATCGCGCGTCCACTGATCGAAGGTCTGCGCAACGAAAACATTGTCCATGATCCCATCGCTCGCCAGCTCTTCCCAGCCATCCAGCCGGTAAACTATCGCACCGCCGTCGAACGCGCGCTGGCCCGCCTGCAGGCGAGCAACATCGAAACCGCCTGGAGCGATGCACTCAGCACCAGCCAGGGTGCCCTGCCGCCCGTCATCCTGAAGACGCAAGAAGGCATGATTCTGGAGCACCGCCAGCGTCTGGTGGCAGCATCGCCGGCGGCCATCTATGCCACGTTCACCGGCATTGGTGGCGAGCGCGGTTGGTTCTACATGAATTGGGCATGGGAACTCCGAGGCTTGCTCGACCGCATCATTGGCGGCGTCGGCCTGCGTCGCGGTCGCCGCGACCCCGATCACTTGCGTGTCGGGGATGCACTCGATTTCTGGCGCGTCGAGGCAGTCGAGCCGGACCAACTGCTGCGCCTGCGCGCCGAGATGAAAGTACCCGGCAAGGCCTGGCTGCAATTCCAAGTGACACCAGGTGAACAGCGACAAACCCTCCTCTCGCAGACGGCTTTCTTTGCCCCCAAGGGCTTGCTGGGCTGGCTCTACTGGTATGCGCTTTACCCCTTGCACCAACTCATCTTTAGCGGTCTGATTGACCAGATCGGCCAACGTGCGGCAGCCCGCTCTGCCGGCAGCGAGCAAGATAATCTGGCAGCCAACCATTGAAGCTAACCTTGCGCCAGACTGGCGACAAACGTCGCTGCTTGTGCCGAGATTTGCCTGTGCTCGTCTTCACAGAGGCGGCGCACAACCAACCCTGCTGCGCCGGAGCGTGAATTGGATCGCAGCACCGGCACCTTCGGCACGCTAGTAGCCCAATACATCCTGTTTCCCCGCTCTCGACTGTCTATCCCCAGCATCTCCCCCAAAAAATGCCCCAGACATGCCCCGCGTGGGGGGAGGACAGCCAGGTCATCGTCGAGCTATGATTTAGGTGCGATCTAGTGGAGTGATGGCGCAACCGGCGTGGCTGAATCATCTCATCCCCGCCATATCCGTCATCGCGGTCCTACCAAACTGCGTATGGCGGAGATCACATGAGTAACTTTTCCCGTTTGACCCTTCTGCTGGCATGCCTCGGCATCGTGTTCAGCGTAGCGGCGGCGGCCGCCGTGGGTGAGGCGCTGGCTGCACGCGCTGGGCAGTAGGTGGACGAAATAACAT
>CAVPAH010000021.1:0-296463 GCA_963701415.1 uncultured Chloroflexia bacterium
CCAGTTCGTCCAACCGCGCCACGATCCTCGCGAGCGCCTCCGGCAATTGCTCCGGCGGCACGCGATATTTGCGCGCGGCCTCCACCACGTCGGCCATGCGCTGTTCCTGCTGCCGCAAGCGCTGCGGGTCGGCATCGAGCTTTTGCTGGTAATGGCGCAGCGCATACACCGCTTCCTGCAATTCGTTCTGCGCGCTCTCCAGCATGGTCAGCGTGTCCTGCAAGCCGGCATCGAATTCCAGCCCACCGCGCAGACGCGTGGTCAGCGCATTGAGTTGGGCGAGGCAGGCCGTGTCGGATTCCGACAGCACCTCGACGCCGAACTGCGCCGTCTCCAGCAGGCTGGCCGCATGCGACAGACGTGCATGGTCGGCCTGCGATGCCTCCCACTCGGCAACGGAGAAGTTCAGCGTCTCCAGTTCGCGGCGCTGGAACGACAGCAGCTCGCGTTCGGCGGCCACCTCCCCGGCGTTCTGCTCCAGCTGCAGACGGCGGTGATGCAGCAACTGCCATACCTTGAAGCTGGCAGCAACCTCCTTCCGCCTACGGCCTGGCACCCGCCAAGCATCATGTTTCGGCGGTGCGGCGGCGACTGCATCCACATTCGCCTTGCACAAGCCTCGGTCTCGCATCCCATCGCCACATTCTCTGCGATGGCACCCGCCGGCCCTCGACGCTGCATGAAGCCAGCGTGATCGAGGCTGTTGCGGCGAGCCATGTCATTGGCGTGCTGCTGAGCGAGTGCGTGGAGAGAGGAACAATCGGCATAGCACAATTCAATCCAAACAACCGTAGCGCAAAGGGCAGCAAGTAGTCGAAGTGAAGTCATCGTGCGTCCCTTCCCGTCTAGAAATCCTTTCCAGGACATGGCGCATAGCATTTGCAGCGCACTGTCGGTCATCCTGGTCCTAAACCAGTACACGTGTATCGGGTGCAGTCCTGGTAAACGCCCCGACACTCGAACGATGGCACCTGCTTCAGACGACGATAGTCTCGATAGCGAGCGCGACAGGTGTTTATGCATTTCTGTTTAGCTGTCTGAGCTGCCGCGAAGGTCCGAGAGGCAAGATCGGCGTCGCGCATTGAGTGTGCCAATACTCGACGACAGAAGAGACGCAAAGAGCAGGGAGACGAAGCCAAAACGACCGTTTGCTGCATTTCATGGCCCAACTCCCTTTTACAGTCGAAAAAGACGACGAGTTTGGAACGACGTCGCAAGTTAAGTTGCACGGCAGCAATTTGAAAGCTGCTTCTATGTTTGGGTCAAAAGCAGACATTTGCAGGCACAAGCCGAATGTCCGCTAAGTGCCAACAGCGGACATTGCCCTTAGGGCAGTTGTTTTCGCCCGTGGTTCAACCTCAGAGTAGAGTGCCAGGTCGATGATTGTCACAGAGACGATCCGTTGTCAGGAAATCAACGTGGTGGAGCTCTGTCATGAAGTACGCAAACAAGCTTTCCCTCGCACTTTTGGTTGGAGTTTCAGTCGCCGCATTCACATCGGTGGCCTCTGCCCAAAACATGTCGAAACGAGACGCGGCCATCACACAGTGTATCCAAGAAGCGCATGCTCAATATCCGTGGGATTACATGGGCGTTGGAACCAGTCGCACCTACGTATACAAAGCCTGCATGTATAAGCTGCACCAGCGTCCTTAGGTTTGCCTCGAAGCTTCGGCGCAATTGTAAGCGGGCGCAGGCTGCCAAGGCGCGACAGCCTTAGGACGCTGTCGAGTTACGCTGCTACTGCGGGCGAGCGCGACGTTTCCGGGTCTGGCTTTGCTCCGCGGATCCAGCGACGTAGTACGGGCTCGGATTGCAAAAGCCTATATTGCCTGCCAACACATTGCCTTTGCGGTAACACTCTTCGAACGAACGATACTGGCAGTCCCAATACACGCTATCTTTGCTCGTCGTGATTACCGCGCACCAAGGAGCCTCGGAGGCCTCTACGTGTCGTGCACTGAGACTTACCGTTGCAAGAGCAATGGCAGCCACCAAAATCGAGCGGGTCATGTGGCAACCTCCATGCGAGTGTTGATAATAACACCAAGGAGGCTGTCGTCATTTCAATGAACCGGAGCTATTCCGGGCGGTGCGGGCGGTATGTCCGCTTTGGGTCAGAAGCAGACATGTGCAGCGCACAAGCCCATGTCCGCTTTGTGCCAGAAGCGGACATAACGGTAGTGTCTTAGTTTGACATTTAAGAGGGTCTTGACGGCGCCGTCCCCGCGCCACCAATTCTATGCTTGGCGCAAAGCAGCATCGGGAGCTTGAGCAATGGGCCCCAACATAGCCTTAGCATTGCTGATGGTTTGTTCGATCTACCTTGCCGGTCGAATTGCTGAGCGTCGGGGGCGCTCCTTCAAAATCTGGGCGTGGATTGCTGCGATTATCGGGCCCCTCGCGCTTCCACTGGTGTTCTTGTTCCCGAACTTGTATGGCGGGGATGGCGACCGTGCCTAGGCAGTAGGCGCGATAGAATGTCCGCTAAGTGCCAACAGCGGACGTTCTGCGGTGCAGGCCGTCGAAATGTTTTTAAATAGGCTTGCCGGCCTACAGCGAGCAATGAGCCCCTTAGGATCCGTTTTCATGCCAGCCGCTTTGCGTTGGATCAACCCCAGGCAGCATGGACGACCAGATGGCGCAGATTCAGAAGCTGGCGCAGATGAAGGAGCAGGGCCTGATCACGGATGACGAATTCCAGGCCAAGAAGAAGCAAATTCTGGGTATTTGAGGCGTATGCCTGCAGCGTCCAAATGGGTGGCAGGGATGGCGTCGCTATCGCCATCCCTGCCACGCCGCGAGAATCCATTGCATCAAGCGACGAAGGAAGTTCTGGAGCCATGTTGAGAAAAATCGGAGCGTCTTTGCTGATCGTTGTGGCCGGATTGGGGCTGCTGCTATGCCTGGCCGGGGGCATTGGCGTCTGGGTGGCCAATACGCCAGTCACCGATACTTTGACGTCGGCGCTCAGCGCAGCCAGTGGCTACCTCCAGCTAGGCGGCAGCACGGCTGCGTTGGCGAGCGACCAGGTCGCAGCAGTGCGCCAGCAGTTGGAAGAAGTGCAAAGTACCGTGGCCGGTATGCCGCCTGAAGCACGTGCCGACGTAGCATCCCAGGCTGCGGAAAAAGTCACCAGCCAAGTTATGCCGGCCATCACGCTCGTGCGCAAAACGATTGCCGCGGTGAGCACGGCGGCTGTGGCCCTGAACAAATCGCTTGAAAGCGCCAACCGGATTCCCGGCGTAAACGTTCCGACGTTGACCGACGAATTGCAGACGGCAGACCAGACACTGGATGAGATTGGCAGCGAATTGACCACCGCAGCGGCAGAACTTGCCGACGTATCGGTCGACGGCAGCAGATCGCGGCGTCGTTTACGGCGACTTCCGAGAAGTTGGCGTCGATCCAAGCCCTGCTGGATCGATGGACACAGCAGATTGCGCAGGCAGACCAGGCGCTGGCTGCGGCCGAGGCAGCGGCGCCGCCCCTGATCGACTGGACCAGCGTGGCGTTCTCGCTGCTGTTCCTCCTGTTCGGTGCAGGGCAGCTCTGCCTGATGGCAACCGCTATACAACAGCTGCGAGCGTAGATTCCCCAGAATATTGCGTGCGTATTTGCGTACGGACCTGGCCGCCAGCGACAGTATGGAGATGCGGATTTCGGGTATATGGTAGCTCAGTCTCCCTGATCGTCGGCGCCGCGGTGGTGCCGATGCCATTGCGGCCAAACAATGGGTCTTCACCCTTTCGGTGATCGGGACGATCGGTGACGCCGGACTGGGGCAGGCGACCAATGTTTATTGGCCTGTTCTTTCTGTGGAAGGGCATCACCGGTCTGCTTGGTTGATGACCTGCGCAAATGTCTCCGGGCAGTGGCTGGGCACGATCAGCACGTCCGGCCGTGCGGCGGCGAACCTATGGAGCCCTGCGATGGTAGCAGCAAGCTCGCCAGGATTGTCGGCGATGAGCCCGCCAATCCGCGACGGCGGCCGGTCTTCGCGCACGGATTGCGCCAGCCAGCAGCTGTCGGCCACAAAGAAAAGGGGGCCGCGGTCGGTGTTGGCGAGCAGACCCACCTGGCCGCGGGCGTGGCCGGGCAGCCGGACGAGCAGCAGCGAGCCGTCGCCGTAATAGTCGTAGGTAGCGCCGAGGCCGGGCAGGGCGGGGCCAGTGAAGGCGCCGAGGAGAGTCACCGCGCGTCTTGAAGTCATGCGGCAGCAGGCTGGGCACAAAGGCGCGGCGCAGCGCCCGCAGGCCCCGGATCTTGGCCACGCTCCCATACGCCTCGCGCAGGGCGACGAAGCGGCTGCTGGGGAAGTCGGCCAGCCCGGCGATGTGGTCGGCGTGAAAGTGCGAGATGAAAATGGCCCCGATGTCGCCCGTCGCCAGGTTGAGGCGCCTAAGCTGTGCCGCCACGGCCAGCTCAGGGCTCAGGCGCAGCGGTGTGGCAAGCCGGTAGAGCGAATACGGGAAGTGCGCCGTCGCCGTGAGCATGTGCGGCGCATAGCCTGCATCCCACAACAGCCAGCCGTGCTGCGGATGGCCTAGCAGCGCGACGATCGAATGGCAGGCAACCTCCTTGCGCGCTCCCCCTGGATCAGGACGTGCTCGTGCGCCAGGCAGTGGCCGGTGTCCAGGATCTTGCAGGTAAGCGCGGACGGCGCGGCGCGGCGCTGTCATCGCGGCAGCGCTCCGAGCGGCTGGCGCACGACGGCGGCGGGAGCGCGCTGCGCCGCATGCAGCGCAGCCAGCGTGCGGTTGATTCCCTCCTCGACCGGCACGATCGGGGCATAACCCAGGTCACGGCGGGCGGCGGTGATCTTGTAGGTCTGCGTACGCGCCAGCACGCCGACGCTGTCGCGCGTCAGCAGCGGCTCGCGGCCGGTGAGGTTCGCCTGCCACTCCATCACTCTTGCCGCCGCCATGGCGACGGGAATGGGCAGCGGCTGCAGCCGGTGGGGCAGGTGCAGGCTCTGCAGCAGGCGGCTCGATTATCGGCCAAAGCTGCACGTGCTCGCCGTTGGTGATGAAATAGGTCTTGCCCACGGCGGCTCGGGCCTCGAGCGCCAGCATGATGGCATGCGCCACATTCTCGACGTATGTGAGGTCGATGCGATTCTCGCCGCTGCCAAACTGGCGGAGACGCCCGGCCGCGGCGGCCGCCAGCAGGCGCGGCAGCAGCGCCTGGTCGCCGGGTCCAAAGATGGCCTTGGGGCGCAGGATCACGGTCGGTAGGCCGCGAGCGTGGGCCGTGTTGACGAGGACTTCGGCCTGCTTCTTGGTGGCGGCGTAATGCGAGCTAAATACCGTCGCATAGGGCCAGCTCTCGTCGGCCTCGACGTGGTCGGCTCCGGTGAACATGACGGCAGGCGACGAGATATGGACCAGCCGTGTGACACCGGCGGCCGCACTGCCGTCAAGCACCGACTGCGTACCGTCGACGTTGACGGCCTCGAACTCGGCCTTGGAACCCCAGGCGGCGGAGAGGGCGCCGGCATGAATTACGGCATCCATCCCGCGGCAGGCATCAATCACGGCGCCGCGGTCGCGCAAGTCGACCTCTATTGGCAGAGCACCGCGCCGGAAGAGGATCTGCATGCGCGTGTAGTCGCGATCGAAGTTGCGGCCGAGCAGGTAGACGGTATGGCGGTGCTCCAGGAGCTTGCTGGCGGTGTGAGCGCCGAGGAAGCCCGTGGCGCCGGTGAGAAGAATCTTCATGCCGGTATGTCAATCCCAATGACGTAGGACACATCTCGGCGCGCGACTTGAAAGCCGAGTTTTTCGGCGACACGCAGGCTGGCAGTGTTGTCGGGCGACGTTTCCCACGTCGGCTGGTGGCCGCGGGCACGGATGTCACGGCAGAGGGCGGCAGTGCAGGCAGTGCTCAGTCCGCGGCGCTGGAACTTAGAGACCGTCACCACGCCGACATCCTCGTAGCTCCAGCCCAGAAAGAACGTGCAGGCGACGGCAGCCAATTCACCGTCGACAAACGCCCCCCAGCTGTAGCCGCTGTTTGCCAGGCCCTGCGCACCACCCCATGTCTTGCTGATCCAGGCAGCGGCAGGCTCCAGTCCCTCCAGCACAGCCGTGTCCTCGGCCGTCAGGCGTCGCACCCCGGGCGCAACGTCCGGCGGCACGCGACTTTGTCAGCGAGCGGGGCATAAATGACGCGCTGCCATACCTGCAAATCGGGAAACGCGGCGTGCAGCAGCGGCGCAAAAGACGCAGGTGCATAGACAAAGCCTCGAATGTGAGGCCGGATATCTGCCGGCGTCAGGGCGCCTGGGTCGCCGTGCAAGGAGTAATTGCCGCCCGTCCCCTCCAGTAGTCCCGTCTCCACCAGTACGGCGCGCGGCGCAGGCCAGAGGTCGACCCAGCCGCGGCCATGGCCGGTGGCGATCACATGCGGACCGATCAGCGAGTCGGCTCGCTCGGGTAGAAACCAATCTTGAAGGGCAGCTGTCTGCGCCGGTGTCAGGAGCAACATTTCATGTTTGCCAGTTGATCGCGCGGCCACCGCGCAGTAGGGATTGCTCTGTACGACGAAATGATCGTATGGATTGGTTCCCCTGTCAATCCGCGGCTGCATGTCACGCTGGGGGCGAGGGTAGAAACCGAGTTTCTACGAGAAGCTGGTTTCTCGGGCCTACTGCGCCAGATGAGGGAAAGAAACACAGTTTCTGTGTACACTCAGACTACAGCAACCGCTTCTCAACTGAATATCTCCACCACAAATCGCACCAGCGAGAGGAGTGTCCGCCTATGCAAGGCCTCATGATGAATTGGCAGTTGACCCTCGACAAGCTCATCGAGCATGCCAACCGCCTCTATCCGCACAAGGGCGTGACGACGATGCAGCCGGACGGCAGCCTGCACCGCATGACCTACGGCGAGATGTACAAGCGCGTCAAGCGGCTGGCCAAGGCGCTGGTGCAGCTGGGCATCGAGCCCGGCGACCGCGTGGGTACCTTTGCCTGGAACAACTACCAGCACCTGGAGCTCTACTATGCCGTGCCGGGCGCCGGGGCAGTGTGCCACACCCTCAATATCCGCCTCTTTCCCGACCAGTTGAGCTATATCATCAACCACGCCGAGGACAAGATCGTCTTCATCGACGGCACGCTGCTGCCGCTGTACGAGAAGCTGGCGGCGCAGGCGACGGGTGTTCAATATCACGTGCTGTTTAATGCCGCGCGAGGCGGCAGGGCGGCTGCCCAACACGCTCTTTTACGAGGACCTGATCGCAGGCAGCGACGAGGACTTCGCCTGGCGGTCGACCGACGAAAACATGGCGATGGGCATGTGCTACACGAGCGGCACGACGGGCGAGCCCAAGGGCGCGCTCTACAGCCACCGCTCGATGTTCCTGCATACGATCGGCGAGAGCCAGGTCAACGCGCTCGGCGTGAGCGAGGCCGATACCGTGCTGGTGGTCGTGCCGCAGTTTCATGCGATGGCGTGGGGCCTGCCCTATTCTGCCGTCGGGGCCGGGGCCAACCTGGTAATGCCGGGACCGCACCTCAAGCCCGAGCCGCTGGCCAACCTGATCACCCAGGAGCGGGTGACGATCGCGGCCGGCGTGCCGACGATCTGGAACGGGCTCTATCATGAACTCAAGCAGCACCCACGCGACATCTCATGCGTGCGCGCGCTGGTAGTGGGCGGCGCGGCCATGCCGCGGTCGCTGACCCAGGCCTACGAGAGCGAGCTGGGCGTCAACGTGCTGCACGCCTGGGGCATGACCGAGATGTCGCCCTTGGGCACCGTGTCGCGCCTGAGCAGCGCGCATCTGGAGCTGGGGAAGGAGCAGCAGTGGGACGTCAAGGCCAAACAGGGCTACCCGATCCTCGGCGTCGAGCTGCGCATCGTGGACGAGGTGGGGGAGGAGCTGCCCTGGGACGGCAAGACCATGGGCGAGCTGCAGGTGCGCGGCCCCTGGATCATCCGGCAGTATTTCAAGACGCGAGGCTACCACAGATTATATGACGAAGGACGGCTGGTTCCGCACCGGCGACGTCGTGACGATCAGCCCTGACGGCTACATGACCATCACCGACCGCACCAAGGACCTGGTCAAGAGCGGCGGCGAGTGGATCTCAACCGTAGAGTTGGAGAACATCATTATCGGCCATCCGAAAGTTCTCGAAGCCGCCGTGATCGCCGTTCCCGACGAGAAGTGGTCGGAGCGGCCGCTGGCAGCCGTCGTGCGCACGCGCGACGGGTGGGATCTGACCGAGGAGGATGTGCTGGCCTACGTCGGCGACCGGGCGCCCAAGTTCTGGGTGCCCGACCGGGTGATCTTCATCGACGAGGTGCCCAAGACAAGCGTCGGCAAATTCGACAAAAAGGTCCTGCGCCGCCTGTACGCCGACGGCCAACTGGGATGAGAGGGTAAGACCATTCACTGCGTCCACGCTTTCGATCCCGGCGGCGCTGCCGGGAGATCTCCCTTTCCTAAAGGAATGATGGGCTATGCCGACAGCGTAATGGTAAACCGGCTCCCTTGGCCTGGCTCGCTTTCCAGCGCCAGGATGCCGCCCAGCAGGCGCACCATCTGGTCGACATAGGCGAGCCCCATGCCGATGCCTTCGTGGCTGCGGGCGAGACGATTGTCGCGTTTTGGCCGATCGCCTCCGCGGCCGTATAGCCGAACATCTGCTCGGCGCCGCGATTCCAGCTGACGATCGTGCCGTCGACCGTGCGACCGACCACGGCGTTCGGTGACGTCGACGACGAGGCCCAGGTAGCACAAAACTACTCAACTGATTCGCGCCACTTCTGTCGTAATATGACCACCAGCGCTGCCACCCCTGCCGGTACCCAGATAACTATCACCGCCAGAGTGACACTGCCCGTAGGCGTGAACGGCGGCGGCATAAGCTGTGGCAGATAGTCGCCCACGACATTGCTGCACAGCACGCCCCAACACAGCCACGGCAGCACATACCGAGTGAAACGGCCGGCAGGCAGCAGCGCCGCCGGCGCCAGCACCCACAACACATACCACGCCTGAAACCAGAAGCTCCCGATCAGCAGGTAAAAGAGGTTGGCAGCCACTGCTGCCCGCCAGAACACACGCTCATCGCCGCGGCACGACTCATCTGGCCTTGCTCTCCGCCAGCCAAGCATGCTACCTGCAATGGCCACTGCGCCGACCGCATAGGCAAGCGACGGCCCGGAGACTGTGATGAAATGAGTGAGCGGGCTGTCGCCGCTGCGCTCGAAGATCAGGCGGTATACGACGTGGTGGAAAGAAAGCGCCACGTATCGCTGCCGCTCCTCCAGCATGCGCGGCAAGGTTGCCCAGCCGCCCAGCGGCGCATAGAGCAGCCATGAGAGCGCCAGCCCAATCGGCAGCGTCACGGCAGCATAGGCCAGTGCCCGCCGCCAGCCTAGCTGCCGCACCAACCAGAACCCGTAGACCGGCGCCAGCGTCAACGCCGTGAGCTTCACATGGGCGGCCAGTACCAAAAGCAGCAGGGCCGGCAGCCACCGATGCCGCTGCAGTGCCCAGAAGCTTGCCAGGAGCAGGGCGAGCATCAGCATGTCGTTGTGGGCGCCCACGGCGCTCGCCACCAGCAGCAGTGGATTCCACAGCCACGCCAGCAGCGCCGCCGCCGCCAGCTGCGCATCGACGCCGCGCACAAGCCGGTAGATCAGCCAGCCGCACAGCCCGGCCAGCGCCACCGCCAAAAGGCGGTAGGCCACCACGTAACTCAGCAGCAGAAAACACGACTGTTCCCCTTTGGGACACTGTGGAGTGCCGGCACCCCAGCGCCCCAGCGCCACCAGGGTTCCCCGTGCCGCCGCCGCAGTCATGCCGCTGGCGTATTCCCAGAGCGGGCCGTAGGTGTCCACGTGGTCCGTCCAGGTCAGATACTGATAGTAGGGCAACTCCACATATTGCGCAGGCACATCCGCCAGTGGGCTGCCGCCGGCCTCGACCAGCATGCGGCCGCGGAAGAGATAGTCAAAGACGTCGTGTGATTCGCCGCCAGGTGCGACGGCCATCAATACGAGCGAAGCCAGCAGCCAGCCGCCGGCAATGACGGCGATGATGCGCTCGCGCCCGAGCCCAGATCCCTGTTCAGCCGTGCGCCGCAGGACCAGGTGCAGCGCCGCGATGTAGAGCAGGACGGCAGCCGTGTACACGGCGATGTGCAGCAGCAGCCCCGGTACGGTCGCGCCGCCTGCCAGCTGCGCCCAGGTGTGGCGCGGCAGCCGGATGCCTGCGGCCAGCGGATAGCGCAGCGCCAGGCCAAGCGCATAGACGGCAGCGGCGCCCACGCCCAAGGCGCCAGCACGACAGCCGGGCTAAGCCGTGCGCGGGGCCGGGCTCCTACGGCTGCGGCTGCTGACGTGGCCGATGTTACAGGCTCCATTTCACGCCGCAAAACTGGCAGGGCCACGGCGCCGGCGCAGCGCCGTCCACCGCCGCCCGCAGCGCCTGGTAGCGTTCGCCGTTCCAGACCGCCGCCAGCGGCTCCTCCAGGACGTTGCCGAGCACGATCTGGGTAAAGTCCTCGGCGGCAAACGGAGAGATGCAGCAGGGCAGGGCGGTCCCGTTGGCCGTGATGTACATGAGGCTCCAAGGCCGCATGCAGCCGCGCCACGGGGAGTCGCCCTTGACGGCGACGCTTTCGTGGGGGGTGGTGGCGCCCGAGGCACGAAAGGTCAGGCCCAGTTCTGCCGCCAGCTGTTCTGCGTCCTGGATCAGCCTGGCCTGCTGCGCCTCCAGCGTGGCATACAGTGACTGCTCCGCCACCATCGTGGTGTCGTCGGCAATGCGGGCGCCGCTGCCGAAATAGACCAGCCGCTGGAGGTAGACCTCGGGTACGCCGATCTCGGCGCCCAGGCGGACGAAATCGGGCAGCTGGTGCAGGTTCTCCTGCATGCCCACCAGCCACAGCGAAACGCGCGGCGACTTGCGCCCGCCGTGCCGCGCCACAAACGCCCGCAGGTTGCGAACAATGCGCGGCAGCTGGTCGATCCCGCGCAGGCGGGCGTACAGCTCTGGTGTCACCGCGTCGAGCGAGACGCGCAGCTCGTCCAGCCCCGCCGCCACCAGCGCGTCGCCGCGCCGTTCGTCGAGCAGCACGCCGTTGGAGTTGAAGAGCACGTGCGCCCCCCGGCTCTTGAGATGCGCTACGAAGCGCGGCAGCTCGCGGTTGAGCAGCGGCTCGCCGATCCCGTGCAGAATGGCCCGCTCGATGACAGGCACCTGGTCGACGATGCGGCGAAAGTCCTCCCAACTCAGATGGTGCTTTGGTTCGTACGGCAGGAAATGGTCGTATGTCAGCGGGCAGGAGACACACAGCGAGTTGCAGTGGTTGGTCACTTCAATATAGAGCTGGCGCGGCAGCTCCGGCATCACCCGCGGGCGCAGCTCAATCTCAAGCATGTTGTCTATCCCCACCATGTTCCCCAGTATGATTCGGGGCACGATTTCCGGCATAACGAAAAGTCACGCGCAAGATCCGATAGGTCGCCAGCACCGTGCCTTTTACGCTGCCGCCGACCTTGGAGACGCCCGCCGTGCGCGGCCGGTAGCTCACCGGCACCTCTACCAGCACCCCGCCGCGCCGCGCCGTCTTGACCATCATCTCCACCGGCCAGCCGTAGGTCATCTCCTGCATCGCCAGCGCCTCCAGCAGTTCGCGCCGGATCGCCCGGTACGGGCCCAGGTCGGTGACCTGCACACCGTACAGCATACGGAGCAGGCCGGCGACCATCTGGTTGCCCCAGCGCTGGTGCGGCGGCATGGCACCGGGCGGCAGTGGGCGCTGCATGCGCGTGCCGAGCACCAGGTCGGCGCGGCCCGCAGCTAGCGGCGCCGCCAATGCTGCACACTCTGCGGGCACAAAGCTGCCGTCGCCGTCCATAAAAACCAGGATGTCACCCTGTGCCGCCAGCACCCCGGCCCGGCAGGCCGCGCCATACCCGCGCCTCGGCTCCACCACCACCTGGGCGCCGGCCGCACGCGCCACCGCGGCCGTGTCGTCGGTCGAACCGTTGTCGACGACGATGACTTCGCCCGCCATGTCCGGCGGCACTTCGGCCAGCAGCGGGCCGAGACACGCGGCCTCGTTCAGCGCCGGTATGATCAGCGAGATGGCCGGCCGCCGTTCACCCACCACGGCCGCTGCCATTGGTCCCGCCATTCGTACTGTGCGCCACCGGCCACGCCAGCGCCGCCAGCCCCCGGCGGGTGTGCTCCGCCGGCGCCGCGGTGCCGTTCTGCAGCTCACGCACCAGCTGCGCCAGCTCCTCGCCTGTATCCACGTCGTACCACTCGGGCAGCAGCCCCACGCGTACACCGTCGCGCGCGGCAATCGCCAGCGTATCGGCCAGCACCGTGGGCGTGCTCATCTGCACCTCGCGCAGCAGCGCCGGGAGCGGGCGTTTCATGCCGACCAGGTAGTAGCCGCCGTCGCGGCAGGGGCCAAAGACCGCGTCCGCATCGCCGTCGAGCAGCGTGTAAGCCTGCGCCACATAGTGCGGCGGCAGCGTGGGGCTGTCGCTGTCCATGACGACCACCTGGGTCGCGCCATCCGCCAAGCGCCTGCGTGATCAAGTGGTCAAGCCGCTCGCCCAACGATTCACCCTGCTGCAGGACCAGCTCCATGTCCGGCGCCAGGGCGCGGAAGAAGGCGTCGCCGCCCTCGGGCAGATAGGCGATGCCCCGCCGGACCTGCGGCACGCAGCGCATGATCGCCAGCGTGTCGGCCAGAAAGGCGGCATACAGGTCCGCTGCCTCCTCCCCCTGCAGCGGCGGGCAGAGACGCGGTCTTGGTCTGTCCTGCCGCCGGCTGCTTGGCGACCACATACAGGGCCCGCGTGTTCATGTGAGCCACCAGAGCAGCCGCCCAAAGCCGCGGCTCGCCGCCAGCCGCCGGCGCAAACGCGCGTCGATGCCCCAGACGCGCCCCGCCGCCAGCCCAAACATCAGCAGCGCGAGCAGCATCATGGCGCCGTAACTCCACTCCCACTCATAGGGGCGCGGAATGTTTGCCAGCCCGACATAAAGCTGGGCCGCGACGCCGAGCGCCACCAGCCCCCCCAGCCGCGTGAACAGTCCCAGCAGCATGGAGACGAAGACCCAGAACTCCGCCAGCCAGATCAGCCAGCCAAAGACGCTGATGTTAGGGACGATGACGTTGTCCACGATCGCGCCGTTTATCTGCGCCAGCGGCGTGATCGGCAGGCCGATTTTGGGCAAGCCGGCCGGCCGCATATCGGCCACCAGCACGTCGCGCGGCGCATCCTTGTAGATCGACTCCATCCCCAACCAGAAGCAGAGCCCGCCGCTGCCGTTGCCCGTCCAGTAGTTGTCGGCGGCCGGCTGCGGCATGGCATAGTTGTTGGTGCAGCCAAAGGTGGGCGGCAGCTTCCAGAACAACTGGGTAAAGAACAGGTAGGCGAGACCCAACCGGCCGACGAAGAGCACTATCTTTCTGCAGCCGGATGTCCCAGCCCGGCGTCGCCGCATCAATATTCGTGTCCATCTGTCTTGACCTCCTAGCGCTGGCTGCGCCGCAGCGCAGCTTGCAGCACGGCGATGACGGTCATGCCGTCGCGGATCTCATTGCGATTGACCATCGCCACGACTTCGTCAAACGGGAACTCTGCCACCTCAAGGAACTCGGTCTCGTCTGGCGGTAGTACGGCGCGCTGGAGCCCATATCCCAGGTAGAGATGGGCAATTTCATAACACACGCTCTTCGAGGTGTAGTAGGTGCTCACGTGCTCGAGCCGCTGCGCCGTGTAACCCACTTCCTCCTGCAGTTCGCGCAGGGCCGCGCTTTCTGCGTTTTCGCCCTCCTGCATGCCGCCCGTCGGCATCTCCCAGCGCTGATTTTCGCCAAACACGTAGCGGTACTGGCGTACCAAAATGACGGTGTCTTCATCCACAAAGGGCAGCACGCCCACGCACTCGCCAAAGGTGACCACGCCGTAGATCGTCTCCCGGCCGTCCGGCAGTTCGGCAATATCCTCCCGCAGCTTCATCCACTTGTTAGCGTAGATCGGCCGGCTGCTGCGTGTCTTCCAGGGTGTTGGCGGCATAGCTTAGCCTAGAAGCTCAGCGTCTGGGCGCCGTTAACCATCGCCTCGACCGCCGTGGCCGCGCCCACGATCTGCGCCCCCTCGATCAGCTGTTCGGCGGTGATTGCGCGCGGCTTGGCGCAGGCCCCGCACACCCAGACCACGCCCCCGTTCTTCACAAACTGCTGCACCACGTCGGCCAGCGGGGCAAACCCATCCGCTTGCAGCCCGGCTGCATACCCCTTGGTCGCCACCCAGACGCCGTCCACCGTCAGCAGCAGCGTCGCCTCCTGCCCCGAGCTGAGGGCGGCGTTGCCCATGACAAACGCCAGCGTTGCCCGTTCGACATCGTCCTTGCCGTGCGTGTTGTTCACCATGATCTTGCCCATCATGCACCTTCTTTCTGCCGGACTTATTGACCGGCTTGTTGCCCGGCTAACTCTTGCGGATAAGATAGTGCCCATCGCGCGCTTCGAGCAGCGTGTTTTTCGTCATCCGGCACCAGGCCGACAGGTCAACGGCGACGGTAGGGTCGCTGGCATGGATCTCCAGCGTCTGCCCGCCTGCCATGGCGCGCACGATGGCCGCGATTTCGTCCATCGGTCCCATGGCGCAGCCCTTGTCGCCGGCGTCGTAGAACTGGTCGGCGTCGAAGATTGGCGCGACCGGCGCTTGCCGCGTCTTGACCACAGGTGCTTGTGCCGCAACCGGCTCGCTGCCCTGCGACCAGACAATCAGACTCGTTTCAGTGTGTCGAACGCCCACGGCGTTCCCGATGCCGTTGGCAATTCAATCGCCCAGCGACGGCAGGTCGGGGCTTTCGATCAGGGCGATCAGGTCCCAACGTCCCGTCACGGCGTACACCTGCTTGATCACCGACGACGCCAGTTCCATGCCGGCCAGTTCGCCCACAAGCTCTTGGATGCGGGCTGGTTCTGCCTCGATAAACACGAATGCTTGGATCATGAGCTTTCCCTTTCCATCGTTGACGGGCATGAATTGATTGAATTGTTGGCGTCTCGCACGGAGACGGGAATCATTACCCTCAGGTAAAGGTCATCAGCGCCGCACTGCCGGTGCGGGCGATTTCGTCCAGCTGCGCGCGAATGCGGGTGACCGCAGCGGACAAAGGAAACAGGGCGCGGCTGATCTGCATGTCGGCGTCGGTCGAGAGCGGGTGCCAGAAGATGCCGTCGACGTTGGCGGTGACTTCGGGGATGAGGTTGCTCATATCCAGCTCGATCCCCTCGCGCGAGTACCCGCGTTTGGCCAGCGGCCGCACAAAGTGGTCCTCGTCGGAGATCCCGAGGCCCCGGTGAAACTCGCACACCTCGTGCAGCCGTGCGCTGTTGGCCGGCGTCTCGGTCGTGCTCAGCCGCACGCGGAAGCCGCGCTCCTGCAGCAGTTGGATGCCTTCGACCGCCTTCTGCCACGACCCTTTCCCGCGGTAGGCATCGTGGTCGGCGGCGCAGCCGCCGTCGAGACTTACCTGGACGACGAGGTTGTCGTTGGCGATCTCGCACAGCCGCTCCAACCGCTGCCCGCGCAGGATCATCGCGTTGGTGAGCACGTTCGTGCGCTGCCGCGCCGACGAGTAGGCCAGCATGGCGTAGATGTCGTTCAGAACGAACGGTTCGCCGCCGGTGAAGAAGATCTCGCTGAAGCCCAGGTCTACCGCCTCGTCCACCAGCCGCTGCACGTTCGCCAGTCCCAGCGCCCGCCGCGGCGCGTTGGGGCTGGACTTGGCCACGCAGTACGAGCAGCGCAGGTTGCAGTCATAGTTGGTGTAGAGCCAGAGCTTCCAGAGAAATGCCGGCGCCTGGCACGCTGCCGGCGCGGTTGCACTGGATTGTTCAGCCTGCTGTTCGATCGGCATAGAGTGGCAGCTCTACTTCCTGCGCAGATGGACGCTTGTTGTCAGTCAGTGATTGGCGGTGATAAGGCTAGCACGGCATGATAAATCGCAAATCAACAATTTCTTACGAGATTATTACCGGCAGGCAGAACTCAAAGGAGTTGTAATCATACACTATAGTACGCTAGCTGCCCATAGTGCGGTTTCGCAGCCAACAGCAGGGTGTCTGCTGCAAGGGGGTTCGATGCAAGATGACGTAAGTACACCGGCACAGCAGCACGATAATCTACCGCCTATCTTGCGCGCCAAGCGCTATGACGAGCCCTCGCTCTTTGCACCGGAGCACCTGCTGCGCGAGGCAAGGCGGCAGAAAGCGCTACCGGACGGCGCCGTCCCGGAAGTGTGCGTACTCGACCCGGACGGCGACATCGTGCGGCACTTGCTTGCGACGGAGCAGGCGCGCTTGGATCCGGCGTGGGCCTGCTACCACACTGCGCTGTATCGCTTTGCGCGCAGTGGGATTGAGTTTGGCATCGTGGGCTGCGCGGTCGGCGCCTCCTTTGCCGTTTTGGTCGCCGAAGAGATGTTTGCCGCGGGCTGCCAGCTCCTCATCAGCGTGACGTCGTCAGGCCAGATCTCGCCGGCAGCACTTGCTCCACCATATTTCATCCTGATCGAAAAGGCGCTGCGCGACGAAGGTACCAGCTATCATTATCTGCCGCCTGCGGACTATGCCCATCTGGATGTGGGGCTGCTTGCGCTTTTCGCCAGCACCTTCGCCGACCTGGCGGTCCCCGTCTACCACGGCGCCACCTGGACGACCGACGCGCCGTTTCGTGAGACGGCCCATGCCGTAACCCAGGCGCAGGCGGCCGGCATTGCTGCCGTCGAGATGGAAGCGTCCGCGCTCTATGCCTTCGCCCAGGCGCGCCGCCAGGACGTCGTCTGCTTTGCGCACGTGACCAACCAGATGGGTACGGTCGACAACGATTTTGAGAAGGGCCGTGCCGGTGGCGCCTACGACGCACTCTCCCTGATCGAAACGACGGCCGGTCGCTGGTTGGCAAACCGGCCGGCTGAAGCTTGAAATCGGCCATGCTAGGGCGACTGCCCGTTCTATTTGGCGTTACGACCGCCGTCGCCGCGACCGGCGCACGGGCTTTTCGGTCGGCGAAAATTTGCGGCTTGGTCGACGTAAGCAGGTAAAGGATCAGCTTTGCGCGGTGGCAATGTGCTTCGCCGTATCTGTGTAGTGCCGCAGCCTGATGACCTTGCCGCTATCGTTGAACGTCCATAAGTGCATCTCCTGGTCGCGCTGGCGACGACCGGTGCTCGGTACTGCAAACTCAATCTCGAATTCGACGGCCACCTGATTGCCGCCAGCCATAAGCGACAACACACGGAAGTCCAACATCTGCAAGCCGCCCATCACTTTGAAGAACTCGAGCACCCCATCTTTGCCGTGGCGGGGTAGCAGCCAGGGCACGCCGGCCTTTTGGGCACTGTTGTCGGCCCATTCTTCCCAGCGTACATCGTCGGCCATCTGCTCTAGGATGGCCGGGATATCCCCCTTGCCGAATGCCTCATAGATTACGCCTACGGTTGCTAGAGGATCTGTCATCGGATGCCTCGCTCTCTGCTCGAATAGTTGTACGCTTAACTTGTGCTGAAGGGTGACTATTGTTACCGATCCGGGCGCTTTCGTGCAAGTGCCCAAAAAAATACACAACCTCACGTTCGGGCGGCCAGCTGGGCGAAAAACGGGACGATAGTGTCCAGGAACTGTGCGAGATGGTCCGCCTCATTTCATGTTTGCCGGCAGGCTAGTCGCTTGCCGCCGGTACCGACGCTGCCGTCCAGGTTCCGTTGTACGGCACCTGGCAGGGGTGCATCATTGCCGACGCGCTGCGAGAAGAGGACAAGCCCGCTGTACTGGCGATGGTGGCACGCCACATAGGGCCAGACGGGCTCGCAGCATCAGTGGCGACGTACCTGGCGGCATTTCCGGACCTGCGTTTTACAGTAGAGGAAGTCGTCGTCCAGAGTAACCGGATCGTCCAAGTCTGGCGGGCGCACGCCACCCACCGGGGTTCGCTCATGAACATCCCGCCTACCGGTCTGCGCATTGAGGTACGGGGTGCGTCTGTGTTGACCTACCGCGGTGACAAGCTCTACCGTGCTCTCTATATCTGGGATGTTGCGGGCCTGCTGCGGAGTATTGGCCTGCTGCCGGAGCTATGAAAACTGAGCAGTAGATGAGCAGTTTTTGATCTGGGAAATGGCCGGCTGGCGGCAATACACTCCACTTTGCCGAGCTGTCCCAGGTGTTTCTTTGACAGTCTTCAGGGCACCGCACCAACAGCACAGTTTGGATAGAGTAACGTTCTCATAGCCAACAGGAGGAATCCCATGTCTAACAAGTCCGTTGCGCGTAAATTCTTTGAGACCTACGGCAATCAACATGACGTCGAAGGCTGCGCACCTCTATTTCGGAGTGCGTGATCCTGATCGAGATCACGATTGAGAACGGCAAGATCGTGGAACGTCGTGAGGTCAGCGACATGCTGGGGATGATGCAGCAACTCGGCATTATCCCGGCACCCCAGTCCGCCTGACATAGGAGCAATAGGATTGCACCGCCTCCCCGCAGTTCCGGGGCCGGGACGTGTACCATGCTTAGGGACGAATCAAATGGATACGGCGCAGCAACATGTACCGCATGGCCTATCCTGACACACATTTTGCGGTTGAGGATCAGGTCGCCGAAGGCGACAAAGTGGCAACCCGCTGGACAGCGGTGGGTACGCAACAAGGCGAGCTGATGGGCATTCCTGCGACCGGCAAGAAGGTGACTGTCACTGGGATGACCATCAACCGCATCGTCAACGGCATGATCATGGAGTCATGGAACAATTTTGATGCCCTTGGCCAGCTGCAGCAGTTAGGCGTGGTCCCCGCGCTGGGACAGCGCACCTAGCTTTGAACCGTGTTCTCCGCCTTGTGTCAGCGGCTAGCGTGCATGTGCGCCAACGCGCCGGCTAACCGACGTTGGCGCCATGCACAGCTTCAAGAAGTGCTCAATCGCGACATACTTTCGGGCATTCGGCACCTGTTGATGTCATCTGACACAGATAAGTCGTGGCACGGAGTCGGGCAGCAATCAACTGCGTCGTTCATCTGTTTGGCTGGGGTTGGCTGTGCAGAATAGCAATAGTCAAGCGTAAGTACTGCATTTGCGGATGGAGGATTGCTGACTGTCGATTGCTGATGATGGAATTGAGAAAGCTGTTCATGGTCCCCCGAAGCCGGGTTTTTGGCTCGGCACCATAAACGGCTCACTGGCAGTATATTGCGGATTGGGTGCGTTATCAATAGACGATTTTGCCGAAACGGGCCTTCTCGACTGGGTTGACAGCCGGGAGTGCCTCTGCTATAGTCTGGACGCGGTGCACTTTGGCCGTACCTCTAGAGTCTCTGCATGTGCGTTCAAGAAAGGAGGTATTGACATGAACTTTCCCATTCATCATACCTTCGGGACGTACCCAATTCCCAGTCACCTAGGCTAGACGCGTCCGCACATCAAAGAAGCTGGTTCAGCGCGACGCAAATCAACGTTACATTTCAGAGCTTGGTCTTGCCGTCAATCTGTCGGGCGAACTACAGGACTATCTGCGTCGTTTGATGGGACGCCGAACGCCTTCAACGTGACATCGTTATGGATATATAGCCCGCAGGTATGGATTTTCGTACCGGCGTGCTTCCTATTCCTAGCGAAAGTGAGACTACTTTGATGACAAATAAGCTGTTTGACTACTCCAGCTTTCCCACTCTATCCACGACGCGGCTGATTCTGCGCCAGGTTCGTCTGACCGATGCAGCCGACGTGCTCATCTTTCGCGGCGATCCCTACGTTCAGCATTTTAACGGCCCAGTCTTCGAGAGCGTCGGCGAGGCCGAAGATCTGATTCGTGAGCTGCACCAGGAATTCGTCGCCGAACGGGGCTTGGGCTGGGCCGTTTCCCTCAAGCAATCTGGCCGGGTGATCGGCCTCTTCAGTTTCCACGGCTGGAACCGGTACCATCGCCGTGCAGACGTTGGCTACGACATGGCCCGGGACTGCTGGGGCCAAGGATATGCCTCAGAAGCCTTGGGAACTATGCTGGGCTTCGGCTTCGCGCGCATGGATCTGAACCGGGTGGAAGCCCAGACCATCGCCGACAATCACGAATCGGTGCGCCTGCTGAAGCGATTGGGTTTTCAGCGCGAAGGTACTCGTCGCAGCTACTCCTGGGAGGACGACAGTACTTTTCATGCCGGCGCCATCTACGGACTGTTGCGCGATGAATTCAACGACACGACAATCTATCAAGAGGAGTTGAGAGGATAACCATAGATGCAATATGAACCTCAGACTTGGCACTACGGCCTAATGGCGCAACATTGGGCTGAGTTCGAAAACCACAGTAACGATGCACCGGAGATCGTCTACTACCGTCAGTCCATAGGGCGCTTCGGCCAGCCGGCCCTGGACGTGGCCTGCGGCACAGGCCGGCTCCTCCTGCCCTATCTGCGCGCGGGCCTGGACGTTGATGGCGTGGATATCTCGGCCGATATGGTGGCCTTATGCCGACAGAAGGCAGAAGCCGAGGGGCTGTCTCCCACGCTGACCGTACAGCCCATGCACGCCCTGGATCTGCCGCGCCGCTACCGCACGATCTATGTATGTGGTTCCTTCGGTATCGGCGGCACCCGGGAGCAGGATGCCCAGGCGCTTCGCCGTTTCTACGCGCATCTGCTCCCCGGCGGTGTGCTGCTGCTGGACCACCAGATGCCGTATGGCGAGCGGAGCGCATGGGCCTGGCAGGATTGGATCGCCGAAAATCGCAGGAGGCTGGACCCGGAGTTCTGGACAGAGGCCGAGGTGGAGCAGACGGCCGACGGGCGGGAGTTCCGGTCCCGTTTTCGCATGGCGGATCTGAATCCGCTGAAGCAGGTGATGGTCCAGCAAACCCACA
The DNA here is from genome assembly GCA_963701415.1 of uncultured Chloroflexia bacterium. Classification (GTDB taxonomy): domain Bacteria; phylum Chloroflexota; class Anaerolineae; order Caldilineales; family Caldilineaceae; genus Fredericiella. The sequence goes on from CAVPAH010000021.1 coordinate 20,916, forward strand.
TAGAAGTATGGCAGGATGGCCAGATGATGACCCAGGAGGAGCGTACCCTGACCAGCAATATCTACTTCATGCATGAGATGTTGCTACTGTTGAGGGCTGCCGGCTTCGTCGATCTGGCTGTGGAAGGCGACTACACCAGGGACAAGGCAACCCCGGAGCATAACATGCTGGTGTTCGTGGCCAGGAAGCCAGCATAGGCGGGACAGCATTAGGATCTCCATGCCCCCGTGGAGATCTGCCGCCACTATATGGTGAAGACAAAAGCGACGGCGAGCGCTACGATCAGATTAATCAATCTCAGTAGTTCACGATTGGGGATGAACGGGTAGTAGCGAGACTATGAGAAGGCCTGTTTGGTAGTTGAATGGAGGTAACAAACGGCCATCAACGAACCAAACAGGACAAGACCATGATACCGCAAACGGAACTGACCGCCCAGGATATTCGAAAGACGATGCAGACAGTCTGCCAAGAGCACCTGCCATTGCAGGCAAATGGATACCACTGCACCAGCGAGATGCTCTATGACGTGCTGATGAAGGCAGCCAGCGAAAACATCAGCATTGATGCAGCGTGCCGTGACCTGGAGCAGAGTGCGAGCGGCAACCGGATTCGAGAGTACTTGAATGAACAGTTGAACGTCGAGCAACTCGATCAGTACGAGCATCAAATCAACGAAGCATTGGCCGCTCACCTGCCGCAGCAACTGCAATCACATCGTGTAGAAGCGGCTATCGACGAACATGATGAGCCCTACCTGGACCGAGGTTTCTGTTCCGGCCCTGTCATTTGTTACCTCAAGACAATCAAGCAAAGGGCCATTCTCGCCTGCACCATTCGTGGCAAAGCTGGTGGGACTCGCCAACTCTGCCACGGCCGCAAGAGCTATCGAACCTGCTACGCCTTCACCGATGGCACTCTCACCGATACGGCAGTGGTGGCCACGTTGGTTCCCAACAAGGAGAAGAAGCGCCGACGCAAGTGGCTGATCTTCGTCCTCATCGGTATCGACTGGAAGCCCGCAACCGTCTATCGGCGCTATCGCTTTCGCTTTGCCATCGAAGCTTCCTACCGCATCTTGCGACGCGTGCGAGTCAAGACCACCTCTCGCAATCCGGCACTGCGTTTCTTCCTGCTCGGTTTCGCACTGCTCCTGGTCAATATCTGGGCATTTCTGCGCTGGTTCGTCGCTCGCAACCCGGGTCGTGGACCCCACCGCCTCGACCCCACTCGCTTCCAGTTTCAGACCTTCGTTTCCATGCTCAGACGTTCGATTGAAACGCTCTATGGCGCCGTTATGACTATTCCGATGCCACTCTTATCCATGAAATCGTGAACTACTGAAATTTGTAGTCGTATTCGCGATAGGCCAGGGCCGCGGCTACGTCGTGGTTGGCAACGGGCCAGCTGCCAAAGATGAGGTCAAGGTCGCGGGCGCCGCCTTGTAGAAAGCTGCCGCAGTGGCTGACGACCTTGGAGAATGCCTCAGGGTGCTCCCATGCGACACTGAAGGCGCAGATACCGCCAGAACTCATGCCGCAAACGGCGCGCCCGGCAGGATCACCTATCGCTGCCACCAAAGATCGGAGTGCCAGGCCCCTTGTCGCCCGGATTGACGAAGAGCTGGCCCTACCATGCAAACGGCCATGGGAGATCCCAAGCAGGGACCTCCCATGGCGTTGAAGGAACGTCTTTGCGGGTTACCTCCGCCCCCGCGCACCAATGCAGAACGTCTTGCTGACGGTCTTGGCGCTGTCGTCGATGAGTCCAGTCGTGAGGGCACGCCGGGTCGTGAGAACCACGGTGTACGAACACGTAGGCCAGGTCGAGATGTCCTCGTGGTGCGTACCAAAGGCGATGTTCGCACCGGCGCTGCGGGTGCTGGCGCCGGAAGGCAGGGTGAGAGCAGGGATGGTAGCGGCGGTGACGATGTCGATGTCCCACGCAGCCATGAGTTCGTGATCGGCCGTGTATTCGATATCCAGGTCCGTCGACAGTGGCGAACAAGGCGTGCCGCCGCCGCTGTGGAACTGGAGCAGATCGAGCAGCGCCACCTCGAACCAGTTGTTGATGTGGATGCGGTTCAGGGTGTTCGAGTAGTCCGGCGGGCTGGCAGGACCACCAACACGGGTTGCCTCAAAGATGAGGGCGACGTCCACGCCATTCTTGAGATTGCCGTTGGGCACCTGGGTGCCGGCGGCGACACCGGGCGCCGGGTTGCCGTCAGGGAATGGTATGGTTGTGTTGAAGCCGATCAGCGCGCCGTTGAAGCCGCCGCCCAGTGCGTTCGGGTCGACATTGATCCAGCCGTCAGCATCCGGAACGATTACGTGCGTCGGCGGCGCGCCCCATGGCGTGCCCGGCGGCAGCACCGGCGTCGGCGTCGGATCGGGTGTCGCGCCGCTGCCGGCAATCATGACCGTCTGGAACGTCTCCTCCAGGCCGGTGCCGTTGACGTCCCAGAAGATCGTGCGGCTGCCGACGATGACCGAGCACAGCAGACTGCCGGTTAAGGCGGTCCGGCTGCCACCGCGCTCGTACAGGAAGCGATAGCGCATGGCACTGCCGGGCGCAGTCGGCGAATCGGCCGGGCAGAAGCCACGCAGTTCGAGACAGCTAAAGAATGCGTAGTTGGGCCCCCCATGGCCGAGCACCTGCTTGTTGGTGAGACCTGTCCCGGCGTCGATATCGCCATAGATGTGGAAATGGCCGACGTGCGTAAACCATGGGCGCGGGCGCGGCGGCGGGCAGACGCACCAGCAGTAGCGCCGGCAGCTGAGGCGGCACAGCCAATAACACAACTGATGGCAGAAGCGCGCGAAGCCAAGCCTGTTCACTAGTTCTGCAAAGCTGTCTGCGTTCTCCGTTTCGACTGCGTCGAGGAGTTTTGCCACGAGTTCAGGCCGCGCCGCCAGGGTCGCCGTGGCCTTTGCGAACTCCTGGATTTCGGCATGCTCGCTCTCGATGGCCGCAGTTGGGAATTGGCGGCACAGCAGGAGGCAGACGCGCACGCAGCGCCATGCGCAGGCCCAGTGGCAGATCCAATGGCAGATGCTTTGATAGCCTGAGCGTTCCAGCGCAACGCGTACAATGTCGCAGTCACGCGCCAGCACACCTTTCTCGACGATGGCGAGTGTCCTCTGGTCGGCCGCCAGGCGCGCTACCGCCGCGCCTGCCTGCAGCAACGCATCCACGAGATGGCTGCAGCCGACGAGATAGAAGGGCTTATCAGGGCTGCACAGGATGTCGCAGACCAGGCGGCAGCGTACATAGCAAATCCAATTGCAGATGTAGTGACAGTAGCGTTCGAGGCCAAGTCTTTCGACGATCGCCTTGAATGCCCTCTCGTCACGTTCGAGGACTGCGCCGGCCAGACGGCTGAGTACCTCCCGGTCTGCTGCCAGCTTGACGGTCAACTCGGCAAATTCGCGCAGGCTGAGCTGTGGGGGCTCCTTTAGCGGTGGACCGCACAGCGCAAAGCACACCAGCACGCATTCTTTTGAGCAGAGCCACGAGCATACGAGCGGACAGCGATCGATCAAGCCAAAACGGGTGAGCAGCTCACGAAATACCTCATAGTCCTGGGCACGATACGACTCCACCAGCAAACGAAAGGCGATGTCATCTTGCGCGATTTTGGCGAGCGCCTCTGCGGTCTGATTGACATCCTGGGCAAGTTCTTGACCTAGATTTTCGTCCATCTGAAGTCTCCTTTACCGAACACCAAGTCCTCTATCGCTTGCACTGGACCGTGCCGCGGCACCTGCTCATGCTGCTTGCGCGCGCCACGTTCAGCGCGGGGGCTCCAGTCGCGCGTGGGGATTTGCCTGCCCACTATACACCTGCGGTTGGACTGTCGATGAGGACACAAGGGTGGTCGAAATGGACAGGCAAGAAGATATGGTGGCGGCCCCTGGCGGCGAGCCGTCTTCAGCGGGCTTGACTGCTACTTGCTAACCGGCAGGTTGGCGGGATCAACCGGCACTTGCAGCATCGAGCGCGCCCGTCCACTCGGTCGGATCCGGCGTGCTTCCGAAATTGCTGTGACAGACATGGCATGAGGGATCGAAGTTGGCAAGCGGCACACTGCGCCGCACATACCAATGACCGGCAACCTTCTCCACGCCTTGGTTGCCCTCACCGGTCATGGCCAGGGCGAGCGACTGCTGCTCAAACGCGTCTTTGGGCGTCGCGTTGCGTCCGCCCAACGGCTCCAGCGTGCCCACCAGGCGCATGCCCGTGTTGCGATCGTCGAAGATGATGCCGATCGCCAGCTTGCCTTGCGCCGCATTCTCTGGCGTCGTCCCTGCAAACTCGTTTAGAAGGGCGGCAAACAGTTCTGACTGCAGCCGATCCATGGCGCCGTGTGCGAAGTCAATTTCACTCGGGCTGGGCGGGGAGTCCGCCTGGCCAATCAGCGCGAACGCCAACAGAATTGCTACTGCCACCACAACAGCCACGCCGAAACGCTTCATACTCGCTTCCTCCCAAGAATCGGTATAAACGGAACTCAGCGGTGCACCGATGTGGCGGAAATCGGAGGTCGGGACGAACTATGGGGAACTAGGAGTGTATGTCAAGAATAGCACTTCTGTCGAGTGGATTCAAGCCTTTCTTTCGTGGCTGATCAACATGTTCAAGACTCGCAGTGATCTGGCAGCCATGTTTGAAGCATGGATGGGCCGGACACATTTGCTGAACCGATACGGTACGCCAGCATAGAGCTTGACGCCACACCGGCTCTCGTGTGCGCCTTTCCCTGTTGGCTTGCATTGAGTTCTACAGCTGCCGCAGTGAGGGCTGCAAGCAGACCTCACACCACGTGAAGTAGGTGATGTCACTATAGCCCTACTGCACCAATTTTTCGGCTTGACCGACTGCCGAGAGCTTCCTACGGGAACTCTTCGCGGAAGAAGCTGATGATGTCCAGTTCGGTCGGCGTATTGCGGCGCACGACGCCGGGGTAGTCATCACTGGCGTCACAAATTTCGCTGGCTTCCACCGTACCGTCGTTGTCCACGTCACGGTCGCACAGTGAAGCGTTGTGGACGCCGACGACACCCGGCACATCCTTGTTGAGCTTCTTGTCAAAGACATAGCGGTAGAGGGGACTGCCACTGTGCCCGGCGCTAGTGTCACAGCTGTGGTAGACCTGCCGATTCCAGCCATCGGGGCCAGGCGACAAGAAATCGCCGAGTGCGCAGGTACTGGTATCGCCATAGAGCCGGCTTGTCTGGCAGCCCACGGGCGTATCGGGGCGGGTGCTCCAACAGGCCGGGTAACCGCGGTTAAGGTGGTTGGTCTGTACGCATGGTGCTGGCCGTAAAGGCATAGTAGCCCATCCAGCCGGTGGCGTCGCCGAGACGATCCGGAATCACGATAAAGCCCCAGTCCCACTGCCAAGGGTTGTCGATGTTGGGATTGCGCCATTGGGGATGGGTGAAGTACCACGCCTCTTGTCCGGCCGGCACGGTGGTCGATATGTTGGAAGTGCCATACGGCGACACGTTGCCATCGCGCCCGGGGCGTACGGGAAAGCCATACCAGGTGTTGGTGCCAAATTTGTTGATGCAATGGGCCACCGTAATCAAGTGCCGCGGGCCGACCAGCGTGCCCGTGCAGCCGGTGCCGAACTGGGCGATCGCGCGCCAGGGCCAGGTCGTGGTGGGGGCGCGGATGATGCGGCTGTCCTTGCCGTCGCTCAGGGCCGCCGGGTGCAGGAGCGGCGCGCTTGCTGCCAATAGGGGCTGATCAGGGGCGGCAAGTGCGGGCAGGAAAAGTCGCTGCCCGCTCTCTACTATCTCTGGATCGTCGACGCCCAACGTGCCGGCATTCGCTCCCGCCTCGGTGCGGCACTTGTGGATCGCCTCGAGCATGGCCGCATCCAGTTCGAGTTCAAATTCATTGGCGGTGCGTGTGTTGAAGACACGGACACGATCATCCACCGCCGGCACCGCCGCTTCGTCGCGCTCTTCAGGGTCATGCTGACCTGGGATGGTTGAGGGCAAAAAGTGAGGCTCAACAGCGGCCAGATCTTCCGGCAGCTCCACCAACGTCCCCTTGGCAATAAAGGTGATCTTGATGAAGCGATTGATAGTGACCGTGCCGGTTGGCGGGTTGTCGGAGGCTATCACCTGATTCAATTCGGCCAGCTGGTAGGGGTCGTCCGGCACGCAGGGCGCCTCGGCAGACTGGCTGGCTGCTGGGAGCAGCTATTTGGGCCGTGATTTCGGTTGCGTTGACGGCGGCGTCTTGGGCGGTGTCGGCAATTACCTGCTGCGAGAGCCGGCAGCAGCATTGCACCAACGGTGACAACGATGCCGATCAGGTTGTGCACCGGCGGAAATGAGGCGACTTGCTTGCGGTGCAACAAAAGTCCGGCGGAACATGGCTCAAGCTCCTTTCAATATTCGCGGGTAACCGTCTTGTCAGGGGACTCTTCGCACGGTAACAGCATTACCTATAATCACGACACACAACTATGCGGTCACGATCGCAGGAGCGAGTGTCTTGGACTACAGGTGAATTGTGGGTATGCCCAATAGTTTTTGGTATCCCCTCCACTCGTCTCAGTGCCACAAGAATATGGAGGTAGTCGGTGGGGCTGGCTCCTAAACAAGTCTACGGCTACGCAGAATTGGCACCCGGAGAGACTCGCCGGATTTAGATCTTGCGCACGTTGACTGCGGCCGGACCCTTGGGGCCCTGCTCGATCGAGAATTCGACCTTGTCGCCCTCGTTGAAAATTCCTTTTCTTTCTTGGTACTACTTCTTCATCTAGACTTACCGCAAAACGTCGATGTTTCCAAACGATGGCAAAAAAGAAACCGCCTGGCTTGTTGATCCCGGCGGTGTGTCGACCAACTTGTTCAGAACCTGCAACGTCTTGCTTATCTACAATACCATACATTTGTTCCAGTGTGAAGATGAGTAGCACGGCAATTCTTAGCTCTCCGCTGGAGAAACATTCAAGTTGAGAATTGCTGTAGCCTTGACACCGAGCCAACAACACGCTAGAATGTTGTTAGATTCTAACGACTTTGGCGCTGCGCCGACTGGAGGACACCATGCACAAGGTAATGGACAGCAACGACGCCCGGCTGCACTGGCGCGACGTGCTTGACGCCGGCGCCAAGGGCCTCGACATCGTGATCACGCGCTACAACAAGCCTGTCAGCGTCGTCATCGACTATGAAGACTACCTGGCAATCGTCGAACAACTGGAAGACCAACGCGCCGGCCGCCGGGCCGCAGCCACGCTTGAGCTGATCGAGCAGGACCCGACACGTGTTCGCCCGTTTCAATCCTTGGTCGCCGAACTGATCGAGGAGGGCGAGCTTGACGCAAGCGTCGTCGACAAGCTAAGCCGAAGTATACGATCCAGATCGACAGGACGCCGAGAAGATTCTGCGCCGTCAGGGCCGTACTACAAAGGAACGCCTAGTCAAGGCAATCCTTGTCCTGGCCGACGAACCCACACCCTCCCAACTCACGCAAGCTCGAAGGCTATCGACGACCTGTTCCGGCTGCGCGTCGGCGATTGGCGGATCATCTACCAGATCATCGACGACCAGCTCCTGATCCTCGTGCTTGAAATCGGCAGCCGCGGCGAAATCTACCGCAATTACTGATTCAGCGCGTACTGTCTACCCCATTTGCCTCATCGTGTGCCGACATGCAGGCGCAGCCCAAGATTCTTGACCGCACTGATTCCCAGCCGGTTGGACCAGTACCGGCCGGCGCCAAAGCAAATGCGTATATCAGCTTCTATACCAATACTGCCCTCGATGATCTCGACCCATCCCACATTGCCCCGCTGCATGATGGTTGTTAGCTCGCGATAAGCTGCTCGCCGCTCTAACTTCTCGATATCGGGTATCGTTGGCCGACCGCGACTATCCCAGGTGAAGTCCCCCTCATGCAGATAGAATTCCGCAAAGGGCGGGTAAACCAAGGCAAAGGCCGGCACACCAAAGTCAAATTCAGAGAGCCGGTAGGATAGCGCTTGCCACGCCGCCACGCGTCCGCGCTTGTCCGGTTCCGTAGCAGGTACTGCTTTCACCCGAGACGAATGGTGCATCGGTGCAACTGCTTGCCACGGTTCACCTTGGCCTGCCGATCGCGGGTAAGGCGCTGGCGCTGACGCGCCTAACCGAGGGGGCTAAACAAGGAATAGCGAGCCTGAGGTCGACTTTGGGTGAAAGGGTTTGCGCCCTTTCACCCGCCGCCGACGTGTCGTCAATTGCCTCGACCTGGCGTCTACCGCCGTATTACTGGCACAAAGAGGTTGGTTGTGAGCGAAATACTGCGAATCTGGGTAGCGACCAGTGTGCCGTCCGCCGCCTTGTAGCTGTTGACGACGGCCGTCGCGCCCACATTCAGGCTGCCAAAGTAATCGTTGAAATTGGTGGCCGGAATCACGCTGTAGCTGACGCCGCCGATGACCCAGGTCGTAGCCTGCACCGCGGCAGCCTAGGCCTTGGTCCCGCCCTTGTCGTCGATCGTGCCGACGACTGTCTGTGGCCCTGCACCCGGCGGCACATGGGCTTCGATCTCGTGCACCTGCTTCACGCCGCCTTGCACGGAGTATTCGACTGCGACGTAGGCGCCGATGCCGAGCACGGCGTTGGTCTCATCAAACCTGGCGCCGGCGCCGGCCACATAGTCGACATCGTCCACGATCCACGCCCCCACCAGGCCGCCACTCGGCATCTGGTCGACAAAACCAAAGACCTTGAAGTTGTCGGGAGCAGTGGCGCCGCCATTCTCGGTCGTGCTCTCGATCTGCTTGGCGATCCGTTCACCATTGCTGCCGAGGTAATACTCGACCTTGACGCGGGCGCCGTTGACCAGGGCGCCGTCGTTCTGCTCGAACTTGGTGTCGGCCGTGGCCGTGTAGCTGATGCCGCCGATGCTCCAGGCGCCCACCAGACCGCCGGGCACGCTGTCGGCAATGCCGTAGGCGTGGCCTTCAGCGCCTTCGTACGCGCCGTTGCCGTCGTCGTCGCTGCCGCCGCTGTCGTTGGCATACTTCGTCTCAATCTCGCGCGCCCGGTTCACACCGGTCGCATCGGTCGCGAAATGCACCTTGACGGTGGCGCCGACCGCAAACGGTCCGTTCACCTGCACGAACTCGGTGCCGGCGTCGGCCACATAGCTCATGCCCCCCACGTTCCATTCACCGATCAGGCCGGCGGGAAAGCTCTGCAGCACGCCATAGATCTCGCCTTCGCCGGCGGTGCCGCCCGTCTCGCCTGTGCCGGCTGTCCCGCCGCAACGGTAGTCACGCTCGGTTTCGATCTCGCGCACCGTAGCCGGGGTGGTCGTGGTCAGGGCGTGCACCTTGACACAGACGCCGACGGCAAACACGCCGTCCGCCTGCTTGAACTCGCTGCCGGCCGTCGCATTGTAGGTGACGCCGCCCACGACCCAGGTGCCGAGGAGGTTGGCCGGGAAACTTTCGATGCGGCCATAGCGCTCGACCTCATTGCTAGGCGTCGCCGTCGCAGCGGGCGTGGAACTCGGCGTAGCGCTTGGGGCCGGGGTAGGGCCACTGCAGTCCGACATGGGTTCGCTTTCGATCTCAATTGCCGTGAAGGGAGACGAACTACCCGTATAGCGGACCTTGGCACAGGCGCCGACGGCAAGCGGCCCCGCTAACTGCTTGAACGAAGTGCTGCCGGTTGCGTCGTACGCCACGCCGCCGATGACCCAGGCGCCCACAAAACCCGGCGAAGGCATGCTCTGGACCAGGCCATAGGCTTCGCCTGTCGCCGGCGCCGTCGGCGTCTCACTGGGGGTCGCGCTGGGAGTCGTGCTGGGAGTCGTGCTGGGCGTGCCGCTAGGTGTCACGCTGGGTGTTGGCGTGCCGGCCGTGCAGTTGTCACTGCTCTTGCTGGCGATCTTGGTAGCGTTGTACGGCTCCGCCGTGCCGGTGTATTCCACTTCAACACAGACGCCGACGGCAAAGGCGCCGTTGTCTTGGCGGAAGTCAGTGCCGGCGGTCGTCACAAAGGTGCGGCCGTCGACGTTCCACTGGCCGACAAGCCCACCGGCCGGCATGGTAGTAATATGTCCGATCCAGTTGAGCTGCTGGGCACTTGCGCTGTGGCCCGACCAGATGGCCGTGGCGAAGATGATGGCGGCGATGGTGGCCAGCGCATAGCGCGCGGCGGTGGGGGTTACTCGATGTCGCATGATGGTGCGTTTCTCCGGATTCAGCTCGATGAATGATAGGGTGCAATGTGCAGCTGCACTACTTTGCACAGAGTTACCTCAGGCCGCAAAAATACATGCCGGCAGCATCCAGTGCTGCTGGGCGAGCCTGCTCGTGCAGCGATTGTTCGATGATAGATGACGAGGTTGTGACGCGCCGCCAGACAATCGGCCGCCACCCTCGTCCCGGCACCTCGCGCAAAAAGCAGGGGCCAGTCGGTGAGACTGACCCCTGTAGATATCTACGGTGGCGAGGGTATCGCACACAGAGAGACTCGCCGGATTTAGATCTTGCGAACGTCGACGGCTGCCGGACCCTTGGGCCCTTGCTCAATCGAGAATTCGACCTTGTCGCCTTCGCTGAGGCTACGGAAGCCTTCGGCCACAATCGCGGATTGGTGGACAAAAACGTCCTTGCCGCCTTCAACTGCCAGAAAGCCAAAACCCTTATCGTCATTGAACCACTTCACGGTGCCGGTTACACGTTTACTGCTCATTGTTGAAAACTCCTTACTTTCCTTGGTACTACATCTTCACGTAAACTTTGCGCAAGAGGTTGATGTTTCCAGCAAGTGAGCAAAAAGAAACCGCCTGGCTTGTTGATCCCGGCGGCGTTTCGACCAACTTGTTCAGAACCAACAACATCTTACACGTCTACAATACCATACATTTACCTCAGTGTGAAATGCGACTGAGTGTGCCGGGTGCATGTCATGCTGGGGGCAGGTTTTTGGCGGCGGCCGAACTCTCTTCGGCGATCGCCGATTTTGCGTATGGGCTGCGCTGCGCGCGCGAGGCGCAACAGTTGGCTGTGCAGCTTGGCGATCGGCGGCAGGAGATCGACGCCCGGCTGATATACTGCGACCTGGCCCGTTACGCCGGCGAGCTCGCGCAGATGCAAACGGAGGTCGAAGAAGCGCTGGAGTCAGCCGAGCAGCTGTCTTATACGGCGGGAATGGCAAAGGCCAAACAGCTGCTGGCCGTCAACATCGTGTATACGACCGGCGATAGCGCAGCTGCCGTGCCATATGAGCTTGCGAGCGTCGCACTGTGGCGCCGGCTGGAACGCCCGTTTGAACTGGCCACGGCTCTTAACCTGCTGGGGACAGACCTGCTACGGCTGCAGGAATACGCGGCCAGCCAGCAGGCGCTGCTGGAATGCCGGGATCTCTACCGGGCGCTGGGCTACCGGCGCGGCGTAGCCCTCGCTATGCATAACCTGGGATGCGTCGCTCGAATGGTGGGAGACTACGCGCTCGCCCGGGAATTACTCTGCGGTTCGCTGCGCATTCGCCACCACCTGGGTCTGCGGCGCGGCTATGCCTATTCATTTGAAGAGTTGGCCCTCGTCGACGAGCTAGAAGCACGTTGCGAAGGGGCAGTGCAGCTCTGTGCGGCAGCCGGCGCCCTGCGGGTTCGCATTGGCGCGCCCCTCGACCAAGTCGAGCAGAACGATCAGTTGGCGGCCCTGGCCAGGCTGCGCACGGGGCTCGGCGATGTGGCGTTTGAACTGGCCTGGGCCAAAGGCGCAACCATGACCACCGAGCAGGCGATCGCTCTCGCGCTGAGTTGAGGCGGCTGGTCCGGCGCTCGCAAGCCGCCAGCTCAAGCAAAAGCTTGCTTAATGGCTCCGTTCACTATAAGAATCAACTGTCCCGGGGACGTCAGGCGGAAGCTTGCCTTCATCCCGTCCCCGGGACAGTTGTTGCGCGACGCTACTTCTTCCTGCTCTTCCCCAACGTCACCAACAGCAGCAGTACCCCACCAACCGCAGCCGCGACGGTGAACCACCGCTTGTCGATCCCCTTCGACGCACCGACTCCCTTCGCCATGACCGGGATCTCCTTAAGCTTGGTTTCCGCCTCGGCGCGGACCCGTTCAAAGTACTCAGGGTCGGCACGGTACCGGTCGGCGAGGGCGCGCTTGGCGGCGATGTCCTCGTCCGTGACATACTTGCCAAAGGAGCGCAGGCCCGCAAGCTTGAAGTCGTGCTTGAGCGACAGCTTGTAGATCTCCTTGACCCGGTCCATCGTGATGTTGCGCCCGAGGGTGTAATCCTCAAAGCGGCCGTCCATCGCCAGCAGGGCCGTTTCGGCCAGGCAGGCATAGGATGTCTTGGGCGGCAGGCCGATGTCGTAGCCGAAGTCGATATCGCCGGGGATCAGCACCTCGCCGCTTTCGATCACTAGCACGTCCGGGCGCAGGGCGGCCTCGGCGGGGTTGATGTCCGGCGGGCGGGCCACGTCGCAGATAACAGCGCCGGGCTTGCACTTGGTGAGGTCGATCACGCGCTGGCCAAAGGCCGACGTGGCGGTGATCACCAGGTCGCAGTCGCTGATGAGGTCGCCGGCCTTGGTCGCGATGGTCACCTCGGCGCCCGGCGTCTCGCGCTGGATCGTGCGCTTGAGCTCGAGCAGCTTCTCGGGCTCGATCGAGACCAGCACCACGTTCTTGATGGCCTGGGCGATCAGCCGCGAGCATACCGAGGCAATGGAGCCGGTCGCCCCGACGACCATTACCTTGCCCTTGGTGAGGTCCGTAGCGCCCATCAACTGGACGGCCTTCTTGGCCGCTTCCAAGCGTCATGGCCACGGTAAGGCTGTTGCCGCTGGTGATGGCGATATCGGACTCGTGCGCCGTCGTAATGCCGGCGTCGCCTACGACGCTGGTAAAGGCGCCGAGGCCCAGAATGCGCGCGCCCTTGCGTTCGGCCATGCGCGCCACCTTGTTGAGCTGCTTATAGGTAAAGGTGGGGTCGTGCTTCATCATCTGGCGCGGGGTTGCGCCCAGCGTGTAGAGATACCCTTCGATACGTTGGCCTGTAGCGGGCGATTTCCCGCCCGTGATCCGGGAAACGTACATGGGCGGCATGTAGGCCGATATCGGCTCCACCAGGTCGTCGGGCAGGTACTTTGTCCAGCGGAAGGCCGGGTGGCGGTGGATAAAGCCGATGTTGAGCGGGTGAATGACAAAGGAGAAGCGGTTGATGCCCGCTTCGTCGGCCTGCAGGTAGCGGATGCCGGGCGTCCACTGGATGTCGGCCATCAGGTCGAGATAGGTGTCCTCGGTGAGCGGCATGTCGGGCTCGCGGCGCAGGGCGACGAGCGTGGCCTCGACTACGGCGGCCGACCAGCGGCCCATGGGATAGCCGGGGGTGAGCGACGGCATGAGCGTCACGACGATGCTGACGCCCCGCTTCGCGAGGTCGGCGATGTCCTCTTCACTGGCATATTCGACGACCACGGTTTTGCGCTTGAGGACGTCGGGGGCATAGCGGCGGATGGCACCGATGTCGCCGGTGATCACGTCGGCCCATTCAAAGGGTTCGGGCGATCGTTCGTGGCCCGGCTCGCCGGCCTGGGGCAGCAGGCGGCGGAACGAAGCATCCTTGAGTTCGTTAAGCTCGCGCGGGGCCGCCTGTTCGAGCGTGCTCTTGCTGCCGACCAGGGGCAGTGCAGGCAGGCCAAAATAGATGATCGGGTCGGCGTAGCGCACCGCCTCGGTGTGGCGGACGAGCGCCTGGGCCAGCCCCGAATGGTTGAGGCCCGGGGCCAGCAGCGTGCGTTTTTCGGCAAAAATGCCGGGTTGGGCGCGGTCGGCGAGGATGACGGCCCACCGTTCGAGCCCGCCGCGGATACCGCTGCCGTCGACGATGGGTGACTGCGTGGCGAGCGGCGGCAGGGTGCTGCCGACGGTGTGCGGGCGCTGTTCGCTGCCCAACTGGAGGTTGGCAGGCAGGCCGTCGAGGGCAATACAGTCCACGCGGCCGTCAAACTCCTCGATCAAGGCGCGGGCCTTGTCCGCATCGCCGCCGGTGCCGCGCAGGTGCGCGCAGACCTCTTGTCCCAGGAGGGAGAGGCTTTCGTCGGCGTTGCGGTCGCCGATATGGATTACCGCAATTTCTTTCATAAAGTGGCGTCCTTTGGGATTGGCCTATAGGTGTGCAGCGTTTGCCGTACACTGTACGGGAGCGGCCGACAGCCATTCTAGGGGCGCATGACATGAGATTGGTGGGACGGTTGAACTGTCTCAGCGCTTTCCCTCAAACCGAAAACAGTCCATGCCAAAGTACTGCGCGGGCCCGGTGAAGGTGAGGCCGGCTTTGCGCAGAACGTTCTGCGAGGCCGTGTTGGCCGGGTGGGTGATGCCAATGATGGCGTCGAGCGCCAGCTCGTCGAACCCGTAGCTGACGGAGCGGCGGGCGCCCTCGGTGGCGATGCCCTGGCCCCAATAGGGGCGCGCCAGCAGATAGCCGACCTCGGTTTCTTGGGTCTGGGGCAGGAACTGGAGGCCGCACCAGCCGATCAACTCGCCGGTTTCCCGCCACTCCATGGCCCAGAAGGTGCGCCCGTAAGTTTCCCACGCGTTGATCTGGCCGGCAACGATGCGCTCCACCCGTGCCAGATCGGGCGTGCCGGGCGTCGGGAAGTACTGCATGATATCAGGCGCTTGCAGGATGGCAAACAGGGCCGGGACGTCGCCGGCGTGAAAGGGGCGCAGCGTCAAGCGCGGGGTGGTAAGGGCAAATTCCATGCAAGTTCCCTGTCGTAGATAAGCCTGCTTCCCGCCAGCCGGATGGGTGACGGGAAGTTGTTCGTGAAAAGGCCGCCAGTGCCAAGGCCGTGGATGCGCTGCCGCTGCCCGGTTTGTCACTGCGCGCCGCCGTCCACTGGCAGATGGCGCTGAGGCCGATGTTGGATTCTAGCAGCGAATTGGTCCACCACTGAATTCCACGTGCTTCGGCGTCGGCGATCCATGCCTCGGCCGCAGTGAATCCGCCCAGCAGGGCAGGCTTGACGACCAGGTGCTGCGGCCGGATGGTGTCCAGCAGCGCGCCACGCGTCGTCTGCGTCTGCCACCGGGATCAGCTCTTCGTCCAGCGCAATGGGAATCGGCGAGTACCGGCAAAGCTCGGCGGTGAGCGGCCACTGCCCGGCTGCGATCGGCTGCTCCAGGAAGGCCACGTCGAAGCGGGCGAACTGCTCCAGCGTTGCCAGGGCCGTGGCCGGGTCAAAGGCGCCGTTGGCGTCCAGGCGCAGCTCGATCTGCTCTGGCGGATAGCTCGCCGCGGATGAGCGCCAGCAGCTCCAGTTCACGGGCAAGCGGCAGCGCACCCACTTTCATCTTGATTACGGCAAAACCCGCGGCAATCTTGGCCTCGATCTGGCGCAGCAGCCCCTCCGGGGAATCCATCCAGATCAGCCCATGGGTGGGCAGGGTGGACTCGCCGCGCGTGAAGGCTGTGTCCCAGAGTACGCGGCTGCCGCCCCCGGCAAGGTCGCGCAGGGCCGTGTCGAGGCCAAAGGCAAAGGAGGGTAGATGTGCCAGGTCGGCCTGCGTGGGCGTGTAGCCGGCGTTGATGGCGCCGCAGATAGCGGCGGCCTCATCGGCAAAGTCGGGGATGTCGTCCCGGCTCAGCCCCGGAATCGGGCCGCACTCCCCCCAGCCCTACGACCGACGGATCTCCTGTATCCCAGGCACGCAAGAGCAGGATGTGGCGTTGTGTGAGTGCGCCGCGTGAGGTGGCAGCCGGCTTGGCGAACTGGAGGGTGTAGGGTGCAAGAGCGAGGCGGAGCATAAGTCAATTCCTCCACCTCCAGCTTACCCGGTGGAGGAGCAGACTGTCCGACAATGCGCTGTCGGTTGGCTGACAGCGCACGTGAATGTCCCGGGGACGTTCGTTCGCGAAGCTGCTGCTTACACACGAACGTCCCCGGGACATGTCTTCGCGCTACATCACGGAAACTTCGGAAACTTGTCCCACTCCGGGTCCCGCTTTTCGAGAAACGCGTTCTTGCCCTCCTGTGCTTCGGCACTCATGTAGTAGAGCAAGGTGGCGTTGCCGGCCAGCTCCTGGATCCCGGCCTGCCCGTCCAGCTCGGCGTTAAACGAGGCCTTGAGCATGCGAATCGCCAGCGGGCTCTTGGCCATGATCTTGCGGCACCACTCGACCGTGGTCGTCTCCAGCTGTTCGAGCGGGACGACCTTGTTGACGAGCCCCATGTCGAGCGCCTCCTGGGCGTCGTACTGGTCGCACAGGAACCAGATCTCGCGCGCCTTTTTCTGACCCACGATGCGGGCGAGATAAGAGGCGCCAAAGCCGCCGTCGAACGAGCCGACCTTGGGCCCGGTCTGTCCAAAGCGGGCGTTGTCGGCTGCGACGGTGAGGTCGCAGACCACGTGCAGGACATGGCCGCCGCCGATGGCCCAACCGGCCACCATGGCAATGACGGCCTTCGGCATCGAGCGGATCATCTTCTGCAGGTCGAGCACGTTGAGGCGCGGAACCTGGTCGGTGCCCACATAGCCGCCGACGCCGCGCACGCTCTGGTCGCCGCCGCTGCAGAAGGCCTTGCCGCCTTCGCCGGTGAGGATGATCACCTTGATGCGCGGATCCTCCCGGCAGATGGTCATGGCGTCGATCATTTCCTGCACGGTCAGAGGGGTGAACGCGTTGTGCTTATGCGGTCGGTTGATGCTGATCTTGGCAATGCCGTCATACAAGGAGAAGAGGATCTCCTGGTACTCCTTGATCGGCGTCCAAGTCACTGCTGCTGCGACTTTGTTCTCCACGGTTACTCCAATTATGGTGCTAAAAGTGCCGGTCGATTACATGCTAAGATAGGCGCGGTACGCGGCCAATTCCGTGCTGTTCCGCACAATCCAGTGAATTCCCCTGGCGCAGCGTCTCGTTCAACCCAGCCGCAGTTCCGCCGCCGCAGCCTTGAAGCGAGCATACACGGCCGTATTGGTCGCCATGTCGGTCTCGATCTCAAACAGCGCAGGGCCACTGTCCTCCGCGAAAAACTCGCCCAGCTGCGCCCTGAGATCCTCGCCCGCCGTCGCGTGGAAATAACGCAGCCCGTGATCCTCGGCCGTGCGCCTGGCCGTGAGCGGCTGCGGCGTCAGGAAATAGGTCTCCTGGCGCGCCCGCTCCAGTTGGTTGGGACCCTCGATGATGTCGAAGATGCCGCCGCCGTGGTTGTTAAGCACGACGATGCGCAGGTTGGGCGGCAGGTGGCGGTGCCAGAGCCCATTGCGATCGTAGAAGAAACCCAGATCGCCGACGATCAGCGTGGTGAGCGCCGGCGTCGCCATGGCGGCTCCCACCGTCGTGCTGACCGTGCCGTCGATGCCGCTCGTCCCCCGGTTGCCGTTCACCTGGGCAGGATGGTGGCCGGCCTGCACGCCGAGCAGGTTGATGTAACGAATGGGCATGCTGTTGCCCGCCTGCAGCCGCGAGCCTGGCGGCAGCGCCGCAAGCACATGGTGGATGGCGACAAACTCGTTAAAGGGCCCCTCTCCCAGCAAGCGTTCCAGGACAGCCGCCGCCTGGGTGTCGAGTGCAGCCCAGGCCGCCTGGTAGGTGGTGTCACCCACAGGGGGCTTGTCCTGAAGCGCCGCAGGGCAGGCGGCCGGCAAGCTGGCCGAAGAAGTCCGGCGCCGCCATTGGCACGACATGGGTCAGCGCCTGATAGGTATCCGGTGCCACGATGTTCGCGCGCACGTGCCACAATGCCTTGAGGCTGCTGCCGCGCAGCAGGGTCTTGACATTTTTGGACGTCACCTGCCCGCCGAAATTGATGACCAGGTCCGGTCGCAGGCGGTCCAGCGTCGCCTCATCGCGCGTGCCGAGGATCGCGTCGGCGTGCGGGGCACGCAGGGACAGCGAATGCAGGTTGGCGGTTATATCGGCAAAGATCGCCACGCTGGGATCGGACGCCAGGGCCGCCAGCGCAGAATGGAGGCAGGAGTCGGCAGGATGCATGCCGGCGACGATCAGCTTGCGGGCAGCACCGTGCCATTGATCGAGCAGCTCCTGCCAGGCGCTCTCGTCGAGTTGCGGCCGGCTCACGAGCGCACGCAGCGGTGCGATCGAGCTGGCTGTATTGCCCGCTGTCTTGACCGCTGGCTCGGACTGCGCCGGCGTGTACAGCGGCGTGTACAGTGGCTCACGCAGCGGCACGTTGATGTGCACGGGGCCCGGCTCCCAGCCCTGGGCGACGTCGATGGCGTTGGCGACAATGCGGGCGACAAACCAGCGCGTATCGGGCTTGCCGTCGTCCGGCGGCAGCGTATAGCCTGCCCGCACATGCGGGGCGTAGAGATCGTTCTGGTGGATCGCCTGGTTGTCCTGCTGGTCGATCCATTCAGGAGGCCGGTCGGCCGTGAGCACGAGCAGCGGCACGCCCTGGTAATAGGCCTCAACGACGGCCGGCGCAAAGTTGACGGCGGCGGTGCCCGAAGTGCAGACCAGGCCAACCGGCGTGCGCAGCTGCTGCGCCAGCCCCAGGGCGACGTAGGCGGCCGACCGTTCGTCAAAGATCAGGCGGCAGCGCATTGCGGCGTGGCGGGTGAGCGCCACGGTGAGGGGCGCAGAACGCGACCCAGGTGCCAGGATCCAATCGTGGACGCCGCGAGCAGCGCAGATTTCCACGAGTTGGTCGACAAGCGGATGGAAAGAACTTGTCATCGCCTGCCCGCTTACCGTGCCGGGCGGAGCACCGACAGCATCGTCTCCGCCTTCATTTCGGTTTCGCGCCATTCGCTGGCCGGATCGGACTGGGCTGTGATGCCGCCGCCCACGTAGAGGCTGGCGAAGCCCCCGTCGAGCTGCATGCAGCGCAGGTTGACATAAAGACTGGAACGGCCGTCCATGTGCACGGGGCCGAGGAAGCCGCTGTAAAAGCGGCGGTCGTAGCCTTCGTGTTCCAGGATAAAGGCGAGTGCCCGGTGCTTGGGCATGCCGCAGACGGCCGAGGTGGGATGCAGATCGTCCAGGACGCGATTGGCCAGCGCCAGCCGTTCGTGCTCGGGCAGGTCCACCCGGAAGAGCGTCTGCAGGTGGACCACGTTGGCGGCGGCCACCGTACGCGGGCCCTCCTCCTGCAGGTTGGTGACGCCGGCGCGCACAAAGAAATCGCGCACGTAGTCGCTCACCATTTCCTGCTCGACGGCTTCCTTGTGGCCCCACTGCGACGGCGGAAAGCGGGCGGTCTTCCGGGCGGCGCTGCGTGCCGGCCAGGGCCATGGTGGTCAGCCCCTCGCCGTCGAGCGTGAGCAGGACCTCGGGCGACGCGCCCAGCCACGTGCCGATCCCCGGAATGGCGACCAGCGAAACAAACGCCGTGGGGTAGCGGACCGCCAGCTCCAGGAAGGCTGTTGACTGCATCAAAGCCCTCTGGCAGCGACTGGCGAGTGGTGCGTGACACGACGACCTTGGCAATGCCCGCCGCCCGGATAAAGTCCACCGTCTTGCGCACGAGGCTGGTGTATTCATCCTCGGTGGCGGCGCGTTCCTGGCTGTGCTCCGCCGGCGCGTACCAGCCCCCTGGCATCGCCTGGCCGTCCTGTACCAGGGCGGAGTACTTGGCATATTCAGCCGCAAAATGCTGTTGGGCACGGCGCCGCCGGGGATTGTCGCCGGGGTCGCGCAGGCGCAGGCCTTCTGGCGTGTAGATGACGTCGGCGTCGATGCGATAGGCGGCGTTGCGCCGGCCGGTAACGAACGGGGCAAAGACAAAGCCGGCGTGGCGGCGTTGAAAGTCGATGTGAGTCAGCTCGTTCACCTTGTCCAGGTCCACGACGGCGCAGACTGTCGCCGGTGCCGGGAAGCCGCCAGAGTGCGGCGGCCTTGGCCCCGTTCATGGCGGCAGCGTAAAATGCGTGCAGCGAACTGGCGGTGGCAGGTCGCGGTGTGTCTGAACGATTGGGTGTGGATCGGTATGCGTTTGCTGCATTTCGCTTACACTTGCATCCATGGCGGACGGTGTTTGGAGCGCCAGTGTTTTAGAGATAGTGTCCATCGTTTGCCCAGTATACCGTGAGCGCCGCGTCGGTGCCGTGATTCGGCATACGTTCGTTGCGAAATTCACAAGCAGCCCGGTTTGGCGGCTTGTGAAGCGGTGCGCAAGGCAAATTGTTGAGATTGTAACATAGCCATAAGCAAAGGATAAGGCGCGCATGATTCTGGTGACAGGAGCGGCGGGAAAGACCGGGCGGGCAGTCACTGCTGCCCTGGCGGCACGCGGCGAGCAGGTCCGTGCGTTGGTGCATCGGCAGCGGCAGGCGGCGAGTGTGCTGGCGGCAGGCGCCAAGGAAGTCGTCGTGGGCGATCATGCTGGCTGCCGATGATTTGCGCGCCGCTTGTCGCGGCGTGGCGGCGGTCTACCACATCTGCCCGAACATGCACGCAGGCGAGGTGGCGATGGCCGAGGCGCTGCTGGCGCGCGATGGCGCAGACGGGTGTAGGGCGCCTCGTCTATCACTCGGTGCTCCATCCGCAGGTCGAGGCCATGCCGCATCATTGGCGCAAGCTGCGGGTCGAAGAGCTGCTGTTCACGCAGGACGTGCAGTGGACGATCCTGCAGCCGGCCGCCTACATGCAGAACGTCTTTGCGTATTGGCGGGCGATCGTGGCGGAAGGGGTCTATCGGGTCCCCTATGCGGTGACGGCGCGGCTGGGCATGGTCGATCTGGAGGACGTGGCCGCTGCCGCGGCGGCGGTGCTGGTGGACGGGGGCCATGAGTATGCGATTTACGAACTGGCCGGCGCCGAGATCCTTGACCAGGTGCAGATTGCTGCTGTCTTGGCGCAGCAGCTTGGCCGCCCCGTGCGTGCGGAAGCGATCGATCGGGTCGCAGTGGGCGGAAGAATGCGCGCGCTTGCCGGGCAGAGCGCGGATGCGGTGGACACGCTGCTGCGTATGTTCGAATACTACGAGCGGTATGGCTTCTACGGAAATCCTACGGTACTCAAGGCGCTGCTGGGCCGCGATCCTTCCCCATTTGCGCAGGTGGTTGCACGGGAGGTAGGCGGTCGCGGCAGTAGTGTGGTGCCGGCCGTTTGGACCCTTGCCAAGTGCCATCAGTCTCGTTCCAATGCCGATCGACAGACCTCTAAAGCAGCGGCAGCTGCCCCGGTGCCTCGCCGCCAGGCGGCCAAGGGGCCAAGGTCATGTGCTGGCTCAGCAGGCCTGCAGGCGGCGCACGGTGGCGGGCGAGTGGCCCTCGTACGGGTTGTGCACGTAGCCGTACACGTCCAGCCCGTGGCCCGCCAGCTCGGCCAGGCGCTGCGGCCCAGGTCGCCAGCTCCGCGTCGCGCGGGGCCTGGATCTCGCGGTCGCCCTCCGGCCCATTGCGGTCGTCGCCGATCCAGCGGATGAAGGCGAAAGGCGGCGCTTTGCCCGCCGCGACCAGTTCCAGCCAGACGGGGTACAGGTCGGGCGAGCCCTTGCGCGCGATCAACGCCAGGGCAAAGCCCCGTTCGGCAAGGTAAGCGGCAAAGGCCGGCGTCATCAGGTCGGCGGCCCGCACTTCGACGGCAATGCGCAGGTCCTGCGCCTGCGTGGCGAGCCAGTCAAGGTAGAGGGCGAGGGGCTTGCCGTAGCTCTTGCGGGTGAAGTTGGGCGGCAGCTGCAGGAAGGCCGGTGCGGCGGCCGGGCCCAACGAGCGCAGAGCGTCAAGCAGCGCAAAGGTCTCCTCGCTCACGTTGGACAGCTTCTTGTCGTGGCTGATGGCGCGCGGGAACTTGAGGGCAAAGGTAAAGCCCTCTGGCACGCTCTCGACCCAGTTGATCAGCGTGGCGGGCGCGGGCAGGGCATAGAAGCTGGTGTTCACCTCGACCGTCGGAAACTGCGTGGCGTAGAAGGACAGGTACTCCGTCTTCGGCAGCTTGTCGGGATAGAAGACGCCGCGCCAGCCGTCAAAAAGCCAGGATGAGGTGCCGATATGCGTATGGATGCCCAAGCGACTATATCTCCTCCGATTGTCAGTCACACTGCTCGCCAAGGACCCAAGTATACCACAGCCGAGCGTAAGGCCAGCCCACCTATCGGATGCAAGCGCGCAGCCAGCTTCTTCGTGGCGGTGACAGAGTGAACCAAGAAAAATATTTCGTAAAAATATATTGTGCCAAATTGAATCGGGTGAAACTTTTGTGCAAGTTGCATATATTCAGAGCCCGATAGAAAGCCCTATAGTAATGCGTGGTTGCCCCAATGGCGTGCGTGACCGCAGTGGTACATCAAGATTTCATAAAGATGATGGGAGATAGGATTTATGAAGTTGCGCAAGCCCTTATCGATCACGCTCGTGGTCATGGCCCTGCTGCTGGCCTTTAGCAGCGTGGCCCTGGCGCAGGATGCGCCAGATCTGAACACTGTCGCCGCCACGACAAGTGACACTACGACCAGTCTCAACGTCCTGTGGATCATGCTCGCTGCGTTCCTGGTCTTCTTTATGCAGGCCGGCTTTGCGCTGGTCGAGACTGGCTTCACCCGGGCCAAGAACGTGGCACACACCATGATGATGAACATGATGGTGTTCTGTATCGGCGCCATCGGCTATTATCTCGTCGGCTTCGGCCTGCAGTACGGCGGCGTCAACTACACCTATCCTGACGTCAACAATATGGGCGCCTGGGCGTTCTCGCCCGTCACGCTGGGCGACTGGTCTGGCGTGCTGCAGACAGCCGCTGGTGTTGGGCGACCAATGGGGCGTCATGGGGCTCAGCGGCTTTATGCTGGCCGGCCTCGGGCGCCAACATCGGGGTGCTTGCCTTCTTCCTGTTCCAGATGGTGTTTATGGACACGGCGGCCACGATTCCCACCGGTTCGATGGCCGAACGCCTGAACTTCAAGGGCTTTGTCTGGATGAGCCTGTGGGTCAGCATGATCATCTATCCGATCGTCGGTATGTGGGTCTGGGGTGGCGGCTGGCTGGCCAACCTGGGTCGCACGATGGGTTGGGGAACGGCGCAGTTGACTTTGCCGGTTCGGGCGTCGTGCATATGATCGGCGGCGCCACTGCTCTGGCCGGCGCCATTGTGATCGGACCCCGCATCGGCCGCTTCAACAAGGACGGCACCGCCAACGCGATTCCCGGCCACAACATTCCGATGGGTGTTCTGGGTACGATCATCCTGTTCTTTGGTTGGTTTGGTTTCAATCCCGGCTCGGCGCTGGGCTTTACCGGTGCCTTCCGCGACCTGGCAATTATTGCCGCAGTCAACACGCTGCTGGCCGGTGCAGCCGGTGGTATCTCCGCCATGTTCTACATGTGGTGGGTTGGCCCGACCAAGAAACCCGATCCCGGCATGTCGGTCAACGGCGTCCTGGCCGGCCTGGTCGCCGATTACAGCGCCCTGTGCCTTTGTCGACACCTGGGCAGCTGTCGTGATCGGCCTCATTGCCGGCGTGATCGTTTGCCTGGCTACCTTCGCCCTTGAAAGATGGCACATCGACGACCCGGTCGGTGCGGCACCAGTGCACTTCTTCAACGGCATGTGGGGCGTTATCGCCGTGGGTATTTTTGCCAACGGCAACCCGCTGACAGCAGCATGGAACGGCGTGCCCACCCCAGTCACCGGTTTGCTGTACGGCGGCACGGGACAGTTTATCGCCCAGCTAGTAGAGGCAGTCAGTATCGCAGTGGTGGTCTTCGTCGCCGGCTTTATCTTCTTCAAGATTCTGAATGCGGCCAAGGTGCTGCGCTCGGACCCTGCAGCCGAGATGGCCGGCCTGGATCTGCCCGAGATGGGGGCACCTGGCTATACCAATGACGACGTCGTGATGCATGGTGGCTTGCCTGGCAGCCGCCTGCGGGGTGCGATGAGCACGCCGCGGACGCCATCCACGACGGCACCGGCGGCACGCTAACGAACCCGAGTGTCATGCTAGCGGCGTGACCTACAAGCAAAAGAAGGTAGAGCAATGACGAAGAAGATTGAGGCTATCATCCGCGAAGAGGCGCTGCAAGATGTCAAGGAAGCGCTGCGCGAGATCGGTATCGTAGGCATGAACGTGTGTCGAAGTGCACGGTCACGGCCGGCAGGGTGGTATCGAGCTGTCGTGGCGCGGCACCATCGTACCAGATGGACCTGCTGCCCAAGATCCAGGTCAACATTGTCCTGAGCGACCACAATGTCGATAAGACGATCGAGACCATCATCAAGGCGACGCGGACGGGCAAGGAAGGCGATGGTATTATCTTTGTCTACCCAGTCGAAGATGTGATCCGCATCCGCACCGGCGAGCATGGTCGTGACGCACTGCAGTACAAGGGCGACATCGACGAGAAGGTGCCGGTTAAGTAGCGTAGGCCGATGAGGTAAGCAGCTAACCCGTCGTACAGTTGATAAGGTTGGCAGACACCGGGCTCCTGGCAAGCATTCCTTGCCCAGGCACCCGGTGTCTTTATTGCTGATTTTGTGATACCCTTAGGCTTACGAAAACACATCTACCACCTAAGCGAAGGGTACAATGGACCGAACGCCGCCGCGCGCCAACTCCGACGAAATTGAGCTGTATATCCGCACCTACTATTCCTTGCTGCGCAGCAGCGCACCTATCCGCATCCGCAGCCTGGAAGAAACCCACATCGCCATGCAGTCAAACCTCCACCACCGTGCCGCCACGGCCGACGTGGATGTCTCGGCCTTGGTCTATTCCGCCCTGCGCCTGCCCGAGCAGATCGTCGATGCCCACCTGATGGTGCTGGGCCAGATGGAAGACGTCTTCGCCCGGGAAGGCTACCGGATCGGCGAGTGGCGGCCGGTGCGCGCACGTGCACGCCGGCGCAAGTACTTCTTTGACCCCCACACCGGCACGATGGCCGCCTTTGTCGCCAGCGTCAGCGACATCGACGACCTGATTCCCTGTATGACCACCTTCCAGATCGAATGGAACAAGCTGCACCAGCGGCTGAACAATGGCAATCTGCATGACCAGCTGCTGCAGCTCAAGGATCACGAATCTGGTCCACAACGCCGAAATGATGGGCGCCGTGGCCGGCGCGCTCGGCCTCGCGCCGGAGGATATGGCGAAACTCGGCCAGCTGTGGTCGGGCAAACGCCTGCTGGCCAACCTGCAGAAGGCGGCGCATAGCCGCATGGATATGCGCATTATGGTGCTGGGGTCCGGATTAGGCGACTACCGGCGCAGCGTCCAGTACTGGTGGGGTAAGGTCGAGCAGGCCGTTAGCGATGTCAAGCTGTACGAACGGCCCATCTATTTTGTCAGCAGCAACGTGCACAGCATCGTGAACGCCATCACCGGCGTGACGGCGGAACTGCAGGACGACATCTTGGACTTCGTCCAGCAGGAAAACCCGGAGGATCTGCTGGCGGAGTACCAGGCGCTGCCGCCGGGCGAGAACGGGCACCTCCACAATTTCCTCTACTATGCATCCCGCCTGCACCTGCTGGGGGCGCGCAACCGCGCCGACCTGGAACGGCTGGTGGCGCTGCGCGAAAAGGAAGCCGGGGTTACCCGCATCAGCGATCCGCACTGCCTGGACGTGGAAGCGCAGGTGATCGAGATCAACCGCATCGACCCCAATCGCGTGGACCCGCGCCTGCGCACGCTGAGCGACGCCGAGTGGGACCTGCTGCGGCAGAGCAACGCCATCCTGCTCAATATCGACTACCCGCTGGGGATGGCCGCCTATCACGTGTTCAGCCAGATCAGCACTGCCGTCGGCCGCATGATGGGTGTCTACATCCTCGGCAAGGCGGCCACGCTGAACGGCCGCGTGGGCGACGTGATGATCCCCAATGTCGTCTACGACGAGCACTCAAAGAATACCTTCCTGTTCCGCAACTGCTTTACGGCGCAGGATGTGAGCGCCTTGCTCAACTTCGGCACGGTTTTTGACAACCAGAAGGCCGTCACCGTGCGCGGCACGATCCTGCAAAACCGCGAGTTCATGCACGTGTTCTACGAGGAAGGCTACACCGACATCGAGATGGAGCTCGGGCCCTACCTGAGCGGCATCTATGAAGATGTGTACCCCCAGCGCTACCCGATCAACGAGATCGTCAACTTGTTTATCAACGTCCCCTACGACATCGGGGTCATCCACTACGCCAGTGACACGCCGATCAGCCGGCGCCAGACGCTGTTGAGCAAGAGCCTGAGCTATTTTGGCGTCGATGCCACCTATGCCACGTCGATCGCCGTGCTGCGCCGGATCTTGGCGCAGGAGACGGCCCGCATGGCCAAACTGGTGCGCGGCGCCAACCCATTATCTTTGCCGGGGCACGAATGACACTTGCTGCACAATTTGCAGATGCCTGGCAGCGCAGCGATGCCACGCCCGAACGCCTGGCCTTTGAGATCGCACGCATGGCCGATCCTGCGCTGGATGTCGAAGCGCAGCTGCATCAGCTCGACGTCCTGGCGGAATTCGTCCAGCGCGAGCTGTCTGGGGGGGATTCGGAGAGCAGGGCAGATCAGGGAGACCTGTCGCCGGCTGATTTTATGCGTGTCATCACGCATGGCCTGGACTTTCACGGCAACCGGGAAGAGTACTACGACCCGCGCAACAGCTTGCTGCCGGATGTGCTCGAACGGCGTATGGGGCTGCCCATCATGCTCTGCCTGGTCTGCATCGCCATCGGCCGGCGGCTGGGCGTGCGGATTGAAGGATTAGGGTTTCCCAGCCACTTTCTGGCCGTGTTCCGTACTGCCGCCGGCGACACGATTCTGGATCCTTTTCTTGGGCTCACACTCGAACCCACGGAAGTGGAGCGGCACCTGGCGCGGCTGCTGGGCCAACCCGTCAACCTGGCGCCCGAGTTCTGGCGCGCGCTGACGCCTCAGGAAATTGCGCTCCGCATCCTGCGTAACCTGCGCAACGCTTATCTGACGGCCAAGGATCTGCGCGATGGTCGAGCGGGTGCTGGACTACCTGATTGCCGCGATTCCGAGCGATCCACAGTACTGGCGCGAGCGCGGCCTGCTTCATTACCGGCAGCAGCATTGGGTGGAAGCACACTATGACTTGCGCGGGTACCTGCAGCGGGTCGGGCTGTTCGCCAGCATATCGGCGGCCGGCACTCCGGGTGAGAGCGAGCTGCAGGCTGCTGCCGTGCCGCCAACCGCCAATCAAGGAGACCGGCGGGTGCTGGAGATCTACCGCGAGACCAGCAGCATGCTGGCTCGTATCAACTAGCAAAGAACCGTACATGAGTGAGGCGAAGACATGGGACAGGAGACCCCACAAACACCCTACAAGAGAGTCACCCGGCCGCCGCAAGACGGCAATTTTGTTTATAGCTGCGTACATGTGTTTGCGACTTGCGTGATACCGATCTTCGCCCGTTTCAAGGTCGAAGGGTATGAGAACATGCCGCTCACCGGCGGGTGCGTCCTTACCTGCAACCACGCCATGGGACCAGACTTTCTGGCGATTGGCTATGGCACGCGGCGCAAGATCTACTTCATGGCCAAGCAGGAGCTGTTTGAGGTCAATCCGGCACTTACCTGGCTGTTCAACGTAAACGGCACGTTTCCCATCAAGCGCGGCGAGCTGGATCTGGCGGCCATCGACCATGCGCTCAACCTGGTAAAGGAAGGCCACGTGCTCGGGATGTTTCCCGAAGGCACCCGCAGCCGTACCGGTAAGCTCCAGCGCGGCCGCTCGGGCGCGGCCCGGATCGCCATCCAGGCGCAGGTACCGGTCGTACCGGCCTACGTTCACGGTGTCGGACCCGTTTTCAAGCCCAGCAACTATCTCAGCTTGAAGCCGCGCGCGCCGGTGACGGTGCGCATCGGCTGCCCGTTGACCCCGCCAGAAGATGTCGACGACTCGCGCTCGCTGCGCAATTTCACGCGGCAGATTATGGCGTCCATCGCCGAGCTGGCAGCCGGGTTGGAGGAGCCGGCCGACCGGCAGGTGGCAGAGGCCGAACCCGAACACGCAGGGGCGGCAGAGTAGAGACGGTTAACCGAGGTATAGATGCGATTTCCCAAAGAAGGCACCTGGTCGTGGAAGGTCTTGTACATTGTCGCCATCATTATCAAGCCATTTTTTTTGCGGCTGCGCATCGAAGGCGAAGAGCACCTGCCGGCAGCGGCGGCTGCGTGGTCGCCTGCAATCATACGCGCGGGCCTGACTATGTGATTGTCGGCTATGCATCACCCCGCCAGATTTTCTATATGGCGAAGGCCGAGATCTTTGCCTACCATCCCCTGCTGGCCAAGCTGGTGCTCAGTTCCGGCGCTTTCCCGGTACACCGCGGCAAAGGCGATACCAATGCCGTCGAGCAGGCGATCGCGGTCGTGCGCGCTGGCCACGTGTTAGGCATGTTTCCAGAGGGGACACGCAGCCGTGACGGCGCTCTGCAGCGCGCAAAGCTGGGAGTGGCGAAGATTGCCCTGGGTGCGCAGGCGCCGATCGTACCCGTCGTGGTGATCGGCAGCGAGCCCGTGATGCATGATGTGCTGAAGTTCAAGCGCCGGCCGTTGGTGACTGTGCGCTTTGGTCCACCCATCCAGCCGGATGGTGTCCCGGCGACAACGGAAGAGGTTCTGCGGCTGACAACCCGCATGATGCTCGCCATGGCGGACCTGCTGCCGCCGGAGCGCCGCGGCTACTATGCCGACAAAGTGGCGCTGGCGAAGGACGACGCGTGGATGTCTGAACCTTGATTCGTAGGATTAAAGGATTACAGGATTTCGGCTCTGTCGAGCGCCTAATCATGTAATCCCCAAATCCTGCGAATCAAGGTTCAGCCTACAGACTGGCCATCACCTTGTTCAATGCTTCGCGGCTGGGGCGCAGCTGCGCGTCGGTGAGGGCCGACAGCGGGGCGTCCACCGTGTTCAGCAGGTCGGTGAAGCTGGGCGTTTCGGGCTCGATGTAGAAGATGCCGGTCAGCAGCTTCTGGTCGCGCCGGGCGGCTTCCAGGGTGCGGTAGGCCAGGTTCTTGTCGGTCGGGTCGTAATCCTCGCCCAGCTTCTTGAGCACGAGCCAGGAACCGTCGTGCAGCTGCACCTCGGTCTCGTCGTCGTACTCGTCGACCGTGATCTCTTCGAAGTTGGCGATAAAGTTCAGCTCGTGCAGCTGGATCTCGTTTTCCTTGCCCCACGTGTAGCTCTTGGTCGATTCGTCGTGGTTGTTGAAGGTCACGCAGGGGCTGATGACGTCGAGCATGGCCAGGCCCTTGTGGCTGAACGCCGCCTTGAGCAGCGCCTCCAACTGCTTGGCGTCGCCGGCAAAGCTGCGGGCAACAAACGTCGCATTGGCGGCCAGCGCTTCGAGGCAGATGTCGAGCGGCATGTAGGGGTTCGTGCCCGCATACTTGAGCACCTGGCCCTTGTCGGCCGTGGCGCTGAACTGGCCCTTGGTCAGGCCGTAGACGCCGTTGTTCTCGACGATGTAGACCATGGGCACGTTGCGGCGCACCAGGTGCTTGAAGGCGCCGATGCCGATCGAGGCGGTGTCGCCGTCGCCGCTCACGCCGATGCCGGTGAGGTGCTTGTTGGTGACCAGCGCGCCGGTGGCGATCGTGGGCATGCGGCCATGCAGGCTGTTGAAGCCGTGGCTCATGCCCAGGAAATAGGCCGGCGTCTTGCTGCTGCAGCCGATGCCGGAGAACTTGACGACCTTGCGTCTGATCCAGTCCAACGTCCCAGGCGGCATTGATGATGCGCGCGCTGATCGAGTCGTGGCCGCAGCCGTTGCACAGGGTCGAGTCGGAGCCCTTGTAGGCGGTCTTTTCCAGCCCAATCACATTCAGCTTGGGCGCCTTGGGGGCCGGTGTGCGTGCAGGTGTAGCAGTCATAGTATGTGTTCCTTCGCCAGGATTATGTTCTTCTTCGGCACTCAGCTTACGCGATCTGTTCCGTGATCCAGCGGGCCGACAGCGGCAGGCCGTCGCACTTGGCCGTCTTGACCAGGCGGGTGGCGTATTCGGGCAGCTCGCTGCTCAAGATGGTGTGCAGCTGGCCGTCGAAGTTGTTCTCGACCACGTGCACCTTGGCGATACTTGGCCACGAAGTCGCTCACTGCCTCATTGATCGGCAGGGCGCGCAGCGCGCAGGTAGCTGGTCTTGACGCCGGCCTTGGCCAGGCGGGCGCGGGCCTCGGCGATGGCGGCGTCGTTGCTGCCCAGGCTGATGATGCCGATCTCGGCCTCGGGAACCTCGTCGACGATGGGCGCCGGGACGATGTGCCGGGCCGTTTCCCA
Organism: uncultured Chloroflexia bacterium; assembly: GCA_963701415.1. Taxonomy (GTDB): domain Bacteria; phylum Chloroflexota; class Anaerolineae; order Caldilineales; family Caldilineaceae; genus Fredericiella. Next base: position 51,103 of record CAVPAH010000021.1, read on the forward strand.
CTTGAGCGCCAGGCGCTGCAGGCCGTGCTCCCACACGTCGGAGCGTTCGCTGTAGATGGCGTACTCGTTGTGGCCGGTGCCGCGGGTGAAGTAGGCGGCCTGCGGCGTCGCGCGCGCCGGGCAGCGTGCGATAGGGGATGCCGTCGCCGTCCACATCCAGGTAGCGGCCCCAACGCTGGCCGTTGTGCTCATCCTTGAACTTGGCCAGCTCTTCGGCGCGACAGCACCTTGCCGCGGTCGAGCGGCTTCTCGGGGTACTGGAATTCCTTGGTGATCCACGAGTTCATGCCGATGTCCAGGTCGCTCAGCACAAAGACCGGCGTCTGCAGGCGTTCGGCCAGGTCGAAGGCCGTCGCCCGCCATCTCAAAGCACTCGTTCGGGTCGGCCGGGAAGAGGATCGGGTGCTTGCCGTCGCCGTGGCTCAGGTAGTAGGCGGCCAGGATGTCGCCCTGGCTGGTGCGTGTGGGCAGACCGGTGCTCGGGCCCATGCGCTGGATGTCCCAGATGACGGCCGGAATCTCGGCAAAGTAGCCGTAGCCGACGAACTCGGACATGAGGCTGATGCCGGGGCCGCTGGTGGCGGTCATGGCACGTGCGCCCGCCCAGCCGGCGCCCATGATCATGCCGGAGGCCGCCAGTTCATCTTCGGCCTGGACGATGGCATAGGTGGCCTTGCCGGTCTCGGGGTCGCGGCGCAGTTGGGCGGCATAGGTGTTCATCGCCTCGACCAGGCTGGTGGAGGGCGTGATGGGATACCAGGCGGAGAAGGTCATGCCGGCAAAGAGTGCGCCGATACCGGCCGCGGTGTTGCCGTCGACCAGGATCGTGCCCTCGTTGAAGCCGGTCATGCGCTCGACGCGATAGGGCTGGTCGTTGACCAGGTTGGCCTTGCGCCCAGTCGTAGGCGCGGCTGACCATGCTCCCAGTTCAGCTCGATCGGCTTGGTCTTGCCGCCGAAGTTCCACGCGAGGGCGTCCTTGATCTCGTCCATCTCGATTTCGAGCAGGTAGGCAGACGACGCCGACATAGACCATGTTGGCGACGTACTTCTGCAGGTTGAAGGGCAGGTTGGCGCCCTTCACCAGCTCGCGCACCGGCATTGGGAAGTACTGGACATCCTTGCGGTGGTTGGCGATGGGCAGCGAGTCGTCGTAAAGGATGATGCCGCCGTCGACCACGCTCTCCATATCCTCGGCGACGGTGGCGCCGTTCATGCAGATCATGATTTCGACGCGCTCGCGGCGGGCCAGAAAGCCGTCCTTGCTCAGGCGGATGTTGTACCAGGTGGGGAGACCCTGGATATTGCTGGGGAAGAGGTTCTTGCCGGTGACGGGGATGCCCATTTTGTACAGCGAGCGGATCAGCATGTTGTTGCTGGTCTGGCTGCCGGAGCCGTTGGCCGTCGCCACATTGATATTAAAGTCATTGACGATTGTCTGGCTCACTGCACGGGGCTGGGGTTCTTCGATTACCACACTCATCTGTTGTCCTCCACTTTGAGGCGAATCCATAGTTGACAAATTACTACGTCCAAAAACTAGCGCAGCGCCGCGACGACGCTGTTGGCTCCGGCTGGCAGTTCCATGGGCGTGCCGCGCGCGCTGAGGAGCTGCATGTGTTCGATCAGCAGGCGCTTGCCCTCGGCATACTCGCCGGCGCAAATGGCGGCGACAATGCGTTCGTGGTAGCGCCATACGGCCTGCAGATAGCCAAGATCGGCAAAGGTGTTGAGCTCGACCGCCTCGTACGCTTCCCAATAGGCGCCAAGCAGACCCACGACAAAAGGATTTTCAAGGCGCCGATAGATCGTCAGGTGCAGCTCGCGATGCTCCTGAGTAGGGGATCTGGATCCGTGGCTGGCCCAGCTTTTCCCAGGCGGCTGCCACGAGCGAACGCAGGCGCGCAAGGTCCTCCTCGGTTAATTGTGCGACGGCCTCATCCCAGTACGCTGTTTCCAGGTGACCGCGCAGGCTGCTGAATGCGTCGAAGTGGGCCGGATCGATTGCCAGGGCCACCATCAGGCTCAGGCGTACGCCGGGCAAGAAGTCATAGCCGGTGCGCACGATCCCGCGGCGCGGGCTGGCCTCGACAAGGCCGAGGGTGCGCGCCACTTCAAACTGCTCGCGCAGCTTGCCGACGCTGAGTCCCGTTTCTGCGCTGATCTCCTGCAGCGAGGGCAGCCGTTCGCCGGCCTGGTGGCCGTTAGCGAGCAGATAGCGCAGGAACTCAGAATCAATCTTCGACAGAATCATTATTGGTCCAAATAATCCAATTAATACAATTGAGTGTGTTGATGATATCACGCTCTTCCGCAGCCTGTCAATTCTGCGCTGCTGCGGGCGCCGATTATCGCATCTCTGCGGCGTTACTCCCAGGATGTCTCTGTTATTTATCCGATGTGTACGTAGCGCGAATGTGGTAGGCTCTACAGGTGTAAGGCTTCCAAGAATGAAAGGATAAGTCTATGTAACTTAAGAAGAAGCGCGTATTTCCTGAAGAAGCTTGTGGCTGCCCACGCGGCGGACAGGGTAGAAACCAGCGTCTACTGCACCTGGCGTCTTCAACCATAATCAAATAATTAAGAGGAGATCCCATGAATCACCCTACTCGTAACCCTCGTGTCCGGATCTTGACCCTTGCAGTTCTGGCGGCAGCTATTGGCTTGCTGGTCCTGCAAATCCCGGCGCGACTCCAGGCAAGCACATCTCTGAACCTACAGCCGCCTGCGCTGCCGCAGCGCGCCGGGGCGACTCAAGAGGCAGCCGTCGCTTCCATCATTGCTGAAGAAGCCGGCATTGCCGCCTACCTCAATGCCGGCGCCGCCATCAACCTCGACAGCGTGGCCAGTCTCTTTGCTACCATCGAAGCCCGCACAGACTCCTACATCATTGGCTCTGTCGCCGTCCCGCAGTACAACGAACGCCACCAGGTGCACGTCTATGTGCATAAGGATGGCTGGATCATGGCCTACTATCTGAAAACCGACCCGGTTGCCAAGATGGTAGATATCAAGGCCTACGGCGGCACCTCGGTCTCTACTAAGTTCGACACAATCCTGTCCCTGTTTGCCAGCGAAGCCGGTGTTCCCTACGTACAGCCGACGTTTTGGGACTTCCAAGCGCCCAATGCGAATCACATGATGATCGTGGCCGAAAACTATACGGGCGGGGACACCTTCACCGTCAAGCTGCCCGGTACCTATACCTTCTACGATCAGAGCTGGGCCAGCGGTGGCACGACGCCTGGCGTTCTGTTGGATGGGACCAACGTGACGAACGCATTCTGGTCTGATGACGGCGTCGCCGAAGGTGCGATTTCTGCTGATGCCATGTCCTTGGATGTGGTGCACACCTTCAAGGTGAACGCCTCCGGCAAGGCTGCCGTCGTATTTATCTATCGTGTGCCGTGATGAAAGCGCTCATCAAGGCTGCACTGCTGATGACCGCCCTGGCAGCGACCTTTGCCCTTACCTTACCCGCGGTCAGTACGACGCCCGCCGACATTGAAGTCGTCGGCGAGGACAGCAAAGCGCCGATGAATTTCGGCGCGAGCACCGGACTTGAGACGACATTGGGCACTGTGGCAGTTCGTACCGTTGTTGAGTTTGTGGATTCCTACGTTCGCTTTGCGCTGAGTGGCCCTGGACCAGACTTGCAGTCGCGCCTGCAGCTGGTCGCTGCCCGCCCTCTGATCGGGGCGGCACAAGCTTCTGCTCTCCATGTGCTTGCGGCGCCGGGGACTGCGTTGTCCACTGCGCTGGCAGCCGTGGCGCAGCGGATCGAACTCCACCTGGCGGAGCGAAGTTTTGACCGTGCGATGCTATATCCTGTTGTCCTGCTGCAGGACAATGTACCACCCCAAATCGGGCGGCCGGCCTCGGTCGGGGCACGCGTGCGCTGGACTACGAACGAGTTCACGACAAGCGTCATTCGGTACGGGGCAACGGCAGAAGATCTGGGCAAGGCAGGCGTCGATGCGGAACTGCGCAAAGACCATGCTATGGTCCTCGACGGCATGGGGCCGGGCATAACGCTCTTCTGCCAGATCACAAGCACCGACCAAAGTGGCAATGAGACAGTGAGCCCGATCTTCCAGGCTTCAGGGACACACTACGTGTTCATGCCATCGCTGAAGCGCTAGTACCTTCACCAAAATGTCCCCGGGACGTCGCACGTCCCGGGGACATGTCGCCTATGGGGCAACGATGCCGGGCGCGATCGTGGTCAGAAACACGAGACGCTGCGGGCCAGGGTTGTTCACGCCGTGCTCGATGCTGGCAGGAGCAAGGACTAATACGCCGGGGCCGCAGAGCATGGTCTCGTCGCCGACGGTGAACCAACCCGTGCCTTCCAGCACGAAGTAGAACTTGTCTTGGTCCGGATGATCGTGAATGGGCTGTTCCTGGCCCAGGCGCGAGAACGTTGATCCCGACCAGCACGCGGCTGGTGTTCAGGAACGTATGCTTGTACGGCTTCTCGGCCTGCTGCTTCGCGTAGTCAAAAACAGGTACAAAATGCTCTTCTATTGGATTATCCATTGGACCTATCCTTTGGATCCAGATAAGTAGGTCACAGCCGCGCCCGCCATCAAGGCGGCGCCGGTTTGCGAGCACGCGCTCGTCCCAGGTAAAGGTCGGGCTGTGATGGGGGCTGTTGATCGGCTTCGCCGTGTCCCATGCGCCGACAAGCACAAAGCAGCCGGGCGCGCGGTTCAGGAACTCGGACATGTCTTCCGCTACCATCATGGGCGTGATCTGTGCCACGTTGGCGCGCGCCGACGACTGCCGTGGCGACCTCCTTCATCAGGCCGCACGCCGTCTGCGCTGTTGATCGTGGCCGGCACGCCGGGACGGAAGGTGAGTTCAGCGCGTGCGCCATGGGCCATGCAGATGCCTTCGGCCACCTCGCGCATGCGCTGCACCAGGTAATCGCGCATCTCGAAGTTGAGCGAACGAATGGACGCCTTGAGTACCGCCTGTTCCGCAATGATGTTGTTGACGGTACCGGCGTGAAAGGCGCCGACCGAGATCACCGCCGGCTGCACCGGGTCGACGTTGCGCGAGACGATAGTCTGCCAGGCCAGCACGATCTCGCTGCCGATGACGATGGCGTCGACCGTCTCGTGCGGCATGGCACCGTGGCCGCCGCGCCCGGTGATCACCAGGTCGACCATGTCGGCGCCCGCCCAGAGCGGGCCTTCCTGTACGATGACCTGGTTTAGGGGCAGGCGGCTCCAGATGTGCATGCCGAACGAAGCGGCCGGCGTGGGGCTTCCATGACGCCGTCGGCGATCATGGCCAGTGCCCCGCCAAGACCCTCTTCGGCCGGTTGAAAGACCAGCTTGACGCGGCCGCCCAGTGCCGCGCGGTGCTTCACGAGCAGCTGCGCTACGCCCATGCCGATCGCTGTGTGGCCGTCGTGGCCGCACGCGTGCATCACACCCGGCGCCTGCGACGCATAGGGCAGCCCCGTAATCTCGGTGACCGGCAGCGCGTCCATGTCAAAGCGCAGCAGCACCGTGGGTGCTGTCGGGCACAGCGTTGTCGCCTTCTACAATCGCCACCACGCCCGTCTTGCCGATGCCGGTGGAGACCTCGAGCCCCAGGCTGCGCAGGTGGTCGGCGACGATGCCGGCCGTACGCACTTCCTGGTAGCCGAGTTCAGGGTGCATGTGAAAGTCGCGCCGCCAGGCCACAAGCTGGGGCTGGAGAGACGCTGCGTCGCTGTGCAGTTGTTCAAGCATAGCATTCGTGGCAGTTGTGGCTGCAGAGGCAGTAGCGACAGGCGTAGCAGTGATCACAGCGTCGACTCCGGTAGTTGGTCGATACATGTTGTGCACGTCGCCCCCGTGGAAGCGGGCAACATGGTTGGTCGGTGCCAACGGCTCTGCATAGAAGAACGCCGGCAGCTCGTCGTCCTCCACGCCAAAGCCCGCCTGGCGGTTGAACTCACGCTCCAGGCGGAGCGTCTCGCGGCCCAGCGCCTCAAAGAAGGCCGTCGTCAGCGCAGTGCCGTGCGCCCCGTTGATGGCGTCCACCACAAAATCCTGGTTGAAGTTGGTCACGGTCATGCCGAAGATGCAGAAGCCGAGCGAATCATTGGCCGCCACGCGTGTCTGGTGCAAGAGGCTTTGGCTGATCATGTCTGCCGGCTGCATCTCGCGCGTCTTGAGGCGCGGGAGGTTGCCGGCCGTGTGGTCCGCGCCCTGGGCAGTAACCATCATGGTGATGCCGGTGACTTCGACCACGCGCGGGTCGTAGGCACTGATTGCCTGCTTCTTGATCACGGGTACGCGCTGAACGTGGTAGTGCTCGCCGACGCGGGCCGTGCCCTGCGCCCAGAGCCGGCCCAGCTCGGTGCCGGCGCCGATTTGGGCGAGGCAGTCGACCATGAAGTCCAGATCGCCAAACGGCGCCAGTCCCGCATCCATCAGCACTGCCAGGGTGGCGCCGGTTTCAATGGTGTCGATGCCCAGGTCGTTGGCAATGTAGTTCAACTGCGCCAGTTGATCGGGGTCGGCGATGCCGCAGTTGGTGCCGAGGAGACCGAGCGTTTCGTACTCGACCGGCGAGACCACTTCTTTGCCTTCGGCGTCGTGATAGATGTTGCTGCACTGGATCACACAGCCGGGCATGCAGGCATGGGTCTGCTCGCCGCCGCGCGACGTGTTGAGTTCGCCGATGTAGTCGCCGCCCATCTTGAAGGTTTCGCCGGCGGAGACATCGGCAAGCTGGCCGCCGGTGAAATTGCGCACCGGCAGGCCGCCAATGTAGTTCTGGTAGTCTGCCATGCCCATCGTGCCGACCTTGTTGTAGAAGTTCATCACGACGCTGTCGGCCTGCAGCTTCTGGGCATACGTCTTGATGTCGCCGTTGACCTTCTTCTTGTCGTGCAGCGGCGGGATCTTGTCGAGGTCGACGACGATGGCCTTGACCTTCTTGCTGCCCATGACGGCACCTACCCCGCCGCGTGCGGCGAGGCGGGTGGGACGCCCTTCGCGGTCGCTAAAGGCGATGCCGGCCAGCAGGCCCTGATATTCGCCGACGGGACCACAAACGGCGATTGCCACCTTCTTGGAATAGCGTTCGTAGAGCATCTCCGCAACGGCATAGTTGCCCTTGCCGAGATACGGCGTGGCATCGTCGAATGCCGATCGTGCCGTCCTTGCGGAAGTGCAGCACCACCCAGTCGGGTGACGCACCATGCAGGGTAAAGCCGGCTATCTGCAGCTGGCCGAGCGCGTAGCTGAAGGTGCCGCCACCATTGGCTTCTTTGATGCCGCCCGTGAGCGGGCTCTTGCAGCCAACGCTGGTGCGATTGGCGTTCGAAAACGCTGTCCCGGCAAAGGGGCCGGCCGAAAAGATAAGCGGATTGGCCGGCGACAAGGGATCGACCGTGGCCGCACCTTCCTCCAGCAAAGTCTTCGCAATCAAGTAGCGACCGGCCTTCACGATTTCCTCGCCGTGCAGCTCACGGCTTGTCATCGCGTGGTCGGCCAGATCTATATCGTAGTAAATGCGCATTGGTTTGAACTCCGGTGCGTATGAATTGTATAACGCTTGCGTGTCGGTCTAGTTTACCATAGACCGCCGGCGGCACTGAGTGGGATGGCTTCCTTGGTTGTCGTGACGGTGGGGTATAATCTGGCTAGGCAAACTAAGTATAACAGGAAAGCACGAGGTGAACGCATGTTGCTCGAGTCTGCGCCATTAGAGGAGACCGTTGCGGGGCTGCGCTCCGGCGAGTTGGACCTGCACCAATACGTCGACGAAATGTGCGACCGCATCACTGCGCTGGACGCCCAACTGTGGGCGTTCGTGTCGGAACCCGACCGGCGCGGCCGTCTGCATCGCGAAGCGGATGCACTGCTGGCGCGTTACCCGCAGCCCGCGCAGCGGCCGGATCTGTTTGGCGCCCTGGTGGGTGTCAAGGACATCTTCCATGTCGACGGCTTTGTGACGCAGGCGGGCACGACTGTGCCGCCGGAAGCGTTTGGGGGCGAAGAAGCCGTCTCGGTGCGTCTGCTGCGCGCTGCAGGGGCGTTGATTGCTGGCAAGACAGTTACTACCGAGTTTGCGTATTTTGAGCCAGGGCCAACACGCAACCCGCACAATCTGGCCCACACTCCCGGCGGTTCGAGCAGTGGGTCGGCCGCTGCCGTCGCGGCAGGCATGTGCCCACTGGCGCTGGGCACACAGACGATTGGCTCCGTGATCCGGCCGGCGGCGTTCTGCGGCGTGGTCGGTTTCAAGCCGACCCTGCACCGTATTCCTAGCGAAGGCATCGTCTATTTCTCCCCGACTATCGACCATGTGGGCCTGTTCACGCAGGATGTTGGGGGCATGAATCTGGCCGCGTCGTCCTTGTGCAGCGGCTGGATCGATGTCGAAATTGGCGAAGAGGAAGTGCCCATTCTCGGCGTGCCGGACGGCCCCTACTTGCGCCAGGCATCGGCCGAGGGTCGCGCGTTATTTCAGCAGCAGTTGGATCGGCTTGGTAAGGCGGGCTACACCATCTGGTACGTACCGACGATGCTGGATATTGCTGAACTCAACGACCTGCACCGGCGCATGGTTTATGCCGAATTTGCCCGGGAGCACGCCGAGCTTTACCCGCGCTATGCCGAACGTTATCGCCCGCGTACGGCCGAAATCATAGAGGTTGGGCGCAAGGTGAGCGACCAGGAACTGGCGGATCTGCGCGGCAGCTGCTTGCTGCTGCGTGACAGGCTGGAGACGCAGATGGCGCAGGCTGGTATCGACCTGTGGGCGTGCCCGGCCGCACTGGGGCCGGCGCCCGCCGGGCTGCAGGCGACGGGTGATCCCAGCATGAATCTGCCCTGGACGCACGCGGGCATGCCGGCCGTCACGCTGCCGGCGGGCACGGCCGCGGATGGCCTGCCGGTCGGACTGCAGCTGATCGCGGAGACTGAGGAAGACGAGATGCTGCTGGCGTGGAGCGAGTTGATCGCTGCCGACCTGGCACTGGCCTGACTCACTGGCCGGGCGTGCTTCCTGTCTTTCTGGGCACTCGCACTGCAGCTTCGTGCAAAATAAACATGATCGTGGCAGTTGTCAGCAAGAAGGGTGGGATAATCTCGAGAGTAGTGCGCTCGGCCAGCGCGCCCGCCAGGCCGGGAAGGATGGCAATGCCAAATGAAGCTGCACCCACTTGAAACCCGATGGCGTTGGTGGCGTCCGCGACGCCTAAGCGTGTCGGGGTCGACGAGATCAGCAGGGGGAATACGGGGGCAAGGGCAAAACCAAGCAGTGCCAGCCCGGCAAACGAGACCCAGTCGACCGGGTTCCACCACAGCAGCGCCGTGCCAAGTATCGCCAGCAGCATCATGGTGCGGACGGCGTTGACGACGTTGATGCGGTCGGCAATGATGCCGAAGACGAAGCGGCCAAAGGTGAAGCTGGCCCAATAAAAGCTGGCCCAGAAGCCGGCAACGGCCACGGGGATGCCGCGTCCTTCGGTAAACAGTGTATAGGCCCAGTTGCCCGCGCTCACTTCCGTGCCGGTGTAAAAGAAGAAGAGGGCGATGTTGACCCACACGATTCCGCGGCTGAGGGTGGAGCGATAGCTCTTGTGTGCGAGCGGCTGTGGACTCGGCGCAGCCGCCTCGGCGGGGCGCAGCTCCCAGTCGGAGGCACGGACAAATACCCAGAGCTGCCAGCAGGGCATGGGTGGCGCCAAGAATGATATAGCCCCACCGCCACGCAATGCCGGCGCTGAGGAGCGATGTCATCAACAGCGGTCCCAGGGTGGCCCCCAGCCCGAAGCAGGCGTGCAGCCAGTTCATGAGACGCGGGCTGAGGTTCATGGCAAAGTAGGTGTTCATCCCCGCATCGACCGCGCCGCTGCCAATGCCAAAGCAGAACGCCGCTGCCACGAGTGCCCACCATGAAGGCGCCATGCCCATCGCGATGAGGCTGAGCCCACGCACGATCAGGCTGGCGATCAGCAGGTTGGAAATGCCGAGCCTGGTGATCAGCCTGCCGGCCGAAAAGCTGGTCAGCAGGAAGCCGCCGGTGCTGGCGAGGAGCAGGACTCCCATCTGGCCCATCGCCACGCCAAAGGTCGACTGCATCGAAGGCCAGGCGACGCCCAGCATCCCGTCGGGCACGCCGAGGACGACGAAGATGGCATATGCCATGAAGACGACGGCCAGCACGGACGACGCCTGTTTGCCCTTGTTGGCTGTATCTGTCACATCAGGGTCCTTCTCTTCTAGCAGCGCGCTAGATATTGCCCATGAAGTCGATTTGATGGGCGATGTAGATCAGCTCGCCGCCCTCGATCTGGCTGTGCCGGGCAGCAATCCAGCGTTCAAAGTCTTCCCCTGCAACTGCCGGATCGTTGTGCAATGCACCATGCATCGTATGGACGATAAAGTGCAAAAAGAAAGCTTCGTCGGCAGGGTAACGTCCGTTGACCGGGAAGACCACCCAGTCAGAGCTGCCGGCTGCCAGCACATGGAATCCGGCCTGCGCCAGGTTGTGGAAGAGGTGGCGGCCGGTGCGACTGTCGCCGGAGGGATGACCCTCGGTGATGCGCTCGTCCATGGTGCGGTGATAGGCCGCCTCGATGGAGGCATCCAGTGCGCTGTCAATGGTGGGCTCGAGAATCGTTGCGCCGTCGAAGTTGATCGTAAAGTAGAAGATGCCGCCCGGCCTGAGCAGGCGGCGCAGCTGCGGCAGTGCGCTGGGAATGTCGAGCAGGTCGAGAAAGGCGTGGGCGACGACCAGGTCGTACCTCGCCTGTTCGTCCGCTCGGTTGCAGAAGTCGAATACGTCGGCCGCTTCAACGTGAAGGTTGAACCAGGGGGGCAGCGCGTGCAGGCGCTCCCTTGCCACGGCGATATTGGCGGGCAGGGAGTCGATCGCCGTGTAGTGTAGCTCGTGGCAGCCGTCGAAGAGGCCCCACTCCAAGGTGCGTTCGACCATGGTGCCGGTGCCGCAGGCGACTTCGAGCACCGCAAGCGGCTGTGCGGCCGCGCCCCGGTACCCGTCGAGCGCTCCGGCTAGCGCCGCCCACACGTTGCGATTGAGCGCCCGATCGTCCACGGTGCGCTTGGCGGCTAAGTAGTGCGGAAATTCGTAGTGAAGGGACATAAGGATGCTTGTACCTTTGACCGCTGGGCATAGGGTTGTTAATACGAGACAGTCTCTGGCAGGGCAGTAAGCCAGGCGACAGCGCCTGCCATGCTTTGCTGCCAGGTTGGGTGTTGGGTATAGCGCCGGCGGGCGGCGAAGCTCATGGCGAGCAGCTGTTCGCGATTGCCGCAGAGTGACCGCAGATGCTGTGAGAACGTGTGCGCATCGTGTGGCCGAACGAGAAAGCCATTTTCGCCGTTGGTCACGATCTCGCGGGCGGCGCCCAGGGTCGAGGCAATTACGGGCAGCCCAAAACGCATCGCTTCGAGGTAGACGATGCCGAACCCTTCATAAGAGGGAACGGCGAGTAGATTGTGGGTGCGATATTGGTGTACGAGTTCGGCGTCGCTGACACGGCCGAGAAACTGGACCGCACCTGCCGGCAGACTGAGGCATCTCTCATTTATGAATTTCGTGTAGCCATGGTCAGCATCTTGACTCCCTACTACCGTCAATTTCCAGGAACCCGCTGGCAGTTGTGCCAATGCATCTAGTAGTTGGTCAAGCCCCTTGCGCCGGATGAGATTGCCGACGAACAGGATCCGCAGTGGTCCCGGGGTGCGTGACCTTTCGGCGATGGTGTTCAGGTCGACTGCGGGTTCGTCGGCCGGCAGGTGATCGGCAGCCGGGTAGGCCACGAGGGCAGGGCGCCTGCGCTTGAGGAGAGGTTCGACCGTGTGCCGGGTTGTCTCGCTGTTATAGAGCAGGGCATCGGTGCTGTTGAGATAAATGCGTTCGATCTCACGATAGAGGCGGCGGAGCAGGGGAGGATGCTCCGTTTCGCTGCTCCGCAGGTGGTGGACCACCGAGGTAACCGGGTAACGGCGGACCTTGCCCCTGCGGCGAAAGTTGGCCCACAGGAGCGAGGGGTGGTTAAGCTCGTCCTGCAGCATCAGGTCGACGCGAGCTGTCGCGAGGCGCTCATTCCAGGCGGCATCCAGGTTGTCGGCCAAATGTTTCGTGTAGTCACGATAAGTCAACGCAAACACTGAAACGGAATGTCCTAATACATCCAACTGCTCGACCAACTTGCGATCATATAGGTAGCCACCGGAAATGGTGTCCAGGCTGCCATAGATCACCAGCCCTACACGCATAGGTATTCCTGACTGCTAACGACACATGGAACCTGCAAACGGGGCCGGCGCACGGTCAACAAATGCGGGGCAGCTGTTCGCCGACCAGGAGGTCCACAATCCGCGTGCCGCCGATCCCCGTGCGTGCTGCAACCATGCCGGGGTGGCTGGCAGTTATTTCGCCGATTATCGTCGCTTTTTGCCCCAAAGGGTGCTTGCGCATCGTGTGGAGCACGGCCTCGGCCGCATCGCGCGCCACGATGGCCACAAGCTTGCCTTCGTTGGCCACGTAGATGGGATCCAAGCCCAGCATCTCGCACGCAGCCGCCACGGCGGTTGGCACAGGCAGCTTGCTCTCCTGATAGAGGATGCCCACGTGCGAGGCCTTGGCGATCTCGTTGAGCGTGGACGCTACACCGCCACGCGTTGGATCGCGTAGGACGCGAATCCCCTCTCTGCCTTCGGGCAATGCCAGCATTGCCGCTACCAGGTCGTTGAGAGCCGCGCAGTCGCTGGCGATTGGGGCGCCGAACTCCAACCCCTGGCGCACGCTCAGCACGGCAATCCCGTGCAGCCCAATTTCGCCGCTAAGAATGACCGCGTCGCCAGGCTGTGCCAGCTGTGGCCCAAGGCGTATACCGTCGGCTACGAGCCCGATGCCGCTGGTGTTGATGTAGACGCCGTCGCCATGCCCGCGATCTACGACCTTCGTGTCGCCGGTGACAAGTGTTACGCCGGCAGTTCGTGCCGCTTGCGGCCATCGACTCGACGATCACGCCGAGCTGGTTAAGCGGCAGTCCCTCTTCCAGGATAAAGCCGGCGCTCACAAACAGCGGCGCGCGCCGCACATGGCCAGGTCATTGACCGTGCCGTTGACGGCAAGATGGCCGATGTTGCCGCCCGGGAAAAAGAGCGGCTGCACGACAAACGAGTCAGTCGTATAGGCCAGGTTGGTCGCCCCGACGCGCACAAGTGCGCCATCCCCCAGGTTTTCAAGGGCGGGATTGCGAAAGGCGGGGAGAAACAGGTGCTCGACCAGCTCGTTGGAGAGTTTGCCGCCGGCGCCGTGGCCCATGACGATGGCCGGATAGCTGCGCAGCGGGACGGGGCAGGTCCAGCCGTCAAACTGTGGTGTTGAATTCATGCGACTTGCTCATGCGGTTCGGGGCGAAAGCGTCCGTATTGATAGTAGGCAGCGCAGGCGCCTTCTGTCGACACCATCGTGGCGCCAAGCGGCGTACGTGGCGTGCACAAGGTGCCAAAGGCCGGGCACTGGTTGGGCTTGAGGCGCCCGCGCAGCACCTCGCCGCTGTGGCACAGGTCGGACTCCTGGGTCGCGATCTCCTGCACGGCGAAGCGCAGTTCGGCGTCAAACTCGCGGTACTTTGCGCTTAGGCGCCACCCGCTTTGGGGGATGACGCCAATGCCGCGCCAGCCGCGGTCGACGGTTTCAAACACATCGGCCAGCATTGCCTGGGCAGGGCGGTTACCGTCACGCACAACGGCCCGGGCGTAGGCATTGTCAAGCCGCGCCTCGCCGGCTTCCAGCTGCAGCACAGTGCGGCGAATGCCTTCCAGCACGTCCAGCGGCTCGAAGCCTGTCACGACGATGGGCACGCCGATAGCGTTCGACCAGCGGCTCGTACTCCCAATAGCCCATAACGCTGCACACGTGCCCGGCAGCGAGGAAAGCTTGCACGCGATTGTCAGGCGACTCCATAATGGCGGAGATGGCAGGTGGTACCCGCACGTGCGAGACCAACATCGAAAAGTTGTCGAGCCCCAGGCGCGCCGCCTGGTGTACGGCCATGGCATTCGCCGGGGCCGTGGTCTCGAAACCGATACCAAAGAAAACAACCTGGCGCTGCGGATTGGCCTGGGCCAGTCTGACGGCGTCTAGCGGTGAATAGACGATGCGCACGTCGCCGCCCTCGCTCTTGACGCAGAGCAGGTCTTTCCCGCTGCCGGGCACGCGCAGCATGTCGCCAAAGGAGCAGAATGTCACCTCAGGACGAGCGGCGATCGCCAGTGCCTTGTCGATCATCTCCAGCGGGGTGACACAGACGGGGCAGCCCGGGCCGTGAATCAACTCGATCTCAGGTGGCAGCAGCTGGTCGATGCCGTTGCGGATGATCGAGTGAGTCTGGCCGCCGCACACCTCCATCATCGCCCATGGCCGCGTGGTAACGGCACGGATTTCATCCAGCTGGCGCCGGGCGATCTCCGGGTTGCGAAATTCCTCCAGGTACTTCATGGGCGATCTCCGGATTCAGCTCTTCCTCAACCATCCCCAGCTCGGCAAACAGGCGCAGCGACTCCTGTGCCGATGCCTCGTCCAGTTGGGTAATGGCAAAACCGACATGCACGATGGTGTAGTCGCCGACCTCAACTTCTGGTACGTAGGCCAGGCACACATCTTTGACGATACCGGCAAAATCAACTCGGCCCATACGGACCCCGTCCGCCTCATGAACTTCGATCACACGGCCTGGGATGCCTAGGCACACCCTGCACCTCCTGCTGACTCTCGCATATACAATAAAGCCGCTATGGCTGGAACGCCTGGGGGGACACTTGGGTCAATATCTGTCGATAGGATGCCCACGCGATTTCGTTCTCCCATATTTTAACCGAGATCGCAGCCAGGGTGTTAACTTGCTGGAGGCGGCTCGCGAATGCCTGGCAGACGATGCGTGTAAAGTGTTCGATGCTGGGATTCAAACCTGCGAACTCGGGCAGATCGTTGAGGGTCTTATCGCGATAGTAGGCGACGATCGCCTCCAGGTTGCGCTCGACGTCGACAATGTCCACCAGGTAACCGTGCCGGTCAAGGGTTTCCCCTTCGAGGATCAGCTCCAGCTGGTAGTGGTGCGAGTGCCAGTTGTTCTCGGGTCCCCAGTCCCCACCGATCAGATAGTGCTGGGCAACAAAATTGCGCTTTGACGGCCAGGGTGTACATCGCCTCTGCTCCTTATCTGCTTCCTTAGCTTGCTGTTGACCCGTTCTGAGGGTAGGTCAAGATCACCTGGATAGTTTGTTGGTGCTGCTCGTCGATCAATTGGTAAGCAGCGGCAGCGTCGGCAACCGAAAGGCGGTGCGTGATGAGAAAGTCAAGCTTCAGCCGCTGCAGCATCTGCCACGCCAGCGCAAAGCGGCGGCCCTTGTCCCAACGCCCGCTCCACTGCGGATCGATGGTGCTGACCTGGCTGGCGATGAGCCGGATCCGGCTGCGGTGGAAGGCGCCGCCCAGGTTGATTGGCGCCTGCTTCTGGCCATACCACGAACCGATGACCACGCGGCCGGCAAACCCCGTGAGCGCGAGGGCGGTGTTCAAGGCCGCCGGGCTGCCGCTCAACTCATAGGCCAGGTCGGCTGCCTCCCAGCCGGCGGGCGGGCGGTCGCCGTCGGGAACGATGGCGTCATCTGCACCCAAGCGCAGCGCGGCGGCGCGCCGTAGTTCGACCGGATCGACGGCAGTCAGCCGCTGCAGCGGAAACTGGCGCAGCAGGGCGAGGGTCAGCAGGCCAACGATACCCTGGCCGACCACCACGACCCGCTCGCCGATGGCCGGCTGGCCATCCATCACGAGGTTTACTGCCGTCTCCATATTGGGCAGCAGCGCCGCAATCATTGGATCCAAATCGGGCGGGACGACCAGCACGTCATCTGGGTCAACCCAGAAATGGCTGGCATGCGGCGCAAACGCAAAGACGCGGCGGTCCAGCCAATCGGTGTGGGTCTCGCTGTGAGCCTCGGCGGCGACCTCGACGACGCGGCCGACGCAGGAATAGCCGTAGCGCAGCGGATACTGGACCTCGCTCTGCGCCAAGGCACCCAGTGTTGCGTCTACGGCCATGTCGGCCGGCACCTGGCCGCGGTAGAAGAGCATCTCCGTGCCGGAGCTGATGGCCGATACTTCCGTGCGCACGAGGATCTGCCCGGGGCGCCCCGGCGGCAGTGCTTCCTCGACGACCTCTATGCGCCGCGGTGCGGCAATAACGACGCACTGGCGCAGCATCTAGCGGCTGCGCTTCTGTGCCGCTTGGGCCACTGCTGCCACCTGGGGCCAGGCGATATCGCCCCAGACCACCAGGTCGTCGCCGGCCGGCGTATAGGAGACTGACGTCAGCTGTGGCGTGACAGAAGCCGCCGTGCTGTTGGCCTCCAGGGGCGCGCAGATCGCACTTAGCCCGCCCACCAGGCGCGGGGCGATCGTGATGACGGCTGCCTGGGCCAGCTGCCCCTGCACGAAGCTGGTAAGCAGCTGCGATCCGCCCTCTACCATCACACTGCGGATACCGCGACGGCCCAGCTCGGCCAGCATCGCAGGCAGATCGACGCGGCCGTCTGCGCCAGCGCCCACTTCCAGCACGCGTACATTCGCCGGCAGCGGGTGCATGCTGGCCGGCCGTTCGGCATCAGTCGTCGCCAGCCAGACGCCGCGAGGATGCTGCAGCAGCTTCGCCGTAGGCGGCAGCCGCAGCCCGCTGTCCACGACCACCGGCTGTGGGTCAGGGCCGGCGACGAGGCGCACGGTGAGGCGCGGATCGTCCGCCAGCACTGTGCCAATGCCCACGAGAATCGCATCGTGGGCGGCGCGCAGCGCATGCGTCATTGTGAGCGAAAGCGGGCCGCTCAGCGCCAACGGCTGTCCCCTCGCTGCGGCGATGCTCCCGTCGAGGCTCTGGGCGTAGCTGAGCGTTACAAAGGGCAGCCCACGCTCCTCGGCATAGGCATGTGCGCGCTGGCGAAGCGCATCCACGCGCAGTGCCAGCTCAGGTGGCAGCTGCTGGCCGGTCGCATTGGCCGGCGCCGCAGCAGGCAGGTGGAGCAGGTGCCGCATGCGGCGCACCTTGGTTTCCAGGTAGGCCGCATTTTCGGGCAGGATGCTGGGCTCAAGCGGCACGCGGTCGACGATTTGAATGCCTTGCGCGCGCAGGTGTTCGATCTTGCTGGGGTTATTGGTCAACAGTCGCACCGATCGCACCTGCAGATCGTCGAGAATGCCCACGGCAGCCCAGTATTCGCGTTCGTCAGCCTGGTGACCCAGCAGCAAGTTGGCGTCCACCGTGTCGTAGCCTTCGTCTTGCAGGTTGTAGGCGCGCAGCTTTTGGGCCAGCCCAATCCCGCGCCCTTCCTGGCGCAGATAGACGATAACGCCGCGGCCCTCGGCCGCGATGTGCTGCATGGCTGTGTGCAGCTGCTCGCCGCAGTCGCAGCGCAGCGAGCCAAACACGTCGCCGGTCATGCACTCAGAGTGCACGCGCACCAAAATTCGTTCGCCGTCATGGACATCCCCCATGACGAGCGCCAGGTGTTCCTTGTCGTCGCGCGCGTTGGCGTAGTGATAGAGATGAAAGGTGCCGGCGCTGGTGGGAATCCGCGCGCTGGTCGTGCGCTGCATCAAAGGTAGATCCATGGCGTCACCCATCACCCAGGCGCCCGCGCACCGCTTCAACCGGAAAGCGCGTTTCGTTGCGTGCCAGCTTGCGCCGAATCGCGTCGGCGACGCCAATATCTGCGCTGTTGGCCAGGCTCAGGCAGTAGATCAGCACGTCAGCCAACTCGTCGGCCACTTCGGCGTGGATCTGGGGATCTGCCATGCGGGCCGCAGCCTCTTCCGGGGTATACCACTGGAAGTGCTCCATGATCTCGGCCGCTTCGATGGCAATGCTCATGGCCAGGTTCTTGGGCGAATGATACTGGTACCAGTCGCGTGCGGAAACGAATTGATGGACGGCCAGGCGCAGGTCGCCAACCGTGGCCTGCTGGTCGGATGCGGTGATCTCGCCAAGCATATAGTACGTATTGTCCAATCAAGAATGGCCAACCCAAGCCGGGTCAGCGTTTTTGTGCCACGATCATGCCGTCTCGCAGCGGCAGCAGCGAAGCTGTCCAGGCCGGATCCGTGGTAAGCATTCGTGTTACTTCGTGTACGCCCAACGTGTCCGGCCTGCGGTCATCAGGCTGAAAGATGCGGCCATGCCACAGCATGTTGTCGATGATCAACACGCCGCCGGGGCGCAGCTTCTCGGCGATTACCGGCAGCGAGGCAGGATAGCCGTCTTTGTCGATATCATTAAATACGATGTCAAAGTCCCCACTGGATTTACGCAGTTCGCCAACCGCTTCGCCGAGGTGATATTGGACGATGCCGGCGTAGCCAAGTGCGTCGAGATGGCGCTGCGCCTGCTGCGACAGCTCCTCATCCCAGACCACGTGATGAACTTCACCCGCGGCCCCTGTGCCCGCTTCGGCACAGTTCTCCTGCACGGCACGGGCAAACCACGCCGTGGAATACCCGTAACCGGAACCAAGCTCAAAGATGCGCCTGGCCTTGATCAGCCGTGCGATCTGATAACACGCCTGGCCAGCACACAGGGCCAATGATGGGGAAGTCATGCTTGGCCGCGTGCTCCTCCATGGCCGCCAGTTCGGCCGGGCGCGGCGGCACCAGCGCTTCCATATACGCCTGTACCTGGTCGTAGTCGAGCTCTTTCAACGCCATATCCAACATCCAATCTAGAACAAAGCTCTACACGCTGTCCGCCTGGCAGAAACGCTTCTCCTGCGGATACGGAAAGAAGTCCAGCAGCTCGCCGGCCAGCGTACGCTGCTGCAGCTCCTGCCAGAACTCGGGGGTAAACAGCCGCCCGTGATACTCCTCCATCACCGCCCGCAGTGGCCCAGGGAACCACAAGAAGCGGCGGAACTCCTCCGGAAAGATGTCGTTCTCTGCTACCGAGAACCACGGCTGGTCGGCAACCTCGTCTTCGTAGCTGCCTGACTCCGGCATCTTGCGAAAGTTGCAGTCTGTCAGCAGGCACAGCTCGTCGTAGTCGTAGAATACGACGCGGCCGTGACGCGTCACGCCAAAGTTCTTGATAAACAGGTCGCCCGGAAAGATGTTGGCTGCAGCCAGGTCGGTAATTGCATGGCCGTAGTCGATAACGGCAGCCTTGGCCTTTTCGAGACCCATCTCCTTGATGTACAAGTCAAGCGGATACAGCCGGCGCTCGGTGTACAAGTGCTTGATGACGACCGTGTCGTCCGTGACTGTAACAGATTGGGCCGCGACTGCCTGTAACTCCTCTAGCAATTCTTGCGCGAACCGCTCCCGGTCAAAGGTAAGATACTCGAACTCCTGTGCGTCGACCATGCGACCCACACGATCGTGTTTGAAGACGAGGCGGTAGCGATCCATGACCTGGTCGCGCGTCGAACTCTTGGGATAGGCAAACCGGTCTTTGATGATCTTGAACACGACATCGTACGAGGGCAGCGTAAAGACTGTCATCACCATGCCCTTGGCGCCGCGTGCGATCTCGAACTTGTCGTTGGAGTTGCGCAGATGCCGGTACAGGGCGCGGTAGCGCTCGGTCTTGCCGTGCTTGTTGTAGCCGATCGCAATGTACAGCTCAGCCAGGGGCTTAAGCGGCATGATGCTCTTGAGAAAGCCCACCAGGTCGCCGGGTATGTGCGGCTTCGACGTGAAAATATGAACGCGTGAAGCTGAACACGACGCTGGCTTCCGCCTCGCTTAGCAGGACGGTGTCGACCACCAGCCCATTGTCGCCGTTGAGCAGCGGCAGGATGATCGGGATCACGCGGTTGCGCTTGCAGATACGGCCCACGAGGTAGGCCGCCTTGTTGCGATAGAAGACCGGCTTGAGCATTTCGACGCGGTCCATATCAGGCGAATCCCACAGCTGGTGCAGCTGTGTCGCCGAGCACTGCCGCCACGCGCTTGGCATCGGCGTCAATGTCGGCAAAGGGGACGGCGAACTGATAGTCGAGCAGGATGGACTTGACCATGGCCTGCAGCGTGCTGACCTGCACGTACAGGCGTATGATATCGCTGTCGCCGGTAGGCAGTGTTGTCGCGCCAAACCAGACAAACTCCAGCTCGGGTTCGACGCCCACTGTCACCAGGATGCGGCGCGTGACGGAGTTGTAAAACGTCTCGCCGATTTCCAGGTCCTTGCGCCGGCTGAGCAGGCGTGCATAGTTTAGCTTGATGGCACGCCAGAGGACTTTGTTCAGCGTCTCGCTGCCCAACAGCGTGCGCAGTCCGCTCACAAGGCCGCGCAGGACCTGCTCGTACAGCTCGAGTCGCTCGATCGAGTCTGCCTGCCAGTGCTGCCATTCCCGGCGCTCAAAGCACCGCTGCGCACGCAGGGTGATGGCGCGGAATTGGGTCTGATAGTCGTCGAAGGCATCGTGAATCGCCGTGGCGCCATGCCAGGCAAGCTGGCGCAGGCGTGGCGCCAAAGTTGCACCGGTGCCGTCGATAAGTTCGCCGGCGCCGGTACCCGTGGTCATAAAGGTGGATGAGGGATCGGGAGTTTGCATAGCTGGAAAGTCCACAGGCATGTCCTAATTTGCAGCACCAAAGTCCTGGGTAATAAAGTTAACATAAATCTCCGCCAGCCGCTGCGGTGCCTCCAGCATTGGGCTGTGCCCGACCCCATGCATCACTTCCAGGTTGTTGGCGCCGGGAATGGCGATCAACGTGCGCGTGGTCGCCTCGCGGTCCACAATCACGTCCTGATCCCCCCACACGAGCAGGGTGGGGAGCGTCAGCTGGCGGGCATCGGCAAAGCGGTTCCACTGGCTGAGACTGCGGGCCACGTCGACAAACGCGGCAGGGGCCATGCCTTGGGCATCGTCGACAAGCGTTTCGAACAAAACCGATTCTGCAGGGTCGCCCCGCTGGACGGCGGCCGCGACACACGGCATCAGCAGCGCCATCGCCTGCGCCAGCAGTGCGCGGTCGCTGCGCATCTGTTCAAGCAGCATGTAGCCGTCGATCGGCGTAAAAACACCCTCCACCGGTACGGTGCTAACCAACATCAGTGTGCTGAGTTTGCCCGGATGCGTCAACGCATACTCGACGGCAATGGCGCCGCTGCTCGAGTGCGCGACGAGGTGAAAGTCATCCCAACCCAGTGTGCGCGCCAGGGAGGCTACATCCTCTGCCTGCTCGGTAATGCTGTAGCCGCCGTCAGGCTTGCTGCTCCCGCCGCACCCGCGCAGATCCGGGGCAAAGGCGTAGATCTCTTCAGGCAGCGCGGCCGCCAACCCTTCCCACCAGCGCGACGTGCCGTAGCTGCCATGGAGCAGCATGACTGGGATGCCGTCATCTGCACCCCAGGTCCGGCAGTGAAAGGTCATGCGCGGCGTTGCGACAGTCGTCTGTTCCTGTTTCATAAACGGCGGTTCTCTTCGGCGTCGTCCGGCAAAAAAAGCAGCAGCAGGGCGGCGCCGGCAGCATGGAGCTGCGGCCCGTCGCCGCTGCCGACTTCTTCTTCGCCAAAAATCAGCCCTCCCTGCACAACCACGCCGTCAGGGTCGACCCAACCAATGGCACCCCCTTCCAAGACGCCGTTGCTGTAGACTCTGCCTTGTGGTGTGAAATAGCCCAGTTCGCGCTCGTCATGGGCGGTACGGCGAAATATATGGCCGTCATCGTCGACACGGCCGACGGGCTGGCCTTCCTCCCAGCGCAGCTTATAGATCACCCCATCGCTGCCGATGTAGCCGATCGCGATCTCGCCGCCGTCGGCGGTCAGCTTGCGGATCGTGGTGCGCCCGCCGTCGGCCTTTGCATCCTGCTGCATCCCTACGCCCGTCATCGCTCGCGTACAACCATGGCGGACTTCAGGTGCTGCAGGATAGAGGGATTGGCGGCGCACAACGTCGTAACCGACCGCGTCTTGTAGTCACGCCGTTCGGCCGCCAGGGGAAAGATCGGTTCGCCATCGGCGGCAACAAGCACGGCGCCGGCTTCGCGTACGATCAGGTAGGCCGCCGCCAGGTCCCAGACTTTTGGGGTTGTCTCGACGCCCGCCAGCGCCGTGCCGTCCGCCACTTTGCAGATATGGTAGGCGGCGCTCCCCATGATGCGACTTTTCAGCGGGGTGCGCATCTGGAAGAGCCGGTCCGTACGTGTGCACTTCATGATTAGCTGCTGATCGTCGACCTCCGTGAGCGGCGAGGCGACGACCCGCTCGCCCGCCCGCCACGTGCCCTCGCCGGCGACGGCCTGGTACCGCTCATGCAGAGAGGGAAAGTCGAGCACGCCTACGATCGGCTGGCCGCAGCGCAGCAGGGCGATGCTGACGCCCCAGATCGGCATGCCGTGGGTGAAGTTCGTGGTGCCGTCGATGGGATCCACAACCCACGTGTACTCATAAGCGGGATCGTAAATGGTGCTCTGTTCCTCGCTCAGGATCACATGGCCGGGATAAGCTTCGGCAATGCGGGTGGAGATCAGACGGTCGATCTGCTCGTCAGTCTTGGTAACCAACGTTCCATCGCTCTTGCGCCGAGCACTGTGTAGTCCGAAAGTCTCGGCCGCTAGCTGCCCACATTCGGCCGCCAGGCTCGCAGCGAAACTCAGATAGGGTTGGTACTCAGAGTTGGAATTCATGCCTACGAATTATCTGCGCTGCCTCCTATCTGTGCAACTATGACTGCCCATAGCGGCACAAGGTCCGGCAGCACTCTGGGCGCAGGCGTCCCTGCCTGCTCCCTGGGTGCGCCTGCGCTTTGCACGTATTCTGATCTATGGTAGAACAAAGACAACAGGATTCTCCTTAAGCCTCGACAGCGCCGCTTCATTTTGGATGGGAGACGTGGCAAATGCAGCAAGTCTGGCTAGCACTGATAGGCGGCCTCATCCTGGGGTGGCTCATTGAATGGATCGTCGACTGGCAGTTCTGGCGCCGCAACCTGAATGAATTGCGCGACGAGAACCAGGCGCTGCGCCGGCAGCTGGCCGAAGCACAGTCTCAGCTCGCCGCCGTGCAGGCTGCCCCTGCTGCTGCACAGCAGGCTCCTGCTGACCCAACTGGCGAAGCGGTTGTCGCACCCATAGACACATCCCCAGAAGCACTTGAACCAGCAACACCTGAAAAGGTACCTGATGCAGCCCGCGACGAAGCAAACCCTCCCGGCGTAACCGCAGCGCCCGCAGATCCACAGGCCGAGGGGGAATAGCCCATGCCGGCGCGTCGCACACCGCGTTCCATCCGGCGGCTTGACGGCGTCAAGTTTGCCGTCTTGCTGATTATGTCGGTGTTGGCCATCGTTCTGTTTGTGGCGATCAGCTGGCAGCAAAAGCAGCAGATCCTGCCGCCGGTCGTCGTCGTAACCCCGGTGCCGACGTTTACCGCAGAAGCAGTTGTGGCGGCGCCTGTCATGGTCTCGCCGCTGACCGGAGAAACGGTGACGTCCGGTGCCGTGCAGGTGTCAGGCACAGCGGCAGCCTGGCGCCACGGTGCAGGTAAGCTTGGATGGCCAGGCCATCGGAACGGCGATAGCGGGCGAAAACGGCGCGTGGTCGCTCCTGGCGCAGGTCCCCACTGCGGGCGCGCATACGCTCGCCGCCGGCATCGTGAACGGGCGTGGCCAAATGCTGTCGGCCGGCGAGCCAATCAGCGTCACGGTGGCATCGCTCGCCGTGCGTTCCCCCTCTCTCGACAGCGAACTTTTGACCGCAAGCCTCGCGGCAGGCGTGGTCACCCTGACAGGTTCAGGAGAACCCGGCTCCATCGTAGAGGTATTGGTAGACGGTAAGCTCGTTGGACAAGCACAGGTGGACGAGCAGGGGCGTTGGACACTGCCCGCCGATATTCGCGCACCGGGAGTCTATTCCTTTGCCCTGAATGCAGTGGATGCGGGCGGGAAAGTCGTAGCCACGGCGACGCCCGTGCGCCTGATCGTCGACCAGCCTGCGCAGGCCGTTGCGGCCGTCCCCCCCACCGACACTGCGACGCCGGCGCCTACAGCCACCGACACCCCTGCTCCTACCGAGACATCTACACCTGAGCCCGCCGCAACGCCGACCCCCACTGACACGGAGACTGCGACGCCGGTGCCAACAGCTACCAATACCCTTCGCCCTACCGAAACATCTACGCCCGAGCCAACCGCGACGCTGGCCCCCACTGACACCTCAACACCCACTGCTGCAACCGCCGACCGCAACTGCGACCAGCATGCCGGCGGCGGTAGAACAGATGGTAGTCACGGGGACAGGCGACGAGCGGCGTGTCTCCGTCGCCGGCACAGGCCAGCCGGGCACCGAAGTGCAGGTCGTGCTCGACGACACGTCCGTCACCACTGCGACAGTAGACGAATCCGGTAAATGGTCTATCGACGCCGCGCTGCCCTTGACGCGTGCAGCCAGCATCGGCGTGCAAATTGTCGGCGCCCAAGGGGCACTGACGCAGGCTCTATCCGTGCCGCTAGAACGGGTCGTGGTCGACCTGCCGACACCGACGCCAATTCCAACCAACACGGCGACCAGTGAGCCCACGGCGACCAGCACCGAAACCCCGGTGCCCCTGCCGACCGCGACAGCAACGGCCCCTGCCACGAGTACCGCCACAGACACCCCGGTCCCCACAGCTACATCTACCCCCGTACCAACGGCAACCGAGACCGCGACGTCCACACCCCCGTCCACACACCAGTCCACATCGGTGCCGACGGAGACATCTACCGGTACACCGACGCCCGCCCCGACCGCAACGCCAACTGAGACCCCGACACCGGCACCCACTGCCACCGCGACCCCAGTGCCGCCGCAGATCAGCAGTGTCCGCGTTGGCGAAGACGAGGGCGCCCTGGTCGTAGGCGGCGTAGGCGAGCCGGCAAGCGTCGTGGAGCTGCAGGTGCGCGTCAGCGCCGGTTGCCTCTACAACCGTGAGTGCCGAGGGCAGCTGGGTGATGACCGCCAGCCTGGATACCACGACACCCTATACGGTTGCCGTGGCGATCCTCGATAAGAGCGGCGCGCCACTGGTACTATCGCCGCCTCTAGCGATCGAGATAGTCCCAACCGCCACACCGCTGCCGACGGCAACAGCCACCAGTACTGTCACCAGTACTGCTACTGCAACAGATACGCCCGAACCTACCAATACACCCGTGCCCACCGACACTGCGACGCCAGTGCCGACTGCGACCGACACGGAAGCGCCCACCGCAACTGCCACAGGTACGGCGACCAACACCTCCGTGCCGACTGATACCCAAGTTCCCACGGACACTGCGACGCCTGTGCCAACTGCGACCGACACGGAAGTACCCACCGCAACTGCCACAGATACGGCAACCAGCACGGCAACCGATACCTCCATGCCGACTGATACCCTAGTTCCCACCGACACCGCGACCTCAGTGCCTACGGCCACCGACACGCCCGAACCGCCAGACACAGCGACTAGCACAGCAACTAGCACGGTAACAACCCCGCCAACGAACACGCCTGTACCAACAGACACTGCCACGGCGAAACCGACCGCAACTGATACACCAGATCCGACCGGTACAGCCACGAGCACAGCCACCAATACGGCTACTACAACCAAGACGCCAGTCCCCACACCCGTGCCGACGGCAACTGAGACGCATGCGCCAACAGAAACCGCGACCACCTCAGTTACAGTTACTGCGACCAACACAGCTGCACCTACGGAGACGGCCACACGCAGACCGACTCAAGCAGCAACTTCGACGTCAACTCGTACTCCTTTGGCGGCGGCTACCGCGACAGCTACCACGGGAGTCACGTCAGCTATAACGGGTACGGCGACACTACGCTCCTTGGCCGTGCCAGCGGCAACACCAAAGGCAGCTAACACCGCTGCAGCAATACCCACGCCTGCACCCGTGGCTACCCCGACACCCCCTGCAACAAGCACCGCCACAAGCACAACGGCGCCAAGCGCAACGTCGTCTGTAATGGCAACCAGCGCGTCTGGACCAACTGCGACAACGAAGACGACTGCAGCGTCGACTACGGCCCTGAGGCTGTCGGGACAGCAACTTCAGAAGTCACCCCTGACGCGGCTCAGGGCGTTGGCGGCGTGGAACCGACAACCGAAACGGTAACGAGCACGCTCGCCGCGCCGTCCGTCACAGCCACCGGTGAAGCGGGTGCTTCAGCCACATCTGCTACGGCCACGATGCCGCCGGCGCTGGCAAAGCCGAATACCCCGACTACTGAACCGTCGCCGCTGCCTACAAGCACGGCCACAGCCGTACCCACGACTACGCCCGTACCAACCAATACGGCTACCCCCGAGCCGACAGATACTGCCACACGTGTGCCCACTGCAACGCCTTCAGACACAGCGACAAGCACAGCGGCGAGTACTGCGACATCGGTTCCTACAAACACGGCAGCCGCAGTCCCCACCAGCACGAACACGGCTGTGCCAACTAGCACGCCTGTGCCGACCGATACGGCAACAAGCACCCCCGTACCGGCGCCGACTCCAAGTGTGACAGCCACAGCCGCTGCAACGGCGACATCTGCCCCCAGCCCGACAAACACCCGCACTGTTTCATCCGCGGCTGTGCCGGATGTCCAGGCAGCACTGGAAGCAGCGGTAGCGGGCTTCGCTACTTCCGCAGCACAAGCGGCAACCAGCACCGCACTGCCGACAGTCGCTGCTACAACTTCGACAACAGAGCCGTCCAGCACGCCCGTCGCAACGGCAACAGTCGTCAAGTCGTCACCCACAAATACGCCGACCGACATACCAACCGCAGGGCCAATCAAGGCACCAACCAGCACATCAACGAGCACGGCAACCAGTACCGCAACCGGCACTGCCACTGGAACTACAGTGCCGACGAGAACCTCGACTGCCACGTCGGTGCCGACCGAAACGGCTACTGAAACGGCCACCGGCACGGCTTCCAGCGTACCTACAGCCAATCCAACTAACACACCGCAACCGACCAGGACGCCGCTGCCAACCGCCGCAAGCACACCCGCCGAGGCCACAGCTCTGCCAGCTCAACAGCCGGCGGCGACGTCCACAACCGCTGCTTCGGTGCCCACAGCAACAGCTGTGGCTATGCCAGGCGCCAATGCGGCGGCGACAGTGACCAGCACGCTGCCATCTACCGGCGTCATGACAACCACTTTGCCAGCGACGGCGACTTTAACGGTTCCGGTCTCAGCGGCAACGAACGCTACAACCGTAACAGCCACTCTCACGACGACAGAAAGTGCAACTGAGGCTGCGGCTGCGACCATTGCGGCAAGGGAGACGGTCACGATCCCATTGCGCACAACAGCGGCGCCGACGGTTGACAGTACGCCGGCCGCTGCGGAAGAGCAGGGAGCGGGCGAGCCGACAGGTGTCCCACCGACGGGTATGGCGATAAACGGCGGAGAGCGGCCGTTGCTCGTCACGCTGCTTGTGATCGTCGGGCTTGCCGCCATGGCGGGCGCCGGCCGCAAGCACCGGCGCCGCTTCTAGAGGGGGCTCAATACAGGCCGTCGGTCAGACCGGCTTCCAGTTCGTCCAGAATGTAGTGGCGTGCGGTTGTTTCCAGCCGCTTGTGGCCCAGCGCCTTCTGCGCCATGCGCAGGTTAGTGCGGGCGAGCTGCGTACCGACAAAGCGGCGAAAGTCGTGTGGCTTGACATCGTCCACACCTGCGTCGACGGAGTATTTGCGCACGACCCGCCAGATCGACACAGCCGACATCGGGCGGGTTGTCGCGCGCTGGCTGCCGCGACCGGCAAACGCCGTAAATATAGCGCTGCACTGCACGGGCCGCTTCTCTAGCCAGGCATGAATGTGGGAATAGGCCTCACGGCTGAGCGGCGCCTCGCGCTGCTCGATGTCGTTCTTGCCGCACACCAGCACCACGTAGCTGGACCCCTTGGGGCGAATCTGTTCTAGCGTCAGCCCCACCACTTCGCTGACACGCAGCCCGCTGCTGGCCAACGTCGCCAGCAGGGCGGTATCGCGCATGCCCAGCAGGGCCTCTGTATCCGGCGTATCACACATTTTTCGCATAGCAGACGGTTCAATACGAACTCTCGCCGTCTGCTTGATGCGGTTCTTCAGGGCGGCGGTCTTGACGCCTGAAATGTTGTCGAATGATGCAGCCGTGGCGGCCGGTACATACCCTTGGATAGAGGCCTCACGCATGAGGCGCTTGACGGCGCTAATCATGCGATTAATCGTGTTAGGACTCATCTCGGTTTCTTGCGCCAGGTGTGTGCGCCAGCGGGCCAGGGTGGCGGAGTCGACGGCAGCATCGGCATTGCCGGCAAAGCGCAGGTACGCTGCAAAGTCGCGCCGGTACATCGCCATGCTGGATGGCGCAAGCTGGCCGGCGAGAATATCCGCACTGAAGGCCAGTTCGGCCGCATCGGTGTGGAGCAGGGCGTTCGGCTTGGATAATTGCATTTTTCGCATAGTATTCGACTCCTTCAAACTTTTAATTACACTAATTGAACCACGATCGTGCTGCTTTGTCAACAGGTAAATTTGTGAATCTTAGTAATTTTTCAAGTTTAATTTCAGATTAGGAATGCGACGATCCTTGCCCGCCGCCGTTTTGCACATGGCGGCGCCTATTGGCACGTGCCCACGCGGCTGCAAGGCTGCGCTAACAGAAGACCATCGGCAGCGCCATGCGACCCGAATAGTGTTTAGCCGTTAGGCTCAATGCAGGTGGGTAGAAATGCCGCAGGAGAAGACTGGGGCGAGACCTACAGGCGGTCCCGGTGGCAGTAGGCAGTCGCCTCATTGCCTATGCGAAAACAGCTATGACGAAAGAAAAGAGTCATTTAATTTCGTCATAACCGACACCCTTTAGTCATGAAATCAGCCTAAAGCCGGTTGCCAGCCGCAGCTTACGTAGGCTGCCGGTCTGAATCGAATCTCAATTCGAGCGGGACATAGGCCCAGATATACGGCTAAGATGCAGGGCAGTTTCGTGTGGTTCGCATCTTTCAGCAACGCCAGTAGTTAGGAAGTCCGCCATGACAAGCTCTTACAACAGCAACGTGACCAGCTTCGACTCTTACAATACCGACGAGCGCAACGCACAGACTCGGACCGACTGGTCCTTTGCCTGGGAATTTGACTGGTCGCCAGCTGCCGCCACAAACACAGACTCGCCACGCACGGCACACAATCGCGCTGGCGCCGATAAGTTGGGACATATGCTTGACCGCGCCCTTGCCTACGCTGGTTGATTCCTCCACGCCTGGTGCAGCAGGCAGCCTGTTGCACTTTGGTACTATGCGAAGCCCACGCATCAACTGCGCATAGTCTTGCCACCCTGCTGCCATTTGACCACTCTTTCTACCCTTTGGTAGACTCATCATGTCAACTCGCACAGAAGCTTGGAATAACGGATGCACCCGTACACACAAGCAAGATCAGCCGCTGCTCGTCGCCTCCGACCTTGAAGGCGTATTTCTGCCCGAAATCTGGATCGCCGTCGCCGAGCGTACCGGTCTCCCCGACCTCCGCCTCACAACCCGCGACGTTCCGGACTACGATCAGCTCATGCACTACCGCATGCAGATCCTCGAGCGTGAACGGTTGACGCTGGCAGATATTCAGTCGGTCATCGCCACGATGGAGCCCCTCCCCGGCGCAGTTGAGTTCCTTGACTGGCTGCGCCGGCAGGCACAGGTCGTGATCATCACCGACAGCTTCTATGAATTTGTGACGCCGTTTCTCCCTAAGCTGCACTACCCTGCCCTGTTTGCCCACAGCCTCACCGTGGACGAGCGCGGCATGCTCGCCGGCTATCGGCTGCGTACGGACGACGGCAAACGCAAGGCGGCGGCGGCCTTTAGGCAGCTCGGCTTCTTTACCGTGGGCGTGGGCGACTCTTATAACGACACGCGTATGCTGGCCGAGGCGCACCAAGGCATCCTCTACTGCCCTCCTGCTAACGTGGCGGCTGAGTTCCCGCAGTTTCCGGTGGCCAGTGACTATACGCAATTGCGGGCGCAGCTGGAACAGTTCCTGCCCCGCTGAGTCAGTCGGTTACTCGTCGGGCTTACCCGACACTGCTCTCGGTACCGCCCGGTGGGGCCCAGACTGCGTATCTGGCGCCTGCCTCAGGCTGGGAATCAGAAAGATGTCGGCAAAGGTGCCGTCTTGCAGCACCTCAACTTCACCCATCTTATAAAGCTCAAGCACGGCCAGAAAAGTGACTACCACCTCCAGGCGAGTGGCACTCTGGCTCAACAGTGTATAGAACGAAAGCTGGCTGCGCCCATTTGTGGCCACCGCTGCCTGGCTGCGCAGTAGCGAGCGTACGTTGTCGATTTGCTCGGCCACCGTGATCGCATACGTCTTGACACGTGGCAGCGGCGGATCCACAGGCATGCGCTGCAGCACTTTGCGCAGCGCCGCCTGCAGCCTGTTGACGTCCATGTTGTCCAGCTCGAGCCGGCGCGGCACTTCGGGCCGCGGCGCCGACCGCACATATACGCGCAGCCCCGCCTGCTCACGATTGCGCAGCAGTCCCGCAATCTCCTTGAACTGCCGATACTCGAGCAGCTGGCGCACCAGCGCATCGCCGCTTGCCTCGTCTTCGTCTTCTTCGGACGCCGGGCGCGGCTTGGGCAGGAGGTGGTAGGACTTGATGTATAACAAGCGCGAGGCGACGATCAGAAAGTCCGCCAGCGCCCCAGGCTCGATCTCTTCCAGTTGGGCCATGGTCTGCAGGTACTGATCGGTGACCGCCACCAGGCTGATGGCGCTGATGTCCAGTTCCTGCGTCTCGATGAGGTGCAGCAGCAGATCGAGCGGGCCTTCAAAGGCCGGCAGGTGTACGGCATAGTTGGAGCCAAGCGGCTGTGGACGAAATGCCAGGTGGCTGCTCATCGCTGCTTAACTCCTAGAAGTCACTCTCAAACGACTGGAAGCGGCGCCCGGCCCGCAGCAGCTCGGCAAACATAAGCCCTGTCTCGGCACTGTCGCGCCCGGCGATGCGCTCTACCTTGCAGCCAGCCTGGACCAGCATTTGCTCGACACTGCGGCTGACGCCGGCCTCACCCCCGACGATCGTCACATATTCGGCGCCACGTGCCTCTTCCGGCGAGAAACCTACGGTCGGGCGGAAGCGGGCAATGTATCCCAGCGCGTTTACCATGTCTTCGCGTCCGGTCAGCCCCGACTGCTCGCGCTGCCAGAAAAGCAGATAGTGGCGTGTCGGCTTGAGCCCTGTGCCTTTTTGTATCTGCTCAATCCGCTCAAAGAGGAGGTCACGCCAGCGGTTGCCTTGCGTCCATTCGCTGCCCGGGCAGACGGTCATATTGTCCGGGAAACTCGCGATGGCCCCATACACGCGCCAACGGCACCCGCAGTTCCTGCATCAGCCAGGCCAGCAGGTGGGCGCCCGACCGCAGCTGCGCCGACGAAGGAATCTTGCCGTTCATAAAGCTGCCGGCAAAGACGACGCCGACTGTATAGCCGTAGTGGCGAAACACGTGATAGCTGGCAGTCTCAAGGTGATTTGTCTGCTCGATGCTGCCGTCTTCATGCACGAAGAAGTGGTAGCCAATTCCCGGCCAGGCGTCTTTGCCGCGGCTGGGGTCGGCGGCGATGTGCAGTTCGGCGATGCGGGCAGGGCCCATATGCGGCGGCGCGGCCGTGTGGTGCACGGCGATATGCGTGATCTGGCTCAAGGCGCGGCGTTCGTAGCGCAGCGTCGGATGCTTGGGCAGCTGCTCGACGATGATTCGCATCGGGGGCTTGGGCACGACAAAGACCTGGACCGCATGGCTCTGCGCCTCTAGCTCGGTGCGCAGCTGGTTCTTCTCGGCAGCCAGTGCGGTGCGCTGCTCGTCCGCAGCCTGCTTTTCGCGCCGGGCAGCCTCGAGTTCATTTTCAAGCCTGGCGATCTGCCCCTGCAGTTCCTCAATGGCAGCCGATGGTTCTTCGCTTGCCTGGATAATGCCGGCCGACGCCAGCAGCTCTCGCTTCCAGGCCCGGCCGCTGTTCCACTCGCGACCGGGCGAGACTGTGGCAGCAAACTCGCTCGCCCCGCGAATCGCCGTCGGCAGCACCTGGGGAAACCGCTGCCGCAGCCAGGCCAGCAGGCGCCCGCCGGCGGCGATCTGCGCCGGCGCCGGCTCGCCACCCTTGCTGAAATCCCCCGCAAACGCAATGTTGATGGCTTTGCGCACAAAAGGTTCGGCTGCATCCGCAACCTGGTCGAGCGGCTGGGTCTGGTAGATCTCGCCCTTGCCGTCGATGACAAAGTCATAGATGATGCCGGGCCAGTCGGCGCGATGCGCGGTGGCAATGTCTTGCAGCGAAGTCTCGGGCGGCGCAGCTGTGTGGTGAATGACGAGCATTTCGACGTCGCTCGGCTGGCGCGGCACATAGCGCCTGGCATCACGCGGCAGGCGATCCACCAGAACATTGAGCCGCAGTCCCCCCTCGACGACCGTCGGACGGGCTTCAAGCTGCCGGCGCTGGTCGATCAATTCTGCCTGCATGCGATCCATCGCCTGCTGCAGGCGGACCATTTCGCCGCGTTCTTGCTCGGTTTGCTGGCGCAGTCGCTGATTCTCGCCATCCAGTTCCGCAATCTGCGCTTCGAGCGACTGCAGCTGTGTGCTGTCTGCCGCACCCATCCCCAAGGCGGCCAGATGCAGCCGTACCTGGCGGCGCAGAACCTCTTTCCATGCGGCGCCACGGTAGAACGTTTCACCGGGACTGTCGCTTGTGATCAACTCGCCAAGCCCGACGATAGCTTCAGCTGTCAAGCCGAGATTTTGCGCCAGCCAGGCACAAAGCCGGCCGGCGGCATCGAGCTGCGGCAGCGGCGGCGGACCCTGGTGGAAGTTGCCGGTCAAACAGATGTTGACACCCTGCTCCGACCACACCTGGTCCGGCTGGGCAACATCCTCCAGCTCGGTCGTCTTGAAGATCTCGCCGTTGACATCGACCACAAAGTCATAGGCAATGCCAGGATAGCCACGCTTGATATGGGCGCGGGCGATGCGATCGAGGCTCAGCTGCGGGTGCGCCCCCGTATGGTTCACCACGATATACTTGATCTGGTTCAGATTGCGGCGCGCATAGGGCGCCCCGCTGCGTGGCAGTCGCGCCGTGATGTCGTTAAACAGACGCACCGGCAGCTGGATGCTCTGACCTGCCGTCGGCTTGCGATTTCCGGCGCCGGGGCTTCGACGGTAAGCCAGCGGGTGAGCGGCGTCGATCCCTTTTCCTTGAACCAGGCGATTCCCTCATGCACGAAATCCAGTTCAACTGTGTAGTTGCCCGGTTCTTCCGGCAGCGCCAGATGCATTTCGAAGACGACCGTCTGTCCAGGCGCCACATCCTCAGGCACGTCGGTACGCAGGTCGCGTGTCGGTGGAATGGGCAGGGGGCGCCGGTTGCGATAATAGCGATAGCCCAACCGCACAGGATTGCCGCCGCCCCAAGTCCACGTCAAGCTGCCTGCATTCTTGATCGTTACCGGCACCGTGAGGATCTGGCCTGCCAGCAGCCGGGCCGGGAATTCTTCACCCAGCCACTCGACTGCGTATGGCTTTGGAGGCTGGCGCCGCCGCTCCCTACGAGTCCGCGTCGCAGCCACAGCCACTGCGGCGGCAGGCGCCGCGCCAGTGTCAGACGTCGGCGGCAAAGTGGGTGACTGGGTGGATACTGGAGTGGGCGTTTGGACGGACGCTTGGGCAGTTGCCTCTTCAGCCACCGGGAGCACCATTTCAAGCAGCTCTTCGTCCTGCCAGCGGTAGTCGCGCAGCAGCGCCTGGCGAAAGTCCTCCTCGACCCCTGCCTTGCCGGCAATGTACCAGCGGTCGAGCTTAGGCCAGCGATAGAGGGCCGCGACACGAATTGTCTGCGCGCCAGGTTGGCGGTTCCAGGCATCGATCTCCGCATACATGGCCTGAATCCAGCCGTTGTTGCGATCCTGCCATGGCTGCGCCTGCCCAACTTCGGTTAAGAAGACTGGCAGATGGCGCATGGCAGCAGGCACGGCGCCGAGGAAGTCGGCGTACACCCGAAACTCCTGGTGGCGCGCCTGAAAGGGGGAGCGAGTTTTTGCGGGCTGCCAATCCGCGAGACGTCGGCGCCATGCGTGTACGCGTGCAGGGCAAAACCGTCGCAGTTCTTCTCGCCTAACAAGGCAAGAATGTCGTGGAAGTACTGAACCCAATCGCCGTTGGCATTGCCGGGGTAGATTGTCTGCGTGTTCCAAGGGGCTACCGGACCGACGAGTACGAGGTCGTCCTGGTGGCCAGGAATGCGGTGAATGGCGTCACGGCACAGGCGATAACATCGTGCATACAGTTCAGGGGTGATCACCTCGCCTGGGCTTATCAGCGCTCCGCGTGTCGTGCGAATCTCACGCGATGAGTCCGGTTGGGTAGTGAAGCGAGTGGCAAGGCCACGCCGCATAGGATCCGCCTCGCCGGCAGGTCCTTCACGCACCGAGCGTGTGGCGCGACCAGTCCACTTTGACGCCCGGTCGCTCGACGGCATAGTTCATCTCGTTGCCGATCACCCAGATCTTGCAGCCACGGCTGGTGGCGACGAAGTTGGCGACACGGCGAGCATAGGCTTCATACAAGCTGCTGTGCGGCAGTGTCCCGTCCGGTTCGTAGCCGTGATTGAGACGGGCAATAATCCCCAATCCACGATCGGCATAGGCCGAATAGTCGACGCCGAGGCGATCCTCTGGGTCGTGACCGAGAACTTCGGTAAAAACAATCCAACCGGGCCGGCCGGCTTCCAGCATGTACTGTTCGCCGCCCGGCTCGTGAATGCCGAAGATAAAGGGAGAATCGATCAGAGGACGCGGCATGCTGACTTTCCGTCAATGTTCATACTGCCGGAATTATAGCACAGCCGCGCCCATGAGGGTTCTTGACGCTCTTTCGTGTTTTCCTCAATCAACCCGCAATTATGGCCGCTTAGTACCTGCGACGTTGCCCATGCCCGAGGGCTCCTGGCGCCCCTGCCGCACGCTGGGCGCAGGCAGGGCGGCCGCAATGGCCAGGCTGGCCGGATCCAGCACATAAGGCGGCAGGACAAACGAGTTGGGCGGCAGATACGGCAGTGGATCGGTGAAACCGCCCCACCCGTCGGTGCGCTGATACGGGTTGACACGGATGGCAAAGTGAAGGTGAGGCCCGCTGCTGCCGCCGGAGTTGTCGGAAACGCCGATAAACTGTCCCCGCCCAACAACCTGGCCGGGGGTCACGGCCGTCGATGCCAGATGGGCGTAAATCGACTCGCCCCATGGATGGCGTATCAGGATGTAGTTGCCAAAGCCTCCGTCTTCAAAGCCCACTTGGGCCACTTCTCCACCGTCTGTCGCATACAGCTGCGTGCCGGTAGGAGTCAGAAAGTCGATGCCGTTATGGCCGCGCAGCGCGACGCCATCATAGCTGAACTTGGAATAGAAGCTCAGGATTCTCGCCCCACAGTTGTGCAATACCGTAGCTGCCGTCATACGGCGCGGCCAGGTAGAGCCCGCTGGTTTTGTCCGGAATGGACGTATTGGGCAGCTTGGACGCAGGTGTCAGCAGCTGCGCACCGTCGGGAGTGCGTTCGGCAACATATCCGATCAGCTCGACACCATTACTGCCGATTCCACCAACACGCCACCAGGTCAGGTTGTCCTTGGATTCTGGGCCACCTGCCACGTTGACCACAGCGCGGGGGGCAAACATGCCCAGGACATCGTCGCCGGGCTTGCCTGTGACGCCTGGTGTACGGCGAACATTGGCGTAATCGGCCGTCACCGCCAGGTCGCCCTTGGCAAACGTGCCAGCTGCTGGGGTGAGACGCTGCATAAGCGCCTCGCCAGTGGGCAGCGCTTCGGCCATCCACCCCTGGAGGGATTGGCCGCCTGCCATGCGAACCTCCCACCAAGTCATGCCGTCACGCGGTACAGGACCCGAGACAATATTGCCTTCGCTGCCCTGTGGGAGCGAGACGACCACATCGCTGGCTGGCTTATTGGTTGAGCCGGCGGATTTGCGCAGGTTCACGATCGTGGTGGTGGCGAAACGATCCCCGGGACGGAAAGTTGCCGGCGGCAGTTCGATCGAAGGCGGCACCGGCACCGCCATGTAGGGCGCCAGGAGAACCGTGCCGTCGGACAGCTTCTCTGCCTGCCAGCCGATCACCTGTTGCCCGTTCGGCATCGTGCCCTGGTTACGCCACCAGGTTAGACCGTCCGCCGTGGTTGGGCCGCTGAGCACGGTCAGTACTGTAGCTTGTGGCACATCCGCCACCACGTCGTCGCTCGGCTTGTTGGTCGTACCAGGCGTCTTGCGCATGCGTACGACAGTCTGCGTCTGCACCTGGTCCCCAGGCTTAAACGAGCCGCTCGGCAGCGAGGCGATGACTTTCTCCAGCAGCACGATTCCGTCGGGTGAAACCTGCGCCACCCAGCCATCCTGCGTCCCAGCCGCCATCGGCGGTCCGCCGCAGATTCCACCAGATCAGGCCGTTCTGCAGCGTGTAGCGGCTGCTGACAACCTTGAGTTCACTCCCTAGCGGCAGTTGCGCCAGGACAGCGCCGCCCGGCGTCTGGCGGAAGTTGACGATATCTAGCGTGCGCACGGTGTCGCCGGCAGCAAAGTCGGCCGGTTTCGGGCGGCGGCGCCTTCCAGCGATAGTCGTTGCGCATCGCCTCGGTGAAGTCATTGATTACGCCCTGCTTGCCCTGAATGTACCACTTGTCATACGGGGGCCAGCGATAAAGGACAAGCGCCCGTATCTGCTGTGCGTTGCCCTGCTGGTTCCAGCGGTCTATTTCGGCATAGGCAGCGCGCACCCAGCCGTTGTTCTGGTCCAGCCAAGGTACATCCTGGTCTGTCTCCGTGATGTAGACGGGCAGGCTGCGCATGGCAGGAGGAACCGCATCCATAAAGTTGCGGTACGCCTGAAAGTTGAAGTAGCGGTTCTGAAACGGCGCATTCATGGTGCTCGTGTCGGTAATCAGCGCCGGATCACTGCCGTGGGTGTAAGTGTGCAGGGCTATACCGTCGAGGCCGCCGTCACCTAAGAGGGTGAGAATGTCGACAAAGTACGTAACCCAGTCTCCAGTGGGGTTGGTGGGATAGGTCACCTGGTTGTTCCAAGGCGCCACGGCGCCGATCACCACCTGGTCGTCGCCATGGCCGGACGTCAACTTGATGGCGTCGCGACACTGGCGGAAGCAGCTGGCGTAGAGGGTCGGCGTGATCGGCTCAAAGGCGGCCGATGCTGCGGCGGCAGAAATGCCGGGAGCAGCGGCCGGGGCCGGGTGGAGGGCACTGAAGCGAGTGGTGCTGCCGTGTCCGGTTGGGTCGGCATCGCGGCCGCGTGACGGCTGCATGCGTGGGGCGGCTGCCGGTGTGGCCCCACGTGTGGACCCGGGTATGGCCGCCGCGGCCGCGCTCGGGACGGCGGGCCACTCCTGGCTGTGGTTCATCTCGTTGCCGATCACCCAGATCTTGCAGCCGGGGCTGGCCGCGACGAAGTTGGCAACGCGGCGCGCGAAATTGGCGTACTGGCTGCTGTAGGGAATTGTGCCGGCCGAGCCGTAGCCGTTGTTGATGCGGCAGATGATGCCGAAGTCCTGGTTCGCCCAGGGCGAAAAGTCAAAGCCGCTCAGGTTGTTGGGATCGCTGCCCACTTCTACTGTGAAGACGATCCAGCCGCGCCGATTGGCCTGCGCCATCAGATTCTCACCGCCCGGATCATGAAGGCCAAAGATGTAAGGCGAGTCAAATAAGGGCCTGGGCATATGTGTGCCTCCTGAGGTTCTGCCTGAGGTACTGCAGTTGAAGAAGTGGCCCGATGATAGCATGGAAGCAAGGAGATGTCTATGCTTTGGGGGCAAATTTTTGATTTTGGATGTTCTATAGCCTGTTTTATTGTTACTATATATGGCTACACGAAATTCCCGGTGATACAGGCGACTTGAAGGCCGGCGCAAAATATCCTGATAGCACTATTGACGCGCTTTCTTGTCTTTGCTACTTTGTCTTTGAACGCTTGCCAAAATGGATCGGTCCGTTTTGTGTTTCCTTGTTTCAAGTAACGTAGCGCGAAGCCGGAGCTTGCCTGTGATGACGTTAATAGCTAGCCGCCCTACCCGCACCTGGCGCAACTGGATTCTTGCCCTAGGGGTACTCTGTGCCTGCCTCTGGACTGCCGCACCAGTCCATGCGGAAGGCAAGTTGTACAAAGTCCGCCCAGGCGACACCCTTGCCGCCATTGCCTCCAGCCACGGTACCACGGTCAGCGCAATCATGCGGCTCAACAAGATCACCGATGCAAACCTCATTCGGCCCGGACAGCAGCTCGAACTGCCGCCGGCAGCAGCGCGTGCCGGCTCAGGCTCGGCGAATTCTGCGGCCGCAGGTGGCATGAGTGACGCCATCGCCAGCGGCAGCGATGCAGCTGCGCCCCGCCGCGCCGACCCGCGTCTATATCGCCCAGCCAGGCGACAGCCTTGCCACCGTCGCCACCAAGTTTAAGACGACCCCCGCGCGCCTGGCAGAGCTAAACCAACGTTCACCCTCGGCGCCGCTGCACGTTGGCCAGCCGCTGCGGGTGCCTGAGGCCGCCGGTGTCAAGTACGAAGCCTTTCTAGGCGACGACATTCCCGTTACCGGCAATTACGTCGTACACGTCCTGCAGCCAGGCGAAAGTGCCGCCTCCGTAGCCCAGGCATACAACACATCACTGCGCCGCACGCTGCAGCTCAACGACATCACGGATGCGTCACAGCTCAAGCCCGGCATGCGGCTGATCGTGCCACCGCCGTCGTTCGCCGAGCTGTTCGCCGACGTGGAGATCGGGCCCGACGGCTATCCGCTTTATCCGGTTATCCCCACGGAAGGAAAGTGGATCTCGGTCGATCTGGACCACCAGCGCACCTTTGCCTGGGAGGGGAACAAGCTGATCAAATCCTTCTTGATTTCTTCGGGCAAGGCGCGCACGCCGACCGTGACCGGCGTCTTCCGCATCTGGGGCAAAATCGCCGCCCAGCGCATGGAAGGCGGCAGCCGTGCCGCAGGCGACTACTACAACCTGCCCAATGTGCAGTGGGTGCAGTACTTCTACCAAGACTACTCCTTCCATGGCACCTACTGGCACAACAACTTCGGCACGCCGATGAGCCACGGCTGCGTCAACATGACCAATGCCGACGCCAAGTGGCTGTTCGACTGGGCAAGCCCCGACCGTAGAGGATTACGGCTGGCACACCACCGGCCGTGAGGACCCGGGCACCCTGGTCGTGGTATACCAGTAGACGGACGGCTATGCCCGACTCGACTGCTGATTTACTACACGAAAACACGTGCATGGGAAGAAAATGCGTGTTGGCTTTCACCCCATAGTCGATCTACTATATGCCTGCGCTGGGACTCTCCTGCTAACCCAGCCTTCCACCGATAGAAGGGAGCTCATGCGTATGCCGTACCAGGCAGCCGACCAGCGTTACTTGCGCAGTATCTACCGCCGCACCGGCCGCAGCGGACTGCTGCTGCCCGCCGTCTCCCTCGGCCTTTGGCACAACTTCGGCGGCATCGATACACTCGAAAACGCGCGCGCCATGGTCCTGCGCGCATTTGACCTCGGCGTCACCCACTTTGATCTGGCCAACAACTATGGGCCGCCACCGGGCTCCGCCGAGGAAACATTCGGCCAGATCCTGCGCCAGGATTTGCGCCCCTACCGCGACGAGCTGATTATCTCGACCAAGGCCGGCTATTACATGTGGCCTGGCCCCTACGGCGAATGGGGCTCGCGCAAGTACCTGATCGCCAGCCTCGACCAGAGCCTCAAACGCATGGGCCTGGAGTACGTGGATATCTTCTACAGCCACCGCCCCGACCCCAATACGCCGCTCGAAGAGACAATGATGGCGCTCGACTACGCTGTCCGTTCGGGCCGCGCGCTCTATGTCGGCATCTCTACGTACTCACCCGAACAAACGCGTGAAGCAGCTAGCATCCTGCGCCAGCTTGGAACGCCCTGCCTGATCCACCAGCCGGCCTACAACATGTTCAACCGCTGGGTGGAGGACGGGCTGCTGGACACGCTCGACGAACTTGGCATCGGCTGCATCGCATTCTCGCCGCTGGCCCAAGGGCTGCTCACAAATAAGTACATCGGCGGCATACCGAGCGACTCGCGCGCTGCCAAGCCCTCAGGCGCCCTGAAGCAGGATCAGGTCAGCGAGGGCCGCCTGGGCAGGGTGCGCAGATTGAGCGATCATCGCCCAACAGCGCGGGCAGACCCTGGCCCAGATGTCCAT
Organism: uncultured Chloroflexia bacterium; assembly: GCA_963701415.1. Taxonomy (GTDB): domain Bacteria; phylum Chloroflexota; class Anaerolineae; order Caldilineales; family Caldilineaceae; genus Fredericiella. The sequence goes on from CAVPAH010000021.1 coordinate 91,422, forward strand.
CGCCTGGGTGCTGCGCCATCCAGGCATGACGTCGGCCCTGATCGGCGCCAGCCGTGTGAGCCAGGTCGAGGACTGCGTAGGCGCCCTCGACAATCTCAGCTTCTCGGCCGAGGAGTTGGCAACCATTGAGTCCATACTCAAGGGCGATAACGAAGATCCTGTCTGGTAAACATGTAGCTAGAAGGAATTTGGCTTCACTACACGAAGGCAACGTTGACGCGCAGCGCTTTCTTCCTCAATAAGGTTGGCTGGGCGCTGTTCACGTTGGCGATCGTGATCGTGCTCAACTTCTTCCTCTTTCGGATCCTGCCCGGCGACCCGGCGCGGGCAGGTGTGCGCGACCCGCGCCTGACCGTCGAAGCGCAGGAGGCACTGCGCGAGCGGTTTGGCCTCGACAAGCCGGTGATCAACTGCTTCCAATCGCTAAACCCGCCGCAGCGCGGCGACTGCCTGGTCAACCCGCTCGATACACAGCTGTTTATCTATGCCGGCAACCTGCTGCACGGCGACCTGGGTATCAGCTACCACTCCAACCGGCCGGTCGCCAACCTGCTGGCAGAGCGACTGTGGAACACGCTGCTGCTGATCGGTGCCGGACAGATCCTCGCCATCGTCTTTGGCGTCGCCCTGGGCGTGCTGGCAGCATGGAAATCGCGCTCGCCGATCGACTACTCCGCACTCACCTTCAGTCTCGTCGCATGGAGCCTGCCGACCTTCTGGCTGGGCATTATCCTGCTCTTTTGGGGCAGCACGGCGCTCGGCTTACCGATCGGCGGCATGTCGACACCAGGGATGGCGATGGCTTCGCCTAGAGAGCAGCTTGCCGACCTCGCGCGCCACATGGTTCTGCCGACGATCACCTACACGATTATTTTCCTGGGCGAGTACATGCTCATCATGCGCAGCTCGCTGATCGACGTGCTGTCGGAAGACTATATCCTGACGGCGAAAGCGAAGGGCCTAAACCACTTCCAAATTCTCAAAGACCATGCGATGCGCAACGCCATGCTGCCCATGGTCACGATTATTGCGCTCAACCTCGGCTTCACCGTAGCCGGTGCGGTGCAGATCGAGTCGGTTTTCTCCTGGCCGGGCTTGGGCGGCGCCATCTACGAGGCCGTGCAGCGGCGCGACTACCCCATGCTGCAGGGTGCATTCCTCATGCTGGCGGTGAGCGTCATCTTTGCCAATCTGGCGGCCGACCTGCTGTACAGCTACCTCGATCCCCGCGTGCAAAATGGGTAAGAAGGGCAGATGATGGAAACCACGACAGCAGGCGGGGTACGCGGGCTTTGGCGCTCGTTTCGGCGCAACACCATGGGCATGATTGGGCTCGTCATGCTCGTGGTTGCGATCGCCGTGGCGGTCCTTGCGCCTTGGATCGCCCCGTACGATCCTGACGCGCCACGCGAGGTCTCAATCATGGACATCTATCAACCGCCCAGCCCTCAACACTGGTTTGGCACCGACGACGCCGGCGGCGACGTGTTCACGAACTTCCTCTATGGCGCCCGCATTTCGCTCACCGTCGGCTTCTTTGCCTCGTTTATTGCGGTGAGCATCGGCGGGCTGATGGGCCTCAGCGCCGGCTATGCGGGGGGCGGAACCGAAAACGTGCTCATGCGCGTTACCGACATCATGCTCGTGATACCCGACCTGCCGCTGGCCGTAGTACTCGTCGCGCTGACCAAGCCCAGCCTGTTCAACATCATTCTCGTCATCGGCTTGCTCGGGTGGACGAGCACGGCACGCCTCGTACGCTCGCAGACCCTGTCGGTGAAGCAGCGCAAGTTCGTCGCCCGGGCCCGAGCCGTCGGCGCCGGCAGCCCCTACATCATACGCCGACATATCTTGCCGCTGGTGCTGCCGCTGCTGGTCGTAAACACGGTGCTGGTCATTTCGTTGGCCATTCTAAATGAAAGCACGCTCAGCTTCCTGGGGCTTGGGGACCCCTCTGCCGTGAGTTGGGGCCAGATGCTCAATTTTGCCTTCACACGCGGTGCGATGAGCGCCGGCGCCTGGTGGGCACTCGTCGCACCAGGACTTGGGATTGTTTGGGTGGTGCTAGCGTGCACGCTGCTCGGGCAAGGTCTGGAACAGGTTCTGAATCCGCGCCTGGCCGGCCACCACCTGTCTGTAGGGAAACGCATGGTGGCGAGGCTAAGCCGTGCTGACAAAGCAGCGGAAAAGGCGCCAACCGACGCCAATGCTGCGGCAGCGGGGAGTAGTTAGCTATGGCCGCAGACTCAGGCAACGCCGCTCCAGGCAGGGCGACGCAGGCGCAGGAACAACCTCTGCTGGACGTACAGAACCTGTCTGTCGACTATGTCACCCAAGGACGCGCGCCGGCGCATGCCTTGGTCGACATCAGCTTCCAACTGCAGCGTGGAGAAGTGATGGGCCTTGTCGGCGAGAGCGGCTGCGGCAAATCGACCCTGGCGCTGGCTTTGATGCGCCTGCTCCCATCCGCCGGCCGGATCACACAGGGGGCTATCCGGCTGCAAGGCACGGACCTCCTAGGGCTGAGCGAACGCGAAATGGCCGACTATCGCTGGCAGCGAATTGCGATGGTCTTTCAAGGCGCCATGAACGCACTCAACCCGGTGCGCACGGTAGGCGACCAGATCGCCGAGGCCATTCGCCAGCACGCCACGCTGCCTGGCGACCAGGTTGATGGTCGGGTCAGCGAGCTGTTGGACCTTGTAGGCATCGCCGCCAACCGCAAAAGCCAGTATCCCTTTCAGTATTCTGGCGGCATGCGCCAGCGCGCCATGATTGCGATGGCGCTGGCCTGCAACCCGGACATTATCATCGCCGACGAGCCGACAACTGCGCTCGACGTCATGATTCAGGCGCAGATCCTCGACCTGCTGGCAAATCTGCAGCGGCAGTTGGGCCTGGCCATCATCCTGGTGACACACGATCTCGGCATCGTGGCAGAGTTATGCGACCGTGTGCTGGTCATGTACGGAGGCGTAACGGCTGAACAGGCAGGCGTCGACACGGTTTTCAACGCTCCGCAGCACCCCTATACCCAGGAGCTATTGAAGGCTTTTCCCGATGCGTCCCGTCTGCAGACAAGACTGGCATCAATTCCAGGGACACCGCCGCGGCTCGATGCGCTGCCTCCTGGCTGCCGTTTTGCGCCGCGCTGCCCGGCGGCGTTCGACCGCTGCAGCCAGGAGGCGCCACCGCTCTATCCTTTAGCGGGCAAACACGAGGTCCGCTGCTTCCTCGTCGAACCGGAGACGGCCTGAGATGCACTATCCCGCCGATGCGCCAGCAACGGTTCCCATCCTCGCCGTACGCGATCTGAGGACGCTGTTCCCGATTGCACAGCCGGGCCTCTGGCATGCGTTAAGGCGCACGCCAACAAGCTACGTGCGTGCGGTCGACGGCGTTTCGTTCGAACTGATGCCAAAGGAAGCGCTAGCCGTCGTCGGCGAAAGTGGGTGCGGCAAGTCGACCTTGGCCCTCACCTTGATGGGGCTTGAACGGCCAACCTCCGGTAGCATCCGTTTTGGCGGGCAGGAACTGTCGGGTGCGGACGGCACGCTGCTCAAGGCAGCGCGGCGCCAAATGCAGATGGTGTTCCAAGATCCCTATGAGTCGCTCAATCCCCTCATGCACGTAGGCGAAATCGTCGGCGAGCCACTGCACGTGCACGGCCTGGCGCGTGATCCTGCCGAACGCAGCGCGCGCGTGCGCAGTGCGCTGGAGGCCGCTGGTCTACGACCGGTAGACACCTACCTCAACCGGCTGCCGCACGAGCTCTCCGGTGGGCAGCGCCAGCGCGTCGCGGTGGCGGCGGCGTTGGTCCTGGAACCCAAGGTACTGCTGGCGGATGAGCCGGTTTCGATGCTGGACGTCAGCATCCGTGCCGAAATCTTGAACCTGCTGGCCGAACTCAAGCAGGAGCGCGGCATCTCGATCCTCTTTATCACGCACGATCTTGGCACCGTTGCTGCCGTAGCCGATAGAATTGCCGTGATGTACCTGGGGCGCATCGTCGAAATCGGTACGGTAGAGCAAGTTCTGCGCGATCCTAAGCATCCCTACACGAAAGCGCTGCTCTCTGTCGTCCCAGTTCCCAATCCCCGCTTGCGGCGGCAGCGGATTGTTCTGCAGGGCGAGACACCCGACCCCACGCGCCTCCCTGCGGGCTGCCGCTTTGCTCCGCGCTGCCCCTTGGCACAGGATGAGTGCCATGCAGTTGACCCCCCGCTGGCCGCGTGGCTGCCGATGGGGCTGCAGAGCGGGAGGACAATCAAGGAGTTGCGCATGAAGCCGCATGCATTTTGGTGTAAACTATAGAAGGAATTGGTCAAACACGTTTGTCAATGGAGACAACGAACACATGACGGAAAACCACGACTCTCACAAGCGCACGGTCGGCGATCGACCACTGCGGCCTGAAAGCCTCATGCTGGGGTACGGCTACACCCCTGCCCTCTCCGAAGGCGCGCTCAAATGCCCTATCTTCATGACTTCAACCTTTGTATTCCGCACCGCCGAGGAGGGCAAGGCATTCTTTGAGCTTGCCTATGGGCTGCGCAAGGGCAGGCCCGGCGAAGAAATGGGGTTGATCTACAGCCGGCTAAACAACCCGGATCTCGAAATCCTGGAGGATCGGTTGACGATCTGGGATGGGGCGGAAGCGGCGGCGGTGTTCGAAAGCGGTATGGCAGCCATCTCCACAACACTGCTCGCATTCCTGAATCCCGGCGACGTCGTCCTCCACAGCGAGCCCGTCTACGGCGGTACCGACTATCTTCTAAAGCACATCCTGCCGCGCTTTGGCATTCGTACGATCGGCATCCCCGCCCATCTCGGCCATGCTGCGATCGAAGACAAGCTGCGCGACCGCACAGTTGCCGAGCGGCTGGCACTGATTTACCTGGAGACGCCGGCCAACCCCACCAACGCGTTGGTCGACATGGCCGCCTGTGCAGACCTGGCAAGGCGGATGTCACGCCGCGACCGCCGCGTGCTGGTCGTGGTGGACAACACCTTTCTCGGCCCGCTCTGGCAGCACCCGCTACAGCACGGCGTCGACCTGGTGCTCTACTCCGCCACCAAGTACATCGGCGGCCACAGCGACGTGATCGCCGGCGTGTGTCTTGGCGCAAAAGCGCTGCTCGACCAGGTCAAATCGATGCGCACCATGTTCGGCACCATGGCCAGCCCCATGACCGGCTGGATGCTGATGCGATCGCTCGAGACGCTAAAGCTGCGCATGACGTCGCAGATGAAGAACGCGCGCATCGTGGCCGACTACCTCGCCGACCACCCCAAGGTGCAGCGCGTCTATTACCTCGGCCATCTCACGCCCGAGTCCTCCGACTATGCCGTCTACCAGCGCCAGTGCCTTGGGCCCGGCAGCATGATCGCCTTTGACATCGTCGGCGGCGAAGCGGAAGCCTTCCGCTTTCTCAACGCGCTCGAGGTCTTCCACCTGGCCGTCAGCCTGGGCGGCACCGAGTCACTGGCCGAGCACCCGGCCAGCGATGACCCATTCCGACGTCGATCCGGAGGAACGCATCGAAATGGGCATCGGCGACTGCATGGTGCGCCTGTCGATCGGGGTCGAACACCCGGAAGACTTGATCGCCGATCTGGAGCACGCATTGGCGTGCGTTTAGCGCTGAGCACAGTCAGACATTTGCGCGCTTAGGCAGCAAACATCTGGTCACGCTCAGGTCCGACCGAAACAAAATCAATCTTGATCCCAGCCAGTTCGCCAATGCGGTGAAGGTAGGCGCGCGCCTGCTTGGGCAAGTCGTCCCAGTGACGGCAGTCGGCCGTCGATGCCAGCCAGCCTTCCCACTCTTCGTAGACGGGCGAAGCATGCATCAAGTCAGGCGTGTCGGGCATCGAATCGGTCACGACTGTACCGTCCAGCATCCGGTAGCCGGTGCAGATCTTGAGCGTTTCAAAGGTGTCGAGCACGTCGAGCTTGGTGATGGCCAGGCCGGTCATACCGTTAAGCCAGGCCGCATAGCCGATGGCAACGCCGTCAAACCAGCCGCAGCGGCGCGGGCGCCCCGTCGTGGCGCCAAACTCGCCGCCGATCTCGCGCAGGCGCTGGCCGTCCGCGTCGTGCAGTTCGACAGGGAAGGGGCCGTCACCGACTGCGGTGCTGTAGGCCTTGACCACGCCAATCACGCGATCGATGGCACGGGCCGGCAGCCCGGCGCCGGAGGCAGCGTAGGAAGCCGTCGGATTGCTGCTGGTCACATAGGGATAGATGCCCCAGTCCAGGTCGCGCATGACGCCCAGCTGCCCCTCCAGCAGGATGGCCTTATTGTTGTCCAAAGCGTGGCGCACCAGCGGCACCGTGTCGATGATACGCGGGCCCAGGCGTTCGCGATACTGCATGCAGATGGCGTAGACCTCAGCGCCGTCGATCGGCTCGCCGCCCAGCACCTCGATCTTGCGGTTGACGCTGCGCAATGCCGCATCCAAGCGGCTCTCCAGCCACTCATCGTGCAGCAGATCCCCGATCCGCAGGCCCGACCGCGCCGCCTTGTCGGCATAGGCCGGACCGATCCCGCGCTTGGTTGTGCCGATCGTGTCTTTGCCGCGCGCCGCTTCTTCAAGTACATCCAGCGTACGGTGATACGGCATCAACATCTGGGCACGCGTGCTCACCCACAGGTTGCCTAAGGCGACGCCTGCAGTTTCAAGCTTCGCCATCTCGTCGAGCAGCGACTGGGGATTCACGACACAGCCGGAGCCGACAATATTCTGCGTACGCGGATTGAAGATGCCGCTGGGGATCAAGTGCAGCGCGTGTTTGCCGTACTCGTTGATGACAGTGTGCCCTGCGTTGTCACCGCCCTGAAAACGGATGACCACGTCCGCTTCCTGCGCCAGATAATCGATGATCCGACCTTTGCCTTCGTCGCCCCACTGCGCGCCGACCACGGCTGTAACTGGCATATTCCAACCTTCTTTTGATGACCCTTAGGGAGGATAGATAAAACGCTGCACTAGCGGGCAGATTCCCCGCCGTCGATGGTTAACACGGCCCCAGTAATAAAGCTGGCATCTTGCGAACATAGAAACGCCGCGGCGCCGGCGATGTCCTGCGGCTCACCGAAACGGTGCAGCGGAATCATCGGCAGCTGCGAAGCAAAAAAGTCTTCAGGCAGATCGGCGAAGGCTTCGGTACGGATCAGGCCCGGCCGTATCACGTTGGAGCGCACGCCCCTTGGCGCCAATTCGACGGCCAGACGCCGGCTGAATCCTTCGAGCGCCGCCTTGCTGGTTGCATAGGCCACGTCGTCAAACTCGCCGCTTACGGCACTGATACTGCTGATGTGCAGCACGCAGCCGCGGTGGGCGGCAAGGTGCGGCAGGGCGTGCAGCACCAATTCGAATGCGCCGTCGACGTTTACGCCCAGCACCTGGCGCCACGCCGTGGCCGTCATCTCTTCGAAATCGAGCCCCGCTGCCACAGCAGCGTTGTTCACGAGCACATCGAGCCGCCCATACTGCTGGATCACCGTGTCGACGATGCGCACAGCGTCTACAGCTACATTGCCCGGGATCGCAAGGGCGGTATAGCCGTGAGACTCAAGCTCATGGGCCGCGCCGCTGATGACGGCAGCACGCCGGCCGCACAGTGCGATCCGCGCGCCCTCGCTTGCCAGCTGGCGCGCAATGGCCAGGCCAATCCCGGTGCCGCCGCCCGTAACCAAGGCGACCTGGCCTTCAAAGCGGCGCCGGCCCCCCGGTGCGGCAAGGGACGCGGGCACAGATGCAGAAGCTGCTGCTGATGACGTATCCAATGGGGAGCTCCGTATCGTAGCGTGTTGGTTTGCCGGCAAGCGCCTGTCCACGACCAGCTGCCGAGGGGCAAGCCGCGTGGCGGAGCCTGTCAGCGCCCCGGCGAAATCTGATAGTTAGGCGCTTCTTTGGTAATGATAATGCTGTGCGGGTGGCTTTCCTGGTAACTGGCACGGCTGATGCGCACAAACCGCGCCTTCTGCCAGAGATCGGCAATATTGGCTGCCCCAACGTAGCCCATGCCGCTGCGCAGGCCTCCCATCAACTGGTAGACAAAATCCTTGAGCAGACCCTTGTAGGGAACCTGGCCTTCGATGCCTTCGGGCACCGTCTTGCCGCTGATATCAGGGCTCGCCGAGTCGCCTTGGGCGCTCTGATAGCGGTCGCTGGCGCGCCCTTTCATGGCGCTCAGGCTGCCCATGCCACGGTACTCCTTGAACGAGCGCCCCTCGCGAATGACAATTTCGCCCGGCGACTCGTGCAGGCCGGCCAACAGGCTGCCCAACATAACCGCCGACGCGCCGGCCGCCATTGCCTTGGTGATGTCGCCCGAATAGCGAATGCCGCCGTCGGCGATAATCGGCACACCCAGCTGCCTGCCGGCTTCGGCGCACTCCAGGATAGCCGTCAATTGCGGCATGCCGGCGCCGCTTACGACGCGCGTGGTGCAGATCGAACCGGCGCCCACGCCGACCTTGATGACCGATGCGCCCGCCTCGGCCAGATCGCGCACAGCCTCGCGCGTGACTACGTTGCCGGCCAGGATGGGAATCGCTGGGAACTTGCGGCGCAAGGTTGCGACCGCTTGAATCACACCCTTGCTGTGGCCATGGGCCGTATCCACCGCGATGGCATCGGCGCCCGCAGCGATGACAGCTTCGGCACGCTGCACGCCGGCATCCCCGACGCCTACGGCGGCCGCCACCAGCAGCCGGCCGCGCTCGTCCTTGGCCGCATGTGGGAAGTCCAGCTTCTTGAGAATGTCCTTATAGGTGATCAGCCCCTTGAGCAGGCCGTTGTCGTCCACCAGCGGCAGCTTTTCGATGCGGTGGCGGTGCAGGATCTCCTGGGCTTCCGCCAACGTGGTGCCGATGTGGGCCGTGATCAGCTCTTCGCTGATCATGTAGTCGCTGATCGGGCGCGAGTAGTCGGTGGCAAAGCGCACATCGCGATTCGGTGAGGATGCCCAACAGCATGCCGTGCTCGTCCGTAATCGGCACGCCGCTGATCTTATACTTGCGCATCAGTGCCTCGGCGTCGCCCAAAGTGGCATAGGGCGGCAGCGTGATCGGATCGACGATCATGCCGCTTTCGCTGCGCTTTACCTTGTCTACCTCGGCGACCTGCTCTTCGATGCTAAGATTGCGATGGATTACCCCCAAGCCGCCCTGCCGCGCCAGCGCAATCGCCAATTCACTCTCGGTCACCGTATCCATGGCAGCACTGATCACAGGAATGTTGAGCAGCAGCCGGGGATGCAGCCTGACACTGATGTCAACTTCGTTGGGGAGCGTCTCCGTGTATCCAGGGGTCAGCAGCACATCGTCAAAGGTCAGCGCCTCCACTTCAAGTCGCGCAATGACGTCTGTAACGCTGTGGACGCCATTCTGTCCAGACTTCGGCCAGGCGATGTCTGCAGCAATAGTCATGGGCTAATCTCCTTTTCGAGCATTGGCCGCGCCACTGTCATTTGCCGGCCCACTACGAAGCTCTGCAGCAGCCGCCATTGTATCACCAGCCACATTGGGCGCCAAGGTAAAGCTCCCTTACTTGCACACAGGATCGTAGGGGATGCCGCTCATATACTCGTCCCACTCTGCCTCGGTCAGCATGCGGTTCGCAATTTGGCACGCCGTCGCCGCCCAGTCGCCTTGTGGCAGGCGTAACGGCAAGCGCCAAGGGGCCCGTCGAGCCGAGATAGAAGCGGCTGCCGTCCGCAAGACCCTTCATTTCTTCCGTTTCCAGGTGGGTGTGCAGCAGCGGATACAACAGTTCATTCTTGGACCTGCTCCACGTGGCGATCGCGCCGTCGCCACTTAGTGCCGTGACTTGCTCTATGTCCTGTTCAACCGGCAGATCCGCCCACACCGGCTGGCTGCTGCTGGTCAGTGGCGTACCTATTGGCGCGCCGTCGTCCACACGCCAGTAGCGCACCGTACTGTCGGCGCTTGCCGACGTAAGGGTTTTGCCATTCGTGCTGAACGCCAGGTCCGTCACGCGGTTGCTGTGACCGGTCAGCGGCGCGCCATGCAGCTGCCGCGTCGCAACGTCCCACAGCTTGATCACGCCGTCGCCGCCGCCAGTGGCCAGCAGTGTGCCCGTCGGGTCAAAAGCAACGCTAAGCGCCCAGCCAGTGGTGTAGGCCTGAATAGGATCGGGCAGTTGCTCACCCGTGTGCACGTTCCAGAGGCGTACGGCGCCATCGAACGCGCCGGTTGCCAGGGTAGCGCTATCCGGACTAAAGGCAAGATCGATCAGTACGGTTTCCGGGGTGACCTGCTGCAGTTCATACCGGGGCTGCCAGGTCGCAACGTCCCAGAAGAGGATGTAGCCGCCTGCGTCAACTGAGACCATGGTCTCCCCATCGGGGCTGAACTCTACGCTGATGATTGCGTGCTCGTGCGGTGTAGCAATCTCCTGCTGCTGCGTCAACGTTGCTGCATCCCACACGATCAGCCGCTTATCGAAGCCGCTTGTGACGAGCGTCTGCTGATCAGGGCTGACGGCAACTGAACGCACACGATCGGTGTGCCCGCGCAGCCATTGTTCGCGGCCCAGGTCCCACAGCAAAACATGGCCGTTGTCGTCTCCGGTGGCAAGCGTCTTGGCATCATCGCTAAATTCTGCAACACGCACCCAGTTGGAGTGGCCCACGAGCGGGCCCCCAAGCTGGGTATGCGTAGGCACATCCCACAGTAAGACTTTGGCGTCCGTAGCGCCAGTCGCCAGCGTCCTGCCGTCCGGGCTGAAAACAGCAAACAGGACGCGTCCGGCGTGCCCAACAAATGGCTCACCAACCGGTTCGCCCGTGGCCGTGTCCCATAGGCGAGCAGAACCGTCAAAGCTGGCTGTTGCGAGCGTCTTACCATCCGGGCTGACACTAAAGCCATGGACAGAATCCGTGTGGCCAACCAGCGTCATGCCGACTCGGTGGTTTGTAGCTGTATCCCAGATATCGAGCGCGTCTTCACCCTCATCGCTGTCCCCCAGCAGAAGAATGGTGCCGTCGTTACTGATCGGCCCGTAAATCTGGCGGGTGTTGTCGCTCATCAGCTGGCGCAGGAACCTGCCCGTGGCCGCATCCCACAGCAAGACGAGTCCGTCTTTGCCGATCGTGATCACACGCTTTCCATCCGGCGTGAAAGCAACTCCGCCAATGTCTTGTGTATGCTGCTGGAGCTGGGCGACCGCTGTTATTCTGGGCAGAGTCCCACAGGGTGGCGGTTGGACCGTCGGTCGTGACAAAGCGGTCGCCTGTCGGGCTGACACCGGCCATATGCGCGGCGCTGCCGCTTGGGTCCAGCACTTGGCGCTGTTTGCCGCTGGCCAGGTCCCAAATAGCGATACCACCCTGGTCGTTGCTGGCCAGCGCCAGGTTTTGGCCCAGAATTCCAAGCGAGCGCAGTGCAGCCGGCTGCCCGTACAATATGCGCTGCAAACGCGGATCTATCTCTAGCTGGCGAAAAAGGGTTGTCCGGCTCTCGGGAGAGCCGTCCAGCCGCAACGCTTCAAGGCTGAGCAGCAGGGCCAGGTCCGGATTTGAATCCATTACGCTGACAGCCTGCGCCGTCACCTGGCGCGAGTGCGCGATTCGTGCATTGTTTTCGGCGTGCAGCTGCGCCTGCCAGGCCAAGAAAGCGGCACCGCAGGCCAGGAATGTCATAATGCCTACGCCGATCGTCAACCGGCGCAAACGCCGACGGCTGGCTTGTTCAACTTCCAAGCGGCGGCGATCGGCGGCGGCGGCAGCCTGAGCCTGCAAAAGCTCGCGCTCCTGCCGGGCAACCTCCTCACTGCGTCTTTGTTCGCGCAGTTCGAGGCTGGCGTCGATATACTGGTGCAGCAAGGGGCCGATCTCGGTGGGCCGCTCGTTCAACCAGCGCTCCGCTTCGGCCAGGCGCCCACCAAACAGCAAGGTGCTTTCATCTACGTTGTTCTGGCGCCAGTGCTCGGCGGCAATCCGCAATTGCTGCTGCCAGCGCCTGAATTCTCGATTCGCGTCCAGCCACTCGCGTAAACGCTGCCACTCGCGTATGAGTGCCTCATGGGCAAGTTCGACCGTTTCGTTGCCTTCGGCATTGGTATTGGTCACCACCAACCTGGCATCGGCCAGCCGCTGCGCTACCGGCCAAAAGGTATCCCCAATCTCGGCACGTGTCGCCAGGTGGCGAATGTCCAGCACGTCAAAGCCGGGTTCGACAAGGATCAAAAAGATATGGCGTGCCGCTTGCTGCTCAGCCAGGGACAGGTGCAGGAACACTTCGTCGGCATAGTCTGTCAATGCGCCGCGCAGCCCGCCGATTGCGTCATACGTGGAATGCGTAAGCCAGCCGTCCTGCTGGTGTAGCCAGAGCAGGGCTAACGCGAACTGCAGAAGCGGCAGGCGGCCCGGCTCCGAGCCCACGTCGTCCAAGATGCGATCGACCAGTCCGGGTTCGAGCACTGCGCCCTGCAGACGTGCCGGCTCTTCAATTGCGCGTTGAAGCTCGGCACGTGTCATTGGGCCGAGCAGCAGCGTGTGTTCCTGCAGCGCGTCTGCCAACTCGCGGTGCTGCAGCGCCTGCCCAAGGAAATCGGCGCGCATAGCGATCACGACGGTAGAGCGCGGGAGTTCTCCACCCTTGCCGGCTGGCGGGCCAAGCAGGAAGCGTAAAAAAGCACTGCGAGCTTGCAGGTCGTGGCACAGCGTGAAGACTTCCTCAAATTGGTCGACAATAAGGAGCAGCTTTTGCGCCACAGCCTCCTCTTTGCCCGGCACAGCGCGTGGCGGCATCGCAACGGCCATGTCGGCCAAGGAAATCTCGCCGTGACGCAGGAGTTCCACCAGGGAACTGTAGCGAGGTGGCCGGCAGCCCGCGTTGACCAAAGTGTCTGCAAGCGCCGCAAGCGGCGTTGCGCCCGGCCGCAGGCTGGCAACGCACCAGGTGCCGCGACTGCTTTGTGCCCCGTGTCCCCCGCCCGGCAGTGCAAGTTTGGCAGCTAAGCCGGCGTGGAGCACTGATGACTTGCCGCTTCCGGAAGCACCAAGCAGGGCAACTAGCGGCTGCTCGCCCACTGCAGCCAGCAGGCGATCCGTCATGGCCTCGCGCCCAAAGAAGTAGAACGTGTCTTCAATTGCAAACGGCGCAAGGCCCTTATACGGGTTATACAGCTGTACGGGCGCCGGGGGCGCCACGCCGGCTACGATTCGAGCGTACAGCGCATCTGTTTCCTCGGCAGGGACGGCGCCGAGATCTTCTGCCAGTGCCTGCCGGCATGCTTCATACTGTACCAGGGCAGCGCTGCGCCGCCCGCTGGCTAGAAGAATGCGCATCAGTTGTCGGTGGGCTTCCTCATTCCAGCGCTCGATTTCCAGCTGCCGGCGCGCGTAGGTTTCGGCTGCCGTCCATGAGCCGGCACGCTCCTCGTGTTCCGCCAGGACATACAATGCGTACAGCACCTGCCGGCGGTAGCGATCCTGCAGCGCGTCCCGCCACTGCTCGAAAAGCTCGGTTTCAATATTGATGTCGGTCAGGAAAAGCCCCCGATAGAGATCGAGCGCTTGCTGGCAGGCTTCGACGCAGCTTTTGCAGTCGTATGCGGAGACATGGTTGTGGGTTTGTACCGAATGCAGAAGAAGTTCAAACCCTTCGACGTCGACCTCGACTGCCAGATCAGGGTGAAGTTGCACAATCTCGCGGTCGGTCAGCAGGCAGGATGGCTGGGCCCCGTCAACGTCAACGGCATTACGGACGCGGCGCACCGCCGAACGCAGGTTGGTCAGCCCCGTCGCTTCAGCATCTATACCCCACAACAGTGCGGCCAGGTGGGAACGCATTTGCGGCGACTTGCGGTGGGTCGCCAGGTAAGCCAACAGTGCACGTGCGCTGCTGGCCTCGAAATGCGTGACAGGCTGTCCATCGGCTTCAGCTACAAACGCGCCCAGGAGGCGCAGCACCAGCCGTTCGGCCATAAATCACACGGATCCTTGGAGCCGGCACGGTATCTGAGCATGCCGGCACGATCCTGGCACGCTGCTGCTTTACAATTTTGTCGTTACCGCCCTACGGTGACACCGTGGCCAGCATCCCTCGCCTGGTCACGGAGCGGTACAGCGGCTTCTATTTTACACGGTCCGTTCCCTGCGCCGAAAGTCCGGTCGCCTGCCTGCTCAGGTAGGCTTCAATTAACTGCCGCGCAATGCTGATTTTCGGCGGCAACTGCGGCATGGTTGCGGGCGAAAACCATTGTGCGTCAGCAATCTCGGATTCTTCCAGAGAGATATCGCCGCCTGCATAGTCTGCCGTCAGGCCGATCATAAGCGAGTTGGGGAAAGGCCATGACTGACTGCCAAAATAGCGAATGTTGGCGATCTGGATCCCCACTTCCTCGTGGACCTCGCGCGCTGCGCACTCTTCCAGGGTTTCTCCTGCCTCTACAAAGCCCGCCACGACGCTGTAGCGCCCCGACGGGAAACGGTGATTGCGGGCGAGCAGGATTTCTTCGCCTTTATCCGGACCACGCGTCACGGCAATGATAATCGCAGGGGAGATACGTGGGTAGCTGCTCAATCCACAGCGGATACAACGCCGGGCCCGCTCGCCAGCCATCAACTCAGTTGGCGAACCGCAGCGACCGCAGAACTGGTGGTCGCGCTCCCAATGTGCAAGCAGCTTGGCACGGCCGGCAAGGCCGATCCAGCGTTCGTCCCACTGGCCAAACAGGCTGCGCAGGTCCAGCCCGACCATACCGGCCGGCAGCACTTGGCCCTCTGCCACTTCGCCGGAGAAACAATGAAGGCGCAGGTCCCCAGCAAGCCAATAGCCCAGGTACTCCGTACGTAGGGGTTCGAGCCCGGCCGTTTGCGGCAGTTTGCCGGTGAGCGGCAGGATGCCGTTACCCTCTCCGCTATCGTCGACGCTCCACCCGATCAGGTGGTCGCCCTGGTAGAGCAGCCAGACTGCATCTTCGGGCGCATCGACGGGTGGAGCGATTTGGGGTACAAACTGTGACTGTTCGCCGACAAAGGCAAATAGAGAAGCAGGTTCGAGAGGCATACGGCGACGCTCGACTAATCAGTACAAATACGGCAGATGTGGAATCGATCAGCGGAAACGCCGCGCCAGCTCGGCGTCGACATCGGCCCAGGTCAAACCGCGATTCACCAGGAAGACAGACGTGTGATAGAGAAAATCGGCCAGTTCGTAGATGACCCGCTCGTTGGTTTCGCCCTTGGCAGCAATGATGACTTCGACCGCTTCCTCGCCCATCTTCTTAAGAATCTCGTTTTCCCCTTTGGTGAGCAGTTGGGCGGTGTATGACCCCGGAGTGGGATGTTCCTTACGGTCAAGGATGACCTGGTACAGCGAATCAAGCGTGCTCATGCGAATGTATGCTCATTTCAGTGCTGATGGCTATTTATGACTACGCGAAGTCGTCGCAGTTTCCGAGGCAAGCTCCCGGAAAAAGCAGGTAACTTCCCCAGTGTGGCAGGCCGGACCGGCGGGGTCCACAAGAATGAGCAGTGTATCACCGTCACAATCGACCCGCAATTCAACCACTCGCTGCGTGTTGCCGCTCGTAGCGCCCTTGTGCCAGAACTCCTGCCGGCTGCGGCTCCAAAAAACCGTCTCCCCACAAGCAAGCGTCCGCCGCACACTCTCGGCATTCATCCACGCCATCATTAACACCTGCAGCGTGGCACGATCTTGCACAATGGCCGGCACGAGCCCACGCTCGTCATACCTGAGCGCGGCGATGAACTCGTCTATGGGAAGGCTGAGGTCCGCCATGCTAGCCAAGCTCCGCCACGGGGATGCGCACGGCAACACCTGTCGCCAGCAGCTGCTGCTTTAACGCCATGATGTCCAGTTCGCGGAAGTGAAACAGACTGGCGGCCAGCGCCGCCGCCGCCCCGCCCTCGGTCAGTGCCTGGACAAAGTCCTCAGGCCGCCCGGCTCCGCCGCTGGCGATGACCGGGATCGACACCGCTTCGCTGATGGCACGCGTCAGCGCAATATCATAGCCTTCCTTTGTGCCGTCCCCGTCCATTGACGTGAGCAGGATCTCGCCGCCGCCGCGGCGCTCCACCTCGCGCGCCCACGCTACCGCATCAATGCCCGTATTGATGCGTCCGCCGCTGACAAACACGTCCCAACCAGGGCCTCTGGCGGAGGCATCAGCCCCCGCCCGCCTGCGCGCATCGATAGCCACGACGATGCACTGGCTGCCAAAACGCTTGGCAGCCTCGCTGATCAACGCCGGCTGCTTCACCGCCGCGCTGTTGATGCTCACCTTGTCCGCACCGGCCAGCAAGATCGCGCGCATGTCGTCGACCGTACGAATACCGCCGCCCACGGTGAACGGGATAAAGACCGTGTCGGCTACCCGGCGCACCATGTCGATCACAATGTCGCGCGCCTCATGTGTCGCTGTTATGTCAAGAAAAACAAGCTCGTCGGCGCCTTCGCGGTCGTAAACCTGGGCTTGCGCCACGGGATCGCCGGCATCGATCAGGTCGACAAAGTTGACACCCTTGACTACGCGCCCGTCCTTGACGTCTAGACAGGGTATGATTCGCTTTGCTAGCATAATTTTCTGCTGCGCTTCCTGGAAGTATTGCCTTTAACGGTGCTGCCAATAGGCCAGCGCGGCATCCAGCGCCGGCAGCTGCTCGGGAGATGTCTCGGTCAGAAGCTCCCAGGCTTCCTGGGGAGCAACCCACCGTGCTTCGCCATGGTTTTCGTTGCCCAATCCAACCTCGCCCGGCTCGACCTCAGCTAAGAAGTAGACAATGGTACGTTCGAGGTCGTAGTCGCGGATGACACAGGTGTAGTGCAGTTCGGTGCGGCACTCCTCGTGCACTTTTCGCACCTTGAGCCCGGTTTCTTCATGAAATTCGCGCAGTGCGCACGAGCGCTCGCTCTCATCCTTGAGCACAGTCCCGCGCGGAAACTGCCATTGTTCAAAGAACAAGTTATACAGCAGCAGGAACTCCAGTCCGGCTGGCCCCTGGCGCACCGGCACAATGCCGGCACTCAGGCGTTTCAGGGGACTGCGCGCAACAGCAATTGCAGTACTCAGGTCGAGGTTGCCGGTATAAATCGCTTGCCCAACAATTACACCCTCGATATTGTAGTGCTCGTGGCCCTTGAGGGCCTCGATATCTGCCAGGCTGGCGACGCCGCCGCTGGCAATTACCTTCAGACCGGTGACATCGCCAAAACGCGACGTAGCTTCGACGTTGACCCCGCTCAACATACCATCGCGGCTGATGTCGGTAAAAATCACATGCTGCACACCAAGTGCATGCATCTGATGGCCTAGATCTACCGCGTCGATCCGGCTTATCTCCTGCCACCCGTGTGTCGCCACCTTGCCATCACGTGCGTCGATCCCAATGGCGATTCGCTCGGGGCCCCAACGCAGCAGAGCGTCGGAGACGAGACTCCGATTTTCTACTGCCACAGTGCCGAGCACAACGCGGTCCGCCCCAAGCTCCAGCGCCAGTTGAATGTCTTCCATCGTACGCAGGCCGCCGCCAAACTGGATCGGCCCGGTTACGGCCTGCCTGATCTCCCGCAAGCGGCGCAGATTGATCGGCAGATCACGCTCTAGCTCCTGCTGGGGAGTTTCGGGTGCCGAGGCCCCAGGGTGCTGTATCTTGATGTTGTTAGGCCGGTGCAACGCGTGCAGTTGAGCACGCGTGGCGCCCAAAGCCCCATCGAGATTGACGACGTGAAGCCAACGGGCTCCCTGCTCCGCCCAGTGGCGAGCGATCGCCGCCGGGTCCTCTCCAAACACAGTTTCGGCTTGCGGGTCACCCTGGCGCAGACGCACGCAGCGGCCATGGCGTAAATCGATGGCAGGAAAGATGATCATATGGCTACTGTATCACACGTGGCGGGCGCGATTACGTAATTTCCCACCCGGCTTGACACGCCAGCCGGGCCCAAACATCTCACGACGTATGTTCAAGCCGCCTTCATGCTTGCCTGCGCAGCGGTGGCGACAACCATCTGCATAAAGCTGGACAAAATGCGCAGCCCCACGGTGTGGCTCTTCTCCGGGTGTGGCTGGATGCCCCAGGCGTTGCGATAGCGAACCAGGCTCGGATAGTCGATGCCGTAGTCAGTAGTGGCAAGCACGGCATCCCTGTCAGCAGCGTCACAGTAGTAGCTGTGAGCGAAATAGGCGTAGGCGCCATCGGGCAGGGCCGCCACCAGCGGGTCCTGCCGGCGGATATGCAGCTGATTCCAGCCTATTTGTGGCACCCGCAGCATACGGCCCGGATGCTGCCCATCCGGCAGCGTGTCGGGGAAGCGGCGCACCGCACCTGGGATGATGTGCAGGCCTTCGTGCTGGCCCATCTCCTCGCTCGAATCAAACAGCAGCTGCATGCCTACGCAGATGCCGAGCACCGGCAGCCCCGCCTGCACCGCGTCCAGCAGTGGACGGTCAAGGCCCTGCCGGCGCAGGTTATCTACGCTGTCGCCAAAGGCACCCTGACCGGGAAGAACAACGGCGCGCCAACGCAGCAGGTCGACCGGCTTGTCTACAATATCTACCGGGATGGCAAGCGGACCGGCAACCGTCTCGAATGCCTTATAGACACTCCGCAGGTTACCCACACCGTAGTCGAGAATCGCAATCATGAGCAGGCCCGCCCTCCGTTCAACTCTATTTAGGCACGATGGCGAAGTTGCGCACCAAGGCGGGAGGGAAACGCTTGTGGGAGATCGCCGCGGTCATCTCGCGCAGCTGGTGTTCCGCATGCTCCGCCTCTACCGGCGAGATTAAGCCCCCAACTACTGCCGCATCAAACCGCGCCTCGTTCTGCACGGTTATACGTGACTGGCCGGTAATCCACAGCCCAAGGATCAGGTCGACCATGCTGTAGCCACGCCCCTGGTGCGGCAGCCCCATCCCCACGTGCGCATAGATGCCAATGGCGCTGCCGCCGTCGTCAAAGTACTTGTCGAGGATGTGGTCGCCTTCTGCCAGCCAAAAGCGAAACCAAACATAGCCGGGAGCGGCAATCGTCGTAGGGCCCAACTGCTGCACCGGGGCCGACTCAGCCCACGTCGCCCGTTCTACCAGGATATCGTTGCGCCAGTCGTAGCGGTAGTCGTATAGATCGGGCTGCCGCTGCCAATCACCGCTTGCGATGATCGGCAGCGCGCCAGATGACCGCTCGGTCACGGTCATGAGCCTAGTACTTCCTTACGACAGAGCGATAGGCCAGTGGCTCACGATACTGGATCAACTGGCGATCTTCGCGGACTTTGCGCACCTCATCGAGGTCGATGGTGGCTACCGCATAGCCTTCGATCGGCTCGTCAAGCACGGTGTAGACTTCGGCCGACGGGCCAACCAATAGGCTGTCGCCCGTGAAATGCATGGTAGGCTCATCGCCGACCCGGTTGGCCGCCGCCATAAAGATCGAGTTCTCGCAGGCACGGCTGATGAGGTGAGCTCGCCAGGATTCGGCGTGCGGCTTATCCCAGTTGGCACTCAACGTGACAAGCTCGGCGCCATCAAGGGTCAGGCTGCGCGCCGCCTCGGGAAAGGCCAGGTCCGAGCCGATCAGCATTCCGAAGCGGCCCCAATCGGCTTCGACCGTGGTGAAGCGGAAACCATTGCGGTATACCTGGCGCTCTTCCCCCAGGAGGTGAACTTTGCGATAGTCACCCACCACATCGCCTTCCGGGCCAAGGCAGACGACGCCGTTGTAGAGAATGCTCTCGACCCGTTCCTTGACTACCAGGCCAAACACGACAAAGCAGGCAAACTCGTTAGCCCGCTTGGCAAGGTAGTTTGTCGCATGCCCAGGCACCCGCTCGGCCAGATCGGTTGCACGCAGGCCAAGCTCGGTGCCCGTGTAGCTCAATTCCGGGAATACAATCAGGTCAGTTTTTTGTTCGCTGCAGATCTTCTCAACAAAATCGCCCATTTTGCGCAGGTTGGCTTCCGGATTCGCAAGATCAGGGGCCATCTGCACCAGGGCGACGGTAACTTCACGGGGCATGGACAACTCCTCAAGTGGTCAGGGCAGTCAGGTTTGCTGTCAGGTGTTCTGCCAGATCTGCTGCTGTCCTTGGCGTGCGCACAGAATGCATTTTTGGTGCGCGAAACTATAGCACATATGTCCAAATTCCGCACTATCGGATCATGCGAACTAGTGTATATTCGAATTTGCGTGTAAGCTATGGCAGTTATCGCAAACGGTACACTTCACATATTTAGGTAACGGGTGGCAGCAATGGCAGGTTGGTGGCGGAAAGCGTGGATAGTGCTCCTGGTAGCGGGCATCGTGATTGCCCTGGACCAGTGGACGAAGAGTCTGGTACGCGCCAACATCCCCGACTTTACGTCGATGGTCCCCATCCCAGGGCTGGAAGACTATCTGCTTTTTGAGCACGTCCACAATTATGGCGCCGCCTTTGGCATCCTCCAGGGCCTTGGCGGCCCGCTGATCATCGTCGCCGTCATCGTGTCACTCGCCATGCTGTTTTACATCCGCTATATCCCTGCTGCGGCTTGGTTCGTGCTCGTGCTGCTGGGGCTCCAGTTGGGCGGCGCGCTCGGCAATGTCATCGACCGCATCAACCAAGGCTATGTGACCGACTTCGTCCGGTTGGGAATTCCCGGCATCTATTACATTCCGAACTTCAATGTAGCCGACAACGCAATCGTCTTTGGCGTCATCGGCCTTGGCATCTATATTATGTGGTCGGACTTCAAGAAGCAGCGCGAGGAAAAGCAAGCGGCAGCTGACCAGGCGCAGTCGCCTGCTGACGTCAGCCAATCGGCAGCGGAAGCGTCGCAGACCAAGTCCTAACACAGTTCGCTGCCTGGTCCTTGTTGCCATGGTCGAACCCCTGGTGATCACCGTCGATCCCGCGCTGCAGGGCCTGCGCCTGGATCGCGGGCTGGCCGACGCGCTGCCAGATCGCTCGCGCAGCGAAGTACAGCGCTGGATTAAGGAAGGGCGTGTGCTCCTGCACGGCGAGCCAGCCAAGCCCAGCATGAAGCTGGCCGCCGGCGACGTCGTCACGATTACGCTGCCGGAGGAGCCCCAGGCCACAGACCTGGCCGGAGAAGAGCTTCCGCTCGCCATCGTTTATGAGGACGACGACCTGCTGTTGATCGACAAGCCCGCCTGGCATGGTCGTACACCCCGCCCCAGGGCACAGCGGCGGCACGCTCGTCAATGCCGTGCTCCACCACTGCCCGGGCATTGCGGGTGTCGGCGGCGAGCGCCGCCCCGGCATCGTGCATCGGCTTGACAAAGACACCTCTGGCCTCATCGTAGTCGCCAAGCATGACGTGGCCATGCGCAGCCTCCAGGCACAGTTCAAGGCCCGCACGGTATACAAGGAGTATTTGGCTCTCCTGGAAGGCCGGCTGCAGCCTGAGCAGGGTCGCATTTCGGCGCCGATCGGCCGTCACCCTACCGAGCGCAAGCGCATGGCCGTGCTGGCGCCCGATTCACCCGGCGCCGCCGATGGGCGCGAGGCTGTCACGTCGTACCGCGTCCTGGGCGTCTATACCGGCTCTGTCTATGGCCGCAGCACCTCTGTCGCCACGTTTTCGCTGGTGAGCGCCGTGCTCCATACGGGCCGCACGCACCAGATTCGCGTTCACTTCGCCTGGCTGCAGCACCCCGTCGTGGGCGACACACTCTATGGCTTCCACACACCGCGCCTGCCGCTGCACCGGCAGTTTTTGCACGCGCACCGGCTGCGCCTGCGCCTCCCGTCCAGCGGCGAAGAGCGCGAGTTTGCCGCGCCGCTGCCGGCCGATCTGCAGCGGCTGCTGGATGGGCTCAGCCAGGGCTGACCCAGGGCTGACCCTACCGCGTCTGATTCCCTCTGTACGAAGGCGTCGAACTCAGCCAGCAGTTTGCGCTTCAGGTCCCCAGGCGCGCCGCTGACTTCGAATGCGTTGCGCGCTATGCGCGCAATGCAGCTTTTGTCGTACGCAAATTCAGCCGCAAGTACCTGGTACTCACCGCAAAGAGTGGTGTTAAATAGAGGCGGGTCATCGCTGTTCACCGTGACCTTCAACCCCATGCGATCCAAGTGCGGCAAAGGATGTTCGGCCAACCGGCGATATATATGAAGACGAACGTTGCTGGTCGGGTTGAGTTCGAGCGGAATCTGGCGGTCGCGCAGCACTGTCAGCAGTGCCGGATCCTCGATGGCACGCACGCCGTGACCAATGCGATCGGCGTGCAGGCAGGTGATGGCGTCGGCCACGCTGGCGGCGCCCATAGTTTCGCCGGCATGCGGTACGCAGAGCAGCCCGGCCGCCTTGGCAGCGGTAAAGGCGTGGGCAAACGGCGCCGGGGGCGCGCCTACTTCGTAGCCTCCGAGACCGAACCCGACGACGCCGTGTGCCTGCCCCTGCAAGGCGTAGGCCAGGGTGCGCTCGGCAGGGATAGGGATCGTACGGACCAGGGCCGGCAGCGGCAGCGGGGCCAAAGCTTGTGTTGCGCGGCACGTCAAACACCCAGCGCATCTCCACATTATGGTCTTTGTATGCGGCCGCCCGCCCCGCCTCGAGCCCGGCCAGGAGATCGTCGATGGTCAGGCCTTTGTCCTGGTAGTCGGTGTGCGTGAAAGGCGTGAACGTAAGCTCACGATACCGGATATTCTGCGCCGCCATGTCCGCGCCACAGGCTTCTACGATGAGGGCAAAGTCCTCCGGTGTGCGCAGGAGATCGGAAATTAACATGTAAATGCGCAAGAAGTGAGGGAAGTCCTGGAAGGCGAACCACCGGCGCAGACCTTCCAGGTCGGTGGTGGGCAGGCTATCCAACCGGCCGTGGCGTTCCGCCAGCGCCAGCAAGGTTTGAGGCTGGATCGAGCCTTCCAGGTGGACGTGAATCTCGGCTTTGGGCAGGGCATCGATCCAGGCCGTAAGCACAGGATCGAGCACGCGATCGGTTAAGTAAGGTGCGCTGTTCATCAGTATCAGGTATAATACAATAACGAATGCACACATCCGAAACTTCAGTAGCCTCTTTGCCCTACCCCCGCCGCTTCCGCTTTGCCATCCGGTGGCGTATGCTGCTGGCGCTGGCAATCACCGTTTTTGCGGGCGTCATCCTGCTTGGCAGCAGCACCCTTTCCGCCTCGGATCAGAAATGGATTGAACTGGACACCGTTTCGCACGGGTGGAGTTGGGACTTTGCCGGGTGGGAGCTGGCCACCATTGGCGCCAAGCTGCGGACCCAGATTGCCCGGCCCGCAGCCCACCTCGACACTGCCGCCGGCGCTGCGCTCGTGCGGCGCTATATGGACCAGGCACAGGCCGTCGGCGCGGCGGAATATCAGCTGGACACACTGTACGCCCAGCCTGCTGCGGGGGAAGCGAATGCGCCGAGCATGCGCGACCTGGCAGAACGGCGGCAGTTGGAAACCAGCCTGACCGTACTGGGCGAGCAGCAGGCGCTCGTGCGGCCGGCCGTCGAGCAGATCATCCAGGACCAGGTAGCCTCCGTACTGGCCCAGCACCAGTTGGGTGCGGGGTTCAAGGCTTTTCCCCCGGTCTGGTTCACCTTTACCGAGCCGCCGCGAAAGTTAGTCGTCAGCCCACGCGACCGGATCGCGACGATCTACTACGCCATGCTCCAGCCACAGCTGCCAGCCGACGAGCGTGAGACGATTGAGACGACGATCCAGGACAAGTACGACCTGAGCGCCTATGTCACCGCCATCGGCGGCCTGGGTGCCTACCCCACCATCGTGGTTGACCAGGCACCCCTCCACTGGGTGCTCAGCACCGTGGCGCACGAGTGGATTCACAACTACCTGACCATGTTCCCGCTCGGCGTCAGCTATACTGACAGCGCGGAGCTTACGATCCTCAACGAAACCGTAGCCGAGATCGCCGGCGACGAGTTGGGGGCGCAGGTGCTGGCCGCCTACTACCCGGAGATGGTGCGCGAATTCCCCGGCAAGGACCAGCCGGCGCCGTCCCCGGGCGCACGCTACAATGACACGTTCGACTTTCGCAAAGAGATGCGCCACACACGTGAGGTGGTCGACCTCTTCCTGAAATATGGCCGTGTCGAAGACGCCGAAGAGTACATGCAGATCCGGCGCCAGCTGTTCGAAGAGAACGGCTACCACATCCGCAAGCTCAACCAGGCCTACTTCGCCTTTCACGGTTCCTACGGCACCGGCGCGGCAGCCACGAGCCCCATCGGGCCCAAGCTGGAGCGGTTGCGCGAGCTCTCGCCGGACCTGCGCACTTTTCTCGAGACCGTACGCTGGTTTACCAGCGAGGCGGACCTGGACAGGGCATTGGCACAAAGGCCGGAAGAGCACTCTAGACGCGCAGTCTGAGCTGTCTATGCCGCCCGTTGCAGGACAGCGACAGCGCCGGTGATTTCCACCGGCGTTGCCTGGGAGAGAATGTCTTTAGCTGGCGGCAATAGCAAGCGGTTGCAGGGTCTTGCCTTGAGCCTCAAGCATACATTCAACCCATCGTTGTGAGAGATCCCGCAGCCTGCAACCAGCTGCGAGCGTGCCTGGCCAGCGGCACCTTGGTGGCGACTACATGCCAGTACCCGGGCCGCTCAAGGCAAGCTTCACGGTAACAGGTGCGGCAGCATTGGCGTCGGCCGCCACGACCACATAGTCGGTACCCGAAGCCATGAAATAGCCTTGCCACGAAAGCTGGCTCTTGACATTCTTGTCGGCGCTGCCGGCGCCAATGCCCGTGTGCACGCCTGTCTTGACGTACTTATCAAGGTCCTCGGTCCGCAGCACGTTGAACGTCACCGGCTTCGCCTTGAGGTCCTGCGTGAACAGATCGATGCGGAAGGGGTCATAGCTCAGGTGTGAGCTGTGGTCCATCTTCCCATAGTCCTTGGCGCAGTCCTTTGAAACCTGATGGCCCTCCTTTGCGCGGCATTCATGCGCAACGTCAATTCCGCCACTGCCGGCCTGCGCCGCATAGTGGAAAGGCAGCACGACATGCTGCGCCGGGCTGCAGCGTGATCCACTCGCCAAATGCGGGAGCAGGGGATTCCGCCGTTTGTGCCACTGCCGGCGTCCATAACATTGCCAACACCAGCACAAGGGCTCCAAAGATCGACATCCATCGTGTCCGCCACATAATACATCCTCCTTTCGTAGGTCTTCTGCTTGGGCAAGGACACCGCTTACCAGTTATCAGTGTAGAACTTGATGGGCGCACGCGCATCCATAGAAAGAAGGATAAAGGGTGGATAATCGGGCCATTCGGCAGCTATAGGTCAGCCAACCAACCAAGGCGACGCGCCTTAGCGGCGGCAGAGGTACGATTCGTGACACCGAGCTTGCGGCAGATGTGGTTGATGTGGGTCTTGACCGTACTTAGGGCAACCATGAGCTGCGCAGCAATTTCGTCGTTGGTCATGCCCTGCGCCACCATTTCCAGCACCTTGAGTTCACGGGGGCTCAAAGTATGAACTACGCCATCTGCAGCTGCCTTCGCTGTGCGCACGCCGCCCTCCCTCACAGGAACAGCATGATCTTCGCTGCCGTTAGCGGTCAACGCTGCAAGCAGGCGTTCAGAGAAAGCGGGGTGCACACCGCGGTGCAAGGCAAGCCGCAGCAGGTCAGCCACGGGCGTCCCTGCGTCGATTACCAGGCGCACTGTGCCGGCAGTCTCAGCCAGCTCGAGCGCGGAATCCAACACAGCCAGCGACCGCTCGTGCTGTTTGAGCCCGAAGTAGATAAGCGCCTGCTCAAGCAGCGCCTGTTGCTCAAATCGCCTGCGGTCCTGCCGTACAGCGGCCCGGCGGAGCCAATCGAGACTGGGCAGCGCCTCGCGTCCGCGACCATGCGCACGCAGCCACTGCGAGCGCGCCAGATGAACGCAGCACGTTTCCACCGGCACGGGAACGACGAGAGCACTGAGGTGCTCGGGGGCCGTCAGGCCGGCCAACTCAGCATAGTGATCGGCAGCCGCCAGATCACCCGCCAGTAGAGCCGCTTGCATATGGTAGAACTGCACATGTGAGCCCAACATGGCAGCAGGAAGGTGGCTGCCGGCGATCAATTCGTCGGCTGCCTGCAACATGACCTCGGCGCCGGTTCTATCTCCTTGTGCGCGCCGCACCTTGAAGAGCACAACACAAGCTTGCAGGGTGCCCATCTGCCCCCAGCCGCGAACAGCCTTCATACCTTCTTCCAACAGCTGCTGGGCCGCAGCGAGATCGTTGCGTTCATATTCAAGTGTCCCGTACCCCATGAGGGGGACGCCGCGCACCGGTTCGAATTCGCCGCTGTGGGTGGCGATAGCAATTGCTTCCCGATACAGAATCTCGGCTGCGGCTAGTTCATTATGAAGCATGGCCAACTCAGCGAGATGCGTGCGCGCCAGCACACTGTTCATCACGTTCCCGACCTCATCGCTTAAGGTGCGGGTTTCGCGCAGGCGCTGCACAGCAAGTTCGTCGTCACCGGTGAAAAGTGTGTCGAGGGCCAAAATCATGCTGGCCATGCTGCGGAAGAATGGGCTCTGCTCCGGGAGCAGGTCGAGCGATCGTTGGGCCAGCATAGCACTCTGGGCCTCACGGCCCTGCAACAAGGCTGCCAGGGCCTGATAGACGGCCATCTGGCCGCCCAGCGAGGCACGCTCTCCGTTAGTCAGTCCGGCGCGCAGGCAGGCCTCGGCTACATCTGCGCGTTCGCCAGCCAGGAGCAGCGCCCCTGCCTCATAGAGACACAGCATTGGGTGCGCCTGCAGCGTGGCAGGAGGCAGAGAATCGACCCATTGACGCAGCGTGGCGACCTCACTCGCCATTATAGTTGCCTCCGCTGCGCGTTCGATCAACTCGGCAGCACGGTCGAAAGAGTGTGCGGCCAGGGCATGCTTAATCGCCTCGCGCTGGAAATGCTGCTGTTCGTGCCAAAGGCTAGCCCGCAGGTGGAGCGCCGCCGCGATGCCCGGCTGCTCCAACATCAGCCGCTGGCGCAAAAGATCGGCGAACAGGTGATGATAGCGATACCACTTCCGCTCGTCGTCAAGCGGCACCAAGAAAAGGTTGGCGTGCTCGAGGCGCTCCAGCATGATCTGCGCCTCAGCCATGGTGCTGGCAGCTCGAATCACATCTCCCGGCGCCACATCATCGGTCAGCAGTGTGTCTCCGCCCATCATATCGGAGCAGAGCGAGGCATTGAAGCGATCTAGAATGGAAGTTCGCAGCAGAAAACGGCAAACCTCGGCAGGTTGGCGCCGGTAGACTTCATCTGACAAGTAGTCCATGATCTGGCGGTTGCTGCCGGTGAAAGCGTCTACAAAGGCCACGATGTCGGCTTGATTGCTGCGCCCCTGTAGACATACGGCCGCCATCTGCAGCCCGGCGATCCAGCCCTCGGTGCGCTCGTGCAGGGCTGCGCTCTGTTGCACGCCCAGCGGCAGTCCCATGACATCCGCTAGAAACGCGTGCGCCTCGCCACTATCAAAGCGGAGATCCAGATGATGCAGCTCGGCCAGTCGACCGCGACCACGCAGCCGGGCCAGCGATAGCGGTGGATCGACACGCGAGGCGAGCACGAGATGTAAGTTCGACGGCGCGTGCTCGAGCAGCCAGTCAACGATATCGTGGACGGGCTGCGCCGTAATGGCGTGATAGTCATCAAGGACAAGCAGGACAGGCGCAGTGAACGCAGCAAGTTCGTTGACGTACGCGGGCAGCACGTCATTCCAGGCAGGGACATTGCTGCGTGGGAGGACGTCCAGAAGCCGCTGGCCGAGCGCGGCATCGATCTTCTGCAGCCCTGCTGCCAAGTAGCTAAGAAAACGGCTGGGGTCGTTATCACCGTCGTCGAGGGTTAGCCAGGCGGGGCGAATCTCAGGGTGGCCTTCAGGCGCGCGGCAAACAGCCCAGATGCAGAACCCAGTCCGCGAGGGCAGTGGTCTTGCCGTAACCGGCAGGAGCAGACACCAAGAGCAAGGCACTGCCGGCTGCCAGGCCGCCATCCAGTTGTTCCAACACGCGGCGCCGTGGAACAAGGTGTGGTCGGCGCAGCGGCATTTCGGTCTTGGTTGCGAGCAATTGGAGGGACATATATTCGCCCTATCGCTCGGCTGACGCGAAAGCAGATCGCCCTGAAATCACGATGCTGCCAGACCAGATGGCTGGCGGTCCCAGATAAACTATAGCACAAATTAGTGGCCCGCTCAAGGACTTTTTGACTTTTCGAGTCCCTTGATCGGAGGCCGTCGACGGCGTATACTATAAAGGAACGACGAAAACACCCATTGTTGTGGATTTCTCGCTCAGGAGGTCACTGTATGTATTCTCTTACACTCAACGACGAAGAACGCGATCTGCTGGAAGAGGTCCTGAAGGAGACAATCTCCGAACTGCGTATGGAAATCGCCGATACCGACTCACACGACTATCGTGCCCAGCTGCACAAGCGGGAAGACATGCTCAAGGCGCTGGCCAAGCGCATCAGCACCGAGCCTCAGGCCGAAAATCGCTAACAGATCGCGAACTTTGCCTGCTTTACTCCGCCGCACATCTGTGCTATACTATAGTCGTCATGGGGATGAACGGTCTCGACGGGGCAGGCTGTTCTCGAGTGGCATGCCGTAGAGCGTCGACTACGTAAAAATAGGCGCAAACCATACAAATGCCAACAACACTGGCAAGGCTTTCAACTTCGGCACCCCTGCGACCTCGGTCGCTATGGCTGCCTAAGAGGTAGAGAGCAAACCTGATCCTCTTCGGAGGATCACGGCCCACCTGGATGGCGTAACCAGGTCCGGTGCAAGCCGTCACACACTGGAGTGCTGCTCCAACTAACGCCGATAACGTTGGCTAAGACCTATCGGATCGCCCAAGATTGAATCCTGTTGTACGGAGTTGCTTGGGTAAAATCAAAAGTACAACTAAGCATGTAGAGGCTCCAGGACGAATGTTTCGGACGCGGGTTCAACTCCCGCCATCTCCACCTCTTTCGCAAAGCGGCCCGGACCAATTGGTCCGGGCCGCTTTGCTTACAATTTTCATGCAGCGGCTCGACAAAGGTACAATGATCTAGTTGCTATGTATCCTGTTTGTGCGAGAAAAGCCGCCTATGCCTTCGCTGTATTCACCTGTTACACGCCGCCGTTTCCTTCGCAGCTCCGGTCTCTTTGCTCTCTCTTCGTTGCTCGCAGTTCCTGCCCTGCCCGCCGCACGCGTCTGCCAGAGCCGCGCAGCTGGACCGTTACCTGCCTGCAGCCGAAGTGGCCGGCAAACCGCCGATGACCACTCCCATCCGACCCCGCCTGGCGCCAGACCTTGCACTGGATGCCAAGATCGGCCAGATGCTCCTGCTCGGCTTCCGCGGCACGGCGATCGCCGACGCGAAGCGTAATTGCCCGGAACGTGCGCGACCAGTACCTCGGCGGCGTAGTGCTCTTTGGCGGCAACATCCGCAGCGGCGATCAGCTGCGCACGCTCACGAGCCGGCTCCAGGCGCTCGCCCCCGTGCCGCTCCTCATCAGCACCGACCAGGAGGGTGGCAAGATGGCCCGGCTCGACAAGCGCCGCGGCTACTGCCGCCACGCTCTCGCATGAGCAGCTGGGCGCCGACAACAACGCTCGACGAAACCCGCGCCGTCGCCGAGGAGATCGCCCAGTCGCTCGTCGATGGCGGCATCACGCTCAACCTGGCGCCCGGTCGTCGACGTCGCCACCAACCCCGACAATCCGGTTATCGCCGGGCTGGGGCGCAGCTTCTCGGCCGACCCGGCCATCGTTGCCGCTCAGGCCGGCGCCTACATCGACGGCCACCACGCCAAAGGCATCAAGTGCACCATCAAGCACTTTCCCGGCCATGGCAGCTCGCAGGGCGACACGCATCTCGGCTTTGTCGACGTGACCGACACCTGGAGCGAGGATGAGCTGATCCCCTATCGCGACCTGCTCGGCCAGGGCAAGGTCGACGCCGTCATGACGGCCCACATCTTTAACGCCCACCTGGACCCTGAGCTGCCGGCCACCTTGTCGCCCGCCGTCGTCACCGGCCTGCTGCGCGAGCAGCTCGGCTACGACGGGGTCGTCATCTCGGACGATATGCAGATGCGCGCCATCACCGATCTCTTTAAGATGGAGAAGGCGTTTGAGCTGGCCATTCTCGCCGGCATCGACATCGTCGCCGTCACCAACGAGATCACCAATGCGGGGCCGGTCGCCGATCGCTTCCTCAACACCGTGCACCGCATGCTGGACGCAGGGACTGATCGGCGAGGACCGCATCGAGCAGTCGTTCCAGCGCATCATGCGCTTCAAGGGTCTGGCCTAGCGCAGGCGGCCAGCTAGCGCAGGCGGCCGCTACCGCAGGCGGCGCAGGTAGTCGCGCAGCAGGCTCCAGCGCTGTGATCGCCTGCTCGCGCAGCAGCGGGCGGTTCTCAGCCGGCGCATACTGCACGCCGCTGGCATCGCCGCTCAACGACTTCAATTCCCTTGCCGCCGTGCGGCTCGTTTCGCCGTCTGCCGCATGCTTCTCCTCGATCAAAGCCGCCAGTGAGTGCCCATACTCGAGCGTCGTCTCGCCTTCCTGCATCGGCCGGCCCGCCTGCTGCCCCCACCGCAGCAGGCCGAGCCAGGGATCTTCACGCCGGCGCCGCCAGTAGACCGCACCCCAAGCCACCGCCACCAGCGGAACCGCCACCAACGCCGCCCACCACAGCGGCAGCCAGGCGCGCAGCGGCTCGGGCGGGGGCAGCGGCTCAAATGGCGCAGCAGCACCCCCAGGTCGCCGCTGTCCGGCAGCCCGATCCGCGGCTCCTGCGGCCGGTACGCCGTCGGCTCGAAGCGCACCCAGCCGACTTCGGGAAAGTAGACCTCCGGCCAGGAATGCGCCTCGGCTTCGGTGATCGACCCACTGCTGCTCCGTTGGCAGCCAGTTGCCCGGGGCAAACCCGGTCACAAAACGCGCCGGCAGACCGGCCAGCCGCGCCAGGACCACAAAGGCCGTGGCATAGTAGTCGCAGTACCCCCGTCGCAGATCGAACAGGAAATAGTCGGCCACATCGGTAATACCCTCGGGGGGCGCACCGATCTCCAGGTCGTACGGGATCTGGCGCAGGTACTCCTCGATAGCGGTGGCCTTACCGTACATGGTTGGCTCGCCGGACGTCAGCTCGCGTGCGCAGGTCGCGCGTGCGCTGCGTTATCGTATCGGGCAGGGCCAGATAGATCGCGTACTCAGGCGGCAGCGGGCTGCCCGTGCCCCACGTCGGAAGCGCAGCCAGCTCAGCCTCGTCCAGTGCCGGCACCTGTGAAACAGCCGTATAGCTGCCCGCGCGTGCGTCGAGCGACACAAGATCGCCCGGGAAACGCTCCTGCGCGATGTAGTTGATGCTGACCGACTGAGGTTCGCCGGCGGCATAGACGATGGCGGAGTTGAAGGCCAGGTTGACGCTTTGCAGCACCTGGCGGCGGCCGGCAGGCAGCTCTGTCCAGGGCGTGTCGGCGTCAAAGGTGGTCAGGATTGGCTTCTCCTTGTTGTCCCACCCCCGGCCGTCGTAGTCGGCAAAGGTTGCACCGCGCAGCGGATGGCTCAAGGGCGGCTGGTCGTAATCGTAGGCAGGCTCGTTGGTGCGCACGCGCATGACCTCGCGCCGGCCCGGCTCGACGCCCGCACCCAGCAAGAAGGCGTTGGGCAGCCCGCCGGAATATCCGCGCGGCTCCCATGGGACCACGCCCGACAAGCCGGGGAACAGCCGCTTGCTGACTACCTCCATCTGGTCGTTCATGGGTTGCAGCCAGGCATAGTAACGTGCCGACACCTCATAGACATACAGGTTGGGCATCAGCGCTGCCAGTACCAACACCAGAGTGAAGCTGCCGACTGCCGTCACGCCCCGCTCGATCAGCAGGCCTGGGCTGTAGTCAAGCTGCGCCGCCTGCCAGCGCTGCACCAGCGCCTGCTGGTCCAGCACCAGGTGCAGAGCCAGCGTGAGTGCCACCCCGCCAACAAAAATCCAGCGGTCGGCCGGGCTGTAGAGCATGATAAAGCCCACCGGCCAGAGGATCGGCACGGCCGCCAGCAGCCCCTGGCGATAGCGCCGCGCCAGCAGGCCGGTCGCCCCGGCGAGCAGCCAGATCGCAGCCCCGGCGATGCCGCCCAGGACCAGGTCGTCGCGCGCTGCGCTGTCTTGCTGCACTCCCTGCCACCAGAGCACAA
The DNA here is from genome assembly GCA_963701415.1 of uncultured Chloroflexia bacterium. Classification (GTDB taxonomy): domain Bacteria; phylum Chloroflexota; class Anaerolineae; order Caldilineales; family Caldilineaceae; genus Fredericiella. Next base: position 123,599 of record CAVPAH010000021.1, read on the forward strand.
TAGCGGCTCGCCACCGTCGCCCACGCAGCGAAGACGTGCTGCCCCAGCGCAGCCCATGCCCCCGTCTTCAGTGCCAGCCACCAGTCGGCAAAGCCGGGCAGCCACTCGCCCACCATCTGCAGCACGACGGCAGCTCGCCAAGAGCAGAAAGAGCAGCACCTGCAGCAGCCGCCACACCCACACCGGCCGGCCTGCCAAACGGACGGCGCCATCCCCCTAGCTAGCCAGGCTGCCGCAACTGCCAGTGGCCCGACCATGAGCAGGCGCCCCTCCAAGGCGGTCGAAATCAGCCAGTTGTTCTCTTGCAGCAGCAGCGCCGGCAGCAGTGCTGAGCGCCATGCAGAGCAAGAAAGCCAGCCAGCCAAGGTATGGGCGCCAAGCCGAAACCAGCCATCTTCCGAGGCGCACATACCACTCGCTGCGCGGTTCTGGCACCGCCGGCACGCCGTTGTTCTCGTAATTCTCGTACAGCTCGTTCACCCGACCTCCTCCTCCACCTCGACGGTGTAGGCGCCACCGGTGGGCGTGGAGCGGATGACCTTGCGTTTGCGGCGATATGTCAGGGCCGCCCGCAGCGGCATGTCCGTGCGCAGCACCTGCGCCGGAATGTCGATCGTCACCAATCGCCGCACCAGCTCGACGGCGGCGGGCTCATCCTCCGGCATCGCCACCAGCAGGACACTGGACGCCAGCCCCACGCGCTGCGCCTGCACCAGCTGCGGGATCCAGTCGCCGCCCGCATCTGGGGCGCCGGCATGGCACAGGGCGCTGCCGGTACTGCCGATCTGTCGCCGGCGCGGGTCGCCGGCAGGCCTGCCGGAGACCGGTGCCGGCGAGCGCGCGCCGGAGTGATGACAATCAACGTGTGACGCCGTCCCAGTTCACTCAGGTTGCGGCGCAGCAGCTCTGCCAGCGGCCAGGCTGTCGGCTGGGCGGGCGCCAGGGCCGCCATGATTGCCCACAGCTGTGCCTGGCCCGCCTGCGGCGGCAGCGCAATTACCTCGTCCCCGGACGCAGTCAGCAGGCCCACGGCCCGCCGTTCCCGGCCGCTGACCATTTCGGCGGCCATGCTGGCGGCCAGAATAATTGCATACTCCAGCGTGCCGGTCGCGCCCCTCGCCACGCTGCACGGCGTCGTGCAGGTTGAGCACGATCCAGACGTCGCCCGAGGGCTCAAGTTCCAGTTCCTTGACCATCAAGTGCGAACGGTGCGCCGTCGAAGGCCAATGAATGTGCCGCATGCTGTCGCCCTGGGCATAGTCGCGCACGCTGGCCGCCGGCAGCACGCCCAGCATCGGGCGCCGCCGCGGCGCCGAGCCGCCGGCACTTCCGCGTGGCAGTTCGACCTGCGGCAGCTGCACGACCCGGGGATAGATCAGCAGCGTCTCATACCGGTCATAGCGGATTTCGGCGGAAAAGAGGCCAAATGGGTCGCCGATGCGCAGATGATGCGGCCCCAGCCGGAATACCCCGCGCCGGGCGCACTCGACTTCCTTCCACCAGGCATAGGAGCCGCCGACCGGCGCCGCCACGACGCTGCCAGGCGCATAGTTCGGAAGATCGGAGAAGTCGACAAACTCGGCCCAGAGGATCGGCAGGCGCCCCTTGTTCGCCAGGGTGAATTCCTCGCGCAGGATGTCGCCTGCCACGAGTACTGCGCCCTGGCGCCGGCGGTCAAACGCCACCGTCTGCACCTGCGAGCGCACCCACAGGTAGCCCGCCAAGGTAGAGCGCAACAAGCACGACCAGCAGCACCACCCACACGGGATGTGGAGTAACGATCTGGCTGAAGATCAGCAGGGGCAAGAAGTACAAGCGGCCAGCCGATCAGCAGCCGCACGGTGATGTTCTCGGGTAATCCCCGGCTCCAGAGTTCGGTATATAGGTAGGTGCGCAGCTTAGCGATACGGGACATAAGGGTATCGGCGGGCAGGCTTGAATTGGCCGGCAGGGGGAATCATACCATACAATCAATTCATGCCTGCGCAATCGCGCCGACAGCGGCGCCCCTTCACTGCTTGGCGACGGCACGATCGCAGCCGTCGTCGACACACCTGCACGTGCAGCCAACGGCGCGCTCACGCTCTCGGCTGCTGCTGCCTACGCGCGTCGACGCCGAACGTGTCGCCGGGCGCTTTCTGCTTGCCCGCTGCGGTGCGCAAAGTCCAGAGGAACGCGCCACGCAGTGGAGCATCTACTTGCGTCGCCCGCTCTTCGCCGCTGCCCGGCCCCAAGTTCTGCCAGGCGAACCGTACGTCCTCTGGCGCCTGACGGCTCCCCTGTACGACGATCCGGGCCTGGCGTGGCTGGCGGCTCGCCGCCCAGGCGAAACGGTCAACCTGACAGGCCCCTACGGCAGTGGCTTTCCGCTGCTGCCACTCACACGCCGGCTGCTGCTGGTCGCCGATGCGCCGCACCTGGGTATTGTCTTGCCGCTGGTCGACGAAGCACTCGACCGCGGCGGCCAGGTCAGCCTTTTGCTGCTCGACGGCGGCGCACGCAGCCGGCTGGCGGTCGACTCACTGCGCGGCGACCTGCCGCTTGCCGTCGAGTTTCATCGCCTCGCCGGCGCAGGGCTGGCACCAGGAAATCGACGAGAGCCTTACGCTGGAGCGACCAGGTCTGCACCGCCATCGCCGCGGCGCACCTGCCGGCAGTCGCCGACGCGATCCGCCGCATCCGCGTCCGCTTCGACGCCGGCTTTGCCTTCTCCTTCGTCGACGCCGACCTGGCGTGCGGCTACGGCGCCTGCCTCGCCTGCGTCGTCCCCTTAGCCAACGGCAATCTCACCCGCGCCTGCCTCCACGGCCCGGTCTTTGACCTGCTGGAGTTGATGGGAAGGGGTAGAAGGCAATGTCCTGGAGACGGCGCTCGTCCGCGAATGTCCCCGGGGCGGCGCCCCGGGGACATTGTTGCTACTCTTCGGCCATGATTTCGGCCGTAATTCGCACCGCCGTATTGTCGCCGGTCACGATCACCACTTCCGGTCCGACGGCCAGCCACTCGGCCATGCCAGGCTGGTCCAGCAGCGCAAAGTATGCGTCGCTGCCGAACGCGATCTCCGTCACGTCCATACCTTCGCGGTACGCCGTATCGACCCACAACTCGATCGGCTGTCCTTTGGCGTCGACGGCATTTACCTGGCGCTGGAAGGTCCGTCCGCCGGCATAGCGCACGGCCTCGTCCTGCGGTCACCGTCGTGGCACTCTCCAAGCTGCTGCGGGCGACGCTGGCCTGCACGGCCGCTTCCCCGCTGGGCGCCGCTGCGGCCGCCTCTGCAGCCGCCACCGCCACCCCCTTCGCTGCATCCAGCGTAACGTCGCGCGGTGCGGCCAACGGTGCGCTGCCGGCGCCGCTGCCACCCGCTGCCGTCACCGGCTGCGGCACGTAGTCTCCCGGCTCCAGCACGAGATACGACGTATATGGCGTGACAATGCCGTAGCGCAGGCTCAGGTCTACGATCTCGTCGATCAGTTCCTGCTCCGGCGCCGCTGCGCCGCACCTGGCTGAGCAGCTCGCCGATCCGCCGCGTCGCCCACAGCTTGGCCACAAACGGCTCGCCGCCACTGCTGACGAGCTCCCGGTCGGGATAGACATACAGCCGCTCCGTGCCGTTGACGTCGCCCTTCAGCTCCACGTCGACGGCGCCGCCCTCCTCATAGCGGCCGACCGCCACCAGCTGCTCGCCGGCAAACAGATCGGGCAGCGGATAGGGGAACATCTCCTTCACACCGGCACGCTCGCCAAAATCGAGCGCGATGTTGGCCAGCACCGGCGTGCTGATCTGCGCGTAGAAGCTGCCGACGGCCTCGTCGATCCGCTCGTCGGGCTGCACATAGCTCGAGCGCCCGCCGAGCAGGCTGCCCAGCGTATCGAGCAGGTCGGTGTTGACGTCGTAGCCGATGCCAAATGGGAAAAGGCGCACGCTCCGTTCCGCCGGGCGTATTGTTCTCGGCATTGGTCACGATGCGCTCGGCGTCGGTCTCGCCAACCGTCGGCTGCCCGTCCGTCAGGAACAGCACGTACGCCGGCCGCGCCTGCTGGTCGCATTGCTCTCATGCCTGGCGCATCCAGTTCGGCCAGCGCCTCCAGCAGCGCCCGGTTGATGTCGGTCGAACCGCCGGCGCGCAGGTCGTCGATCCAGTCCTGCGCCGCCTCCCGGCTCTGCGTGTCCGTATCCTGCAGCTTGCCCGACCAGGCGTCGGTGGCGCTGCTGAAGGCGATGATGTCAAACCGGTCTTGTGGGTTGAGCGCGTCGACCACATAGCGGGCTGCGGCCCGCGCCTGATCCATCTTCTCGCCCTTCATCGAGCCGGAAATATCGACCACCAGCACCACGTCGCGCGCAACCACCTCGTCGCCTGGCACCTCGAGGCTTGGCGCCGCCAGCAAGGCAAAGTAGCCATCCTCCCCTGCGGGCTTGTAGCTCAGCAGGTTCAAGCCCGATCGCGCTTGCATCCGTGCCAAAATAGAGGTCAAAGTCGGCGGCCGGCTGCTCGCCGGACTGTTCAAAGGTGACGAGGGCGCTGTCGTCCTCGGTCCGATCGACACGGATCGGCAGCTCAGGGCTGTAGATCGTGCGCAGGCCAGCCTGGTTGCGCAGCTCCACGGCGACCGACACCTGTTCGGGCGGCAGCGAGCTGTACTGGCGTGTGCGCAGCGGATAGTTGAAGCGATAGAGCCCATCCTTCTGCTCCAGGACCTGGGTATACGTGAAGTCCAGCGTCCGGCTCTCACCCGGCGGAATCGGAAAAACGTTGGCCTGGAACAGGCCACGGTCGAGGTATTCCAGCAGCGCCGGGTCGCGCCGCTGGCGCACGATCTGCTCGTAGAGCCGCCGCGCCTCCTCCTTGTCCAGCAGCTTTCCTTCCAGCGTCTGGCCGTTGACCGTCATCTGGAAGTCGCTCACCGCCGCATCCTTGGGCAGCGGAAAGACATACACCCCCTCCGCCGTCTGCCCGCCGTCGTTACGGAATACCTGCTCGACGGAAACGGTGGCGATCGGACCATCGACTACTGCCTCCACCTTGTGCAGTTCCACAGTTACCTGGTTGGGCAGCACTGGGGCCGGCACGAGCGGCGGGAAAGGTGGGATGGGGTCGACCGGGAGTGGGACGCCCGGCGGCACGGGTGGCGGCAGGGGTACGGGCTTTTGTGCGCTGACCCGAACGGGAATGCAGGCAAGCAGCAGCAGCCCCAACATCATTCCCAACAGAATTCGGAAAGGCCGTACAGCACGGCCGCGAGTATTCGCAGTTCGCATCATTTTCCTCCTTTGAGGTTTCCCATTACAGGTGGGCTGCACCGGTGACGAACGGTCACCGTGGAATGTTCCAGTCTGTGGTACAATATTCCCAAGCAGCCACCTCGTCTGCCTCGCTGCCTGGTGTAGTAGCCCATCGCCGGGCTGGAGAGCTCCTACATGCCCGCACGGCCCCACGACAATTCAGGTGCATCTCCCCCATCCCGCACCCCAACAGCACGAGCCAGAAGAGTTGCGCATCAAGGACGCCGTGATTGCCGCGTCGCTCAGCCCGATGATGATCACAGACCTGGCTGGCCACATCACCTACATCAATCCTGCCTTTCTGCGGCTCTGGGGGTATGAGCGGCGCGAAGATATTATCGGGCGCCAGTTGGCTGACTTCGTGCTCGACAACGAGCAAGCGGACGAAATGCTCGCCGTGCTGCGGCAAAATGGAACGTGGGCGGGCGAGCACGTGGCATTGTGCCGCAACGGCACCCTGCGCATCGTGCAGCGCTCGGCCACCGTCGTCACCGATGCCGCCGGCGAACAGCTCTGCCTCGTCTCTTCATTCGTGGACGTGACCGACCGCAAGTACGTTGAGCAGTCGCTGCGGACAAGCGAGGCGCGCTACCGCAACATTGTCGAGGCAGTGCCGGTGGGTATCATCCTGACCGGCGAGCACGGCACCATCACCTACTACTCCGCCCAGGCGCGCGAGATGTTCGGGCTGGAGGATGACCAGGCTGCGCTCGGCACCAATTACCGGGCGTGGCTGGCACCTGGCCAGCAGTGTCCTGACCGCCTAAATACGGGCGGCGACCCCGGCGTGATGCCCCGCACCGAAGTGCGCCTGCTGCGCGCCGACCATTCTGAGTATTGGGCCGAGGTCACGGCGGTGCTCCTCGACGAAGGGTTCGTGCTCAGCGGCCGCCGCCGCGGCAGCATCATCGTCGTCCAGGATATCAGCGACCGCAAGCAGGCCAATGAGGCACTGGCGCGTTACGCAGCGGAACTCGAACGCTCCAACCAGGAGCTGGAGCAGTTTGCCTATGTCGCCTCGCACGACCTCCAAGAGCCCCTGCGCATGGTGGCCAGCTATGTCCAACTGCTGGCAAAGGACTATGCCGGCAAACTCGATGCGGACGGCGGACGAGTACATCGGCTTTGCCGTCGACGGCGCCAAGCGCATGCAGCGGCTGATCGACGACCTCCTGGCTTTCTCACGCGTGGGCACGCGCGGCCAGCAGTTCCAGCCGATCGACTGTGGTCAGGTGCTGCAGGATGTTCTGCAGGGGCTGCGGCTTGCGATTGAGGACGCCGGTGCGTCGGTCACCTACGGAGAGCTGCCCACCGTCATGGCCGACCGCGGCCAGTTGTACCAGCTGCTGCAAAACCTGATCGCCAACGCCCTCAAGTTCCGTGCCGACGCCCCGCCGCACATCCATGTCAGCGCCGCCTGGCATGCAGGCGGTGACAACGCCGGCGGCCCGGGTGCCGACGAGAACCCCAACTGGGTGTTTGCCGTGGCCGACAACGGCATCGGGATCGATCCCCAATACGCCGACCGCATCTTCGTCATTTTCCAGCGGCTGCACAGCCGCGCCCAGTACTCAGGCACCGGCATCGGCCTGGCCATCTGCAAGAAGATCGTCGAACGCCACGGCGGGCGTATCTGGGTAGAATCCACGCTCGGCCACGGCGCCACCTTCTACTTTCGCCTTCCCGATCGATTAGGCACCGGTCCACTGCTATGAGGTCCCGCCGTTGCGTAATCTGGGGACCTCCTGGTAAAGTGTAGTGGCAAAGTGTGCTTGTTAATGAACGGCGATCCCGACTGCTACCTGGTTCTACTTGTAGAAGACAACCCCGGCGACGTGCGCCTGATTCGCCGCGCCCTGGCGCAAGGGCGAGCTACGCACCGAGCTGCATGTTGCGCATGATGGTCCCGAGGCCCTGGTATACCTTGCACAGTACCAGCCGGACCTGGTCCTGCTCGACTTAAGCCTGCCCAAGATGGACGGCTGCGAGGTTCTTGCGCGCATCAAGCACGACGCCAACCTGGCCGCCAGGCTGGCCGCCGTGCCGGTCGTAGTCCTGAGCAGCTCGCAGGCCGAGCAGGATGTGGTGCGCAGCTACGAGCACGCCGCCAATTGCTTTGTTACCAAGCCGCTGGATCTGGATCGCTACATGGCGGTGATCGGATCTGTGCAGCGCTATTGGCTCACCCGTACATGGGGGCCAGGGAATGGAACACATGGCTGATCGTACCATCCACGTGCTGCTCGTGGAGGACAACCCCGGCGACGCCCGTCTCATTCGCCGCATGCTCGCCGACGCTTCGGCGGCCGGCCCCGAGAGCCAGCCCTTCGACGTGACCTGCGTCGACACGCTGGCCGGCGGCGTCCGCTCGGTCCACGCCGGCAAGTCGGACGTTGTCCTGCTCGACCTGTCGCTGCCGGACAGCCAGGGGCTGAATACGCTCACGCGCATGCAGGCGGCGGCACCGGCCGTGCCCGTGGTGGTCCTGACCGGCCTTGCCGACGAGAGCGCAGCGCTGGCAGCGGTACAAAACGGCGCCCAGGATTACTTGGTCAAGGGGCACGTGGACCCCAGTGCCCTCTCCAACTCAATTCGCTATGCCCGCGAGCGCAAGCAGCTGCTCGAGGCCCTGCGCAAGTACTCGGCCAGCCTCGAAGAGCGCAATGCCGAGCTTGATGCTTTCGCCCACACCGTCGCCCACGACCTCAAAAACCAGGTATTCACGGTCGCCGGCAACGCGGAGCTGCTGCTCGACAAGCAGGCGCCGCCCGCACCCCAAGAGCAGGAAGAGATGCTGCGCGACATCTTGCGATCGGCGCAGAAGATGTCGCAGGTTATCCAGGAGCTGCTGCTCCTTGCGCAGGTACGGCGTGCTGACGTGGCCACGACGGAGATCGACATGCCGGTCGTGCTTGCCGAGGCGCGCGCCCGCATCTGGTCGCTGTTGGAGGAGACAGGCGGCGAGCTGATCGTCGCACGGCGCCGAACAATGGCCGCCGGCCTGCGGCTATGCGCCCTGGGTAGAGGAGATCTGGTACAACTACATCAGCAACGCGCTCAAGTACGGCGGCCAGCCGCCGCGCGTGGAGCTGGGGGCCGAGCGTCCCGATGCACAGCGCGTCTGTTTCTGGGTGCGCGACAATGGCCCTGGGCTTACGGCCGACCAAATGGCGCGCCTCTTTGTCGAGTTCACGCGCGTAGGCGATGCCGCCCAGGCGGGCCAGTTGCATGGGCACGGCCTGGGTCTCTCGATCGTCAAGCGCATCGTAGACAAGCTGGGCGGCGAGGTAGGCGTGCAGAGCCAGCCAGGTGTGGGCAGTGTCTTTCGCTTTTATTTGCCGGCAGCGCCGTGCGGCAAAAACGAAAGTTGACACCTGTTCGCCTCTCGCGTACACTATAGTCAGTCGTATGCGGGTGTAGCCTAGTGGTCAGGCTCTGGCTTCCCAAGCCAGCTACACGGGTTCGAACCCCGTCACCCGCTCTCACAGCAGCACTCGGCCGCTCCACCGAGTGCTTTTTTATTCCTGCCCAAACCTGACCTGGTTGACCGCTGCTTGCCGGACACGACTGCCATGCCGCTGCATTCTTTCCTGCCCTTTTCGCTCGCCCAGTTCCAGGGTATGACCCTGCCGCTCCCCGCGTCCCAGCTCATACTCATCGCCATCCTGGTCGTGAGTACGATCCTCTATGTCACGCAGTGGATCTCGATCGAGCTGACGTCAATGCTCGATCATCGTGGCGCTGCTCGCCACAGGCGTGCTGCCACCCGGTGAGGCGCTCTCGGGCTTTTCGAACAGCGCCACAATCACGGTGGCCGCCATGTTCGTCGTCAGCGCCGGCCTCGTGCGCACGGGCGCGCTCGAAGTCGCCACAGATCTGATCGTCAAGGGTTCCGGCGGCAATCCCCGGCGGATGCTGCTGATCATCTGCATCGTCGTACCGCTCATCAGCGCTTTTATGAACAACACGCCAGTCGTGGTAATGATGGTCCCGGTGGTGCTGTCGCTGAGCCGGCGCTTTGGCGTCTATCCCTCCAAGTTTCTGCTGCCGGTCGCCTATCTCGCCAGCCTCGGCGGCACGATCACCTTGATCGGCACCAGCACCAACATCCTGGTAGACGGCGTCTATCGCGCCTCCGGCGGCCCGGGTTTTGGCCTCTTTTCCTTTACTCCTTTCGGCCTGATCTACGCCGCCGTCGGCGTCATCTATATTATGCTGATGGGACGCTGGCTGCTGCCCAACCGCGCCCCGCTGGCCGGGCTGGCCACGCGCCGCGACGACGTCGTGTATATCTCGGAACTAGTCGTCGACGCCCAGAGCAGCGCGGCAGGCAAGCGCGTGGCCGACGTGTTCGCCGTGCTGCCCACGACTGCCACGCGGCGATGGCGCCGGCCCCGGCCGTACACCGCCACCGCCGCCTCTCCAACCCCGCCGAGCAGCAGCGAGACGCGAACGGCCGCGTGCCGCCGAGCTGCTCGAGCTGGTACGTGACGAGGCCATTTACCAGGTGGGTGAGGCGCAGGACGATGGTGCTGGCCGCCGGGCGACATCCTGCTGGTCTCCGGCACGCCCAAGGAGATCGATGCGGTGCTCAAGGCGAGCGGGCTGCAGCTGGCGACCGTGATAAGCGACGCCGAGCGGGCGCCGGTCAACGATCTCGAGCAGGAAGTCGTCGAGGCCGTCGTGCTGCCCAACTCGCTGTCCAACGGACGTCTGGTCGGCGACCTAGGCTTCAGCCATCTCTATGGCGTCTCTGTGATGGGGGTACAGCGGTACGGCCGCCAATATTCGCGCCACCTGCGTGCCATGCGCCTGAACAACGGCGACGTACTGCTGCTGCGCGGGCCGCGCAGCGGCTTGAGCACGTGCTGCGAGGCCAACCGACTGCTGGTGGTCGAGGGGGTCGAGCAGTCGATCGTGCGCACGCACCGCAACTGGCAGGCGCTTGGGATCCTGCTCGGCATCGTGCTGCTGGGATCGTTCACGGAGATTCCGATCGTTACGCTCGCGCTGGCCGGCGCCTGCCTGATGGTCATCCTTGGCTGTCTGCGGCCGGGCGAGGCCGTGGCGTCGCTCGACGCATCGTCACTGCTGCTGCTCGCCGGCACCATTCCGCTGGGCGCGGCGCTCGAGGACACCGGGCTGGCGCAGACGCTGGTCGACGGGCTCCTCCGGACCGTAGACGTGCACAACCATCTCTTTTTCCTCTCCGTCTTCTTCCTCATGACGTGGATTCTGACCGAGCTGCTCTCCAACAATGCCGTCGCGGTGCTGCTCACGCCCATTGCGTTGAGCCTGGCGCAGACCACCGGGATCAACCCAATGGCCATGCTGATGGTCGTCGTCTTTGGCGCCAGCTGCTCCTTTGTCATGCCGCAGGGCTACCAGACCAACGCGATTGTCATGGGTCCCGGCGGCTACCGGTTCACCGACTACGTGCGGTTTGGCCTGCCGCTCTCGCTGCTCTGCTGGCTTGCGGCCACCATCTTCATCCCGATCTTCTGGCCGTTATAGGGGAAGGGTACAGGGCTCGCTTACTTCGGAGCGCAGGCGTCCTCGCCTGCTCCCTTCGCCAGATCTTTCTGCTATAATTTCCGCCATGAATGACATGGCAAAAATGATGATGATCATGGGCGGCGGGCTCTTCTTCGTGGGGCTGCTCCTCTACCTGGGCGGGCGGGTGCCGTGGTTTGGCAACATGCCGGGGAACATCGTCGTCAAAGGCGACAACTTCACGGTGTACGCGCCGATCGGGACGATGATCGTCGTCAGTGTGCTGCTGACGATCATTCTCAACGTGATCGCGCGGTGGTTTCGGTAAGGCAATTGAAGGCATAAAGCTGCATGTGGCGCATCTTCACAAGCGGCTCTATGTGCGGTTGCTCCGGCCAAGTTAGGTAGGGTGGGTGATCTTGCCTTGACCAGGAAGTGGGGTACTTCCTGGAGGTGGGGATACCTCCTGGAAGTGTCTCCTGAAAGTGCCTCCATTTATTCCCAACTGCTGACCTGGGTGAGGCGGGCCATTTCTTCGGTGGACAGGTCGACGGCGCAGGCCCCCAGGCTTTCTTCTAGCTGCTCGACGGTGTTGGCGCCGATGATTGGCGCGGTGACGTAGTCGAGATGGAGCTGCCAGGCCAGGGCGACCTGGAGGACGGTGGCATTGCGGGCCGCAGCCAGATCATCGAGGGCGTCGAGGACGGCGAAACCCTTGTCGTTCATGTAGCGGTTGCGCACGCTCTCGGCACGGGCGGATTCGGCAGCGCCGCCCCGGCGGTACTTGCCGGTAAGGAAACCGCCGGCGAGCGGGCTGTAGGGGATGACGCCGAGGCTGAAATGCGTGCAGACGTCACGCAGCTCACGCTCGAACTCTGCCCGGTGCACGAGATTGTAGTGCGGCTGCAGCGAGTCGTAGCGCACCCATTTGTTCTTGTCGCTGGCCCATAACGCATGCGTCAGGCGCCAGGCCGGATAGTTGCTGCACCCCACGTAACGCACTTTGCCCTGCCGCACGAGCAGGTCGAGCGTCTCCATCGTCTCCTCGATCGGCGTGTCAGCGTCAAAGAAGTGCGTCTGGTAGAGATCGATGTAGTCGGTCTGCAGCCGGCGCAGGCTGTCCTCGCACGCCTTGACGATGTGTACCCGGCTCAAGCCCTCGCCATTGGGACCATCCCACATGCGCCCGCGCACCTTGGTGGCCAGCACGATCTGATCGCGGTTGCCGCGGCTCTTCATCCAACGGCCGATGATCTCCTCGCTCACGCCGCCCGGGTTGCCTTCAGCCCAGCGGCTGTAGATGTCGGCCGTGTCGATAAAGTTGCCGCCGGCCGCCACAAAGGCGTCCATCACCTCGACGGCCGCGGCCTCGCTGGCAGTCCAGCCCCACTGCATTGTACCGAGGCAGAGCTCGGAGACTTTTAAGCCGGTGCGGCCTAGATTGCGGTAGTCCATGGTTGTGCTCCTTAGCTGTGTTGTGCGCAGTCGAGAAGAAGAGCAGGCGAGGACGCCTGCGCTCCGGATGGGCCCCTATTTGCCTACGGTGATGGTGCCAAGATTGACGTGGTCGGATGGGTCGGCGCCGGACTGGGTTACGGGCAGGCGGCTCCAGTCTTGGGGCGAATAGAGGCCGGCCAGGAGTTGGTACTCCTTGGGGGCGACGTCTCCACCGAAATTGAGCGTGAACTGCTGGGCGAGCACATCGCCGGGCTCGAGTCCGGCCAGCGCTACGTCCCAGCCGTCCGCCTGGGCCAACTGCTTGGCGGGGTCGCCGTCAACGACATGGACAAAGGCCGAGATGGGCTCGCCACGCGTGGGTGCCGGCTGTGGCATCGGATTCTGCCCTACCTGCCAGTAGAGCGTGATGGTGGCCGCCTCGCCTGGCGCCACGCGGTCGCGATCGAGTTCGTAGCCGAGCAGAGTAAATACGCCGCCGAGGTCCGCTCCCACCGGATGATAGGCCGGACCGGTCGGGATGGCAAACCCCTGCCCCTGCGGATAGACGGTGCTCCCGCCGTTCTGCAGCCACTTCGCTTCCGCCCGCACGCCGGGAGCAATCCCCAGTTCGGCCGGCGGCACCTGGTAGATTGGCTTATCGACGACAACCGGGCGCACGACCTGCTCATCCGCAGGGTCCTCGACATGGTACAGGTAAATCGAATAGCCGGCCCTGTCCATGGGCTGCATGGTGCGGAAGGGGGCATAGAGGTCGGTGGTATCGGGCTGCAGCGTACCAAGCCGCAGGGCGGTGGCGCTGATGGCATACCAGCCCGGCGGCGGCGTGTAGGGATTGTAGGCGAATACCTCGCGCCCCTGCATAAAACGCAGGTAGCCGGGCAGCGGGCGATAGTTCACACCGTAGACTTCGGGCACGGCCTTGCCAAAATAGGCGAGGTTGACGCTGTCGATTCCGCGTGACTCCATCACCTGCTTGAGCGCGGGCAGGTCCTGGCCCCAGTCGAGATTGGAGTCGACGAGGATGTTGCTCCAATTCTGCCAGGGGCCGGCGAGGGGGTTGAAATAGGCCTCCTGGTGGGGGAAGATCAGGAGTGTGCCGATGACCAGCCAGGCGACAAGCAAGCCGCCGATGGCGGCGCGGGCGGGCACAAGGTCGCGTGCACTATGTCCCGGGGACCTGGCAGGTCCCCGGGACATTCCGACTTCTCCGGACCTTGTACCCGCCCGCGCCCACAACCAATCTACGGCGTTGCCGGCAAGGAGAATCGTGAAAGGCACGGCCGGGAGCATGTGGCGGTAGCCGATGGTAAGGACGCCGGTCAAACCCATGCCAACGAAGGCGAGCACCGGGAGCCACAGCATGCCCTGCCGCCGCCATTGGTGCTTGCGCGCCAGTGCAGCGAGGCCTGCCACCAGCAGGATCAACAACGGGAGCGGTGTCTTGACGGCGATGGCGACCGGGAAGTAGTACCACCACCCTCCTGTCGACACCTGCCCCAACAAGAAGTCGGGCTTGACAACCGTCTCCTGTACCAACCCGCCAAAGGTCGCCCAGAGGTTGTCCCAGAAGAAGGGCGCCGGGATCGGGAAGGGAAGCGGCAGCCGCTGTGGCACGCCCACGGTGAAGCGATAGATACCCCACACCACGATCAGCCCGACGACGCCCGCTCCTGCGACCCCGAGCAGCCGCTGCCACCAACTCTTCATGGCTATGCGAAATTCGCCGGCGGACGGCAGATACAGGAGCGCGGCCAACCCCGCTACCGGCCAGAACAAGAGCCCGTTGTACTTCGCCGCCATCGTCAAGCCACCCAACATGCCCGCCAGCAGGAGGTCGTACCAGCGCCCCTCCTCCAGCCAGCACCACAGCCGCCACGCCGCCAGCACAAACAGCGCCGTTAACGGCAGATCGGTCGAGATGATACGGCTGTTGGCAATCAGGTTGGGGTCGAAGGCCGCCAGCACCAACACGAGCCACCCGCCGGCAGCACCTAACAGCCGCCGGCCCCAGAAGAAGAGCCCGAGCAGCAGCAGTACCCCCAGCACGGTGATGCCCACGCGCGCCTGCTCGAGCATCCCTTGCGGATCGGCATTGGCCTGCCACAGGAACACATCGGAGAAGTCGTAACGGTTGCCCTGCTCCCACAGCGGATTGTCCAGCGGCAGGTTGATGTCCCCCCGCAGCAGCAGCGGCAGCGCCGCGATCATCCCCGCCAGCGGCGGGTGCGTGGTGGCCAGCCGGAAGTCACCCGTGCGCAGATAGGCGTAGCCGGCAGTGAGATGATACTGCTCGTCAAAAGAGGCCGACTTCTGCGGCGACGCCAACAGCGCCTGGGCGCCAAACACTCCCAGCAGCACCACCAACAAGACCCACTCCCAGAGTGCCATCCTCTGCCGGGACCTCATCGCAGCACGCGCCCTTCGCCTTCACGCCGCGTGATCCGCCGCGCGTCCATCTCCTCAAGCACCGCCTGCGCATACTTGCGGCTGGTGCCAAATAGGTCGCGCACCTCGGCAAGCGTGATCACCCCCCGCCCCTGCAGGTGCTCACGGATGCCCGCCACCATCGCCTCAAAGTCACTCCGCCGCAGCAGCACGTCGTCACCCAATCGCACGAGCAGCCCACGGTCGAGCAGATAGGCAAAAAGCTCTGCATCGCCGCCCAATATCTGCATCGAATCCTGCATATTCGGGGGCGCATAGGGTGCGGCGGCGTAGCGGGCAAGCAGCGTATTCACAGCTGCCTCCTGCCGTGCATTCAGCTGTGGGACATAAGCAGCCTGCCAGACGGCCTGGTCGTCGGCGCCTAGCACTCCGTCCGCTTGCGCAGCCGCCAGCATGGCGTTAAACATGCGCACTGCAACCTGTATCGTGGGCAGCCACGCCTGCAAGCGGCTGCGCACCTCCCCGCGCGGCATCCCGCGCCGCAGCGGAACCTGGCGGTGATAGTCCCCCAGCAGTTCACCCAGTCGCACCTTTAGCGCTTGCCATGCCTCGAGCGTCAGCAGCAGCGCCTCGCCGCCCTCAAGTGGGATGGGCACGACCGCACCCGTCTCCCGCAGCGCAGCTAACGCTGCCTGCCCCTCCTCGGCCGCCAGATCTACCCCGCGTAGCAGGTCGCGCGCGTTTGCCAGCGGCTGCCGTGCCAAGGCCTGCAGCACGATCTCCTCGGGCGCCCCGCGGCTGAGGGTCTCGAGCCGCGCCAGCGCCTGTGGATCAAAGCGCCGCCAGCGGCGCCGCGGCAGGGGATTCAACACGCTGCCGCCGCCCAACGTCTGGCTCGGCGAAGGCTGGCGCAAAATAAAGCGGTCGCCGGGCAGCACCACCACCGGGCGCTCGAGCCGCAGTTGCAGGAATCCCTCTGTCCCCGGCTCGATCTGCTCGGCACCCAGCACCCGGGCATATGCGCCAACCTCGGCCGCGCCGCTGAAGAAGTCGACTCGCTGATTGTGCGCCAGCGGCTTCGGCGCATCGGGCAGCAGCTTGAACTGTACGTCTATAAGCGTGCTCGCCTGCAGCGTCCCCGGCCTGGCCACCACGTCGCCGCGGTGCAGATCCTCGACGCTCACGCCGCTCAAGTTGATGGCCAGCCGGCTGCCCGGCTCGCCGGTTTCCACCTGCCGCTTGTGCGTTTGCAGCCCGCGCACGCGCGCAGCCAGACCCCGCGGCAGGATCTCGACCCCGTCACCCACTGTAAACGAGCCGTCGCTGAGCGTGCCGGTGACGACGGTCCCCAGCCCGCTGAGGCTGAAGACACGATCGACGGGCAGCCGCGGCCGCGCCCGGTTGCGCCGCGGCGGCAGTTGCTGGAGCACGCGGCCCAACTCCCGGCGGAGACCGTCCAGCCCTGCTCCCGTAACGGCACTGACCCGCACGACCGGCGCGCCTGAAAAGCGCGTGGTGTCTACCAGGTCGTGTACGTCCAGTTCGACGAGGTCGAGCCAGTCTTCGTCCTCGGCACGGTCGACCTTCGAGAGCACCACGAGTAAGGCGGGCACGGCCAGCAGGTCAAGGATCGCCAGGTGCTCGCGCGTCTGGGGCATCACCCCTTCGTCGGCGGCGATCACGAGCATGGCGGCGTCGATGCCGCCTACGCCCGCCAGCATATTCTTGATAAAGTCAATGTGGCCGGGCACGTCGACGATACCGACGCTTTCACTGTGCGGGAGTTCGCCAGTGGAGGCGTCTGGGCTTGCAGGCATAGCAAGATCGATCCAGGCGAAGCCTAGATCGATCGTCATGCCGCGCGCTTTTTCTTCCTTGAGCCGGTCGGGGTCAATCCCACTGAGGGCCCGGACCAGGGTAGACTTCCCGTGGTCGACGTGGCCGGCGGCGCCGATGACGCGCAAAGATGTCTCGCCCCTCTACTGCCGGCAATTGCCGGTTATTTCTGCCGGCTACTTCTGGCCGTTTGTTTGGGCCGGCGGCTCGCCGGTGACTATGCCGGGCGTGCGCCGCTGCGCCCCCTGGCTTGCAAACAGCTCGGCATTGCGCCGCTGCCGCTGCCAGGCTTCTTCCATCGTGCGCACCTTCTCGTCGCGCTCGCGCACCGTGCGCTGCATGCCCTCGAGCCAGGAGTTGGCCATCGTCAGCACATAGTTGCCGTACGCCTCCTGCGCCTTCCACACCTGATCGACCAGCGACTCCATGATCTTGATGTCGTGCTGCAATGGCGGGAAGCGCTCGACCACCTCGCGGTTGTACTTGTCCTGCTCCGACCAGAGGTGTTCCTGGCGCAGCTCGATCTTGCGGCGCTTCTTCTCGTAATCCTCGCGGAACTCGTCCATCTCACGCCGGATGCGCTCTTCCGCCAGGCGCTGCAGTTCGGTTACCTGGCCCTGCTCTCGGAGGATCAGATCCTTGAACTCCTGCATCTCGTTGACCGCGCGGCGGGCCACCTCGATCTGCTGCGCAAAGTTCTGCACGCGCTCGTGTGACTGCTGCACGAGCGTCTTCTGATCTTCGATCGTCTCCTGCCAGCGCGTCAGCACCTGCTCGCGTTCCACCACCATGACACGCGTCTTTTCCATGAACTTGACCTGCTCTTCGCGCAGTTGCTCGACCTGCGGCGGCAGCTTATCAATCTCCTGTCCCGTCTTGCGGATCAGCTCGTCGAGCAAGGGGATGCGCCCGGCCGTGGCCTCGGTGCGTTTGAACAGCTCCACCGTTTCCTGCTGGAGCTGGGCGATACGCTTTGTGTCGCTCGTGCGCTGTTCGACCAGGAACGGAATCTGGCGGGTGCGTTCCTCGATCTCCTTGGCCAGGCCGCCGATCTGGTTGCGCACGCCCATAATCAGCTCGCTGAGGCGTTCGTCTTCGACCACGCGCACCTGGATTGACTCCTCCAGGCGGGCGATGCGCGGCAGTTCGCGGCGCACCTCGCTGACCTCGCGGCTGAGCATCTCACGGTCGCTCATGCGGGCGCGTTCCAGCTCACGCTGGCCGGCCACGCGCTCTTCATAGGCACGTTCCACCAGGCCCACCAGTTCGGACTTGGTGTTGACGATCGACTGCTCGACCTGGTTAAAGCGGGTCAGCTGCGCCTGCGTGCTGGCCAGGCGCCCTTCCAGTTCTTGAACGCGGCGCGCCTGCTCAATAATGTCGGCCGACTGCGCCTCGATGCGCTGCTGCAGGCGGGCAATTTCGGCGCGATCGCGCCGGTGCTCTTCGTCCAGCCAGGTCACCATCTGGGCGAGTTGTGTTAAATCCATGGGAAGCATTCCTTGGGTGATATAACGGCCGGCACATCCAGGAGCCAGCCGCTACACCTAAATCTAAGTGACGCGATTATACCACCGGAGGGCAATGGATTCAAAGACTGTCTCAGACAACCTACGCTTTGACCGAACCAATACCCACTGCTACAATGGTGCGACCTGTGTCTAGGCCCTGGAGATGGTAACGATGAATACTTGCCTCCCCATGTTCGGATTCGAATAACTTCCTTATGCGGATAGGCGTCGATGCCCGCCTGGTTTACCATCAGCCAGCCGGAATCAGCAGATACACAGGCCACTTGCTCCAGGCAATGGCGGAACTCGACAAGGAAGACGAGTTCATTGTTTTTCAGCATCGTAAGCACAAGACCCCACTGATCCAGGCGCCTAACTTTCGCCGCGCCACCCTGGTCTCGCCGGTTCACCACCGCGTCGAACAATATGCCCTGGCGGCCGAACTCTACCGCTTTCGCCTCGACCTGCTGCACAGTACGGATTTTATCCCCGCGCTCTACTCGCCGCACAAGTCGGTGATTACGGTGCACGACCTGGCGTTCCTGCACTATCCGCATTTCCTGACGACCGAGAGCGCCGAGTATTACGGCCTGATCGACAGGGCGGTCGTGCGCGCCAACCACATCATCGTGCCCAGCGAGCATACCCGGCAGGACCTCATCGGCCAGTTGGGGTCACCGGCGGACAAAGTCAGCGTGATCTACGAGGCAGCCAATCCCTCGTTTGTGCCGCTGCCCATCGCGGAAACGCGGCGGGAGATCACGGCCAAGTACGGCATACCCGAAACCTACGTCTTCTCCGTCGGCACGATCGAGCCCCGCAAGAATATTACCGGCCTGCTCCAGGCCTTCGCCTGCCTGCGCGACAAGTACGGACTGGCGAAGCCCGTCGGCCTTGCCATCGCGGGCAGCAAGGGCTGGCTCTACGAGGAAACGCTCGAGACGGTGCGCACCCTCAAGCTCAACGACAGCGTATTCTTTCTCGGCCGTGTTTCGGACGGCGACCTGCACAAGCTCTATGTCGGCGCACGCTGCCACGTTCACCCCGCCTACTACGAGGGCTTTGGTCTGCCGCCGCTCGAAGCCATGGCCTGCGGCACCCCTACGATCGTCAGCAACGTGAGCAGCCTGCCCGAGGTCGTCGGCGATGCCGCCCTGCTCGTCAACCCACGCGACACCGAGGAGATCGCCGTCGCCATGCACCGGCTGCTGACGGACGACGACCTGCACGCCGAGATGAGCGAAAAGGGCCTCCAGCGCGCGCACACCTTTAGCTGGGAAAAGGCGGCACGGCGCACCCTGGAGGTATACCGGCAGGTGGTGGCTGCCCGTACGGCATCCGTCAAGCCCCCTACCTCGCAGGCCAAATCTCAGGCCAATGAGACCGGGTCCAAGATCTAGGCGCACCATTTAAGCGCCCCGTTGAGCGCACAAGGCCGCGCATGAATATTCTTTTCCTGACGCCGCAGCTGCCATACCCGCCGCGCCAGGGTACGACGATTCGCAATTACAACCTGATCCTCCACCTGGCACAGCAGCACACGATCGACCTGCTGACTTTTCTCGCGCCGGGCGAGCAGCTTGCTGCCGACAGCCCCCTGCACACGCTCTGCCGCAAGGTGGCGGCCGTGCCCCAGCCCGCCCGTTCCGGCCGGCGCCGCGCTGCCGACACGCTCACCACCCTCACTCCCGACATGGGTCTGCGCCTCGAAAGCCCGGCCATGTGGGATCTCGTGCGCACTTGGACGGTGCAGACAGCCTACGATCTCGTGCAGGTGGAAGGTATCGAACTGGCCCAGTACGGCATGTCTGTCGCGGGCCACAAGGCTCGACGAGCACCGGGGCTCGTCTTTGACAACCACAACTGCGAGTACCTGCTGCAAAAGCGCAACGCCCTCAACGATCTGCGCCTGCCGCGGCGCTGGCCGGCTGCCGGCTACAGCCTTGCCCAATGGCAGAAGCTGCGACGCTATGAGACCATAATCCTGCACGCCGCCGACGCCACGGTCGCCGTCAGCGAGGCCGACAAGCAGGCGATGCTCGCCATTGCCCCCGAGGCTGGCATTACCGTCGTGTCCAACGGCATCGACCTGGATGCCTACCGCCCTGCGGCCGGTGGGCTCAGCACAGCTGACGCCGCCGCGCCCACGTTCGTGTTTACCGGCAAGATGGACTACCGGCCTAACATCGACGCCGCGCTCTGGTTTGCCGAGGAGGTACTGCCGTTGGTGGTGACCCAGGAGCCCAACGCCTGCTTCCAGCTCGTGGGCATGAACCCCCACGCCCGCCTCGACGTGCTGCGTGCAGACCCGCACGTGGCGATCACCGGCGCCGTGCCCGACACGCGGCCGTACATCGCCGCCGCCGCCGTCTATGTGATCCCAATGCGAGTGGGTGGCGGGACGCGCTTTAAGGCGCTCGAGGCCATGGCCTGCGGCAAGGCGATCGTGAGCACATCGCTGGGTGTCGAAGGCATCCCCGTGCAGCACGGGCGCGAGCTGCTGCTGGCCGACACCCCCACAGACTTTGCGGCGGCGGTCGTGCGGCTCGTCGCGGACCTGCGCGCCGGCGGCACCTTGCAGCAGCAGCTGGGCGCAGCGGCGCGCCGCTTTGTGGAAGAACGCTACGGCTGGCCGACGATCATCCCGCAGCTGAACGAGGTCTATCAACAGGTCTACCAACACGCCTGATTTAACACATCTCTACAACCTGTGAAGGGAGCGCAGACTTATGCCAGGCAGCACCGGATTGCGTGTGGGCTTTATCGGCTCAGGCTGGACGGACTCGACCCAGATCCCCACCTTTCGCCTGGGCGGCCTGACGCCGCAGGCAATTGCGTCGGCCAACCCCGCCAAGGCGCGCGCCGTAGCCGAGAAACACGGCGTCCCCGAGGTTTACGCCACCTGGCAGGAGCTGGTTGCCAGCGCGACTGTCGACATTGTCAGCGTCTGCACGCCTCCCCACCTGCATAAGGAGATCGCCATCGCCGCGCTGCAGGCGGGCAAGCACGTGATCAGCGAAAAGCCCACGGCCCTGAACGTCGCCGAGGCCGAGGCGATGCTCGCGGCGGCACAGGCGGCCCCCAACCAGCTGGCCATCATCGACCACGAGCTGCGCTTTCACCCCCAGCGGCTGCAGATGCGCCAGATGATCCGCGAGGGCTACATTGGCAGCGTGCTCCACGCCCAGTTCGACCGCCTGGGCAGCGAACGGCTCAACCCCAACCTGCCCTGGAACTGGTGGTGCGACGTGGAGCAAGGAGGTGGGATCCTCAACGCGCTCGGCAGCCACCTGCTCGACCTGGCGCGCTGGATGGTGGGGCGCGTCGACGCCTTGACGGCGCAGCTGCAGATCGGCCATCTCTACCGCACCGATGCCGCCGGTGTCGTGCGCCAGGTCTCGGCCGACGACCACGCCCAGATCCTGCTGCGCTTTGCCAACGGCGCCCAGGGCAGCATCACCGTGAGCGGGCTGGCGCCGAAGGGCTGGGGGATGTCGATCACGGTCGTGGGCACCGACGGCGCCCTGCGGCTGGACAACCAGGACCAGCTTTGGGGCATGCGCGGCACCGCCTATCCTGACGGGGAATGGGAAGCAGTGCGCCCGCGCCATGCGCCCGCTAACCTGGCAGAGCTGCCCAACCAGCGCGCGTTCGGCGTCGGCACCTACTTTCTAGCACAGATGCTGGCCATGTCGCTGCCGCTGGGCGAGGTGCTGCTCGACGACGCGGCTTCCTTCTATGACGGGCTGGTCGTACAGCGGGCGCTCGACGCGGCCCGCGCGGCCCATCAGCATGGACAGTGGGTGAAACTTTGACAAAGCGGGGCGGCGCTCGCATAATGTAATTGCGCTTCCCATCCGGCCAAAGACAATTCTGACATCCCTTGAAACTGATAGGAGACAATTTATGCAACGAACGTTACGTGCAGCAGCGCTGCTCACTGTAATGGCAGCCGCGCTATGGTTGATTGCGGCATGTGCGCCGCCCCCGCCGCCTCCGTCGGGCGCCGCCGCCCCCGCCGCCGATACGGCCACCGATACTGCCACGGATACTGGCGCCGCAGCGGCTACGGAAGGTGCCGAAGCGGCTGCAAGCACCGATACCGGCGCAGCCAGCACTGAGCTGAACGTGTTGTGCACCCCGCAGGTGCAGTGGTGCGAGGGTATGAAGGCCGAATTTGAGAAGGCCAACCCCGACGTCACGGTCAACTTTGTGCGCATGTCGAGCGGCGAAGCCCTGGCCCGCCTGCGCAACGAGAAGGACAACCCACAGTTCGATATCTGGTGGGGCGGCCCCTTGGACGGCTTCGTCGCAGCCAAAAATGATGGCCTGCTTGAAGCGTACGACTCGCCCAACATGGCCAACCTGCGCGACCAGAAGCTGTACAAGGACCCGGACAACCAGTGGGCGGGTATCTATGTTGGCTCGCTTGGCTTTGCCACCAACAAGAACTGGCTGGCCGATAACCCCGGCGTGACGGCCCCCACCAGCTGGGCGGACCTGCTCAAACCTGAGTTCAAGGGCCAGATCATGGTTGCCCATCCCTCCAGCTCCGGCACCTCCTACACCGCCCTCTGCACGATTCTGCAGCTGATGGGCGAGGAAGAGGGCTGGAAGTACATCCAGGAGTACGCCGGCCAAGTGAACCAGTTCACCAAGAGCGGCGCCGCCCCGGCCAAGTTCGTCGGCCAGGGTGAGGCCGGCGTCGGCATCGTCTTCTCGCACGACATCGTCGCCGAGATTGAAAAGGGTTCGCCGCTGGAGCTGACCTTCCCCTCCGAGGGCACCGGCTATGAGATCGGCGGCATGGGTATCATCAAGGGCGCCAAGCACCTGGATGCCGCCCAGAAGTGGTTCGATTGGGCGCTGGAGCCGGCCACGCAGGAACTCGGCCCCAAGTACGAGGCCTACCAGGCGCCGACCGTAAACGGCGCCCAGGCTTCCCGCCCTGAGCTGCTCGATGTCAAGATGATCAACTACGACTTCGACTACTGCGGCGGCAACAAGAATGCCATCGTGGACAAGTTCACGAACGAGATCGCCGCAGCCGACAAGCTGAAGGAATAGCGGTAGCTTTCATGTCCCCGGGACCGGCGAACCTTTGGTTCGCTTGCCGGTCCCGGGGACATTTCCGATCCCGGGACATACCCCTCACCCTCTCATGACGACCATCACCACCACCCGTTCCCCCCTCTGGCGCCGCTGGCAGGAGTTCCGGCTTATCGGGCAGGACCCGGTACTGGCGCTGGGACTGATCGCAGTCGGCGCCTTTGTCCTGCTCTTTGTGGCCCTGCCGCTCGTGCTCGTGATCTGGCAGGGCTTCTTCGACCCTGTCACCGGCGCGATCAGCTTCAAGTACTTTGCCCAGTTCGTCGATCCCTATTACATGGCCCATCTCTGGGGCATCCTGTGGAACACGCTGGTGATGGGCCTCGGCGCCGCGACGGGCGGCACGATCATCGGGTTCATTTTTGCCTACGCCCTGGTGCGCTGCAGCATGCCGTTCAGCCGCGGCGTGCACGTCGTCACGCTGCTTCCTACCATCTCGCCGCCGTTTGCCATCGCCATCGCCGCCATTTTGCTCTTTGGGCGCAACGGGCTGATCACGCGGCAGATCCTGGGCATCCGCTTTGGGCGCGGGCGTCAACGACATCTACGGGCTGGACGGGCTGATCTTTGTCCAGGTCATCACCTTTTTCCCGGTGGCCTACCTGATCATCCGCGCCATGCTCGAGCGCATCGACGCCTCGATGGAGGAAGCGGCGCTCA
This sequence comes from uncultured Chloroflexia bacterium, assembly GCA_963701415.1. GTDB lineage: Bacteria > Chloroflexota > Anaerolineae > Caldilineales > Caldilineaceae > Fredericiella. The sequence goes on from CAVPAH010000021.1 coordinate 147,338, forward strand.
GCCTGGGCGCCTGCAAGTTCCACATCTTCCGCACCGTGACGCTGCCCCTGCTGGCGCCGGGCATTGCGGCTTCCTTCCTGCTGCTCTTTGTGGAATCGCTGGCCGACCTGGGCAACCCGCTCCTGATCGCCGGCAACGCCACAGTGCTCTCGGTCGAGATCTATCTTGCGGTGGCCGGCCAGTTTGACCAGCAGAAGGCGGCGTCGCTCTCGGTGATCCTGCTGATCCCGACGCTGACGCTCTTCCTGCTCCAGCGCTACTATATCGGGCGCCGCTCCTATATCGCCGTGACCGGCAAGCCCACGACCGGCCGCATCTTTGTCAAGGAGCCCGTCATCCGCTGGACCTTTATCGTGCTGACACTGCTGACGCTGGCCCTGGTGCTGCTGCTCTACTTCTCGATCCTGGCCGGCTCGTTTACCAAGCTGTGGGGCATCGACAACCGGCTGGAGCTGACCAACTACGTGGTCGCCTTTACGCGCGGCCTCAACCCCCTGCTGTCCACCACCTTCCTTTCGGCCGTGGCCACGCCGCTGGCCGGGCTGATCGGCATGGTCATTGCCTTCCTGGTCGTGCGCCGGGCCTTCGTCGGCAAGCAGACGCTTGACTTCGTCTCCAACCTCGGCGGCGCCGTACCCGGCACAATCCTGGGCATCGGCTACATCCTGGCCTTTATCGGGGCACCCTGGTACGCCGTCGTGCTGATCTTTGTGCTGCTGGCGGGCTATCTCGCCTCGCGCGCCACCTCCAACTGGCTGCTGCAGCTGATCATCGTCGTGGGCGGCGCGCTTGCGGGATACTACTTCAACTGGCTGCCCTACCTGCTCAACATCGACGAAGATGGCTGGCGCTACCTCCTGGCCGCGAGCTATACGCTGCTGGCGGTGATCGGCGCCGTGGGCGCCCGGCCGGGCCGGCGGCGGCTTGTCGCCCTGATCTTCCTGGGCATGGCGCTCTACCTGGTGATCTACAACCTGAGCCCCACGCTCACCGTCCCGCTCGGGCGCTGGGGCCGGACGCTGCCCGGCATCGAGTGGCCCAAGGTCGTGGCCCGCCTGGTCTCCTTTATCGAGTTCTTTACGCAGCCCAACCTGGCCATCATGGGCTTTACCTACCTGGCGTTGTCGATCTTTGCCGTCATGAACCTGCGCGGCTACTGGCGCGTGATCGTGGCCTTTATCGCTATCATGCTCGCCGGCGCGCTGGTCTTCTTTGGTCAGTCACTCACCCTGGTCGGCACACCCTACATCATTGTCTTTGCCTTTGCCGTGCGCAGCCTGCCGGCCAGCGTGCGCGCCGGCGTGGCGTCGCTGCAGCAGGTAGACCCCTCGATCGAAGAAGCGTCCAACATCCTGGGCGGCGATGCCCAGTATACCTTCCGCCACGTCACGCTGCCGCTGATCCTGCCGGCCTTCTTTGCCGGGCTCGTCTTTGCCTTTGCCCGCCACATGACCAGCCTCTCCGCCGTCATCTTCCTGACCACGGCGCAGTGGCCGATCCTCACGGTCTGGATCTTGAGCGAGGTCGAACAGGGCGGCATGAGCGTAGCGGCGGCCTACTCGATTATCCTGATCGCCATCGTCCTGGCTGCGATTGGCCTGATGAGCCTCTGGCTCAAGCGCGCCTACGGCGGCCGCCAGGATGTTGACCTTTCGGCGGGCGGCGGCTAAACCCTGAACGGAGCAAACACCTTGTATCTTGACCTACGCAGCATCAGCAAGCACTTTGCCGGCCGTGACGGCACGGGCGAGGTGCGCGCCGTGGATGATGTCACCATCGGGATCGAGCGCGGCCAGTTCGTCACGCTGCTGGGCCCTTCGGGCTGCGGCAAGACCACGACGCTGCGGCTGATCGCCGGCTTCGAGTTCCCGACGCACGGCTCCATCATTCTGGACGGCCAGCCGATCGACGAGCTGCCGCCCAACCGCCGCGACATGGCCATGGTCTTCCAGAGCTACGCCATCTTCCCGCACCTCAACGTCTTCGAGAACATCGCCTACGGGCTCAAGATCAAGAAGCTCAGCCAGGCGGAGATCAGGCGCAAGGTCGCCGGCGTGCTCGAGCTGACCGAGCTGGGAGGGCTGGAGAACCGCGCCCCCAACCAGCTATCCGGCGGCCAGCAGCAGCGCGTCGCCCTGGCGCGTGCGCTCGTGATGGAGCCCAAGGTGCTGCTCTACGACGAGCCGCTCTCCAATCTCGACGCCAAGCTCCGCGTCCAGATGCGCAGCGAGATCCGCCGCATCCAGCAGGAGCTGGGCATTACCAGCGTCTACGTCACCCACGACCAGGACGAAGCCATGGTGCTTTCGGACCAGATCGTGATCATGCACAAGGGCCGCGTCCAGCAGACCGGCAGCGCCATCGGCATCTACCGGCGCCCCGCCAACCGCTTCGTCGCCGACTTCATCGGCCGCGCCAACTTCCTGCCCGTCGAGGTGCTTGCCCGCAGCGGCGACCGGTGGGACATCCGCCTGCACGATTTGACGCTGACAGCGCCGGGCGCAGATGACGTGGCGGCAGGGGAAAAGGCCGTCCTGCTGGTGAGGCCCGAATCGCTGCGGTTGAGGGCAACGCCACCGCAGGCCGGCGACGCTGCCTTCCCGGCGACCGTGACGCGCACCTTCTATCTCGGCAGCCTGGCCGAATATGAGATCGAACTGGCGAGGCCAGCGCCTCATCGCCGTCCGTCACGACCCCGGCGAAGCCGACCTGTACCCCCCAGGCGCACCCGTATACGTGCAGTTGCTGCAGGACAACATCTACCTGCTGTCTGAGCCTTGATGAACAGGGCGCAGAGCTATGCAGGCTGCTCTCACATAGGCGTCACCAGCTGAAAGTAGTTGCCTTCGGGGTCAGCCAGGGTCGCAACCCAACCGCCGCCTATCTCATAAGGGGCCCGAATCACGGTGCCACCTGGGGCAGCTGTGCGAATCCGCTCGAACTCCTCATTGACTTGCGTCGTTTCGAAGTTGAGCATGATACGTCCGGGGTCTTTGGCATTGCCTGCCATCTCTGAGTGCTGCATTACGGACAAGTACCCGCTGCCTACCTGCCAGCCATAGAAGCCGTATTCCTCGTCGACCATCTCCGCCGGCCGGCCAAGCACCTTTTCATAGTAGGCCGCCAGCACCTTGGGTTGGGTCGTGCCGATCATGATGGAGTTCAGGTTCAACATGTTCTATCCCCCCTAGACTGCGATATCGAAACCTAGCCAAATGCGTGCGCCAAGAATAGCACGCCTCCAGTGAGGTTTCAAGCCTTACACGCCAGCTCGATCGGGACAACAACGAGGAGGCGTTTTGCGCCGTATGCTGGGCCGCATTAGAATTGGCGCAAGTTCAACGGCCGGTTTGTATCTGGTGCCGGCAAATGATGATACTCGCCAGCCGCCCGGCTCGACCGGACCGATAGCTTCTACTTGGCTGCTTGGCCCATGTGGCACGGCGTCCGGTGGAAGCTGTTTTTTGTTTAGGACGCCTAATAAAGAACGGATCAGTGCAATGCAGCAAACCCTTCTGCTTTCCCTTGGCGCCATCCTGGGCGCCAACGCCCGCTATTGGATGAGCATTTGGGCCGCCTCCCACTTGGGGATAAGCTTTCCCTACGGCACACTGATCGTCAACGTCGGCGGCTGCTTTCTGATCGGCCTGTTCAATGCGCTGGGCGAGACGCGCTTAACCATCTCGCCCGAACTGCGCATCTTCTTCACCGTCGGCTTTCTCGGCTCCTATACAACCTTCTCCTCGTTTGGCTTCGAGACGATCGGACTGCTGCGCCTGGGCAGCACCGGCTTGGGCCTGCTGAATGTCCTGGCTAACCTGCTTGCCGGCTTCGCTGCGGTCGTGCTCGGCATCTATCTGGGGCGCCTTTTGAATTGAGGTTCAGACCAACGGCGCCATCTGGATCGTAAAGTGACGCAGCACCGGCGCCTGCCACACGATCCGGTAGCCCGGCAAGGCCTCGCGCTGCTTGTTCACCTCCAGGATCACCTCCGCCAGGTAGTCCACGTGGCTCTGCGTGTAGACCCGCCGCGGAAAGGCCAGCCGCACCAGTTCCATCGCCGCCGGCCGCTCGCTGCCGTCGGGCTGCAGGCCGAACATCACCGAGCCGATCTCCACCCCGCGCACGCCGCCCATCAGGTAGAGCGCATTGGCCAGCGACCACGCCGGGTACTGGTCGGGCGGAATGTGCGGCAGCATGCTGCGGGCGTCGATGTAGACGGCGTGGCCGCCGGTCGGCAGGACGATCGGCACGCCGCCCGCCGTCAGCTTGTCGCCCAGGTAGGCGATCGAGCGGATGCGGTAGCGCAGGTAGTGCTCGTCGAGCGCCTCGTACAGCCCCACGGCGATCGCCTCCAGGTCGTAGCCGGCCATGCCGCCGTAGGTGGGGAAGCCCTCGGTCAGGATCTCGACGTTGCGGCAGCGCATCGCCAGGTCGTCGTCGTTGAGCGCCAGGAAGCCGCCGATGTTGGCCATGCCGTCCTTCTTGGCGCTCATCGTGCAGCCGTCGGCATAGCTGAACATCTCGCGCGCGATGTCGATCGGGTCCTTGTCGGCGTACCCCTCCTCGCGCAGCTTGATGAACCAGGCGTTCTCGGCAAAGCGGCAGGCGTCGATGAGAAACGGGATGCCATAGCGGTGGGCGATCTCGCTCGTGGCGCGGACGTTGGCCATGCTCACCGGCTGGCCGCCGCCCGAGTTGTTGGTGACGGTCAGCATGATGCAGGGGATGCGCTCGCGGCCGAGACTCTTGATCGCCGTCTTCGAGCGCAACCAGGTCCATGTTGCCCTTGAAGGGATGGATCAGCCGCGGCTGGCGCCCCTCGGCGATCACCAGGTCGCGCGCCTCGGCGCCCGTGTGCTCGACATGGGCGCGCGTGGTGTCGAAATGGGTGTTGTTGAGCACCACCTTGCCCGGCCCCGCGATGTTGGAGAAAAGCACGTGCTCCGCCGCACGGCCCTGGTGCGTGGGGATCACGTGCTTGAAGCCCGTGATGTCGCGCACGGCGGCCTCAAACTTGTAGAACGACGACGCGCCCGCATAGGACTCGTCGCTGGCGATCATGCCCGCCCACTGGCGCGAGGACATCGCCCCGGTGCCGCTGTCGGTCAGCAGGTCGATCAGCACGTCGCTCGCCTTGAGCAGGAACGGGTTGTACCCGGCCGCCTGCAGCGCCGCCTCGCGCTGCGCCATGGTCGTAAAGTTGATCGGCTCGACCGAGCGCACGCGAAACGGCTCGATGATGGTCTGCGGATGGAATTCTTGCATGGCAAAGAAACCTCGGATTTGGTTGGCGGTCGTGAGGCCGGTTTGAGAAAGAAGTGGTATCGTTAGTGTAACACCACCGAAGGACCCAACCGAATCACCAACGAATGTAGGAGTTACGCATGAGCCAGGAGAAACGCCCGCTGCGCGTGGCCATCATCGGCACGGCGGCCCGGTCTGATTATTTGTACGGCCCCATCCTGCAGGCCCTGCCCCACGAAGTCGAGCTGGTCTCCGTCTGGGGACGCAGCGAAGCTTCGGCGCAGCGCCTGGGCGAGACGCTGCAGGCGCCCTGGTACACCGATCTCGACCGCCTGGTGCGCGAGACGGCGCCCGAGATCGGGATCGTTTCGGTCGCCTACGGCGCCAACGGCGAAGTGGGGCTGGCGGCGGTAGAGGCCGGCCTGCACGTGCTGCTGGAGACGCCGATCGCCCACAAGCTGGCCGAGGCCGACGCCATCATCGCCGCGGCCGAGCAGCGGGGACGCAAGATCGAAATCGCCGAGCAGTTCCACCGCCGCCCGCTCGAACAGATCAAGCTGGCGCTGATCAAGTCTGGTCTCTTTGGCCGCGTCCACTCCTCCTTTAGCGACTTTGCCGGCCACGGCTACCACGGCATCTCCGTCATGCGTTCGTACCTTGGCTTCGACGCCCGGCCGGTGCAGGTGGTGGGCTCCGTGCACAAGTACCCGCTGGCGGCCCAGTGGTCGCGGCTCTCGGACACGCGCGGCGAACGCACCGAGGAGCAGGAGCATGGCATGATCGAGTTCGACGGCGGCCAGCTGGGCATCTTCCACTGGACCAGCGTGGGCTACGACTCGCCGCTGCGCTGGTGGCGCAGCAGCCGCTTCCTGGCCGAGCACGGCATGGGCATCACCGTCGGCGTCAACCTCGAGGTGCAGGAGTGGCTGACGCTGCTCGCACCCGGCGGCGAGGCGCCGCGCTTTGTCACGATCGAGCGCCGCTGGGAGCGCAACGACGGCGGCGCGCTGATCGCCATGGTCGCCCACACCGGCGACGCCGGACCAGCCGATCGTGCGCTGGGACAACCCCTTCCGCCCCGCCCGCAAGGGCCACGGCCCGCAGTGGCACGACGACGAGATCGGCGTCGCCGGCTGCCTGCTCAGCCTGGTCAACGCGGTGCGCGACAACACCGAGCCCACCTACGGCCCCTACCAGGGACGCGTGGACCAGGAGCTGATCCTCGCCATCCGCCAGTCCTCCGCCACTGGCGGCGCGCCCGTCAAGCTGCCGCTCGACCCCGCACAGCAGACGCTGTAGAGCTGCGCGGAAGACAATGCGTGCCGGCCAGCTAAGGCCGGCACGCTGCAGCATCTTCCAAATTAGGCTACTCCACGCCCCTGTTCGATCGCTGCATTTTTCACAATGTTGACGCGGCCCTTGCACAGGAGTAAGATGGCGCGTGGCTGCGCTTCCCCCGTGCGGTCACAGCAGTCGCAAGCCCGCCCCATGCACTGTCCGCAAACCTGTCATTTGTGTAGCCAAGGCTCGGTACAAAGGAGGATGTATGCCCGCGCATTCTAGGCGCCGCTTGGTCGGTGGCACTGCCATTGCTATGCTCGGACTCTTGCTGCTGCTCTGGTCGGCTGCTTCCGTGCCCCGGGCACAAGCCGATACTTCCGTCATCCCAACGGGGCCAGCCAACTCCAGCCCTATCGCCCTCTCCGCTGATGGGAACCTGGTTTGGGTCGTCAACCCCGACGACGACAGCGTCACTGTGATCGGAAATCTCGCTACCTCGCCCAGCTTGATCAAAAAAATCGCGGTTGGACACGAGCCGCAGGGAGTGGCGCTCGACACCAATGACGTGAACGCGAGCCAATACCGGGTATATGTTGCTAATGCCGCCGATAACGGCATCACGGTCATCCGGGTGACCGCCAGCAGCGCCGGGAGCGTGTCGGCTGTCGTCGAGACACCCTTACTGGTTACCGGGGCCGAGCCATGGGACATCGTGGCTTCGCCGGACGGCAAACGCGTCTTTGTCGCCAACAGTGGCCAGGACACTATCACGGTTCTGCGTACAGACACCAACCCACCAACCGTGGTCGGTAACGTGGAGCTGGCAGGCAGCAGCTGCAACGTCGGCGACCCCGACCGCCACTTCCAGCCGCGCGGCTTGGCGGTCACACAGAACAGCGACCGGCTCTACGTGACGCGCTTCCTTTCGTTTACCCGCGCGGGCGGCGTGCAGGCCGAGGATGCAGGAAAGGAAGGGATCGTCTGTAGGCTCGACGTGCCGGCAGATCTGGCCACTTTGCCAACCGTGGCCGGACCCGTAGCACTGGCCCCCGCTGCGACCGGCTTCAACATCGACAGCAATGGTGATGGCGTACCTGACCCAACCACTGCCTACCCAAACCAGCTGCAGAGCATCGTCCTGCGCGGCAACCGCGCCTACTTGCCAAATATCGCCTCGTCCCCATCGCGGCCGCTGCGCTTTAACGTGGATACCCAAGCCTTTGTCAGCATGTTTGACAATGCTGCATCCGGTACCCCGGCCGACGCCGGCGTACTCAACCTGCATTTGGGCGCACGCGACCCGGAGCCAGGCAAGAAGAAGCTGTTCTTCTCCAATCCCTGGGCAATCGGCTTTACCAACCAGATCGGGGCGGGCAGTGCCTATGTCGTCTCCGCCGGCAGCGATTTGCTGGTCAAACTCAACGTCGACGCCGCCGGCGCCATCGACTTCACCGGCGACGTCAGCACTACGCACTACATCGACCTCAACGACCCCAACAGTCCTGCCACCAGCGGATTGAACGCCGGCAAGAACCCGCTCGGCCTGGTGCTGCGCGGCGACAAGGCGTTCGTAATGAACTATGTCTCACGCAACGTATCGGTCGTCAACCTAACAACCGATACCGTCGAAAAGGTCGTCGCAACCAGCTCGATGCCGCCAGTTGGAAGCCCGGACGAGCAGCTGCTGGTCGGCAAGGAAATATTCTTCGCCTCGCGTGGCCATTTTAACCGGCCTGCCGGGACGACGGTTTCGACCGACGAGCGTCTTTCCAGCGAGGGCTGGCAAAACTGCGCCAGCTGCCATTTCGCCGGGCTGACCGATGGCACGGTATGGAGCTTTGGCTCGGGTCCGCGCAAGTCGGTGCCGCTGAACGCCACGTGGAGCCCACACAACCCGGACGACCAGCGTATCCTCAACTACTCGGCTATCTTTGACGAGGTGCAGGACTTTGAGCTGAACATCCGCAACGTCTCCGGTCCCGGCCCCCTCAGCGCTGGCCCGCCCCCTGTGCTCGACCCCGCGCATGGTCTGCTCATTGCCGACAACGGCGATATCAACGCCGCGCCCGGCGCCGTCAATGCCTTTGCCTTGCCCAACGCCGGCCGTCCCCAGCATACGGTAACCTTGCCCGGCAGCAACACGGCCTGGCCGGCGCTGGACTCCCTCAAGGAATGGGTCCGCTTTGCGATCCGGACTCCCAACGGCGAACTTACCACGGCCGAACTCAGTGCCGGCGGCGGCAACCCCACAGGCGGCCTCCCCGCGGCCGATGTTGCCCGCGGTCGCGTGCTCTTCTTCCGCGCCGGCTGCCAGAGCTGCCACGGCGGTACCAAGTGGACGGTCAGCAGCAAGGACTTCGTGTCCCCGCCGGCGCGGGAGAGGCGATCATCGAAGCTGACGCCAACGGTGCTGCGGACCCCAATCCCAACCAGGGCCAGTTCCTGCACCGCTTCCTACGCGACATCGGCTCCTTCAACCTCAACGTAGCCGGCGCCTCGCCGTCAAATCAGGTCCCCGGCCAGCCGCTGATCGGCGGCGTCGAGAAGGACGCCACGGGCCGCGATGGGCTGGGCATCGACTACGACACCAATGGCAAGGGTGCAGGGTTCAACATACCGGCGCTGCTGGGCATCTGGGCCCTGCCGCCCTACTACCACAATGGCGCCTGCGAAACCCTCGCCTGCGTGCTTGCGGACACGCGCCACCGCACGGCCGGCCTCGCCGCCGGGCAGGCAGACCCGCTGGCAACCGCAGGCGCGCGCAACCAGGTCATTGCGTTTCTCAAGACACTTGACGCTGATACGGTGTTCCCCTTCGACCTCTCCATCAACCGCCACGACATCTTCCTGGACCCGCCGGTGGTCTTCAGCGGATCACAGGTATTGGTGGGAGCCAATGTGTCGCTATTCGGCACGCGCGCCGACCTCACCGCACAGCTTGCCGAACAAGGCCTCAGCCAGCTAAACGTACGCCTGCAGGTGTCTACCAGCGGTGGCGTACAGACCTTTGACCTGCCGCTGGCCCCCGGCGACTTCAACCAGGACTTTGGGCAGGCCGTAGTCAGCACGACGGTCAGTTTCCCGAGTGCAGCTACAGGCATTGGCGTCGTCTCGGTTACCGTCGACCAGGGCGGCCAGCTGGCGGAAACCAAGGAAACCAACAATACGGCCAATCGGCGGATCCTCGTGCGCGCGCCGCTGCCGGACATCACGCCTCCGGTCGTGAGTGCGGTGCGCATCAGCGATGACAACCCCTTCTCTGACGACGACCCCATAGCCCAGACTGCGGCCGTACGCGTCAAGGTGGTAGCGAGTGACCCGCCTAGCCCCGCGCCGGCGCCGACCACGGGAGTTGCCAGATACTGCATCGTCACGTACTTCTATGATGTGGTGGCACGGCGATGGGTGGAACAGCCGTGTGTGTTCGCAGCCCTGCCGGCACCCGAACCAGGCACCAGCGACACCTTTATCGTCAACGCCACCCTGCCGCCGCGCGAAGGCGTCTCGTATGCCTTCGTTTGGATACAGGATGGAGCAGGCAACATCTCGCGCACGCCCGGTTTCGACGTAATCAGCTTCATCCCGTCGACGCCAATCAACGTCGCGCGCAATGATGCCCGCATCTTCCGGCTGCCGCTGCTAGCGGGTCAATCGCTGCAGTTCACCGCCTCGCTGCAAAACGGCGGTTTTGGCGACGTCGATGTCTCGGTGTTCGAGCCATTCACAAGTGCCTCAGCGCCACGCGTGGCGCTGAGCGCCAACAACGGCGCCGTGGATGAAACCGTTACCCTGGTCGGACCCGGACGCTTCCAGGTAGAGGTGCGTGCCGTGGTCAACAGCCGGTTCACGGTATCGCTGACGACACCGCCACCGCTGGCGGCCCTCGTCACCGGCCCGGCAGTCTCAGACGGTACAAGCGCAATCGACGACAACAGCGCACCTCTCGTGGGCGGCCCACCGGCGCTGCGCACGGAGATCGGCGACCTACGTGCCCTGTTCCTGCCGTATGCGCATAAGTAGAGGAACTGCCGGCATCGGCGGCTAGTAGCGGACAGACTCACCCTAAAGACACCGGGCGTTACAGCGTCAATACGCTGGGTGCCCGGTGTCTTTGTCTGCTGCGTGCATACTTACAAAGTGCCGTCGATGGAGCATCCGCAGCACGACGCGGGCTGCCAAGGGAAACGCTTGCATACCCGTGTCGCTATCCATGGGCTCGATCCGGTCGATCGCGATCTGCAGTGCCGCCGCGCACGATCGTACAGTGGCCGGCCGCCATGACATTCTGGAACCAGTCGACGTTCGGACCATAGGTGAGCTCGGCCACGATATCCCCCGTCAATTGGGGCCAGGAGCAGAGGCGTCGCATACTGCTGCCCGCTCCTGCGCCCTACATGCCGGACAACGGTGAATGGCCCGATCCCAGCGTTGGCAAGCCTGAGTGTCAGGGGGTTCAGGGTATACTTGAGGAGGATGCGAAACCGCCTGCTAAGCCTCCGCGCAATGTCCATGTGCATGCCTCCCTTATGTCCGCCGACAGCGAGTGATCGGAGCTATGATGCCAGTGCAAGCCCACCACAGCAAGATCGCAGGAACCAGTTGGAATCCGGCGCAGTATCTCAAGTTCGGCAGCCAACGGCTGCGCCCGGCGCTCGAGCTGCTCGACCGGGTGCTCCTGGCCGCGCCCGCCGTCGTGTTCGACCTGGGGTGCGGGCCGGGCGAAGTGACGCGCCTGATGGCGGAACGCTGGCCGTCTGCCGCGGTCTATGGGCTGGACAATTCGCCCCAGATGCTTGAGACAGCAGCAGCGGAAGCCAGCCGTGTCCAATGGACTGAAGCGGATATTGGGAGCTGGACACCCACGGAAGCGCCTGACCTCATCTACTCCAACGCTACGCTGCACTGGGTGCCGGAGCACCAGGCAGCTTTTCCCGCGCCTGTTTAGCTTCTTGCACCCCGGTGGCTGCTTGGCGGTGCAGATGCCATTGAGCTGGGACTTGCCTTCGCACCGGCTGATGCGCGCGACGCTGGCAGACGGCGGCCCCCACGGCAGCCCACTGGGCAACGCGGAACTCCGTGAGGCGGTCGGGCGCAGGTGGGTGGAGGATGCTGCGTACTACTACGATCTCCTGGCCGGCCGGGCCAGCAGCCTCGACATCTGGGAAACCGAGTACCTGCAGGTGCTGGACGGCGAAGACCCTGTGCTCGAGTGGGTCAAGGGGACAGGGCTGCGCCCGATCCTCAACGGCTTGGACGCAGCCGAACGTGACATCTTTCTTACCACCTATGCGCAGCGGCTGCGCGAGACGTATCCAATGCGGACGGACGGGCACACGCTCTATCCCTTCCGCCGGCTGTTTATCGTCGCACACCTGCCGGCACTGCCCAGCTCACAAGAAACTGAGTTTCTTTGAGAAACTCAGTTTCTGCCGGTTGCGGGTAGCGCCAGGCACGATTTCCCTTGTCTATCCCTCCACCAACGGGAACGCCGCAATCCGCAGGTTGGTCGCCCCATAGGGAATTAGCTCGATCTCCTCGACGGGCTCGCTCGTAACATGTGGACCCACGTCGATGGGGCCGGCCGAGTTGTCCTTCATCCCCCAACTAGGAATGCGGCGGCCTCGCACGCGGATCCGCACCGGCGCCGTCTCGGGCGCAAAGGGCGGGACTGCTACGGAATGCGCGTCCACCTGCACGCCGGCCGCCGGCTGCTGCGGATCCAGCACCAGCCCGTAATTCCACGGCGTCGTGGGGAAGACTTCCCAGTCGGCGTGCGGCAGCTCGCCCGCACACTGCTGCCAGTGCTCGCCCATGCGCAGGCCAAACAGCAGCGGGCCGCGGTAGATCGAGACCAGGCCTTGATGTCCGCTGCTCGTGCGGAGATTCATCGGCAGGTCCACCTGGACGATGTCGCCTGCCTGCCACTCACGCTCGATGCGCGTGAACGCGCCTGCCTGCGGCGCAGAACCAGCCTTGCCGTTGACCAGGACCTGCGCCCCCTCTGCCCAAGCCGGGATGCGCAGCAGCAGTGGGAAGCTGGCGGCCTTGGCCGGGTTCACCTTGATCGTGATGCGGCCGTCAAACGGGTACTGCGTGTCGACGATCAGCTGCACGTCTGTACCACCTGCGACGCTGCGCGCCTCGCACGGCCCGTAGGCGATCACGGCCAGGCCGCCGTCCGGCGTGGCCATGACCAGGTTCTTGACCAGCTTGGGCCAGCCCTGGTGCATGTTGGCCGTGCAGCAGCCAAAGTGCGGCTCCAGCCCGTAAAGATTGGAGGTGTCGGTGTTGTCGGTCCAGTTGCGCTTGGCGATCGTGCACGCCACCTGGTTGACCTGCTGGTCGTACTGGTGCGCCCACATGTCCGGCTTGAAGGTGGCCGGCCAGGCGTTGTAGGCGACCTGCTCCAGGATGTCGCCCAGGGCGGCGTCGCCCAGGATGCGCAGCATCTCCTCCAGCGAGTACATATACTCGGCCACGGCGCACAGCTCGGTGCCCGAGGTCGGGTCGGTCCCGTGCAGGTGTTCGTCGCCGCTCCAGATGCCGTTGGGCTGGCCGTGATGCTGCATCAGGTTGGCGATCGCCAGCTGCGGCGCCTCACGGTGCCACGCATCGCCCGTCTGCACGTACAAGACCGCCGGCGTCTTGATGCCCTGGGCATTGTTGACCACGTGCGTCGCCATGTTCATCCGGTGCTGGCCGATCAGCATCTCGCCGACCTGGTACTTCGCCTGCAGCCCGGCCCAGTCGGTGGTCTGCGCTCCGACCTTGGCGGCCAGTTCCAGCAGAAACGGCTCGCCCGTGCGGTTGTAGAGCCAGTGGATGGCCAGCAGGTTGTCCGCCCCACGCGCTGCCCCCCAGTTGTCGAGCTTGCGCGCGTCCAGCATGAGGTTCTGGTAGCGGAAATAGTTGGTCATCAGGTCGAGGACACGCGCGTCCCCGCTGCCTTCGAAATAGTTCATCAGCACCTTGAGCACGACCATGCGCGGCCACCAGTCGTTGTTGGCCGGTCCAAACTGGCCGTTCGCCTGCGTGCTGTTGAGGATCCAGGAGATGTACTTGTTGGCCTTGACGATCAGCCGCTGGTCGTCGAGGATGTAGGCCAGCGGCACCAGGCCGTCGCAGTAGTAGGGCGCGCGCTCCCAGTCGTCGCCGGGGCCGCCCAGCCAGCCGCAGCGGAGGCCGACGTCGGGCCAGAACTCGTCCAGATGTCCGGTCAGCCCCTGTGCCTGGATGCGCAGCTGGTCGAGCAGCCACCCGCGCGGGCGCACGGCACCCAGCGGGAGAGACAGGAACGCGGCAGGTTGCAGCGGCGCGCGATTTTGCGCCAGCGGAGCAGGAAAGCCCATATTTCAAGTCCTTCTTGGCAGTCTAGATGGAAATTGGTTTGGTTTAGCCCTTCTCAGCCCTTCACTGCCCCACCCATGAGGCCTTGCAGATAGTAACGCTGCAGGATCAGGAAAATCACGATGCAGGGCAGGATCGTGACGGTCACGCCGGCCTGGAGCGCCCCCCAGTCGATTGCCCCGTAGTAACCGCTGCGTACGCTGGTCAGTAAGATGGGCAGGGTGAACTTGCTCTCTTGCGTCATGATGATCAGCGCGGCTAAGAACTCGTTCCAGGCGTTAAGGAACGCGTAGATCGCGACGGTAATGATGCCAGGGCGGACGAGCACCAGCATGACGTGCCACAGCATGTTAAAGGTCGAGCAGCCGTCGAGCAGCGCAGCCTCCTCGATCTCGCGCGGCACGGTGTCAAAGGTGTTGCGCATCATGAAGATGCCAAAAGGCAGTTGGAAGGTGATGTAGACCAGCGCCAGGCCGGCCAGCGTGTTTTGCAGCTTGAGTGCGCTCAACATCAAGAAGAGCGGCGTCAAGATGGACTGGAACGGGATCATCAACGCAGCCAGCATCATCACGAACAGCACGTTCTTGAGTGGGAAATCGAAGCGCGAAAAGCCAAATCCGGCCAGCGTGCTGAGCAGGATCGTGCCAAACACGGTCAGCAGAGCGGCCGTACTGCTGTTAAAAACGTACTGCCAGATGCCGGCACCGTACATGTTGAGCTTCTGGTAGTTCTCCAGCGAAAATGTCCCCGGAATGTAGGTGGGCGGCACGGCCGACGCCTCGGCCGGCGTCTTGATTGAGGTCAGCGTCGAGAAGATGATGGGCGCCAGAAACAGTACCAGCAGCACAATGCACAGCAGGTAGGCGCCGGCCCGGCTTAACCCACCGCGGCGCTTGCGCGCGCTGGGCTGCCGGGCTGGAGAAACTTGGGTATCTGCAGTCATGACTCTTTCCTAACCCCGTGCTCAATAAGTCGTCTCGTCGCGCAAGATGCGCAGCTGGGCAACGCTGATAAAGGTCAATATCACCAGCAGCACCAGCGACAAGGAGGCGCCGTAGCCGAGTTTGAAGCTCACAAATGAGTTGTTGAAGATCCAGTACACGGCCGTAATGGTCTGGTTCTGCGGCCCGCCGCGTGTCATGATGTAGAACTGGTCAAATGCCAGGTAGGAGCCGATGACCGATAGCACCAGTGCCAGCGCAAATGTGCGCCGCAGCAGCGGCATCGTGATATGCAGCAGGCGGCCCCAGTAGGTGGCGCCGTCCACCATGGCCGCCTGGTAGATCTCGTCGGGAATGGCCTGCATGCCCGAAAGCAGCAGGATCATGGTAAAGCCGACCGTCTTCCACACCACCGAAATGATGATCGCCGCCATGGCAGTGCCTTTTTCGGCAAACCAGACGACCGACTTCGTAGTCAGCCCCAGGTCGATCAGGATCTGGTTGAAGATGCCCACGCGGTCATTCAGGAGCCAGACCCACAGGAGGCTCGACGTGCCGAGCCCGATCACCACCGGCACGAAATACCCCGTGCGGAAGATGCCCACGCCGCGCAGCGGCAGGTTGACCAGCAGCGCCAGCACAAAGGCAAGCAAAAAAATGGGGATGCTGACCAGCAGCGTGTACTCGGTCGTGAAGATCAGGCTGCTCCAGAACTGCCCGTCCTGCATCATATTGGCGTAATTCGCCAACCCGATGAATTTCGGCTTTCCCAGCAGAGGCCAATTGTTCAGCGACATCCACACGGTCATAATCAGTGGAAAGATAAAAAAGATAAGCATAAACAGCACGCTGGGCAGCACAAACAAAAAGCCTATGATCCGCCGGCGGTGAGCCAGCCCGCTGCCCTTGCGCGCCGGCGCTGCGAGAGCAGCCTGCGCTGAAGCCATCGTAGTCCGTCCTTCTTGCTACACTCCTTCCGGGAAGGGTGGGTCTTCCAGACCCACCCTTCCCGGAAGCCCGGCACTACTGGCCGTTCAGAATCTTGGTGAACTCGTCCTGCGCGGTCTGCACGGCTTCCTCAACCTTGCCGTCGAAGACTGCCGTCTGGATCATCTTAAGCCATGGGCCGTTGGCGCTGTTGAACAGGTCGTTGTACACGAGGCTGTACGGCGTCTTGCCCATACCCATCGCCTTGGCTGCGGTGGTCAGGCGCGGATCGGACTCGAAGTATTCGTTCTCCGCCAGGTCCGTGCGGATCGGCAGCGTGTTCGCCTTGGCGTACTGTTCGAGCTGCACTTCGTCGGTGGTCAGCCACTGGATGAACTCATAGGCTTCCTTCGGATACTTCGAGCCCGAGGGAATGCCGATGCTGTCGCCGCCGGCGAAGGAGGACTGGCCGTCGTCTTTGCCCGGCAGGTAGGTCACGCCGAAGTTGATTTCCGGATGGTCGTTCTTGAGCATGCTGATGGCAAAGGCGCCGGAGCCTGCCATGCCGATCTTGCCGGTGGTAAAGGCGTTGGCAAAGTCCGTGCCGGTGTCGGCCTGCGCACCCGGCGGGATCTGGCCGTCAGCCCACATCTGGCGGTAGAAGTCCAGCGCCGCCGCCACGTTCGGATCGGTCACCGTCGCCGTGCTGCCATCGTCGCTCAGCACGTCGCCGCCGCTCGCCCACATCAGGGGCAGGTAGGTAAAGGCGTTGCAGCCGGCGCACGAGCCGGAGAAGTAGTAGCCGTACTTGTCGTCGCCCAACGCCGTGATCTTCTTCGAATACTCGGCGATCTCCGCCCAGGTTGTCGGCGGCTTCTCAGGATCCAGACCGGCTTCCTTAAACAGGTCCTTGTTCCACAGCAGGATCGAACCCTCGGCGTTGAACGGCAGCGCGAAGATCTTGTCCTCATATGTGGCCAGGCGGACATGCGAGGGGCTCAGCTTGTCAAAGTAGGGCAGCGACTTGGCCGATTCGGTAATGTCGGTCAACTGGTCGGCAGCGGCAAACTGCGGCACGTAGATCAGGTCCACGGCGATGATGTCGGGGGCTGAACCGCCGGCTGCGGCGGCGCCGACCTTGGTCATGTAATCGGAAGACGGGATGACCGTGATCTCAATCTGGTTATCGTGCGTCGCATTCCACGCATCGACCAGCGCGCGCACCTGGGCCTGGTTGCTGTCGCGCGTCCAGAACGACATGGTCACGCCCTTGGCTTCATCTGCCGCCGGCGCGGCCTCGCCGCCCGTCGACGCAGCTGGGGCAGCCGGCGCGGCGCAGGCAGACAGCAGCAGCGCTGCGATCAGGCCGAAAGCTAGGACAAGCTTGCTAACTCGTTGCATACACTTTCACTCCTCACTTGTTGTGTTGATTTAAATAACTGCATTGGCACAGCAAACGACAGGGGAAGCTTCTGTCACCAAGCAACTACACACTCGGGAATCCTCACAGCTCTTTGTACGTCGACAAGCTCACTCCTCCTTGGCAACCTCGTCGGCATCCCACAGATGGTGGCCATCCGCCAGCCCGCTGGGCCGGCCGTCCGGGCGCCGGCGCAGCGGCCGCACGATCGGCGGCTCGCGCAACTCGGGGGCGGCGCCGCACGATTCGCGGATGATCAAGCGGCCGCGAATCTTGATCTCCTCGTGCAGTTCATCCTTGCCCCCCATCATGTCCAGCAGCATCTGCGCCGACGCCTGGCCCATACCGTAGAGCGGCAGCGTCACCGTGGTCAGCGACGGGCGAAAGATACGGGCGATCTCCCGGTTGTCGTAGCCCACCAGCGCAACGTCCTGCGGCACCCGCAGCCCGGCGTCAAAGATCGCATACATCGCCCCTGCCGCCATCAGGTCGTTGCCGGCGAAGATGGCCGTTGGCCGCGGCTCGGTGGCCAGCAGGGCCACGGCCCCCGCATACCCGCTCTCTACCTGCCAATCTCCCCGCGTGACCAGCGCGGGGTCATAGGCGATTCCATGCTCCGCCAATTCTTCCGCATACCCACGCAGGCGGTCGGCCGAGGCATAGAACTCCACCGGACCGTTGATGTAGCCGATGCGCCGGTGGCCAAGCCCGGCCAGGTGCCCTACTGCCAGCCTTGCACCGTAGATCTCGTCTGGTGTCACCGAGTAGGGATGCTCGGACGCAAACTGCCGGTGCACAAAGACAAACGGCTTGTTGGACAGCTCGAGGATCTCGTTGGCAGAACGGTGCCACGTTTCGGCAAAGATGATCCCGTCGATCGAGCGGCTGGCCAGGTCGTGAATGGCCTCCCGCTCGTTCTTCGGGTCCCAATCGGCGCTGATGACGACACAGATATAGCCTTCTTCCTTCACCCGGTCCTGGATGCCGCGGATCATCATCGTCGTGTGCGGGCTGTCGATGTTGTCGGTGATGATCCCGATCGTCGACGACCGCTCGGTCCGCAGGCTGCGCGCCGCAAGGTTGGGCCGGTAGCCCATCTCGTCGGCCACCGTGAGGATGCGCCGGCGCGTGCCTTCGCTCACATGGTGCGGTGTGTTGTTGAGGACGCGCGACACCGTAGCGATTGACACGCCTGCAGCGTCGGCCACCTCGCGAATCGTGACTGGCATAAAATTTGGGTGTAGAAAGACGGCCAAGGGTAAACGTTTACCGTCACTGCCCAGCATACCGGAAAACGTTTACCCTGTCAAGAGGGTGTTTTGGTTTGTTACTCAGAATCTTGGGGGCGCCTAGGGGCGCATCTGCTCTGACCAGGAACGTTCGTGGCGCATTGCATCGGTGGGGGTGACGGAGACCGCGTTACGGAGTAGGGCAGTCATAATGAGATTTATATTCCTGCGCCGTTGACAAATGTATCTGTAAACACTTCCTGCCTCTGCACGATTGATTGTGTAAAGACCGACGCCAGGGTCGCATTGTCCATATAGCGAGCCGTATCGTTGCGGATCTGGAGAAAGACCCGGCGGAAGCGACAGCGTGCTTCTTGGCTGCACGGCTCGTACTGTGAGATCGACACACAGTTGATGGGAGCGAGCAACCCGTCGAAATAGCGTACGACCTGGCCCATGGTAATCTCGTCAGGCCGCTTGGCCAGCACGTAGCCGCCATGCTTGCCCGGCAGGCTGTCGACCCAGGCCTGCGCCTTCAGGTCGAGCATGATGTGTTCCAAGAAGCGCTTGGGCACGTCGTTTCGTTCGGCCAGTTCCCGGATCGATATCGGCCGGCGCCCATTCTCTTCGAGTAAGGTAAACAATACGCGCAGGGCATAGTCGGCGCGCTTCGAAATTCTCATTGGCCAGCTCACTAGCTAATAACGACCAGTTCTGTCGTGATTCTACATGCCTGCAGATGGTTTGTCAACTGCCAATTTTCAGGTCCTATTTCTTGTCCAATAGAAAACTGCCTTGACAGCCGCGATATTTCGTTATATAACCACGACAATTACAGTCGTTATTATCAGTTATTGACCTACAGCAGTTGCCACATGACTACAACATTCCGTTTAGGTTTTATGACCCACAACGAAGGCGAAGGTGACCCGCACCGCATCTACGCCGAGTCGCTCACCCTGTTCGACGTCGTCGAGCAGTTGGGGTTTGATGTGGCCTGGGTGGCACAGCATCACTTCAAAGCGCGGGCCGGCCGGTTGCCGTCTCCTTTTCCGTTCCTGGCTGCAGCGTCACAGCGAACGCGCCGCCTGCGGCTTGGCACGGCGGTTGTGGTCTTGCCGCTTGAGGATTCACTGCGCGTCGCCGAAGACGCTGCGGTTGTCGACGCCCTAAGTGGCGGACGGCTTGAGCTGGGTGTCGGCACGGGCGGTGATCCGGAGGAGTTTGAAGCGTTTGGACAGCCGTTGGAGACACGCCAGGCCCAAACAGCGAGCAGTATCGACCTGCTGCGCCGCGCGTTCCGCGGGGATGCGCTTGGCAGCCGGCGCCAGTGCCTCCAGCCGCCGGCACCCACCTTGGTAGATAGGCTCTGGCAGGGAGTGATGTCGCCACAAAGTGCCAGGAACGCCGCCGCCAACGGCCTCGGCCTGATGCTTGCGCGCTCCGCACTCGGCTCGAAGCCAAGCGATGAACTACAGCTGCCGTTGGTCGAGGCCTACACTCAGGGACTAGACGGTGGGGGCACACCACAGCGCATCGGGCTGTCGCGCAGTGTCTACCCTGCCGCCGATAAGCAGACCGCCCTCGCGGCAATGCGCACCGAGGTCCTGCGGAGCGTTGACGGCCTCGTCGCACAGGGCCAGCTTCCGGCAGGTCTGTCAATCGAGGAGTACTGCATCCGCTTGAACATCGCGTATGGCCATCCTGATGAGGTGGCTGCAACGCTGCGCGCCGACCACATTCTCCCCTTTGCAACCGATTTGATCTTGCAGTTCAGCCCAGCCATGCCGGCCTTCGACGAGGCCGTCCGGATGCTGGAGGCGATCGCCACGGCGGTTGCACCACAGCTGGGGTGGAAGTCAACTGGTGCTAACCCAAGCTACGGCCCTCTAGAGCAAAATACGACTAGTTAAGTCGTGTTTACGTGTTTGACGTTTTGACAAACCGGCAGAGTTCGCTATAATCGCCCCTCATACCCGGCGGCGCGTGCCGCTGGGACCGAGTCCAACGCACAGAAAAGGCTGGAAACACCATGAACACATGCATGTCGCAGTTTCCCCATACCCCAGACTGCTCGTTCCAGGCCTGCTGTTGCTGTTGTTGTGCTTGTGGCTGTTGTACGCCGCAAAGTGACACGCGCTCGGGGGAGTAGAGGTTAGGGGTTTTTACCGCCAGACCTAGCAGTTCAAAGGCCCATCGAGTTGCGATGGGCCTTTTTGTTTGTCACGATTTTCAGCCGAAATCTGTGCGTAGGCATTCCATCTATCAGTCGTCATATTCGTTCACCAAGGAGCCTTTCATGCACAACCATCGCTTTGCCGCCGCACTGCTGGCACTTTTCCTTATCGTCGGCGTACTGGCAGCCGCCTGCGCCCCGGCAGCGCCGGCGGGCACAGGCAGCGCCGCTGCCCCGGCTGCTGCCGCGGATGCCGGTGGCGAACAGACAACCATCTCCGTATCTGGCGCATTTGCCTTGTTCCCCTTGATGTCCCTATGGACTGAGGAGTATCATAAGTTACATCCCAACGTGCAGTTTGATGTCCAGGCCGGAGGCGCCGGCAAGGGTATGACTGACATGCTGTCCGGGGCTGCCGATATTGCGATGCTCTCGCGTGAGGCGCGCCAGGAAGAGATCGACCAGGGTTCCGTCCTGGTACCGGTCACGATCGACTCGGTGCTGGCTACCGCCAATGCGCAGAATCCGTACATCGACCAACTGCTGGCAAAGGGCTTGACGCCTGCAAGCGGCGCCACGGTGTGGACCAGCGGAACTCCGGGAACCTGGGGTGAGTTATTGGGAACAGATGCAACAGATCCCGTGAATCCCTACACGCGCTCTGACGCCAGCGGCGCCGCCGAAATGTGGGCTAAGTACCTGGGGGCCAAGGCGCAGGAGGATCTGAAGGGCACGGCCGTCAACGGCGATCCTGGTGTCGCCGAAGCCGTACGCCAGGACAAGCTGGCTTTGGGCTACAACAATGTGGGCTTCGCCTACGATCCGTCCACGGGCAAGCCGATCGAAGGGCTGGCCGTCGTCCCCCTCGATCTGAACGGCGACGGCACGATTTCCGCCGACGAAAACTTCTATGCCACGCGCGACGAGTTCACGGCCGCCGTGGCCGCCGGGAAGTACCCTTTCCCACCCGCACGTGTTCTCTATCTCGTAACGAAGGGTGAGCCAAACCCGCAGGTCGCCGCCTTCTACCGCTGGGTGCTCACAGACGGACAGCAGTTCGTTCAGCCCGCCGGGTACGTGGCCCTGACGCAGGACAAGATTGACGAAGCGTTGGGCAAGCTGCCGCAGGCCGGCGCCGGAAACTAATCCCGGTAACCGGCCTCAAAAGGTTAGCTAAGGTCTGGCCGGCTTGCAGCCGGTCCACGAGAGACAGGAGACTGGACGTGGAAATCACTAGCATCGACAACGACACTCGCCCTCTCACCCGCGTCCGGTCTCCCCGGAAGCCCCGCAACACGGTACGCCGGCTGCTCGACGCTGTCGCTCGGACGCTGTCCGCCGCCGCCGCGCTGGGCACCGCCCTGCTCGTCGCGGTCGTCAGCGTGCTGCTGCTGCAAAAAGCCTGGCCTCTGCTGGTGCACGCCAGTCTGTGGCAGCTGCTCATGGGCCAGGTGTGGGAACCGCACAACGGCCTGTTTGGCTTTGCTCCCTTTATCGCCGGGACTGTGGCCGTTACGTTTGTTGCCATGGTCCTGGCGGTCGTCCCGGCCGTATTGAGCGGCGTCTATGTCGCGGAATACACCTCTGCTCAAGACCCGCTCCCTGCTCAAGCCGATGCTTGACCTGCTGGTGGGCATTCCCACCGGTCGTGTTTGGCTTGTGGGGCGTCCTGGTGGTCGTGCCGTTTATTCGTGACCTGGCCGCGCCGGCCCTCGGCAGCACGCTCGGCCACTACATGCCCCTGTTTGCCGTACAGAATACTAGCGGGTACAGCGTGCTGGCAGCCGGCATCGTGCTGGCCATCATGGTCTTTCCCCTGATCGTGGCGGTTGTCGACGAGGTGATGCGGAGTACGCCGCAGGAAATGCGTGAGTCACTGCTGTCGCTTGGTGCCACCAAGTGGGAGACGACACGCTGCATCGTCCGCCGCCGCGGCCTTACCGGTATCATCGCCGCCGTCGTACTCGGGTTTTCCCGGGCCATCGGCGAAACGCTCGCCGTGCTCATGGTCGTCGGCAATGTCACGCAGGTCCCGCACTCGATCTTCGATGCCGCCTACACGCTGCCGGCACTGATCGCCAACAACTATGGCGAGATGATGTCCAGTCCCCCTTTACGAATCAGCCCTGATGGGCGCGGCGCTGCTGCTCCTCGTCACCGTCATCTTCTTCAACATCTCGGCCCGCGCCGTGATCGTGCGCATCGGAAAGGGGAACTAAGATGCAGCGCCCGCTAAACGAAACTGCCAAACTGACTCGCCGCCGCCGGTTCGAAGGTGCGTTCTTTCTCTGGGCCATGCGCTTGAGCGTGGTGGGCGCCGGCCTGATCCTCTGCCTGATCCTGGCCATAATCGCCTTCCGGGGCGCGCAGGCGCTCAGTTGGGAGATGATCAGTTCTCCGCCCGCAGCCGGCTTCTATATGGGCAAGGGAGGTGGCATTCTCAACGCCATTCTGGGCTCCTTCTACCTGGCGATCGGTGGCACGATCCTGGCCTCGTTGATCGCGGCGCCGGCCATCCTCTATCTGCATGTCTACGCTGCCCCAAACGCACGCCTTGCCCACCTCATTCGCCTCGCACTCGACGTGCTGTGGGGCATTCCCAGCATTGTCTACGGCGCCTTTGGCTTTGCCGTCATGATGGCGATTGGGCTGCGGGCCTCGCTGCTGGCCGGTATGCTGACGCTGGCACTGGTCGTGATGCCGATCCTGGCCCGCACGTACGATGAGGTCGTCTCGCTTGCCCCGCGTGAGCTGCGCGAGATTACCTTTGCCATGGGCACGACACGGTTTGAATACCTCCGGGTGCTCCTGCGCCAGACACTCCCCGGCCTGGTGACCGCGCTCCTGCTTGCCTTTGGCCGCGGTATCGGCGATGCCGCAGCGGTGCTGTTTACGGCGGGCTTTACCGATGCCATGCCCGACAGCCTGCTGCGCCCGGTGGCCTCGCTGCCGCTGGCGATCTTCTTCCAGCTCAGCACGCCCTTTCCGGCCGTGCAGGCGCGCGCCTATGCGGCTGCGCTGGTCTTGACGGTGATCATTCTCGCCGTCAGCGCCCTGGCCCAGTGGTCGCTGCGCCATCTCGGCCGCCACGTCATTCGCTAAGCGGCCCTTCATAGGGCCACCTGGAGTCACATCATGCGATCACTTTCAGTGCGCAACCTCAATGTCTGGTATGGCGCCAAGCACGCTCTCAAAAATATCAACGTCGAGATTCCCCTCCAGCAGATCACGGCCATTATCGGGCCGTCCGGCTGCGGCAAGTCGACGCTGCTCAAGAGCCTCAACCGCCTGGTGGAGTTGAACGACCAGGTACGCGTCGAGGGCCAGGTGCTGCTCGACGACGCTGATATTTATGACAAGTCGGCTGACGCCACCGAGGTCCGCACGCGTATCGGCCTGCTGGCGCAAAAACCGTTTCCGCTGCCCATGTCGATCTACGACAACGTGGCCTACGGGCCGCGGATCCACGGCCTCGCCCGCGGCGAGCTGGATACCAACGTGCGCGAGCACCTCGAGGCGGTCGGCCTCTGGAACGAGGTCGGCGACCGGCTCAAGTCGCCTGCCACAGGGCTGTCCGTCGGCCAACAGCAGCGCCTCTGCCTGGCGCGCGCGCTGGCCGTCGAGCCCGAAATCCTGCTCTGCGACGAGTCGACGGCTTCGCTCGACCCCATTTCGGCGCGCGGGATCGAAGAGCTGCTGCACAGTCTCAAGGGGCGCTACACGATCGTGGTCGTCACGCACAACCTCGACCAGGCGCGCCGCCTGGCCGACCACGTCATGTTCATGTGGCTGGGCGAGCTGATCGAACATGGGCCTGCACACAAGGTCTTCCAGCATCCGCAGCACGAGCTGACGCAGGCCTATTTGAGCGGCCAGATTGGCTGACGGCGGCTGGCGGCTTGCCACAAATGTATTTCAGGAAAATCGCAGTTTGACAGGTCTTCCGAAGTAGCTATAATGCGCTGCGCCTGTAAAACGTTTTGGTGTTGAGATATTTCAGGCGCCGGCCGCAGTATACGCGGCAAGTTCCGGAAGTGACTGTTGTGATGGCATATTGCTGCATCTGTACTTGCTGTTGTTGTTGTGCATGCACCTGCTGCATGCAGCCATCACGCGCGAACTCGAGGGATGCTTAGGTCGCAACACCTGACATCTGCCCACTAGTGCCAAAGCGGCCCGTCGAGTTTCGACGGGCCGCATTTTCGTTCTTGAGATCGGACACACGGCTATGCTGCCTACAGTGCGTTCCAATCGAATGAGTCTGCTCCTCCTGCACCCCTGCTTGTGTAGCTAGCGGGGACGTGACCCGGGTGAGGATGGCGTCTTGCGCAATGCGGCGCAGCGTCGTTCACACCCCGCACCCCGCAAGGGTCATCGTTCCTGCGTCACCAGCGCGATGCCGTCAATGGCGGCGGCCTGAGCGCTCCCTACGCTTTTCTTTTTACTGGATCACTAACAATGCCGGCCTGGCCATGGCAGCCCAGGCCCTGTTCCGTGCACCCTGAAATTGCCCAAAAACCGGAGGTATTTCCATGGCTGAGAAGCCCACCAAAGCCGACAAGCCCAGCAAGGTAGAAGTCATCAAGGCAAACAGCAACCAGCTGCGCGGCGACCTTGCCGCCGGCCTCGAGAACGACAGCAGCGGCTTTGATGAATCAGAGCGTGCAGCTGCTCAAGTTCCACGGACTCTACCAGCAGGAAGATCGCGACGAGCGCAAGGCCGCCCGTGCCGCCGCCACAACCGCCACAGATACGGAAGCTGCCGCGACCCAAAGCCGGGCAAGCACCACGTCTTCATGCTGCGCACGAAGCTGCCGGGCGGCCACTTGACGCCCGATCAATACCTCGTCCACGACGACATTGCCGACCGCTACGGCAACGGCACGCTGCGCATCACGACACGCCAGTGCTTCCAGTTCCACGGCATCCTCAAGGGCGATCTCAAGGCCTCGCTGCAGGAGCTGAACAACACCCTCGTGACCAGCCTGGGCGCCTGCGGCGATGTCGTGCGCAACGTCTGCTGCTGTCCGGCCCCCATCGACGACCCCATCCGCCGGCAGATCGAGGCGACGACACGCCAGATTTCGGACCACCTGCTGCCGCGCACGCGTGCCTATCACGAGATCTGGCTCGACGACGAAAAGGTCTACGACGGCGAGAAGCTCAGGCAGAGACCAGGACGAGCCGCTCTACGGCAAGACCTACCTGCCGCGCAAGTTCAAGATCGCCATTGCCTATCCCGGCGACAACTGTGTCGACGTCTACACGCAGGACGTCGGCCTGATCGCTATCGTCGATGGGCCGGTGCTGCTGGGCTACAACGTAGTGGTCGGCGGCGGCATGGGCATGAACCACACCAAGGCCGACACGTTCCCGCGCCTGGGCGACCCGCTGGCCTTTATCACGCCCGACCAGGTGCTGGAAGTGGTCGAGAAGATCGTCAAGGTGCAGCGCGATAACGGCAACCGCAGCGATCGCAAGTACGCACGCATGAAGTATCTCATCCACAACTGGGGCATCGACCGCTTCCGCACCGAGTTGGAGAGCCGCCTGGGCTATCAGCTGCAGCCCTTTGCGCCCATGCCGCCGCTGCACAATGAGCTCCACGTCGGCTGGCAGGAGCAGGGCGACGGGCGCTGGTTCCTCGGGCATCTCGGTCGAGAACGGCCGCGTGGCCGACACAGACGAGCGCCGCCTCAAGAGCGGGCTGCGAGCGGTCGTCGCAGGATTCCGCGTGGGCGTCCGCCTCACGCCCAACCAGGATATTCTGCTGACGGACATTGCCCCTGAACAGCGCCCGCTGATCGAGGCGCTGCTGCAAACCTACGGCGTGAATGTAACCGAGCCGCTGAGCAACATCCAGCTGTTCTCGATGGCCTGTGTCGCGCTGCCGACCTGCGGCCTGGCCGTCGCCGAAGCCGAACGCGCCCTGCCCGCCGTGATCGACGAGCTGGAGCAGGAGGCCGCACGCCTGGGCCTGGCCGAGGAGCGCATCAGCGTGCGCATGACCGGCTGCCCCAACGGCTGCGCCCGTCCCTACGTCGCCGACGTCGCCTTCGTCGGCCGTTCGATGGACCAGTACCTGGTGCTGGTCGGCGGCCAGAGCAACGGCACCCGTCTCAATACTGCGTACAAGGACCTGGTGCATCGCCAGGATCTTGTGCGCGAGGTAGCGGCCCTGTTCGACCACTTCAAACACGAGCGCGCCGGCAGCGAAACCTTCGGCGACTTCTGCCTGCGCATCGGCGTCGACAACCTGCGTGCACGCGCAGACATGTATCTGGGTGAAAGGAACGAATATGCAGACCGCACTGTCACTGCCTAAGAGCGGCGATCGAGCTGGACGAACTCAACGCGAGCCTGGAGGCGCTGTCGCTGACCGAGTTCCTGCGCTGGAGCCTTGACACGTTTGGCGAAAAGATTGCGCACGTCACCAGCTTTGGGCCAAGCGGCGTCGTCATCCTCGACCACGTGCTGCGGCTGAAGCCCGACTACCCGTGTGATCACGCTTGACACGCAGTTCCTGTTCGAGGAGACCTACGACCTCTGGCAGAACATCGAACGCCGCTACGCCATCGGCATCGAGGTGATGCGCCCCGAGCTTTCGCCCGAGGAGCAGGCACGGCAGTACGGCGCCAACTTGTGGGAGCTGGAGCCTGACACCTGCTGCGGCATCCGCAAAGTGCAGCCGCTGGCAAGGGCGCTCGCCGGGCTGGACGGCTGGTACACCGGCATCCGCCGCGACCAGGCCGGGCAGCGCGCCGGCACGCAGCTGGTCGCCTGGGACGTCCGCTACAACCTGTTCAAGCTCAGCCCGCTGGCCAACTGGACGCGGCAGCAGGTATGGCGCTACATCCGCGACAACGATGTGCCGTACAACCGGCTGCACGACCAGGGCTACACCAGCATCGGCTGCACGCACTGCACGCGGCCGCCCGCCAACGTAGACGACGAGCGTTCCGGCCGCTGGGCAGGCAAGCAGAAGACCGAGTGCGGCCTGCACTGGGCGCAGCCGCTGCCCGGAGGGCTCGCGGCATGAAGACCTTCCCGATCAACATCGTGCTGCAGGATCGCCTGGTCGTGCTCGTCGGGGCCAAAGGCGAAATCGCCGGCAAGCCGCCGCTGCTGCTGGAAGCGGGTGCCCGCGTGCGCGTGATTGCGCCTTCGGTAGCACCGGAAATTGCGCAGCTGGCAGAAGCCGGCAGGATCGAGTGGCTGCCGCGCCGCTACCAGCCTGGCGACCTGCGCGGGGCGACGCTGGTCTATGCCGCCACCAATGACCCCGAGGTGCATGCGCAGATCTGGGCAGAAGGCGCCGCCAACGGCCAGCTCGTCAACGTCGTGGACGTCAAGCAGTACTGCAACTTCCACAGCGCCTCCTTTATGCGCCGCGGCCTCCTGACCATCGCCATCGGCACTGGCGGCGCCGCCCCGGCCTTGGCGGTGACGATTCGCAAACGCTTCGAGGAGGAATTCGGCCCCGAGTATGCCGCTTTTCTTGACTACGCGCAATCGCTGCGGCCGGTGCTGGCCCAGCACGTGCCTTCGTTCCGCCGCCGCCAGCGTTTCTGGTACAACCTCGTCGACAGCGAGGCGCTCGAACCTGCTGCGCGCCGGCCGGCACGACGATATGACACAGCTCGCCCACCGCCTGATGGCAGAAGCATAAAGAGGAAATTTCCAATTATGGACCGGCAACAACGTACCCACCTTCTGCAGTTGGAATCCGAAGCCATCTTTATCATGCGCGAAGTGGCCGCGCAGTTTGAACGCCCTGTCCTGCTCTTCTCCGGCGGCAAGGATTCGATCGTCATGGTCGAGCTGGCGCGCCGCGCCTTCGCCCCCGGCCGCATCCCCTTCCCGCTGCTGCATATCGACACGGGCCACAACTTCCAGGAAACGCTCGACTTTCGCGACAGCCTGGCGGAACGCTACGACGTACAGCTGCTCGTCCGCTACGTCCAGGACTCGATCGACCGCGGCCGCGTGGTCGAGGAACACGGCCCCCATGCTTCGCGCAACGGGCTGCAGACGGTCACCCTGCTCGACGCCCTCGCCGAGTTCCGCTTTGACGCTGCCCTCGGCGGTGCCCGCCGCGACGAAGAGAAGGCGCGCGCCAAGGAACGCTTCTTCTCGCATCGCGACCGCCACGGCCAGTGGGACCCCAAGCACCAGCGCCCCGAACTGTGGAACCTCTTTAACGGCCGCAAGCACGTGGGCGAACACTTCCGCGTCTTCCCGCTCAGCAACTGGACCGAGCTCGACATCTGGCAGTACATCCGTGCCCGCAATGTGCAGATCCCGTCGCTCTACTTCGCCCATCGCCGCGAGGTGCTCTGCCGCAGCGGCGTGCTCCTGGCGGCGCACCCCGTGGTCACCCTCCAGCGCGGCGAGTACAGCGAGCTGCGCCAGGTCCGCTTCCGCACCATCGGCGACATCACCTGCACCGGCGCCGTCGAATCCTCGGCTGCGACCCTCGACGACATCATCGCCGAAGTCGCCAGCGCCCGCGTCACCGAGCGCGCCGCCCGCGCCGACGACCAGCGCGCCGAAACCGCCATGGAAGACCGCAAGCGGGTTGGTTACTTCTAAAAATGCCAGGCTTCCGGGAAGCCCCCGACCTTGGGTCGGAGTCTTCCCGGAAGCCTGAACGAAGGACAGGTTATGACGCACACAGAATTGGCTGCAACGGCCGCCGAGATTGCGGCCGCATTGGCGGCGGCACCGGCCGGCAGCCTGGACCATGAACCCACCGAGCTGCTGCGCATTGCGACCGCCGGCAGCGTGGACGACGGCAAGAGCACGCTGATCGGCCGCCTGCTGCTCGACAGCAAGGCGATTTATGAAGACCAGCTGCGGGCCATCGAACGCGCCAGCCGCCAGCGCGGCGATGCCGAGGTCGACCTGGCGCTGCTGACCGACGGCCTGCGCGCCGAGCGCGAGCAGGGCATTACCATCGACGTCGCCTACCGCTATTTTTCCACGCCCAAGCGCAAGTTCGTGATTGCCGACACGCCCGGCCACGTGCAGTACACGCGCAACATGGTCACCGGCGCCTCGACGGCCGAGCTGGCCATCGTCCTGATCGACGCCCGCAAGGGCGTGCTCACGCAGTCGCGGCGCCACGGCTATATCGCCGCCCTGCTGCAGATCCCGCATATCCTCGTGGCCGTCAACAAGATGGACCTGGTGGACTACGACCAGGCCGTCTTTGATGCCATCGTGGCGGAATATGGCGCCTTCGCCGAACAGCTCAACGTGCGCAGCATCGCCTTTATCCCCATCGCCGCGCTGCGCGGCGACAACGTCGTTACGGAGAGCGAGAACATGCCCTGGTACACGGGGCCAAGCCTGATGCATTACCTGGAGACGGTGGATGTAGGCGGGCAGCGCAACGAGGCGGACTTCCGCTTCCCGGTCCAGTTGGCCGTGCGCCCGCACCAGGACTTCCGCGGCTTCGCCGGCCAGGTGGCCTCGGGGCAGGTGGCGGTCGGCGACGAGGTGCTTGTCCTCCCCTCGCGGCAGACCAGCCGCGTCCGCGGCATCGTGGCGGGCGGCGAGCAGGTGCAGGCCGCTGTCCAGGGCGACTCGATCATCATCTCGCTCGAACACGAGATCGACGTCAGCCGCGGCGACATGATCGTGCACCCACACAACCCGCCGCAGCTCGACAACAAGCTGGAGTCGACGCTCTGCTGGCTGAGCACCGAGCCGCTCGATCCCCAGCGCGGCTACCTGCTCCAGCACACGACCCGCCAGGTCAGCGCCACGATCAGCCAGGTTCACCATCGCATCGACGTCGATACGCTGGAACAGGTCGCCGCCGATACGCTGGGGCTCAACGAGATCGGCCAGGTGCTGCTGCACACGACCCAGCCGCTCTTCTTCGACGACTACGCCGCCAACCGCGTGACCGGCAGCTTTATCCTGATCGACGCCTACTCGCACAACACGGTCGCGGCGGGCATGATCCGCAGTCGCGCCGGGGCCGGCGAGCCGTCAGCGCCGCAGGCCGGCAGGCAGGCGCAGCCGCTCGTGCGCCCCCGTTCGACCAACGTGGTCTGGGAAGGCGCTGCCGTCAACCGCACGCAGCGCGAGCAGCGCAACGGGCACAAGGCCGCCGTGCTGTGGTTCACCGGCCTCTCGGGCGCCGGCAAATCGACGATCGCCCAGGCGCTGGAGCGGCGCCTCTTCGAGCTGGGCTGCCAGACCTTCTATCTCGACGGCGACAACGTCCGCCACGGCTTGAACGGGGATCTCGGCTTCTCCGCCGCCGCCCGCAAGGAAAACATCCGCCGCGTCGCCGAAGTGGCCAAGCTCGCCTTTGACCACGGCCAGATTGCGCTCTGCACCTTTATCTCGCCCTTCCGCGAGGACCGCGACCAGGCGCGTGCGCTGCTGCCCGCGGGCTCCTTCCTGGAAGTTGCCGTGCGCTGCGACATCGAGGAGTGCATGCGCCGTGACCCCAAGGGCCTCTACAAGCGCGCCCTCGCCGGCGACCTGCCCGAGTTCACCGGCGTCTCGTCGCCCTACGAAGAGCCGCTGGCGCCCGAGCTGACCATCGCGACCGACGCCCTCACCGTGGAGCAGAGCGTGCAGGTCATCCTGCTCGACCTGCGCCACCGCGGCATCCTGCACGAAGAGGAGTACGAAATCTGATGCAATCCAACTGCACGGGCAAACCCCGACGCCATCGGCATCAGCCACAGCGACAGCCCTAGCGCCAGTCTCAGGGCCAACGACCGCCGGCACGGTCTATCTTGTCGGCGCCGGCCCGGGCGCGGCCGACCTGATCACCCTGCGCGGCCTGCGTGCCCTGCGCGGCGCCGGCGCCGTGATCTACGACGCCCTGATCGACCCGGCACTCCTGGACGAGGCGCCGGAGGGTGCCGAGCTGATCTTCGCCGGCAAGCGCGCCGGTTTCCACGCCCTGAGCCAGGACGAGATCAACGAGCTGCTGCGCGTCAAGGCGCACCAGCACGCAAGCGTCGTGCGGCTCAAGGGTGGCGACCCCTTCGTCTTTGGCCGCGGCAGCGAAGAGCAGGCCTACCTGGCCGCCGCCGGCGTGCCGGTTGAGGTCGTGCCCGGTGTCAGCAGCGCCATCGCCGCCCCTGCCGCCGCCGGCGTGCCCGTCACCCACCGCAACCTCAGCCGCACCTTCGCCGTCGTCACCGGCCACCTGGCCGAGGACAGCGAACACGGCCCCGACTGGAACGCCCTGGCGCGCATCGACACGCTCGTCGTGCTGATGGGCCTGCGCAAGGTCAAGGAGGTCACCCACAACCTCCTCGCCGCCGGCCGCGCCGCCACCACGCCGGCCATGATCGTCGCCGCCGCCACCCTGCCCCACCAGCAGACGGTCATCGCCACGCTCGAGACGCTGCCCGCCGCAGCCGCGGAGGCCGGTCTGCCCCCCGACGCCCCCGCCACGCTGGTCATCGGCGAGGTGGTGCGGCTGGCGCACGAGTCGGCCAGTGCGGTGGAACCTTTCACCATCAATCTTCCGGCACTTGCATGGTCACAGGCAACCTAGTCTGCATCGGACCGCACGGAATCACGGTAGACCAGTGCTGCTTTTGTTCAACGCTACTTTTCTGCGGCGACGATCTGCCACAACGTGGCGCGGCCAAAGGTCGCATTTACACTGCGGATGCCAACAACTACCCCCGCATCATTGATAGCTGCAGCGGATACTCCCTCGCCGCTGGGACTATCAAATGGGATGAGTGCACCGTCCTGCCAGAGGTAAAGGTGGGAGGTGTCACCCAACACAATTTGTCCACGGTTGTTCAGGCGAATTGGATCATACGGCCAACGTTCGCTCCCTTGATGAAGACCAAGGTTGATCAGGACGCCGCGGTCCCACAATTGGGCATACCAGCCATACATCGGTCCGGATGATCTGGTAATTTCCGTAGCCCACGATCTGGCCGCGATCGTTGATGGCATCCATCCGGGAAAAGCCCTCTCCTTCTTGCCAAAGATCGGTGACGGTGCCGTTGTCCCACAAGACCGCACAGCCCAAGGTGCAGGCGCTGTCAGGCACACCTTGTCGGTAACCTATCACCTGGCCGCGTTCGTTGATTGCAGCGGCCGAACTGTTCCAGTCCTGTCCAAGTTCAGGAGTGAGATCAGTCATGCTGCCCTTGGCCCACACGAAGGCGTGAGCAATACCGGAAGCCGTAGGGCTGCCGATTGAGCTAGTACCCACAATAACTCCCTGGTCGTTGATGTCCGCCACATCACAAGTGCTGCCGCCAAGCGAGCCCAAGTCAGTCATGACGCCCGCAGCCCAGAGAAAACAGTGTATATCGCCGGCCGCCGTATTGCTGATACCGACCACCTGGCCGAGAGCATTGAGATCGGCGACGTTGCTCCATGCCCCACCCAAGGTTCCGAGATCAGTCATGTGGCCGTCCGACCAGAAGAAGGCATGCTTCTGGTCGTTCGCGTCGTATTCACTGTTCCCGGCGACCTGACCAAGGTCGTTGATGCGCAGCGCGGTGCTGTATCCACCACCGAGGGTGCCCAAGTCCTTCATCTTGCCGTTCTGCCAGAGAAAAGCGTGGCCACTATACACCAGGTCGTCTGCAGCAATGGTACTGACGCCCACGACCTGGCCGCGGCTGTTTACATCCAAGGCACTGCTGTACGGCCCGCCCAAGGTACCCAGATCGATATATTTTGGCGAAGGAGGCGGTGGTGCCGGCGGCACAAACGAACGCAGCTTGTACACCGCCGGCGCGTTCACAGTGGTGGCCTTGTACAGGGCAGGAAGGCTGAGGCTGAAAGTTACGACTTCGGTAGGTACCGGCGTCGTAGCAGGCGTGGCGGTGAGCACCGGGATTGCAGCACCGGCGACAGATGGTATGGCTGCACACACGGGGAGCACCACGAGCAGCACACCGAGCGGCAGTAGAGCGACAGCGGTCAGCAGTAGCTTAACAAAGTGCTGGGACATCGGATACGTCCTTTCTGCCCGCCTTCCCGGATCATATACTCGTACCTTGTCAAGAGTCATCATTTAACTCGTACGCCTACACGTGATTCTTTGGCACGCCCACGCGCAAGCCTTTCTATTCCTCCTTCGCCGCGGATTCGATCTTCCACAACAAGGCATGCGCGCCAAAGCCCGCAACCAAACCGCCATCATTGATGGCCGTGGCGTCGCCCCCCGAAGCGAACGGGATGAGGGCACCGTCCTGCCAGAGATGGGGAGTATGGGGGTAGGTGCCGGTGTTGATCACCACTTGTCCCTGGTTGTTGATTTGACTGGGCATATTGTGCCAACGTCCCTGCTGGACGCCGAGGTTGATGAGCACACCGTTATCCCACAGCAGGGCCTCCCAGTAGTAGCCATAGACCCACTCTGAAGGATGGTAGTTCCCGTAGCCCACTATCTGCCCGCGATCGTTGATGGCGTCGAGGAAGTCAAAACCCTGCCCGTCATACTCAAGGTCGACGACTGCGCCGTTATCCCACAGCGTAGCGCAGCCGCCCCGGCAGGTGCTGCCGGTTGGGTCAGCCCGGAAACCTATCACCTGGCCGAGTTCATTGATTGCCTGGGCAGTGCTGGTTTCGTTGTCGCCCAGGTCAGGTGTAAGATCGACCATGATGCCCTTGTCCCATAGGAAGGCGTGGCTCTCATAGCTGCTGGAGGCCCCGGCGGTGGTGCTTCCACCGATGATCTGGCCTTGATCGTTGATGTCCTGTACGTAGCAATAGTCACCCCCCAGCGTACCTAGGTCAGTCATGACGCCGGCAACCCAGAGGAAACAATGCGTATCGCCCGCGGCCGTGGTGCTGGTGCCGGCGACCTGCCCCCAGTTGTTGAGGTCGGCAGCGGAGCTGCCAGTCCCGCCTAGCGTCCCGATATCGGTCATGCGGCCGTTCGCCCAGAAGAAGGCATGCTGTTCGGTGCCCGTGTCGCTGTTACCGGCAATCTGCCCAAGGTCATTGATGTGGGATGCGCTGCTGTTCTTGCCTCCCAGGGTGCCCAAGTCCTTCATCTTGCCGTTCTGCCACAAAAAGGCATGGCCGGAGTCCCAGGACGTATCCTCTGCGCGGACGCCGCTTTGGCCGACCACCTGGCCGCGGTTGTTGACATCCAGGGCGACGCTGTACGGCCCACCCAGTGTGCCAAGATCGATAGCAGCAGGCGGTGGGGGAGGTGTCGCAGGCGGCAAAAACGAGCGCACTTTATACGCCGCCGGCACGTGTACCGTGACGGCCTTATACAGCGCCGGCAGGTTCAGGCTGGAAGATACGACCGCCGCCGGTTCCGGTGGCGTCACCTCCGTTGGCGTAGCTGTGATCTCCGGGAGCGCAGCCGCAGCAACGAGTGGTGTGACTGCAGAGGACGCGAGTGCCACGAGCAGCAAACAGAAAAACAGGAGCGCGACAGCGGTCAGTAGAGATCGAGCAAAGCGCGGGGACATACGATACGTCCTTTCCGCCCGCCTGCGCGGAGCGTGTACTACGTCGTTGTAGTGGACAAAACCGCATCTCAAGGATAGCACAGCAGTGTTTTGTGGGAATTGCGGGCCGCATGCCTACGGCTTGCGCACAGCGGGCAGGTGCGCGTCTCGTGCACGGAGGTGTGCTCCCAACCGACCATGTGTCCCTGCGGCCACTAGGTATGGTCATGGCGCGGACGCTCTTGACCTCGCCCACCAGGTAGCGGCCGAGGTCGATGATGTGCGCGCCAAGGTTGCCCGGCGGCCCAGCACCATATGTGAATTGGCAGCTAGGACTGTGTTATACTACTGCCTGCTCGATACCCATGTGCGGCAAGCTCCGGCTCACGGCCGCACTATCCCCCTTTGGCAACCTGCCGTATTTTGGAGCTGTCGTCGATCAGAAGAGTTCCGGCTCGTCAAGGCCGCAAGCTAGAAGATAAAGCGCTCAGTGATAGCACTGATGCTCTTGACGTCACCCATCAAGCAGCCCCTGAGGTCGCTGATTTGCACGCCCAGGTCGCCGAGCTGTCCCGCCACGGTATGCAAATCTGCAGCTAGAAGTGTGTTACAATAATCTCTGATGGACAATTGCGGAAAGCTCCCGCTCACCGCCGCGTGGCCCCCTTTTGGCAGTCTGACTTACTCTGGAGCGATTAGTGGCTAGCCGCATTCCACTACTAACAACAAAGCTGCAAAGACCGCGCGTGCTGCGCAACGTCGTGCCCCGCCCACACCTGTGGGCATTGCTAGACCGCGGGTTGGACAAATCCCTGACGCTCGTGTGTGCCGGAGCAGGCTTTGGCAAGTCGACGCTTGTCAGCTCCTGGGTGGAGCACACGGCGACACTGAGCCCGGCGGGTGTGTCCCAACCGGCGGCATGGCTTTCCTTGGACGAGAACGACAGTGACCCGCATGTATTCCTCCAATACGTGGTCGCCGCGCTGCGGACGGTCGCTGCGGATGCGTGCGAAGAAACCTTGTCGCTGCTCCAGTCGCCGCAGCAGCCGCGTCGCGAGTTGCTATTTACTACACTCATCAACGAGATCGTCCTGTTGCCTTCACGTATCGTCCTGGTCCTGGACGACTACTCCGTAATCCATAGTGAAATCATCGACGAATTCATCAGCAAACTGGTACGGATTGCCCCGCAGCAACTGCACCTGGTGCTCATCACGCGCCGCAATCCGCCGCTGCCCCTGCCGCTGCTGCGCGCAGCTGATGCGATTACAGAGATCCGCAGCCAGGATTTGCGCTTCTCGCATGATGAAACGACAAACTATCTCAGCCGGGAATTGGCAACACCGCTGGGGGCGTCGCAGATCGCTGCCTTGGAACTGCGATCCGAAGGCTGGATCGCGGGCCTGAAATTGGCGGTGCTTTCACTGCGCAACAATGCGAGTTCGGCCGCCGTTCAGCTTGAGCCGGTTATCGGCGATGCGACCATCGACGAATATCTGGCCGACGAAGTGCTGGCACAGCAGCCACCTGCGGTTCAGTCGTTTCTGCTGAAGACTTCCATTGTCGATCATTTCTGTGCTTCACTCTGCCAGGCCATTCTCGCCGCCGAGGAGCCGGGGTGGGATGCACGTACGTGCATCGAATGGCTGGT
Organism: uncultured Chloroflexia bacterium; assembly: GCA_963701415.1. Taxonomy (GTDB): domain Bacteria; phylum Chloroflexota; class Anaerolineae; order Caldilineales; family Caldilineaceae; genus Fredericiella. Next base: position 183,974 of record CAVPAH010000021.1, read on the forward strand.
GCGCTCCGATCTCTTTGTCGTCTCTCTTGCCAGCGACCAGGACTGGTATCGCTATCACCACTTGTTGCTCGGCATGCTGCGCCAACGATTGGTAGTGCGGCTGACCGCCGACGAGATACGTGAGCTGCACCGCAGTGCGGCAAGCCTGGTTTGCAGAACAAGGTCTCACGAATGAGGCACTCCACCATGCCCTGCTGGCCGGTGATCTTGAACTTGCCAGCCAAATCATGTGGCGCGCGCTGCCCGGCGTCCTCAATCAAGAAGACCGGGCCACCCTCGAGCGCTGGCTGAGGCTGCTGCCGGAGAGCTTTATTCAGGGCCGGCCGGAACTGCTGCTGTTGAAAGCCTGGTCGCTGCAATTCCGTTGGCAGCTTGGCGCCCAAGCCGACGTACTCCGTCAGATCGAGTCACTGCTTGATGGTAGCAACGCCGAAATGGCCGCAGGCGATGCCCTCGACGCCGAGCAAGGCAGCCGCCTCCAGATGATGCGTGCCCAACTTGCCCTGTTGCGCGGCCAAGCAGCGTTCTATGTCAACCGCCCAGAACAAGCCATTGCCATGCTGCAGGAAGCGCTCCAGCTGCTGGCACAATCCAGCACTTACTTGCGCGGTGGAGCAATACTATATCTCGGAGTGAGTATGCAGGCGAACGGGCAATCTGCAGCCGCCGAACGCAAGCTGCTGGAACTACACGACCTCTACGCCGATAAACGGGATGGTTTTGCCCTGCGCATCTGCCTGAGCCTTTGTTTCATCTATTTGGCTGAAGGCAGACTCGAACAAGTGCGGCAGGTCGCCCACGACTTGCTGAGCCAGGCCAAACCCCAAGGATTGGCGACGATGCAAAGCTGGGCGCATTATTTCCTCGGCTTGGTTTACTATCACTGGAACGATCTGGAACCCGCAGCAACTCACTTCTCGGCAGTCCTTGACCGCCGCTACACGGCCAACATGGTGGTCGTCCGCAACGGCATGGGCATGTTGTCTCTTGTTCACCAGATTCGCGGGCATGACCAAGAGGCAGATCCGTGTCCTCGATCTCATGTACGAACTAGACCTCGATCTCCAGGGGCGCGAAGACGTTGCGACGCGGGCTGTGCGGGCCTGGCTGCTGCTCATGCAGGGCGATCTCGCAGCTGCCGCGCGCTGGGCCGACGCCTTCGCCGCACCGGTTCCGGATCAACCGCTGCTTTGGGCGGTCAATCCCTACATCATCAAGGCGCACATTCTGCTCACCAGGGGCAGTGAAGCCGATCTGGTGGCGGCGTGCCAAGTGCTAAGTGCGCTGCACGCGATCGCCCTACGCACGCATAATATACGCGCCGAGATCGAAATTCTGGCAATGCACGCACTGGCAGTAAACCTGCAGGGCCGCTACGATCAAGCGCAGACCTTGCTGCGGCGGGCAGTGACCCTGGCCGAACCCGGCGGCTTTGTACGTGTGTTTGTCGCTCTGGGACCACAACTAAAGACGATGCTGCTGCGTCTTGCGCAACACGGGGTGCCCGTTCGCACAATCACGGCGGCGTTCCCGCACGATCTGCCCCACATCGGATCAGGACCCAATGGTGCCGGCGCAGCCTCCAGTGCACCCACTTCTTCTGCACACGATTCATTCTCCGACCCGATCGTGGCCCTCACAGCACGCGAGATCGACGTCTTGGCCCTGCTCCGTGAGCCCTTAAGCACCAAGGAGATCGCACGCAGGCTGGCCATCTCGCCCGCAACCGTAAAACGCCACACGATCAACATCTATGGCAAGCTCGGCGTCAGCGGGCGTTGGGATGCAGTGGCGCGGGCGGAAGAGTTGGGACACCTCCAGCAGCGCTGATCCCCTGCTCAGGTACGTTCATCGTCTACATCTCCTACACCCGTCTACACCCATGGGGTGGTAGTGCATCGCGCCTGAAACCTATATGCTGGGGCTATGAATACTGAAGTCTCCGTCAAAACGCGACGTCTTTGATAGTCCTTCCACCTATGAGATCTGTGTGCAGGGCGTGCTCCATGCGGAGTGGTCGTCTCGCTTGGAAGGGATGGCCATCGTCACGCGCGTGCCCAAGGACGGTGTACCCGTGACGTCCCTCACAGGAGAATTGGTCGATCAAGCGGCCTTGGCAGGCGTACTGGACCACCTGTATTCGCTGCGCCTGCCTGTGCTTTCGGTAATGCGACTTGAGAGCAAAGATTCATAACAAAGCAAACCTGGGTCACCCAGCCTTCCGGCATAACGAAACCTGCAGTTCAAGGAGAGCAAGACCATGGCAACAGCAGCATTGCCTGAGAAAAAGGCTAGAAAGTTCACTTTCCCCACCGCATTTACGATTCTGTTCATTCTGCTCATTCTGATTGCGCTCGCCACCTGGATCATCCCGGCCGGCCAATATCAGGTCGACGCCGACGGCGCCCCGATTCCGGGTACCTATCAGCAAGTGCCATCCAACCCGCAAAAACTGCTGGTCAGCGCAGCTGATGGGGCCGATTAACGGCATGTACGGCATCGAGGATTCTACTGGCAACGTAAACGTCTGGAACTCGGGCGAGCTGTTTGGCGCCATCGACGTCGCCCTCTTCGTGCTGATCATCGGCGGCTTCCTCGGCGTGACGATGAAGACCGGCGCCATCAACGCCGGCATCACCTGGGTCGTGACCAAGCTCAAGGGCAAAGAGAAATGGATGTTCCCCGTCCTCATGACGATCTTCGCCATCGGCGGCACCTCCTATGGCATGGCGGAGGAGACACTGGCCTTCTATGCCCTGATCATCACCGTGATGCTGGCCGCCGGCTACGATGGCCTGGCGGCCGCCGCCCTGATCCTGCTGGGCGCCGGCATCGGCGTGCTCGGGTCGACCGTCAACCCCTTCGCCACCGGCATCGCCTCGGGCTTTGCCGATACGACCATCAGCGAAGGGCTCATCGGTCGCATCGTCATCCTGGTCATCGGCACGGCGCTTGGCATCTTCTTTGTGATGCGCTACGCCGAGAAGGTCAGGAAGGACCCAACTAAGTCACTCATCTATTCCGAAAAAGCCGAGAACGAGAAGCAGTTTATGGCGGGCGGCGAGACGGGGACGGAAACGGAGAAGTTCACCGGGCGGCACAAAGTGATCTTGGTCCTGTTCTTCCTCGCCTTCGTCGTCATGGTCTACGGCGTCATCCCATGGGCAGATCTGGGCATCTGCCCATCCCCACCTGGTGGTGGTGGTTCCCGGAGATGACCGCCTGCTTCCTGTTCTTTGGCATCCTCATCGGCATCGTCGGCCGGCTGAAGGAGAAGGTGCTGGTCGACACCTTCATCGACGGCGCCCGCGACATGCTGGGCGTGGCGCTGATCATCGGCGTCGCCCGCGGCATCACGGTCATCATGAACAACGGGCTGATCACCGACACGGTCTTGTACTGGGCGGAACAGGCGGTCTCCGGCCTGGGCGGCGTCGGCTTTATTCTGGTCACCTACCTGCTCTACCTGCCGCTGTCGTTCCTGATCCCATCCAGTTCGGGCCTGGCCACGGTTTCGATGCCGATCATGGCCCCGCTGTCACAGTTCGCCGGCGTGCCCAGCTACCTGGTCGTCACCGCCTACCAGACGGCCAACGGGCTGGTCAACCTCGTCACCCCCACCTCGGCGGTGGTCATGGGCGGTCTGGCCATCGCCCGCGTCGGCTACGGCACCTGGTGGCGCTTCGTCTGGCCGCTGCTGCTGCTGCTGGCGGTCCTCAGCATGTTGGTATTGGCAGTAGGCGTGTACGTTGGCTAGGCGCCAGGCCACGGACGGCCCGGCCGTAACAAGCAAATTGTTCTCGGTAAATCTTGAAAGAGGAAACAACCATGGCATTCAATCTACGCAACCGCAGCTTCGTCAAGGAGCTCGACTTTACGCCCGAAGAACTCAAGTTTCTGCTCAAGCTGTCCGCCGACCTCAAAGCCGCCAAGTACGGCGGTTTCGAGCAGCCGCGCCTCAAGGGTAAGAACATCGCCCTCATCTTCGAGAAGACCTCCACCCGCACGCGCTGTGCGTTCGAGGTGGCCGCTTATGACCAGGGCGCACATGTGACCTACCTGGGGCCATCCGGCTCGCAGATCGGTCACAAGGAATCGATGAAAGATACCGCCCGCGTGCTGGGGCGCATGTACGACGGCATCGAATATCGCGGGTTTGGCCAGGAACTGGTCGAGATCCTGGCCCAGTATGCCGGCGTGCCGGTGTGGAACGGCCTGACCGACCAGTTCCACCCCACCCAGATGCTGTGCGACATCCTGACCATGCAGGAGCACAGCGACAAGCATCTCAACGAGATCGCCTACTGCTACCTGGGCGATGCCCGCAACAACATGGGCAATTCGCTGATGGTCACCGGCTGCAAGCTGGGCATGGACGTGCGCCTGTGCGCGCCGAAGGCGCTGTGGCCCGAAGAGAGCCTGGTCGCAACCTGCCGCGCAGTCGCCGCCGAAACCGGCGCCCGCCTGACCCTGACCGAGAGCGTGGACGAGGGTGTCAAGGGTGTGGACTACCTCTACACGGACGTGTGGGTCTCCATGGGCGAAGCCAAGGAAGTCTGGGACGAGCGCATCAAGCTGCTCAAGCCCTACCAGATCAACATGGACGTGGTCAATAAGACCGGCAATCCCAAGGTCAAGTTCATGCACTGCCTGCCGGCTTTCCACAATCGTGAGACCAAGGTCGGCGAAGAGATGTTCCAGCACAGCGGCATGGAAAGCCTGGAAGTGACCGAAGAAGTGTTCGAATCGGAGCGCTCGATCGTCTTCGCCCAGGCCGAGAACCGCATGCACACCATCAAGGCCATCATGGTGGCCACGCTGGGTGACTAGGGAGTAGGCCCAAATGTCGGCGTGTCGCCGCTGCTCGACACGTTCGATTGTAGCCCACTGAATGGAGCGATGCTGAACGGCGTGGCTCCATTCAGTCGCAAGTTGCCCGTAGAAACCACTGGAATACTATGAAAGACGACACCGCTACAATTAGGCCGCCTTCTCTGCTGGACGCCCTGATCCCGCTCGTCTTTATGATCACCATGCTCATATGGTCGATCGTACTGTTTGGGATCGATGCCGCCACCGGCCCGCTGCAGGTAGCCTTGCTGATGAGCGCGGTCGTGGCCGCTGTCGTGGCGCACAAGAATGGCCATTCCTGGGAACGACTGGGCGAGGAGATCGTCAAGGGCATTTCGCTGGCCATGAGTGCCATCCTCATCCTGCTGATGGTCGGCGCCCTGATCGGCGTCTGGAACATGTCCGGCACAATCGCCACGGTCGTCTACTACGGCATCAAGTACATCAATCCGGCCTGGTTCTACCTTGCCGTGGCCTTGCTGACCGGTCTTATCGGCATCGTCACCGGCAGTTCCTGGACGACGGCCGCCACGCTGGGGGTGGCGTTTGTCGGCATCTGCGAACGTCATCGGCGCCTCGGCGGCCATCACGGCTGGGGCAGTCATCTCCGGCGCCTATTTCGGCGACAAGATGACCCCGCTGTCCGAAACGACCATCCTGACGCCGCAGATCGTGGGCAGCAATGTCTACGCCCATATTCGCAGCATGTCCAAGGCCACCATTCCGGCGTATCTGGTCTCGCTGCTGCTCTTTTTCGTCATTGGCCAGCGTCAGCCAGATTACGCCGCCGACGACCGACCCGACCGCGGTGTTGGCGGCGCTTGGCAGCGTCTACAACATCACGCTCTGGAACTTGCTGCCCATCTTGGTCTTGCTGCTGCTCGGCATCGCGCAGGTATCCGGCCTTTCTTTCCATCTTGATCGGCACGCTGGTCGGCGCACTGGTAGCGATCATCTTTCAGCAGCCGATCCTGATCGCTTTCGCCAATGACATGAGCCTCAGTGCTCCCTTTGCCGCCGTCAAGAGCATCTGGGTGGCGATGGGCAATGGTTTCATACTCGAAAGCGCGTATCCGGAGATCAATCAACTCTTCTCCGGCGGCGGCATGAGCAGCATGCTGACGACCGTCTGGCTGATCCTGGGTGCCATGTCCTTTGGCGCCATGATGGACTACGGCGGGTTCAACCAGCGGCTGATCACCCCCATCATTCAGCGGCTGAAGTCGGACGGCGCCACGATCGCGGCGGTGATGCTGACCTCGATCGGCTTCAACATCGTCGCCGGCGACCAGTATATCGCCATTGTGCTGCCGGCGCGCATGTTTCATGCTGACCTTCCGCCAGCGTGGGCTGCATCCCGAAACCCTGGCCACGGCCGTCGAGAACTCAGGCACGGTGACCTCGCCGTTGATTCCCTGGAATTCCTGTGGCGCCTATATGTCGGCCACGCTGGGGGTGTCGACCTTTGTCTATTTTCCATACTGTTTCTTCAACCTTATCAACCCACTGCTTGGACTGATCTATGGCTTTGTCGGCATCAACGTCCAGCACCTGGCTGCGGCAGATCAGCCCGCAATCGACGGGTTACACGCGGCGCCGTTGGTTGCCCTGAACAAGTAGCATACCGGAAGGAGCATTCGATGAGAATTGTCGTTGCACTAGGGGGCAATGCCCTGCTCAAGCGGGGCGAGCCCATGACACACGACGTACAGCGCGCCAACATCCGCGTGGCGGCAGAGGCGCTCAAACCAGTGGCCGAGCAGCACGAGTTGGTCCTGGCCCACGGTAACGGGCCGCAAGTTGGCCTGTTGGCGCTGCAGGCGTCCGCCTACAAGGATGTCGAAGCGTACCCGCTCGACGTGCTGGGTGCGCAGACCGAGGGCATGATCGGCTACATGATCGAGCAGGAGCTGGGCAACCTGCTCCCCTTCGATGTTCCTTTCGCCACGATCCTGAGCATGGTCGAGGTCGATCCTGAGGACCCCGCCTTCCAGAACCCGACCAAGTTTGTCGGTCCGGTGTACGAGCAAGAGGAAGCCGACCGCCTCAAGGTCGAGAAAGGCTGGCTCTTCAAGCTCGACGGGGCGAAATGGCGCCGCGTGGTGCCCTCGCCGCTGCCCAAGCGGATTTTCGAGATCCGGCCCATTCGATGGCTGCTGGAGAAAGGTACCGTCGTCATCTGCGCCGGTGGCGGCGGCATCCCCACCATGTACGACCCCGACAAGCACCGCTGGCTGACCGGCATCGAAGCCGTCATCGACAAGGACCTGGCCAGCGAGCTGCTCGCCCGCGAGGTAGAAGCCGACCTGCTGGTCATCGCCACCGATGTTGATGCCGTCTATCTCGACTGGGGCAAGCCCGAACAACGCAGGCTCGCCTGGGTCACTGCTGAGGAACTGAAAGGCTATAACTTCCCGGCCGGTTCGATGGGGCCGAAGGTGGCGGCGGCCATCCAGTTTGTGGAGAAGACCGGCAAGCGCGCCGCGATCGGATCGCTGGCGGACATCGAGCAGATCGTAGCTGGGACTGCCGGCACGAATGTGGTGGCGGTCCTGCCCAAGTAGATGGGGGTAACTGGGTGTGCCCCACACGGGAGCGAGGTTCAAATGCGCAATAACTGGTTACTGCTTACTCTGATCTTTCTGCTGCCGATCACGGCGGCATGCCGCCCTGTCGCCGCCCCTGCTGTCACAGCGACGCCCACCGTCGATCCCGCCATCTATAACCAGGTGCCGGACACGACGATCTATGAACCGGGCGAGTGCATGGCTGTGCTGGAGGCGCCGGCGCCCGCACATACCTCCAACACGCTGGGTGGCCAACCCAGCGGCGAGATCCCGGCCGGCAAGTACGAAGTGGGCGTCGCAGCCGACTACGGCAGCAGTCTCTGGTTCATGCTGAACGGTGTGGGCGAGACAAGCTGGATCAACAGCAGCAGCGTCGCGGCGCTGGAGGGTGTGTGCGCCACGGACAACCCGTAACTGCACCTTCTGAACGACAAAGGGCAGGTGATTATTCTGCTCAAACTACAGTAAAGGAGCTTTCTTATGCAACAGTTTGGTGTCTACTCTGAAGTTGGTAAGCTGCGCAAGGTCATCGTCCACCGTCCCGATCTCAGCCTCAAGCGGCTGACGCCTTCGAATCACGACGACCTGCTGTTCGACGACGTTCTGTGGGTGGAGCGCGCCCAGTGGGAGCACGACCAGTTCGTCGCCGCCATGCGGGCGCGCGGCGTGGAGGTCTTCTACCTGCTCGACCTGCTCGGCGAAGCGCTGGCTGCGAGTGACGAGGGCCGGCGCAAGCTGATCCAGCTGGTTGCCTCCGAGTATACGGTCGGCTGGTCGCTGGTGGAAGAAGTGCGCGAGCTGCTCTGGAACATGAAGCCGGACGTGCTGGCCAAGCACCTGATCGGCGGCCTGACCGTCGGCGAGATGGATACGGATTTCGAGCAGCTCAGAAAGGTCTCCCTCGGCGCCGCCGCGCTTGATGATCCGGGCTACTTTGTGCTGCCTCCCGTACCCAATTCACTGTTCACGCGCGACTCTTCGTGCTGGATTTTCAACGGCGTTTCGGTCAACCCGATGTACTGGCCGGCGCGGCGCAAGGAATCGCTCAACCTGCTGGCGATCTACTGCTACCACCCCATGTTCAAGGATGCGGGCTTCGAGTTCTGGTATCCGGAACGCGGCGACGACGGCCGCTTCATGGCCCAGGATTTCGGCGCCGCCTCGCTGGAGGGCGGCGACGTCATGCCCATCGGCAACGGCACGGTGCTGATCGGCATGAGCGAACGCAGCCAGGCGCGCATGATCGAGCAGGTCGCCAAGAACCTGTTCGCCAAGGGCGCCGCTGAGCAGGTCATTGCCGCCGTAATGACCAAGGATCGTGCGCACATGCACCTGGATACGGTTTTCACCTTCCTGGACCGCGATATCGTGACTGCCTTCCCCAAGGTTGTCAACGAGATTCGGCCCGTCAGCCTGCGGCCCGGCAAGAAGGAAGGCGACTTCCACGTTACCGTCGAGAAGGACTTCCTGTCTGCGGTGGCCGCTGCCTTAAAAGTGAAAAAGCTGACCGTGGTGGAGACCGGCGGCGACGAGTATCAGGCACAGCGTGAGCAGTGGGATGACGCCAACAACACGGTGGCACTCGAACCGGGCGTTGTGGTATCCTACGAACGCAACACGTACACCATCAGCAAGATGCGCGAGGCCGGCGTGGAGGTAATCCCGATCGCCGGCTTCGAGTTGGGCAAGGGCCGTGGCGGTGGTCACTGCATGACCTGCCCCATCCTGCGCGATCCCGTCTAGATATAGCCGAGGCGGGTAAACAGTAATTCCAGGGAGAATTTCATGACCGAACCCGCAATGCCTGAGAAACGCCCTACGCTGTTTACCCGCCTGTTTGGCGCGACCCGGTACGTGATGACGGTGGCTGTCCTGGCAGTGTTCGTAGGTGCCACAGTTTTACTTGTAGTCGGAATCATGGAGATGGGAGGCGCAGTATGGCACGCCATCTTCACCGGTCAGGCGAGCGGAACCGAATCCGTTTCGCTGCGCGTGGCAGTGATTGAAGCTGTGGACGTGATTCTGGTGGCAACAGTGCTGTTCGTGATTGCCTTTGGCCTGTACCAGCTCTTTGTCGATCCAGCGCTGCGGTCCACGCTGCCGGCCTGGCTGCAGATAGCGGGCATCAGCAATCTGGAAGTGCGCCTGGCCGGCATGGTCATCACGGTGCTTGGCATCGTCGCCTTGACCCGGGCGCTCGAACCACACAGCTGATGCATCCGGGTCAGGCATAGGTTTTGAAATTGCTGCTGTCATTGCCGCGATCAGTCTATTCCTGTTTCAGGAGAGCAAGCATCATCCCCCAAGCGCAGGACCGGAAGAGTAAACACCAATGTCTCGCAGTCGGTAGTTGATGTAATTTGGCGCCAGCCTGTTTCCAAACAAGGAGATGCAACGATGGGAAAGAAGAAGGATAAGAAGCACAAGAAGGGCCAGGCTGAGGCGCACGCCGGCACCATCGTAGCGGCGAACGGGTCTGTGCCCAAGGCGGCCGCGGAACCCAAAGCCAAGCTGAGCCGCAAGGAGTTCGAGAGCGAGTTGGAGAAGCTCCAGGTGGAGCTGGTCAAGCTGCAGGAGTGGGTCAAGGTCAGCGGCGCCAAGGTCTGCGTGCTGTTCGAAGGCCGCGACGCGGCGGGCAAGGGCGGCATCATCAAGCGCCTCACCGAACGCACCAGCCCGCGCGTCTTCCGCGTGGTGGCGCTGCAATCGCCGACCGAGCGCGAGAAGTCACAGATGTACTTCCAGCGCTACATGCCACACCTGCCGGCGGCGGGTGAGGTCGTGCTCTTTGACCGCAGCTGGTACAACCGCGCCGGCGTCGAGCGGGTGATGGGTTACGCCACCGAGGACCAGGTCGAACGCTTTCTGAAGATGACCCCGCTGGTCGAACGCGCCATCATCGACTCGGGCGTCATCCTGGTCAAGTACTGGCTGGAAGAGACGATGGAAGACCAGACCGAACGCTTCACGGAACGCATCGAGGACTACCGCAAGATCTGGAAGCTGAGCCCCATGGACCTGGAAAGCCACCGCCGCTGGTATGACTACTCGCGGGCGCGCGATGCCATGTTTGCCGCCACGGACACGCCCGAATCGCCCTGGTACGTGGTGGATTCGCACGACCAGCGCCGCGGGCGCCTCAACTGCATCGCCCACCTCTTGAGCCTGGTCCCGTACCACGAGGTGCCGCACGAGAAGGTGAAGCTGCCCAAACGCCAGCCCAAGGGCGACTACGTGGAGCCCGACTATCCCTTCCGCCGGATTCCTGAGAAATACTGAAAGCAAGGGAGTAACGCACGATGGCAGAGTTAACCGCCACACCCACAGCAGAACAAACGAAATGGTACGGCCTGACCGCGGACGACGTCGCAGCGCAGCTGAAGGTCGACCCGGCCAAGGGCTTGAGCGCGGCCGAAGCGCAGCAGCGCCTGCAGCAGTACGGCCCCAACGTGCTGGCCGCCAAGAAGAAGGAGACCGGGCTGCAGGCGTTCCTGCGCCAGTACAAGGACTTCATGCAGATCATCCTGCTGGGCGCCGCCGTGCTCAGCCTGGTGGTCACGCGCGACGTGCGCACGTCCTTCATGCTGGTGGTGCTGACGGTCTTCAACGCCGTGCTGGGCATGCGCGGCGAGTCCAAGGCCGAGGCCAGCCTGGCGGCGCTCGAGAAGATGATGAAGAACATCGCCCGCGTGCGCCGCGACGGCCAGGCCATCGAGATCGAGGCCGAGCAGCTGGTGCCGGGCGACATCGTGCTGATGGAGGCGGGCAACCGCGTGCCGGCCGACGGCCGCCTGTTCGTGACCGCCACCCTCGAAATCGAGGAGGCCGCCCTCACCGGCGAAAGCGTCGCCTCCTCCAAAGACGCGGAAGCCATCGACAAGCCCGAGGTGCCGCTCGGCGACCGCCACTGCATGGCGTACATGAACACCGCGGTCACGCGCGGCCGTGGCGAGATGATCGTCACCACCACCGGCATGGGCACCGAGATGGGCCACATCGCCGACCTGCTCAACAAGACCGAGGCCGACAAGACGCCGCTGCAGAAGCAGCTCGACCGCCTGACCATCATCATCGCCGGCCTGGCCGGGCTCGCCTTTGTCCTGATGGTCATCATGGGGCTGCGCAACGGCGACTCCTTCCAGACCATCTTCATCGCCGGCATCGCCCTGGCGATTTCGGCCATCCCCACCGGCCTGCCCGCGGTCGTGACCACCATGTACTCCATGGGCACCCGCCAGCTGGCCGCGCTCGGCGCCATCGTCAAGCGGCTGCCCTCGGTCGAGACGCTGGGTTCGGTCTCGGCCATCTGCTCGGACAAGACCGGCACGCTCACGCTCAACAAGATGACGGCGCGCGAGTTCACCGTCCCCGGCCAGAATCGCTACAAGGTCACCGGCGAGGGCTACAGCACCAAGGGCGAGCTGCTGCACGCCGGCGGCGCCAAGATCGACCTCGACGCCGTCCTGCTGCCGATGGCGCTGTGCGCCGACGCCCGCCTCGACGGCGAGGCCCTGATCGGCGACCCCACCGAGGGTGCGCTGATCGTGCTGGCGGAGAAGGGCGGCATCAGCGTCGACGGCGCGCGCCAGCTGTACCCGCGCGTGGCCGAGGTGCCCTTTGACTCCGACTACAAGTTCATGGCCACCTTCCACAACATGACCAACGAGCAGGGCAAGGCCGTCGTGCGCGCCTTTGTCAAGGGTGCGCCCGACGTGCTCATCGCCCGCAGCGGCTCCTACTGGCTGCCGGGCGGCGCGGTGCAGCCAATCGTCGAGGAGAACAAGGCGCTGGCGCTTAAGGAAAACGAGCGCATGGCCCAGGCGGGCGAACGTGTGATGGTCGTGGCCCGCCGCGACTTTGACCCCGCCACCTTCGACCCCAAGGGCAAGCTGATCGACCTGATGCAGGACCTCACCCTCCTGGCCATGGTCGGCATCGTCGACCCGCCGCGCGCCGAGGCCAAGGACGCCATCGCCAAGTGCCACAGCGCCGGCATCCAGGTGCGCATGATCACCGGCGACCACGCCGTGACCGCCGCCGCCATCGGCCACGAGCTGGGCATCGAGGGCAAGGCGCTCACCGGCGCCCAGTTCAAGGCCATGAGCGACGAGCAGCTGATGCAGGAGCTGCCGGAGATCGGCGTGGTGGCCCGCGTGGCGCCCGAGGACAAGATCCGCCTGGTGGACCTGCTGCAGCGCCAGCAGAACATCGTCGCCATGACCGGCGACGGCGTCAACGATGCGCCGGCGCTCAAGAAGGCCGACATCGGCGTGGCCATGGGCATCACCGGCACCGAGGTCTCCAAGGGTGCCGCCGTGATGATCCTGACCGACGACAACTTCGCCACCATCGTCAAGGCGGTCGAGTTTGGGCGGGCGATCTACGACAACCTGTCCAACTACATCCGCTTCCAGATGGCGGCGTTGGTCGCCTTCATCGCCTCCTATCTCGGCGCCGCCTTCTTCGTCATCGCCGGCGGCGTGCCGTTCACGCCCGCCGTGGTGTTGTGGATCAACTTCCTGGTCCAGGTGCCCGTCGCCATCGCCCTCGGCTTTGACAAGCCGCAAGCGGGGCTGATGGAGCGCAAGCCGCGGCCGCTCAGCCAGCCCGTCCTCACCCGCTCGCAGTGGGTGCGCATCATCTTCCTCGGGCTGCTCATGGCCATCGGCACCCTGGCCCTCGAAGCCTACTATGCGCCGGCCGGCGCCGCCGTGCTGACGACGATGGGTTTCGTCGCCTTCGCGCTCTTCAACGTCGTCATCGGCCTCAGCTGCCGCAGCGAGTTCCACAGTGCCTTCAACCGCGACATCCTGAGCGACCGCCGCCAGCTGATGCTCTACGGCCTGGCCTTGCTGTTGACCTTCCTGCCCACCGAGTTGGGCTTCACCCAGCGCAGCCTGGGCCTGACCTCCCTGACCTTTGAGCAGTGGCTGCTCTGCATCGCGCTGGCCTTCGTATTGCTGTTGGTAGATGAAGTCGTCAAGTTCTTCCTGCGCCGGCGCCATGGCAGCGTCCCCACGCAGAAGTAACCGGCGTGGCGCTGCCGGCAGCCGGCAGTTGCCAATCCATAGTGCATCATCATGAAGTAGTAAGCGAAAGGGACAACTTATGTGCTGTGCGTTCTTAACCCTCGTCCTGCTTGGCCCGCGTATCTTCGGCGCCTTCTGGTGGTTGTTCCAGCCGGGGCGCTGGGAAGCAGCCTTCAACGGCTGGACCGGCGGTAATCTCTGGTGGATCTGGCCGGTGCTCGGCCTCATCTTCATCCCCTGGACCACCATCATGTTCGTGCTCGTGGCCCCCGGCGGTGTCAACGGCTGGGACTGGCTTTGGATCGGCATCGCCCTGTTTGGCGACATCGCCTGGTACAGCGGCGGCGCCGGTCGCAAGCGCATCCCCAACTACCAGGGATACTAGACCAGGCTTTTCAACTGCGGAAATAAGAGTGGCGTGGAACAATTCGGCTTCATTACCGAGTTGTTCCACGCCATCCCATTCCAGCACAAGGCGTACGTATTCTTAGAGCCCAAAACGATCACCTCAAAATATCGGCTACCACGTCTTGCGCATGATAGGGCGCCTAGTCCTAGCGCGAACGACGCCACGCGGTATCGAGATGACTCTGCAACTTGACGTACTCCCAGCCAAAGCGATATGTGTCAAGAGTCGCGGCGTTGCTGTTGCCCACGACCGGCATCGCCTCCACCTCGCCTGTCTCCAGGCAGACCGCCGAGTAGTAGGTGGCCTTCTCGCCAAAGCTTGGGACTGGTCGTGTCGACCAGGGCTGGTTGCCCGCGCAGCACCCATTTGGTGCGCAGTTCCACGTCGGCGCGAAAGTGCGCTTCGTCCACGAAGAAGATCTTGGCGCCCATCTGCTCCGCTTCGGCGCACAAGGCCACATAAGCCGCCACAAACGCCGCCCGTTTCTCGGCATTCGCCTTCAACAGCCGTTTCTTGGGCCGCTTGACGACAAAGCCCAGGCGATGCAGGTAGTTGATGCAACTGCTGCGGCTCAAGACTTGGCCAAAACGGTCTTGGACGAATTGACGCACCACCTTCCAGTTCCAGTTCGCCATCTCGATACCCGCTGCGGCAGGCGCAGCCTGCACCGCCGCCTTCAACTCGGCCTGCTGCGCCGGGTCGAGGGCGGGGGGGAACCACCGCTCTGCTCAAAGGCCAGACCCGCCGGACCTTGCTGGCGCAACGCTTCCGTCCAGTCGCCGATCGTGTGCGCATCGCGCTCCAGCGCCTCGGCCACCTGCGCTGCTGACCAGCCGCGCGCCAGCAACCACACCGCATGCCAGCGTTCGCGTTCCCGGGCCGTCGCTGCGCTGTACATGCGCTCCCGCACTGCCTTCACATCCAACTGCCAGTGCCCAAGCGTCTCAAGCATGTCGTTCATGGTAGAGACCTCGCACATCAGTGGTATCGCTGGCAGTATACCACCCGGCTCTGCGGGTTTCACCTTGGTATCAGTTTAGTTGAAATTGAACCAAGCAATACTTGAATAGCGTGCTATTTCACAATGTTGACATCTTGATATCACAAGTGTATCTTAAGTAAGCGGCATTATCTCAATGTAGCAGGTTTTGTGCTGCTGCCTAGGTACTGTTGTTTCGTGCTTGGCCTCGAATGCTTCACATGCTTGTGCGATCAGGTCAACGGGCTGCCTCCTGGACCAAGCCTCAGTACCTAAGTTTTGCCCAAATTGAAGGACAAGTCATCGGCATCGAATAAACGAGCGAAAGCGCGGCAAACTGAACGGGCCAATTTATGACGTTTGTTCAAAGTAATGTGGTGAATCTGATGACGGGCATCAGCGCACAGCAGACCTTCAATGTGAAAGACATCGCGGACCATGCGCTGAATACAAAACTGGTTGACTAGGGGGGCAACGGCTTGCAGGGCATGGCGGACCCAGATAGAGCTGCGAGGAGCATGTCCAGGGGCTGGCGCTGTGGCGGGCAGCGGCGGTGAAGCAGGGTCACGATCATCAATGTCGTCATCGCCAACGCCCGCATCCGTCCGCAACAGCCCTCATTGCTATTACCAGGAGATGACATATGGCTAACAACCTGCTGCAGATCACGATTGGCGACCTGCTTGACCGCCAGACTGCGCGCTTTGGTGACCTCGACGCCCTCGTGCATGTCGAGTACGGCGTGCGCTACACCTACGACGAGCTCCGTGCCGAGTGCGACCGCATTGCCAAAGGCTTGCTCGCGCTCGGCGTCCAGAAGGGCGAGCACGTCGGCATCTGGGCCACGAACTATCCCGAGTGGGTCGTTGCGCAGTTCGCGATCGCCAAGATCGGCGCGGTGCTGGTGACGATCAACCCCGCCTACCGCACCCACGAGCTGGAGTACGTCCTCCGCCAGTCGGACGCCCGTGTGCTGCTGCTGATCAGCCGCTTCAGGTCCTCCGACTACCTGGCGATCCTCCAGGAAGTGGTGCCGGAGCTACAAAGCTCGGCTCCGGGAGAGCTGAGAAGCGAGAAGCTGCCCCAGCTTCGCCACGTGATCTTGATTCCTCCCCCAGGAGATGCCACGGTCGGCGCAACCACAAATCAGGAACTCTACACTGGGATGTGGCAGTGGGAGGAGATTAGAGCCCTGGGTGAGCATGTGGCACCGGCGGTGCTTGCCCAGCGCCAGGCGCTGGGCGACCCCGATGACGTGATCAGCATCCAGTATACTTCTGGCACCACCGGCAATCCCAAAGGGGCGATGCTGACCCACCACATTGTCGCCAATGCAACCTACTTCGGTAACGGCCTGCACCTGACAGAACAAGACCGGATGTGCATCCAGTTTCCTTTCTACCATTCTGGCGGCGTGTGTTGCACCCTCTGCTGTGTGGCCAAAGGGGCGACCATAGTGATTCCTGCAGAACACTTCGACCCGTTGAAATCACTGGTGGCGGTGGATCAGGAGCGCTGCACTGCCTTGACCGGTGTGCCTACCATGTTCATCGCCGAACTAGGGCACCCCGACTTTGAGAAGTTTGATCTGAGTTCTTTGCGCACTGGTGCCATGGCCGGCTCTCCCTGCCCAATCGAGGTGATGCGACAAGTGATCGACCGGATGGGCGCCAGCGAAATGACCATCGTGTATGGCTTGACTGAAGCCGCACCGGTGGTGACCCTCACCAGTTCAGACGATACAATTGAGCGGCGCGTGACCACGGTTGGCCCCCCGATCCCCAATGTGGAGGTGAAAATCGTTGACCTGGCAACCGGTCAGGAAGTGCCACGGGGACAGCAAGGAGAGTTATGCACTCGCAGCTTCATGGTCATGAAGGGCTACTACAAGATGCCCGAGGCCACCGCCCAGGCGATCGACGCTCAGGGGTGGCTGCACACCGGCGACTTAGCGACCATGGACGATGCGGGGTACTGCAAGATCACGGGACGGATCAAGGACATGATTATCCGCGGTGGGGAAAACATCTATCCGCGAGAGATCGAGGAGTTCCTGTATACCCATCCGCAGGTGGCGGATGTCCAGGTGATCGGGGTACCCGACCTGACATTTGGTGAAGAGGTAATGGCCTGGATCATGCTCAAGCAGGGCCAGAGCGCTACCGCCGAGGAGATCCGCGACTTCTGTCGGGGCAAGATCGCGCACTACAAGATTCCGCGTTACGTCAAGTTCGTGACCGCATTCCCGCTGACCGTGTCGGGCAAGATCCAAAAGTACAAGATGCGTGAGGCCGCAGTCGAGGAGTTGGGCCTCCAGGAGGCTGCCCGCGTCGCGACGGCGTAAAGAACTGTCAATTCAGCGTTCTTTTTGCCCTTGATGCGATGGTGAAGCACCATTTAGGTTAGCTTGCTATGATGATTTGTAGCCTAATTTGGGCAAGAATGAGGTAAGTAAGCGGCATTATCTCAATGTAGCAGGTTTTGCGCCGCTGCCTAGGTACTGTTGTTTCGTGCTTAGCCTCGAATGCTTTACATGCTTGTGCGATCAGGTCAACGGGCTGCCTCCGGGGCCAAGCCTCAGTAACACCACGTTAGTTTTGGCAGTCTGTGGTCTTGACATAGGGCCAACTATAGCTACGCTACAACTTCGAGCCCCAGGTGCTGCAGGGCGGACGCGGCGTCGCTGAATGGCTTCGCCGCGCGTGTTGGCAAGTATGGCGCCACGGATCATGCGCTCAGCAATCTGCACATCGTGGTTTCTGGAGAATTCGCCACCTGTGATAGTCGCCTGACCGCGTCGCTTCTGTACTCGGAAGGCACCGAACACCGCGTCGCGGTGCGTGCAATCTGGTATCGGGACAAGCTGTGTCGCGAAGAGGATCGGTGGCTCATATGTGAGCGTCTGCACGAGCCTCAATGGCAATATGACGTCGCAACGCATGCGCTGCGCCTGTAGTCGTGGAGTTGCCTAACCTCCGTGCTGGCCGAGATGCTCTCCGGCCGCCACCACTAATGCCCGTGTTAGGCTGCACTCACCCATCCTGTTTGCTCGTGCTCTGAGACGCATTACCTGGAACTCAGTGATGATATACTCCGCGATGGTTGCTCACTCCAGCGCATGAACACGTCACATCGTGTTTTGTGCTTCACGCTGAGAGCTCTTCCAGTAACGCATTTGCGTTCCGCAAATCACCCGTATCGAATCCCTCGGTGAACCAGCCGAGCATCTCTGCTAGCATTTGCCGCGCTTCTTCGTTTTTCCCTTGCCGCCGCCATAATCGACTCAGACTCACCGTCGCGCGTAGCTCCAGTGACTTCGCCCCTTGTTGCTGGGCGACCGCAAGCGCCTGCCGAAGGCATTTTTCAGCCTCAGTGTCATCCTGCCGTCCTCCGCCAGACTCACGCTTCAATGACAACAGATCCCCCTTAAGCCGATACAACTCCGCCTCCCAAAAACGCTCCTCCATCTTTTCTGCTTGCACCAGTGCTTCAGCCAGTACAGTTAGCGCTTCGGTTACCTGGCCAACGGCCCGATAGGCCTCGGCTAGCAGAGCCAGGAAATACGTCTGAAAGAAGTCTGCCCCCGTGGCCCGGGCAGCAGCCAGACCTTGGACGATCTGGGCGATGCCCTCTTCTCCTTGCCCCGTCTCCGCCAGCGCCCAGCCTCGGATGATCAGTCCCCAAGCCAGCCACAATGCAAATCCCTGTTGGGTACAAATGGCAACGGCCTCTTCCGCTCGCGCCTGAGCTACTGTCCTCTCCTGGCAAAATTGGTGAATATAGCTAAGAAGGACCAAGCCATAGGCCAGGCTATGCGTGTGGGACGCCTCCTGCGCCAGCATGATAGCCCGATTGCTCCAACGCCGCGCTTGCTCTGGATAACCAAGTAACCACAGAACTACAGCCCCAGCGGACAGACCGGCCTGCCCAGGATCTTGTCCATAGCGGAAGGTCAGCGAGCGGTGTTGCTCCGGATTGTAATGGGCAGCAATCTGCTCAAAATGGGGGCGGGCAGCAAGCAACTCGCCCATACAAAAGGACCAGCCCATGGCTCGCTCGGCCACGATACTCACTGGGTCTTGTTGCCGCTGGGCCAGGCTTAGGAATTCTTCTGCCAGGTGATACGCGGCCTGATGCTCTCCCCGAATAAGATGATACGCCCACCGTCCGTACAGGATGGGGAAGATGTGCGAGGTGTCCCCCGCGTCCACCTGTTGCCATAGCTCTCGAGCCCGGTTGTAGGTCTGTTCCACCTCCGCAGCGGCATAGCCTTTGGTTGCGATCAACGAATTCCCCAGGGCAATCTGCAGGTCGAGCTCGATTTGGGCGCGCTCAAGGGTGTCGGGCAGGGTTGCGAGCAGCGCCAGACCTTTGCTCAAATGCGCAATGGCTTCCTGATTCGCCGACAGCCGCCCGGCTCGCTTCCCCGCCTGCAGCAGATAGATGAGCGCCTTCGACCTCAACCCGGCCTGCTCAAAATGGCGGGCCAACTGCACCGCCACTTGCTCGGTCTGCTCGCCGTAGAGGGCTTCCAGGACACTGCCGACCGCCTCGTGCAGATAGGTACGCTCCATCTCGGCCTGGGTGTAATACAGATAATGCTGGAAGAGCTGATGCCGGAAGCGGTAGAGTGACAGGCGCTGCGGGCCTAACCAGGCCAGCACTTGGGCTGTGACCAGCCGGTGCCGTCGATCGAGCTCGCGGCTTAACTGCTGGACCAGGCCTCGTTCATTCAACTGCTGGACGCGCGCCACAACCTCAGCCGTGAAGGTCTCGCCTTCGATGCTGGCAATCGTCAGGATCGCCTGCAAGTCTTTCTCCAGACGCTGAATGCGCTTCTCGATCGCGCCCTCCACCTTGGCCGGTAGGGTGTTCCAGTCGATGGCTGGACCTTCAATCCACTGGCCGTGTGCATCCTTGCGCAAATCCCCGCGTGCCTGCATTTCGCCCAGCAACTCTACCGTAAACAGCGCGTGTCCTCCGGTCCGCTGGAACAATGTCTCCCGAAACGCTGGACCGAGCCGATCGGGCTGCGTGTCCAAATAGGCCTCCACAAACCGGCGCCCTTCCGCGGGGGCCAGGTCGCCTAAGTCGAGCCAGATATCGCCATGCCAGCGCTTCAGCTCGCTCAGGATGCCGGCCAACGGATGCTGGATCTCGCCCCGACTCACAGTCAGCTCGTCCGGCCGGTAGGTGCCGACCAGGAGAATCCGGCTGCGACTGAGCTCTCGGCTGAGATAGAACAACAAGCCGCTGGAGGCGGAGTCGACCCAGTGAAGGTCTTCGAGAATGAGCAAGAGCGGCCGTTGGCTGGCAATGGCAGTCAGCGCGGCCATGTATTGGGCAAAGATGCGCTGCTGCTCAAGCTTGGCGCCCGCAGCGGTGCTGGTAAGCGCCTCGAGCTGTTTGAACCACGGTGCATCCGCCGGGGCAAAGCTCGCTGCCCGCTCACGCAAGCCTGTGCCTGCTACAAAACTGCCGACTAAGTCGGGGGCATGCTCGACCAGTGCCGGTATGGTCAGGGGCATTGCTGCCCATAGACGGCGGGCATGGTCAGCCGTGATCAGCCCGCCGGCCCACTTGGCTTCAACCTCGCCGGTCAGCATCGACAAGGCCTCGCGTAAGGGGAAGGTAGGGATCGCCTACACCGGTATGGACGTTGCCGTACCCGCTGACGACCAGCAACTCAGGGTCAGAAGCCTGAGCGTGCCGCGCGAACTCCTGGACTAGCATCGTCTTGCCCCGTCCGGCCCCCCCGATCACAAAGAGGATTTGACCCGCGCCGGAGCGAGCAGTCGCTGATGCCGCCTCTAATTCGACCAGCTCCTGTTCGCGGGCCACGAAAGGCGCATCAAGGCCATGTTGCGGAGGGGCAGAGGCGAGGAAACCAGGCAAGTGGATTGTCGATGGAGGATCGTTGATCGGTGATGGCGCTCGCTCCTCCATCCTTGCGCCACGACCCACCATCTTCTTGGCTTTGACGGCCTCATACAGCGCGGTCGTTTCTTTTTCCGGGGCGACGCCCAACTCCGCGGCCAAGAGCCGTTGGCATTCCTCGTACTGGCGCAGCGCAGCCGCCCGCTGACCGCCTTGGGCGTACAGTTGCATCAGACAGCGCTGCGCCGGTTCGTGCAATGGGTCAAGCGCCAACCAACGCCGGGCGTAAGGGATAGCCGCTGCAAAGTCGCCCTGGCGGCTGTGCCCACCGACCAGACGCTCTAGCGCTCCGGCCAGCTCACGGCGCAGGCTCTCGGTTTGAAAAAACTGCCACTCATCGAACTCAGGGCTGTCGGGCAGAGTAAAGCCGGCCATGAAGTCGGCCCGATACAGGGCAACCGCCTCGGCTAGCAAGGGCAGACAGGAAGAACAAACCTCGCTGGCCGGGTGACCGTGCGTAGCGCAGTTGGCGCCCAATCGGCGGAAGTGCGCTACATCTGTCCAGAAGTCCTGCCCAGAGCCCGACAAAGGGTCAAGCCTGCTGGCTAGGCCGATGTGCTCTCGCCCGATCGCTATGTGCTGTGCTCCCAGAGCTTGCTTTAACGTCCAGAGGGCGCGCCGCAGGTAGGCATAGGCCTGCCTCTCGTCATGGTCCGGCCAGAGCATGGTTGCCAGCGCCTCGCGCGGCTGTACTTCGCCAGTGACCGCCAGGTAGGCGAGCAGTGCGAACGCTTTGCGCCGCTCCAGATCCACGGGCACATGTTCGCGTTCCAAACGTGGCGGACCGAGTAAGAGCAGCTTCAGACTGGACATAGCACCCTCCTCCAGTAGCCCCATTGTAGTGCTAAGCGCCAATAGCCTCAACCGGTTGAAACGCAGTCTGCAACGCCTTCTGCAACGACGGCGCACCGGGCAACTGCTATGCTGTCACCAATGAACTCTAGCAAGGCTGTGGAGCGTGGCAGATTCCTCATCATGAAAGGAGAACGCTTACATGTCAACTCGACGAAATGACCACCCGTCAGACCAGGGCACCCACGCATTGTCCTATGCGGATTTTGTGGCCTCGTTTCAGCCCCAAGACATGGCGGCGCTGCTCTCGGGCGACCTGGAAACCGGGCTGAATGTCTGCTATGAATGTTGCGATCGCCATGCCGAAGGGGAGCGGGTGGCGCTCTATCGGGAGGGACAGGATGGGCAGAGTTCTGTTCATACCTTTGCTGAACTGCACGAACGCTCGGCTCGGTTTGCCAATTTTCTCCAGGCGCAAGGCATCCAGCCGGGCGATCGCGTCGCCTGTCTGCTGCCGCGCATCCCGGAACTGCTGGTGGTCGCCTTGGGGGTCTGGCGAGCGGGCGCCGTTTACGTTCCGCTCTTCACCGCCTTTGGCGGCAAGGCAATTGAATATCGGCTAGAGCGCAGCGCCGCTCGCCTCATCGTTACCGATTCAGCCAACCGGACCAAGCTGAACGACCTTGAGCATCTGCCGTCCGTCGTGACGCTGAGGCGAGAAGCGGGGCAGGTCATCCCACCCGGTGATTTCGACTTTCAGACCGAGATGGCGCAGCAAGGGACCGATTTCCCCCCTGTACCCCGCAGCGGCGACGATCCCTTTATCTTGATGCTAACCTCCGGCACCACCGGCCTTCCCAAAGGAGTGGCGGTACCGTTGAAAGGGCTGCTCGCCAATATCGTTTACATGAAGTATGCCGTCGATCTCCGCCCCGAAGACGCCTATTGGAACGTGGCCGATCCAGGGTGGGCCTATGGCCTGTTCTACGCGGTGGTCGGGCCGCTTCTGCTGGGTCACGCCACTCACTTGTATGAGGGCCCCTTCACGGCCGAAAGCACCTATCGGATGATCGCCAAATATGGGATTACCAGTCTGGCGGCTGCACCAACGGCCTATCGGCTGCTGATGGCGGCTGGCAGTGACCTCCCGCGCCTATCGCACGTGGGGTTGCGCGTGGCGTGCAGCGCCGGTGAGCCACTCAATCCCGAAGTGATCCGCTGGGTGAAAGAGCACCTGGACTGTGCCATTTATGACCACTACGGCCAGACCGAATTGGGTATGGTCGCCTGCAACCATCACGCCCTTCAACACCCGGTGCGGCCTGGCTCGATGGGCGTATCCGTGCCGGGCTTCCGCATGGTGGTGCTGGACGAGCAAGGCAATGAGGTTGGCCCTGGTCAGTCAGGTCAGCTCGCCGTTGACATAACAGCCTCGCCTTTATACTACTTTCAGGGGTACTGGCAACAGGATAGCCGGAGTCGTTACTGGGGTCCGTATTACCTCACGGGCGATCGGGTTGAGGTTGGAGACAATGGCCATTTCATCTTCATGGGACGCGATGATGACATTATCCTCTATGCCGGTTACCGCATCGGGCCATTTGAGGTGGAAAGCACATTGCTTGAGCATCCGGCTGTGGCTGAGTCAGCGGTGGTGGGCAAACCAGACGCCGAACGAGGTGAAATTGTCAAAGCCTTTGTAGTGCTGCATTCCACCCAGGTCCCCTCGGCAGAGCTGGCGCGCGAATTACAGGACCACGTGCGGCAGCGCCTCTCTACCCATGCCTATCCCCGTGAGGTCCAGTTCATTAGCACCCTACCGAAGACACCTAGCGGCAAAATCCAACGCTATGTGCTGCGGCAGCAGGCAGCGACTCCGAACCAATAAACTGGATACGGCAAACTGCTTACCCCGCTTTGGGCAGCGAAAGTGAGGTGATGCTAACGAGAGTTGCTGCCCAGCTGTGAATAGCTCGGCAAAAACGTCTGCGCCTAGCGCCTCCTGTACAGCTGTCAAAACGGCATCTACCAGGGAGCGCATCGGCCCCACCAGCTCATACCGGGTGCGGCCGCACAACTGGAATGACGTGGAGATGCGTGTGAGGCACTTCTTGCCTGGCACTCGTGCCATCCGCCAATGAAAGCGAAACACCTTCGCATCCCTCGACCGCCGATTTGAGATGCGCGGCAACGAGCCTGCCAACTTGTGCGAGCTGCGAAACCTCTTCCCTGGATAAAAGGTGCGCAGCGTGAATCGCTTTTTCATGGCAACGCGTCATATTGTCGCCTTCATCATTCACGAGAGGAATTGGGAGTGTCTCCTTGCGGAGACAGATTAGCTAAATAAGACCGGATTGTAAATTTTTTTCACAATGTGGGAACATGAAAGCAGCAACAAGCCAATGGTAAAAGTCTCGGCAAACTCCGATACCTTTGCCGATGTCACGACGTGTCAACTTTGCTCCCGTGCGTTGCCACAAGGAGGGCATCATGCCGAATCAACAACCAGCCATCTTCGTACATGGCATCCTAGGGTTTGGTCCTCGTGAGCTGGGGCCGCTGAGCTACTGGTACAGCGCGCTGCGGATTCCGTCGCCGTTGCCGCGCTTTGAGGCGAGTGTGGGTCCACTCAGCTCTGCCCATGATCGTGCCTGCGAACTGGCCGCGCAGATCGGCGGCACGCGTGTCGACTATGGCGCGAAGCATGCCCGTGCTGCCGGCCACCGCCGCTTCGGCGACGACTACACAGGCCACGGCTTTGTACCGAACTGGAGCGAGGCAAGTCCAGTGCACCTGGTTGGCCATAGCCTCGGCTCCCCGACGATGCGTTGCCTGCAGCATTTGCTGGAGACGGACTTCTGGGGGTGGGGCAGCAACCACCGCTGGCTCGCTTCCATCACGACGATTTCGGGCGTATCGAACGGCAGCACCCTCACCTACTTCTTTGGCGCGGACGAGAAGACAGGCCGGCTGAAGCGAGCCGGCGGCATGACGCCGATGCTGCTGATGCTGGAGTTCTTTGCCGCCGCTACCGGTGGTTTGTTGGATGCGATCTACGACTTTGACCTGCGCCAATGGGGCTTCATCCGGCAGCCTGACGAACCACTGATTCATTACTTAGAACGGGTGGCGAGCTCGCGGTTTCTCTGGGGAACAGACAACGCTGCCTACAGCCTGTCGCTGCAAGGGGCGTACTCCGATAACCAGGTGTGGCAGACGTATCCCGACACCTACTATTTTTCCTATGTCACCGAGCAGACATATGAGGGTTGGTTTACCGGCATGTATTATCCAGAACCGCTGATGAATCCAGCACTTGTGCCACTTTCCACTTATATGGGCCACAAAATCTTTTTGACGCCGCCCATTCCGGTTCCTGGATTTGACAGCAGGGACTGGTGGGAGAATGATGGCGCCGTGCCAACCTATTCACAGCTTTATCCACGCATCAGCGGGCAGCATCCGGTCGGGGGCGAGTTCGACGACACGACGCCGGACACTCACTTCGAGGCGGGGCAATGGTACTTCAAATGGGAGCGAGACGTCGACCATCTCGACGTGTGCATCAGTCCCCAGCTAAATCAGATCGGCTGGCAGAAGCGCTTCTACACTTCCCTGCTCCGGCGGCTGGCCGCATTGGAAATTCCATAGCCGGCAAGGGCCGGCGATCTTGTACCCGCGTAGGCGCTCGACGATTAGATCGGTCAGGCAGGCCACTGGGCACCCATTTGTACCTTGGATCTATCCAATGAACGAGTGCAGCCACTCCCGCGCAAACACTGACGATCCATGGGCAGTTGTGGCACCTTCTATTGTCGCGGAGGCTGACGTGACCACTGCCCGCACTGCTATGCTAAAGGAAGCTTCTAAACTTCTCGACGACGCGCTCAAAGCCGCGCATAGTAGGGTGCAGTTCATTGTCCCACCACAGCCGGTAATCGGCGTCCGTCGACAACGTATTGCGTAGATCGACATACTTGACGTGCGCGAATTCAGGGATCGCCACGACATCTTTCAACATGAGGTTGAAGCGGTCTATCAGCTCCTTCGCCATTTGTTTCTTGCGCGCCATCTGCAAATAACCCTTCTCGCGAAATCCCGGCTCGAGCCAGGGACCAGGCAGAAAGCCCCACCCGCCCAGAAACCCGCGGCCGTCCGGCACGGGGTAATCGTAGCCATGCACCAGGATCGGGATGCCGGGGTGGCCACTTTGCGTACAGACCTCTGAGATGGCGCTCAACATGGTGATGTACGCCAGCCGGACCCGCTGCTCAATCACCCCCTGAACAACCAGGTCATTCAGACCAGGGGTGGCCGAATTGGCGTGGTTGATCAGCATCCCGAACTCGGTCCCGGCGACATCGTTGCCGCCGCCGGATAGGAGAATGGCGCTCGGGACGGTGTTGCGCTCGAAGAGGCGTTCCAGCCGGCGGGTCAATTCCTCGAGCTGCCCGCCGCCATACGCCATATCCTCGATGCGGTCGCCGCGATGTGCGACCGACTCCACGGTGTAGAGGTAAGTGTCCTCCAGGATGCGCAGCACGTCGGTCCATGGATAATCGAACCAAGAATCCCCTTCGGCGACGAGCACCTGCCCTGCGCCCAGCGCCGCCAGAGCCGCGTGTGGCGCCGCGGCCGCCTCCGGGGCTGCCTCCGCTGGGGGGACCAGCCCCTCAATCATCTGCTGTCGCACCTGGCGAGCTTGACTGCGAAAATCAAGCACCTGTTTTGCCTGTTTGCGGCCCACCGCTAGCGCGGCTTTGGTTGTTTTGTCGTTCGGCATAGAGTCTCCTCCTTCGGAAGATTTCCTGTCCTGCTGGATCCTCATCTCGTCCCCAATCCAGATGGGCCGTTTATTCCAAAAGTTCGCGACGTACGCACTGGCCACCTGCCCCGTATCGGCATCATCTTGGGGCGCAGTAGGGGGACAAATAGCTACGAGCGCGTTTGGCGGTGGGGCCGCCGATGGCCAGCTTGTGTCATCGTCACATCCTTCGGGTCCCCCCAATTGTGTATGGCAGGTGGACTATTATAAAGGCGATTGCCGGTATTGGCAACTGCTTTTTTAGCCTGCCCGCTCAGCCGATATGGGCAAAATGATGAAACTTCCGCGCAGCCGCTTAGCCGCGCTATTACTGGAAAAAAGGCAGTTGTGCACTGGCAGCAGATGAGTATAATGGAGCATCCGGCAGCGCAAATATATCGCACAACATAGATCTCAAGCAGAAGTGAGCAGCAAGTGAGCACATTTCTGTCTGGAGAGAATGAATCAGTTGCGCCGATAATTGCGCTAGCGGTAGTCGTTCTCGCACGCAGCCACGACCAAAGGAGGCAGCATGTACGGCACGATTGCACGGGTCAAGATCGACCCAACCAGGTTGGAAGAACTGAAAGCCCTGGGCCAGCGGATGGGAGTGGCTCCGGGCCAGATCACGCGTTACGTCTACCAGATGGATGCCGATCCCGGAGAGATCTTCCTGGTGGCGGTGTTCGAGAGCAAGGAGGCTTATTGGGCGAACGCCAACAGCCCGGAACAGCATCAGCGCTTCACGGAGTTCCGCGCCTTGCTCCTTGAAGACCCCCAGTGGCACGACGGCGCGATCGTCGATGTCGTGTGAGAAATCGTCCTGCATCGCAGGACCTATTGGATCCCGCAGACAACAGCTGTCAACGAGAATAAAGGAGACTCACCAATGTACGCTAGGCTAACCACGGTCCAGTTGCAGCCAGACAAAGCGCAAGAAGCGATCGATCTCTATGCCAACTCGGTGGTGCCCGCGGCGCGCCAGCAGCCGGGCAATCACGGCACTTGGCTCATGATCGACCGCGCCACCGGCAAGGGTGTATCCATCTCGCTGTGGGACACCGAAGCCAATATGCAGGCCGGTGAGTCGAGTGGGTATTACCAGCAACAAGTCGGCAAGTTCGGCCCGCTCATGACGGCGCCGCCAGTGCGCGAGGTCTACGAAGTAGCGGTCCAAGGATGACTGGTGCAAGCCATGACATCCGCTATACCGCTCACCAACCCATCTGAAACTGAGCTTGCGGGCGTCGTACAGGAGAACCTGTTTGCCTTGTTCAGTGCCATGGCGTAAGGCATGGTTAGGGCGGAAATCGTCGAGCATGAGGGACTCTGCTACCTATCTTGTGAGCACTTTCGGTCACAAGATAGGTAGCAGCACTGCCCCCACACTAGACGTCGACCGGAGTCACGGGAAGTGGGTTCATACTGGTCCTGCTGGCGGCCTATATACCCCACCACCCGCAGCTTACCCCGCCGAACGTACAAAGCAAGGAGCTGCTTGTACGGGCGGTCGTATCCAAGTCAACGGGGGCGCGCTCAGTGCTCCGTGTCCCGCAAATCGCGCACGAATGATTCCGGCGTACCGATCTTCATACCACCCACTGCGCCGAGTACCAGCAGGTCGTCGTCGTAGGATACAAGATACTCCGCAGCGCCGCTCAGCCCACAGGCGACGAACTTGTCGTCCTTCGGGTCACGCATGAACGGCGGTATCTCGGCCAGAGGGTCCAGGAGCATACTGCGCGTCTTTACGGCATCGACCAGCACCGCTGCGTCCTCGGCTGCCACGTAGCGGCCGATCTTGGGCCGCTGCAGCACGTTCTCCAACTCTGCGCTCAGCTCGGGTGAGGTGACCAGCGTTACTGCGTCTCCGAGCCAGAGGTCCTCAATCAACTGCCGCGTCGCTGCGCTTGGCCGCAAGAGATAGCTCACCAGGACGCTGGTATCGACGACGATGCGCATCAGCGTTCCTGCGTTTCTTGCGCTTCAGCGCGCGCCTCCTCGATCAGGCGGTCGATCTCTTCATCGCTCAAGTCCGTCGCTCGCGCGGCAGTGGCAGCCGCCGCCTGCTGCAGGCGCAGCGGGTGCTCAAGCGGCGCTTGATTCTGGATAAATCCGCAGTATACTGAACGCACTGCCTGCTGTGGTGACCGTATAGCATTGGCCACATGATGAACTACCATAACTTTCCAGCTGATGTGACCCCTTTTATCGGGCGCCAGCGCGAACTGGAGCAGTTAGGGCATTGGATTGCGGATAAGCACATTCGCCTTATGACGATTGCCGGTATAGGTGGCATGGGCAAAACCCGCCTGGCGCAAGAGGCCGCCCGTCGTCAAGCCAGTAAATTTGAAGATGGCGCCATCTTTGTGTCGCTCGCTGGCGGCGAAGATCTTCTGAATTGCATTGCGAATGCCGTCGGTCTCCGCTTGAACACGATCGACAACCCGTTGCAGGACATACAGAGCTATCTGTCGGCGACAAACATGCTGTTGGTGCTGGACAGTTTTGAGCATCTCCTCGGCCAAGCAAAATTCGTAACCGATATCTTAACCGCAGCGCCACTCTGCAAACTCATCGTCACGTCGCGTCTGCGCTTGCAACTGCGCGGTGAAACTCTGCTCGACCTCTCGGGTATGGATGTCGAGTCCTGGCACAGTCTATTTGAGCTTAGTGCGCGCCGCACTCGCCCCGATTTTACGATCACCAGCCAGAACCTCAAATGGATGACAGAGATAGGTACCCTAATCGAGGGCATGCCGCTTGGCGTGGAATTGGCCGCCTCCTGGGTCAATGCGCTGACGCTCGACGAGATCGCAACAGGCATCCGCGAGAATCTTGACTTCCTCGGAACTGAATTTCAGGATGTACCGGAGCGCCATCGCCGGATGCGAACGGTGCTGGAGCAGTCACTCCGTTTGCTGCTCGAACATGAGCGCTCGACATTCTGCCAGTTATGTGTCTTCAGCGGGGGGTTCACGCTGGAGGCAGCGGCGGCGGTTTCAGGCGCTGACCAGCGCATACTCTCTGCACTCGTCAACAAGTCGTTGGTCCACCGCAAACTTCAGGGCCGCTATAGCATGCACGAACTGTTGCGCCAGTTTGGTCAGGAAACGCTGGATCAGGAGACTCACACTCGCCATGCGCGCTTCTACTGTCAGTATCTGTCCCAGTTTGAGAAGGACTTATTGGGTGGCGATGCGAACGAGGCCTGCAATCAGATAGAAATTGAGTTTGAAAACATTCGAGCGGCGTGGAACTGGGCATGTCAACATCAAATGTTCGACGAGTTAAGGAACTCTTGCTCGTCTCTGGTGACGTTTCGGGAATATCGATGCCGATTTGTAGAAGTCGGCCAGATCTTGGATACCGCGATCAAGCACGTGAGGCGGTGCCCCGCCGCATTGCGGCGTGACGAAATCTTGGCCCATCTTCTAGTTTATCAAAGCTGGTTTGCCGTGCGCGTCGGTCAACTGGACCGGGCTCTAGAAGCTGCACAGGAAAGCTGGGACTTGTTCTCCCACCATGCTCTGACCCCGCGGCCGCTGATACTTGGTGATCCACGCCATACGCTGACGATTGTCCACACATTGTTAGGCAATGTGGCCGTGGCTCGCCAAATAGGACGTGAAACACTTCAATTCTACGGTGAGCAAGACGCTGCCGGCAGCATTGCTGGATCGTACTACACTCTCACAGCAGTCGAGTTAGCAGCTGGGGACTACGCGCTTGTACGTCACTATGGGGTACAAGGGTATGAATTCTTTCGCAAAATCAATCACAAGTATGGGCAAGCATATCTTCTCGATAACTGGGCAAACGCCGAGCTGGCACTGGGAAATACCGACGAGGCCCGGCGGCTCCTTCGTGAAAGTTACGACAATATGCGAGCCGTTGGATCACTGGCCGGCCAGGCAACTGCTTGCATCCACCTCGCCCAAAACGCGCTCGCACAGAGCGAATACGAAGAGGCGCGGCTGCTCTTCGAGCAAAACATCGATACCTTCCGGCAGCTTGGCGATAGCGGCGCGCTGGCAATGGCGCTCGAAGGATTAGCGGAGATCGCCATTGCCCAGCACCAGCCGCGCCAGGCGGCGCGCTTGCTGGCCGAGGCGTTGGACATTGCGGGTGTCCGGTTGCAGCGATATACGCTGTCGCTGATGCTGTGTGCTTGTCAGCTCGCGCTCAAGCCTGCGCTGCGCGGCGCAAATTCTGACCACAATCGTGACCCATCCGTCTGCCAACCAGCAAATCAAGGATAAGGCGCACGTGAGTAAAGAGTTTCGACCTGGAGCGCCTCCCCCATTTGAGCAACTGATCGCCGAGGTTAAGCGCGGTCTGGCTTCAATTGAGGAACAAACTGACCAGCCCGATGCTCTCACGGCACGTGAAACGGATATCCTGCGGCTACTAGCGCAAGGTCTATCCAACCAGGAGATCGCCGATCGACTCGTCATGACGGTCGGCACGATCAAGTGGTATCTCTATCACATCTACCCCAAATTGCGCGTCAAGAATCGCACCGAAGCAGTCATCTACGCGCGCAAACTCAATCTCCTGGCCTAGTTTCCTCACTTTCGACAGGCGACCTGCCAATCGCCGTGCCCTACACTTGCGCTATCGCTAACACAGTACACGTTGTCGGCAGTGCATAGCTCAGTACATAACAAAGGACATCCACATGGACATGGTTGCGATTCTCAAGCATGGGCATCAGGTCATCCTGGACTCGGTTGCGGGGCTTTCCGAAGCCGAATGGAACCGGGACGGTGTATGCAGCACATGGAGTGCCAAAGACATCGTCGGCCATCTGGCTACGGTCGAGTGGGCGCAGATCGAAATTCTATCGCTCAACCTGGGTCGCAAGATCGCGGCGCCACACCTTGAGCAGTATGGCAAGCTGGGTGGGGAAGGTTTTAACGTCCACCACGCCGAACTCCGGCGCGATACGCCCTACGCAGATGTGCTGGCGGAGTACAAGCGGGGCTTTGAGCAGCTGATCCAGTTAGTGCCCGAAGTCCCCAACGATCTGCTCCACCAACCAGGGCTTGGCTCCTTCGCCGTCGAAGGCTATTCGCTGGCGGATCGGCTTATACACAATATCTACGGCCACAAGCGCGAACACGCCGCGCAAATTGTCAGAGCCCGTGAAGCCATCCCCACAGCCGCTTCCAGAAACAGGCGACCTATTCGGTGGCAGTGAGATGAGGTGCATGGTCACATCCAAAGTAGGCACAGACGCGATTCGCCACTTCATGAGCGGTGAGCAGGCGTGCGGGCTCGACGATACTGCGCTTGCCGTGCACCCAGTGCGGCTCAATGCGATTGAGCCAGGGACTTTTGCTGGGCAGGTAGAAGGCCACGATGCGCACACCCTTGCCTTGCTGCCTGACCGCTCGATTATGTGCCCGCATCCAGGTGCGCACCTCTTTGCTGATGTGCCAGGAGGCGTTATCCCAAATCATGATCAAGGCAGTCTTGCCTATCAATTCCAGCTTCTCACAGCACCAGGCCAGGTACTGCGTGGTGACTGGACTAACCGGACGGTGCGCAACGAAGCGCAGCCAGACCTGTTGGGGCAGGGTGGCAGGCGCGGCAGGACAAGCAACCAACAAGCCGTAGCAGGCCAGCGCCTTGGGATCCGGATCGTCCTTCGCCGTCGTCTGTTCCACCAGATGCAGCACTGCGTCCTCCGCAGCCCAGGCATGCAGGTGGGGCTGCGTCACGCGGCTCCACCACACTTCATCCTGGAAGCCCAAGGCGTATTCAGGATGGTGCGCTGCGAGTTCAATCAGCCGGTCGCGGGCGCTTTTTTTCGCGCATACGCCGGATCGGGGCTGGTGATCCATTGCTTGGCGCGCTTCCAGCGCACGCCCAGCCGCTGGAAGGCGGTCCGTACTGCCTCGCGGCTGACCCGCTCGGGCGTCAACCCTTGCTCGAAGCTCACCTCGGCCGCCAACTCCAGCGTCCACAAGCTGGTCTCCTTGCCGAAGTTGCGCGGACTCTGGTGTAACAACGCCCGCAGTTGCTCCGCCGCAGCCGTGTCGAAAGCCCCGTTCGATCCGGTGCGGTACCGTTGAGCCAGCCGTCAAGGCTGCCAGGCCACGTCCGGTTGAAGGCATTGATGGCGTTGAGGGCCGTATCGGTGTCGCAACCCAACTCCGTCGCAATCTGCGAGGCCCGCTTGCCTCGCGCACTGGCCAGCAAGATCTGGCAGCGGCGCAGCACGAACGCATCCGGCGAGCGTAGCCCAGCCGTCATGGCGGCTCGCTCCTCTTCACTCAGTTCTCGTACGTAGATCGGTGCTCTTGGCATCCTCATACATTACATCACCGACCTACCTATCTGCAACCGCACTAGCGAGGTATTCATGAACACGCTCGAAACTGCCATTGAGAATTTCAAAGCCGGATTGAGGGGCGAGGTCATCACGCCGGCTGACCCGACCTATGATGAAGTTCGGCTTATATGGAATGGCCTGATGCACGACCGGCGGCCATCCATTATTGCCCGGTGTACCGGTGTGGCGGACGTGGTTGAGGCTGTTAATTTCGCCCGTGAACACGGTCTGCTCGTAGCCGTGCGCGGCGGTGGGCACAACGTGAGTGGCAGTGCTACCTGTGACGGCGGCATCATGATCGACCTGTCACTCATGCGAGCCGTGCATGTTGATCCGCTGCACAGGGTAGCTCGGGTTCAGGGTGGCGCAACCTGGGGTGATGTGGACCGTGAGACGCAGATATTTGGCTTAGCTGTGCCAGGGGGTGTAGTTTCGACGACGGGGGTCGCCGGATTGACGCTGGGCGGCGGGCTTGGACACTTGCGTCGCAAGTATGGCCTGACAATCGACAATTTGTTGTCTGCGGACTTGGTTTCAGCAGATGGGCGGTGCCTGACTGCCAGCGCCACCGAAAACTCCGAATTGTTCTGGGGCATACGCGGCGGTGGTGGCAATTTTGGCATTGTGACTTCCTTCGAGTTCCGCCTGCAGCCGGTGGGTCCGATGGTTACCTATTGTGGCGTCTTCTTCTCCGTTGCTGAGAGTAAACAAATACTTTGCAGGTGGCGTGATTTTATGGAAACCGCGCCTGATGAGTTTTCGAGTCTTGCGGAATTCTGGACGGTTCCGCCTGTTCCCGACTTTCCTGAAGAACTCCACGGCAAACGCATCTTGATTATTGAAGGGGTGCACTGCGGCGAATTGGATGAAGGTGCCCGCGTCGTCCAGATGCTGGGGGCGATCGGTCAGCCCTTGTTGAACATCAGCGGTCAGCTGCCATGGGTTGTGGTGCAGCAGTCCTTCGACCCCTACTTCCCGAAAGGACAGCGCTACTACTATTTCAAATCGCGCTATTTGAATGGGCTGGACGATGCTACCATCGCCGCCCTCGTTCCGCGTGCCATCAATCCTCCTTCGCCTTTTGTCCTCATTGCCCTATGGCACTACGGCGGAGCTATGCAGCGGGTTGACATGTCGGCAACCGCATTCATGGGGCGCGAAGCACCATTTCTGATGAGCGTAGATTGCATATGGGATAACCCCACAGAAACGGAAACCGTCATCGCCTATGCGCGAACGTACCTAACCGAAATGGAACCTCACTCGCTAGGTGGATTGTATGTGAACTTTGCGGGTTTAGGTGAAGAGGGCGACAAACTGGTTCGTGAGGCCTATGGGGTGCATTTTGACCGCTTGGTTGCCCTCAAGAACAAATACGACCCGACTAATCTGTTTCGCCTGAATCAGAATATTAAGCCGGCGATATGATCGATGAACACATCACCGTACAACCATCGGAGACCTCTTTTACAACCCCGAAGAAATTGAAGACCCGGCATGGTATGCGATTTACGATTATGATCCCCCGCGGGCGATTGCGACACGGCACCGGATCCTGGCCTAAGCAGCACGCGACCAGACACTGCTCATAGGCTAGCACCTACCCTTTCCCGGTCTTGGCTATGTGACGCGGCAAGGCGCAGGTTGGCGCTGGACAGCCTGCAAGCTATTGGATCGCGGCAGGGCGGTCTTCTAGCAGCCGTGCCGAGCAGCGCTCTGCCACCATGAGGTAATCTTCCAGGGTGTTCTACCGATGCCAATCGCTTGCGTGGCATCGACCCACGCCTGCCCGGCCCGAATCCGGAATCTCGTAGCTTGCGAGAAAGACGCGTTTGAAATCCTGCAAGGCGGTCTCTGTGGCAGCCTCCTCAATGGCGAAGCCGGCCGGTATCGCACTCAGGACGGTTTCGTTGATCTTGTGCAGGTCTGCGGCCATGCAGGGGTCGCCCATCTCAGTCTGCTTGATTCCTGGTGCCGACGCCCCCTTCTGCTCGGCCATGTCGAGCAGCCCGCGTGCAGCAATCGCGCGCCGAGATGGCCGGCGCAGTACCTGGCCCCGTCCACCAGAAGAGAATCGGCGCCTTGCGCGCTGCAAACCAGGCAAGTGTCGCGTCGATGGCCTCGTCAACGTGGTCGGGTGCAAGCTGTGTGCGCCAGACCCCATTAAACATAGGGTTGGTAGGAAAGGTGTGGTGATAGCAGATCTCGTCCTGCTCGACGAGTTCCCCACCTGCCAAACCCTGTGCCATGGCCCTGAACAGGTCAAACAGGTTCTCCTGCACGGCGTGGGCTAGTTCGCGTTCGGAAGAATTGGTGAGTGGTCGGTCAGTTGCCATGGTTCTTTGCACCCAGCCACTTGCTGCTGATTCGTATGCTTTTTGCCTCCCACGTGTATGTTACAGACCCTAGCAGGCCAGCCTGAGCGGAAGAACGTCGCCTGCGTCGACAGCTCGCCCCTGTGCGCCGCCGTCGAACTCCAACTCGAGGCACGGTGCTGGGCCCGTCACAAAGCCGGCGACGCCATTCGCGGCGAGCACGGCGGCGAGCAAAGAGTACTCGCCGGCAGGCAGTGTGAACTTGATGCCGGTCAGCCGCTTGACGCCGAGCTTGTGCGGCAGCGCAGGAATGGTGCGCTGAAAGGCTGTGTACGCCAGATCGGGTGGCACCACGCCATAGTACGGCTCGCCGAGATTACCCGCCGCAAAGCGGAGCTCCACATCGCCCGGCATCCAAGCGGCCCTGAGCTTCCGCGTGGGAAACGGTACGGGTTCGGTTGCACCTACTCTGCGGCGTAGCATGATGCCAAACGGGACGGCTCCGGTCGTACGCCAGTTGGTCCGCGCCTGCAAGTCGAAATCGAGCGGCAGGAACGTCTTGGCCGCCACAACCGTGTCACACACCCAGAGCAGTTCCAAATAGGTGTTCGCAAAGAAGAAGGAGGTGGAAGCGGTCCCCAGGTCGCCGTGCAGAGTGGTACCGCCAAACCCGGTCAAACCCAGCGCTGCCAGCGTCTGCGCTTCAGGCGCATCGGCACCGGCAAACATAACAACATGGTCGAGTTCAAGTGGGAATGCCATAGATGTGTCAACAGATCCTTGAGATTCATCGTCTTGCCGCTATCTGTGCGGCCACATAGGCAGCATCCTCGCCTATACCGAGAAACAGGTCGGACTTTGCCGTATGCTGCCAATGTAAGCCGACAAAATACAGTCCCGGGTAAGCAGTTACGCCCCGCTGCTGTTGTGGGTAGCCGTCCTCGTCGAGCACGGGCAGCCGAATCCAGCCGTAGTCAAATGTGTAGCCCATTGCCCACACGATACTCGTGACCCTGGCTGCCGCGAGCTCCAATCGCGTGGGTGGTTCGAC
Source organism: uncultured Chloroflexia bacterium (assembly GCA_963701415.1). GTDB lineage: Bacteria > Chloroflexota > Anaerolineae > Caldilineales > Caldilineaceae > Fredericiella. The sequence continues at coordinate 220,048 of CAVPAH010000021.1, forward strand.
AGCATAGCCGTCACGCAGTTGGGGCAGGGTCTCTTCCGGTGCGTCCAGGCCGCTGCGGGTGATGAAGTCGTCGACGGACTTCACAAGGTCGGCCTCGAACTTGTCGATCGCGCGCCAGGTTGTCTTTGACATCGGCGGCGAGCGTAAGTGCTGCCCCTGCGCTGCCCTTGATGCGCCCGATCAGCGTCACGCCGTCGCGCACGAACTGGTGCGGGTTCACCGTGTGGCCGCCGTTCTTGCCCGATGCATGCGGATTGCCGCCGAATTTCGCCTGGGGCGACGGCAGCTTGTCCACAGTCCGGTCGAAAAAGCCCATGTTCACCAGCCACCATATGATGTCCTTGCCGCGGTAGCAGCGCAGCGCACGGCCGGACAAGTAGGCGACAACCTCGTCGCGTGCCAGGAATCCGTCAGGCGCATCGCCTGCGCACAGCTTGCTCGAGAATCAGGTACGGCCGGCGATGTTCCTTGAGGCAGTAGCCCGTGGCGAGCCCGGCCTGTCCTCCGCCGACAACGACTGTGTCTATCTGCTCTGGCATCATGCTATGCCTCCATAGCCGTACAGCAAAAACAATTCACACAGCCGGATATTGATGATTTTACCTCATTGAGAATCGAGAGTATATGAGGTGCACGGAAGTATATAGTCAACGCGATTTCCAGTCAAGCCTACATAAAAAGGTTCCCTTTCAGCCGAATGGCAGCACAACGCATCTTCCGTGATGACCGAGAGTATGATCCGGTGTATTGGGCGGCCTATTGACAAAGCAAGTGGCTTGGGTATCTGCCATACCTACTGCATAATAGAAGATGAAGCTGCTACCGCCATGGCATGACTGCGCCCGATTCCTGAGCAGTTCGCCGCCATAGGAGATAGCTGTGCAGCTGTTCGCAAACCTGAATTCCGGCAAAGACCGCACCCATACACGCACTCTACTGCTCCGCTACGGCAGTGCCTGTGTGCTGGTCGCCCTCGCGTTGCTGGCCACGCTAGCCCTGCCTGACATCCGCAACGGCACGCCCTTTTTGTTCTTCTTTCCGGTAGTAATCTTAAGCACCGTCATCGGCGGCATCGGCCCAGGACTGCTGGCGTTGGCGCTGGCCACCGGCGCCGTCGAGCTGTGGGTGCGCCCCGATACCGCATTGCTGCTGCCTGATCGCGGGCAGCCGGTGCAAACGGTTGCGTTTGTCGTAGTGATGCTCATCATCATCGCGCTCATAGAAGCACTGCGCCTCTCCCTGGCCCGGCGCGACAATGAGCGCGAATTGCTGCGCATGACACTTGCCAGCATCGGTGACGCCGCCATCGTCACCGATGCCGCAGGCATTATCACGTGGATCAATGACGTGGCTGCTAAACTGACCGGCTGGCCGGCGGCCGACATCCTTGGCCTCCCGATCGACGCAGTCTACCAAACGGTCACGGAGGGCACCCACTCACCGCTGGCTAACCCTGTACATGTCGTGCTCAAAGAACAGCGTGTCGTCGAGTCAAGCACGCCGGTCCTACTGCTGGCACGCGGCGGCCGTGAATACAACGTCGACAGTACCGCTGCACCCATCCGCAATCGCAACGGCACCACCGCCGGCGTGATCCTGGTTTTCCGCGATATCACGCAGCGGCGGCAGGCGGAAGCAATGCTGCACGCCAGCGAGAAACGCTTCCGCATCGCCCAGGAGATTTCTCTCGACGGCTTCATGATCCTTCATGCCGTACACGGTTCGGATGGAGCAACCGTCGATTTCCGCTGGCAGTACCTGAACCCTGCCGCTGCCCGCATGCTTGGCAACAGCCGCGAATGGTTCGCAGACAAACTGCTGCTCGACGTGCTGCCTGGTATCAAGCAGCAGGGCGATCTCTTCGCGCGTCTCGTCACCGTGCTTGAGACCGGCCAACCGCACGATATCGAGGTCTTTTACGACGCCGACGGCCTCAGGGGCTGGTTCCGCAGCATGGTCGTCAAGCTTGACGACGGTCTGGCCGTCTCCTTCGGCGACATCACCGACCGCAAGCAGTACGAGCAGCAGTTGAGCTACCAAGCGTTCATATTGGAGAACGTAAGCGACGCTATCTTTGCAGTTGACCGTGACCTCAACATCACGCTGTGGAACCATGGGGCAGAGGCGCTGTATAGCTGGAAAGCGGAGGAGGTCCTGGGGCGGCCCGTTGCCGATGTCGTGCGCACGAACGCGACGCCAGAGCAGGGGGCGGCAAGGTTTGCAGCTGTCGCGGCCGGGGAAAAACGCAGCTACGAGTTGGTGCATCACAACCGGCAGGGTCAGCAGGTCTATGTCGACTCGGTAGCGAGTCCACTGCTGAGCAGTGACGGCAGCATCTTGGGCTATGTCATCATCAACCGTGACATGACGGAGCGGACAAGTTACGAGCAGGAACTCGTGCGGCTGAATGCCTCGCTCGAAGAGCGTATTCGGGAGCGCACCGCCAACCTCGAGCGCAGCAACCGTGAGCTGGATCGCTTTGCGTATATTGCGTCCCACGATCTCAAAGCCCCGCTGCGCGCAGTTGCCAACCTGGCCAAGTGGATCGAAGAGGATGGCGCAGGGGCGCTGCCGCCCACATCGCGTGAGCACCTGGCTAAGCTCAACGCCCGCGTCAGGCGCATGGATAAGCTGCTGGACGACCTGCTCACTTACTCGCGTGCCGGGCGGATGCGCCATCCGCTGGAGTCCGTCGATACGCTCCTGCTGGTGCAGGAAACCGTCGAGTTCTTGAATCTGCCGCCGCGGTTCGTCGAGGTGGCGGGTCGCCTGCCAGCCATCTACACCGAGCGTGTGCCGCTGGAGACGGTATTTCGCAACCTGATCCAGAATGCCTACAAGCACCACGATCGACCTGACGCCGGCTGCGTCCGCGTCTCCGCTCAGGAGTCTGAGCATGCCATTGTGTTCACTTTCGCCGACGACGGCCCCGGCATCGCCCCGCAGTACCACGAGCGCATCTTCGAGATCTTCCAGACGTTAAAGCCGCGCGATCAGGTGGAGGGCAGCGGCATCGGGCTGACGATCGTCAAGAAGATCGTCGAAAGCCGCGGCGGCTCGCTGGGGCTCGAGTCGGCGGTAGGCGCAGGAACCACCTTTGTCGTCACTTGGCCGAAGCAAGCGGCGGCCATCCGCGACGAAGCTGCCAACGGCGAAGCCACTAACGACTAGCTGGCGCCACGTTTACGATACGGCTGCACTGACGATGTGCGCCGGTGCGGGAAACGCGACGGCGCCTGATGCTGACACGTAGGGCTGCATGACCGCTGTCGCAGCGACCAACAGGCGCCGTTGTGCTTCATCATCCAAGATCTCCGCCAGAGTCACGCTGGCTGCCAACTCGCGAACATGGCACGTGTTGGCAAAGGAGTGGCCAGAGAACGAATCCTGTTTTCGGCTCCTTGGGGGCGGAATTGCGGCAATCACAAGAAGCCCAATCCTTCCGCCTCAAGTTGCCCCAACCATCGGTCCATTTCCGCAACTCGCGGCGTGGCTAGCACTTGTGCTGCCGGGAGCGTCAGCCGCGGCGGGATTACACGCCGTCGCATTCTGATGCGCTCCATCACGGCCGGCAGGTCGTTCGGTCCCCACGCCAGCTCGCGCGCCACGCCAATGGCGCCAAGCATGTCCAGCCAATCCGCCTCGCGCAGCAGCAGCGCCAAGGGGCACGTCACCGGCCGCAGATCGCGGTAGTCATGCCGCTCGATAGCTTCCAGCACTTCCGCTGCCTGCGTTGGGCTTAACGCAGTAAATGGCAGGATCTCCTGCTCCGCCACCTGGCGTGAGCGCAGCGCATGGTCCACCCCTGCCTGGCGCCAACGTGGAAATGCACCCCAGTCGTGCAGGTAGACCGCATAGGCAAAGTCGTCGGCATCATACGCCAGGCCTTCGTCTATCTGCTGCGCCAGCGCCAACACGCGGCGCACGTGGGGATATCCCCAACGCTCCCCCTCGTCCGCGGTGATCTGTTCGATTTCCTGCAGGGTGATCAAACGAGATGCAGCAGTGCCCATGTTGAATGTACCTCCATGGCTGGCACCACGCTCCAGCCGGCGATGCCCTTGCCAATCGTGCCGAGTTACGCTGCAAGTTATAACGGCGCTAATGCCACTGGGTTGCGTCACGCCAGGGCGAGCGAAGGTGCGGCGACGTGGGCCGCAGCAGTATCCGCGGTCCAGAACAGGGCGGCGGCCACCACGCCGGTCAAGAAGTTTTGCAGGAAGATCTCCACGGCGCTGGCCAGCAGCAGGAGGAGCGGCAGGTTGCCGAGCTGCAAGGTCAGCGGTACGACCCCGCCGACCCAGAACAACGTCATCCCCGCGACGAGGAGCGTGCGTCCCCGGGTGGTGTGCGCCGCGAGGATGAGCAGCACAACCGACAGGACCAGGAGCGGCGCGCGGACAAGTTCGACGGCCAGGACCAGTTCTCCGGGGGGCGCAGTGAGGCCGCCGGCATGGCTGGCGTAGTAGGGGCCGGTCACCAGGGTATAGTTGAGCGCGCCGAACACGAGATAGAAGAACAGGTAGCTCAGGGCGGCGAGCAGAAAGCGCCACAGCCAGGAATACCAGCGCCGGCGGCGCAGCGCCGGCAGGAAGGCGGCCGTCCGGCCGCGGCGGGCGAAGAGGAGCGCAAGCAGGCTGCTCGCTACCAGGGCCGCCAGAAACTGCTGGCCGGCGAGGACCGGGAGAGGCAGCGGCACCAGGTCAGGGGCAAAATAGGCGCCTTCCAGCACCACGGCGCCCATGTTGAAGAAGATGACGGCCGTCCAGATCAGCACGTGCTGGGGCGGCGTGGCCGCTATGCGGCGCGCCAACGGGCCAAGGTACAGGCCAAGCAAGATGCCGGCGACCAGTATCCAGAAGAGGCTGACGGATACACCATCAGCGCGTACGCCGTCGGCGGCGGGAAGCAGGCCGAGGATGCCAAAGAGCATGCCCGCCAGCATCATGGCGGCGATGTAGGCGACGCCGACGACCACGGCGCGCCAAGCGATGTCCAAGCCCTTGTGCAGCAATGTCATGCTTATACCCTCCTGCGGATGCGAAATCCTGGCGCCTGCTTTTCCACCATGATACGCCGGCGGGAGGACAAGGTCGCCTGCCGTTGGGAGGGTTGGGGACTGGTCGAGCGGACAGCGCCCTATCTATTATCAAAACGCTCCTGGTGCACCGAGATCCGCTTTTGACGTTTGAGCGGAACGAGTTTGGCAACAAAATATGTGATACACTGAAAGCAAATCCCCTGCTGTGACCTACTGACCGCCCAACCCCAGCCAGAGGAACGTAGGCAATGAACGGAGACTACTTTCGGCAGGCGTTCTATACCAGTTCTGCGGCCAAGGCAATCGTAGTGCGCGCCACAGGAGAATTCCTGGACGCCAACGACGCCTTTTCCCGCCTCGTCGGCTTTCCACGCGACCAGGTGATCGGACGTGAGGCGCTCGACCTCGCGGTTTGGGAAGACGAGCAGGAGCGTGTGCGCCTTTTTCAGCGCCTCGAGACGGAGAGCTATGTGCAGGATCTCGAGGCCCGTATCAAGACGCAGTCTGGCGAGGTACGTCGCCCTGCTCATCACTGCCGAACCAGTACAACTGGACGATCGCCCCTGTATTATCATCACCGCATTGGACATCACCGCGCAAAAGCGAGCGGAAGTGGTTCTGCAAGAAACCGAGGCCACGCTGCACGCAATCATCGACAGCACGTCTGACTTGGTCTGGTCCGTTGAACCGCAGTCGTTTGGCCTGGTCACGTTCAACCGCGCCCTGTACGACTACTTTCTGCATAACCGCAATATTCATATCGCTGCCGGGATGCGCCCCCAGGAGCTGTTCCCCACCCAAGATTATGTCGATCTATGGCTGGGGCTTTTTACTCGGGCACTGGCAGAGGGTTCGTACACCATTGAGTACATCACCTATGCCGACGCCCACATCCTGGAGCTAAGCCTGAACCCGCTGCGGCGCGACGGCGAGGTATTTGGCATTGCGGTCTTTGGCAAGGATGTCACTGCGCTCAGGGCTGCACTGCGCGACGCGCAGGAGCTGAACCGCACACTGGAGCAGCGTGTCGAGCAGCGTACGGCCGAGTTGCAGCGGCTGTACGACAGCGCCCCCACAGGCTATCACTCGCTCGACGCCAACGGCAGAGTCGTGATGATGAACCAGACTGAACTGAAGTGGTTGGGCTACACGCGTGACGAGGTGAGCGGGCGCCCGGCGCAGGACTTTCTCTCGCCGGGTTCGCGGGAGATCTTTGCAGCTGAGTTCCCCAACTACAAGCAGCGTGGCTGGCTGCACGACTTCGAAATGGAATTCCAGCGCAGGGACGGGTCCGTTTTTCCAGTCCTCGTCACCAGCGAGGCGCTGTACGACGACCAGGGCGACTTCGTCATGAGCCGGGCAACGGTGTTCGACAACACCCAACGCAAGGCGATCGACGACGCGCTGCGACAGGCCAACCTGGAGATGCAGCGGGCCGTACGGATTAAGGACGAGTTCCTTGCCAACATGAGCCACGAGCTGCGCACGCCGCTAACAAGTGTCCTGACCCTCGACGAAGTGCTGCTGGATCACATCTACGGTCCATTGACGGAGCGGCAGGAAAAGGCTCTCCGCAACATCGATACCAGTGCACGCCATCTGCTGGCGCTGATCAACGACCTGCTTGACCTATCAAAGATCGAGGCGGGCAAGCTCGAACTGCAGTGTGAAGAGGTCGACGTCGCCGTTATCTGTCAGGCCAGCCTCCTCTTTGTGCGCGAGCGGGCGATCAAAGAGCATATCGCGATCCAATACGAATGCAATTGCCCATATGCTCAGTTTGAAGTTGATCCCAAACGCCTGAAGCAGATGCTGATCAACCTGCTCACCAACGCCGTCAAGTTCACCCCGGCTGGGGGCCACGTGACCCTGCGCGTGACAGTCGATGAAGCCGAGCACATCATTCACTTTGCCGTCGAGGACACCGGCATCGGCATCACTCACGAAGGGTTAGCGCAGTTGTTTCAGCCTTTCACGCAGCTGGACTCGATCCTGGTACGCGAGCACCAAGGAACCGGGCTGGGGCTGGCACTTGTCAAGCAGCTGGCCGAGCAGCACGGCGGCAGCGTCACCGCTACCAGTGGGGGCCCGGGGCTGGGCAGCTGCTTCACCATCACCCTGCCGTATCGGGTTCAGTAAACTCATGCCTCCACGACCAGGGTCACCCCCTGGCTGTCCAACTGCATCGGCGAGTTCACCCCCGCTGCAAAAGGCGGCCTGCCCGGCCACAGGCTCTAGCCTTCATTCTTCGCCCCAGCGATAGGCACGTGCGCGTGCCTGGTCGTGGGTAAAGTAGTTCCAGGCGTTGCCATCCCCGCTGTAGTCCTCGCGTACGGTGCCCCACTGCCGCTCGCTGAGATAGGGTCCCCACTTCTTCCACGGCAGCACGCCGGCGCGCGCCTGGTTGAGCCTTTCCTGCTCGGATGTCATCATCGATCCCTTTCAGCTCCATGCTTGGTGTGCGAACGCCGCGGGCGCATGCTTTCGAGTTCATCGCCGCTCATATGCGTCGCTATCAATCCACTCCAGCTGGCGCAGGTCGGCCGGCGCCTTCAGCTTGTGACCCGACCTGTACCCTACCCACCGGCGGCACCGGCAAACCCAGTGCATATGCCTGCACCACGGCTTGTCGCCGCCCCGCAACGCCCAGCTTGCGATAAACATGCACGCTGTGTTGCCGCACCGTTTCCACCGAAATTCCGAGCTTGTGCGCGATCTCCTTGTTTGTCAGCCGCTCGCAAAGCAGCGAGAGGACATCCATTTCGCGATAGGTAAGCAGGGAGTTGACTTGTTCGCCTGCCGCCGGCCGGCTGTTCGCCCACAGTTTTACTTGCGGTGCAGCCACTACCAGCGTATTCCCTGCCGGCGCAACTGGTGGCGTCGCACACTCGGCCGCTGGACTTTCCAAGTGCTCCGGCAGGTCATGCTGTTCATGCCACAGCTTTGCTCGCCGTGTAAATGCGTCAATGTCTTCAGAGGAGTGTGTGCTGCGGAGCCTGCGCTGCAGCAAGTGCCGGAATAGCTCTTGGTAACGGAACCACTCCCCGGCATCGTCGAGCTGCTCCATGAAAATCCCGTTGCCGGCGAGCATCTGCAGCGTTGCCTTGTTGCCGATGACCTCGTCGTTGACACGGTCGTTGGCCCGATCGCTGACCTGTTCCCTGCCGTGCGGCGCCTCGCCTAGGACGGCATCGCACAGCGACGCGTTTAGTAGGTTCAAGAGAGACGTCCGCGTCAGAAATGTCTGCACACTGCCGGGAAGGTGGCCGATGACCTCGGCTTCCAGTTAGTCAAGCAGGGATCGTTCACAACTTTGCAGCGCTGCGTCGAGCACAGCAGCATCTTGCCGCTGAAAAATCAGCATAGCCACCAGGCGCAGCGGTACCGCCCAACCTTCGGCTTTCGTCACTAAGCCGGCGACCGTCTGTGCCACGATCGGCTCGGCCGCGAACTGGCTCAGGAACACCTCAGGTGTAGACGGGGCGTAGAAGACCCACTTGCTCCCAATCTGCTCCCCACCGCCTGGTACGCAAGGAGCACCTTCCTTTCAGTAGTGTCTCCACTGCCTTCAAACAACACATGATCCAGATAGTGCAAACTCACTAAGCTGCGCCAGTGCTGCTTGTACCACTTGGACTTATGGGTTTATTCACGCGACGGCGGTAATGATAGTAAATACCTAGCCCGGTCAAAACAAGAACGAGCAGGCCTCCCAACGGACCGCTCAGAGCGGGCAGCAGTGCCGCCATTACACCACGCACGACCAGCATGGAACCGACCAGGCTCGCCAAGATGATGAGTCCCCAGTCAAAGTAACGCCAAAACAGGAGGGCGCCTATCCCACCTCCGATAAGGGCGATGATCCAATCCACGACGCCTAGGCTCATGCCAAAGATATCGAGAAAACCCATAACTATACCGCCGCCGGCAATGAAGCCGACGACAAGAGCAATAATCTTGGCGAAAGCCTTGCCTATAAAACCCAATACCCCAAGCACAATTGCGAGGCCAGCCACGATGAGGAACCCCGCAAAACCGTCCGCCATGCCGGGAAAGAAGCGCAGCAGCCCAATCCCCAACAACGCACCGGCGCCGGCCCCCATCAACCACAGCCGATTGCCAAAGAACCACACGATCACGCCTAGAAGCAGCAGCAGCAAACCAGTCCAGACAAGCATAGCACGCTCCTTCGCATGTCTTCTTCAACATGTCTTCCTCAAGCTGATTGCACGACAACGGGTACTGATAAGGTAGTGGCGTCGACGGCGACAGTACAGCGGCTGACTAAGATGGGCGCGCGCCGGGTAAGACGTTGCACTAACATATCGGCCGCCTGCTCTTCCAGCAGCACAAAAAGGACATAGTTGGCGGGCGCAATATCATGGGTGACCGTCGCGATTACATCAGGCGTGACAGCACGTGGCAGGCCCGTCAAGCCACGGAAAGCGTCCTCCGCTGACAACATGTCGCCGGCGACACTGCTGACCTGCCCATCGGCGGCCTTCAACAGCACGGCGGTTGCCAACACGGTAAGCTCAGCGTTGGCAACCATGCCGTGCAGCGCCTGCAGCGTATCGCCAATACGCGCAAGGTCAGGGGCCGCCAACGCTAGCAGTTCGTAGCTGCTGGCGCTAGGTAGCGGTACAGGCCGCATGGGCGCACTGGGAATGGAGTGGTGCCTGCCCAAAAACAGGCGTACCCGCTCAAGCATGCGTTCGCTTCCGGTTGCGCGCCAGGCATAGATGACGCTCGTATTGGCCAGCCGATCGTGGAAACCCTGTCGGCGGCTGTCGACAATCACCCAGAAGAACCCCAACCCCAGCGTGATCACAGAGACAAAGTATCCCAGCCAGCGCACTGCACCGGTCTTGAACGTCATAGCGCGGCCATCCAGCCGCACGACGCGTACACCCATCACCGACTTGCCAATCGTTTGGCCCGTGGTCGCAAAAAGGGTGATGAAGTAGATAGGGCCGGCGAGCAGTGCCACGCCCACCCAGATCAGGTTGATGGTAGTACAGACAGCCTTGGCGGCAGCACGTGGATCGACGGTTTGGGCACAGTTGTTGAGATTGATGCCGGTGAAGAATGCGACCGGCAGCCCAATCAAGGCGTTGATCACTAGCACCGCCACTGTAACCAATATAAGATCCATCATCAGGGCTGCGGCCCGGGTCACAAAGCCGGCATACATCCCCAGCTTGCCGGCGCGGGGACCGGCAGCCGGCAAGCTGGCCGGCGCGGAATCAAATCTGGCCATTCTGCCGTCCATCCTCATTGTCTGCAGGCAGGTGCGCTGACTGGGCGCGGCGCTGCACTTCAAGCGGTGGCGGCGCCAATTCTTCACGCGGTTTCAGACGCAATACGTTGCGCACGATAGCATCCACGATGCCATCGGCGCTTACCGTCCGCTCGCGGATCTCGTCGCGCACCTGGCCGGCCAGGCTCAGGCTCTGCCCTTGTAGCAGTGTCTGTACCTGTGTCGGATGCGCGTTGAGATAGTCGATGTAGATATCACCCTGGTTGCGAATGAGTGCTTGCGCTTCATCCGGATGCTCGTTGAGGTACGCCAGATAGGTTGATACTTGTGCTCGGATCAGTTGCTGGATGCCGGCATCGCTGGCCAACGCCGGCAAAAGCGCTGCCACCTGTGCTTGGATCACCTGTGTCACCGCAGGATCGTCCGCGAGCTCGGGCAGGATAGCCGCGACCTGGCTGCGCACCAACGCTCGCACGGCGGGATGTTCGCCTAGCTTGGGCAGTACCCAATTCAGCTGGTCCAAGATCAGTGCGAGCAGCTCTGAGTCGTTGTGCAAGCGCCGCACAATAGCGTCGATTACTTCGGTGGCCGACCGTTCGGTGAGCTTGGCGCTCTGCGCCGCGCCGGCAGCACCGCGCGTCTCCAGCTGCTCCACAGTCGTGCCGATCTGGGCGACGATGGCGTCAAGCTGCTGCGCCACCAGTTCGGTCACGCCCAGCTTATCTAGCGGCGTCCACAGCGGTTGCGTGACCTGCACCACAGCGGTGTAGACGCGTTGGCTTGTCGTCCGCCCCGCTCGGACCCCGGCATCGGCTGCCACGAGCGTAGTGACGGCGAGTCCAAGCGTAACGTGAAACAACTGGCTCAGTGGGGACCTGTTAGGCGGGGGCGGACTAGACGAAGGGTATGAGTTGGTCATAGTGCCACCGTCGGTTCACCCACTTCTGTGTAGATCTTACCTGTCATCTGTGAACAATAGCGGCGAATCGCGTCGTCGTTCCGCAGCATCTTGTCCGAGTCGCTGATACACTGCGCCATTGTAGTGCGCGATATCTTGATCTGGTGGGCGGACGTAAACAGGACCTCTTGGCGCTGCGCCGCCGCAAGCATGGTGTGGTAGGAGGTGAACAAGCAGAGCAAAGATGCACGGCGATAGCCGGCAGCCTGCTCCGCCAAAGCAAGCACATAATCCGTGGCATCGTGCAACTCGGCGAGTACATCGGCGATGACGCTCGCCTTCCACGATAGGTCCGCGCCACGCAGTTCGAGGGGCCTGTGGTTTACCATGCCCAGCCAGGTGTCGGGTAGGTAACACACGCCGCGACCCACGTCTTCGACAAAGTCCTTAACGATGTTGGTCTTCTGCAAGCTGCGGCCGCAGCTTGCCGCGCGCATTTGTAGTGTCGTGGCTGGCTCGGCAGCAAGCTCAAATTCCTGGATCACAAGCTCGGATGCCAACGCGCCGACCGTACCCGCCACATAGAAGCAGTACTCGTTGTAGTCCGCCTCTGTCTCGAGGACGTCGATTCCCTTCCGTTTCACGAATACCGGCTGCTTGTTCGCTTCGCCTAGCTGGCTCATGCCCATCGCCAAGACGCTGATCCAGCGCCTGAGGACAAGCTGCGCTCGGTCCGGGATCATTGCGTAAATCTGCCAGAGCGCAAGGCCATGGCTGGCGCCCATCAGCTGCCGCTCCGCGGGGCTCAAGCCGGGCCACGCCAGCCGCTCCCAATCGGCCAGCTGGCCGGCCGCCAGTCTGGGCTCGCGCAAAACTCGCAAAAACTCCTCGAAGCGTTCCTTCTTCCAGGTGTGCATCTGCCCGCAATCCTCAATATTGTCCGCGACACGACATAGAAGATAGGCAACGGCAAGGTAATGACGTACGGGGGGATCGATAAAGGGGATAAGAATGGCAAACGAGCGGGATACCCCTTCCAACTGCTGTTCCAAGTACTTCTTCTGCGTCGACGTCAGCCGAAAAACTCCCGTTCTATCGTTCATGATGGCCTCCTTTCGTGTGGCGCACAATCCACCCACAGCAGGGCAAACCTAGAACAGGTACCAACATTGCCCCCAGAGAGGGGCCACAAAGTGTAGCACTTATGTCTGTGGCGTCAAGTTGTATTCTTATCGGGCGTCAGTGGCTGGTTGCTGGCGCCGTCGCTTGTGCGCGCGCCGCCAACAACCAGCGGGTTTGCCTTTACGTGAGGTCGCGAATGAACTGGGGAAAGTCGGCAGGGCCGGCATAGCCTTCGCGGCAGCCCCAGATTGCGTCCGGATCGGTTGTGAGCGACGCTAGTTCCAGGACATGGTCGAATGTAAAGGGGGCACCTTCCAGGAAGAGGGGTGGCTTCCTGGAAGGCTTACAGCTAATACTTACAGTCCACCTGCCGCTTGCTGGCCGCGGACGCCAGGATGGCGTCACAGATGACCGCCGCCCGATACCCGTCTTCAAAGTCGGCCCCGATCGGCGCCACTGGCCGGTCGTTGACGATGCAGTCGAGCAGGTGCGCAATCTCGTGCACAAAGGTGTGCTCCCAGCCGATCATGTGCCCCTGCGGCCACCAGTACTCCCACCACGGGTGATACGGCTCGGAAACGAGCACGTTGTGGAAGCCGCGCGTCTCCTTGGGCTCGTCGTCGATCCAGAAGACCTCCAGCTCGTTCATACGCTCGAGGTTGAAGCGGATGCTTCCCTTCTCGGCGTTGATCTCGAGCGTATTGGCGTTCTTGCGCCCCGCGGCAAACCGCGTCGCCTCGAGCGTGCCCAGCGCCCCGTTCTCAAACTCGACCACGGCGGCAAAGGCATCGTCCACGTCTACCTTGCCCATCGTCCCGTCGCCCCACGGGCGCTCGGGGATGAAGGTCTTGGTCATGGCGCTGACGCTCTTGACGTCGCCTACCAGGTAGCGGCCGAGATCGATGATGTGCGCGCCCAGATCTCCCAGCGCGCCGCTGCCGGCGACGCTCTTCTGCAGGCGCCAGATCATGGGCGTGTTGTAGTGCGGCATGATCCATTCCTGCAGGTACGAGGCGCGGAAGTGATAGATCCGGCCCAGCGCCCCACTCTCGACGATCTTGCGGATCTGGCGGATCGCCGGCACGAAGCGGTAGTTGAACGCCACCATGTGCTTGACGCCGGCCTTCTGCACCGCGTCCAGCATCGTCTTCGACTCCTCGGCCGTGCGCCCCAGCGGCTTCTCGCACAAGATGTGCTTGCCTGCCTGCGCCGCTACGATCGACGGCTCGGCATGCGCGTCGTTGGGGCCGCCGTTGTCAAACAGCTGCACCCGGTCGTCGGCCAGCATCTGCCGCCAGTCGGTGTAGTAGCTCTCATAGCCAAACCGCACGGCCGCCGCACGCGTGGCCTCTTCGTTGCGGCCGCAGATGGCGACCATCTTGGGGATCGCCGGGGGCGGATAGATCATGTACGGCAGCTTCTTCATGGCGTTGCTGTGGGCCTTGCCCATAAAGGCATAGCCCAACATGCCGACGCCAATTTCAGGCGCTTCGTTTTCCGCTGCCGCGGCTGCCATCGTGGTAAAGCCGGCTCCTTCAGCCATAGCGATATCTCCTTCAGCTTGAACGGTGATGACGTTATTTCTTGGCGAACGCGGCGTCAAACGCAACCGACGACGGCGCAAAGTCCATGCCGCGGATCATGGCGAGCGCTTCGGGCGCACCAAAGTCGCGGTCCATGCCCGAGTCTTCCCACTCGATCGAGAGCGGGCCCTGGTAGCCGACGCGGTTGAGCGCGCGGACGATCGGATCCCACTCTACGTCGCCGCGGCCCGGGGAGACGAAGTCCCAGCCGCGCCGGCGGTCGCCAAAGCTCAAGTGCGAAGACAGAATGCTGTTGCGCCCCGTCAGCGTGACCTTGGCATCTTTGACATGCGCATGGAAGATGCGGTCGGGAAAGGCGTAGATCAGCTCGGTCGGGTCGATAAACTGGTGCACCAGGTGGCTCGGGTCAAAGTTGATACCAAAGGCCGGGTGGTTGTTGACGGCCTGCAGCGCCCGTTCAAAAGTGTAGATGTCGTAGGCGATCTCGGTGGGATGCACCTCGAGGCCAAACCGAATGCCTTCCTTCTGGAAGGCGTCGAGGATCGGGATCCAGCGGTCGCCAAAATCCTTGTACCCGGCGTCGATGTCGGCATCGCTCGTCGGCGGGAAGAAGTAGAGCTTGCCCCATACGCTGCTGCCGGTAAAACCGTTGACCGTGTCCACGCCAAAGAGCTTGGCGGCCTTGGCCGTATTCTTGACTTCCTCCGCCGCACGCTGGCGTACGCCTTCGGGATCCCCGTTGCCCCAGATGCGCTCAGGTAGGATGCTCTTGTGGCGCTGGTCGATCGGGTCGCACACGCACTGGCCGACGAGGTGGGTGCTGATCGCCCACGCCTTCAACCCGTACTGCTCGAACAGGTCCTTCTTGGCGCGCACGTAGCCGTCGTCCTCAAGTGCCTTGTCCACCTCAAAGTGGTCGCCCCAGCAGGCCAACTCGAGCCCGTCAAAGCCCCATTCGCTTACCTTTTTGGCAAGTTCTTTGAGCGGCAGATCGGCCCATTGGCCGGTGAAAAGAGTAATTGGTCGTCCCATGATGCTGTCCTTTCAGAAATGGTGAAGAGTGCAGCTGCAGCTCTTCGACAGGGAGAAAACCGCACGGAAAATATCAAGTAATTCGCCTACACGCAGTGCGCCTGCAGCACCGAGTCGAAGGTGGTTAGCAGGTAGACCACGGACTGCGCACCCGGGTCGACGTGACCGAGACTGCGCTCGCCCAGGCGTGAGGCACGTCCCCGCTTGGCGACCATCTCCGCCGTAGCGGCCGCGCCGGCAGCAGCGGCAGGCAGCGCCGCATGCCAGGCCGCTGCCGTATCCTTGCCTTGCTCCACGGCTGCGGCGAATTCTGCGGCAAAGGGAGACAGCGCATCCAGCATCGTCTTGTCGCCTGGGGCCGCTTTGCCCAGCTTGGCAACAGTGGCGGCGCCGGCCTGCAGAGCAGCACAGATCGCGCCTGGCGAGACATCGGCCCCCGGGAACTTACGCCCTACCGTGGTCAGGAGGGCGCCAAACAACGCGCCAGATGCCCCACCCGCCGCGTCGGCGAAGGCGTCACCCGCAGCGATCAACAGCTCGCCCGGCGGACAGTCGCCCCCAGTTTCCACCAGCGCCTCGACCCGCGAATCGACGGCTGCAGCAGCAGCGGTTAACCCGCGCACCATCGTTGCGCCGTGATCGCCGTCGCCCGCCGCGGCATCCAGCCGCCCAAGCTCCTGCTCCTTCTCCTTAAACACGCCCACTGCATTATGTAGACTTAATACGATGATTGATTGTGCTGACGTATCCATATTTTAGCACCTTGGGGGTCAGACCGTGTACGCCGCCGACCGGCAGGGCGCGTCGAGCAGCGGCTGGAGTTCCTCGTCCAGCCACAGCAGGCTGAGCGAACAGCCGGCCATGTCGAGCGACGTGACGGCCTCGGCGACGATCGGGTGATATGGTTCCAGGCCTTCGGCCCGCAACCGTTCGTCGACGGACCGGAAAAGCACGAAGAGTTCCTCATACTGGGTGCTGCCCAATCCGTTCAGCAGGACGGCCACGCGTGAACCCAGGCCATGGGGCGCGTCCGGCAGCAGCGTGTCAAGCAGCAGGTTGGCAACCTCGGCGGCGGGGCGCATGTGGCTGGACTGGACGCCGGGCTCCCCATGCACGCCGAGCCCCAGTTCCATGCGGCCCTGCTCGACCGTGAACAGCGGCTCGCTTTGGCCCGGCAGCGTACAACCGCCAAAGGCAACACCAAACGAGCGCGTGCGATTGTTGGCCTTGTGCGCCAGCCGCTCGACTTCGTCGAGGCTGTCGCCGCGGGTGGCGCTGGCCCCGGCGATCTTGAAGACGAAGAAGTCGCCGGCGACGCCCCGGCGGTCGCCCTCTTCGCCCTTGGGCGCCGAGGCCACATCGTCGGTGACACGCACCGTGCGCACATCCATGCCTTCCTCGCGGCAGCGCTCTTCGGCCTGGTCAAAATTGAGCACGTCGCCGCTGTAGTTGCCATAGCAGTAGAGCACGCCCCGGCTGCCGGCTGCGGCCTTCGTCACGCGGTAAACCTGCTCAGCCGACGGCGCCGCAAACACGTTGCCCATGACCGCCGCATCCGCCAACCCCGGACCCACATAGCCGCAAAAAGCGGGGTAGTGGCCCGAGCCGCCGCCCACGACAAGCGTGACCTTGTCGGCAGCCGGCGCATCGACGGCCATGACGCCGGAGGCATTGGGGACACGGCGTACGAGCCGCCCATAGGCGGCGACAAATCCATCGATCAACTCCTGGCGAAAATTGGCGGGATCGTTGTACAGCCTGGTCATAGCGTGCGTTTCCTGTTTGCTTGGCAGCCGCTAAGCAGCCGCGGGATCATGGATCAGGATTTCATTCGGCTAAACGCTGCTCAATGTCAACTGCCGACTCATAGGTGAGGAGTTCGTCGGCCAGGATTCGCGACTTTTCCAAGTCCAACTGGCGGACGCGCGCCTTGACCAAGGGAATGGCCGGCGCGCTCATGCTGAGTTCGTTGATGCCAAGCCCCACCAGCAGCGGCGTAGCGCGCGGGTCGCCGGCCAGTTCGCCGCAGAGCGAGACAGGGATGGCAGCATTCTGCGCGGCCTTGACAACCTGGTGAATGGCACGCACGACGGCCGGCTGGTACGGCGAAACCAGGTTGGCCACGGCCGGGTTGCTGCGGTCGGCCGCCATCATGTACTGGGAAAGGTCATTGGTGCCAATGCTAAAGAAGTCGACCAGCCGCGCGAGGTAATCGGCCGCCATCACGGCCGCAGGCGTCTCAACCATAATGCCACGTGGCACATCGTCGTCAAAAGGCAGGCCGTCCGCCTGCAGCTCGGCACAGGCCTCCTCGATCAGGGCGTCGACCAACACCAGCTCGTCAAAGGTGCTGACCATGGGGAACATAACCTTCACCGGGTGTTCGGCGGCCAGGCGCAGGATGGCCCGGATCTGCGGCTTGAAGATGGCGGGCCGATCGAGCGAATAGCGCAGGCCGCGCTGCCCCAGGAAAGGATTGGCCTCATAGCCGGCGCGCACGTAGGGCAGCGGCTTGTCGCCGCCGACGTCGAGCGTGCGGATGATCAGCGGGCGGCCCTTGAGCTGGCGGGCGACGGCACGGTACGTCTCGACCTGCTCCTCTTCGCTGGGCGGCGTCATGCGGTCGATGAACAGGTACTCGGTGCGGAAAAGGCCGACCCCTTCGGCCCCCTGGTCGAGCGCCAGCGCCACGTCGCTGGGACCGTTGATGTTGGCCGCCACCAGGATACGCTGCCCACCGTGCAGCACGGCCGGGCGCTGGGCCGACTGCTTGGCCGCGTCTCGCTCTTTGGCCCAGGCCTCGCCCCTGCGCTCCAGTTCCGCCAGCTGCTCGGCGTCCGGTGCCAGCCAGACCCGGCCCGCCGTGCCGTCCAGCGCCAGCGTCTGCTTGTCGGCCACGTTCGTCAAGAAAGGCCCCAGGCCCGTGACGGCGGGCAGCCCCAACGCGCGCGCCAGGATGGCGCTGTGATCGCTGGCACTGCCCAGCTCGGTGACAATGCCCAACACGAGGTCTGGTTGGACGCGCGCCAGGTCGGAAGGCTTCAGTTCGTGCGCCACCAGGATTGCGGCTTCTTCCAGCACCAGCCCCGTGTCCTCCTGTCCCGTCCCCGCCAGCACGCGCAGGACACGCTGGCCGACGTCGATGATGTCGTCGGCGCGGCGCGCCATGTAGGGGTCGGTGAGGACCTGGTAGCGCGTGGCCATGGCCTGGATCGCACGCTGCCAGGCAGCTTCGGCGTTGACCCG
The DNA here is from genome assembly GCA_963701415.1 of uncultured Chloroflexia bacterium. Classification (GTDB taxonomy): domain Bacteria; phylum Chloroflexota; class Anaerolineae; order Caldilineales; family Caldilineaceae; genus Fredericiella. The sequence goes on from CAVPAH010000021.1 coordinate 238,191, forward strand.
GCGCAGCTCGATTTCCTGCAGCGCCGACTGCAGGAGTTCGGCGTCGCGCACCATCAACAGGTGGGCATCAAAGATGCTGGCCTCGCCGGCGCCGACACGCTGCAGCATGTTGGCACGCACGATCTGCAGGTGCTCGCCCACGGCGGCGATCGCCTGTTCAAGCCGCTGCCGCTCGTAGTGGGGGTCTGCGCCGACCACTTCCACCACCTGCGGCAGCTTGGCGCGATAGACAAAGGCCGGGCCAAATGCAATGCCCTCCGACGCGGCGACGCCGCTCAACTCGTGCAGGTTTTCGGATACGGTTGCGGCTGCGATAATCTCGCTTGGATCCCGCACCTCGATCGGGTCGCCAAAGTTGTCGAGCGCCAGCGCTTCGATTGCGGCAAGCGCGCCCTCTGCCTGGGGGCCGGCGGCACTGACGACCAGCACATCCCCCTGCCTGACGCCAAGGGTCGCAACCTGGTTCATGGAGGTCGCGTTGGCCGTACGGCTGTCGTGGGCAAGCGTGATCTGTGCGTCGTACTGCGCGGCAAGGCTTACCAGGCGCGCGGCAGGGCGAGCGTGCAGCCCCAGCCGGTTTGGCACGACGATAGTCAGCAGCCGGGCGCCGCCGGCAGCTGACTCTATACCCGCATGGCTGGCTGCGGTGGCTGCCTGCTGGGCAATGCCTTCGGTTGCGGGCAGGTGCAGCAGCGAGGTCAGCTGGGCAACTTTTGCGGCATAGGCGCTGCGGGTATCGTCGAGCACCTCCCGGAGCGACCCACCGGTCATGGCGCGTACAGAAGCCGCAACGGCACCCTCAACCAGGGGGGCCTCACACAAGACCACATGCGGCCGTCGCTCTGGCGGCAGCATGTCCAGCGCAGCCTCGGCACTCATCAGGGCGCTGCCCAGGTCCATCAGCACGAGCACACCTTCGTCGCTGTAGACGCCGTCGATGGCTCCCAGGACCTTGAACGGATCCGTGCCGATCGGCGCTTCGGCGATATCCGTCCCGCCCGCAGCCGCCAATGGGACGCGCCCCTGCACCATCTGCTCGACGATGTCGAGCACACCCTGCGCCAGGAGCGCGCTGTGAGAAACGATGACGATTCCAATCATGATGATGTGTATTCCGGGTCGACGGCCTTGCACAAGGCCCGCAAAAGTAGCGTGGTCGAGGCGGCGCCAGGGTCCATGTGGCCGGCGCTGCGTTCGCCCAGGTAGCTGGCGCGGCCTTTTCTGGCCACGAGCGGCACGGTGCTGTTCATCCCTTCTTCGGCGCCGTCGACGCAGGCGCGCAGGGCTGCCGCCAGATTTTCGCCATGGGCGAGGGCAGCGGAGAGTGCCGCGAGTGCCGGGGTCCATGCATCCACCATCGTCTTGTCGCCGGCGACGGCGCGCCCGCGCTGGACAATGCCCAGCAGGCCCGCCTGCAAGGCTGTGGAGAGTTCGGCGGGCGTCAACTCGCGTGTTCCCTGTGCCGCAGCCGATGCGCGCAAGAAGAAGTTGCCGTACAGCATGCCGCTGGCGCCGCCCACTGTGGACATCAGCGTCATCCCGGCAACCTTAAAAAGTGCGCCAACCTCGTCCTCGCCTGCGTATTCCCCGTTGACCTTGTCTGCCGCCGCAGTAAACCCACGCGCAATGTTCAGCCCGTGGTCGGCATCGCCGATCGCGGCGTCAAGCGCTGTGAGATAATCCTTGGCAGCTTGCAGGTCGGCTGCGGCGTAGGAGAACCAGCTGCGCACGGTTTGGGCGTCTACCATCGTGAGTGCTGCCATGGCTACATTCCCCAGCGCAGGGCCGGCGTGTGGACGGGTGCATCCCAAAAGCGCAGGATCTCGTCATCGGCGCGCGTGAGCGTGATCGAGCAGCCGGCCATCTCGAGCGACGTCACATACGGACCGATGAGGTTGCGCACAATCTGGATGTCGCGGTTCTTGCACACCCGGACGAGCGAGCGGTAAGTGGCGTACAGCTCAGAAATCGGCGTGCCGCCCATGCTGTTCACCAACGCAATCACCTGGTCGCCCGGCGCAAACGGCTGATTCACCAGCGTGCGGTCGATCCAGTCGCCGGCATCGGGATCCCATGTGCGCTCGCTGCGCTCGTAGGCAGCGTCGTCGAGGATGGCGTCGGCCAGCATGCCTGTCATCTCGTCCAGCGTGACCAAAGTAATGCGGCGCTGACCAGGCTCGCCGTGGATACCGATCCCGATCTCGATCTCGTTATGGCCCAGTTCGAACGTGGGCCTGCCGACGGCGGGCACAGTGCACGAAGACAGCGCCAGCCCCATTGAGCGGCTGTTGGTATTGACGCGGCGTGCCAGCTCCGCCACTTGTTCCAGAGTATAGCCCGCTTCCGCTGCGCCACCCGCTATCTTCTCCAAAATGGCAGTAGCGCCCGTGCCGCGCCGTCCGGCGGTAAAGAGCGAGTTCTTGACGGCTACATCGTCGTCGACCAGCACCGTGCGGACACGGATACCCTCCATATTCAGCAGTTCGGCCGCCGTCTCGAAGCTCAGGACGTCGCCGGTATAGTTCTTGATGATCAGCAGCACGCCTGCCCCGCCCTGGACTACCTGGCCGCAGGCCAGGATCTGGTCGGGCGTGGGCGATGTAAAGATGGCGCCGGGGCAGGCGCCGTCAAGCATGCCATAGCCGACAAACCCACCGTGCATAGGCTCGTGCCCACTGCCGCCACCCGAGACGATTGCCACCTTGCCGGCCACAGGAGACTGCCGCCGCACGATATAGTGCGGGTCAAAATGGACGTCAATCAGCTGCGGGTGGGCGAGTGCCATCCCTTCCAACTGCTCATAGAGGATGTTTTCGACTACGTTGATCAGTTTTTTCATCGCACTCAAATCGCAGTATAGCCACCGTCGATCAGGATCGCCTCGCCGGTAATCAGGTCGGACGCAGGCGAGGCCAGAAACAGGATCAGGTCCGCCACTTCGACTGGCTGGCCGAAACGGCCCAGCGGGATCTTGGCCAGCATCGGTTCGGCCTTGCGCGGGTCACCCCACACCTTGGTGCCCATCGGCGTGAGGATCACGGTCGGGCAGACGGCGTTAACCTGGATGTTGTGCGGCCCCCACTCCAGCGCCATCACCTTGGTCAGCATGTTCAGCCCACCCTTCGAGGCGCAATAGGCGCCGTGCACCTCGAGGGCCACAACGCCGGCCTGAGATGAGACATTGATGATCTTGCCGGCCCGCTGCTCCATCATTTTGCCCACCAACGCCTGCGCCAGCAAATACGGCGCGCGCAGGTTGACCGCCATCGTCTCGTCCCACTTGTCGACGGAGAGTGTCTGCAGTGGGTCGAGCCGGGCAATCCCCGCATTGTTGACCAGGATATCGACCGTGCCAAAGGCGGCAAGTGCTTGTTGCGCCGCTTCCTGTGGACCCTCGATCGTGGCCATGTCGGCCTCGATCATGATGCAGCGGCGGCCGGTCGGCGCGATCAACGCCGCCGTCTCCTCGAGACCGGCGCGGTCGCGGCCGATGATGGCGACGTCTGCCCCCGCCGCGGCGAGCACCACGGCCGCCTCTGCGCCAATACCCTTCGATCCGCCGGTCACCACGGCGCGCTTGCCCTCTACGCGGAAACGCTGCAGGGGATCCTGCATGGTGTCACCTCTTCCTTAAGTGGTGTCTCAGGTTGCCTGCGCCAGGATAGTGCGCAGTTCGTCGTCAGTCAACTTAATCGGGTTGGCCTTCATGCTGCTGGCCGCCTGGGCCTTCGGGATCAAGGCCCCCGCGTCCTGCATGCTAAAGCCGTAACTCGAAAGCGGCGGAATCTGGAGATCGGCGCCCAGCTGCTGCAGCCATTCGACGGCATCTTCCACGCCCGCCGTGTCGCTGCCCGTCAGCAGGACCGCAAGTTCCTGATAGCGTTCCAATGACGGGTGATCTGGGGCGCGGGTGAGCAGCGCCCGGATGTTGATGGCCGTCACCGGCGCAAGCAGCGCAGCGCAGATCGCGCCGTGCGGCGCGTCGTACATGCCGCCAAGCGGTCCGGCAAACCCGTGCACGGCGCCCAAACCGGCGTTTGCCAGCGCCAGGCCGCTGCACAGGCTGGCAAAGGCCATGTCGCGGCGTGCATCACGGTCGCCCCCGTCTTCATAGGCGCGGCGCAGCGAACGCACGGCACAGCGCAGGCCCTGGAGACAGATACCGTCGGTCAGCGGATTGGCGCGAGACGAGACGTAGGGCTCGATCAGCTGTGTCAGCGCATCCATGCCGGTGGCCGCCGTGACGGCAGGCGGCAGGTCGTAGGTTAGTGCAGGATCGACAATGGCGATGCGCGGCAGCATATGGGGGCTGCGCACGCTCACCTTCACCCTATGCTGCGGCGAGGCCAAAACGGAATTACGCGTCACTTCGCTGCCGGTGCCGGCGGTCGTAGGAACAGCAATGACAGGCAGCGCAGGTTTGGTAAGGGGCTGGCTGCGGCCGATGACTTCGAGAAAGTCAAAGATATCGCCTTCATTCACCGCGAGCGCGGCGATGGCCTTGCTGGCGTCGAGTGCGCTGCCGCCGCCAAAACCAAAGACCAGGTCTGCGCCCATGTTGCGCGCCTGTTCGACCCCGCGCAGCGCATCGTCTACCGTCGGCTCGCCGGCCAGCGAAAAGGTTTCTACGGTGACCCCGGCCGCGTCGAGCAGTTCATAAAGTACCTGCCCGCGCCCTGGGTGGGCACCGGTAACGACCAGCGCCCGGCTGCCCAACTCACGGGCCAACGGCCCCACTTCAGAGAGCCGGCCATCCCCAAACAGAATACGCCCGGCAGTAGCAAATTCGAAGCGCACGATAATCACCTCCCACCAACAACACTCACCTCGTTCCGGGCACGGCGCAGCCTCACATGATCGACGCCGATTGCTGTGCGCCGAGCCAGGAACGTTATCCGTCTTCTAGTGCTGCCCCCGATACTTTTCGTCCAGGCTGTCGATCTTCGCCACCTTGGGTGCCGACCGGCCGCCCTGGAATTCGCTGTCCAGCCATATATCGATCAGCTTCTCGGCCACGGATGTCCCGGTGATCTGGGCGCCAAACGTGATGACCTGCGCGTTGTTGCTGGCGACGGCGCGTTCTGCCGTATAGGGATCATAGACGGCGACCGCCCGCACCCCGGGCACCTTGTTGGCCACGATCGCCATGCCCGCGCCCGTGCCGCAGACAAGGATACCGCGTTCATACTTTCCTGCGCCAACCGCCTCCGCAAGCGCCGCGCCCACGTCTGGATAATCCACCGGGTCGGAGGCATTGACGCCCATGTCGTCGACCTTGTAGCCCTTCTTCACGAGATAATCACGAATAGCGTTCTTGAGCGGCAGCCCCATATTGTCGGCCCCGATCACGATCGGTGAGTTTTTATCCATCTTCCTGCTCCTTAGGAAACGAACATATAGTAGGCTTCGGGAAGAGGGGTCTTCCGGAGGGGTCAGGCGACGTTGCCGGCGAAGAAGGCGTCCCATGGAAATTCGACGGGCGCGTCGTGGCAGACGATGTTGATCATGGTCAGCATCAACGGCACACTGGCGGCGTCGATCTTGCCCTCGGCTGCCATTTGCTCTACTGTCGGGCCGATGGCCTGGGCCAGCTGCGCCCCTTCGACGGTGACGTCGGCCATGTACTCCGCCTTGGCCTGCGAGAATGGGACGCCGAGCCCCAGATAGCGCCCCATGCGCTGGTTGCGGCCGCCCATGCTCGTCACGTAGAGGTCGCCCGCGCCGGGCAGCGTAAAAACACTGCGCCGCTGCCCACCCATGACGTCGACCATGTAGGCGGTCTCCCAGAGCCCCTGGGCAAATAGCCCGGCGGCCAGGTTGAACATCACCGCATCGTTGTCCGCCACCCCGTCACGCTCGAGCAGCCCGTTGACGCAGCCTACGGCCAAGGCATAGAGGTTCTTCATCGCCACGCAGGTCTCGACGCCGACAATGTCGGTGGAGGGCCAGACATGATAGTACGGCGTGCGCATCATGCCCCCCAACTTATCGACCAGTGCCGCGTCGCTGCCCGTAACGACCACGCAGGTGTGGCGGTTCGCCGCCAGCTCGCCTGCGATGGAAGGGCCGCCGACTGCGGCGAGCTGTACCGTCTTCTGCAGTTCCGGCCGCAGTTCCCGTCGCAGGCGGTGCGGCAGCACTTCGAGCGCGCCGTCATGGCCGGACAGGCCCTTGGTGAGAAAGAGGAGCGGCACGTCAGGCGGCAGCTTGTCGGCAAGCATCTGGCCTGCCCACTCGATGCCGAGCGAGTTGACGCCCAGGACGACCAGATCGGCATCCTGGAGGACCTCGCCCAGGCGGTCGTATGTGTAGGGAGTGACGGCATCGCGCACCCGCGACTTGAGCCGAGGGTGGACGCGGCTGTCGTGTATCTCCTCGATAATGTCGCCGTCCAAGTGCGTGCCGACGAGGCTCACCTGGTGGCCGTTGTCCGCCAGCGGCATGGAGAACGCCGTCCCCATCACGCCTGCGCCTAAAATGACGATGTTGCTCATGCAAATTCCTTTTGGGCCAAGCTCAATTCTGTCATGTCGATCCTATGACGGTGACATGACAATCTGACTTTATTGTTCTGCCTGCTTATCATTCTGTGCCGCCGAGGCGGCCAGTATGCCGCGTGCCGTCACATCGTCAGTGGCGAGGACAGTCAAGAAGCCGCCGCGCAAGGCGCCAAGAATCGACAGCACCTTCGGCAGGCCGCGTGCGATGGCGATGACGCGCGGAATTTTCCGCAGATCGTCTAGCGAGATGCCGACCACACGTTCGTTGATGGCAAATCCTTCGTAGCGGCCTTGGGCATCAAAGAAGCGGCCGCAGCTCTCGCCGACGATGCCCAGTTCCCGCAAATGGGCGAGCTGTGCGCCGGTCAAGTGGCCGGCGCGCAGAAAGCTGGACGCCTCCTCGACCATCGTGCCGATGCCGGTGATGGCCAGGGCCACGGAACGGCCGCGCTGCAGCCCCTCGCGCAGCGAAGGCTCGTCGATCAGCATGGCGCGCAGCGTCGGCTGCTCGACAAGCACTGGCGCGTGCAGGTCGTAGTGCCGGCCGCCAAGCTTCGCCGCCAGCATACGCGCCAGGTCCGGGCCGTCAATCAGGGGGTCGGAGACGCTGACACTGCCGAGCAGTTGGACGACGTCGATCTGGCAGCTGCGCTCCTCGGGCAGGACGCTGATGGCGGCGTGGGCGCCGGTGCCCCAGGCCGTGCCGATAGCGGTGTGCGGCGCCATGTTGCTGATGACGCGCTGCAGGTAACCCGCGGCGAGACGGCCAACGCCATACAGCGCCTCGTCCTCGCGCATCTCGGCAGTCGTGCAGAGCACATAGGCGTCTTGCAAGCCAAAGCGCTCAAGCAGCGCCTGCTCCAGGAAAAAGTCACGGTTGGCCGGCTTGTGGATCCTGATCTCGACGATGCCGAGATCGCGCGCCTCTTTGATCATGCGCGACACGCTCGACCGTGAGATCTCGAGCCGGTCAGCGATCTGCTGTTGATTTTGATTGAGCTCGTAATAGAGGCTGGCGACTGTCGCCAGCAGGTCAGTACGGTCGCCACGCAGTTCGTCGACGTTCACGCTCGCTCACCATTTTCTCCGGCGGCCCCCGCTTCGGCAGCAGGGCCGTGAGTCATGTCGCCAGGATTGTGGGTTAACAAAGACAACCGGTCAAGCGCAGCTTGCAGTGTTGGAAACAGGGTGCGGTATACCTCCTGGTAGAGCCGGTTGTAGACCGCCATGGTTGCGCCGTCCGGGACATAGCAGCCAGACGTGGCGGTCATCGCCTCGGCCGCGGCACGCGCGTCTGCATACCAGCCGGCGCCGACCGCAGCCAGGATGCCCGCGCCAAGACAGGTGGCCTCGTTGGTGGTGGACTGCACCACGGGCACACCCGTCACGTCGGCCATGATCTGAAGCCAGAGCCGGCTGCGACTGCCCCCGCCCATCCCAACATATTCCGTAAAACGCTGTCCGGCTGCGGCCATCATAGCGTCGCCGACCAGGCGCTGCTCGTAAGCAATGCCCTCCAGGATCGCGCGGTAGAAATGCGCGCGACCGTGCACGCCACTCCAGCCGACCGTGATGCCGCTCGCAAGCGGGTCCCAATAGGGGTTCATCACGTTGTTCCAATAGGGCACAAGCATTAACCCCTCGGCGCCGGGCGCGATCTGTGCAGCCGCCTCCTCGAGGATGGCCTCCGCCGACCTGCCTTGTTCGGCCCCCCGCAGGTCGGCGGCAAAACGCTCGACGAACCAGGCGACCGTGTACACACCGCCGCGTAGGATGTGCTCGACATAGTAGCTGCCCGGGACAGGCGCGATCAGGGTGCGGAACGCCCGGTCACAGAGGTAGGTCGGGCTCCACGCGCCGCTGGCGATACCTGTGCCCAAGTTAAGATAGGCGATCCCCTCGCGCGTGACATTAGCGCCCAGGCCCGCGCAGTGGCCGTCGCCGGCTCCGGCAATGACGGGCAGGCCGGCCGGCAGGCCGGTGGCAGCCGCCGCGGCAGGGGTAACGAAGCCGATGACGGCGCCCGGTTCGACCAGGTCGACAAACTGGTCGGGACGCAGGCCGATGGCGCGGATAAGGTCGTCCGCCCAGATGCGGCGCTCCATATCGAGCACACCCAACGGGTCGGCATTGGCGAGCCCCGTACGATACTGCCCCGTCAGCCGGTGCACCAGAAAAGCATGGACGTCGAGAAAGCGGGCTGTCCTCGCCACAAGTTGGGGTTCGTGCTCGGCAAGCCATAGCAGCTTGGAGATGGAGGCCGTCATCGAGGGCGGCTTGCCCGTCAGCCGGTGCAGTTCAGGGCCAAAGTTGCGTTCGAGTGCTGCCACCTGCGCGGTGCTCCGCTCGTCATTCCACATGATGGCGTTACGGATGGGAACGCCGTCAGCGTCGACCGGCACGAATGTCTCACGCTGATGCGTGATGGCAAGGGCGTCGATCTGGCTGCCCTGCACCTGGTCGACGCAGGCCCCCAGTGCGCGGCAGGCACCGGCCCACCAATCCTCGGCATTCTGCTCGTGCCAGCCGCGAGCGGGCTGAATGAGCGGGTAGGCAGCGCGCCCCTCAGCCAGCGCTTGCCCGCGCATGTCCCAGGCGATTGCTTTGCAGGCGGTGGTGCTGCTGTCGATACTGACCACAAGGCGCGACGACATTGTTGGTACGTTCTCGCTTAGCAGGTGGTGAGGGGTAGCAAAAGACGTCTGGCAGCCAGCTGGCGCACAAACGTCTTTCTCGTGCACAAACTTGCATAAACCGTATCACAAGGCGGGGGAGTTGTCAATTGGCGCGGGGATCGCTCAGTGCAGCATCGGGAGCCGCCGGTGGACGGCAGCTCCCGGCTCAATTATAGCTGCATTTACTCTGTTTCCAAGTATTTAAACAACGCATACACCATGAACGCGGGCCAGAAGATGCCTTTGAAAAAGCCGATCGCGCCTTCCTGAAACGACTTGGCGCGGCTCAGATAAAAGACCCAGGCCCCAATCAGCCCGATGCCATAGACGGCATCGGCGGAGCTGCCGCCATACTTGACCTCGACTTTGCGCCCCTGGGGTTCAACTGCGCTTGGTTCGCTGCTCATTTTGTCTCCTTTTTCTGGTCGGATCAGCCGTACACACGCTGTGCGACAGCCTCGGCGAAGGTATCCAACTGCGGCCCGAATTTGGGCTGGTCCTTTGGCTGCTGTGCGATTTCTGCCAGGGCCGCCAGCAGCGCGCTCACGTCCTTAGGGGTATTCTCGAGACCGAGGCTCACCCGGTCGACACCTGGCAGCGAAAGCTTGGGAAAGAGCGTCAAGATCACGCCCTGGAACTGCTGCAACGCGGGGTGAATGTGCAGCACGCGCTTGACCAGCAGGTGGGCACAGTGACAGCCGGACCGGATACCGATCCCCCGCGCAGCCAGCGCCTCGGCGACAGGACCTGCCATCGTGTCGTTCACCGTAAAGGCGATGACACCCCCCTTGTGCGCAAACGCCGGTGCGCCGGGATCCTTGATGCCGTAGACCTCAATACCTGCGATCTGGGCCATGCCGTGCAAGGTCTGCGCGGTCAAGGATTGTTCTTCCTCTTGAATTACCTCCATCCCGATCCGCCGCAGCAGCGCCAGCGACTTGCCAAGCGCGGCGATGCCTCCCGCATTCTCTTCGCCTGACTGCTGGATGCGCTGCAGTTCGTCCGGGCTGAATTGCAGCAGCCCCTTTCTGGCCACCAGTACGCCGGTGCCAAAGGGCGCATAAACCTTGTGCCCTGAGAATGCCAGATAGTCGATCCCCCAGGCCTTCATATCGACTGCCCGGTGCGCAACCAGCTGCGCCGCATCCACCAGCACTTGCGCCCCATAGCGATGTGCCACGCGGCTGATCGCCGCCAGGTCGTTGTAGGTGCCCAGAACATTCGACGCGCCGCTCACAGCCACCAGCTTGATCCGCTGTGAGCCGTGCTCGCCCCGTTCGTTGTATGCACCCAGCAGCGCTTCCAGCTGCCCAAGATCTACGAAGCCGTCGCCGTCTACATCCAGCCGGAGCAATGTCACGCCCGGCGCCACGCGCCACGGCAGTTCATTCGAATTATGTTCGAGGAACGTATTGAGTACCACCGTCTCAGTTCCATCACCACGGTTATGGCCCATACTATCGGCCACCAGGTTGATGCTCTCCGTGGTGTTGCCTGTAAAGATCACGTCGTAATCCCCGCGTGGTGCACCAAGCACATCGCCACAGATTGACTTGACCTCGTCGGCGATTTCGTGGCCGGCAGCTACAGGCGCGCGCCAGGCGCGCCAGGCTGCTTCCCAGATGGGAGCAAATGTAGGTGTGCTGGCCCCGTTGTCGAGGTTGATGTAGGCTTGTTCGCCGTTTACCGTCGGCACCTGCACGCCGCGGCCGATCAGGGTCTGCCGGAGGGCATGCAGCAGCACCCGCCCGGAGTTCTGCTCCAGGTCGCTGCGCTCGAGGACGGCTGCGGCGTTCCCATCCACGAATACCTCGGCACCATACTGCCTGGCCAACTGCAGCGCCTTCGCAAAGGCGATCACGTTGACGATCGCCGGCGTGCCTGCCTCGAACCGGTCAGGCGTCTTAGCCCAGATGATCCAGCCAGGTGCCACCAGCCGCGCCGTGCCGCCACCCGGCTCCACCGGCGCGCCCCCATGAAATGCCCTGCGCACTACGGCGAGGGCGCGTACGCCAAGGCGCAGGCCCAGGTCCTGGCTGGAGACCATTCGATAGTTGTTGGGGGTAAGCTGCGCCATGAGCAGTTCTGCCCTGCGCGGCGTACAGAAGACCACCGCGTACTTATCTTTGGCAAGCCCCAGGTACTCCAGCACGATGTCGGCGGCCCGCTCATAAAGGTGCGTGGTCGCCACCGAGTTGTGGCCGCTGCCACGGTGAACGTTCGAATATGTCTCCAGCGCGGCATGGATGCTGCGCTCCAGTTCGGCAAAAGCTGCGTCAGACTTTGCGCCGGTACGTGACGACAGGCGCCGCTTCCATGATTGCTCCCATAGTGTTCTCCAGGCTCCCTCAGGCCGTGCGCTGCAGCGGAATGTTGCACCCGCCACTTACACTACGCACGGCACCTATCAAAAGTAGCAGAAACAGGTAGATGACACTTGCAGTGTAGCTGCGATGTACGCGCGGTGTATAGACACTAAAGTGTTGGCAATGGTGTTGTCGACAAGACAAAAGGCTGCCTCTGCCGTCAGTCCCTTGCCGCCAGCCCCTTGTCGTCAGTCCATAGCATCCACAATCGTGCGCACAAAGCTTCAACTATGGTATACTTCCTCGTGCACAGCGCAGCGCAACTGAAAGACAGACTATGTCCAATCAAGAACTGACGACTGTAACGCCCGCTTTACCGAGAAGCCACGCCAACCTGCGTCGCTACGGACTGCCCCTTCTCGCGCTTGCGGCGTTCATTGCCGTCCTGATCGCCCTCATTCCTCCTGAAAAGACCCTTGGCCCCATCATTCGCCTGGTATTTCTCCATGGCGCGCTGGTGCAGGCCGGTCTGCTCGCCTTTGCCGCGGGCGGCATCCTCGGCCTGGTCTACTTTCTACGGAAAAGCCCTGCGGTCCTGCGCTGGTGCCAGACCGTCCAGGAAACTGCCGTCGGCATCTGGGTCGTCTACGCCCTCTCCAGCATGGTCACTACCCGCCTGGCCTGGGGCGAATGGATCGCATGGGATGAGCCGCGGGTGCGCGCTAGCATCCACGTCCTCTGGTTCAGCATCGCGTGCCTCCTGTTGGTCAAATGGATGAATCATCCCGCCTTTACGGCCTTTGCCAACATCGTCATTGCCGGCGCCGTCTGGTTCCTCATCAAGGGCGCCGGCCTGCTGCGCCATCCGTTTGATCCGATCGGCGGCTCAAATTCGTTGTACTACCAGGTGCTCTACATCTTGCTCGTAGTTGCCGTGCTCGCCTTTGCCGCCGTCGCCGCTCGCTGGCGCTATCAGAGTCTGAAACGGTAGGGGCTAGAGGTCCTTCGGACTGCGTGCCCGTACTTGCATAAACACCTATTCGCATTTACTCTATATCTGTCATTCAATCATGTTTCCGCACATGGGAGGACCTCATGTATCGCAAAAGCCTCGCCCTGCTGGCAACAGGTCTGATCCTCTTTGCGGCACTCCTCGTACAAATGTCGATAGCACAGGCGGCCGCCCCCGGCCAGACGACGCCTGCCGCTGCCGAGGAGCCGCAGCCATTGCCGCAGCCGGTGCGCATCCGCATTAACCAGGCCATCCCGTTAACAATCAGCGTCCCGGCCTCGCTGCTGGCCGGCGGCGCTCCCGTTACCACTGCCTTGACGACAACCGGCGCGTTGACGGCGACAGGCGCGTTGACGGAGGCAGATGGCGCGTTGGAAGAAAGCGTGGCTGCGACGCCGACAGTCACCACCTCACAGGCAGTCACAGCCACTGGTGCCCTTACCGCGACGGAAGAGTTGACTGCCACCGGTACACTCACGGCGGCCGCGGATTTGACGTCAACTGAGTCGACCACGGAGGCCACAGAGAGCCCGGTTGTTAATGCCGAAGAGAGCCTGACCGGCACCGAGACGGTAACCGAATCCGACGTCCTGACCGCGGCCGTGCCGGCGGTCAGTGTGCCCGTTACCCTGGAGCTGTCGATCGACGTTGTCGTGAGCAGCACGCTCACGTCTACAGTTCCCGCCTCGATCACGCTGCAGTTGGGCGATCTCACTACCCGCACGCTTCCAGTTTCGGTGACGATAGCACCCTTGCCCGACGGCGAAGTCATACTCGAACTGCTGCCCGCGCCGGAAGTGGCGACGCCCGAGGTGACGCCCACTGAGGAGATTACAGCCACACCTACTGCCGAAGCAACGGCGGAGGTAACGCCGACGGCGGAAACCACGCCTACCCTCGAGGTCACGACGACCGTCGAGACGCCAAGCGGCCTGCCCATCGTGGAAACCACTGCCACGACGACGGCCAACCTGCGCGCCGGCCCGGCAACTACCTTTGACCTGGTCGGCCAGGTCGGCCCCGGCGCGACCGTCGCTGTCGTCGGCATCAGCGAAGACGGGCAATGGTACCTGCTCGACGGCGGCACCTGGCTCGCTACTTTCCTCGCCGCCGACACACAGATTCCGAATTTGCCCATCGCCACCCAGGAATTGATCGACCAGGCATCCGGCACAACACCTGTCCCGGTCACGACCGCGACGGTCACGGCCACCACGCCGCTGACGACGACAACAGCAGTCACGCCCACAGCCGTTGCGACGCCGGTCCCCGCGGCGACAACGACAGTTTCGCCGACGACGACCACCGACGCCAACCTGCGCGCCGGCCCGGGTACCGAGTTCCCCATCATCGGCGGGACGATCAACGGCCAGGCGATCAATATCGTCGGGCGCAACGCGGACGGCACCTGGTTCCGTCTCGACAACACCGGCTGGATTTTCGGCGAACTCGTCGCCAACCCGCCCGCCCTCGACACCGTCCCGGTCGTCAATGCCGACGGCACGCCGGTTGAGGGCGCTACGAATACGCTGGCCCCTGCGGCCACACCGACCCCCGCCGCAGGTGGGGGTCTGCCGCTGCCAACGGCGACGCCCGCCGGCGCCACAACCGGTGCCACCACAGGCGCAGGTGCTGCAGCGTCGACCACGACGACAGCGGCCGCCGCTGCCGGTCCCAATACCGCTTACATCGGCGAGGTCCAGGCCCTTATCACGCGCTATGACGGCATTGCCCAAACCATGGACTCGCTGATCGCCGAAGCGACCGGCAACAGCGCTGCGCTCACCACTCCGGCGTGGACCGACCGCGTCAACGCCGCCGTCGTGCTGCTGCGCACGACCGGCGCCAGCGTCGCCGAACTGCAGGCGCCCGCCGCCCTCGCTGCCGCCCAGCAAGACCTGGTAACCGCCGCCCAGCAGTACACCGCTGCCGGCGCAGCCCTGGCGCAGGCCGCCAGCACCGGCGCCGCCGCTCAGCTCAACGTCGCCAACAGTTCGATCGAGCTTGCCAACACCAGCCTGACCGCCGTCGAAACCGCCCTGGCAGGCGCACAGTAACTTGCAGGAACCCACCCCGATTGGCCCTCACCCATCCACGTCCTGGTGAGTAGTAGTATTTGATGATGCGGGCGCTCCGCGAATAGTCAGGTGGCATGCCTGGGACGCCGGTCCTAATCGGCCGGCGTTCCACCGTTGATATACTCATACAGCCGCGGCGTCGTCACCTCGTCACGCCCGTTGCCCAGCGCCACAAACGGCGCGGCGGTGCCGGCACCGCCGCGCCGTCGCCCATGCCGCTGCACCTCGGCGAGCGGATACAGGTAGTGGGCATTGAGCAGATGGCCCCAGCCGCCCAGCCGCACAAAGCGCGGCCCATCGATCCGGATGCTGCGCGCCTCGGCATTCGGCGCCAGCATCCCCAGCCGCGCCACGATGTCATACTCGTTGCCAAAGTGCTCGACGTAGGGCACCGCCCGCCTGTTCTTTTCGGCCGGCCGTAACGGCGTCACGGCGTTGGCGCACGTGGCAAACGAGTATACCTCCAACTTGGCAAGCTGGCTCTCCTCCAGCGGCGCAAAATCGGCGGCATCGAGCGGCGCATCGCTCGGGAAAATGAACTCGGGCGGGGCGTAGGCGGCCGCCGGCATTGGTACGCCCGGCACTTCTGCGAGGCGCGTAATCTTTTTGAGCAGCTGCAGCACCACTGCGGCAATGATCGTCCCCTGCGAATGAGCAATGAGCACCACCCGCTTCTTATCAGGGCTGGTCAATGCGTCGTAGATCGCCGGGAATGCCTTCACGACCGGCTCCGTCACGCGCCAGTTCATCTTATCCAGCGCACACTGCGCCAGGTCGGTCAGCAGCGAGCTGGTCGAGTTCTGAATCAGTGTGATCGGCCGGTGAAACAGCTCCGCCAGCAGCGCCGCATTTAGCTGCGCAACGGCGTCGTTCGTCATGATGCCGTTGACGAAAAACCACGCCTCTTGGGGGTAGGACGTATACGAACCATAGTGGTCCGGCCGCTGCAGCAGCACCGTCGGCTGCCAGAACAGGTCGTCCAGGAAGGGCGGGCTGAATAGGGGCGGCGTGTGCGGCAGCGACGGAATCCAGGTGTTCTGCAGAAACTTCAGCATCCGCAGCGGGCGCCACGGGTTCAGCAGGCTGTATTCAGAGAAACGCTGATACGGCGGAAACCAGCTGCCCGTCGGGCCAAAGATGCTGTTGATATAAAACGGCGGCGAGATCTTCGCTGCATCGAGCGCAATCGCCGCCAGTTCGCTGAACGGCGCATTCCCGTCCGCCGCAAACGACACGGCATCCACTGCGCGCGCCGCCTGCTGTGCAGGCAGCGGGGGCTCACTCCTCTCCTGCCCAACCGTACCGTTCGTCGCTGCTTTGGTAGCCATAGCCAAGCCTCCCTGCTGCTGTCACTCGCACGCGCACCGCGCCCGCGTGCCCGCCTTCTACACTAGCGCATGTAAGTTGCTGGCCAGTTCTACCGTGCTACGCTTCCAGGTTGACATACCGCTCTACCTGCGCGGCTATCACACGCAGACTGCCTTCCCAAAAGCCGCGGCTGCGGATGTCAATGCCAAACCGCGCCGCCAGGTCGGCCGCCGTGGCTTCCCCGGTCGAGGCCAGCAGGTCCATGTAGTCAGCCACAAAGGCCGCCCCGCGCTCCTGGTAAATCGCATACAGCCCCGTGCCAAAGAGCAGGCCAAACGCATACGGGAAGTTGTAGAACGACAGCCCCGTCCGATAGTAGTGCGGCTTCCACGTCCACATGTACGGCTGGAGATGCTCAGGATCCAGCCCATCCCCGTAGGCATCGCGCTGCGCCTGCGCCATGATGTCGCACAGTTCTCCCGGCGCCAGCTCGCCGTGCTCGCGCCGCGCAAAAACCTCGCGCTCAAACAGGAACCGCGAGTAAATATCCACGATCACCTGCGTGGAGCCGGTAAGCTGCGTCTCGAGGATCGCCAGCACCTCCTGCGGCTCCGTCGTGCGCGCCAGGATCGCCTCCGTGACAATGGTCTCGCACATGATCGATGCCGTCTCTGCCAGTGTCATGGGGGTGATACTCTGCAGCATCGTCTTGCCCGCCCGCTCGGCACAGTCGTTGTGAAAGGCGTGGCCCAGTTCATGCGCCAGCGTCGACACCTGGTCCAGCGACCCGTCAAAGTTGGTCAGCACACGCGACTCGCCTACCGCCGGCACTTCCATGCAAAACGCGCCCCCGCGCTTGCCCGGCCGCGGCGCCACGTCGATCCAGTTGTTGCGAAATGCCCGCTCGGCCAGCGCCGCCAGTTCGGGTGCAAACTCGCCGAAGTTCTCAAGTACGATCTGCTTGGCTTCGTCGTAGCTGTACGTGCGCTCGCTGCTGCCCATCGGCGCAAACAGGTCCCACCACGGCAGCTGCGTCTTGCCGAGCCGCCTGGCCTTTGCCGCCAAATAGCGGCGAAATATCGGCAGCGAGTCGTGCATCGCCCCGATCATCGCCTCGAGCGTCGGCCGGTCGATGCGCGCCTGGTCGATCGCCGAGTGCAGCGCATCCTGCCGTCCCCGCCGCCGGTTGAGCGTCACAACCTCGCCCTTGACGCCGTTCATGCACGCCGCCAGCGTCTCGGCCGCGCCCTCCCATGCTTGCGTCTCTACCTCGTACCCACGCCGGCGCACCGCAGCGTCCGGGTGCGACCGCAGGTTGATGATCGCCGTCATCGGCAGCCGCTGCACCCGCCCGTCCAGTTCGATCTCCGCCGTCAGCTGTGACGTGACCGTACCCTGCAGCTTGCTCCAGGCATTGCCGCCGCTCAACGTCAGTTCCGACGCCAGCGCCTCTTCCTGCGGGCTCATCATGTAGCGTGCCTGCTCGACCGTCTCGCGCAGCATAAAGGCGTGCGCCCGCGCCCCGCTTTCCACTGGGCGCCGCCGCCTCGAGGGCGGCATCCAGGACCGGCGCAATCGAACCCACCCAGCTGCGGAACTTCAAGCTGATCTGCTCCAGCTTCACCGCCACCTGTTCGTGCGCCGAAAGCGCCTTTGCCGCCTCGGTGTTGCGCGAATCAGTCGCCACAAAACCATTGATGTACGCCCGCCGCGTCGACGCCAACTCGTACAGCCCGTTCAGCCGCGCCACCATGTTGTCCAGCACATCCGCCACCCGCTGCGGCCCAGCCTCGACCGTCGCCTGAGGCAGTTCGGCGGCCAGGTAGGCCTCCGCCACGGCAATATCACTCTTCAATCGTTCGCCATCGGCCCGAAACAGCTCCGAATCGAGCGCCGGATATACATTCGACAAATCCCACCGCGGCAGTTCCTCTGCCACCAACTCCCTACTCTCACTCATAACGACTCCCATCTACTTCGCCGCCAGCAGTTCCAGCGGATTCGTCAACCGTCCAAAATCGCGGATCTCAAAATGCAGGTGCGGCCCCGTGCTGTTGCCCGTCGAGCCTACCGTCCCAATCACCTGCCCCTGCCCCACGATATCGCCCTCATGCACCAGGATCCTGTCCAGGTGCGCGTATAGCGTGACATAGTCGATCTGGTGGTCGATCACCACGAAGCGCCCATAGCCCTGGTCGTTCCACCCCGCGCGCACGACCACCCCACGGTCGGCCGCCGTCACCGGCGTCCCCTGAACCGCCGCAATGTCGACGGCGCGGTGGTCGTAGCGGTACCCCTGGCTCAGCCAGCCGTACACGGGCCACACAAAGTGCCCGCTGCCATACGGCCAGTCGGCCGGTACGGGCCCCAGCACCTTGTGCTCCGGCACGCGGCTGCTTCGCTGCTCCTGTCCCAGCACGACAAAGGGCGACGTGTTCAACGGCATCGCCAACATCAAGGGCAGAAAGCTGGCCTCCGTCAGCCCGTCCGGATTGCCGGCGCCGGGCATCGCCGCACTTGGATGCCAGAACGCCGGCAGCGGCAGCGGCACCCGCAGGTGCGTCCCCGGCTGCAGCGCGACGGCACTCATTTCTACCGCGCCCAGCTTGTTCCACGGCAGTAGGTAAATCTGCTCGGCGCTGCTGCCGTACTGCTCTGCGACGGAAGCCAGCGAATCCCCCGCCAGCACGGTATGGCACGCAATATTGGCCGGCGGGATCGACAGCCTGTTGCCGATCACCAGCGGCTGAGCCACCGTGAAGTCGGGCGCAATGGCGCAGGGCACGTCGTTCAGGTCCAGCCCCATCTCGAGCGCCACGGTAAACAGCGTGTCGCCCGTCCGCACGGTATAGCCCGCCGAAGCGTCCAGCCCTACCGGGGACACCGCCGGCGCATCCAGGTGCGGGCCCAGGGCGCTGCCGTCAATGCCGGTCGCCGGCGTCATTTCCACGCTCACGGCCGGCCCAAGTAAGGGCTCGGATCCTGGGGTCGGCGTCGGCAGCGCCAGGGGGGTGGGTGTTGGCGTCGAGATATCACCCGGCTGCACGATCGGCTCTTGGGCATAGACAAACACGCCCGCCGTCAGCCAGCAAGCCAACGCCAGGCCGCCCGTTATCCCCGCGCGCCGCAACCAACCCATCCGCCGCACTTTACTCTCCCGCCGGCTCTAGCACCACGACCGCCCCACCGTCGCTGTCGGTCACCCAGATTCTACCATCCGGCCCCACTGCCAGCCCTACCGCCTTGATCGGTTTGTTCAAGAGCCCTGCCAGGTTCCATCCCCCCACAACTTCGCCGCTGGAGTCACGCTGCTCGACGCGCCCGCCTTCAGGATCCGTAACGTACAGGTTGCCCGAGGCATCAAACGCCACATGCGCCCCATCCAACGAATTCGCAATCGGCAGCGCCCAGGTTCGTTCCTGGCGCCCGTCAGGCGCCAGCCGAACAAGCTTATTCAGCGAGGCGTCGGTAACGTAGACAGTTCCATCCACCGCCACTGCCACATCGACTGGCTGGCCTGCCTGCCCGTCGACCACAACCGGCAGGCGCTCGTCCTTGCCGTCGTTCGGGTTGATCCCCGCCGCGACATTCGCCGGCGTCGCCGCGGTCCAGACCCGCCCATCCGGCCCCAACCCTAACCCACGGCTGCGATCGAGCACCGCCCGATCGGCCGGGATCTCCTCCCCGCCGCTCCCGTCCAGCCCGATAGCGCCAGAGCTTGCCCGCACCGGCGTCCAACACGTAGACATAGTCTGCATCCACCACGACATCTGCCGGCTCGGCGAACACATCGCTGTCTTGCGGGATCCGCTCGATGATCTCACCCTCTGGCGAGTAGATCGTCACCTTGTTCCCGGTGCCCTCGGCCACATAGACCCGGCCGTCGGCCGCAACCGCAATTCCGCGCGGGTGCTGCAGCCCCGTGGCAAATACAGTCGCTGTGCCGGTCAATTCGGGGGCGGGCGGTGCCGGTCCCACCATGGGTGCCGCCCCGGCCAGGCTGGACAGGCTCGGCAGCGTCACGTTGGCATAGCTGCCCTGCGGCGGAAACAGCACCGCTCCCGGCAGGATCGCACGCGTCGCCCCCGGCGGCATCCAATACACGTTAAGATGCGTGTGGTCGGTGCGGTCTGCAAACCGGATGCGAATGTCGTGCAGCCCTTCCGTCAGTTCCAGCCCACCTTCAACATATTCGTTTGGCTTGGTAGCATGCACCACTTCCTGTCCGTCGATCTCCAGGATTGACTCGTCGATCGATTCGAGGCCGAAATGATAGCTGCCCGCCGCCGGTATCGCAATCTTGCCCGTGTATTCGACGGTATATGGCCGCGGCAGTGGCGGCACGTGGACGTAGTAGCCCATCTGGTCCTCGATGCGCGCCCGTACCTCCGGCTCCTGCCAGTCGCCGTTGGCGAAATAACGCGCCAGCAGCCCGTTGGCGGTCATCGGCGCCGCGTACAGCGCGCCGGGCCCAAGCAGTTGCAGGGGTCCGTCCGCCGGTCGCCAGCGCAGCTCAAAACGGCCCGGCGCCCCCTGCGCTCGCACCCGCAGCGCATGGTTGCCTTCCGCCAGCGTCAAACTGCCGGACAGCACACCCGTCCCCGTGAGCACCTGCTGTTCGCCAATCAGCAGTTCGGCCGGCCCCGGGCTCTCGAGCACGAAGTCGTGCACGCCGTAGTTTGCGATATGCAGGACGCCGTTCCACTCGGCGCTGAAAGGCTCGGGCAGGGGCGGTGCCGCCGCCCAATCAAAGCTCAGGGTCCCGTCTCGCGTTGCGATCGCCGGCTCGCCTTCCCATGCCCCATTGGCATAGTACCGGCCGTCCAGCCCCTGGATGCTGGCGATGTCTTCCGGCGAAAGCCGCACGGTATACAGCTCCGGCGGCCCTGCCATTGGCGGCATGACCTCCTCGAACTGCGCATTGGGATACAGATGCTTGGCTTCATCGTACTGGGCGTGGTTGTCTGTGTTCATCACCAGCAGCGCGCCCTTGCCCGGCGCAAAATCCAATGGCAGGGCATCAGTCGTCGCCAACGGCCGGTACGGCTTGCTGGTGGGCAGCAGAAAACCTAACGTTGGGTGGCCGGAAAAGAAAGAAGTCACATAGGCATCGGTGTTGTCGTCGAGGTTCGTTAGTAGCTCGGCCGTCAGCGTTTCCGCCGTCGAATGCGCCGCCCACGTCGAGAAATCGTTCGCCTGCTTGACAAAATAGGTATCGACATTGGCGATCCCCGCCAGCGCTAATACCCCGGCTACGGGCCACCATACCCAATTCGGGTAATACCGGCCGTCGCCAACGCGCCAGGCACGCACCAGCACGGCAATGGGCACCACCGCCAGCACGTAGGCTGCCCCCAGTGAACCGTTCGCCCGCAGCGACTGCGGCGCCTCGAAGTCAAGCGACAGGATACCGCCCAGCAGCGTCAAGCCCAGCCACACCGGCAGCAGCGCATAGCGCGGGTCACGGATCCGCCGCAGGCTGTAGGCCAGCCCCACCACCATCAGGGCCGCGCTGATATCGTCCAACATGGGCGCGCCCGGGAAGTTGTGCCGCCCGTTCGGGTCGCCCTTCCAGTTGAACATGAGCACATGCCGCTTGATGTTCTCGAGCAGCGCCGGCAGCCGTTCCGCTTCGCTCTTGCCGGAAAAAATAAAGGTCTGCTCCACGCGCGACCAGTAAATATCCGCATGCGCTGTGGCAAACCAGACCAGTGGCGCAACCACAAGGGCCGCCATGATCGCGACGGCTGCCACGCCAAGCCAGAAACGAACACGGGGCACGCTGTGCGTTCGCCGCCATTCGTTGAATGCCGCGTACAGCAGGAACAGACCCACCACCGGCACAAATAGCCGGAACGAGGTGTAAAAACAAAGCCCCAGCCCGAGGAACAGGCCGCTCAGGGCAAACTCAAACAACCGCCCTCTCCGCAGCGCCACGCAGCAGAAAGGCCAGTGCCGCCAGCGAGAAGAACGGCGTGCTGCTGGTGGCATACATGCCGAGCCGGCTGAGCGTCACCAGCCAGCTCGACACCGCGATCAGGAACGCGAGCGCCAGGCCCACACGGCGGCCAAACAGCTCACTGCCGACGATATACGCCGCCGGCACCGCCAGTACGCCAAAGAGCACGCTTGCCAGCCGGATCGAGGCGACGTTGACGCCAAACAGCTGAAAGGACGCGGCTACCAGGTAGAGGTAGTGCGTAGGCCCCTGGATCGCGCCGTCAAACAGCGGCCGAAACTTCGGGTCGCTCAGGATATGCAGCGCGCCGAAGCCCATGATTCGCCTCGTCATACCACACGCCAAACGGCAGTTCGTCGAGCCGGAAAACCCGCAGCAGAAGCGCCAGCAGCATGATGCCGCCCAGCACCGCCCATGTCCTCCAGGCCGCGCGGAACGACTGTCCCCACCTCTTTACCGCACGCCGCTGGCTGTGGCGCAAAGCCCCTGAAGTCGTAGACAGCGACCGCGGCCAGCACCAGCGCCACACTGGCCAGGTACTGCTGCCATGCAGTCCCCGAATTCGGATACGTAGCGTCAAAGCCGCGCCAGGCCAGCACCGCCAGCACCAACCCTGCCAGCAGAAGCCCGCCCGCCACCCAGACGCGGGGCACTTTCCACCCGGCTGCCGGCGCCGACGGCAGCGCAAACTTCGCTCTCAGGGAAAAAGTCCGGCCCCCACAATGCTGCCACAAACAGCAGCACCCCGGCGCCATACCACAACACCGCATCAATAAAACTATCCGCCCGCAGCGCCCGCTGCCCCAGGTAGGCCAGCAGCACCCCCAACGCCCCAATCAGGAATGGACGGATCGTTCTTGGCTCATGTGTGCCATAAGCGAGTGGCCTTCACCCTTCACCCTCACCCTCTCACTGCCACACGGGAAACACCATCACGCGATTATTCCCCCCATCCGCCACCACCAGGCTGCCGCCCGCCAGGTCCACGCGGATGCCGTTGGGCAGCCCCAACTGGTTCGTCCCCGTACCTGTGCCGCCAAACGCATACTTCACCTGTCCCGTCGGGTCATACGCCACCACCTGGCCCGTCGCCGGGTCGGTGGCATAGATCGTGCCGTCCACACCCACCGCCAGCGACAGGCTTCTGGTAGATGTCACGCCCGGCCCAGCCCGGCACGGCAAACTCGGATTGATACGTCAGGTCCGAACCAAACCGCTGGATGCGCCCGTTCCACGAGTCGGCCACCAGGATCGTGCCGTTGGTCGGGTCGACGCCAACGTCGGTCGGCTCCTCAAACCGTCCTGCCACCACGCCGCCGGCGCCCACCTGGTCCACATACTCGCCGATCGGCCGGAAGCGGACGACACGCTTGTTGCCCGTGTCCGCCACCAACAGGTTGCCGTCCAGGTCAAACGCCACGCCACGCGGCCCAAACAAGGCATTCGGATCGCCGCCTTCGCCGCCGGAAATGGCGAACGTGCCCCACTTGCGCTGGAACGTGCCATCCGGCCCAAAGACCTGGATCCGCCCGTTCCACGTGTCGGCCACGTAGATGTTGCCGCTGGCGTCCACCGCCACACCCCACGGCTCGTTAGAACTGCCCGTCGCCCGTCGCCAGCGGGCCGTCGCCGTCGGGGTCGGTGCACGGCGTGTTGGCCGGATCGTTGACGTTGCAGTAGCTGCCAAACGACCGCACGTAGTTGCCGGCGGCATCCAGCACGACGATGCGATGGTTGCCGGTGTCGGCAATCACCCGTTCGCCGCTCGGCCCGATCGCCACGGCACGCGGCTGCAGCAGCGGCAGCCCGCCATAGTCGGCCGCATACACCGCGCTCGCCTCCACGCTCCGTACCTGCTCGGGCAGGATCACCGGCACGTTGAGCGGCGCCTGCTCCGCCATCGGCAGCACGTTGAGGTCCCAGATCAGCGGCGCCAGGTCGCGCCGCACATACATGTCAAACTCCTTGCGGTACGGCCACTGCGAGAGGTCGCGCCACTTGGTCAGGTCCGCCGGGTCCTTGTACTTGCGGAAGGCAATGATGTTGAACAGCCGGTCACGCTGCGCCGGATCGGCGATCGCCCCCCACACCCGGTCCCGCGTCAGGTTGAAGTAGTCCATCTCCGGCCACCAGATCTGCCGGTACGTGCGCTTGACGTAGTCACGCGCCATGTACGGCTCGACCTTGGCCCGGTTGGCGTCGGCGACGATCACCACCGGCGCGGCCATGGCATCGGTCGTCGGATTCGCACCGTAGAACTTGGCATTCGGATACTGCCGCATGTACCAGCTCAACGGCCACGAGCTCTCGTCGTCGTAGGCCACGACGATGTTGCGGTCGCCCACCGTACGCTGGCTGATGGTGTCGATCTCCGCCAGCGCCCGCTTCACATCCGGGCCGGCATGCGCGTACACCAGGAACTCCGTCGCCATGTCGTAGTTGATATAGTTCAGCATGTAGGTCGTGCGCACGGTGAGCAGCAACAGCAGCGCCGCCAGCCCCGTCGCCAGCAGCCGCATCCCCTGCTTGAACCCACCGCGCACGACGGCATACGTCGTCGCAAAGACGACTGCGCCGAGCGCCACAAAAATCAGCCCCCATTGCAGCAGGCGCCGCGCCGGGTCCACCTCGCCGTTTGGCGACGTCGCCACGAGGATGCACCAGCATGAGCACGAACAGCACGGGTACGGCAAACACCAGCAGCCAGGTGCGGTTGCGCCAGGCCGCCTTCCAGTCCACATGCCGCAGCATGTTGCCCAGCCACCAGCCGCCCAGCACGCACATCGGCAGCGCCATGTGCGTCAGCAGCCAGGGCATCTTCTCGCCGGCCACCGTGTAGCCGATCCACGCCCCCACCGTCCACCAGATCATAAAGACCGCAAAGTAGAGCCGGTTGTTGGCCCAGCGATCCTCGATCGCAGCGGCCGTGATGGCGTGCGCCTCGACCTCCGGACGCGCCGCCACCGGCGCGGTCTGCGGCACGTCCTCGGCTACCACCGGGTCCCAGCGCTTGTCGGGATGGCGGAACAGGTTGTAGAAGATGGTGGCGATGCCGCACAGGCTCAAGAACGCCGGCAGGAACTCATACAGCCACCCGACCAAAGCATAATAGTACATGGGCTGGTTGCCGCGCTTGACGCCCTGCTGCGCGACCCAGTAGCCCAGGCTGCCGACCACGCCGGTCGCCAGTCCGTTGGGCACGTTGGTCAGGAAGGTGGTGTAGAACAGCACCTGCACCAGCCAGAAGAAGCCCATCAGCGTCGCCCAGTGCGCCAGCCGCGGGTGCCACAGCTCGTCTTCCGGCGCCCGCCGCCAGAACCAGTAGGTCCCCAGCCCCACCGAGGCCAGCACGCAGACGGCCACAAATATGGACAGCCGGATGATCATCTCCTGCGTGGTATAGTCGGCCGAGTTGGCAAACACCTGCGGGTCGCCGCCGGTAAAGACGTGCAGGAACGCCGCCATAAACGGCAGCACCATCGTCACCATGATGATCGCCAGGTCGGCGGCGTCGTTGCGCCGGATCGTGTGCCAGCGCCCGCGCAGGGCCAGCACCAGCAGCACCAATGCTGCAACCAGCCCGATCCCCACCACGACCAGCGCAATCGTGTCCTGCTGCATCTCGTGCAGCACCCACCAGGCGCCGCCGCCGACCACCAGCGGGGCCGCCACCGTGACCACGGCCCGCGGGCCCGCCACCTGCCACAAGGCCAGTCCCACAAAGAACGACCCGATGATCGCCCCGTGGATAAAGTGGTTCTCCATCGTGGCAAAGCCAAACGCCATGCCCACCAGCATGATCACCAGGTAGCGGAACTTGCGCTGGTCCATATAGCGGAAGGCGCCATAGATCCACAGCAGCGTCCAGAACGCCATGAAGATGTCGTCACGGATGTAGCGGCTGTGAAACAGCAGGCTGGGGCTGATGGTCACCATGACGGCGGCAAAGATCGCCCCCCAGCGCCCGATGTAGGTGCGCAGGAAGTACATCATGCCGATGACGCCCATGCCAAACAGCGCCGGCGCCATGCGCGCCGTGTAGTCGCTGTCGCCAAACAAGAAGTAGAAAAAGGCCGTCAGGTGATAGCGGAACGGCCCATGCATCATGGGGTTGTGGTCGTAGTTGCCGTTGGCGTACAGGTAGTACGCGTACAGCGTGTGCAGGCTCTCGTCATGGCTCATCGCCCGCGCGTCGAGCATCACAAACCGCGCGATCGCCCCCACGACCAGGATCACGATCCAGATCGTCGTCTCCCAGTTGAGCCGCAAGAACGAAGCCAGCGGCCGGTCCAAAAAGCTCGCACGGCTCAGCTCAGCATTCGCCGGTGCAGCATAAAGTTCGTCTGCCACGCCACGCCCATCGTCAACCAAATTAGGATTCGCAGTCACACTTTGCATGTTCACTCGTTCGCCTTACCAATCCTGAACGCCATCATCACGCACCTGCGTGCCGGCGCATTCGCCTTTCGCACCGTCCGCACTCACCCTGCCACCGCCACGCCACCCGGCGCACCCGCCACGCCGCTGACCACACCGTCCCGCGTAGCCCGCACGCCCACGTGCGGGTCCTCCCGGCGTCGCTTGCGACGCACCACGCCCACGTGCCCGTGTCACGGCGTCGCCCACAACGTCACCCCATCCGCCGGCGGCATATCATGCACCGTCCGGTACAACAACCACTCCAAGGCGCGGCCGCGTCGACTGCCCCCACGCCTGGTCCGCCCGCAGCTTCGCCAATTCCTCCGCCGGCAGCCCTTGGCCCGCAGCATCCGCCTCCGGCAGCGCCGGCAGCTGCGCCGGCACCCAGCGGGCGGTCAGCGGATACTTCGCCCCAATCATCCCGGCCAGCCCAGGGTCCTGCTCCAGCCCATACGGCGCCACAATCAACGGCGTCGTGTTCGTCGTCGGAATCTGCGACGAATCCCCCATGGGCGTGTTGGCCTGCGGATCAGGCGCCGGCACCCACACCAGCCGCCGCATGTCGCGCAGCAGCCATCCCACCAGCGGGTCGGGCGGCTTGCCCGCCGTCGCCACCTGCAGCGGCGCCTCGTAGGGATCGTGGTTGCGCAGGCTGCTGATCCGCTGCACGTCAAGCGGCAGCAGCCGCGCCTCCGGGCAGCGTCATCACCGGGAAAAAGCCGTTCGGCGTCATCTGCCCGTCCAGGTGGCTGAGCATCCAGCCGCTGCGCACGCTGACCAGCAGCAGCAGCGCAGCAAAAAACAGCCCGGCCAGCTTGCCCGCCGCCTGCCACCCAGCCCAAAAACCAAACACCACCCAGATGAGCACCAGCAGGCCAATCAGCATCGCCGCCGTCAGCACCAGCCGCACATCGTACGTGAAGCTCTCGACAACCATCGCCAGCCACACGGACCCGGCAATCACCAGCACCGTGGCCACGCCCAGCAGCACCGCCACTTCCAGCCCGTTGACGTCGCCCAACGGCAGCGCGATCAGATAAGCGATCGCCGTCCCCGCCGCCACCGCCAGCGGCAGCCCCACCATCGGCAGCACAAACGGCGACCGCCCCGGCAGCAGCACCAGCACCACGCCCCATGCCAGCCACAGCCCCAAGAACAGTGCCAGCCGCCGCGCCCGCCGCTTCGCCCCGCCATCTCCTCCCGACCACAGCGCCGGCGGCAGCCCGCGTCCCGTCGCCAGCAGCACGAGGCCCACCACCCCAAACACGGTCAAAAATGGCTGGTCGATCAGGAGCCGCAGCCAAGGCCAGCCGCTGTTCAGCGCGAAAACGTCATTGCCTGCGCCAAAGTCGCCTCCCCACTGTGCCAGCCATGCCGTCAAGCTCGTCCCCACCGCCGCCACCGCATCCAACCGTGCCAGCAGCCCGCTCGCCCCCAGCACCAGTGCCGCGCCAAGCCAGATCCAACTCGACCGCTGCGGCCGCGTAAAACCGCCGTGCGGCACAAAAATCCACCCGAACACAACGAGCACCGGGATCCAGCTCCAAGCCTGCGGCCCGCTCACCACCAGCAGACCCACTCCCACCGCCAGCACCCGCTCCCACCCGATCGACCGGCTGCCCCTCTGCCACCGCCACAACGCGGTCAGCACCAGCAGCCCCAAGAAGATCGTCAAGCCCGCAGCATCCGCCGTGCGCCCCAGCGCCACCAGCCAGGGGTCCAGCGCCAGCAGCAGCGCCACCGCCAGTGCGCCCCCGCGCCCCAGCCAGTCTCGCCACCACCAAGGCAGCAGCACCACCGCTGTCCCCACGAGCGCCGGCAGCAGCCGCGCCAGCACCTCGTTTGCCCCTGTCACAAAGAACAGCAGGCTCTGCAGCCCGTAAAACAGCGCACTCGTCGCCGCCGGCGACCCCGCCACCTGCGTCCCCGTCGCCGCCAGCCACGCCGGCCACGCCTGCGCAGCCTCCAGCGGCAGCAGCGGTGCCACGCCCAGGTTGATAAATCGCAGCCCAAATGCCACGAGCAGGATCACCAGGTAAAGCCCGTGCTCCACGGTCAGCCCGGTGCTGCGTGCCCCATCCTTCTCATAAACTGCCGCTGGGGCAAGTTCCGTACCTGTCGTCTGTTCCATCCGTCTCCGCTCGTTCCGTTTCCGAAAGGGGTTCAGGGCTGCCGCGCCCGGTAGATCCTGACGTCGCCGCTCTCAAAGACCTGGTCCGCCACCTGCCGCAGCAGTGCCTCGACCGCCGGCGACACCCCATACTGCGCTCGCTCCGCCGGTCCGACATAGATGTAGTCGATCCCCCATGCGTCGATCAGCTGCCGCAGTTGGTCGGCCGTGCTGCCCCGGTAGATGACCTCCAGCGCCTGCGCCCGGCCGTCCGCCATCTCTGCATAGCTTTTCCCGCGCCATTGCGCCTCATGCCCATCCCAGCCCAGCAGCGTTGGCCGCCCCGTCATGGTGCTCACGCGGCTCTGGTCCGCCCGGTAACTCCCACCCTTGCCCTCGACCACCAGGTCGCCCGGCTGCGTGTTGGCCCGCAGCCAGCGCAGCGCCGCCAGCTCATTCTGCCCACCGTTCACCAGGTAGGCCGTCGCATCAAACGTCGGCTGGCTGCTAAATCCCATCGTCTTGCTGTAGGTTCCCGCCAGCAGATAGGTGCTCGACAGCACGGCCAGCACCAACGCTGCGGTGCTCAGGATCGCCGGCGCCAGCCGCCATCCGCGCCAGGCACCCAGCGACACCGTGATCGTATACGCACCCGCTACCCCAAACAAAAGCCAGGCCTGGTAGTAGAACTTAAACACAGTGTTCATGCGCGTCCCAAAGTTGTCGCGCAAAAACACAAACTCCGGCGCATACACCAACAGCAGCCCAATCACCGCCAAGAACAAGGCGAACAACATCGGGTCGCCACCGCCCCTCGCTCGGCGCCCTTCAACCGCCTCCACCTCATCTACCGTGCGCCGAGCCTGGGGCGGTTCCTCGGCGTTAGTCCCCGCCGCGTGCAGGTGCGCCCACGTCGCCGCAGCCACCAACCCCAGCACCCCGCCCACGAGCACGAACGTCCACAGCTGGCCGACCCACCGCTGGCCGATGAGGGCCATGTACCCCGGCGAGTCGTCCGGCAGCGGCATGCGCGCCAGCAGTTCCTTGCCGCCGTCAGTGTTTGTCACCACAAAAATGCTGACCAGCAAAAACACCAGGGGCAGCCCATACGCCAGCGCCACCGTGCCCGCCACTTGCTTCCAGCTCGGCCGCACTGCATGCCACGCCAGCACAAGCAGTGCCGAGATCGCCAGCAGCGCCGTGCCAAACATCGCCACAAACTGCCCCACCCGCGTCGGGTTGAACAGGTTGGGCACGATCCCGCTTGCCTGGCTCTGCGCCGTCAAGAAATAGGGCACATACAGGAAAAATGCGACCGCCGCCAGCACCACGCCGGCCAGCGCCGCCCCGGCGATCGCTCGCCAGGCGCGATCTTCTTCCCCCACCAGCCGCCGCAGCAGCACGGCCAGCACCACCAACACCATCAGCAGCCAGTAGGCCGGGAAGTCCCACGTGTTGAGCGCCAGCAGCGAGCCCACGGCGATGGCCGTGACCAGCCACCCACCCCAACCCAACGGCATCTCCATCAGCAGCCGGCGCCACACCGGCGGCGCCTCCACCACACCATCGCCCGCCCGTCGCTGCAGCCGCGCCGGTGCCAGGAACAGGTTGAGCGCCAGGCTGATGACCAGGATCGCAAACGGCATCGCCAGCACGTGCGGATGGTTGTCGCCCAGGATATAGCTGAACGCGGGAAATTCGTCGATGACTTCGACATGGTTCCCGGCCAGATCGACATCGGCCAGCGCCCGGCTGCTGCGCCACCACCACCACGAGAAGTCGATGTACCAGCTGTGCGTAACGGTCGCCTCGGCCGGGAAGTTGGGCGAGCCCAGCAGCGTGCCGATCCACCCGACCGGCACCCCCAACGCATACAGCCACTCCAACACCGCCTGCACGTTGGCCGCCACGCCTACGAGCAGCGCGGCGATCAGCCCGCCGCCTGCCGCCGTGCCAAACCGCTTGCCCGCGGCCTGCACCAGGTTGTACCCCAGCGCGAACGCCCCGCTCAGCAGCAGCCCATACCACGCGGCCTGCCCGAGGTTGTAGGTGATCTCCGGCGGCTGCCCCGCCAGCTTTCCCAGCATCGCCAGCAGCCAGTAGCCAAAGTAGTAATATGCGATCGGGTGCCCGCTCAACCAGGCATCCTGCGGCGGATAGGTCGGGCTGGCCGCGATGCTGTTGATAAACATCAGGTCCATCGGCTTCTCGGTGTGGTTGGCCGCCGGGTCATACGCCCGCACCAGCGCCCAAAACATAAATGCCACCAAGAAGAGGGTCTCGATCACCAGCACGTAGCGCCCGCTGACGGGCGCCTCGCCCGTCTCACGCCACGCCCGCAGGATCGGCCACCCGGCCGCCACGCTGATCACGCCCAACAGCAGCACCGCCAGCCAGGCGCTCCCCGCCTCGAACCGCACCAGCCCAAAGCTGTAGGCAATCCACAGCCCATAGCCCGCCAGCAAAATCCCCAGGATGCGCGCCGACCCATACCCACGATCGGGTAGGAACGACAGCAGCCGCCAGGCCAGCGGCAGCGTCAGCAGGGTGATGACCTGGATCACCAGGTACCAGGACAAGAACTGGGCAATCATCCTGCCGCCCCCTCGCTTAATCCCGGACTTGACTGTCCCGGGGACGTCCTGCGGAAGTTCACCTTCCGCCGTCCCCGGGACATTACCCGCGCCCTTAAACCCCGGCGTCGCGTAAATCGTCACCCGTTCATTCTGGTACACCACGCGCAGCATCCCATCTCTGGCCATCTGGTCAAACTTTGCCACCCCGTCCGGGTGCAGGAAGCGCTCCAGCTGCCCGATATAGATCAGGTCGACCTGCAGTTCGTCGAGCAGCTGCTGCGTCCGCGCCGTATCCATGTTCGTCCACAGCTCGCGGTGCAGCCCATCCCGCGTCGCCCACGTCGTCGGCGTAGCGCTGCTCCTGCTCGTGCATCCCCTTCAGCCCGCTCAACCCCGTGTTGGAGGCGATCTTCGACCCCCACGCCCGGTAATACTCGACCTCCGAGCTCTCCAGGATCGTGGCGTTGCCGTGCACGTTGTTGAGCAGCCACTCGAGCGCGTCGTGCTCGTAGCTCAGCTCGATCTGGTTGCTGGCATCCGGCCACGTGTACGCCCCGTTGCGCATAAAGTCAAGCCCGTTGAGCGTGCCGATCGGCGGCCGCCACCCCACCATACGCTGGTCCAACCGCGCCGGCGTGCCCAGAATCGGATAGGCCAGGCTTGCCGCCAGCAGCAGCCCAAACACGCCGGCCCACACCCAGCGCCCGATCCGCCCGCCCCAGGAGCGCCCGCTGCGATTGCCCCACCCATCCAGAGAAGATGCGCGGCACGGCGATTGCCGCCAATATGCCCCACAGCACCCACACCTGGTTGAAGAACTTGAACAGCGTGTTCATGCGGTAGTAGTCGCTGGCGTCGAGGAAGTCCTTCAGGTAGAACAGCTGCGTCCCTACCAGCAGTGCCAGCCCGTCACGGCCAGCATGCCGCCAAATACCGCCCCGGCGTCCGCCTCGCGTCCCCGCCGCCACAGCAGCGCAAACGCCAGCCCCAACGGCAGCAGGCAGATCGCCAGCACCGTCCACCCAATCACCGCCGCCCCGATCGCCGCCAGCGCCGTCAGCGGAATCAACGCCAGCAGCAGCAGGTACAAAAAGCGCGGCTGCGCCACCAGCCGCCGGTGCAGATACACCGTGCGCGGCAGCCGGTCGTAGCGCCGGAACACCAGGCTCGTCGCCCGTTCCAGTCCCGACGGCTTGACTACCGCCAGCCCCGCCTCGC
Organism: uncultured Chloroflexia bacterium; assembly: GCA_963701415.1. Lineage (GTDB taxonomy): Bacteria > Chloroflexota > Anaerolineae > Caldilineales > Caldilineaceae > Fredericiella. Next base: position 270,352 of record CAVPAH010000021.1, read on the forward strand.
CCACCACAGGCCGCGCGGGCCGCGTCGCCGCCAGCAGCAGCCAGCTAAAGCAGAGGAACCCCAGCAGCCCCCACACCAGCAGCCACAGCTCCGGTGCATCCGGCGCCCGTACCAGCCCCACGCCCGAGGCCCCCACGTTGACGTACGTGCGGAAGAACGGTGCAAACAGGGCGTACGCGCCGCCGGCATACAGCACCGCCACGCCCAGCGAGAGCCACCAGTTGATGCGCCCACGCCCGCGGAACTGGCTGATCAGAAACGCCAGCAGCCCCAGGCCCAGGTACGTCGGCAGCTCCCACAGGTTCACCGCCGCCATCGCCCCGAGCAGCAGCGCAAACGTCAGCAGCAGCGCCACCCCGTACTTCCACTGCACCCGCCAGTCCGTGCCGCCGTCCGCGATCAGCGCCAGCGCCACCGCCAGGAACAGCCCCGCCAGCGGGATCCCGATCAGGTGCGGGTGCAGGTCGGCAAACAAAAAGCTCCAGTACGGGAACTCGTTGATCGTCGGCGCGATCACCCGGCTCGGCCCCCAGAAATCGTACGGCGGCAGGCTCGCCGTATGCGCCAGCACCTGCTGCAGCCCCGTCCCCGCATCCACCAGCGCCTTCACCCCGGGGATCGACGACTGGAACGGCCCCGGCGCCACATTCGCCAGGTTCTTCACCACCTGCCCAAACCCGTCCAGGTTCCCAATCAGCGTCACAAACAGCGGCGCCAGCAGCGCCCCCCCAACCCCCGCCTGCCAAGGCCACCCCCTTCCGGGAAGCCCGCCACTTCCGGGAAGCATCGGCGGCTTCGCCGCCGAGTAGGCCACGGCAAACGAGTTGATCACCGTCAGCGCAAACAGCGTCGCAATGGTCAGGTTGAACGCCACCTCGGCATAGATGCCCGTGAGCTTGATCAGGTAGGCGACCAGGTAGAGGCCAAAGTAGTAGTAGTTGATTACCCCGCCCGCAAAGTGCGGGTCCACCGGCGGAAAGGTCGGGCTGCGCAGGATGCCGTTGAGAAACGCAAACTCCATCTGCTTCTCGCCGCCAAACCACGGCTGCCATAGGTCGGGGTTGAACATGCGCACGCCGATAAAGAAGAGGTACGCCAGCCCAAACACCGCCTCGCCCACCAGCAGCAGCTTCCAGTGGCCGGCTAGCCAGGCCTTCATCTCACCCCGGTTGCGCCACGCCACGTAGAGGCACGGCACCGCCAGCAGCGCCACCGACAGCCACGCATGCATCACCAGGTTCTGCAGCAGCCCCACGTTCACGAGGATCCACAGCAGCCAGCCGCCCAGCAGCCACCCAAACGTGCGCGCCACAAAATAGCCCCGGTCGCGCAGCGGCCGCAGCACCACGAACAGCAGCGGCCACACGAGCCAGCCCAGCAGCGTCAGCAGCAGCCACCACGTCACCACCGCCAGCGCCGAGTTGCTGCTCGCCGCCGTATTCCACCGGTAGTTGTCCACCACTGCCAGCTCGCGCAGCGGCTTGTCGAGCATCAGCGACTTGCGTTCTTCTGGGAGCGCAGGCGTCCCCGCCTGCCCCACATCACCGCCCAGCAGCCCGATCACCTTGTTGATCAGCCCCGCGTTCTCGCTCCCCGGCGCGCTTCCCAAGCCCGATCAGGTTGAGGAACGGGCTCAGCGGTGAATCCGGCCCCCGATAATAGGGCTGCGCCGTCTCCCATAGATGGTCAAACAGCGCATCAAACTCTGCATCGCTCAGGTCGCGCACCTTCTTGAAGACGCTCACCTGCGGATGATCGTAGAGGCTCCAGCTCTCGTCGGCGTGGCGGTCGTCAAACTTGATCCCAAACAGCTGCGGCGGCGACGTGAACTCGCCTGCCAGCTCAAACCCCAGCCGCCCATCGCGCATCGCCTGGTAGTACAGGGTCGTCATCGGATACCGCTGCGGCAGTTCGTCCACGCTGTCGTAGATGCGCTTCGAGCTGTACGCCACGTAATCCGCCTCGCGCAGCTTCTGCTTGAGGATCTCGTACTTGTCCGCCGTATCTTCCTCGTACGGGCTCCAGTCGATATTCGTCAGCCCGCGCGAGTACATGTCCATCCCCGGCTCATCCGGGATCGTCTTGGGCAGCGGGTCGTCCCACACCTCCCACAAGATCGTCGACCCGCTGGGGATGTTCTCATACATCCACCGGCTCGCCGTCAGCCACGTATGCTCCCGGTTGTACACCCCATTCACATACGCCAGCGACCAGAAGATCCCCCCCAACACCCCCACCGTCGGCCAAGCAGGACCGCCGCCCCACGCGCGACTCGTAGGGGCACAAGGTGCGGCGGACGATCACCAGTTGTAGCGCGACTGTTCCATCCGCCGCACCTTGCGCCCCCGCCTCGTCGCCACTTGCACACCGCCGCACCTTGTGCCCCCGCCTCGTCACCGAGCCTGGGGCACACGCGCCGCAATCGGTGCCCGCCTCTGCTCTCCCACGATCCCACAGCCACACGATCAGCCACGCCGCCCACAGCAGCACAAACGGCAGCAGCGGGCTCATATAGCGGTTGAACTTCGCCAGAAACGCGCCCGTCAGCCCAAAATACGGCAGCACCCAGCTCCACACCACCAGGTTCGCCAGCAGTGCCGTGCTCAGCCAGCGGGCCGGGTTGCGCCTTGCGCACAAACGACACGCCGATCCCCCACAGCGCCCGCAATGCCTGGACCACCGCAAACACCGTTCCCGCCGCCGCCACCAGCCCCAGCGCCCAGCCCATCCCCCACTGCAGCTGCTGCTGGATAAAGTAGATGTACGGCGTCGTGTTGCGATACTGGCGCGTAAACGGCATGTCCGCAATCCCGCGCACCATCGCGCCCTGCTCGACCAGCGTCGCCTGGATAAAGTTCTGCCAGTCCAGCACCGCATACGGGCTGGTGACAAAGAACGCCACCCCCGCCGTCACCCACGCCACCAGCACACCCAGCAGCGCCCGGAACGGCACACGCCCATCAAGCTGCCGCCTGGGCGATGTGCCGGCGACGTCGGACATCCTGACTCTCCGCCCACGCCCGCCACACCGCCAGCAGCGCCGCCACCACCGGCACCACGATCAGCGGCAGCGCGCTGAACTTGGACGCGACCGCCAGCCCAATCCCCAGCCCCGTCAGCAGCGCATCGCGCAGCCGCAGCCGCGTCAGCATGGACACTGCGCCCAACATCGTCAGCACGGTAAATGTCGTGCTCGCCGGGTCCATGGCAAAGAAAGTGGCTCAGCTGAATCGCCTGCGCCGTAAACGCATAGAAGGCCGCCGCCAGCAGCCCCATGACGCGGCCGTACGGCAGCCCTCCCTTTCGCCCCGCCATCAGCCCCGCAAGCAGGTACAGCAGCAGGATCGTCAGCGTGTCGAGCAGCGCGATCGTCAGCCGCCCGGCCACGGCGATGCCGTCGCAGGCAGAGGCCGCCCGCTGCATCAGCGTCACCGTGCTCTGGGGCACCCCCAGCTTCTCAGCCGACCGGCGCCAAATCCTCTACGACATGTCCTGCCGCCATCCCCAAATACAGGGGAAAGTGGCCGTACGTAAAGCTCCGCCGCTGGTTTGTGTTCAGATCCCACAGCGGATTCAACGGGCTGGCGTGCGGATCCCAGAACTGCTCCCAACTCGCCGGCAGCTTCAACGACGGCACATAAAAGCAGGCCGTGCTGCGTTCGTCCGGATGGCTCCCCGTGCCTCGGTCGAAGTTGACGTTCCACGCGCGCAGCGCCAGGCCGCCCAGCAGAATCAAAACCAGCAGTGGCCAGGCGACGCCGCGCGAAATATCCCGGGCTTTTGCCCGGGTTGTTAGTTGCGAGGAAGAGTTTGTCATGCAGAGTGCTGCTTCATTGCGGGAATCTTATTCTTGAGGTACCGGCGGATAATTGGGCAGCACCCACGGAATCTGATAGTCCGGCGGCGGGGGCCACAACAGGTACACGTCCACCCACTTGCTCATCGATTCATAATTGCTGTCGTCAAACCCCAGGTCGATGCGCCGCGAGATAATGCCGCCGCCGGTATCAAAGGCGTTGCCGGTGCCGTAGCCTGGCACGAATACTTGTGACCGCAGCGTGATGATGCGCGGATCCACCGCCACTACGCCTTTGTGCAGGATCTCGCCGGTCGCCGTCACGTTGTCGCCGCCAAGTGCCGCCGGGTGGTAGCTCGTCGCATACATCTTCATCTTGCGCCAGTAGGTGATCGTCTGCCCGTCCACCGTGGCCGTCTGCGGCGCGATGAGCTGCCCGTAGGCAATCCGCCGTTCGGCCGGCTCCTGGGCCGTCCACGTATCTTCGAAGTCGCGCGCCACCTCCTGGCCATCCTCGTACCGCACCCGGTAGCGCGTGCGCGTGATGCCGTTGGCGCCTGGATCCAGGACCTCTTGCGTGTCGATCGGCAGGTTGGGGTCGGCGACAAACACCGTTTCGTATGGGGCGATCTGTTCCTCCACCTCGACGTCCTCGCTGACCCGCGTGACTGCAATCTTGATGTTGTCGTACAGCGGTGTCTCCAGCGGGGGCTCCACCCGGTCCATACCGGACACCACTACGCCCATATCGCTCAGGGCATCGCCCACCGTCTTCGCCTGCGTGCGTGTTTTTGAGCGTACCCCATCGGCCTGCAGCGTCACCGGCACGCTGCGCTCAATGTAGACGTCCATGCTGGCCGTCACCCGGCTGCCCAGGCTCGGCTGCACGCGATCCCCCAGGTAGAGGATCACCTCGGCCTGCCGCAGCGCCTCGCCCACCGTGTCGGCCGTCGTACTGATCTCGTACGGCATGCCGCCTTCATGGACCGTCAGCGGTATCGCCCGTGTTACTCGCAGCTGCAGCGGCTCGCTCCGCAGCGCGTCCCAGGCAAATCCGCGATCGAACGTTGGCTCTGCCGTCTCCACCTGGCGCGGCGGCAGCACCGCATCGTTCCCCATCGCCCGCCCATCCACCTGCACGCGGTCGTTGGTATCGACGACAATCCCTGCGTCGGCCAGCACCTCGCGGGGGGTCGCACCCCAGCTACCCATGGTGACGTCGCGGCCGTCTGCCAGGATACGCACGGGCCGCGCCCGCTCGATCGTGAGCTTCATCCCACGCGTGACATCTCTGTCCAGCGCCGGCTCGATGCGGTCGTTCTCGCCCGGCTGAATTCCCAGGTCCAGCAGCAGGTCGGCTACCGTGGCCCGGTGCGTCGTGAGGGTTTCGGTCATACCGTCCACCGTCACCGTCACCGGTTTGGCCGTCAGCCGCCAAAGCAGCCACAGCAGCAGCAGCCCCAGGCACACGGCCGCGACTAACCACCGCCCGCGTGCCCAGCTCCGCCGACCCCTGGCTTCTGACCTGCCGATCCAGCGTGACACTTGCCATTCGGCTATTCTAACCAAACCCCCGCCTCTCGTCCAGTTAAACAGGCGCGTAGGGTACTACGGTTAAGCAATCTCTCACCTATGTTGTCGCCTTACCCTGCATCATGCTACGATTCGGCACGTGCCACGCTCAACTGCCATGCCGCCATCAACCATGGGTACATCCGCGATCGCAGGCGCCGCCAGCCGCTGGCACCGCCCGCTCCTCCTGGCTGCCATCCTCGTCGGCTTCGCCGTCCGCCTCTACCGGCTCGGCGCCGAATCTCTCTGGTACGACGAGACGGTCAGCGTCTATCTCTCGCGCCTGTCGCTGCCTGCCATGTTCGCCCATACCGCCGGCGATATCCACCCGCCCGGCTACTATGCGCTCCTCCACGCCTGGCAGGCACTCACCGCACCCTCGCTCGCCCACGGCCTGGAATTTCTCTACGCCTTCCCCAGCCTCTTCTTCGGCCTGCTGGCGCTGCCCCTGCTCTACGCCCTCGGCCGCCGCCTTTTCGGGCCGCGCACCGGCCTCGCCGCCCTCTGGCTTGGCGCCTTTGCCCCCTTCCTCGTCTGGTACAGCCAGGAAGTGCGCATGTACACCCTCGGCGCCTTCCTAGGCCTGCTCTGCCTCTGGTCGCTGCTCAAATTCTGCGACCCCCTGAGCCCCTCCAGGAACTCCAGGAGGACACCCCTCCAGGAAGACACCCTCCAGGGCACCTCCAGGAGGACCGCAGCTATGCCTGGCTGGCCGTCTACATTCTTGGTGCAGCCGCCGGCCTCTACACGCTGTACTATTTTCTCTTCCTGCTGGTCGCACTCAACCTGATCGCACTCCTTCTGATCTGGCTGAGTCCCGCACCCCACAACACGCGACGCGGCCGTGAAACCGCCGTCTGGCTGGGCGCGCAAGCTGGCTGTGCTGCTGCTCTGGCTGCCCTGGCTCCCGATCTTCTGGCGCCAGGCTACCGATCCGCCGGTCCCGCCCTGGCGCGCACCATGGAACTCGCTCGCTGCGTTTGCGGGCAGCCTCGCCGAAACGCTGGCCGCCCTGCTGGTCGGCCAGACGCCACCAGCCGCCATCACGCCAGCCGCGGGTGGCCCACCTACGGCCGGCGCAGCCTGGCCCTGGGCCATCGTTACCGTCCTTCTGCTTATCGGCATGCTCGTGCTCGGCGTCACCCGTGCGGGCCGGCGCACCACCGATTGGGCGCGCACCCGCCTCTGGCTCGCCGTCGCCACCGTCCTGCTCTACGTCTTCGTCCCCATCGCTATCCTCTACGCCGCCACGCTCCTGGGCACACCCATCTACCACGTGCGCTACCTTGCCCTGTACGCGCCGCTCTTCCTGCTGGTGCCGGCCTGGCTCGTCGCCAATGCCACAAGCCTGCGCACGTGGTTGGGCGCCGCCCTGTGGGCCGCGCTGCTCGCCACCTTCGCCCTGGCCCTCTTCACTTACTGGACCAACCCGATCTACCGCGCCGACGACCACCGCGCCGCCGTCGCCGATCTCGCCCAACGCTGGCGCCCAGGCGATGCCATCCTCGCCAACGCCGGCTGGGTTTACCCGATCCTCACCACCTACTGGCCGGGCGGCGTGGCCGGCGATGGTGCTGTATCATCTGCGTCATGCCGTCGCCGCCGTGGGCGACCCAGGCAGCGGCCGGCCTGGCACCGGAACAAGCCAGCCACCGCCACTCCAATCCCCGCTGCGCCTGTCTGACTACACGCAAAATGCGATCACGCAGACCTTGACCACGCCGCTCGTCGTCCGTTCGGGTAGTGTAGACGGCCCGCCATCCCTCGGCTGGGGCGATCCCGCCTCAGATTTCTTCGCCATCACCAAGGACGACACCACCGCCGCCCTCGCCGCCCTCGCCGGACACGCCCGCCGTATCTGGCACTATCGCCTCTACGACACTGTCAGCGACCCCAACGGCGCCATCCGCACCTGGCTCGCCACCAATACGCTGACGACCACCGAGACCCCCATTCGGGGCCGCGACTACGGCCAGGTCCAGCTGTTCACCACGCCGCTTGGCGCGCCAGGCCCCGGCCGGCAGCACGCTCACGACCACCCTCGCCACCTTTGGCGGCGCCATTGACCTGGTCACCGCTGCGACTCCGGCCACTGTCACCGCGGGCAGCTACCTCTACACCGACCTCCTCTGGCGCGCCCTGCCGCCCCTCGCGACCCTTGGCGCCGATCTCAGCGCAAGCCTGCGCCTCTACGATGCCGGCGGCCAACAGGTAGCCCAGGCCGACGGCCCCCTCCACACTGTGCCTACACGCGGTTGGGATCCGGCCCTGCTTTATCCGCAGTCCGCCGCCCTCCCCGTGCCCGCCGGCCTCGCGCCGGGGCCATACTCGCTGCAAATTATCGTCTATCGCCAGGACGATGCCGCAGCCTTGCCAGAAGACAAGACGGGGGAACAGGCCCGGGAAGTAGGCAAAGAATTAGGCAAAGTCGAAGTGCAGCCACTATACTGATCGATTATGAAACGATTGACCCGCATCCTCCCGCCCGGACTCGCCGCGGCACTCGCCCTTGCCCTCCTGCTTGGGAGCACCAGACCCGTCTTCGCCTCCCAGCCCTGCGAGCCGCCCAATGTGATCCCTCAGGCCGTCTGCGATATGGATTCTTTCTACGGCGATCGCCCCCGCCAGGGCCCCGTCGGCTGGACCATCTTCGTCCTCTCCGGCGAACCCGACTTCTACCAGGACGACCATACCTATTTCGGCGGCCCCAACCTGACCATCTGGAGCAACGGCGGCACCTTTAAGGCCGGCATCTACACCCAGGTCCCGGTCACGCCCGGCGGGGGCTATCGCGCCAGCATTTCCTGGGGCGCCCCCAATGCCCCGGATCTCTTTGGCCGCCAGCTTGGCATCGACCCGACCGGCGGCACCGATCCCAATTCGCCCAACGTTATCTGGGGGCCCATGCACTGGGGGGAGGGCCGCATCCTCAACTATCCGCCTCCCGACGTCAATATTGACGTCAAGGCCCGCGCCGTCGGCGAAACCATGACGGTCTTCTTTCTGACCGACCACCCGAACAGCAGCGGCGACAACCTGATCCTGGTCGACGCCATCGCCCTCTACCCAGACGATAGCGCGCCGGCGGCCGTCGCACCGCCGCCCACCAACACGCCTGAACCCACGGCCACACCCGAGCCGGCGCAAGAAATTGCCGCCGCCGATGCCGCCGTGCAGGCCGCGCCCGCTGTCGTCGAGGTCCCACCCACCGAGACGCCCACCGCTGTTCCGACCGAAACGGCCACGCCGCTGCCCACCGCCACGCCGACCGCTACCCCGTCGCCGACGCCGACTGCAACCTTTACACCCCTGCCCACCGCCACCTGGACGCCGTGGCCCACAGTCACCCCGGCCGGCCCGCTCGACGCCCAAGCGCTGCAGACCCGCGTCCGCACCAACGCCCGCACCCTCAGCGGCGGCCTCATCCTGCTCGGTACCCTCAGTTTCACCGGCGCCGGCATCTTCGCCGCCATGCTCGTCTTCCTCCGCAAGCGGACGTAGCGGGCTCACAAGCTTTTCACCGCCGCGCCTGTTACTGGATGCGGATTGATACCTTGGTGGCCTTTTTGCTCGTGACCAGGTCAAAGCCCTCGCGAATGGCGTCGAATGGCAGCCGGTGCGTCACGAAGCGCTGTAAGTCAACCCAGCCAAGCCGCATCTGGTCCAGCACCAGCTGGTGGACCTCCTCTTCCTTTGGCTGGACAAAGCGCAAGGCCCAGTTCGCGGGTGTGCCTGACCAGTCAAGCGTTGCTGCGTGCTCCGGCGCAACTCCATACAGCCCGACCTGCCCGTAGTCGGCGGCCGCCCGGATCCCGTCCTGCAGCGCGCCCCAATCTCCTATCGCCTCGACCACAAAGTCGGCGCCCCGCCCGCTGGTATAGCGGCGTACCGCATCCGCCACGTTCTCTTCGTTGACGTTGATGCCGTAGTCGGCGCCCCAGCCGCGCGCCGCCGCCAGTGGTTCGGCCCTCCGGCCGGTGATGATCACAGGGCCTGCTCCCATCAACTTGGCCCCATAGGCAAAACTAAGCCCCACGGTGCCGCTGCCGAGAATCAGCACGCTCTTGCCCACCTGGACGCCCAGTCGCTGCAAGAAACTCAGCGTCTCCTTGAAGGTGATAAACGCTCCGGCCAGGTCAGGGTCAAAGTCCGCCGGCACTACCTGCTGTGCCGTCGCAAACGGGGGCAGCTTCGGCGTTTCCCCACGCGGCGTATCGGCCACAATCGCGGCTGCGTCCGCCACGATGCCGATCTCGGCAAAGCTGCCGAACATCGAGTTGTAACCGCCCAATGTCTCGCCGGGACGCACCGCCGTGGGCCGCAGCACGAGGTCCCCCGGCCGCAAGTTGCGCACCGCCGGGCCTACTTCGACGACCCGGCCGATGCTCTCATGCCCCAGCACGCAGGGGTACGCCCGCCACGGAAACTGGTCGTAAACGATGTGGCTGTCCGTGCCCGAACAGATCGAGCATGCCAGGATCTCCACCCGCGCCTCGTAGTCGCCATACTTGGGCTCCGGTATCTCCACGAGTTCGATGCGGCCGGGTTCTGGCACGATAGCTGCACGCATGGTCTGTTCTCCTATGCCTGGCTCCACTGAATCACAGCACCGATCAGGTCTGGGATACAGTTTTGATTGATGTCCGCATAAAGTGCGGGTGAGTCCTGATAGGGTACCACGTGCGAGATAGTCTTGCCCCACGGGATTGCGCCGCTCGCAACGTTCCGCAGCACTGCCGCGCGCGCGCTGGCGCCAGCCCATCGTTGCACGGGAAGAAGGCCGTCAGCTGCTTCGTGTGGGGCACCAGGAAACGAAACGAGATGGGCGCGTTGCCATAGTTGCCCAGGAACACGAACTTGCCGTGCAGCCGGCCCAGCGCAAACGCGCTGTCAAGGCACGCCGGAATACCAGTGCCCTCAAACACGACGTCTGCCCCTCCCGGCTTGATCTCCTGCACCCGCGCCGTGATGTCCTCCTGCCCGCTGTTGATCGTGTACTCGGCCCCCATCTCCTTGGCGAGCGCCAGCCGCTTCTCATCCAGGTCGATGGCGATAGTGATCGCGCCCCGCAGCCGCGCCGCTACCAGTGCGCCCAAGCCGATCAGCCCCACGCCATGAAAGGCCACGACGTCGCCCATCTGGACGCCCGCCATATTCACTGCGTTGTAGCCGACAGACGGCATGACAAACATCGACCCGGTGGCATCGTCCACCCCTGCGGGCAGCCTCTCGACCTCTGCGTCCATATCCATGAGCGCGTGCGACGTGTGCGTTCCCGAACAAGTGTTGATCTTCTGATCGCCGAGATACATAGGCATATAGTTGGCCCTGTAGTACACCTTGTCGCCGGGCTGGAACCGCTCGACCGCGGGCCCTACCTCCTCCACAATCCCGACCGCCTGGTAGCCGGTGCAGATGGGGAACGGCCCCCAGTCCAGCTTGTGCCGGATCACGGCAAACTCCGTGCCCACGCTTACCCCCGAGTAGAGATTTCTCACCAGCACCTGGCTCTTACCCACCGTCGGAATGGGAAAGCTCTCCAACGTGAATTGCTGTTCCGCGTTACAGATCAGCGCCTTCACTTCCATGACTCAATTCTCCTGTCGTTGATGATAGGGTTGCAGTGACCTCGACGCGCCGGCCCTGGCCGTAGTGGTTCGGGGCGGGCGAAGGGCAGGCTGAAGGGTTCTTCAAAGGGGCGAAATGGGACCATGTCGGCGATCTCCTGCAGTTCCACAAGCAGGTCCGGCGCCAGCGGCCCAGCTGCCACGGCCTGGACATTGGCCTCGACTTCGGCAGCCGACCGCGGCCCCATCAGCACAGTAGAGATGTCAGGGTTCGAGATGGCAAAGCGCAGGCCCAACTCCGGCAGGGGCATGCCGATTTCGTCGAGCAGCGCATACAGCCGCTGGAACTGCCGCCGGCGCGGCCCGGACAGCCAGCGGGCGCCGCCGTTCACTTCCTCGTCGTAGCGGCACGCCAGCGCCCCTTGCTGCAGCGGCGAGCCGAGGATGATCCCCATGTTCTGCTTCTTGGCCGCCGGAAATACTTCGGCGGCGGCTTCACGCCAAAGCAGACTATAGTTGAATGCCGTCAGCACCACATCGTAGCTGCTGGTAGCGATGATGTGGGGCATCTCGTACGCCGTCGTGCCCCCCAACCCGGTGAAGCGGATCAGCCCCTGGGCCTTCAATTCCTCGAGCAGTTCGCACACCGGGCCATGAAAACCCTCCCGATCTGTAAACCAGTCATACTGTCCCGGCCTGTCCGGCTCATGAATAAACAGGATGTCGATCTGGTCGCGGTGTAGTGTCCGCAAGCTCTCCTCCACCGAACGGCGCAGCGCGTCCTTATCCTGGGGATCGAACGGCAGCGGCCGCCCGCCCAGTTTGGTCGAGAGGATCAGCGGTGCGCTCACCCCCTCAAGCGCATATCCAAGCGCTGCCTCGCTGTCGTGATAGCTCGGCGCCGTATCGACGTAGTTGACTCCCAGTTCCACGGCGCGGTGCACAACTCGTCCGCGCCTCTTCCCGTTCCGCCGCAAACGACGCAATAAACAGCCCGCCCAACGCCAACTCGCTCACGTCCAGGCCGGTCCGGCCCAGCTTGCGATACCGCATTTCCTCGCTCCTCGCCCTAACTCGCCCTGCCCGCCGCAACCCCAATTACCCCTTGAGACCGGTAAGGGTTATGCCTTCGATAAAGTACCGCTGCGCCAGGAAGAACAGAACCAGCACCGGCACCAGTGCAATCGTCGCCCCCACCATGAGCAGATTCCAATAGATTGTGTACTGCCCCAAGAAATAGGCCAGCCCCAACGGCAGCGTCTTCATGGTGAGCGAGTTGGTGACCAGCAGCGGCCAGAGGAAGTTGTTCCAACTCCACATAAAGACAAAGATGCCCAGTGTCGCCAGTGCTGGTTTCGACAGCGGCAGCATGATATTCCAATAAATCCGGAAGTAGCCACAGCCGTCGATCTTGGCCGCATCTTCCAGCTCGTTGGGAATCGTCAAGAAGAACTGCCGCAGCAGAAACGTACCGTAGGCACTGAAGATCATCGGTACGATCAGCGCCGGATAGGTGTCGATCCATCGAAACGTGCGCATCAGTACAAACAAAGGGATCATAACGACCTGGAACGGCACCATCATCGTCGCCAGGTACAGCAGGAACAGCTTGTCACGCCCCGGAAAGTGCAGCCGTGCAAAGGCAAACGCGCCCAGCGAACAGGTTGCCAGCTGTCCCAGTGTCACTAGCACCGACACGATGACGCTGTTCAAGATAAAGACGTTGAACGGCAGCGCCTCCCACGTGCGCGGATAGTTGGACCACATGACGGGGCTCGGAATCCACACAGGTGGGAAGACATAGGCTTGCTGGTCGCTCTTAAGCGAAGTCGAAACCATCCACACAAACGGTGCGATCATCGTGATCGCTCCGGCCGCCAGCACCACGTGCGAGATGATCTTCAACCAGGGGATACGTCGCCGGCCTGTCAGCGCTGCGGTGCTTGCCTGCACACCAGCATCGGGCGCAGCCACAATCTGCTCACTCATAAAACACCCATCGGTCCTGGTAGCGCCACTGGATCAGCGTCACTAGCATGATCAGGGCGAACAAGGCCCACGCCACCGCCGAGGCGTACCCCATCTTGTACCACTGAAACCCGTTCTCGTAGATGTAATAAACGGTTGTTACCGTGGCCCGGGCCGGCCCCCCTTGCGTCATGATATAGGCCTGCTCGAAGATCTGGAACGACCCGATAATCGAGATGACGACAATAAAGAAGGTCGTCGGCGTCAACAGCGGCAGCGTGATGTGCCTGAACTTGTCCCAACCGTTGGCGCCATCGATCTCGGCCGCCTCGTAAAAGTGACGGGAAATGCCCTGCAGGCCCGCCAGGTAGAGGACCATGTTGTAGCCGAGACCCTTCCAAACACTCATAATGATGATTGCCGGCATGGCCCACATGCGGCTCTGCAGCCAGTCCGGCGCCGTCCACGGCAGGTGCAGCAGCGCGAAGAGGTTGTTCAACACGTAGTTGAGAATGCCTGAAGTCGGGTTGTACATCCACCGCCACATGAGCGCCACGGCGATCATCGACGACACAACCGGAATGAAGTAGACCGTCCGATAGATCGTGATGCCGCGCAGCTGCTGGTTGAGCGCCAGCGCCAGCAGCAGCGCCGAGATAATTCCCAAAGGCACGCTGATGAACGTGTAGTAGATCGTCGCCCACAAGCTGCTCCAGAAATCCGGGTCCTGCAGCAGTTGGAGATAGTTGTCAGGCCCCAGCCAGTTTGGCGGCGTGAGCAGGTTCCACTCCAGCAGCGAGAAGCCCAACGAGGCCAGCAGCGGGCCTGCCATAAAGATCACAAACCCGATAAGGCTTGGCGACAAAAACAGCAAAGCAGCCAGCGCCTCGCGGCGCCGGCTCTTTGCGAAAAATCGTTGCGAACGCCCGCTTACCATGCTCATGGCTAGCTTTTCAGGGCATTGATCTCGGCGGTCATCTTTGGCGCTACCTCGGCCGCCGTCGCCTCGCCCAGGAATACCATGTCCATGTACTTCTTCATGATCGCCACCGCCTGCTGATAGGTCGGAATAAACGTCGGGCTGGCGTACTCCAACACGTCCAGGAAGAACTTCTGGTGCTCAGGGTTTGTATCGGTAAGCAGCGATTGCGCGACCGACGCCCGCCCCGGAATGCCGCGGCTCGGCACACCCACCATCTGCTCCAGGAGTGGCGCACTAGTGTAATATTTGACGAATGTCCATGCCTCTTCCGGATGCTGGGTGGTAGTGCCGATCGCAAAGCTGCCGCCCGCCACCGCATTGCCGTCCTTCACCTTATGGGGGAACAGCGCTACATCCCATAGGAATTTTTCGTTGTCGCGCGGCGGGCCCACACGCGACGCAATCACTTGCACGGCCTCCGGGTTGCCCCAGGTCATTGCTGCACGCCCCGTCTCAAACAGCGGCACATCGCCCTGCTCCGCAATCGTGGGCACGACGCCGTGCACCAGCCGCAGGTCCGCCAGCCACTGCAGCGTCTCGATCGCTTCAGGCGTATCCATCGTGCAGACGGTGTCGTCCGCGTTGAACCAGCTGGCGTTGTTGGTGGACAAGGGCACGTCGATGGTCCAGTCAAAACTGGGCAGCAGCCATCCCCACTGATCCACGCGGCCGGACCCAGTGTCCTTGGTCATTTTCTTGCAGGCATCCACAAACTCGTCCCAGGTCCAGGAGCCGGTCGGGTACGCCACGCCGGCCTCGTCGAAAAGATTCTTGTTGTAGAACATGCACATGGTCGAGAGGTCGTACGGGAAGGCGTATGTCTCGCCCTGCCAGCGGTAGGCAGGCATCACGACCGGCCAGAAGTCGTCCACGTTTACGTCTGGCTCCCGTTCAATGTAGGTGTTCAGCGGCTTAAGCGTGTTCTGGCGAATGTACTGCTGTGAATACATGGACACCATGCCCACCACGTCGGGAATGGTGCCTGCCGCCGCCTCGGTCTGCAGCTTTGTCCAATACTCGGTCCAAGGCGTGTTCTCCCAACGAATGCGGATGCCGGGATTCGTCTCGTGAAACTGATCGAGGCCCGTGTTCCATGTCGGCATATCCGCCAGGTCACCCCAGAAGGTCAGCCGCAGTTCAACCGGCGCCTGACCCGGTGCGGCGCTGCCCGCTTCACCTGCGACCGGTGCCGGTGCCGCCGCCGGCGCCGCACATGCCGCCAGCGCGGCCATACCCGCCACACCTGCGCTCATTCTCAAGAAGGTACGTCGTGAAATACTGTGTGGACCTACGCCTTGCCCATCCATCTTTTCTATCCCCCTTGGTTGCTTGCTGCACAGATCGACCAAACCCACGTTCTGGCCGCACTGGCACGTGCGGGTCCTGCTCACGATTCGTTTGCCAAATCTGGAATTGTCCCGTATCCTACCACCCTCGCCCGCGTAATGGAATGACCCTTCCTACACCGACCGGACAGAAATCGGTCAGGAACCGGACACCATGACACCTGCTGTGACTCGTGACGAGTTTGTCGCCGCCCTGCGCGGGGCACTGCCGCAGCTGGACGATTTCAACAGCCTGCGCAACAGCCCGCTGCTGCCGCTGCTCTGCACGCCGCCCCACTCCGCCTCTGCGGTTGGCCTGCAAAACCGGCTGGTAAAGGCGATTGAGGATCTGCGCTACGTCCAGGGACAGCATACGCAGCGCTACTATGAGGTTCTCCACTTCCGCTATGTAGAACACCTGCCGCAGACGGATGTTGCCTTCCAACTCGGCATCAGCGAGCGACAGCTCCGCCGCGAACAGATAAACGCCATTGAACTGCTGGCGGAACGAATCTGGCTTGAGGTGGTTGCGGGCAGCCGGCACCCGCCGGAAGCACACGAACCCTCCCTTGCTGCGCACGCAGACGGCCCGAATGTAGTCGACTCCGAAATGGACTGGCTGCGCGGGCAGTTGGCGCCTGATTCGTGCTCTGTCGGCCCGGCCCTGGCCAAGACGCTCGCCGGCATCGCCGCCTTGACGGCATCGTACAACGTGCAGATCGTCTGTCACATTAACGATGACTTGGGCCTGGCGGCCGTCCCTCCCATGGCGCTGCGCCAGGCGACTCCTAACAGTGCTGACCGCCGTCGTGCCTGGCCTCCCGGACCAGGAAATCCGCCTCTCCGCCCAACGCCGCGCTGCCGAAATTCAAGTCCAAATCGCACTTGCTCGCGCCGAGGATCCACTCGACGAAGCCTGTGCCAACCGTATCCAGGTAGCACACCAGGTTCTTAGCTCCTTCGGTGGCCGCGTCACCTGCCATCGCCTACGACCGGCTCACGTGACGATCTCCGTGCCATCGGTCAGCAGCGTGCCCGTACTGGTCGTCGACGACAACCCCGACGCCACTGCCCTGATGCAGCGCTTTGCCCAGGGCTCGCGCTTCCAGATCGTCTGCACGAATGACGCCCAGGAGACGCTTACCCTCGCCTGTGAAGACCATGTCAAGGCGATCCTGATCGACATCATGATGCCGCAGTTCGACGGCTGGGACCTTCTTGCTGAGCTGCGTCACCACCCGGCAACCCAGGACATCCCGGTGGCCGTCTGCAGTGTGCTGCCGCAGCACGAACTCTCACGCGTGCTCGGCGCGCGCATGTTTATCCAGAAACCTCTGACGCAAGACGTGTTTCTGCACGCCCTTGATGTGCTGACGTCTGCAGGCCCAGAGACGCGCCGCTGAACGGCCCGCTGAACGCGCCACTGAGTGCCACGGCGCATTCGGCAATATCACGCAGCGACAGTCCGCCGACAAGTTCCACGCGCAGCCTGCCGGCTACGATCGGCCCCCCTTGGGGGTCGCGTGCCGACATGACCACGACGGGAATCTGCTCCAGCTCGGGATCGCTGTTCTTCTGCCGCAGGATCTCATACCCATCCTGGTCCGGCAGGCCGAGGTCCAGCAGCACCATGTCTGGCCGGCGCGTACGCAGCATTTCGAGCGCGCCGGCGCCATGATTTGCCTCGAGGACACGATAGCCGTGACCGGCCGAACTCAATTGGCGCCGCACCAAACGCGCAAATTCCTTGTTATCCTCCACGCAGAGGATCGCGCTGTGCGGCTGCACCACCCGGGCGACAACCTCGAGCAGTTGTGACCGTGTCACCGGCTTCACCAGGTAGTCGGCGATTTTGAGCTGGGTGATGGCCTCTCGATACCCCGGTACGTAGCAGCTGAAAATAGGCGTTCGCTCGGGCAGCTCCAGCAGCCGGCGGCTAAACTGCACGTCTCCCATTGCCCCCGCATCGTTTATGATGACTGCGGTGGGGGGATATCGCCGCACCTCTTCAGCCAGGGACTGCGCGTCATTGACGACGACTGCCTCGCATTCGGGCAGCAGTGCCCCTAGCTGCGGCCCGATGCTGGTTTCGCCCTCGAGCACAAGCAAGCGCGCTTTTGGCGCCGGCGGCACAGGCAGGGCGCGCCGCTCGCCCTCAACATAGGTCGAGTATGGGTTCTCCGGGAGCACAACCCTGAACTGCGTTGGGTCGGCAGGCGCGCACGGCAGCGAAAAGAAAAACGTGGCACCCTTATCTGGTTCGCTTTCCAGCCACATACTCCCACCGTGCATCTTGACGAGGCTTTGGCTGATTGCTAGCCCCAGGCCGCTGCCCGAGCTGCGCTCGCCGCCGGGCTCGTCAAGCTGCTGAAAAGGTTCAAACACGCGCTGCTGGTCCTCCGGCGCAATACCGGGCCCGGTATCTTGTACTGCTACCACGACGGTGCGCTCGGAAGCCTCCACGTTGATGGTCACCCCACCCACAGTCGTATGCCGCCCGGCATTACTCAACAGGTTCAGGAGCACCTGCCGAACCCGCAGCTTGTCGCAGTAAACCGCCGGCGGCTCCGGCGGCACGCACACCGTCAATGTCAGCCCCTTTGTACGGAACAGCGGCTCGATGGCGTGCCTGGCCTCGTCGATGATGTCGCCGATCGGCACCCAGCTGCGCGCCAGGCTCATCTGCCCGGCGTTGGCCTGGCTCAATACCAGTACGTCGTTGATCAGCTGCGACAGGTGCTGGCTATTGCGATGAATCACCCCAATGTCGGACAGCAGCGCTCTGGGCAGTTCAGCCCCATAGGTCTCAGGTGCATGGATGATCATCTCGCTGAAGCCGATCACCATGTTGATCGGCGTGCGCAGTTCGTGGCTGACTCTTGCCACAAACTGCTCTTTCGCCTGGCGCGCCGCATCGGCTTCGAGCTGGCTTGCCAGGAGCATCTCGTTCAGCCGTCGCAGCTGCACGTACGCCTGGGCCAGGTCATCGTTGAGCTGCCGCACCTTCAGGCGCTCGTCGCGTGCCTCCTCCCGCTCATACATGGCGGCTCGGAAGCTCAACTGCAAACTCTCCATCACGGACACGACGTTGCGTTCGACAAACGCCGCCAGCAGCCACGTGGCCGCGATCAGCAGAATCGCCGCATAGCTCTCCACCCGTGGAATTGCATGGTTGGTCAGCAGGAACAGGAGCACCAATAAGATCGCGCCCCCCGCAAACAGCAGGCTGATCGTGCGCTTGGTGAGCAGCGCCGTCAGCAGGACTGGCAGCAGCAAGAGGCTCACACCACCCGGACCTAGACCCCACATTAGCGCCAGCAGGATGCATACGCTCAAACCGCCTGCCAGCACGAGCACTCCCGCCGTCAGGCTGCGCTGCGCATACACGTACGCCCCGATCGCCAGCCCAACCAGTAGGATGCCGATCATGGGCGCTTCCTTGTGCTCACCCCAGCCGCCGGAAAAGAGCGCCGACAGCGGCTCCGTCAGCAGTACGATCAGCGACCCCGCAACGATAAACCCGATCGCTAGCACCTGAAATGCCTCGGGCGTCAACCAGCTTCTGTTACCTTCGCGTGCGGCACGGTCCCCAGGAACGGCAAATGATAATAGATTCATTCCGCAACTCTATCACAGCCGCGCCGCCAGCTAAACCACCTTCTCACCAAATGACCTTCGCCCACCCACACCGCACACTCCCTTACATACCCGCCCCCTCCCTCGCCCTACACTGAAATCACAAATCAATTCTTTCCCCAATCTGGAGTTGACCTATGCTGAGTCCCAATATGCAAGACGCCCTCAATGGGCAGATCACGAAAGAGTTCTACGCCTCGCAGCTCTACCTGGCCATGTCCGCCCACTTCGAAGCGCTCAACCTCAAAGGCTTCGCCCACTGGATGCGCGTCCAGAGCGACGAGGAGCGCGGGCACGCCCTCAAGCTCTTCGACTTCATCCTCGACCGCGGCGGCAGCGTCGAGTTGGGCGCCGTCGGACAGCCGCCCAGCGAGTTTGGCGCGCCGGTCGAGATCTTCGAGGCCTCGCTCGCCCACGAACGGCGCGTCACCGCCTGGATCAACGAGCTGTACGCCGCCGCGGCCGCCGAAAACGACTACGCCAGCCAGGTCTTCCTTCAGTGGTTTATCGACGAGCAGGTCGAAGAAGAAGCCAATGCCACCGAGATGATCGATCGCCTCAATATGGCCGGCGACAACAAGGCCGCCCTGCTCATGCTCGACAACGAGATGAAGTCGCGGGAGTAAACGGAAAGTCGATTTGACGTGCCCCGTATCGGCATCTTTTACGGCAGCACCGACGGCCATACCGCCGCCACCGCCGCAGAACTCAAAACCCAGCTCGACGCCTTCGCCTTGCCCGGCGGCGAGGAAGGCGCCGAGCTTTTTGATATCGCCAATTACTATCTTGAGGAGATGCTTGACTTCGACTGCCTGGTCCTCGGCATCCCCACCTGGAACCACGGCCAGCTCCAGCGCGACTGGGAAGAGGTGCTCGAGGAATTCGACTCCCTCGACCTTAACGGCAAGCGCGCCGCCGTCTTCGGCCTCGGCGACCAGCATGGCTACCCCGACACCTTTGCCGACGCCATCTTCTTTCTCGCCGACAAGCTTCGCCAGCAGGGCGCCACCCTCGTCGGCGCCTGGCCGGCGGACGGCTACACCTTCAACGCCTCCTGGGCCGCCGAAGACGGCCGCTTTCTCGGTCTCGTCCTCGACGAACACAACCAGCCCGACCTGACCGCGCCGCGCCTGGCCTCCTGGTCACGCCAGATCTGGCAGGAATTTTCGTCTGAACTATAATACCCCTATGACCACACAGCCACTCAGCCGCCGCGAAGCTATCTGGGCCAATCTCGTCAGCCCCTTCGGTTACGTCCTGGCCTTTTCCTATCCGGTTCTCGCCCTGTCGACCGGCGTACGCGCCGTCTACCAGCTGTTCTTCAAAGAGGGCGTCACCAACCATGTCCCCGTGTATCTGTCGGCGCTCGCTGCCCTCTGTTATATTGGTTGCGACGATCGGCTTTGCCTACCGCCGCAAATGGACCTGGTGGCTCTCCGTCGGCTCGTTGGGCTTTGAAACCTTTATGACCCTGTTAATCGGCACCTGGAGCTTCATCAATCCCGACCTGATCGGCCGCACTGTCTGGCGCCACTTCGGCGAGGACTACGGCTACTTCCCCCTCATCCAGCCGCTCATCGGCCTGGTCTGGCTGCTCTGGCCGATCACGATGGAAGCCTATGGCATCCGTCCAAAGAAGCCCGTAGAAGCCGCCGGAGCCGTCCCAACCGATCATGCAGCCTGACCTGCCTCTGGCCGGCGCACCTATCCCACCCGCACAGCCCGCGCTTGCTGCCCGCTGGCGCAAGGCCAACGGCGCGCCCCTGCTGCTCACGGCAGGGGCCACGCTCGTGGCGCTGGCCATGCTGCTGCCGCTTGCCTATCTCCTGATGCGTGCCGCCGAGGTCGGCCTCGCCGGCGCCATCGCCAGCCTGTCCAGCCCCCGCACGCTCCAGGTGGTCGCCAACTCGATCATACTCGCCGTGCTCGTCACCGGGATCTCGTTGGCCGTTTCCCTTCCGCTTGCCTGGCTCACGGCGCGCACCGACCTGCCCGGCCGCCATATCTGGAGCCCACTGCTGGCCCTGCCGCTGGTCATACCCACTTACGTCGGCGCCTATGCCCTCGTTTCGATGATGGGTCCTCGCGGCATCGTCCAGGGCTGGCTCGAGCCGCTCGGCGTTCAGCGCCTGCCCTCTATCTACGGCCTGCCCGGTGCCGTCTGGGCGCTGACCATCTTGAGCTATCCTTATATCTATCTCAGCATCCGCGCTGGCTTTTTCAACCTCGATCCGGCCCAGGAGGAAGCTGCGCGCAGCCTCGGCTATGGCCCCTGGCGGACCTTCTGGCGCGTCACGCTGCCAAATCTCCGCCCTGCTATCGTCGCCGGTTCGCTCTTGCTCGCCCTCTACGTGCTCAGTGACTTTGGCGCCGTCTCGATCCTGCGTTTCAACAGCTTTACGCGCGTGATCTACGTCCAGTACCAAAGCAGCTTCGACCGCAGCCAGGCCGCGGTGCTCTCGCTCGTGCTCGTCGCCCTCACGGTCCTGCTCCTGGTCGTCGCCCGCTTCGTCCAGGGCCGCCACCGCTATCACCGCGCCGGCACCGGCGCTGCCCGCCGCCAGAAGCTCGTCGCCCTCGGCCGCTGGCGCATCCCGGCTCTCCTCTTCTGCTCGGCCGTGCTGGTCTCCTGCCTCGGCATGCCCGTTGGCGTGGTCGTCTACTGGTTTCTGCGCGGCGTTGAATCCGGCGAGGCGTTCCAGCCCGTCTGGAGCTTTGCCGCCAACAGCGTCTACGTCTCGGCGTTAGCGGCCGCCGTCTGCATCGTCTTTGCGCTGCCGGTTTCCTATCTCCAGGTGCGCTTTCCCACCCCCTACAGCGCCTGGATCGGCCGCGCCGCCTATCTTGGCTACGCCCTGCCCGGTATCGTCGTCGCCCTGGCACTCGTCTTTTTCGGTGCCAACTACGTGCCGCTGCTCTACCAGACCATCGCCATGCTTGTCTTCGGCTACACCGTGCGCTTCCTGCCCCAAAGCCTTGGCACGCTGCGCACCGGGCTGCTCCAGATCAGCCCCCGCCTCGAGGAGGCCTCGCGCAGCCTCGGCCATAGCAAGCGCTGGACCTTCTGGCGCGTGACGCTTCCGCTTCTGCGCCCCGGTATCTGGGCGGGCGCGGCGCTCGTCTTTCTCACCACGATGAAAGAATTGCCCGTGACGCTGCTCCTGGCGCCTACCGGCTTCACCACACTCGCCGTTTCGATCTGGTCGGCCACCAGCGAAGCCTTCTACGCCCGTGCCTCCGCCCCCGCGCTGCTGCTTGTCGCAGTATCGGCGCTCTCGATCTTCGTCGTCCTGCGCCAGGAGGAGAGCCGATGATCGGTGACAAAACAGGCAGCAAAGCCAGACACTGCGCACGTGCATGAGCAGGCGCCGCCCGGTCCCACCGTGCCGGCCACCCCCAGCATCCGTCTGGAAAACGTGGCGAAGCACTTTGGCCCCGTTGGCGGCCGTCAACGGCGTATCGCTGGCGCTGGCCAAGGGCCAGCTGCTCGCCCTGCTCGGCCCCAGCGGCTGCGGCAAGACCACGCTCCTGCGCCTGATCGCCGGCTTCGAAGCGCTCGACGGCGGCAGCATCGAAATCGGCGGCGTGCGCGTCGCCGGCAGTGGCCTCCATCTGCCGCCCGAGCGCCGCCGCATCGGCATGGTCTTCCAGGAGTACGCCCTCTTCCCTCACCTCAACGTGGGCCAGAACATCGCCTTCGGCCTCCACCGCTATGCCGGTGACGCCAACAAGCGCGTGGCGGAGGTGACCGCCATGGTGGGCCTCGGCGGCCTCGAACGCCGCCTGCCCCACGAACTCAGCGGCGGCCAGCAGCAGCGCGTCGCCCTCGCCCGCGCCCTCGCTCCCGAACCCGATTTGGTGCTGCTCGACGAGCCGTTCTCCAACCTTGACGCCGGCTTGCGTGTGCGCGTCCGCTCCGAGGTGCGCAGCATCTTGCGCGCCGCGGGCGCCACTGCCATCTTTGTTACCCACGACCAGGAAGAGGCGCTCAGCCTCGTCGACCAGGTCGCCGTGATGCTCGGGGGCCGCGTGCAACAGATCGGCCAGCCGCAGCAGATCTACCACCAGCCTGCCACGCGCAGCGTCGCCGAGTTCATCGGCGACGCCAACTTCTTCCCCGGCGAGGCCAGCGGCCAGACGGTTGTCTGCGAGTTGGGTGACCTCTTCCTCCAGTACGCCGCGCATGGCCCGGTGGATGTTCTCGTGCGCCCCGAATACGTCACCGTCAAGCCTGCGCCGCCGGCTACTCCCAGCCGCGTCAGGAGCGTGCTCTTTTTCGGCCACGACCAGCTCGTCTCGATTCAGCTTACCCTCCGGGCGCCTGCTCGACGCCCGTGTCAGCCCGATCTACAATTTCGCCATCGGCCAGCCCGTCGCCGTCCAGGTCAACGGCCTGGTCATGGCCTATCCCAGAAATGGAGCTTGAACCATGCGTATCGCCGTAGGAGCCGACCACGCCGGCTTTCCCCTCAAGGATGCCGTCGTCGACGAGCTTCACCAGCTGAATATCGAGGTCGTTGACAAAGGCGGGTGGGATACGACCCCCAGTGATTTCCCCGACTTTGCCGGCCTAGTGGGGCGCGCCATACAGACCGGCGAGGCCGATCGCGGTATCTTACTTTGTGGCAGCGGCGTGGGCGTCTGTATCGCCGCTAACAAGCTGCACGGGGTGCGCGCCGCACTGACGCACGATACCTACAGCGCGCACCAGGGCGTCGAGCACGACGGCATGAACGTCATGTGCTTAGGATCTCGTATCATCGGCGAAGCCCTGGCCCGCGAGTTGGTCAAGTCCTTCGTCGCCGCCGAATTTCAGCACGAAGAACGCTTCCTGCGCCGTGTCGGGAAGATCGATAAGCTTGAGGCGGAAGGATAGCCGCCACACTAACCAACTTCAGTTGGTTTTGCACCCGCCAGCACCGAATTCATTCGGTGCGGCATTTGGAAGAGAGCTCTATGAAACGCACCTCCCCACCCTGTCTGCTCGTCGTCTTTGGTGCCTCCGGCGACCTCGCCATGCGCAAGCTGCTGCCTGCCGTCTTTCACCTGGCGGGCCAGGACCTGCTCGATCCTTCATTTACGGTCCTCGGCTTCGCCCGCACAGTGATGACCGACGACCAGTTCCGCCAGCACGCCGTCGAGGGCCTGCGCGAGCACGGCCGCGCCGAGCACAATGGGGGTCTCGACGAGCAGCGCATCGACGACTTTGCCTCGCGCCTGTTCTATCAACCGGGCGGCTACGACGATCTGGGCGCCTTCCAGAAGCTGGCCGCACGCGTGCAAGACGCTCGACGCCGAACGCGGCACCCGCGGCAACCATCTCTTCTATCTGGCCACGCCGCCCAACGTCTTTGCCCCCATCGCCGAGCTGCTCAAGGAGGTCGGCCTCTCCGCGCCGCAGGACGGCGGCTGGACTCGTCTCATCGTCGAAAAGCCCTTCGGCCAGGACCTCGCCAGCGCCCAGGAGTTGAACGACAAGCTGCAAAGTGTCTTCGAGGAAAAGCAGATCTACCGCATCGACCACTACCTCGGCAAAGAGACGGTGCAGAACATCCTCGTCTTTCGCTTTGGCAACGGCATCTTCGAGCCGATCTGGAACCGCAATTATGTCGACCACGTCCAGATCACCGTCGGCGAGAGCCTCGGCGTCGGCAGCCGCGGCGGCTATTATGACAAGTCAGGCGCCATTCGTGACATGGTGCAGAACCACGTCATGCAGCTCGTCGCCTTAACCGCCATGGAGCCGCCCGTCACCTACGACGCCGAGTCCGTCCGCAACCAGAAGGTCAACGTCCTGCGCTCGATCCAGCCGATCGACCCGCTCGAGGTGAACAAGTGGGTCGTACGCGCCCAGTACTCCGCCGGCGAGGTCGAAGGCAAGCGCATCCCCGGCTACCTCCAGACCGAAGGCATTCCTCCCAACTCCACCACCGAGACCTTCGTCGCCTGGAAGCTGGAGATCGACAACTGGCGCTGGAACGGCGTGCCCTTCTACCTCCGCACCGGCAAGGCGCTCCCGTCCAAGGTCAGCGAAATCAACGTCATGTTCCGCCGGCCGCCGCTGATGTACTTCGGCAACCGCAACGGCCGCCGCCAGCACGCCCGCAACTCGGTCACCCTGCGCATCCAGCCGGACGAGAGCATCATTCTCAGCTTCGACGCCAAGCTCCCCGGCCCGCAGATCGACGTCGAGCAGGTCAACATGGACTTCACCTACAGCAAGGCCTTTGGCGAAAATCTTGCCGAGGCCTACGAGCGCCTGCTGCTCGACGCCATGCTCGGCGACAGCACCCTCTTCATCCGCCGCGACGAAACCGAGCTGGCCTGGGACCGTGTCACCAACGTCCTCGAGGGTTGGGCAGTGCAAGAAGAAGTGCTAAAGAAGCGCAACAAACAGCTCCAATTGCCGCAGTACGAAGCCGGCACCTGGGGCCCGCTCGAATCCGAAGCCCTACTCGCCCGCGACGACCATCACTGGAAGAACTCATAGGATACGCAATGCGCGGCACCCGCCAACAAATCGAAGTCGTCTCCACGCCCCGCCGACCTTACCGCCGTCGCCCAGCAGCTGATTGCCGCCGCCGCCAACGTATCCATCGGCAAGCGCGGCTTCTTCCGCGTCGCGCTTGCCGGCGGCTCCACCCCGCGTGCCGTCTACACCGCCCTGGCCGCCGGCGAGAACCTCAACTGGGAGCGCTGGCAGATCTTCTGGAGCGACGAGCGCTGCGTGCCGCCCACCTCGCCCGACAGCAACTACCGCATGGCCAAGGAGACCCTCCTCGACCCGCTCACACACCGAGGCGACGCCCCGCGCATGGTCGTCCGCCTCGCCGGTGATGGAGACCCAGATGCCGCCGCAGCAGCCTACGAGCGTGCCGTGCGTGAGACTGTCCCCGCCAATCCCGATTCCGGTGCCGGCCAGCTACCGCGGTTCGACCTGATTCTGCTCGGCATGGGCGCCGACGGCCACACCGCCAGCCTCTTCCCGCACACGGCGGCCCTCGCCGAAACCGAACGCCTCGTCGCAGCCAACGAGGTGCCCAAGCTCAACACGACGCCGCCTGACCTTCACCTTCCCCCTCATCAACGCCGCCCGCCGCGTCCTCGTCCTCGTCGCCGGCGCCGACAAGGCCCCCGCCCTCCACGCAGTCCTCTCCGGCCCCCGCAACCCCGACCTCTACCCGAGCCAGCGCCTCCATCCCGTCGACGGCACCGTTACGTGGCTGGTGGACGCCGCCGCCCACTCGCAGATGGCAGCGCCGACAG